>NZ_CP152006.1:0-4800000 GCF_038595095.1 Paenibacillus sp. FSL P2-0089
TTGATAGATAATAACAAAGCCGGGCAGAATATATTGAACTTAAGGAAGGGGCTTTCCCTGACCCAAACAGAACTGTCCAGATTAGTGGGCGTAAGCCATCAGGCGGTTTCCAAGTGGGAGCAGGGTGACTGCCTGCCTGATATCGGGGTGTTGCTGAAGCTTGGACAGGTCTTCGGGAAGTCGGTGGAAGAGCTTCTGTTAGGGGATAGTGTTAGCGGCGATTCAGCTTCTGAGAAAAATATAAGCCCTCCCATCGAGCTGCCGGATGAGGTCTGGACGCAAGCCTTGAATCATATCCAAGGCCGCATCTCACCACCCAGCTTCAACACCTGGTTCAAGGGCACGAAGGGGAAACAGCTGGGGGAGACTTACTGCGTTTACAGTCCGAGCCGTTTTGCTTCAGAATGGTTATATCACCGTTATTCCAATTTGATTGTACCGATTCTCGAAGATATTACAGGCATATCCAGCCTTAATGTCGAGTTCTGCTCTATGGGAGCATGGGACACCAACCGTAAGGGTTAGGTTTCTATCCGGTAGGTTTTGCCAAGCTGATGACCCAGACCAAAATAATGGCGGAAATTGTAGATGAGCGGACTCCATTTCAGAGGATCGATATGATTGTCATCCATATTAATCAGGTGCAAGGAATGAAGCTACCACTCCATAAAATTCTCTTCAATCAGCGCAGCAAACGATTCTGCGATCACCTCGTAATCCCCGTTATCATGGTCGATGAGCAGCACGCGGCCCTTGGGGTCAAGCAGGATTGGGTTGCCCGAGCCGTCCATGGAAAAGACTGCACTTCGTGCAAGCAGCCCGCTCATAGGGGTATCCTTGTAATCCTCGCGGAAGGACAACGTTAACTCGATCACACTTTCCCGTCCGATGGAGGAACCGTTGCTGAAGGCGTGTACGGATAGTCCGGCATAGGCGCCGCCAAAGCTTCGGATGAATTGAACATAATCCTGATCCAGTGACAGACCCAGTTGCTTCTCTGCCTCAGCGATTTGTTCCTCTGTTGCCGGTGTACCGAGCAGACTCTGATTCCCTTCTTTGGTTAAAAAAAGCTGTAAACGTTCCATTAGCGCATCATTCATTGTTCTTCCTCCATTTCTAAGAGTATCTATTAATCATAACAAGAGCGGGACTTAGGTCAATAGTGCTCTTTGAATGATCTAAATGTGTTGCTGCGAAGGCATATGAGCCGGATATAAAAAAGCTGTCCCATACGCAGTAATTCTGCGAAAGGGACAGCTTTTTAAATACTTTCAACCCTATTTAGTTATCGCTGCGCCCATTCACTCAGCCAAACGAAGTTTCGACACTCTGCGCGACAATCTCTCTGAGCTCGGCCTTCTGTGCGTTGAACTGCTGCGGGGTGATGCTGCCGCTGGCGAGTCTGGCTTCGAGCTGCTGGGTCAGCTGCTTGACTTGCAGGTTGATGACCTGGGTCACGTTGCCGCCATTCTCTTCTGCGATGTTACGCAGGGACTTGCCTTCATATAAGGCGTCGTATAGCTCTTCGTCAGAGGTCGGGTTCAGGTTCAGGGCATCCAGCAGCTCATCGGTATCGGCCACATCAGAGGTGGACCATTTGGCGACAGGAAGGGTATGTAAAGCCGGCTTACCCCAGGCCGTTCCTCCGAACGACATAGCTACGATCATTGTTCCTACAATCATTACACGCTTAATATTCATATGTTTTATATTCATGTGTATAATCCTCTTTTCGTGGTTGGTTATATCGGTCAAGGTTCATCATTTACGGCGGCTAGTGAACTTCAGCTAAGTACAGTTTACCCAATAATACTGAAATGAAGCTTAAGTCTTCTTAAAGATAACCTAAACTTTGCTTGGCTCTGCCGGTTCCTTGCTCCGGCTTCTTCATCTGCGTTATTCTTGAAGGGCAGTAACAGATCAGAACAAGCGTGAGCGGAAGGATGAACCGTCTATGAAAAAAATACTGGTCGTCGATGACGAACCGGCCATTGTAAGTGCGATTGCCTACGCGCTGCGGCGTGAAGGCTATGAGGTCGATACTGCCGGTGACGGGGAGGAAGCGCTGAGCAAGGCGAATACCTTTCGTCCGAATGTGCTGGTGCTGGATGTAATGATGCCGAAGCTGAGCGGTTATGATGTCTGCCGCAAGCTGGAGGATCGGGATGATATTGGAATCATCCTGCTGACTGTCAAGAATGATATTGTGGATAAAATTGTCGGTCTGGAGCTGGGTGCAGACGATTATATGACCAAGCCCTTCGAGATCCGCGAGCTGCTGGCCCGGGTGAAGGCGCTTCTGCGCCGGCTGGAGAAGAATACGGCTGAGGTTCGCAGTGAGCTGATCGAATACGGCCTCTTGCAGGTTCACCCGGACCGGCGCAGCGCCGAGCTTGGCGGGGAGCCGCTGGAGCTGACCCCGAAGGAATTCGATCTGCTGCATCTGCTGCTCTCGCACCCGCAGCGGGTGTATATGCGCGAGGAGCTGCTGGAGCAGGTCTGGGACATGGACTATGCCGGGGGAACGCGCACCGTGGATATTCATATCCAGCGGCTGCGCAAAAAGCTGGGCGAGCCCTACCAGAATATCCTGCAAACCGTCTACGGTGTAGGCTATAAGGCAGTGCCTGCGGGGAGCTACTCATGAGAATCAGCATCAAGCTGAAGTTCAGCCTGTTCCTGGCGGCGCTGCTGATTCTGGCCGTCGGCGTGCTGAGCTACTTCGTCCTGCGCGGCGTGGAGCGCAATGAGCAGGGCCAGACGGAGCACAATCTGGCCCAGCACGTCAACACGGTCAATCTGCGCGTGAAGCAGACGTACTATACCGGTGCGCGCCTTACGCCGCAGGTCTTCATGCAGCAGCGCGGCAAGGCGCTGGCTGCCGAGCTGGCCGGATTCACCGGCCTGGAGGTGACCCTGTACGACAGCCAGGGCCAGCAGGCGGGCACCTCGGCGCAAGGCGGGCCTGAGCCTGGGCCGGGTCCGGGCAAGCCGGATCTCAGCACAGTGCTGGAATACGCGCTGAATAACAAGGTCGCCTACCAGAGTGAAGGCGACAAGCTGTTCTACCTGGCCCCGCTGCAGGGGCCGGAGGGCCAGATGGGCGTGGTGCAACTGCAATACTCCCTGGAGGGAGCCCGCAGCTTCCAGCAGACACTGCTGAATCTGTTCCTGACGACAGGCGGCGTGGTTCTGGTGTTCAGCTTCATCCTCGGGTATCTGTATTTCAACCGTGCGGCTGCCTCCATCGGGCGGCTGAAGAAGGCGGCGGAGGATATCCGCGGTGCCAACTATATCACGGCTCCGCCGGTGCGGCGTAAGGATGAGCTGGGGGAGCTGGCCGAGGGCATCTACTTCATGAGCCGGGAGATCGAGCGCAGCATTGCCGCCAAGGATGAAGAACGGCGTAAGCTGGAGCTGGCGGTGGAGAAGCTTCAGGCGCTGGAGCAGCAGCAGAAGCAGTACATCGGGAACATCAGCCATGAATTCAAGACGCCGCTGACCTCGATTAAGGCGTATGTTGATCTGCTGAATATGTATGACGATGACCCCAAGCTGCTGCATGATGCCAAGCTGAGTATCGCCAAGGAAACAGAGCGGCTGTACGAGATGGTGGAGAAGGTGCTGCAATTAACGGCGCTGGAGAAGTATGATTTTGAATCCCAGGCAGAGCTGCTGGAGGTTGAGAGTACGCTGCGCGATATCTGCGGACGGATGAAAGGCAAGGCGGAGCGCTACGGCCTCACAGTCACGCTTGACGCCCAGCCCGCGCATATCTGGATCGATAGAGAAAGCTTCATGCATATCTTCATCAATCTGCTGGACAATGCGATCAAATATAATGTCCCGCAGGGGAGTATTCATCTGCACAGCGAGGTCAGGGAGCAGCGGGTATGGATTACTGTGCAGGATTCCGGCATCGGCATTCCGGAGGCGTCGAGGGAGAAGATCTTCGAAGCGTTCTATACGGTCAATCGTGACCGTTCCAGAGCCTCGGGCGGCACAGGGCTTGGACTCTCGCTGGTCCGTAATCTGGTGGAGAAGCAGGGCGGAACCATTGCCTTGCTGGAAGGCTCAGGCGAAGGGGCGGCGTTTGAGCTGTCTTTTCCGCTGATGACCTGAAGGGATAAAGTTTACAAGTTGGAGATATTTGCGATGCGGTTTGGAAATAAGCGTCCGCTATGCTGAAGTGGCAACATGAGCGATGAGCTGGAGGGAAGCCTGAATGAATCATAAGAGCCATAGAGCCAGGGGCAAGATCTGGAGCATTCTGCTCTGCGGAGCTGTTCTGCTAACGGTTACTGCCTGTAGTACTGAGAGCACAGATACACGTGAGGTTGTAGAGAAGGCAGGCCGCAAAATTACAGTCCTCGATAATATCAGCGAACCGGTCTATACAAAGCTGAAGCTTGCGGGCATACAGAAGGTGGAGGGGGTGCGGGGGACGGATTTTGCCGGTGAGGATGTAATGGTAGTGACCAAGGAGAACCGCAGTCTTCCCTCGCAGATTATTGAAGGACAGGAACGGTATCCGCTGAATCTCTATCTGCATACCCTGTCCACAGGTGAGGAAGCCCCGCTGCAGGTTGGAGAGCTGAATTACGGCGCGCCGCAGTTGTCTCCGGACAAGACGCATGTCTTCTTCAAGGAGCTGTATGACGTCACAGGGTTCGGCTATATTATGGATCTGTCCGGGGGTGCACCGGTGAAGGTAAGCGATGCAGAGTTTCGGGTGGAGGAAGGAAAGTGGGCGGATGACGCACATGTGATTTTTCCTGATATGGAAGGCAATATTCTAAGTGCAGATCTAACCGGCAAGCAGGAGACGATCGTGAAGACGGGCATCCCGTATGTGCATGAGGTGGTTCAGACCGGCAGCCGGATTCTCTATGTTACAGGTGAAGACAGCCAGCTTAGCGCCTATGACATAGCGACGAAGCAGACCAAGGTGCTGCGAAAGAATGTGATCTGGGCGGTTCCTTCTCCGGACGGAAGTCAGATGGCGATTGTCGAGCGTATCGGACCCGGAGAGATGACTCTGAAGCTCTGTGACAGCGAAGGCAATGAGCAGTCTAAGCTAGCTTCAGGGCAGCAGATCTTCGGCACCAGCTGGTCGCCGGACGGCAAGCTGCTGGCTTATGCAGTGACGGCGGCCGGTTCAACGGATGACCAGCAGGACCTGTTCATTACCGAGGTGGAGACCGGAGAGCAGACACCTGTGCTGAATGATTTTCATCTGGCTGACCCTCTCCACTGGAGTCCGTCCGGTAAGAAGCTGCTGGCGACAGCTACGGTGCTGAAGGATAATATCTATCAGTTTCTGACCTACGTGGTCAGCCTGTCGTAACAATTTTATAATTCTTACTTGACAGGTTGGTTTAAGGGGGTATATGATAACAGCAATCGTTCACCGCTAATTAAATGAACAGTGAAATAATCGCTGTGAACATCATACCTGAGATTTGAGCTGATTGGACCACCAAAGGCTCCCGTTACAGTTCCCGAACAGGGAATGGACCGGGGGCCTATTTGCGTCCCGTGGAGGAGAGAGAGGGCATGGAGGATAGACAGTGGGAGCAACTGGAGCAGGCGGATCATCTGTTCCGTAAGCTGGTACGCAGGTTCGTCAAGGAGCGCGACCGGGTAAGCGTGGAAGGGGTGGCCTTGCCGGGAATGCTGATTCTGCACAAAATCATCCGCGACGGGGAGCAGCGGCTCAGCGATCTGGCGGAGGAGCTGGACTTCACCTCAGGCGCCATCACAGCGCTGAGTGACAAGCTGGAGGCCGGCGGATATACGGTGCGCAGGCGCAAGGAGGTTGACCGCCGGACCGTATTGCTGGATATTACCGCCCGCGGCCGGGAGATGGTGGAGCGCAACGGCAACATCGGTGCTAAGTGTATTACGCTTCTGTTCGAGGGGTTCACGGAGGAGGAGCTGGAGCAGCAGAGCCGTTTCTATGAGCGGATCATCGGCAATCTGGAAGGATTCGCGGATACGCTGCTGAAGCTGGCACAGGAGAACGCTGCCGCTGCCGTTCCCGCAGAGCCTGAACAGAAGCCGCACACAGGACCGAAGAGCAATTATCTCAGCTACTGAGAATGAAGGGTATACTACCATAACGATAGGGAGAGATGAACATGGGACATTCCACAATATATCCAACAGGGGCAACCGTATATAACCCAAACAAGGCATGGAGCGGCTATACGGTGTTCCAGGCAGGCGACGAAGGCGTAGTGCTGATCGATATGAACGGCAAGGAGGTGCATCTATGGCAAGGGCTAATCGGTTTTCCGGCCAAAATCCTTCCCGGTGGCTATGTCCTGGGCAGCACCGGCAGAAGAGATCCCAAATTCGGCATTCAGGATAATGTCGATCTGGTGCAGGTGGATTGGGAAGGCAATGTGGTCTGGAGATACAACAGCTATGAGCTGATCGAGGACCCTGGGGCCGAGCCGCTCTGGTATGCCCGCCAGCACCATGATTACCAGCGGGAAGGCAATCCTGCCGGATACTATGCTCCTGGGCTTGAACCTTCGGTTAACAGCGGGACAACGCTCATCTTGGCGCATAAAAATCTGCATAACTCCGAGATTTCCGACAAAGAGCTGCTGGATGACACGATTATTGAAGTGGACTGGGAAGGTAATGTCCTCTGGGAGTGGGCGGCCAGCGATCATTTCGCGGAGCTGGGATTCGACCAGGCGGCGCGCAATGTCCTGTTCCGCGACCCCAACACCCGCTCCTTCGGCGATCTGGGCGGCGGCGTAGGCGACTGGCTGCACATTAACTCTGCGTCCTATGTGGGGCCGAACCGGTTTTATGATCAGGGAGACGAGCGCTTCCACCCGGACAATATTATCTGGGATGCCCGTGAGGCGAATATCATCGCGATCACGGATAAGCGCAGCGGGGCCATTGTCTGGCGCTTGGGCCCGGATTATTCCCTGCCCGAAGTGAAGCATATCGGCTGGATTATCGGCCAGCATCACGCCCACATCATTCCGAAGGGGCTGCCGGGGGAAGGCAATCTGCTTGTATTCGATAACGGCGGTTGGGGCGGCTACGGTCTGCCGAATCCGGCATCGCCCTTCGGGCAGAAGAATGCGCTACGCGATCACTCGCGTGTGCTGGAGATTAACCCGGTGACGCTTGCGATCGAGTGGCAGTATACTTCGGCGGAGGCCGGATTCTCCATTCCGACGGATTCCTATAAGTTCTACAGCCCGTATATCAGCTCGGCGCAGCGGCTTGCAAACGGCAACACGCTGATTACCGAAGGCTCCAATGGACGGCTGTTCGAGGTCACGGCAGCGCATGAGCTGGTCTGGGAGTATATTTCCCCATACACCGACCGCCGCAATACGAATATGGTCTACCGTTCTTACCGGGTACCCTATGCCTGGGTGCCGCAGCTTACGAAGCCGCAGGAGCTTGCGATTGAGCCGCTCGATGTGTCCAGCTTCCGGGTGCCGGGAGCCGCGCCGAAGGGATCAGATTCGGTCGTGCAGGTAGCGACGACGCTGCCTTTTACAGAGGGAGCTGCCTGTGTAGCCACTACGGATGAAGGCAGCGTCCGGCGGGCCAAGTAGAGACTCAGGCAGGCTTCAGAAATTCATAGACGAAGAGGTGCGTTCTTGTGACAAAATCAAGGTACAGCTTAAGCCTTCTGCTCTTATCCTTATTTCTGGTACTGGTACTCTCCGGCTGCAGCTCCAAGGGAGATGCGGCAGCCTCTGCGGGAGAGGGCAGCGGAACACCGGAGACCCTGAAGATCAGGATTGCTGATATCAACACGAATCCGACCTTCCGGGTAGCCCTTAAGCAAGGCATTTTCAAAAGCCACGGCATCGATGCGGAGATCATCAACTTCGGGACGCCGGCGGAGGGAGTGAATGCGCTGTTCATCAAGCAGGTGGATGTGGCCTTCGGCGCGGATTTTCCGGTGCTGAACGCCGTTGCCAAGGGCGACTATTCGATCATCGCTTCCGCCGGTCAGGCCACGGATCAGGCAGCGGCAGTATGGAAGCTGTACGCTAGAGACGACATTCAGTCTGCCGCTGATTTGAAGGGCAAGAATCTGAGCTTCCTGCGCGGCACCTTCCTGCCGTATCTGTGGGATGAATACCTGAAGGAGCAGGGCATCGCGCTCAGCGATGTGAAGCTTACAGGACAGGGGGCCTTCGACGAAGCCTTCATTGCCCTGAAGCAGGGGGATGTCGATGCCGCCTGGTTCAGCGGTTCAGCGCTGACCGATAAGCTGGCTGCACTTGAGGGCGTGCATGAGATGACCGATATGTCGAAGACGCCGGTGCGGCTGGGGATGGGAATCGTAGCCGAGAATGCTTTTGTAGAGGAGCATGCTGAAGGCATTGGGGCTTTCCTGGCAGCGGTGGATGAAGCTTCGGCGTATGTGCAGGAGCATCCGGAGGAAGTGGCGGAGCTGATGTTCAAGGAAGTGAAGCAGCCGAAGGAAGCAACGCTGAAGGACCTGCCGGCGAATCCGTGGAAGGTGGGCTTCACCCAGGCTGCGTATGACAGCCTCGCCGGACAGAAGAAATATATGGTGGATACAGGGATTATCACGCAGGACTTTGACCTTGGCAGCAAGCTTAAGCTGGAGCCGCTGAAGCAGGCGCTGCCGGATAAAGTGACCTATCCGAAATAAATAAAACCACAGGAGGTGCCCCATGTCTTTATCTGCTAAACCAGCGGCAAGGCAGCATGCTATTCATATTGAGCAGCTGCGTAAGAGCTACAGTGAACCGGCAGCCGGAGATGTCCACTACATTATTAAGGATGTAGATCTGGTGATCAAGGGCGGAGAATTCTTCGTGCTGCTTGGCCCAAGCGGCTGCGGCAAATCCACGCTGCTGAATATGATCGCGGGGTTCGTCTCCAAATCGGGCGGACATTTGCGTGTAGACAACATTGAGGTGGATAAGCCGGGCCGGGACCGGGCGGTGGTATTCCAGCAGGCAGATTCGTCCCTGTTCCCCTGGCTGACGGTGCGGGAGAATGTAGAGTTCGGACTGCGGATGAAGAAGGTGGCCAAGGCAGAGCGCCAGAGCTTATCTAGCCGGTATATCAAGCTTGTCGGGCTGGACGGTCATGAGGACAAATTCCCGAAGGCGCTGTCGGGGGGGATGAAGCAGCGGGTACAGCTGGCCCGGGTGCTGGCGAATGATCCGGCGATTCTGCTGATGGATGAGCCGTTCGGCGCGCTGGATGCCATGACCCGGCGGACGATGCAGAAGGAACTGGTGCAGATCTGGCAGGAGACGCATAAGACGGTGATCTTCGTGACCCATGATATTCAGGAAGCGCTGCTGCTGGGGGAGCGCATCGGCATTATGTCGGTAGGGCCCTCCTCCAATATCACAGACATCTACGACAATACGCTGCCCTTCCCGCGGGATGTGGCTTCACCTGAATTCTACGCGCTGTACAGCCGGATTCAGAGCCATTTTGAAGAATAGGACGGGAGGTGACACCTGATGAGATGGGTGGAAAAGAAATGGGTATCCGTATCCCTGCTGTGGCTTGCCGTACTCTTCCTCTGGCAGCTTGGCGCCTGGGTGTATGGTCCCGATGTCATTCCCGGGCCGTGGGCCACGGCCCGCGGCGGGTGGGAGCTGGTGGAGGACGGGACGCTGGTGCAATATATCGGGGTCAGCTTGTACCGCGTGCTGATTGGCTGGGTGCTCGGCAGTCTGCTGGCTATTCCGGCAGGACTGATCACCGGCAAAGTGAATGCTATACGCCTGTTTGCCGAGCCGTTCCTGAATTTCATCCGCTTCATTCCGCCGATTGCCTTCATTACACTCTTCCTGGTCTGGTTCGGCATCGGGGAGCAGTCGAAGATCGCGCTGATTATGTACGCCACCTTCTTCATTGTGGTGCTGAATACCCTGACCGGAGTCATGTCGGTGGAGGAGGATAAGATCCGCTCCGCACGCAGCATGGGGGCCAGTGAGTGGCAGATTCTGCTGCATGTCATTGTGCCTTCGACCATTCCTTATATTTTCACCGGTGTGCGGCTGGCGATGGGCACCTCCTATATGGCGATTATCGGCGCCGAGATGATTGCCTCGAACGAAGGGGTAGGGTATCTGATCTGGAACTCGCGGTTGTTCTTCCGTACGGACTGGATCTTCGTGGGGCTGATTAGCCTCGGCTTCATGGGCTTCTTCACAGACCGGGTCTTCGGCTGGTTCGGCCGGAAGGTGCTCTACCGCTACGGTGTGGTCAGCGTGGCTGCGCACAGAAGATAAAGGAATGGCTCGGATCGGTTAGTAGCAACGGGATTCGTGGTATAATGGGGGAAGCTGCAAGCAAGCAGGATGAACAGGAAGGAGCAGTACCCCCAATGGAAGTAACCGCACAGGAAGTAGCGGAGTGGATGGTGAAGGAGATTAAGTTCACAGGAACTTTATACCAGACCGCTGCGATTGAATATGTGAAGGCGAATTTCGGTGAGGAATTTGTATTCGTGAATGAGAATGGCAATGCCTCGTTATCCAAGGAAGTGAAGAAGGCCTTCCGCAAGCTGCATGGCGGCCGGATTGCCTGGGACCGCGACGGATTCCTCTGGGCCTGGACCTGAGGCTGAACGAGTAGAGGATAACCATAAGAACATAACAAAGGGAGCATTGCTGTAATAGCAATGCTCCCTTTTGTTATATTCCTGCCCTTAATACAACATTCTCCTCATTACATTGGCCCAAATCCAAGATTGTTGTAAAGAAGGCAGTATTTTCACTTGTTCATCCGGTTTAGCAGGGCGAATCCTGCAATTTCTACAACAATTCAACAAAAACACAGCTATAGAGGAATCAAAATTGTATAACGTACAACATTTGTGCCTACCGTGCTACTAGTACAGTGTCAGATTTAAAAGGGTGAGTAGGAGCGATAAGGTATGAAGAACTTAAAGAGTGAAGTCATTGGACCAGATGTATGCGAAAAAGAGAACACATTGTGCTGGCGCCAAGGTAATCCGCCCAGATGTATACGAAAAACGGAACACAATCGCAGCATCAGATTTAATAGGGTGGATAAGCTTGCGAAACTCCATCCCAAAATCTAACGGACCGGAGAGGCCTTATCCCCACGAGAACGCCACCTTTTGCAGCGTAACGGACTCAGGCGACCTTATCGCCTCTCTACGAGACGTTTCGGAGCTGAATTGCAGGGGATAAGCTCCATGGGGTCCGTTACCCGCCCAAGTGACGACTTTCTTACTTAATAAGAGCGCCTCAGTCCGTTACGCTAAGCCAAACGTCCCTGAAGAACAACCCCCGCTTGGAAAAGATGATATTTTGAAGGGGAATTGCATCTGTTCCACCTTTTTAAATCTGACGATCTACTAGGAAGCTCTCCATCATAGTAAGAAGTCTTCATTCTGCGGGTGGCATCCCCTATACATATTCCAGCATGCCCTTGTCCTTGAGCAGATCAACGATATCTTTAACCGACTGCGCCTTATCCTTGGGACAGATCATGACCGCGTCCCCGGTGTCGGCGATAATGAAGCCGTCCACGCCGATGGTGGTGATCAGACGCCCGTTGCCGTAGATAATGGAATTGCGGGTGTCGATGCCGACATGATTGGCCTTGATAATGTTGCCTTCATCATCAGGCGGGAAGATGGCGCCGAGTGCATCCCAGCTGCCGATATCATTCCAGCCGAACTGGCCGGACAGCACCACTACCTCATCAGAGCGTTCAAGTATGCCATAGTCAATGGAGATATTCTGCAGCAGCGGATAGATCCGGTTAATCGTCTCCTGCTCCTGGTCTGTACCGAGCGCTTCACTGATCGGCAGCATCGTATTATATAGCCGCGGCAGATAACGTTTGAAGTTATCGATAATGACCGAAGTTTTCCAAATGAAGATCCCGCTATTCCAGAGATAATTGCCTGAGGCCAGATACCCCTGTGCCTTCTTGAAATCCGGCTTCTCCACGAATTCAGCTACATCGTATACGGCAACCGGCTTGACTGCGATCGGCTCCTGGTCATAAGCGATGTAGCCGTAGCCGGTGGAGGGGAAGGTCGGCTTAATCCCGATCGTGACAATGGCGTCACTCTCCATCGCGACGGTGCAGGCTTCGTCCAGCGTAAGCCGGAACTGCGGCTCATCGGTAATGTAGTGATCGGAAGGCAGGACAACCATTAGGGAATCCCCTTCACTCATCTGCTGGATGGAGAAGGCGGCGAACAGGATGCTTGCTGAAGTATTCCGGGCCACAGGCTCGATCAGAATATTGCTTTTCTGAACACTACTGTGCATAATGCTCTCCAGCAGGACCGCCTGGGTGCGGTTCGTTACAATAACGGTATTCTCCTGCGGGATGATGCCCTTGAAGCGTTCGATCGTATCGTTCAGCATAATATCGTTGCCGCTGATGTTCAGCAGCTGCTTGGGGATTTCCTGTCTGGACAGCGGCCAGAAGCGGGTGCCGCCACCGCCTGCAAGTATGGTTGCGTATTTATCCATGATGAGTCACCAGATGGGCAATCGAGAAGGAGATAATGCTCTCCGATCCCTGATTGAGGTTCAGCCCTGAGCTGTGAATGCCGTCGTAGCAAGCCCCGGACTGGGGGTCAATCAGGGAGATCTGCAAGGAATTATTCCCTGTATACCAGGCGTAGCACAGGTCAGCCCGCTGCAGATAAGCCGGGTCCTTCAGCACAACGGCCGCTTCCTCGCAGGCCAGCAGCATTTCGCAGGCTTCGATGGGCTGTTCATCATATAACGCAGGGCTGCCGCCGCGCAGCAGCCAGCCGTGGCTGCCAATGGGCTTGTAATAGCCTTCCGGCGCGAAGGTCCGGGAGATCAGGAAATCGAGGCTTTCCTTAGCCGTGATTCTCAGCGCCGGATTGCCGGAAATCTTGTAAGCCTTAAGCAGCGCCCAGGGCAGCATCGAGTTACCATACGTAAGACTGTCTTCATACCAGTTCCAGCCTTCGCCCTTGGTGAGATTGTATTGGTCATTCAGCCGGACGGCAACAGATTCAATAAGTTCTGTGATGAAGGCTTCAGGCAGGAAGGCGCGTTCTTCTTCTGTACTTGGTATATGCGGATAAGGGAAGGAGTAGGTAAGTGCTCCTGGAGTCCCGGGTAAATAGCTGAGTCCGATCACGGCATAGGCCAGAGCCCGGGGTGACCGCAGGCCTGCGATATGCGGCAGCGCCTGGTTGATTAAATAACGGCAGGTATTCAGCAGATTATCAGGCAATATGGAGGAATAGGAGAGTACGAAGCCCAACGCCCAGAGGGTACGCCCCTGGCAATCCTCAGAGCCCCGTTCTTCCAGGAAGGAACGGTTATAGTCCATGAAGTTCCGGAAGTTGCCTTCTTCAGTCTGTGCATGGTGGACGAAAGAGAGGTACGTATGGATCAGGTCGAGGGAGGCGTTGTCCTGATTTTTTTTGTACATCAGAACGGCTGCAATTAGAGCCCGCGCATTATCATCGGTAGTGTAGCCTTTGGCACGGTCGGGAACCCCGAATTTCGTATGCTGAAAAATCCCTGTATCATCGGTAATCCGGCGCATATAGTCCGGCTTGAACTGTAACACTGCTGGCGCCTGCATCAGATCACACTCCGGTCAGCCGGTGTGGCAAGGCCTATAATGTCCTGGAAGATGGCGGCATAGGTCTTCGCAACCTCACTCCACATCATTGTACTGCCGAGTTCCTGTGTACGCTGTTCCATATCCCGGACTTTGGCCGGACTGTCCAGCAGCTCCAGAATACAGGCCTCCAGGGAAGCCGAATCGCGGAATTCTGCCAGCAGTCCTCTGCCTCCCGCCAGCATTTCTTCGGCATAGCGGTAAGGGGTGGAGATAATCACTCTGCCATAGCCGACTCCATAAGCGAGCGTTCCGCTGACGGCTTGTTCCTTGCCCAGATAAGGAGTCATATATATATCCGACATCACCAGGGACTCAATGACCTCTTCCTGGGTCAGCAGCTTGTCGACGAACAGCACATTATTGACCAGGTCTAATTCATGCACCAGATCGGTCAGCTTTTGCCGGTAGACTTCACCGGTCTCCTGCTTAACGACCGGATGCGTCTTGCCCCAGATGATATAGAGCGCGTCAGGATGCTGCTTCACTACGCCGCTCATAGCCTCAATTGCATATTCAATGCCCTTGCCGGGACTCAGGAAGCCGAAGGTCGAGAGGATTTTGCGTTCGCCGAACTTGTACTGGAGCTTCAGCTCTGCACGTGTGGAGGTCTGGACAAAAGGAACGCCGTGATGAATGAATGCTATTTTGACGGCGTTAATATGATAGACAGAGATTAGATCCTCTACTGTGGATTGGGCCATGGTCACCACCTTGACGCTTCCTTCGGCGAGCCGGGTGATAATCTCATGCTGCTTGGGGGTAGGCTTGGTTAAGACAGTATGGAAGATAACCACGTAAGGGATCTGAAGCTCTTCTGTGAACTGCAGCAGATATTCGCCGCTCTCTCCGCCGTAGATGCCGAATTCATGCTGAATGACTAGCAGATCGGTATCTGACTGGTTGATGTCCCTGGCTGATTCTATATAATCAGATAGCTGATGTTGGTTGATTTCCCGCATGACCTGATCCGTGTAACGGTAGTTCCCGTTGTTATTCATGGCGATGATGCGCGGTTTGTTGAAGCCCTGAAGCTTCGTGAATTCATCCAGCAGATCCTGGGTGAAGGTAGCAATTCCGCATTCTCTAGGCAGGCTGGTGGACAGGAAAACAATGTTTTTATTGCGGTTGCTGTGGTTCATAATAGAAAGCCTCCCTATTGATTATCGAACTTTTGGGGACAAAAAAAGAAAATAAAGAGGACTTTATTTTCCGGGGATGAGTGGTATAAAGTTTTGTTTCTGCAAATCATTTCCTGCCCAAACTATAACATGACCATTTAATCTTGTCAATTTATTGACTCCCTTGAAATCACCGGATATAGTGATGTAGGAGGTGTATGGATGCCAGTCATACGCAGTAAATTGAGTGAGGTTATGGATAAGCATGACCCGAAATTATCGATTCGCAAGCTAGCGAAGGACATTAATTACCATTTCGATTCCGTCCGGCGGATGTACAAAGACGAGATGGTGCAGTATCCCCGGGATCTGCTGCTGAAGCTGTGTACGTATTTCAATATTCAGCCTGGGGAATTGATCCGGATGGAACCGGATGAGAACGATTGGGCAATAGATAAGGCAAATGAATATGAGGAGGAAGGCAATGACAAGGAGCCCGGCGAAGACAGCAACCTGTAATGAACTGCTGGATACCTTTTATGCCAATCTCCGTACCGTGCACGTGGAGAAGCTGGTCTTCTCCGGCGTGGGCGGACGCGATGTCTACAATATAACAGCCCCGTTCCTGCATGACGGGGAGGAAGTGATCTTGGGAAGAGTTGAGGAACGGGATAGCGAGTTCTCTCAAGTCTTCTTTTTTACATCTGGCGCAGATGGGGTATGGGTTCCCCGTGCGCATACCCATACCTATAATCTGCAGGACCCCTGCGTAACCCGCGTCAAGGGAGAATTGATTGTCGGCGGAGTTGAGGTGATTACGGCTGGGGATAATCCGCCCAAGATAGTCTCCTGGGTTACCCAGTTTTACCGGGGATACCGGATCGACTCGCTTCATCACTTCTCCTCCGGTCCGGAGCTGATGAAGGATATCCGGCTGATTGAGCTTCAGGATGGCAGAATCGGTGTACTGACCAGACCGCAGGGAGAGCGGGGCGGCAGAGGACAAATTGGCTTCACCATTATTGATTCACTGGAGGAGCTGCATGAACAGACCTTACTGGAGGCGGAGATTCTGCAGCATCAGTTCGTGCCGGAAGAGTGGGGCGGAGCCAATGAAGCCCATCTGCTGCGCAATGGCCATATAGGTGTGCTGGGGCATATTGCCTGCTTCGACCGTCTGGGGAAGAAGCATTACTACTCTATGGTCTTCTCGCTTAATCCGGACACTTTGGAGACTACCCCGGTTAAAATCATCGCAGCCAGAAGCGATTTCCCGATCGGTCCGGGCAAACGTCCTGATCTGCAGGATGTCATCTTCAGCGGCGGACTGGTACGCGGAGCGGACGGCCGGGCGGTATTGTCTGTAGGCGTCAGCGATGCGGAAGCCTATAGAATCGAGATCCCTGATCCTTTTGCCGAATATGAAGTCTGATTGCCGCAGGTTTGACTAGATTCTATGGTCATGTTACACTTGAGGTGACAAGAATTTATGGTCGAAGAGAGCGGGAACCAAGCAATGAGTAAATTTATTCAACTAAGCAATCGTACGTCTGACACGAAGTCCAACCTGAATGTGGCAAGAAAGCAGGGCCGCATCCCGGCTGTACTGTACGGAATTGGTAAAGATACTCTTAGTCTTGAAGTGAACGAGAAGGAACTGCTGGAAGTGCTGAGAACGAATCCGCGGGCGATCCTGCAAGGGAAATTGACCGACGGTACAACCGTTCCGGTAGTGGTTCAGAACATCCAGAAGCAATCCATGTCCGGTAAAGTGCTGCATATTGATTTCCAGCATGTGAACATGAGCATCAGCATGGACAGCAAGGTGACCATTCATTTTGCAGGCGAAGCTGTTGGCGTCAAAGAAGGCGGCGTACTGCAGGTGGAAATCTATGAAGTAGAAGTCCGCTGTATGCCGGGCGATCTGCCTACTTCCATGGAAGTGGATATCAGCGGCCTTGCCATCGGCGACCAATTGCTGGTGTCGGATCTCATTTTCCAGGATGGCATTGAAGTGCTGACCGATCCAAGTACGGTCATGATTCAGATCAAGACTGTACATGAAGAAGTTGAAGAACCGGTAGTAGTTACTCCGGCTTAAATACAGTATGACGCATAGCCCTTTCGGGCAGAACGTCTTGGAAGCTCATGATATATCATGATTCCGCTACGTCTGCCCGAAGGGGCTTTTTGTTGTTGTGGGGGACAGGAAGGAAGTCAGGGGGAGGTTATTTCAGCGCCCCTTCTGTCAGGCCGGCGACGATGTAGCGGTGGAAGAAGAGGTATACGACAATCATTGGGAGCGTAATAATCGCGAGTGCTGAGAACAACAGCTTATAGTCGGTCATATACCGGCTGGAGAAGGCCAGCAGACCAACCGGTATCGTCTTCAGTGCATCATTCTGGATGTACAGCATGGCCAGCAGCAGCTCATTCCATGCATTCAGCGCTGAGAAGATCCCGACGGTGGCCATGTTCGGAATAAGCAGCGGAAGGATAATCCTGCTGTACATTCTCCAGTTGCCGCAGCCGTCTATCCGGGCAGCCTCCAGCAGCTCTTTCGGTATAGAATCCAAGTATGCCTTGAGCAGGAATATGGCCAGCGGAAGGCCGGTTCCAATGTAAGGGAGGATTAAGCCCATATAGGAATCCTTCAAATTCAGCTGCTCAAAAATATAGCTCTGGGCAATGAAAAAGGATTGCAGCGGCATAAAAAGTCCGAATACGAACATCAGCATCAGGAAGCTGCTGCCGCGGAAGCGGAGCTTGCTGAAGGCGAAGGCTGCAAGGCTCGCGAAGAGCAGAATGCCCGCAACGGTGGCCGAGGTTACAATTACACTGTTGCCGGCGTAGGTGCTCATATTGCCGACGGTCCAGGCTTTGGACCAGTTCTGGAGATTGATCTGTTCCGGCAGTGCGAATGGAGCGGAGAAGATCTCCCGGTTCTCACGGAAGGAGGAGAGAATAAGCCAGAGAATCGGGTAGAAATAGAAGCAGGAAATGAAGATCATGAACAGATAATACAGAATATGCGAGAACGCTCTGCGGCTGGCCGCTTCCCCGCCGCTGTAAGCGTCTTTCTTGAGATCCAGGGCTGTGGTCGTCAAGCGGTACACCTCACTTTCGTATAATGTACATGTATCGGGGTCCCCGCAAAGTACCTGAGTCATCACCCGAAGCCTCTTTCAGAGGACTGCGAAGCCGTGTCTTCCTAATACTCCAGTACACTGGAGTCTTTCTTATTCAGTCTGCCGGCCACAAGCCCGATCACTGCGATCACAATTGTCATGATGACGGCAAGTGCGGAGCCGTAGCCGATGCTCATATGGGTAAAGACTACTTTGACCAGGTAGGTCGTAACGATTTCGGTTGAATTATACGGTCCGCCGTTGGTCATTACATAGAACAGATCGAAGGACTGGAAGCCGGTAAGTACACACAGCATGATGCCTGTCTCCACCAGATTACGGATCATGGGCACCTTGATTTTGAAGAAGATCTGTCCTTCCCCTGCGCCGTCCAGATAGGCCGATTCATAGACTTCTCTAGAGATGCGCTGGATTCCGGAATAAAAGATGGTCATATAGAAGCCTGCGTAGACCCAGCCGGATACGATGCAGATGGCATAAAGCGCGGTATCGGGGTTGCCCAGCCAGACACGGGTCCAGCTCTCCAGGCCGATCTTCTCCAGCAGGATATTGATGAGGCCAAAGTCGGAATTATAGACGAATTTCCATAAGTAGGAGACGACTATCATCGGCAGCATGACGGGCACGAAGAAGGCGAGCCGGAAGAGTCCGCTTCCCTTGCGGCCCATCGTGATCAAGCCTGCGAGCCCGAGTCCGGCAATGACTTCAACAAAGACAGTGGCGACAATATAGATAAGCGTGTGTCCGTAGGAGTTCATGTAGACACGGTCCTGAAAAGCCCGGATGTAGTTGTCGAAGCCGGTGAATTTCATAGTGCCGATCCCGTTCCAATCGTAGAAGCTGAATACGAAGGTCATAAGGACGGGGACAAGTACAACAAAGCCAAAGAGCAGGAGGGCTGGAGATATGAACAGGTAGGGAGAGAACTTATTGCTTCGGCCGGACATGGGTCCACCTCCAATTCAAGGTATAAGGGGGGATGCGTAATCTTCGATTTCCGGATGAAGCCGCCTTATGGACGTACTCATCGTTACTTTAGAGGGGCGATAGTTGTCTCCAGCTCAGCCAGAGCCTCTTCAGGTGATTTAGCGCCGCCGATAACTTCAGAGGTGGCCATATTGAGCGCGTTGGCAACTTCGATGGAATAGCCGGTATCGGGCGGCGACACAAGCGCTGGAGCATTTTCCATCAAATCGTTCAATTCCAGCGAGAGCGGAAGCATGGTCTCCTTGTCGATCCCGTCTTTGGTAATCGGTACAGCCCCGGCATCGGACAGCTTCTTGGAGGATTCGGGGGAGCTGTAGAGCTTCATAAATTCAATAGCCTCGTCGATCAGCCTGGAGTTTTTATTGACCACCATTCCGTTCAACACGCCGATTACACTCTCCTGATTGCCCTTGCCGTCCGGTATGGCCGGAGTATTGAAGTAGCCAAGCTCAAGTTCCGGCGTCTCTTCGACTGCGGTCGGAGCGAGCCAGCTGCCGATCGGGTGCATGGCACCGCTGCCGTTCAGGAACAGCATGTCCGCCTCACTGTCGCTTGCGGCAGTTACATTTTCGTTAATATAGCCTTTATCCCAGAGCTCCTGCACGTAACCGTAGGCTTTGACAAAATCAGGCGAATTGAACGGCTGCTTCAGCTGCATAGCCTCACTGTAGGCGTCCTCGCCCACAACCCGGGAAATGATATGGGCGACCCAGTTGCCTGCCGTCCACAGATCGGAGTTGCCGATCACGAGCGGGGTGATGCCTGCCTGCTTGATGGTCTCGCATACCTTAAGGAATTCCTCCCAGGTAGCTGGCGGCTGAAGACCCAGATCATTGAATACCGCTTTATTGTAAAAGATTACGTTCGTCACATCGCCCGCAGTTGGAATCATATACGTCTTGCCGTCGTTAACCATACCATTGAAGGTACCCTCCGCGAACATATCCTTCAGTCCTGAGCTTTGGAGCTGCTCTGTAATATCCGCCGCATAACCGTCCGCTACTCTTGTCTGCAGGCGCTGCCCCGCCCATTCAAAGTACAGGTCAGGAGCGTTCTTGCCGCTTAGCAGATTTGGCAATCCGATCGTCTGATAGGTGTCATCGTCCTGATAGCTGAATTCCACCTTAATCCCCTGATGCTGTGCTTCAAACTCCGTGCCGATCGTTTCCCAGACCTTGATCAATCCTTCGCCGGGCGAACCCATAGCAATACGGAGTGTTTCCGGTTTTGCACCGGAGCCTCCGTTATTGGCCGGGCTGTTATTAGAAGCTGCAGAAGAGCAGCCCGTTAAGGCGGTAACCAACATTGTTGAGATCAGTGCAATCATCCGTTTGTTCATTCGTTAATCGCTCCCTTTGATTGGTATTGGCAAATAAGTTGACGCGACTACGCTCTTTATCCTTAGTCCCTACTCTCCCCTACGCGTTCACACTCCTAAATGTAATGTTATATGACTCAGATGAGTGAGGTGTTTCTGATTTTTGTGTGTGATTGGTTGAGCAACGAATATTTGTAGTAACAATATTGCTTTCATTATTCATGATAGCAAGAAGCCTGTCAATTGTTTTTTCATGCAAAAAGACATATAAAAATCATTTTATCCAGAAAGTAAGCAGTAAGTATTTTTGACCAATGGATTATTGTAAGCGCAAACAACATTGATTTTACATGGAAAATTACGATGTTATGGGAGTTTGTGGAAAAGGGAGGAAGAATATCTCTCTAATTAATAAATGTATTGACAATTTGTTATGATTAAAAATAGAATGTGGGTAAATGTTACTACAATAACATTGATAATATGACATGGAGGTGACATGAAAAAACCTGCCAATTTGAAAAGATAACCTGAAAAGGATGTCACCCCTGAAGATTATGCAGCACATGCTTCCGAAGCAGTTGTGTACGAAGTTATCAGCTGAAGTACCGCTTAACAAAACCTTGAGGAGGAGTGCATATGAAGTTCAAATGGAAGCAGACGCTTGGAGTATTCGCCGTAGTGTCATCCGTGGCGTTTACGGGCATGCCCGCAGCATCTGCAGAAGTAGCGGAGAAGATTCCTGCATGGGCCGCAGAGGAAATAGCCTCGTGGAAAGAGATGGGGCTGCTCAAAGGCAATCAGGAAGGTCTCGTTCTGCCGAATGAAGGAATCAGAAAAACAGAATTCGTCGCCCTGATTAACCGGATATTTAATTTCAGTGAGGAGAGCGGCCAGAGCTTTACCGACGTCCCTAAGACGGCATGGTACGCCTCTGACATCAGTAAAGCGGTTGCTGCCGGTGCTCTTATTGGTAACGGCGAAGGCAGGATCAATCCGCTGGAGGTCCTGACCCGTGAGCAGGCGGCGCTGATTCTCAGCAGAGTATTTAATGTTGCAGCCTCCGGGAATTCCTTCGTCCCGTTTATCGATGATGCTCAACTTGCCGGCTGGTCCAAGGAAGCGGTCTATGCTATGAAGGAAGCTGGTTATGTGGCGGGCACACCGCAAGGCGCGTTCCAGCCCAAGAAGGCACTGACGCGGGCCGAGGCCGTGAAGATGATGAATAACACCATGGGCCTCTTGGTTGCCGACGGCGGAGATCATTCGGGAACCTCCGGCAGCAACCTGATTGTTAACACAGCTGGAGGCACGCTATCGGATCTGAACTTCTCAGGGAATGTATATATTACTCCCGGCGTTGGCGAAGGTAATCTGAGTTTCATCAATGCTAAGATTGGAGGCACCGTCTACATAAACGGCGGCGGTATGAACAGCATCACCTTAACGGACAGTCATGTGGGCAGAATTGTAATCAGCAAGCCCGCATCTCCGGTAAGGGTTCTGCTGAAGGGAAAGACGATAGCCGGGAAGATTGATGTAACTTCTGCTGCCCGGATTGTCAATGAATCGGATCAGACGGTAAGTACCGTTAACCTGCTTACGCGGGCTTCCGATGCTGTCTCTGTATCAGGGGATGTTAATGAATTGAATGTAGCTGCACCGGCAAGCTTCACGCTGGAGGGCGGCCAGATTGGAAGCTTCAACGTCTCGTCCAAAGCAGGCGGCTCAGCGATTAAGCTGAATAAAGGCGGGGTTGTCAAGAAAATGACCTTGAACAGCGCAGCAACTATAACCGGTGAAGGAATAATCGCAGAAGCGGTGGTCAATGGAGAAGGCGTGTCTTTCTCTGTCAAGCCGGACAAGCTGACGATGAATGCCGCGAAGGTAAGCATAGGCGGACAGGATTTTGATGCTTCAGGTCAACTGATCACTTCAGCGGCCGGCCATTCGGGAGGAACCGGTTCAAGCGGCGGCACGGGAAGCCAGGCCCCTACTCCCACTCAGGCTCCAACCCCTAGCCCGGATACAGGGGGTCCAACGCCAACCCCGACACCAGTGCCGACACCAACAACGAAACCGACGCCGACACCGACGCCAACAACGAAACCAACCCCAACGCCGACGCCAACCCCAACACCTGAGCCCAAAGCTCCGGAGCTGTATACCTATGCCGAAGCCTTAAGCTCCTTCAGATCCACAGGAGCAGAAGGATTGGCCAAGCAATACCTGACCTTCCTCCAGGACCCTTCATACACGCCTTCGATAGCGAACAAAGATGTGACCATGCCGAACCTTGTGAATGCAATAACCTTTGTAAATTATGAATTTAATATCAAACCTTCCATATTCGCTTCGATGCGGGGGATTAACACCTCTGTATTGGACAAAACCCGGACTTATTTGTGGATCGGAACAGACAGCGGAGTCACCAAAATCAATCTCGTCACGAATGAAATGAACAGTTATTCCGCTCAAGGCAAGCAATTGTACGATGACAAGGTGCTTCTGCTTTTACCGGATGAAAGTACGGGTGTACTGGTTATTACACAGACCGGCGTATCGCATATCTACCAATAAGGAAAGGGGAGCTTACCATGTACATGATGAAAAGAAATGGCGTGAAGATCACGGGTGCACTGCTTGCCTTAACGCTGTTCGTACTGCCGGCAGCGCCCGTGCTTGCGGAGAAGCTGCCGGGTGCGGGCTACTCTCCTGTTCAGCTGGAGGCTGTGCAGACCAAGGAAATGACCTATTACAAAGCCGGATCTGCCTCCATCCCGGGCACCCTTGAATGGGTCACCGGTACTGCAGCGCTCAAATTCCTGCCGCTCTCGGTAACCGGTGATGTAACCAGTGTAGTTCTGGACGGGGGGGTCTACTGGATTGGAACGGAGACTGGCCTGCAGCGGGTTGACTTCGGCGCAAGCGACACTAAGGATATCGTTCAGTATATGGCCGGACCGAGGTATTTGTACGGCGGCGATGATCATGTGACAGGGCTTGCCAGCGACGGGAAGGGCGGCATCTGGGTCCGGACGGCAAGCGGTGTGACCCATATCGCCATGCCGGAGAAGACGCTGCATGACAAATCGTTTATCTATGAGGATCTTGTGGAGTCGATTCTTGATCGGCGCGGTATGGTTCATGGCGCAGGCTTTACATTTACGGAGACGGACAGCACGCTGGATGCGGTCAATTACAACTCTAAGACCGGAGTATTCACCTCCACACCTACCACCAGTGACAATGACGGTCTATGGACAGCGATGTATGCAATGGGAGAAATATTCCGCTATAAAGCACTGCAGGAGCAGTACGGAGCCAGCCCGGCTTCCGGGGAGCAGGCAGAAATTGCTGATGCAAGAGCGGCGGCGCTTAGAGCGACCAAGGCCGTTCTGCTGCTCGATTATGTCTCCGGACGCGGAAACGGATTTCCGGCACGCTCCTATATGCTGACCAGCGAAGCGAGTGCGGCTACAGTGGGCAATTCAGTGTACGGCTACCAATCTCAGAACGGCTTCTGGTTCCAGAACTTTGTCGGGCCGGACATGACTAACCCGAATGGAATCATTCCAAGCATGCAGCGTAACGACGGGGTGGAGCCTATCGGCTATTCCATGGTGAGGGTAACCAAAGACGCTGAGAACAAAAAAGGCTCCACGCTGTTCCCGAGCGGAGGTACCGATGTGCTCAATTACAATGGGCTTGGGCTTAGTCAAGCTGCCATTGACGAGCTGAATCTGACGCGTCCTGAAGGCCAGAAGCTGGGGATTGATATCAAGACACGGGTTGGAACTACCGTAACCGGCGCAGTATATCAGGTACTGCCTGTCATTACGGCCGCCACTAACAACAATGACGCGAAGGAAGATAAGACAACGGGCATCAATAATAAGCCGCTGTTTCAGCTGACAGCTCCCGTCTATGAGCAGATTCCGGAATTCTTTAATGATTTGTTCCCGGATAGCGCAATTGTGGACGGCCATATCGACATGAACCAGATTGTGTATAAGGCGGATACTTCTGCAGATGAAGTGGATGGCCATTATGCCATGTTCTATACAGCTTATAAATATCTGGTCGGTGACAGCACCGATCCTGAACTTCTTGAGCTGAAATCCCTCATTGAAGAAACGACGCACCGCATGACAGAGCTGATTTTGAAGGACGACCATTATTATATTGAGGATGCCACCGGCAAATCAACACAGTGGTCCAGATGGTTCGCCAAATACTTCAACGACAGCCTTGGCGTTATGGAGCAGCAGGTACAGTGGCAGTCCAAGATCGGCGTTGACGAAAAAGGGGATGATGCGCTGTCCTACGGTTACGAAGACGGCCCGCTCAACGCACTGCAAGTCATGGCTGCGCTGAAATCAGCAAGCTATATTGTCGCAGCGAGCTATCCGGCTGATTCGGCCAAGTATGAGCTGGCGTATGAGCAGGCTTTTGCAGGCAGCTACAGCAAGGAAGAGCCGTATATCAACGGTAAGGGCTATATGGCCATGGCACAGGACTATATTGAGCGCAGACTGGTGCGTCAGGCTACCAATGCTTACAGCGAGAACGACAACCAGCCGGTAACTATGGATAATGCAGGCGATGGCACGAACACCAATGCGACGCTTCATAATGACTGGACCCAATACATCAATTACTCGGATGAAGAGCTGGGCTGGTTCCCGGTATTCATACTTGTTACGCTTGAGCAGGATGCAGGCAGACATGCGCAGATTGTAGCAGCCTATGATCAATGGTACTCCAATGAGGTGCGGGAGGAGAATCCGTTCTACACCTTCCTCTACCAGCTTGCGCATCCGGACAAAACCGATGTCGATCTGCAGTCGGCGGTCCGCTTCCTGTACCGTTTCCCTGAATTCCAGATTGAATTCCCGGTACAGTGGGACCGTCAGGATGTGCTGTATATTGAACCGGGTGACCGCGATGATTATAAACAGACGAACTACGCACTGGCTCCGGATGAGCGGCGCATCATTAAGCATAACTCGAATCCGTTTGAAAATGACAGCCAGACTACCGGGGCCAATCCGGGGTATAACTACCGTTCGGGCAGCATTGAGGCGGGTTCGGTATTCACACTGCCCTACTGGCTGGGGCGCTATTTTGAGATCATCAAGGAGTAACAGGGCTTACTGAACTGAAGGTAACGGAGCCGGAGCGCCCCATCCAGGGGTGCTCCGTATGCTCTCTGCGCTGACGGTCGCCCGGCCTTCCTTCATCCAAACTGTCTCTCGATAGTATAGCTGGGGAAATCACCCCGGAATACGCCGAAGCTGTATTCCAGAGGGGAACCATCGGCCAAATACGTAAAAGTTCTCACTTGCAGGCAGGGGGAGCCTTCTTTGACACCAAGCAGCCTGCTGGCTGTTTTGTCCGCGAGTACAGGCTTGAGCTGCTCCACAGAGCGGTGGGCCTTCAGGTTATACTCTGACTCAAGGAAGGAGAAGAGCGATCCATCCTTATATTCATTAATGAGCCCCGGGGCGAGATCCCAGGCAATATAAGTAGTCTCATACAAGAGTGGTTCATTATCGGCATAGCGGAGCCGCAATAGCTGGTTTACCGGTGCTTTCAACGGAATATTGAGGAATTCATTGAGCGGGATTTCCGCAGGTGTCACTTTGGCTTCAATAATTGTACTGGTCGGCTCTTTGCCGCTCATCAGCACATCTTCAGTGAAGCTTCGTTTCTGGTTAAGCTGGAGCTCCTTACGTTTGACAAAGGTGCCCTTACCCTGGTGGCGCTCAAGAATATCCTGAACCTCCAGTTCGCTGAGCGCGAGGCGGATGGTGGTCCGGCTGGCGGAGAACATCTCGCATAACGCGGCTTCGGTGGGAAGCTTCTCTCCGACAGCATAGAAGCCGGATTGAATCTGTTTGAGCAGTTGTTCTTTAATATTGAAATATAATGTATTATTTGTTCTCTTTGTCATTACAAGTTTCCTCCGATGCCAATTTGTTATATTATATCACGGAAAAAGAGCAGGAGAAACCATATGGAAATGACGGGATTTTGAATCCATAAAGTGTGCACCCTTTGCCGGGTATAGAGATTCACAAATCATTTGAGTGATTAGAAAATCCAATGAGTAGAAAAAAGGTTAAAAAAGGACATGTGTTTGTAGGAACAATAAATAGAATTGTTATTATAAACATCTAACCGGGGCAATAATAGAGCATTTCAAGAGAGACGGAGGAAATCACAAATGAAGAAGAAACACTTGAAAATCGCAGTCATCGGAGGAGGTTCCTCCTATACGCCGGAGCTTGTTGAAGGGCTGATCCGGTATCATGATGAATTTCCGGTTGCTGAGCTGTATCTGGCAGATATCGAGGCAGGGGCGGACAAGCTGAGAATCATAGGGGAACTGGCGCAGCGTATGATTGATGCAAGCGGCAAGCCTATCAGGCTGCATACGACACTGGACCGGCGCGAAGCGATTCGCGGTGCGGATTTTGTCGCTACGCAGATCCGTGTCGGCATGCTGGATGCACGCTCCAGAGATGAGAAGATCCCGCTGGCCCACCATTTAATCGGCCAGGAGACGACGGGCGCGGGCGGGTTCGCCAAGGCGCTTCGCACCATTCCGGTCATTCTGGATATTTGCCGGGATATCGAGGAGCTGGCTCCGGGTGCGTTCATGATTAACTTCACCAACCCGGCCGGTATCATTACGGAAGCCGTCTCGAAGCATTCCCGGGTCAAGTCTGTGGGGCTATGCAATCTTCCTATAAGCACGAAGATGCAGATCGCTGAGCTGTACGGGGTTCAGCAATCGGAAATGTTCATTGAGATTGTCGGGATCAATCACCTCAACTGGACGACCCGGGTGCTGATTGAAGGGGAGGACATGACGGAGGACTTTCTCAATAAGCTGTCGGGAGCCAAGGGGCCTTCGATGGCCAACATCCCCGATCTGGAGTGGGATTCGGAGTTCATTCAGTCCGTAGGTGCACTTCCCTGCCCGTATCACCGTTACTACTATATGAAGGAAGAGATGTACCGGGAGATCTCTGAGCATTACCAGGAGAGCGGCAAGACACGTGCCGATGATGTGAAGGAAGTGGAAGCCGAGCTGTTCGAGATCTATAAGCAGCCTGAAGTGAACAGTAAGCCGGCTCAATTGGAGAAACGCGGCGGTGCCTACTATTCGGAAGCGGCGGTTCAATTGATGAAGTCTATCTATAATGATACCGGCGATATTCAGACCGTCAATGTGCGTAATCAGGGGGTTATTCCGGATCTTCCGGGTGATGTCTCCATTGAGATCAACTGTGTCATCAAATCCGATGGGCCGCATGCGCTTGCACCAAGCAAGCCACTTCCCCCGCAGATCCGAGGTCTGCTGCAGGTAGTGAAGGCTTACGAGGAGTTGACCATAGATGCTGCAGTAAGAGGAGATTATGCCTCTGCACTGCAGGCCCTGACGATCCATCCGCTGGTGGGTGACGAGCGGATCGCCAAGGAAGTACTGGCCGACATTCTGGAGCAGAATGCCGAGTACCTGCCCCAATTCCAGGTGCGGGCAAGATAAACCCGGGAATAACGGCATCAGCCCCTTTCTGCAGCGCCGATTAGCTGCTGAAAGGGGCTGATGTTATGCATGGCAGCCGTGCGTCCTGTTATACCGGGACCTCCCGGGTGCTTGGTTCCATCGGGGAGCTGCAGAGCGGACACGGCTTCGAGGTCAGGTGATCCTCTGCGCCGCCCGCCTTCTTGCGGGTCCAGCCCGGACAGGCTTTGCCGGTGCACTGCCAGACCGGAACAGTATGTGTTCTCACTGCGGCTGAACCGTGTGTGCCGCTGCGTGTTACATGCGTTCTGTTCGGGCTGCTGGCTCCGGCGGCTGGAGCCGGTGCCTGTGGGATGGCCGCCGAACGGAAGGCCGCGAGCATGAAGCGCGAGACCTCCGCTTTCTTGCCCCGATGCCTTGCCGGCGAGCTGATGAACAGCTCCTCCCTGGCCCGGGTAACGGCCACGTAGGCGAGCCGGCGCTCTTCCTCCAATGCGGCAATGCCCGCTTCGGCTGCGGCTTTTGCAGCAGCCGCGCTGATCACCTTGACCGAGGCCTTCGCTGGCTTGCGGTCCTTCGCACGGTCCTCCTCCAGAGCGGAGCTATGCGGCAGAATTCCCTCTGATGCTCCGATCAGGAAGACTACGGGGAACTCCAGTCCCTTGGATTTGTGGATGGTCATCAGCGCCACCCGGTTGCCTTGCTCCTTCAGCCCCGGCTGCCGGTTCTGCTCGTTACGCTCCGTTACGTTGTCGATGAATTCGAGGAACAGCGGAATTGTAGCGAAGCGCTCGGCCGAGGACTCCAGCTCATCCAGCATTTCCTTCAGCGTCTCCCGGTGCAGCGTAGCCTGATGGCGCTCGCTGCCTTCGATGAAATAATCGTAGAATACTGTGCGGATCTGGCGGATCGCTTGTAGCGGTGTCAGCTCGCGCAGGCCGCGGATCAGGTCCAGCCGTTCGCGCAGCTTGACGCCCTTGAAATCCTCCATGCCCGGCATGGAGAGCAGATGAATCAACGGGCCCTGCTTCGCCTGTACCGCCTCCATGCGCCGGATATGCTCCATTCCCTTGTCCCGGTTCATGTAGAGTGTCGGCAGAATATTCTCCATGGCAGCGAAGTCGCGGCGGTTCACCGACAGGCGCAGGTGATCCAGCACTGGAGAGATTAGCCAATGCTCATAGAGCAGCTGGCCTTCGCCGTAATCAATATAAGGAATATCGCGCAGCAGCAGCAGCTCCAGCACCGCCCGGTTGCTGCTTGTGGCGCGGTACAACAGGGCGAAATCACGGTATTCCCGGGCCCCGCTCTGCGTTTCACGCTCAATATGCTCCACGATTTGTCCAGCCTCGTCATCTGCTGTCTGCGGACGCAGGTAACGGGGCGGCAGGCCGCTGCTGCGGGCTGCCTGCAACGTCTTGGCGCGGCGCCGCGAATTATGGCGGATAATACCGTTGCCCAGCCCGATGATCGCCGGACCGGACCGGTAGTTGATATCCAGCGTAATCACCTTGGCCTGCGGATACAGCTTCTCGAACTCCAGGATGAACTCGCTGCGGGCACCGTTGAAGGAGTAGATCGTCTGGTCATCGTCGCCGACCACCATCAGGTTATCCTGCGGAGCAGCCACCATCTTCACCAGCTCATATTGCAGCGCATTCGTATCCTGGAACTCATCAACCATCACATATTGATACTGCTGCTGCAGCTCCCGCAGCAGCGCCGGCTGTTCCCGGAGCATCTGGTAGGCGAGCAGCAGGACATCGTCGAAATCGATTTTGAAATTATCGGTCTTCCACTGCTCGTATAGAGCCAGGATGGCCTTCATCTCCTTCTCTGCCTCGGTAGTCTCCGGCAGCTGCCCGGGCAAGCCCATATTCATCTTGCAGGCGGAGAGCAGGCTGAGCAGATTCTCCGGCGGATAGGCATCCTTCGGCAGCCCCAGCTCGCGCATAATCTGCTTCAGCAGAATATGCTGGCGGCGGGTCTCGCTGAAAATATCCTGCCGCAGTCCCTGCCGCCGCAGGAAATAAAGAAAGAACGAGTGGAACGTACGCGCCTGCAGGCGCGCAGCATCCCCCTCGTTCACCCCGGGCAGCAGGGCGATCCGCTCGCGCATCTCTGCAGCTGCCTTGCTGGAGAAGGTCAGCAGCAGCAGGCGTCCGGGGGCGATGCCGCGCACAGACAGCAAATACCCGGCTCTGCAGATCAGCACCGAGGTTTTGCCGGAGCCGGCTCCAGCCAGTGTCAGCAGCGGCCCGAGATGATGGCGTACCGCCGAGATCTGCGGCGGATTGAGCAGAATGCCGCCTGCCTCCAGCCGCCTGAAATAAGCGGCATCGCTGTCCCCCGGCTGTACCGTCTCCCGGCTTGTCCGGGCTGAGGCTACCTTCGCCTGGGGGATATTCTCACCGCTGGCTCCCAGCGGGATATTATGAAATAAGAGCTTGTTCATTATGTTCACCTTCGTTTGTTTCTGAATGCGTAATCAGTCATGCGGTTTTGGCCAGTATACACTATACCATTCCGCACTCTATTCTGCACGAGGCTATCTCCCGGATGCATTCAGCTTGGCCAGAAAAGAATTCACCTTGCGCTCGTACAGCCGGGGCTGGTCCTCCTTGATCTCCTCCAGCAGGAAGGCCAGGCACTGCCGGATTCTTGGCGGCATACGGACGGCGATCTCGGCGTAATCCTTGCGGTAGCGGTCGTCCTGGAGAATTCTTTGATTCAGCACAATCGCCCAGTTGCGGGCGTGCTCCAGCATCTCCGGCAGCGACTCCAGCAGCTGGGTCAGATACATCTCCATCTGGACACTCTCCACAAAATGAACAAGGCTGAACATCACCTCTTCCTGCTCCGTATCATCGTCGAATACTTTGAAGATCTGGTGAATGACGGCATCCTCTGTATCACCGGCCAGACCCTCCAGTGCCTGATCGAACTGCTCGCATTCCAGCTCGGTGCGCAGCAGCCGGTTCTCATATAACCGGGCAATCCCGGGGTATAGGTGGTTCATAGAGTAATTCCTCCCAGCAGAAAATAACGCCATTTATCATAAAGTCCACTTTTTGACAGATAATACTAATATATTGAACAAAGGACTAGCTGATTATAACAGATAGACAAATAGAAGTGAGGTATGGAGGGATATCATGTTTATTCCGGTGCTTATGGAATTAACCAATGCCGAACGGTTGACGCTCATTCTATATTTAGCAGTCAACCTGGGCGCCATCTCATTATTATGCTTTCGGCGCTCGGGGACCGACCGCCGTTAGCGGAAACAGCCTTCATTTGAAGGCTGTTTTGCTGTTCAGAAGATGCCGCAGTCCCGCCGCTACACCATTCTCCGTATGGCTCAACGTAATGAAGTCGGCGGTCTGCTTCAGCACAGGGGCGGCATTCTCCATGGCAATCTTGTACCCCGCCATCTCGAACATAGGCAGATCATTGTAGCTGTCGCCCATCACCGCCACTTGCTCCGCAGGAATCCCGTAATGGGCTGCGAGCATGCTTACACCGGTGCCCTTATTCGCTTCCTTATGGTTGATCTCGATATTGTTGACATGCGATGCGGTAATAATCAGCCCGGGAATGGCAGCGAACCGCACAGAGGCTTCCTTCAGCAGCTCACGGTTCAGCGAGAAGACCAGGGTCTTATAGATCAGATTCTCTTCCTTGCTCCAGACGTCCTCCATCTTCTCCACGTAGGTTACCGCTGCCTGCTGGAACTGCTGGTCTACCATTGCCTGGAGCAGCCAGGCCAATTCCTCGGGTACCTCAGTATCCTTAAGAGTAGCCAGCTTCTCCAGTTGTACCCGCTTGTCCAGCTCTACATATACGTTATCCTCAGTGTATACCTCGTAATACAATTCAGGAATTTCATTCATCCAGCGCAGTGCGGGGATAATATCCTCTTTATTCAGCGGAGTGCTTGCCGCCACCGTCCGGTCAGCCAGCGTGATCACAGCACCGTTAAGACTCACCACAGGGCACTCCAGATCAGCCAGCCGCAGCTGCCGTTCAGCATCCATGTAGGAACGGCCCGTAGCGATAATCACGATATGCCCCAGGCGCTGTGCTTGAAGAATAGCCTCTTTATTCTCGTTGCTGATTTCACCCTCCGCATTGAGCAGTGTTCCGTCCATATCCAGTGCAATAAGCATGTGATTGATCTCCTGTTCTATCTATTTATTGTATTTCCCCTTCAAGGGTGCGTATGCTTTGCCTGAAATATAAGAAATTATATGTTTCACACGATAAATTATCCTTCTATTTCTCGCTGAAACGGTACCGTCCCTTAAAAGGACGGCAAAGCCGTTTCCACTTGTATTTTATCATTATTTACTCGGAAATTTAAAATTAAAGTGTTCATCTATAGTATTACAGAACAGCTTCCCTGCTGCATGCAGCATGACGGATTTTCAGAAAAGAGTGCTCCCGTGGTACAATGTAAGGCAGACCTGTAACCTGACAGCCTGGTTCGTCTTCTGCATGTGCAAGGGACGATGTCCGGGATGCAAGCGGCATGGGGTCGCTATGTAAGGGGGAAAAGATACTGATGAAATCCAGAAATTTAGCTACGATCTCTCTGGCTATTATGGCCTGCGGCTTTCTGTTCACCTTGTTTCTGCCTGAGAATCTGGCAGTTATTCTGCTGAGAGGCGGCTTCGAGGCAGGTCTGGTCGGAGGAATCGCCGACTGGTTCGCCGTGACGGCGCTGTTCCGCCATCCGCTGGGCCTGAGAATTCCGCATACCTCGCTGCTGCTGAAGAACCGGGATAAGCTGATCCAGTCCCTGATTTCTGCGATGGAGAATGAACTGCTGAACAAGGAGAGCATTGAGAACAAGCTGCGCACATTCAATATAGTCTCGCTTGGAGCTGGCGTACTGACCCGGTTCTTCTCCAGAAAGAAAGCGCGGCAGGAAGTGCTGGAGCAGCTGAAGGGCTTCGTGCTGCGGCTTCCGGTAGAGCAGGCTGTTCCGTATATTCAATCGGCAGCAGCAAGCTATCTGCGTGAAGCTAAGCTCGGAGTCGCAGCAGATACCATAGCAACCAGCCTGATGAATGAGGGCAAGGATATTGCAGCCCTTGATTTTGCGCTGGAGGGGATCTCCGCCTGGAGCGGACGCCCGGAGACGCGGGCCATGCTGGGCAAGATCGCCAGTGAGAAGCTGGCCGAGGTTAAGCTTGGCGGACTGAAGGGAATGGCCTTCCAGGCCTTCGTCGGGTTCGTGGATGCTGATATGCTAGGGGAAATGCTCCAGGGTATGGTACAGTCTACGATCCGTGACTTTAAGGAAGAGGACAGCCCTTACCGGGAGGAGGTCATCCGGGAGATCCGGGTGGCTCTGTTCCAGCTGCTGAGCGATGAAGAACGGATTGCCTCACTGAAGAATTGGGCGCTGAATGAGCTTCAAGGGGAAGCCGCTGCCGCATTTGTACTACAGCAGCTGCAAGGGCTGCGCGGCAAGGCGGTTACGCTGCTGGAAGAGGACCGGGGCCGGGGAGGGCGCAGGCTGTTCTCGTTGTATGCCGCGCTGGTCCGGCGGGTTAGCCAGGAGAAGGAATGGATTCAGACATCAGAGGACCGGATTCGCGGTACACTGATCTCCTTCGTGGAAGCTAATCATTACCGGATCGGGCAACTGGTCAAGGAGAACCTCGATCAGATGGACGATGCCGCTCTGGTGAATATGCTGGAGGAGAAGGTCGGCAAGGATCTGCAGTGGATTCGTGTCAACGGTGCCGTCTGCGGATTTGTGGTCGGGCTGGGACTTACCGTGATCCAGCTGATCTGATCATCGCAAGACCAGGAATTCATAAAGGCAGCAAGGCAGTCCCCGGTCTTCCGTGAAGACGGAGAGCGGGGGGGGTGCTTTGCTGCCTCTTTCATAGAAATATAAGAATGTATATGTTTCACGCTATACATTATCCTTCTATTTCTCGCCGAAACGGTACCGTCCTTTAAAAGGACGGCAAAGCCGTTTCCACTTGTATGCGTCAATATAGCAGGGCGAAGGTTTTCTTTCTCTATAGCTGATTCTTGCCGTTACTGATGGTGAAGACCTCCTGTACAGGCAGGACAAAGATTTTGCCGTCGCCGAAGGAGCCATGCTCACCGGATCTGGCCGTACGCATAATAATGCTGATGACGTCATCCTTGTCTTCATCCTGAATGACGATCATCAGCAGCTTCTTGGAGATTTGGTTGTAATGGTTGGTTCCGACCTGAATGCCCTTTTGCTTGCCGCGCCCGAGCAGATCCATCTTGCTGATGGAGGGGAAGCCGGCCAGCAGCAATTCGGCCATTACTTCATCCGCTTTCTCAGGTCTTACGATAGCTTTGATCATTAACATAACGATGCACCCTTTCTACAGCGAATAATAGGTTGTAGGGGGTTGCCAATATCTCGGTGGCTTACTGTATAGTGCATTTGTTTAATGGCAACGCTTACACGTGTAGTATATTATTAACTCCGGCTGCATCCTGCGAGAAGGATCACAAAATCCGTATTACACATTGTCGTATCCTGACTGGACTTACAGTTCGGCGCTGTCCACCCGCCAGGAAAGTAATTCAAGGTAAAGTGTTGTGCCCCTCGTTAACCGGAGGAGCCTTCTAGAAGGATGCTTCCTCTGGTTAACGTGAAGGAACCAGCTTCAGATAAATATTCTCCAGCAGCTCTGCGGTATGCTGCCACTCATACATCTGCAGCGCATCACTTCTTCCCTGCAGTCCGATCCTTGCGGCAAGGTCCGGATTGCGGCCGATCTGCAGCATACGGCTGGCAAAAGCAGCAGGGTTCCTGTACTGCTTCACCAGATAGCCATTACGGCCCGAATCAATAATCTCCCGGATTCCACCGTTGCTGGAGGCAATCACCGGCAGCCCCGAGGCCATCGCCTCCACATTCACCAGCCCGAAGGCTTCATGCTGTTGGGAGGGGCAGATGAAACAGTCGGCAGCCTGATACAGACTGTGGATATCTTCATGGGGAATATTGCCAAGAAAAGACACTTGTATGCTCAGCCGCCGGGCAAGAGCTCTCAGCTGCCGGAGATACGGCGGCTTCCCCTTGCCCGCGATCAGCAGCCGTGCGGGCATATGCCGGTTCAGGCGGTGCATGGCCCGGAGCAGCACAGGCACTCCCTTGCGCGGAATGACCCGGCCTACGAACAGGACCGTGAAGCCGGGGCCAAGACCATGCAGCGTGCGCAGGCGCGCCTTCTCCTGCGCAGATGCAGGAGTGAAGCGCGACAGGTCTGCTCCCAGAGGAACCACGCGAAGCTTGCTGCGGATGCCGGGGAACCTCCGGATAAGCCGCTGCTCCAGGGAGCTGCTGTTGGCCGTGACGGCATCGGCCAGGGCCAGGCAACGGGCGATGCCGGGCTGCTGCGGCACGAATGTGAGAGAGTGAAGAAATATAATCACCGGAGTGCCGGGGTACTGCCGCTTCACAGCCGCCGCCAGCCGCGGCCGGTTGTCGATCTGAATAAGATCGAACGGCTCTGAGGCTTCCAGGAATGTAAGAACGGAGCTGCGGTACCGGGAAGGGGTGCCTGAGGGCAGCCGGATGAACTGGACCTGCTCGAGCTCATCCGTGTCAGGAAGCCCGGCGGCTCTGCGGCTCACAATGGTTACCTTGTGTCTCTTGGTCAGCCTCCGCGCGATATTCCAGATGCAAATCTCCACAGAGCCGTCCCCGGGAACCGTGAACTGCTCCGGTGCAATCATGCAGATATGCATTGTGGCTGCTCCTCCCGCTGCATAGTAGTTATGGTTCTTAACCTAACATATGCGTTCAGGCGTGCAGAAGACACAGGAGCAAGCAGGGAGCGGCCGTCTGCGGTCTAGCTGCCTGTCTGTCTAAGAGTAGCTGCAATGACTCCGGCAATCGTCTGCTCATAATCCAGGATCTTCAGCTTCCCCGCCGCGATCTGCTTGTACCCGGCGACCATAGAAGATAAGGATTGTCCGGCCAGAGCCGGATTCTGCTTGCGGATAGCCGCTTTGAAGTCACTCCAATCTGCCGTTAGCCGCTTGTTTAGGGCAGAGACTGCGCTTTTCTGTGATTTGATTAAGCTTTGCGGTCTGTCAATGCCCGCCAGGGTCTTACGGGCAGCGGCCATCCGGCGGGTACGGGTATCCTTGGCGGCCTTGAGCAGCGCTTCCTTGTCGCGGATCTCCTGGCGGGCAATCTGGACCAGCAGCTTCATGGCTTCCGACTGGGCCTTCAGGACGGAGTTCAGCGTCTTGTCCTTCAGTCCCTTGAGCAGGGAGATCCGCTTGTTCAGCGCGCTGTATTGATCGAACAGCGGCTGATAACGCTGCTTGGCACTGCTGACGGCAGCGCTCAGCTTGGTGATGGAGGCCTGGTCCATATTCTTGATGGACTCCCGGACTGCATTCAACGCCTCTGTATTCTGATCATGGAGCGTCCTGATCTGCACCTCCCGGCTGTCATACCCGGCAGACAGGGTGGTCAGCTCTGTGAACTGGCTCTTCATCCGGGCGCGGGCAGTGCTGTCCGCCTTAGCAGCAGTCAGGTCAAAGGAAGCCTGAACCGATGAGGTAATCACCGTCGCCGCTGCCGAAGCCGGACCGGCCGGGAAGCTTAGGGCAAGGGCAATCAAGAGGGACAGCAGCAGACAACTTGGCTTATACAGATTGTTCATTAACATTCCTCCGCTTGTCTTCATGTCCCGGAACACAAAGAAAGCACCCGCAGTAAAGGCCAACAGGCCTCTATTACGGGTGCTTCCGGCGTAATGAGTCACGAAGATAGTTTTGCTTTTTATTATAGAGATATTATCTTAATTTTGTCAATATTATCAATTTTAACTTATGCGAACCAAGGGGAGGACCTTCATTTCATTCCGTGACGGTCTTATCGTATACTGTGAAGGAAGAACGTCAAGTGAAGCACAACAGAGGGTCAGCAGAAGCGCCAGCCCCAAGATGAAGGAGGCCTTAGGTGATGGATAACCTGGCTAGGAATAACAGCATTCTCGATCAAGCCTTCCAGTTATCTCCGGTGGGGATGGCTGTATTGTCTCCGGAAGGAGGCAGATGGATGAAGATTAATCCTGCTTTTTGCAATATGCTGGGCTGCACTGAGCCTGAATTTCTCTCAGGGACTCTATCGGGGGCCGGCCGGGACCTGCAGGAAGAATTCTCTATTCAGCGAATCGGGACAGAGCTTGCACAGCGGCAGGGACAGCCTCTACAGGTGGAGCAGCGGTTCTCCGGCATTGACGGGCAGCCGTTCTGGCTCGCCCTGACCTTCATTCCGGCCCAAGAGGAGCCTTCCGGCCGGACCGTTATTGTATATGCACAGGATGTAACAGACCGCAAAATTGCTGACCAGCTGACCGTAGACAGCCGCGATCTGTACAATTTATTCATAAAAGACGATCAGAGCATGATCTCCTTCTCCCTGCCCGACGGGACGATAACCTTCATATCGCCGTCCTCCTATTCCCAGATCGGATACCATCCGGAGGAGATTGTCGGCAGGAACCGCGCCGAATTCTATCACCTGGAGGATGTTGAAGCAATCAACAGCTCCGGCAGCCTGCTGAAGAACAATATCTCCAGTCGCCGCCTGCGCCATAAGGAGGGCCATTATCTATGGTTCGAGACATCCTTCCATGTGGTCCGCGGCGATAAGGGTGAAATCACACGGATTATGGGGATTGGCCGTAACGTCACCCGGCGCAAGCACAGCGAGGAGGCCCTTGCGTCCGCGCAGCGGGTGGCGCGAATAGGCTCATGGGGTTGGGATCTGGTGAAGGGCAGAATCACGTTCTCCGACGAACTGCGGCGTATTCTGCAATATAGTGTGGAGACAGGCCAAGTGAATCAGGAGGCCTTCCTGGCACTGGTCCATCCGGAAGATGTCCGGATTCTGCAGGAGGCCGTAGAACGGGCTATGGGACTAGGGGAGCCGGGGAATACGGCTTACCGGATGATTTTGCCGGATGGGGAGGTCCTGATGGTGCATGTCCAGTGGGATGTCATCCTGGGACCGGAGGGCCAGCCAGCCCAGCTGTTCGGCATGATGCAGGATATTACGGAGCGTATGCATATGGAGGAGCAGCTGCGGGAGAGTGAACGGAATTTCCGGCTGATGTCGGAGAACTCCCTCGACCTGATCTCGCGCCATGCGATTAAGGACAGTATCTTCCTGTATTGCTCACCGGCCAGCCGTTCGCTGCTCGGTTATGAGCCTGAGGAGATGATCGGCACCAGTGCCTACGATTACCTGCATCCTGATGATCTGGAGATGATTCTGAATCAGATGGCGGAGAGCGTGGATTCGGGATTGATTCCGCCGGCCTCCTACCGCTACCGCCACAAGAACGGTACCTATGTCTGGTTTGAAACGAACAGCCGGTATATTTTTGACGCGCAAGGCCAGAAGACAGAGATTATTGCCGTAGGCCGTGACATTACTGAACGCAAGCAATTCGAATCGAAGCTGCAGGAGAGTGAGCAACGCTACAAATCCCTGTTCGAGTATAATCCTGCGGCGGTATATTCCATGAATCTGCAGGGGGATTATCTGACGGCGAATGCCAATCTGGAGAAGCTGAGCGGCTACTCGCTGGAGGAGCTGCTGGGGAATTATTTTGGACCGCTGGTGGCTGAGAAGGATATCCAGAAGACGCTGCATCATTTCACCCTGGCCAGCCAGGGGGAGCCGCAGAGCTATGATCTGACGCTGATCCACAAAGACGGGCATCCGGTGGAGATCAATACGATTAATATTCCAATAGTTGTGGATCATCAGGTGGTTGGGGTATATGGGATCTCCCGCGATATAACGGATCATATCAGGTACACGGAGCAGATTGAGAAGCTGAGCAATGATTATACCCTGATTCTCAATGCCGTGTCCGAAGGGATATTTGGTCTGGACAAAGAGGGGCGGGTCACCTTTATTAATCCTGCGGGGGCGCATATGCTGGGCTTCGAATGTGATGAGATTACCGGGCATCCTTACCTGGACCCCATCCAGCAGACCGCGCTTGACGGCAACCATTATCGGCCGGAGGAGTCTCCGCTGATGCGGGCAGTCCGGGCAGGAGAAGCCCATCAGAGTCTGGATGCGGTGCTGTGGCGCAAGGACGGCTCCAGCTTCCTGGCCGAGTACCAGGTAACCCCACTGTTCGACAAGGGTGAGCGCAAGGGAGCGGTTGTTGTCTTTCGTGACATTACCGGGGAGAAGGAGATTATCAGAGCCAAGGAGCTGGCGGAGAAGGCGGACCAGGCCAAATCGGAATTTCTCGCCATCATGAGCCATGAGCTGCGTACACCGATGAACGGAATTATGGGCATGACCGATCTGCTAAGTGAGACGGAATTGACGGAAGAACAGCGGGGGTATGCCCAGATTATCAGCGAGAGTAGTGCATCCCTGCTATATATTCTTAATGAAATTCTGGATTTCAGCAAAATCGAAGCTGGTAAAATGACGCTTACCCACGAGCCGGTAAGTCTGGTGGAATTACTCGACAATATCACGGAGCTGTTCATGCCGAAGGCCCGTGAAAAGAATATTGAGCTGTCCTGCCGCATGGCTGCGGATGTGCCGGAGCTGATCATGGGAGATGCGGCCCGGCTGCGCCAGGTGCTGGTGAATCTCGTCAGCAATGCCGTGAAATTCACAGAGACGGGACAGGTCTCCATTCTGCTCAGCAGAGAATATAGCAGGGAGCGCAAGAAGCTGACGCTCAAATTCAGCGTGGCCGATACAGGGATAGGAATCCCATCTGAGAAGCAGCCGCTGTTGTTCCAGTCCTTCTCGCAGCTGCACCCGTCCATTAACCGCAAGTATGGGGGAACCGGACTGGGGCTGGCCATCTGCAAAAAGCTGGTGGAGCTGATGGGCGGTGCCATCACTGTGGATAGCGTAGTCGGGGAAGGTTCGAATTTCTATTTCATCCTGCCTGTAGATATGGAGCTGGAGCCGGAAGGCGGCTGGGAGGATACGGTGATTGTCTCTGATCCGGCGCCGGTCTCTGAACATAGTAGCATCCCGGAAAAAGGCGAATCCGCTGCTGAATTTGGGCGTCTACGTATCTTGGTGGCGGAGGATCATCCGGTGAATCAGAAGCTGCTGGTGACTATGCTGGACAAAAGAGGCTATGCCGCCGATCTGGTCGATCATGGCGAAGCGGCGGTGCAGGCAGTGCTCCGTGAGCAGTATGATCTGGTATTCATGGATGTACAGATGCCGGGGATGAGCGGGCTTACGGCAACAGCCAGAATCCGCGAGCAGGCGCCTGCCCCGCATCAGCCGTATATTGCAGCTGTGACAGCGTATGCCAGAAAAGAGGACCGGGAGCGCTGCTATGCGGCGGGCATGGATGACTTTGTCAGCAAGCCGTTCCTGGCTGCCGATATTGACCGGGTGCTGGAGCGTTGCAGCCATAGGGTATCCCTATGAGCCGGAGGCCTTCTGGTGAGCGATTGAAGGCGAAGGCGTATACACAGTGGGAGACAGGCGTAGCCTCGCCTTCCTCAGCCTGCGGGCCGGCGACCATGGCCGCCCTCCTGGAATATTGGCATTCGCAAATGGGCCGGACGTTTATTCCGGGTATCCGTCATTTTGATTCCATGGCCGCGCATATCAATTACATCTACACCCATCATGGCGGGACGCCCTGGGGCATGAGTGCACGCAGCTTTGTCAGAGGCCTCCGGGCGTACATCGGTGCAGCCCTGCCGCCTTTAAGTAACCGCTCCGACCTGATTAAGGTATCCGTGTTCAATGATATCGGTCGCTACCGGGCCGAGATTGATGCCGGGCGTCCGGTCGCGCTCAAATTCGACAAGTGGTTCAGCTTCCGCTGGCGCGGAAGATATGCGTATGACTATCATTGGGTGCTGGGAATCGGTTATGAGGCTGAGGAGGACGGCTCCTGTAAGCTGATTGTCCATGACAACGGGGTGCAACATCCTGGCGGCGGTTATACGCCGGGCAGAGAACGGCAGATCTCCTATTCCGCGAATAAAAGAATACTTACGATGGTGTCGCTCAATCTGCCGGAATCGCCAGATGTGCCGTGACAGACGGGCAACTCCTATTCTGGAAGGAAGCCACCTTTAGCAAGTAAAGAACTCCTTGGAGTAAAGAGGCAGGCATTCAGTTCGTAGCGAACCATATCAGAGATAAATGTATTCTATGCAACTAAAAACACTGAAACGGGTAGAATCCCTCTTCTAATTGTAGTCTGTACAACTAAATTAGCCCGAATGGGCGAAAATCCAGGTATAGAGGGATTTTAATTGCAGGAAATACAACTAAACGTTGATTAAGCGGCACATAGGGCGATTTAGTTGTACAAATTACAATTAAGCCTACCCCTTGCAACCTAATTTTGGCCCAGTAAAGCCTCAACAAGCAATTAGTTAAAATAATTTCTCATGCATTTAAATCTGATGAGCTACAGTCTGCTTCAAGATCATGGCCGGGCCGGGGCAGGATATTTCTTGTGTCCCGGCCTTTTCTAAATATAGAATTTATATGTTGCACACGATAACTTATCCTTCTATTTCTCGCTGAAACGGTACCGTCCTGTAAAAGGAAGGCAAAGCCCTTTCCACTTGCAGAGTGTGATTCAAACGTTTGCACAATGTTGGCGGTTAGGATAAAATTTCAAATAGAGAAAAGAGGAATTGTATAAATCCCAGGAGCCCTGCCGTATATTTAGTTAAGGGTAAAGGAGGCGGTATGCCTTGTCAGTACAGAAGGAAATGAAGGAACCGATTGATTACGGGGACCCGGCGGCTACTAGCGGAATCTCCGTCTTCGACCGGAATTTCGATGAGCTGTTCAGCTATGACGGAGAGGATCTTGGCCTAACCTATTCGGCGTCCGGCTCCGCGTTCTGTCTGTGGGCCCCGACGGCCCAGGAAGCGGAGCTGGTGCTGTATCCATCCTGGAAGGATCCTGCGCAGCGGCAGATACCCATGGTGCGAGACGTCCGGGGAACCTGGAGACTCAGCGTTCCGGGCGATCTGGATGGGATGTTCTACACCTACAGGGTGCGTATCGGGGAGCTATGGAATGAAGCGGTGGACCCGTACGCCCGCGCGATCGGCGTGAACGGGGACAGAGGGGCTATACTGGATCTGCGCAAGACCGATCCCGCGCGCTGGACGCAGGATAAGCCGCCGCTGGAGGACCCGGTGGATGCGGTGATCTATGAGCTTCACCTGCGTGACTTATCGGTTCATCCTGCCAGCGGGATTAAGCATACAGGGCAATACCTCGGCCTTGCAGAAGCCGGAACCCGGGGTCCTGAGGGCATTGCCACCGGTCTTGATCACATTGCCAGTCTGGGTGTTACCCATGTGCAGCTGCTGCCTATCTATGATTATGCGACAGAGAGCGTAGATGAGACCCGCCTGGAGGAGCCGCATTATAATTGGGGATATGACCCCAAGAATTACAATGCTCCTGAAGGCTCTTATGCATCAGATCCGTATGTTCCGGGCCTGCGCATCCGGGAGCTGAAGACAATGATTCAGGCGCTGCATGACCGCGGCCTGCGTGTCATTATGGATGTGGTCTACAACCATGTCTATGACGGCTTCCGGGTGAACTTCACCAAGCTGGTTCCCGGCTATTATCTGCGGTATAAGCAGGACGGGCGGTTGTCGAACGGCTCAGGCTGCGGGAATGATACTGCTTCCGAGCGGAGGATGATGTCCCGCTTCATCGTTGAGTCCGTGCTGTACTGGGCCAGGGAATACCATATCGACGGCTTCCGCTTCGATCTGATGGGTCTTCATGATGTAGGGACTATGAACGAGATCCGCCGTCGTCTGGATGATCTGGACCCTTCGATTATAACGATAGGCGAAGGCTGGGTGATGGACACGGAGCTGGCCGAGGACCTTCGGGCCAACCAGTGCCAGGCCAATCAGATGCCGGGCATTGGCCACTTCAATGACGGCTTCCGCGATGCAGTGAAGGGTAATATATTCCTGCATGACCAGAAGGGCTTCATCAACGGTGGGTTCGGCTTCGAACGCAATGTGAAGGCAGGCATTGCCGGAGCGATCTACTACGGGCCCGGCCTCGGGCAATACGCCCAGGAGCCGCAGCAGTGTGTGAACTTCGTGGAGTGCCACGACAATCATACACTGTGGGATAAGCTGGTCTTGTCTACGGCAGGAGTGGAAGACGGGCAGCGCCGCGCTATGCACCATCTGGCCTCGGCTATGGTGCTGACGAGTCAGGGGATACCTTTCATTCATGCCGGTCAGGAGTTCCTGCGGACCAAGGACGGTGTGGAGAACAGCTATAAATCGCCAGTGGAAGTGAACTGGCTGGACTGGGAACGCTGCGCGGAACATGCCGGATCTGTAGCATACATGAAGCAGCTGATCGCGCTGCGCGCCGCTCATCCCGCCTTCCGGCTGCGTACCGCAGAGGAAATCCGCGACCATCTGGTGTTCGAAGAGGCACCGGCGCATGCGGTGGCCTTCACGCTCCGCGATCATGCCGGAGGAGATTCGGCGGAGTATCTGTACGTTCTGTACAATGCCAATCCCGAAGGTGCAACCCTGATGCTGCCCGAACTGGGCGAATGGGACATTGTATTCGGCGAAGCGCATATTGGACGGCTGGAGAGCGGTGCTTTAACCACTGCAGGAATAGGAATGATCGTACTTGCTGTGAACTAAATCATAGGTACCGGGATTGTAGGTATCGCACAAAAGCAGGCTGCCGGGGCAGTCTGCTTTTTGCTGTGGCGGAAATATGCTTAGTGTAGGCGAAAAACCGAATACAATGTGCTGGGGTCGGGGGCTGTATTAAGCCCAAACACTCACCTTTTGTTAAACCGTACTCAATATATATCATATCCTTCTCACCCGCGACATTAGAGCCGAAATGACAGTGAGCAGCCAAACCAGTAAACAGAGGAGGGCAAATATCGGGAACAAGCTAATCTCAAACATAGAACGGCCAAGACTGGTCTGAACGGCTATTACCAAAATGGCAATCAGCCAAGCTATACAACCTGTATGCAGGAGCAGACGCTGTTTGCCGGACCCTAGATTCGAATGTTCCAGCAGCCAGGCGGGTAACAGCAGGGTTTGGAGAGAATGGAGGCCAATTCCATGTAGTACAATATAATTGCCTCCAGCTCCGGTAAAACGTCCTTGTAAGCTCATCATGATCAGTCCGGCCAGATTAGCTATAAATACCGCCAGCAAGGCATAACGGATACCGTTGATTAGTACAGGGCGCGATAAGGGAGCCTTCATTTTCAGAAATTGGACAGCCAGCAGGATACCCCCGATGACAAAAGAAAGAGATACGACGCCAAATAAAGCTCCCCCAAGGGTGTCCACCAGGCCGCCGGCTTTGGAGAAACGGGGATTGAAGCCCCGAAAATTCTGCAGGGTTTCAATTACATAGCTGTATGAAGCAGCAACAATAAAAAGCCGGCGAATCACTTTTCTCTTGCGAGCGGTAAAGCCTGCAAAGGGCAAGATCGCAGCAATGGATAACAGAAAAATTCCTAAGGCTGCTGTAAACGAGAATACATTTTCTATATTACCCTCCGGTAGAACAACTACTCCATGAAAGAACATAAAGACAGCAGCACATCCCGCAATAATAAACCCGAGCCCTCCAAGCATAACGAGTCCTTTTTCACGCCTATAAATAGATACGGCAGATGTCATCAATTCGGTTAACATAGTATGCAAGGTTAGCTCACTCCTTTATTTATTTATCGATTAATAAATAATTATCAAAATAATTGCAAGCAGTAACAGATAAGATTTATCCGTTTGCTGCTTGCATTTACTTCATTCTTTAGTCATCAGTATGGATTGTTTTATTTCTGACAGATCAAGCACCTCGGATAACGTGACTAGCAGCCCTATGCTCATAAAGCGGATTGCATTTCCTTCCGCATCAGGTACCCCGGCTTTCTGAAATTTGGCAGTCACTTCGTCAAAAATAGTCGTATAGAGCTTAGCAGAATGTTGTTTGATCCCAGCTTCCGATATGGTGTAAGCCTGCATGACCATGAGTACTTCGGAACGATGTGTCTCCATTAAGTTGAAAAAACTGGCGCCCATCGCGCCAACCAGCTGATCAGCAGGTGCCTCGACTTCCATGAAAGTGTTATGAATCCGATCGTAGGCACGTTTTAGCACAGCTATATATAAGTCTTCTTTGTTGTCAAAAAAATGAAAGATGTAGGGCTGCGTAACTCCCGCGGCTTTAGCTACCATAGCAGTTGTTGTCCTGTAGTAGTCATATTCTGCAAATAAGGTCAAGGCACTTTCCATAATTTTTTGCTTCTTATCTTCCTTTGCTGCCATTGTGATCATTTCCAATCGTTTATTTATCGAGCGATAAATAAATCATATAAAAGAAACATTTGTCTGTCAATCCTGCTGTTCTTGCTAACAGCTCGATGCACGGATAACGCCCATAAACCCGCTTTTAAAAATAATTCTCCATTCATCATAAACACTACTTCATCTGTCGTAGTAATTGTGCTACACTGAATTTAATTACTACGACAGATGAAGTATAGGAGGCAGGCAATTGATCAGCAGTGATGTGATTAGGGGATACAACGACACGATGATCCTCTACATGCTTCTGGACGGGGAGTCTTACGGCTATGAGATTTCCAAGAACATACGGAAGCTATCGGAAGAGAAATACATTATGAAGGAAACCACTCTCTATTCGGCATTCACCCGGCTGGAGAAGAACGGTTATATTGATTCCTTTTATCTGGATGAGACGTTTGGCAAAAGACGCACCTACTACCGCATCACTCCGCAGGGTCTTGCCTACTACCGGGCCAAATGCGAGGAATGGCAGATCACGCAGGAAGTTATCAACAAATTCATAAAGGAGCTGTGAGGAACTTGGATACCATCATTGGATACTTGAACAATATGTTCGCATCTCTGCCCAGAACGGAACAGATGGCGATGCTGAAGCAGGAGCTGCTTGGCAACATGGAGGAGAAATACTATGAACTGAAGCATGAAGGGAAGTCGGAGAACGAGGCGGTGGGCATCGTCATTTCCGAATTCGGCAACATTGATGAACTGGTCAGTGAGCTGGAGCTTGGAGAGGTTCGTAAGGAGGAAAGACTAGGGCTGCCCATGCTGGATGAGCTTGCTGTAGAGGGATTTATCGCTGCCCAAAAAAGATCCGGCTTGCTCGTAGGTTGGGGCGTTGGGCTAATTATGCTGGGTGCTGCTCTGCTTATCCTGATCTCAGGTCTGGGGGAGAACGGGTTCATGGGAAATGTATTCTCTGAAGATGCTATGAGCATGATCGGGCTGATCCCCCTGTTACTGCTGCTCGGTCCGGCTATCGCATTATTTATCTACAGCGGTACGAAGATGGAGAAATACAAATACATGGAGTCGGGTTTCAGTCTGCCGTATCCGCTGGAGGCGTATATTGAGCAGAGACAGTCCGCTTTTGCCGCCACCTATACGCTGTCGCTTATCATGGGTGTTTGTTTATGCGTATTGTCGCCGATTGCCATCTTTGTATCTTCCGCGTTTGGAGATGAATACATTTCCTACGGGGTAGCTGTTCTATTGATTATAGTGGCTGTAGCCGTTTTCCTCTTCGTGTATTACGAGAATATCCGGGGGGCTTATCAGAGACTGCTGAAGACCGGCGATTTCAGTGAGGAGAAGCAGGAGGAGAAGAAGGAGGAGGACCGGATTGTCGGTGCGGTTGCCGCTATTATCTGGCCGCTGGTTACCTGTGTTTTTCTGGTCAGCGGTTTCGTGTTCGACCAGTGGGAGATCAACTGGATCGTCTTCCCGTTAACGGGCATTCTGTTCGGGGTGTTCAGCTCGGTCTACAATATGTTCAAGAAAAAAGATGCTGCCTGAGTCTGCTGTACATTATTTGCCACACAACGTTAATAAAAAAGGTGACATTGCTCATGTTCCCTCCCTGCGGGTAGATGGTAATATGAAGGCATTTATTCCCCTTATGATAACCGTGCAAGAGCCTGTACCGGGGTGATTTGAAGCCCCGTTATAGCCTCTTGCTTCGCTGCTTTACAGTGACAGAATAACGGACGGTGACAGAAGAGTGTGTTTCTTTTTGGAGCCGGGTGTGGGCATGAATGCCGTCTATTACCTTTCGGCGGCCAATCAGAGAGACTCGGAGGATGACAGGGATGGGTAAAACAACCGGATTTATAGAATATCAGCGGCGGACGCCTGCTGAATGCGAGCCAATGGAGCGGATTAAGAACTGGAATGAATTCTCGGTTCCGATGGAGGAAGAACAGCTGCGTGAGCAGGGTGCCCGCTGTATGGATTGCGGGACACCGTTCTGTCATGTGGGGCGTATGTTGTCAGGGATGGCCAGCGGCTGTCCGCTGCATAATCTGATTCCAGAGTGGAATGACATGGTCTACCGCGGGAACTGGCAGGTCGCGCTGAAGCGCCTGCATAAGACGAACAACTTCCCCGAATTTACGGGACGCGTCTGCCCTGCGCCTTGTGAAGGTTCCTGCACAGTAGGGAAGAACGGCGATTCGGTAACGATTAAATCGATCGAAAAAGCGATTGTAGATAGAGGGTTCGCTGAAGGCTGGATCGTTCCTGAGCCGCCGCTTACCCGTACGGGCAAGAAGGTGGCTGTCGTAGGCTCCGGCCCTGCCGGGCTGGCCTGTGCCGCCCAGCTGAACAAGGCGGGACACAGTGTAACGGTGTATGAGCGGGCGGACCGGATCGGCGGTCTGCTGACCTATGGCATTCCAAACATGAAGCTGGATAAAAAGAAGGTACAGCGCCGGGTGGATCTGCTGGCGGCGGAGGGCGTTACCTTCGTCACCCGGACTGAGATCGGTAGAGACATTACTGCTGCGCAGCTCCAGGAGGAGAACGATGCAGTGGTTCTCTGCGGCGGATCGACCAAAGCGCGCGACCTGCCGCTGGAAGGCCGGGAGCTGCGCGGTATCCATCAGGCGATGGAGTTCCTGACGCTGAACACGAAGAGCTTGCTGGATTCTGAACTGGCGGATGGAGAGTATCTGTCGGCGGCGGGCAAAGATGTGGTCGTTATCGGCGGCGGAGATACGGGGACGGACTGTGTAGCCACTTCGATCCGCCACGGCTGCCGCAGCGTGATCCAGCTGGAGATTATGCCGCAGTCGCCATTGACCCGCCAACCTGGCAACCCTTGGCCGGAATGGCCGAAGGTGCTGAAGGTGGACTACGGACAGCAGGAGGCTGCTTCTCTATATGAGGAAGATCCACGCCGCTATCTGGTGAACACCAAGCGCTTCATCGGCGATGCAAGCGGACATGTACAGGAGCTGCACACGGTGCGTATTGAATGGAAGCGCACGGAGGACGGACGGATGGCCCCGGTAGAAGTGCCGGGCAGCGAGGAGGTCATTCGAGCGCAGCTGGTGCTGCTGGCTCTGGGCTTCACTGGACCGGAGGAGACAGTGCTTGGAGAGCTTGGCGTGGAGCGCGATGAGCGTTCCAACGTTAAGGCAGAGTTCGGCGCGCAGTCAACGAATGTGGAGGGAGTCTTCACGGCAGGTGACATGCGGCGCGGCCAGAGTCTGGTGGTCTGGGCGATTAACGAGGGCCGCCAGGCCGCCCGCGAGGTAGACCGCTTCCTGATGGGCTCGTCCAATCTGCCTTGAGGCGACTGATTAAGTAACTAATTTTCTAATTTTATATTGCGGAGGCTGTGATGCGACCGATTGTTGCATATATTGCAGTTTTGGTGCATGGATACATGGGAGTTTAGGCGAAAGGTTGCACAAATTGCAGGAAATCATCCCGTAATTCAGCTTGAAGGAACAGGAAACCTGCTTTTTATGCAACAATAGTCGATTCGTACTGGAATGGTGAGCGAAATGTTGCATTTTGGGCAGGATATATAGACAGAGAGGAAGCGTACGAATGAAGCTGATGTTTATTTCCGATATTCACGGATCCCTGTACTGGCTGGAGCAGGCGCTGGCGAAGGCGGAGGAGGAGCAGCCGCACACGCTGGTTATACTGGGGGATTTCCTGTATCACGGACCTAGGAATCCACTGCCGGAGGGGTACAACCCGCAGGGGGTCGCCGATAAGCTGAATGCCTACAGCCAATCGGGCAAATCGCTGGCGGCGGTAAGAGGTAACTGTGACGCCGAGGTGGATCAGATGCTGCTGCAGTTCCCGATGATGGGCGATTATGTGCTAATTCTGCACGAGGGCCGCAAGATCTATGCGACGCACGGGCACGGATTCAGCATCGACCACTTACCGGCGCTATCCCCGCAGGATGTGTTCATTCAGGGGCATACGCATCTGCCGGTGGCAGAGGTGAAGGACGGCATTACTGTGCTCAACCCCGGATCGATTGCGCTGCCGAAGGAGAACAACCCGAACTCCTACGGCGTTCTGGAGAATGGGGAATTTCTCATTAAGGACTTCAGTGGCAATATCATCAAGCAGATCGGGTTGTAGCAAGTCAGCTTCACACTCTAATCCCTCTGGATATTTCCAGAGGGATTATTGCTGCGCGGCAATTGAGCCTGCCGGCATATTCATGTATGATGGGTGAGGAGCTTGCGGGCAGATCCCCGGCTTCAAAAACTAAACAGCAGAGGTAACTAAATGATGCATCCACGTGATTTACACTATACAATGCCGGCCGAATGGGCCAAGCATGAACGGACCTTTATTTCCTGGCCGGTGAAGGACTCTATGGTACACCCTGATAATCATGAAGCGGTTAGTAGGGGCTATGCTGAGATTATCCGGGCGATTGCCGAATTCGAGCCGGTGACGGTTATCGTCAATCCGGATGAGCTGGATACGGTGGAGAAGCTGGCGCTTGGGGACAATGTAACGCTGCTCCCCATCCGGCACAACGATGCCTGGCTGCGGGACAACGGACCGACCTTCCTCACGGGTCCTGACGGGAAGCTGGCCGGGGTCAACTGGAAATTCAATGCCTGGGGCGGCAAATACTCGCCTTGGGATCTCGATGATGAGGTAGCTCCGCAGATTCTGAAGCACCTGGAGGTCAGCGCGTTCGATGCTCCGCTGGTGATGGAGGGCGGCTCCATTCATACGGATGGCGAAGGCACCCTGTTGACCACGGAGGAATGTCTGCTCCATACGAACCGTAATCCTGAGCTGAACCGGGAAGAAATTGCTGATTATGTCAAGCAATATACCGGGACGGACTCCATCATCTGGCTGAAGCGCGGCCTCAGCGGGGATGAGACGGACGGGCATGTCGATAACATCGCCTGCTTCGCGGCACCGGGCAAGGTGATTATTCAGGTCTGCGAGGACCCGCAGGATGAGAACTATGCGATTACGCAGGAGAATCTGCGCATCCTGGAGCAGGCCGTCGATGCCAAAGGCCGGAAGCTGGAGATTATCCGCATTCAGCAGCCGCCCCGCGTGGACTTCGAGGGCAGCCGCCTGACGCTGAGTTATCTGAACTTTTATTTTGTGAACGGCGGCATTATCTTGCCAGTCTTCGGCGGTACAGCGGCTGAGACGGACAAGCTGGCTGAAGAGACGCTGGCCGGGCTGTTCCCGGACCGCAGAATCCGCACGGTGAACGGAATGGCCGTGATCGGCGAAGGCGGAAACGTGCATTGCACCACCCAGCAGATGCCTGCGGTGGATGGAGCTTAGCGAAAAGCGAAAAGAAGCGGAGGGGAAATTTGGAACTGTAGGAGCGTTAGCGTCCGCCTTTGTCACCGGATTTCAACCGCGAAGAGCGGATTAAATCAAGAAATCTGGTGACAACAGCGGCCGGAAGTCCAAATGTTCACCGCAGCGACGGTCAAGCTTTGAGTTCTAAGTGTTATAAGTTCATACAAGGAGGAACAACCATGAGACAAGTAAAAGTAGCCGCGACGCAAATGAGCTGTTCCGGCGACATTGATGAGAATATCCGCAAGGCGGAGACACTGGTTAGGGAGGCGGCAGCCCAAGGCGCGCAGATTGTTCTGCTGCAGGAGCTGTTCGAGACACCGTATTTCTGCCAGAAGGAGAAGTCGGATTACTATGCCTATGCTACAGAGCTTGAGCAGAACAAGGCGGTGAACCACTTCAAGGCTATCGCCAAGGAGCTTGCGGTGGTGCTGCCGATCAGCTTTTATGAGAAGAAGAATTATGCGCGGTACAACTCGCTGGCGGTCATTGATGCGGACGGAACCGTGATGGGCAAATACCGCAAGAGCCATATTCCTGACGGTCCGGGCTATGAAGAGAAGTTCTACTTCAACCCGGGCGATACCGGCTTCAAGGTGTGGAATACCCGCTATGCCAAAATCGGAGTCGGCGTATGCTGGGACCAATGGTACCCGGAAGCTGCCCGGGTGATGAGCCTGATGGGTGCGGAGATTCTGTTCTATCCTACAGCCATCGGCTCGGAGCCGCAGGACGGGTCAATCGATTCCAAGGATCACTGGCAGACCTGCATGCTGGGTCATGCTGCCGCTAACCTGATTCCTGTCGTGGCCTCCAACCGGATCGGCAAGGAGACTGACGAGGATTCCAGCATTGATTTCTACGGCTCGTCGTTCATCGCTGGTCCGCAGGGCAACAAGATTGTCGAAGCCGGACGGGATGAGCAGACCGTGCTGGTCAGCGAATTCGACCTGGATGCGCTTGAGGTAGGCCGGATTGAATGGGGGATCTTCCGTGACCGCCGTCCGGAGCTGTACCGGATGATTGCTTCCTATGATGGCGATCTGACCTTCTAACTTATGCGCTAATATGTATAGACCATTAAGCAGCCAGAATGCTGCCGGAGCTCTCTCCGGGGCATTCTGGCTGCTTTTTTGCATGAGATGTTACAATATATCGATAATAATGTCATATTATATTACACAAAAGGATAAAGTTAATTGTCATCACTACTTTAATCTGATAAAATCTCCTTAAGTTATTTTACAAATAAGTAGGGGGATTGGAGAATGGGAATCCGGAAAAAATGGGCGATGTCAGGTATGGTGGCACTCCTGGTCTTGGCAATGGCGGGTTGTAGCTCTGGTAATGATGCGAAAGGCGGCAGTGCGGACGGGAAAAGCCTCAAAATCGCTACCGATGCCAGCTATGCACCAATGGAGTATATGGATACCGATACGATCAAGGGCTTTGACATTGATTTCATTAAGGCCGTGATGGCGGAGGCCGGCATTGATTACACGGTCACCAACACAGGCTGGGATACCATGCTGACCAGTGTGAAGCAGGGCACTGAATATCAGGCGGGTGTATCCTCGGTATCAATTACAGATGAGCGCAAGGAAACCTATGACTACTCTATCCCTTATTTCGAATCTACGAACATGATCATGGTGAAGGAAGGCAGCGATATCAAATCCGCCCTGGACCTGAAGGGGAAGAAGGTTGCGGTTCAGGCAGCCACGACAGCCGATGAGCTGATGAGCGGCATTATGGGCGTCGACAACGGTAACCTGAAGCGGTTCGACAGCAATGCGGTAGCGCTGATGGAGCTGAACGGCGGCGGGGCGGATGCGGTGGTCGCGGATATCGCCATCGTGAACGAATACATCAAGAACAATCCGAAGGAGAAGCTGACCGGCATTATCGACAAGGAGAATTTCGGCTCCGAATACTACGGCATCCTGTATCCGAAGGGCAGTGAATGGAAGGCGAAGCTGGACCCGGCGATCAAGAAGGTCATCGAGAACGGCAAATATGCGGAGATCTACAAGGAATGGTTCGGCGAAGAGCCGGACACGGCGGCGCTTATGAACGCGAAGTAGCATGAGGGCCAGCAACAATTAAGCATGCGTAATGATTGCTATTGCGCGTGCTTCTTTTTTTGAGCAAGCCACAAGCAGAAGAGAAGGGAAGAATTCTATGGATTTCAGATTCGACATCATCATTCATTATTTACCGGTTCTGTTAAAAGGGACCTTGTTCACCATCGGCGTATCGCTGGTCTCCATCCTGTGCGGCTCCCTGCTGGGGCTGATTATCGGCTTCGGTAAAATGGCGCCCAGATGGTATTTCCGCTGGCCGTTCCATGCCTATATCAACATCTTCCGCGGTACACCGCTCTATGTGCAGATTCTGATCGTCCACTTCGGGCTGATCCCGTTGTTCTACGGCAAAACCTATGCGCTGATGAGCGCATTCGTGGCGCTGTCGCTCAATTCCGCTGCCTATTCTGCGGAGATCTTCCGCGCCGGTATCCAGTCCATCGACCCCGGTCAGCGGGAAGCGGCCCTATCCCTTGGAATGACCCGGCAGCAGGCAATGTGCTTCATTATTCTGCCCCAGGCCATCAAACGGATGGTTCCCGCCTTCGGGAATGAATTCATTGTGCTTGTTAAGGATTCCTCGCTGCTGGCGCTGATTGCTGCCCCTGAGATTATGTACTGGAGCAATACCATGAAAGGCCAATACCTGCGGATCTGGGAGCCGTATCTGACCGCTGCACTGATCTACTTCATTCTTACTTATTCGCTCAGCAAGCTGCTTAATTACATCGAACGGAAGGTGTAGCCCCTATGGAACCGGTTATTTCAGTCAAGCATTTGTACAAATCATTCGGTGCCCATCAGGTACTGACGGATATCAGCGTCGATATTCACAGCCGGGAGGTTGTGGTTGTCATCGGGCCTTCGGGCTCCGGCAAATCGACCTTTCTGCGCTGCCTTAATCTGCTGGAGCAGCCGCAAGCGGGCAATATTATGATTGAAGGCACTTCCTTGATGGCCAAGAGCACAAGGATTAACGATATCCGTACCGAGGTGGGGATGGTCTTTCAGCAGTTTAATCTGTTTCCGCACCGTAAGGTGATCGAGAACATCATGCTGGCCCCGATGAAGTTGCGGAAATGGACGGAGGATCAAGCGAGGCAGAAGGCTGTGGAGCTGCTGCAGAAGGTGGGTCTCAGTGAGAAGGCGGAGATGTATCCTTCCTCGCTCTCTGGCGGTCAGGCCCAGCGGGTGGCGATTGCCCGGGCACTGGCGATGGAGCCGAAGATCATGCTGTTCGACGAGCCGACCTCAGCTCTGGACCCCGAGATGGTGGGCGAGGTGCTGGCGGTTATGAAGGAGCTGGCAAGTGAGGGGATGACCATGGTTGTGGTGACCCATGAGATGGGCTTCGCCCGTGAAGTGGGGGACCGGGTGCTTTTTATGGAGCAGGGGGCTATAGTGGAACAGGGTGCGCCCGAGCAGCTGTTCGGCAGCCCGTCGCATGAGCGTACACGGGAGTTTCTGTCCAAGGTGCTGTAAGAATCGCCCAAAGTAGAATATTGTTATTTAATCGGTTATATTAGAAGAGTAAGAAATAGGCAATAAGTCCAAGCGTGAATAGCTGCCCAGGGTGGCGGGGAGGAGGCTCGGCGATATCTTTTTTTAAAGTATAAGGATGACAGCGGTTCTGCATAATGATTTATCCTTATATTTCCGGCAGAAAAGGATAGGGTGCTTAATAAGACGGCATAGGCTTTCTGCTGGTCATAATTCCATAATGATAGAAGGAGAATACGATGAGCACATTCAAAAATTGGCTGAATACCACCAAGAGCGGACTGACGGATCAAGTGAAAAAATTTAAAAATAAAGACTTTATGAATGCGGTAGTAGCTGGCTGCGCGCTGGTCGCTGCTGCTGACGGCAAGATTGAGGAAGCTGAGAAGAACAAGATGGCGGGATATATGAATCTCAGCAATGAACTCAAGGTATTTGACATGAGGGACGTCATTGCCCAGTTCAATTACTATGTAAGCAACTTCGAATTCTCGCCGGAGATCGGTAAGCAGGAAGCGCTGAAGGCTATCGGTAAGTTTAACGGCAAACCGGAGGTTGGACGGTTAATCGTGGGCGTATGCTCGGCGATTGGTGCAGCCGACGGTGACTTCGACGAGCATGAGAAGGCAGTTGTGCGGAATATCTGCAGCGTACTGGGACTTAGCCCAAGCGAATTCAGCCTGTAAGTACAGGCTGGATTTCATTTGCTAATTACTGAAACTTTAGGCGATGGACCGCCGTATCACTGATGTAACACCCGCAAGCACACTTCTATTTGGAAACGGAGGTACTTCAAGTTGGCTGGAATTAATCTGGTAAAAGGTCAGAAGATCGATTTAACCAAAGGCAATGCCGGACTGTCTAACGTAATCGTAGGACTGGGCTGGGACCCTGCCGAACCGGCAAGGGGATTCTTTGGGGTTAAAAAACAGGCGAATGTTGACTGCGATGCTTCAGCGCTGCTGCTGAATGAGAACGGCAAGCTGACGAACAAGCTGAACCTTGTCTGCTTTCACAACAAACAGAATGCGAATAACTCTGTAGTCCACTCGGGGGATAATCTGACGGGTGAGGGCGACGGGGACGACGAACAGATCATGGTGAATCTGAAGCAGATTCCTGCCGATGTCCATAAGGTCCTTGTTGTAGTTAACATCTACGATGCGGTGAACCGCAAGCAGGATTTCGGAATGATCAAATCTGCGTATATCCGCATTATTAATGCGGCAGGGAATGCAGAATTGGTTAAGTTTAATCTGACAGACAATTATACAGGCTTCACGGCACTGATCTGCGGCGAGCTGTACCGTCATGGCGAAGAGTGGAAATTCGCAGCCGTCGGTGAAGCGGCCCACGCCGCGCATATCAATCAGCTGGCAGAACGCTATATCTAAATCCAATTTGAGAAAAGAGGGCTCTATTCATGGCTATTAACTTATCCAAGGGACAAAAAATTGATTTAACCAAAACCAATCCAGGCTTGTCCAAAATCACAGTCGGCCTCGGATGGGATACGAATAAATATGATGGCGGTAAGGACTTTGACCTTGACGTTTCCGTGTTCCTGACGAATGCGAACGGTAAAGTCGATAAAGAAACCAACTTCATCTTCTTCAACAACAAGCAGAACGAGAACGCTTCAGTTGTGCACACCGGCGACAACCGCACAGGGGAAGGCGACGGAGACGATGAGCAGGTTCAAGTCGATTTGCTTAATGTTCCTGCAGATGTGGACAAGATTGCCTTCACCATTACCATCTATGAAGCAGAATCCAGAAGCCAGAACTTCGGACAAGTCTCCCGTTCTTATGTACGTATCGTCAACGATGCGAACAGTGAGGAACTGATCCGCTTTGACCTGGGTGAAGATTTCTCCGTTGAAACAGGCGTAGTTGTAGGCGAATTGTACCGTAACGGCGCAGAATGGAAATTCAACGCGATTGGCAGCGGCTACAAGGACGGTCTCTCCGGCTTGACCCGTGATTACGGTCTGCAATAAGGCTCTGACATTACGGGAATTAAATCTGTAAGGAAAGAGGGTTTTTGACAGTGACGATCAGTCTTTCCAAAGGACAGCGGATTGATCTTACCAAGACCAATCCGGGTCTGACCAAAGTAGTTGTAGGACTGGGCTGGGATACAAACAAGTACAGCGGCGGCAAGGATTTCGACCTCGATGCATCAGCATTCCTGCTGCATGAGGACGGCAAAGCCAAAAGCGAAAATGACTTTGTATTCTATAACAACCCGAGCGGCGGTACAGGCTCTGTAACCCATACAGGGGACAATCGCACAGGTGAAGGCGACGGGGATGATGAGCAGATCGTCGTAGACTTCAGTCTGGTGCCTGCCAATATTCAGCGGATCGGGATCACGGTCACGATCTATGATTATGAGGCCCGGGCGCAGAACTTCGGACAAGTCTCCAACGCTTTCGTCCGTGTAGTTGATGCATCCAGTGACCGTGAGATTCTGCGGTTCGATCTGGGCGAGGATTTCTCCACCGAGACGGCTGTGGTCTTCTGTGAATTCTACCGCCAGGGGGCGGATTGGAAATTCCAGGCGATTGGCAGCGGCTTCGCTGGCGGACTAAGCGCATTATGCAAGAACTACGGGCTGGACGCGCAATAAGAGCTTCAAAGGCGGGATCATCATCGATCCTGCCCTTTTTATACACAAAATCTGATAAGTTGCGCTCTTATCCATGTATAAAGGTGGCGTAAGAATGAATACAGAAGTAGTCAAAGGACAGAAAGCAGATCTGACCAAAGGGAACCCGGGGCTCCGCAGCATTACGGTTGAGATCGGGTGGAAAGCTCCGTCTTCCATGGATATTGATGCTTCCGCATTCCTGCTTGGAGCTGGCGGTAAAGTGAGCAGTGATGACGATCTGATCTTTTACAATAACCCGTCTACTCCATATATCACTTATAAGGATGTGCCGGGTACGGCTTCGGGCGGACTGAAGCAGTTCGAGGTCTCGCTGGAGCGGATTCCGGCAAACATAGTGAAGATTGCCTTCACGCTTACTCTGTATGACGGAGAAAACCGCAAGCAGATGTTCGGACAAATGAGTGAAGCGGAGTGCCGGATCGTGAATCAGGCGACAGGTGCGCAGCTTCTGCGGTGTAACCTTGGAAATCAGTTCTCTGTGGAAACGGCTGTTGTAGTTGGAGAATTATATAGACATGGTGAAGAATGGAAATACAGTGCGATTGTTGCGGGCTTCTCGGGCGGGCTTAAGGCGCTCTGCGGCAACTATGGCATAGAAGTAGAGGACGAGCCTGCACCGGCACCGAAGCCGCCGGAACCTACACCGACACAGGCACGACCGCCGCTTCAAGTGCCGCCGCCCCGCGCAGAGTCATCCAGACCGAATATTGTGATTCCGCCACCGCCTGCACCGGTACCGCCTAAGCAGGAGGCTGCTCCCGCACCGGCGCTGAATCTCAATCTGAAGAAGATTGAGCTGAAGAAGAAGGGCGATTCGATTAACCTGAAGAAATCCGCTTCCGGTCTGGGTGAGCTGCTCATTAACCTGAACTGGAACCAGAAGCAGGGCGGAGGGCTGTTCAGCCGTAACAAGGGCGGGGTGGATCTCGACTTGGCCTGTCTGTATGAGCTGAAGAATGGCAGCAAAGGCGTGGTGCAGGCACTGGGCAATGCGTTCGGTAACCTGCAGCAGCAGCCTTATATGATGCTCGATGGAGATGATCGGACAGGCTCCGTAACATCCGGCGAGAATCTGCGTATAAACGGAAGTAAGGTAGCCCAGATCGAACGGATTCTGGTGTTTGCCTTTATTTACAAAGGAGTTACCAACTGGTCTGAGGCGGATGGGGTGGTTACCCTGAAGCAGGATGGAGGACCGGATATTATCGTTAATCTGGACGAGCATAACAACCGTAAAGGCATGTGCGCCATCGCGCTGATCCGGAATGTGGATAACGAGACCTTCAGTATTGAACGGCTCGTGCAATATTTCAGCGGTCACCGGGAGATGGATGAGGCTTATGGCTGGGGGCTTCGCTGGGTAGCGGGAAGCAAATAATTTGATATTACCGGAGGCGCAAGTGGAATGGACTGGTTCAGTGATTTTTTTAGGAGTATCGGTGAGAATTACGGGCATTTCTTCTCATGGAGTGATATTGCAGGAACGCTCTCCGACCCTGTCAGCTGGGGAATAATCGGAAGCCTGATTCTGCTGGAGGGTCTGTTGTCCGCTGATAACGCGCTTGTACTGGCGGTCATGGTTAAGCACCTGCCGAAGGAGCAGCAGCGTAAGGCGTTGTTCTATGGTATTATCGGTGCTTATGTATTCAGATTCCTGGCGATTGGGCTGGGGACCTATCTCGTCAAATTCACGCTGGTGAAGGTGCTTGGAGCCTTGTATCTCTTCTACATTGCCTACAAAGGGTTGTTCAAGGGCAGCGGAGAAGAGGGAGAGATTAAGAATAAAGGCGCATCCTTCTGGAAGACGGTACTCCTCGTTGAATTAATGGATATTGCCTTCAGTATTGACAGCGTGGTAGCCGCATTTGGTCTTAGCAGTGAAGTATGGGTACTCTTCCTGGGCGGTATTCTCGGCGTGCTGATGATGCGCGGAGTGGCACAGGTGTTCCTCAAGCTGATTGCCAGATATCCTGAATTGGAACAGACAGCATTCCTGCTTATTGCACTGATTGCCGGTAAAATGCTTGCCGGAGCTTTCGGCTATGAATTGCCGCATGTAATTTTCTTCGGTATTCTAATTGCGGTGTTTGCAGGTACTATCGTGTACAGCGCAAGCAAACGCAAGAAGGCTGAGAACCACAAGGCCTGATGGTTGTGCGTGCTTCATCTCTTTATTCTTTATAGCTGTGCAGGAAGGCGCGGGGTTCACGGGAAGGGTGGACTCCGGCACGCCTTTCGGGTAATCGTAACAGGTTTATAGCATGGCCTTTGCTTGGGTTCTAAGCAAGCCGGATACCGTCCCCGAGAGGACGGCATAGCTGGTTCTGCTCGCAGCCAAAGGCCATTTGGATTGTGCTGGCACAACATTAAGGGGGAAGGGCCTTGAGATATTTCGATTACCTCACACAAGAACAGGAAGCCTCATTATTCCATGTTCCGCCGGTTTCATTTGATCATACTACCCGCAAGGATTTACTGGCTTATGCCGTCGGAGCAGCCCTTTATATGCCGGCCACCCGTGCCAGTGTTGCCGAAGATATTATTAAGCTGAGAGCCTCGGGGCTTATCACGGTAATCATAGATTTGGAGGATGCCATCGGGGACGGTGAAGTGGATTATGCCGAAGAATCCATCGTCAGGCATCTGGCATTTCTGTCCGCTTATGCGGAGAATGAGCCGGAGCAGCGCGGCAGTCTTCCGCTGCTGTTCATCCGCGTACGTAACCCTGCACAGCTGCGGGATCTGATCTTTCGGCTGGGATCATTAATCACCATGCTGACCGGCTTCGTCTTCCCCAAGTTCTCCGTAGAGAACGGTACGGATTATTTCGAGGCCATTGCCGATTACAATGACACACGCAGCTATTCAGCCCCGGTGCTGTACGGGATGCCGATTCTGGAGAATGCACCGATCATCTACCGGGAGAGCCGGATGGACACTCTGCTTGGGGTCCGGGATCTGCTGGGGCAATACCGCGAGTATGTGCTGAATGTCCGGATTGGGGCTACGGACTTCTCCAGTCTGTTCGGATTGCGGCGCAGCCCGGATATCAGCATCTATGACCTGACGCCGATCCGCGACTGCATGTCGGATATCATTAACGTATTTGGCCGTGTGGAGGAAGGATACGTGATCTCGGGTCCTGTGTGGGAGTATTTTGCCAGCAAAGGACACCGGGTCCTCCGCCCGCAGCTGCGGGAGACGCCCTTCGAGGATACTTATGGCAAGCATGGCCGCGAGATGCGCAACAGCTTCATTTCAAGCTCGATGGACGGGCTGATCCGGGAAGTAATTCTGGACAAGGAGAACGGCATTGTGGGCAAAACCATTATCCACCCTTCCCACCTCAGACCCGTGCAGGCGATGTATACCGTAATGCATGAAGAGTATGTGGATGCCTTAAGTATTGTAGACAGCAACGATGGCAGCCGCGGCGTGTTCAAGAGTGAATACTATAACAAAATGAATGAAATCAAGCCTCATTTGAACTGGGCCAGACGAATTTTATTACGATCTCAAATATACGGGGTGTTACATGAACAACAGCATTTTGTCGGATTACTACCCGAGAACGAATACACACACGTTTAATATCGTCGAGAATCTGCAGGTTACGGTAACAGAAACCTCCAATCCTTTTCATATGCCTGTGGAGTCCTTGTTCTCCATGGCTGCACGAATCAATAAGAAGCGCTCCTTCCTGTTCGTCAGCAAAGTGCTTGGCAAGCACATTCCCGTAGGGCCCTATACCCCGCTACTTAGCGGAGCGGCACTCGCCTTGCTCCTGTATCTGGAGATGAGTGGGGATACCGCTGACCGGGAGGTTATGGACCCGCTGATGAACCGGGCCGTTCATGGCCTGATCCATCCTGAGTATGCGGAAGAAGCTTATCATGCGCTGCTTGCTGCACGTCTGGCTCTGCCTGAGCCGGTTCTGTTTATCGGGTTCGCCGAAACCGCTACCGCCCTGGGCCACAGCATGTATAATGCATTCGCCGGCGGCGCGTCTTATATTCACACCACGCGTGAGATGATTCCTGAGCTGGAATCGGTGGTGACCTTCGTGGAGGAGCATTCCCATGCGATGGACCACCTCTGTTACGCGCTGGATGCCAGCCTGCTGTCAGGGACTGAACCGGTCATCCTGGTGGATGATGAGATTACCACCGGCAATACGGCGGTCAACATCATCCGGGACATTCAGTCGAAATTCCCGCGCCGCGAATATGTAGTGGCTTCGCTCCTCGACTGGCGGAGCGAGGCGAATATTCAGGCGTACCGTGAGCTGGAGCAAGAGCTGGGGATACGGATTACCGCTCTATCCCTGCTGCAGGGAAGCATTAAGGTTGAGGGGGTTCCGCTGCTGCAGCCTGCAGCTGATAACGGAGCCGCTGCTACCACAGGTGCAGAGCTTGTAACTACTTATGCATTCGACGGCTTAGAGCGGCTTCCGGTAACCTCGGCGGACGGGCAGGGCGTTATCAATCCATCTCCTTATCTGAAGCACAGCGGCCGCTTCGGGCTGGAGTCTGCGGATAATGCGCGGATAGATGCAGGTGTAAGCCGCGTGGCCAGGCAGCTCCGGGGGCTTCGGGAAGGTGCACGTACCCTGGTGATGGGCGTAGGCGAGTTCATGTATCTGCCGATGCGGATCGCCGCAGAGATGGGAGAAGGCGTGTTGTACCAGTCTTCGACCCGCAGTCCGATCCATCCCGAGCGGCGTGCGGATTACGGCGTGCACAGCGCTGCTGGCTATCCGTCCGCAGGCGATACGGAGATCATGAATTTCATCTATAATGTGGACCCCGGCCAGTATGACGATATCTTCGTCCTGCTGGAGCGCGAGGTACCCCGGCAGCGGATTGCACCGATGACGGATATTTTACAGAGGCTGGCGGGCAATAAGGTACATCTTGTTGTGCTCAGCCCAGAACCAGATACGGGAGGCTCAGGGCTATGAAGGGAATAGATATCGAAGCCATTCACAATAGAACAATATCCCCTCCGGTGGCACTGGGCAGCTATCCTGCTTCCGACGTTACCTTCCTGCTCAAGGATCTAAGCAATGTATCCCTGGAGCGGGGAACAGCCGAGCGGGAGGAAGCGATCCAGTCCGGCGTGCATTATTCGGAGATGCTCCCGGTGGAGTACCAGCCGACAGAGCAGTATATCGAATTGTTTCATGAGACGCTGCAGCAGACTGCGAGGAAGGTGGCGCTGGCTGTAGCTGTGGTGTCCGAGATGATTGTTGCCCGGCGGGGAACGGCGAATACGGTGCTGGTCTCTTTGGCGAGAGCGGGCACACCTATCGGGGTGCTGATCAAACGTTATATTCTTGAGAAATATAGAGCGGATCTTCCGCATTACAGCATCTCGATTATCCGCGGCAAGGGGATTGATGAGAATGCGGTGCTCTATATGCTGCAGCAGCATGGAAGGGATGCCGAACTGCAATTCATCGATGGCTGGACCGGTAAGGGGGCCATCCGGCAGGTGCTGATAGAGGCCTGTGAGAGTATGCATAAGAAATATGGCATTACGCTAAATGATGATCTGGCGGTACTCGCAGATCCCGGGCACTGCTCGGGAACCTACGGCACCCGGGAGGATTATCTGATTCCAAGCGCCTGCCTGAACTCCACGGTGTCCGGCCTGATGAGCCGAACAGTGCTCCGTGATGATCTGATCGGGCCAGAGGAATTCCACGGGGCCAAATTCTACAAGGAATGGCTGGACAGTGATCTGTCCAACGTATTCGTTGAAGCGATTACCCCGTATTTCGCGGAAGTAGCAGCAGAGGCACTTGCGCAGGCTGCGGAGATGCTGGAGCATCCGCCGGAGATTACCTGGCAGGGGCTGGCCGATATCCGCAGTATCCAGGATACCTTCGGCATCGATAATATCAATCTGGTGAAACCAGGAGTGGGGGAGACGACACGTGTGCTGCTGCGGAGAGTGCCCTGGAGAATCCTTGTTGACAGGCTGGACAATCCCAACCTGCGGCATATTCTGCTGCTGGCGGAGGACCGGGGCGTGCCGGTAGAGGTCTATCCCGGGCTGACCTACTCCTGTTGCGGAATCATCAAGCCGCTGAAAGGGGAGAGTGAATGATCTACGCCAGCGATCTGGACCGCACGCTGATCTACTCTCTTAGCGCGATAGGCGTTCCTGAGGATACCCCCGGTCTGGTTCCGGCAGAGGTTGTTGACGGCAAGGTGGTATCGTATATCTCACAGCAGGCTCTGGCTACACTGAAAGAGCTGGCGGCGAAGATCGTCTTCATGCCGGTGACTACACGTACCATTGCCCAGTACCGGCGGATTAACCTGTTCCAGGAGACGGTTATTCCGGATTATGCCATCACCAGCAATGGCGGCAATATTCTGGTGAACGGGGTAGTGGATCAGGATTGGCGGACGGCTGTCGGCAAAGCGGTGGAACGCGGCTCCGCTGCGGCGGAAGAAGCCGAGAGCATCGTGCGTGCTGTTGTCCGGGAAGAATGGATCATTAGCCGGCGGTATTGCGATGAGCTGTTCTATACCTTCGTGGTTCACCGGGATTCGCTGCCGCTTGAGGAGATTGCCCGGATGTCTCAACGGCTGGGTGAGCTTGGCTGGAGAGTATCCCTACAGGGGCGCAAGCTCTATATCGTGCCGGAGGCGGTGAACAAAAGCGATGCCATTCTTCATGTCCGCCGCTCCGTGCATTCAGAGCCGATGGTCGCCTCCGGTGACTCTCTTCTGGACAAGAGCCTGCTCGCTGCCGCCGATTATGCCATAGCCCCCTGCCACGGAGAAATATTTGCCGAGCAGCAGGCGGGTTTAGTACACTTAGAGTATCCGTTTACTAAGCGGCCGGGGGTATTTGCCGCGGATGAGATTATGCAGTATATTCACAGGATCTATACACATTCGACAGCATTGGGAGTTGGACCGCCACCATGAAAAAGGTAAATATATATTTCAACCGCTGGTTCTCTGTTGCCTATCACTATATGAATCTCATCCGGAGCAATGAAGACGGGATTCCGGTGCAAATCTTCGCCACCCACCCGGATATCCACCATATGTCGCTGCAAGGCGCGGATGTGGCCGGAACCGAACCGGCGCTCGAAGGCATTGAATATGTGCAGTTCTGTGTTGATTTTTGCCGCCGGAACGAGATAGATATCTTCATCCCCCGGCTGCATATGCTCGATATCGCGCTGCATGCTTCGCTGTTCGATGAGATCGGAACGAAGGTGCTGGTCTGCCGTGATCTGGATCTGCTGGAGATGATCATGGACAAAGGCAAGTTCTATGAGAGCGTGAAGACCACCGGGATTATGACGATTCCTGATTATCATGTAGTTAGTAATGCAGAGGAGTTCAGGGAAGCTTATGAAGACCTCTCAGCTAAAGGACACAAGGTCTGCTTCAAGCCTACCGAGACGGAAGGCGGACTCGGATTCCGGATCATAGACAATGACCGCAGTCCCGTGGAGGAGCTGTTCGGCCATGTGACTCCGCTGATCTCCTTCGAGGAAGCTTACCGTATCCTTGATGAAGCCGGGAGCTTCCCTAACCTGATGGTGATGGAGCTGCTGGAGGGATATGAATATAGTATTGATTGCTTGTCGGATGAGAAGGGCAGGCTGCTTGCCGCAGTTCCCCGCCGTAAGGCAGGCGGACGCCTGCGGTTGATGGAGTATATCCCGGAGCTTGCGGAGGTGGCCCGCAGGGTGGCTGAGACATACCGGATTCCGTTCAATTTCAATATCCAGATGAAATACAGCGGTGGCGTCCCTAAGCTGCTGGAGATTAACCCGCGGATGTCCGGCGGCCTGCATATCTCCTGTCTGTCCGGAATCAATTTCCCATATCTGGCTGTCAAAAGCGCGCTCGGCGGCGAGGTTCTCCCTGCATCGTTCGAGCATAACGTCCTGGCCAGCCATGTCGAGCAGCCGCTGATCATGAGAATAAACGGAGAATCCGTCATTACGGATTCCGTGAATTGAGCGTGTAGCATTCACGCTCATAAGAGGTGAGAAGGAATGCAAGCTAAATTCAAAGTACTGGCGTATGCCGGTGCCGGTTATGTTGTAGCCGTACTGACCAGCGGCTTCCTGCCTGAGCTGGTCTCGCTGCTGCTCCCGGTAATCGGGGCAGCACTTGCAGTGCCGGAGCTCAGGCGCACCAAAGTGAATCTCCCGGTGGAGGTAATTCCTGCCGGACAGGAGCCGCAGGCCATTCCGGCGGCATCCTCCGCCGCGCCGCAGGCTTCGTCTGCTGCCACTGCCTCTCTTGCTGCTGCGGGACAGGCCTCCCCGGCCCATTCGGGTGCCGGACACAGGGAGGACATACAGATCGGAGCGGAGTTCGCTCCGGTGGTGGAGTATCTGGGCATCCTGGAGGATATGATCATCTCCGAAGGGCAGAAGGATACGCTGGACAATGAAATTGTCGAGAAGTCGCTGGCGCTGTTTGCCAGACTGCAGCGCGTCATTCCGCTGCTGCAGGAGCTGGGTAACGGTGAGATTAACCATACCGTCCGCAGGCTGGTGCTGAAGGACCTTAATGGAGTAATCAACCCGTTCCTGCGCCTGGGCGGCGAAGCCAAGACAAGAAACCGGAGAATGCTGCTGAACGGTCTGCGTGATGTCGATGCCAAAATTTCCGATATTGCGTCGACGATCGAGCACAAAGACCTGATGGAACTTCAGACCAAGGCGGAACTGATTCATCAGCGCTACAGCAGTTCCGAATTATAGGAGGAGGATAGCCATGTCCACGCAGTTAATTGAGCTTAGAAAAGAAGATGAGCAGAAGGTAGTCCAGGAGGCTTCCCAGTTAATTGAGCAGGTAGCCAAGACTGACACGGTGGCATTGGATTCCCTGATGGATGATATCGGGAAGCTTGGGGTGAAGACGCAGGAGAAGGCAGGCCAGACGCTGAAGCTGCTGGACCGCCCCGTCAATGACCTGATGAGCGGCAAGCGGGTGGAAGTGCCCAATATGATTATGAAGCTGCGCAATGAGTGCGAGACCCTTCAGCAGAGCAAAAATGTCAGCTTCTTCGGCAAAATGCTGCGCAAAAGCCCGCTTAAAAATTATGTATACAAATATCAGTCGGTCCGCACCAATATTGATGCCATCATCACCGGTCTGCGTGACGGCCGGGATACGCTAGAGGAGAGCATCGTTAACATGCGCCAGTTGAAGCGTACCTCCATGGAGGAGATCTATAACCTCCAGACCAAGATCGCCTTCGGCAACAAGCTGAAGGAGCTGTTCGAGGTGGAGATCGCCAAGCCCGAGAATGAATTCCGCAAAGCGTATCTGGAGCGGGGGCTGCGCAAGGTTATGGTGCGGATTCAGTCCATGACCGAGATGATTCTGCTCTACAATCAGGCGATTGCGGCAACGGATATCATCAATGACAATAATGACAAGCTGATTGATTCCGTAAACAACGCGATCGATAAGACCTCTAACCTGATCACCGTCTCGGCGATGATTGCCATGTCCCTGGCCGATCAGGAGAATGTCATCAATGCGGTCGAAGCCACCAACAAGACTATCGAGGACCAGTTCAAGGAGAATGCACGGCTGCTGCGCACGACGACCGAGAAGACAACGGAGCTGCTCTCCAAGCCGTCCATGTCTCTGGAAGCCGTGAATCAGGCTATTGGCGACTTGCTCAGCGCCCTGGATACCTCAGAGCAGTCCAACCGGCGGATCATCGAGAGCTGTCAGGACTATACGTCCAAAATGACCACCATCAACACCCAGCTGAACAACCGGCTCGGGCTTAACGAAGGCTCACAGCCGCAGGCTTTGAAGCAGGCGGAGAGCGGGCTGAGCAGCTTTTTGAATTAAGGGTTTGCTTCTGGGCCGGTAAAATAACTTGAATAATGCACCAAGCCTGCTGATATGGATTCGGCGGGCTTTTTTTGTTGTTAAATTTCTAATTTACTAATATATTCCGGTGAGATATTATGAGATGGGTTCAGTCGTACATTCAGGGGGAGAGTATTGATGATCAGGAAGTTAACGGGAATATTGGCAGGTATAGTCGGAGCGGGGATGCTGTTTGGTTCTATGGGGACAGCGGTAGCCCAGTCTGCAGGAACAAAGGATTATGAGGGACATTGGGCGCAGCAAACGATTCAGAGCTGGCTGGATAACGGCTTGCTTAAAGGCTTCGGAGATGGATCGGTTAAACCGAACCAGACCATAACCAGAGCGGAGTTCATGACGCTCATCAACCGTTCTTATCATTTTACGGAACAGAGTAAGGTGGAATTCACCGATGTGCCTTCTACCAGCTGGGCGTATAGTGAGGTTGCGAAGGCTATAGCGGCTGGATATATCCAGGGCTTCAACAATGAGATGCGCCCGAATGCTCCGATTAACCGCCAGGAAGCAGCAGTTATAGTCAGCAAGTTGCTGAAGCTGGACGCGGGCAGTATAGAGGTATTGGAAGTATTCAGTGATGCAAGCCAGATTGCATCCTGGAGTAAAGGGAGTGTTGCTGCCGCAGTCACAGCGAAGGTGCTTAAAGGGTATCCGGATGGAACCTTCGGGCCTGTCAAAGCCTTGACCCGTGCAGAATCCTTAGCGCTGATCGATGCGGCAGTCTCCCGAACGGGTCAATCTGCACAGGGAGCGGCGACGCCTGCTCCAGCCGTAACGCCGTCGGCTACTCCCGCAGCTACAGCTGCACCAACTGCAACTGCTGCTGTAGCTGCGGGAGGAAGTGGCGGCGGTAGTGGCGGGGGCGGTGGTCCTCAGGTGACACCAACCCAGGCTCCGGCGGCAACACCAACGCCGGTTCCAACACCGACACCGACACCGACACCGACACCAAGCCCGGAACCTGTTAATGAATTACCGGTCAAGGAGCTTCCGGCGCTGGATATCAGCATCACCTCTCGCCCTGACGATTCAGTTACGAATGCTGTTTATCTAGAAGTTGATTATAGCAGGGTGATTGGAAGCACTATCAGTCTAAATGACCAGATAACTTATTATGTAACAGCGAAGCCGATCAGCTCTAGAGATCTCCACTGGGAGCTTACCAATCTCCAGTACGCTTCTATTAGTACGGGATACTCGTTGAAGACGCTGACATATACCGGTGTTTCGATTCCAAAGAGCAGGATTGGCACAGCAGGCGATAAATATGTCTCGGTTGTGGTACGGAATTCATCTAATGAAGTGACCGGATTCTATACTCAAAAGGTGAATTTGCAGCCCTCAGTTACTGAGGCTTATAGCAGTATAATGTTACTAAATAGTGGTGTGACTATTACCCAGGAGAAATTCAGCACAGTGTCTTCCCAAGTATATTATCGGGATACTATTGATGTGGAAGATGCTGCTTTGCAATTTGGCGGAAGAGCAGTGGGATATACAATTACCCCGAAGTACTATATGGACAGTAACCTGAATTTGGAATTGAATGATATCATTCATGCTTCGCGTAAAGTGTACAGAGACGGCTGGGTCAGTGTGGTTGATGCCACAGTATCCTCTAATACAGCAGTAGGTGCTTCATCACCGGGCTATATCCCGTTTGCCTATGACACATTATATAATTTCAAAACATATAACGAAGATGAATACACCATTATTTTCCTCGATTCCGAGATGAAGCCATTGGGTTATTACACCGGCAAGGTGATGCTTAGCACAGACCTGAAATTAGAAGCAGCCATGAAAAGAATTGACGAGCTTCCTTCGAATGTAACTTTAATGGATGAAGATGCAGTTAACAGGGCTTATAGAGCCTACTTGCCGTTTGATGATTCTTTCAATTGGGGAGAACGCAAGACTAAGCTTAAGAATGCTGTATCAGCTCTTATGGACGCCAAGAGATCGGGACCACTTCAAAATATGGATCTGGTTCAATCCGTAATTATTGATGGGTATAATCAATTCAACGGCAAGACAATAAGTATGAATTGGATGGGTTTCCCGGATGAGTTGAAGGGAAGCATAGGCAGCTTCTCGTATTACATTACAGCCAATCCTGTTCGTGCAGAGGATTTAGCACAACCAAGCCCTTATGGGGAATTTGATTTTGCTGACATTCATTCAGTAGTTCTTCCGGTGACAGATAAGAGCGGACAGAATTACGTTACAGTGGTCTATTATAATAAGGCAGGGCAAGCAATACGTTATACCACCAAGCTGGTAGATTTCTCGTCGAAGCGGCCGGTGTGGGACGGAACGGCGGCACAGATTGGGGATGGAGTTAAGCTGGTCCGGGATTATAATAACGGTACCCGTATAGACTATGTATCTGTAAAAGATTATCAGAAAACGCATCCCGAGGCGGTCTATTTCACAGCGACCTCTAAATCAGCGTTGGCAGCAGCTAAGCAAGAATTCTCTGCAGAATCTGCAGTACAGTATTTAAATGATTATCGGAATACTAACAGTATCTATCCTTATGAGCGAATTCAGTTATCTGATGATGCGGCGCGGAATGGACAGCCGGAAGACTACATTATCCTGTTCTATGATGCTAATTATAAGGCGCTTAATTATTATATTGGCGGTTTGACTGACTGATTCTCCGCTAATCCTACTCATATTATCCCGCTCCTCCACATACGTTGTCACTAAGGCGACCTGTGGAGAAAGAGGGGATAAGCGGGATGATTCTGGGATGCTTGATCGTGGTGCTTATCGTCGTAGCCAGCAGTGAGAAGGCGGAGGCGATTGCCAGCCTGAATGATCGGGAGGATAACAACCTGTAACAAGGGTGCGGGGAGTGAACGGAATCCATAAATTATTGATGCTCTGTGATTCAAGCAATTTCCAGTGGTTTATTGGGTATAATAGCTGGAGGCTGTACATCAGTCTTCCGGCACCACTGAAAATATAAAGTGAATACGGAGGGTCAAATGGAGAACGAGGCACTGCTGCAGGTAGAGAAGCTTGCACTTAAGAAACAGAAGATCTTCCGGCAAAGCGTATGGCGGTACATTGCCAGGGCCATGCTCGCCAGCATGTTTATCGGATTCGGCGTGATCGTAGCCTTTAAGACCGGCAACTTCTTCTATATGGAACAATCGCCGATGACCTATCCGATGGCTGCGATCACCTTCGGCGCAGCCATCATCCTGATTTCCTACGGTGGAGGAGATTTATTTACCGGGGACACTTTTTATTACACCTATGCGGCACTGAGGCGCAAGCTGGCATGGACTGAGGTTGTGCGGATGTGGGTCGTCAGCTATCTGGGCAACATTCTTGGGGCTACGGCGTTTGCCCTGCTTATTTTTCTGACCGGATTGTTCTATGATTCCTCTGTCAACGGGTTCCTGCTTAATGTGGTGGCCCATAAGATGGAAGCACCGGCGATGCAGCTGTTCTTCCGGGCGATTCTCTGTAACTGGCTCGTCTGTCTGGCCTTCTTCGTCCCGATGTCCATGAAGAACGACGGTGCCAAAATGTTCGCCATGGTCCTGTTCGTGTTCTGCTTCTTCATCTCGGGGTACGAGCATAGTATTGCCAACATGTGTACCTTCGCGATTGCTCTCGTCCTGGATCACCCTGGTACGATCTCCTGGGGAGGCGTGGTGCATAATCTCGTCCCGGTCACATTAGGCAATCTGATCGGCGGCGGCGTGCTAATGGGCGTGATGTATTACTATGTGAACAAGCCGTTTCTGGAGGATGAGTCTCACTGAACGGCAATAACACGACACAACAGCGATTCTCCGGAGATAGGGGGATCGCTGTTGTGCGTTCGCAGGTAGGCCTAGGGCAAATGTATGTGGAAAAGCGAATACAATCGGTGCTGGCGAGGGTAAGTGGGCAAATGTATGCGAAAACAAACATGTCTTTCAAGGCACAACTCCAGCCTGAAAATGAGCAGCGTGGCTAAAAAACAGAACATCGTCTTTTCATTTATTTAACATATTTTAACGGAAAACCAAACACAATGGGACTGGGTGCGCTGCGCAGGCCAAATGTAATCGAAAAACCGACCACAATGGGACTGGGAGCGCCGCGTAGGCCAAATGTAATCGAAAAACCGACCACAATGGGACTGGGAGAGCCGCGTAGGCCAAATGTAATCGAAAAACCGACCACAATGGGACTGGGAGCGCCGCGTAGGCCGAATGTAATCGAAAAACCGACCACAATCGGATTGGGAGCGCGGCGTAGGCCGTGCGTTTATCGCAGCGCCAGACGTATTTTCAAAGAAAAACCAAATACAATGTGCTAGCGTGAGGGCGCAGGGTCCGGAGGAAGTACATAGAAAGCAAAAATCAGGGACACTAATGCCCCTGATTTCGCTTGATGGCCCAGAATAAGTTGTTACAGTTAGGGTGAGGATGTGCTGTAGCGGCAGTCTACTGCTTACCACTTGGAGCCGCCGGAGCTTCGGCCGGATTTGCCGCCGCCAAACGAAGAGCCGCCGGAGGAACGTCCGCCGCCACCGCCGCCGCCCCAAGAAGAGCCGCCGGAGGAGCGCCCGCCGCCGAATCCTCCGCCCGGCGGGCCGGAATTGCGTCTGCGGGCTTGTTCCCGGCGCTGCTGCTCCCGCAGCATGGCCATTTGGGCTGCGCGTTCGGCCTCTTCCTTCTGACGGACCAGCCGGTTCGCTTCTTCTACGAAGGAAGCAATCTGCGAAGCATAGGAGCGTCCTGTCTCCTCCAGTTGATCCAGATCGTAGGGACCTGAGGCCAGACGCTGCTCCAGCTCGGTATACTCCGGCAGCAGAGATAGCTGGAAGCGGTTCTGCGAGGCAATTCCTCTGCTGTGCAGCAGATTGTAGGCGGCATCCACCCGGCTCTGCCCTTCTGTGAACAGCCTGCTCAAGCTGTCGAGGCGCTCCTCCAGAGTGTCCAAACTGCTGCTCATGCTACTCATGCTGCTTGCCGTCTCATCCTGCAAAGCAAGCAGCCGGTCCAGCCCGCTGCGGGCATTGTCATACTCTCCGCGTGCATCGCTGGTCCAGGTCTCAAGCTGAGGCACTTCCGCCGCGCCTTGCCGCAGCGTGCCTCCGGCCTCCTCAAGCAATTGCTCCAGAGCGTCCAGGTGCTTCCGGGCGAACCGGTTCTTCGCCCCGGCAAGCCGGCTCTGTAATTCGTTCCGCCGCTGGCTAAGCGTTGCCCATGTGCTGCGTACAGTCTCCAGATCCTTGAGGTTATTCTGCCGGATCATAGCCTGGCCTTCCGTCATGGCCACGGCTTCAGTCAGAAGGGCATCCATGTCAGCGCCAATCCGGCGCACTTCGTCCATATCGCCGCTGTGCAGCGGCGCTTTCATGGAACTGGCGGCAGCGGAAGACTGCTCCAGGCTGTCGTAAGGCTTAACCTTCATATTGTGCAAGGAGTTCTGGTCGATCAGCCCGGCAATCCGGCTGCGGGTAGCCGCCAGGACACCGGGGAAGGCCTTCAGCTTATCGTCAAAGGTCCCCACATCCTGCATATCCTGCTCAATCTGCTGTTGCCGCTTTTTAGCTTGTGCAGTAATCTCCTGGGCAGCAATGGGGTCGAACAGCTCCAGTTGATCTGCCTTGGCCGTCTCTTCGGCCAGCTCCTGAAGATCTTGGGCAATCTCCTCCAGCGTATAGCCCGTCTCCAGGGCCGCTTGCTGCCGCTGTTCTTCAAGCTCCGGGGCAGCCTGCTTCAGCTCGGTGATCTGCTGCTTGACGTTCCGGTCGGCGTCGCTGACGACTGCGATATTCTTCTCCTCTTCCTCCAGGGAGGCACGGAATTCCCCCTCTGTCTGCTGAAGCTGCTCTGCCGCCGCCTTAAGCGCAGACAAGCGGTAGAACGGCGGCAATGGTGCTTGCCCGGCGGTCTGCAACGCAGAGATTTCGACCAGCCGGGAGGTCAGGCGCTTCGAGATGCCCTCGACCCTCTCACCAGTCTTGCCCTGCACAATCCCCTGGAAAGGCTGAAGGGACTCCAGAGCGCGGTTCGCCCGTACCAATAGGTCGGCGAGCTGCTCACGCTGCACGGACAGTCCCTTGCGGCGGCGCATTCCGGTAATTGCCACATACAGCAGCAATATCAGCAGGGCGGCCAAGACAAGACCGCCTGCGACCGGCAGGAGAGGGAATCTGCTGCTGCTGCCGTTAGGACTGGAGCCAGCTCCTGCCGTACCGGCATCCGCACCGCTGCCGGTATTACTGCTCTGTCCGCTGCTGCCAATGGCTTGCATCTGCTGGATCACAGAACGTATGCCTTCAGGGATATCTCCCTTTTTGGCATAAGGATTGAAATATTTCTCCAGCACCTTGTTAATTGCTGCGTTACCCGCAGCTCCGCCCTGTTGTAAGGACCAGGCATCGAGCGCATCCTGCAGCCCGGGGTTAATGAAGCTGATCTCAGTCAGCTGATTTTCATAAGCGATCAGGAGCAGGATGTCCCGGGACTTCAGCCCCCAGGTATCATATACATCCGCAGCATAACTGGACATGCCGCTCCCGGTCAGTGAGTCAACGGTTAAGACATGGAAGGTGTAACGGCCTGTAGTGGCTAACCCGGTAAGGCTCTCTACTTCTTGGGCAGACAGCAGCCGGGCTTCATCCGTAATTACTCCTTGCTGTGCAGGAATATTTGCAGCATAGACCCCTGGAATCCACAGCAGGGATAATATCAGGACCAAGGCGAGGGTGAGGTTTTTTCTCAATCTGACACACTCCGATCTATAGGCTATTGTTCATTGTAGTATGCTGATCATTATACTATATCATTACACATTCTAAGCCCCGCAGATGCAGGTACCCCGGAATTGATGGGCGATAGCGTCCACCCAAGTGCTCACGTTGATCCTGCTCCAAATCAAAAGGCGGTTCCAGCAGCCATTTCATGGCTTTTGGAACCGCCTCTTGTATAAGAAGTAAGCTATATTCATCTATTTCTGTATGAAATGGGCTATCTGGTCTCTAGGCACAGGATATACTGCAACCGGGACTTGATTTCTTTCTGCCATTTCATATCTCCGACTTTCACAGCAAGATTGAGCAGGTCCAGGTAATCGTCAACCTGCAGGGCGGTCCGGGTAGTGGCTGCGTTCATGGGGGTTCAGTCTCCTTTTAGCTCGAATATAGAAAATAGTGAATGTTGTACATCCAATAATGATAATCATTATCAACCGTTACTGTTATTATCCACAATTTAACCGCAAAAAGCAATACAAATCTAAAGTTTTTGATTAAATCTAAGATGATGCACTAAAGAATTAAGGATATGAAACCGCAGGATGTGCACAATTTATCGGAAATGAGAAAAAAGGAGCAGGAACCCTACCATATTTTGTCGAATAAGCTTGTATACATAGTTATGCCGATCTTACTTGGGATAAAGGAGAATTGCGATGAAGCGGTGTAAATTGTTGCTTCTAATTAGCATTGTGCTCATGCTTGCACACCCCGCTGCCGCTTATGCCGAAAGACAGGAAATTAAGTACCAGGCAGAACTGGAGTATCCACCTTATAAGTACATACAGAATGGTTATCTGACGGGCTTCGATATTGACCTGACAAGTATGATCTTTGAGAAGAACGAATATCTTGTCCACTACAGCACCGGGAAGTGGGAGCAGACGTACCGGCGGCTGAGTGAGGGCGGGATTGATACTACCGGGCTTATGGCAGTCAGCGAGGAGAGGAAGCAGAACATTCTTTTCTCGAAACCCGTGTTAAAAAGCTATATTTCTGTCTATTCGCGTCAGGAACTCCAGGTTGACGTGACGCTGGGCACACTCCGTAAGTACAAGATCGGTGTTGGCAAAGGACAATATGCAGAGACCATCCTGCAGAACGAGGCGGGTATCCCGCCATCAGAATACATAGAATATGCAACCGTACCGGATGCGTTGGACGCTCTGCGTCAGGGGGAGATCGACCTGCTGTTCGAGAATCAGGGGGTTGTCGATTATCTGATTGTAGAACAGGGCTTAACCGGTAATATTATCCGCAAAATGAGCAATTTGTATCCGCAGGATGTGGCCTACGGCATCAGCAAGTCCAAGCCGGAGCTGGTGTCCTACGTCAATGCAAGGCTAGAGCGTCTGGTAAGCTCAGGTGCCTTCGAAGAGCTGTACCAGCAGTATTTCTTCGTGCATTCCGACCATTATAATGAAAAGATGCGTAACCGGATTTTTACCGTATTCTCCATCGGGACCCTTCTGCTGGTATTCGGTGCCGTCCTGCTCCGGATGTATATCCGGCGGCTGCGCCGTACGATTCACTCCGAACAGGAATTCTTCAAGGATGTGATCGAGAATGCCGGAGTGATTGTGTGGGCTGTTCACGGGGACAAGCGGAGCGTGCGCTTCAATAAATATGCCGAGATGATGACCGGGCTGGAGGAGAAGGAGGTGCTGGGCGTAAGCATAGATGAGCTGCCTGGCCTGGAAGACGGTGCAGCCGTGCTTAGAGATCTCCTTGCCAGGGCGGCAGCCCGGGATTATGTGACCAATGTCGAGCTGAGGCTTCCTGACCATTCTCCGGGTGCGCATTATTTCTCCGTCCGCACAGCCCTCATTAAGGGGATGGATGAGCAGGCGGAGGATATCTTCGTACTGGTCGGCATCGATATCGATGAACGCAAGCAGAATGAGCTTAAGCTGCAGCTTAGCTACGAGGAGCTGGAGTCTACATATGAGGAGCTGGCGGCCACAGAGGTAGAGCTGCAGGATCAGTTCAATAGGCTGGGGGTCAGCGAACGGCGGTTCCGCCTGGCCTCGGAAGGCTCTGGTGCGTACATGTGGGAGCTGGACTGGGACAGCGGCTTCTACAAGCTCTCGGACCGGTGGTACGAGGTGATGGGATATACCGAGGCGGAGATCAACTCCTTCGAGGGAGGCGTGCTCAGCATTATTCACCCGGATGATCAGGAATCTGCGCGCAAGGCCAGACAGGAGCATCTTACCGGATTGACTCCGATCTATGAAACCGAATACCGGATGAGAACAGGGCAAGGGGAGTACATCTGGTTCGAGGTGCGGGGCAAGGCAATCGTTGACCCGAAGGATCAGATCGTCCTGTTCCTTGGTTCCCTGATCGATATCAGCAAGCGCAAGCAGGCAGAATTCAAGCTGAATAACAGCTACCAGGAGCTGGAGGCGACTTATGAGCAGCTTACAGCGACCCAGCAGGAGATTGTAGGACAATATGATATGCTGCTGGAGAATCAGAAGAATATGCATCGCCTGGCGTATATGGATTCGCTCAGCAATCTTCCGAACCGGCTCAGTCTGCTGGAGACGATGGAGAGTTATTTCCGCCGGACGGGAGGCAGTGCGGCGCTGCTTTTCGTAGATATGGATAATTTCAAATACATCAATGACACGCTTGGACACAAGTCCGGCGATATTCTGATCCGCAAGGCCAGCGAACGGCTCCAGTCTGTAGTGCGTGAGGAGGATCTGCTGTCGCGGCTGGGCGGAGATGAATTTGTGATTTTCCTCAAGGATATTGAGAGCCGGGTGGATGTGCTTAATCTGGCCGAGGATATTATGCGTGCGTTCCGCAAGTCTTTTCTTATCGGTGAGAGCAATCTGTATGTGTCCTCCAGTATCGGGATCTCCTTCTACCCAGAAGACGGCGAGACGACGGAAGAGATTCTGAAGAACGCCGATGTAGCGATGTACCGGGCCAAGGAAGAGGGGAAAAGCACCTACGTCGTATATGATAAATCGATGCATACCGCCTTCAATGACCGGATGAATATTGAGAAGCATCTGCGCAGTGCAATGAATAATAACGAATTCGAGCTGCATTATCAGCCGCAGGTACAGATGGAGACCGGGCTGATCTCAGGCTTCGAGGCTCTGATCCGCTGGAACAGTCCGGTCCTCGGCTTTGTCTCCCCGCTCTCCTTCATTAAGATCGCCGAGGATTCCCGGCTGATTATCTATATCGGCGAATGGGTGCTGCGGGAGGCCTGCAAGTTCATGAACAGCATCCATCAGCGGACCGGCATTCCTTATAAAATATCGGTGAACATCTCCATCATTCAGCTCCTGCAGGATGATTTCGTAGAGATTGTGCTGGACAGTCTGGAGGAGAGCGGCCTTGTGGCATCCAGTCTGGAGCTGGAAATCACAGAGTCTATCTTCATGGAGTCGTTCGGGAGTACGGTTAGCAAGCTGGAGTTCCTGCAGTCCCGGGGGATACGGATTGCCCTGGATGATTTCGGAACGGGGTATTCCTCCCTTAGCTATCTGCAGCAGCTGCCGATCTCTACGCTCAAGATGGATAAAGTCTTCATCGATTCCTTGGCCGATAAGGCCTTTAGTGAATCTTTTGTGCAGACGATTATTACTCTGGGCCACAAGATGGGTCTGGATGTAGTAGCCGAGGGCGTGGAGGATGCCAGCCAGTGGGCCTTCCTTAGAGAAGCTCATTGCGATAAAGTGCAGGGTTATCTGATCAGCCGGCCGGTGCCGCAGCGCCAGGTCATGGAGCTGCTTGTTCCGCAGAGACGGTATGGGGCGGAGGAGCTGGAATAGATATCAGACAGGTTCAGATGACAAGCGGGTCCCCGGCATAGGCTGCTATGCACGGTGGACCCGCTTTTTTGAAATATAGAAATCATATGTTTGGGGGCCCCGCTAAATACCTGAATCATCATTGCAAGTGTAAACGGCTTTGCCGTCCTTTTAGAGGACGGTACCGTTTTAGCGAGAAATAGAAGGATAAGTTATCGTGTGCAACATATAAATTCTTATATTTAAGCTAAAGCCACACTTTGTGGGATGGATGGACTTAGAAGATGACGATTTTGTTCTTGCCGGTTTTCTTGGCCTCGTACAGGGCGTCGTCCGCCTGCTGAAAGATAGAGCTCTTGGAATCTCCGCCGTTATATTCATGCATTCCGATGCTCACGGTAACCGATTCATTGTCCATTTCGCTGATCGGAAGGCTTGCAATTCCTGCGAGGATATTCTCCATAATGCGGCCCGAATCCTCTAATGTCTTGGATGTCAGAATAATCACGAATTCCTCCCCGCCGTACCGCGCTGCGAAATCATCCGAGCCGATATGCTGGAGCATGACAGCGGCGACCTGCCGGAGAACGATGTCTCCGACCCAGTGCCCGTACCGGTCATTGACCTTTTTGAAATTGTCGATATCAATAACCGCCAGCTGCATCGGAAAAGGATTGCTCTGCTGATGGTCAATCAGCCAGCCCAGGTACTCATGAAAGGTCTTATGGTTGTACAGGTCGGTCAGCGGGTCGATCTTGGACAGCCGGTCCATAATAATATTCTGGATGCGCAGCTCTTGCTCTGACTTCAACGAATTCTCCAGCGAGCGCATAAGATCCTTGCCCCGGGCTATAACACCGAAGCCGGCCAGGGAGGTTCCGGCTAGGATCAGGGTGATAATGATGTTCTGGATGCGTAGCGTGTAATCGGTAATAGAGGTGTTCAGAAATAGTATGATGATGTAGATCAGGCAGATCACAGAGGAAGCCCTCAGATAATTCTCCCTCAGATAGATCATGGACACCAGCAGCGGAAGTAGCATAATCAGCGGCTTCACATGATATTCGGAACTAAGATTCAGGATGAACACGATACCGCACAGGTGACTTCCAAGAATAATTGAGAATTCGGATAACAGCGGCTTGTATTTATGGACAGCCTCCAGAATCAGCAGCAGGGCGAACAGAATAGCATCTGGAATCCAGATATGCCTAATGAGATATGGCTTGTCGGACAACTCGGGCCGGTGGCCCCACATGGATAAGTAAACATATAGCTGGCTTGCCATATAAACAAAAAGCGCCATCCAAAAGGTATTGAGGAGGACGCGGTTCCAATACATTTGGCGAGGAGTAGGGGGCGGGATCTGCATAAGATGTTCCTCTTTTCCAGTGGCAATGTACTTATATATTCGACAATGTTCTCGTTTCTCCTTCTAGGTCTTATGTCAGGGAATAGGTCTGGAATAACGTTCGTGTTTGTAAGGTGTTTGTTAGGTTGTCTGGGTACGTGATTCTGAATAATGCTATAAACACGAACTATTCATGCTATTCATCATTGACACATTCGGATTTATTCGGTAAAATTCCAATTGCCCCGTAATAACGGGTTAAGTTGTTCGTATATCCTCAATGATAAGGTTTGGGGGTTTCTACAGGGGACCGTAAATTCCTGGCTACGAATAGGGTGCATTTTGCATACCTATGAAGAGGCCGGGTTTTTTTGTGTGCTGTTGTGTGCTGCTTGGTTAAGTGGACTAATATACTGCAGAGACGCTTTGCGGCCCCTGTCAACCGCAGGCCGAAGCCGTTTCACCTTGGGAGGAACAGAGAAGATATGAGTAAATATGATGTAATTGTTGTTGGAGCCGGTCCGGCTGGAATATTCGCCTGTTATGAACTAACACTGAAGGCCCCTGAGCTGAAGGTGCTGCTGGTGGACAAGGGACATGATATCTACCGCCGCAACTGCCCGATCCTGGAGGAGAAAATCAAGCTCTGTCCGCCCGCCTCCGGCCGCAAGGAATTCGCCGGGTGTCTGCCGGCCTGCTCCATTACTGCGGGCTTCGGCGGCGCTGGTGCGTACAGTGACGGCAAATTCAACATTACCACCGAATTCGGGGGCTGGATGACGGATTATCTGCCTCCTTCCAAGGTGATGGAGCTGATTGAATATGTAGATGGAATCAACCTGGAGCACGGGGCAACCCCGGTCATTACCGATCCGACTACGGAGAGCATTCGCGGTATCGAGCAGCGGGGATATGCCGCCGGGCTGAAGCTGCTGCGGGCGCAGGTCCGCCACCTCGGAACCGAGCAGAACCTGGAGATTCTGAAATCGATCTATGAATATCTACGGACACGCATTGATATGTTATACAAGACAGAAGTTGAAGATATCGTTACCGTCAAAGAGAACGGAACGCACCGCATTACAGGCATTATGCTGAAGAACGGGGAGAGTCATGAGGCTGGCCTGGTGATGATTGCTCCGGGACGGGACGGCTCGGCCTGGCTGACCGAGGTGCTGAAGAAGCGCAGGCTCAAAATGTACAATAACCAGGTCGATGTCGGGGTGCGTGTAGAGACCTCGGATGTGGTGATGCGGGAGATCAATGAGCATCTGTACGAGGGCAAATTCATCTTCAATACCTCCGTAGGTACACGCGTCCGCACCTTCTGCAGCAATCCCTCGGGGCATGTGGTTGTGGAGAATCACAGCGGAGCGATGGCCGCGAACGGGCACTCCTATAAGGACCCTGCGCTGGGCTCGAAGAACACCAACTTTGCGCTGCTGGTCTCCCATACCTTCACCGAGCCGTTCGACAAGCCGAATGAATATGCCCGGGAGATCTGCAAGCGGGCGAATGATCTGTCCGGCGGCGGGGTCATTGTACAGAAATACGGAGATATCCTGCGGGGCCGCCGGTCTACGGAGACCCGGATTAAGGAAGGGTTCCTGGAGCCGACTCTGAAGGAAGCGGTGCCCGGTGACCTGGGTCTGGTGCTGCCGTACATCACGATGAAGAGCCTGATTGAGATGGTTGAAGCCTTGGAAAAGGTAACCCCGGGCATCGCCTCCGAACATACGCTGTTCTATGGCGTGGAAGCGAAATTCTATTCCGCCCGTCCGAAGCTGACGGATGAGTTCGAGACCGAAATCTCCGGCCTCTACTGCGGCGGCGACGGGGCAGGCATTACCCGCGGATTGGCCCAGGCCGGAGCGGCTGGCGTGTGGATCGCCCGCGGCATGATGGCGAAGAATGCCCAAGAGGTTAGTGTACAACCGGCAGGGGTATAATCCTGGGCGGGATGACGCCGGAAGGACAGCCGTATCCTCATATGCTGGGGGTCGGCTGTTTTTATTGTTTTTTAGGAAACTATAGATTTGGGGATAAGTATTCTTTGAATGATTCGTAGAATGACTTTAATGCTGAGGTATGCTTAAAACCGAATGGAAATTGGCTGGTAGAGCGGCGCACGGACTAAAGGTATGTGGAAAATAGTATACATTGTGCTCGCAAGCAGGCGCACGGACCGAATGTATGTGAAAAACAGTATACATTGTGTTCTGATGCAGGCACACGGACCAAATGTATGTGCGGCCGGAAGTCCAAAACTTCTATGGAGTCACGGCAATCCCATAACAGAAAAAATATAAGTGAAATCTATATAGTAGTGGTTTCCTTAATTTAACTCTGCTGATATAATGTTAGAATACATAACATGATAGAGTGGAGTGAACGTGCAGAATGGGAATTCGCCGGAGCAAGGCCGCTATCGTTATTATTTTGCTGCTAGGTGTGGGGTTGTATGGCTTATGGATGGAGATGTACTGGGTACATAAGGTTGTCTATCTGCTGCTGATGGCGGCGCTTGCCGGGCTTGTGCTGGATACCCGACGGGGTGAAGTGCTTGCAGCCGGGCAATTAGCAGAATCCCGGAGCAAGGTAGAGCTGCTGGGCAATGAAATTGTTGTCACCTCGGACCGGCTGCATGGTGCTCTGGAGGAGATTACCCGTCATACCGAAGGACTTCAGCAGACAGCGGACTATTCGCATGCCTACGAGGTGGAGCTGCAGACCCGCAGCAATGAGGCGAAGGCCAATATTGAGGGGGCTTTTGCCAGGATGGGCGGAGTCGCAGCAGTTACCGGACAGATTGGAGAGCTGACCGGACGGCTGAGTACGGCGATGCAGGCAGCACGTACAGGGATGGCGGGGATGGTGGATTCCCTGAAGAATACAGATGGGGTCATGGAGGAATTGCAGGAGCAAAGCGGAGATATGCTGGGCAAATTCACCGTGTTAAGCGGACATATTGCGCTGGTGGAGGAGATGAACGCCCTGATCGTAGGCATCGGCAATGAGACCTCGCTGCTGGCCCTGAACGCCTCGATTGAAGCTGCGCGGGCCGGGGAAGCGGGCCGCGGATTTGCTGTGGTCGCAGGCCGGATCAGGCAGCTGGCCGATCAGAGCCGGGATTCCGTGGAGCGCTCTACGGCGGTGCTGCTGGATCTCAATCATGGAGTACGGCAGGTGCTGGAGTCGGTCACGAAGGAGCAGACTGCGGTTGCGCATGGAGTGAATGAAGTGGCGAAGGTGAAGCAGCGCCTCGGGGATATCTCGGCCCGGGTGGAGGAAGTTGGGATCATAGTTACGGAGTCAGCGGCTGCGGCCGAGCGTCAGAGCAGGCTGATCGACGAGGTGACCGGCGAATTGAGCGGTGCGGTAGGGATTGTCAATGAGACCATTGCAGGCGTAGACCTGACCCTGGAGCAAGTAACCCGCCAACGGACACAGATCGGACAGCTTAACGAGATCAGCGCAAGCCTGCTGCTGGAATCTCAGACCCTGCAGCAGTCGGTGAAAGGCATTGCCGGACGCGAAGTCATTGAGCTGGGCCAATATACGGCGCGGCTTGAGGAAATGAAGACGGTGCTTCAAGAGATAGCAGCCAAGCAGGAGATGTGTGCAGCGGATGCGGACATCCATGGCAGAGTTCTTACGGCCTGTAAGAATAAGGTGCCGGATGTGCAGGCCATCTGGTCCAACCGGACGGATGGCACCTTCATCTACTCCGAGCCTGCGGCCGGGCTGCTGAATGCGAAGCGCCGGGACTGGTGGAACGGGGCAATGGCGGAAGGCCAGTACGTCTCGCAGCCATATGTCTCAGCCATTACCAAGCGTTCCTGCATCACACTCTCCAGAGCAATTACGAACGGGGACGGTGAGATTGTGGGTGTGGTGGGGATTGATCTGGCAGTCTAGAGGCATTGAACAGTAGACGCATACGGCGCAGTAAGAGAGGGATAGTAGGTTGAATTGATTAGCGGGTCATTAGGCTGGAATGGAGATATAAGCATTTTGCGAACAAACTCAAATTTGCATAAGGTGCATTAAAAACATTGGCCCCAAAAATTTCAACGACGACAGCTCTTGAACGAGATAATAAAGTCATAGACTGCCGTTGTGTTATTGAGTTAACGTGGCTCTTTAGCATAACGAAGGACTACCATACGGTAGCCCTTCGGTGTTCAAGAGTCATTCCCTGTTAAATTAACGCTTATCGCCGTACTTTCTTGCCAACAGCGAGCCCTAGACTCAACCAACGTCCTTCATCGTGCAAAATAAAATCCTTCTCGCCTTCGTAATATCGGAAATTATCGAGCATCCATTGGTAACTCTCAGAGAAGTAAGAACTTTCGGTAATTAAAAAACCTTGATTTCGAAGTAAATTGCAATTCCAATCTAACGTCCGAATCCATTTTTTGTAAGACTGTAAGATATCGAAATTCTCCAAACCAAGCGGTATTGGATTCAATGTACACATAGGTTCTGCAATTCCAAAAAAACTGTTAGTGCGAGTAATGCGTGTGATTTCTTTCAGAGCTTGTTCCCTATCCTCTATCATAAAAAAAGAGCCGATACTAAAGACTGCATCAAATGCTTCGTCAGGAAATGGCATAAGTTCAGCATTCGCTCTTACTGCCAGAACGTTATTATCTACACCCTGTTCTGATGCATATTCCTGGATAACACTCAATGTTTCCCACAATTCCAATGTAATTACAGTTACTCCCCAATGTTTAGCTACCGTTGCCGCAACTTGACCAGTACCAGCGCCTATTTCCAATACACGCATACCTGGCTTCAATTCTAAAGCAGTAATTAGTGGCAGAGCCATTTCGTATGAACCCGCGCCTAATGGAGTTGGGTTTTGGATACTTAGAAAAGGATTATTCAAGACATTTTTCTCCCTAATGGGGAGTCGCAGTTATAGGGCTAATTAGGCGCTATATTCCCCGTTTTTTTGCCCATTATTCTTCTTACTTTTCATGTTAACCGCCTCCAATTCTTATATATTCCAAGTTTATCAAAAAACAATCAAGGATACCATCATCTACTATCCTGCCTTGAAGCTTTTTCATCGAGAGTCATAGTGACTGTTGCGCAGTCCGAAGAAAAGGTGCAGCAGTTATTTTGAGGGGCTGTTATAGCCCCTATAGATTACTTTCGTTTGTTACGGCCAATTAGGCCGCCCACTATCCAAAAGATCAAAATACCAACAAAGGCGAATACAATCCAAAAAGCTATACGCACAAGCTATCACTCCTTTAAAGAAACCATACGATAATAGTTAATTTTCCGCAATAGAAGGGCTTTTATACTCAGTGAGGGAACACGACATGCCTGGTTTGGAAATCCAATAGGATTACCTCAACCCTTAGAGGCGGCTGGGCAGATTGCTATAACCATTATCCCAACTTATAATGGACCGATAGCTTGTCCTATGGAGGCGTGAGTGTGCAATATAATCTGAGTATTCTGCTGCAATTGTTGGAGCGGGCAGCGCTGCTGCTGATGTGTCTGTTCGTCCTGAGCCGGGTGCCGCGGTTCAAGGAGATTTTTGCCAAAGGGGTTCATGCCCCTCAGGAGCTGGCGATTGTTACGGTCATCTTCAGCCTGTTCGCCATCTTCGGAACCTACAGCGGGATTAATGTGGAAGGGTCTCTGGTCAACGTGCGGATTATCGCCATCATAGCCGGAGGGATTCTGTTCGGTCCTTGGGTCGGGCTGATTACCGGGATCATCTCGGGCGTACACCGCTTCCTGATCGATATCGGCGGGGTCACCTCGCTCCCGTGTCTGATTACCAGCATTACGGCGGGCGTGGTATCCGGGATCATCTACCGGCGCACTTCGCCTGAACGCCGCTGGATCGCTGCCATTGCCGCCGGGATGGCCTGCGAGGCATTGACGATGGCGCTGATTCTGGTGATGGCTGATCCCCATTCGCTGGGCGTGGATATCGTGTCCAAGATTGCTTTTCCGATGATTGTGGGGCAGATCTGTGCCGGGCTGATCGTTACGCTTGTGCAGAGTGTAGAAGGGGAGAAAGAACGTATTGCCGCGAAGCAGTCCAAGCTGGCGCTGGAGATTGCCATTAAGACGCTTCCGTATTTCCGCAGTATTACTCCCGAGTCGCTGCGTACCATCTGCGGAATCATCCAAGAGGATATCGGGGCCGATGCGGTGGCAATTACCGATACCAGAGTCATTCTGGCCTACGTGGGTGTCGGGGAAGAATATTATGCCGAAGCTAATGAGATCATCAGTGAGGAGACGAAGCAGACGCTGAGCAGCGGGGAGATTACCATCCGTGACGACGATACCGAGTACATGAACCGGGACATCCGCTCGCTGATCATTATCCCGCTTAAGGAGAAGGGGGAGGTGACGGGATCACTCAAGATCTACTATACCCACGCGCATAAAATCACCTATTCCCTCCAGGCTATGGCTGTAGGGCTGTCACAGATCATCTCCACACTGATGGAGGTGTCACGGGTTGAGGGCATCAAGGAGATGGCCAACAAGGCCGAGCTGAAGGCACTGCAGACCAGCATCAACCCCCATTTTCTGTTCAATGCGCTGAATGCGATTATCTCCTCCATCCGGATCGACCCGGACAAGGCGCGCGAGCTGATCGTCAATCTGTCGGGGTATATGCGGTATAATCTGGAGCTGACCGATGAGTCCATAGATATCCGGCGCGAGCTGCAGCAGGTGCAGCATTATGTGGAGATTGAGAAGGCCCGCTTCGGCAGCCGCCTGAGCGTTCTGTACGATATAGATGAGGTAGCGGTACGCATTCCGAGTCTGGTCATTCAGCCGCTGGTGGAGAATGCGATTATCCACGGGATTTTGAAGGGGAAAGGGAACGGAACGGTAGACATCTCGGTCAAGGACCACGGAGACAGCGTAAGGGTGCGGATTGCCGATACCGGAGCGGGGATCAGTGAAGAGACGATTGCGAAGGTCTACAGCGGAAGCATGGAGGGCAACAAAATCGGCCTCAACAACGTGCACCAGCGTATCAAGTTGATCTACGGTACGGGTCTGACCATCCGGCGGCTGGCTAAGGGGACGGAAATCTATTTTGATGTGATAAAGGAGCAGCGATGAGAGCGATCATTGTCGAGGATGAAGTGCTGGCAAGACAGGAGCTTACGTATCTGATTCAGACCCATAGCCGGATCAAGATTGCGGCGGAATTCGAGGACGGGCTGGAGGCGCTGAAGTATCTGCAGACGGATACGGTGGATGTGATTTTCCTGGATATCAATATCCCTTCAATTGATGGGGTGCTGCTGGCCCATAATATCAGCCGGTTCGCGGTCAAGCCGTATATTGTGTTCATTACAGCCTATAAGGAGCATGCCGCCGAGGCATTCGAGATTGAAGCGTTCGACTATATTCTGAAGCCTTACAGCGAGACGCGGATCAGAGCGATGCTGCAGAAGCTGGAGGGTGCCATCGCGGCCAGGAGCCGCCAGGGGGAAGAGGGGCCGGTGAAGCTGGGCAGCGATAAGGTCAATCTGTGGAAAAATGAAAAGATTATCGTCGTCGATGCGGACGAGATCTATTATGCTTCGGCGCAGGAGAAAACAACGAGTGTGATCACCAAGGGGGAGGAATACAGCATGGCCCTCAGTATCAGTGAATTCCATACCCGCCTGCCGCAGGAGCAGTTCTTCCGCTGCCACCGCTCCTATCTCGTCAATCTGTCCAAAATCAAGGAAATCATCCCCTGGTTCAACAATACCTATCTGCTTAGGCTGCGTGATCTGAATGTGGAGGTTCCAGTCAGCCGCAGCAAGGTGAAGGAATTCAGGCAGATTATGCGTCTCTAACGGCAGTTCATTCCCCGTCAGTGTCATCTCATTCCGGATTTCTCTCAGAAGGAGCTCCTTTCGCTACAATGAAGAGGCAGAGTAAGCCTTGAAGCGACTTCAGCGACTTCAGAGAGAAAGAGGGAATTCTGATGATAACGGATACAGCCAGTAAACGGTGGCTCATCGTATTAGGTACAGTAATTATGCAAATGGGACTCGGTACCATCTACACCTGGAGCCTGTTCAACGCACATCTTGTTAGTACATTTGGGTTTGAGCTCAGCTCAGTTTCGATAACGTTTTCTATTACCAGCTTCGCCTTGGCCTTCGCCACACTGTTCGCAGGCAAGCTGCAGGACCGGTTCGGTCTCCGCAGACTGACCGCAGCTTCCGGTATACTGCTCGGACTGGGGCTGATTCTAAGCTCACAGGCCAGTTCCTTGCCGATGTTCTACCTGCTGGCTGGCGTAGTGGTCGGGTATGCTGATGGCACGGCGTATATTACTTCGTTGTCCAACCTGATGAAGTGGTTCCCGAAGAATAAGGGACTGATCTCCGGGGTGTCCGTGGGTGCTTACGGAACGGGCAGTCTGATCTTCAAATACATCAACGGCGGCCTGATTGAATCGGCAGGGGTGTCGAATGCTTTTCTATACTGGGGCCTGATGGTCATGCTGATGATCCTCCTCGGCTCGTTGCTGATCCGGGAGGTTCCGGTGGCTGCACCTGCTGTAACTGCTGCGGGAAACCGGGCATCGTCCGCTTCCGGGGCGGCTCTGCTGCCTAAGGATTATACGGTAAAAGAAATGCTCCGCACGAAGGAAGCGTACCTGCTGTTCGTGATTTTCTTTACCGCCTGCATGAGCGGCCTCTATCTGATCGGTATCGTGAAGGATATCGGTGTGCAGCTGGCGGGTATGGATGTGGCGACGGCGGCGAATGCGGTAGCGATGATCGCTATTTTTAATACGGCTGGACGCCTGATTCTTGGCGCATTATCCGACCGGGTAAGCCGCACCAAGCTGATTAGTATCACGCTCGCAGTAACGGCTGTGGCAATGTTTACCCTCAGCTATGCCACACTGAGCTATGGCCTGTTCTTCGCCTGTGTGGCGGCCATCGCCTTCTGCTTCGGCGGTAACATTACCGTCTTCCCGGCGATTGTCAGTGACTTCTTCGGCCTGAAGAATCACAGCAAGAACTACGGCATCATCTATCAGGGCTTCGGGATCGGCGCGCTGTCCGGTTCGTTCATCGCCGCCTTCCTCGGCGGGTTCAAGCCTACTTTTAACATCATCGGTCTGCTGTGTATTCTGGCCTGTATCCTGGCGGTTTCGCTTAAGCCTCCGGTAGCCAGAGCAGCCAAAGCCAAGGGAATGAGCCTGAAGCCTTCACGGCATACGGCTTAAACCATATATCGACTTATCGACTTACGTCGGCTTAAAGTAGTATAGACAAAGAGAATAGCTTTTGGAGAAGAGATGTCCTACGTTCGCGTGAGCGGGTGGTGGAGGTCTTTTTTTCATGGTCGAAAACAAACATGTCTTTCGAGGCACAACTCCAGCATGAAAATGAGCAGTGTACCTAATACAGAATGTCGTCCGTTCGACTGTTTAACGTACTTAATTCAGCAAACCGACCACAAATGGACTGGACGCGCTGCGTAGGCCAAATGTAATCGAAAAACCGACCACAATTGGACTGGGTGCGCCGCGTCGGCCAAATGTAATCGAAAAACCGACCACAATTGGACTGGGTGCGCCGCGTCGGCCAAATGTAATCGAAAAACCGACCACAATTGGACTGGGTGCGCCGCGTCGGCCAAATGTAATCGAAAAACCGACTACAATTGGACAGGGTGCGCCGCGTCGGCCAAATGTAATCGAAAAACCGACTACAATTGGACAGGGTGCGCCGCGTCGGCCAAATGTAATCGAAAAACTGATCACAATTGGACTGGGTGCGTCGCGTCGGCCAAATGTAATCGAAAAACCGATCACAATTGGCCCGGACGCGCTTCGTCGGCTAAATGTGGTCGAAAAACCGACCACATTTAGCGCGGTGGAGGTGCGTGGGCTGCCGAGAACAGGCGCATGGTGGTATGAGCGGGTATGGCTGAGTCAGAGTCAGCGGATATAGCAAAAAGGCATCCGGGAGGGCGTAGGGTTACGCTCTAACGGGTGCCTTTATGTTAATTAAATGGTTGGAGAAGCGATGGGCCGGGGGCTTAGCCTTCCAGCAGCAGGGATTCCGGGTCCTCCAGCAATTCCTTGACTCTGACCAGGAAGCTGACCGCTTCTGATCCGTCCACGATCCGGTGATCGTAGGACAAAGCGATGTACATCATCGGACGGTTGACCGTACGCTCCTCATCCAGCGCGATTGGGCGCAGCTGGATCTTGTGCATGCCGAGAATGCCGACCTGCGGGGTATTGAGGATCGGTGTGGACAGCAGGGAGCCGAACACTCCGCCGTTCGTGATGGTGAAGGTGCCGCCCTGAAGCTCCGGCAGGCTGAGCGTATTGGCGCGCGCCTTGGAGGCCAGCTCGCCGATACGCCGCTCGATCTCTGGGAAGCTAAGCCGGTCGGCATCGCGGACGACGGGTACGACCAGGCCTTCCTTGGCAGCTACGGCAATGCCGATGTCGTAATATTTTTTCAGCAGGAGATCTTCCCCGTCGATCTCGGCGTTCAGCATCGGGTAAGCCTTGAGCGCGCCGATGACGGCCTTGGTGAAGAAGGACATGAAGCCGAGTCCGACCTCGTGCTTCTCCTTGAAGGCATCCTTGCGGCGCTTGCGGATGTCGAGAATGGCCGTCATGTCCACCTCGTTGAAGGTGGTCAGCATCGCGGCCGTCTGCTGCGCTTCGACCAGGCGGCTGGCAATCGTCAGCCGCCGCCGCGACATGCGCTTGCGCTCGGTGGCTTTGCCGTCCTCGGCATGCGGCGCCTTGCCCGCTGCCGGCGGCGCGGGCTTCGCCGGCTCCGGCCGCACGGCCGCCGGAGCTGCTGGCGCAGCGGCCTGCGGCCCCGCTGCGCCATGACCATCCACATCGGCCTGACCGATCCGGCCGATAGGGTCGCGGGCACTGACCTCGCCGAGGTCGATGCCCCGCTCCCGCGCCAGCTTGCGCGCCCCCGGCGAAGCCAGGGCCGCAGTGCCTGCCGCCGCACCTTCGGCGGCGGCTGGAGCCGTTACCGCAGCGGCCGGTTCAGCCGCTGCGGCACTTGCGGCAGCAGCAGGCGCGCTGCCGCTCTGCGGAGCATTATCTGCTGCAGGCTTGCCCCCGCTGGCAGCACCTGCCCCGGCGGCGCTGCCGATGATGCCGATGGCTTCGCCAACGGCAACGTTCTCGCCCGCCTGGCGCAGGATGGAGGAGATGACGCCGTCCTCCTCTGCACTGATCTCGAGATTGACCTTGTCGGTCTCAAGCTCGGCAAGCACATCTCCCTGGCCGACAGTGTCGCCTTCTTTAACCAGCCATTTGTAGATCGTTCCTTCGGAAATCGATTCGCCCAAATCGGGTACTTTTATCTCGGACACAGGCCGTACCTCCCCAAATATAGTGGTGTGCGTGATATCGGATGACCGCCTTGCTGTGCTCAGGAAGACGGTACAGGTGCTTGCACTGCAGCATTCAATTTCAGGGCTTCCCGGACAATGCGCCGCTGCTCGAAGCTATGGACATCTGCGTAGCCGCTGGCCGGACTGGAACGGTCCGGACGGCCGATATACTGGACAGTGACCTTCTGCGGTGCGATGGCGCGCAGCCGGGATTCGGCATACGTCCACCCGCCCATATTCTTCGGTTCTTCCTGCACCCAGACGATCTCCTCCAGAGAGCTGAAGCTGCTCAGGTGAGCGCCAAGCTCGCGTTCCGGGAACGGATAGAGCTGTTCCATGCGCAAAATGTGCAGCCAGGAGAAGTCCTGTCCGCGCGTTGCCTCCAGCTCCGTCTGCAGGTCGATGGCCACCTTGCCGCTGCATACCACGAGGCGCTTCACGGCTTCCGGCTTACTGCCGAGCAGCGGCTCGGGAAGAACCGGCTGGAAGGTGCCCGAAGCGAGGTCCGCTCCGGCTGAGGTGCTGCGCGTGTTACGGATCAGGCTCTTCGGCGCCATGATCACCAGCGGCCGGGCATCCGGTTGTCCGCAGAGCGCGGCCTGACGGCGGAGCAGATGGAAATACTGCGAAGCGCTGGTCAGGTTGGCTACAGTCCAGTTCTCCTCGGCGGAGAGCTGGAGGAACCGTTCCATTCGGCCGCTGGAGTGCTCTGGTCCTTGGCCTTCATAGCCATGAGGCAGCAGGATCGTCAGATTGCTGCGCTGCGTCCACTTGGCACGGCCGGCGGAAATGAACTGGTCGATAATGACCTGAGCGGCATTGGCGAAGTCGCCATATTGAGCCTCCCAGATGACGAAGGTCTCCGGTGCGAACACGTTATAACCATATTCGAAGCCGAGGACAGAGGCCTCGGACAGCGGACTGTTGTAGACGCCGAAGGAAGCGCTGGAATCACTCAGCTGATGCAGCGGAGAATAGAGTTCGCCGTTCTCGCTGTCATGCAGCACCAGATGGCGGTGGGCGAAGGTGCCGCGCTGTGAATCCTGTCCGCTGAGGCGGATCGGCGTGCCATCCTTCAGGATGGTAGCGAAGGCCAGTGTCTCTGCCAGCGCCCAGTCTACCCGCTCTCCGTCATTCAGCGCATCCTTGCGGCGCTGCAGAATCCGTTCCAGCTTCGGATAGACCTTGAAGCCTGCCGGTACGCGCAGCAGCTCGCGGTTAATCTCCTGCAGACCAGCCAGAGGGAAGGCAGTCGGACGCTGCTGGGGACTGCCATTATCCAGCGCGACGGCGGTTTTGGACTCCGCATTCTTCTGCTTGCCTTCCTTCATCTGATCGAAGGCCTGCTGGAGGACGCTCTCCGCCTCGGCAATCATGTTCTTCAGATCATCGGCTGTGATTACCTTCTCGCGCTCCAGGCGTTCTGCATAAGCGCGGTACACAGTAGGGTGGTTCCGCACTTTGCCGTACACAATCGGCTGGGTCGTCTCGGGATCATCCATTTCATTATGTCCGTGGCGGCGGTAGCCGATCAGATCAATCAGGAAGTCCTTCTTGAACATATGGCGGTAAGCGCTGGCCAGACGGACTGCGGCAATGCAGGCTTCCGGGTCATCGGCATTAACATGCACGACCGGAATCTCATACCCTTTGGCCAGGTCGCTGGCATAATGGGTGGAGCGGGAATCCTCGCTCTCGGTGGTGAAGCCGATCCGGTTATTGACGATAATATGCACGGTACCGCCATTCTGATAACCCTGCAATTTGCCGATATTAAGCGTCTCAGCGACAATACCTTCGCCAGGGAAGGCTGCATCGCCGTGCATCAGCACAGCCATAGCCTTGCTTGTGTTCAGCTTAGGCAGTCCCGGAGCGTTGCGTTCTTCCTGTGCGGCGCGTGTGAAGCCCTCGACGACAGGATTGACGAATTCAAGATGGCTCGGGTTATTGGCCAGCGTGATCCGGGTGCGCACGGTCTCGCCTTCGCGGACGGCACGGTCAGCCCCGAGATGGTACTTCACATCACCGCTCCAGCCGTAGGTCACGCCCATGGAGCCTTCCGAAGGGAACAGCTCTTTGTTCGGCGAATGATGGAACTCTGAGAAAATAATATCATAAGGCTTGCCCAGAATATGAGCCAGCACATTAAGTCTTCCGCGGTGGGCCATACCCATCAGGATATGCTCGGCGCCGTCATGCGCGGCAGCCCGCACAATCTCATCCAGCATTGGCACAAGGGCATCATTGCCCTCCAGGCTGAAGCGCTTTTGACCGACGAAGGTCTTGTGCAGGAAGGTCTCAAAATGCTCCACCTGAACCAGCCGCTTCAGCAGCTCTTTGCGTTCTGTATTATTCAGCGGGGCAGGGGAGGTCATCGATTCCGCCTGGCTGTTGAGCCAGCGCAGCTCGCGTTCATCATGCACATGCCCGAATTCATAAGCAATGGTCTGTGTATAGGCCTGGCGCATTCTGTGGACGGCATCCATCGCGGTATGCACATCCGCAGGGGCATTATCCCAGATCAGCGAAGCGGGCAGGGCATTAAGATCCTCGCGGGTAAGCTCGTAGGTCTCCAGCTCCAGCCATTTGGCCATCGGGTTCGTGCTGCGCTCCAGCGGGTCAATGTCTGCGGCCATATGGCCATATATTCGAATATTGGCGATCAGCTTCGAAGCCTTGACAGCCTTCTTGAGCCACTCGGCATCTGCTGATACGGCAGGCCTTGGAGCCCTCTCGGCATCGGGTGCCAGTGGAGGGGGGCCGGATACGGTGAAGAGATCGCGGTAATGCTGTTCAACAGAAGAGGGGTCCTTGACAAATTGCTCATATCTTTCTTGGATGTAGCCCAGGTTGGGGCCGTAGTATTTGCTCCATACTGTGTCGTTATAGGGCTCTTTGACTGCCATGAATAGGTCCTCCTAACGGATAAACTCCACGCGAGGCATCCAGTGTGCCACTTGGCGGAGCTGCAAATGTTTGCGGTTTCATTCTCATCCTATTGTGCTACTTTCCGGCGGGGTAATCAATTCATACTTTCGGTCAATCCGTTCGCAATTTGGCATGATTCATTACAGTATTCATACGGAACTATCATAAATAGAAAAAACTCATATAACAGCCCGTTATACATACAAATGGGTAATTGTCTCTATACGATGTTGCGTGCAGCGGCAAGTCGGGGCGGATGGGGTTCCCTTTAGTATATTTAAACTATTAGATAGTGTTTGAACTTGGAACTGGAAATATTTATACAAGCCGCTGGCAATTTCAGCTAAGTTTCCTCACATTTTTTCATAAAAAAATTCCAGAAAACGACACACTAATTGCGTATGATCTTGTATAATGTTATTGCGGAGAACGGTTTCATCGATTCTTGCCAGATCCTTTCATGATGGAAAGGGTCCAGTAAAAGGTAAACCTGCCGAAAGACAGGGGCACAAAGTCTCGGATCTAAAGTAGAAATACTACAAAGTAGCAATACTACTATGATGGCCGGACTGCCTGGGGACGCGAAAATTCTAGGAGGAGATTTCTTGGATATGTCCAACCAGGGGAATGACGAGCTGCAGGCAGTAGATCTGGATTTAGAATGGGTGCACTTGCTGATGTCTGCCAAGCAGGCGGGGATCGCGGCGGAGGATATCCGCCGGTTTCTAAGTGAGAAGGCGCTCCAGGCGATGTAAGGGCGGTCATCATTGTTCGGATACATACAGAAAAGGCACAGCGTCCGGTACGCTGTGCCTTTTCTGTATGCCGCTTGAAAGGCTGCCTTCGCCGAAGGTGGCCTCCCTGCCGTGCGGAGTCTTCCCTGTGGCATATAATGCTCGTCTAGTTGTCCTTTTGTTCCATGCGCCATTTCTGGTAATCGAGGAATTCCTTGAATTCGCGTTTGCTTATACCGGAGGCCATGGCCTCCTGAACAAGCCGGAACCATTCCCCGTCCAGAGCCTGTTCTTCCGTCTCTGCCAGTCCGCCATACAACAGTGCATGAATGGATACCTGAAGCGCGTCAGCGATTTTTTCGATGAATTGAATGGAGGGGTTGGATTGAATGTTCCGTTCCACATTACTGAGGTATGATTTCGCCACATCAGCCTTATCGGCAAGCTCGGATAACGAATAGCCCTTCTCCAGCCGGAGTTTGTGGATGCGGCTTCCCATAGTATCTGACACGATTACAACGCCCTCCGTACTTTTTTTGGTGAAAAATAAGAAGTTATATGCTTTGCGCTATACATTCTCCTTATCTTTCTCGTTGAAACGGTACCGCCCGTTCAAAGGCCGGCAAAGCCGTTTTCTCTTGTCAGTATAACAAAAATCCGCAAAACGGACAAAAATCCTTGAACCCGGCAGCGGGAAAAAAGAAACGGCATACCCGGCCCGGATGAGGGAGGATATGCCGTCTTGATGGATTGCTGAAACGCTGCCTTCCTAATAAAAGGCCGGCAAAGCCATTTTCACTTGTATAGGCTGGCCCCTGATCTACTTGGCTTCTCCCACTCCTTGAAGAGCATCGAAGGTCCAGTTCAGAGCTAAGCCGTCACCCTGGAAAATGTTCTGATCGAGCGTGTTGTCTACGAATTCGAAGGCGATCTTGAAGGTCTTGGACCCGGCGGCGGCAATCCCTCCTGGCAGTACACCTGCTGCTACGAGATCGTAGCTGGGGGTGTTTTTCAGATCCTTCAGGGAGATCTCGGACAGCACATGACCGCTTAGTGAACCGCCGGTGTACGTATTATCCAGGAGCTTGACCTTGAAGTGGTCTCCGAGATCCTGGCCCGCGTTATCGCCCTTGGCATCGGTCACGGTGTAAGTGGTGGCAAGCTTGAGGAATTTGATATCCAGTGTGCCGTCATTGGACAAGGTGAAGGTGCGGACGGTGTAGTCTCCCGGCTTCAGATTCGTCAGCGCTACCGGAGTATTGAAGGAAGAGCCGAGCTTCAGCGTACCCGCTGCGAAGGTTGCCGTGCTGGTAGCTGTGGAGCTGAAGTAAGCGAAGGTGCCCCCGCCGATTAAAGACAAGCCCAGTGCTGCCGATGCTACGCCAAGACCCAATGTTTTTTTGATACCCATTATTTATTTCCTCCTCGAATGGTTTGTTTTTGTGGAATTATTTGAGCGTGCCTTTTTCCTGGTTGGCTTCGAAATTCAGAGTCAGTGCAAGCGTGTCGCCCTGATAATAGTTCTGCGGCTGGAGGGTCTCCTTGAAGGCGAACTGGATGGTCAGGTTATCCGAGGTGCCGGCTTTGATGCCGGACTTCTCTCCGCCTAAGATCGCTCCGAGAATTCCCCGGGCCACCAGATCGGGACTCTCCTGCTCCAGATCGGCCAGCGAGATGACCAGGAGCGGCGATTCCTTCTTATCCTTGTTCACGAGGAAGGTCACAATAATATCATCCTTGAAATTATGGGAGCCGTTGTCTCCCTGGGCGTCTGTAATGGCCGATGAGGTGCGCAGTACCACTTTGGGAATATTGAGCGTCCCGTCATTTTTGAGCTTGAAGTCCCGTAAGACGGTATCGCCCGGCTTGAGATTGCTGAGATTAACAATGACGGAGGGATCAGATTGTAATGATAGGGTTCCGTTGTTAAAAGAAGCTGAGGAAGTAGAAGTGCTGCTGAAGTAAGCGAAGGTGCCTCCGCCGACCAGGGTTAAGCCTAATGCTGCCGATACAACGCCGAGACCTAATGTTTTTTTGACGTTCATTTGTTCATCCCTCTCTTATGAGTCTGCTTTGTGCATAGCCGGTGCTTCCGGCAAGCTGTATTGTGGCTCCGCGTTTCGTAAACGGGAGAGAACAATTGATCATTGTACGAGGTCAGTCAGAGTATCCGGCCCGCCGCTGCTGGCTGCGGATGACGGGGCATTCTTCTTTTCCAGTGCCGCAACGGCCTTCCAGGAAGAATACAGCGCGTAGAGAAGCAGGAGCAGTCCGGGAATAATCATCAGCACTACGCTTCCGGCTTTGGAGACTGCGAAGCTCATGGCATAGCCCACATAGGGGACGGTCACGCCGGTGTACTCACCTACCACATTCGTGGAACTGACGGCTGCGGTGTCGGCTGAATCATTATTGTCGCCCTTGGTGGTGTAGCTGGCTTCCCCCAGAGCACTGTTCAGCTCGGCAGCGACCACGCGGTGGGTAATCAGGATATTATCGGGATTCAGAAAAGTGATCACATCGCCCTTCTGGAACCGGGTCATGTCCCCGCCCGGCTTAATGGCCACAATGGAACCGGTCTGGATGCCGGGCTCCATGGAGCCGGATAATACCGTCTTGATCTGGTAGCCGAAGAAGGAGGGCTCGCCGCCGGAGGCTTTGGAGATGACAACGGCTGTGATTAGCACCAGGAACACTATAAGAATCAGAGTGGAAATTATCGTATTGACTATTTTTCGGATGCGCATCTTATTCGCCGCCTTTGCTGGGTTCAGATTGTGGAGCCGGTGTAGCTGTAGGAGCAGGCTGCGCGCCGTCCATTACAGTGCCTGGAATTACGCTGCCGGGTAATGGATCTGGAGTTGCTTCCGGTAAAAGAATCTCAGACGCCGGAGTGGCAGTGGGAATAACCTCTGCTGCTGCTGAAGCTGTGGGGACTGGATTGTCCTCTACAGGCGCTGCGGGAGCAGGCTCCTCTCCCGGCTGGCTTTTGTCAGGAAGACTGGTTGCGGCCGGCTGGTTCTGTGCTTGTTCATTCTCCAGCTTCAGCGCTTCGTCAGCAGCCTTCTGCTTCTCTATGGCGAGCCGCTGGGCTTCCTCCGCTCTGGTTTTATCGGCCTTTTCAAGCGCCAGGCGTTCCTCTTCCTCTTGCTGTGCCTTCGCTTTGTCCTCAAGGGTTGTTTTGGCTTCAGCGATTTCTGTGAGCCGCTCCTGTAAGGTATGGATTGTGGAGAACAGGGTATCCTTGGACGCGGTTAATTCTGTATTCAACTGCTCATACGTGGCTAGCAGCGCGGGGGATACCTGCGAATCTGCTTGGTAGGCGCTGGTTACGAATGAGAGGATAGGCTCTTCAGCAGGGAAGCTGTAGTCATCCTGCCGGAGCAAGACGCGGTCCGGATTGCCGGTGGGCAAGGATCCGCCGATATCATGAATCGAGCCAAGATACTGCACAATTCCGCTTAACGTCTCTGCCAGCGATTCCGACAGAATCCCGCTTTGATGAAGGCTCTCTTGAATCTGGTCGAAGAACTGGGCATCACGGATTTCCAGACAGTTAGGATCGAGGTTCACCATATATCCTCCAAGCTTGTGCAGAATGGCCGCTGCATTGCCAATTTCCTGCAGAATGTGTTGCCAGACCGTCCCATTGAAGCTCAGCTGCTTCTCCAGCAGGTCGATCTCGCTGCCAGCTTGAGTGAGCTCGGACGAGAGTTCATCCGCAGCCTGATCCAGCTCTGCAAGCGACAGCTCTCCGGCAGCGACTGAGGTGTTATACACTCCGCTGATGCTATGGCTGCCAAGGGAAGCTTTCAGCTCTATGACGGTGTTTAGATGACCGCTGAATTCCGACAACAACTGCTCAATCTGACCCGGGAAAACCGAACACAGCCCGATGGAGCTGATCTGTTCCTGGGAGGTGTTGAACTCTCCATAGGTGCTGCCGATCTGGCCTGAGGTGTACATCAGGAGCACAGATACGGCCATACCCGATTGCAGAATCCGCAGGCCGAGCTTCCTGGTTTTCCGTTTGCGCCGCTTGGCAGATCTGGGGTACATAGCTAAGCCCCCTCTCGAGTTGCTAATGAATAATTCGTTATATTCGTTCTTAATAAAGAACGATATCGTAAGCAAATCATACACTGTGCTGCTCAGAAAAGAAAAATGTTATTTTCAGCGGAATGTTCGCAATAAAGTACGAAATGTATGAGATATCTCGATTTATCTGACGATATCGCTGTTTTTCACAAATGTTCTTTATAAAGAACGAGTATTAGGGGCGGGGGAAGGTGAGGGGGAGATAAAGTGCCTGTGAGGAATGCGGGAAAGTGGGCGGTAGGCGAGAATGAGGGGCATTAGTGCCCCTGAATGGTGCAAAAGTGGGCGGCGAGCGGGAATGAGGAAAGTAATCGGACTCAATGTATGCGAATACAATTCGGATGCTGCACCAGTTGGCTAAACGATGGGTTAGTCTATTCCGCCGCAAAGAAGGTACTGTCCATATAAGGACAGTACCTTTCGCTGATTCTATGCACTTGTTCCAAATTACTGAACCTGTTCAATCATGTAATTTCCAGTAAAATTCAAGCTCAGGGAAGCTTCTCCCCGCGCGAGGTGACGTACAGCTCATACCATTCCTTGCGGGACAGCTCCAGGTGGACTGCGCCTGCACAGGCGGCGATCCGCTGCGGATTCACGGTGCCGATGACGGGCTGGATGGCTGCGGGATGCGTCATTAGCCAAGCCAGTACGATGGCCTCGGGTGTCGCGCCCTTCTCGTCAGCGAGTCTCCGTACCATGGCCGCTGTATTCACAACCTTCTCCGGCTGGCCTTCAAGCGGCCGTCCGCTGAAGAGTCCCTGGGCCAGGGGGCCCCAGGCCTGGAGCTGGATGTTCCCGGCGCGGCAATACTCCATGGTGCCCTCCGGGAATGTAATGTCCTTCCACGGGTCGCGGTTCACGCTGAGTACGGCGTCGACCCAGCTGATCCGGGACAGGCTCATATGCAGCTGGTTGACAATGAACGGCTCGTCGCAATAAGTCTGTAGCAGCTGGATCTGGGCGGCGCTCATGTTGGAGACGCCGAAGTGGCGCACCTTGCCGGAGGCCTTGAGCTGATGGAGTGCTTCCGCCACCTCTTCAGGGTCCATTAACGGGTCGGGGCGGTGCAGCAGCAGAATATCAATATACTCTGTGCCCAGCCGTGCGAGAGTTCCATCGACGCTGGACAGAATGTGCTCCCTGGAGAGGTCGAAGCTATTGGAGATATCGCCTGGCTCCATCAGCTTGATGCCGCATTTTGACTGGAGGAGAATGTCCTCGCGCAGCCCCGGCCGCTCCTTGAAGATCTGCCCGAACACCTTCTCCGCCTTGCCCCGGGTATAGATATCCGCATGGTCAAAAAAATTAATACCTATAGACAGCGCCGCATCCAGCGCCTCGTGTCCCTGCTTTATGTTCGCAGCCGTGACCGGTTCACGGTCCCACCCGCCGCCCAGCCCCATGCAGCCCAGGGCGATACGGCTGGCAGGTATGCCGCGCCGGTTAAGGGGTAACGCTCTCAGCAATGTGATCCCTCCATACCATTAAGCTTGTAATGCTCCGATGATACTACCGGAAAAGCATACATCTTTAGAACCCGGTGTGGTATCTCTTGTCACTGGAGGAGCGGTGTTTTGTGGTCTCTTTATCCTTCTCTTCCTCTTTCTCAAGAGTCAGGTCCTCTACCGGTATCGGGTCCACATGCTGCTCGCTCTCATCTACATCGAACAGGCTGGGCTTGTCTGTAGGGTATTGCTCCGGGTGGTCACGCTCGTCTCTGATCGGCTTTTTATCATCGCTCATAGCGGCTTCACTTCCCTTTCCAGAGTATCCGCCAGGGCGGGGCCGGCACACCGCACGAATACAAACTGTAGTACAGCCGGATGCCCAAGCCGCTCGCCAGCGGTTTGCTCCAAATATAAGAATTTATATGTTGCACACGATAACTTATCCTTCTATTTCTCGCTGAAACGGTACCGCCCTTTAAAAGGTCGGCAAAGCCGTTTCCACTTGCTAATAAACACATATCGTCTTCGCTAAACAATCACATCGGCTATCTACTTCTTTTAGTCTGCGATAATCGGTCTGCCGATATCATTCATTTTGCGGACGGCTACATCCTCATACAGGCGCTTCAGCCATTTCAGCTCGGTCTGGCTATGCTCATATCTGCCGTACATCATATGCAGCACCGAGCGGGGCACGATGGAGATATGCTCCTCGTATACTTGGTAGGCATAATTCACCTGATGCTCCGCCTCCCGGATGCGTTCCTCCAGCAGCTTCGCCACCTTGCCCTGGTCGATATGACGCGCGAGGGCCAGGGCCATGTACAGCGGATGATAGGGTGGATCACTTTTTTTAATCTGCTGGAGAATGAGCTGCTCCATCAATTCTTTGCCTTCATCCGTAATGCGGTAGATGGTCTTATCCGGCCGGTCCGGGCTGTGGATAATCTCTACCGCCTCGATATGGCCGCCTGCGGCCAGCTTGTCAACGGCATAATATAAGGAACCGGTCTGCAGCTTGATGACTTGATCCATAGAGCGTTCCTTCATGACCAGGGTAATCTCGTAGGGATGCATATCCCGCTCCAGCAGGAGTCCCAGAATCAGCAGCTTCATCGGCATGGGCTTACCGCTGACCTTGATTTGCACCGTGCTGGCTGCCCTGCGGCAGCAGACGGTCCTTCGGCATCAGCAGGACGAAGACCACTGTAAGCACCGCCGGAACGATGGCCCACAAGAAGGTATGCGAGATCGACGAAGACAATGAATTCGTAATCTTCTCCAGGACAGGCGGCGGAATCTGCGCTCTGGCCTCGGGCGTCAACGCGGAACGCGGGTCGCCGAAGGAAGCGGCCTGGCCGCTGTCTCCGAAGGCTGTACTAAGCTCGGAGGCGAAGCGGTTACGCTGGATGATGCCGAAGATCGTTATCCCCAGCGTCATCCCGAGCGAGCGCATGAAGGTACTGGTGGATGTTGCCGAGCCGCGCTGGCGCATGTCGAAATGTTGGATCGAAGACAGGCTGAGCACGGAGAAGGAGAAGCCGACTCCGAAGCCGGTCAGGGCCATGAAGGCATTAAGCGCCATCCGGGAGGTCTCCGGGGTCAATGTGCTGAGGGAGTAGATCCCGCCTACGAAGCAGACTGCTGACAGCAGCATGATGTTGCGGAAGCTCGTTTTGGTGGTAAGCAGGCCGCCGGACTGGCTGCCGATTACGGTACCGATCATCATCGGCATCAGAATCAGGCCAGAGTTGGTGGCCGAGCCCCCGTATACCCCCTGGACGTAGATCGGGATATATACCGTTGCTACGATGAATGCCGAACCATAGAACAGCCCCAGGATACTGCTGGTTGCGAACAGGCGCCCCCGGAACATGGCGAAGGAGATGACCGGCTCTGCCGCGAATTTTTCAATGACAATGAAGGCGATCAGAAGCACGGCGAACGCAGCGAACAGTCCGAGAATGACCGCAGAGTCCCAGGCATACTGATTACCGCCAAGCTCCAGGGCGAACATCAGGCAGATAATCCCCGCCACCAGGGTGAAGGCGCCGCCCCAGTCAATCCGCTGCTTGGAATGTGATATGGATTCCTTGTAGGAGGTCATAATAAGGAAGAACGAGACAATCCCGATGGGCAGGTTAATATAGAAAATCCAGTGCCAGCTCATATATTCGGTGATATAAGCACCAAGCAGAGGCCCAATCACACTGGAGATCCCGAAGACAGCGCCGAAGAGTCCGGTGAGCTTGCCTCTTTTCTCAGGCGGGAAGATGTCGAAGACAATCGTGAAGGCAATCGGCATCAGTGCACCGCCGCCAATCCCTTGAATCGCACGGTAAATACTGAGCTGGGTAATGCTCGCCGACGTTCCGCACAGGGCGGAGCCAATCAGGAACACGATAAGCCCGAAGATGAAAAACCGCTTGCGCCCGTACATATCGGACAATTTGCCGAAGATCGGGGTGCCGGCCATAACCATGACCATATAAGCAGAGGTGACCCAGACGATTTTATCCAGTCCTCCAAGATCGGACACAATCGTGCCCATAGCTGCGGCAACAATGGTATTATCCATGGCCGACATCAGAATGCCCAGCAGCAGTCCGACAATGACGAGCTTGAGATTACTTTCTTTGGTGTGCATGTTAAGCTCCTTTATGTTTAAAATTCAATGGAATTTTATTATATTCAAATTTGAATAGGGTGGCAATTGTTTTTTTCAGGATGACAGACGGGTTGGCATCTGCTTGGGAACTTGCATGCGTGTACTTGGTATTCCTTATCGGCCGGTCCTTTATTCCAGCTGCAATAGGGCAAAATATCTGAAGGAGGGGCGGAGGGCACTTGTCCTCTAAGGTCTTGACATACCCATGGGGGGTATATTATATTGGTACATAAGGAGGCTGATTCCTGTGTCTACAAATGAGAAGGACCCTGCCGGACAAGATTGCGCCGAAGCCTGCCATTCTTCTGCTTCCGGCGACCGCAAGAGTCATCATTCCCCGGAATTCAAGAATGGGCTGACGACCCGGCTGAACCGGATTGAAGGGCAGATCCGCGGTGTGAAAGGCATGATTGAACGCGATACCTACTGTGATGATGTGCTGAATCAGCTGGCGGCGGTGCAGGCGGCCCTGAACAGTGTCGGCAAGCTGCTGCTTGAAGGCCATATGAAGAGCTGCATTATCGAACGGATCGAAGCCGGTGAGCATGAGGTGATTGATGAGCTGCTGGTCACGGTGAACAAGCTGATGAAATAGAGGTTGGGCCTGTTGAGTTTGAAGGTCTAAATTCAATGATGCGGGTCGTAACTGCGGTGAATTTTGAACTTTCGGCCGCTGTTGTCCACAGATTTCATGATTGATACCGCCGTAGCGGTAGAAATCCGTGGACAAAGGCGGTCGCTGGCGCTCCTGCAGTTTCAAAATTCCCCTCCGTTACTATCATCTATTGTTATTTTCTCAAGATCAAACTCTTCAGGCATATGAGGAGCCGAAAGACCAAGCATTCGCTTACAATTAAGCAAATGCTAAATAACATTGGGAGGTTATTCAAATGTCGAATGTAACACTGAAAGTTGAAGGAATGTCCTGCGGTCATTGTGTAAGTGCTGTAGAGAAGGCTGTTAGCGGCGTAGGCGCTGCGGCGAAGGTGGATCTGCCGGCGAAGACGGTGGCGGTTGAATTCGATGAGAATACGGTAAGCCTGGATAAGATCAAGGCTGCTATTGAAGATCAGGGCTACGACGTAGTGTAAGCTAAGGGTTGTAATATAAGGGCTTGGAGCAGGGAACCCTGGGGTACAGGGCCGGGCGCCAATGCCTTTTCTTTTCAAAATAAATATACCCCTTGGGGGTATGTGGAGGTGCATGAGGATGGAAAAGAGTGCAGAGTCCGCCCCGCAGCAGCAGGCAACGCTGCAGATTACCGGCATGACCTGCTCCGCCTGTGCGGCGCGGATCGAGAAGGGTTTGTCCCGCATGGAGGGGGTGACCCGGGCGAATGTCAATCTGGCGTTGGAGCAGGCTACGGTGGGCTTCGACCCGGCGGCTCTGGATGTGCCGCAGATTGAAGAGAAGATTCGTTCCCTTGGCTACGATACGCTGAAGGAGTCGGCGGATTTCGATATCACAGGAATGACCTGTGCGGCTTGCTCGTCACGGATTGAGAAGGTGCTGGGACGGATGCCGGGGATTGCTGCGGTCAATGTGAACCTGGCGTTGGAGACCGCGCATGTGGAGTACTCGCCGGGTAATATCAGTACCGCTGAGATAATGGATAAGGTGAGCAGCATCGGCTATAAGGCGGCGCTTAAGCAGGACCGGAAGGATATCGCGGAGCAGCGCAGCGAAGAGATTACACGCAAGCGGAATAAGTGGATGCTCTCCGCGTTGTTGTCTCTCCCGCTGCTCTGGGCCATGGCGGGCCACTTCTCGTTCACAACCTGGATCTGGACGCCTGAGCTATTCATGAATCCCTGGTTCCAGCTTGTGCTGGCTACCCCGGTTCAGTTCGTGATCGGCTGGCAGTTCTATGTCAGCGCCTATAAGGCGCTGAAGAACGGCAGTGCCAATATGGATGTGCTGGTGGTGCTGGGCACATCTGCGGCTTATTTTTACAGCCTGTACCTGACGATCGATTCCCTGAAAATGAGCGAGATGAACCATACCGTGGAGTTGTATTTCGAGACCAGCGCGGTGCTGATCACGCTGATTCTGGTGGGCAAATGGTTTGAGGCGCTGGCCAAAGGGCGTTCATCAGATGCGATCCGCAGCCTGATGGGGCTGCAGGCCAAGACTGCGCTGGTGCTGCGGGACGGTGCAGAGCTGAGTATTCCCGTCGAGGATGTAGTGATCGGCGATATTGTGCTGGTGAAGCCCGGCACGAAGGTGCCTGTAGACGGTGAAGTCGTAGAGGGGCTATCCTCCGTCGATGAATCTATGCTCACGGGCGAGAGTATGCCGGTAGAGAAAAAGCCGGGGGATTCCGTTATCGGAGCCACGCTCAACAAGAACGGAATGCTGCGGGTCAAAGCCCGCAAGGTCGGCCGCGATACGGCGCTGGCACAGATCATCAGAGTCGTGGAGGAAGCGCAGGGCTCGAAGGCGCCCATTCAGCGGGTTGCCGATGTCATCTCTGGGATCTTCGTGCCGATTGTGGTCGGTATTGCTGCTGTAACTTTTGGTGTCTGGTATATCTGGGGAGCGCCCGGTCAGTTCGCGGAGGCCCTGGAGAAAGCCATTGCGGTGCTTGTCATCGCCTGTCCATGCGCACTGGGACTTGCGACACCAACCTCGATTATGGCCGGGTCCGGCCGGGCCGCCGAGTTCGGCATCCTGTTCAAGGGCGGGGAGCATCTGGAAGCTGCGCAGGGCGTCAAGGTTGTGGTAGTGGATAAGACGGGAACGGTGACCAACGGTAAGCCGGTGCTGACCGATATTATAGCGACTGCCGGAAATGAGACTCAAGGCAGGGTGCTTGCCGAGAATCGTCTGCTGTCGATTACAGCGGCTGCGGAGAAGCTCTCGGAGCATCCGCTGGCGGAGGCCATAGTGGCTGGAGCACAGGGCAGAGGAATCGACCTGCCGCCTGCGGGCCAGTTCGAGGCGGTACCGGGGCGCGGGGTGTCGGCTGTAGTGGACGGCCAGAAGGTAAGCGTAGGCACACGGCGGATGATGGTGGAGAACGGGCTGGATATCGGGCCGTGGACAGGGATCATGACCAGGCTGGAGCAGGAAGGAAAAACAGCGATGCTGGTAGCTGTCGATGATGCGGTAGCGGGAGTGATTGCCGTGGCTGACACCATCAAGGAGACCTCCCGTGAGGCGGTATCCCGGCTGCATGCCATGGGCATCGACGTTGTCATGATTACTGGAGACAACAAGATTACGGCCCAGGCGATTGCGGATCAGGCGGGCATCCGCACCGTTCTGGCGGAGGTGCTGCCTGAGGGCAAGGCGGAAGAGATCCGCAGGCTCCAGAGCGGCGGGGTCAAGGTGGCTATGGTCGGCGACGGCATCAACGATGCTCCGGCGCTGGCGACCGCGGATACAGGCATGGCGATCGGCACCGGCACGGATGTGGCGATGGAGGCGGCGGATATTACGCTGATGCGCGGCGATCTGATGAGTATCCCGGATGCGATCCTGATGAGCCGCAAGACCATGCGCAATATCAAGCAGAATCTGTTCTGGGCGCTGGCCTACAATACGATCGGAATCCCGATTGCGGCACTGGGCTTCCTGGCGCCTTGGCTGGCCGGAGCCGCGATGGCCTTCAGCTCGGTGTCGGTTGTACTGAACGCGCTGCGTTTACAGCGCGTCAAGCTGTAAGAATCATGCGGCCTGCCGCAGCCGGAGTCATCCGGGCGGACGGAAGGCCGCAACTCAAAGAATCGCCGGCGAGTATCTGCCGGCGATTCTTTATTTAAATATAAGAATTTATATGTTTTACTCTATAAATTATCCTTCTATTTCTCGCTGAAACGGTACCGTCCTTTAAAAGGACGGCAAAGCCGTTTCCACTTGTTATCGAAGAAGCTGAATGGATAGGCGAATGAAGTCTAAGCTACTCTATTCGCTGGCTGCTGCGGAAGCCGCAGCGGTCTTTTTCCGGCCAAGCAGGTTCGTGCCAATGACCCCGGCGATGATCAGGAAGGATCCGATCCAGTGATAGACCGTGATCTGCTCACCCAGGAAGACCGCTCCGGCTGCAATGGATACGATGGTGGACAGATTAGTGAACACGCTCATGAGTGAGGCCTCGATTTTGGATAAAATATAGGTTGAAGTCAGGGTTGTGACCAGCGAGGCGACGACCCCAAGATATACGGCGGACAGGACAAACGTTGCGCTTCCCAGCGGATTCAGGAAATCCCCGAGCGTCCCGCTGACTGTATGACCGGTGAGCGAGATGATCAGGAAGGTGGCGAAGCCGACCCCCATCATCAGGTAGCTGAGCTCAGCGGGGCTGAAGTGGCTGGAGAGAGAGCGGGCCAGCACACTGTACCCGGCAAAAGCGAGACAAGTCATGAACAGCAGCACAATCCCGGTCATATTAGACAGCTGAATGCCGCTTCCCTTCATGACGAAGATGAATACCACGCCGAACACCGAGAGGAAGATGCACAGCTTTTGCAGCAGGGTGGTCTTCTCCTTCAGGAAAATCGCAGCGATGATCATCGTCACCACCGGAGTGAACGAATAGAGGATGCCTCCCTCGGCTGAGGTGGCGCGCTGAAGTCCGAAGACCTGCAGGGTGAAGAAGCCGAGCGGGTACATCGCGGCGAGCAGCAGGGCCCGGCCAATCGGCTTGCCCCGGTAGGAAACCTTGACCCAGCCGAGGGCGACCGGAACCGACATGACGGCAAAAGAGGCGGCGAACCGGAAGGTCAGCGTGTCCGACGGCCCGGCATGAACGAGCGCCACTTTGGTGAACAGGAAGGAGAAGCCGATAATGACCGCATTGAGTACGGCGAAGCTGTAGGCCAGCTTGAGTCCTTGTTTGTGCATGGGTACATCTCCTTGTAGGTTAGTGAAGATTGGATGCTGTAAACATTCGATCTATTACTTTAAAATTAAAGGAAAAGGCGTACACCAACAATACAAGGTTTCCTTAACTGTACCGGTACAGTTTGCAGCGATCCCTATATAATAAGGGAAGAATAATAGGATAAAATACAAGGCATAGCATGGTAATGACGGCGAACGGAGGCGGGCGATGAACAAGTATCATCAGGTGATCACAGAGCTGGAGCGGCAGATGAAGGAAGGGCAGTACCGCCCCGGGGATAAGCTACCGTCTGTGCGCAGTGCTTCAGAAATCTATGGCTGCAGCGTCAGTACCATTCTGAAGGCTTACGGGGAGCTGGAGCGGACGCATACGATCTACTCTATTCCGCAGAGCGGCTATTACATGGTGGACAAGAGTGACGATTCGGCAGCGGCGGGGGATGAAGGGGCGGTTGATTTTGCTTCGGCTTCGCCGGATCTGAACGTTTTTCCGTACCTGGACTTCCAGCATTGCCTCAATAAGGCGATTGACCAGTACAAATACCATCTGTTCACCTATGGCGATGCCCTGGGGCTGGAGACGCTGCGCCGCACCCTGGTGTCGCATCTGGCGGAGTATCAGGTGTTCACCAAGGCGGAGTCGATCCTGATTACCTCGGGGATTCAGCAGGCGCTGGAGATACTGGCCAGAATGCCTTTTCCCGGCGGCAGGACGGAGATTCTGGTAGAACAGCCGGGATATGATATCTATCTGCGGTATTTGGAGGCTGAGGGGCTGCCGGTGAGCGGAATCGGGCGTTCGGCGGCGGGCATCAACCTGCAGGAGCTGGAGGAGCGGTTCGCCAGCGGGAGATTCAAGTTTTTTTATACGATGCCCAGATATCACAATCCGCTTGGGACAACGTACAGCACAGAGGAACGCAAGGCCATTGCCGGCTTGGCAGCCAAATACGATGTCTACATCGCCGAGGATGATTATATGGCGGATCTGGGGATCGGACGGCGTTATGACCCCATCTATGCGTATGACCAGACTTCCCATGTCATTTATCTCAAAAGCTTCTCCAAAATCATCTTCCCGGGCCTCCGGCTCGGTGCGGTGGTGGTGCCGCAGCCGCTGCTGGAGACCTTCCGCTCCTATAAAGGCTACACCGATACCTCGCTGCTGTCGCAGGCTGCGCTTGAGGTATACATCAAGAACGGGATGTACGGGCATCACAGGCACAAGATCAAAGCCATGTACGCCAAAAAAATCCGCGCGGTATACGAAGCGCTTGGGCGGCATAATACGGACGGCATCATCGAAGCCTCTGCGGACAGCTCCGGCATCTATATCCAGTTCAAGCTGCCGCTCACCGTCAACCTGGAGCGTCTGGTCAAGCGCCTGGCCGGGCGGAAGATCCACGTGGTGCCGGGGAACGGCTTCTATCTGCCGGGTTACCAGACCCGGGACAAATTCCTGCGCATCAGTATTTCCCGGGTGGGGCTTACGCAGATTGATGAGGGAATCCGGGCGATAGTCCAGGAGGTGAAGCGGGGGAGCGGGTGGTAAAGGCCTTAGAGGCGGAAGAGGCTAAAGAGTCGAAAGAGTCGAAAGAGGGAGGAAGAGGCTGGAAGGAAGCCCCACTTGTTGTCTGAGCCACGAAATGGGATCATAATAGGCTTATATAGGAGTGAAGAGAGGCGGGATGATAATGAAACCCACGAATGAAACCCTTGAGCTGTTGAACCGTCATACCTCTGTCCGCCAGTACCAGGACAAGCCGGTCAGTGACGAACTGCTGGCAGCAGTGATTGGAGCGGGGCAGATGGCTTCGACCTCCAGCAATGTCCAGGCGTACACAGTAATTGCTGTAACGGAGCCAGCACTGAAAGGCCAGTTATCTGCCTTATCCGGCAATCAGGCGTACATCGAGCAGTGCCCGGTCTTTCTGGTCTGGTGTGCGGATCTGTACCGGCTGCGGGAAGCGTCTGCTCCGCATTTGGAGGGGAAGCCGTCCTATGAGGACACGGCCGAGAATCTGATTGTAGCGACTGTCGATGTGGCGCTGGCCGCGCAGAATGCTGCCGTTGCGGCAGAATCGCTCGGCCTGGGCATTGTCTACATCGGCGGCATCCGCAATCAGATCGCCGCGGTATCTGAGCTGCTCGGCCTGCCAGAGCTGGTCTATCCGGTCTTCGGCATGTGCCTCGGGTATCCGGCCGCCGTGAACGGCATCCGCCCGCGCCTGCCGCAGGCAGCGGTGCTGCATCATAACGGCTACAATGCCGAAGCCGCAGTGGAACAGGCCCGCGTGTACGACGCCATCTCCAGCGACTATATGCGCGAGCGTACCGGCGGTCAGAGCGCAGCCTCCTGGTCGGAGATGATGGCCGGCCGGCTGGCTCAGCCTGCCCGGCTGCACATGAAGGAATTCCTGCTTAGCAAGGGATTCATGCAGAGGTAGAGATTTGGTGAGCCTTCCCCGTGGTCGCGGGGGAGGCTTTTTTTGGATTGGAGGGGCTCGGGGCGAATGTATGCGAAAAAAACAGGCATGACAAGACAGAGGCCTTGTCACCCCCAGGAATGAAAATAAGTCGGGTGCATCAGTCGCATCCCGACTTTTATTTTCGTATTAACCGAACATAGTGGTCTGGCGCGAAGGTACGCAGGCTCAATACGCCGCAGCCAGTAACAAATATTGAAATTTCCTGCAAGAAATGCAACAATGCTGCCCAATATAAGCGGCCTATGCAGAAATCCTGCGCCAAATGCAACAATGTCAGAGCTAACCTGCTCAAAACACCAAAATTCCTGCAAATGATGCAACATTGCACCGCAGCCAGTAAGATGTCTGGAGAAATCCTGCAAAAACTGCAACAATGTTGCTCCATACAAGCGGTTGGTGAGAGTGAAAACCATCAAAATTGGTCAGAGATAGGCAGAACGTCGCCAAGATGTGCTACTGCGTGTGATCGGGGCGAATATATGTGGAAAACAACATACAATGTGCAACTGCAAGGGTGAGAGGGGTGAATGTATGTGGAAAACAACATATAATGCGCAACTGCAAGGATGACCAGGCGAATGCATGTGGAAAACAACATACAATGTGCAACTGCGGGGGTGAGCGGGGCGAATGTATGTGGAAAACAACATACAATGCGCAACTGCAAGGATGAGCGGGGCGAATGTATGCCGAAAACAACATACAATGTGCAACTGCGGGGGTGAGCGGGGCGAATGTATGCGGAAAACAACATACAATGCGCAACTGCAAGGATGAGCAGGGCGAATGTATGTGGAAAACAACATACAATGTGCAATTGCTAGGTGAACGGGGCGAATGTATGCCGAAAACAACATACAATGTGCAACTGCGGGGGTGAGCGGGGCGAATGTATGCGGAAAACCGAATGCAGTGGGTTCGAGTGAAGGTAAGGGAGCCGAAGCGAGCGGAATACTATCCCCCCATTTGATTATTTTGCACGTATTGCAAAATTGCATTAAAAGAAATATTGCGTGTTGCGCAAAAATATGGAAAGTGCTAAAATCTGGTTAGAGGTTGGATTTCGCTGGACGCCAACACCCGGGCCCGGAATCGCGCCGTAGCCTGATTCCCTCTTCCGCTTCGCGGCTGTGTCTGCTGTGGATGATCTTGAAAGGATAGATTGGAGAAGGAGGAGAATGGTATGGTACAGGTAGATGGGCAAGAGACAAAGGTGGCTGCACGGTTGACGCACAAGGTATTCTTTGATCGGGATGACATTGAATTCACGTTCCAGTGGCTGCTGTCGTTCGTACACTGTGGCGGTGTGGCACAGGGGGAAGTATTCAAGCTTGCAAGGAACATCGATCCCGGCTCTTTGACCAGCTGGAAGAATGAATTCGAGAAGGAAGCCGTTAAAATCGAGGCAACAGCAGAGCGCTGCCTGAAGAAAGGGCATCTGATCAGCGCCGGTGAGGCATTCATTCGTGCCCATTCGTATTACAGGGCAGCCTTCTATGGAGCTTTTCCCGGCGAACCGGATTTCGTTCGGTACCACGGCAAAAGTGTGGAATGCTTCCGTAAGGCGCTTGATGCGAAGTCTGAGCAGATTCCCCATGAGTGGGTCGATGTGGAGTACAAGGGGTATAAGTTCCCGGGCTGCTTCCTGAAGGCGGAGCACGGGAATGCGCCTAAGCCAACGATTATTTTCCATAACGGCGGGGAGACGCACAAGGAAGATACCTATTTTCTCGGAGGGCAAGCGGCTATTGACCGGGGATACAACGCGCTGATCGTAGACCTTCCTTATGATGTATGTGTCAGATTCTATGAGCCTGAGGCGACAGCACGGAACTTCCCGCGCGAGGAGCTGCATAATGTCTACAGAGCCACCACGGATTTCGTCCTGGCCCGTCCGGATGTGGACCCTGAGCGGCTGGTGGTCAGCGGCATGAGCTATGGCGGGGCCAAGACGATGGTGCATGCCAGCTGTGACGACCGCTTCGCTGCGGCAGTGCCGAACTCGCCGGTGTACTCTATGGCGTCCTTCATTGAACGCGGGATGCCTTCATTCCTGCGGGGCACCGCGGAAGAAGCGGCGGAGCAGAGCAAGAAGATGCCCTATACCGGCCAGGTTCTATTCGCCGGATCGGCTTGGTCGCACGGCTTCGACAGTATTGCCGAGTGGTATCCTGTAGCCAGGGAAGCTATCGAAGTGGACCCGAAGGACGTCAAATGTCCCCTGCTCTCCATGTATTCGGAAGCAGAGCATCCTGAGATGCAGCGGCAAGCGATAGACACTTACGAGAAGGCTCCGAATGAGAAGAACGCGATATTCAAGGGGACGGAAGAGGATGGTGCCGACCTGCATTGCCAACTGAACAATCTGCCGCTCAGCTATCAGGTGATGTTTGACTGGCTGGACGAGGTGCTGGATTATAACATTCAGCTTCCAGTGGCGCAGTAGACCATTCCGCAGAATGATAACAGGGTCTGTAGTGCTGAATTTTTCAGCACCGCAGGCCTTTGATTACATATAGAATTGACTATATACAGGAATGGAGACATAGACGGACATGACGACTGAGAAACCGGGCTTGAGAGAACGCAAGAAGGAAGAGACCAGGCGGACGTTAAGTGATGTAGCCTGCAGACTTGCCATGGAGAAAGGGGCCAGTCAGGTTCGGGTGGAGGATATTGCCGCAGCTGCGAATGTCTCCATGCGGACGTTCAATAACTATTTTGCGTCCAAAGAGGCTGCTATTGTCGGCAATGCCTATCAGCGTTCCGAGCGGATAGCGGCTACCCTTGCCAGCCGTCCTTTAGGTGAACCGCTTCAGGACTCCATCCGCGCCGCTGTGCTTGACGGATTCGCTGAGACTACAGACCGGCAGTGGTATGCACGCATCGTCCTCCTCCGCGATGATCCTGCATTGTTCGGCGCGACACGGAAGGTGGAGATCGAGATTGAGCGGGAGCTCGCCAAGGTGATATCGGAGCGTACACACAAGGATGTGAAGCTCGACCTGTACCCGGATTTATTGGCCGCGCTGCTTATGGCAGCGATACGCACAGCGGTTTTCCATTGGGTAAGCGCCCCTCCCGGAGGGGAGACGCTGAACGGCATGCTGGAACAGGCGATTGGGCAATTGAGGTTTGAGTAATATGCACACGGAGGCGCTCCTGCTACGATAACGGAATCGTGGACAGGAGCGCTTTATTTAAATATAAGAATTTATATGTTTCACATGATAAATTATCCTTCTATTTCTCGCTGAAACGGTACCGTCCTTTAAAAGACCGGCAAAGCCGTTTCCACTTGTTGCCCGGGTGACAGTTGTCACTTTGAATCGGTGACAGTCCATACTGATGCTTCTCTCCGGTCTCCGGTACTATAGCAATATAGCCAAGAGGGCAGAAGGACACGGAGGGATACACGATGGAACATGTCATTGAAATGAACAATGTGAGCCGCAGCTTCCAGGAGAAGCAGGCGGTAAAGCAGGTGAGCTTTACGATTAGCCGCGGCTCGATCACAGCGGTGCTTGGCCCTAATGGAGCCGGCAAAACCACCACACTGGCAATGCTTCTGGGCTTGTTTGAGCCCTCGGAGGGCAGCGTGAAGGTGTTCGGTCTTAAGCCGGCAGACGTCAGGGTGAAGCAGCGGACCGGAGCCATGCTCCAGGAGGTCAGTGTCATGGACCGGCTCAAGGTCCGGGAGCTTCTGGCCCTGATCCGCAGCTATTATCCGCAGCCCATGGAGATGGAGGTGCTGCTTCAGGCGACGGGGCTAGGGGAGGCGGATCTGAACCGCTATGCGGAGAAGCTCTCCGGCGGACAAAAGCGCAGTCTCAGCTTCGCGCTGGCGCTGGCGGGCAACCCGGATCTGCTGTTTTTTGACGAGCCGACGGTGGGGTTGGATACGACAGCGCGGCGGCTTTTCTGGGAGAGGGTGCGGGGACTGGCCGATCAGGGCAAGACGATTCTGTTCAGCACCCATTATCTGCAGGAGGCGGAGGATATCGCGGACCGGATTCTGCTGTTCAACCGGGGAGTGCTGGCGGCGGACGGAAGCCCGGACGAGATTAAGGCGAGACTGGTCAAGAAGTCGCTGTCCTTCCTGGCGTCCGGCGACCCGGCGCTGCTGCGCGATCAATTGCTGGAGCTGCCAGCCGTGGAAGGCTGCTACGAGAAGGATGGACGGCTGCATGTGTCGACAGGGAATACGGATGAGGCGCTGCGGGCTATTTTCGTGAACGGGCTGGCCGTGCAGGATGTACGGATCGACCAGGGGAAGCTGGATGAAGCGTTCGAGCAATTGACCCTGAATCAAGAGGAGGCGGCAGTATGATGAAACCTATGATGGCCCAGTGCAAGGCAGAGTTGCAGCGGATTATCCGCAATCCCTATTATGTATTCTGGTCGCTGCTCATGCCGATTATGTTCTACTTCATCTTCACCCGGGTGGTGAATACGGGGACGGACGATACGAAGCAGTGGCAGGCGCATTATCTGATGTCGATGGCGGCCTTCAGCGTGATGGGCTCGGCGATTATGACCCTCGGCGTCCGGCTGGTGCAGGAGCAGACGCAGGGCTGGAATACGTTTATCCGCATTACTCCGCTGCCGTCTTCGGTATATTTTTTCGGCAAAATGTTCGGTCAGAGCATCATGCATCTGTTCTCGGTTCTGTGCATTTTCGCAGCCGGGTACCTGATTAACGGGGTATCGCTGACAGCAGCGCAGTGGCTGCTTAGCGGACTGTGGCTGCTTGCGGGCTCTCTGCCTTTTCTGGCGCTGGGTACGATTATCGGGTCCATGAAGCGGGTGGATACGGCCAGCGGGGTGAGCAATGTGCTCTATATGGGGCTGGCGGTGGCCGGGGGCATGTGGATGCCTCTGGAGATTATGCCTAAGCTGATGCAGAAGATCGGACACTGGCTGCCGTCCTACAATTATGGAGATGGAGCCTGGGCGATTGTAGCGGGAGATTCCCCGTCGTGGAAGGCCGTACTGCTGCTGCTCGGTTACCTGGCTGTATTTATGTTATTATCGGTCTATATAAGGCGAAAACAGGAAGCGGTGTAATCCATGGTGGCACGTAAGCAGTTCCGGATATTTCCGAAAAGATTCGGCTTCTTCCCCTATATCTGGCTGTTCTATCTGGTGTTCCCGGTGCTGAATCTCGATGGCTACAGCGGCTATAAGCTGATGTGGGGAGTGGCGCTGCTCCTGCTGTTCCTGGTGATTTACCGCCAGCTCTACTGGGCGGAAGAGAGAACGTATACGGCCTGGCTGGGGCTGCAGATGCTGATTATTGTCGTGCTAACCGTAGTCTATAGCCCCTACAACATGTATATGGGCTTCTTCACCAGCAACTTTATCGGCTGGTATACCGACTTGCGCCGGTTCAGACGGGCCTTGGCCATATTCACAGCTATGCTGATCGCGTTGGCTCTGCTGTCCCTGGATCAAATGTACAGCACGGGGGGATTGCTGTTCATGGTGCCCTTTGCGCTGATGATGCTGATTACTCCCTTCGGTATCCGCTCCATGAACCGGCGGAGGATGCTGGAGAAGGAGCTGGATCAGGCCAATGAGGTGATTAGAGAGATGATCAAGCGCGAGGAACGGATGCGCATCGCCCGCGATCTGCATGACACGATGGGACACACGCTGTCACTGATTACCTTGAAGAGCCAGCTTATTGAGAAAATGGTGGTGAAGAACCCCGAGCGGGCGCAGGCGGAAGCCCGTGAGATCCAGCGGACCTCGCGGGCCGCGTTGCGCCAGGTGCGGGAGCTGGTCTCAGAGATGCGTGCAGTCTCAGTTGCCGAAGAGCTGGTTGAGGCAGCGGAGATGCTGCGCAGCGCCGAGATTGCGCTTGAGGTAGAAGGGGATGCAGCGTTGCCGGGCGTATCCGATCTGACGCAGAGTATTCTCAGCCTCTGCATCAAGGAGGGCGTGACCAATATCGTCAAGCACAGCCGTGCGGACCAGTGCCGGATCAGCATCGTAATGACACCCGGCGAGGTACAGATTACGCTGGAGGATAACGGCATAGGGGTAGAGGCCTGCGGCTCGGAGAGCACGGATCGCCGGGACGGCAATGGCATGAAGGGAATGGGCGAGCGGCTGGCCCTGATTGACGGTTCACTGACGCTTGCCCAGAGACCCGGAGGGGGAACCCGGCTGACGGTGGTCACACCAAGAGTAGTTAAGGATGGAAAGGATGGGGAAACGGCATGATCAGCATCATAATTGCCGAAGATCAGCGGCTGCTGCGCGGCGCGATGGCATCGCTGCTCGATCTGGAGGATGATATTGAGGTAGCGGGCGAAGCGGGAGACGGGGCGGAGGCGCTGGCTCTGATCGAGCGTGTCCAGCCGGATGTGTGTCTGATGGATATTGAGATGCCGCTGATGAGCGGTCTGGAGGTGGCCGAGCTGCTGAAGTCGCGGGGCTGCCGCACCAAAATCATTATCCTGACCACCTTCGCCCGTCCCGGTTATTTCGAGCGCGGGGTGAAGGCCGGAATTCAGGGCTATCTGCTGAAGGATGAGCCGGTGGATAAGCTGGCGGATGCCATCCGCCGCGTGATGGGCGGGGGCCGCGAGGTCTCGCCCGAGCTGGTCTTCGGCAGCCTGCGTGAAGAGAACCCGCTCTCGGACCGGGAGCGGGAGATTCTGAAGCTGGCTGCCGCAGGCCGCAGCGCCGGAGAGATCGCCGCGGCGCTCCACCTCTCCTATGGCACGGTCCGCAACTACATCTCGGAGATCCTCAGCAAGCTTGCGGTCAAGACCCGGATCGAAGCCGTGCGGCTGGCGGAGGACAAGGGCTGGATGTAGGGGGAGGGCGTGTGCGGAATGTAAGCGAAAAACCGAACACATCAGGCTGGCGCGGGGTGCGTGTGCGGAATGTAATCGAAAAACCGACCACAATGGGACCGTGGGTAGCGCGTAGGCCAAATGTAAGCGAAAAACTGATCACAATGGGACCGTGGGTAGCGCGTAGGCCAAATGTAATCGAAAAACCGACCATAATGGGACTGGGTGCAGCTCGTGGTCCGAATATAATCGAAAAAACGATCACATTAGGCTGGCGGGCACATAGCAAATAACCTCCCTACACGGGGAGGTTATACCGCCGGAGTGGTTACTTAGCTCTGGCTCTTCGCCTGCTCCTCGCGCATCCACTCTGAGAGCTGGCGCCGCATCCGGAGGAACTCCGGCGAATCGGCGATCTCTTCGCGGCGCGGACGCGGGAACGGGACCTCCACGGTGTGGAGGACGGAGCCGGGACGCCCCGAGAAAACATAGATGCGGGTGGAGAGCAGCAGCGCTTCTTCAATGTTATGGGTGATGAACAGCACGGAGCGGCGGTTCTCCTCCCACAGCTCCAGCAGCCAGCGCTGCATCTGCTCGCGGGTCAGCGCATCGAGCGCGCTGAACGGCTCGTCGAGCAGCATCAGCTCCTGCGGCGCGAGCATGGCCCGCAGGAAGGCGGCTCGCTGCTGCATGCCGCCGGACAGCATGTGCGGGTAGGCCCGCTCGAAGCCGCCTAGGCCGATCTTCGCCAGCCAGTGGCGCGCAGCCTCGCGCGCCTCCCGCTGCGGGGCGCCTTGCAGCTCGCCGCCAAGCAGGACGTTATCCAGTGTGCTGCGCCACGGGAACAGCGCGGGCTGCTGCGGCATATAGCTGATCTTGCCGCGCTGCCCGGTCACCGGGATGCCGTTCATGCGGACGGTTCCGGTATCCGGCAGCGTAAGGCCGCCGATGATATGGAACAGTGTGCTTTTGCCGCAGCCGGACGGGCCGACAATGGAGACGAATTCCTGCGGCTCCACGGTCAGGGACACCTGATTCAGCACCTGTGTCTCCCGGCGGCGGTGCTTGAACGACTTGCTGATGCCGCTGACTTCGAGCGCAGGCGGAACACTCCGTGTACCCAGGCGTCCGTCTCCGTCCGCCTTCTCCAGTTCAATCCTCGTAAGCTCAGACACTTCGCGTAACCTCCTTCAGTTGATTATAAGTACTTCCGTGTTGGGATATCCTCCCGTGGCATTAAGCTTCCTTGCGCGGCTTCCAGCGCACCAGCCATCTCTCCAGGAGGGCAATGAGCGCGAATAATACGAGACTCAGCAGCACGATAATAGCGATGGCCACGAACATCCGGTCCGCACGGTAAGAGGACTTCTGCAGCAGCATATAGTAGCCGATCCCTTTGTCGGCGCCGATCCACTCGGCCACCACTGCGCCCATCACCGCATAAGTGGCGGAGATTTTGAGCCCGGAGAACAGGGAGGGCAGCGAGCCGGGAAGCTCCAGCTTGGTGAAGATCTGCCACTTGCCTGCACCTGCCATCTTCATATAATTCAGCATTACCCGGTCGCTTTGCGTCAGCCCGCCCATGGTCGCAACAGCCACAGGGAAGAAGCAGACGAGGGTGATCAGGATGATTTTGGGCAGCAGGCCGAAGCCGAACCAGATAATCAGCAGCGGGGCAAGCGCAATGGAGGGCACATTCTGGCTGAGAATCAGCAGCGGATAGAGCGCTCGCTTGACCCAGGGCAGCAGATGCAGCAGCAAGGCGGTGAGCAGGCCGATGCCTGTGCCGACCGGGAAGCCGATCAGGGTCAGCCGCAGCGTGGCGGCGGTGTGCTCCCAGATCCCGGAGGCGTTGTTCTTCGTCTCACGCGCAATATCCGCGGGGCTGGGCAGCTGGTAAGCCGGGATGTCGAACAGCATGACCGATAGCTGCCATATCCCGACAAAAAAGAGGACCGCCACAAAGGGCGGCCACACTAGCTTCCAGGTGCTTCTCACGGCCGGTATTTCTCCGTCAGCTTCTCCATGCTGATGCCGCCCGGATTATGGGCGATCTTGATCTGTGAGATGACACTAGGACTGCCGGAAGCGATCAGCGCCTCGTGCATATCACGCACAATATCCAGCAGTTCGGACAGCTCGCCTTCCATCGTGGTCTCCAGCGGATTCACCTGATGCTTCACGCCTGACTTTTGAATCACCTCTATAGCCTTGTCCACGTAAGGGATGGAATCCTCGTTGTTCGGTGTCTTGGGAATTACCTGAATGCTAAGCAGTGTGTTAGCCATGATCAATCATTCCTTTCAAGTTAAGTATAAGATTCCCGTCATGCGGGTTCATTATGATTCCGGCAAAAATTCATTCGTAAACGTACTCTCCGCATCCAGCGGCTTATCCAGCAGCTTCAGGCCGTACATCCAGTCGGCGTAATTCTTCCAGATCTCAAGCTTCTGCTCACCCCAGCGCGGGGCGTCGTCCTTGTATTTCGGGCTAAGCCATTTCTGGCTGGCCAGCACCAGCTTGGGGTCCAGATCAGGTACAGCATCCGACAGTACCGTCGCGGCTTCTTCCGGGTTATCGATAGCGTACTGATACCCCTTGGACGTAGCCTTAAGGAAGGCCTTCACCACTTCAGGATGCTCGGCGATCTCCTTCTCGCTGGTGGTCAGCACCGGTGTGTAGTAATCCAGCTGCGGAGCGTAATCCTTCAGATACAGCATATCCAGCGGCTCCCCGCGCAGTTCGGCTTCCACCCCGGTCCAGGCATAGAAGATCCAGGCGAAGTCAATATCCCGCTTCACGGCTGTGAAAAAGTCCGCTTCGCCGATATTCACCAGCTTCACCTTGGAGACATCCCCGCCTTCGGGGTCCATAATGGCTTTCATGGCAGCCTGCTCCGCAGGGGAGCCCCAGCCTCCGTACGTTTTGCCTTCAAAATCCTTCGGCGTCTTAATATTGCGGTCCTTCGGAGCCGCAAAGCCCGAGGTATTATGCTGAATGATTGCAGCAATCGACACCAGCGGCACATCCTGCAGGCGGGCCAGGGTCAGCGCCTCCTGGGCGCTGATGCCGAACTGGGCTTCGCCGGAAGTGACCATTGTATCAGACCCGGCAGCGCCTGGCTGTACAATCTGTACGTCAAGACCTTCCTCCGCGTAATAGCCCAGCTCCTTGGCTGCATACAGGCCGGTATGATTCGTGTTCGGCGTCCAGTCCAGGGCAATCTTGACCGGGGTCAGCGCCTTAGGTGCATCCGTGGGTGCAGCTGCGGTTGCATCAGGTGCAGCCGTACTGTTCCCGGCAGCAGGTGCACTGGCCCCCGCATTGCCGCTGTTGTTCCCGCCGCCACATCCCGCGACCGTGAGAACCAGCATGGAACTGAGCAGCAGCATTACTGTTTTTTTGACTCCCATTTCTCTTTTTCTCTCCTTCCAGCAACCCCTGGTCTTCAGAGCTTACAGAAACCCTATTCCTGTACATCCATATAATCAAAAAAGCGTCCCGAAGATCGGGACGCCAGTTACTTGCGTGAGGGGAATTCAGCTTCAGTACCGCTTAAGGCACTGTGCCGAATGAAGATTCCTACGCTGGCATTATCCAGATCAGGTATAAGGGTCAGTATCTTGTGGGATACAATCTCAGCCGGCCAATTCCAGCACCCCTGGTTCTATAAAGTTCACGGGTATTGCTATGTTCTTACGGTGTATTATAGACGGCAGCTTCGACATTGTCCACCCTCTGTGTCTTAATCCCTCGTATAATGCCGCTTCTTGCGGCGGCTGCGGATGCCGTTCCAGATCTCTCTCAGCGTTAAGCCGACACTGACGGTGATCCCCGAGAAGGTCAGGAACAGAGCCAGATACTCGAACGCGGAGTACTCCAGCATTTTGCTCCAGTCAATCTGGCCCTTCAGATCCTCGATGACCTGATTCATCCCGTATATTCCGCTGATGACAGTAAACACGGTGAGCACCATCAGGAGCGTATCCCGCCGCTTGGCCTGGAATTTGTCCTGGTACTGGAACAGGTCATTCAGGGTCATTTTCACCTCATCGAACAGGGCATCATTGCCATACACCTTACGCAGCTGAAAAAAAATCTCCCGCCCCTGCGACTGTGAAATCAGCTCCAGGAAGTAGAATTTGGCCGAGAATTTGTTGATCAGGAAGATCAGATTCTCGATCTCGTCGTTATCGTGGTTGATGCGCAGCCGGGAGTGAAGGTTGGCGAGCTTCAGCAGCACGATTTTATGAAAAATACTCAGCAGCATTCCGTAATAATATTCGCCGTACATCTGGCTGATCAGGCCTGCGGCAATCTCCGGCTTCGCCCGGCTCACGCAGCAGAAGGTCTGCTCATTGGTCATATAGTAGGTGTCCGGCCCCCAGCGGCTATAGCAATGCTCCCGGGTGTACTGCTTGATATAATCCGGATCACTTGCACTCATGTAGGGGCTGCCGTCGATGGTCAGACCATCCACCTGAGAGGCACGGTAGAGCATTTCGACACTGATCTCTTCCTCGTCCTCAGGGAGATTAACGCCGTAGAAGGCCTGCACCAGCATCCGTTCATCGACGAAGAAGGGCAGGGTCTCGAAATAATTGCCATTGGTCTCCGCAGGATCAAGATACGGCTCCAGCCCGGCTGCCAGATGCCTGAACACGAAGTCCTCCACCCGGGCAAAAGACTTCTTATGACAATGGATGAAGGTATGCTCATCCTGAACGCTTACATCCTCCAGGTTGCGGAACCGGTCGGCGAATTCGAGCACCATGCTGAAGGGGAGATTCTCTTCCTCAATAGCCACTCTTACCGTCAGGAAGCCCAGCTCGAACGGGCAGAGGAACACATCTGTCGACAGCACGCGGAAGGGAACCGTCTGAAAGGGCATTTGCAGCCCGCACAGCAGATCACTCACCCGGGAAAAGCGGCGGAAGGAATCCCTGTCCTTCTCATGCGGAAACAAGACATGGGCGGCAAACGGAAGATAGCTGCGCTCCATTTTCTCATGGGATACACAGTGGTTCTCTCCGTAATAGGCATGCTCCAGTTCCTTGTTCTCAAGAAAAAAACGCGTAAATCCATCCTTCTGTAAACTCTCAATCAGCTCTTCATCGACCTCGGCCTTGATGGAGAAGGGGAAAATGAATTGCAGCAAGGCGGTATGCAGAGTGGGCTCGGAATGCAGTTCAGCCATGTGTGGGTTCCATCCTTATTCACAGAATATGGACCTTGTTGTATACAATTACCCGATTCTCCAGGCGGTTACGCTCAGCACGAATAACAGCGCGGCAAAAGCGGCCAAAAGTCCCGAGGTCTGGGCGATCTGCAGATGATCCATGGACCAGCCCGTCAGCAGCGGCAGCACCGCGCCGCCGATTCCGCCGGAGGCGATCATAATGCTGGGCGTGGATTCTTCCGCGCCGGGCAGCAGCTTGCTGGAGAAGACCAGCGCGATGGAGAAGATGCCGGACATGAACAGGCCAAGCAGCAGGATGATGGCAAAGGCGGCAAGCCGGTGACCGGCGAACGGGAAAATAATAAGCAGCAGCAAAGCGGCAAAGCAGCTGACGAGCACATAGATGCGGTAGGAGATCTTCTCGGCGATGACACCGGCGAACAGTCTGCCTGCCGACATGGCAAGCCAGAAGAAGGTCACCGTGAGCGCAGCCGCGGCCTCGCTCATGCCCAGCTTCGCGATGAAGATCGCCGGCATGAAATTCACCAGGCTCATCTCAGTGCCTACATAGAGAAAGAAGAACAGAATGAACAAGCCAAGCACCACCCATTGCTTGCCCTTGTAGGGCAAGGACAACCGTCTGGTGGTTCCCGCTGCCGCAGCGCGGTCAGGGCGGGCAGGCCGCTCATTCAGCGCGCTGTCCAGCGGGCCGAATCTGCTCTTCGCCCAGAAGAGCAGCGAGAGGAGGGAGAAGGCGGCAACGATCAGGAAGGCCAGCCTCCACTGCCCGGCGGCAATCAGCGGACTGGCCGCCAGCGGCATGAGCAGCGCCCCGACACCGAACAGCACCTCCAGCCGGCTCATGGCAACCGCCGTTCCTTCGGTGACTGCGGCAATAATAATCGTGCCGATGACGGCTTCGATCATCCCGAAGCCGAACCCTGCGGCTACGGCAATTACGTACATCCAGCCCCAGGGCGGGAGGAAGGCGTAGGCAATCTCGGCACAGAGCAGCAGGCCGGTGGCAATCAGAATGCCGCCGCGCTTGCCGAACCGCCGGTTCAGCAGCGGCGAGACCAGTACGCCGGCCAGGAAGCCCGCGAACTGGCTGAAGATCAGCTCGCCCCCTGCACTGTAGCTGCGGTCATAATGCTGGAGCAGCACCGGAAGAATGGAGCCCAGGACGACATGGGCGAGGCCGATTACGAAATAGGAGAGACAGCCGATCCAGATTAGTTTTTTCAAGAATAAGACTCCTTATGAATCAATTTATGAACAGATGGCGGGATTCAGAATGAACGGGAAGGGTACACTATATTAGGCACAGGTTAATCATAAATCCAAACCGTGGACGTGAATATATAAACTTATATTCACATGAATTTGAAGGGAGCTGTGACGTCAATGGATAACAAAGAGCTGGAGAAAACAATCATACAGGTGCTGGACGACAACAGGTTCGGTTCCTTCGGCACGATTGAGGCCGGTAACAAACCTAAGGTTCGTTACATGGCGATATTTCATGACGGACTGTCCATCTATCTGGCAACTAACCGCAAGACTCATAAGGTAGAAGAGCTTCAGGATAATCCAAATGCTAGTCTCTTGCTTGGCTATGAACAGGGCGGCGGCAAGGATGTACTGGAGATTGAAGCTACAGTTGCTGTGACGAAGGATGATAGCTTGCGCTCTAAGGTATGGAATGAGTCCCTGGAGAAATGGTTCAAGGGACCGGATGATCCCGATTATGTCATTCTTGAGCTGTCCCCTTCGCGGATTGAATATATGGGCAAGAACGGTGAGCACGGGGTATGGCAGTCTTAAGCGGTTGTCTCCGGTAAAAGGATGGCAGTGGCCGGTAACGGATAAGTTCCGCCTAAGCCTAAGTACTATATAGTCCGGCAATCCGGGCCTCTTAGGAACCTTCATGGTTCATAGGGGGCCCTTTCTGCTGCTGCTTTTCGGATTGTGCCGGAGGAATCATGCTATAATGACCTCAGGTTATCGACATCATGAGGCGGAGGGGATTGCCATGAACTGTGTTGATTGTGCTGACATCGACCCGATAGAGGATCAAGGGGAGCTGAAGCTCCGCCCCTGCTCTGATCCGCTGGCTTCTGCCATCCGGAATGCCGGTTATGAAGTATTTGAGACAAGCAAGACCTGTATCATTCCATATCATCGTAAGGAAGAGCTGTTGAAGCTTATAGAAATGCTGGTGGCGGCTAAGGACATAGCGGACTCCTTATCCGTGTGCGTTAAGAGCAAAGGTGCCCCTGCGGCTCCGGAACGGTGGCTGACCTTCGATCAGCTGAAGGTCCGCTTCGCTAACGAGAATCTGGTGTCCATCATTATGAGCCATGATTTCTGCAGCCACATGCAGCCGATTGTGAATTTCAGCGAGGAGATTGTCGGCTTTGAATTTCTGCTGCGCCCGCTGCCCCAGGGCAGTTATTTTCAGCCCTATGAGCTGTTTGAGATTGCCCGGCGGACAGGATTTCATTCCTTCCTTGACCGGGCCGCCCGGATCTCGGCGATCGAGACCGGCAGTAAGCTGCTGCCTAAGGGCATCAAGCGGTTCATTAACTTCCTGCCCTCTTCTATTTATAATCCCAAGTATTGTCTTACGCATACCTTCGAGGCGATCCGGAGGCTGGACCAGAACCCGGAGGACTATGTATTTGAAGTAGTGGAGACGGAGCAGATCAGCGATATTGCCCATCTGCGCGCCATCTTCGCCGAATACCGCCAGCAGGGGATGCGGGTTGCGCTGGATGATGTCGGCGCCGGCTACTCCACGCTAGAGCTGATGTCCCTCCTCCAGCCGGATTATGTCAAGGTTGACCGCAGTCTGATCAGCTTCTGTGACCGGGATGAGGGGAAGCAACGGATGCTTAGGGAGATAATCTCCAGGGCCGGAGAATTCGGTGCAAGCCTGCTGGCTGAAGGCATTGAACGCCGTGAGGAATTCCTGGTCTGCCGTGATCTCGGTATGGATTTGGGACAAGGCTATCTGTTCGGGCTGCCGGAGGAGAAGCCTCCGGGAAGGTTCGGAATTACGGCCTGAACAGCAAGGATCATTCTCCCCGGATACCGGCAGACCTCAAGACTGCCGGTATCCGGGGATTTGTGATGTCACTTGGAAGGAAGAAAGGACGGTTAACAACGTGAGTGTAACCCTATTGTACGTAGAAGACGACCGGGAGATCGGCAGTGTCGTAGCTGCAGATCTGCGGGAACGGGAATATGCTGTGCGCTGGCTGGAGAGCGGAGACGGGGCGCTTGAAGCTGCAGAGGGCTGCCAGCTTGCGATTCTGGATGTGATGCTGCCGGGGCTGGACGGCTTCACCGTCGGCCAGCGGCTGAAGCGGGCTTATCCGGAGCTGCCGGTTCTGATGCTCTCGGCGCGCACCTCCATTGACGATAAGCTTCAGGGGCTGGACTTCGCGGATGATTATCTGACCAAACCGTTTCATCCCGATGAGCTGGCGGCGAGAATCGAGGTTCTGCTGAGAAGAAGCGGCGCTGCCGCGCCCGCTCAGTTGACCCTTAAGCATCTGGTTGTCATACCGGGGAGCAGTGTGGTCACGGAAGCTGCGACCGGACGGGAGATTATGCTTACCGGTAAGCAGTTTCAGATCTTCTCTTATCTGCTGCGGCATCTGGGCCAGATTCTGACCAAGGAGCAGATCTATGAGGCGGTCTGGGGGGAGAGCTATATCGAAGGCGACAAGACGCTGATGGTACATATCCGTTATCTGCGCGAGAAGCTGGAGCTTGATCCGGCCGCGCCGGAGATTATTGAGACGGTCCGGGGGATCGGCTACCGGGTGAGAGGGTGAAGGGGGCAGGGCGTTTCCAGCTGCTGCACCGTTCGCTGCTTTTTCGTTATCTGCTGATTATTGTAGCTGCACTGCTGTTCGTGCCGGTTGTTATTCCGCTGACGATTGCCGTATACAGCATCTTCGCGGGGGCTACTCATACAAGTCCACCCAAGGAGTATGAACAGTATTCCAGTATAGATAAGCTGGAGATTCTGTGGCATGAGGAAGCGCGCAAGCTTCTTGGTGAACCCCCGGCGGATATTACCAAGCGGCTGTCGGCCTTAGGCGAAGCCTATCCGCTGTCGAGAATATTCTGGGTCGATCCTGCGGGCATAACACAGCTGGTGACAGAGCCTTCAGGACCGCCGCTGCTCTTGACGGGAGAGGCTCCGGCTGTTCCCGCCCAGTGGAGCGCCGCTGAAGCGGTATCCTTCATGAAGGACAGTGCGGCGCTGAAGCCGCTGGCGATTGTCGCTTTTATAGGAGACCGGGCAGAGGCCGCAGAGGGCTTCATGGTCATGCAGATTCCTGAGGATATTACGGAGACCAAATACGCGGCAGGACTGGATAAATGGTATACGATTGCCATGCTGGTGTTCTTCCTGCTGTTCATCACCAGCTCCTGGTTCTTCTTCATCATGATCCGCAGAAGACTGCTGCGGCTGCAGACCGCTATGGTGTTCACCGGGCAGGAGGGCTTGCCGCAGATTGTTCCGCCGGGGAAGCCGGATGAGATCGGGCGTCTGGAGGAAGCATTCAATACCATGGTGACGGAGCTTAAGGCAGGCCGTGCCAGAGAGGCGGAAGAAGAGGCGCTGCGCAAGCGGCTGGTGGCCGATCTGTCGCATGATCTGCGGACTCCGCTGACCGTCATTCGCAGCCACCTCCATGTACTGGGCAAGGAGCCGTTGTCACCGCACGGCCAGTCCTCCCTTGAGCTGATGGATCAGCGGATTGAGAGCCTTGGCATCCTAATTGAGAATCTGCTGTCCTACAATCTGCTGAACAGCGGACGCATTGCGCTGCACCCGGAACGCCGGGATGTGCTGAGACTGGTGCGGGAGAGCGCCGCCGCCTGGTATCCGGTGTGGGAGAAGGAGGGGTACCAGATCGAGATTGATCTGGAGGGAGCGCCGCTGTACTGGGAGATCGATGACAGCTGGTTCCGCAGAGTGCTGGATAATCTGTTCCAGAACATTCTGCGTCATGCGCGCAGCGGATTATATGTTGGAATACTTACGGAGATCCGTGAGGGCAACCGGGTGATTATCATCTCCGATCACGGCGGCGGCCTTGCGCAGAGCACGGACTCCGCAGGAGCCGGCCTGGGCCTGTCGATTGTCGATCTGCTGCTGAAACGGATGGACCTGGAATGGAGCATGGAGAGCACGGCGAAGGGGACCGAGGTTGTGATCTGGAAGCGGGATGCCCCGAACAATTTAAACAAAATTTAAACTTGCTGCTTCCGTGCTTTTAACCTTGGGGCGTTATGCTGTTACCGAGGTGAAGAGAATGAAGGATACAGTGATAGAGACAAAAAATCTGCTTAAAGAATACCGCGGCCGTGCGGCTGTGAAGAACCTGAATCTCAATATTACAAAAGGGGAAATCTACGGCTTCCTCGGACCGAACGGTGCCGGCAAAACAACAACCATCCGCATGCTGCTCGGCCTGATCAAGCCGACCTCCGGCAGCATTGAAATCTTCGGCAAGGAGCTGCGTGCGAACCGGATGCAGATTCTGCGCAAGGTAGGCTCGCTGGTGGAATCGCCGTCCTACTACGGGCATCTGAGTGCATGGGACAACCTGGAGGCGATCCGCCGCATTCTGGGTGTGCCCAAGGTGCGTATTGCCGAGGTGCTGGAGATCGTATCGCTTACCGGGGAGGAGACGCGGCCAGTCAAGGGCTTCTCGCTGGGCATGAAGCAGCGGCTGGGGATTGCGGCAGCCCTGCTGGGCAGCCCGGAGCTGCTGATTCTCGATGAGCCGACCAACGGACTGGACCCGTCAGGCATACAGGAGATCCGCTCCCTGATTAAGCGGCTGCCTGGAGAGCAGGGCATTACAGTTCTGGTATCCAGCCATCTGCTGAGCGAGATTGAGCAAATGGCTGGTACAGTCGGCATTATCCGCGAGGGGCAGATGGTCTATCAGGATACCATTGCACATCTCCAGCAGCAGGCGGCCGGCCATCTGCGTCTGGCGTTATCCGAGCCGGAGACTGCGCTGATGACGGCGGTGCGGCGCGGCTGCGGCGGCGAGCTGCAGGAGGGCCGGCTGGTCCTGCCCCGGCTGAGTGATGCGAGAGTATCGCTGCTGGTCAAAGAGCTGGTCGAGGAGGGTCACGCAATCTACAGGGTGGAGGAGCACAGGCAATCTCTGGAGGAATTCTTCCTGCAGGTGGTTGGTGGAGGGGAGCTATGATGTGGCGTGCGCTGTCGGCGGACTGGCTTAAGATCCGCGGCAAAGGCATTTGGTTCCTCGCCTTCCTCGGCCCGCTGGGTCTTATCGCCATGCAGGGGCTGAATTTCGGCCTCCGCTATGACTATCTTCGCGGGCAGTACCGGGAGGACCTGTGGGGTGGCCTGCTCAGTGAGGTCGTACCCTTCGTACCGATTGCCCTGTATCTTGGAGGCACACTGATCTGCTCTCTGATTGCGAATGTCGAGCATCAGACCAGCGCCTGGAAGCAGCTTCTGGCACTGCCTGTCTCCCGTACGGCTGTGTTCATGGCGAAGCTGCTGCTCTGCCTGCTGTTGCTTATCGTGTCCTGCCTGCTGCTGTCGGCAGGAACTGTCGTCCTCGGGCTGCTGCTCGGATTCGGCGCTCAGCCGATACCGCTTGCAGATGTCCTGCGGATAGGCTTCGCCGCTTATGCTGCGGCCATGCCCGTCATTGCACTCCAGCTGTGGCTCTCTCTATCCAGCCGGAACCAGACCCTTCCGGTATCGGTGGGATTGACCTTGTCGCTGGTCAGCCCGTTCGGTGTGTACTTCACGGAATGGTTCCCGCTCTCCTGGCCGGTCTTAGCCTGGAGTGATCCGCGTCCTTGGCTGTTCAGCGGAGCCGGCCTGTTGCTTGGACTCCTGGTAATCCTGCCTGGAGCCATACATTTCGCGCGAAAGGATGTGGACTGAATATGCGGACTTTTCTGCGAATAATGTCTGCGGAGTGTATGAAGATAGCCGGATTCCGCACCTGGTTGTTAATTCTGCTCAGTCCGCTGATCTCCCTGCCGATAGGCGCGCTTTCGGACATGCAAGAGGATAGGGTGATAACCTGGCAGGTTCTGCTGAGCACAATGTCAGCGGTACATGCGCTGCTGTTTCTTCCGGTACTCTCTGGACTCTTCGCCGCTTTAATCTGCCGCAATGAGCATAGTGACGGCGGCTGGAAGCAGCTCCTGGCGCTTCCGGTTACACGAACCTCCGTATATTTTGCCAAATATGCTTTAATTGTAGCGCTGCTGGGTGCGGTTCAGCTGCTGTTTCTTGCAGGGGTTCTGGGAGTGGGGTGGTATCGCGGTGCAGAAGGGGGAGTTCCCTGGGGGCTGATGCTGAGCAGCCTGTTCGGGGGCTGGTTTGCCTGCCTGCCGCTGGCTGCACTGCAACTGGCGATATCTCAAGGCTGGAGCAGCTTCGGCGCCCCGCTTGCGCTGAATGTCTGCTTCACCATTCCCAATATACTGATAGCCAATTCCTCCACCTACGGTCCTTATTATCCATGGGTGCAGCCGGTGCTGGCCATGTCCCCCTTCGGCGAAGAACGGTTCGGCGCCTTCAACCTGCCGCTGGAGAGCCTGATGATTGTCGTGGCGGGGAGCCTGCTTCTGTTCCTGTGTGCTGGCTTGATAGCCTTTTGGCGTAAGGCGGTATAAGGTTAGCAGGTATCGGAATGCGGCTGGCGGGAAATGTTAAAACTAATCACATGTTAGGGTATACGAATTATTTACGTAGGTGATTATGGTATACGTGGTATGCGTAAATGCACTCTGTACAACTAAATCACCTGATATATGGCCTAGGAGTGGTTTAGTTGCACTTCGTACATTTAAAAATCCATCTGTACCGGATTCTCACCCATTCGGGCAGATTTAGTTGTACAGACTACAACTATCACTGAATGTTCGAAGTGAACCCGAACGAAACTGATCATACTAGCTGATCTCGCTGATGGATAGGCTATACATCGCCGCATGTTTAAGTGAATCCCCTCCCGTATTTTCTTCTCAATGGACATTGGACGCCATTTTTTCTATAATTAATCGTAGAAGATACTATTAAGCGCCGGTGACACCGGATGAGCATATGGAGGAGGGCGGGAGCATGGAACCAGCGGCACTTGAAGAATGCGACAACACCTGTAATGGTTCCGAACTGGAACCGGAATCGATGGCCTTGATTCTGCCGGACCGTGAGATCACAGATAAGATGGCAGAAATGTTCAAGGCACTGGGTGATCCGACAAGAGTTCGGCTGATCTACGCATTATCCCAGCAGGAGCTGTGTGTGCATGACTTGTCCTCTATACTGGATATGGGACAATCGGCAGTCTCCCATCAGCTCCGCTATCTGCGCAATCTGCGGATTGTGAAGCGCCGCAAGGAAGGCAAGACCGTATATTATTCGCTGAATGATGCACATGTGGAGCAGATTTTCCTGCAGACCCATGAGCATATCCGGCATGAATAGATTGTCCTGACAGCAAAAGGGCTGTCCCAACGCCAGGTAATGGCTTGGGGCAGCCCTTTTATAAATTATGATGTGTGATAAACCGAATACATGTGCCAGCGCGAGGGTATGTGTGTTCGAAATATATGTGGAAAACAGCATACAATCGGTCGTTGTGAGGGCAAGTGGCCGAATGTCTGTGGAAAACAGCATACATTCGGCAGGCATACAGAATCGTTAGATTTTCCTCGGACTCCCTCATTCTCCCTTACCCGCTTACCACCTCTTCCTCAGACCGGAAGGTGACCGTGCTTCACAGCAGAATTCTCAATTTGCAGTGTGGAGTGCTGGATGCCGAAATTCTCTTCCACTAATTTAAGTGCCTGCTGCAGCACCTGCTCTGTATTCACCCCGTCTTTGATCAGCAGATGACCGCTGAGAGCATCCAGGCCGGAGGTGATGGTCCAGATATGCAGGTCATGCACATCCTGAACCCCTTCAATTTGAAGTAGCGCCTTTTCGACCTCTTCGGCATTCACGCTAAGCGGAGTTCCTTCCATAAGGATATGGAAGGCCTGCTTGATGACACCCCAGGCGCTGCGCAGGATGAGCAGGGCGACCAGCACACTGATGATAGGGTCTGCCACATACCAGGAGAACAGGTTCATAATCAGACCAGCCGCCAGCGCGCCGACGGAGCCGAGAGCATCGCTGATTACATGCAGGTAAGCGCTGCGGATATTGATATTGTCTTTAGCCCCGCTTTTGCGCATCAGTGACCAGGCGCTGACGAGATTGGCCAGCAATCCGACACTGGCAATCAGCATCATCGTTCCGCTGGCTACCACCGGAGGGGAGGAGAAGCGCTGGAAAGCTTCATACATAATGAATCCGGATATTACAAACAGGGTCACCCCGTTGAACAAAGCCGCCATAATCTCAAACCGGTGGAAGCCGTAGGAGTTCTTGGAGGATGCCGGCTTCAACGCGATAATCATGGCCACAAGGCTAAGGGCAAGGGAGGCGGTATCGCTGAGCATATGCCCCGAGTCGGACAAGAGAGCCAGGCTCCCGGTGAACAGGCCGCCGAAGAATTCAAGGAACATAATACCGCCGGTGATAATTAAGGCGATCAGCAGGCCTTTCTTATTATCCGGTGCGTGGGAATGCGCATGTGAATGGGAGTGGGAATGCGAATGCCCGCCAGCGTGCGAATGAGTGTGTGTTCCAGCATGTGAGTGAGCGTGTGAATCGGTTTTGGAATTGTTCATTAGATAGGACCTCTTTTCAGTTAACATATGAATGATTGCTCATATGTTAATATTATGGCCAACTCAGACAAATTACAAGCTTTTTTATATAGATGAAGAATAGTTTGTCCAAAATAACTCCATCGGCAGATTCTTCACAGTACATAATTAGCCACAATCTGTGGGCTGAATGCATTGACACTGCATGATTCAGGGGAATATAATAGGTGTAAGTTAACATATGAACAAATACTCATATATAGGGACGATCAAGGGAGATGAGTCATTTGAGTACGGTAGAAGACAATGTGAAGCGCAAGTGGGTCCTGGATGGGCTGGACTGCGCGAACTGCGCAATGAAGATCGAGAATAAGGTCAAGAAGATTGAAGGCGTGTCCTCCTGCTCCGTCAACTTCGCGACGAAGACCATGACACTGGAGACAACAGCTGCTGCTGCAGATGAGATCGCGAAGCAGGCTGAGCATACGGTAACCAAGCTGGAGCCGCATGTGAAGCCGCGTGCGGTTCGAGCTTCGCGTGCGGTCAAGAAGCCGTTGTCTGCGGAGGGGGCAGCTCAGGTACGCGGCGTAGCGGTTCAAGGACAGGGTCATGTTCATACCCACGGCGAACCGCACGGTCATGAGCATGCCCATGGAGAAGGACATTCCCATGAAGAGGGGCACCCGCATTCACATGCTGCTGAGCATAGCCACAGCAAGGAGGAATCACATGGCCACGGACACAGCCATGAGCATGGGGAGGGCGATACGCGCCGCATCCTGATGCGGCTGGGCGGCGGTGCCATTCTGGCTGCGGCCGGCATGTTCCTGCCGGTCAGCGGGATCACCGAGCTGCTGATCTTCCTGGCAGCTTATCTGATTGTCGGCGGAGAAGTCGTCCTCGCCGCTGCCCGGAATATTGTAAGGGGCCAGGTGTTCGATGAGAACTTCCTGATGGCCCTTGCGACCATCGGCGCCTTCGCCATCGGCGAATATCCCGAAGGCGTTGCGGTTATGCTCTTCTATCAGGTAGGTGAGCTGTTCCAGGGAATGGCGGTGAACCGTTCACGCCGTTCGATCACAGCGCTGATGGATATCCGGCCGGAGTTCGCCTATCTGAAGGAAGGCAGTAATCTGCGGAAGGTGTCCCCCGAAGAGGTTAGAGTAGGAGACAGCATCGTAGTTAAGCCCGGTGAGAAGGTTCCGCTGGACGGGATTATTCTGGAGGGCAGCGCGATGATGGATACCTCGGCACTGACCGGAGAATCCGTTCCCCGTTCTACTCAGCCGGGCAGCCAGGTACTCAGCGGATTCATTAACCGCAATGGTGTGATTACCATTGAAGTGACCAAGGACTTCGGTGAATCGGCAGTCTCGCAGATTCTGGAGCTGGTCCAGAATGCTACGAATAACAAAGCAAAGACAGAGAATTTCATCACCAAATTCGCCCGTGCCTATACGCCGGTCGTAGTCATAACAGCGCTGCTGCTGGCCGTGGTTCCGCCGCTGATTCTGAGCGGAGCCACCTTCTCCGACTGGATCTACCGTGCACTGGTCTTCCTCGTTATCTCTTGCCCTTGTGCGCTTGTCGTGTCGATTCCCCTCGGGTTCTTCGGCGGGATCGGTGCCGCGTCGAAGAACGGGATTCTGGTGAAGGGCAGCAACTATCTGGAAGCCTTGAATGATGTGAAGATCGTTGTGTTCGATAAGACTGGAACCTTGACCAAAGGCCAGTTCACGGTAACCGGCAATGTTCCGGCGGAAGGCTTCACAGAGCAGGAGCTGCTGCGGGTAGCGGCTTATGCGGAGAGCCACTCCGGCCATCCGATTGCGGAATCCATCCGTGCGGCCTATGGCGAAGCTATTCCGGGTGAAGCCATTACCGGCTATAACGAAATTTCCGGCCACGGCATCGCAGTTACCGTGGAGGGGAAGGCAGTGCTGGCCGGGAATGCGCGACTGATGGAGCGTGAAGGGATTACCAGCGTAACTCCGCAGGAGTACGGGACGATCGTTCATATTGCTGTAGATAAGCGCTACGCAGGCTATCTCGTCATTGCAGATGAAGTGAAGGACGATTCGCTTAAGGCGATTCAGGCTCTGAATGCATTGGGAATCCGCAAGACGGTTATGCTGACGGGTGACGCCGCTCCGGTAGCCGAGTCTGTCGGCAGACAGCTGGGCATTCAGGAGATTCATGCTGAGCTGCTGCCGGGAGATAAGGTCGCAGCGATTGAACAGCTGGAGCGGGAAAAGGGACCGAAGGAGAAGATCATTTTTGTCGGGGACGGGATTAATGATACTCCGGTGCTGGCCAGAGCGGATGTCGGGATTGCCATGGGCGGACTTGGCTCGGATGCGGCCATTGAGGCAGCGGATATTGTAATCATGACGGATGAGCCTTCCAAAATCGCTTCCGCCATCGGGATCGCCAAACGGACACGGACCATTGTCTGGCAGAACATTGCTTTTGCGCTGGGAGTCAAAGCGGTCTTCCTGCTGCTGGGAGCGTTCGGAATTGCCACTATGTGGGAGGCCGTATTCTCAGATGTCGGAGTTACTGTACTCGCTGTACTGAACAGCATGCGCGCCTTACAGCCGCCGAAATCGTTATAATCGTGTAAGATGAATCGATAATGAAATAATTATGAAAAGTATAAGCCTTAATGATCCTAATTTTTGGGTCTTAAGGCTTATTTTTATTGTATGTATTATGCTTTTTGTCTATTTATGCCGATATATCAATATATATATTTACAGCATATGGAAGACCAGAATGGGTTTCTAGGGGGATTTTGCGGTGAATGAGGGAAGTGTACGGTCAAAATTGAAAATGAATGCAAAGAACGGAAAATCATTATCGCTGCAAAGCAAGTATTCGCTTGTTATTTTGGCAATTGCTATTGTACCTCTGCTCGGCGTCACGATTTTTTTCATGCAGTACTTCGGGGGTGTCACCAGAGACGATAGCGAGGAGCTCGCCCAGAATATTCTGGAGATGAACACTACACGCATCGTAGAGTGGCTGAATACGCGGACATCTGCGGTCCAGGAGCTGATTGCGCAGCATCCTGAATTCGATACCTCAAGACCGGATACTATTTTTCCTGTGGTCAAGGTACTCGAAGAGAGCGATACTCAGTCCGAAGGCTACAGCGTCATTAACAAGCAGGGCATTCTGGCTAATTCCCTTAAGCTTACGGCGGATGTAGGCCAATCGGCATATTTCCTGCAGGCCAAGGAGAGTCTTGCTCCGGCGGTAGCGGAGATGTCTTATCTGGAACAGCTCAGTAAATATATTATCCCGGTATTCGTTCCGGTCGTGGACAAGGACAAGCAGTTTGGCGGCGGTATCGCCTTCTCGGTGACACCGGACATTCTGATGGAGATGGGCAAAAACATCCACGTGGGCGATACCGGCTACGGATATGTGATCTCTGGCAAGGGTGATTATTACGCCTACTCCGAGACCGAGCGGATCGGCAAGAATATCGCGGATTACGCGAAGACCACAGAGATGAAGCAGGCCGTAGAGCATATTCTCGGCAAGGAAGCAGGCTCGGAAGTTTATAAGGGAGAGGACGGCAAGCAGGTGATTACCTATTTCCGTACCGTCCCGGGCACAGACTGGAAGCTGCTGATTACGGTTCCCAAAAGTGAGATTACCGCCAAAGTCACCTCAGCCCAGCGGATATCCACATTGTTCATTGCAATCATCATTCTGGCGGTCGTTGCCTTGGCCTTGTATCTGACCCGTCTGATTGTGAAGCCGATTGTGGCGATCTCCGGGGTGATGAAGAAAGTAGCGGACGGCTATCTCAGCGAACGGGTGACCGTGCGCTCGGGTGATGAGATCGGCCAGATGAGCCAGAGCATTAATGATATGATCGGATCATTGTCCGGCATTGTCGGCAAAATCGATGCTACCGTGGAGCAGGTTGCTGTCTCGGCAGAACGCGTGCTGAAATACGCCAGTCAGACCTCGAATACATCGGCAGAGATTGAGACGGTCGTCCAGGAGGTCGCGCATGGAATGGGCGAGCAGTTCAAAGGCTCGGAGCAGGCGGCCAGAGCTACGGAGGAGATGGCGATCGGGCTGCAGCGGATTGCGGAATCCTCGGTTAATGTGTCCGACCAGGCGGAGACAGTCAGCGCCGAGGTCGAGAACGGCTATGTGGAGATTCAATCCACACTTAAGCAGATGAATGTCATCAGCGGCGCTGCGGAGGAGACCTCGGCCCTGATCAGCAATCTGAGCGGGCAATCCGAACAAATTGGCCAGATTGTTGACGTAATCTCCGAAATCTCCAATCAGACGGGGCTGTTATCGCTCAATGCGTCGATTGAAGCGGCCAGAGCAGGCGAGCACGGGCGCGGGTTCGGCGTGGTGGCGAATGAAGTGAAGAAGCTGGCGGAGCGCACGAACAGCGCCATTGTGAACATTGTGGAGCTGATCCGTCAGATTCAGGAATCCACCAGAGCGGCCGAGGTCTCTATGGAGAAGAGCATTGCTGAGATCGGAGACGGGATGGGTAAAATGCAGAATGTAGGCACCTCCTTCGACCATATCCGCTCGTCCATCCGTGAGGTATCGGTTCAGATCCAGGACGTCTCTGCCGTCAACGAGCAGATGTCCGCCGGGACAGAAGAGATTACGGCCTCCATTTCCGACATGCTGATTATTGCCAGAGATTCTGCCGAGAGCGCCGAGATGGTGGCGGAGGCTTCCACCGAGCAGCGGAATCTGATGGGCCAGGTTGTCACCTCAGCCGAATCCCTCAACCAGCTGATGAGCGAATTGCGCAGCGAGATCGAGAAGTTTCAATAATATCAGGTAAAATCATCGCAAACACCCCTCTGCCCCACAGGTTACTGTGTGAAGCAGAGGGGGGTTTGCGGTATAGGCTGTGCTGTTAAGCTTAGTGCTGCTCCTCCAGCGTGAGGCTATCAATTCCCGCGCGGATGATATTGCAGGAGTCGGTGAATTTAGCCATCTCTGTATCGCTGAGGTTCAGCTCCAGCAATTCCTGAATACCGCTGCTGCCGATAATGGCCGGAACTCCGGCGCATACGCCGCTTTGTCCGTATTCCCCGTCCAGGATGGCGGAGACGGCGATGATTTTGTGCTCGTCATTCAGAATGGAGCGGGTGATATAAGCGAGGGCACTGCCGATCCCGAAGTGAGTCGAACCCTTGCGCGTAAAAATCTCCCAGCCGGCATCCTTCGTCTTGCGGGCGATATCCATAAGGTCCAGGCTGCTGAAGCGCTCGCGGTGCTGCTCCATAATCTGCAGAATCGGCTTGCCGCCGATTGTCACATGGGACCAGGCTACGAACTGCGACTCCCCGTGTTCGCCAAGGGCGTAGCCGTTGACGCTGCGCGGATCAATCGTGAACACCTCCGACAGCAGTGTCTTCAGCCGGGAGGAGTCGATGGAGGTGCCTGTGCCGATCACCCGGTGCCGCGGCAGGCCGGAGATCTGCCAGACCATATAAGTTACAATATCTACAGGGTTCGCAGCGACGACGAAGATCCCATCGAAGCCGCCCGCCATAATCTCGGTGATGATCTCCCGGGTAATTACAGCAGCGGCATCCAGTACATCCAGCCGGGTCTGCCCCGGCTTGGGATTGGCGCCTGCCGTCAGAATGACGACATCCATCCCCGCACAGTCACTGGCGGTGCCGGCATAGACCTTGGTGCGTGTTCCGGTGAAGTCCATGCAGTGCGAGAGATCAAGCGCTTGTGCCATGGCGCGGTCGTAGGTACGGTCGATCATCATGATCTCATCGCATATGGCTTGATTCACCATGGAATAGGCAACGCTTGAGCCGACCATGCCGGAGCCGACGATTGCCACTTTTCTCGATTTACTTTTCAATTGCCCAGTCCCCACTCTCTACAAGTATGGTACTATTCTAACTGATCTCATCGCAAGTTACCTGACATCGCACCGAAAATGCCCGCCGCACCCGTCCGTTATTTGGCCATAATTCACATGGAAGGTTAGAGTATCAGGGTTCTTATGAATTATAATATGCAGCTGATGGGTATTTGGGAAGACAGAAGGAAAGGGTGTTCCCGGCAGTCCTCCCTAAGGCTGCCGGGGACACCCCCTTGTACATAATTATATAATCCATCCCGGCCTCACCCTAGACCCGGGGCTGCGGAATCTGCGGCTCGGCAGGCAGCATTCCGGTATAGTGCTTATACATGAACAGTCTCCAGTGGAGGATCATGCCGAAGGCCAGAATGAAGAATAATCCGCCGGACTGCGGAACTGAGACATACCGGTTGATGAACTCATGGAGCAGGGTGCGGACCAGCAGCAGTCCAAGCAGAATGAAGGCGAAGCTCTTGGAGCGCTGGGCATAGATCAGCCCTTCACGTTCTTCGAACCGCGTACTGCGGATTAGCGGGTAGGCAAAAATAAACCAGCCGACCAGGAAAGCCGCTACCGCCCACCACCAGGGGAAGCGCACTTCCGGTACGACGAACATGGCGAAGCCGGTGGACATGCCAAGCGGCGGAATCCATATTTTGCGGATGGTTACCGGGCGGGCGCTGGCCTTCATGCGGATAAAAATCACCATCAGCGCCATGAATACTGCTCCCAGCGTGGAGCCCACATGCAGAAGTGAGGGGTTGATGTTACCCATAATTCACGTTCCTCCTCTGTGATTTCGGTCACTATTTACTTCATTATAGCAGATAATGAACGGATTTCATTAATGATGCGCAGCCTGCCTCATACGGGTGATCTGCCTGAAGCACACAGCAAACCCGCCAGAGTCTAACCCCGGCGGGTCTGCTTGCTAAGTATAGTTCAGCAGCTTCAGGAAAGAATGCTGCCATAGAGCTTAAGAGCGGCTACGTCCGCCAACCGAACGCAGAATCAGGCTTACGATAAAGATCAGAACCACAGCACCGATCAGTGAAGGGAAGACATAGTAGTCGCTGATCTTAGGTCCCCAGCTTCCCAGCAGCATGCCGCCGAGCCATGAACCGAGAATACCAGCGATAATGTTGCCGATAATTCCGCCCGGAATGTCTCTACCCATAATCAACCCGGCCAGCCAACCAATTACGCCACCAACAATCAACATCCATAGTAAACTCATTAACTTTCAGCTCCTTTTGTGTTTGTTGTCTTCGATGGTTACTATTAACCTCATGCACAGCGTTTAAACCAAGTGTTAAATTTTGCCGGCACACATTTATTTAGTATTCCAGTCTGTCCAAATTTATGCTGTTTAACCCTGATAACGCAGTGGGTACATAAAGATGTTATAGTGAATTTATGGTTCACCCGCTGAGTGAGTATAGGGGTGTACAGGGTATATAAGCTTATATACTATACAATAAAGGAGCCGCTGCCATGCACCAGCCTAATGAAGTATTATTCTATATTGGAACGTACAACAGTGAGGAGAAAGAGGCCATCCTGCTCGGTGCGCTGGATAAGGAGAGCGGAGAAATGAGGGTTATGGGCGGTACCCGGGCGATCCAGAACCCTTCCTATCTGGCGGTTAATGCGGCGCAGACGGTATTATATGCTGTGAGTGAGCAGGATGAGGGTGAGGTTCATGCCTACGCCATTGATCCCGGCAGCAAAGCGCTGCATCCGCTGGGCAGCAGAGCGACCGGGGGCGGCGCGCCCTGCTATGTCTCGGTGGCTCCGAAGGGAGATTACATAGCCGTGTCTAACTATACGGGAGGGAATGTCAATGTGTTCCCGCTGAATGAGGACGGGTCATTACAGGAGATGTCCTCCCAGGTGAAGCATGAGGGCTCGGGAATCCGCAGCGACCGTCAGGAGGCCCCCCATCCCCATTCCGTGATTCCGGACAAGACGGGTGATCATGTGCTGGTCTGTGATCTCGGTCTCGACCAGATCGTGTTCTATCGTGTGGAGGACGGGAAGCTGGTCACTCACCGGGAGGTAGAGCTTCCTCCAGGCTCAGGACCGCGCCATCTGGCGGTTCATCCTTCGCGGCAATGGATCTATCTGGTTAATGAACTGAACAATACGGTTACCGTGTTCGCCAATGATGAGCCTCAGGGCAATCTGAAGCTCCTGCAGAGTATCAGCAGTCTCCCGGAGCATTATACCGCCGGAAGTGATGATACGGCTGCAGATATCCATGTATCACCATGCGGACGCTACCTCTACGTATCCAACCGTGGGCATGACAGCATCGCACTGTTCCATATTGATAAGGCTACGGGTCTGCTGGAAGCGGAGGACTGGGTGACTTCCGGGGGACGGACACCGCGTAACTTCGCTCTGATCGGCGGCATGCTGCTCGCTGCTAACCAGAACAGCGGCAATATTGCCTCCTTCCGCATAGACAGTGAGACCGGACGGCTGATCCCTACCGGCAATGAGCTGGAAGTGCCGGCGCCTGTCTGCCTTGTAGCCCTGGATTAACCTGCACAACGACCCTGTGCAGGAACAGCAAAGCCCCCTGTCCGCAGTATGGCGGACAGGGGGCGATTTTGGCTTTTTATAGATAGAATGATGTCCGGTTAATACACTCCTGTCAGCGGGTCCTCCCGCTCATAGAAGCCGATGTCATCCAGCATAATCTTGTCTTCTGTCCCTTGCAGATAAAAGGTGATGTCTGTCAGACTATCCGGATCAAGCTCGGGCTCTTCCTCAAGGAACAGCTCGAAGGGCAGCTTGTACGTCTGGTAGACGGCTTCCGAGAGGTTGCCGAATTTGCCGTCACTGATCCGCTCCTCCAGCCATGGACTAAGCGTAAACTCAGTCTGCGGCAGCGGCAGAATATCCATCACTTCGTCCAGGGGAATTCTTGCAGAGGTGTCCTTACTGTCGGTCAGCTCCACCTCTACCTCCGGGGAGAGTTCTGCCTCCGGCAGCGGCTTGGAATCTCCATCCTCGTTAGGACCGGAATTATGATTCGCCAGGGAGAAGGTCAGTCCCTCTACGGCAGGGGATTCCGCAAGCGTCTGAGTCAGCGTGTCGCTAAGCCTAATGCTGTAAGCGGCCTCGGCATCCGTATGCTCCTGATCCGGGCTGCTGCTGCGCTCCAGCAGAATACCGTAAGAGGGCTTGTTGTTCCGTTCGCGGTCCTTCGCGGCCTCTTCGCTCCAGTGAAGCCCCGTAGTAGTAGAGACGGTCCCGCCTTGGACGGCGTCTCGGTTGCGGTCTTCATCATAGTCCGCCACCGTGATATAGGCCCCGCTCTGGAAGCGGTTATAGTAGGCGGTATCCGGCAGCCACCGGGCACCGCTGCGGTAATCGCGGAACAATTGCCGGTACTCGCTCCTCCCGTGCAGCGTGGTCTCCAGGAAGGCAGAGACATAGACCTTGGCGATTCTCCGCTGCTCCTCCCCGTCCATGATCCGGGAGCGCTTCAGGAACAGGCCGGTAGGCAGCGTCTGGTCATATAGCCCCCAGTCCGTATTGAACTGGCTGTGATTAGCGTCGGCAATATAGAGCGAACTTTTGAAGCCAGGGGTATTGCCGGTGTAGGAAGAGCGCATATATTGACGATCCCCGTAGAAATCATGTACATCGCCGTCACGGGCGCCCTGGAGTGTCAGATAGCTCACATCGGTTAGACGGGCCTGCTTGCTGTCGATCATTTTATCCGTAGGTGCCAGGGCAATGACCGAAGTAATATGGAACTGTTGAATAGCGTCCAGAACCGGATCACTGCCGAACCAGCGCGCCGCATCCGCAGCCATGGCTACGGCCTGCCCGCCGCGGCTGTGGCCAAGCAGTGCAACAGAGTCATAATCAACCTTCTGGTAAAAGGGGGTGCCGGGCTGCTCCGCGAAGCTGCCGATCTGCTGCAGATGCTTCAGAATCATCCAGGTCCGCGCCTTGAAGTCGTTGTCAGGAATACCCGACCAGGCCGAATAATTCAGGAAATTCTCATCCAGGGTGACCGCGATGAAGCCCCGGCTGGCCAGTAATTCACCAAGATAGGCATAGCCGTCCTCGGAGAAGTCCTCCATCATATGGTTGCCATGGACCATGAGCACCAGCGGATAAGGCCCGTCCCCATCCGGCATCCACACTCTGGCATTCAGCGGGAGGGAAGCGGGATCGAACCCCCAGAACAGGGTCCGCAGCACGGGCCAGGAGGAGATATATTCGGTAGCATCCACGGAAGCAGAGGCTAGCAGGACATCCTTGCCATACGCCTTGCGCTGCAGATCCTTGCCGCTGCCATAGGTGAAGGTGTGGAACTCATAGTCGCCCGGCTGGGCGGGATCGTCCGCCGTTACGGGAAGCACCTGTCCGTCCGCCGCCAGACTCTGAAGCGAGGGTACAGGTACCGGGCTGCTTCCCGTCCCATAGCCATAGGCCAGTGCGAAGGGGGAGAGGAAGAGTGCCGCTGCCAGCAGACCACCGGTGAACATTCTCCGGGTCCGCAGCAGACCGGCCGCAAGTCCCCCTATCCCGCAGGCCAAGGCTGCGATACAGGCGACAACGGCTGCAGCTCCAAGCTCCAGATCGGAAAAATACAGGATCAGCAATACAGTCCCATAGGTGCTGAGCAAAGAGCCTGCGAACAGATGCGGACAGCGGAGTCCGGTTAGGGAGAGCAGCACAGCCAGCAGATTGCCGGCCAGCGCCATAACTAGCGTCCCCGCGCCGGCTGCCAGCATAATATCCGCTGCGCTTCCGAGTCCGGTAGGAATACCCATAATAACTATAGAAAAAGCCAGAATGCATAGCGTCCACGGGCCGCTGAGCGCAGTCCTCCATAAAGTAGTATCATACCTGTACGTCTCCAGGATACGTCTGCCCAGTTCTCTGAATACACGCCTGTGCAGCCGCGGTCCCTGCGGCGCGGGACCATACTCCAAATCCATTCCCATGATCATTTCCCCCGGTGTAAGCGGCAATAATAGAAACTGCGATGCCGTTTTTATTTATATGAATTCGCTCTATTTTCGCTCAATAAGATGTAGCAATGATATTACTTTGGGGCAACAATAACAAGTGGGTCTTACAGGAACGGGCGCCACTTCCTGCCCCGGGTCCAGCGATCGCCGTCTTTCATTCAAAGTGAAAAAAAGGTTTGACAGCGCGGGAAGCGTTCAGTATTATATCTGTATAACCTACTAAATGGGTAGGAATAATCGAATAAGTTCTTACCGTACAGACGGAGGAACGCCTGCTTCAGGCTCGCAGATACGTGTCTATAAGACCGGTTTGACTTGCCGCAAGCGGGCTTTCCTGCGTCTATTGCTTGTTACAAGACTATTATGGGGGAGTGGTTGGGATGACAAAAGGGATCAAGAAGGGGCTTCTCGCCGGGGTTGCATTGATATTGACGGCAGGGCTTACGGCTTGCGGGAACAGTAATGCAGGGAATAGTGCGGGTGCAGGAACAGCGGCCCCGGCAGCAACAGAAGCGGCTGCGAATGCATCTTCAGCACCGGAAGCCACCCAGACACAGGCCAAAGATCCGGTGGAGCTGCTGAATGTATCCTACGATCCGACGCGTGAGCTGTATGAGAACTATAACAAGGCCTTCGCCGCCTACTGGGAGAAGGAGACCGGCCAGAAGGTAACCGTTAAGCAATCGCATGGCGGATCGGGCAAGCAGAGCCGGGCCGTGCTGGATGGCCTGGAGGCGGATGTCGTTACGCTGGCGCTCGGGTATGACATTGATGCGCTTCAGGAGGCCGGCTTGATTGGCGCGGACTGGCAGAGTAAATATGAGCATAACAGTTCCCCATATACCTCCACCATCGTCTTCCTGGTCCGCAAAGGCAACCCGAAGGGCATCAAGGATTGGCCGGATCTGCTTAAGGACGGCGTAGAGGTCATCACCCCTAACCCCAAGACCTCCGGCGGTGCCCGCTGGAACTACCTGGCTGCCTGGGGCTATGCGCTGGACCACAATAATAATGATGAAGCCAAGGCTCAGGAATTCGTGCAAAAGCTGTTCAAGAATGTACCGGTCCTGGACACCGGAGCACGCGGCTCAACCACTACCTTCGTGGAACGCGGCATCGGTGATGTGTTGATCGCCTGGGAGAATGAGGCTTATCTGTCCATCAAGGAGCTGGGTCCGGATAAATTCGAGATTGTGAATCCGTCAGAGAGTATTCTGGCTGAGCCGCCGGTTGCTGTGGTGGATAAGGTCGTCGATAAAAGAGGAACGCGTGAGGTAGCAGATGCCTATCTGAAATATCTCTACACCGAGGAAGGCCAGAAGATTGCTGCCGAGAACTATTACCGTCCGACACTGGATAGCGTAAAGGCCGAGTTCAAGGATCAATTCCCGGAGATCAAGCTGTTCACCCTGGCGGATAAATTCGGAACCTGGAAGGAGACGCAGGCGAAGCACTTCAATGACGGTGGGATTTTCGACAAAATCTACGTACCGGGCAGCTGACAGCGGAGTTCGTGAACGATGATGCAGAAGCGGCAAGACCATACTGACAGGCGGAATTCCGCCAGAGGCTGATCGGCCATATGCCGAAGGCAGGAAAGGGTGAATGGGCAGATGAATGTCACGACCAAAGCTGCTGCAAGGACAGTGTCACGGCGCAAGCTGCTGCCGGGGTTCGGGATTACGATGGGATTCAGCGTGCTGTATCTGAGTCTTGTGGTCCTGCTGCCGCTGTCCGCGCTGCTCTTTAATTCAACGGGGCTGAGCTGGGCGAAATTCTGGGATGTGGCTACGGATGCCCGCGTCCTGGCCTCCTACCGTGTCAGTCTGAGTACGGCGGGCGCTGCGGCCCTGATCAATGTTTTTCTGGGACTGCTGCTGGCCTGGGTGCTGGTGCGGTATGAATTCCCCGGCAAAAGAATCTTCGACGCCCTGATCGACCTGCCGTTCGCGCTCCCTACAGCCGTGGCGGGCGTATCGCTGACCGCCCTCTATTCCCAGAACGGCTGGATCGGCTCCCTGCTGACGCCGCTGGGCTTCAAGGTTGCCTTCACGCCGCTGGGCATCACGCTGGCGCTGATGTTCATCGGCATTCCCTTTGTCGTCCGTACGGTGCAACCGGTGCTGGAGGATCTGGACAGGGACATGGAGGAAGCCGCTGCTACGCTGGGGGCAGGCCGCGGGCGCACCTTCCTGCGGATTGTCCTGCCCGAGCTGCTCCCGCCGCTGCTTACGGGCTTCGCCCTGGCGTTCGCCCGGGGCATCGGCGAGTACGGCTCTGTCGTGTTCATCTCCGGCAATATGCCGATGCGCACAGAGATCGCCCCGCTGCTGATCATGTCCAAGCTGGAGCAGTTCGATTACGCCGGAGCCACCGCTGTGGCCCTGATTCTGCTGCTGCTCTCCTTCCTGATGCTGCTGGTCATCAACAGCCTTCAGCACTGGGCGCGGAGGAGCTCGCGATAAGAGAGAACGGGTATGCTTCATAAAACTTAAGCATATGCTTCCGAAGCGAGTTTTGTTAGGAGCGGATTCAGGATGCATATACCAACAAAACTTAAGCATATGCTTCCGAAGCGAGTTTTATTGCGAAGTTAATAGGGGAGCGTATGCTTCATAAAACTTTTAGGAGGAATAAATATGGCCGGTACGGTTCCCCTGCATGTCCCCGGGCCGCGTACAGGCGCGTCATCGCCTTCTACGACGGAGTCACAAGCGGTGAAATGGGTGCTCATCTCCCTGGCGGGACTGGTCCTGCTCTGGCTGATTGCGCTGCCGCTGATTATTGTGCTGGTGGAGTCGCTGAAGCGGGGGCTGGATGTCTACTGGGCCGCATTGACCGACCCGGATGCCGCCTCGGCGCTGAAGCTGACGCTGCTGGTCGCCGCAATTACGGTTCCGCTGAATACGGTCTTTGGGGTAACGGCGGCGTGGGCGGTAACCAAGTTCCGTTTTCGCGGCAAGGGCTTTCTGGTGACGCTGATCGATCTGCCTTTTGCCGTATCACCGGTGATTGGCGGGCTTATCTTCATTCTGGTGTTCGGCTCGCATGGCTGGTTCGGCCCCTGGTTAAGCGACCACGATATCAAAATCGTCTTCGCCCTGCCGGGCATCGTGCTGGCTACGCTGTTTATCACGTTCCCGTTCGTCGCCCGTGAGCTGATTCCCCTGATGGAGGAGCAGGGCACACAGGAGGAGGAGGCTGCGATTACGCTCGGTGCGCACGGGTGGCATATCTTCTGGCGCGTAACGCTGCCGAATATCAAGTGGGGCCTGCTCTACGGCATTATTCTCTGTAATGCACGGGCCATGGGTGAGTTCGGGGCCGTCTCGGTGGTGTCCGGGCATATTCGCGGGGAGACGAATACGTTGCCGCTGCATGTCGAAATTTTGTACAACGAATATCAGTTCTCGGCATCCTTCGCGGTGGCTTCTCTGCTGCTCCTGCTGGCACTGGTGACGATGGTTGTAAAAAGCCTGCTTGTACGCAAAAATGCTCATTGACAGCTATTGGGTGCCGTGCTAAGTTAATTCATAGTATACAAGTTGGTAATAACGGAATTTAGGCAGAGTTATTCCCTAACCGGGAAAGGGAGGCTTGCGAATGGCTAAACCACTGAAGGTGGATGAGGTATGGCTTGCGCGGATAACGGAACTGCTCGACGATATGGAATTCGGCTCCTTGCACATCGTAGTGCATGAAGGCCAAATCGTACAGATGGAGCGCACGGAGCGCAAACGTTTCGAGAACAGCACAGCAAATTCACGTGGTAGTGGAGAGACCGGAAGCCGGCGGACCGATACCCGTGCAGGGGGACGAGGATAATACAGAAAGACCTCCCATTGGGCAACCAATGGAAGGTCTTTCTTGTGGTATAGGAAATTATGATTTTCTTCTGTTGTGAATAAGTGGCGCGCAGGCGTGTGGCTCAAATGTATGCGGAAAACAGTATACATGTCGGTTTCCCTGTAGGTTCCTCTCAGCATGGCTGCTGGAACTAATCGCTGGACTTCCTGCACAGCTCCTCCCACTCCTCAAAAGACAGCTTGCTTGTGATCGTCTTCAACCCCTGAGGGACTTCGATATGACACATCAGCTCCAGAGAGTTGCCGTCCGGATCATTGAAGTAAACCGAGGCATTGCCTTGATGGGGGCGGATAAAAGGCTCAACCGTGCTTCTGCTGCCGAAAGGAACCGGGTCAATCTGTAGGGAACGCAGCCAGGCGAGCGATTGCTTCAGGTCCTCATAAGTGACTTCGAAGGCAATATGCCTCAGGGAAGGGTGATAAGGGGTCTGAACCTCCGGCCCTTCCCATAATCCGATCCAGCTCCGCCCCTCTGTAATCCAGAAGAACGCGGTGTCCTCATCGCGCCAGGCGAATTTCAGTCCCAGTCTTTTATAGAATTCAATAGATGCTTCCAGATTAGAAACGGGTAAATGGGCTTCGTATAATCCTTTAATCATAATTAGTAAGGTACTCCTTGTTCATTGATTAATGTGCTTACTGTCAGTAACGTGGATTGCGCCGTGATCCGCTTAGCCCTTCTACGAGCAGAATAATAGCGGTAATTGCATGCATCACCCAGCCGACAAAAGGAATCAAGGCAACCACCGAGGTGACCACGCCCACTACATTCCCGATAATCGGACCGCGCTCTCTCAGCAGAATGATTATGGCTACAGCATGCAGCAGAAAAGCGATTCCTAGCGGCGCCCAGGCATTTGCCACCACAAAGCTTCCCCCGATAATCGGCAGCGCCAGAAAAGCCTCATAAGCGAAAGTTCCCCATTTAAACAGTTTCCCTGTAGGAGACATAATTACTTCACCAACCTTCCAAAATAGTAGTGTTGCTTGTCTATCCACAGTTTACCCAAGGACACGGGGTAAGAATAACCTGCCCGTCTGCAGAGTGCAAGTGCTGTGTTTTGAGTTATTGTACGCCGAAGGAGGCGGGGCGTTTCAATTTTGAACAAATACATATATATTGGTATCAGTATAGCAGGCGGGTTATGCTTGCAGATTGCAGTAAATAGGAGGAGTGGCATGACAAATTCAGCACAGCCGGAGATCCGGCAGGAGTTGCCCTCAGTAGAGGATTATATCGCACTGCGGCAGGAAGCCGGGCTTAGTCCGATGAGCATAGAGGGGGCGGCAGTCGGACTGCCTAACTCTGCTTTTGCGGTGACCGTGTATGCGGGGGATCTGCTGGTGGGAATGGGCAGGGTTATTGGGGACGGGGGATGTTTTTTTCAAGTGACGGATATAGCAGTGAAGCCTTCCTTCCAGGGACGGGGTCTCGGAAAAACCATCATGGGGGAAATCCGCGCATTCCTGGACAGTGTGCCGGAGAAGGCATATATCAGTCTCATTGCTGACGGGGAAGCGGCCAAGCTGTATGCCAAATACGGGTTCGCGCCGGTAATGCCTGCTTCACAGGGAATGTTCCTGCGGCGATAAATCGTGTGAATTCGTGTAATGCTAATGGATAGCAGATTAGGAAAGTGAGGCAGCGGGAGAATGGATATTGTAGTGTTTGGAGCATCGGGCAGGGTTGGAAGTGCCATCGTACAGGAAGCGTTAAAAAGAAAACATGAGGTCACGGCTGCGGTACGCAGACCTGAAGCCTTCAGCCTTCAGCATGAGCGGCTGCAGGTGACGGCTGCTGATCTGCTGGACCCGGCCTCGGTAACGGCAGCCGTGCGCGGACATGAGGAGGTAATCAGTGCTTTCGGTCCGGCGGCAGGGCATGAGAATGATCTGCTGCGGGTAGCGGATTCACTGCTGGAGGGGCTGCGGGCGGCTGGGCTTGAGCGTCTGATCATTGTCGGCGGAGCAGGCAGCCTCAAGACGGAATCGGGAGAATGGCTGATGGACACCGCCGGATTCCCGGAGGACTACCGCGCGCTGGCTTCGGCTCATGCTAATGCCTATGAGATCTATAGGGGGTCGGAGCTGGACTATACGTATCTTAGTCCGCCTGCCGCTCTGGTAGACGGGCGCCGTACCGGCCAATTCCGCATCGGCCTCGACCGGCTGATTGTAGACGAAGACGGCCGGAGCAGCATCAGCATCCAGGATTTTGCCGTGGCGGTCATCGATGAGCTGGAGGAAGGCAATTTCAGCAGAGCCAGGTTTACTGTAGGGTATTGATGGGGGGTACGCGGAGGCGGAAGGTGAAAAGGCAGAGGTAGAGTCGGCGGCGGGTTTAATCGCACTCTGTACAACTAAAACGCCTGATTTTCCACCGATTATCCGTTAAGTTGCAGTCTGTACATTTAAAAATGCCGCTGTGCCGGGATTCTCTCCAATTGGGCAGATTTAGTTGTACAAACTACAGTTAGAAGAGGCCAGCCTTGATTTTGAGTGTTTTTAGGTGTATGGAATGCAACTATGGATCCAATTATGCTTATCTGATCCTCAAGACTAAGCAGTTGGGATCATAACCTATCTAACATAGAAGTCCTCTTCGTAGCGGGAGGGCTTTTTGCTGTTCTGGGGGCTTGTTGCTCGTTGGCTGCCATGAGCTACCTGGGTTATTTGCTTGCTGAAACGGGACTTAGTACAATCGAAGCAACTATGAAGGAGGTCTGGACCAATGGATGTGGTGACAGCGGAGGAGATGCGGGCATTCGACCGCGACACGATCGAGCGGCTGGGCATCCCGGCCATCGCCCTGATGGAAAATGCGGGACGGGCCATTGCCGAGGAGGTCATCGCCCTATGCCGCCGCCGGGCAAGTGAAGCTGGTGTGCCTGGTGGCAGGGTGTGGGGGGCTGGAGCGGGAGCGGCTGGAGGTGGAGCGAAGCGGGATGGAGCGGGAACGACAGGTGGCGGAATGATGCGGAACGGAGCGGAAGCAGCTGGTGACGTAGCGGGCGCCTTAAGCGGGCGCGGGGCGCCTGGCTTCGGCGCTGACGCTGCGGGCTTCTCTGTCAGCGGAGATGCAGCGCTGACGCTTGCCGCTGCCGGCGGAGAGCATTGGCTCGTCCTCGCCGGCAAGGGCAATAACGGCGGCGATGGCCTCGCCGCCGCCAGGCACCTGCGTGAGGCCGGCATCGCCGTCACGCTGGTGTACGCGGCCGCGCCGGAGTCGCTGGCCGGCGAAGCCGCGCTGCAGCGTGATGCCGCTGCAGCTATGGGCATTCCTGCCGTAGTCTACGGCAGAGACGCCCTGGACCTTGCCGCATGCAGCGGCATCGTGGATGCGCTGCTCGGCACAGGCAGCGCGGGAGCCCCGCGCGGTGCCTATGCGGAGCTGATTGCCGCTGCGAATGCCAGCGGCAGGGCCATTGTGTCCGCGGACATCCCCAGCGGGCTGGATGCGGACACGGGGGAGACGCATGAGCCCTGCATTCATGCGTCAGTGACCGTCTGCCTCGCGTTCCTGAAGCGGGGGCTGCTGCAATATCCCGGCGCGCAGGCCGCCGGGCGGGTCGTGGTCCGCTCCATCGGCATACCCGCTGCCCTTGCCCGGGAGGGCGGCGTCCAGGTCAGTCTCCTGACGCCGGAAGTACTGACGGCGCGCCTGAAGGTTGACCTGGCGCGCCGCCGTTCGCCCGAGGGCCACAAGGGCACCTACGGGCATGTCCTGCTTGCAGCAGGAAGCCTGCGCATGAGTGGCGCAGGCCTGTTGTCTGCCCGCGCTGCACTGCGCGCAGGCTGCGGGCTGGTAACCTGGGCGCTGCCGGAGAAGCTGCTGCCCTATGTGATCGGTTCCGTACCGGAGCTGATGCTGGCCCCGGTCACCGGAGGTGACGGGGAGTGGAATGCGGGTACGGCCGCTGAAGTGCTGCGGCTGAGTACCAGCCGCGATTGTACAGCCATCGGCCCCGGCCTGGGCCGGTTCGAAGGAGACACGGAGTGGCTCCGCAGACTATGGGAGGAGACGGAGGGTCCTATGGTTATTGATGCGGATGCGCTGAATATACTGGCGGATACCGATTACCGGAGCTGGAGCCGCCGCCATCCGGTTATTCTGACCCCTCATCCGGGGGAGATGGCCCGTCTGGCGGGGATATCTACAGCGGAGGTGCAGCGGGACCGGATCGGATTGGCATTGTCTTACGCAGTTCAGCATGGGGTAATCCTTGTGCTAAAAGGAGCCCATACCGTAATAGCAACGCCCGAAGGGCAGGCCTATATCAATATCACCGGGCATCCCGGTATGGGTACCGGCGGTGCGGGCGATGTGCTGACAGGCATCATCTCCGGTCTGCAGGCCCAGGGCCTGGAGGCGGATCAGGCCGCCGCGTTCGGAGTCTATCTACACGGGCTGGCTGGAGAACGTGCTGCCCGGAAGCGGGACCATCCTGCTGCCCTGATCGCCGGGGATATTATCGAGGCGCTGTAAATGTAAGCACCGGGTTTGATGTCTCCAACCAACAGCGCCAGCCCTCCATTTCATTAACAAGTTCAAGCTCTTGCTCGCTCTGGCGCACGGGCTGCTTGGAGTTCAAAGTCTATGTTAGTCTGCTGTCTGCTTTAGCGGATAACAGGTGGATTTTGTCCACCTGCTGATGAGCGGATGAGCTCTGGCGGGACGTTAGTTGGATAAACGGCACTTAATTTAGCACATTTCACCCCAGGCGACAAAACTAACTTTATTAGTTGGAGCTTTTCCACTTGCCTGCCTGTAAACGGCAGAAACGGATGAAATAAGACACATTTCTCCAATTGTTTGCTTCGGGCATCCTACTTGAGCGCGATGCACCGGACGATAAGAGTTAACGCAATGTGCCAGCGCGAGGTCATCGGGCCCAATGTAATCGAAAAACCGACCACATTGGTCGTGACGGAGACGTGTGGTCCAAATATAGTCGAAAAACCGACCACATTGGGCGTGACGGAGGCGTGTGGTCCCAATGTATGCGGAAAACCGAACACAATGTGCCGTGAGAAGGGTTTGCGGTTTCCGGATACTGATCCCATCCAGCCCGGTATCCAGCCTTACCCGCCATCCCGGCCCTCCCCAATGCTCCGCCCTGCCTGAACCCGCCAGGTCAGAACAAGACCAGACAGATCAGCGGAATGAACAGAGCGAAGAAGGGAAGCAGGATCGGGAAGCGTTCGCCCGCGATCTGGGCGATGCGGAATAGCAGCAGGATTGCGAGGCCGGTAAGGCCGGAGACAAGGGAGTCGCCGCCCTGCTCCGCAGCGAGCCACAGGCCGGCGCCATAGCCGGCAATGGCGTACAGGGCCAGCGCCGGGCTGAGCGAGGTGGAGCGGAACATGCGCAGGAGCGCATCGGCCAGGATGGCAGCCGGCAGGCCGTAAGCGTAGATGGCATAAGGCACCGATACCGGCCAGCCGGACGGAATTCCGTTCTCATAGCCATGGATCAGCATGAACAGGGAGATCAGGATGAAGGTCAATCCGGCGGCCGACAGCTTGGTCAGAGCGTACATGCCCGCATTCAGGCGGACAGAAGGCAGGTTGAAATCCTTGTGTTGATTCATCGCTATACATCCTCTCGGGTTGGGAATGAACAAGGCCGGCGTGACCGGCTGAAGCCTGGACATGGATCAGCTGGTAACGGTCCTGGTGCTGAGGGGGAAAAGCAACAGGCTGCACATGGGAGACCGTTTTGTCATCATAAGAAGGATACATGGGGTTCATCGGCGGTTACTCCTCCTTGCCTGCTCAGCTCTTCCGTATATGGGTATGCATGCGCCCAGAAAAGCGTGCGGCGTGAAGTGGAGTCATAAGCATAGAAAAGGGGAGAATGCATGATATATAGAGCAATGACAGGGGACGATTACGAGGCGGCTTACCGGTTGTGGGAGAATACGGACGGAATGGGCCTCAGTGAAGCCGACTCGCGTGAAAATATCATCCGTTATCTGGAGCGGAATCCGGGCATCAGCCAGGTGTGCGTGAAGGAGGACGGCACCCTAATGGGTACCGCGATGTGCGGGCATGACGGACGCAGAGGCTATATGTATCATGTGGCTGTCGCCAGCGGCAGCCGGGGAAGCGGTGCAGGCCGTGAGCTGGTGAGGCGTTGCCTTGCGGGACTGCGCGAAGCGGGCATAACGAAGTGCCATCTCATGGTGATCGAAGCTAATGTGCCGGGCCGCAGCTTCTGGACCCGTATCGGCTGGCAGGAGCGGGACGGCTTGGTGCTTTTCTCGAAATAGAATGTATAGACTTCACGCTATACATTCTCCTTTTACTTCTCGCTGAAACGGTACCGTCCTTTGTAAGGACGGCAAAGCCGTTTCCACTCGCAGAGCAGCGAATAATAGGTCACAATTCATGTAATAGTGTAGCTTTGGTGCGGACGCAGTATAATATATAGGTGCTGTACAATGAGCGGATGGACATCATTACATTATTCGCTGTACATGGCCGAATTCAGATAGCGGGAGACCAAAACTATGAGATTTAAAGATGTATTCTCAATTATAGGCCCGGCCATGGTCGGGCCTTCCAGTTCTCATACAGCGGGAGCCGCGCGGATCGGGCGGGCCGCAAGGCAGGTGCTTGGTGAGCTGCCGCGAGAGGCCGAGGTTACGTTCTTCGGTTCTTTTGCCGCGACTTATCAGGGACACGGGACAGACCGGGCGATCGCCGGAGGTCTGCTTGACTTCGCCACGGACGACTACCGGCTGCCGGATTCCATTGGGCTTGCGGCCGAAGCCGGGATGAGCATTTCCTTCGGTCAGGGAACGGGGCTGTTTCCCCATCCCAATACGGTCCGTCTGCGCCTTACAGGCAGGGAGAGCGGGACGGAGATGACCCTTACTGGCACATCCATCGGCGGCGGCAATATTGAGATTGTAGATATTGACGGCTTCAGCGTGAAGCTGACCGGCATGTACCCGACGGTGCTGATTCAGCATATGGATTATCTGGGTGTACTGGCCAGTGTCACAGATGTCATGCGGGAGGGACAGTTCAATATCGGACATATGTCACTGGACCGGAAGAACCGCAGCGGCGCAGCCCTGACGGTGCTGGAGCTGGATGAACCAGCCACGGCGGAGCTGCTGGAGAAGCTGCGGGCACTTCCGGCAGTGAAGAGCGTCAAGGTAGTCGATTTAAACGGCAATACACAAGAACAGACACAGAAGGGGAAGGACATCACAACATGAATTTTCAAACACTCAGCCAGCTGGCTGTACTATGCGGGGAGCGGGAGCTTGGGATCGGCGCTCTGATGCTTGAGGAGCAGAGCGCCGAATCCGGCCGTTCCCAGGAGCAGGAATTCGCCACCATGCGCGAGTATTATGGGGTCATGAAGGAAGCGGTGCAACGCGGCATGACCGAAGACACCACCTCACGCAGCGGCCTGACAGGCCTGGATGCCCAGCGGGTGGCCGCCTATAATGCAGCGGATGAGCCTTGTCTCGGGGGACCGGCAGGCCAGGCGTTGGCGTATGCCCTTGCCGTCTCTGAAGTGAACGCTTCTATGGGCCGGATTATTGCCACACCGACTGCCGGCTCCTGCGGAATTATCCCTGGTGTGTTCCTGAGCTGTCAGGAGCGCTTCGGCTGGGACGATGATTATATGGTCTCCGGTTTGTTCGCGGCTGGAGCGATAGGGTATGTGATTGCTAATAATTCTTTTGTATCGGGTGCGGAAGGCGGCTGTCAGGCCGAGGTGGGCTCAGCGATCGGCATGGCAGCCGGAGCCTTGACCGAGATGCGCGGCGGGACTCCGGCACAGGCTGTACATGCAGTAGGTCTTGCGCTCAAAAATACACTGGGGCTGATCTGTGATCCGGTAGGCGGACTTGTGGAGATTCCATGCATTGTCCGCAACGGCTTCGGTGCCGTTACGGCGCTTGCAGCGGCGGATATGGCCCTGGCCGGCGTCCGCAGCGTGATTCCGTCCGATGAAGTGATTAAGGTCATGCTGGAGGTCGGCTCTGCGATGCCTGAGAAGCACCGGGAGACGGCAGGGGGCGGGCTGGCCCAGACCCCGACCGGCCGCCGGATTATGAAGGATCTGCGGAACCCGAAATAACCTCCCGGTCACAGGCGCTCTTGCAGTCTGCCGTTCATCAGAGCATACGGAAGCGTTCCAGGTGCTCCCATAAGCCCTCCTGCCTGAGAATCTCCGCCTGCTTCGGGCCCATGAGGTCGAAGTGGGGGAATGGCTGGCGGTTATGAATATACCGCGCCGGGAGACCGTGCTTCCTGCACCACTCCCGCAGGCGGGGCAGATCGCTGCAGCCCACCTTGGTGACTGTTGTGATCTCAGGGTAGCGTTTATCGATCCAGTAATGGGTCAGGAACGCAATCTCCCCTGCGGAGACGGCCTGTTTCCAGCGGGTTAATTCCGCCCGGTTGATTCCAAAAGCCATGGCTGTTCATCCTTATCTGTAAGAGTAAGTTGACTATATATTACGCGAATATTAGCGGAAGGAGAGTGTATTATGAACGGACAAGTAAGAGCAGATATCCGCCCCGGCATTCAGGTAGACATCGTACTGAAGCAGGATCAGGCGACCGGCAAGCTCACGCACGGCACAGTGAAAGACATCCTGACCAACTCGCCCCGCCATCCGCACGGGATCAAGGTGCGCCTGGCGGACGGCCAGGTTGGACGGGTCAAGAACATTACCGGCTCATGAATTGCTCCACTAACTGGTCAGCCTTCGTCTGATTGCATAAATTGCAGGCACAGACGCAGTTATCCGGCGTAGTATGCCCGCCTTTGGCGCGGGGGAGCAGATGATCGATGGTATCCCCGTATTGACCGCAGAAATAACAGGTATAGTTGTCCCTCGTCAAAATATAGGCGCGGAAGTCCTTATTGCTGTACAAGCGGCGGATCGTACGCCGGTTCACGACGATGGCCGCATGCTCCTTGACCAGTGTCACGGCAAGCTCAAGGTCGATCTCCTGATGCCAGCGGCGGCCCTTATCGCTGTGCCCGCGCATGAGAATCATGCCCTTGGCCGAAGGAATCAGGGCAGAGGCATCCTGCGGATCGGGCTTCGGCCCGCGCTGCTGCGGAAGGCTGCGCCCGGTCTCGGCGGCATGCCGGGGACGCGCCTTGCCCTTATGGCCGGCCGTGCCCGCGCTGCCTCTGGCGTCCCGGGCACGTTCCGGCCGTGAGGCTGGACGGGGTTGGGCCATGGGCGGCTTTGCCTTCTCGGGCGCAGCTGCCTTGGAGATAGAGACCGGCCCCTTGTCCCGCTTGAGGGGACCGGCCGGTCCGGCCTGGCGCTCCGGCAGGGCAGGGGCTACGCTTGCCCGCACTGGCGGCAAGGAAGCCTCGGCCTCGCGGAGCTTGCGGCATTCCCGGCACGCTCCGCGCCGGGACACGCCTTTGGCGCGCTTGCCTGTGCGCCGGCGGAATTCAGCGAGCGGCTTAAGCTGATGGCAGTACGCGCATTTTTTGGATGGAGGTAGAGTTGTAATCTCAGTCATAAGTGTACTTGGCAGAAGCAGCCTTAAGCCGCAACCGTCCAATCCCTTCTGTATTGTGAATGATAAATGCATCTGCTTGCATGCGTCCGCTTTAATGTCAGGAGTTGTCCTAATTGATACTAGTATAGCGTAAACCGCAGACATTCACACAGCAGGCACATCATGCAAATTTTCCGGAGTGTGATTTCTTTCCCGGCAATCTTGAGGAGAAATCTGTAAAATCTCAATAAAGCATAGGCGCTAACCAGAAATAGCCCTAATCCGTAGCCGGAAAATAGGTGCCTGAAATGGGGAATGAGGAATGAGGATGAACGCTGCTAAAAAAACGCCAGGTGCTGTTAGGGTGCTGCTGGTACTTCAAGGGTTTTTGGGCTTGGGGGCCATCGCAGGCGGGCTGGCGCTGCTAACTGATCCCAGCGGGGAATTGCTCGGCATGCCGGCCTCTGCAATGGTACGAATGCCCTTTCACAGCTTTGCCGTCCCTGGGCTGCTGCTGTTGTTCGTATTCGGCGTGCTCCCGCTGCTCGTGCTGTATGGTCTCTGGAAGCAGCCGCAGTGGGCTTGGAGCTACGCCTTGACACCGTTTAAGGAGCGGCATGCGGCCTGGAGCTTTTCGCTCTATATCGGCTTCGGCCAGATTATCTGGATTATGGTGCAGACCTACATGTGGAACATGGTCAGCTTGATTCATGTGTTCTATATGTCACTTGGAATGATGATTCAGATCTTGACGTTGCTGCCTGGGGTCCAAAGATATTTTATGCTGGACGGCCGTGCCGAAAGAAGTTAGAATGTCAGTGAACATAAAAGGGCTTTCATTGAGCTGCGGGAGTGAACCGGAAATGACCACGATATACGATATTGCCAAAAGGACCGGCTACTCACCAACCACAGTGTCCAAGGCGTTCAATAACTATTCCGATGTGCGGGAGAAGACACGTGAGGAGATTCTGCGTACCGCCCGGGAGATGGGGTATCTTCCCAATGCGCATGCACGTACACTGACGACCAAGAAATCCTGGACCATCGGTGTGCTGTTTGTGGAGAATACGGGGGCGGGAATCCGCCATCCTTTTTTCAGCGCAGTGATTGAGAGCTTCAAGCAGGTTGCCGTAGCCAAGGGCTATGCCCTCATGTTCATCTCGAAGGATGTAGGCGGCAAGCAGAGCGGATATCTGGAGAACTGCCGGATTCGCGGCGTCGACGGGGTGGTAGTGTTCCTCTCTGATTATGATGACCCGTATTTCCGGGAGCTGCTGGAGAGTGATATTCCGACCGTGGTGCTCGATTTCGAGACGGAGCTGTCGCATACAGTCTGCTCGGATAACATGACGGGTGCGCTGCAGGCCGTGGAGTATCTGGTCAGTCTTGGACACCGCCGGATTGCCCATATCTCGGGAGGCGGGAACACCTATCCGGGACAGCAGCGGGAGCTGGGGTACAGAACGGCGATGGAGCAGCAGGGACTTGAGGTACCGGATGAATATGTGGCCGAGGGAGCCTTCTACGCGCTGGAGAATGGTTATGGTGCAATGAAGCGTCTGCTGGCGTTGCCGCAGCGGCCGACGGCTGTTTTTGCTTCGGGTGACTTGCTGGCCCTGGGTGCGGTAATGGCGGCTAAGGATCAGGGGCTTGCGGTGCCGGAGGATGTCTCGGTGATGGGCTATGACGACATTGAGCTTGCCGGATACGTTACGCCTGCGCTGACCACTGTACGCCAGAATACTGAAATGTTGGGGACCCGGGCGGCGGAGCTGCTGCTGGCATCTATGAACGGTCCAGGTACGGCTCAGGAAGCACTTGTGCTGCCTGTGGAGATTATTGTGAGGGATTCCTGCGCACCGCCGCGCATGTGATGAAGGTGCGTACATTCAGGAATACCTTTTTTTTCGGCAAAATCGAAACCGGTTTCGATTTCTTTCGTCCTTGGTTTCGCCTAGCAAAAATAATAAAGGAGTGATAGACATGACAACCGTTCAAACCGTAGTCACCGCCAAAGATACAGGAGATCGCCTGAGTCGCAAGGATGGCATTCAGTTTAGCGCAGAGGGCGCAGCGGCAAAAGCAGATATCGTGCTGCACCCGGAGCAGGCGTTCCAGACCATTATTGGTTTTGGCGGCGCATTCACAGAAGCAGCGGCGTATACCTTGTCCCGGATGAGTCCAGCGAAGCGTACAGAGGTCATCCGGCGGTACTTTGACCCGGTAGACGGGCTGAATTACAGTATGGGCCGTGTGCATATCCATAGCTGCGACTTCGCACTCGGTAATTATACGTATGTGGAGGATGGGGATACGGAGCTTAAGACCTTCGATATCGCGCGTGACCATAAGTGGGTGCTGCCGCTGATTAAGGATGCCATGGAGGTCCGGGGCGGACCGTTCACCATGCTGGCCTCCCCGTGGAGCCCTCCCGCCTGGATGAAGACGAACGGGGAGATGAACAACGGCGGCTCGCTGAAGCCGGAGTATGCGCCGGTCTGGGCGCGGTATTATACCAAATTCATCGAGGCCTACCGCAAGGAAGGCGTTCCGGTCTGGGCTGTCTCAGTGCAGAATGAGCCGGCAGCGGTGCAGACCTGGGATTCCTGTGTGTACAGTGCTGAGGAAGAGCGTGATTTTGTCAAAAACCATCTCGGACCCGTGATGCACGAAGCCGGAATGGGCGATGTGAACATCGTGATCTGGGATCATAACCGCGACATTATGGTCGAGCGCGTGACCCCGATTCTGTCGGACCCGGAAGCTGCACAGTATGTCTGGGGGACCGGTATCCACTGGTATGGCGGCGAGGAGTTCGGCAACGTGGAGCAGGTGCATGAGCTTTTCCCGGATAAGCATGTGCTGTTCACCGAGGGCTGTCAGGAGGGCGGCGTGCGTCTGGGCGAATGGTTCACGGGTGAGCGCTACGGCCGCAATATGATCGGCGATCTGAATGCCTGGACCGAAGGTTACCTGGACTGGAATCTGGTGCTGGATGAGACGGGCGGGCCGAACCATGTGGGCAATCTCTGCGATGCTCCGGTGATCGCGGATACGGCTACTGACGAGGTCCACTACAACAGCTCGTATTACTACATCGGGCATTTCAGCAAATTCATCGCCCCGGGTGCGGTGCGGATCGGGCTTGAATCGGCAGCAGCAGATGTGCTGTCGGCTGCGTTCCGCAATCCGGACGGCAGTCTCGCTGTGGTGCTGATGAACGAAGGCGGGCAAGCACGTACGCTGACGCTGGGACTGGGCGCTGAGACCGCCGAATGCACGCTGCCTGCGCACTCTATCGCGACACATCTGATTACGCAGGGGTAGGCCTGCACTGCAAGCATTCATTGATATTTTAGGAGGAGTAAATATGAGCCGTTATACTTTTGACTCAGGAAAATTTGTGATCAAGCAGTTCCATGAAGGCAAGCCGTTCGCCAGCTTCCTGCCGGGCCTTGCCGGACTGAAGGGGATACCGATGTGGACATTCTATGTGAACCGCGGCCAAGGGATTAGCAGCTTCGGCGTGCGGGACAAAAACTCGCCGATCATGGAGTTCTCGCCGGCCAATATCTCCTACAAGAATGTAACATCGACCGGCTTCCGCACCTTCATCAAGCTGAAGGGGAACGCAGAGATCTATGAACCGTTCCAGTCGGCCCGCCCGGACCAGGCAGCCCAGCGGATCATGACCATTCTGCCGAACGGACTGACCATTGAGGAATCGCATGCCGGACATGGCCTGAAGACCACAGTCCACTATTTCAACCTTCCGGGGGATGATTATGCCGCGCTGGTCCGTCAGGTGGAGATTCAGAATATCGGCGGAGTTGAACTTGCGCTTGAACTGCTGGACGGTCTGCCGGAGGTGCTTCCGTTCGGAGTGGCGAACGGAGGCTATAAGGAGATGGGGAACCTTCTCCGCAGCTGGATGGATGTGTTCAACCTTGAGCACGGGATTCCGTTCTACAAGCTGCGCTCCGGCACGAATGACGATGCCGAAATCGGCAAGATCGAGAGCGGGCATTTCTATCTCTCCTCCACGGCGGAAGGAGAGCTGCTCCGCCCGCTTGTAGATTATGAAGTGATCTTTGGCGGAAATACGTCACTGACCTATCCTGACCGCTTCGCGGCGCTTCCGCTGGCCGAGCTGCTGGCACAGGCGCAGTATCCGGTCAACAAGGTGCCGTGCGGATTTAGCGGCACTGCCCGGACGCTTGCCCCCGGGGCTTCGCTGAAGCTGAACACCATCATCGGGCATGTAAATGATATTGCCCGGATTAATGAACGGACGGCGGAGCTGTGCCGTGAGGAGTATTTTGCCGCCAAGTCCCTTGAAGCTGCCGCACTGACCGAGGAGTTAACTGCGGATATCGCCACCCGGACGTCCTCGCCGATCTTTGACGCGTATTGCCGCCAGTCCTATCTCGACAATTTCCTGCGCGGGGGATATCCGTTTATCTTTGACAATGGGGAAGAGGGCTTCGTGGTCCATCTCTACTCCCGCAAGCATGGCGATATGGAACGGGATTATAACTTCTTCTCGCTGGCCCCCGAATATTATTCGCAGGGGAACGGGAATTTCCGCGATATGAACCAGAACCGCCGCAACGACGTCTTTTTCCATCCCAAGGTGGGCAGCTTCAATATCAAAATGTTCTATAGCCTGATTCAGGCAGACGGCTACAACCCGCTCAGTGTACAGGGCACCAGCTTCGAGATTCTGCCGGGTGCGGAGGAGCAGCTTAAGGCATGGCTGACCGGGGCGCTTGCAGAGCAGCATGCGGGACTTACTCAGCTCCTGGCCGGACGCTTCACCGCAGGCAGTCTGATTAACTATATTGCCGATCAGCAGATCGTGTTAACCCTAAGTGAGCAGGAATTCCTCAGCGGGGTGCTTGCGTTGTCGCAGCAGAACATTGAAGCCGCCTTCGGCGAGGGGTTCTGGTCGGATCACTGGACGTATAACCTGGACCTGGTGGAAGGCTATCTGGATATTTATCCTGAGCGCCTTGGAGAGCTGCTGTTCGGGGATGAGACGTATGCGTTCTACGACTCTCCGGCCTATGTCCTGCCGCGCAGCGAGAAGTACGTGATCAGCGGCGGCAAGGTGCGGCAGTTCGGAGCTCTGCTGGAGGATGAGGAGAAGCTGCATAAGCTGAAGCGCAAGGCATCCGGTACCGAGTGGCTGCGCACACAAGGCGGGCACGGGGAGATCTACCGGACCAGTCTGTTTGTGAAAATGCTGTCGCTCGCCCTGAACAAATTCGCCACGCTTGATCCATACGGTATGGGTGTGGAGATGGAGGCGAACAAGCCGGGCTGGAACGATGCGATGAACGGACTGCCGGGCCTGATGGGCTCGGGCATGAGCGAGACACTGGAGCTGAAACGGATGCTGGTCTTCATGGTGGAAGCGCTGGAGAACAGTGCCGGGCTTCCTTCCACAGTGGCTCTTCCATCGGAGATTGCGGCGCTGCTCACACAGGTAGGCCAGGCTGTAACGGAAGTGCTGGACGGTTCGCTGGCTGAGTTCCCGTATTGGGACCGTGTGGCCGCAGCGCGTGAGGCATACCGGGCGTCCGTTCGGTTCGGGATCACGGGCGAGACCGGCGAAGTCTCCCTTGAAGTGATCCGCGGAATGCTGGAGCAGTGGCTGCACAAAGTGGATCAGGGGATTGCGCGTGCGGTAGACATGGGCGGCGGACTGGTGCCAACCTATTTCCGTTTCGAGGCTACGCGCTTCCGGCCGGTCACGGATGCTGCCGGCGAGCCGGTCATCAGCGGCTATGGACTGCCGAAGGCAGTCGTAGAAGAATTCGAGGCTTCGGCGCTGCCGTATTTCCTGGAAGGCCCAACCCGCTGGCTGAAGACACTGGAGGATCAGCAGACCGCCAAGGCTATCTACAGCAAGGTGAAGCGGAGCGGGCTGTTCGATCCGGTCACCTCGATGTACCGGACTTCGGTATCACTGGAGGAAGAGGGGCATGAGATCGGACGCATCCGGGCGTTCACCGCAGGCTGGCAGGAGCGGGAATCGAACTTCCTGCACATGTCCTATAAATACTTGCTTGAGCTGCTGAAGGCGGGACTGTATGAAGAATTCTACAGTGAGCTGAGAACGTCGCTGATCCCGTTCCTTGATCCTGAGGTATACGGACGCAGCACGCTGGAGAATTCGTCGTTCATCTCCACCGGCGGCAACCCCGACCCTGCCACACATGGCAGAGGGTTCGTGGCCCGGCTGAGCGGATCCACGGCCGAGTTCCTGAGCATGTGGAGAACGATGATGGCAGGCAGCAGCCTGTTCGCTACCCGGGATGGCGAATTAACGCTGGCGCTGCATCCGGCTCTTCCCGGCTGGCTGTTCGACGAGCAGGGAGAGGTCTCCTTCAAGCTGCTGGGCAGCACGGAAGTGACGTATGTGAATCCGCGTCATGCGGATACCTTCGGCGACAGCAAGGCAGTTATTCAGACGCTGGCACTGACCTTCCGGGACGGTATGGAGCGCGTGATTACCGGCGGCTTGCTGCGCGGCGCAGATGCCGAAGCCTTGCGGCGCGGGGAGATTGCCGCGATCCGTGCGGTAATGGAATAACGGGCATAGATAGTAATGGGGAGGAGGTCCTTAGGGGCCTCCTTTCTGATGTATAAGAAGTCTGGATTGAATGCGAAATACAGAATACAATGGCTGATGTGAAGTTGCTTATAATAATGGGTATACATCTGTTAACAGGAGAGGGGCAGGATGAAGGAATGAGCGAGCTTAAGATCGGACTGATTGAGAAATACTCCATGATTATTCCCGCCGCTGAACGGGAGACGTGGGAGGCTAAAGGCTGGACGGAAGAAAGTTCGTTCAGGGACTTCCACTATGAAGCGGAGGAAGGCGAGGCGATGATGACCGCCAGACCCCGGACGATGACAGAGATGGACAAGGACGCGCTGCTGGGCAGCAGGGCAGTGGGATTCTCTACCCATCTGGGAACCTATGGCATGGGAGGTCCCGGGTTCTTCGGACTGCTGCTGGAGAAGGAAGGCGTTAGACAGTATCTCGTATATGCCGTCTGGGCATCGGGCCAATATATTCTGCTGGACGGCAGAGTGATTGAATGCCACCTGAATTATAACAAGAGCCACCGGCCGTGGATATCCAGCTGGGCAGGGGAGCCTGAGGAAGAGCAATGGGATGAGCTGACGGCAAAAGTAACGGGGAGCGTGGTGTCCGCTGTCTGTCTGACCGATGAGGAGCTGCGGCTTGAGCTGACGCAGGAGGGGGCGCGATCCCAGCTTGTTTTCTACAAATACCATCAGGATCTGCCCCCGCTGGGAAACGGCCAGCCCCGCAAGCCTGCCTTTGAGGACGGCGTGATCGGTGACTATCTTGTTTTGTCGGAGGAGCATGCGGTTCTGCATGTGTAAGAGGCTCGGCTTGGGGAGCCCAGAAGAATACTCCAAGCCGAAATATGAGCCCCTAAATACGAAATATGAGGCCTTTTACCGTATACCTAAAACGCATACAATACTTACATAGAGATGAAAACGCTTCACATAAACAGATAGGTATCCTGGAGGTCCACACGATGGAGAACAAACGAAATACCAAGCAGGACCCGGTCATGGGTCCGCTCATTCCGGCGTCAATCGAAACCGGTTCAGGTCGGAAACATTCACTCTGGAGGAAATTTGTAGCCCAGCGGCATTTGCAGACGATGGCCCTGCTTGGCGTAGCCTGGATGATTGTATTCAACTACATTCCAATCTATGGCCTGATTATTTCCTTCAAGGAGTACAACATCGTCAAATCGATTGCCGAAGCCCCCTGGGTGGGCCTGCAGCATTTCAGGGAATTATTCGACGACGACGAGTTGCCCAATGTTATACGCAATACGCTGGGAATCAGTCTGATCAAGCTGATTATCGGATTCCCGCTGCCGATTATCTTCGCTTTATTTCTTAATGAGGTCCGTTCCCTCCGGTATAAGAAGGCGATTCAGACGATCTCCTATCTGCCGCATTTCCTCTCCTGGGTCGTGCTTGGCGGGATTCTGGCCACCTGGCTGGCCGATGTGGGGATTATCAATAGTATCCTGATGGCGCTGCACCTCATTGACCAGCCGATTACGTATCTGGCCGAGCCAAGCTACTTCTGGACCATTATCATTAGCTCCGACATCTGGAAAGAGCTGGGATGGTCAGCCATTATCTATCTGGCGGCGATCGCCGGTGTCTCTCCGGAGATGTATGAGGCGGCGACGATTGACGGAGCCGGGCGGTTCCAGAAAATGTGGTTCGTTACGCTGCCGTCCGTCCGGGGCACGATCAGCATTCTGTTCATTCTCGCGGTCAGCGGAGTGCTGAGCTCCAACTTCGACCAGATTCTGGTGCTGCGCAACTCGCTGAATGAAAGTGCTTCTAACGTCATTGACTATTATATTTATCAGACAGGTATTGTCTCTAACCGCTTCTCCTACTCTGCGGCGGTCACTCTGGTTAAGGCGGTCATTGCACTGATTCTGCTGCTGATTGCTAACCAGGTATCCAAAAAAATCAACGACACGTCGCTGTTCTAGAACAAGGAGGATCTATCTATGTTTGCACTCAAACGCAGAACCAAAGGCGAAGTCATCTTCGACATCATCAATAATCTGGTCATGCTCTGCGTCTGCTTCCTGACGCTCTATCCGATCTGGTATGTGCTGGTCAACGCCTTCAATGACGGCAATGACGCCATGCTGGGCGGAATCTACTGGTGGCCGCGCATCATCACACTGAAGAACTTCGAGGCGGTCTTCGCAAGTCCGGGCATTATGCTGGCGATGGCCATTACCGTAGCCAAGACAGTAGTCGGTGTTGCCGTGCATGTATTCTTCACAGCAATGGTCGCGTATGCTCTATCCCGCAGGGATCTGGTGGGCGGCAAAATCTACATTCTGATCGGTACGGTCACCCTGTTCTTCAACGGCGGGCTAATCCCGACCTTCCTGCTGAACCGCGACCTGCATCTGCTGGATAACTTCCTGGTCTATATCATCCCGGTGATGTTCAGCTTCTTCGACCTCATTATCTTCATGACCTTCTTCCGGGAAATTCCGGATGGTCTGGATGAAGCGGCGCGGATTGACGGGGCCAACGACTGGTCGATTCTGCTGCGGATTGTGCTGCCGGTCTCCATGCCGGTCATTGCCACCATCGCCCTGTTCCACGGAGTCTACCAGTGGAATGATTATTTTACAGGCATTATCTACATCAACAACGTGGATCTTCAGCCGATTCAGACCTATCTGTTCCGGGTCGTGGCCCAATCCAGCTCCAATACCATGATGACCGCTGTCCAGGGCAGCGCGGCCACAAGAACGGTCACCTCACAGTCGATCAAGCTGGCCACCATGGTCGTGACCACACTGCCAATCGTATTCGTCTATCCGTTCCTGCAGCGTTATTTCGTCAAAGGTATGATGATTGGTTCGATTAAGGGCTAAGTATCTGCAAGCCACAGGTAACTCCTCCAACGCCCGGGTGTCTGAAGGGCTACGGGGTTGAGCTTATAAATATTATGATCTAGAAAAGGGGGAAACAAATGGGCATGAAACATAAGCCGAAGAAAACGGTCCTGCTGATGTTGGGACTCATGCTGGCCTTATCTGCAACGGGCTGTGGTAACAGCAATAATGCTTCATCCGGAAACAAGGCGAATGACAAGCCGGCGAACACGGAGGCTACGGCGGCACCTGCAACAGACGCTGCAACTCCGGCACCTGCGGCTTCGGCCGATGAACCGGGCTGGAAGAGCGATACTTCACCGATTACCTTTGACTGGTATCTGAACTTTGCCTGGTTCCCGAATAAATGGGGTGTAGACCCTACTTCCCAATATGTGACCAAGAAGACCGGCGTTAACCTTAACTTCATCGTGCCTGCAGGCAATGAGAACGAGAAGCTGAACACGCTGATTGCTTCCGGCAAGCTGCCGGATTTCATTACCCTTGGGTTCTGGGAAGATGCGATCAAAAAAATGATTGAAGGCGATCTGGTTCTTCCGCTGAACAAGCTGGCCGATGAATATGACCCGTACTTCTACAAAGTATCGGATAAGGATAAGCTCGGCTGGTACACTCAGCCGGACGGCAATGTCTACGGGTATCCGAACTCCTCGTCCTCCCCGGCTGATTATAAGCAATATGGCGACGCCTATGTATCCAACCAGACCTTTGCGGTTCGCAAGGATATCTATGAAGCGATCGGCAGCCCGGATATGCGTACTCCTGAAGGTTTCCTCGCCGCGCTGAAGGCTGCGAAGGAGAAATTCCCTGAGGTGAACGGCCAGCCGCTGATCCCGCTGGGGCTGCATGAGTTTAAAGAGACCGGCAACGACTCGCTGGAAGGCTACATTCAGAACTTCCTGAACATTCCTTGGGAAAAGGACGGCAAGGTCTATGACCGTGAGACGGATCCGGAGTATGTCCGCTGGATGAAAACGCTCCGTCAGGCCAACCAGGACGGGCTCTTGGCCAAGGATATCTTCATTGACAAGCGTGCGCAGATGGAAGAGAAGATCGTACAAGGGCGCTACTTCGCCATGCTGTATCAGCGCACAGACTTCGCTTCCCAGCTCGGTACGATTTTCCAGAAGAACCCTGAGCAGGTGTACATTGCAGTTGACGGACCGGCCAACACCAAGATGGACCCTCCGGCCCTGGACGGCCCCGGAATCTCAGGCTGGACGGTGACCCTGATCTCCAAGAACGTGAAGGATAAAGCGCGTGCGATTAAATTCCTCAGCTATCTGAACAGTGAAGAAGGCCAAAAGGATCTTTTCCTGGGTGAAAAAGGGGTCAGCTATGATACAATTGACGGCAAGGACCAATTCCTGCCTGAAGCGCTGAAGCTGATGAACAGTGACCGCGGAGCCTTTGATAAGCAATACGGTTCATCCTTCACCTTCTGGATGATGCAGAACACCAATATTACCGAACAATGGAAGCCGGAATCTGTGGAGCCTTACAAGCAACTGGAAGACTGGACAAAGGGCAAATCCGTCAATACCTCTGAATTCCAATTGATTGACCCTACCGGCAACTCGCCGGAAGGCATTATCGCTACCAAACTGAAGGAACTGCGCGGTAAAACACTGCCGAAACTGCTGATGGCGGATTCCGATGCAGACTTCGATAAGATCTGGAGCGATTATCTCGCCAAGAAAGAAAAGGACGGCCAGGCGACCTTCGATGCCTACCGCCAGACGAAATATGAAGAGAACAAAAAGAAACTCGGAATGTAAGTTTTTAAATATAAGACCCATTGGCCCGCAGACTGCGGGCTTTTGGGCTATTTTCAAGAGGTGAGCATGCGCGAACGAACAGGGGCATTATGGAATTCCTTCCGCTATTGGTGGGGGCGGAGGTCACTGCAGAGCCGGCTGATTGCTGCATATATCTTCATTATTCTGGGACCCAGCCTGCTGGTGTCCCTCTATTCGTACAGAGCGATCAATAATACTTATAAGCGTGATTCTATTGAGAAGAACAGCTATCTCCTCCAGATGGAGAAGCTGTATGTGCTCAACCAGATTGAAGCGATGGAACGGGTCGCCCAGATGGCTTCCTCGGATAAAGGGGTGGAGAGCTATCTGGTCAGCGAGGATGAGCCTTCGCTTGGAGAACTGATCGATTTCAATACAACTACCTTTGTGAGCTTGAGCCAGATGCAATTCAATAATCCGAATATTGAGCATCTGCGGCTGTTCTCCAGCAATAAGAATGTGCATGAGCTGTGGCCGGTTATTTTCAGTGAGGACCGGGTATCGATGGAACCGTGGTTTCAAAAAGCGCTGCAGATGGAGGGACAGCATTACTGGTCCTTTCAGAAGCGGGATCCCGACCTCATGAAGCGCTACGCAGGGGAGGTGGAGGCTGGTCCGGCCAAGGTGTCGCTGCTTAAAGAGAAAAGCATTCCTGCCGGGCATCATGTCGGGATGGTGCAGGTCGATATGCAGCTGAGCAAGTTCGCACCTAAGGCATTCACCTCTGTGCAGGACAATGAATCGCAGATGATGATCGCAGATGAGGAGCTGAACCTGTTCACCCGGACGGACCACTCCTTCTTGGAGGAGAATCCGGGACTCTCTGCGGCCGTTAAAGAACGGCTGGATGTCTACCGTAAGATGGGCGGATGGGAGATGGATTACGAGGAGAACGGGAATTCATTCCTGCTGATTCAAGCGCCGCTGGAGCAGATTAATGCTTCCCTGGTCACGGTGGTCTCCATGAAGGGATTAATGAAGGATATTTCGCGTACCCGCAACCTGATTATTGGGGCGAATATCGTTTTTATTTTCCTGGTAACGGTCATTGCCTATATCATGAACGCATTTATTCTGAAGAATCTCCGCCGCCTGACCGAGACGATGAAGAAGGTCCGCAGAGGTGAGCCTTACGGCAGCATCCGGGTCAACGGCGGCGGTGAGGTCGGGGAGCTGGCCCATCATTTCTCGAAGCTGCTGAATACGATCAATACGCTGGTGGCCCAGGCGGTCCATAAGCAGGCGCTCTCCAAGGAAGCGGAGCTGCGCACCCTGCATAATCAGATCGATGCCCACTTTCTCTATAATACGCTGGAGAATATCAAGATGCTGGCCGAAATCGAGAACCAACGGACCATCTCGGATGCATTGACCCGGCTGGGCGGCATGATGCGTTATAATTTCAAGTGGAGCGGAGAATACGTCAAGCTGAGGGACGAGATCCGCCATATTGAGAATTATGTGGAGGTTATGAACATCAGGTTCGAGCATACCATCCGGTTAGAGCTGGATATTGACAGCGCTTATCTGGAAGTGGAGGTGCTTAAAATGTCGCTGCAGCCGATTGTCGAGAACAGTGTGAAGCATGCCTGGAATGCGGACGGAGTCGAGCTTAAGGACCGCGTGGTGCGGATTGATCTGACGGAGGTCGGGACGGAGATTCTAATTGTCGTGCGCGACAATGGTCTGGGACTGACGCCGGAGCGGCTGCTGGCGCTGCATGAGGCGATCTATGCGAAAGAGGAGCCTGGAGCGGACGCTTCCGGGATCAGCAGCGGAGGATATAAGGCGGGCGGCGTCGGACTGCGCAATGTGCACCAGCGGCTGCAGCTATTCTACGGTGAAGCCTACGGGCTGGAGGTACAGAGCGAAGCGGGAAAATGGACGGCCGTGTACATGTCACTGCCCAAAGTTCTATTGACGGGGGATAACAGCTATGACTAATCTGCTGATTGTGGATGATGAAAAAATGATCCGTTTAGGCCTGAAGGCGATGATTGAACGGGAATATCCGGCTGTCTACAGCATATCGATGGCGGGCAACGGCGCGGAAGCACTGGAGCTGTACAAACAGGAGCGGCAGGATGTGATTATCACCGATATCCGGATGCCGATCATGGACGGAATTACACTGCTGGCGCGGCTGTCTGCGGAAGCAGCGGCGGATGGGGCTCCGGCTGTCATTATACTCAGCGGCCATGATGATTTCGAATATGCCAAAAGCGCGATCCGCTACCGCGTCAAGGATTATCTGCTGAAGCCGATCCGCCGTGAGGAGCTGTTCGAGATTCTGGAGCGGATAGCCAAGGAAGGGGAAGAGCGGGAATTCAGCAGCCACAAGCAGCTGCAGGAAGCAGAGGGCTACCGCCGCGAGCTGCGGGCGGCCCGTCTGCGCAGCCTCCTGATGCAGCAGGAGGGCGAGGTATCGTCTGCGCAGCATGAGGAGCTTGCGGGGCTTGAAGTGCCTTTTACAGTAGGAGTGCTGAACTATTATCACAGTGACGGTACACGGATGAAGCCTGCAGAAGTGCAGGGGCTGCTGGAGCAGCTGGGCGGACCGCTAGAGCACAAATTCAAGGAGATTCTGACGGACGGAGACGGGAAGCTGGTGCTGGTCGGTGGCGGGGAGAGCTTCCTGGAGCTGGCCAAGAGGGCCGAGTCCAAGGAGCTTACGCGGCTGCTGCTCGGAATCAGCAGGGAGAGCCGCAGCGCCGGGCAGTTCCGCGCCTGTTATCTGGAGGCTTGCCGGGCGCTGCAATATACCTTCCTGTCGCCGCAGGCCAGCTTCGTGGACTATGCGGATATTCAGGCTGGACGGCTGAGCTTCCCGCTCCCGGAGGAAGAGCTGCGGAAGCTGCTTAATATGCTGGGAACCGGGCGGGAGAAGGAAATCAAGGCGCTGCTTGGCGTTATTTTTCAGACGGAGCATCTGCTGAGGCTGGATCTGAGCTACCTGGAGAATGTAGGACGGAGTATGAATGAACGCGTACTGGATGAGGTGTTCCGTACGCATGGCGAAGCTTCGGTGGAGGTGCTGAAGCTCTACCGCCAAGTGGGCAACCTGCATAATTTCCGCCATTTCCACGACTATTACCGTGCGCTGGAGCATCTGCTCCTGAGCGTTAACGATTATATTATAGGCATCAAATCCGCTCATACCGAGCATGCCGATATGGAGGAAGCGCTGGCGTATATCGAAGCGAATTATGCGCGTCCGCTGAACATGGCGATGGTCAGTAATTATGTGTCCCTGAACTATTCTTATTTCAGTGAGGCATTCAAGGCCTATACCGGGGAGAGCTTCGTGCTGTATCTCAAAAAAGTCCGCATCCGTCACGCCAAAGAGCTGCTGGCCGATAACCGGGTCAAGCTGGCCTCCGTCTCTGAGTCCGTCGGCTTCGAGAACAGCAAGCAGTTCGCACGGGTATTCAAGGAGCTGGAGGGCATCTCCCCCGGAGAGTACCGGGCGAAGCTGCTGATGGGGCGTTATCCCGGCCAGGCTGAGGATAAGGAGTCTTAGGATTAGAGCAGCTGCAGGAATGATAAAGAGCGGGAGTTAAGGGCCGGGTGGCAAGACTTGAGGTTCTGGTCTATGATAGGATAGATGGAAGGTCTGGAGGTATTTGTATGGAAGAGATCCAAGGAACACTGATTACGGTAGATAGGCTTGCCGCCGATTTTCGGCAGCTGGGCGTGCAAGAAGGCATGACGCTGCTGCTGCACTCCTCCTTGAAGTCACTCGGGCAGTGGGTGGCAGGCGGACCCGTTGCCGTGATCCTCGCGCTGGAGCAGGTGCTGGGCGAGGAAGGAACGCTGGTGATGCCGACGCAATCCTCGGATCTGACCGATCCGTCAGGCTGGAGCAGACCGCCGGTGCCGGAGGCCTGGTGGCCGGAGATCCGGGAGCATATGCCGGCGTATGACCCGGACCTGACGCCTATTCGCGGTATGGGGATTATCCCGGACTGCTTCCGCAAGCAGCGGGGTGTGCGGCGCAGCAGCCATCCGATTGATTCTTTTGCCGCCTGGGGGAAGCACCGGGATGTCATTATTGACAGCCATGGCCTGGAATATGCCTTCGGAGAGCGGTCGCCGCTGGCCCGGATCTATGAGCTGGGGGGAAGCGTGCTGCTGCTTGGCGTGGACCATGGGAACAATACCTCGCTGCATCTCGCGGAGCACCGGGCCGATTATGCAGGGAAGCAGGAGGTTATCGCAGGTGCTCCGATGCTGGTGGATGGCGTCCGGCAATGGGTGGAGTTCAGTGATTACAACTGGAATTCGGATGATTTCGCTCAGCTTGGCGCGGACTTTGACAAGGAGACCGGGCGGATTGCCAAGGGCTTCATTGCAGCATCTGCGGCGCAGCTGGTCCCGCAGCGGGAGATTGTCGATTATGGGGTGAAGTGGCTGGAGCGCCGCCGCAGGTAGACCCTGAATGAGACGATTGGCACATGCTGGTGTCATAGCGGCCGGAATGGTCCAATCATCGATACATAATTGGGTAAAGGGGAATAGGAATTCATGACTACAACGGTGTATATTACAAGACACGGGCAGACGGAATGGAATGTGCAGAAGCGGATGCAGGGTCATCAGGATTCGCCGCTTACGCCGCTGGGCGTCCAGCAGGCGGAGTGGCTGGGCAAGGCTATGAAGGATGTCCATCTGGACGCGGTCTATGCCAGCTCCAGCCCCCGGGCGCTGCGGACGGCAGAGATTATCCGGGGCGGGCGGGAGATCCCGCTTACCGCTTATGATGAGTTCAAAGAGATTAACCTTGGCGTCTGGGAAGGCCGGGAGGCCGGTGAGCTGGAGGAGCAGTACCCGGAGCAGCACCAGCTATTCTGGGGGGACCCGGCGCTGTTCAGCATCCAGGGCGGCGAGACCTTCGCAGCAGTGCAGGAGCGTGCGCTCGGCAAGCTGCGTGAGCTCATAGACCTGCACGAAGGCGGCACGATCCTTATTGCCACCCATACGGTAGTAGTGAAGGTGTTGATGGCTTATTTTGAAGACCGGGCCATGGACAAGCTATGGGATCTGCCCTACATTCACCCTACCTGCCTATGCAGAATTGATATTACTGACGGCGTGCCGGAGATTGTGCTGCACGGGGACACCAGTCATTATGTGACCAGTGAGGGCGGGCTGGAGTCCTGAGTAGCAGTTACTGGATAGCAGCACAGCAGGTAGAGTTACGATAAACAGGCGATGCGCATGTGGCATCGCCTGTTTGGCGTGGGGCGGCGTAAGGCGTGCGCGGGAATTTTGCACGAAATGCAACACTGTCAGCTCCTTAAGGTCCATCTACATAGATGCATTGCCCGTCAGCGCAGCCTCCTGGCGCTGGCGGTCCCGCTGCTCCAGCACAGACAGGTCGCCGTCCAGCGCTTTCAGGCCGGGCAGGCGCAGGGCCACTCCGGCGTACAGCACCGGAAGAAGGCCTGCGGCAATCAAAAGCACAGGAACCCCGTACAGCTCAGCGACCGTACCGGCTGCCAAGGCGCCAATCGGCGACAGGCTCCCGCCAATCAGGAAGCGGACCGAATTCACCCGGCCCTGAAGCTGACCGGGTACGAGCCGCCCGTGCAGGGAGGAGCTTAGGGAACTGAAGAACGGCCCCATCAGCCCGGCGGCGAATACGGCGAACAAGGCGAAGGCATAGCTGGGGATGAAGCCCCACAGCATGGTGACGATACCTGACAAGCCCAGGCTGCCCAGCATGACAGCGCGCCGCTGCTTAATCTCGCCCATGATGGAGATGACCCCGAGTCCGGCGAGGTACCCAAGCGCAGAAGCTGTAGACAGCGTACCTACAGCCGCCGCATTGCGGTGCAGCACCTCGCGGACATAAGGGACCATCATCGTCCATATGGCTGTGGAGCTAAGATTGCTGACGGCAGCCATCATCATGATCGTCAGCATGGCCGGGAACCGCCGATAGAACGAGAAGCCTTCGGCTACCTCCCGCAGATAGCCGGATACGGAAACGGCAGCAGCAGGCGGCCCGGCGGGCTTGCCCATCCGGGGCAGCCACAGCAGCATGGCAATCGCAGCCATATAGCAGACGGCGTTGACCCCGAGCGCTGGCAAGGCGCCGCTGGCCGCGGTCAGGATACCGGCAAGCGCTGGACCGAGCAGCACGGCAGCGCCCTTGCAGCCGTCAATGATGGCGAAGGCGCGCATCAGCTTGCCGGTTCCGGCGATTTCCGGGATGACGGCCATGGCCGTCGGCAGGAACAGCGCGGAGCAGGCGCCGCTCAGGCTGGCGGCCGCGAACAGCTGCCAGAGCTGGAGATGGCCGGCGAGGCCCATGCCGAGCGGAAGCAGGAGCGCCAGCAGCCGCAGCACGGCAAGGCAGGCCATGAACCGCACGCGGGGCAGCCGGTCGGATAGCGGCGAGCCGAGCAGGCGCAGCACTTGCTCGGGAATCATGGAGCTGAGCGCAAGCGCCCCCATCGCTACCTTGGAGCCAGTCAGGTCATAGACCAGCCACTCCATGGCCAGCAGCCCAAAGGCGTCGCCGAAGGCGCTGAGTGAAACCGTGGATAACAATCCGTAATAGCTCCGTTTCTGCAACTTTCTCACCCCTTCAGGTAATCCTCAATTTGCCCAGGCAGATCGTCCAGAGCCTCCAGCCGCAGGCTGTAGGAGACACTTTTGCCGCTGGTGTGAACGATGACCAGACCTGCTGCGCGCAGCGCGATCAGGTGGTAGTGAATCGTGCTTTTGGACAGCTGGACCGCCTTCACAATCTCTGTGAAATTCATCTGGCTGCCGGTAAGCTGCCGGAGAATGAACAGCCGGGTCTCATCCGATAACGCCCGGGTAAGCCGCAGTAGCGCGGCAGTGGGCCGTCCTTCTTCGGGGGGAAGCGCATCACAAGAGTAGCTGGTGAACACAAACTCATCATATTGAGAGGAGATGACCAGCGGTCGGGCATGATATTGCGGAGTGATAATAACCTGCTTCAGCGTCTTAGACGGATAGAGCCGCATTCCTTCGGTAGCTGCCTCGTAGATGGCCATATCATTCGTGCCGTCCAGCATCGCTGCCCGTGCTTCGGCCTCCTGCCGCAGCCCTTCCATAATGGCCGGATCAATGCTGCTGAAATAGCTGTCATTCCACACCCGGATCACTTCAGCCGCAGCATCCCGCAGCCCGGCAAGATTCGCAGGCACACTCTGCCCGAACCGCCCGGCAATGTCGTAGAGCTCCCCCGGAGACAATTCTTCGAACCAATGCAGGAATGCCTCCGGCGTACGCTCTCCGGGACAGCTCCAGATGTAGGGGGAGAGACTGAAATTATCGGTGAGCTTCAGCACTTCCTTCATGCGCTGGAGCATGACAGGGGCAAACTGCGTCTGGACCTGGCGGACCCAGGAGGTCCCGGCATCCATAGCCGTATGATTTTGCTTGCCGATAAAAGCGTTCAGGCTGGTAATGCATTCATAGACAGGCGCGAAGTCCACAGTTACTTTATAATCCATAAGGAATTCCTGCTTTCTGGTGTAGTGGGGTTAGATATAACAGAGATAATAGATAGTGAAGGATAACTGAGCTTGGAATTAAAAAAAGTTCTATAAACATAGAACTTATATTTGTTTTATCATAAACGAACTTTTCTGGTTTGGCAAATCTTATTATTCAAAAAAAGGCGGTTCCCGCAGCGCATCATGCGCCTTGGGAACCGCCTTTACTGATTTAAACCTCGTATAACGCTTTAGCGTGCGTGCGTTAGTTAATGAATTGCAGCGACTTCAAGGTCTTCTCCAGCATCGTAGCCGCTTCCGCACGGGTAGCCAGCTTCGCCGGAGCGAACGCACCATCAGGGGTACCCTGGATGATGCCTGCGGCGGCGATCTCTGCTACCGCTGCTCTGGACCAGGCCGGGATGCTTGAGGCATCGCGGAATTTAGCCAGTACAGCCGAATCGGCCGTCAGGGTCTTGCCGGTGTATTTCATAGCTTTGGACAGGACGGCTGCCATCTCCTGCCGGGTAATCGGACTGCCCGGCTTGAAGCTGCCATCGGTATAACCGGTAATCAGACCTGCGGCTGCTGCTGTCTGTACAGCATCCGTGTACCATGCGCCAGCACGGACATCACTGAAGGATGTTCCTGTTGCTGCCGGTGCAAGCCCCAGCGAGCGGGTGATCAAGGCTGCGAACTCTGCCCGTGTAATAGACTGCGCAGGTGAGAAGGCGGTATTGCTGGTGCCGTTAATCACCAGCTTGGAGGCCAGCAGCTCAATGGAGCCCTGTGCCCAATGGCCGGCAGTGTCACCGAAGGTCTTGGACGATTTAACGACAGTGTAGTAGCTGTTGCTGTTGCGCTTGATCGTTACCTCTGTATGTCCGTCTGCCGGGCTTGCGAAGACAGAAGGCACGAAGGAAAGCTTGCCCGTGGCCGGGTCAAAGGCGACACCGGTCGCACCCTTGGCATCAAGTGCACCTGTGGCCGTGATTGTCCGCTTCACATAAGTGCTGCCGAAGCTGTTCAGCGGTACATTGGTGGTGCCTGCCTGGGCAGTGACACTGAATTCAATGATGGGGCCGGCTAGTGTGACCACATTGCCCTGTGCGGCAATGGCCTTGTTCAGACCGTCAAGTGCAGCAGGTCCGGCCTGAAGCAGCGAGACAGTGACCGTGAACTCCCCGGTGCCAAATCTTGCAGCCAGTGCTGATCCGTTCACAACGCTCAGCGGCAGGGAGTAGGAGGCTCCGCCTGATGAGGTGAAGGTAAGCACGGTATCAGGGCGGGCAGCCGCCTGCTGAACCAGCACACTGCCTGGCAGGACAACCTGTGCGCCTCCTGCCGACGCTGTAAGCGGAATGATCAGCTCACTAGAACCGGCTGGCAGTGCGGCCAGCTTCGCTGTAAGCTCTGCTGCTGTAAGCGTGGTAACCTGCGGTGCTGCCGCGCTTGGAGTAGAGGTTACTGATGGCGTTGCCGTAGGAGTCACTCCTCCGGTGCCCCCTGGGCTTCCGCCTTCCGGTGCCGTGGTTGGAGCCGGAGTAGGCGTTACAGTCGGACTTGGGTTTGGAACGGCACCCTTCAGATCGGTGATCCGTCCTTCAACGCTTGAAGTTACCGGATTATGCTTCTTCAGATAGGCCAGCAGGACTTCGAAGTCGGGAAGACCCAGTTCATAATAACGTCCATCCGCCTTGGCTGAAGCCAGTGCGCGGTAGAAGTCCCCGCCGCCAGCCATGAAGGAGTTCGTGGACAGAATATAATAGCCTGCCGGATCAATCGGCTGGTAAGATCCGTCCGCCTGCTTGATCTCAACGGAGATGATGCGTTCCCCGGTCTGGGTCACCTGACCGGTCAATGAACTCACAATCTCTGGTTTTTTAGTCGAATCATACGTGTATTTCATCCCCGAGACATGGGCGAAACGTCCCTGGTCTAGCTCCAGGCCGCTGACTGCGTTCTCCAGGGAGGAGATAATCTCCGCGCCGGTAACCTTCAGGGCAACCAGGCTGTTATTGAATGGGAGTGTGGTTAACACTTCGCCCATCGTAATCTCACCCTTATCAATCGCTGCACGGATCCCTCCGCCATTCTGGATGGCCACGACGCCTTTGATCGTACCAAGCTCCTCCTTGGACACGAAGTTAGGCATCAGCTCGGTAACCTTCTCCGCAATACTGTCCGCAATCATATTACCTATCGGCGTCTCTTCCTTACGCACCACGCGGACGGATTTCCCGTCGATGTCGCGGTTTGTGTAGAGATCAACGTCTGAATATCCTACCTTCTCAGCCCGAACGGCGGAGAGCTTAGAATCGTATTCAGAAGCGAGCTTGGCTTTGGCCGCCGGATCTTCAGCGTATTTGGCTACATCCAGCAGCTTTCCGTTGTACGATACAATTTCACCGTTTTTGTCAAAGACAACATTCAGCTCACCCAGATTTTGGCCGTATTCTCCTGTCTGGACCACCAGCACAGGCTTACCTGTACCAACGTTGGTAACCGGCTCAGGAGGGTTGTCGATCTTGGTATGAGAATGCCCGCCGACAATGATGTCAATGCCGTCGACGGCGGCAGCGAGATTCTTGTCTACGGTATACCCCAGATGGGTTACCGCGATAATCTTATTAACCCCTTTAGCTTCGAGCATCGCTACAGTGTTCCTCGCGCTCTCTATATGGTCCTTGAAGCTAATCTTATCCCCCGGAGAAGATAATCCGACCGTATCCTCAGTGGTCAGGCCGAAGACACCGACCTTCTCCCCGTAGACGTCTTTGATTACAGCCGGATAGATGTTCCCGTTATACGCGGTGTCACCTTCGCCGATGGTAACGATATCGTTGTGGTACCGGTCTGCAAGCTCACTGTTCTTAGAGGTAAAGTCAATGTTTGCGCTCGCGAACGGGAATTTCGCCGCTTCCACGAAATTTCTCAGGTATTCAGGATGCTCCTTATTCTGATCAAATTCATGGTTGCCGAAGGTCATCGCGTCATAGCCGAGGTCGTTCATGAAATCAACATCCGCCATGCCTTTAAACGTAGTGGAATAGAGTGTCCCTGAGAACACATCTCCTGCATCTAACAGTAGAGTATAGGGATTGCGTTCCTGCTTGATCGCCGTAGCACGCTTGGCAATCGTCTCCAGATGTCCATGCGTGTCATTCGTGTGCAGCACACGCAGAGCGAAGTTGGATAGGTCGAACTGAGCGACTACCGGATCATGGTCGGATGCCCGTCCACGCGATGCCGGGAAGTCTGCATTAAGATGGACAACGTCCATTTCTGCGGATTTCGCAATATTTTTACTCGCCAAAATATGATCCAGTACCTGTGAGTTTCCGTCATACGTATAAGTGTACTGTTCATTAAGCGGCAGCTTGTCAATCAGATTGTCCAGCTCATTACCTTTGAGAATATCTGCGGTCTTGGTGAATTGGAAATCATTCAAGTCGCCCATGGCAATAATATTCGCCGACGGGTTGGCTGCGAGCACATCCTTGACGAAGCCGTTCACGACGGCGGCAATCTTGTGACGCTGTGTCTCACTTGACAAAACCGGTGGCTGAACGTTCTCAAACGGGCCGTTGTCCCCCGACTTGGAATTGAAGTGATTGGCAATTACAATGACCTTCTTGCCTTTGAACTCGAATTGTGCCGCAAGCGGCTTGCGGGATTCTTTAAAGGCATCGTTCGCCGGGTCAATTCTTCCCGGATTGTAGGTGAGCTTGTCCGCAGCCGCATTGTAGCTGACCGCTTGCAGAGCGGAACCCTTCTGTCCGCTGATGCTGTCAGACAGCTTGACTCTTACCGGATTGTAGAGGAATCCAACCCGGATGTTACCGCCGGGAGCACCGCCGTCTGCTTTATCCGATGGAGCAATATCAATATACTGGTACGCCGGGCCTCCGGCGGTCTGAATCGCTTCGATCAGCTCGGCGGCATTGGCTTCCACGATACCGTTGTCAGTCTCGCCGTTGCTGTCCTGCATTTCAACGACGCTGATAATATCCGGCTTCTGGAGATTTACAGCGATGGACTGAGCCAGCTTCTGAATCTTCGCGGCTCCTACGCCAGGGTAATAGTTCTCGATATTATACGAAGCCACCAGCAGCTTGTCCTCAGCTACAGCAATCGTAGAGGTCTCCTGTGTGAAGCTTCCTTGCGTAATGCCGGGCAGACTTCCATTCGCCGGAATAACCTTGAAATTTCCATTGTTGTAGCCGATTACTCCGGTCACATCACCGTTGAATGTATCACCGGTACCAACCTCTTGGCCGGGATTGCCATAGGCGATCAGCAGCCGTTGCGGATTAAGGTTTTTGGCGCCTTTTAGAACAAGTCCGCCTGCCGGTGTAATAACATCGTCCATCATATTGTCCACTCTCGTAGGAATGTTATATACGGTGGAGGTACCGCCGCCGCTTGTCCAATACGGACTGAGAATCGTAGGAGTCGGAAGTGTAACGAGCATCCCCTCAAGCGATTCATAAAAGTCCATAGCATCCTCATCGGGCTGGAATTCGGTTAGTTTATCATCGTCGATGACTGAGGACGGGATGATCCGCCCGCCTTTGCCCAGAACTACAGGCTCTGGAAGTTTTACGTTTTTGGCAACTGTCTTGATTGTACTGAGTGTAATTTGGGTGGAAGTCAGATTCTTGCTGCTGCCCTCATTGTACTCCGACACCATACCCGATACAGTCACATGATCTCCAATATCGGGCTTCAGGCTGGCATTCGTGCTGTATACGAATATGCCTTCAGAGGTATTGTCATTGCTATCCGGCTTAGGGTCCTGGATGAAAAATCCTTTATAATTGCCGTTCGCAAATGTATATCCATATTGGGTAACAATCCCCTCGACATCAGTAACGGTCTGGCCGGCATATTCAGAGGAATGGGATTCCCCTTGAATATCATGGATGCGCGGAGGCGCTGAAGCGGTATAACTGAACGTGAATACTTTGCTGGTCTGGCCCGGAATGGAAGCGATAGCTTTAATTACAGTATCCTTAGTAATCGTAACCGGAACGGTATACAACGTACTGGTCACGGTAGGTTCTGAGCCGTCGAGCGTATAATAGATAGCTGCTCCTTCTGTAGGACTGGATAGTGTTACAGAGCCTCCGCTAATGATTCGTCCGGCGCCGGGGCTGGCGGTCACAGAGAATAGCTCTTCTACCAGACTCTCGGCATTCAGCGGAATGAATTGATAGACATCATTAAACTGTTCAATAACACCGGTGATTCTATCAAAATGCTTTTCTGCGGTCAGTTGAGGCAGGTCAGAGTAAATTCTGAACGGCTGCTCAGCTTGAATGGCGGTGACATTCTTACCGTCTTTACTTTTGATTGTTACATTCTCAAGTGTGACAAGTTTAGCCTCATAAGCTTCACCATTTGCTGTTGTCAGTTCTGCGGCGGTAATTAACTGGGGAGCAGGAACACCGGCATCCGGAGTCACTACACTGTAGTTAAGCCCGGCGGACGGTTTAAGTTCCTGGAGGTTACTGTAGATATCCATAACACCTTGAATATTAACAATATCTCCTGCTTTGGCGAAGTCAGGGTACCCGTACAGCACAAGGCCAGCAGTGGCATCCTGAATGTACATTTTTGCGCCGTCGATGTGTGTAACCGTTCCTTCCGTCCATACGTTCTGACCCTTAGGTGCCGGGCGGACAGAGGCAATATCCTGTTGTTTAAGGAGAGTGTAATCATAGCTCGATTCTGTGCTATAGACTGCATCGGATACAGCATAGGTTTTGATTGTCGTGGGTGCATTTAGTAGGATAGGGGTGCTGTATGGCTTGAATGCCGCTTCGGCGCCGTCTATGTAGACTGCGGCGTACACGGATGCGCCAACGGTTGAAGTATTAAGGGAGATTTCAGTGCCTGCGGGCCAGGCATTGGCAGACGGAGTGGCAATAACCGGCGCTACAGTCTGACTGAGACCATAATGGCTATTGCGGGGATCAGGGGGCTGGACGGTGAAGTCCTTAGAGTTATTATCGGTATCGAAGGCACGGTTATCTGCAGGTGAAATGTCTGCGGTCTTGCGCACTGCGGCAAGGGTACTGCTTAGTGCGGCTGTAGCTCCGCTGCCTTCATAAGTAGTGGCAGTTCCGAAGCCAACCATATCAACACCTGCATTGGAGGCATCTACAAGGTCAATTTTGCCATTGGTAGCTCCAAGCTTTAATGTTCCTGTATAATCAGGGGCTGGCAATTCAACCGTACCTCCGGTACCAGCCGATTGCTGGATCAGAAAGTATCCCTTCGCGGCAATGGTTCCTGTTAATACTGAGATGTCGGATGTGTTAATTAGGTCACCATTGGCACTGGCATAACGCACCTTCCATCCCTCAAGACTCACTGCTGTATCCGTAGGATTGTATAATTCAATGAAGTCATTTTTGTATTTAGCGCCGCCGTTGCCGCCGCCACCGTAGACTTGTGAGATTACAATATTACTGTTATCCGCTGTTGCCTGTGCACTTTGTCCAGCAGGCGTTAACAGTCCGAGCAGCATTAGCACGGATAACCCTGTAGACAGCCATCTTCGCATCCTGTGAGAAATAACCATGATCCTAAACCCACTCCTCTCAAAACTATGATTGGCATTCCCCATTATTCTACCATTTAATTGTTAAATAAAGGGTCGCTTCATATAAATATATATTAAATTGAGACCAATTCAAAAGAATAATAGAGAAGTTTATTAGAAATGCATAAAAATAGTAGTAATGTTTAGTATAAAATCTATATAAATAGCCATTCCCCAATATTGGGGAATGGCTATTATCGATTATTAATAGAAAATCAATTATAGTCGACGTTGTAGAGCCGGATATCAGCCGTGATTCACTCCCGTTTCAATCCGCTCCGCCCCGCCCATATACGGCCGCAGCGCCTGCGGGATATAGATCGATCCGTCCTCCTGCTGGTGGTTCTCCAGCAGCGGAATCAGAATGCGCGGCGTGGCCACCGCTGTGTTGTTCAAGGTATGGCAGTATTGCAGCCGCCCGTCTTCATCACGGTAGCGGATGCCCGAGCGGCGGGCCTGGAAGTCGAGCAGATTGGAAGCCGAGTGGGTCTCCCCGTAAGCTTCTCTGCCCGGCATCCAGGTCTCGATGTCATACTGCTTATGGGTCTTCATCGCCATGTCTCCGCTACAGACGGCGACTACCCGGTAAGGCAGCTCCAGCAGCTGAAGAATATGCTCGGCATTGCCGAGAATCTCCTGGAGCATCTGCTCTGATTCTGCCGGATCGTTCTTGCACATGACCACCTGCTCGATCTTCGAGAACTGGTGGACCCGGTACAGCCCGCGCACATCGCGGCCGGCCGAGCCGACCTCGCGGCGGAAGCAGGCCGACATCCCGGCCAGCCGCAGCGGCTGATCCAGCTCCAGAATCTCATCGCTGTACAGCGAGACCAGCGACACCTCCGAGGTCCCGGCCAGCCAGCGCTTCTCGCCTGTCAGCTCGTAGGTCTGGTCCCGGCCGCCGGGGAAGAACCCGGTCCGCTCCAGCGCTTCCGGCCGGACGATCACGGGCACATCCATCGCGGTGAAGCCGCGCTGCATCAGCACATCGAGCGCCAGCCGCTGCACGGCGAGGTGCAGCAGCAGCCCGGCCCCCTTCAGCACATAGCTGCGGGGCCCTCCGGCTTTGACACCGCGCGGAAGGTCGATGATGTCGTGCAGCTCTCCGAGCTCGACATGGTCCCGCGCGCGGAAGCCGAATACCGGCGGCGCGCCATGCCGCCGCAGCTCCACATTCGCGCTGTCATCCGGCCCGATCGGCGTATCCGCCGACACGGGATTCGGCGCTTCCAGCAGCAGCTCGCCGCAGCGCTGCTCCGCTTCTGCCAGCTCCGCCTCCAGCAGCGCCAGCTCGCTGAGGGTGCCCCGCACCTGCGCCTTTGCGTGCTCGGCGCCTTCAGGGTCGCCCCCGCGCAGCAGGCGCTCGACCTCCTTCGTCAGCGCGTTGCGCTCCGCGCGCCGCTGCTCGGTGGCCCGGCGTACCTCCCGCCGCCGGTCATCCCACTCCAGAAGTTCCTCCAGGGGGAACTTCAATCTTTTCCATTCGGCCGTCTTCCGTACAAGGTCCTCATTCTCCCTGATCCAATTCATATCCAACATCTGCATCCGCTCCTTAAGTGTGGGTAAAAAAACGCAAAAAACGCCCTCATCCATGGGACGAGGAGCGTCAGCTCGCGGTGCCACCCAGGTTGACCTCATTCGCGTATAGCAGCTAAGCAGCGCGGAATCAGGCCCTCTTTGGTCTTCGCGGTAACGGGCGAAACCCGGTAAACTTAGGGAACAGGAAGCTGCTCCGGTCGCAGACGCCTCGCGGTTGGATGCCGGTCGTTGGCCTGGTCGGGATATAGGTTTGCCGTTTATTATAACCAGAGCGGCAGCAGTTTGCAAGCATAAGAGGGGTTTGACAATATTCCTTGTACTCTGCTAGGATTATTACTAATTTAAAGTATTGATGCCCGGCGAAGCAGCCCGGTTTATCCTATTATGCGGACGGAAGAGGTGCGGAAATGGCCAAAATAGTCGTAATTAACGGAACACCCTCGCTGGTCTCACGGATCAATGCCGTGATTGAGTATGCAGAGAATGCCCTGCGGGAGCGCGGGTATGAAGTGGAGCGGATCAATGTGGCGGAGCTGCCTGCGGAGGATCTGATCCATACCAAATTCGAGAGCGAGGCCATTGTCAAGGCGAATGGGCTCGTAGCGGAAGCTGATGCGGTAATCGTAGTCAGTCCGGTATATAAGGCTTCTTACACGGGAGTACTGAAGACCTTCCTGGATCTGGTGCCGCAAAAAGGGCTGGCCGGCAAAATCGTCCTGCCGCTCTTCATGGGCGGAAGTCTTGCACATCTGCTGGCGATCGACTATGCACTGAAGCCGGTACTGTCCGTGCTTGGCGCCCGCTACATTCTTGGCGGCGTCTACGCCGTAGACTCCCAGGCGGTTCGTAACGACCAGGGCGTAGTTGAGCTGGCTGAAGAGCTGCGTTTACGCCTGAACAGCGTGCTGGAAGAGCTGGCGGAGGAGACGGAGCATAAGGTGGGGCGCAAGGCAGGACAGACAGGAGCCGCGGAATAAGGTTACGCTGCCGGTCCGATCATCCCCGGTACAATCAAAAGGCACTAAACCACCCGGATGCGGGAGTTTAGTGCCTTTGTCTATTTAGGAGTTATACTCCTTGAAAGCTCAGCTCCGGCTCCCACAGAACAACCCTATCTCCCGCCAGACTCGCCGGAATATCAATGATCCGCTGGTTGCTGCTTCCCCGGTAGGAGAGGGTAAGGTCTTTGAGCTCTTCGACGAACCGTCCGTCGATCACGACCTGGCACAAGGCCAGCAGCTTCCATTCCGCAGAGCCCGGGGAAGCCGTAAGCTCCTCGTACGTATAGCCGGTATAGATCCAGACCGGGAAGGCCGGCAGCTCGGCGCGCAGCTCGTGTATGAAGTCTGCAGCCTCCTCAGCCGAGAAAAAAGGGTCCCCGCCCGCCAGCGTCAAGCCGTCCAGCAGCGGATTGCCTGCAATCTCCTCTATAATCTCCCGCCGGCGCTCCGGGGTAAAGGCCTCCCCGTAGTTAAAGTTCCAGGTCTTCGGGTTGAAGCAGCCCGGGCAGCGGTGGCGGCAGCCGCTGACGAAGAGGACGGCCCGCAGGCCTTCCCCTTCATTGATCGACTCCGGATAATATCCGCAGATGTTCATAGATGCTTAACACGGTCCCGGACTTCGGCTTGCTTGGCCGCATTGAAACGGGTCTGATAGTCACCGGTCAGATACCCGGTAACCCGGCGCAGACGGCGGATATGGGTGGTATCCTCATGGGCATTGCAGGTCGGGCAATTCGTGCCGATGACCCCTTCATAGCCGCAGCCGGAGCAGCGGTCAATCGGATGGTTGATGCTGAAGTAGCTGATGTCCTGCTCCAGCGCATATTTGATGATTTTGACGAAGGCTGCAGGATTGCTCCGGGCATTGCCGTTCAGCTCGACATAGGAGATCGCTCCGGCGTTGCAATATTCATGGAACGGGGCTTCCAGGCTGATCTTCTTGGCTGCGCTAAGTTCATGGTAGACCGGAATGTGGAACGAGTTCGTATAGTATTCACGGTCGGTTACCCCAGGGATAGAACCGAGCACCTTGCGGTCGATCTTGGTGAACTTACCGGAGAGACCTTCGGCCGGTGTTGCGAACAAGGTGATGTTGAGGTTAAGCTCCTCGCTCTTGCGGTCGCAATATTCACGCATGTGGCGGACAATGGCTACAGCCTTGGCGTGAATCTCCATATCTTCGCCGTGATGCTTGCCGTACATGGCTTTCATGCATTCGGCCATCCCGATGAAGCCCAGCGACAGGCTGCCGTGCTTCAGCAGTTCGCCTACACTGTCATCAGGGGCAAGCTGCTCGCCGCCCTCCCAGACGCCTTCACGCATCATGAAATCGGAGGCTTTGGCCTTCTGGGAAGCCTGGATACGGAAGCGGTGCAGCAGACCGTCCAGCGCAATATCCATATAGTGATTCAGGTCGTCGAAGAACCCTTCTTCATCAGCAGCCAGGCGGCGGCCGGTTATCGTGCCGTGGGCCAGTCCAAGACGCACCAGGTTGAGCGTATTGAAGGACAAGTTGCCTTTGCCGGAGCAATGGTTGCGTCCGAAGCGGTCGCCGAGCACACGGGTCCGGCAGCCCATCGTAGCGAACTCGGTATCCGGGTCAGCCGGATCATAATATTGCATGTTCAGCGGAGCGTCCAGGTTGGCGAAGTTCGGATACAATCTGCGCGCCGAGCACTCCGCTGCCTTCAGGAACAGCTCATAGTTAGGGTCACCCGGTTGCTGGTTGATGCCTTGCTTGCATTTGAAGATCTGAATCGGGAACACCGGCGTCTCCCCGCTGCCCAGTCCGTTCATCGTAGCCGTCAGCAGTGAGCTGATCACAAGCTGGCCCTCCGGGGAGGTGCAGGTCCCGTAGTTGATGCTGGTAAAAGGAATCTGGCCGCCGGAGCGGCTGGACATCGTATTCAGGTTATGTACCATACTCTCTGCGGCCTGCAGGGTCTCGCTCTGCGTCTCCTTCAGGGCAAAACGGAAGGCGCGCGGATACTGCTCAGCCAGATCGCTGCGGCTCATCGTAATCTCCCCAAGTTCTGAAACCTCTGCATTCTCCTCGAAATACTCCAGACCTTTGCGGAAGAGCTTGGAGAAGGACTTGGTCACATAAGGAGCCAGATCATAATCCAGCTTGTTGGCGGACACACCGCCGTACTGCGCATTCTGCTGCGACTGGAAAATAATCGCCACCAGCGACATCGCCGTCATAATCGAGTTGGGAGGCCGTACGCTGCCGTTGCCGGTGTTGAAGCCTTCACGGAGAAGCCGTTCGAACGGGATGAAGATGCAGTTGGTGGTTCCGATGGCGTATTGATCCAGGTCATGCACATAGACGACATTATCCAGGGTAGCCTGTACCAGCTGCGGCGGCATGGTGAAGTTGCGGGCATACCATTTGGAGTATTCACTGCCGAATTTGCTCATTTTGCCGGAGAAGCTCTCCCCGTTCAGGTTGGCGTTCTCGCGCAGCAGATCCAGATCCCGGCTGTCGATAATATCCCGTCCCAGATGAATGACCTCTTCCAAAAGATCCTCCTGTGCAGCTTGTCCTTCGTTATAACGTTTCTCCAGCAGCGTCATTATATAACTCTCTCCTCTCGGGTATTGTAAGCGTTAAAAAAGCACCTCCGGCCGGGAAGGCCGGAAATGCCCGAATGCATGATGCAAAGATCCGGGAAGCGGAAGTTTGCCTGTGGTCTGGGTGGAATATACGAGCAGACACTGGGCAAATAGCTTACGCCCGTTCTTGTACATTCCGCAGAGCCGATACCTGAAGATAATCCACGATCGTCCTCAGGTATCGGCAGCCTCTGGCCCGATTGACGGAAGGCTAACTCTGCTATGGCAGGCCGCATACGGACACCTCCCCTGTTCCTCGCAGGAGTCTAAGCGGTGCCACCGAAACAGGCAGGTCTCCTGGCTTCCGGCAACTCCTCCGGCGCCTTCCCGGGGGGCTTATTCCGCCCCTTAGTGGCATTTAGCCGGAGAATGCGGCCCTGGGCATCGCACCCTGGGAGCATCCGGTTACAGTGGCGGGACCGCAGCGGTTTTGCACCGCGCTTCCCTATTAAGTCGCACCTCTATTACAAGGGGTGAAACACCCGTTTCTACTATATTTTGTTGTTATCTATTAAAGCTACCGCAATATATTGTGTTTGTAAATGTTTTTTTGCAATCCCGCACGGGGAGCGGGTTCGGCGCTTTTACTCACAGCTGATCCACAGTTAGTCCACAGGTAATCCACAACTTTCCTATGAATCTGCCGTGAATTTTTCATAAAATCTCCGAAAATACGCCACAAAGAATCCATAAATAGAGTGCGTCTAATCCTGGTAATCATTTTGACGGATATTAATAGAATAGAGAGGGTGCAGGTGATTTGTAGCAAGCCTGGCGAAGCGTTACAATAAGAGGATAAATAAGAGACTCAGGCATACCAGATAATTAGGAGGGAGATCACAATGGCAATTGGCGAAGTGACCGTTATTCCGATCGGGACAGGCAGCACCAGTCTCAGCAGCTATGTGGCCGAGATGCAGCGTGTGCTGCAGACGGTGGAGGGCATTACCTATGAGCTAACTTCTATGGGTACAATTATTGAGGGACCGGTAGCGCGGATTCTGGCTGCGGTAGAAGCGCTGCATGAGTCGCCGTTTACCGCCGGGGCACAGAGAGTCTCAACCTCACTCAAGATCGATGACCGGCGCGACAAGACCTCGACCAGCCGCAGCAAGCTGGAATCTGTGGAGCGCAAGCTACAGGGAGAGTAACCACAATAGTATCTAATCAGAATCAACCGATAAGGAGCGGATTCTTAATGACAGAAGCAGCACAGCAGATCGGAATTCAAATGTATACACTGCGTGACCAGACGGAACGCGATTTCCTCGGCACACTGGCCAAGGTGGCAGAGATGGGGTACCAGGCAGTGGAATTCGCCGGTTATTTCGGTGTATCTGCAGGGGAACTGCGCCGTAAGCTGGATGAACTTGGCCTGGCGGCCCCTTCGGCGCATGTAGGCCTGGACTTCAGCAGTCTGGATAAGATGGAGCAGGCATTAGCCAAAGAGATTGAATACGGTGTAGAGCTCGGACTGCAATATATGATCACCCCGTCGGCACCGCTTCCGCCGAACCCTTCCATAGAGGATGTAACGAGAATCATTCCATTCCTGGAGAAGGCTTCCGCAATGGTCCGGGCGGCGGGGATGCAGTACGGCTACCACAACCATGATTATGAATTCAAAGAGGTTGACGGCAAGGCGGTCATCGATATCTGGCTGGAGCAGATTCCTGCCGAGCATATGCTGGCTGAGTTTGATCTGGGATGGGTATACAGGGGGGGAGCCCGGCCCGTTGATTATGTGTCGCGGTACGCCGGCCGTGTTCCGCTGGTTCACATTAAGGACTTCGGAGCAGACAATGAGGAGACTGATCTCGGAAAGGGAGAGGTCGATTTCCGGAGCGTCTTCGAGATCGCGGAGCAGAGCGGAATTCTCTATTATATTGTGGAGCAAGAGGCATATGAGGTATCTTCTCTTGCAAGCGCTAAGCTCGCACTGGATTATTTCCGCGGGCTAGGGCTGATGCAGGGCTGATGACACAGCAGCCAGCGGAAAAAGGGGTTGCGTTTTCCGCTGGAAGAGTTATAATATTTTGTGTTTGGCAGGACAGCAAAGCCTGTTCGCTGGTGTAGCTCAGGGGTAGAGCAACGCACTCGTAATGCGTAGGCCGGGGGTTCAATTCCCTTCACCAGCATTCTTATGAATTAAGCTTGACGCGGCCTTCCGGTTCTGGGGACCGCGTTTTTTATTGGCCTTAAGCATTGGTATGATTACATTCACTAACCGGCTTGGTGGCATCTCCCTGGTCGTTAGTGCACCAGGATTGGGACTGGAAGGCCAGGAAGATAGCCACCCATCTGTGTTCATTCTCGAAATGAATAAGGACGCCGCCGTCTTGCCATGTGCCATTTTCTCTGGCGTACCCGCCCGCATTGCCTTGGTTCATATGAATATTATGAACGCCCTGCCCAGGGGAGAAGCCGAAGTACTTATCGGGCTTATCCTCTTCTGGTCCCCAAGGCTCGCCGAATACGTACAGGGTTGCATCCTGTTGCTGTGCCTCCTTGAGATAAGAGGTGATTTTATCATAAAGATTGTTGCGGGGATCGCTGTTTTCGGGTTCATTCCGGTTCGTATTAGGCAGAGCTACCATCTTACTGGGAATCACCAGGTTTCCCCTGATATAATCAAGGGCAAGGCTCCGGTTATGCCTGGTGATCTTCGTGAAGCCGGATTCAAGCGTGAGCCAACGGGCCGTTTCTTCCGCTTTGAAATGTTCGCCCACATAATAAAGCACCTGATTTGCGGTGTCCTCCGGTAAATGTTCCGCTTTTGCGCTTGATCTGATATTGATAGCCACCCTGTACTTTTTATTAATATCACCTTCAACCTCAACCAGTACCTGGACATGATTATTTTTGACACCTAGCTTATATATGGTATTCTCATTGGATAATTTGCATTTTAATACCCCGTACCCTTGATCTAATCCGTTACCCATAGTTCGTCAGTCCCCCTTCTTAGCTATTAATGTTTCCCATAGAAGGCCATAGTCATTCTGAGTAAAAAGGTGTTCAACAGAGGAGGCAAGCTGCATTATGAAATGCCTAACCATTCGCCAGCCGTGGGCCACGTTAATTGCGCTGGGAGAAAAACAAATCGAAACCCGGACCTGGCGGACCGCCCAGCGGGGAGAGTTAGCCATTCATGCCGGGATGCAGGTGAATAAGGCGATCTGCCGGACGGAGCCGTATCAGTCGTTGCTGGCACGTTACGGTTACACTGCGGACAACCTGCCAACCGGCAAGATCATTGCAGTCAGCCGCATTGCGGATTGCTGTGAGGTGACGCCGGAGCTTGCGCAGCAAGGCTGGCCGGGCGGCAATGAATATGTATTCGGCAATTATGCCGAAGGAAGGTATGCCTGGATGCTGGAGGAGGTTGTTCCGCTGGTACATCCCATACCTGCTAAGGGACGTCTGGGTTTCTGGGAATATCCTGTGCTGGAAGAGGAATTGTGAATTTCTTGACGGCAATGTGAAGAAAAATTGCTCCAGATTGGCTGTCAGCTGGTATAATTGGGATATTCGGCGGGAAATCTTCCTATATATAAGGAGAGTTGTGCTCTGAGGCGGTCTACCGCTGGAGAGGGGCAGAAATGCCGGGAAGGAGCGTATGCATAATAGATGGGAAGCCTTCTAATTGCATGGCTTTGTATGCTTTGTTTGTTTCTTGCGTTCAGGGATCAGGTAAGCCGGAGAATCCTGTACCCGGTAGCTGTGGTGGTGATATGCGGCACATTGGGGTATTGGACGTTGTTAATGTAGCCGCATCCGGGCGATCATTTAATGCAGAAGTCTGCCGCTTGCGGCAGGCTTCTTTGTTAGCGCTGCTCCATCTTCTCCATACCCAGATATCTGCGCATATGCAGAGTGGCCTGGGCGGCAATCACATCATCCAGCAGCAGCATCCGTTCGTGATAGCCCCTGCAGACAAATTTGGCTTCAACACCCGTCTCCAGCCGCTGCTGCTCATAGACCTTCAGACCACGTGCGCGCATTCCGGCACGGACCTCCCGCAGATCGGCAGAAGCGGCATGAGCGGCCGACTGGATTACCTCCAGATAAGGTGCAGGCGTGCGCAGCTCAGAGGCTATAGCAGAAGCATCGCGCTCGAAGGCGGATAGAATAAGCGGCAGCAAAATATAAGATTTGACCAGCAGGTTGTCCTGGCTCTCTGCTCTTTGCATCCTTCTCAACCCCTCGAAGAGAACGTATATTCGCATTGTAACTCATCCTTCAAAAAATAATCAATGGGTTTTATAAATTAACTCAAATAATGTGATATATTTCACAAAAAAATAAGATGAATTATTTTATATTAAAATTGAAATATTAAAGATTGAAAAATAAATCAGCTCAAAGGAGAATGGCAATGAGTCGTGAAGGAAGCCTCCGCCGTGGTTTGGTATTCGGGATCATTCTAAGTGTTCCGCTCTGGGTATCGATGATTGGCTGGGTTCAGCTGTTCGGGTCTGCCTAGGCGACATTTTATTCAAAATATATGAAGTCTATTAGCAGGTGTCGTCCCTATGGGCGGCACTTTTTTTTCGAGCTGAGGTGCCTGTAAATAGGTAAAATTGCATTGAACAGGAGCAGACAATGAGTAGGAGGGGTCTGAAGGCGATAAAATAGGACAAATGCATCAAATTTAAATAATATAAATTGATATTATTATAGGTAAGAGAGATAAACGGCTACAGCCAATCCTCTGATTTCTCGACTTTTTTCGTCAGCATATAAAAAAAGATTCGCCCCTGAAGCCTTATGATAAAAGGGTTAAATGAGGAATCTTCGCAAAAATAATTTCAAAAAATATACTGGGAATGGATTGACAACAGGGTGGGGGAGCGGATAAACTGAAATTAGTACAAAAGTAACAAATGTCATAGACTCAACAATGATCTTACATAAGCAAATCTTAATTGCATACCGAAATCATGTACAAACGCAAACCGTATCGAAAGAACGGGACGCAAAGTCAGGAATCTACTGTCTCTAAAGTTGAGGCTAGGGTCGTCCGGCCGCCGTGAAGCTAACCCTTCGTGGCGGTCTTTTTGTTGTTATAGTCGCGTGACAGATTCATAGAATAGTAACTAGGAGGTGTGGACTATTGAAGAAAAGAGTACGTAAAACAGCTGCCATCCTTATGGCAGGCCTATTGACCCTATCCAGTGCCTTTACGTGGGGGACGGATGTTAGAGCAGCTTCAGGGGTGCCGTATACGCCAACACCGGTTTTGGGGGTTGCAGGGAATTTTAATGCTTTTATCCTCGGGGATTTTAAACAAGCCAATGACCAGATTGAAGGCCGCCTGGCAGCGGCGGGGAACATTACCCTCTCCGGAGGATACGGAGTAGCCAGGGCATACAGGGATGCTTCGCCGACGGATGTACTTGTGGCCGGTAAGAATTTTGTACATTTAGGCAGTGGAGAGATCTATGGAAATGTGGTATTTGGGGATAGCTTTACAGCCAATGAGCCTGGTGTCAACATCAAAGGCGGGAAGAAAAATGCCAGCCCGATTGATTTTGCAGCCGAGCAGCAAGCTCTGATCTCCCGATCCACAGAGTATGGGGCCTTGGCCGACACGAATGAGATTGGCGATAATCATTATGGACAGCTCAAGATAAGTGCACCGGATCGTTTCAATGTAGTTCATTTGGATGCCTCGACACTGGCGAAGACCAACTATATCGAATTCAACATTGCACAGAACGCTACGCTGATTATTAATATAAGCGGGTCTACAGTCAATGTGCCGAGCTTTTCAATGAATAACGGCAGAGCCAGTCAGGTATTGTTCAACTTTTACGAAGCTTCTGAGGTGAATATCGCTTATACCTCATTCTTCGGGACGATCCTCGCACCTAGAGCGGATGTTCATTATGCCGGAGCAGAGCTGTACGGAACCCTGATTGCAAAATCTTTTAGCGGCGGGGTAGAGATGCACCTGGGATTGTACGAGGGAGAGGGGCCGCCGCCGAGTCCGACGCCGACCGCAACGCCGACACCTAGTCCATCACCGACACCAACGCCGACAGTGAAACCAACACCAACGGTAACGCCAACACCGACTGTGAAACCAACACCAACGGTAACGCCAACACCTACAGTGAAGCCAACACCGACGGTAACGCCAACACCTACAGTGAAGCCAACACCGACGGTAACGCCTACACCTACAGTGAAGCCAACACCGACCATAAAACCGTCACCTACACCTGTGTGCACTCCAACTCCAAAGCCAACACCGACTGTAAAACCGACACCAACGCCGACCGTGAAGCCGACACCAACGCCGACCGTGAAGCCAACACCAACGCCGACCGTGAAGCCAACACCAACGCCGACCGTGAAGCCGACACCAACGCCGACCGTGAAGCCGACACCGACCGTGAAGCCAACACCAACGCCGACCGTGAAGCCGACACCAACGCCGACTGTGAAGCCGACACCAACGCCGACCGTGAAGCCGACACCAACGCCGACTGTGAAGCCAACACCAACGCCGACTGTGAAGCCGACACCAACGCCGACTGTGAAGCCGACACCAACGCCGACTGTGAAGCCGACACCAACGCCAACGGTGAAGCCAACACCGACGCCGACCGTGAAGCCAACACCAACGCCGACCGTGAAGCCGACACCAACGCCAACGGTGAAGCCAACACCGACACCAACAGCGGTGCCGACGCCAACACCAACGGCAGTTCCGACACCAACGCCAACAGCGGTACCGACACCAACGCCAACAGCAGTACCGACACCAACGCCAACGGCAGAACCGACACCAACGCCAACGGCAGTACCGACACCAACACCAACGGCAGTACCGACACCAACACCAACAGCAGTACCGACACCAACGCCAACGGCAGTACCGACACCAACACCAACAGCAGTACCGACACCAACGCCAACGGCAGTACCGACACCAACGCCAACGGCAGTACCGACACCGACGCCAACAGCGGGACCGACACCAACGCCAACGGCAGAGCCGACACCAACACCAACGGCAGAGCCGACACCAACACCAACGGCAGAGCCGACACCAACGCCAACGGCGGTACCGACACCAACGCCAACGGCAGAACCGACACCAACACCAACGGCAGAGCCAACACCAACACCGACGGTAGAACCAACACCGACACCAACGCCAACGGCAGAGCCGACACCAACACCAACGGCAGAGCCAACACCAACGCCGACAGCGGAACCGACACCAACGCCAACGGCAGAACCGACACCAACACCAACGGTAGAACCAACACCAACGCCGACAGCAGAGCCGACACCAACGCCAACGGCAGAACCGACACCAACGCCAACGGCAGAGCCAACACCAACGCCAACGGCAGAGCCAACACCAACACCGACGGTAGAGCCAACACCGACACCGACGGTAGAGCCGACACCAACACCGACGGTAGAGCCAACACCGACACCGACGGTAGAACCGACACCAACGCCAACGGCAGAGCCAACACCAACACCAACGGCAGAGCCAACACCAACACCGACGGTAGAGCCAACACCGACACCGACGGTAGAACCGACACCAACGCCAACGGCAGAGCCAACACCAACACCGACGGCAGAGCCAACACCAACACCGACGGTAGAGCCAACACCGACACCGACGGTAGAACCGACACCAACGCCGACGGTAGAGCCGACACCAACACCGACGGTAGAGCCGACACCAACGCCGACACCGACACCAGAGCCGACACCAACGCCGACACCGACACCAGAGCCGACACCAACGCCGACACCGACACCGACACCGACACCAGATCCAACACCAGTAACAACGCCAGCGCCAACATCGCCGCCGTTCAGTTTCCCTCCAGTGCCTACGCCGACTCCGATTATCGGATTTATCGTGAGCAATGATGTGGTTGTGAATGATGATCCGCTGCCGCTTGGACCTGTAGCAACTCCAATAGCTACAACAGTGCCGACGCCGACACCGGCTGTTGCGGTTGCGCAAATAGCAGCAACACCGGAGCCAACGCCTTCAGCAGAACCGGCACCCGATGTAGTCCTTATTGATGATGAGGTTCCTCTAGGCGGTGTGCCTGTGGATGGAACCTTGCCGAAGACGGGCGAATCCAGTCCTGCGCCTTATTATTTTGCCGGTTTGGCACTCGCTGGTCTGGGCTTGATTCTTAGAAGAACCACCAGAAACAGCAAACGTAAATGAGTGACCGGAACTGAGATTTATATAAACAAACGATGATCCTGTAATTTGACCAGGGCTGCTTTCGGAGAAGATGTTCTCCTGAAAGCAGCTCTTTTTTTTATTGGAAATAAGTGCCCGGATACAGAATGTATGCGAAAAACAACATACAATGTGCCGGTGAGAGAGTCAGCGGACCAAATGTATGCGAAAAACAATATACAATGTGCCGGTGAGAGAGTCAGCGGACCAAATGTATGCGAAAAACAATATACAATGTGCCGATGAGAGAGTCAGCGGATCAAATGTATGTGGAAAACAGCATACATGCAATCTGCTGCGGGAAGGCGAGTGTGCTAAATAGAGTCCACCTGCTTCTTTCAAGAGTCTTGCAGAGTACAATGGAGTTGAAGTTTGCGCCTCAGCCGTATTTTTAGTTGGCCGTACTCCCATGCTATACTAGGCTCAAATTAATATGGTTGCTTACTGAAGGAGGAACGTTGATGTGGATGATATACCTGCTTGTGGTGCTGATCGTGGTGGCCGGAGGGGTGGGGTATGCCGGATTCTATTTTTATGGAGTAGCCATTAAACGGGCCCCTAAGGAATTCCTGGCCAAGACCCCAGACCTTAAGATCGATCCGCCGCCGGTGGCCGGAGCCTCGTGGGGAGAAGGAGCGGAGTGGGTGTCCCGGCAGACCTTCCGTGAGGTAGAGCTGGTCTCTGAGGATGGGCTCAAGCTGCAAGGCTATTATCTGGCGTCAGAGCGTGCTGCCGGACGGACGGTCATTGTTGCCCACGGTTATTCCGGGAAGGCCAAGGATATGGGAGCGACCGCCAAGAACTATTATGAGAACCTGGGGTACAATGTGCTGCTGCCTGATGCCAGGGGACACGGGAAAAGTGAAGGAGATTATATCGGCTTTGGCTGGCCGGAACGACGGGATTATCTGAAATGGATCGGATTCGTTCTGCAGGAGAATGGTCCGGACGCGCAAATCGTACTGCATGGTGTATCTATGGGCGGAGCCACGGTGCTGATGACGTCCGGCGAGGAGCTTCCTCCGCAGGTCAAGGCGATTGTCGCCGATTGCGGTTATACCTCGGTCAAGGCCCAGCTGTCCTATCAGCTGAAGCGGATGTACCATCTGCCGAGCTTCCCGTTTGTGCCGGTGGCCAGTCTGGTGACCCGGATGAAGGCCGGTTATTTCTTCGGGGAGGCGTCTGCGCTGAAGCAGGTTCGCAAGGCCAAGGTGCCGATTCTGTTCATCCACGGGGATGCGGATAAGTTCGTGCCTTATGCAATGATGAATGAGCTGTATGAGGCCTGCCGGAGTCCGAAGGAGCAACTGGTGGTGCATGGAGCGGGGCATGGTCTTGCCTATGATACGGATAAAAGCACATACATCCGCACAGTAGGCGAATTCGTGGAACGTTATGTACACAGTCCGGCTGCCGCTGAATCTATACGGTAAAAAAGTCCGTAGAACGTAGACGCGCCCGATATCCGCTGACAGCGGTTATCGGGCGCTAATTATGTTCCACACATGGGGCCTTTCCCTGAAGAACAGAGAAGCAGCCAGCCATGTCTTATCGGTATATTAATCCCCCGCCGTCTGTGAGCAAGACGGGTGTCGTTATTCCTTGTTATTTCCAGCAGCCGTGTGGCGAGAATAATCCTTCCAATACGACAAAAGCCCTACCTCTCTTTTGTCCTTGCGGCTCCGTGGCCGCGCCAGTGTGAATCGGAATGCTATGTTCGAATTTAGTCTCATAAAAGGGATAAGTACTGCAAGAAAACGTAAGATATTGTGTCCAAACCGCCGATAATATAGAGAAGTGATTCATCGGCCTGACATCTTCTTGATGGGGATAAACATACTCGAAAACAAATATTATTTTATTATAGCATGGTCTTTACATAAATGCAACTGTATATTGGGCTGAGGCCGGATGGGGATGAGGGGACAGATGAGACTATACAGAAGCTTTTTGAGAAATCAGATCCGGAACTATATCTTCGGCTCAGCTGTAGCGGTACTCGCGGTCGGGAGTCTGCTTATGTTATCTTCCCTGGAGATCAGCCGGGTTGAATATTACCGCCTCTTGCTGGTGCTTGCTTGTTCTTTCGTAATAATGGCCTCTATTGAGATTACTGTCTTTCTCAGACAGATCAGGCCCGTACGGGCTGCGCTGGTTCAGGAGAATGCCGCATTGTCTATGCTGGAAGAAGCATATCTGCACACGCACCTGCTGCCCAAACGGGCTATACAGCGGATTATGGGGCCGCATCTGCTCGGCTTATCCGTTCCGGCTCTGCTGCTGTCGGTGTGGATGATCAATTCTGGCTGGGTCACGTTTCCGTACTTCTATCTGATTCTGGCGATGTGCTGCGCAGTGCTTGTGGCTTGTATGCATTCCCTTATTGAATTCTTCCTGACCTGCACCTCCATTATTCCGCTGATCAAGGAATTCAGGAACCGTGCACTGGAGCAGTATGGTGTGGATTTTTCCCTGGAGGGCCATGTGTTCGTGCCGATACGCCCCAAATTCCTGGTAAGCTGTATGCTGATCGGCACCTTCCCGCTGTTCCTGTTTATTATGGCCACGCATATCCGTATGAACGGTGAAGGGGATTCGATAGTTGTCGTCGGACTTCAGAGCTACTGGGCCTGGGCGGGGATGGTGATGCTGATCGGCACGCTGTTCTCCTCCATTGCGGCCTGGCTGCTGACGAACAGCGTACAGCATCCGATCCATGAGCTGTATCAGGCGATGAACCAGGTGAAGGACGGGAATCTGGTCCAGGTGCAGGATGAGTACTCCGATGAGTTCTCGAAGCTGGTGGCGGGCTTTAACATGATGGTCCGGGGGCTGCAGGCGCGGGAGCAGCAGAGCCGCCAACTGCTGGACAGCTACTTCTCCACCCTTGCCGTGGCGCTGGACGCCCGCGATTCCTATACGGCAGGACACTCGCTCCGTGTAGCGGAGTATTCGGTGATTATCGGACAGCTGGCCGGACTGAGGGGGCAGGAGCTGGATGATCTGCGCAAGTCAGCGCTGCTGCATGATATTGGTAAGATCGGGGTGAGAGACAGCATCCTGTTCAAGGAAGAAGCCTTAACGGATGAGGAATTCCTCCAGATTCAGAGTCATACTGTGCTGGGAGAGAATATTCTGCGGCAGATTGAACCGGCGGACAAAATGGCACCCTATCTGGGCGGCGTCCGCTCGCATCATGAGCGTTATGACGGCCGGGGCTACCCGGATGGTCTTGCCGGTATGAATATTCCGTTGCACGGCCGGATTATCGCTGTGGCGGATGCTTATGATGCTATGACGTCCGACCGGCCTTACCGGAAAGGGATGGACCATGAGCGGGCGCTGAATATTCTGGAGCAGGGCAGGGGGAGTCAGTGGGACCCTGAATTCGCCGGACTGTTCCTGGGGTACTTCGGCCGGAATCCGGAAGCCCGTAAGGGTGCTCAGCCCGTCCAAGCCGGGTAATTCTATAAATGATTGCATTATCCTTATATTCCTTGCCGAAGCGGATACTATCCAGTTTATGGAGGATCCGCTTCAGCTTTGCGTGCCTATTTTGTGAACTGACATGGAATTGCGACAATTAACGACTACATTCATTGAAGGATTGAGGGCAGACCGTTATAATTATTAAGTCTGGATTTTAATTAAAAAATAAGGGAGATTTCTATGAAACGCGCAGATGTGCTGCTGATTTCTATCGTTCTGATTGCTGCGCTCGCTTTTCTCGTGCCAAGATGGCTGTCAAACGATGCTGATAAAGGTGGGCCGGGCAAAGAACTCAAGGCCAACATCACGGTAGATGGTAAGTTATTCAAAACGATAACCCTTACCAAAGAAGAGCAGACTATTGAGGTCCGCACCGAACGGGGCTATAACATTCTGAAGGTGCATGATTACGGGGTCGAGATGTTTGATGCGGATTGTCCCGATAAGGTATGTCTTGGCTTCGGATTCATCACGTTGCCCAAGCAGACCATCGTCTGTCTTCCGCACCGGGTATTGGTTGAGATTGCAAGTGCGGCCGGGGAGGATGAAGTAGATGGCTATGTCCAGTAGTGAATCGGCTACAGCTCTGAAGCGGACCGTAATTATCGCTATATTCGCTGCCGTTGCTGTGGTGCTGAGTATTGTGGAGGCGCAGATCCCGCTGGCTGGAGTGGGGCTCATGCCCGGGGCGAAGCTGGGCTTCGCCAATATTATGATTTTGACCTGTATTTACTTTTTGCGCGGACGGGATGTCCTGGTTCTGGTGATCCTGAAGACACTGCTGACCGCCTTCCTGCTCGGTACGCTGTCCAGCCTGCTGTTCAGCCTGTTCGGCTCCCTGTTCAGCTTCATCGTGATGTTCGCGCTGGTGAAGCTTGGCCGCAGAAAGTTCAGTGTCATCGGCATTAGCATTGCAGGCGGATTGGCTCACAATACGGGGCAGCTACTGGCAGCCTCGTTCGTTTTCAATTCAACGAGTATTTTCTATTACCTGCCGGTGCTGCTGATTACCGGTATTATTACGGGCATTGCTGTCGGCTTCGCCGTCCGGTATGTGGTTGACTCGCTATCCAAAATATCCTTGTTTGAAGAGTTCCTGAACGGACCGGGTCACTAGCTGCGGAAGGATGAGTAACATGAACCAAGCGTACAACGATACAAAAGCCGGTGAGAAGCCGGCAGTGATTGCCCTTGAGGGAGTATCCTTCGGCTATGACCCGGAGCATCCGATTCTCCATGATATCAATGTGTCGATCCCGCAGGGCCAATGGGTGAGTATTGTGGGGCCTAACGGCTGCGGCAAATCGACCCTGGTCAAGCTGTTGAATGCGCTGCTCCCGAAGAGCGCCGGCCAGATCTCTGTCTGCGGACATACGCTGCAGGAAGAGACGGTTCAGTCCATCCGGCAATGCATCGGAATGGTCTTCCAGAACCCCGATAACCAGTTCATCGGTCAGACGGTGGAAGAAGATATTCTCTTCGGCCTGGAGGGCCAGTGCCTATCCTACGAAGAGATGAAGGAGCGGCTTGAATTCTATACTGGTAAGCTCGGGATTGGCCATCTGCTGTCGAAGCATCCCGGAGAGCTGTCGGGCGGGCAGAAGCAGCGAGTGGCCATCGCCTCGATTCTCGCCATGAAGCCAGGCATCGTCATCTTCGACGAGGCCTCTTCTATGTTGGACGAAGGCAGCCGCGATGAGCTGATGGGGATTCTGCGGGACATGCAGGCCGCGGGCAGCTACACGATTCTGCTGATTACCCATGATGCCGATGAGATTCTGGCTTCGGACCGGGTGCTTGCGCTGCACGGGGGAAGCATTGCGGCAGATGTATCACCTGCGGAGCTGTTCCGTGATGCGGAGCTGCTGGAGAAGTGTCATTTGCGGGAGCCTTATACTTGGCAGCTAGCCCGTGAACTGGAGAGCCGGGGAATTACGGTGGATGTACCCGCCAGCGAAAAGGAGCTTATAGACACACTATGGCAATACAACTACAGCAAGTAAGCTACACGTATGCCGACCGCAGTATGTGGAAGCAGACGGCGCTGCACGGGATTAATCTGGAGATTGCCGAGGGTTCGCTGACCGGCATTGCCGGAGCTACCGGCTCCGGCAAATCTACACTGCTCCAGCTGTTCAATGGCATTCTTAAGCCGACGGAAGGCACGGTGCAGGTGCTGGATGTAACGATAACTGCTGGGGAGAAATCACCGAGGCTGCTTCCGCTGCGGCGGAGGGTAGGCCTCGTCTTTCAATTCCCGGAGCAGCAGATGTTCGAAGATACGGTGGAGAAGGATCTCTGCTTCGGGCCGCTGAACTTCGGAGTCAGTCTGGAGGAGGCCAAGGCACGGGCCCGCAAGTCGATGACGGACATGGGGCTGGATCTGGCGCTGCTGGAGCGCAATCCCTTCCGGCTCAGCGGAGGACAGATGCGCAAGGCGGCTATCGCTTCCGTGCTGGCAATGGACCCGGACATTGTGGTGCTGGATGAGCCGACAGCCACCCTGGACCCGGTAAGCCGCGCGGAGCTGATCGCGCTCTTGGAGCGGCTGTGCCGCGAGCAGGGCCGGACGATCATCATCGTGACGCACCGGATGGATGAACTGTTGCCGTATGCCGACAACTGGGTGCTGCTTAAGGATGGGGAGCTCGCCTTCCAGGGCAGTGGCGGCGAGCTGGCCGCTGATCCGGCGATTCTGGAGCGCTGCGGACTGCGGGTTCCGCAGTCTCTGCGTTACTGGCAAGCTGCCGCTGAGCGCTTCGGTCTTAGCGGCGAGAAACCGCTCCTTACAGCGGAGGGCCTCGCGGGGCGGCTTGCGGCCTTGCTGGAAGAGCGCCGCACGCTGAATGTCTCCGGCACGGAAGAAATGGGGAATGGCCATGAATGAGCGTCTGCTGCTGGGACGCAGCATTGATACGGGCTCCTGGGTCCATAAGCTGGATGCCCGGTCCAAAATCACCGGGATGCTGCTCTATGTAGCCATCATCCTGCTGTCTACTTCGTGGATATCAATCGGGCTGGTTGCGGTCTTCTCCATCGTGGTGATGGCGACGACCCGCATTCCACTGAAATATTTCATCAAGGCTGCGAAGCCTCTGCGTTATCTGATGTTGTTCATCTTCATCGTACAGGCGCTGTCCGTGAAGGAAGGGGAGGTGCTATGGTCGCTTGGCTCGTTCTCGCTGCATGCGGGCGGCCTGCGGATGGGAGCATTTTCTGTCATCCGCATGTTATTCCTGCTGACCTTCACAGCCCTACTGACCTTCACGACGACACCCGCCAAGCTGAATCAGGGGCTGGAGGGAGTGCTGGCCCCGCTTAAGAAGCTCCGGCTGTCACCGGACCGGATTACGCTGATGATCAGCATCGCGCTCCGCTTCATCCCGACGATTCTGGATGAGGCGCAGATTATTCTTAAGGCGCAGGCCTCGCGCGGAGCGGATCTGAAGGAGCTGCCGCTGAAGGAGAAGGCGCGGATGCTTGTCTCGCTGCTGGTCCCGGTTATCGCCAGTGCGTTCCGGCGCGCCCAGGACCTGATCTATTCCATGGAAGCCCGGGGCTTCCGCATGGATGCGCCGCGCAGCCGGTATCACCGGCTCAGGTGGGGCGCGGCGGATACGCTTTTTGTTGCTATGTTCGTTGTACTGGGAGTTGCAGTTGTATTATTGTAAGACATTTAGGGGGATACGGGAATGGCACGTTATTTTAATGGTAAGGAAGTAGAGTTACTGGCACCTGCGGGAACCTTCGAGATCTTCAAGGCTGTTATTGAATCGAAGTGTGACGCGGTGTATTTCGGCGGTCCGGTGCTGAACATGAGAATGATGCGCAAGGGCTACAACTTGAGTCATGAAGAGATTATCGAAGCCCTGAATATCGCTCATAGTATGGACAAAAAAGTATATATCACGGTCAACAATCTGTTCAGCGAAGAGGATGTGGAAGAGGCCAGAGCGTACCTTAGCTTCCTGGACACGGCCCGACCGGACGCGCTGATCGTGCAGGATATGGCGGTGCTGGAATTGATCCGCGAGATGGGGCTGAATCTGCCGGTTCACGCATCCGTCATGATGAATGTGCATAATCTGGAGATGATCCACGCGCTGAAGGAGCTGGGCGTCAGCCGGGTGGTTACCTCGCGGGAGATGGATCTGCAGACTGCGAAGCTGCTGGGACGCCAGAGCGGTATGGAGCTGGAGTATTTCATCCATGGCGATATGTGCTCTGTCCACGGGGCGAACTGTTATTTCAGCTCCCAGGTGTTCGGGATGAGCAGTAACCGGGGCAAATGCATGAAGCCTTGCCGCTGGGATTACCGGATCAAACGTGACGGCTATGTCTTCCCTGCGGAATATCCGCTGGCGGTGAAGGATATGTTCATGTATGAGCATCTTCCGGAGCTGATTGAATCGGGCATTACTTCCTTCAAAATCGAAGGCCGTATGCGCGATAAAGACTTCATGGTGATGCTGTCCAACAGCTATGGCGATGCGATTGACCGTTATATCGATGATCCGCTGGGCTTCGACCGGACCCAGGATTCCAAAGAGCTGTATAACAACCGTAAGCGTGATTTCTCCACGGCGTATGCTTTTGGCAGACCGGGACTGTCGAATATCAACCGCCGTTATGAGGGAACAGGCAAGTTCTACAGTACCGGCAAAGTGTTCAGTACGCCGACTGCCGAGCGTGAGCTATCTGCAGAGCGGGTGACTGAACTGCGGGCACGAATGGCTGAAGACAGACGCAGTACCCTTATCAAGCCTGAGCTGGCAGTGCGTGTGAATAATATGGAGCAGGCGCGTCTCGTACTGGAGATGGGAGTAGACAGCTTGTATCTGCCGGGCGATGTGTTTGAGCCGGACCGTCCTTTTACGAAGCAGGATATTAAGGATCTTGGAGCGGTAAAAGGCCATACCAAGCTATATCTGGGTCTGCCGCGGATGATGAACGAGCTGCATTTCGACCAATATGATCATCTGCTGAACGGGGAACGGCTGCCGATTGACGGCCTGATCATTACGAACCTGGGAGCGATCCGCCGCTACCGTGGCACCGGTTACCCGATGATGGGCGATGCCAATCTGAATGTATACAACCATCTGTCAGCCGGACTGTATGCCGGACTGGGCCTGACGAAGCTGACCGTTTCGCCGGAGATGACGCTGGAGCATTTCGCCTCCTTCACCTCGCACAGTGACTTGCCGCTGGAGGTTGTGGTTCACGGAACGCCTGCTCTGATGTATATGGAGCATGATCTGTTCGAGAATACAGAGGTGATGGAGCCGATTGGGGAGGAAGACAACCAGTATGTCCGCAATGAAGTGCTGGTGCTCAAGACCGACAAGGGCGAGAACCCGGTCTACCGTGACCAATATGGCCGCTGCCATCTGCTGTTCGCTAAGGAGCTATGTTATCTCCCGATGCTGGGTGAAATGAACGGCCTGGGAATTACAAGCTTCCGGATTGAAGGTGCGACATACAGCATAGAGGAGCTGCGCGCCATTATTGCTGCTTATCAGGCTGCGATGGATGGGGCGAAGCCGGAGGAGGAACTGCTGGGCGGGCTGAAGCCGGTCTATGCGGGATACACCCTCGGTTCACTGCAATTCAACTAATGTTAATAATTCAATTTTAAAATAACGCCGAGGAGAGTATAATAGGGCATATGGCGCAATTATAAGTACCTTTTTTCACAAACTAGTCATCTTGAATTATCAGCAGTTGAAAGTGAGGGATTTACATGGAACAGAGCGTCATCATTGGAAGAGAAGCGGTAGCTGCCAAAAGAAAGCAGTATTTCTACCCGTGCACCGCACATTTTTACCGGGATGCCCCGCAATTGGTGCGCGGAAGCATGCAGTATGTCTACGATGAGAACGGCAAGGAATACACCGACTTCTTCGCAGGAGTCTCAGTGGTTGCCTGCGGCCACTGTAATCCGGCTATTACTTCCCGTACGATAGCACAGCTTCAGCAATTGCAGCACACTTCGCCGATCTACCTGACCCAGCCGAATGTAGATTTGGCGGAACGCCTGGAAGAAGTGCTGCCGGGCGCGCTGCGCCGGACATTCTTCGTCAACAGTGGCTCGGAGGCGAATGAAGGGGCGCTGCTGCTGGCGCGGATGCATACCGGCCGCAAAGGCTTCATCGCCCTGGAAGCTGGCCTGCATGGCCGGACCAACCTCACCATGAGTGTGACCGGGCTGCAAATGTGGAGAACCGATGCCTACCTGGATGAGGATGTTACGTTCATTAAACGCCCGTATCATCCGGAATTGACGCTGGAGGAAGCGGCGGCGCAGTCGATCAAGAATCTGAAGGAGGTACTCGCTGCCCAAGGAGACACCATTGCCGCCATGATCGTGGAGCCGATTCAAGGGAACGGCGGGATCGTCATGCCTGCGCTGTCCTATTTCCGTGAGGTGAAGGCGCTGCTTGAGCAGTACGGTGTACTGCTGATTGACGACGAAATCCAGACCGGCTACGGCCGGAGCGGAGCTATGTTTGCAATGGAGCATTTCGGCGTCGTGCCGGACATTATCAGCATGGCCAAGGCGCTGGGGAACGGAGTGCCCATCGCTGCCTTTTCCACAACAGATGAGATTGCGGCATCGCTGAACAAGCCTTCCGCCTCGACGTTCGGAGGGAATCCGGTCTCAGCGGCTACGGCGCTGGCGGTGCTGGACTACATCCGTGATGAGCGGCTGGCGGAACGTGCGTCTGTGCTCGGCGGACAGCTGAAGCAAGGCTTGCTTGCTCTCCAGGAGCGTTACCCTGCGTTGATTACCGACGTACGGGGCAGCGGACTTATGCTGGGGGCCGAGCTGGCCGGTTCGGAGACTGAGGATGCCGCTGCGGTGACAGACTATGTGCTGGAGGAGCTGAAGGACCGCGGATACCTGATCGGCAAAAACGGTATAGGCCGCAACGTCCTCGCCTTCCAGCCGCCGCTTGTGGTCACTTCCGGTAATATCGATGCCCTGCTGGATGCACTCCATGAAGTGCTGCAAGCGATCCACTGAGAAAGAGGCCTAACAATATGGTTATCATTAATGCTTTTAAACATACGGCGCTTAAAATGAAAATGTTCAGCGAGCTGGTGATGTTCTCGCATACGCTGTTCTCACTGCCTTTTGCCATCATCTCGATGGTCTGGGCGGCGGGAGGCTGGCCTTCCGGCCATATGATGTTATGGGGACTAATCGCGCTGATTGGGGCACGCAACGGGGCGAATGCGTTCAATCGTCTGGTAGACCGCACCTTCGACGGCAATAATCCGCGAACCGCCCACCGGCATCTGCCGCAGCGTCTGCTCGCAGAGAAGGAAGTCATTCTGTTCATTATCATCAATTATGCCCTGTTCATTGTGGCCTCCGGGATGCTGAACCTGCTCTGCCTGGTGCTGTCCCCGGTAGCTATTGTACTGATCTCATCCTACTCTTATACGAAGCGGTTCACCTTCCTGAGCCATCTGTATCTGGGCTTCGTGATTGCTTCGGCCCCGATTGGCGCCTGGTTTGCGGTTACCGGGAATATCGCGTTCACGCCATTCGTGATCGGAACCGTGGTGATGCTCTGGATTGCCGGGTTTGATATCATCTACGGGACTCAGGACATTGAGTTCGACCGGAAGAACGGCTTATGGTCCATACCGAGCTTCTTCGGCCTGGAGAACGCGCTGCGGATCTCCAAAGGGCTGCATTTCATTATGGTTATGCTGCTGCTGTTCCTGTACGTCTGGCGTGATCTCGGCTGGATGTATCTGGTGGGCATCGGCATCGCTACGGTGCTGCTCATGACGGAGCACAAGATCATCAAGCCTGCTAACCGCAAGCTGATGAAGGTGGCTTCTTATAATTTGAATCAGGTGATCAGTATGGTGATCTTGCTGTGTACGCTGATTGATTATTTTTACGTTAATTAGGTTGGGGGGGGAAGGAGGTTGGGATGCTGCACTGCGCGGAATGTTTGGACTTCCGGTCGCTGTTATATTTGGATTTCCTGATTAGAACCGCTGGCCGAGGTAGAAATCCAAATATAAAGGCGGACGCTACCGCTCCTCCAGTTCCAAAATTCCTCTCCGTTCCGTCCTAACCTCCCCCAGGCAGGATTAACTTCAAAAAGACAACAGGCCTACCCAGAGGGGGGAGGCAGAAAAAGCGCGAATAAGCTTAGAGCTTCGCGCTTTTCTTCTTTTTGGGCGGCAAACAACCCCGAACCCCAACCCCCAATAGCCAAAGCTCCCTGCTAAACTCACTCACGTACGCTCCGCTGCGTTCGCTATTTAGCGGATAGGTGAGATGTGGGCGGTTAAGTGTATTTCGTACAACTAAAAGACATCCAAAAAGCTAATTTCGTATGATACATGTATTCTGTACAACTAAAATAATGAAAAGTAGCTTTTGAGGGCATTCCAGCCTAAATAGGTGTACAGAGTGCAATTAAAGCACCTGCCAGCTCATTAGAGGGGACTTTAGTTGTACAAAATACAATTAGCGCGGCGAAGTGTGATAAAAAACAAAAAAACGAGCCTTACTCAGGCTCGTTTACTTAATATGTGTTAATACATATAGTGTGAAGGGTGGAGCGTACAGTATGAACTAATAAAGCAGCGTGGAGCTTGCAGCATCATAATACAGCTGAGCTACGTAAGCATTGTACGAAAGCTTACAGATGCTAACCGATTGCAACAGCCTTGGCCAGGTATTCTCTGCTGACGGCCACAATGCGTTAGAGCATCGCTGGCTATAACCCATTCAGTCCGGAGCTCAGCGGTCACGCCCAGCGAAGTACTGCAGCAGGGTTTCCAGATCGGCATGCGCCGGGAAGCTGGAGAGCTGCTCCACAATCGCAGCAGCCCGGGCCAGATAGTCCTGGCTGACGGCCTCTGAGCGGGTTAGGGCATCACTGCCCCTTACCAGCTCCAGGACTTGTTCGATGTCGGCGGGAGATGAGCCAGGGCCTATTCTGCGGATGACAGGGGCAAGCTCGGCATCCTCTAAGGCAAAGAGCACCGGAAGGGTAACCTGGCCGTGGCGGAGATCGCTGCCGGCCGGCTTGCCTAGTACATCCGCCGATTGCGTGAAGTCCAGGATATCATCCTGGATCTGGAACGACATCCCCAGCGCTTCGCCGAAATCATAGAGGAGCTGGGCTGTCTCTGTGCTGCTCTCCGCCGACAGTGCGCCTACCCGCAGGCAGGTGGCCATTAGCAGCGCGGTTTTGTTACGGGATTTCTCCAGATATTGCTCCAGCGTAAGATCATAATCGAAGGCATGCTCTAATTGCTGATATTCGCCAAGACACAATTGGGAGGTGGCGACAGAGGACAGATCGTGAACGTAACGGTCCTTATCCCCGGTGTACTTGCTGAGCAGTTCAATGATGCGGGCAGACATATAATTACCGATATGAACAGCGGATAGAATGCCTGTCTTGATATGAAGCGCAGGCTCGCCCCGCCGCAGCTCGGCGTTATCAATAATATCGTCATGAATCAGTGAGGCCACATGGATAAATTCAGCCGCAGCGGATAATTGCAGAGTTCGGCGTCCGGCAGGTCTCAGGCCAAACCGGCTGCCGACAATAACCATCAGCGGGCGGAGGCGTTTACCGCCGGAGCCTGTTAATTCGAGAATGCTCTGCGCCAGCTGCGACTTTTTGGGAACATCCTTATCATGGGTGACCAGATTCTTAATTTCACGGTTAATTTCATTCAGATCAATATTCAAGGCTTCATGCAGCTTCATCGTTCATGTTCCCACCTGTCAAATGGCTTTACTGGTACGGCTTCGTTGTCTGCGCTCCTGAATGAGGAATTCATCCAACTCCCGGGCCGGATTGTGTTCGGTGAACTCTCCATTTGAACGTGCGATCTGCATTTTTTTGATGGAAGGGGCCATGTAGGCAACCAGATCCAGCTCCCGGCATTTCACTGCAAACTGCAGATAGAAGCTGTACAGGTAATCTCCATCCAAAATGTTACGGGTCAGGTCAGGATGATGTGGGACACATTCCATATGGCGCTGTGCTGCCACGGTAAGAATGGTATAAATACCTAGCAAATGGGTTTTGCGGTCATATTCCAGATCATGGCGTTCCAGTACCGAGAGCATTTGCTCACATTCTGCCGGAGAGAGAGACAACTGAATTCCGGCGATCTTAGACATCTCAGCCTGAAGCAACCGGAATGTATCTTGGGCGATTTTTTGGTTCACAAGCTTCTCTCCTTCATGTCGGTTTTGCTGGATAGAACCGAATCCCTGATTATCCCTACAAAACCATTTTGTTGAAAACGAACATATAAATGTACTTTCACCTCGTTAAACAAGGAGAGTAATGTGTCCTAGGGACACATTACTCTTAAGAATATCCTATTCAGCTTGCAGCAGCGCAGCTTGTGCATACGCTGCTGTTATAAATGGATGTAGTTCTTAACCACCGGTTACCCGGTTCATCAGTCGGTATACAGATACCAGCGCCGGACCAGAGGTATTCTCTTCCACTGCTTCTTGAGCCAAGGAAGAACATAGTAATCCAGGCTGAACACGGTGCCGGAACCGCCGATGCAGGCAATCGCTGCCCCAACATACCAGAGCATTTCTGTTGCTGCCATCTTGGTGGTCCAGATCATAACCGCCATACCTATCGTAGCTATAGCAGAGATAGCTGTGAACAGACCGACGATCAGCATTACACCGAAGACGATCTCGGCACAGACCATACCGATTTGGAACCATTTGGCCAGGAAGGTGTAAGAACCATCCGGGTTATAGAACATGAGATCCATGAACCAGTTAGAGATATCATAAATGAAGCCTGGAACCGGAAGAGCCGATACAGCTTCTTTGGCAGTGGATACTGCGGAAGCGGCAGATTGGGCATCTACGGTAGTTTTGACTGCATCCACAGCCTGACTTGCTGCCGATGTGGCGTCTGCATAAGGAGCCGCAGGAATCAGGAAAATCTTATTCGGATCAACCCAGATCTTGCGGATCTTCTCTATACCTTCATATAACCACATTCCCCCAAGGAGCATACGGAGCGGAACGAGCCAGAAGTTCGGCGAGCGCTTGGAGAAGTAACCGCCAACGAAGCTCTTGCGGTTCTCAACATGGAAGAACTCGTGCATCATGTAAGTCCAGACCTTATTGAAGCCTACAACCTGTGACAGATAGAACATATTGATGAAATGTTTGGACAACATAGCCATGAAGCCGGTCAGCATGAAGAACTTGCCCGGAAGACCAACGTTCGCTACACCGTAGCGGCTGCCGATCGAAACCATGGTGCCGTGGAAGCCTGGTTTGTATGCTTTTTTAGGCGTACCCTTGATATCGGCAGTGATATTGCCTGCGATAACCGGAGCCGCTTGTTCAGCATTCTCAACCATTTGCGGAACTGGACGTTCTTCGCCTTCAGGGATGAAGAAGATGTTATCCCCTACAACGTATACGTTCTTATGGTCAACACTTTCAAGGTGTTCATTGGTAACAATACGTTTGCGGCCTTGCTGCTGAACATCAAGGTTGCCGACAATTTCGGAGCCTTCAACACCGGCTGTCCAGACAATTGTCTGTGCATCCACGATGTTCTTCTCGCCGAGGGCAACAGAGCCTGCGCCTACTTCGGTGATTTTGGCGCCTGTAACAATTTCTACCTTCAGCTTGCGCAGACGGGCTTCGGCTTTCTGGATCAGCTTATCCGGCAGGATAGGCAGGATCTTCGGAGCCATATCAGCCACGATTAATCTCACTTCGGAAGGATCGATGAAGAATTCTCTGCAGAGCTCATCGCGCTGCTCGGCCATTTCACCTACAAGCTCAACGCCGGTAAAGCCGGCACCGATAATTACGAAGGTCAGCATAGCGCGGCGTGTAGCCGGGTTCTTTTCCTTCGCAGCTTTGGTGTACATGTCGCGGATTTGACGCTTCAAGGCAACTGCATCATCATAGGACCAGAAGGAGAAGGTGTTCTCTTCTGCTCCGGGGATTCCGAAGAAGGTTGGCTTGCTTCCTGTGCCGATGACCAGATAATCATAAGCATAAGTGGCTTTGTCGGACTTCAGCTTCTTGTTCTTGAAATCAATGTTGCTGATTTCGTCCAGAACAACATCTACCTTCAGGCCGGCAAAGATTTTCTTCAAGTCAATTTTGATCGAATCCTCAGGTGCGCGATTCGCAGAAACCTCATGCAGCTCAGTCAAAAGAGTGTGGTATGGATTTCGGTCGATCAGTTTGATTTCTACATCTTTGTCGTTCTTAAATTTCTTTGCCAGTTTCTTAGCCGTGAGTACGCCGCCGTAGCCGCCGCCCAAAATGACTATTTTCTTCAAGAGAAACTCACCTCATTCATCTGATTAGCTGCAAAAGGGTAGCGAATAATTATTTCGCGCCTTCGAGTGCTTTTTGTGCAAGTGTGAAATATTCACCAACGTGGATGGATACGCCGGAGATTGCATCTGTTTTACCTTCAGCATCCAGGGTAGGAGCTACGCCTTTGTTCTCAAGGAAGTATTTCTCGGCAAGGGCGATTTCTTCATGCCATTCAGCAGCAGCGCCGCCGGCTTTCATGCCGTATTTGCCATCTACAGAATATTGTTTCTTATCGTCGCCTGCAGCATTCACACCGCTGAAATTAACAGCTACAACGTTGCCGTTAGCAACAGAGAGAGCTACTGTGGACTTCCAGCCGGATTTAGCATCCATTTCACCTTCAGCAGTATATCCGCCATCTTTGTATGGGCCTGCTTGTGCAGGGCCGGCAGCAAGTGCAGCCTGAGCCGCGCCAACGAAATCACTAACGTGTACGGATACACCGGAGATTGCATCTGTTTTGCCTTCAGCATTTACAGTGAGAGCAGCAGGATCTTGTTTTTCAATCAGGTAAGCTTCAGCAAGAGCAGCCTGTTCATGCCATTCGGACTTCGCTCCGCCGATTTTTACCAGGCCGTAGTTGCCGTCTTCAGATACTTTTTTCTTCAAATCGCCCGCTTTTTTAACATTGAAAGCATTCCAGTCAGCTTTGGTGATTTTGCCGCCTTCTACAGTCAGTTGTGTAAAGGTCTGCCAGCCAGTCTCTGGATCGGCATCCACCGTACCGTAGTAGGTTCCGTCCTGGTACTTGCCTGTTTCGGCTGCAGGTGCAGTAGTTGCTTCAGTTGCAGCAGTAGCAGTTGCCACAGGTGCTGTTGTTGCAGCAGCGTTCTCTGCTTTGTTGCTGTTGCCACAACCTGCGAGTAAAGTACCCAATACCAGAGCGCTCGACAAGATTACAGAAGCTTTTTTCATTTTGATATGACCTCCAAGAAAATAGTTTAAAATATATATATTAAAATGTAAAACATTTTAATAGCGGTGGAAGTGATAAAAATCACTTTATAAATGATAAATGTCACTTTCATCTCGGTCTTAAGTCCCTTTTTGTAGCAGGCATACGACATATATCGGCAGGCAATAAGAAAAAATTTAATCATATCGTTTCTTGTTCGATGGCATTTTAGCACAAGCTATGGAACTATCATGTGAAAATAATCACTTAAATCATAAATAAATTTACTTCTGAAGTATATCAAATTTTAAGATAGTTGAATAGCTTTTTAAAAAGACTTTTATGTGACAAAAGTTGAGTTGTTTTGCATGGTTTCAAGCAATTGTAGGTGCAGCCCCTGCACAGCCTGGCGATTCAGCCAAAAGTCATGGGGGTAATAGTTCACAAGCAATTATAAGCTTTCGCCAGACATTAAATAGACAACTAAGGAGATGAGCTTGTAGTGGATAACAATGTGATCAAAGGTAAATGGCTGCAGATTAAAGGTGAAGCCAAGAAGCAATGGGGCAAGCTGACAGATGACGACCTGGATATCATCGATGGTGAAAAAGACAAGCTGGTAGGCAAGCTGCAGGAGCGTTACGGCCATTCCAAGGATGAAGCCGAAGCGGAGTACCATAAATGGGAGTCCTCCCACCGCAGCTAATCAGAAGGATAATTTATAGCGTAAAACATATAAAATCTTATATTTCAAGGAAAGAGCGCAAATCGTATCTGATTTGCGCTTTTTTGCTGTCCCCGGGACATTCCGCAGCTATCACTCTCATACATATACATATGCAATAGCTCTCACGCTTCATGTTTTTCATTCCTCCAGTATGATACTATAAATATTATTGTGAACTTATTTTCGCTGCAGGAGTGAAGCCATGGAATATGTCAAAATCTTTTTTGTGAATACAGCTTTACTAATCACTCTGTCGTATCTGGCGAATCTAATATACAAGTACACTGTAACCCACGCATCCGAGCCTGTAAAAAGAGTAAGCTGGGTGCTGCTTGCGGTCTTTGCAGGGTGGATCAGCACCTTTTTCGGCTACAGACTGCATGAGCATGTCATTTTTGACCTGCGGTATGTACCGCTGATCATCTCTACACTGGCTTACCCCCAGCCCTTGGTCCTGATTATCATCGGAATCGCAACCGGGCTTACGCGCCTGACCTTTGGAGTAAACGAGGCAGCGCTGGTAGGCGTGCTGAATCTGACTATCCTGGGCTTTGTCTGTGCCGCGCTAAGCGTACAGATGAAGCGTTCGTCTTCATCGGTGATGTATAAGGGAATTGCTACTATTCTGGTAGTCAATGTAGTGAATGTGCTGAATATTGCCGTATTTGGGGTCATTCCCACACATGATTACATAACGAAGATTCTGCCGGTTACCTTTCCCGCAGGCCTTGTCCTCAGTGCGTTGTTCGCGCTGATTATCCGCGATTTTCATCTGGACCTGATGCGTACAGGACAGATCATTAGAGCGAATAAGCTGTTGTCCGAGCAGACGGAGGAGCTGCATAAGAATAAAATTGTGCTCGAGGAAAGAGCCAAGCAGCTCATGCTAGCCTCACAGTTCAAATCGGAGTTCCTGGCGAACATGTCCCATGAACTAAGAACCCCGCTGAACAGCATTATCAACCTGTCCCAGATGATTGAAGAAGGCGGTGAGTCCCTGAGTGCGGAGGAGCTTGCTGAATATGGGGGGATCATTCACCGCTCCGGGGAGGATCTCCTGTCGCTCATCAATGATATTCTCGATCTGTCCAAGGTGGAGGCAGGGAAGCTGGATATTATTATAGAGGATTTAAATACCAGCGAGGTCCCTGATCTGCTCGTCCAGCAGTTCGGCGTCTTAGCCAGACAGAAGCAGCTCACCTTCAGTGTCTCCCTGGACGAAGGGGTGCCTGCGGTAATCTACACGGACCCCCAGCGGGTGCAGCAGATTCTGCGCAATCTGCTCTCGAATGCGTTCAAGTTCACGATGACTGGCGGGGTCACTATGAATATCCGTGTAGTGGAACGTCAGGAGGGGGCTGCTGCACAGAAATGGATTGCCTTTGAGGTGCAGGATACCGGAATTGGCATTCCCCCGGAGAAGCATGATCTGATCTTCGAGGCCTTTGAACAGGCGGATATCAATGTCAGCCGCAAGTATGGCGGTACGGGGCTGGGCCTGTCTATCAGCAATGATCTGGCCAGGCTCCTGGGCGGCTTCATTACCCTGCATAGCCGCGAAGGCCAGGGCAGTATATTCTCCTTATATTTACCACTGCATTCAGACGCGTCCGTATAATCCCCGCAGCTCCAACTTTATTTGTGATTTCGGTGTATTGACAGGAACCTGGTGCTGAGTAGAATGAAGCAAAAGCCGCATCAAAGGAGAGTCAACACCCCATGAACATCATGAGAAGCCGGCCGCTGCGGAACCGTTCCAAGGATTTGCGCAAGGCCTCCGTACACCGCAAGAATCTGCAGATCGCTACCTTTGAGGGGATACCATCCACCATATTCCAGGTGCTGCTGCAAGGCCAATTTCTTACAGGATTTTTGTTATACCTGGGTGCCAGCTCCAGTCAGATCGGATTTGTCCTCGCGCTTACTACGCTGGTGAACGTCGCACAGATCGGTGTGGCTTTCCTGATTCAGAGGCTGCCGAGCCGCAAGTGGGCGCTCGTGACTTTTATTGGCTTACACCGGCTGTTGTGGGGATCTACGGGCCTGGTTCCGTTTATTTTTCCGCAAGAGCACTGGGTTACTGCCTTCATCGTACTATATACCATTGCCTTTATTGCCAACACTGCCGGCGGTGTGCTCTGGAATTCGGTCATCAGTGACCTGGTGCCTGCAAGGGTCCGGGGCCGGTATTTCGGTATTCGCAATACGTTCCTTAATGCGCTGGGAAGCCTGGTGATGTACGGAGGCGGTATTATTCTTGACCGTTATCCGGGCGGACACGGATTCCTTATCCTGTATATTGTAGTGTGGATTTTCTCGATCTCGAATATTGTGGTGTTCTTCTTCTACCCGGATGTGCCGTTTGAGAAATCGGAAGAGAAGGACTTCCTGCCGATGCTCAGGAAGCCGCTTCAGGACAAGATGTTCATGAAATCCACGCTGTTCCTGTCTGCTTGGCTGCTGCTGCAGAACCTGACCGTGCCGCTGTATTCCTATGTCATGCTGCAGCTGCTGAATATCAATTATGAGAAGCTGTCCCTGCTGAATGTCGCGCAGACGGTCTTCATGATGGCCAGCTTCTATGTATGGGGCAATCTGAACGCCAGGCACAGCAACAAGAAGCTGCTGCTGTGGACGCTGCCGATTATCGCGGTCTCTTCCCTGATCTGGGGACTCTTGTCTGTGCTGCCGATGCTTCCGGTATTATTTGCGGCCCATATTGTGTTCGGCGTGGGTGTGGGAGGCTTCAACCAGCTCGCCTTCAACTTCATTATTGGCGATACGCCGAAGCGCGAACGGCCGATGTATATGGCGATGTATGCGGCGCTTACCGGTCTGGCGGCCTTCTTCGGCCCACTGCTGGGCGGCCGTATCTATGAATGGATTAAGGAATGGCCCCAGTGGATGCAGATCTACGGCATGCAGTTAGTGGTAGGCGTGCTGATGATTCTGCTGGCACTGCTGCTGGGCCGCCGTATTCTGCGGGATGAATAAGGAGGAATAGAAGGAGGCTATTTCGGTGACAAGAATTGCACTGGTACTGGGAGCTACAGGGCTGGTCGGCAGTGCGCTGACCCGGGACCTGCTGGGCGGGAATTGGGACGAGGTCCGTGTACTGGTCCGCCGTCCGCTTGCGCTTGAGCATCCGAAGCTGAGACAGATTCAAGTGGATTGGGACCGGCTTGAGCAATACAGCGAGCAATTCGCCGGTGTATATGCAGTATTCTGCTGCCTGGGAACGACGATTAAGCAGGCGGGCTCGCAGGAGCAGTTCGAACGGGTGGACCTGGAATATCCGCTTGCGGCTGCGGCCCTGGCCAAAGAGCATAATGTGAAGCAGTTCCTGGCCGTGTCCTCTATGGGAGCCAGCGCCAAATCGCGCACCTTCTATAGCCGGATCAAGGGGCGGACGGAGGAGGGCCTGATTGCTGCCGGATTCCACGGCCTGCATCTGTTCCGGCCTTCTCTGCTCCTTGGGGACCGGGCAGAATTCAGGCTGGGTGAACGCGCCGCAGCTGTGGTTATGAAGGCGCTGGATTTCGCGATGGTCGGCAAGGCTGCGAAGTTCCGGGCCATTCCGGCTGCAACGGTAGCGCGGGCGATGATGAACATTGCCCTGGCCGATACAGGCGGCGTTCATATCTACACCAATGAGGTTATTCATGTGATTGGCAAGCATTAGCTGGGCAGCAGGGTTTGCAAACCGCAGACCCCAGGACTTACAATAAACTTACGATTAGAATGTACATAGCGGTCTACAGGCCGCGTACAGCATGCAGGAGGCGTTCACTATGACCAAAAAACAAGTAGCTACAAAGAAAGCTCCAGGAGCGATCGGCCCTTACAGCCAGGCCATTGTTGCCGGCAACTGGGTCTACACTTCAGGCCAGCTGGGAATGGACCCGGAGACGGCGGAACTGCCGGGCAGTGTGCAGGAGCAGGCACGCCAGTCGCTTAACAATGTGAAGGCCATCCTGGAAGAGGCCGGAGCATCAATGGATCAGGTGGTGAAGACAACCGTGTATCTGAAGGATATGAATGATTTCGCGGCGGTTAACGAGGTGTACAGCACCTTCTTCACCGAGCCTTACCCGGCCCGCAGTGCCGTTGAAGTAGCCCGTCTGCCGAAGGACGCGCTGGTCGAGATCGAAGCGGTAGCACGCAAGAAATAACCCAGGCCGGTTACAACCGGTAAGGGTATGGTACAACGAAATCCCCCGCACGTGAATCAGGCGTGCGGGGGATTTTGCGTGCATATATAAGCATATCTACATAGATTGAACTTGAATCAAAACTTCTCTGGAGTCACGGCTAATCCCAAAATAGAAAACCATTAGTTCAATTTATTTAGTATCTGCTGCGGGAACGGCGCGGAGTCAGCAGCAGCCAGATACTGTAGAGCAAGAGAAGGCCTGCTGCAATCAGGCCGGTGAAATACACCTCATTCGTGTCCTTATGCTCGATAGCAATGGCGATATAGGCCCAGACGAAGACGAGCGGATAGATGCTGTCCCGGTACGGGAAGCTTACCAGCACAGCGAGCACAGCACCGACGCAGAGCATGATGACGGCCCAGAACGGGCCGCTGAGTCCGAAGCCTCCCCAGTCGTTCTTCACCAGCACAACGCTGACATTGACGATGGTGGCTACCGAGATCCAGCTGAGGTAGAGGCTGAACGGCAGCTTCACGAGCCATTTCTCGCCTGTCGTGGGATCTGCGATGAAGCGGGTTTTGCGGTAAATGACGATCAGGGAGAGCAGCAGAAGCACCATCGCCACCAGCGACAGCTCAATGTACAGGTAATGCCAGAGGAGCAGCCAGCCCATATTGAAGAGACAGCTGAGCATGAACCAAATCCCGATCCGCTGGACGGAATCCCTGCCCCCGGTATCGCTGCGGAACTGATAAATAATGAATCCGGCCAGCAGCAGATAGATCAGGGACCAGATGGAAAAAGCATATCCGGCCGGTGTGAGGTACGTATGATACCTGTCCGAGATTTCGGCGGTGCTGTTCCCGCCAAGCGGCAGGACGACCGAAAGGGTATTGACGGCAATGACGCCGAGGAAGAGCAGTAAATTCCCCCACTTATAAGGATTAGTTCTAGTCATATGACCACTCCCTAACTTGTTTGATAACTACGTTTTGACCTTGGCCTATATAGAATATACCCGCTGTGGCGGCAATTAAGACTAATCCGGCAAAAAAAATGACCAATTGGTCATAAGAATCGCGGATAGTATTCCTTAGGCCCGGGGTAATATGTAGTCAAGAAGTAGATCAGCAAGCAGCGAAGGGAGAGAAGATTCATGGAGAGCAGTGAGGCGATACGCCCCGAGAAGATGGGGCCGATGGTGATGAAGGAGACCTGGAACACGCCGGGCAGCGTGGTGTCCTGGGAACGCTCCGAGAATATCTACATCGTCCGGGGGGAATGCGCCGGGATGGCTTTTATCTTCCTGAGCGATGATATGTTCCGGATGAAGGTCTTCCATAGCAAGGTACCGGACCTGACCACCTCGGAGGCTGTGCTGAAGGAGTGCTGTATTCCGCATCTGTTTCCGGTAGAGGAGACGGAGGAGCAGCTCATTTTTTCTACAGGCGCTATCCGGCTAATTATTGAGAAGGCCTCGTTTCTGCTCCGTGTGGAGAATACATCCGGAAAAGTGATCATGCAGCAGAATCTGGCGAGCTGGAACCCGCGCGGCGCAAGCCATGCGGAATATGATATGCAGCCGGACTCGCATTTCTACGGACTGGGTGAGAAATCAAGCTTCCTGGACAAACGCGGGGAGCGTTATACGAACTGGAACACCGATGTGTTCGCCCCTCATCTGCCGGAGATTGAAGCGCTCTATGAGTCGATACCGCTCATTATCCACATGCACGGTGACCTCTCCTACGGGCTGTTTCTGGATAATACGGGCCGGAGTGATTTTGACATGCGCTCGCACGGCGTTGCTTTTACCATTGGCTGTTCTACGGGAGCTTACGATATCTATTTCATTAATGGGCCCGAGATGAAGGATGTCGTCCGAAGATACACCACGCTCACCGGCCGGATCGCACTTCCGCCTAAGTGGGCGCTCGGTTATCACCAGTCCCGCTACAGTTACATGAATCAGCAGGAGGTGCTGCAGCTGGCCAAGACCTTCCGTGAGAAGAATATCCCATGCGATGTGATCTATCTGGATATCCACTATATGGACGAGTACCGCGTATTCACCTTCGACCCTGTCAACTTCCCTGATCCGCAGAAAATGATCTCGGAGCTTGCGGAGCTGGGTGTGCGCATTGTCCCGATTGTAGATCCCGGCGTCAAAAAAGACCCCAAATACGAGGTGTATAAGCAAGGGGTGCTGGAGAAGCATTTCTGCCGCCGCCTGGAGGGCGATATTTTCTTCGGTGAGGTGTGGCCGGGGATCAGTGCCTTTCCTGATTTCAGCGACAGCCGGACCGCCGAGTGGTGGGGAGATTTGCACAAATACTACACAGAGCTTGGCATTCAGGGCATCTGGAACGATATGAACGAGCCTGCGGTCTTCAATGAGACCAAGACGATGGATCTTGATGTGATGCATTTCAACAACGGGCGGCCGGTGACGCATGAGGAATACCATAACCTGTACGGGATGATGATGTCCAAAGCGACCTATGAAGGGCTGGCCGAGCATATGGGGGGTGAGCGTCCCTTTGTGCTGACCCGTGCGGGGTATGCGGGCATCCAGCGCTATGCAGCCGTATGGACCGGCGATAACCGCAGCTTCTGGGAGCACATGGCGATGGCGATGCCGATGGTGCTCAACATGGGGCTGTCCGGGCTGGCCTTCTCGGGGCCGGATATCGGCGGGTTCGCCCATCATACGTCGGCGCAGCTGCTGGTGCGGTGGACGCAGATGGGCGTCTTTTTCCCATACTGCCGCAATCACTCCTCCATCGGGACGCTGCGCCAGGAGCCGTGGTCCTTTGGGGAAGAGGTGGAAGGGATTCTGCGTGAATTCATCGGACTGAGGTACCGCTGGATGCCGCATTTGTATAATCTTTTTCATGAGGCGGAGAAGAGTGGTCTGCCTGTCATCCGTCCGCTGGTGCTTGAATATCCGCGTGATCCGCATGTCAGTAACCTGTGTGACCAGTTCCTGCTGGGTGAAAATGTGCTGATTGCCCCGGTCTACCGCCCGGATACGGATCACCGCTCTGTCTATCTGCCGGAAGGCCGCTGGCTGGATTATTGGGACGGAGAGATTCACGAAGGCGGACGGCATATTCTTGCGGCTGCACCGCTGCACATCATGCCGATGTATGTGAAGGCCGGCAGCTTCGTGGCTGAAGGCCCGCTGAGACAGTATGCGCTGGAGGACACGGAGGAGAAGATCATCTTCCACCTCTACGGGGCGGAAGCGGCTGCGGGCTTCTCTTCGTCCTTCAAGCTGTATGAGGATGACGGCCACAGCTTCAGCTACCGCAAGGGGCAGTGTACGGAGCTTGCCGTGCAGGCCGAAGGCGGGGAAGGTCTGCTTGCACTGAAGTGGGCGTATGCGGTGCATGATTATAAGCCGCGCCGGGAGACGCTCCGCTTCGCGCTCTGCTATCCGTTCTTCACTGTCGCTGCGGTGGAGGGACTGGCAGAGATTAGCCTGGAGCAGCTGAATGAGGGGGCGCTGGGCTGGGCCCGGAACGGCAAGAACGGCGCGATCATCGTTCAGGTAGCGGATGCTGCCGGGGGCGGGGAGCTGCGGATTCTGGCAGGTACGGATTAGAGGGCAGGTAGATGTAGCCCGTCAGATTTTGGTAGTCCAGCACGAGTTGCTGCACAGGATTTCAGGACCGGCTAGCCTGGAGAGGGCGGGCCGGTTCTTTCTGCTGCAACGCTATCTGGACAGTAATCGCCTGATCTGAACAACAATCTGCTGAAAATCACAGAAAATGTGCAGAAAAGTTTTTAAATATAGGCTTTTTCGTATAAGATGAAGGGATGAAGAAAAAGTTGCAGCAGACAACGTAACAGGAAGGCTGTACGGCTAGAGCTATTGCTGCCGGTGCAGCTTCATAATATATTTCTCGCGCAGCAGGAGGCAGTCTTCCGGATTGGAAGGGCTGCTCTTGCTGTTTGCTCACAAGAATGGAGATTAACCAACAATGATTAAGCATCTGTATGCAATATGGTTAGGGGACGTATTATTCTGCTTCTCGGGCGAAACCTCCGAGCCGAAGGTGGACGCATGGACACGCGTGATCAAACGGCTGGAGCTCCGCAGCGGCTGGCGTCCTTTTGCGGGTGCTGCACTGCGGCTGGCGGAAGTGAAGTATCCTGCGGCCGCCGCCGTGGAGGGCAAACCGGCGCGGCGCGGACTGCCCGGACGCACGCTGGAAGGGCTGGCGCTGTCGCCGAAGGATGCCTTCGAGCTGCTGCTGGCTTGGGATGAGCAGGCGAGCCGTGCCCAGGGCATTGAACCCGGGGGGGAGCTGCGCTACTGGTCGGCAGCCGCCCGCTTCGCGCTGGAGCTGATGGGCAAGGGCGGGATTGTGCCCGGCGCCCAGCCGCCGCGCAAGATCGGTTCGCGGCGGCGCGGCGGCGAACAGGCCGCTGCCGTATGCTGGTCACCGGCGTTCCGGGAAGAGGCGGATAAGGAGTTCTTCCTGCAGATGGCGGCTTCCATGCCGGTGCTTGCACTTGGCACACACGTAGCTGAGGAAGGCGACCTGTCCTCGCGGGAGGAAGCGGGCGGGTATGTGCTGTATTCCTTCCTGCAGGCGGTCATGACCGCCGAGATCAAGAATGTGGTTGCCGCCCATGAGAGCGTGCTGTCGCCGTATAAGGCCAATTACCGCCGCGGCTATTCTCCGCTGACGGAGCTGTGGTGGAACAGTCTGCTCACGGGCAGCCGGGATATCCCCGTGCAGGGGACTCCGGCTGAGGTAACGGAGCTGCTGGCAGTGGTGAACGAGACGGCGGGCCATGAGGTGCCGCATTTCGAGACCGAGGAGGCCCGCAGCGGACAGCTAAGCCTGGGCCTGCGGCTGGAGCCTCCGGCGGAGGAGAGCGAGCTGTGGCAGCTGACCTTCTGGGCGGAGAGCCGGGAGGAGGGGGAATTCTGGATTCCGGCGGAAGCGGTGTGGAGCAGCCGGGAGCGGGAATTCACCCTATGGGGCAAGCGTTACCGCAATATTCAGCAGCAGCTTCTGGCTGCGCTGGGACGGGCGGCGAAGAGTTCGCCGGACATCCGGCGCTCGCTGGCTGAACCGGCCCCGCGCGGGATTGAGCTGCCGCCGGAGCGGCTGTATTTCTTCCTGAAGGAGAGCGTGCAGCAGCTGCGGGAACGGGGAATTACCGTGCAGATGCCTTCGCGCTGGAGCCGGGAGGGACGGCGGCGGATCGGCATGAGAATGAAGATGCAGCCCCCGGCGGGTGCAGCGGATGGCCCGGTGCAGTCTGCGCTGGGTATGGAAGAGCTGATCTCTTTCCGTATTGAAGCCTCTCTGGGAGATTCAGACATCACAGAGGAGGAACTGAATGCCCTGGTGGAAGCAGGCGTGCCATTTGTGCGCTTCCGGGGAGAATGGATTGAAGTGGACCCGAAGGAAGTTCGTCAGGTCCTGAGATATATTAAGCGTGGTGAGAGCGGAGAGATGACCGCAGCCGACTGGATGCGCCTGGAGGCTGAAGATGGTGAAGAGCGGCTGTGGAAGGGAATGTCGGTTACCGGCATGGAGACCTCTGGCCTGTTGGCCTCCCTCATGCACGGCGATGTGCTGCGCGGGATGCCGCTGCGTCCGGTGCCGGAGGATCTGAACGGAACGCTACGGCCATATCAGGAGCGGGGTTATCAGTGGCTTACGGCACTCAGCAATCTCGGCTTCGGCGTCTGCCTGGCTGATGACATGGGCCTCGGCAAAACCGTGCAGGTCATCACCTGCCTGCTCGACCGGGCGCTGAATGCCCCGCCGGGCGAGAAGCAGGAGCCTGTGCTGATCCTCTGCCCGACTTCGCTGCTGGGCAACTGGCAGCGGGAATTGCAGCGCTTCGCCCCTTCGCTTAGCTTGCATATTCACCATGGAGGGCGGCGGGTGCGCGGTGAAGGATTCAGGGAACTGGCGGCCAGCCATGAGATTGTGCTAACTACCTACCATCTGGCGGGCCGGGACAGCGAGGATCTGGCCGGGGTGCGCTGGTCCACGGTTGTGCTGGATGAAGCGCAATACATCAAGAATCACCGCACCAAGCAGGCGCAGAGCGTCATGAAGCTGAGCGCGCCGCACCGGATCGCAATGACCGGGACTCCGGTGGAGAACCGGCTGGGCGAGCTGTGGTCGATTTTTCATTTTCTCAACCCAGGTTATCTGGGGACGTATCATTCCTTCCGCCAGCGTTATGTGTCGGGAGAGGGCGGCGAACGGCTGCGTGAGCTGCACCGGCTGGTCTCGCCCTTCCTGCTGCGGCGTCTCAAGAGTGACCCGGATATCTCGAAGGATCTGCCGGAGAAGCTTGAGCTGAAGTCCTATTGTCCGCTTACGGAGACCCAGGCCGCGCTGTATCAGGGGGTTGTGGATGAGATGCTAGGCGTCATCGGCGAGCGTTCGGGCATGGCCCGGCGGGGACTGGTGCTGTCTTCCCTGACCAAGCTGAAGCAGATCTGCGATCATCCCCAGCTGTTCCGCAAGGACGAGGGGCGGAGCCTGCGAAGTGAGCCTTCGGGCAAAATGGACGTCATGTTCGAGTTGCTCGACAGCATCTCTGAGCTTGGCGAATCGGCGCTGATCTTCACCCAGTATGTAGCGATGGGCGAACTGCTGGTCAGCCGGCTGGCCAGACGATACGGGCAGACGCCGCTGTTCCTGCATGGCGGCATCTCGAAGCGTGAGCGCGACGAGATGGTGCATGCTTTTCAAGAGGGGGACGGTCCGGCCTTCTTCGTTCTGTCGCTTAAGGCGGGAGGCGTAGGCCTCAATCTGACACGGGCGAATCATGTGCTGCACTATGACCGCTGGTGGAACCCGGCTGTAGAGAATCAGGCGACGGACCGCGCCTTCCGGATTGGACAACATAAGAATGTACAGGTGCATAAGCTGATCTGCCAGGGAACGCTGGAGGAGCGGATCGACGAGCTGATTGAACGCAAAAAAAGCCTGTCCGAGCAGGTCGTCGGCTCCGGCGAGAACTGGTTGACCGAGATGTCTAACCATGAGCTCAAAGAGCTGATTGAACTCCAGGGACAGGACTGGATGTAAACAGGGCAATACATTGTAAGGCAGAAGGAGGCAACATCTATGAATGAGCTGCTGGAGCTGCGGCTGGAGGTGCTGCCCGGGGTCATTAAGGCCATCGGGAGTGTGGGGCCTGCTGCTGAAGGAGCAGACAGACGCAGCAGCAAAGCCGGAGCAGAGATAGAGAAGCAAGGGGAACAGGGCCAGCGGGCGGAGCCGGTGCGGCAAGGAGAGCAAGCGGAGAAAAAGCAGCTGGTGCAGGGAGAGCGGGTGGAGAATAAGCAACTGGTGCAGCAAGGGCAAAAAGAGCGGGTGGAAGCAGTGCCGCAGGTACGGCAAGGACAGCAGGCGCCACTACCGCAGGCGCAGAGGGAGGCTGTTACTCTGCGTATTCCGCAGTGGACACCCGCCAGGAAGAATGAAGTGCTGCATCAGCTCGCTGCGCATCCGGGCGAATTGTATGATCTGCTGCAAGGCAGCCTGAATGGCGGGCTTGCTGCACTGGAGCTGCTGCCTGTAGATGACGAGCTGAGGCTGGCTGCAGAGGAACAGGGCACGGGTCTGTTGCCTGCTGAGGAGCTGGTGCAGCGGGTCCGGCAGCAGCTGACCCAGGAGCCGCTGCTTGCGTTCGCCCTGCGCGGACTGTCCAAGGAAGAGCTGCTCTCCGGCGTATTCGCCTTGTGGGCGGAGCAGGAGAACGAGCGGAGCGCTGAAGAAGACGCGCCTGCGGCTGTGTCGCTCGCGTCCGAGCTGGCCCGGCTGGAGCGCAAGGGTCCGGCCGTATCCTCTGGAGAGTGGCTGGCTGAGGCAGCGGCTGAAGGCTCTCTACACCAGCCGGGGCCGCTGTTTCACGAGATATCCTCACGTCCGTTTCCGGCTATGCCTGAGGTAATGGAGCCGGAGGAGGATTGGAGCGCACTCCTGCCACAGACACCCAAGGCGCGTGAAGGGCTTGCGCTGCTGATGCGCCGGGTCTCGGAAGCTGCTGCGAAGCGCGCGGCGGGCTTGAATAAGCTGTAGCTGCGCGGGTTCGTGAGATGGGGCTTGAGTAAGCTCCGGGTTGCATGGATAGGTGTGGTGGGAATGAATGAGCTATAGGCTAAATTGTTTATGCGGCGACTGAAACTGCTCTTTAAGTAATGTAGAGGGTAAACTAGGCCAACTGGTGGAAATGAATCGGATGCCGGGCTCGAATGTAAGAGTTGTTTTACCAAGTAACATTAGTTTTGAGAGCAGTGCGCCGGGTAGGTTGCGAGGTGGCTGCACGGGAATAAAGTGGATAAATCCCTCTGGATCAGCCAGAAGTCGGCGTGCGGACATTTTGCTACTATTCAGCAGGCGGGAATGAGGGGCAGAAGTGCCCCTGAATTGGCTCAAACCGTGCGGTAGGCGGGAATGAGGAGCAGAAGTGCCCCTGAAATGGCCCAAACCGTGCGGTAGGCGGGAATGAGGAGCAGAAGTGCCCCTGAATTGGCCCAAACGGGGCGGTAGGCGGGAATGAGGGGCAGAAGTGCCCCTGAATTGGCCCAAACCGTGCGGTAGGCCGGAATGAGGGGCAGAAGTGCCCCTGAATTGACCCAACCTGGGCGGGGAGTGGGAATGAGGGGCAGAAGAAGTGGCAGAAGAGCACCTCACTTCCGTCCTGATCGCCAGAAAGAAGTGAGCAAAACAAAAGAGGAGCACACAAGTGCCCCTCTAGTAGCCGGATAACGACCTGGCTGCAGCCATTTTACCCTAAGATTATGTCTGCTTGGTTATGTTATTCACTTATACTACGGCAACAAGCGCAATTAAGACTCGTTGCCGCCGCTGCCTTCTGACAGCTCCAGGATCTCCCGGCGCAGGCGGAGCATCTTCTGGTCCAGCTCATCGGCAGCACGGGCGGCTTCCTTCAGCTCCTCGGCCACATGGGAGGGCAGCTGTTTGTCGAATTTATAGTAGAGAATATGCTCCATGCTGGCCCAGAAATCCATGGCTAACGTACGCAGCTGCATTTCTGCCTTCACCCAGCGGGTGCCATCAAGCAGTACCAGCGGTATAGCCACGATAAGGTGCAGGCTCTGGTAGCCGTTCGGCTTCGGGTGAGCAATATAATCCTTAATCTCAAGCACACGGATATCCTCGCGGGCGCACAGGTGGTCCACCAGCCGGTAGATATCCTTCACGAAGGCGCAGACAATCCGCATCCCCGCAATATCATGGATGTGCTGTTCCATATTATCCAGGTTAAGCTCATAGCCCTTACGCTGCATTTTTTGCACAATGCTCTTCGGTTCTTTGATCCGGCACTTCACATGCTCAATCGGGCTGAAGCCGTCACGCACCTGCCACTCGGTCCGGATGATATCGATTTTATTCTCAAGCTCATTCAGAGCATGACGGTACAGCGCCGGCAAAGCCTTGAAATTCTCAACCTGCTTGGCAAAATCCTCGTTAATCTGCCACTTCTGCATATCCTTCACATGGACCTGCAACTTGTTCAATGTTACTTGTGTACTATCATATTCTTCCACTGAAACTCTCCCGGTTTTCGTTATTTGTGACTGTAGACCATGAATGGATGACTACGGCAATCTTATACAGCGCTAGCTGCGGTTCTGATTCTATTTTAACCGATGTACAGCCCCGGAAGCAAAATAAAACCGTAACCCTGACCGAAGAGAAACATTCTTCCCTCCGGCGCGTATTAGCTCAGTATAGGCTTTAGGCCGTCCTTATGGCGCAGCTCCGTTCATTCTTATTTGTTGGTGGGAGAGCCTGTGCCGTAGCCTTCATCCTGATAGCCTGTATTCTCCAGCTTCTGCAGGACGTTCAAGCCTTCGATCTGAAGGCGGGTCTCGTCAGTGCCATGGTCGTGCAGATACTGGAACAGGCGGATGGTGGTGTCATCGAACTGCTCCGCGGCATCATCATGATCGGCTGACTTGTAGGGAACCAGAGCACGCCGGAAGGCGTAGTCATCCCCGCTGGCCAGATCGGCCAGAAGATCCTGAAGCACAGTCAACCCGTCACTGGACAGCAGAACCTCGTACTCACTGGAGTCGCCTCTCTCTTCCTGAATCAGACCGTGATTCACAGAGACGAAATATCGGTTAAGGTTATCGTCAGGCACAATTCATCCCTCCATCATTCGATAATGTACGGGTACGCAGGAACGGATCCAGCAGAAGGCAATATGTATGATTGCTTCTTCCGCAGCATACTCATTCCAATAAGAACGCTAACCGCCTCTACTTGGTATTTACCACATGACGACAAATAATGAATCTGCCGTGGACTTTTGGTATGATAGAATCACGTTTCCGCTGCTGCGTGGGGCGGCAATCGGAATGTAAGGATATACGCGGCTGCGAATCAGCCTATTCTCACTCTGGAGAAGGAGGAACTACAATGAATTTACTGCAACGCATTAAAGACGGTGCCAGCCGGGTGAGTGAAAAAGCGCAAAGCTCGGTGGAAGTGAGCAAGCTGAATGGGCAGATTTCGGATATTGAGCATGAGATGCAGGTTGAATTTCTGAAAATGGGGAAGCTGTTCTATGAGGGATATCGTTCAAGGGATATGTCGGTGGCTGAAGGCCAGATGATCGAGCTTGCGCGGGGCTGTAACAAGCTGCAGGAGCAGATCGAGGACGTACGCTCAAGAATTGCCGAATTGAGAAATGAACGCTTGTGTGCCTGCGGTCAGATCGTAGGGCTGGATGCCAATTTCTGTCCGCATTGCGGACGTAAGCTGGAAGCACGCAAGCCGGAAGATAAGGAGATTTCACTGCGTAAAGAGCCGTCTTCGGCCGCCGCCGCTACCGCAGCACCGCCTGTGGTTACCGTACATACGGTGCTGGAGCATGAAGATGAGGAAGACCAGTACTACGGTGAGGAAGAGCTGACCGAAGCGGAACGGGAGCTGGCCAGAAGACCCGAAGCACGTGTGCAGTATGCGGAGGTGCTGCCTGAACTGGAAGAAGAGGCAGAGCTGGAGGATGCGGACCGGATGGCTTCAGGTTCTGACCGGAGCCGCCGGGAGGCAGATGAACTGGAACGGGAACGGGAGCGGCAACTGGAGCTGGACCGCCGGATCAGGGACTGGAAGGCAAGTGAGCCAGCCGAAGAGCGGGTAGCCGGAGACGCGGATACACGGGAGATTGTGAATTGCCAGATCTGCCGCGCCGATCTGCCGAAGGGCTCCATGTGGTGCCCGCGCTGCGGCTCGGAGCAAATATAGACAGTGTAGTACTGACAGCTTAGGGGGACAACATAGATGGAACAGTTGCTGCTGCATCTGCGCAATTTGGGTTTCACAGAGATGGAATCCAAAATTATGGTTGAGCTGGCCACCAAGGGCCAGGCTTCGGGCTACGAAGTGGCTAAGCAGCTAGGAGTATCAAGATCGAACGTATATGCGGCGCTTCAGCGCCTGACTCAGCAAGGCTACGTGCGCTGCGGAGAAGGGGAGCCGGCACGCTACAGTGTACTGGACCCGGAAGAGCTGGCCACGATGATATCCGGCCGGGTGCAGGCCTCGCTCGCCTATATGGAGAGTGAAATGCCGCGCGGAGGTCCGGTCAGCCCCTCCTTCTACAACGTGGAGGGTGACCGGAATGTCATAGGAGAGCTGGTCCGCCAGCTGAATCTTGCCGCCCAGGAGATTGTAGTGGATGTATGGCGGGAGGAAGCCTCGCTGCTGCGCAGTGAGCTTGAGCAGGCGGAGAAGCGCGGAGTGAAGCTGCTGTGGGCTTTTGACGGCGGTGATGCTGTGCCGGCACCTTATCCGGTATGGCCGCCCCTGCCGGGGAAGCCGGAACGCAGCGGAGGCCGGAAGTTCTCCTTCGTCGTGGACCGGAGCTGGTGCATGCTCGGCATGCGTTATGAGGACGGGAGCGCCCAAGCCGTGATTACCGAGCATCCAGTGCTTGTGGAGCTGCTGCTCAAATCTTTTACACAGGAATTGGTATTGTTCGAGCTGGAGGAAGATATGGGCCCCGAACTGCAGCGACGCTACGGGGAGCGCTATAGCCGGATCTACAGCAAATATGTGCTGCATGATCAGGAGGAATCGGGGGAAGAGCCGGAGGAATAGGGCTGCAATAGTAAGTGCCCAAGTTCACTAAGCAAGGGAGGTGACAAGCATGGAGTGTATTGTACATTTTGAAGTGCAGCATGCAGAGGGCGTCAAGCCGCTGCGCGGACTGCTGTTCCTGGAAGAGGGCAAGACCCCGGGAGAGCGGGAGCTGGTGGAGATGTTCAAGGACATGAAGTTCAACGTCCGGCTGGATAACCGGGAGAAATGGATTTTCAAGCCCGTGGCTCCGGGAGAAAGTTATTCCGAGATCCGCATTACCAGCTTTGACAACGGGAAGAAAAGCAGCACGACGGAGGGTGAGCTGAAGTCGATTGTCGGCAACCTGCTGCCCCAGAAGCCAACCGGGATATAACCGGAGCAGCGGGGTTCCAGCGGTTTTTGTCCAAAGATAAGAATTTATATGCTTCGCGCTATAATTATCCTTATCTTTCTCGCTGAAACGGTACCGTCCTTTAAAAGGACGGCAAAGCCGGTTCAGCTTGGCCAGCAGAATTACAACTGCTAGCGGAAGATATCTTTGTGATCAAGGTCTGTTCCTGCACGAAGCAGGAAACGGACCCGGCGGAAACGTGAAATATGTAACAAAAAGCAGGCCTAGGGGAATACCCGGGGCCTGCTTTTTGTGTTGGGAAATATTATTCCAACTTCTTCATTAGCCGGACCAATCTGCTCCTATCGGACCTGAGAGACCTTATCCCCTGGAAAACACCGCTTTTGATGTCTTATCGGACCGAGGAGACCTTAAGGTAGCTCAAAACGATACTTAAGAGCAGTATTTCAGAGAATAAGCTCCATGCGGTCCGTTACCTGCCTGATTTATGACTTTCATCCAGAATAAGAGCGCCTCAGTCCGTTACGCGGAGCCACATATATACCCCGCCGCGCCTGTCCCGCCGCGTCCGGCCTAGCCGCCCGCGCGGCAGGACCCCGCGGCGCCGGCAGCTGCCGCCAGCGGCGAGAGCACGCGCAGCGCGCCCGGCTCGCAAGCCACGGCCAGCGGCGCTGTGCCGAGTGCTTCGCCGTCGCCGATGGCGTGGCGCGGCTGCGCGAAGTGCACGGCTACGCTGCGTCCGCGCAGCATCGTGACATAGGGCAGCTTCGTGTGCCTGCCCTTCACCACCGTCGGGAACAGCCGCAGCAATTGCCCGCGGCTGACCCCGTGCACGACGCAGACGTCAAGCAGGCCGTCGCCTGATTCCGCCAGCGGGCAGATCAGCAGCCCGCCGCCGTAGCTGGGCAGGTTGCAGACCGAGACCAGCCACGCCTGGTCGAAGGCCTGCTCCTTGCCGTCGCAGGTCACGCTGACGCGGCAGGGCTTGAAGGTCATCAGCGTATGCAGCACGCCGATGATATAGGCTAGGCGCCCGGCGCCAATGGCGTTGCACAGCCGCTTATAGCGGCTGCCGTTCACATTGACGGCCACCTGCGCGTCGAAGCCGCTGGCGACCGCGGTCAGGGTGAGACCACCTGCCGCGTTAAGCAGATCGGCTTCGATGCAGTGTTCCTGCAGCGCGGTGTCCAGCGCAGCCTCAGGCGCGAGCGGGATGCTGAACCCGCGCGCGGTGTCATTGCCCGAACCCGCCGGGATAACTCCCAGCGGGACCCCTCTGCGCCGCAGTGCGCCCAGCACACTGTGGATCGTGCCGTCGCCGCCGACAATGATGGCGGCGCGCCAGTCCTCGCGGCGGGCAAGCGCCTGCAGCACCTGACTCTCTGCACTGTCAGCGCTCTGGGTGAACAGCGCTTCATACGAAACAGTCCGCGCCGCAAGCAAGGCCTGTACGGTGTGCCAGGTCCGCCGTCCCGCCCCGCCGCCGGAGCGGGGATTTATGATGAACAAATACATGGATGCTTCCCCCAGCCTGTAGATTCCTGCATGTCTTATCCCATTGTAAGGAGCGGGCAGGCAAAAGGGAAACTATTTTCTGCTGCGCGGAGCTACATCTACAGCTACAGCTGCCGCAGCTGGCTTTCGGCGATCTCTCCCACCCAGGGGAGCTTGAACCATCTGCTGCCAAGGGCATGGTAGATCATCAGGAGCCAGACTGCGAAGCTGCATAGGGAGATCAGGGCGCCTGCCAGATTACCGAGAAGCGGAATGAAGCCGCTGAGCACATGGGCGATCATAAGGACTCCGAAGGCAATCAGGGATTGAAGCGAGTGGAACAGGACAAAGCGGCTGCGCTTCTCCAGTGCAAGGAAAATAATCGCCCCGATGAACGGGAAGAAATAACACAAGGCGGCGGCAAGGTTATCGGGCAGTCCGGTCGAAGATCTGAAAGGCGACAAAGGGCTCACTCTCCTTGGATTGTAGAAGAAAAAGGCAAAGATTATTCGTGCTTCTTCCCTACAAGCCTATGAGGTGTCCGGGCAAAGTATGAGCTGTGCGGAATGCTGTCCAATAATTTTTGGGGATAGGGGGCATACTATGAGTAGGTTCCCAAACGGGAGGTCAAGCATATACTATAAAAAATTTCCATTTGCATTTTTACATGGAAAGGTGGAAGTTAATCTGGAATATGATACAATATAACGATAAGGCCCGAAAGGAGTGATTCAGCAAGTGGCTCTTCGGGTAATTAAAGTGTCAAGGTGTCTTTGCAGTGGGACATCCTTACTCTCAGCCCAAATCACGACGAACCTGCTTCACCGGCAAGGCGGATTTCCAAGTTCATGGAATGGTAGTCTGGACGGGTAATGCAAGCCGCGTATGTGTAATGGTTTCTTACTTGCATTTCAAGGTTACGGCGAACTTTTCATCATGCATTCTCTACAACGGAGCATTCATTTTCAATGTTTTGGGAGGGAACTGATCATGGCAAGTAAAGGTCATAACGAAGTCAAGGAAAGTCTGCGGGAAATGACACGTATTTTCCGGCCCAAAGATCCCAAGAAATTTGTGAAAGAGTACGTCCGGAAGTATCGGATCACGGGAGGATACGAGGAAGAGCTGACCATGGTTGTGGAGCATGAGCTGGTTAGAATGAATTCTTCCGTCTCCTGAAGAAGCGGGCAGAGAGAGTGATTCTGTTTCGTGCTGTTTGATGCCGACAACTATACATTTAATCTACATTCAAGCGATAACATCCATGAGGATTCTCATAAACCGTGCCCGGGCAGCCTTCTGCTTCTGGAATCGGTTTTTTTTGTATGCATTTTGCAGATCATCTTCGTATGTCAAATGAATGTTTAGACACAAATACATATGAATACGCTTCAAAAGTAGTTTAACAGTTTTCCGGGAAAATTGAAAGCGCTTATAAAATCAGTATTGACAAGCTTTCCGCGACTTCAAAATGATTATGTGAATTTGTTGTGAACGATTGACAAAAACGTAGACCGAACTTATATTAATAGTGATTGTTATAATTGACAGGAAAATACTCTAATCTACGAATTCGGGAAAAGCGGGGTAGATCAATGATGAAAACGTGGCAGGCTGGTAAGCGGCTTCTTCCCATGACAGCAGCACTTGGACTCCTTCTGGCCGGATGCGGGCGGGAGGACTTGTCGGTACTCAGACCGCAGGGACCCGTAGCGGAAAGCTCTTACGGACTGATGAAGCTGTCGATCACGATCATGATTGTGGTGCTGCTGATCGTCTTCTCCATTGCGGCTTATGTATGGATTCGCTTCCGCCGGAAGAAGGATCAGGATGAGATTCCGAAGCAGGTGGAGGGCAGCTTCAAACTGGAGGTGCTATGGACGGTCATCCCGCTTATTCTCGTCATTGTGCTGGCGATTCCTACGGTGAAGGTGGTATTCGCTGCCGGCAATGATCATTCGGATGACAAGGACGCCATCAAGGTCAAGGTGACCGGCCACCAGTACTGGTGGGAGTTCGAATATACGGATTACGGAATAACGACCGCGCAGGATCTGATTATTCCTACAGGTAAGCACATTGCCTTTGAGCTCAGCACCAAGGATGTGCTGCATTCCTTCTGGGTACCCTCGCTGGCCGGGAAAATGGACACCAATCCCGACGGCACGGTGAACCGCTTCAGCTTCAGTGCACCGAATGAAGGCGTTTACCGGGGGAAATGCGCGGAGCTGTGCGGACCCTCCCACGGGTTCATGGAGTTTAAGGTGAAGTCGGTCAGCGGTGAGGCCTTTGACAAGTGGGTGGCTTCAATGAAGGCGCCGGAGTCGGTGATGCCGGAAGATCCAGTACTGGCTGAGAAATTCAAGTCCCAGTGCCTGACTTGCCATGCGATAGGCAGCATGCCTGCATCACCGGTGGCTCCAAGCCTGACCGGAATCGGCTCCCGTGAATCGGTTGCAGGAATTCTGCTTAATGATGACACTCGAGAAGACGGGGCGCCGGTCCTTGAGAATCTGAAGACTTGGCTGCATGATCCGCAGAGCGTGAAGCCCGGCAACAAAATGCCGAACCCGAAGGATATGGGCTTAAGTGATGAAGAGATCGACGGCATTGCCGAATATCTGGCCGGTTATACGCTGGAATAGGGGCCTATGACTGAAGCGGAAGCAGCATATTTGATAAGGGGGTACATACCTTGGCTCACGCAGCGCAATCCTTGCAGCCCTCCCAGCCCTTGCAGCCCGGCCACAGCGCCAAGCGGCATACCGGGCTGATGGACTGGATTACCACCGTCGACCACAAAAAAATAGCCATCCTGTATCTATGGGCCGGCGGCCTTTTCTTCGGCATTGGCGGCCTGGAGGCGATCCTGATCCGTATTCAGCTGATTAAGCCGATGAATACCTTCCTGGATGCCCAGACCTTCAACGAGCTGATTACGATGCACGGCACGACCATGATCTTTCTAGGAGTCATGCCGGTTATTTTCGCGCTGATGAATGCGGTGATTCCGCTGCAGATCGGCGCGCGGGATGTCGCCTTTCCTTTTCTCAACTCGCTGGGCTTCTGGACCTTCCTGTTCGGCGGTCTCTTGCTTAACTTGAGCTGGGTGATGGGCGGCGCGCCGGATGCGGGCTGGACGGCCTATACCCCACTTTCAAGCACGGGCTACAGTCCCTCACACGGAGTGGACTTTTATACGATAGGGCTGCAGATTGCCGGACTCGGCACACTGATTGGCGGGATTAACTTCCTGGCTACCATCATCACGATGCGTGCACCGGGGATGTCCTTCATGCGGATGCCGATGTTCGCCTGGGCTACCTTCATTACCTCAGCCATTATTCTGTTTGCATTCCCTGCGGTTACCGTAGGACTTGTCCTGCTTACCTTCGACCGGATTCTGGACGCCAATTTCTTCAATGTTGCCGGAGGGGGCAATCCCGTGCTGTGGCAGCATATCTTCTGGATCTTCGGGCATCCCGAAGTGTATATTCTGATTCTCCCGGCCTTCGGCATCATCTCCGAGGTCATTCCGACCTTCTCGCGCAAGCGGCTGTTCGGGTACAGCTCCATGGTCTTCGCGACAATTCTGATCGCCTTCCTGGGCTTCATGGTCTGGGCGCATCATATGTTCACCACCGGCCTCGGTCCGGTCGCGAACGCCTTGTTCTCCGTCTCTACGATGCTGATTGCCGTCCCGACCGGGATCAAAATCTTCAACTGGCTGTTCACCATGTGGGGCGGACAGGTACGGTTCACGACCCCGAATCTGTTCGCGGCCGGGTTCATTCCTACCTTCACGATGGGCGGAGTAACCGGGGTGATGCTGGCCTCCGCGCCGGCGGACTTCCAGTTCCATGATACGTACTTCGTGGTGGCGCATTTCCACTATGTAATCGTTGGCGGTCTGGTGCTCGGGCTGTTCGCCGGGCTGCACTACTGGTGGCCGAAGATGTTCGGGCGGATGCTTAGCGAATCCTTGGGCAAGTGGACCTTCTGGACCTTCATTATCGGGTTCCACTTAACGTTCTTCGTGCAGCATTTCCTGGGACTGATGGGGATGCAGCGGCGCGTATTTACCTATTTGCCGAACCAGCAGTTCGATACGCTCAACCTGGTCAGTACGGTGGGGGCGTTCCTGATGGGAGTGGGCATGATTATCTTCCTTGTAAATGTGTTCTTGACCTCCAGACGACCGGCGGATGCGCCGGAAGACCCGTGGGAAGACGGGCGGACCCTGGAATGGACGATCCCTTCGCCGCCGCCGGAATATAACTTCAAGCAGACGCCGCTGGTGCGGGGCCTGGATGCTTTCTGGAAAGAGAAAATGGCCGGGCATAAGGCCATGACCCCGGCGGAGCCGATTGGTCCGATTCATATGCCGTCGGCTACGATTCTGCCGTTCCTGATGTCCGTCGGTATCTTCATTGCGGGCCTTGGCTTCATGTTCAGCCGCGATGAATTCAGCAGCAGCATCATGAGCTTCCTGTTCAATAATTATATTGTTACAGCGCTGGGGCTTCTTATTACCTTCGGATCGATGCTGATGCGGTCGCTGTTCGACGATCACGGCTGGCATATTGAACCCGAAGAGCTGGAAGGAAGGTGAGCAGAGATGACAACGGCACATGCTGAAGCGGCGGACGGTACACTCCCGCATGAACCCGAGAAAGCGACCCTGGAAGGACGCAATAAAGTGCTGGCCTTCTGGCTGTTCCTCGGAGGGGAAGCGGTGCTCTTCGGCACCCTGTTCGCTACCTTCCTGGCGCTGCGTAATCAGACGAATGAGGGACCCTCGGCGGCTGAGCTATTCCATCTGCCGCTGGTCGCGGCAGCGACCTTCCTCCTCCTGGTCAGCAGTCTGACCAGTGTGTTCGCCATTCAGGCCATGCACCGGGGAAATGTGGCCCAGCTACGGAACTGGCTGGTGGTGACTGTCCTGCTCGGCCTTGCCTTCCTGATCCTGGAGATCTACGAGTTCAGTGTATATATCCGGCATGAGGAATTCGGGATGACGACGAGTGCGTTCAGCTCGGCCTTTTATACGCTGGTCGGGTTCCATGGTGCCCATGTCGCCTTCGGGATTCTGTGGATCTCCGTGCTGATCGGGCAATTGGCGCATAAAGGCTTGACGGTCGTTACTGCACCGAAGATCTATGTCTCAGCGATGTATTGGCATTTCATTGATGTGGTGTGGGTCTTTATCTTCACAGTCGTATACCTGCTCGGAAAGGTGGGGTGAAGCCATGACGACGAAGCAGCCTTCTTCAGATTCTGCGGTGAAGCACCGGCACCGTCCGGAAGGACCGCAGCGGCATATTGTGGTGTTTGTGTTCTCCGTGGTGCTGACGCTGATCGCCTTTGCCGCGGTGGCGGCCGGAGGGGTGAATGCTACCTTTGCGATTATCCTGCTGCTGGTAATGGCTGTGCTGCAGGTGTTCCTGCAGATGGGCTTCTGGATGCATCTGAAGGACAAAGGGCATATGCTCCCGATTATCTTCATGCTGGGCGGCTTTTTTATCGCAGGCACCTGTATTGTAATGGCGCTCTATTGGGTATGGTGGGATTGATTCTATCTCCGGGGAGGTCTTGAGGATGATACCGGGATTGCAATATTTCAGCTTTACGGAACTATGGAGTCCGTTGTTTCTGGCCCTGATGCTCCTCCTGACTGCCGGATATTTTGTGCTGATCGGTCCGCTGGCCTCCCGTTTTGAGGGCAGCACTGCAGTCCCCTTCTGGCGGAGGGGGCTGTTCTTATGCGGAATGCTGGCCCTCTATCTTGCGCAGGGAGGACCTGTCAGTCTGCTGGGACATATCTTATTTTCCTTCCATATGGTGAGTATGGCCTTATCCTATCTGGTGGCGGTCCCGCTAATTATGCTTGGTATCCCCGACTGGTGCTGGCGCGCCCTGCTGCGGGTCAATCCGCTGAAGGGGCTGGCTTTTCTCGCTAAGCCGGTGGTGGCGGCCCTGCTCTTCAATGGCCTCTTCTCGCTCTACCACATCCCCGCCATCCATGATTATGTCATGCTGCATTTCACCGTTCACCGTCTGTATTATGGCATCCTGTTCCTGACCTCGGCGCTGATGTGGTGGAATCTGATCAACCCCTTGCCGGAATACCGGGCGCTTAGCGGTCTGGGGCAGGTGGGCTTCATCTTCCTGAACATGGTGCTGCTGACACCAGCCTGCGGGCTGATTATTTTTGCGGGCTCCCCCCTCTATGCTACGTATAGCGACCCGGGCACCTGGGCGAAGGCGATGGGCTACTGTGTACCGCAGAGTCCGGCTGCATTATTGCAGGCTTTTGGCGGTCCCGGCTTCTTCGGATCTCTGTCCCCCAAGGTAGATCAGCAGGTCGGCGGCATCGTGATGAAGTTCATTCAGGAATTTATTTTCGCCTCGATGCTTGCTTATGTGTTCTATCATTGGTATAAAAAAGAGAATGGACAAGAGGACACAGAAGTGTCCGCGTCACCCTCTGCCCTGGCGGAGGAGGTCTGAACTATAATGAGCTGGTAAGTACCGAGGGGGATATTCATGGATATTTTCACATTGTTTCCTACGATCAGTACATCGTTCATCGTCATAAGTGCGGTGCTGGTGGCCATCGGCTGGAGACAGATCATTCAAGGCAAACGCGAGGCGCACAAGAAGACGATGATTGCGGCTGCGGTGGCAGCGATTCTGTTCTTCCTGGTGTACTCGTCAAGAACGGTGTTCGTAGGCAATACCTCCTGGGGAGGACCGGATGAGCTGACGACGATCTACCATGTCTTCCTGATCTTCCACATTGTACTGGCTACCGTCGCTGCTGTATTCGGCATCACTACGCTGACGCTCGGCTTCAAGGCCAAGTATGCCAAGCACCGCAAGTGGGGCAGAGTGACCTCTGTCATCTGGTTCATCACCGCCATCACCGGAGTCGCTGTCTATGTGCTGCTGTACATGCTCTATCCGGGCGGACATACGAAGCCGGTCTGGGAAATCATCCTGGGCGCTTAGGCCGAGGGAAGAGAAGCCCTGGATCATAGGGGAAAAGCCTGTCCATCTGCCGCTGCTGCGGGGGAGGGGCGGGCTTTTTTGGGGATTAGGGGCTTGGAGTGGGCCGAATGTAATCGAAAAACCGATTACATTGAGCTGGCGGCGAGCGCGCGTGCGGAATGTAATCGAAAAACCGATCACATTGGGCTGGCGGAGGGTGTGCGTGCGGAATGTAATCGAAAAACCGATCACATTGGGCTGGCGGAGGGTGTGCGTGCGAAATGTAATCGAAAAATCGATTACATTGGGCTGGCGGCGAGCGTGCAGGCGAAATGTAGTCGAAAAACCGAACACATTGGCGTGCGGCGAGGGTGCAGGCGAAATGTAGTCGAAAAACCGAACACATTAGGCGTGCGGCGAGGGTGCAGGCGAAATGTAGTCGAAAAACCGAACACATTAGGCGGGTGCAAAGGTAAGCGGGCCGACTGGTTACGTAACTATGTGCTAATTATGGGGGGCGAGTATTCAGTTCCATTTCCTTTCAATGGGGTACAGCAGACTGGACCATTGTACTGCGTCCCGAGATTGTTCTGGGGTTAAATCAGTTTTTTTGCCCAGTGTCTCTTCGAATGTTCCGCCATATTTTTTTTCAAAATGAACGACAGCATTAAGTATTTCAGCCATTTCCTCAGCTGCTGTCATTTCTTTATTTCTGCCTGAACGTATTTGCTCTGCTTCATAACGTTTTGCAACCTCTGCTATAGCTGACTTCATTCCAGTAGGAGAAGTATAAACTGCGTTCTCAGGAAATCTAATTTGTTTGTAACGCTCTCCTTTTTCAACACCGTCAAATCGCCCAAGTGCAATCCAATTATGGATCGTAGCAATACTTACCCCGAAGAATCGAGCGACATCTCCTGTTGTGTAGACTTTAGTGCTTAATACTTCAGCCTCCATCCCTATAGTAACCATGTGGATTAGCACCCGTTGCAGAGCCTGCTCGGAATTACCGTGAACCAAATGACTGTCCACGGCCTGAAGCACTTCTGAAGGATTATGAATGGAGTTCCTTTCAATGTAATTGGCCAAAGCCTTAATAAACAATGACATCTGTGTTTCGGTCTCATGAAGATGTGTCTTGAATACCTCCGAGATCACCAAGGCTTCCGACAATGCAATTTCCTTCTCTGCCACATTAAACATATACATCACCTCAGCTCCATTCTAACACTTTTTCCCCAAACTTCAAGTAACTTAAAATTTAATATGATTAACTTAAACTCAACTTATATTATTACCTGTTTTAGAATGATATAACGCATGCTCTAAAAAAATCCTGGAAATAGATGATGACAAGGGGTGACTTCTGGAAGTTGCATTATTATTTGAAAAAGCTCAGGATTATTATTGTATTCAATCGTTAGCAGTCAGGCTAACGATCTACAACGAAACTAATATACATACTAAGGAGAAAACATGGACCCACACATCAAACGAATGTTCCTGGACGAATATGCTGCTGAAGGTGCTAGGCGCTTTGGGATTAGCCCCAAGGATCTGAACTTCATTGGAGGCTTTCAAAACTTCATATATTCTTATACTCTCGGTGAATCCCAATACATTCTCCGCTTCACTCCGGGCACACTTCGTACCTCTGAAGGACTTGCAGCTGAAATCGAATGGATTCGTTACCTCGCGGAGAAGGGAGTGTCAGTTTCAGCTCCGGTTCTATCGGTGAATGGAAGGGATTATGAGCGTATTCATGGGAATACGATGGATTTTTACGCAGCAGCGTTCAATTATGCACCCGGCACAAAAGTCGGATATCCGGAATGCCTGGGGAATCCGATGCTATACGAACAATGTGGCCGTATTACAGGCCGTCTTCATGAACTGAGTAAACGGTATAAACCGGTATTCAGAAGACATACCTGGGAGACTAACGAATACCTTGTGCGGGCGAAAGATTATTTGCCGGCAGAGCTTGGGCCCATTCTGCATGCCCTAGACGGACTAAAAGCTGATTTGGGCAGTTTGCCTGTTACTTCAGATAATTTCGGTTTAATTCACGGGGATATCAACGTAGGTAATTTCTTGGTAGATGAGTCAGGGCGGATAACGCTTTTTGATTTCGATGAGTGTCAATACAGCTGGTATGCTGAGGATATTGCTATCCAGCTCTATTATTTACTGTATGTATTTGGGGAGGATTCAAGGTCTGAACGTAAGGTACAATACGAGCTTTTTATCCGGCATTTCGAGCTGGGCTACGCGGAGGATGGCCGGCAGCTCCCCGATGGCTGGAAGAGTCAACTGGATTTGTTTCTTAAACTGCGTGAAATTATCGTAGTCGTCGGCATGCACCGGAGTTGGGATTTAACCCAGGCTGACGATTGGACGCGTGGGTTCTTGCAAGAGAGTACAGTGCGTATTACCAAGGGGATTTCATTAATTGATGGGTTCGGCGAAGAGGGACAACGATGATAGTTGGAAAAAGCACACTTAATTCCAGCGAAACGGAGAGTTGTGGGTAAGCATTTGGAAAAAGTCCACCTAATTCCCCGAAAATCATCGAATTGGACGGAATCGTAGAAATTAAGTGTTGTTTGTCCAACTGCTGTCCGTGAATGGGGCGATGCCGTCAAATTAGATGGACAAAATCCAATTAACGCCACCGGCTGCGTTCAGAACTGTACACTAAAACCTTTAAATCGGTGGATCCCTGTTCCAAAATGATCAAGCCCTTGCTCTTGCAGATACAGTGCCGCACGCTTCGCTTCTTGAAGAATCTCAGGTTCAAGTCCAAGCGTATAATGAGAGCCGTATACTTTGCGGACGCCGCTAATCTCTGAAATGCGTATCAGGGAGCGTGTCAGATCAGCGGGATTCGTGGAAGGGTAGAAGGCATAGACGGGCATGGTGTCATAGAGCAGATCGCCACTGAACAGGAACCCCCGCTGATTGTCAAAGAAACATAAATGGCCTGGTGAATGCCCTGGCGTATGATATACCGTGATCATCCGTCCGCCGCCCAGGTCAAGCGTATCTCCGTCATGCAGCAATCCTGCCGGTTCCCCTTGAAAAGGTGTGTAGGTAGAGGGATCGAACCCCTCAGGTGTCTGGCGTGTGATATCCCGGCCGATATTCCGCCTAATCTGTTCCAGGGACAAGCCCTGAATACCGTGGATCAGCCAGTGCTGATCCTCTTCATGCACCAAAATCCGCTCGAATTCTCCATGGCTGCCAATATGATCTGTATGAATATGGGTAGTAAGAACATCTATGGGCAGAGTGGTCAACTGGCTGGTGATGCTGCGGATATTCCCTATACCAAGTCCTGTGTCGATCAGTGCAGCTCGGTATGTTCCCAGTAACAGAAAGGAATGCACCTGTTCCCAATGACCATATTCGCTGATGGCGAAGGTTGAATTATCGATTGCTGTAACCGTGAACCAAGAATCCTCCATTACACATCCCTCCAAAAATTAAAGATACTGTATACCAGGCTGATCCCGCAAGATAATAAAAAAAACTGCAAGCTCCGAAAGGGAGCTTGCAGGCTGTTGAATGAACCAAGAGCTACAACCGAAACGAAGACACCGTGCTCTGCAGCTCCTCAGCCAGGCTGGCCAGGGACTGGGCGGAAGAGGCGGTCTCTTCGCTGCTGGCGGCGGACTGCTGGGTGGTGGCGGAGATGCTCTCCACGGCAGCGAGGACGTTGGTGGACTGGGCGGCTTGTTCTTCGCTGGCGGCGGCGATTTCGGATATTTTCTGTCCGGCGTTGTTGACCATCGTCACGATCTGATGAAAAGAAACGCCGGTCTTCTGCGACAGCTCCGCACTCTCCTGCACAGCGCTCACGCTGTAGCGTGTATTCACCTGCATCCCCTTGATGATGCTGGTGATCTGCTTAGTGGCCTCGCCGCTGCGTTCGGCCAGCTTGCGCACCTCGTCAGCCACCACCGCGAAGCCCCGGCCCTGTTCCCCCGCTCTTGCGGCTTCAATGGCGGCATTCAGAGCAAGCAAGTTTGTCTGATCTGCAATATCCTCAATAACATCGATAATCTCGCCGACCTTCTGCGAGTCCTCCTCAAGCTTAGCCATCTGTCCGCTGACAGCCTGCATACTCTCCATCGACTCCTGAATGATGCTGTTCCCGTTCTCGGCAATCGTAACGGTCTCATCGGAGATTACCGAGGCCTGCTCGGTATTCTGGGCTACAGAGTGGATCGCGCTGGACAGCTCTTTGAATAACTCGCTGATGGTCCCGGCATCATCCGCTGTGGTCGTGCTGCCGCTTGCCACCTCTTGCGTACTGGCGGAGATCTCCTCGGCGGCGGCGGACAGGCTCTGGGAATGCAGCAGGATGGAGCCCACTGTGTTGCGGAGGCTGCTGACCATCTCGTTCACCTTGGCAGCCAGGATGCCGATTTCATCTCTGGTGTCGATATCGGATTGGCTGCGCAGGTCGCCGTCAGCCACCTTCGAGAGAACCTTGACAACCTTCGCCAGCGGATTAGAAATAATCCGGGAGATGATATACCCTAGCAGGATGCACAGAATGACTGCACCGATAATGATACTGAGGGTAATATTACGCGAAGAGCTATAGAGTGCGGCTCCGCTCTGTCTGGCCTGATCCGCTTCCTTGGTGTTGGTGAGAATCAGCTCGTTCAGAATATTCTTCAAGGTATCGCCTTGGTTGTTAAGCGTGCTGCCGCGCAGCATCTCCAGCAGCTTCTCGTCCTGTCCCGTCAGGGAGAGGCTGACAAGAGAATCGTACGTTAACAGATAATCATTCCATGCCGCTTCAAAAGGGGCAATGGCTTGAACCGATTCCGCGCTCAGCTTGGTTTTGCGGAAGGCCGCGATGTTATCGAGTACGTTCTGCTTCTCTTTTTTATAATCGTCCACCCGCTGCTGGCGTTCCTCAGGGGTCTTCTTAATGTACAGATCCCTGACGATAACGCGCATGACCGAGAAGCTGTTCTGTGAGCTTTGCAGGGAGGAGACGGGAACCAGATTGTTCACATACATATCGTCCAGACTGTTATTAATCGAGCCGAGGTTGCTGAGACCGTAGAGGCCCACGAAGGAAAGAATGACAGCGACGGTCAGGAAGGACGAGATTAATTTCACGCTTGTTTTTAGATTATAGAACCATTTCATACCTGTTTCCCCCAGTAAAGATGATTTTGTTAAGCGAAGACTCCCGTATTGAAAAATAAGCTGGCTGTATCTATGATCAGAGCGATATTGCCATTTCCCAGGATGGTAGCTCCTGATATGTTCTCAGTCTTGCCCATGTAGGCGCCGAGCGATTTGATTACGATATCCTGATTGCCGATAAGTGTATCCACGGCCAGTGCCAGCCGTTTCTCTCCCCGCCCCACGATAATCAGCGGAATGGATGCTGATCTGCCGCCCGCACCTGCGGGGAGCCGCAGAATATCCTGCAGCCAGACCACCGGCACGAGCTGCCCCCGTGCGGTAATGACAGGCTGGCCCCGGACGGAGCTGATCTCCTCTGGAGTGACGCGGACAATCTCGGCCACACTGCTCATGGGAATCACGAAGGTGGCTCCCCCGGCATGAACGAGCAGACCCCGGATGATGGCGAGCGTCAGGGGCAGACGAATCCGGAAGCGGGTGCCTTGCCCCCGCGTGGTCTCGATATCGATCATGCCGTTAATCCGTTCAATATCATTGCGGACGATATCCATTCCGACCCCGCGGCCGGAAATATCGCTGATGTGCGGGGCGGTGGAGAAGCCGGGCCGGAAAATAAGCCGCAGCGCCTCATCCTCAGTCATCCCGCCGGCCTCTTCAGCCGTAATGATGCCCTTCCGCAGGGCGGACTCTGCAATCAGGCTGGAATCAATCCCGGCCCCGTCGTCCTCGATGACCAGGATAACCTGATTATCCTCATGGGAGGCCGCGACGCGAACGGTTCCGGTCTCGCTTTTGCCGGCGCTGCGGCGGATTTCAGGGGTCTCTATACCGTGATCAACGGCATTGCGCAGCAGATGGATCAGCGGGTCGCCAAGCTCTTCAATGAGCGTCCGGTCCAGCTCCGTCTCCTTGCCTTCAAGAACCAGCTCAACCTGCTTGTTCAGGGAGCCGGACAAGTCCCGGACCATGCGGGGCAGACGGTTGAACAGCTGCTCTATCGGCAGCATCCGCACCTTAATCATGCTCTCCTGCAGTTCCCCCGTAATCATAGCCAGATGGTCGGCAAGCTGGCCCAGCTCCTCTGTCAGATCATTGGTTCCGTATTGCTGGTGGAATCTGCGGTTCAGCAGATGGAACCGGGTCTGATCGATGACCAGCTCACCCGCCAGGTTCATCAGCTTCTCCAGACGCTCCACCTGGACGCGGATCGTTTGCGGCTTGGTTTTGTCAGCGGCAGACGACGGGGATTCTGGTACTTCCGGGAGCTCCCGGCTCCCCGTCTCCGGATGGGGCGGTCTCACGAATTCACCGGGACGCGGGGAATCGTTAAGCACTTCTTCTATGTATATACGATCAACATCCATAATGGATAAGACCTCCTGACGGAGCTCCTCGATATCGATCTTAGGCGACAGCAACCAGGAGGCCTCGTCGATCCGGCTGTCGTGGTCCTCTATCTCTTCCAGCTCCGGCTTCATGCGCAGGACCGCAGCGACAGTCCGCAGCTTGGCATCGATCAGGTGAAGACGGGGCAGCTTCATCTCACAGCCGGAAGAGAGCCACACATGCACCCAGAACAGCTGGAGGGGAAGCTCTGCCTGACTTGTCTGCACAGCAGGGACCTTATCCTCCGGCTTCTGCAGCTCCTCCGCTGCGAATGTACTCAGCCGCTGCACCAGACCGGACACATCTGTGGTCTCCTGATCCGTAGCAGCGATCTCGCTCTGCAGCGCGCGCATTCCATCCAGCGCTCCGAAGAACAGGCGGATCAGCTCCGGCGTGACCGTCCGTTCCCCTCCCCGCATCTGATGAAGCAGATGCTCCAGATGATGCGTGACTTCCTTCAGCCCGTTGTAGCCCATAGAGGCCGAGGAGCCCTTAAGGGTATGGGCCGCCCGGAAGAACTGCTGGATTCCATCTTCTGTCTCCCCGGTCTGCTCCAGCCTGAGCACCTCATCCTCGATCAGCTGCAGCTGGTCCTCCAGTTCCTCCAGAAATATCCCTCGGTATTCCGATAAATCAACCATGGTTCGCCTTCTCTCCGTTTAGCCTTTGTTTAGTCTCGCAGCAGGATCTCATCCAGCCGCAGAATGCCGACCAGCTCGGAAGAAGAGAAGCCTACTCCGTTGAAGAAGGAGCCGCTGACTCCAGAGATGCTGCCCTGTGCAGGCTGAATATCGCTGAAGGTCGTCACTTTATTCACGTTGTCGACAATAACGCCCAGGGATTCCTCCTGGTGATGGACCACCAGAATGCGTGTGTGTTTGGTCGGCTCCACTTCTTCCATCTGAAGCAACACTCTAAGGCTGAGCACCGGCACAATTTTACCCCTGAGGTTGATAATGCCCTTAACGTAGTGACGGCTGCTGGGGATTTCCGTTATTTCCTGCATTCTTATAATTTCATGAACATCTGAGATCGGGATCGCATAATGCTCGTGATCTACCCCGAATTCAACATATTGTTTCTGCAAAACGGTCTCCATAGTTACCCTCCGGCTTCTCATATTACTTAGCTGGCCCGCAGCTGCTATTTTGCCTCCGTCCCCCTCCTGAGTTCTTCGCGTTACCTTCTGCTGATCTTGTGTATTCCGGTCTTTAGCCATTCCTGTGTGATAATGGGACAAAATACCACAAAAATGTCGTACAATATCACTTATGCGACATGTCTATTCCTGAGGAGTGATGAAAAAAGAATGAGCCAGACCGAATTTATCCGTACGGCGCTCAGCTTGGTGAACCCGGAAGAGGGCTACCTAAGCGATGATCAGATTGTTCAGATGTTTATGGCTACCTGCTGTACGAATGTTAATACAGGTCGGAATTATAAGCGGGCGATTGCCGATTTCCGCAGATTTATTGCAGGCACCTCCTTAAGAGCAGTGACCTGGAGGGAGATGGAGGCGTATAAGATTTTCCTGACGCAGGGGGGCTACAGTTATCAGAGGCAGCTGGCACCGGCAAGCATAGCGGCATTCCTTGCGCCGTTGAAGTCTTTTTATAAATGGGGGAGTGACCAGCATATCGGGATTTTTGCAGTGAATCCGACCTCTTCGGTACGCATCCCCAAAATAACCGTTACCAGCCGCAAAAACTTCCTGACCAAGCGGGAGGTGGGGGAATTACTGAATGTACTGGAGAAGCAAGGACTGCGCAATTATCTGATCGGGCTGACGCTGGTAGTGCTCGGTCTGCGGGTGTCAGAGCTGACGGCGATGAAGTGGGGGGACTTTCATAATGATCTGCTGGAGACCTCGGTCTGGCTGACCGTGGAGAACGGCAAGGGGGGTAAGCCTAGAGAAATTAAGGTTCCGCCAACCCTGTGGCAGCTGTATTCCAAGTTGTCTGATACTTTGCCAGGGAAGGAAGAGGTCACCCCGGAGCAGCGGATGTTTCCGTTATCTTCACGGCAGGTGGAACGGATTATCAAGAATGCCGGAGAAGCCAGCTCAATTGAGAAAAAGCTGACCCCGCACTGGCTTCGCCACACGAATGCCACGCTGGCCTTGCTCCAAGGAGCGTCGCTTCAGCAGGTTCAGGAATCGCTGGGGCATTCCCACATCAACACCACTCAGCGTTATCTCCACACCGTTCAGCAGATTCAAAAGGCTGCCCCGGATTTTGTCGAGGACAGCCTGCGCACGTTCATTCAATAGATTAGATTCGACAAAAATTGCAGAAGCACGAATGGAACATAATTGTGGAAACAGAGGGGCTGATCCAGCGAAGTTTCTATACAGAAGTTAGGAAATGACCTATAATAAACGCATGGCTGCTTGATTATGCGCAAGTATGCATGGTTTATCGTATTTTACTCAAAAAAAGTCGCATAAGTGATATTGTACGACAAAAAACGTCAAAGTATACATACAGACTTAGCTTCATGTGGTTTGTTGCATCGAAATCCGGCCCTTGTGCCGCAAATCCCGCGTATGCTCCAATAATAAAGTCCAGACTCCGCCTATGTGCGGGGTTTTTTTCGTGCGTGGAATCGAAATACTAAGAATAGTAGAGGTTTTCTGTTGACAGTGGAAAACACAGGTCATATACTGTGTATATAGATATATACAGTAAGCACACACAGATACACACTGAGGCTAGCTGATCTGCCGTCTCCTGCCGTTCAAGACGAATAAAGCGAGGTTAGAAGTTATGACAACATTAAAGCAAGCGTGGGTCATCGTACGCAGCGAATTCCACGGTGACCGCTGGAAGCTGCTGTGGGCACTGCTGTTCTCGCTCCTGTTCATGGGATATTTTGCCGCACTGTCAGGAATGGTCATCGACGATACGCTAACAGGACATGACAAGCAGTTGCTCAGCGATGTTCTGATGGTTACGATGATGCTCATGCTCACGATCACCTTCTCCCGGCGGACCATGAAGTATATCTCGGAGGATTCCTATACCCGGATGCTGGCGTATATGCGGGCGTTGCCGGTACCGGTAGCAGCTATTCTCTGTAAAAGAAAGCTGGACACCCTGCTCGCCGTTGCCATGAACAGCACGTTGTTCTTCAGCCTGATCTATCTGCTCAGCCCCGGAATACGCTCTGAACTGCCGCCTGCTTCGTATCTGGCTTTTGCTTTTACCTGGATCGGTTACAGTCTGATTGTCGCAGGCATGTACATTATCATCGAGTTCTCGGTCAGCGGCGTCATGTACTTCTGGATCATCTCAGCCGTTATGCTGCTGGCGCTGGGCGTGTCAGGACTAGTCTACCTGGCGGGAGGCAATATACTGCTCGCCACGGTCGCTGTATCCAAGGAGTGGGGCCTATTGTCTCCCTTGATGTGGGGGGCGCTGGCACTTGGCATGCTATCGATTCAGCTATTCTCCAGATGGACGATTCACCGGCTGAAGAGCCGTGATCTCGTATGAGACGGGGCAAGGCGTTCATCCGGGGGCCGGGCCTGGAAGGCGGGTGTAACTAATGTGGATTCCGATACAGATCAATGAGAACAGTGCGGAGCCGCTGTACCACCAGATCGAGACACAACTGAGGTCGCTGATCATCTCCGGCGCAATAACGGAAGGAACGCTGCTTCCTTCCATCCGCGAATTCGCGGGTGACCTGAAGTGCAGCGTCATTACCGTCCGCCGCGTCTATCAGGATCTCGAGAACGAAGGCTTGCTGCGGACCCGGCAGGGGACGGGCACCTTTGTATCCCATATCGGGACCGGGGCAATGGAGGACTATAAGCAGGAGACCATCCGCAAGGCGCTGGAGAGCGCCGTGGAGGCGGGACTATCCGTCCATTGCAGCGAAGAGGAACTAACCAGGCTGTTCACAGAGATCGTGAAGAACAAATACGGGAAGCAGGCAGAAAGAGGGGGAAGCTGATGGGACAGCAAGCCATAGAACTGCGGGATGTATGGAAGAAGCGGCGCAACAAGACCATCGGGCCGATGAATCTCCGGCTGCCGCAAGGATATATTACAGCGCTGGTGGGCCAGAACGGCGCGGGCAAAAGCACGCTGCTGAATATGCTCCTGCAGCTGATTTTGCCGGATGAAGGGGAGATCCGCTGGTATGAAGAGACTTACCGCGGTGTGCTGCCGATGGAGCTCCGCCAGAGCATCGCTTACGTGCCGGAGATGCCCCAGCCTGAGGAGAACTTCTGGACACCCGGTGAGGCGGCCGCCTTCCGCAGCCATTGGTATCCTTCCTGGGACCAGAGCTACTTCGAGGAGCTGGTCCGCAAGTTTGAAGTTCCAGAGAATGCCAGACTGGGTAAAATGTCCAAGGGCGAGCGCCGCAAGTTCGAGCTTGCCGCCGCCCTCGCGGTGAAGCCCCGGCTGCTGCTACTGGATGAGCCGTCTTCGGGCCTGGACCCTTTTGCCTGGAAGATCATGATTGAGACGCTGCAGAGATACATGGATGAACACGAGGCCACGATTGTCATCTCGACCCATATTGTTGAAGAAGTCCGGCGGCTGGCGGATTATATCGTGCTGATGCACCAGGGGCAGCTGCTGGGAATGACCGAGAAGGACAGTCTGTTTGGTTCATGGAGTGAAATATGGGTTCAAATTGAGGGAGAGCAGGCGCTGCAGGAGCTGGCAGCCGAGCTGCCGCAAGCGCTGGAGCTGAAGCTGGAAACGCCGGGTGTAGCTTCATTTTTAACCCAGCAAATTTATCTGTATGAGAAACGCATTCACGATTTGGGCGTAAAGGTACTCAAGAGCCGCAGCCTGGAGCTGGATGAAATCCTAAGCTTATGGACCCGGGGACATCGTCCGGTTCTGATTGACCAGAAGAGAGGGGAATAAGAATGGAAGCATTGCAGTTGAAGCAGGTAGTGAAGCAGTACGGTGAGAAGACGGCAGTCAACGGAATCAGTCTAAAGGTGGAGCAAGGCGAGATTTACGGTCTGCTGGGTGCCAACGGCGCCGGCAAAACAACGACCATGCGCATGGTGCTCGGCCTGATCTATCCCGACGAAGGGAGCATCCTGTATAACGGCAAGCCGTATAGTAAGGAGCTTCAGCATCTGATGGGCTATCTGCCGGAAGAACGGGGATTATATCCGAAGGTCAAGGTAAGCGATCAGATTATCTATCTGGCGCGGCTGCGCGGGATGTCCGCGAGTGAAGCGGATAAGAGCCTGAAGTACTGGCTGGAGCGCTTCGATGTACCGGAATATTACAATAAGAAGATTGAAGAGCTGTCCAAGGGTAATCAGCAAAAGATGGGCTTCGTCGCCGCTGTGGTCCATAAGCCGAAGATTCTGATCCTGGATGAAGCCTTCAGCGGCCTCGATCCGGTCAATGTGGAGCTGCTGAAGGATACCGTCAGAGAGATGCGGGATCTGGGAACGAGCATTCTGTTCTCCACGCACCGCATGGAGCATGTTGAGGAATTATGCCGGAATATCACGATTCTTGACCGCTCGAACACCGTGGTTCAGGGAGATATCCGTGAGATCAAGAAGGGGTATCCGCGGGAAGAAGTTGTACTGCGCACCGCCGGGGAAGTGAACGGACTTGCCGAGCTTGCCGGAGTTACCGGAGTGCAGCGGCAGGAGCGCGGGTATGTTTTAACCATCAATGACCTGGGAGCGGCGCAGCGCATTCTTCAACTGGCTGTGGCTCAAGGCGAGGTCGAGCATTTCGAGATTAAGGAACCGACGCTAAACCAAATCTTTATCAGAGCGGTGGGTGAATCCAATGAATAAAATGGCAACCATTATCGGCTTCACATTCAAGAATAAGGTAAGAACGAAATCCTTCATGATTACCACCTTAATTCTGGTGCTTCTGCTTAGTATCGGGATGAATATCCCTTATCTGATCAAAGTGTTCAACGGAGAAGACGGGGCCAAGGACGCGACACAGATCGGAGTCGTTGCCCAGCAGGGCTTCCGGCCTGCCGAGCTGCTGCTCGCTTATACTCCGCCGGCTGAAACCGAAGATAAAGTCGTATTTACCGCTTATCCTTCCGCAGATGATGCAACCCTTAAGAAGGGGCTGGAGGATGAGAAGATTGAGGGGTATCTTACCTTTGCCGACAAGGGCAGTGTAGGGGTGCCTCCGGTAACGTATCACAGCAAAGACGGAGACATCAGCAGCAAGCTTAGAACGAATCTGCAAGCCGCTCTGCAGCAGGTGAATACCGGCCTGATTGTCGGCGATAAGCTGACCGAGAGCCAGGTGGCGGCGATCTTCGCTCCGGTGTCGATTGATAGCGCGCAGCTAAGTACTGACGGGGCTGCGGGTGGCGTAGACCAGGATCAGGACAAACCGATTATCAACTATGTCATTGTCTATATCCTGCTGATTCTGTTCTTCATGTCGGTGATGATGACCGGCAACATGATCTCGGCCGAGATTACGTCGGAGAAAAGCTCGCGCATTATGGAGATTCTCATCACCAGCGCCTCGCCACTAACCCAGATGTTCGGCAAGGTCATCGGAATCTTCCTCGTCGGTCTGATGCAGATCGCCATTATCTCGGCTGCCATCGCCGTCAACCTGATGCTGCCGCATAATTCCACGATCCTGAGCGATTTCGATCTGAATCTGGGACAGTTGAATGTCAGCATGATCGTCTATGGCTTCATCCTGTATATCCTGGGCTACTTCCTGTACGCCCTGATGTATGCCGCTGTCGGCTCCATTGTCAGCCGGACAGAGGATCTGGGGCAGGCCGTGATGCCGGTCATGATGCTGGGCTTCGTCAGCTTCTATCTGCCGCTGTTCAGCATCTCGAACCCGGATACACTGCTGGTGAAGGTAGCGAGCTTCGTACCATTCACCTCTTCGCTCAGCCTGATGCTCCGCATCGGGGTCGGGGAGGTCGCCTTCTGGGAGATCATGGTCTCGCTGGCGATCCTGCTGGCTACAACCTTCCTCTTCGGCTGGCTCGCCGCCAAGATCTACCGCACCGGCGTCCTGATGTACGGCAAGCGCCCTAGCATCAAGGAGATCAGAAAAGCGATGAAGGCTTATAAAATTTAGGATTTGACGGAAGTAGTGTGATGGATTTCTCGCAGGGAGCAGTTACCTCAGGTAACTGCTCCCTGTTGTATATTCAGCCATCCCCTCCAGGATTCAAACCCCTTGTTTGATTAAACTCCAGAGGCGTTCAAACCGTTCTTGGTAGTCTGGTGAATTCCAGGATCCTTTAAAAGAGGGGAGACTAAACACTGCAAACGCAGATAGAATGGCCTCTGCCCGTTCAAATTGAGGATCATGATATTCCATGAAACCATCAATTATTTGATAAGAATCCCAAAGCACATCACGTAATACCAATGGATTACTGTCCACATATTGTGTATTCAAGGCGAACATTTGGGGATTCTCATTATAAGCGCGTTTTTTGGCATTAACAAATGCCCATAGCCAATCGTGGAGCACTTCCTGCGGGGAGGCTGAATTAGTCATGTTTATACGGATTTGTTCTGAAATCATCCGGTTGAACCAGCCTTTAGCTACTGCCGCCCACAGTTCTTGTTTGTTTTTGAAATGTTTATAGAGTGCAGCATGGGTGATGTTCAATTCATCCGCTATTTGAGAGAGCGTCACCTCAGATTTTTCCGTACGCTCAATTAATGTCTCGGCAGTTTCAATAATAAGCTCCTGTGTGATTTTAGCCATTTGTTGTGGCAGGTGAATGGGGGAGTGCAGGCACTTACGATTAACCCCCCAGTGTAACACCATGCTGCCAACCCTTCTTTCGTTAATTAATAATATCCACTTATAGTTTAGCATGAAAAAACAAAGTAACAAATGTTGACTTTTGTAACTTCTAGTCTTATGCTTGGTGTGCAAGTTACAAATCGTCGTAAATGTTACTTAGGATCTTGCGGATAGGAGGGTATTAATTATGAAGGCGGCACAGATCACCAAATATTCCAAACCGTTTCAAGTTGAAGTGCGCGATATTCCAGTCCCGGAAATAAGTGATTACGAAGTTTTGGTTAAAGTAAAAGCGGCGGCGGTTAACCACTTGGAGCTGCTCATCGCTACCGGAAGCGTGAAGTTAATCCAGGACTATGAGTTCCCCTTGACCCTTGGTAACGAACTCACAGGTGTTGTTGAGAAGATGGGTAAGAAAGTCGCTGGCTTCAAAGTAGGTGATGCCATTTACTCCCGCCTGCCGCTGCGAAAAATTGGAGCATTTGCCGAATATGCGGCGGTTCATGTAGAGGCTATGGCTCACTTGCCGGGTAATCTGGATTTTGTAACCGGTGCGGCTGCGCCTTTAACAGGATTGACAGCCTATCAAAGCCTGCATGAAGAGTTAGCTGCCAAAGCTGGCGAAAGAGTGTTCATTCCAGGGGGCTCTGGTTCATTTGGCCAAATGGCGATTCCTATCGCTAAAAGCATGGGGCTGAAGGTCATCGTCAGTGGAAGTCCACAGGCGCGCGAACGTACAATGGCCGCGGGAGCAGATCAATACATTGATTACAAGGCGGAGAACTACTGGGAACGACTTCGTGATCTTGACTATGTGATTGATACCTTGGGCCCCGGTGAATTTGACCGCGAACTCTCCATTATTAGACCAGGCGGCCATCTTCTTTCTCTACGGACCGGACCAAACAAACGATTCGCCAAAACTATGGGCTTGGTAGGTTGGAAGCAAAAACTATTCAGTATTGCTGGTGCTAAGTATGATCACAAAGCCAAGAAGAAGAAGATTGAATATCATTTTGTGTTTGTACGCAGCGATGGAGAACAATTACGGCAAATCACAAAAATCATTGAAGAGAACCAAATTATACCCGCGGTAGACGCCCGGGAGTTCCACATTGAAGATATTAATGAAGCTCTAAATCTGGTTGCTACAGGTCACCCCCAAGGGAAAGTGGTTATCCGATTTTAAATATTCATATAATTATTTACCGATCGTTCTCAATATGTTATATTGAATTTATAGGACATCACTGCATGATGAGATTAGGTTATTATATCTTCTCCTGTGCATTTTCTAGAACGATCATTCTCATATAGGGAGCGAATACAATGAACATTTCTGAACAAGTGGCATTGGTTACTGGAGCAAACCGGGGGCTTGGCCGCCAGCTTACGCTTGAACTTCTAGCTAGAGGGGCTAAGGTCTACGCGGGAGCAAGAAATCCGGAAACTCTGGATATTCCAGGAGTTACACCTGTAAAGCTTGATGTTACCAACCCTCAAGAGGTAGCGGCAGCAGCCAGCCAGGCTAAGGATGTTACGATTCTGATCAACAATGCAGGATCATCTACAGGCGCTTCTTTGCTGGAAGGGGATGTGGAGCAGATCCAGCTGGAATTGAATACGCATTTCTTCGGTACGTTATCCATGGTTCGCGCTTTTGCACCGGTCATCGAGAATAACGGGGGAGGATCGGTTCTGAATATTCTTTCCGCATTATCCTGGTTTAGTGGCGGAGCTGCGGGTGCCTACACGGCGGCAAAGGCTGCAGCATGGGCGCTGACGAACGATCTTCGTTTGAATCTGTATCCCCGTCATATTAGAGTAGCAGGCTTACATGTGGGTTATATGGAGACAGACATGACGGCCGGCCTGGATGCTCCCAAATCAAACCCTTCAGATATTGCGAAAATAGCTATTGACGGCATAGCAGCCGGCAGCTTCGAAATTCTTGCCGACGATACCAGCCGTATGATCCAAGCCGGACTTGCAGGCGGCGTGTCCGCCCTCTACCCGAATCTGTCCTAATCCCAATATTACGCAGTAGCAGCGGCGCAGAAAGAACGGGCTTCCATATTTCACCTGGAACACCTCTTGGAGGGATTCAAGGCGGAGAAGGCCTTGGCTAAAGGAAAAGTATACAGGAATCCCGATGATGACCAATCTGGTCAACCATCGGGATTTTTGTTCTAAATAAGTAGTTTGCTAGAGAAGTATTAAAAATTATCTGATGTATTATCGTCGCAAAAATCATGTATGACATCCTCAGCATCGTAAAGAGACACTTCAAGGTTGATTCACTTGATATTTTTTCCAAGCGATTGATTAAGGATAGGAATGTGCAAGTCTGTCGGCAGAGCAAATTAAGGAGCTTCGTAAAGAATATCCTTTATCCACCGGCTCTCCTGTAAATGTTGATTTGCGGGATTTAACATTCGAGGAGGTATTGGATCATACGGACACGTTCATAGTTGCTGAAGTCATTCAGCAACTGCCGGATTTCAGCGTGGATCTGATAACTGAACCTGGAACTCCAGAGGGTAATTTAGCGGAGAAATTGAAGGATTCCGGTCTGGAGCCTTACAAGCCTATGTTTACCTCTTTTCAAGTTAATGTAGATCAAGTAGTTACTGGTGAAGAGGTTGAAGGGACCTTTAACCTGATTTATGACTCTGAGTTCAAGGGGATTGAACCAGAACTTAAGCCGGGAATGAAGATCGTCGCTGCAATCAAAAAAGGGGTAGGGGAAGAGCAAAAAGGAAGCTACTCTTTCACCCGTTATGGGACATATTATGTAGTTGATGGTGACTATGTTCTATCTGCATTCCAGGGACAGAGCGAAGAGATGAAAGCTTTCTCCAGGGATACCAACGGTTACAAGCTGAATCATCTCCTTGCTGAGATTAAAGAGCTTAAGGAGAATTAAATAACGATAACTTATTGGCATAACAACAAAACACCCATCCGCCCCATAAAGGAAGATGGGTGTTTGCTATACACAATTATTTTTACGATAGTCGGAGGGGTTAATTCCCGTCCATCTTTTGAATTGTCTGCTGAAGTGAGAGAGGTTCTTGTAGCCCAGACGACTTGAAATCTCATTTAAAGATATCCTGGGCTGCTGGAGTAGTATTTTGGCTTCCTGTAGCTTTAAGTCGGATAGATAGGTGCGGGGCGACATTTTATATATTTTTTGAAATACCTCTAATCCATAGTTGGGGCTGATCCCAAGCGAAGCAATGATGGGCTGGATGTGAATGGTGTAATCTGAATTTCCCTGTGTGCAATTTTTCTTAAAAGCTCTCTTGATGGCTTCGGCAATTTCTTTGGCATACTTCGCAGTGGTCATGGATTCGTTAGCATGTATTCCCGTCTGTACCGGCTGGCTATCTACAAGCACCTCCAATAACTCGAACAAGACCATTTGTGCTTTTAGCTTTGCTTTGGTGAACGACAACTCAGGCTCATGCAGAATATCGATCCATTTTTGAAGGCATTTTTTCAGCTGGCTATGATACAAATGGGAGGGCTTATAGACCCAGTCACAGTTCTTCATAATTCTCATCCGTAAGGAAGGCTCGTCTATATCAAAATGAGCGCAGAAATAGGTCATCGATGTAGCGGAAATGCATTTATTCGTATGCTCGAACCCAGGCGGAATCAGCAGAATATCATCACTGTTCACAATGAATGGTTCATGATCTATCCTAGTCTCTTGAGCCCCATCCAGCACAATTAGAATCTCAAAGGCATGGTGGGATTCTGTAGTCATGCTCCAATCGGCAGGAACGGTCTGTGTGTGTGCGCCAAAAAAGCGTATATTCCAATCAATGCGCGGCAGCAGCAGCGTCTGTGCACCTGTGAGATAGCTATTCATATGTTCCAATTTGCAGCACCTGCCTTTGATTTGGGTAAATCTAGCCGTAATCATCCCATCGCATAAGTACGTTAGTAGTTATTATAATATACATAGACAACAGGAAAAGGGTAAATAATATGGCTAAACAGCGAAGGGAAGCAGAGAAATGACGAAGATTAATAATCCTATAATCCCTGGGATGGCACCAGATCCCTCTATTATTAGAGTGGATGATGTGTATTATATTGCGACATCCACGTTTCATTGGAATCCCGGCGTTCAAATTTTCAAATCAACCGATTTAGCGAATTGGGAGCTGACTGCCTCCGTATTAAATAAAGGTGAAGTGAATTTGAGGGGGACCAATACTCCGGCCGGGATCTGGGCGCCGCATCTATCCTATGATTCTAGGGCGAACCGGTACTGGTTAGCCTATTCGCATATGTTGAACATGGCAGGCCGTGAATTCAACTCGGATTCCTATGCCATGTGGGCAAAAGATATCCATGGACCCTGGTCGGAGCCCATCTATCTGACATCCATAGGCTTCGATCCGGCGCTCTTCCACGATGAAGATGGCAAGCACTATGTGTCCATTCTTGAATGGGAGACCCGTGAAGGGTATCAGGCGCCTGGACATATTGTGATCGCTGAATTTGATTTGAATGAGGGTAAGCTGGTTGGACATTGGCACCGGGTGACGCAAGGCTTCACCAGCCGCGGCTGTGCTGAAGCACCGCAGATCTATAAATATAGAGAGATGTACTATCTTTTATTAGCTGCGGGCGGAACTGGCTATGCTCATGGTGTTGAGCTGGGACGTTCGGAGAATATTTTTGGTCCCTATGAACCGCATCCGTCGGGAGAGCCGATCATCACCTCCTCGCCGCGCCATTTATTTTCACTTGGGAATCCGGATGCCGGGCATTTTGAGATGTATAATCCAAGCTCGATCATGCAAAAAGCAGGTCACGGCTCATTAGTGCAAACTCAAACAGGCGAATGGTATATTGCTCATCTCATGTCACGGCCTGTGGAAGGAACGCTCTTAAATCCATTAGGCCGTGAAACCTCTATTCAAAAAATGCATTGGACAGAGGATGGCTGGCTGGAAATGAAGGATGGATCGAATGTAGCGAAAATGGAAGTTGAGGGGATGACAGGTGTTGAATTAGAGGCCGATGGAATCTCTCATGACGTATTTGATGATTTTAATCAGGAGAAATATGATCTTCATTTTCTGACTCCGTACCGGGACCAGCAAGCGGCATGGGTGAACACGGTTGAACGTCCGGGTTACTTACGCATTCATGGAGAGAATTCTTTTTTCTCGCAGATCCATCCGGCGATTATGGCCACACGCGCAACTTCCCTTCATTATGAAGTTCAAACCAAGGTGGAATTTCATCCCGATCATTACTCGGAAACGGCCGGTCTGGGGCTATACTATGATTCGAATAATTGGCTGTACGTTCACTTGACCCACTCCGAATCAGAGGGTACCGTTCTATACGTACTTCAGGCCAAGCTGGGGCAACGCATTGAGCTGGTCCACCATTACATTCCAGTCCCTGAAGACACAGCGGAGCTCAAGATTATCTATCATTCAGGCATCGCGAGTATCCTTTACCGCTTCGGAGATAACGGGGATTGGCAAGCTTTTGTAGAAAACATTGATGTACTCTATCTGTCGGATGAAGGCGTGAACGGGGAGCCGGGGGAGATTGGCGGATTTACAGGCTTGTTAAATTTCATCGGTTCCGTTGATGCCCACCAGCATGACTCCTTCGCTGATTTTGACTACTATGGAGTGAAGAATTACTAGCCAAGGACGCCATACGTTCTTCCGCCCGGGTGTGCCCGGAGCCGTGGTGAACTGGTGAAAACGCCGGAGATGGTGTACCTTAGTAGTATTAGTCTTTAGGAGTGGTGAAGTGTTGTGAAGAAAAGTAGACAAACCCCCGTGCTGGTCGCGGCCTCGATCCTGCTGATTATTATCAGCAGCCTGATCCCGTCGGATCAATCGACTTGGCTGGGGGCGTTACAGACCCTTCTGCTGGGAGCCGGACTGCTCGGCTGCTGTATGGCTTTTTGGCGGTTTGCCAAGGGCGGCAAGGGTGGGAAGGGCAAGAGCTGAGTTCGATGTACTGAACGGCCGTTGGAGACAGGATCACTGCATGGGATGGTTGAGCTATGTAAGGTGAGCCAAGCACTGCATGAGTGCTGGCGCTGAGAGTCAAGGACGAAGTCGCGGCGGATGCTGCGGCTTTATTTGTTAGAATTTATATGTTTTGGGGTCCCCGCAAAGTACCTGAGTCATCATCAAAGCTAAAGCCCCACTTTGTGGGGGGGATGTTGTTTTGTAGGCGGACTCAGCGGCCCTTATTTTGTGAAAAAGACCGATTTTCTCCCCGTTACGGACTGAGAGGACCTTAAAGGGCTGTATGGAGCGCAAAATGAGCTGGAATGGGTTAATTAAGCGCCTCTCAGTCTGCATGGCCTTCGGAATGGTCCCATCTGCTGAAATAGCGGATCTGTAGTCCGCATGGCCCGCTATCCATCTCCTTTTGTCGCATCCGTACCCAAAATCCGCCACATCCAACTTATTCCGCCGCACTCATTCCTATATCCCGCGTATCCCGCGTTATTCCCAGTCTCAACCCGCCGAAGGACGGTGCACAGCAGGCAAGGCTGAGTGTGCGGCTGCCATCTGTTCACGTATTCCTCTGAGCCGGGCCTTGAGCTCGGGGACGCTGCACTCCAGAATCTGGCTGATGTCGGACAGGGGGAGCTGGATGCCGTACCATAAGGCACTGGCAACGTGATCGTCCCAGCTCAGCGGCGCAGAAGCGCAGCGGCTGCGGTCGTGGGCGAGCATGGCACACTGGCGGATGCACTCTCTGTAGGCAGCCGCAGCAGCGGCGTCCCCTGAGAGGCGGCCCTTCAGCCATAGTGGATGGAGGGCCACGAAGGTGGCGGTTGCAGCTTGTTCGGCGCGGACGCCTTGCTCCAGCAGCAGGCAGCTAAGCGCATAGACGGGACCGCTATATTGCTGGGTGTAGTGGTTAAATCCGGCAGCGGCGGTTAGTTTGGGCGATAAGGGGTCAGGCATGTGGTCACGTTCCTTCCTGAATCTATACTGTGCAGTTCATTCCAGCGCGCAAAAAACCGCAGGCAGAGGAGGACCTCTGCCTGCGGTTGTGGGTAACAGGCTTAAGACGCCTGGCACAAAAGCGTGGCGGATCAGGGCTCTCTCTTGGCGCTTACGAGGTTAGCTGTCGGATTCGGACGGTGAGAGTCGCCCTACCTGCCGGAGACCTGCGCGTGGCATTCTCCTTTGGATTCACCCCAAGTCGGCCTGACGGCCGGATGGTTCCCCCGTTTTCCACATGACGGAAATTCAGCGTGCATGCATATGCTCATTTTCATGAATGCATTCATTTGCTTTCAACACGAATCATACTCTCTTCAGAGGGGGTTTGTAAAAATGGAAAAGAGTGCTATTCGCCTTATTTTCAGCAAATGGCTGAATGGCTAAGCAAATGGAAGCCAAAACTCATATATGTAGCAGATTATCTGCCATTTATCTCGCTCAAGCGCTGTTTTTTATTTTTGGCAGACGGCGGTGGGAAAGAAGGGTTCTCCATGTATCAGCTCACCACCAAAGCGGCTCATTCTGATTCTTCCAGGCAATAATCCGCTTCATCTCACGAACGGTTCCTGTTGTAATCTCATAGTCGCTGCGTTCAGCGGCATGAAGGTCCAGGAAATGCAGCATCCCTCCATAAGTCCCCACGGCCAGCATGGTCTCATCCGGATCGACAGCTAATCCAGAAATGGTGCTTCCGGCATAATAACGCCACAGCTCCCGCCCCCCTGTATCAATGAGCCTCAGGTAGCCATAGGCATCGCCAATGACAACACCGTCCTTCAGTGCCGCCGCCGCATATACCCGGGCTTCCTCGTTAACAACCGGATATTCCTGATCGGACGGGAGCTTTCCTGCTTCCGCATCTTCAAGGGACACAGCAAGGGTAACGCCATTATAGAAGTGGCAGGCATTGTACCATACGCTATGCTGGTCCTTCGTAAATATAGTATAGTGCGGGTAACTGGATTCCGGATTGAATAAGTGAACCTGCCCTGAAGTTGTGTCATATAAAAGATGATCACTGCCCTGGCTGCCATAGGCAATCCATCTTCCATCCGGAGAGACGGCACCATGCGGCATGTCGATCTCGATATGCTCCATCTCATCTGCTTTATATTCTTCGAGATCAGGATGCAGCAGCTTCACCTCCCATAGCTTCACCTGCGATTGCTGGACCAGGAAAATTCCCTGGCTCGTAACAAGCAATAATGCTTGGCCCCCGTTAAAAGGAATGACTTGCTCCAAGGGTAACTCCTGTTCCAAGCTGTCTATGTTCAAAACAGTAAAGTCCGGGTCCAGCGCTTGAATCGTGCCATTCAGCTCACGCCATGTGAGATCTGCTACAACTATTCCTTGTAGAGTGCTGTTTATGGATTGCATAATGGTAATGCCTTGAGTTCCGGCGAGTGCATAGAACTGATTGTCAGGAGATGCCCCAACCAGGCTAAACTCGTCGAATACGGAAATAACATCCTTATGTACAGCCACAACTGCATTCTTCTCCCAAGGTGAGCCGGTGCTGAACACCACAGCATCATCACTTATGAAATGGATACCGCGAATCGCCTGCATCTCCTTCTGGAAGTGCCCGGAGAGCGGCCACGTTGCCGCCGGTAGTTGCTCCCGCAGCTCAGCAATCTCACCGTGCTCATTAGCTCCTCGAATCATCTTATAGATTTTGGCGGCGAGGCCCCCGCGTGTATCCTCTGCGGGTTCCTTTCCCGCTTTGTCCCAGCCTTCCGTCAGTCCCTTATGTACGAATTGATTGACGTCGCTCACATAACGTTGTCCTTCTTCACGCCATTTGGCGGCATGCTCATCCTGTAGCCACTTCAAAGGATCAATCCTCCTTGTCCAGATATATATAAATATACAATTATTTCATCGATGAATCGCAAAAAAAGGCGCTGCTCCTGTTGAGAGGACAGCACCTTTGTGTATATTACAGAACAGCAGCATCCATAAGCTCCTGAAGCTCAGGGAGATTGAAGCCCTTGACCGCCCGGTCCCCGGATACGGTGACTGGAATGCCCATGAAGCCCAGCTTCTCCACTTCCTCCTGATAGACGGAGCTGGTCATCACATCCCGGACCTCGAAGGGAATGCCCTTGCTCTCCAGCAGCTGCTTGACCTGATTGCACTCGCCACAGCCGGAGGTTGAATAGACAATTACGTTCGCGCTCATTGTTCCACTGCTTCCTTTATCGCTTTTTGGGTAATCTTCCAGTGTGAGGTGTTCCAGCGGACTTCGCTGTCCTCCAGCAGGAAAATCTGCGGGGATTCATGCTTGATCCCGAAATCCTCAGCGATCTGATTGGAGACAGGACGGTCTTCGATCACATGGACCACGGCTGCAGGAGTATCTGAATGCTGTGTATAGGCCTGGAATTCCTCGTTGGCCTTGGCGCTGATCGGGCAGGTGGTGCTGTGCTTGAAGAGCAGTTTTTTGCCAGGCTGCCCGATATATTGCTGTAATTCTTCCTTAGTGTGGATTTGTTGAATAGACATCGTAGGATCACCTTCCTGGGTAAGAGTTAATGAAACCTGTTGTCAACAATTGTGTTGTTAACAACTATTAATCATGATTGTAGCATAGTTCAAAATTAAAGCAAAAGTAAAGTTCTGCTTAGCCTGCCCTCCCTTGTAGGATGTTGTTAACGGCCTGCAGCCATGCTAATGTGAGAGGGATGGACCTAGGCTCGTAGCATAATTATGCAGATAGGAGGGGGAGCTCATGAAAAGGGTTGCCTGTGTTACCGGTGCTGACCGTGGACTGGGATTATTCCTCGTTCGTTCTCTTTTGGAGAGTAAATACATGGTGTTTGCCGGACAGTATTTGCCGGACCCTGCGCTACTTGAAGCTTTGAAAGCGCAATACCCGGATAGCCTGAAGCTGGTTCCTCTCGATATCGGCAGTGCAGGGAGCGTAAAGGAGGCCGCGCGGAGTATTGCCGGAAGTACAGGGCACCTTGATATGATTATCAATAACGCAGGGATTATCCACAAGTCTGATGATGCAACAGTGCTCGTGGATATGGATGATGAAGCTATGGCGGAGATTTATAACGTGAACACGCTGGGTGCGCTGAGGGTGAGCAATGCATTGATGGGCTTACTGCTGCAAGGCCGCCAGCGTCTGGTGGTTAATATCTCGTCGGAGGCCGGAAGCATCGGGCGGAACAAGCGGATCAATATGTATGGCTACTGTATGTCGAAGGCCGCGCTTAATATGCAGTCTTCGCTGCTGCACAATCACCTGCGTGCGATGGGCGGACAAGTGCTGGTCTTCCATCCCGGCTGGCTGCAGACGTATATGAACGGGGAGAAGGATGCAGAGGCACCTGTAACTCCTGAAGAATCAGCAGGCAAGATTATGACGATCGTTCATAACCACAAGATGTATCTGGCCGAAGAACCGGCTTATATCGATCTGGACGGCAATCTCTGGCCCTGGTGACAGCGGCAGGGGGAACGAATCAGGGGTGACACTGACTTTCCGGTCAGGCTAACTTGGCAAAAGAGAGGTGTGTGTAGCATGTCTTCATACAAAGCATTGGCGTTCGGCAGCTATACCGAAGTGAAGTATCATCCCTTCGAGGGGGTAGACCGTGAGCTGGAGCAGCTCCTTGAGCCGGAGATTCAGGTGGTCTCTACGGAGGATTACGGACGGATGAACCAGGCAGAGCTGGCAGAATGCAGGCTGGTGGTCTCCTATACGGAATTCTCCGAGGAGCAGTTACCCGCTTCGCAGAGCGGAGCCTTACTTGCTTATGTGGCTGGCGGCGGCGGGCTGCTTGTCGTGCATAACGGCATATCTCTGCAGCGTAATCAGGAGCTTGGGGCGATGCTCGGTGCCCGGTTCACCCATCATCCGGCGTTCACGACGCTTCAGATGAAGGTGACTGCGCCGGAGCACCCGATTATGGAGGGGATCTCTGATTTTGTGATCGAGGACGAGCCTTACTATTTCGAGCAGCATCCCCACTTCGAGACAACGGTGCTGGCCGAATATCTTCATGACGGAGCGATGAGACCGGCGGCATGGTGCCATACCTTCGGCGAAGGCCGGGTGGTCTATCTGATGCCTGGGCACCATCTGCCTTCCTTCTCTTCAGAGCCGCTGCGACGGATGATCCGCAGAGGCGGATTATGGGCTGCCGGAATGCTATAGTACGTGGCACTTATGAACAAAGGCAGGATACCGCTTGGATAACATGCGGCGTCCTGCCTTTGTGTAGAGGATGGGATGATCAGCTATGATGCCCTATTTTGGGGGGCTTAGCCTCAGCAACAGGGACGACCCCGTTCTGATGAAGAGCCTCCAGTACCTCTGCCCGCAGCGTATCGGTGAAGGCAGCCCAGACTTTTTTGCCGACATCCAGCTCTTGGCGTCCAATCGATTGCAGCGTCTCAAGCCATACCCGCTTGTCATTAATGAGTCCGAGCTGGTCCTGGATGTCCTTATAGAAGGCTTCATGGGCATGGAATTTCTGATCCAGCGCAAAATCAGCCGCATTCGCCGTATACCGCAGTTCCTTGGCGGCGATTCGCAGCTCATGAAGAGCTTCGAAGGCTTCTTTTGATTCAGCTTGAGGACCCTTGAATAAGGTCTTGCAAGCTTTTTTCTTCTGTTCAAAGGCGACTTCAAGCTCGCGCATGGCGACATTGGCGTCTTTTTTGGCAGCGAGGGGCTCTAGCCCTGTCTCGATAAAAGGTGTCCACAGCGCTTCGAGCGCTTGGCCGGACAGCTTGGGCAGTGCCTTCCTCAGCTTCTTGCGGGCGGCCTTCCGTGTATCCTTCTGGTGTTCGATTACCGCCTTCAGCAGCTTGGCAGTCTTCTTATCACCAGCAGCCTTCGCTGCCTTGCGGCGGGCTTCAAACGACCCGATCAGCACATCTGCATCACGGACTCTGCCGAGCTTCTTCTGGGCCTGCTTGAAGCTGTCATACAAGTCTGCCGTTGCAGTATGGCCCGGATCAAGAATGGACAACAAGGTCAGCAGCTTGCGGCTATTGACTCTGGCCTGATGAATATCCTCATCGTTGAACTCTTTGCGAACATCCTTGCTGTAGTCCTGAAAATTGATGTACAGCTTGCTCATGGCCTGTTCCCATTGCCTGGATTTGCTTAGTTGCCTGTCTTTTGCCTGTGGTTCGGTTGTCATGCAGCATCACTCCTAGATGTTGTGTATAGCATGAGCTTATGCGCGAATCTTATGGCTGGTATATTCTTCTGTACTACATTAAGGATAACGGGTTCGCTTCGCTATTTCAAATCTGTAAGGGCATACACTGCCGGTTGTACGGTGCGGGGAGAGATCGGTTACAATGTGAATAGTTAACGGAGTTAAGATTGGCCAGGGCTTATAGATAGAAAGGGGAATCAGCATGCGGAGTGAACCTTATGATGTACTGGAGAGCGGGGCGGCGGGAATACTGCCGGAGCAGATGGTCCTCTTCACGCATACCAGCGGTGAAGCAGGGGAAGAAGGGGAAGAGTCATCTGCGGAGGATATGCTGATTCCGTTTGCTTTTGAAGAGGTGCTGTGCCGTGATGTCGGGGCCGGGAGGGTCCCGCCGGTGCTGCATCTCTGGAGCCACCCCGGCGGAGTGGCGCTTGGGCTGCGGGACAGCAAGCTGCCCCGCGCAGCAGAGGCGATGCAGGCGCTGGAGCAGCAGGGCATCCGTACGGCAGTCCGCCATTCGGGCGGCGCTGCGGTGCCGCTGGATGCGGGAGTGATCAACGTGTCCCTGCTGCTGCCGAAGCCTGCGGGCAAGCTGGACTTCCACGATGATTTCCGGCTGCTGGCTTCGGTGATTACCGAAGCAGTAGCGGCGGGCTATCCGCAGGCAGCAGCGCAGATCCGGGCAGAAGAAGTCACCGGGTCGTATTGCCCCGGTGACTTCGACCTGGCGATCGGCGGCCGTAAGTTCTGCGGCATTGCCCAGCGCAGACAGAGCAACTCGTACTTCGTCCACGCGTTCGTGATTGTGTCCGGCACGGGGCTCGCGCGCGGAGAGTGCATCCGCCGCTTCTATCAGGATGCAGCGGACGGCGATGCTTCCCAGGACTATCCGCGCGTGCAGCCGGAGACCATCGCCGCGCTTGCGGAGCTTGGCGGCCCGTCTACAGCGGCCGCCTTCATCGCAGGCATCCGGCAGGCGCTTGCCGGCCGGGGAACCCGTCTGCTGCCGGCGGAGCTTCTGCAGCAGGAGACAGGCTACAGCCTGCGGTACAGCGACCCGCAGGTGCTTGAAGCAGCGCGTATGCTGCGCGAGAGGTACGCCCGCTGAAGCGGGCGGCTACTGGCGGCAGCGACGGGTGGCTGAATGTATGCGAAAAACAGCATACAATGTGCAGCTGGGGTGTGCACGGGCCGAATGTATGTGAAAAACAGCATACAATGTGCAGGCTGGGGTGTGCGCGGCCGAATGTATGTGAAAAACAGCATACAATGTGCAGGTTGGGGTGTGCGCGGGCCGAATGTATGTGAAAAACAGCATACAATGTGCAGGCTGGGGTGTGCACGGGCCGAATGTATGCGAAAAACAGCATACAATGTGCACGCGCGAGGGTGAGCGGGCCTGAGGCAGTCCAAGAGGCTGATTGCGGGGGCAAGAGATGCCGCCCCCCTGCGATCAGCCTCTACATATCCCCTCCGCCCCTACTACCTATACAACTCCGGACGCCGGTCCGCGAAGACCGGGATCTGCCCCCGTACCTCCCGGACCCGGGCGAGGTCAAGCTCGCCGCGGAGGATCTCTTCGCCCCCGGAGGCCTCGCTGACAATCTCGCCCCAAGGATCGATGATCAGGGAATGTCCAGCGAAGGTATTCGCCGGATCTGCCCCTGCCCGGTTACATGCTACAACGTAGCACTGGTTCTCAATCGCCCTGCTGATCAACAGCGCGCGCCAGTGAGAGAGGCGGGGCAGCGGCCATTCGGCGCTGATGAACAGGATCTCGGCCCCTGCGGCCATATGAACCCGGACCCATTCCGGGAACCGGATGTCGTAGCAGATCAGCCCGGCACAGGAGATACCGTCCAGCGTGAACAGTCCCTTGGCTGCGCCGGGCTGGAGGTAGAGATGCTCCTCCATCAGCTTGAACAGATGCAGCTTGCTATACTCCCCGGTGCACGCCCCGCTGCGGTCAAAGACATACATACTGTTCGTAATGCCGCCGTTCTCCTGCCTGACGGCAATGGAGCCGGCAACGATATTCACGCCGTATTCTAGGGCCAGACCTGATATCAAGGCACCCGTGGTATGTCCGCCGTGATCTGCGATTTCGCCCAGCCGGGTCAGGTCATATCCCGTTGTCCATAGCTCGGGAAGAATAATGCAGTCTGGACTGCCGGCGGCAGCCTCACGAATTTTGCGATCGGCGGCAGCATAATTCACCTCCGGTTTGCCAAATGCTATATCGAGCTGAATCAGGGCTATTTTCATACTGGCAGCCTCCTCCAAAAATTATTAGTTGACGGGTCAATGAATTGGGTGTAAAGTATGTTTTGTCGAAAAGGTTTTGCACAATTTATTTGCGTGAGGGGGTTAATCTTGAGCGAAGTTCAGCCCGATGAACATAAGATCTTCGAACTGCTACAGGCCCTGCACAAAGAAATCGGCCCCAAATTCGAGCGCTGCGCCGGCATGACTCCGACCCGCTTCAGGCTGCTGCAAGAGCTGTACAGGATTTCCGAGATCAGTCAGATTTCCCTGCAAAAGCTTCTGGAAATCGATGCAGCAGCGGTTACCCGCCACTTAAAAGGGCTTGAAGAGAACGGGATGATCGCCCGCCGCAATAATCCAGCCGATAATCGGGTGACTCTCGTCTCCCTGACTGGTCAAGGCCGTGAGCATATCAATGCCTACCGGGAGAACAAGACCGAGTTCATCAGCGATCTGCTGAACGGATTCAATGAACAGGAGCGCACTGTGCTCGCAGAGATGCTTACCCGGCTGCAATATAACATTAATTTACTGTAGCCGGAAACAATAATCAAACCATTTTAAAGGAGCAAATTATCATGAACACTACCAAAAACAATGATTACATCAGCATTATTACAGGACGCCGCTCTATCCGCAAATATGATTCATCCGTCAAAATCAGCAAAGAGGAAATGACAGAGATTCTTACTGAAGCCACGCTGGCGCCTTCCTCCGTGAATATGCAGCCTTGGCGTTTTGTGATCATCGAAAGCCCGGAAGCCAAAGCTAAGCTGGCCCCTATTGCCAAGTTCAACCAGACTCAGGTTGAAACCTCCGCAGCGGTGATTGCCGTATTCGGTGATATGAATAACTTCGATTACGCTGAACAAATCTACGGAACGGCTGTAGAACGCGGACTTATGCCTGCCGAGGTGAAAGAAAGACAGCTGGCCGCCCTGGGCGCCCACTTCGCCAAGCTGCCCGCAGATGTGAACAGAGAGACCGTGATGATTGACGCCGGTCTGGTCTCCATGCAATTGATGCTGTCCGCCCGCGCACACGGGTATGACACCAATCCGATCGGCGGATTTGAAAAGGATCAGATCGCGGAAATGTTCGGTCTGGACAAAGAACGCTACATTCCGGTCATGCTGATTTCGATCGGCAAAGCACTGGAAGAGGGCTACGCCTCCGTCCGTCTGCCTATTGACACGATTGCCCAGTGGAAATAATACTCTATACCCATGAAATTCTAGGAGGAATATCCAAATGATTATTATCCATGCGCTGCTTCATGTGAATCCTGCACGGGAGGAAGAGTTCCTGGCCACAGCGAAGCCGCTGATTGCCGCCACACACGAAGAAGAAGGGAACCTGTCCTACGAGCTGTATAAGCATGCAGCAGACGGAAGTCTCTATATTATGGTTGAGACCTGGCGTGACCAGGCCGCCGTTGCCGCTCACAACACAAGCCCTCACTTCACCGGCTTCGCCGCCAAAGCGGGAGAGTTCCTGACCGCACCGCTTGATGTTAAGGTGTATAGCGCTGAGGAATTGAGCAAATAATTACGAATTAAGCGGTTCACCCTATATGATCTGGAATCCCGGGATGCTCCGGCAGTCTAATGACTGCTGCGGGCATCTTTTTTTAAGGGAATAATTTATATGTTTTGGGATCCCCGCAAAGTACCTGAGTCATCATCGAAGGTAAGGCCACACTTTGTGGGATTATTTTGATAGGTGCCATGCCGTTTATAAAACGTACAAGCCGGGTATCTTACCTTACCCTTACTTGGCTTGTCATTTGCTGACGAAGCAAGGCGGGGAAGAACGAAGGAGATGAAGACAGCATGACTAATCTACATAATAATCACCGGTTAACCTCAATCCCTGCTGCTGCCGAGCAGGACGGGCAGCTTCAGCAGGATCTCATAGATTACGTGAATTATCATATTTCGGGCGGCTCCCTGGCCTCGCTTACCGAAGGCGCGGAGGAGGCTGAGCCGGCGTTTACCCCTCTTTTGCAAAATGATACCGCACGCGCTTACCGGCAGGAGTGCGGTGGCGTCATAACCGATATGAAGCAACTCGGGCAACTGCCGGGTATAAGCCAGGAATGGCTTAATCAGCTCGCGGATACAGTAGCAGGACTCGACTCCGGTAAGCTCAGGGCTCTGGCCCCGCAGACCACCCGGCATAACCGGGTAGATCCTTATGTGAACGGGCCGCAATGTCTGGGCATGCTGCTCGGCGAGATCGGCAAGGCTGAGCGTTATATTCATCTGTCCGTGATGCTGTTCTTCAATGACCATTCAGGGAACCTTATCGCTAGTGAGCTGCTTCATGCACTTGAGCGCGGGGTAGAGGTTAGAATCATGGTGAATTATACGGTCACTGCGCTCGGATACGGCCAGAACCTGGAGGTGGGGCAATTCTCCAAGATTGCCGGGCGTCTGGAGCAGGCAGGTGCGAGGCTCCTGGATACCTTCCACTCCTATTACGGTGCAGAGGAATGGGCTGCGAAGCGCAAGGTGCTGAAGTCACAGGGCGTGCCTGAGAGCATCCTTTTTCTGCAGGATAAGGTTCAGGAGGATGTGGAGGTGACCGGGCTGAATGTGATTGACCACCGCAAATTCATGATTATAGACGGAATAACTTCCGTTATCGGCAGTCTGAATATCGGGGACCAGTATACGTTCGCCACCCCCATTCAGGAAGCCCCGGATCAGCAGGTGGAGGGACGTCCGCTCGGTATCCCCGCGAAGGAAGAGGAGTGGCATGACGGCTGCTTCCGCATTCAGGGGGCTGTGGCCCAGTCGCTGAACGCTGTTTTTCACTCCAGGTGGCTGCTGCTCGGGGGAGATCACTTTGACCTGGCGTCACCCTTCTATCGTCCTGCGGTGGACTATGCGTTCGGGGAGGAGGAGTGTACGCTCTTCGCGAGCTTTCCCGGCAACCCGGTGAATCTGATTCAGCAATATATTCTGGATGTGATCACCTATGCGGCCGATGAGACCCTTATTGTGAATCCGTATCTGATCGATCAGGCCTTCTGGGACCGGTTGGGTGAAGTGGGACCGGAGCGCGCCTGCCATCTTACCATCTGCAATCCGCTCCTGGTTAATGATCATCCGACGAACCGGGCGGCGGTGCGCAGCAACATGTACGTTCCCTTTTGTAACGGCGTATCCTTCTATGATTATAGTGCGACTGAACGCTTCTCCCACTGGAAAATCATCTACGACCACAGAGCGCAGGCGGTATTTCACGGCTCTTATAATATTAATGAACGGAGTGCCTGCCATGATTACGAGCTGGGCCTGCTGGTGAAGGGCAGAAGCCTCGCGGAGAAGGTGAAGCACATGATTGATTATGACCTCAGCGTCTCCCGCAAAATCACCGACAAACACGAGTTCTTCAAGCATCCCTGGCTGCATCCCAGCACGTATCTGAACAAAGCAACGCAGAATTACACCTGATATCCTCTCCGGCGCCCTGTCATGTATAATGACGTTATACCAATGAACGAAGATGGAGCTAATGAAGATGAACATACACATTCTTGGACAAGGTCCCCGGACCGGGGAAATCAGATTCGCGGCAGCACAATGGGGGGAAGCCAGAGCCATCTGGTGCGGGCCGCCTGTTCAGCCGGGTGAGGAATGGGAGGCAGAATGGGAGCTGCCGGCGCTGTTCATGAGCTGGGTCGATATTGTGCCTGCTCCCGGCGGTGCCTTTGGCCTGCGTATCGAAGGGGACACGGTCATCCTGACAGGCGTGCTGGAAAATATAGAGGAGGACGGAACGGGTTATCTGCGGATCGGCCGCGACCTGATCATGTTCGAATGCCTGGGTGAACCGATGGCGCTGGGCGGCTTCGTCGAGCTGAGGACCCGTGAAGCGAGGCTGTATCCGGTGAATCTGTAGGGGCCGCAGGGCCCCCGGCGGACGAACTATTTCCTGTCCCGGCATAGCCACCTTCAGGCAAATGAGCTAATATAATATAGATTGAAACAAGTAACAGCATAAGGAGCAGAAGTCTGATGAACAGCGATATTCAACAATTTAAGACGGAATTCTTCAAGGCGCTGGCTCACCCGATGCGGATTCGGATTCTGGAGCTGCTTAGCGAAGGCGAGAAGAATGTGAACGAGCTGCAGGCGATCCTGGGGTCGGAAGGCTCTGCGGTATCCCAGCAGCTGGCCGTCCTCAGGGCCAAAAATGTGGTCACCAGCGTCAAGGAAGGGACCACTGTCATCTATGCCCTACGTGATCCTCTGATTAAGGAGCTTTTGGCTGTAGCCAGACAGATTTTTGACAATCATCTGGTGAGTACCATTTCCCTGCTTGAAGGCATCCGCAGCGAATAACCCCGGGCCCCGGGGGGCGGATTACCCCGTTGACAAGAGCAGCGGGCAGGAGTAATGTGGGTATTATATTCAAATAATCAGATATTCAGAGAAAAGAAGGTTATAGGATGACAGGGTGGGGCCGTTTCAAAGGCTATAACATTGCTTCGCTGCGCAAGGATATCATTTCAGGGACAATCGTCGGCGTTATTGCCATCCCGCTTGGGATGGCATTTGCTATTGCTTCCGGTGTGAAGCCGGAGTACGGAATCTATACAACCATTGTGGCCGGCATACTGATTTCCTTATTCGGCGGGTCCAGGTTCCAGATTGGCGGGCCTACGGGTGCATTCATTCCTATTTTGTTCGCTATTGCCATGCAGTACGGGTATGAGAATCTGCTGATTGCCGGAATGATGGCCGGGGTGATTCTTGTCTTGATGGGTGTTCTGCGGCTGGGGGTATTGATAAAGTTCATTCCGAAGCCAGTGACCATTGGTTTTACAGCGGGGATTGCCGTTATTATCTTCAGCGGGCAGATTGCGAACTTCCTTGGCCTGAGGGACATGAAGCGGCATGAGAGCTTTATCGACAATATGAAGGAGATCGGGGCGCATCTCTCCACAATCAATCTGTACAGCATTCTGACTGCGGGAGTATGTCTCGGCGTAGTGGTGCTGGGGTTGCGGTTTGCCCCGAAGGTGCCGGGTTCTCTGATTGGACTGTTGTGTGCCACGGTTATCGCAGCCCTGTTCTTCAGCGGCAAGGTGACGACCATTGGCTCCGCCTACGGAGATATCCCGAATACACTCCCCAGCTTTCACTTCCCGGTCATTACGTGGGAGAAAATCAAGCTGCTGGTCCGTCCGGCCTTTGTCATTGCGCTGCTGGGGGCCATTGAGTCGCTGCTCTCCGCAGTCGTGGCCGACGGCATGTCGGGCAGCCGCCATGACAGCAACCGTGAGCTGATCGGCCAGGGGGTGGCCAATATCGCCGCGCCGCTCTTCGGCGGGATACCGGCTACCGGTGCGATTGCCAGAACTGCCACCAATATACGCAGCGGTGCCGCTTCTCCGCTCTCCGGGATCATTCACGGTGTGGTGGTGTTCCTGATCCTGCTGCTGTTCGCCCCTTACGCCTCCAGCATTCCGCTGGCAGCGATGGCTCCGATTCTGATGGTCGTAGCCTGGAATATGAGTGAACGCAAGGAATTTCTCCACCTGCTGAAGCTGAAGACCGGGGATTCACTGGTGCTGGCGATTACCTTCCTGCTGACGGTATTCGCTGATCTGACCGTGGCGGTAGAGGTGGGGCTGATCCTGGCCGTTGTGCTCTTCGTCAAGCGTATGGGTGAGGTGCATAGAATCTCCAAGGTGCTGCCTGACCCGTCTTCCGTCAAGGTCGAGGCCCATATGGTAACAGAGAGCCACGACTGTCCGCAGATCGGAATCTACAATGTGGAGGGACCGCTGTTCTTCGGCGCTGCCTACCGCTTCGACCACACCATGCCCGAGCTCGGCCCGGATCAGCCTAAGCTTATCCTGCTGCGCATGGGCAAGGTACCGCTGATGGATACGACAGGTGAGGCCAATCTGGCAGCGCTGGTGAAGGAGCTGCAGGCCGCTGGCGGCAGACTGATGATCTCAGGCATCCAGAGCCAGCCGCTGGAGCTGCTCAAGAGAACGGGGCTGTACGACCGGATCGGTGCCTCCCAGTTCTATGATCATACCGGTGAAGCGATCAATGATGCGCTGGGCAGCGTGAACCCCAGCCGGTGCCGGGGCTGCGCGCATGCGGCCTTCAGAGAATGCAGCGCCCTCTCGGGGCTGGAGGAATCCTCATCGCGCAGCGCTGCCTTCAAGGGGCGCACTCCGGCGGTGGCCCGCAAGCTCAGCGGCGGGGTATAGCCCGCGCAATCCGGGGCTAAGAAGGATAACAAAGGCAGCCGCTTGGCGGCCAGTCCGCAATCTCCGCAATTGCAGTGCCCTGTTAACGTCACACCAGCAGTGCTGTCCTTCATGGGCGGTACTGCTTTTTTATTCTTAAGAAAAGGTGTACGCGGAAAACCGAACACAATGCGCAGCGTGAGGGTACAGCAACCGATATTGGACTATCCAGCCCCATATTTGTACAATTACAGAAATGGACTATATCAAGGTTAGGAGATTATCCTTCATGAAAGAACTGAATTATACCAAGGTCTTCATCCTTCTGGCTGCTATGACGGCGGCAACACTTGCGGTATACCGCGTAGTTTCGCTTCAGACAGATACGTTCTATGCCTTTCTGCTCTGGAATCTGTTTCTGGCTTGGGTGCCGTTCTTCTTCTCCATGGCTGCGCATGAGCTGGATAAGCGGAAGATCGGGGGGCTGCTGATTTTGCCGCTGGGCGTAGCCTGGCTGCTGTTTTTTCCGAATGCGCCATATATTATGACTGATCTGATCCATCTGACTGTCCGCAAAAGCAAGTATATCGTCGGCGGAACGATCCAGAACCGGTACTGGTATGATCTGACTACCCTCCTCCTGTTCACCTGGAGCGGCTGGCTGACCGGATTCTTCTCCCTGTACCAGTTCCAGCACGTGATCTACCGCAAAAGCAACATGCTGCTCTCGTGGGTCTTCGTCCTGTTCGCCTGTGTCATGGGCGGCTACGGCGTCCTGCTCGGCAGAGTCTACCGGCTGAACAGCTGGGATGTGCTGACGGACCGCCATCAGCTCTACCGGCTGGTCATGGACAGTCTGAACCGGCAGTCAGTGTTCTTCAGCCTGTTCGTCGCCTTTGTGCTGCTGGTGATCTATGCCACGATGTATTGCCTGCTGAACGGGCTGGCGGACGGGAGCCGCAGGAGTTATTCCGAGGGCCGGAGGAAGATAGGTTAAGTGTCCTGCTCATCGCCGAGTTCCGGCGGAAGCTCCATGTCCATGTCCATCTCCATCTCCAGCTCAGGAGCCGGAACATACTGGTAGCGCTCCAGGTCAACCACGCCCCGTTCATCGAAGATAACGCCCTCTCCGGTTAAATATAGCTGCTGCAGGGAGGCGAATTCGTCTTCGGTGAGCGAGATCATTCCTTTGGCGTTGATGACCCTGTGCCACGGCAGCTTGTACTTCCTGCTCATGGAATGAAGAATGCGCACGACCTGCCGGGCCGCCCGGGGACTTCCGGCCGCCCGGGCAATCCCGCCGTAGGTCATGACGGAGCCTTCCGGGATCGACTGAATAATGAGGATAACTTTTCGCGTGAATGGTGTCATTTTACGTGCTCCTTTTACCTTTCTCTGTAACAGTCCCACCGCTGTTATCTAACTGTACTAACCATAACATAAAGCGGCTGCTGCAAGGAGCATTTGCCTTAGTGGAGCAGCGGCTGACGATATCATACGAAGCCTGGACTCAACCTGCCCCTCTTTTACAGAGCGGGCTTATTTGCTGTGCCGTTCAAGGGCTGGGCGGCTTCTGCTTCTCCTATCCAGCAAATTCTGGCGAATAGGAGTTAGAGAGACGGGGGATAATCAGAGCAATAGATCTCTGAGAGGAGTGATAGCGGTGAAGAACAAGCAACCTGCACTGAACAGCGAAGCTGCCGGTACCCTATCAGCGTATCCCCCGCTAAGCCCTTCGCTGGAGGAGACAGTGGAGCGGCTGCGGAAGATATTCAATAACGACGGGACACTGAGAGTAAGGATTATAGAGAACAGCCAGGGCGCTCCCGTCCGCTGCGGGTTAATCTATGTCGATGGAATGGTGGACCGGAATCTGATTCAGACGGGGATCATCAAGCCGGTACTCGCCTACCAGCCCGCAGAAGAAGAGCACCGGGACCCTAAGGTTCTGATGGAGAGAATCCGGTTGACTGTCATTGATACCCCAGATGTCATGGTCTCCGAGGAGATGGACGGACTGATCGGGGCGGTCATCAGCGGGAAGGCGGTGCTGCTGCTGGAAGGCTATGCCGGAGGGCTTCTCATCAATGTTCAGGGATGGGACTCCAGAGCGATAGAAGAGCCTACTACAGAGAAAACGGTGCGTGGCCCCCGTGAGGGCTTCACCGAATCGCTGCTTGTGAATCTGACCCTGATCCGCCGCAGGGTGCGCGATCCGGATCTGAAATTTGAATTCACGGAAATCGGAACACGCAGCAAGACGCAGACCTGCATCTGCTATATGGGGAGCCTGGCCTCTCCCGACATTATTAAGGAGCTGTATGACAGGCTGGAGAAGGTGGAGCTTGATCTGATTCTGGACACGGGTTATCTGTCCGAGCTGATCCGTGACGAGCCCTACTCTCCGTTTGAAACCGTTGGAAGTACCGAACGGCCGGACACACTTGTGAGCAAAATCATGGAGGGCCGGGTTGCGGTCCTCGTCGAAGGCACCCCTTTTGCGCTGACCGTTCCTTATGTATTCGTTGAGAACTTCCAGGCCAGTGAGGATTATTATATCAACTATTATTTTGCATCGTTTAACCGTGTGCTTAGAGTGTTGGGAGCCTTCATGTCGATCAGTATCCCGGCCGCTTATATTGCCCTTGTAACCTATGCCCAGGAGATGGTCCCCACTCTGCTCCTGCTTAGTATTGCGACTGCCAGGCAATCGGTGCCTTTTCCAACCATAGTGGAAGCGCTGCTTATGCTGACCATCTTCGAGGTGCTGCGGGAAGCGGGGGCACGGATACCGACAGCGATTGGCCAGGCTGTAAGCATTGTCGGGGCGCTGGTGCTGGGCCAGGCTGCTGTGGATGCGCGGATTGTCAGTGCGCCGATGGTCATTGTGGTGGGATTGACAGGGATAACGACGCTGCTCAATCCGAGGCTGACCGGACCGCTGATCATAGCCAGACTGGTGCTGCTGGGCACCACCTTCTTCCTGGGCCTCTACGGGTATTTCTTCGGTCTGCTCGGTCTGGTCATTCACCTAATGAGCCTGCGCTCCTTCGGCGTCTCATACATGCTCGGGGTAGGCTCGATCCGCCCCCAGGATATTAAGGATACAACCGTCCGGGCGCCCTGGTGGGATATGAACTTGCGCCCTGCGGTGATTGGCATGCGCAACCGGAGACGGAAACCGGCCAAGAGACCGGCCAAGCGGTCATGAGATCTCTGCTGAGAAGGTGTACCTCTCTTATCGCACTGTTGCTGCTGCTGAGCCTGGGACTCACCGGCTGCTGGAATTATGCCGAGGTGGATGATATGGCGATTGTCGCCGGAGTGGCCATTGATAAAAATGAGGATGGGGAGCTGCTGCTTACAGCAGAGGTAGTGGATACAGGCGGGTCGGCGGACAAGGCCCAAGCGGGCTACAAGATGGTCAGCCTCAGCGGGAATACGATGTTTGAGATTGTCCGCAATATGATCTCTATGACAGGCAAGAAGCTGTTCTGGAGTCATGCGAAGGCAATCATCATCAGTGAGGAAGCGGCCAGAGAGGGGCTGGTCAAAGTCATTGACTGGTACAGCCGGGACACGGAGACCCGGTCGGATGTGTTCATCTTCGTGTCTGGAGAGAAGACGGCCCGCGAGGTGCTCAATCTGAACAGTACCACGGAAGCGATCCTGTCCTTTGAATTGGCCCAGATGATGCGTGACGAGAGGTATACGAATACCGCCCCGACTGTGGAGATCTGGGATTTCATCGACAAGCTGGAGACTTCGGGGATTAATGCGACGGCTCCAATCATTCATATTCACCGGAAAAATGGTGAGGAGAGCGAAAGGGTGGTAGGTACCGCCGTATTCGTGAAGGACCGGATGGTGGGCAAGCTGAGCGGCGATGAGACGAAGACGATGCTTATCGTCAAAAATGTACTGAAGGGTGGGGTGCTGGCTGTAGATGATAAGCGGGGGAATCCCGCGTATTCGCTGGAGATTATCTCCAATCAGACCAAGCTGAAGCACCAAATGGTGGATGGCAAGCTCCAAATAGACATTCGTACTGTAACCAAGACAGCGCTGGATGAGGTGATGACACCGGATGGATTCCTTAAGGATGAGACGCTTCAGGATATCGAGCAAAGGGCAGCCGAGCAGCTGCAGGCAGATATTCTTGCGTTAATTCATAAGATGCAGCAGGAATACGATGCTGATATTTTTGGCTTTGGCGAGAGCTTGTACGAGAACCAGCCTAAGCTCTGGGACAAAGTGAAGGACCGCTGGCCTGAGGTCTTTGCCGGTCTTGAAGTGAGCGTCAAGTCCAAGGTGACGATACAGAGCAGTGCCAAGACTTCGCGGGCCATCCGGCTGGGGGATTAAGCATGGTCATTTACGTGGTATTAATCTACGCATTGATAGCGGTCATTGATCCGTATGGGCTGCGGAAGAAGGGAATGAAGCGGGATTTCCTTGTCTGCTCCGCCCTGTATCTGATCTCCTTCGCGCTGGCCTTCGCCTTGTCGATGCACTGGGAGATTCCCAGTCCGTCCCCGCTGTTTGTGGATTGGGTGAAAAAGCTATATTAGAGCGCACCGCTGAAGGAGGAGGAGAGTGTGAGCAAAGAGACTATTCCGGCTGGCCAGTCGATCAGCATCGCTGTATTATTTGTCACCGGTGCTTCATTGTTCCTGGGAACCTCGTCACAGTCCGGCAACAGCAGCTGGATTGCCCAAATGTTGGCGATTCTGCTGGCGATTCCCCTTATGCTGATCTATGCAAGACTCCATGTCCTGTTTCCGGGCAAGGATCTGTATGACATGCTGATTGAAGTGTTCGGCTCCGTCCTGGGACGGATGCTCTGTTGTCTGTATATCTGGTATGCTTTACATCTGGGCGCGCTGGTGCTGCGCAATTTCGGGGAGTTCAGCAAGACCGTGGCTTTAACCGCAACTCCGATGCTCGCACCCATGCTTATGATTGGCCTGCTCTGTATGTGGGTGGTCCACGCCGGGATCGAGGTGCTTGGAAGAAGCGCCAAATTCCTGCTGCTGTTCTCGCTGATTGTAATTGTGATCTTACAACTACTCTCCGTACCCAAATTTGAATACCATCATCTGAAGCCGCTACTCCATACCAGATTCAACCTTATTCTTGCAGATACAGCAGGCTCATTCACCTTCCCCTTTGCCGAGATTGTAGTCTTCCTTGGCGCATTCAGCGCCATTCCGGCCAAGGGCTCTGCCAAGCGGGTGCTGGTCAGCAGCACATTGATTGCAGGGGGGATCATTATTATGATCACGCTGCGTAACCTGCTGATACTTGGCCCTGATATTCTGTCCGGTCTGTACTTCCCCTCTTACGTGGCGGTCAGCCGGATTAATATCGGCGATTTCGTTACCCGGATCGAGGGCTCGGCGGCCATTGTGTTTGTTACGGCGCTCTTCGTCAAGGTCAGTCTGTGCCTGTATGTAACCTGCAACGGGGTAGCGAAGGTATTCAAGCTGGGGAGCTACCGGTCTGTAGTGCTTCAGATGGGGCTGATCATGATCTATCTGTCGGACTTCATATATTCCAATATTATGGAAATGGAGGAGTTCGCTTATCACATCTACAAGGTATATGCCCTCCCGTTCGAAGTGGTGATTCCTGTGGTACTATGGATTACAGCCGAGCTTCTTGCCCGCAGAAGGAACAGTAGACACAAGGCCCTTCCAGAGCAGCAGCCGGAAGGTTCATAGAGCAGCGTCAGCTATTCAGCCCCGCCCTGCGGGGCTGTCCGGTTTTCAACCTGTGCTGAAGTTAGCTATAATGAGAGGCAAGAGAGAATCTCATAGAACAGGTAGGAAAGGCGTGGATGATAGATGAGCGTATCCAGCATTGTAATGTCCTCACATTGGGGCAGAGAGGTCAGACATAAGCTTATTACGCAAGGCTCCAAGATGCTGGCTGTGGTGTTTCCGGGACAGAATTATTCCGCCGAGCGGCCGCTGCTGGATTATGCGGGCAAGCTGGCCCGGGAATACGGCTGTGACCTGCTGCTGCTTGAATACGGCTACCAGGCTGCGAGAGTATCCTTCAAGCGCGAGGAGATTGATATTGTTGCCGAGGAATGCAAGATTGCGCTTGCTTCACTTCCCGACTACGAGCAGCTTTTGTTCATCAGCAAGAGTATGGGGACGATTATTGCGGGTAAGGTTGCGTCGGAGCCCGGAGTGGGCGAGAAGGTCTCGCATCTGTTCCTTACCCCTGTTCCCGAGAGCCTTCCGTTCATACGGCAGAGCCGGGGCAGTGTAATTTATGGCGGGAGTGACCCGATGTTCACCGGGCAGCATCCTGCCGAGCTTAGCAGCATGAAGCAGGTAAGGGTATACAGGATTGACGATGCCAACCACGCTCTGGAAGTGGATAGCGTCAACGAATCACTGGCTGTGCTGCTGGTTATTATTAATTTCTATCATGAGTTTTTCCGCGATTCACTATAAAGGGAGATGAGAGCATTTACTCGCGGATCAGTCTGGATTAGCCTGGAGGGCATTGATATGCAGGGGAAGGTAATCGGTCAAGGCAGAACGGCGGAAGTGCTGGAGTACGGGGAAGGAAAGATTCTTAAGCTGTACCGCGATGACGTTCCGGAAGAGCATGTGGACTTAGAATACCGTTTCAGTAAATGGGTCTATGAACAAGGTGTTGCTACTCCGCAGCCCCATGAGCGGGTAGTGGTAGAGGGCAGACCGGGAATTGTGTATCAGCAGATCGCCGGTCCTACCCTGTTACAGCAAATGAACCGGAAGCCGTGGCTGAACTTCAGCGGCTTCAAGCAGATGGCCGGCCTGCATCATAGCCTTCACCAGCTCGATGGCATGGGCGAAGCAGGAGCGCAGAAGAAGCGGCTGGAGCAGCAGATTATCGCCGCGCCCATGCTTGAGACAGAGGAGAAGACAAAGATTCTGTCCCGGCTTGCCCGGCTGCCGAACGGGGAGAAGCTGTGCCATGGAGATTTCCACCCGGACAACATCCTGATGGACAGCAAGCTGTGGGTCATTGACTGGATGACCGGCGTCCGCGGCAATCCTGCAGCAGATGTTGCACGGTCGGTGATCATGTTCAGTATCGGGGCCATACCTGAGTCGGCTTCTGTGTTCACTAAGGGGTTCTTAGGGTTCGCCAGGAAGCGGCTGACCGCGCAATATGTCCGCAGGTATCTGAAGCTGTCAGGCTTGACGCTTGCAGATATCAACCCGTGGATACTGCCGGTGGCGGCGGCACGGCTGGTTGAGGGACTCCCGGTTCCCGAGAAGGAGCTGCTGGTCCGCGAGATCCGCAGACGCCTGAGAGCATAGCGCTGCGGGCAACAGAATAATAGATGATATAGAGAAGGCGGAACGCAGATGAATACATACATTGCCTTACTGCGCGGCATTAATGTCGGCGGCAACAAAATCATTAAGATGCAAGAACTGAAGGCGATGTTCGAAGCGCTTAAATATGAGCATGTGCGCACCTACATTCAGAGCGGCAACGTTGTATTTGAGAGTGAAGCGTTAACAGGCGACGGGCTGGCGGAGATGATTAGCGGGAAGATCCAGGAGACCTTCGGCTTTGAGGTGCCTGTAATCATCCGTTCTCTGGAGGAGCTGGAGGCGGCCATTGCCGGCAACCCGTTCCCGCAGAGTGAGCCGGAAGCCTACAAGCGCCTGTACGTCTCGTTTCTGGCAGCGGAGCCAGCCGCTGAAGCACTGGAGAAGCTCCGTCCCTATGAGGATGGAGCCGATAAGGTGCGGGTGATCGGCAAGGAGCTGTATGCCTTCTATGAAGTGAGTGTGAGCGAGTCGCCGCTGTTCAAGGTGTCATTCGACAAGCTGCTGGGAACGGCGCTTACCGCGCGCAACTGGAATACCCTGAACAAGGTAGCAGCGCTGGCCCGTAAGCCGTAAAGGAAATAGTTGCTCTCCCAAATACCCCACCAGGATGTATCTCTTGGTGGGGTATTTGGCGTGTCCGGCACGTTCAGCAAACATTCAGCGGGCATTCATTGCCGGTTAAGGTACGGATGCCATAATACACCTAAGAAATGAACGAATCGGAGTGGATCAAACGATGAAAATACTGAAGAGGCCGGGTACCGATGTTGTACTGGTAATGATTATGCTGCTGGCAGCCGTCCTGTACGGATACGGAATCTGGAATGACCAATATGCCAATACGTACTATACAACCGCAGTGGGCAGCATGCTGCAGAGCTTCCATAACTTCTTCTTCGCTTCCCTGGATTCAGCAGGGTCTGTAACGGTCGATAAGCCGCCGGTAACCTTCTGGCTGCAGACCTTAAGCGCGCTGGTCTTCGGCCTGCATGGCTGGAGTGTCATTCTCCCGCAGGTGCTCGGCGGTGTAGGCTCGGTACTCTTAGTCTATCTGCTGGTGAAGCCAACCTTCGGACGGGCGGCGGCACGGCTTGCAGCGCTCGTTATGGCGGCTACCCCGGTAGCAGCGGCAGTAAGCCGGACGAACAATATTGATGCGCTGCTGGTATTCACTCTACTGCTGGCAGCATGGTTTCTCTTCAGAGGCACCCGGACCCACCGGCCGGGTAGCCTGCTCGCCGCCTTCGGGCTTATCGGTGTCGCCTTCAATGAGAAGATGCTGCAGGCATATATGGTTCTTCCGGCCTTTTATCTGTTCTATCTTTTGGCAGCCCAGGTGAACTGGAAAAAAAAGACCGGCACCCTTGCAGCCTGCACTGCCGTACTGCTGGCAGTGTCTCTATCCTGGGCTGTAATTGTCGATTCCATTCCGGCAGATAAGCGGCCTTACATCGGGAGCAGCGGCACCAATTCTGTGCTTAATCTGGCTTTTGGCTATAACGGTGTGTCCCGTCTGACCGGTGACCGCAGCACTGGAGGAGCCGGGAGCGGGGGCTTCGGCGGCGGCGGTGGCATGCCCGGAATGAACGGAATGAACGGGGAAATGCCGGACTTTAGCGGTGAATTCCCGCCTATGGATGGAACTGGCGGACAAGGGGGCGCGGACGGACAAGGGACGATGAACGGCCGTGATTCCGCTGCCGGGGACATTCAGAGCCGTGACAGCGGCGGGACTGCTTCAGGCCAGGACGGACGCAGTGGCGGTATGGTACCGGGCGGTCAGGATGGCGGGCGGCGCGGTGAAGGAGCGGACGGCGGCTTCGGCGGGTTCGGAAGCCCGAACGGACGCGGTGGGATGGGCGGTGGCGGCATGTTCAACACAGGCACTGCCGGTCCGCTGCGGCTGTTCCAGCAGGAGCTGTCCGGTCAGGCGAGCTGGCTGCTGCCGTTCGTGCTGTTTGGCAGCATCGGGATCTTGGCCAGCCTGCGCCGCAGGAGCTTCACCCGGCAGCATAAGGAAGCCCTGTTCTGGCTGGCCTGGCTGGTTCCGGTCATGGGATTCTTCAGCATTGCCGGCTTCTTCCACCAGTACTACCTGATTATGATGGCTCCGCCGGTGGCGGCGCTGGCAGGTGCAGGCTGGTCTCAGCTCTGGAGCTACTATAAGGAGCGGCAGACCTGGCTGTCGTGGCTGCTGCCCGCAGCCGTGCTGGCTACAACGGTGCTTGAGGTGTACATTATCCGTCCGTATAACGATACCATCGGCAGCGGCTGGTCCGTGGGCATACTGGCAGCAGGTATTGCAATGACAGTAGTGCTAATAATTCTGCGGCTGCTGAAGGCGGTACGGACTAAGCATTCCTGGTTACATGCCGCTGCGGTAGCAGGGTTCCTGGTGCTGCTGATTGGCCCGCTCTACTGGGCATTTACACCGATTGTCTATGGAAATAATAGCATGACTCCAGCAGCAGGGCCGGATAGCGGCAGCCCCTTCGGGATGGGGGCAATGAGCAACATGCCCAACATAGCCAACATGCCCGACATAGCCAACATGGGCGGCATGGGGGGAAGGAATAACGCTGCCGGTATCAATGAGTCTCTGCTGACCTATCTCAAGGAGCATAATACCGGCGAGAAATATCTGTTCGCAGCGATGGATTATGGAACGGCAGGCCCGTATATCATCGACGAAGGGGAGCAGGTCGTCATCCTGAACGGCTTCAATGCGTCAGATACGCCCTACACCCCAGCCACTCTGAAGGAGCTTGTAGAGAGCGGGCAAGTGAAGTACTTCCTGGTCACCAGCGGCGGCATGGGCGGGATGCGGGGCGGCGGCAGCTCGGAGATTACGGAATGGATTACCGCGAACGGGACGGAGGTTCCGGCCGCAGACTGGCAGGGAACGCAGAACAGCGGCAATGCCGGAACCTTGTACGAAATCACCCTGAACTAACCTGCATGAGCAGGAGATCAGGAAGCGCGTATATCCGGCCGTGTGCCGGCGCGCTTCCTTACTACTTTTAAGGAGGAGCTGCCCATGAGTGTTCAAGTGCGCTATTCCATTATAATACCGATGTTCAATGAAGAGGCTGTTATTCAGGAGACCTACCGGCGCATCAAAAAAGTAATGGGCATAACAGGCGAGCCCTACGAGCTGATCTTCGTCAATGACGGCAGCACGGACAACTGCGCGCAGATGATCGAGGAATACAGCTATTGGGATGAAAGTGTGAAGCTGATCGATCTGTCCCGCAATTTCGGGCATCAGGTCGCTATTACCGCAGGTATGGATTATGCGCTGGGTGATGCGGTCGTGATCATTGACGCGGATCTCCAGGACCCGCCCGAGCTGATTCCGGAGATGATTGCGGAGTGGAAGCAAGGCTATCAGGTCGTGTATGCCAAGCGGATCAAGCGAAACGGAGAGTCCTTGTTTAAAAAGTGGACAGCCAGCTTATTTTACCGGGTGCTGCGTTATTCGACAGAAATCTCCATTCCGGTGGATACCGGCGATTTCCGCCTGATGGACCGCAGAGTCTGCGATGAGCTGAAGCGTCTGCCGGAGAAGAACCGCTTCGTGCGCGGTCTGGTCAGCTGGGTCGGATTCCGCCAGAAGGCGATAGAATATGAGCGGGAGGAGCGGCTGGCCGGAGAGACCAAATATCCGTTCAGACGGATGCTGAAGCTGTCGCTGGACGGCATTACCTCCTTCTCTTATAAGCCGCTGAAGCTGGCGGGTGTTCTTGGAGCACTGCTGTCCGTATCCGGGTTTCTGTACCTGATGTATGTGCTGTATCTGGCGCTCTTTACGGATGCGGCCGTGAAGGGCTGGGCATCGATGATCGGGATCACCTTGACCTTCAACGGGTTCGTGCTGCTCATGCTGGGTATTCTGGGGGAGTATGTCGGACGGATCTATGATGAATCGAAGGGCCGTCCCCTCTACATCGTTCAGGAATTCTACAGCGGCAGGCCGCAGCAGAGCGCGCAGGAGCAGAGAGTCGCCAGTCTCAACAAATAACCATATTCCTTCCACATCAAAAAACCGCCCCTCCTCCAAAAAGGAAAGGCGGTTCTTATGTAACAGCTGTATCTGCTAAGCCTTCAGCAAATCGTGATCGACATAGCGTGCGCCGTTCAGCTCACTGATAATGTTAACGGCAACCTTGGCGCCGTCCCCGGCAGTGATAATCGCGTGGACACTCATTCCGGCAACGGTTCCGGCGGCCCAGATTCCGTTGATGTTGGTTCTGCCTTCCGGTGTGGATGCAATCACCGTCTTGATTCTTGGCTCCGTACCTTCTTTAGTCGTTACCCCGGCTGCGGCAGCCAGATCCGTCAGAACACCTGTCGCCAGCACGACATGCTTAGCTTCATAAGTAGCTCCGCTCTCTGTCCCGATGACGAAGCCCTCACCGCTGGCTTCCAGTGAGGTCGCCTGTCCGGCAACCAGCTCGGCCCCGAACTTCACGGCCTGCTTATGTCCGGTTTCTACCAGATCAGGTCCGCCGATCTCGCTAATTCCGTAATAATTCTCATACCAGCCTCTGCGGGTCATACCTTTGTCGTTGTCAATCAGCAGTGTTTTTTTGCCGGCCTTGGCAGCGAACAGGGCGGCGCTTGCACCGGCAGGACCGGCACCGATAATGGCGATTTCGTACATGAGATACCCTCCTAAAAGTTTTGATAGCATAAACCTCATGGAACCACTTCGCAAAACTCACTTCGGAAGCATATGCTTTAAGTTTTGATAGCATAAACCTCATTAATTCACTTCGCAAAACTCGCTTCATTCCTGCCTACTATTATATCGCTATTTACAGCTCATTGGCTAATCCTGCAGGCATGGAAGGGAGACCTTGAAGGCAGCGCCTTCACCCGGAGCGCTGGATACCGTCATCTCTCCGTGATGCGCTTCGGCAATGGACCTCGTAATCGATAACCCAAGCCCGGAGCCGCCGTATTTGCGTGTGCGGGAGGAATCGCTGCGATAGAAGCGGTCGAAGACATGCGGGAGATGCTCCGCAGAGATGCCGGAGCCGTTATCCTTCACGGTCAGCTCTGCCAGTTCTCCTGCGGCGTGCAGAGATATATGGATGATGCCCTTGACCGCATCGGTATGCTGAACCGCATTGTGGAATAGATTAAGAAGGACCTGTCTGATCTGGTCAGGATCAACCAGGCACCGGATGCCGTAGGCCAGGTCGAAGACGACCTGCCGCTCTCCGGCCAGTACCCGCAGCTGCGCCTGCATGTCGTCAATCAGCTCGCCCAGCAGTACCTGCTTGACCTGCAGCCGGGGTGCGCCGTCCATCCGGGCGAGCAGAAGCAGGTCCTCCACCAGCTTGTTGATCCGCTTGGCTTCACCGTGCATGCTGCTGAGCGCGCTGTAGAGCTGTTCCCGGTTATCGGCAGCTCCGCGCAGCAGCACCTCCAGGAAGCCGTAGATGGACGTCAGCGGCGTCCGCAGCTCATGGGAAGCATCTGCGGCGAACCGGCGCATCTGCTCTTTCGCCTCCCGCTCATTCTTGAACGAAATCTCCAGCCGCTCCAGCATGCCGTTGAAGGACTGGGAGAGCTGGTCGATCTCAAGCTGGCCCTGCTCCTCGGGGAACCGTACATTCAGGTTGCCGGCATCGATAATCTGGGCCGAACGCCCCATGTTGGATAAGGGGACCAGCGTCTTGCGCAGCGTAGGCAAATACAGCAGCAGCCCGGCCAGCAGAGCCGCTACCGACAATGCGCCGAAGATAAGCAGCTGCTGCAGGATGACATCCCTCAGCGGTCCGGTCTCCACTGTCATCTGCAGAAGCATCCGGGCAGCACCGGGCCTGCCCAGATTCATGAAGACAGCCAGATGTCCGCTGCCATCCCCGGCGGTAATCAACTGGTAATTCCCGCCCCTCTTGTCCTGGGGGAGCTTCAACAGCTGGTCATAAGCCTCATTACTCATTCTCGGTGCAGGCGAAGCGGACAGAGTCTCTTCCTTCAAATCCATGAAGCCGCCATCCTGATTGTAGATAGCGAGGGTAGTATGGGCGTCCAGCAGCAGGGGACGACGGTCTCCTCCGGGTCGTCTGTTACCTGCATTATTGAAGATTTCAAATGGCACAGAGCGTATCTGGGTCTCCATCGCCTCTGCCCGGTTGCTGTATATGAAATTTCGCATGAGTACATACTGGAGTGTGCCGATCAGTATAAGCAATCCTGAGAGAATGAGCAGCGAGGTGACGAGCAGCTGCTTGCGCAGGGAACGCGGAGCATGGAATCTGCCCGTGAATCTACGGGTCCGGGCAGTCATACCAGATCCACCCGGTACCCCGCCCCGCGCAGGGTGCGGATGATCCGGTGCTCCTTGTCGCCGAGCTTCTCCCGGAGGGAGCGGATATAGACCTCCACGATATTCTCCTCTCCGCCGAAGTCATAGCCCCACACCTTGTCCAGAATCATCGGCTTGCTCAGGACCAGTCCGTGGTTGATCACCAGATACTGCAGCAGCTCATATTCGGTCGGAGACAGCTCCAGCACCTCCTCCTTATGGCGGATCTCCTTGCGGCGGCCGTCAATCCGGAAGGGGCCGCAGCGGACCTCGCCGAGCAGGCCGGGGAACTGGTTGCGCAGCCGGGCCTGAATCCGGGCCAGCAGCTCCTCGAAGCTGAACGGCTTCACCATGTAATCATCTGCGCCCAGGGACAGGCCCGTGACGCGGTCGTCCACCTCATCCTTGGCAGTAAGCATGATGATCGCCACCTCTGCTTCCTCAGCGCGGAGGCACCGGCAGACCTCGAATCCGTCCATGCCGGGCATCATCACATCGAGAATAACGACATGCGGCTTGAAGTCGGCCGCTGCTGCCAGGGCCTCAGCGCCATCGGCGGCGGTCTGTACCTCAAAGCCTTCGTTAATTAGGCCCAGCTCCAGAAACTGAAGGATATGAGGCTCATCATCCACCAGGAGTAGCCGGACACCTTGGGCTGCTTTCATTAGCAATTCCTCCATATCCAGTAATTAAGTAAGTATAGTATGTCCATAGTTTGAAGCTACAGGTTGAAGGTTTGCTGAAAATAGGTCTTTGGAGCCAAACCTTCGATTCATTCGCGCTGATTGCGGTTAATCATATTAATCTAATTATAGTGATTTATCGCGCCATGAATATGAAATATAGTTAGAATTTACTCAGTTTAAGGCGGGCAATAAAGGGTTTTGACGGCGGGTATAGAACACTATTAAAATAAAGGATACAACCTGGTTTTTGCTTTTGATTCGGCTTAACCGGTAATATGTCCCGATCAGCTGTTTTCCTCCCCGTATCACCCGTATTCATCCTGTCTCTGCATTTCTTTTGGGCTACATCTTTTCACAACACTTCTTTTTAGGGTATTTACTTAGGTCTAACTTCACAGCATCACTCATTTAACCTAATTTATTACATGTTCCATTACCCATAAGTCAAGGAGGCTCTTCCATGAAGAAAAAAGAGATGGTAGCCATGCTATTGGCGGGAGGCCAAGGGAAAAGATTAAAAAGTTTGACCAAATCGATTGCCAAACCGGCTGTTTATTTCGGAGGAACCTACCGGATCATCGACTTCCCCCTAAGTAACTGCTCGAATTCGGGCATCGATACCGTGGGTGTGCTGACACAATATGAACCGCTGGTGCTGCATTCGTATATCGGAGTCGGCAGCGACTGGGATTTGAACCGTAAGGATGGCGGCGTATTCGTATTGCCTCCGCATGAACGGGAGAATGGAAGCAGCTGGTACCGGGGAACGGCGGATGCCATTTACCGCAATCTTAAGTTCGTGGATCAATTCGATCCGGAGCATGTGTTAATTCTGTCGGGAGACCATATATACAAGATGGATTATCATGCCATGCTGCAATATCACAAATCCAAGAACGCCGACTGCACCATCTCGGTCATTGACGTTCCATTGGAGGAAGCGAGCCGCTTCGGCATACTGAATACGGAAGATGATCTGAAGATTTACGAGTTCGAAGAGAAGCCGGCCCAGCCTAAGAGCACACTTGCTTCTATGGGGGTATATATTTTCAAATGGGATGTTCTGCGCAAGCATCTGCTTGAGGACGGGGAGAACGCCGGATCATCCCATGACTTCGGTAAGGACATTATTCCGATGATGCTGGGTGAAGGCCAATCCCTGTACGCTTATCCTTTTGAAGGCTACTGGAGAGATGTAGGTACGGTAGACAGTCTGTGGGAAGCGAATATGGATCTTCTGAGCGATACGCCTCCCCTGAACCTGAACGATACCGGCTGGAGAATCTTCACCCGTAATCCGAATCAGCCCGCACAATATGTGGCACCGGGAGCCAAGGTATCAAGCTGCATCATTAATGAGGGCTGCATCGTGCATGGCGAGGTGAAGCACTCTGTCCTCTTTTACGGGGTTGAAGTGGGCGAAGGCAGTGTCATCACCGACTCTGTCATTATGCCCAAGGTGAAGATCGGCAAGAACGTGAGAATTCATAAAGCCATCATCAGTCAGAACACGGTCATTGAGGATAATATGGAAATCGGCGTCGACCGGGAGAATGAGAATGAAATTCTGCTGATCGACAAACGAAGCAAGAAGCTCAAATCTGTAGCAGCCAAAACCATATAACCACAAGAGGGCGGGGGATTCCGATGAAAGAGCTTATGGGTGTAATTAATCTTGATCATGAATTGGATAATTTAAATGAACTGACCTATTTCCGCTGCGGGGCAGCGGTCCCCTTCGCCAGCCGGTACCGGCTGATTGATTTCGTTTTGTCCAACATGATGCGTGCAGAGCTGGAGAGCGTGGGACTGTTCGTCCGCCGCAAATACCGGTCGCTGATGGATCATCTCGGTGACGGCAAATCGTGGGATATGAACCGTAAGCACGGCGGACTGTTCATCCTGCCGCCAGACTGGAATGACCCTACGGACACTTCCCTGGGAGACCTGCAGCATTATCATAACAATCTGGATTTCTTCAAAAGGGCTTCAGCCAAATACATCGTCTTCTCCGGCAGCCAGCACATTAACACGGTGGATCTGCAGGACCTCTATCAGTATCACCTGGAGCAGGGCGCGGATGTAACAATGGTCTACAAGCAGATTGACGAGCTTCAGCCGGAGCATGATCCGTGTCTGCGGGTCGAGCTTAATGACGACAACCTCGTTACGAATATTCACCATGAGAAGCATCATCCGAATGTGTATCTGGACATCTTCATTATGGAGAAGAAGCTGTTCCTGGAGCAGGTGGAGCATTGCATTGCCCATGGCGAGAGCTATTTCTTCCGCGATGCCATTCAGAAGAACCGCCACAAATTCAAAATCTCCGCCTATGAATATAAGGGTTACCATGCCGTTATCAATTCGCTGGAGAGTTACTATAAGAACAGTCTGGAGCTGCTGAAGCAGGAGAATTACTTTGGCCTGTTCAAAGAGAATCCGGTGCAGACCAAGATTAAATACGAGGCGCCTACCCGTTATCTGGATAGTGCGTCGGTCAGCAACTCGCTGGTGGCCAACGGCTGTGTAATCGCCGGGACGGTGGAGAACAGCGTTATTTTCCGGGGCGTACAGATTCGTAAGGGTGCGAGAATTATTAATTCTGTGATTATGCAGAAATGCGTGATTGAAGAGAATGCCGTGATTGAGAATGTGATCATGGACAAAGATGTGCATCTCAGCAAAGACCGGATACTCGTTGGAGACAGCAGGCGTCCATTTGTCATTGCCAAGAGCAGCAAGATATAATATCTGGATCAGGGGGAATGTGCCACTTCGGGGCATTTCTTCTGATCCAGTGTTGTAATAGGCACTAATTTCAACCAATACATGCATCTGTAAGGAGGAACCTGCTGTTGTTCAACGATAAAGAGACTTTCAAACAAGTGTTCCGTGAGAAACTCATCGGGAAATTAGGCAAGCCGCTTGAAGAAGCTTCGAACGCCGACATCTATAATATTCTCGGCAACATGATCCGGGAGAGTGCCGGTAAGGACTGGGCGGACACCAATCAGAAGTTCAAGATCGATAAGGATAAGCAGGTATATTATTTCTCCATGGAATTCCTGATCGGCAGGCTGCTGGGTAATAACCTGCTGAATATGGGCGTGCTGGAGGTTGTCCGTGAGGGCCTCGCGGATCTGGGCTTCTGTCTGCAGGATATCGAAGAGGTGGAAGCCGATGCCGGTCTGGGCAACGGTGGGCTGGGCCGCCTGGCCGCCTGCTTCCTGGATTCGCTCGCTTCCCTGCAATATGCGGGACACGGCTGCGGTATCCGTTATAAATACGGCTTGTTCGAGCAGAAGATTGTAGACGGCTATCAGGTGGAGCTGCCGGATTACTGGCTGCAGAATGACAACGTGTGGGAAGTACGCCGCGAGGACAAACAGGTCGAGGTACATTTCTGGGGACATGTGGACACCCGCTGGGAGAACGAAGAGCTTGTATTCGAGCATAGAGATTATGAAGCTGTACGGGCGGTTCCGTATGATATTCCGGTTATCGGTGCAGACCGCAGACATGTGAACACGCTGCGGAACTGGAGTGCCGAGTCCATCACCCAGCCATCGAGAGTCTTCGGCGCTCAGGGCGGTACGGATTATCACAAGTTCCTGGAATACAAGCGTTCGGTGGAATCTATCTCTGAATTCCTGTATCCCGATGATTCCCAGTACGAAGGCAAGCTGCTTCGTCTGAAGCAGCAGTACTTCATGTGCAGTGCCGGCCTGCAGAGTATTATCCGGACCTTCGCCAAGACGGGTCTGCCGATTGACAGCCTGCCTGACAAGGTAGCTCTGCATATCAATGACACTCATCCTACGCTGGTGATCCCTGAGCTGATGCGCATCCTGATGGATGTCTATCATCTGGGCTGGGATCAGGCCTGGAGCATGACTACCCGGATGGTGTCGTATACCAACCATACCATTCTGAGCGAAGCACTGGAGAAGTGGCCGATCGGCATGGTCAGAGAGCTGCTTCCGCGCATCTTCCTGATTATTGAGGAGATTAACGCCCGCTTCTGCGGCGAGCTGATGAGTAAATATCCCGGAGACCAGGACCGGATCAATCAGATGGCGATCATTCATGACGATCAAGTACGGATGGCACATCTGGCGATTGTCGCCAGCCACAGTGTGAACGGTGTAGCAGCGCTGCATACGGAGATTCTGCAAAAGCGTGAGATGCGGCTGTTCAATGAGATGTATCCGCACCGCTTCAATAACAAGACCAACGGCATTACGCACCGCCGCTGGCTGCAGCATGCCAATCCCGAGCTTGCCGGACTGATCAGCGAGTCCATTGGCACCCGCTGGATGCATCAGCCCCAGGAGATGATCGGACTGATCAAATACAGTGAGGATGCCTCCTTCCAGGAGCAGGTGGCCGCCATCAAACGCCGCAACAAGCTGCATTTGGCTGAATATATCACGAAAAAGCATGGTATTGCGGTAGATCCCGACTCGATCTTCGATGTACAGGTCAAGCGCCTGCATGCCTATAAGCGCCAGCTGCTGAACGTGCTTCATATTATGCATTTGTATAATCAGATCAAGGATAATCCATCCATTAATATCGTGCCGCGGACCTTCATCTTCGGTGCCAAGGCTGCTCCAAGCTATCATCTGGCCAAGCGGATCATTAAGCTGATCAATACGGTGGCTGATGTTGTGAACCGAGATCCTGACATTAACGGGAAGATCCGTATCTTCTTCCTGGAGAATTATTCGGTATCGCTGGCGGAGAAGATTATTCCGGCCGCCGATGTTAGCGAGCAGATCTCCACGGCAAGTAAGGAAGCCTCTGGTACCGGCAATATGAAGTTCATGATGAACGGTGCGCTGACGATTGGAACCATGGACGGGGCTAACGTGGAGATGCATGAGATGGTAGGGGACAATAATATGTTCCTGTTCGGCCTCCGGGCAGAGCAGGTACTTGATTATTACCAGTACGGCGGATACCACGCCCGCGATATCTATAATGGCGATGGCCGGGTAAAAGAAGTCTTGGATCAGCTAATCGTCCCTGGCCCCTTCATCTCCCATGCCCAGGAGTTCGATACACTCTTCCAGTCGCTGATTGATAACAATGACGAATTCTTCGTGCTTAAGGATTTCGCCAGCTATGTGGAGACCCATGTCAAGATTGACCTGGCTTACCGGAACCAGAAGGAATGGCTGAAGAAGTCCATCATCAATATCGGCCATTCCGGCAAATTCTCCAGCGACAATACGATTAGCCGCTACGCCGCCGAGATCTGGCATATCGATCCGGTCCGGCTGTAACGCCATCGGTACAGGCTGCAGCTTCATAGCCGCAGCTCCAGGCGGTATAATCAGAACAGCAAAGCAAAAGCCGCCCTATCCAGGAAAAACTCCTGCGTTGGGCGGCTTCTTTGGTACATAAGAATTGATATGTTTTGGGGTCCCCGCAAAGTACCTGAGTCATCATCAAAGCTAAGCTCCACTTTGTGGGGGTATTTTGCGGTTCAGGACTTACTTGCTGCTGCTGATGAAGGCTAGCCTTACAGCACCTCGGATACCATGGCTGCGAACCGTTCGAGGAAGCGGCGCTCCTCGTCGTCGAAGCGGTGCTTGAGCGGGCTGTCGATATCCAGTACGCCATAGAGGGTGTCCCCTTTGACCAGAGGAACAACTATTTCGCTGTTAGAGGCAGCATCGCAGGCAATATGCCCCGGGAAGGCATGAACATCGCCGACCACTAGCGTGCGGCGCTCGGCGGCTGCGGTTCCGCAGACACCGCGGCCCAGCGGAATCCGGATGCAGGCCGGAAGTCCCTGGAAGGGGCCGAGCACCAGCTCTGTGCCGTCGTACAAGTAGAAACCGGTCCAGTTGGTGTCCGGCAGAGAGAGCTTTAACAGCGCCGAAGCGTTGGCCAAGTTGGCAATGGCGTTCGGTTCACCCTCCATCAGTGCCCCGAGCTGGCTGAGAACGGCTTCGAACCGTTCGCTGCGAGTGCCATCATAAGGCATGGCTTGAAACATGAAGCATCACCTTCCTGTACCTTGAGTCAGTATGAATCCCATAACTGTTAACTATCAAGATAGTACAGTGAAGCGCTATACGTCAAGCATTAACGGGGGATTAACAGGTTTTACCGCTTAGTGGAAGAAGAGGAAGAAGCAAGGATTACTTAAGCGGGGATGTTTCCGGGAACTCAGGGCAGGGTAATGCTTTTATAAATACAGCAGGCTAGTAGCCAGAAGGAGTGAAACATGCGCGCCGACGTACAGAACTTGTTTATTGGAATCCATATGCTATATTGTGCACATGAGAAGGATCTGACACTAACGGAAATGCTGCCGGAGCTGGAGAACCTGGGGTACCGGGTGGCGGAGCGCGAAGTGAAACAGGAGCTGGAACGGCTGACCCAGGAGAATTTCCTCACCGCCCATGGCGACGCTTATAGTGTCACGGGAACAGGAATCGAAGAGTTCAAAGCCATTCAGGCCAAGCTTGGTGTACTGTGCACCGAAGTGCTTAAGCCGGTTAAGGCAGCGGGTGCTTCGGGTTAAGTCTGAACGTAGCTGCACCGAATGGAATATAACATCAGGGATAAGGTACAGCGTCTGACCGTGTGGCGGCAAGCCATGGGGGCAGACGCTATTTGTGATGGATAAGCGGGAGTGACAGGTAAATACGCCGTCCGGGCAGAATAAGATGTATACTGATAGGGTTGAAAGGGGACGGGAACATGTATGTGTGCGGAGGGGTTATTCCGGAATTAAGCGGACGAAGGGTACGTCTGCGGGCGATGCTGCCGGCGGACGCACAGGCGCTGTTCGCGATTTGGAGCCATCCGGAAGTAGCGCCCTGGCTGGATGGCCCGCCTCTGTCCTCTGTGGAGGATACGGAAGCACTGATTGCCCTGCTGGCGGAGTGGGCGGTGGAGGAAGAGAGCCTGCGCTGGAGCATCCTGGGGCCGGAAGGCCGTGTCATCGGCAGCTGCGGCTATAACCACTGGCAGCTTCAAGGCGCTTACCGGGGAGAGATCGGCTTCGAGCTGTCACCGGCAGCCATGCGCCAGGGGTACATGCAGGAAGCGCTTACGCTTGCGCTTGCGTTCGGCTTCCAGAGCATGGGGCTGAACCGGTTGGAAGCCTTGTGCCATCCGGGCAACATTCGGGCAGAGCGTCTGCTCACGGGACTTGGCTTCCGGCAGGAAGGCCTGCTGCGGCAATACCGGCATACAGCATCGGGCTATCAGGATGTAGTGATGTATTCCCTGCTGCAAGAAGATACGGGCGCAGGAGAGAGAACATAGAGAGAAGGTATGGATTCATTGAGTTCACTGGGGGACAAGCAGAGGAAGTTAATATTGACAGGCGTACTGTTGGCTACATTTCTGGCAGCGATTGAAGGGACGGTAACGGGTCCGGCGGGGCCGGCCATCGTAGGGGATTTCCAGGGGATGCAGTGGCTGAGCTGGATCTTTACAGCTTATCTGCTGGCGATGGCAGTGACCACGCCGATTTTTGGCAAATTGAGCGATCTGATCGGAAGGAAGCCCGTGTTCATTGGCGGGGCCGTAGTCTTCCTCGCAGGCTCGCTGTTATGCGGAGTCTCGCAGAGTATGCAGCAGCTGATTATTTACCGGGGGATTCAGGGGATCGGTGCGGGGGCGCTGATTCCGATGACTTTTACCATTATCGGAGATATCTACAGTCTGAAGGAACGGGCGAAGACGCAGGGGCTGCTTAGCTCAGTGTGGGGGATTTCTTCGCTGGTCGGGCCGCTGCTTGGCGGTTATGTAGTGGATTACTTAAGCTGGCGCTGGGTATTCGTGTTCAATCTGCCGTTCGGCCTGCTGTCGATTATCTTCATCTCGCGTTATCTTAAGGAAGAGAAGGTCCGCCGCAAGACGAAGATCGATGTAGCCGGAGTGCTGCTGTTCGCTGCGGGAATGGGGGCGCTGCTGTTTGGCCTGACGACTGGGGGGCAGAGTCTGCCCTGGAATTCTCCGCTGCTGCTGGCTATTCTCCTGGCGGCTGTCTTGCTGCTCGTGGTGTTCCTGTTCGTGGAGCGCCGGGCCGCCGAGCCGATGCTGCCGCTGGAGCTGTTCTCCATCCGTAATATTGCAGTCTCTACAGGTGCGAATCTGCTGGTCAGCACGCTCATTATCGGGCTGTCTACGTATGTTCCGCTGTGGGTGCAGGGCGTTTTCGGCAAAAGCGCCGCTCTCTCGGGCCTGCTACTGGCACCGATGTCGGTCGGCTGGATGCTGGGCTCCATCGCGGGCGGGCGGATGATTCTGCGTGCAGGCACGCGCCGTACGGGAATGCTCGGCCTCTCGCTGATTGTTATCGCAGCCGTGGGGCTTACGCTGATGAATGCAGACTCCTCGCAGCTGCTGCTTCTGGTGCTGATGCTATTCTGCGGGGTGGGCTTCGGCTATGCCTCGACCGTCTTCACCATTATCGCCCAGTCCTCGGTGCAGCATGAGCAGCGCGGTGCGTCTACGGCACTGAACACCTTCACCCGCTCACTCGGGCAGACGGTGGGGGTGGCAATCTTCGGCTCTTGGCTGAACTTCAGTATTGACCGGAGCCTGGCGGAACAGCCGGGGGCAGCCGCCTCCGGCGCAGATATTAACCAGCTGCTTAACCCGCATAGCGGAAGCGTGCTGCCTAAGGAAGCCTGGAGCAGTCTGCAAGGTGCGCTGGAGGGCGGTCTGCACTCCCTGTTCATCGTGATGGCAGTGTTCGCTGTGATCTCCCTGGTAATCTCAGTGCGTCTTGACCAAGGGGTGCCTTCCATACAGGAAGTAAATACACCATCGAAGCGTTAAGCTTCAAGTCTTAGCACGGATTGTCCTGATTAGGAGATTTATTGAGTGAGGGCTTGAACATACAAAAATCGCTCCTTTGGGGATGGATGGCGGATCTTCCATTTACCAGAACGAGCGATTTTTTGTGTTTATTTAGGGAACTATGATTTTCTTCTATTGTGGATTATAGAGAAATCTTGCAAGAAGTGCAAGAATATTGCCCCGTAGGAGCGGTTTATGCTGAAATCCTGCAGGAAATGCAACAAATTTAGCGCTAACTTGCTCTAAACATCGGAATTTGTGCAAATAATGCAACATTGTGCTTCAGTCAGTAACTTTTATAAAGGAATCCTGCAAGATGTGCAACAAAGCTGCTCCTTACAAGCTGCTTACGCCTGATCCTGCTCAAAACAAAGGGCTGTTCCAAGCAGCCGTTACCTGCTTTTTGGAACAACCCCTACATTGGCTTGATTAGTGAATAGATTCACAACCGCCGATTCCTCAACTACCCTTATTTGCGCGGGAGCGGGGAGAGCTTCTCTGCCTGCAGGCCCATCTTCTTCAGCAGCACAATCATCTGTTCCTTCTCTTCATCGCTGAGTCCGCTGAAGGCCAGATGCAAGCGCTCCGAGTACTTCGGATACATCTCGTTCATCAGGCGTTCGCCCTCGGTAGTCAGCTCGGCAAAAATAACACGGCGGTCACTGGGGCAAGGCTTGCGCTGCAGGTAGCCGCGTTCTTCCAGCTTGTCGATCACATAAGTAACGTTGCCGCTCTGAAGCAGCAGCTTGGCACCGATCTGCTGGATCGGCTGCGGTCCTTTGTAATAGAGAACCTCCATGACTGCAAAGGCGGTCGGGTTGAAGCCTTCGATCTTGCTGCCGGTTACAGCATGCTCGTTAATGCTCTTGAAGGACTTGGCAAAAACTCTGTACAAATGCAGGGTCAACTGAGTATCGCGTTCATAGGATTGTATCATGCTTCTCCACCTCTATTGTTAATCGTACGGGCTTATCCGCACGGTTTGGAATACTTCCTTCCGGATATCTAGCCTTTACAATACGTCAAACAAAGATTGAAAAACATGTCATTTGTCACAATAAGCACACTTTTAATTATAAAAAATTGAACAATCTTTTGAAGGACGGATAAAGGGTGAAAATTATTGCAGCAAAGGTCCGTCTATGGTGCTATGATCGCATTATATTGAATGATGATACAGGAGATGGAGATAGATATGGAAGAGACAGAAGGCTCAGAGGAACAGAAGGCTCCGAAGCAGACGGAGGACCGGATCAACAAGTATTACGACGACGATGATGACTACGATGAAGAGGATACCGTGCTTGATGTGGTAATTGAGGAAGCAGGCTATGAGGCAGGGGATATCCGCATCTCAGGAATCTCCTTCCAGGTGAGAAAGGGCGAGCTGCTGGGACTGATCGGACCGAACGGGGCCGGTAAAAGCACTACGATCAAGACGCTGCTTGGTCTGCTGAAGCATGCCAAGGCCCGGGTGAAGCTGGGCGGTGAGAACCAGTCCTACGCCTACGTGCCGGAGCAGCCGGTATTCTACGAGGACCTTACGCTGTGGGAGCATCTTGATCTGGCTGCCGCTGCCTACGGCTTAAGCTATGAAGCCTTCGAATCCACGGCGGAAGAGCTGCTGGTACAGTTCAGCATGACCCATGTGCGCGATGATCTGCCGGCGGGCTTCTCCAAGGGGATGAAGCAGAAGATGATGCTCATGCTCGGCTTCCTGGTACAGCCGGATGTCTATATTGTGGACGAGCCGTTCATCGGCCTTGATCCCAGGGCCACCAAGGATTTCCTGCGCCTGCTGGAGGCGGAACGGGAACGCGGCGCCGGGGTGCTGATGTCCACGCATGTTCTGGATACAGCGGAGAAAATCTGCGACAGCTTCATTCTGATCTCCGGAGGCAAAATTGCCGCCGAGGGGACACTTGCGGCGATACGCGGGGAAGCGGGGCTGCCGGAGGGATCGCTGTTTGATTGCTTCGACGAATTAACATGAGCCGGAATTCATTTGCGTTCCCGGCTGCAAGGAATCTCTTACGACGAAGACTGTTCTCCCATTTCCGGGAGCAGAGTGCTATTATCCGTACGGCTGTAGACTGGACGGTCCTGCTGTATATCCTCATCCCGGGGGGCCTTCTCGGCGGCCGCTTCTATTATGGCTACTGGAACGGCAATCTCCCGGGTTGGTTCAGCCATGTACCCTTTGTGGTCGTGCCTTCGCTGCTGGCCATTCTGCTGGCTACCGGAGGTATCGTACTGCTGCTCCAGGAAGGCGATCTGCTGTTCCTGCGGCAGCGACAGAACTGGATCAGCACGATCCTCAAGGGCGGGATGGTCTATAGCCTAGCGGTAACTGCGCTGAAGATGGCGGCGGTGTACGTCATTCTGCTGCCGTTTCTGATCCGCGGCTACGATCTGAGCACGGCAAGCGCCTATGGCCTGCTGGCGCTGACCATAACCTGTAGCTGGGCCGTTAAGCTGCTGGGCCATATCGTCAAGGTACAGCGGCAGGGCTTCCGCCGCCGGCTGTGGCTGATCCTGGCGGTGGCCGTACCCTGCGGGATCTACCTGCGTCTCGCGCTCTTCTGGAAGGACAGCCCGGCCCTTCTGTTCCTGGCGGCAGCCGCCTACGCTGTAGTGACCGTTCTGGCCTTCAGAGCCCGCCTGCGTCTGCGCGGCACGTTCATGAATGATGTGCGCGAAGACTACAAGCAGCGGATGAGAATTGCAGCGATTCTGCTGCGCCGTGTGCTGGATAAGCCGCGGCCGACACGCTATAAGCCCTGGATCTTCCGCAAGTCACAGCCGCTGCTGGCCTCGAAGCTGCCCGAGAGCCGCTTCGCCGCCGCAGGGATGAAGGCACTGCTGCGCAATCCGGCCCATCTCAAGCTGTATTTGCAGTTCACCGGGGTGTCGCTGGTGGCCATCCTTATTGTGCCGGTAGTACTGAAATGGCTGCTGTACGCCATCTTGACTTGCCTGATGGCCTACTGGCTGACCTCCTTCTGGAATCTGTTCTCCGGGGATGATTATATCGGCATTCTGCCGTTCACCAAGGAGCAGAAGGCGGACGCCGGCTCCAAGGCGATGCCCATTCTGCTGACGCCCTTTGCCGTCCTGTGCTCCGCTATGCTCTGCATTCCGGCCTACGGCTGGTTGGGCTTGCTGATCTTTATCCCTGTCGGGGCTGCCGCCGGAATCTGGATCGGCCGTATCTTCAGTGTCATAAGGTTTGCAAGATAATAGAAAAGAGCCTTCCTCCACAAGCCGGGGGAAGGCTTTTTGCTGTTACGGCTGTTCTGGCTGTCACTGGCAGCATCCGGGATGTTTCTCAGATCGCAGGCCAGACAGAAGAAGCTAACTATAGGCGCTGCTTATCCACCTTACTGCTCCGCCGCATGCTTGCCAGCCGTATAGCCGGTGGAGAAGGCAGCGGTAATATTATAGCCGCCGGTATACCCGTGAATATCGAGAATCTCACCGCAGAAATAGAGGCCTGCGGTCAGCTTGGACTGCATGGTCTTGGGGTCGATCTCCTTGAGCGCAACTCCCCCGCCGGTCACAAAGGCTTCCGCCAGGGAACGTGTCCCGTGAACCTGAACGGGCATCCGCTTCACCAGGGCAGCCAGCGCCCAAAGGCCAAGCTTGGGCAGATGATGGCCTGTAATCTCCCCGTCCAGCCCGCTCTTCGCCAGCAGCAGCGGGATCAGGCGCTCGGGCAGCAGACCCTTCAGCGAATTGCGGATAGCCTTCTTCGGCTCCAGATCGAGCTTATTCTGGAGCATAGACTCCGCCTCCTGCAGGGACAGGTCCGGGAACAGGTCGATGGACATCTCCACGGTATCGTTTCCCGACTTCTGCTGAACCTGGCGGAGGAACTGGCTGCAGCGCAGCGCAATCGGGCCGGATAAGCCGAAATGGGTGAAGATCATATCCCCCCTGTGAGAGATCACTTTCTTGCCCTTCTGATTCCAGACGCTCAGCATGACATCGCGGAGGGACAAGCCCTGCAGCTCCCCGGATTTGATCCACGCCTCCCGTGAGAGAATGGGGACCTCGGTCGGGAACAGCTCCGTGATCGTATGTCCGGCGGCGGCAGCCCAAGGGTACCCGTCGCCGGTAGATCCGGTCTGCGGCACGGATTTGCCTCCGGTGGCGATGATTACAGCCTTCGCGCCGAACGCTTGGCCTGACTCCAGGCGGATGCCCCGGACGGCTCCTTCCTCGTAGAGAACCTCCCGGACCGGGCTGTCCGTCATGATCTGCACACCAAGGCTCCTCACTTTGCCTATCAGAGCGGATACTACGCTTGCGGCCTTGTCCGATACAGGGAACATCCGCCCGTTATCCTCCTCCTTCAAGGCAATGCCCAGCCCCTCAAAGAAATCTATAATATCCCGGTTGTTGAAATGATCAAACGAGCTGTATAAAAAACGGCCGTTGCCCGGAATATGGGCGATCAGCTCCGAGGTCTCCTTTATATTGGTAACATTGCAGCGCCCGCCGCCCGAGATTCCCAGCTTGCGGCCCAGCTTCGCCCCTTTGTCGATCAGAAGTACGGACGCTCCGTGTCCGGCTGCGGCTACGCTGGCCATCAGCCCGGACGGGCCGCCTCCAATGACGATTACATCGTAGTTACTCATTCATTTGCTCCTTTTGCTTATTGCGACACTCTATTAACGGCATCATACCATTCCAGGCGGAGTGTAGCCAGGTCCAAGCGACCGAAACCTGATTATCGTTGTCAGGAATGCGCGGTTATGCTTTAATCTAAGTGGAAAAGGAATTTTAACCAATTTGAGGAGTGATTGCAATTATTTATGCGGTAAAGGATATTTTATTGCAAATATCGGCTGCCTGCATTTTTCTGTTTCTCTTTCAGTGGAGGCTGGACCGGGGCCATCCCTTGCGCAGGAACATCAGGTTTCCGGATGACCAGACCTTTCTGATGATCTGCTGCGCGCTGGGGATTACGCTGTGCATGGCACTGTCGGCCACGATGTTCGGGTTGGTCTATTTGAATCTGGCTATTCTCCCGGCGTATATTGGGATCTTATATGGTAATCTGCGCTCCAGCGTCTACCTCGCGCTATATTTCTTCTTCTGTACTGCATTGTTCTCGGTGCCCTCAGGTCTGGAGCATCTCTTCCTGAATACAGGGGTGCTGCTGTATCCGCTGCTCTTCGGTATGTCCGGGATGTTCAAGAAATCTGCGATACCCGGCAAAATCTTCATCCTGTGGGGCGCACTTTTCCCGAGCATGTTATTCATAGTCATTGTACCGAATATACAGGGCAGGAACGTCATGGATATACCTCCCAGCCAAGCGGCTCTCGCCGGACTATATGGATTAACGGCCCTAATTCTGGGCGCCTTGTTCATCACCTATATCGATAAGGCGTGGGACAAACTGCAGGTCAGGGTCCAAATGCAGGGAATCTCGGAGAAATTCCAGTGGGAATCGGAGAAGCTGCAGCAGATTACAAATGTAGTTCCGCTGAATATTATGGAGTTCGATGACAACGGGTATGTGACAGAGGTGAATGAATATATGCTGAGCCTGATGCAGCGTCATTGTCCCTTGTTGACCAGAGAGTTTATTTTGTCCAGGCCGGCTAGTGATATCTTCGGCAAAAGCATGGATCAGGCTACCCTGACCCGGTTACAGGCGGTTCTGAGGAGCAGACAGCGCTCAAATACCAAGATCAGGGTCGATTCGATGACCTATCATATTTTTACCGCGCCGCTCCAGCATGAATCGGGACTGCCGGGCGGCATCGTCATGATTATTCAGGATTTGACGGAAGAGGAGAAAATACGCAGTGAGCTTGACAATGTCGAGCGCCTGTCGCTGGTCGGGCAGATGGCTGCGGGCATTACGCATGAGATCCGTAACCCGATGGCGGTAGTTCGCGGCTTCCTGCAGCTGATGCGGGAGAAAAGTCCGGAGGATCTCCACTCCTATTATCATATTGTCATGGAGGAGCTGGACCGGGCCAACAGCATCATCAATGACTTTCTGTCGCTGGCACAGACCCGTGTATCGGACAAGGAGCCGGCCGGGCTCCAGCCTATTCTGGAGGAGCTTACGCCGCTGATCTGGGCGGATGCCAATCTCCGCGGCCAGAGTGTGGAGCTGAAAATCAGCCCGACGATGCCGCTGCTGCAGCTGAATGTCCGGGAGATCAAGCAGCTGATTCTGAATCTGGCCCGCAACGCCATGGAGGCGATGGAGGCCAAGGGCGTACTGACGCTGGCTGCCTGTGAGCATGAGGATACCGTGCTGCTGATTATAACGGATACCGGAAGCGGTATGCCCGAGAGCCAGCTGCAACAATTGTTCACCCCGTTCTTCACCACTAAGAGCCAGGGGACAGGTCTTGGGCTGTCGCTTTGTCTTAGTATTGCAGAGCGGCATAACGGGACGATCCGGGTAGAATCGGAGGTAGGGTCCGGGACCTCGGTCATCGTTACTTTTCCGGTGGAGTCCAGAGAGGGAGCGGTCCAGAGCCCTGTATATATGTAGCAGATTTCACGGGGACGGCACCGTTTCGGGGCTGTGCAGCGGCAGGCTGCGTCTCTTGCTTTCGCAGAGTATGTATGTATAATAAAGTTAGCAAGTAGTGCTGGAACGCGGTAACGTTATCCGGGTTCTGACCTTATCTCAATTCAAGTGATGAAGGAGAGTGCAGAGAAATGTCCATGTCTTTTAATCAATATATGAGAGATTCTATCCAACCTATGCGCGACGATCTGACAAGCATCGGATTTCAGGAGCTATTAACACCGGAGGATGTGGAAGCAGCCCTTCCGGCAGCCAAGGGAACTTCGCTGGTTGTTGTGAACTCCGTATGCGGCTGTGCCGCCGGACAGTGCCGTCCAGGGGTAGCCCAGGCGCTGCAGAACGAGATTCTGCCGGATCACCTGTTCACCGTATTTGCCGGTCAGGAGAAGGAAGCTACCGCCAAGGCGCGTGAATTTTTCGCACCGTATCCGCCATCATCCCCTTCCATCGCGCTGATGAAGGACGGCGAGCTTGTTCACTTCATCGAACGTCACGGTGTGGAAGACCGTTCGGCCGCCGAGATTGCTGCGGAGCTGAAGGAAGTTTTTGACCGCGTGTGCCAGTAATAATGTCCTGCAGCCTGAGGGCAGCAGCATGAATAAGTAATGATCCCGCATCAGCCAGCCGTCAGCCGGGGGCTTGGCTCATGCGGGATTTTTTTTCTAATGTTAAGGGTAGGGATTACAATTCTAAGAAACGGGGTGGTCCTGTGAGTCTGCAGGAAGAGATTATTGCTACGCTGGGAGTTAAGCCGGTGATTGATACGGATGCGGAGATCCGTAAGCGTGTAGATTTCCTGAAAGCGTATGCGCTCCAGGCGGGGGCCAGAGGTCTGCTGATTGCGATTAGCGGGGGTGTGGACAGCGCGGTGGCTGCGGGTCTGTGCAAGCTGGCTACGGACGAGCTGACGGCGGAGGAAGGCAAGGAGTATATGACACTCGGGGTGTTCCAGCCTTACGGGGAGCAGGAGGATATTGAGCACAGCTATGCGGTGGCCCGGGCTTTTGAGCTGACCCATACGGTGGAGACCAATATCGAAGAAGCGGTGAACGAGATCGCCCTGGAGGTCGAGCATAGCCTGAAGGCCCTGGGCCAGCACAAGCATATTACCCATCAGGGCAAGGGGAATGTAAAAGCGAGAACGCGGATGGTGATGCAGTATGCGCTTGCTTTTGAGAACAATCTGCTGGTGGTGGGTACCGATCATGCCTCTGAGGCCATTACCGGATTCTATACGAAGTGGGGCGATGGCGCCGTCGATATAACACCGCTGTCCTCCCTGAACAAACGGCAGGTACGGCAGCTGGCTGCGGCGCTTGGCGTGCCGGCGGATATCGTAACCAAAGCGCCGACGGCCGGACTCTGGCCGGGCCAGACGGATGAGACTGAGCTTGGAATCACCTATGAGGAGAACAGCGATTATCTGGAGGGGAAGACCGTCAGCCCTGAAGCGGCTGAGAAGCTGGAGCGCTTCTTCCGGAGAACGGCGCATAAGCGCGATAGTATTCCGGGGATCTAGACAGGTTATGCCGGAGCCGCCGGGGCGCTGCGCTTGATGCAGACGCTCCGGCGGTTTTTGTGTAAGAGTATGCTGGTGCGAAGGCGAACGAGCCGAATGTATGCGGAAAACCGAATACAATAGCTCGTATGAAGGCGGACTGGCCAAATGTATGTGAAAAACCGAATACAGTGAATACAATTAGGCAGCCAGGTATGTGAGGCTCATTATAAATGTACGGCCTACTTCGCCAGCACCCGGTCGATGAACTCTCTGGTAGCGGATATCGCCTGTTCTAACTGGGGGGTAGTTCCGGCAAAAGGATGAACGGTGCCAAAGGTATGATTGCCGCCGGGAATCTGCACCCATTCGATATCCGGCCGCAGCCGGACCAATTGCTCGGAGCCGCGCCGCAGATGCTCGCCGTCCTCACTGCCTTGAATCAGGACAACGGGGAAGTTGGCCTGCTTCATCCGCTCTAGAATCTGGTAACGCTCCGCCTGCTGCTCCAGATCATCTATAATGATGGCGTCCAGCGGCATTTGCTGGCCGGTCCGTCCGTTGAGCACATGGGTCCGGCCCTTTTCCCGCATTTCACTCTTCTGCTGCTCTGTGAACAGATCCAAGTTAGTGATCCCGTTCCAGGAGATGACCCCGGCAATTTCTGCCGGATGATCCAGTGCGTAGAGGAGTGAGTCGCCCCCGCCGCGGCTATGGCCCAGCAGGAAAAGCGGGAGGCTGCCGAACCTGTGGTGCTGGCTCAGATAAGAGAGCAGGATCTCCATATCCTTGATCTCACGCTGGTAGGTATTGCGGGCGAACTTATCCAGCTCGGTGAAATTCTGCAGATCCTCGCCGATGCCGGCATGGGAGAAGTTGAAGCTGATCACTTCATGCTCGTCGCTGAGCGCCTGTGCCGTATACGGGAACATCCCCCAATCCTTGAAGCCTTTGTAGCCGTGAGCGATAACCACCACACTCCGGGCCTCTCCCTGAGCGGGAAAATGGGAGCAGCGAAGCACCGTATCCTCTCCTGCAGGTAATTCAAAATTACGGGACATAAGGTATTCTTCCTTTCCTTCATCTCTTAGAACTGGCGGTTGTACTTCTTTACCGGATATACCTGATTTGCGGGTGATAGACTTTCAGTTTTTTTTCTTTTAAGATAGCAGAAAGCTGACGCTAAGACTATTATTAATAATACTTGGTCAAGAAGCTGACAGGCTTCACTGTTACATGAGATCTGTGGAGTCCTAGCAAGATCATATCATTAGACGCAGGGTAAGGATAGAAGGTAATATAAGAGGGTTAAGGAATGCAGAGCCAGGAGAGGTGTGGAAGTGTGATTTATGGAATCGGGCATGATGTGCTGGAAATCGGCAGGGTTGCCGGGATTACGGAGAGCAGCCTGGGCAACCGGTTCTCCCGGAGAATTTTGACCGGGCCGGAGCGGGTGCTGGCCGCAGGCAAAGGCGCGAAGACAGCGGAATTCACCGCCGGGAGATTCTCGGCCAAGGAAGCGGTTGTGAAGGCGCTGGGCTGCGGAATCGGTCAGATGGTGGGTTTTCAGGACATTGAGATTCTGCCGGATGCGCTGGGCAAGCCAGTAGCCATACTGTCGGCGGAGGCCTGGGCCCGGCTGGGGCTGCCGGAGCAGGAGTATGTCATTCATCTCACCATTACGCACAGCCGCGGACTGGCCTCGGCCTTCGCGGTGGTGGAGCGGACGACCGGCCACAGCCTGTAACTATATAATTTTGAACGGCAAGGAGAATAACGATGACCACAGATGAGAAGCACATAGAAGCGCAGCAGGAAGCCAAGTTATTCTTCAGCCGGTTCCTGCTGGAATGGTACCACCTCCAGAAGCGGGACCTGCCGTGGCGGCGCCACCGTAACCCGTATTACATCTGGATCTCTGAGATTATGCTGCAGCAGACCCGGGTAGATACAGTAATTCCTTATTTCAACCGTTTCATTGAGCAGTTTCCAACCGTGGAGGCGCTCGCAGATGCACCGGAGGAGGAGGTGCTGAAATGCTGGGAGGGCCTTGGCTACTACTCGCGTGCCCGGAATCTCCAGCATGCCGCGAAGCAGGTCAAGGAGCTGTACGGGGGGCAGGTGCCGGATGACCGCGATGCCGTATTCGGCCTCAAGGGCGTAGGCCCGTATACAGCCGGTGCTATTCTGAGCATCGCGTTCAACCGGCCGGAGCCGGCGGTGGATGGCAATGTGATGCGCGTCTTATCCCGGTATTTCCTGATTGAGGATGACATTGCCAAAGGCCCGACCCGTGTGAAAATGGAGAAGCTTGCCGCCGAGCTGATCCCCGAAGGGGAGGCAGGCAGCTTCAATCAGGCGCTGATGGAGCTTGGCGCGCTCATCTGCACGCCGAAATCACCGCGCTGCCTTCCGTGCCCGGTGATGGAGCACTGCGCCGCGCGGCTGGCGGGCAGCGAGGCCTCGCTGCCCGTCAAGACCAAGGCGAAGCCGCCGCGTCCGGAGGAGCGGCTGGCTGCCTTAGTGGAGGGCCGCGGCGAGCACGCGGGCCGGGTACTGATCCGGCAGCGGCCGGCCAGCGGGCTGCTGGCCCGCATGTGGGAGCTGCCGCACTGGCCTGCGCCGCCTGCTGAGGCCGGCGGCGCGCGCGGTGCGCTGCTGCCGGAAGCGGCAGCGCTGGACCGGCTGCGCCGATCCATGAGCCAGGCCGGGATTCACGCCCGGCCTGAGGGGCACTGGATGGCTGCTGAGCATACATTCAGCCATATTGTGTGGACCCTGCAGGTGTACCGCTGCAGGGAAGAGGCGGCGCTGCCGCTGGTAGCGGAGAGCCGCGCCGTGTACGGGGCGGACGCTGGGGCTGCGCATGCGGGACGCGCGGATGGCACGCTGGGAGTGGATGCACATGCGGGGCGCGAAAATAGTCCGCTGGGAGTGGATGCGGGAGCGGCTCATGTGGAGCGTGAGAACAGCCTGCTGGCTGCGGCGTTGGGGGCACAGCCGGGGGAAGACGCACCGCTGGCGCTGTTCGACAGCGGGGATGCCGCAGCTGATGCAGCAGACAGCGGAGCGCAGCGCTGGATCAACCGTGAGGACATGAAAAATTACGCTTTTCCGAATGTGTTCCTCAAGCTGCTGAACAGCTATTTCGATGAGCAAGGGACGTAGGCTCCAAGCTGCTACCGCTATGCTAATCCCTGCTGAGCCATACAGATCACCAACGGACAAGCATCACTGCTGCCGATTGCAGTGTAAAGATTAGTATGTTTGGTGCTAGACGGGGGTGCTTCTCTCATCTTCTCACCAACGCTGCAACGGCTGCCGTCCTTCTAAAGAGGGTGCCGCCGCTTCCGTGTGCTGTTGAGCAAATGTAGGGGGCTTCGGTTGTGGACAAACTGGAATTAAGTACTACCTGACCTCAACAGCCGAAAGTATAGTATATGTGCGCCATTGACCGCGCCGGAATCAGACTGCAAAAACCCATTAACCATTAAAAGTGCCGGAAGTGAGCCGCACGGTGAAATCAAAGGGATAAATCCCATTAAATGTGCCGAAAGTGAGCCGCACGGTGAAATCAAAGGGATAAATCCCATTAAATGTGCCGAAAATGGGCCGCACGGTGAAATCAAAGGGATAAATCCCATTAAATGTGCCGAAAATGAGCCGCAGACGTAAATGAGGAGCACAAATACCCCTGAATTAACCGAAAGTTAGTGGTTGAGCAAAATGAGGAGCACAAGTACCCCTGGATTAGCCGAAAGTTAGTGGTTGAGCAAAATGAGGAGCACAAGTACCCTTGAATTAGCCGAAAGTTAGTGGTCGAGCAAAATAAGGAGCAAAAATACCCCTGAATTGCCAAAAGTGGGCGGGTCGAACGAAATGAGGAGCAAAAATACCCCTGAATTGGCCAAAAGCGGGCGGTTGAGCGAAATGAGGAGCACAAATACCCCTGAATCAACCAAAAGTGGGCGGATCGAACGAAATGAGGAGCACAAGTACCCTGAATTTCCCAAAAAGTTAGTGGTTGAGCGAAATGAGGAGCAGTTGGCGGCTGGCACGAATAAAGGGCCACTAAGCACCGCCCCATCCCCTGCGCCCTACCAACTCTACCCACGCCCTGCCCCCCCCTGCCAACTCCCGCTCCACCCCAATCCCCACCCCACCCCAACCCCCGCACCCATCCGCCCCGGATGTAATTTGCTATAAGCCAGGAACGCGAGACCAAGGAGGTAAAGGATGAAGACGATTACCATATATGATATCGCCAAGGAGGCCCAGGTGTCCGTAGCCACAGTCTCCCGTGTCCTCAACAATACAGCTCCGGTCAAGGAGAGCACCCGGGAGATCATCATGGCTGTGATTGAGAAGCATCAGTTTCAGCCGAACGCGCTTGCCCGCAGTCTGCTCAAGAAGGAGACCGGCACCATCGCCATGATTCTGCCTGACATCACCAACCCCTTTTTCCCGGAGGTCTTCTGGGGAGCCGAGAATGTAGCCAGAGAGAAGCATTATACCTTCTTCCTCTGCGATACGGCGGGGGAGCATAGCCGCGAGTCGGAGTACCTTAGCATCCTTCGGGAGAAAAGAGTGGACGGGATTATTTTCCTGGGCGGCAGAATTAACCTGAATCAGTGTCCGCCAGCGTTGTCCCAGGAGGTCGTGGAGCTGTCGAAGCATGTGCCGATCGTGCTGGTCAACGGCAATCTGCCCCGGAGCGGCCTGCACCGCATTTACACCGATGAAGAGGAAGGGGCGGCGCTGGCTACCCAGCATCTGCTGGACCTGGGGCACCGGAGAATCGGGTTCCTCGGGGGGATGGAGGAGACTTCCACAACTCAGGTGAAGCTGAAGTCCGTGAGGATGAAGCTGAAGGAGCGGGGGCTTACGCTGCGCAAGGATTGGGTCATGTTCCATGACTTCTCGATCGAGGGCGGGCGGACGCTGATGGACCGGATGCTGGAGCAGGAGGACCGGCCGACAGCGGTGCTGTGTGTGAATGATTTTACAGCCATTGGCGCGTTGAAATCAGCCACCCAGCATGGGCTGAAGATACCGGAAGATCTGTCGATCGTCGGGTTCGACGATTCTCCCTTGTCCAGAGCGGTTATTCCGGAGCTGACCACGGTGTCGCAGAACACCAACCAGCTGGGGGAGCTGTCTGTAGAGATGCTTCATGAGCTGATTAGCGGCGGAAATCCCAGGAAACGTACGGTGCTCCAGCCAAAGCTGGTGGTACGTGACAGCACGGGACGCCCGAAGAATCCTGCAGAATAGCTCTCAGAATAGCCCAGCAATATTACCCGCCGGAAGCTGTTTACCAGACAGGTCTGCCGCGCAAGCATTCAAACATGTTCATCCAGGGCCGGTCAAGAACTTTCCAGGCGTATGTGGAGTGCGTCAGCACGAGGGGGCCTGTATTCTGGAAAGTTTTTGGATTGAAGCATGAAATTTGTGTAAAGTAGGATTGACCAGGGGATAACCAGAAGTTATAATGAAATGGATTTCATGAAACCCATTTCATTATTTTTTAGAGTTTGAGTAAGCGGTTACTCTGGCTGTACATATGGGACATGGGGATTTTTCGAATTTACTGATAATTTGAAAAGTATAAGAATTCGCAGCCATAACCCACCAGTCATCCTGATATTTCCCACGAGAGAGGTGCCGCCTCAGAGAGACGGCAGGGGCCGTACAACAATCCTGATCCTCCCTCTGAAGCAGTATCGCTCTTAATGGGACGGCAGGGGCCGTACAACAATCCTGATCCTTCCCTCTGAAGAAGTATCGCTCTTAATGGGACGGCAGGGGCCGTACAACAATCCTAATCCTTTCCTCTGGAGCAGCACCGCCCTTAAAGGGACGATTCGGTCATGCAATGCTCCTTATCTTTTCTCGCTTATACGGCACCGCCCTTAGGGGGCGGCAATAACCGTATCCAAGTTCATTTATTTCCAAGTTTTCTTTTCATCATCTCAAGGGTAGTCTTAAGGGCTTATATGCTGGCATACGCCACTATATAAATATGACATCGGGAAGGGAGCGGGGGACGGACGCAGACATGCTTGAATCAGTTTAATCTTGGATCAGTTCAATCTTGAATCAGTTCAATCTTGAATCAGTTCAATCTTGGATTAGCTTAACATCACTGAAATTAGGGGAGCGTGGCGAACAGTGAAACAGTTGAAGAAGAAAAGCTCGGCGTGGTTCATGCTGCTGACAGCCGTAGTTACACTTGTAACCGGTTGCAGCGGAGGGAATAACGCGTCTGCACCGGCAACAACACCGGCGGCGGAGGCGACTCAGGCTCCGGCAGCCAGTGAAACGCCAGCAGCGGCAACGGAAGCGCCGAAGGAGCCGGCTGCTAATCTGAACGGGCGGGAGATCCGCATCTCCCACTGGTGGGATGCCACTCCTGTCGGGGATTCAGAGGCAGATGAGCTTGCCCGCGAGCGGATCAAAGCAGTGGAAGAGAAATACAACGTCAAGATTAAATACCTGAATACAGAGTATTGGTCCACCGCCGAGAAGCTGTCCTCTTCCGTTATGGCAAGCGATCCGTTTGCCGAGATTGTCCGGCTGCCTGACGGCTTCATCTGGGGCCTGATGCATGGCGGTTTCCTGACACCGCTGGATGATTATCTGAAGGATTCACTCATCAATCAGAGTGTGATTGATTCCATGCGCTTCGGCGGCGACAAGGTCTATGGCCTGGAGAGCTGGTATAGCCCGAACGACAGCGGCGTGTTCTACAACAAGCGTATTTTCAAGGAAGCGGGCCTGAAGGACCCGCAGCAGCTAATGGATGAGGATAACTGGAACTGGAATACGATGCTTGATGCGGCGAAGAAGCTGACGATTGACAAGAACGGGGACGGGAAGATGGACCAGTACGGTCTGGCCGGAGCCCATTATGTGATCTCGGAGCTGCTGATCGCCAGCAACGGCGGCAAAATCTACGATGAAGCTACTCAGAAGGTGGTCTTTGATTCACCGGCATCCATGGAAGCGCTTAACTTCCTTCATAAGCTGTACACGCAGGATAAGGTATTCAAGCCTAACGAGGGCAATGACTGGGAAGACCCGGCTAAGTATTTTGGAGAAGGCACCGTGGCTATGTATCCGGGCGGTCTCTGGGAAATCGAGGGGCGTATTCTTGGCAAGATGAAGGATGAATGGGGATATGTCTATATTCCAAAAGGCCCGCAGGCCGATAAGTACTACGATCCGCTGGGCCAGACAGCAGCCTATGCCATTCCCAAAGGGGTTAAGGATGCGGATACAATCGTAAAAATCTGGGAGGATCTGCAGCCGTTCGACAGCTGGCAGGAGAACCGCAGATTGTCGATGGAGAATATTTTGCCGGATGAAGCCTCTATCGCCAATGCGATGAATGATGAAGGTAAGGTGGAGCGGGTCTTCGGCGGACGTTACGGCGGTCTTGGCGTCAAGGATCAGCTGGATAAGGTGACTGAGAAATTCCTGAAGGGCGAGATTACACCGTCCACCGGGGTGGCCCAAGTCATTGGAACGGCGCAGGCCGCAGCCAAGAAAGTACTGAGCGGTGAGCAGGATAAAGAGAAGAAATAGGTAGCTAGACAGCTCATAACAAGGGTAATACCTGCTTGTCTTGCGCAATACCTGCTGTGTTTGTCTGCAAAATAGGCAGCCGCCCTTATAGGGCGGCGTAGCCGTGTGCGCTTGAAATATAAGGATTTATATGTTTCACACAATTATTTATCCTTCTATTCTGCACCACCTGTATCACTCTTAATATGCAAGTCTGCTAGAGGAGGGAACCCGAGTGAGAATATCATTATCCCGGCGGATGATGAACCGGACACTTGTAACCGTCATGCTGATCTCCATGATGGCGCTGCCAGCGGCAAGCGCAGAGCTGCCTGCTGCCCAGGCGCAAGGTGTAACGGGGAACGGGCAGGAGGTGCGGCAGCTGCCTGAGGGCAGCTATGAGCATTATCTGCAGCAATACGAGGGCGAGGAGCAGCCCCGCGAAGAAATTATGCTGAAGGGAGCCGATTATACAGGGGCCGAGGGGATGAGCCCGGAGGTGCTGACGGAGCTTGGCGGGGAGACGGGAAGATACGTCAGAACGGAGGAGAGCGGTTCGGTGGAGTGGCAGCTGGATGTGCCGAAGTCCGGGCTGTACCACATCTCTGTCCGGTATTATCCGGTGAAGGGCAAAAGCTCGGCGATTGAACGTGAGCTGCTGATCGACGGCAAGCTGCCGTTCACCAGCGCCCGCAATCTGTCCTTCGGGCGGATCTGGGTCAATGAGAACCCGGAGATCCAGCAGGATAACCGGGACAATGATCTCCGGCCGCGCCAGATTGAGGCCCCGGCCTGGCAGGAGACCCTGCTTAGAGATACAGAAGGTTACTATGAGGAGCCATACCAATTCTATCTGTCGGCCGGACGGCACACCTTGACGATGGTGTCCAGCAGAGAGCCGATGGTCATCGACTATATTAAGCTGCACAGCTACGCTGCACCCGCTGCCTACGCAGAGGTGAAGCAGAGCTACGAAGCTAAGGGGTACAAGGCCACCAGCGGCCACGCGGTGAAGGTGCAGGGGGAAGCGGCGGTCTACAAATCCTCCCCGACCTTGTATCCGATCACAGACCGCTCAAGCCCTTCAACAGAGCCGTACGATGTCTCCAAGATCAGAATGAACACGATTGGCGGCAACAACTGGCGGGTACCGGGCCAATGGATTGCCTGGGAAGTGGAAGCGCCGGAGGACGGTCTGTACAACATCACCATCAAAGGCCGGCAGGAGCTGTTAAGAGGGATTTATTCCACACGTTCTATGCGGATTGACGGAGAGATTCCGTTCCGGGAAATGCTGCAGATTCCGTTCTACTATGATTCGGATTGGCAGATGAATCGGCTGGGGAACGATGAGGAGCCCTATTTATTCTATTTAAGCAAAGGAAAACACGAATTGCAGCTGGAGGTCAGCCTCGGGGCCATTGCACCGCTCTTGCGCCAGGTGGAGGCCAGTGTGCTGGACATTAATGCGATGTACCGGAAAATCCTGATGATTACAGGCAATGTGCCTGATCCGTACCGCGATTACAAGCTGGAGGAGCAAATCCCGGATATGACGGCGGTCTTCCGTGAGCAGAGCAAGATTCTATATGGCGTATCGGAAGAGCTGGTCCGGCTTACAGGGGAAAAGAGTGATAAAACCGCAACCTTGAATAAAACTGCCTATCAGCTGGCGGACATGGCCGACAAGCCGGAAACGGTGCAGAAGCGGCTGTCGCAGTTCAAAATCAATGTCGGCAGCGTCGGCTCCTGGATTCTGGAGGTACGGGAGCAGCCGCTGGAGATTGATTACCTGCTGCTCTCTTCGCCGGATGTGAAGCTGCCGAAGGCGAATGCTTCCGGGTTCAGGAAGCTTGTGCATGAGGTGTCGTCCTTCACCCATTCGTTCTTCGAGGATTACAACACGATTGGCAATACCACGGAGAACGGCGAGACCATTGATGTATGGATTGGAACCGGCCGCGACCAGGCGCAGGTGCTGAAGGCAATGATCGATGATACATTTACCCCGCTCACCGGCATCGGTGTCAATCTGAAGCTGGTGAGTCCGAATGTGCTGCTGCGCGCCTCGCTGGCCGGGGAAGGGCCGGATGTGGCGATGCAGGTCGGCAATGATATGCCGGTGAACTTCGGGATGCGCCAAGCGGCAGAGGATCTGTCGAAGTATCCCGGCTATGAGGAAGTGGTGAAGCAGTTCAGAGACAGCGCGCTCGTGCCGTACCGGTTCGAGAATCAGGTCTTTGCCCTGCCAGAGCAGCAGATCTTCAACATGCTGTTCTACCGGAAGGATATTCTGCAGGAGCTGAATCTTGAGCCGCCGCAGACCTGGGATGAGGTATATGCAATGATTCCGGTGCTGCAGAAGCACCGGATGGATATGGCGCTGCCGCTCGCGCAGACGACAGGCGTGCCGGTGCTGGAGGTCAACCGCGCCTATGCTATGCTGCTCTATCAGATGGGCGGATCATTTTATCTGAATAACGGAGCCAAGAGCGGACTTGATACAGAGACCGGGCTGGCTGCCTTCAAGAACTGGACCAATTTCTATACCAGCTACAAGCTGCCGCTGATCTTCGACTTCCCGATGCGGTTCCGCACCGGAGAGATGCCGGTCGGCATTCAGGATTATACCTTCTATAACTATCTGAGCGTATCTGCTCCGGAGATTAAGGGGCTATGGGAATTCATTCCGGTTCCGGGGACGAAGCAGCCGGACGGCAGTATCCGCAGGGACGTTGCCAGCGGGGGCACTGCCGCCCTGATGCTGAGGCAGGCTAAGAATAAGGATGCCGCCTGGGAATTCATGAAGTGGTGGGTCGACAAGGATTCGCAGGTCCGCTTCGGCCGGGAGATGGAGGGCCTCATGGGCGCGGCTGCGCGGTATCCGACCGCCAACGTTGAAGCGCTTAAGGAGCTGCCATGGCCGACTAGCGATTACCGCCATCTGGAGGAGCAGTGGCAATGGGTGCAGGGTGTGCCTGAGGTGCCTGGCGGTTACTTCACAGGACGCCATCTGGACAATGCCCTGCGCGAGGTCATCAACAATGGAACGAACACCGCCGATGCCCTGTACGATTATGTGCAGGAGATCGACTATGAGATTGATCAGAAGAGAGCAGAGTTCGATTTGAAACGAAGGGAATAGGGAGGGACTCTTGTGCAGAAAGTGAAAAATACGGCCGAACCCTTGATTCAGCCCCGGCTGTCCCCTTCCGGGCTGCGTAATTACTGGGCATTGTTCGGCAAGGATGTGCGGCGGGATAAGCACCTGTACGTCCTGCTGGCTCCATATATGGTGCTGTTTCTGTTGTTTACCGTACTGCCGGTGGCGATTTCGATCATCTTCAGCTTCACGCACTTCAATATGCTGGAGATGCCGCGCTGGATCGGCTGGGAGAATTATTCCAAGCTGCTCTGGAACGATGATGTGTTCCTGATCGGGGTCAAGAATACACTGATTTTCTCGGTCGTTACCGGACCGGTCAGCTATATCGCCTGTTTTCTGTTTGCCTGGCTGATCAATGAGCTGAATCCCAAGCTGCGGGCGTTTATGACCCTGATCTTTTTTGCGCCGTCGATCTCGGGGAATGTATTCTTCATCTGGCAGATCATCTTCTCCAGTGACTCCTACGGGATCATCAACGGACTTCTCATGCAGCTTGGCGTAATTTATGAGCCGATCCAATGGCTGCAGGACCCCAAGTATATGCTGGGGATCATCATGCTGGTACAGCTCTGGCTAAGCCTCGGGACCAGCTTCCTGGCCTTCATCGCCGGACTGCAGACCGTTGACAAGACGCTGTATGAAGCAGGGGCTGTGGACGGTGTCAAAAACCGCTGGCAGGAGCTGTGGTTCATTACGCTCCCTTCCATGCGCCCGCAGCTGATGTTCGGCGCGGTTATTCAGATCACTGCGTCGCTGGCAGTTGCTGATGTAGCTATGGCGCTGGCAGGCTTCCCGAGTGTGCAGTACGGGGCGCATACGATTGTAACCCATCTGGTGGACTACGGTACGATCCGCTTCGAGATGGGCTATGCCTCGGCGATTGCCACCGTGCTGTTCGTGATGATGCTGGGTAGCAATCTGATTGTTCAAAAGCTGCTGAAGAGGGTGGGTGAATAAGCGGGATGAAGCTGGCGATACGTCTGAACAAAAAAGTAAACCGTTCCTGGCAGGTCGACGCCCTGCTGTTCCTGGCCCTGGCCGGATTCGGATCATTCATGGCGGTTCCGTTAATTTATGTCATTAACAATGCGTTCAAGCCGCTGGATGAGCTGTTTATTTTCCCGCCTACGCTGTTTGTACGCAATGCCACGCTTGAGAACTTCGCCAATCTGTTTCAGGTGATGAAGAATTCCTGGGTGCCGTTCTCCAGATATATATTCAACACGGTATTCATTACCGCTGCCGGTACAGCCGGGCATATTCTGCTGGCCTCGGCGGCGGCTTACCCGCTGGCGAAGCATAAATTCCGCGGCTCCAAGGTGCTGTTCACCGTGGTTGTCCTGTCGCTGATGTTCTCGCCGCATGTCACCGCGATACCGAACTATATGATTATGTCCGCTCTGGGCTGGATGGACTCCTACCAGGCGGTTATCGTTCCTGCCTTTGCCTATCCGCTGGGACTCTATCTCATGAAGCAGTTCATGGAGCAGATCCCGGATGCGCTGCTGGAGGCGGCGAAGATAGACGGGGCAAGTGAATACCGCATCTTCTGGCAGGTCGTCATGCCGCTGGTGAAGCCGGCCTGGCTGACGCTGCTCATTCTGATGATGCAGATGCTATGGGGCACGGACGGGGGCAGCTTCATCTACAGCGAGCAGCTCAAGACGCTGCATTACGCGATGGGCCAGATTATTCAGGGCGGGATCGCCCGTGCAGGAGTCGGAGCCGCGGTGGCGGTGATTATGATGACCGTGCCGATTGTGACGTTCATTCTGTCACAGAGCAATGTGATTCAGACGATGGCTTCGTCCGGCATGAAGGACTGAAGCGATGGAGGCGTTAGGGTTGAGAATAAAGTCATCGATACTGGTGCTTGTATCCGTGCTGCTGCTTGTGAGCCTGTGTCCTAGGCCGGCCGGGGCTGCACCGTATGAAGGATATACCTACTCCTACTGGGGAGACGCTGTTCAGTCGCCGATTGCTTATCTTCCTTCGAGGGCCATCAGCGGGCTGGAGGCAGGGACGGGAGCCTGGACCGCTCCGGGAGACCTGTTTGTCTCAGCGGAAGGGCTGCTCTATGTGCTCGATTCCGGGAACGGGAGGATTGTGGTGCTGGATAAGGAGTGGAACACACTCCGTGTCATCGAAGGCTTCCGGAACGGGGAGAAGAAGGACAGCTTCAATAACCCGGAAGGTCTCTTCGTTACGGACGCCGGCCGGATCTACGTGGCGGATACGGAGAACAGACGGCTGGTCGAGCTGGACGGCACAGGGACCTTCGTGCGGGAGATCGGGGCGCCGAAGGCGGATGTGATCGGAGCGGGTTTTGAGTATTTTCCGCGGAAAGTGATTGTTGATAAGGCAGGCCGCATCTATGTGGTCGGCAGAGGGGTCTATGAAGGGCTGATCGAGTTCGACAGCGACGGGCAGTTCACAGGCTTCATGGGCACGAACAAGGTGCAGTTTGATCCTGTGGATCTGTTCTGGAAGTCGGTATCGACCAAGGAGCAGCGCGAGAAGATGGTGCAGTTCATTCCGCTGGAATTCAATAATGCCGATGTCGATGAGGATGGCTTCATCTATACCACTACGGTGGATAAGAAGACCTTCTCTCCGGTAAAAAGACTGAATCCCTCCGGCATCGATGTCCTGCGGGTTGGCGGGGAGATTCCACCGATCGGAGATCTGAGTAAGGACCGCTCCGCCTTCATTGACATTGATGTGACCGGAAACGGGGTCTACCGGGCACTGGACGCCACGCGCGGGCGGATCTTCACCTACAATGAGGACGGCAAGCTGCTATATGTAATCGGCCAATTGGGCAGCCAGCTCGGCACATTCAAGAACCCGGCGGCGGTGGAGAGCTATGAGAATGCGATTTATGTGCTGGACCGTGATCTGGGGAGAATTACCGAGTTCACGGTGACCCGGTTCGGCAGCATGGTGAATGAAGCCAACACCCTGTACAGCTCCGGCAAGCATGATGAAGCCGCGAAGCTGTGGCGGGAGGTGCTGAAGCTGGATGCCAACTATGAGATGGCGTATGTCGGCATCGGCAAATCTCTGCTCCGCCAAGGCGAATACAAGGAGGCTATGACCTATCTGAAGCTGGGCAATGACCGCGAATATTACTCCAAGGCACTGGGGAAATACCGCAGGGAGTATATGCGCGATCACTTCAGCATCTATATGACGGGAATGATAGCCGTGCTGCTGGGCGGCTACGTGATTGCCCGCCTGGTGAAGCGGCCGAGAAAGGGAGGGAGGGTCCAGGATGCTATTTCTTAAGGACATTAAATATTCACTGCATGTAGCAGTACACCCCTTTGACGGATTCTGGGATCTGAAATACGAGAATAAGGGCAAGCTGCGCATGGCACTGGGCATTCTTCTCGCCCTTACCCTGACCATGATTGTGAAGCGCCAGTATGTGGGCTATGTGGTCAATTATAATCACCCGCTAGCACTGAACAGCATCAATGAGCTCAAGTATATTATTTTCCCGTTCCTGCTCTGGTGCCTGGCGAACTGGTCGCTGACGACGCTGATGGACGGGGAGGGGAAGTTCGCGGAGATCGTCATTACGACAGGCTATGCCCTGCTTCCGCTGATTCTGATCAACATCCCCAATATCCTGCTCAGCAACGTGATTACACTGCGGGAGGCTTCCTTCTATCATTTGCTGGATGCTCTGGCCACGCTGTGGTTCGTGTGGCTCTTGTTCATCGGGACCATGACGGTTCATCAGTACACGGTGCTCAAAACGATTACAACCATGCTGCTGACGCTGGCCGTGGTGGGCATCATCATCTTCCTGGGCCTGCTGTTCTTCAATCTGATCCAGCAAATTGTCAGTTTTGTCTACACCGTCTACCAGGAGCTTTCACTTCGCGGATAAGAAAGGAGGAGCCAGGCTTTGAAGAAGAAGCTAACCATCATTGCAATTGTGCTTATGCTCAGCGGCGCAGCCGTCCTGCCGTACGCGGACTTGGCCGAATCCGCACCTGAAGCTGAATCGGCGGTACAGTCTGAAGCAGCGAAACCATCCGAAGCAGCGATACAATCCTCAGCGCAGAGCGTGCAGGACACCCCGACCGCGAAAGCGCCGGACCTATCCGCAGACATGAAGGAGGCACTGGACAACGAATATCTGACCCTGTATCTGAATCAGATGACCACGGAGATCGCCGTTAAGGATAAGAAGAGCGGAGCGCTCTGGTATTCTAACCCGCAGGACCGCGAACAGGATGCTGTCGCCACCGGATATAACAAATCCAAGCTGAATGTGCAGGTGGAGCTGACCTATTATGACAGCAAGGGCAATCTGATGAACTACGACAACTACACCCACAGTGTGCAGAGCAGCCAGTTCACCATCGAGGAATCGGGCGACAGCCTGAATATCGTGTATACGCTGGGGGAGGTCAAGAGCAATATCGACGGCATCCCCAAATACATCAGTGAAGAACGCTTCCGTACCCTGATCATCGGGCGCCTTGAGAAGGACAGTGACAAGAAGGAGATTGAGAAACGGTTCAGGTACGATGAGCCGAACAAGCGGTATGAAAGAAGGGATACCTCCTTCAAGGGAGTGGGGCTGAAGAAGGTGACCTCCCTGTTCGGGCAGATCGGCTATGATGAGGCGCAAATCGCCATCGATAAGGCGGCCTACGGTGAAGAGGAGGACGGAGCCGCTCTGGTGACGCTTCCCCTGGAATACCGGTTGGACGGGAAGCTGCTGCGGGTAAGCATCCCGGGCGATAAGGTCCGTTATCCGGATAATATGCATATTCAGAGTTTGTCGCTGCTTCCGTTTTTTGGGGCGAGCGGGACGAAGGATGAAGGCTACAGCCTGGTGCCTGACGGCTCCGGGTCGCTGATACACTTCAATAATAACAAGCTCTATGCTACCCCTTACCGTACCGCGATGTACGGGCCGGATGCTGCGCTGACCCAGCTGGGGCAAGTGCAGAAGGAGGAGACCGCACGGCTGCCTGTATTCGGCATGAAGGTTCAGGACCGCGGCTTCCTGGCGGTGATCGAGAGCGGAGATGCGGTTGCAGCCGTGGAGGCAGACGTCAGCGGGCGGCTGAATCAGTATAACTATGTCTTCTCCAGCTATACGCTGGGCAGTCTGGAGGAAGTGACGCTGACCAACGGCTGGCGCTCCAGTACGGTGAAGCAATTTCAGGCAGGTATTTTCCCCGGAGATATCACTGTAGCGTACAGCTTCCTTGATCAGGAAGAAGCCAGCTATTCAGGCATGGCCGCGCAATACCGGGAGTACTTAATCGAACATACCGGGATGGCAAGGCTGGAAGGGGCAGAGGACGTTCCCTTCTACCTGGAATTGATCGGTGGCATTCCGAAGAAGAAATTCTTCCTGGGCATCCCTTACAGCGCTTATGAGCCGCTTACTTCCTTCAAGGAGGCCGAGGTCATTCTGGAGCAGATGCAGGAGAAGGGGATCGGGGACATTCAACTGCGGTATACCGGATGGTTCAATGGCGGCATCAACCATAATTACCCGAAGGGCGTATCGGTGGACAGCAAGCTTGGCGGGGCAAAAGGGCTTCAGGAGCTGCAGTCTTACGCACAGGATAAGGGAATTACACTGTATCCCGATGCTTCGTTCCTGCAGACCTTCCCGGAAGCCAAGGGCTTACGCAAATCACAGGCCTCCCGGCTGATTACGGGCAAGCTGGCGCATACGTATCCCTTCGACTTCTCCATGCTGAAGCTGGATGTGAAGCAGCCCTCCGGTTATGTCGTCAGTCCCCGGGTACTGCCGGGTGTGGTAGACGGCTTCCTCGGGGATTATGCAGCGCTTGGAGTGGACGGCTTGTCCCTGCGGGATCTCGGCAGCGGGTTAAATTCCGATTTCAATGCGGAGGATCTGGTGGACCGCCAGCGGGCCGAGGGAATCGTCAAGGAGCAGCTGGAGCGCATAAGCAGCTCGGTGCCCCGCTTGATGGTGGAAGGCGGCAATGCGTACGCGGCGCCCTTCGCCCGTCATATAGTGGCTGCGCCCATGCAGAGCAGCGGGTTCAATATTACGGATGAGAGCATCCCCTTCTTCCAGATGGTGTACCACGGCTATCTGCAATATGCCGGAACCGCCTGGAATATGGCTGACGATCAGGATGCATCACTCAGCCTGCTGAAGGCGCTGGAGACCGGGAGCGCACCTTATTATACCTGGTTCTATGCAGATCCTTCCGCGATTAAAATGACGGGATTCGACCGGCTCTACTCGGCGGATTACCGCAGCTGGATTGACCAGGCAGCCGGGCAGTATCAGGCCTTGAGCCGTGTACTGAAGAGTGTCCAGTCCCAGACGATCAAGGAGCATAAGAAGCTTGCGGCCGGTGTCTATCAGACGACCTATGAAGCGGGTACCGCAATTATAGTGAATTATAACCGTGCACCGGTGACTGTGGGCGGAGTAACCATAGACGGACGGAATTACCGGGTAGGAGGTGAGCAGCCATAATGAAGCTTAAGAAGCTGTCCCTGGAGCAAAAAAACAGATATTACGGCCTGTACTTTATTCTTCCCTGGTTCGCGGGCTTCTGCTTCCTGTTCATGACGCCGCTGCTGTCTTCCCTGCGGTTCAGCCTCAGTAACCTGCAGGTCAATGATGAGGGCTTCACGCTGAAGTATATCGGACTCGCGAACTTCCGGGAGGCGCTGTTCTCCCACGAATCCTATGTCCGGACATTAACGGAATCCGTGATGAATATCGTGCTGAACACCCCGCTTATTCTGATTTTCAGTCTGTTTTTCGCCGTGCTGCTCAATCAGAAGTTCCATGGCAGGGTGCTGGCCCGGGCCATCTTCTTCCTGCCGGTCATTCTGGCCTCGGGTATTATTGCCAGCATTGAGAACGGGGATCTGATGCAGTCCGTTGTGCGCAGCGCCAGTGATTCCACGGGCGGAGGCCTGTCGGTGATCAAGAATCTGGAGCTGACCACGCTGCTGATCGAATCCGGTCTGAGCCCCACCGTGGTGCAGTATCTGACTGGAGCGGTGAGCCGGATCTATGAGATTGTCAGCCAATCGGGCGTGCAGATTCTGATCTTTTTGGCGGGGCTGCAATCGATCTCCCCTTCCCTGTATGAGGCGGCGAAGATTGAAGGCTCCACAGGCTACGAGGCCTTCTGGAAAATTACGTTTCCGATGATCGGCCCGCTGATCCTGACGAATCTGGTCTATACCATCATCGACAGCTTCATCAGCGACCAGACCAGCCGCATGGTGGTGGATACAGCGTTTAAGAGCTTCAATTTTGGGCTGAGCGCAGCCATGTCCTGGATGTATTTTGCTATCATCGCGCTGCTGTTGTGGATCACAACGGCGCTGATCTCACGTAAAGTCTTTTATCAAGACTAGCGGCTTGGAAGGAGGAGCATTCATGAAGACAGAGACCGCAGCAATGCCGCACCGCTCTAAGAAAGAGCAGCTGCACCGGCTGGCTTCGGCCGCCTATTGGGTGGAATTTTCGAAAAAATGGTTGTGGGTGATCGCCCGTTTTGTGCTGGTCTTCGGCATATCGTTCGTCATTCTGTACCCGATCCTGCTGAAGCTGTCGATTGCGTTCAAGAGTATGGACGATTTGTATGATTCCACCGTGATCTGGGTACCGCAGGCGTTCACCCTGGAGAACTTCAGGCTCGTATTCAAGGCGATGAACTATCCGGCAGTACTGCGGAATACCATGCTGTTGTCCTCAGCGGTCATGGTGCTTCAGACCATCATCTGTGTGCTGGCCGGTTACGGCTTTGCCCGGATTAAGTTCAAGGGGAGCGGGCTGCTGTTCGCGGCAGTGATCTTTACGATCCTTGTCCCGTCCCAGACGATCATGATCCCGCTGTACCTGCACTTCAAGAACTTTGACCTGTTCGGCCTGATTGAGCTGTTCACGGGGAAGCCGGCGAATCTGATTAATACGTATTGGCCGTTTATCATTTCTTCAATGCTCGGGATGGGCGTTAAGACAGGGCTGTATGTCTATATTTTCCGCCAGTTCTTCAAGGGCATTCCACGGGAGATTGAGGAAGCGGCCTATGTGGACGGAGCAGGCTATTTCACCACCTTCGCCCGGGTGATTCTGCCCAATGCCATTCCGTCTATGGTAACGGTGATGCTGTTCTCCTTCGTGTGGCAGTGGAATGACTCATTCTTCACCAATATGTATCTGAATGAACCGAAGGTCATGTCATCGATGATGTCATCGGCCGGCTACGGCATAGCTACCTACATGACCGGCGGCGGACAGGCGGCGAATTCGCTCGTTCAAGACCCGTTCTTCATGTCCATGATGATGAATACCAGTGTGCTGATGGCGATTCTGCCGCTAATTATTCTCTATGTATTCGTTCAGCGGCATTTCGTAGAGAGTGTGGAGCGTTCCGGTCTGGTCGGTTAGGAGGAGGATAGGAGCATGAAGCGGCTGGCAGTTACGGCGGTTATCGGCGTTGTTCTAGTGTGTGTTGTTGTTGTTGTTGTTGTTGTAGTTCTGTTCAGTAATAGGAAAGAGGAGGAAATCCCTGTGCAGCACCAGAAACCGCCGGATGCGGCAGTGACGATAGACGGCAAGCTCCGCTATCAGACTATCGATAACTTTGGCGCGTCCGACGCCTGGTCCATGGACCCCCTGGGGAAGGAGTGGACCGAAGAGAATAAGAACAAGGTGGCAGATTTGCTGTTCTCACGCAGCAGAGGGATCGGGCTGTCGGCCTGGCGCTTCAATATAGGCGCAGGCTCGGCGGAGACCGATCAGGCAATCATTCCAGATCCGTGGCGGAGAACGGAAGCCTTCAAACTAACGGAGGAAGGGCCGTACGACTGGAGCAGGCAGGCAGGCCAGCAGTGGTTCCTGCGCGCGGCCAAGGAGCGCGGAGTCGAATCCCTGATCGCCTTCGTCAATAGCCCGCCAGTCTGGATGACCCGCAACGGCCATGCCCAGCCTGATCCGGAGGTAGGCTCCAGTAATTTGAAGGAAGGCTCTGAAGCTGCCTTCGCCTCCTTCCTGATTGAGGTGCTGGAGCATTTCAAGCAGGAGGGCCTTGAATTCGATTATATCAGTCCCGTTAACGAGCCGACCTGGGACTGGAATCATGAAAAGCAGGAAGCCAGCCGGTACAACAATGACGACCTGAAGCGGGTGATTCTGGAGCTGCATGCCCAGCTCCGTGCCAGCTTGCTGGAAGCACAGATCAGTGCCCCGGACGGAGTGGAGATTAATTCTCTGCTCGATGACGAGCGCTACCGGGAGTTCGCGGGCAGCGGCGTCTATTCCAGCGGGGCTAACAGCCTTGGGCTGGGGAAATACCGTGAATACATTAAGGACCTGCTGGGTGATCCTGTGCTGAAGGAAGCGGTAGGCAACAAGATTGCCTCGCATTCCTACTGGTCCGATTACAGCCATTCCGGCGATGACCGCCTGGTGAAGCTAAGACAGCTGCTGGAGCGCAATCTGAAGCAATATGATCCGCAGGCCAAATACTGGGTTACCGAATACTGCATTATGGGCGATTACGGCCCGGGGCGGGATTTGGGGATGGAGCCGGCACTACAGGTGGCGCGCACCATTCACTTCGATCTGACCGAGGCGGATGCAGCCGCATGGCAGTGGTGGACCGCAGTGTCCAAGGTAGATTACAAGGACGGCTTGCTGTACACCGACTACAATCAGCCTGGAGACGGGCAGAACATCCTGACCTCGAAGATCTTGTGGTCGCTCGGCAATTACAGCAAGTTCATCCGCCCCGGAGCGGTGCGGATTGCGCTCTCCGGTCTGAGCCAGGACGCCGGAAGCGAGCTGCTCGGCTCGGCTTACATACACGAGGAGGAGCAGAGCATGACGGCGGTGCTGGTGAATGACAGCCTGGAGGAGAAGCGGGTGCAGCTCACGCTGAGCGGGCTTGGGCTGAAGGCTTCGGCCTTGCGTTCCTATGTAACCAATGAGCAGCTGGATCTGGCTCGCGGCGGGGATCTGGCCGTTGATGTAGCTGCTGATGGGACAGCAGATGGGGAGCAGGTATTCCAGGCCTTGATTCCGGCCAAGTCGGTGGTGACCCTGGTGGCAGGCGGGCCGGAGCTAGAGGAGCAGGCAGGCCAGCCGGGTGAGGTTGCCGGAACTCAGGTTACCGGGACTCAAGCTGCACAGGACATTCCGGCGGCAGCGGACTATGCGGGCTATCTGTTCAGCTATTTCACAGGCGAAGGGACCGGGGACGGCGAGCAGGTATATTTCGCCCTCAGCGAAGGCAATGACCCGCTGTATTGGCAGGAGCTGAACGGCGGGAAGCCTGTGCTAATCTCCCCCTTGGGCAACAAGGGAGTCAGAGATCCCTTCATCATCCGTTCACCTGAAGGGGGACAGTTCTATCTGATTGCCACCGATCTGAAGATCAACGGCAATTGGGATTGGGGCGCAGCCCAGACACAGGGCAGCCGGTCGATCATTGTGTGGGAATCGGATAATCTCGTGGACTGGTCGGAGCCTTGGGAAGCCAAGGTCTCACCTGAGGAAGCGGGGAATACCTGGGCACCTGAGGTGATCTATGACCAGGAGAGCGGAGAATATATCGTATTCTGGGCCTCGCGGATGTACGCCGATTCTACTCACACCGGGGACGCCTACCAGACAATCATGTACAGCAAGACACGCGATTTCCGCGCGTTCACAGAGCCGCAGGTCTATATGGACTACGGGTATTCGATCATTGATACCACTATGGCGGCATATAACGGGAAGATTTACCGATTCACCAAGGATGAGCGCGAGCAAGGCCCGGAATCCCCTTTTGGCAAAATGGTGTTCCAGGAGTCCCTGGATTCAATATTTGCGCCTGAGGTGAAGCTGCTAAGCGGGAGTGTCGGCGGACTAAAGGGCATTGAAGGGCCAACCCTGTTCAAATCCAATACAGAGAAGAAGTGGTATCTGTTTGTGGATGAATTCGGAGGGAGAGGGTACATCCCGCTGGAGACGGAAGATCTTGATTCGGGTAAGTGGACGGTATCCACTGATTATGAGCTGCCGGCCAGCCCCCGCCATGGAACGGTAATTCCGGTCACCCGGCGTGAGTACGACGCTCTGAACGCCAAGTTCAGGCAGTGAATTCAGCCTGGCTTAGCGTGGCAAGTGGAAACGGCATTGCCGTCCTTTTAAAGGACGGTACCGTTTCAGCGAGAAATAGAAGGATAAGTTATCGTGTGGAACATATAAATTCTTATATTTTAAATAAAAACAGGTTCACCCTTGCCATTACGGCAGAGGTGAACCTGTTTGCTTAGAGCATCATGCTGAAGGCAGATGCTTATTTCGCGCTTTCGTAACGCTTGCCGACTTCTTCCCAGTTCACTACGTTCCAGAACGCCTTGATGTAGTCAGGACGTTTGTTCTGGTAGTTCAGGTAGTAGGCATGCTCCCATACATCTAGGCCGAGGATTGGAGTTGCGCCTTCGCTGATCGGGTTGTCCTGGTTCGGTGTGCTGGTTACGGCAAGCTTGCCGTCCTTTACAACGAGCCAAGCCCAGCCGCTGCCGAAGCGTGTAGTAGCTGCAGCCGCGAAGTCTTCCTTGAATTTATCGAAGCCGCCCAGCTCGCTGTCAATGGCAGCAGCCAGTGCGCCGGTTGGTGCGCCGCCGCCATTCGGTCCAATCACTTCCCAGAACAGGGTGTGGTTGGCATGTCCACCGCCGTTGTTGCGGACCGCTGTGCGGATCGCTTCCGGTACAGCGTTCAGGTCGGTCAGAAGCTCATCGATGCTTTTGTTTTGCAGTTCGGGTGCCTTTTCCAGTGCGGCGTTCAGGTTCGTCACATAAGTGTTATGGTGCCTGTCATGATGAATCTCCATCGTCAATGCGTCGATGTGTGGTTCAAGTGCGTTGTTCGGATACGGAAGTGCCGGTAATTGAAAAGCCATGGAAAAATCCCTCCTGATTATATGTTGGTTTGGGTATATATCCGTTGAGATACTATTATTAAAACGCATCTGGAACAATAATGCAACATTAAATAAACAAAAATGTTTAAAAAGTATTTTCCCGTCCCCAGCTCACTGAAAGTGTTAAGGCTGTGTTAAACTAGTGAGGCTTCGTAACCGGGACGTTTTGACTACTGTAATCTCCTAATAGATGTTAAATATGAAACTATATTGAATGTAAACGCTTCATATCAAGCGCTTTCAAAAGAAAAATGATGATAACGCGAGAAAAGTGTGCTTTAATAGAGACAAAAGCAGGTATTCCTCGGTTTTTGATGCTTTTTTCCACTTTATGCTGTTATGGAAACTCCTTCTTTTTGTAAAATCATAAGCCATAGAAAAGGGAGACTTGAAAGTATGCACGTTCGTTCCTTTCAATTAAGCGATGTAACTCCAGTGACTGAATTGCTGCAGACCGCATTATCGGAAGAATGTTTCGAGAGCACGATCGAGCCTTTCTCCAGGCAATTGTCATGGGATTCTGATCTCATTGTAGTTGCTGAGGATGAAGGAGAAATCATCGGTGCGCTGATTGGTACGATTGAGAAGAATCACGGCTGTTATTTCCGCATTGCCGTCCATCCGGATTACCGCCGCAGAGGAGTCGGTAAGAGTCTTGTAACGGCTATGGAGAGCAGATTTCAGGCGCGGAAGGTCAGCGGCATTTATGTTGCCGTCGATGAACACAATTCTTTTGCAATGCCTCTATATGAAGCCATGGGTTATGACGAGAACCACATTTTCAAATCCGTGCGCAAGCTGAGCATTGTCGGGTAACTGTTGTTGAACCGCTGCTGTAAGCGGAATCAAAGGTCAGAGTAGAGAACTGTTGCAGGGCGGATACTTTGAATATGGGTATTCCTGCATAGTCTGTTTCATTATACTAAAGCATATCTTCCCTATGTCCATTGCAAATGGGCGGGAGATATGCTTTTCTATTGTTAAGGAACGGATAACCCAATCGAAGCAAGTAGGTGGCCTATGAACCGGGAGCTTGAAGAAGATTTCATGCGGAGCCGCAGACAAAGATACAGATCAGTGACGCATAACAAGTCCAGACAGAAGTCCCGAAGAACGTGGATCAAGGATATGCGGGAGTGGATCATTACGGCGGGGATTGTGTTCGCTGTGATGTCGCTGCTTAATATCTATGTGTTCAACGTGTCAACTGTAATCGGCCAATCCATGGAGCCTACCCTCTATCAGGGGGAGAAGCTGATTATTAATAAAATCGCCCTCAGCTTCGGGAATCCGGGCCGCGGGGAGGTTGTCGTCCTTCATGATCCCAGTACGGGACCCAGCCGCAAGGAATATCTGGTCAAGCGGGTGATCGGCATTCCCGGCGACATTATTGAAGTACGGAACCAGCAGCTCTATCTCAACGGCAAGCTGCTGGATGAGCCATATATCGATACGTCTATAGAAGATCCCGATTTCAGCAGTCTGACCGTGCAGGCGGGGACCTACTTCGTCATGGGGGACAACCGGCATGCCGGAGCCAGCAAGGACAGCCGTTATTTCGGCGCTGTCGCAGGGGAGAGTATTGTGGGTAAGGTCTCCCTGATCTGGTGGCCTCTCTCTAAGATGAAGGCCCTGTAGAGCAACCTTATTCAATCTATAAAGGAGAGGCGGATATGCATCTCAACATCCAGAAAGGCTACGCTCCGCCTCCTTCCAAATGGGAGGAACTTAAGGCTGAGATTAAGGCGGCTGCAGCTGCGCTCGGTATCGATGATATCGGGTTCACCACTGCGGAGCCGTTTTTATATTTGAAGAACATTCTTCAGGAGCATCGGGACAAGGGGTACGAATCCGGCTTCGAGGAACCTGACCTGGACAAGCGGACGGTTCCCGCCCTCCAGTCCGGGGAGCAGCCGCTCTCCATCATTGCGATTGCCGTGGCCTATCCCTCCAAGATGGAGAATCCGCCCAAATCCGAGCCGGGTGCACGCAGAGGCATTCTGGCCCGCGCCTCCTGGGGCCAGGATTACCATCATGTCCTTCGTGAAGCGCTGGCGAAGCTGGAGAGCTTCATCCGTGAGCGTGTCCCGGATGCTGTGCTGGAGAGCATGGTGGATACGGGAGCGCTGGTAGACCGGGCAGTAGCGGAGCGGGCAGGGATCGGCTTCAGCGCCAAGAATTGTGCGATTATCTCTCCCAAGTGGGGATCATGGATCTATCTGGGGGAGATGGTGACGAATCTCCCGCTGCCTCCAGACCAGCCTGTGGAGGAGGGCTGCGGCGACTGCACCAAATGCATCGATGCCTGTCCTACCGGCGCGCTGGTCGGACCGGGACAGCTCAATGCCCAGGCCTGCATCTCCTTCCTGACCCAGACCAAGGGCTTCCTGAGCGAGAACTATATGACCAAGATCGGGAACCGGCTCTACGGCTGCGATACCTGCCAGATTGTCTGTCCGCAGAACCGCGGCAAGAACTGGGACCACCGCCCGCAGCTTCTGCCTGATCCTGAAGTGGTCAAGCCGCTGCTGATGCCGATTCTGGATCTCAGCAACCGGGGGTTCAAGGAGAAATTCGGCAGCAGCTCCGCCGCCTGGCGCGGCAAGAATCCGATCCAGCGCAATGCGGTCATCGCGCTGGGCAACTTCAAGGAGGCATCGGCCGTGCCGAAGCTGACTGAGATTGTGCTGAAGGAGACGCGGCCGGTGATGCGCGGGACGGCTGCCTGGGCGCTCAGCCGCATCGGCGGCGAAGAGGCGCTTGCGGCAGTCGAGCAGGCGCTGGAGAGCGAAGAGGACGCTACGGTGCGCGACATGCTGGAGCGGGCCGCAGGCAAGCTGCGCGAGCAGAGAGCAGCGGACGGGAAATGAACCGGCTGCCAGCGGGATTTGCCAATTGCTGTCCAGTTGTTGAAATGCTATGATAGATTCGCGTGCCTGAACAGGGTTATCGCCAGACAATAGAGTACAAAGGTGGATTACAGATGAATATTGCATTGCCTATTATTACGCTTGTGGTAGGTCTGATCGGCGGATTCTTCATCGGCGTATATTATCTGCGCAGACAGATGACAACGATGCAGAATGATCCTGAAATGCTGCAGAAGGTTGCCAAGCAAATGGGGTACAACCTGAACGGGAAGCAAATGCAGCGAGCCCAGCAGATGATGAAGAACGGCAATCCGCCGGGGCGTCCCGCTGCGGGCAAAGGACAGTCCCGCAAGAAGTAATAATGATGATCGTATGAAATAGATAAGAGTCAGCTGCAGGTGCGGAAGGGGGGAGTTTTCATGGGGGGCATCAAGGAGTACAAGAACGGGAAGGTTTCTGTAAACCGTGAGCAGATTGAGTATCATGTAGAGAAGATTCTGGAATTAATCGGTGAGGATACGAGCCGTGAAGGCCTGCTGGAAACACCGGCCAGAGTGACCCGGATGTATGAAGAGATCTTCGGCGGTTATTCCGTTGATCCGCGTGAAGCGCTGGGCGTCACCTTCGACGAGTCTCATGAAGAGCTGGTCATTGTGAAGGATATTGTCTACTATAGCCAATGCGAGCATCACATGGCTCCATTCTTCGGCAAGGTGCATATCGGTTATGTGCCTAGCGGCCGCATTGCCGGACTCAGCAAGCTGGCCCGGCTCGTGGAAGCGGTCAGCCGCCGGTTACAGGTGCAGGAGCGCATCACAGCCCAGATCGCCGACATCATGACAGAGGTGCTAAATCCGCACGGTGTCATGGTTGTAGTCGAAGGGGAGCATCTGTGCATGTGTGCCCGGGGTGTGAAGAAGCCGGGCAGCAAGACGGTTACGATGGCCACCCGCGGCACCTTCCGTGAGGACGCTGCGGCAAGGGCCGAATTCCTGGCCTTGATCAAGGAATAAAGCCGGAGCCGGGAAGGATAAGCTTGCCGGACCGGCCCTGCAAGCGCAAAAGCCCGCCTGCCACTTCAACAGTGGCGGCGGGCTTTTGCGCGCGAAGGTGCGTGGCTCAAATGTATGCGGAAAACAGCATACATTTGCTGGCACGCAGGCATGTGGCCCGAATGTATGCGGAAAATAGCATACATTTGTTAGCGCGCAGGCATGTGGCCCCAATGTATGCGGAAAATAGCATACATTTGCTAGCGCGCAGGCATGTGGCCCGAATGTATGCGGAAAACAGCATACATTGTGCTCGCAAGCAGGCGCACGGACCGAATGTATGCGGAAAACAGCATACATTGTGCTCGCAAGCAGGCGCACGGACCGAATGTATGTGAAAAACAGTATACATTGTGCTCGCGCGAAGGTGTGTGACCCAATACTCCACGGCTTCTAATAAATTTAGAGAAACTCTGCAAGAAGTGCAACAATGCTACTCCATACAAACAGCCGGTGAGAGTGAACAACCTCAGAATTGGCCAGAGATACGCAGAACGCCGCCATGAGAGGGAGAAGTTCATCAGAATGTATGCGAAAGACGAATACAATGTGCCGCGCTGAAGGTGCGCGGGCTTGTTGTATGCGGAAAACGAATACACCACAGAGCCTCAGAAAGGTTGCCAGACCAGCTTGCGGGCAGCCCCGTAGCGCTCGGCGACATAAGGCCAGTTCACGACTCTCCACCAGTCCTGGATGTAATCTGCACGGTTGTTCTGATGCTTGAGGTAATAGGCATGCTCCCACACATCGAGCGCCAGCAGCGGAACGACATCCCATTGGGACAGATTCTGATGCTTCTCAGCCGTCAGAATCTCCAGTCTGCGGCTGCGCGGGCTCCAGACCAGAATAGCCCATCCGCCGCCCTCGACTTTACCCGCGGCCTCAGTGAACTGGGCCTTGAAGGCATCATAGCTTCCGAAGCTGCGTTCTATAGCGTCCAGCAGGGCGCCGGAGGGGCGGCCGCCTCCTTGCGGGGACATGACATTCCAGAAGATCGTATGCAGATAGTGTCCGGCCCCATTGAAGGCAAGCTCCCGCTCCCAATGCTTAACCAGATCATAGTCGCCACTCAGGCGCGCTTCCGCCAGCTTGTTCTCGGCCTTGTTCAGCCCGTCTACATAGCTCTGGTGATGCTTGTCGTGATGAATGATCATCGTCTTCTCGTCAATATACGGCTCCAGAGCATTATAGGCATAAGGCAGAGGGGGAAGCGTATGCCCGCCGATGGGAACCGAGCCTGCCTCGCGGGATTCCCATAACGGAACTGCGAAGCTTCCTGTTCCCTGGAGACTGTCTCCGCCTGCAGCAGGAGCGGGTGAAGGAGCGGGTTCACCCTGTTCCGTCGGATTCATCCGCAGCATTCCGGGTCCGTAGTCCGCAGGAGTCAGAGCGGCCAGTACAGCGAGGAAGTATTCGGACTCCCGGATGAAGTGCAGCAGCGTGGTTCCCGCCAGGGGGAAGGCATTGACGGCGGCGCTGGCCTCCTTCATGGCCTTCAGGTGCCGGATGAATTCGGCGGACTGGTCGCAGGCGGTGTGCAGCAGCCGCCCGGCTTCGGCAGATGGACTCCCCGGACCGCCTGCGTCCGGTGCCTGGGGACTAGCGAGCAGCTGCTGCGCCGTCTGTTCTGTAGCTAGGAAGACAATGGCCCAGTCCTCCAGCAGCTTTACATAAGGCTCCTCCAGGCGTGGGATGATCTGGATCAGGACCTCGGCATGCTCCTTCTCCTGATTTTTCCAGAAGGCAATCTCCCCTAGAATCTGTACTGGCGGCGGTGCAACGAATACATATGGCATGACATGCAGTCCTCCCGTCCTAAAGTTTCATCGGTCCATTATATGCCGGAGAAGGACAGCTTATGAGACTGGCCTGCGAGGGGAATTGCGGCGGATGGATTGGAGGTCCTGTGCCCCGCACAGTAAAAAGGCATGCACAGAATGTATCACAGGATACATCTGCACATGCCGTAGGTAACGATAAGATGCTATTTGCTTGCGGTGGGGTTGCCTTGGCTCCCGCTGATCTGGGCTAGCTGCACATTCCCGAGAAAAGCGGATACCCGCCGCAGATACTCACGCGGGTGCTCGCGGAACAGCAGCTCATGATGGCTGTCCTCCACGATCCATGAATCCGAATACGGATTGCTCTGGTTCGCCGCCAGCTCCTCGGCAATCGGATAAGGTGCCTTATCGTCCTTGGTGCCGTGCATGAACAGTACCGGGAACGGATAATCCTCCGATTTGACCTTGGAGTAAGGAATCTGATTCAGTCCTGTGCCGTTCAGCACCGGGAAGAGCATCTCCATAATCTCCAGCGAAGGCTGGCGGGGAAGATTGATGTTCTGCTTGATGTTATGGTACAGGGTGTCCGGCTCCAGCAGGAAGGTGCTGTCCAGAATCATCGCGTCCACATCTTTGGTTACAAGTCCAGCTTGCAGGGCGGTGCCTGCGCCCATCGAGAAGCCCCAGACCACAATCTGGTCTGCCCCCTGCTCCTTGGCGAACTCAATGGCTCCGAGCAGCTGCTGGGATTCTTTTTTGCCGCCGGTTGCGATATCCCTGTCGGTCTTGGAGGCGAAGCCGTAGTCGAACATGACGACATTGAATCTCAGGCTGTGCGCGTAGTGGGCCAGATCATACATGGGAACCCAGCTCTCCTCGCGGTTCGCACCATAGCCGTGACTGAAAACAATAGTTTTGGTGGCTCCTTTGGAAGGAATATACCATCCCTCCATCATCCGGCTGCCGTCCTTGGCAGGGAAGCTGATATCCTCGTAGGCGAGCCCCTTGGCCTGATAAGGATTAGAGTAGAGCGGGGCTACGGTAGGATTCGAGAGTACCCAGGCGATATAGGCATGCAGGGCGATGAAGCAGAATACAAAGAAGAAGAATACGGATAACAGCAGGGCCACAATGATGTGCTTGACGCGTATCATCCGAAGTGGAATTAGTGGTGACGAAGCGGGCTTACCCTCGTTAGGCATACGGGAGACCGGCGCGCCGGGATGACTAGTTGCCAGATTCATAAGGTCCCCTCCTGGAAAGTTTCAAGATTCAGAGCATGAATAGTTCATATATTTAATCGTAAATTTATGCCCTTACAAAGTCAATGGAAATGGTTCTTTTGTAATGTAACTGTAAACTGCGGACGGCTGATTATGGATACGGAATCTGCTGGACTTTATTTAGGCTTTTGCACTAAGATAGGGATATCTTAATAATTATGTAACCGGGTTTCAATAGGTGAAACATGTGAAGGGGAGATCGGGGTGGAAGACCGGAAGCTGACTGTACGCGCCGTAGAACGTGCGCTGGATATATTACTGTGCTTCACTCAGGATAATGATGATTACGACCTTAGTCTGACGGAGATCTCTGCGAAGATCGGCCTGCATAAAAGCACAGTGCACCGCCTGCTGACCACACTGGAGGAGAAGGGCTTCCTGCAGCGGGATGAGGGGACGGACAAATACCGCCTGGGCATCCGCATCTGGGAGCTGTCCACACATCTCCCGACGCTGAACGAGCCGGCGGTGCTTCTGCTGCCCGCCATGGAGCGGCTGCGCGACCGCCTGGGAGAGACGGTCAGCCTGTATCTGCGCGACAATCTGGAGCGAGTGCGCATTCAGGCGGTGCAGAGCCGGCAGGCTATACGCCGGGTAGCCCAGATCGGGGCAAGGCTGCCGCTCTCGGTAGGCGCATCAAGCAAGGTTCTGGCTGCTTACGCGCCGCCGGAAGTGCAGGTCCGGCTGCTGGCCGACCCCGCATGGCCGGACAGTGTAGACCGCAGCCAGTACCTGGAGCAGCTGAAGGAGATCACCCGCTGCGGCTATGCAACTAGCTTCGAGGAACGGGAGCCGGGAGCGGCAGCCGTGGCTGTGCCCATCGCCGGACGGGCCGGGGGCGTGGTAGCAGCGCTCTCGATGTCCGGCCCGGTCAGCCGTTTGTCGCGGGAGACTCTGGAGGAATATGCTGTCATTTTGGCTGAGGCTGCTGCTGAAATGGGCCTAATGATGGGCTGATCTGAGGCCTCCGGCAGCAGATTTATGAAGGAAAACTTTAGGACATACAGGCTATTCAGTCTTCGTCATTCATTGTATATCTAGTTAAAATGAACTATCATTAGTAATGATTAGCTAAATTAAGAGTGAAGATATAATAGGAATCCAGGGGCACGAGGTGATGGGATGAAAGTGGCTATACCCGATTCACTGATGGGAGAAATTCAAGAGCTGCAGGATACGTTCGGCTCTGTTACGGGCCAGGCGCTTGTGCTTACGGATCAGGCTGGGAATGTGGTTACGCGCCCGACGCTTTCCGGAATATTCTATCAGAAGATGTTTAAATCTATACAGGTCATAGAGCGTCCCTTCGAGCCTGCATTGCTCAGAATGGGCCCCTTATCATATCCTGCCGTACTTGAAGAGTGGGTCCCCGGACTGAAGTATGTGGTCAGTCCGCTGGTTCCAGACTATGGGCAGACGTACTATTTATGGTCCGGCTTATATATGGAAGAAGGTACGCGCGGGCTTGTGCTGCAGGCGTTCGAGGCCAAGATGCGGAAACACCCCGACTATGAGATGTTGAAGGATGTACTGGCCGCCATGCCTGAGCTTAGCCGGGAAGGCATCGTCAGCATCAGGGGGAAATTGAGTGTGCTCGGGAATGTGCTCTCCAAATTGCTGGCGGGGTGCGCAGTGAAGCCGCTGGAACAGAGACGCAGCCTGGTGATTACCCAGCTGTTATCCAATCTGGAGAGTGAGTTCCTGAAGATAGAGGTTGTGCTGCAACAGATGGCCGGTATGTTCTCTGATGCGGAGCTGTATGCCTTTGCCCAAGAGGAGGAGGCCGGACAGTTCAAGGTCAAATATTCTGCCGGCAAAGAAGCAGGACTTCTCATGAATGCCGGGTTCCAGCAGGGAGACGGCTTCCTGGGACAGGCAGTTCTGGGCAGGGAGCCCCGGCACTGGCAGGACATTGCCCAAGATCCGAGATCGTTATTCTTCACTCAGCGCGCAATGACGCAGCCGGAATATTTGTCATGCTATCCGCTGAGAATTCACAGCGGGAAGAGGGCATTGCTGCTTGCTGTAGGCTTTGGGAAGAGCCGTCCAATCCAGGATTATGCCCAGTATGAGCAGAATGTTGCTGCGCTCCTGGGCTTATCCGGACGGGGAGAGCAGCTGGTGCAGCGCGAAGCCCTGCGCAGGGAAGCCACCCAGCGCTTGAAGGAGGCTGCCCGCCTGCTGCCGCAGGCCGCATCCACTCAGGAGCTGGGCACTGTGCTGTTGGATATGGTAATGGGCATGCCGTTCTTCCCGTCATCGGTGCTTGTATTCTTCGAGGAGCAGCCGGGGGATACCCATTACGCCAAGGGGTGGAAGCCGGAGGAGATTGCGCCGTATGTCCAGGACCTCCAGTCCCGTTACTCCTCGCAGGCCTTTCTCTCTTCTGCGATCATCAACGGGGAGGCCGAGGGGCAGGTCTTGCTCGAATGTCCGCTGATTGCCGAGAAGGTATTCAAGGGCATTCTGTCAGTGGGCTTCAGACGCCGCAGCGAAGCCGAGGAGTGGCTGTCCTTAACCGGCTGTCTCGCCAGTCTGGCGAGTACTTCGATCCGTCTGATCGAGAAGGAAGCCAGACATATGAAGCAGGCAGGGGTCTTCACCGGACAGACACTTCATTATCTTCGGCTCAGTAATCCCGAGCTGCACCGCCTGTCGGCAGAGGCTTCTGCCATGGCGTATGAGCTTGCCCGTTATACAGGACTGCCGGAGCGGGAGTCAGAGCAGATGAGAACGGCTGCTCTGCTGGCTCCGTTCAGGCTGGATTTCCTGCAGGGCTACGGGTTCTACCCGGAGGAGCTTTCTTTGCTGAAGCAGGTGGACCAGTTTGCTTCGTTCTATTTTCAGATCAATAAGCCTTCGGTCTCTGTCACTGCCCAACTGCTTGCGCTGGTGCTTCATCATGCAGGCAAGGGCGCGGATAAGGAGCTGCTGGCGGACTCGGATCTGGAGTGGCTGGACCCCTCCCGCTTCAACCTGGATGATCATGTGGTCGGGGAGCTGTACAGTGAGCCGCGCACTACCTTCCAATCCTTCTTGCGCAGCCGCTCGGAAGCGATGCCCGCCAAAAGAGGCGTGTCGGCAGGGAAGCTGCTGAACAGTACGGCACTGAAGACGCCCAAGGAGGAATGGGGAATCTCGCCGCGCGAGGAGGAAGTGCTGGAACTGATTATTCAGGGCAAGACGAACAAGGATATTGCCAGCGCCTTGTTTATCAGCGAGCATACCGTCAAGAATCATCTGAGCCGTATTTTTAATAAAATGGACGTAACGGACCGCTCACAGATCATAGCTCTGGTCTACAAAAGAATATTCGATTCCGAGCGTATCGAGATGTCCTGAAAGCCCTCCTGGAGTCACGATTATTCATTTGCTTATGCCCATAACCTATCTTGCTACTTCTCGCTGAAACGAAGCCGTCCTTACTAAGGACGGTTTTTTTGGATATTACATTTTCATACTTTTATTTACCATATTTCGACAGAAAACCGAACACATTGGACTGGGCGCGCCGCGTAGGCCGTGTGTTTATCGCAGTGCCAGACGTATTTTCACAGAAAAACCGAATACAATGGGTGCCGCTGCGCGGAGGGAATGGCCCCATGCATCACAGGCAGTAACATTTTAAGAGGAATCCTGCAAAAAGTGCAACAATACTGCCCCAAAGAAGCGTTCTATGCTGAAATCCTGCACGAAATGCAACAAATCCAGCGCTAACTAACTCTAAATACCGAAAATTCTGCAAAAGATGCAACAATGTATCACAGCCAGTAACATTTTTAGAGAAATCCTGCAAGATGTGCAACAATGCGGCTCCAAGCAAGTGGTCGGTGAGAGAGAAAGCCCGGAATTGGCAAGAGATAGGCGGAGCACCGCCCGGATGGAAGAAACACTTCAAAACGTATGCGAAACCGGCTACAAAAAAGTTCCCGGAGTGTTGTCAGCCTGTCTACTCTGTGATATATTACTATTGATAATGATTATCAATATCATACATATATAGGGGGATTATCTTGCGATACTCTAAACAAAGTCTTGTCCTGATTGTCTTTACTCTCGTCATGGCTGTCCTGCTGGCAGCCTGCGGTTCATCGGGTAATTCCGGCTCTGGCTCCGGGACGGCAGCGAATGCTCCTGCACCTGCAGCTTCTGAAGCACCCACTGCTGCTCCGGCTACTGGCGAACCTTCTGCTGAAGCAGAGATGGTTACCTTCCAGGATAGCGCCGGTGAGGTTCAAGTGCCTAAGAATCCGCAGAGAATCGTGGATACTACAGCCTTTTATACAGGATATCTTCTGGCGCTGGGTGTGAAGCCGGTAGGAGTCATGCAAGGAGCCAAGGATAGTCCCTATCTTGCAGACATGCTTGAAGGTGCAGAAGGGCTTGGTGACGATGTCACCCCGGAGAATATCCTGTCCCTGGACCCTGACCTGATTATTGTGTATACCGGCACAGAAGGCATCGATAAGCTGAAGGAAATTGCGCCTGTGGTACAGATTCAGTATGGCGCCAAGAATTATAAGGATCAGATGCTCGACTACGGCAAGCTGGTGAACAAGAATGATGAAGCTAAGGCCTGGATCGCCCAGTGGGAGGCCCGCATTGCTGAGCTGAAGCCGCAGGTACAGGCTGCTGTTGGTAATAAGACAGTATCTATCCTGAATCCATATGCCAAGGGGCTGTATGTTTTTGGGCATAACTATGGCCGGGGCGGTGAGATTCTGTATGGGGAGTTCGGGCTGAAGGCTCCCGCAGAAGCGCAGAAGGAGGCCATCGACAGCGGAACTGGCTGGGCTTCCATCTCCCTGGAGAAGCTGCCGGACTTTGCCGGAGACATTATCTTCACCTGCCCGTGGTCAGGGGATACTACAGACCCGAAGATTGTCTATGACAATCCGCTGTGGAAGGGGCTTCCGGCGGTCAAGGCAGGGAATGTATTCCAGTTGAACCCTGCTGCCGATACGTACAATGATCCGATCTCTCTGGAGAAGCAGTTGGATTTCATTACGACCAGCCTGCTGTCAGTCAAATAGGGCATTCCTGAAAAAGACAAAAAGCTGCGCCGGTATCAGACTGAAATCTGATACCGGCGCAGCTTGTATAATGATCTAGCCTTATGAAGCCGAATTATTCTACCGGCTGAGCCGCTTCCGAAGCTGTAGCATCTGCCAGCATCTGGCGGAGGACTGTCTGCAGAATACCGCCATTGCGGTAGTAGTCGATGTCTACGGTACTATCGAGACGGGCAATGACCGGGAAGTCGAACTGGGTGCCGTCTTCACGGGTAGCAGTGACTGTCAGCTCCTGTCCGGGAAGGACATGGTTGTCAAGACCGGTAATGTCGAAGGTCTCGCGTCCGGTCAGCCCCATGCTGCTCCAGCCATGGCCTTCCTGGAACTGCAGCGGCAACACGCCCATGCCGACGAGATTGCTGCGGTGAATCCGCTCGAAGCTCTCAGCGATGACTGCCTTAACGCCTAACAGGAGAGTACCCTTGGCGGCCCAGTCGCGGGAGCTGCCTGTGCCGTATTCTTTACCGGCGATAACGATCAGGTTCTGTCCGGCCGACTGGTACAGCATGGAGGCGTCATAGATCGACATGACCTCATCGCTCGGGAGGAAGGTGGTTACGCCGCCTTCTGTTCCAGGAGCCACTGCGTTGCGGATACGGATGTTAGCGAAGGTACCGCGCATCATCACCTCATGATTCCCGCGGCGCGAGCCGTAGGAGTTGAAGTCAGCGCGTTCCACGCCATGACCCCGCAGATATTCCCCGGCTGGACCGGAAGTGGAGATATTCCCGGCTGGCGAGATATGGTCGGTAGTGACGGAATCGCCAAGCAGGGCAAGCACACGGGAGCTCTTGATGTCCTTAATGTCAGAGATACCGTCAGCCAGGTGCTCGAAGAATGGCGGATTCTGAATGTAGGTGGAGTTGTTATCCCATTCATACAGCTCGCCTTCCGGTACCGGAATGTTATTCCAGCGTTCATTGGCTGTGAATACATTCTCGTATTTGCTGCGGAACATTTCCGGACTGAGCGAGAGCCCTATGGCTTCGCGGATCTCGGCTGTAGTCGGCCAGATATCGGCCAGGAAGACAGGCTCACCCTGCGGGTCATAGCCCAGCGGCTCGGTCTTCAGGTCAATATTCACCGTGCCGGCCAGTGCGTAGGCGACAACCAGCGGTGGTGAAGCCAGATAGTTGGCTTTGACCTGGGCATGCACGCGGCCCTCGAAGTTACGGTTCCCGGATATTACGGCGGCAACCGTCATATCATGCTCTGTAATGGCTTCGCTGACTTCATCCGGCAGCGGACCGGAGTTGCCGATACAGGTAGCGCAGCCGTAGCCGGCCAGGTAGAAGCCGAGTGCTTCCAGCGGCTTCAGCAGATCTGCCTTCTGCAGGTATTCCGTAACGACCAGCGATCCGGGAGTCAGGCTGCTTTTGACATAGCCCGGTTTGGTCAGCCCGCGTTCTACAGCCTTCTTGGCAAGCAGTCCTGCGCCCAGCATTACGCTCGGGTTAGAGGTGTTCGTACAGCTCGTGATGGCTGCAATGACTACCGCTCCTGTAGAGAGCTTGCTAGTGCTTCCGTTCTTATGCTGAATCTCAACTTCTTCGGCAATCTTCTCGTCGCTGAGGCCATAGCCGCCTTTGTCGACAGGTGTACGGATAATGCCTTCGAAATTCTCCTTCATATGGGTAAGCTCTACCCGGTCCTGCGGACGCTTAGGTCCGGCCAGGCTGGGAACCACAGAAGCCAGATCCAGCTCAATGACATCGCTGAATGTCGGGTCCGGTGTCTCTGCGGTGCGGAACATACCCTGCGCCTTATAATAATCCCCTACCAGCTCTACCAGTTCATCCGGGCGTCCGGTGCTGCGCAGATAGGCCAGTGTCTCCTCATCTACTGGGAAGAAGCCGACGGTTGCGCCGTATTCAGGAGCCATGTTGGCTACTGTCGCCCGGTCTGCCAGACTGATGTTCGCCAGACCCGGACCGTAGAATTCGACGAATTTGCCGACCACGCCTTTCTTGCGCAGCATTTGGGTAACGGTAAGGGCCAGATCGGTAGCTGTAGCGCCTTCCATCAGACTGCCGGTCAGCTTGAAGCCAACGACATCCGGGGTAACGAAATACAGCGGCTGTCCAAGCATTCCTGCTTCAGCCTCAATTCCGCCGACGCCCCAGCCTACTACGCCAAGGCCGTTAATCATTGTAGTATGGGAGTCCGTGCCGACCAGGGAATCCGGGTAGACAACCGTCTCTCCATCAATGGTCTTGGTGGCCGCAACAGAAGCCAGATACTCCAGGTTCACCTGATGCACAATTCCGGTTGCCGGAGGAACCGCACGGAAATTATTGAAGGCGGTCTGTGCCCAGCGCAGGAAGCGGTAGCGCTCCTCATTACGCTCAAATTCTACGTTCATATTATATTCAAGGGCATCGGCCGTTCCGAACGCATCCACCATAACGGAATGGTCAATGACAAGGTCAACCGGTACAAGCGGGTTGATCTTCTTCGGGTCTCCGCCCGCCTTCTTAACGGTATCGCGCATAGCGGCGAGATCCACAACTACAGGTACGCCGGTGAAATCCTGCAGGACAATCCGGGCAGGAATGAACGGAATTTCCTTATTGCGGTCAATGCCGCCGGACCAGTTGGCCAGCTGCTTGACATGTTCTTCAGTAATTGCCCGTCCGTCATATTGGCGGACAGCCGCTTCGAGTAAGACCTTAATGGAGAATGGCAGGGAGGAAATGTCGCCTGCACCTTGCTCCTCCAGAGCATTCAAATGATAGTAGCGATAAGTTTTGCCACCTGATTTCAGGTTCTTGGCCAATGAAAAATGGTCCTTGCTTGGCATATATGCGCCTCCTCGTTTCATCTGGTGAAACTACATTTCATAATTCCTATACTTTAAGTATAACGTTTACAATGGGGGGAGTAAAGTTTTTTTTGCTCCTTGATGTAAGGTATATTCAGGGTTTCCACGGATGCATAGAACCGCCGGCTCCCTGACTTCCTTGCAGTTAAATCGCTCCCGCTTCCGTATAGGTGCGAGCAATCCTTCATATACATAGGACAGCAGCCATTGTGGCGGTGAAACCGTGAAGGAATATTCTTAGCTTACATCATATACATTCTTATCTGTGAACGAAAGGGCGGAGGATGAATGGAGCAGCAGTGGAAGAAAAGTCTCTATGTCTATGTGGACCAGCTGAACAAGGGGCGGGTTGCACCTGGCGCCGAACCGCGCCATACCACAATTAGGGACCCCCGGTTCCTGGACGAACAGCGCACGCGTTCCCGCCGGATCGCCCAGTGGTACACCCGCCGGGGCATTACTCCGCTGCGCGGGGAGACAGGGGTGCGGACGCTGCGAACCGTGCGGCAGAATCCTGCCGAGGTGGTCGCCGATGTGGCGCTGCACAGCGCCTTCTATTATGAGAAGGGCGGGATGACACACCGTGAGGATGTGGTGGAGTCGGAGCGACTGACCTTTGTACGTGAAAAAGACGGCTGGGAGATTGTGAACGTGGAGCGCCGCGTACCCGAGCGGAATGGGGTGCGCAAGGTGGTGGAGAAAGATCCGGCACTGCGGCTCTCGGAGTGGGGGGAGGCTCTGCCCGATCCGCGTCCGTCCCAGCCGCTGCTGAACCGCCGTGTCCTGAAGGGCGCAAGCGGCGTAAGGGAGGTGCGGTACCGCAGGGAGGAGGCTGCAGCCTATGCCGACCTCTGGTGGAAGGAGGGGAATCCGGAGTTCGAGATTTTTGAGGTGGACTGCACGAATTATGTCTCCCAATGTCTCTTTGCAGGGGGAGCGCCTATCAACTATACTGGTAAAAGAGAAACGGGCTGGTGGTACAAGGGCTATAATGGAGCCCAGGAATGGTGGAGCTTCAGCTGGGCGGTCTCCGACAGCCTGAAGCGTTATCTGAGCGGGAACCGTAGCAGCGGGCTGCGGGCGGAGATTGTCGAGCGGCCGGAGCAGCTTCAGCTGGGCGACATTATTCAGTATGACTGGGACGGCAACGGACATTATCAGCACAGCACGATCGTTACCGCTTTTGATGCTGGCGGGCAGCCGCTGGTGAATGCGCGGACGGTTAGCAGCCGTCACCGTTTCTGGGATTACAAGGATTCCTACGCCTGGACGGACCGGACGGCATATCGTTTTTTTCATATCAATGACTATTTATAGATCAGAAAGAGGTTAGGGCATGGGGAACGCTAAAACTACCGTAGGACTGGTGTACGGCGGCAAATCCGGAGAGCATGAGGTATCGCTGCAGACGGCTTATGCGGTTATGAACGCTTTTGACTACGATAAATATGAGATTATTCCGTTCTATATCTCCAAGCAGGGGGTATGGAAGGTAGGTGCAGTGCTGGAGGCTCCCTTCCCCGCGATTGAGCAGCTTAAGCTCTCCGGGGTGGCTGGTGACATGGGTACAGCCCTGAATGCCTTGTTCAGCGGGCTCAGCGGAGGCGAGCAGGTAATAGACGTCATGTTCCCGCTGCTGCATGGTACGAACGGCGAGGATGGCACCATTCAGGGACTGTTCGAGATGGCGAATATCCCGTATATCGGCGCAGGTGTGCTGGCTTCATCGGCGGGTATGGATAAGGTCGTTATGAAGAAGCTGTTCGGCGAGGCGGGGCTGGATCAATGTGATTACTGCTACTTCAATGCTGCGAACTGGAGACAGCGCAAGCACGAGCTGATTGTAGGTCTGGAGGATAAGCTGGGATATCCGGTATTCGTCAAGCCTGCCAACCTGGGCTCCAGCGTAGGAATCTCCAAGGCCACGGACAAGGAAAGTCTGATCAAGGCTGTGGATTATGCCTTCCGTTATGACACGAAGGTGATTATTGAGGAGTTCGTGGATGCGCGGGAAGTGGAGGTGGCGGTACTCGGCAATGAGGAGCCGGAGGCCTCGGTTCCGGGTGAAATCGTCTCTTCCGGTGAATATTATGATTATGCGGCCAAATACACGGACGGCAAATCACAGATGCTGATCCCGGCACCTGTCGATCCCGAGGTAGCGGACCACTTGCGCGAGTCGGCGATATTGGCCTTCAAGGCTATTGAGGGCAGCGGAATTACCCGGGCCGACTTCTTCCTGCGGAAGTCTGACGGCAAGATTCTTATTAATGAAGTGAATACCATGCCAGGCTTCACCCCGTTCAGCATGTATCCTCTGCTGTGGCGTGAGACTGGTGTGTCCTATAAAGCGCTGCTGGACCGTATGATCGGGCTGGCGCTGGAGCGTTACCGGTTCAGACAGGGCCTGAAGTACGATAATGAATAAACCACGTTGATCGGCGGGAGCATTCCGGCCGGGAAGGAGAGAGAAGCATGGGGTTTCAATCAGAATTCAATTCGGTGTGCAAGTTCAAGAATGAGCAGGAGCTGTACGAGCTGCTGGAGTACGGACGTACCAAGATGGTGAAGCAGGGCTTCCGTGTCTATCCGACCGGCCAGAAGGTGATCGCCTATACCCCGGAGAATGTAGCGGTGGCCATTGTCAAAATTTCTGCGTCGATTGCTGAAATCAATTTTCAGGGCAATGAGGTTACGGCGGTGGAAATGGATCTGGTCCGGAAGCTGAATGAGGAAGAGTCGCGCGTTCAGACGGCTCTTGCCTACGAGATGTTCTTCGGGGAAGAGGGATGATTGTCCGCTTCGGCTATGTTGCCATGTCTACGGTGATCCCTGACTGTTCTCCCTCCAAAACGATGACGATGGCAAGCTTCAACAAGCTGGGCGACCGGGAGGCGGGCCTTCGTAAGCTGGAATCCATCGCCCGGATGAATCTGCATAATACGCTCCGTCTGCTGAAGCATAATGTCGGCTCGGATATTAAGGTCTACAGGCTCACCTCCAAGCTGGTTCCGCTGGCCACCCACCCTGATCTGGCGGACTGGAATCCGCTGGCTGCTCTTGCGGAGGAATTCGCTGAGGTGGGCAGCTATGTGAAGAAGCACGGGCTGCGCGTCAGCTTCCACCCGGATCACTTCACGGTGCTGAGTACGCCGCGGCCGGAGGTGCTTGCAAGCTCGATCCGTGATTTGCAGCATCATACGGACATGCTGGACGCGATGGGGCTGCCGGCGACGGCTAAGAGCAATATCCACATCGGCGGCGCTTACGGGGACAAGCCTCTGTCTGCGGAACGCTTCTGCGTACAATGCTCCGCGTTGCCGCTTGCGCTTAGAGAGCGGATGACGCTGGAGAACGACGACAAGACGTTCAACGCGGTAGAGACGCTGGAGGTTTGCCGCAGAATGGAGCTGCCGATGGTGCTGGATATCCATCACCAATGGGTCAACAATGAAGGTGAGCTTCCCTGGGAGCTGTGGCCGGAGATTCTGAAGACATGGACAAGCCCTCTGGCACTGAAGGATGTACCGCCCGGAGGGCAGCTGCCGCCGAAGATCCATGTGTCCAGCCCGCGCAGCCCGTCTGATCCGCGCAGCCATGCCGATGGGGTGGAGCCGGCACCGCTGGTTGCTTTTCTGAAGCGGATTGCTGCGGATACTCCCGCCGTAGATGTGATGATTGAGGCGAAGCTCAAGGATGGGGCCCTGTTCGGTCTGATGGAGGAGATGAAGGGACTGTCGGAAGGCGGGAATGGAATTATGGTACTAAACGGAGCGAGTGTGAATATAGAACCATAACTGGCAAAAAACTTGCCGGCCAGGCCCGTGAGCGGCACCAGTCATGACTTGATAAACCGGCCGAAATGAGGTACGTTGAAAGAAAGTTGAGCAGTCATGTTCTAAGGCAGAGAAAGGGTATCCTGCGGAAACAGCGGTCCCCGGGAGAACAATCATGCGCAAAGAAAGCGGAGTGAAGAGATGAGTCCTGTAAGTCCTGATAACCGAAATGAACGGCAGCCCTATGTAGTTACAAGCAAGGGACATACGGCGGCAGCCATCAATGCTGCGGCCAAAGCGGGGGAATGGATCAAGAGCAGACAAGGCCAGGTGAAGGAGCTGGGCAGTAAGACATCGGCCCAGGATCTGGTCACGGAGGTCGATAAGGGTGTGGAGCAGATGATCCGCCGGCTGATCCTGACCCATTATCCCGACCATGCCATCCTTGGCGAGGAGGGTGTTGAGCCTGGTGCGGAGGCACTGACGGCCGCGCTGGATGAAGCACGGGAGCATGAGTATCTGTGGATCGTCGATCCGATAGACGGCACGACTAATTTCGTGCACGGCTTCCCGTTCTATTGTGTATCGATTGCTCTGGTCGTTAAGGGAGAGCTTACGGTAGGCGTGATCTATGATCCGATCCGGGACGAGATGTTCGTGGCCGAGAAGGGGAAGGGCGCATACATGCACGGGATTCCCACGAAGGTATCGGCTGAGACTCTGCCGGGTAACAGCCTGATAGCCATGGGCTTCCCGCCGGACCGCGTGGTGGCCCAGCCGGCGAATATGGCCGGGCTGCAGCAGATTATGCCGCAGGTCCGCGGCATTCGTGCCGGAGGATCGGCGGCACTGCATCTGGCTTATGTTGCTGCCGGACGAGTGGACGGGTATTGGGAGGTTGGACTGAGCCCTTGGGACTGCGCAGCGGGGGTGCTGCTGGTGCTGGAATCCGGCGGCAAGGTCACGAATACGCTGGGTGATCCCTACGATATCGGCACACGCCATGTAGTCGCAAGCAATGGACGAATTCATGATTATCTGGTTACGTCCCTGCAGGCCGCAGATGCTACAGGCTTCAAGAAGCAGTAGGAGGGCTTACACCGTTATGAATGAGAATGAAGATCTGGAGCGGAGGCTAAGCGAGCTTCTGGAGGACGGCGAGATGGAGCAGGCGGACCGGCAGGCCAAGGAGATCCGTCAGATTTCGCCCAAGTATGAGATCCGCATACAGACTACACTTGACCCCATAGTCGAAGAGACGCTTCGTTACCGCAAAATCGCCTATGAGCTGGATGACCGGTATGATAAATATGTGAAGCGCTCAGACCAGGCAAGCGGTCCGCCCAGCACTAGCGAACCGAAGAAATCTTCAGAATCCGGCAGCGGAGAGCGATAAGCTGCTGTTATCCACAGGAGCGGTTTTCCGAATTATCGGGAGACCGCTCTTTTGCGCAAAGATCAGCTGTTGAAACGTTATCTGCTATAAAAAGACGGCAAAGCTGTTTCCACAGGAGCTGGGCGGGATGTTAGAATAGAATTATACTAATTTAGGAGGAATACGATGCTGAAGACATGGAGAAGGTTAATATCAGCTTCTGCTAGCGGACTGCTGTTGTTCACCGTATTAATCAATGTGCATGCAGGTCCGGCGGTTGCCGCTGCAGCAGCCGTGGCGCAAGGAACGGAGCAGGATGTCTTTCGCATCGTGGCACTTGGAGATTCTATTACTGCCGGGTATGAGCCGGGGATGACTGATCCCTCCGTGAAGCCGTACGGATACGCTGAGCGATTACTGGAGCAGGGCTGGTACCACGGCAGAAGTGAGCTTAAGAATTATGGCATTTTGGGCCTTAAGACAGCGGGACTCCTTCAATATACCGGAGCGATTAAGGACAGCGCGGTAATTACGCCGGAGGCTATTCAGCCGGGGCTGTCTGATCCGCGTACCTTGCAATTTGCTGCGCTGGCCCCGCAGATTAGAACGGAGCTCGCTGCGGCGGATCTGATTACCATTACCATCGGCGGTAATGATGTCAGCAGTCTGTTCTTGAATTACAAGACGCTGACCGATGCAGATTTCGCTTCCCAGCTTGCGGAGCGTCTGACGGAATACAGCAGTAATGTAACAGCGCTGCTGAAGAATATCCGGGAAGTGAATCCGCAGGCAACCATTCTGCTGGCCGACCAGTATCAGCCTGCTCCAAAAATCGCCCTGGGGGCTTCGTATGACAAGCTGATGAATGCAGCTGCACAGTTCACCATCGCGGCTGAGAATATCGCGGCTACCCTGAACCAGGCAGGCGCTCCGCTTAAGGTAGCTCATGTAGCCGCAAAGTTCGCCGGGGTAGAGGGATCGCTAACTCATATCATCGGAGCCGGGGCGGCAGACTTCCATCCTACGCAGCTTGGATATGAACGGATTGCCACTGTATTCGCTGAAATGCAATGGGGGGAATACCGTACGCCGGCAGTAACGGCGATGGCTTCGGAGACAGCGCCGATGTCCATCGTGGTGAAGGGGAAGGAACTGAATACGCCCAATAAGCCCATTTTGAAGAACGGGCAGAACTTTCTGGCGTTGAAGGATATTCTGAATGCAGTGGGTGCGGATGGCAAATGGGATAACAAAACCTCTAGTGCGACTGTAATTTATGGAGGAAGAACGGTGGTTATTACGATCGGCTCGAAGACCATTAAGGTGAACGGTGCGGATGTAGCGATTGATACTCCAGCTTTTCTGCATAAGGTTGGCAAAGAGGATAAAACCTATCTTCCGCTCGCCGCACTCGCTACCGGACTGGGCTTCGATGTGAATTACAGCAGCAAGCTGCGGACAGCTTTCATTAATCCTTAATCGCGCATAATCTAACCATAGCATCATCAAATCAGTCCCGTAGTGGAAAAGGTGGATGAACCCAGTTGTCTAGTACAAAGTATAATGCTGATTACATCATCACGATGGAGGATATCATACGGGAAGGCGACCCTGTCCTGCGTACGGTAGCGGAACCCGTACAGCTGCCGCTGCAGGCAGAAGACCGTGGTGTACTGCAGAGCATGATGCAGTTCCTGAAGAACAGTCAGGATGCCGAAATGTCTGCCAAGTATAAGTTGCGTTCAGGGGTAGGCTTATCCGCTAACCAGATCGGAATAACGAAGCGGATGTTTGTCATGTTTTTGAAGGACGATAATGGCAAGAATGTGGAATATACCTGGGTGAATCCCAAGATTATCAGCCATTCATTGGCGATGGTCTATCTGCCGGAGAGCGAGGGCTGCCTGTCTGTGGACCGGCCGGTACACGGCTTCGTACCGCGTTATGAATCTGTGAAGGTCAGGGGCTTCGATCTGAACGGCGAGGTGATTACCCAGAAATTCAAGGGCTATCAGGCGATCATTATCCAGCATGAGATGGATCACCTGGACGGAATGATGTTCTATGACCGGATCAATCCGCAGAACCCGTTCAAGCTTCCGCAGGATGTGGAGATCCGCAGCCTGTATGAGCAAAAGGGCAAGTAGCGGCGGATATGAATTTGATGGACGTACGGCTGGTGACCCCGCTCGCGGTGGCAGCGTTGTTCATGTATGGACGGTACTCACATTGATCTTAATCTTACGTAAACAAAACAAAGGCTGTCCCAGGAAGTCATTATCTGACTCTTGGGACAGCCTATTCTTATAGTTGGGCGATTACTTCTCCGCCGCCATAGCTGCGAATGAAGCCTCTGCCGCCTCCAGGGTGAGGTCGATGTCGGCATCCGTGTGGGCTGTGGTCAGGAACCACGCCTCATATTTGGACGGGGCCAGGTTGATGCCCCGGCTCAGCATATGCCGGAAGAAGCTGGCGAACATTTCACCATCGGTATCCTGCGCTTCTTCATAATTCGTAATGGGGTGGCTGCAAAAATGTGTGGAGAATGCACCACGAATGCGGTTGATGGTTAGTGGAATACCGTGACGGTCAGCGGACGCCTGAAGTCCTTCGGTCAGGCGGATGGCCAGCCGCTCCATCTCGTCATAGACGCCTTCCGCGCTAAGCACCTCCAGGCAAGCGATCCCTGCCGAGATCGAGGCGGGGTTACCGGCCATCGTGCCGGCCTGATAAGCAGGACCGAGCGGAGCGACCTGCTCCATGACATGCTTGCGGCCGCCGTAAGCGCCAATAGGCAGCCCGCCGCCGATGATTTTGCCAAGGGCAGTCAGATCGGGAATGATCTCCTCATGATTAGCAAGACCGGCATAGGTCTGTGTGGAGCCATAGTGGAAACGGAAGGCGGTAATGACTTCATCATAGATAACCAGGGAGCCGTTCTCGTGCGTCAGCTTGCATAAGCCTTCCAGGAAGCCTGGCTCCGGCATAACCATACCGAAGTTGCCGACAATCGGCTCGACCATAACAGCAGCCACATCCTGGCCCCATTTCTCTAATGCTTCACGCAGGGCATCCAGATCATTGAAGGGAACGGTGATGACCTCTTGGGCGATACTGGCCGGAACGCCTGCGCTGTCAGGGATGCCCAGCGTCGATGGACCTGAACCTGCGGCTACAAGCACAAGGTCAGAGTGGCCGTGATAACAGCCGGCGAATTTGATGATTTTGCTGCGCTTCGTGTAGGCGCGGGCGACGCGGATGGTCGTCATGACGGCTTCTGTACCGGAGTTGACGAAGCGTACCTTGTCCATCGAGGGAATAGCTTCCTTCAGCATCTTAGCCAGCTTGATCTCAAGCCGGGTTGGCGTTCCGTAGAGCAGTCCGTTCTGTGCGGCCTCAGTAATAGCGGCGGTGATATGCGGGTGGGCATGTCCGGTAATGATCGGGCCATAGGCGGCCAGATAATCAATATATTCATTGCCGTCCTCATCCCAAAAGCGTGAGCCTCCGGCGCGTTTCATGAAGACAGGGGCGCCTCCGCCCACGGCCTTGAAGGAGCGGGAGGGGCTGTTCACGCCTCCGACAATATGCTGGAGAGCTTCCTCGTATAACTGTTCTGATGTGCTGCGGTTCATAGCTAATGTTCCTTTCTTCTTGGCTTGCGCTCATGGGAAAGGGCGAACCGCGGCTGATTCCCGCTGTCCGCCCGCCCCGTGTGCCAAGCATGGTTATATTGGATGTTACTTTGTTCCCGGTGAAGCGGAAGGGCTGCTGCCCGGTGAAGCCTCTGCTCCAGGAGTTGGCGATGGTTCGGGTGCAGTGAGCGTATCCTCTACGAACTGCTTCATTGCCTTCTCGCTGCTGAACCCGATCACCTGGGAGCCGTCCTTGAGGGTCTTCTCCCGGATCAGCTTCATCGGCGGAATCTGCTCGCTGCCGCCCATAGAGCTGTCATAACCTACAGCGCCCAGCTTCCACATGTCGCTCGCGTCAAGGTTCGTGTCGATATAAGGCGTAACCTGACCGAGAATATTCGGCAGCTTGATGATCGAAGTGGTGCTGATCACCTTGTCCGCCACCGCCTTAAGGAAGCCGCGCTGGCGCTCGGTCCGGGTGAAGTCGGAGGTGGCATCATGGCGGAAGCGTACATATTGCAGCGCCATTTTGCCGTCCAGATGCTGGAAGCCTTTTTTGAGATCAATGTCGTATTCAGGTCCGTCTGCCTTGGTGGTGTAGCGCATGTCCTTCTCGACCTCATAGTCCACACCGCCCACGGCATCCACCAGCTTAATGAAGCCCTGGAAATCGGTATAGACATAATATTGAATCGGAATGCCGAGCAGGTCGCTGACCGTCTGCATCGCCGTATTGGGTCCGTAAGTAATGGCGGCATTGATCCGCTGGGTCCCGTGGTCTGGAATATCAACATACGTATCGCGCAGAATAGAGAAGACATAGAATTTCTTCTTCACCGGGTCCAGAGAGGCCACCAGCATCGTATCCGAACGCGGCACCTCGCCCTTCTTCACCCCGCGGCCATCCACGCCCATGAGTAGGATGTTAACCGGCTCTGTGCCCTCCCATTCAGGTGGCTTGATCGCCTCCGCCGAGGCTGTAGGAACATTGGCGAACGGAGAATCTTCACCTGTCTTGTGGAGGTTATCGAGCTGATTGTAAATTGCAGTGAAATAGTAAACCAGACCTCCGATGATTAAAAGGAGTATGATTGCCAGAGTCCAGAGCAGCGTTTTCTTCTTTGACTTGCCGGCTTTGGCGTGCCGGTTCTTTCTTGGTGGCATTTCGTTCGTCCTTTCCAGTTCACATTCTCTACATTATAATTTCTTTTGGGAAGACACGCAATTTCAGAAATCAACAACCACATTAAGAGGAGTGAATAATAAATGAGTATCACAGTAGGTGACAAGGTTCCGGACTTCACACTCCCTGCCTCAACAGGGGGGAACATCAGCTTAAGCGATTACCGCGGCAGGAAGGTGCTGCTCTACTTCTATCCTAAGGACAGTACCCCGGCCTGCACCCAGGAGGCCTGCGATTTCCGTGATGCCCACGATACGATTGCCGCGAATGGGGCCTTTGTTCTTGGAATCAGTGCCGATCCGCTGGCCTCACACAGCAAATTTATTGCGAAGAATAGCCTGCCCTTTCCGTTATTATCCGATGAGGAGCATACGGTGAGCGAATTGTTCGGGGTGTGGCAGCTTAAGAAGCTCTACGGTAAGGAATTCATGGGGATTGTGCGCTCTACTTTTCTGATTGATGAGGAAGGAATTCTGAGAGCGGAGTGGCGAAAAGTCAGAGTGAAGGGCCATGTGGAGGCCGCATTAGAACAAATCGTGAAATAATTAAGTATGCTGGTAATTAATTGTATTTGTCTGTTACTTTTCTAACAGCTATAGTCAGGCTCACTCGTGATATAGTTGCCTCATATTACTTCAAATTTGGAGCAAGGTATGGGGGATGGCATGAAGAGACTGCGTATTGGGCTTGACGTCGGATCAACTACAGCCAAATTGGTGGTTATGGAACGGGATATCATTATATATCAGGATTATGTGCGTCATTTCAGTGATATAAAAAAAGCGGCGGTTGCCCTGCTCTCAGAGGTGCAGCATAGGTTCCCCGGTAGTGAAGCGGCGCTCACCGTAAGCGGCTCCTCCGGGTTGTCCCTGTCCAAGCTCGGGGAGATTCCGTTTGTCCAGGAGGTCATTGCCTGCACGAGGGCGATCAGCGGACGGATTCCAGAATGTGATACCGCGATTGAGCTGGGCGGAGAGGATGCCAAAATCATCTACCTCAGCGGCGGCATTGAGCAGCGGATGAACACAGCCTGCGCAGGCGGTACAGGGGCATTCATCGATCAGATGGCCTCTCTGCTGCAGACGGACCCTGCGGGTCTGAATGCGCTTGCGGTGAAGCATGAGCGGATCTATCCCATCGCTTCGCGCTGCGGGGTATTTGCCAAGAGCGATGTGCAGCCGCTGCTGAATGAAGGGGCGCGGCGTGAGGATGTGGCGGCCTCGATCTTCCAGAGCATCGTGAACCAGACGATCAGCGGCTTGGCCTGCGGACGGCCGATCCGTGGGCGTGTTGCTTTTCTCGGGGGACCATTGACCTTCCTGTCCGCTCTGCGGGACCGGTTCACGGAGACGCTTGGACTGAAGGAGGAGGAGGTGCTGTTCCCGGAGCACTCGCAATATTTCGTCGCCATCGGTTCGGCGCTTGCCGGGTCAGATCCCGTATTCCTGCCGCTCAGCGGCTGGATCGCCCGGATCATGGCTGTAGACTTCTCGCAGGACCGCGCGGAGGATGCAGAGCTGGCGCCGCTGTTCAGAGCGCCGGATGATCTGGCACAGTTCAGACTTCGTCACAGTCAGGCTACAGCACCGCGTTCCGCGCTGGCTGCCTACCGGGGGCCGGTCTATCTGGGCATTGATGCCGGCTCTACCACGACCAAGCTGGTGGTTACCGGAGCGGCGGATGAGATTCTGCATACCTTTTACGGGAGCAATGGAGGCAATCCGCTGCAGTCGGTTACGGACGCGCTGAAGGAGCTCTACCGGATTCTGCCCTCAGGCTGCTACATTGCGGGAGCTTACGCAACCGGTTATGGAGAGGGTCTGGTTAAGGCGGCGCTGCGGATGGATGGCGGAGAAGTAGAGACGGTGGCCCATTACAAGGCAGCCTCCCGGTTCATGCCGGAGGTCGACTTCATCCTCGATATCGGCGGACAGGACATGAAGTGCATCAAGATCCGCGGGGGAGCGATCGACAGCCTGATGCTTAATGAGGCCTGCTCGGCGGGCTGCGGCTCCTTCCTGGAGAGCTTCGCTTCCGCACTGGAGCTTGGCATAGAGGAGTTCGCCGCTGCGGCACTCGAATCGAAGGGACCGGTGAATCTCGGCTCGCGCTGTACTGTATTCATGAATTCCAAGGTGAAGCAGGTTCAGAAGGAAGGGGCTTCCCTTGCTGATCTCTCGGCCGGGCTGGCCTATTCCGTTGTGAAGAATGCGCTGCAAAAGGTGATCAAGATCCGTAATCCCGAGGATTTGGGCCGGAATATTATCGTCCAGGGCGGCACCTTCTACAATGAAGCCGTCCTGCGGGCTTTTGAGCTGCTGACCGGAAGAACGGTAGTCAGACCTGATATCGCCGGCGTGATGGGCGCTTACGGCTGTGCGCTGATAGCCAGAGAACAGGCTGCCCCGGAAGGAATCAGCACGATTCTCGGACCGGAGGAGCTGGAGGGCTTCCAGTATTCAGTCGCTCCAGGCCGCTGCAGCCGCTGTGCCAACAACTGTGCGCTGACCATCAGCCGGTTCCCGGACAAGAGCTTCCATGTGACGGGGAACCGCTGTGAGCGCGGCGCAGGCGGCAAGAAAGAGAAGAACACGCTGCCGAACCTGATGCAATATAAATATGAGCGGTTCTTCGCGTATGAGGGCCTGCCTGAAGTGGCAGCGCTCCGGGGAACGGTTGGACTTCCCCGCACAATGAATATGTTCGAGAATTACCCGTTCTGGCATACCTTTTTCACCTCGCTGCGCTACCGGACCGTGCTGTCTCCGAAGTCTAGTAAGAAGCTGTATGAGAGCGGAATGGATACCATTCCTTCGGAATCCATCTGCTATCCGGCCAAAATGGCCCACGGGCATGTACAGCAGCTGATCGGCCAGGGCGTGGACTTCATCTTTTACCCGGCGGTGGTGTATGAGAAGAAGGAGGATGATGCGGCGCAGAATCACTTCAACTGCCCGGTGGTTGCCTCCTACCCCGAGGTGATCCGCAATAATATGGACGGCCTGAAGGAGCAGGGGGTTCCGCTGGTCAGCCCGTTCCTGACCTTCGACGATATTCCGGCGCTGACCCGGGTGCTGGCGCGAACCTTCGCCGAGGTGCCTAAGGAGGAGATTGTGTCTGCTGTCCAGGCAGGACTGGCGGAAGCGGAGCAGGCGAAGAACGATGTGCGCACCAAGGGCGAGGAGACGCTGGTCTTCCTCACGGAGACAGGTACGAAGGGGATTCTGCTCTGCGGACATCCGTATCATGCCGACCCTGAGATCAACCACGGGATTGCCGATATGATTACCGGTATGGGGCTTGCGGTGCTGACCGAGGATTCGATCTGCCATCTGGACCGCAGCGAAGGGGATGTTGGCGTAGTGAACCAGTGGACCTACCATGCGCGGATGTACCGTGCGGCCCGGCTGGCAGCGGGAAGAAGTGATCTGGAGCTGGTCCAGCTCACCTCCTTCGGCTGCGGGATCGATGCGATTACCTGCGATGCGGTTCAGGAGATTATGGAGCGTCACAACAAGGTCTATACGCTCATCAAAATCGATGAAATCAGCAATCTCGGAGCCGCGCGGATTCGCCTGCGTTCGCTCCAGGCCGCAATGCGTGAGCGCGAGAGAGGTGAGGTTAAGCCGCAGCTGCTCTACAAGCCGCAAGCCAATGTGCCGTTCACCAAAGAAATGAAGGATACCTATACCATCCTTGCCCCGCAGATGTCGCCGATTCATTTCGAGCTGTTCGAACGGGTCTTCCAGGATGCGGGCTACCGGCTGAAAATTCTGGAATCGACCGGTCCGCAGGAGACGGAGGAAGGCCTCCGGTACGTCAACAATGATGCCTGTTATCCGGCGATTGTAACGATCGGGCAGATGCTGTCGGCACTGAAGAGCGGCGATTATGACCCGGACCGGACGGCTGTAATCATGTCGCAGACCGGCGGCGGCTGCCGGGCGACGAACTACATCTCTCTGCTGCGCAAGGCGCTGAAGGATGCCGATCTGGGGCAGATCCCGGTGATCTCCCTGAATGCCTCCGGGATGGAGAACCAGCCGGGCTTCCGCATCAGCCTGAAGCTGGCGAACCGCCTGATCGCCGCAGCCTGCTACGGAGATCTGATGATGCGCCTGCTGCACCGCTTCAGACCGTATGAAGCGGTGCCGGGAAGCACAGAGGCCTTATTCCGCCAAGGAATGGGACGCTGCAAGGGCAGCCTGTCGAACTTCTCGTTCCGTGAATACAAGCGTCTGACCCGTGAGATTGTTGCCGGGTTCTCGCGGCTGCCAGTTATCTCAGCGGATAAGCCCAAGGTGGGCATTGTCGGGGAGATTCTGATCAAGTTCCATCCGGATGCCAACAATCATATCATCGACATGATAGAGGCGGAGGGCGGAGAGGCCGTGATGCCTGATTTCCTGGACTTTATTTTCTATTGTGTCTACAATCCGATCTACAAGGCCGAGCAATTCGGCAAAAGCAAGCGGCTGGGCTATATCAATCCCATGCTGATCTCCTATCTTGAAATCTACCGCAAGCCGGTCAAGGTAGCGCTGGAGCAGGCTGGACTATCCAAAGGCCGGGAGAATATCTACGGTCTGGCCGAGAAGGCAAGCCGCCTCGTGTCGGTCGGCAACCAGATGGGCGAAGGCTGGTTCCTGACGGCGGAGATGATGGATCTGCTGGATAACGGCGTGAACAATATTGCCTGCATTCAGCCGTTTGCCTGCCTGCCGAACCATATTACCGGGCGCGGGATGATTAAAGGGCTTAAGGATCTATATCCTGGTGCGAACATCGTCGCCATTGATTATGATGCCGGAGTCAGCGTGGTCAATCAGGCCAACCGGATCAAGCTGATGATGTCGATTGCCAGCGGCCTCGCCGCCGGTACCCAGCCGTCAGCGGACGATCTGGCACAGCTGGTGCCAGTCATGGCCGGTAGTGTGGGATGTCAGGGGTAGAGCAAGCTGCCTGCGGATAAGCAGCGGTTGAATAGATGAAGAGCGGACCGGAGGAAACTCCGGTCCGCTTGTTTGCCTTCCAGGGCTCAACCCCCATGTGTGTGGAGAACCGAACACATGAGGGTTGAGCCCTGGAAGGCAAGTGGAGAGAATGTAGTCGAAAAACCGACTACATGGAGCAGGAGCGGAGCATGTGGGCCAAATGTAGTCGAAAAACCGACTACATGGAGCAGGCACGGAGCACGTGGGTCAAATGTAGTCGAAAAACCGACTACATGGAGCAGGCGCGGAGCACGTGGGCCAAATGTAGTCGAAAAACCGACTACATGGAGCAGGCGCGGAGCACGTGGGTCAAATCCTCCGGATACCCCGGAGTCACTTCTGCAGCTTCTGCTTCACCCGCATCGCTTTGTTCAGATGGACGAAGTTATGCCGGGTGGCCGGCATCAGTACCTGACCGGCAAAGGTCTTGCCGCCCCAATAATCCATTAGCCACTGCTCGCTGTCGAGTACCGCTTTCTCCTCCCGGACTCTCTCGAACTGCGCCGGAGTTGCCTTCATCCCGAGCTGTCCCGGCTCCAGAGCGGATAGGATGGAACGTGTTCTGCGGGCGACATCGCGCCGGTACTCGGATAGCGCTCCGAGGTTCACCTCTCTACTGAGTGTAGCAACATCCTGTTCACTCATTCCGTTGCCGGAATGAACGTAAGGAACCCCCAGCCTCCGGGCATACTGACCGGAGTATAGCACCTGCTCACGGTCTGCCCCCAGGATGTTCATGGTGATATCCTCTATTCGTGCACTGTGCCACAGATGCCAGATTATAGAATTACGGCTGCCGGGTGTCTGCACCGGGTAGCTGCGCGCGGTGGACTCCAGCAGCTGGTCCCATAAGGCATCCTCATAGGTTGCCTGTTCCCCGTTGCCTTCTTCAGAGGCGTAGAGGGAGGTATGCAGCTCCAGAATGATAGCGACTGCTTCAGTATGCGCCTCCGGCTTGGTGATGATCCTGGACAACATTTTATGCTGCCTGTTCCAGTGATTTCGTTGTTCTGTATTCATGTTTAATCCTCGCTTTCCGTAATTTTCAGAAAATTTCTGCAAGAAAACCATTGACGGATAAATAGGTAAATAGTAAAATAGTTCGCATGCGAAGTATTATTGTGCATTTGTGCATTATGCTTGTGGAGGGATAAGGCTTGGAAGAAAAGGAAAAGCAACTGGACGATATTCTGTCCTCTTTCCGCTGCATCACCCATAATTTCCAGCAGCTTCTGTGGAAGGATGCAGAGGAGCTTAACATCACATCTACCCAGCTGATGGTATTGCGTAAGTTATCCTTGCATCCAGATATCGGGATCACGGAGCTGGCCGATCTTCTGCATCTGGGCAACAGCGCAGCCAGCGGTGTAGTGGACCGGATGGTGAAGGCCGGACTGATTACCAGAGAACGCTCGCAGAGCGACAGACGAATATTTAAGCTGGCGATGACTGAGAAAGGCAAGGAGATCCGTCTGCTCAGCAGGCAGTCACTCCGAAGACATTTGCAGCCCTTGGCAGACATTCCTGCGGAGGATGTACAGGAGCTGCTGCGGCTGCATGGTGAAATTATCCGAATTCTAGAACAAGGGAGAGACAACAAGAAGCTATGAGTACAATTACAGCCGGTAATGCACCGTCCAAGACGGTCCGCAGAGGCCCGATTATCGCAGCGCTCCTGATCGGCGCCTTCGTGGCGCTACTCAATCAGACGCTGATGAATGTGGCGCTGCCCAAAATGATGGAGGACCTGAATATCCTCGCCAATACGGCCCAATGGCTCACGACAGGGTTCATGCTGGTTAATGGTGTGCTCGTGCCGATCAGCGCCTATCTGGTGGAGAAATTTACGACCCGCCAGCTCTTTACGACGGCAATGATGTTATTTTCGATAGGTACACTGGTCTGTGCAATAGGAACAGGCTTTGAGATGATTATGGTCGGCAGAGTCATTCAGGCTGTAGGTGCCGGAATTCTGATGCCGCTGATGAACATTGTGTTCCTGCGTATCTTCCCGATTGAAGAACGGGGCAAGGCGATGGGACTGATGGCGGTTGCGATGATTTTTGCTCCGGCTGTCGGACCTACCTTGTCCGGCTGGGTCGTGCAGAACTATTCCTGGCGCGTGCTGTTCTACATCGTGCTTCCGCTGGCCATTTTCTCAATGCTGCTCGGCATGAAGACTATGCAGAATGTCGGTAAGCTGACTTCTCCAAAGCTGGATAAACCGGGTGTGATTCTGTCTACACTTGGCTTCGGCGGGCTGCTCTACGGCTTCAGTGATGCCGGAACAGACGGCTGGGGAAGCACAACCGTTATTCTCTGCCTGATCCTGGGTATCGTGTCCCTGGGGCTGTTCGTATGGCGTGAGCTGACCACGGATAAGCCGCTGCTTGAGTTCCGCATTTTCCGCTACAACATGTTCTCCCTGACTACCGTGATCAACATTATCGTCACTATGGCTATGTATGCAGGGATGATCCTGCTGCCGATCTATCTGCAGACCATCCGCGGCTTTACACCGATGGAATCCGGACTGATGCTGCTCCCGGGTGCGGTTCTGATGGGCGTGATGTCACCGATCACCGGAATTATATTTGATAAAATCGGAGCCAGATGGCTGGCGGTTATCGGCCTTGCCATCACCACTGTAACGACCTGGGAATTCAGCCAGATCAGCACCACTACCACTTATACTCATCTGATCCTGACGTATACGGCCCGCATGTTCGGGATGTCGATGCTGATGATGCCTATCGTCACCGCCGGTCTGAACCAGCTGCCGCAGCGTCTGGCTTCTCATGGTACAGCCATGTCCAACACCCTGCGTACCGTGGGCGGTGCACTGGGGATGGCCCTGTTCGTCAGCCTGATGACCAACCGTACGAAGAGCAACATTACCGATGCACTGGTAAGCGGTGCGGTGTCGAAGACCGATAAGGCTGCGATGCTGAAGCTTACACAGGAAGCAACGATTAACGGGATTACCCATGCTTTCGCTGTAGCAACCTGGGTGACTGTTGTTGCCCTGGTGCTGGCGTTGTTCATCCGCAAGACCTCTCCGCAGCCCGACTTCCTGAAGACGGAAGAAGCGGAAAGCGGACAGCCGCAGCCCAACCTGACGAAATCACAGAGAGCATAATCCTGAATAAAAAAAGACGATCCGCTATAACCGTTAACGGTTGCCGGATCGTCTTTTTGCGTCTGCGAACTAGGGTGGAATTGCCCCACTGTCCTTCATCCTCCCCAGTCTCCCAGTCAAAAACCGGCTTCTCCCTTAGAGTATAAACCGGCAAACCTGACAACATGGATTCAGGTTCGGAAGCGGATGGAAAAAGATTGTATATGCTTGAATGCGGGTGGGGTGGAAAGATGGTCATGCGATGGCGAATTGAAAATGCTTAGGTTCGGGTTTTATTGCCGCTCCGGCAAGTCTGATGAATATACCGCCGCGACGCCGCGGGCCACCTCGCCTAATCTGCGGCGGATGTGCTCCGGTCCCAGCACCTCCAGGACGGTTCCGAAGCTTAGCAGGAAGCCGTATAGCCAGTCATTCTCAGGGTACTGGAGCGTTAGGGTGTATCCGCCGGTATCATCCCGCTGGAGCGTCTCACAGTCGAAGTATTCCTCGGCGAGATGCTTGCCTTCCGGCGTGAAACGCAGCTTGACTGGTGTGAGATTCTGCGGTTCCTTCCAGCTACTACTCCACGGCAGCTCTGTAAGAGGAATATCCTGGCGGATATAGTGCCTGTTCTTCTTCACTAGCGCTTTCATCCGCAGCAGCTTGAAGAGGCGGAAATCCTGACGCTCCTCGCAGAACCCGTATAAGTACCAGAATTGTCCCTTGAGGACCAGCGTATAGGGCTCGACCGTACGCTGGCTTACCCTGCCTTCGGCAGTTATGTATTCAAAAGTGACCATGACCTCCTCCTCTAAGGCTTCTTTAAGGAGGTCCAGCCGCTCCTCCAGCGGAGCTGTCAGCTCCCAGGGGGAGAAATCGACGATCATTTGCGTGGTTTTGCTGCGGAAGGCGGAGATCTGGGAGGGAGGGACAACACTGCTGATCTTCTCCATCAATAGCTGATGGCCCTCTCCGCCGATGGAGGAGGCGCTTTGCAGCGCACTGAAAATGTCGGCCAGCTCGCGTTGCGATAATACGTTGCGGTCCAGCCGGTAGCCCTGCATGAGGCCGATGCCGCCCCCTGCCCCCTGATAGGTAACTACAGGGATGCCAGCGCTGTTAATGCTGTCTATATCGCGGTAAATCGTACGCACGGAGACCTCGAACATATCGGCCAGCTCCTTGGCCTGAATCAGCGGCCGGTTAAGCAGCAATATGACAATGGAGAGCAGACGGTCTATTTTCACAGGGATACCTTCTTTCAGACGTTAGGTGAGGCTATAGTCAGCGGGTCTTGGAGGTCTCTTTGACCTTCACTTGGACCTTGGCATCAAGCGTAGCCACTGGCTTGCGCCGGCGCAACCGGAGAGAAATGGCAGCCCGGTAACGGTAAATGACAATCAGCGCGGCAATAGCCAGCACGCTTACCGCGATCCAGAGGGCATAGGATTCGATCAGGTGGAAGATGCCCATCCACTGCGGGCCGAAGATTTTGCCGATTCCGAGGAATAACACTACCCAGAATATTGCTCCCCCATAGGCATACATAGCGAATTTACGGAAGGGCAGGGCAATAATCCCGGCAAAATAGCCTGTGAAGTGGCGGACGCCGGGGATGAAATAGCCGATGGAGATCAGCACGCTGCCGTATTTCTCGAACCAGCGCTGCGTCTTTTCCAGCTTGGCCGGAGAGAACATGAACCATTTGCCGTATCGCTGGATAAAGGGCAGACCGGCCTTGAGCCCGATGAAATATGTAATGGTCATCCCGATTGTAGTCCCTAAGAAGGCTACGATCACCAGGGTGAAGAAATCCAGCCTCCCCGTGAAAGAGAGAAATCCTGCGAAGGCCATCGTGGTCTCCCCGGGAAAAGGCAGGGCGATAAATTCGAGCAAAAGCCCGAAAAACAATACGCTATAACCATAGCTCGCAAACAATTCTTGTATCCATTTGAGCATATCCATAGATTCTTCACTCTCCAAAGGCTGCGCGCCTATTCTATTCTGAAGCTTGTCTTCATACAATCTACCAAATGGTGCGGGTGCGCCAATAGAATGCTGGAGGTAGAGAAGATGAAGAACAACCTGGAAAATCCTATCCGCCGCATCATGATCTGCGGGTTGCTTGTTATTGCTGTTGTGCTGAGTCTGGGTGTGTCAGCCTATGGAGGGCAGGGGAATTCTTCCGGTTCGCGGATTACGTACTCCCTGCAGGCTGAAGCAGGCAGTGCGTTACCTCTACTCTCTAAGAATAATGCTCCGGCTGTCCCGGTGCAAGATTTGCCTCCGGCAGCGGCCAGAATGACAACCGCAGAATCACGGCAGCCGCATATTTCGGGCGGTTCAACCCCTAAGGCAGATGCAGAGCGTCCTGCTCCAGCTATACAACAAGTAGCTGCTGCTGCGGGGAAAGCTGCTCCAGCAGCCGGTCACCGCAAGGAGAAGGTGGTCTATCTGACTTTTGACGACGGGCCAAGCGCAGTTACTCCCAAGGTGCTTAGCATATTGCAGGAGCAGGGGGTTAAGGCGACCTTCTTCGTGCTGGGGGATCAGGCCGCAGGGCGTCCCGAGCTGATCCATGCCATCTGGGAGCAGGGGCATGCTATCGGCAACCATACCTATAATCATAACTATCATGATTTATATAGCGGCTTCACGGAATTTTGGCGTCAAATCAAACAGACGGAGGAAACGGTACGTGAGATCACAGGCGTCCGTCCGCAACTGGTCCGTGCGCCGGGCGGCACGTTCGGCCATTTCGACAGTACATACTTCAATCTGCTGAAGCAGGCAGGATACCGGGTGATGGACTGGACTGTGGACAGCGGAGATTCCCGCCGCCGGGGAGTGCCCGCTGCGGAGATTGTGCAGGCATCTGTGGCTGACTTGAACTCCGCCAGTGTGGTGCTGCTGCTGCATGACGGATCAGGCCATGAACAGAGTGCCAAGGCGCTGCCTGCCATTATTGAACGCTACAGAGCGGCCGGTTATGAGTTCGGCGTTCTGGATACGCAGAGTGATCCCGTACAGTTCAGGGTGTCCTCCAAGGCAGCCTCGCTTCAGCGGAGCAAGCCGTCACAGGATTGGATATCGGCCAATATTGCTCCGAATGCGGAGCTGTTTGCACCAGGCAAGGCGCTTGCGCTTGAGATTGGGCGGATGGAGATCAAGCTGAAGCCCGGAGAGTACCGTCTCCAGGACGGGCAGTACTATGTTCCGCTACGCGCCACCGTGGAACGGCTGGGCGGGCGGGTCGGCTGGGATGCGGATACCCGTAGCGCAGCTGTAAGCTGGAACGGCCGCAGCATGACGTTGGACTCACAGAAGCAGGAGGTTGGCATTCACTGGCTGGACGGTACAGCAGAGTACAGGGCGGCACAGGTGCAGCTCCAAGGCTCCTCCCTCTGGGTACCCCTGCGTATGCTGCTTGAGGCGGCAGGTCATCCGGGTGCGGAAGCCTTTGTTAATGCAGAGGAGCGCAGGGTTACTGCAGCTTAAGGCGGATATCCGTTTTGGAGGAGGGCTGGACGGAGGGGACGGCAGGATACGACAGGGATGGCAGGGGGGCTGGCGGGAAAAGCGGCTACTGGCGGGAAAAGCGGCTGCTGAATGTCTGGGCATCCTTTTTCGTGGAAAGAATAGATAGCAACAGGCCTCAGCAAATAGTATAGCCAGAGAAAGTACAGGCTGTCAGGGGGCTAGTCTATGACCATGGAAGGGTGTCCTCCTTGTCCTCATCATCATTGACAGATCCAAAATCACAGGTGTATTCACAGCAGAACAGGTACGGGAATGCAGAGATAGCCGGGTTCCCCCGGAAGCGCGTCCGCCGCGCAGCGAAGGAGTGGGGGCGAATGCTGCTCCTGATGGCGGTTACCGGAGGACTGTATATGTGGCGCGGCGGAGAATCGCTCCTGCTGCTGCTGACAGCCGGCGGAGTGGTCATGTCCGGCGGCCTGCTGATGCAGCTCTGCGGTCCCCGGAGAGTTAGTGTCCAGCGCACGATTGTTCCTGCGCGTCTGTCTGCGGGGGATGACGCCGTTGTGGAAGTTCAAATTTCTTTTGCCGCCAGAATCCCGCTGCCCTGGATGATTGTGACCGATTACTGGAGCGGGGGCAGCCATCAGGAGCTGCTGTTTCCCGGCTTCCGGCGTTCCTTCAAATATTCTTATGAGCTGCTGTCCGTTCCAAGGGGTGTACATCAGCTTCATGGGTGCAGTGTAACCTGGGGAGATCTGCCGGGGCTGTTCACCGGCGGCTGTCAGCCAGGCGGCAAGGCGGACTTCAAGGTGCTGCCAAGGGCGTTATATATGGGCACAGTTGTGCCGGATACCGGCTTGCTGCCGGGAGACCGTGTGTCCGGGCGGGGGAACCACAGCAGCCCGCAAGCAGCGGATATCCGTGATTATGCGCCGGGTGATCCGTTCAGCCGGATTCACTGGAAGAGCAGCGCCCGTAAAGGCAATCTGCAGAGCAGAGTGCCGGAACGTGAAGCGGGGCAGATGACCTGCATCGTGCTTGCGAGCAGTCCGGCGGATTACGAGATTCCCGGCGGTGCGCACCCTCCCCGCAGCCAGCGGAGGTCGGTGATCCCGGCCTTTGAACAGGCGGTATCGGCTACGATGGGGCTGTTGCTCTCTGCCGAGCGTACGGGCAGCTACATCCAGCTCTTCAGCGGCGGCTGGCCGGAAGGAATGGCCAGACATGAGGGACTGGGCCAGATCCCAGGGAGGGTCCGGGATCTGCTTACAGAGATTGCTCCTTCCGGTTCACAGAGTCTCAGCAGACTGCTGGAGGATGCGTCACAGAGCTGGATTCCCGGGATGACGGTATCGGTCGTTACCGGCAGGCTGGAGGAGGAGTCAGCGAGAACGCTGGCCCGCTTCCTGGTTCAAGGAATCAGGGTGGAGCTGTATTATGTCTGGGACCAGCCTTCTCCGAGCCGGACTCCCGGTAGTCCTGTGCGGAGCCCGGCCGGAGCAGCGGAGTCGCTGCCGGAGCTATCCCGCAGCAGCAGGCTGGCACCGGAGGGGTGGGAAACAACCGGGCAGCATGATCCCGCAGCTTACGGGAACAGCAGACCGCCTGCCTCGGATACGATTGCGGGAAGTCTGATGCGGCTTGGCGCGAGGATTCACTGTCTGGGCTATGCTGCTCCTGCACAAGGGTACAAGGGGGCGGAGCCTGATGGATTCCCGGATAACTCCACCTCCTGCTAGTGCGGGTACGGATAGCGCCAGTCCGAAGGGCTCAACCCACAGCGGGCAGCGCCGCTACGGAAGCATCATGTTTACAGCGGCAGGGATGGAGGAATCAGACCTTGCAGAGAACAGCTCCGCAGGTAAAAGAGAGAACAGTCCTTTGTATTATCGCGGTCTGTTCTCTTTGGCGATTATGGGCGTCTTTGGGCTGTGGCTGCTGCCGCTCTACAGATTGCCTGCGGCAGCGGACCATACACAGCTCCTGAGGCTCCTGATGCTCTCCGCAGCAGCACTTCTCGCATGGGGCTGTCTGCTGTTTCCCCGTCTTGTCCAGGCAAGCGGGCAGCTTCTGCTAATCTTCTTGACCTGGTATGGCCTCTGTGCTGCTGCGGAAGGTGGGGGCGGGTGGCTGAAGGTCTATGCCATGGAGAAAAGTGGACAGGATGCCCTGCTGCTGCTCTCTGGCCGGATCTCCGCATTAAGCGAGGACAGCAGGCTGCTGATTCTGGTGCTGGGCTGGGGGCTGCTGGTGTCCTCCGTCCAGCAGCTCGCGCTGTACAGGGGAAGTATTGCGCTGTTCACCGGTGTAACGCTGGTGTATCTGCTGGTGCTGGATATGGGTTATGCCGTTAATACTTCCGGGGATGTCCTGGTCACTGCGGGGCTGATCCTATGGCTGCGGGCTTTAAGCGGGCTGCTCCACCTGCAAGAGAGGACAGAAAGGCCTGTTCTTCCATACGCCCGCTGGGGAGCCAGGGCATTCTCGGCAGCTGTACTGGTAACGCTGGCCGCCTGGATGGCCGGGCAAGTGCTGGGCGCGCGCCCGGCTGCCCCGGTTACACTGCAGCCGGTGCTGGACAAGCTGGAGCACTGGGCAGCGGCGCAAAGACCGGAGGAGGCAGGCGTACCCGGCACCGGCAACACCGGCTATAGTATGGAGGACAGAGAGCTTGGCATGCCCCTGACTCCCAGCCGGGAGGCGGCCTTCACGGTCACTGCTTCCCGTCCCTACTACTCGCGGGGGGAAAGCATGGCGTATTATGACGGCCGCCGCTGGATCAGGAGCGGAGCCGCGTATTCAGCGCTGAATCTGCCCCGGCTGTCCGGGGCGCTGCCCGCTCTGGCGGATACTGCATCAGCCGGGGGCCAGACATTTATTCAGCGGATTGAGCTGGCCTCGCCTTCCGCTGGAGGTATGCCGCTGTTCAGTGCAGGCGCTATAACAGACGTACAGAACATCCGGCTTGCGGACGGAAGCCAGCTGGGTTACGTACTGGCCAGCCCGGACAGGCTCAGCTTCCGCCTGCCGGAAGTCTACAGCTCCGCAGGGGTTACGGAATATACCGTCAAGTCTGTTCTGCCGCCAAGCGATCCGGTAGCGCTGCGGAAGCTGAAGGGGAGTGATCCCGAAGGGGTACGCAGCCAGTATTTGCAGCTCCCCGCTGCTCTGCCGTCCAGAGTGCGTGCCCTGGCCGGCGATCTTACCGCAGCTCCGGCGAGCCGTTACGATGCCGCCGTAGCTGTAGCCGGTTATCTTCAGGACGGCTACACCTATTCGCTGAAGACCCGCGTGCCGCCGTCCGGTGCCGATTTCACCGATGATTTCCTGTTCGGGACCCGTCAGGGCTATTGTGTGCATTTTGCCACTGCGATGACGGTCCTGCTGCGCAGCAGCGGCATTCCGGCGCGGTACGTCCAGGGCTACGGCCCGGGAACCGCCGTGCCTGGCTCTGTGCCGCAGCGCTACAGCGTGACCAGCGGCGATGCCCACGCCTGGGTCGAGGTCTATTTCCCTGGCGCGGGCTGGGTCCTCTTCGACCCCACGCCCTCCGCCGCTGCCGCCGCTGCCCTCGGCGCGGCGGCTACGGACCCGGCGGCTGCCGCCGCGCCGCCGGACACCCGCCGCTCCGCTGCGCTGCACGCGGACGCGCTCACCGCCGCCCTGTCGCAGGCGGGCGGACCGGACACTGCGCCGCTCGCGCTGGCGGCGCTGGTGCTGGCTGCCGCCATCCGCTGGCGGCGCAGCCTGGCCCTGCTGCCGGCGGTGCGACGCGCCGGCAGGCTTGGCCGTGAGCGGCAGCTGCGCGCCGCCGCTGCGGCCTGGCACGGGCTGGCGGCGCGCTATGGGCCGCCGCTGCCCGGGGTTACCGCCAGGGAGTACGCAGACTCCCTGGCTATCGAGGACGGGCGGCTGCGCGCCGCCGTCCGGGGGTTTGTACGCCAGTGGGAGACCCTGGCGTATGGCGGCGCCGGAGGCGGCGTGCCTTTAGCGGCCGCGCGCTCTGCTGGAGGCGCCGTGCCTTTGCCGGCGTCGGACTCTGGTGTCGGTGCTGCGCCCTTGGCGGCGTCGGGCTCTGCTGGCGGTGCTGCGCCCTTGGCGGCGTCGGGCTCCGCTGGAGACGCCATGCCTTCAGCGGCGTCGGTCCCCACCGGAGGCGCCTTACCTTTGTCGCACTCTGCGCGGATGTCGCCCGCCTTGCCCTCGTCACCCCCCGAGCCCCCCAGCGCTGCCGATACCATGGACGCAGAGGCTTTTATGGCCCGGTGCCTGATGATCACCTTCCATCTAACCTGATCAAGAATCGGCGTCCGTTCATTTGCAGCGGACGTCTTTTCATATAGGGAATCATGACTTCCGTTTGCCGCGGATAGAGGTACATAGAGTAGACAAAATGTATGTGAAAACATACATGTCTATTAAGGCACAACTCCAGCATGAAAATGAGCAGCGTGCTATCGTCCATTCATCTGTTTAGCGTAATTTCACAGAAAACCGAATACAATTTGTTGTGGGGCGGTGCGGCGACCAAATATAGGCGCAGTGCGGAGGCGCGCGGACCAAACGTAGGCGAAAAACCGAATACAATAGGCAGCCACAGAGGCAGTGGACCCAATATATGTGAAAAACCGAATACATTGGGGAGGCACTTGGGTATTTGGACCAAATGTAGGCGAAAAACAGGCATGACAAGACAGAGGCCTTATCACCCCCAGGAATGAAAATAAGTCGGGTGCATCAGTCGCATCCCGACTTTTATTTTCGTATTAAACCGAATACATTCCAATTCACGCTTTCCCTTGTAACGCTGTATACCGCCAGCCAGGGCTATAATTTTTGCCTGTATTTCCATAACATAGATACCGGCTCCCGGCAGTGGTGAATCGGCAGCCAGCCAGCCCAAAACCTTGAAACAGAGGGACCCCATTTCCTTGACGCTGAGAATTAACCATGAGTATAATGAATCCAATAATCAAGGGAGGCAAGTAATGAACAAGCCAAATGAAATAATCGTTGTTCTGGATTTCGGGGGACAGTATAACCAGCTTATCGCGCGCAGAATTCGTGACCTGGGGGTATACAGCGAGCTTCTGCCGTACAATACACCGATGGAGAAGATTAAGGCCTTATCACCCAAAGGTATTGTATTCTCAGGCGGGCCAAGCAGTGTCTATGCGGAGAATGCACCACATGTAGACCCGGCGATTTACGAGCTCGGGCTGCCGATCTTCGGAATCTGCTATGGGATGCAACTGATGGCACAGCAGCAGGGAGGCAAGGTGGAGCGCTCCGCCAAGCGCGAGTACGGCAAAGCCGATGTGGAATTCGCACCCAGCTCCGTGCTGGCAGCGGGCCTTGAGAGCAAACAGACTGTATGGATGAGCCACGGGGATCATGTAGTGGAGCTTCCGGAGGGCTTTAAGCTGGATGCCGGTACAGAGAGCGCGCCGATTGCAGCCATGAGTAATGATGAACGCAAATTCTTCGCCGTTCAGTTCCATCCTGAGGTACGCCACTCCGTGAAGGGGAATGAGATGATCTCGAACTTCCTGTACGAGGTCTGCGGCTGCGAGGGCAAATGGACGATGGAGTCGTTCATCGAGGATGCCGTTAAGGATATCCGTGACAAGGTAGGCGACCGGAAAGTGCTCTGCGCACTCAGCGGCGGCGTGGATTCCTCTGTTGTGGCGATGCTGATTCACCGTGCGATCGGCGATCAGCTGACCTGTATGTTCATCGACCACGGCCTTCTGCGCAAAGGTGAAGCGGAGAGCGTCATGGAGACTTTTGTCGGCAAGTTCGATATCCATGTGGTCAAAATCGACGCCCGTGACCGCTTCCTCGGCAAGCTGGCCGGTGTCTCCGATCCCGAACAGAAACGTAAAATCATCGGCAACGAGTTCATCTATTGCTTCGACGAAGAATCGGCCAAGCTGGGTGACTTCGCGTTCCTGGCTCAAGGTACACTGTATACCGATATCGTAGAGAGCGGAACAGCAACGGCGCAGACGATCAAGTCGCACCACAATGTGGGTGGGCTGCCGGAAGATATGAAATTCAGTCTGATTGAGCCGCTGAACACCCTCTTCAAGGATGAAGTCCGTAAGCTGGGCGAAGAGCTGGGCATGCCGCATGCGATCGTGTGGCGTCAGCCTTTCCCGGGTCCGGGTCTGGCGATTCGTGTGCTGGGTGAAGTGACAGAAGAGAAGCTGCAGATCGTTCGCGATTCCGACTATATCTTGCGTGAAGAGATTGCCAAGGCGGGTCTCGACCGCGAGATCTGGCAGTATTTCACTGCACTCCCTAACATGAAGAGTGTTGGCGTAATGGGTGACGAGCGCACCTATTCCTACACCGTAGGCATTCGTGCGGTAACCTCCATCGACGGCATGACCGCTGACTGGGCACGTATCCCATGGGATGTGCTGGAGAAAATTTCGGTCCGCATCGTCAACGAAGTAGATAACGTGAACCGCATCGTGTACGATATTACTTCTAAGCCGCCTGCCACGATTGAGTGGGAATAAAATAATAAGAGCTGAGCATCCGGTAGCTACCGGACACTCAGCTCTTTTATTTTGTTAATCAACAATTGTATGTTGTATCCGGCTTCAAAATCAGGAAGTGAATCCAAGCCATTGTGAATATCTCCCGCCAGAGTATGGTATATGGACTCGAAATAGCTTTGCAGAGAGGCTGCCCCGGTGTCCCTGCCAATGATTTCAAAGGAATAGCCGCTGCTTGACTTGATGAGCTGAAGATCTGGGTGGAGGCATTCTTCCAGCACTAAGTTTCCAAATTGAGGATGACCCATGGAGGCATCCTGTGTTAACCGCAGGGAACCGGCTTCTCCGCGAATCAATAGCGTAAATTCGGGCAGAGCGCCCCCGTGTATTGAAACGTTGCTGCTGATGCTGTTGTTTATTAGCCCGATCACTTCCCAGCTACTGGGTGCGCCTTGCCTAATATTCTGGTGAGTCTCGATATTGCGAATCTGCCCGAAGCTGCTTTGAGCAACGGCCGCAAGTGGAGTGAATTCCCCTAATAGTGTGGTCATAAGGTCCAACGAATGGCCGCCGTTGATGTCCAGCAGCGTTGCCCCGCTTTCCGGATTGAACTGATATTCTGTCCGGTTTGTTGCTGTGTTTCCTTTTCCCTGCGTGGTGACTTGCATATGCGCAGATAGAATTTTTCCTAATCTCCCCTGATTAATTATGCTTTTAGCCTGCTTCAACACGCTGGACTGTCTGGCCTGTAGACCAATGATATTATGAACCTTGGCATTTTGCGCTAACATCGTGAGTTCTTGTGACTGACGGATATGGTTGGTTAACGGCCATTCTGAATATACATGCTTGTGATGCTTAATCGCTTCTTTAAGTATTTCATAGTGCAATGGAGCCTTGACACTCACAACTACGAGATCAATCTCCGGGTTCTGGACAAGCTCCTGATAATGATCATAGGCATACTTGATATCAAGGACTTCTTTAGCCTGCTTCGCTGAGGCCGGATTTGAAGTGCTGACTGCCATTAAATCATATTGCTCATTGTTCTTCAGCACAGGAATATGTGATTTGATCGCCCAGTTTTCAGGATTAACGGACCCGCCCACAATGCCGACTTTAATTTTTTTTGAATGGTTCATTGTATTTCGCTCCTTGTCTTCTATGGTGAACCTAAGTATAATCTGGCTCAAGTATCATTTGAAATGCATGAATCGCATGGGGATATTACTTTTTTTGATACCCGAAGGAGAAGGCTATGCATATCGAGAACATGAGAGCTTTTATGAAAGTTGCAGAATTGCGAAGTATGACTGCTGCGGCGAACGAACTCAATCATCTGCAATCGAATATTACGAATAAGATTAAGAATATCGAGAAGCACTTTGAGGCTAAGCTGTTCTACCGGCATTCTTACGGGGTAGAGCTAACTCCGGATGGGGAAAGGCTATATGCACAATTCAAAAAAATAATCCTGCTATGGGAAGAAACAGAAGAGCTCCTCGCCCATAAGGAAGAGCATATTTTGATTGGAATTATGCAGTCTTCCTTTCCGCTGCACCTCAATAATATTGCTAAAGAATTTCATCAGGCATTCCCGAACAAAAGGTTGTCCTTAATGAGCGGAAGCACAGATGAATTAATATCCAAGATCCTCAAGGGAGAATTGAATATTGCTTATATTACCGAGCTTGAGAATGCAATTTATAACCAGAGTAAATCCATGCTGGCGGAAATGCTGACAAGAGACCGATTGGTGTTTACGGGGAATACGAAGGGTAAGTCTCTCTACAGATTATTAAGTGAAGAGCCTATTTATGTGTTCAGTAAACAGTGCTCCTCGTATCAAGCGCTTATGTCACTGATGGCTGATTTCGATGTGCATAACGCATCCATTTCAGAGGTGAATATTGTCGAAACACTGTTGGAGATTTGCAGCAACGGATTCGGTATAGGAATCATTCCTGAAAGTCTGGCGCTCAAATACCATTATCTGAACTATCAAGCTTTGCCGGATGGATATTCTGCACTCCGCAGAACCTTGATTTATCATCCTGAACATACACTATCCAGTGCAGAGAAGTGGTTTATTGAGAAAAGCAAGTCGCTCCTCCAGCAGTAGCTTTCGCTGCCCCTGTATCATAGAAAAAGGGCATAGGTCTACACCATGTCGTGTATCCTATGCCCTGGATCTTAGCTTATTGTAGGGTCAAGCTCTTCAACTCATACACCTTCTCCAGTGTATCCAGACACTCTGTCTTCTTATCATCATCCTCCGCATGAAGATATCCCTCCACCAGCCGGTATCCGAAGACGAGCAGAATGAATTCGTAGACGCAGTGGCCGGCAAGCGGGGCAATCTCTCCCGCATATTCCGTGAAGCCCCGGTAATAAGCAGGGACACACCGCTGATAGTATTCAATCATATGATCAAGATCCACCTCATCTGCAATCAGGCTGGCGATGTCCTCACCGAGGTAGCCCCAGCCGCTGGTATCCCAGTCGATCAGCGCGATGGTTCCGCCAGTATAGATGATGTTGGTTACCCAGAAGTCCCGGTGGCATAACACCAGAGGCAGGCTTTCAATCCGGGCAAAAATATCGTCCGAATGCTCATCGATGTCGATGAGCATTTGCCGCACATGCTGCGGGAATTCGCATTCCTCTGAACGGATATAGTTGTAGACAACCGGCCAAGACCGGTAGTGCAGATACGTATTCTTCATGAGGTCTGCATGGCTCAGGTTGGTCAGACTTTGCAGCACCTCAGGCTCTGCGTATAATTTGCCTTGATACCGTCCCAGCTCCATTGCCGCCTGTTCGTACATATCACCCGTTAGGTCTAGGCCGGATATGCCGTTGATATATTCCAGCCATAGCTGGTACTCATTCTCTTCATCATTCATCTTCGCGTGATAACACACCGGCCAGCGGAAGGTATCATTGAAGGTCGCTCCCAACTCAGAAGCGTAGAGATCATATTCCCGCCGCCATGAATCCGGGTCATTGTAACGTTCCCATTTCTTTTGAATTTTCAGCACGATGCGGAACGGCAGGCTCTCCCCGGCAGCACTTGCAGCGGTTCCGGTGACCAATTGCACATCTCCCACAGTTCCGCCGTGTAACTGTAGCGTTTCGTAATCCGCAGAGGTAATCGTTGTATTAAAAAGCTGAGATAGAGCAATATATAAAGCATCTTGGTTTATCTTCATTTGTATCGTCCTCCGTTTCTCTTCATTTGCTTGCGCTGCATTGCAGCTGACTGATTGCGGGCATCCTTGTCCCTGAGATAGTGTGTTCTGTCCTGGACGAACCGGTTCTCCTGCTGCTGTGAGTTGTAACGCTCCCAGCGTTCACGCAGCAAGGAACCGTCCGCAAGGGCGGCGAGTACCGCACAGCCCGGCTCGGCTTCATGGCGGCAGTCATGGAACCGGCACCCTGCGAACCGTTCCTCCACATCGCTGAAGCCTGCAGAGATGCCTTCGTCAGCGTCGAATAATCCAAGTTCACGCATTCCGGGGGTATCGATTACCATTGCTCCCGAGGGGAGCATGAACAACTGACGGTGGGTCGTCGTATGCCGTCCCCGGCTGTCTTCCTCCCGGACGGCACTGACCTTCATAACATCCCGTTCCATCAGGGCGTTAAGCAGCGATGATTTGCCGACTCCGGACATGCCAAGGAAGACGACAGTTGAACCTGGCTCAAGGTAGACATCGAGCTCATTCAGCCCGAGACCGTTATGACTGCACACTGCGTGCATGGGAACATCCGGCATGCTCTGCCGGAATTCTGCCAGCGGGAGGCTGTAGTCTTCTGTGAGATCCGCCTTCGTCAGAATGATGACCGGCTGGCCGCCGCTCTGCCTGGCCTGGGTCAAATAACGCATCATGCGGGTGACATTGAAATCCTTGTTCAGGGAAGACAAAATAAATACATAGTCGAAATTGGCGGCTACGACCTGTTCCAGAACGGTTCTGGTATATTCTGCGGCATGGCCGGAATAATTCGCACGCGAGAACTTGGAGCGGCGGGGGAGAAGCGCTGTAATGAGCGATTCCCCGCTTTCGTTCGGACGCAGCAGGACGAAGTCGCCGACGCACGGGAAGTCCCCGCGCGATTCCGCACTGTGATAGAACGTGCCTTTGAGTACAGCGGTCAGCTCGCCCCGCTCTGTGATTACCGTGAAGCGCTCCCGCCGGAGCTCTGTAATTCTGCCAGGCAATAATCCGGATGGGATTTCCTCTATTTCTGTGTATCCATAGGTTTTTAGATCCATCATGGTTTTGGGTTAGCTCCTTATCTGTTGTTTGGTGGACGCAAAAATGCCGCGGAACAGCAGCCTCAATAAGAAGCTGCTGTTCTACGGCATCAAGATGCAAAGAAGATACGACCTTCATCGTATCCCGCAAACAGCAATATTCACGAAAGGTTACTTGGGATGGCATACCAAATAATCCAGGCGTTTGCCTGATTTTTAAGATGTATGCCTGCTATGCAGTTTTAAACGGAAACCACCATATAAGTAGTAGCCAATCGAAACATCCCCTTTCGGATAAGGAACTTGATTAGAAATTTAATGCTTATCGCTAAGCACATTCAGATTAACATAGATTTGGTATGCAAATCCATGTAGAGTTTGATTATAGTTAATTTAGTGCGGAACTATCCGCATTTATGCTGCAATGTTTGGCGGATTCTCCCTGAACCAAGCAGTATTTGTCATAGAAATGTTCAATTTACGAACATTTGTGTAAACCTGACGGCCAATGTTCGTATTTACCATTGACAAGAGCTGTCATCTCCCCCTAAAATGATAAAGCGCTACAGCAAATATATTCGTATAATTCCGGGGATCGGCCCGGAAGTCTCTACGAGGTCACCGTAATGACCTGGCTACGATTAAGAAGAGCAGCTTGTTCTGGGATTTCCGGCGATTGTCCGGAATTCCCGGCAGCCATCTCTTTTTCGGGCCGGTGTCTTCCCAGATGCCGGCTTTTGTGTTGCTGTATTGGCACAACATACAACCTTAGGGGGAGAACGATTTGAACCGCTTTTTCAAATTGAAAGAGAACGGCACCACAGTACGTACAGAGATCATGGCCGGTATAACCACGTTTATGGCAATGGCTTATATTCTGTCGGTTAATCCAAGCACTCTGACTGCCTTCGGCCGCATTGATATGGGCTGGTATTCCGTATTCCTTGCGACTGCGCTGGCAGCCGGTATTTTCACCATTGCCATGGGGGTATTCATTAACTTCCCGGTCGCTCTGGCACCTGGTATGGGCCTTAACGCATATTTCGCTTCCGTCGTCTTATCCTCCGCCACCACTGAACATGAGTTCACCTGGCAGATGGGTCTTACCGCCGTATTTATCTCCGGGATTATCTTCATCCTCCTGACCGTTACCCGGGTCCGGCAAATCCTGCTCACTGCCATTCCTGACAGCCTGAAGCATGCGATCACTGTCGGGATCGGGATGTTTATCACCATTATCGGCCTGAAGAACAGCGGACTGATGACCATCGGCGTTGAAGCCGGTAAAGACATCTCCGCCAATACATTTACAGATGTACTCTCCTTTGAAACGGTTATTCATATGGGCAGCCTGGAGAACACCAATGTTCAGCTCGTGATTATCGGCCTGCTGCTGATCTCCATCTTAATGGTACTGCGCGTTCGTGGCGCCATCCTGTTCGGAATTCTCGGGACTACCGTGGCTGCAATCCTAATGGGGGCTGTGGATTTCAGTTCATTGAGCAATCCGCAGACACCATGGATTCCTGACTTCACCCAGCTGAACTTCTGGGAATTCGACTGGGAAGGCATTATGCACACCGGTATCGTATCGGCGATTGCCACTTTTACCTTCGTAGAACTGTTTGATACCTTCGGTACGCTGGTAGGTACTGCTGAACGTGCCGGAATTATGAAGAACCCTGAAGAGGGCAAAAAGCGTGTCGGCAATGCCATGTTCGTAGATGCGGTAGCTGTTGCGGGCGGTGCGATGCTGGGGACTTCCACCACTACCGCTTATGTAGAAAGTGCAGCCGGTGTAGCTGAAGGCGGACGTACGGGTCTGACTGCAGTAACTACGGGGATCTGCTTCCTGCTTGCCTTGTTCCTGGCTCCGGTAGTCGCTCTGATCCCTGGTCCGGCCACAGCGGCAGCGCTGATTATTGTCGGTGTACTCATGGCTCAATCGATCCGTGATATTGACTTCCAGGACATGGTGCTGGCGATTCCGGCCTTCCTGACCTTCGTGATCATGCCGTTTACGTATAACATTGCTAACGGGATCTCGTTCGGGATTGTTACTTACGTGATTCTGGCTTGTGTAGCGAATATCGCCGGCAAGAAGAAATATGATATCCACTGGATGATGTGGGTGCTGGCGATTCTGATCATCCTGCGTTATGTTCTGATCGGCAGCCAAGGCTAATCAGCTCCATGGATTCTGACTTACATTCTGCGGTCTCTTCATTATATGAAGGGGCCGTTTTCTTTTTATTCTTTTAAGGGGGGGAGCCGCGCGGGACAAGCTGGGTTTTACCCTTTTCATCAACCAATATTTAGATTATATTGTTGAAGAGGTGATAAATGGTGTCCGGTGTATTCAATCGAGTGTACAAGTTCTTCCGTAGCCAGCCCTGGCCGGTGCTGCTGTTCCTGCTTGGGGCAATAGTCCGTATTCTATACATAACTTCTATTCCACCGGGACTGAACCAGGACGAAGCCTCTATCGGCTATGATGCCTACGCCATTCTGCACTACGGGATGGACCGGAATGGTGTTCATCTGCCAATTCACCTGATCGCCTGGGGGAGCGGACAGAATGCGCTATATGCCTACTTGTCCATGCCGTTCATTCTGTTGTTCGGTCTAACGCCGTTGTCTGTAAGGGCGCTTAGCCTGATCATGGGACTACTGGGCATGCTGTTTTTCTATCTCATTATGAAAAGACTGTCGGTCTCGCCTGGAGCCGGGACCGTTGCCATGTTCTTTATCGCCATCAATCCGTGGCATATTATGATGTCCAGGTGGGCGCTGGAATCGAATCTGTTTCCTACAATGATTTTGATATCCGTATACTTTCTGCTGCGCGCCTTTGCGAATCCAAGGTGGCTGTACGCCTTTACCGGCATGCTGGCCCTCTCGCTGTATGCTTATGGAACAGCCTACTTCTTCGTCCCGCTATTTGCGCTCGGTACGGCAATTCTTCTATTATATAGCAAGGTCCTGAGACCTCGTGCCCTGGTCTGGAATTTCGTATGGTTTGCGGTACTGGCGCTGCCTATATTACTATTTATTATCATTAACCGTTACGCTATGCAGGATATAGCGACTCCGCTGTTCACAATTCCGAAGCTCACGACCCCGCGCGTGGAGGAGATTTCATCCGTATTCGGCGGCAGGCTGTGGCAGGCGGCTGCGGATAACCTCACTGCGTTCAGCAAGCTGATGTGGAGCGGAAGTGACGGCTTGGCCTGGAACTCCATCTCTCCTTACGGGTATGCGTACCCGCTGGCGCTGCCTTTTGCACTGCTCGGCCTGATCGTTCTCCTGCATTCCTGGTGGGCAAGCCGGCGGGAGAGGGAGAGCGCTGGTAGGGGAGCCGTGCTGCTATGGTTCCTGGTGGCGGTGCTAATGGCGTTGATTACAACTGTGAATATTAACCGGATTAATATTATTTTTTATCCGTTCATTATGCTGGTAAGCACCGGATTCGTCTGGCTGGCAGGCAGAGTCAAAGGGATAGCCATCCTGGCCGCGGCCGGGTTCGCCATGATGTTTATTTTATTCTCCAATACGTATTTCCGCGAGTTCCCTGAACGCATCGGTCCAGTCTTCTATGAATCCTTAGGGGAGGCTGTGCAGTATGCTTCGGAACACAGCTCCGGTGAAGTCTATCTTACGAACCAGGTGAATATGCCTTATATTTATGTGCTGTTCTATGAACAGATCAGCCCGCATGATTTCCTGAAGTCCGTTCAGTATGCCAATCCGGGAGAGGCCTTTCAGCGCGTCTCTTCCTTTGGAAGATACAGGTTTGATGATCTGAACAGGGTGCCTGCGAATGCCGCATATATCTATGCGAATACTGCTGCGCCGCCTGCGGCAAGCGCCGGATCCAGAGTGAAGCGTTTTGCCAACTACAGCGTAATGCTCACCAGTGAACAGAATGGCGGGCCTCAAGATACACCCAAGACTGCTGCATTTGAATTTGTGAATGGCGGATTTGAAGAAGGGACGGCGGGCTGGTCCTTCTCTGCGGGAACGGGAGTTGCTGTCAACAACCCCTTCGCCGGGAGTAAGCTGGCATATCTTGATCCCGGAACGGAGAACATCGTTTCGCAGGCTTTCACTGCATCAGCCGGTGAGTACAGACTGACCGTCATGTCCAGTAGCGGCGGCAGCGGCGGGAAGATCGGCATCCGGGCAGCCGGTAAGCTGCTTGCAGAGACAGAGCTGCCTGCGGCGGAAGCCTATCAACAGGTCACACTTCCTGCGGTCACTCTGGAGCAGGGGATACAGGCAGAAGTATACATAACCGGCGGTAATGGCTGGATTAACATTGACGAGGTGAGGGTAGAACGATGACCAAGAAGGTACGTGCAGCGGCAACCGTTATACTAATGCTCTTATTATTTATTCTTCCTGTAACAAGCATTTATGCCGAAGGGAATTTGTTGCAGAACCCGGGCTTTGAAGAAGGCGAAGAGGGGGCACCGGCAGGCTGGACCAAGGACATGTGGATTGCCGGAGATGCGGCGGGCTCCATATCCGTTCAGTCGGAAGAGGTTCATTCCGGCAGCAAAGCGGCGGTTATTGAGAATCTGGAGCCCAATCACCTGAAGTGGGTGCAGACCGTTACCGTCTTGCCGGATAGCTATTACAGAATCTCTGGATACGTCAAAATAGCCAGCACCGCAGGCGGGGGAATCGGAGCCAATATTTTCCCGGTAGGCATTGGGGGCGGTTATCCCGCTACCAGCGATACCGGCGGTGAATGGCAGCGTCTGGAGTTCATCGGCCAGACCGGCAAGGAGCAGACCGAGATCGGAATCGGCGCTGCGCTGGGCGGCTATGCCAATCTGATTCAGGGTAAGGCCTATTTCGATGATCTGTCCGTAGAGAAGCTGGATACAGTACCGGAGGGATCGAATATCATCTCACTGGACAGCGGCGCCCAGGCTCCCCCGGCAGATGCGGACGGCGGAAGCAAGCCGGAGGAAGTGCCGCATAAGGTGTCTCCGGCCAAGCTGCTGCTGCTTTCTGGAGTATTCTGCCTGTTCTTTGCTTTTCTGTACACAAGAGCCTTCCGCAGTGAGCGTCTGCTGAGACAGGAGGATGTAATCTACACCCGCTGGCTGTACGTTTTGTTTGGAGCGGCATTCATCCTGCGGATCTGGATCGGCCTTACGGCACAGGGCTATAAGAATGATATGAACACCTTCATGGCCTGGGGCCAGCGTCTGACCGACCTTGGACCGGGCAAATTCTATGAGGAAGGTTATTTCGCCGATTACCCGCCGGGGTACTTATATGTGCTATACCTGCTTAGCCTGCTGCGCGGATTGTTTAACTTTGCGGGCGGGTCAGGTGCCGAGACGGTTCTCTTCAAGCTGCCTGCGATGCTCTCGGATCTGGTGCTTGGCTGGATTATCTATAAGAGCGCGCGAACCAGGCTCGGCTCCGGGCTGGCTATGGGGCTGATGATGCTGTTCCTGTTCAATCCGGCTGTGCTGATGGATTCGGCAGCCTGGGGGCAGGCGGATTCCTTTTTCCTCATCTTTCTGCTGCTCAGTATGATCGGGGTTGTCGATAAGCGCTTCGTACGTGCAGCGATCTTCTTTGCCGTCGCTACATTAATCAAGCCGCAGGCGCTGATTTTCACACCTGTGCTGCTGCTTGCCTTCTACCATCACCGGGCCTGGAAGCAGCTTGCGCTGGGCGCCCTGTACGGACTGGGGATTTTCCTTGTCCTCGCAGCCCCGTTCTTCTGGAACAACGGCGGTTTTGCAGGCTTGATTAACCTCTACAAAAGCACACTGTCCTCCTATCCGTATTCCACAGTGAATGCATTCAATCTGTATGCCTTGACTGACCCGATGTGGTCGGCGCTGGATGTGACCTGGCTCGGCATACCGTATCGTATATGGGGCTTTATTTTCATCCTGGTGGCAGTAGCACTTGCTGCTTATTATTCCTTCAATACCAAGGACCGCAAGGATCTCTCCAAGTCCTACTTCATCGCTATGGTGCTGATCACGATTGTCTTCGTATTCGGTACCAAAATGCATGAGCGTTACTTGTATCCGGTACTGATTCTGTCCTTATTCGCCTTCATGGAGAGCCGGGACCGGCGGTTCCTGACCCTGTTCCTCGGGTTCTCCCTGACCCAGTACATCAATGTTGGTTATACACTGGCGTATCTGAATACCGGCGGAAATCCGCCGGCTGACGGCATTGTTCTGGTTACAGCTATTACCACTATCATTCTTGCGATATATCTGCTCTATATTGGATACGATGTATATATCCGCCGAACTGCGAAGCTTTTGCCTGAGCCGGTTACCCCCAAGGAGGCGTACGCAGCAGATCTGCTGCTTGCAGAAGGCATCAAGCCGCTTGCCCCTGCTGAGCGCCGTTCTCCGCTGAAGCTGAAGCGCAGAGACTGGATCTGGATGCTCGGTATCACCGTGCTATACGGGGCGCTTGCCCTCTATCATCTGGGAGATAACAAGGCACCTGAGACTCTGTGGGAGCCAGCAGCCAGCGGCGAGAGCTTCTATGTGGATCTGGGGCAGGCCCATCAACTGGAGCGGGTTAATGTGTTCGGCGGTGTCGGAACAGGGAAGTTTCAGCTGGAATTCAGCCAGACCCCTGATAATTGGAGCAGCCCGCTTGAGGTAAGCGAGGATGTGGGCAATGTCTTCATCTGGAAAAGCCAGCCGCTTAACGTATCTGCAAGATATGTCAAGCTCTCGGTTACGTCTCCAGGCTTCACCCTCAATGAGATGGCCTTCTATGAGCAGGGGGCACCGGAGGTTCCTCTGACGATAGCAAGCGTGACACCCGATTCGGGAGCAGCAGCTAAAAGAGGAACGCCGGCCAATCTGTTTGACGAGCAGTCCGTCATTCCCAAGAACTCTAATTTCATGAACAGTACGTATTTTGATGAGATCTATCATGCCCGTACGGCTTATGAGCATTATCATAATATTGTTCCTTATGAGAACACGCATCCGCCGCTTGGCAAGCTGCTGATCGGGGTAGGGATGGAGCTGTTCGGCGTCAATCCGTTCGGGTGGCGGATCATCGGCACCTTGTTCGGGATTGCGATGCTGCCGCTGATCTATATCATGGCGATTCGGTTGTTCCGTAAGACCACCTATGCTGCACTGGCAGCGGGATTATTCGCTCTGGACTTCATGCATTTCACCCAGACGCGGATATCGACCATCGATGTGTACGGTGTATTCTTCATTATGTTGATGTTCTATTTCATGCAGCGGTATTTCACGATGAATTTCTACCGGGTGCCGCTGCGGACCACACTGGCTCCGCTGTTCTGGTCCGGCCTGTTCTTCGGCATCGGGGTTGCTTCGAAGTGGATCGTGATCTACGGAGGCGCAGGACTTGCTATTATGCTTGCGCTGGTACTCATTGAACGCTACAGAGAATACAAGGCTGCCGGACGCCTGCTGGCTGAAGGCAAGCTGAGCGGTCAGGAGCTCAAAGCCGCCTGCCGGACTGCAGATCAGTCCTTCTGGAAGAACACGATCATCACGCTGGCTAGCTGCATCGGATTCTTCGTCATCATTCCGGGAATCATATACAGCCTGTCCTTCATTCCTTCACTATCTGCGTCGGCAGAGGGCTTCACCGTTAAGGGGCTGATTGATGCCCAGAAGAATATGTACAACTATCACAGTCAGCTTGTAGCTACACATCCGTTCGCCTCCTCCTGGTGGGAGTGGCCGTTCATGAAGCGTCCGGTGTGGTTCTTCAGCGGCGGCGAAGGCTTGCCTGCAGGCAAGGCGAGCAGCATAGTAACGATGGGCAATCCGCTGATCTGGTGGACAGGAATCTTCACGATGCTGGCGGCTGTATGGTTCACCCTGAAGCGCCGGGACAAGAGCCTGTATATGATCTGGATCGGCTTCTTCTCACAATATGTTCCGTGGATGCTTGTGCCGCGTGAGACCTTCCTGTACCATTACTTTGCGATGGTGCCGTTTATGATTCTATCTATTGTGTACATCCTGAAGCTGCTTGACGGCAGGTTCCAGGGTGCCAACTATCTGCGGTACGCCTATGTTGCGGCCGCCGCCATTCTGTTTGTAATGTTCTATCCGGTATTGTCCGGCATGCAGGTGAACAGCAGTTATATCATTCATGTACTTCGCTGGTTCCCTTCCTGGGTATTCTAGGAGGGGAACTGTAAGAGCCGCATAGTTGCTCAAAGCTGATGTTGATGAAGCGCATCAAGGAAGCTGTGGCTTACAATAAATTGAGGAGGAACCCTTGTGAAGGCCAGATATAGTGTAATTGTGCCCATGTATAATGAGGAGGAAGTCATTCAGATAACCTACGAACGGCTCAAAAAAGTAATGGATGAGTGCGGGGATTCCTATGAGCTCGTGTTCGTCAATGACGGCAGCCGGGACCGTACGGCTGAGATTATGCGCGAAATCAGTAATAGGGATGAGCATGTCAAGCTGATTGACTTCTCCCGTAACTTCGGCCATCAGGTGGCGATTACGGCGGGTATGGATTATGCTGAAGGCCAGGCTGTTGTGGTGATTGACGCAGATCTCCAGGACCCGCCGGAGGTCATCCTGCAGATGATCGCCAAGTGGAAGGAAGGCTATGAGGTAGTCTATGCCAAGCGGCTGAAGCGCCACGGAGAGACCTTCTTTAAGAAGGTGACAGCCAAAATCTTTTACCGTCTGCTCAGCAGCATGACCAGTGTGGAGATTCCCACAGATACCGGGGACTTCCGGCTCATCGACCGTAAGGTCTGCGATGTGCTGCGCGGCCTGAAGGAGAAGAACCGTTATGTACGGGGGCTGGTAAGCTGGGTCGGCTTCCGGCAGACCATGGTGGAATATGTGCGGGAGGAACGCTTCGCCGGGGAGACGAAATATCCGCTCAAAAAAATGATCCGCTTTGCGCTCGACGGAATCACCTCCTTCTCGCACAAGCCGCTCAAAATCGCCTCTTATGTCGGCTTCTTCCTGTCCTTCTCCAGCTTCATCTACCTGTTTCTGGTCTTATTCCAGAAAGTCTTCACCTCTTGGACTGTGCCGGGCTGGGCATCCATTGTCGGGGTGAACCTGCTGTTTAACGGCATTGTGCTGATGCTGCTGGGCGTGATCGGGGAATACATCGGACGGATCTATGATGAATCTAAGGATAGACCGCTTTATATCGTACGCGAGACCCGAGGCTACCCGGAGGCAGAGGCCGAAGACACGCGGAAGGCAAGCGATTATGCAAGATAAGGCTTGGCGCGCAGGCATGATCCAATTTCTGAAATTCAATGCGGTGGGCCTGCTTAACACGTTCATTGATTTTGCAGTATTTACCCTGCTGCATTCCCTGGGCATGCTTAACACCCCTGCACAGATTATTTCCTACAGTGCCGGGACGGCCAATAGCTTTTTCTGGAATAAAAAGGTGACCTTCAAGGGAAGGGACAGAGGCGGGGATGGCCGCTTTGACCGGATGCAGCTGGTGAGATTTATTGTGCTGAATCTGCTGGTGCTGGGCATTTCGGTGCTGCTGATTCATCTGCTGACTGATCGGCTGGGCGTCCAGGTGCTGATGGCCAAGGTGCTGGTTACCTTTGTTACAGTAATCATTAATTTTTTTGGAAGCCGGAAGTGGGTATTTTAAAGAGAGCGTATATCTTGCCCGTATTCTTCGGAGGAAAGCACTTATTCTATATTGCGGAGGCGATTGTCATGCGGAAGTTATCCTATTTGATTATACTTGCCGGGGTCCTGATTATGCTCTACCCCAAAGGAAGCGAATGGTACGAGGACCGTCAGCAGCAGAAGCTGCTGGAAGAGGCTGAACAGGCCTATAGTGAAATCGTTCCTTCGGCTACGGCTCCTGCCAGCCAGGATCTGAGCAAGCCTTATGCGGAAGTCACCCAGCTGCTGGCTGAAGAGTCTGGTGCGGAAGAGCCGGTTCCCACTACAGCGCCCGAGCTTGAAGTGGGAGGCAAAATCACCGCTATTATTGAAATCGATAAAATCGATCTGAAGCTGCCTGTACTGGAGGGCGCCACCAAGACCAATATGAAGCATGCAGCCGCGCATATGAAGGAGACAGCTCCGATTGGCGCGGTAGGCAATGCAGCGATTGCGGCACATCGGTCAAGAACGGCAGGGCGGCTGTTCAACAGACTGGATGAGGTCGGTAAAGGGGATGCCATTACTGTTATTACAAGCGGACAGGAATACAAATATGTTGTATATGATGTATCTATTGTAGAGCCTACCGATATTTCAGTACTGAAGGGTAAGGATGATGATAAGATTCTGACCCTCATTACCTGTGATCCGCTTGTCAACCCTACCCACAGACTCATCATTCATGCAAAGTTGACCTGATTGTCATAGGACAATGCTGAGAAAGGTCAAAAAACATAAAATTTTAGTCTATTTTTGCGGGAATCTAGTGATTTGGGTCTTGCTAATAGATTGAGATATGGTAAGCTATAACTATGAAAGCTAATACACGATAACGGCAAACCTATCGAAAGGTAGGGACGCAAAGCTACAGGGCCTTCCCGTCATGGATGGCAGCCAGTTACCGAATGAAGAGGCTTTTTTTGTTTGTTTTCATTCTGAATCTGTCATTATGTGGCAGTAGATTGGACAGATAAAGCTTATACGATAACGGCAAACCTATCGAAAGGTAGGGACGCAAAGCTAAAGGGCCTTCCCGTAAGAATGGCAGCCAGCTACCGAAAGGGGTTTTATCCATGAAGAAGTTTTATTTAATGCTGATTACACTTTTTGTGATCGTCACTTCCGTGCAGACAGGCACTGCTCAAGCTGCTAATGCAGATTCAAGCTGGTTAAATGTTGGACAACTTGATCAAGGGGTTATCGGGGTTTCGTACGATGTTCCTAAAGACAAGAAGATGAAGCTCATGATTACCAAGGACAATAACAGCTATACTTACAACTTATACACTTCCAAACCGACCGAGACGTTCCCGCTGCAACAAGGTAATGGCTCTTACAAGGTCTCCGTTCTTGAGAATACTACCGGTAACAAATACAAGGTACTATCTTCCGAGACTGTATCTCTCTCAATGAGCAATGTGAATGCCGTATATTTGAGCTCTGTACAGAATGTAAAGTGGAGTTCTTCCGATAAATCCGTTCAAAAGGCAGCACAGCTTACAAAGGGTCTGACCACAGATGCAGACAAAGTTAAGGCTATCTACAATTACATCGTAGCTAACGTGAAATATGACTACTCTCTGGCCAACAGCGTAAGCACAGATTATATTCCGAACAACGACAACACACTGGCTACCAATAAGGGTATCTGCTACGATTACGCTTCCTTGTTCGCTACTATGCTCCGCAGTGAAGGGATTCCAACCAAGTTGGTTATGGGGAATACAAGCTATGTAACTTCATACCATGCCTGGAACGAAGTGTTCCTGAATGGCAAATGGGTGACGATTGATACTACAGTGGATGCAGGTCTGGGTAAGAAAACAGCATCAACTGAACTGATCAAATCAGCAAGCAAATATACTGCAGCGAAATTCTACTAAGAATAGCTGTAACTATAGCATTATCTGAGAATAACCCGCTTAGTCATTAAGCGGGTTATTTTTATTTATATAAAGGTTGCTTTTTAATAGAAGGATAGGTTATTATAAATAAGCGTTGTTGGAGCGGCAAAGGAAATGAGAGATTACTTAAATAAGTGATTTCAAAAATAAAGCTTGCATTGCTCAGATGGACGTGATATATTATAAGAGTTGCTGGTGACGATGACATCGACACTAACAACGAGCTTGATCTTTGAAAACTGAACAACGAGTGAGTATCTGGAAATCACTTCGGTGAGATCCAAAAATGAGAATGTAAATTCTCGTCAGATGTTTCAAAATGAGCAATCGCTCTTTCTAAATACCAATTTGGAGAGTTTGATCCTGGCTCAGGACGAACGCTGGCGGCATGCCTAATACATGCAAGTCGAGCGGAGTTTGAGAGGAAGCTTGCTTCCTTTCAGACTTAGCGGCGGACGGGTGAGTAACACGTAGGCAACCTGCCCTCAAGCCTGGGATAACTACCGGAAACGGTAGCTAATACCGGATAATTTCTTTTTTCTCCTGAGAGAAGAATGAAAGGCGGAGCAATCTGCTGCTTGGGGATGGGCCTGCGGCGCATTAGCTAGTTGGTGGGGTAACGGCCCACCAAGGCGACGATGCGTAGCCGACCTGAGAGGGTGAACGGCCACACTGGGACTGAGACACGGCCCAGACTCCTACGGGAGGCAGCAGTAGGGAATCTTCCGCAATGGGCGCAAGCCTGACGGAGCAATGCCGCGTGAGTGATGAAGGTTTTCGGATCGTAAAGCTCTGTTGCCAGGGAAGAACGTCCGGTAGAGTAACTGCTACCGGAGTGACGGTACCTGAGAAGAAAGCCCCGGCTAACTACGTGCCAGCAGCCGCGGTAATACGTAGGGGGCAAGCGTTGTCCGGAATTATTGGGCGTAAAGCGCGCGCAGGCGGTTATTTAAGTCTGGTGTTTAAACCTTGGGCTCAACCTGAGGTCGCACTGGAAACTGGGTGACTTGAGTACAGAAGAGGAAAGTGGAATTCCACGTGTAGCGGTGAAATGCGTAGATATGTGGAGGAACACCAGTGGCGAAGGCGACTTTCTGGGCTGTAACTGACGCTGAGGCGCGAAAGCGTGGGGAGCAAACAGGATTAGATACCCTGGTAGTCCACGCCGTAAACGATGAGTGCTAGGTGTTAGGGGTTTCGATACCCTTGGTGCCGAAGTTAACACAGTAAGCACTCCGCCTGGGGAGTACGGTCGCAAGACTGAAACTCAAAGGAATTGACGGGGACCCGCACAAGCAGTGGAGTATGTGGTTTAATTCGAAGCAACGCGAAGAACCTTACCAGGTCTTGACATCCAACTAACGAAGCAGAGATGCATCAGGTGCCCTTCGGGGAAAGTTGAGACAGGTGGTGCATGGTTGTCGTCAGCTCGTGTCGTGAGATGTTGGGTTAAGTCCCGCAACGAGCGCAACCCTTGACTTTAGTTGCCAGCAGGTGAAGCTGGGCACTCTAGAGTGACTGCCGGTGACAAACCGGAGGAAGGTGGGGATGACGTCAAATCATCATGCCCCTTATGACCTGGGCTACACACGTACTACAATGGCCGGTACAACGGGAAGCGAAGCCGCGAGGTGGAGCCAATCCCAGCAAAGCCGGTCTCAGTTCGGATTGCAGGCTGCAACTCGCCTGCATGAAGTCGGAATTGCTAGTAATCGCGGATCAGCATGCCGCGGTGAATACGTTCCCGGGTCTTGTACACACCGCCCGTCACACCACGAGAGTTTACAACACCCGAAGTCGGTGGGGTAACCCGCAAGGGAGCCAGCCGCCGAAGGTGGGGTAGATGATTGGGGTGAAGTCGTAACAAGGTAGCCGTATCGGAAGGTGCGGCTGGATCACCTCCTTTCTATGGAGAATCGTCTTCTGCAATGAAGACATTCAAATCGGAAGCTTTGCTTCCACTAATAGAACCCTTGGGTTCGAATACTCACTCGTTGGTCAGTTTTGAGAGTTTAAGCTCTCATCTTTAAACTTGATCCTTGAAAACTGGATACCGAAACGAATTTGCGTTTTAGAACATTCCTTTAAGCTGAACTTGTGTAAACAAGTTTCATATTAATGGCGATACTAGCGATTTTCCTTAGGGAAAACGCATTGGTTAAGCTACTAAGAGCACACGGAGGATGCCTAGGCGCCAGGAGCCGACGAAGGACGTGGCGAACAACGAAACTGCCTCGGGGAGCTGTAAGCAAGCTTTGATCCGGGGGTGTCCGAATGGGGAAACCCAGCTGTGGTAATTCGCAGTTACTCATTTCTGAATACATAGGAAATGCAGAGGCAGACCAGGGGAACTGAAACATCTAAGTACCCTGAGGAAGAGAAAACAATAGTGATTCCGTCAGTAGCGGCGAGCGAACGCGGAACAGCCTAAACCAAGGGGCTTGCCTCTTGGGGTTGTGGGACGTCTCACATGGAGTTACAAAGGAATAGAGTAGGCGAAGAGGTCTGGAAAGGCCCGCGATAGAGGTAAAAGCCCTGTAGCCTAAACTGTGTTCTCTCCGAGACGGATCCCGAGTAGTGCGGGGCACGTGAAACCCCGTATGAATCCAGCAGGACCATCTGCTAAGGCTAAATACTACCTGGCGACCGATAGTGAAACAGTACCGTGAGGGAAAGGTGAAAAGCACCCCGGAAGGGGAGTGAAATAGAACCTGAAACCGTGTGCTTACAAAAAGTCAGAGCCCTCTTTATGGGTGATGGCGTGCCTTTTGTAGAATGAACCGGCGAGTTACGTTTAACATGCAAGGTTAAGGTGAGAAGCCGGAGCCGCAGCGAAAGCGAGTCTGAATAGGGCGACTAAGTATGTGGACGTAGACCCGAAACCGTGTGATCTACCCCTGTCCAGGGTGAAGGTGCGGTAACACGCACTGGAGGCCCGAACCCACGCATGTTGAAAAATGCGGGGATGAGGTGGGGGTAGCGGAGAAATTCCAATCGAACTCGGAGATAGCTGGTTCTCCCCGAAATAGCTTTAGGGCTAGCCTCGGTGAATGGAGTGGTGGAGGTAGAGCACTGATTGGGTGCGGGGCCCGCAAGGGTTACCAAGCTCAGTCAAACTCCGAATGCCATTTACTTCTTGCCGGGAGTCAGACAGTGAGTGCTAAGATCCATTGTCAAAAGGGAAACAGCCCAGACCATCAGCTAAGGTCCCCAAGTGTGTGTTAAGTGGGAAAGGATGTGGAGTTGCACAGACAACCAGGATGTTGGCTTAGAAGCAGCCACCATTGAAAGAGTGCGTAATAGCTCACTGGTCGAGTGACTCTGCGCCGAAAATGTAACGGGGCTAAACACACCACCGAAGCTATGGCTAGATGCTTTGCATCTGGGGTAGGGGAGCGTTGTATGTAGGTTGAAGGTGTACCGTAAGGAGCGCTGGACAGCATACAAGTGAGAATGCCGGTATGAGTAACGAAAAGATCAGTGAGAATCTGATCCGCCGAAAGCCCAAGGTTTCCTGAGGAAGGCTCGTCCGCTCAGGGTAAGTCGGGACCTAAGGCGAGGCCGACAGGCGTAGTCGAAGGACAACAGTTTGAAATTACTGTACCACCGTAATCCGCTATGAGCGATGGGGTGACGCAGGAGGGTAGTGACGCGGACTGATGGATGTCCGTCTAAGCAGTGAGGCTGGTGTGCAGGCAAATCCGCACATCGTAAGGCTGGGCTGTGATGGGGAGCGAAAATTATAGTAGCGAAGGTCATGATCTCACACTGCCAAGAAAAGCCTCTAGTCAGGAGAAGGTGCCCGTACCGCAAACCGACACAGGTAGGCGAGAAGAGAATTCTAAGGCGCGCGGAAGAACTCTCGTTAAGGAACTCGGCAAAATGACCCCGTAACTTCGGGAGAAGGGGTGCCTCGGTAGGGTGAATAGCCCGAGGGGGCCGCAGTGAAAAGGCCCAAGCGACTGTTTAGCAAAAACACAGGTCTGTGCGAAGCCGCAAGGCGAAGTATACGGGCTGACGCCTGCCCGGTGCTGGAAGGTTAAGGGGAGCGGTTAGGAGCAATCCGAAGCTGTGAACCGAAGCCCCAGTAAACGGCGGCCGTAACTATAACGGTCCTAAGGTAGCGAAATTCCTTGTCAGGTAAATTCTGACCCGCACGAATGGCGTAACGACTTGGGCGCTGTCTCAACGAGAGATCCGGTGAAATTTTAATACCTGTGAAGATGCAGGTTACCCGCGACAAGACGGAAAGACCCCATGGAGCTTTACTGCAGCTTGATATTGAATTTGGGTACGATCTGTACAGGATAGGTGGGAGCCGTGGAGGCAGGAGCGCAAGCTTCTGCGGAGGCGCCGTTGGGATACCACCCTGATCGTATCTAGGTTCTAACCTAGTGCCCTCATCGGGTACGGGGACCGTGTCAGGCGGGCAGTTTGACTGGGGCGGTCGCCTCCTAAAGAGTAACGGAGGCGTTCAAAGGTTCCCTCAGAATGGTTGGAAATCATTCGCAGAGTGCAAAGGCATAAGGGAGCTTGACTGCGAGACCTACAAGTCGAGCAGGGACGAAAGTCGGACTTAGTGATCCGGTGGTACCGCATGGAAGGGCCATCGCTCAACGGATAAAAGCTACCCTGGGGATAACAGGCTTATCTCCCCCAAGAGTCCACATCGACGGGGAGGTTTGGCACCTCGATGTCGGCTCATCGCATCCTGGGGCTGAAGTAGGTCCCAAGGGTTGGGCTGTTCGCCCATTAAAGCGGTACGCGAGCTGGGTTCAGAACGTCGTGAGACAGTTCGGTCCCTATCTGTCGTGGGCGCAGGAAATTTGAGAGGAGCTGTCCTTAGTACGAGAGGACCGGGATGGACGTACCGCTGGTGCATCAGTTGTTCCGCCAGGAGCATGGCTGAGTAGCTACGTACGGACGGGATAAGCGCTGAAAGCATCTAAGCGTGAAGCCCCCCTCAAGATGAGATTTCCCAATTAGTAAGACCCCTTGAAGACGACGAGGTAGATAGGTTGGAGGTGGAAGTGCAGTAATGCATGGAGCTGACCAATACTAATCGGTCGAGGGCTTATCCAAAAGCTACCCCAAAAAGTGAAGATGACGCTGACGAAGCGGATTCCGAATACTTTCCGGGGGCCCCGTAAGAAGGGCAAACGCAGATTCGTTTCGGATTCAGTTTTCAGGAATCAATTTCCTGAAGCATTTACGCTGTAAATGCCCGTTTGGTGGCGATAGCGGAGGGGTTCCACACGTACCCATCCCGAACACGACCGTTAAGCCCTCCAGCGCCGATGGTACTTGGACCGAAGGGTCCTGGGAGAGTAGGACGTTGCCAAGCACACAAGACCACTGTTGAGAAATCAATAGTGGTCTTTTTGTATTTTCGGGGAAGCCTTGTGGACAGGTTGTGAGTAGATTCCAGGTCTTCTTACAAGTGGCGCATAGTTATACACATGTGGATAGATTTAGTTTTTTTGATACTTCTCCCCAAATGATGTGGATATCCGGTACAATAATGTGGATAGGTACCGAAAATTGGGGATAGACAGGTGAAGGAGCCAAAGGTTATGGATAAGCATAGCAGCTTTTTGTGGACAGAGCAGTTCAGGGTTCAGGCAAGTGACACGGATTACCGTTCAAGGGGCAAGCTCTCCTTCCTGCTGGATATCATGCAGCGTGCTGCGGATTCGGCTGTAAGCAGCCTGGGGCTAAGTATGGAGAGTATGCTCAAGGCGGGCATGGGCTGGATGGTCATCACCCTGGATCTGAATCTGCAGCGTCTGCCATCCCCGGGTGAGCTTCTTGAGGTACATACCTGGAGTAAAGGAAACAAAGGACCGCTCTGGCAGCGGGATTACCGGATCTATGACGCCCAAGGTGTAGAGCTTGCTTCGGCGCGATCGATCTGGGCCCTTGTGGATATCGGGAAGCGGAAGATTTTGCGTCCGTCAGCCTTGCCTATTGTTGTTGAGCCGTATTTAGAAGATTCCGTAGGGAGTCTGCCGGATAAAGTAATCCTTCCACCCGAACTTCTCTTGCAGGAGACTTACAGTTATCAGGTAAGATATAGCGGGCTGGATAACAACAAACATCTTAACAACGCGCGATATGCAGATTTATGTTGTGATGCCCTGGCGCTGGAGGAGTGGGAGGAGTTAGAGCTTACGGGGCTTCATATCACCTATGCTCAGGAAGCCAAATATGCTGAGGAGATTAGTGTTATGCGATCTTCTCTGACTGAAGAAGGGTTATATGTGCGCGGGCAAGACGGGGAGCGGATCTTTTTTGAAGCTTGCCTGAAGCTTAGAAGATAGGTTGATGTCTGAGGGAGACTTACATAGCGTTAAATCTAGACAGTTGCTCGAATTTCAGGGGAACTGTCTTTTGTCATATTTGCTATTTCCTTATATGTCACAAATACACAATTGGCATTCGTTATACAGGTGTAAAAGGAAAGTGGAGGTGATTCCTTTGGAGCAAGGCAACCCCGGGGGCCCAATGAATCCAAATAAGATTGAAGAAGCCATTCATCAGGTACACGCAGGAGACAGGCAAGCGTTCTCAACAATAATTAAGGAGTATGAAAGAAAGATTTACACGTATTGCTACTATCTCTTAAGGAGCCGTGAAGAAGCGGAGGATGCTGTGCAGGATATATTCGTTAAGGTGTATCAGCAGCTTGGGCGTTATGAACGGCGGGTTTCTTTTTCGGCCTGGCTATATAAGGTGGCTTATCATCATTGCCTGGACCAGCTTCGCAGGCGTAAGCGCCGCAGCCGGTTACTGTCCCTTTATAAGCTGCAACTGATGACGAATCAACAAGCGTTGCCGGAGGAGTCGCCGGTAGACCGGATTTTTGAAAATCTCACTTCGGAAGAGCGGGGGCTATTAATCCTTCGTGTCATTGAACAATACAGCTTCGAAGAGATCTCAATGATTACCGGAAGCAGTTCGGCGGCGCTGCGCAAAAAATATGAACGGCTCCGTAAAAAACTGATTCAGCAAAAAGCGGATGAAAAGGGAGGGTGTGCTCATGGAGAAGTGGCAGAATCAAACTGAGAAGCAAATGCTGGAACGTATTCGCAGCAGCGTCGGAAGAGTAGAGCTTCCTGTAGATAGCTATAATGAGCAGATTATGAACCGGATCGAACATTTGGAGACCAGAGGAGGAAGCAAATTGCTTAAGAAGACGTTGGCAGCCGCAAGCATAGCCGCCCTGATAGGATTAGGTACGATAACTGCAGGATTCATCTCCCCGGCCTGGGCCGATACCTTGAGTCAAATTCCTGTCTTCAGCAGTATATTCAAGCACACGGACAACCCGGGCCTGAAATTGGCCGCTGAACAGGGCCTGACCACATCGCCTAATATGAGCGTTACCAAAGATGGAGTGACGTTAAGTGTTACGGAAGTATTCTATGACGGAATTCAGCTGGCCATTGGATTTGAAAGAGCTGGAGTAGTGGATGAGCGGGTGCTGGCGGAGATTACGAACTTTAAAACCGATGAGTTTGACCAATCGACCAAAGGGCTGCTAGGGTTGCCGGAAGTTACCCTGGAATCTGGGGAGCGTCTCGGCTTTGGTTCTTCTTCTACAGGAGACGTACAGGGACAACCAAACACCCTTTTATTGGAAATGAGAGAGTTGTGGAATACATCAGCTCTCGGAGACGAATTCAAGGTAAATATCCGCGTACCGGTTGCCCAGATCGCCGAGCCGTTTGAGTTCCAGGTAACGGTGAAGAAACTTGCGGAGGGAATCATCAACCTTACCCCGGGCCAGGGGGCGAGCAAAGACTCCTTCCATTATAAAGTAAAGAGTCTGGACATCACGCCTGCTGCCATGAGGATGATCATCACCAGTGAAGGGGAAGTGCCTGCATCACCGGAGCAGACAGGGGAATATGGTCCAACGGAGGTATTCTATGAGCTTGTGGATGATGCCGGTAATGTGGCTACTTCCGCCCAAGGATATGCCTTGAGGAAGGCCGTTCAGCATCCTATTGTGGATAGTCTGTACAATATCTTCCCGCAACCACCCAAGACGATTACGGTCAGACCGTATACATTCACTTTGGATAATGAGCTGAAGCTCTTGTTGGATGACAATGGGAAACCGGTGAGAACTTATCATAAGGATCTTGAGAGCACTATAGTGATTCCATGAACCCGCGAACCGTGAAAACGGGAATGGGTAAGATAGGCTGAGCCCTTGTCCGCGTCTGCTGTGCAGATGCGGGCTTTTTTGAAAAAGGCCTGAGTCATCATCGAAGCTAAAGCCTCACTTTGTGGGGTTATTTTGCTGATTAGAGCAGCGTTAACGGAATGTAGATTTCACTTACGGAGTTCGGATGGTGGGGTCCCAGATAGCCCTGACCGTAGTATTCAAATTCATAAGGGAGGTTCAGGCGGTAATCGGTTCTCGGCAGAAAAACGCCATAGATATATTTGTAGGTAGCAGAAACTTCTGCGGATGGCCCTGTATGCTTAAATCTAAGATAACGTGCTGGCGGCAGAGTGTGGATAGGGAGGTGGTTGACTGCTTGTCCACAGCTTGCCTGAACGCTAGTGCCGGTATGTACAGATGATATGGAGTTTAGCTCACAGGCGATGTGAAAGGAGATTCCGTTATCCTCATAGTTATTCGGCCAATAGCCTAGCTGGTAATACTGCTCTGGAAGCTTGCGGTCCGGGATAGCCGGAAGATTGCTGAATAGCTGCTCCCAAGCTGCTCCGATGACCGACTGATCTTGCGTAACGGTAATGAATGGCCCCTGAAGCCTGATTGCACCAAGCTCAATCAGGTCAGGAGAGGCGCCCTTCTGCTCTGACCAATGCGGTAAATCAGCCGGCTGTAAGGGATGGAGAAACATAGGAATAACCTGGTTAGACTTATGGCGGATATGGGTGGGGGTGGTGCGCAGCAGTCTTTTGAAAGCCCGGGTGAAGGTCTCGTAATCATTATAAGCATAGTCCAGTGAGATCTCGTGAAAGGTCCGCTCGGGTCTGCCTAGAATATCCCTGGCCGCCTCTGAAATCCTCCGTCTTGCTATATAGTCGCCTGGTGTCAGTCCGGTAACCCCCTGAAACAGGCGGATGAAATGGAACAGGGAATAGCCGCTCTCTCTGGAAAGGGTCAGAACAGACAGCGGCTGCTTCAGATTCGCTTCGATATATTGGGTCGCCTGCAGAATAAGCTGGCTGTTCTTCATAAAGTCCTCTCCTCTTATGGTTACTCTACAGTCCACTTCCCCCATGAGGCGGCCCATGCGGGCACTCTAACCTGACGAACACGGTCGGTGGAAGGGAAATAAGCTTTGATATCAAGCACCGGCGTTCCCGGATAAGCATCCAGTCCGCTGACCTCCACAATTCCCTGATCAAGATCGACGGATATAATACGGGCAACCGTGAGTCCAAGCGGATTAGGGCGGACCGGAGACCGGGTCGCAAAAACACCGCTTACCGGCGCATTATAGGGAGGCTCAATCTGAGTAGTCGCCCGGAAGCTATCATCTGCAAACTCATGAATCCACCACAGGATCTGGCAGTGGCTGAAAGCATCTAACCCCTTCAAGGCAGGTCTGTATTCGGGTCTAATCTCAAGTCGCAGGTTCTGCTGTGTTCCCGTTACTACTCCTACTGGTATAATATTATACAATTCTGAGGCGGGCATTGGCTGTGACTCCTTTCGGCTGGGGGATGATTCTAGTCTAGCTGAAGTGAAGGGAATTCGGCCTGATGATAATTGCGGACTTGTATGTCATGGTATAATAGGTTGTTGATGACAGGGAGGGGTTTGGACGATGAAGGTATTGGTATTGGCAGAGAAGCCGTCGGTGGCCCGTGAGATTGCGCGGGTGCTGGGCTGTGGGAATAAACAGAAGAGTTATATGGAAGGTCCGAAATATGTGGTGACCTGGGCGCTGGGGCATCTGGTTGGCCTGGCTGAGCCTGAGGACTATAACAATAAATATGCAACCTGGGCGCTGGAGGATCTGCCGATTCTTCCAGAGAAGGCCAAGCTGAAGGTGCTGCGCGAGACCAGCCAGCAATATAAGGCTGTGCAGCAGTTAATGAAGCGGCAGGATATAGAGGAGCTGATCGTAGCAACGGATGCGGCGCGTGAGGGTGAGCTGCTGGCCCGCTGGATTATGAATATGGCAGGCTGGAAAAAGCCGTTCCGGCGGCTGTGGATCTCTTCTCAGACGGATAAGGCCATTAAAGAAGGCTTCGCTTCGCTGCGGCCTGGACGGGATTTCGACCGGCTGTATGAATCTGCCCGCTGCCGTGCTGAGGCGGATTGGATGATCGGGCTGAATGTGACGCGGGCCTTAACCTGCAAGTTCGGCGCGCCGCTCTCTGCGGGGCGTGTGCAGACCCCTACCCTGGGAATGATTATGGACCGGGAGAATGAGATTACCGGCTTCCGTTCCCAGGAATATGACCTGCTGACTGGGGATTTCGGGAATTTCCAGGCGGGGTGGCGTGCGCAGGGCGGGGATGGCCGGATTTTTGACAGGGAGAAGACGGGGGTCCTCAAGGAGAAGCTCACGGGCCGCAGCGGACGGATTACTAAGGTGCAGAAGAGTGAGAAAAGCGAGCCGCATCCGCTGGCTTATGATCTGACAGAACTGCAGCGGGATGCCAACCGTAAATTCGGCTTCTCAGCGAAACAGACCTCAAGTGTGCTCCAAAAGCTGTATGAACAGCATAAGCTGGTCACCTATCCGCGTACAGACAGCCGTTATCTGACCGCTGATATGACGGGCACGCTAAAAGAAAGGCTCGACAGCGTGGCTGTCGGTCCTTATGCAGCCCTCGCTAGACCGCTGCTGCGGAAGCCGCTGCCGATTACGAAGCGGATTGTCGATGACAGCAAGGTCAGCGATCACCACGCGATTATTCCGACAGAGCAGACGGTGCTGCTCAATCTGCTGAGTGCGGAAGAGCGGAAACTCTACGATCTGATCGTAAGGCGGTTCATCAGCCTGTTCTATTCTCCGGCCCGTTATGATGCCGTAGCTGTGACGGTAACCGTAGATGGTGAAAGCTTCTATGTGAAGGGAACTACCATCAAGGATGCAGGCTGGCGTGAGGTATACGGCGGAGATATGAGCTCGGATGACGACGAGGAGGATGCGGGGGATGAACCCGCAGCAGGCAGTGTGAAGCTGCCGGAGCTGCGGGAAGGTGACCCTGTGAAGCTTGCGCGCTGCATCATCAAGCCGGGACGGACACAGCCGCCGAAGCGTTATAATGAAGCCACGCTGCTGACGCAGATGGAGAAGCATGGGCTGGGGACACCGGCCACCCGTGCGGATATTATTGAGAAGCTGGTCAGCTCGGATACGATTGAACGGCAGGGCAATCTGCTGCATCCGACCGGCAAGGGCAAGCAGTTGATTGAGCTGGTCTCGGGACAGCTGCGTACAACGGAGCTGACGGCACGCTGGGAAGCGGAGCTGGAGAGAATTGCGCGCGGGCAGGGGCGCCCGGAGCCTTTTTTACAGGGTATCCGGAGTATGGCCCAGGAGCTGGTGTCCGGGGTGAAGAACAGCGGAGCGGAATACAAGCCGCATAATGTCTCTAACAGCCATTGTCCGGAGTGTGGAACAAGGATGTTAGAAAAGAAGACCAAACGCGGCAAGCTGCTGGTCTGTCCGAAGGAGGACTGCGGCTACACCCGGGCGGGCGAGAAGCAGCTGTCGAACCGCCGCTGCCCGCAGTGCCATAAGAAGATGGAGATGAAGGAAGGCAAGGCCGGGAAGTATGTGCAGTGCCTCGGCTGCGGAATTACAGAGACGATGGATAAGGACCACAAGCATATCAACAAACGCGAGCAGCAGAAGCTGGTGCAGCAGTACAGCAAGACGGAAAGTGCCGGCAACAATCTTGGGGACCTGCTGAAGGCTGCGATGGAAGCGAAGCAGAAAGGCAAGTAGCCGCAGGAAGCCAAAGTAAGGCTGTCCAAGGGACGGCAGATATGCTTTACTGTAGAAGATTGATACGGGGTCAGGCGTTAGGGCTCCGGTAAATAGAGTGGGGCAGGTGGAGAAGTGGCGGCGGCTGAAGGTTTAGCGGGTGTGACGAAAGCGGCAGAGGCCCCGGGTACGAAGGGGAGCAGCCGGTTGTATTTTCTGGTGATCGTCTTTATGTTCTGGTTCTCTTCTTATATCTATGTTCCGGTGCTCTCGCCGTATGTGGAGCATCTGGGAGCTTCTTATGTCATGGTGGGAGCGGTGCTGGGGATTTACGGCCTGATGCAGATTCTGTTCCGGCTGCCGATAGGGATGGGTTCAGATGTGCTTAACCGGCGGCGGACGTTCATTTATCTGGGGCTGATCGCAAGCGGAGCGAGCTGTCTGCTGTTCCTGGCAGGGGCACATCCGGGCTGGGCGCTGGCGGCGCGGGCGGTTTCGGGGATAGCAGCATCGGCGTGGGTCGTGTACTCGGTGATGTTCGCGGGGTATTTTCCGAAAGAAGAGGCGGGCAGGGCTATGGGTATGCTCCAGTTCACCACGGTGATTGCCCAGTTAACCAGCATGATGATCAGCGGCTATATCGTAGACCACTTCGGCTGGAATACCCCGTTCATCATCGGTGGGATTGTGGCGGTGGCCGCGATGCTGCTGGTCGTCCGTCTTCCGGAGCAACAGCTGGAGAAGCGCACGGCGATTAAGCTCAAGGATCTGGCCGGTGTCGTGAAGGAGCCGCTGCTGGTAAAAGTATCACTGTTATCGGTGCTGGCCCATTGTGTGCTGTTCATTACAATGTTCGGCTACACGCCGAACCAGGCGCTCTATATTGGCGCGAGCAAGGGAAGTCTCGGCTGGCTGACGCTGGCTTTTATGCTGCCTCATGCGGTAGCGACCCTCTATGGTGCGCGGCTGTTCGGCCGGTGGCTGGGGGACCGGGGGACGCTGATGCTCGGTTTTGCCGGAAGTGCGGTGTTCACGCTGCTCATTCCCTCAATGCCAACGCTTGCCGCCTTATGTGCCACACAGATCGGAAACGGGTTCATGCAAGGCCTGATCTTCCCGCTGCTGCTGGGTAAATCCGTCTCCGGGGTAGCTCCGTTCAAGCGGGCGACAGCGATGGGGTTCTATCAGGCGGTGTATGCGATCGGCATGTCCGGCGGTCCTTTTGTAGCGGGATGGATGAGTGCGGCGTACGGTTTGCGCGGAGGCTTCTGGCTGGGCGCTATTGCAGCGGTGCTTGCGGCGGTGCTGTCCTGGTTCTGGATCAGGGAAGCCGGAGCCGCAGGCGGGCGGAGCAAGAAAGAGCGGCGGTTGCAGGGCCGGTGATGTGAGGTTATTGGTTTTTTGCCGGAAAGGGTAATATAATAGAGAGCAGATAGGATGCTAGGAGGAGGGGCCGGAAGGATGGTCAAGGTGGTATTGCTGTGGTTCGCGCTGATCAACATTATCGGGTATGTAGTGATGTCGGAAGACAAGAACAAGGCCCGGAAAAGACGGGATCGGGTGCCGGAGAAAACATTGTTTCTGCTGGCGTTCATGGGCGGTGCGCTGGGTGTGCTGATTGCCATGTACCGCAAACGCCACAAGACAAGGCATACTTCCTTCAGACTCGGAATTCCGCTGCTGCTGCTGCTGAATATGGTGCTGTATGGATATTTTTTGAGGTAAGACCTTTGCAGGCTTGGTAATGATGTAAATAATAGAAAGAGGTGGCGTATATGTTATTCTCTAAAATTCTGCTTGCCTATGACGGTTCAAAGGCTTCGAATCAGGCTCTGGAACGGGCGATTGAGCTGGCTAAGGTAACTCCGGGGTCCTCCCTGTACGTCGTACACGCATTTGAATTCCCGCGGTTCTTCATCGGGGAAGCGCTCGCGCCTCTGCCGGCATCGGTGAACAAGGATTATTATGACCTCGCGGTCCAGACTACGGATGAAGTGAAAAGCCGGCTGGAAGCCGAAGGTCTGAATGCTACGGTAGAATTGCTGCAGGGATCGCCTGCGGAAATTATTCTGAATTATGCCAAGGAGCAGGGTGCAGATGTAATCGTCATCGGCAGCCGGGGGCTGGGCGGTATCCGGGAATTCGTTCTGGGCAGCGTCAGCCATAATGTGGTGCAAAGTGCGCGCATTCCGGTGCTGGTTGTTAAATAATAGTAACTTTAGTAGAGGAACGCTGCGGCGTTCCCCTTTTTTTAATGCGTAGTTGGACAGATTAATGGGGAAAAGATTTTCATTATTGCCCAAAAGCGAACGTTTTACAGACATGATATGACAATGTTCGTGTTTAAGTTGACATGATGTGTAGGGCGTTGTTAAACTGAATCTATGAAGAGCTCGTATAAAACCGGGGATAAGGCCCGGAAGTTTCTACCCGGTAACCGTAAATTGCCGGACTACGAGGAAATAGGATAACTGGAACGACAGCAGATAGCCTCCCCGCAGCCCGGGGCGGTGTTCCTGCATTCTCCTGTCTGTAGAGACGGGGAGTATGCAGCTGCCGGGCGGTTATCACCTGATTCCTTAGTAGTCCGGGTCCACCCGCAGCAGAATGCGTCTGGAGTCCGGGCTATTTTTCACGGTTCATGCGGGAATTGGCAGGAAACGGGACACACTGAAATCAGAGAAATCTCTATAACGGAAATGGAAGGCTGGGTGAACGATGTCTGTGCAAGTAGGTGTCATTATGGGCAGCAAATCGGACTATGAAACGATGGAGCATACCTGTGCGGTGTTGGAGGAGCTAGGCATAGCTTATGAGAAAAAGGTTGTCTCCGCACACCGCACACCGGATCTGATGTTCCGTTATGCCGAGGAGGCGGCGGAGCGCGGCCTGCGGGTCATTATCGCCGGAGCGGGCGGCGCGGCGCATCTGCCGGGCATGGTGGCTGCTAAGACCACGCTGCCTGTTATCGGGGTTCCCGTACAGTCGAAGGCTTTGAACGGCATGGATTCGCTGCTGTCTATTGTGCAGATGCCTGCGGGCATCCCGGTAGCGACGGTAGCGATCGGACGCGCCGGAGCTATCAATGCGGGACTGCTGGCGGCGCAGATCATCGGCGCTTTCGAGCCGGAGGTAGCGCAGCGGGTGCAGCTGCGGCGCGAGGCGAATCAGCAAGAGGTGCTGGAAAGCAGCGAGAGTCTATGAGCCTGGAGGAGCTGAAGGCCGGACGGCTGGAGGGTGGCGCGGAGCGGGCTGAGGTTGAAGGCGAAGCGGGCGGTGCTGAGGTGGAACGGGCGGTAAAGGCTGCAGGCGAAGCTGAAGGTGCCGGGGCGGAGCGGGCGATAAAGGCTGAAGGCAGAACGATAGATGCCGGGGCTGGGGCAGAGCGGGAAGAGACCGGGGCGCAGCCGCCGCGGACGCTGCTGCCCGGCGCAACGATCGGCGTGCTCGGCGGCGGGCAGCTCGGGCGCATGATGGCGTTGTCCGGCAGCGCCATGGGCTACCGCTTCGTGGCGCTGGACCCGGCAAAGGATGCGCCGTGCGGGCAGGTTACGCCGCAGATCACTGCGGCGTACAATGACCGGGACGCCGCGCGCGAGCTGGCGCGGCGCTCCGACGTCATCACGTACGAGTTCGAGAACGTGGACGCGGGCGTAGCCGCGCTGCTGACGGAGGAATCGTACGTGCCGCAGGGCAGCGCGCTGCTGTATACGACGCAGCACCGGCTGCGCGAGAAGGCGGCAATCGAGGCGGCCGGCGTGCCCGTTGCCCCGTACCGCAAGGTCGGCAGCCTGGCGGAGCTGGAAGCGGCGGCTGCCGAGCTGGGCCTGCCCTGTGTGCTGAAGACAGCCACAGGAGGATATGACGGCAAGGGACAAGCCGTGATCCGCAGACCGGAAGAGCTGGCCGCAGCGTTCCGGCAAGTCGCGCCGGGTGCGCAAGCAGATGTACCGGAGCTGGTGCTGGAGAAATTCATCACCTTCAAATGTGAGATTTCGGTCATCGCCGCCCGGAGTGCCTCGGGGGAGGTTAAGAGCTTCCCGCCTGCCGAGAACATTCATGTGGATAATATCCTGCATCTCTCGATTGTCCCTGCGCGGGTGCCGGAGGAGATTCAGCGGCGGGCCTGCGAGCTGGCCGAGCGGATTGTCTCCGGCATGAAGGCGGTCGGGCTGCTGGCGGTTGAGATGTTCGTGACGGAGGATGGAGAGCTGTTCGTCAATGAGCTGGCACCGCGTCCGCATAACTCCGGCCATTATACGATGGATGCCTGCGTGACCTCGCAGTTCGAGCAGCATGTGCGGGCGATCTGCAATCTGCCCCTGGGCGATACGAAGCTGCTGACTCCTGTGGTGATGGTGAATGTACTCGGCCAACATCTGGACGGAGCCGTTCAGGCAGCCTGCCGTGCGAATGAAGAGGCAACCCGGCTTGGGATATCGCCCAAGCTTCATATATATGGCAAGATCGAGAGCAAAACCGGCCGTAAAATGGGCCATATCAATCTGCTCTGCAAGGATACCGGCGACGGATTGTCCTGGGTAGAGCAAACTAACCTTTGGAGGAACTGACAAGCTATGATTGAACGTTACAGCAGACCTGAGATGCGGGCCATTTGGACCGAAGAGAATAAATTCAACGCGTGGCTGGAGGTTGAGATTTGCGCCTGTGAGGCGTGGGCCGAGCTGGGAGTGATCCCGCATGAGGATGCCGCGAAGCTCCGCAAGGATGCCAAATTCGACATCGCGCGGATTGATGAGATTGAACTGGAGACGCGCCATGATGTGATTGCTTTTACCCGTGCAGTATCCGAGAGTCTTGGCGCAGAGCGCAAATGGGTGCATTACGGACTAACCTCGACAGATGTGGTCGATACGGCGCTGGGTTATCTGCTGCGTCAGGCCAACGAGATTCTGGAGCAGGATATTATCCGGTTCATTGAGATTCTAAAAGACAAAGCCATCGCCTACAAGGATACCCCAATGATGGGCCGTACCCATGGCGTACATGCAGAGCCAACAACATTCGGCCTGAAGATGGCGCTGTGGTATGAGGAAATGAAGCGGAACCTGGAGCGCTTCCGTCATGCCGCCAGCGGCGTACAATTCGGTAAAATCTCCGGGGCGGTCGGCACCTATGCCAATATCGACCCGTTCGTGGAAGAATTCGTCTGCCGCAAGCTGGGCACCAGCCCGGCACCAATCTCCACCCAGACCCTGCAGCGTGACCGTCACGCGGAATACATGGCGGCGCTGGCACTGGTTGCCACTTCCCTCGACAAGTTCGCTACCGAGATCCGCGCTTTGCAGAAGAGTGAGATCCGCGAGGTAGAGGAGGCTTTTGCCAAGGGTCAAAAGGGTTCGTCCGCCATGCCGCATAAGCGTAATCCGATCGGCTGCGAGAACATCTCCGGCCTGTCGCGCGTCATCCGCGGCCATATGATGACAGCTTACGAGAACGTGCCGCTGTGGCACGAACGCGATATCTCGCATTCCTCCGTGGAACGGATTATCCTGCCGGATGCGACCATGCTGCTCAACTATATGCTGAACCGCTTCGGCAATATCGTGAAGAACCTGACCGTATTCCCTGAGAATATGAAGCGCAACATGAACCGTACCTTCGGCGTTCCGTTCTCCGGCCGTATTCTGACGAAGCTGATCGACAAGGGCTTCAGCCGTGAACAGGCGTACGACACTGTGCAGCCGCGTGCGATGCAGGCCTGGGAGGAGCAGACCCAGTTCCGTGACATCGTGGAAGCAACCCCGGAGATCACGGCCGTGCTTAGCGCAGAAGAGATCGAGGATGCGTTCAATCCTTCCTGGCATCTGAAGCATGTGGACACCATCTTCCGCAAGCTGGAGCTCATTTGAATTTTTAAAAAAGGTAAGTCAGTGGTGAACTGATGAGCTGGAGAGAATTTAGATATTGGGGTTAAAGGAGGAGCGGAGGGGATTTTGGAACTGGAGAAGCGTCAGCGTTCGCCTTTATCCTCGGATTTCAACCGCAAATAGCGGTTCAAATCAGGAAATCTGAGGATAACAGCGATCGGAAGTCCAAAATTTCTGAAGTGACCCTATTAACCCGAAGGAGAAATTATAGCAAGATCATTTGTTCAAGGGAGGAAAGGTCATGACATCATCGGCCGTATCCACTGCCGTGGAACTAATAAATGCGCCGCTGCTCTACAAAGGCAAGGTTCGTGAGCTGTACGATTTGGGTGATGAGGTGCTGATCGTTGTGACAGACCGGATCTCCGCATTCGATTACGTGCTGGACCCGGCGGTGCCGGACAAAGGCAACGTGCTCAACCGGCTCAGCGCCTTCTGGTTCGGAGAGACCAAGGAGCTGATCGAGAACCATGTGGTGCATATCGAGGTGGACAAGCTAGGGGATATTGTAAAGGACCGTGAAGCGTTGAAGAACCGCATCATGGTCGTCCGTAAAGCCCAGCGGATTGATATCGAATGTGTCGTGCGCGGCTGCATTACAGGCGGCGGCTGGCGGCAGTATCAGGAGACCGGCAAGGTGAACGGAATCGAGCTTCCTAAGGGACTGCACAAGAATGCAGTGCTGGCCGAACCGATTTTCACACCGGCAGCCAAGAATGATGTCGGCCATGATGAGGATATCCCTTTTGAACAGATGCAGGAGCTGATTGGTGCAGAGCTTGCACTTGAGCTGAAGGAGAAGAGCCTGAAGCTGTTCGCTTTTGCCAGAGAATATTGTAACGATCGCGGCATCATCCTGGCAGATTGCAAGTTCGAGTTCGGGCTGCTGGACGGCAAGGTGATTCTGATCGACGAGATTTTCACACCGGATGCTTCCCGCTTCTGGGCCAAGGACAAGTACGCACTGGATATTGAGATCGACAGCATGGATAAGGAGCCGGTTCGCACCTACCTGTCAGCCTCCTCCTGGGACAAAAACAGTAAGCCGGACCCGTTGCCGCCTGAGGTGGTCGAAGAGACGTCGCGCCGGTACCTGGATATCTATCACCGCCTCACTGGAAAGTCGTTGTAGAGTTACTTTAATTGCATTCTCTACAGTTATTTTGCCGGGAATATTGAGAATATAGTTGTACATTATGCAGTTAAGCAAGCTGCCATTAAGCCTAATTCAGTTCATTAAACTCTAGGAGGAACTACAAGCGTATGTTAAAAGCGACAGTCTACGTCACCATCAAGAAAAGCGTGCTCGATCCCCAAGGTGTAGCCGTGCAAGGGGCGCTGCATTCCGTTGGATTCCAGGAAGTTGAAAGTCTGCGTATCGGCAAATATATGGAGCTGACCCTCGATACCGATAACCGCGCAGAAGCGGAAGGACGCCTGAAGGAAATGTGCGAGAAGCTGCTGGCCAACACGGTGATCGAGGATTACCGCTACGAATTGGAGGACTAAACGTCATGAAATTTGCGGTACTTGTCTTTCCAGGCTCCAATTGTGACATTGACTGCTACAAGGCAGTAGAAGACAGCCTCGGCGAACCAGTAGATTATGTATGGCATACAGCGACAGACCTGTCGGCGTATGACTGCATTCTCGTGCCTGGCGGCTTCTCTTATGGTGACTATCTGCGCTGCGGCGCAATCTCCCGGTTCGCTCCAGTAATGGCTGAAGTGGCTAAGGCGGCAGAGCAGGGCAAGTTCGTGCTTGGTATCTGCAACGGGTTCCAGATTCTGACCGAAGCAGGTCTTCTGCCGGGCGCGCTGCGCCGCAACATGTCGATGAAGTTCCGTTGTCATGACACAGTGCTTAAGGTCGTTAATAACACAACCCCGTTTACTATTGACTATGCGAAGGATGAAGAGATCGTCATTCCGATCGCGCATGGCGAAGGCAATTATTATTGTGATGAAGAGACGCTCGCAGAGCTGCACGCGAATAATCAGATCGTTTTTACCTACAGTGACAACCCGAACGGTTCGGTGGCCGATATTGCCGGAGTCAGTAATAGGGCGGGCAATGTAGTCGGCATGATGCCTCACCCGGAGCGTGCAGCGAATAGCCTGCTGGGCTCGGAAGACGGCAAACGGATGTTCACATCCATTCTCAAGACATGGAGGGATCGTTATGACGCAGCAAGTATCCGCTAAGGAGCCGACCGCAGAGCAGATCGCGGAGCAGAAAATCTACAGTCAGTTCGGTGTATCAGACAGCGAATATGAGCTCATTACCTCCTTCATGGGACGTAAACCCAACTATACAGAAATCGGTGTGTTCAGCGTCATGTGGTCTGAGCACTGTGCATATAAGAACTCCAAGCCGCTGCTGAGCCGCTTCCCGACAAGCGGGCCTAAGGTGCTGATGGGACCGGGCGAAGGCGCGGGCATCGTGGACATCGGTGATAACCAGGCCGTTGTCTTCAAAATCGAAAGCCACAACCATCCGTCGGCGGTAGAGCCTTATCAGGGCGCGGCGACCGGGGTGGGCGGGATTATCCGCGATATTTTCTCCATGGGTGCAAGACCGGTGGCGCTGCTGAACTCCCTGCGGTTCGGGAAGCTTGAGAGCGACCGGGTCAAATATCTGTTCGAGCATGTTGTGTCCGGGATCGCAGGCTACGGCAACTGTATCGGCATCCCTACTGTCGGCGGGGAAATTATGTTCGACAACAGCTATGACGGCAACCCGCTGGTGAACGCAATGTGTGTCGGTCTGATTGACCATGATAAAATCCAGCGCGGTGTCGCCAAAGGGGTAGGTAACCCCGTGTTCTACGTAGGTCCGCCTACTGGCCGTGACGGCATTCATGGTGCGACCTTCGCCTCTGTGGAGCTGAGTGAAGAATCTGAAGCCAAGAAGACAGCAGTTCAGGTCGGCGATCCGTTCATGGAGAAGCTGGTGATGGAATCCTGCCTGGAGCTGATCGACAGCGGCATCGTCCTCGGCATTCAGGATATGGGAGCAGCTGGACTGACCTGCTCCAGCGCGGAAATGGCGAGCAAGGCGGGTAATGGTCTGGAGCTGTATCTGGATCAGGTGCCGCAGCGTGAAGACGGGATGACCCCGTATGAAATGATGCTCTCGGAATCCCAGGAGCGGATGCTGTTCGTGGTGGAGCCTAAGGATGAGGCCCAGGCGCAGGAGATCTTCGATCGCTGGGGCGTGATCTGCCGCAAGGTGGGGAAGGTGACCGATGATGGCCGCCTGAAGCTGTTCCATCACGGCGAAGTGGTCGGCGATATGCCGGTCAAGGCGTTGGTGGATGAATGTCCAATCTATAACAAACCGTCTGCGGTTCCTGCTTACTACGAGGAGAATGCAGCGATTGATACACTGCGTTATGAGGAAGTGACTGATCTGGGCGGCGCGCTGCGCACCGTACTGGGATCGCCTACCGTAGCAAGCAAAGCATGGGTATACAATCAATACGATTATATGGTCCGCACCAGCACGGCGGTTCGTCCCGGTTCCGATGCAGCGGTGGTTACCATTCATGGTACCCGCAAAGGTCTGGCGATGACTACGGACTGCAACGGCCGTTATGTCTATCTGGACCCTGAAGTGGGCGGACGCATTGCTGTCAGCGAAGCGGCGCGTAATATCGTCTGCTCCGGTGCCCAGCCGCTGGCGATAACGGACAACCTGAACTTCGGCAGCCCGGAGAAGCCGGAGATCTTCTGGCAGATGGAGCGTGCGGTAGACGGTATGGCGGAAGCCTGCCGGGTGCTGGATACGCCGGTCATCGGCGGAAATGTCAGCTTGTACAATGAGAATGCTTCGGGAGCTATCTACCCGACACCGGTTGTCGGTATGGTAGGTCTCATTGAAGATACCGATCATATTACAACCCAGGCCTTCAAGCAGGAAGGCGATGCTGTACTACTGCTGGGCGTTACGAAGGCAGAGCTGGGCGGCAGTGAATTCCAGTATGCCGTTCACGGCTTGACTGAAGGCCGTCCGCCGGAGCTTGATCTGGCGACAGAGCGCAAGCTGCTGGATGCTGTGCTTGCTGTGATCCGCAGCGGTCTGGTCCGTTCGGCGCATGACTTGTCGGAAGGCGGCCTTGCCGGAGCACTTGCTGAGAGCTGCATCAGCGGAAGCATTGGAGCGAATATTGAGCTGTCTGCCGGCGGACTTCGCCAGGATGTAGCACTGTTCAGCGAGAGTCAGTCCCGTATCCTCCTGACTTCGGCACCTGATCGTGCAGAAGAGCTGAAGGCTGCAGTTGCCGTCTACGGCGTACCTGTTGAGATCATTGGAACCGTTGGCGGGGACCGCCTGCGTGTGGCGCTGGACGGCGCGGCTGCACTGGATGAAGCCGTTACTGAACTCAAGACCATTTGGGAGGATGCTATTCCATGTCTTATGAAATAAAGACCGGGAACAAGCAGGAAGCCCCTATCCTGTGGACCGGCGACTTTTACAACGAAGGAACGGGCTCGGGAGATATTTTTGACACATTAAAAGAGGAATGCGGCGTCTTCGGGGTCTTCGGACACCCGGAAGCCGCTTCCATGTCCTACTACGGCCTGCATGCTCTGCAGCATCGCGGGGAAGAGAGCGCGGGCATCTGCGTGGCGGATGGACGCGACTTCAACTATCACCGCGGCATGGGCCTGGTGAAGGAAGTCTTCGACAAAGACAAGATCGCATCGCTGGTGGGAGACATGTCCATCGGCCATGTGCGTTACTCCACCAGCGGAGACAGCCGGCTGACCAATGCGCAGCCGCTGGTCTTCAAATACCGTGACGGCGATCTGGCGATTGCCACGAACGGCAATATCGTTAACGAACCGCTGATCCGCAAGCAGCTGGAGCAGGGCGGCTCGATCTTCCAGACGACCAGTGATACCGAGGTGCTGGCGCATCTGATTGCGCGTTCGCAGAAGGATTTTGTCGAAGCGACGAAGGATGCCTTGTCGCAGCTGGTCGGCGGCTTCGCCTTCCTCTTGATGACCAATGACAAGCTGATTGTCGCATCAGACACCCACGGACTCCGTCCGCTTGTGATGGGCCGTCTGGGCGAAGCCTATGTCTTCGCTTCCGAGTCGTGTGCGCTTGAAGTAATCGGTGCCCAACTGGTGCGTGATATTGAACCTGGTGAACTGTTGGTGCTGGACCAGAACGGCTTCCGTGAAGAACGCTTCGCCGAGCCTAAACGCAAAGCGCTGTGCGCGATGGAGTACATCTACTTCGCCCGCCCGGACAGTGATCTGAACGGCTCCAACCTGCACTCCGCGCGCAAGCGCATGGGTAGCCGCATGGCGCTCGAAGCCTTCGTGGATGCGGATATTGTCACCGGCGTGCCGGATTCCAGTATCTCCGCCGCCATCGGCTATGCCGAGCAGACGGGCATCCCGTACGAGCTGGGGCTGATCAAGAACAAGTATACCGGCCGCACGTTCATCCAGCCCAGCCAGGAGCTGCGTGAGCAGGGCGTGAAGATGAAGCTCAGCGCGGTACGCCGCGTCGTGGAAGGCCAGCGCGTAGTGATGATCGACGATTCCATCGTGCGCGGCACGACCTCGCGCCGGATCGTCAACCTGCTGCGCGAAGCCGGAGCCGTAGAGGTCCACGTGCGTATTACCTCGCCGCCGTTCAAGAATCCATGCTTCTATGGCATCGATACCCCGGACCGCCGCGAGCTGATCGCTTCTTACAAGACCATCGCCGAGATGTGCGAGGAGATCAACGCCGATTCCCTGGCGTTCCTCTCCCCTGACGGACTGATCCAGTCCATCGGCGGCTATAATAGTGACGACTACAAAGGCGGCCTCTGCCTGTCCTGCTTCGACAATGATTACCCGACGCAGGTGGATTTCGGCGGGGAAGAGAAGGACGGATGCAGCTGTTAACATCTGGTGCCCATCCCCCTAAATCCCCCTTGCGAAGGGGGACCCCGGAGGGCGCTGCCCTCCGGCCACCCGAAAGTTTGGCGGCCTGAGTCTGCTCTAAACTTGCTAAGTGGGCGTGGGTGCGGGTGCCCGCTTTGTCCCTGTGTGCTGCGCACGGCCGGGACACGCTTCACGGCGCTGCACCCCCGGCGGCCTGCGGTCCGCCGGGCCCTCTGGCTCCAGAATCTGTCCTGTTTGCTGCGCAAAATCGGAGGTTCTGTCGCCCTTGGGAACGCACGGCTTCGCCCCGTGCGAGGAAGTGCCCCAGAACCAGCCCTGTTTGCTGTCGCAAAATCGGAGGTTCTGTCGCCTTAAGGAACGCACGGCTTCGCTCCGTGCGGCAAGGCCTGCAGAACCCGTCCTGTTTGCTGCGCAAATCCGGAGGTTCTGTCGCCCTAGAGACCGCACGGCTTCGCCCCGTGCGGGCCTAGCTCCCGCCCCCGTCCTGTTTGCTATCGCAAAGTCGGGGGAGCGGTTGCCTAAGGAGGCGCTGGGCTTCGCCCACAACGCCGACCCCTTGCCGCTGTGCAAGGCGCAAAATTTCGGCTTGCGGTATGGGTTTGAAAACCCGGTGGTGGGAGTCATGGAGAGGAAATTTGGAACTGTAGGAGCGATAGCGTTCGCCTGAAAGCTTTCCGCAGGAAAGCTCGCTTCGGAAGCATACGCTATTTGGATTTCTACCGCGATCAGCGGTTCAAATCAAGGAAATCCAAATATAACAGCGGCCGGAAGTCCAAATGTTCCTCGGAATGACGAATATAACCACCAACCGAACCAAATCCCTGCCGCCCCGAACACGCGCTCTAAACTAACTTAAATGAGGTGTCCAAAAGTGTCAGAAGCGTACAAGAAAGCCGGAGTGGATATTGCGGCTGGCAATGAAGCAGTAGAACGCATGAAGAAGCATGTGAAGCGCACATACCGTCCGGAAGTGATGACGGAGCTGGGCGGCTTCGGCGCCCTGTTCGGCCTGAATAAGGACAAGTACGAAGAGCCGGTTCTCGTATCGGGAACAGACGGTGTGGGCACGAAGCTGAAGATCGCGTTCGCGGCTGACCGCCACGACACGATTGGCATCGATGCGGTCGCCATGTGCGTGAATGACATCGTGGTACAGGGCGCTGAGCCGCTGTTCTTCCTCGATTATCTGGCCTGCGATAAGGTCGTGCCGGAGAAGATTGAAGCCATTGTCTCCGGGATCGCCGAAGGCTGCCATCAGGCGGGCTGCGCGCTGATCGGCGGCGAGACCGCCGAGATGCCGGGCATGTATGCGGCAGGCGAATATGATATCGCCGGATTCACCGTCGGTGTGGCCGATAAGGCGAAGCTGGTAACCGGAGCAGACATTGCTCCAGGAGACACAGTGATCGGACTGGCTTCGAGCGGGATTCACAGCAACGGCTTCTCGCTGGTGCGCAAGCTGCTGCTGGAGGAAGACGGTTACGGCCTGGATGAGGTTGTGCCGGAGCTGGGAGCGCCGCTGGCGGATGTTCTGCTGGCCCCAACCCGGATCTACGTGAAGCCGCTGCTCGCTCTGCTCGAACAGCTTCCGGTCAAGGGTATGGCCCATATTACCGGCGGCGGGTTCATCGAGAACATACCGCGCGTATTGCCGGAGAATGTGAATGTAGAGATCAACTACGGCTCCTGGCCGATTCAGCCGGTCTTCGGCCTGATGCAGAGCAAGGGGCAGGTAAGCAACCGCGACATGTTCACAACGTTCAATATGGGCGTGGGGCTGGTGCTGGTCGTGGCGGAAGCGGACGGAGAGCGTGCGCTGGAGCTGCTTAAGGCGAGCGGGGAAGAGGCTTACCGGATCGGCACGGTTACTGAAGGAGAGCGCATCGTTACCTTTACGGGAGCTGAAGTCTGATGGAGTGGAGCCGAATCGCTGTCTTTGCCTCCGGAACAGGCAGCAATTTCGCTGCACTGGTCCAGGCACAGCGGGAGGGCAGGCTGGGCGGTGGCAACATAGAGCTGCTGGTCTCGGATAAGCCAGAAGCGCCTGTAGCACAGCGCGCAGAGGAGGCAGGCATTCCTGCTCTGCTGCTGCGGCCGAAGGACTTCGCGGGCCGGGAGCAGTACGAGGCCGCGATTGTGGCTGAATTGCAGCGCCGGAACATAGGACTGGTGGTGCTGGCCGGCTACATGCGGCTGATCTCCCCTGTTCTGCTCGCACCGTATGCCGGACGGATCATCAACATTCATCCTTCGCTGCTGCCGGCGTTTGCCGGGAAGGACGCGATCGGGCAGGCGCTGGAGTATGGCGTGAAGCTGACTGGCGTGACCGTGCATTTTGTCGATGGAGGCATGGATACCGGACCGGTGATCGCCCAGCGCAGCGTGGAGGTCCAGTCTGGAGATACCGCTGAATCGCTGGCTGCACGCATCCATCAGGTGGAATACGCGCTGTATCCTGAGGTAGTGAGTGCTTTTGCGGCAGGAAAAGTAGAATTGAACGGAAGAATGACGACCATTGGCGATTAAGCGAAGTTGCTGCATAGCTGCCTGTGCCGGCTGTAGAACTGAGTAATTACGACATTTCTGGCAAACCCCGGCCGATTCTGATATTTCTCGGGAAATACTTCACAAGTGGCAGTAATTGACGGAAGATCTGGCGGCTTGGCCTGAAATTGCGAAAATACAGGTTTGCTGGCATAAACACAAAAGGATATATAGCAGGACAGAAACACCAGAAACAACCAGAACACCTGATTACCTGAATTACCACCCTATTCTACAAGATTCGTGTCTGTAATCATCCAGTGTTCATCCGGGCAATCATCCACAGTTACAAGGTAATTCTAATTTAAAGGTTATAGTATTCCCAACCCAATAAGCTAAGCTACAGTAACAGGTGGATTTTCTCCAACTAATCTGGCTGATAGATGCGGTGAGCGGAGCGTAAGTGGAAAAAGTACAGGTAATCTGACTCCAATCGAGTTATTTAGCTTATCTGGCGTTATTTAAGTGTATATTATCCAACTACTGCCCCGCTACGTGCTTACCGGCCGAAATTAGATGACAAAAATCCAACTAAAACCTACACCCCAATAATCTAGCGTGAATCCAGAGGAGGACTATTCAAAGTGAGTATCAAGAGAGCGCTGGTCAGCGTATCGGACAAACAGGGCATCGTGGATTTTTGCCGCGAGTTGTCTGCATTAGGCGTAGAAATTATCTCCACAGGCGGCACCAGCACACTTTTGGCGAAGGAAGGCGTTCCGGTCATTGGCATCTCTGATGTTACCGGCTTCCCTGAGATCATGGATGGACGCGTCAAAACCCTGCATCCAGCTGTACACAGCGGCCTCCTGGCCGTTCGTGACAACGAAGAGCATACCCGTCAGATGAATGAGCTTGGCCTTGATTACATCGACCTCGTCGTGGTGAATCTCTATCCGTTCGCGGAGACGATTGCCAAGCCGGATGTGTCTTATGAAGAGGCTATCGAGAACATCGATATCGGCGGACCGACCATGCTGCGTTCTGCGGCGAAGAACCATGCGTTTGTCAGTGTGGTGGTCGATGCGGCCGACTATGCGAATGTGCTTGAAGAAGTACGCGCCGGTGGAGATACAACCCTTGCAACCCGCAAACGTCTTGCGGCCAAAGTCTTCCGCCATACGGCGGCTTACGACGCCCTGATTGCCGATTATCTGGCGAATGTCACCGGTGAACCGCTGCCGGAGCGCTATACGGTCACTTATGAGAAAATTCAGGATCTGCGCTATGGGGAGAACCCGCACCAGAAGGCTGCGTTCTACCGCAAGCCGCTGGCGGCGCAGGATACCCTGACGGCTGCTGAGCAGCTGCACGGCAAAGAGTTGTCCTACAACAATATCAATGACGCGAACGCAGCGCTCCAGATTGTCAAAGAATTCGAAGAGCCTGCCGTTGTAGCCGTGAAGCATATGAATCCTTGCGGTGTGGGCGTGGGCACAAGCGTCTATGAAGCGTATCAAAAAGCGTACAATGCGGACCCTACCTCCATCTTCGGCGGAATTGTGGCAGCCAACCGGATTATTGATGCGGACACGGCTAATCTGCTGAAGGATATTTTCCTCGAAATCGTCTTGGCCCCAGGCTTCACGGACGAAGCGCTGGAGATCCTGACGAAGAAAAAGAATATCCGCCTGCTTAAGCTGGGCAACCTCAGCACTGCTGCATCCCGCAAGAGCAGCTTTGTGGTCACCTCCGTTGAAGGGGGAATGGTGGTGCAGGAGAGCGACGTACACTCTGTGAATCCTGAGGAATTGCAAGTGGTAACTGACCGCAAGCCTACCGAAGAAGAGCTGAAGCAGCTGTTGTTCGGCTGGAAGGTTGTGAAGCATGTGAAGTCCAACGCCATCGTGCTGGCGGCTGACGATATGACAGTCGGTGTAGGTGCAGGACAGATGAACCGTGTCGGTGCGGCCAAGATTGCCATTGAACAAGCAGGCGAGAAAGCGAAGGGTGCTGTGCTGGCATCAGATGCCTTCTTCCCGATGGGCGATACCCTGGAAATGGCTGCGAAGGCGGGCATTACGGCAGTTATTCAGCCGGGAGGTTCGATCAAGGACGAGGAATCGATTAAGGTTGCCAATGAATACGGCATTGCCATGGTCTTCACCGGCGTACGCCATTTCAAACACTAGCACGCTGGGGAGGATCAGAGCCTTATGGATATTTTAGTAGTCGGCGGCGGCGGACGTGAGCATGCGATCATCTGGAGCTTGTCCCGCAGTCCCCGTGCCGGTAAAATCTACTGCGCCCCCGGCAATGCCGGGATTGCGCAGCTTGCGGAATGTGTGCCGATCGGCGTCTTCGAGTTCGATAAGCTGACCGCTTTTGCCAAGGAGAAGAAGGTAGGACTGGTGGTCATCGGACCGGATGATCCGCTCGCTGCAGGCATTGTGGATGCCTTCGAAGCTCAGGAAATCCCTGTATTCGGCCCGCGGAAGAATGCCGCAGAGATTGAGGGCAGCAAGACCTTCATGAAGGATCTGCTGCATAAATACAGCATTCCGACAGCCGCTTACGAGAAATTCAGCGATTATGAGACAGCCTTGTCTTATCTGCGGAGCCAAGAACTGCCGATTGTCATCAAGGCGGACGGCCTGGCCGCAGGCAAAGGGGTAACCGTGGCGTATTCCCGTGAGGAAGCGGAGCAGGCCCTTCAGGAGATCATGGTCGACAAGGTTTTCGGGGAAGCAGGGGCGCAGGTCGTCATTGAAGAGTTCCTTGCCGGGCAGGAAATGTCGATTCTGGCGTTCGTGGATGGCGAAACGGTGCGGCCGATGGCTGCGGCCCAGGACCATAAGCCTGTATTCGACGGCGATAAAGGACCTAATACGGGAGGCATGGGGACGTATTCCCCGCTGCCGCATATCGATGAAGCGATCATCCGTGAAGCGGTCGAGACGATTATTGAGCCGACAGCCAGAGCGATGGTGGCTGAGGGCCGTCCCTTCAGCGGAGTGCTGTTCGCAGGACTGATGATCTCGCCGGACGGCAGACCGAAGACGATTGAGTTCAATGCCCGCTTTGGGGACCCGGAGACACAGGTGGTTCTTCCCCGGCTGCGAAGCGATCTGCTGGAGATCTTCCTGGCTGTGACCGAAGGCAGACTCGCCGATATTCCGATCGAGTGGAGCGAAGAGGCGGCAGTCTGCGTGGTGCTGGCCTCGGAGGGATATCCCGGGCCTTACCCGAAGGGTGTGCCGATCAGCGGGCTGGAAGACAGCGGCTCTGCGCTGGTCTTCCATGCCGGAACCGCACGCAGCGGGGATGGCGGCTGGGTGACTACCGGCGGCCGCGTGCTTGGGGTGGTAGGCCTGGGGGCAACCATTGCCGAAGCACGTACATCGGCCTATGCACGTGCGGAGAATATTACGTTTGCGGGCAAACAGAACCGCAGTGATATCGCAATGAAGGCACTGGTCTGAGAAAAAAGTCCCAAAAAAAGGACTGACAAGTTGTAGGAGAAGTGCTATAATACAACTCGTACGGGGGAAAATGTGCGGATATATACAGATAAAGGGTCTTTCCTTTCTAAGGAAAGGCCTTTTTTAACAATTCCATAACGAATGCTATAATAGTACAATAACAGCGATGTTTATGCGGATGTACAGTTACTGATTTAAGGGGGAATTAGTTTTGAGTAAGGTAGGAAGAAATGACTTATGCCCGTGTGGAAGCGGGAACAAATATAAGAAATGCTGCATGGAGAAAGACAGAGCGGCGGCCCAGTCGATGCTGCGGCTGGTTAACGCAGGGGATGCAGCGGCGCAAGCACCTGTAACCATACCCGGCGTAATCGTGCACGAGGAACAGCCGGCTACGGTAAGTGCCGCCCCTGCTGCGGGCAAGCTTACGCTGCCCAAGCTGAAGAAGATGGTGGCGAAGGAGCTGAACTGGGAGCATCCGGCCCATGAACAGCTGGCGCTGGAGCTGATCGAGCACATGAGAGACCAGTATGACCGTGAGCTGATCCTGGAAGCACTGCTGCTGTGGAACGGCTTCTCCCGCCAGACCAAGCCGGCCGTGAAGAAGACAGGCTCATTCTGTGCGGCGATCGAATACCTGCTGTCTGAGGAGTACGGCTTCATGCTGTCGCAGGCGGAGCTGGCGGACAAATACGCGATTACCACGGCCACGATCTCCCGCAAGGTGAAAGAAATATATAACTATGTCGAGGAATACGGCATGACCGGGGAAGCGGACGATTTGATGGCGCTGAACGGAGCGGAAACTCCGCAGGAGAAGGCGCAAACCCTTCTGGCCCAAGCCATGGAGGCAACCTCTGCGAAGCGCCGGGTCCAGCTCGCGGAGAAGGCGCTGGAGCTCTATCCTGACAGCCCGGAAGCCTACCTTATTCTGGCCGAGGAAACGGAGAATGAGGAGGACGCCCGTGAGCTGCTGAAGGCGGGAATCGCCGCAGGCAGACGGGAGCTGGGCGAGTCTTATTTTACGAAGCATAAAGGGTTCTTCTGGGGGCTCTATGAGACCCGCCCTTATATCCGCATCTGCCAGAGCTACGCGGAATCCTGCTGGTTCGGCGGTAAGGCGGAGGAAGCAACAGAGATGCTGGAGCATATTCTGGAGCTTAATAAGGATGATAATACGGGTGCCCGCTATCTGCTGACTGCTGTATATCTGTATAGCAACCAGCTTGAAGAAGCAGAGCGGATCATTAAGAACTACGGTGAAGAGGATGCGGCAGCGGCTTTTGCCTATGACCGGATTGTACTGGAGTTCAAGAAGAACGGCATTACCTCGCAGCTCAAAATGCTCTACCGCATAGCCCGCGGAGTGAACAAGCATGTGCCGGATTACCTGCTGGGTATGAAGCGGCTGCCGCATAATCTTCCGGATTATGTCGGTATGGGTGATCCCAATGAAGCGATTGAATATGTAATTATGCACTCGCGCTTGTGGGCGAGCCTGCCGGATCTGCTTAAGTGGATGCTGAAGCAATAGACGCTATAGATGAATACCAGACACAGTCCTTCGGGGCTGTGTTTTTTTATGGAGATTAGGAGTGACCTCGCTGATATCACCGAACACAGGCCGAATGTAATAGAAAAACCGACCACAATGGGCAGTGGCGCAGGTGCCCGGGCTAAATGTAGTCGGAAAACCGACCACAATGGGCAGTGGCGCAGATGGATGGGCGAATGTAGTCGGAAAACCGACCACAATGGGCAGTGGCTCAGGTGGATGGGCGAATGTAGTCGGAAAACCGACCACAATGGGCAGTGGCGCAGGTGGATGGGCGAATGTAGTCGGAAAACCGACCACAATGGGCAGTGGCGCAGGTGAACGGGCGAATGTAGTCGGAAAACCGACCACAATGGGCGATGGCGCAGGTGGATGGGCGAATGTAGTCGGAAAACCGACTACAATGGGCAGTGGCGCGGGTGAATGGGCAAATGTAATAGAAAAACCGACCACAATGGGCAGTGGTGCAGGTGAACGGGCGAATGTAGTCGGAAAACCGACCACATTGGCGGTGGAATTGGGCTACGTATAAATCCCCTTGCCATTATAGTCTAATTAGACTATATTATGTGATGTAGTCTAATTAGACTAAACTATCTGAAAAGAGGTCCTCCTAATGTTATTTATTACTGGAGCAACTGGAACCGTTGGAAGCCGGGTTGTACATTACCTCAAGTCTAAGGATATCAATTTCAAAGCCCTCACCCGCACACCTGAGAAGCTGATGCACGATCAGAGTGGTCACATGACGATCGTCACCGGGGATATTAAGGATTGCAGCGCCTGGTCAGACAGCCTGCGCGGCGTGGAGACCTTATTCCTGATTCTGCTGGATGATGCTGAGGAGATTCTGCAGGCTGCCCGGGCCAAGGGTGTCCGCAACATCGTGTTCTTATCCTCAGCGTCCATCAACCGCTCGGATGCCGCTTACAACGAGAACGCTATGAAACATAAGAAGGTTGAGGAGCAGATTCAGGCATATGGCTTTCAGTATGTGTTTATCCGGGCCGAGGCCTTCATGCACAACACCATTTACTGGAGGGACCTTTTTAGATACAATAAGGGGACGATCCGGTTACCGGCCTTGGAGGCTAAGCTGGCGAGCGTACATGAAGAAGATATTGCCGGGGTTATCAGTGTAGTTGTAACGGATTTTGACCGATTCTCCGGGCAGGTCTTGACGCTCACAGGTGCAAATATCCTTAGCCAGCGGAACATTTTGACAGAGATCTCTAAGCAACTGGGACAATCGCTTGAACTGGAAGAACAGACCATCGCGGACTTCCGCTCCTATATGAGCAAGTACATCGCTGAAGAATACATTACCCTTAGAGTACAGGACTGGGAGTATACCCTGAAGCATAAGCTCGCCGTGACGGACACGGTGCTGACGATTCTTGGCCGGGAGCCTTATACGTTCCGAGAATGGATCGCGGAGCATCTCGGTGATTTTCAATAAATACAGAAAGAGGAATTCGCTATTATACCCTTACTTATACTGGGTCTGCTTAAGGATTGCGGACAATCCAGCGCATATGAATTGCTCAGTGTCTTCAAGGAGCGGGATTACAGGTATCTTGTTCATATGACGAAGGGATCGCTGTATTACAACCTCCAGAAGCTAGCGGGCGAAGGCTTGGTCCGGCTGGTAGAGGTCGTTAGCGTGAACAACTATCCCGAGCAATACATCTATGAGATTACACCGCAGGGCGACGAGCATTTCAAAGCGCTGATGGCCAAGTACTCGCTGCAGACGGATGATATTACGTTAGCTTTTTATATGACGACGCTGTTCGCCCACCAGTATGATCCAGGGGAATTCAAGGCGGCTGTAGCCATACAGATAGAGCAGACACGGCGTAAGATTGCTGAGATCGACCATGCGCTGGAGGCCAAGCAAGACAAGATCTACGATACGGCAAAATCGATGATGAATAATGTCAGAGCACACCATGAATTGAACCTGAAGTGGTTTCAGGAACTCCTGGAACAGTAGTGCGACAGATTGCCGGATAAGATGAATTGGAAAATTGGTTATAGAGATCCTGCTCCCTTTTGTTTGCTGAATACAGCAGATACAAGGGAGTATTTTTTGTGCAAATAACCTGACATGAACAAGCGGTGATATGGGTAAATAAGAGGCTTAACTCGATAATTATGAGAAAATACCTTACATGGTCACACTTATTTCACAGCCTATGGGAAAACGGTACAGGGATAAAGGGATTTTTTGCAGAAATAAGTCGAAAAGACAGAGAAGATCCGGGATAGCCCCGGGTCTTTATACATGGAAGGTGGGAGGGTCTATGGCACTGGGAAAGAGTAAGAAGGTTAGGGAGAGGGGGCTTATCGGCTCACTCCGTAATATGGGGATTCGCGGCAAGCTGTTTTTGTCAGTGATTCTGTCTGTGGTGGTTATTTTCATGACGGTGTCTGTAGTGATCTACAGCAATGCCAAGCAGCTTATCGTGGACGGGCTGAAGAGCTCGCTGACGTATGAGAAAGGGGCGATCGGGGTGCAGGTCAATGACCTGCTGCAGCCTGCTGTAGACAGTGTGGCACTGCTCAATGCCAACGCCTACCTCCGTGACTTCATTCTGAGGGTGAAGGATGCTCAGACGCTGAAGACTACGGACGGGTACACGGAGCTGATCCAGACGCTGAACCTGATCAAGAACAACAATAAGAATTTGCTCAATGTATACATAGGTATGGATGCGGTGAACAAGGTGATTACCCAGGATGAATTCGAGCCTCCGGCAGACTACGTGCTGAAGGAGCGAAGCTGGTATTCCGCTGCGGCTGCGAACAAGCGTGTAACGATTACCAATCCTTATATTGATGCCGGGTCAGGCAAAATGGTCGTCAGTGTCAGCACCCCGCTGCTTGATGCTTCAGGCAAGCTGATCGGCGTGGCGAGTGCAGATATTTCGATTGAGCAGATTACAGCTGCGCTGGGCGCTTTTAATTATAAAGGCAGCGGCTATGCCGTGCTGATTGATGAGACGGGAACCTTCATCTATCATCCCAATCCGGATCATATTCTGCTGAAGAAGATGGCTGACCTGGGCGGATCGTGGAAGACTGTCGGCGATAAAATGCTGCAGTGGGGCTCAAATGTCATCCGGGCGGACATAGACGGCGAGCCCAGCTATGTATCCTATTCACCGGCTGTGGCTAACCAGTGGTCAGTCGCGCTGATCGTACCACAGAAGCATGCGGAGCTTGAGCTGAAGCGCTTCGAGCTGATTTTCTTCCTCTCCATTATGGTTTCGATTGCGGTGCTGTCTGTCCTGCTGTATCTGGTCTCGGGCAGTATCCTGAAGCAGTTTCCGCTCCTCACGGCTGCGTTCGGGCAGGCGAAGGCGGGGGACCTGTCGGTAAGGGCAAGGGTAACCGCAGGAGGCGAGATCGGGGTGCTGGCTGAGGGCTTCAACGATATGATCGCCTCGCAGCAGTCGCTGATTCAGGAGATCCTGCACAGCTCGCAGAGTATCTCGGGCGCGGTGGAGAATACAGAGCAGAACGTATTCGTGCTGGATGGCAGCATCACCGATATCTCGGGGGTTACGGAGGAGCTGTCGGCAGGCTTGCAGCAGACCGCCGCCTCGATGGAGGAGATGAATGCCAGCACGACCCAGATCGAGGCTGCGATCCACGGGATTGCCCGCAAAGCTCAGGAGGGGGCGGAAGCCGCCGGAGAAATTAACGTACGGGCGGAGCGGCTGAAGGAGAGGGCCTGGGAATCCCGCACACAGGCGGATACCGTGTACGGGCTTAGCGAAGAGAAGCTGCGCACGGCCATCGAACAGTCGGGATCAATCTCGCAGATCAGCGCGCTTACGGGCGCCATTCTGGAGATTGCCGCCCAGACCAACCTGTTATCGCTGAATGCTTCCATTGAGGCGGCAAGGGCCGGGGAAGCGGGCCGGGGGTTCGCTGTAGTGGCAGAGGAGATCCGTAAGCTGGCCGACAACTCGCGTGAGACGGTGACTGAGATCCAGGGAGTGACAGGGGCGGTAGTCCAGGCGGTGTCCAATCTGGTGGAGGCTGCGGAGAGTATGCTTGGCTTCATGGACAGCCAGGTGAAGAAGGACTACGATGCCATGCAAGAGACCGGAGAGCGGTACAGTGAGGATGCCAGGTATATCGAGGAGCTGGTGACGGACTTCAGCGCCACCTCGGAAGAGCTGCTGGCTTCCATCCAGAGCATGCTTACTGCGATCAGCGAGACGGGTAGTGCGACGAATGAGGGGGCAGAAGGAGCGGGAGCCATTGCTGCCGGAGCGGAGCAGATCATCGGGCGGTCCGGCAGCATCGTAGCGGAGATGGAGGAGATCAAGCTCAGCTCGGCGCAGCTGCTGAGTGCGGTGTCGAGGTTTAAGGTATAGAAGTAGTGTAGGCGGTCCTGCCGATGGATGACAGGGCCGTTTTGTGTTTGTCGGATGAAGGGGGGATAGGGGAGAAAAGGGGAGATAGAGGATAGAGGATGGGGGATAAGAATAGTTCTCTGTTTACGATAGGAGAAGGAGTTAGAAGTGGAAGGGAAGGGAAGGGGAAAAATCCCATTAAATGCGCCAGAAGTAGGCCGTGTGAGCAACTTAAGGGGAAAAATCCCATTATATACGCCAGAAGTGGGCTGTGTGAGCAAATTAAAAGGAAAAATCCCATTGAATGCGCAGTAACTAGGCTGTGCAGCCGTAGGCTTACACCGCAAGTCTACTCAACTCCAGTGTGACTCCTTCGGCTAGGTAATCTGTCTATTGTGCAGCTTGATGTAGTTAATGAGATAGAGTGGGTGTGCGGATGAAGGCGCTGACATACATCATATAGAGTGTGATTCCACTCTCAGTGGATGCTATATTGTGTGGAGAGGACAAGGGTTGAAAAAAAGTCCTTGGAAGAGTATGTTACAAGAAGCGAAACGATAAGAAAGAGACAGTGAGGCGGGGAAAACATGAGAGAAGGCGAAAACCGGATCGTAGGAATGGAAGATATTGTACGCGCACACCATGTGCTGCGGGAGGTTATCGTCCGTACGCCGCTCCAGCTGGATGCGGTATTGTCGGCCAAATACGGCTGTAATGTGTACTTGAAACGTGAGGATCTGCAGATTGTACGCTCCTTCAAAATCCGGGGAGCCTATAATATGATTCGCAGTCTGTCTGACGAAGACAGAGCCAAGGGCATCGTCTGCGCCAGCGCGGGAAATCATGCCCAGGGCGTGGCTTATTCCTGCAAGGCACTAGGCATCAAAGGCAAGATATTCATGCCGAGCACTACCCCTAATCAGAAGATTAAGCAGGTCCGGCGCTTCGGCGGCGAATTCGTTGAGGTGATTCTGAAGGGGGATACCTTCGATGATGCTTATGATGAAGCGCTGCAGGCTTGCATTGACTATAGCATGACCCTGATTCACCCGTTCGATGAGCCGCGTATTATTGCCGGCAACGGAACCATTGCCATGGAGGTGATGGAGAATCTGGACAAGCCAGCGGACTTCGTGTTCGTCACCATCGGCGGCGGCGGGCTGGCAGCCGGTGTAGCCACCTATATCAAGACGGTGAGTCCGGCAACCAAGGTTATTGGTGTGGAGCCCAGCGGCGCGGCTTCGATGAGTGAGGCCATGCAGAGCGGTGAGGTCATCACCCTGAAGGAGATCAACAAATTCGTGGACGGCGCGGCGGTGAAGCGTGTCGGCGGCCTGACCTTCGATATCTGCTCGAAGCTGCTGGATGATGTGGTGAAGGTGCCGGAGGGCAAGGCGTGTACCACTATTCTGGAGCTGTATAACGAGAACGCCATTGTGGTGGAGCCTGCCGGTTCCCTCCCCATTGCTGCACTGGACATGTACCGTGATCAGATCCGCGGCAAAAGTGTGGTCTGCATCGTCAGCGGCGGCAACAACGATATTGACCGGATGCAGGAGATCAAGGAGCGTTCCCTGATCTATGAGGGTCTTAAGCATTACTTCATGGTCAACTTCCCGCAGCGTGCGGGTGCCCTGCGCGAGTTCCTGACCGAGGTGGTCGGACCGGATGATGATATTACCCGGTTCGAGTACACGAAGAAGAATGAGAAGGAGAACGGCCCGGCCCTGGTCGGCATTGAACTGATGTCTACCGATGCCTACGCCCCGCTGATTGAGCGGATGAAGCAGAAGGGCGTCGATTATGTGGAGATTAACAAGGATGTTAATCTGTTCAGTATGCTGATCTGATTTGATTTGATCCAATAAGAAGCAGCCCCGTCCGGCGTGATTGCGGACGGGGCTGCTTTCTTGTTGTTTAGGAAATGTTGTGGATAAGTGGCGCGCAGGCGTGTGGCCCGAATGTATGCGAAAAACAGCATACATTGTGCTCACATGCAGACGTGTGACCCCAATGTATGCGGAAAACAGCATACATTTGCTGGCGCGCAGGCGCATGGCTCGAATGTATGCGGAAAACAGCATACATTTGCTGGTGCGCAGGCGCATGGACTGAATGTATGTGGAAAACAGCATACAATTTGCTGGCACGCAGGTAATCTCATTTACCCGCAGGGTGATTTTGTTCAAATATAAGAAATTATATGTTTCACACGATAACCTATCCTTCTATTTCTCGCTGAAACGGGTGCCGTCCCTGAACAGACGGCAAAGCCGTTTCCACTTGTTGTATGGTATTTAATTGAACCCCCTACGGCTGAGGCACCTCAGTCTTCAGATACTGCTCCGCCGCGTCGTCCAGCAGGTAGCCGTTACTCTTCATCAGCTTCATGAAGCCGTCAAGCTTCTGCAGGAAAGCACTGGTAGTGCTGTTCTTGGCCAGGATGCTGGTGTAGGCCTTCTGCGCCTCCAGATCCATCTCCAGATTATCGTAATGGAAGAGCGGGGTGTTATTCTGGCCGTAGAAGGTGTTCACAGCATACTGGTTATACAGCTTCTTGACGGCCTGTACCCGGTTGGATGTGGGATAGGTCTGGATGAATTGCTCCTGGGTCAGCGCACGGTCGGCTACCTCGCCCCAAGCAATGATCAGCCCGTTATCCTTGGAAGAAGGCAGATCTGATTCAGCCGCCATAATGGAAATATAACTGCTGATATCCTCCGTTACATAAGGCTTGTATTTGCGGTAAGCCGCATAATCAATCACTGGGTAAAAGCTGCCCTCGGCGGTATCCAGCTTGTATCCGCTCTCTCCCGCATTTTGCAGCAGGGCGCGCAAAGCGGCGTTATCGGTACTCTCAGCCAGCTTCTCCATGCTGACTCCCCCTCTGTAGACGGTGAGGAGCTTCCGCTGGACCTCGCTGCTGCTGAATTTCTTCTCCCAGGAGGGCAGCAGCGCCTTATGCAGGTTCTCCAGCTTCAGCGTCAATACAGTCGCCTGATAAGGAGTGACTGCATACAGCTTCGTCTTCATATAGGCAATGGTACCCGGCAGGTTACCGCTGGACAGCAGCGGCAGCGCGCCCTTATAGACCGCTTCTGCATGGCTGGCAGTCTTAGCGCTTGCAGCTGCACCGGAAGTGCCTGTCCGGCTGCTTCCGCTGCCTTCGGCACCGGCCGGGACGGCTGCGCCTGCCTGAAGCCCTATGAGCAGGGCGATTGCGGCGGATAGAACGGCATGCTTTTTCATTCGAGTCTCCTCCTGTGTGGAATGGATGTGGGTTACAGGCTCTAAGATGGGAAGAATATGAATTTCAGCCCCAGCCCTCCGGCAGCGGCCAGCGCCAGACTGACCCAGGGCGAGACCGGAATCACCGGGAACAGATTATCGAGGAATATGCCGGCGAATACCGCAATCACAGCAATTCCGATGTAGATGCCCAGGGCCTTAATGTCGAAGGTCTTGGGCTTCGGACTGTCATCCTCCGACAGGGAGGCCATCCATTTCATAATCAGATCAACCAGCAGGATGGAGCCTGCGCCGACGACGATCAGCGTGAACAGGCTGAGCTGGCCGAAGAGTTCGTGCGGACCGCCGCTCCACTGTGTAATCAGGCCGGCAATGCCCATCGTCCCGAACAGCAGGGTCAGAGCGGACCAGGAGATCATCATAGAGTTCTTCAGCCGGCTGCGCGGTGTGCGCGGCGGGACACTGTCCATCACGTCCTTGAAATAATCACCGGGCTTCTCGCCAAAAATCTGCTTGGCATTCTTGCCCTTGGCTTGTCCCTTCAGCAGCAGCTCAGCCGCCTCCAGCAGCAGCTCCTCTGCACGTACAGCATCTACTGAACTGGCGCGCATCGCCAGAATCATATCTTCGTAATAAGAGCGGTTAGATGGCGTCATCTGCTCCCGCAGCAGGTTGTTCTGCTTAATCATAGCTTTGACTTTCATAGTGTGGACCTATACCTCCAGCATTGAGTGATCAGGATACCTTCAACCTAGAGTATACGTTTGTGCACCAGCCGTGTGCAAGGACAACGTTCGTTCACGAAGGTCTGAATAATCCTTTTGGAAGAGTAAACACTGAAGAGGTGGTGGCTTCACCAACTATAGCTAGAGGGAAGGCAGGGAGCGTTATGGAACAGGAGAACAAGCAGGAACCCGGCAAGGCTGTGAACGACGGCACCGCGCCTGTACCGACTAATGATGTGGGGGACTGGGGCAATTCTGACGGCTTCAGCCTATGGGATGCTGCGGGGCAGGGCCAGGAGAACGGGCTCGGGGATTGGGAAGGCCGGCAGGAGACACACGACATGTTTCACGACAGCTATGACTGAGTGATGCCTAAGCGGGTATGGGCCTCTTTTGCTCCTGCGGGAGTGGAAGGGGCCTTTTCTCCGGTAGGGCTGACGTAAGCTGCGGGCTTCATGCATATTGACAACAAATTAGCACAGATATTATAATAGAGATATTAATCATACTAAGTTAATCGGAATTATTATAATTTAAAATAAATCAGCCATTCAGGGGAGGACGCCGCAATGGAACGGAATATCATCATCCGGCATAACGGAGAGGAACTGACAGCGAGCATACATTATCCGGCCGCAGACCGGGCAGGGACAGGACGATGCAAGAACCGGGTGCCGCTTGCGGTGATCTGTCACGGCTTCGTGGGCAGCCGGATCGGTGTCGACCGGATCTTCGTCAAGGCAGCCCGTGAGCTGGCGCAGGATGGTTATATGGTAATCCGCTTCGATTATGCGGGCTGCGGGGAGAGCAGCGGTGATTACGGCAGTGAGGATATGGAGTCGATGATCGGGCAGACCCGGGCGGTGCTGGATTACGGCATCAGCTCGGCCGATGTGGACCCGCAGCGTGTAACGCTGATCGGACACAGTCTGGGCGGTGCGGTGGCGCTGCTGACCGGTGTCCGTGACCGGCGGGTGAAGAACCTTGTACTGTGGTCAGCTGTCGGTTATCCCTTCAATGATATCGTCAAGATTGTCGGCAGGGATGCCTTCGACCGGTCGGTGAAGAGCGGTTCAGCAGATTACGCCGGCTATTCGTTCACTCCGGTATACTTCAATTCCCTGGCTGCCTTCCAGCCGTTCCAGGAAGCCGGGAAGTTCAGCGGCGATGTGCTGGTCATCCACGGAACCTCCGATGATGTGATTCCTGTAGATTATGCGTTCCTCTACCAGAAGCTGTTCTGGACCCGGCCGGAAGGACGGTGCGACAAGGAGATTATTTTCCAGGGCGATCATACCTTCTCTTCGGGTCCGGCGCAGGAGCAGGTGCTGAAGCGTACCCGGGATTGGATGAACCAGCAGGAGCATCTGCAGGAGGAATGGCAGAACTGGATGATATAGGAGCGGTAACGGCACTCGCAATGGCTGGGAATTAGCTGTAAAATAAAGGGGAAGACCATACCGGAAATGGAGGCTCTTACCCTATGAAATTACCGGCCTTTTTCATTGCGCATGGCTCCCCGCTGCTGGTACTTGAGGATAACGACTATACGCGTTTCTTGCAGCGGCTGGGTTCGGATCTGGGGAAGCCCCGGGGCATTGTGATCTTCTCAGCTCATTGGGATAGTCCCGAGCAGCTGATCACAGTGGACGCACAGCATGAAACGCAGCATGATTTCTACGGGTTCCCGGAAGAGATGTATCAGCTGAGTTATCCTGCTCCAGGTGATCCCGCACTCAGCCGCCGTATTTCGGAACTGTTTAAGGATAGTAATCTGCCCCATCAGCCCGTGCTGGGCCGTGGGCTGGATCATGGTGCCTGGGTCATCCTGAGGACCATGTTCCCGCAGGCGGATATTCCGGTCGTGGCCTTATCCGTGGATTCGCTCCGCTCGCCTGAGGAGCAGTACAACATCGGACGGATGCTTGCTCCGCTGCGTGAGGAAGGTGTCCTCCTGATCGGCAGCGGCGGTCTGGTGCATAACCTCAGGCTGCTGAAGCAGAAGGATCAGCCGGAGCAATGGGCGCTTGACTTCGACGGGTGGATTGCAGAGCGGCTTGCGGCCTGGGATCTTCCCTCCCTGTATGCGTATGAGAAGCAAGCTCCGCATGTGAGGGAGGCCGTACCAACCTACGGCAAGGAACATTTCATCCCGCTCTTCTACGTAATGGGTGCAGCCGATGAAGGCAGAGCGGCACAGTTAATGATTCAGGCCTACCAATACGGTACGCTCAGCCTGAACTGCTGGATGTTTGATTAATATAGGAATGAATAGAGGGTACAGCTGCTATAAGGGCTGTACTCTTTTTGTGCTGCCGTTTCCACTTGACTCAAGACAAACTCTGCCAGCTATGATTAAATAAAGGAAGCGAGTTTCATAGAAGAGAATCGAGAGAAGCAAGCTGTAACTTACGATTAGGAGGAACAACGTGTCTATATCGATGAACCGTTATGTATCCCGTCCTGTATCTGCTCTGGTCCTTGCCGCCGTGCTGCTCTCTGCCTGTGGGGAAGAGCAGGCAACGCCTGAGCCCGTGCGGGTGGTAGCGCCTACGGCGCAGCCGCAGCCGACCGAAGTTCCGCAGCCTTCGCCGACAGCAACTCCAGCCCCGGCAATAGCGGTCTCCGTCTTAACAGGCCTGCCGATTGAGGAGGAGAGCCTGCCCCGGCCGCTCGCGGTCATGATCAATAATGCCCCGGCGGCCCGCCCGCAGTCGGGGATCAGCGAGGCGGATATTCTGTACGAGGTGCTGGCCGAAGGCGGAATTACCCGGCTGATCGGTATCTTTCAGAGTCATGCCGGGGTGGTGAAAATTGGGCCGATCCGCAGTATCCGCCCTTACCTGCTGGATATCGGCGAGAGCTATGGCGGCATAACGGTGCATGCCGGAGGCAGTCCGGATGCCTATGCCATTCTGCAACGGCAGAAGAAGGCGGATATGGACGAAATCGGACGTGCGGGGGCCTACTTCTGGCGGGACAAGGAACGCAAGGCCCCGCATAACCTGTACAGCAATGCCGCCAAGCTGCGGGAGGGGGCAGCGAAGCTGGGCTATGCGGAGAGCGTGAAGGTACCCGGTTTTCTTTTCCATGATCCGGAGTATATTCCTGTGGAGGGCACCCCAGCGCTTGCGCTGGGTGTGAACTTCCTGCTGAAGAGCTACAATGTCGGGTACCATTATAACGCAGAGCAGCGCACATACGCCCGCTGGGTGAATGGCAAGCCGCATCTCGATCTGAATAATAACCGTCCGGTGGAAGCGGCAAACATCATCGTGATGGGTTCGGACCATAAGGTGCTGGACGATGTCGGCCGGCTGCAGGTGGATACGGAGCTGGGGGGAGAAGCGGTGTTGTTACAGCGCGGCGTAGCGATGAACGGCAAGTGGTCGCGCAGTCCCGGAGACGTCATCCGGTTCGTGAAGAAGGACGGCAAGGAGGCGCTGATGTTCCCGGGGATTACCCATATTCTGATCGTTCCGAACAGTCCTTCGTTCAGTAGTCATCTCGAATACCCGCAGGCGCCTGCATCCCCCTAATTCCGGCTGGAGATTGAATGTTCGGATGATTATTTTCGTAAGTTGCAGGGAATTGTTATTATAGTGTAAAAAAGTTCGGTTTTTTGTCTTCTATCCCTTCTGTCGATATGATAAGATAACAAGGGTTGTCATTCATTTTCATGCATTTACATTTGGATGGCTGCATTTTTTTACGGCAATTTCATGTAAAGGGGTATAAAGCTAATGAGGCTCAGAAAAAAGGATATATTCTTTGAGACGCTGGAAAACATGGCTGACACCATTGTTCAGGCGGCGGATTATTTCGCTCAGAATATCTCAACTCTCCAGGGCAATGTGGAGAATTTCGCCGGGGAGATGAAGAAATACGAATCCCAGTGCGATACCTACACACACACTGTCATCAAGGAATTGAACAAGACGTTCATTACGCCGCTGGAACGGGACGACATCATGGATCTGATCACAAGCATGGACGATGTCATTGATGGGCTGGAGGCTTCTGCCTCGCGTTTCTATATGTATAACCTGCTGGATGCGGATGAGTATATTGTTCAGTTCGCAGAGATTCTCCGCCAGAGTGCATACGAGATCCAGAAGGCGGTTCATTTGCTCTCCCAGAAGAAGCTGCTGGCGATCCGCGAATACACCATCCGTCTGAATGATCTGGAGAACCAGGGCGACGAAGTCCTGCGTATCTGCACCAAGGCCCTGTTCGAGACTGTGAAGGACCCGATTGAGCTGATTAAGCGCAAAGAATTGTATGAGCGGCTCGAGACCACCACGGATAAATGTGAAGACGTAGCCAACATGCTGGAATCGATCATCATGCGTAACTCATAAGGGGCCTCAAATATGGATACATCTATATATGTACTAGCTTTTGTTATCTTTCTTGCGCTGGCGTTCGACTTCATCAACGGCTTCCATGATACTGCCAATGCGATTGCTACCTCTGTCTCAACCCGTGCGCTGAAGCCGCGTACAGCCATCATGCTGGCCGCTTCGATGAACTTTATCGGCGCCTTGATGTTCACCGGCGTGGCGAAGAAGATCGGGGGCAGCATTACCGATCCGACCCTGCTGGACAACGGGATAGACATTGTCACAGCGACGCTCATTGCGGCAATTATCTGGAATCTTGTGACCTGGTGGCTGGGTATTCCTTCGTCCTCCTCCCATGCGCTTATCGGTGCGTTAGCCGGGGCGGTGTATGTCGGGGCAGGTACAGAGCATATCAAATGGAGCGGGTTCATTGAGATCGTAGAGGGGCTGATTTTCTCCCCGCTGATCGCTTTTGTAATCGGGTATATCGTGATGACGATTCTGAAGTGGATCTTCGCAAAGAAGAGTCCGCATACGGTCAACAAGGGCTTCCGTTCGATGCAGATCGTGACGGCCGCACTGCAATCCTTCACCCATGGTACGAATGACGCGCAGAAGGCGATGGGGATCATTACCTTTGCCCTCGTCACCTCGGGACGGCTGGATACGATGGAGGTTCCGCTCTGGGTTAAGATTGCAGCGGCTACATCCATGGCACTCGGAACGTCGATCGGCGGCTGGAAGATTATTAAGACGATGGGCACGAAGATTTTCAAAATCGAGCCGATCAACGGCTTCGCGGCGGATATTTCGGCGGCCTCTGTTATTTTCACGGCTACGCTGCTGCATCTGCCGGTAAGTACAACCCACGCGATCACCTCATCGATTCTGGGTGTAGGTTCAGCCAAGCGCTTCTCCGCTGTCAAATGGGGAGTGGCCGGACGGATCGTGGTCACCTGGTTCATTACGATTCCGATCAGTGCTGTGCTGGCGGGAGTGATCTTCAAGCTCTTCTTCTAGGACTGAACAGAATAGATTGCCTGGACAAGATGTCACAGAAGCCATGGATGGCTTTAGGACATCTTTTTTTGCGTTCAGCGCTAAACCTCGGCCTAAGCGGAGGTTATTTGGTTTTTCAAGAGAGGAATGTCACAAAAGGCTACACGAAACTGATAAAAAATGTTAATAGGCATAAAAAGAAAATGAAATACATCACATAAATAAAAGAAAATAACATATGAGAAATGAATTTTGCGTAGTATTATGTAGGATTTGGTAGTCTCTGAAGTAAGGTTTGTTTTAAGTGTTACCATTGCTGACAAACACCCGAATAGACAAAGGAGGCCTAGCCATTGATCGACTTTCATCAGGTAGACAAACATTACGGACAATTCCATGTACTGAAGGGCATTGATCTGCATGTTCAGGAAGGGGAAGTCGTTGTTGTAGTCGGTCCTTCCGGCTCCGGCAAGAGCACGATGCTGCGCTGCATTAACCGTCTGGAGACGATCACGAGCGGCGGATTAACCGTGGACGGTATAACTGTAAACGAACGCAAGACAGATATCAATACCCTGCGCAAAGAGATCGGAATGGTCTTCCAGCACTTCAACCTGTACCCGCACAAAAAAGTCATAGATAATATCACGCTGGCCCCGGTCAAGGTGCTGGGCTTAAGCAAAGCGGAAGCGGAGAAGACCGCCATGTATTATCTGGAGAAGGTCGGCATTGCCGACAAGGCAGAGTCCTATCCTTCCCAGCTATCCGGTGGACAGCAGCAGCGGGTGGCGATTGCCCGGGGGCTGGCGATGAAGCCGAAGATTATGCTGTTCGACGAGCCGACCTCGGCGTTGGACCCGGAGATGGTCGGAGAGGTGCTGGATGTCATGCGCGCCCTGGCCCGCGAGGGCATGACGATGGTCGTTGTGACCCATGAGATGGGCTTCGCCCGCGAGGTGGCGGACCGGGTCATCTTCATGGATCAGGGGCAGATCGTGGAAGAGGCGGAGCCGGAAGCCTTCTTCGCCAGCCCGAAGGAAGAGCGGACGCGTACTTTTCTCAGCCGTGTATTAAGCCACTAAACTAAATATATAGGAATCCGGGGAGGAAACGAAATGAAAATGTCCAAGAGCTTCAAGGTGTTAAGTGTGCTGATGATTGCGGCCATGCTGGTCATTGCCGGGTGCGGCAACAACAAGGGCAAGAACGACAATGCGGCAGGCGGCAACGCTGCCGGAGGAGCAGCCGCTGACTCTGCGGCCATTGCCAAGATCAAGGAGCGCGGCAAGCTGCTCGTCGGCGTGAAGTTCGATACCCGCCTGTTCGGCCTGAAGGACCCGGCCTCCGGCAATGTGGAAGGCTTCGACATCGATATCTCCAAGGCCATTGCTAAGAAAATTCTCGGTGATGAGAATGCCATCGAGCTGAAGGAGGTCACCTCCAAGACACGTATTCCGATGCTGAATAACGGCGAGATCGATATGGTGGTGGCAACCATGACCATTACGGAGGACCGCAAGAAGGAAGTCGATTTCTCCGACGTCTATTTCCAGGCCGGCCAGTCTCTGCTGGTGAAGAAGGGCAGCCCGATTACAGGCCTTGAGAGCGTTACGAAGGATACGAAGATCCTCGGCTCCAAGGGGGCAACCTCGATCAAGAATATCAAAGAGAAGGTGCCGGGCGTAACCGTGCTCGAATTCGATAACTATCAGGATGCCTTCAGTGCACTTAAGGCGGGACAGGGCGATGCGCTCACTACCGATGATGCAATTCTGTACGGAATGGCCTCACAGGACCCCGGCTTCGAGGTGGTAGGGAAGCCATTTACCGATGAGCCATACGGCATTGCGGTCCAGAAAGGCAACGCGGATGTAGTTAAGGCGATTAATGATACACTGGCTGAACTGAAGGCGAATGGGGAGTATGATGCCATCTATACGAAGTGGATTGGTAAAGCTCCGGCTAAATAAGCCTGTTCCAAGCAAGAGCTTGCTTCCCTCAAGGTAAGAACGCATAAACGGGTTTCACACGAAATTCTCGTAGAAACGGTACCGCCTTTTCCAAGGAGGGCAACGCCGTTTCTACTTGTTTGTAGGAATGGCGGTCATGCCGGGCAGGAACGAACTCATCTACAGGTAAAGGCAGGTGAACATTGATGGATTTCTCAATATTAACGAGATACTTCGGACTGTATATGGAAGGCTTCTACGGTACGCTGCTGTCCAGTGTGCTGGCCCTGATCGGCAGCTTCCTGATCGGCGCGGTCGTTGCCGTCTTCCGCATGACTTCAGTCAAGGGTCTGCGCTGGTTCGGCGCGGTGTATGTGGAGTTCATCCGCAACATCCCGCTGCTGCTGGTTGTGTATATTTTCTATTACGGGCCTTCCGCCCTGGGCTTCACACTGGACGGCTTCAAGGCAGGAACCATTGGACTCGCCGTATATACCTCGGCCTTCATCGCCGAAGCGATCCGTGCCGGAATTATGGCCGTGCCCAAGGGACAGATGGAGGCGGCACGTTCCTCCGGTCTCAGCTACATACAGACCATGCTGCATATCATTCTGCCGCAGGCGATCAAGCTGGTGATCCCGCCGCTTGGCAACCAGTTCATTAACCTGATTAAGAACTCCTCAGTATTGACGCTGGTGGCCGGTCTTGATCTGATGTACTTCGCCGACGGGATCTCTACTGAGACTTACCGTACCTTCGACACCTACATTTTCGTAGCGGTATTCTATCTGGTGCTTACGCTTCCGCTCAGCTACGGCGTGCGGATCTGGGAGCGACGGCTGCAGCGCAAATATTAAGAAGCATCATAAAAGGACATCTGAAGCTAAAGGAGGGATATTATGGATTTCATAGGGGCATACTCTGCCGATAATCTGAAGTTTCTGCTGGACGGATTGTATGTGACGCTGATCGTTGCTTTTGTATCGATCTTCCTGAGCTTTATCATCGGCTGTATGATTGGCGTCATCCGCTATTCGGAGGTACCGGTGCTGTCTCCGGTCATGTTCTACCTGGTGGAGCTGATCCGTAATCTGCCGCTGCTGCTGATCATCTTCTTCATCCGCTTCGCCTTGCCGGAGGTCGGGATCAAGCTCGGACTGATTACTGCAGCCATTGCAGCATTAACCATCTTCGAAGCGGCGATGATTGCCGAGATTGTCCGCGGCGGCTTAATGTCGATTGACAAGGGACAGATTGAGGCGGCGCGTTCCTCCGGTCTCAGCAGTGTACAGACCTTATGGCATATCGTGCTTCCTCAGGGGCTGCGGCGGATGGTTCCGCCACTGGTGAGCCAGTTCATCTCCCTGCTGAAGGATACATCACTCGCCGTTGTGATATCTTTGCCGGAGCTGATGCATAATGCCAATATTGTCATCGGCCACAGCTATAGCTATGCCATCCCTACGCTGGCGCTGGTTGCCCTGATTTATTTTGTCGTCAATTACCTGCTGTCGCTGCTGTCCAGAAGGCTTGAGCACAGAGCGGTATAACCGGAGTGGAATGAGGATTAAGCCATATTCAATCCAGTTCGGCTATGATACTATAGTTGTCAACCTCTCTAGGCAGGAGCAGTGGCGATGGGACAATCGATTCTGAGAATGAAGGCGGTACAGATTCTGCTGGTGGCCGCCGTTACTGCGGTAGCCGGGGAATTCAAGATCAACCCGTTTGACGGAGATATCTTCCGGATTGCCATGGGCAGCAGCGCCTTTCTCCTCTTCCTGCTGTTAATGAGGCAGCTGCCGTATATCCGCACAGGCTGTGCTGCCGGGGTGGTTGTGCTGCTGTTCCGGACTGCCATGGATATGGTGGAGGGAAGCGGACTGACGGTAGAGCATAGCCTTAGCAGCCACTTCTCGGCAATGATCTATTACATGGTGTTCGGCGCACTGATGCGTGTCATCAAGAGCCGGATCGATACGTTTCATCCGCTGGTGCTGGGCGCGGTTGCCGCGCTGATCGATCTCCTGTCGAATGAAATGGAGCTGCTGACCCGGCTGATCGTACTGGATTCGGCTACCTTCCGGCTGAACGAGTGGACGTATCTAATGGCGATTGCCGTCCTGCGTACGTATTTCACCACCGGGGTATATAGCAGTATCTCTGTCAGCCAGCTGCGTATCCGGGAGCGGGAGCAGCAGGAGCGGACCCAGCAGATGCTCGGATTCGGCTCCGGCCTGTACGGGGAAGTGTTCTATCTGAAGAAGTCTATAGGCACCCTGGAGCAGGTAACGCTGAACAGCTTCGAGCTGTACAGCAAGCTGAAGGACGGGGAAGGCACAGGGCGTTACAGCCGGCAGGTGCTGGATATCACCCAGCAGCTCCATGAGGTGAAGAAGGATTCGCAGCGGATTCTGGCAGGGCTGGTGAAGCTGGTGGAGCGTGAGGTGAACGGGGACATGCCGTTATCGGACATTCTGAGGTTCGCGGTTAAGAGCAATGCCAAATATGCAGAAATGCTAGGTAAAGAGATCAAATTCCATATTCACATCACCTCCGATTACACAACCGACAGCTACATTCCTCTATTGACCCTGCTTAACAATCTTACCGCCAATGCGGTGGAAGTCATCCAAGGGACAGGCAGCATCCATCTGAACGCTTATGAGCAGGACGGCATGACGATTCTGACAGTGAACGATAGCGGGACAGGCATCGGGAAGCGTGACCTCGATCTGCTGTTCGAGCCGGGCTTCACCACGAAATTCGATGAAGAGGGCATCGCTGCCACAGGGATCGGGCTCTCTCATGTACGGGATATTGTGAATATGTTCGAGGGAAGCATTACGGTTCAGCCGGTATCGCATACCGGTGGGGCCATGTTCCAGATTACAGTGCCGAGCATTAAGCTGCGGAAGGAGGAATAGAGGATGCCGCTATCATTCTGTATTGTAGATGACGACGCGTCGGCGAGAAGAATGCTGCAGCATATTATTGAGGACAGCGGGCTTGGTGAGGTGACGGGTACTGCTGAGAGCGGACAGGAGGGGATAGCCCTGATCCTGAGCGAGACCCCGGACATTGTGCTGATGGATCTGCTGATGCCGGACCAGGACGGGATTGAGACCATCCTCTCTCTTCAGGCACAGGGCTGCCGCTCCAAATTCGTAATGATCTCGCAGATTGAGAACGGGGACATGGTGAGCCGCGCCTACAAGAGCGGAATTGAATTCTTCATCCGCAAGCCGATCAACAAGATTGAAGTCGAATCTGTACTATATAAAGTGAATGAACGTTACGCCATGGGCCGTTATCTGGATGAGATCAAGCTGACGCTGGGTAAGCTGGAGGGTCTGCAGTTCGGACTGCCGCAGCTGCCGCCTGGCAAGCGTACCGTCAAGGAGATTGTCCAGCCAATTCTGATGAATATGGGCATGATCTCGGAGAATGGCAGCCGTGATATTATCACGATCATGGAGCTGGCGGTAGCCGAAGGGAACAGCGGAAGTCTTCCGTCCCTCAAGGAGCTGTACGAGCGGACTGCTGCCAAATACAGACCGGTGCCTGCGGAAGCAGCCAAAGAGGTCAAGGCCATCGAACAGCGTCTGCGCCGCGCACTGGCGGCAGGTCTGACAAGTCTCGCGTCCATTGGTCTGACGGATTACGGGAATCCGAAGTTCGAGCATTATGCGCCGCTGTATTTCGACTTCGAAGAGGTGCGCCTGAAGATGAAGGAGATTGAACAGGGCAGAGATAGCGGCAAGGTGAAGGTGAACATTAAGAAGTTCCTGCAGGTGCTGCATCTGGAGGTGCTGGAGGGCTTGGGCCGATAAGCTATATATATTGGAAAATCGGACCGGGCCGTTCGCCGTAAATGGCGCCGTCAACTATAAAGACAAGACCAAGAAACCTCCGGAGCGCTGGTCAGCGGGCTGGCGGTTATTTTTTTGCACAGACATGCTGTACAATAAGAGGAAGCAACTAGAACAGCGCGGCTCTGCTGCGGATTGCCTACATAGGGCGGAGGACTTATATTATGATACGAACACTTGCCGTAACGCATACGGGCGAGATACTGACCGATCTGCTGCTTCAGGATATTGTCCTGGATGATTATGCCTGGATTTGGGCGGATTTCGCTATGCCGACGGAGGAAGAAACCTTGAGGCTGGACACATATTTTCATTTTCACCCGCTGGCGATTGAAGACTGTATGCATGTCTTGCAGCGGCCGAAGCTGGATTATTACGAGGATGTGCAGTTCTTCGTGCTGCATTCGCTGAATGAGCGGACATTGGAGGCCGAAGAGATCGACCTGTTCCTCAGCCCGAAATTTCTCGTCTCCTACCATCATCAGGACAAGCCGGAGATGGAGGAAGCGTGGCAGATGGTCAAAGCTGAGATTCATAGCCGCAAGGGCTGGTCGGGCGGGCCGATGGCTGCTGCTTACACAGTGATGGACAAGCTGGTCGACAGGTATTTTCCGTCCCTGTATACGTTGGAGGATGAACTCGCGGATCTGGAGAGCCAGGGCGGCAACGAATCGGTGGAAGAACTGATGAGCCAGGTCTTCAATGTGCGCGGAAGATTGTTGAAGCTGCGGCGGACGATTGTGCCGATGCGTGATCTGATGTACCGGATCGTCAATTCGCAGCATGTGCAGAGTAACGGCGAGGAGCGGGTCTACTTCGGCGATATTTACGATCATCTGCTGAAGCTGACTGACATGATTGAAGTTGACCGGGAAATGACCGCCGACCTGCGTGACAGCTATATCTCGCTCAACTCCAACCGGATGAACTCCATCATGAAGACACTCACAGTGATTACCACGGTATTCATGCCGCTGACGCTGATCGCCGGAATCTATGGAATGAACTTCAGGGTGATGCCGGAGCTGGAATGGAAATACAGCTATTTCGCAGTGCTGCTGCTTATGCTGGTGCTGGGGATCGGGATGTTCGGCTGGTTCCGGCGGAGCGGCTGGTTTAAGTAACAGAACAAGCGTGTTAAACGCCGCCGCTTAGGAACGGCGGCGCTTAACGGAGGAAGGCCCGCCGGATTTACGCTTCTTGGAGGTGGTATTGCGGCGCTTCGCGGCGGGGCGTCTTTTTTTGCGCCGTTTGGGGCTATAGAGGGCTGCATCCTCTGCGGCGGCGAGCTCTCCCGCTCCGCTTCCCTTGCCTTTGCCGAACCCGCCCATCATAAGCTTCACCATCGGAGCCATCTGTGAGAAGCCCTGCATCACCTTCTGCACCTTGCCCATGGTGTTGACGATTCCGTCAATCCCGCCCATCCGGTCAACGATGCCCTTGATCTGTTCCATATTCGCCAGACTTCCGAGATTGCCGAGTCCGCCAAGCAGGCCTCCGGCCTTCGCGGTAGAGGCTTCTGCAGCAGGGAGTGCGAGTGCCGTATCGGTGACTTCAGCGCCGTAAGCAGGCAGCAGCTCAGGTTCTCCGGGAAGCGGGGCAGGTGTATAAGCAGATAGTCCCGGGTAAGGTGACGGATTGTAAGGTTCAGCCAGTGAACGGCCTTGCTGGCGGGAATGATTATAGTAATGCTGAGGCATAGGATCACATTCCTTCGTTAGTGGTTTGCTATACTGTATGTCATGGGCGAACAGACGGTATAGACGAATGCCCGGGTAACCGGGATACCAGCGGAAAAGGGCAGATGCCTATAGAGCGGCAGGCGGAAGTGAAGAAACCGTGTCCATGCTTGATTTCGCACGGTTTTGTAGTACTATGAGTAAGGCGGTCTAACCTGGGAGCCGGAAGTAGAGACGGGTTAACCCTGGTTATGGTGTGCGCCTGGGGTGGACGTTTGTCCATCGATTTCACTCTTTACAGCGTGAAACCGTTAATGCTTGAAAAATGTGCTCCAGTACAATATAGTAGAGGCAAGATAGTCACATTAAGTTAATGTTTAGGGGATGATAGGGCGATGCAGCTAAAGAAGCTAAACGATAAAAGTATCGATCAATTATTTGAGGCTATTTTAACATTGAAAAATATGGAAGAATGTTATGTATTCTTTGATGATCTGTGCACAGTGAACGAAATTCAATCGCTCTCACAGCGCCTTGAGGTTGCGCGGATGCTGGGCAAGGGGTCTACATATAATCAGATCGAAGCCGAGACGGGGGCCAGTACGGCCACAATTTCCCGTGTGAAGCGCTGCCTGAACTACGGCAATGACGGTTATAAGCTTACGCTGGAACGTCTGGGCCGATAATTTATGGTTCCGGGTGTATTGTTAATCAGTCACGGCTCCCGTGATCAGGCCTGGGTGTCGATGGTAGATGAGGCAGTGAGCCATCTCACGCTCCGGGAGGAGCTGCCGGTGGCAGTGGCTTTCCTTGAGCTGGTAGAAGGACGATTGATACAAGATGGAATTGATAAGCTGGAACATGCAGGGGTCACAGATATTATTGTGATCCCCTTGTTTGTGTCTTCCGGCAGTACGCATGTCGATGAGATAGAGTATGCGCTGGGCGCTAAGCCGGTTCCTGAGCGGGAGACCGACCTTGCGCCGTTCAGGGTTGCCGCGAAGGTTCATTACGGATATCCGGTCGATGACGATCCCGATATTGCACAGATGCTGTGGGATAAGCTCCGGGAACTGTCGCAGCATCCCGGGCGGGAGATGGTGCTGCTGGTCGGACACGGCAGCAGGCATGACGGCTTCCGGCAGCGCTGGGAGCAGGGTATCTCTTCACTTGCCGCGCGGTTACGGGAGATAAGCGGGCTGGCTGCAGCTGATTACGGGCTGTTGAACCCGGACAGTGTAAGAAGCCGGGTGGAGCATTGGCAGGAGCAGGGCTATGATGTGCTGGTGGCTCCGCTTTTTTTGAGTGAGGGGTACTTCACCAAAGTGGTTATTCCGCAGCGGCTGGAGGGGCTTGATTATGCCTACTCCGGCCAGACGCTGCTGCCGCATCCGCTGCTGCCGCGCTGGATTCAGCGGCAGGTGGAAGCAGCGCTCCAGCGTCTTGAGGGTCAGCGTTAATTCGTAAGCGGGTAATGTAGCTGGCCCCTGACATTGCTTGTGGGGTACAGAATTGGGTATAATCAGTAAAGTTATCCATTATATAAACAGGTGGCGTTCCGGTAATGAAAACTGCGAGATTGATTTATAATCCCACTTCTGGTCGGGAAGAAATGAAAAGACGACTCGCCGATATTCTAGACCGGCTGGATATGGGCGGTATCGAAGCTACCTGCCATGCAACAACGGGAGAGGGCGATGCTACTGCGGCTGCAGCCCAAGCTGTGGAACGCGGCACTTATGATCTGATCATAGCTGCCGGAGGCGACGGTACGCTTAATGAAGTGATTAACGGGATGGCGGAGAAGCCGAACCTTCCCCCGCTCGGCATATTGCCGCTGGGAACGACGAATGATTTCGCGCGGGCCATGGGCATTCCGAAGAATTGGGAGGAAGCCTGCGACCTGATTCTGCGTCAGGAAGCGCGCCTGATCGATCTCGGCAAAGCCAATGACCGTTACTTCATTAATATAGCAGGCGGCGGACAACTGACGGAGCTGACCTATGAGGTCCCGAGCAAGCTGAAGACCATGATGGGTCAGCTTGCCTATTACCTGAAGGGGATCGAGAAGATGGCCAGCCTTGCTCCGCAAGAGCTGTACATCCGCGCGAACGGCCAGGAGATGATCCATGACGAGTTCATGCTCTTCCTGATCGCCAATACGAATTCGGTCGGCGGCTTCGAGAAGCTGGCTCCGGGTGCGCGCATCGATGACGGCTTGCTCGATGTTATTGCCGTTAAGAAATGCAACCTGGCCGAGTTCATCCGGCTGGTGCGTCTAACCATTCGCGGAGATCACCTGAATGACAAGAAGGTTATCCATTTCCGCACTGATGCCATGGAGGTAACCTCTCCCGGCTACGTACAGCTGAACCTGGACGGCGAGCTGGGCGGCACCTTGCCGGGCAACTTCAGCATCCTGCCGCAGCATCTGCGGATTTTTGCGCAGAATAGTTAGGTTGCTGTGGCGGGAATGGAACGCGCAGAATCGCTAGAAGTTCGAAGCCTTTGCGCTAACGGACTGGGCAGCTCTTATTTCGCCCAAAATTGCACTTTACGCATGCTAACGGACTCCAGCGCCTTTAGTTGCCCACTTTGGCCTCTAAAATGCCTATGGGAGAGGAGATAAGCGCTGTACGGTCCGTTAGCACGGCTGAAATATAAGTTTTATGGTAATTAACGTCCGTACGGTCCGTAAGGAAGAGGAGTGTGTTCTGTCAGTACCCTAATGATTAATGAGATGAATAGTGAAGAACATGAAAGAAGTGAACCTATACACATGAGTAAACACCGTAGCGGACGCAGCGCAAGCCGCCGGGAACAAAGGCCGGCCGCTGTGGCCGGATTGCCAGTGAACAAGAATGAGGAGGTCCTGCTCGATATCATCGGCATGACCCATGAAGGGGAAGGGGTAGGCCGCGTCGAAGGCTTTACCCTTTTTGTGCAGGGCGCACTCCCCGGTGAGAAGGTCCGGGCCAGAGTGCTGAAGACCAAGAAGCAGTATGGCTACGCCAAGCTGCTGGAGCTGGTGCAGGCCAGCCCCGACCGCATCGCGCCACCCTGTCCTATCTATGATCAATGCGGCGGCTGCCAGCTGCAGCATATGGACTACACCGCGCAGCTCGCATGGAAGCGGCAGCTGGTGGTGGACAACCTGCAGCGGATCGGAAAGCTGGAAGTGGCTGGTGTGCCAAGTAGAGGAGTAGTTGGCGGTAGCGTTGATACGGATGTTGCAAATGCAGGGGCAGAGCTTGCGGCGGTTGAAGGTGGTAGTGCGGGCGATGCAAGTTACCTGGCTGAAGGCATCCGCGTGCTGCCTACGCTCGGCATGGACGAGCCCTGGCGCTACCGCAACAAGGCACAGGTGCCTATCGGGGTAACCGACGGCGGTCTGGTCGGCGGCTTCTACGCACGCGGCAGTCACCGGATCATCGACATGGAGACTTGTCTGATCCAGCATGAGGACAACGACAAGGTCGTTGCCACCGTCAAGAGCCTCGGCCGTGAGCTGGGCATCACCGCCTATGACGAAGAGACCGGCCGTGGACTGCTCCGCCATGTAGTGGTGAAGAAGGCGTTCCGCACCGGTCAGATGATGCTGGTGCTGGTCACGAACGGCCGGGATATCCCGCATCTGGACGCTTGGCTCGGCAGTATCCGCGAGCAGCTTCCGGCAGTGGTCAGCATCTGCCATAACATCAACACCCAGCGCACCAATGTTATCTTCGGCAATGATACCCGCGTATTGTGGGGCAGCGAGGTCATTTACGACTACATTGGCGAGGTGCAGTTCGCGATCTCGGCACGGTCCTTTTACCAGGTGAACCCGGCGCAGACCGAGGTGCTTTATGGCAGAACTCTGGAATACGCTGCCCTCACCGGCAAAGAGACTGTGATTGATGCGTATTGCGGCATCGGCACCATCTCGTTATTCCTGGCCCAGCATGCGGATCAGGTGTATGGTGTAGAAATCGTGCCCGAAGCCATCGAGGACGCCCGCGCCAACGCGAAGCTGAACGGCATGAACAACGTGAAGTTCGAAGTCGGCGCTTCGGAGGATGTCATCCCGGCCTGGAAAGAGCAGGGCATCACCCCGGACGTCATCGTCGTCGATCCCCCGCGCAAGGGCTGCGACCCGCGCCTGCTGGAGACCATCCTGCTGATGCAGCCGGAGCGTGTCGTGTACGTGTCGTGCAACCCATCCACCCTGGCCCGCGACCTGCGGGTGCTGGAGGACGGGGGCTACCGGACGGTGGAGGTTACGCCGGTGGATATGTTCCCGCATACGGTGCATGTGGAGTCGGTGGCGGTGCTGGAGCTGAAGTAGGTGATAATTCGACATAAAAGAAAGCAAGAAGGCGCTCGGGAATTACTTCCCGCAGCGTCTTTATTTTTGCGCTTTTGCTTGCTATTCTGTGATGATGTTGTTCAGCAGCCTCTCTTTTCTGTATAAAGCTGCTGCAGAAATCTGCCCTTAATGTGGGATTACCCGCCTTATCCGGATACGCCTATCAAACTATAATCAGGTTGTAAGCGAATACAGAAGGGATATATAGTATTTTCTAAAAAAGATGAAAGAGGTGTTTATTTATGTTAAGGAAGTTAAAGTTATTAAGTGCATTATTAATTTTTTGTATGGCCAATCTGTTACCTGTCTTTCCTTTGACAGCAAGCGCGGCGGGTACAATTGTAAGCTATCCATTACCGTTGATCTATAACACGACCAGTCAATACACGGTAACAGCAGACTCTACGAATATACCGGTAATCGACACTTCGGCGGTATTTGTAAACTATAATTATTGTAATTTCTCTTTTTCAGGCACGACTACAATCACAATAACAGCAAGCGAGCCCATCAATACCTATAATATTTCTCCCAAAGCTTTGGGAATCACGGCTACAAAGAGCGGAAATACACTTACCTTTACACTTTCATCACCAACCTATCTTATCGTTAAAATTAATAACCTGAAGGATCTGGTTATCGCGGCAGATGCTCTTGAAACCAATGTTCCGGCGTCATCCGGTACAGGGATATACAATGTTAAAACCGGGTACGGTGCTGACAGTACCGGTGCCACTTTGGCTACACCTGCCATACAGAATGCCATCAATGCGGCTAACGCAGCAGGCGGCGGTATCGTATACGTTCCAGCCGGCGTGTACAAGAGCGGTAACATTGTTCTAAAAAGCAATGTTTCGGTTTATCTGGAGGGTGGCTCTGTGATAAGGGGTTCAGGAAATCCAAGCGATTACACCACCCATTTTCATAAGAATTCTCTGAATAAGGATGGGACCTGGTTTATTTATACCGAAACCAATGCCAACAATATTAAGATATACGGCAGGGGAACGATTGACGGTAATGGCCATTATATGAGAAATACAAACAATTATCTGAACAATATTCTTGTACCCTTGCAGTGCAGCAACTTCACGGTTGACGGCATAACCATAAGAGACAGCGGTGGCTGGGCTACAATCGTTACCAGATCCAATAACGTAACCTTCCAGAATACCAAGCACTTCAACAACAATGAACTTGATTATGAAAATGATGCAATAGACATCCAAGAGAGCCAGAATGTACTCATCAAGCACACTGTTGCAGTATCGGAGGATGACACCTACTCCTTTAAGACCTGGGATGTAGCAACTACGGATATAGCTGCCAACTGGCCTGGAACTCCTGAAAACCAGTCCAATGTAGTTGTGGATGATGCTTTGGCTTGGAGCAGATGCGGAGCATTCAAGGTTGGAGATGGAGTGAAACAGCTTCAGGATGGCATCGTGGTTAAAAACTCTTTTGTATACCGATGCTGGCGCGCTTTAGCGGTAGGTCATCTCTATGGGACTCCAGCAGCACAGAACATCGTATTTGATAATATAGATGTAGAAGGCTTCTGGCCAAGATCCGGTGTTCACTCCAGATGGTTTGATCTTTCGGCAAAAACCGGTCCGATCAAAAATGTGGTCTATAATAATATCAATTTACGCGCTCTGGGCGAAGTTTCAATAATGAAGGGTTGGAGTGACACTTCTACGGTCTCCGGAGTGACATTAAACAATGTTCGCGTCGGTGGAGTTGCGGTGAATAATTTGGCGGATTTGAAAATAACAGATACGAACAGCTATGCGGCAGAGCCAAAATTCAACACATTGAAATTTGAAGCGGAAGGCTATAACCTTAGTTCAGGTGTTATATCCTATGAGTCAAGCACTGACGGCGGGCTGGATGTTGGCGGAGGAAGTAATGGCGACTATATCGCATTTAAAAACGTAGACTTTGGCAGTACAGCTAAAACAAGTATTGATCTGAAGGTTGCATCTGCTAACTCCGGCGGAAGAATCGAATTCCACTTGGACAGCCCTACAGGCACTATGCTGGGTTATTGGACAGCAGAAAGCACCGGCGGATGGCAGTCATGGTCCCTCAAGAATATCCCGATTACTGCCGGGACAGCGGTAGGAACCCATACGGTATATGTTACTTTTGTGAAGTCAGATTCAACCACAGTTGCAAATTTAACCTGGTTCCAGTTCAAATAGAATGGACAAAGGGGTATATCAAATGATATACCTCTTTATTCTGCTAAAGGACGACCTCCCGTCAATTGGATCTCTAGAGGGCAGTAACGGACATATTTAAAATTGTTGACAATTGGTATATTTGCAATTTATACTAAACATATCCATTTACGGGTGTCATTCACCGTATTGAAGTAGAGCATTTTCAGCAGGGCTTTATCGCTTGGGAAAATGCTTTTTTCTGCTTTTCATTCCTGCACCGAGTCATATTCCGCCTCCAGCATTAATTGCAGCATCTCTGCAAACAACTCTTTTAGTGCGAATGCACATTGTCCATCGTTTTGAGATTATTCTCCTTCACACTCACTTTCACCTGTTCATTACTGAATATCACCATGTATGCTATCCTCTCTAATCAGCCTTTCTAAAGATTATCTAACGGAGGAAACAGGATGTCTAAATCAATAGAATCTATCTTGAGAGATGAAATTTTTGCTGAGCTTGACATCAAGTATCCGGATGACCACAATACCCCTTTATTGGATCAAGGGATCGATTCGGTGGGCTTCATCAAGCTTATTGTTTCAATGGAATCGAAGTTTAACATCTCGATCCCTGATGAGGATCTGTTGTTTGAGAAGTTCTCCACGACTGGATTAATCCTTAATTATTTGACCGAGACAACGATATGATGACTATCATTCAGCGTTTATTCATGGAGGCTTGTGATCGCAAGGATCAAATTATCCTTCAAGATCTAAAGCAGCAGTGGACTTATGCGGAAGTGATGACAGAAGCATACTTAATTGCTTTATATATCAAAAAGAACTTTGAGCTTGAGGCCGGCAGCCATCTTGCAATCTACACAAATAATGAGCCCTTGTTCATTACTGCAGCGCTTGGCATTCAGGTCAGCGGTCATGTACTAATACCGGTTCCTTACTCGGCATCCCTAACTGAGATTGAAAATATTTTACAAGCCAGTGACGCCAAGCTGGTTATCAGCAAATATGCACAGCCTGCGCGTTTAAATCGCCATATTTATTGGGTTACCGCTCAGGATTTCTCGCAAGAACCGGTGCCTTCGTTTGAATCGATCTCGCTCACGAATCCGTCGGATCCCAATTCATATGCTATTCTCCTTCCTACATCGGGCACAACCGGACAATCTAAAATCGTTATGTTATCCCATGAGAATGTATTAACGAATGCGTTGGCACATGGCAGAAAGGTGGGCTATACGGATCAAGATTCGTTTCTTGTAACGATGCCCGTTCATTTCAGTTCTACAATTGTCACGCAATTGATTTCTTGTATGCTATTTGGAACCCGAATTAGGCTTATCAGCTTGCCCTTGCTGCCGCGCACAGCGTTTAGACTGTTTCAGGATAAGGCGGTCACGGCATTCTCAGCGGTGCCTACGCAATTGATGCACTTTGTTTCCGATTATCATCAGACAACCAACTGGAGTGCCTTTGATTCCATTGAATTTATTGTTATAAGCGGTGCGCCGATTCCCGCGAAATTAGTAGACAATCTTCAGACTGTATTTCCCCAAGCGGACATTATTCAAACCTACGGATTGACAGAAGCTTCTCCTAGGGTGAGTATGATGGATCGTGGAGAACGCTGCTTATCCTGTGGATCACCCATCAGTGACGTTTCTATTCGGCTTGTTGACGAAGAAGAGAATGAGGTTGAAGGAGCCGCTATCGGAGAAGTTTGGGTCAAGGGCCCAAATGTGATGCTCGGTTATTACAACAACCCGGAGTTAACGAACAATACCATTGTTGATGGCTGGTTAAAGACAGGAGACTTGGGATATTGGAATGAATCAGGGTGTCTCATCATTACAGGCAGAAAGAAAAATATCATTATATCCGGCGGTATCAATATTTATCCGGAAGAAATCGAAGAGTTTTTATATGGTTTGAAAGAAGTGGAGGAAGTCATGATTGTTGGTGTGCACGATGATCTATTAGGCGAAGTACCCATCGCATTTCTGAAAGTTTGTGAAGAATGTCTGGTTGATCTAGATGCGCTGACACAACATTGCAACTTGCATTTGTCTTCGTATAAGGTACCTAGACAATGGAGGATTGTAGATGAAATTCCAAAAACAAAAACAGGAAAACTGGACAGGGCAAGTACGAAGTGCTTATTGCTAAATGAGTAGGGGTGAACGAAATGTTGAAGAATACAACTCAAACATTGCGCAGCGAAATATTGCCGGTCAGTTATCCGATGATTACAACCTATACGCAGCATGCCCATCTCTTGTCCATACTTACCCACTACGAGTGCGCGCACCCATGGATATTCAGCAATTATATTCAATTATTTATTAACAAAGATTATAAACATCATTGGGGAGATTTCTATTTCCCTCTGGCGTATGAGCTGCGGCCTTCGGATGGTTGCAAATGGATTTCGACTCAGAAGATACATAGAGATACTGTAGCGACTAAATGGGACTCTGTTATTCATTTTATTATAGAAAATATTAATGCCAATAACTATATCCACACCATGATCAATTATTTCTATGTGCCCTTAAGCGACCGATATCATAGACTCCAATTGCATCATGACATATTGGTGTACGGCTATGATTTAGATCGGGAGATATTGTATGTTTCCGATTTCTTTAAGAACGGCGTGTACAGTCAGGCTGAGATCTCATTTGCCGATTTCAATCTTGCGTTCAACACTAATCATCTAACAACCAATCATGATTATCTTAGAGAGATGGTGTATCTGTATAGATTCAATGATCAATATCAGGATAAATTCAGTGCGGATACCCTAGTGAATTCTATAAGAAATTATTTCACTAAGAAAACGCCGGAGTATTGGGAGATGTTCAACTACGGGGGCGACAGGGATAATCTTGACTTCGGCATGCAAATATACACCACTCTATTTAATTATGTGAAAGAAACATCGGAAGATAAGTCTAAGCTTGATATAAGACCCTTTCATTTACTTTATGATCATAAGAAGCTAATGACGCTGAGACTCAAGTATTTGTACGATAATCGGCATTTAATTCAATTAAATCAAGAGCATATAGATGAATTCACAGCCATTGAACTTAAGGCAAAGATCCTTGTGAATGTAGCGATTAAATATAATTTGACAAGGGATATGAGTATTTCAGAAAGCTTATATAGGCTGATAACGAATATAGAAAATGAAGAATCAATATTCCTTGAACGATGGCTTAGTAAGGTAGGCATTCAGTAACACCGAAGGCGCAAATAATGTCAGCCAGGTATATTCATGGAGGGAGTGATGCCGGGATCATAATCGTTGTGACAGCGTACTGAATAAGCACAACCACCGCGTATCCACTCACCTCAAGCACCGTTCACCAACCTTAGGCAATGGGGGGATCTTTATTTTCATTGTATTAACAGGAGTTGCAGGCTTCATCGGTTCCAACCTTGCCGAGAGGCTGCTGCGGGAAGGCCATACCGTTATCGGTGTCGATAATTTGCTGACCGGGTCCACTGTCAACATGGACAATCTCTTACGTTCCCCCAATTTCAAGTTTATCGAGCATGACGTCATTTATCCGCTCGCAGTTGAAGAACCTGTCGATTGGGTGATGCATTTCGCAAGTCCTGCCAGCCCGCCCAAATATTTGTCCTATCCGATCGAAACGATGAGGGTCAACAGCGAAGGAACGATGCATCTGCTGCAGCTGGCCAAAGAAAAGCAGGCTGCCTTCTTCTTGGCTTCAACAAGCGAAATCTACGGTAACCCAACCGTTCACCCTCAGCCGGAGAGCTACTTTGGCAACGTGAATTCGATTGGATCAAGAAGCTGCTACAACGAAGCCAAGCGGTATGCAGAGGCGATCACCTACTGGATGAACAGGAAATACGGCATACCGGTAAGGGTCATTCGAATCTTCAATACATTCGGCCCGAAGATGGATTTATATGACGGACGTGTCATTACCAATTTCATTAATCAAATCATGTCCAAGCGCAACCTTACGATTTATGGCGACGGCAGACAGACGAGAAGCTTTCAGTATATCGATGATTTGCTGGAAGGGATTATAAGACTGCTGGGCACCACGTATGAACAGCCGGTCAATTTGGGGAATCCGCAGGAAGTCACCATACTTGAAGTCGCCCAAGTATTGAAGGAGCTCATGAAGTCCGACGCGCAGATCGAGTTTCTCCCGCTGCCGGAAGACGATCCCAGGAGAAGGAAGCCGGATATTACCATATCAAGGACGATTATGGACTGGGAACCGGCGATCGGTTTGCATGATGCACTCGCTAGAACGATCCATTATTACCAAGGTCAATATATCCATTAAACGGGAGGTACCTATGCAAGAACAGATCATAGCGATGATAAGCGAAATCAAGGACGACGCCCAGCTGGCAAACCGCTTGAACGAGCATTCCAGCATCATGGAAGACGGGGGACTCGACTCGTTACAGCTAATTACTTTCTTATTAAAAGTGGAAGAGCGCTTCGATATTGAAATCGATTTTGAACAATTCGACTTCGATTTTTTGGAGTCGGTTACGGCCTTCTGCAATTATATCTCGGAGCTGCAGAAGACGGCATCTGTATGAACGATAGACGCAAGGATGTCCGGGAGTTTATGGGTAAGCGGAAAGTAACGATTCTATGCTCGGGTTTCGGTCTGGGGTTCTATATTCCCGGCCTATTAGCTGCAAGCGGTTTCAAGAAGAGGGATATCGCGACGGAAGTGCTCGTGTTCGAAAGCTATCTGGAGCAAGACAAAAGGGATCATATTGCAGACAGCAGGAAGGCTTACCACAATGATTTCGCGCTTGCCAATTTTTCGGCCCGAATGCCGATGGATATCCGGGGCAGCATTGATTATGCCCAGGTAGAGCTATTGCTGGAGGCGTGGAAAGCGGAAGAACGGTACGAATTCATATCACTATCTGGACACTGGGGCTATATTTTGGATTTGTACAGGGAGAAGATGCTGCCGAATCCAATTCATGTAGACCTGCTCTACGTCGATTCAGATCTGGCCCCGTCTTGGAAGAGCCTGAAGAAGTATCATCCCCGGTATGACGAGCATTATTACAATGCTTGTCTCTATGACACCGATAAGATGGCGATTCGATACGAAATCCCGGTTCCTCTTGGTACGCCAATACCCTTCGAATCAAGGAAGCGGCGGCTTGTTGTTCATGGCGGCGGCTGGGGGATGGGCACTTATCAGAGTAAAGTTCCAGAGCTTGCCAGCCATAACTACGGGCTTGATATCGTAGCTTACGACTGGAAGGAAGCGAAGCCCGATCCCGATCACCGGTATTGGATGAACGATCCGGAATGGTGTGCATGGGTGAAGAGTGCGAACGGCCTGCACGAGTTTCCGCCATACATTGAAATAGCGGGAGAAGACACGAAATCATACCCCGCTGAGGCTGATCATCATTGGTTATTTGACGTCGCTTCGGAGGCGATGGCTATCGTAGCCAAGCCGGGAGCGGGCACATTGATCGACTCGCTTGCCTCTGAAACCCCTCTTATTCTGCTGGAGCCGTTCGGCAGTCATGAGCTTAGCAATCTGGAATTGTGGGAGTCGCTCGGGTTCGGAATACGTTATGAGAAGTGGCGGGAGATGGATTTTTCCGTAGATGTCCTTAAGGAGATGCATCAAGCGATCAAGAACAGACCCGGAGAACGGATGGATTATGTGGATCATTATTGTTCGAGAGTCGCGTTAATGAAGAGGTAAGATTTCAATGGCAGAAGGGGTTATGCGATGAGTGTTAATAAATTGAGTGTCGCCCAAGATACGACAAGCTATCCGAGATGGATCGTCTTGCAGCTGCTCGAGGAGTGCAATTTGCGATGCAAGATGTGCTATGAGTGGGGACTAGAAGGGCCCTACAAAAGCAAAAAAACATTAGCGCAGCTGGACCCGGATCTGATCAAAAAGATCATCGCCCAGTGCAGCCCCGGCAAGCCGTATTACGATTTCTTCGGCGGCGAGCCGCTGATGTACCCTTGGCTGAGCGACATTCTCGCCATGATCAATCATTATGGAAGCGTAGCGGACTTCCCCACGAACGGCACATTGCTCGAGCAGCATGCCGAGATGCTTGTCGAGACTGCGCCCAATAAGATCTGGGTGTCGCTCGACGGCCCTGAGGCAATCAACGACAGGCAGAGGGGCAAAGGCGTATTCAAGAAAGTAATCAAGGGGATCGAGAAGCTCTATGAGCTCCGGCAAAGCAAAGGCAAGCATTTTCCGAAGATGGGTGTATCCTTTATCATTACGCCCTTGAACTATATGTATGTCGAGGAGTTTTTCTTCAAGCATATCGACTTGTCGATGTTGGACCATATCAGCATGGAAGTGCAGCTCTATGCCACGGAAGAGCAGTATGCCCAATATGTGGAGGTTCTTAGTGGGGAATTCGGTGTGTATGAAGCTCCTTATGCCAAGGGGATGGTGTGGCGGGACATCAGTTCGTTCAGCGAGATCGATATTCCGGAATTGACGAGACAGCTCAATAAGGTTAAAGAGTATTGCTTGAAAAACCGCATCCATGTGATCACCTATCCGAAGACGATAGATGAACTGAATTTGCGTAACTATTTCTCGGGGCAATTCCATCAGATGGCAGATAAACGAAACCGTTGCTCTCTTCCATGGACTTATGCGGAGATTACGGCAAGGGGCGACGTTTCGCCCTGCCATGCCTTCTATGATTTGACCTTCGGCAACGTGAACGAAGAGAGCTTGCTGGATATCTGGCGCAGCGGCAAGTACAAAGAGTACCGCGCGTATATGAAAAAAAATATGCTTCCGATTTGTACGGCTTGTTCAAGGTATTATATCTACTGATTCATGTGAATGACCTATCACATTTAAGAAGGGTGTGTTGATATGAATCCGAAATCAGAGATTAAGCATTCCGCAAAGGATTTGCAAATATTGAAACGTACCATCAGGAATACGTTGGAAACCAAGCGGAACATGGAGAAAATAACGGGTTACGCGACACCGTTGCCGGAGTCGGTCGGGATTAAACTGACGAACCAATGCAACTTGCGCTGTAAGCATTGCTATCAATGGAACGACACCGGCTACCATCACTTCATGACACCGGAGCAGCAGCGGGAACAGCTCGACTACGGGCTGCTGGAGAAGCTGATCCTTGAGACGGAACCAGCCAAGTCGAGACTCTATATCTGGGGAGGGGAGCCGCTCGTATACAGCCATTTCGACCGTTTGGCCGATTTGCTTGAAGCCTATCCCCGGGAGACGACGATCTGTACGAATGCGGTGCTGATCGAGCGAAAGCTGGACGCCTTGCAGAGAATCTCCGATAACCTGGAGCTGCTCATTGCGCTTGATGGATTCGAAGAAGAGAATGATGCGCTTCGCGGCAAAGGGGTATTCAGCAAGGCGATAGATGCGATCCGGAAGCTGGTCGAGCTGCGCAAGGAGAACCGGTTCAGGGGCAAAATTACGATCCATACCGTCGTTAACGATGGTATGACTGACAGGCTTTACGATCTGCTGGACTTTCTGGAGGGCGTCGGTGTAGATATGGTCATGGTCTGCTTCCCGTGGTACATCTCGGACGAATGCACGCAGGGAATGGACAATTACTTTGACGAGAAGTTCGACTTCCTTCCGGCGAGCGAGCACAGGGGCGAACGAAGCTGGCACGCCTTTAACTACAAGCTCGATCCGGAGCGTATTCCTGCTCTCATGAGCGAGTTGGACCGGGTCAATAATCGGGTCTGGAAAATGCGTTTGCGCTACCAGCCGAATCTGGATCATGACCAAATCGAAGATTTCGTGCTCGGCAAAGAGGTGGAGGGCAAAGGCACGATGAACAAGAAGTGCCTGGCGCTCTCGAACCGGATGGACATTACGCCCGATGGAACAATTATCGCGTGTAAATTCTTCAAGGAGTTCGAGATCGGCAAATTACATGAAGCGTCTGTACAGGAATTATGGCATAGCATGAACTACAGAAGAATAAGGGAAATGATGGACGAACGACTGACACCGGCATGTTCCAAGTGCAGTGTTTTGCATTTGCACGGTGTATAACTCTTCTAAATTCACATAAATGAGGTGCATGAGTGAGCATTATCCAGATGGAAGGATTGTCTAAAAGCTTCAAGTATTACGAAAAAGAATTGGGCCTCAAAAAATCGCTCAAAAATCTAGTGAAGCGCAAATCCCTGATCAAAGAAGCGGTTAGCGATATATCGCTTGTGATCGAGCAAGGCGAGATGGTCGGATTCTTGGGCCCGAACGGCTCCGGAAAAACGACTACGCTTAAGATGCTGTCCGGCATCTTGTATCCGACAAGCGGGCAGGCGACGGTATTAGGCTATGTCCCTTGGGAGCGAAAAAAAGAATTCAAGATGCAGTTCTCAATCGTGATGGGGCAGAAATCGCAGTTGTGGTGGGATTTACCGGCGAATGAATCGTTGTACCTGAACAAATGCATCTATGAGGTCGAGGATGAGCCCTACAACCTTGTCCTGGATGAGCTTACGGAGATGCTTGACGTTAAAGACCTGCTCAACATTCAGGTGCGGAGACTTTCGCTGGGGGAACGGATGAAGATGGAGCTTATTGCGTCGCTCATCCACCGGCCCAAGGTGATATTCCTGGATGAGCCTACAATCGGACTTGATCTGATTTCGCAGAAGCGCATTCGGGAGTTCCTGAAGTATTATAACCAGCAGACGAAGGCAACGGTCATTCTGACAAGCCACTACATGGCGGATATTGAGGATCTGTGCAAACGAACGATCATCATCAATCAAGGGAAGATCGTATACGACGGCGATCTCCGGCGGGTGAACGAGCTGTTCCATGCCAAAAAGATTATCAAGCTGCAATTTACGGACGAAGTACCGAGGCAAGCGCTAAGCGACTATGGCGTTATTACTCAGCATGACGGCCTGAATGCCGTTATGGAGATCGATAAGCATGACCTTCAGCGACTCTCCAAGATGATGCTGGACCGGTTCCCGATCCTTGATTTCACAGTTGAAGATATACCTGTCGAGCGAGGCATCGAAAGCTTATATCAGAAAGATGGGGTCAGACATGAAAGCCTTGCAAAAGTATAAAAGGACGTACATCCTTGCGCTTCAGAATGAGATGGAATACCGGACCGATTTCCTAATGAGTATTATCAGCGGCGGCTTCATCATACTCGTCCAATGCTTCCTCTGGACAGCCGTGTTTCGCAGTTCGCCGCAGGAGATTATTAACGGCTATTCGTATTCGCAGATCATCATTTATTCCGTGTTGTCCGGCGTCGTCTCCAAGCTGGTTTCTGCCGGCTTCGAAGGGGAGGTCGCGAACGATATCAAGACGGGTGGACTGAGCAAATTTATCGCTCAGCCTATTCATTATTTCAGCTATCGGATATGCAATTTTTTCGGCGGGAAAACGGTTCAGACCGCGGTCGTCCTTGTCTTATTCGTCATCCTGATGATCGTGTTCACTCAGATTTGGGAGTTTCAGCTTAGAGTGGGGCAAATCGTTTTGTTCCTGGTCAGCATTCTGTTCGGGCTGCTCATCAACTTCCTGCTTTTTTATTCGATTAGTGCCCTCGCGTTCATCATTACTGAGGTTTGGGGTGTTTATATCGCGTTCAACCAAGGCGTCTATCTGCTCAGTGGCGCCATCTTTCCGCTTAATATTTTCGGAGATACGTTTGCCAGAATTTCCAGCTATTTACCGTTTCAATATGTCGTATACTTCCCGGTTAAGATCATCAATGGGAGCTTGACGATTCATGAAATCGTGCCCGGGCTCCTCTTACAGGCGGTTTGGGTAATTGTGCTTATGATCATTTCCAAGCTGTCTTGGGATTCCGGGATGAAGAAATATGTAGCCGTTGGAGGTTAGATCTGTGAGTATCAGCTTGTCTGAGATTCGGAAGCATGTACGCATGTTTTTTATTTTTGCGAAGAACAGCTTGGTCGGTTACATGGAATACAAAGCGAATTTCTACTCCGGTTTGATCATGGAGACCGTATTTCTGTTGTCCAAGCTGATCTATATCGTCTTCGTTTACCAGCTCGGAATCGAAATCAATGGAATTTCTCCTGACCAGATGATGATCTTCACCGGGACTTATACGATTATGATCGCAATCTATACAGGACTGTTTATGGATAACTTTTATAGATTCGCCGGCCATATCCGCAACGGGACGCTGGACTTGTATATGACGAAGCCGCTATCGCTGCAGTTCATGATTTCATTACGGCACGTGAACTTCGCGTTTCCAATCCCGAACCTGGTCGCTGGGATCACGATGATCGTAATAGCCTGGCAGCGGCTTGGCATCGAACCAAGCTTCATCCACTTGGCCGGATATATCGGCGTGATCTTGAGCAGCACGATCGTGACCTACTCGGTGCTTCTGCTTCCGCAAATTCTTGCCTTCTGGACGGTGAAGTCCGGTTCGATCTTCGACATACTGGACAAATGCTGGGATTTGAACAATATGCCGATGTACATATACCCCAAATGGCTGCGGAGAATAGGACTGTATGTCGTGCCTATCTTGTTTATCACCAACATGCCGTCGGTTTATTTGATCGACCGGTTGGACTTGTTCCTTGGGATATGGATTTTTGCAGCTCCTGTGATATCGCTTCTAGTGGTCAGGCTGTTCTGGAAGCTGGCCGTCAAACACTATGAGAGCGCCAGCAGTTAGAGATATGCCCCAAAAAAATTGTTGAGAAGGTGAATCGGATGAGCAGGATGGAGCACAAGAGCTTTTCACCGCAGACAGAAGCCACTGCCAAGAAGCGGCTGCACAACGGGATCGAAATCTATCAAAACAACGAAGGAGAAACCGAGTTCCTCTACAACGAGATTTTCCAGAAGGAGATGTATTTCAAGCACGGGATTACGCTCCCGGATCATGGCACGGTCATGGATGTCGGGGCTAATATCGGCATGTTCACCCTGTATGTCAGCAGCAAGAGTAACTGCAGGGTATATGCCTTTGAGCCACTGCCTCCGACGTTTAAGCTTTTGAAGATGAATACGAGCTCGCTCTCTCGCGTAACAACGGTTAACGTCGGGCTTTCCAATGAGATCAAGGAAGCGGAGTTTGCCTATTTTCCTACGATGTCCACGGATTCTGTCCAGATCAAATACCGGGAGAACCACGATCAGGATCTCCGGTACGGGTTAATCAACCATTACCGGGATGACTTCGCCGACCCGCGCATGCTAAACCGGTTTGTCGATCATCTGATGTCGCCGAAGCTTCTGAATGAACAAATCCATCGATGCAAGCTAACTACGATCTCCGAAATGATCCGCTATTACGATCTGAACCCCATTGATCTGCTCAAAATCGACGTGGAAAAAAGTGAGTTCGAGGTGCTGGAAGGTATCCTTCCGGAGGATTGGGGTAAAATCAGGCAAATTGTCATGGAGGTACACGGACTGGATGAAGAGCAGATCAGCAGGCTCGAGAACATCTTCCGAACCAACGGCTTCAATGTCTCGATTGATTACTACGAAGATTTGAATATCCCAAATTACTATAATGTGTACGCGTTGAATCTAATGCATATACCGGCCGGGTGACAGTCATGCGACAGCATCTGCATGCAAGGTTGGTATGCTCCAGCTGCAAGGGCGAGCTGGTCCAGTCGGAGGCGTCACTGCAATGCTGCAACTGCGATGCGGTATATACGATCAATGATCGTTATGTATCGATGCTCGACCTACGTGAGCAGGCTGGCCACCCTTCCGACTGGGATCGTAAAGAGGCAGAAATCAGGGATTATAGCGAGATTTCGAACTCCCTTACGCTATCCGGAATAGGCCGATTCGCTACCTTCTTAAATTATGGTTACGTCCCGCACGGGAGTGAGCAACATGCAGTGATCGAGCCCGCCGATGCATGGAACAGAAATTCAATCAAGCTGCTGCTTGAGACGGTGGGCAAGACGGCGATCCGGGAGCGGGAGGTGATCGACATCGGATGCGGCAGGGGAGGAAACATAGCAGCGCTGTCTAAATATTTCAAGCCGCTGTCTATTGTCGGTCTCGATATCTGCCCGGCGAATATTGCCTATTGCAATGCCAAATCCCGAGGGAGTGGAGCTTTGTATCTCGTCGGCGATGCCGAGAATATACCGTTTGCAGACGAGAGCTTCGATGTGGTATTAAATATAGAATCCGCGCATGCCTATCCGAACCGGTCACGCTTCTATGAAGAGGTGTACCGGATCATGAGAGCTGGCGGCGTATTTCTGTATACGGAGCTGATGCCGGGAGATCAGGTAGCGCAGAATGTGAGGCTGTTAGAGGAAGCAGGCCTGTCTGTAATCCGCAATCAGGATGTGACTGCGAATGTTCTTTTATCGTGTGATGAGAATGCGAAGCAGCGTACTGGTGCACAAGGGATTGCAGGCAACGTAGGCGCGGGTACGAATATTGGAGATATTAATGATTTCATCGCCTTGCCCGGCTCGAAGAAATATGAAGAGATGAAGGCTGGAACGCGGCAATACCGTATGATGAACCTTGTTAAGAGGTAATATAGCCGTAATATCCAATAATTTCAGGTTAGGAGAAATATGGTATGGAAGAAATCATTTCCGTGGGCACCTTTCACCCCTTCGACGGCATGACCAAAATGTTTCCTCATCATAATTTTCCTTATTTTAGCTGCGACTACAATTTGTTTTTAACGCTTGCCAGATATTTCGATAAAGATGAGCTGCCGATTCTGAATAATGTGATTAGCATTTACAGATTCAATGAACAAAAAATACAAACAAGAGGATATTTCAAGTTAGAGGTGTTGGAGCTTAAGGAGGGAGATCAGATTCTTGAGGAGATGGGAATCTCCATCCGCAAAATATCCCCTTCGCTAGATACATTACAAGAGGAGATCATCAACTCTATTTCTCGTGGTTATCCCATTTCAATTTTTATTGATTTATTTTATCAACGCGGGAGAGACTTTTACTATAACAAAAAACATGGACTGCACCCTGTTTTTGTCTATGGCTTCAATCTTACGAACGGGGAAATATATACGGTTGATGATATTACAGAATACAGACAATATTCTCTGCCATTTTCAGAATTTAAAATATCATGCCTGACATCGGAACACGTTAAGATGCCAAATTACTTTTGGGAATATGCACTAGTATCCCCCGGTGATCATGAGCTCTTGAACCATAAGAAGTCAGCACACACCAGCATCAATACATTTGTAGAAAATATGTTCAGGTATCAAAATGAAATCACGGAAGGTTTGAATAATATATTGTTGTTGGCAGAAAATTACAAGCTCATTCTAACCAATGAAACGATTATAGAAACACTAAGCAGTACTATTTATAGAAAATGTTCTGAGAAATACAGGTTAGATACGCTCTATAAGTATAACCTTGATCATATCAATGCCAAGGATACGCTTGACCCGTTACTGGACCAAATTATTAATGACTGGAAGACGGTAAGGTTCTATTCGAATAAAGCCATCATGTCCCAAACGTTCACTGGGGAAATCATAGATAAGTGCATGGGTTTATTTACAAAAATATATACGAATGAAGTGCATTTTCATCATCAATTTTATTTAATGTTAGAGGCTGCAAGATTGAAAAGCTGAATCAACAATGTGAGTCAGTTAACCGGGTAGAGTATCAGATAGACCGCATACCTTTGCGAGGGGGGGCGGTCTTTTTGTTTTTGCCCTATATTCCATTCCCACACCATATTCTCCTTTTTTCTGGCAGGGTGAGCCGAGAAGTGTGTCTATTTTCGTAATATATTAAAATCATTCGTGCATTTCCCGTATTTAGACTTTCCCTTCCAGTTGCTAATATGAAAGCTGTTACAGCCTAATCATCCGCTTTCGTGAATGCGTTTACAAACATTGTCTGCCATTAGGTTCAGAGGGAGGTGCGGGATTGACTGTCAAGCCAGACTTGGCGTAACCAAGGGTAAGAATCTCCATAAGAAAAGGAGTCAAACTTAGATGAACAGTAGAAAATATGTAGTCAGCATCTCCCGCCTTCTCGTTATCATCATGTTGTTCTCCATCTTCACGTATACTCCCGTCCCGGCTGCTGCGGCTGGAGAGGAACCGTCCGTTGAACTGAGCGACCTCATTGCGCAAGCCGAAGCTCTTAAAACTGGCAATACGGAGTTCCCGCTCCAGGTCAGCCAGTCTGTCTATGGTTCCGTCTACGGTTCTGATGTGAACCGGGCTTTGCCCTGGGTGCATGTAGACGAACTCCAAGCTCTTAATGATGCGCTTGAGCTTGCGCGTAATGCGAACACGCCGGCCGACGAAGCTATTGCAACGCTGAAAGAAGCCATAATGAATTTCACTGCAAATATCAAATCAGACGGCTCCGATCCCTATTTCCGGCTTGATCCGGGTCCGGGTAAGGTTCCTGTAAAAGTTACCGCGCCTACGAATGCCTGGAAGGCAAGAACTCCGCTGGATAACCGTGTCCCGGCCGACTTTGCCGGCGGGACATTCAAGACGATCGCATATCCTTTTGCAGATGCCCAAGGGAAAGCGGAAGTGCTCCAGATTAATTACGCCCATAACGGCAAAAGCACCTTCGGCGGCATCAGTCTGGAATCCCCGTTGTCCCCGGCCGTCAATGTCACAGCGGGTTCAACGATTGAATTCGATGTCTACTATCCGAAGAGTGCGCAAGGCAAATTCATGAGATGGAGAGTCAGAAATGCCAGCGATAACCTCGACAGCTACCTCAGGGAATACCAGTACAACAACTTGAATCCTGACTGGGTGGGCAGCTACAACGGTGAATCCTGGTTGAAGGCGCATCACAGTATTACCGCCTCAACGGGCAATTCCTCGAACTTCATTCTTGAGCTTCATGGGGAGAATGCCCGTCCTGAAGAAACCGGTATGCTGCTAGTCTCTAACATTGAGATTACAGCACCTGATCCGAAGGGTGTTGCGCTTCCGAGCGTAGTCAATAAGGAACACCAGAGTGCCGTAGCGCCTCTAAAGAGTCTGTACAATAAGGAGAATGGCCTGTTCATGGTCGGCGCGATCGGCACCGGACCTGTAAACGGAACGAGAGCCAATCACTATGAGATCTTCGTTGACGGCAACAATCTGAAGGCCGATGGCACGCATCCCCGTGGTCCGGAATGGCTGAAGAATGTGAACGGCGAGGCCATGAACGGCGCAACCACTGCCCCTGGCTTAGCGGAGTATAGCTTCCCTACCAACTCTTATCAGGCGATCAGAGATTCTGGAACTCCCGGGCAGTACAAGTCGCACGGCCATGTTCTGGCATGGTATAACCAGGCCCCTGGTTGGATGGCACAGATGATTCCTGCGAACCTTCCTTCCGGTTATAACGGCTCTGCCAATTTCTACGGACTGGGCAATGGCGTTACAACCACGGTTAAGGTAGACAAAGAAATGGCGAGAAGAGTGCAGTTCAACCATACGATGTATGTGATGCGGCACTTCCTGACCACAGATACGAAGTACGGATCAAGCGAAGCCCGTGGCGTAATTCCCTTCAATTCCTGGGATGTACTCAACGAAGAGGTTCACGAGAGCCGTCATAGCGAGCTTATCCTTGAGGATCCGAACAGCTGGAGAACGAGCCTGAAGCATACCAACTGGCTTGTTGCCATGTCAGATGATGAGATTGGCGGCGACATCACCGATCATTACGTATACCTGCTGTTCAAAAACGCGCACATCGCGGCCCCCAACGCCAAGATGGCGGAAGCTTACAAAGCCAATTACGCTAACCTTCCAGAGTACATGAAGCTGGATGGACACGATACTAAAGGCAGCATTGACAGTTACATCGTTGACAATCCTCCGAAGCTGACCTACAACGATTACGGGGTTGCCACCCGCAGTAAAGCTAGAACCGTATATAACATGGTTCTTGAATTAAATACCGCATGGCGCTCCGATCCGCTGTATGACGGAAGACCCCTGATCGAAGACATCGGAATCCAGGGACATGACGCGGTGGGTAAGACCCTTGCCAGCGACAACCAATATGCGATGGCCCTTTATGCCTCTCTCGTTGACCGGGGGCTGCTGTCGGGTATTACCTATTCTGAGCTTGACCTTAAGGTACCTACCGATGCTCCTGGAGGAGGCGCAACCGCTCCAGCAGCGCTTAATGTCAGACAGTCGGACGCCCTTGGTTATCAGTACGCACTGCTGTACAAAATGTTCAACAAGTTCGCCCCGTATATCGATCACATCATCAGTTGGGGCGTAACCGGTTCCGGATGGCAGGGAAGCTATGTCCTGTTTGACGGCCAAAGTAATGCGAATGCCGGGTACTATGGCGCCATGAAACCGGACAGATTCATTCTGGGGCATTCGTATCTGGATGATTATTTTGCAGGCGAATATCAGGCCATCCAGAATAATAGCATCGACCTTGGCGACCTTGGAGTCTATACGCCTAATAGCGTGAATGCAGACCTCAGCAGCCTGTCCTTGAGTGTAGGAACACTCGAACCCACATTCAACGCGGCCACCACAGAGTATGATGTGTCCCTGAAGGATGCCGGCAGCATTACCGTGACAGCGGCGGCGGCAGACAGCAGATCGACCATTAAAGTGAACGATAAGGTAGTTGCCAGCGGTACAGCTTCCGAAGCTATAACGCTGACACCTGGAACCCAAACAGATATAAAGATTGAGGTCACAGGGGCAAACGGCAGGGTCAAGACGTATACCCTGAAAGTAACCAACAGCAAGACGGAGACTCCGTCCACTCCGGAACCAGGAACACCATCTGCAACACCTGAACCAGCAACACCAGCACCAGCAACGCCTGCACCTGGTGGAACCTATTCAACGTCTGCACCTGCAGCATCTGCAACACCTGCACCAGCAGCACCTGTTGTAGAAGGACAGAAAGTAACCATGCAGGCAACAGTGAACAATGGAACCGCAATGGTTAAGGTAGCAGATCTGGCAAAAGCAAAGGAACTCATTGAGAAAAATGTGACGCTGGACATCCCTGCCGTGCAAGGAGTGAAATCATACTCGGTAGGCTTGCCTGCTGCAGCACTGACCGGCGGAACCAAGGATAACAAACTGACCATTTCGACCGAATTCGGTCAGGTCGTTATTTCCGGTAATATGTTGACAGGCACACCTGAAAGCAGCGGCAAGGAAGTATCGCTGGAGATTGGCAAAGGTGACAAGTCGGGGCTTCCGGCGGAAGTAAAGGCGGCTCTAAGCGATAGACCGATCATTCAGCTTAGCCTTAAGACGGACGGAAAAGATACGGCCTGGAGCAATCCTGGTGCACCTGTTACCGTATCCGTACCTTACCAGCCGTCTGCGGATGAATTGAAGAATCCTGAACGGATTGTTATCCGGTATATTGACGGAAATGGAAATGTTCTAACCGTACCGAGCGGACGTTATGATTCCAAGACCGGTATGGTAACCTTCACAACTACTCATCTCGGCGATTTCGCAGTAGCTTATGTATCCAAGACATTCACAGATCTCGGAAAGGCAGCATGGGCGAAGAACGCGGTCGAAGTCCTTGCATCCAAGGATATTCTCAAGACTGAGGGCGGTGAATTCCATCCGTCAACCGAGATCACCAGAGCAGATTTCCTGTACTCACTCGTGAGGGCACTTGGCTTGACTGCGAAGGTAAATGGAAACTTCAGCGATGTACAGGAGAATGCTTATTACTATAATGAGATTGGAATGGCCAAAGCGCTTGGGATTACGAATGGCCTGGACAACGGCAGCTTTGGCAGCGCGCTTAAGATCACCAGACAAGACATGATGGTGTTGACCGAGAGAGCCCTGAAGCTGGAGAAGAAGCTGAATAGCCAGGGGACGGCTGCGGATCTGGAGAGATTCTCCGACAAGTCCAAAGTGGCCTCCTATGCGGTGAACAGCGTAGCCGCCATGGTGAAGGAAGGGCTCATCGAAGGCAGCGGCAACAAGGTCAATCCGGCTGGCAACACCACCAAAGCTGAAGCTGCGGTATTCCTTTACAGACTGTATAATAAGTAAGAGATTCGCATAAAAACAGGATATGCCAAATAGACCGCACTCCTTTTGCCAGGAGGGCGGTCTATTGGCGTTTAGGGGACAGCGTTGACCCGAATTTGTGAGGTGCAAGTTCTTTGGCAATTTATAACTTAATAGAACGGCATGAAGAGCATAAGCAACGCAGGGAGATGCATATTACTGGCTTCAATCCGGTAACCTATGCTGCTGTCCTCAAGCCTTTTGCAGTGAACCGGCAAATGCAGGAAGGCATCCCGTATGGTTCTCTCATCCAGACCCGCTGCTCTTACGATATTCTCCATAGAAACAAAGCAGTCAAAGTCATGCCTGGTCAACTGATATAATACGAATAATACCGTTAATCTGTCAGCATCCGCATAGGCCCGAAGCACACCGTACAGGCTTAACAGTTGATCTGGCGCGAGTTCCCGTTTATCGGTGTGATCGGAAAAGAAGAGCATCCCTTGCCTGACAATAGTAACTCCTTCCGGTTCGCTGCAAATAGAGGTTCCCCAAGTCTGCAGATCATACGTCTTATCCGGGTCCCAGGGTAGGTAGCCCTTGTAACCATTGGATACGATACCCTCATGCAGGTAGAAGGCTATCTGGCAGGCCAGCGTGAAACGCTCCTTAGCAGGGGTCTGTTCAAACAGAAGCTTGATGTCTTTCACTACACTCTGATCATTGGCATCCGGTACACGCCCGAATAGAAAGTCAAGGCTGACTCCGAAATAATTAGCGATCTCGGGTAATAAAGCGGTATCCGGATAGCAAGCCCCGCTTTCCCATTTGGATACTGCCTGATTGGTTACACCGAAGACCTCCGCAAGCTCTTCTTGAGTCTTTCCCTTGTTCTTGCGCAGTTCTTGAAATTGCTTATGTATGCCCGTTGTTTTCATTATGTGCTCCTCCTTTACGCTTGTACGGAATCATTGTACATCCGGAGCCTAACGTTTTCCATGTAGTGTTGCTTGGATATTCCTAAGGATTTTCCAACATTGGGTTGGAAAGAAGCGCAACTACGTCTTCGAACTGTTGCTCACAAATCTGTTAACCACTGTTAACATGCGTTAACACCTGTGGTATAGTATAAGCAGAACGGGCGTACAATGCTAAGAGAGCCGTGCGCTAACACGACTCTCTAGAGCAATAGCCGCTTTCAAGGGCGGTAGGCCTCAGGCAAATAGGATACGACAAATAGACCGCATACCTTGCTGGGGGGCGGTCTATTTGTGTGTATTGGACAGCAGCGCTACGATAAGCAAACCAAAGGTTAGCATCAGCATGATTGCTTCAAACACTGTCACAAGGCATCCCTCCCTTCTGAGAGAGGTAGCCGACCGACCCTTTTAAGCCTATTCTATTGCTCAATCAGTATAACATATCAAACGCCTCGGCATTACCTAAATTTGGATAATTTTTGACGTAAATGCGTATTTAAAATACATAAAGAGCAGCCCCAAATACGGGAGCTGCTCTTATTTGCGTTTGTTCTTACAAACCGCCGTCGGAACACAACCTACAACTTCTCCAGCAGCTCAGTATAGTAGCCGTTACCGTTCCGCTTATCCAGCTTCTCCGCTGTGGCGAGAGCCAACTGCTGGAAGTACTTCGCAAGCGCAGCGACGTCTTCGGACTGACGCTCACACGGGTGGCCGGCCGGAAGCTTAACCTGGAAGCGGATGAATTCTTCCGCCAGACGGCGGAACATTTTGGCGGAATAGGCGTTGAAGATCATCTGATCGGCCGGGTTCTCATGATCGAGCGAGGAGGCGATATACTCTTCAAAGACCTCCAGCGCCTTGACCGGATCGGTCAGGGTCAGGTAACCAATATGCTCTGCCTGGTGATACAGGAAGTCGCGGTTTCCTTTTACCAGCTTATAGCCTTTCTTCTGAAGCTTATCCGCTTCCGCTTGGCGGCCCAGCCGCAGGAGAGGGAACAGCACCTTCGTAATGGTCACATGCGGGACCTCACCGCAGGTCATCCGGCCCTTGAGAATCGGTTCAGCCGCCTTAACGGTTGCTTCGTCGTCTCCCTGCTTCGCCAGGAACTCGACCAGGCCATGCTGCTCACAAGCCTCACAATCGCTCATCTCGTCCCGGTCCATGGTCTGGACAATCGCCCATTCGGCCGCTGAAGCTTCCAGCTCCCCGAAATCTTCGAGGATATTCGCCCGGTAATAGTGATAGGTCCGGCTACTGTAGCCTTCGGCTGCGTAGCGGGTCTTCATATCCTCGAGCAGGTTCTCAATCTGAGTGCGGCTGATATCTGCAAAAGCAGTGATGCGGTCCAGCACCCACTTGTACGACCACATTAGGCTATAATCATCGAACCGGCCCGGGTTCTTGTCATACTGCCCCAGCTGCCAGGAAAAGGCGACTAGCGCCTTCATCGGATACCCGTGGAAGCTGCCCAGCTCTACGATTTCGCTGCGGGCCTCATAGCCCTGGTCGATATCTCCTGCGGCATCGGCCACCCGTACCGCCTGCTCCAGCAGCTCCAGCTTAGCCTTGCCGCCCGGCAGGTCATAGGCTTCCTCCATCAAATCGTCGAAATCCATCTCGGTAAGATTCATCTATTCGTCTCCTCCTGTGGCTTGATTAGCCGTCAATCCCCAATCAATGAATTGAATAATGCCCTGGTTCAGCAGCGCGATCTCCTGTCGGTTCATCGGATAATGTCCCATTAATAGCGCATTGCAGTACAGCATCTCGACAATGGAGGGCAGCGTGGCCTGATTCCCCTGATGGAATATCTTCTCAATGACAGGATTATTCAGGTTGAAGTAGAGTGTGGCGTATGCCGTCTCCTTAAGCGAAGCGCCCAAGCTGCCCAGCACAGAGGCCAGGGCATCGGTGCTCACTTCTTTGGTTGCTTCCATTACACGCCATTGGGCGGACTCCTCAGACAGCGTGTAGAGGACAGGAATCTCCTCTGGCTTGAAGCGGCGCAGCTGCACCTGGCAGCGGAACTTCTGAAGTACACTGTCTGCGAGTCTTACGGACTCATAGTAGTCCAGCCGCTCTTGAGGGGTGATATCGGTGAAGGATAACGACACCTCCTCCGGCAGCAACCGTTCCGTCTGCACATCCGGGTCAATGAGCGGCAGCCGGGCCAGCAGCTCGGCATCATAGATATATCCGCCGTTCACCACCAGCATGGATTGGGCCGAAGCCACGTGGGTAATCTGGCGGTATTCGTCAAGCGTCGCCGTGAAGTACAGGGGAGGCTGCTGCTTCAGCTCGCCAAGCGTCTTTCTGCCATACGTGCTCTCAAACGGCAACCACTCGTGAATGATAGAATAGAACGATGAATCTTCCACTGCGAGAGCCTTCATAGATAAGGCATGTAGTGAAATGATCGATTGCAGGCGGTCCGGGTCGTACTCGGCCATCCGCATCAATTCCTGACGAATGGAGTTCCCTAGCTCTTCCCGCACCTGCTCCAGCTGGGCATTCTCGTAGAAATGCTCCCGGGAAGCGGTCGGCTGCAGCTCATCGGTCCAGATCAGGCATTTCACGAAGAACGCCCAGTCCGGCAGGATATTGCTGGCAGCTTCGGAGACCAGCATGTGCTTCAGGTATACCCGGTGATTGCGTTTGGCGTTCAGGTTCACCGCGTGCGGCAGAATGAAGGCGATGCCTCCCGTCCGGCCCGAGGCGGTGTGCAGGGGGATGAAATCGCGGAACGTCTCTCCCAGCACCTGCTCACCGAAGGACAGCACCTCGTCACGATGCTTCCGGGCCAGCTGCGGATCTTTGACCCACGGCGGGGTCAGCGGATTAATCAGGCGGGTGTTACGGTCCGACACCAGCTGGATCGGATAAGGCAGCAGAGCGCCGTAATGGAACAGCCCTTCCTGCAGATTGCTCTCCTCGAAGTAAGCTTCGGAGCCTTCTTTGCAACGCAAAAAAACCTTGGTGCCCGGAGTATGTTGCCCTTCGAGCTTGCGGATCGTATAGGTGCCGTCCGGCTTCCCGCGCCATTCCAGGGCAGGGCCGCCCTTGGCCGATTGGGTAACCATGACGATATCGTCACTCACCATGAAGCAGGACAACAGTCCGATGCCGAACCGCCCGATAAAAGAGGTGTTGGTTGAGAGGAAGTCTTCGCCCCGCTTGGAGGATTGTCCGATCATGGCCAGGAACTCATGAATCTCTGCTTCGTTCAACCCGATTCCGTTATCTTCGACGAGTAAAGTCGCCCCGGTGGACGTTCCGCTGACCTCGACATGAATCTTGCCTTCGTATCCAGCGGGGGAATAGGCCTGCCGTGCAGTAATCGCGTCTATGCCATTCTGGAGCAGCTCTCTTAAGAATACCTTCGGGCTGCTATACAAATGGTTAGACAAAATGTTGATCATACCGCTTAAGTTCACCTGAAAACGGTACGTATCCTGGTTTTGGTTCTCCATGTTTGTTCTCCTATTCTGTAATCAATTGATATGTAGACAGATGCAACCCTATGTATTACCCAGAAGCTGCATTATAAGAAACAGATATTCCCAATCCTACTAATTTCCCTGCCTTGAAAATACAAAGAAACCCAAGGTCTTGAATTACCTGGGCTTCCCGCCAATCTATTCTTAGCCCGCCATCTTCACCGCACAGACCCGCAGCCGCCGGTAGTCGGCGATCCATTGGCCCTGCCGGTAATGCTCCGGACGCAGCTGCTCTTCCACTTCGCGATAGATCGCAGTCTTGTCTTCTGCATTGACATCGTAGAAGAAGTCATCGGCCATCATGTCGAGCCAATCCCGGATCCCGCTCTCGCCCTGCAAGGGAGTCGGTCGTTCGAAATGCTGGGCCAGCGTGACGAGGAAGCCATGCGCCTCCAGCACTGCTGTATATTCTCCGATGGTGGGGAAGTACCATGGATTGCGTCCCTGCGGATCATAGCCATGCGCGGACAGTGCGGCCTCGGTCGCATTCACCAGCGCGGCAACGTTGCGGTAGCCGCCGAATTCGGCGACGAACCGTCCGCCGGTCCGTAGTGCGCTTGCTACCGTCACGGCAACTGCGTGTGCGTCCTTCATCCAGTGCAGTGCAGCGTTGGAGAACACCGCATCGAAGGTCCCGGAGGTTCGGTATGTGTAAGCATTCTGGGTGCTCAGATTCAGATGAGGGTACTTGGCACGGCCGCGTGCAATCATCTCGGGCGACAGATCAATGCCAACAGTCTCCGCTCCGGCGGATGCAATCTTAGCCGTCAGGTCGGCCGTCCCGCAGCCGATATCCAGCACGCGTTCACCGGGCTGAGGCTGGAGCAGCGAGAGGACATCGCCGCCCAGCTTGGAGACGAAATCCAGTTTGTGATCATACGTGTCTGCCTGCCATTGGTTATTGGAAGCCGGCTCATTCATGTACTTCCCCTCCTTTTGAAATTCAGTATAGTACTGCATAGCTTATAAATGAAATATATAGTTGCTATACAGTTAATAAGCATTACCTATAAGTGTGCTGCCGACAAAATAGACCGCTAGCCTCTGTAAGGAGGGCAGTCTATTCTCTCATATCATAATAGGGAAATTAATACACAAGCACGCCTGCATTCAGTACGGACTTGTTCGCCACGGAATTGCCAGTCAGGAATACCTGTTGAAGCTTGGGCAGCTTGCTCAGAAGCTCTATATTGGAAATCGCATTGTTCTCCAGATGAAGCTCCTTGATGGCCTGCCACTTGCTCATGAACGCTAGAGAAGCCAGGTTGTTGTCCTGCAGGGTGAAGGAACGCAGGGCAGTTAGGCCCGCGAAGTAAGGCATCACCTGGTCAACCTCACTAACGGAGTTGTTATTCATGGAGAAGTATGGCCGGTCCAAGGTCAGATGCTCAAGCACACTATTCGTTGCTGCTGTCTGCTTGAAATTCAGGCGGCATTCCGAACACACCAGCGTGTTCACCTGCTTCAGACGGAATAAGGCATCGCTCTCCATATACAGCGACGAGTCGAAGATGCTTAGCTTCTGTAGGCGGGGCAATTTGTCGAGGGCGGCGAGACCAGCCATTTCATCAACCCCCCAGAGGGACAGCTCCCCAAGCTCAGGGAATTTCTTCAGCTCAGCCATATTAAGCTCCCCGCTTCCGCCCCGGAGTGTCAGATCCGTTACCGCAGGGGCCTTCAGCCCGGAGAGGAAGGAAGCTGGGATTTCCACCCGTTTGACGCCCGGCAAAGTAAGGCTGTCTGGTTGCTCGTAATAACCGTCCAAGGTGAATTCCCGCAGCGAGGACAAGCTATTCACGGCCTTTACCGAGCCAAGCTGGCTTAAGGAAGCCAGGCGGAGCGAGGTAATAGAGGTTTTGCCGGCCAGACGCTCCAGGCTGGAGAAATTTACATTTTCGAGATCAAGCGTCTGCAGTGCAGGCATGTTCTGCAGGAAGTCGATCGACTTCACATTGGATAAATAGGAAAGCTTAAGCTCCTGGAGCCCGGTTAAGGCGTATAACGGCTGCAGATCTGTGGTTTCACTGTGATAGATAGCCAGAGAAGACAGCCCGGTCATGGACGATAACCACCCCAGGTCATTGACGAAGGTAAGGGACAGGGACTTCAGCGGCAGCTTATTAAGCAGATGCAAATCCGTTATAGACTCATCCACATAGGTAATGGATAGTGAGCTTAGATTGGGAAATTCCAGCAGCAGGGCCACTTCCTGATTACTGCGCAGCTGAGTGGACAGCTCCGTAATTTTAGATTTATCGCCGAAGTAGCCGGAGAAGGCGCTGAAGGATTCGTTGAAGGCGCCGCCATAGCTTTTTAATCCGGGCATATGGGCAAGCGTTGTCTGGTCCGCCTGGTTGATCTCGTAGGTATTCGTCAGGTTCAGTGCCGTCAGTCCCTTGAAGGCTTCGAAATCCCGTTGATCAATCCGCTGGGCATTCAGCCGCTTGTCCTGGGTCACATAAGTAAGCTTCTCGGCCTGTGCATCGCTGAAGGGATCGGAAAAGCTGTAAGTGAACTGCCACTGGTCATTCTTCGAACGCTCCACAGTTAAATAACGCAGTGATGCCAATTCCTCCTCTGTCGGCATGGCAGAGCCTTTACCCAGGGTCTCCCGGAGGAAGGTGAGCAGGACCTCGCTCTCGGGCATATTCCGTACAGACAGATTAGCCTTGGTTGCCTGCTGCGGAGAGCTGAGGCTGTAATAGAAATAAGTACCGATGGCCCCGCCCAGCACCAGCAGCAGAATTAGCACCAGCCTAATGGGGATAGAGACGGAGACGGGTGGCTTCGGCGCGGCCTTGGGAGGGGGTGCCCCGTGATAATGATTAATGGTCTGATCCACATAGTAGACATTATTTTGCTTGAGCAGAAGCTCAGTCTGGCAATAAGGGCACTTGAGGATGGTGCCTTCCTTATATTCAATTCTTCCGCTGCAATTGGGACAATTCAAGGGAATAAAAGCCACGAATGCCTCCTCCTTATGATGTAATGATAGCTCATATTGGGCGGTCCTCTGACCTCAGGAATACCGCTTTTATTCCATTATACCTGCCAGAGGGGAGAGAGCCAGCCAACGGATGGCAAAAAGAAAATTTTTAAAATATAGAATTTATATGTTTCACGGCAAATAGACCGCCTTCCCTAACGGGAGGACGGTCTATTTAGCTTCATTTACTTACTAGCAGGTTGCTCGTCTGTACCTTTCCCCGCGAATCTGACAAATATGAATACTCCAATCAGGACCACAACGATCCCCGACCAGAAGAACCAGAACGGAACGCCGAACCGGTCGGCCACTGGACCCGCCAGAGCAAGCCCGATCGGGGAGGACAAAAGTCCGATACTTGTCACGAAGGAGAGTACGCGCCCCAGGAGCTCAGGCTCATAAGACTTCTGGATCATCGCCATGTACGGGCCGTTGAACAAGGGGGCTGCGGCACCCATCAGGAACGAGAGGACGGTAAAAGCAAGGAATGCCTCGCGCCCTACCATCCCGCTCAGGACACAGGTGAGCCCGATCACAATCAGACTCACACTCATGTAGGTGGTGTCCTTCCACCTGGAAGCAAGCACCGACAGCAGCGCACCGCCAAGGATCATCCCAATCCCGAATACGGCCTCAATCAGGCTGGCACTGTAAGCGCCGCGGCCGAAATGGGACAGCGTCATCAAGGGAAACAGCATCGCCAGCGGCATGAATACCACGCTGAAGACCGCCATGGCAACCGTTACCGTGACAATGGGCTTTTGCGACAGGAAGGCCCGCCAGCCGAGCATAAACTCTTTACGGAATGAGAGTGTCTCCACGCTCTCCGGCTTCGGTTGACGGATCTGGACGAACAGAAGCATGACATTAGCGATTAAGGCACCTGCCACATCTAAAAGCAATACGGTTCCTAGTGAAGTAGCCGAGTATACCGCTATTCCAAGCGCAGGCCCGAGTACGCTGGAAGCGGAGAAGATGAGCTGGTTCCAGCCTGCTACCCGGGTGAGCTGGTCTTCCGGCGCTATCAGTGGAATCGCAGCCTGGAATGAAGGTGCATGGAAGGACGAGGCTGCCGAACGAATGAGCAGGATGGCATACACAATCCATAAACTCGGCTCCCCCCATAGAAAATAAGCACCCAGAATCAGACTGGTTAGTGCAATGGCGCTGTCCGCGGCGATCATGGTGAGCTTACGGTTCCAGCGGTCCAGCCAGACGCCAATGAACGGGCCTAAGACCACTTGCGGCAGAAACCCGGCCAGACCGGCCAGCATCAGCACGGTAGCCGACCCTGTCGTCTCGGTTAAATGCCAGATGATGGAGAACTGAACCATCGCAGAGGTTAATATCGAGAAGATTTGTCCGCTGAAGATGAAGGCAAATGTCTTTTTCCATTGAGTATTCATAAGGTTCCAACCTCCCTAAATAAAGACAGACCCAAATCCGGAAGTGGACTTGGGTCTGCAACAATTACATGCTGGGACAGTGCGAAACCGGGCATAGTGAAATAAGCCGTAGCGGATCGCAACCGATGTCCTTAACGTAAATAGCAGCAGCTCAAAAAAGCCCACACTTGGTGGAAAATCAGCTTTTGTTGAACGTGCTTACCATATACGTGGAATCATCGGCTGCCATCCTCCTCAAATTTTATAGGTGGAGCTTAACATTGAAGTTCTCCAGATGTCAATAATATCGGAGCATTCCGCATCTTCAGCCTAGTATGCTATATTGGGAATAATGAAGCGGATACAGGGGGCTGGAGGATGTTCTTTTTCATAGTAATGCTTATATGTTTCGGTGTGTTCGTAGCGCTTGCCTATATATTCAATGCGAAGCATAAGATCGTGATGCCGCTTATCAGCGCAGTGGCGGTCAGTATGCTGGTGCAAGTGCTGGAGCAATTCTATATGAGCAGCATTATTGTCGTGGCGTTCATTCTGTATTTCATTATAAGCAGCATCAGGACCTTCAAGCATGAACAGTTCCAGTTGATGGTGGCGATTCTTTTCAGCACGTCCGTTGTTACTCTCATCATAACCTCAACCTACTTCAAGCAGCCTGTGGTTCCCTCCGAAGCGGAGATGGTCAGGGTGATGTTCATCTATTACCCGCTGCTGATTCTATTTATCTCCTGCTATACCTACATGCTGCTTAGCGTATTCAATTTCAAGCTGCTTCAGTCCGGGAACCCGCTTGGGTATGTGATGGGTAAGGTGCGGGGCTTCAGGCGTATGATTCGTTTGCTCTGGATCGCTTCACGCAAAGGGCTGAACCATCTGCTCCAGCAGGATCATGCGAAGCTGCCGCAGGTGATTGCTGCCATTCTGGATAACATGGGCGGAGTTTTCGTGAAGTTCGGGCAGGTCTTATCGACCAAGAAGGATCTGCTGCCTGCGCAATACATCGAAGCGTTCTCCAGCCTGCATGACCAGGTTAAGCCGCTCAGCCGGAAGGAGCTGAAGGAGATCATCGACAGCAGAATCGGCGATCTGGAGGAGACGTATGAAGACTTCGGAATGGAGCCCATTGCAGCCGCTTCGATAGGTCAGGTGCATCTGGCACGGCTGAAGTCCACGGGAGAGAAGGTAGTTGTCAAAATCCTGCGGCCGGATGTGAAGCAGAAGATGAGCGTAGATCTGGATCTATTAATCCAATTCGTGACCCGGCTCTCCGAACGCTCCTCCAAAATCCAAAGACTCGGCTTAATCCAGCTCGCCCAAGGCTTCAAAACGAATCTGATTGAAGAGACGGACTTCGACATCGAAGCGCTGAATACCAACCTGCTGCGCCAAGCATTCCAGGAATACGATATTCCGATACAAGTGCCGAAGATCTACGCCGAGTACTCGACCAAGCAGATTCTGACCATGGAATATATTGAAGGGCACCGGTTCACCCGAAAGGTGAGCAGCGATGTGTCCGAAATGATCATGCACGCATTCCTGCAGCAGATTCTGATGATCGGCATCTTCCACGCCGACCCGCATCCCGGCAATCTGATGCTGACCCAAGATGGGAAGGTCGCGCTGATTGACTTCGGCTCCGTGGGTTATCTGACGGAGGAGGAGCGGGCCGGGATGTTGAATTTCCTGATGGGCTACAGCCGGAAGGATACGAAGCAGATGGCCCAGGGCCTGGCCGGAGTCTGTGAAGAAGGGGAGCTGCTGGATGTGCGAATGATCGAGCGGCGCCTCGGCAGACTTTTGTCCGAAGCCTCTTTCTCGCCTGATCCTACCAGTGTCATGATGAGACGGATGATGTCGATGATTACCGAGCTGGGGATGTCCTTGAAGCCGACGGTGGCCGGGGCCTTCCGGGCGATTATTACCCTGGACGGGACCTTGTCCTCTGTGGATGATTCGTATTCCTTATCCGCAGCAAGCCAGTCCTTCGCAGACCAGATGGATCAGGGGCAGATCGTCAAGGAGCAGCTGAACAAGGTCAAGGGTCGGCTGGAGGACTATATCCCGAAGCTGCTGGAGCTGCCACTATTGAAGGAGAACCGGATCACTCTGGCGCGTGAGGACAATCATAGTCTGACGGATTTCGTGGGGACGCTGACGGTCGGGATGTTCACGGTAATCTGTATGGTGATCATGCTGGCCAGCTTCTGGGTGCAGGGGGAGATCATGCGGTTCGTCCTGGCTCCCTTATCGATGTCAGGCTTCGGCACGGGGATGATTATTCTGATGATGTCCGTGATTAAGCAGTTGAAACCCAAGAGTTAACGGAGGGCGTGTAGGAATATGGCGAATCTACTCCCGAACAAGAAGAGAATACGCGGGTGGAAGCGCAGGGTTAGGCAGGGTTCAATAACGATAGAGACACACAAGGCCTCAGAGAATTCTCTGGGGTTTATTGTCTGGGGAGGGGAGAAGCCCCTTGGCTGGGCAGCTACCAATCCCCCGGAGTTATGATATAATTTAGCTTTATTACGGCCGGATAAGGATTATCCTGGCACGCATAGAGAGGTACTTCATATGATAAATAATTTCTGGCGTGAATTGCCACGCCCTTTTTTTATACTGGCTCCGATGGAGGATGTGACGGATGTGGTGTTTCGTCATGTGGTGAGTGCGGCGGGCCGGCCGGATGTGTTTTTTACGGAGTTCGTCAATACAGAGAGCTATGCTCACCCGGAGGGGAAGCAGGCGGTGCGGGGGAGGTTAACCTTCACCGAGGATGAACAGCCGATGGTCGCGCACATCTGGGGGGACAAGCCGGAGTATTTCCGGAAGATGAGCATCAGCATGGCTGAAGAGGGCTTCAAGGGAATCGATCTGAACATGGGTTGTCCTGTAGCGAATGTAGCCGAGAACGGGAAGGGCAGCGGCCTGATCTGCCGTCCGGAGACCGCAGCGGAGATCATACAGGCGGCGAAGGCCGGAGGACTGCCCGTCAGCGTCAAGACCCGGCTCGGATTCAGCAGCGTGGACGAATGGCGGGGCTGGTTGACTCATATTTTGCAGCAGGACATTGTGAATCTGTCCATCCATCTGCGTACGCGGGAGGAGATGAGCAAGGTCCCGGCCCACTGGGAGCTGATTCCTGAGATTAAAAAGCTGCGGGATGAGATCGCGCCGGACACCCTGCTGACGATTAACGGGGACATAGCGGACCGGGAGACGGGCCTGAAGCTGGCCGCAGAGTATGGGGTAGACGGGATTATGATCGGGCGCGGGATTTTTCATAATCCGTATGCGTTCGAACAGGAGCCAAGGGAGCATAGCAGCAAGGAGCTTCTGGATCTGCTTAGGCTGCACCTGGATCTGCACGATCACTATTCGGCGCTGGAACCCCGTTCCTTCAAGCCGCTGCCCCGCTTCTTCAAAATCTACGTCCGCGGCTTCCGCGGCGCCAGTGAACTCAGAAATAATCTAATGAACACCAAGTCCACCCGTGAGGTGCGTGCACTGCTGGATGAATTCGCAGGCAAGGAGCAAGACGGGGCGGAGGAGCTTGGGGACTCGAGGGAGGGCGTATGAGAAACTTTATTATTTTCGGAGCAAGTAAAGGCTTGGGAGAGGCCTTCGTCAAGGCGCTGCCGGTGGCGGGCGATCAGGTCTGGGTGGTCTCCAGAACGTATCCGGACAGCATGAAGCTGGAGGATGGGGTTCAGCGGACCTGGATTGAGGCTGACTTGGCGAAGCCGGATGCTGCGGGCCGGATCACAGAATCATTGAACGGCGTTACCCTGGACGTATTCATCTATAATGTTGGCGTATGGGAGAGCAAGGGGTTCAGCGATGACTATGATTTTGAGCAGGATGATCCGGCTGAGATTGCCAGCATTATTAATATCAATGTGACTTCGGCGATTACGTGCATCCAGAAGCTTTTGCCCAATCTTATAAAGTCAGAGAACGCCAAAATCTTCTTGATTGGTTCTACGGCAGGTCTTGACCATAATGATTACACCCAGGTAACGTTCGCCGCGTCCAAGTTCGGTCTGCGCGGGATTGCCAATGCGGTGAGGGAGCATGTGAAGAAATACGGCATCGGTGTGACTATCATTAATCCCGGGGAGATTGCTACCCAGATTCCGCTGGAGGCCGGGGTGGAGCCCGTCTTGTCCGCCTATAACGGTGCGCAGATTCCGCTTCAGGATATCGTATCCCTGGTGCAATGCGTCATGAACCTGTCCAAGGCTTCCTGTGTGAAGGAAATCAATATTCCGGCGATGCTGGACTCGAATGCGTAGGGATGAAGGATGTTGCGCGGTTAGAAGAGCTTCGGGGGCATTACGCAGTGGCTCAGACAAACGGCAGGTAAGGGGGAGGAGCATGAGCTATAAAAGCTTAATGTGCGGGTTGCTGGTCTTGTGTATATCCCTATTAGCAGCATGCAGTTCTGGTTCTTCAATAAGCGATTCCGAGAAGCGGCAGATGGTGGAGCAGGTGAGGATCGTTGAACAGAGTGAGTATAATCTCTTTAACCTTCATAAATCATATAGACAATATCATAAAGCTGTAAATGAACTGGTAAGTGAAGAATATTGGGCAGCCCGCAGCGGCGAAATCGTATTCGGGCATGATGATGCCACATACACACGGAATGATCTGGCAAAAATGACGCAAGAGGAGTATGACATACTCAAAGAGCGTATGCTTCAAATCCTTCGTGGAGCGGAAATGGATAAGCTTAGTGCAACGGTTCGCATATCGGATGTGTATGCAGGGAGTAGCTCCAAGCAAGCCAACATATACACGTTCGAACATAAAGAATTGAAGGATCAGCCGTTCACCGCAACTGCTAAGAAATATACCTTGGAGAAACGCAGCGGAGATTGGCTTATTACCAAAGTAGAGCAAGATAAATTCACTTATGGAAGCGGGCAGACCGCAGAGTTAAGAGAAGACGGGATCAAGGGTCTCAATTATCAAGCCCATGATGGCAAGGATATCGGTTATCCGACAGTGATCGTGTTGCCTGGAACCTCAGATTCATCCTAATAAGTCCAACCCGAAGAAAGCACTCTTTTTGGGTGCTTTTTGGGGCCGTCACTCTTTCATCAGGCGTACGGCTTGCCTTAGGGTTGCGGAGAATCAGACTTAATAGAATGCCAGCAGCCGCGATCCGCGCGGTCAAGGGGAGAGAGGTTTTAGAGTGGAGCATCTGTCACAGTATACTTACGTTCAATCGATCGCAAAAGCTACTATAAGTCAATTACAGGGGATAATTAAAGAAGGCATCACAGAAAAGGAAATCGTCTATAGAGCCGAAGAGACTATGAGAGATAAGGGGATTCATAGTTTTTGGTATCACGGTGTAGGGGCATTTGTTCACGTTGGGAAGAGAACAATTAGGTCCGAGTCGGGTAAGGAGTATAAGCCTTCGGATACATTGGTCCGCAGAAATGATATTGTGACCATAGATCTTAGTCCAGAGATTAACGCCTATTGGGGAGACTATGCACGAACACTAATAGTGATTGATGGAAAAGTCATTGCCGAAGACGCACTTGCACATACCAATAATGAATCTGCACTAGAATTTTCACATGGAATTAACGCCGAAAAGGAGCTCCATAACAAATTTATGGATTTTGTAAGACCGGGCATGACTTTTGAAGAAGTCTACTTATATATGAATGAGGTTATCCAACAACTTGGTTACATTAATCTTGATTTTTCCGGGAATTTGGGGCATACCATCGAATTCGATAAAGATCACAGAAAATACTTTGAGTCCGGGAATAAGATGAAGCTTAGTGAAGGATCACTATTTACATTTGAGCCGCATATTAAGCACAGAAATGGATTGTACGGTTTTAAACGGGAGAATATTTATTATTTCCGTGATGGAGAATTACTTATTTTATAAGAACGTACGCTGCCGGACGGATTCCAGAATCATTGAACAGCGTTACCCTGGACGTATTCATCTATAATGTTGGCGTATGGGAGAGCAAGGGTGATACGAATGCGTAAATGAACTGAGGACCGGATGAATGGCAGGGGATAATCCTGGAGCCAACAAGCCTGTCCTCTATTTTGTTATATCTACCCAATCGTAATACTTCCGCCATGTACCTGGGACCCGATATAAGCGAATATAGACACAGAAGCGTCGGGTGATCCCGAACATAGGAGGTTGAAAAGATATGGCTTATCAGAATATTGACGGTGTGCGCGTATGGGGGAAGCCGGACGAAGGAGCCCTGATGCAGGCACGGATGTGTGCGGAGAATGGAAATGTGGTGCAGACCCTGCTGATGGCGGATCATCATAAAGGCTACAGCCAGCCGATCGGCGGCGTGGTCGTATACGATGGACAGATCTCTCCGTCTGGCGTGGGCTACGATATCGGGTGCGGGAATAAAGCGGTGCGGACCGGCTTGAAGATAGAGGAGCTGCGGCCGCGGCTCTCAGGGATTATGGATGAGATTGCCCGCAGAATCTCCTTCGGCATGGGCCGGGTCAATAATGAGCGGGTGGACCATAAGCTGTTCGATGACCCTGATTGGGCGGTGTTCATGGCAGTTGGCAGACAGAAGCATGACAAGCTCAAGGCCCTGGCGCAGAATCAGCTCGGTACGGTCGGCAGCGGCAACCACTTCGTAGACATATTAGAAGAAGACGCAACCGGTCGGGTGTGGATTGCCAATCATTTCGGCAGCAGAGGATTCGGGCATAAGACAGCGAGCGGGTTCCTTAACCTGGCAGCAGGCAGAGACTTTCTGGCGAATGCCCCCGGGGAAAAGATGGATCAGCCGCCCGTTCTGCTCGACCTGAACAGTGAGCTGGGCGATATGTATTACAGAGCGATGAAGCTGGCCGGGCGCTATGCTTATGCGGGAAGAGACTATGTCATCCAGCAGGTCTTGGCGATTCTGGGAACGGAAGCGGATCTGGAGGTGCACAACCATCATAACTATGCCTGGAAAGAGACGCATGACGGCAAGGAAGTCATCGTCGTCCGCAAAGGGGCAACCCCGTCGGCTCCCGGCCAGGTTGGTTTTATCGGGGGCAGCATGGGAGACATCTCCGTAATCGTCCGGGGTAAGGACAGCGAGGAGAACCGGGATGCTTATTACAGCACCGTTCATGGAGCGGGCCGAATCATGAGCCGGACCCAGGCTGCGGGCCGTATGAACTATAAAACCCGTACCCGCAGCGGCGGTCAAATTACGACAGCGCAAATGCTGGAGGCGGTCCGGCAGTTCGGCGTAGTGCTGCGCGGCGCGGGGACGGACGAAAGTCCTTTTGTCTACCGGAAGCTGCAAGAAGTACTGGACGCGCACGCCGGGACTGTTGAGGTTATGCATGTGCTAAAGCCAGTGGGCGTATGTATGGCTGGTGCGGATGAGTTCGATCCGTATAAGGATTGAGGGGGGGGATTCATGTGCGTCATGATAAGGAAGATGGACAGCTTATCATCAACCCTAAGTCGGTTACACTGGATGAAATCCTATCTTGTATCACCCCAGATAATATCCATCACGAAGTCTCCACAGGCGGGCAGCAAGGACGGGAAGTATGGTAACATAGAACTTCAAGAAGAGGCCGACAGGCCTTTTCCCATTTTCAATAGGGAGGGATTACATGTCCTGGAGCAAACTGAAGCAACAACTGGAGGGCTTCCTCAGTCCATCCTTAGAAGGACGGGTAGAGTACCGGGCGCCCGCTTACCGCTATTCGCCGGATAAATCAGGCACCTGTTATATTACGGTGGACAAGAAGAACATTCTCAGCATGACCGACAAGTCCAGCCCCATCCGCTGGTATTCGTCTGAGCTGGAGGTCAAGAATGACCCGGAGCTCCATATCTCCGTCACCCATGAAGACATTGAAGCAGTCAGACTGACAGCCAAGGGACCCATCCCTGAGGAACGCCTAATCATCATGGCCCGAAGCCGCTTAACCACCGAACACGCCAAAGCATTGATGTTGGCCCAGGCCGCCCTGACGAAATCGAATTTCATTGTGGTGGCGAATAAGTTCCTGGTTACTCCTATCGAGGAGAGCCTGGAGAGCAGTGATATAGTACTGAATATTCTGGCTCTGATGGACCGGAGAGTCGGGCGGAAGCGGATCGAGGGGATGTCCGTGAAGATGCAGCGGAAGCATCCGGCGGTGGAGTATTTCTATGATCTGCGGCGCGGAGCATTATGACTGTTATAGCCGTTTCCGCTTGTACTCAGCGTTTCCCGGCAACCAGCATATATCCGGCCCCCCGGACTGTAATAATCCGCTCGGGATGGATAGGGTCTTGCTCGATTTTTTTGCGCAGATTACTGATGTGGACCGCCACCGTTCGCGTATCCTCCAGACTCTTCATCCCCCAGATGAGGTGAAACAGCGTATCGACAGTGACTACTTGATTCACGTTCTGTGCCATGTAGGAGAGCAGGCTGAATTCTTTTTTCGACAGAAAAATCGTTCTGCTGCCCATATGGACCGACTGTGCATAGAAATCCAGCGTCAGTCCCGGCAGCTCCAGCAGCTGTTCCCTTCTGCCCGCGGATACCCTGCGGAGGTGAGCCTTGATCTTGGCCATGAGTACGCCCGGACTGAACGGCTTGGTCACATAATCATCCCCGCCATACGATAAGGCGCTGATCTTCACCTCATCCTCCTCCTGACTGCTTAGGAACACAATCGGGGCATTCGTGTAATTGCGTGCGTTCTTGCACCAGTCAATGCCGTTCTCATTCGCCAGCAGCACATCCAGCACAATCAGGTCCGGGTTAAATGACCCAAGCTGCATCATAGCATCGGCCCCGCTGTGGCAATACGAGGACTCAAAGCCTTCCCGCTGGCAGTATAGCTGAACAATCTCACAGATATGGGGATCGTCGTCGACGATCATAATTCGGTATGTGTCCATTCTATTGTCACTCTCCTGCTTCCTGAATCAACGGCAATATGACCTGGAAAATCGACCCCGTCTTCCCGTCGCTCTCCGCCCGGACACTCCCGCCATGCGCTTGTATAATTTCCCTGCATATCGCCAGCCCCAGCCCGCTACCTTCTACGCCCATGTCCATCCCCGGCCGGTCCACCCGGTAATTGCGGTCGAAGATCTGCTCCAGCTGCTCTGGAGGAATACCCATGCCGGAGTCTTGTACGCTGATGACCGCACAGCGGGTAGCATTCACCTCCTCTACAGCTAAGGCAAGACGCACCAACCCGCCGCCAGGAGTGAACTTCATCGCATTTGACACCAGATTGAATAGTGCTTGCTCTAAGCGTTGCGAATCAATCCGGGCAACAGGCAGGCCGGCGCCCAGGTCTGCTGTATCCCCGATGTCCAGATCGAAATCCAGTCCCGCATCCCGCACCACCAGCTCATATTGTTCATAGAAGCCGCGCAGGAACGGAGTCACCTGAACAGGCGCCATCCGGTACTCCACTTGCCCTGTCTCCAGATGGGACAAGAAGCTCAGCTCCCCGATCATACGGTTGATCCTTATCGTGTTATCGCGGATATACTGCAGATACTGTTCATTGCTCTCCGGCTTGACCATGTCCATCACTGCCTCGACATAACCCAGCATACTGGACAGCGGCATGCGCAGATCATGCGTAATGTAGGCCAGCAGCTTTTTCCTGCCTTCCTCGGAGTGCAGCAACCGTTCATACGATAGGCGGAGATCCTCGTGGGCTGCGGATAAGGCATGGGTGCGCTCCAGTACGATCTGCTCCAGATTGGCATTCATCCCGGTGAGCTTGAGATTGGCTTCCTGCAGCTCCCGCGCAATCCGTTCTTCATTCGTTGCTGCCCTTGTGAATCTTGAAGAGAGCAGCAGCATCTGGGCGACCGTGAAGATGAGCAGCCCGAACGGCGAGGTATTTTCGATGGGCGACCATTCGTTGTAATACAGGAAATCGTTGATCACCGTAGCCAGAGCCACCACCGACACCAGCAGGAAGATCAGCGCTCCCTCCATCCGGCGCACCGCCGCATGAGCCAGCCCCGCCATCAGATACACCATATGGATAACCACTACCACGCCGATCAGCACCAGCATCCGGGAATAGACGAGAGCAGGGGTCACCACAACCACTAGACAGAGTGCGCCGGTGACGATCCGGGAGCCATAGCGGAACCAACGCGACACGTAATCCGGGAAAATGCACTCAAAATACATCGTGATCATCCACCCGCCAAGGCAGAGGATCAGATACTCAAGCTTGAACTGCAACTCCCACGGAAAATGAGGCAGCCACTGGGTAAACATAAGCTCGCCGTTCAACAGGGAGCGGATAGAGAACATCACAGTGAACAGACCGAAGTATAGCGGTGCCCGGTCTTTACGCCGCAGCATGAACAGCAGCAGATGATACACGCCGATCACCAGCAGACTGGCGGTGATGAACATATCCGCAGCAATCCTCAGATGGGTCCGCACCGTTAACGCATTACTGCCGCCCAGCTCGATGTCCTTGGTGATGCCGCCCCGCTTATGATGGAAGTTCGCGACCTGCATCACCAGCTCCACCGTGTCGCCTTCAGGCTGGAAGAACACCAGTCTCGTAGCCAAGCTCGGCGTCATGCCCTCCTTGTCCTGATCCACCACACCGACCTCTGTCAGCAGCTCTCCATTCACCCACAATTTATAGGCATGAAAAATAGTAGGCAGCCGCAGAGCCAGCCGCTCCTTGCTGTCCTGCTCACTAAGCCGGATCACCAGCCGGAAGGTGGCATAGCCTTCGCCCTTCAGCGCTTGACCGTCCAGCGGGTAGCCGAGCCAGGAGCCGGGGATGTTGATATACCGTTCCCGGCCGGCCGGTTCCCCGCCTGCCATCCGGCTTCGTATATCTCCGGGTGAGAGCAGCTCGTGCCAATAGAAGGCCCATTCTCCCTGCAACTTCAGCGGATTCATACGGATAGAGGTATGCGTTAGATCCAGAAGGCCTTCCTTGCTTCGAGGCTTGGGGGCACCCGGCGTTGCAGACAGGATGGCATAGCTTGCGATCAGCCCGATAACTACGACCACAGCGATATGTAACCAGATATTACGAGAACCGGACCTTAGTATACCCCTCATCATGAAGCCGACCCCAATCTACAAGATTCGTCATTCTTAAGCTCATTGCCTTAATGATAGCATCATTGCCGAAAATTGTGTGAAATTGCAATATGTAAAGTTTTCTTTTCTTACATTAAGAGGCTAAATTCCTGTGTAGAATGCTAGATAAGGAGATAGGAATGTCGAAAATTGTAAGTTTCTCGAGGTGATTCAAAAACTACAACAATGTTGGAATGAATTAGAAATTCGGTAATAAAATATACTACCCTGATGAATGGCCCATGGAGGGTCCTTTTTATTGTTATGTTTTGGGGCCCACGCAAAGTACCTGAGTAAGCATCGAAGCCATAGCATCACTTTGTGGGGTTATTCTATGGGAAATGATCTAAGGAGGCTTGGCTATTGTATACCAAAGTGTCAGCTAGAGCTGTATCCCTGTTGGCCGCATTCGCATTACTGCTCTCCGTATTCTTCACCGCCTTACCGAATGCAAGTGCAGCCGCGAGAGGAGCGTGGTCGCCGAACACGGCCTATGCGGTGAATGACACCGTAACGTATGGAGGAGGTACATATACCTGTCTGCAGGCGCATACGTCCCTGACCGGCTGGGAGCCGCCGAATGTTCCTGCATTATGGAAAAGCGGCAGCACCACAACACCCACACCAACGCCCACAACGCCACCGGCCACGAACGGAGCCATCTTCTATGCAGATAGGGACTATGGCGGCAAGGCCGTCACCCTGGGAACAGGCAATTATGTGCTGTCCCAGCTGAACAATGCAGGCATTCCGAATGACTGGATGTCCTCGCTCAAGGTACCGAATGGCTGGACGGTTGAAGTGTATGCGGACGATAATTTCGGCGGCACGAAGTGGACCTATACATCAAGCTCCTCCTGGGTCGGCGAGAGTGTGAATGACAAGATGTCTTCGGTCAAAATCTACACCGGTTCACCGCCAGCGTCCGGCGTCACCCGCCCCTCCGAGGTGCCCAGCCAGATCTGGACCTATGCCATGAATGTGGACAATAAATTCGGCAAAGGCGGAGATTTCGCACTACTGTTGAGCGCGGTGATCAAGAAGGAAAGCAGCTTCGGAGCAGGCCTGCCGGGCAGCCCGTCCGCCGGTGACGGCTTGATGCAGGTCGAGCCGAATACACGCGCCGCGTATGCCTCCCAATTCAGCGCCAAATTCGGCCGCACGTATAATCACAGCAGCGAACAGGATCAGGTAGCCTTAGGCGGACTGATTCTTGATGAGAAGATCGCAAGATTCGGCAACATCTACAACGGACTCTTACATTACAACGGGGGCGACAACTGGTATCCAGGAGCCACCGATTCCTACGGCCGCCCGATCCTGGCGGATCAGTATGCCAATGCTGTGTATGCTACGTATAAGGGGTATGGGGGGCAGAATTAAGGGACTCCCTTCCTTCTATAAAAAAAGAACAAAGACGCTCGGGGAGTTACCCCGCAGCGTCTTTATTTTTGCGCTTGTGCCAAGCCCAGGTGAAGGTCATTCCCAATACGGCACGCCGCTGAAGAGAAACGATTCATTGTTTAAGTAGGCCGTAATCTCTCTACTGGCTAATTTACCGATATGCCCGGGCAGCCATTCCTGCCAGTCCGGCAGGCCCAGCCAGAAATTCATCGTCTCCAGCTGTGCTGCAATGAAGAAGCCCTCTAACCTTTTAATATAGTTATCCGGCAACGGATGGTGCTTGGAATAAGACTGAAGCAGCTGTTCTCTGAATGAAGGATGGATGTAGGAGAACGTCCAGCCCAAATCCACTAAGTAATAACCGAACCCGCAAGCACCAAAATCAATGGGCCGTACTTCTTCTCCATCAAACACTAAATTACTTGGAATCAGATCGGCATGAATCATGCCCCAATTGCTGGCTGTCCACTCCATAGAGTCCATCATGTGAATGACCCGCTCGCCTGCATGCAGCAGAAGCTCCGTATCTCCTGCATCAAGCAGTCCGGCATTAGCGCGTTCCTTAAGCATATTAAGGGCCTGCTTGATCCGGGAGCCATCAAAGGCCGGGCGTTCAAAGGCAGCGGGGATGCTCCAGTTCGAGGCTTGCTTATGTAACTTGCCGATCAATTCACCTATGGCCCCGGCATCTTCTATAGTAGGAATGAAAGGCTTCTGTTCACCCTCCACCCATCGTAATAAAGTGCAGTGGGTATGGTTCACGTCCGTAATGAATTCTCCGCGAATATTCTTACAAGGTGAAGGCAGGGTCACATCGGTATCCAAGGTTAACGCTTCCAGCCAGACCATCTCGGATTGAAGGACCTCCCGCTTACTCCAGATTTGCTCAAGGGCATCACCTTTGGAGATATGCAGCCGGAGGCTGTAACTATTGTTGTCCAGATCAGTGACTTTGTAGATCGTATTGCCGCTCTGTGCAATGAAATCAACCGATTTGCAGCCTATAGAGTACTGCTCCAGTGCTTCCATTGCGGTATTCAAGTGTGTATCCAATCGCAGCTCGCTCCCTTATTTATCAAAGTATAATAGGTACGATATCATAGTTGTTCATGGGCGGGAATGGAACCGTTGACTATATTTGTTTTTTATTGATAGGGGGAGCCGGAGCTTATTCCGGAGCTGTAGATGTTAGTATTTCTGCTCTTTGACTCTCTTGGCGCGACCGATAGCTTATCCTGCCGAACAACGCAGAAGAAATCATAGCCGCTACAGCAACGGAGGCAGCAGCGACCCACGTAATGGCTTGCAGCGATAAATAGTTAATGACAATGCCTCCGAGTCCGGCTCCCGCCGCTATCGCCAGCTGCAACACAGATGTGTTGAGGGCAAGCATGACACCAGATGTCTTGGGAGACAAGGTAAGAAGATCATATTGCTGGCTTGGAGAAGCTGCCCAGGAGAAGAGCGACCACAGCACCAGCACCGAGAAAACAAGGAATATGGAAGTGCCAGAGACTACCGATAACAATATCAGCATCACCATATTTAACAACGTTGCTCCAGTTAAAGTTCTGGCTACTCCCCATCGATCGGTGCCGCTTCCCCCTGCCTTTGACCCGATCAGACTGGCGATGCCGTATGCGAACAGGGCTCCGCTTACCCATCGATCGCTCATTCCGGCAACTTCCAGCAGATAAGGCGACAAATACGTGAAGGCAATGCCATAACCCATCGTCATAAAAAAGTTAATGGCGAGAGAGAGTGCGATTCGCGGTCTCTTCACCATAGCCAGTTGTTTGGCAAAGGAGATCGGCTCATCACCTTCCATCCGTGGTATTGCGCTTGCCAGGACGGGTAGACTGACCATAGCAAGAAGGCTAATACCGCCGAAAATCAGCCTCCAATCGTACGCGGCGGCAATCACCCGGCCAATGGGCACGCCCAAAATAAGTGAAGCGGTGACACCCATTAACACCGTTGCAATCGCACTCCCCTTCTTGTTCGAAGGAGCTAACTTAGCGGCTAAGGCAAGCGATGTCACGACAAATACGCCAGTTCCGAGCGCCATGATGATCCGTGCAAGCAGCATAAATCCATAACCCGGAAAAATCATGATTAGCGCATTACTCACGATAATTAAGCCAAGCGAGTACAACAACAACTTTCGACGGTCAAACCGGGCCGTGACCCCCATTAGGACCGGGGTACCTATGGCGTAGGCTAGTGCGTAGACGGTCATTAACTGTCCAGCCTGAGATAATGTCACTCCGGTATCTGCGGCGACTTTATCTAGAATGCCCGTGATCATGTATTCGGATGTCCCGACAATAAAGCAGACCACAGCAAGTATGAAGATTTTCCAGTTTTGTCCCAAATTAATCATTCCCCCTCGTTAATCAATGGCTGATGTTAGTGTAAACAGTAAATAAGAAATGTAGAAGTACGCACTTTTAAGTCCTATAGGAAGATGCGGGTGCTATAGGAACATGGAAGTTCCCTAGAAAAGAGGACAGAACTAAATAGAAGGAACACGAGACGCCCAGGTTCGCCTGCGGCGTCTTTGGTGTGCGAAGGGGAGGGGATAACCAGCATATGATATACTTGGGGATGAATGTTAGGATGATATCAAGAGGAATGAGGAACAAGGAGGGTTAACCATTTATGCGTAAAGGAAAGGGTTTTTTAATACTGAGAATTCTAGTTGCCGTTCTTCCTATAGTCCTGTTGATCCAAAATTATGGTACCACCATTCGGATCTGGCTCAATCCTGTAACAACAACGATAGGGCAGGTAGCCCCCGCCTTACCTAATAAGAAGATCACTACATTGACCTTCATTCCTGGAAATGACGCAGAGAGCGAATTCAAGATTAAGGGTGAAGACCATCTTAGCGATCTCATAACCCGGATCTCCAACCTGCAAGTGAAGGAAAAGACAAAAAGTGACCAAAAAGGAGCCGACCCCTTCGACTCCATATTTTTAGACGTCCAGGGCAGCCTAAGAGTGATTCTGGATGTCTCCGAAGATAGGACTGAACTGCTTCTGGCGAAGATTAGCAAGGATAACACAACGACCCACTGGTATTCTGTCCTGAACCAAGAGGAAATGAAGCAGATCGTCAGCTTAATTATGGCAAAAAGAACAGATTGAAGCTTACGATTTCTTACATACACTGATAAGGAGAGGGGAGGAGGGGGTGAACGGTGTGCGATCCCAGTCTGCATACTGATGCTCGATACGAAATCCGTAACGGGTCAATAACTCCGTCAGCGCAGCGTATGTTGTAAAACGGCAGTCGATTCGGGACTCTGTCCGCTTATCGCCCCAATCGCGAAAGGTTACCCAGTGCATGATGGAACGTTCCGCATCGTAGGTCTGTGTGCCCGATACCTTGACTACGTTGCCATCTGAATCGGTGAATTGCCCCCAAGTCGTCTCCCCTTCATCGGACAGGTCAGTTCCTGCGGGATTACGCGTCTCGAAGATCAGTCGTCCTCCGGGCTCCAGATGATTGTAGACGGTACGGAGTAAGGCGGCCTGATCCTCATCGCTCAAAAAAGCCTGAAACGCATTCCCCGTTAAATAGATCATGGCGAACTTCTTATCAGAGCGGAAGGTTCGCGCATCAGCTTCGATAAACGCTACAGGCAAGTTCCCGGCCTTCACCCGCGCATAAGCCAGCATAGAGGAAGCAATATCAACGCCAGTCATTGCGATTCCCGCCTGAGCCAGCGGCAGAGTCGTCAATCCGGTTCCGCAAGCCAGCTCCAAGACCTCGCCGGCAGCCGCTTGAGCCCATTCCAAATAGAACTGATATTTTCGTGTCTCCCCGCCGAACTCCAGATCATAGTTGATCGGATCACGGTACTCTTCCAGATTGTTATGCGCAGTCAATGCTAGCTCCTCCTTGGCAATACAATATAAATACATAAAGGTAAGATAGCATAGCTGTTCATAGGTGGGAATGGAACTGTTGATTATAGCTGTTTTTTATTGATAGGAGGGAGAGGAAATATGTTCAGCTTACATAGCTTCACTGACAGCGGTTGTCAGTGAAGTTGTTTTAGTATAGAGATAGTCATAGAGAGAGGAGTTACACATGAAACATACAGTATATCTATATGTGTTAGACACCATGGCAGACTGGGAGATAGGGTATCTAACGGCTGAACTGAACTCGGGAAGGTGTTACAAGGAGGGACAAGCTCCATCTACAATAGTTACCGTAGCCAATGAGAAGACACTGATCACTACCATGGGCGGACTGAAAATCATGCCTGACATCACGGTAGATGAGTGCAGCTTGGTAAGAGGAGATGCCTTGATCCTACCCGGCGGTGAGACATGGACCGAAGCCATCCACAAGCCGATCCTTGGGCTCGCTGAGAGATGTATACAGGAGGATATATTAGTGGCAGCCATTTGCGGAGCTACCATGGGACTGGCCCAGGCCGGACTGCTGAATGCACGCCCGCATACAAGCAATGACCTGGAGTACCTCAAAATGATCTGTCCCACGTACACCGGCGAAGAGTTCTACCAGAACCAGCCTGCTGTAACGGACAGCAAGCTGATCACAGCAACCGGCATCGCCCCGCTGGAATTCACCATGCATGTATTGAAAGCCCTGGATGTAATGGCTCCACAAAAATTAGAGGCTTGGTATGGTCTGTATAAGACACAGGAAGCGAAGTATTTCTATGCGTTGATGGGATAAGAGCAATTGAGGAAGACCGCCCTCTCTTCACGGAGAGGGTATTTCTGTTGGTCTGGGGGATTCCAAAGATACTAATGTCTAAAAAGTTAAATTATTCAAAAAAGTGTTACATTTAGTCGAGTTATGCGTCTTATATTGATAGACAGCATGAGTCATTTCGACTATTATCGCTATTTCTATATCGAAGGGAGGAATTATAGGACTTTACTTGTAGACAAAGATGACGTATAGGAGCTTTAGGTGAGACCTGCTGGATACTTATTAAGAGAGGATGAGTTTGTTGAAAAAGAACATTCGTTATTTTTTATGCCTCATGCTCGTATTTCTAATGATTCCGCTGAGTGTAGCTGCTTCTAATCCTGACCGAAATGCAGATTTAACACATACTGTACCGAAGGCCATTATACAAGCGATGGAATTGCAAGAACCGGCCCTTCAAGCCTATCAGAATCTCTGGAACAGTTTCAATAAAGATGAGCTAGGCACCCCCATTTATCCTGATAATTATGCTGGAGAATATGTCAGCGGCGACAAACTGGTTATTATGTTAGTAGATCCTTCTGAAGAATTGAAAGAGGATTATATGAAACGTGCACAAGATAGTGAGCATGTTATATTTGAAAGCGCTTCATATTCACTGAATTATTTGAATAGTCTAGATCAAGTCGTTACACAGCTGGAGGAGCAGAATTATAGCATCGGTAGCTACGGTGTGGACCGAAAGGCTAACCAGTTCTACGTTTCAGTGATCGAAGAGGATTACAATAAGCTTATGAAAGAGCAGCCCCAGACCCTGCAGAAGACAACGGAGAGCTTGCCTGTCCGGATCGAGCCGGGAACACCTAATACGAGTACAGCCCAATTATGGGGCGGGGATCGAATTACCAATGAAGATAACGGTGCCGGGTTAAGTGTCGGCATTGGCGGTACCTATGGCGGCAGTAGTGCCATTCTGACGGCTGGACACAGCAATGAGAAGGTAGGCTTTTTATCTACAAGATATCCTTATATTCAGTATTCGGGAACACGGACAGGACAGGTGAGTTATCAGCGTGCGAATAGAACAAACGGTGCGACTGGCGTAGATTCACTGGGCGATTTTGCGATGGTGAAGTTAACCGGAAGCGATACGGCGACGAACAAAGTGTATGGAAGTGTATCCATTACCGGCACCTATTCGTCGGTCCCTGTGGGAACCACGATCTATAAATACGGAGCAACGACCGGATATTCTTGGGGGACTGTGACACAAGCGAGTATAAACGTGATCTACTCCGATGGCCTGTTTAATACCTATTACGTGAATGGCCTGTATCAGTCTCTGATGCAGAACTCATCCGGTACCGATGCCGTTGCCGGGGGAGACAGCGGAGGACCGGTATATATGAAGGATGGAAGTGCGAATAAGCTGCATGGCATTGTAACAGCCAGAAGCAATCCGACGAGCGGGCCTGCTAAGATTATGTATTCCACCCCGATTTATTATGCGGAGCATGCCGGCTTCACCGTCAAGGTGAATTAGTTTAACTGTACCGATAAGGAGGATAATGACATGTCTGTTCCCTCAGTCTCTAGACCATTCCTGTGGTGGTGCGCCGTGTTGACGGTCATTATCCTCATTTGCGTTGTTGTCTACCGGACAGGGTCTGCGTGGGTTCACAATCACCAGTTGCGCAAAGACTTCTCAGCTGCGGCAACGGCCAGCCCCTATCAACAGGGGATTCCGCTGGAGCAAATGGATCTGAGCGTGTATAGCTCCTATTTTCCCGGCATATCTGGAGAGCCTGAATATTCATTAACTCATCGTATAGAAGCGCCTGTGACCTTGCAGTATTATACTGAGATTCCAGGCGGGGCAACGGCGGTTGCCTTAGAAATTCCCAAGGGAACAATCATTGAGGCCATTCCGCCAAAATCTCAGGGATCTTCATTCTATGAGTTAGGGTATGGGTATACCAGCTATCCTACCTATGAGAAGGGGTGGCGGTATGTCCGGCCGTTCAAGACGGCAGAGGATGCAAATCCTGCATTGAGCGAGAAGTATTACTATGTGCAAATGGACAGCTTAGAGGCTGTATTGGATTCAGCGATTAGAGCAAACAAGCCATTTCGTGCTGCTGTACGTCAGCAACATTGGACCCTGGACCAGGGGAAGCATACCTTTGCACGGTATATTGATGATGTACTGTATCAGAATGGAGCGTACCTCTCGCCGGATTTGTTCTACCGGACCTTTGACTGCTGGAATATCATGCTGCTTGGGGCGGTGGTGGTGATCACCATTATCCTGTTAAGTCCAAGTTCATGGTTTGGCCGAAAACGAAGATAGAGAGACATTAGAAGCTACGTGATACTGAATGATTAAGAGAACGCTGTGGCGTTCTTTTTTTCTGCGCCAGCCTATTATTCACGAGCCCGAATCACCAGGAAAAAGGGTATAATTAATTAAAAATGGAATTAATATGGATTATATGGGGAGGGGTTACAAATTTCACTTCGCGTTCTAAAGGCTTGTGAACCCGATGATGATAGAACATTCATGAAGAATTTATATGAGAACCACTATCCTTTAATGAGAAAGAAAGCATTTAATATTATTAAGGATCAAGAAGTCATTGATGATCTAATTCAGGAAGCTTTTATTAAGCTGATCCCCAAAACATCTCTATTGCGCTCCTTAAGCGGCTGCAAAGTTACCTCTTATGTCGTCAACACCATTAAGCATTATTGTTATGACCATATTCGAAGGCGCACCCGCCGTTCCAGGAAGGTCTATACCGGCTTGAAGAACGATGTAGCGGAGCAAATCCCAGATCCCGCAGCCGCGACAGAAGAGAACTACATCCAAGCTGAAGCCATAGGAGCGCTTACGGAAGCAATGCTGAAGCTATCTGAACGCGACCGGAATCTGCTCTACTTCAAATACAAGCTGGAGCTGCGGGATCAACAAATCGGAGAGCTCTTGAATATTCCCACGCAGCATGTTCGGCAGTATATATCGAGAGCTAGGGGGCGGGTGCTGCGGGTTTTGAGGGAAGAGGGGGGCTGATGGAAACATGAATGTAATCAAGCGATAAAGAAGGAGAATTTATAATGAAAAAACAAACCAAGTACCTTATAGGAATCGGGGCTTTAATCATTATTTTGGTTGCAGCTGTCTTTGTATATAATGCTCAGAAGACGACTTCTTTTAAGAAAGTAGTAACTGATAAAATTAATGTTAATGAAGTATCCACCATTTATATCACCCAAAGATCTTCAGGTGTTGAAGTTACGCAAGATGAAATTAAAATTGAAGATCGGGAAGAAATAAATAAGATCATAGCTGAGTTCGATAAGTTAGACTTGAAGAATGCACATGACGGAAAAATTAAGTTCGATCCCTATACGTATAACATTCAGATATATGTAAATAAGGAGGCTAGATTCGGTATTGATATATATAACAAAATGAATATTTCCTTGTATGACAGTAGTAAGACCAAGAATAGACTACGTGATTATTCAGCCAGCAATGCTGAAATAATAAGTAGGATGGAGAATTATTTTAAATAGACCATGACAAAAAAAGGTGTTCTCGAAGGAGCACCTTTTTCTTTCACTGTTTTAAATTCAGGGGCGCAATTAATCTATAGTCCTAAACCCCCAATTGTCTGTATCATCCTTCACGAAGTAAAAGGAAAGATTGTTAAAATTATTTATAGAATGAATTGGACTGTATCAGCTAAAAGAATGCAGATAGCTTTTTAATTCGTCCCATCCTGTAGTTTCATCATTGGATTTGATACGAATTAGTTTGAACTCAGTGTATGTGCACAAATTATCCTTCATTTTGTCATTCATGATTGTTTTTGGATCAGTACGGTGATGCCTGCCGTCGTATTCGATTGAGCAGAGCGGCTGCAAAGATTCTTTTTCATAAATAACAAAGTCCAAGTGACTCGTAAAGTAAAAGTTTCTTAAAGAATAATCTAATTTTAGATTAATTGATAAAACATCTTTAATGGGGACTTTGGGAAAGACAAGTAAGGGCATACCACCAAGGAATATTAGGAGTTTTTTATAGATCATCCGCTCGCCTTCATGCATAAGTTTAATACGGTTTTCTTGCTGTATTATTTGGTTGAATGCAATGGATAATTCTATTGAAGGGCAATGAAAGCTACTTGCTTCAATTGTGTAAATATAACGGCTTAGTCTAGTCAAATAACCTTGTCCGTTATCGATCTGTGCAAGATTTCCAACTAGCATGAAATAATCAAGTGCACGGGTAAGGGCTACATTTATCAACCGGTAGCTGTTCTGTACAAAATTTACTTGAAATGGTGTTGAACCTTGTGAAATTACTGTGCTGAAAATAATCGCTTTACACTCTCCGCCTTGAAAAGAATGAACAGTGCCAACTTTAATATTAGGTTTACTGCGGAATAATTCTATTAACTGTTTTTTCTGAGCAGCGAAAGGGGTTACGATACCAATCTGGTTAATACCATTCTGCTCCAGTCTATTCACAATAGTATTGATTTCCGTTAGTTCTTGATAATTAATTGTTCCTGATACTGAACCGTATACATTGGTTGAATAAATTCCAGTTGAATAAGGTTGCCTGTCTGGTTCATTGCGCATCATCCTTAAACGGTTATGGTAAAATTGCTGGTTACTGAAAGACGCAATAGAAGGAATGCAGCGGTAATGGTAGTTAAGAAGGTGAGTGCCCCCCTCGCTAAGTTCGCAAGCTTGTTCAGCTCTCTCAAATGCAGAATTATTTAGATAACAATAAGGCTCAAGGTCTATTCCTGGTGCGTGTGTTTCAAACAAGTTCCTGCTAAAAGTGTCCTCAATTGAAACGATATGGCTCAGTTGATTGGAATCTCCGAATAAACAGGCTTTACGTGCTGATTGAAGCACACAAAAAATGCTTGGAATGGAACACTGGGAAGATTCATCTATGATCGCAAGATCAATAGACATTCCCACTGGAATGAAATTGCGTGCAGACAAACTGCTAACGAGAAGGACAGGAAACAGTTTTAGAAAAGAAGGAAAGGCAGATGAATTATTTTTAATATTTCCTTTCTCACGCAGTTCCTGAATTAAAGCTTTTATTTTTTGGAGCTCTTTCATATCTTTGAGAACAGGCCCTGCAGTGTGAAGCCATTGGTATTGTAAAAGATAAAGGTCAATCTCATTTTTCTTTTCATATAAAATTTTAAGGTCTGCTGAGGACTCCTGTTGGCGACTCTTTATTGCAGACAACTCTTCTACAAGTTGAGTACAGCGTAATTCAAGGTTGATAACTTTAATAATCTCCTCACAGAAGGCCAGAGACTGAATGGGAGCGTTGCTGTCAATGTATTCCCAGAGCTGTCTTGCCCCAATGTACCTCAACTGCTTTTTTATACGGAACTTCATATAGGTACGTAGTCTTCCAGCTATGTATGAACGAAATTTTCTGAAAATCCCATTACCGTAGAGTTGCAACGGCTCATCGACCAGTTCACGTAGACGAGATTCTATTTTTTCATTAGCAATTGATATAGACTCTAAATCAGTTTTCATAGGAATCAAGTGGTTCAGACGCAATCTATCATTGAGGATGATAATTAAGTCTTTAAGTTGATTAATGGTGCTGGTCAAATCAATAATTTGATTTTCCAATAGTTCAGTACGAGTTATTTCATCCATTAATGCTTGACTCTTGCTCTGGTATGCTAAATAAGACTCTGGAGTAAGCATGTTATTCGGGTTTGTTTTCACTATCTCTATCATACGTTCTAAAGCATACTGAATTGATATTGCTACTTCTTTATTCTTAGCTTTACTGCCTAAGCGGGCGTATCCGAAAAAGTATTTGCTTATTCCGTTTGCATCCAGCTTTTCTACAATATTATCCACGGCTTGGTTGTTTGTACTAGCAATAACACATGTTTTTTGGTGATTGACCTGATTGGCGATCAAGTTAAGAATAGTTTGTGTCTTTCCAGTTCCTGGAGGTCCCTTAACAATATTAATGGTATGACTCATATCATGCAGTACATTATTTTGAGGAAGGTTGCCGGGTACAATATGAATGAGTGACGGGTCTTCTGAAACCATTGGAATTGCGAAGCTATGATTAAGATAACTCTTGAGAATGGGACTTGGCTCAAATTTATCTTCTAAAATTGCCTGGATTTCCTGTGAGATATGATAGTTACTAAAATCGGAGTTCTTCGCCGGGAAGATAGTGTATACGGGCAAGTTTCTTGTTTCTTCGAGATCCGCGATTTCAATTAGTTGTGTAACCATTGTACGGTCATTCAAGAATTCAGCAGGATTCGAGGAGAATTGCTCTTTCAGGCGATTAAGAATATTAAGGGAGTTCTTATCGGCCAAAGCTTTATATACTTCCTTATGAAACCCTATTTGATCAGCCTTATAGAGATTATGATCTGATTGAAATGTTGAACTGTTCCAAAGAATTAATGGAATATAAGTATCCTTCTTATTTATTTTTATCAGCGGGTAGCCAAACATAATTAGTTGGTCATCTTTTAGATTTTCGTTTAAATCCTCATAACGCTTAACGACATCCTCTATGTTAAACGGATCAATCTTTGCGTGGTGTAAATCTGTATTTTTGAGTTGAGTCGAAAAATAGCCTTCATATTTTAAGCATTCTGAATAATACTGAAGTAGCGCATTGGTAATCATGTAGTTCTCCTTATGGAAAATATAGTATTGCTGTATCTATTATCCTATAAAAGTATTGGAAATGTTATGAAAAAAGTATGTATCTAAAAAACTATAAATTTTATAAGTAAGATTTATTTTGGTGTCAGTTTCTTCTCTTTCTCAGTGTATAATAAGAGGAGTATTATCGTTATAAGGAATTTATAGTCGAATAATGGAATAACACTGCTGACTTTATTAATGAGTGATTTCAAAGCAGAATAAACTCATATGGAGAAATGGAGAAAGATGAATGCTAACTGGAGAAGTGCGTAATAAGATTGACAAAATATGGTCTGATATCTGGGCTGGTGGGATTAGTAATCCTTTAACCGTTATTGAACAGTTGACTTACCTGATGTTTATCCGTTCACTGGATGAAAAGGAATTGGAGAACGAGAGTTTTGAGGCGATTAGCGGAGCTGAGGTGCCGAAAATATTCCCTCAAAACGAAGACGGACAGAATATGCGCTGGAGTAAGTTCAAAACCAAAGACGCCCGTATCATCTATGATATTGTTGGCACGCAGGTCTTCCCTTTTATTAAAACAATGAATGGTGAGAACATGACTGCCTTCACACGCTATATGCAGGATGCCATGTTCCTTGTTCCAACGCCGCAGGTACTACAGAAGATGATTACAGGCCTTGATGAACTGTATGAACATGATATTAAGGATTTGGATATGCAGGGCGATCTGTATGAGTACATGTTGGGCAAGCTCGCTTCGGCTGGACAAAACGGCCAATTTAGAACGCCAAAACATATACGTGATTTGATGGTCCGGCTGATAGCGCCTACACCAAACGATAAGATCGTTGACCCTGCTTGTGGTACTGCGGGTTTTCTTGTCTCTTCTGCTGAATATATCCGTGAAAAATACGAGTCGGAGATGACAGGCGAACAGTGGGAGCATTTCTCCGGTGAGATGTTCTCAGGCTATGATACCGACAGAACGATGTTGCGCCTGTCTGCTATGAACCTGATGTTACACTCCATCAGCCAGCCGCATATTGATTATGTAGATAGTGTATCCAGACAAAATAATATAGCATCCGCTTATGATATTGTTCTCGCCAATCCCCCATTCACTGGAACAGTGGATGCTGAAAGCATCAATGATAATCTAAGAACTATTACAGATACAAAAAAAACAGAGCTTCTATTCGTGGCCCTCTTCTTGCGTATTCTCCGTAAAGGTGGACGCTGTGCCTGTATCGTGCCGGATGGCGTACTGTTTGGTTCGACTAAGGCGCATAAGTCGCTTCGTAAGGAATTAGTAGAGAATCATCAGCTTCAGGCGGTGATCTCCATGCCAAGCGGAGTGTTCAAACCTTACGCGGGAGTCAGCACAGCGATTTTGTTGTTTACCAAGACAGGTGCAGGTGGTACAGATAAAGTATGGTTTTATGATATGAAGGCCGACGGCTATTCGCTGGATGACAAACGTTCCTCAATCGCAGCTAACGATATCCCGGATATCATTGCCCGTTATCATAACCTAGAAGGTGAAGCAGATCGGTTGCCGACAGAGCCGAGCTTTCTGGTAAATAAATCAACGATTGAAGCCAATGACTATGACCTGTCTATCAATCGGTATAAAGAGGTTGTGTATGAGAAGGTAGAGTATGCCAAGCCTGAAGTGATTATGTCTCGACTGGAGCAGTTAAACCTTGATATTGTCTCCAAAATGGAGGAATTGAGGGGGTTGCTTGGTGAGTAAGTGGGAACAAGTAAAATTAGGTGATATTGGAAAAATAGTTACAGGTACTACACCTTCCACAAAAAATATTGAATACTATAATGCGAATGATATTCCATTTTATAAGCCAAACGATTTATCAGAAACAAAAGTATCATATTTAATTGAGGCAACCAATTATTTATCTGAATTAGCAAAAACCAAACTTCGGATTTTGCCAAAAGGTAGCGTGCTCGTTACTTGCATTGGGACAATTGGAAAGATTGGAGTTGCCTTAATTGAGTGCTCATGTAATCAACAAATTAATGCAATAATACCTAATCTTAAGAAGATAGATAGTCAGTACTTAGCTTATAGTCTCTTTAATATGAGGAAGTACATGCAAGGTATTGCCAATGCGGCGATTGTTCCTATACTTAACAAATCAAATTTCTCAAACATTGAAATTATAATTCCACCACTCCAAACACAAAAGCAAATTGCCAAAACATTAGACACCGCCGCAGAACTGCTCGCCATGCGAAAACAGCAGCTTGTTGAGTTGGACAATCTGATCAAAGCTACTTTTTATGATATGTTTAGCGATCCTTCTACTAACCTAAGGAGATGGAACCAAAGTACCGTAGGAAAAACTATTGAAGTTATAGAGGCGGGGTGGAGTACAGATGGTGAAAAAAGAAAAAAAAGGGAAGATGAAAAAGCTGTTTTAAAAGTTAGCGCAGTTACATCTGGTTATTTTAGAGGATCAGAATATAAAGTATTAGATAAGGATTTGGAAATAAAAAAATATGTTTACCCACACAAGGGAGACCTATTGTTTAGTAGAGCTAATACTAGAGAATTGGTTGGGGCAACTTGCATGATTTTTGATGATTACCCAGATTTACTTCTTCCAGACAAGCTATGGAGAATTAAGTTTAATAATTTAGCTGATTTATTTTATATGAAATATACTTTAAGTGATAGCTCAGTAAGAAATAGTTTATCTAACGTTTCAACTGGAACAAGTGGGTCAATGTATAATGTATCTATGGACAAATTGAAATCGCTTATAGTTCCTCTCCCACCTATTGAACTCCAAACCCAATTTGCTAACATAGTCACGAAAATTGAAGAACAAAAAGCCATAGTGAAACAGGCTATAGACGAAACACAGCACCTTTTCGACAGCCTAATGAGCGAATATTTTGAATAAAGCTCTTATTCCATAATCGATTGTACTTAATCAGCAAATTTCTACCATCATCCTACCCATGAGGTGAATCCAATGCCTGCAAACTTTGAATTCTTACAGGGACAAACGGAATATAAGCTGTTTGCTTCAGCGGCTATCGAAGCAGAGAAGGTTCTTGCTACCTCTCCTGCAATGGCGGCCGTGGGCAGCAGGAAAGCTTTTGAGCTTGCGGTGAAGTGGGTATATGCTGCCGACAATACCATCACGATGCCTTATAAGGATAATTTGCAGGCATTGATTCATGAACCAACCTTCAAATTTGCGATGGAAAATCAGACTTGGGGTAAGCTTAGTTACATTATCAAGCTAGGGAACCTCGCGGTACATACGGATAAGAATATCAGTCGGAGCGATGCAGTCTTGTCGCTGGCTGCTTTGTTTGAATTTGTCCAGTGGCTTGATTACTGCTACGGGGCTAATTATGAGGAACGACATTTCATTGAAAGCAATATTCCAGCCGAAAAGGTTGTTTTGGATGAAGCAAGGATTAAGGAAAAGGATAGTTTAATCGAACAAAAGGAATCAGAAATTGAGGCTTTGCGTGCCCAGATTGCAGCAATGAGTGATAAACTTACCGCTGATAAAGGCCAGCATCAGGAAGAACGCCAGTTTACACCTGGAGATCTTTCGGAGTTCCATACACGTAAGAAATTTATTGATGTTGACCTAAAATTGCTTGGCTGGACACTCGGAGATGATGTAAGGGAAGAAGTAGAACTGTTTGGTATGCCTAATAACGAAGACAAGGGTTATGCTGACTATGTGCTGTACGGCAAAGACGGTCTGCCGCTGGCAGTGATAGAAGCCAAGCGAACTTCGAAGGACCCAAAAATCGGTACTCATCAGGCCAAACTGTATGCCGATTGTCTGGAACAGATGACTGGAAGACGGCCGATGATGTTTACGACGAATGGTTTTGAAACGAATTTGTGGGATGATCTTACCTCGCCACAGCGTAAAGTAAGTGGGATTTTCTCTAAGGCAGATCTACAGAAGTTAATGAACAGAAGAAATGAACGTAAAGTGCTCAATGAAGTCATTATTGATGACAAGATTACTGATCGTTACTACCAGAAGGAAGCAATCCGTGCTGTATGTGAGAATATCATGGAGGGACACAGACGATCTCTGCTAGTCATGGCAACTGGAACCGGTAAGACCCGAACGGCCTCCAGTTTAACAGATGTCTTGTCCCGTGGGGGATATGTGACCAATATCCTGTTTTTGGCTGATCGGAAGGCATTGGTTAAACAGGCTAAAGATGATTTCAAAAATTATTTGCCTGACATGTCGCTGTGTAATCTGTTGAGCAATAAGGATGATAAAACAGCCCGTATTGTGTTCTCTACTTATCCAACAATGCTGAATGCCATCGATAGGGCAAAGACTGATGATGGGAAACGCATATTTACGCCCGCTCACTTTGACTTGATTATTGTGGATGAAGCCCATCGGAGTATTTTTAAGAAATTTCGTGCGATTTTTGAATATTTTGATGGTATTATCGTAGGATTAACTGCTACCCCCAAGACGGAAGTGGATCGGAATACGTATGATTTCTTTGAGATGCAAAATGGTGTACCAACTTATGCCTACACCTATGAAACGGCTGTAGAGGTTGATCATGTTTTGGTTCCTTACTATAACATTGAGGTTACGACAAGATTTCTGGAGCATGGGATTACTTATGATAATCTTTCGCCAGAAGATAAGGCGCGCTATGAGGAGGACTTTACGGATGAGGACGGTGAAATGCCTGAGTTCATTCCTTCTCCTGCAATTAACGAATTCATTTTTAATCAGGCCACAGTAGACCGTGTATTGGAAGATCTAATGACTCAGGGGATTAAGGTGGCAGGCGGGGACCGGCTTGGGAAAACAATTATTTTTGCCCAGAAGAAAAATCATGCCCAGTATATCGTGGAACGCTTTAATAAGCTATATCCTCAATATAAGGGAACTTTCGCCAAGCGGATTGTCTCTGAAGATACCTATACGCAGAGTTTGATTGATGATTTCAAAATTCCTGATAAAGAGCCCCATATTGCCGTTTCTGTGGATATGCTGGATACAGGTATAGATGTTCCTGAGATTGTTAACCTTGTATTTTTCAAGCGGATTCGTTCGAAAACGAAGTTCTGGCAGATGATTGGCCGTGGAACAAGGCTGCGCCGGGATTTGTTCGGAGAAGGTGAGGATAAGCAACGCTTCGTCATCTTTGATTATCTGGGCAACTTTGAATTTTTCCGTCAGCATAAGGAAGGTCTTCAGGGAAATGAAGGCCAGAGTTTGTCTGAAGCGATCTTTGCGAAGCGAGTACGTTTGATCCATTATTTACAGCAAGCTAGTTTCATTGATGAATCCTATCAGGCTGTCCGTACAGAGTTGATAGCCATAGTATTGGGGCAAATTCTTGCACTGAATACTGAGCTCGTATCTGTAAAACTGCAATTACAGCATATAGAAAAGTATAAACATCGTGAAGCTTTTGTCTGTCTGCTGGATCAGGATAAATCAAATCTTATTATGCACCTTGCACCTATTGTATATATGTCTGATACAGATGAACACGCCAAACGGTTTGATAATTTCATGTATGGTCTGATGATTGCCCAGATTGAGGAATCGCCGCAATTCAAGAAGGGAAAGAAGCAGCTGATGGAAGTAGCTACTAACTTGCTTGAGCGGGCCACTATCCAGTGGATAAAAGAAAAGCTACCACTTATTCAGACTATTGGTACGGAGGAGTTCTGGGAGAGTGCAGGTCTACTGGATTTTGAAACAGTACGTAAGGAGCTGCGTGGTTTGATTAAATTCATTGTAGATGAAGAAGGTGGTAAAAACCCCATCTACACAAATTTAATGGACGAAGTTCTTGAAATTAATGAAGGGAAAGGAATGTATGAAGCCTATACCTTTGAAGATTATAAGCTTAAGGTGAATCGTTACATCGAGAAAAACCGTGATGCAATTGTAATTCATAAGCTTCGTAATAATATTCCTTTAACTGCGCTGGACTATGAAGTACTGGAAAAGATTTTTACAGGTGAATTAGGTACGGCTGAGGATTATCAACGGGAATTCAAAGATACACCGTTTGGTTTATTGGTCCGTAGAATTGCCAAATTAGAGTATGAGGCTGCCACAGCTGCATTCTCGGAGTTTATTAATGACCAGTCTTTGAATCAGGGGCAAATTGTATTTGTCAAAAAAGTTATAGATTATATTGCTCAGAACGGCTATATCGATAATGTATCTGAACTTGTTAAGCCGCCATTTGATAAGCCGCAAAGTTTTGTGAAGTTGTTCGATGGTGCGAAACAAAAAAAGCTGGTGGAGACAGTCACAAGGATTAAGGATAATGCGGTAAAGGTTATTGGGTAAGATCAATTGCTTTCCAGTATTATTTTTATTTAATTCGATATCCGCATTAAAATATTAGTTTTATCGCTTACAATATGACTGTATGAGAGGGAATATCAAAAGTTTCTCCGAGTGATTAGTTATGAGGGGGAGATATGGTGAGTTTTCCGATATGGTTTATAGAAACAATTCAGGATCGATTAGTTGAAGTAAGTGCACTAATTGAACATCAATCCGAGCCTAGACGAGTTTTTGATGAAGAGCGCAAAGCTTTTGAAGAATTATTTGCTTCCATCGATATTGTGCATAAGCCAGAATTTGAAAACTGGGAAGATAAGCTTTCCATAAAGCAATCTGTTCTTTATGAACGTTTATATCTACAGGGACTTAAGGATGGGATGCAACTTGCACAAGCTTTTACTGCTACTTAGGAAATAATACAAACATTATTTCAGGGCTGTTCATTCGACAGTCCTTTTTTATGCTTATTTTTGGAAGGGATATCTCCTAGATTGTCGAATTACCATAAATATTGTAAGTCCAGATGAAGGGGTGTTAACTATGGGGAATATGTGGCTTGTAAGAGCGGGGGAGAAAGCATACCTTATCGACGAATTCAAAGAAAAGCAAGCGATCGCGATAGGTTGGGCTCAATTGGGGAATGTCAGTACAGTGAAGACTTTGGCAGAAGTGAAGAGGCTTTTGAAGTTAGCGTATCCTGAATACAAAGAAGGTAAGATCAATATAACTGCTGGCCAGATTTTTCGGTTTGTGAGTGATTTTAAAATAGATGATCTTGTAATCACTTATCATCCGGAAGAGCGTCTTTATTACATAGGAAGAGTTGTTTCAAATTATGAATATAAACCTGATTATATTACGGATAAGCCACAAATTCGCAGAGTAAATTGGGAGGGGACAGTATCTAGAGATGTTTTGTCAGCCAGTGCTCGGAATACGCTTGGTTCTATTATGACTATTATTGCTATACCCAATGAAGTTCAGAAGGAATTGCTCAAGCAAATGGCGGCTGGTCAGGCAGTTGTTAATTCATCAGATCAAACAATAGAGCCTGTGAAAGCTGATACAGAGGAGGAGGCTGAAGAATTAGAGATCATCAAGGATGACGTTATTGAGAAGTCCAACGAGTTTATTAAGGATAAGATTGCTAAGTTAGACTGGGAGCAGATGCAAGAACTTGTGGCAGGTGTACTCCGAGGAATGGGGTACAAGACGCGAATCTCACCTAAAGGGCCGGATCGAGGAAGAGATATTTTTGCATCTCCAGATGGTCTAGGGCTTGAAGAACCAAGGATTATAGTGGAAGTAAAGCACCGTTCAGGCAGTATGGGATCTAGTCACATACGTAGTTTTACTGGAGGATTAAGAGTAGGGGATCGGGGGATTTATGTATCTACTGGTGGATTTACCAAAGAAGCCAAATATGAAGCGGAACGATCAAATATCCCTTTATCGTTAATAGACTTGGATCTACTAGCGGAGTTAGTAACGCAATATTATGATCAATTTGATTCAGAGACACGGACTTTAATACCGTTAAGGAAGATATATTGGCCGTTATAAGTTTGGGGTTTTTAGATAACTAAGGATGTGGTGTATCCACATCCTTAGTTATTGATACATTCTAAGATTTAGTCAAATACCCATACAACTTACTCTCAACAGCATTCTCTAATAGCAGATTTATATGCACAACGGATATAGACTTATTATTTTTGTCCAGCATAGATGCCTGTACAGCAGTTTTTTGATCGGGATGTGCTTTACCTAAGTAGTAGAATTCTGTTCCATCTGCATCATCCTTTTTCACGAAAACATGAAGGTCGATTTCTAGACGATCTGCCTCAAGAATTGTTTTAACCTCCTTAGATTCAAGTTTTCGTTTATTTTTTGTTGACCACATTAAAACCTCTGTATTGATAAAGTTTTCTTTATATTTCGTACTTGCTTCTATTTTTTCATTTTTGTGATAGGTTACAAAGATAGGGCAAGTTTGATGCTTTGTTTTATAGCCATATATCGTTGAGCCCTCGTCATTATTCCAATTCAAAAGTTTACAAGCATCTTTTCTGGAATACTTCCTGTATAAAGTTAAAGATTCGCCAGGACTGTACTGTTCATTTTTATGAAAAGCAGTCTGAATAATATCAATCACCATTTCTCTAAAGTACGTGTTATTCTTTAGCGAATAAGCCAACGTTGGATGGAACACATAATTTTGAGACGGATCGAATTGCACTACAGCTATTTCTCCATACTTTTTTCTTGTGGCTTCAGTGAAAAAAGATAAATTTAGAACACGTAAGACAGAATCCAACGTTGCGGAATCGGTTAGGCAGCCATCCTCCATAAGTGCATTCATATACTCGGTCGAAGTAACACTATCTCCAGAGAGTAGTAAGTTTATTAATATAATCTCATGTCTGCGTTTTCCATTTAGAATCTCTTCCGATAGCATTACTATATAACTTTTCTCGTGCTCTGATAAGATGGGAATATTTTCTTTAATCTTTTGTAGAAAGTGATAATAACTTGAATGCTCATCAGTGAATATAAGCGGATCAATTGAGTTTGCTTCAATGAAATCCATCAGTTTGGGTATTCGATTAAGGCGATTTTTAAGTTGAGAGTAAGATTCTTTAAGAATCTTAAGTGCTGTTAGATTACTATTACTAATCGAGCGATAAATTTGTTGAAGGGCAATTTCTTCGAAGTTAATGGTTGAGATGCCCTTAATATAACTGGTGTCCTTCATGTGACGACGAATATTATCCTTGTTTTGAGTCTTGTCTCCTGACAGGGCTACAGGAATCAGATAATTATTTTTATAGTTACCAATAAAGTCGATAATCGTGACGAACTCTTTATTAGGATGCTTACGTAAGCCACGTCCTAGCTGCTGAACAAACACTATACTGGACTGAGTTTGACGAAGCATCACAACTTGGTTAATACAAGGGATATCGATTCCTTCATTGAAAATATCTACAGTTAGAATATAGTCTAGGTTACCTGATTCAAGATCAGTTACACAGCGCTCCCGTGTTTCTTGACTATCGCTTCCAGTCAAAGCTACTGTACGATAACCTTTCATATTTAGAATGTTAGATAGTTCGATAGCTTCTTCTCTGCGACTACAAAAGATTAAGCCCTTTATGGCTTCCCCTGAGTAACCGTAATACTCAACCTTTTCAATTAAATAAGAAACTCTTTCATCAGTGATTAGCTGGGAGAGTAGAGTCGTATCATCAATGATTTGGCCGTTGTATTCAAAGTCTGTAACTCCAAAATAGTGAAATGGACACAACATATCTTCTTCCAAAGCTTCTTGAAGGCGGATTTCGTAAGCAATGTTGTAGTCGAATAGTTCATATATATTAAATTCATCAGTGCGTTCTGGAGTTGCTGTCATGCCCAATAGAAACTTAGGTGTGAAATGTTCGATAACTTTAAGGTAGGAACGTGCTCCTGCTTTATGAACCTCGTCAATCAAAATATAATCAAACGCCTCAGGATTAAAATTACTTAATGAGGAGTTCTGAGAGATGGTTTGAATTGTAGCAAAGAGGTACTTGGCTTCTGTTTCTTTACTATTTCCAGATAAAATACCGAAATCACTGTCCGTACCGCCTAGTATTCGTTGATAATCAGATAAAGCTTTGTGCAATATTTGTTCTCTGTGTACTACAAAGAGCATTCTCCTGGGAGCAAAGTTCTTCACGTCAAAAGCAGACAGATAGGTTTTTCCTGTTCCTGTCGCTGAAATAACAAGTCCTTTAACTGCCCCTGTTGTGCGCAACTCCTTTATATTTTGTAGTGCTCTCTCCTGCATTTTATTAGGTGAGACTAAACCAGATTCAATTTGAGGAAATTTGTCAGGAGTTAAGGGCATTGCTAGTCGATCATTTCGGGTTACCCTCTGAACCTCTTCATAAAGGATTTGATATAATTCGATCCATCTATCGGTAAGTGGAACAGCATTAAGCCATACCTTTTCAAACTCACTATGGAACTGCCCAAGAAGGCCCCCATGTTTAAATGAGGTTAATTTCACGTTCCATTCGTAGTTGGCTTTTAATGCTGCCGCAGTCAGATTAGAGCTTCCCATAATGATTGTTGAATGATCTTCATGTTGAAAAACGTAACCTTTAGCATGAAAACCACTTAGATCTGTTAAACGCACCTCAACATTCGTTATTTTTAGCAACTCTCTATATATCTTTGGCTTGTTAAAGTTTAGATAATTTGAGGTTAGGATTTTACCACTAATCCCTCTTAATTTCAGATCAGCTAAATGTGACTTAAGGGTTGCTAAGCCACTCTCAGTAATAAAGGCAACAGAAATAATGAAAGAGGAACAACGGTCCAGCTCCTCTAACAAAGGCGTAAGTACATAATCATTAGTGTCCTTATTATTGACTAACAGTTTTGGCTTATATTTATCTGGCGAATCCTGTTGATGGTCAATAAACGCCCAGCTTAAAGAATTGTTTAAATGTAGAAGGGGATTGTCCATTTCATTTCCCCAGTGTTTCTTGAATTTTTTGAACAGCAGGAATATCGGCAGGCGCCCATTCTAAAGACATTAATTCATTAGCAGGTAACCATTGTATGGCAACATGTTCAGTTAAGGTTGGTGTGCCTTTTAATAGATTGCAATAAAAAGTAGTGAGATGAACAAAACCAAAGTCATATTCGTACACAGTGGTCTCGATCGCTTCACCTATTTCAATTGTGCAGTTCATTTCTTCATCGATCTCTCGTTTTAGTGCAGACTGTGGTGATTCTCCGTCCTCAATTTTCCCGCCTGGGAATTCCCACATGTAGGCCAATGCTTTGCTGGCTCCCCGCTGTGCACAAAGTATTTTTTCATTTTCAATGATCACAGCACCAACAACATGGATATGTTTTTTCATTAGTTAGTTCCCTCCGGTTATGCAGCTTAATGAGAAAGATATGGATTCTGCATTGATAATACTATTTTAGTATACTTTCATGAATGTTTACATACTGCATATAAGGAAGAGTCCGACCGGCAAATGCCCTATGGAGGCAGTACAATTTTGCAGGACTGGAGTAAGTTGCTTCTTTTCGATTGCTTGGGCATTTTTTCTGTAACAGAACTGAGATTTTTTTACTTTATGAACTGATTTGTGGTATAGTAAAGGCAGAAAAAACGTAGAATACAAAGAGAGCCGTGCGGCAAACACGACTCTCGGAGCAATAGCCGCTTTTAAGGGCGGTGGCTTCAAAAGGTAAACCGTCAAAAAATAGACCGCGTCCCTTGGTGAGGGCGGTCTATTTCTTTTTGAGGTAATTTAGCAGAGCGATAATGAACATGCCAAACATGAACATCAGGGACAATGCTTGATAAACCTCCATTGGCGTCACCTCCCTTCCGGGAGATTAGCCGACCGCCCATATAAGCCTTTCTATTGCTTCAGCGATTATACCACGAATGGAAATATTTGAATATACGAACAGAGCAGACTCTTCCAATGGATCTCGCCGGAAGAGTGGGCTCGGGCTAATGAGAAATTTTAAGAGAGTGGTACATTAGGCAGGAGTAAGTATAATAAAAAAGAGAGCCGTGCTGGACACACGACTTTCGGAGCAATAGCCGTTTATAAGGGCGGCGGCTTCTAAAGGTTATCCATTGAAATAGGACGCTTTCCTTTGGCCGGGGTGGCCTGATTCTTTTTGTGGAAAGAGAGAATCAACACAACCAGTGTCACGTAAGAAATCATTAGGGTCAATGCTTGGTATACCTCCACAGGCATTACCTAAAAGCTCTCGCAGAAAGCTACTTCGTAAGCTTAAGGTTTTCCAGTCTACTGAGTAATTCTAAGAGAGTCGTGCAATGGGCAGGAGAAAGTATAGTGAAAAAAGAGAGCCGTGCAGCGAACACGACTCTCGGAGCAATAGCCGCTTTTAAGGGCGGTGGCTTCAAAAGGTAAACCAGTCAAGAAATAGACCGATTCCTTTGGTGAGGGCGGTCTATTTTTTTGTAGTAATTTTGAATATACTCACCCATCCCCCTAACCAAGCTTAAAAGCAGGCTCCCCCACCTGCCTTTGGGCTTTTTTTCATGCCTCTAAAACCCCCTCTCTGGAAATTTTTTCTCCCATCGTAATACTTCCGCCATGTTCGCCACGCTGGATATCAGTGATGATAGACCCTGTAAGATAACGCCAAGCGCGTTCATCCTACATCCGGTTCTTATCCGGGCGGGCGTAACGAGGCGGGGATCTCTGGTGATCCCGCAGTGCCGGCATGTATGTTACGGTATCCTGTACGGTCCGTTGCGGTAAGAGCACCTAAGGGGTTCGATTCCCCGATCGCCTTCTAAGCGACGTTGGTTACAGTACTCGATTTCCATCGAGCGACTATTGAAGCACAATCTGAGTAAAACAACCAATGGACAGGATCTCTGGCGGCTAGTCTAGCGCACTGCGGAAGGGCTTTGCAATCCGTGGATACCGATGGTGCGGCAGCAGGGGAGACTGAGGTAAGGACAGAAGGGAACGAAGGCTGGCTGAACGTTGGGTTAGCCTCAGGTCTCAAGAGTCCTCCCGGACCTCCCGGCAGACCGCCTGTCTCAAACGTGATTCCGCCCGGTCCACAGCGGGATTCTGTCATCCATTGGCCAAACATGAAGGGGGTAATACATATGATGTTGAAGCCAATCACGATTCAAGCGGACCAGCGCGGTCTGCTCTTTCATAAGGGAAGTTATGTGAAGCGGCTGCTGCCGGGAACCTACCGTTACTTCTCATGGTCGCAGCATACGGTGGTAGTACTGAACATTGGCAGACCGTTTAATGTCGAGGGCAAAGATCTGGAGCTGTTCTTACAGGAGGATGAACTCCTGCGGGAGCTCGATGTCGTTCGTGTACAGGATCATGAGATCGTCCTGCACTATGAGGATGGTCAATTCAAGCAGCTGCTGAAGCCGGGGGTGTATGCTTATTGGAACCTCCTGAGGAAGCACACCTTCGTGCATACGGATATCCGGCAGCCGGAGCTGCCTGCCGGGATCGACCGCTCGATTATCCCGAAGCTTACTCCGTATGTGCAGTGCTACGAGATTGCGAGCTACGAGCAGGGCTTCCTGTTCTATGATCATACGCTCCAGCGGGAGCTTACGCCGGGTAAGTATTATTTCTGGAAGGGACCGGTCTCGGTGCTGACGAAGACGGTCGATCTAAGACAGCAGCAGATGGATCTGGTGGGCCAGGAAATGATGACAGAAGATAAGGTCTCGCTGCGCCTGAACTTCGTATGCCAGTACACCATCGTCAGTCCGCACCGCGTTCTGGAGATGAAGGGGTTTGACGAGCAGATCCACATCCAGCTTCAGCTCCTGCTCCGGGAATATGTCGGGACGCTGAAGTTGGACGATCTCCTGAAACGAAAAGAGGATGTGGCCACCTTCATTCTATCCCGTATCCAGGAGAAGGGAGAAGAATTCGGGGTACGTTTTGTCGGGGCGGGGGTGAAGGATGTGATTCTGCCAGGGGAGATGAAGGACATCCTGAATACCGTCCTGCTCGCCGAGAAGAAGGCGCAGGCGAACCTGCTTACCCGCCGGGAAGAGACGGCTTCAACACGCAGCCTGCTGAATACGGCGAAGCTGATGGACGAGAATCAGACGCTGTTCCGGCTCAAGGAGCTGGAATTCCTCGAGAAGATATGCGACCGGATCGGCTCCATCTCGGTTACGGGCGGCGGCGATCTGCTGGAGCGGTTAAGCTCACTCATCGGGGCCAATAAGTAGACGACTTAAGATATAAGTAAAAGACGCCCGGGAATGTCTCCCCGCAGCGTCTTTCTTTGTTAACTTATTGATAAGTTCCAGTATACTTAGGCGATACCAGCTTAGTACCTGTGGCTTCTTTGAGTTCCTGGACGCGGGCGTTCTTCGCGGCTTCGATATCCTTCAGGCCCAGCTTGTCCAGTGTGGCGAGGGCTTCCGTGTAGACGGATTCGAATTCAGCATCGCTTTTGGCGAAAATGATTTTGGGAACGACTTGTGCCCAGTAGACATTGATTTTCGCTTCGGCATTGGCTTCCTTGGAGCCGGGCTCATACGCATCGAACAGGTTGCCGGAATCCATAACGTCATTGCTGAACATATATTTGGCTGTGCCGGAGAACAGCTTGTCCATATATTCCGTCTGCTCGGTCTTTTCGGCTTCTTTGACATCCTTCAGCCAGACCTCATTAACCATCCACCAGATGGAGTCGAAGCCCCATTTCTTGGAGGCGGCGTTCCAGTCCTTGTTGATCGCTTCCTCAATGTCGGAGTTCAGCTTGTATTTACCGTCTGCTGTTACCGTGAAGGTCTCGCCTTCCTTGCCGAAGCTGTTGACGGTCTGGCCATGCTCGCTGTACAGATATTCCAGGAACTGAATTGCGCGGTCCTGCTGCTTGGACTTTTTGTTAATGAAGGTCAGGGTCCAGCCCTTGTTGAGCGATCTGCCGTATTGCGGAAGCGTGCCTTCCTTGGACTGAATAGCGTCAACGGTTACATATTTCGCTTCTTTATCGGCTTGGTAGAGATTGTTGACCGGGTCTTTGTAGTCGGCGTAGCTGCCGATCTTCATGAAGATTGAGCCCTGCGTCATTTTCTCCGCAATCTGGTTGTGGTCGCTTGTGAAATTCTCCAGTGATAGCAGATCTTCCGAATACAGCCGGTTGACGAATTTCAGCACATTCTTGAATTCGCTGGTGCGGCGGACATCTGAATAAGAGCCGTCCTCTGTCTCGCTAACGGCGCCGAAGGAGCCGCTCAGCACGCCCAGGGAGTCGTTGATATACTTATCCTTATCGTCCAGATAGACCGGAATGATATCCATACCGTTATATTTCACCCCGGCGGCCTTCACCTTCTTCAGCGCTGCAATCAGGGAATCCTCCTGCTGCAGGTCTTCCATAGTAATGCCAAGATCGTTCATGATGTCCTGGCGGACCAGAATCTGGCCGTTGGAGCGTTCATTGTAGAACTTCTTCACCCCGGGATACTGATCCAGCATCTCCGGAGATACATAGTAGTTCGGAATCGAGTAGAGATTGCCGTCCGGCTGGGTGTACCAGTCTACCATGGATGGCGGCAGAATGGTGGTCAGGTACGGATCATACTCCTCCATCAGCTTGTTAAGGGGAGCCACTGTGCCGCTGCTCATCAGCGTCTGGATCAGCGAGTTGCTGTTCCAGCGGTCCAGTGTGATAATGTCGGGCAGATTACCGGTTGCCATCATCACGTTGAATTCGGAGTTCACATCATTCCCGGCGAGTACATAATCGACGCTGACGCCGGTCTCCCCGGTAATAAGCTTGTCTACATAGTTGTTCTGTGCATCCCATTTCTTGGAGTACCCCGGTACGCCTACATACCAGGACAAGGTGGCAGGCGCTGTGTTGGATGTCCAGCCGGGTTCTGAGGCTGTTGCTGTATTTGCGCCTGTGTCCCCGCTGCCGGCAGCCGCTGTAGGCGACGGGGTGGTTTCGTTATTGGCGTTGCCTGCTTTGGAGCAGCCGGTTAATACGAGTGTCAGACTGAGACAGATGGATAATAAGGCCGTTGCTGTTTTCTTCATTTTTTTACCCCCAAGTTATCATCGTAAGCTATATGTTCATCCCACCTTAAGCGGATTTATCCTTTGACAGAGCCTATGAGCATGCCCTTGATGAAATATTTCTGTACAAAAGGATAAATCAGCACAATCGGGAGCGATGCGGCGACCATGGCGGCTAATTGCAGGGTCGTTGTCGTGACGGTACTGTGCGCCGTGCCGACGGTGCCCGACATATTAGCCAGCAGTAGAGCGGCTTCCGTGCTTTGAACCAGTTTCAGGATATAGAGCTGGACCGTCTGCAGATGATCGCCGAACGTATAGATCATGGCGTCATAATAAGCATTCCAGTGGCCGACAGCCGTGAAGAGCGAGACCGCGGCGATCACGGGCTTGGATAAAGGCAGAATAAACTTGAAAAAGATGGTGTATTCCCCGGCCCCGTCGATTTTGGCGGATTCGATCAGTGCTTCCGGCAGCTCGGCGAAATAGGAGCGGAACAGAATCACGTTCCAGAAGCTGAACAGGGCCGGAATAATGAACACCAGGAAGTGATTGTACAGTCCCAGCGAGTTGATCAGAATGAAGAACGGAATCATTCCGCCGCTGAGGTACATACTGCTGAGTCCCAGCATGGAGTAGAATTTCCGGTATTTAAGGTTCTGGCGGGAGAAGGCGTAAGCGAACATAGCTGTAAACACAATATGGGTGAACGTACCGATCACCGTCCGGGCCACGGTAACCCCGAAGGCCCGGATCAGAGCGCTGTCGCTGAACAAAGCGCTGTAGTTGTCCCAGGTGAACTGCCGGGTGAACAGGTACACGCCTCCTCTGGCATAGTCTGCGCCTTCGTTGAAGGAGCCGATCACTGAATACCAGAACGGATAGAGCGTAAATACAATCAGAATGAGCATAATCAGAACATTGCATGCATTGAACAGATGTTCCCGCCATGAGCGATCCTTAACCACGAGCGTACCCCCTAGAAGATTCCTCTTTTTGTTATTTTTTTGGCCGTGAGGTTGGCAAGATAGAGCAGGACGAGCGCAATGACCGTCTTCATCAGACCCACAGCCGTAGCGTATTCCATACGGAACTCCCTGAGCCCCACCTTGTAGACATAAGTGTCAATGACCTCGCTGCTATCAATATTCAGAGGATTCTGAAGCACGAAGAACTGGTCGAAGCCGCTGTTCAGGATATTACTAATGGAGAATACGAGCAAAATGACAATCGTGCCGGTAATGGACGGCAGCGTGATGTGCCAGATACGCTGGAAGCGTGTGGCTCCGTCCATGTAGGCCGCTTCGTACATTTCCTGATCGATGCCCGCAATGGCGGCGAGATAGAGTATGGCCCCCCAGCCCAGCTCCTTCACGAGATTCGTGAGCACGGCAAGCAGCCAGAAGTAGTCCTGTTCCCCAAGGAAATGGATCGGCTCGGAAATGATCCCAAGCTGCAGCAGCACATAGTTAACGACACCGCTGCTCGGCGACAGAATGTTGATAATCAATCCGCCGAAGATGCTCCAGGAGATAAAGTGAGGCAGATAAGTGACCGTCTGCGTCAGCTTCTTGAAATGCTGGGAAGTCAGCTCGTTGAGCATCAGTGCGAACAGGATGGTCAGGGGGAAGTTGATGAGCAGCCCCAGGATATTGATGCCAAGCGTATTGCGCAGCATATTCCAGAAGTTGATATCGTTCACGAACTCCTTGAAATTGTCCAATCCGACCCATTCTGCCGTAAAGATGCCCCGAATTCCGGTGACGATGTTATATTCCTTGAAGGCAATCAGTACACCGTAGAGCGGAATAAATGTAAAGACGAGAATGAATATAATACCGGGAAGAATCATGGTCTGAAGCGACAGCTGATCCTTGTTCCGGAAGTTCCTGCCTGTGCCCGGGGATTTGCGCGCCGCGAGCGTAGCCTCTGAATCTGTCATCTGGCAACCTCTTTTCTCTTGTGCTTCATCAATTGTAAGCGGATTAAGAAAGCGATAACAGGATTGGAGGTTATGAAAAGGTATCATTATTCATCCTGAACAGACAAAAAGCCCCTCCTTTCGCGTGAGCGAAGCGGGGAGCCTGCGATCATGAGGCAGAGTGAGACAGAGTGGGGCGGAGGAAGCTCCGCTTAGGTTGAGTTCACCGGGAATGCTTCTGATATTCCTTCGGACTAACCCCGAAATAGCTTTTGAAGACACGGGAGAAGTTCTTAGGGTTGCTGTAGCCGAGCTGCTCGGATACTGTATGGATTTTGACATTGAGTCCGCTGAGGGCCTGTCTGGCGTATTCCATCCGCTTCATCGTGACATAATCCTGGAAGTTGACCCCGGTGCTGTCCTTGAACATTTTACTGAAATAGTTATAGCTCATATTACAATAATTGGCGATAAAAGCCATGTTGATGCCGTTCAGCAGCTGCTCCTGCACATAGGTCTTGGCAATCTCCACCACATCGCCGCTGTGCGCCAGACTTGCGCGGGCTTCGATCATGTGCAGGATGCAGGACTTGAGGTACAGCCGCAGGGCCTCGCTTCGTTCGAAGGTAGAGAGGTCGCGCTTCTGGCCGGGCAGCCAGCCGATCGTGTGCAGGATGATCTCGTAATTATGGCGAATGCTGCTCATGCTGCTGCTCTTCAGGGCTTCTTCGTTAAAATAATGCTGGATCAGCGGGAGCACCTGCTCCCGGCGCCCCATATCGATCAGCTCCACCAGCGTTCTCAGATGCTCCGGCTTGATCCGGGTATCTTCCTTGTTCAGAGTATCCTCGTACACAATAAGGCTGTGCCGGGAGGCGGTCAGCTTGTACTGAAGCGTATCCAGTGCGCTCTGGTAGGCAAAGGCCAAGCCGCTCGTGCGGCTACCGGACTCCGTAGCACCGGCTGCTGCGGGCTGAACCGCGCCGGGTGCGCAGTGGACCGCAGCACCGACGGCAACCGCGGCGGAGCCGTCCGCCAGGAACGGCTGCAGCAGCTTGCGTATGCCGCCGTCGTCATACATCTGGTCATCATAATTGAGCCAGAGGACCAGGTCATTATGGCGGTTATAGAAGGGGAGCAGACTGAGATGGGGCTGCTCCCAATCGGCAGCCAGCAGAATGTGTTCCCAGTTGCCGCCGGCGGAAGGCTCGTGCGGAGCCGGTTGGCTCACGGAGACGATGGCCGCCGCAGTGACAGGATGAGGGAAGCGGCAGCCCAGCTCACCCAGTACGGCCTGGATGGCATCATGATCATCCGGGGCAGTGTGCAGAACCTGATTCATGCCCCGGCTGGCCTTCTCCAGCAGGGCTAGTTTTTGCTCTGAGTGGCCTTCAAGGTCCTGCTGCTGCTCCTGCTGAAGCTCGTGCACCGTCTTGTTCAGCACCTCTGCAAGGTCGCCGGAATGGACCGGCTTCAGCAGATAGTCACGCACGCCCAGCTTGAAGCTCTCCTTCACCAGATGGAAATCATCGTATCCGCTGATGACGATGATCTTATGGCGCTGGTGCCGTTCGCGGAGCGTACGGAGCATCTCCAGCCCGCCCATGCCGGGCATGTTGAGATCTGTCAGCACGATCGGCGGTTCTTCCCGCGCGATCACCTCCAGCGCATCCGCGCCATCGCGTGCGGTCAGCAGCGGGCCGATCTGAGGCACCTTCAGGTACTCGATAATATCCTGAAGGCCTTCGCGTACCATTTTCTCATCATCCACGATCAACAGCTTGTACATCCTTGAGCCCTCTCATTCATAAGGAATTCTAATCTGAACCTTCGTATAGTCATTGCTCTTGCCCTCCATGGTAATGGGGTAGGCGTCGCCGTAATACAGGCGCAGTCTGGAGTTGATATTGTGCAGGCCGATGGAGCGGCGGGGCGGCTCGGCCGCAGGGTCCTCGTAATGGAGCGGGGCGCGAAACTGTTCATTCAGGCCGGCAATCTGTCCTTCCTCCATCCCCCAGCCGTTATCGGTGATATCGATGATGACCTGCTGCTGAATGGCGTAGGCCCGCACCTGGATATGCAGCAGCTCCCGCCGGGCGGTTTGTCCGTATTTAATACTGTTCTCCACGATCGGCTGGAGCAGGAACTTGATCACCGGAAAGGTTTTTAACGATTCCTGGACCTCAATGTCCAGCCTGATCTCCTTGCTGCTGCTCAGCGATTGCAGACTGACGTACTTGCGGATTAAGCCGATCTCCTCGTTCAGCGTCGTATGCAGGGTATTGTCGCTCAGGTTGTAGCGCAGGATCTGCCCGAAATCCGCCAGCCGGTCCGCCGTATCGAAGATCCTGGCCTTAATCAGCTGCATCCGGAAGATGTCTAGAGTGTTGTATATGAAATGCGGGTTGATCTGATATTGCAGCGCCTTGATCTGGGCTTCCTTGCGCAGCCGCTCCTTCATGACCACCCGGTGGATCAGCTCGTTATTGCGCTCGATGAGATCGTTGAAATCATGCGCGAGCTGTCCCAGCTCATCCGGCCTGTTATCTGGAATGCGGATCGAATTGTTGCCGGTAATGACCTGGCGCATGACCGACACAATTTTGTTGAGCCGCAGAAAAATCATTTTGAACATGAAATAACAAGTGATCATCAGCAGCAGAATACTGAACACGATCAGCAGGATCTGATTCCAGACATTTTTGCGGACAGAGGCATTGAGCTGCTCCAGTGATACCTTATACACGAGGCTCTGGCCGATGGAATCGAGGTTACGATGCAAATATAAATATTCTCCCTGGATAAAATAAGCTCTCTTATCGCCGATATGCTGCTGCAGGATGGCTGCTTCCTCTGCTTCGTCCAGCTCTGCGGTAGATAGTCCAATATGGCCGCCGGCATAGAGGAATTGGGCGTTCGACAGATTGGCGGGCTCCTCCTCGATGCTGAATAGGCTGTCCTCGGCCAGCGTAACCACGGCCAGTCCCAGCATGCCGCGGGCAGGCGAATACAGCTTGGTAAGCAGCGTATACTTCCTGCGCTCATCGTGTAAGCTGGCGGGGCCCAGCTCACGGTCATCCGGCAGCAGCCACAGCCGGGTCTCCGAATCCTTTTGCACAAATTGCTGTAGCTTCGGATGAGAAGAATAGTTGCTCAGATGAAAGAAATAAGGCCACGACTCCGGGATGGCGTCATTCCCCATATAGACACGGATGGAATAGTCGTCACTCTCTGAGAAAGCGGTCGCATATTTGATAATGGGCGTGACGGTGTCCAGATATTCCTTCAGAAATTCCGATTGATCCCCCAGATAGGGGTCATTGATGAATTCGAGCATTTTGTTGTTCCGGCTGACCATGGAGGTCAGATCCGATGCCACCTGGATGCGGCCTTCAATATCCCGATAGGATTGGTCGAAGGCATGGGACATATTGGTGATGAAGCTGTCCTGGATGTTGCGCGTAGTATGGGTGCTGTTCCACACGAGCAGGACGGAGAGTAGAATAAAGGGAATGGTATAGAACACAATCATTTTGACCATAATGCTGTTTCTTCGTTTGGATATCATAGCGTTGTCACCTTCTGCGGCAGATCTTTACGGGTCCGGGAAGCCGGTAGCCGTATGGGTATTTATGATCTACTATGAATGCTGCCGTCCAAAAGAACAATCGAAAATGAATTAATGTTCATTTTGTGCGATTGGTTCCCTCCCTTTGTACTAACGTCTTTCGTTCCGCTTTTCTACAATAGAAGTATTACAACGCAGAAAGGTTTTGACCTAAATGAGAGAACGGTTAAGCATGGACAAGGATTGGCTGTTCCATCACGGAGATATAGCTATCCCGGTGGAGAACAGCCACAAAGCGGTATACGGCAACGCCAAAGCAGGCGGCATCATGGGAGCGGCCAGCATCGAATGGAACGATAATGAGTGGGAGACGGTAGGGCTGCCGCATGACTGGTCTTACCGCCAGCCGTTCGACCGCGAGGGCGGGGTGCCGGACTTCGGCTATAAGCCGCGCGGCATCGGCTGGTACCGCAAGAAGTTCAAGCTGGAGCCGTCCGATAACGGCAGACAATTGCTGCTGGAGTTCGACGGCATCGCCACCTATGCGACGATTTATTTGAACGGCAGCGTGCTGGGGCGGAACTTCTGCGGCTATACCAGCTTCGTGGTGGATATCACGGACAACGTCTTCTATGGCGACCGCCCCAATTTGCTGGTGGTGAAGGTCGATGCCTCGGTGTCCGAGGGCTGGTGGTATGAAGGCGCGGGCATCTACCGCCATGTGTGGCTTACGAAGAAAGATCCGCTGTCCATCGCAGACCGCGGCATCTGGGTCAATCCGGTGAAGCAAGATGCGGACAAGTGGCTGACGAACGTGGAGACGAGGATTACGAATGAGCGGGAGACGGCAGCGGAGGTTGAACTCCTGTCCCGGGTAGTGCGTGCCGACGGAGCAGTGGTGGCGGAGGAACGGACCGCAGGCCGCGTGGAAGCGGGGGAAGCCGCCGTTCTGAAGCAGGAGCTGCCTGTTAGCTCGCCGCTGCTGTGGGATGTGGATGCTCCGCACCTGTACAAGCTGCATTCCACCCTGCTGGTGGACGGAGAAGAGCGGGACACGGTCACGACTTCTTATGGTTACCGCAGCATCCGGATCTGCCCCGATACCGGATTCTATCTTAATGAACGCCCGCTCAAGATCAAAGGCACCTGCAACCATCAGGACCACGCCGGAGTTGGCGTAGCGTTGCCGGACGCGCTGCATGAATACCGGATTGCACGGCTGAAGGCTATGGGAAGCAACGCTTACCGCTGTGCCCATCACAATCCTGCGCCGGAGCTGCTGGAGGCCTGCGACCGTCTCGGCATGCTGGTGATGGACGAGAACCGCAACTTTGACAGCTCGCCGGAAGGGCTGCGCCAGGTGGAGAATATGGTGACGCGCGACCGTAATCATCCGTCTGTTGTATTCTATAGCCTGTTCAATGAAGAACCGCTGCAGGGCACACCGGTCGGACGCAAAATGTTCAAGCGGATGAAGCAGGCGATCCTGCGTCTGGACGATACCCGTCCGGTTCTCGGGGCCATGAACGGCGGCGTTATGGAAGACGGCGGAACGGTCGACGTGATGGATATTGCCGGATTCAACTATATGCATGGCGGCTACGACCGCTTCCATGAGAAGCATCCGGGCCAGCCGATGATCGGGTCCGAGACGGTCAGTGCTTTTGCCACAAGAGGGACTTACGTCAGCGATACCGCGCTGCAGTTTTTTGACAGCTATGACCGGGAACGGGCGAATTGGGGCAACACCGCAAGGGAGTCGTGGCAAGCCATTAATACCCGCGACTATATGATGGGCACCTTTGTCTGGACAGGCTTCGATTACCGCGGCGAGCCGACGCCTTATGAATGGCCCAGCGTCAGCACCCACTTCGGCATCCTGGATACCTGCGGATTCCCCAAGGATTCCTATTACCTGTACCAGGCGTTCTGGCTGGACGAGCCGGTTGCGCATATCACAGGCGGCTGGAACTGGCCAGGGAAGGAAGGGCAGCCGGTGACCGTCATGACGCATACCAACTGCGATGAAGTGGAGCTGTATGTCAACGGGGAGCTGCGGTATAGACAGGCTGTCGAACTCTATGAGCAATGCCAATGGGAAATTCCTTATGAGCCGGGAACGCTAAGGCTGGAGGGGTATCGTCAGGGCAAGCGGGTCGCTGTAGATGAGAAAATAACGCCCGGGGCAGCTTGCGCGCTGCGCGTGGAGACGAGCAAGCCAGTCCTGCTTGGCGACGGGCGGGACGCGGTAGTTGTCAATGTCTACGCCATCGACGCCGCAGGGCGGTTTGTGGAGACGGCGGGGCAGCGGGTATCCTTCTCGCTGACCGGCAGCGGCATTATTCTGGGAGCGGGCAACGGCAATCCCAACTCCCACGAGCTGGACCATCTTATGGAGCGTTGCCTGTTCAATGGCTGCCTCCAGCTGATTGTCGGAAGTGTTGGCAGCGATGCGGGGCATACCGATATTGAACTGACGCTTCAGGGGGAAGGCTTGCAGCCTCTGGTGCAGGTCATCCCGGTAGAAGCGGTGGACGAGCCTCCCTATGTATTGTCTGTACACGAGCGTTATATCAACAGCTGGCTGCTGACACAGGAGCTCTCTCCGGAGCGTCCGGACCCCAATGTGGAGATTCATCCTACGGACATGAACTCCTGGGAGAAGGTCGACGTCAGCTTCGGGCCGCAGCAGCTGCTCCAGGGAGCAGACGGCTATGTGATTTACCGCAGCTCCATTACCCTCACAGAGCGTGAGAAGAGTAGCAGCCCGTATCTATATTTCCATGCGCTTAGCGGGGATACCGAAATCTATGTCAATGGCCGGCTGCTGGCCAAGCAGTCCTCTCCATGGCCAATGACCCTGGAGGTTGCGCTTGACGATGTGGAGCTTGGTGACGAGACGGTATTGTCCGTGCTGGTCGGCATTCAGCCGGATGTGTATAAGCCGGGCATTAACGGTGCGGTTTCGATGGGGTTGAGGGGGTAGGGGCCGGTCTATTTCTTTGTGAAGAGAGAGGCGGATTGCTATGAGAAATATTGTCCAGGATGCCCGGTTCCTTAGTCAAAGAGCTGAAGAGCTGTACTACTTCCAAGATGAATTTTATGTTCCAGATGAAACGGAAACGAGCTATTCTCCTTCAGGGAGGTACAAGCTTGACATCCATCATTATTATCATGAAGAAGGCATTACAAGATGGATATACACCAAAGGAATTGTTACGGATCTGAATGAGAACCACATTGATACCCTATTCAGAAACTACGATCCTTTTATATTCAGCTGGGTAGAAGCTCAGGGGAAGGAATATTTGCTCTGCGGGCTTGATTATCAGGGATACTCGATTATTGATTTATCGGGCCGGGAAACCAGGCACTATGTGCCGGAAGCAGCATACGAAGGGCATGGCTTTTGCTGGGCAGAGATTATTTATTTTGAGCAAAAAGAGCTGGTCGTGGTGGACGGTTGTTACTGGGCAGCTCCATATGAGCTTGTCTTCTACGACTTCTCCAGCCCGATGAGCCTCCCCTATCCGGAGTTATTTCGTGTAGAGGTCGACAGCATCTTGAATTGGAAGGACTGGAGAGAGGCTCATAGAATCACGTATGTGGATGAGGAGGGGATCGGCAGGGAGTTTGTTTTTTAGTGAAGGTCGCCAGCGTACGAGCATTCATAACACAATCCATTATTTCGTGCCGCCACCCGTCCGTGGCGGTTTTCTTGTTTATTCTACGTTTAGCGCTGTCGTGTAGAATAAATTAATGCGGAAAAAATGAAAATAATGGGGGAAAAGGCATTGAGATTTAAACGGATTATCGCTTTGTTGTTAGTGTTTATCATGGTTATACCGGGGGGCATAATCCATGCTGCTGATCCGGTATTCAAAGAGGATGCAAATTTAGCGAAGCAACTGCCTTCCGGGTTGATATTCCTGGAGGATACTGTTGATGTTACACATGAATCGTATGAGGCAGACATACGTGTTACCTTTTATTACGGGGAGGCGTCTTATAGTCCGGATTCTGTTCAATTATCCATTGTAGACGATAATCCGGTCGGCAAGCGGTTTGAGGGCAATAGACTGATTATTGATCAAGGAGCGCCCGCTGGAACGATTACAATCAAAGCGGGGTTGCCGGATAATTTTTATACTGTTCATACTATTACTGTGGTGAATTCTGGTGCGGGTAATCCGCAGCCTTCTCAGCCAAAAATATCCCACACACTGCTGGATACAAGCGATCTTAATCATCTCATCATAAGTGCAACGGCTTTGGATGATGGGGTTAACAAGGTACAGATCAGAACATTTTATAAGAATGCCTCTGGTATGTTACCGGGTGACATCGTAAATCTGGCGAGAGAAAGCGACAATAGTTCAGTATTTTCTGTAGACATTACCGATCAGGTCTCCAGTATGATGAGAGAGTCCAATGCCTATGAAATGATTTATTTCTTCACAATGTTAGATGGAGCCGGGGGATTCCTGCAATATCCCGAGAATATTGATATGAACTCGTTGGAGGGGGCTTTGACGGTTAAGCTGGCTGAAGCCCCGGACAATGGATCGGGAGAGCCTGAGCTCGATAAAGCTAGTTTGATTGCTAAGATTAATGAAGCGAAGGATTTATATGCTTTTTCAGTAGCTGGCAACGGCTTTGGGGAATATCCGGGAGAAGTGATGGATGCGTTGAATACAGCCATCGAAGCAGCATCCCATGCAAAGGATACAGCTACAACCCAGGCACAAATTGATGCTGCCTATCAGGATTTGGCGGGTTCCATAACGTCATTTAAGGCGGATGCCATCAAGGGAGCGAGTAAAGCGGACCTTATGGATAAATATGATGAAGCGATAATTCTCTATTGGAATACTTCATCAGGTGAAAGTGTTGGAGATTATCCGAAGCAAGCAAGGGATGTATTCTTTACGGGCATTGTGTCAGTAGAGGGGGTTCTAAACAACCCGGCACCTCCTCAAGATGAAATTGATGATGCCTACCAAAGGTTATATTATGCGATACAGGCATACCGTGCCGCACAAATCAAAGCAGGTGATCCTGCACCGCTTCAGGTGAAAATTGATGAAGCCTGGGAACTTTACCTTGAGAGTAAGGTAGGCGATGAACCTGGACAATATCCGGAAGCAGTTCACTCAGCCTTAGTAAATGCTATTTCAATGGCACAGGATACGATTTTTTTAACGACGACACAAAAGAAAATTGATGAGGCTTATCAAGCTCTATCCAAAGCGATGCAAGAACTCATTGATGCCAAAATCCCGGAGCCGGATAAAAAAGAACTGCTGCAGGCGAAAATTAATGAAGCACAGCTGTTATGGGATGTTGCCGACGTGGGGACAAGCATAGGCCAATATCCTGCTGAGGCAAAAGACTCGTTGGAAGCTGCCATATATGCGGCTAAGCAGGGGGTGAACAATGCTGCCACAGAAGCTGAACTGGATGCTGCCTATCAAGCATTGAATACCGCAATCACAACTTTTAATAATACTAAAATTAAGCGGGGAGATACCACGGCGCTTGAGGGAAAAATCCATGATGCCTGGATCCTTACGGTTACTAAAGAAGAAGGAAATGACTCAGGACAATACCCTTCTTCGGCATTCAACGATTTGCGCAGTGCCATCACTGCCGCAGAACAGTGGGTGACTGACCCGATAAATAACCCGGGAACTCAAGCGCAAATTAATGAAGCTTACGAAGTTTTGGTGAATGCGATCCAGACTTTCCTGGATTCCCAGAATACCGGACCTAACAAACAAGCACTCCAGAGTGCCATCGCAGTCGCCCAGTCATTTTTGAACAACAGTGTTGAAGGTACCGAAGTTGGACAATATCCGTCAGGTTCGAAGGCCATTCTTCAAGGTGCCATAGATGCTGCGTGGGATACGTTAACCAACCTGTCATCTACGCAAACAGAAGTTGATCAAGCGTTAGCTAACTTAACTGCTGCGTTGGAGGATTTTAAATTATTAAGAATTGAGCCCGGGGAGAGCACGTTCCTTCAGGACAAAATTCATGATGCGCAAGACCTTTTGCAAAATAGTGTAGAGGGCGATCATGTCGGAGAGTATCCGTCAGAAGCCTTCGACGCTTTGGAAAAGGCTATTGCAGATGCTGAGACTCTGATTGATTCCTCCGGGACACAACAACAGATCGATGCTGCCTATCAAGCTATAGTGCAAGCGATCGAAAATTTCGAAAATGCCAAGATTCAGGAAGGCGATTATATGCCGCTTCTAACAGCGGTATCGGAGGCAACGGCGCTTTATAATACTAGCCCGGAGGGCCACGGCGCAGGACAATATTGGCCTGAAGTCAAAGCGTTGTTCATGACAGCCATTGAGGCGGCAAACGTAGTATTGGGAGGGCCGTCTACTCAAGAAGAAATTTCGCAAGCGATGCAAGTACTTGCCAATGCAGTTGAAGAGTTTCAGAACTCCATGGTCCGCGAAGGGGATAGTACAAAACTTCAAGCAGCCATTGCCGAGTTGACAACCCTGCTGAGTAGTGTAAGTGAGGGCGATGACGCAGGTGAATATCCGGCAGGTTCAAAAGCGCTTTTGCAGGCAGCGGTTACTGCAGCGTCGAATGTGATCAGCGCACCAGCTACCCAAGAAGAGATTGATCATGCCTATGAGGTATTGGGAGACGCAGCAGATTTGTTCATAGCTGGAATCATTCCAACTGGCGATAACTCGAAAGCTCTCGGGAAAATTCAAGAGATAGGCCAGCTTTTGGAGGTCAGCGAAGCAGGCAACGGAGTCGGGCAATATCCGGCTGAAGCGATGGCAGCATTGCAAGCTGCATTCGATGCAGCGGTGCTAGTGCTCGATAAACCATCTTCGCAAGTGAAGCTGGATGCTGCGTATCAAGCCCTTGTGGATGCGGCCGATGTGTTTGAGAAGGCGCAGATGCAGGCTGGTGACAGCGAAGAGGCTGACGCAGTATTGACGGAAGCAGGAACGCTGCTGAAAGATAGCGTTGTAGGCGAGGGTGTAGGCCAATACCCGGCTGAAGCTGTCAACGCGTTGGAAGCTGCGATTGCAGCAGCGAAGGAAGTGTTTGAACACCCGGCAACACAAGCGCAGATCGATGAAGCGAAAGAAACGTTGGAAGCAGCCATCACCACATTTAAAGCTGCGGTGAATAAAGAAGGCGACAGCGAAGAGGCTGGCGCAGTAGTGACCGAAGCAGGAACGCTGCTGAAAGACAGCATTGTAGGCGAAGGCGTGGGCGAATACCCGTCTGAAGCTGTCAACGCGTTGGAAGCTGCGATTGCAGCAGCGAAGGAAGTTTTTGATCATCCGGCAACGCAAGCCCAAATCGACGCAGCGAAAGCGGCGCTGGAAGCAGCCATCACCACATTTAAAGATGCGGTGCATAAAGGAGGCGACAGCGAAGAAGCTGGCGCAGTATTGACGGAAGCAGGAACGCTGCTGAAAGATAGCGTTGTAGGCGAAGGCGTGGGCGAATACCCGTCTGAAGCTGTCAACGCGTTGGAAGCTGCGATTGCAGCAGCGAAGGAAGTGTTTGAACACCCGGCAACACAAGCGCAGATCGATGAAGCGAAAGAAACGTTGGAAGCAGCAATCACCACATTTAAAGATGCGGTGAATAAAGAAGGCGACAGCGAAGAGGCTGACGCAGTAGTGACCGAAGCAGGAACGCTGCTGAAAGACAGCGTTGTAGGCGAAGGCGTGGGCGAATACCCGTCTGAAGCTGTCAACGCGTTGGAAGCTGCGATTGCAGCAGCGAAGGAAGTGTTTGATCATCCGGCAACGCAAGCCCAAATTGACGCAACGAAAGCAGCGCTGGAAACGGCAGTAGCAGCTTTTCAAGCGGCAGTCATAAAAGCTGGAGATAGCGGAGAGGTTCAAACTAAAATTAACGCAGCGAAAACCCTCTTGAATGAAAGCACAGAGGGCAGCGGCGTAGGCCAGTATCCGGCAGGATCAAAGGCCATTCTGCAGGCTGCAATTACGGCGGCGGAAGAGGTCATCCGTACGGCAGCAACGCAAGCTGAGATTAACCAAGCCAATGAGAAGTTAACAGCGGCCTATAATGCCTTCCTGGCATCAGTAATCAAGAAGACGGATGATTCCTATACACCGCCGTCCACTACACCAACTACGCCAACTGTGGCGCAACCGTCAACTACGCAGCCTGTAGTACAGCCGTCAACCAAAATTACAGATGGGCTTAACACCGTTCAAACGGGACAAGGTACGGTGAAGGCTGCCGCGTCTGAGGTTCAAGCAATCATGAAGGCTGCAAAGCCGGTTATTCTTGAATCCACATTGGCAGTGATTGATTTTGGCAAGAATGGTTTGAACGTACAGGAGCTCAGACAAGGATTGGATGCTTCCCTGGAGTTAGGAGCCCTTCTGACAGAGAAGTCCACAACCGATAAAGTGCTGGCAGGAACCAAGCTGGATCAGGCTGGTTTGCAGCCGCTCGGCGGGAAGGTTCTCGACCTGATCGCCCAGCTGAATTATTCCAATGGCACAAGCACGAGAATCAAGAGCTTCGCTGAACCGGTCAAAGTCACAGTTAACTTGAAGGAGTTAGGCTTGACCGGGGATACCACCAATCTGACAGCAATCCGGTTCGTACCTCAGGCAGATGGCACGTATAAGACGATCAAGCTTGGAGGGGTCTATCTCCCGGAAACGAACAGCTTCGAGTTCTATACCGACAGCTTCAGCTTGTACAGCATTGTTAAGGCCGATTCCATTACCAAGATTACATTCAAGATTGACAGCAAGGCGTATTCTATCGGAGCGATCGATAAGGTTAACGACGTACCGCCGGTGATCCGGGAACAAAGATCTCTGGTCCCCGTCCGGGCCGTAGCGGAAGCCTTGGGTGCTGAAGTTAAGTGGGATCATGCAACCAAGACCGCTACCATTACGCTTGACGGTAAAGTGCTGACCATGACTTTGGGAGAACTAATCGAAGGGATGGACGTACCTGCACAAGCAATCGACGGCAGAATCATGGTGCCGCTGCGTTACGTCTCGGAAACCCTGGGAGCATATGTCATGTGGTTCCCGCAAGACAAACGGATCGAGATCATCCGCTAGCATAATCTTAATCAAAATAAGCCGATTGCCTGTTTACGGGCAATCGGCTTTTGTCTGTTTACTTGATCAATCTGTGCATCATCTCACGGCTGGGGGCGCCCGGCTGCGTTCCGAGCTCCTGCAGCAGGACCTCCTCCAGCTTGCGGTACCGCCGGATGGCCTCGCTTGTCCGTCCCAGTCCGATCAACAGCCCCATGACCTGTACGGTGATATCCTCGCGCAGGGCATCGATCAGGAGGATTTGATCATATGCCTGCAAAGCCTGCTCCACCTCATGCCGCTCAAGATAGAGACGGGCGGCCAATTCCAGGAGTTCTATATAATCCTGCTCCAGACGGCGTGTCTTGGTGCCGGCCCACTCATAGGTTTTGCCCTTAAGGAAAGGTCCGGTATACCAAGCTGCCGCCTGTTTCAATAGTTCCTTGCGCCCGTCGCGGCCCAGTCTGATTTCCCTCAGCGCGTGCTCGAACGTGTACAGGTCACAGGACAGGGAATTCTCCACGATCTGTACCTCATTCCGGCCTGCCAGCAGGCAGACCTTAAGCCCGCTTTCACTGATAGCCTTGCGAATATAATATAGATTGCTATTCAGGTTGTTGCTTGCCTTGTCGGAAGCTAGCCCGCTCCACAGGGTGTCCATGATTTCGTCACGGCTGACAGAGCGCTTATATAGTAGAAAAGCGAATAACTCCTCTGTCTTGGGACTCCTCAGCTTAAGGGACTTCCTGTCCGGACCGGGATGCACCAGCTTAAACCCGTCAAACATGTGCACCTCAAGCATAGGCTCCGCCTGCCTGCGTATCGGCCGCCTCAGGATTTTATCCAGGGCTTGCCTCACGCGTTCAGCTGATACCGGCTTCAGGAGGTAGTCTGTCGCGTTAATGTCGAATGCCTGAAGGGCATATTCCTCATAGCCGGTGACGAATACTATGTCCATGGCCCGATACAGCTCGTGAAGCTGCCGGGACAACTTCATCCCGTTTACCTCCGGCATAGAAATGTCCAGAAAAGCAATATCCACAGGGTTCTCCCTGGCATATTCATAGGCCATGAGCGGATTCTGGAAGGTCTGGCAGACCACGACCTCACCGCTCTCTGACAGGATCCGGCTCAGCCGTTTCAGTGAAGGCTGTTCATCATCGACAATAATTACCCGCAGCATATGTTCACCTCCTTAATGCATAGAAGACTCAGCTGGAAGGTCAAACCAAATCTTGGTGCCTTTCCCCAGACTGCTCTCAATCTGTAGCTCCCGGCCATACAATAGCCTGAAGCGCTGTCTGATATTCCATAGCCCTACTCCTTTTTTATCCATAACGGCCCTCTGCAAATCTTCGAGCAGTTCAGGGCTCATCCCCTGCCCGTTGTCCTCAATAGCCAACCGGATCTCGCCATTCTCCAGCCGGCCAGCAGACAATCTGACCAGGCCGCCGCGATAACCGGCCATTAGCCCATGCCGGATTGCATTCTCGACCAGCGGCTGAAGCATCAGCGGCGGGATGAGAATCCCGGTATCCACCTTAATCTCATAGTCTACCTGCAGCCGGTCTCCGAAGCGCACCTGTTCAATATAGACATAAGCTTTAACCAGATTCAGCTCCTTCTCAAGGGTCGTCAGCGAAGCAAGCTGCTTGAAATCAAAGCTGGCCCGTAAATAATGCGATAGCTTGAGCGTCAGTTCCTCCGCCTGATCTGGCTCGTCCACACATAATTCTGCGATGGCATTCAGCGCATTATAGAGGAAGTGCGGATTGATCTGTGCACGCAAAAAGGCAATCTCGTTATCCCGTGCTTCTTTCACAGCGGTCTTCAGTTGAATCAGACTGCGAATGCGGGCGAGCAGCTCCTCGGCTTCAAAGGGCTTCTCCACATAATCGTTGGCTCCGTTCTCCATCGCCAGCTGGATCTCTACAGCCTTGTTACGGGCCGTCAGCATGAGCACCGGCAGCTCGAAGAGGGAATACTTGGCCCTTATCTGCTTCAGTACCTCATAGCCCGTCATGTCCGGCATAGCAATATCCAGCAGCACCAGGAGAAACTCTGGCCTGCGGATGAGTTCATCCAGAGCAAGCTGACCGCGGTGTACGGCAACCATGGAGTAGCCTGCAAGCGATAGCAGACTGACCATGGCCTGGAGATTGGCATAATCATCGTCTACCACGAGAATCCATTGATTAAGTCTGCCGGCAATGACCTGGGGGTACACAGGCTGAAGCATTCCTGCCCTTGCCTGCGGCAGCTCCTTCTCCCATGGATGCTCGGAGCTCTCCTGCTGCTGCTCATCAGGATCTGCCAGAGGAAATGTGAAGTTGAACTCTGATCCCTGCCCGGGGCTTGAGACTGCGTGAATGGTTCCACCGTGCAGCTCGACCAGCTTCCGTGTGATGCTGAGCCCCAGGCCGGTGCCGCCAGGAGGGGGGGCTGCCGAGCGCTCCGCCTGCTCGAAATCCTCAAAGATCCGCTCCAGCATATGAACGGGAATGCCCCATCCGGTATCCCGGACACTGATCTTAGCCCACCCGCGTTGTAGCTCAGCCTCAATACTCACCAGCCCGTTGTCGGAATACTGCACTGCGTTGCCAAGCAAGTTATGCAGGATTTGAATCAAGCGGTTGCTGTCTGCCCGCACAGGCGGGAAATCCGCCGGAATCCGGTTCTCAAAGGTAATCGCTTTTCCGCCGAGCAGAAACCAGTGAACCCGCAGAACTGAATCTGCAACCGTTCGCAGATCCACGCTGCTGGGATACAGCTTGAAGTCGCCGTGCTTCATTTTGGAATAATCCAGCAGTTCATTCACCAGCAGCGTTAATCTTCTTCCGCTTCCCATTACGATGGCCAGATTGCGGTTCTGATTCTCCGTCAGCGGACCCTCTGCTCCCTTCAGCAGTGTATCCGTGATGCTGACGATTGCATTGAGCGGTGTTTTCAGCTCATGGGAGGTGGTGGACAGGAAGTCATCCTTGAGCTTGTCCATATCCAGCAGCCGGATTCGCATTTTGTCCATGGTAGTGTAAGCTTCAAAGAACCAGAGGATGATCAGGAAAATGACCACCAGATTGAATACCACCATATAAAATTGCGCAAGAACAAGGTCCTCTTTGATGGACATGCCAAGCAATAGGGCATCGACTGAATACAGGATGAGGGTGAGTGTTACCAGGAACAGCAGCAGCGACTTCAGGGCATTGGCGGCAGTGCCGCGGATGTGAAACCAAGCCGCCCTCCAGAGCAGGACAAACAGAAGCGCTTCATAGCAAACTCCGATAAAAGTGGAGAATTCTGTGTATGTACGGATCGGCAGGAGGATCGACAGTACGACGAAGCCGCCAAGAACCAAGGCTACCAGCCGCGCCTGTCTTAAGGAAACCAGGCTGCGTGACATCTGGTTGAACAAGAAGGTCAGCAGAATGAAGCAGACGATGGAGATGACATCCTTGACTTTGTATATAACCTCAAAGGGAACATCAGGCATGAACAAGAGAAGCGGCCGTTCGCCGACCAGGCCGTGATATAGAGTATAGAGAAAGCAGATAAGGGAATACAGCAGAAGGGTGATGTCCCGCTTGCGGTAAAAGGCTGCGACTAGATAGCAGATCAGGCAAACCATGGCGAGCGTGCTGAGGATGGCTAGCATACTGAACTCTCTTGCTGTGCTCTTCTGTTGATGCTCCATCATCGCCGATTGCTCGCCAAAGTACAGCGAAACCGGGATTCCGCCGTTGACATAATCGAAATTCGCCACTTGAATGAGAATCTCCGCCTCACCAGCCGCGGTAAAAAAGCCGATCTGCGGTTTATTTCCAGGCACGTAAGAGGAGGAGGAGGAGCTTGCGGGCGTGCCATCTTCAAACAGCTTATGACCATTGACAAATATGGCGCTGGAGAAGCGGATATTGGTCTTTTTTATAGCATAAACAGTGTTCGCGGGGGCATTCTTCAGTACCATACGGTAAGTGGCGTAGCCAAAAGCCGGGATAGGCTTCCCTTCGACCAGGCTGCCGTTCCAGGGGGAGGGGACCGACATCCGGATCATCGGTTTGGGTGGGTTAACTGCCTTGAAATCGTCGGAAGTAAGCAACTGATTCCAGTAGAACTCCCACTCTCCATCCAGTTTAATACGCTTATCCACTGCGGGGTTCCACGAAGAAAGATCCATAACGCCTTCCCGGACCTGAATTCCCTGTGTGCTGCGATCGCTGTCCAGGAAGATTGATAGGGGAATGAGCGAGCAACCAATCAAGCTGATTAGAATGATCAGAATAGCTCTTCTGCGCATGTTGCCCGCTCCTTTATCATCATAAGTTACTAGTATCGGTACAACTAATCAGCCATTAATATTAGCATTTAACAGATAGGCTTTCAATTAGAATTCACACGGGAAAAGTCTATATTTGCCGGATCTACTGCACCAGCCCCGTCAAATACCCGTAATGCTCACCCTCCATCTGGTCTAGAGGGATGAAGCGGATAGAGGCGCTGTTGATGCAGTAGCGCTTGCCGCCGCGGTCAGCGGGACCGTCGTCGAAGACATGGCCCAGGTGAATGTCGCCGGCTTGGCTGCGGACCTCGGTGCGTTCCATGCCGAAGCTGGTATCCGTATCATAGGTGACGACCTGCGGGGCGATCGGCTTCGTGAAGCTGGGCCAGCCGCAGCCGGAATCGTATTTATCCTTGCTGGAGAAGAGGGGCTGACCCGTGGCGATATCGACATACAGGCCAGGCTCATAGTTATCCCAATACTCGTTGCTGAAGGCACGCTCCGTGTCATTCTTGACGGCTACCGCGTATTGATCGGCGGTTAATCGCTCCTTCAGTTCTGCGTCGGAAGGGCGCGGGTATTGGGCCGGATCGATAACCGGCTCTTGCTCATCCAGGATGCTTAAGTCAATGTGGCAATACCCGTTCGGGTTCTTCTCTAAGTAGTCCTGATGATATTCCTCCGCCAGATAGTAGTTCTCCAGAGGAAGGACTTCCGTTACGATCTTCTTGTCATATTTGGTCTGCTCCTGGGCTACGGCCTGCTGGATAACCGCTGCATCCTCCGGGGAGGAATAGTAGATTCCTGTCCGGTATTGAACGCCCCGGTCATTACCTTGCTTGTTGAGGCTGGTCGGATCAACGACCTTGAAATAGGCTTCCAGGAGCTGCTTCAGGGTGACCTGCTTCGGATCATACTTCACATGCACAGTCTCCGCGAACCCCCGGTCCCCGCGAATGACATCCTCGTAGGTCGGATTCTCACCTTTTCCGTTGGCATAGCCTGAGGTGACGTCCTGAACTCCCTGAATGCGGGCCATATACGCCTCAACGCCCCAGAAGCAGCCGCCCGCCAGATACAGGTCACGCAGATCCTTGTCAGCTATACTTGCGGTCTTGACCGCTGGAACCGGAGCGGCGGCTGAAGCTGTGTTCATTCCCGCGAAGGTGTCCTTAATCTGCTCGTTGGAGGCATGACCCGGGAGGGACTTCACCAGCAACCCTTCTTCATCGATATAAAAAGAACTGGGATACGCCCGTACCTGAAACTCCTTGGCCCATGTCCCATCCTCATCGAGCAGCACGGTTAGATTGTCATACGACTGCTTGTTGAACCAGTCCGTGAACTCCTTGGCGGATTTCTCGCCTTTGTAGCCGGGAGTTACAATCGATACCACCTGGAAATCCTTCTCCTGTCCGGCCAGCGTATTCAGTTCCTCCAGGCCGGCAAGACAGATGGAGCACCAGGAGGCCCAGTATTTCACATACACGTTCTTGCCTTTCAGATCCTCCAGCTTCATAGGGTCGCCCTTCAGATCATTTAATGCGAATGCGGGTGCTGGCTTCCCCTTGTTCATGGCAGCCGGGGAGTCCATCTTGCCGGATGCTGTATCGGGCTTCGCACCGCATGCAGCCAGGATCGACAGCAGGCCGCCAATCACCAGCATATATCCCATCCACTTCCATATTTTTTTCATACCAGATTCCTCCACCGGTTATTGGATCCAGCTCACAATCGTATTCAGCTGGTCTGTCATTAGCAGCAGCCCCATGGCGATCAGCATACAGCCGGAGGCGATCTTGATCCCTCCCATGAACCGGTACAAGCGGCGAATCCGCTGCACCAGATAGTCCGAGAAGACGGATAGTACGAGAAAAGGAATCGCCAGACCCAGCGTATACAGCAGCATGAGGAATCCGCCGTAAGCAGGGGAGCCTTCCCCGGCAGCGATACTGAGAATGCCCGCGAGTACCGGGCCGATGCACGGCGTCCACCCGAAGCTGAACGTCAGGCCGAGCAGGAAGGCCCCGATATAGCCGCCGCGTGCAGCGCGGGGACTGGACAGCTTTTTTTCCCGTTCCAGCCAGGAGATCTTGATCAGTCCGGTCTGGTAGATTCCGAATAAGATAACAATCGCTCCGCAGACGGCAATGAACCTGGAGCTTGAAATGACATTGCCAAGAATACCGGAGCCGAAGCCCAGGGTGATGAAGACCACAGACAGTCCAAGCACGAAGATTAGGGTCCGCAGCATGAATACCGAACGGAACCGCAAGGAGCCTGTGTCCACCCCGCCCTGATTCACATTGCCCGCCAGGCTTCCGGACAGATACGAGACATAGACCGGAAGCAGCGGCAGAATACAGGGTGCAAAAAACGATAATACGCCTGCGCCGAAAACGCCGAACAGGAATACAAAATCACCAGCCATCTCTGTCACCACCTATATGAGTACTGCTTCTCTAACGCTAAGGCTTACCGGCTGGTGTAGATGGGAACCGTGAACCAGAAGCAGCTTCCTGAACCCTTATTGCTCTCTACACCAATCTTGCCGCCATGCAGCTCCACAATGGATTGTGCGATGGCAAGACCCAGTCCGGCGCCTCCGCTATTCTTACTGCGCGATTTATCTATCCGGTAGAACCGTTCGAAGATCCGTGCGGTCTCCGCCGCTTCAATTCCCTGCCCCTCATCGCTAACGGCGATCCGCAGGAACGGGCCTTCCTCGGCGGCGGACAGCACGATATGGCCTTCTTCAGGAGAATGTTGAATGGCATTCTGCACAAGATTGGACAGTACCCGCTTGATCTGCGTGGGCATCATCAGGGCCGCGGGCAGCTTATCCGGCAGCTCAATCTCGGCCTTCAGCCGCTTCTCCGCCAGATGGAAGGAGAAGCTCTCCAGCGTGCTGATCAGCAGCTCATCTGCATGGCAGGGCTGCGGGTCGAAGGTTCCGCCGCTCGCCTCCAGACTGGATAGCTCAAAGAGGTCCTGGATCAGCCCCGCCAGCCGCTTCGTCTCCAGCCGGATCGTATTCAGATACCGCTGGAAGGTCTCTTCGTCCTTGATCACATCATCCTCCAGCGCTTCCACGAATGACTGAATGGAGGCAAGAGGGGTCCGCAGATCGTGGGAGACATTCGCGATCAGCTCCCGGCGGGCGGATTCGGACTGGTGGAGATGGTCGAAGCTCTCTTTTAGCTTACTGCTCATCTCATTGAATTGCCGGGCCAGCAGCTTGAACTCGTGCGGGCCGATCGTGGGGACTTCGGTGTGAAAATCCCCCTCGGCAATCCGTACCGTCTGCTCCGTAATCCGGGCAATGGACTTCTCCACCGGCCGTGTCAGCAGATGCTGGAGGATGAAGGAGAACACACCGATCCCGGCTGTGATGCCGGACAGATAATATAGCTGATCGATGGTCAGCAGCATCCGGGAATAACTGACGAATAGACAGACTAGCAATACGCCGATCCCCGTGAGACTGGACAATAGTAGATAGGTACGCAGCTTCATCAGATGCCATCACCCGCAAACTTATAGCCGATTCCCCAGACCGTCTTGATGTATTTCGGGTCAGAGGGGGTCTGTTCGATCTTCTCCCGTAATCTCCTTATATGCACCGTAACGGTAGTCGTATCTCCTTCATAGCTGAAATCCCAGATCTTGCTCAGCATCTGCGTCCGGGAGAACACCTGCCCCGGATGGCTCGCCAGCAGATAGAGCATTTCGAATTCGGTCACCGTCAAGTCAATCGCCTGCCCGCTGATCTCCACGGTACGCTTCCCGACATCGATAGTCAGTCCTTCGTACTTGATCGTGTGCTCAGCGGCGGTAACCGGCGATACCTGGACATATCTCATTCTGCGCAGAATCGCCTGCACCCGCAGTACGAGCTCCCTTGGACTGAAGGGCTTGGTCAGATAATCATCCGCTCCCATCGTCAGCCCCATCAGCCGGTCCTGCTCCTCGCCGCGCGCCGTCAGCATGATGATCGGGAGATCTTCGGTCTGCCGGATCTCACTGCACACCTCCCAGCCATTCTTATGCGGCATCATGAGGTCGAGCACAATCAGGCTTGGAGACTGGCTGCGCCATAGCTCTAGCGCTTCCAAGCCGTCCTTGGCGGTGGTGACCAGATACCCCTCCCGTTCCAGATACCTGCGGCAGACATCGGTAATATTCGGATCATCATCCGCGACCAGCACTCGTTCATTCATCCTAACCCACCCCATATCCGGAAAAATCCATTTGATTCCATCATATCACAGGGTGAGGGCATCGCTCATCCCGTCTTATTTCATGGCCTTGGCAGGCTTCATGTACATGGTCACTACCGTATCCGCCACATAAGTGCTGCCGTCATACAGGGCAGGGGCCATGCTCAGATTGACCGTTTTACCGTCGACCATCATTTTTTTCGACCCAATCATTACCTTGATCATCTTGGCTGCCGGCTTCATGCTGTCATCCATCATCTTGCCATCATCCATCATCTTGCCATCATCCATCATCTTGCCATCATCCATCATCTTGCCGTCGTCCATCATCTTGCTGTCATCCATCATCTTGCCGTCATCCATCATCTTGCCGTCATCCATCATCTTGCCATCGTCCATCATCTTGCCATCATCCATCATCTTGTCGTCATCCATCATCTTGTCCATGTACATCAGCGATACGGAGCGGTCCTTGCTGTTCCATTCAATGCTGTAGCCGTACATCATGGCGGCCTGTCTTAGGTTCATCAGCTCCATGCCGTCTTTCTTCATCGTCTTGATGCCTGCCGCCGCGCCGGCGATACCGGACACCGCCAGAGAGAGTACCAATACTGCCGCCATCATGAACCGTTTGCCTGCTTTGCTGTTACCCATGCTTATCACGCTCCATCTCTTTTTTTGGATTACATGGAACAGCATAAGCGGCAGAGCTTACGATTCTCTAAGCGAAACCTTACGATTGTATTACGGCAGCGGAGTGAGCGTATAACTTCTCCCTATAGCCAGATATCAGTTATAAGTGTTACGTCTCTGATCGTACTCCATGCTAGAATTTATACACAAAGACAGAACAGTGGAACTAGAGGAGGGCTAATCATGTGTGATAGATTTCAGATCGTAGGCAGCCTGCTGCGTCCGGCGGAGCTATTAGAATATAAGCAGCAAATCGAACACCGGGACGATATTCAGTATCCTTTTTACGAGGATTTTCAGGGCTATGAGCAGTGTGAGGCGAAGGCGATTCAGTCGGTAGTCGAGCAAGCGAGCGAGAATGGGCTGACGATTCTGACGGATGGGGAGTATTCCAAGTCGATGTGGCATCTGGACTTCGTGTGGGGCTTCCAGGGGATTCAGCGCTATATTGCGCCTCACGGGTATTTCTTCAGAGACATTGACGGCACCTCCAAATACGAGACGCGAAAAGACATCGGTCTGCGCATCACAGGTGAACTCGGCGGGAAGAATCACCACTTCCTTCAGGCCTACCGCCAGCTTCAGGAGCATGCCGGAGACCGGGAGACGAAGCTGTGCGTGCCTTCGCCATCCCATATCTTCGGAGAGCTGTCCTGGTCGGATAACCTTGGCGGCGAGGGTGCAGTGTACCAGAACCGTGATGAGCTGAAGGCGGGTCTGGTGACGGCGTATAAGGATTTCGTAGGGGAATTCGCAGCCGCTGGCGGTAAGATTCTGCAATTCGACGACTGCCTCTGGGAGCTGTTCGCGGACGATAATCCGAATTCGCCATTTACCGGTGAGAAAATCAACCACGAAGAAGTACAGAGTCTCGCCACAGAGTTCATCGATATTAACAACACCATTATTGATTACGGACATAGCCTGGGGCTGCTCATGTGGACCCATAACTGCCGCGGTAATTATGATTCCCGGAATATGGGCGGCGGCTCTTATGTGAAGATTGCCAACCTGTTCCTGAAGCAGCTGAAGTACGACCGCTTCTTCCTGGAGTGGGACGACGAACGCGCTGGCTCGCTGGAGGCACTTGCTGTGTTCAAGGATAGACCGGAGACGGAAATTGTACTTGGCTTGCTGTCTTCCAAAACCAGTACGCTTGACGATGAGACCCGTGTCCTCCGCATGCTGGATGAAGCGTCCACGATCATTCCGAAGGAGAGATTACTGCTCTCCCACCAATGCGGCTTCGCGTCCTGCGACGGCGGCAACGAATTGACGGAAGCGGAGCAATGGGCGAAGATCAGACAGGGGCAAAAGATTGCCCAGCAATATTGGGCTTAACTTCATTAATAGGTAGCAGCTGTTCATAAAAGCAAGCCCGCATCTGGCAACAGGATGCGGGCTTGCTGCTGTTTATGAAACTAAGTAGTCTTTGAAACATCTGAATGAGGAGCAGATGGAATGTATATGAAAAACCGAATACAATATGCTACCACGAAGGTAAGTTGCCCAATGTATACGGAAATCCGAATACATTGGGTGCTGCTATGCTCCACAGCCAGTAACATTTATAGAGAAATCCTGCAGGAAGTGCAACAATACTGCCCCATAGATGCGGTCTATGCTGAAATCCTGCAAGAAATGCAACAAATTCAGCGCTAATCTGCTATAAACACCGAAATTTGTGCAAATAATGCAACATTGTACTTCAGCCAGTAATAGGTAAGGAGGAATCCTGCAAGAAGTGCAGCAATTCTCTATACAAGCGGCTGGTGAGAGAAGGCATCAGCATCCTTCACCCGGTAGGGTGATTTCCTAATGTTTCCGTCTATATCACCTGCTATATAGATTAAACTTGAAAATTTAAATTAAGGGAAAAGTGGCGGAGGGGAATTTTGGAACTGTAGGAGCGGTAGCGTCCGCCTGAAAGCTTTCCGCAGGAAAGCTCGCATCGTAAGCATAGGCTGTGTTTGGATTTCCACCGTGCGTAGCTGTTTTAATCAAGAAATTCAAACACAACAGCGGCCGGAAGTCCAAAACTTCTCTGGAGTCACGGCCATCCCAAAACAAAAAAATCATTAGTTCAATTTATATAGCTAAACACCATGTCGCATTTATCCGGCTGCAATGTCGCAAAAGTACATGGAAACAGAGGCTACAGATCAGCTATACTCGCTGTAACAATTATGATAATGAAAATCATTATCACATAATACATAACAGGGGGAGTCAGCGTGAACAGAGCAACACAGAAACAAGGGGCCGGCAGAAAGAAATTCGCCGCTGGGCAATCAGGATTATTCATGGTATGGATGCTGGCGCTGGTACTGGTACTTACAGCTTGCGGTTCTGGGGGAGGCACGAATGCAGGTACAGCCGCACAGCCGTCTGCATCAGCGGAGCCGTCTCCATCGCCTGAAGCACAGACGCAGGCAACACCGGAGGCACAGGCTGCAGCAGCCTACCCGGTTACCTTCAAACATATCAAGGGCGAATATACGCTTACGGAGAAGCCGAAGGTGATCGCTGTGCTTGACGTGAAATTCGCCGATCAGCTGATCGCGCTTGGAGAGAAACCGACAGGCAGCGTGGTTGCCGGAACCAAGGACGAGTTCCCGGAATATCTGAGTGCTCAAATGGACGGGGTGAAGGTCCTGGGTACACGCGATGAGCCCAATCTGGAAGCAATTGTGGCGCTGAACCCGGATCTGATCTTGATGACGGATTTTCAGGAGGAGGCCTATGGGAGTGTTAGCAAAATCGCGCCTACCATCGTCCTGGACTTCTATGAGGATTGGCGGGATACGCTGGCTACCATCGGTACAATAACAGGGAAGCAGGCAGAGGCTGAAGCAGTGAAGAAGGCCTACGAGGACAAAATCACCGGACTGCGTGAGCAGCTGTCGGCGAAGCTGGGCGACGAGACGGTGGCGCTGATTCGTCCAAGACCGGAAGGAATTCGGGTACATGGTCCCGAGCACCGGACAGGAAGCATTCTGTATGAGGATCTGGGATTAAAGGCTCCAGCGTTCGTTCAGGCGATCAAGGATGATACCTCAGTTGAAATATCGATGGAGACTGTCTCTGATATCGGGGCAGATCACTATTTCCTGCTCTCGGATGATCTGTTCGCCAAAGAGGCAGAGGCTCTGGCCAGCAGTCCGATCTGGAAATCCCTTGATGCAGTCAAGAATAACCGTGCCTATGATGTGAATTCAACGCTCTGGATCGCGTACTATGGTCCTCTTGCGATTAATATTATTGTAGATCAGGCCTCGGAAGCGCTGCTTGGAGCTCACTGAGATGGACCACTATCTGTCGTCGGCCTCCTGGAGGGAACTGGCGGAGGATTACCGGATGAGGCTGGGGGAGCCGCCTGCGGGCACCGTTCGCACCATTGCTCTGAGTGAGCTGCAGGACGAAGCGGTGTGTCGCGAGTATGTCAGCTGGCTTAAGGATTACATCGGTGCGCCGGACCTGCAGGTTGCGGCTTCCATGCTGGCCAAACGGATCGGCTATCTGTGGATCGCGCCAATACTGACCGCCATGACCGTTCATAATCGTGAAGTCTTCTTCCCGCTGAACAGAAGCTTCCTCTATCATCCGGCTTCTACAGAAGAGACGACATTCCCATTCCTGGCGCTGGACGGGCTTCAGTCAGCCTCACCACAGAAGGATAGGGCCGTGTGGCGCGAAGCTGTTATTGAGGAGAATTTTGCGGCACGGCTTGCGCCGATGCTGCAGACGCTTGCCACCGTGGGCCCCGTCTCCATGGCCGTGCTGTGGGAGAATATTATTGTGCGTATTGCCCCGCTCTATGCCCTTGGAGCAGACTCATCCGGCGAAGAGAGGCTGCGGATGCAAGAGGATTTTGTGTATCTGACCCGGACGGCTCCCGGCGCATTGTTCGGCGCAAGACGCAATCCATTCACCCGGTTCACCGAGGGGAATGACGAGGCTCCGGTTGCGAAGAGCAAGCGCATTACCTGTTGCTTTTACTACCGGATGTCCGGGGAATATTGCAGAAAGTGTCCGAAAATTGACAATGAGAATGAATCTCAATTAAAATGACAGCAGGTCTATCCGTTAAGCAAAGGATACTGTTGTCAGGAGATGAGAGAAATGCCGCAACAAGAACAGGCAAGTCTATGGAGTGATACAGCGGTCAAGACGCTTGATGTGCGCAGCGGTACTGTGCCGCCCGGCGGTGTGCTTAGCGAAACGGGACTGGCGGCAAGTCAGCTGCTGCTGGCCATCGGCGGGAAGGGAGGGCTTGTGATGAATGGTGAAGGCTGCCATGTCCAAGCCTCTTTTGCTTGTCATGCCGTCAAGGGATCAGCCTACACTCTGAGTGCGGAATCAGACAACATTCATTATACAGCTATTAGCTACAAGGCCATTCCTGTGGCGGGAGCTGCACATGTCCTCTTCCCGCAGCGCAATCACCCGCTGCGCACTTCGTTCATTCACCATTCCGGGTCCCCGGCGGAGCTGCATATGGCGGCGGAGAGAATTGCCGCCAAATGGAGCCGGGGAGAAGGGCTGGAACGCTTCCATGCCAATGCGCTGCTGCAAGGTATGCTCTACGAGCTTATTATGGAGCATGAACGCGGTCAGGGCGGGGTAGAGCCCGATATGGTGGAGGTTGTTGCCGCCTATATCGAGGGGCACTATCGTCAGGAGCTGGGGCTTAAAGAGCTGGCCGCGCTGGCCGGATGCGGCGTGCGGCAGCTCCAGCGGCGGTTCAAGCAGGAGAAGCGGCTCGGGCCCATGGAATACGTAATCCGGCTGCGGATGGAGAGCGCAGAGCGGATGCTGCGTTATACGGATGCTTCCATCGGCGAGATCGCTGAGCGGACAGGCTACCGCGACATGTATTATTTCAGCAGGGCGTTCAAGAAGCATTATGGAGTTCCCCCGCAGCTCTACAGGCGCACTGCCGCTTCAGCTCCCGCTGTACTCTCCGCTCCTTCGGGACGGTCAGAGAGCGTGGCCTTCCCGCACGAGTCACCACAGGGTCCGGTGATCTTCCATCTGCGGGGCGAATATCTTGTCACCGCTGCTCCGCGGCGGATCGCTGTGCTTGACGTCCAGTATGCTGACCATTTGCATGCGCTGGGGATATCCCCAGCAGGAAGCGTAGGCTTCGGAAGCGGGGCGCTGAATTTCCCCGCTTATTTCCGGGAGAGGCTTGTGGCAACGGAAATGCTCGGAACCTATGAGCACCCGGACCTGCTGGCTGTTGAACGGCTGCACCCGGATCTGATCATCTGCACTGAGGTGCATGCTCCGCACTATGAACGCTTAAGCCAGGTGGCGCAGGTGATCATGTTCAAGCGCAATGAGAGCTGGCAGACGATTCTGCGCCTATTCGGCGAGCTGACAGGCAAGCAGGCGGAGGCGGAACGCATTATTGCTGATTACCTGCGCCGTACGGCATTGCTGTCCGCAGAGCTGGCTCCGGTACTCGCGGGTAAGAGTGTAGCTCTGATCCGTCCGCGGGAGTCCATCGTCCGGGTACATACGGCTTCTCACCGCACAGGCGCTGTGCTGTACCGCGACCTTGGTCTGCCTGCTCCGCGATTTGTGGCGGAACCCGCCTCCGACACGGCTTACCATATTTCCGTTGACAGACTGCCGTCTGTGCATGCCAACTACTACTTTTTGCTTAGTAATGAGAGGATGCAGGAGGGAATATCGATGACAGAGCACAGTGTGAGGGGCATGCTAGGTGCAGACAAGCGTCAGCTTATATACCCGGTAGATGCTGCTACCTGGATCGGCTGTTATGGACCGACAGGCATCAACTGCATTCTGGATCAGGTGGCCCAGGCGTTACTGGCTTGAGCGGACTAGCGGCAGACGGAACCGCTGCCAATTACATCTCCCGATCATACTTGAACCGGTAATAGATGCCGTATCCAATCGTGAAAAGGTAGGCGAATACCAGTAACAGCACCACGGTGAGATCAGCCTCCATCAAGGCAAAGGCGAGCATTAAAGCCCCGAATACAAAAACCATCATATCATAGGCCTTCGCCTTCGCCCGGGTTGCAATGGCGATATTGCGTTCATCGTTCTTGTTGATCTCCATCTGCTTGGCGATGGCGGGGCTATTCTTCAATGCGCGCCGTTCGATGAGTTCCCCCATCCCGCTGCCGAACAGGCCAGAACCCAGTCCGATACAGATAAAGGGCAGTGTCCGCAGCACCCCCTTCGGCTCTTGAACTGTTCTAATGAAGTACAGACTGCCTGCCAGCAGGACTACACCTGCAATAACCAGAAGATAAGCCGAGACGGATTTCTTCATCAATTCTCTTCCTCCTCATAAATAAAAATCTCCTCAATGCTCAGCCCGAAATAACGGGCAATCTTGAACGCCAGCAGGATGGACGGATTATAGCGGCCGTTCTCCAGTGAACCAATCGTCTGCCTGGACACCTCAAGCGCCGCTGCTAATTCCTCCTGCCTGATTCCGCGCTGCTTGCGTAACTCTTCCAAACGGTTGTTCATGGAATCACTCTCTTCATGGAAAGTTAACTTAACATGGTGATTGTATCGCATGATGCTGAGGATGTAAAGCTTACTTTCCATCTTGTGAAAAGATCCCGACTACTTGTGCTGTCCACGCGACAGTCTTTTTCTTGTGCATTACCATTCATATAGAGACAATTGAATCCATAGCAAATAGCCCGCTTCTTGTTCTTAAGAAGCAGGCTCTATTTTTTTATTCTACGAATATTTCTACAATTAATCGGAATTAATAAAATTCAAATCCATGTTAGCTTCATCTTCAGCCTGATTTGCAGCCTCTGCTGACACTACTTTTCCTTCGTATTCAAGGTTACCGCTTGTCAAATTGAATACATATAGACGATTACCTTTGAGATTCTTATAACCCACAATATAGAGATGGTCTTGTTTAAACTGATAGGTAATGTTTTTACTTAAATCTATATTTGTATTCTTCAGAATAGTCTCATATTCTTTACTCACGAGATCGTATGAAATAACAGTGAATCCTATATTTTCCTTGCTCGATAGAGCTTTTTGCAGGAAATATATTTTCTGTCCATAGACGTTCATAATATTATTCAATAACATTTCATGTCCTTGGAATGTGAGTGGCGAGACTTGTCCTGTTTTCACATCCACTTGATATGCCTTTTTATGATTATCTTTACTAACACTTAAAATCCATTGATCCGTTTGTTCCAGGTTTTGATTGGCTAGCCTTACGAATTGATTATCCCCATTTGCTGCTACAGATGTAGCTCCTGGTAATATGAGCGGTTCATTCGTAATCTCCTGTGTTGTTAGATTTACACGGATAATCTGCGGTTCAGATACATAACCTTTGGCACTGTGACTCAAAGACACCAATGCAACAAGCTGTTGATCGAGAAGCTGTACATTTTGTACAAAGATATCTGAAACATCATGATCTACATGGATATCGGATCTGATTTCCTGCGTATTGTCCTTCTGTTTGTTAAGCACAGAAATACTGAGCTTAGCATTCTTCTTCGCTAATGGATCATTTGATTGCTGCTTATCTACAGTGGAATTCACATAAGCAAGGATATCCTGATTTTCATAGAACCCAGTTAAGATATTCTTCCCGCGCATAAATTGACGATGCTGATCTATCCATACATCCAATTGCGTTTTCACTGGTTCCCGGTTTAAGCTTTGGCTTATCTTTAACTTTTCATCTGGATATTCTGCACCATTTGTAGTGATGTAAGCTCGTCTGATGCCAAAAACGCTATCCTTAGTCATATAATTTCCGTATAATGTTATACCTTCAACGAGGGAAGCATCCCCTTGAACCGTCGTCAGCTTATAATTAGGTAGTATCTCTTGTGAAGCCCGTACATAATACGTCCCGATTGTAATAACCGCGAACACTACCAGAACGGCGGTAACCATATATTTTCTCATTCCTTAACCTCCATAGCCCTTCGATTATACCGATATTTTCTTGCGCAACAGATACAAGCTATACCAAAGCGAGCCTCCAGCAACGATCACTATTAATCCGAGACAAGTGCCCAGAATTTCTCCTGGATAGAAATAGCTATCGTATCTGCTATAACCCATAACATAGGGGATTGAGGCTAATCCAGCTAGAAGCGCTAAGTATAGTACGATAAAGCCGATCCCTTTCAGTTTGTAGCTCCGCTCCATTAGAATCGCTGTGAACAAGACGATCAAACCAGTAATGCCCAGTCCATAGTATAGTACAAACTCAGAAAAGTAAGGTGGAACCAGAGCTTTAAGCACAGTAGAATACTTCAAATAATCAAATACCGAGATGTTCCGATATAATTCAGCAGGAAGAATCGACTGTGCAATCAAACGCTCCAGTGGAACAAGGATAATTTGCAGGGCGACAAGTCCAAATGCGAATAGCAAGATCGTAACCAGCTTGGCAAAATACAAATTCGCCCGATTGGAAGGCAACGTGAGCAGGCGATATACTACCGTATGTTTACCTCTCCAGTCACGGTACCAGATGAAGCAGCTATATAATAGCAACACTGTGATGCTCAAAAATATAGGTCCGAAATATAGAAGTCCATTATAGGTAGGGTACATCATACTGTTTAGCTGAATATATCCAGTCACATTGTGATATTGCTCAAGGGTCCATTGATTCACTCTCATTGCCTCGTTCGCAGAATCCATCCAACGATTAGCGCCGATGGTGACTGCTGCAAGCTGCATAGCAACTGTCAGCACCATGAGTCCAAAATATATTTTGGCAAATCGGTTCATTTCAAAATTCAATAGCTTCACAAAAGCTCTCATTGCATGTACACCTCTCTCATTACGTCCGTAATGGACTTACCTTCCTGCTCGCGAACTTCTTCACAGTAGAATTCACGTTCTACCTTCCCATGCTGCAGCAAGACCGCTTTATCAATTAAATGCTCAATATCGTTAATTTCATGAGTTGTAATAATCACACCACGATCCTCGATCAATTCACTCGTGAACACAGCAGTAATTTGCTCGCGGCTGAATATATCAATCCCTGAGAACGGTTCGTCCATTAGGATGTAATCACAATCCAAGGCAAGTCCGAGCACCAAATTTAACTTCGCAGCCATCCCCTTCGACAATGAAGACACGCGATCTTTAGAGCTCAGTTGGAAGAACTTAAGCAATTCCACTGCACGTTCAGCGTTCCAATTCCGATAAAAGTCAGCCATAAAGCTGAAGCAATCCGCAATTCGCATTTTGGAGGGCATCGTTAACGAATCTGGAATAAAAGTCATTTTCTCATACATCGCAGGTGTTAGTGATGCATTATCGATTAAGACTTCACCTTTGTATGGTGTTAGTCCCATGATGGACTTCAGCACCGTTGACTTTCCGGCACCATTGATTCCGATCAGGCAGGTGATCTCTCCCTTGGCAGCAGTGAAGCTAACGCCATTTAGTACCTTCTTGAATCCATAACTCTTCACCATCTGATTCACTTGGATCATCTTGTATCACCACCTTCTGGAGATAATTTTCGCTCGGATGTGTATTTTGTCTTTATGATATCTACCAGTTCTTCAACTGGAATTTGAATATTCCGAATGGAGCCGATGAATATATCCACTGCACTTTCGATTAATTCAGCACGAATCGAGCTTAGTATTTGCTGATCCTGTGTAATTCGACTTGGGGAATTTCCCTCTGTTACGATCAAACGCTGTTCCTCCATTTCCTTATATGCCTTCTGCGCCGTGTTCGCATTAATCTTCATTATTGATGCCAGTTCACGCCGTGAAGGAATTTGGTCTCCCGCTCCGATTTGCCCTGTGGCGATCTGTTCCTTGAAATGACGTACTACTTGAATATATACCGGCTCACGAATATTAAAGCTGACGCCTGATTTCTGTTCTTCTGTCATACAACCAACTCCATATGGTAAGTGTGTGTACTAAGTGGTTCATACATCTTATGTGTGTACTATACGTGTAATACACTTTTGTGTCAATAGATTAATTTGAGCACGGGCACCAAAAGGATTATTAATAGTAGAGTACGAACATCCGTGCTACAATACTCTCTGTGAATATATGGAAGGTGGTGGGGCAGTGACTGCAAGACGGTGGGTGATGACGTTCATACGGATGCACAAGCTGGTATTTGTATGCGGTTTCCTGGTAACTACGGTAATGACCCTGGTGAATCTGATATATCCGTTCCTGGGCGGACGGCTGATTAATATCGCTTTTTATGACCAGGATCTGAAGGCCTTCCTGAAGCTGTGCCTGATCTATGCCGGCATTCTCCTGTTCAATCAGTTCATTGTGGCAACGCTTAATAATCTGATCTCCTCCCAGCTGATGACGGGGTTCGTGTTCGATATCCGGCGGGCGCTATTCCGCAAGATTTTGCATCAGAAGGGGAAGGATCTCTCCGGGATGTACAGCGGCGATCTGATCAGCCGGATGAACCGCGATGCTAAGGACATTATGAATCTCCTCTTCTGGAGCGGACTGTGGGGGTATTCCAATCTGCTGCATATTGTGTTCGCCGTGGGCTTCATGTTCTATTATCATGTTCTGCTGGGAGTGTTCACTGTGGTGCTGGTGCCTGTCGTGTTCTTAGCCTCCAGATATTTCAAGCGAAGAGCGCTTCGGGTCAACCGGGATCTGGCGGCAGAGCAGGGCAGGCTGTCCTCGTACTTATTTGAAATTGTGGCCAATATGCGGGAGATCAAGCTGCTGAATGCCGGGAGGCTGGTAACCTGTACCTATCTCAGGCGGACAGTCTCTATCCATCACAAGAATGTGGATAATGGAAGAATTGAGGTATCCACCGAGCGGGTGAATGCATTCATCACACTTGCCGCACAGCTGCTGCTGTTCATCATCTGCGCCCGGCTCATTGTGAAAGGGCAGATGCAGCTTGGTGTTTTTGTGGCTGCCGCCAGCTATTTCAATATGGCGGTGACCTACTTCAGCTCGATCAATAGCAAGATTACCGATACCTGGGGCCAGAATATATCCCTGCAGCGTGTTGCGAAGCTTCTGAATGAAGAGGAAGAGGACTACAGGGAAGCCCGTCTGCCCACACTGATTAAGGAGGGGAAGATTGAATTTCGTAATGTCAGCTTCGGATATACGGAGGAGAGGCGGGTACTGGACGGGTTCAATCTCCGTGTCGAGGGAGGAAGCACTGTGGGTATTGCCGGAAGGAGCGGAGCCGGGAAAACAACGCTCGGAAGCCTGCTCTGCAATCTGTATCCCGTTGACGGCGGCGAGCTTCTGATCGATGGCCGCAACGTGAACGAATATAACCTGCACAGCTTGCGGAGTCAGGTGGGTGTGGTTCATCAGGAGACGGTTCTGTACAATAACACGCTGCGGTATAATCTCTCTTTTACGAATAACCGTGATCAGGACAGCCTGTTACTCGAAGCACTTAAGAGAGCTGCGCTGCATGAGCTGGTCCTGAATCTCCCGGAGGGGCTGGACACGGTGCTTGGGACTTCCGGGCAGGAATTATCGGGCGGCCAAAAGCAGCGTCTGGCTATTGCGCGAATCCTGGTCAAGAATCCGAAAATTCTGGTCTTCGATGAAGCGACTTCGTCCCTCGACAGCAAGAATGAGGCGCTGATCCGGCAGATGACCCGTGAGCTTGCGCAAGACCGAACGCTGATCATCATCGCCCATCGGCTGTCCACGCTTAGAGGCTGTGACCGGATTGCAGTGCTGGAGGATGGCCGGATCACAGGCTACGATACTCACGACGTGCTGATCAGAAGCAACAAAACGTACATAGATCTATTCAGCGAACAGCGTGCAGGAGGCGAAGCGGTATGACTATGACAAGATGGGCCGCCTATAAAGCGCTGACTCAGGGAATTGAAGGTGTCCGTAAGCCGCTGCTGGCGCTCGTGCTGTTCAAGCTGTGGAATCTGGTCTGCGGACTGCTTCCGTTATTCCTGTACTCTCTGCTCGTCAACCGCGTGCTGGTGGAGAAGCACCTGAGTGGGCTATGGCCGGTTATCGCGGGTTATCTGGGAGTATTCGTGCTTACGACGGCCGGGATTGCGGTCAGCAAGCGCTACTCCAACCAGCTGCTTCTGAAGTATGACCTCAGGCTTAAGCGCAAACTGCTGAATAGAGTGAGCAGCCTGGATTATGAGGAGTACAGCGGGTACAGTATTGGTGACCTAAAAAGCCGGATCGAGCAGGATTCAGCCGCAGCCGGACGGTTCTTCACGATTCATCTGTTAGATTTCAGCTATGCTGTCCTGTATGCTGCTGCGCTGGCTGTGATTCTTGTAAGCTATGACTGGCGGATCGCCCTCCTTAGCTTCGTCTTCGTTCCGGTCTCCCTGCTGACCGTGAATCTCCTGGGTGAGAAAACGAGGAAGGCGGGGGAGGAGCTATGGAGGCTGCAGAAAGGGTACGAATCTTTTTTACATGCGAGTCTGCAGAACTGGAAGGATATTAAGACCAACAATCTGGAGGAGGCCCAGCTTGAGGAATTGAACGGGCATTATGCAGCTATCCGTCCGGTGTGGTTCCGCAGCCAGCTCTATCAGCATCTGGGCGTTACTTATTCGTTCTTCACCAAGAACTTCATTACTCAGCTGTTCATCTATTTCATTGGCGGACTCTTCGTAATAAAAGGCTACTCGGAGGTCGGTGTGCTGCTGGTGTTCATTAGCTTCTACGGGCAATTCTTCGGGTTCATTGAGACGATCAGCAATGGCCTGATGAATTACAAGAATGATTCGGTGAATATCAGTAAAGTGATCGGACTGTTGCAGGCAGAGGCGGACCAGCGGCCTTACAAACGCATTAGCGGACAAAAGATTGAGGTTCAGAATTTGCGGTTCCGCTATGAGGGGAAGGATGCTTTCGCACTGGACGGGATTTCGTTCTCGGTGGGGAAGGGGGAACATCTAGCCATCGTAGGGCAGAGCGGCAGCGGCAAGTCTACTCTTGCCAGACTGTTGACCGGACAGATGAAGCCTCAGGGCGGGAGCGTCCGCATCGGAGGCACGGATCTGCATGAGGTGAACAGCGGGAGTGCGGCGGCCAAGGTAAGCATTGTGGCGCAGGAGCCTGTTCTGTTCAATATGACGATCCGGGAGAACCTGCTGCTGGCGGGGGACGGGGCAACGGAAGCAGAGCTGATTGCCTGCTGCCGCAGCGCCAATATCTATGACTATATTGCATCCTTGGAGGAGGGGCTGGATACGGTTATCGGGGAGAAGGGGGTGAAGCTCTCCGGGGGCCAGAAGCAGCGGCTTTCGATTGCGCGGGCGCTGCTGCAGAAGCGGGACATTATTATTTTCGATGAAAGTACAAGCGCCCTGGACCCTGAGAATGAGAGCGGCATTAGGAATGAGCTGAAGCGTCTGTCTGCCGGAACTACCATGATCTCGATTGCGCACCGTCTTTCTACAATTCAAGACTGTGACAAGGTGCTGGTTCTGCAAGCCGGGAAGGTGGCAGCCAGCGATACCCATGCTAACCTGCGTGGCCGGAATGAAGCCTATGATCTGCTGTTCCGCAGCCATTACGCCGCCTTAAGCCATACCACAGAACTTGTTCATTGACGGCGTCTCCGCCCGGTAATATATTAAAATTAAGATTAACTATGTCCGTGACAGACTGTAGAGGAGAAGAGAAATGAGTCCGACCCATGTATGGATACCTGTCGTATTTTATTGGCTGCCGATGCTCTTCTTTTTCTACATGGGAATGGATGTGCTGCTGCGCAACCCGCGGCAGATCGAACATCGTCTGGTAAGCGCTACAATTCTGTGCTATTTCCTGATGTTCCTGGAGGAGTACTTCCGGTATATGCTGCCCATGGAATATAGTCCGCTGCTGGCTGCGGTCTGGTTCGCCAATGTCGGTATCCTTATTCCAGGGCTGGGCTTCCATCTGATTGCCCGGTTAATCGGCTTACATAAGCGGATGCCCCGGCCATGGTACCCCTATCTGTTCCACATATTAACGCTGGCTATTCCGGCGGGACTCATTGGTCAACGTTCCTATACCTCCGTCCAGCTGTTCATGGTATCCGGGGTCTGGAAATGGCCGATAGCCAATGCAGCCTACTACGGGACCTTAACGGCAAGTCTGCTGCTTAGCTTCATCCCCATCGTCATGCTGCGAAGTAGGCGCAAGTGGAGTGCCGCCGATCCTGATTATCAGGAGCATGGCGGTATCTTCAAGCTGCTGGAGTATGGCTCCTGGGTGACATTCCTCTGGGTAGCGGTGTTCGGCTATTTCCGCTTCAATGAAGTGCTGCCGCCTTATACGTATATCTACGGAGGACTGATCTGGTGCTTCGTTCTTCGGCTGTCCATGCAGCGGTATGAGTTCCTTAATCATGCGGGACAGCGCTACAAGAAGATGTTCCAGATCAATTCACAGGCTGCGCTGCTCGTCTCGTTGTCAGGCAGCATTAAGGAAGCGAATCCGAGTGCCGGTAAGATGTTTGGCCGTCTGAACCTGGGGAAGGCTAACCTTACCGATCTGGGCGGTGCAGAGATCGTGGCGAAGCTAAAGTCACAGGACGATATCGGTGAGCTGGAAATGGTTTTGCATAACGGGGAGAGTCCGGTCGAGGTGATGATTAACGGAGATTACGTGACCGTGGATCATGAGATCCATGCGGTGCTGCTCATCCGGGACATCCGGCTGCGCAATCAGCATGTGCGGCAGATTGCCTTCATGGCCTACCATGATCCGCTCACAGGGCTGCCGAACCGCAGGCAATTCTATGACAAGCTGGAGGAGAGTCTAGCGGAAGCAGAGCGCAGCGGCGGGGAAGTAGCCATCATGCTGCTTGATCTCGACCGGTTCAAGCAGGTGAACGACCGCTGGGGTCATGAGGCCGGGGACCAGATGTTATGCAAGGTAGCGGCCATGATCCATCAGCTGGTTCAGCCGGACGGGCTGGCGGCCCGCTTCGGCGGAGACGAATTCGTGCTGTTCTGCCCCGTGGGCGGGGACGGGCTGAGCGCCGCAGAGCTGGAGCACCGGCTGCTGGCGGCGGCTGCACAGGCCACGCTGGATTATGAAGGCGAAGAGCTGAAGATCGATATGAGCATCGGCATCAGCTTGTATCCGCAGGACGGAACGGCTCCGGATGCTCTTTTGCGCCAAGCCGACAAGCGGATGTATGCGATCAAGCGGGGAGAGGCGGAGGGAAATCATGAGATTTGAGATTGGCGGGGGGATGGATTTAATTGAGGAGACTGTGCGGCAATTCCTGTCTGATAAGGCAAAGGTCCTTGATATCGACAGCACCCCGCTACACTCTGGCTATCAGGCGGTGGATTTATTCCGGCACAGGATTCTCTTGGAGAGTGAAGGCAGACAAGAGTACAGCTCTGTGATTACCAAAATGGCGAATGGAATTGAACGGCGGGTAATGAACCGGTTATTGGATCAGGGGGCTAATGTCCCTTTTAATAGAGCGGGTAATCTGGATTCGGACCATCGGGTGCTCCTATGTATTCAGGACGTAGATTATAAGACGAATTATCAGAATCTGGATATTGGGATGCTTCAGCACAAGGAAATGCAGGCGCTGGCTTATATTCATAACCGTAATCGCGGATTGCAGGAGGAGTTATCCTGGCTCCCTAGGGTTAGCCGTACATACATAGAGACTATAATTCATGGAGTATGGCGACCCGCATGGGAAGAGGCCAAGCACAATGAACGGTTCGTGGAGACCTTCGGGACGTATATTTCTGAGGTCGATGCCGTATCGGGGAAAATCGTGGACGAGCTCGAAGCCGTCTGGAAGGATGAGACCACTCACACGCTTATACATAATGATCTGAATCCCGGAAATGTACTGGTACACAATAATGATGACGTCATGTTCATTGACTGGGAAGAAGCGAGGTACGGTTCCCTGTTCCTCGACATCCCTATGCGGTTTGACCGGTCTCAAGCTGGAGAATACCGTGAAGTGCTGGCTTCGCTGGGATGGGTGCTTCCTGCAGATACGTTCGGGCAGAGCTATAGAGCTGCTTCATGGTATCTTGGCCTGCGTTATATGACTTGGAGCTTGGGGGCCTGGCTAAGGGACCCTGGTACTGAGGCGGGGCTGCGGCGGTATTTGGATATGGTTGTTTTGTAATAATATTATTTCTCCAAGTTCAGAAGTCGATTCAGTGAATACCTAGGCTATACTTAGTGATAGGAAAAGAAAGGAGTGATCTGCTTGAGCTACCCTGAAATTCTGCGTAAAAAGGCCTTATATGATCAGGCTAAAGATCAAATCCCGGACCTTACTGTCCAAAGCTATGTGAAGGCTTTTGAACTTGAGTATACGCATAACTCAACGGCTATAGAGGGCAATACGTTAACCCTTCTGGAAACCAAAGTGGTACTGGAGGAAGGGATATCCGTAGGCGGGAAAATGCTTCGGGAAATATATGAGGTTATTAATCATAATAAAGCATACCAGTATATTAAGTCCTGCATTAACGATGAAAAACCATTGGATGAAGGGATCATTAAGGATATTCATGCTCTGTTAACTGAGAATATTATGGTAGGTGGCTTATACCGGAATGTAGAGGTTTATATATCTGGAGCAGCGCATACACCGCCAGTACCCAATGAAATGTATCTGCAAGTGAAAAATTTTTATGCTGATTTAGCGCAGAAAGATAACGCCGATATCATAGAGCTTGCGGCCTGGACTCATGCCGAATTCGTCCGCATCCATCCGTTCGCCGATGGGAACGGCAGAACCTCGCGTCTAATTATGAATTATCAGTTGCTGGCAAATGGATATCTTCCTATCTCTATTGCCAAAGAAACGCGGCTGGAGTACTTCAATGCACTCGAAGCCTATGCTGTGCGCCGGGATCTCAAGCCTTTTGCTGATATGATTGCCTTACTGGAGGAGCAGCAGTTGGATCGTTATCTTGGGATGATTGAGCGGCAGAATTAATGTGCCAAATGTAGTAAGAAAAAGGTCGAATATTCCCTGAATAAAGATATATTAATAAACTACCCAGGCTATCGATTTATATTTGAGCATAAAGACTTTTGGCACCACAAATCAGGACCACCCGTTGGACGGGTGGTCCTGATTTGTGGTGGGTTACCATAATCATCCTCCAGAGATGAATGAACCGGATCAGCCCGGCCATCGCCTATAGAGTATAACAAGTCAAAAGGAGGTGAAGCGGATGGAACAGGAGCAGTTATGGCTGCAGCAGTGCCGGGACGGGGAACAGGATGCATTCTACCAGCTGGTGAAGCCTTATCTGGACCGGGCTTACAGCACGGCCAGAGCGATTCTGAACTCCCCGCACTATGCCGAGGATGCAGTCCAGAATGCGATGCTGGAAGCCTATAGAGCCATTATTAACGGCAAAGAAATCCGCAGCTTCCGAAGCTGGTTCAACCGGCTGGTCGCGATGCGGGCGTTGGATCTGGCGAGAACACGCTCCAGGCAGTTCAGACAGACAGAAGCGCTCGGGGTTCATGAGGAGCCGGCGGATGAACAGGAGCAGCCTATGGAGGCGGTCTTGAAGAAAGAAGAGCAATCCCGGCTGCTGGCCCAGGTCATGTCGCTGGATATGCGCCACCGCTCAGTGATTGTGTTGTATTACTATCAGGAGATGTCCGTAGAGGAGATCGCAGACGTGCTGGGCATTAAGACCGGGACCGTGAAGTCCAGATTGCATAATGCGCGCTTGAAGCTGATGAATCTGAATGAATCCATTAATCCGAAGAAGGTGATTTTCGATGTCTAAGTTCAAGAACGGGATACAGGGCGAACCTCAGCAGCAGGTTAAGGAAATGGTGGGTATGCTGAGCATTCATGCTGCGCCGCAGAGCCTGCATGATTTTGCGAAAAATATTGCGATGCACGCGGCTGCTGCGGAGCCTGCTGCCCCTAGCCGTCCGGTCCGGTCCCGCATGAAGCGGCGGCTGGTGGGTGTTGCCTTCGGAACGGTTGCGGTTGCCATCCTACTATTCTCTGCCCAGGTATCGCCGGCCTTCGCCAGCCTGGTGCAATACATTCCCGGCTTCTCGGTGGCCTCCGACTGGCTGGCTACGCTGCGTACCGGTGACGGTGTGCAGAATGCGGGCAATCATGAATACCGGCCTTTCCAGCCGGTCGTGCTGAGCTTCGGAGATACCAAGGTGAGTCTAAGCGATGTGTACCTGACCAGTGACAGGCTGGTATACAAGGTCTTTGTCCAGTCGGACAAAATTAGCGGAAGCGTAACTACCTGGCCGGACGGAACACCAGGGATCGACTATAGCAACGCGGGTTATCACGTAACGAGCAAGGACTTCCCGAGTGCTGGAGCAGGCGGGGTAATGAAGCTTATCCATGACGAACAGACCGGCGAGCCGATTCTGGTTCTGCCGACCGAGCAGCAGCTGTCGCCGCAGCAGGTGGCCGATTTCCTGGCGGGGAACCCGTCCAAGCTAAGCTTTACCTTCTATGAGCCTCAGGCGGGAAGCGCGATTCCGCTGAAGCATAGCTTGGACGTCCCTTTTGACAAAAGTCAGTGGAAGCAGGACCAGATCATCCCGCAGCAGGCGTCCATACCGGTTACTGTTCACTCCGAGCAGCGGGCGATTGAGGTGCAGGAGGTCAAAATTACGCCGCTCAGCACCTACATTATCCTCCACCTGAACAATAAGAACCAGAGCCTGCTGGATATCGATTGGAGCAACCCGTCCATCGAATTGACGGATAACGCAGGCGGCACCTACCAGTTCAAAGGTTACACTAGCCTGAACTCTGTGCCAGGACGCAGCAACAGCGGCTCCGATACGATCCGGCTGGAGTTTGCTTCTTCGCCGTATTTCAGTAAGCAAGCCGATCAGTTGAACCTGAAGATCGGGCATGTCCAGCTCTCAGAGGTAGGCTCCTTCTCTCTGGCCATGGACGAAATGTTGCCCAAATTGATTCTGTTCAGCGGCAAGCAGATGCTCCTGACCGAGAGCCGTTATGAAGACGGGTTCCTGAAGCTTAAGCTTAAGCAGGATGCGCAGAACCGCATGAGCATTGACTTCAATATCCCAGGCTATATGGCTAAGGTGCTTCAGTCCCAGGAGCTGTATGACAAGTTCTATGCGGGCAACAGGGATCAGGCAGGCTTCGCGCAGAACATTCTGCAGGCTCAGGAAGGACGCGGGGAATATGAGGTCTGGATTGCGGCCCCTGAGCAGAAGCAGTATGAAGTGGAAATAATTAATGCCGTGACACAGCGCGAGCAGGTCCAGGTGAATCAGCAGGTTGAACTCCGTGTGCGATAATTGAATCATCCGCCAGGCAGCGCTCCGGCTTCGGGGGTGTCTGGCGAAGGTTTTTACAATCGTATATACTGATTAGACCAATTGATTACTTAGGAGCTGTGTCACATACCATGATCAAGAAAGAAGCCGCACATATACGCAAGCAGTTCAAGATGGACCATGATCAGCTGAATCTGTACGATATTCTGAATGTCTATATTATGAAAGAAACGAATGAAATCTACCACTTCGAACGCCAGCCGTTCGCCATGCTGGAACGCGAGAAGCAGGAGCTGTATATGAGTAACTTCCGGAAGCTGCTGACGGGCGAGCTGGACCAGAAGCTGTTCGAGCTGAAGTTCCTGGAGGAAGCAGAGGAGCCGTCGCAGGTGATGCTGCACCAGGGGCTGATAACCGGTGACCCGGAGGAGTGGCAGGACCTGATGCTTATGCTGGTGGACAAAATGCTGGTGGATGCCAAGTATGAGAAGGATGCGGTCATCACCTTCGTGCGGGGACAATACTTCCGGCCGACCAAGGCGCGTAATGATGAGGCCGAGGAGACCGGGAAGGACGAGGTATTCGCGCATCCGTTCATTCTGTGCAGCGTGAATTCCACGGAGCAGCAGCGTAAGACGCTTTTGTTCGATTATGTGGAGCGGGAGTTCAAATACAATATCATGGTGGATCCCATCATCAAGCTCAGTACGCCGGAGCAGGGCTTCTTCTACCCGAGTGTGACCGACAACTATTCGGATATCAACCGGGTGCTGTACTGCACGGGAAGCGCGAATAATCCAAACCCGCAGTTCATCGAGCAGGTGCTGAATGCGGAGCGGTCGGTGACGGCGCTGGAGGAACGGTCTATTTTTGAGGACATTGTAAAGGAAGTGGCGGGCGAGCAGATCGATGTGGCGACCATTGCTCAGGTGTACGAGGAGATTCACCAGGTCATTGAGGACAACGCGGAGGAGGAAGAACCGCCGAGACTTGATTACCGCGATGTGGAGCGTGTGCTGAAGGCCAGCGGTGTGGAGGATGTGACGGCGGAGAAGGTGGAGCGCGCGTTCGAGACCATCGTGGACAATAAGCATTATGAGCTGAAGGCCAGCAGCGTCATCCCGAAGTTCACCTCCAAGTCGATCAAGATAGATACGAAGGTCGCTTCCATCACAATCAGCCCGCAAGACCTGAGATATGTACGGCAGGTGAATTACCAGGGCAAACGCTGCATCATGATTGAGATTGATGAGGATGCGGTGATCGAAGGCTTCACGCTGCTGACGGAGAACTTATCCTAATCTGGACTGATGTATATTGAAAAAGGGCTATCCCGATCTCTCCTAACGAGACCGGGAGGCCCTTTTATTTGTGGAGGATGGCTGCGCTAGGAAGAGCTTCCGTATTTCTCCCAGACCGCCACAAACTTCTTCTCCCAAATCGCCCAGCGCTTCTCGGCGCCGTATTTCGCTTGGAGCTGCTGCAGGTATTGCTCCGCAGTCTCTGTATCCCCTGTATCCAGCAGGTACCCGAAGGTCTCCTCACTTAAATGCAGTGCTATCCGCGGCATATAGTATTCAATAATGGCCCTGGCATCGGTTAGGGTGTACATGAATTGGAGACCCTGATCCAAGTGGAGTAGCAGGTCTGCCGTGAACCTGTCCACATCTACCTCCGGCGTCAGGAAGTAGCGTTCCGGGGCGGCGGGGACGATTTGGTTGATCCGGGCATAGAAGTGAGGCAAGCCCAGAGACGAAGCAGGCCTATATTGCGCAAGCTCTTCGGAATGAAGATTGTAATTCACATAGAAGCTGAGTTGCTTGTGTGTATTGTACTTGAATTTCTGGATATTGATTTTATAGCTGAGTTGGCCTTCTGTTTTGTAGAAATTCAGATCTTTTGTACGATAGCCCTGTGCGGAGAACAAAGGTTTGACGTCCTGCTTGATGATCTGCTTGAACAATTCCTTCATATCTAACAATTCATTCATAGTAAGTAAATCCTCCTTCACCTGGGGTGATAATAGACTGCATATTATAACGTGTCGGCTGACAGCTATAATTGTACTATAAACAGGATCGCCTCAAATGACTTCATTCTGGGTAAATATAGGATAGGAGGCAGGAGAGGAGGAATGAAGGTAGTGATGAAGAATGTTAAGATTTTATTGCTTTTCTTTGGGTTTGCGGCTGTTATGGTGCTGCTGTTCGGGTGGGGGCTGCCGGTAGTTTTTCAATTATTCCTACATAACGATTACATAAGAAGTCTGACTTTGCTGGTTGTGTTCAGTATGGTGGTGTTAGTCAAAAGGTTGAATTGGTCTAATTATCTAGTTTTTGCTGTCGCCATATTCTCGTTCTTGGGCATGATGATCGATACAGCAGGGAACCCCGTAACCAACAAGCCGCTGGAATGGATTGTCTCACCTATAGGTCAGTTGCAGCTGGACCAGGATATCAATAATTATGCGCCAGGCCAGTACGTCATTTCGGATAACCTCTCCATTCTGAAGCCAGGCGGGGAGATGGTTACGCTAAGTACAGTATGGTTATACCTGTACCGGTGCGCTCAGTATCTGGTGCTCTACTCGATTGTAGGCACCTTGCTTGCAGTGATCCGGGGGAGTAAGCCAGAGCGCTGGCCGGTGCCTGCCGCGACCGTAGACGAGACGTTGACACCGGATATGGAGCAGCGGGTAGCTGCGGAACTGAAGCGCCGGGAGGCAGCAAGCACTACGCTGAGGGTCCTGCCCGAAGAGGTCCAGGAGCATGTCCGGCAGTTAAAAAAGGACGGCAAGCTCATTCTTGCCATCAAGCTCGTCCGTCAGCATACGGATATGCCCCTTGGCGAAGCCAAGCGGTATGTGGAAGAAATGTAGAGGATATTTTTCAGCCCGTTCTGTTCAATCGACAGAGCGGGCTTTTTTTGCGCTTATGGTAACGCATCATGTTGCGAAGCTGGAGTTCTTTTGCAAGAGCGCCTTCCAAATCCAGCTAAAAAATATAATGATGTATTTTAAATTTTAGTATAGTATTTTTGAAGGTTTATGGCGATTTTTGTCGAATCCAATGTGGAGAATTACATTCTGCTCATAGGAGGGCACTTTTACTAACGGGTTGAGGGCTGACTAACGGATAAATTGGACGGCACATTTAATGGACATAAGGGGACATGTGTATGAAAAGACCGTTGTTATGGAAAAAAAGCTCGATTTTCATTCTTATATTATTGCTGATATTCCCGAATATGAGCATTGCCGGAGCACAGGCTTCGGCGGATACTTTGACTGTTGCATCGGCGGTGGCAGAGAACCTGGATACGAATCTGAACAGTGTAATCTATGCGGGTGGAACTTATACCGCAGTAGGAGAGGGCGGGAGAATTGTACAATCGGCAGATGGGATGAGCTGGAGCAAGATTAGCACCCCGTCATCTAATGCCAAGATTTCTTGGAGGAGTATTGCATTTACTTCAAGCACTTATGTAGCGGTAGGTGTAGATTATTCAAACTCCACTGCAAAGGCTAAGGTCATTGTCTCTACGGACGGAGGCGGAACCTGGAGTGATAAATCCTCATCTGTAAATGCTGACATCCTGCAAAAGGTGCGTTACATTAACGGGACATTTTATGCTGCCGGCGGAAGGTGGAGTGCCACTAATCGGGCGCAAGACCTGGGGGTTATCTATTCTTCTGCAGACGGACAGAATTGGAGCCAGTGGAGTACGGTTCCTGCGCTCTGGCCAGCCCAATCGACCACCAGCAGTCCTTTTTTTCTAACAGACATTATTAATTTCAATGGAAAATATGTGATTACGGGCAATGTATTCGCCTCCTATGCCCACTCGGATGACGGGTCAAGCTGGACGTCTGCATTCTTGGGCGGAACGTTTGGACTGGATGCATTAGCTGTGTATAACGGTAAGCTCTATGTATCGAAAAACTGGGAGAACGGTTATGTAAGCAGCAATGGAATGACCTTTGCCGCAGACTCTTCTTATGATAATATGCTTGGCATTGTGCAGGCGGGATCCTTACTCTATCGATTTGGCAGGGAAGGTAAAATGTATACTTCGGCCAATAGTGGAGGGGCGTGGACAGCGGCGGAGCCCGTAACGAATCATACCATTATATCGGCCGCTTCAAACGGCACAGGAATAGTTCTGTTAACGAAGTCAGCACATAGTCTTGTCGTGACGCCAGATCAGACCCGCTGGGTCAGGTTCAGCGGGAACCTGCAAGGAAGCACGTTTAATGGAAGCAAGTGGGTGGTAGCTGGAAACGTTCTGTCAGACTTTGGTACGGAGGTTCAGGATAATATATTCATGTCCTCTTCAAGCGGCTGGAATCAGTTGAGTGTATCTAACCACCTGCCGCCTAATCTGGGATTCGCTGAAATTGCCTATGGCAACAATGTTTTCGTTGCAGCGGGGAAGAAGCTGGGTGTCTCTGGAGATGGAGAGAATTGGACGGTTACAGATCTTCCAGCCGGAGCTGCCGGTCTTGTAAAAGGATTAGCTTATGGCACTAACGGTTTTGTTGCTGTGACTGCCAATAATGTTCTACAATCTGCTGATGGAGTCTCATGGGCTGTTGTAGCAACCTTAAGCGGAGCTTCATTCAATCATGTGAAGGCTGTGAACGGGGTTTATGTGGCTTTTGGTGATGGAGGAATCTGGGCCTCTACGAATGGAACAAGCTGGAGCTCACTTGACTCATTGAAGAATTACGAGCCCTCCAGCTACTTCGCTTTCTATGATATCACTTATGCAAATGGAAAATATGCCGTTATGGCTACGAATGGCAATGATGGAACTCCGCAGCTGCTGGAGACAAGCGGTGTGTTAAGCAGCAGCTCTGTCTGGACGGAGCATGGGATTGATGCAAACTCAGCCTGGACGGAGCTGCGTTCCATAGATTATGGTAACGGTTATTATGTTGCTGCAGGTGTAGTGTACAACGATCGGGAATCCCATGTGGCTTATTCTTCTAAAGATCTGGTTACCTGGACCCAATATGACGAGCAGGCGCTGGGAGTCAGCGGAAGCGGATTAAACCAGGTTAGGTTCCAGAATGATAAATTCTATATTGTAGGTAACGACAATACAAGAGTTGTACTGGACAGTGGAGTGGGGGCAACGCCGGAAGCAACCCCGGCAGCTGTCATTGACTATACTGCCGAGCAACTGACTGGCCTGACGCCAGGCGGTGCATATACAGTGAACAGTCAGCCTGTAACGGCAGACATTAACGGCAAGCTGGCTATAGATAGCAGCTGGCTGGGAGCGTCATTAAGCATCGTGAAAAAGGGAGACGGTTCAGCGACTACAGACAGCGTGGCGCAGACGCTGAATGTCCCGTCCCGCCCGGCAGCGCCTGCGGGTGTAGCGGCAACGGATGAAACTGCGATTAATGCGAAAGATGGCGCGTTGGTGAATGTGGATTCGGGGATGGAATATAAGCGTGGAACGGCAGGCGCTTGGGTGAATGTTGCGGGTACAAGCGTAACGTCACTTGAACCGGATACCTATTATGTCCGCACGAAGGCGACAGTGACTGCATTTGTGTCGGAAGCGCATAGTGTGACGGTGAATGCGTATGTGCCAACGGCAGAGATTACCCCGGAAGCTGTCATTGACTATACTGCCGAGCAACTGACTGGCCTGACGCCAGGCGGTGCGTATACAGTGAACGGTCAGCCTGTAACGGCAGACATTAACGGCAAGCTGGCTATAGTTAGCAGCTGGCTGGGAGAGTCATTAAGCATCGTGAAAAAGGGAGACGGTTCAGCGACTACAGACAGCGTGGCGCAGACGCTGAATGTTCCGTCCCGTCCGGCAGCGCCTGCGGGTGTAGCGGCAACGGATGAAACCGCGATTAATGCGAAAGATGGCGCGTTGGTGAATGTGGATTCGGGGATGGAATACAAGCGGGGGGTCGCAGGCGCTTGGGTGAATGTTGCGGGTACAAGCGTAACGTCACTTGAACCGGATACTTATTATGTCCGCACGAAGGCGACAGTGACTGCATTTGTGTCAGAAGCGCATAGTGTGACGGTGAATGCATTCACGGCAACGCCGGAAACAACCCCGGCAGCGGTGATCGACTATGAGGCCGAGCAACTGAGCGGTCTGACGGCGAATGGCGCTTATACCGTGAACGGTACGGCGGTAACGGCGACGGCGGATGGCACGCTGGCGCTGGAGCAGAGCTGGCTGGGAGAGTCCCTGAGTATTGTGAAGCAGGGGAATTCTACGACAACCGTAGACAGTGCGGCGCAGATGCTGAGCATTCCATCCCGTCCGGCGACACCAACAGGTGTGACGGCAGCGGATGAACTGGCGATAGAGGCGAACAACGGTAAGCTTGAGAATGTAACTTCAGCGATGGAGTACAAGCTGAGTACCGGGGGAGTATGGATAGATGTGACAGGTACAACGGTGACGGGGCTGGCTCCGGGTACGTACGAGGTCCGTGTGAGATTGACGGCGTCGTCTTTTGTATCAGAAGCGCATAGTGTAACGGTGAATGCTTATGTGACATTAGCAGAGCCAACCCCGGCAGCGGTGATCGACTACGCAGCCGAGCAACTGAGCGGTCTGACGGCGAATGGCACGTATACCGTGAACGGTACGGCGGTAACGGCGAGTGCGGCTGGCACGCTGGCGCTGGAGCAGAGCTGGCTGGGAACGTCCCTGAGTATTGTGAAGCAGGGGAATGCTTCGACAACGGTAGACAGTGCGGCGCAGGTGCTGGTCATTCCCTCCCGTCCGGCGACACCAACAGGTGTGACGGCAACGGATGAAATGGGAATAGAGGCGAACAACGGTACGCTTGTGAATGTGACTGCTGAGATGGAGTACAAGCAAGGTGCCTTGGGAACGTGGACCGATGTGACGGGTACAACGGTGACGGGGCTTGCTCCGGGTACGTACGAGGTCCGTGTGAAATTGACGGCGGCGTCTTTTGTATCGGAATCGCATAGTGTAACGGTAAATGCTTATGTGCCAATGGTGGAGACAATCCCGGCAGCGGTGATTGACTATGAAGCCGAGCAACTAAGCGGTCTGATGGCGAATGGCTTGTACACAGTGAATGGCACGTTATCGATATACGCGGATGCGGCGGGCAAGCTGGCACTGGATAGCTCTTGGCTGGGAACCTCTCTGAGCCTTGTGAAGCAGGGAAATGCGTCCACGACCATTGACAGTGCGGCGCAGACCTTGACTATTCCTGCCCGTCCGGCTGCGCCTGCGGGAGTTGCGGCAACGGATGAGACGGCGATTAACGCGAAGAACGGTACGCTTACGAATGTGACAACAGCCATGGAATACAGAAAAGGTACAGCAGGCGCATGGACAGATGTTCCAGGCACCAGCGTAAGCGGGTTGGTCCCGGATACGTACTATGTCCGTACGAAGGGTACGGTGACAGCTTTTGCCTCGGAAGCACAAGCTGTACCGGTGAGTGCCTACGTACCCACACTGGAAGCCACTCCAACAGCGGTCATTGACTACGAGGCTGAGCAGCTGAGCGGTCTGACTGCGAACGGTACGTATACACTGAATGGTTCGTTGACAGTAACAGCAGATGCAGACGGCAAGCTGGCGCTGGATAGCTCTTGGCTGGGCAGCTCCCTGAGCCTAGTGAAGCAGGGGAATGCATCCACAACCATAGATAGTGCGGCGCAGACCTTGAATATTCCTGCCCGTCCGGCAGCACCTGCCGGAGTAACAGCAACGGATGAAACAGCGATTCATGCGAAGGATGGCACGCTCACGAATGTGACAACAGCCATGGAATACAGAAAAGGTACAGCAGGCGCATGGACAGATGTTACAGGCACCACCGTCACAGGCCTTGCACCAGGCGTCTATGAAGTCCGCACGAAGGCGACAGCAACGGCGTTCAGCTCAGCTGCGGTGGAAGTGACAGTGACCTCCTTTGCATCTGAGGCGGAAGTGACGCCTGCGGCGGTGATTGATTACGCCGCAGAGCGATTGACAGGTCTGATTCCAGAAGGGGGATACACCGTAAATGGTACGGCTGTTACGGCCACCACGGATGGAACGCTGCCGCTAGACGGCAGCTGGCTGGGAACCACCCTGATTATCGTGAAGACGGGCGACGGGGTGACTACCACCGATAGTGATGCGCAAGTGTTGAGTGTTCCCGCGCGTCAGGCCGCTCCAGTCGGAGTGAGTGTCACGGATGTGACCTATAACGGAGCCAATGACGGAACACTGCAGAATCTGACCGTCCAGATGGAATACCAGATTGGGGACACAGAGGCTTGGACAGAAGTTACAGACACTTCGATTACCGGTCTTGCACCAGGCACATATTATGTGCGGGTGAAAGCTACGTCAACGGACTTTGCTTCTGCTATTGCTCAGGTGACTGTACATGACTCAGATGCCGTGATCCCGGCGGCTCCAGAAGTGGTGGCGGATGATCTGAATAATACGATTGTAGGTCTGAACACCAGCATGGAATTCTCCGTGGATGACGGACCCTTCGTACGTTATGACGGAACGAACCTGCCGGACCTCAGCGGCGAGCATGCCGTAAAGGTACGGGTGGCGGCGAGCGGATCGGTTCCTGCGGGACCGGCAACTGCGCTGACTTTTACAACGAATGTCTTGATCCCTGCCGGGGACTTGGCTGTGAGTGCCAGTGATCCGGGTGGTGCAGAGAGTAACGGCTATACACAGATTAAGGTTACGCCTGCACCGGCTGAAGGACATAAGCTGCTGTATAAGAACTTTGGTCCGGGCAGCATCATCGTGCCGAATGTGGGAGACCTTCTGACCGGATACACGCTTGTAGGCAGTGAAGGGCTGATTCCGGCAGCCGATGGGGATACGATTGGCATTGCTGAGGTAGATGCGGAAGGTATGGTAGTAAAATACGGCAGCGTCATTGCAGTAGTTGCGCTGACTACTCCGGTAACGACAACTCCCGATCCGGTCAGCCCGGGCAGCGGAAGTAACCCGAACAGCGGGACCCCTTCCGGGAATGCGGCCAGTACGGTTACCGATGTGATTGTCCTTGTGAACGGCAAGGAGGAGAATGCCGGCACAGCGACGACAACTACTTCCGGCAATACAAAAACTACGATCATTACCGTAGATCCACTCAAGCTTCAGGCCAAGCTGGATGCGGAAGGCATTGAGGCAGTGGTTACGATTCCGGTAATGCTGGATTCCAATATTTTCGTTGGCGAGTTGAACGGCCAGATGATCAAGAATATGGAGAATGCAGCGGCAACGCTTGTACTCCAGACCAGCAAGGCTTCTTATACTTTACCAGCAGCAGAAATTAACATTGGGGCGTTGGCCCGGCAATTTGGCACCGGTGTGAAGCTCGAGGATATCAAGCTGAAGATTACGATCGGCGAGTCCTCTGCAACAATGAATCAAGTGATAGCCGTGGCAGCAAGCAAAGGCGGCTTTGACCTGGTTGCACCTTCTCTAGACTTCACAGTCACTGGGACCTACGGTAATGCCACAGTGGAAATCAACCGGTTCGACGCTTATGTGAAACGTACGGTGGAGATTCCTGGAGCCATTGACCCGAACCGGATTACAACAGGTATCGTTGTAGAGCCGGATGGAACGGTGCGTCATGTACCAACCCAAATCATCCGGAAAAATGGTAAATATTATGCCGAGATAAACAGTCTAACGAATAGCTCGTATTCCGTAGTCTGGCATCCGTTGACCTTCGCAGATGTGGAGAAGCATTGGGCGAAGGCTGCGGTAAATGATATGGGCTCGCGGTTAGTCATTAATGGGGTGAACGAAACCACGTTTAACCCGAATGCGGATATCACCCGGGCAGAGTTCGCAGCAATTATTGTGCGCGGTCTGGGACTGAGGCTCGGAGAAGGAGCAACTTCTTTTGCAGATGTGCCAGTGAATGCCTGGTATACAGGGGCGGTACAAACGGCTTCGGAGTATGGTCTGATCAACGGCTTCGAAGACGGAAATTTCCGTCCGGATGCCAAGCTTACACGCGAACAGGCGATGACGATCATCGCTAAGGCGATGAAGCTGACCGGTCTAGCAGACCGGACCGGCACAGTGGATACAGCAGGTGTATTTGCCGCCTTTACCGATGCAGGACTTGCAGGCAGCTGGGCAAAAGATAGTTTGGCACTAGCAGCCAAGGCCGGCCTGATTAGCGGCCGCGGCGGTAACAAGCTGGAAGCCAAGGCTAATGTCACACGTGCAGAAGTGGCGGTTCTCATGCAGCGGTTGCTGCAGAAGTCAGATTTGATTGACTAAATGGAGATGGAAAGTGAAAAAAGCGGATTCAGCTCATGCTGAATCCGCTTTTTCTGCTATGTGTCTTGCTTAAGGAGTGGAGGAAGCTCCGTCATGAAATATGCAAGTAATAAAGATACAAAAATATCGTAATTAAACATAATATTTTGTCGAATAAGTTAAATTTATCGCGGAAAATGTCGATAAACCATTATGGAAAACTAATGCTTGCTAATGCCGGGCATGTGCAGAGTGTGTGCAGCATGTTCAGAGTTTTACGGAAGCGTTATCAATATTATGGAAATGTTCATTCGACAAGGAGGAAAGCGATGTTAAAGAAAATGGGGAAGATCGGGCTGGCTCTGGTATTGGTGATCGGGCTGCTGCCCATGATGTCACTCCGTGCTTATGCGGCGGTGCCGTCATTTAATAAAACAGCGGATTTTGTTATCGAGCCTTCGTTAGTGAATACCACGAACAAGAGTGTTACAGATGCGGAGGGACTTCCGAACGGGAAGACGGCAGTAATTTTAAGCACATTTGCATATGTTGGTAATTCAAGCGTCTACACTCATTATTTAAAAGTCTTTGACAATACAGGGACGCTTGTTACGGATATTAACCTTAGCACTTTAATGGATACCTATTACCAAATGACGGATGTGAATATGCTTGCGCTAAGTAACGGGGATCTATTGATTACGTATAACAAAAGCGATAGCAGTCCTACCAACCTTCCATTAGGAACGGTTATCGAGAGCACCCCCAATACCTACTTCATGGTCCTTAACCAGTACGGACAGAAGTTGACCAGCCAGACTCAGATTAATACCTATAGTGATGCAAGTCTTCCGCAACTCACACGCTTTGTGTCGATAGCGGAGTTATCTAACGGTGATATAGCTTTTTCCTGGCAAAGAAATGACAATGTAAGCACGGCTACCCGTGTGTTCACCGCTGCGGGTACACCTGTATCAAGCGAAACTCTTCTGGTAGATGCTAATGCGAGCATGTCCTATGTATCCGCTGGTGACGGCGTATATATGGTTGCTTATAATTCAGGAAGCCCGAACGATAATATATATCTGAAGCTGTTCAGCAATAATGGAGCACTCTTAAATACAATTAATATTGGCGCAAGAACAGATGAGAAACAGCTATATCTGTCTACGCTGGGCAACGGAAATTTCATGTTCAGCCAATATCACTGGCAAACGGGAAGCTCCGAAGTTTCCTTATATGATAACGCTGGAACGAGCCAAGGAGGATTTACGGTAAACGGCTATATGGGTGAGGCTTCAGCTGCTGTGTACAGGAGCGGTGCGTTGCCGGGGTTCGTAACCGTAAGTACGGATTCTGCGTCAAATGATGCCATCAACGATGCGTACTACAATGGTAAGGATTGGTCAGGGACCCAGTATGCTTACCTGAATTATTATGGCTATGACGGGAATCTGATCCTTACCTCGGCTCAACCGGTCGATTCCGCTCCGGTGGTTATGCAGGGGTATGATGAGCAGAGCTGGATGTACGCTGTGGAATATTATCCGAAATTCTCTTTGTATCCCGCCTTCGGCGATAAAGTTGTCTTCATCAAAACAGATAATACGGATGCCAGCCATTACAGGATAACCGGCAAGCTGTTTGATAATGGAGTCCCGCCTCAAGGCAATCATGTGTTTACGGTGACCAATACGAATGACAGCGGTGCGGGTTCGCTGCGCTGGGCCATTGAACAGGCGGGGGCAGTCAGCGGCGGGCAGGTTGATTTCGACCCTTCGCTTGCGGGCCAGACGATTACGCTTCAGTCGGATCTGACGGGCTGGAATGATCAGGACTGGAAAGGTACGACCATCGGCGACGCTTCAGCCGGCGGCTTCAAGCTTACCGGCTTGCAGGATGCAACGGGTCATCCGGCCATAACGATTAACGGCAATGGACACCGGGGCATTCTGGCCACCGGTTCGGGGGTATTCGAAATGTCGGATATCCGTCTGACTGGCTTTGATATCACCGACAGCAGCGGCAAGTATGATTCCTTCGGCTCTGCGCTGGGAGTCGGCGGCAATCTCTATAGCAGCATTCAACTGAATAACGTAATCTTTGAAGCAAATACAATGACGTATAAGAAGACCGGCTCGATCGCCTCTCTAGCGGCACTTACTGCTCCATACAAAGTCGATCTTGACCGGGTAGTATTCACAGATAATGTACTCACAGCTACCGCCACAACTGAAACAACTCAGGGGGCTGCGCTATACTACAATAGTTATATGGATGGCGTAATCAGCAATTCTCTGTTTGCTAATAATCGCTCAAATAGTAATTCTGCAGAAGATTCCTACGGATCGGCCATCGGTGTAATGTTAGATCCGCATCTGAAGGTCTGGAATAATACATTCTATAACAACCATGTGAACAATACCGGGACGGGGGCATCTTATGGTCCGGCAATGTATGCTGTGTCCAGTTCCCCCGGCTCCAGCTCACTGGATATCTACAATAATGTGCTGATTAGTAACAAGATGGAGGCCGCTACGGCAGGCACTTTGGAGGAATTATTCTACAATTATAATAACGATACCCTTGTGCAGAGCGGGAGTAATGTCATTTCCGGCGATCCGTTTGTTGATGCGGCTGGCGGCAACTTCAGTCTGAAGGGCTCTGCTGTATCGGCAATTGATCAGGGGGATAACACGAAAACAGCTGGAGCCCTGGATCTGGCGGGAGGAGCGCGTATTTATGGTGGAACGGTAGATATCGGAGCGTATGAGTATGTCCCCGGACCTACAGTCCCGGTTGTGCTGCAATCTGCTGTAGCAGACGGCGTTCCCGGAACAACGACATCAACGAAGATTGATCTGACCTTTGATGCTGCGATTACCGGACTGACGGCAGACGATATCACGATTACAGACGGCACAGGCTCTGCGGTAAAAGGTTCCTTGACCGGATCGGGGACGGCCTGGAGCCTTGCACTTACTTCAGTGACCGCCGAGGGCGATGTGTCCGTGGCTGTGAATTCGCCAAGCGGATACACAGTCAGCGGTTCGCCGCAGACGGCAACTGTATCGCTGTTCAAGCCAGCGCTGGAGCCGACACCGGCAGCGGTGATCGACTACGCAGCCGAGCAACTGAGCGGTCTGACGGCGAATGGCGCTTATACCGTGAACGGTACAGCGGTAACGGCAACTGCGGCTGGCACGCTGGCGCTGGAGCAGAACTGGCTGGGAGAGTCCCTGAGTATTGTGAAGCAGGGGAATTCTACGACAACCGTAGACAGTGCGGCGCAGGTGCTGGTCATTCCCTCCCGTCCAGCGGCACCTACAGGTGTGACGGCAACGGATGAACTGGCGATAGAGGCGAACAACGGTAAGCTTGAGAATGTAACTTCAGCGATGGAGTACAAGCTAAGTACCGGGGGAGTATGGACAGATGTGACCGGTACAGCAGTGACGGGGCTGGCTCCGGGTACGTACGAGGTCCGTGTGAAATTAACGGCGTCGTCTTTTGTATCGGAAGTGCATAGTGTAACGGTGAATGCGTATGTGCCAACGGCAGAGATAACCCCGGCAGCGGTAATTGACTATGGGGCCGAGCAGCTAAGCGGTCTGACGGCGAATGGTACGTATACCGTGAACGGTACGGCGGTAACGGCGACTGCGGCTGGCACCCTGGCGCTGGAGCAGAGCTGGCTGGGAGAGTCATTGAGTATTGTGAAGAAGGGGAATGCTTCGACAACCGTAGACAGTGTGGCGCAGATGCTGAACATTCCATCTCGTCCGGCGACACCAACAGCTGTGACGGCAACCGATGAAATGGGAATAGAGGCGAACAACGGTACACTTGTGAATGTGACTGCTGCGATGGAGTACAAGCTAAGTACCGGGGGAGTATGGACGAATGTGACGGGTACAACGGTGACGGGGCTTGCTCCGGGTACGTATGAGGTCCGTGTGAAATTGACGACGGCGTCTTTTGTATCGGAATCGCATAGTGCAACGGTAAATGCTTATGTGCCAATGGTGGAGACAATCCCGGCAGCGGTGATTGACTATGAAGCCGAGCAGCTAAGCGGTCTGCTGGCGAATGGTCTCTATACGGTGAATGGCACGTTATCGATATACGCGGATGCGGCGGGCAAGCTGGTACTGGACAGCTCTTGGCTCGGAACTTCTCTGAGCCTTGTGAAGCAGGGAAATGCGTCCACGACCATTGACAGTGCGGCGCAGACCGTGACTATTCCTGCCCGTCCGGCAGCACCTGCGGGAGTTACGGCAACGGATGAGACGGCGATTAACGCGAAGAACGGTACGCTTACGAATGTGACTCCGGCCATGGAGTACAAGCAAGGTGCCGCAGGCGCATGGACGGATGTGACGGGCACAACAGTGTCGGGGCTTGCTCCGGGTACGTATTTCGTCCAGACCAAGGCGACTTTGACGGCTTTTGCTTCGGAAGCACACAGCGTGAATGTGGTAGCGTATGTAGCGATACCGGAAGCCACACCAGCAGCGGTCATTGACTATGAAGCTGAGCAGCTGAGCGGTCTGACGGCAAACGGTACGTATACACTGAACGGTACGTTGACCGTAACAGCGGATGCAGACGGCAAACTGGTACTGGATAACGGCTGGCTGGACAGCTCCTTGAGTCTAGTGAAGCAGGGGAATGCGTCAACGACCATTGACAGTGCGGCGCAGACCTTGACTATTCCTGCCCGTCCGGCAGCGCCTGTGGGAGTTGCGGCAACGGATGAGACGGCGATTAACGCGAAGAACGGTACGCTTACGAATGTGACAACCGCCATGGAATACAGAAAAGGTACAGCAGGCGCATGGACAGATGTCACAGGCACTGGCGTAAGCGGGTTAGTCCCGGATACGTACTCTATCCGTACGAAGGGTACGGTTACAGCTTTTGCCTCGGAAGCACAAGCTGTAACAGTGAATGCCTACGAGCCCACTCTGGAAGCCACACCAACAGCGGTCATTGACTACGAAGCTGAGCAACTGAGTGGTCTGACGGTGAATGGCACGTATATACTAAATGGTTCGTTAACGGTAACAGCGGATGCAGACGGCAAGCTGGCACTGGATAACGGCTGGCTGGGCAGCTCCCTTAGCCTTGTGAAGCAGGGGAATGCGTCAACGACCATTGACAGTGCGGTGCAGACCTTGATTATTCCTGCCCGTCCGGCAGCACCTGCGGATGTAGCTTCAACAGACGAAACGGCGATTCAAGCAAAGGACGGCACGCTCACGAATGTGACAACAGCCATGGAATACAGAAAAGGTACAGCAGGCGCATGGACAGATGTTACAGGCACCACCGTCACAGGCCTTGCACCAGGCATCTATGATGTCCGCACGAAGGCGACAGCAACGGCCTTCACCTCAGCTTCGGTGCCATTGACGGTAACGTCATTCGCAGCAACGGCGGAAGTGACGCCTATTGGTATCATTGATTACGCCGCTGAGCTACTAACGGGACTGATACCGAACGCTTTATACACCGTGAACGGCTCGGCGATAACGACGACAGCAGACGGGGCGCTGGTTATAGACAGCAGCTGGCTGGGAAGCGTGCTGAATATCGTGAAGACGGGTAACGGGGTGACCACCACCGATAGTGATGCGCAAATGTTGAGTGTTCCCGCGCGTCAGGCCGCTCCAGTCGGAGTGAGTGTCACGGATGTGACCTATAACGGAGCCAATGACGGAACACTGCAGAATCTGACCGTCCAGATGGAATACCAGATTGGGGACACAGAGGCTTGGACAGAAGTTACAGACACTTCGATTACCGGTCTTGCACCAGGCACATATTATGTGCGGGTGAAAGCTACGTCAACGGACTTTGCTTCTGCTATTGCTCAGGTGACTGTACATGACTCAGATGCCGTGATCCCGGCGGCTCCAGAAGTGGTGGCGGATGATCTGAATAATACGATTGTAGGTCTGAACACCAGCATGGAATTCTCCGTGGATGACGGACCCTTCGTACGTTATGACGGAACGAACCTGCCGGACCTCAGCGGCGAGCATGCCGTAAAGGTACGGGTGGCGGCGAGCGGATCGGTTCCTGCGGGACCGGCAACTGCGCTGACTTTTACAACGAATGTCTTGATCCCTGCCGGGGACTTGGCTGTGAGTGCCAGTGATCCGGGTGGTGCAGAGAGTAACGGCTATACACAGATTAAGGTTACGCCTGCACCGGCTGAAGGACATAAGCTGCTGTATAAGAACTTTGGTCCGGGCAGCATCATCGTGCCGAATGTGGGAGACCTTCTGACCGGATACACGCTTGTAGGCAGTGAAGGGCTGATTCCGGCAGCCAATGGGGATACGATTGGCATTGCTGAGGTAGATGCGGAAGGCATGGTGGTAAAATACGGCAGCGTCATTGCAGTAGTTGCAGTGACTACTCCGGTAACGCCGACTCCCGATCCGGTCAGCCCGGGCAGCGGCAATAACCCAAGCTCCGGAAGTAACCCGAACAGCGGGACCCCTTCCGGGAATGCGGCCAGTACGGTTACCGATGTGATTGTCCTTGTGAACGGCAAGGAGGAGAACGCGGGCAAAGCAACGACCACGATCTCCGGTAACCTTAGAACGACGACCATCGCGGTAGATCCGGCCAGATTGCAGGCGAAGCTGGATGCCGAGGGGAACGGCGCTGTAGTAACTATCCCGATGATGCTGGATTCGAATGTGATTGTCGGCGAATTGAGCGGCCAGATGATCAAGAATATGGAGAATGTGGCGGCCACCCTGGTGCTTCAGACCAGCAAGGGCAGCTATACGTTGCCTGCATCCGAGATTAACATCGGCGCATTGGCCGCAAGATTAGGTAACGGAGCTAAGCTGGAGGACATTACGCTGAGAATTACCATTGGTGATGCTTCGGCTGCCATGAATCAGGTGGTCACCGCTGCGGCAAGCAGGGGCGGCCTGACCCTTGCAGCGCCTATCCTGGATTTCACAGTTACTGCTTCTTCCGGAACCTCAACAGTAGAGGTGAGCCGGTTCAATGTATATGTATCGCGGACAGTAGCGCTTCCGCAGGGGGTTAACCCGAACCGGCTTACAACTGGTATCGTTGTCGATCCGGATGGAACGGTGCGTCATGTACCGACCAGAATCATCCAGAAGGATGGTAAATACTACGCAGAGATCAACAGTCTGACGAACAGCACCTATTCTGTGGTCTGGCATCCGCTGACATTCGTGGATGTGGAGAAGCATTGGGCGAAGAATGCTGTGAATGACATGGGCTCCCGTCTGGTCATTAACGGGGTGAACGAATCCACGTTCAACCCGAACGCCGACATCACCCGTGCAGAGTTCGCAGCAATCATCGTACGCGGTCTGGGCCTGAAGCTTGGAGAGGGAGCTGCGAAGTTCGCAGATGTTCCGGCGAATAGCTGGTATGCAGCAGCAGTTGGGACAGCGTCCGGGGCGGGGCTGATTACCGGCTTCGAGGATGGAAGCTTCCGTCCTGGAGACCGGATCACACGCGAGCAGGCCATGAACATCATCGCTAAGGCGATGAAGCTGACCGGTCTCGCAGAACAGACCGGCACAGTGGACACCGCTGGTGTGCTTGCAGCCTTCACAGATGCAGGCCGCGTTGGCGCCTGGGCGAAGGACAGTCTGGCGCTCGCAGCATCCGCCGGCTTAATCACCGGCCGCGGTGGCAATAAGCTGGAGGCACAGGCTAACGTCACCCGCGCAGAAGTGGCGGTGCTGATCCAGCGTCTGCTCCAGAAGTCAGAGTTGATTGATTAATAGTATGAATTAAACTGGGCAAACCAGAAAAAGCGGATTCAGTCATAGGCTGAATTCGCTTTTTTTGGCATTAGAATTTTGGCATTTAGCGTGTACCCAATAATAGGGGAATTTCGAGCTGGGAGGGGTGGGGTGCTGTGCGGAAGCAGTTGGATTTTATACACTTGCTGTAGAGCGGACGAGTCCTGAAGGGACAGTAGTTGGATAAATGTTACTTATTGAATCACAATTCAGCGGAATTGGCACAATCACTAGAATTAGTTGCTGTTTTTCCATCTGTTTGCGTACAATCGCCAGAAAGCGATAAATTAAGATACGTTTGTCCACTTGCTGATTACCCGGGCGATTGGAAGCCTTGTATTTGCTATATGAGGTCTGGTATTTGCTATAATTGGCTTTAACAGAATTTTCAGGAGAGGGGCATGGCGGTATGTTCATTGTTAATGTAGAAGCAGCAATCTGTAAGGAAGATAAGTGGCTTGTGATTACCCGGAGTATCAAAGAAGAGCATGCGGGAGGAACTCTGGCTCTTGTAGGGGGAAAAGTGGATATTGAGGGCAACTCGCTCGAAATCCTCGAACGGACGGTGAAGCGCGAATGCGATGAGGAGGTTGGCATCGTGATCAAGGATGCGGTTACTTTTGTGTATAGCTCCTCCTTCGTGACAGAGGACGGACGCAATGTCATCAATATGGTGTTCCTATGTGAATACGAGAGTGGTACAGCAACCACCCGGAGTCCTGATGAAGTGGAAGCCGTACATTGGATGACCCACGATGAAATTATGGATCACCCTCTGGCTCCTCCCTGGACCAAAGAAAGTATAAGAAGAGTAGCACTGGCAAGAAAATAACATTTAGGCTGTGCGGCAGACTCCCCCCATTAGAACGCTAATCCTTCCTCAAATGTCAGTGCTCTGCAGGTCTATCCGCCGGGGAGGAAGACCTCCCCGTGATATGGAGGCTCACACCCACCCCGTGAACTCCAGAATACTCGCTTTCGCCGATTGCGCCTCCGACTGCGCACCCTTGCGCCATTCCTTGGGCGGGACGCCCATCAGCTTGGAGAAGCAGCGGTTGAAGCTGGAGATGGAGTGGAAGCCGACCTTCTCAGAGATCTCCAGAATTGAATCCTCGGTGCTCTTAAGCTGCTTGCAGGCTTCCTCAATCCGGGTGCTGCTCAGGAAATCCAGGGGGGCGGTGCCCATCGTATCATGGAATTTGCGGCGGAAATGGGTGGTGCTCAAGTGGCACAGCCCGGCCAGGTCATCGATGGTCATCGGCGCCATATAGTTGCGGGTGATATACTCCAGCGCGGGGGCGATAGCGAAGTCACCGAGGAGCGTATGGCCGGCCTCCTGGCCGCTCAAGGCTTCGTTCGTAGAATGAATGCGGAGCAGCTCAATGTACAGGGACAGCAATAAGCCGTACGCACTCTCCTGATAGTAAGGCTTCTGCTGCTGCAATTCGAGGACGATGGAGGTAGCCAGCGTATAGACGAGGGGGTGCTTTTCCCTGCTCAGAATACAGTTCGCACCCTGCACTGCCCAGAGATTCGGCTCGAAGCCAGCGTAGGCACTCTTGAAGGAATGCTGAAACAGATCCTCCGGCGAGAAAAACAGATAGGACCACAGACTGGCCTCACCCGGAGAACTGTACGTCGTATGGGGCAGATACCGCGGCAGGAAGGTCACATCCCCGGCGGCAAAAGGCACGTTCTCGCCCTTAATCTCCATAATCCCGCTATCTGAATAGCAGATCCCGATCTCCAGGTGGTTGTGGAAATGCAGGTGCTCGCTCTTGATGTCAGAGATCTTCCAGCGTTCGCCGCTGAGCAGCAGGACAGGGAAATGGATCGGCAGGCTGTAGTGGCGGTACTCAATGACGGGTTTCTTTTTTCTGGGCATCTTCAACAGCTCCTGTCCTTCTTGCGTTAGAATAGGAATGAAGAATAAAGGGTCGAAACTGCGCAGTTTTGATGTGAATGTGCTTAGATGTAGAACATTTTACTGCTTACAATAGATTCTGTAAAGCGCTTCCAAGGGGATGGAAGGATAATAGCTGCCTTCAGAGACGCAGGGAACAGGAGAGGGGAATACACATGCTTCAAGTTAAATATAACCGGGAAGAAATCTTAAGTGTAATCGATAAAGTGGCAAGGAAGACACTGGCGATGGATTTAACATGGGAGTGGCCTTGCGGCGTTGCCTATTATGGGGTGTCCAGAGCCTACCAGACCACGGGGAACCAGGAGTATCTGAACCAGCTGGTGAAGTGGGTAGATGAATATATTGAGCTGGGGCTGCCAGACTGGACGGTTAACACCTGTGCCATGGGCCATATGCTGATCACGTTGTACGAAGAGACCGGGGACCAGAAGTACTGGGATATTGTCATGAGTAAAATCGGCTATATCCGGGGGAGCGCGCTTCGGTTCGGGGATCAGGTGCTGCAGCATACGGTCTCGGTGTCCAATGACTTCCCGGAGCAGGCTTGGGCGGATACGCTGTTCATGGCTGCGTTCTTCCTGCTGCGTGTGGGCAGCAAGCTGGAGGATCAGGAGCTGATCCAGGACGCGCTTAACCAGTATTACTGGCACATCAAATATTTACAGGACCCCAGCACCGGCCTCTGGTTCCACGGCTATAACCATGTGAAGCAGGACCATATGTCCGGGCTGTACTGGGGCCGGGCAAACGCCTGGGGAGCCTATACGATGTCGCAGGTGAAGCCGCTGCTTAAGGAGTGGTACCTGTACCCGCAGTGTATGGATGTGGAGTGCTCGCTCCGGGATCAGCTGGCGGCGTTGAAGCTGGTACAGACGGAGGACGGCCTGTGGCGTACGCTGCTGGACGATGAGGAGTCCTATGAAGAGGTGTCGGCATCCTGCGGGATCGCTGCGGCCATGGTGAATAACGGCAATCCGCTGCATACCAAATATGTGCAAAAGGCCCTGAAGGGCATTCTGGAGAACATCACTGAAGACGGACGTGTACTGAATGTATCGGGCGGTACGGCCGTCATGAAGGACCGTGAAGGGTACCGCCATATTCCCAAGGACTGGACTCAGGGCTGGGGCCAGGGCCTCGCGCTTGCGTTCCTGTCGGATCTGCTGAAATAGGAGGAATTCCCGTTGCCGAAATTATCTACAGGCTCCACAGGAGCTTTTACCCTGCCGGGGGAAGCCGGTTATGAAGCACTGACGCTGAAGCTTGCCGAACGCTGGGGGGCCGATGTCATTCGTGACAGTGACGGTACGCAGTTGTCAGAAGAGATTATTAATGCCGGTTACGGCATCTATTCGACCCTGTGTATCATCCGCGACCATAACGGCTGGGCGTCGAAGAACCCGGACAAGCTGCAGCAGACCTTCCTGATTACGAGTCCGAAGGTGGCCGTGCACGATTACATATCCATCTATCTGCTGGAGGATTTCTTCGCGGAGCAATTCAGGGTGAATGATTCCTGTGAAGCGTTCAAGTACTGGCAGGTGTATGACCGGACAACCGGGAAGGAGGTGCCGGGGGAGCAGTGGAATTACGACCGGGAGTCCGGCAATGTGGTGCTTACCGGCATTACACCTTGGCATAAATATACCGTCAGCTTCATGGCCTACCGGATCTGGGAAGAGATCTCCATGTACAACCACACGACGAATCACTGGGACAAAGAGCATCTGATGCAAATCGATCCGATGTATAAGGGGACCCGGCAGTACCTGCTGGACTGGATGGAGGACTGGTGCCGGGAGCATCAGGCAACGACAGTGGTCCGGTTCACCTCTCTATTCTATAATTTTGCCTGGATCTGGGGCAGCAGCGGGCAGAACCGCCATCTGTTCTCGGACTGGGGCTCCTACGACTTCACGGTTAGTGCGCGGGGCCTGGATCTGTTTGCGGAGCAATACGGTTATTCGCTGACTGCAGAGGATTTCGTGAACGGCGGCAAATACCGTGTCAGCCATATTCCGGCGGAGCAGCGTAAGCTCGACTATATGGCTTTTATCAATGATTTCGTCATCGGGTTCGGCAAGCAGTTAATTGACATTGTCCATAAGCACGGCAAGCTGGCCTATGTCTTCTACGATGACAGCTGGGTGGGCGCTGAGCCCTACAATGACCGCTTCGGGGAGTTCGGCTTCGACGGGATGATCAAATGCGTGTTCTCGGGTTATGAAGCCAGGCTCTGCTCAGGGGTGAAGGTGGAGACGCATGAGATCCGGCTGCATCCGTATCTGTTCCCGGTTGGCCTGGGCGGTGCACCTACCTTCATGGAAGGGGGCAATCCCACACTCGATGCGAAGCAATACTGGATCAACATCCGGCGCGCCCTCCTGCGTGAGCCGGTCGACCGGATCGGCCTGGGTGGCTATCTGCATCTGGTTGAGCCTTACCCGGATTTCTGTGCGTACATGGAGAAGATTGCGGATGAATTCAGGGAGATCAAGGAGCTGCACCGGCAGGGGGAGCCTTATCACATCAAGACTAAGGTAGCTGTTCTGCACTCGTGGGGCAAGCTGCGGTCATGGACCCTGTCGGGCCACTTCCATGAGACGTATATGCATGACCTGATTCATATCAATGAGGCCTTGTCCGGCTTGCCGGTGGAGGTGCGCTTCATCGACTTCGGGGATGTCCGCCAGGGTGCCCTTCAGGATGTGGATGTGGTGATCAATGCAGGCAGCGCCGGTTCAGCGTGGAGCGGCGGGGACCACTGGAAGGACAGCCAGGTAGTGGACGCCTTGACGGAATGGGTATATAAGGGCGGTGCGCTCATTGGAGTGAATCAGCCTTCCGCCGTGGACGGCTATGATCACTACTTCCGGCTGGCGCATGTTCTCGGGGTGGATGAGGACACCGGCGCCAGGGTAGCGCATGGCAAATGGGCTTATGAGGCTCAGCCGGTTCAGGGGCTGGTGCCGGATGGCGTCAGCATCCGGCCGAAGGACAATGTCTATCTGACCGGCGGGGCTGCTACGGTGGTCCGTGAGGCAGAGGGCAAGCTGGCCCTGACTGTGAATAGCTTCGGAAAAGGGAAGGGCATCTACCTGTCATCCTTTGCCTTCAGCTGGGAGAATACCCGCCTGCTGCTGAATCTGATCCGCTTTGCCGGCAATGAGCTGGAGGAGACCCGCTACCTTCCGGATAATCTCTACACCGAGTGTGCGTATTATCCGCAGAGCAAGCGTCTGGTTGTGATTAACAATAGCGGCCAGCCGCAGCAGACCACCATCGAGACGGACTATGGTCCGCAAGTTGTGGAGCTGGAAGCTTTTGATACGGTGATTCGGGTGATTGGGAGGAATTGAATCGTTATCATAATTATGATAAAATAGCGCTAAAAGGAGGGGAGTTTAATGCCACAGATTCGGCCCGTATCCGACTTGCGCAACCATTTTGCTGAAATATCCCGGATTGTTCATGAGAATAATGAGCCTGTTTTCTTAACCAAAAATGGTTATGGGGATATGGTAGTGATGAGTATCGAACAATATGAGAATATTCAGCAGAATCAAGAGATTATCATGAAACTTAAAGAAGCCGAGCATGAAGCCGATACCTCTAAGGAGCGCTACAGTCACTCTGAAGTATTTAATAATTTGCGAATGCAGATTCGGAATAAATCAGATCAATAACGCCCTGCCAAGGCGTTTTTTTTATTTAGGGTCCTTAAGTTATTCCATTCATGTAGTCTATAGCCAACTGCGATCAGGTGTTATTTGGGCGAATTAGGGGAGGACCCACATGGACAAAAAGTATAAACTGCGTTATCTGAAATTGGCACTGTCCGATTTGCAGGATATTATGGATTATGTGAGCGATGAGCTTGCTGCACCGGATGCAGCTAATGATCTGTTGGATAAGTTTGATGAAGCCATTGCCAGGTTAGAGTTATTTCCATTCTCCAGTCCTGTTGCTCGTAACATGATTGGCTTAAAGGATGAATACCGTTCTTTGGTTGTGGAGAATTACATCGTGTTCTATGTTGTATTAGATGATATTGTTGAGATTAGACGGGTGCTTCACGGGAAGCGCAAGTATGAAGATCTGATGTAATATACATTCTGCCGGAGGAATGCCTATGCCAGGGACTACCCGCTTCAGACAATCCATCGCCTTCATTGAGGAGCATCTACATGAGGAGATTCCGCTTGAACAAGCTGCGCAGGCCGGATTCACCTCGCTGATGCAGCTGTACCGTGACTTCTATACCTACACCGGACACTCGGTCAAAGAGTACATCCGCAAGCGCAGGCTCTCGGTGGCGCTCGGGATGATCCGGAGCTCACAGCGTCCGCTTGCCGAGATTGCATACGCCTGCGGCTACAGCTCCCAGCAAGCCTTATGCAAGTATGTGAAATCAGCCACAAGTTTAACCCCGTTAGCCTATCAAAAAAGTACCGCCTGCTATTTCTTCCCCAGATTCGACAGTGAAGCCGTCCGGCAGGTAACCGTCAGCACAGAGATCCTTCCTGCAACCATACATATGAAATTCTATTCAACCAAGCACAGCGGCATCGAGCAGCAAGCGCTGGAATCGTTATACGCTCTTCTCCCTGCCTACCAGGGCAGACTCTTCGGGAGAGACGGGCAGCCGCAGGGCGGCTTGTTCTGTTATGAGCTTGCGGTGGAGCATGACCCGGCCTTGATGCACAGCTTAACCGGAAGTATCTTCCGGGAGCTGGAGGTGGTCCCAGAACACAGCTTCACCTGTGCCAAGCTGGCGGTCCGAAACGATGAGGCTGAGATCGGACTGGCCTGGGACTATCTGGTTCTGAAGTGGCTGAGGAGCAGCATGTTCGAGCAGGAAGAGGAGGACTATGGGGAAGAGTACATCCGCAAGGGCTGCGAGGTGAAGAAGCTGATTCTGTATGTGCCGGTGAGGAAGCGGACGGATTATGACAAGATCAGTGTGAGCTTCAGTGCAGGCTTTGAATTTCTGGCTGCGTCAAGGGAAGGGGAGCAGGCGGAGGCGGAGGAGGAGGCAGCGGCAGCCGTGATGAGTTATTGCTCACGTTATCATCCTGAGGTACTAAGAGCGGCAAGCCTGTTCTGCGTCATCCAGCATGGCGGCCGCTATACCTGCGGAGTCCGGCTGGAACGGTGGCAAGCTATAGCGCTGGCCAGAGATAGCGGCCTTCAGATTTTGCAGGCTCCCGCCGGCAGGTATGCGGTGCTTGAGAGCAGCAGCTATGGGGACCGGGGAATGTTTATCGCGCTTTTGGAGAGCTGGATAGAGGAGTGCGGATGGAGCAGGGAGGAGGCGCTTGCTTTTACCACCTATGAGACAGTAGCCCAGGGCCGCCCGGATGCCATAACCATGAGCGTGTGGATGAAGCTGAAAGATGTTAAGAAGTGATAATATTTACGCACCCCGAGCTACTATACTTGAGCTTAACCAGGAGAGGAGCTGACCTATGAATCTGAGTAAGCAAGCACTGCCGCAGCAAGGAGCTGACGGCTATAGTCCACGTGTGAAGCCGGTAATCCTGAGAATGGTGGAGGAGCTGAAGCAGATGGAGATGTTAAGTGAGGTTCATGTAGAGCAGGTTACGGAGCTGTGCAGCATTGTGGACAGGCCGGAAATGAAGGTCGTGGGGATTGCGCTGCCGATATCGTATGAGAGCCGGGGCTATGGCGGGTATTATGATTCCGGGCAGGCGGGCGGTACGATTAATGATTACTTTTATACGAAAAAGCTGGCGGCAGAAGGAGAGATTGCACTGCTCTCCAGTCTGATAGAGCACCAAATTAAGGGCCGGGAGATCGTCACAGTACGCACCGGGGTTCAGGGGGATGGCAACTACAAAGTGATTGTGGGCATGGAGGTGAGCAGCTTCGAGGGGCTGCCTGCTCATTTGCCGGAGTATACAGAGACGCTGACCGTACCCGCTTGCCGGTATGCCAAGGTTCTGATCAATGAATCGAAAAGCGCCGGGCGGACCGGCCACGAGGAACGGATGCACGCCGATGAATATTTTGTGGGTGAATTCCGCAAGGATACGGGTTATGTCTATAATCCCGCTGGCCTTAGCTTCAATACATATGACCAGTCCGGTGATATTCTTACCAAATACGAGCCGGTGATCCTGCCGGGGAATACGGCCGAGCAGTTCAGCTCCCTGCGCTTCAAGCCGGTGACGCTGCCGGAGATGAAGATTGCCTGCAGCATGACGCTGCCGGAGGATGAAGAGTTTGTGATTACCAAATATTTTAGCGTACAGGATCAGGTATTCGCCACCGGGGCAGCCCGGTATTATCTGCATGACTATTACGGGTTTCCGGTGAACAGCGGGGAGGAGGGGAAGGTGAATTCCTGCTTCGGCACAAGAGTCAGCAGCTTCGATGGCCTTCCTGACAGTGTAGAGAAGGTGACTGTGCCTGGGGGCATCTATCTGCATATTACCCAGCTTGAGGTGAACGGCGATAATCCGGGCATCCCGTACGATGCCGCATTCAATCATCTGGAGGAGCTGTACCTCAGCGCCCACCCTGAGTATACGCGCGACTGGAGCAGGCATGTGATTGCCCGGTTCCGCCAGGCGAACTGTGCCTCTGTCTTCGTACCGCTTACTGCTGAATAACCTGGCCGGGGGCCGGCGTGGAGATAATATGATAGTATAGAGGTACATTTATTTTCCCGTAGGGGTAGAAAAGAGCGTATCATGAGAATCATCATTTCACCTGCCAAAAAGATGAAGGCGGACACGGATTTCCTGGAATCCCGCCAGGCTCCGCAGTTCTTAAACGAGTCACAGACGCTCCTGGCCCTGCTTCGTAAGCTCAGTTACGCAGAAGCCAAGGCGCTGTGGAAATGCAATGATGCTATTGCTGCGCTGAATATGCAGCGGATTGAAGAGATGGATCTAACCCGGAATCTGACCCCGGCGATCTTCGCCTATGAGGGCATCCAGTACCAATACATGGCGCCGGGGATTTTTCAGACGGAGGAGCTGGATTATCTGCAGCAGCATTTGCGGATACTGTCCGGGTTCTATGGCATCGTCCGGCCGTTCGACGGGGTGGTCCCTTACAGGCTGGAGATGCAGGCCAAGCTCGGCGGGCCGGGCTTCAGTACCCTCTATGAGTTCTGGAACAGAAGATTAGCGGACCAGCTGTTCGCAGAGACTGACACGATTGTGAATCTGGCCTCCAAGGAATACAGTAAATGCATCTCTCCGTACTTGGGCAGCCATGTCCGGATGGTTAGCGTAGTATTCGGTCAGGAGATCGGCGGCAAGGTGGTGGAGCGGGCGACGCTGGTCAAGATGGCCAGGGGTGAGATGGTCCGGTTCATGGCGGAGCAGCAGATTACCAGCGTCGAGGAGATTCAGGGCTTCAACGGGTTTGACTTCCGGTATGAAGCGGCCTTGTCGGACGAGAACACGTATGTGTTCGTCCAGGCGAAGCAAGACAAAGAGTAGACTGATAGAGTGAGCAGTATAGAGGGTAATCTTGAAGATGGTGGAAGCACCGGATTCGGGGTTACCCTTTTGTTTGAAATATAAGAATTTATACGCTTCACTCAATAACTTATCCTTATATTTCTCGCTGAAACGTTACCGTCCTTCAAAAGGACGGCAAAGCCGTTTCCACTTGTTGCGGGCGGAAGCTCGCTTTTTGTAAAATAAGGAATAACTGAGAACAGATTCAGGAGGAGGACTTATGATTAGGAGACGAGGCCCACTTACTAAAGAGCGCTTACTGGGGGAGCTGGATGCACTGGGGTATTCCGATAGAATCAAAGCAGTCACAGGACTAGGCCGCGATCACCTGGGGTCCCCGGAATATTCACAGTTACTTACCTCCTTACTGGAGGACGGGGCTTATGAAGCGCGTCTGGCCCTGATGGGGGCGATCGCCACGCTGGATGCTTCTGTGATTCTGGCGGGGCTGAAGCACCCCATGGCAAGCATCCGGAATATGGCTGCGGGCCTGCTGCCCAAAGTCGCCTCAGGCGAAGAGATTGAACGCGAGCTTCCGCAGCTCTCACAGGACTGCCGCCGCAAGCTGCTGCGCACGGTAGCCCTGATGAACCGCCAGGAGCTGGCGGAACGGTTATTGCCAGTGGTACAGGCCCGGTGGGGCCCGGAAGAGGCGGCGATTGTGCTGCAGGCCTGCTCAGAGGCAACCGTCCGCGCGCGGCTTGTTGAGCTGGGGTACGCCATTAAGGATTGGAAAAAGCTGACCAGCCGCCACCTGGAGGTGGTCGCGGAGTATTTCACCAGAGAGCTGGAAGCAGCTCCGCTTAGGGCCAAGGGGACGGTCTGGTCAAGGTTCTCCTCCGCGCTGGAGCATCTATGCAATCACAAGCCTGACCTGGTGCTGGCTTATGCGATGAACCATGGACCGGCAGACATGCTGCCGCCTGCGCTTAAGGCGAATCTCGGCACACTGATGCGCCTGAGACCAGGCGCGGTGTATGAGCTGCTGATGCGGACACAGACGCGTGGTGAGCTTATGACTTACGGTGTGCCTGAAGCTGTGCTCAAGCGGGCGAAGCTCCTCTCCATGGACGAGTGGTCGCAGCTTGCCAAGCTGCTGGCGGACCAGCCCCACCATGTGGCGCGGCTGCTGGAGCATCTTGCGCCATCTAAGCGCCAGGAGATTTTCGATGCTGTGTATGAGGAGGAGAAGCGCGGGGAGTGGATTTTCCCGGAGGGGCTGCTATATGTATTGCCGCATGAGCTGCGTGACCGGGAGGCTGCCCGCATGCTGGGCCTGCGTGAGATCAGGGAGAACCGGGAGAGCACCCTGCGCATTACTGCTGCCCGCTCCATTCTTCAGGTCCGTGAGCAGCTTGAGCAGGCCACCCGGGTATCGAATGCCGACGAACGCGCTACGGCGCTGATGCAGCTAATCCGCAGCACGGTTCTTGCAAGGCAGGGAATGGATGCCACACTGCTGACCTTAGGCCGCATCCGTAATGATCAGGACCCTGTGCGGAGCGCGGTGTTCAAGGAGCTGTCAGAGAGTCCGGCGTCTGTGTACGAGGCTGCTCATGTCCCTGCGCTTACTGTGCTAGTGGACAGTGTGATTGATGCCAGAGACACCTCCTACGGTACTAGGTACTCTGTGCAGCAATTGGCCTTCTCGATTCTGCGCCATCAGGCGGCGGAGCCGGGCGGGGAGCTGTTCAAGTTCGCGCTGAACACGCTCCAGAAGCTGGCGAAGCAGGACGGGCAGCTCTCTTTGCCGCCCCTTGCGAAGAATATGCCGCGGGGCGTGGAAGAGATCATCTTTGACAGTATCTATTCCTACGCCGCACAGGCGGGGAAGCGTGAGAATTACAACCTGGTGCTGAGCCTGGCAACTTCATTTGGTAAAAGAGGCTATGGCATCGTCAAGCTACAGCAGCTCTTACGGGAAGCCACCCGGGCCAAAACAGAGGCAACTGCGATACAGGCAACCAGGCTCTGGCTGAAGCCGCTGCAGACGCGGGATGAACGGGTGAAGGAGCTGCTGGATGCAGATCCATCGTATATTACCATCCACGAGGTATTCTTGCATCTGCATCTGAAGCGTCAGGAATGGCTGGACCCTTACCTGTCGGGCGCTGCGATCAAGGGCAAGTTCCTCTCAGGCAAAACGGTATATCCTGTTCCGGCTGCGGACGGGTTTCACCGCTGGCTGCCGCGCCAGCAGGAGGCGTATGGTGCCCTGTTAAGCACAATCGCTTTAGGTCCCAAGTACAGCCTATTTGAGCGTTCGCGAGCGATTAGAGTCATGGCGAGTATGCCGGATAGGAACCCGAAGCTGCTGTATGAGCTGGTACAGGACAAAGAGGTGGCGGTAGCGGAGGCAGCGCTTCATGCCTTGTCCCTGCTGGAGGAGCCGGAGAAATCCCTGCCTGTGCTGCTGGAGCATCTGGATGGTGATCGGGCCCGAGTAGCGATGTACTCCATCCCAAGGTGCATCCGCCGGGTCAGTCCGCAGCAGCTGTCTCAGGCTCTGAAGGCGCTGCTGAGCCGGGAGAAGCTGAAGATCACCGTCCGCAAGGAAGCCATCCGCCTGCTTGGTGTGTATAGAAGTGAGGACAGTCTTCCGCTGCTATTGAAGGAATTCGCTAAGCCTGCTGTGCATAAGGATGTGGTGATTGCTGTAGGGCATGCTGCCAGGGGGCTGCTGGACGATGAACAGAGCTGGGAGGTGCTGCGCGCCATCGCGGCTTCTCCAGAGCGTGATATCGCAGTGAGCTTGTTGTCCCGACAGCCTGATGCACTTCCGCTTGCCTACAGACCGCGCTATCTGGACTTAATCATAGCCATTGCCGATCACCCGGATGTATCCGTCAGCAGCCAGGCTTATAGTTCCATGAAGTGGTGGACAAGCGGTTATGAAGGTACCGTTGCGGCGGCTGCGGCTCAGGCGGTTGCGGGTCTGAAGGACAGCTCCAGCTGGGAGTTCGCGTTGATGACACTGATTGAAGCCGCCCGGGACGGCAAAGTGAATGCGGTTGTGGCCGGGATCTGCCGGCAACTGGCGGCAACGCCCATGACACAGGAATGGAATGCAGCGGCAGACAGAGATCTGCCCCACCGGCAACGCTTGCAGGTGCTCATCAACCAGCTTACAGGTCTGCCCAAGAGTACAAGGGTGCAGCTTACCCCGTTGTATCTGGAGATGATCGATATTCTGGCTGCCGATGAGACTCTGCTGGGCCTGATTCTGAAATTATATATTGCAGTGATCGACTGGAGTAACGTTGAGGAAGCGTCCGTGTATGTGAAGCGGGTCGCGCAGGAGGTAACCCGTCAGCCGCAGCTCTTGAGCGAGTTGTACCGCGGGCTTGCCGTCAGCCTGGAGAACAGCGCCGGATACTGGACACCGGAGACACTGCTTGAGATTGTGGATGTGCTGCGGGCAGAACCGTCTTATGAAGCTCCGTATCTCGGACTGTCCTTGCTGGAAGCAGCGGGAAGCGCGCTGCGCTGGAGCCCGGAAACGTCAGAGCGTCTGCGGGAGTACAGGAATTATGCGAATCCCGCAGTCCGCACACAGGCGCTGAATATTTGGACGGCGGGGGAATCCCGGCTGTTCATGCTATAACCGCATATGCAGGATGGGCCAAGGCTTGCCTTGCTCATCCTGTTCGGAGCGGGCGTAGACCTGGAAGCCTAAATGTTCATAGAATCCGGTAGCCTGGGGATTGTCTTCATTCACATCGACGGAATGCACGTTCAAGTGGTGTATGGCATAGTCCACCAGGCTTTTGCCTATACCCATTCCCCGGACTGCCGGGTCTACGAACAGCATCTCAATCTTCTGATCCTGAATCCCGATGAAGCCGAGGGGATGCCCCTCCGGTTGGGTATGCATAATCAGATGCTGGATCTCTGCAATCCCTTGCAGAACCAAGGGACGCAGGTCTTCAATATCCTGCAGGGTGAGGAACAGGTTTGTAGCCTTCACAGAGTTCTCCCAGATGACTAGCAGTTCTTGGGAGAGTGTCTGGTTTCGATTTTGGTCTGTAAGGTTCTGTATCTGGTTCGGGTTCATAGCGTTAGCGTTCTCCTTAATCCATTTTTTTAAAATATAGAATTTATATGTTGCACACGATAACTTATCCTTCTATTTCTCGCTGAAACGGTACCGTCCTTTAAAAGGACGGCAAAGCCGCTTCCACTTGGATTATAGCATTAAGAATAAATAAGAATCGAGATGAAGCGATATGATGACCCGTCAGCGGCTGATCCGGAATGGCGGAATGGCGTTTATTTGTTCCGGCCTGGCAACAATCACGGCAGCCCTCGGCGTTAACATGCGAATACTTGCGAAAAGAGGGGCGAATTAAGGCCATCGTCCCAAAAGATTAATGACGGGACTTCCAATTCTTGATACAATAAAACCACTTACGTGAAATTATTCACAATTAAAGCGGCTAATGATTGCTATAACGGGTGTGATTGCATATTATATGTATAAAATTATAAAGTACATTTGTAAAAGTGAGGGGATTCGAATGGCGACACATCGCTTGAATAGTATGGAAGTTAAAAAGATGAACCGGAACGCCATTTACCGGTACCTGTATCACCGTGAATCCACTTCCATTCAGGAGATTGCGCAGGCGCTAGGTCTAAGTCTTCCCACCGTGACACAGAATCTCAAGGAGCTGCAGGAACGCGGGCTGATTGAGGAGACCGGGCTGTATGAATCTACCGGAGGCCGTAAGGCCAAGTCGTTGGCCTGCAACAGGGTGGCGGGTTATGCTGTCGGATTGGATGTTACCCTGAATCATGTGGGAATTGTCGTCATTGACTTGAGCGGCAGGATCATTAAGAATGTCAGGAATCATTATCCATTTGCGAATGAGGAGACTTACTTCCGGGGAGTAGGCAATCTGGTGGAGGATTTCATAGAGGCTTGTCAGCTGGACCGCAGCCAGATTCTCGGTGTAGGCATTGCGCTGCCCGCGATTCTATCCGGGGACCGGCAGACAGTGAGCTATGCTACAGTCATAGATTTCAAGGGAGGCAGTGTCCGGCGGTTCGCCGAATACATCCCGTATCCCTGCGTCCTGAGCAATGATGCGAATGCGGCGGGACTCACTGAACTGTGGGGAGAGCAGGACATACACAATGTGGTCTATCTGTCCCTTAACAATAGCGTGGGCGGTGCCATTATAGTAGGTAATCAGATTTATGCAGGCCAGAATTACCGCAGCGGGGAGTTCGGGCATATGACAATTCTGCCTGGAGGCCGGACCTGCTACTGCGGGCAGAAGGGCTGCGTCGATGCCTACTGCTCCGCGAGACTCCTCTCGGACAGCACCGGGGGCAGTATTGTGGAATTCTTCAGGCTCTTGGGAGAGGGCAAGAAGGAGCAGCAGGCCATCTGGCAGGAGTATGTGGGCTATCTGGTCATTACAGTGAATAACCTGCGGATGCTGTACGATTGCGATGTGATTCTCGGCGGCTATGCCGGGGCTTACATGGAGGAATACATCGATGATCTTCAGGCGTTAGCAGCGCGTAAGAACACCTTCGAACAGGACGGTTCCTACCTGCGGGTCTGTAAATATAAGCTTGAAGCCACCGCTGTGGGCGCTGCTCTGGAGCTGGTGACGGAGTTTATCGACAGCATCTAGATCCGGGTTGATCTTACCCTAATACAATATCTGCTTTCCCCGCTCCTCCAGAAGAGGGACGTTGCTGCAATCGCGGCACTGTCCTTCTCTGGGGGAGTTTTTGTTGACTTCACTTTAAATCTGATTATAATCTTATTTAAATAGTTTTATAAAAGTATATTATTATACTAAGAGTACCTAATGTCCCTGAGGAGGAGAAATGGATGAAGAACAGAGCTTGTTATATGACAGATCTGAAGCAAATGGCAATGAAGGAAATCGGCATGCCTGTAGCCCAAGCGGGCGAGGTCATTGTGAAGCTGGAGGTTGTCGGCATCTGCGGCTCGGATGTGCATTACCTGGAGCATGGCCGGATCGGCGATTTCGTGGTGAACGGAGATTTCATTCTGGGGCATGAATGCGCCGGAGAAGTGGTGGAGCTTGGCCCTGGCGTGAAGCATCTGAAGGTGGGGGACCGGGTGGCCCTGGAGCCTGGTGTGACCTGCGGACAATGTGAGTTCTGCAAGAGCGGCAAGTATAATTTGTGTCCGGATGTACAGTTCCTGGCTACGCCGCCGTATCATGGCTGTCTGATGGATTATATGGCTTTTCCGGAGAACATGGCCTTCAAGCTGCCGGATAATGTGTCTTCGAAGGAGGGGGCGCTGGTGGAACCGCTGGCGGTGGGACTCCATGCTGCGGCACAGGGCGGCGTTAAGCTGGGGGACCGTGTGGTGATTCTGGGAGCGGGCTGCATCGGGCTGGTCACTTTGCTGGCCTGCAAGGCATACGGGGCTACGGAGATTGTAGTGGTGGACATCATTGAGAAGCGGCTGGAGGCGGCGATGAAGCTAGGGGCTACGCGGGTGATTAACGCCAGACAGGAGGATGTACTGGAGGTCATTGCGGCCTGGACCGATGGCGCGGGCGTGGATAAGGTCATTGAGACGGCAGGCAGCGAGCATACGGTGAAGCAGACTCCTTATCTGGTCAAAAGAGGCGGAACCATCGTCCTGGTCGGCCTGGCCGCCAAGGATATCATCGACTTTGACTTCATGCAGATTATGTTCAAGGAAGCCGACATCAAGTCGGTCTTCCGGTACCGCAACCTCTATCCGGCGGCCATCGGAGCCATCGCGGACGGCAAGATTGACGTCAAGGGCATCGTCACCCACGAATTTGACTTCGAGGAGACGCAGCAAGCGTTCGATTATGTGATCAACAATAAGGAGGATGTGGTCAAGGCTGTTATTCGGATGGGCTAAGCGGCTGCAGGCGAACGGTGAGTATGTAGCGATGAATGAATATTGACAGTAGTGGCAAGTGAGCTATAGCTGAGTGTTGAGCTGTCCCGTTCCGGGGCGGCTTTTTGGCGTTGGGCGGATATGAAGGCGGGACGAGGTGGAAGAAAGGGACCCATCCCTTTGGTGGGCTGAAGGAGCCAATGTTAGTCCGCCGCTGCCGAAATTTCCCGAATTTCCGCCACTTGCTTCCCGCGAGAGCAAAGATCCCGTCGATTAGACCCAATAATTTCATAATATCAATAAAAATTGGGGGTTAATCTTTAGTTTGCAGAGAGAAATGTAAACGCTTACTAGATATAATCATCTCGAAAGGAGGACAAGTAAATATATGGTATAACCATCAGGATAAGTTATATTCTACGGAGAGAAGCAAGCTGCAAGCAAACACCATTATAATCGGGAGGTATTAATTTACAATGAAAAAGAAACTTCTGACGGTATTAATGACAGCGGCACTCAGCTTCAGCGCGTTCGCAGCGACAGCAGGCGCAACAGATTATTGGCAGAACTGGACCGATGGCGGCGGAACTGTGAATGCGGTGAACGGATCGGGCGGCAATTACAGTGTGAACTGGTATAACACCGGGAACTTCGTAGTCGGTAAAGGCTGGACCTACGGCACGGCGAACCGGGTGGTGAATTATAACGCGGGTGTCTTTTCACCTTCCGGTAACGGATATTTGACCTTCTACGGATGGACCCGGAATGCCCTTATTGAATATTACGTGGTCGATAGCTGGGGGACTTACAGACCTACCGGCCAGTTCAAAGGCACTGTGAACAGTGACGGGGGTACCTACGATATCTACACCACAATGCGTTACGATGCTCCTTCGATTGACGGAAATGCCACATTCCCTCAGTACTGGAGTGTAAGACAATCCAAAAGACCGATCGGCAGCAACGTTCAGATCACGTTCAACAACCACGTGAATGCCTGGAAGAGCAAAGGCATGAATCTGGGAAGCAGCTGGTCTTACCAGGTACTGGCTACCGAAGGCTACCAGAGCAGCGGCTCCTCCAACGTAACCGTGTGGTAATGGACAAGCTGACCGGCACTTGCTGTTCCGGCAGTGCCGTAAGTTCAGCTAATCGTTGACAGGCTAAGGCCGGCCGGGTGTACAAGCTGCCGGCCTTATCATTTTCGCGCACCGAACTACGCTTAAGTCCTGTACCTTGCCCATCTGCTCCAAAGGAGAGGTATTCATGAGAAAACCATTAATGATTCTGATTCTGTGCATGGCAATCGCGGTTATAGCCAGTGCCTGCTCGCAGGAGAAGCCTGCCGCTGATGAGCGTTTAGTGCGGGTGGAAGGCGGTACTTTTAAGGATACGAAATCCAATTATTACGGGACAGAGATGACCCTCCCGGACTTCTACATCGGAAAATATGAGGTCACCCAGCAAGAATGGCTGGAAGTGATGAAGAATAACCCCTCGCAGTTCAAAGGAGATAAGCTGCCGGTAGAGAGCGTAACCTGGTATGATGCCGTGGAGTACTGCAATGAGCGGAGTGTGAAGGAAGGCCTGGCCCCCTATTATAATATAGACAAGAACACGGTCGATCCGAATAATACAAGTGACCGGGATTTCATGAAATGGACTGTAACGGTGAATGAAGGGGCGGACGGTTACCGTCTGCCGACAGAAGCCGAGTGGGAATATGCAGCAGGCGGAGGCCAGATGAGCACAAGCAGCCCGTATAGCGGAAGCAGCAATCCGGAGGAGGTTGCCTGGTACTGGAGGAATTCCGGCGATCAATTCCTGACCGGAGACTGGAACTGGCCTGCGATTGAGAACAACCATAGCCAGCCGAGGAATACGGGCCTCAAGCAGCCCAATGAGCTGGGACTGTACGATATGTCAGGGAATGTAAGGGAATGGTGCTGGAACTGGTATGGAGAATCTGATCCGAATAGCAAGAGCGGCTCGGTCCGGCTGGTGAAGGGCGGCGGCTGGATCGGCGGGGTGAACAACACAGAGGTATCCTTCCGCGGCAAATTCGAGCCGAGCAGCCGGGGAAATGACCAGGGTTTTCGTGTGGTTCGGGCTGTAGCTGGCAAGTGATTCACCCGTACGTATTCAACAGGAACAGAATAGTTTAAGCAGCAAGCCTTCGGGAAGCTTTTCCGGCATGAGCGCATCTATGGATGCGGCGGCTGGAGAGGACCCGGAGGTTTTTTTATGCTCAGGCAGCATCCTTTCAACTTACATTCAGATTCACTATGTATACTCCGTATATGGATTAAGGCACATGCGAAAGACTCGCCGGACGCTGCCGATCAGGAGGGTATCATGGTAAAAAGAATCCAGCAAATCGTAACGTTCATCCTCGCCTTGTTCATTGGGCTGTTCATCGCTTCATCCTTCTTGTTCCGGGCAAAATATAATTATTCCGTGTATGGAGACCGGGCGGTGCTGGAAGGGCAGCAGCCGCTTGTGTTCCTGCTATGGATTGTAGTTGTTCTGGTACTGGGCTTTGTGCTGTACAGACTCTCCCGGAAGCTTGAAGGGTATAGCCGGGCGAAGGTTATTCCAGCCGTTCTGCTGTTGTCTGGTGCCATGCAGCTCGTGATTATTTTCCTGTTCAGCCGTATGCCTACAGATGATTCACAGACGGTGCTGTCCCTGGCCTGGGCTATGCTCTATGACAAGGACTATTCCTCCTTTCAGTCAGGCGGATACCTGTACATGTTCCCGTTCAATTTCTCCTTCGTGCTGTATCTGAAGACGCTGCTGCTTCTGTTCCCGGACAATTATCTGGTGATCAAAAGCTTCAATATTCTTTTCTCGCTCGTCACCACGCTGGTTATCTATCTGCTCTGCCAAGAGCTGAATCCTAAATCAGGCAGGAAAAACTATGGCCTTCTGATTGTGGCTGCGACCTATGTTCCGGCTTTGTTCATGAGCAACTTTATCTATAATGATGGAATTGCCACGGCTCTGCTCACCAGCGCGCTCTACTTCGGAGTCAGGTTCATCCGCAGAAGATCCATGAAGGATATGCTGTTCGCGGCAGTACTGCTGACACTCGGCAACTACTTCCGTAGTATAGGTATGATCTTCCTGATTGCCATTGTTCTCAGTCTGCTCCTCAACCTGCGGGCGATTGGCGTGAAGAAGGTCATTGCCGCCCTTGGAGTAACGCTGCTGCTGTGGGTTCTTCCTGCCTGGATTCAGAATACGGCACTTCAGGCAACAGGCATTGTGGACGAATCGCCGTCCAGCAATTCTGCTCCAGTGTACATGTGGCTGAATATGGGGATTAATCTGGAGACACTCGGGTTCTGGGATGACCGGGAGAGCTATAATATCTACCAACAGGAGGCCGGCTATAATAAGGCGGAGAGTGTAGAATTGTTCAAGGCGTCTATCCGCAGCAAGCTCTCCGGTGCGACCTTAACCGGGCTTGCAGAAATGTATTATAAAAAGCTGATCTGGACCTGGACGGAAGGGACGTATCAGATGGAACGCTACGGGATTGGAAATGAAGCAGCCTCCTCAACTGGCGGGAGGGGCGGCATGGTGATGGGCCATTACAGCTATTCCACAGCTGCAAGCAGGTTGTTTCAAGGCGATTCCGCCTATCGGAGCGGCTTGCTGTGGGCCTTATATGTCCAGAATTTCCTGATGTACGTCTTCATTCTGATCCGGTTAATCCGGGGACTGCGGGCTAAGCGCTTCGCGGAGACCCCGCTCCTTCTGGTGATTCTTGGCTTCATCGGGTTCTACCTGCTCTGGGAGATTAAGTCCCGGTATCTGTATCCTGTGTATCCGCTGCTGCTTGTCTTATCCTACTTGGGTGTTCAAGACGTATATGTATTACTGACCGGGACAAGGAGGTCTAATCATGCGGCCTAAGAAATATTACATCACCTTAATGATTAGTATGCTTAGCTGTTCGCTGCTGCTCACTTCCTGCGAAGCAGTCACGGCTCAGAATATTACCAGTGCAGACTTCAATTCCCGGCCCGGCGGGTTCCCCGGCATGAACGGCGGCGGCACCAACTTCAAGGATGGGGGCAGGGGAATGAACCGGGAAGGCCCTGGCAGAAGGGGGATGCCAGGGCCAGACGGGAGGGCAGACAGCACGCAATGATTGCGAAGCAGTGGACGCTAAGCTGTTGTGCCCCTTTGTCATAATCCCACTATTTCATTTTGTGAGTCCCTCAGGACAATGCTTTTTCCACTTGCGGATCTTCCCCCGAAAGGTCTTGAACGGGGCCGCCGAGTTAATGTGAATCCACCGGGCCATCGGCCAGTTCTCCTTGGTTCCGGTCCATTGACGTGCGCCCTGGATGAACAGTTCCTCCTCTGTTAATGTTCCAATCCAGTCCAGCCACTGCTGCTCGGCTTGCCGGAAGAGTTCTCGTAACTCAGGCAGAGAATACTGCGCATATTTACTGTAGAAGGACTGATACAACCCGCCGAGCTGATTCCACTTGTAATCCGCAGCGGGCATCTGGACTGTTCGTTCCGCCAGCTCATTCTTCTCCCAGCTCCGCACCAACTCCAGCCAACCCAGCTGATACGCGATGATCTCGGCTGGGGTTTTGTCCACCTCGGGAATTCGCGTATCCTTATATGTATTGTTAATTCCGTCATACTCGGCATCCAAGAGCAGGTACAGATTATGGATCGTGTCTATCAGCTCCTGTCGGGACGAGTATTCATAGCTTGCCATAACAATCCCTCCTTTCCTCTGGTATACCACAGGGTTGTGACAACAGTCTGTCCAGTTCAACCGGGCATTTAGAAACTATGAGTAACATTGAAGCCGATTTTCAGTGATAGCTGTATTTTATACAATTAAAAAGCGTGAAAAGGAGACTTTTCCTCTTCTAACTGTAGTTTGTACAACTAAATTTGCCCCAATGGTGAGAACCCCGGTATAGAGGGGAGTTTAATTGTACGAAATGCAGCTAAACGGATATTTGGCTGTAATTCAGACGATTTAGTTGTACAGAGTGCATCTAAGCACGCCAATGGTATGAATCTGATAATCTACTAGTGCCAAATACGCTGTACACTCACAAGCTTGTCCTCATGGAAGCTTAGCTTATAGATGTCGGGCATTTCTAACTGCTTCCAGAAGCTAAAATCATAACGCTTATCCAGAGCATTCATGATCAGGACCATCATATTACCGTGCGTTCCGATAGCGATCGAATTTCCTTTATATTGCTGCAAAACTTTATAGAGTGCTTGTACGCCCCTATTCTGGGCAACTAGATTGGATTCTCCTCCCGGCCAGGCGAAGGAAAAGTCCTCCCACACCTTAGACATTGCCTGCCCGAAATCGGTGACAGGCTCTGCAGACAACACTCTTTCTTTAAAATTATCTTTGATTACAATCGTAGTCCCAAGCGGTTTCTCCAGTCCCTGAATGGTCTGTATAGCCCGTTTATAGGGACTTGAGATTAGAATATTAATATTCTCATGGAGGAGTAGTCGGGTAACTCTCCAGGCGTCTGCCCGCCCCTTCTCAGATAAAGGTCTATTCAATTCATCGGTAGAATAAGTAGAGTGGGCATGTCGTACGAAGTAGAGAGTGGTAACCATTGACTATCGCCTCATCCATTTATATTTGTACAGTATTGTAACACGAAGGAGACGGAGGATTCAGCGATGAAGGAGCAGTATGGGGAGAGGATTAAGCAGGTTATTGCCTACATAGAAAATCACAGCAGCCAGCCGCTGCGGCTGGATCAGCTGGCGGAGGTCTCCCATTTCTCCAAATATCATTTCACCAGAATATTTACAGCCTTCACGGGCATGACGCCCATGGCCTTCGTAACCAGGAAGCGCATTGAGCGGGCGTGGGCGCTGCTGACTGAGACGAACCTGACCATTCTGGAAATCTCGGGGAATTGCGGGTTCGAATCCGTATCTGCGCTGGGCGTTCATTTCAAACGGCATTTCGGCTGTACGCCCAGCAGTATCAGGAATAGCGGGCAGAAACATAGCAATTTCCCGTCAGTCCTCAGCAATAAGCAGGCAGAGCCGGCCGCCCTGGCGGATTACAATGTAGCAGAAGGTAATCCGCTGTTAAGGAGGGCATGGGACAGTATGGTAGAACTTAGAGAAATTGCAGAAGTTGAGGTCGCTTATGTCAGGCATATTGGAAGGTATCTGGACACATATCACGCATGGGACAAGCTAAGCCGCTGGGCAGCTCAGCAAGGGTTCCATCCGGCGAATCAGCAGTTCATCGGAATCTCACTGGACGACGGGGAACTTACGGAAGAGTCTGCCTGCCGCTATGATGCTTGTGTTACACTCCCGGAGGGATTCGAACGGGAAGCTCCCCGGAAGGAGGTAGAATACAAGACTCTATCCGGCGGGTTGTATGCGGTGTATTCCTACTATGATACGGTAGATAGATTTGTCCTTGCGTACGATACTATGTTCAGCGTATGGTTACCTCGCAGCGTCTATGAAGCCGATGACCGGCCATGTCTGGAATTCTGTCTGAATGATCCTGCGCAGGACCCGCAGGGCAAGTGCATGGTTGATTTGTACGTCCCCATTAGGCCAAGCGCTTAAGGATCAGAGAAGGGAGTGCCCCGGGTGAAGATGGAGATAGTGTTTGACCAGTTCCCTGTCTTAAGGTCAGAGGAGCTGGTACTGGGCAAGATTGAGGAGGAGCATCTGGACGGGCTGTTCGAGATTTACAGCAATGACCATGTGTTCGAATATTGCGGGATTATCCCCAAGCACAATAAGACTACAGTCAAGAGCATGATCGGTCATTATGAACGGGATTATGGCAAAAGATCGCGGATCAAGTGGGGCATCTTCGCCCCAGCAGACGATACGCACCTGCTCGGGATTATTGAAGCCTGTGACTTCAATCAGAGGGTCAATATGGTCACCATTGGCTACTTCCTCGCGGAAGCCCAGTGGGGGAAGGGCCTCGCCTCCAAAGCCGTTGAGCTGCTGACAGCATTCCTGTTCCAGCAGGCTCAGGTGAACAGAATTCAAGCGGAAGTGATGCTGAATAATGAGCCTTCCAAGAAGGTGCTGCTGAAGAACGGATATGTCAAGGAAGGGATGCTGCGGCAAGCAGCCCTCTGGTCCGGCAAGGGGGTTGTCGATCTGGAGATCTACAGCATGCTTAGGGAAGAGTATATGAAGGTTCTACAACCGGACTATGAGGCCCTTATTTTGCAAGTGGAAACGGCATTGCCGTCCTTTATAAGGACGGTACCGTTTCAGCGAGAAAGATAAGGATAATGATAGCGCGAAGCATATAAATTCTTATCTTTTGAGAAAGACAGATTTACCACTCGCCCTCGGACTGAGAGGCCGTTATAAGGCCAGTTGGTGATTAGAATGAGTCAAGAGCGACTGGTTAAGTGCATGTGAGTCCGCTTAGCCCGCAAAATGGTACAATTTACAGGAATAGCGGCTCTCCAGTCCGCATGGATCGCAGCAGGAGTGCTGCTTAATTGCACAAATTGATGAAGCCAGCAACCAGCAGACTTAGGTGGTAACGGATCATGCATGCGGACATATATATTCTTCACTGAAGATGTGCTGTACGGTCCATCCATTCATGCCAAAAACCGCAGACAGGGGCGAACCCTTGCTGCGGTTTTTGGCGATTTCTTATTTGAGACTATATAAATTGAACTACAAGTACAATCTATATAGCCTTATCCTGCACTGCACATCAAGCTTCCATCTTCTGCGCCGTATACAGCCGGTGGTACAGGCCGCGGCGGGCGATCAGCTCGTCATGGGAGCCGCTCTCGGCAATGCCCTTGTTCGAGACATACATGATCCGGTCGCAGTTTTTCACCGTAGACAGGCGGTGCGCGATGATGAACGAGGTGCGTCCCTTCAATAGCTCGTTCAGCCCCTTCTGGAGCAGACGCTCGGTCTGTGCATCGATGGAGGAGGTAGCCTCATCCAGGATGAGAATCCGCGGGTTGGCCAGCAGCGTTCTGGCGAACGAGATCAGCTGCCGCTGCCCTTGGGAGAGCTTGGAGCCGCGTTCGTTCACCTCGGTCTGGTAGCCCTGATCGAATTCGCGGATGAAGTCGTCTGCGCAGACTGCCTTCGCGGCAGCGATAACCTCTTCCTCGGTCGCATCCGGTCTGCCGTAGCGGATATTATCCAGAATGGTTCCCGAGAAAATGAAGCTGTCCTGCAGCATGATCCCCATCTGGCTGCGCAGCGATTTCAGCGTGATCTGCGAGATGTCCTGCCCGTCGATCAGAATGCGTCCGCCAGTCAGGTTATAGAAGCGCGAGATCAGGTTGACGACGGTGGTCTTGCCGGCACCGGTCGGACCAACCAGAGCAACGCTCTCTCCGGCTGCGACATCGAAGGAGATGTTCTCCAGGATATTCAGGCCCGGATCATAGGCGAAGGTGACATCATCGAATGTTACCCGGCCTTGAACCGGCGGGAGCGCCTTCGCACCGGGGATATCGCTTACCGTTACCGGCTCATCCAGCGTCTCGAAGATCCGCTCCAGATAAGCCACCGCATTAATGAAGTTATTGTACAGGTTCGATAGATTCAGGATCGGCTGCCAGAAGCGGGCAGCATAGCTGCTCATGGCGAGAATGACGCCCAGCGTCATGTTCTGCGGGTCCAGAGTCAGCAGGCCGACCAGGAAGATCATAGCCGTAACAATGGTAGACAGGTTATCGACACTGAACGGAATCAGAATGTTGTAACGCAGCGCCTTCATCCAGGCCGTGCGGAAGTTGCCGGCCAGACGGGTGAAGATGCCTTCATTGCGCGTCTCCCGCGAGAACATCTGTGTGACGCCGATGCCGCTGATGCTCTCCTGCAGATAGGCATTCAGGTTGGAGCTTTTGTTCGATACCGCCTGCCAGGCCCGGCGCTGCCGGGTCTTGATCAGCAGCATGACGCCGAGGAACACCGGCAGTCCGGCCAGAATGATGAACGAGAGCCGCACATCCACGGCGAACATGAACACCGCGATGAAGATCAGGTTCACGATTTCCAGGATGAAGTTGATAATTCCGTTCGACAACACATCGGAGACCCCGTTGACGTAGTTCACGACCCGGATCAGGATTTTACCCTGCGGCCGGTCGTCATAATATTTGAACGGCAACTCTTGTAGATGCTTGAACAGGTCGGTGCGGATATCGAAGATAATATCCTGTCCGACGCTCGTCATAATTCGCGAGCGGATCGTAGCCAGAATGACGCTGACCACGATGGTTGCCAGCATCAGCAGGGACCAGCCCGCCAGCGCTCCCATGTCTTTGGCCGGAATCGTCACATCCACGACATGCTGCATGATCAGCGGAGCCGACAGGGCAATCGCCGCCGACAATGCGCTAAGCGCGAACGCGATAAGCATCGGCTTCTTCTTGCGTCTGATATAGACCATGGCCCGCCGGAAATGCTTGATATTGAACGGCGCTTCCAGATTCTCATCGACATCGAATTTATTTCTGGCCACTTTCGGTCACCTGCCTTCCAATGCCCTCGTTCTGAAGCATGAATACATCATAGTAATACCCCCGCTTCGCCAGCAGCTCGGCATGGGTTCCTTCCTCAATCAAACGCCCGCCCTCCAGAATCAGAATGCGGTCAGCCTGGGCGGTAGTGGATACCCGCTGCGCAATGATGATCTTCGTGCAGGGGTACTCCAGCTCACGCAGGCTGCGCTGAATATGCTCCTCCGTCTCCAGATCGACCGCAGAAGTCGTATCATCCAGGATCAGAATCGGACGTTGGACCGCCAAGGCGCGGGCCAGCGCAATACGTTGCTTTTGACCCCCGGATAATCCGACACCGCGTTCCCCCACTACGGTATCGTAGCCTTCAGGCATTTTGACAATGAAATCATGGGCAGCGGCCAGAGCCGCGTAAGCCTTCGCATCCTCCTCAGGCAGATCGGGATCGCCGTAAGCGATGTTGCCGTCAATGGTATCGGAGAACAGCAGGACATCCTGCGTAGCCATCCCGATATTCCCCCGCAGCTCATCCAGCTCCAGCTCCCGGACATCTCTGCCGTCTACCAGCACTCGCCCGCCCGCCACATCATAGAAGCGTGGAATGAGATTGATGAGGGAGGTTTTGCCGGAGCCGGTGGCTCCCATGATCGCAATGGTCTCGCCGGGGGCTATCGTGAAGCTCACATCATCAAGCACGGTAGCGTTATCATATTTAAACCGGACATGGTCGAATTCAATCCGTCCCTCATAGCGGCGGCGCTCCACCGGGTTATGGTCATTGGCAATTGCCGGACGGGCGTAATAGATATCGACGATTTTGGATAAGCTGGCAAAGAAACGCTGAATATCATTAATAATAATTCCGATATTGCGCATGGGGTTCGAGACGGCCCAGATCAGCGAGGAGAACGCCGTGAACTCACCGAAGGTAATCCGCCCCTCCATCACGTAGTAACCGCCGGCCAGCATCAGCACAACGTTGAAGCCTTGAGCGAAGGTCTCCAGATAAGGGAAGTAGTCAAGCCAGACGAGGGCTGCTTTTTTATTCGCCACCGCGTAGTTGACATTCTTCTCCGTGAACTTGGCAATCTCGAACTCCTCACGGGCAAAAGCCTTCACCACACGGTTCCCCGAGATATTCTCCTGTGTCGTCGTATTGAGCTGGGACAGCCGCTCGCGCAGGTCGATGTACATCGGGCGCACTTTCTTGGCGAAGATAAAGGCCACCACAAAAATCGGCGGTGACAGGATCAGCATCCACAGCGTCAGCTTCACATCAATCGTGAGAAAATAAATGACGGCTGCCAGGAAAATCGTGAGCGATTCAATAATCGTCTTGAAAATCCACGCCATCGAGTGGCGGACCATATCCAGATCCCCCGTCATTTTGGTCATCAGGTCCCCGGTGCGGTTGCGGTCATAATATTCCCGGTCCTGGCCCTGAATCTTGTTGTACAGATAAATCCGGATATTGTACATCATATTCTGTGAAGAAATTTCGTACTGCATGGTCGTGAAGTATGCCAGCCCTGTACGTAGCAGGGAGAAGCCGATCATGCCCAGGCAAAGCGCAATGAGCAGCCCGCGTCCTGTAGCAAGATTCGCTCCTGCGTGGTCACCGGCAATGAACGTATCGACAATGCGCTGGCTGATGTAGGGGTTCACAATCGTAAGACTTGAGCCCACCACTGAGAGGCAGAGCGCCACGATATACCGCGCCCGGTTGCCCTCCAGGTTCTGCCACAGCCATTTGATTTCAAACATCTGATCACCTGTTTCCTGTTGTCTTGTGATAAACAAAGTGATTATAACACTATGAACCAAAATGTATAGGGATACGCTTAATTTCTTTTTACAAAAGCTTGAACTTTGTAATGGAGTAATTCTGCATTGCGTTAATGTATGTCACAGCATACAATGATGCTTACATATTAAGATAGATTGCGTTGAGTACATGTGAGGTGTACAGGTGTACATATGAGGGGGAGCATTTCGTTGGAATCCAAACAGTTAACCAGAGGACTTAAGCCACGGCATATCGAGCTGATCGCACTGGGCGGCACGATTGGCGTGGGATTATTCATGGGCTCGGCAAGCACGATTAAGTGGGCGGGGCCTTCCGTGCTGCTAGCGTATCTTTTGGCAGGAATCATTATGTTTTTTGTGATGCGGATTATGGGGGAGATGCTGGTGGTGGAGCCGGTGACTGGTTCGTTCGCCACTTTTGCCCATAAATATATCAGCCCGCTGGCCGGCTTCCTGACCGCCTGGAGCTACTGGTTCCTATGGGTGACGGTAGGCATGGCCGAGGTTACGGCAATTGGAATCTATGTCGGGTACTGGTTCCCGGATATCCCGCAGTGGATTCCGGCGCTAATTGGTGTGGGCATCATTGCAGCAGCCAATCTGGCGGCGGTGAAGCTATACGGGGAGTTTGAATTCTGGTTTGCGATGATCAAGGTGGTTGCCATTGTCGTGATGCTGGTGATCGGCACCGGGGTGATTTTCTTCGGTCTCGGAAATGGCGGGCAGCCGCTCGGACTGTCCAATCTCTATAGTCATGGCGGTTTTTTTGCCGGAGGACTGAAGGGCTTCCTGTTCGCGCTCTGCATTGTCACGGCGGCCTATCAGGGGATTGAGCTGGTGGGGATTACGGCAGGGGAAGCGGAGAATCCGAAGCAAACGCTGCGAAAAGCGATCAAGAATATCATCTGGCGCATTCTGATCTTCTACGTGGGGGCCATCTTCATCATTGTGACCATCTATCCGTGGAATGAGATCGGGGAAATCGGCAGTCCGTTCGTGTTGACCTTCGCCAAGGTCGGGATTGTCGCTGCGGCCGGCATTATCAACTTCGTGGTGCTGACAGCGGCGATGTCGGGCTGCAACAGCGGAATTTACAGTGCGGGAAGAATGCTCTACACCCTCGCCCAGAACGGACAGGCTCCGAAGTTCTTCGGCAGAGTCTCGGCCAGCGGAGTGCCCCGCAACAGTATTATTACAACGATCTCCCTGCTGCTGGTCGGCGTGCTGTTCAACTATCTGATGCCGGACTCCAAGCTGTTTCTCTATATTTACAGTGCCAGCGTGCTTCCGGGAATGATTCCGTGGTTCGCCCTGGCTTTCAGCCAGTTCAGATTCAGAGAGCGGTGGGCAGGCGAGATGGCAGCCCATCCGTTCAAGTCCCGCTTTTTCCCGGTCAGTAACTATATTATCATTATCTTCCTGTCGCTGGTCATCATCGGCATGTGGTTCAACCCGGATACCCATCTGTCGCTGATCGTCGGCGCGTCGTTCCTGGCTATTGTTGTGGCGGGGTATTATGCGTTTGGGATCGGCAGACGCCGGATGCCCGGGGATGGGGAGGAAGGGTAGGGCTGTTATAACGAACAGAGCATGTCTCCGGCAAGTGCGGGACATGCTCTTTAATTTGAGCGTTAGGAGGCCGCCTGTAACCGGGGCGTATGAATCAAACAGTGGAGTGGCTGTAGTAACTGAACATAATAAATAAGTGGATAAACGTCATCTAATTATAGAAAAATCGTTGTTTGGGGAAGTTTAGTTGGAAATTATACACCTACTCCAGCCGAATACAGGTAACATTGCAAATAGGGCAGAATTAAGTGTCATAAATCCAACTAACTTCCGTCACCCTGGAAATGGCTCATCAACAAGTGCCGGAAATCCAATTATTGAGGACGCATGCTACCAGGATAAAGTTTGAAACTTAGAGAGGGGAGGGGATTTGTTCCTTTTTGACGAATATACACCACCATTAACATAATGAATTGATAAGCATAAGAAGCATATGGATTGCTGTAGTATTAATCACTGGAGGGTGAATGATGGTAACGATAAGGAAATGTACCATGGAGGATGTTCCTCAGGTAGCTGAATTATCTGAGATGTGGGCAAAAGAAGCGGTTACTTTCGCTTATCCAGCATCGAACACTGACAAGATTGCTCAGCGTATAGGGGATTATTTCTGGATTGCCGAGAAGCATGGACGGGTCATTGGATATACTCATGGAGCCATTCAAACATCCCAGTATTCGGTATTCCCTAATAACGCTTTATTTCTAGAGATTTATGAAGTATACGTCCATCCAGAGTACAGGGCAGATGGAGTAGGTCATCAGTTGGTGGACAAAATCATAAGTGAAGCTGAGCTACACGGTGTAGCTCATGCACTCGTAGGTTCTTCTAATTTGGATTGGAAACGAAGTGTCGGATTTTATGAGCGGCATGGCTTCAAGATGTGGTATGTCCAAATGTATCGTTAATAAAAAGGCTTCCGAAGCAAACTACGCTCCGGAAGCCTTTTGCATGTCAATTCCTAAGACGAAGCTGCCGCCGCCGCAGAGGCCGCTGCTACAGCAATCGCCGTCTGCTGGGCAATGATGATGTTGGTCAGGCTGGTAGATAGTGTGGATTGAATAATGCCGTTTCTCACATCCTCGACATATTGATAGGAGACGAGTGCGGCAGACAGCAGGAGCAGCTCCTGCTTGTTGATCGACCAGCCGCCGAAGCCCTTCTGCGGGCGCAGGAACTCATAGGTATCCGAGACATCGCTTACCAGCTGCTGCTGCTCGTAGGGGATCAGGGACAGGATGCCAAGGGACGAGAGTGTATACTCCTTATCCAGCCGGATATCCCGTGCCCGGAACGCTTCACGCAGGCTAAGCACCCGGCTTGCAAGATCCCCGCCGCCTAGCACCAGCACCTGTGTCAGTGCCTGAACACTATTGCCGGAGAAGAACTCGGGCTTGAGCGTAACATAGAGCTGTTCCAACTGCTCCAGCCCTTGCTCTACAGGGATGTCGGAGAGGCCGAGCATGGCAGCGAAGATATAGTCATCCCGTCCGGTCAGGAAACGGTGCTTCGACCGCATCCCCTCGTAGAACGCTTGGGTGCGGTCTATGGCTGCGGCATATTGATCGTACGGAGTATGGGCAGCGATCTGATAGGCGGCAATGACCAGGTAGTCGGAGGCCCGGAATTTGCGTTCCTTTAGCAAGTCATATACAGCCAGCGTATTTGCAAGCTGCTGCTGCGGCTGGGGAGACAGGGAGAGCAGCGCAGCAATACAGATGGCTGAGGTTCCCCGGAAGGACGAGAAGCCCCGGGTGTTATCCTTGACCATCTCATGGTACAGGCGGATCGCTTCCACATTGGCCATCTTGTCTTCCACGGCGTAGAGCAAGGCGGCCAGCCGGTTCACGGAGGCATTTTGCCAAGGGAATTCCTGTTTGATCTGCTGGGCGTTAGTTACGAATAATTCAAGCCTGGCTATGTATGATTGCTTCATAGGATGCACCTCTCATCTAGTGGTAGTTATTTGGGTTTATTCTACTATAAAAACCAAAACGATGAAATTGAATCTCTTCCCGCAGACTTGCCCCCAAACCTATGAGAGCGTATTCTTGAATAAAGATTACTAGAATGATGGATATTTATTCCGGAAAGAGAGGCACTAGTATGATAAGAGCATCTGAAGATAACGAATACTATGAGCTGTCCAGTCCCACCATTCTCCCCAAGGCTTCGGGGTTTCTGTGGAATGAACAGATGATGATTCATATGAACTGCCGGGGCTATGCGGTAGCCCAGTTCATGCAGCCGGAGCCGGCCAAGTACTCCTATGCGCCGAATCTGGAGGCCAAGACGTTCATGCAGCCGGAGCAGCCTTATTATGCCCATCACCCCGGCCGCTTCGTCTATGTCAAGGATGAGGAGAACGGAGAGCTGTTCTCTGCCCCTTATGAGCCTGTCCGCACCCCTCCGGATCATTACACTTTTGCGGTGGGTAAACATAATATTGTATGGACCATCGAGAAGAACGGGATCGCGATAGAGATGATGCTAAGCCTGCCTAAGGATGAGCCAATGGAGCTGTGGCGGGTGAAGGTGACCAATCTGTCTGCGGCGCGGCGGAGGATCAGCATCTATCCCTACTTCACCATCGGCTACATGTCATGGATGAATCAATCCGGCGAGTATAAGGAAGCCTTGCAGGGAATCGTGGCTACAGCGGTCACACCTTATCAGAAATATCAGGATTACGACAAAATCAAGCATCTGAAGGACAAAACCTTCCTGCTGGCCGACCATGCCCCGGCCTCCTGGGAAGTGAATCAGGAAGCCTTCGAGGGCGAAGGCGGAATCGGCTCGCCGTCCGCGCTTAAGAGCGAACGGCTGGCGCAAGGCGAAGCCCGTTATGAGACCCCGGTCGCCGCTTTGCAATACAGTCTGGATCTGGCTGCGGGGGAAGAACGTGAATACCGCTTCGTCTTCGGCCCGGCCCGGAGTGAGCAGAGAATCGCGGAGATCCGCCGGAAGCTGTTCCTGGATACCGATGCGGCAGGCGAGGACGGATTCGTGCGCGCCGAGCGGGAATATGCGCAGTACATTGCGGAAGGCAGAGGGAGCATTGAGATCTCCACCCCGGATGCGGACCTCGACAATCTGGTCAACCACTGGCTGCCCCGGCAGATGTACTATCACGGGCAGACCAACCGCCTGACGACCGACCCGCAGACCCGGAATTATCTGCAGGATAATATGGGGATGAGCTATCTTAAGCCGCAGACGGCAAGAGAAGCGTTCCTGACGGCCTTAAGCCAGCAGGAGGCCAGCGGAGCGATGCCGGACGGCATTATTTTGCATGAAGCGGCTGAACTGAAATATATCAATCAGGTTCCGCATACAGACCATTGTGTCTGGCTGCCGATTTGCCTCAGTACCTATCTGGATGAGACCGATGATTACAGCATTCTGGATGAGGAAGTATCGTATGCGGGCGGCCTGGAGACAGGACCTGTGCATGAGCATATCGACCGGGCGGTGCAGTGGCTGCTGCATGAGCGGGATGAGCGCGGCCTGAACTATATCAATCAGGGGGACTGGTGCGACCCGATGAATATGGTAGGGTACCGGGGGCAAGGCGTGTCCGGCTGGCTGACCATCGCTACCGCGTATGCGTGTATGGTCTGGGCGGATATTTGTGAGCGGAGCGGCCGTACGGATATCGCCAAGACCTTCCGTCATGCGGCGGAGGAGACCAATGCGCTCGTCAATCAATACTTCTGGGATGGCGAGTGGTATGCGCGGGGAATTACTGATGACAATGTAGTGTTCGGAATCAGCAGCGACAAGGAAGGCCGGATCTTCATTAATCCCCAGGGCTGGGCGCTGCTCAGCGGTGCGGCCGATGAGGAGAAGCGGGCGAAGCTGATGAAGTCGGTCCATGAACAGCTGGAGACCCCGTATGGAGTGGAAAAGCTCGCCCCGTCCTATACCGCCATGCGCGAGGATGTGGGCCGGGTGACCCAGAAGCATCCGGGGACAGCCGAGAACGGCGCAGTCTATAACCATGCCGCAGCCTTCTATATCTATGGCTTGTATGCGGTGGGTGAGCAGGACCACGCGTACCGTCTGCTGCGTAAAATGCTCCCCGGGCCCGATATCGAGGATATCATCCGGCGGGGCCAGCTCCCGGTGTTCATTCCTAATTACTACCGGGGCGCGTATAAGCAATTCCCGCAGACTGCCGGACGCTCCAGCCATCTGTTCAATACCGGAACCGTTCCCTGGGTATACCGCTGTCTGATCGACGGATTGTTCGGGCTGCAAGGGAACCGGGAAGGGCTGCAGGTGAAGCCGCAGCTTCCTTCCGGCTGGCAGGAGGCCACCGTGAAGCGCAGCTTCAGAGGCGCTGAGCTGCAGATTGAGATGAAGCGTGAGTCCGGCGTAGCGGCAATCGAGGTATATCTGGACGGACAGCTTGTGGAAGATGGTGTTCTGAAGGAACTGAAACCGGGTAAGCAGTATCAGGTGCTGGTTAAGATTCCGGCTGGGGCTGCCGGACGATGAGCGTAAATAATCTCGGCTGCTGGTAGTAGACCATCAGAATTTAACAAGTGATTTCATTCCATAAAAGCGGTAAGGTAAGAAGCTGCCTTCGTAGCGAAAAGACGGGTATAAGTGTATTCTGTGCAACTAAAAACAGTGAACCGGGTGGACTTCTTCTTCTAATTGTAGTCTGTACAACTAAATTTGCCCGGATGGGCGAAAATCCAGGTATAGGGGCATTTTAATTGCACGAACTACATCTAAACGGAGATTTGGCGGCACATAGGGCAATTTAGTTGTATGAATTGCAATTAAGCCTACCTCTTGCACTCTAATCGGGGTGAGGTAACCGCTCAGAAAGCCATTAGTTATAGTAATTCTCACATGTTTAGATCTGATGTGCTACTAAATAGTAGTATCTTTTTAGCAGATTTTGATGAGGCGCGGGCCATCCGCGTCTCTTTTCAGTTATTGAAATTATTGGTATTGCAACATAGCTGATTATATTATAATTAGGTTAAAAAATAGGATCTTTGTCGTAAAGAGGCAGAGAAGAAGGGCTTTGTATGGGAATTAGCGAAGAGCAGAAGAGCGCCGCGAAGCAGAAGCTTATTCAGGTGTTTACCTATCTACAGGCTTTGCATCAGCTGAAGCAGCCGATAATCAAGCGTATAGCCAGTCAGTTATGGTCGCAGTCTCTTGCGGAACTGCCGACACATTCTAATGTAGTGTGTGATTTTACAGCGGGGATAAGCCCTTCTGAACGTATAGAAGATGAAGTGCCTGAGATTCTGCTTCGTGTGAAACGGCCCGATAAGACAGCATGCCCCAAGCCGCCGGAGCTGCTGTTGCGCTGGATGAAGCCGGAATGGGAGAAGATTCATGCCCGGGCGGAGCGTATGGAGAGTATGAACAGCTACAGAGAAGCTGAGAACGGTGAATATGAAGCTTACGTGGAACGTTTCGATCAAGATCATGAGAGAGTAAGCCTGTGGGACAGCTGGATTCAGGAGCGTGAACACTGGCAACAGCGGGAGTGGCCTGTTCGCCGAACGATTAAGCTGTTCGAGGATTTGTACACGCTATATTCTTGGATTGACCGTGAACGTGATGCTGTGGAGTTGATGATTGGCGACGGTATTCTGCACTGGGAGCTGGCACCGGAACCGGTTCACCATCCCGTACTTTTACAAAGAGTCGAGCTTGCCTTCAACCCCGAGGGTCCTGAATTTACAATCACGGCTACCGATACCGCACCTGAGTTCTATAGTCCGTTGTTCAGGGATATTCCTGAAATAAGCCCAGGTTCTCTCAAAAGATGTACCGGAGAATTGCTGGAAGCTCTATGCTCTCCTTTGGGCTATAGCGATACGGATGATTATTTACGGAGAATATCAGGCTACTTGTCGGCACAAGCACAGTTTATTCCTTACCATGGAACCTCTGCACCTGCTGCCCTGGACAAGAAGGCCATTTATATCCAACGAGAGCCGGTTCTTTTTCTGCGCAAACGTTCTGCCGGCTTCGAGCATGCTTTTGAAGAGATCATCGAAGACTTGAAAGTTAGAGAAGAACCGCCTCAGGCCATCGCGCGAATTACCGGAATTGATCCCGGAGAGGCTGCCAACCCAGCGAATGTATTTTTCTATACTAATCTCAATGTAAATGGCGAGAGTGAGGACGTTCTGTTCACCAAAGAAGCAAATTCAGAGCAGCTCGATATCGCCCTGAAGCTGGGCAAATACGGATCGGTACTGGTTCAGGGACCGCCGGGCACCGGGAAGACGCATACTATTGCCAATTTGCTCGGGCATTTTCTGGCAGAAGGCAAAAGCGTACTTGTAACAAGCCATACCTCAAGGGCGCTAGCTGTACTGCGTGATAAAGTGGCCGGGCCGCTTCAGGATCTATGTGTCAGTGTGCTGGATGATGTCAGTGGACAGAAGCAGCTTGAAACCTCAATCGATACGATTACTTCCACCTTAAGCTCGATATCCATTGACCAGACAGAAGCAGAGGTAGAACGGATGAACGCTGAACGTAAATCCTTGCTGGACAAGATCAGGGACGTTGAAGAACGGCTGCAGTTCTCCAGAGAGAGTGATTACCGGCCTATTGTGATGTGGGGAACGCAGTACGATCCTTCCGCAGCGGCCAAATTAATCGCTGAAGGCCGGAATACGATGGAGCTGGTTCCGGGGAGCATAGTGCCCGGCCATGTTTTTCCGCTTACTTCAAATGAATTAGACCAGCTATACAGAAGCTCGGAAATCATCAGTATACTGGATGAGACGGAATTTCAGTACTTACACAGTCGAGTAGAACTACCTGTTACTCCTGATATATTCCATAAGCTTGTACAGGAGAATCAGCATTTGTCCACAATAGAGACTAGCAGACATATCCCTTACTGGGTAACAGGAGCCGAGGTGCAACCAGATAAGCTGCTTGTTGCCCTACAACAGCTGCGCCAGGCATTTGGAACCGTTACTGAGGACGAATGGAAGCTGGATCTAGTTTCAACCAGGGAAACGGACAAAAACGATTGGATTGACCTGCTGGAAGAAATGGAGAAGTGGGTTGAACTGTATCGTATAGCGAGAACTGCCCGGTATAAATATGGTTTTGATTATCTGTCCGATACCGATTTGCAGCCACTGCTGCCTATTTTGGAGGAAATGAAGCGGTATCTGGAAGCCGGGGGGAAGCTGAATACCTTCCAATTGCTGCTTAAGAGACAGTGGAAAAAGACCTGCGAGCTGATTGCGCCTCCCGGCAAAGCCCTGGAAGAAGTTGACGCTGCTTACTTGGACGCACTGCTGGCGATGGGGGCGTATCAGGCTCAGCGTTCCAAGTCTATCATCCGCTGGAAGCGTCAGGTAACGGATCGGGGCGGATATGATCTGGCGGAATTTGGGCCGCAGCCGGAAGAGCAACTGGATAACGTTATTCAGGAGATAAGCAGCCTGCTGTACTGGAGACAGACCAGCTTCGATCCGCCGCTTCATTCTCTAGAGAGTGAGGGACTGCTGTGGGATGTCCTTCTGAATGCTAAGCCCATGCCTGTAGGCAGACATATGGAATGGCATCACCTCCGGGAACTTGCAGAACAAGAACTGCCTCTTATTATAGATTCATATCTTCAAGCTAAGAGATGGACTTCGGTCAAAAGTCAGATTGCAGAAGCAGGCAGGATGGCTGATTCGCTGGGAGATTCCCGTTCCGCTATAGCCAGCCGTCTGCAACAAGGTGTAATCCGGCTGGACCCGGCACTCTATGAACAGGCATATGAGGAGGTTCAGCAGCTGTGGGATAAAAGCGCATTAATCGCCCAAAGGGGAGCCTGGATTCAACAAGTGCAGAAGAGCGCACGGGAGTGGGCGCTGGCACTTAAGGATAGAAGCGGAATCCATGGAAGTTATCGCGCACCGGAAGGCCTTGATACCGCCTGGCTGCTCAAACAGCTGGATATGGAGCTTGATGAGCGGGGGAGCATCCCGGCGCAGCATCTTCAGGAAGAGCTGGCGGATTCCCGTAAGAAATTCAAAGCAATCACAGTTCAGTTAGTGGAGAAGAAGGCTTGGCTGGCACTGGCTCGTAAAACTACGCTCAAGCAACAGAATGCGCTACATGGATGGAAGCTGCTGATGAAGAAGGCCGGCAAGCGCACAGGAAAAGCTGCACCTCATCTTCTGGCTGAGGCTCGAAAGCTGATGCCGGTCTGCCAGACTGCTGTTCCGGTCTGGATCATGCCGACGTATAGAGTGGTAGACAGCTTTACACCGTCTGAGAACCGGTTTGATGTGGTGATTGTGGATGAAGCCAGCCAGGCCGATATTATGGCGCTGACCGCTCTGTATCTGGGAACCCAAATTGTCGTGGTGGGGGATGATGAGCAGGTAAGTCCGGAAGCAATCGGCCAGCGGCTGGATGAGACCAGAAGGTTAATGGGGGCGCATTTGGAGGGGATACCCAATGCTGCGCTTTATGATGGAAGTACCTCAATCTATGATTTAGCCAAAACTTCATTCGCGGGTATGACGCAGCTTCGTGAGCATTTCCGCTGTGTGGAGCCGATTATTCAGTTCAGCAATCTGTTGTCCTATAATGGCTCAATTCTTCCGCTGCGGGATGCCAGCGGGGTCTCCACTAAGCCGTATACAGTAGAGTACCGGGTGGAAGGAGCGAGCCGGAACGGTAAGCGCAATGAGGCTGAAGCAGAGGCAATTGCATCTTTGATTCTGTCTGCGATCCAGTTGGAAGAATACAGGGATGCAACCATCGGTGTAATTACATTGCTTGGCGAAGAACAGGCTATTCTGATTGATCAGTATCTGCACAAGTATATTCCGGCGACTGAATATCAAAGGCGGAAGATACGCTGCGGGAACTCTGCCCAGTTTCAGGGAGATGAGCGTGATATTATTTTCCTGTCCATGGTAGATGCTTCTGAAGAGATGGTGCCCCTGCGTCTGATATCTGATCCGGGAAACCGCACCAAAAAACGGTATAACGTAGCTGTAAGCCGTGCCCGCGACCAGCTATGGCTTATTCATTCGCTGGATGCCTCTATCCAACTCAAAGAAGGGGATTTGCGGAAACAGTTAATTGAATATGTCAAAAATCCGTATTCAGCAGATGAAGCATATAAACGTCATGAGCCCGTGCTGGAGTCCGAATTCGAGCGGCAGGTTATGCGCCGGGTGACGGGGGAAGGCTATAGAGTACTTCCTCAATGGAAAGTTGGGGCCTACCGGATTGATATGGTTGTTGAAGGAGGCGGGAGACGTCTTGCGGTGGAATGTGATGGAGACAAATGGCATCCGGCAGAGAAGCTTAAGGAAGATATGGACAGACAGTCTATACTGGAACGCCTGGGCTGGAGCTTCGTGCGGATTCGCGGTGGAGAATATTTCCGGAATCCGGAAAAGGCGCTGCAGCCGCTGTTCCGCAGACTGGAAGAGCTGGACATTCCGCGTGAGCTTCATCGTCAGGAGACAGAACGGGCTTCCGAAGATTCCGCTGAGCATGGGCTGAAGGCGTCTATCATCAACAGGGCAGCGCAGATCCGGCAGGAATGGCACAAGGTAGAGCAGGAATCGGCTACGGAGGAGCAGCCATCCGAGGAGGATATATCTGCGGAGTATGTAATAGATGTAGCCGGGTTCAGATCAGCGGAGGAAGAGGCTGTTGACGAATTCTTTTATCAGGAAATCAGCGGGCAGCCAAATCTCACAGACTATTGGACAGAAGAAATGCGTAACAGGGAAGAGGAGCGGCAGGCGGCAATGGAACAGGAGCTTGTCTTACTGGAATCGATTTCTGGTCTGGAAGTGCACTACTGGAACGATTCTAAAGTTCGGTCAGATGGGCTGGATGAATATATGGACCGGGGCTCCAGATTTAATTTGCGGGATTATCTGCAAGCCAATAATCTGCAATTTATAGATACAAGAGATCAGGACGGCTCAATTTGGGTAATTAAGGACTTGAACATGGTCAGGCATTTACCGGCATTGCGGCAGATAGGGCTGACGTTTACTTATGTAAAAGAAGGTGTGTACGCTACCCGCTGGAGGGCTGCGTGGTATTGCAGATAAGGCGAATTAAAATTGTGATAGAGGAGGCTGCATGAACATGACGAATCATATTCCGGAAGTACTGCTGAACGATGGAATGAAGGTGCCTGCGATTGGCTACGGAACGGCCTGGATCAAAGGTACAAAGGGCATGCAGAATCTGAGGACTGCCCTGGATTTGGGGTATCGTCTGATTGATTCGGCATTCAACTATGAGAACGAAGGCGTTGTCGGGGAAGCGGTACGGCAGAGCGGGGTACCCAGAGACCAGCTGTTCATTACATCCAAGCTGCCCGGACGCCATCACAAGTATGATGAAGCGGTCGAGACGATTGAGGAATCGCTGTACCGGGCCGGACTCGATTATTATGACCTGTATCTGATCCACTGGCCGAATCCCAAGGTGAACCTGTATGTGGAGGCGTGGCAGGCACTGATTGATGCCCGAAAGCAGGGATTGATCCGTTCTATCGGAGTCAGTAACTTTTTGCCGGAGCATCTGGACCGCCTGATTAAGGAAACGGGGGTGGTACCGGCTATGAACCAGATTGAACTGCATCCCTTCTATCAACAGGCGGAGCAGCGCGCATATCATGAGCAGCACGGAATCGTCACAGAATCCTGGAGTCCGCTGGGACGCGGCACGGAGCTGCTGAAGAATGAACAGCTGATTGCGATCGCCACAGCCCATGACAAATCGGTCTCACAGATTGTTCTCCGCTGGCATGTGCAGCTGGGAGCGGTTCCGATTCCAAGATCGGCGTCGGAGGAGCATCAGCGGGAGAATCTGGATATTTTTGGGTTCGAGCTGTCGGAGGCTGAGATGAAGGTGATTTCTGAACTCCCGTCCACCGGACCGCTGTGGGACCAGGACCCGGCCGTGTACGAAGAGTTCTGATCCATTTAGGTTATAGAGATACGGCCCCTTGCTCTTTGGCAGGGGGCTATTTTTTTGTTATAGCGCTCATACATAATTCGTTTAAGAAAAAGGGAAGCTGGTTACATAGAAAGAGTCAGAAGCCTACACAATCAGAAGCGAACAGAGGAGGAATATTATCATGAGTAATCAATATAAGATTCAAGATCCTGTGCAGCAATATGAAAAGGCTACGCCTGAATTCGAGCAGCAGCAGCCCAGTCCGGGCTTAGAGACAAAAATGCACCCGCGTCCCGATGACGGAGCGGGCACCTACAAGGGCAGCGGGAAGCTCACCGGACGGAAGGCCGTCATTACGGGAGCGGACAGCGGAATCGGGCGGGCGGTAGCGATTGCTTATGCCCGTGAAGGCGCCGATGTGGTGCTGGCCTATCTGCCGGAGGAAGAAGCTGATGCGAAGGAAGTCGTTAAGCTCATCGAGGAAGCCGGACGCAAGGCGGTGGCCCTGCCGGGCGATCTGAAGGACGAGAAGTACTGCGAGCAGCTGATTGCCAAGGCCGTAGAAGAGCTGGGCGGGATTGATATCCTGGCTAACATTGCCGGTAAGCAGCAGTTCGTGAAGGACATCGCTGATCTGACGACGGAGCAGTTCGATGCTACCTTCAAGACGAATGTCTACTCGCTGTTCTGGCTCTGCAAGGCAGCGGTGAAGCATATGAAGCCTGGGAGTACAATTATTAATACCTCATCGATTCAGGCCTATGAGCCTTCGGAGATTCTGCTGGACTATGCCACCACGAAGAGTGCCATTAATACCTTCAGCAAAGCTTTTGCCCAGCAGGTGGCCCCTAAGGGAATCCGGGTGAACGTGGTTGCCCCTGGACCGGTATGGACTCCGCTTCAGATCAGCGGGGGACAGCCGGAGGAAGTCCTGAAGGACTTCGGAGCTAAGACCCCGCTGGGACGCCCCGGCCAACCGGCTGAGATGGCTCCGGCCTATGTGTTCCTGGCCAGCCAGGAATCAAGCTATGTCAGCGGTGAGACCCTGAATGCCAACGGCGGAATGCCGACCCCATAAATAAGAATGAGTAACAAACACTTGAGCAGGAACCTCCGTCAGGAGGTTTTTTGCTGTGACCCCACTTTTGCCATCATAGGGGGTTCATGTGCTACACTTGAGTCATGGAATTGAAATCGTATCTGCCAGTTCTGGTGTATTAGCGGTTTGTGGAGAAGACAGGAGGAGACGGCATGGCATTCGTAACGGTGAAGGGCGAATATAAGCGCTATAAGATGGGGGAGACCCTGATTGTTGCCAACGACGGCATTGAGTTCGAGATTGAGAAGGGTGAATTTGCTGTAATTGTAGGGCCCAGCGGGGCGGGAAAGTCAACGGTGCTTAACATATTGGGCGGGATGGATTCCGCCGACGAAGGCCAGGTCATTGTGGACGGTACTGACATCGCACGTTATAGCGCCAAGGAATTGACCGGCTACCGCCGTAATGACGTGGGTTTCGTGTTTCAGTTCTATAATCTGGTCCCTAATCTGACCACTCTGGAGAATGTCGAGCTGGCTTCGCAGATCTCGCCCCGGGCCCTTGATGCCCGGAAGGTGCTGGAGGATGTGGGCCTTGGCGCGCGGCTGAATAACTTCCCGGCCCAGCTCTCGGGCGGGGAGCAGCAGCGCGTGGCTATCGCCAGAGCGCTGGCGAAGCAGCCGAAGCTGCTGCTCTGTGATGAGCCGACCGGTGCGCTCGATTACAATACCGGCAAGCAGGTGCTTAAGCTGCTGCAGGATACCTGCCGCGACACCGGCACAACGGTGATTGTGATCACGCATAACCTGGCGATTGCTCCGATGGCCGACCGGGTCATTGAGATCAACAACGCCAAGGTACGGAAAATGGTGAAGAATCCAGCGCCGGTATCCGTGGAAGATATCGAATGGTAAGGGGCCGGGAATGATGAAGAAACGGGCACTATGGAAGGATGTTTTTCGGGAGATCGGCCGCACCAAGGCGAGGTTCCTCTCGATCTTTGCAATTATTATGCTGGGGGTCAGCTTCTTCTCCGGGATCAAGTCGGCCGGGCCGGATATGCTGGACACCGCAGCGACGTATTATAAGGATCTGCGGCTGATGGATCTGCGGGTCCAGTCCACTTACGGCCTGTCAGAGCAAGGGATCGAGAAGCTTCGGGGGATACCCGGGGTGCAGACAGTTCAGCCTGTATACAGCTCCGATGTCTTTCTTGGCGACAGCGGGCTGATTGCCAAGGTCTATTCGTATGCGGACAATAATGAACTGAACGGCTACAAGCTCACCGCCGGGCATCTCCCGGCAGCCTCTGGAGAGATTGTACTGGATGAACACCTGCGCGAACAGGAGAAATTCAAGCTTGGCGATTCTATTATCTTCGGCGGCGAGGCCGGGGAGACGCCTGAACAGAGCTTTCGGACCAAGACCTATACTGTCGTAGGCTTCGCGCAGAGCCCACAATATATTGAGACCGCGAACCGTGGAACGAGCCGGATCGGCAAAGGGACTGCCGATGCGTTCGCCGTCATCCCGGAAGAGGATTTCACACTTCCGGTGTATACGGAGGCCTATCTCAGCTTCAAGGATACGGCTGCGGAGAGGGCCTATACTCCGGCCTATGACACGTTGGTTGAGCGCCACCTCACAGAGACAGAGCAAGCGCTCAAGGATTACCCGGCGCAGCGTCTGGAGGAGCTGAAGGCGGAAGTGGCCGCCAAGCTGGCTGCGGGCCAGCAGGCAGCGGATGCCTCGCAGCAACAACAACAGCAGACAGCGGCGCAGAGCCAGCCGGAGCTGCCTAAAGTATATGTGGCCGATCGCACAATGAACCCGGGATACGCCGAATACAAGGATAATGCGGACCGTCTGTCCGCGATTGCGTCGGCTTTCCCGGTATTCTTTTTCCTGATTGCAGCACTTGTCAGCTTAACCACGATGACCCGCATGGTGGAGGAGCAGCGGCTCCAGATTGGGACGTTGAAGGCACTCGGATACGGTGCTATGGACATTATGACCAAGTTTCTGGTGTACGGAACACTTGCCAGCCTAGCGGCATCCATCGCGGGTCTGGCGGTCGGCTTCACGTTCTTCCCGGACCTGATCTATAATGCTTACAGCTCTCTCTATAACCTGCCGGATGTGATCAAGAGCTTCTACCCTTCTTACGCCGTTATTTCCATAGTCGTGGCGCTAATCTGTACAACGATGACGGCCATGGTCGCTTCACGTGTGGAGCTGCGGAGCAACGCGTCTGTGCTGATGCGGCCCAAGGCACCCAAGAGCGGGCAGCGGATTCTACTGGAGCGCTTCAAGTTCCTGTGGACCCGGCTCAGCTTCGTGCAAAAGGTGACAGCCCGCAATCTGTTCCGCTACAAGCAGCGGATGTTCATGACTGTTATCGGGGTGGCAGGCTGTACCGCGCTGATCCTGACCGGCTTTGGACTGAAGGATTCCATCGGCAGCATCGCCGAGCGGCAGTTCGGCGGGATTATGAAATACAGTGCCCTGGTAGCCCTGCATGATAATGCAGCCGCCGCAGAGCAGGCTTCCTATAAGAAGCTGATTGAACAGGAGACTGCGGTGACAGGCACGCTGAATGTGCTGCAGGAGGCTGTGACCGCCCGGGCCAAAGGCGTGAACGACCAGGAAGTGCGGATCTTTGTTCCCTCGGATACAACCGCACTGGCGTCTTTCGTTAATCTTAAGGACCGCAGCACCGGTAAGCCGCGTGTACTGAGTGACGAGGGCGCGGTCATTACAGAGAAGCTGGCTAAGCTGTATGATGTTGCCCCCGGGGGTACGTTGACGCTTCTGGACAGCAACAATGAGCCATTCCAGATCAAGGTAGCGGCGGTCACCGAGAACTATGTGCTGCATTATGTATACATGACCCCGGCGTACTACACGGAGGTGTTCGGCAAGGAGCCGGTCTATAATACTCAATTATTGAACTACAGCGGCAAGGATAAAGGGTGGGAGAGCGCCTTCGGGGAGAAGCTGACTGCGAATGGGCAGGTGGCCTTGGTCAGCTTTTCCAGCGGTGTGGGAGAGGCCTTCGAGGAAACTATGGACAGTATGGATATCGTCATTGTGGTGCTGATTGTCTCTGCTGCCGCGCTGGCCTTCGTGGTCCTGTACAACTTGACTAATATCAATGTGTCTGAGCGGGTCCGCGAATTGTCTACGATTAAGGTGCTCGGCTTCTATGATAAGGAAGTCACTCTGTATATTTACCGGGAAAATATTCTGCTGACCTTGCTTGGTATCTTGTCCGGCAGTGCCCTGGGGGTGATCCTGCACCGGTTCGTCCTGTCGACTGCCGAGCTGGATGCCACCATGTTCGCTCCGCTCATCAAGTGGCAGAGCTACATCTATGCAGCCTTGCTGACCATACTATTCTCAGGCATCGTAATGGCTTTCATGCACATCAAGCTCAAGCGGATTCATATGATAGAAGCGCTGAAGTCGGTAGAGTAGTTCAGTCACGATTTTGTCAAAAAAATAAAAAAAGCATCAGCATACAAGGAAGGATAATGAGCCGAGGGCAGAGGGAGCCCGGAGCCGTTATCCTTCTTTTTTGTGCCTGAAAAGGAACCGATGGCTGGGGAATTAGCGCTGAAACATACGAAAATATGACGAACAGTGTCGGAAAATCGCGAAAATGATAAGAAAGTGTCATTAAAACTAACCCGATTAAACTTATTATAATAATGTGTAAAAGGTATTTTTACAGTTATTTCAAGATACATTGGAAGTAAATGTTTCAGGAGCAAAAAAGTAAGATTGTACAGCGGTAAATAAATATATTGACGTAAGATATATTCACATGTAATATAAACCATAATTTATGAGGGAAGTTGTGAGGCTTCCCGCCGGGAATGTTATCCCTGACCTTAATTGACCCGCGGTCTATTCAACGCATTTCTACAATATATATTAGGTGTGATGTTATGTCACATGTAATGCGTAGGCGGTCATTAGTGGTCTTAGACGGATAACGATCCGGAGCATCCCAGTCTCCCGAGAAGCTTTGAAGAGCAGGTACAAGCACTTAACTAAGGAGGAGTAAAGGAATGGCGAAAAAGAGAAAATGGTGGTCAGGTTTACTAGTCTTATCGTTGGTAGGGGTTCTATTTACAGGTTGCAGTACGAATAACACTGCGGGTTCTTCAACAAATGCGCCTGCAGCCACTACAGCACCGGCAGAGAGTGCGGCGCCTGATGCTACGGAAGCACCTGCAGCTGACGCGCCGGTTGACGGCGGAACACTAGTTACAAGCTCATTCTCCGATATTGTTAATATTAATCCGCTCTTAGTTAATGACACCGCGTCTGGTGATGTGGCCCAGTTCGTCTTCGCCAAGCTGTACAATCTCGACCGTGAAGGCAATGTACAGGCAGAGGATTGGTCGCTGGCTGCCGCGCTGCCGGAGATCTCTGAAGATGGCTTGACCTATACTGTGAAGCTGAAGGATACCGCCAAATGGAGTGACGGTCAGCCCGTCGTTGCAGATGATGTAATCTATACCATTGAAACGGCCAAGAATAAGGAGACAGGCTCTCCGCTGATCAGTGCCTTTGACAAGGTGAAGAGTGTTGAGAAGGTGGATGACCACACCGTCAAGATCACAATGTCCCAAGTCTATGCGCCGTTCCTGTATGCGCTGGTCCAGGAGATTGTTCCAGCCCATGTCCTGAAGGATGTGAAGCCGACCGAAATGCAGAAGAACCCCTATGGTACTGATCCGGCCAAGACCGTTACAAGCGGACCGTGGAAGTGGACAGCCTGGAAGCAAGGCGAGAGCCATACCCTGGATGCTGATCCGAACTATTGGGGAACCGTGAAGCCTCATATCGCTCAGGTGATCTACAAGATCTATGCTGACCAGAACACTGAGGTTCAGGCGATTATGAAGGGCGACACGGATCATATCAGTGCGATTCCTGTAACCCAGGTTGAAGCAGTTAAGGCTGACGGGAAAATCGATATCATCCAGAAGCCGGGCGCGCAGTACGAATATGTTAACTTCAACTTTGACGGCAAAAACTTCCCGGATGGCTACGGCCTGTTCCAGGGACAGAAGACCAGACAGGCGATTGCCCATGCCTTGAACCGACAAGGAATGGTGGATAATATCCTGAAGGGCGTAGGCGCGCTGATGAATGCGCCGTTCCTGCCGGATACGTGGGCTGACCCGGGTGATGCTGCTGTGAACTATGATTACAATGCTGAAACGGCCAAGAAGCTCCTGGCTGAAGACGGCTGGGTTGCGGATGCCAAGGACGGCATTCTGGTCAAAGACGGCCACCGCTTCTCCTTCGAGCTGCAGTATAATGCCGGCAACAGCCGCCGTGAACAGGTAGCTGCTGTTATCCAGCAGAACCTGAAGGATGTCGGCATTGAGGTGAAGCCTAAGGCGATCGACTTCGCTGCATGGATTGACCAGAACGTAACGCCGGGTAAATATCAGGCCCTGCTGCTGGCATGGTCCCTGAATACACCAGACCCGGATGCAGAGAGCATCTTCTCCTCCAAGTACTTCCCGCCTGCCGGACAGAACAGCGGCTGGTATAAGAATGAGAAGCTGGATAAGCTGTGGGTAGACGGATATTCTACGGTAGATCAGGCTAAGCGCAAAGAAATCTACAAAGAAGTAGGTAAGGAAATTTCAACCGACCTTCCTTATGTATTCCTGTATCAGTATGGTCAGGCGATCGGAACAGGACCTAGAGTGCACTGGGCAGAGGAGGATGCTCCTGAGCCGTCACTGGGCTACGGACAGTTCTTCCACGCTATCAAATGGTGGGTAACCGAGTAACGTACCGACTAACTGAATAGACTTGCGGGAGGTGAAAGAGAATTCTCTTTCACCTCCCCCTTTTGTATAAATGGGGGGCCTCCGTAATCTATCGCCTTACCATCTCTAGGAGGATAGCCAATGACAGAATACCTGATACGTAGAGTGCTTCAATCGGTACTGGTCATCTTTCTGATTACCATACTAACCTTTCTTCTCATCCATGCGGCTCCGGGCGGACCCACACAAGTGATGCTGGCCCCGGGCTTGACTCCCGAAATCTTCGAGCAGCAAGCCAAGAATCTGGGTCTGGATCAGCCGATTCATATCCAGTATATCCACTGGATCGGCGACCTGCTGCAAGGGGATCTGGGGTATACCTTCAAGAACCATATTGCGATCTCGGACCTGCTCTGGCCGCGTATCGGCAATACCATAATCCTGATGGGTGCGGCTTGGCTGGTATCCCTGCTGATCGCAATCCCCTGGGGAATCTACAATAGTACCAAAGTCTATGGTTTATCGGATCAGACGGCTTCGTTCATTTCTTATCTGGGCTTCGCCATGCCGACCTTCTGGTTCGGGATTCTATTGCAGCAGTGGCTGTCGCTCAAGCTGGACTGGTTCCCATTGTCGGATATGCATACAAGAGGCAAGGAAGACAGTATCGCTGATTTATTCATGCATCTGGTGCTGCCGGTAACGGTACTGGCACTTGGGTTCCTGGCTTCTTATATGAAGTATGCGCGGGCCAGTATGCTGGAGGTGCTGGATCAGGATTATATCCGGACGGCACGGGCCAAAGGCGTCAAGGAACGGAAAGTCGTCTTCCGCCATGCCCTGCGCAATGCACTAATTCCAATTATTACAATACTAGGCCTTGATCTTCCGATCCTGGTGGGAGGGGCCGCACTAACAGAGAATGTATTCAACTGGCCGGGAATGGGCCGTTGGTTCGTAGAGATGGCCACTGCACGCGAATATTCGGCACTGATGGCTGTGACTATCGTCACGGCTGTGATGGTCGTCATTGGCAATCTGCTGGCAGATATACTGTATGTCGTAGTTGATCCCCGGGTGAAGCTCGGCAAGCAAGGGGGGAAGGCGGCATGAGTACAGATAATACAGAGCTTATCAAAGGGAAGGTCTCCAAGCCGCTGCGAACGCCGGATATGAGTCCGATGCCGGGCGGGACCGACCCGGAAATTCCGGTGGTGGATATGGACAGACCTCCCGGCCCGTGGAGAGTGCTGTGGAAGAAGTTTTCACGCAATCCTTTTGCCATGGGCGGGTTGGCCGTCCTGCTTATCTTTGTCCTGCTGGCGATCTGCGCACCGTACCTGACCTCCTATGGGCCGGAGAAGATTGATCTGATGTTCGCCAACCTGAAGCCGGGGGCGGAGGGACATCCCCTCGGCACCGACGAGCTGGGCCGCGATATTCTAAGCAGACTGCTGTATAGTGCGCGGATTTCGCTGCTTATTGGTTTCTCTGTTGCTTTTGTATCCGTGCTGGTCGGCTCGATAGTCGGAGCCATTTCGGGTTACTTCGGCGGATTCGTGGATACGGTATTCATGCGGATTGTTGACGTCATGAACTCTGTACCGTCTCTGTTCCTGAATATCCTGGTAATGGCGCTGTTCGGAACAAAGATTGAATTCATGATCCTGATTCTGGCGTTCACGAGCTGGATGAGTATTGCCCGGCTGGTCCGGGGAACCTTCCTGCAGCTGCGGGAAATGCAGTATGTGGAGGCGGCCAAAGCCATCGGCGTATCCAGCTGGGGAATCATCTTCCGGCATCTGCTCCGCAATGCGAGCTTCCCGATCATTGTTAATGCCACATTGATGGTCGGCGGCGCGATTCTCAGTGAATCCGCATTGTCCTATCTGGGTCTTGGTATCCAGGCTCCGGCTACGAGCTGGGGGCTGATGCTCAGTAACGCCCAGGAGTTCATGCTGATTGATCCGATGCAGGCGGTGTATCCGGGCTTTTGCATCCTGATGGTGGTGCTGGCGGTTAACTTTATCGGCGACGGCATCCGGGATGCCCTTGATCCCAGACAGCAAGTGACCAAATCCCGGAGGAGGCTGGAACAATGGCGCAAAAACTACTCGAAATCCGGAAACTAACTGCCGGCTTTGCGACAGAGAAGGGACTGCTCAAAGCAACCGACGGCATCTCCCTTACGGTGAATAAAGGTCAGACAGTCTGTATTGTAGGCGAATCCGGCAGCGGCAAAAGTGTCACCTCGCTGGCGATCATGCGCCTGATCGATTATGCGGGCGGTATGATCCTGGATGGACAGATTGACTTCCATGGACAGGATCTGGGGGCGAAAAGCCAGGAGGAGATGCGGGAGATCCGCGGCAACCAGATCGCTATGATCTTCCAGGACCCGATGTCTTCGCTAAATCCGGTCTTCACCATAGGGGAACAGATTGCTGAGAGTCTGCGGCTGCATCAGAATAAGAAGGATGCAGAAGCGCTGAAGCTGGCGGTCGATCTGATTAGATTGGTGGGCATACCGGCACCGGAGATCCGTGCGAAGCAGTACCCGCATGAGCTGTCTGGCGGGATGTGCCAGCGCGTAGTCATTGCGATTGCGCTGGCCTGTAACCCCGAGCTGCTGATTGCCGATGAGCCGACCACCGCACTTGATGTTACGGTCCAAGCGCAGATTCTGGACCTGTTGCGCAAGCTTCAGTCGGAGCTTGGCATGTCCATCCTGCTGATTACCCACGACATGGGAGTTGCCGCTGAGATGGCGGACCGCATTGCTGTCATGTATGCGGGCGCTATCGTGGAAGAAGGCGGTGTGGAAGAGATCTTCGACCATCCCAGCCATCCTTATACGATAGGTCTGCTCCAGTCGATTCCGGGGTTCGAAGGCGGACGGGGAGGCGAGCTCTATACGATCAGCGGAACGATCCCGCCGATAGGACAGCTGCCTGCGGGCTGCCGCTTCCATCCGCGCTGTCCGCATGCGATGGAGATCTGCCGGAGCCAGGAGCCGCCGGATTTCCTGATCTCTGATGATCACCGGGCCGCCTGCTGGCTGTTCAAGGATAAGCCGGTTTCAGCGTATACCAGCGGGGAGGCGAAGCGCGCATGATGAACAAGACATTGGCCAAGCCAGATCGTAAGGTAGCTGCCTCCTCAGAAGTACTGGTGGAGGTTAAGGATATTAAGAAGTATTTTCCGATCACCAAGGGTCTGCTTAACCGGACCGTCGGGCAGGTCAAGGCGGTGGATGGGGTCAATCTGGCGATCCGCCAAGGCGAGACGTTCGGGCTGGTCGGGGAATCCGGCTGCGGCAAATCCACCTTCGGACGGGTACTGCTCCGGCTGCAAAGTGCGACCGGGGGGCAGGTGCTATTCAAGGGCCAGGATATCCATTCGCTGGGTTCGCGTGACATGCGGAAGCTGCGGGAAGAGATGCAGATTATTTTCCAGGACCCGTTCGGGTCGCTGAATCCGCGCTTCCTCGTCAAGGATATTATCGGCGAGCCGCTGCGCATTCACTGGAAGATGTCCGGCAAGGAGATCGATGCCCGGGTGGTCGAGCTGATGGAGCTGGTGGGTCTGGATGCCAGCCGCCGGAACCGCTATCCGCATGAATTCTCCGGCGGACAACGCCAGCGCATTGGCATCGCCCGGGCGATTGCGCTGAATCCGCAGTTTATTGTGGCCGATGAGGCCGTGTCCGCGCTGGACGTATCCGTGCAATCCCAGGTCATTAACCTGCTGATGAAGCTGCAGAAGGAGCTGGGTCTAACCTTCCTCTTCATTGCACATGGTTTGAACGTAGTCCGTCATATCTCTGACCGCGTTGGGGTCATGTACCTGGGCAAGCTGGTGGAGGTGGGGGAGACGGAGGAACTGTTCGCGGCCCCGCTGCATCCGTATACTGCCGCCCTGCTATCGGCCATTCCCAAGCCTACGCCAAGGCGTAAGCAGGAGCGCATTATGCTGGAGGGAGATGTGCCCTCCCCGGCCAATCCGCCCTCCGGCTGCCGGTTCCATACCCGCTGCCCGTTCGTCCAGGACAAATGCCGCTTAGTGGAGCCGCTGCTGGAAGAGGTCCTGCCGGGCCGTCCGGTAGCCTGTCATTTCCCGTTGCTTCCGAAATCCTGATCAACGAGTACCTATGCTGTACCGAAGAGGAACGCTGCTGAATCTTACGCGGTGTTCCTCTTCGCTTGTCATATCGTGCTAAACTAATCATTGTGCTACAGGCATTTCTATAAGAAAATGAGAAAAAGACTAATCAATACCGCAAAGCTTGCGGAACCGGAGGCTATGGTGAAAAAGGTCAATACAGCAATTTCAGCGCTCTTTATCCTTGTTATGATAATAGCTGTCTGGGTATGGGCAGTGTCGGTACATACCTGGACCCTGGCGGGGGCCTTGGCTTCCCTGCTCTGTCTGGCCCTGTTTATCTGGACGGGCCTGCGGGCCATTCCCGCTATAACCGGGTACATCATGAGCCCCGGCGAACTGCGGACGGTGAATACGGACGACTCCCCGGAGGAACGGCAGCGGACCTGGTGGAAGATTGTGCTGTGGGTGATATTCAGCCGGGTGCTGCTAATCCTTGCGGCTTATGTATTCTGGGTGCTTCGGGAGGGAGGCTCCGGCAGCCTGTTCTCCCGCTTCATTGAGATGTGGCATATCCGCGGAATTGATGCGATGTCCTATCTGGGCATTGCCGAGCGGTGGTATGTGACGGAAGGGGACCCCAGATTTCATATTGTATTTCTGCCGTTTTTCCCCGTTATGATCAAGCTGGCGCAGTTCTTCACAGGCAATTATATGGCTGCAGGATTTGCCGTAGCCAATCTCTGCACGCTTGCAGCGGCGTTGTTCGCTTATGAACTGGCCCGGCTGGATATGGGGCGCAGGAATGCCCTGCGGGTAGTGAAGTACATCTTCATCTTCCCGTCGGCCTTCTTTTTCTTCCTTCCCATGACGGAGGCGCTGTTCCTGCTGCTCTCCCTGATGGCGCTGTATTTTGTGCGCAAAAAGCGCTGGCTGCTGGGCTGCCTCTGTGCGGCGCTGGCCGGATTCACCCGTTCCCCGGGGATTCTGCTGGCCGTGCCGATTGCCGTGGAATTTGCCCGGGAGCTGGCCGCTGGCTACAGGTCAATGGACCGGAAGGCTTTTACGAATAAGCTGATCTTGGCTGTTCTCTCCCTGGTGAGTGTCTCATTCGGTCTGCTTGCTTATCTCTACATCAATTACAATGTGACGGGCAACGCGTTCCAGTTCAGTATTTATCAGCGGGAGCACTGGTCGCAGCGGTTCTACTTCTTTTTCGATACTGCGAGATATCAGATGGAATATGCGGTGAATACCTTCAAGGATGCCGATTACCGGTCGTTCTTAGGGCTGTGGCTGCCGAATTTGTGCGCGATCTTCCTGGTTCTCTTCATGATGCTCCGCAGTACGAAGAAGCTTAATCCCGCCTACATGGCGTACATGATCGCCTATTTCGTCTATGTAGTGGCCCCGACTTGGCTGCTGTCTGCTCCGCGTTATTTCGCTGTTGCGTTTCCGCTGGCGTTCGCGGCTGTGCTGTTGACGGAGGATAAGAAGTGGAAAGATATCCTGCTCACTACGCTATTTATTGCGGGGGGTCTGCTGTATCTGGCAGTGTTTGTATCCGGTTATCCGGTATATTAGTGTGTACTAGAAATTACAGAAACGATGGTGGCTATGCAGATTCAACTAGAAGATCAGATGGTTACGTTATATGTCCAGTATGCCAAGCGCAAGAAGCTATCCGTAACGGTGGACGGCTCGGACCTCATTACCGTTAAGGCGCCCAAGGGAACGAGTGAAGAGGCGATCCTCGGTGCGGTAGCAAGTCTAGGCCCGAAGATTATGGAGAAGCTGCGCAGCAATGCGGCAGCCCGGCAGGTGCCAAGGGTTAAGGCTTATGAGGGCGACGAAGAAGCCTTCTTGTACTTGGGGAAGGAATATGCGCTGCATGAGCTGATTGGGGACCGGCAGGCGGATGCGGAGGAGCTGAAGCTTGCGCTGAAGAAATTCTATACGGCCAGTCTGAAAAAAATCATCGCAGAGCGCATCAAGCCCTACCAGACGCAGCTCAGAGTGAAGCCGAAGAGTATGGAGATTGTGGAGTCGCGGACCAAATGGGGGAGCTGCAGCTTTGACGGCAAGCTGACGTTCAATTACCGCCTGGCCATGGCGCCGCCTGAAGTGATTGACTATGTCATCATTCATGAGCTGTGTCATCTGCTGCATATGAATCATGACCGTTCCTTCTGGCGGCGCCTGGGCAGTATCATGCCGGACTATAAGGAGAAGGAAGCGTACCTGGCCCGGCAGGGGCAGTTTATGACGCTGTGACCTATGAATTCATTCCATAGATGCGGTAATGTATGGACTATCGTTCTTTCGCCGAAGCGAACATTCGGTGATAGTTGTATTCTGTACACTTAAAAACAGTGGAAAAGAAAGAATTCCTCTCTTAACTGTAGTCTGTACAACTAAATCCGCCTGAATGGGTGAGAACCCGGTACAGAGGGCATTTTAGTTGTACGAAATACAGCTAAACGGAGATAAGGCGGCACATCAGACGATTTAGTTGTACGAATTGCAATTAAGCATACCACTTGTACCTTCATCGGGGCAGGGCAAACCTTCAACAAGCGACTTAGTTAAGCTGTTCTCACATATTGCAATCTGATGCTTCACTAGGCGATGGAAGTAGCCGGATGCTTAACGTTAGCAGGATATTGCTGCCCGCCCTGAGTCCGGACGAATAGGCCCTCTGAATGGCTGCTGTCTGACAATTCCAGGCCAGGGTCATCCGGGGTGAAGTGGAAGACGATCGTCTCCGTATCGCTGTCCGCAAGCTTCAGGGCGATGTCGCGGCAGGAGACGGGCTGTGTGCTGATCAGATCGAAGAGCTCAAGCTGCCCATTCTCCTGCTGGCAGATGGCAATGAGATTCTCGTCCTCCAGGTAGTAGAGCTGATCGCTGAACACGTTCAGGCAGTAGAACATTAGCAGGCCATGGGCGCCGCTGATGCCAAAACGCTCAGATACTGGTACTCGCTGCGCTCCGAGAGAAGAGACCAGGCTCAGATCACGCGGGTCGGCTAGATCCAGCTTGCGGATTGCCGCAGATCCGGCAGTGCCCCCGGGGCAGGCCATGGAGAAGATCTGCTCTTCCACCGGGTGGAAGCCGAACTTAGGATAGAACTCCAAGACTGACTCATTGGCAAAAAGATACATGAAATCACACGCTTGCCCATACTCCTCCAGCACATTGTCAATCAACCGTCCAGACAGGCCGCGTCCTCTATAGTCAGGATGAGTCATCACCGTCCCGATCTGCACAGCAGGGGATTTCACCCCGTTAATGGTTAGCTCTATTAGATTGACCGAGACATTCGCCACAATCCGGTTTCCCTCCGCGTAAGAATAAGGAACATACTTATCCGTCCAGAAGCCCTCCTCATACCAGCGCTCCAGCTCCAGCTCGAACGTGTCTTTTGCCAGCTCGAAAAAGCTGTTCCGCAGCGGCTCATGATCTTTATAATTGTAGACAAATTGAAGAGTATTCATAGGTAGTTTCTCCTTCGGTGTATTGGTAAAAGTTTAACCCCAACTATACTAAATCCCCCTTAATATTCAACCCCGCGAACCTTTGAGTAGACCATTGTGTCTCTCAAGCTCCCCTGTACATCGGTCTTGTCATTGCGCAGAATACCTTCCAACGTAAAGCCTGTACGTTCGGCTACGCGTGCGCTCTGCGTATTGCGGGAATCGCAGCGGATCTCCAGCCGGTTAGCTTGTAGCTCCTGTATGGCGAAATCCGCAATGGCATTCACCGCTTCCGTGATGTAACCTTGACCGGCGAATGAGGTGTGTACCCAATATCCAATTTCAAATTTACGCACCTGCCAGTCGATCCGGTGCAGGCCGCTGCTCCCGATAAGCTGCCCTGTCTTCTTATGGAAGAGCAGCAGCCGGATATCGCTGCGTTCCAGGAACTGCAGCCGTGATTTCCGGATGGACACCTCCGATTCATCTACAGAAGGGATACGCTGGGCCCAGGGCATCCAAGGGCTTAATTCAGCGGCACTTTGCCGAACGGCTTCGTTTACAGCAGGGCCGTCCCCCCAGCGTGCTGCACGGATTTGCAGGCGGCTGCTTTCGAAGCTCTCCGGTACGGGAATCAGGATGGGGTCTATTGAATAATTGTTCATAAAATCTAGCTCCTATAGAGAGTATTTGGTGAATCAGTTACTTTTAGTATAAGCCATTATATACCATAGGTCATATTTCAGGGTTTCAATACCATAGATTTTAACTAAAGTCAATACGCTAAAGGATACCTAAAAGTACTCTCTGGTACTATTCACATTTAATGGCAAGAACGTTATCTTAGGTAATAAGAAGTGTTCACTATTAAGAACTTGTTGTAATGAACCTAGTACTGAAACGGTAGCGAAATTATAGACAGCTGGAGGTAACCCATGAGTGCAATCGCCGGGATCTATTCTATGCAGCATGGGCCGCTGGACCCGGAGCTCGGTCCGCGCCTGATGCAGGAGCTGCAGCGTTATCCGGCGGATGATGCCCGGGGCTGGAATACGGAGGGGCTGTTCCTCGGGTGCCACGCACAGTGGATTACCCCGCAGTCCCGGGGCGAGGTGCTTCCCTATTATGATCCGCAGCGGAAGCTGGCGATCGTAGCGGATGCCATCATCGATAACCGCAGCGAGCTCTTTGGACAACTTCAGGTTGTCCGGGAGGATCAGGAGTCGATGCCGGACAGCCTGCTGATTCTTCTGGCCTATGAGAAATGGGGGGATCAGGCTCCGGTGCATCTGGTCGGAGATTTTGCCTTCATGATCTGGGATGCCGGCAGGCAGACGCTGTTTGGAGCGAGGGATTTCTCGGGGAGCCGGACGCTGTACTTCCACCGCTCAGGCAGACAGTTCTCCTTCTGCACCGTGATTCATCCGCTACTCACGCTAATGGATGGAGAACGCGTGCTGCATGAAGGCTGGATCTCGGAATATCTGGCGGGCCAGGGCCGGATGGATGTCGCGGATATGTTCTCCACGGTCTATCAGGGTGTGGAGCAGCTGCCCCCGGCGCATTCAATGACAGTAAGCCCGAAGGGGATTACATTCTCCAGGTATTACACCTTCCAGACTCCGTCCCCACTCCGGCTGCGCAGCAATGGCGAGTATGAGGAAGCGTTCCGTGAGGTGTTCGGGCGTGCAGTCCGGGACCGGCTGCGTACCCACCTTGAAGCTGGTGCGAACTTAAGCGGCGGACTGGACTCAGGGGCGGTGGTGAGCTTTGCGGCACAGGAGCTTCGCCGCACGGGCAAGCCGCTCCACACCTTCAGCTCGTATCCTTTGGATCACTTTACAGGGTTCAAGCTGGGCCAGCGGGTGACCGATGAGCGTCCATATATTCAGGAGACCATCGACTATGTCGGGAACATTGAGCCTAGCTTTTACAATTTTCCTGACCGAAGCTCTTATGGCGAAATCGATGAATGGCTCGATATTATGGAGATGCCCTACAAATTCATAGAGAATTCTTACTGGCTGAGGGGCATATATGAACAAGCCGGAATGAAGAATGCTGGAGTGCTGCTTAGCGGACAACGGGGCAACTGGAGTATCTCCTGGGGACCGGCGCTGGATTACCAGGCGAAGCTGCTGCGTGAATTCCGCTGGTTCCGCTTTTACCGGGAGAATAAGCTGTACAGCCATTCGATGGGAGTAAGCCGCAAAAGAATGCTGAAAATAGCCGGGCGCAAGGTGTTCCCCGCTCTAGGCCAGCTGATGGCCGGGAGACAGGAGGCTCCGCCGGAGCTGATCCACCCTGAATTTGCCCGGCGGACCGGGGTGCAGGAGCGGCTGAAGGAGCTGGACCAGTCGCCTGCTTCCCAGACCGTGTACGATATCCGCAGAGAGCATTTCCGCCAGCCGCATGTCTGGAATGTGAACGGAACGGCGGCTACCAAGCTGTCGCTGAAGTACAGGGTATGGGACCGGGATGCGACGAATGACCTGCGTGTCATCAACTTCTGTATGTCGGTGCCTGAGGAGCAATACGTCCAGAACGGAATGGACCGCTCGCTCATCCGCCGGGCGATGGAAGGGCGGCTGCCGGATAAGGTCAGGCTTAACCAGACCCGGCGCGGTATCCAGGGGGCGGATGGCATTACACGTATGCTGCCCGAGTGGCAAAGGTTCCAGCAGGAGCTGAGGGAGATGCTGCAAGACCCCCGTACTTCGTCTTATCTGAATCGTCCCGGGCTCGCCGGATGCTTGGACCGGCTGGGTAGTGAGCCCGAACCATTATTAATCTTTAACACGGATTTCCGCCTTCTTACAAGAGGACTGGTGTTTTACCGCTTTTTGAAGCGGCTCTCCTGAAGGACGTTTCTTGAAAGGGGGTGACAAGATGAAAAAGGAATACAGCAAGCCTGCATTGGAAGTGTTGGATGTGAAAATGACTATGGCTGGCCCGGGGGTATCCATTGCCGATGCGTTCCAAGCCGATCCAGATGAAATCGTTAGTCACTCCTAGTCTTCCTGCATTACCGCTCAGCCCTAATCCCTCTTAGCTTGCTGGAGGGGGATCAGGGCTATCCCTTTATCCGAAGTAATGTTTCCACTTGTCATCCGCAAGACAACGGGTGAAATTGACTGAGATGGAGTGAGCAGTATGGCTGGCACAGTGCAATGCCTCGGTTATAAGGCTTTTGGCCTGCAAATCCTCAGTGAGTTCGCGCTACCAGAACTTCCCCGTACAGATCACCCTGGAAGGATAGGGAACCTGTCAGTAGTTGAAGGCCGTCTGGCGGAGCGATGGGAAGCGATACCGAAGATTACGCCGAATCTGGGCATCGCGGCGCATGAAGTGATGTTCATGGTGAAGGGCACCGCTATTTTTTCGATACAGAATGGCAGTACGATTACAGTCTCTCCGGCTGCAGGCGCAGATCTGGATAGCATCCGCTTGTTCATTCTGGGCAGCTGTATGGGTGTAGTATTGATGCAAAAAGGCATACTGGCCCTGCACGGCAGCTCGCTTGTGCTGGACAATAAGGCCTATGCGCTGGTGGGGCGTTCAGGTGCGGGTAAATCCACGCTTGCCTCCTATCTGATGGATCAGGGGCATCTCCTGGTCAGTGACGACGTTATTCCCGTGTTGGTGCATAATGGACATCCATTGGCTGTTCCAGGTTATCCGCAGCAGAAGCTGTGGCAGCAGAGCCTGGACTATTTGGGAATGAATTCGTCTGCGTACCGTCCGCTGTTTCAGCGTGAGACCAAGTTCGCCGTACCGGTGCATGACCGGTTCCAGAGTGAGCCGCTGCCGCTGGCCGGCATCTTTGAACTGTCTGTGGTGCAGGACGGGCCGGTGGCCGTAGAGGCGATAAGCGGCTTGGACCGGCTTCATACCTTATACAATCATACTTATCAAAAAGCGCTGGTCGACCCAATGGGTGTCAGAGAATGGCACTTCGGGCTGCTGGCCTCGTTCGTAAACCGGCTGCCGATGTACCGGCTGACCCGCCCTGAGCAGGGCTTCAGTGCACCGCAGCAGACGGAAAAGATTATGAAGACGATTATGCCCAAGGTGAAGGAGATGAACCTATGAATATGAATACTACAGAAGTGCTGTCGCCGGATTCGGTACTGGTTCAACGGGAAGGCAATATCGCAAGTGATATGGACGGCGAGAAGGTCATGCTGAATGTGAAGAACGGCAAATACTACAACCTCGGCGAAGTTGGCGGTGAGATCTGGGAAGCGCTGGCTTCACCGGTATCGATTCAGCAGATTGCCGGGAAGATGCAGGAGATCTTTGAGGTGCCAGCAGAGGTGGCGCAGCAGGATGTCATTGATTTTGTACAGAATCTGCTGAATGAGGATCTGGTCTCCATCGTTAGCGGACCATGATGACCCTCCGGAGGCTCCGTCTTCTGCTGGTGCATGACAAGGCGTTGCTTGCGCTGCTTCCCGAGACATTATGGCGGCTGCTGCTGGTCCGAATCCAGCTGTTGTTCCCCTTTGCCAGGACCGCCCCTCAGCTTGGGGTGAAATCCCTGGAGAGTCCCGCAGTATCCAAGCCTTCCGATCTTCGCCGCATCCAGCAGATTACCAAGGCAATCCGGGTGATGAGCCGCTATACTCCCTGGAAAAGCACCTGTATGGTCCGGGCGGTAGCCGCCCTGAAGATGCTGGAGAAGCGGGGCATTGAGAGCACCCTCTACATGGGGGTCGCCCGCGATAAGCAGGGACAAATGATTGCCCACGCCTGGCTGCGCAGCGGAGCCCATTATGTCTCCGGGGATGATGCGATGCAGGGCTTCGTGGTGGTGGAGAAGTTCGCGAAGGTGTTACAAGCCGAGTAATCGAGGTGGGTCCATGCAAGCCATAATCTACTACGTCCGGCAGCTTCAGCGGTTGTCGGGCATGAAGCTGTATCTTAATCTGTTTGGCATGGTGATCAGCGGTCTGCTGGAGAGCTCTGCCATTCTGCTGCTGGTTCCCATGCTCGGCATGGCCGGCATTCAGCTGGGCGGCGCGGCGGCGGGCTATCATCTTCCCATGCTCGGATTCATCAGTGAGCTGCCGCAGTCCACAGCGCTGCTGCTGGTGCTGGGCAGTTATGTTCTAATTGTGCTCTGCCAGAATCTGATCGCAAGGTTCGTGGCGATCCGCAATGTCGAGATTCAGCAGACCTATGGCAGGCAGCTGCGGGTTGAGGTCTATAGCGCATTGCTGCGGGCGCAGTGGTCTTTTTTTCTGAGAAAACGCACCTCTGATCTGATCAATATGATGACCACCGAGCTGGCCAGAGTCCTGGCGGGTATCAGCGGCTTCCTGCAGTTTCTCACGTCGCTGTTGTTCACCCTGGTGCAGATTGCCTTTGCCTTCTGGCTGTCCCCCAAGATGACACTCGCGGTTCTCGTCTGCGCGGCGCTGCTGTCCATCTTCTCCCGGCGGTTCATCCGTAAGGCAAAGAGGCTGGGTAGCCGCAGCACAGAGCTGGGCAAGACGTATCTAGGCGGCATTACCGATCAGTTGAACGGAATCAAGGATATCAAAAGCAATAATCTGGAGCAGTCCCGCCTCGAATGGCTGCATGTCTTCACCGGCGAGGTGAAGCAGGAGCAGCTTGACTACACGCGCCTGCGCTCTAACTCCCAGCTCCTGTATAAGCTGTCTTCCACGCTGCTGATTGCCGTATTTATCTTCGTATCCTTCCGGTTCATGCAAGTGGAAGGGCCGAATCTGCTGCTGGTCATTCTCGTCTTCACCCGGTTGTGGCCGACCTTTTCGACGCTGCAGTCGCTGCTGGAGCAGCTGGCCTCAGTAGTGCCATCCTTCAAACAACTGCAATCGCTGCAGGAAGAATGTCTGGCCGCTGTCGAGCATGAACCGGATCAAGCCGGAGAACGGGTGCTGCCTATGACGCTGGAGCAAGGCCTTGAGGCCCGGAATGTCGATTTCCGTTATCATGCGGACGAGCCGCAATATTCGCTCCAGAACGTCAATGTGCGGATTCCCGCCCGGCAGATGACGGCGATTGTCGGACGTTCAGGCGCTGGCAAAAGCACGCTCGTCGATCTGCTCATGGGACTGATGCAGCCGGAGAACGGGGAGATTCTGGCGGATGATCAGCCGGTCAGAGGGGAGCGGCTGCTGTCCTACCGGAGGTCCATCGGATATGTGGCACAGGACCCGTTCCTGTATAACGCGACCATCCGCGATAATCTAATGATGATCAAGCCGGATGCGGAGGAAGCGGAGCTGTGGGAGGCGCTGGAATTTGCTTCCTCGGCGGACTTCGTCCGCAAGCTGCCGGACGGACTGGATACACTGCTCGGCGACCGGGGTGTCCGCCTGTCGGGCGGGGAGCGGCAGCGCCTGGTGCTGGCGCGCGCCATTATCCGCAAGCCGTCGATACTGGTACTCGATGAGGCGACCAGCGCGCTCGACACCGAGAACGAGCAGCGGATTCAAGAGGCGCTGGAGCGGATCAAGGCTTCCGTGACCGTCATCGTCATCGCCCACCGCCTGTCCACGATCCGTGGAGCCGATCAGATTCTGGTCATCGACCAGGGCCGGGTCATCCAGCAGGGTGTCTACAGCGGTCTGGCTTCGGAGAAGGGCGGCATGTTCAGCCGATTGCTGAAGGGCCAGGAAGAGGCAGGGTAAGGGTATACCTTAAACGCGAATGTAGGCGAAAAACCGAACACATTCGGTGCTGAGTGGGAGTGTGGTCCAAATGTAATCGAAAAACCGATTACATTGGCGAGCGCAGAGGTTATGGTCCGAATGTAATCGAAAAACCGATTCCATTGGGCGAGCGCAGAGGTTATGGCCCGAATGTAATCGAAAAACCGATTACAATAGGCGAGCGCAGAGGTTGTGACCCGAATGTAATCGAAAAACCGATTCCATTGGGCGAGCGCAGAGGTTGTGACCCGAATGTAATCGAAAAACCGATTCCATTGGGCGAGCGCAGAGGTTGTGGCCCGAATGTAATCGAAAAACTGATTACATTGGATGGGCGCAGAGGTTGTAGCCCGAATGTAATCGAAAAACCGATTCCATTGGGCGAGCGCAGAGGTTGTAGCCCGAATGTAATCGAAAAACCGATTCCATTGGGCGAGCGCAGAGGTTGTGGCCCGAATGTAATCGAAAAACCGATTACATTGGATGGGCGCAGAGGTTGTAGCCCGAATGTAATCGAAAAACCGATTACATTGGCTGACCGCCACCCGGCTCCGAAACCGTAAAAAGGCAAGTGCTGCTAATCTAACGCAGCACTTGCCTTTTTGGTATGGCTGTCCCTGCCTACATCTCCTTCTCCGCGCCCGTCACCTTCCGCCAGCTCCACAGCAAAGGCCGCAGCGGGAAATACAAGAAATGCAGCGGCTTCGGCAGCGGCAGGGTCTTGGCATCCGCTGCATAGGGATAGAGGAAGCTGGCGGAGCGGAGCATCCGGCTTCGGGTGGATAGAATGCTTGGAAGGTACCGGTTGAAATGCTGCTCCACCTCCGGCTCCAGCGGAGGGGTATTCAAATTCACGATGCGCGGGAGATAGAACAGAATGTCCTGTGCGAGCCTGCGGGCCTTGGGGTTGTCCATCATCGGGGACAGCGCCGGGTCAACCGGCGTCTCCAGCAGCTCTCTGGCCAGAATCAGCGTCTGTCCTCCTATGGCGTTGTGATCATAGTGTTGTAGTAAGCGGACTAGCTTAGCGGAATCGGGCGGCTGCTGTCCCATTAGCAGCATCTTGATGTCCTGCAGCCATCTCAGCCGGGACCAGGCATGTCTGGCACCGTGTACAGCCAGGAACATGAACAGATCCTCCGGCCCCAGATAGCGGACATTCTGGCCGAAGGTGCTGCTGGTCCGCGAATGACGCCAGAGCTCGTCGAACGCAGGCTCTTTGGCGGGCCCTGGTCCTAACCGCCAGTGCAGCTCAAGGTTGACATTACTGACAGGATGCACGAACGTTGAGTGATGCTCCCGCCATTTCCAGTCGCCAAGCAGGCTCTCGAACTTGTCTTCCTTCTCATAGCCCAGCCGGATCAGCAAGGTTTCGGCATCCTCCAGCTGTTCCATCGGCACCAGGAAGTCGAGATCCCGGGAGGTGCGCTGCGACAGGTCTCCGTACAGCTCCTGCCCAAGCACCGGCCCTTTGAGGAACAGACAGCGGATATTCAGCTCGGCCAGCTGACCTGCGATATTGCTCATTTCGCCGCTAAGCTGGAGCATCTGTACCGTATTCCTGCGGTATTGCCATTTCAGCTGCTCCAGAACGTCAGAAGGGATCACCTGCTCCTCCATCTTGCTCAGCCTGGAATATAGGTAGGGATACACCCTGTGCTGACGGTTCAGCTCCACGAATAAGTCCCAGTTCACCTCTGTGAACAACTGCGGATGCTTCCGCGCCGTCTCATCTGGACTTCCGGAATTCAGTAGTGCAAGAATAAGGTGTACTTCCTTGGTTAAGCTTGCCTGATCAAGAATCTTCCGGTCAGTCATAGGGACGCTCCTTATCTGAGTTGTGAACAGATCCGCACCGGATTTGTTCTATTAAAAGAACGATATTAGTGAGCGTACCATCGATAACCGAAATTTGTCAATTTTTCGCCAGGTGCGTCACGGAACTTATCATTCCTGCCAGTAGAGAATCATCTTGACTCCACGGGGACGGCTGCCCTTATAATGCAGATTAAGAGAGAAAAGAATCGACGGGAGAGTTGCTGAGGAATGGTACTGCTCGGAGCAATCGTGAATGGAATAGCAATAATTGCCGGAACTCTGCTGGGCAAGCTGCTGGAGCGGATACCGGAGAGTATGAAGAACACCGTGATGCAAGCGATTGGACTGGCGCTTATGCTTCTTGGGGTGCAGATGGGCCTGAAAAGCGGGAATTTCCTCATTGTCATCCTAAGTCTGGTGATCGGCGCTGTAGCCGGGGAGTGGATCAACATTGAAGACAAATTCACCCGTGCGGGCGATTGGCTGGAGCGCAGAGTAGGTGCCGGCGGACAGGGGAGTATCTCGCTGGGTTTTGTCACGGCAAGTCTGGTGTTCGTTGTAGGGGCCATGGCTATTCTAGGCGCACTGGACAGCGGCATCAAAGGCAATCATGAGATTCTCTACGCTAAATCCATTATGGACGGATTCATTGCCATGATTCTGACTTCTACGCTGGGCATCGGAGTGATGTTCTCGGCCATTCCTGTTGTTCTGTATCAAGGGGCCATCGCTTTACTGGCTACGCAGATTACCCGGTTTGTGCCTGATGTGCTGCTGAGCGACTGTATTGCAGAGATGACCGCTACAGGCGGGGTGATGATTATCGGCATCGGGCTGAACCTGCTCGGGATCACCAAGATCAAGGTAGCTAACCTGCTGCCCGGTATCCTGGTGGCTGTACTGCTGGTTGTGCTGGTACATAACTTTTAAGTGAATTGAGGGAGGATCTTTTCTGCTTGAGCTTCAATGAACCTGCTTGCGTCTCTCGTTGATCGAACTAACCCACTGCTGAGTTTGATCTACTTTCCAAGCGGCGCATTCCTCCTGTTCTCCGTCTGTGTATGTAATTCTTAACAGTGGCTGACCGGCCTTCCCGGTTTTGCCGAGATGTGCAGTGGCTGTATCAACACTTAGGATAGATTTCAGCGGGAGGATCAGGCTTCTGGCGGGCAGATACATTTCCCATATCAGATCGTCCTTCAACAGAACAAGCCAGCCATTACCCCGGATTTGTCCCTGACCCAGTGTAGAGCGGCCATAGAAGTTGGCAAGACGGTCCGAGACAATAATCGTCTGGTCCTGCAACTGGCGGCGGATTCGCAAGATCCTGACACTTACTATGATTGCAGCAAGCAACAGTACTGTGAATACAATGATCATTGTAATGTCAATCAGCCCCTTACCTGATTCGAGATTATTCGTTGTACAGCTTCTATGAGGAAATTATCATATGCTGTGGCCGACGGAAATGAGGTTGCGCACAGTATAGTCAGGTGCGCTCGCATGGCTACAGCTAATGCTCCGGATGTTCCTCTTTTATCCCTCTATTCTTTGATTACAATAGCAATAACACCCCGCGCCTTTCCGCTTGCGCTAAGCGTATGAGCAGTGCGCAGCCCTTCTTCACTAAGTGGAAAAGCACCGCCGATCAGCGGCTCCAGCCTCCGCCCTGCCGTCAGCCGGGCCAGCTCGCTCAGCTGGTAGGGATCGGCAGCGGGAGACAGATAAGCTGTTATAACTCCCTGCTGTGCTGCCAAGGCCTGATCAGGCTGTTCAGCAGTGGAGATCAGCCTTCCGCCTGGAGCCAGTACTGCGAAGCTTCTGTTTAGCACACTGCCTCCTGCGGTATCAATCACCACATCGATGCTCTGGCCCAGAATCGCGGCAAAATCCTGCCCGCCGCTGTGAATCGCCTGATCGGCCCCGAGGCCCCAGGCAACATCCAGCTCATCACCGCCGCTGACGGTAGTAATCACCGTAGCGCCCCGGAGCTTGGCCAGCTGTACCGCGAAGCTGCCGATTCCGCCAGTACCGTCCTGCACCAGCACGCGGTCCCGGCTGGAGACCTTGGCGGCAGCCAGCGCCTGCCAGGCGGCAAGCCCGGCAGCGGGTAACACCCCGGCTGCTGCGAAGGATAACCCCGGGGGCTTAAGTGCAAGCTGATCCTCCTTGGCACACGTGTATTCCGCGTAACCTCCGCTCTCGGCAGCAGGCTTCAGACCGAATACCTCGTCGCCAGGCTTGAAGCGGCTCACCGCTGCGCCGGTGTCCGCAATGATTCCGGCTACAACAACGCCTGGAATGAATGGACAGACAGCAGGGCGTTCCCCGCTGACATTCCTTGCTTCATCCAGTATTCTGCAGTCTGCCGGATTAACCGAGGTCGCATACATCTCAATCAGCACCTCATGTTCACCCGGAACAGGTAGAGGAATATCTATTTCTTTTAAGCTCCCGGACGAGTCGGACACTTCTAAGGCAATGGCTTTCATCTATAATGAGCCTCCTTTTTCGGCTGGCGGATGATTTGGTACATACTATACGCATACGGCTTCCGTTAGTCAAAATCCGTGGTTCCAAGTCTTTTTCCATGAATGTTTGGACAAAAGATTGAAATCAAGCAGCGCAGTACGGTAGAATTGCACTAGGTAACGTTCTATATATCAGATTTAACCAAGAAGGGGATTGTAACGCTTGAATAATGAAGAAGTAATCCAAGAGCTGCCAGAGAACTATGACGAACTGAAGAGAGCCGCCGGCCGTTCCGCAGACTGGAGAGCGCGTCTTGAAGCGGTAGAAGAGCTGGGCCGCTACAAGCACAAACAAATTATCGATATCCTTAATCGCCTGATGATCAGCGATCCTGTATATACCGTGCAAGAAGCTGCATATAACAAGCTGGTGGCTTTTGGCGAAGAGGTCAAGGTTCCATCGAAGAACAAAGCTGAACTGTTCAAAGGGGTATCCAAGATTATTCTGCGCATTAAGAAGAGCCTGCCCAAGGACCATTCTTACGAAGAGTTCAAAGAAAAGCTGAAGAAGATGCGGGTTGATATCTACGATGCCTATGAAGGCGAGAAGGGCGCGGATTTCGATCAGTGGCTGGAGAAGATGTGGGCTTCGGCTGCCAAGTAACCAGTCTCAAATAACATAGTTAATTAGCATGGCAGCACCAAGCGGAGAGATAGGGGCGTTCCTTATCGCTCCGCTATATTTTTGTGAGAAAGGATGATTACATGCTTACGGTTACATTTCAGGAATTCCTTAAGCTGTCCACGCAGCTGCGTCCCGGGTACACCGCCAGTCTGGGGAAGGCTCCGGCAGGGGGCAGTGAGGCGATATTAGAGTTTACACCCGAAGTTCCTGCGCTTCTGCGGGTGGTCTATGATACTGTTCTTGGAACAGGCGGCGCTGAGGAAGATCCCAGTCTGCTGGAGTTCATTCCGGGCTACCGGCTGATTCATATCGGGGAATACGGCCATGAAGTGAAGATACTGTCAGGGATTCTGCAGGAGAAGGGATATACCGGCGGTGGAACCGTGTTGCCGCTGCTGACCAACTATGGAAGTGATTATATCTGCTATTACCGCTCTGAAGAAGGGGTGGAGCGGATCTGCGATCTGCTGCACGACTACGGCGATTTGGTGGTAATGTACGATTCGCCGGAGAAGTTCCTGGAGACGCTGTGCGAATTCTATAAGCAGGAGGTCTACTTTCTGGATGAGGAAGGCTACCTGGACTGCGATCTGGTAAAAGAAGGCGAAGTAGGCACAGCGCTCAACCCGGAGGCGGAATATTGGTCCGAGTAAGGTACGCACTGCACGCTTAGGCGTCCAAAAACACAAAAATCCCCGTCCTGCATCACTGTAGGAACGGGGATTTTAAGGTTCTAAGCTGGTGGGGAGAGCTACCTGCTTGCAGTACTCCCTTGACTGAAGAGCTTCTGCTACTGGTTAGCCTTCTTCTCCTGCTCACGCAGCTCGATTCTGCGGATCTTCCCGGAAGTGGTCTTCGGCAGATCCGTAATGTATTCGATTTTGCGCGGATACTTGTAGGGAGCGGTCTGCTCCTTGACATGGGCTTGCAGCTCTTTGGTCAGCTCCGGTGTTCCGGCATGGCCGTCCTTGAGTACGATAAAAGCTTTGACGACTGACCCGCGGATCTCATCCGGGCTTGCGACCACAGCACATTCCTTAACGAGGGTATGCTTCATTAGCGCCTCTTCGACCTCGAACGGCCCGATCGTGTAGCCCGAGCTGATGATGATGTCATCGCCGCGCCCCTCGAACCAGAAATAGCCGTCCTCATCCTTGCGCGCCCGGTCGCCGGTTACGAAATACTCTCCATGTGAGCAGTTCGCTTTGCGCTCGGGATCTTTATAGTAGTTCTGGAACAGAGCAGGCATGCTCAGATGTACGGCGATATCACCAACCACTCCGGCCGGCAGCGGATGTCCATCCTCGTCGATCACCTCGACAATGCCCGGAGCAATCGATTTGCCCATGGAGCCGACCCGGATCGGTTCATCCTTCAGCGCTGCGATGATGAGTGTGCTCTCTGTTTGTCCGTAGCCGTCACGGATTGTAATATTGAAGTGTTGCTGGAATGTATGAATGACTTCCTGATTCAGCGGTTCACCGGCGGATACGGCGCAGCGCAGATTGGACAGATCGTACTCTGCCAGGCCCTCAGTCTTCGCCATCAGGCGGTATTCAGTCGGAGTGCAGCATAATACCTGAATCCTCTCGTCTTGCAGCAGCTGCAGGTAGCGCTCCGGATGGAAGGCTCCGTTATAGACGAAGCCAGTTGCCCCGTTGCCGAGTACCGTTAGGAATGGACTCCAGATCCACTTCTGCCAGCCCGGTGCGGCTGTAGCCCAGACCGTATCTGATTCACGGATATCGAACCAGAGGGAGGAAGTGATCCGCAGATGGGCATATCCCCAGCCGTGCGTGTGAACTACTGCTTTGGGATTGCCGGTGGTTCCGGAGGTATAGGCCAGAATGGCGATATCATCGCGGCGGCTGGCAACCGTAGGGTAAGAATCAGCTTGTCCTTCCATTAGACCTTCCAGGTCAATCCAGCCTTCTTCAGCCTCAGCCTCACCGCTGGAGACGGACAAGCGGTAGTCCAGTGCGGGCAGATCGTCGGAGATTTTGTTCACTTCTCCGGTAACCTCAGACCAGACAATAACAGCCCGCGCTTCGGAATGGCGCAGCCGGTACGAGAGATCCTTCGCCCGCAGCATTTCAGACGAAGGAATAACAGCCAGTCCCAGCTTCAGGCAGGCCAGATATATCGCATAGGCGATGATGCGGCGGGGGACCATGACCAGGACCCGGTCGCCTTGCGTAAGTCCGAGACCGGCCAGTCCGCCGGCGAGACGGTTAGCCTGAGCCATGAGCGCACCATAGGTGATTTGCTCCAGGCTCCCATTTTCATGTAACCATTTAATTGCAAGCTTATCTTCAGGATGCTGCTCCATTTCCGAAGTGAGATTGTAGAATTCAGGTGCGATCCAACGTTGATTATCCAAATGAACCTCTCCTATATAAGTGTGATGATGTATCTGTTGACTACAGTATAGCACGTTCTCCTAGTACCAGATGCTAATCGGCTCATAGGGAAGCGGAGAATGTTCTGTGACAGTCTTTATTTTGAAGCATCTTGAAGCGTTCAGAATCCCTGAAGGTATTTTTAACCGGATAAGGGAACCATACATTAGAGCCCTTCACGCAGCGAAGCGGCAGAAAGCAGGCCATTGCAATGGACGAGAATACAGTGATCGATGAGACATTTATTAATGAAGGAAGTATTAGTGAAGCAGAATTCAATGAAATATTCGCTATCATGGAAGCCTCTTTTCCGGTAAGTGAGCTTAGAACCCGCAGCGGGCAGCAGGCTTTGCTGGATCAGCCGAATTATCATCTGTATACCAGCAAGGATACGGAGGGGCGGATACTGGCTTTTCTGGCGGCATGGGAATTACCCGAACTGCGGTTCATCGAGCATATTGCCGTGAATCCCCAGCGCCGGAGCGGAGGGATCGGCCGCAAGCTGATGAGCAGCTACCTTATGCGTTCGGACAAGCCGGTGCTGCTTGAGGTAGAACCGCCGGACGGGGAGCTGGAGCAGAGAAGAATCGGATTCTATGAGCGGCTGGGCTTTTACCTGAATCCCTATGACTATATGCAGCCGCCGCTGCGTACGGGGCAAGCCGATCTTCCGCTGCGCATTATGACCTACCCGGAGCCGGTGACGATGAAGGAGTTCCTCCATTTCAGAGATGTTTTGTACACAGAGGTGTATGGGGTGAGCATTTGAATTACTTCTTTACAATCCGGATACAAGTTAGAAACAAGTTAATGGTTTAATAAGTCTATAGCAAGGAACACACACAACAATATCACAACTAAGGGAGACGATATTCAATGAAAAGCAAAAAAATGATCATAGCAACGATGGTATTCGGAATGGCCGTTACAGGTTCAGCAGGGGTCTACGCAGGAACGAATATGCAGAAGATCAGCGCTTATCTTAATCACGGAATCGGGTTCAAAGTGAACGGAGCGGCCTATACCCCAGTCGATAACAACGGCAAAACGATGGCGCCAATCACTTATAAGGATACGACGTATCTTCCGGTCCGGGCGATGGCAGATGCACTGAAGGTGCCGGTGACATTCAATGCCTCCACGAATGAAGTTATCCTTGGGACTGGAACAGGGGCCACAGCGCCTGATAATGGTTCATCTGTGAAGCTGACGGCCGTACAGTACAGTGCAGCGCAGAAGGAGCAGATTGCTAAGGCGTTTGCGAACTTCCAAGGTTTTGAGACAGCCTATGCTCCGACACAGATGGTCAGCGGAGATGCCTTCCAGAAGGTTGCGGGCGGCGATGACGGCGTAAGCTTCCTGTTCAATAAAATGCGTGTAAATGTCTCGCCGCGTGACTATTCCGATGGTTATGACAGCAGTACAGTGAAGCTCTCCAATGGAACAGAAGCGAAATGGTACACTCCTTCGGATACGCCAATGCTGACCTTCAAGCTCGCAGACCGTTTTGTAACCATCAGCTCCGCTGACAAAGCTCTTAGCAAAGCACAAATCGAGAAAGTGGCTGTAGGCGTAACGAAACTAAGCAAATAATTACTACTGCTTCTATAGAATAGAATGCAAAAGGGATGTCCGCAGAGCCGTAACTGGCCGCGCAGACATCCCTGCTTTGTTTTAAAATAGAAGAGTGGATACGTTTCACGCTATACATTATCCTTCTATTTCTCGCTGAAACGGTACCGTCCTTTAAAAGACGGCAAAGCCGTTTCCACTTGTGGCATGCTTGTCACTGTTATTTGTTAGAGCTATGCTGTTTATTGGCCAGTCTTGCTCCAGGAGTTCCTTTACCGCGTTTTCTGTTCTTTAGCGCTTTACGCTGATTCTCCTGGAACTTCTCCACGAATTCATGAGTGTCCATAACAATCCCCCTAGAAGGTTAGATGACGTAGGCTTGAGGCTTCCAAGCATACGTTTAGATATTCGGTTATTCTGTCCATTTGCGGTGCATATCATTCTAAACTTATGGTTGAAAAAATGCTTGCAATGAATCTCTATACGTGATATATTCTATTTCTGGCCGCGAAACATCAACGCCTGGCTCGAACAAGAAGTTAAAAAAAGAGCTTGCATTGATCGGCTGGATGTGATATATTATAAGAGTTGCTGGTGACGACAACATCGTCGCTAACAACGAGCTTGATCTTTGAAAACTGAACAACGAGTGAGTATCTGGAGATCGCTTCGGCGAGATCCAAAAATGAGAATGTAAATTCTCGTCAGATGTTTCAAAATGAGCAATCGCTCTTTCTAAATACCAATTTGGAGAGTTTGATCCTGGCTCAGGACGAACGCTGGCGGCATGCCTAATACATGCAAGTCGAGCGGAGTCTGAAAGGAAGCTTGCTTCCTTTCAGACTTAGCGGCGGACGGGTGAGTAACACGTAGGCAACCTGCCCTCAAGCCTGGGATAACTACCGGAAACGGTAGCTAATACCGGATAATTTCTTTTTTCTCCTGAGGAGAGAATGAAAGGCGGAGCAATCTGCTGCTTGGGGATGGGCCTGCGGCGCATTAGCTAGTTGGTGGGGTAACGGCCCACCAAGGCGACGATGCGTAGCCGACCTGAGAGGGTGAACGGCCACACTGGGACTGAGACACGGCCCAGACTCCTACGGGAGGCAGCAGTAGGGAATCTTCCGCAATGGGCGCAAGCCTGACGGAGCAATGCCGCGTGAGTGATGAAGGTTTTCGGATCGTAAAGCTCTGTTGCCAGGGAAGAACGTCCGGTAGAGTAACTGCTACCGGAGTGACGGTACCTGAGAAGAAAGCCCCGGCTAACTACGTGCCAGCAGCCGCGGTAATACGTAGGGGGCAAGCGTTGTCCGGAATTATTGGGCGTAAAGCGCGCGCAGGCGGTTATTTAAGTCTGGTGTTTAAACCTTGGGCTCAACCTGAGGTCGCACTGGAAACTGGGTGACTTGAGTACAGAAGAGGAAAGTGGAATTCCACGTGTAGCGGTGAAATGCGTAGATATGTGGAGGAACACCAGTGGCGAAGGCGACTTTCTGGGCTGTAACTGACGCTGAGGCGCGAAAGCGTGGGGAGCAAACAGGATTAGATACCCTGGTAGTCCACGCCGTAAACGATGAGTGCTAGGTGTTAGGGGTTTCGATACCCTTGGTGCCGAAGTTAACACAGTAAGCACTCCGCCTGGGGAGTACGGTCGCAAGACTGAAACTCAAAGGAATTGACGGGGACCCGCACAAGCAGTGGAGTATGTGGTTTAATTCGAAGCAACGCGAAGAACCTTACCAGGTCTTGACATCCAACTAACGAAGCAGAGATGCATCAGGTGCCCTTCGGGGAAAGTTGAGACAGGTGGTGCATGGTTGTCGTCAGCTCGTGTCGTGAGATGTTGGGTTAAGTCCCGCAACGAGCGCAACCCTTGACTTTAGTTGCCAGCAGGTCGAGCTGGGCACTCTAGAGTGACTGCCGGTGACAAACCGGAGGAAGGTGGGGATGACGTCAAATCATCATGCCCCTTATGACCTGGGCTACACACGTACTACAATGGCCGGTACAACGGGAAGCGAAGCCGCGAGGTGGAGCCAATCCCAGCAAAGCCGGTCTCAGTTCGGATTGCAGGCTGCAACTCGCCTGCATGAAGTCGGAATTGCTAGTAATCGCGGATCAGCATGCCGCGGTGAATACGTTCCCGGGTCTTGTACACACCGCCCGTCACACCACGAGAGTTTACAACACCCGAAGTCGGTGGGGTAACCCGCAAGGGAGCCAGCCGCCGAAGGTGGGGTAGATGATTGGGGTGAAGTCGTAACAAGGTAGCCGTATCGGAAGGTGCGGCTGGATCACCTCCTTTCTATGGAGAATCGTCTTCTGCAATGAAGACATTCAAATCTTAAATCTAGCCGGTCGGCTAGTTACTCACTCGTTGGTCAGTTTTGAGAGTTTAAGCTCTCATCTTTAAACTTGATCCTTGAAAACTGGATACCGAAACGAATTTGCGTTTTAGAACATCTTTTAGCTGAAACTTGTGTAAGCAAGTGGAAATAGTTATTAGTTGCTACCGTGATTTTCCTAACGGAAAACACATTGGTTAAGCTACTAAGAGCACACGGAGGATGCCTAGGCGCCAGGAGCCGACGAAGGACGTGGCGAACAACGAAACTGCCTCGGGGAGCTGTAAGCAAGCTTTGATCCGGGGGTGTCCGAATGGGGAAACCCAGCTGTGGTAATTCGCAGTTACTCATTTCTGAATACATAGGAAATGCAGAGGCAGACCAGGGGAACTGAAACATCTAAGTACCCTGAGGAAGAGAAAACAATAGTGATTCCGTCAGTAGCGGCGAGCGAACGCGGAACAGCCTAAACCAAGGGGCTTGCCTCTTGGGGTTGTGGGACGTCTCACATGGAGTTACAAAGGAATATGGTAGGTGAAGAGGTCTGGAAAGGCCCGCGATAGAGGTAAAAGCCCTGTAGCCTAAACTGTGTTCTCTCCGAGACGGATCCCGAGTAGTGCGGGGCACGTGAAACCCCGTATGAATCCAGCAGGACCATCTGCTAAGGCTAAATACTACCTGGCGACCGATAGTGAAACAGTACCGTGAGGGAAAGGTGAAAAGCACCCCGGAAGGGGAGTGAAATAGAACCTGAAACCGTGTGCTTACAAAAAGTCAGAGCCCTCTTTATGGGTGATGGCGTGCCTTTTGTAGAATGAACCGGCGAGTTACGTTTAACATGCAAGGTTAAGGTGAGAAGCCGGAGCCGCAGCGAAAGCGAGTCTGAATAGGGCGACTAAGTATGTGGACGTAGACCCGAAACCGTGTGATCTACCCCTGTCCAGGGTGAAGGTGCGGTAACACGCACTGGAGGCCCGAACCCACGCATGTTGAAAAATGCGGGGATGAGGTGGGGGTAGCGGAGAAATTCCAATCGAACTCGGAGATAGCTGGTTCTCCCCGAAATAGCTTTAGGGCTAGCCTCGGTGAATGGAGTGGTGGAGGTAGAGCACTGATTGGGTGCGGGGCCCGCAAGGGTTACCAAGCTCAGTCAAACTCCGAATGCCATTTACTTCTTGCCGGGAGTCAGACAGTGAGTGCTAAGATCCATTGTCAAAAGGGAAACAGCCCAGACCATCAGCTAAGGTCCCCAAGTGTGTGTTAAGTGGGAAAGGATGTGGAGTTGCACAGACAACCAGGATGTTGGCTTAGAAGCAGCCACCATTGAAAGAGTGCGTAATAGCTCACTGGTCGAGTGACTCTGCGCCGAAAATGTAACGGGGCTAAACACACCACCGAAGCTATGGCTAGATGCTTTGCATCTGGGGTAGGGGAGCGTTGTATGTGGGTTGAAGGTGTACCGTAAGGAGCGCTGGACAGCATACAAGTGAGAATGCCGGTATGAGTAACGAAAAGATCAGTGAGAATCTGATCCGCCGAAAGCCCAAGGTTTCCTGAGGAAGGCTCGTCCGCTCAGGGTAAGTCGGGACCTAAGGCGAGGCCGACAGGCGTAGTCGAAGGACAACAGTTTGAAATTACTGTACCACCGTAATCCGCTATGAGCGATGGGGTGACGCAGGAGGGTAGTGACGCGGACTGATGGATGTCCGTCTAAGCAGTGAGGCTGGTGTGCAGGCAAATCCGCACATCATTAAGGCTGCTGTGATGGGGAGCGAAAATTATAGTAGCGAAGGTCATGATCTCACACTGCCAAGAAAAGCCTCTAGTCAGGAGAAGGTGCCCGTACCGCAAACCGACACAGGTAGGCGAGAAGAGAATTCTAAGGCGCGCGGAAGAACTCTCGTTAAGGAACTCGGCAAAATGACCCCGTAACTTCGGGAGAAGGGGTGCCTCGGTAGGGTGAATAGCCCGAGGGGGCCGCAGTGAAAAGGCCCAAGCGACTGTTTAGCAAAAACACAGGTCTGTGCGAAGCCGCAAGGCGAAGTATACGGGCTGACGCCTGCCCGGTGCTGGAAGGTTAAGGGGAGCGGTTAGGAGCAATCCGAAGCTGTGAACCGAAGCCCCAGTAAACGGCGGCCGTAACTATAACGGTCCTAAGGTAGCGAAATTCCTTGTCAGGTAAATTCTGACCCGCACGAATGGCGTAACGACTTGGGCGCTGTCTCAACGAGAGATCCGGTGAAATTTTAATACCTGTGAAGATGCAGGTTACCCGCGACAAGACGGAAAGACCCCATGGAGCTTTACTGCAGCTTGATATTGAATTTGGGTACGATCTGTACAGGATAGGTGGGAGCCGTGGAGGCAGGAGCGCAAGCTTCTGCGGAGGCGCCGTTGGGATACCACCCTGATCGTATCTAGGTTCTAACCTAGTGCCCTCATCGGGTACGGGGACCGTGTCAGGCGGGCAGTTTGACTGGGGCGGTCGCCTCCTAAAGAGTAACGGAGGCGTTCAAAGGTTCCCTCAGAATGGTTGGAAATCATTCGCAGAGTGCAAAGGCATAAGGGAGCTTGACTGCGAGACCTACAAGTCGAGCAGGGACGAAAGTCGGACTTAGTGATCCGGTGGTACCGCATGGAAGGGCCATCGCTCAACGGATAAAAGCTACCCTGGGGATAACAGGCTTATCTCCCCCAAGAGTCCACATCGACGGGGAGGTTTGGCACCTCGATGTCGGCTCATCGCATCCTGGGGCTGAAGTAGGTCCCAAGGGTTGGGCTGTTCGCCCATTAAAGCGGTACGCGAGCTGGGTTCAGAACGTCGTGAGACAGTTCGGTCCCTATCTGTCGTGGGCGCAGGAAATTTGAGAGGAGCTGTCCTTAGTACGAGAGGACCGGGATGGACGTACCGCTGGTGCATCAGTTGTTCCGCCAGGAGCATGGCTGAGTAGCTACGTACGGACGGGATAAGCGCTGAAAGCATCTAAGCGTGAAGCCCCCTCAAGATGAGATTTCCCAGTATGTAAGACCCCTTGAAGACGACGAGGTAGATAGGTTGGAGGTGGAAGTGCAGCAATGCATGGAGCTGACCAATACTAATCGGTCGAGGGCTTATCCAAAAAAATACCCCAAAAAGTGACGATGAAGCTGACGAAGCGGATTCCGAGTACTTTCCGGGGGCCCCGTAAGAAGGGCAAACGCAGATTCATTTCGGATTCAGTTTTCAGGCGATCAAGCCTGGCAGGATGTTAAACCGATGGTTTGATATTTTCTGTAGCGATTATTTTGGAAGGTTGATTATTTTCCTGAAGAAATTCAGGGAGTAAGCCGACCGGAAAAAATCCGTTTGGTGGCGATAGCGGAGGGGTTCCACACGTACCCATCCCGAACACGACCGTTAAGCCCTCCAGCAATGCATGGAGCTGACCAATACTAATCGGTCGAGGGCTTATCCAAACTTTTAACACGCAGATTCGTTTCGGATTCAGTTTTCAGGCGATCAAGCCTGATATGTATATTCCCTGATAGCTCAGTTGGTAGAGCACTCGACTGTTAATCGAGTTGTCACAGGTTCGAGTCCTGTTCGGGGAGCCATATGGAGAGGTGTCCGAGTTTGGCCGAAGGAGCACGATTGGAAATCGTGTAGGCGCCACAAGCGTCTCGAGGGTTCGAATCCCTCTCTCTCCGTAGCGTTACTTTTCACTGAATACTTTTTACACAGCATGGCTCGTTGGTCAAGGGGTTAAGACACCTCCCTTTCACGGAGGTAACATGGGTTCGAATCCCATACGAGTCACCATTTTTTTGGAACTGATACATGGAGGCTTAGCTCAGCTGGGAGAGCATCTGCCTTACAAGCAGAGGGTCGGGGGTTCGAACCCCTCAGCCTCCACCATCTATCTTAACCGAATAGATAATATTCAATGACGCGGGGTGGAGCAGCCCGGTAGCTCGTCGGGCTCATAACCCGAAGGCCGCAGGTTCAAATCCTGCCCCCGCAACCAATTTGGAACCGTGGTGTAGTTGGCCTAACATGCCTGCCTGTCACGCAGGAGATCGCGGGTTCGAATCCCGTCGGTTCCGCCATTTTAATTGGTATTAAGACATGAGGGATTGAGCATCCTATATCTCGAAGTATAGAGTATCCATCCGATTCCGTAGTATTTTGCTAATTATAATATTGGGGATTAGCCAAGCGGTAAGGCAACGGACTTTGACTCCGTCATTCATAGGTTCGATTCCTATATCCCCAGCCATCTTTTTTGGATTGTTTCTCTTATGAGAGCCATTAGCTCAGTTGGTAGAGCACCTGACTTTTAATCAGGGTGTCGAAGGTTCGAGTCCTTCATGGCTCACCATTTTCTTGTAACGTGTGCGCGTGTGGCGGAATGGCAGACGCACCAGACTTAGGATCTGGCGTTTCACGACGTGGGGGTTCAAGTCCCTTCACGCGCACCATGTTTTTGCGGACGTGGCTCAGCGGTAGAGCATCGCCTTGCCAAGGCGAGGGTCGCGGGTTCGATTCCCGTCGTCCGCTCCATATAGATTTTGCGCCCTTAGCTCAGCTGGATAGAGCGTTTGACTACGAATCAAAAGGCCGGGAGTTCGAATCTCTCAGGGCGCGCCATTATTACTAACGGGATGTAGCTCAGCTTGGTAGAGCACCTGGTTTGGGACCAGGGGGTCGCATGTTCAAATCGTGTCATCCCGATATTTCATTTCACCTATGCGGGTGTAGTTCAATGGTAGAACTTCAGCCTTCCAAGCTGATAGCGTGGGTTCGATTCCCATCACCCGCTTATATCTGTATCACGTGAGTCCGTCATCCCTATGGGGAAGGCGGACTTTTTTGCTATTTGGAAATGTATGCGAAAAACAGAACACATTGGGCTGATATAAGTGCGCGTGTCCCATTGTATGCGAAAGTCCGAATACAATCTGCTCCTTTGCGATGAAAGGATGGGGCCCCATGCTCCACAGCTCGTAACATTGTTTAGAATTCCTGCAAGAAATGCAGCAATACTGCCCAATAGAAGCGACCGATGCTGAAATCCTGCAAGAAATGCAACAAAGCCAGCGCTAAGTTGCTCTAATCACCGGAATTCCTGCAATTGATGCAACAATATAGCGTAGCCCGTAACATTTTTAGAGAAATCCTGCAAGATATGCAACAATGCGGCTATTCAACCGGTCGGTGAGAGAAAATGCTTAGAATTGGTAAGAGATAGGAAGTGGAAGCATCGCCATTATCGCCATTAAAGTAAGAAGCAAATCAGAACGTGGTCAATGACCGAATGTAATCGAAAAACCGAACACATAGAACTCAGAGTATCTGTGAGCCAGAGCGCTAAGGGCTGAAGTTGTCAAATGGCCGTCAGAAGGCAGAGAGATGGAGAAAAGTGAGCTTCGTGTACGAGTGGTATAGAGGCAGCAGTATCATTCAGCCGCTAGGGTGATTTGTTGTAAGGGCTGGAATGTTGCAATAGTATGGGAGGGCGTTATGTTTCTATAGAACTGATATAGTATAACTATTGGACTATTGGATCATAGGCAACACTTACTTGGAAGCTGAGGAGCATTTGTTATGACAGACAAAGTAATACGGATTTTCAGAATCATTAACGCCATTCAGTCGAACCCGGGGATTACCGCAGCAGACTTGGCTTTTAGGTGCGAGGTGAATATTAGAACGATCTACAGGGATCTTGAGGTGATCAGCCACTTTGCACCGGTTACGAATGAGGGAAGAGGCACGGGCTACCGGTTCATGGGCAAATTCTTTTTATATCCGCTGGATTTCTCGGAGCAGGAGTCGCTGGCGTTCTCTTTGCTGCCTTCTGTGCTGAATCCGGATAGAATCCCGCCGGGTTTTCATTCTGCTTATGACAAGGTGATGGGGACTCATCTGAAGGAGAAATCGCGGCAGAATGGTCTGCTGGAGAATATCGCGGATATTATTCAAATGGGTACCCCTGCCTACCGCAAGGAGAGCCGGAACTTCCTGCAGCCGCTTATTGGAGCCATTCTGGAGCAGCGCAGCATCCGGACGGTATACCACTCGCAGTCACGCAACGCCACTACAGCGCGGAAGATTGATCCTTATTATCTGATCCCGCGGGATCAGCGCTTTTATCTGATTGGCTATTGCCATCTGAAGGGCGCAATTCGTACGTTCCGGATCAGCCGGTTTGAACAGGTCGAGATGACGGCTTCCACTTTTGATAAGGGGAATTTCAATATTAAAAAATATCTGAAAAATACCTGGTCGATCAACCGGGGGACCCGGAATGTCACGTTCAAGGTACGATTCGATCCGGAGGTGGCGCGTTACATTAAGGAAGAGGAGCTGTTCGTACAGCCGCGGATGAGCGAAGAATGTGATGGAACGCTGCTGTTCGAGGTCACGGTTAATAATGAGAAGGAGTTCATCAAGTGGATTCTGCAGTATGGCCCGAATGCTGAGATTCTGGAGCCGGAGTCGGCCAGGGAGCGCTTGAAGGAGCAGCTGGAGCAGTGGCTGGATGTGTATCAGCAGTAGCCACAGACTACGATATTACATAATATGGAATAAAAATGTCGAAAAGGTTAGATTGAATAGCTCAACTGGAGAATAAAGGCTTTTTTAGAGATATATATGTCGGGAATGAATTGACCGGAGCGGTGAAGCAGGTTATTATTGGAATATAATGGAATGATAGGAGGCAAGATAGAAATTGCTGGAACTGGATGGGATGAATGAAGACTCTTTGACAGACATGCTTAAAGTCTCGTTCTCATGGGAGAACTGGACGGCAATTCTCGAGATTTCAGACAAGCTCTTTGAACTTGCAGTTCTAACCTACGGCTCCCATCGACAGGGTGCAAAGAAGTATTATTTGAAAAAAAATATAGCGTATTATCTCGGCTACAGTGCGTGCATGAAGGGGATTGCCTATCAAAAGCTCGGTAACCTCGCTGAATCAAGAAAGTGTATAGGCTTGTATTCGGATTTGAGCTGGATCACGGATGTGGATCAGGAAGCTGCCGTAGAAGTGGAATACTACAGGAACATTGCGATAGCCAACACCTTCGTCATTGATCTGCTGGAAGGAAAGGTTGAAGTTCTCCCTGATTATGTTGAATTCATTCGTACAGGGGACCAGGAGGAGCTGCTTGCCTGCTTGATTACTGTGCTGGAATCGGCCATTAAGTACAACTTTTCTATCGACTGGGTACTGGATGAATTCAATGAGCCATTGAAGGAACTAAGCTGCAGAGAGAAGCAGGAAGATATCAGATACTACATAGACTACATGCATCTTAGTGCAATTTATTTGTATAAAAGGGAGAAAATTCATGATGCAATTAATCTGACTCTCTATATTTTGGTAATAAGTAGTAAACTTTATGACGGGACAGGCTTTAGGAAGATTGTGTCGTTTTATGAACATATCCGAAGCCATGCGACCGCAGAACAACAAGAATCTTATCAAAATGTAATGAAAAATATCTTAGAGAGGGAGTTTTTAAAAGATGAAAAAGGCGATCTCGTTATTAACAGCCGTATTGCTGATTAGTGCAAGCGTAGTGGTAACAACGGCAAGCGCAGGCGGCCACTTATCCGCATCCTCTGGCAATATCTCTATTAACAATCACGGAGCAGGCCACTAGTCTAAAATCTCTCTGTCTCATGAATCTGGAAATATAAGCTGCATATCATGCAAAAAAGGGGTAAGCGACGATGCTTATCCCTTCTTTGCTGTGGATAGAGGTTACTCTGTTACAGCCAAACCCAATCCTTCTGCAATTCGCCGGCCAAACTCCGGATCGGCTCGGTAGAAGTGGCCAATCTGGCGGAGCTTGATCTCCTCGGACTCCACTGGAGTCATCGCGCCGACAATATTGCTCACGAGCCGGGCACGCTCCTCTTCACTGAGCAGACGGTACAGGTCACCCGGCTGAGTGTAGTGATCGTCATGGTCATAAGACACGCTGTCCGCCTGGCCGGAGACTTCAAAAGCAGCCGCTTTATGCGGCGCTGACTCGGTTGCCCCGCCGGAGCTGTTGGGCTCGTAGTAGACGGAGCCTCCCCCGTTATTCGTAGCATTCATCGCGCCGTCGCGCTGATTATTGTTGACCTCTGCGATAGGCCGGTTAATCGGCAGGTGGTTATGGTTCGCTCCTACCCGGTAGCGGTGGGCATCCCCGTATGCGAACAGGCGGCCCTGAAGCATTTTATCTGGAGAAGCTTCTATGCCTGGAACGAACGAGCCGGGGGAAAAGGTAGCCTGCTCCACTTCGGCGAAGTAATTCTCAGGATTGCGGTCCAGCACCATGCGGCCTACCTCAATCAACGGATAATCCTTCTGCGACCATACCTTGGTTACATCAAATGGATCGAAGCGGTAGGTGTCGGCATCCTCCACAGGCATAATCTGGACATGCAGCCTCCAGGCAGGGAAGTCTCCAGTATCAATGGCGTTGAACAAATCCTCTGTATGATAATCCGGGTTCTCCCCGGCTAGCTGTGCAGCCAGCTTAACATCGAGGTTCTTGACGCCCTGCTCTGTCTTGAAGTGATATTTCACCCAGACGGCTGCACCTTCGGCATTCACCCACTTGAACGTATGGCTGCCGAAGCCATGCATATGGCGGAGAGTAGCCGGGATGCCGCGGTCGGACATCAGTATCGTCACCTGGTGCAGAGACTCGGGGGAGAGGGACCAGAAGTCCCAGACGGCATTAGGGTTCTTCAGATGGGTCTGCGGATGGCGCTTCTGGGTATGGATAAAGTCCGGGAACTTGATGGCATCACGGATGAAAAAGACAGGCGTGTTATTGCCGACCAGGTCGTAGTTGCCTTCCTCAGTGTAGAATTTCACAGCAAAGCCGCGCGGATCGCGCACAGTATCGGATGAACCCAGCTCCCCGGCTACGGTAGAGAAACGGATGAACATCGGGGTGCGTTTGCCGACCCCCGACAAGAAGGCAGCCTTCGTATAGTGGGAGAGATCATTGGTGACTTCAAAATAACCATGGGCACCGGCGCCTTTGGCATGAACGACACGCTCAGGCACACGCTCACGGTTAAAGTGGGCCAGCTTCTCCAGCAGATGGACATCCTGCAGCAGCACGGGGCCACGGGCACCGGCGGTCATTGAATTCTGGTTGTCACCTACGGGGGCGCCCCAGCTTGTCGTTAGCTTGTTGTTATTGTTTGTGGTCATGAACACAATCACCTCGTATAGGATTTGATTTTAGAATAAGTATAAATATTATAATAGCAAGAATTTAAATAAAATCAATCCTTTTTTATAATTATTATAATTAAGTGTATGCGGGAGAAGATAGATTCATGATATGAGCGATGGTCTGCGGGTGAGAAATAAAGCTCCATTAAGAGCAGCGTGAAGATGGGCATAATGAGGCCGGATGAAGCTACAAGTAGCGGTATGGGAAATGTCAGGAGGGCCTAAAAAACTCCCGCCCGCAGCAGCGGACAGGAGGGGGATTCGTGAACAGTAACGGAGCAGCAGCAACTGGATGCGGGTGACAGGAGCAAAAACTACTGTAAGTTAGCTTGGGATATACATACGGTTATAGTATTCATCCAGCATGCGCTTGGTGGCGAACTCGGTGCGGGTGGTCTCGATGCTGCGGTGCATCATCTGCACCCACTTGGCCTGATTCTCATAGAAGACCGGGAGGACGCGGTTCAGAAGGGTCTCGTACAGTGCATCGCTGTCATGCTGGTCAAGCACCGCAAAGTCGGTAGTCTCGAAGCCGTCGCCGATCTGCCAGCCGTTCTCGCCGTCGATGCAGGCCTCCGGCCACCAGCCGTCCAGGATGGAGCAGTTCAGAACGCCGTTCATGGCGGCCTTCATCCCGGAGGTTCCGCTGGCTTCGAGCGGTCTGCGCGGATTGTTCAGCCAGATGTCAGAGCCGCGGGTCAGCTGGGCTCCGATGGTCATATCGTAGTTCTCCAGGAAGACTACGCTCTTCGGATATTTGCGCATCATGGCTACAAGGTTGCTGACGATCCGCTTGCCGTTGTCGTCCAGCGGATGCGCCTTGCCGGAGAACACAATCTGAATCTTGCCGCTCTCCAGGTACGGCTCTATAATGTCCGGCTGGGAGAAGATCAAGTCACTGCGCTTGTAGGGAGCGGCGCGGCGGGAGAACCCGATCAGCAGATGCTCTGGATTCAGGGCGATCCTGGAGCGTTCTTCGATGAAGCTGATCAGCTCCTGCTTGATCTCCTTGTGCACGGCCCATAGGTCGCCGCCCTCCTCAAAAGCACGGGTCATCCGCTCATCTACCCAGGTAGGGGTGTGAATCGCATTGGTGATGCCGATGATCTCGGATCTGCCGGCGACTTCCTTCCACATCTTGTTGGCAGTATCGGCATGAAGCTGGGCGACCGCATTCGAGATCCGCGACAGCCTTAGACCGGCGACGGTCATATTGAACGGCTCCCCGCCAATCCGCTCCATCTGGGAACGGGTTAGGCCATTGAATGCACCCATGTACTCCAGCCGGTCCAGCGGATGGGTCTCGTTGCCTTCCTTAATCGGTGTATGTGTAGTGAACACAACCTCTTCCCGTGTAGCCTTCCAGGCTTCTTCAAAGGTACTGCCGCCGGACATCTTCTCCCGGATCAGCTCGATTGCAGCGAGCGCCGCATGTCCCTCGTTGAAGTGATAGACATCGATCTTAATTCCTAGAGCGCGCATGGCTTTGACGCCGCCGATGCCCAGCACGATCTCCTGGGCTATCCGCTCTTCCCCGAACCAGCCGTAGAGCTGGCCGGTAATCCAGGCATCACTGTTCTCCGGGATATCGGTGTCGAGCAAATAGAGCGGACGATTACCGAAATGGTCGGTTCTCCACACTTTGCAGACCACATCGGTCTTTCTGACTTTTACCGTGACCTTGACACCCGTATCTTCCAGGAAGTCGTACACATAGTTGTGGTAAGAGTCGTAGGGGTTGCCGTCCGCATCAATCTTCTGGTCCGTGTAGCCCTGTTTCCATTTGAGTCCGATGGGGATGATGGGTGCCCCGATATCCTGCGCGCCCTTGATGTAATCTCCGGCCAGAATGCCCAGGCCTCCGGCGTACATTTTGAAATCGGAATGCAGTCCATACTCCATGCTGAAATAAGCTACTGACGGTAAATGGTTCTCGCTCACGTGATAAGCCTCCTAAATGCGATTTAGATAATAACGAGTTGCTGCAGGCTGTATCTAAGATGCAAACGTTTGCCCCATGAGGCAGGACGGGCTCTGGAAGCGATTGCACCATCATTCTAGCATACTTATTCTTAAAAAGCACAGCGGAGTTTCGGTGACAACTGGCTGCCTGCGGAGCCGATAAATAAAATTTGATAAACCTGCCGGAAGGCCATAAGATAAGGGGAGTAAAAATGTACAAGCTTCATCTAAACCATAAAGCAAACAATAAACCAAGTGGTGGTGTAAAGGATTGAGTATAGTCGTAATTGGAAGTCTGAATATGGATATGGTCGTGCGGGCAGAGCGCGCGCCGGAGGCGGGTGAGACCTTGTTCGGTCAGGGGTTCGCTCTGTCTCCGGGCGGAAAAGGGGCCAATCAGGCCGTTGCGGCGGCCAGGCTGGGCGCGGATGTGACGATGATCGGCAGAGTGGGAAAGGATGCTTTTGGCAGCGGGCTGCTGGAGATTATGGAGCAGGAGCGGGTTCATACCGAGTATATCTCGCTAAGTGAATCCCAGGCTACAGGGGTGGCTTCCATTGTGGTCGACGGGTCCGGTGAGAACCGGATCATCGTAGTGCCTGGCGCGAATGTGGAGATGAAGCCGGAGGATATTGAAGCACTTGAGACAGTGATCAGCGGAGCCGGGATCGTGGTGATGCAGCTGGAGACGGATCTGGCGATGTGCAAGGCTGCGGCAGTCCTGGCGTACCGGCAGGGGATTCCGGTGATTCTTAATCCGGCTCCGGCCCAGCCGCTGAGCGATGAGCTGCTGCACCATATTACCTACCTGACTCCGAATGAGACAGAGGCGGGGATTCTGGCCGGTATCGCTGTGGAGAGTGTGGAGGATGCAGAGCGTGCGGCCCGGATAATGCTGTCAAAAGGGGTACGGCACGTCATTGTAACGCTGGGGTCCAAAGGGGCGCTAATCGTGGACGCTGCCGGAAGCCGGCATGTCCAAGGGTTCCCTGTGCAAGCGGTAGATACGGTGGCAGCCGGAGATTCCTTCAACGGGGCGCTGGCCTGGCAGCTGACCTGCGGCAGGACGCTGGAGGAAGCAGTCCGCTTCGCCAATGCTGTCGGTGCGCTGGCGGTGGGCAAGACGGGGGCGATTGCTTCTCTGCCCAGACTGGAAGAGGTGGAGCAGTTCCTGCGGACAGCTGCTAATGCAGAGCCACAAGACCTGTAGACCCAGTAGATTGCGTGTGTGATAGAGGAAGCAGATGGTATATAAGACGCACTAAGAAATTAACGAAAAGCAAAAAGAAGCGGAGGGGAAATTTGGAACTGTAGGAGCGGTAGCGTCCGCCTTTGTCAACGGATTTCATCCGCGAATAGCGGGAAAAAATCAAAGAAATCTGTTGACAACAGCGGCCGGAAGTCCAAATGTTCACCGCAGCGACGACCAAGCTTCGAGTTCAAACCTTAAGTGCGTTTTATATAACAGACAAATTAAGCGGGGAGCATCAGAGGAAGCTCTGAGACTCCGGGTCCGCTAAGGAGCTGACACGTTTGAGCGGTACAGTAACCGTCAAGAATATAACCCTCGGAGAAGGGATGCCCAAAATCTGTGTTCCGCTGGTCGGAACGACGCGGACGGAGCTGCGTGAAGAAGCTGAGGCGCTAATCGCACTGGCGCCGGATGTGGTGGAATGGCGCAGTGATTTCTTCACGGAGGTGGAAGATATTAATGCCGTGACCCAGGTGCTGGAGGACATCCAGCGCCTGCTGCCGGAGATTCCGCTGATCTTCACCTTCCGCAGCGCCAGGGAAGGCGGCGAGAAGGAAATCTCCTCAGCCTATTACTTCCGGCTGATCCAGGCGGCGGTAGAGAGCGGGCTGGTGGACATTGTGGATGTGGAGCTGTTCCAAGAGGAAGCAGAGGTCCGCAGACTGATTGCAGCAGCGCATGGACAGGCGGTGTTCGTGATTCTCTCGAATCATGATTTCGACGGGACGCCGTCCGAGGATGAGATTGTCTCCCGGCTGTGCCGGGCGCAGGAGCTGGGCGGCGATCTGCCGAAGATTGCCGTAATGCCGCAAGGGCCAGCCGATGTGCTGACCCTGCTGGCGGCGACGAACCGGATGCAGAAGCAGTATGCGGACCGTCCGATCATTACGATGTCGATGGCCGGGGAGGGCGTGATCAGCCGGCTGGCCGGGGAGATCTTCGGCTCGGCGCTGACCTTCGGTGCGGCGCATAAGCCTTCGGCACCGGGGCAGGTGGCAGTCGCAGAGCTGCGCGGTGTGCTGGAACTGCTGCACCGCAGCTTGTAGCGGCTGCCGGTTCAGACGCAGCAGGAATGGGGATAGACAGGGGTGTTTCCGGCCGGTATTACGGTGGAAGCACCCTTTTGCATATAGAGAGATAGCAAATAGCGGGCGGAGTTTGAAACTGTAGCTGCCCATGCCCTACAATGGAGGCAACCAAGTAGAAGGGGCGGAGCGCCGATGACAGAATTGATTCTGGTGGTGGAGGATGAGGTGAGAATTGCCCGTCTGCTGCAGATTGAGCTGGAATGCGAGGGATACCGTGTGTCCATTGCCGGGAGCGGCCATCAGGGGCTGGAGATGTACCAGGAGCAGCAGCCGGATCTGTTATTGCTGGATGTGATGCTGCCTGGATTCAGCGGCATAGAGCTGCTGCGGCGAATCCGGGCGGGTGATCCCGATACGCCGGTGGTGCTGCTTACAGCCAAAAGCTCGGTAGAGGATAAAGTATCAGGTCTGGACCTTGGGGCCAATGATTATATTACGAAGCCGTTTCAAATTGAGGAGCTGCTGGCGCGTGTCCGTGCTGCGCTGCGGCTGGCCTCGGGGCGGAGGAGAGAGGAAGCCGTCAACCTGCTGATGGCAGAGGATCTGGAGCTGAACGAAACTACACGGGAGGTGAAGCGTGCAGGCCGGAGCATCGAGCTGACTCCCCGGGAGTTCGACCTGCTGGTCTACCTGCTGAAGAATAAGCGCCAGGTGCTGAACAGGGAACAGATCATGGCTGCCGTCTGGGGATACGATTATTACGGCGATACGAATATTGTGGATGTCTATATCCGCTATGTCCGCAAAAAAATTACGCTGGACCACCAGCCTGAATTGATTCATACCGTGCGGGGCGTTGGTTATGTGCTGAAGGATGCCCCATGAAGCTGAGGAGCACCATTCATCTGTATTCCAGCGTGCTGTTCGCCGTGCTGCTTATCCTCATGAATCTGTTCATCTACGGCGTGTTCAGCCGGATGTCACTAGACAGCCAGCTCGGGCAGGCATCTGCCGAGACAGCCAGAATTGCTGCCGCGATGAGAAAAGCGGGAGACGGGGTAACGGCACCAGAGCTGCTCCGGGCATATGTGCCGGTGGAGGGAATGCTGCGGCTGCTCACTGTGGACGGAGGCGGACCGGCGCCGGTCACCTCAGCCTCGGGGCAGGAGATCAGCCGGCTGAAGCCGGTCTACCATCCCGGGAAGCAGGCGGAGCGGGTCCGGGTGGACGGACGCTTGTATGCGTTCGTGAGCGTTCCGGTCATCTGGACGGACGGTAACGTCCTGAATGTCCAGATGACCAAAAGTCTGGAGGGCACGATGGATACCTTGCGGGTGCTGCGGCTGGTCCTTGCAGGCGCTACGCTTGCGGTGCTGCTTCCGCTGCTGCTCTCCGGCCGCCTGTTGTCGGGCCTGATTATGCGGCCCATCGTCCAAATGACGGCGACTATGCGGGAGATTCAGCGCAGCGGGAAATTCCGCAGGCTTCCGCTGAAAGCACACTCGAAGGATGAGCTGGTGGAGATGGGACATACCTTCAACGACATGATAGGCCTCTTAGAGAGCAATTATGTGAAGCAGGAGAAATTCGTGTCGGATGCCTCCCATGAGCTGCGCACACCGCTGACGGTTATTGAGAGCTATGCCAGTCTGCTGAAGCGCAGAGGGCGGGATCACCCGGAGCTGTTCGATGAATCGGTTGAGGCCATCCATTCCGAAGCTGTGCGGATGAAGGAAATGACGGAGCAGCTCCTGCTGCTGGCGAAGCACCCGGAGCAGTGGGATCTGGAGCTGAAGGTGATGGATCTGGAGGAGCTGGTGCGTTCTTCGGCGAAGGCTTTTCATAATGCGTACGGGAGAGAGGTCACGGTTCAGGTCAAGGGGTCACCCGAAGGCTACAGCGATGAAGCGAAGCTCCGGCAGCTGCTGTTCATCTTCCTGGACAATGCCCGCAAATACAGCGATGAGCAGATAACCGTGCGTATTGAGGCTGCCGGGCAGGAACGGATGATTGTAATTACCGACCGCGGCATTGGAATTCCACCGGAGGAGCTGCCGAAGATATTCGACCGTTTCTATAGAGTGGATGAGGCGAGAACCCGTGAGAACGGAGGGGCAGGCCTGGGGCTGTCGCTAGCCGCAGAGATCGCGGGGGCGATCGGAGCGGAGCTGTCCATGGATAGTACGGTAGGCCTGGGAACCTCGGTGACGATCCGCATGGCTGCGGACCGCAGGGGAGGTGGACAATGAAGCAGCATCCAAGGAATAAGAGCAAAATGTACAAGGCAGTCATAGGTATGGTGGTCTTCCTGCTGCTGGCTTGGGTTGCCTTCCGGATATTCGGGAAGGATTCGGAGCCGGTGTTATCCAGAGATCAGGCAGAGCAAGCTGTGCTGAGCGAATATGCCGGTAAGGTTGACAGTCTGAAGCTGCAAGCTGGAGCTTATGTAGCAGAGCTTCAGACTGAGCAGGGACGGTATGAGCTGAAGCTGGACGGAGTTACCGGCGAGATTCTCTCCATCGTGCTGCTGAAGCGCGTGGACGAACCGGCGGTGCAGCCTACGTCTGCCGCTACTCCAGCTCCATCTGGCGGAGCTGACGTTACCCCGTCACCAGCACCTACCCCGGGAGCGCAGAGCGTAGTCTCCGAAGAGGAGGCTGTCAGGCTGGCTCTGCGTGAGGTACCGGGGGAGCTGGACGATGTGGATACGGGAATTGATGCGGCAGGCGCTTATTATCTGGTGGAGATTCATACTTCAGACGGGCGGGAGGCCGTAGTCCAGGTGAATGCCATCTCGGGCCATATTATGTCTGTGACCTGGGAAGAGCCGGATGGGGACGATTCCTAGGGTATCTGTTTTTTTCTCAGCGAATTCTAATGTTACTCCCGCTGTTCTCTCAGATTGTAGCGTTATAGTTACTACATGAAGCAGCGAAGAATGAACTTAGGAGGCGTTAACATTGAAGACAAAGATATGGAGCAGTATCACGGCGGCAGCACTTATTCTCGGAGGCGCTTATGGTATAGGCGAGCTGAAGGGCAGTACGGCAGATGCAGCCGCATCCGCGAAGAGTCAGAGCAAAACGTTAATTAGTGTAAGCAAAGCCGAGCAGATTGCCCTGAAGGCAGCTCCGGGACAGGTGGAGAGCATCGATCTGGAGAAGAAGGCCAGCGGCACGTATTACGATATTGAAATTCAGCAGACCAAGCAGGAGGTAGATGTCCGGGTAGATGCCTATTCGGGAAAAGTGATCAGTGTGCGCAAGGATGCAGACGATGATGACTCTCATAAGGCAGCTCCGGCCTCAGGCGGCAAGCTGATTACCGCAGGCAAGGCGGCTGAGGTGGCTCAAGCTGCTGTGAAGGGGACGATCACCGAGATTGATCTGGACCGGGACCATGGAGGAGCTGTCTATGAGGTTGAAGTCAGGAACGGGCAGGTCAAGACAGAAGTAGGTGTCGATGCGTATACTGCCAAGGTTGTGTACACCGATACGGATTCCGACGAGGATGATGATTGATATGTAAAAAAGAGGCAGCCGGATTGAACGGCTACCTCTTTGCTATGCCAAACGATTACGTCTACTGCTTCGCTCCAGTATACACATGCACTGCATCCCGCAGGAACGCGGCCATGCCGGGGCGGCGCTGGTCGTAATAAGCGGTGAAGCGCTCATCATCGACATACATCTGGGCAACGCCGGCGTGGGCTTCCTTGGTGTACGTAGCCCAATAAAAGCTGAGCCACTGGCGGTGCAGATGGGCGGCCTTTTGCGCCAGTTCGCTTGCCGAGTCGCCTTCCTCCATCGCCTGCTCCAGTGATGCGAACATATCAGCCTCAAGCTGCTGAAGGGCAGCGTACTGCTCCTCCGTCATATGGCTGAGCTTGCGGTTTGACTGCTCCACAGCTTCCGCGCCGTATTTCTCCCGGATCTCCTGGCCGTACTTCTGCTCGTTATCGTCAATCAGCTTCTGCTTGAAGCCTGCGAATTTCTCCTGATTACTCATTGGACTTCTCCCTTCTGTGTGTGCAATGGTCTGCTCGACGTTCGCGATGAGCCGGTCCAGCTGCTGTCTCCGCTGAAGCAGCTGGTCATGGTGCTCACGCAGGGCGCGGGCGCCGTCGAAGGAGGGCGAATGGACAATATCTCTGATCGCCTCCAGGCCGAGGCCCAGTTCCCGGTAGAAGAGAATCTGCTGCAACAGGTCTACCTCAGTCTGGCCGTAGATCCGGTATCCCGAGGAACTGATTCTGGCTGGCTTCAGAATACCGAATTCATCGTAATACCGCAGGGTCCGTGCACTGATCCCCGCGAGTGTCCCCAGCTTCTGCACCGTATATTCCATGGTCTAATCTGCCTCCAATCTGTCTTGGCGTATACAGCAGAGAACGGGTTCAAGGCGTTCCCGCCGGGTAAGCGGCCGCTTACAGATCTAACTGTATACTTTGACGTAACGGCAAGGTCAACTCTTAATTTGTATAATAACCAGACAGCAGGGCGGGTAACCGTGTGCTGGAAAAGCAAACAGCGGCAACCGCCCAGGCTATGCCTCGGGAGATTGCCGCTGCTGCGCGGGCATATGGGGTTATTTCTTGCTAAGCTGGGCGGTGAAATACGCCTTAAGCTCTGCCAGCTTCCGGGGGTCCGCCAAGGCATCCTCCGCAGGGAAGTAATGCTCGGCGACCAGCTCCCAGGTGGGGACGATTTTTTGGGCGGTCATGGCTTTGATGGCGATCTTAACCGTCTTGCGTTCCCTTGCGTTCGAGAAGGTATCGACATAGTGCTGGGCACGGCCGAAGTCCAGCTCGCTGAAGACTGCGCGGAAGATCTCCGCCGTCATCTTGGCATCGTCCAGCGCGCGGTGGGCGGAGCCGGAAGGCTCCAGGCCGAAGAGGGCCATGGCCCCTTCGACGCTGATGTCGTTACTGAGGCCGCGGGCGCGCAGGACGCCCTTAAGCAGATCGAAGTAGGTGGCCTCCATCCAGTAGGCATCATCCATCTTGTGCATCCGCACATCCTGGATAATCCGCTTCATATCCTCGCCGCCCCAGGTTAAGAGCAGCACGCCGTCAGCGCTCTGGTCAAGCCACGCTCTGAAGGCGGTAATGACCTTCGGGAACCGGCTGGCGACGTCGATATCCTCTTGGGGGATGCCGGTTTTTTTCTTGATGAATGAATTCAGGGTGGAGAAGTATATGGGTCTGATTAAGGCTGAGAATTCATCCTTAACCTGCAATGAAGCGTCTAACCGGACCGCTCCGATCTCAATGACCTCCATAGGATGCTCGCTGGCAAATTTGCGGCCGTTGAATTCGATGTCCAGAATAATATAATCCACAGGTAATGCCTCCGTTTCAGTGACTGGCGCCAGGATTGCACGGAAATGCGCCGACCCTTCTATTTTAGCAAAAAAAGAGCTGTACAGATACCGGATGCCCTGTATCCGCACAAATTTGAATTTTCGGCGGGGGAACGGGTTGATTTCTGGGAAATCGGGTAATGAACTAGATAATCTGTCGAATAGAGCTATTGAGGTAAGGAGGGAAGGCCATGAAGCTGTATGTAACCGTCAAAAGCCTGGGCAAACGCAGGCCGGTGCTGGAGCGTAAAGAACTGCTGCTTGCTGACCGTCCGCAGACGCTGCGCGCGTTGATCTCGGAGATTGTAGCCGGGCAGGTGCAGGCGATGCTGGAGCGGCAGGAGCGGGGAGATCTAATCCCTTACCTGACCGCAAATGAAATTGCGGAGCAGGGCGATAACGGCAAGGTCGGATTCGGTACGGTGTACGGTGAGACGAAGCCTGAGGTAGAGCAGGCTACGGCTGCAGCACTGCTTGCTTACGAAGACGGATTGTACAAGGTATTCGTGCAGGAAGCGGAATGTTCCGCGCTGGATGAGCCGCTGAGGCTCGAAGAGGGCGATGAGCTGACGCTGATCCGGTTCACGATGCTGGCAGGAAGACTATGGTGAGGGAGATGACAGGATGAAAATCGGAAATGCAGAGTGGGAGACTCAGTGGTACGCGGATGTTGAGAACAAAGCCAAGGGGCTGAAGGGGGAAGGCGCGGAGCTGGCAGGCCTGCTCGCGGAGTTCAGCAAGAACCGCTACCTTCATGAAGGGGAGGATTCGCTGGACCGCTTCCTTGTTATCATGGATGATCGCGCTGCGGCGGCTCAGGCTGATTTTACCGGATACTGGGAGCCGCTGATGGGGATCATGCAGCAGCTGTACAGCACACATACCGTTGAGCTTGCCCGTTACATAGTTAAGCATGCAGTGGAGTACCCTTATTCCATAGGGTATCTGCGCCGGCCGTTCCGGACCCGGGAGGTTCAGGCGCACCGGATGCAGATCCTCCGCAAAATCAATGCCCTGATCTATATGGAGCTAATTGAATTCTCGTTACCGGAGTACCTGAAGGGGGATTATGAAAAGGATTACAGTATCTCTTACCGTGTAGATGTTGCCGTTCCCGATGTAATCGCCTATGAGCTGGACCGCAGCGGCAGCGGAATGGAGGAGCTGCTTAAGGATGCGGTGTACGGGGACAACCAGGGGGCGCTGCTGAGCCGCAATATGATAAAAGGTGCATTCCTCAGCCATAACCAGGCTGCTGTTCAGATGATTGGCGAGCTGCTGCTCGCTGCCCGGCTGCAGGAGGGACTGCGGCAGTCCATTATGGAGACGATGGATGAGGGGACGATAGAGAACAACCTGTATATGTTGAAAGTGATTCTGGACAATGATCTCGTGCGCTACAGCTCGGTTGTGCGTGCCCTGGGCGTATGGACGGGGATGGGCCTGGAAGCCCAGAACCAGCGGGTGGCGAAGCAACTGATTGAAGGAGCCTATCAGGTGCTGACGGATGAAGCGCTGCGGGCTGACTGGCTGACCAGCGAGAATGCCAACCATGTCTACCTGAGCTTGTGGGGGACGGCTGTCTATGAGGAGAATGAACTGATCGGCAAGGTGGATGTCCTGATGGAACAGGGCCAGTCCTACCAGAAGATTGTAGCAGAGTATGTACTTTCCGGCAGCCAGAACCGGGAGGTGCGCCTGAGCAGCGCCCGGAAGTATCTGAAGGAGCAAGAGCCGGAGCTGCTGTACTGGATTCTGACGAACTATAATTATGATTATAACCGGATGTGGAGAGGACCGAAGGATAATGGGCCTAAGATCGAGGTCGTAACCAGCCCGCAGCTTGAGGATAAAAGCGAGCGGCAGCGCGACTTCAGCCTGCTGAAGGACATCTTCCTGAATCCGGACAGCCGGGAGCTGACCGGTACCTCTAAGGTGCTGGATTTCCTGCAGGTCAGCTACACCCGTGATCTGCCGGTCCAAAAGATGCTTTATCTGATCTCCTATGATATGGACCCGGCCTGGGTGAATGAATTGCTGGCGCTGAAGGACAAGCTCAGCACGGACATACGGGGGGAGCTGCTGAATTACTTCGTGCAGCATACGGAGGATACCGTACAGCGCGAATTCATCTTCGCCAGCCTCTCCGACAAGAGTATCAAGAACCGGGAGCTGGCGCTGGACCTGGCGCAGGGGCTAACCCTGGCGGAGGATGAGCTGCTGATGGCCGAAGGGCTGCTGAAGCTTAAGACCGGTACGCTGCGGCAGAGCGTGACCCGGATGCTGCTGAATCAGCCGGATGAAGCGCTGAAGGAGTCCGTCCACAGACTGGTGCAGGGCAAGAATGCCCTGCAGCGGCAGGCAGGGCTGGAGATTATGACCGTGTTGTTCCAGGATGAAGAGCGGCAGGCACTCTTTGAAGCAGTGCGTCCGCTGGCAGAGGCGCTGGAGAAGCCTTCCGACCAGGAGCGCGAGCTGATTGCGAGGCTGAGTCAGAAGAATGAGTATACCAAGGCGAACGGCTTCGGCTTGTTCGATCCCAAGCAGTCGGAGGAGTGGCTGACGCAGGGGCCGGTACTTGACGGATTCGCCTGGGATCAGGTGTTCAAGCTGTCCTTGGAGCAGATCAATACATTCCTTAAGGGACTGGACAACACGATCCACAAGCACCGCGACGTAGAGTACGAGGTTGAGTATTACAGCGGGTATAAGGACACGGTGCTGATCGGCACCAACCTCAGACCGTTGCAGGGGTACTTAATTAACGATGAGGAGAGTGGCAAATCCGCCCTTGAGCAGTACCCACTGCATGAAGCATGGGCTGAATATTGGGACAAGAGCGGCTGGAGCGCCCGGGATCTGATAGAGTTGAACTTCTATATCAGCCTGGAAGAGCTGGATGAGACCCTGGATAACTATGACGGTTACGACACCTTAGGAATTGATGATAAGGAACTTAGTAAGCAGAAGCTGCTGTCCGGGTGGCGCAAGGAGTTCGCGTCAGGGGTCTACCCGCTGGAGCAGATCGAGGCTGTGTTGAAGCTAGTAGACAAGCTGAAGTACAGATGGCAGGTAGAGACGCTGCTGAATGCGTACCGCGCGGACCACAAGAGCCCGGAGGGCTTCCGCCAAGTGAATGGTGCGGTGAATGCGCTGATGGCTGCGTTCCCGGAGGAGAAGCTTGCGGCGGACTGGCCTTTCCTGTCTGTGCTGGCTGATCCGTGGGTCGATATGGTGCAGAAGCTATGGAACGGAGCAGAGGAGTTCAAGGAGATGTTCCGTACCTGCTACCGGTTCGAGGGGATCAGCGGAGGCGAAGAGCGGGACAGCATCATCGGACTGAAGCACTACGTTGAGGCCTTCACCGGTGGAATCATCCGCGAAGAGACGCTGCTTAAGGAGCTGCTGCTGAGTAAGGATGCACGCAACCATATGAGCTGGATCAGTTCACGCAGATATGATTGGATCGAAGACAGTCCACAGATGGTTGGACTACGCACACGGATCATCGACCGTCTGCTGGCCATTGAGCTGGGGCGCGGCGACCTGCCGACTGAGGTGACCGGCATGACAATGGGGCTGCAGCGGATAGAGGGCCTGGAGTATTGTATCCGTATCCTGTCAGGGCTGAACAAGGATACCTTCGTGCGCGGGTACGTGTATGGCTATGGCAACAATATTACGAAGAAGGAGTCCTTCAGCCATCTGCTCAAGGTATGTTATCCGCGTGAGGGCGATAATGCGGAGCTCCTGAAGACCTTGCTGCAGGAGTACAAGCTGTCCGATCAAAAGCTGCTGGAAGCCGCCATGTACGCCCCGCAGTGGATCGAGATCATTGCCGAATACCTGGGCTGGGAAGGGCTTCGCAGCGGGGCCTGGTACTTCCACGCCCACATTAACGAGAGCTTCTCGGCCGAAAAAGAGACGGTGGTGGCGCATTACTCGCCGATCACGCCGCAGGAGTTCAACGACGGCGCCTTCGATGTGAACTGGTTCCAGTCCGCCTACAAGGAGCTTGGACAAGAGCGGTTCGAGCTGCTCTATGACTGTGCCAAGTACATCTCTGCCGGTGCGAACCACCGCCGTTCCCAGCTGTTCGCCGACGCCACGCTCGGCAAGCTGAACCTGGAAGAGATGAAGCAGTCTGTGGAGCAGAAGCGGGGCAAGGATCATCTGCTCAGCTATAGTCTGATTCCGCTGGGAGAAGACCGCGAGCAGGATATCCGCGTGCGTTATGAGTTCATCCAGCGCTTCCTGGCGGAGAGCAAGAAGTTCGGCGCACAGCGCCGCGCCAGCGAAGGCCAGGCCGTACAGATTGCTCTTGGCAACCTGGCGCGCAATGCCGGATATGCCGATGTCACCCGCCTGATCTGGGATATGGAGGCGCGCAAGCTGGATGATTATGCTGCGTACTTCGAGCCGTATGAGCTGGACGCAGAGACCTTCGTCTCGCTTAGTATCGACGAAGAAGGGCAAAGCGATTATGTGGTGACCAGCAAGGGGAAGGCGCTGAAGTCGGTGCCCGCACGCTTCAAGAAGCATGAGTGGATTGAAGCGCTGAAGGAGGCCAAGAGCGAGCTTACCGGGCAGTTCCGGCGCGCCCGGGCTGAACTGGAGCGGTCGATGGAGTCCGGCAGCGGCTTCACGCCGGCAGAGATTGCCGGGCTGAGCCGGAATCCGGTGCTGGCACCGCTGATTAGCAAGCTGGTGCTGATGAGCGGCGATGCGTTGGGATATTACGATGCGGATCAGGGGGCGCTGGTAAGTCCTGCGGGTGAATCCACGGCCCTGAGCGGGGAGACTGTGCTGCGGATAGCCCATCCGCTGGATCTATACCGCAGCGGACAATGGAGCCTGTACCAGAAGGATCTGTTCGACCGTCAGCTCCGCCAGCCGTTCAAGCAGGTCTTCCGCGAGCTGTATCTGCCGAATGAGGATGAGCTGGCCCATGGCGTGCTGTCCCGCCGTTATGCGGGCCATCAGGTGCAGCCGAGCAAGACGGTCGCCCTTCTGAAGGGGCGGCAGTGGACGGTCAGCTATGAGGAAGGGCTGCAGAAGGTGTTCTATGCCGAGAACCTGATCGTCCGGCTCTATGCCATGGCGGACTGGTTCTCACCGGCCGATACCGAAGCGCCGACATTGGAGACAGTGCAGTTCTTCGACCGGAAGACGTACAAGGGCGTGCCGCTCGATCAGGTGCCGCCAGTGCTGTTCTCGGAGGTTATGCGGGATGTGGATCTGGTCGTTAGCGTGGCCCATGTCGGCGGCGTCGATCCGGAAGCGAGCCTGACGACTGTAGAGATGCGCCGGGTCATCGTCAGCGAATCGCTGCGGCTGCTGAAGATTGAGAACGTCCGACTGGACGGCAATTATGCACGGATTGACGGTACACTGGGCGAGTATGCTGTGCATCTGGGCAGCGGCCAGGCGTACAAGCAGGCCGCGGGCGCCCTGTCCATTATTCCGGTGCATTCGCAGCACCGGGGGCGGTTGTTCCTGCCCTTCCTGGACGAGGACCCGCGTACAGCGGAGGTACTCTCCAAGGTCGTGCTGCTCGCTGATGATACGAAGATCAAAGACCCGCAGATTCTGGTACAGCTGAGCAGATGAGCGGCTGCGCGGGTGGGGGAACGGATTGTGCACGGACGGGACACGGCTTACCGCAGCCGTATATAGAGCAATGCCACAGGCACCGGTGCTGAATTTCAGCGCCGGTGTTTTTGTCGCGGGAGGAGGAAGGTGAAGCTGCCTCTTATGGCTAGACGGGGATGCGTGGGCGGAATGTAATCGAAAAACCGAACACATTTTGCTGGTGGGGGGTGCGAGAGCGGAATGTAATCGAAAAACCGATTACATTTGGCTGGCGAGGGGTGCGTGGACCAAATGAAATCGAAAAACCGATCACATTGGGCGGCCGCATAATCTGGGTCACGCTAGATATCGCGGGAAGGCAGTTGAATGGAGATCAGAGAGCGGCGGGCGAGTTGAGCAGATTATTAATTTCGCATTCGCGCATATTTTTGCCCGGATTCCCGGTCAATAATACTGCGTTTGTAGAATGGAAAGCGGGAAAAGCAGGGAATGGGTCCTGCAATGGCGAATTTTGGAGGGGAAAGCGAGGAATAAGCAATGAAGAACAAGCTCCGCCGAAATCTGCAGTCTTTGCAAGACGCATACGCATCATTATGCGGATTGACAATTATTATTACCGATCAAGCGGACAAACGAATAACAGAACCCTCCGGCTTAACCGAGATGGCATCTCTGTTGTTCGGTTCTCCTTGTGCAACCGCTGAACATGCAATTGCGAACCTGCTGGAGAAGGTCAGGAATGTATCGAAAACTATTGTCTATGAAACCCGCTCCGGGCTGAAAATGCTGATTACCTCCATCGGGATCTGTAAGCAAAGGCCCTATTATATTCTGACAGGCGTCTGGGTGGACGGTTGTACGAAAGAGCTGATTACCGGCAGGATTCATGAAACCGTTCCCCCCGGAGAATGCGAGGACTGGATTCAGGCTCTGGATAAGGTACCGGTATTGGATCAGGAGGGCGTCGCCAGGATTATCAGCCAATTGGATATACTGGCTGATACCGTGCAGGCTCTGCTTGAACGGGAGCAGGGCGGAGAATATTCTGCGTATGACCTGCAGCTTATGAATCTGATTTATCTGCTGGACCCGGCGAGCCCGGAGTGGCTGCAAGGAATACTGGGCATTGTGGTACGTATTCTGGGAGTGGAATTTGCGGGCTATGCCAGTAATGCTGCAGACGGGGACCAATTCACAGTGGTGGAGACAACCGGTATGCCGAAGGATAACTCCCTGCAGGGGGCTTCTTTTTTTTACGGTGAGGGATTTCTGGGACAGGTGGGGCTCTCCAAGCAAATGGGGTACTGGAGGAATGCTGACCGCGATCTGCGGATTTCTTTTTTTGCTGCGCATGGGGTAAGGCCAAAGGTGCTAATCTGCTATCCCATCAAATACAAGGACAAGCTGTATGGATTATTGTATGCCGGAGACCCGGTCCGCCCGGAGCTGACGGAGGAGCAGGCTGATATGGGTATGCTGGTGGCCCATCAGCTCGCTGCTTCCATGTATCATATGGAGAGCGAAGCGCTGTATGAACGTCAAAGGAAGAGGCATGATGCCTATAAAGAAATTGTCCAAGGGATTCTGGTTACTCAGGATAAGGAGGATTACCTGCAGCTGTTCATTGAGTTTTTCCAGCAGCAGCTAGGCAGTCCGTTCATGTGCTTGTTATTACATACGCCTGACGAGGCCGGACTGAGGATCTATTCTTCCTCTTCTGCTCCAAATGAACTGTACACCGTCTACGCAGAAGATGCTGAACAGATCTATTTCGCTGACGGGATACCGGGGTTCAACCTGCTGAACAAGCCGATCCGGCGGGAATGGAAGAGCTGGCAGCTGGTAGAGCATCCTATGGTATTTGAACAAAGGCTGCTGGGGTTATTCACGGTCCAGTTCAGTGATGAGGGGCAGCGGCGGGAATATGAAACGATTTTTCATATGACCAATGTGCTGCTAGTGACCAAGCTGCTTGCCCAGCAGCCTCAGAACACGCCCTCCGGAACTGACTTCATGCGGCTGCTCCAGGATAATCTGCTGATACAGCAGCCGGTAGTACATAGCAGAGCTGCAGATATCCGAAGGCTTGCACAGGACTTGTTGGAGCCGTTAAGTCACTCTGCGGAAGAGATGGAATGGATTGGCCAGGCCGCGCTCCTTGCTCCATATCCTATAGGGCTGCTGATCAAATACCTGGGTGATATTCCTGCTGTATGTGTTTTGCGCCATATGCACTATTACCTGACGGATTACAATGGGCAAGAGGATGTAGGAGAAAGTTCCCATCTGTACTTGGCGAAGGTCTTGCTTATGCTCACGAAGTATACGGAGCAGGGCGGCAGGCAATGGAAGGAAACACTTCCTATACCCGTGCCCGAGCCACTTATGCGTTCCTTTGAGCAACTGATAGCTCCTCCGCCGGTTGCAGTGCAGCAAGAGGGAGGCGTACGTTTTACTACCCGGGAAAACGATATCCTGGATGGTCTGCTGACAGGCCTCAATAACAAGCAAATTGCGGAGAAACTGTTTATCAGTACGCATACTGTCAAGAATCACATAACCAAAATCTACGAGAAGCTTGGTGTGCATAGCAGATCACAGGCGATCTCGCAAATATATCAAGCTACCGGCAAAAAAGATTCTTTATAAAAGCAATGATTACGCAGCATGTAAGCGTACATTGCTTTTTTTGTGCAAATATAAGAATTTATGGGTTTCACGCTATACATTATCCTTCTATTCCTCGCTGAAACGGTACCGTCCTTTAAAAGGACGGCAAAGCCGTTTCCACTTGATAAAGGAAAGAAGGCCTGTAGAAAACAGGAAGATTATGTCGAAACTTAGGAACCAATGGCGATAGGCGCAGAGGCCTTACGTTATACATAATAGGGGAAGCTTTGTAGGCTCGACAAAATACATATTGAGGAGTGCTTCATTTGAAACTAAACATCCGCACCAAATTGTTGGGAGGCTTTCTGGTTATTGTAGCGTTGCTTATATTTATCAGCGGGCTATCGATTATGAAAATGGCGGGCATGAACAGCAACTCTGTACAGATGCAGAGCTACAACTTCCCCGCGCTCGTCAATATTGCTGAGATCCGGACCGAGCTGTACAAGCTGCGCGGTGATCTGTTCAAGCTTATCCTCGAAACCGATGATTCGGTGAAGGAGGAGATTCAGGCAGTTATTAAAGCGGATCAGGACAAAATTGCTGAACGGATGAAGGTCTATGGAGAGCTCGCACTGAATGCGGATCAACGGGCTGCGTTAGAGATCATTAAGCAGAGCGTGGATAACTATAACCAATCCGTACCCAAAGTCAATGACCTGCTGGATAAAGATCAGAATACGCAGGCCTACGGCGTCTTAATCGACGCACTGCCTGATTTGCAGAAGGCTCAGGATACCGCCGATCTGGCCGCCAGTAATGTAATTGAAGGTGCAGATGAACGGATCGACTCTACGGTTGCCAGCTATACCTCGGGAAGATTGATGATCCTGATCATCTCCATCCTTGCGGCACTTGCAGCCATTGCGCTGGGCATCGTGATCTCGCAGGGCATCGTCGGTCCGGTATCCAAGCTGCTCGCTGCGATGGTCCGCATGGCAGGCGGTGACCTCAGGGAGGAGATTACGATCAAGAACCGGGATGAGTTCGGCCGGCTGGCCGCAGCAGCCAATGAGATGATTACCAGCCTGCGCAAGCTGATTGGCGGGACGGTCGAAGCGGCGCAAAGTGTCGCGGCCTCCTCTGAGGAAATATCGGCAACCACCGAAGAAATCGCCAGCGGCAGCCAATCCCAGGCCCAGGCGGCGCAAAATATCAATCAGCTGGTTCAGGATCTGACCCGGGGCATCGATGAGGTTGCGAAGAATGCCGAGCAGGCATCGGAGCTGTCGCTGCTGACGCGTCAGGGTGCTGAGGAGGGAAGCACTGCGGTAAGAGAATCCGGCCTTGGTATGAGTAATCTGTCGGAGAAGATGGAACTGCTTGAGCAGGATTCCCAGAAGATCGGCGAAATAATCGAGGTGATTGATGAGATTGCCGAGCAGACCAATCTGCTGGCGCTCAATGCAGCGATTGAGGCAGCGCGTGCCGGTGAGCAGGGACGGGGCTTCGCCGTTGTCGCCGATGAGGTCCGCAAGCTGGCTGAACGGAGCAGTGAAGCGACCAAACAGATTGCCCTGATCATCCGGGTGATGCAGAAGAATACGGTTCTGAGTGTGCAGGCTGTCAGTGACGTATCGGCCCTGTCCGAGCGTACAGAGCGGCTGATCGATGGTATCGTTACCCGCGTCAATGATACTACCCAGCAGATTACAGGCATCGCTGCGGCTTGTGAGGAACAGGCGGCGCAGACGAACGAGGTGCTGCTCTCGATTGAATCCATTGCGGCCGGAAGCCAGGAATCCGCCGCAGCAGCCGAGGAGACGGCCTCCTCCTCGCAAATGCTCGCCTCTTTGGCGGATGAACTGAATAGCTCTGTCTCGGTGTTCAGATTGTAGAGGGGGAGTAAGCCATGCTGGCTGCACGAACGGAGCAGTACATCATCTTCCGGCTGGTACAGGAGAAGCTGGCCATCGATATCCGGGAGATTAATGAGATTATCAAGATGGAGCCTATCACAGCCTTGCCTAACAGCAAGTCTTTTATTAAGGGCGTGATTAATTTACGCGGCAAAATTATACCGGTGGTCAGTCTGTGCAGGCGGTTTGGCCTGGCAGAATCTCCACCGGATACCCGGTCAAGGATCGTAGTGGTACATTACCGGCAGGAGGCCATAGGGATTATGGTGGATTCCGTAGAAAAGGTGGCTTCCTTTCATGAGGTAGAGCCGCCTCTGGAATCCCATGAAGTGCAGGGCGTGCAGTACATGGACGGGATCGGCATGTGTGCCGGGGAGCTGATCAGCATTCTGAACATCGGGCGTCTGTTAAGTGACGGGTGAAGGCCAACGCATGAAGGCGGGGAGGAGAACTGAGATGAACGAGTTTCATAATATGGTGTATTTGGGCGTTTTTCTGGATGAAATGGACGAGCAGCTGCGGTATTTGGATGAGGCCCTGCTCATGCTGGAGAGCAAAGGGTATCAGAATGACATTATTCAGAGGCTCTTCCGGGGCGCGCATACGCTCAAGGGCTCATCTGCGGTCATGGGCTTCAAGCAGCTTAACCGGCTGACGCATCAGATGGAAAGTGTGTTAGAGCTGCTCAGGGGCAGACAGCTGGACGTAACCTCCGAGTTATTGAACATTCTCTTTGATTGCGTAGATTTCATTAAGGAGCTTCGTCAATCCATTCTGAGCGGTGCGCTGGAGGAAGGGGACATCTCAGAGCTGTTGCGCCGGTTAAAAGAGTTGCGGAAGACAGCAGCCGAGTCTCCCGCTCCTGCTGCAGAGGGGCTTCCGCAGGGAGAAGCGGGGCCTGTGCCGGATATGATCTTCGATGATATCCGTAAAGAGCAGATCCAGGCAGCTATAGATCAAGGCTCTGCGGCAATGGCGGTTCATATTCAACTTGCTGCTGAGGAGCCGATGAAATATGTCCGAGCGAAGCTCGTAGAAGCCAAGCTGCGGGAAACGGGCGAGGTTATTGCCACCTTCCCCGAGCTGGAAGCCCTCGAGAGGGATGCGCAGTTCTCCGGTACTATTGCATATATTCTGCTTACGCAGCAGTCCCGGCAGGATATGATGTCCTCTCTGCAGGAAATCTCACAGATTGAAATTATACATACAGATCCTATTACGAAAGCAAACCTCGACACCTTCACCGAAGGAAAAGAGGCTCAGAAAAATAACGGCTATGCGGCCCAGACTGTCCGTGTGGATGTGGAGCGGCTGGAGGGACTGCTGAATCTGGTAGGAGAGCTGATTATAGATAATACCAGGCTGCACAGTGTCCGTTCCAGATTGAGCGAGCAGTTCAAGAACAACAGTGATGTTCATCTGCTTAATGATATCGCAGGACATTTGAATATGGTCATCAGCGATCTTCAGGAGGGGATGATGAAGACCCGGATGCTGCCGATGGAGCATCTGTTCGGCCGCTTCCCCAGGATGATCCGGGATTTGGCGCAGAAGTCGAACAAGGAGATCGAGTTCATCATTGAGGGCAATGAGACCGAGCTGGACCGCAGCCTCATTGAGGAGATCAGCGATCCTCTGATCCATATTCTGCGCAACGCCGTGGACCATGGGCTGGAGCTGCCGGAAGAACGTACAGCTCTCTGCAAGCCGCGGAAAGGGACCATTACTCTGCGGGCAAGTCATCAAGGGAACATGATTGTCATTACGGTATCCGATGACGGCAGGGGCATTGATACCGGCAAGGTCAAAGAAGCCGCTGTGCGTAAAGGCTTCGTCACCACTGATGAAGTGAAGCGTATGACGGACAAAGAGCTGGTGATGCTCATTTTCCGCTCTGGCATCTCAACAGCCCGTACGGTCACAGATTTATCCGGCCGCGGAGTGGGCATGGATATTGTCAAAGCACATATAGAGAAATTAAATGGCATTATAGATATTGAGACGGTTCCTGATCAGGGGAGTATATTCACGATCAAGGTCCCGCTGACGCTTGCCATCATCCGTTCCCTGCTGGTTAAGCTGGGGAGCAGTACCTTTGCCATTCCGCTGATTAATGTCATTGAAATATTCAGAATGAAGGCGGAGGATATTGTTACCATTCAGGGGCGGGAGGTCTGCCAGTTCCGCGATCAGGTGCTTCCGCTTGTCCGTCTGCACCATATGCTGCAAGTGGAGGAAGGCGAGCATACGGTGAACGGCCGGCTGTTCGTTGTCATCGTCGGCTTCGCGGATAAGCGGGTCTGTCTGGTAGTAGATCAGACGATCGGCAATCAGGAGATTGTCATCAAGTCACTGGGAAGTTACATAGGCAACGTTTCTTATATCGCAGGCTCAACCATACTTGGCGACGGCCGAGTGGCCCATATCCTGGATATAGGCTCGATTGCAAGGGAAACAGGCTCGGCCCACGATGCACTGCTCCAAGAGAACACAGTTACGGCAGGCGATCAGGATAGTCAGAGCGAGAAATATATCACCTTCAAGCTGGAGAAGCTGGATTTCGGGATTCCGATCCGCCAAATGAAGGAGATTGTACCTGTTCCTGAGATTCATTCGCTGGTGTCTGCCCCGGCTCATGTCCTGGGAATGATCAATCTGCGCGGATTGCTGTTCCCGGTCTATGACATACGGCCCAAGCTCGAAATGGACAGCGGTGAACAGACGGCCGGCTCCCGGATTCTGATCTGCGAGGTATCCGGACAGGAGGTAGGGATATGGGTGGATCAGGTGTCAGCGGTGCAACTGCTCGCAAGGGAGCACATGGATGAGGCGCCGGATCACATTCTCCAGCATCCAGAGGTGCTGGATGCCGTCTATAAAGACAACCATCAGTTTATTCACTTGCTGAATTTGGAGAACCTGCTGGACCTGCACGCCTGCTGCATTACCGGTCCCGTATCACATGACCGATCCCCGGAGTGATCTCGCAGAAGCCGGCCATGTGGCGGGACTGATAGGGAATGGGCCGGGCGCTGGCGGTCATGAGGATATTGCGCAGATCGGCGGTCCCTTCTGCCGGGAGGGCAAAGGTTCTGGTATATGGATACACTTCACGGAGTGTGGTATGAATAGCACTGATGAAGCGGTCATTGCCGCTGCGGCCCATCAGATTCATGATGATCTGGCCGTGTCCGTTCAGCTTGGCACGAGTTAGGCGGAAGAACTCCAGCGTGGTGAAATGAGGCGGCGTCCCGGCAGCGGTGAAGGCATCAAGCAGGATATAGTCATGGCCGCGTTCCGGCGCGGCTTCCAGCAGGCTCCGGCCGTCACCGATCAGGATGTTATCCTGCGTGTAGCCAAAGCGGGTTCTGCTGTATTCCACCACCTTCGCATTCACCTCAGCCACCGTAAAATGCTTCTCTGCGAAATAACCGGCAATCGTACCAATCCCGTGTCCGATCAGGAAGACACGCTCGAAATGCGGATTGCCCGCCTCCATCAGATGAATCATCGCCCGGGGATACTCGAAGATCACCCGGCGCGGATGGTCCAGATCCAGTGCGCCCTGAACAGCTTCCCCCGAGAATTGCAGTACCCGGAACCGTCCGGTCTCACCATATAGCTCGGTTGTATCGTAGACCTCGATGTCCTGAGAGTCGTGGTTAGGATGGGATGGTGCGTGCAAGCGGATCAGACTCCTTCTGCAGATGGGATTCGTTCGTTACAACCTTCATAGTAACATAAAGCAGCCGCAGGAAGGGCTTCCTGCGGCTGCTTGTATTTCTCAAAAACGGCTTAAGCCCCCTTAATGAACCAGACTCTCCAGTTCGGGCTGGAGCTTGTGCCGCAGGGCGTACAGCATGGCGGCACCGACCAGGAAGGCAGCGGCATCGGCAATGACCAGCGACCACACCACTCCATGGAAGCCATTCGTCCGGTTGGCGAAGAAGAGCACAGGAATCAGTGTGACCCCTTGAATAATCGACATTACGAATGCGGCCGTTCCCTGCGCGGTAGCCTGGAAGATCCCCATGAATAAGGTGGTCAGCCCTGATATGAATAAGGACAAGAAGGTGACATGCAGAATGTAGCTGCCCATTTGAATCATTTGCGGATCTCTGGTGAACAGACCGATCAGATGGTCGGAGATCAGATAGACGACGATGCCGAATACGGCAGCCATGGCGGCCATCGCTTTGACCGTGAATCCGATGGTATGCTTCATGCGCAGCTTATCCGCTGTGAATGAGAAGGCAATGAGCGGCACGACTCCCTCGCACAAGCCCATCAGAATAAACTCGGGGAATTGCAGCAATCTTGAGGATATCCCGTAAGCGGCTACAGCCGCATCCCCATATTCGATCAGGAACAGATTGAATATCAGCGACATGGCTCCCAGAAAGACACTCATGATGAAGACCGGAACGCCGATTTTGAACACATTGCTGAGAATATCCTTGGTGGCCTTGAACCATTTGAAGGAGACTGTGAGGAATTGGCTTTTGTAGCCCATATGGAATGCATAGTAGGCACTCGCAACCATGTTGGCCACAACCGTTGCCGACGCTACGCCAATTACACCCCAGTGGAGCACGAAGATAACCAGTGCATCGAGCAGGATATTAACCACCACGCTGAGCATCATACCGATCATGGAGACGATGGCTGCACCCTCGGAGCGGACCATATTCTCCAGCGTAAAGAACAACACGACAAACGGCGCGCCAATCAGCATGACTGTGACATAATCCTTCGTGAATCCATAGGAATCCGGCGTTGCCCCCAGACTGTGCAGGATGGGGCCGATCAGCGGCAGGCCCACGGCCATCACGAGGAGGCCAAGCACGAGACTGCTGTAAAAGGCGAAGGAAGACACTTGCTTCACTTCGTCGTATTTGTGCTCACCAAGCAGCCGCGAGATATATGTGCCGCTGCCGATGCCCACCAGATTGCCCAGTGCCATAATGATGGCGAACAGCGGCAGGGTCAAGGCGAGTGCGGTCAGCATGGCCGTATTGTGGAGAGTGCCCAGGAAATAGGCATTCAGAATCGAATAGATGACGTTCATGGATGTGCCTAACATCATGGGCACGGCGAAATGGGCGACGGCTTTGGTGATGGGTGCTTTTTCAAAATAATAAAGGTTTTCGGTATCCATTAGGGATCACTTCTTTCACTGATTTTTGTCAATCTAACGGCGTTAGATTGAACCTTACAGTGTTAGATGATATCATGAACCTAAGAGGCTGTAAAGCATAAACTTACACTGTTAGATAAAAGGGCGGATAGCGATGAAAAAAGCACAACCTCAAATCTCGGAAGACCGGATTCTGGAAGCTTCATGGGAGCTTCTCAGGGAGGGGGGGATCGAAAAATTCAGTATGCGGCGTCTGGCTGACCGGCTGGGGATTCAGGCTCCCTCGCTGTATTGGTATTTCAAGAGCAAACAGAACCTCTACCAGCGGCTGGCCAACCACATCTCCAGAGTCATCCTGGAGGAGCACCGCCCGGAGGGCGACTGGAAGGAACAGCTGACAGCATTTGCGGTAACGGTACGGAGTGTGCTCAGCCGGTATTCCTGCTCCACGCAGCTTATGATGATGACACTGCCCCACGAGCCGGACATTATCCGGTTCAACAACCGGATGCTGCACTGTGTGGAATCCACGCCGCTTGAGGAGGCGCAGAAGGTGCAGGTGGTCACTACACTTGTGAACTTCGTGTTCTTCTTCGTGCTGGATGATTATGAGCATGAGCGTAATGTCTCCATGATGGCTAAGGAACAGCAGGAGCCTCCGGGCGAGGAACTGCTCCGCCTGATGGACTCCATGAACGAGAAGGAGGTTGGGTTATTCCGCAGGATGTTCAAGAATGGACTGTTCGAGCTGCTGGGGACCGATGGGGCTTTTGAATTCGGCCTGAGGCTGATTCTGCTTGGGACGGAGCAGGTGATTAAGGAGCATGAGCATGGAACACGGAAGAACACTTAACGACAAAATCAAACAATGATATAGATAACAAATAACATATTGCCAGCCCGGGTTGGAGGCTCCAAGGAGTCACCCTCATTCTACCGGTGAGATTCGTTTGAATTCATTCGGTGTTACACCGACAACCTTCTTGAACAGCTTGTTGAAATAAGCGGGATCGGGATAGCCGACTTCAACGCCGATTTCATGGATTTTGAGGTCCGGGGCATTCTTCAGCAGCTGCTTGGCCTTGCGGATACGGATTTCGATCATGTAATCGGTCAGCGTGAGGCCGGTTACCTGCTTGAACAGCTTGCTTAGATAGCTGGGTGTAAGATAGACCATTCCCGCCAGGGTATTCAGATCTGCGTGCTGGTTGTAGTGGGCCGAGATCCAGCGCTTGACCGTCTCAATAGCGGTGCCGGACAGCTCGAGACGCTGGGCGCGTATACTGATCAGGGCGGCTGAGAAGGAGGCTGCGAACAGCGTCTCCATATCTGCAAACCGCATACAGTCCGCAATCTGCTCTTCCAGACTCAGCGCAGCGCCCTTGCGGTGGACCGCCTCGAATTCCGGCAGCTCCTTGCGGGCCAGCGCTTCAATCTCCCGGCAAATGCCGGGAATCTGCGCGGGCGATACACGCTCTTCCGCAAGCCCCGAGAACAGCTGGTGCAGTCTTGCTTGGATGCCCTCGATATTCAGGATTTGCAAATCATGGACCAGCAGATCGCGGTAAGCGGCAACCGGCTCAGCCCTAGTCTTCTCCGGCAGCATCAGCTCGTCCACCGTAGCGTAATACAGCAGCCGGGATTGATACATTCCCTGATCACAGGCCATCCTGGCCTCCAGATAGGCACCCCCGAGCCGGGCAGCGTCCGCATAGGGGCGGCTGATCCCCACATGAAGGATATGCCCTGAGGCGGCAGTGTGCAGATGCTCCCGGATCTCCTGCAGCTGATCCGGTGTCAGCGGCTGCGCAGCGTACCAGACCCAGGCCTGGAGTCCCCGGCGCAGCTCCAGCACATCGAAGCACTCCGGCTTGTGCTGCCGCAGATGCTCTGCACAGGCCCGGACGGCTTCGGGCGAGTCTCCCTTAAGCAGCAGCACCGAGAAATAAGGTGCGGGCAAATGAAGGCTGGCGAGCAGCAGCCCCGGGGGCTCCGCCATATGCAGGATAGAGAGCAGCATTCCGGTGCGCTGCCGTTCCTCCTGCTCACGCAGCAGCGTGCGCTCCTTGTCCAGCTGGTACAAAATCTCGAACAGCTGCTCTTTATTGATCGGCTTCAGCAGATAATCGACCGCTGAGCTGCGGATTGCTTCGCGGGCATAATCAAATTCCACGAATCCGCTCATTAAGAGGGAACGGACCTGGGGGCGGCTGACTCTAAGTAGCCGGATCAGCTCCAGGCCCCCGGTCTGCGGCATGCGGATATCGGTAATTACAACATCGAACTGGAGGGAAGGCAGCTCATCCAGCAGATGCCTGCCGTCGGCATATGTACGGATAATATGAAATTCAGGGCTCTCCCTGCTGATCATCCGGGCCAGCCCCTCGCGGATCAGGACCTCATCATCTACGATTATTATACGCAGCAAGCCGCTCTCCCCTTTTTCCGAAATTGTGTGCTACAAGATCCCGTTTCCGGTTACTCTTCCTTGTGCAGGCCGGGAAAAATCTCAATCCGCAGAATGACCCGCGTGCCCCGGCCGGCCTCGCTCTCCACGCGCAGTCCGAACGGGCTGCCATAATCCATGCGGAGCCGTTCGTTCACATTGCTGAGGCCAATGCCGAACCGCTCCCCGTCCGCTCCGCAGGCCAAGCTGTCGTTCAGCGTATGCAGTGTATGCTTATTCATGCCTACCCCATCATCCTCTACGCAAAATACAGCCTGATTCCCCTCGGCCCGGCCGGTGATTCGGATCGTGCCCGGACCTTCCTTGGGCTCCAGGCCGTGAAAGACGGCATTCTCCACAATCGGCTGGAAGACCAGCTTAATCACAGGCAAGGGCAGCAGGTTGTCCGGCACCTCAATCTCCAGGCTGAACTTGTCGGGGAAGCGGATCTGCAGCATATCCAGATAATTGCGTGTATGATCCAGCTCTTGCCGGATGGTTACTAGTTCTTCGCTGCGGACAACCCCGTACCGCATTTGTATGCCCAGCAGGTAAGTCAGCTTCGCCACGCGCGGATCATCGCTGCCCTCGGCCAGCATGCGGATGGATTCCAGGGTGTTGTAGATGAAATGCGGGTTGATCTGGTTCTGCAGGGCACGCATATCGGCTTTTTGCTTGCGCTTCTCCGTCAGTGTCACCTCCTCAAGCAGGCCTTTGACCCGGATGATCATGCGGTTAAAATGACTGCTCAGCATGCCGATCTCATCATTGAACCGGGGATTTACCCAGACATCCAGATTGCCGTGCTGCACCTGCTTCATCAGGCGGACCAGAGATTTCAGCGGCTTCGTCAGCGCGTGGGAGATGAAGGTGGCGACAATCAGGGCGAAGGCAATGATGACCAGCGTCGTAAGCATCTGAGCATTCCGGGTCTTCGCTACGGGAGAAAGAATCCTCTCCAGCGGAATGGACACCAGCGTGATCCAGCCTGTTCTGCGCGATACGGTGTATACCGCAAGGTATTCCTTGCCCTCCAGCGAGAGCTGAAAATGCCCTTCGGGACCCTTCACCTTCTGCAGGAACTGGTCGGTGTAGTCCTCCAGCAGCCGGCTGCTGCCATCTGCCTGCGGGCTGGCATACATGACTCCGCCCCGGTCATCGACAATCATCGTGCTTCCCAGGGTAACGGCATTGACGGGATCGACGATGCCTTTGAACAGGCTGATGCTAATATCGAAGACAATGATGCCGATCTTCTGCAGGGAGCTGACCGAGCTGACATTCCGCAGAACGCTGAATACCTCGCGGCTGTCACCGGCATTCACACGGATCGTATGCCTGCCCTGAATCACGGGGGTTACCCCCTCCCGGGTCAGGCTCTGCCACTGCGCGAGCCGTTCAGCCGGGAACAGCTCGCTGATCCCCGAAGCCTTGTCATAGTAGACCGATCCGTATTTGTCCACCAGGTAGACGGCAACGATCTCTTCCTTCGTATGGCTCAAATAACTCAGGAACATCGACATACCGGTATTCTTGTCCCAGTCGGTATCCTGCTGCTCCAGATAGAACTGGACATCCGTGTTATATAGCGGAAGTGCGGTATAGCGCTTAAGGTCAGCCACATACCGGTCAATAGTGTCCGAGGCGCTGCCGGCCACCTGCCCGGCGCTTGAGGTAGCATTAACCAGTACGGAATGGAAGGTGGAGCGGGACGACAGGTAGCTGACATAGGTGATCGGCAAGGAGATCAGAAATATAAATACTACAATCAGCTTGCGCTCCATGGGCAGGTTGGCCAGAAACAGCCAAAGTGTCCGCGGAAATCTCCGGATATAGGATAACACGGTTGTTGTTCCTTTCCGTACAGCCCTACTTTACCGCGCCGCTCGTTACGCCTTCAAAGATATAACGCTGCAGGAAGAAGTAGAGAATGACTGTGGGCAGCAGAATCAGCAGAATCGCCGCACAGATCAGATTCCACTCGCCGGAATTCACCCCTTGAAAACGCATGAGGATCGTCGTAACGACACCCAGACTTTGCTTGGGCATATAGAGGTATGGGATGTACATGTCATTATAAATGCTGATTGTTTTCAGGATAACCAGCGTAGCTGTAGCCGGTGTGAGCAGCGGGAAGATGATCGAACGGTAGATTTTGAACAGGGAAGCGCCTTCGACCATGGCATTCTCGTCGAGATCAAACGGAATATTGCGGATGAACTGCAGATAGAGAATAATTTGAATCACATCGGCCCCGATATAGAGCACAATGGGAGCGCCGAGTGTGTTGTAGAGACCCATGTTTTTGATGATGCCGAAGGTGGCGACCTGGGTAGTGATGCTCGGTATGATGGTGGCGATCAGATAAGCGCCGAACACGACTGGCTTCAGCTTGAAGGAGAACCGGCCGAGTACATATGCCACCATTGTGCCAAACAGAATGTTCAGGGTCAATGTAATTATAATGATAATGAGCACATTGCCGAAGCCGCTGAGCAGGCCGCCGCGCTGGAACACAGCAATGAAGTTGTCAAAGTTAAGGAAGCTGTGCGGCAGAGCCATGGAGCTGCTGCTGTTGAACTCGTCCGTGGATTTGAAGGCGTTGACGATGACGACATAGGGCGGGAACAATACCACGAATACCCCGATCAGCAGTGTGAAGTATTTGAACAGGTCTTTAGGACGGAATCTGAAGGGTTCCATGGCTATTTATCTCCTCCCCGGCTGAGAACAAGTTGTTGGACTAGCAGCACAATGACTACGAAGAAGAGCAGGATGATGCTCATTGCCGAAGCCAGGCCGTAGTTATTGAAGGCAAATGCCGTATCGACCACACGCTGTACATAGGTCTGGCTGGCGCCTGCAGGGCCGCCTTTGGTCAGCACGAACGGCAGATCGAACACTTCAAGCGCACCAGTAACGGTCAGGAACAGATTGAGCTGAATGACGGCCTTCATATTCGGCAGGGTAATTCTCCAGAGCGTCTGCAGAGAGCCGGCTCCGTCAATCTTGGCCGCTTCGTAGATATCGCGCGGGATGGCTTGCAGCGAGGCGATGTAGATGACCATATTGTAGCCCATGAACCGCCAGAAGCCGGTGGAGGCGAGCGAATAGTTCACCAGTCCTTCGGTGCCGAGCCAGCTGGTCTGTCCCAGGCCGCTCAGGCCGATGCTGTTCAGGAATAAGTTCAGCGAGCCGTTAGTCGTGTCGAACACATATCCGAACATGAAGGCGACGGCCACACCGTTCATAATGTAAGGCAGGAAGAGCAGGATGCGAAAAGCATTTCGGCCCCGCAGCCTGCTGTTCAGGACCACCGCGAAATAGATCGCTGCGAGATTCTGCAGAATACCCATGACGAAATAAGCGAAGTTATGGGTAAATACTTTGAAAATATCGGGTGTACTGAATACCTCACGGTAATTGGCGAGGCCGACCCAAGGCTTCTCGGGGCTGTAGCCGTCCCAGTTCGTGAAGCTGTAATAGATCAGCTTGAGCGCCGGATAATATGTGAAAGTGCCAAGGAGGATCAGCGGAATCAGCAGGAAGGAGACAATGATAATCGTCTTCTGCTTGTTGTAGGATAGGGTTCCGAACAATAGGTTGACCTTCTTTCATGTGAGCTCGGCGGGATTGACGACAAAATGGATTATCCGGGAAGGCGATAATCCATTTGTACGTCAGAGGGTACGTCCGGCTGCCTGTGGAAGCAGGGTGAATTGTTTTAGTAGCCGAGGTCTTTCTTGGCCTTGGCCCAGGCTTTGTTCCATTTGTCGAAGACCGTCTGCGGGTCCTTGGCCAGGACGAATTCCTGGGCCATAGCCGGCAGGTCAAGCTGCGCCTTGTTGGTGATTTCTGTAACCTGGGCGTTGTCTACCGTGCCTTCCTGCAGTACTACGCCGGTGGACTGGAATTCCTTAAGCTGGGTCAGCTTGGATTCCCTGCCCTTAAGCGGAGAGATGAAGCCGGCGAAATCCTCATACCCGGAATCTTCAATCATCCATTTGACGAACGCTTTGGCGGCATCGACATTCTTGCTGTTCTTGGCTACGGCATAAAAGAAGTCAGGACTGAGCGGAGCCGTCAATGTACCTGAGTTGTCATAGGGAAGCGGGAAGAAGCCTACGTTGTCGGAGGTGGTTCCGGCGCCGATCACCTGATTGATGACCCAGTTGCCCAGGAAGTACATAGCGAACTTGCCGGAGGCGATATCCTTCTTCGATTGCTCCCAGTTGGTGGAGTTGATGTCTTTCTCCAGATAGCCCTTCTCATTCAGCTCTCTGAGCAGGCTGAGCGATTTGCCGTATCCGTTGTCCATGGTGAACGGTGCATCCTCTGTCAGCTTCTGGTTAGGAAAGTCAGGGTTGCCGGCAATAACGCGGGGAACTGCGTATACCCAGTCGTTAAGCGGCCATTTGTCCTTGAAGTTGGAGGCGAGCGGTACCACGCCTTTGGCTTTGAGCTTCTCGCAGGCAGCCAGGAATTCATCCCAGGTCTTCGGAACCTCTGTAATTCCGGCATCGGAGAATGCCTTCTTGTTGTATACAATACCGGAGGTGGAGTTCCCGGTAGTGATTCCGTAGAGCTGGCCTTCAAAGGCCTTGAAGTCTTTGAAGGTGAGCTGGTCGTTCAGTCCCAGATCATCCAGCGGGGCGAAATATTTCGGCAGGTCGGAGTTGGGAATATTGGGAACGAACATGACGTCAGGCAGCTCGCCGCTGGCCATGCGGACCTTGGCTTGCTGATTGTAGTCCGTCTGGGAGGCTTCAAATTCTACCTTGATATTGGGATATTTCTCATTAAAGCGTTTCACATATTCGTCATACTCTTTGCCGATCATGTCGGTTCTGTTGGTCAGGAAGATGATCTTGCCGCTGATGTCGGCTCCGCCCGGGGCTGCCGGCTCTGCGGTTGCAGCCGCTGCATCTCCGCCGGTGCTCTCCGGAGCGACGGTGGCTGCTGTCGGTTCATCTGTGGCTTTTGCGGCATTGCCTTTATTGTTGGAGCCGCAGCCGGTCAGGGATAAAGAGAAAATCATGATAATAACGAAAAATAACGATAATAACTTATTCCTCATTGTTTTGTCCCCTTTTCGTTAAAATGTTAGCGTTTACATTAATATTATAGCGCTAATTTATTGATGTAGAAATGTATTCAATTATTATTTATTGTCTTTATTTGTTCTGTTTCTCCGATTATAATTAAGTTATTGCTAACAATAAGATAACAAAATACAATGATGGCAGCTAAAACAAAACTTTTAGGAGGATTTATGAATCAACAGCAAAAGAACTTGAACCACTGGGAATTCAGAGCCTGCGGAGATGAAGAATGGCTTACGGCTGTTGTACCGGGAACGGTGCATACGGATCTGCTGCGCAATGGCGTTATCGATCAGCCCTTCTATGGAACGAATGAACATGAGCTGCAATGGATTGATAAAAAGGACTGGGAATACAGAACCGGATTTGTATTAGAAGAGATATGGCAGACGCTGGCGGTTACGGAGCTGGTGTTCGCCGGGCTGGATACGTATGCCGATGTGTATGTGAACGGCGTTCACGCCTTGTCCGCAGATAATATGTTCCTGTCCTGGACCGTGAATGTGAAGGGGCTGCTGCGGGCGGGTGAGAATGAGATCCGCATCGTCTTCCGCTCGGTGGTGACCGAGGATCTGCCAAAGCTGGCGGCACTGGGCTACAATCTGCCTGCGCCGAATGACCAGTCTGAGTTAGGTGGTCTTCAGGAGCAGCGGATCAGCGTATTTGCCCGCAAAGCGCCATATCACTACGGCTGGGACTGGGGTCCCCGATTCCTGACCAGCGGGATCTGGCGGGAAGCTGTGCTGACAGGCCGTAACGTTGCGGCGATTGAGGATTTGTACATTCGCCAGCATGCGGTGAATGAGCAGGAGGCCCGGCTCACAGCCGTGATTGAAGCGGACGCACCGGAAACGTGGAGCGGAATGCTGCGGTTAAGTACCGAAGGGCAGGAATGGATGAAGGCGGTTACGCTCACTCCGGGCAAGCAGACGCTAGAGCTTGAGCTGGTGATTGACCGCCCGCGCCTGTGGTGGTGCAACGGCCTGGGCACGCCGGAGCTGTACCTTTTCCGTGCAGAGCTGCTGCAAGGAGCGGAGGCTGTAGCAGTATCGGAGGTAACGACGGGGCTTCGGGAAATTAAGCTGGTGCGTAAGCCGGATGCGCAGGGGGCGTCGTTCCATTTTGAGCTGAACGGGGTGCCGGTCTTCGCCAAGGGTGCCAATCATATCCCGAATGACAGCTTCATCACGGAGGTTACGGAAGAACGTTACCGCCATGAGATTGCCACGGCCGTGGAATCCAATATGAATATGCTGCGGGTGTGGGGCGGCGGCTTCTATGAAGAAGAAGTGTTCTACCGGCTGTGTGATGAATACGGGCTGCTGGTCTGGCAGGACTTCATGTTCGCCTGCAGCATGTATCCGGGCGATGAGGCGTTCCTGAATAATGTCCGCGCAGAAGCGGTATATAATGTCCGCAGATTGCGTAACCACCCTTGTATCGCGCTCTGGTGCGGGAACAATGAGATTGACTCGGCCTGGTCGCAGCATGAGGAGTACATGGGCTGGGGCTGGAAGGAGAAGCTGAATGCTGAGATTCGCCAGAGCTTATGGACTGCCTATGAGGAAATCTTCCACCGGATTCTGCCGGAAGCTGTGGCCGCGAACCATCCGGGTATGGATTACTGGCCGTCCTCGCCGCTGCGCGAACTCACAGGTGGTCAGGATCAGCATGCCACGCGGATTATGGGTGACGGGGATATCCACTACTGGGGCGTCTGGCACGCCAAGGAGCCGTTCGAGAACTATAATCTCAAGGTGGGCCGCTTCATGAGCGAATACGGCTTCCAGTCCTTCCCGGAGCTGAAGTCGGTGCTGAGCTATGCAGAGGAAGCGGAGCTGGCGCTGGAATCAAAGGTCATGCTGGCCCATCAGAAGAATGGAGCGGGCAATCAGCTGATTAAGGAGTATATGGATATGTATCTGCCGCAGCCGAAGGATTTCCGGGGCTTCCTGTACATGAGCCAGGTGCTTCAGGCCGAGGCGATCCGCATGGCTATGGAGAGTCACCGCCGTAACAAGCCTTATTGCATGGGCACGCTGTACTGGCAGATGAATGACTGTTGGCCGGTAGCTTCCTGGGCGGGCATGGATTATTACGGGCGCTGGAAGGCGCTGCAATATACGGTGCGCCGCAGCTTCCAAGAGGTGCTGCTGTCTGTAGACAGCACGGATGGGGAGAGCGTCAAGGTCTATGGGGTATCTGACCGGCGGGAGGCATTGGACGCAGAGCTGGTTCTGCGGCTGCATGATATCAGCGGCCTATTGCTGCGCGAATGGTCACAGCCGGTAACCCTTGCTGCGGATTCATCGGCTGTGGTCTTCACACTGCCGCTGGCCGAAGTGTTAGAGGGCCGTGAACCGGCCAGTGTGCTGCTGGTGGCTTCGCTCCTGGAGAGTGGGCAGGCGGTGGAGCAGGGGCCGGGGACAAGGCAAGTGCTGGAGCCGGAGACAAGACAGGTATTGGAGTCTGAGACACGGAAAGTGCTGGAGCGCAAGGAGCATTACTTCGCCCGGGCGAAGGATATTCCGCTGAGCAAGCCGGTCATCACGGTGACAGAGGTACCGGGAAGCGGCGGGCAGAGCTTCACGCTGAGCAGCGATGTGCTGGCGCGGGGTGTGCACCTGACGGTGGAAGAAGAGGGGATCTTCTCGGATAATTACTTCGATCTGCTGCCGGGCGAGCCGAAGACGGTGGAGTTCTCGATTCGGGGCGGGAGCAGCGGCGGAGGGTCAGACTTCACTCCTGCCACGCCAACAGGACTCGTAGTCCGCTCGATGGCGGATTATATCTAATCACGAACTCTCACGCAGATGAGGATACTTCCGTAACCGTGGACTTGCCTGCAACTGTGATTCCGCCGCAACTGTGATTCTGCCGCAGCGGGGATCCCGCCGTAGCGTGAATTCACCTCTAGAGTCGTAGCTCCCCTGACCCACAGGCGGTTTGCGGACTGACATGACCTTATTTGCTCATAAACTAACCTGATTTCTGTTCTTGCGGACTCAGAAGACTTTATTGTCTTCCGGGCTGGCCGTTTCAAGGCGAAATCGCACGAATAGGGGCCACTGAGTCCGGATGACAGGGCCAAAGCGGCTATTTATGCGGAATAGCGGATTCTCAGTCCGCATTGGCAGCATGATTCGGTATATGGGCATCATGATTCAGTATAATCCAACAAAGAGCGGTCCCCCGTCATCGGAGGACCGCTCTTTGTTGGATACGGCCGCCTTCAGGCCGGTTCGATGAACATCTCACCCAGGATCTGCCCGGTGCGATATGCATGCTCGGGAAGCGCAGCGGCGGTGAAGGCCGCCACATCCTCTGGCTTGATATCGTACATAACCTCGATTTCTCTGGCGAAGAGAAGATGTCCTTCGGCCAGTAGCTCCGGCATAGCGGGGAGAGCAGCAGGAGCAAGAGGCTCAGGGATAAGCTGCTGTAGTGCGTCCACGTAGTTTTGCAGCGTACGGGACCCGACGAGCTTGATGCCTTGGTTCTCTTCATTGACCATGACAAGGGTCGGAAAGCCGCGTACGCCGAGCTGGGCCACCTTCTGGAAATCCTCCTCCAGCAGCTCCTGTGCCGCTTCCTGTCCTGCGGCCTGAACGATCTCATCGCCGGGTAATCCCAGACTATTCACAATATCCGCGAGGACCTCTTCTTCTCCGATATTCCGGTTGAAGACGAAGACGGCTTCTCTGGCGCTCCGCAAGTAGGCCAGTTCCTTCCCCGGATGTCTCTGCTGGATCACCTTGAATACTCTGGAGGGCGGATAAGAGGACATGACCGGATTGTTCAGCCATAGGGTGCCGTCAATGGGCATGCGGTAATGCGCTCCGACTTCCTTCCAGTGACCCGCTACATCGGCTGGCTGCTGTATTCCATTTGCCTTGTCAGCGAAGCCATTCCAACCGGCTAATAATCCGCCCATCAGAGGCTGTAGATCAAAATACTTGCCATATTGCTGGATAAACCGGTTCAGGGTAGGCTCGATGGCCCAGCAGTGTGAACAGATCGGATCAGTCGCATAATAGAGAGTAACTTTGGGCTGCTGCTGCGGATTGAAATCTATAATTTGTGTATGCTCCTCGTCGCTTACCCCGCATACACCTGTCTTCAGATCACAGATCATAGGATTTGTATTCATAATAAGGGGTTACCTCCTCCGTTCCTACTTGTAGTATGATTATAATATCTGGCATCAGATTAACAAGTACTATTGTTTTTAATACCTGGTATATAAAATATACTAATGGAGGAATCACCTATGAAATATGAGGTTGACTTAACGCAGATGTGCCCTGCCACCTTTGCCTTTCATGTCATCGGCGGGAAGTGGAATCTGCCTATCCTCGCTTTACTGAGCGAAGAGGGGCCGATCCGGTATAACGAACTAAAAAGAAGGCTGAACGGCATCACCGGAACAACGCTAACGAACTGTCTCAAGGATCTTATCGACTACGGGATTATCCACCGTGAGCAATATCCTGAGGTGCCTCCGCGCGTCGAGTATTCCCTTACCCCCTCCGGGCAGGAATTGGTTCCGTTAATTGAAGAGATCGTGGCTTGGGGAGCGAATAACATTCATGCCTTAGGCGGACAGAAGGTATAGGATTTTTTTCCCGGTGAATCCGTTCCCTCTGGTTGACTTGCGTATGACCCGCCCCTATGATGATAAATAATATGTAACATTAACGCTCGCATAAAGCTCGCACACAGAGGAGAGAAACAGCATGGCTATGGAGATTGAACGCAAATTCCTGCTGCCGGAATACCCGGAGCGGCTGATTGAAGAAGGACAGCTTAAGGTGCTGACCCGTCACAGTATTGACCAGACGTATCTTGCGATTGAGGACGGGCAGGAGCTGCGGGTGCGGAAGATCACGGATCTGGACACAGGCGAGGTTACGTACACGCATACGTTCAAGGATGGCAAGGGCATCAGCCGCCAGGAGATTGAATATTTCATTTCCGCAGGGTTGTATAATCAGATGATTGAGGCTGTGAAGGCAGTCCCGCTGGTCAAAACCCGCATTACAGGCGTATGGAACGGTACAACGGTGGAGATTGATCTCTATACCCAGCTGGAGCTTACGGTGCTTGAGGTAGAGTTCGATTCGCTGGAGGAGGCGGAAGGCTTTATAGCCCCGGAATGGTTCGGCCTGGATGTCAGCACAGAGAAGAAGTACAGCAACAAAACCGTCTGGAAAGAGCTTCAGGGCAAATAGCCCCGGTGAGCCTTAATCTTATAGAATCAGCGGACTTTAACGCGTAAACGTGGTACTATGTACAGTAAATAAAGAGGGGTTCAGGAGGATGAGACGGGTATGGAGTATATAAGCACAAGAGGCAAGGTAGCGGCCAGAGGCTTTATTGATACGGTTCTGATGGGGCTGGCGGATGACGGCGGGTTGATGGTACCGGCCGAGATTCCGGTGATCTCCCCGGAGAAGCTGGAAGAATGGAGAAGCCTAAGCTTTCAGGAGCTTTTCCTTGAGATTTTCTCCTATTATACCAATGATGAAATTCCTTATGAGGATCTGCGCTCGATGGTCTACACCAGCTATGGCAGCTTCCGCGCTCCGGAAGTAACGCCGCTGCATAAAGTGAGCGATTCCCTGTACGTGCTGGAGCTGTTCCATGGGCCGACGTTTGCCTTCAAGGATGTGGCGTTGCAGTTCATGGGCGAGCTGTATTCATATATTGCCAAGGTGCGCGGTGAGATTATCCATATTCTCGGGGCTACCTCCGGCGATACCGGAGCGGCTGCGATTCAGGGTGTGCGCGGCAAGGAAGGCATCAAGATCTGTATCCTTCATCCGCACGGCAAGGTCAGCAAGGTGCAGGAGCTGCAGATGACTACCGTAGATGACAGCAATGTGCTGAATCTGTCCGTAGAGGGTAACTTCGACGACTGCCAGAAGATTATCAAGGAGCTGTTCGCCGATCTCGACTTCAAGGGACGGTATCACCTGCGGGCGATTAACTCGATTAACTTCGTGCGCATTCTGGCGCAGACGGTCTATTATTTCCATGCTTATCTGCAGCTTCCGGGAAGCGATCAGAAGAAGGTCAATATCAGCGTGCCTTCGGGTAACTTCGGCAATATTTTCTCAGGCTACCTGGCGCAGCGAATGGGTCTGCCGATCCACAAGCTGATCATCGCCACCAATGAGAATAACATCCTCGAACGGTTCGTGGTCACCGGCGAATACAAACCAGGCAGCTTCACGGGCACCTACAGCCCGTCGATGGATATCCAGGTGGCGAGCAACTTCGAACGCTATCTGTATTATCTGCTGGACGAGGATGCGGATAAGCTGTCCGGGTACATGGCAGCCTTGCAGAGCGAGGGCGCGATTAAGGTGGACGGCGAGCTGCTGGCCCGGGTACAGGCGGATTTCTCCGCGCTGGGCGTGAAGAATGCACAGTGTCTGGAGATCATCAGCAAGTACCAGCAGGAATCCGGCTATCTGCTCGACCCGCATACGGCGTGCGGCGTAGCGGCCTACGAGAAGTTCAGCGCGCCTGATGAAGTAAGCATTGCTTACGCTACAGCGCATCCGGCCAAGTTCGACGAGGCAATTGCCTTGACCGGCATCAAGCAGGAGTTCCCGGCTCAGATCTCGGCCCTGTTCGAGCAGCCGCAGCATCAGGTCGTGGTCGATCATGATAAGGCGGAGATCGTGCGCCAGCTTGTAGCTTTTTACGGGTAAAATAGGTGCGTGTCCAGTGGGGCCCGCGCAGGATGAAGACAGCCCCCGCCGGGATGAGCGGGGGCTGTTTGCCATCGCTCGAAATGTGGGACACTGGATAGTACATGTACCTCACTGCCCAGTGCCAACTGCCCAATGCCAACTGCCCAGTGCCAACTGCCAACTGCCATTGCGCGCTGCTCACCGCTACTGCGCCTAACCTGCCTCCGCCAGTCGGGTGATTGCATTATGTACAATAGAAAGTCCCCAAAACACCTCTAAAATCAATTCTGTTGTATTTGATACAGCAGATTTATGGGGGGAGGCCTGCTACAGGCGCAAACTCCAAATTCTGTTGTACGAAATACAGCAGAATGGCAAAATGGGAGCTTTACACCGGATTCTATTGTACGAAGTACAATTGCAGGCTGGGTTGTGGGAAATGCAAGGCTAAGTTGGAGTGAATGTCTCTGTGTGGGATGCAAGGTAAGTTAGAGTAGAGTGGATCTGTGTGGGATGCAAGGTAGGTTAGAGTGGAGTGGCTCTGTGTGAGATAATGCATGGCCCCCAGAGGTAAAGGCTGGACGAATGGCCCCATGCTCTGATGGGCGGTGTTGCCGAATGAAGGTGAATCCTGTGCCTATTCTCAGGTGCTTTTTTTCACAATCGAAATCTAGCGGAATTTGTCGGAAATTACGGTATATAAGTGGACATACCTATCATGGAATGAGAAAATAGCAGTTATAGCTTATATATTTAAAAAAGGACGGGATCATTCATGACTATTCGTTTCGGGGTTGTAGGGACTAACTGGATTACAGACCGCTTTGTGCAGGCGGGACTTGAGAATGAGGAGTTTCTGCTCACGGCCGTGTATTCCCGCACAGAGGAGAAGGGACAGGCTTTTGCCGCCAAGTATGCCGGGGCTTCGATCTATACGGATCTGGAGGAAATGGTATCAAGCGCAGAGGTGGACGCGGTCTATATCGCCAGCCCCAACTCGATGCATGCGGAGCATTCATTGATCTGTCTGAACCACGGCAAGCATGTGATCTGTGAGAAGCCGGCGGCCTCCAACAGCCGGGAGCTGAAGGCGATGATTGAAGCTGCGCGCAGCAATGATGTGCTGTTCATGGAAGCGATGAAATCCACGTTCATGCCGAATTTTGGCGTGATCCGGGATAACTTATATAAGCTGGGTCAAGTCCGGCGCTACTTCGCAGGTTATTGTCAATACTCTTCGAGGTATGATGCTTACCGCCAGGGGACGGTGCTGAATGCGTTCAATCCTGAATATTCCAACGGCTCTCTGATGGATCTGGGGATCTATTGCTTATATCCGATGGTGGCTTTGTTCGGCAAGCCGGATTCGGTCAAGGCCGTTGGGCTGATGCTCGCTTCAGGGGTGGACGGGGAAGGCAGTATGGTCATGCGTTACCCGGACATGGACGCGGTGGTCATGCATTCCAAGATTGCCGATTCCTATCTGCCTGCTGAGATTCAGGGCGAGAACGGAACGATGGTGATCGACAAGATTAACCAGCCCTATCAGGTCAAAATCCACTACCGCGACGGAACCGTCGAGGAGCTTACGCTCCCGCAGGTGTATGAGGCGATGTACTATGAGATTGAGGAGTTCATTCATCTGCTGAAGAGCGGGCAGCGGGAGAGCGCGACCAACAGCCACGCCAATTCCCTGGCGGTGGCAGAGCTGATGGAAGAGGCGAGAGCCCAGATTGGCCTGCGGTATGCTTCGGATCTCTAACGTAACGGGCAACCTGGTCTGCATTATATATTGAAATGGGGAGCGGAACTTGAAGACGTTCAAAAAGGTATACATCGAGATCACAAGCGTCTGCAACCTGGCCTGCAGCTTCTGTCCGCCCACGGAGCGGCAGAAGAATTTCATGAAGCTGGAGACGTTCAACACCATTCTTGATGAGATCAAACCGCATAGCAATCATATCTATCTGCATGTCAAAGGCGAGCCGCTGCTGCATCCGAAGCTGGGCGAGCTGCTGGATGCCGCGCATGCCAAGGGCTTCAAGGTCAATATTACGACCAACGGCACGCTGATCCGTAAAGCGGGGCCGAAGCTGCTCGGCAAGCCGGCACTGCGGCAGATGAACTTCTCGCTGCACAGCTTCGACGGCCATGCAGGCTCGGAGAACCGTGAAGGTTATCTTACAGAGATCATCCAGTTCGTCCGGGAGATCTCCGCCCAAGGTGTCATTGTCTCGTTCCGGCTCTGGAATCTGACGGAGGACAACCGGACGAATCTGGAGAAGGAGCGCAACCGTGAGACGCTGGCCCTGTTGGAGGAGGCTTTCGGACTGGGCTACAGGATCGAGGAGAAGGTCGTCCCCGGCAGCGGCGTGAAGATTGCCCCGCATGTGTACCTGAACCAGGACCACGAGTTCAGATGGCCGGCGCTGCATGAGCCGGAGGATGACGGCAAGGGCTTCTGCCATGCGCTGCGCAGCCAGGCGGCGGTCCTGGTAGACGGCACCGTTGTGCCGTGCTGTCTGGATGGCGAAGGGGTGATCAACCTCGGCAATATTCATGAGCAGCCGTTCTCTGAGATTGTCGAGGGGGAACGGGCGAATAATCTGTTCTATGGCTTCTCGCGCCGGGAAGCTGTTGAGGAGCTGTGCCGTAAATGCGGCTACCGGCAGCGGTTCGGCACCTAGCCGGAGCGCGGAGCCGGAGTGGGGGATGGTGTCGGTGCATACCGGCAAAGCAGCAGGGTGATGCTACTGGGAAGACAGAAATATTTATAAGGCCGGATCATACGAAAAGAGGGAATAGATGCCTACTATACTTGTTGCAGACGACGATGCGAATATCCGCGAGCTTGTCTGCCTATTTCTGCGCAATGACGGATTCGATACCGCTGAAGCGGCAGACGGGCAAGAAGCGCTGGCGGTCTATGCCAGAACGCATGTGGATCTGGTCATCCTGGATATTATGATGCCGGTGATGGACGGCTGGGCGCTATGCAAGGAGCTTCGCAGAGCAGACCCGGAGCTGCCGCTGTTAATGCTGACGGCGAAGGGGGAGACCTGGGAGAAGGTGAAGGGATTCGAGCTGGGAACCGATGATTATCTGACTAAGCCCTTTGATCCTCTGGAGCTGACGGTCCGGGTCAGAGCCTTGCTGAAGCGCTCGGGAATCGGCAAGTCGCATACGATCCGTATCGGAGAGGTAACGCTGGACCGGCAGACCTACAAGGTGATGAACGGGACAGAAGCGCTGTCCCTGCCGCTTAAAGAGTTCGAGCTGCTGTATAAGCTGGCCGGAACACCGGGGCAGGTCTATACCCGCGAGCAGCTGATCGACCAGATCTGGGGCATTGATTACTCGGGGGATGACCGGACGATAGATGTACATATCAAGCGCCTGCGTGAACGGTTTGCGGCTTCGCCGGATTTTCGGATCGAGACTGTCCGCGGTCTGGGATACCGGATTGAGGTTACTGAATGATCAAGTCCTTATATACCCGTGTGGTCCTGACTTATCTGATCTCCGTAATCGGGGGGACAGTGATCTCCTTCAATCTGGCAATCTGGATATACAAAGATGAATTGAATGAGAACCTGCAGTTTCAATTGCTACGCTTCGCACAAGATGTCGTACAGATCTATGATGCCTTTCCGCTGACGGAAGCTGACAAGTTCGTAAGCGGCATGAAGCAGCTTGAGACCTATCATGTGCGGATTTACGATGCGAACGGCGGGGTTCAGTCTTATGGCGGGCCAGAAGGAATGAAGCTGGAGACCGTGACTGAAGCGCAGGTGCAGCAGGTGCTGGCAGGCGGAATTGTGCAGGTCAATCCGTCAGGTATCTCCATCAGCCTGCTAGGGATGCAATTAACTACGGATACGGGAAAAAAAGCATTGTTCGTAGAGCCGGTCGGTCCCCCCTCCTCCGCTTTTGTGCTGAAATGGCTGGTGAATTTCGTGGTGTATTCGCTGGTCTCCGGGAGTCTCGTGATCTTGGTGGCGGCCATGTTCGTGGTCCGGCCGATTAAGAAGCTGACCAACGCGACGCGCAAGATCGCAGCCGGGGACTTCAACGTGAAGCTGAATATCAAGCAAAAGGGAGAGCTGGGCGCCCTCGCGCGCAGCTTCGAGGAGATGACGCATGATCTGCAGCAACTGGAGCAGATGCGCCGTGACTTCGTGTCGAATGTATCTCATGAGGTGCAGTCGCCGCTGACCTCCATCTCCGGCTATGCCCTGGCGCTGAAGCAGATGAATATTCCTGAGAGCGAACGGGGCCGCTATATCGATATCATCATCGGGGAAGCCGAACGGATGTCTAAGATGAGCGACAGCCTGCTGAAGCTGAGTCTGCTTGAATCGCAGTCCCAGCAGCTCCGGTTCACCACCTTCAGCCTGGATGAACAGATCCGGCGCGTGATTGTTGCTCTTCAGCCGCAATGGTCGGCCCGGCGCATCAACTTCGATCTTCAGCTGACGGCTGCCACGCTGACGGCGGATTATGACCTGTTGAGCCAGGTATGGACGAACCTGCTGGGCAACAGCATTAAGTTCTCCGGGGATGGGGGAGTAATCAGTGTCCATACGAAGCAAGATAATAAAAGTGTAACCGTTCGTGTATCCGACACCGGCATCGGGGTCGCTCCCGAGGATCAGAAGCGGATCTTCGAACGTTTCTTCAAGGCGGACCGCTCCCACAGCAACAAGTATAACGGCAGCGGGATGGGGCTGGCCATCGTGAAGCAGATCGTCCTGCTTCATCAAGGCGATATCCGGGTCGAGAGTGAGCTAGGCGCAGGCACAAGCTTCATTGTAACGCTGCCCCTGAATACACCGGCAGATTAGATTATTACACCGTTCATCCTCCGTTCATATTACCGTCACGGAGAGTACATTTTCATTATATATACTATCCTTAGCACTTCATCAAGGCAGTACAACCGATTCATAAGGACAGGTGATTGTATAATGAAAAAAGGACTCAGAATCCTGCTTAAGTCTATAGCGGCATTGTTGATTGTGATCGTATTGTTTTTTGCCGTAGTATTTGTGGTCAATATCATCAGCAGCAAAGCGGAGCTGAAGAAGATTGATCAGTACGGGCAGCTTGTGCCAGTCGATGGCAAGAAGATGAATGTACTCATCCAGGGATCGGGTGAGGAGACTGTGGTGCTGCTGACGGGGTATGGCACCGGGGCACCGGCGCTTGATTTCAAACCGCTGGTAGACGAGCTGTCTCCTAACTACAAAGTAGTCGTGGTGGAGCCGTTCGGCTATGGCTTAAGTGACCGGACCGACAAGGAACGGACCTCGGACAATATCGTCAGTGAGATTCATGAAGCGCTGCAGCAGCTTGGAATCAAGCGATACACACTCATGGGACATTCCATCGCCGGAATCTACGGACTGGATTATGTGAACAAGTATAAGGATGAAGTGCAGGCTTTTGTAGGAATTGACAGCAGTGTGCCGAACCAAGGGGGCTTGGACGATAAAATACCGGTGGGGACGCTTAAGTTCCTGGACAAATCCGGCATCATGAGATTGTTTCAAAAGATAGGCAGCGACCCGTATGCCGGGCTTCCATTCGACGAATACACCAAGCAGCAGATGAAAATGATCGCCACCAAGAATTTAAACAATGACACTGTCGTGAATGAGATCGATCATTTCAAGGAGAATTTCACAGCAGCCCAGACGCTGACCTTCCCCAAAGAGCTTCCGCTGCTGCTCTTCGTACAGTCAAATAATACCGATGTTGAGGGCTGGATGCAGCTGCATGAGGAACAGGTGAAGGATTCCGTGTACGGTAAGCTGGTGCCGCTCAATGGCGGACATTATCTGCATCATACGCTGTCCAAGGAGATTGTCAAGGATTACAGAGAATTCATGGCAGGTGTGAAATGAGAGGAATCTGATTCCCGGCCAACTATCTGATACAATTGAACAAGAGCTCTTCGCAGCCGCAGGCTTCTATAATAGAAGCTTGCGGTTTGTTCCATTCCGGGGACACTCTGATTCAAACCTGAAGCACATGGGCTATTGTATATAGATTGCTATTACATAGGGAGGTATGCAAATGCTGAAATCATTACGGGCTATAGAGGCGTATCGTGAAGGAGGATGGCCTGCCGGAGAAGGCTATCCGTGGCTGGAGTACATCGTGCAGGCTGAGCAGACGATTGTGAACCTGGAGCGGGTAGAATCGCTGCAGTCGCTTGCGCAGCAGAATCCGGTGCTGGATTATGTAGAGCGGAGTCTGCGGGTGCTGGACAGTCTGCCGCTGTCGTATTGGATCAAGGAGCTGGCCGAGGAGACGCTGATCTGGTCGGAGACGGCTAAGGGCGGGACTCTCCGGCAGCGGCGGAGCTGGCAGGAAGAGGGTATTAATATTTTCGTTCATAATATCGGCTCCGCAGAGTTGTACCGGAGGTATGCAGAAGGGATGAAGCAGGACGAGGCAGGCTCTGCCGAGAAGAGACGGGTCATACATACGCTGATCGAGACGCATGGGCTGATTGGACAGCAAATCCGCGGCGAGGTTCCGCCTTCCGTCAATCTTCCGTTGTCCGCACTGGTGGAGCAGGGACTGCTGGGCGCAGAGGAGCTGGAGCGGCTGCTGTTCGCACTGAATCACTGCATCATTGCTGCGGTATCCCCGGAGCTGTGGCAGGAGGTCCGCCTGCAGGTCATGGAGCTGATTGCTGTAATTGCTTCAGGGAATCTGCAGCCTGAAGTCCCGATGAAGGAACGTCTGCGGAGAATGCGCGCCGGGTCCATTGCGCAGGGGGAGGATTACGAGACGGAGTGGGACGGGCTGGTGCAGGAGGGCTTCCTCCCTGCTGCGCTAGAGCCGCTGCAGCCTGCCACCTTCTGGTATGTGGAATCGGCGCTCCAGACCTTCTCGCTGGAGCAGTTCCTGAAGGTCATGAGTCTGGTGGCCGGCAGCGGCCCGCTTCAGCTAAGCCATCTGAGCCATCTGAGCTTCGAGGCGGTCATGAACAGTATTCATTATGACTATAAGGGCAGCAAGAAGATCAACGTCTATAAGAAACGGATTATTGAAAAGTATCTCTCGGAGCTGAGCTGGGAGGAGATCTACAGCGGTGTGAAGCCTTCCGGCAGCAACCCGCATCTTACGCACAGGCTGCGGGGTAAGGAGCATCTGCCGGATACGCTGTTCTTCCAGTTCGAGTTCTCAGCGGCAGCGGAGAAGCTGATTGAGTTCTGTATGGAGGCCGAGAAGTCAGCGCTGTATGAACGGGCGGTCCTGCTGCTGTTCGACCTGTTCGATCTGCGGCGGGATGCTTTCGACCGCTTCCACAATGAGGATACGTACTTAAGCCAGATGAATGATACGGCTGACTATAAGGCAGTGATTCTGGACTACGTTACCGGAGGGAAGGTGCTGGACATCGGCCCCGGCGGCGGGGTGCTGCTCGATCTGATTGAGGAGCGGATGCCGGAGGTGGTGCCAGTGGGGATTGATATCGCAAGCAATGTGATCGAAGCGCTGCGGCAGCGCAAGCAGCGGGAGGACCGCCGCTGGGAGGTGCTCCAAGGCGATGCGCTGAACCTGAAGGATTATGTGGAGCCGGGCACGGTGGACACGGTGATTTTCTCATCGATTCTGCATGAGCTATACTCCTATGTGCCGCTGGACGGCCGGAAGTTCAATCATGGCACGGTGGCGGCAGCGCTGACCAGTGCCTTCGATGTACTGGCAGATGGCGGGACGATCATTATCCGCGACGGGATTATGAGCGAGCCGGAGGAGGAGCGGCGCAGAGTGCGGTTCCTGGAGGCGGACGGGATGGCGTGGCTGGAGCGGTACGCGAAGGATTTTGCCGGACGGAATATCCGTTATGAACAGCTGGGCGAATACGAGGTTCTGATGCCGGTAAACGATGCGATGGAATTCCTCTATACCTACACCTGGGGGGAGGAAGCCTACATTCATGAGGTTCAGGAACAGTTCGGCTACTTCACACCTTCGCAGTACACCGCATTCATTCAGCAGACGCTGGGGGACCGGGCCAAGATAGAGGTCTTGCGTCATTACCTGCAGGAGGGCTACACGGAGGCGCTGGAGAACAGAGTGGTTATGATGGACGATAACGGGCAGGCGGTGCCTTTGCCGGACAGCACCTGCTTTATTGTAATTCGTAAAGACGGTGGGAGGAATTCCGTGCTTGCTGGCAGGTAATGGGGATGTAGTGTTAAGTAACTTGCCTATACTCTAATGCTCAACGTTTGGCTATTGCACTTTGTGCAATAGATGTCTCTGAAATCGACGGGAAAGTAGCTTCTATTGCACTCTATACAATAGAATTCGCCGGAAATGGCCTTCTGGAGCCTAAATCCAGTAATCTACTGTATGAAATACAATAGAATGCGTTCTAGGGCAATATAGAGCGGAATCTATTGCAGAAAATGCAATCAGGGAACACAAGAACACAACGGAGTGGCCATCGCCGCGTCCACTCCAGTGCTGAAACCCATCTTATGTAATTAAAAGGCTGTCCCGCGTAGTCATATTCATGACTTATGGGACAGCCTTTTGAGTTATAAAGTATGGTTATACTTTGAACTTGCTCGGCGTTATTTAAGCGTGATGATCAGCTCGCTGATTTTGCCGCCTTGTACCTTGAATTCATGGGTGAACTGCTGCGGGGCGGGAACACGGTTCTTATTGAACTCCCCCTCCATCTCAGCGGTCACCGCAATGCGGCCCTGGATTTCTTCAATTTCCATAATAGTAAAGCGGACCTTAGCAGAGAATAGCTCGGATTCTCCCCAAGCCGCTATAGCCTCTGTGCCTTCGGCCGACTTCCCGTTATCCTTCACGGTAGCGCCGGGAGCGAACAATTCGATCAGAGCGTCAGGCTGGTATTGGTTCACTGCATTGTAGAAGTCCTGTACCTCAATTGGCAAGGTAACATGTTGATTCATGAATATCTGCCTCCTGTAAGTAGATTAGTGGGGAACAGCATGTCCACCGGAATGAGCCATTAGGCCACCGCTGAAGCGGCAGGTGCTGTGGTCATCCATACCCTAACTTAAACGTATCCGGGCATCCGTAAGCAGGAAAAAGTACAGGACGGGGTTCAGCCTACGGATAAAGCTGGCTCTGCCCGGCGAAGGGACCGGCGTCCTTGCGGAATTCCGAAGGCGAGCAGTTCATGACTTTGCGGAACACTTTGATGAAGTAGCTGACGTTGTCGAAGCCGACATCCATGGCAATATCGGAGATTTTGCGGTCTCCCTGCTTCAGCAGGGCTGCGGCCTGGCGGACCCGGTAGGAGTTGATGTAATCGACGGGCGTCTTACGGGTCATGCTTTTGAAAAAACGGCAGAATTGCCCTTCGCTCATCGGAATCAGCCCCGACAGGTCTCGGGTGCGGATCGGCTCCTGGTAGTTGTCCTGGATGTAGAGAATTACCCGCTTCAGGCGGTCAATCTTCGTGGGCTCCGCGCCTTCGGACTGGCTGTGGTTGACGAAGCGCCCCGGCTGCGCAATCTGCGAGAGCATAATCAGCAGGGTTCCTTTCATATAGGCTTCGAATCCTGGCATTTGTTGATCATAGGCCTTCATCATGTGATTCAGATGCAGCAGCAGCTCCGCCTGCCAGGGAACAGAAGGGGTGAGGTGGCGCGGAAAGCTCTGGCGTTTCTCCTGAAGCGGCAGAATAACACTCTGCTGGATGGTATCATATTGGGCGCTGGCCAGCAGGTCGGGGTGGAAGACAAGGGCGCAGAAGCGGCAGGGGGTCTCCGTAAGCGCGTATGCGGCATGGATATCCCCGGATTCAATGAACACGGCCTCACCGGGGCGAAGCGTGAAATAGTCTGTGTCCACCTGAAACAGAATCTCGCCTTCCAGCAGCAGGAAGAACTCGGCTTCCTCATGCCAGTGGGTGTCCAGGACATGGGCTCCGGCGGGAAGGTCGATCCAGTAGGCGGCCAGGGGGAACATGACATCCCCGTGTTCGCGGTCTTCTTTGAGCAAGCGCTGCGAGGTGCGGTCCATTAGGGGGCCTCCTTGTTAGATGGCGTCAAAATAGTGTTATAAATGAGCTATATATTATTAGTTTTGAACTTTTATTATCGGTATAATGCAACTATATACATCAAATCGAAGGGTGGCAAGTGCACATATGAAATTTACAGACGGCTTATGGCTGGTACGTGACGGAATTACAATCAATGGTGCAGTGCAGAACTATGTGGTAGAAAAAACCGAGGAAGGCCTGACCGCCATCACGCAGACGACTCCCATCACGGGACGTTCGGCGACACTCAACTCCACACTGCTGACAGTGAAATTCCATTCCCCGCTTCCGGGCGTGGTAGGAGTCAAAATTATTCATAACGACGGCGTGATTCCACGCGGACCTTCGTTCGAGCTGACTGAGGGAACCGGCGATCATGTGGAGATCGAGGAGACAGAGACGCAGACAGTGCTGATCAGCGGCGGACTCCGTGTGGTCATTAACAAGGGCACCCACTGGTCGGTGGACTTCTACCGCGGGGACGAACGGATTACCGGCAGCGGCTTCAAGTCGATGGCCTACATCACGGATCAGGACGGCAACACCTTCATGCGTGAGGAGCTGGACTTAGGCGTCGGCGAATTCGTGTATGGTCTGGGCGAACGCTTTACGGCTTTTGTCAAAAATGGCCAGGTGGTGGATCTGTGGAACAAAGACGGCGGTACAAGCTCCGAGCAGGCGTACAAGAACGTTCCGTTCTATGTGACTAGCAAGGGGTACGGTGTATTTGTGAATCAGCCGGAGCTGGTATCGTATGAGATTGCGTCTGAGAAGGTGAAGAAGGCCCAGTTCAGCGTAGCCGGAGAGAGCCTGGAATACTTCGTGATTGAAGGACCGACGATTAAAGAGGTCATCACGAAATACACCTCCCTGACCGGCAAGCCTGCGCTGCCTCCGGCCTGGACCTTCGGCTTGTGGCTGACGACTTCGTTCACTACAGACTACGATGAAGCTACGGTGAACTCCTTCGTGGAAGGGATGGCGGAGCGCGATCTGCCGCTGCATGTGTTCCACTTCGACTGCTTCTGGATGCGCGAATATCAATGGACCGATTTCCAGTGGGATTCCCGTGTGTTCCCGGACCCGGTGGGCATGCTGAAGCGTCTGCATGACAAGGGGCTGAAGATCTGCGTATGGATCAACTCCTATATCGGACAGCGCTCCCCGCTGTTTGAAGAAGGCCGGAAGAACGGTTATCTGCTCAAAAAAGCCAACGGTGACGTCTATCAGACGGACCTCTGGCAAGCGGGAATGGGACTGGTCGACTTCACGAACCCTGCGGCTTGTGAATGGTATGCCGGTTACCTGCGCGACCTGGTGGATATGGGCGTAGACAGCTTCAAGACGGACTTCGGCGAGCGGATTCCGACGGATGTGGTATACTTTGACGGCTCCGACCCTTACAAGATGCATAACTATTATACCCAGTTGTATAACAAGGTTGTATTCGAGGTGCTGGAAGAGAAGCTCGGCAAAAATGAAGCTGCTGTGTTCGCACGCTCTGCTACCGCTGGCGGCCAGCAGTTCCCGGTTCACTGGGGCGGCGATTGCTATGCCGACTATGAATCCATGGCAGAGAGCCTGCGCGGCGGCCTGTCGCTCGGCCTGTCCGGCTTCGGCTTCTGGAGCCATGACATCGGCGGGTTCGAGAACACCGCTCCGGCGCATGTGTTCAAGCGCTGGCTGGCCTTCGGCCTGCTCTCCAGCCACAGCCGTCTGCACGGCAGCACCTCGTACCGTGTGCCTTGGGCGTATGACGATGAAGCCGTGGACGTTACCCGCTTCTTCACCAAGCTCAAGTGCAGCCTGATGCCGTACCTGTATGATGTAGCCGGACAGGCACATGAGCAAGGCTGGGCCTCGATGCGGGCCATGGTGATGGAGTTCCCGGAAGATCCGACCTGTGAGGTGCTGGACCGCCAGTACATGCTTGGTGATTCCCTGCTGGTCGCTCCGATCTTCCAGGAGAACGGCGAAGTGAAGTACTACCTGCCGGCCGGACGCTGGACACACCTGTTGAACGGTGAGACCGTACAGGGCGGAGCATGGCGCAAGGAGAAGCATGACTTCTTCAGCCTGCCGCTGTTCGTTCGGCCGAACACTCTGCTGGCTGTGGGCAGCGAGGACAGCCGTCCGGATTATGATTTTGCAGACGGCGTGAAGTTCGGCCTGTACTCCCTGGAGGACGGGAAGTCTGCTGCGGCGACTGTGCGCGATATCCACGGGGCTCCTGAGCTGAAGGTGGAAGCGGTTCGCAGCGGCATTGCTGTAAAAGTAACTGTCGAAGGCAGCGGCAAAGCATTCACCCTGGCGGTGAAGGATCTTGGCGCTATCGCCTCCGTGGAAGGTGCGGAGCAGGTAGATGAGACGACAGTGAGCGTGGGCGCGGGCGAGAAATCCGTATCGTTCACGATTACGCTGAAATAAGACAACTATAGACGGAATTAACACACACGCAAGACTGAATTAACACAACTATAGACGGAATTAACACACCGGCAAGACGGAATTAACACAACTATAGACCGAATTAACACACCCGCACGACTGAATTAACATAACTATAGACCGAATTAACACACCTGCACGCTGGCTTAGCCTATGGCTGTGCCCTTAAGTAACCAAGCTCTCTGATGACAGGGGACATTCGTCTCCTGGATCGGGGAGCTTTTTGGGGATTGGCGGCGATGGGGGAGTGCAAGGGCACACACGATGAGCCACAACGGGCTAATTGCTGCCATAAATGCAACAATCCCCGCAGCAGGAGCAGGGCTATGGCGAATTGTTGTCAAAAATGCAGCATTTCAGCTTCCCTGAGCGAATCAGCGGCGAAATTCCTGCATTTGGTGCAACATTGCACCGAAATAGCTAGTTTCACAGGCAGCAGTGTTGCAAATAGTGCAACATTAGTGGTTTCGAACGAGTGCTGAAGAAGTGCTAAAGGAGTGCCGCCAATGGAGTGCTGAAGGAATGCTGAAGGAGTGCTGAAGGAGTGCTGAAGGGGTTGCCCCAAGTTACTGTTAAGTTACTCGTATAGCGTCAGCCGTACCAGCCGCCGCAGCCCATCAGCCAGAGAAACAGCACCAGAATAAAGGAGTCGATGACTATGAACAATATTGAGAATAGCGTGACAGTGAACGCTGGAGAGGAAGATTGGGGGAAGGTGAGTAGTGGGGAAGAGAGTGTCGGGAAGGCTGGCTGCTCTAAGAAAAACAAGGAGAACAGTTCAAGCGGAGTACTGAGCCAGCCGGAGTTCACCTCGGCCACCGCGCTGTCTACAGCCGCCAACTATATTATGAACGCGCCGGAGCCGTTCACCCATACGTACCGCACCTATATCCGGCTGCGGGAGAACGGGAGCCTGACGCTGAAGTTCTGGCACATCAATGCTGTGGATTCGACCTGGGACCTGGGCGCGGATGCCATAGCCAGTGAACCGGGCGGCGAGTGGAGCATCGAGGCGGCATATCTCGCCGATGGCGGGGCGGCGCCGGACGGCAGCATTGTGCCGGGCTCGCAGGTGCCGGTTACCTTTGGCGGCGAATTGTCGCGGCGAGTGGAGCCGGGTGAGCAGTTCTGGAGTGACGAAGCGCTTCTGGAGCTGCCGGAGGGCCATATGCTGGCCTTCACCTGGACCTTGAAGACGGCTGGCGCAGGCAAGTCATTCCCCTTCAATGTGGAGGGAATGCTGGTCTCCGGCTACGATGCGCCGGGCACTTTGGCAGCTCAGGAGTCTGCGGCTGATTTCAGCGAATCGGACAAGCTGCAGGTTCTCCCAAGCTTCCTGGGCTACAAGAAGGATGTAACGAAGAAGCTGGTTTTTCTGGGTGACTCGATCACGCAAGGGGTGCGGACCGCTAAGGATCAATACACACACTGGGCGGCAAGAATTGCAGAGGGGCTGGATACAGAGTATGGAGTGTGGAATATCGGATCCGGCTGGGGCCGGGCCTACGATGTAGCCACGGACGGTCCCTGGTTGCATAAGGCACAGCAAGGTGATGAGGTGCTGATCGTGCTCGGCGTGAATGATCTGGATATCGGCCAGCGCACGGCAGAGGAATTGCTGGGGGACGTGGCGTACATCATCTCCCGGATCAAGGAAGCACAACCGGAGGCAGCGGTAATTCTCAGCACCGTGCCACCTTTCAATTTCGATAGCGAGCGTGAGACCCATTGGCGTAAAGTGAATGAATGTATCCGCATGAGTCCTCCGGCCGGAGTGGACCGCGTATTCGACATGGCCGCCGTCCTCTCAGTTCCGGCTCCTGCAGATCACCGGATCAAGCCGGAGTATATGAGCGACGAGTTCGACCCGCATCCGAACGGTGCGGCGGGCAAGGCAGTGGCGGCGGCTTTTCTGGCGTGGTACAGAGGTTAACGAAATTTAACAGCAAACGGACGCCAGCAGTTAGTAGAGCATCAGAATTAAACAAGTGAGTTCATTCCATAAATGAGGTAAGAGATGAAGCTGCGTTCGTAGCGAAAAAACAGGGATAAGTGTATTCTGTGCAACTAAAAACAGTGAAACGGATGGACTTCCTCTTCTAATTGTATTTTGTGCAACTAGATTTGCCCGGATGGACGAAAATCCAGGTATAGGGGCATTTTAATTGCACGAACTACATCTAAACGGAGATTTGGCGGCACATCGGACGATTTAGTTGTACGAATTACAATTAAGCCTCCCCCTTGCCCCCTAATTGGGGTGAAGTAACTACTCAGCAAGCCATTAGTTAAAGTAATTTTCACACGTTTAGAGCTGATGAGCTATTAGTAGAGCATCAGCTCTTCATCTGTGGATGGGTGAAGAGCCATGAAGGACTTAAAGGGTGAAGTAACCGGAGCAAATGTAGGCGAAAAACCGAACACAATGCACCGCCGCGAGGGAACACGGCCGAATGTAGGCGAAAAACCGAACACAATGCACCGTCGCGAGGGAACACGGCCGAATGTAGGCGAAAAACCGAACACAATGCACCGCCGCGAGGGAACACAGCCGAATGTAGGCGAAGGCAGAGCTTAATGCTCCGCCTGATCCCGGTAGTCTTTCGGCGAATGGCCGGTGTGCTTCTTGAAGACCTTGCTGAAGTATTTGACGTCGTGGAAGCCGACCATTTCCGAGATCTGGGCCAGCTTGAGGCCCGGATTCTGCATCAGCAGCTTGGCCTTCTCGATGCGGACGCTGACAATGTAGTCGGAGAAGTTGATGCCGTATTCCTGCTTGAACCGGCGTGAGACATACTCGCGGCTGACCTGGAATTTGCCCGCCATCTCCTGAAGGGAGAGGTCGGAGGGGTAATTCTGCTCAATGTATTTTACGATCTCCGTCATCGGGTTCCGCTCTTTCTGCTGTCTGTCCGTGAGCGCCCGGGATAACTGCTGCATGAAGGCAAGGGACCAATCGCGCCAGGCGAACAGGGAGAAGGAATAGCCGCTGGGCTGCGGAGAGGGGTTCTGCTGGTCCCCTTGCTCAAGCTCAGCCAGCACGTTAGCCGCCTGGCTGCCAAGCGCCTCCCGGACCAGCCGGGAGCGAAGCAGCAGCGCATCGGCCCTCCAGTCGTTCAGCATCTGCGGGGTAACCACCCCCCGGCGGCTCAACTCCTGGGTCCAGTGCTGCGCTGCTGCGGTCAGGGCCTCGGGCGTCCCGCTGATGACTGCCATCCGCCAGTCCTCCTGGACATCGGCGAAGCTCAGCGGGACTGCGGTCTCCCGTTTATCGCGCGGCTTCCCGCCGGGTATCGTCCCCGGCTCCCTGCCCGTCACTGCGCCAGCACCATTGCCAGTCACCCACCCCGGCCCCGCACCCGCACCTGACTTCCGGCCAGTCACCTCGCCCGTTCCCGAGCCAGTCACTCCGCCTGTCGCCGCACCCGCACCTGACTTCCGGCTCGTCACCTCGCCCGTTCCCGAGCCAGTCAATCCGCCTGCCACCGAGCCCACTCCCATGCTTGTCCCCGCGCCCGGCAGCGCCTCCGCACCCGCAAAATGACAGTAATCCTCATGCCTGAGCAGATTCCGCCGCAGCAGGGCTTCGGCGGCTTCGGCGCGTCCCGCCGGCAGATGCGCGGGGAAAGCGCCCGGCGTGCTGATTCCGAAATGCATGCGGAATTGCAGCGTCAGGAAGATGCCCTGATTCATCCGGCTAATCAGCGAAGTGACGGATTCATGCGGCTCCCAGAGCAGGATGGCAATCTCCGGCGGCCCGCCCCAATAGCGGAACGCGATACCCGTGCCCTGCTGCTGCAAAAATTCGTTGCAGATGTTCACGATGGCATAGTAGAGTAGCTCGCTGTCACCGCCGAAGCGCCGCAGCAGCGGATTGTTGCCGCTGTCCGTCTGCACAAGGAGCAGACGCGAAATCTTAATGTCCGGCGGAATGATGCCGTCATGGATCAGGCGGCGCAGCGAGGCCTCGGCATTCACCTTGTCGTCGATCAATGCGGACAGCAGCTTCTCCCCGAAGATCGGCTTGATCTCATTCAGCCGGAGGCTCTGGTGCTGGCGGTGGCTGCGTTCCGCCTCCTCAGCCCGCCAGGCGGATACTGCTTTGGAGACCGCGCTGTTAATCATATCCGGGTCAATCGGCTTCAGGATATAATCGATGCCGCCATGGCGGACGGTCTGGCGGACGAAGTCGAAATCATTATGCCCGCTGACCACAATGAACTTGGTGCTGCCTGCGAATTCATCCACCCAGGTCATCAGCTCCAGGCCGCTCCCGGACTCCATCATCATATCCATAATGACCAGCGCTGGCTTCTCCTGGCGGATTAGAGCGATGGCCTCATTGCCGTTACCCGCCTCCAGAATCTCCTCAATCTGATGGGCCTCCCAGTCCACCAGCAGGCGGACGGCCTTCCGGACTCTTGCTTCGTCATCTACAATCAGTGCCTTCATATCCGTTCACTCTCCACTACAATATCGATTTCAAGGCGGATGCTTACCCCGCCTGTCTTCAGATTATCCACGGTCATCAGGGCATTATCCCCGCAGACCAGCCGCAGCCTGGCCAGCACATTGCCGAGGCCGATGCCCGCGCCCGGAGCATCGCGTCTACTAGGGCTGTCCTGTCCAGCGTTCTGCAGCAGCTCCCGTTCTTCAACGGTGCTGGACTGCTCCAGCTCCTTGCGCAGCGCCTCCAGCCGTCCTGCCGGAATCGGGAGGCCGTTGTTGGCGATGCTGATCTCCATCCGCTCCGGGGTTAGCCCGGCCACGTTAATCTCCATGTATCCGTCCTGACGGTCAAGCTGGAAGCCGTGCTTGAAGTAATTCTCCACAATCGGCTGGAGGATCATTTTGGGCATCAGCGCCTGAAGCAGCGGCTCCTCCACCTCACAGCGGAAGCTGAACTTGTTCTCAAAACGCTCCTTCTGCAGCTGGATATACGCTTTGACATGATCCAGCTCATTCTGGACCGTCACCACCTTCTCATCATTGTACATGCTGTAGCGCATCATTTTGGCCAGAGCCGACAGCAAGCCGTAGATCTGCGGCACCTTCAGCTCCAGGGCCAGCGTACCGATAATCTGGAGAGTGTTGTTCAGAAAATGCGGATTAATCTGGGACTGGAGCGCCCTCAGCTCATTGGTCCGGCTCGCCAGCTCCAGTCTGTACTCCCGCAGAATGAGATTGTTGATCGTATCCATCATACTGCGGAAATGCTCGGTGACTACCCCGATCTCATCGTTACCTGCCGGGCGGATCTCAATGTTGAGATTCCCGGTCTGGACCTGATTCATATACCGGGTCAGCTGCTTGATCGGCGCGGTAATCCGGAAGGAGACAAGGATCGTCAGAACAATGATCGTTACCAGCAGCAGCGCCAGCAGCAGCAGGTTGATCGCGGCGGCCTCCTTGGCTTCGCGGAACAGATAGGAGACAGGAATCTGCTTGACGAGCGTCCAGCCGAGGCCGATGCTGTCGATCTTTTGATAGATGAATACAGAGCTGTCCTGTTCAAAATAACCCTGTAACTGCGTACTGTCCGCAATCTGAGTGTTATACCAATCAGCATTCAGCGGTTTGCCGAGCAGCCCGGAATCATGGCTGTAGACGAGCCTGCCGCTGCTGTCCACCAGATAGAGCTTCTCCTGATCCTGCTCGTACAGCTGGTCCACAATCTCACTGAGGGCAGCCAGCTTCACATCAATCGACAGATAACCTAGCGCCTGCGAGGTAGGGACACGCTCAATTCTGCGGTGCAGCGTAAAGACCGGCTCCGGTATAAACTGCGTTAAGGGCAGCCTTAGCCCGTAAGCGTTGCTCAGATGTGTACTCTGCACGCTTACCGGTGAGCTTCCGCTCAGACTGGACTGGTGGTAGGGTGCATTAGCCAGCCAGCGCTTGGGTGTTGTATTGTCGGTAATCAGCGTAGCCTTCGAGTCTTTCACACTGTATAAGTACACCTGTGAGAGGTGGGGCAGCGAGGTGGAGATATAGCTGAGCGAGTTATAGATGGCAATATCGGAGGACAGATCGTCGTACCCGGCTTCCAGCAGCCGGTAGAAATCGCCGTCAGAATACACGTTCAGCGACAGACGGTTGAGCTCCTGCAGCAGACTGTTAATGTTTTTGTAGCCTTGATAGAGCAGATTCTTGTTCTCCTCGACCGCCCGGTCCCGCAGTGACTTGGTGGTGTGGGAATAGCTGACATACATTGTAGCCATAATGCAGATTAAGGTGGGCACAAGCAGGAAGACGATCAGCTTCGTGCGGATACTGGTCCATTTCATGGGGCGGGTCACATCCAGGTCAATATTTTACACCCTAAAGATCACTTGCGTAGGTGTAAGAGGCTCTGCAAAAAACAGATAATATCTTTAGATCATAAACAAGTGAGTGAGTAAAAGAAAGGGGGGCCATAACATGCGCGGCAATAAATTGTCCCAGTTTGGTCAGCAGGTATTTTTCGTTGGCCCGGCATTATTGTTTTTTACCTTGATCATGATTATTCCGTTTCTGATGGGGATGTACTACTCCTTCACGGACTGGAACGGCGTATCCGGTAATGTGAGCTGGGTCGGCTTTGAGAATTTTAAAAGTATTTTTACGAATGATCACGACTTCTGGTCATCCTTCTGGTTTACCGTGAGATTCACCGTGCTGGGTGTGATCTTGACTAACATAGTAGGCTTCTTCCTGGCCTATCTGTTGACCAAACCCCTGAAGACACGCAATATGCTCCGGACCATTTTTTTCATGCCGAATGTGATCGGGGGCCTGCTGCTCGGGTTCATCTGGCAGTTCATCTTCATCAAAGGCTTCGCCACGATGGGCGATCTTACGGGCCTGTCCTTCTTCAACCTTCCCTGGCTCGGGGATGCGACCACCGGCTTCTGGGCGATTGTCATGGTCTTCATCTGGCAGTCCTCCGGCTATCTGATGGTCATCTACATCGCTTCGCTCAGCAACGTCTCCAAAGAGGTGCTCGAAGCTGCCGAGATTGACGGTGCCTCCCGGATGCAGGTGCTGCGCAACATTATCGTTCCGCTGATTATGCCTGCGGTTACGATCGGGCTGTTCCTGGCAATCTCCTGGTCCTTCAAGATGTTCGACCTGAACCTCTCGCTGACCAAAGGCGGACCGTTCAAATCGACGGAATCTGTAGCGATGAACATCTATAACGAAGCCTTCCTGAACAACCGTTATGGTCTGGGTACGGCGAAGGCGCTGTTATTCTTCCTCATTGTAGCGCTGATCACGATCATTCAGGTTCGTATAACGAAGAGTAAGGAGGTAGAAGCTTAATGAATGCCAAGACCAAAAGCAGATGGAATATAGGCATTGAAGTGATTATGATCCTTCTGGCGCTTCTGTTCCTCTCTCCGTTCTACTTCCTGCTGGCGAACTCGGTGAAATCCTTCGGCGAGATTCTGAGCGACGCAGCCAGCTGGCCGCAGGCCTTCATGTGGGAGAACTATGCGAATGCGTGGAAGCTGGCCCGGTTCTCCGAAGCCTTCCGCAACTCGCTGATCATTACGATCATCAGTGTAGCGCTGATCTCGTTGTTCAGTGCGATGGCGGCCTACCGCATGGTGCGTGCCAATAACCGGTTCAACCAGATTCTGCTGCTGCTGATGGTGGCGGCGATGGTGGTTCCGTTCCAGACGATTATGATTCCGATCCTGAAGGTTGTGAATGTCCTGGGCGTGAACAACTCCTTCACCGGTCTCATTATCTCCCATCTGGGCCTCAGCATTCCGATGGCGATCTTCCTGTTCCACGGCTTCATCAAGTCCGTGCCGCTGGAGATTGAAGAGGCGGCCACGGTGGATGGCTGTAACCCGGTCTCGGCATTCTTCCGGATTGTATTGCCTCTCTTGAAGCCGATGCTGATGACCATTATCGTGCTCAATGCCCTGGGGATCTGGAATGACTATCTGTTGCCGTCTCTGATTCTTCAAGCACCCGGACTGCGGACGATTCCGCTGGCGACCTTCTCCTTCTTCGGCCAGTATACGAAGCAGTGGGATATGGCGCTTCCGGCACTGACCATCGGGATTGCCCCGATCGTCATCTTCTATCTGTTCATGCAGCGTTACATTGTTGAGGGAATAGCGGCTGGCTCGGTGAAGGGTTAATTCACCGGGCTCCCGTTCCACATAAGAAGCAGTTAAATTATTCAAGGGGGAAATATCTAATGAAGAAGAAACATTCTGCACTGATGATGTCATCCGTAATGCTAATGTCAGTAGTGCTCGCGGCTTGTGGCGGCAATGCCGATAAGTCTGCCTCAAATAATGCTTCTAATGGAAGCGCTGGCAACAGCGGCGCTGTGAAGACGGTTAAGATTTTCCAGTTCAAGACCGAGATCGTGGAAGGCCTGAATGAGCTGAAGGTGGAATTCGAGAAAGAGCATCCTAACATCAAGCTGGATATCCAGACGGTGGGCGGCGGCGCAGACTATGGTGCAGCGCTGAAGACCAAATTCGCTTCCGGCGATGCTCCTGATATTTTCAGTAACGGCGGGTATGCTGAAATGGCACTGTGGCAAGACAAACTCGAAGACCTGTCCGACCAGCCTTGGGTGAAGGATCTGATTCCACTTGCAGCAGAACCTATGACCAAGGACGGCAAAACCTACGGGATGCCAATGAACCTTGAAGGAATCGGTTATGTATACAACAAGGACCTGTTCGCCAAGGCCGGGATTACAGAGACGCCAAAAACCATTTCCCAGCTTGAAGAAGCAGCTAAAAAGCTGCAGGCGATTGGCGTAACTCCGTTCGGCAACGCTTATCAGGAATGGTGGCTGCTGGGGATTCAGGGAATTAGCGTAGCTTTTGCACAGCAGGATAATGTCGATGAATTCATCAAGGGCCTGAACGACGGAACCGCATCCATCGTAGAGAATGAGAAGTTCAAGGATTGGAGCAATCTGCTGAACCTGACGGTAAAATACGGCCAGAAGAATCCGCTTACCACGGATGCTAACACTCACCTGGCGCTGTTCGCCAAGGGCGAAACGGCTATGATGCAGGAAGGCAACTGGGCACAGACGCTGGTAGATAACATTACGCCGGACATGAACATCGGGATGTTCCCGATGCCAATCAACGATGATGCGGCGATGAACGATAAGCTGTCGGTGGGTGTTCCGGCGAACCTGGTGGTGAACAAGGAATCCGGCTCCAAGGAAGAAGCGAAGACGTTCCTGAACTGGCTGGTCACTTCGGATATGGGGAAAGAGTATATCGTGAAGAAATGGAAGTTCATTCCTGCACTGTCCACCATTCCGGCAACCCCTGAGGATATCGGTCTGCTGGGTGCGGATGTCTGGAATTATGTAAAAGAAGGCAAGGTCTACGGGCTGCAGGCATCCAAATTCCCTGATGGCGTTACACAGGAATTCGCCAGCTCCATTCAGGAATTGATTGCCGGCAAAGTGGATGAAGCCGGCTGGGAGAAGGGCATGCAGGCTGCCTGGGATAAGCTGAAGAAATAATCTGAAAGGGAACAGATTGGATAGAGTGGCTTGGCCGGGACGTTCATGCCCATCTCAGTGAATGAGGTGAGGCGGGGCGTCCTTTATGGTTTTCGGCTAACTGGTGATTGAGGTATACTCGAATCAAAGTCTTGTACATTACGATAAGAGGGAGCTGGGCACAATTCGGGAGCGGAATGATTACAGCAACGTGCAAATCGGTGTCGACTATTATCCTGAGCATTGGGACGAGTCCATGTGGGAGAAGGATATCAAATTAATGAAGGAAACCGGGGTCAAGGTTGTCCGGGTAGCGGAATTTGCCTGGAGCCGGCTGGAACCATCGGACGGCAGCTTTGACTTCGCCTGGTTGGACCGGGCGCTGGATTTGTTCCATGCGTACGGGATTCAGATTGTGATCGGGACGCCTACAGCAACACCGCCGCGCTGGCTGACCTCCGCTTACCCGGATGTGTTGCCTGTACTCGCGGACGGCGGCGTCTTCCATCCGGGCGTGCGCGGCCACCGCTGTTATAACAGCGCTTCCCTGCGGAAACATGGCGGCCGGATTATTGAGGCGCTTGCCCGCCAGTACAGCAGCCACCCTGCAGTTATCGGCTGGCAGACGGATAACGAATTCAGTATGCTGGATTGCCGCTGTGACAGCTGCAACCTGGCGTTCCGGGACTGGGTTCAGCAGAAGTACGGGACGCTGGAACAGCTTAATTCGGAGTGGGGAACCGTGGTCTGGAGCGGAAGCTACAGCAGCTGGAGTGAACTGACAGTTCCTTATGGCGCTTCACCTTTTCAGAACCCTTCGCTGCTGCTGGACTTCCAGCGGTTCCAATGGGATTCAGTGATTGCGTTCCAGAAGTCGCAGATTGATGTGCTGCGGGCGATCTGCCCACATCATTTTATCACCCATAACTTTCACAGTTATCCGCAGCGGCTGGACATGCACGGGCTGGCAGAGGAGCTGGATGTGGCGGCCTTCGATTACTATCCGAATCCTTCGCCTAAGAAACAGGCCACTGCACCATACAGCGGTGCCTTATCCCTGGATCTGACCCGCGGGATTAAACGCCGGGGCTTCTGGATCATGGAGCAGCTTAGCGGCCCTCCGGGCTGCTGGTTCCCGATGTGGCGCACTCCGTATCCCGGCCTGATCCGTGCATATGCCTGGCAGGCGATTGCCAGAGGTGCGGATACCGTGGTGCATTTCCGCTGGAGAAGCGCAGCCGCCGGAGCAGAGCAGTTCTGGCACGGCCTCATCGACCACAGCAATGTGCCCGGGCGGAGATTTGCCGAATTCGGGCAGCTGTGCAGTGAGGTGAATGCTCTGGCTCCGCTGCTGGAAGGGACACTGGTCATGAGTCAGACAGCTATCCTGTATTCGCACGAGCAGTTGGCTGCGCTGCGGATTCAGCCCCAGGCGGAGGGGTTGGACTATTATGATAACATCAAGCAATATCACCGGGCGTTAACCAAGCGTGGCATCAGTTGTGATGTGGTGGACTGGCGTCAGCCGCTGGAGGGCTACAAGCTGGTTATCGTCCCGAGCCTGTACCTGCATGATGAAGAGGCGGCACAGGCGCTGGAATCCTTTGCGGAAGGCGGCGGCACAGTCATTCTGATGAGCCGAAGCGGCGTGAAGAACATGAATAATATCTGTGTAATGCAGCCTCTTCCCGGGCTGTTCTCACGTGCGGCCGGCATAACGGTGGAGGAGTATGATCCGGTTGGAGACGAGATTCATACGCTCCGTGATGCTGAAGGGAATCTGTATGCATGCAGCCATTGGTGCGACATTCTTTGTCTGGAGGGAGCAGAGCCGATCGCCTGGTATGAAGATGATTACTATGCCGGAGTTCCTGCGGCTACACTGAACCGCTTCGGGGCGGGCAAGGTATATTATATCGGAACCGATCCCGGGGAGGATTATTGGCTGAAGCTTTTGGGTGATATCGCGCTGGACGCAGGGCTTGAGCAGTTCGCGGAATTACCGGAGGGCGTTCAGGCCTTCAAGCGTACAGGAGAGAACCGGGAGCTGCTGTTCCTGCTGAACCTCAGCCGGACGGCTCAGAGCATCCGGCTGGAGAAGCACTACCGCAGCGCGCTAACCGGCAATCTGGAGACTGGAACCGTCATGCTTCCGCCTTTTGCTGTTCAGATTCTGCAAGCTGTAAGCTCTGGCCTGCAGGAAGCTGGAGTCAGGCAGTAGGGTGACGTCTCTTCTCCTGCATGCGGGAGGCCAGGGAGACCACAGGAGCTTTCGGCTGTGGCTTCCGTCTCTCGGCCTGCTGCTTCTGCGCCGCCATAAGCTCCTCTTGGCGGAACCGGCTTAGGAGGTCATGGACAGTTCTGATTTCACTTGTACCGATAGCTATTTCTATGCCATCCGGATTACCGGGCAACTGGAACTTCCACTTTTTGTTTTCCACTTCTCTCACTCCTAGCCATTTTTTAGTCGGGGTCTCGCATTCCTGTTATATTTCCATCATAAACGGTGTATCGGATCATGTATAATGAAGGGAAATGATGGAGGCCATCACTGCGGCTGATGGGTGATCCGGGGGGAGCGATGCGGCGTGGATATGGGTCTTCTCAAAGTGTTTCAAGCGGTTGCCGAAGAAGGAAGTATCTCAAAGGCAGCCCAAAGCCTGAACTATGTGCAGTCCAATGTAACCGCGAGAATTCAGCAATTGGAGCAGGAGCTGAAGACTCCGCTGTTCTACCGGCATAGCCGGGGGATCACCTTAACTTCGGCCGGACGGACGTTCATGGAATATACGGTCAAGATCCTTAATCTGCTGGAGGAAGCGAAGCTGGCGGTGCTGGATTCGCCGATTCCCACAGGCTCGATTACGGTCGGCTCGGATACGACGGCAGCAGTGCGGCTGCCTGCTATCCTGTCCGTTTACCGCGGGTGCTACCCGGATGTGGAGGTTCATCTGCAGGTCGGACGGGCGGGGGAGCTTATCGAGTCGGTTCTGCAGCATAACGTGCAAGGGGCCTTTATGGACGGACCGGTAGAGCACCCGGAGCTAGTCCAGGAGCTGCTCATTCATGAGCGGATCGGACTGGTCATTCCCGATACGATGGATTATCAGGGAGTCCGCTCTGTTCATGACAAGACTCTGCTGATGCTGAATTCAGAATGTCTGTACCGGAACAGGCTGGAGAGCTGGCTGGCGGAAGAGGGCGGACGGCTGGGCAAGGTGATGGAGTTCGGGACGATGGAGGGACTGCTTGGCTGCGTAAGGGCGGGAATAGGGTATGCGGTGCTGCCGTTATCCTATTTCACCCGGATGAATGTCACGGAGGGGATAAGGATCTATCCGTTTCCCGAGAAGTATGCGGAGGTGCCGACGGTATTCATCCGGCGGCGTGACCTGTATATGACGAGCGCGTTCCGGGAGTTCATAGAAGAGCTGAAGGCGGGGCTGCCGGAAGCGGTGAGCGGGACAGACAGAATGCAAAACGGCAGCGGTCCTGTGGAGTAACGGGCAGCAGTGAAGTCATAAGCGTAGCATGAATAAGATGCGAAGCACGCGGTATAGCTGGCTTGTGCACAAACGGATACCGTCCATTTATAAGGAGGGTATCCGTTTCTGTGTTTGTTTAGAAAATGTAGATAGCCATCTGCCAGCTGTATGCGAAAAACCGAATACAATCTTGCTTGCTACTCAGTGCAGCTTCCTGAACTGCTCCGGTGTAACTGCCGACTGCTTACGGAAGGTGGCTACGAAATGGCTGACATCGCGGAAGCCGACCAGCTGCGAGATGGCCTTGACGGTCAGCTGGGGCTTCGCAACCAGCAGCTCCTTGCTCTTGCGGATGCGCAGCCGGACGAAATAAGCATAGGGCGATAGCCCGAAGGTCTGCAGGAACAGGCTGTTCAGATATCTGCCGGACACTTCAAGCCGGGAGGCGAGATCACTGAGGCCTACCTCGGGATCACCATAATGGCTGTCCATCCATTTCAGCAGCGGCTGAAGCTTGTCTACATTGCGGGAAATTGCCGTGTTGTTATGCAGCTGTCCGTATTTGTTCAGGGTCAGCAGGAACCGGTAGGCATCGCTGGATTCCCCCAGACTGAACATGTCATTCGAAGCATCGTGGCGGTCCAGCATCTCCTTCAGCATCCAGCTCAGCGGCGCTCCGCTCTCCCAACGATAGAACAGGCTGGTGTTCATCCCGAGCGAATCCAGAATATGCCGGGCTGAGGTCCCGCCGAAGGTGAGATAATAGGTGCGCCAAGTCTCTGAGGAGAGCGCTTCATAGCGGTGCGGTGTCCCCGGCATCAGCAGAATGCCGCTGCCCTCGGTGAGGGTGAGCTTCTTGTTGTCGAAGTGGATCATCCCGCCGCCATGCGCCGTCTGCAGCCAGTGATAGGTGTGATAGCCTTGCGGCCGGGAGACTTGCTCCTGATCAGGGTTATAACCCATACTGTCGAGGGTGATGGGGAGCAGCTGGCCGCTCTCCTGGGCGAATACGATTCTGCGGACGGTATCCAGTGACATTCCGGTTCATCTCCAACTGTTCCATATTATTATATTCCAATTCATTAATATTATATTTATAGCGATAGAGGTAGCGATTAAAATAAGGATATACTTATACTATAAAGGATGTGCGTAGCGTGATCAACGAGAAATTACCTAAGATCTGGTACGGTGGAGATTATAACCCGGAGCAATGGGAGGCCCCGGTCTGGGCAGAGGACGAGCGGATGTTCAAGCTCGCGGGCATAGACGTGGCAACCATTAATGTGTTCTCCTGGGCGCTGATTCAGCCGTCTGAGGATACGTATGATTTCAGTGGTCTGGATGAGTTAATCGACCGCTTATATAAGAACGGCACCTATGTATGTCTGGCTACGGGTACCGGGGCACATCCGGCCTGGATGGCTCACCGCTATCCGGAGGTTACCCGCGTGGATGTTCAGGGCCGGAAGCGTAAATTCGGCGGCCGCCACAACTCCAACCCGAACAGCGCAGTCTACCGCAAATATGCGGCACTGCTGGCCGGTAAGCTGGCTGAGCGCTATAAGGATCACCCGGGCCTGGTGGCCTGGCATATCTCCAATGAATATGGGGGATATGATTACTCCGAGCAGTCCGAGGCTGCTTTTCGTGTCTGGTTGAAGGAACGTTACGGAACGCTGGATGCGCTCAACAAAGCCTGGAATACCCGGTTCTGGGGCCATACCTTCTATGACTGGGAGGAAATCGTTGTTCCGAATGAACTCAGTGAAGAGTGGGGCGGTAACCGGACCAACTTCCAGGGAATTTCTCTGGACTACCGCAGATTCATGTCGGATAGCCTGCTGGAATGCTACATCCTCGAATATGAAGCAATCAAGCAGCACAGCACGAACATTCCGGTTACAACCAACATGATGGGCTTCTACCCGGAGCTGGATTATTTCAAGTGGGCGAAATATCTGGATGTAATCTCCTGGGATAACTATCCGGCACTGGACACACCGGTCAGCCATACGGCGATGACGCATGATCTGATGCGCGGCCTGAAGAACGGACAGCCGTTCATGCTGATGGAGCAGACGCCAAGCCAGCAGAACTGGCAGCCGTACAATTCTCTGAAGCGCCCCGGCGTCATGCGCCTCTGGAGCTATCAGGCGGTAGCACGCGGTGCTGACACTGTGCTGTTCTTCCAGCTGCGGCGGTCCATCGGCGCTTGCGAGAAATACCACGGAGCGGTCATTGAGCATGTAGGGCATGAGCATACCCGCGTATTCCGCGAATGTGCTGAGCTGGGCCGGGAGCTGGAGAGCTTGGGCAGCGAGCTGCTGGATGCACGCAGCGCGGCGCAGATCGGGATTATCTACGACTGGGAGAACCGCTGGGCGCTTGATCTCTCCAGCGGCCCGTCTGTTGCACTGAAATATGTGGACGAGGTCCATAAGTATTATGATGCGCTCTATCAGCAGAATATTGAAGCGGATATGATCGGCGTAGAAGAAGATCTGTCGAGATACAAGATTGTCATTGCACCGGTGCTGTATATGGTGAAGCCGGGCTTCGCCGAGAAGGTAGAAGCCTTCGTCCAGGCTGGCGGCACCTTCATTACGACGTATTTCAGCGGGATCGTAAATGAGAATGATCTGGTTACGGTTGGCGGGTATCCGGGAGAGCTGCGCAAGGTGCTGGGGATCTGGTCCGAGGAGATCGATGCCCTGCTGCCGGGCATGAGCAATGAGATCGTGATGAACAAGGAGTGGGGATCACTTAACCGTTCATATAGCTGCGATCTGCTCTGTGACCTGATTCATCCCGAAGGCGCAGAGGTGCTCGCCCAATATGGCGCGGATTTCTATAAAGGTATGCCGGCCCTGACGGTGAACAGCTTCGGTGCAGGCAAAGCCTATTATGTGGCCACAAGTCCCGATGCGGCCTTCCTGCGCGGCTTCCTGGCTAACCTGTGCGCCGATAAAGGCATTGCGCCGCTGGTCAGCGCGCCGGAAGGTATTGAGTCCGTCCAGCGTGTGAAAGACGGCGTATCCTATCTGTTCCTGCTGAACCATTCAGCAGAGGAGCTTCGTGCGGATATCGGTACCCTAGAGCGGACCGATCTGATTACCGGCAGCAAGTTCAGCGGCTCCACTCCAGTTCCCGGGCGTGGTGTGCTGATTCTCTCAGACAAACAGTAAGGTGCGAAAAAGCTGTCCCGAAGGCCGTTCATTAGACACGGCTGCTGGGACAGCTTTTTTTAGAACAGACTCACTTAACGGGATTACCCTATTGAGTGAAGGAGCCGAAGTCCGTAATCTTCAGATCAATAGTGACATGAATAGGAGTCCGGCTGAACACCTCGTCCCAGCGATCCTCCAGCTTCTTCCATAAGGCGGGCTCCTGAATACTGAGCCTGGTGGAGAAGCCGCCCACATCTGCTTTGTAATCCGACTGCAGCTTGTGAAGCATACTCGTCATCATCCGCTCCAGCCGCTCCTTGAACAGCTTCTCTGCTTTTTGGGGAAGATGGGTGGCCGCAGGGTATTCCTCTACGTTCCAGGTCTCACTTAGCCTTCCTTCCGTTGTGAGCTTGACGTCGAAGGATAGCTGGCCGCCGTCTGCTTTGGCAGTGATTTTACTCTTCATGGACTTGAGTTCATAGGTAATCGGCTCATTGCTCCAGTCGTAGGTCTTGATGACGCCGCTTTGCCCCCCGTTGGTCAGCCAGCTCAGACATTCGGTTTCCTCCTGATTCAGCGCCCCCACCCAGTGTCCGGTATCCCCCTTGATGACTCCGGCTCCCGAGAATTCTACCTCACCATTCGCCGTTACCAGGTTCTGCAGCGCATAACTGCGTTTGGAGAACATATTGGCATCCATTTTCGATAAAATAACAGGATCCAGCACCTTGCTGGTTCTCTTCTGATTACGCAGCATATCTCTGATATGAAAGGCAGGAATTTCATTTTTTTGCTTCGTGACCATAGTGTCTGCTGCCCGGCCTTGGCTTATGAACACCATCGTACTGGGACGGATGTCATTATCCCGAAGCACGAAATCCATTAACTGGTTTATACTCTGCTGCTTGAGCAGCTCACTGGAGATCACAATAACCTTGAGGTGGTGGCCGATGATCGGCCGTTCACGCAGAATCGAATATTGACGGAAAATTTCCAGCACAGAATCTCCGGTTCCGGATACATTCATATAGGGTGCACTACTGCTGCTGCCGCCTTGTTTATCTGCTCCACCCACGGAGTTAGCCGGAACCATCTGCACAGTGGCGGTAATCTTATTCTTTTTATAATAAGTAGCGCCCTTGTCCTCCAGCTCCTGTTCTGTAGGCGTGAACTCTCCGATATCCAGAGCCAGGCCGGCGTATAGGGCCAAATCCTCAATCTCTTTACTACTCCAGCAGGAGGTCAGTGTGGCAAGCATCAGCAGCGAACACAGCAGGAGGAGGATTCGTCTAGACATGCTGCTTCAGCCCCTTCACCCGGATGAGCCAGACGACGGAGAGCAGGACAGGCACCAGCAGGAACAATACCAGCCCTATCTTGCCTATGGTATCCCCGAGTGCGAACAGGTCGCTTAAGGACTTCGGCAGCATCGCCGAAATGAACAGAAGCGGAACCAGCGCATATATAATCGGATGGACCTTAAGCTTGAAAATCTGGGAGAGACCCAGTGAGGACTGGAAAAAGAAGCTGCTGAAGTTGCAGAACATCTGCATCAGCCAAATGACCATGAACGGGAATTCCAAACGCTCGAAGAAAAATCCCGGCACCTCAAAGCTGCGCAATAGATCAATAGTGGGCCAGGTGCTGGTAATGGCGGAATCAATAGAGATGCCTCCGATCACTATAATAATGGTCAGGAAATAGATGGCCAGCAGGATGCTCAGGCCGCCAAGCATAGCTTTGACAGCCTTTTTGGGGTCATCCATGAACGCCACAAGCGTCATGGTGACTTCACAGCCGGTGAATACAAGCACAGTGGATTTGAGTCCTGCGAATACAGGGGACCACCCACTGCCGAGCACAGGACGCAGATTATCGATATCGAACATCCGCAGGCTGAGCACGAAGGAGATGAGCAGAATCATGATGCTGATCGGAAAAACAATGGTGTAGACACGGGCAATAGAGTTGATGCCTCCGTACACCAGGTAGGTGCTCAGCCAGAGAAAAGGAAGAATTACTGCCCAGATCGGAGTCCCCTCCAGCAGAAAAAACAGGGTAACCTCGGCCAGTGTACGGATCTCAAAGCCGGCGATAGTGATGAAGTACAGGATTAACAGCATGGACAGAATGCCGCCGACGAACCGGCCGGTCAGCAACCTTGAGTACTGAAAGACGGTTTTTCCCGGAAATTGCTGGCTGATCTTCACCATAAGAAGAACTGCCAGCATTACAATGGCCCCGCCGAGCAGGGTGGAGATCCAGCCATCCGGAGTTCCTACACTCTTGCTCACGCTGCGCGGCAGTGTGAGCACACCCGCGCCCAGCAGGGTATTGTTCAGGAAAATGGCCGTTTGTGTAGCCGTGATTTTATCATCCGTACGTATGAACATACTGCATTCCTCCTTATACCAGGCGCGGTCATGATCTTCGTTTACTCTGTTGGGGTTTCATCATTTTCGGTCTGCGCTTCATCAGAGCCATTGGAGCCCGCAGGAACAGATCCTTCCAGTCACTGAGCCGGAAAGGGGAGAGCGGGGTCAGATAAGGCACTCCGAAGCTCTTGAGCTTGGTCAGATGGCAGCAGATCAGCAGGAAGAACAGAATGGTCCCGTACATTCCCAGCACCGAGGCGAACAGCATACCGGCGAAGCGCAGCATCCGCAGGGTGATCCCGGCGCTGTACATCGGGATGGAGAAGGAGGAGATGGCGGTTACGGCCACCGTAATGACCAGGAACGGACTGACAATCCCCGCCTGAACCGCTGCATCGCCAATAATCAGACCGCCGACGATGCCCATCGCCGGACCAATCGGCTTCGGCAGCCGGATGCCGGCTTCCCGCAGAATCTCGATGGCGACCTCCAGAATCAGCACCTCAATCAGCGAGGGAAAGGGTACACCCTGCCGGGTCTTGATGATCGTAATCGCCAGCTCTGTAGGAATCAGCCCCGGATGAAAGGAGATGAATGAGATGTACAGGGCCGGAGCCATCAGGGCAAAGAAGGAAGCGCCAAAACGCAGCAGCCGCAGAAGTGTTCCCGGCAGCCAGCGATCATAATAGTCTTCCGGCGACTGCAGCAGCATGCTGAAGGTTACCGGTGCGATTAGTACAAAGGGTGTGCCGTCCAGCAGGATGGCAACCCGTCCTTCCAGCAGGGCACTGATCACTCTGTCCGGCCGTTCTGTATTCTGTAGCTGCTGGAACGGACTGAGATAATTATCCTCAATGAGCTGCTCGATATAACCGGATTCGGCCAGGAAATCCATATCGAGCTTGGCGATCCGGTTCTTGATCTCCTCCAGCAGGTCGGGATTGACGATATCCTTCATGTAGGCGATCACAATATCCCGCTCAATCGTGCTGCCTGCCCGGTAAGACTTCATCTCAAGCTGGTCGCTCAGGCCCTGGCGGCGCAGCATCGAGGTATTCTCGCTCAGCACCTCGGAGAAGCCCAGCCGGGGACCGCGGAGCAGGGCTTCAGAGACCGGCTCCGCGATGGCTCGGTTAGCGGCACCAGGCATCTCGATGAGAAGTCCGCAGGGCAGACCTTCGATCAGCAGGCCTCCGTGTCCGAAGAGGATGTATTTATTAAACGCTTCGATAGCGTTCTCTTCCTTAAGCTCGCTGAAGGGAAGCAGCTGACGGGCAAGTCCTGCGGAAGACAGCGGTCCTTCAGGCAAGTCGTACATCAGGAACTGCATAATTCGCATATTCAGCAGCCGGTCATTCTGCATGCCGTCGATATGGATAAGCACGGCCCGTGCACCTGTATTCGCTAATGTGAATTCCCTGAAATGCAGATCGCTGTTGTCTCCAATGGCGGCTTGCACAGCGAGCAGATCCGTGCTGTAGCTGCCGCTGAAGGGAGCTGTACCCGCCATGCTGGAGGGGGCAGGTGCAGGCGGCTGGGTCTGGTGAACGGTTCTGGAGCCGTACCCTATCTGGCCCCGTCCGCTGCCTACCAGCCTATAGAGCGATCTATACAGTAACGTGAGAAGCAGTGGAACGAGCATAGCAACGCCCGCCTGACCAAAGACTGCCCAGCCGGGTATATACGATACAATGGAAGCGAACAGTGTGATCATCCCCAGCCGCAGAAATTTAAATGTCAGGACAGAAGCAGACGTTTTTCTTCTCATCAAGTTTTCCAAAGTTTATCTGAATTTACTCCTAATTCCCGAAAAAAGTTCGAGCCGGCCTAAATGGTATATAATGCATACTAGAACAGATTGTTCAGGACAGCAGGAATGAATTAATCAGGAAAGAGGCAGCGCATGAGAACCTTACTGGTCACAGGCTACCGGGCCCATGAGCTCGGCATTTATGACAGCAAGCATCAGGGCATTCCCTATATCAAAAAAGCACTCGCGAACCGGATCATTCCGCTGGTGGAGGAGGGACTGGAATGGGTCATTACTCCCGGGCAATATGGCGTTGATCTGTGGGCCTGCGAGGTGGTGCTGGAGCTGAAGCAGCAATACCCCGGGCTGAAGCTGGGCATTATTACGGCCCATGCCTCACCGGAGGAGAAGTGGAAGGAAGAGAAGCAGAATGAATACCGCCGCATTGTAGCCGGTGCCGACTACTACGGAGCCGTAAGCAATGCCCCCTATGACGGGAGCTGGCAGTTCAAGGCCAGGGATGATCTGCTGCTGCGTAAAAGCGACGGGATTCTGTTGTTCTACGACGAGGATGCAGCGGAGAGCAGTGCGAAGTTCACCAAAGAGCGGGTCGTGAAGCTGCATGCCGAAGGTGATTATGAGCTGCATCTGATGCATGCAGAGGAGATTCAGAGCATTGCCGATGAAGAGAACCGGCATGACTATGATTGAGAAGGGGGTGCGCAGCTGCGAGCTGCGCACCTGGAGCCTGTCCCATGTTGGCATCAAGCGGGATCAGATGAAGCTGCGGAGTGAAGGCGGCTTGCGCACCTTATAGTTCTGCTCATAGGCGTAAGCCAGTCTGATAAGCACCGGTTCTTCATAGGCCCGGGCGGAGAAGGTTACGCCGAAGGGCGCGCCGGCTGAGGTATAGCCTGACGGCACAACGATCGACGGATATCCGGCTCTTGAGGTAATCCGTGCGCCGAAGTCGGCCGGGAACAGCAGGGCATCAAGCTGATGTTCGCGCATAGTAGCGTCAATCCCGAGCTCCTTGCAGAGTCTGAGATCCGTCATGCGGTCACGCAGATATTGCGGCTCAGTGAAGGTGCCGGAGGTTGTTAATTCGGCATCGAGCAGGGTCGCTTGCCCGAACTTCAGCGTCTGGACCGGATGGGCATGATTGAAATCAATAATATCCTTCAAGGTACGCATCGGTGCCCCCGGGCCCAGGCGGGCCAGGTAGGCGTTCAGCGAGGTTTTGAATTCATTCAGCACCACGGATGAATAGCTGATCTCCCGCGCCGTGGTAATCTCGGCCGGATCGATAATGGTCGCCCCGAGCTCCCGCATTCTCTCCACAGAGGCATTGAACAGCGCAAGCTGCTCCTCCGTCAGCTCCTCGAAGTAATAATCGCGCGGAATTCCGATTCTTGCTCCCCGCAGACCGTCTGCATCCAGGAAAACCGTATAATCCTCGTGAACCTTACCTCTGTTCGTACCCATTGCCGCATCTCCGGCATCCTGACCGAGCAGAGCGTTCAAGAGAAGGACGGCATCCCGGACCGTTCGTGCCATAGGCCCGGCGGTATCCTGCGTGCTGGAGAGCGGCAGAATACCGGAGCGGCTGATCAGCCCCACCGTGGGTTTAATACCGATAATAGAGCCAAGATTGCCGGGATTGAGGATGGAGCCGGAGGTCTCTGTTCCAACGGAGACGGTGCAGAAATTACAGGCCACCGCTACAGCAGACCCGGCGCTGGAGCCGCCTGTCGGCGTGGAGATGTTATAGGGGTTAAGCACCTGCCCGCCCCGGGAGCTGAAGCCGGAGGGCATGCCATTCGTCATGAAGTTGGCGAATTCCGTCATATTAGCCTTGCCCATAATGATAGCTCCCGCCTCGCGCAGCCTGCTGACGATGAAGGCATCCTCTCCGGCAAAAGAGTCCGCCAACGCGAGCGAGCCCGCGCTGGTATGCATGTTATCTCCGGTATTAATGTTATCCTTCAATAGCACCGGTATGCCGTGCAGCGGTCCGCGCGGACCCTGGAGCTGGCGCTCTACGTCCAGGGATTCAGCGATGAACAGCGCATCCGGGTTAATCTCCAGTACAGAATTCACCGTCAGACCGTTTTTGTCATGATCCGCTATGCGCTCAAGGTACATCAGGACTAATTGTCTGGAAGTGATCTCCCCGGAATCCAGAGCGGCTTGAATGTCAGACAGGGTAGCCTCTACGATTTCAAAACTCATGCGGGTCCACGCTTCTTTCCCTTTTGGATTTAGTAGTATTCTTCCTCATATAAGCACAGTTTGGCCTGTCTTCATAGTGTTCTTTTGCGGGCGGGACGACCATGACTTTGGATGTAACTTTTAAACGGCTGATTAAAAGGGGGGCTCCTGTGGTTAAATACATCACAAGATTTAACAATACTACTTGCTAACATCACTAGGAGGAATCGAACTTGAAGAAATGGACTACGTTATTTATGGGTGTTATGTTATCTGTGGCCTTGGCTGGCTGCGGCAATAATGAGGAGCTCAAACCATCAGAGGGCGCTGCAACAGCTGCACCTTCAGGAAACGCGGCTCCGGAAGCCTCCGCATCGGCAGCGCCTGCTGAACAGACATCAGACGGCGTTCCAACAGTGGATGAATTGATTCAGAAGTCGGTTGCTGCATCGGGTGATCTGAAGAGCTTCGCGATGGAATCGCAGGTGAAGCAGAAGATCAACGTGAAGACGGCACAAGGGGATAATGCGCAAGATACCGATATGACCACGAAATCCGAGTTCATTAAGGAGCCGCTGATGATGCATCAGGAGGTGCAGATGAAGACGGCCCAGGGCGACCAGAAGATTGAGCAGTATGTGACTAAGGACGGCTTCTATTCCCAGGTGAACGGGCAATGGATGAAGATGCCTGCTACGATGGGTGAACAGGTCCTAACTGCTATGCAGCAGTCCGCGAACCCTGAGAAGCAATTGGAGCAATTCAAGGCGCTTACCGAGAAGACCAAAATCACCGAGGAAGGCGATAGTTATCTGTTGTCTGCCGAGGTATCCGGCGATGACGTCAAGGAGCTGGCGAAGTCTTATATGAACCAGGGCGGCAGTGCCGATCCTCAGATGGCTGCCATGATGGAGCAGATGAATATCAAGAGCATGAATATCGCCTATGCGGTGGATAAGAAGACCTATTTCCCAACCCGTACAGATGTAACCATGGTCATGGATATGACCAGCAATGACCAGACGATATCGATTGATATGGATATGAAGGCGACTATCAGCGATCACAACAAGGTCGACGAGATCAAGGTTCCGCAGGAAGCACTGGACGCGAAGGAAGTTGAAATGCCAACAACCCCGGCAGCTCCTACAACTCCGTAACAGACTTACCGGGCTGAATAGAAGTGCAACACATGGAAACGGCGCTGCTGTCCTGATTAGGACGGCAGCGCCGTTTTTGGCGTGAATTGTTTTGGAGGGTGGTTTTATAAATTAAACGAGTTGCTCAGCATACCAAAGGCTGCACCGGCAATGACGGAGGTGATCAGCTTGTAGAAAATATATCCGGTCACAATGTTGGCGATGGCAATCGGGTATAAGGTGTCAATGCCCCGGCTGCCGCCAGTGTTCAGCGGATATTGGAACAAAGCCGTATTCATGCTGATGAAGACGAACAGGAAGGACAACGCCACCAGTGTGGTCGAGAAGGAGTACAGGCTGACAAGTAGTGTGAGAATCGCCAGCACCAGCAGCGCCGCGGCCGGAACGAGCAGCGTTCCCACCCGGGTAATCAGCAATTTAAAATCGAAGCTGACCTTCTCCAGCCGGAGAACGGCATAAGTGGCTCCGCAAGCAACGGCCAGGCCAACCGCCGTCAATAACAGCGGCTTCAGGAAGCCGGGGCCGAAGATGGCCGAGACATCCCATTTGATGAACAGGGTGAGGAAATATAAGGCCGTTAACAACGCCGTAAGGCCCATGGTGATCAGGCTGTTCATGAAATGGGCCACAGGAATTTCCCTCATTGTACTGTACGGGCGGGTAAGGGCTCTCAGGTAAAAGCTCCAATACTGCTTGCCTACTGCCTGTGCCTGCTGTACACGTTCATCCTTGAGCAGATTATTGAACTGCTCGGATACCTTACGCTGGGGCTGCGGTTGCCCAGGTTGGTTGTTAGGTCCCTCAGGATTCGTGAAGGGTGTTCCGCCTTCCGGGTTGTTCATTGTGATTCCTCCTTGTGAAATATATGGAAAATGCCACTGGCTTTAGTATAAGGGGACTCAACGGGAAATTCTATAAATTTGCCGGAATATGCAGAAATTCATGCGAAAAAGCCCGTAAATCGTCGATAAACGTCGATTTACGGGCCGGGACCCATTCTATTCCTGTAATTCGTCTGCCACCCGGGCAAACCCCTCTTCAGCGAGATATTCCTCCGCTTCAGCGACCGTCTCGAAGGCCATCTCAAGCTGTAGTCCGGCATAGAGATACCACAGATCCTCCTCGAATCTCAGGCTCAGCGTATGCCCGTCCTCATTCGTCCACAGCGACTGCGCTTCAGCTCCGCCCGTCTGCACTTTTTTCTTTCTTTTGGAAGGGGCAGGGGCCTCGGGAATGTACATCAAGAGAGAAGTGATAGACGCATCCAGCAGCTCGCGCAGCGCAGCCTCCGAATAATCGCGGATATTGACCAGTCCCTTATCATCCGTCTCATAGCCCCGCAGCAGCCCGGCATAGACGAAGCCGTTCCCGTTCGGGTGAATATGCGAAGCCACGGTCTTCTTGTCGTGACGGCTCTGCTCCAGGTGATAATTCACCCGTCCCAGTGAGACCTTCCGCGCCTCCAGCTGGGGATAGGAATCAAGAATAGCTATTTTCTGTTCAAAAGTAAGCATATACAGCCTCCGGTTCACTTGAAATATAAAAATGTATAGGTTTCACGCTATACATTATCTTTCTATTTCTCGCTGAAACGGTACCGTCCTTTAAAAGGACGGCAATACCGTTTCCACTTGTAGTCAGTTGATTATACCACGCAGCGGGGTGCTGGACTATAACGCGCTTCCCCGGTTCATTACTCTGCCAGCGGGAGCCGCAGCACGAAGGTGCAGCCCTGCGGCGGATTGCTGCCCAGCTCCAGGCTGCCGCCCATGGCTTCGGCTAGCAGTCTGCTGAAGGTCAGGCCCAGCCCGAGTCCGCGAAGCAGGCTCTGCTTGCCCGAGCTGCGGTAGAAGGCTTCGAAGATCCGTTCCCGGCTGTCCGGGTGGATGCCCGGCCCGTTATCTGTAACGGAGATTTCGGCCTGCCCCTGCGGCGTAGCCGTAAGTTCAAGCTTCAATTGGAGATTGCAGTCCGGCGTCTTCGCCTGCAGACTGTTGCCCAGCAGATTCACAATAATCTGCTGGATGCGCAGCGGGTCTCCCCGCAGCACAAGCGGGTTCTCCGGCAGCAGCAGGATGGGCTTATTAACCTCCCCGTTCTGGGTCAGCATCCATTGATAGAGGATTTCCTCCAGCAGCGGGGCCGCTTCGAGCTTATCATGACGGACGGCAACCATGCCCGCTGTCAGCCCATTGTAGTCCAGCAGATCGGCGACCATATGCTGCAGCCGCCCGGTCTCAAGCAGAGCGATATCGAGGAATTCATTGGCCTCCTCGCCTTCGACAACGCCCTCGCGTACCGCATGGAGCAGTCCTTTGATTGAGGTGACCGGCGTCTTCAGCTCATGGGACACGCCGGCCAGCATGATGGCCCGCGACTGCTCGAACTGCTGCAGCTTGCCCGCCATCTCCTGGAAGGAGACGAGCAGCTCGTGAATCTCACGTTCTTTGGCCCCGGTCTCAAGCGCGATATTATATTGGCCGCTGCTGATCTGCGCGGCGGCGGCGGCCACCCGCTGAACCGGCTTGGCCAGCTTGATCGACAAGAGATAGATCGTCAGCCAGCTTAGGATAATCAGGAAGACGATGATAATCGAGAAGAAGGTGATCTCCTCTGTCGGAATATGACGCAGGGAGCGCTTGGACTGCATAACCAGCACCTGCCCCAGCGTGCCCTGGTCCCCCTGGATCTGTGCGGCGGCGGCCTTGTATTCAGAGGTTCGCGAATCGGTCAGGCTATCATTGAGCTTGTGTCGCATTTCCTCGTCTGTCATCGGGGGCTGGGAGTATAACAATTCGCCTTCAGGTCCGGTGATGATTACGCACATCTCCTCAGTGACCTTGAAGAAGCGTTTGCGGTCCTCTACCAGCCTATTCAGGCCCCCGGTAATCGCTAATTGACCGTCTGTATCCACGCTCCGGTCAGCGATCTCCTGCGCCAGCAAGCCGGTCGTCTGCATCCGGTTGCTCATCGCCTCCTGCTGCATCCACCAGAGGGTGAACAGCGCCGTCACCAGCAGCCCGATGCTGATGATCAGCAGATACCGCAGCGTCCAGTAAGTGAGAATGGAGGTAGTCTTCTTTTTCCTGCTGCTGTTCTTCTTACTCTTATTTATGTTGTCCATAATTGATAACCTGTTCCTCTCAGTGTGCGGATCTCGCCCTCGTCCTCCGGCCAGTGCGAGAGCGCCTGGCGCAGTCTTTTGATTGAGAGATCGACCGCCCGGTCGCTTCCCTCGTAATCCATCTCCCATACATGCTCCAGCAGCTGGTCACGGGTGCAGATCTGATTCGGCCGCTCGGCCAGGAACAAGAGCACCGACATGTCGCGCGGGCTAAGGCTGACCTCTGCCCCGTTCAGGAAGATGCTGCGGGCCGAGAAGTCGATGAACAGGCTGCCGTAGTGGCGCTTGCGGCTGCCGTCCGACCACTGCGAAGGGCGGCGCAGCACCGCCCGCACCCTTGCGACCACCTCCTCGGGGATGAAGGGCTTCGACATATAGTCATCCGCCCCGCCGTCCAGACCCGCCAGCCGGTCCTTGATCCCGTCGCGGGCGGTGAGCATGATGACCGGGCAGCTGCTCCGCTCACGGATGAGCTGCAGCAGCTCGAAGCCGTCCATCGCCGGCAGCATGATATCGAGCAGGACCAGCGAGGGAGGCGCCTCCCCGAAGGCGTCCAGGGCACTCCGGCCGTCTGCGGCCCGGGTGACGTGAAAGCCTGCTTTTCGCAGATAGGCACTAAGCACCCGCGCGATGGCTTCTTCATCCTCTACGATTAGTATCGATTGCATGAGCTTCAGTCCCTTAACTAAAATTACGACAATTCTAACACATATGCAGGCTAGTATGCTTTGACTTATTCCCGACATATTGCTTTGGTAGAATGGGAGCCAAGCCAATAGAGCAGAGATAAGAATATGGAATGGAGGAGATCGTATGAAGAAGAGGACAGTCGCTATAACCGCAGCCATTGTAATTATTGCAGGAGCCATCACCGCCTTCATCTTAGTGAACAACAGCCTTGGCAATAAGGTGGAGATTGAATCGGTGATTCCTGAGCAGGCGCAGGACAGCGGAGCCCAGAAGGAAGGAACGGCCAATGCGGCTGCCGCCGCCGCTGCTGTAACGCCGGAGCAGTTGAACGGAACCTGGAACATTGCAGAGCCGTCCAAGGTCTACTGGTCCGTAACCACATCCAAAGAAACGGTTAACTTCGTAGATCCTTCCGTGAAGGGCACCTGGAAGGTGAATCTGGAGGATGCCTCCGCGATGACCGGCGAAGGGTCGGTCGACATGAGCGCGCTTGATTCGGGAACCGCCCAGCGGGACGAGCATGTCAAGGGAGCAGACTTCCTGTCCGTGGCAGAGTTCCCGGAAGCCACCTTCACGGTGAAGTCCTTCTCGGAGCTGCCGAAGGAATGGACAGAGGGGACGGCGGTGCCGGTACAACTGCAGGGTACGCTGACTGTGAAAGGCATCGAGAAGGAAGTGACGTTCGACTCGCAGGCCGCATATAGCGGCGGAGAGCTTAAGCTGTCGGGTACGACTACCGTAACCTTCGAGGATTTCGGCCTCAGCAATCCGCATTCCATCGTGCTCAGTACCGAGAACAACCTTGAGGTGCGCCTGGAGCTAGTGCTTAAGAAATAACATAGAAGTTAGAGAGGACCCTCCCCGTTACCGTGGATTCGCGGCTGGCGGGGAGGGTTTTTTGATGTAACTTGGGCTGTTGCGGCGGCGGGGGCTGTGGAGGATGTATGTGGAAAAGCGAACACATTGGGCTGGCGCGGGGTGTGTGGCTGGAATGTAATCGAAAAACCGATTACATTGGGCCGGCGCAGGGCGTATGGCTGGAATGTAATCGAAAAACCGATTACATTGGGCTGTCGCAGGGCGTATGGCTGGAATGTAATCAAAAAACCGATTACATTGGGCCGGCGCAGGGCGAATGGCTGGAATGTAATCGAAAAACCGATTACATTGGGCTGGCGCAGGGCGTATGGCTGGAATGTAATCGAAAAACCGATTACATTGGGCTGGAGCGGGGTGTATGGCCGAAATGTAATCGAAAAACCGATTACATTGGGCTGTCGCAGGGCGTATGGCTGGAATGTAATCGAAAAACCGATTACATTGTGCTGGCGCGTGGTGCGTGCTCCACAGCCCGTGACTTTTTAGAGAAATCCTGCAAGATGTGCAACAATCTATCCATGCAAGCGGTCGGTGAGAGAAGACTCTCAGAACTGGCGAGGGAGAGGCTGAGCATCGACATGAAAGCATCTTTCACCCGGTAGGGTGTTTTTTGTGACGGGCGTGCCCAGAGGCACGCATTATCTAGTTGGTGAAAGTCCAACCAAAGGAGGGACCAAGCTACCTTTGTAGCTAGGATGCTTGCACATGGCGAAATCTGTGTGTAAAAGCGCATCGACAAAAGTACCGGTCAGAGACCGGGCGAGCAACAATTCAGGCCGCAACATCAAGTGAATCCTGCCGCGTCGTCAAAAAGGCCCTGCAAAGGGGAACAGAGGGAGCCGAGTCCCGCTATTATGGACGAAGGCCAAGGAAACTGTGCAGAACTTGGAACAGCAGTGAAGAACCCTCCGGCGTAATGGGAACGGCATGGATTGAAAGATAATGCAGTGAACTGGGGAGACCCTCCCCCACACGGAAGAAATTTTTTTTTAGGAACCCGTAAAGAGACGCTCTATAAGTCCAGAAGACGAAGTGAACCGTCTGTGGGAAGGGAGTCCGAGGGGCTTATAGTACCGAAGAACCTAAGGACAACATAACCTTAGGGAGGGAAGGAGCCCTGCTTTGTTTACGCTTTTGGAGGAGGTACGAGTGAGTGAATGCCAAACGGCTAACGACACCCAAGGAAAAAGTTCAAGAACTCCAAGAAAAGCTAGGTCATGCGGCCAAGGAGAACAACAAGCGTAAATTCCACGCCTTGTACGACAAAGTCTACCGGTGGGATGTGCTATGCGAAGCCTGGAAACGGGTGAAAGCGAATAAGGGAGCTGCGGGAGTGGATGCCGTAACGCTCGTTGAAATCGAGAAACAAGGAGTCACGAGATTTCTCAAAAGCTGTGAGCGAGAATTGAAAGAAGGCAGCTACCATCCGCAGCCCGTACGGCGGCACTATATCCCGAAGAAAGACGGGAAGCCAAGACCACTAGGCATCCCTACGGTACGAGACCGAGTCCTACAGATGGCAACCAAACTGGTGATTGAACCCATCTTTGAAGCCGATTTTAAAGAAGTCTCCTTCGGATTTCGCCCGAAGCGAGGTGCAAAAGGAGCACTGGAACGAATCCGGAAAGCCTGCAACCGCAAAGGAAATTGGGTAGTCGACGTCGATATCCAAGGTTACTTCGACCATATCAATCAAGAGAAACTCATGAAATTGGTACAGATGCGTATCAATGACAGACGGATTATGAAGCTTATACGGAAGTGGCTTCATGCGGGAGTGATGGAAGAAGGAAAAGTACGGCGCTCCGATCTAGGGACACCCCAAGGTGGTGTCATCTCGCCACTGCTGGCGAATATCTATTTGAACTACTTTGACCGGTTATGGGAGAAACACGGAAGTGGGCTGGGAGAACTGACGAGGTATGCAGACGACTTCGTTGTGGTCTGTAAAACCAAAAAGGATGCAGAACATGCGTATGAACTCATCCGCACCATTATGGAACGTCTAGAACTCACGCTGCATCCGACCAAAACCCGCATTGTAGGTCTGTGGACAGGAGACGAAGGCTTCGACTTCTTAGGAATGCACCACCGAAAAACGAAAGCAGAAACCTCTCAAGGGAAGGTGTACTATACCACTCAGCAGTGGCTAACGAAGAAGGCAGAGGAACGCATCCGAGGCGTGGTCAAAGACCGATTAGCACCGCCTGGCATGCGCTGGAAATCGTTTGAGGAACACGTGGAATGGCTCAACCCAAAGATTCAGGGATGGAGAAATTACTATTACACGAACTACAGCCAAAAGAGGTTAGCGAAGCTGGATTGGTATATTCTGCAGCGATTTACCCGGTGGTATGCAAAGAAGAGACAACGGAGGAGATGGATGAGCTCATTCCCGGAGGTCAAGTATATGGCCAATAAGTGTGGACTAAAAACGCTATTGTAATCTGCATGCCCATGAATGACAAACATCGGAAAGCCGTATGAGGGAAAACCTCACGTACGGTTTGATGAGGAGGGGCTGGGTTGTACCAGCCCTTTACTCTAGTGCAAATTCCCGCCTCCAGGTTAAATATAAGAGATACATAATCATTCCACAGGACCATCAGGTAAGGAAGGGAGCTAAGATATATGGACCGAAAGGCCAAGACCATACTGCAAAAATCGTTCTGGAGCGCCAGCGGCTGGAAGGGGACATACGGGCCTTTTTCCGGTGAAGAGTTCGACTATGCGAAGAGCAAGGGGGTCATGTTCGATCCCCTCACGATCACCCATGATGAGCTGGTGGAGAAGCTTCGGGTACTGCACAGCGGGAGTGTGACCCGGGAGAAGGTGGTGGCGGCTTTTCTGCACAGCCTGTCTACCCGGAAGGTTCATCTGCGGAGTGCCTTGTCCAGCTGGGCCTTAACCTCGGAGCTGCCTGCACATGAATTCGCCCAGCCCCCCGCCGAGCAGCCAAGGTATAGCAGTTGTGCTGCTTGTGATGCCAGGCACCTGATGTCTGATCAGCAGTACAACGCTGTGGATCTGAATGTGCTCAATTTCGAGCGGGTCAAATGGGGCGGCATCCGCCTTAATAAGCTGCTGTATTGCTGGCTCGATCTGGAGCTGTTCAGCCGGGAAGAGGAGGTGGAGGCTGCTCCGCAGGATCTTCGTATTTTGCAGGATATGGCCGAAGCCGTGAAGCTATGCGGCAGCATGGATGGTGCACGGAAGCTGGAGAAGCATTGGAAGGATATATTCCCCTCGAACCGGCATGAACGGGATGTGGTGATGGAGATCTGGGGATATGCTGGAATTCTGGTTCCGCAGGAGGAGCCGCGCCAGGGGCGGGGCGGAGACAATGATTTCAACGCTGTAGCCAACTGGCGCGGGGAGGACGGTTATTCGAAGGAACGCCTGAATGTGTTGTTCGGGCTGTAATACACACTTGTCTGGAGCTGGAGGGTCCTGCCGGTCGGCGGACATGTACACACCAGGGAGATTTTGATAGAATCAGAGGGACCTGAGCTTCATTACGAGGAGGATATTACTATGGCAGAAGATAACGCTTACACGATAAAATGGGGCATTCTCAGCACAGGCTGGATCGCCCATCAGTTCGCCACGGATCTGGCCCACGCCAGCAATGGGGTGGCCTATGCAGTCGGCTCGCGCTCGCAGGAGAGCGCGGATAAATTCGCAGCCGATCACGGCATTCCTGTCGCATACGCCACCTACGAAGAGCTGGTGAACGATCCTGATGTGGACGCCATCTATATCGGCACACCGCATCCGTTCCACCGGGAGAATGCGCTGCTGGCTTTGCGGGCGGGCAAGGCTGTGCTGTGCGAGAAGCCTTTTACCGTGAATAGTGCTGAACTGGAGGAAGTCGTGGCCTATGCCCGGGAGCATAAGCTGTTCCTCATGGAAGCGATGTGGAGCCGGTATATCCCGGCACATGTGAAGGTGAGGGAATGGCTGGCCACCGGGCGCATAGGCGAGGTGAAGCTAGTGAAGGCGGACCTTGGGTTCCGTTCTGACTGGAAGCCGGAAGGACGTCTGCTGAATCCTGTCCTTGGCGGCGGTGCGTTGCTGGATGTCGGCATCTATCCAGTCTCCTTCACCTCGATGGTTCTCGGACCTCATCCAGAGTCGATCGCCAGCACCGTTCATATCGGGGAGACCGGCGTGGATGAGCACTTCTCGCTGCTGCTGTCCTACGGGAATGGCGTATCTGCTTCACTCCATGCCGGCATCCGCCTGAATCTGGACGATGAAGCCTATATCTATGGAACGGAAGGTCGTATCGTGGTCAATGGCACCCTGGTTAATCCGAAATCGGCCGAGCTCTACGTGAACGGCGAATTGGCGGAGCGGTTCGAAGATAACCGCGCTTCGGTCGGGTACTGCTTCGAGGCGGAAGAGGTAGGCCGTTGTCTTCAGGCCGGGCTTACCGAGAGCCCGGTAATGACGCTGGATGAATCCGTAGCGCTGATGAAGCTGCTGGATGAAGTCCGGGCGCAGTGGGGACTGAAGTATCCCGGCGAATAAGTGCGGGCAGGAAGCTTCCGGGAAAGGGGGAGACCAAGTGACATTGACTGATGATCGTTATCAGGGCTGCCTGCAGGGGCTGGCCGCCGGGGATGCGCTGGGCACAACAGTAGAATTCCAAGCACCCGGTACTTTCAAGCCAATGACAGATATTGTCGGCGGCGGGGTATTCGCTCTGCAGCCGGGTCAGTGGACGGATGATACCTCGATGGCGCTCTGTCTTGCGGAGAGTCTGCTTGCCATGCAGGGCTTCGATCCGGCAGATCAGATGCTGCGTTATGTGAAGTGGTACCGCGAAGGCACGCTTAGCAGCACCGGCCGATGCTTCGATATCGGCAACGCAACGCGTGAAGCGCTGCACCGGTATGAAGCCAGCGGGGAGGCTTACAGCGGTTCAGAGGATCCGTTCTCTGCCGGGAACGGCTCCATTATGCGTCTGGCTCCGGTGGTGATGTACTATGCGGAGCAGCCCGCTGAGGCGATCCGCTATGCAGCAATGAGTTCAAGAACGACGCATGGAGCAGCCGAATGCCTGGCTGCCTGCCGTCTGCTCGCCGCGTACATTCTTGCGGGTCTGCACGGCTGGAGCAAGCAGGAGCTACTGGCGCCGGATGCTTTCTGCGAATGGCTGGATGAGGATGTCCTTACGCCGCATATGCTGAACATCCGGCAAGGCTCCTATAAGCTGAAGGAGCCGCCGCAGATCCAAGGCTCGGGCTATGTTGTGGAGTCGCTGGAAGCAGCGTTATGGGCATTCCACAAGTCGGACAGCTTCGCAGAAGGCGCGCTGCTCGCCGTGAATCTCGGCAATGACGCCGACACCACCGGCGCCATCTACGGCCAGATCGCCGGAGCCTACTATGGCCTGAGCGGCATTCCGGCCGATTGGAGCGGCAAGCTGGCGTTGCGCGGGCTGATCAGCGATTACGCGGGGCGGCTGTTTACGGAGCGGGTACAGTAAGCGGAGGTAGTTAAGCTGCATGTGGCAGGCGGGGCGCATGGGTCACAAGGCACCCCGCCTGTTTGTTGTGCAGGATGATGCGGAGTTTCGTGTGTGAACTCATGTGAACTATAGAAGTGGGTTCTTGCATTAACGCGGTAATGTGCGAGGCGATGTTTGAAAGACATTATTCTGAGATAAGTGTATTCTACGCAATTAAAAACCGTGAAATGGCAAACATTCCTCTCCTAACTGTAGTCTGTACAACTAAATTTGCCTGAATGGTTGAGAACCGGGGTATGAAGGTATTTTAGATGTACGAAATGCAACTAAAACGCGATTCGATGGTACATCAGACGTTTTAGTTGTACAGATTGTACTTAAGCTAATCGCTTGTACCTTAATGGAGGCATGAACGATGATATCAGGCAGATCCTGCACCCATCGCCGACTTCTACGCTTGAATTGAAAGTAGCTGATTGTATTTACTGCAATAGAAAACTCATATTTGACCATGAAATGAGATTCTATTGTATTTCGTACAGTGGAATGTTGCGTAATGGGCGAAAAGTAATCTTTTTTCAAAATTCAAATGTACCGAATACAATAGAATCTATTTCGATGCCCTTTTTACAGCATTCCATTGTACAAAATACAGTTACTACTGTTTCAGCGCCTACAGCATATGAGCGCCCCTTCGCTGAAAGATTCCACCAGATTCTCATCGGGACAATCCCGGAAAAAAGGAATGCCCTTCTCCTTATCCGCATAGAACCCATCCCACCATTCCCCCTCGTCCCGGAAAAGAGCGTCCAGCATCCTCAGCGTGTCCTCATGGCTATAAATCGTTTCATCGTTCATTCTTCTCAAGGTCTCCCTTCCTGTTAGCTTGCGGTAAACCCAAAGTACGATTATGAGACAATCCAAACGGTAACCCTCCTAAATTATGTTATAATATTCCGGAAATATGATCTGTGCGGTTGGTTGCAGGGAGCGGAATTTCTATGAGGGGGAGGGAAGCGTGTGCTATGGACGGCAAGTCTATCCAGTCTGCTGCTGAAGCCGGACAACCGGCAGCGGCACAATGAATTACTTCGTGAAATTGGCAGCTATATCAGCACGCACATTCTGAATCACCCGCTGCTTGCGGAGGATTGCGGGCATATCAGCATCCTGCTGGATGGATCAACGGCGCTCGGGATTGTGGACGACAGCTCGGATATTGATCTGATCCTGGTCTGCCGGGATGAATGCTATGAGCCGATTACGAGTCGTTTCGAACGGGCAGAGTTGATCCCGGAGAGAAGCAGCTTGTTTGTAGATGTGCATCTGCCCAGCGGCAAAACAGGACACTACACCCTGCTCAAATTATCGGAGCTGGAGCAGGCGCTGGAGAAGGGACAACTGGATTGGTTGTGGAATGCAGCGGTCGCCTGTCTCTATCATGACCCGTTGGCTCTGAAGGCGCTGTTTGCGCAAGCGGTTCCGCTGCCTTCAGAACATTTGATGAGTCTGCGGAAGAAGACATACATAGACCTTCGGAGTGCTGCCAAAAGCCTGGATAATCCCGTGCGCCGGGGAGAGGCTTTTCCGATTCTTTTTCAGGCGGTGGAGGTGTTCAAGCAGGCCTTACGCTGTGCTATCACAGTGGAGGGCCACCCCTATCCGTATGATAAATGGCTTGTACAGGTAGCAGAGCACCTTCCAGTGGGGATAAGGGTGCTTGATTGCATGAAGGACTTCCGGCAATACCTATCAGAAGATCTGTCCTATGCGCCAATGTATCAGGAGGATAACAGCTTTGTGAAAATGGAGAAGCGGGTCCGCGGGGTGTTGCTGGAGGAATTCCGCCTGCGCGGCGTAGATGAGCCTTGGCTGGTGGAATGGTGGAAGTACTTTGAGGAATGAATGGAATAAGAAGTCACGCTGGCGCAGATAGTGGACAAGATGTACACAGACAAAAAAGTACGCAATGGCCGCATCCGCTTCGTCTTTCAGGACGGTATCGGGAGGATGAAGCGTTTTGCCGACGGTTCTTATTCTGTTCCGGTTGAAGAATCGGCAGTCATGGAGCTGCTAGAGGAGATTTGCGTGAACCCGGCGACTTGAATGTTATATATTCTACCATAATATATATTTTTCTTTTAATTATGTGATATTATCTTCCGTATTTTTATTGACAAGTCTTTATATTTATCTATAATGATGTATAAGCGGTGGGCACACAGGCGATAAAGTTGCTTACAAGTCACATTTCATAACATAATCTATTGCAGCAAAGGTGTGATCGCTAATGATCGCTTCCGCCGGACAATGGAAACAGGATATTCTACGGATTTACAACGAAATCAACAAGAAGCTGTTCAACGCCGGCGTTAAGCAGCAGAAGGTCGACTTCGTGGGCAACAAGATTATTATTTTATCCATTAATAGCCGGGTGCCCGTACTTAAGGTGCTGGATACCCATGATCCTGCGGCAAGCCGCCAGATGAATCTGGTGCTGCATGAAGTATTCAAAGCCGAGATCAAGCAGGCATTTCTGGATGAATTTCAAGTCAATATTAAGGCCGTTCTTAAAGATTATGATGTGGAGACCGAGTATTCCGGTACGATCATAATTTTGGAGAAGGACCTTGAGCATTATCTGAACGCTACGTTGGAACTCTGATCTTTCGGAGAGCCGGCCTGCCGTCAGTTTTCGGACATTTCCCTGCGGGGCTGTGTCCAGAACTGGCGGCTTTTTGTTTATGGTCATTATTCTATTACTTTCTTAAGGGGCTGATTCTATGAAAACCAAAATTGAGATTGCCGGTGTCAGCAAGTGGTTCCGCCGTGACGGCCAGGAGATTATGGCCATGCAGGAGACGAATCTCTCCATAGAACAAGGCAGATTTGTCAGTATTATCGGCCCCAGCGGCTGCGGCAAGTCCACGCTGTTCAATATTATTGCGGGCCTGATTCCGCCCTCCACCGGCCGTGTGCTTGCAGACGGGGAGGATATCGTAGGAAAGACCGGATATGTCGGGTATATGCTGCAAAAGGATATGCTGCTGCCCTGGAGGACGATACTGGACAACATTATTCTGGGCATGGAGATCCGCGGGGTGCCGCGCAAGGAAGCGGTCGCCCGGGCCAAGCCCCTGATGGACCGCTATGGACTGAAGGGCTTCGACGGCCATTACCCGGCAGAGCTGTCCGGCGGGATGCGCCAGCGGGCAGCGCTGCTCCGTACGCTGCTGTATGAGCGCGATATTATTTTGCTGGACGAGCCCTTTGGCGCACTGGATGCCCAGACCCGGCTGACTATGCAGAACTGGCTGCTGGAGCTCTGGGAAGACTTCCGCAAGACAGTGTTATTTGTCACCCATGATATTGATGAAGCCATCTATCTGTCTGACGACATCTATGTCTTCTCCGGGCGGCCGGGACGGATCATCTCCAAGATTTCTGTAGATATGCCGCGTCCGAGACACCAGGAGGATACGGTATCTGCTTCATTCATGGAGCTGAAAGCCCATTTGCTGAATCTGCTGTCAAGCGGAGACCAGGAGCCAGCCACCCGTATCTCTTAGAACTCATAAACTGTTGAAGGAGAGGACAACCATGGAGAGTGTACACAAGAAAGGCTATGTCATTCACAAGCTGGAAGCTGCCCCGGTCTATTCAATCAAGCCGGACAAAATGCAGAAAGTGCCCGTCATCATTGATGAAGAAGCCGCCAGACGCCAGATGCGGCGGATCATCGGAATCGGGCGGCTGTCTGTGGCGCTGCTGATCGTGCTCTGCTGGGAGCTGTTTACACGGATTGGCTGGATGGACCCGTACTACTGGAGCAGCCCGCTGCGGATTATGAGCACAACCTGGACTCAGATGACAGAGGGGACGCTGCTGGAGGATATCGCTTATACCTCAAGCTCGACGATTCTCGGCTTCATCGGCGGAACGATGATTGGCTCGTTGCTCGGCCTGTCCTTCTGGTGGTCCCGCAAATTTGCCGGCATCAGTGAACCGTTCCTGATCCTGCTCAACGCTATGCCGAAGCTGGCGCTTGCCCCGGTGCTGGTGATTCTGCTGGGCATTGGTTTCTTCTCGAAGGTGGCGCTAGCTTTTGCCATGACTGTGGTTGTGGCAGCCTTGTCGGCTCATAGCGGCGTGCAGAGTGTGGACAAGGACATGGAGAAGCTGATGTATTCGCTCGGGGCGAAGCGGCATCAGGTGTTCACCAAGGTAGTCATTCCCTGGGCGATGCCCTGGATGATCAGCAGTCTGCGGATTAATATTGCCCTCTCGCTGGCCGGTGCCATTGTCGGGGAATTCATCGCTTCAAGCCATGGTATAGGCCGCATGGTCATCTACGCCGGTACTATTCTCGATATTAATCTGGTCTGGGTAGGCGTTGTCGTTCTGTCTGCGCTGTCGATGGTCATGTATGCGGGAGTGGTGCTGCTGGAGAAGTGGTTGTCTAAGGGATATGGGATGAAAAAGGCTTAAGAAGCGGGCAATCATTTCAACAAGATAGAGGAGAGAAGCCAATGAAGAATGTTACTACAATGAAGCTGTCGGCCGTCCTGCTGGCCTCTGTAATTCTGCTGTCCGGCTGCGGCGGCAAAGGCAATGCTGAAGTGGAAGCAGCCGCTGCAGGGAACGGCGCGGAGAAGCTGAAGAAGCTGGTTATCGCCGAGCCGCTGCATTATACAGGTTATTTGCCGCTGTATGTGGCGCAGCGTGAGGGGTATTTTGCCGAGGAGGGTCTTGAGGTAGAGATGCTTCAGGCTGCGGGCGGCACGCATGTCACCTCGGTGGTCAGCGGGGATGCCTGGGCGGTCATCGGCGGGCCGGAGTCCAATGCGTTGGCGAATATCGGCAACTCAGACCCGATCGTCTCGGTCAGCAATGTGGTGAACCGGGCGAATGTCTATCTGATGGCCAAAAAAGGGACAGCCCCGGCAGGCGGCTCAGCTGAAGAATTGGCAGCCTTCCTGAAGGGCAAGAAGCTGAATGCCGGGCGGCATGGCGGTACGCCTAATCTGCTGACCCAATATCTGCTGCTTGAGCTTGGGCTTGATCCGCAGAAGGATGTGCGGCTGCTGGAGCCTGCGGATGGCTCCACGGTGGTGGCGATGGTTCAACAGGGGGCGGCGGATATTGCGAACGGCGCGGAGCCGCAGATCAGTGACGGGATGAGCAAGGGGGTGTGGGATGAACCTTTTTACAAATTCCATGATCTGGGTGACTATGCTTACTCGGTGCTGAGCGTGAAGAAGTCTACCCTGGAGAAGGACCCGGAAACGGTACAGAAGGCGGTGAATGCTGTCGTCAAGGCACTGAAGGTGATCCAGGAGGATAAAGAGCTGGCGATGCGTGTTCTTAAGGCGGAATTCCCTACGCTTCCCGATGCTGCTGCCCAAGCTGCGCTTGACCGGGCGTATGACGACCAGCTCTGGAGTCCGGATGGGGTGATCTCGCAGGAGGCGCTGGATAAGGATATGGATGTAATGATCAAGACCGGAATCTACAAAGGCGAGTATACCTATGATGACCTGGTCGATATGCAGTTTGTGAATAAAACAGCAGCAAAGTAAGCTGAGCGCTATAGCTCTCCAATAACTAAAGAGGTGACGAGAATGGAGTTAACTGCCGATCTGATTATCCCCGATAAAACGGCGCTTATTATAGTAGATGTTCAGAATGATTATTGCCATGAGGAAGGCGCGCTGGCCGCTGGCGGGAACGATGTGTCAGCCGTCGGTGAGATGATGCCGCAGCTCCACGGGCTGATTACGGCGGCGAGAACACAGGGAGTGCCGATCATTTACATCCAGACCTTTCATGAAAAAGCGACGGACTCTCCGGTCTGGACCTCCCGCTCCGGGCGGGGCTCGCTGAGTGTCTGCCGCCGGGGAAGCTGGGGCGCTGAATTCTACGAGGTATCCCCGCTTCCGGAGGAGATTATTGTCAATAAGCACCGGTACAGCGCTTTTATTAACACCCGGCTTGATTCGGTGCTGCGTTCGCTGCGGATCGAAACCCTAATTATGACTGGAGTGAGCACCAATGTCTGTGTGGAGTCGACCGCAAGGGACGGGTTCATGCTGGATTATCAGATTGTGATGGTTCAGGACGCCTGTGCCTCTTATTCCCGGGCGGCGCATGACATGACGCTGGAAAATATGAAGGGATACTTCGGCGTGGTTGCTTCAGCCGCAGAGATTGAAGCGGGCTGGAAGATCTGGAACCAGCCTGTGCTGCAGCAGCTGTCGTGAGCCTCACGATGCCGTCACTGGAACGGGCCGTAAACCTCACGGCGGTTAAGGTGGTCATCTGTCTTGGGGCGTTCCTGTCCAATCTGTCCGCCGGGATGTTCAATATATCGCTGGTTGATATTTCCGCTGATTTGCAGATTCCCGTGGCCTCTGCACAGTGGGTGGTCAGCATCTATCTGCTGGTCATTTCAGTGCTGCTGCCTGTGATGGGGAGGCTGGGGGACAGATTCGGCCGCCGTAAGGTGCATAATCTGGGGCTGTTCGCCTTCGCAGCAGGGGCGCTGGGCTGCGCGCTCGCCCAGAATGAAGCGATGCTGCTGGGCTTCAGAGTCTTGCAGGGAGCGGGAGCCTCCATGTATCAGGCAACCAACATGGCCTTGATCGTCTCGCTCTTCCCGGCGGAGCAGCGGGGTCGGGCGCTGGGGCTGATGAGCACCTTCGTGGCTGCGGGTTCGATGGCAGGTCCGGCCTTAGGCGGCTTCCTGATCCAGTGGTTTGCCTGGGAGAGCAACTTCTGGCTGCTGGCTGTTGTGGCGGCGGCTGTGGCTATGCTCGCACACCGGCTGATTCCCCGGGATACAGAGACCGCCGGAGGCCGGATGAATCTGGCCGGAGCAGCCTGGATGGCTGTCTGTCTTACTTCGCTGATGGTGGCCTTCGATCTCGGCAGCCGCTCCTCATTCCTGTCTGTACCCGTACTGCTGCTGCTCGCGGTCTCGGTAGGGCTGGCAGCGGGTTATACAGGATATGCCCGTTTCGCTCAGCGCAACTCCCCGCCTGCGGAGAACGGCTTCAGCCTGTTCACGGACCGGAGCTTTGCTGCCGGAATTGTGATTACGGTTATCACGTATATGGCCGCTTTTGCCGCACAACTGGCGTTGCCTTCGCTGCTGCGCCTATCCGGAGCTGAGCCGGCGTGGGTAGGGCTGATCATGATCGGCTATCCGTTGGCACTGGTGGTAACTGCCCCTGTCAGCGGGAGTATCGCGGACCGCAAAGGGCCGCTCGGCATTCTGGCCGCCGGCCTGCTGCTGATGAGTGTCACGCTGCTGGCGCTGGGCCTTGGCTCCCCTGCTTTGAGAGCAGGTGCGATGGTGCTGCCGGTCGTGCTGCTAGGCTGTGCTATGGGAATGATTACTTCGCCTAACACAAGCATCGTTATGGGTTTGGCGGCAAAATCGCAGCTTGGCCGGGTCAGCAGTATACTGGCGTTATCCCGCAACATCGGCATGATGTTCGGAACGGCGGCCGGCGGTCTGATGATCAGTGGGGGGAACAGGCCGAACGGAAGCTATGTGGCGGTGTTCGTAGCCTGTGCTGCGGCAGTAGGTCTGTCTTCCGTCTGGCCGCTGTATTCCTTCCGGCACAGCAGTAAGCGCAAAGGCGCGGAGCATCTGCACATACCGTAATAGAGTAGAGTTTCAGGTGAGTTGAATCCCGCTCCCTCCATTCTGGGTAATATAGAGAAAGAGAGCTTAGGAGGAGTCGATCATGGGCAACCCGCTGAAGGAATTCAAGAACAGCATGGATGGGCTGAAGCAGTCCCTGGATGGAGTGAAGCAATCCGTCGATGGACTGAAGGCGCCAGTGGTTGAGTTCAAAGCGAATATGCAGGAGACGGTGGAGGCGGCGAAGCTGCGGAGTGACGGAGTGAAGTCGGAGCTTGGGCGGATGAAGCAGTCGGTCAAGGACACTCAGGAGGTGCTTGGCGAGGTGAAGGAGACGCTGAGCGCATCGGCGGAGGTGCTGTCTACCCGGAAGCGGTATCTCCGGCTGTTAAGCCGTAAGAAGGGAAGTCTGATGGCCGCTAAGGGCCGCCGTTCGTGAACGATAACCACGCATCTCCACGCGTCAAAAGAAAACGCAAGAGTCAGGGCGGCATACATCCCGTGTGACTCTTGCGTTTTTGTGTTCCGTTTTGGGATTTTCGGTCCATGCGGACTGGAAGGCCGCTATTTTTGCTATTTGCGCTATTCCGGTAATCTATCCGGACTCAGAGGTCCTTAACCAACCTGTATCGCCTCATTTTCAGCGTCACCGCACCTTTTAACGCCTTCTCAGTCCGTGGCGGGCAGAAAAATTGTCTTTTTGACCAAATAGAGTCCTCACAGTCCGCGGAGCATCCAGTTGTCCGCCATCACGCTACAATTACGCCACCACAACGACATCATTCCGCACACCGCACACTGCACATTATCCCACACACCGCTCCACCACACCATTCTTTGATGCCACTCTGAAACGGTGCAACACCCGGCGATGACACCGCAGCCATCCCTCAGTGACCTGTAATCTCTGTATTCCGCACATCAAGGCGGCGTCAGGCTTAAGCTCTGGGCCGAATCGACCACAAACACAGGCACCGTCTGCACCCCAAGCTCCGTCTCCACCTCTCCGAATTCATTCGCGAACTGGCCGCTGACTGCGGCAGATCCGGTCATTAGCGGCACCTCGCCCTGAAGCAGCAGCTCACGTCCATTCGAACGCGCAACTGCTCTTCCGGCAGCATCAAAGTAAATATCGCAGGACAGCATCACCTTCTCATAAGGAAACAGCTCAAGCTGTGTAGCATCTATAGGGGTGTAAGTGAACTCCTGATAGAGTTCCGAGAATTCATATGCTCCGTTCACCAGGCGGAAAATAGCGGTCCTGCCCTCGACACCATCGGCCAGATCCGTGTTCATTACGCGGATGGAGCCATCCTCCGCCATCAGCTCATAGCTGCTGCCTGTGAAGCTGAACAGCAGGGAGATTCCTTCCGGCCGGATGGTATAGCCTGTGAAGATGCTGCGTCCGTCAGCCTCACCGCCGTTAGCTACAACTACGGGTACTTCGGAGTAAGCAGACAACGCTTCGTCAAAAGAAAGAGCGCTCAGCATCCCCGAACCCGGGATCACCTCCCCGGTCCGGGTGGAGACCGTGCCGTCCCCGCTCATCTCGGCGTAGACCAGCTTGCCGCCAGCGTCTACTCCGGCTACAGCCACCTTGGCCCCGTACTTGTCAGTGACGGAGGCTGTAAGGGAATAGCTGCCCGGCACTTCTCCGCCCGGCAGCAGCCGGAGCGGCTCGGCCATATTCCAGGCAAGCGTTGCGGCAGCAGTCTCTCCGGAGGTGTCCTGCACCGGGGCCAGCTCCGCATAGAGCCTGATGGCATCCGCATACCGGCCGCCGCGCACATGGCGCGCGCCCTCGCGGAGCAGCCGGGCGATGCTGTTGTCGATCAGCTTCAGCACCTTGGAGCTGGTAATGCCGGCTGATGCCGCATAGCTGCGGTAGCGGGCGGCATGTCCGGCGAAGGCTGCGGTGAGGTCACCGTCCAGATCCTTGTTCAGGATGAGCGAAGCGCTCTCCTGAACCTGCTTGCTAAGCCAGGGTGCGGTATAGCTATGATTCTTATAAGCTTCTTCCATAGAGAGGGCGCTCTCCAGCATAGGCCCGAAGCTTCCGGCTGCGGCCAGAGCCTTGAGCCTCGCGGTATCATGGGCCTTGAAGCTCGAAGCCAATAACTCCTCTTTGGCCGCCACCCCTCCGTAATAGTCTGCCGGAATCTGCAGCAGGCTCCATTTGAGATTGTCCGTACTGTCGCTGCCTGTCCCCGAATCTGCCCCCTTAGACGAATCTGCGGCGAGTCCGGCCACATACTCCTCCTTGAACAGCCGGAACCCGGCTGTCATCTTGTCTGAGAGGCCTGAATCTGCCGAGAGCTGTCGATAATAGGCTTCATAGGGACCGCCTGGCGTCATATACTTGCTCTTCAGGCTGAGCAGGGAGGCGTAGCTCTCCATAAGCCCTGCGAAATCCTTCACCGTCAGCTGGTCCTCCAGCGTTAAGGACAGTCTGCTCAGACTCGTGCGGATGCTCGTAATAGGAGCCAGCTCTGTCAGTTTCGCCGAAATTTCTTTCTCTTTATATAGAATCGAATGATTGGCCGCTGCAAGACGGTACTTGTTCTCGGCAGCAATAAGCTCCCCGGCAGCGTACAATTCTCCAGCTTCTTGTACATCCTGAAGCTTATTCTTAATCCCCAGCGCCTTCTGTCCCAGCGGGAGCAGCATCAAAATACACAGAATAATCATAATATTCCGCAGGGTTATAGCCCGTATGATCGTCATATAATATAGCCCCTTTATTGATAGATAAGGATTAGAGCGGCAGTCGGCTTCTAACCTTATACTTCAGGGTCCCAGCGGTACTTAAGCTCACGGATCTCCTCCACCTTGACATCCAGGCCGTTCCACGGCTCATAGGGATTCGCGGCAATCAGTCTGGATAAGCGCAGGAACCGGTCCTTGGGCAGCTCCTGCACATAGCGGCCGATCATGCCGGAGTAGAGCAGCGCGTATCGCTTCATGCGGACCGCAGCACTGGCAACGGCGGTCATAATGACCAGCCCTTCATCCATTTCGAGAATCTGCACCTCGTAATTCTTGACATAGCGCAGGGTGCGGTCTTTGATCAGCTCGGGACGGACCCTGGCGATCTCGCCGATATATTCTGCCAGCAGCGGCTCAAAGTCCTTCAGCAGCAGCTGCTCCAGCTCCAGCGTCATGTCCTTGCGCAGCTGGAACCCGTGCAGCAGGGCGACACGCTGGCGGGAGATCCGGTCTCCGCGCAGCAGCACGGAGATCTCGCGCAGCTTCTCATAAGCGAGCACATCATTTTCACGCAGTACCGTCACAGCTTCCTGGCGGTTCAGCTCCAGATCCTCCTTGATGCTGAAAATATTACGGCCAAGCAGTTTGTTCAGCGCATACAAATTTTCGTTCTGCCGTACTTTCCGCTGCGTATAGTAGACCAGTCCGGCTAATACAAGACCGCCTGCGCCGCACAGCACCATCTGCTGCAGATTTTGCCCGAAATAGATTCCGGCCAGGGTCAGCAGGAGGATAACGAGCAGCCGGGTCTGGATCTTGCGCCCGGCCTGGGACAATGCATACTTCTCCACCGGAGTCAGCGAGGCGCGGCCGCAGCGGGTGCAGCGTTCCTCGCCCAGCGCGGTGTAACGGTGACAGCGGCGGCAGATGCGCAGCTTCTCGAAGGAGTAACGGGGGGCTTTGAAGGGACGGAAGATGACGGGTTTCTTTTTACTCACGGGCCGTATCCCCTCCGTTCAATGCAGCCAGCAGGCGCTCGTCGATATCCTCACGGGTGAGCGGCTTCCGCTGGCGGGAAGCATATAGAATGATCTGAATCACAGCATAGAGAAACGTTATCCCGAGTATGGCGTATGTAATCATGGAACTCTTCCTTTCTGCTCTGGTTACGGTCTTTTAATCAAATATTCAGGATTACGGCGTATACTTAGAATAGTCTATCCGGCTCAGGATGGCGATTGCCACTAGCGGAAGTGCCGGTCCAGCGGTCACTATGTTGAAGTTTACAAGGTTTAATTATATCATAATGGCATGCTATTGACAGAATTTAGCTATGCGTTACGGATCTGCCATATCCGCCTAATTTCACACAAGAGGAGCCCTATTTATGCTTCGTAACGAACGTAATTTCAGTAAGGCCAAGAATAGACTGCAGCGCATATTGCCTGTATTGCTCATGATTCTATGTATCACTGTATCTCCATATGCTGCTTCGAGAGCCAGCGCGGCTTCGGCCGCACCCTCACATATTGACGCTGTGCTGCTGATCGATGTCAGCAACTCGATGAACAAGAGCGACAAGAACAAGATCGCCAATGAAGCGATGAAGATGTTCATAGATATGCTGTCCACCCAAGGCGATAAGGTAGGCATTGTGGCCTACACCGATAAGGTGCAGCGCGAGAAGGCGCTGCTCGGCATCAAATCCGCCGGCGATAAGGAGGATCTGAAGAATTTCATCGATGGGCTTAGCCGCGGACCCTACACAGACCTGGCGGTTGGGATGGAAGAGGCGGTGAAGGTGCTGGAGAACGGCAGCGATCCCGGCCATGAGCCGATGATCGTCATGCTGGCGGACGGCAACAATGACCTGAATGAAGCCAGCGGCCGGAAACAGTCCGATTCCGACAAGGAGCTGAAGGCGGCAGTAGAGGCTGCCAAGCAGAAGGGGTATCCCGTATATACCATAGGGCTGAATGCTGACGGCAAGCTGAACAAGAATATTCTGGCCGGACTGTCCAGCGAGACAGGCGGCAAGGCGTTCACTACGAATTCCGCGGATGACCTGCCGCAGATTCTCAGCGAGATTTTTGCCAGCCATTTGAAGCTGAAGGTGGTGCCGGTGCCGTCCATTACGGCAAACGGCGATTATCAGGAAGTTACGGTCAATGTGCCTAACGGCAGCGTACTCGAAGCGAATATCTCCATCATGTCCTCGAAGCCGGTGACCGCGAAGCTCAGTAATCCTGCAGGGAAGGAAGTAGCGATCCCCTCCGATAAAGTGCTGTTATCCAAGTCGTCCAGCTATACGCTGATCAAGCTGCTGTCGCCGGAGGAGGGGGACTGGAAGCTCCAGGTCAAGGGAGTGCCGAAGGACAAGATCGATATTAACCTGGTATTCAACTACGATCTGGAGCTGAAGCTGGATGCTCTGCCCTCCAAGTCTTACGGCAAAGGTGATACGGTGGATATCTCCTCGCATCTGTTCAGCAATGGAACAGAGGTAACAGAGAGCAGCCTGTACCAGGATATGAAGGCCGTGCTGCTGGCTACAGATAAGGACACCGGCCAAGTGCAGGAGATTCCGCTGGATAACTCGGGTGCCGAGTTCAAGGGTGCTTTTGAAATCAAGGATAATCATGAATACGAGCTGAAGGTCCGGGCCGAAGAGAGCAGCTTCTATCGGGAGAGCGATGTGCTGACCATCAATGCCAAGACCGGAACGGTGGCGACCACCCCGCCGTCAGCAGGCACTCCTGCGGGCGAAGAGCCTGCTGAGGAGAAGACCTCGAACACGCTGTACTATATCATCGGCGGCATTGTGCTGCTGCTGGCTGCTGCAGCCGCATTCTGGCTGCTGCGCAGTAAGGCGAACCGGGGGTTCGTCGGACAACTGGTGGTGGAAGTGGTGGACGGCAACACCGGAGAGAAAACCTATCCGCAGTACAAGAAGCTCGCCGCCTTCCGCGGCAAGTTCACTCTTCACCAGCTCCTGCAGCTTGCTCCCGAACTTAAGGAGAGCGAAAAGCTGGTCTTTACCCCGGGAACCCATGACCGGCTTCTGCTGCGCGGAGGCGAAGGGATCTCGGTGGAACGCTCGGGGCGTGCTGCTGATCCCTCGCGGGGCCTGGAGATGAAGAGCGGGGACCGGGTAACGGTCTCTCTGCAGACGGTAGACAAGACGATTTCTTTGGAATATTTGATCTGATAAGCAGGCTAAGTGTATGCTCCCGAAGCGATCATGCGAAGTGATTCGGGATGTGTAGGCTATCACAACTTTTGGGGGAGAACCTATGAAACCGGTAGTAAGAGAACATATTCAACAGCTGGATGTATCGCTTGGCGGAGGAATCGTCAGCGACAAGATCAGAGTGGATACCATCGACAACCCGATCCTCATTATCGGGCTTGGCGGCACGGGCATCGATGCCCTGCTGCGGCTCAAATACCAGATTAACCGCCGCTTCAAGCTGCCTGAAGATCCGTTGTCCAAGAAGAAGCGGGATAAGCCCGACAACGTGGAGTTCCTGGCGTTCGAGACCAATGAACAGGACCGCGGCAAAAAATACAAGGGCATCGGCCTCGACCCGCAGAATGAATTCGTTCTGCTGGCCAATGCCGAGATCGGCGGACTGCTGCAGAACCGCAGCATCCTGGATTCTTACATTACAGACTGGCTGTCGCCGGAGCTGAGCATCACAGACGGGATGAACGGAGCCGCCGGGGTGCGTCAGGCCGGACGTCTGCTGCTGTTCACGAAGATTAACCAGGTGGTTGCCGCCATCGACAAGAAGATCAAGACGCTGTCTGTCGGCACCAGCAAGAAGCTCATGGTCTTCCTGCTTACCGGTCTGTCCGGCGGAACCGGCAGCGGGGCGTTCCTGGATATTGCCTACATCGTGCGCGGCATTATTGAGCGTGACTACGGCGCAGCCGGGATAGACCGTGTCAATACGCTGGGCTATCTGTTCACACCGGACGTCAATCTGTCCAACAAGAGCCTCAGCGAGCATACCCGCGAATATATCCGCAAGAACGGGTATGCCGCGCTCAAAGAGCTGGACTACTGGATGAACGTGGACAGCCGGGGCGAACGCTTCCGCCAGAAGTACGGCAATATTCTGAGCGTCAACTCGCCGCTGCCGCCGTTCAATCTCTGTCATCTCATCTCCGCAACGAATACGGAAGGCAAGCTGCTGGAGAACGCCTACGATTACTGCATGAACGTGACGGCTGAGAATATCACCAACTTCATGGCCAGTGAAGAGAAGGCCTCCGGCGAGGAGTTTGCCATCCATGACTATATCAGCAACATCCGCACGAACATTGCCCAGATGAACAAGACCTATCCTGCCAACTATGAATACAACATTATCGGGGCATCCTCGGCCGTGCTGCCGATTGAGGAAATGACAACTTACCTGGCTTACCGTCTCTTCGACAAAATGGACAAGATGTTCCATCACGCCCCGAATCAGGAGGATGTGGAGAAGATGGCGCGCAAGCTCGGCATCGATCTTGATACGATGATCAAGACGTTCGAGTCCCGTGTGCCGGAGCCGCTGCCGGGTTATCAGAACAGCGAGCGCCTCAGCCATGCCAATGTCGTCAAGAATCAGGTCGTCAGCATGGATACGGAGCTGGAGCAGAACTTCCTGGCCCGTGCGCGTGAGGAATATATCAAATCCAAGAAGCAGCTTCCGGGTGAGATTGCCGGACGGTTCGGCGAAGAGCTGGAGCGCATCTTCCTGCATCCTGAGCAGGGGCCGTTCTATGTGTCGCGGCTGCTGTACACCGAGAAGGGCTTCTGCATCCTGAAGCTGATCCAGTCTTATATTGAAGCGCTGCGCGAGAGTCTCTTGCGCCTGCCGCGTGATATTGAGACCGCACAGGAGAGTGCAGAGGATAAGCTGGGCGATGCGCGGAGCGCTTTTGTGTCCAAAGAGAAGAAGAAGAACGCCTATATTGAAGCCAAAATCAATGAATACTGGCTGCATGCCGATGTGGAGCGCACCGAGCAGATGATCCAGTTCTATGAGGATCTGTATGAGCTGCTGAATGAAGAGAACAGCCGGATCTACGGTGTGTTCACCGAGATTCTGACCGCGCTCAGCTCGATCTTCGAGAAGAACGGCGACATTCTGATTAACGGCGAAGAGCAGGCCGACCACAAGGGCAACAAAACCTACTATTGGAATATCGTTAACGTGCCGGATATCTCGGCGACCATCTCCAAAATCATGGACCAGAAGGACGGCGATGATCTGATCCGTGACTTCACACGTGAGATGCTGAAGCATTCCGGGCGCTGGGTAAGGGAGCAGGAGATTGATATTGTCCGCTCCATATCCGAGTTCCTTAGCGACAAGTTCGGGGATCTTATTACCCGTTCGATGGAGGATTTCCTGGTGATGAAATACGGGCGCGAGGAGCCGCTGGATAAGTTCGTGGAGCGGATTATTGCCGGACGTCTGGATGAGGATGCGGTGCCGATTTTCCACCTCAGCAACAGCTCCGGCAGTCTGCACTTCCCGTCCTGGGGCTTCGTCTCTGTGCCGGTGAAGGCACCGGGGATTCTGAAGGGTGTGCGGAATTATCAGAACAATGCACTCGGCAAATCGCAGTTCACGATCAAGGAGAGCGAGGTCAAGAACCGGATTTTCTGGCTGAATACACGCAACGGGGTGCCGCTGTTCGTATATACACCGCTGCGGGTGTACGAGGAGAACTACGAGCGGACCATTCTCGACAAGGAAGGCATCGGCCGCCATCTGGTGATGACCGATAAGGACAACTGGACCTATCTGCCTTCGCCGATCCCGGAGAAGTCCTGGGGCGATACGTATGCGAATCCGCGGGTCCGTGAGTACAATGCCAGAGTGCGGGCAGATTTCGGCCGGGCGCTGGAGTCGGGTGTAATCATAGAGAAGGGTGTGGACGAGAACACCAGCAGCCGCTTCTCCGTGATCTTCACGAAGCCGCTGGATCTGGGCAAGCTGCTGGGTGCTTATGATCTGCAGCTGGATGCGCCGCGTCCGAATCTGGGTGAAGTGCGCAAGGCCGCTGAGGAGCTCAAAGCACTCCGCACAGGAGGTATTGAACGTGAAGCCGTGAAGGATATCTTCGGCAGTATTAATCTGGAGCTGGCCCAGGAGAACCTGATCCGTTCCCCGCAGCTCATTGCCCGTGTCCGTGAGGAGCTGGCGAAATACGATGCGCTGGCGGCCAAATCTGCGGAACTGGAAGCGCTGGTGCATCAGCATCTGGATGAAGACAAATGGCTGGACCAGTTCATTGAGGCGCTGTACACCGATACCATTACCAAAAAAGGCGCGCTCTATGTCTATGACCGTGACGAGGACGAGGATGCCTGGGAGCCGTTCGCGAATCTGATGAAGGAACGCAGCTATGTGGAGTATGCCGTCTACCGCCATTTCCGTGAGCTGGATGAGAAAAGCCGCAGTCTCCTGCTCCGCAAGGCAGCGCGCCGGGCCGGAGAAATGACGGCAGCTGAAGATGTAACTCCGCTGCTGTATAAGCTGGAAGGGATGTATGTCTCGTTCCTGGAGGCACGTGACGCTCTGGAATATGAGCGGGTAGAGCATGCCAACGGAGATGAAATGTACGGCTTCTACAAGAGCCTGACCGGCAAGCTTGGCAGCATCCGCAGAAAGCTGAAGTAGGCCTATGATCAGAGATCAGGCCTTACAATATGCTGAGCAATACGCTGCCCAGGAGGAAGCACAGCATAATAAGGGGGATGGGCGCAGCAGTATCCATTACCCTGCGCTGTTCCTGTTTCTGGGCGATAAGGTGACCCCGGCCATCGGTCCGGTGCTGGAACGCTGTCAGCGTAAATGGGACAATGTAGGCGGCGTGATGGCACTGCATGCCGGTTCGCATAACGGCAGCGGCAGTACGCAGGAGAAGGAGGGGGTCAAGGGGCGGATCGGCAGCGGTAACAGCAGTGTCCATGAACGCGTGATGCACATGACCCTGCCGGATACGGCAGGGCGTGATCCGCGTACGGTCCGGCGTGAGCTGTACCGTGAATTTCATGAGGATAGCCAGTATTTAGCCGGAATGAACCGGACGCTGCGTCAGTTAAGCAACAGCATAGCGGATTACGGGCGGCTGTATTCTTCTTTTGACGTCATCCATCTGTCTGTCATTACACGGGTCGATGACCCGCAGAATGTGCTGATGCCGGAGATCGTGCTGCTGGCCCGCGCCATTCTCAGCCAGTCGTTCAAATCGGTACAGATTGATCTGTACGCGCTGATTAACGAACGTGAGCAGGGGGATAACTTCGGCTATTCCAGCTCGGTCGGGCTGGCTTGTCTGCGTGAGCTGGACGGGATGCAGGCGGCGGATTATGCCTTAAGCGCTCCGCTGCTGGTGACGGAGGAAGGGCTGTCCATTCCCGTGACGCATGGTCCTTCTCCGCTGTTCGATTTGGTCTATCTGCTCTCCGACAAGAATGAGCGCGGACTGATGTCGGTCCATGGCATGGACGACAATTACGAGATTATCGCCCACATCAGCCTGCTGAAGAACCGGGTCCGGCCTGCGGCCGATCAGGCCTCCGGGCACGGCGGCTACAATAATATGACGTTCAAAAGCGGCATCCGCGGCAGCACAGGCAGACAAGGCTATGCGTCTGCCGGCTTCTCGGCGGTGCGGCGGCCGAACCGCCAGATTGCACTGGCGGTGCTGTACCATGCACTGCATTATCTGTCCGGGCGGCTGCGTGCAGGCCATACCCGGAGTCTTAAGGAGCGGCAGGCGATGCTTGGCCTTGGAGCCGATACCCTGCGGGACCGCGCGGCGGAATTGCTGCCGGAGCAGTCCGCTCTCGCCGAGATGACCGGGCTGATGAGCCACGGGCGTCCGTCCTATTCACAGCTGCGGATGCTCTCGCTGCGCGAGGCTGAGGAGCTGCTGTTCGGGGAAGGGGCGCAGGCTTACTTCCGCAGTAATTTTGCGGAGGTGTCTGCTCGTAGAGCTGCCGGGATTGATCCGGCCCGGGAGTGGGCCGGAGTGCTGGCTGCCGAGGAGGCGGGAGCCTCCCCGGTCACCTTCTACCAGCTGGCGGAATGGACCAGTGAGAAGACAGGTGAGGGAGGCAGCGTCCTGCAGGCCTTGCGCCAGCATATGGGCGGACTACGTTCCGCTCTGCTCTCCGGTCAGGAGGAGCTGGAGCGGCTCTATGCGGAGAGCGTGGAGCGCCAGCCGTTCCAGCGGGTGCCGCTGCTGGACAAACGGACGGTGCGCAATTTCATTCATTACCTGTTCGAGTCCGTCTACGGCAAGAAGTATGAGCTTCTGCTGCTGGAGAGCGAGCTGGCCCTCTGTCTCCGCTATGACGCTGCACTGGAGCAGCTGCATGCAGACAGCAAGACCAAGGTTGCGAAGATGGAAGCGCTGGAGGAGGAGCTGCAGAGTGTCGCTCTGGCCAGCATCGGCCGCAGCAAGGAGACGGTAGATCAGAATATTATGGAGTACTACCGCACGGTGACGGATGAGGTCATGAAGGACATCGAGAACCGGCGCGGGGCGGGGATCTTCTTCAGCGAGCGGTTCATGGGCAGTCTCTCCGGGCTGCTGGTGAACGGAGGCGGCCAGGCGGTGGCTGAGCGGCTGATCGGGCTGTGCCGCCGGGAGCTGCTTACGGCGGGGCCGTTCACGCTCCCGTTCGAGGAGGAGCTGCTGCGGCGCGCCAATGTTGCAGCCGCTTACGAGAACCGGGATATCGTCTCCAAGGAGGAGCTGTTCAAGCAGCTCTACCGCAGTCTGGAGGAGGAGGCGGCGATGAATGTCCGCCTGTTCGAGTACACGCAGGAGCACCGCCACGAGGAGAAGTACTTCTTCGGCGACAGCTCCTCCGAATTCTTGCGTTATGCCTTCAGTGCAGACGAGACCACGCGCATCTACCGGCTCGGCTTCGTACATGAGCAGCGCCGCAGCGGCGTGGAGAAGCTGAACCTGATGGGCGGCTTCCACCTGGAGGATCTGCTCTACTACCGCAACGGCAAGGTCTATTACGAGACTTATGCCGGCAACGGATACCAGCTCCACGGTCTGGAAGAAGAGCAGCTGCCGGAGATGCGATGAGTAGCGACGGCATGAAATGAGTGGAGTGCTGATGAGCGGAGACTAGACTAGATTAGATGAGTGGAGTGCTGATGAGCGGAGACTAGATTAGATTAGATGAGTGGAGTGCTGATGAGCGGAGACTAGATTAGATGAGTGCTATGACAAACTATTATATTAGGTCAGACTATCACAACCATATTAGGTCAGGCTAACACAACCGCAGGATCTATAGTCCACGCGAGTTCGGCGGCTGACCATGTGCTGCTGAGAGTGGGCTGGATGGCGGGATGAGAGGGATAAATCCCTTTGGTGCTGGTGGAAGTGGGCTGGACGGCGGGATGAGAGGGATAAATCCCATTAATGCTGGTGGAAATGGGCCGGATGGCGGGAAAGAGAGGGATAAATCCCTTTAATGCTGGTGGAAATGGGCCGGATGGCGGGAAAAAGAGGGATAAATCCCTTTAATGTTGCTGAAAGTGGGCTGGATGGTGGAAAGAGAGGGATAAATCCCTTTAATGTTGCTGAAAGTGGGCCGGATGGTGGAAAGAGAGGGATAAATCCCTTTAATGTTGCTGAAAGTGGGCCGGATGGTGGAAACAGAGGGATAAATCCCTTTAATGCTGGTGGAAATGGGCCGGATGGTGGAAAGAGAGGGATAAATCCCTTTAATGTTGCTGAAAGTGGGCCGGATGGTGGAATGAAGGGGGTGAATCCCTCTGGTGCTGACGTGTGTAAGTAATAGTGATCTCGATTTCGCCGTACGCGCGCCAGATGAGCAAATGAGGAGCATTAATGCCCCTGATTTCAGCGAAAGTGTGCAAAACCACCAAATGAGGAGCACTAGTGCCCCTGATTTCAGCGAAAGTGCGCCAAACCACCAAATGAGGAGCACTAGTGCCCCTGATTTCAGCGAAAGTGCGCCAAACCAGCAAATGAGGAGCATTAGTGCTCCTGAATTCTCCCGAGAGTGCGCCGAACCACCAAATGAGGAGCACTAGTGCCCCTGATTTCAGCGAAAGTGTGTAAAACCACCAAATGAGGAGCATTAGTGCTCCTGAATTCTCCCGAAAGTGCGCCGAACCAGCAAATGAGGAGCACTAGTGCCCCTGATTACAGGGGGACGGCCGAAATCCGAGGGTTCGCCATAATAATGCCCAGGCTCCGGGTCTCGGACCTGGGTACGGGCCTACACTAACAGGCTTTGTAGGACAATTCTCATTCATTCTGCTGCCGGATGTGCAATAGAATGGAATGGGGAAGCGTGTGTTGATCAAGCTTTTCCCGGAAAGGATGAAATGCAATGCAGCGAAAAATCAATCTGCTCCTGCTGCTGTTCAGTCTGCTCGGCGCGGGTGTAGCGTTTGTGCTCGGTGAGCTGCTGCTGGACCGCAGGCCGTATGATTTACCTCAGATGGTGCTGGTCGGCATCTATTTTGCCATCTTGGCCTTATGTGTTGGAATAGGCGCTCTGGTGGCAGAGACCCTCTCGCCGAGGCTGAACGGACAGTCCTGGAAGCTGCGTTACCTGGGGACCTCGTGGAAAATGTTCCCGCTCATGGTCGTGCTGCTGCTTGGCGTGGGCACGCTGACCGAGTTCGTGTACGAGCTGAACTTCGGCGGCAGCAAGCCGGTTAAGAATGTCGTCATGGTGATTGACGATTCCGGCAGCATGATGCAGAGCGATCCGTCAGACCGGCGCTACGCGGCGGCCAAGAATCTGGTGCAGCAGCTCAAAAAAGACAATAAAGTCGCTGTAGTCACCTTCAGCAATGAGGCTTCCGTGGTCCAGCCGCTGCTCCCGCTCTCCAAAGCGGCGAACCGCGAGAAGGTCATGGAGGTCATCAGCAGTCTGAAGACGACCGAAGGCGGAACGAACATCAGCGGCGCGCTGGCCGAAGCGATGAAGGTGATTCATGAAGACGGCGCGGACCGCGGGGCGATGGTTATTCTTTTATCCGACGGTGTCAGCCAGTTCAATACCTCTACGGAGCTGACAGACTATGTGGCGCGGGGAATTAAAGTAAATACGATCGGGCTGGCCCTGGATGATCCGTCCGGCGCAAGTCTGCTGCAGAATATCGCCAGCGGCACCGGCGGACAGTATTATGATGTGGCCGATGCGAACCGGCTTGGCGATGTATTTCAGCAGATTTATGACCGTCTGGGCGACCGGACACTGCTGACCGAGCGCAGCGACCAGACCGCGGACAGCCCTTATTATGCTGTGGTGCGTGTGCTGGCCTTGATGCTGCTCGGCACGGCGCTGGGTCTGGGCCTTGGCATTGTGTTCGATAACCGCCATCTGGCCCGGAGCTTCAGTATCGGGGGCGCGGTATCGGGACTTGTGGCGGGGCTGATTCTGGAATCCGGCCTGAACGGCGACACGCTCTGGGACCCTATGACCCGGCTACTGGCGCTGCTCGTTCTGGCGGCTATTCTCACCTTGTTCACATATATCGTGCCTGTAGGGGAAGGGCGCTTGTCGCGCCGGGGAAGAGCTGCCGGAGCTGCTAATGCGCCTGCTGACAGTATTCATTCACCCCGCCGTAACCGCGGCAGTAAAGGGTTCTAAGCCAGATGCAGGGAAAGGGGCAGGTTGCCATGAAGTACGCCGAGGCAGACGCTGGAGCACCGGTGATTACCGAAGTTGTATCCGGAGTGGAGGACCGGTTCTGTACGCTGCGCTGGCGCTGGCCGGACGGTGTACAGGCGGTATATATTCATAAGGCCTCTGCGGAGGCACCGGACAGTCATGAGCATCCGCCTCCGGGCATGAAGCTCTATACGCGTGAAGAGTACAAAGCGAATAACGGGTACCGGGACCGGCTGGACGAGATCGGGATGGTGGCTTATACCATTTACGTGCGGCTTAGCGGGAATGGGGAGACACTGCTGGTCCGCCAGCAGGATGGCGGTAACCGGGCGCTCGTCAGCGCGGGTAAAGCGAGGATCTACTACGCGGTCCAGCACAAAAAAGGGTTATTCAGCAAGCTGAAAACCGTGCAGATGACGATTACTGCCGAGGTGCCGGTACCGAAGGAAGTGCTCTGCTACGTCAAAAAGCGGGATGCGCACCCATCCTCCAAGGAGGACGGCGCAAGGTTCCCGTTCGTCCAGGACTTCGCTCCCGGGCGCAACCAGCTCCCGCCGATTGAGGTCGGCAAAGACGACTTCATCCGTATTTTTTTCACCGATGGGCCTAAATACGGGACGTATTATGAGCTGGTTCCCGAGTGAGCGGGAGCAGCATACCGGGTGCTGACAACACCCTGAGGAGGATGAGAGATGTCTTTTTTTAGCCGTTTCATGAAGAAGAATCAGCCCGCAGCGAGGCCGCTGTATTACGATATTGTCTGCCCGTTCTGCTTCACTCGCTTTGAGCCGGAGGAAGTGGTGTTCCGGGCCATGCATAGCCGTGAGGATGATGAGAATTATGCGCTCGGTGAGGATGATCTGCTGAATAAATACCGGGAGCGCTTCGGCCTCGATACGGTGGATGATATGGAAGCGGTTCTGCATCCGGCGGATATCCCGGAGGAGTACCATCATTATACCGACAACGTGCTGACCGGGCTCACCGACCGCTATGGGGTGATGACCCGCAGACGGCTCTGTCCGTCCTGTCATAACGAGCTGCCTGTAACAGCCGGCAAGGTGCCTAGCAATATTATCTCGATTATCGGAGCTTCCCAGGTCGGGAAGTCTGTCTATATGACCTCGCTGATCCATACGCTCCAGCATACAACGGCAGGGCATTTCGACGCAGCCTGTATGCCGCTGAATGCCGAGATCAGCCGCAAATTCCGCACCCTGTATGAGGAGCCGCTGTTCGAGCGGGGGGACCTGCTGGCGTCTACCCAGAAGGAGAAGATGCAGGAGCCGTTTATTTTCCAGTTCGTGTTCAAGGATGAGTCCAAGCCCCCGCTGACGCTGGTGTTCTTCGATGTGGCCGGTGAAGGAATGGTGGATCAAGATTATCTGGGCTTGCACGGCCAGCATATCAAGAACTCCGCAGGGATTCTGTTCATGGTCGATCCGCTCCAGATCCGTTCGGTCCGGGAGAAGATCCGCATTAACTTCGGTGACCGCCCGGGAGAGTGGGTATCGCAGTATGATGAGCCGCGTGATGTGGTGCTGACCATGTTCGGTGACTTCATCGCCTATCAGGAGAAGAGCAAGACCGAAATTCCGACCGCAGTCGTCCTGGCCAAAAGCGATATGCTCCACTCCCTCAAGGATGAGGATGGCGACTATATCAAGTCGAACAGCAATGTGTTCAACAACTATGTACACCGCAAAACGCTGAACCTGAACGAGTTCCACAACATCGACGGTGAAATCCGGCGCTTCATTGAGAAGGTGGACCGGCCGTTCAAGGATACGATGGATGTGTATTTTGCCAATACGGGATATTTCGCCGTGTCTGCGCTGGGCAGCAATCCAGTCAATCAGAAGGTGGAAGGCGTGGTCAGTCCGATCCGGGTCGATGAGCCGTTCATCTGGCTGCTGCACAAGCTGAATTATATTGAGGGGAGCGACGGGCCGTGAACAGATTCTCAGGGTCCATGATCACCCAGCAGATGTATACCCGCGAGCGCCGGGGCGTATACCGGTCTACAGAGGGCTTCGATACGGTAGCGAAATCGGAGAGTCTCGATAATAATTTTGTCAAAAAAATTCTGCATCCCTTCTGCCTCTACGATGCCCCGGCTGAGCTTACGGCACGCGGCGAGAAGGATGAGGAGCTGTATCCGGCTGCGCTCCATCTGTTCCATACGGAGAGCAACGAGACAGTGATTGGAGAGAGCCGTTATCTGGCGGCGGATTTCACGGGTCAGCGGAGCGCTTTTTTTGCCCATAATTTCGTGGTGCCGCCTATCCGTTCCGAAGAGATTGTCGAGGGGTACGGAGACTGGCTGCATGCGGGGTTTGCCCGGAGCTATGAGGGGGAACCTGGCGGGACACTGCCTGAGCTGGAGTCGATTCCCGTGGCAACCCGCGAGCTGGACGAGCCGTCTGATCCGCGTACGGTGCTGTCAGGTCTAGGATTCACAGAAGAGCTGTTCAAAGCCCTGCTGCAAGCGGTGATGCTGTCCGTAGCCGGGAAGAAGAAAATCTATGTAGCGCTGGATGTGCCGATCAGTGAGTTGTCGCAGCATGCGGCCCGGCTGACGGAGGTCCTCTTCGCTGCGCTGCCGTATGACTTCCGCCGCAGGCTGGGAGTGATCACGTATGCCAAGGAGCCGCAGAGCCGCAAATACATTCACCTGACCTTCGTGGAGAAGGGCTCTCTGCGTCCGGGCGACCGCAATATCGAGAAGGATTATATCTTCGATCTGGCAGGCGCAAGGTTCCTGAATACCGACTTCGGCGAGTCGCGGCAGATCTATGCCGATCTGGCCTGGAAGACGCTGGTGGAGAAGGGCGGAAGCCTCCGTGATTTCGCTAAGTTTGCCGACAGCCTGCTGCTCGGGGAGAGTGCGGAGCGTAAGCTGTCGCTGGCGCTCTACAATGAGCTGGCGGTCTTTTATGAAATCGAGCAAGGTAATGAAGCCCTATATACAGACAACAAGAACGCTATACTCGGCGGCCTGCTGTCCTATCTGAAGCCGGAGGGGAAGCTGGATTCGCGGGTGCGGCTGAATGATATGTTCCTGGAGCGGTTCGACCGCGAATATGATCTGATCCGTAAGAAGGGGATTCCGTCAACGGAGATCCTGGAACAGTTCAAGGCGTATTACGCGCTGCCGGGCCATAATTACCGGGTGAAGATCGTCGATTACTTCATCAACGGGATGCTGAACTGCCAGTCCGGGGGCCGGGAGGATGTGCTGGCGGCGGCTTACGGGATTATTGAGAGCGATGCGGAGCTTAGTGAGGCGTTCTTCAAAAAAGTGCTGTCCCAATCTCTCTTCCGCAGGGCGCTGTTCGAGCCGTATCTGGAATCCCGGCTGGCTGCCGCTGCCGGAACGGCGGATATCCTCCGCCTCGTGGGCCACTTCGGCCGGAGTCTTCCGGAGGTGCTTCAGCAGGCAGCGGTACGGGATACCTTCAAGGAATATCTGCTGGAGAAGCTGCAGCGGGAATCCGATCCGGTAGCGGCGGTAACGGCTGTTCATGAAGCGGTCCAGCAGGCAGAGAAGCAGCGCCGCAGAGGCGGCGTATACCCGGAGGCCTTGTCCGTTATGGAGGAGCTCGGCACGGTTGCTGACCGCTTCCTGCTGAACCGGCTCTCGCTGGACGAGCTGACGATGGAGCAGCTGCTGGAGATCTCGTTCCTGCGTTACCGGGATACGGCAGACTGGCAGCCGCCGCTCGATGCGATTGCGAAGCGCAAAGCGAATGCGCTGCGCGCGGCCTACCGCTGGTTCGGGGAGGAGTCGCCGGACGAGGAGATTTTTGCCGGACTGACGCCCCGTGAGCTGGACGATGTGCAGCTGCTGGGCGCGCGGTGGCTGAAGGAAGCGCGGAGCCTGGAGCCGTTCGACCGGCTGCCGTTGGCCTTTTATCACAGCAGTGAACGTGAAGGCGGGCCGCTGGATTATGATGCGCTGCTGGATCTGGTGGTCCGCAAGGCGGGCAATGACAAGGAGACGGTGTACCGGTTCCTGAATTGGTCCCAGCATAGCTGGCTGTTCGCAAGCTCTGGCAAGAAGCTGTGGCCGAATTACAAGCGGGCTGTGCTGAGATATTTCCTGAAGAGCGACCGCGAGGCATTCAAGAACCGTGAATTCCGCAAAAACCATCTCGACACAGCAACGCCTGCCATGCAGACTGTCTACAATGAAGCCCGCGCCCAGCTGGCTTCGCCGCTGGCGCGGTGGGTCAGCCGCAGCCGATTTCAAATCCTGATCTCAGGGAGCATCCTCGGGATCATTCTGATTGCGGCGGTTATCCTGCTGAGCCAGCTAGGGGGACGCGGCAAGGATACAGCTGCGCCGGTGGCCAGCCCCAGCCCGCTTCCGGCAGAGACCGGACAAGCCGCTGTAGCGGCCCCGGTCTCTGTCCGGCTTATCGGCGGAGACGCGGGGACTGGTGGGAATAACGGCGGTGATGCAGGGACTGGCGGGAATAGTAGCGGTGATGCGGGAAGCGGAGAAGCGGGTAAGAATAACGGCGTTAAGCTGTTGTTCAGCTTCACTGATGCCGCGGAATGCTCCGCCTTCAAGCCGGAGCGGATCGGCGTAGAGTCCGCCAGCGGCGTTACGGACTACGAGGTTAAGGCAACGGTTAACAGTTGCCAGGTTGCAGCAGGAGCCGGAGTGGACGGCGGTGCGAAGAGTGAAGCAGGCGCCGGAGCGGACGGCGGTGCGAAGAGTGAAGCAGGCGCCGGAGCGGACGGCGGTGCGAAGGGTAAGGCAGGAGCCGGAGTAGACGGCGATGCGAGTGGTAAGGCAGGAGCCGGAGTAGACGGCGATGCGAAGGGTGAGGCAGGAGCCGGAGTAGACAGCGGCGCGGATAGTGGAGCTGCCGCCTCTCCGGCGGCGGCGGGGACTCCTCCGTCACGCGTCTACGAGGTGACGGTGGAGCTATCAGCAGGCGCGAAGCTGGCAGCAGGTGATATGATCACCGCCGGAAGATACTCGCTGAAGCTGGCGGCAGATCCGGGCAGCTCCCCGGAGGCTACAGCCACAGCCGCGCCTAGTGCGGACCCGTCCGCTTCCGCAAGCCCAGAAGTGGACACGGACGCGGAATAACACAGCGGCAACAAGCAGGCTGCGTAAGCTTTTAACTAACGCGATCGGATAATGCAATCGACTGACGCAATTGATTGCCGCTACCGGCCAACGCAATCGACTAATGCTACCGACTGATGCAATCGACCAACGCAATCGACTAATGCTACCGACTGATGCAATCGACCAACGCAATCGACTAATGTTACCGACTGATGCAATCGACCAACGCAATCGACTGGCGCAATTGACTGCCGCTACCGGCCAACGCAATCGACTGACGCTACCGACTGATGCTATCAACCAACGCAATCGACTAACGCTACTGACTGATGCAATCGACTAACGCTACCGACTAACGCTACCGACTGATGCTATCGACCAACGCAATCGACTAACGCAATCGACTAACGTAATCGACTAACGCAATCGACTGATGCTACCGACTGATGCAATCGACCAACGCAATCGAATAACGCAATCGACTGACGCTACCGACCAATGCAATCGACTAACGCTACTGACTCACTAAACCGACTGACGCTACCGAGTGGCGCTTTTAACTAACGCTAACGAGTAACGCTCCTTAGTCATTCAGCCGACTCACACAACTAACTGACGGTTTTGAGTCGATACCAAGTGATGGTACTGAGTAGCATTGCTTACAGTGATTGGTGTACTCTATACAACTAAAAACAGTAAAAAGGAAGGCGCACCTCTCCTAACTGTATTCTATACAACTAAATTTGCCCGAATGGGCGAAAAGCCGGGTACAGAAGCATTTTAGGTGCATGAAATACAGCTAAAAGTACATTTGGCAGTAAATCAGACGATTTAGTTGTACAGATTGCATTTAAGCATAACGTTTGGAGCTAGAATAGTACCTTAGTTAGTCGGGGTACGGCAGCCCCCCAGCAAGCTAGGGGATTAAATGAATGCTGATTAGTTAGAATCTGATGATCGACTAGCGGTAGCTGATCTGCTGTGGGCGCATATAGCGCGGCATGGTGGGCTGGTCAGAGCCTGGTGCATACTACTTTATGTAGTACAATGATTTGCGCTTCGGCAGGCTGATACGAGCATAAAGTAATTAGTTAAGTGTGCTAGTGTCCCAATGAAGCTGCTCTAGTGCACTTTGTACACTAGAATGAGGCATATCGAGCCTAATATGGTGTTCTGTTGTATTCGGTACATTAGATTTTGGGAATTTGGCCCGGCGGAGGGTTATTTGCCACAATCGATTGTATAAAATGCAGCAGAATGCGTTATCGGCCGCTTTTACACGAATTCTAATGTACATAATACAATCGCCTGCTGCCGCTGTCTCCGCTAGTACCGCCAACGGCTTAATTAATAGCAGAAGAATGACTCTATAGTCCTGAATAGTACGATGTGCCGGGGGAGCGGGCATGTGCTGTTCAGGATTTTTTGTGCAAATATAAGAATGTATATGTTACACGTTATAAATTATCCTTCTATTTCTCGCTGAAACGGTACCGTCCTTTAAAAGGACGGCAAAGCCGTTTCCACTTGGGAATGGGCGGGGCCTCGGGGTGGATGGAATAGAAATAGCTTGTCTATAGACATACAGGGGAATAGTAGATATGATTGTTTCAGAATATTAAAATTTAATAAGCTTTGGGAAAAGGTGCAGATTGCCTCAGAGACCGCGCGCTGTCGCTAACAGATGCTGGCAGGGCTATGTCTAATAGAGGAATCTGCTTAAAAGGGAAGTCCGGTGCAAGTCCGGTGCGGTCCCGCCACTGTAAGTACGGAGCAACTCCTGAGGAGCCACTGTCTGCAAACTGGATGGGAAGGCGGGGGAAGCGGTGAAGTATGAGCCAGGAGACCTGCCTTTTTCGTTGTTGTTTCTATTCTTCGGGGGTAAGAATGTGGAAGCAGATGCTGATATTGGCGAGGGCTGTATGTGCTGTATTGTATGTATTGTGGGAGAGCAATCGGCTCCTTCAGCCGCCCTGTATTGTATTCTTCCCCGGCCGCCCTGCACAGGGCGGTCTTTAGGTTGCCGCTCTATCTGCGGAGGAAGCAGGATTCATCCATTCTATTTCAGGAAAGAGGTTAGTTATGAAGAACCATTCTCTATCATCCAGGTTCACACGGCTGGGACTTGCTGTCATTATGCTGTTCGCACTGCTGGGAGCAGCCGTAGCCCCGGCAGGACAAGCAGCTGCTGCACAGGCAGGCGGGACTTCCGCACCCGCGGTATCCGCTCTGCCCGCAAGTGAGGCAGCGAGCGTAACTGCTGCGGTCTATGCCACTGCGGAGTTCATGCTGAAGAACGGAGTCCAGTCGGACTGGCAGGCGATTGGCCTTGCGCAAGCAGGCTACAAGGTTCCTGCCAGCTATCTGAAGGCGCTTGAAGGCAAGGTGGCTGGGGCTAAGGGTGTTTTTGCCAGAGCTACGGACTATGCCCGGATCACGCTCGCCGTTAAGGCACTTGGCGGCGACCCGGCGAATGTGGCAGGCTATAACCTGATTGAGAAGCTCTACAATCACGATGCAATTACCGGCCAGACGCTGAATAATCCGGTCTATGCACTGCTGGCTCTGGATTCCGGCAGTTATACAATCCCGGCAAATGCGAAATGGACACAGTCTAAGCTACTGGCAGAGATTCTGGCGAAGCAGAACCCGGACGGAGGCTTTACTCTGACCACGGGTGCGAGTGATCCGGATATGACAGCGATGGTGCTGAATGCACTGGCTGGACATAAGCAGGAAGCGGCAGTGAATGCTGCCGGTCAGCGGGCGGCAGCCTGGCTGGCTAAGGCACAGGATAAGAACGGAGGATATGGCGACAGCAGCGAGAGTGTTGCTCAAGCCATTATCGGTCTGTCTGCCTTCGGCATTGATCCGGCGGGAGCAGAGTATACCAAAGGCCAAATCAATCTGGTCAGCAAGCTGCTGAGCTTCAGCGCAGCAGATGGCGGATTCGTCCACACTGCGGGCGGCAGCTCCAATCCGCTCTCAACGGAGCAGGCATTGGAGGCTTTGGTAGCGTACAAGCTGTTTGGAACAGGCGGTAAGCTCTTTGATTTTAGCGGCACACCAGTGAAGAATCCTCAGGTAAGTGTCTCGGTTACAGTTGAAGGTCCGAATGGAACGTTGGCTGAGGGCAGCGTGTACGCCGGAAATGTGCTTACGGCACTGGACAAGACAGCAGCAGCCAAGCGCCTGGCTCTGGTCAATGAAGCAGGCAATTATGTGACGGGGATCGGCGGCGTGATTGCCGGTACTTTTGGCGGATATGATGGCTGGATGTATGTAGTCGCACGCGGCGGAGCATGGATCTATCCAAGTGTAGGGATGGGCGACTTCGCGCTGGAGGAGAATGACCGCATTGTGGTCTATTATGGCGGGGACAACACGCAGGTGGTTGATGCCGTAACCGTGACTCCCGCACAGCCGCAGCCTGGACAAGATCTGAAGGTGCAGGTAACCCAGAAGCAATGGGTCTGGAATGAGGCGACCTTCACCTCCGATCCGGTAACCTCACCGGCAGCAGGCGTACAGGTAACCATCGGCGGCAAAACAGCAGTTACAGATGCTGCGGGTGTGGCTGTTGTGGCCGGAGGACTGCCAGCAAATAAATATACCCTGACGGTTACGGGATATCTGAAGGATAAAACCCCGGCCATCGTGCGTCATACGCTCCCGGTAACAGTGGCTTCTGCGGCGGCGGACCGTCCGGCTTTTGGCGATGTGAAGTCGATCTCGCCTTGGGCGCTGGAGTCGGTATACACGGCGTATGACCGCAAGCTGATGAACGGTGTAAGTGAGGACAGCCTGCTGTTTGCACCGAAAAAGAATATTACCCGTGCGGAATTTGCAGCGCTGCTGCTGCGGTTAACCGGGAACGAGCCGTCTGCGGCGTCTTCTGCTGGGGCCTTCAGTGATGTTAAGGCCGGTACATGGTATTATGGAACAGTGAACCGGGCGAAGGAGCTAGGAATCATCAGCGGCGTAAGCGCCAAAACGTTCAAACCGGACGGGCTGGTTACGCGCCAGGATATGGCTGTGATGATGGTTAGAGCTTTTAAGCTGGATGCAGCTGGAGCAGGCGCAGGGGCTGGTAAATTCAGCGACGAAGATAAGATTAGCGACTATGCATTGTCCGCTGTCCGTACGGTGACGGGACTTGGATATATGACCGGCACCGGCGGCGCATTCGAGCCTACTGCTGTGGTAACCCGTGAGATGGCTGCTGCTGTGGCGGTTAGATTGCCTTAGTTGAGTAGGGAACAGCAGAGTTCGGCAGGTAGAGTAAGATCAGCTTCAATATACAGCTATACTACCGCAGGAGGCACTGAACGAACTCTGAAGCCGACAATAAGTGGATAAATGACATCTAATTTGGCAGGATTTGCTGCAAAGCGGGAGTTAGTTGGAAAAACAACACTTATTCACGCCCGAAGCTCCCGTATGATGGGTTGTAGGCAGAATTAGATGCCTGAAATCCAACTAATTTCTATACAGGTGCGTAACCAGAATAATTAAGTGTAGAAAATCCAACTAACGCCCCCATGCCAATGAGTAGTTGAGGCGTATAGGGTTATTGAAGCGTTGCAGGTTCATTAGACAGGCGATTTTGCTTGGAATTAGTTCGGATATGTCTTGAAAAGTAAGCATAAGGTGTATGAAGGAACGGGGAACAGGCTGACTGCCCCCGTTCTTTTCCCTTTTTGTGGAGGTGTGCTGGTAATGTTCAATCTATTCAAAAGAGGCCGGGGAAGGCTGGCGCCGCTGCTTCTCCTGCTGATGGTATTGCTGCTCCCCGGCTGCTCCTCTGGGCAGCCGCCCGCCGGGACCCCGGCCGCGCAGACGCCGCGGCCTGGAGACGAAGCGGCTCCGCTGCCGGGAGCCGCTGAGGGCACTGCCGTACCATCCGCCCCTGCGGACGGTACGGCAGCTCCGGCGTCGCCAGGCGCAGCGGCGACGCAGCCATCGGCGGGCGCGAGCGAGCCCGCCAAGTCCCCGGCGTCGCCAGGCGCAGCGGCGACGCAGCCTTCGGCGGGCGTAAGCAAGCCCGCCAAGCCGCCGTCGCCAGGCGCAGCGGCGACGCAGCCATCGGCGGGCGCGAGCAAGCCCGCCAAGTCCCCGGCGGCCACACCCAAGCCGCCGACCCCCAAGCCCGCTCCGGCGGCTACGGCCAAGCCGGACAACGTAGTCACTCTCTCCATCACCGGAGATGAGGAGCATGGCGTGATTCTGGCCGCTGCCCAGTACGAGATCAAGAAGGGCGAGAGTGTGCTGGACCTGCTGAAGCGGATTACACGGGCACAGAAGATCCAGATGGAATTTCAGGGCAGCAAGGCTTTTGCTTATGTGGAAGGTATAGATAATTTGTACGAGGGTGATCACGGGGCAGAGAGCGGCTGGATGTACAAGGTCAATGGAGAATTTCCGTCCAAGGCTGCGGGTAGCTGGATCGTCGAGCCCGGGGATACCATCGAGTGGCTGTATACGCTTGATCTAGGCAAAGACCTGGGGGCCAAAGCGCCATGAGCAGCGGCTTTCGTTCCATGCATCCTGTAGTAGCCCTGCTGTATTATGCAGGGCTGCTGCTGTTCGCCCTGCTGGTCTTCCATCCGTTATTTCTGGCTACAGAGATAGCTGGACTGCTGGCACTGCTGCTGTTGCAGGGCCAAGGGAGGCTGCTTCTGCGCAGCTTGCCTTTTATGCTGCTGATGGCAGCTTCCGTGGCCTTGCTGAACCCGCTGTTCTCACATCGAGGAGCGCATATTCTGTTCTACTGGCTGGATCAGCCTATTACGCTGGAAGCTGTGCTGTATGGACTGATGATGATGACAATGCTGCTTACTATTTTCATCTGGTTTATATCCTACAATTACACGGTGACTACAGATAAGTTCATGTACCTGTTCGCGGCGGCTGCGCCGAGAACGGCGCTGCTGACGCTGATGGCCATCCGGTTCGTGCCGCTGTTCCAGCGGCGGCTGCGCCAGATTACGCTGATCCAGCGTCTGCGCGGGATAGATACCGGTACGGGAAGCCTTAAGAAAAGAATGACAGATGGAATGACGCTGCTCAAAGTGCTGCTGACCTGGTCGCTGGAAGAAGCCCTCCAGACTGGAGACTCCATGACAGCCCGTGGTTACGGCAGCACCAAACGTAGCACTTACACGATATACAAGGCCGATTTGCAGGATAAGCTGGTGATGCTGCTGTTAACCGTTAGCGGTGTGGTTACGCTGCTGTTCTGGGTGCAGGGCTACGGCAAGCTGGAGATCTATCCCCGGATGAGACCAGCGGACTTCGGCTGGCAGGAGGCCGTCATGTACGGCAGCTTCTGCCTGTTCGTGCTGATTCCTGCGGGGCTGGAAGGAAAGGAGAAATGGTTATGGAGATCCTCAAAGCACAGCAATTATCCTTCCGATACCCTGAAGAAGACAGGGACACGCTCCATGAGCTATCGTTCGTCATAGAAGAGGGGGAATTTGTCGTGCTCTGCGGCCCGTCCGGCAGCGGCAAAACCACCCTGCTGCGTCATCTGAAGCGGGAGCTTACCCCGGTAGGTTCATCCAGCGGAATCTTGACCTACAAAGGGCAGCCTCTGTCCGGGCTTCCGGCAGCGGTGGCCGCCGGGGAGATCGGGATGGTCTTCCAGAACCCGGATGCACAGATTGTGATGGATACGGTCTGGCATGAGCTGGCCTTCTCCATGGAGAATCTGGGGCTGCCGCCTGCTGTCATGCGTACCCGGCTGGCGGAGATCTGCGGCTTGTTCGGGCTGGAGCCGCTGCTCTACCGTCCGGTACATGAGCTGTCAGGCGGACAAAAGCAGCTCATGAACCTGGCCTCAGTGCTGCTGCTTCAGCCCAAGGTGCTGCTGCTGGATGAGCCAACCTCCCAGCTTGATCCTGTTGCTGCACGGGAATTCATGATGGCGCTACAGCGGCTGAACGAGGAAATGGCGGTCACGGTGATCATCAGCGAGCACAGGCTGGAGGAGGTGCTGCCGCTGGCCGATCGGGTGCTGATGCTGGAAGACGGTAAGCTGCTGGCCGATGCTGCTCCCCGCCTGTTCGCCCGGCAGACCGGCAGTGGGGCCTTGACCTCAGCTGGGCGCTACCTGCCAGCCGCCTCACGCCTGTACTTGTCACTCGCTCCGGGAGCGGATTCGGCTGCGCCGAAGAACATTCCACTGACGGTGCGTGAGGGCAGACGCTGGCTGCATGGTCTGATGGCAGGAACGGACGCTGCCGCAGGCGCTGAACTGGTTAATAACTTGAATAGGGAGGCAGGGACGACTCCCCTCGTTTCCCGCATGCAATCTGTTCCAGAGGGGTATTCACCTCCACCCCCCGCCGGAGTATCCGTGAAATCCTCGTCAGAGGAACTCCAAGCGGCCGGAGCGGAGACTCTCCTCACCTGCCGCGAAGTAACCTTCCGGTATGAGAAGGAGGGCCGGGAGGTCCTGAGGAAGCTCTCGCTGACGCTTAAGCAGGGGGAGCTCCTGGCAGTCATGGGCGGAAACGGTGCGGGCAAGTCCACCCTGCTGCATGTGCTGAACGGGCTGATGAAGCCGCAGCGCGGCAGGATAGAGCTGGCCAAGGGCAAGACTACAGGTCTGCTGGCACAGAATCCGCTGCTCTATTTCAGCTATGATACGGTAGCCGAGGAGCTGCAGCATATGGGGAGCTACGCCGGGTTAACGCCAGAGGCAGCAGCAAGCGAGATTGAGGCTTTGCTGGCGGTATTCCAGCTCCGGGAGGTGCTGCAGAGTCATCCGCATGACCTCAGCGGCGGGCAGCAGCAGCAGACCGCGCTTGCCATGATGCTGCTGATGAAGCCGGATATTCTGCTGCTGGATGAGCCGACTAAGGGGCTTGATCCGGCCGCCAAAGACAGGCTGGCCGCCCTGCTTCAGCAATTGCGCGGGCAGGGGATCAGTATTCTCATCGTAACGCATGATGTAGAATTCGCGGCTAAGCATGCTTCGCGCTGCGCTCTCCTGTTTGACGGGGGGATTACGGCGGAAGGCACACCGGCGGAGTTCTTCAGCAGCAACTACTTCTATACCACGGCAGTCAACCGGATGGTGCGGGACTGGCTGCCGCAGGCATTGACAATAGAGGATGTGATTCGCACATGGCCCGCTTCCGCATACCGCTGCTAATTGCCCTGGGACTCTTCATCGCGGGGCTTGCGCTTACCGCAGCATTCACTGACCGGCATTATGTGCTGCTTAGCGTGGTGCTGCTGCTGGCAGCTCTCCTGCCGCTGTTCATCCGTCTGGAGCGCCGACCGCTCCAGTCCCGTGAACTTGTGCTGCTAGCGGTGTTGTCCGCTATTGCAGCTGTCAGCCGGATTCCTTTTGCCGCATTACCGGGGGTAAAGCCTGTGTCGGCCGTTGTCATCCTCTCCGCTTATGTCTTCGGGGCAGAGGCGGGGTTCGTTATCGGAGCAGTCGCTGCCCTGGTCTCTAATATTTACTTCGGGCAGGGGCCCTGGACGCCATGGCAGATGTTCGCCTGGGGTATGACCGGACTTACAGCCGGGTGGCTACGGAGGAGCTGGCTATTGCGCCGGCGGGCCGGGCTGCTGGTTTTTGGCTTCATCTGGGGGTTCCTGTTCGGCTGGATTATGAATATCTGGGTCCTGCTCAGTCTGCCGGATGCCTTTAGCTGGCGGCTGGTTGCCGTTACGTTTGCCGCAAGCTTTTATTTCGATCTGGCCCATGCCTTGTCGAATGTATTCTTCTTAGCGGTGCTGGCCGGAGGCTGGACCAAGGTGCTGCAGAGATTCCGCAAGAAATATGGCTTGCTTCAAGAGTGAATGGAACTATAATTAATGGATAACGCTCTACCAAAACGATAATATTCTTCTTTTTTCGACAAATTTCTTCCAGGGCCATCAACAATTCGATGTTATTCTCCGATAAGTAAGGTTACAGCTAGATATCGAGAAGGCGGGATAACAGGAAATGAGACATCTGAAGATTAAGCATAAAATGATTGTACTGATCGCGGTGGTTATCCTGCTGCTGATCGGGATCGGAACAACAGGGATCCTGACGACAACCAGAATGGCTGACAGGTCTGAAGAGACATACAGGCAGAATCTGCAGCCGATTTATTTCGTAACGGAGATCCGCGGGAATAACCGGGCGATTGAGTCTTTTCTGCTGGAGGATCTGATTACAACGGATGACGCGAAGAAGCAGGAGCTGAAGGCGAGAATTCAGGAGAATATCCAGACAAACAATGAGCTGATGGCCGAACTGAGGAAGATTGAATTCAACAATGACAAGATTGCAGCTTATGTGAACGAATATACCCTGCTGCTGCCGGATTACCGCTCACAGCGTGATAATATTATCCATCTGGCCGATAACGATCTTAACGACGAAGGGTATCAGGTGTATACGGGCAAGACCTTCAATGAGCTGCGTGACAAAATGGTCCGGCTGCTTGAAGAGACAGCGACGTTATTCATTCAGGATGCGTCTGCCCATAATACACGGACGGCCGACAGTGCCAAGAGCTCTGTTACGTTAAGCGGCATTCTGATTGCGCTGGCCTTGCTGCTCAGTATTGTCCTTAGTGTGATCATCACCAGATTGATTACGAGACCGCTGAAGGAATTGCAGGGGCTGATGAAGCGGGCGGAAGAAGGGGACCTGACGGCCTCTGCCGCTTACCGGTCCAAGGATGAGATCGGCCAGATTAATACATCGTTCAATACCATGCTGGACGGGTTGAAAAATATGATGCGCGGCGTCTCGGAGAGCGCCGAGATTCTCTCGGCCTCCTCCCAGCAGATGAGCGCCAGTGCCGACCAGACCGCGCACGCCTCACAGATGATCGCTGAGACCTCAAGCGAGATCGCAGCCGGATTCGATGTGCAGGCGGAGAGCATTACCCTTACTACACAGTCTGTGCGGACGATGTCCTATGAGATTGCCGAAGCCCGGTATAGCGGACAAGAAATGACCCGCCTGATGGAGCAGGCTGCCTCCTCCACGGAACGCGGTGTAGACGCAGTAGAACAGATTCTGACCCAGATGCGGGAGATTGACTCCAGTGTCTCGGCGAGCCGCCAGATTGTCGGCAACCTGGGTAGCCTGTCCGAAGAGATTAACACCATCATTACAACCATTAATGAGATTGCGACCCAGACCAATCTGTTGTCCCTGAATGCTTCCATCGAAGCCGCCCGGGCGGGCGAGCATGGCCGTGGCTTCGCTGTAGTTGCCGGTGAGATCCGCAAGCTGGCGGAAGCTACCGGAACAAGCTCGCTGCAGATTACAGAGATCATTAACCATATCCGTCAGCAGACCGCCAGTGCCGTAGAATCGATGGAGCAAGGCTCCGGGATTGTCTCTCACGGTGTAGCACAGAGTGAGGTGGTATCCGAAGCCTTTACGGCGATCCAGACCTCCATTCAGGCCGCCAGTGAGCAGACAGAGCAGATTACACAGGTCATCGGCCATGTCGCGCAGGAATCGGAGGAAGTGGCCAGATCCATGTCAACGGTGAATGAAATCTCACGCAAAGGCGCCGCAGACGTTCAGGGCACCAGTGAAGCAAGCCTGGAGCAGCTGACCGCGATGGGAGAGATGTCCTCCTCTGCACAGTATCTGGCTACCCTGGCCGAGGACCTGCAGAAGCATCTGGCCCGGTTCCGGCTGTAACGGCTATAATAGATATCAGCCCGGCCCGATTCGGCCGAGGAACCCTGGAGATTCCCGGGTATCTTCGGCGGAGCCGGGCTTTTGAACGTATTATTATTAATCTCAAGGAGGCGGTCTCTATAATGAACACCCGAACATGGAAGCTGGCGATAGTTCCAGCCTTGTTAATGACACTTGCAGCTTGTAGCTCGAATCAGGCTAGTGCTCCGGCGGTTAGCCCCAGCCCACAGCCAACAGCGGCTCCTGTAGAAGCTTCTGCCCAGCCTACGGAAGGGCCAAAGGTTACACCGGTACCTGCTGAAGCTGCTGGGGTAACGGTAGGGGAAAGTAAACAGTATGAGAAAATAGCAATTTCCGACTGGAAGGACGACAGAACCGTTGTCGTGTCCAAGCAGAACGATAAGCTGGGGCCGATCAGCTCAGGAGAGCTGAAGGGTTCCTATCCGCAGAGCCTGTATTTCTTCCATCCGGATACCGGCGAATACGAATTGATTGCAGAGAAGGCGAACATGATGCTGGGGGATGCCAAGCTGTCCGCCAATCAGTTATTTCTGCTCTATAGTGAATTCTCCCTGGGTGATCCAGTCTACAATGTAATGGACCTGGGATCCAAGAAGACGTTCACCATCAAGGGCGATGCCATTGCCGGAGCGATGGGGGCCGAGTGGGCGGATAAGGATACGGTAGTGGGTCCTGCATACAGCGGCGGTGCTTACACAGCGACGGCTACCTCAATGAAGATTGCCCCGGTGGAGGGACTGGGCGGGGAAGGTCTGATTGTTGTAAGACAAATCAAGGATAAGATCTATTACACCAGTAATTCGAAGGACTCCCTGCATAGCTTGGACCTGAATACTAAGGTGAAGGCTGACTTGAATATTCCGGGTACCAGCAGCGTAATCCCTTCACCTGACGAAGAACAAATGCTGATCCTGCAATATAAGGAGACTACCCAGTCGCTGCTGCTCAGCGGCACAGACGGTAAGAATCCGCGGACCCTGGTGGAAGGCGCCGAGCTTGGGGCCGTCTCCTGGTCCCCGGATCAGCGGCTGATTGCCTATAGTGTAACTATTGAGGAGAACGGGACAACGAATAATACCTTATATGTCTACGATCTGTCTTCTGACAAGTCCGTCCAGATTGCACAGAGCAATGGAACGATGACCACCTCATGGAGCCCCTCGGGCAAGCAGCTTGCGTATACAGAGCGGGATGACAGCGGGAGCAGCAGCAGTATAGTCCAGTTAAAGTAGAACAACAACATGATGGCAATCTTTAAAATTCAAAAAAGCGGTCCGCACCGGTAAATCTACCGGATACGGACCGCTTTTATTATAGATTCCTAGAAGGAGCATAATGCTCCTCTGCTTCTTACATGCTAAGCATACCAGCCCCATACGAAGATGAACAGGGTGCCGAAGATGGTGACCAGAGCCACGAACATGGCGTATGCGATGTTGATATACAGTTCTTTTTTGGAATCGGCCGATTCTCCGATGTGCATGAACACAAACAGCTGCAAGGAGGCCTGGATCAGCGCTGTAACCAGCAGCACCACCATATTGGCACTGGAGGACAGGTCTCCGTAAATTACAATCAGTGCAGCGGCAGAGAGGACCAGAGAGGCTACATAACCCATCACATGCTTAATAGGGAATAGTTGCTTCATCATGTCACATCAGTCCTTTCAGGTAGACGAAGCTGAAGATAAAGATCCAGACCACGTCTAAGAAGTGCCAGAACAAGGAGAAGATGAACGTTTTGTTGGCGGTAGCGGGAGTAATGCCGCGCTTCCACAGCTGAATCATAATGCCAATTCCCCACAGCAGACCGAAGCTGACGTGAAGACCATGCGTTCCCAGTAGTATGAACAGACTGGAGAGGAAGCCGCTGGTCTGCAGCGTAGCTCCTTCATGTACATAAGTGAAGAACTCGTCGATTTCAATACCGACAAAAGCCAGACCCATCACCAGCGTAATCGCCATGAAGACCATCATGGCTTTCTTGTAGCCGTGCCGCATGGCATGGACAGCCAGACCGATGGTGAAGGAGCTCGACAGCAGGAGGAAGGTCTCCATCAGCACCGGGCCGATCTCGAACAGCTCGCTGCCGCTTGGTCCGCTGGCATAGCGGTTAACCATTACGAAATATACAGTGAACAGCGTAGCGAAGAGAGGGATCTCGGCTCCGAGAAAGACCCAGAAGCCGAAGATCTTGTTACTGTTCTCTTCCGTTGAATATTCGAGCGGCTTGGACGCATCTATTTTCATACAGTCTCACCCCGCATCAGTTTCTTTTCTGTAGCTGCAATCTCTTCTACAGGAATGTAGTAGCCCTGGTCCTTATCGAAGGACATGAAGGCCAGCACAACCAGGATTCCAATCCCCGAGACAATCGCCGGAATCCACATGCTGAAGACCAGGAAGAAGCCGAGGAAGAAGAAGACTACACCCAATATGAACGGCTTGCCGGTGTTGCTAGGCATATGAATCTTGGTGTATTTGGTCTCTGTGTACAGCGGAATATTATCGTGCTTCGCAGACCATAGAGCATCGCGCGTCTCAACCTTAGGCACAATCGCAAAGTTGTAGAGCGGGATCGGGCTGTGTGTAGCCCATTCGAGCGTCCGGCCATCCCAAGGATCGTTGGTTGTATCTCTCGGCATGTAACGGGTACTCCAGTAAATATTGTAGACCAGGATCACGAAGCCGATCGCGAGTCCGACGGCCCCGACGAAGCTCAGCATATTGAGCGGACCAAAGCCTGATTCCTTAGAATAAGTATACAGACGGCGTGTCATTCCCATCAGTCCCAGGAAGAACATTGGGAAGAAGGTTACGTTAAAGGAAATGATGATCCACCAGAAGGCATGCTTGCCCAGCCGTTCGTTCAGGCGGAAGCCGAACACTTTCGGGAACCAATAGTGGAAGCCGGCGATGACGGCGAACACGGCACCCGGAATCAGCACGTAGTGGAAATGCGCCACCAGGAACATCGTGTTGTGATACTGGTAATCGGCGCTGGCCATTGCCAGCATGACGCCCGTTACCCCGCCGATCGTGAAGATCGGGATAAAGGCCAGTGTGTACAGCATCGGGGTCGTGAAGGTAATCCTGCCCTTTCGCAGGGTGAATAGCCAGTTGAATATTTTGACCCCGGTAGGTACTGCTATGGCCATCGTTGTGATTGAGAAGAAGCTGTTGACCATGGCACCTTGACCCATTGTATAGAAATGGTGCGCCCATACAAGGAAGGACAGGAGCGAGATGATCAGCATACTGAATACCATGGAGGTATAGCCGTACAGGTTCTTCTTCGAGAAGGTGGCGATAATCTCACTATAAATACCGAAGGCCGGAAGGATAACGATATAGACCTCCGGATGTCCCCAGACCCAGAACAGGTTGGCCCAGAGCATATCCATCCCGCCGTTGGCCATCGTGAAGAACTGGGAGCCGAAGAGGCGGTCGAACATCATCATCGCCAGCGCTACGGTAAGAACCGGGAAGGCGAAGACAATGATAACGTTGGTGATAAGTACGGACCAGGTGAACATCGGCATCTTCATCAGCGTCATGCCTGGTGCGCGCATTTTGAGAATCGTTACGATAAAGTTAACCCCGGTGATCAGCGTACCGATACCGGATATTTGCAGGGCCAGAGAGTAATAGTTGTTCCCTACGGTCGGGCTGAATTCAAGACTCGCCAGCGGGAAGTAGGCTGACCAGCCCGCATCCGGCGAGCCGCCGATGACGAAGGAAATGTTCAGCAGCATGGCGCCCATGAAGAAGAGCCAGAAGCTGACGGCGTTCAGCCGCGGGAAGGCAACGTCCCGTGCGCCGATCTGCAGCGGAATGATTACGTTCATCAGACCGATGATAAAAGGCATGGCCATGAAGAGAATCATGATCAGACCATGGGTGGTGAAGACCTCATTGTAATGCTGCGCATCGAGGAATTTCATTTCTGGCGCAGCCGTCTGCAGACGCATCATCATCGCATCTACACCGCCGCGGAACAGCATCAACAGCGCCGCGAGGATGTACATGATCCCGATTTTTTTGTGGTCAACCGTGGTCAGCCATTCGCGCCACAGATAGCCCCATTTCTTGAAATAGGTAAGCCCTACGAGAATCCCGATGGTTGCCAGTGCAATACTGATCATGGCCCCGTATATCAAGGGTTCGCCGTGAACCTTAAATTTGTCCAAATCCATTAGGGTAGCTCCTTTCAGTGTGTTGCATTAAGCTCTTCACAGAGCTAGTGTCCTTCATGTGTGCTTTCATCCACAGGGGAGCTTGGCAGCGGCTGATCGACTTCCGGATCAGGCTTGCTGTCGAATTCCGTTCCGCTGGACGGCTCGGGAGACGGATGAATTTCCTTGTTATCCTGATGCTCCGGATTGCCGTTGTCCATATCCATCTCCTTGCCGCCGCCGCTCATATGATCTCCGTGATTTCCCGGAGGAGGGCTGAACTCCAGATGGGTGGAGGAATACGTTTTGCGTCCGAGGTAATCCGTGGCCAGCAGGCCTTTGAATTCTTCCTCCGTCAGCTTAGGTGCAGTTTCCTTCACTTCCTTCACCCAGTCCTCGTAACCTTTGTTACTCAGGACAAGTGCTTCGAATTCCATGTGGGCGAAGCCTTTACCGCTGAAGTTAGCATTCTTTCCGATATAAGAGCCTTCCGTATCAGCGGAGAGATGAAGCGTTGTCAGCATGTCGCTCATGGCGTACTTTTGACCGGCAAGCTGTGGAATCCAAAGACTGGTAATGGTGCCGAATGAGTACATTCTGAATTCAACTGCACGGTGTACCGGCATATTCACGTAGTTAACTGTTTCAATGCCTTCTTCCGGATAACTGAAATGCCATTTCCAGTTGGAGGAGGACGCATAGATGACCAGCGGAGTCTGATCTTTATAATCCGCAGCCACATTCTCCACTTCGTTTGTCGTCTTGACGGTTACAACAGACAGGAAGGCTACGATAATGATCGGGATAATAATCCAGATCGCCTCAAGGACTACATTGCCTTCCTCGTGCTTTGGAATGTACCCCTCATTACTCTTCTTCGCACGGTATTTCACCAATACAAAGATGTATAGGATGTAGACAACTGCCAGAACACCAAGCATTACAATAATTGAGAGAATAATGGTGTCAGATAACGTTCTGGCAGACGGCCCCTTCGGGTTCAGAACAGCGATCGAGCTGCATCCCGGCAGGAGAAGGATCAGGCTTAGAAACAGAGCGTATAACGGTCCCTTTTTTTTCATATAGAACTCCTTCCTTCAATACTACTTTTCATTCGCCGTTCATTAACGGAAGTACATTGATCTGTATCTATAGTAAGAACTACTTACCCATAATGCAAAATACATATTTTGTATAATTATATAAAATAGACCTTAAAAATGGCGAACAAGTTAAATATGTGTGATCAAATTGTTACAACTCCCTAAGGGTATGATAAAGATCACTGTAGTGGCGCACTTTAGCTAATTTTAAGGTTGTTCAATTTTTGTTCAAAATTCCGATATTGTTATTAAATTTGTCACAATTATTCTGTGCCAAAAACCGCTGATTTAACCGTGTAACGCCTGCTGTGACAGCATTCGACGAGAATTGCGTGCTTTCTGAAAATAATGGCGAACCCTCATTTATCATTGCATAAGAGTAACAATTTCTTAGCTTGCGGTTACAATCTCTCAAATTACGTTGAAAGTATATATGATAAAGTGATAGACAAATATACATAGATTGGAGACTGCTGCTGTGCGCATCAAGAAAATTTTGCTCTTATTCATGTCTTTATTCCTAATTATGGGGCTTGTGCAGGTCCCGGCTAACGCCAAAGCTACTAGCACTACACTTAAACTCGGAGTCAACGATAAATTAAGTGCGATTGAAGCTGTCTCTGTGAAAGGCACCTATTATGTACCGCTGCGTGCACTTGCGGATGAGCTGAAATGGACCCTTACCGGCCTGACGAACGGGATTCACGTAACCGGCGGGACGGGTTCGCTTACCCTGCTGAGCAAGGACGGAGGTGCGGTGCTGAAGGACGGCACAACCGTGCCTATGAGCACTTTTGTGCAGGACGGCAAACTCATGGCTCCGCTGAAGGTCAGCGGGTACCTCGGGTATAGCATTTCCTATGCGGGAGATAAATATTTACTTCGTGTGAAGGACGGCTCGGCGCAGCTTACTGATGCAGCGTTTACCGATAAATATGCTGCCGACCTGAAGCCGAAGGCTCCGGTGGCTCCAACGACTCCTGCCACTCCGGTCACTCCCGGTGAGCCGGGCAAACCGGGCCGGACCGTATATCTGACCTTCGACGACGGCCCGTCGGCAACAACTGGCGAACTGCTGGATATCCTGCACAAATATGACGTACAGGCGACCTTCTTCATGCTGGGTAACAATATGAACCAGCATCCCGCCCAGGTGAAGCGGATTGCCAAGGAAGGCTATGGCTTAGCTCTGCATGGTGTGACCCACCGCCAGGAGAAGTTCTATGCTTCCCCGGCAGCGGCGCTTGCCGAGATGTCGGGGGCCAATGCGACACTGAAGAAGCTGACGGGAACCAGCACCACCTTGATCCGTACGCCATACGGAAGCAAGCCGTATTTCACCAAGTCCTTCCGCGATAAAGTCCTGACGCAGGGGTATCATCTCTGGGACTGGAACGTGGATTCCTATGACTGGAAATACAAACAGAACAGCGACAGAATCTATAACACCGTGATGGATCAGGTGAACAAGCTGAAGGCGTCCAAGACCAATCCGGTCATTCTGATGCATGACCAGAAGGCTACACTCAAGGTGCTGCCGCGTATTCTGGAGAAGCTGAAGAAGGAAGGTTATACCTTCAAGCTCATTACGAAGGATATGGAGCCGCTCAATTTCTGGAAGGATAAACGCTGATCCTTATGAGTTAATAGAGAAGAGCAAGCTGCGGGGTAACCTGCGGGCTTGCTCTTTTTTTTGGCGAGAATCTATATGTTGTGGGGTTATTTGGCGTGCAGAGGTATAGAGAAATCACTGGTTCAGTCTACTTGTACAGATATTGCACCAGCATATGAACCAGCTCTGACTTCAGCCGGTCCACGGTGATCCGCTGGGGGGAGAAGGAGAAGGAGATGAAGTCGACAATAGCGCTCACAGACTCAAACACAATGATCGAAGCTGCCTCCGTATCCCCGGTCTTCAGCTCGTCTTGCCCCATCTGGAGATAGGTAAGCGTTTTGAGTCGGCCGGTCTCGTACTGGGCATCCATCAACTGTTTGATGGCCTCATCGCTGTGATACATAATGCTTAGATCCTTATGGTATCCGATAAAAGCCTTATGCGAGAGCAGAAGCGTGTCTATCAGATGCAGGATCAGGTCCGTACGTTCAATCGTATTGAAATTAATTTCTGACATTGAATCATCGATTCTGGCGAGCAGCTCATCCCCGTACATGTGGAGCACCTCAATGAATACGGCTCTTTTATCCACGAAATAGGAGTAGAAGCTCCCGGTCGAGACCCCGGCGGCGGCTGCAATCTCCTTGGTATTCGTCTGATAGAAGCCCTTGTCCGAGAATAGCTTCATCGCAGCCCGGATAATGGCTTCCTTGGTTCGTATACTGCGCTCCTGCTGCGGAGTTCTAATTTTGTCCTCTGTTCCACCCATATCGTAAGATCCCCCTCATAGTACAGATTGTAGTGGAGCGGTTTTGTGCTGTCAATAAAAGTTGAACCAAAGTTCATTTTTTTAATTGACAAATATGAACTTTGGTTCATATAATTTGAAATATGAACTCTATTTCATATTTCAGGAGATGATCAAGATGGGGATTGGAATGCGCAGAGCTTTATCCTTTACGGCGATTGTGCTGGGCTTTTTCATGGCGCTGCTGGATACGACCATTATTAATATTGCCCTGCCGGAGATGACCCGCCAGTTCGGGGGAAGTGTGTCGCAGGTATCCTGGGTGATGAACGGCTATAACCTGGCATTTGCCGTGTTCATCCTGACTGCCTCGCGTCTGGCCGACCAATTCGGACGGAAGAAGGTGTTTCTCGTTGGCGTGGGGCTGTTCACACTGAGTTCCCTGCTGGCTGGACTCTCCACTTCCCTTGGCATGCTGATTCTGTTCAGGGTTATTCAAGGCTTGGCGGGTGCCGTTATTGTGCCGGTTACGATTCCGCTAAGCACCACCACCTTTCCCAAAGAAATGCACGGACTGATTATAGGCATATGGGGGGCCGTCTCGGGAGTGGCTGCTGCAAGCGGTCCGGCGCTTGGCGGAATATTGACACAGAAGCTGAGCTGGGAGTGGATTTTTTTTGTGAACGTACCGCTTGGGCTGCTGAGCATAGGGCTGACCGCTATATTCATTCAGGAATCACGGGATGATTCAGCAGGGCGGTCCATAGATTACGGCGGAATCCTGGGGATAACGGGAGGGATGTTCTGCATTACATATGCTCTGATTAAAGTGCAGGATTACGGCTGGAGCTCGCGCCCGTTCCTGGGTCTGACGGCTGTGGGGCTGCTCTTTCTGGTGATCTTTTTTCTTACGCAGTATAAGGGGAAAGAACCGATGCTGCCTCTGTCCCTGCTGAAGATCAGAGCCTTCAACAGTAACTCGGTATCGATGATCGTGCTGGGGGCGGCGCTGATGAATATTTCGCTGTTGACCTCCTTTTACCTGACCCGGGTGATGGGGGTATCGGAGCTGAAGGCAGGGCTTGTCCTCTCAACCATGGCCTTAGGCTCCATCGCCAGCTCGGCTGTATCCGGGCCGCTGTCTGCGAAATATGGCAGCAGTCTGTTCGCCGCAGCGGGAATGGTGATGATTGGCGCTGCTACCTATTCCATGAGCGGGCTTGAGGCTGATTCTACGCTGGGTGCGGTGATGCTACGGCTTGCACTGACCGGCTTCGGCGTGGGGCTCTCAATGGCTCCTGTGATGTCATCGGCGATCCGGGTTGTTCCTGAAGACAAGGTCGGCATCGCCTCGGGGGTGACGAATATGGCGAAGGCGCTGGGGAGTGTGCTCGGTGTGGCCATCATCGTCACTGTGCTCCAGCACAATACAACCCGGGAGCTGAGCGCGGCGAATTCCGCGGGCACAGAGGCGGGGGCCGGGGTAATAAGACAACAGCAGGCGGCTGTGGATGCGTTCAGTCAGACCTATAAGTTCGCAGGCTACCTGCTGCTCCCGGGTATAGGCGCTGCCCTGTTCAGCGATGAACGCAGACAGCGGCGGAGCAGCAGTGTCCATGTTCAATAGAATAGTCCCACTAAGCAATCATAACCCCCAACTGTCCAACAGGCAGGTGGGGGTTATTTGCGTGACATGCTGAAACTCTATAAGACACACTAAAGAATAACAAAAAGCAAAAGAAGCGAAGGGGAAATTTGGAACTGGAGGAGCGGTAGCGTCCGCCTGAAAGCTTTCCACAGGAAAGCTCGCATCGGAAGCATAGGCTTAGTTTGGATTTCTACCGCGAAGAGCGGTTCGATCAAGAAATCGAAATACAACAGCGGCCGGAAGTCCAAATGTTCACCGCAGCGACGACCAGGCTTTGAATTCTAATCTTAAGTGCGTCTTTTATAGACAAAGTAAAAGTTAATGATTGACATTAATCCTCAACTGTATTAATAATAGTAGTACAGTTAGCACAGTTGAACAGCAGGATCATAGATCCGAAGAAAGGAGGACTGTCATGTTCGAACTGGATGTTCGCAGCCGCAAGCCGATCTATGAGCAGCTCACCGACAAGGTCAAAGAGATGATTATGCATGGTATTCTGCGGGCGGATGAACAGCTGCCCTCGGTGAGGGCTTTATCCTCGCAGCTCACAGTGAACCCGAATACGATTCAGAAGGCTTACAGGGAGCTGGAGCGGGAAGGGTACATCTATTCACAGCAGGGCAAGGGCAACTTCGTGGCCCCTCTGCAGCAGGGGCAGAATGAGAGCAAACGGGCGGAGCTGAAGGAAGAGCTGCTGCGTCTGATGGCAGAGGCGGTATACCTTGGTTTTACGGAAAGTGAAATGAGTGCGCTGTACCGCCAGGCGCTGGATAAGAGAAGAGAGGAGAACAGCCATGATTGAGATTCGCGGAGTCAGCAAGATTTTTCAGGAGGAAAAGGCTGTTGATAACATCTCGCTGACTGTACATAAAGGCGCTATTTACGGATTGCTGGGATCGAATGGGGCGGGCAAAACAACGCTGCTGAAGACGCTCGCCGGTATTTATCGTCCTGAGGCGGGGAGTGTCAAGCTCGCCGGGCAGCCGGTGTATGAGTCGCCGGAGGTGAAGCGCAGAATGATCTTCATGCCGGATAGTCCGTATTTCTTCGCGCAGGCAACCATTAAGAGTATGGCGGCATTCTACCGCTGTATATATCCGGGCTGGAGCCAGAAGAGGTACGAGGAGCTTGGGGCGATGTTCCGGCTCGACACCCGGCGCAAGCTCAGCCGTTTCTCCAAGGGGATGCAACGCCAGGCTGCTGTCTGGCTGGCCCTCAGCTGCAAGCCGGATGTGCTGATCATGGACGAGCCCATCGACGGGCTGGACCCGGTGATGCGCCGGCAGATCAAGAATCTCCTGTTCCAGGAGGTCGCCGAGCGGGAGCTGACGGTGCTGATCTCCTCGCATAACCTGCGGGAGATTGAGGATTTATGCGACCATGTCGGCATTATGCATGAGGGCCGGATGCTCGTGGAGAAGGATCTGGATGATCTGAAGGCCGACACACACAAGATTCAGGTCGCTTTCCGTGACGTGCGTCATGCGGCGGCGCTGGAATCCAAGCTGCAGATTCTCCATCAGGAGCAGCGGGGAAGCGTCAGCCTGTATATTGTAAAAGGGGACCGGGAGCGGATCAGCCAGGCTTTTCATGTCTACGAGCCTTATGTATTTGATCTGCTGCCGCTGACGCTGGAGGAAATCTTTATTTATGAAATGGGGGATGCCGGTTATGACGCGCAGCCGATTATTCTTTAACAGCAGCATTATCCGCCAGAACCTGCGCCAGCATGGCTGGATCGGAATATTATATACATTGGTCCTGTTGATTGTGCTTCCGCTGGAGATGTTCATGGAGAGCAATCCGCTTGCGGAGCCAAATACAGTAGACAATCTGTTCAATATCCGTGGTGCCGATATCGCACCGTTCCTTATCGCTTTTCCGGTTGTGGCCGGATTGTTCCTGTTCCGTTATCTGCAGTCCAAAATGCCTTCGGATCTGTGGCACAGCCTCCCGCTGCGCCGCTCGCACCTGCTGGCTTCCCATACGGTAAGCGGATTGATCCTGCTGCTTGTGCCGGTCTGGCTTACGGCTGCAGTTACAGCTATCGTCCGCCCGCTGGACGGCAATATGTATATCTATCAAGGCGCGGATGTCTGGGAGTGGTGCCTGGTTATCAGTGTGCTGACGCTGTTTCTGTATGTCTTTACTATCTTTGTAGGTATTTGCACAGGACAGACCATTCTGCAGGGAATAGTGGTCTTCATTCTGTTAATTCTTCCGGCAGCACTGCTGCAATTTACCGACATGCACTTGAACAGATATCTGTACGGGTATCCGGAAGGGTCAAGCTTGTGGGGGACCCTGATAAACTGGGCGCCGTTACTGCGTATTATGAATATCTCCTATGAGCCTCTTAGTAATAAAGAGATATGGAGCTATATCCTCTTGTCTGCTGTGTTCATGGTATTGTCATTCGTGCTGTACCGTAAGCGCCACAGCGAAAAAGCCACTCAGGCGATGGCCTTCACCTACTTCAATCCGCTATTCAAAGGCGGTGTAATGCTCTGCAGCATGCTGCTGGCGAGCAGCTACTTCGGCAGCATCAGGCAGCAGCCCGGCTGGATTATCGGCAGCGCCATTGCCGGAGGGGTGATCGGCTATATCGTAGTTGAAATGATTCTCCGCAAAACCTGGCATATTCTGAACCGCAGAATGCCGCTGGAATTCGTGGTGTACGGTGTACTGCTGGGCCTGCTGCTCTATGTTCCCGTGTCCGAATTAACGGGTTATGAAAACCGGGTTCCGCGAAATGATAAAGTAACCGAAGTATTTGCCGGAGGGAATTACGGGGAATTAACCCGGAATCCGCAAGGAATCACTACCCGGGAAGAACGGGAGGATGAGATATTCTCCGCAGACCGGAAATACATCGAGGCTGTAACCGCCTTGCATCATGCTGTCGTAGCTTCGAAGCCGGACCAGCAGCATAATACCCGTCGGTATGATTATCGCGAGAGCAAGCGTTTCACGTTTGCTTACCGGCTGGAGAGCGGGCGGAAGCTGATGCGGACCTACATTATTCCGGCAGCGGGCTTTGAGCCGGAGCTGAAGGCGGTCATGGAGCATGCGGAATACAAACGTGACCGGTATCTTCTGTCCCGGATGGACGAGAACGTAGAGAGCTTCAGGCTAAGCAATTTGAACAAGGTCATAAGTATTTCTGACCCGCAGGATGTACAGGAGTTCAACGAAATTCTGAAACGGGAAATTCTTAATATGTCCTATGAAGATGAGGTCTCTGATCAACGGGCGAGAGCATCCATCAATTTGGTCTACAAACCGGATTCGACCGATTATCAGCTATTCTATACCTATGAATGGCTTCCTTCCTTCAAGGAGATGACCGCTTGGCTGGAACAGAAGGGCTATGCCAGTAAAATCAAGCTTACCGCAGCAGATGTTTTGTCCGCAGAGATGTTCAGGGATATACACCAGAGTGCAATCCCTCAGGGTTTGATGTACAATCCCGACGCCCATATGGAGTTAGCCCGCAGCGAGAAGCGGTCAGTGGTGGTTACAGATAAGACTCTGATTGATAGTATTCTGGAGCACCGGCGCGATTTCACCCGCGAAGAGGGCAGATATGTAGTGAAGATCGAGTATAAGGAAGGGACGGTGAACTACATTTCGCTGCATGAGCAAGATGTGGCACCGGCGCTTAAGGCCCTTCTTCCTTAGGTCATTGTCATACTATGTTAATCCTAGTCAGATTTAAGGCCCCCGCTCACGGAAATATTTCCTGTGCGGGGGCTTTGCTCTGCCGCATCCATGACAGCAGAAGAGGTTACAGCTGCTTCCGTTGCAAAATCTATTATTCGGATAGCGGTAGCAAGAGCGTCTGAGTGTCTTAACCTGCCTGCTTGGGTTATGCTTATATTATAGCAAGTAAGGGTTCAAATGGACCTGCCAGCTACGACAGCTAAGGAGGAAAGCCTTATGGAAGAGGTGCGGGATCATCTGGATCACGGACTCCAGATTGTTTTCATCGGGTTCAACCCCAGCATCCGATCCGGGGAGCTGGGTCATCATTATGCCAATCCGCGCAATAACTTCTGGCGTATACTGCATAAGTCCGGGCTGACGCCGCGGCTATACGAGGCCTCCCAGGACGGGGAGCTGCTGAAGCTGGGATACGGCTTCACCAACATCGTTGCCCGGCCCACCGTAGGCGCTGAAGATATCACCCGGGAGGAGTACGCCAGGGGCCGTGAGCTCCTGCGGGCCAAGCTGGAGGAATACCGCCCGGAGATTGCCTGCTTTGTCGGCAAGGGCGTGTACACAGAATTCAGCCGCAGAACTACAGTCGGCTGGGGCTTCCAGGAAGGCATCGCTCCGGTGGTGGACGGAGTCCGGGAGTTCGTTGCTCCCTCCTCCAGCGGCCTGGTCCGCATGCCGATGCCTGAGATTATCGGAATCTACTCGCAACTGCGTAAATTCACGGAGGAGCAGGAGCCTTAAGGCCGGAGAAGCCCGGCATATGGGTACGTGGGCTCGATGTATGTTAAAAACCGACCACATTGGGCAGTACGGAGGCGCGTGGACCAGATATAGGCGAAAAACCGACCACATTGGGCAGTACGGAGACACGTGGACCAAATATAGGCGAAAAACCGACCACAATGCGCAGTACGGAGGCGCGTGGACCAGATATAGGCGAAAAACCGACCACATTGGGCAGGCGCCAAGGCGCGAGCTTGCGTAGGCAGGGTCTTTATTTCGTGTCCCGCTTAAACAGCGGAGTGGACGGAACGATTGTGGAAAAGCGATAGCGTTCGCCTTTGTCTCCGGATTTTTACCGATTAGGGAAATAAATAAAATCTGGAGACAACAGCGATTGTAACAACGGTCCGTTCGTGGAGCGTCCACCCAAGCGCCTGCGTTGATCCTGCTCAAAAGTAAAAGGTTTTCCCAAGTAACTAATTCCGTTCACGCAGCCTCCACCCAAAACTAAAAAGGCTGCCCCAATCAGCCATTTCATGACTTTTGGGAACAGCCCTTTTCAAAAGATAAGTATTTATAGGCTTCGCGCTAAAATTATCCTTATCTTTCTCGCTGAAACGGTACCGTCCTTTAAAAGGACGGCAATGCCGTTTCCACTTGTAATTTCGGCCTGCCTACGTCTGGATCAGCAGCAGGATAATAGACGACAGGGAGAGGCAAATGCTGGCCAGATAGAGCACCCCGACCACTTGTCTCTGGTTCAGACCGGCCTTGAGCAGACGGTAATGAACCTGAGTGGCGTCCGCCTGATAGATGGCTTGTCCCTTCAGGAAGCGCCGGATGACGACAAAAATATTGTCGAAGATCGGTACGCCCAGCGCGAGAATCGGAATGAACAGCGACAACACCGTTGCCTGCTTGAAGGCGCCGTCCAGCGCAATCACCGCCAGAATGAAGCCGAGGAAGGTGGCGCCGGCATCGCCCATGAAGATTTTGGCCGGAGCCTTGTTGAAGCGCAAGTACGCCAGGGTAACCCCGATCAGCGAAACTGCCATGAAGGCTGAAGTGGATTGGCCCATCGTAAGTGCGACTACGAACAGGGTTACTGCTGAGATCGCTGTAAGTCCGCCGGCCAGACCGTCCATGCCGTCCGAGAAATTAATGACCGTAGTGACGCCGAAGATCCAGATGATCGTCAGCAGGAACTGCAAAATGAACGGCAGTGAGATATAATCACCTGAGAACGGATTAATGAAGCCGGTAAACGCATTGCCGGAAAAGAACACCAGAACGGCGGCGGCAATCTGTACGATGAATTTGGGCAGGGCCGGGAAATCCTTGCCTTTGGTTTTGTACCAGTCATCGATGGTTCCTATAGTCAGCAGAAGCACACCGCCAATGAACAGGGCGAGCGTCTCCAGGGTGAATTCACGTGCGAAGAGCAGATATGTAATGAAAAAACCTACGAATATGGCATAGCTTGCCGTTAGCGGGATGGGTTCCCTATGGATTTTGCGTTCAACATCTTCCCTCGGCCTGTCCACGAAATCCAGCCGGAAAGCGAGCCTGCCCAGAGGAGGAATCAGCAGATAAACGATAAAAAATGACACGAGAAAAGCTAAACCGTATAAAATGACAATCACCCCGTTGATTTTTTTAAGGCCTAGCCCAGATTATATCGCAGAAGGATGTATGTTGTCGAACACATAAGCGAGATGGAGGAAAAGATGAAATACGAATGTATCCTATTTGATGCTGATGATACACTGTTCGATTATGGAATGGCCGAGAGCCACGCCTTGAGCCATGCCTTTGCCCACTTCGGGTTGCCGACAGGCGCGCAGGAGTATGCGGCCAGCTACCAGGAGATTAACCATGCCTTATGGAAGGATTTCGAGCAAGGAAAGATCACCTCTGCCGCCCTGCGGGTGGAGCGGTTCAACCGCCTGTTTGCTGCCCGTCAGCTCACCTTCAAGCCGGAGGAATTCAGTGAAGCGTACCTGCGCTTTCTCGGGGAGGGTACCTTCCTGATTCAGGGGGCTGCCGAGCTCTGCGGTGAGCTTACCGGGTGCCGGCTGGCAGTGATTACGAACGGAATCAGCGATGTGCAGCATGCCCGGATTAAGGGTTCCCCGCTAAGCGAGGTATTCGAGGCGGTGATTGTATCGGAGGAGACGGGCTACCAGAAGCCGGAGACGGGGATTTTTGATTATGCTTTTGCTAAGCTTAAGCTGTCCGATAGACGCAAGGTGCTAATCGTCGGAGACTCCCTGACCTCGGATATCCGGGGCGGGAACAACTATGGCATCGATACATGCTGGTTCAATCCGCTGGGCAAGTCCGGTGATCCTGAGAACCTTCCTACCTATGAAATCCGCAGTCTGGACGAGCTGGTGGAGATCGTGAACCGCGCGTAAGCGGAATAAACGGCGGCAGGCAGGTTGAAAGTTTCGCTTCCGTGTTAAATATATAGGGACGCAAAGTTTCTACTTTTTTAACAACAACATACGGGAGAGGATATTATGAGAAAAAAATGGCTGATTGCCGCGGTGGTCACCGGCATGACGGTAACAGGCTCGGCAGGGGTGTATGCGGGCACCAAGCTGCAGCAGATCAAGGCTTATCTGAACCATAGCTTGGGTATTGTGGTGGATGGTAATCCTTTTTGGATGAAGGATGGCAATGGCAAAACCCTGACTCCAATTACCTATGAAGGTCTCACCTACCTGCCGGTCCAATCGATCGCCACGGTGCTGAAGGTGCCTATCAATTATGACTCGGTCAACTATAAAGTGAGAATTGGAGAAGGCAGCGCAAATATTCCTGCTCCGACTCCTGCACCGGGAACCTCTGCCGGCGGGGGGAATACAACTCCTGCTCCTGTAGTGGAGGGAACGGCCAGACCGGTTAATCTGCCTAAGGATTTTCCGATTCCCCAGGACGCCCTGATTGCGATCACTCTGGATACGGATGCTAACGGCCAGAAGAAGGTAGCGTTCACGTATTCCACGCAGGAGACACTGGAGATCATGGGCTTCGTGTACAGTGAATATGCGCGGATTAAAAATCTGGATAATGCCTCCGAATCGGTGTCGGCCAGCAATGTTAAAATTTCGGGCAGACTCGGCGGGACAAGTCCTGTATCCATTACAGGCAAAGCCTCCACGGCCCGCCCCGGCTTCAATCTGTTCACGATCACCTGGTCGGAGAGCTGATCTGAGCCAGTACAGTTAAGCTGCTATGCAGGCTTGGCTAACCTAAAAAGAAACTCCGGCTTGTAAATCAGCCGGAGTTTCTTCATGTGCAATTCATCTGAACTAATTCACTAAGTCAATAACGTTAGACCTGCGGGCGGGTGTCCAGCGGCTTCAGGTGGGCCTCAATCTGTTCACGCTTTGCTTCCAGGAACGGCGGCAGGGCCAGCGCCTCGCCCAGATGCTCGACATCCTCATCTGTGGCGAAGCCCGGACCGTCCGTTGCCAGCTCGAACAGAATACCGTTCGGCTCCCGGAAGTACAGGGAGCGGAAGTAGAAGCGGTCCACAAAGCCCGAGTTCGGGAGCTGTACGCTGCGGATGCGTTCAATCCACTGCTTCAGCTCCTCTTCGTTATCGACACGGAAGGCTACATGATGCACGCCGCCCCGTCCCAGGCGCTCCTGCGGAAGATCGCTGCGTTCCTCCAGATGGATCTCTGTACCAGAGCCGCCTTCGCCAGTCTCGAACACGATAATATCCGGCTGACCCGCGACTGGAGAAGGATAACTGCCTGCACGGCGGAAGCCGAGCAGGTCCTCCAGAATCAGGGCCGTATGCTCAGCGGTCTCGACGGTCAGATGTGCCGGTCCCAGTCCGACAATGGCATACTCGGCAGGAACCGGGCTCTTGGCCCACGGCTTGCCGCCGGGCATGCCCTCGTTATGTTCATCCGAGACGAGGATGAGGCGCTGGCCCTCATGGTCGGTGAAGGCCAGCGTTTTGCGGCCGCCGCGTTCGGTGATTTCTTCATGCTCTACGCCCAGCACGGTGAAGCGCTGTGTCCAGAAGAGCAGGGCATCATCCCCGGGAACACGCAGGGAGAGTGCGGAGATGCTGTTGTTGCCGTCGCGGTTACGCCCTGCGTTAGGCAGCTCGAAGAAGGTAAGCTCCGTGCCGGGGTTCCCGGTCTCATCCCCGTAGAACAGGTGATATACAGATACGTCATCCTGGTTGACGGTCTTCTTGATCAAGCGGAGTCCGAGAACTTCTGTATAGAATTTGTAGTTCTCAGGCGCTTTGGCGGTAATGGCGGATACATGGTGAAGCCCTTTTAATGTTAAACTCATGGGAATACCTCCTGAAATATTTGGTTGTTGGTTATATAAAAGCCGCAAATTACTTATTAATATTAAGTTACTATAATTTTAATAGTAAATGAGTAATTTTGCAAGGTGTATTTCAAGGATGGTATTTATTATTCAGGAAAGCGGGGTTAATCATGCACACCAGATCAAGTCTGATGAAGCAACTGGAGAGGATGGGGATCGATCCGCAGGGGACACTGCTGGTCCATTCCTCGCTCAAAAGCATCGGTGAAGTGGAAGGGGGAGCGGATACCGTACTGGATGTTCTCTCTGAATATATGAAGGAGGGACTGCTGGTCCTGCCCACGCATACCTGGTCTTATATCGACGGGCAGAATCCGCGCTTCTCTGTGGTGGAGTCGCCCGCCTGCGTAGGAATTCTGCCGGAGCTGTTCCGTAAGCGGCCGGGCGTGATCCGTTCCTGGCATCCTACGCATTCGGTGGCGGCGCTAGGCAGGGATGCGGCGGTGTTCACGGCCGGAGATGAGCGCTGGGATACGCCCTGTGCACGCGGTTCGGTCTATGGCAAGCTGCTGGACCGGGAAGCGGAGATTATGCTGCTTGGTGTGGATCTGCGGAGAAATACATTCATTCACGGCATTGAAGAGTGGGTGGATATTCCCGGCCGGATGACGGACGGGCATGAGGCGCTCTGTACCGTGACGCCTGAAGGCAGGGAGATCGCGGTGCCTTCGCGCAGACACTGCGGACTGTCCTGGTCGCAGCATTTCTGGAAGGTGGAATCCGTGCTGGAGGACGGCGGGGCGCTGCGCAGGGGCAGCTTCGGCGATGCGGCGGTTATGCTCTGCGGCACTGTAGAGACTACGCGTATCTTGAGTGATATGCTCAGAGAGAACCCGGATCTGTTCTCGGATAACGAGCCTTTATACGGGGAGAATGCGCCTGAGGCGCTGCCGAAGACGAAGCGGGGTCAACCTGTAGAGGCAGTGCAAGAGCATACCAAGAGTTAACCCAGGCCAGATATTTACGGGTCTCTGGCAGGTTTCTATCAATGTATGGTATATTATTCTCACAAAAACATAGTAAGGAGATTGGAAATGACAAAAACTTTGATCTTTGGTCACAAAAACCCGGATACAGATACGATCTGCTCGGCAATTGCTTACGCGGCACTGAAGAAGGAACTGGGCTGGGATGCTGAGCCGGTCCGGCTTGGAGACATCAGCGGAGAGACTCAGTTCGCCCTCGACCACTTCGGGGTAGAAGCGCCGCGTCTGGTGGAGAACGTTGCTGCAGAAGCTGAACAAGTTATTCTGGTTGACCATAATGAACGCCAGCAAAGTGCGAATGATATCGATCAGGTCCGTGTGGTTGAGGTTATTGATCATCACCGGATTGCGAACTTCGAGACTGCCTATCCGCTGTATTACCGGGCTGAGCCAGTCGGCTGTACGGCTACCATTCTGAACAAGCTGTACAAAGAGAATGGCGTGGCCATTCCCAAGAACATCGCCGGTCTGATGCTGTCCGCTATCATTTCCGATTCCTTGCTTTTCAAATCGCCGACCTGCACGGAGCAGGATGTGGCTGCTGCGCGTGAGCTGGCGGTCATTGCCGGAGTGGATGCCGAGAGCTATGGCCTGGACATGCTCAAAGCCGGTGCAGACCTGAGCGACAAGAGCATTGCCCAACTGATCTCTCTGGATGCCAAGGAATTCAAGATGGGCGAGTATAAGGTGGAGATTGCCCAGGTTAACGCTGTGGATGTGAATGATGTCCTGTCCAAGCAGCCGGAGCTGGAAGCGGCGCTTACCGCGATTATTGACGACAAGGGACTGGATCTGTTCCTGTTCGTGGTTACCGATATCCTGAACAACGATTCCGTGGGTCTTGCCCTGGGCCGCGTAGCCGGCGCTGTGGAGCAGGCTTACAATGTGAAGCTGGATGATAACAAGGCTGTGCTGAAGGGTGTAGTGTCCCGTAAATCTCAGATTGTACCGGTTCTTACCGAGACGATCGCCAAGCTGTAATTGCTGCTTCCGAGTGTGCCCGGAGTAAGAAGGTTGTCCCGTGACCGGCTGTGCCTTTTCCTCAGGAAAAAAGTACAGCCGGTTTTATTTTACAATTCACAGCAACTCCTTGCCTCCTGAAGGGTATAAACAGCATAGGACATTATAGAGGGGGACGGGAATAATGGGGAAGATGCGCAAGCTGGCGATTTCAACAATGTGCCTGATGATGGTCTCGGGAGGAGGCCTGCTGTATGCTGCTGCCGGCAAAACAGATCTCTCATTCTATGTAAATAATATGCTGCTTAAGCAGTCTGCACTATCCTCGGATGGCGGGGTCTATGTGCCTGTGGAACAGCTTTCCGAGAATATGCAGGCGATTGTATCGGTGGACGACTCAGCAGGGACGGTCAAGATCTACAAGCCTAATGTGAATACGGTGCTGCTGGATGAGTCGGGCAAGATTTTCGGCAAAGTCAGAATGGACACCAGCAATACCTTCTCTGCCCTGGTGCAGGTGGATGATCTCAAAACAGATATCTCCGATCTGAAAATCACCATTACAGACCCGGCAGGCAAGACGGATGTTGTAGATAACCAGCCGATTACAGAGAAGAAGGACAGCTTCTGGTTCAAATCGGCAGCGTATAATTATAAGGTTACCGACAAAGGGAACTACATGATCCAGGTGTATTTTAAGGATGCTGCGTCCAAGAAATGGTTCATCGTTTCTGAACTGCAGATATCGACCACTTCATAATAAACCACAGGAGGCGGTTCCATTGATTACAATCTATCCTGCTGCGTCTGCGCACCAGTTCGATCACGGCTGGCTGAAGGGCAGTCATGTATTCTCCTTCGGGGATTTCTATGATCCGGACAATACGGCCTTTGGGCCGATGCGCGTCTGTAACGATGATACGATCGCTCCGGGAAAAGGCTTCGGCGCCCATCCGCACAGTGACATGGAGATTGTCTCGATTGTGCTGTCCGGCGTGCTTCGTCATGAGGACAACCTCGGCAATGTCGCGCAGACGTCCTTCGGCGGCATCCAGCGGATGTCGGCAGGGACCGGCGCGATTCATACGGAGCATAACCCTTCGGACAGTGAGCCGGTCCGCCTGCTTCAGCTATGGTTCATGCCCAAGGCCCGGGGGACGGCTCCTTCTTATGCAACCGGACGCTTCGATCCGGCCAAGCTTGAAGGAAGGCTGCTTCCGGTAGTAGCCTCCGAGGCCTCTGACGAGATTGTCGATATAGCCCAGGACATGACCATTTATCTCGGGAAGGCCGAGGCGGGAGGGCAACTGAATTTCCGGCAGGAGCCGGGGCGGCGCAGCTTTGTATATCTGGTTGAAGGGCAGCTTACCCTGAACGGGGATGATGTGCTGAAGCCGGGTGATTCGGCAAGAATCGAGGACATAGCGCAGCTGGAGCTGAAGGCTGATGAGAATATACTGGTCATGGTGATTGATCTGCCGTAATGCGCGGCGGGATACCGACATGAAGGAGGAGCTTGAATGGCAGAACAGGAGAGAGTGCTGGTGAAGCATTCCGTAACCGGACGCATGCTTGTGAACAGCATGGAGGGAGTAGGGTATACCTTCGATAAGCAGGGCGGGCTGACCTTAATCACCCTGACGGATGTGGCTGCAGATAAGGGCGCTGCGGTGGTGGAGCTGAAGGCGGAGCTTAATGTATTCCGCTTCGAGGAGCCTGCGGACGGGCCGGTCATCAAGCATTGGTACTACGTTGGAGATCAGCCTGTAACCTATGATGCGGACTCCGGGCGCTTAACGATAGCCGTGCAGTCCGAAATCGAATACCGGCCAGATCAATACTGGGCCTGATCCCTTTGCAGACTCCACCGCATGTGCTTACAATAGGCGTGAGGTTCGGGGTCTGCTGCTTCATGCACTTTTATGAAAATAGATGAAAATGGGACTGCCAGTTAGATTTGTGAGAAATGTAGTGGTGCTCACCATGGATAATAAGGAAAATAGAACCAGGAATAATTTTGCATGAATGAAAGGCGGAGACCCATGGGAGCACTGCACATGAATACGGCAGCGATGAATTATGGAAGCAGGGAATCTTATTTTGACGGGAAGCTTATTGAGTACATTGGGTGGTGCCTCGCTGGCTGGCTGGTTACGGTCTGTACCTTCGGCATCTGCTATCCCTGGTCTGTGGTCATGCTCTACCGCTGGAAGGTCGAGCATACCGTGGTGGAAGGGCAGCGCCTGCGGTTCGACGGTACAGCCGTCAGCCTGTTCGGACAATGGATCAAGTGGTTCCTGCTGACGGTGATTACGATTGGGATCTACGGCTTCTGGGTGGTTATTAAGCTGGAGCAGTGGAGAACGAAGCACACCCACTTCCAATAAGAAGCTGCATGCTTCGAGTATACGCAGGATGCGAAGAAGAGCCATTCTCCGGTTATGGAGGATGGCTCTTTTGTGTGGATTTTGGAGCAAGACTAGCTGAGCATCAGACCTATAGAAGTTAATGTAGTTCAACCAAGCAGTGCTTTATGCGTGTAGTTCCAAGTAGACATTCAGGGATAGTTGCAGAATGTACACTTAAAAACAGCGAAAAAGAAGGCTTGTCTCTTATAGCTGTAATCTGTACAACTAAATCTGCCCCAACGGGTGGAAACTCGGGAAAGTGGGGATTTTAAGTGTACGAAATACAGCTAAACGTCTACTGGGGAGCAAACCAGACGTTTTAGTTGTACAAAATACAATTAAGCCTGCTCTACTAGTCAGTGCAACCGGCCTGTAGGCTGCTTATTGTGCTTTTTGCGGCTCGGGATAAGTAACCCCAAGGGTATCAACGGTGACCTTCTTCATTACCGGCGGCTGATCCGGACGGTCATTCTTGCCACGCGGCAGACTGACGATCGCCTGGACCGCTTCGAGTCCTTCGGTAACCTTACCGAAGGCGGCGTAATCGCCGTCCAGGCTTGGATAAGCAGCGGCCATAATGAAGAACTGGGAGCCGGCAGAGTTCATATCCTTGCTTCTCGCCATGGACAGCACACCTTCTGTATGCAACAGATTATTGGTGAAGCCGTTGTTATTGAATTCTCCGGCAATGCTGTAGTCCGGTCCGCCCATTCCTGTGCCATCCGGGTCCCCGCCCTGGATCATGAAGCCCGGAATGACCCGGTGGAAGATGGTTCCGTCATAGAAGCCCTTCTGAATCAATGAAATGAAGTTGTTGACCGTATTGGGGGCAACCTCGGGATACAGCTCGGCCTTAATAACAGCGCCGTTATCCATCTCGATCGTAACCACCGGATGGCTGGCTGTGGCTGAAGGCACGCCTTCTGTAGCAGCGGCGCTCTCCTGCGGTGCTGCTGTAGCCTCACTGCCTGCTCCGGAGCTGCTGTTACCATTACCGGCGGCATTATTATTCACTGGCTTATTGCCGCAGCCCGCCAGAATGACGAGCATCAGGCACATCATCGCAAGCAGGATGACGGGCTTTCTTGTGATAGACTTCACTTCAGAATCTCTCCTTTTGTCCAAATATAAGAATTAATATGTTGCACACGATAAATTATCCTTCTATTTCTCGCTGAAACGGTACCGTCCTTTAAAAGGACGGCAAAGCCGTTTCCACTTGTTGAATAATCTGGTGCATTCACCTCTGTATCATACCTTCTTTGTCCTGCTTCTGGCAAAGCCTGCTTCTGCGCCCTGCCGGATTCCGCTACTTTGGTGCGGGCTGCTCCTTGGCGGAGGCTAGCGTCGTTCCTTCGGGAACCGGCAGTAAGGCGCTTTTGGAGATGCCGATAAGCTGGGAGCTGTAGATGCCGCTGTGCCCGGAGAACAGATAACTGATGATGCAGGCGATGAACATATAGACCGCTCCGCCGGAGCCGAACAGCTCGATGCCCATTATGAAGCAGGCAAGCGGTGTATTGGTTGCTCCGCAGAAGACAGCGATGAAGCCAAGTGAAGCCAGGAAAGGCCCATATAGATGAAGCACTCCGGCCAGGCTGCTCCCCAAGGAAGCTCCAATCGCGAATAGCGGCGTCACTTCGCCGCCCTGGAAGCCGGTCCCCAGGGTGAAGGCGGTGAAGATCAGCTTCCACAGAAAGGCGAAGGGCGATACGCCGTCTTCGAAGGAGCTGCTGATCAGCGGAAGGCCCAGCCCCAGATAGTCCCGGGAACCGGCTATGTAGACCAGGGCGATAATGATCAGCCCGCCGGCGGCGCTTTTGAGCATGGGATTACGGATTAGGGCGGTGAAGGTCCGCTTCAGATAATGGGTAAGCTCACTGAACAGCAGGCTGCACAGGCCGAAGAGGATGGAGGCGAATATAACCTTGACCAGCACCAGCGCATCCATAGCGGGGAAGACATCCACCTGATAATGGATATGGTGAACGCCCCACAAGCGGGAGGCTACCAGATCACCGGTGAAGCTGGCGGCAAAACAGGGCAGCAGCGCCTTATGGCTGATCAGCCCGATGGCGATGACCTCCAGGCCGAACACCGTTCCGGCCAGCGGAGTGCCGAAGATGGAGCCGAAGCCGCCGCTGATGCCGCACATCAGCAGGATTCGGCGGTCCAGCGGACCGATTCTGAGCCAGCGTCCGAGTGCGTCGGCCAGACTGCCGCCCATCTGCACAGCCGTGCCCTCACGTCCGGCCGAGCCGCCGAAGAGATGGGTAATCAGCGTCCCGCCAAGGACCAGCGGGGCCATGCGCAGCGGAATCGCTTCATTGCCCTGGCGGATCTGCTCCAGGATCAGATTGTTACCCTTCAGGCTGCTCTTGCCGTAGCGCATATACATTCCGCTGACGAGCGCGCCTCCCGCCGGAAGCAGGAAGAGAAGCCAGGCATGCTCCAGCCTTACCTGGGTGACTGCGTTCAGACTGGCCAGGAACAAGGCCGAGGCACTTCCTGCCAGCAGCCCGACCAGTCCCCCTAGAATCACCCATTTGACGAATGTACTCCAGAGCGCAAGCTGGCTCTGGCGCGCTGCAAGTGCTGCCCACCGTTCATACTTCCTCTTCATTATGGCTAACGCTCCCCTACCCGAAATAAATACTGCCCTGAAATCAAAACAGACTCCTACCAGCGTAGTTAACCACTGGTAGGAGTCATTAGCCCCGAAGGGCGGTTATGGCGAACTCCATCTCCGTAATCGAATGAAACTATCGTATGCCGATTGTCTCCAAAAGTCAATATGAACCTGGACCTTGGGTGAACGCCCCGGCAGGACCGCTTAGCCGTGTCTACTCGTCACCGTTCGAGCCGTTCAGCACATCGGTTCCGGGCATGGCATCAGGGTCGGGGGAGACCGGATCAATGCTGCTTCCGGGAACCAGCTCATCCGCATCCGGGACATCCTCCAGCGGAGCGGCTTCCTGCGCTTCTTCGGTCACCTCTTCCTCCGTATCCGCATAATCAATGACGCTGCCGGTTAATCCGGCTGCACCGGCCGTGTATATAGCATCCGACTCCAGCAGCTCATCCCGCTGCGGACCGGGGGTGGCGGAAGAGGGAGCGGGGCGGTCTGCGCGCGGTCCAAGCCCGGCGTCCGGCACATTCAGGCCGATATCGGCTGCCAGAATAGGATCGCTCTCCAGCGCCGGATCCGAGCCGTCATCCACTACACCGTCGAAATCGATCGGTGTGAAGTGAGCAGGGTCATGACTGGCCAGTGCAGATTCCAGCGGGCGGTTCCCGGCGCCTGCAGTTTCCTCACTGGGGCTTGGCTCAGTAATCGTGCCAAGCGGACGCAATTCTTCCAGCGGGATATCCTGCTCCGGGGAGACACCGCCCATTTTGGTATAGCGCTCATATGCAAAGTCGGCTTCCGTCTTATTGAATTCGTTACCCATCGTGAATCAGCTCCCTTTTCCCTTGTTGTAAGTCTTCTTCATCTTATAGTACAACTATACCCGTTTAAGCGGCGGCGAATCTGCCCGGCATCCAGGCTGCCCATCTGATTAATATATTCATTTCTCCGGCAGAATAACCGGAATAGATGAATTAACCGAGCCGTTTCGAGGTTATTTGCAGTCTGATGGCAGGTATTGTGCAAACGTTGTCGAAAATAAGAATCATATGGACTATATAAATACAACTAAGGATTCACTGAGGTGCCACAATGAAGTTAGCATCAACCAAAACAGCCGCAGTCTTTATTATGCTGCTGCTTGTAATAACCATCATTCCAGCGGGGATCGCCATAGAATGGGATGCACATACCGAAGCGGAAATTCCGGCCTGGGAGCTGAAGTGGGAAACGGCCGGGAATAGCGGCATAGAAGCTGTAATGGCAGGGCCAGCCGCCGGATGGACATGGGTGCGGGCCAGGGAGGCCAGGCCCCTTTCGCCAGCAGGTACCGCTTCCGCCTGGATGCGGATTACCTTGCCTCCTGCGGGAGCAACTCCCGCTATTCTGATCGATAGAGTATTTGGCGACAACCTGAAAGCATATATAGACAACCGGCTAATCTACGATTCCAGCGGGGATGTGGAATATAGCGGCAACAAGGTGCTGATTCCATTACCGGCACAAGACAGTGCAAAGCCGCTCTATCTGTGGAATGCGGGCAGCGGGGAGTTTGGAATCGAGGGGCACATAAGGGTTGGCAGCTATAATCAGCTGCTGTCCTTTTATGTGAAGCAGGATCTGGTGGACGTTGTGCTCGGAGCCGCCATGATCTTCATGGCCGGAGCGTTATTGATCTGCCTGCTGTTCCTTAAGCCCGAATTTTTCTACAGCGGTTTTTTTCTGGCCCTTGTCATCCTGTCCTTTGGAGTGTTGCTGCTGACGTACTCCCCGTTTCTGACGCTGATTCTAAGCCGGGGGGATCGTCTGAGGCAGATCAGCTTCGATTTGGCCCTGTTCACCATTATGCCGGCGTTCACGCTTTATTTTGAGCAGCTATTCGGACCGGGCAAGCGGGGCTTCACTACCCGGGTGCGTAAATTTCAGCTCGCCTATTCCCTGTTCTGTACCGCAGCGCTTATTCTGAATGCCGCAGTATCCTTCCGGCTGGATGCGCTGTATTCCATTCTGACTATTAACGCAACCGGTGTACTAATGATGGCCCAGCTTATCTACCTGCTGTATCTGGCGCTTTCTTATGCCCGCAAAGGCAATTCAGATGCCATCCTGTTCACGGGCGGCTTCTCTGTATTTGCCGTGGTCTCGGTGGCGGAGCTGCTGCGTTACTTCATTTCAATGGAGAGGTATCATCTGTACTGGTGGAAATGGGGCATGGTGGTATTCATTCTTTCCCTGATTGCTATTCTGGGGAAACGGTTTGCGGGAAGCCATGAGAAGGCGCTGGAATACGCCAGGGAGCTGGAGAAGTTCAATAATGAGCTGCAGCGTTCGGAGAAAATGGAGATTATCAGTGAGCTGGCCGCCTCGGTAGCCCATGAGGTGCGTAATCCGCTCCAGGTCACACGCGGGTTCCTGCAGATTCTGGGGGAGCGCTCCGGCAACAAGGAGAAGGAATATCTGAAGATGGCTGTGGGAGAGCTGGACCGGGCCTCGGTAATCATTACTGATTTCCTTACCTTTGCGAAGCCGGGCTTGGATATCGTGGATGTATTCGAAGTCTCGGGGGAGCTGAAGCATGTGTCGGGAATCCTGCTGCCGCTGGCTAATCTGCAGGGCGGTTCGATAGAGCTGCGTCTGCAGCAGGAGCTTCAAGTGACGGGCAGCCCGGCCAAATTCAAACAGGCGTTCATTAATCTGATCAAGAACAGCATTGAATCACTGCAGGAGGAAGGGGAGATTGTAGTAACAGCCTGGAGGACAGGCAACTGGGTAATCATCAGCGTGAAGGATAACGGCGAGGGAATGAAGGTTAGCGAACTGGCCCGTCTGGGCGAGCCGTATTACTCCAATAAGACCAAGGGGACGGGACTCGGCCTCATGGTCACCTTCCGTATTATTGAAGCGATGAACGGCACGATTGAGTTCCACAGCCGCAAGGGCGAAGGAACCGAGGTGCTTATTAAATTGCCGGCCTCCAGCATGAATTAGAAATTTTTTTTGTTTATTCCGTTTTTTTGAAGGGATGGGCAGAGCATGGGGCGAAATATTAACACTACAGAACTTTGCTTCTAAAACTTTCCTCTGAGGTGCTTGCATGTCTTTGATGGTCAAAAGTTTACATACAGCGTTAGTATTGTTCCTGCTGTGCCTAACCTGCGGAAGCCTCCTGGTGTCCGCGCAGAGCGCTTCCCCCGCCAGTGAGATCAGACATTGGCAGATGAAGTGGCAGGAGGGGCCGGATGATGGCGGACTCCAGGCTCCTGTAAAGGATGACCAGGGGTGGATTGACGTGGAGGCGAAGGCGGAGATGCCGCGCAAGCCTACCGGGGTATCCTCCGCCTGGACCAAGATTACTTTGCCCTCCTATCATTACGTGTCCCCCTCCGTCTATATTCAGACGATTTATGCGCTGCATGTGAAGGTGTATGTGGAGGACCGGCTGGTTTTTGAAGGAGACCGCGGCTTCATTATGGATAATTATTCCTTGCTTGTGCCTCTGGACATGCGGGATAACGGAAAGACGCTCTATATCTGGACGCAGACGCTCCAGGACCGGATCGGAATCAAAGAGCAGGTGATACTCGGTGAGCACAGTCTTCTAATCAAGGACTATATCAAAAACGGACTCATAGATGTGATTCTGGGCGGCGCTTTTATCTTCGTGGCGGCGGTGCTGTTTGTGTGCGCATTTTTCCTGAACAAGGAGTATTTCCCCGTGACGGCTTCGCTGTCTGTTGTTATCGCCTCTACCGGTGTGCTGTCTGTAACCTACTCTCCCTTCACGTATACCTTCTACAGCTATTTGGGCGGGCTCAGTGTATTTTTGTTCGATGTGGCGCTGTTGTCCCTGTTACCCGCACTGACCTTCCTGTTCGAGAAAATTTTCGGCGCGGGCAAATACGGCATCATCCGCAGGTTCCGCAAATTCCAGATGGTCTATTCCTTATTTTGCTGTGTCCTCCTCATTATAAATGCACTCTCCGGGGGCCAGTATTTGAAATTCTACTACTTCATCTCCACCAACATTGTCGGAATTATTATGATTCTTCAATTCATTCTGCTGATCGGCTGCGTCATCGTGTTCTCCCTGAAGCGCAATAAGGATGCGATCATCTTCGCCTGCGGCTTCGGTACGGCTGCCCTTACCGGGGTGTTGGAGCTGATGTGGTATTATTTCAAACGCGGAAATTATGATCTCTTCTACTGGAAGTGGGCGCTGGTTGTGTTTATTCTCTCGCTGATTGTGATTCTGGGACGGCGGCTGGCGCAGAACCACAGCCAAGTGGTGAAATATTCGCAGGAGCTGGAGCTGTTCAACAACGAACTGCAGCGTTCAGAGAAAATGGAGATTATCAGCGAATTGGCAGCATCGGTAGCCCATGAGGTACGTAACCCGCTCCAGGTGACCCGGGGGTTCCTCCAGCTGCTCAGCGAGAAGTCGAGCGGGGACGAGCAGAAATACCTGTCCATGGCGCTCAGTGAGCTGGACCGGGCGGCGAGTATTATCACCGATTTTCTGACCTTTGCCAAGCCCGAATTTGAACAGGTCTCCCTGCTCTATGTGAATGAAGAGTTCTTGCATATCCAGAGCATCCTGCTGCCTTTATGCCATTTGAACGGGGGCAAAATGATTCTGGAGGTGGAAGACGGTCTGCGGGTCAAAGGGAATTCCTCGAAGTTCAAGCAGGCGATGATTAATATCATCAAGAACAGCATTGAATCCCTGGGGGAGGAAGGCACGATTCAACTGCTGGCATACAGCCGGGGGGATAAAATACATATTCATATTAAGGATAACGGGGCAGGTATGGAACCGGCTGTGCTTAGCCGTCTGGGCGAGCCGTATTTCTCCTCTAACAAGACGAAGGGCACGGGGCTCGGGCTGATGGTTACCTTCCGTATTATTGAAGCGATGGAGGGAGAAATTCGTTTTATGAGCAAAAAAGGAGCCGGAACCGAGTCCATCACCATTCTGCCGCGTGCAGAAGGGCCGGACGATTCCAACTCCCGATAATAGGTTGACTTGAATATGCTACCAGGTTCCCATTGGGGTGATACGTGTCTTCATTACATCGGAAGAAGGGCTTGGGGGAATGACCAGGTAGAATTCATTAGAGCCTTCCTCTACGGTCTTCAGTGTAATGTTGTCAGGAAGGTTGATGCCCAGCGCTTCCTGGAGCGCTGCCTTCGGATCTGCAAGCAGTCTTTGTTTGAAAGCCGGATCTTCCCACGCCTTCTGAATCACCTGATTCTTAAGAACTCCTACTGACAATACAATCACCCTTTCAAAATGGTTATAATTGCCTTTTTAGTATAGCATAGGCCATTATATAATTCTATTGCTATTTGCATAAATTATGAGAGATTCGAGTGCGAAGACAGCCAGTAATCCAGCCCCCCGCCCAGCAGCAATTGCTTCTGCGCTTCAATGGCTGCGGCGATTTGCTGCAGGTTCTGCACGAGCACGAGATGGAAGGACACCAGCAAGGGCAGCTGTAAGCTGGCCTCCTCCAGGATGAGTTGGTTGGCTTGGGCCGTTGCAGCATATCCGGTAAGTCCGCCTGCTACATAGAGGAAGTCCTTCACTGTTGATTCGGTCAGTGGTTCTCCTGCGGCCATCCCGGTACTGGAGCGTACCAGTGACAACAGGCAGTTATAGCTGCTGTCCTCCAGATCCTGTTCCCAATCTTCATAGTCGTCAAGCAGCTGCAGGGTCAACAGCACAGTGTGAATCATCTCTTCGGCCTCGGGAATGGAGGAGGACTGGCCGGAGAGCAGCAGTGCGGCCGTGCTGCTGAGCTTAAGCGGGCTGGCCTTATGGGAGATACGGATGCGGTCATTCAGGAAGTAATCGCTGCCGGCTTCACCGCTCACGCTGTCTGCCCACTCGCTGATGTAACGGCTGAAGCAGGGCCAGAAGGGAGAGTCCGCCGGGAACAGCGGAAGGTAGGTAGCCAGAAACTCGACATAAAGCAGATTGGCAAGTGGCAGCGCTTGCGCAGCCGAGGCCTCCGGGCTGTCCATTAGATCATCCTGGAGGAAGAAGTAGAGCATGAGGAAGATGTTACCTGCGGACATCCTGCGGGCCACTTCAGGACTCAGGCCACAAGGGTCCTGGAGCCAGAAGGGCAGCAGGTAACAGATGTAATTCTTGTGGCTGTCCGGGTGGAACACGTTGAACTGATTGAGATACGACAGGCCGCGGGCATTAAGCGGCTCTGGAAACGCAGAGATCACCCTGCGGTTCTCCTCAAAGACCACACGGAGCTCGTCCTCATAAGCATGAAGCCAATCCATAGGCATATCTCCTGTCAATTATGTATTTTATTTAAAATATTAGGTAAAAAGTGGTTATATGATCACATTATAATCCTGCGAATGACCTATTTCAATCCAAATTTTGTTGCTGTGCGGCGCAGGATCGCCGGGAGGAGCAGGCGTGTGGCCCGAATGTAATCGAAAAACCGACCACAATGGGACCGGGGGCGGCGCGTAGGCCAAATGTAATCGAAAAACCGACCACAATGGGACCCGGGGGCAGCGCGTAGGCTGAATGTAATCGAAAAACCGACCATATTGAGCCTGACGGAGGCGTGTGGCCCGAATGTATGCGGAAAAACATTCTTTCAAAATCTTTCTATATCACAAAAAAACCTCCCTTTGGGAAATGGAGCTTCTGCACAACCATTTCAAAGGAGAGGTTTCTATTGTACGTTCAAATATAAGAATTTATATGTTACACACAATAAATTATCCTTCTATTTCTCGCTGAAACGGTACCGTCCTTTAAAAGGATGGCAAAGCCGTTTCCACTTGTAGTGTGTTCTTCCGTAGTGTAATCTACCTAACTGCCTCTGCATCCAGCTTGGCGGCAAGTGCGGTATATTCCCCGCGCAGGCGGACCAGCTTCGAGACACTGCGCTCCAGGCCGCCCGGCCGGTTGCGCCGGGTCCAGAGCTGGCGGTACTGGTGGAGCAGCAGATCCAGGTCATGGATCTGCGCCTGTACCTGCGCTGCCTGGGGCTGCGAATCTGCGGCGGCGAGCTGCTGCTTAAGCCGGGTAAGCTGCACGGCATGCTTCACGAAGTGAATGCCGCTGCGCAGTTCTTCTATGACCAATCCGGCGTCGCTGCATTCCAGAACGGGCTGCTCAAGCCTGGCTTCAAGGGCAAGAATGTATTGCTCCAGCTGGTCGAGCTGTTCTACAGACAGCTTCACAGCCAGCTGCACATGCTCCAGATGGCTGCGCAGCAGCATAGACATCTCCGTGTCATTCGGGCGGACCGTGCCCGACTCCAGCTTATAGTAGTTGCCCAGATCCAGCAGCAATTGCCCGATGGTTCCTGAGCGGTCTTGGAAGACCGCCGTGTTCAGATAATGCGCCACATCCGCCTCCAGATTCCCCTCTACATTCCAGGCAAGCGCTGCCCCGTAGGCGAATCCGGCGTAGCTGACCGGCAGATGCTGCCAGTGGCCGAAATCTCCCCAGTCGGTAATCAGGTAGCCGACAGCGCCGTTTCTCTTGCCATGCACCGCAGCGCTGCGCAGATTGGCGAGCATGTTGTCGGTCCTGCCGGTGAGCGAGTTCCAGGAACTGGTTCCCGGACAGACATAGAACGGGATGCCTGCCTCCTTGAATTTGCGGGTATCCGCTTCAAAAGGATGAGCCGCGCTGTATCCCCACTCCATGGCGATGATATCCTTCGGCAGCCGTGGGATCAGCTCGGGATGCTGGATGATGATATCGCCCCAGAATTGCATGGTTTTGCCGCGCTGTTTGACCAGTCCGTGAATCTTCTGCAGGAAGGAGAGATACAGCTCGCCTTTGCCGGAAGACTCCGCCAGCGCCTGGCTTGCGCCAAGTCCCAGTTCATAAGTCTCATCACAGCCGACATTGAACATCTCTGAGCTGAAGTAGGGAAGGAGGTCATCGTACATCGTGCCCAGGAGCTGCAATACCTCAGGGTCCTCTGTATGGAAGGTTCCGGGATGCATAAATAATCCTTCCGGGTATAAATCGCTATCATACATCTGATCCGGGAGCATGAAGCCTGCGGGGATCTCTGCCAGATGGTTGAATTCCGGCCGGGTCAGCCAGCCTTCCATATGGCCGAAGCTGTTTTGATTAGGCACCAGCTCAATGTACCGCTCGCGGCAGTAGGCATCCAGCAGCAGGATTTCATCGCCGGTAACCGGAGTTTCCAGCTCCCATACCTGCGGGAAGGACTCATAAGCAAACGGAGCTCCTTCTATATATAGCTGCATCTGATTCAGCTTGAGGTCCGCCATGAGATCAATGATCCGGTACAGGGTATCCAGCGTGGGGATTTTGTTGCGGCTGATATCAAGCATGAGCCCTCTGGCCGCGAAATCCGGCTGATCGCGGATATGCAGATAAGGCAGTGTCCGGCCGTACTGCTGCAGGAGCTGCTTCAGCGTCGCGGCTGCATAATAAGCGCCTTGCGGGGAACCGTAAGCGGCAATTAGGCCTTCTTCGTTAATGTGCAGCTCATAAGCTCCTTCTGTAAGCTGTGCGTTATAGCGGAAGGTGCAAGCCGGAACTGTGGCAGACCGCTGCCCTATGGACAGAGGCAGACTGAGACGGACCACCTCGGAAGCGGTCTGCTGAAGCCTGCGGGCTGCGGGAAGGGCGGACAACTGGTCCTCACCGGTCAGCACAATGCTGCCCCGGGAAGGAAGGTGGAACTGTCCTGCGGATACCGTGATCTTCTGCGGCCGGGGAAAAAGCTGTAAGTGAACAACATCAGACATAGCGTGGACACCTCTTATTCATGTAGAATATGATCATCTTCATTATCAACATACCACTCCTGAACACATGGAGGAATGCAGTGTATGCCCAAGCTCATGGATTATATGATCAGCCCGTATCCAGTAAGAATTATTGATCCGAAGGTGGAGGCCGCCAGGCTGCGCCTGAAGTCGATTCGTGTCGGGCAAGCCGGCCATCTGCCGGGAAGAACGCTGTTTCGTTCGGGTGTCAGCTTTGAACACTGGGCACTTGTATATATAGTCGCAGGAGGCGGAACTTATACGGAGAACGGAGGACCAGAGCAGCAGGTCCATGAGGGAAGCTTGTTTTTTTTCAGACCTGGTTATAGCTACAGCTTCGGACCGCCCCCAGGCGGGTATTGGGATGAATATTATATTAATTTCAGCGGAAGCCGTGTCACAGAATGGCTGGAAGCCGGAATGATTGCGGGTGGAGAGGTAACCCGGGGGGATAAGGCGGAAGGGCTGCAAGCGTCCTTTGAAAAGGTTCTGGCGTACATGGCCGGAGATGTTCCCGGTGATGCGGACCGGGCTGCGCTGCTGCTGGAGGAGATGCTGCTGGAATGCTCGCTGCAGCTCCAGGGCAGCCGCCGCCCGTGGCAGCAGGAAGCCATGCCGCTGATCCGGGAGGCGCTGAATGCCTGCATCTATGAGCAGCCGGATCTGCCGGGGATGGCCGAGCGCCTGCACCTGTCCATGTCTACACTCCGCCGCACCGTGCGGCGGAGCAGCGGGTACCCGCTGCATGAATATATCCACCGGCTGAAGATGGCCGAGGCCAAGCATTTGCTGCTGAATACCTCCCTGCAGGTGCAGGAGATAGCGGGAATGCTTCATTATAGGGATAGTTTTTATTTTTCAAGGCTATTCAAGAAATATATGGGCCTCTCCCCGCAGACCTGCCGGAATCATCTGTGACATAATAAACGACATAATTCTACTTTTTATCTTAAAAGAGTCTCTGAATAATGTCGTTTTTTGCAGATTTTTGTTGACACGCAGAAAAAAACAGTGCTATGCTCTAGATAATATTAGCAGTTCTAGAATAGTTCTTCTAGACTATGCCGGAGATGAGACTATTGAGAGAGTATTACTGCATCAGTTGCCGCAGTCTCCATAAGGTGGTAGGACCTAATCATACCTTGCGTATTTTGTCCACCGGGTATCATATCGTTGGCGAACAGCGCTATCAAATTTGTATATGTAATAATGCCAAGCTGGAGCAAGCTGTGACGGCGGTGACTGAATAGACTGTGCCGGGTGTACTCACCGGATAACCGAAGACTTCTCTTTTGAAGAGCCTGTCCCTGGAGGGAGAGGCTCTTTGTCATGCCCGGAGCCGGATTGGATAATTTTGCATACGCTATCATTTGAGAAGCTGGATGGAGTTGGTTAATTTTTCATGAAAAAAGAATAATTATACCCATTTTATTTTCAAAGTAAACGCTATCATTAGAAATCGAAACTTGTTATTGTGATTTTTCTCATGTATGATGCTTTTAAACATAGCTTAGAATAAACTCGAATTTTCCACAAACTGGAGAATAGGGTGGTGGGATGAACATTAAATTAACAGTCGAAGACCGTACGATCGCCTTTTTCAGAATCTTTTCTTTGTCCCTCACATCGTTTATGTACCTCATGGTTCCTGCGGGGCCTTCCGTAATATACAAATCCCTACTAATCATTGTGCTATTCTTATTTGCCCAACTATTCCCGTATTATTACCGGAGGTTCCATGCAAAAGCCCGTACTCTAATGCTGATGGTCAGTATGGAGACGGCACTCATTGCGGTGTTGATGTTATTTACTGGAGGATACGATAGTCCTTTTAAGCTATATGTACTGAATCCGGTGCTGTTTGCGGCGGGTGCGCTGTCTTTGTATTGTGCCTGGAGTCTGATCCTGGGTTATATTGCCATGGTGGCGGTATCGGGCTACATGGATGCCGGTTCTCCGGGTCTTACGATTGCTGAAATTATGCTTGCCAATGGTAACCTGTTTCTAGCCCTGGCTCTCGCGGTTATAGTTATGCAGATGGTTAAGGGGATAAAGCGGCAGCGGGAGGAAGCGAACGCGCGGACCAACGATACCATGGAGCATATCAAATCGCTTTATCACATCGTGGAAACATCAAGCCAGCATGACTTCATGAATATTGGCCAAGTCATTACCGACTATGTGGTCAAGCTTACCAAGCTGGAAAAAGCACTGTTCTGGTTCGCCAAAAAAAGCGGTGAGCCTGCTCCGCAGAGCCGCCAGACGGGATGGCAGCATGAGGAGGAGCGCTTTCTATTCATGGAGCTTGAGAAGCATGAGCATGAATGGAGGCTGCAGCGTGAACCGGTATTCAAGAGTATGCCGGGGATCGGCGACTTCCTGCTGATGCCGGTAAGAATGAGCACCCGGTTCGTCGGAATGATTGGCGTGAAGCTGGAAGCCTCGGAAGGGCTGGAGGGCCGCCGGTGGTACATCCAGCAACTGATGTTCCTGTCGGAGCTGAGTGCGATTATTCTTGAGCGCCACGAGCTGGGCGTGATCGAGAACCGGCTGATCATCACGAACGAGCAGAACCGGATAGCCGATGAGATGCACGACAGTGTCTCCCAGAGTCTTTTCGGAATCGTCTATGCGACCCACTCCCTGAAGCAGACCTGGCGCAAAATGTCTGAGCGGGAGCTGGAGGAGCAGATTGAGCTTATCCATGATTCAGCTACCAAGGTAGCCAAGGAGCTGCGGATTACCATCTACAGCCTCAGCTCCAAGAAGAGCGGCGGCCCGAGCTGGCTTGGGATGGTGCGCTCGCATCTGAAAAGCCTCTCCCGGCTTAATGATGTTGAGATTGAACTGAAAATAACGGGGGATGATTTCAGTCTCCCTTATCCTTACCACAAGGCACTCTTCCGGATTATCTCCGAAGCGACCGGCAACGCCATAAGACATGGTGCTGCCAGCCGGGTGGATGTAGAACTGTCGCTTAAGCCGAAATGGATTAGACTATCGATTATCGACGATGGTGTCGGTTTCGATGCAGATCTAAGCTGGAACGAACCTGATGAGCACTCAGGCGGACTGGGAATGAAGAATATGCAATATCTGGCACAGTCCCTTGGAGGCGATTTCCAGTTAACCAGCAGTGAGAACGCTGGAACCAGAATTTTAATCTCTATACCTGTCGGTGTGGCTGAACTGAAAAATGCATAAACTTTAGGCAGGAGGTCGTTCAAGTGAAAATCGTCATTGTTGATGATCACCCTTTGGTGAGAAGAGGATTGGCATCTGTGATATCGATGCAGTCCAATCTGCAGTTTGCCGGCGAAGCAACGAATGGCCAAGAAGCTCTTCTCGTGATTGAGGAGATACAGCCTGATCTTGTGCTGATTGATCTGAAGCTTGCCGATGAATCGGGCCTGGATATTATCAAGGAAGCCCGCGTGCGCGGATTCTCATGCAAGTTCATCCTGCTAACATCCTCAGCCAGCCGGGAAGATTTCCTGAAGGCGGAGGAAGTGCTGGTAGACGGTTATGTACTGAAGGAAGCTCTGCCGGAGGAATTGCTGTTTGCCATTCAACTGGTCCACAAGGGCAGGAAGTATTACGATCCCGGGCTGATGGAAGATAAGATGCGCATGAGCGGCAGCAGTCCGACCGATGAGCTTACACCCAAAGAGAAGGAAGTTCTGATCGAGCTGGGACAGGGGGCCTGCAACCGTGAGATTGCTTCACGCCTGTTCATCAGCGAATTCACCGTCAAGAAGCATGTCAGCCAGATTCTGGCGAAGCTGCAGGTGGCGGACCGGACGCAGGCGGCCTTATACGCCAATGCTGTCGGGCTTACCAAATATGAGATGTCATACGATTAATAATCATCCCTGTGAATGATCGGGGACGGAGCACGGACCACGTTGTCCGTGTTTTTTTGCGTTCAGGGAAATCAAACCGAACACAATGGGCGGCTGTGAGGTCCATGGGCCGAATGTATGTGAAAAACAGCATACATTATGCTCGCAAGCAGGCACACGGCCCGAATGTATGCGAAAAACAGCATACATTATGCTCGCAAGCATGCCCACGGCCCGAATGTATGCGAAAAACAGCATACATTCGGTGCGACCCCCTTATCCCGGAGTCCTCCGTATAAAATCAGCACTTGTCGTAGATATGCTCTTTATTTCGCTTTTTCTCTCGGCCAGAAGAAGCGGGAGCGGTCTTCTAGGGTCAAGACCCATTCCGCAAAGGTAGCTGGCGGCATGTTCCGAAGGCTTGTATGCATTCTGCGATTGTTGTAGAAGTCCATGTACCGGTCCACGGCTTCATAGGCCTCTTCGAACGTCTCGAAGGCCTCTTTGCGGAACAAATCCCGATCGATATTACTGTGGAACGATTCAATAAAAGCATTTAAATCCGGCGTTCGAGGCGGAATGCGTTCATGGGTCATTTCCCAGCTTTCACACATGTCGCCAAACAGATGGCTGACGAACTGTGGACCATTGTCGGTGCGGATCACCGGGCGTGCGCTGTCAGGGGCGCAGTGTTGCTCCATGGCGCGTCCCAGCGTCTGGCAGGCGTGCTTGGCTTCACACGACGATCCGCGGTGGTAGCCGACGATGACACGGGTAAAGACATCGATAATACTCAGGACAAAGAAATGCCTGCCCTGGCCCGCCACGTAACCGTACTTAATGTCCATCTGCCAGAGCTGACCCGCCCCTGTAATGACCCGGTTCTCCGGCAGCTTCCGAGGATGCTTAAAACGCTTGTGACGCTGCGGCTGTAGGATATCCAGCGCCTGACACAGCCGGTAGCTTTTCTTGTGATTGAGCCTCAGCCCGTGCTGGTTCCACAAGCACTTGGCCAGCAGTTTGTACCCGTACACGTGCTCCTCTCCAGCGATTAATTCCAGCAGCCATTCCTGGATTTCCTCGTCGCTAATCTTCTCTCCAGACTCGGTCAGGGAATAGCCGGGTACGGGTCTTCCGCGCCCCTGGGGTACGGCCTGTACATCCTGCTTCTTGCGTTTCTTACGGTCGTAATACGTAGACTCTGCTAGCCCCACGAGACGTAGTACCAACGCTGCGGTATTCCCCTGCTTAATGAACATGTCGGCTACCTCGATTTTTTCGGATAAGCAGGGGTTGGCTTTTTTAGCAGTTCACGCAGAATCTCGATCTCTAACTCCTTTTCGCCGAGGATCTTGACGGCCTTCTCGTATTTCTGCTCCACGTCCAGGAGGCGCTTCAGTTCCTCCACCTGCTCCTGGGGATACGGATGATCTTGTTCCCCATGGGCCTCTCGGTAGTCCCTCACCCACTGATTCACCGTCGATGGGGTCACCCCATACTTGCGGGCAACCACCGCTGCCTTAATGCCAGACAACACCTCTTGCGCTGCCTTCTCTCTTGTTCCTGTTAAGTGTCCCATACCGTTCATCCTCCTCCTATATCTAGTCTACATTTTTGTGGGGGAGGACTCCAACTTCTTTAGGGGGCTGTGGAGCATTATGCTCGCAAACAGGCACACGGCCTGAATGTATGCGGAAAACAGCATACATTATGCTCGCAAGCAGGCCCACGGGCCGAATGTATGTGAAAAACAGCATACATTATGCTCGCAAGCATGCCTACGGGCCGAATGTATGCGAAAAACAGCATACATTATGCTGGCGCGGAGTGTTGACACGAAGGTGCGCCGGCATCCTTCACCCGGCTGGGTGATCTTGGCTCACTGCTGGTGTTAGCATTTTCCAGGGATATGGTACTAAAGTATACCATCCACCCCCTCTGGCGGACCAAACACAGTCACTCGAAAGTGAAGTGTAAAGTGATGCTAGGGGGCATGTGATAAATCCTGCGCGTTGTTAGAATAAAAGCAAGACATCTGAAACTTTCATGATTGCTTTCAAAACGAACATAAGCGGAAGGAGGGTTACTGTGGAAAAAACGATTCTGGATTACATTAACCTGATAAAGAAAAAATTATGGTTAATCATGGTATTTGTACTGATCTCCTGCGCCACCACCTTCTACGTCAGTAAAAACTTCGTTGCACCCGTCTACTCCGCCTCTGGACAGCTACTGGTCAACAACGTTGTGAATGTCCCCGAGAGCAATAATCTCAACGCACTTAACTTCAGTCTTAACCTCATCGAGAGCTATAAGGAAATCATGAAGTCGCCAACCATTATGAAGACTGTGATCGCGGAGCATCCCGAGTTCGGTCTGACGGCGGGCCAACTGGCTGCCAAGCTGCAGATCAAATCCTCGGAGAAAAGCCAGGTGATTAATCTGACCGTGGAGGATAAGGATTACGGCACTGCAGCTACGATTGTAAACGCGGTTTCGCAGACCTTCATCCGCAGCCTGCCGGCACTGATGAACCTGGATAATGTAACATTCCTGACTCCGGCTGATCCTGCAGCCCAGCCTCTGCCGGTCAATGGCGGGGTGACCATGAATATTCTGATCAGCTTCGTGGTGTCACTGATGGCAGCGGTCGGAATTATCCTGCTGATGGAGACGCTGAACGGTACGCTGAGAAACGAGAAGGAAGCGGAATTTGAGCTTGGCCTTCCGGTCATTGCCAGTATTCCAGCCATCCGCAAACGCGATTTCGGCAGTGCGGATAATGACAAGGCAAGAGTAGGGGAGGGCAAATATGTTACGGCTGAATAGAAGTCTAATCGCGGACATAAACCCGTCATCGCATGTCTCCGAATCCTTCCGCTCGCTGCGCACGTATATCCGCCAGCTCGGCTTGCTGAAGGGGCCAGGCGGACAGGTGCTGCTCTTCACTTCAGCGGAGAGCGGCGAAGGCAAGACCACGATTCTCTCCAATCTGGCCGTATCCTTCGTACAGGATGGCAAGAAGGTAGCGGTGGTGGATTGCAACCTGCGGAAGCCCGGCTTGCATAGCGTTTTCGATGTGGAAGGCAGCCAGGGGCTGGCAGCTTACTTGAGCGGCTACGAGGAAGCGAAGGACGTTCTGGTATACGGCAGCTTGGCGAATCTGGCGGTAATTCCTGCCGGGGTGAGTACAGTCAGTCCGCCGGATCTGCTCGGCAGCGAGAAGATGGCCGGGCTGCTTACAGAGCTGAAGGCAAGCTTCGATCTGATTCTGCTGGATTCGCCGCAGGCGGTCGATTACAGCGATGCACGGATTCTGGCCCCGCTCTCGGATGGGGTGGTCATTGTCGCCAGACACGGCCGGACGAAGCGCGAAGCGCTCCGCAAGCTGAAGGGTCTCATGGAACAGACGGGTGTAAGGATTCTCGGAATAGCAATGAACCAGACCAAGTAGAACACCGAAGCGGCAATGTGAACGAAACTATTGGGAGGTATGTGTGATGAAAAAGGTAAAAAAGGTAATTATCCCGGCGGCCGGGTTAGGCACACGTTTCCTTCCGGCGACCAAGGCAATGCCCAAGGAAATGCTGCCTATTATCAACAAACCGACGATCCAGTATATCGTGGAGGAGGCCATTGCCTCCGGGATTGAAGACATCATCATTGTTACCGGTAAGGGAAAGCGGGCGATCGAGGATCATTTCGACAATGCCTTTGAGCTTGAATCCCGGCTGCTGGAGGACGGTAAGCTGGAGCTGCTCAAAGAGGTACAGCGGTCCTCCAAGGTGGAAATTCACTACATCCGGCAAAAGGAACCCAAGGGTCTCGGGCATGCCGTATGGTGTGCCAGACGGTTCATCGGCGATGAGCCATTCGGCGTTATGCTCGGCGATGATATTGTAACCGGACAGGTCCCTTGCCTGAAGCAGCTGATCGACCAGTATGAGGAGACCCAGAACTCGGTGATCGGGGTACAGGTTATCCCGGATGAATTCACGAACCGCTACGGGATTATCGAGCCGGATCTGCAAGACGGGAAGCTCTACCGGGTGAACAACTTCGTGGAGAAGCCGGCACTTGGCACGGCGCCTTCCAATCTGGCCATCATGGGCCGCTATGTCTTTACCCCTAAGATCTTCAAGTATCTCGATCTACAGGAGAAGGGCGCGGGCGGTGAGATCCAGCTGACGGATGCCATTCAGAAGCTGAACCAGAGCGAACGTGTCTATGCTTATAACTTCGACGGTACCAGATATGATGTCGGCGAACGGCTCGGTTATATTTTGACCACACTGGAATTTGCCTTAGAGAGCGAGGATCTGCGTTATCAGGTCATGGATGCTATGGCGGAATGGTTGAAAAAAGCGGAACAGACCTCGGTCAGCAGCTAAAGACGGTTCCCCGAAAGCGAGCGACACAAGCCGGAGTCAAGAAGTAAGGCTGCATAAACCTTAACGAGAAATGAGGAGAGATGAGCATGCAAAAACTGCCGGAAGACTATGAGGCCGTCCTGCCGAAACTTTACATGCTGCATTCGGGTGAAGAAAGCAAGGGAATGGAGTCCTATCTGGTCATGAAGCGGATCATCGACATCTTGTTCTCTGCCCTGGGGCTGCTGTTCCTGCTCCCGCTCTTCGCAGTGGTGGCTGTCCTGATTAAGCTGGAAGATCCGAAGGGCAAGGTGTTCTTCCGCCAAATGAGGGTCGGCAAGGACGAGAAGCTGTTCCCCATGTACAAGTTCAGATCCATGGTCTCTAATGCCGAGGAGCTGAAGGAGAGTCTCATGGCCTATAACGAAGTAAGCGGCGCGATGTTCAAGATCAAGAATGATCCCCGTATTACACGGATTGGAAAATTCATGCGCAAGACCAGTATTGATGAACTGCCGCAGCTCTGGAACGTGCTGATGGGGCATATGAGTCTGGTGGGTCCCCGTCCTCCGCTCGTTGAAGAGGTGGAGCAGTACACGGAATACGACAAGCAGCGGCTGATGGTAACCCCCGGCTGCACCGGCTACTGGCAGGTAAATGCCAGAAACAGCGTCGGCTTCGACGAGATGGTTCAGCTGGACCTCACGTATATCCACATGCGCAGCACGATGCTGGATCTGAAGATTATTGTCAAGACCGGCCTGATGCTGCTAGGTTCCAAAAATGCTTATTAAAAATATGGGAATTAGGTGATGCCGATGTTCGTACACGGAGATGGACCTGAGATTTCCATTATCATATGCACCTATAACCGGTCGGCGCTGCTGGTGAAGACTCTTCATTCACTGCTGCCGCTGGAGAATTTGCACCAGGCCGAGATCATCGTCGTGGATAACCAGTCCACGGATGATACGGCGGCCGCCATTAAGGGGTTCATCGAAACCTATGGTGCGGATATGGATATCCGTTATCTGCTGGAGCCGGTTCAAGGGCTGTCAGCAGCCCGGAACACAGGAATTCTGGCTTCCAAATCGCAGCTCATCGCTTTCCTGGATGATGATGCGATCCCCTGCCGGACCTGGATTACAACCATTGTGAACACCTTTGCGGATAAGCCGGAGGTGATGGCTATGGGCGGCAGGATTGCTCCGATCTTCGAGAGCAAGCGCCCGGATTGGCTGATCAAGCCGTTCGAGCTTCCTTATACGATTGTCGATCTGGGGAGCCGGATTAAAGAGTATCCGAAGCGGCTTCACCCTTGCGGTGCCAATATGGCGATGCGCAAGCCGGTATTCGATATCAGCCTGTTCCCGCTGGAACTGGGCCGCAAGGGCGATTCGCTGCTCTCGGGTGAAGAGACCTGGCTGTTCAGCCAGCTGCAGCAGGAAGGGCATTCCATTCTATATCATCCCGAGATGGCCGTGGATCATTTCGTTCCGGCGAACCGGCTGACGGAGGACTGGATCATGAAGCGGTATTACAGCCAAGGCATATCGAACGCTATGAAGAGTGAAGGAATGAAAGGGCATCTGCTGCTCCTGGGCAAGACAGGCGCCAAAGTCATCTACATTCTGGCAGATTCCGTTCTATCCCGTAGTAAGGGAAGGAAGCTGCTGAATAAATGCCGGCTGGAGAGTATTCGCGGAACTCTTCATATGATTCTTAACCGGAAGAGGGAATCCGCAGCGGGGTGAGGGGAGGTACGCGCGATGACCCATTTTGAGTGGGGCTCCAAAATCAATAGTCTGCCATACGGAATGCTCTATCTCGTAACTGCACTGTTCCTGGGAACAGCTGTCATCTTCCAGCCGGTCATCGCAGTAGCGGCCGTATTCTTCATTCTGCTGCTGGTTGCCTCCCTATCACGCCCTGAACTGATCAGCTATTTCGTTCTGCTGACCACGGCGGTCTCGATTAACTTCTTGTACAGCGGGAGTATGTTCGGTATTGAGATCCTGTCGCTCTACAAGCTGGTTATTCTGATGCTGCTGGTGCCGTGTATCCTGGTCAATGGCCTCAGGTTCAAGCTCAGTCCTCCCTTATGGGCGATGCTGGCCCTGATTCTGCTCACCTTCAGCTTCTCCATCTGGCTGCCGGAGATGAGCACATCGATTGCGGTCAAAGCCTTCATCGGACTGTCTCTGCCCTTCGTGCTTCTGCTGATCAACTGGAAGAAGGAGGTCGCCGAGAAGCAGATTCGGATCATTACCCTGCTGCCGCTGGTCAGCATGCTGCTGGGCGTGGTGCTCCAGGCTGCGAATATACATTCACTGGTAGCCGTTGAGTTCACAGGCGCGGTTCGGGTGCAGGGGGCGAACATACCGCCTCACCTGGCGATGCTGGCCTTCATGGGAGTAGCGATCGCGTTCATCGAGATCAAGCGCAGTCCGCAGTATACCCGGTTCAATTACATCATGCTGGGGCTGAATTTCTTCATTCTGGTGATTACAGGCACGCGCGGGCCGATTCTCGCCCTGGTCCTGATGGTGCTCTATTACTTCTATGATATCTCCCGCGCCTTCTTGAAGGGCAAGAAGAGATTTCTGATCCCGCTGCTGTGTTCACTGCTGGTCATCACCTCGGCAGTATACATGCAGCTGGACAACATCAAGAAGCGCTCCTTCGAACGGACGACTGAGACGGGAATTGACCTGTCGGGGCGGGCGGAGGCCTGGGAGTACTTCCTGAACAAGGCGGCGGATTCGCCGGTGGCAGGACGGGGGCTTGGAGCCGTAACGGTGGCGAATGACGGAACGCTCTACGGAGGGTTCGTGGTTCCGCATAACGAATATATCCGCTTTTATTACGATGGGGGATACGTTGGTGCCATCCTGCTGCTGCTGTCCTTGCTCGCTGTGTTTCTAATGGTATACAGAGTTCTTTTGCCGGCGGTCAAACCTTATTATTCTCTCTTTATTGCAGCATTTCTGATCTATTCTTTCACGGATAACACGCTGTCGACGGTCCAATTCATCATTCCGTTCTGTTGGTACCTGAACTGCCTGTATCGATCTTCACAGCTGGCCGATTCCCCACAAAAAGAAGTGATACGATGAACCAAGTGAACATGTTCGATGTCAATTTCGATAACTATGATTTCATGGATCTGCTGGATTATATCGACAGAACCATTCAGGAGAGGAACCAATCCTACATCCTGACCTGTAACGTCGACCATGTGATCAAGCTGCGCAAGGATAAAGAGTTCCGGGAAGTGTACTCCGAAGCAGGTGCCGTAGTCGCGGACGGGATGCCGATTATCTGGGCGTCCAAGATGCTCGGCAAGCCGCTGAAGCAAAAGGTGTCCGGCGCAGACCTGTTCAGCCGCCTGGGCAATGCGTTCGAGCAAAGGCAATACCGGTTGTTCTTCCTCGGTGCCGCCGAGGGTGTGGCGGAGCAGGCTACGAAGAATCTGAAGGCCGCCTTCCCGGGCATTAACGTCGTGGGCTGTTACTCTCCTTCCTACGGCTTCGAGCACAACGAAGAAGAGAACCGGCATATTATCCGGCTGCTGACCGAGAGCCAGCCCGATATCGTGTTCGTAGGGGTAGGCGCACCGAAGCAGGAGAAGTGGATCTACCGTCACTATACCTCCTACCAGGCGCCGGTCTCCATCGGCGTAGGTGCAACCTTCGACTTCCTGTCCGGCTCGGTGAAGCGGGCACCGGATTTCATGCAGCGAACCGGCATGGAGTGGCTATGGAGACTTAGCCAGGAGCCGGGCCGGCTATGGAAAAGATACCTTGTCGACGATGCCCAGTTCCTGGTGCTGCTGCTCAAGGAGCTGCGCAAACGGGGCAAGGTGAAGAACAGCAGTACGGATTGAAGAAAGCGGCGAAGGACGGGAGGCAGGGAATGAAGATGCTAAGCAGAGATGAGAATAGTCTGAATCTTCCATCGGCACAAGCCGTGAAGTCGGCTGTAATGATGACCTTGATCTGCGCCTCGGCGCTTGCCCTGCCGCTTGCGATCGGCTTCGCCAGTGCGAACCTGAGCGCATCGAACAGCCTGCAGGGCATCATTCTGGCAGGCATCCTCTTTCCGGCCTTGCTGCTGGCCTTGCTGAATACACGGATGCTGATTCCGTACACGCTGCTGATCTGGGCAGTTGCCCCGGAGCTGCGGCGGATTGCAGACTGGTACGAAGGCGTGTATCATTCCGTCTCTCTGCTCAGTCTGGCCCCGCTGCTGACCGGAGCGACCTTAGCTATTCCGGTGCTGCGGGAAATTCACCGGATCCGCAAGTCCTCCACCCGGATCATGCTGCTGTTCTCCATCGCACTGGCCTACGGCGCATTGATTGGTCTGGCGAAGAACGGCATCGGCTCGGTATACGATCTGGCGAATTACATCGTACCGCTGCTGCTGATTCCCTTCTTCGCGGTGACGCCGTTTAAGCCGAAGGATATCGACCGGCTGCTGTACGCTTTTGCCAACATTGCGGTACTGGTTGCGGTGTACGGGATCGTGCAGTATCTGACCGTTCCGCCCTGGGATGCCTTCTGGATGCGCAATGCCGATATGATCTCCATCGGGACCCCGTATCCGCTGGAGATCCGTGTCTTCTCGACCCTGAACTCCCCAGGTCCGGCTGCAACCTTCCTGGTCTTCGCCCTGGTGCCGATGATTCTGGAGAAAAGATGGCAGGGTACCCTGCGCTGGCTCGGTGTTCTGCTCGTAGTAGTCTGCCTGCTGACTACGCTCGTCCGGTCCGCATGGCTGGTCCTGCTGGTGATGCTGCTGGTCTACATCGCCTCCTCTCCCTCCAAGGGCAAATGGAAGACGCTGCTCCAGCTCGCATTCGTGGCAGCCGCGCTGTTCTGGATTGTTCCGAAGCTGCCTGGAGCAGAGGGGCTGGTGGCCCGGATGGAGACCCTGACCTCCGTGCAGGAGGATCATTCCTACAATGAACGCCTCAGCCTCTGGACCAACATGCTGCCGATGGTGGCAGGCAATCCGGTAGGACAGGGGATCGGCAGTGTTGGCCAGGGCACCAAGCTTGGCAACGGCGGAGAGCTGGGGGAATACGGCAATATGGATAACGGCTTCATCGCGCTGCTGCTGACCTTCGGTGTACTAGGCGCATTGTTTTTCTTCGGAGCGCTCGGTGCGGTCATCAAGGAGATCGGCGCCAGAGTCACCCGCAGGAATGAACTTCAGCCTTACGCCAGACTGGCGCTGGCGGCGTGGATGGGAGCTGTAGCCAGCCTGATATCGGATAACGGCTTTCCCGGTCTTAAGGGGTATCTGATCTGGATGCTGATCGGACTTGGCCTCAGTGCCAAGGAGCTCAATCAAAGCAGAAAGAAGGGACTACCGCATGCAGCAGTCAAGCGCCAAATCACTACCCGCTAACCGGGTATGGTCCACCTTCCGGAGATTCACGAAGAGTAAGGACAATAGCTCGGCTGCTGTCAAAACGATGTTCGTCAGCGTGCTGATCCTGCTGGTCAATATGCTGACCGGCGTACTGACTGCCCGTTATCTCGGCCCGACCGGCCGGGGGGAGCAGACAGCGATGGTGAACTGGTCGCAGTTCCTGGCCTTCAGCATGAGCTTCGGCATTCCCTCGGCGCTGATCTACAACGCCAAGAAGAATCCGCAGGAAGCCGGGGTGCTGTACCGGATCGCCCTGCTGATCGGTCTGACGTTCGGAACCATCGCCATGACAGTCGGGATACTCGTGCTGCCTTATTGGCTGGGGTCGTTCAGTCATGAGGTAGTGGTCTTCGCCCAGTGGTCGATGATTCTCTGCCCGCTGATTGTGGTGTCGCAGATCAACAACGCGGCCTTCCAGTTCAGAGGGGATTACAAGACCTTCAACTGGATGCGGTATCTGGTGCCGCTGCTGACACTGGGGGCTATCGGGATTCTGATCCTGACCGGCTACATGAATCCTTATACAACTGCACTGGCCTATCTGGTGCCATCGGTTCCGCTGTTCATCGGGATGACCCTCCTGCTGCTGCGGACCTACAAGGTCAAGCTCCGGGATTCCTATCTTAATTTCAAAAGATTGTTCACCTACGGTCTGGGCTCCTACGGGAACGACCTGCTTGGACAATTCTCGGTATACATAGACCAGATCATCATTGCCGGATTGCTCAGACCGGCAGATCTGGGGCTCTATGCGGTAGCGGTCAGCCTGTCGCGTATGGTGAACTTCTTCGCGAATTCGATCACGGTGGTGCTCTTCCCGAAGGCCTCCGAGATGTCGAAGGACGAAGCGGTCGCCCTTACGTTCAAGGCTTTCCGGATCAGTACTACCTGTACTCTGCTAGGCGCAGTGTTCCTGATGCTGGTAGCGCCCTTTGTCATCCCGCTGCTCTACGGCAAGGATTTCAATACCGCGCTTACCGTGTTCCGCCTGCTGCTGCTGGAAGTAACCATCAGCGGCGGGACGCTGATTCTGGCTCAGGTGTTCATGGCGCTGGGCAAGCCGAAGTTCGTATCCATCCTGCAGGGGGTCGGCCTGATCCTCGTGATTCCGCTGCTCTTCCTGCTGGTGCCGAAGTTCGGATTGTTCGGAGCCGGGGTGGCTATGCTCTCATCGGCTGTGCTGCGGTTCCTGTTCATTATTCTCAATATCAGGTACAACCTGAAGGTTAAGCTTCCACGGCTGCTCATTAACGCCCAGGACCTTCAGTGGATGAAGACGACGATGAATTCGTATATTCGCAAGAAACCTATGGATGTGTAGGCAGTTAAGTAACTAGCGTTTCGGTGAGCCGAGAACACAAGGCGATCCACTTATCTGCTTAAAAAACCATGGGACGGTGCTTGGAGGAACGTAGAGAAAATTTGGAGCTGTAGGAGCGAATGCGTCCGCCTTTGTGTTTGGATTTCTACCGCGAAAAGCGGTTCTAATCAGGAAATGTAAACACAACAGCGGCCGTAAGCCCAAACTTTTCTCGGAGCGACGACACGCACCGGACCATCAGAAGGAGGATACCTATCATGGATTCAGTAACAAGCGTGCTTGGCGGCCGGGGCAGCTACCCGATCTCGGCGGTCATCATTGCCCAGGACGACGAAGTTCGGATATCCAAAGCCATTCAGTCCTGCCGGTTATTCGCCGATGAGGTGGTTGTAATCGACGGAGGAAGCAAAGACGGGACCGTAGGGCTATCCGAGAGCCTGGGATGCCGGGTGTATGTCAACCCATGGCCCGGATATGCGAAGCAAAGGGAATTCGGAGTGGAACGTGCCATCCATGATTGGGTCTTCCTGATTGATACCGACGAAGTGGTCAGCGAGGAGCTGGCCCGGGATATCCTGGAGCGCAAGCCGGGACTGACCGATGCTACGGTCGCGTTCTCGCTGTACCGGATCGGCGACTTCCTCGGCAAATGGCTGGATAAAGGCGAGTATCTGGTGCGGCTGTATAACCGCAAGGAATACGGTATCCGCAACTCTCTGGTACATGAGATGCCAGAGGTGTCCGAGGAACGGACCGTGAAGCTGAACGGAACGCTGTGGCATCAAGGCTTCCGCAGCATCAACGATCATGTCGCCCGGTTCAACAAATACACCGATCTGGAAGCAGAGAGTGCATTCGCCAGCGGCAAGCCGTTCAAGCTGAGCCACCTGCTGCTGCGTCCGCCGGCACGGTTCCTGCAGAAGTATTTCCTGCATGGCCTGTTCAAGAAAGGCATCTCGGGCTTCGCGGTATCCGTCTTCTGGGTGATGTATGAATTCATGGTCGGCTTCAAGCATTACGAATTGCACAGCGCAGGCAGGCTGGCCCGGCATAACGAAGCGGGTCAGGCCGAGAAGGAGAACAAGGGGGAGAGAAGCTATGTCGTACAATGACGGACTCAACATTATGACGACCGGCCTCAGCTGGCCCTCGTTACAGCCCGGAGGACTGAATACCTATTTCAAATCCGTGTGTGAACAGCTTTCTTCACGGAACCGGGTGCATGCCCTGATCTGCAGCCAAGAAACACCGGAGACGCCGAAGGAACTGATCATCCACAATGCCGGTGATCCGAAGGAGACGATCTGGAAGCGCAAGGATGCCTTCCAGCGCAAGGCGGCCTCCCTGATGGGGGATGGCAGCGGGCGGATTGATATCCTCTACACCCACTTCGCCCCTTACGGCATCGGGCCGGCGATTGAAGCGAAGAAGCGGGGGATTCCGGTCATCATGACCTTCCACGGCCCGTGGAACGAAGAGATGAAGATCGAAGGTCAAGGTATCAAGCATAAGGTCAAAACAACGATTGCCAAATCGATAGAACATAAGGCTTACAAGCTGGCGGACAAATTCATCGTCCTCAGCGATTACTTCCGTAACATGCTGCACGAACTGCACGGTGTACCGCTGCATAAGATTACTGTCATTCCGGGAGCGGCCAATGTCGAGCGGTTCACGCCCGCGACGAACCGGCTGGCGATCCGCCGAACGCTGAATCTGCCGGAAGGCGCAACAACGGTCCTGACCGTCCGCCGGCTGATGAACCGGATGGGGCTGCTGCAGCTGCTTGAAGCCTGGAAGCAGGTGGCAGAGCGGTTCCCGAACGCAATTCTGCTGATCGGGGGCAAGGGCCCGCTGCGCGGGGAGCTGGAAGAGCGGATCGCCGATTACGGGCTGGGCAACAAGGTCCGGCTGCTCGGGTACATTCCCGATCATGAGCTGGCCTCCTATTATCAGGCGGCAGATATGTTCGTTGTTCCTTCCCAGGCACTGGAAGGCTTCGGCCTGATCACCGTTGAAGCCTTGGCCTCGGGGCTGCCGGTGATGGCTACGCCGGTCGGCGGCAACAAGGAGATCCTCCAGGGCTTCCGGCCTGAGCTGCTGTTCAAGAGTGCAGCCAGCGAGGATATGGCGGAAGGCATGATTCATATGCTGAGCAACCGCAAGCTGCTGCCGGGCCGGGACGAATGCCGGAATCATGTGCTGGAGAAGTACACCTGGCAGCATGTGGGCGACAAGATTGAATCTGTATTCCTCGAAACCTTGGGAAAGGGTGTGAGCGTAGGATGATCAAAGTCGCTTATATCGACCACACCGCCAAATGGAGCGGGGGCGAGGTTGCCCTGTTCAACATCCTCACCAACATTGGTGAGCAGATTGAGCCGCTGGTGATCCTGGCGGAGGAAGGCACGCTTGCCGAACGTCTGCGGGAGAAGGGCATCGATGTCCGCATTATCCCGCTGGATGAGAGCATCCGCAGCCGCGGCCGCAATGCCGTGAATCTCGGGGCTCCGGCGGCTGCAATGAAGCTGCTTGCTTATGGCCGTAAGCTGGCTCCGCTGCTAAAGGAAGAGAAGGTGGATTGCGTGCATACCAATTCCCTGAAATCGGCCTTTTACGGAGCTGTTGCTGCCAAAAAAGCAGGTGTGCCGCTGATCTGGCACATCCGGGATCACATCGGGGCGCCTTATCTGAAGCCGGTTGTCGCCAAGGCGATCCGGCTGCTGTCACGCCTGCTGCCCAACGGGGTCATTGCCAATTCCCACTCCACGCTGAATGCGCTGGAGCTGCCGCGCTCGAAGAAGACGCTGGTCGTCTACTCGGCCTTCGCCAAGGCGATCGGTGAAGGGATCGGCCGGCGGGACCGGAAGGACTTCAACGTCCTGCTGGTCGGGCGGCTCGCCCACTGGAAAGGCCAGCATATTGTGCTGGAAGCGGCCAAAGCCTTCAAGCAGGACAGCCGCGTGAAATTCTGGCTGGCCGGTGACGCCCTGTTCGGGGAGGAAGAATACAAGCAGGAATTAATTGCGCAGATGCAGCAGGGGGACATCACCAATGTCAGCCTGCTGGGTCATGTAGATGATATACAAGGACTCATGAACCAAGCGGATTTACTGATTCATACGTCGATCACTCCTGAGCCGTTCGGCCAGGTCATCGTCGAAGGCATGGCAGCCGGACTGCCGGTGATTGCCTCCAATGAAGGCGGACCGGTGGAGATCGTGGTTCCTGGTGAGACAGGACTGCTGATCCAGCCGGGAGATGCTACTGTACTTGCAGACTCCATCACCTGGATGCTGAACCATCCCGAAGAGCGTAGACGGATGGCGGACAATGGAATGAGACGGGTGAAAGAGCATTTTGTCATCGAGAACACGGTCAAGGATATTGTCGCTTACTACAAAGGTCTGCTGGCAGTCACCTGACCTTCCCGCTCACTAATGCTTAAGGCTTGCATCATATCTGTCTCTAGCCATGCGTGTACTGCTTAATGATGCTGCTCCATAAAACTTTGAGGATGATTCACATGAAAATTGCGATCGCGCACGATTATTTAATCCAGATGGGCGGGGCGGAACGGGTGGTGGAGGTTTTCCATCACATGTACCCGGACGCTCCGATCTTCACAACGGTTTTTAACGGAAGCCGCCTGACCGATAACCTCAAAGATGCCGATATCCGGGCCTCCTGGCTGCAGAAGATTCCGGGAGTGAAGCGTAACTTCAAAGGGGTGCTCCCGCTCTACCCCATGGCTGTCCGCGATTTGGACTTCAGCGGGTATGATATCGTTCTTAGCTCCAGCAGTGCTTTTATGAAAAGCATTCAGGTGCCCGAATCCACCTTCCATCTGTGCTACTGTCATACGCCGATGCGTTTCGCCTGGGACTATGACACATACATGGAGCGGCAATCGAATTCCGGGTTATTCAAAAGACTGCTTAAGGTGTATATGCAGCGGCTCAAGAACTGGGATCAGCGCACCTCCAAAAATGTGAACCAGTTCGTCGCCAACTCCTCAGTCGTGAAGACGCGGATTCAGAATTATTACCACCGGGATTCCGATGTGATTTTCCCGCCGATCAATACGGCCCGCTTCACCAGCTCCCCGAGCATTGGCGATTATTATCTGATTGTCTCGCGGCTGGTCTCCTACAAGCGGATCGATCTGGCGGTGGAGGCGTTCAACCGTAACGGGCTTAAGCTGTATATTGTCGGGGACGGACCGGACAGGAAGCGTCTGGAAGGCATGGCCAAGGGGAATGTATCGTTTCTGGGCCGGCTGGAGGATCAGGAAGTCACAGGGCTGATGTCCCAGTGCCGGGCGTTTGTTTTTCCCGGGGAAGAGGATTTCGGTATTACGCCGCTGGAGGCGAATGCCGCAGGAAGGCCGGTCATCGCCTATCAGGCTGGTGGAGCGCTCGACACGATTATTCCTTACGTTAACGGCGTGTTTTTCCAGCATCAGGAAGTTGATGATTTGCTTAAGGCCATTGATGAGGTGGAGTCCTATGCGTGGGATATCGACCAGATTATGGGCCATGCACGCAAATTCGATGAGCAGGCGTTTATGGTTCAGTTCAAGCAGTATGTGGAACAGGCCTACGTCAATTTCCTAAAAGGAGGATGAAAGTATGAAACTCGCAGTGATTGGTACCGGCTATGTAGGACTTGTATCAGGCGTATGCTTTACCCTAAATGGAAATCATGTCATCTGTGTGGATAAGGATGAACAGAAGATCGAGAAGCTGAACCGGATGGAATCCCCTATCTATGAGCCGGGCATTGAGGCCCTGATTGAAATGAATCTGCGCGAGGGGCGGCTGAGCTTCTCGTCCGATCTTCAGGAGTCGGTCCGCCGCTCCGATATCGTCATTCTTGCCGTGGGTACGCCTTCTCTGCCGGGCGGCGAAGCCGACCTGAGATATATCGAAGGAGCCGCTGCCGAGATTGCGCAGGCGATGGAAGGCTACAAGATCATTATGACCAAGTCAACTGTTCCTGTCGGCACCAATGAGCGAATCCGCCAGCTGATCTCCTCCCTCACGAATCATCCCTTCGATATCGTCTCTGCGCCTGAATTCCTCCGTGAAGGCTCCGCGATCCGCGACACGCTTCATCCCGACCGGATCGTGATCGGACTGGATAATCAGGCGCTTGAGCCGACCATGCGCGAGCTGCATAAAGGCTTCACAGAGAATGTATTCGTCACGGATATCCGCAGCGCCGAGATGATCAAATATGCCTCGAATGCTTTTCTGGCGACGAAGATCTCCTTCATTAATGAGATTGCCAACATTTGCGAAAAGGTAGGAGCGGATGTCACCGAAGTCGCAGGCGGCATGGGGATGGACCAGAGAATCGGTGCGACCTTCCTGCAGGCCGGTATCGGCTATGGCGGCTCCTGCTTCCCGAAGGATACCAATGCGCTGATCCAGATTGCCGGGAATGTGGATTATGAGTTCAAGTTGCTCAAATCCGTCGTTGAAGTCAATAAAGGCCAGCGCTTCATGATTATCTCCAAGCTCCATGAATCGCTCGGCAGCCTGCGTGGCGCGGTCATTGGCATCTGGGGGCTTGCCTTCAAGCCCAATACCGATGATGTCCGCGAAGCCCCGGCCCGTGAGATCGTCGAGGCGCTGGTCGCCGAGGGCGCCATCGTGAAGCTGTACGATCCCATCGCTGCCGAGAACTTCCGCAAGGAATACGATCACCCGCAGCTCCGCTGGTGCGGACTGGCCGAAGAGGCAGCCGAAGGCAGCGATGCTGTCTGCCTGCTGACCGACTGGAGCCAGTTCAAGGAGATCAACCTGCACCAGCTTGCCGGAACCATGCGCCGCCAGGTGCTGATCGACGGCCGCAATGTCTATACCAAAGAGCAGATCGAGGGCACCGGCCTCGAATATATCTCCGTCGGCCGCCCGCAGATGGGCGGGCTTAGCGGATTCTCCGCCAGCGTGGCTGGCGCGGTGTAGACCGGCAATCCAATTGAAGCGTTACGGCGATAAATCCCATTGAATGCGCCGAAAGTGGGCTGGATGGCGAAATGAGAGGGATAAATCCCATTAAATGCGCCGAAAGTGGGCTGGACGGCGAAATGAGAGGGATAAATCCCATTAAATGCGCCGAAAGCGGGCTGGACGGCGAAATGAGAGGGATAAATCCCATTGAATGCGCCGAAAGTGGGCTGGATGGCGAAATGAGAGGGATAAATCCCATTAAAAGCGCCGAAAGTGGGCTGGATGGCGAAATGAGAGGGATAAATCCCATTAAAAGCGCCGAAAGTGGGCTGGACGGCGAAATGAGAGGGATAAATCCTATTAAATGCGCCGAAAGCGGGCTGGACGGCGAAATGAGAGGGATAAATCCTATTAAATGCGCCGAAAGCGGGCTGGACGGCGAAATGAGAGGGATAAATCCCATTAAATGCGCCGAAAGTGGGCTGAGCGATGAAATGAAGGAGATAAATCCCTCTGATGGTGCTTAAAGTTGCCTAAATGGAGCAAATGAGGAGCACAAGTGCCCCTGATTTCCCGGATGCGGGCCAAATGGAGCAAATGAAGAGCACAAGTGCCCCTGAATCCCGGGAAAGTTGGCTAAACGAGCAAATGAAGAGCATAAGTGCACCTGATTTCTCGGATATGGGCCAAATGGAGGAAATGAGGAGCACTAGTGCCTAGTACTTAACTAACTAGCTTCTGCCGCCGCGAACTTGTGCGGCGAGCCCTTGGCACAAGAGTCTTGAATCCAGGTCTTGAATTCCGGTCTTTAATTCCATTGTCTTGGATTTTGTTGCCCTATACTCTTGTTCTCTCCAGCCGCTAGGTCAGCGGCGACGCCTTGGAACAAGCGGCACTTAAGAGTCTTTGAGTCTCTGAGCCTTTGAATTTTTCTCCGCCGCAACAGTAGGCGGCAACCAGGGATTCAATTGTCGTGAAGGCAGGCTGCCGGCAACCAGGATTCAACTGCTGCCGCGCAAGCATAGCGGCGGCCCGGCTCCCCTTGCCGCTACAACAAGCGGCAATATCGGATCTTTAGCCGGGAGCTTCGCCAGCGGGCGAAGCGGATATAAAATCACAAGCCTGTTATGAAATGGAGCGGAGAGGAATTTTGGAGCTGTAGGAGCGTTAGCGTCCGCCTTTGTCTCCGGATGTTATCTGCTGCAAGCAATATAATCAACAACATCTGGAGACAACAGCGGCCGTAAGCCCAAAATTCCTTGCAGCGACCCTCATAACAGGCGGGATTTAACTCACAGCTCCGGCAACAAGAAATACCCAATAACAATACGATATGGAGGGTTCACTATGAAACTAGTACTTCTATCAGGCGGCTCCGGCAAGCGGCTCTGGCCGTTGTCCAATGATTCACGCTCCAAGCAATTTCTGAAGGTACTGGCAAGCCCGGCAGGTGAACCGGAATCAATGGTACAACGGGTATGGAGACAGCTGGAGGAGAACGGCATGGCCGGGTCCTCGTATCTGGCGACCGGGCGCAGCCAGGTGGAGATGATCCAGAGCCAGCTCGGCAGCGAGGTGCCGATCATTGTAGAGCCGGAGCGGCGGGATACCTTCCCGGCTATTGCGCTGACGGCGGCCTACCTGTATTCCATCGCGGGGGTGTCCCCAAGCGAGACCGTGGCGATTCTGCCGGTGGACCCATACGTGGAATCCTCCTTTTTCGAAACGGTGCTGCAGCTGGAGAACACCATGCTGGTGAGCGGGGCAAACCTGGCGCTGATGGGCGTAGTTCCCGAGCATGCTTCGGAGAAATACGGCTACATTATTCCAACGGGCGCAGATGCGGGAGCGAATGGTTACCTGCAGGTGAGCCACTTCCAGGAGAAGCCGGACCGTGTGCAGGCCGAGGAGCTGATCGGCAAGGGGGCGCTCTGGAACTGCGGAGTGTTCGCCTTCCGTCTGGGTTACCTGCTGGATATCCTGCAGCGCAAAGGGCTGCCGCTCAATTACGAGGAGCTGCAGAAGCAGTATAAGCTGCTGTCCTCGATTAGCTTCGATTACGAAGTGGTGGAGAAAGAAGAGAACATCGTCGTGCAGCCTTATGCCGGATTCTGGAAAGACCTGGGCACCTGGAATACGCTGACCGAGGAAATGACCAGTAACCATGTCGGCAAAGGCTTCATCACCGCTGACTCCGAAGGCACCTGCCTCATTAACGAGCTGGATATTCCAATCACGGTAATCGGGGCGAAGGATCTGATTATCGCCGCCAGCCCGGACGGCATTCTGGTGACGCACAAGGCCGAGAGTCCGCGGATCAAGGAAGTGCTGAAGACTTTTGAACAAAGACCGATGTACGAAGAGCGCCGCTGGGGCCACTACAAGGTAATCGATTATGTGAAATATGACGAAGGCAACGAGGTGCTGACCAAGCGGATTTTCATCAATGAGGGCAAAAATATCAGCTACCAGCTGCATCACAAACGCAGTGAAATCTGGACCTTCGTCAGCGGGGAAGCCAGCATTGTCATCAATGAGAAGATGCATAAGGTGAGGGCGGGAGATGTGGTGCGGATACCGGAAGGGACCAAGCATGCCATTCTTGCTCTTACCGATGTGGAATTCATTGAGGTGCAGACAGGGTCTGAGCTGGTAGAGGAGGACAATATCCGTATTACTCTGGACTGGGAGGATATCGCTCTACATCAGTTCATTTCGTAGGTCTAACTTATCTATTTAACCAATTGTTACAATTTTAAATCAGGCATTTAGAACTATTTTTCAGACAAAATTTGTTTTTACTCTACATTAAATTTGCATATCGACGATACTTACGGTAAGAGGGATTGATCCTTCCAAAACGACAATGGCAAACCTAATCGAAAGATAGGGACGCAAAGCTATAGGGCCTTCGCAAGAGTGGCAGCCTGGCTACCGAAAGGAAGAGAATATTGTGAAAACTTACCGTAAGTCTCGTTTGCTCTGCGCTGTGCTGTCGCTGGCCGTGGTATTGTCTGCTGTACCCGTGGGACTGGGAATCGCCCCGTCCACTGTCAAGGCTGCTTCCTCTACAGGAGCACCAGTGAATCCTAATGCTTCAGCCGAGGCGGTCAAGCTGCTGAACAGTCTCTATGAGATCTCCGGGAACGGAATCATTACAGGGCAGCATGACTATTTCGAAAGTCCGGATGAGCTGAGCAACAAGCTGAAGGGAACAAGCGGACAATACGCCGCACTGCATGGGTATGAGCTTGGAGCAATCGGTGGACAGAGCGAGAGCGGAGTAGCTGCACAACGCAAAAATATCGTCTGGAGTGCAACGAACTGGTCCAGAGCGGGCGGCATTGTCGCCATGACCTTCCACCAGAGTCTGCCGGGCACCAAGTACGAATGGTCCAATGTGCAGAAGCCAATTACTCAGGCGCAATTTAACAAATACGTAACCCCCGGCACGCCAGAGTATAATGCTCTGATCACTGATCTGGATAAAGTAGCTGTCTCTCTGAAAAGTCTGCGGGATGCTAAGGTTCCGATCCTCTGGAGACCGTACCATGAAATGAACGGCGGCTGGTTCTGGTGGGGCAAGAAAGACAACTTCACTGCACTATGGAATATTATGTATGACCGGTTCGTGAACGTTCATCAGTTAAATAATCTGATTTGGGTATGGAACCCGAATGCGCCGAATGCCAACTCTGATCCCTATGCACGGACCTATCCGGGCGCGGACAGAGTGGATGTACTGGCAGCAGATATATATAATAACGACTACTCGAATAAATATCATGACGATCTGACCAGCCTGGCTGGCGGCAAACCGATCGGCATCGGCGAGAACGGCGAAATGCCGAACATCTCGAAGCTGAAGCTAACTCAGCAGAATTACGTGTTCATGATGAACTGGGGCAAGATGCTCTATGAGAATAACAGCACGGCGACAATCAAGAATTTCATGAATGACAGCTACACACTGACCCGTGACCAATATAAGGCCTGGTCTGCTCCGGCGGCGGCTCCTAAGCCAACGGTAACGCCAACGCCTACCGCAACGCCGACTGCAACACCGACACCAACGCCGACTGTAACACCAACGCCGACTGCAACACCGACACCAACGCCGACTGCAACACCAACCGTTGCGCCGATTCCGAAGCCGGTCCCAACCTCCGGTGATACGGACAGTAAGCCTGCCCAGAATGGCTTGCTTGGAGAATACTTCAAGAACATGACGCTCTCGGGGACACCGGTTATGGTGCGTAACGATGATGTCATCAGCTTCAATTGGCGCCAGGGTACTCCTAATGCTGCACTCGGTGTAGACTACTTCTCGATCCGCTGGACCGGCCAGATTAAGCCCGCTTACAGCGAGACCTATCAGTTCTATACTACATCGGATGATGGTATCCGCCTGTGGGTGAACGGCACAGCAGTCATCGACAGCTGGGTCAAGCAGAGCGGAACTGCCCGCACAGGAAGTATAGCCTTGACTGCGGGGCAACTGTACGATATTAAGGTAGAGTATTATGAGAATGCAGGCGATGCGAATGTCCATCTGATGTGGCAGAGCCCCAGCCAGGTGAAGGGAACCGTACCTGCAAGTGCGCTTTTCTCCAGAGCAGGCAACACATCCATACCTGCTCCAGCTGCAACAGCAGTACCGACAACGGTACCAGCAGCGACAGCAGCACCAGCACAGACAGCAACGCCGGCACCAGTAACGACACCAATGCCAACACCAGCACCAACACTGACGCCAGTACCGACACCAACGCCAACACCGGTGCCTACGCCGACAGCGGTTCCCGTTCCTTCTCCTACAGCAACACCGGCGGATCTGCCGGTAGAAGTTCCTGCTGCCAATGGGCTGTACGCGGAATACTTCAATAATATGACTCTATCGGGCGAACCCGCTGTAGTGCGTACCGATGCTGTGCTTGATTTCAACTGGCGCCAAGGCACGCCGGATGCCGCTATCGGCATAGACTTCTTCTCTGTCCGCTGGAGCGGGAAGATGAAGCCGCTCTACACGGAGACTTATCAGATCTACACCACTTCCGATGACGGTATCCGCGTACGGGTGAACGGTGAGCTTGTGATTGACAGCTGGGTGAAGCAGAGCGGCACCGAACGCATGGGCAGCATCAGCCTGAACGCAGGCGAGCTGTATGATATTCAGGTAGAGTATTATGAGAATCAAGGGGATGCAAAAGCGCGGCTGATGTGGCAGAGTCCAAGCCAGGCCAAAGGAACCATTCCGGCAAGCGCGTTGTTCCTCCCGTCCGCTTCGTAAGCTCATAAGGTCCGCAGCTGTGTTCAACATTGGCGCTGTTACTGGTTAAGACGTTACAATTATAAATCCTGTAAGCCACTCTTAATGGCCCTGCTTACCAGCAGGGCTACTAAGCTATAGAAAGGCAGACAATCCGGCAGGCGTAACCTCCGGGGCCCTGCCGGAGAGTGTGGCTGGAGAAAGGAGATTACATTGAACACTTACCGTAAGTACAGGCTATATACAACTATTTTTCCTCTAATCCTTATCCTTTCATTGCTTCCATGGGGGGAAGGGCGCAGTCTGCCCGCAGCCGCCAAGGTTACAGCACCTGCCGCCCCCGCTCCCATACAGCCCATTAATCCTTCGGCCTCCAAGGAGGCTTCCGCACTGTTAAGCTATCTCAGTAATCTCAGCGGCAAGGGGATGATATCCGGCCAGCATGATTACCTGGAGAGCCCCGATGAATTTAATAATAAGCTCCGCACCACAACCGGCCGCTATGCCGTTCTGCATGGCTATGAGCTGGGAGCCATAGGCAACCAGTCCAAGGAGACCATTGCCAAGCAGCGTCAGGCTGTCGTGGACAGCGCCATCCGTTGGCATGAGGGCGGCGGTATTGTCGCCATGACCTTCCATCAGAATCTGCCGGGAACCGCGCCGGTATGGACCAATGTGCAGAAGCCGCTGAGCCAGAGTCAATTCAAGCTGTATGTCACTCCCGGAACGCCGCAGTACAAAGCCCTGGTCGCTGAGCTGGATGAAGTGGCCAAGTATCTGGGCGAGCTGCGCGATGCCGGAGTTCCGGTGTTATGGCGGCCCTATCATGAGATGAACGGCGGCTGGTTCTGGTGGGGGCAGAAGGATGACTTCGCGAAGCTCTGGGACCTGGTCTATGACCGCATGGTGAATACGCATAAGCTGAATAATCTGCTGTGGGTATGGAATCCGAATGCTCCCAACAAGTCGTCTGAGCCGTACGCCGCCTATTTTCCCGGCATCGCCAAGGTGGATATTCTGGCCGCCGACATTTATGACAATGATTTCAAGCAGTCTTATTATGACAGCCTCCTGAAGCTGGCGGGCGGCAAACCGATCGGAATCGGGGAGAGCGGAGAGCTTCCAGACCCTGTCATCATGTCTCAAAAACAAAGCAAATGGGTATATACGATGACATGGGGCAAGATGCTGGTTGAGAATAACCCGACCGTGAAAATTCAAAGCTTCATGAACCATAAATACACGGTATCACGGGAGGATTACAAGCTCGCGGCGGGTGCCAAAACGCATGCGGCGGCTGTAAGCTCAAGGAACGGCCTGAGAGGCCAGTATTATGGCAATATGGACCTGTCCGGCACACCGCTGCATACCCGTAACGACAGCACCCTTCAATTCAACTGGCATGGCAATTCACCAGCTCCAGGCCTTCCCAAGGATGCATTCTCGGTACGCTGGACCGGGACCCTTAAGCCTCTCTACAGTGAAAAGTATACGTTCACCGCTTCTTCGGATGACGGCATCCGCGTATGGATCGGCGGCAAGCTCCTGATCGACAGCTGGAAGAACCAGAGCAGTGCGAGCAAGGAGGGCAGCATCACGCTCTCTGCGGGTACCCCCTACGCCATCAAGGTGGAGTATTACGAGAACCGCGGGGATGCCAGCGTCAGTCTGATGTGGAGGAGCCAGAGCCAGAAGCAGATGATTATTCCCCAGAGCGCGCTGACGCTTCCTTAAGGAAGCTCCGCGGAAGACGAAGTGTGACGTAAACCAGGTACAGCATAGAATTCCGGAAGAAAGCGAGGACAAGGGAATGAGGACTAGAGTTCAAAAGAAACCCAGTAAATATCTCCACAGGCTACTAAAATTTGCAGCACTGATCATCTTGATTCTGTTGTCCGTCTCTGTCTTCGGAGATTACGGGACGAAGGACGGTGAAGATGATGTGGATCTGTCTTCATTGTCGGCGGCCAAGGATGCCGGTCCTGAGATGCCGGAAGGAACTGTTCTATGGAAGCTTGGCAAGCATGACGGCTCTGCCGGTGAGTTCAAGGCGGCAGGGTCAAGCGGGGTGAAGAAGACACTCAGCATAGCTTCAACCACTGCCAGGTCGGCAGAGCTGAAGTCACTGCCCTCCGGCCTGCACGGGGAGACCAACCCGGAGCTGCGGATTCAGTATGAGCTGGATAAGATCCCGGAGCACGGGGTCTTATTTCGCGTGAGCATTATCGATGCTTACAAATCCGTTCCCCAGATGAGCGTGTTCTCCAACCGTCAGCTCTCAGGCATCATTCAGATCGCCGGGATTGCCGGAACAGGCAGCAAATACGACTTCCGCAAAACCTATGAGCTGTACATTCCCAAAGAGCAGCTCATCAGCGGCACCAACGAGCTGACGCTGCGGACGGCCAGAGGAATCTATTCCTCAGAGGCTGAGGATAAGTACAACTGGTGGACATGGGATAATCTCAGTCTGGAGGCGCTGAAGTCTCCGATTAAGGAGCCGATTCACGGCAGCTATACGCTGACGGGGACGGTGGTGAATAACAAGCAGTTTTATTTTGACGAGGGGGCGGTTACCCATCTGCCCTATATTATGAAGTGGCTGGGTGTAGCCTATAGCGGCAATATCATGCGGACCAGCTGTGCCAGCGATGTAGGCCGCTCGTGTGAGAATATGGAGGAGTACTACAAGGTCCTGAAGGATTACAATATGCAGGCCGTAGCGCTCTATCTGTACACAGGCGATATCAAGCTGAAGGCGGACGGAACGCTGCCAGAGGATGCGGAGAAGAAGCTGACGGATTATTTCCAGAAGTACAGCCCGTACTTCCAGTATTACGAGGTGGATAACGAACCGGGCCTGTTCAACCGTTCCAAAGCGGTCAATCTGGCCATAGCCGAGTGGCTGAACAGCAAGGGTAAGACGATCGCCCCGCATCTGCAGACGGTTGCACCCGGATGGGCCTACTGGCCGGGCTACAGCGAAGACTCGTGCGGCAACCAGAAGGGTCCGGTGAAGCAGTGCGGAGACCCGGACGGCTGGGAACGCGATCCGAAGCAGCGCGATGAGCTTGAAGCGGTAACGGATCTGACGAATGGCCATTCTTATGGGGATTCCTATATTTTCGGACAGGGCGGGAGCTTCACGGAGAACCTGAAGACCTTCGGGGGCTCGGTAGACGGCCTTAGCAAAAAAATGCTCGCCACCGAGTTCGGCACCTCGGACTCCCATGTGGACGCGTATCAATATGGGGCCAAGGAGCGGACCTCAGCGGTGTTCGACCGGATTATGCGGGCACATATCGGCTATGCCGAGATGTTCGTGCAGCATGCCGCCTTCTTCAAGAATTTCAGCCTGTTCAAATACGGCTTCAATCTGGAGGATCATGATCCGGCGGCTACAGAGATCTACTACACCAAGGAAGGGGAAGAATCCCGCGTCAGTATCATGCGCAGGCTGGATCTGGCTTATGCTACACACGGCACTCCGCTGACCTACCAGATCAGCAATAAGGAGGAGCTGAAGGATAAGCTGGTCTACGTAAGAGCAGTGGACACCTCCACGCTTGAGCCGCTGGCGGGCAGCAAGGCGACCTCCAACAAGGTGCTGGTGAACTTCGTCAATTTCGAGAAGACGGAGCAGACCGTTAAGGTCAAGGTCACTATGCCGAAGAAAACGGAGTACGAAGGAGAACGGTTCGGCAAGGGCGATACTTATGAGGAGGCCCGCAGCTATGTAACCGGCAGGGCTGCTTCGCCGGAGCTGGAATTCACGGAGACGCTGGCTCCGGGAGAAGGCGTGCAGTACATTCTGGAGCCTTCCTCTGAGGTGGCGGATATGGCGCCTCAGGGCCTGAAGGCGACTGCTGTCAAAGGATTATCGATGCATCTGAACTGGCTGGAAGCCCCCGGAGCAAGCTATGAAGTGCTCCGGGCGGACGGCCCGGACGAGAAGCTGAAGGTCATCGCTACAGCAGTGAAGGGAACCGAGTACAACGACAGCAAGCTGAAGGAAGGCACACTTTATACTTATGCTGTAAGAGTGTCCGGCTCTGGTGTGATGTCAGAGAAGACACAGATTACAGCAACCGGACTTGTCCCGCTGGACCGGGCAGGCTGGAAGGTGACGTCCAGTGTGAGTAAGGAGGCTTCCAATCCGGCAGGTGCCATTGACGGAGACCGGCGGACCCGCTGGGATACGGTCAAGCATCAGGCTTCGGGGGAGTACTTCCAGATTGATCTGGGCGCAGAACATACGGTAGAAGCTATAGATATGGATTACCCTTTATCGCCATATGACTATCCGCGCGGCTACACTGTCCACGTATCGGAGGATGCCAAGAGCTGGAGACAGGTCGCAGTGGGCAAAGGCCAGCTGGAGAAGACCAAGATTACGTTTGCCCCGGTCAAGACCCGGCATATCAAGATTACCCAGACAGGCTCCGGCGGCAACTACTGGTCCATTCAGGAGCTGCAGGTGTATTCAAGAGAATGAAGGACGGCATAATAACCTCCGTGGAATTCAGCCCACCGGGGTTTTTTTCTGTCTCAGAATCATACACATACTATAAAATACATGGGGCTAAGGCGGATACCCGGCTCCGGGGAAGGTGTGAACCGGTTCATGACTCATCTTGCAGATCAAATCATCCTGCTGCTGGCGGCTTTGCTGCTGATCGCCGTGCTCTCCACCAAATTCTCCACCCGTTTTGGCATGCCTGCTCTGGTCCTGTTTATTGCAGCCGGCATGGTACTCAGCCATTTCATTTATTTCAACAATGCTTCGCTCACGCAGATTGCCGGCATTTTTGCCCTGGTGGTGATTCTGTTTGAGGGCGGGATGCAGACGAGCATGAAGGATATTCGCCCGATTCTGAAGCCGGCGTTGTCGCTGGCTACTCTCGGAGTGCTGCTGACTGCGGTGATCGTCGGTGTTTTTGCCAAATTTATACTTGGAGTGCCCTGGGCGGAGAGCTTCCTGTTCGGGGCCATTGTCGGCTCCACAGATGCAGCGGCGGTATTCTCCGTGCTGGGCGGCAAAAATATCGACAAACGGCTAACCTCGACGCTTGAAGCCGAATCCGGCAGCAATGATCCGATGGCTGTATTCCTTACTGTGTCACTGATTGAATGGGTGCAGCACCCGGATACCGCAGTCTTGCGTCTGGTGCTGTCGTTCTTCTGGGAGATGGGGGTAGGGCTGCTGGTCGGGATCATCATCGGCAAGCTGGCGGTGTACCTGATTAACCGGATTAATCTGGACTCCACCGGATTGTATCCAGTCATGGCGGTCGGCTTCGCAGTTCTGACTTACGGGGTTTCGGCTATGGTACACAGCAGCGGATTGCTAGCTGTCTATGTCATGGGGCTGGTGCTGGGGAATTCCGAGCTGATGTACCACCGCACCATTATGAATTTCAGTCATGGCTTTGCCTGGATGATGCAGATTGCCATGTTCATTCTGCTCGGGATGCTGGTTTTCCCGCAGGAGCTGGCGGCTGTGGCCTGGCAGGGGCTGCTGCTGTCCGTGATTCTGATGGCCCTAGCTAGGCCGCTCGGCGTATTCCTCAGCCTGCTATTGTCCCGGTTCTCCTTCCGTGAAAAGACACTGATCTCCTGGGCCGGGCTCCGGGGAGCCGTCCCGATTGTCCTGGCGACCTACCCGCTGCTCGCGGGGCTGCCGCATGGCAGGCTGTTCTTCAATGTCGTATTCTTCGTTGTTCTGACCTCGGCAGTGATTCAGGGAACAACCATTTCACCCCTGGCCTCGCGGCTGAGGCTGGTGGGCCGGGAGCATGCGTCCCAGCCATCCTTGATGGAGCTTGTCGCGCTAGGGAAGACTGATTCCGAATTCAATCATATCGGAATCGACCGGCAGATGGCGATATCCGGCATGCAGATAGCAGAGATCGGTCTGCCGGACGATATTCTGTTCACGGCCATTATACGGAACAAGACCATCGTGACGCCGCATGGCAGCACGGTGATTGAGCCCGGAGATACGGTATATGTGCTTAGCCCCAAGAGTAAGCGGGAGGAGATGCGTGCCATCTTCCGCAGCGGACTGGGACGGGCGGCAGAGACGGATATCCCTACGGTATAAGGGACATCCTACGGGAGGATGTAAGCTTCTCTTCCGGTTCGGGTGATTTATGTCAATCCATATGCTTTTGCAGAATTGTGATTCAAATTATAGGATAGCCTCCCGGAGGAGTGCTAGAATGTGCAGTACATCAAGGATGCGGGACATTAGATTGCAATACAGTAAAAAGTGTGTTAAATTGTATATAGATTTAGAACGAGTCTAAATACAATGTATTGTAGAATACACATTCCGGGAGGTTATTTAAATGAGTACACAAGTTAACAGCCACACTGCATTGCATGCTGTTCTGAACCGTCAGACCGCGAACTGGACGTTGCTGGGAGTGAAGCTGCATCACTACCACTGGTATGTCAGCGGAACCCAATTCTTCACCCTGCATGCGAAATTCGAAGAGCTGTACAATGAAGCTGCGGGTTATGTGGATGAGCTGGCTGAGCGGCTGCTTGCCATCGGCGGACGTCCTGCTTCTACGATGGCAGAGTACCTGAAGCTCTCCAGCTTGAAGGAAGCTGCCGGCGGTGAGAGCGCCAAGGAAATGGTGGCACAGCTGGTTCAAGACTTCGCTGCCGTAGCTGAAGAGCTGAAGCAGGGCATTACTAGCGCAGAGGAGGCCAGCGACCAGCCTACCGCCGATCTGCTGATTGGCATCCGGACAAGTGTAGAGAAGACAGCCTGGATGCTGAACGCTTACCTTGCGTAATTCCGGCATAGGACATATAGAAGAGCGCCCGCGTTATACCTGCGGGCGCTCTTTACTTACTTAATAAATACACCGCCGAAGGGCAGGGCTTCCCGCAGGAAGCGTTTGATAATACCGTCTTCATTATTGTCGCGCTCGAAGCGTCTGCTCTGGCGTCCGGCCTGGAACAGCACAGGCCCGTGGCCGGTCATCTTCCAGTGATAGCTCATATGCTGGCTGGCGAGATGGTTGCCGTACACCGTCAGCTCAAGCTTGGCATTCTCGGGATAAGCGATAATACTGCCGGCATCGACATAGAGCGGATCGAAGGGATGCAGCTCGGCTTCGCAGACCGTGCCCTCCGTCAGAATGCCGATGCTGCCGCGGCCGGAGAATTTGACCTTGACGATATCCCGGGTAATCAGCATATTCTTCATGCTCAGCACTCTCGTCTGCATCGTGACGCCCTTGCTGTAGAAGAAGAGGTGCCTGAAGTCGTAGAGCAGATCGCTTTTGCTGTCGAGCTGGATGGTCTTGACCCGGTAGCCGGGCGGCAGCGCGGCTGTGAACCGGCAAGGGCCGGTCAGATCCGCCCGGATCAGCTTGCGCTTGCGGTACATGCCCTTCACATCCATGAACCGGTCGGCCCGTCCCGCCGAAGGGCCCTGGTAAGCAATAATCTGCTGCGGATGCAGCACATGGACCTCCTCGTTCTCCTGAACAGTAAAAGCAACCGCCTGTCCGCTGCCGCTGTCGCCTTCATCCTGAATGTCAATGTTCATTCTTCATCCTCCTTAACGCAGCCGGTCGCTTCTTCTAGAGCGGTACCGCATCGTGAAGCGCAGCACCCGGATCAACAGGAAGTAGCCCAGCAGAAGAGCAATCCCGGAGATGACCGTCACCTTGATCCGGTTGAAGTAGTTCTCTCTCGCCGTGCGGTCATTCTTCAGTTCGTCCACGACCTGGCTGAGCTGGCGGTTCTGCTCCTGCAGGGCAGCATTCTGGGACTGATACGTCTGCATTTGCTGCAGGCTGTCCGTCAGCTGCTCCTTGGCTTCACCGAGATCCTCCTTCGTCTGCTGAAGCTCTTCTGCAGTCTTCTGGTAACTCTCCTGCAGCTTGGTGACTTCTCCGGGAAGCTCCGAGAAGCTCTGTATTCCATTGTATATATCATTCAGATAATTGGCCTTGGCCTGGGGGGCAGGCCAAGTGAGAGTAAGGCCAAGCATAAGCAGGGAAGAACCCAGCAGCCTCAGCATCACTCCTGTTACCCGTCTTTTCATAAGCTGATCACCACCTGTTAGAGCTAATTGTCCTCCTATTTTATCATAGCTGCTTGCTGTTTGAACAACCCGGGCGACTGTAGGCATAATTACCCTTTGTGTCTATGGAGAGAACCAAGAGGTAATACAGCGTTAAGGCAGGGATGGTTTCCATAATATTGAGTGTAACTGCAAATTAACGTATACTGTGAACGGAAAGGGGCTGTATTCAATGAATAGATGGCTCAAAACACTGTTGTTCCTGGCGGGCTCCGCCCTGTTGACCCGGTTTATTCCGTTCTCCTCCTTATTCCGTAATCTGGATACCATGTTCCATGAATTCGGCCACGCGCTGATGACTCTGCTGCTCTCCGGCAATGTGCTGCGCATTGAGCTGTATTCTGATCACAGCGGTGTGACCTATTCGGCGATTGCTGCCGGAGGCAAGGCGATCCTGGTGTCGCTGGCGGGTTATCCTCTGGCTTCACTGTTCGCGTTGCTGCTCTTCTATTTCTATAGTAGAGATAAGCGGGAATGGGGGCTTGTTCTGACCAGCCTGGTCGCGCTGATTATGCTTGTGCTGTATGTACGGGGCGGCTTCGGGATGATCTGGCTGAGCGGCTTCATTCTGCTGAATGCTGCGATGCTGTTCCTCTGGCCGAAGGTCAGCAAGGTGTACTATCTGTTTCTTGCGTTCCTGACCCTGGAGGAGTCTGTGATGGGGACCTTATTCCTGGTCTATGCTTCCGTCGTGACGCCTTCCCGGGCAGGGGACGCGGCGAATCTGGCCAGATTGACCATTTTACCGGCCCCAGTGTGGTCACTCCTGTTCTTCCTCTTCGCATTGCTGTGTGCAACCTGGGCCCTTGGGCTGTTCTTCCGGCATGAGAAGGCGGGCAGACGGGTCCGATTGATGTAATGCGTAAAACTTTGTTCGTCATATTTTGACAAAAGAATAGACTTTCATAAAGAGGCAATCACCTTTTGGGGTAGGTTGGCTCTTTTTTTGTCGATATTATAGGACCGAACATACATTCCATGACAAGGAGTTGTCCGCCAATATTGGTACATTAATAGAAGACCCAAATTAAGAAAGAGGTGGAAATATGCAAGCAAGTATTCAGACGTTGTTTACATGGAGCCAGGAGCGTATTTTGGCAGGCGGTGCCAAGAAAATAGTGCTGCTCGTGGAGTGGAAGGGAGCGCTACAAGGGGAGGATTCCCGCAAGAAGAGCCGCAAGGTGGTAGCCCGGGATATTGAGCTGCGTGTCTGGCTCGAAAGTCATGTCAAGGTAACAGGATGTTACGGCTGTAGTGCAGAAGAAGGAGAGGGGAGGTCACTGCTCCTGAAGCTTGGCAAAATCCATTCCGGGCAGCGCAGGTACATCGCCCTGGAATTCATGATGGCTGGTATGCCTGCAGGCATACATGAAGCCCTCTGGCTGCAATGGCAATACAAGCAGCCTACGGTGGAACGTATCCGCGAGCTGCCGCTCAAGAAGCTGGGAATCGAATATTCCCATCATACCGGCCTGCTGGGGGCAGGCTCCTGCTTCCATGTGGAGAAGCATCTGGTGCTGCTGCAGACAGAGTCGCTAATCGCGGAAGCCCAGGAGGCCCGGATGAAGAACAAGCCTGAGGTACCCGCAGATATTCTTCGCAGGCAGGCCGATCAACTACTCCTGATGGCTGCCCGTTCCGGGGATATGCAGCTGCTCAGAGAAGCGGAAGCGCTGTATAAAAGACTGGAGGCAGAGCATCTGCCGCTCAGCAGGATAGGAATGAGATAATTGCTGGGAAGCTGCGTAGATAGAATAGGAATTACCCATACATAGGGCTCAAATATAGAATCACACCGGGCGGAGCAGATTAAGAAATGCGTAATATCTAAATGTGGTAACATAGTAAAATAGTTCTATTATATTTTCTTATCTCGGTTATTACATCCTTGGTTATAGATATATATAACTAGTTTATTTAAAAATAATGGGTCTATTTTACCATAAGTCAAGGAGAACTGAATATGACAGACCGATTGATCCGGCTGATGCGCATCATTACGCTAGTTCAAGCCAAACCGGGAATTCTGGCCCGTGAGCTGGCGGAACGATGCGGCAACAGCGAGAGAACGATTTATCGGGATATGGATGCGCTCAGTGCCATGCATATCCCCATTACTCATATGGGACATGGCAAGGGGTATGCTTTTATCGGTAATTTCGCGCTGTACCCCTTGGATTGGTCAGAAGAGGAAGAAGAGGCTTTTTCACAGTTGCGCAGTATTATGGCGGAGATCAAACCTTTGCTGCCCCCGGGCTTTGAAGACGCATACGAGAAAGTGATGGCGGCAGGTTATAAGCAAAAGGCAGAAAGGGAAGAAACAATGGAGCGTACGAAAAAGGAAGCCGGACCAAACTGGACGGAAAGTAGCAGATCTCAGGGAGACCAGCCCCTCTTTCTGACCGACATTCTGGATGCCGTAATGAAGCAGAGAAGCATACAGGCTGACTATAGTGAGAATGCCTACGAAGAAAAAGGTATCCGGATTGATCCCTATTGCCTGGTCCCGCTAGAGAATCGTTTTCACCTGATTGGTTTCTGTCACCGCTTCGGGATCATCCGTACCTTTCATATTAACGGCTTCTCCAGTGTCAATCCGCTGGACAGGTGGTTCTCCAAAGACCAGTTCGATCTGCAGTCCTTCATGGAGCAGAAGTGGTCCCTGGAACAGGACAGCCTGCAGGTTGAATTCAGAGTCAAATTCTCGCAGCGGATGATGGAACGGCTGAAGCAGGAGGAGATGTTTGTGAAGCCGAGCAGGGTGGACCGCCAGAACCGCAGCCTGCATTTCAAGGTCGCTGTGGAGCAGGATATCGGCTTCGTTCATTGGATTATGAAATACAAGGAAGAGGCTGAGATTATGGAGCCGCTATATTACCGGGATGTGCTGAAGCAACAACTGGAGAAGTGGCTGTCGCTGTACAAATAACTGCAGGTATATTTTCCTCACACTTTTATGCTCTAATATATTCATATAAAATTCATAGGGTTAGTTATATGTACAAATTTTCCTTGCCTAGATAGGACATCCATAGTAAAGTTATACATTAAATAACAGTAATATGTATTTAAAGTTAATTATATTACTTATTATGTTAGGTATTGGTTAATATATCTAACTTTTTAAATAGTTTTCCTGAGCAGTCATTTGACCTTCGTTCAATTTTTAACAGAAAAGAGGGAGAGACTTGATCCAGCCGATTCTGAGCATTGAAAACCTGCATACCCACTTTTTAACGGACCGCGGTGAGGTTCCGGCAGTGGATGGTGCTCTACGCGATTGTCATCGTCAACATTCCCACCTATGGCCGGCTGGTCCGGGCCAAGGGTTGACCGTCCTCGGCTCCAACCTGATGGGCGACGGCCTGCGGGATGTGCTGGACCCGCGGATGAAGAATTGAATCTGAATAGAAGGTATTAGCAAGGGCTGTCCCAAGCCATATCAATGGCTGCTTGGGGCAGCTCTTTATTTTAACAGAAGGTGGTTTCCTGTGTTAGTTGCAGAATGTACACTTAAAAGCAGCCAAAAGGCATAGTTTCATCTTCTAACTGTATTCTGTACAACTAAAGCTGCCCAATTAGCTGATAAACGGGAGAAGGCTGCCTTTTAAATGTACGAAATACAACTAAACGTGGAAAGGTTTATGAACAGGATATTTTAGTTGTACAAAATACAATTAAGCCAACCCCCTCCTGTCCTCGGGTCAGGGCTAAACCTTAGTTCAAAATTAGCCCAACGTGGTTCCCGAATGGGAGATTCGTTTCTCAGCGTTCTGTGAAACGAAGCCCTATTTTTCCCAAAAATAACTTTGTGAATTTTCGAACAATATCTGAAACGCTTCGTAATGTAGGTTGAAAGGGTGGGCGGAGAACAGATGATGACCGACAAACAGCTCGTTGAAGGATGCAAGTCCGGTCAACAGGAGCATCTTGAGCTTCTCATTGTCAGGTATAGGGATGATTTATACCGGTTCTGCCGCCATCTTACCTTGAACCGGCAGGATGCGGAGGATTTGTTTCAGGAGGTATGGGTACGTGTGCTCCGCAAGCTGGAGAAGTATGATGCGGAGCGTCCCTTTAAGCCTTGGCTGTTCCAGGTGGCCTTCAACATGTACCGTGACCGCTACCGGAAGTGGAAAAGCGTGTATTCCCTTTGGACCTGGTTGTCCTCGGATGCGGAGCTTATACATATTAGAGACCCGGCTCCACTGGCAGAAGAGGATCTGCTGCGGCATGAGGAGCACCGGTTCCTGGAGGAATGCCTGCGGAGTCTGCCCAAACGCTACCTTGCCCCTCTCGTGCTGTATTACTATGAGGAGTTCAGCTATGAGGGCATAGCGGAGGTGCTGGGAGTTCCCCTCGGAACTGTCAAATCCCGATTAAATCATGGCAAGAAGCTGCTGCACAAGCTAATGAAGGAGATGAACTAAATGAAGGAGTCCGGAGACGAAGACCGGCTGCTGACGGAATATTTCAATCTGCCGCTCACGCCATCACCAGAGCTTGTCTCTAATACGATTCGGCGGATACAAGGGCACAGGACCATGGGTGTACTGTCCATTTTAATGGTCCTGCAATGGCTGGTATTCCTGGTGCTGGGATTGTATTTCCTGGCCGGTCCGGCTGCCATGCAATGGAAGATCAGCATGGGACTGCTGTTCATCCTGTCTCCAATGGTCGCCGGAACATTGCTGTTGTACAGTACTATGGGAGGCGGGAGAGGGTCTTATGAAAGCTCACTTAACCGTTGAGAAATTTGTTTTTTGGGCGCTTACAGCAACCATCCTGGTAAGCTGTATTGCGCTGGGGTACGCTATAAGCCCCTATATGGGCGAGTTTATGGAGGAGAATCTGACCTGGCTCATCGTGATAAGCCTGTTGGCCCTGCTGTTCCTGGGGCTGAATGTGCTAATCGCGGTATTCATTTATAAAGATGCCTCGCGGCGGCGGATGAATGCCTGGCTGTGGGTGACTGCGGTCATCTATATCCCTAATTTCATCGGTCTGATTCTGTATCTCCTGGCAAGGAAACAGCATCACATTCACATAGCATCTAATGCAGGCAATGAGGGTATCCGTTGTCCGCACTGCGGCCTTCTAATCTAAACCTGGGAGTGTTAGGGATATGAAGAATAAATGGATGAAACTGGGTATTTTGATCGTCATGGCGTCGGTGCTGCTGACTTCCTGTGACAAGAAAATAATGTACGTCGGGTCCAGCACGAAGAGCAAAATAAGCGGCTCCTACAAGCTTTTTACGGGCACAGAGGAGAAGAAGCTGAGCATGAAAAGCGGCGAAACGATCAGCATCGATTACAAATCCAAGGTGGAAAAGGGCCAGCTGTCCATAAAGTTATACGGGCCGGATAATGAGGTGCTTACTGAACTGGTAACCAATGAATCAGGTACCGAGAAGGTGGAAGCCGGGAAGGACGGGAAATACCGGATTGAAATCAAGGGGGAAGATGCCAAGGGAAGCTTCAAGGTTGCTTTCAAGGTCGAATAACTGGAACTGGTGAGAAGTTTAGTGCGAATAGACTTAGAACAGGCCTCTTCCCTATACATAGGGCGGGGTTTTTTTGTTGTATGGATTAGGGGAGTCCCTATTTTGTTAGGATTTATATGTTTTGGGGTCCCCGCAAAGTACCTGAGTCATCATCGAAGCTAAAGCTGCACTTTGTGGGGGTGTTTTGATACTAATTATAACTAAACATATACAAACATAATCAAATGCATTGTATAATTCGATTTAACTTGCTAGAATATGATCAAAATAAAGAATAGGGATTGGGAGGTATGGAGTGTGCTGAAGAAGTGGTTAGCGGGATTGTTGGTGCTGCTTATGGTGGCGGGCGTGTCGGCGGGTTCAGCAGGAGAGGTTGAGGCGGCAGTGAAGAAGACGGAGATTATTGTCTCCGCAGCAGCGAGTCTGCAGGATAGTCTGGACAAGATTGCTGTGCAGTATGAGAAGCAGCATCCTGAGATTAAGCTGGTGTTCAATTATGGCGCCTCAGGTACGCTACAGAAGCAGATTGAGCAGGGAGCACCGGCCGACTTGTTCTTCTCGGCAGGCGATAAGCAGATGAACGCGTTGGTGGATAAAGGGCTGATTGCAGACCACAAGGCGCTGCTGAAGAATCAATTGGTCGCCGTTGTGCCTTCCGATTCGAACACGAAGCTTACAACCATTACTGACCTTACCGCTCCAGCCTTCAAAAAGGTAGCCGTAGGCCAGCCGGAATCGGTACCGGCCGGACAATACGCTCAGCAGTCCTTGACCGCGAAGAAGGTATGGGATACGCTGCAAAGCAAGCTGGTCTTCGCCAAGGATGTCCGCCAGGTGCTGTCTTATGTGGAGACAGGCAATGCAGATGCCGGGTTTGTCTACAAGACGGATGCGTTAACCTCGAAGAAGGTGAAGATCGCCCTGACGGTGGGCGGCCATGTACACAAGGCGATTAACTATCCGGTGGGCATTGTTAAGGATTCGAAGCATCAGGCGGAGGCCAAAGCGTTCTACAGTTATGTGCAGACTGCTGCTGCAAGTTCCGTCTTCACCGGCTACGGCTTTCAATTGGCTAAATAACTAACTACCATTAAGATGGGGTGAAGATAGATGGAGATCAATTGGACCGACTTTTTCGCCCCGGTCTGGTTATCAATCAAGATTGCGGTATTAACCAGTATGATCGTGTTCCTGCTGGCCACACTGGCTGCCCGGAAGATGGCGGGAAGCCGGTTCTTCGGACACAGCCTGGTCGAAACGGTCCTGCTGCTGCCGCTGGTGCTGCCGCCAACCGTGGTCGGCTTCGTCCTGCTGGTGATCCTCGGCCGGCGAAGCTGGATCGGAAGGCTGTATGAACAGTTCACGGAGCAAACGATTCTGTTCACCTGGGGGGCGGCAGTCATTGCCGCTGTTGTGGTTGCTTTTCCGCTGGTATACCGCACGGTCAAGGCAGGCTTCGAAGGGGTAGAGAAGGACCTTGAGGATGCAGCGAGGGCGCAGGGAGCCAGCGAGCTTCAGGTGCTGCGCTATGTGACCCTGCCGCTGGCCGGGCGTTCGCTGGCTGCCGGTTATGTCCTCGGCTTCGCCCGCGGGCTGGGCGAGTTCGGGGCAACGATTATGGTGGCGGGCAATATTCCGGGACGCACCCAGACCGTGCCTACCGCGATCTATGTAGCAGTGGATGGCGGCAATATGACGCTGGCCTGGATGTGGGTCGGCTCGATCATTGTCATCTCCGCACTTATGCTGATGTTCGTGAACCGCCGTTCCTGACGGATGATTACAGGTTAACAAGAGCAACCCCCGTCCTCACCGGATTTCCGGTGAAGGCGGGGGTTGTTTACGGTAAACCGGACACAATCAGACAGCCGCTGGCCCATGGACCAAATGTAATCGAAAAACCGACTACAATCGGCGTGCCGACCGCCTATGAACCAAATGTAATCGAAAAACCGACTACAATAGGACCGGGAGCGGCGCGTAGGCCAAATGTAATCGAAAAACCGACTACAATGGGACGGAAGGCGGCGCGTAAGCCAAATGTAATCGAAAAACCGACTACAATTGGACGGAAGGCGGCGCGTAGGCCAAATGTAATCGAAAAACCGACCACAATCGCCCAGCCGATGGCCCCATAGTCCAATTTATATGCTGTGTGTTCCCTGCCGGCGGTAGTCGGAGGGGGAGACGCCGGTCTCCTTCTTGAAGATCCGGTTGAAGGACCGGTAATTCTCGAAGCCGATGGATTCGGAGATTTCGAAGGTTTTGTGGTCGGTGGTGAGCAGCAGCAGCTTGGCCTGTTCGATTCGCAGGCGGGTCAGGTATTGGACAAAGCTCTCGCCGACGGCCTTCTTGAACATGGAGCTGAAGTAGGGCACGCTGTAATTGATCGAAGCGGCCAGCTCCTCCAGCTTGTAGGGATAGCTGAGATCTTCGCGCATTTGTTGAATGATACGTGTGATGGAGGCATCGATCTTCCGGCCGCCCTCCTGAAGCTGCTGAAGCTTACGGAAATGATCGCAGGTGATCTCATGTACAGCGTTGAATGTCTGGCACAGCTCGATTTGTACACGCAGCTCTGCTTCGAGATCCGCCCCGCCTTCCGCCCCAATAACGTTATGGCTCATATCCAGAAAGACTCGCAGATATAGGGACTTGATCTGCTCCGGGTCCCAGGCTTGCTCCATCGCCTGACGGTGCAGGGATTGGCGCTCCTGCTCCAGAGCTGCCGTGCTGAGATGCGGCTCCAGCAGCGCTTTCTTCAGCACCTTGCTCCAGAAGCGGCTCTGCGGCTCAGGAATCCGCTGGAAGCTGGAGAGCTGCCCCCACTCCCCAATGCCGATAAGCTCATTGCAGCGGTAAAAGAACGGATACGGCGCCGAAGCCAGCCGCTTCAGTGCCTCCGGCCGGTCCTCCAGTCCCTGTTCGAAGCTGCACAGCAGGGCGATGCAGCTCATCCGGAGATTCGCGGCCAAGGATTCCAGCACCTGCTCCAGGAAGCGGGGTCTCTCCGTCTTGAAGCTGTCGGTATACAGGGCAAGGAACCGCCCTTTGTCGAGGGCGATAACCTTATGCGGGCCTATGCTGCCGAGCAGCTCCTTCAGCACGTTCACCCCGGCGAATTGCCACAGCTTCAGCTCCTCCAGCTGGTCGATCGGGAAGCGCAGGGAGTTGCGGTCCAGCTCCAGCAGCAGGGTCATGAAGCCCTGGCCGTGAAGCGGGAGCTGCGAGTCCGCAAGACTGCGCAGCCACTTGGCTTCAGCCGCCGGGCTGCGCAGCATGTCGAGGAACAGGCTCTGCTCGATCTCGACTTCGCTCAGGCGAACCTGCTGCTCCAGCTGCAGATAATTGTCTCTCGTCTCGCCGCGTGAATCCGCCAGGACTGCCAGCTCCTCCATCGTCCGGGTCAGCAGGCCCGGATCGGAGAGGCAGTCATCCTTAATCAGGTAGGAAGCCGCCTTCAGATGAATGGCCTGCTGGGCATAGTGGAAATCCTGATGACAAGTCAGGATAATGATCTGCGGGGCAGGTGCCCCGCTCCGTTCGATCTCGCGCAGCATCTCCAGCCCGTTCATGCCCGGCATTGTAATGTCGGTAACAATCAGCTCCGGCTTATGCTTCAGGAACAGCTCCAGCCCGTCCCGGCCATCCTCAGCTTCGCCGACAAGGGTGAACAGGTCAGCGCGCTCTTCAATGAAATGCCGGAAGACCGTTCTTGCCGGAATCTCGTCCTCCACAAGGACAACTCTATAGTGATTCATGATGTTCCTCCTTAATCAGAACGTTCCCGGACGGCAGCAGCATGCGGATGGTCAAGCCTTCGCCCGGAGCGCTGGTGAGCAGGATCTGTGTCTCCGCCCCGAACAGCAGCTTCATACGCATCCATACATTCTGCAGTCCGATGTTCTCGGCAGACTCTTCCTGCTGGAGATGGAGCTGCAGCTTCCTCAGCTCAGCCTCTTCCAGACCGTTCCCGTCGTCCTCGACTTGTACAATAATATGGCTCCCGCCGGGACTTCTGTATACGCGCACACGGATATGCCCTTCCGGTGCCTTGCGCGGGAGAATGCCGTGGAACACGGAGTTCTCAATCAGCGGCTGCAGACCCAGCTTCGGAATCATCATGCCCCGCAGCGGCTCCTCAATCTCAGCCTCCAGATGAATCTGGCATTTGTAGCGCATATTCAGCAGCCCGACATAATCCGCCAGATAATCAAGCTCCTGCTGGAGCTGCACCGTCTGCTCGAAATTCTCCATCGAATACCGCAGCAAGGCCACCAGCCGTCCCATCAGGGAGTTGATCTTCTCATAATCCTTCATCATGGCGAACATACGGATCGTATTGAGGGTATTGTACATGAAATGGGGGTTGATCTGCGACTGCAGCGCCCGGATCTCCAGCTTGCGCTTCAGATCCTCCGAATCATGCAGGTCTGCCAGCAGATCCTGTATGCGGACAGCCATGGTATTGAGCATCCGGCCCAGATCCCCAATTTCATTATTGGCGAAATGGGTGACCCGGGCATCGAAATTCCCTTTTTTCAGAGCATCGACCTGCCGCTTCACAGCCTGTAGAGGCCGGTAGAGCTGATACCCGAAGCCGACCACACAGAGCGCCCCCAGACAGACCAGAATCAGCAGAAAATAAGTAACCGTCCGGCGGATAATCTCGGCGCTGGCCGTCAGCTCCTTGGACGGAATCTCCGAGAGCACGATCCACTTGTCGTAGGTGGAGGTCTGCTTGACAGAGACAATAGAGGAGCCTGCCGCGAACTGATCCGGGCGCTTCAGCTCCTTCCAGCGCCCCAGAATCTCCTGAACCCGCTGCTTATCCGCCTGCTTATCCAGCTTGCTGGTCGTGGCAATGGTCAGGCCGTCTTCCGTCAGCAGGGAGATAGAGCCCTCGCTTCCAAGCTGGATATTCTCAATCTGCTGCTGGTATTGGCTATTATTCATGGAGATCAGCAGCACGCCCTTCAGGTCCTTATATAAGTCGAAGGGAACGCGTGAGATATAATAGGTAGACGAATTCAGAATAGCCAGCTCAGGCAGCGAATGCTTGTCCAGAAAAAGATTCGGCCGTCCCGAAGCCAGATACGCTTCAATCAGCGGCCGGTACGGGGACTCCTCCAGCATGGCCGGGGCTTCCGTGGAGGAGAGAACCTCTCCTGTAACGGCGGAATAGACCTGTAGGCCCTCCACATTCCCGATGATGGCGGACGCGCCGCTGAGCACGGAGATCAGATCCTTTTTGCGGACCACCTCTTCAAAATATTGGGCAGAAGGCGATACCAGCGCGCTCTGAATGGACGAGATCCGCGAGTATTGCTCGCTGAGCTCCCGCAGCCGGGTCATGGTTAATTCAATCCGGTCCACGACCTGATTGACGAGCTGGGCATTCAGGCGGTTCACCTGCTGCTCCACCGTCGTGCTGGATACGCTTACAGAGATGAAGGACAGCACAATCAGCGGAACCACCGAGATGGCGAACATGACCACAATCATCTTAATATAGAAGCTCCGCCGCAAAAAGCTGAAAAACGGTGAATTCATAGCGTCACATCCGTTAAGGGTTTTGGACTACGGATACCGGGCAGGCTATCCTAAACAGATTATAGTACATTGGCGGACATGGAGATACCTGCGGCCCGGCAAATCTTAAAAATGGTGACACTTTGGCTGGAATCCGGCATGTTCTTAAGCTCCGGCGTCTTCTATAATCCAAAGTGTAAGCACGATGTAAACGCAATCAATACAAGCAAATGGGGGATGACAATGAATATTACAAAAAAGCTTGTACCGCTTGTAGCTTCGGCGGCGTTGATGGTAACTGCACTGGCGGGCTGCGGCAGCGGTAATAATTCAGCGGCAGGCAGCACAGCGGCACCGGAAGGCAGTACACCAAGCGGTGCGGCTAGCAAGCCGGCCAGCATCAAGGCCATGACCATTCTTTTCGGCAATCCGCCGGAGATGACGAACAACAAGGCACTGGAGGATCTGGAGAAGCGCGGCAATGTAGATCTGAACGTAACCTTCGTACCATCCGAAGCCTATACGGATAAGCTCTCTGTGGCAGTATCGGCCGGAGATTCCTATGATCTGCTGCTGATGGATGGCGGCAAGGATGATAAATTCAACAACCTCGTGAAAATGGGCGCTTTTCATGACCTGACGCCTTACCTTGCGAAGACCAAGAATATCAGCCAGATTGATGAGGTGGTCTGGAATGGTGCCAAGATTGACGGCAAGTCCTACGGGATTCCCCGGCCGCGCGGTCTGTACGGCGGAGGCGAAGCCAATATCCTGATCCGCAAGGACTGGCTGGATAAATATAATCTGCCGGTTCCGAAGACCATGGATGAGCTGACGAATGCGCTTGCGGTGTTCAAGGAGAAGGACCCGGCAGGCGGCGGCAAAACCATCCCGTTCACGATCTACGGTTCAGACGGTGTGAACAGCCCCGGGCCGTTCTCGGGTGTCCTCCCGATCCAGTATGCCTTTGGCATTCCTAATGTGTGGAAGCTGGACGGCGACAACGTGGTCCGTGATTTCCAGACGCCTGAATACAAGGCATTCCTGGAATGGCTGAGAGATTCGTGGAGCAAGGGCCTGATCGACAAGGATGCGCCGGTACTGAAGAACCAGGGGCAGGCGCGGAGTAAGTTCCTTGCGGGCACAGCGGGTGCTTTTGTCGGGAATGTCAGTGATATTGTAGAGACCAACGTAGAAAAGCTGAAGCAGACAGACCCGAAGGCCGAAATCGCGATTGTCGATGTGCTTGAAGGCGCGAACGGACAGAAGGGCGCTTCTGTACTATCCGGGTACTACGGACTGTGGGCGGTTCCAAGCTCCGTGCCGGAGGATAAGGTGCAGCAGATTGTAGACTTCCTTGACTTCACGGCCTCTGAAGAGAATGTAGCGTTCTCCAAAGCGGGAGTCACCAGCATCCATTCCAGCGATTTCAAGAATGGGGTTGCGGTGCAGACCGAGGAGCAGAAGAAGCAGTATGAGCTGGATAAGCCGAACAATTTCATCCTGGAGAACCGCGCAGATCCATATGTATACGCCAACTCCAAGGAGCCGGACATCCTGGCGCTGCAAAAGACAACTCTCGATACGATCAGCAAAATCGGGGTGGAGAATCCGTTCCTCAGCTACAACTCACAGTACGCCAGCAAGAATCCGGACAGCTATAAGAAGATGAGTGCGGTCATGACGAAGTATGTGCTGGGCGAGGGAGCCTGGGAGGATGTGCAGAAGGAGATTGATACCTGGACGGAGGGTCCGGGCGTGCAGATCACCAAGGAACTGCAGGACCAGTATAACGCAGAGCATTCCGCGAAGTAATACAACAACACTATATACAGAGGCAAAGGAGGGGGCTTTCCCCTTTCTTTTGCCCATTTGGATAAGGAGGTTTAGCCTGTGCAGAGAGCTTTACGACCCAAACGGTTTCATCAGCTATGGCCTTTTTACTTACTGGCAGCACCGGGTATTCTCTACTTTCTCACCTTTCATTACATTCCGATGACAGGACTCATTCTGGCCTTCAAGGAATACAGCCCGTTTAAGGGCATGATGGACAGTCCCTGGGTGGGGCTGGATAATTTCAGACAATTTTTCGGAACCTCCGATTTCTATATGTTGCTGAAAAATACGCTGCTGATCAGTCTGCTGAATCTGATCATTTATTTCCCCTTCACGATCCTCCTGTCGCTGCTCCTGAATGAAGTGCGGCTCAAGGTGTTCAAGCGTGTCTCGCAGACCATCGTGTATCTGCCTCATTTTCTCTCCTGGGTCGTGATTTACGGGATTACGATTTCCTTCTTCGGGCCTTCGGGCGTCATTAACCATTACCTCGGCCAGTGGTTCGACGGCAGCGCCAACTTCCTGGTTAGCAATGAATGGTTCCGGCCGCTGGTCATCTTCCAGTCCATCTGGAAGGATGCGGGCTGGGGCACGATTATCTTCCTGGCGGCACTGGCGGGAATTAACCCTGAGCAGTATGAAGCAGCCAAGGTGGATGGAGCGAGCCGTCTGCAGAGCATCTGGCATATCACCCTCCCCGGCATCAAAGGGACCATCGTGATTCTGCTGTTGCTCCGTCTGGGCTCCTCGATGGACTCCAACTTCATGCAGATCTTCCTGATGACCAATAGCCTTAACCTGGATGTCTCCAATGTCTTCGATCTGTTCGTCTACCATGTCGGTCTGGAGCAATTCAATTACAGCTTCGCGATTACCGTAGGCATGTTCAAATCCGTTGCCAGTCTGATCCTGGTCCTCGGGGCCAATTATGCGGCGAAGCTGCTGGGTGAGGAAGGCATATTCTAGAACAAGAACAGGAGTGGAGAGGTTATGAAGCTTAAGGCAACCTGGTTTGACACCATTATTGTAGTCATGATTTGCTTAATCAGCTTGCTGGTTATTCTGCCTTTTCTATATATTATCGCGGTCTCGTTCAGTCCGCCGGGAGATTCGATGGCCGGGAATTTCTTCATCTGGCCCAAGCACTGGACACTGGACGCCTACAGCTATCTGCTGAATGCGAATACGTTCCTGACCTCCGTCAAGAACTCTGTAATTATCACGGCGATGGGCACGGTGCTCAGCCTGTTTGTCTCGATTACACTGGCTTATGCCCTGTCGAAGAAATTTCTGCCCGGACGCCGGATCATGCTCCTGGTTATTTTCTTCACGATGATCTTTCACGGGGGCATGATTCCGAACTATCTGGTCGTCAAAAATCTGGGTCTGATCGATTCTTACTGGGCGGTAGTGCTTCCGGCAGCCTCCAGTGCCTTCAATATCATGGTCATCCGCTCGTTCTTCCAGAGCCTGCCTGAGAGTCTGGACGAAGCGGCAAGAATAGACGGGGCGGGGGAATTCAGGATTCTCTACTCGATCGTGCTGCCGCTGTCCAAGCCGATTATCGCCACGTTCACCCTGTTCTTCATGGTGCAGTTCTGGAATGAATTCTTCTCGGCGGTTATCTATCTGAATGATACGACACGCTGGCCGATTCAACCGCTCCTACGGCAGATGGTGGCGATCAGCGCCTCCAATATCTCGGCAGAGGCAGCGGTGGATGCTTCGCTTGCGGCCAACCTTGGACCCAATGTCCAGAATGCGGCCATTTTGCTGGCGATGCTGCCTATCGTCATAGTGTACCCGTTCCTGCAGAAGTATTTTGCCAAGGGAGCAATGCTTGGTTCGATTAAGGAATAGACTCAGGCGGAGAGATCCGCGAAGATAAAGGTGATGATAGAATTGACTATGGGGTATAAAGATCTGCGGCACAATCCCGCATACACTAAGCCGCAGTTATCTGCTGAAGAATTCTTAAGCACGAGGCTGGACTTGACCAGACTGGAGCTTGCCGGAGTAGCGGCTAAGCTGGATATAGGCGATGTCCCCGGTGCACGGGATGCTTATTTAGAAGTCATTGCAGCGGGTAACAACGGAAGATACTACTTTGATGTGAAGGATGTTCCCAAGCTGAAGGCGTACGCTGCCAGCCATTACAGCGGAGAGGAGGAGGCGCAGCAGGATATTACCGAGGCGGACCGGATTGTGGAGGGAGATATCCCCCTGTTCAAAGGGAAAAGAGTGGTCTTCCGGAACGGAAGCTACGACTGGAACAGCTGGCTGTTCGACAGCTCGCAGTATCAGCTGCATCTGACCCGGTTCGTCTATGTGAAGCGTCTGTCCAGAGCCTACGCGCTGACCGGGGATGATAAATACGCCAAATGCTTCAATGATATGATCAGTCATTTCATTGACGATAACCCTATGCCGGTGGATGGTACGTTCCGGGCGGAGCATTGTAGCTGGGACCCCCTCTCGGCCGGTGTGCGGATGTTCATGCTGCCGGAAGCCTTCATTACCTTCTTCGGCTCTCCGGCCTTCGAGCCTGAGGTGAAGCTGAAGCTGATTCAGTCCTTCCAGCAGCACGGCGAATATGTGCGCAAATACCATGCGAGCGGCGGCAATCATGTCTGCATGCAGCTCCGGGGGCTGACTCAGACGGCGCTGCTTCTGCCTGAGCTGAAGGATTCCGCCGAGTGGCTGGAATACGCCGGGCGTAAGCTGCCGGGATACATCCTTGAGAACGTCTACCCCGACGGGGTACAGTTCGAGGGCAGCCCGAATTACCACCTGATCGTCATGCGCGAGCTGTATGAACTGGTGGTTCTGTACCAGAAGCTCGGCATCGATGCCGGAGAATACCGGGAGACGCTGGAGAAGATGTATGTCGTCACGATGCATCTGCTGGCACCGGACGGGCAGCTGGTCAAGTTCGGCGATACCGATGTTCAGGTGCTCAGCGAGCTGCGTAATGTCATGAGCCTGGGCGCTTACCTGTACCAGCGGGGGGACTTCAAGGCATTGGGTCATGAGCGGCTGCCGTTCTCCCTGCTGTGGAGAGTGGGGCCGGAGGCTGCGGCGGAGTATGATCAGCTCAAGGCTGTTGAGCCGGCGGAGACGGCAGCCTGCTTCCCGGCAGGCGGTTATGTAACCTCGCGCCAGGGCTGGAGTCCTGACGATATGTACATGGCGATGCGGGCAGGTGTCGGGATCGGCGGGCATGCGCATTCCGATGCGCTCAGCCTGGTGCTTTACGCCGGAGGACGTGAGCTGCTGGCGGATTCGGGTATGGGCTTGTTCGAGTGGAACAAAGAACGTAAATATACAGTCTCGACCCGTGCCCATAACACTGTAGTTGTCGACGGTCAGGACCAGCATGTCCGCAGCTTCCACTGGAATACGCCGCCTACGGCGAGCTGCAGAATCTGGGACACGCAATTTAGTGAAGTCTATGATTATGCTTTTGCAAGCCAGTACGGATATACCCGGTACGAAGATCCGGTGGTTCACTCCCGTAAGGTGCTGTTCGTCAAGAACAGCTATTGGCTGATCGTGGACCTGTTCCAAGCAGAAGGGCAGCACCGCTATGAGCAGTATTTCCACCTGCCGCCGGGTGCAGCAACCTACGATTCTCTCAGCGGGGAAGTGGTCTCGCAGCTTGAGGGGGCCAATCTGCTGCTGAAGCCGCTGCCCTCCGGGCTGGCGGAGGACCGGCTGACGCTGGAGCAGGGCCTGATCTTCAAGCAGGGGCACTATCACGAGAGTCCGGTCATGAAGCGTTCCCTTACCCTAACCGGCAGTGCAGCCATCGTAACCCTTGCCGTTCCGTTCGGGGCAGCGAAGCCGCAGGTGCATGCCGAACGGCTGCCTGTGCGGCAGCAAGGGGAATTACTCTCCGTGCAGGAGGCAACCGCGCTGCGTATCGATATGGAGGAGCGGGTGGATGACATCTGCCTCTATCATAAGAGTGTCGATGTCACGAGCTACCTCGACCATACCGGCAATATTATCTCTGAAGCGCTGCTGCCCCGCAAGACGGAGCCGGAAGGCATCGCGTTTGCCGGGGGCAGCTATAACCGGGATGTTATTGTTATTAGTGGTCCTAGAGGATAGCAGAACAGAACTAAGCAACGCCCATCCTGAACCGGGGATGGGCGTTGCTTAGTTGTCTAATATATTCCATCTGTCTTCCGGTGATAGCTTGGGGCAAGTGCTGCAATACTCTCCGGCATCAGGCCCAATCCTGATCCGGTAGGCCAGACAGCAATGCCTGCGCAGATATAATGAGCGGCCGCGCAGCTTCGGATGCTCAACCTTGCGGAACCGCATGGATAATTCATCCGGCTTCTCCGGCTGAAGCAGGGTATTATAATCCTGGCCGATGATCCGGCCCCGATCCTCAGAGTCCCAGAGGCCCCTGTCCGTGCGCAGCCTTCCATACAGGTTATGCAAATTATGCGAAACCAACGACCACATGACTCGTTCCTTGGCTCCCGTATAACTTGATACCGCTGCGAACACCTGCCGCAAATGTTTCAGCAGGTGTTCCAGATATTTGGCAAGGCAGGCTTGGCGGACTTCCGAAGAGTTATCAAACCATCTGTCCGTGGCTGCGGTCTCCGCTTCATACTGCATCATTCCTGCATCCGTTAGCCTGAACCGTAAAGCGCCGGGCAGCAGGGAGAGCGGGGTATCGAAGAGAGTGATGGAGGCGGCCAGTCCCATAATCAACACCGAGTACCTTTTGGCAAACAAAGTTCCTACTACAATTCCCGGAGGCTGCCCAAGCTGGAGTGATTGCTGCCCGATAATTAGCGGAAGCTTCGCTTCGTCCAATAGATCTTCTGTACTGAACGGAAAAGAATTACTCCGGTTCTCCGTGACCGTCAAGGCAAAATGCTGCTGCATAAAACCTTGTATCCACTGGCTCCCAAAAGGTTCAGCGCTGCTCATGGCTCCATCCATGCCACTATTTCATCAATAATCTCGCCCCGGCCGATAACCCCCCAGCCCTTGAAAAGCCAGAAGGAATCGGTCTCATGAACCTTTCCTCCCTGTACGGCAGGGATGTTCTTCCAGAGTGCGCTCTTCTGCATGTTGTCCAGGAAATCGCGGGCATTCGGGTCCATCTCAAGGACGATGAAATCTGCTCCCAGCTCCGGCGTTTTCTCCAAGGATAAATCCTCTCTCTGCTCTGACGGCGTAAGTGCGGCGGGTTCAAATCCGAGATCCTGGTAAAGGAGTGCATTGGTTGGATGACCTTGCTGTGCGTACACTTGGAGTGTCTTCTCCCGTACACGGAGGTAGGCGAGTTTTTTGTTCTCCAGCACTTTGATTTTCTCGCTGGCCTGGACCGTTTTCTGTTCTAGTTCAGCAATTTTTTCCTTCGCCAGGTCCGTCTTGTCGTACATCTCCGCAATGGTTAGCAGATCCTTGGTCCAAAAGGAAGTATCGTCGCCATAATCAAGCCATTCATTTCCAAGAACGATGGTAGGGGCGATTTTGTTCAGTTGCTCATACTTATTCTCGGCCGTCCGGCTCTCAATAAGAATCACATCCGGATCAAGCAAGGTAATGGCCTCAAGGTTGGGATTATCCGCCGAACCTACGGTTTGTACCCCCTGCAGCTTGTCAGCCAGATAGGGAAGATAGTCTCCTCCGTACCGGACCTCAGTGTTCACACCGGAGGGCTTCTCTCCGATAGTCAACAGATGATCTATGTACTCTGCCGAGAGAACAACGATTTTTTCGATTTTGGCCGGAATCACAGCTTCTCCCTTAAGGTGGGCAATCGTGCGTGTGCCCGGTTCCGCAGCCCCCTGATCGCTGGTTTGGGAGGCGGAGGGACGCGGTTCTTCAGAAGCCGGTTGTCTTGCTCCATTGCTGCACGCAGCCAGTATCAGCAGCAGCACGGCAAGGAGCATGATCTGGAGGGATTTCAATCGCTTCATTTATTTCTAGTCTCCTTTGTGCAATAGATAATAATAATCATTATCATTATGATAGGAGAAAGATACTTACTTTTCAATGGATTATAACCCTGTGTTGGCGTGGATAATTCTATCGTCCCGCCTGCCAATCCGGGATGCAACATAGGACATGGCCCACTTTCTGCCTGAGGGTCCAAGTGTTTTGAACAACAGGTCTCCGGCATCGAATACCCGGGACTGCTTCACTGCATCCAGTGAAGACCATTCTTTGGACGAGAGCAGTGCTTCCAGCCGTTGTCTCGATTCCAGGGTAGGGTCCGCAGCTAAAAAGATGGTTCCCGGGTTATACCGGGGAAGCTCATGAATCTCAAAATCCACTGCTCCCGTCTGCTCACGGGTTGAGGGGGGCGGGCGTAGTCCAAGATCTTGGTATAGGAGAGTTCCTGTCTGATTGGAGGCACCGTACAGGCGGTAGAATTCAGAGCTGACTCTGATAAAAGAAACTGTAGGCCGCACCTCCTGTGCCTCCAGCTGTGATCTAAGGAGGTGCTTCTGCTCTGCGTAGCGGTTCATCCAGTCGTCAGCCTGCTGCTCTCTGCCCAGAATACGGGACAATCGGGACAACTGCTGCTCCACATTATCGGTGTGCTTAAGAACAACCGTGGGTGCGATGGACTCCAGCAACTCGCCTGGTAACAGGCGGTCGCTCCCAATAATCAGATCAGGCTTCACCCGTGCCAGCTCTTCATAATTCAACCGGGAACCGTTCATGCGGACAATTTCCTGCTCCAGCACACCCGGGTGGGGGAGGCTGTAATTTCTTGACACCCGTTCCCGGTAAGACAGTGCAGCCACCGGCGTCAGTCCAAGTGTCATCAGGTAATCATCCAGACCATAGTAGAGAACAGCAATACGGATATGATTGTTTTTGAGGTAGCTGGCCGGTGCCACGCCTTCCGATTTTTTGAACACCCGGCTGAAATAATGCTCGTCCTTATAGCCCACTTCCTTGGCAATCTGCTTGACCCGTTCGGAAGAGAAGAGCAGCTGCTTAGCTCTTTTTATCCGTTCTTCCAGCAAATAGGCCATAGGTGTCTTTTCTGTAAGCTGCTTGAACGCTCTGATGAAATGATTGGTGCTCAGCCCTGCCATTAGAGCCAGTTGCCCAACTTTAAACTCTTGGTTGTAGTTGTTCTTCATGTGGGCAAGCACAATATCCATCCCTACAGCCTTGTCCTGATCAATACGCTTACTTGGTTGAAGCAGTAATGCGAGCAGCCGCTGCAGCCGATACTTGGCGTGCATGATATCCTCCGGGTTACGGGTGCGGTGAGAGGCGGTCATTTGCCGGGTGATCTCTGCAGCCTGTGGATGGCCGGAAGCTTCAAGCTTCCCGCTAGTTGGAAATTCCGGAGGATGGAGCTCCTGGTGCATTTGATCTTTACGAAGCTGTATACAGGAGAAGAAAACGATCATATAACGTAGCGGTTCTGCCGTCAGCGCTTTGCCTTCCACTGAAGTTTCGGGCAACAACAAAAAGAAGTCTCCTTTATTCGCCGAAAGCAGCCCCCCATTTAGGATAATCTGTCCTTTACCTTCTGTGACATAACACAAGGCATGGTGGTGAAGGGTCCTTCGGGGCAAAGCTTCCCCTTCTGCCAATCTTCCGTAATAGCTGTGTACGCTTGAAAAAAACAAGCGCTCCAGCCTGAACGCTGCCTGCGGTATTGTGGATAACATGCGTTCCTCCTCGTTCGGCCGGGAAAATAGCAACTGCTAGATTCGGCAGCAAGATAGCAGCCCAAGAGACTACCGGATGGCAAGGCTCGCAACCGGACATCCCTTGGGCTGGTTTCTATTGGTCTCAAGTCTCGTAAATAATATTGCCCGTCTCGCTCAGATCATAGCTGTGAATCGAGCTTAGCTCACTGCGGAAGGCCTCCGAGCGCAGAATATCCAGAATGGCGTTAATCCAGGCTTCATTCTCCGGCTTCTTCACCATGACCAGATCGTAGCGCTCCCGGATCAGCGGAATGAAGTCGATGCCGTCAATGATTCTGGCGGCTTTCTCAGTGCCGATGCCCACATCCGCCCCGCCTCTTGCCACCAGGCTGGCTACTGCCAGATGGCTGTTCTCTTCATTAATGTATCCGTTCAAGCGGGAGGACGGAATTCCATGCAGGCGCAGCTGTTCATCCAGCAGCACCCGGGCGCCGGAGCCGCGCTCACGGTTAATCAGCGTTAGCCCGTCCTGCCGGAGATCCCCCCAACTGCGGATGCCTAGCGGATTGCCCTTTTGCACATAGAAGCCTGCGCTGCGTGTTAGCAGATGCACTACAATATAGGTGAAGCCTACGAGCAGCTTACGGATATAGGGCAGGTTATACTCGCCGCTGTCGCCATCCAGCAGATGGGTACTTACAATATCTGATTCGCCCTGATACATGGCGATAAGGCTGTCCAGACTGCCCGCATAGGAACGGAGCGGGCGGGTGGAGGGCAGGGCCCGCTCCAGATGGGTCGCCAGAATATCAAGGGACATATCCTGCCCGGTAATGACTACATGTACACCGCTGCTCTTCATGCTGTGTGGCGGCGGGGAGGCGAAGGCCTGGTAAGGAGCGGCGAACGGGGGGCCCGTCTGCTGCGCTGGCTGGGCCTGCGGCAGTGCAGCTTCGGTCAGCCCGCCTCCGGGCAGCGGATTCGCATAGGCCCCGCTGTTGCGGGAATTCTGCTTGTACCTCTCCAGATCAGAGAGGTCAACCCGCATCTGCTTGCCGACACGGTAAGAGGGCAGCTCGCCCTTTTTAATGAGATCATAGACCTTGAGCTTGGAGATTTTGAGCAGCCGGGCGATTTCCTCGGTTGTATAGGAAGTATTCTCGGTCATGTATTGTACCCTCCTGGGGGATGGACTGCGGCAGATTCATAAATAGCCATATTAGGATAGCCTTATTATGCTCAAGACTACCTTATTTTGTGAACCTGTGCAATCCGGGCAGGCCCCCTAATAGGTCATATGCCGGTCTGTCTTCGCCTGCTGCACATCGGATAGCTGGATCAGCTCCGAGACGGTAACAAACCGGAAGCCCTGCTTCTTCAGCTCAGGCAGAATGATTCTCAATGCTTCCTTCGTCTGTGACGGCCCGTGGACATGATCGTGGAACAGAACGATATCGCCGCTCTTGGCATTGCGGATCACCCGGCTTGAGATGTTCCAGACGCCGGGGCGGTTCCAGTCGCGGGTGTCCTGATGCCAGGACCACAGCACGGGCTTAAGGCCCATGCTGTTGGACACATCGATCAGCGTCTCGTCATACATGCCGCCCGGCGGTCTGAACAGGCTGCTGTGTCTGCCGGATATCTTCATAATTTCCTTCTCCGTCAGCGCAAGCTCCTCCTGAATCTGCTCCCCGGAGATCGGTCTTTTGAAATAGACATGATTATAGGTATGGTTCGCCAGCTCATGTCCTTCATTAATCACGCGTCTGGCGACATCGGGATAAGCGGCGATCCGCTTGCCAATCGCAAAAAATGTGCATTTCGCTTGATACTCATGCAGCACCTCCAGAATGCCGTCCGTCTCCAGGGGGTCCGGGCCGTCATCGAAGGTCAGCGCAATCACCTTCTGACTGGTGCGCACTTCCCAGATCATATCGCCGCGCTCCTCATAGTAGTAGCGGTTTTTTGCCTTGTTCGGACTGCCAAGGGCCAGATCGGAAGGGCTGTGCATCAGCGCCAGTGCGGCAAGAACTGCGGCGGTCAATCGGGTGGCTGTTCTCATGGCTCTCAGATTCACTCCACACTTGTTTTTATAAGCGGTTCTTGCTGCTTAAGTCTTAGAATGCTCTATCCCCCTTGGTTGCTATGCATTTATAGCAGCCCGCAGGGCGATTTGCATTTTAGAGTGAAAGTTCCGGCAGAAATGACTTATAATAAGTTACTAAATACAGATCAAGGAATAGGGGCGGCGGAGATGACACTGATTGAACAAAGAGAGCATAGACAATATCCCGAAATCACGAAGCTGGAGACCTCCAGAGCCGCATATGAACGCGACTATTCGCGTCTGATCCATTCGCCGACCTTCCGGCGGCTGCAGGGCAAATCGCAGGTGTTCGGGGCCGGAACCGGGGACTACTACCGGACGCGCTTGACCCACTCGCTGGAGGTGGCGCAGATTGCCCGCGAAGCGGCCAAGAGTCTGCTGCGTTCTTACCCGGAAGTAGAGACAGGAGCCGCGGAGAATCCGGGCCTGGTCATTGATCCCGAGGTAGTGGAATGTGCGGCAATCGCCCATGACTTCGGACATCCCCCATTTGGGCATAAGGGAGAAGAGGTGCTGGACAGCCTGCTGGAGAAGCTGGTTACCCGCAAGACGGTGGAGGCATTGGCCAAGTCAGGGGCAGGTCCGGTTCAGCAGCAGACGATTCATGAGAGCATGAAGCGCAAATATGAGCATTTTGAAGGTAACGCCCATAACTTCCGCCTGATCATGTTCCTGGAGAAGCGCGAGAATATCGACGGTCTGAACCTCTCGGACGCGGTGCTGCTGGGCATTAACAAATATCCTTTTCCCGGGACGGTGCTGAAGAAGGGGATGTATCTGCACGAGTGGGAGTATATCCACGAGATCCGCACCCAGTGGGGAATTCCGGCAGGCAAAAAGACGCTGGAAGCGCAGCTGATGGACCTGTGTGACGATATTGCTTATTCGGCGCATGATCTGGAGGACGGCATCAAGGCCGGTAAGATTGAGGTACATGAGCATTTCCTGCATGACGACTATATCCAGCGGCTGATTGTGGAGAAGATCACTACGCTTGAGGATGCCTTCTGGTCCGGCTGGAACAAGTCCGCGATCCGCTTCAAGGTGGAGGAGGTGCTGAGTTCATTCCTTCGGGTCTGGAAGGAGAAGATGCCTACCTGTGAGAATGACTATTCCCGCACCCGCCGTGAAGTCAAGGCCTATTGGGTCAGTACCTTTGTCGCCAGCCTTGGCGTGATCGGGGACGGGGACTGGAAGAAGGTTACCTTCATTAAGGAAGGCAAGGAGGATGAGGATATGCTGCGGACCGTCAGTGTGCTCAAAAGCTTCGCCTGGGTAACGATGATCCGTGATTTGCGCGTGCAGCGTCTGCAGAAACGGAGCGAGTGGATATTGCGGCGGCTGTGGGAGGCATTCCTTGATCCCGAGACCTCCCGGAGCATTATCCCTTCGGACTGGCTGCAGCGGTTCGAGAAGGATCAGAAGTCGGCCAAGCCGATCTGGACCTGGGAGCATATGGTGACCGATTATATCGCCGGAATGACCGACGCCTTTGCCGAGAAAATCTACAATGAGCTGTACGGGCTGAAGGTCGGTTCGATTTACGATCTGGATTAGACCTATACTGGATTAGACCTATATATGTAGAGCCTTTACCTGTCCGCCGTTTGGGCTGGCAGGTAAAACCTTACATCGAGAGAAACATGTAAATTTTTAACCGACTGTTGCCGACATAGTAAATGTAACCTATTTTTTTTTGCTTTTTTTATGAAAATAAATGAAATCAGATGGAAAATGGTGTAAACATCCAGATATTATCAAGGGGGCACACAGGTGTGGGTATAGGTCAGCGACTGAAGGATCTGTTAGGAAAAGGGAGGAAAGGAGCAGACAAGGAGCAGCAGGCAAGTCTGTTCCGGGGCAGAAAAAGCATCGGCTCCAAGATAGCCTACGGTTATGCGGCTCTGGCTGTATTCGTTATCATCAGCGGCGTGGTTTCGCTCTATCAAATGAACAATATGCAGAAGAACACCGGGAACATCATTAAAAATATCATTCCCGAGCTGAACAAAATTCACAATGTCAATTACCTCACGGAGCATGTTATGGCCCTTAGCCTGCAGCATATCCTGAGCACTGATAACGCGGACAAAAACGCGCTTGCGGAAGAACGGTCCAAATTCATCGGCAAAGTAGCGGATACTTTTAAGGAATATAAAGCCAATCTGAAAGGAGAGCAGGAGCTGAAGCAATTACAGTCGCTCGTCGGGAAATGGGGCGAGTTCTTGACTGTCAACAATCAAGCGATCCTGCTCAGCAGCTCGAATGACGAGAAATTAGCCCTGGAGGTATCGCGGAAAGGGATTGACGCTTTTAATTCCATGCAGGTAGATCTGGATGCGCTGGTGGCGCACAGCCAGAAGGATGCTGAGGACGAGGGCAAAACTTCTGCGAGTATTTTCAATACCGCCGGGAGAATGAATATTGCGACTGTGCTGATTGTCCTGATCGTTATCGGTGTGGTGAACATGTTCGTCCGCAGAACGATCATCAATCCGCTGAAGAAAGTAACGGCGCAGCTGCAGCAGATCTCGAGCGGGGATCTGACGGCGGAAGAGACGCTGATCCGCAACAAGGACGAGATTGGCCTGCTGGCCAAGACCGTGAATGAAACGAACCGCACGCTGCTGGAAATGGTCAGCCGGATCAGAAATGTATCCAGGGTCATTACGGAGCAGGGCGATGAGCTGATGCATACAATTGCTGAAACCAAGGAAGGCAGCAGCCAGATTGCGCTGACGATGGAAGAGCTGGCCACAGCCTCCGGAAGCCAGGCCGAAGCAGCGGTGGATGCCTCCAAGGCGGTGGAGGAGCTAAATACGTTAATTGAGAATTTTGCCGGCAGAGGTACGGATCTCTCCAATCATTCAGAGCAGGTACGGCAAAAGGGTGAAAAGGGCCGGGCGCTCATGGAAAGCTCCGTGGCGCAGATGAACGAGATTGCCGATGCGGTCTCGCAGTCCATGGATACCGTAGAAGAGCTGAACCGCAAGAATGAGGGTATCTTCCATCTGGTAGGCTCCATCCGGAGCATCTCGGAGCAGACTCATCTGCTGGCGATCAATGCCGCTATTGAAGCCGCACGGGCAGGTGACAGCGGACGCGGCTTCGCCGTTGTCGCACAGGAGGTGCGGAAGCTGTCAGAGGATGTGCAACAGACGGTCTCGGAGATTACAGAGATTACGCAGGGCATCCAGCTCGACTCCAGAACCATGGTAGAGCAGCTGCGCGGCGGGGTAGCCAAGACGGAGCAAGGCAGCCGGCAGATTGTCGAGACCGGTGATGCGCTGGCTGAGATCAACGGCTCGGTCCGCATGATGGCGGTGACTATCGACGAGATGAGCCAGGATCTGCAGCAAATGACCGGTGCCAGCGAGACCATGAACGAGTTCAGCCAGCATATCTCGGCACTCTCCCAGCAATCGGCGGCAGGTGTCGAAGAGACCTCCGCTTCAGCGCATGAGCAGCTCAGCTCGACCACCGCTGTGGCTAACGGCATCTCGGAGCTGAAGCTGCTGCTTGCGGAGCTCCGGGAGTCGGTGACCCGCTTTAAGGTGTGAGGGGGATAGATTGAAGCAGCGAAATTTCGGAGATTAGGGATACGCCGTGACTGCAGAGAATGTTTGGACTTCCGGCCGCTGTTAGATTTGTATTTCCTCATTTAAGCTGCTGTAAGCAGTAGAAATACAAATCTAAAGGCGGACGCTAACGCTCCTACAGTTCCAAACCTCTCTTCCGCCACTGCTCCCTAATGGGTGAATTTCAAGTTCAATCGATTTAGTGATGGAAGTAAATAAAGAGCCTCTGCTTAGTTCTGCAGAGGCTCTTTATTATGCGTGAATTCGTGAATCACTGAATGAACTGAATTGCTTAAATTAGTTAAAAGAGTTGAACGAGCTGGGCATGTATGCGACACAGCGCACCAGTCTCCCCGGCCGCCCAAGCCCTCTAATACTGGCGGCTATAATCCACCAGGTTGCGCGAAGGCTTGCCGGATTCCAGGTAGGCCTTCATGTTCTCCACGAAGATGTCGACCACCCGGTCGGCATAGCGGTCGGTTACCCCGGCACAGTGAGGGGTGATGATGACCTGCTCCATACCCCAGAGCGGGTGGTCCTCCGGCAGCGGCTCGGTCTCGAAGACATCGAGGCCCGCACCGGCCAGCTGGCCGCTGTTCAGTGCAGCGATCAGGTCCTCCGTATGCGTGGTGACGCCGCGGCCAATATTAATATAGTAGGCCCCCTGCTTGCAGGCGGAGAAGACCTCAGCATCGAACAGCCCGCGCGTTTCGTCGGTGAGCGGCAGCGTGTTGACTACGAAGTCTGCTTCGCGGACGGAGTCCTTCAGCTCCCCGGTGGTGAAGATCTGGTCGAAGCCGTCCACCGGTCGCCCGGAGCGGCTGACTCCGACCGTCTTCATATGGAAGGCTTTGGCGATTCTGGCAGTCTCGCTGCCGATGGCGCCGGTTCCGGCGATAACAATCGTCTTGCCGGTCAGCTCGCTCTCCTGTCCGTTCGAGTGCCAGCGGCGGTTCTGCTGGTTACGGATGGCTGTGTGCATATTCCGCGTGAACATCAGCATGAAGCTGAGGATGACAGCAGTAATCGGTTCCGCATGCACGCCGCTGGCGTTCGTCAGCTGAATTTCGCGTTCCTTCATGGCATCCAGCGGAAGCTTCTCTACTCCGGCGGACCAGGCTTGTACCCAGCGGAGCGGTGAGCCCTGGCGCAGCACAGTGTCCCGGATGCCTTTGCCCCAGCCGATAATAATCTCTGCGCCGGAGAGCAGCTCCAGATCAGGGTTCCTGGAATCTCCAAGGGTAAGGGTGTACTCTGGTGCAGCGGCGCGGATCAGTTCCTGTTGAGCAGAGGACAGCTGCTGCATACAAACGATGGATTTAGTCATGATGGTTCCCTCCTGTTCTACATTTCAGTAGAGAAATAGACGATAAGTATAGATAAGCATAACAAATCTGTCTGGAAAGGTGAAATTCGCATGAGCCATTTGGACCCGGAGCAAGAAGTGGAGCGTCTGTTCGTTGCGGTGCCGTTGCCTGATACGCTGCTTGAATATCTGAAGAATGAGTCTGCCCGTGTGTCGTCCGGACTTAAATTTGCCAGATGGACACATTTCAAAGATTTCCATATTACGCTTCAATTTCTTGGAGATACCCCCAGGGAAAATATTCCACCTCTCTATGAGGCACTCCGGAAGGTTGCGCGTTCAAGTAAAGGCTTTCAGCTGAAGCTCGGCGAATGGGGCACCTTCGGTCTTCCAGACTCGCCAAGAGTGCTCTGGGCCGGGATTTCCGGCGAATTGGAGCCGCTGAAGGAGCTGCAGCAAAAGGTGGTTTCAGCGACCCTTCCCCTAGGCTATACCCCAGAGATGCGAACGTACAATCCCCATTTGACAGTAGCCCGCAAATACCGAGGAGAAGATCCGTTTACGCTGGAGCAGCTGGAAAATTTACGGATAAAGAATCAGCCCCCGGGCGAATTACTTCCAGACATAGGCTGGACGGTAGAGGGTTTTGTGGTGTATGCTACCAGGATGCATGCCATTCCTATGTATGAAATGACTGAAAAATTTACATTTTTCTGAATATAAAATCGACAAGAAAGTTTTCAAAGCTTCCATTTTCGGTTACATACAATAGGAATGTGCCGTAAAATAGGAGGTAAAACATGTTGATTTTCAAACAGAGCCGCTATATTGCGCTGCTGGTTGGTGTAATCCTAGTGTCTTTCTCAGCGATAAGTTTGATGAACCCCGAAGGAACTGCTGCTACCGGGGAGAATGTAATAGAAATGGGTAAGCTGAAGTCTGCAAGCCATCAATCGGTAGAGCAGCTTATTCCGCAAGCCGCATCGGTCCTGCACAGGACAAGCCATTCAGCCGGAATCATTACACCCATGCTCTACACCACAGCTGCCAAACCGGTTCATACCTGGACCCGCACGGTGAGTGCAGGATGGTTAAGTCCCGAGAAGCTGCAGCGCAAGGACGCTGTCAAGCCGGCTTCCATTGTGACTAAGCCTAAGGTAACTGTGGTGAAAGCATCGCCGCCAGTGGCGCAAGCGCCCAAGATCGCGGCAACGGGGACGAAGAGTGTGAAATCAAGCAAGGCTGTAACTCAGCAACATCCCCCCGCAACATTGTTCTTCTCCCGGACCAAGCTACTACCCAAGGAGCAGCAAGCTGAAGCTACCTGGAGCTACGCCGTATCCGGAGAAGACCTGCATCTGCTGCAAAAAATCGTCATGGCAGAGGCAGAAGGCGAACCGTACAAGGGCAAGGTGGCAGTTGCCAACGTTGTTCTAAACCGGCTGCGGTCAGCCAATTATCCCGACACTATTAGAGAAGTTATTTATCAGAAAAGGCAGTTCAGTCCTGTGGCCAACGGGCGTCTTAAACGCGTGAAGCCAAATGCGGACAGTATTAAGGCTGTGAATGCAGCGCTTATGGGGGTCAAAGAGGTTACGGATGATACCTATTTCTTCCTGTCGCTGACGCTGGCACAGGATCTGACCGTGCATCATTCACGGACATTCGCCAAGACCATCGGCAATCATACCTTTTATAAATAAAAAAGCCCGCTGCACATCAGACGCTATACGTCTATTCTGTTACGGCCATATGTAATACAAAAAACCTCCAGCCCGCAGGATCTATGGGCTGGAGGTTTTTTGTGTTAGGGAATCAGGATAAGGGCTTAAGGTGTGACATAGACGGCTTCTTCGCTCCGTACTTTGGGCGGAGGGGCGCTCCACGCCTCGGAGAAGACCGCTTCCGCAGCTGGCTTCCCAAGCATCTTAAGAATGGTGGCGGCGCAGTGCTGCGGCTGCTGGAGGTCCGGAGAGGCCTTGCGCTTCTGCGGTCCCCCGAATCCGGCATATTCGCTTAGCAGCATGGAGAACCATTTGTCCACGACGCCCGGATTCAGCATCTCGGCCAGCCCCAGCTCGACGAAATACTGGCTGTTCTTCTCTTCCTGGCCGGGGATGGCGTTATAGAACAGCATCGGAATGCCTTTGGCCTGACCTTCAGTGCAGGTCATTCCGCCAGGCTTCGTGATCAGCAGATCCGAGGCATCCATCAGCTTGTTGATCTCACTGCTGTAACCGAGAATCCTTACATTGGGATGGTTCAGCAGGGGGTTGGCCTGCATTTTGGCTATAGCCTTGTCGTTGCTGCCCATACAGAAGATAAGCTGGATCTCATTGATCCGGGCGGTGAGCGAGTTCATAATATCCTTGCCGAACATCAGGCCCCAGCCGCCGCCCATAATAAGCGCAGTCGGGATGTCGGCAAGCCCCAGCTCTTTGCGCAGCTTAGTCTTACCCTGGGACTCCCAGAATTTCGGATGCACGGGAATCCCGGTCACTGTCACCAGCTCGGAGGGGACGCCGCGCCCCGTAAGAATGGATTTGACCCTTGAGGTCGATACCAGATATCGGTTGGCTTCCGCATTCACCCAGCTGCCGTGGGCATCATAATCTGTAATCAGCGTATAGAACGGTACATCAAGACCCTGGTGCTTCAGCCTGGAGATGACCGCAGCGGGAATCGGATGCGTGCAGATAATCAGATCCGGCCGCAGCTGTTCAATGACCTGAGAGGCATGGGTATAAAAAATCCGGTGAAGGGCCAGCTTGGTCAACCGGTTCAGTGATTTATGATATTGGGTCTTATACATCATGCCGACCAGCTTCGGCTGGCTGCTGACAGTTTTGCGGTAAGCGGAAAGAATCCAAGGAGCGACCGTAGGATTCAGGAATTTTCCGAGCTCGAAGACCCGGCACTGAACATCGGGGTTCAGCAGTCGTATTCCTTCAGCCAGAGCATAGGCTGCCCCTGTATGGCCCGTGCCGAAGCCTTCCGAAAACAGCAGTACTCTTTTCTTTCGCATAAGTTCACCTGCAACTTTCCATTATAGATAGGTTTGTTAGATAGCTTCATTAGTAGTCCGTTTGCGGTTACCGCGTACATGCTTCTCCTAATATTATACTAGGGATTTTGCTTCTTTTCTCACATTATACAAATAAGACGTAAATAGAAAGTTAAAACACTGCAATAAAATAAAAAAATTTAGCAAAAGTATTGCAAAGGCATAGGCAAAGTGGTAAAGTTGGTCTTGACCGAATGACCGGATCAGTAAAATGGTCAAAACGGAAGTGGTAGACGATCCTTCAGGAAAGGGAGTGTATGAATGGCTGTGGTAGATCGAAGGCAGCAGGTGCTGCAGGCGGCGACGAAGTCTTTTTCATTATTCGGATATAAGGCAACAACGATGGACCAGGTCGCCAAGATTGCCAATGTCGGCAAAGGGACGATTTACACCTTTTTTACGAACAAGGAACAGTTATTTGATGAAATCCTGCGCGATGTTATCCTCGAGATGAAAATGATCGCCGAGCGGGAGATTAGGCGCGATAAGCCGTTTTTTGATAATCTGCACCGTGTGTTGGATGCCCTGCTGGAATTTCGGAGCGAACACGAGCTATTCATCAAGCTCTCCCAGGAGAGTCTGGACTTCGGAACGCCGCAGGCTGGTGAAGGACTCGACAAGATCGAGAGTGTGGTGCTTGAATATCTGGAACGGGAGGTGGAGCAGGCCATTCGTCAAGGGGAAATCAAACCCTGCGATCCCCAGATTGTGTCGGTGGTAATGTTCAGGTTATATATCGCGCTTACTGCTGAGCTGAGCAAGGTACATGTGCCGTTGACCAAAGAACAGATCAAGTATTACTTTCATCTGTTTTTGGCAGAGGGGTTGTCACAGTAGAAGTTAAGTCCGGTATAGGGATGGCGTCTCGCATTGCTGCGCTTTCCCTGATTGGAATTGATGGGCTGAGGCGGATGGTGCTGAGTTGGATCGTACTGAACAGGATAGACCCATTTTTTTTGCCTTTGAATGACCAAATGGGGAAAACAGTCATCCGGTGTTACTGTAATATTCACGAAACTATCATTTCACAGCAAGACATCGTATTTTCAAGAGAGAGCATATGATCATAAGGAGAGAACCAGAATGAAATCTTTATCCGTGTTTATGAAGGATCTTGGCGCGGTATTCAAGAATCCCAAGATGCGTATTTCCATGTTCGCCATTCTATTTATTCCTGTTCTGTACAGCGGATTGTTCCTGAAAGCATTCTGGGACCCTTACGGTAAAATGAACGAGCTTCCGGTAGCGGTTGTCAATCAGGATAAGGGTGCTGATTATGAAGGCACCAAGCTGACCGCCGGAGAAGATCTGGTCACGGAGCTGAAGAAGACGGACGGGTTCAAGTGGAATTTCGTCAGCCGGGAGCAGGCGGAAGCCGGGCTTGCGGACAATACCTATTATATGGCGATTGTGGTTCCGGAAGACTTCTCGGCCAAGGCAACTACACTGCTGGATGCAGATCCGCAGCCGGCCAAGATCATCTACGAGCCGAATGAAGGCTACAACTTCCTGGCAGGCCAGATTGGCGGCACGGCAGTGAAGGATATCAAGAGCAAGGTATCCGCCAAGATTACGGAAGCTTATACCAGTTCTGTGTTTGATAAAATCACCAAAATCGCAGACGGTCTGGGCGAAGCCGGAGACGGTGCGACCAAGATCGCAGACGGCGCCACCAAGCTGGATGACGGCGCGCTGAAGCTGAAGGACAATCTGGTTGTCCTCACCGAAGGCACCGGCAAGCTGCTGGATGGTGTAGCGCCGCTTACGCAGGGCGTGAGTGATCTGAATAACGGTGCAGCCGCACTCAAAACCGGCAGCAGCACGCTGGCCGGAGGACTGCAGCAGTTATCCGCAGCGCATAAGCAGCTGCAGGATGGGGTGACGCAGTCGGCAGCGGGCAGCAAGCAGCTGAATGCCGGGCTGCAGAAGACGGCAGCCGGAACAGCTTCGCTACAGGCTGGAACACAGTCGGCTGTCGTCGGCACCGAGAAGCTGCAGACAGGTACGAAGGCAGTTGTGGATGGCAGCGCGAAGCTTGCGGCCGGATTAAGCTCCTCCGCCGAGGGCAGTGCGAAGCTTGAAGCCGGACTTACGGCTTCGAAGGACGGCAGTGCCAAGACAGCAGCCGGAGCCAAGGCTGTAGCTGACGGTCTGCAGGCGCTGGCGAAGTCGAATCCTCAGCTGGCAGCAAGCCCTGAGGTGCAGAAGCTGGTGGCAGCAAGCGCAGCAGTAGCTGCGGGCACGGCGCAGCTGGACCAGGGCCAGCAGCAGCTCCTGAACGGAGCTGCGGCCCTGAACAGCGGCCAGGAGCAGCTGCTGCAGGGAGCGAATCAGCTGCACAGCGGTTCACAGCAGCTGGATACAGGTGTAGGTCAGCTGCATGAGGGAGCGCAGAAGCTCTACGCAGGCAGCACGCAGCTGCTGGATGGCCAGAATCAGCTGGCAGCCGGAGCAGGCGCACTGGAGAACGGCGGCGCGAAGCTGGCCGCAGGCATGAAGCAGTTCGGCGCGAAGCTGGACGAAGCTGCAGCGGGCGGCGTGAAGCTGGCAGACGGCGGCAAGGCGCTGGAAGCCGGCACCACGAAGCTGCTGGCTGGAGCAGGCAAGCTGGGCACCGGCCTCAGCTCGGTAGCCGATGGCTCGAAGAAGCTGAGTGACGGAGCGGGGCAGCTGAAGGATGGCCTGGATGAGCTGAAGACAGGCTCCGGTGAGCTGGCAAGCAAGCTGGGCGATGCGGCTTCACAGACCAAATCGGTGAACAAGACCGATGGACTGGTATCGATGTTCGCCCAGCCGGTACAGATCGAAGAAGTGAAGGTTAACAAGGTGCCTAACTACGGCACAGGATTCGCTCCTTACTTCCTGTCCCTCGGATTGTTCGTAGGTGCTCTGATCTGTACGATTGTTATCCCTATGCGTGATTCCGAAGTCATTGGCGCCAGCCGGTTCAACCGGTTCATGAGCCGTACACTTACATTCTCCATGATGAGTGTGCTTCAGGCTCTGCTGGCTGTCCTGATTGTCTTGTATGGTCTGGGACTTGAAGTACAGAATGTACCCTTGTTCTACGCCTTCTCGTTCATTACCAGCCTGGCCTTCATGTGGATGATTCAAGCGATTGTTACTTGGTTGGATCAGCCTGGCCGCTTCGTAGTTATTCTGATTCTGATCTTCCAGTTGACTACAAGCGCAGGAACCTTCCCGCTGGAGCTGATTCCTAACTGGATGAAGATCTTCAATCCGCTGCTGCCGATGACTTACAGTGTCAAAGGCTTCAAGGCAGTAATCTCTACGGGAGACTTCGGCTCCATGTGGGCCGATGCAGGAACGCTTGGCGCTTATGGGGTAATCTTCCTGGCTCTCACCTTTACCTACTTCATGACCCGCGACCGCGGCAATGAAGCGGTACTGAAAAGTGAACAAGTTTTGACTGTATAAATCAACAACATTCTTTGTAAAACATACGAACCAAAAGCGCCCCTTTACGGGGCGCTTTTGGTTTATTCATAAATATAAATAGCTAAAGGAAGTGCTGTTTTCAGGCCGGGAAAATGATTGAAACGCTTTCAGTGCATAAGCGCTTATTCGTCATTTATGCATAATTATACATTCGACAGTTTTTTTACGCTTTTATTCGCTAAAGCTGCAATGCAAAAGCAAATGTTAATCAAGCTCATAAAAAAGTTTAAATTGCGCTCATGTCAGCTCGATGATAAAATAATAACACCAATTCTGCCTGAATAATTATTAAGATTTTCCGCTGAAAAATTTTCCTGGAATTCCGTCTACTTTATAATAGAGAGGTTGCATGTGATGAGACACACTGAACTGCCCGGCAAACAGGGCCTTTATGATCCCCAGTTCGAAAAAGACGCTTGCGGCATGGGATTTGTCGCGCATATAAAAGGCAAGCCGTCCCATGATATTGTCAGTAATGCACTGACTATGCTCTTCAATATGGAGCATCGGGGAGGCCAGGGAAGTGAGCCGAACTCTGGAGACGGAGCCGGCATTATGCTGCAGATTCCCCACCGTTTCTTTGCCGGCGAAGCTGCGAAGCTGGGCTTTGAGCTTCCGGAGCCAGGCCATTATGGCGTGGGCATGATCTTTCTGTCTCATAACGAGGAGATCCGCGCCCGCCACGAGGCGCTCCTGAGCGAGATTATCGCGGAAGAGGGGCAGCAGGTACTCGGTTACCGCGATGTCCCGACCTTTGACGAAATGCTCGGCAAGACGGCCAAGGCTGCTAAGCCTTACGTACGCCAGGTATTTATCGGCCGCTCGGAGGGAATCAAGGATGATCTGTCCTTCGAACGCAAGCTGTATGTGATCCGCAAACGGGCAGAGCTGGCAATCCGCTACGGCGGGGCAGAAGAGGGCGAATCCTTCTATGTGCCGAGTCTTTCCTGCAAGAAGATCGTATACAAAGGCATGCTCACTACCGTACAGGTAGGACAATTCTATCTGGACCTCCAGGAAGAGACGCTGGAATCAGCGATTGCGCTGGTCCACTCCCGCTTCAGTACCAACACCTTCCCAAGCTGGGAACGTGCCCACCCTTACCGCTTCATGATTCACAACGGTGAAATTAATACCCTTCGCGGCAATGTGAACTGGATGCATGCCCGCCAGTCGCTGTTCAAGAGCGAGAAGTTCGGAGAAGACATCAGCAAAGTTAAGCCGGTGGTGAACCCGGACGGCTCCGATACGGCCATGTTCGATAATACCTTTGAATTCCTCTACCTGAGCGGACGCTCCCTGCCCCATGTGGCGATGATGATGGTTCCTGAGCCTTGGAGCAATCATGACAGCATGGACGAGAAGAAGAAAGCCTTCTATGAATACCACAGCACCCTGATGGAACCGTGGGACGGACCTGCCGCAATGGGCTTTACCGACGGTGTACAGATCGGGGCCATCCTGGACCGTAACGGCCTGCGTCCTGCACGTTACTATGTCACCAAAGATGATCTGATTATTCTTTCCTCTGAAGCGGGTGTCCTCGACATTCCGGCAGAAGATGTTCTATACAAAGACCGGCTGAGACCGGGCCGCATGCTGCTCGTGGATACGAAGCAGGGCCGGATTATCTCGGACGAAGAGGTCAAAGCCGAGATCGCCTCCGAGCAGCCTTATCAAGAGTGGCTGGATGAGCATCTGATCGGTCTCGATCAGCTCCCGGATGCACCGGAGCTGCCGAATCCGAAGCATGATAATGTGCAGCAGCTGCAGCAGTCCTTCGGATATACTTTCGAGGATCTGCGCAAGGTGCTGGAGCCTATGGCCTCCACAGGCGCCGAAGCTGTCGGCTCCATGGGTTACGATTCGCCGCTGGCCGTGTTATCAGACCGTCCACAGCGCCTGTACAATTACTTTAAGCAGATGTTCGCCCAGGTCACCAACCCGCCGATTGACGCCATCCGTGAAGAACTGGTAACGTCCACAGCGACTACGATCGGACCTGAACGCAACCTGCTGAAGGCAGAACCGGAGAGCTGCCGGCAGATCTCGCTGGATTCTCCGATTCTCTCGAACGAGGATTTCGCCAAAATCCGTCATGTCCGCCGTGCGGGCTTCAAGTCGATGTCCATTCCGATTCTCTTCCCGGCAGAGCTGGGGGCAGAGGGTCTCAGAATTGCGCTTGACCGGATGAATGAGGCGGCAGACCGCGTCATGGGCAAGGGACATAATATCCTTATTCTGTCCGACCGGGGTGTAGACCGCGAGAATGCGGCAATTCCGGCGCTCCTGGCAGTCTCCAGCCTGCATCACCATCTGATCCGCTCGGGAACCCGTACCAAGGTCAGCATCCTGCTGGAATCCGGCGAACCGCGTGAAGTTCATCATTATGCGCTTCTGCTGGGTTATGGTGTAAGTGCGGTCAATCCTTACCTGGCCTTCGAGAGTCTCGATGACATGATCAGCCAAGGCCTGCTCCGCGGAATCTCGCATGAGAAGGCTGTGAAGAACTACATCAAGGCAGCTACGAAGAGCGTGGTCAAAATTCTGTCCAAAATGGGAATCTCCACGATTCAGTCCTATCGGGGGGCACAGATCTTTGAAGCGGTCGGTCTGAATTCCGAGTTCGTAGACCGTTACTTCACTTGGACACCTTCGCGTATCGGCGGAATTGGCCTGGAGGAAGTGGCGCAAGAAGCACTTGCCAGCCATAACCGCGCCTTCACCGACAAAGACGGCAACGATATGGTGCTGGATTCCGGCGGTGAATACCAGTGGCGCAGCGACGGGGAAGAGCATCTGTTCAACCCGCAGACCATTCATCTGCTTCAGCACTCCGTGCGCAGCGGTGATTATGAGATGTATAAGAAGTATGCAGCGCTCGTTCAGGGTGAAAGCGAGAAGCACCAGACGCTGCGCTCGATGCTGCAGTTCAAGAGCGTAGGTGCTCCGGTATCGCTGGATGAGGTAGAATCGGCTGAATCGATCATGAAACGCTTCAAGACCGGTGCCATGTCCTTCGGCTCGATCAGCAAGGAAGCACATGAGACGCTGGCTATTGCCATGAACCGTATCGGCGGCAAGAGCAACACCGGGGAAGGCGGAGAAGATCCGGCGCGCTTCCTTACGGACGCTAACGGCGATTCCCGCCGCAGTGCGATCAAGCAGGTGGCTTCGGGACGGTTCGGCGTTACCTCCAACTATCTGGTGAACGCCGACGAGATTCAGATCAAGATGGCGCAGGGCGCGAAGCCGGGTGAAGGCGGACAGCTTCCGGGCCGCAAGGTATATCCTTGGGTTGCGGAGGTCCGCGGTTCAACGGCAGGCGTGGGACTGATCTCGCCGCCGCCGCATCACGATATCTATTCGATTGAGGATCTGGCCGAGCTGATCTATGATCTGAAGAATGCCAATCCGCGTGCCAGCATTAACGTGAAGCTCGTTTCTGAGGTTGGCGTAGGCACCATTGCCGCAGGTGTGGCGAAGGGCCGCGCTGATATTATCCTGATCAGCGGTTATGATGGGGGGACCGGCGCTTCGCCGATGAACTCCATCCGTCATGCCGGACTGCCTTGGGAGCTGGGCCTGGCGGAGACCCACCAGACGCTGATGCTGAACAATCTGCGCGACCGTGTCGTGCTGGAGACTGACGGCAAGATGCTCAGCGGGCGCGACCTCGCGGTAGCCGTTCTGCTGGGTGCTGAAGAATACGGCTTCGCTACTGCACCTCTGGTAGCCGTAGGCTGTATCATGATGCGTGTATGCCAGATGGACACTTGTCCTGTGGGCGTAGCTACCCAGAACCCTGAGCTTCGCAAGAACTTCATGGGTGATCCGCAGCATGTGGTGAACTTCATGACCTTCGTGGCACAGGATCTGCGCGAGATTATGGCAGAGCTGGGCTTCCGGACGATTGAAGAGATGGTCGGCCGTACCGATTGTCTGGATGCGGTTAAGGCATCCACGCACTGGAAGAAGAAGGGCGTCGATCTGAGCAGCCTGCTGCACATTCCGGCTATGCCGGAAGGAAGCACACGCTTCCGCAGCAAGTTCCAGAACCACGGTCTGGAAGAGACCCTGGATATGACGCATCTGCTCGATATTGCTGCACCTGCGCTGGAATCCGGCACGGCAGTAGAAGCTTCCCTGCCGATCACGAACGTGAACCGTGCCGTGGGTACGATTCTCGGCAGTGAGCTGACACGCAAATACGGCGCAGCCGGATTGCCGGACGATACGATCCGCCTGCACTTTACCGGATCTGCGGGACAGAGTCTGGGCGCATTCGTGCCGAAGGGCGTCACCATTACCGTTGAAGGCGACTCGAATGACTATGTCGGCAAAGGGCTGTCCGGAGGCAAGCTGATTATCCGGCCTTCGCGCAAGGCTACCTTCGCGGCAGAAGAGAATATCATCATCGGAAATACGGCGCTGTACGGAGCAACCGGCGGCGAAGCTTACGTGAGCGGTATTGCCGGTGAACGGTTCGCCGTCCGCAACTCCGGGGCGAATGTAGTCGTTGAAGGCGTAGGCGACCACGGCTGCGAATACATGACCGGCGGCCGTGTGGTTGTACTGGGTGCAACAGGCCGTAACTTTGCAGCAGGGATGTCGGGCGGTATCGCTTATGTATACGATCCGGATAATACCTTCATCAAACGCTGTAACCTGGAGATGGTGCTGCTGGAGCGTGTAGAGGAAGCGGACGAAATCGCTGAACTGCATGCTATGATCAGCCGCCATACCCAGCATACAGACAGTAATGCGGGCCGGGCAATTCTGGATTCATGGGATGAGGCCCTGCCGAGATTTGCCCGTGTCATTCCGAAGGATTACAAACGGATGCTGGAGCAGATCCGCAAGGTGGAGAGCAGCGGTTTGACCGGTGAAGCTGCACTGATGGCTGCTTTTGAAGCGAATATGCGTGAGCTTGCGCGTGTTGGCGGTTAAGATTTTACACTTCATAAGTGATGTGCTTCAGCATTGACGGAGCGCATTGTCAATTCAAGAGGCTACCTCTTTCCCATATGGAAGAGGTAGCCTCTTATGTTTTTCTTAAAGGAATTCAGGGTCTCGTCTGATGGTGATAAAGTATGTATAGAATTGTGGAGGAGAAATGCTCCTTCATTTATCCACAAGATGCTGGCGCGAGGGTGGGCGGGCCAAGTGTATGTGAAAAACAGCATACATTGTGCTGACGCGAGGATGAACGGGGCAAATGTATGCGAAAAACAGCACACATAGTACTCGCACGCAGGCGCATGTCCCGAATGTATGTGAAAAACAGCATACATTGTGCTCGCACGAGGGGGATGGCCCGAATGGATGCGAAAACAGCATACATTGTGCTATCCCGTTCACCCGTTAGGGTGATTTTGTGCCAATATAAGAATTTATATGTTGCACACGATAAATTATCCTTCTATTTCTCACTGAAACGGTACCGTCCTTTAGAAGGACGGCAAAGCCGTTTCCACTGGATTTCACTGCATTTCTTCCCTAATTTCAGGGAAAAGGGAAGGTGTGGTAAAATATATAAATGGTTGAAAATGGGTTGCTGATGCACTGATAAGGTTAATAATAGCTTGAACTGAAAAAGACAATAATAAGATGGGAGTAACGAAAGGGTCGTTTGGAACTGGAGGAGCGGTAGCGTCCGCCTGAAAGCTTTCCGCAGGAAAGCTCACTTCGGAAGCATATTCCAGGTTTGGATTTCTACCGCTATGAGCGGTGTAAGGAGGAAATCGAAACTTAGGCAGCGGCCGGAAGTCCAAACGTTCTCCGCAGTTACGGCTACATCTAGATTAGAGTCTCTTCAGTTCTGCTATGAAAGCGTCTTATCCGAAAGCGCATGCCTTTTTCACACCAAACCGACGAAAGGAAGTGAAGTTATGCCGAATACGGCAGAAGTGGTGAAGCCTGTAGCCAGCCTGATGGGGGTTACCAAAAGAATAGGCTCCAAAACGCTGATCAGCGACTTGACACTCGACATTCCACCCGGGCAAATCTTCGGATTCCTCGGGCCGAACGGAGCCGGTAAAACCACTACCATCCGTATGATGGTAGGACTGATCTCCATTAGCCGCGGGGATATCCTGATCTGCGGACGAAGCATCAAAGACCATTTTGAAGAGGCCATAGCTAATGTGGGGGCCATCGTAGAGAATCCTGAAATGTACAAGTTCCTAACCGGATACCAGAATCTTCGCCAGTATGCCCGCATGGTGCCAGGCGTGACCAAAGAGCGCATCAATGAAGTAGTTGAGCTGGTCGGCCTCAGTCAGCGGATCAATGACCGGGTCAAGACCTATTCCTTAGGGATGCGCCAGCGGCTGGGGGTAGCCCAGGCTCTGCTGCACCGGCCGAAGCTGCTGATTCTGGATGAGCCGACCAACGGACTGGACCCGCAGGGTATCCGCGAGCTGCGTGATTATCTGCGCAAGCTGTGTCAGACTGAGGGGACAACCGTGTTTGTCTCCAGTCACCTGCTGTCGGAGATGGAGCTGATGTGCGATAGTGTGGCGATTATCCAGAACGGCCGGCTGATCGATGTGAAGCAGCTTAAGACGGTCGGGGATGCAGCGGTACCGGTAAGCCAGACGTTCTTCGAGGTAGATAACCCTGAGGCTGCACTGGCGCAGATCGGCCAAGGTGTAATCATGGAAGGCGGATTAGCAGTAGATGCGGTACGGGAGGAGATTGCTGAGCTGAATGCCAAGCTGGTAGCTGCCGGGATTAAGGTCTACAGCATCAAGGCGATGTCCCGTTCGCTTGAAGATCAATTCTTGGAAATTACAGGAGGTGAAGGCATTGGGTGAGTTCGCTTCTCTCATACATAATGAGAATATCAAAATATTCAGACGTCTGCGGACATGGATTATGCTGGTTCTTCTGGCACTGATGAGTGCGCTGTTTCCGGCGCTAATTCATTTCACCACGAACGGAAGTAATGTAGTCGGGCTGTGGGACAGCTTCCGGACCACCGTAACCATCGCATTTTTCCTGAATACCATCTTCACTGCCTTAGTGGCTGCCGACTCCGTAGCGGGCGAATTCACCTGGGGAACGATTAAGCTGCTGCTGATCCGCCCTTGGAGCCGCTCCAAGATTCTGCTCTCGAAGTATATTTCGCTGGTTATCTTCAGCCTTGTCAGCACGGGAGTGCTGATCCTGTTCGGCTATGGCTCCGCCTTCATTTTCTCTTCCGGGGCTGCAGGGAATACTGGGGAAATGGTGATGGGCTGGGGGCAAGGGGAATATGTCTTCATGCTGATTCTGTGCAGCTACATTGAGCTGTTCCTGACAGCAGCCATTGCCTTCATGATCTCCAGCGTATTCCGTTCCAGCGGCCTGGCGATTGTGCTGTCGCTGTCGATCATGTTCACCAAGGATATCTTTATCGCCATCTTCAACCCCGACCGGTATGAGTGGGCGAACTATCTGATTTTTGCCCATATGAATCTTAGCAATTATGTGGTGTCGGATACCGGTCCCGGGGGAGCGACGCTGGGGTTCGCGATTGCCGTCCTGGCTGTGTATTATGTGGTATTCATGGCGGTATCATGGATTGTGTTCCGTAAAAGGGATGTAGCAGCGTAAGTAGCAAGATAGGGCTGGCTAGTGTAACCGTACAGGCTGAGAGCTTACGGCTCATGCGCCCTCCAGCTTACTCTGCTTGCTCTCTCTGCGCTTGCCTGCAGTCTTCTTGGTATTGACCGTATGCAGCCCGCCCGCTGTCTCAGGGGCGGGCTGTTCGGTCATGGCCACAGCCCCGTTCAGCAGGCTGCCTTCCGCAATGCTCAGGGAACCGGCGGCAATGTTACCATGCAGTTGTCCTGTTCCGGTGAGAATGAGCTTCCGCTGGGCGGTTACGTCTCCATAGACCTTGCCGGCGATAATGATCTCCTGCGCCTCAATGCTGGAGTGGACGGTGCCTTGTTCACCAACCGTCACTATACCCTCACACAGAATCTCCCCGCTGAAATTCCCTTCAATCCGCAGGTTCGTATCGCAATGCACTTTCCCTTCGAGCGTGCCGCCATGGCCGATCAGCGAGTCGGTTGACTTGGGTGAAGCACCCGGTTGACGTCTGTTCCACATTCCAGCATTCCTCCTTATATTCTTAATATTATGAAGGCTTAACATAGTTGAGCGGATTCACCGGCTTGTTCTGCTTCACGACCTGAAAATGCAGATGGGGGCCCGTGCTGCGCCCGGTGCTGCCCAGCATGCCGATCTGCTCCCCTTTGCCGACCCGCTCACCGGGGGTGACTATCATCTGGTTCAAATGCATGTACCAGGTCTCCAGTCCATTGTCATGCTTGATGATGATGTATTTGCCCCGGGCTCCCATTTGTTCTGCAGAGGTAACTACGCCGCCCAGTGCTGCGTATACTGCATCTCCGATATTTCCGGCAATATCAATCCCGGAATGATAAGCAGAGACGCCCTTGAAAGGATCGGAGCGGTAACCGAAGCTGGAGGTAATGACCTTCGAGCCGGTAGGCCACATCACGGCCCGTGCCAGCCGGGCTTGCTTCTCCTGGGCTTGTTTTGCCTGAAACTCCGCTCTTGTCTTGTGTGCCTTCTCGGCCTGTGTAATCGTGCTTGAGATACTGCTGATCATCTCATCCATGATGCTGTGGATCTCCTCGAAGTCGTCCTTTGTCTCCTCAACCAGCCGCTGCGGATCATTCTCATAGACGGCGACATATTCACCGCCGACCTGCGGATTGGCAGTCGGGCTCAGTGCTGTAGCAGCAGCCCTGATCCGGAAGTTGACGGCAGGCGATACGGCGGCAGAGAGAGCTTCCGGCTGTTCCCGGATGAACGGGCCGGCGCTTAACCGGCTGACCTTGCCATAGCTTCCGGCGGCTGCGGTTCCTGCTCCGGTATCAGGCAAATCTGCCACTACCGGCTGGCTGCCTTTGAAGGAAGCTGCTGAGGTTGACGTATCCGCGCTGTAGGTCTTGGAGCCAGCATTTTCAGTGCGGATAGCCGCACTAGAACCGCTACCGGCAGCAGAAGAAGTGGTTTCTTTGTTGATCAGTGATTGCAGTTGCTCTTCCAGCTCAGTCACACTCTTCAGCTTGTCTTTAATGCTCTCCGCTTCCTCCGAGAGCTCGCTTACCTGGCCGCGCAGCTGCTGTAGCGCCTGATCCTTATCGGCAACCTTCAGCTCCATGCGGATATTGGTCAGTGATAAGGCGGCCGCTTCGGCCTCCAGCTCTGCGATGGACCGGGAGGCATGGATATGCATAGAGGTGACCAGACTGGAGAGGGACAGCGCGGCCGCGGCAGGCAGCGCCAGAGCGAAGGGCTTTGACATTTGCAGCTGCTTCACAGGCCGTCCGGCCTCACGCATAACGAGCAGCGTAATCTTTTCCTGACTTGGCTGACTCTTCATAACGTCTCCTTACTGCGGCCATGGCAGCCGCTGGGTATGAACTGACTGAAATCATCTGTCGGGGTGCAGGGGGCTTATCCGATTCGTCCTACTACTCTATGTATTCCATAACTAAGGTGAACATGACAACGGTTTACTTGAATAAAGAAGGAGAGTTAAGGCAAAACCTGTAGTAAGCGCAGGCTTCTGCCGCCGCAGATTTCTCATGAAAGTTTGCAGGCGCTGTCTATGCCCGCAGAGATAGTAATAGTTCATTCAGTTGATCAGGAGGCCCGGAATGAGGATATTTGCCGTGATCTTATGTCTTTTTATTGTGCAGCTTGCCATTATTACCGCTTCCGAATTCCGCCGTCCGCAGCGGGCGCTTGCCTGGATATGTATTACCTTCTGTTGCCCGCCGCTTGGTCTGCTGTTCTACTATTTCCTGGGGCGCGATTACTGGCAGAGCCGCAAGCTCGTGAACCGGTGCGTCTCCCTGCTGCGGGAAATCCGTATTCATGTTGCCGGCAAGATTCATAAGGTCAAGCAGGCGGAGGATACCGGCAACCCCGGATTTGAACACCGCTCTGAGCTGCTGCATCTGTTCTCTGAACTGGCGGACAGTCCGGTTACAAGCCACAACCGGTGTGAAGTGCTGTCCAGCGCACAGGCAGCGTATAAGTCCATGCTGGAGGTGATGGAAGGTGCGCAGGAGCATATCCACATGGAATTTTATATTTTCCGGGAGGACGGGATCGGCCGGCAGTTCCAGGAGCTGATGATCCGCAAGGTACGCCAGGGGGTGAGGGTGCGCCTGCTGTGCGATGGCCTGGGCAGCCATAAACTTAGCCGGGGCTTTGTGAATACACTGAAGAACGCGGGAGTGCAGGTTTATTTTTTTCTGCCGCCGCTGACTGCACTGCCGGACCGCCGGTTCAACTACCGCAATCACCGGAAGATCCTGGTGGTGGACGGACTGACCGGATTCACCGGAGGCATGAACATCGGCGATGATTACCTGGGCAAAAATCCGGAAATGGGCTACTGGCGGGATACGCATCTGCGGCTTGAAGGGGATGCCGTCTATCATCTGCAGTATGTGTTTCTCAAGGATTGGCGGCTGGCGGCCGGTGAAGCTCTCAGCCATCCGCGCTTCTTTCCGGATCATGACTGTAGCGGAAGGGAAGCCGTGCAGATTGTCGCCAGCGGTCCCGATGCGGGCATAGATGCCACCCAGGAGATGTATTTTGCTTCCATCTGTGCCGCGAGGCAACGTATCTGGATGACCTCTCCATACTTCATCCCCGACCCCGCGATTTGCAGGGCGCTGAAGAATGCAGTCCTTAGCGGTGTGGACGTAAGGATTATTATCCCGGCGAAGCCGGATAACAAGCTGGTCTATTATGCCACGCTGGCGTATCTGGAGAATCTGCAGGACGCCGGCGTGAAATTTTACCGCTATACCAGAGGGTTCATGCATGCCAAGGTAATGATTATCGACAGCCTGCTGGCCACCGTCGGCAGTGCCAATCTGGACATGCGCAGCTTCTATTCCAACTTCGAGCTGACGGCGGTGCTGTTCCGTCCGGAGACAATTACAGAGCTGGCTGAGGACTTCAGCAGAGATCTGGAGCAGAGTGAATTCATTGATCCGAAAAAGTTCCGGGAGCGCAGCCGTAATGTCAAACGCATAGAAAGTCTGTGTCAGCTCTTATCTCCGCTATTATGACAGAAAAGATGGCCGAATCATCGATTATCGAAGGTTATATCAATTTACATGCGTTATTTGACTTTCTTTTATGATATAATGGAAATATAAGAAGAACAGGGGAGAAGGCACGACTGTACGTTCGCTTTCGTAAGCTTCTTAGATATACTATTTATAGGGGGAGTTCTATGACTGTAAGCCAACATATCTTTACGAATGAAGAACAGAAGAAGCCGGAGAAGTCTGGAGTGTTCAAGACGGCAAGACTGGCCCAGCGGATTGTGATGATTGTCATCGGAGCGGCCATGATGTCTGTTGCCCTTGAAATTTTTCTTGTTCCCAATAAGTTGATTGATGGCGGAATCACCGGTATTTCCATTATGTTGTCCCATATTTTCAATATACCGCTCGGTATTCTATTGACCCTGCTTAACCTGCCGTTCCTGGTTATCGGGTATAAGCAGATCGGTAAGACATTTGCCTTATCTACTCTATTTGCTGTAATTGTAATGTCCATCGGTACCCAGTTGCTCCATCCTGTTCATCCCATTACGGTTGAGCCGCTGCTCGCAGCAGTATTCGGAGGGGTAATTCTCGGCGTTGGGGTCGGGCTCGTTGTCCGTTACGGCGGATCGCTCGATGGTACTGAGATTGTAGCCATTCTTGTATCCAAGAGGCTTCCGTTCTCTGTAGGGGAAGTCGTTATGTTCTTCAACCTGTTCATCCTGTCCGGCGCAGGCTTTGTGTTCGGCTGGAATAATGCGATGTTCTCGCTCATTGCGTATTACATTGCTTTCAAACTGATCGATATTACACTTGAAGGTCTGGACCAGTCCAAGTCGGTATGGATTATCAGTGATAAATTCCGTGATATCGGCGAAGCTCTGACGGAGCGTCTGGGACGCGGAGTGACTTATCTTGATGGTGAGGGCGGATTCTCCGGCGATAACAAGAAAGTGATTTTTGTTGTCATTACCCGTCTGGAAGAAGCGAAGCTGAAGTCTATCGTAGAAGATTGGGATTCTGACGCGTTCATCGCGATCGGCAATATCCATGATGTTAAGGGCGGCCGCTTCAAGAAAAAAGCAATTCATTAGCATTAGCGTAACCGGTTCAGCCGGAACGCTTCGAAGGAAGGTATATTTACGAACGACAGAGTAACCCATACGGCGGTCCTGACTTGTTGCGCCGTATGCCCATATATAATAATACCTTCCGTCCTGATTCTGGACGCAAGAATAAGCCCGCAGCCTGAGAAAGGCATTTGCGGGCTTATTGCTGTCCTGAGGGCAGCTTGGCAATAATCGCATCGACCGGCTGAGGAGGAACCTTGGCAATCAGATCTCCTAACCGGCTGAGACGCTCTTCTATATTCAGCAGGTTGAAATCTGTAGGCTTGACACCCCGTTCAACCTCCTCCCACAGGAGGGGAGTGGAGACAGTAGCCAGCGTCCGGGCGCGCGGGGTGTACGGGGCAGCGAGTGTTTTGCCGCCGTAATGCTGGAGATAATCGAAATATATTTTATCCCCGCGATGCTTCTTCAGACGCTCCAGGGTGAAGAGATCGGGCCGCTTCTCGGTGACATAACGGCCTACGAAATGCCCGATCCGGCGCAGTTCATCGAAGGTCACCCCCGGCTTAACCGGAACAATGATCTGCACTCCGGTGGCTCCCGAGGTTTTGGGAACGGAGTCCAGTCCGAGCGATCTCAGCACCTCCCCTACCACAGCAGCAGCTTCCATAATCCGCGGTTCGACCTCAAGCGAAGGGTCCAGATCAATCATCCATTCGCAGGGCAGTGTACTGCCGGCATAATGGAGGGAGGGATGGAATTCGAGCGCAGCCAGATTGCCCAGCCAGAGCAGCTCCGGCAGGCCCTGCAGCACAATGTAGGTGATATTGTCCTGCACCGCCGTGTGGACGAATTCCGGCAGCGGCTCCGGGGCGTTCTTCTGATAGAAGGACATCCCGGGAACGCCATGGGGATAGCGGATCACCGTGAGCAGCCGGTCCTTGCAATAGCGCAGCAGGTAGGGCGAGAGGGCCGCCAGCTTTTGCAGATAGATCTGCTTGGTGATGCCCATCTCGGGCCAGAGCGGTTTGTCCGGATTGGTGATGCTGATTTGCTGCCCGTCTACGGTAATGGTTCCTTTGGTGGCCGCTGGCATGGGACATCCCTCCTTAGGCTTGTGTATGTCTGCCTAGTATTTGCCGTGCTGCCGGTTTTCAGTCGGGATTCCGGTCCGGGATAAGAGCAGTTCACACCTTTTTTGCGCAAAATGTCCCTTTTGGCCCGGGCAGGTGCTTATAAGGGTGTTAGCTAGAAGAGAGGAGCGTTTTACGATTTTGGATGAAATGGAACACCTCGTTGTTAAGGTTCAAAACGGCGACGTGGAGCAGTACGGGCGGATCGTTGAAGCTGTTCAGCAGCCGATGTACCGTTATTGCAGCCGTCTGCTAGGCAGCGGGGCAGAGGCGGAGGATGCCGTGCAGGAGATTCTGGTCAAAGCCTATCAAAATATCGGCAAGTACCGTCCGCTGGTCAGCTTCTCTTCATGGCTGTATAAAATCGCTTATCATCATTGCCTGGCGGTTATCCGCCAGCGCCAGCGGCAGAGCCGGGTGATGCTGCTGCTGCGGCCGCAGAAATACGCGGAAAGCCCGGAGCAGCAGATGGACCGCTTCCTGTTCGATGAACCGCTCGCTGTAGCGCTTTCCCGGCTGAAGGTGGAGGAGCGGAACCTGCTTTTGCTGAGGGTTTTTGAAGAGCAGAGCTTTGCCGAAATCGCCGTGATTCTGGGCAAGAATCAGGATGCGGTCAAAAAAAGATATCAGCGCACGATTATTAAACTCACCAACCTGCTGAAATCGCAAAGAGAGGGGGAGGAATCACAATGGACGAGCACTTCGCTGCTGAAGAAAAAAGGATAAGACGAATGGGCGCAGGTGAGGCAGCGGGCAGCATTGATGTTAAGTCATCCGTTATGGAGCGGGTACGGGTCATCCATGCACAGCGGCTTGCATCAGAGGGCGGAGGAACGCCAGCTTCACCGGGGCAAGCGGTGCCTGAAATGGTTAGGCAAGGGCCTGAGATGACCAGGCAGCCGATACCTTCGCTGCGTCCTGCGGTACAGCGGGGCAGAAGACTGGCCGCCGGACTCTGTGCGGTTGCGCTGCTGGGGCTGGCTGGGTTCAGCGTTCTCCGCCATGGGACAGACCAGGAAACTACGGGGAAGGCGCTGCACCCGGACTTTGCGGTCATCCGGCAGACGGAGGGGCAGCCTATGGTCTTGAAGGACAGCGGCGGCAGAGTTGTGGCGCAGCTTAGGTACGCTGAATCGAAGATCTACACGCCTTACATTGGCTCTAGCTCAGCCCGGGAACGTTACTTTAAGCTAAGGGAGCAATATGAACAACAGGCGCAAGCGGATTTACAGCCGGGAGAGACAGCAGCTTATTATGTCAATGACAGTGAATTGATTGCATTGATGAACGGGCTGGGGTATGGAAAACCGCTATTTTTCACCAGCAGAACGGTTACGTATACCAGCTACGCGAAGCTGTCAGCCGCCCGGGAGCAAACGGGCAAGTGGAGCTTTGCACTGCCGCCTGAGCGAATAGGCGGGTTACAGTTTGCGGAGGGCCGGCTGTTCGCCAAAACCCCCTCTGCGTTTGAGCCGGAGTATAGGCTGGCACTGGAGGCATTGAAGGCCAAAACGGAAGGTGCTCCGGACGGGAATCCGCTGGCTGCAACTTTATGGCCCTTGGAGAATCTCGCAAGCGCCGAGGTGATCTATCGGGATGGCAGCCAGCAGCTGAAGCTTCAGTTATTCTGGAATAACGCAGCAACAACCGGTCCTTCGCAAATTCACGTATCCCCCGGCCAAACGGCTGAACTATGGACCTACGAGGATAAGGAGCTGCTGTTCATTCCGGGGGCAGGCGCCGGAGAAGAGAACGGAAGTTCAGTAAGCAGACTGTATTGGTATGATAACGCCTATGGAGGGCTTGCTTTGATGACGGACCCGCCGGATAAGCGGTTGACCCGGGAGCAATGGGAGAGCATTGCCGCCGGGATGGTTCAGCGGTGAGGGAACAACAAATGAATCGGAAGGAAGGGATCGAATTATGAATCAGCATAAGAAAGCGGCGGTTGCCGCAATATGCCTGTCCATGCTGCTGAGCGCAGCAGCGGGGTCGGTGGGAGCAGCGGGAAGGCTGCCTGATAAATTAAAAAATAAAAGCAACGGCATTATGGCTACAGAAACCGCCAAGCCGGCTGCGCCATCCCCGCTGGACGCTTTGCTGTCCAAAGCGAACGAGGCTCCCTTGAACGCAGGGGAAATCCGGGCTGTGTATGTGAATGACGTCAAAATCAATACGCTGGACAGTCTGGATATCAGTTACTTGCCGTTTAGTTATACGTCTGTAAGCAAAGCGGCGCAGAAATTAACGTCAATGGGCGGAGGTGTATTAATGGCTCCAGCTTCGCTCCCGAAAGATTATGTGCTGAAGGAGGCAATCATCAGCCCTGACATTCCTTTTTCCTATGAGGAAGAATATATGCAGCTCAGGGAGAAACTCAAGGGGCAATCCACAGCAGCTGGTAAAAAGGTTATCACCAAAATGCTCCCCTGGAGCGGTCATGTCACCACGTTGACGTATACCCGCAAGGGAGAGGTGCTCAGCCTGCGTGCCGAGCCTGCAAGCAAGCTTCCGGCTGGAGTTACACTGGCCGTATTGCCGGGGGACAAGGATGAGCAGGTGCAGGTTAACGGGCAGGAGATGATGTTCACCTCCTTCGGGCCGCATCACGGCAACCTCAAATCGCAATTGCAGTGGAGCAGTGCGGACGGCAGCAGAGAGTACACATTAACGGATACCCGGAACACTGTGCAGAGTAAGGCTGAACTGCTGAAACTTGCCGGAAGCCTTACTCCGCAATAGGCAGCTAGAACCCCCTCTGGCTTAAAGAACAGGAATGGGCGGGCAGTTCGACCTGAGCCTGAATCACAGGCTGGCGGAAGGTGCCGGAGGGATTCCATTCCAGAAAATGCAGCTTAAACACCAGCTCAGGCTTAATCCAAACGGAGCCTGAGCTTCGCTGCGGGAGTGCGGCAAACGGCATATGCTCTGTGGCAAGTCCAGGAATCCGTCCGGTCAGTGTCCGCCAGTCCTGGACGGTCATTCTGCCTGCTCCGGCATGTCCGATATAATGCAGCCTGCCGGCATCATCATACAGGCCGAACAGCAACGCATTCACGATGCCGTCCCGGAAGGTGACGCCCCCGGCGACAGCGGTGACATCGGAGATGATCTTGAGCTTCTGCCAGCGCTTGTCCTTGCCGCCCGGCGCATAAGTGCTGTCCAGATCCTTGCAGACGATCCCCTCCAGACTGCCCTGCCGCGCCGCAGCGAGCAGCTGGACGGGATCCGGGTAGCTGGGCACCTGCTGCATATGGGGATGGGGCAGCAGCATCTCCTTCAGCAGCTCCTGCCGCCGGGACAGCGGTTCATCCAGCAGCCAGATGCCGTCACAATACAGCATATCAAAAACCATATACAGCACCGGAACCTGCGGCTGCACTGCCCGGATCGCCGCCTCGTTCTTCAGGCTGTCCCGCCGCATGACCTCATGGAAGGAGGGCTTGCCGCCGCTGAGTGCAATGATCTCGCCATCCAGAATGAAGGAGCCGGCCCGGCAATAGCTTCCTGGTTCGGCCAGCTCAGGATATTGGAGCGTGCGCCGGTTGCCACGGCGGTTAATCAGTTCGGCATGGCTCCCGTCGTAATAGGAGATCATCCGCACGCCGTCCCATTTGATCTGGGCGATCCACTGTTCTCCGCTTGGAAGCACAGAGGCCAGCACAGGCTCAAACGGAGTGATGGTCTTAAGCTGAAGGGAACCGGCTGGCCTTGCAGCAGGCGCAGAAGTCCGTCCCCTAGGCACCGGTGACCTTGCTCTTCGCGCTCCGGCGCTTCGGCTTCGGGGCAATCACCGGAATTGGTCCGGTAGCTTCATCTACAACCGGAGCGGCGGCTGTATCGGTTGAAGTCCCTGCGGCAGTGGCCTTGGCCGGACGTTTCTTCGCACCGGCGGCTGTCCTTGGCTTAGACCCGCTGCCTCCCTTAGCCGGTCCGGGATCGGAAGGAATATGCTGCACAGCCTCGATACTGGCCTGCAGGGCAGCCATCAGATCGATAACATTGTTCTCCTGGCGGGCCGGAGCAATATGGAACTCTTCGCCTGCAATCTTATGTGTAATCAGATCAAGCATCCGCTGGCGGTAATCATCGGTGTATTTGGCAGGCTCGAACGGGGTGGACAGCTGTGAGATCAGCAGCTTGGCCATATCCAGCTCTTTGTCGTTCACGCTGCCCGGCTCCGGCAGGCCGGGAACCTGCGATACCGGACGGACCTCGTCCGGGTAATAGATCGTTTCAATCGCCAAGCAGTCCGCCAGGACGCGGATGGCGGCCAGACTGCTTTTGGAGCGGATGGAGATCTTGGCAATACCGATCTTCCCGGTCTGACGCATCGCCTCCATCAGCAAACGGTAAGCATTGGCGCCTGCCTGGTCTGGCGATAAATAGTAGGTCTTCTGGAAATAAATCGGGTCAATCTCCGTCAAATCCACGAAATCCAGTATGGTGATGCTCTTACTGCTCTCCTCGCTTAGCTGATCCAGCTCCTCCTTGTCGAACAGAACAAACTTGCCCTTCTCATATTCGTACCCCTTGCCGATCTCCTCCCAGGTGACTTCCTTGTCACAGACAGGACATTTACGTACATAAGACAGCGGACTGCCGCATTCTTTGTGGATGTAGCGCAGCGAGATGTCTTTATCCTCCGTAGCGGAGAACATCTTGACCGGAACATGCACAAGCCCGAAGCTGATGGCTCCTTTCCAAACGGTATGCATGAGAATCGCCTCCTGATGGGATGTGGTATGGCTTAGTATGGGGAGGCAGGGCTTTTTCTAGCCGGATGCATGTTTTGAGAGTCATGGGAAAAAATAAATGCTGCTCAGCTTGCACAGACCCAAAGCGAGAAGAGGAGGCATTATGGACAAGGAGCACTATCACTGGAGCGATGTGTTATCCGAGCAGGATATTCCGGCTGAGGCGGTCAATTGGGACAATATTATTGCCGATCCGGAGGATGCCGGACTGGACGAGGACGCAGTACTGCTGGATGCTGATGCAACGATCGGGGAGCTTCCAGCGGAAGATGAAGAGGAATAGGGGGGCAAGAAAAGAATGGATATAACACGTGCGCAGGATATTTACGCTTCCAAGGACAAGATTGCGGTGCATCTCGACGGAGAACCGGTTTGGATTGAGCATGTAGATTCGGATAACGGTATGGTAACGGTTCAGGTAGGCTCCCGGCCGACGAATACACAGACTGTTGGTGTTGAGCGGCTGGAGGAACAGAGGAAGTAGCGGGTCAGCACAATAAGTCCTGGTAGGTATCCAGGTAAAATACTAATTAGAGCAGGCGTTCTCTTGGCGGTGACACCATCGCGGGAGTCTCCTGCTTTTTGTGTGGCCTGACCTCCTACACACGTTATGCTCAGGGCCGGGGTATGGAGCTGTAGCCTCTAATAATAGCTGACACAGATATTGACGCCGGGCGTGGTGACCCCCTATATTTGGAAGAAGAATTTTGACGAAAAGAGATGATGAAAGTGCGTCCGATATTGCTGGGTGTGTGCTCGGCGCTGTTTTTTGCGGTGACGTTTGTGCTGAACCGGAGGATGGAGCTTGCGGGAGGAAGCTGGGCGTGGAGCGCCTCGCTGCGGTACTTGTTCACGCTCCCGCTGCTGCTGGCGATTGTGGCCGGAAGAGGGAGGCTGAAGCCGCTGCTGGCTGCGATGAGAGAACGGCCTGGAGCCTGGCTGCTGTGGGGAACTGTCGGGTTCGGCTTGTTCTACGCGCCCATCTGCTTCGCCGCTACCTATGCACCGGGCTGGCTGAGCGCTGGAACGTGGCAGATCACCATTATCTCCGGTTCGCTGCTGGCTCCGTTCTTCGGAGAATGGGTTGGCGGACCGGGAGAACAAGTATACATAAGAGGTAAAATCCCGCTGGGCGGGCTGCTGCTCTCCCTGATTATTCTCGCCGGAGTAGCGCTGCTGCAAGTGGAGCAGGCGCGGCAGCTTGCCCCATCCCAGGTCCTGCTGGGCATTGTCCCGATTCTTATCGCTTCCTTCGCTTATCCGCTCGGAAACCGTAAGATGATGGAGCTGTGCGGCGGCCAGCTGGATGTATTCCAGCGGATTCTTGGCATGACGCTTGCCAGCCTGCCCTTCTGGCTGGCTGTCGCTCTGTATGGTATGGCAGATACAGGCCTGCCCTCCTCCTCGCAAATAGGACAATCAGTCATTGTTGCACTCAGTTCGGGAGTTGTGGCTACGGTGCTGTTTTTCCGGGCTACCGATCTGGTCAGGGATAGCATGAGCAGTCTGGCAGCCGTGGAAGCGACCCAGTCACTGGAGGTGCTGTTCGCCTTGCTGGGGGAGATGCTCCTGCTGGCCTCGCCGCTGCCATCCCTCCTGTCATGGGCGGGGATTGCGGTCATTATTGGTGGTATGGTGCTGCATAGCCTGTTCTCCCGGCATCCGGGGAAGCCTGCGGCGGCTCCGGCGTTCACAACGGACTGACAGGCTGTTGCGGTGCAAGTAGCATACCGATATAATTAAAAGTATTGTTAACTGTTAAGGGATCTTCAAAAAGGTGGTAGTTGCAGCTTTGGACAATAATACACAAACGGTGTTTACAACCCGTTCATTCGGCCTTCAGGATACGGAGGCACTTGCCGCCGCCATTGCTGCCGCGTCATCGGCGGGGATGGTTATCGGACTTGACGGGGATCTAGGTGCGGGCAAAACAGCGTTCTCGCAGTGCTATGCACGCCATTTGGGTGTGGAAGGTATTGTGAATAGTCCTACTTTTACCATTATCAAAGAGTATGAAGGACGTCTGCCGCTGTATCATATGGATGTATACCGGATATCGCTGCAGGAAGCGGACGAGCTGGGACTGGAAGAGTATTTCTACGGTCAGGGTGTGTGTCTGGTGGAATGGAGCCGAATCATTGCTGATCTGATGCCGCCGCGGCATCTCCATATAGAGCTGAAGACCGCCGGCCCGGATGAACGGGAGATTACGGTGACCGGAATCGGAGAGCCTTACGGCGAAGTGTGCCGGATGCTGATCCAGAAGTGGGGTAAAGAAATATGACGAACTCGAATAATGAGCCGCGTAAGCGGTTTTTGGCGCTGGATACATCAACGGCAGTTCTGGGAGTGGCCGTGACTGGCGGCGGGGAGCTGTTGCATGAGATTAATGCTTCCGGGGAGCGGAACCATTCGGTTCATCTGCTGCCTATTATTGAGCAGGCACTTCAGGCGTCTGCCACTACGGCCGAAAGAATCGGCGGAATCTCGGTCGGGATCGGCCCGGGCTCCTATACCGGAACACGGATCGCTGTGACTGCAGCCAAGACGCTGGCCTGGGCCTGGAACGTACCGGTTACCGGTGTATCCAGCCTGCATGCGCTGGCCTGGGGCGGATACCATGCGGCTTCTGCGCAGCAGGAGCAAGGCTCCATAACGTCCCCGAACGGCACGGCAGGAACAGACTGGATCATTCCGCTGATCGATGCCCGGCGGGGGCAGGCATACACCGCTGTATTCGCGGCGGACGGGGACAAGCCTCCCCGGCGGCTGGCGCCGGATGCCATCAGGCTGATGGCCGACTGGGTGCAGGAGCTGGCGGTACGGCTGAAGGAAGCCGCAGCTGAGGGCAATCTGCCGGACACACTGTGGTTCGTAGGCGAGACGGCGCTGCACGGAAGTGCGGACATGCTGGCTCCGCTGATGGAAGCCGCCAACGTTCAGGCAGTGCCTTATGAGCTGGAAGGACGCTGGACTGGATTTCTGGCGGAAGCGGGTCTCTACGAAGAGAGCGGAGATTTGCATACGCTGATTCCCAATTATACGCAGCTGTCGGAGGCGGAGGCGAATTTGCGCCGCAGCAGCGAAGGGAGTCTGAATACACGATGATTGAACCGGAACGTAGACCAGCTCAGGGGACTGAGCTTGTTTTTCGCCTGATGCGGCTGGAGGATGTGCCTGCGATTCTTGTGATTGAACGGGAGGCCTTCACCATGCCTTGGACAGAGGAAGCCTTCCGCAACGAGCTGACCCACAATCATTTTGCTAAATATATGGTAATGGAGCTGGCAGGGCATATTATTGGATACGCAGGAATGTGGGCGATTGTCGATGAGGCGCATGTCACCAATATTGCACTGCTGGAGGCATACCGGGGACGTAAATGGGGCGAGCGGCTCCTGGACGAGCTGATGAAGACGGCGGCTTATCTCGGCATGCAGTCGATCACGCTTGAAGTACGGGTCTCCAATGAGGTGGCCCAGAATTTATACCGCAAAAAAGGCTTCAAGCCTGCGGGTACCCGCAAGGGCTATTATTCGGACAACCGCGAGGATGCGCTCATCATGTGGGCCGATCTGCCGGAGTACGGGGAGCAAGCTGTAACGGAAGGAAGCGTGGACTTGAAATGAAGACAGACACGGGCGCAAGGGAGCCTGTATTGATTCTGGCGATTGAAACCAGCTGTGACGAGACCTCTGTAGCTGTAGTGAAGGATGGCTGTGAGGTGTTGTCCAACATCATCTCCAGCCAGATTGAGACCCACCGGGCATTCGGGGGAGTGGTGCCTGAAGTGGCCTCCCGCAAGCATGTCGAGGTGATAACGTTGGTCATTGAAGAAGCCTTAAGCGTAGCCGGCGTACGTCCGCAGGAGCTGACGGCTGTGGCGGTAACGCAGGGTCCGGGACTGGTGGGGGCGCTGCTGGTCGGAGTCGTGGCTGCCAAAAGCCTGGCGCTGGCCTGGGGCAAGCCGCTCATCGGCACGCATCATATTGCCGGTCATATCTATGCTAACCGGCTGGTCAAGGAATTGAAGTATCCGGGCATGACGCTGGTGGTGTCAGGGGGGCATACGGAGCTGGTGCATATGGAGCGGGAAGGAAGCTTCCGGATCATCGGGCGCACCCGTGACGATGCCGTCGGCGAAGCGTACGACAAAGTGGCGCGGGCCCTGGGCTTCCCTTATCCGGGAGGGCCGCATGTGGACAAGCTGGCGCATGAAGCGGAGGAAGCCTTCGCTCTGCCGCGTGTGTGGCTGGAGCCGGGCTCGTATGACTTCAGCTTCAGCGGGCTGAAGTCTGCGGTGCTGAACGCGGTGAATCAGAGCAAGATGAAGGGGCTTGTGCCGGATGTCGCGGCTATTGCGCGCGGCTTCCAGGAATCTGTAGTTGAAGTGCTGGTCGAGAAGGCGATCCGTGCTGTCCGTGAATACCACGCAGAGCAGCTTCTGCTCTGCGGAGGGGTAGCGGCGAACAAGGGGCTGCGCGAAGCCCTGATCCGGCGCTGCGGAACAGAGGGGATTGAGCTGGTTATCCCTCCTCCCGTGTATTGCACGGATAATGCGGCGATGATTGGTGCCGCAGCTTACGTGAAATGGAGACATGAAGGCGGGATTCCGCTGGATATGGTCGCCGACCCCGGCTATTCGCTGGAGAAATGGTCGGTATCTGCCTATTGACTTTTGCAGATGCCGCCGGGTATAATCAGTTCAATTCAATCATCTTATATTTGAACAAACGCAATGATCGGAAGCAGTAAGGTCACTCCGGGATAAGAGAGCTGCGGGAAGGTGCGACGCAGTCGATGGAGATCTGAACTCGTCCGGGAGCGGAGCGGTGGAAGCAGGGAGCTCTTTGAACAGGAGCGCTGGCCGGCACAGGATGTAATCCGGCAACTTTAGGTACACCGTTACGGTTAACCTCCGTGAGAGGGTGGTCAGTCAAGGCTTGGCGGAGTGGGAACATTCCGGGAACCTTGCAGACATGGAGTGGGTATCGCAGAACAGCTGGAAGGTTAGCGGGTTCGGATATCAACAAGAGTGGTACCGCGACAGTGAACAGCCTGTCGTCTCTTGAATGAGACGGCAGGCTTTTTTTGTGCACATTTTGTGAGAAGTTATATAGGAATGACACGCAAGGATCGGGAGCAGTAGACGGCTAAGGTGAACAGAGAGCTGCGGGGAGGTGCGACGCAGACACCAGAGGCCGGCGAATCTCGCCCGTGAGCGGAGCGGCGGAAAGAGCTACAGGTACGCTGCTACGGATGTCCCCGTTACCGGACCCTTCAGATCTTTATAGCTTCCGTTATCGGGGCTGGGAGATCTGATCTAAGCTGGACGCAGCCAGGACTTCTGACATCAGGGAGCCTATGCGTCAAAAAGAGTGGTACCGCGGAGGGCTGACCCCCCGTCTCTTTATAAGAGACGGGGGGTCTTTGTGCTTTTTAGGAGGCAGCCCTCCATTAGATAAACCTAATTTGAGGAGGAATTACAATGATTATTCCGGTAAAGAAACGAATTCAGATTTTTGACACGACGCTGCGTGACGGGGAGCAGGCCCCGGGAGCCAGTCTTACCCCTGAGCAAAAGATTATTCTGGCCGGCAAGCTGGCGGACCTGGGAGTGGATGTCATGGAGCCGGGATTCCCTGTATCCAGTCCGGGGGATTTCGCTGCGGTGGAGACGATCTCCCGCAACATTCAGGGCGTGGAGATCTGCGGCTTCGCACGGGCAGTCAAGGGGGATATCGATGCTGCTGTTCGGGCCACCCGGGATGCCGCGCGGCGGCGGATTCATCTGTTCATCTCCTCCTCCGACATCCATCTGCGACATCAGCTGCGCATGAGCCGCCCTGAGGTTGTAGCGGTTGCCAGAGAGATGACGGCTTATGCCCGCCAGTTCTGCGATGTGGTAGAGTTCACTGCAATGGACGCTGCGCGGACGGGCATCGACGATCTGATCGAGATGGTCGAGGCGGTGATTGAAGAGGGCGCTTCGATTATCAATCTGCCGGATACGGTAGGTTATGCGCTGCCTCAGGAATACGGAGAGATGTTCCGGCGTGTGCGGCTCGGGGCCAGGGGCGGAGACAAGGTCATCTACAGCGCCCACTGCCACAACGATCTGGGCCTCGCCGTAGCGAACAGCCTGGCGGCCATTGAAGGCGGCGCCACACAGATTGAGGTTACGGTCAACGGAGTGGGCGAGCGGACCGGCAACTGTGCGCTGGAGGAGCTGGTCATGGCGCTGGAGACACGCGGAGACTCTATCGGCGCCGAGACTGGAATCGTGCTGGATAAGCTGTATGACACCTCACGGATGATCAGCGGGGCGATGCATTTCCCGATTGCCTTCAACAAGCCGGTGGTCGGGCGCAATGCCTTCCAGCATGAATCCGGCATCCATCAGGACGGCCTGCTGAAGGACCGCAGCACCTACGAGATTATGGACCCGGAGCGGCTGGGCATCCCGCGCAGCATGATTATCCTCGGCAAGCATTCCGGCAGGCATGCGCTGAAGGACCGCGCTGCGAAGTACGGCATTGCCCTGGATTCGGCGGAGCTGGACGCGCTCTACGAATCCTTCAAGGAAACGGCTGACCGCCAGAAGGCTGTCAGCGATGATGAGCTGCTGCGGATGGTCAGCAGCACCACAGGACAGCAGGCGCAGGTCTATGCGCTCGGCGAGGTCCAGGTCCTGGCCGGCAGCGCGCCGCGCCGCGTGGCCGCAGTGACAGTGCGCCATCTGCAGAGCGGCGCAGAGACGACCCAGACCAGCACCGGAGACGGTCCGCTGGAAGCAATCATTGCCGCTATAGGGCAAGGGATTGCCGAGGATATCCGCTTCGACGGGCTGGAGCTGCATTCCCTCGGCAGCGGCGGGAATGCCCAGGCCGAGGCCGCCGTCATGGTGGAGTGGAAGGACACCAAGTTCCGGGGCACGGCCATCCATCACGATATCGTGATGGCCGCAGGCATTGCTTACATCGCCGCTTGTAATGCGGCACTGCTGTCGGAATCGGAGGTGCCCTCTCCCGGCTCGGCGGTGAATAGCTAAAAAGCTAGAGACCCAAGAACAGAGCGAAGTTACCGGCGCGGGTTCAACGCTTTTCAAGGACCGGATGCCTCTGCCATGTCACCAACATCGGCAGGGGCATTTTTGCTGTCAGGGGCTAGCAAAGCGGCGTATGGCCGAATGTAGTCGAAAAACCGACCACAATGCGCCGGGTGAGGGTGCGCGAGCCAAATGTAATCGCAAACAGACCACGTTCGGCGTTGCCTGGGAGTGTGCCGGATGGCGCACAAGTGAACGTGCATATCGCCTAAACCTAACATGATTTTTGCCACTTGCGGCATTTGTCAACCTGTGGACAACGTTATCCACATATTCCGCACGAGTTGTGTAAAAACCGTGTAAAATCAGCAATAACGCCTTTTTTGCGAGCACCATAAACAGGAGGTTATGCAATGAAACAAAATTGTGAGAATTGTGGATAATGTGGATAGTTCGGTGGATAAAAAGTCCTTGACAAGCAAAGCAGCCATTTTACGCATGAAAAAAGCCCCGAAGGGCTAATTTTAGACGATAGTTATGCACGGAAACTGTGGATGAGCCTGTGGATAACTAGATTTGAACAAATTGGAAACTGTTAAAATTTTTTTTGATGCGCCTTTACATTATTCCTCAGCCAGTTTCTCCCATTCGCTAAATAAATCTCCCAGCTCGCGTTTTTTGTCCTTAAGCTCACTTTCATGCTCCTGAAGCGCCATATAATCCTGATACACCTCAGGCTTAGTCATTTCATGCTCAATCCCCGCGATGGCTTCCTCCAGCTTCGCGATTTTCTCCTCCAGTTCGGAGATGCGGCGCTGGCGGTTTCGTTCCTCGCGTTTGGCCTGCTTCTCCGCCTCATAGGAGAGGGAACTGCCTTTCTCAGCGGATACCGCTTCAATGTCGGCATTGCGGGAGGACTTGGCGGCGGCAAGCTCGGCTTCCTCTTCGGCAATCGCTTTGAGCTCGAGCTTTTTCTCGATATAGTCGTCATAATTGCCCAAATACTGATCAATTCCGTCCGGGTGCAGCTCCAGTACCCGTTCAGCCATCTTGTTGAGGAAATAACGGTCATGGGAAATGAACAGCAATGTGCCTTCAAAATCGATCAGGGCCGATTCGAGCACCTCACGGCTGACGAGATCCAAATGGTTGGTAGGCTCATCGAGAATCAGCATATTGGCTCCGCGAAGCATTAGCTTGGACAAGGCCACCCGGGCCTTCTCGCCGCCGCTCAGCGCAGCTACCTTCTTAAGCACATCCTCTCCGCTGAACAGGAAGTTGCCGAGAATCGTACGGATTCTCGCCTCCTCCAGCATCGGATACTCACTCCACAGCTCCTCCAGCACAGTATTGCGCGGATTCAGCCGGGTCTGCTCCTGGTCGTAGTAGGCGATCTTCACCTTGGTTCCCCAGTTCACGGTTCCGCGGGAAGGCTCGCGGGTGCCGGTCATGCATTGCAGCAGTGTGGACTTCCCGATCCCGTTTGGTCCGATCAGCGCCGCTGTCTCGCCGCGCCGCAGCTCGAAGGAGGCATTGCGGAAGAGCGGTGCAGCCTCAGGACTGAAAGAGACTGCGACCTCCCGGACCTGCAGCACTTCCTTGCCGGACATGAAGTCAGGCTCGAAGGAGAAGCTGGCCTTCTTCAGGTCGCCCAGGGGCTTGTCGATACGCTCCATCTTGTCGAGCGCCTTGCGGCGGCTCTGTGCCCGCTTGGTGGTGGAGGCCCGGACAATGTTGCGCTGCACGAAATCCTCCATCCGTGAAATTTCGTCCTGCTGCTTCTCATACTGCTTCATACGAATCTCGTATTCCGCAGCCTTCAGCTCCATATAACGGCTGTAGTTGCCTGTGTATCTGCGCGATTGGTGCCGCTCGATCTCCACAATGGTCGTCACCAGGCGGTCAAGGAAATACCGGTCATGGGATACGACCAGGATGCCGCCGGCGTAGCCGCGCAGATAATCCTCCAGCCAGGTGAGCGTCTCGATGTCCAGATGGTTAGTCGGCTCATCGAGCATGAGCAGATCAGGGGCTTGAAGCAGAATGCGGGCCAGTGCCAGACGTGTCTTCTGGCCTCCGCTTAACGTTGAGATCGGAGTATCCGGTGCGAACTCTCCAAAGCCCATCCCGTGCAGCACGCTGCGGATACGCGTATTGATCTCATAGCCGCCGTGATCCTTGAACCAGTCGGAGCGTCTGGCATAGCGCTCCAGCAGATCCTCATAACGCTTCGGATCTTCGGCAAGTGCCGGATCGGCGATATCGGTCTCCAGCTGCCGCAGCTCGGCCTCTGCCTCCAGCAGCGGCGCAAATACCGCGAGCATCTCTTCCTGTATGGTGTTATCCGACTGCAGGCCGCTGTTCTGGGCCAAATAGCCAATCGTAGTCTCTTTAGACTTATGAATTTGTCCGCTGTCATAAGACATCTCACCCGCGAGAATCTGCAGAAAGGTCGATTTGCCTGCTCCGTTGACGCCAACCAGCCCGACTCTCTCCCTCTCGTTCACCATTAGGCTAATGCCGTCCAGCACGCTTTGTATACCGTATGATTTCGTAATTCCTGTCGCTTGAAGAAGCATTCTGATGAAACCTCCGCCCTTGCAAATTGGCCCCGGCGGCTTGCGCCCAGGCGATTGTCTAATCTTATTCTCCAGTTTACATGAAAAAGGTGGGGCATGCGAGGTTCATTCTTCTAACAAGGGGAATGAATCAACCTTGGCGAACCGGTGAGAAGAGTGGTAAACTGAGCTTACAAACTATGATAAGCTAGGAACAAGTGAAGGAGGAGGCTGCCTATGCAGGAGCACAGCATGCAGCTTGCCGGGCGGAAGCGCGAGCTTCGCACCGGGAATACCGCGCTCCGCGATGCCTTGCCCATGGAGCAGCGGGAGCTGTTATCCGCCCGGGTGTGCGCCCATGCCTGGAGCTGGTTCTCACAGGAAGGCGCAGCTTCACTGCTTGCGTATGCGCCGTTTCGCTCCGAGCTGGACTGCCGTCCGCTTCTTACGGCGGCATGGGCGGAAGAGCATAAGGTGCTGCTTCCCCGCGTTAACGGGGAGAGCGGGGACTTAAGCCTTCACCAGGTAAGCTCCTGGGATGAGCTTGTCCCTGGAACCTACGGGATCATGGAGCCGCCGGCCGGGAGTGCTGCTCTTGCCGGAGCCCTCGCACAAGCAGGACGTGGAACCGGCTGCCCGGAGGTTATCTTCGTGCCCGGACTGGCCTTTGACCGGCGGGGCGGACGCCTCGGTTACGGACGAGGATATTATGACCGCCTGCACACCGCATTGGAGGCAGGAGTCCCCGGTACGGCTGCCAAGCCTATGTGGATTGGTCTGGCCTACGGCCTCCAGCTGGTACCGGAAGTACCGCTTGAGGAGCATGATGCCTTAATGGATCTGCTGATTACGGAGAACGGCATCTGGGATTGCCGGAAGGAGAGGGCTGCATGGAATTAACTCATTTCAACGAGCAGGGCAGAGCCCGCATGGTGGATGTGAGCGACAAGGAGGTTACCAGGCGGACAGCGGCAGCCAGAAGCCAGGTGCATATGGCCCCGGAGACGCTGAGCGCCATTAAGGCGGGAACGGTCCGCAAGGGCGATGTGCTAGCGGTAGCTCAGGTTGCAGGAATCATGGCGGCGAAGCAGACCGCAAGCTGGATTCCCATGTGCCACCCGCTGCCGCTTACCGGAGTGGATATCCGCTTCATGGATAACAACAAAGATGAACTATATATAGAAGCAACCGTCAGCACTACCGGTAAGACCGGGGTGGAGATGGAGGCGCTGACTGCCGTATCGGCAGCGGCGCTGACCGTATATGATATGTGCAAGGCGCTGCAGAAGGACATGATTATCGGACCTACGATGCTGGTGTCCAAGAGCGGCGGCAAGAATGGGGATTACGCGCTGGAAGCAGAATAGAGCAGCAGCAGGGAAGGATACAGCCGAAGGCGCAGCGGCAGCTGCTTCAGCAGCCGGATATACATAGTACATAGAGAGGGAGGGACAACCTATGGCGTGGAAAACAGCAATCCTGACGGCCAGCGATAAAGGGGCCAGGGGCGAACGGGAAGACACGAGCGCCCAGGTGATTCGGGAGCTGGTGGAGGAGGAGCTGGGCGGCGAGATCATTGAATACCGGATCGTGCCTGATGAGCAGGATGAGATTATTGCTGCATTGATTGAGCTTACGGATTATTTCCAGGCGGATCTGGTGCTGACAACCGGCGGAACCGATCTGGCCATCCGCGATGTTACGCCGGAAGCGACGCGGCGGGTCATTGAACGCGAAGTGCCCGGACTCTCCGAGGCGATGCGCAGTACGGTGATGCAGAAGAACCGCGCAGCTATGCTGTTCCGGGGAATCTGCGGCATCCGCGGAAGAACTCTGATTGTCAATCTGCCCGGTACCCCGAAGGGGGTACATGAGAATCTGGCGGCGATTATGGATCAGCTTCCGGAAGCTCTGCTAATGGTTACGGGACAATACCGTCAGTAATCGGACTCTGCTCTCTTCACTTTTGTCTAAATCGTTCAGGATACACAATGGATGTGTGATATAAGTTATGGTATTATTATTTTATCGTTAACTATTGTCATGAACGGACAGAAGGATGGGAGGAAACCGGTATGTTAGGTGGTATTGGCACACCCGGAATTATCTTGTTGGTTATCTTGGCATTGCTGCTCTTCGGTCCCAATAAGCTTCCTGAGCTGGGGCGGGCAGTCGGGCGTACCTTCCGTGAATTCAAGGACGGTGCTCGGGAGATTGTGAACGAGCCGGAAGCGGCCAAGCGGAGCGAGACTGTTGCCCCTGCGGCTGCGCAGACGGCAGCAGCAGAACTTCCGCAGGACCGCCGTCTGCCGGAATAATTTTAAGGTTCCCACGCAGGGGCGTCTTTCCCAGGTCTGCTTTTAGACCGGGGCGGCGCCCTTTTTTTGAAGATGAAAAAATGTCAATCCGGGTGGTGTCAGTCATGTCTCTGGAAGCGGAAGAAATGTCCCTCGTCGATCATCTGACCGAGCTGCGCAGACGTCTTATCTACGTGCTGATCGTGTTCGTAGCAGGACTTGTGCTCGGCTTATTCGTCGCCAAGCCAATCTATCTGTACCTGATCAGCGCCGATGCTGCGCAGGGCTTCGTCCTGCATGCGTTCTCCTTCTGGGACGGAATCGGGATGTATATGAAGATCGCTATGGCGGTCTCGCTGGTCTTCTCCGTGCCGTTTATCGTCTACCAGCTATGGGCGTTTATCAGCCCCGGCCTGCGGCCTGTGGAGCGGAGCGCTGCCCTGCGTTATGTGCCTTATGTGTTTGTGTTGTTTATTGCCGGTATTGCTTTTGCCTATTACATAGTGTTCCCTATGGCCTTATCCTTCACGATTTCGATTACGCGGAATATGGGGCTTGAGGAGACCTACGGCATCGCCGAATACTTCGATTTCCTGTTCAGTCTGGTGATTCCGCTGGCCTTGCTTTTCGAGCTGCCGCTGATTGTCATGTTCCTGACCAAGCTGAGGGTGCTGAACCCGCTGCGTCTGCGCAAGATGCGCCGTTATGCCTATTTCGCGCTTGTGTTCATTGCCGTGGTCATTACGCCGCCTGATTTCATCTCGGACTTTCTGGTGACGATTCCGCTGCTGGTGCTGTATGAATTCAGTGTGTTTCTGTCCGCATTCGTCTACCGCAGGCAATTGGCTGAGGACGCTAAGCGGGAGTCGCGGTATGTGAAGGCAGATTAGTGGGAAGGGGGCATAATATGCCCCTTGCTGGATAGAATGTAGGAGAGTGTGTGACGGACAAGCGCTGAAACCATAATTTTGGCAAAAACAAATACGATTTTACGTAAAAGGACTTGAAATTCGCCTTCAAGTTGAGTATCATAAAAATTGTTGTTAGCACTACAGAGGGTTGAGTGCTAACGCTGCGAAAAAACCGGGAATAGCCGGAGCAACATCCCTTATCAAGATGCTGATCCGCTATATTGCCGCCCTGACGGCAGATCCCCGCAGCTCAATCTATGTTTTCAAGGCAAATCACATAATTTCAAAGGAGGCTATTTTTTCATGATTAAACCACTAGGTGAACGCGTATTGGTAGAACCAAGCGAGCAACAGGAAACCACTTCTTTCGGGATCGTGCTTCCGGACTCTTCCAAAGAGAAGCCGCAAGAAGGTACTATTATCGCTGTAGGCAGCGGAGCTTTGAAAGACGGAGTCCGTGTAGCGCTGGAAGTGAAAGAAGGCGACCGTGTGCTTTTCTCGAAATATGCCGGAACTGAAATCAAATACGAAGGCAAAGAATATCTGATTATGAAAGAAAGCGACATTCACGCTATTCTTGACTAGTCTTAAGCGTCTCTCATAACTCAGATTCAGAATACATTCACAAATTATATTAGGAGGTTAACTATACAATGGCAAAAGAAATTAAGTTCAGTGAAGATGCTCGCCGTGCAATGCTGCGCGGGGTTGACGCTTTGGCAAATGCAGTAAAAGTTACACTGGGTCCAAAAGGCCGCAACGTGGTACTGGAGAAGAAATTCGGCAGCCCGCTGATCACGAATGACGGTGTAACCATCGCCAAGGAAATCGAACTCGAAGATGCCTTCGAGAACATGGGCGCACAGCTCGTTAAAGAAGTAGCTACCAAGACTAACGATGTAGCCGGTGACGGTACTACAACTGCAACGGTTCTGGCTCAGGCTATGATCCGCGAAGGTCTGAAGAACGTAACTGCAGGCGCTAACCCGATGGTTATGCGTAAAGGGATCGACAAAGCAGTGAAGGCTGCTGTCGCTGAACTGCAGAATATCGCTAAGCCGATTGTGGATTCCCAAGCGATCGCACAAGTAGCTGCAATCTCCGCTGCTGACGAAGAAGTGGGCCAACTGATTGCTGAAGCTATGGAAAAAGTGGGCAAGGACGGCGTTATCACCGTTGAAGAATCCCGCGGATTCCTGACAGAGCTTGAAGTGGTTGAAGGTATGCAGTTCGACCGTGGTTACATCTCCCCGTACATGATCACCGATACGGACAAGATGGAAGCCGTTCTGGAGAACCCGTACATCCTGATTACAGACAAGAAAATCAGCAGCACTCAAGAAATTCTTCCACTCTTGGAGAAGATCGTTCAACAGGCGCGTCCGCTGGTAATCATCGCTGAAGACATCGAAGGCGAAGCTCAGGCGATGCTGATCGTGAACAAGCTGCGCGGAACGTTCAATGCAGTAGCGGTTAAGGCTCCTGGATTCGGCGACCGCCGTGAAGCTATGCTGCAGGATATCGCTGCTCTGACAGGCGGCCAAGTGATCACTGAGAAGCTTGGACTGGATCTCAAGAGCACTTCTATCGAGCAACTGGGTAACGCCCGTCAAGTGCGCGTAACCAAAGAAAACACTACAATTGTAGACGGAAGCGGCGACAAGGCGGACATTAATGCACGCGTTAGCCAAATCCGTTCCCAGCTGGAAGAAACCACTTCCGAGTTCGACAAAGAAAAACTGCAGGAGCGTCTGGCTAAATTGGCTGGCGGCGTAGCCGTTGTAAAAGTCGGTGCTGCTACTGAAACTGAACTGAAAGAGCGCAAGCTTCGCATCGAAGATGCCCTGAACGCAACCCGCGCTGCGGTTGAAGAAGGTATCGTATCCGGTGGGGGTACAGCTCTTGTGAACGTATATGCTGCTGTAGCTGCTGTTGTAGCTGAAGGCGACGAAAGAACGGGTGTGAACCTCGTGCTGCGCGCACTGGAAGAGCCTGTTCGCACCATCGCTGCTAACGCAGGCCAGGAAGGTTCCGTTATCGTAGACCGTCTGAAAAAAGAAGCGATCGGCATCGGCTACAACGCTGCTACCGATGAGTGGGTTAACATGTTCGAAGCAGGGATCGTTGACCCTGCCAAGGTAACACGTTATGCTCTGCAGAACGCGGCTTCCGTAGCTGCTATGTTCCTGACTACTGAAGCGGTTATCGCTGACAAGCCAGAACCAGCCGCTGCTGGTGGCGGAATGCCAGATATGGGCGGCATGGGCGGTATGGGCGGCATGATGTAATAAGGGTGACAAACCCTTATGCATCAAGGGTTTCCTGAGAAGGAAACACCGTTTGACCACATAATGCAAAAATAAGAGGCTTCCTATGAGTTCATTGAACTTGTGGGAAGTCTCTTTTTCGTAGCTGAAATCTTTAATATTCTTCAATCTAATTCTTGATCTAAAAGAGGTTTTACTAAACGACGCACTTCGTCTGTTGAAGTGGTTTCCATTAATTGGTCTCTTAGTTCGTCTGCGCCTCTAAATCCACGAACATAGATTTTGAAATAGCGAAGAAGGGGTCTAAATGAACGTGGCAGGGTTTCTGTTGAATATTTATCGTGAAGATCCAACTGTAACAGAAGTAAATTGAGAAAATCCTTCGCGCTATGTTCTTTAGAGTCTTTCTCAAAAGCAAATGGATTAGTGAAAATGCCGCGGCCAATCATGATACCATCAACGCCGTGTTGTTCAACTATTTTTAATCCTGTTGCGCGGTCCGGAATATCTCCATTAATGGTTAACAACGTATTTGGGGCAATTTCATCGCGCAATTTTTTTATTTCAGGAATTAGTTCCCAGTGTGCAGCTACTTTACTCTTTTCTTTTTTGGTACGCAGGTGAATGGAAAGATTCGCAATATCTTGTTTCAATATATGTCCTAACCAATCGCGCCACTCATCAATTTTAGAGTAACCTAATCTTGTTTTAACACTAACCGGCAATCCACCTGCTTTTGCTGCTTGAATAATTTCTGCTGCAACTTCAGGATGACGTATTAATCCGGCCCCTTTTCCACTGGCTGCGGCGTTTTGTGCTGGGCATCCCATGTTTATATCGATACCACGAAAACCAAGTTTTTTCATATCAATACTCATCTGTTCAAAAAGTGCAGGTTTATTGCCCCAAATATGAGCGACAATCGGTTGCTCATCAGCTGTGAACATTAACCGGCCACCTACATTTTCTTTTCCAACAGGGTGACAATAATTTTCTGCACTTGTGAATTCTGTGAAAAACACGTCAGGTTTTGCAGCTTCACTAATGACGTGACGAAATACAATATCTGTGACGTCTTCCATTGGAGCTAATATAAAAAACGGTTTCGGTAAATCCAGCCAAAAGTTTGGTTCGTTACTCATATTATCTTCTCCTGTTGCAACATATAAAAACGATATAGTCTATAGCAAAGTCCTTTACCCATCATACATAGTATCATTATTTTTCGTTTGATGCACAGAATCAATGGCGTGAGCGACGGACACATTTGTGGTGTCTGCCAAAGTCGAGCGGCAAGTGAGAACTTAAAGATTTCTTTAACTTTCACACAGGGGTTAAACTGTCATGTTAGAGTAGCTTGATAGGGTTAATCAGCTAATTTAGGAGCAAAGAAGGGGATTTCCAATTGAAAGACCGGAACTTGATGGGGAAAATCCGAGGTTTTATCATTTTTTTAATCTTTCTTCTTGCATCAACTCCATCAGCAGCGGCACAAAGCTCAAATTATGCAGAAGCGCTTAACCACTTGGGATTGTTCAGTGGAACGGAGCATGGATATGAACTGTCGCGGGTGCCTACCCGGGCAGAATCCCTTGTAATGATGCTGCGGCTGTGGGGGAAGGAAGAGGAGGCCCTGAAAAGCACCTATAAAAATCCATTCACTGATACGGGGTGGGAAGGCCGCTACGTGTCGTATGCCTATACCAAGGGTGTAGTTAACGGAATTGATGATTTTCGTTTTGGCGGTAACCGGCCCATCTCTCTTAACCAATATTGTTCAATGGTATTAAGGGTGTTGGGATATTCAGAAACCAAGGGCGACTTCACCTATGGAACTGCGGTTTCTTTCGCCTCCATAGTTCTAGGAATAGACCTTACCAAAGAACGCGAATTCAATCGGGGAACGCTTGCAAAAATAAGCAGTTATGTTCTAAACACAAGACCCAAAAACCAACTTGCCACGCTAGGTCAAACCCTTAGTGCAACAGATGTCTTCACCACGCAACAATTAAACGAGGCAAGGGCACTTTGGGAGCAGGATAAAAATCTGGATGGAGCGACGATTTTAATCTATGCGGTTGGTTCTGATCTTGAATCTCAGCAAGGCCGGCTCACCGATGATTTGGAAGAAATTTTACGTGGTCAGCCAAACCAAAATACGAAAATCCTGATTCAAACAGGCGGAACGCTCAACTATCACAACAAATATATGGCCGATGGAGCATCCGAACGCTTTGAGGTTAGTCATGGACAACTTAAAAAGCATGAAAGCCAGATCCAAACCGCCGCATCAGACCCTAAAACATTAAGGGATTTTCTTGTATGGGGCAAAGCCGTTGCACCAAGTGAGCGTTACATCCTGATTCTATGGGACCATGGGTACGGTACAATGGGCGGATTTGGCGCAGACGAGCTAAATGGACGAAAAACGATGAAGGTCTCGGAGCTTTCCAAAGCAATCGGTTCATCAGATCTGTATTTCGACTTAATCGTCTTTGATGCATGTCTTATGGGCACCGTTGAAACTGCCTATGCTCTTAGAGATCAGGGCAAATATCTCATAGCTTCTGAAGATTCAACCCCCGCAGCAGGCTTGTATTATACCACATGGATAGGTGCGCTAGAGCGAAACCCGCAGATTAGCACGGAAAGAATAGGGCGGTTAATTTTAGATTCTTTTACCCTTCATTCGGGGATGGAAGCTAAGATGCAAACAACCATGTCCATGATGAAGCTGTCTCAGGCTGAATCCTTGGTTAAGGCCATAGAACACGCAGAGTTTGATCGCTCACTAACAGACCTTGCAAACCGCTCAGAGCTATTAGGCAAAAACGATGGGATATTCGATCAATATGATCTTATAGAGATTATGGGCCAATCATCAGAAGTCACTGCCGCCGCCCAAGCACTTTCCTTCGAAGTAAGAAATTCAGCAGGCTATAACCACCGCAACGGTGTAGCTGTATATGTCCCTAACCAAAAAATCGAACTCACCCATCAAATGAAACAAGAGCTGAAAGCCATTGGTCTTAGCTCAAAATACATAGAAACTATTTGCAGCGGAAATTAGCTGTAAAGGCTGATCGTTGTCCAGAATGTGGTCTTATAACGAGGAGGTATTTTATGAAGAAGATTTTAAGCTTGATGCTGGTACTATCGCTTCTCGCATCAGTAACGCCTGTTTATGCGAATGTAGCAACAGAGTACAATTATGAGTTTGGTGTGAAAACAGGAGGAAACGATGACGGCGGAACAGGTGATGGTATTTACATGGGCGTGAGTACCTATGAATCTGGACCAGCCTCTGATTATGCAGCAAATTTTGGCGGAGCTCCCGCTTGGTCTGATATAAGACATACCTTTAAAATGGAAAATATTCCACCATGGAGAATGAATGAGCTCGTTTTTTGGCTGGTGGGCAGTGATGACTGGTACGGTAAATCTGTGGATTTGTATCTTCCCTATCTTGAGGGGAATACCAATCCGGCTAAGGTACAGACCATTAAAATAGATTCCTGGACAAGAGACCAGGGCAGACTTTACCGTGACATTTCGGACGTAACCAAAAGAAAATTCACAGATATGGGTTATGTTGATGAGCTCGGCGGAGAGTTCTACCTGGATGCGAATTCGTCGGGCTCTGAACATGCAGAGTGGAACAAATATGTCAGAGATCAATATGGTTACTATGACATCATGCAATATGAGGATGCTCCTGTATTCAGCTATTCTGTTTCGGACGACGCTGTAGGCAGGGATTGGTTAACATTTGAGGAGCCTACAAAAACAAAAACGTTTCAGCTCAATATTGACCGCAAGAAGCTTCACGATCAAATGGTTGCACAGAACAAAGCAGAGATTTCGCTAACCTACAGGGTGGCGCTGCTTGCCCAGTCTACCAATGCTGAAAGCCTCGGGGGGACCTTTGCCCATACAAGCTCAGGCGATCCCGAGGTTAAAACCTATTTAACAACAAAGATAGGGCAAGAGAATTACTATTATAAAGATGTAACTTATACGTTCTATCGTAGTATATATAACCTCGGCAACCCCGATATCAATCAGACGGTTACCTATTCGCCGAGCCAGGACAACCGGTATCTGAATCGGAAATTGACAGATGTTAACATCACAGTTGAAGCGGTGTCCATTCATAAAAAAGCTATGACGCAAGAAATTAAAACGGAGCTCATCACAAACTTCCAGGCAACGCCTGTGTTATATCTTGGCAACAGTACGGAAACACCGCTTGCCGACCTTACCATGACCAAACTGCAGGGCAATGACGGTAAACCAAACGGCAAACTTCAGTTTACCGGACAAGTCCCGCTGGATGTTAGCGCAGTTGAAAGCGAGGGCATAAGGCTTCAGCTTGACAACGTATCTACCCATCTAACGAAAAAAGGCCAGGCGCAGGCCTATTATTTAGAGAATCCAACTCCAGAATCACCGACATCACAAAGTTTTTATTTCTCAACTCATAAAGTGGACACAAAAACACCAACTGTAAGAGTGACCGATAAAAATGGAAATGACCTGGTGGGCGAAAACTCCATTCAAAACAACATCAAAAAGCTGCATGAATTTTATATGGTTGCCAGCGAAACACTCTATCCAGAGGGAAATGTCGCCCACAGCGAGTCGAATCAAAACTATTTGAATTATGAGCTGTACAAGAAAACCGGCGATTCCTATGAACCGGCCGTGACAAGAATAACAAACTTTGACGGTACAGGAAACAGAACAAGAGTTACCGCTCCTATTAACACGCAGGTTATCAATGGAGTCAGCATAAAGCTAAGTCCGATCGATCGGGCGGAAGGCGAATTCAAGCTTCGTCTGTATGGATGGGATCAAGCTGACAATCCGCTGGGCGGAGATGCCGGATATGCAGAAATTGAAAATATCAAAATCGACAACCTGGCTCCGCGGGTGACCGTACATGAAACTGTACATCCGCAAGATGCACAGCTTCGCAAAAGAAATGAATACCGCTTTGAAATGAACGACCTTGAGCAAAGCAACAACGGCTGGTCAAGGACTTATTATACCTTTGTAGACGGAATTGCGGCGCCGCCTGACACGCCAATCAATCAAATTAAACCTGCCTCCGCAGAAATTGCTTCAACTCAAGGGCTGTGGGCATTTGTAGACTCAGAAGGTGACAGCACAACTGCCATTCTATCCATTCCAAAAGGGGACAACTTTGAGGGAACGCTCTATTATTTCACAGTAGACTCACTGGGGAACGATTCAAGAAACGAGCAAGCATCAAGATACTATAAAAAATCTGTGAGTATGTTCAATGGAAATGTTGCCGACACCCTCCATACGGAGGATTCCAGTCTTCCAAAGCCGTATTTTGACATTAGCTTTGACGTAAGCAATCCAAACTTTGAAACGAGTTACCGATGGATTTCTGATCCTGGCAATGACAAAAGCTTTACGCAAAAATTTAGAGTATACGAATCAAGCGATGATGTTGGTGCAGCTGAAAAAACTAATGTTAGCGGAACTAAAGTTTTGATGGACGGGAAATATATACTGGAATATCGTGTGAAAAATAAACAGTCTGGTAACACTGCTGAATTTTCACAAGTCTACACGTATGACGCCTATTCCCCGGAGATTAAATATACCGCAATAAGTCAGCACGATCATTTCAAATCATCACAACAGTTTAACGTGAAAGTGACAGATCGCAGTGGAATTGCCAGTGCCTATTACTATTTATCTAAGCCAGACTCAGAGATCAGAATTGAAGCTATGCCTAACTATCCGCTGACTCTGACGCTGGACAGTGACAATATAGCACAGGTTAATCAGACCTTGACTCTAACAGGACTCCCAACAGGTGCGTACAGCATTGTTGTTGTGGCACAAGATCCGCATGGACGAGAGAGCAAGAAAGTTTCCCCCTACTTTGGTATGAGGTCAGAAGCTGCGATCATTGACACATTGAAATTTACGGAGTCAAAGACTGTAAACGGAATGGGTACAACAACGGATGGAACCTATAGTGTCTATGCTGTTTTGAATGAACCGCATGCAGCATGGACTTCTGATAGCGCATTGAAATATCAAAACCCGGTATATTATGCAACAACGGACGGCATGCCAACAGATAACGGCGCTTTAGTTCCTGAGTTTACAGCGAGCAACAATTCCGGCGGGAATTATGCATTTACACTCGACACACCGGTTCCGCTTGAGGAAGGTGTCAACACGATCTATTTCCAGTTTGGACTCATCAATGCTCCTGCGGACGACAAACCTGAATTTTTAACAGAAGCAAAGCCGCTCACCATTCTTTATGATAGCCAGGCACCAACCTTTGAATTGCCGGACTATAGCACCATTCAGCCAACCAACGCCTCCGTGACAGCAACAATCATCGCAAGTGATGCTGGGACAGGGATTAGTAAGCTGACAGTTGCACCAGAGGATGCAGACAAAATCACGGTTTCTCCATATACAGACGGTGCATTCACAGTAACGGTAAGCGAAAATATATCAACAAACCTGACCCTGTCTGACGAGCTTGGAAATCATGTTCTGGTTCCTATTTCCGTATCTAACATTGACCGGGCAGCTCCATCTGCGCTTGCTTCAAGTAACATCGTGACCAAAGGAGTAAGACAAGATGGTGTGATTACCGTTGAAGTGTCAGACAAGAACGATACAACCGTTTCATTCGCGCTTATTCAAGACCCGGCAGACAACCATATTCTAACCGAAGCGGACTATGCGTTGTTTCAATCAAGCCAATCCGTGGAAATGCAGAGTAGTCCGGTAATCATTAATGGCGCAGGCAACAAACAGAGAACCTACTCCATTGAGTTGAAGGGGCTTAGTGGAAGCTATGCCATTGGGGTCAAAGCTGTCGAAACAGCAGGAAATGTGACTGAAAAAGTGTTCTTTGACTCAAAACTAGACCTGGTTGACGCGGAGGCAGCAATTGTAAGTGTCAGCGCAAACCCTGCAACCACAAAAACCACCGCAACGGTTAGCGTTTATTTTAACGTTCCAGTCACCGTGATGCCTAACGCACCTGTAGAGGGTGATGTTGTGGGTGAAATGGCAAGGTCGAACCTTCTGTATACAGGACTTCTAACAACATCGGCTGACTATGTCATGGACTACGAGGTTGTAATTCAAAACAATAATACAATCAGCCTCTATATTCAGGACGAGGTTGGAAGGGATAGCGTTCTAGAATTCACACCTGATGTTAATTTCGTTACAGGATTCGACATTTCCGGTCGTGTAGAGAAAAATGGTCAAACCATCCAAAACGGCGGGTTTATATCCTATAACCAGGGCGATAAGCTGTATTATGTTGTCGTTCCGGATCCAAAGTATTCCGGACAATATTTCTTTGTTGAAAATGCAGTGTTATCCGGATTAGAACTCAATACAGAGCTAAGTGTTCCGGACCCTTCATTTACAGAAGAGGAAGGAAGAACAGCTTATTCAAAGCTGGTATTCGAAGCGCTAAGAGACGGCAAAACAACAAAATCAGCTTATTTCGAGTCATACACGGCAGAAGGTATGGAAGCTGACCGGATGGAAGCTGAATATGTTGCAATTACAGTGGTTGATGAAACTGCACCTGTTGCCAAGGTGGACTATTCAAGCACAGAGTCAACCAACCAAAATGTTACCGCAACACTTTCTGTCTATGACCCGGAAAGCGGGATATTAAAACTTGAACGTTCGTATGACGGCATAAGCTTCAGCCCCATTGACTCTGTTGTTTCGCATACCGAAACCTTCGAGCAGAATGCAACAGTATATTTCAAAGTGACAAACAAAGCCGGAATAGCAACGGTACTGCCGGTCACAGTCTCGAATATTGATAAAACGCCAATTACGCAAGACAAGCACTACACGGTGGAATACAGCTACGAGAACTATCTTGGGAACTGGGTTCCAATCACAGAAGGAAAAGCCTATAGAAGGGTTATGGCAACGCTCAAGTTTACCGGAGGCGGAAAAACTCTTTCTATGACAAACAACAACGCAGCATTCTCAAGGACTCTAACTGAGGATAATAACACCTTCACATTTGAGTTTAGGGATCATTCGGGCAACACAGGTTCTCATATAGTTCGCTATAACCAGTTTGACAACACCATTGGACAAACATCCTATGTGTTATCGAATACGGCCAAGACCAACCAAAATATCTTTGCAACGATCACTTTAACGGATGATTCAGGTGAAATCGCATTCGCAGAGGTGAAGAAGGGCGATGTGGTTTATCCCTTCAAAGGGGAGCCGCTTGAGAATGAATATGTCGTTGAACTGGACAGCTTAGGAATTTACAATGTGACAGCCTATGACTACGCTGGAAACCGTTGGATGACTCCGATCACCGTCTCAAACATTAACAAAATAGTGCCAACTGCAATTGCAAAAACGTACAGCACGCCACCAACCACCATTACTGCACAAAGCGTGAATGTGGAGTTGACCCAGTTCAGCAAGGATATCAAAACGATTACAGTCACCGGTGTAGAACCTACCGGAAGCCTAACTGCGGGCGATATCGTACATATCCCCGGCACAAAAGCTGTTCGGTTTAGAAAAAATGGTACAGTGTCCATGTTCTTTGTTGACGACTATGGCAACGAAGGACAGGAAGTGATTACCATATCGAATATTGTGTCCACACCGCCGCAAATCAAAGCCACTGCCACATTAGCTGAAGATAAGCTGAGCGTGAATGTAACCTTTGACCAAATCCGTGACAGTGACGGCGTTCCGCTGGACATTCTTAGAAAACTAACAGAGCTTACCGTTTCTTATCGTGGATATAAACATGCACTTCTGACTGAAGTGAAGGACGAGTCCGGCGATGCCCTGTCCTATAAAGAGGCAGTAATCAACGTTAAAACTAACGGGGAGCACGTTTTTCAAGTTAGGGACCAAACAGGTATCACGCAAAAAATTCTCGTAACGGTTGAAGGCATTGAAGTGGGCGGCCCAAGGGTTAAGGAAGTCCGCTGGACATACAAATATCTCGAAAAGAACCAAAGCGGCGAATGGGTGGAAAAGGATCATCAAAACAAGATTGTTGTTGGTGTGGACACCTCTGGAAAAGAAGAAGGATATGTTGTGGGAATCGACAAGAACCCGGCAACAAACCAGAATGTGAATGTCACGGTAATCACGGATAAAGATGCTAAACTCGTGGGCGGAAACGATCCTTGGGAACAAGAGAAGTCAATGAACTATAGAGAAAATGGACTTTACAATTTTAACCTTGAAGGAAGAACAGGGACCTATACCTCGTATGGTGTCGACATTGGTCTAATCGATAAAACATCCCCAGAGCTAAAACTTAAAAATGGGGAAGAGCTAATCTTCATCGAAGGCATGACGCCTAAAAAAGATGCCTCCATTGCCTATGACAAGTCCAAGCTTCTAGACTTCGAAGCATGGGATATGGTTGCGGGTAAAAAGGTCGACCTGACGAACCGGGTCACCATAAGCTATGGATCAGGCGGACGGGTGTTTAACCCTGACAACATCTCGGCAAACGAATTTGTCCGCTCGAACCCGTACTATATCGACTATACGGTAAGAGATGATGCAGGGAATCAAACCACCATTCGCCGGACCGTTCGCCTTGTGGGTCTGTATGACACCATAGCTCTTGTGAACGGCGTTATGCCAGACAGCTCAAATGCTGCGTCCGTTCTTGGAAACAAGGTTGAAATTTCATTGAAGAACTTTTCCGGGATCTCGTATGCACGTTATGAAAAAGGTGTCTTAACACAAGGTCAGATGAAAACAAAAGGTACTGTCCTGCAGGAGAAAAGCGGAGTGTATACCCTCGATAATGTTACGAGCGGCTGGTACACCGTATATATCCAAACGGATAAACGCGACTATTTCAACATTCATGTATATGTCTCAAATCAAGGAGGGAAATAGGCAATGACGTTCTATAGAACAATGAAACGCAGCATCGCTGCAGCTATTATTCTATCCATGCTTTTCACTTTTGCCAGTTTCCCTGTTCATGCTGACGCTAGCAATGCGGATTATTCCATTGCGAACGAATTTATGAAATATTCAATCAATTCAAAAACGGGTGGTTTCTCCATTGAAACCATTGACGGTCATCCGCAAAAAGCGTTTGACAACAACCTTCCGCTTCTTTATAAGGAAGATGCGTCAAGGAGCAATGGAACATCCTTCACAACCGTTCGTATCGACGGAAAGGATTTTATTTTCGGTCAGGAGTATGGCTGGTTTGGCATCGATACCAAGCTTCATGAACCTGTCGTTTCAGAGCAAAACAGGCTTTTAACCATTGCCTGGGACATTAAGGGCTATACCATCACACAAAAGGTGTCCATTTCGATTGACCCTAACAACTCCAGAGCTGGAAACATTGGTATTTCATATGATGTGAAAAATAACAATGCCACAGCCGGAACGGTGGGGATCCGGCTTCTTCTAGACAACGCGCTTGGTTCAGAAATTGATGCACCTTATGTGTTGGTTGACCCGTCGCAGCCGACAATCGTTGAAACCGAATATAGCGGTGACAACCTTCCGCAGCAAATCAGATATGTTGATTCGCTTTCAGCTTCGAACAAGACGGCTTATGCCCTCTTGTCCGGCTGGAGCGGCAACAAGGATGTGAACGTTGATAAAGTGATTGTGGGACACTGGATTAATCTTGCAAACACAAGATACGATTATACACCAAACCCTAGTGTCGACTTTACGAATTACTCCAACAAATATTTAGTTCCTGACACTGCAACGGCTTATTATTGGAATGAAAAAACCATTGAGCCGGGTCAAGTCAGAATTTCTGAAATGCTCTATGGTATCGGTAACTTTGCTGAACAAACCAAAAAGGAGCATGTATCCATAGGGATCCACACTGAACAAGTATTACTTACTAACGACAAAAAAGCTTATGAAAACAATGGTGTTTTTAAAGCAAATGTAGTCATTGACAATAGTGTCTCAGGAGCAAAAGAACTTATAGAACCCATTGTGAAGCTTAGCCTCGAAGAGGGACTTGTGTTTGCAGCCACGAATACACGGGAATACACGGTGAAGATTTCGGGCGGTCTTAACATTGGAACGGTGTTTAATATTCCGGATGTTGACATTATTGCAGAGACACAGTCTATGATCACATCAAAACGTCTGGTCGTTTCGTTAAACGCCACAGAAATTATTGATGCTAGCACAAATAAAGTGGTTGACTATAGTGCAAACACAAACATTTTGATTCCTGCAGTTAAAGGAAAGCTCCCGGAAGTTTCAATGAAGCATGTTTTCCCGGCGGCAGTTTATTATGAGGGTGACAAAAACCTTACCGTTTCTGGCGATATGAAGGTTCTGATGGAGGCCCTTTCGGGAAGTGACGGATGGAGTCTGTACCTTGTTCCATCATCCAGCGCTGAGGCTGTTCTGATTGACAAAAGAAAAATAAGTTTTGTTGAGGAAGGTCAAACGCTTGCCTTCTCAACGAATCAGACGTTGGCGGTTGGAAAGTATGACATTGAATTTAGATTTACGAATCAACAGCTGATCGATGCCTTCGGTACAAAAATCCAAGCCACAACTAAAGTGGACGTCACCAATAAAATAGCGGATAAAAGTGCAAGCTACGGTATTGTTTCGCTAGTCCGGTTCACAGACGCTGCAAACAACAGACAGTTATATGATTATATTAGTTTTACAAACGAAGATGTAATGAAGAAATTTATATCCGGCGGCGTGAAAAAAGATGGCATTCTTCACAAAGAAATAGCATTTGAAGAAAATAAAACAGAAATCCTGTTGACCCTTCGCGGAAAAATCAGGCTTATGGATACGGGTAAAGAAAAATATTACTCTGCCAGCAGAGCCGATGGCGATATTACCATTAACAGCATCCTGACCTATGACAGCAACGAAGCTCTTAAGATGACCGTTGACAAAAAAGGTGCAAAGCTGGAAGGCGATGGTACCGTCAAAGTGATCAACTCGATTAATATTTGGCATAATAAGTGGCATTTTGAAGCAGGCAATGGAACTAAATATACCCTGGATCGGGAGGCTGTTGCCGAGAAGACTGCTCAAGCATTTGAACTTCAGCTCGGAGATGCCGGTTCTATGATGCAAAATATTGCCGGTTTTTTGATCAATATTAAATATGGTGTGATGACCCGGGACGATGATGATTTCGGAATTAGCTTCGGCGGAAGAATTTCAATGCCGTTAAAAGCTGCTGATCCATCGAAGGGTGAGGAGCATTATGATTACAAAGGCTCACTGACAGCGAACGTTCAAGATGTTCTCTATGGAAGTAAGGACAGCAAAATTGGTTTTGTTGGCATTAACACAACACTGTCTGTAGCCCTGCCCAAAGATATATTAGGCCCGTTAGTAGGAAACGAAGCCGGTGTTAAAGCGGATATAACCATTAATACCATTGATGATATTTATAGCATTGATGCCGGTGTTTCCGTTACCATGCTGGAAGTAGAAGGGTCACTGGCACTGAAGAAGGTTCCTATTAACGAAGTTCCCAAGATGATGCTGGACAAGCTCACCTTCTTTTTAGCGCCAACTACAATGAAGGTTCCTGTGGTTGCACCTTATGTATTTATCACAGGCCTTGGCGGAGGAATTTCGAACCTTGCAGACACCGTTGCCGGAGACCCGGCAGGCGAGCTTCCACCCCTCACCATCCATCTTCAAACAAGGCTTTTAATTAATGCCATTATTGTAGGTGACTTCAAGCTGGATGCGAAACTATCCGGTCTTGCCATAGAAGGCAGCGGCCACTTGGAGAAGGACGAAGAGGCAAGGCTGCTTAATATTCAAGCGGGAATGAATGTTCAATGGATCTCGCCGTTTCAGCTTAATGCCTTCGGCAGCATCAGTATTCATGCCGGAGCCATTCGTGGCGGGATAACGATTAAAATTACGGAAGATTATTTTTATGGTTATGTTTATGCAGGGCTGTTCATTCCAGACTCCATCCCGCTGCTCGGGGGCAAGGAGATCGCAGGTGTTGAGGCAGCCGTCTCATCTGACTTTGTGGGTGCAAACTTTAAGGTCATTGGGGTGAAGCTGGGCTTTATCTATTATTGGAACGGTGACCTAAGCTTTGGCGGGTCCATCGACCTCTCTTCAAGAGGAGACGCCGTTCACTATGTCCACTCGGAAGCGCTGGACGAGAGCGGCAACCTTGTGCCAACCACCATGATCTATGGAACGAATATGAGAAGACTGAGTACGGAGGCCATCGCTAAGACAAGGGCCGGGAATGGGGTTACAAAAGAGATTAACCCGGCAACAAAGGATGCACTTCTCTTTGAAATTCCACTTCGTGGTTTAATCAAGCCTTCTGCATCAGAAATTAATATTACCAATCCAAATGGAAAAAGATTGACCATGGTTGAAGACGATAATAAGGGCAACGGAAACTATCTTGTTCAATCTTTAGATGGCACTAATTATTTGTACATTTCAGTCACTGATCCCTCTCTGATTGTTGGGGGGAACTGGTCCATTTCAGTTTCAACACCTGACGTTTATATAGACAACTTTGCAGTAAACAGTGTTGACTATATGCCAGAGCTTACAGGAGTTAGTGCTTCTACTAGCACAAATACAAGCCGTGAACTTAACGTTTCTTGGACAACGGACAAGCAAGGCCAATATTCGGGTGCACTTAATGTCTATGTCACGAAAGACCCGTCAATCATGAAAACCATCGAATCTTCTAACATTCAAGATACTTCATCCTTAATTAGTATTGGCAACCTGGAGTTAGATGAAATCGAATCAGGTTCTCATGTATTCACGCTTCCTGAGTCTTTTCCTGAAGGGAAATATCACGTGGTTGCAATGCTTGTTAACCATCAAGGCGGAATGAGCAAGAAAATCACTGCTTCAACATTCACTTTCACAAATCCATTGCTCCCTCGAAACCCAAAATCTGTGTCTGCGGTCTACAGTGGTGACGGTTATGTGAAGGTTGGCATAACGGGAAGCGACGACACTGCAACCCATTATCTTGTGGCGATCCAAGACGAAGATGGAGTTGAGGTCGAGAATTCCTTCGGTCAATTTAAAGTGGGCAGTGACATCATTCTAAAACCATTAGAAAACCAAACCAACCGGCCTCTATTAGAGGAAGGCAAGACTTATTTTGTTAAAGTGCAGGCTGCTAGAATTGTGGAGTCTGCCCTGAAACAGGCGGAATATTATCGTTCAACCGAATTTGCATCATCGCCAGGCTTTGTTATGCCTTCAACGGATAAACCTCAGCTTGTAAGCGTTGAGACAAACATTGACAGATCCAAAGATCGGTACTATTTAAACACTGACCAAGTAAAGGCAACGTACACCTTCGACAGACCTGTTAAATTGACCTTCAACCTTAATACCGAAGATAAAAACACGCCTCAAGAGTATAAGAAGGTCTGGTCATTTGAAGAAAGTGTTGAAGACGGCCAGCAGCTGATTGACTTTGTAGCGGTGGCTGAAAACCGTGACACCCTCCAAGGCAGCAGGTCATCAGGGGCTATTGGATTTACTGTTGATACTCAAGCACCTGCGTTACTCCTTGATGAAGATGTTCAAACCAGCCTTGACGGGGAAAACGTTGATAACACCGTCAGCAATCAAGTTGTTTTTGTTGGCGCAGACTCAAGCTACAGCTTCCGTGGTCTAACAGATCCATCCGCAACATTAACGCTAGACGGCACTTCAGACGGAATTGTTATCAGTCCGGACGGAACCTTCGTTGTCAATCGTAAGGCCTTGAGTGAGGACCCGAACCAAACCCTGATGCTTAAAGCGGTTGATGATGCCGGTAACGAAACGGCTGTTCCAGTGTATCTTGTGAATCGTGTTTTGTCAGAGTATGAAAGCATTAAACTAATCTCTGACCTGGAAGGCTCCGAGGATCAGCCTGATTCGATCGAGCTTGGCATAGGCGGGACAACGGCGCTGTCTGTGAAAGCTCTCCGCACAGTTAACGGCACCGTTCTAAAAGCAGAAGACGTTGTGTGGGACGTTCTGTATAATCAGAACATCATCAGACTCTCGCAAGATGGGACCATTGAAGCATTAGCTCCAGGCGAAACTGCCATCAAGGTTAGTTATAGACTGTCTGCCTTTGAAGGCCAGGACGGGAAGACGGTCTATAAAGAACTGTCAGACGTTATCAAAATCAAAGTAAAAGATTATGGTTACCGTTATGAAGTTCGTCAGACACAAGGGTTCTCGTTGTACACCATATACACTGAAATGAACATGGGCAAGGCAACGGTTGTGATTGGAGGCAACAAACAAACACTGTTATATGACAATCTCAAGAAAGCATATATTGGTGCTTCAAAGGAGCTTGTCACAGGTGAGCAATTAACAGCCAAGCTTGGTTTTGAACCAACGGTGAAATCTCCTGTTCTTCTGCGTGGAGACACCGATGGCAGTGGTGATATTGATAAAGTCGACGTTTTGGCAACATTGAATGCTATTTTAGACAATGTTTACAACGGTTTTAGTTCTGTAGAAAATTGGATGAGAGCTGATACAAACGGTGACGGCATTGTTGATATTGTAGATGCGCAGCTCACACTAATGGAGGCACTTAAAAGATGATCAAATACTTAAAAATCATTTTGTGCATCATGCTTCTAGGGGCTGCCCTACCCTCATATGCCTATGGCGCAAATGATGCTGCAGACCTTAGTTATCGTGTGGACATCACAGTAACGGACAGCTCAGGTTCCTTGAAATCATCTTTTGAAGTTGGAGAAAAAATATTTGTTAAGCTAAGTCTTTCCTATACGGGTGCCGGAAGGGCGCCTGTATATGGCTTTCAAGGAAAGCTGCAGTTTGATTCTTATGTACTGGAAAATACCGGTGTGAATGTGGAAAAGGACATTTCAATGAAATATTCCGATGGTGCCATCAACTATGTCTATCTGGATATGACCGCCAAGGGAAGAGAGGATTCCATACTGAAAAATATTGGAACGGCTGTATTTCAAGCTAAGAACAGCGGCACGTTCAGCATCTCTTCAAGCAGCTTCATTTTGACGAACAAAGATGCGACACACCGGTATATTGAACCGGTTGAAGATGTGCAAATTATTGTGGGCGATGGAGTAAAGGACCCCTCAAAATCTCTATTATATGAAGACATTGTTGCTGCAAAAGCTTTACTTGCTTCAGTTACTATTGCGGATAATCCCAAAAACATCTACTATCCGGATCATTGGTATCCGACAAAATCCGCTCAAAAACTGAGAGAGGTGATTGCCGGGGCTGAGGCTGTTTTTAATAACAAGGATGCGCTGGCGTCTGAAATCACTGAAGCTATTGAAAAGCTTAGCACTGGTGTTTCCGATTTCGAGAACTCCAAAATTGTCGGCCCGAAACGTTGGGCTGCTCCGGCCGACAATACCACAGTCAATAACACCGCAGTTGATCTGTACTATTCAGTTAAAGCTTCTGTTAAAGGCGGAAATGGCAAAATTGCCGAGGGCTTTGAAGCTCAGACCATTCGTGCAACAACCTCTGCCACCATCAGAATGATTCCGGATGAAGGGTTTGAGACCGAATATATCTTTGTCAACGGTGACAAATTTATAGGCCATGACATTTACACCATTCCAGAGGTTAGCCGTGACACCATTGTGGTTGTAACCTTTGCTAAGAAAACTCCTTTTACAGATATAGCACATGACGATTGGTTCTATCCTTCTGTAAGGTATGTGTACAACAAGGGACTATTCACGGGAACCTCTGAGACAGAATTCTCACCCTCCGGGAAAATGAGCCGTGCGATGCTGGCCACTGTAATCTATCGTATGGAAAATAAACCGAATGTTACATTTGCCAATGTATTCTCTGATGTTCAAAGTGGCCGTTGGTATTCAGATCCGGTGATTTGGGCAAATCAAAGTAACATTGTTAACGGGTATGATAAGGGTAAATTCGCTCCCAATGATGCCATCACCCGTGAGCAAATTGCTGTTATGCTGCATAGATACGCAAAGGTTAAAGGTGTTGACCTTCAAGCTAAAACTTCCAGCCTGAGCTTCAAAGATGCAAATCAAATTTCAGGCTATGCCAAAGCGTCCATTACTTGGGCTGTGTCTAAGGGCATTATGAAGGGCAACACGGATTTGACTATTAATCCTTCGGGTCTTGCAACCAGAGCAGAGGTTGCCACTATGCTCGAAAGGTTTAGTGAGTTGGACTGAATTTAAAATAAATACAAACCGCCCCGAAATATTTATCTCATTAAATAAAAAACCGCGAAGCCTTGCTGCTTCGCGGTTTTTCTGTGTTTGCTCTCCAAAGCTTTCATTATTCTTTTATTCCCTTCCTGTAGACTCAAATATACAAGATATGATTCTGTCTATGAGAAAAATCTCATAGATTGTCGAAAAACAAGGGTGCTGTGATGAAGGGGGAATTGGCGTGAAGAACCGCCGGGCAAAACAGAGAATAAGGCTCTTGCTCCATTGGCTGTTGATTGTCAGTCTAATTGCGGGGCTGTGGAGTCCCGGACTTTGGCAGACAGGCCAGGCAAAGGCTGCGGCTGTGAACGGGACAGCCTCTGCTGCGAGCGATATTAACGGTCATTGGGCGGAGCTGCAACTAAGCGAATGGATAGGAGACGGGTATATCAAAGGCTTCCAGGATGGAAGCTTCCGGCCTGATCAGACTATCTCACGTATAGAGTTTGTGGCGTTAGTGAACCGCTTGTTTGCTTACCAGGGAACGGGAAAGATCAGTTTCAAGGATGTTCCCTCTGCGGCCTGGTTCGTCTCACAGGTGCAGGCAGCGGTCCAGGCCGGATATGTGAAGGGATTTCCTGACGGTACCTTCCAGCCGGACAAGCCGTTGTCACGGGTGGAGGCGGCCGTAATGCTCGCCAAGCTTACGCCTGTGCTGATGAAGGACGGCGAAGATCCGCTGAAGGTATTCAAGGATGCCGGCAGTATTCCGGGCTATGGCCGTGATGCGCTGGGTGCTGTGCTAAGTGCCGGTTACATGAAGGGTTTCCCGGATGGAACGATTGCAGCTTCACGGCAGCTTACACGGGCCGAAGCCGTTGTGCTGCTGGATCGTCTGAAGCAGCAGTCCGGCAGCCATGCAGAGGGAGGGATCATTCCTCCAGCGAAGACTCTGGAGACGGGCGGCACTTATGGTCCTGCTACAGGCTCGTTCACCGTTGCCGGTGATCTTACCCTGAATGCGCCGGGCATAACGCTGCGCAACGTTCAGGTTCAAGGAAATCTGCTCATCGGCTCCAAGGTTGGAGACGGAGAGATCTACCTTGAACAGGTGACGGTACAGGGCAGCACAAATATTCAAGGCGGCGGTGCCCATAGTGTACATATCAATCATTCGCAGCTCGGTGTTGTAACCGTGGATCGGGCGGACGGTCTGGTACGGGTTGTGGTCGGCGGGACAACGATCATCAGGCAGTTGAATGTCCAGTCCGATGCTAAGCTTGAGTCAGAGCAGAGCGGGACAGCTTCCGGCGGTATTGAGGGGGTTGTTATTTCAGGAGCGGGTGAAGTCACCCTGAGCGGGGACTTCAGCTCGGTGGAGATTAAGAGCAACGTCAAGGTTGTGGTCACCTCGGGGACCATAGGCCGCTTAAGCGTTGCCGGGGGAGTCAGCGCTTCGTCCATTACGCTGAACGAAGGCGTGAAGGTAAGTGATCTGGAGCTGCATGGCACAGCAAGTGTATCAGGCGCGGGAGAAATCGTGAAGGCACTGGTAGATGCTCCAAAAGTAGTGTTTGAACGTTCCCCCCGCAGCGTGGAAACTACGACACGCGGAGAGTATACGGTTACTGCTCCGGCTGCAAGCACGGCTCCTGCCGGAGCAGGTGGAGCGGGTGGAACTGGCGGAGGAAGTGGTGGTGGCGGTGGTGGCGGTGGCGGAAGCAACCCGACGACCCCGCCATCTCCAACATCTACTCCATCCCCAACACCTCAGCCAACCCTGCCGCCTGCAGAGCAGCCGCTTGAGGTGGCAGTTACTGCTGCGCTCGGTACTCCGAGCGGCTTCATGCTCAGCTTCAACAAGCCTGTTGCGAACCTGACAGCAGCAGAGCTCTCGCTGAAGGATGCAGCGGGACAGGCCATAGAGATATCCTTCATTGGCTCACTGAACGGGGGAAGCTCTTACCGGGTTGCCGCAGCCTTGAATGAGGGGGAGACCTACACTGTTACACTCTCCAAGGCAGGGTATGCCTTCGGCGCCCCGGTAACCTTAGTTATTCCGGTGACTACACCGGAGGATATTCGGGTGGCCACGGCGGTGCAGAATATCAGCGTAGCGGGCTTGGAGGTCCAGTTCGATCAGCCGGTAGCCGATTTGCTGCTGTCTGGCTTCACCCTGAAGCGCAGCGGGACGGGCGAAGCTGTCGCTATTCAAGAGGCTGCTGCCCATAACGGCGGAAGCTCTTACCAGCTGACAGCTGCCTTGCAGGAAGGGGCTACCTACTTGTTAAGCGTGACGAAGGCGGGCTACCACTTCGGCGGGGTTGTGTCCGTATTCGTTCCGGTCACGGACCCGGTAGTGATCTCGGTATCTGCTGAGGTCTACGGCATCACGGAGACGGGCTTCCAGGTATCCTTGAATCCACCGGTTGCGGGATTAACCCCAGCTCATTTCGCTTTGACAGCGGGGGATGGCAGCAGCATTCCGGTGGACGGAGCGGCCTCCGCAGAGGATGGCGGTGTATACACGATTACTGCAGGACTTGCCCCGGGCAGCACCTACACGCTTAGTATGGAACGGAGCGGCTATAGCTTCGGGACAGCGCTTGAAGTGACTGTACCAGCCGTAGGCAAGGTGAAGGTTGAACCTTCGATTGGCACCGTGCGTACTTACGGCTTTATCCTGTCCATGGATAAGACAGTGCCGGAGATAGATTCTCTGAGCCTGGTGCTGGAGAACGCGGCGGGCGGGCAGGTCAGTATCGATATGCTCAGTACAGTGGTTCCCGGCCAGCAATATGAAGTGTGGGCCAGCCTGGCCCCGAAGGATTCGTATACCCTTTCGCTTGATATGGACGGGTATGAGTTCACGGAACCGGCGGCTCTGGCGGTCCGGGCAGAGGAAGTTCCCTCTTCGGCAGGCTGGGTGACGCATAGCGGATTTGAGCTGCAGTTTGCGCAAGGTACGCCAGACTTCTCGGCAGGCGATATGACTCTGCAGGCTCCGGGCGGCGGGGCCGTAGCCGTGGATGAAGTCCAGCTTGGTCTGGACAGGAAATCTGCAGTGATAGCTGCGGATTTGCCCGCAGCAGGAAGTTATGCTTACCATGTCAATCTCTATGACGGACGGTTCATACAAGGGACCCTAGTTGTTCCTGAGACCGTGGAGATCAGTAAGTATACGACCTTCGACGGGTACCCCGGTGCTTATAGCGGCCTTACGGTTCACTTCGGGCGGGCGGTACCGGGGTTGACAGTCTCAGCCTTTGAGCTTAAGACTAGCAGCGGCGGGGCGGTTGTATTGGACTCGGCGGGCTCCAGTGACGGAGGCCGTACCTACAAGCTGCTTACTACGCAGATTAATGCCGGAGGCCCATTTGTACTTGGCATTACGGCTCCGGGCTACAGCTTCGGGAAGCCGGCCACACTGGTGAACGCGACTCTGAATGTGTGGGGCGCGGGGCGGAAGCCGACCCAATTCATGGCCGGACTGAATCCGCGCGTGCCGGATTTGACCGCTGAACATTTCAGGGCCACGGATCTGGCAGGCCATGAGGTTGCGATTACAGGTGTCACTTGGGATAACCAGCAGCGGATCTATGTAGTGGCTTTTGACGGAGAGGGCGGTCAGAGTTATTACGTATCGGTTCAGGCGGACGGGTATGACTTCGGCGCGCCGAAGAAAATTTATGTGTATGCCCAGAACACGGTAGTAGTTCCGACATACGGCGGCTTCACGCTGGTGATGTCACCTGCGATGAAGATCAATATGCAATACGGCTTTAAGTTAACCCGGGCCTTTGAAGGCACAGTGGTTCCTATCCAGAAGGTTGTCATGAATGACCCGGAAGGCGGAAGCTATCAGTTCTCAGCCGCCCTGACCCCGGGCTACTATAGTCTCGCGCTGGATGCAGATGTGGACCCGAATGTGGTCTCCTTTGCGGTTCCGCTAATTGCTACAGTCTCTGTCGATGAGATTGAGAACAGTGGGCTGCTTGCGACGCTCGATTATGCCGTGGATGGGCTGGGTGCAGGGAATTTCGTATTGTTGAACAACGATACAGGAGATCCCGTAGTGATATCCTCAGCAACAACGGCGGACCAGGGCGCAAGCTACCGGCTGTCGGCCCACCTGGCGGGAGGCAGCTATACTCTGAAGCTGACCGGGCATCTACCGGAAGCAGGGGTGAATTTCAAGGTTGCAGCGACCACAGACGCAGGGACAACCAGTGTCTCGAAGATCACGAGTGCGGGCTTCGAGCTTTCTTTTGCCAACCTGGTGCCGGGCCTGCTGCCTGATGACCTTACGATCACGGATGCGCAGAATAACAAGCTGAACGGAGTTACGTTAACCACGAGTGATAATGGCGGGACCTATCAAGTGCGGGTAACGCTTGCGGAGAATGCGGACTACACGATTGTGCTGAAGAAAGGGTACATCCTCTTCGACTCGCCGGTCACGTTCCATGTGAATAAGTGGATTGCCGCCAGCATAGCGGATGTAACGAAGGACGGGCAGTTCACCTTGAAGTTCGCTCCCGCGTTCCCGGAGATTGAGAATTATCTGGGGCTGTCGTTAACGGATGAAGCCGGCACGCTCTATTATCCGAATCTGTTCGAGTCGGCAGACGGCGGGGCGAGCTACCAGCTTCGAGTGCCGGGCAATCAGTTGAAGCCGGGTATGGCCTACATGGTCAAGCTGGACAAGGATGAATTCTCAATGAATCCAGTCTCCTTCCGGCTGCCGCCAACGCTGACAGTTATGGAGGCGACAACAGCAGGTGTGAAGGTGCAGCTGGATGCGCCGGTTCCGGGGCTGGCCCAGCGGCATTTTGTAATCCGAAATGCCGCTGGTGACAGCATTGCACTGACTTCAGCGGCAACAGCGGATGCAGGCGCTCACTACACCCTTGCCGGTACCTTTGCCGGAGGGCAAACGTATACGGTACAGTACAAGCCGGATGTAACTTATCAGGTGAATGAACCCGTAGCTTTTCCAATATCGAAAATCATTACGGCTGCGCTCAGCAATATAACGGTACTGGGGTTCAAGCTTCAATTCAGCTCCAAGGTTGCCGGATTGACCCCGCAGCAAGTGATCCTCCGTGATCCGAGCGGGAATCCAATCCCTGTGAATGAGTATTCACTCAAGACAACGGATCAGGGCCTAAGCTACCAGGTGACGCTGAATGCGGTGGCCGCGGGCAAGGGGTACACTCTGGATCTGGCGCGAGAGGACTTCCGGCTGGCTTCTCCGGTCTCCTTCGATATCTCGGCGTCGGCTGCCCTCCGGCTGGTGGGCACGGTGCTGAACAAGATTGTGGTGTCTGTCTCTCCGAATCTGCCGGATATGACCGAAGAGCATTTCGCGTTGTATGACAGCAAAGGCCGCAAGATCGCGATTACGGTGACTTCTCAAGGTCCGGCAAGCGCGATGTACAATATTGAAGGGAAATTCGACGCCTTCGAGACGTATACCCTGCAAGCCAAGTATCCCGGCTATCTGTTCGGGGCTCCGCTTACGGTGGGCTTCCAAGTAGGGGTGTATGCAATCATTCACAGCCAGTCGCGGAGCGGCTTCAAGCTCGTATTGAGCACGGAGGTGCCTGGTCTAAGCGCTGCGGATATTACCGTCACTGATAAAGAGGGAAATATCGCTGCAGTACAATCCCTCCAGGCTTCCACTGCTCCAGGGAGCTACAACGTGCTTGTTCCGCTGACCGGCGGCAAGACGTACACGGTGAAGATTGCTGCGAAGACGCCGTATGTTTTTGACAGCATTGACCCGTTCACCCTGAATGCGGCCGCGGCCACGGTGGATCAGCTCTCACTGACCGGCTTCAAGCTGAATCTGTCCTCACCGCTCAGTCTGGACCCCGGGAATCTTAGCCTGACGGATGACCAGGGCGAAACGGTTAACCTCCGTTCGATCCTTACCCGGGATGCGGGCCGGTCTTATGAGATTAGTGTCTATCTGAAGGCGGGCGTACAGTATAAGCTTGGCCTGCATGTGGCGGGATATGATCTGGGTACGGAGCTGCCATTGTCCATCCAGGCTGTAGCGGCTGCGTTAGAGGGGATGGAGACCGGGAACAATCAGGCGTTCACTGTACGCTTCGATCAGGCGATGCCAAGCCTGCTGCCGGGTGATTTCAACATCAAGCAAGGAGACAACGCTACAGTCTACCATCCTATGAAAATATCGACAGCGGACGGGGGATTCACTTATAAGGTAGAAGCGAGCTTCTGGGGAACAGAGCGTTACTCGCTGCGTATTGTCAAGCACGGGTATGACTTCGGCACCCCGATCTTCATTGACGTTCCGGCTATGATAAGCGCGGCAGTGTTGAGAATAGGAGCGGACTACGTGGAGATCGGACTGAATCCCGGTGTCTTTGGAATGAGTGCCGCTGATTTCACGGTGAAGGATAGCGCAGGGCAAGTGTTGCCTGTGTCCTCTGCGGTGACGGACGACCATGGCTTGACTTACCGCCTGAAGGCAGCATTTGCCGGAGGCCAGACCTATACGATTGCGCTGCAACAGACGGGTCATGACTTCGGGGAAGTCTTGTCGGCTACGCTGCCGAGTGTGATTGCAAGTGAGGTTGGTCCTGTTAACGGGCAAGGCGTGAGTGTTCTCCTGAACCCGGCTGTTGGCGGGCTTAAGGCTGGCAGCTTCAAGCTGGTGGATGCTGCCGGGCAGGCCGCTCCGGTTACAGCTGTTAAGGAACTGAACGGGGGAGCCGGTTATACATTGTCCGCTAATCTGGCGGCTGGTGCGGTCTATACACTGATTGTGACCGGGACAGGCTATGACTTTGGGGCAGCTCTTACGGTGAAGGTGCCGGTACAAGTTGCACTCAGCTATGACAAAATTCAGAATGACGGGCTGACGGTGAAGCTGGACCCGGCTATTCCGGGACTTAGCGCAGCCAGCTTCATCTTGAAGGATGCGGAGGGCAATCAGAGCGTTGTGTCTGCGGCAACCACCTCAGATGGAGGTGCGACCTACGCCATACGGGCGGCGCTGCAATACGGGGCCACCTACAGTCTGAATATAGCGGTAGCCGGTTATGATTTCGGCACGGTGCTGCCGTTCACGGTACTGCAGCCTGTCGCCAAATCCATCGAGGCGCTGTCAAAGAACGGGTTCACCCTGCGGCTGCAAGCCGCAGTCCCGGATTTGAAGGTCAGCCACATTCTGCTAAAGGACAGCAGCGGCGAGGCTGTTGCGCTAGATTCCCTGGTGACGGCGGACGGCGGGCTGACGTATCAAGCGGCGGCGAAGCTGACGGAAGGGGCGGCGTACCGGCTGGCGCTGACAGCTCAGGGGTATGATTTTGGCCCGTCGGTTCATGTGGATGTTCTTCCAATGCTGCAATTGACAGCGAGCAGCATTAATACCTCCGGCTTCAGTCTGCATCTGAGCACGGCCGTGCCTGACCTGAATCTGTCCTCCGTGCATCTCAGTGGACCCGGCGGGCAGAGTGTAACCCTCACTGCAAGCTCATTCTATGATGCTAATCCGGGTACAGCCGAAGCGGGCAAAATCTATCTGGTGCGTGTGCCTATAGCCGCCGGTCAAACGTATACGCTGATGGTGCAAGATCCGTCCCACCCGGTAGAAGGGCCGCTCGAAGTGGTGCTGCCAGTTGCGGTTACGAGCCAGGTCACCCGTGCGGATGCCGGCGGAATAAGTGTGCTGCTGGGCCGCAAGGGAATTGATGTGCAGCCTGAGGATGTGGAGCTTCTTACGGCGGCAGGCGATAGGATCAAGGTGACGGGGACCGCTGCGGGAACAGACGCAGGTACCTACATCATTCAAACCCAGCTTGCCGAAGGCAGTACGTATTCGCTGACTCTGAAGAAGGCGGGGTATGACTTTGGGGCAGCGGTTAAGGTGTATGTGGCTTACCGTGTCACTTCAAGTATCACAGGTGTGAATGAGAATGGCTTCACTGTAAGCTTCAGTACACCGGTTCAAGGTGTACAGTTCAGCTTGCAGGATGCCGGCAACAACCAGGCAACACTGGGTCCGGTATCCACTGCAGACTTCGGACAGACGTACAAGGTGGCAGCGAACCTGGCTTACAATAAGGAATTCAAGCTGCGGCTGGATGCAGCGGGGTATGATCTCGGTGCGGAGCTGACGGTGAATAATGTAAGCACGCCGCCGCTCCTGATAGATGCGACCTCTTCGGAGAATGGGACCCAGGTTATCCTTACGTTTGACAAGCCGCTGGCCAGCGTGATTTCAAGCGGGTCCTTCTCCGTCAAGATCGATGGTCAATGGCAAAGCTCCGTGACTGCGGCACTCGGGGCAGATCCGGCGCAGATCCTCTTGAGCTGGAACAGCAGCGGCCGGGTGATTGGTTCAGCCTCCGCGGTATCGGTGGCTTACACAGGGGTGAACCGGGTAAAGGCGGTCAATCAGACGTATCTGGCTGTCTTTGACGAATTGCCGGTGGCTAATGTGGCGACCCTGCTCGGGTTCGTCTCCAGCTATGCTTATAAGAATGATGCGGCCTACCCGGCTCAAATTCTTCAGACGCAATATGGCAAGACGGCGCTGGAGACGGCGGTACTTCTGCGGGACGGCGGCTTCAAGGCAGCGAATCTGTACCGTGCGGTGCTGGTCGAGTACGGGATGATCACTTCAGAAATCACTCCTATCCTGCATGCAATGCACGCGGATGCGTCAGCGCTCTATGATGCTTACAATTCGCTGAAGCGGCCTACTTCTAAATATGATGGATTGATTGTCCCAGAGTTTCTCTCGGCAGGCTATTCGATCAGTGAGATTGCTCCAGTGCTCCAGCGATTCGGTCTGCTCAGCAAAGACATCCTGGGATATCTGAAGCGCTACAATGTATCCGTTACAGAAGCGGCGAAGGTCCTAAAGGATAACTGGAATGAAACAAGCGGCAATACCGTACAGTTACTCCGGTTGACAGGTTATGACAGCCTCGGGATTGCCGGAGCTGTCCAGAGTGCATATGGTCTGAGCCATGCACAGGCCGTGTCCGCCATGGCCGAAGGCAAGCAACCGGCAACGGAATCGGCAGCGGTCATCAAGGAGCTGTACTCGGGCGATGCCGTTACCAGTGCGACTTGGCTGTCCCAAGCGGGATATTCGGCGGCGGATGTGAGCAAGGCGATTGCAGAGCAATACAGCTTTGCTGGCGGGGCAGAAATGCTGCGGGCCTTCATGGGCGCCGGCTTCCCGGCGGCGTATACGTATTCTCTGCTGCGCCGTGAATATTCGCAGCAGGATGCGGCGACAGAGCTGCTGAACGCGAAGGTGTCTGCACGGGAAGTGGCCGAAGCGGTTAAATCGGCCGGAGATGGTGCCTCCGTGATCATTAGCGCCTTAATGGCCAAGCACTATGAGGTGCAGGAAATTGCCATCATCGTGAATGATTTATGGGTGTCGGCAGGTGTCACTTTAAGCGAGGTACTCGCTCAATTCGCCGCCAGCGGGTATCAGGCTTCAGAACAGGCCGCGCTGTTGCGTGAACAGTTCGGTGCAGAACTCCCGGCAGCGATTGCGGCTCTCTCTCCAGGGCTTACCCAATCCCAGCGGGAGCATATCCTGAAATATCTTCTGGACGGGGGATATGATCCGGTTCAGCTGGCGGACTATTATCTGAAGCAGGGCAGCAATTCCTATGAACTGTTCAGACAGTTCAGGCTGGCGGGCAAAACGCCGGTACAATCGCTGCAGACTATGTATGATGCTTACAGACAAGCGGGAACAGCGCTCACGCTGAGCGGTGCAATGGATCTGTTCTACCATGATTACAACAACCGTTATGAAGCAGCCGATGTTCTGACGGCGCTGCGTACTGTGTTCTCCCAGGATGCAGATGAGAAGGCGGATGCTACCGCGATAGCGGCAGCCATGAGTAATTCCAGGCTGTGGGATAAGGTTGAGATTGCAGGGCCGCTTATCCGGCAGATGGGCCTCACGATGCAGGATTGGGTGGAGCTGGAGCGCACCGAGGCCTTTTCCCGATTTGGCTGCGCCTGTGATGTGCGGACGGTGGTGAAGGATACCCAGTATTTATTCGCTGGTGCGACGCTGCCGGATATCACTGTTGCCATGAGCTTATCCAGCCGGTATACCTTGAATATGATCGTGGAAGGAACGATTAATCTCTACCCTACAGGGGGTGTCAGAGCGAAGGGAATGCCTTACCTGATCTCTGCGCTGAAAAATGCGGGGTATTCCTTTGAAGAGGTCGCTGCTGAATTCGACAGTCAGGGGTGGAGTGAATGGGTGGCCGCTTTCAGCACATACGGAATTGCAGCAAATGATGTGACTGCCTATCTGGTTACAAAAGGTCTTACCATGAGCCAGGTCATTGACCGGCTGGCTCCGTATCCGCTGAAGGACCGGGCGCTGGTGCTGCGCGAAGCCTACGGGCTGGATAGCCCTGCTGCGATGGCACTGCTCCTCCAGCAGACGAACGAGGATCAGGAGGATATCGGCCGGGCGGCGGCCTGGGCCTACGGCAGCGATCCAATCGCGCTGTGGATTCAGACGCTGCGGGCACAAGGGGCTACAGCTGCCTCCGTGATTAACACGCTTGCTGCGCGTTACCCTGCCTACTGGCAGTCGGACAAGGTGGGTCCGGCCCTGATTCAGGGCGGATTCAGCCAGGACGAGGTCATGCGGGGGCTGCTGATCCATGCCGGAGTGCGGGGCAACCTGCAGGCGACGCTTGCGCTGCTGCAGTCGCTCTATAGCCAGCAGCAGATTACCATTGCCCAGCTCCTGAGCGCTGCCAAGCTCGTATCGCCGGAGGACGGGCTGGAATTTCTGCAGAAGGGCGGCTACAAGCTGCCGGATATGGCCCGCGCACTCAAGGATTATTACGGGCTTACGGCCGGAGAAGCGGCCAAGCTGCTTACCGCCGCTTATCCGAATGATCAGAGTCTTATTCTATCCGGGCTTGCTTCCGTATACGGACAGACGCTCGGAAGTACGATAGCAGAAGCACTGCAGGAGCAGGGAATTACTGAAGTAAGCGCAGCTGTTGAATATCTGTGGAATGCGGGATTTGCGCCTAGAGATATTGCCAGCTCAGCCAAAGACGCCTTCCATCAGGAAGCAGGTCAGACGGCGCTGCTCTTCGTGCAGAAGAATATTCTGGCTGACAGGAATGTGCTGGTAACGACCCTTGCCGCAGTCTATGGACAATCTGTTGAACAAGTGATTCATGCACTGCTTGTCCGGCAGGGATCCCCCTCCTTCGAGGAAGCCATTGCCTTTGTGTTCCAGGCCCGGTTCAGTCTGGCGAACAGCATCAGGCTGGCCAAGACAGAATACGGATTATCTGCGGGAACAGCCTTGCAGCTGCTCACAGATTCCCGGCTATACCGCCAGGAGGATATCCTTGCGGGAGTGACGGATATCTACCGGACCTCGCAGCGTGAGAGTATCGTGGATTCACTGGCAGCCAGCGGGCTGGTCACCCTGGAATCTGCTGTATCCTTCCTGCGCAACATGAAGTTCGATCTGAACGGGATCGTCCGGGTGGGCAAGGAGCATTACCGGTTAACGGCCGGAGAGACTGCCGCCGCTCTGACCGTCGAGGGATCTTATGGTGATGAGGACATACAGAATTCGGTGTCCTATGTATACGGGCAGAATCTGACGCAGACCCGGCTGGATACGCTGAATGCGCTGGGGATCACCGTGTTCGCCGATGCTGTGCCGGAGCTGAGAAGCGCCGGATTTGCAATCACCGACCTGGTGCTTGCAGGCAAGACGCACTACAATCTTAGCGCCGGAGAGACGACTTACAGCCTGCTGCAATCCGGTGGCTATCCGGTGGCTGACATTCTGGCTGCTGTGGCGGAATACTACGGGAAACCGGTGAATGAGAGCGTGGAGGAGCTGCTGAACCGCAGCGGCATTGCCTCCATCCAGGATGCAGCGCCATATCTTCGTTCGCTGGGCTACACGCTGCAGGATGTGATCGAAGTATCCAAGAGCTATTATGGAAATTCGCTACAGGCTACTCGGGATGCTTTGCTGTCGCTCCAATTGGAAGACGCCAGCATTATAGAATGGACGGTGCGGCAGGTCTACGGGTCAGCTGTGGAGGAAGGCACTACGGCTGCAACGCCTCAATCTATCCTGCAGGAAGCCGGAATTACAGGAGAGCAAGCGGCCATTGCCTATCTATGGACTGCGGGCTACCCGCTCCAGGATATTGTCAAAATGCTCAAAGAGTATAACGGCCAATCTGCGGCGGCTGCCGCAGCGCTGCTGATTGCAGACGGATCATTCAGTGCTTCAGCAGTTCTGAGCAGCATCAGCGCCATTTATGGGACCACGTATGATGCCGCCACAATGGAGTTCTTCAGAGCGCAGGGTATTTTCACAGATGCCCCGCAAGCGGCGCAGGTCTTGAGCACAAGCGGCTACCGGATGGCGTATATCGCTGAACTTTTGAAGAAGAGCTATGGCAAGACAGAGGCGGAGGCGAAGGCCCTCCTGAACGGACTGGGCATTTACAAGGCGGATGCGGTACAGAAGACAGTGGCTGAGGTGTATTTTGCAGTGGGCACATCCTCTGGAACTCTTCAGCAATTGCTTGATCTGTATGGAATCACGGGTGCAGAAGCTGCTGTAAGCCTGCTCTATAAGCAAGGTACAGCGATACAGGATATCCTCCAGTATTTGAAGGATGCTTATAACTTGGGTGCCGATGAAGCAACTGCCCTGCTGGCAGTGCATGTCAAAGGTCCTGAGCTTGGTCTGGCCGTCACTACGGTGTATTACAGCAGCACGAATATCGGCTACCTCGCGAAGCTGATTCCGGTAACCTCTATGGGCAGCCCGGGAACGGTGGCGAACTATATGAAGGCGAAATTCAGGGATACCGATATCGTGCTTGCGCTGAGGGTGATGTTCAATCTGGACGCTCTGGGAGTGCTGGATGCAATCACTAATGCGGTGATGCCTGCAGAGCGTGTCCGGGCAGCAGTGACCGAAGTATTCGGAGCTGATCCGCTCTATGCTTATCTGAAGCGTATGAAGGACAGGGGAGCGAATGCCAATGATGTGGCTGCCGAGCTGGATCTGCGGGGACTGCTTGAGCTGGCACAGTCCGGCTACCTGGTGGATACGCTGAGGAGCCTGGGGTACGACAACGCCAGCATTCTGAAGATGCGCTACAATTACTTCAACGAGACACGCAAGAATGCAGGCTCGGAAGAGGAGCAGGGAAAGCAGCTGGTGCAGTTCGGCGTGAATACGCCAGCCGCCATCGTTCAATATTTGCGCAAGTGGAGTCTGGCCCCTTACAAGGTTCTTAAGATCGTAAGAGCGGGATTGCCGAATGCGCCAATCGCGGAGATTGCCCTTGCCATGCGTGAACAGGGCTACGATGGTGAAGCTATCATGGGAGGCCTTGATATCATTGGAGAAGGCGGGGATAGCATTGCTGCGATTCTCAGAAAGCTTGGACTTCCGGTAGTGCGGGCGCTGGTCTTCTTGGGCAAAAGCTGGTCCGTGGACGAGCAGCTGCAATGGCTGATCCGCAATGGCTATACGCCAAGCGAATACATTGCTTATCGGAATGTGCAGACCGATAATACCATTGCGATTCTGCGGCAGCAGCTCGGCTTGTCCGCGAACGATATTGCCAAGCTGCTGATTCAGTACAAGGGCAGTCTGGGCCATTATTATATAGCCAAAGTGCTGTACGATGGAGGTTTTACACAGGTCAGAGAGGTGGCAGGTGCTCTGATCTCGATCAATTATCAGCCGGTCTGGCTGCTGGAATTGCTGGTGGGGATTGGCGGCTGGACAATGGATGATATCGCCCAGGGGATGCTGGATTCCGGTCTGATCTCACTCGTGGATCTGGGCACTGCAATTCAGATGGCCACGGGCGGCGTGCTCAAGGAGACCTACCGTATTCTCAAAAAGGTGTCCACCGCCAAACAGCGTGAATTCTATGACAGTCTGAGCAGCGTGGAGCGCAGGCTGCTGGATAACAATGAAATTGCTATGATTGTAGTTGTGTCCGCCATGCGTAACGGAAGGATCAGTATCGCCGATGTTACCAATCAGCTGAAGGTGACGGAAGGGATTGAACCGGAGGATGCACTGAAGGTGCTGATTGTATCCGGAGCCAACGTGCTGGATTCGGCTGGGGCCGTATGGGATGTCTACCGCGATTATATCGGGGCGAAGATTGTGCTTAAGATGTTCGAAAAGGCGGCAGGCCAGTATATCTCGGACTTTAAAAATTACTATACGCTGGTAATGACGTTATCCAAGATTATCTACAAAGTATCCAAGTAAGAAATGAGGCTACAGCGAAGGCCGGTCCACATAAGGACTGGCCTTTGCCGGTAACCTGTTATGGAAAATCAAGGCGTGGACACCCCGCCCCGGAAGGTGCTATCCTAACTTAATAGAATTTGTTATTAAGGGAGACGCAGCCGTGGAAAGTAGGCACTGGATGTCGATTATGCTTTTTATTGCAGCAGCACTGATGCTGTTTGTGTCGTTCCTGTCGTACCAGAAAAGACATCTGCCTGTTGCCAGAACGATGATTCTGATTATGCTGACAGCAGCCTTCTACGCCTTCGGCTATGGTCTTGAGCTGCTTAGCGGGAACTTAAGCCAGGTGAAGCTGGCGCTGCACATTCAATATCTGGGTATTCCTTTTGTCTCCACCTTATGGCTGGTACAAGCGATTCAATTCACCGGAGCCGCTGCGCGCTTCCGCAAGCGACTGATCGCCCTGCTGTTCCTGATCCCCGCCGTCATCTTCATCCTGCAGCTCACCAATGACTGGCATCATCTAATCTACCGGGATTTTCTGCTGAATACGGACCCTTCGGTCTCCTTGTATTACACCGTCAAGGGGCTGTGGTATAACATCCATGCTGCGTATAATTATCTGGTGCTGCTTGGCGGGATTGCGCTGTTCATATCCATGTTTGTGCGGGCGCTGCCGATTGTACGCAAACAGATTGCTGTTCTGCTTCTGGGTGCGGTTGCGCCTATGCTGCTCAATCTGTTTCTGTGGACCGGAACCCGGATAGATCTCACGCCGTTCGGATTTGCAGTGTCGGGCATCGCCTACGCCTGGGGCATCCTCAGATTCAACCTGCTCCGCCTGACTCCGCTGGCGATGGCGCAGGTGTTCGAGACGATCCGGGACGGTGTCCTTCTGTTCGATTATGAGAACCAGATCGTCAGCTACAACCGTGCCGCAGAGAAGATGTTTCCCGAGCTTGGGAGCAGGAGGCGCTACCCGGCGGATATGACGGAGGTGCTTGCCGGCAGCGGGGAGCTGCTTGAACGTCTCAGGGGCTTAAGCGATGAGGACGAGCGGTTTGCCTACGAGCGGCTTCAGGCCGGAAGACGCCTGTACTATAATTGCAGTCTGTCCTTCATTCATGATACAGGCAGCACCCCTATCGGCAAAATCCTCTTGTTCAGCGACATTACGGAGCTGAAGGAGAGCGAGGTCCGGCTGCGCGAGAATGCCCGGCAGCTATCCGAGCTGAATGCCTTCAAGGACAAGCTGTTCACCATTGTGGCCCATGATATCCGCGATCCGGTAGCACTGCTGGTCAGCCTGACAGAGCTGCTGGGCGACGAGCTGACGGCTGCGGATGCTGAGCACGCGGAGGTGGTGCGTGAGATCAAAGGGCAGGTCCGTAATACATTCCAGCTCGTTGATAATCTGCTGGACTGGTACCGCAGCCAGAAGGGAAAGGTCTCCTTCCATCCGCAGGCCTGGAGTGTACAGCAGGTGGTCCGGCAGGCCCTGATGCTGGCGGGTACGAAGGCCGGGATGAAACAGATCCGCCTGACGGAGCGTATCGGCAGCGAACTGACCGTCCGGGCGGATAAAGAGATGCTGGATCTGATCCTGCGTAATCTGCTCTCTAACGCAATCAAATTCACGGGAATAGGCGGCTCTATTGAGGTTGATGCCGTGCTTGAAGAGGAGAAGGTTATCTTGTCTGTGCGAGATGACGGGATTGGTATTGATGAAGCGACCGCAGACATGCTGCGCCTGGAGGAGCCGATTCTGAAGGCGCCACTGGGGGAGGAGTCAGGAGATGCCCGCTTCGGCCTGGCGCTCGCGCGTGAATTCGTGCGCATCCATGGCGGGAGCCTGTGGTTTGAGAGCAAGCCGGGAAGTGGAACGATCTTCTACTTCACGTTGCCGGGATCGGCAGGAGGAGAACGGATGGAGTAACGGGGCAGCGGGAGGGAGGAGATATACAAATGAAGGTTATACTGGTCGATGATGAACGGATGATGCATCTGATTCTTAGCACTATGCTGCTTAAGCTGCCGGAAGTCGAGCTTGCGGGTACGTTCACAGATACGAAGCCGGCTGCTGCCTTTCTGGAGGAGCACCCGGATGTGGAGCTTGCTTTCGTAGACCTCTCTATGCCGGGAGAGGGCGGTATGGCCTTTGCAGCCAGGCTGGCGGCTGCCGGTTCTCCAGTGCAAATTGTGTTCGTGACCTCACATAAGGAATTTGCCCTGGAGGCTTACGACTTGTCCGTGCTGGACTATCTGGTCAAGCCGGTCTCCCAGGAGCGGCTTGCGCGTACGGTGAACCGGGTGCTTACCCAGCGGCGGGCTGCTCCGGCACGGCTCTCCCCTCTGCCGGAGGTGCAGGCTCCGGCCGGTTCCGGCCGGGTAAGGCTCACGATGCTCGGGGATGTTGCCGTGAGCAGTGGGGCAGGCCGGGTCAAATGGACCTCCCGTAAATGTGCTGAGCTGTTTGCCTATCTGCTGCTGCTCCGGGGAAAGCGTGTCCCCCGTTCCAGGCTGGTTGCGGATATCTTCGGCGGCATGCATAAGGCCAATGCGGAGAGTTATCTTAACACTACCGTCTATCAACTGCGCAAATCTCTGGAGCCGCTGGGTCTGCGTGAAGCGATCCGCTCGGAGAACGACGGGTACGCGCTTGAGCTTCAGGTGCCGGTTATCGACTATCTGGAATTTGAACAGGAGGCAGCCGCCTTGCACACCATAGAACCCCCGGATATAGAGCGGGCTATGCGTATCGAGCAGCTCTATACAGGAGAGCTGTTCGGCGACAAGGCTTATGTGTGGGCCATCCATGAGACGGAGCGTTATGCGGAATTGTATGCCTCCTTCGTCAAACGGCTGGCCGCAGCGCTCATTGCCAGCCGGGATTCCACTGCGGCCTCCAAGCTGCTGCTGAAGCTGAACAAGCGAAATCCGCTCGATGAATCGGTGATCCGCCAGCTGATGGCCGTGCACGAGCTGGCCGGAGACAAAAAAGGTCTCAATGCCGTCTACACAGACTACGTGCGGCTGCTAAGCCGCGAGCTTGGCATCAAGCCCTCCGGCGACCTGATCTACCTCTATGATTCCCTGGTCCGGCGGATCTCGGAACTCAAATAATCTTTGTTTCAGCCTTCTCCGGAGGGCCCGGATTACGGGTCCTCCGGTTTTTTTTGCTGATCAACCCAATCAGAATGGCTATTGCTAGAGTAGATTACCTTGAGGGTGATTCTGTTAGAGTGGCGGCAAGGAATTTCGCCAAAAATGTGGACAGGGGTAAAGGCGCGAATCCGTTCCGATTACATTAGGAAATGGGGGGATACAGATGGATTTCAGTGCATTGACTGGCCTTTTCGTAGATAACAACGGTTCAGTCGTGCTGAATGTTCTGTTATCTACTGCCTTGATCTGGAGTGTTAAGCAAATTGCGAATAAAGAGAAAGTGATTCAGAATTATCAGAAACGCGATGAGGAGAATGAGAAGCAGCTTAGCGAATATAACCGTACGCTCGTGAAGCTGCTGATTGAGAGAGGAACCGCAGAGAGAAAACCTAATGATGAGGAGGTCGTCAACAAGTGAAGCTCCTCGATATCTTTCGCAAGCACGAGCTGAAGCCCAGCCGGGTCAAACGGGAAATTGAGACCCTGGGCCAAATTCAGGAGGCGTATGAATCCAATGATCTAGAGAGGCTTATTGATCTGCACCGCACTGGCTTAGGTAGAAGGGGAGATGATCTGCATGGACATTATTGACTTGGTACTGATTACACTGGAACTGATCGCCTTGATCGCTTTTACCGCATATGTTATCCGTTACAGCAAATATTTCATCGGACGGGGGCCTATGCGCACCTATAATTTGTACCTCCGCAGTGTATGGGTAACTTATGGGGCAGTAGCGCTACTGTGTCTCAATCTGCTGTGGGGAAGGCTGAACATTATTCTTGGGCTGAATCTGTCCGGCAGCTTATCCGATATCCTGCGGGAGTATGTGCTGGTGCTGACGCTTGTCATGCTTGTATTCGCAGGCTTGATGCACAAGGAGTTATGGGACAGCAACCATAGGCACAAGACCCGCCGTGAGCGCAAGAAACTGAAATAGCAGGCCCCATTCCCCATCATTCCCCATCATTCCCCCTCGGACACCCGTCCTCCGCCACGTTCATCTCTCTCAATATGAAAAAGCACCAGCTCCAGCTGAAACAGCTGTCTCTAACCATCACCCTGACCGTTTTGGAGAAGCGGGATATTCAGATATAATAGGGGGAAAAGCATGCAGGGAGGCGGTCTGTTTGACTTCGAGTGATACGCTGCAGCTGGCGACCTTCGCCGGCGGCTGCTTCTGGTGTATGGTCAAGCCGTTCGACGAGTTGCCGGGCATCGTCTCGGTGGTATCGGGTTATACAGGCGGGCATACGGAGAATCCAACCTATGAAGAGGTAGGGTCAGAAGCTACCGGGCACCGGGAGGCGGTGCAGATTGTCTATGATCCGAAGCTGTTCCCGTATGAACGGCTGCTGGACATCTATTGGCAGCTGATCGATCCGACGGATGACGGCGGGCAGTTCATGGACCGGGGGCATTCTTACGCTCCGGCGATCTTCGTTCAGAATGAAGAGCAGCGGAAGCTGGCGGAGCTGTCGAAGGAGAGGCTGAAGGCCAGCAAGCGCTTCAAGGCGCCGATTGTGACGCCCATCCTGCCGGCTGCGCCGTTCTATCCGGCGGAAGCGGAGCATCAGCACTATTACCAGACCCATCCGCTGGATTATAAGCTATATCAAAAGGGCTCAGGCCGTGACGACTTCACAGCGCTGCACTGGAACAGCCGTGAGGACAAGAAGCGGCTGCGGGGCCGGCTTACAGAGCTGCAATATGAGGTCACCCAGAACAAAGGCGCGGAGCCTGCCTACCAGAATGCGTATTGGGACCACTTCGAGGAGGGCATCTACACAGATGTGATCAGCGGTGATCCGCTGTTCAGCTCGGCAGACAAATTCGATTCCGGCACAGGCTGGCCCAGCTTCACGGGTCCGGTGGAAGAGGGGATAATCCGGCGGGAAGCCGATTATAGCGGCGGACAGGTGCGGACCGTGCTGCGCAGCAGGTTAAGCGGAGCTTATCTGGGGTATCTAACCTTTGACGGACCGGAGCCGGCGAAGCAGCATTATCATATCTATTCTGCCGCCCTTCTGTTCGTCCCGAAGGCAGAGCTTGAAGACCGGGGGCTGGGACGGTATGTGAGACTCTGAAGCTTAGGTCATATTTATAGCTGCCTTGAGCATATGCTTGATCTATAGTCCTGTCCACAAAAGGGGTTGAAGATTTGGCGGGTGCACTTTTAGGCAGCTTTTTGTCTGCAATGGCAACGGTGCTGGGCGTTATTCCTATTCTGTTCGTAAGGCGGCTGTCCGAGCTGTGGAAGGATGTGCTGGTGGCCTTCACTGCGGGGATCATGGTCTCTGCAAGCACCTTCGGGCTGATGCCGCAGGCGATTAAGGAATCGGGCATTACCGCGCTGACTCTGGGGCTGATCACCGGCGTATTGCTGCTCGATCTGATCGAGAGCCATATTCCGCATATCGATGTGGAGAATAAGCCCGGCCTCAGCAATCTGGATTCCAAAGCGCTGCTCGTCATGATTGCGCTGTTCATTCATAATATCCCCGAAGGGCTCAGCACAGGCTTCAGCTATGCCAGCGAGCAGACAAGCCTCGGCCCGATGGTGGCGATTGCGATCGGCGCTCAGAATATGCCGGAAGGGCTGATTCTGGCGATTTTCCTCATGAATGCCCGCGCCAGCCGGCGCAAGGCCCTAATGATAGCCGCACTGACCGGACTGATGGAGATGGTGTCGGCTGTGATCGGGTATTTTACAGCCAGCTATGTACAGAATGTGGTTGGATACGGGCTGGCATTTGCTGCCGGGGCAATGCTCTTCATCGTGTATAAGGAGCTGATCCCGGAGAGCCACGGCCACGGATTTGAACGGCCCTCGACGTATTCGTTTATCTTCGGGCTGCTGGCGATGGTCTATATTACGCAGTTTTTTGGCTAGGGTGCTTCAGCGGCAGTGTCATTTGCATCTGCCTACCGCAGCCGCTATACTATAACGCAATCCCCGGTTCCTATGTAGAAGGAGTGATGACAGGATGGTTAGACTGGAATGGGAAGCTGTATTATCCTTCGTATTATTGATTGCTTCATACCTGTGCTTATACGCGGCTATTCAGAAGCGGACGAATTTCGCCCGCTACAGCATGACGGTTCTCCTGATAGCCAGCGGAGCGCCGCTGGCCGTGATGCTGATTCTGGAGAGCAGAAGGGAAGCGCTGGATGCCAATATCGGGCTGGGCATGGCGTTTCTGCTGACCTGGCTCATTACTGCAGTGGTATTTGTGGCTGCATTAATTACGTGGATAGTTAAGGCAAGGAATCGCGTGCGTAGGTAGAAAATAAGAAGCTAAGCAAAAAATAAGAAGCTGTCCAGAGACTGTAATGCCTACAGTTTCCGGACAGCTTCTTCTGTTAAAATATAAGAATTTATATATTTTACGCTATAAATTATCCTTCTATTTCTCGCTGAAACGGTACCGTCCTTTAAAAGGACGGCGAAGCCGTTTCCACTTGGCCGTAAGCACGCTCTATACGTGCAGGGTATACCGTCCTGCCTTGCTGAAATCCCGTACAGCTTCAAGCTCCAGTACAGAGAGCGGCTGCGAGCGGGCAGCCGCCATATTCTGCCGCAGCTGTTCCAGGCTGCTGGCCCCCGGGATCACGGCGGCAACCGCCGGATCGGCCAGCGGATATTGCAGCGCGGTCTGCGTCAGCGTCCGGGTAAGGGTAGTCTGGCTCATCAGTTGATCATGCAGCTCCGTAAGCTCTGCCTCCGTATAGTCGAGATACGCCCGCTGTGCCTTGCTGCGGCCATGATCGGTCAGAATGCCGCTCGCCAGCGGCCCCCGTGCAATCAGGCTGATGCCCGCGCGGCCCAGCAGCGGAAGAATGCTCTCCTCCGGGCGTCTGTCGAGAATGCTATACTGGCTCATCACGCTGACGATACCGGAGCGCTGCACATATTCCCGGATCACATTCGGCCGGATGGAGGAGATGCCGTAATGCCGTATTACCCCTTCCCGCTTCAGCTCCTCGAAGGCCTCAATCGTCTCATCGATATCATCCTCCAGCGTTCCTCCGTGCAGCTGATACAGGTCAATATAATCGGTCTGCAGCCTGCGCAGACTCTCCTTCACAGCGGAGCGGATATAGGCCTTGGAGGCATCCCAGCTCCAGCCTTCCTTGCCGGGAATTCTGCGGTTGCCCACCTTGGTCGCCAGGATCACATCGGCGCGGCGGTGCCGGATGGCCTGACCGACAATCTCCTCATTGCGGCCCTCATCGTAGAGGTCGGCGGTATCCAGGAAGTTAATTCCGCGTTCGAGCGCTTCGTGGATAATGGCGGTGGCCTGCGCTTCCTCTGTCCCCAGCGACATGCAGCCAAGCCCCATGGCACTTACATGTAAATCGGATTGCCCCAATCGGTTAGTCTTCATCGGATGTCCTTTCGTTACGCAGTGATGGTTATGAATGAGTTCATTATAGCATTCACGCATACCGTAAGCACTCGGGAGGGAATGCTTCAAGGTTCAATGGGTTAGGGAGATCTGCACAAAAAAAGAATCCTGCACCACCGCGAGCGGTGGGCAGGATTGCCGTCATAATCTATGATCTGTAGGTTCGGCAGGTGCAGTATCCGCCCCGGCTTATCCGCGCAGAATCGTCTCAATCTGCTCCAGCTCTTCCGCGCTTAGCTCAGGCGCATTCAGTGAAGCTACGGCATCCTCGATCTGGCTGATCTTGCTTGCCCCGATCAGTGCAGAGGTCACCTTGCCGCCGCGCAGTACCCACGATAAGGCGAGCTGGGACATCTTCTGTCCGCGTGCCGCCGCAATCTCGTTCAGCTTGCCAACCTTGGCAAGCACCTCAGGCGTGAGCTCCTTCTCCGAGAGGAAGACACTCGGTCCGGCTGCGCGGGAATCGGCTGCGATGCCGTTCAGGTAGCGGTCCGTCAGAATCCCTTTTTGCAGCGGGGAGAAGGCGATGGTGCCGATGCCCTCTTCCTCCAGCACATCCTGCAGGCCGTCCTCGATCCAGCGCGACATCATCGAATAGTTCGGCTGATGGATCAGGCAAGGCGTGCCCAGGCGGCGGAGAATCTGCGCGGCTTCACGCGCTTCCTCCGGTCTATAGTTCGAGAGGCCCACATACAGCGCCTTGCCCTGGCGTACCAGCAGGTCGAGGGCGGACATGGTTTCTTCCAGCGGCGTATTCGGGTCTGGACGGTGGTGGTAGTAGATGTCTACATAATCCAGCCCCATCCGCTTCAGGCTCTGATCCAGACTGGAGACGAGATACTTCTTGGAGCCCCATTCACCGTAAGGGCCGGGCCACATATAGTATCCTGCTTTGCTGGAGATGATCAGCTCATCGCGGTAAGGGGCAAGATCCTTCTTCAGCATCTGCCCGAAGCTCTCTTCGGCAGAGCCGGCGGGCGGACCGTAGTTATTAGCGAGGTCGAAGTGGGTGATTCCTAAGTCAAATGCCCGGCGGACCATAGCGCGGCCGTTCTCAAAGACATCATTGCCGCCGAAATTATGCCACAGCCCGAGGGAGATGGCCGGGAGCAGCAGGCCGCTGCGTCCGGTGCGGTTATATTTCATCGTGTCATAACGTTCAGGATTGGCGATATACATATTGGATTCCTCCTAAATTTAAGTTGTGCGGGACTTCATACCTCCCTAATTGTAGCGGATAAACGCTTTCAATCGTATGTCAGCAAGGATGATTTTTATAGCACAATGTCCGTATCTGCATGGCGGAGCCGGTATTCTTTGGGCGAGCAGCCCTTCACCTTCTTGAACATCCGGGAAAAGAGCAAAGCATCCTGATACCCCACGGATTGCGAGATCTCCCCGATGGTGCAGCCTGTCTCTGTCAGCAGCTCGCAGGCTTTGGACATACGGAATTGGAGCAGATATTGCTGCGGCGGCAAGCCGACCGTCCGCTTGAACAGCGCCGACATATATTTGCGGTCCAGCTTCAGGGAAGCGGACAGACTCTCCATCGTCACATTCTCGGCGTAGTGGGCTTGGAGGTAATGCAGGCACTGCTCCACATAGACACTTCTGCTGCGCGGAGCCGGGCTGTCGGCAGCCGGGACCGTGCGCAGCAGCAGGGCGAAGAACTCATAGAGCATCACCTTCAGCGGCAGGTCCAGCAGCTCCCCGCTGCTTCCCGTCTCCGATAACCTGGCAGACAGCGAGGGCATCAGCACCTGGTCCATCGGGAACACCGGCTGCTCCGGGGTAAGGGAAGTCCGTCCCAGCAGATAACTTGCCTCCTCCCCGGTAAAAGCAATCCAGGAATACAGCCAAGGATCATCCTGATCTGCGGCATAATGCGTGACCACATGCGGATAAGTGAGGAAGGCCTGCCCTGCGTTCAATGTATGGGTGGCTTCACCGACGGTTACCTTGCCGGTTCCGGCGTGAATGAAGTGGACTTTGTACAGGTTGCGTACTCCGGGTCCGAATGAATGACCGGGTGCGCACTGCTCCTGGCCCCAGTAATGCAGGTATAAGTCAGGATTGGCCCGGTGAGGGCGATGGGCGTTATATTTGAATACAGTCATGCGTGCAGCCTCATTTCCTAAAAGGATGATGACACTCCTAATGAACATATACCTCTAGTATACCTCAGAAGGAGGAGGACCGGACAACCGCAAATAGTCCCAGCCCGGGGAGGGGAGGGACTAGGAGTAAAAGGCTGAAGGCAGGCTGGGGCTGCTGGGAATCAGGCTTCCATTTTGAGCATAACCAGCTCTTCTACCGGCTGTCCGTTCACCAGATGCTCCTCCACGATACGGGCCACATTCTCCGTCGTTACATTGTAATACCAGACCCCGTCCGGATACACGATGACAAAAGGGCCGTTGCCGCATAGGCCGAGACAGCTGGTTTTGTTGATTTTGACCGTCTTGTTGATCCCTTGCTCCACTAGTTGCTCTTTGAATTCCTGCATGACATCCAGGACATCCTGGTTATTGCAGTGCTCACTGCAGCAGAAGAGCAGATGTTTCTTGAGTACCTTCAGACGCATATTCATCGCGGTTTCCCCCTGGATTCTATAAGAGTAGCTTACCTGTTATACGAGGAGTATAGTCTCTTTTGGCCGCGCTGTAAGGAGATTGGAGCATTGTTCCCAAAGGCTTAATAACTGTCATCAATTGGAGAATTCAGTGTGATCTAAGCTGACTTCAAATCACTGAATTTGTGGAAAATGTGTCCGGCGGGCAATTTCCTGTTTCATAAATTTTTTTGCGGAACCCGGCTCAAGATCGAAAGTTACCAGTTTCGCGGAGAAGGGTTTGGTTAAGTAAGGGATGTGAAAGTAAAGCGAGAGTCAAACCATTAACAACCTAAATCAGCTACCAGGAGGGAATCGTTATGAATAAGAAAATTGTAGGTGTGTTCCATACAGAGCATGAAGCTTCACGGGCTATTGAAGACTTGAAGGCGCACGGCTTTCTGACAGAGGATATCTCAGTGATAGCGAGAAATAAACGCGATGTGGAAGCGATCAATGATGAGACCGGGACGAAGGTGCCGGAGGGTATGGCTTCCGGGGCGGCGACCGGCGGTATCCTTGGTGGTGTGACCGGACTGCTGGCAGGCATCGGCGCCCTGGCGATTCCGGGAATCGGGCCGATTATCGCAGCGGGGCCGATTGCAGCCACCTTAACAGGCGTTGCGGTAGGGGCTGGAACGGGTGGTCTGGTCGGCGGGCTGATCGGATTAGGCATTCCGGAGGATGAAGCTGCGAGTTATGACAACTATGTGGACGAAGGCCGCATTTTGGTCATGGTGGATGCAGATATCTCCCGCGAAAAGGACGTATACACTGTATTCCGCAACCATAATTCGGCGAATGCTGACCGCTATATGAGGGATGCGGGGACTGCCGGAACAGCTGCAGAAATGAATGCTCCTCGGGACTCCGTAACAGATGCGGTGGATGCGGCGTTCAATGGCTCAGGTCTGGAAGGCAGACATGATACCGGGCTGGACACGATGAATTCAGCCACGGAGCATGATCTCCCGGAGCGAAGCGCAGTGGAGGATATGAAACGGCCGGGAATGACAGGAGATCTGTATTCCGGCACGCGTAACGGCATCGATAAGTTCCCGGATCATACCGCGGAACGCAGGCTCGCCGATCGGGAGGAACAGCAGGCCCGGGAAGCCGCCAGACAGGAAGAAGCCCGGCCCGGCAGCTTTGTTGATGAGAAGGCGAAGGATAACAGCGAGCTGCTCAGAAACCACGGGCGCATTCGCTAAGCGGCGCAAGAGCAGTGGATGACGCATAAGCATAAGTTGATAAAAGACAAGGGTTTCCCGAAGTCCTGCCGGACTTTAGGGAAGCCCTTGTTTTGTGATGTGGATCGTAACTGAACCGGGGAATTCGCTATTGTCTGATATAACATGAAATGATGTTTTTGCCCATGATTAGACACCAAAGTATTGAATAACAAAATTTGGTGTGTTAAGCTTGTTGAAAGGAAAAAATGGAATGATATAACATATCATTTCTTTTATTTATAATTTAGTTTTATTGATAATGAAAGGAGGTGAGAAGAATTATGTCAAATATTAGGCCGCCGAATGAGGAAAAAGGGTTCCTATATACCTCCATATCTTGACCCTGAGAAAGTTTTGGATTGGGTGGGTATCTAAGAACCTATGTAGCATTTTACATTTTAACTTTATCTGTGTAAACTCAAAAATTTATAAGGAGAGGTTCATAAATGATCAAAAAACATACATTAAGTTCAATAGTAATAGCAGGAGTACTTACCTTATCATCACTAACACCAGCCATGGCTGCCAGTGCAAATGGAGCAACAAGCGGTTCTGTAAAATTAACCAATGCAATGATTACTCCGTTTGCAAGTACAAGTGTGGGTGGCGGAACCTGGAACTACGGAACTGAAAAAGTTGGAAATCAAAAGCATGTATGGTCACAATATGACCATTCTGAGTTGTCGCATAAAGCTTCGACCAAATTAGGGAGTGAATCTCATACAAGTGGTTGGAAATATGCAAAAACCACAGCTAAATCCGAGATCTATGGTAACAAAAGCAGCACAGGATATGCATACTGGGATGTTTATAAAAAATAATTGGGATTTAGATAAAAGTCATCATTAAAATGATGTGATATTCCACTTTTGAAGTGGAGTATCACACTTTTTTCTTATAAGGAGATTGTTGAACTTGAAAAAAATATCCTTACTATTTCTAGTAGCGGCATTTTTGTTTTCTTATTATACTGCATATCTTCGAACGGATTATGAAGAATTTGAGAAGGTTAAGAATATAGAACAAACCGTGGGCAAGGAATTTGTAATTCCGAATTTACCCGGACTTGCAAGCCCTGAGGAGGTTTACCCGATATTAGCTTCAGCAGCAGAAGCTTCCAAAGTGAATATTTTACGGGCCGGTATTAATTATAAAGAGAACGATGAAGTAGAGATTTTTAAATATATATTGCTGACAGCCAGCACAGATCTTTTTAATCATTTTAAGCTTACCCAGGGAAGATATCTAACACAAGCAGACACCAAACAAACTAATTTCTATTTATCCACAGTTCATTTAGAAGGTAGTCATCAGATTGGTGAAATTAGAGATTTCGGAGATAACAACAGAATCAGTATAAAGCCGTTAAAATCATCTTATGAGATTTTTCCTGTTCAAGGAACATACTATGCAGAAGCAGCTGACGACAAAGCTTTTAATGATTTTATAAACCTATTTGTGGATAAGGCGAATAAGTATTATAACAAAAATGATAGTATTTTTACTGCTGAGGATTTTGTAAAAGATTCAAATGGTGATGAAATGCACATGGTTACCTTTCCCTGGATCACCATTTTAACCTATTTAAGCTATGCCATTTATGGATGTGCAGTAGTTTTACTTATCTATTACTTATTCAATGAGTCCAGAAGAATAGGAATATTGAAAATGCATGGCGTATCAAATATTCGTGTATGGTTTGTGCTGGTAGGAAAACTTATAACCTCTGTGTTTATATTTTCTGTAACCGTTTCATTTCTTCTTGCCCTTTTAGTAAAAAATACATCTTACATATTTATATACACAGTGATTTCAAACCAGCTTAAAGTTTTTCTTCTACTGATCATCCTTTCCCTAGTTTCACATTTGTATATTATGAGGATTAAGATCATTAGTATTATCAAACATTACAAATACACCAATCCTATCTTTGTGTTAAATATGCTTATCAAGATTGGTTGTTCCATCCTTTTGGTCTTAGTAGGACTTTCAACATGGTCGGAATATACATCTATTAATGATAAGCAGCATGAGTTGAAAAATTGGGAGCATAGTAAGGACTACGGAGTACTTTATCCGGTAAACAATGGCTACGACGGAGATAGAATATTTGGAAGGGATTCCTTATTTGAATTAACTTCGCATGATGAGCTTTATTTCTTGCTGAATAAGATGGGGGCTATATTAATAGAAACCCAAAGTTATGAGGAGGATCAGCTTCTTTTAGACAGGAATTGGAAAGGAATACGTTCTATAAAGGCAAACAATAACTACCTGCAAGAGTTTCCGGTTTTTGATATCAATAATGAGGCTGTGCAAATCTCTGAGGATATTAGCGACTGGGTGTTGTTGGTGCCTGAAAAATATCGGGACAAGGAAGAAGAGATTGTAAGTTTCTTTCTACAAATGAGAAAAAATAATATGGGAAATGATCAGGAGTTTTACAAAAAGGTGATTCCTGATCGGATCCAAAATCAAAAAATTGACATCAAGTGGATTAGTAATAATCAAAGGATATTTAGTTTTAATCCGAAAGTATTTCCTTCTGAGAACAATGTGATAGTTGATCCCATTATTGAGGTTGTAACCGAGTCCAACAGTGTGCTCACAGACAGAGATTCCATATTAGGGCGGGGACCGGGAGATCCGTTAAAAATAAAGCTGATGAACAGAGATCCGCTGTTAACGTATAAAACGCTGGAGCCAAAGTTTAAAGAATTGAAAGTGGATGATAATTTAAAACACTTGGTTACGATTGATCAATATATTTTAGAGGAAATTTATCAAAAGCAAAAATCAATGAAGGAAAGCCTCCTTACTATTGTGGGACTGGTGTCAGGGTTCATATTGCTTTCAACTCAGAATATTATAATTTATTTCAACAAAAACCAGCATAAGCTTATCGTTCGAAGATTATTTGGTACAGGGTTTTTCAAAACTTATAAGGAATACGCCATTTTATTCTCACTCGTATGGTTAGTCCAAATAGTGATCTGTGGTGTCATGGATAAAGGAATTGAGCCTAGAATGCTTATAGTTGCAGCTATTCTGCTATTGTTCGATTTTATAGCTTCTTCCGTAGCGATTTTACTCATAGAAAAGAAAAACAAAGTGAAAGTTTTAAAGGGGGGGGATTAAAGATATGAATACTATATGTGAGCTTGTTGATATATGTAAAAAGTATAATAATCATAAAGTCATAGATAATATCAATATGACCGTCTCAAAAGGGGAGATGGTAGCTATTACGGGGAAAAGCGGTTCGGGGAAGACGACCCTATTGAATATCCTTGGGTTACTTGAAAAACCTGATAGCGGCAGGATCAAATTGTTTGACGAGAAAGATCAGAGAATTGGTCCCCTCCGTAGAAACAGGCTTCTCCGGACAAAGATCTCGTATCTGTTTCAAAATTATGCATTAATTGATAATGAAACCGTTGAGTATAATTTGGAAATACCACTTATGTATTCTAAAGTAGGAAAGAAAGAAAAGCGGAAAATGAAAATGGCTGTCCTTAAGCGGATGGGTCTAGAGATTTCACTTAAACAAAAGATACATGAACTTTCGGGTGGAGAACAGCAAAGGGTTGCTATCGCAAGAATTCTATTAAAACCTTCCGAAATGATATTAGCTGATGAACCTACAGGCTCGTTAGATGCGGAGAATAGAAATGAGATTATGAGGATTCTAAAGGAGCTTAATGACGAAGGGAAAACGATTATAATCGTTACTCATGATCAATATGTGACTGAAAAATGCAGTAGAGTTATAAAGCTTGAGTGATGAGGTGAAGCTTGTGAAAATAACAGAACAGCCTGCATCCCTTTAAGTCAGGGTGCAGGCTGTTTGTGTTCGGGGAGAAGCGCAGCAGTTACTCCTGAACCAGGGGTTCAACGCTTGCTTTTGGAAGAACGGGTATTACCGGTTTAGGCTTGAAGAACAGCTGCTTCAGTGCGCCGGCATTCACAAGGATGGTTCCCAATATAATCGTGAACACGCCAAGCAGCGTTACCCAGGTCACGGTCTCGTTATAGAACAGGAAGCCTACCCCGACGGCAATCGGCGGAGAGATATACAGCCAGGTGGATGGAAAAACCGGATTCGTCTTGGAGACAAGCCAGTAGAACAGGGTATGTCCGACCATGGAGCCGACAACGGTCAGGTAGAGCAGGGAACTTGCGGTCTTGAATGACAACAGGAAGGACGGGTGCAGCGGCTCTGTGAACAGGGAAATGATGAACAGCAGCGCCCCGCCGTACATCATCTGGGCAGCGTTCAGAGCCACGGGGGACTCGGCGGAGAAGGTGGTGATTACTTTTTTGGAATAGATCGCCCCCGCCGCGTAGCAGAGTTCCCCCATCAGCACCACCACACAGCCGATCAGCCAGAGCGGAGTGACGTCAGCCGCCAGGCTGGGCAGCACCAGCAGCAGGACTCCAGTGAACCCGATAATACAGCCGAGCAGGGAGTAGGCGGGAGCTTTTTGGCGCATGAAGACCGTCTGCATCAGCAGAATCATCATCGGTCCGGTGGCTGACAATACGGCAGCAAGCCCGGAAGATACATATTGTTCCGCCCAGTAGAGCGCGGCGAAGGTGCCGAAGGTCAGGGCTGCTCCTGTGAGCAGCATTTCTTTGCGCAGCAGCAGGGAGAAGCGGGCTTTGCCCCGCAGAACCATGAACAGGAACAGCACCGCACCCGCCGTGAAAAAACGCAGACCCGCAGAGAAGAATGGCGGCGCTCCGGCATCTACGCCGATTTTGATGGCCAGGAAGGTAGTGCCGAAGATCAGACAGACAAGTGAATAAGCTAACAGAATCATGGTTCAGTTCCCCTTTGCGGTGGTAATGTGCCACCCTCTTACAAGATTTCAGTTAATCATAGCCTCATAGCCACAGAACAGATTGGAGATAGTAGAACAGTTGCGGGAGGGAATGCTGTACAATAGGGCAAAGAGAAGTTAGCTGCTGGGTGTGCGCGGATGTGTAGAAGTCAGCAAGCGTCAGAGGGAGCTGTGTCGAGTGAAGATTGAGCGATGGAGCGGGGGCGACCCCGGTATATGTTGCAGAAAGGCGGCAGGTTGATGAAAAAAATAGCGGGTGCCGAGCAGAATAATCCCTTATTCCGCCAAGTCTATGAGTTCATGCTGAACCGGATGGAGCGCGGGGAGTGGAAGGCCGGTGATAAGCTGCCGTCGATCCGGCTGCTGGCGGAGGAGCTGGGAGTTCACCGGCTGACAGTGTTCAAGGCCTACCGTGCGCTGACCGAGAGCGGCAAGCTGTATGTCAAAGACAAATCCGGTTATTATGTGGCCCTGGGCAGCAGGCTGGACCCTACGGTGGACGAAGGGGCGGCAGTACCGGGGTATATGGTCAGGAGCCCGATGTCGGACATTCAGCGGATGCCGGTCACGTACCAGTTCTCTCAGGCCTTGATTGATCCGGGGCTGCTGCCGAACCTGTTCCTGTCCGATTATGTCAAAAAAGTATTCGATCTCTACCCGAAGGTCATGGGCACCTACTCCTCCGTGGAAGGGGATGAAGAGCTGCGTGTTACGCTGAGCAGCCATTTCGAGGAGCGGTATAAGCTCCAGTTGTCGGCCCGTGAGCTGCTGATTACTTCAGGGGCACAACAGGCCATCAATCTGATTGCCGGGATCATGCTCGGTCCGATGGATGCGGTGCTGGTGGAGCGGCCTACGTATAGTGTGGCGCTGGATATTTTTCGGCGGGCAGGGGCGCGGCTGGTAGCTGTGGATATCACGCCGCAGGGCTATGATCTGGCGGCGGTGGAGGAGCTGATGCGTAAGAATAAGCCGCGGATGTTCTATATCAACCCGACCCATCATAACCCGACGGGGTATACGATTCCGGCGAAGCAGCGCAAGCTGCTGGTGGAGCTTGCAGAGCGCTACCGCTGTCTGCTCGTGGAGGATGATCCGTTCCGTGACATGTACTTCCTAGAGGAGCCGCCCCCGCCGTTCTTCGCTTATGATACAGAGGGCTGGGTCATGTATATCAGCAGCTTCAGCAAGTATGTGGCCCCCGGCCTACGGATCTGTGCGGTGGCCTGCCGTTATCCGTTCATGGAGCGGCTGATCGCCGCCAAGTCCTTGGCGGATAACGGGACGCCCCTGCTGAATCAGAAGATTTTCCTGCATTATTACACCTCGCCGCGCTTACAGCAGCATCTCGGCAAGCTGCGGATTGCCCTTCAGGTGCACAGGGAGATTATGGAGGAGGAGCTCGCCGCCACCGGCTGGGAATGGACAACTCCGCAAGGTGGGCTTAATCTGTGGGTCAAGCTGCCGGACAGTGTTCCGGTAGCTAAGCTGCTGGCCCGTTGTCTGGAGCAGTCCATCTCCTTCGTTCCCGGTGAGCTCTGCGATCCGCTGGGGGAGATGAAGTCCTGGCTGCGCCTCAGCTACTCATTTGCCAGTGAAGCCTTGCTGCGCGAGGGAATGCGGCGGCTCACTGCCATTGCGCGGGAGATTGAAGCGGGGGAGTAGATAGCGGGCGTGTGTAACCTTTCTCTGGAAATTTCCGTCTGAGGGTTATGAGGAGCGTGATGATGATGGTAACGAGAAGGAAAATACGGAGCGCCTGTCTGATGACTCTCTGTACGCTGATTGTCTTCATGACACTGCTGACTGTACGCCCGCAGGTAACCTATGCCTGTTCTTGCGTAGTGTCTCCTTCACCGCTGGAAGCAATGGAGAAGAGTGCAGCTGTTTTTGAGGGAACAGTAGTTTCGATTAAAGAGGAAGTTAAGCCGATGCAGTCCAGTATGGACCCGGTGTCAGTAACCTTTCAAGTAGGTTCCCGCTGGAAGGGTGAAGTGGGAGAGAAGGTTACTGTAACTACGGCATTGTCGGGGGCGAGCTGCGGGTTCGAGTTCACCAAGGGGGAACGCTACATCGTGTATGCAGGCGGAGAGGAAACAGCGGGTGAAGGAGGGACAGCTAAGCTTACAGTCAGCTTGTGCAGCCGGACCGCATTATTCTCTGGTGCCCAGGAGGATCTGAATGAGCTTGGCGCCGGAATGTCAGGGGGCTCGCCCACGGAGCCGCCCGGGATCGCTGATGATCCAGGGGCGGTCTCTGGTAACAACCCAACCTCAGCAAACCCTCCAGTTTCTGAAAATAACCCAACAACTGAAAATAATCCAACGGCCGTGCCTGAAACAAACTCTGCAGCTTGGCTGATTTACGCTGGAGCAGGTATCGGTATAGTAGTCCTTGGAGCCGCCGCAGTGATTCTCCTGCGCCGCCAATCTAACTCGCGCAAATAATCTGGAGTACCGGCAGTATCCGTAACTCCAGAATGCAGCGGATGGGGAGTGACGTGCATAGGAAGGACTGAAGTGCATCTGAATTCCCCAGATGCGCACTAAACGAGTGAATGAGGTGCACTAGTGCACCTGAATTCCCCGGATACACGCTAAATAAACAAAGGAGGGGCATAATGCCCCTCCTTATTCTGTATGCTTCTATTCCATCACAGCCGATAAAGCCGATGCTCTGTGAGCCAGCTGATCAGCTCTTCCATGCACTGTTCCGGTGTACGCTCCGCTGTGTGCAGCGTCAACTCCGGGTCAGCCGGAGCTTCATAAGGGTCTGAGATCCCGGTGAAGGCCGGAAGCTCACCGGAGCGGGCCTTGGCGTACAGCCCTTTGACATCCCTTGCTTCACAGACGGGAAGCGGGCAGTCCACATAGACCTCGACGAAGCCCGGCAATTCCTGCCGGGCATAGCTGCGCATCTCAGCATAAGGACTGATTACCGAGACCACGGTAATCACGCCATGCCGGTTCAGCATTCCGGCGAGGTAGACCGCTCTGCGGATGTTCTCGAACCGGTCCTCACGGCTGAAGCCGAGTCCACGGCCCAAGCTGCGCCGCAGTTCATCGCCGTCCAGCCATTCCACCGCCTGCCCCTGCTCCCGGAGCCGGTCTGTCAGCAGCGCGGCAAGCGTAGACTTGCCCGCTCCCGACAGACCGGTAAGCCAAATCGTTAACCCGGCAGAGGTCTTGTGTGCCTGTAGCTTACCAGTAGTCATTACTCTGTCCTCCCTGCGCCGTAAGGAATCCGCTCCAGCAGGCCGGAGCCGTAGATCTGCTCCAGGCCAAGCTCCGGCATATGAATATAGCCGATATAACAGTCACAGACCTTCATGCGGCAGCTACGCTGGGCCGCCAGCCCTTCCAGTCCGTCACGATAGAGGTTGCCGATGACCGCACGGTCCTTGTAGCAGCGTTTCACCAGGCCGGGGCCTTGCACGTAGAATACGCTGCTGCCGGCATTACAGCTGGCGCCGAGGCTGTCGTAGTCCATGGCATTAATCTGGAAATGCGGGTCTATCCCGCTCAGGAAGCTTATATCCTCCGCCGTATAATAATCCCGCTTGTCCTTGTAGGCGTTAACCCACAGATACACGTCCTCCGGCAAGGCCGCACGCAGCGAGGCGATAGCCGGGAAGGCACTATGCACCCCCACACTGCCTACGCTAAAAGGAATTCCCCGGCGGTATACGCTCATACACTGTGCCAGGAACCGCTCCTCACTGACCTGACCCGGATGATAGGTTGCCCAGAAGGCGGCCTTGGCCGGGTTCAGTTCAGCGGTGAAATCAAGCCGGGCAGACAGATTGGTCTGGATGGCGACCTTGTCCACATGCTCCATATGGGACAGCGTGATCAGCGCATCCCGGTACCAGCGGTGCGTCAAGCCCTCGCCATACGGATTGAAAAAAATAGACAGGCGGTGGCCTGCAGCCCCCTGCTCCGCCACCCAGCGGACGAAGGTCTCAAGACCTGCGCGGTCTTTGGCGAGGGTGGCGGCGCTGTCTTTGGTTTTGCCGAAGGGGCAGTATGGGCAGTCATAATTACAGGAGGAGAGGGAACCCCGGTAGTAGAGGACTGCCTTCATGGCAGGACGAACTCCTTCATCTGCTCGCGGATCTCACCGGAGATGAACCAGTCACCGATGGAATCGGAGTAGCCCAGCCCATCAGGAGTCAGCCGCAGAATGCCCTCATCATCCGTGGCGAACCCGCTCTGTACCAAGAGGCCAAGCTCGGGGTGATCCTCCCATAGGGTAGTCCCGAACCGCTGGTTATAGTCCGCAATTGTCAGTCCTTCGCTGTGCAGGATTGCTTTTAGAATGAACCGCCGTTTCTGCTCGTCCAGGCTCAGCACGATGCCATAATCGGCTGTATCATAACGCTCGGCTGCAACATAATCCGCGATAATGCTCTCCGTGGCCTTGCGGCTGACGCCGTAGCGGGAGGCATAATGAACATTCCGGGTATAGGAACGCGCGCCGCACCCGAGGCCGACCATCCCTTCCTCCTGGCAGCTGTAGTCGAGAATATTCTTGCCGGTCCCGGCATCCTCCTTGGCGAACCGGCGCATCGAGTATTGGCGATAGCCACGCTCTGCCAGCACTGCACGTGCCGCTTCATAGCATTCGTGACGGATATCCAGCTGGTTCACCAGGTCGCCCGGCTTCACAATCGTATGCTCACGGGTGTAGAGCGGATAGAGGAAGATTTCCTCCGGTTCATGCAATAGCGCCTGGTTCAGCGAATAGAGCCAGGAGGCCACCGTCTGCCCCGGGAGTCCGTAGATCAGATCCAGATTGAGAATGGGAAAATCAAACTGCCCAAGCAGCTCCAGCGCACGGTAGACCACCTCGGGGTCCTGCGGGCGGTAGATCGCAGCCGACTCGGCGGCTACGAAGCTCTGGATGCCCATACTGACGCGGTCCACAGTATGATCCTTCAGAATCGTCAGCTTCTCCTCCGTCAGCGTTTCGGGTGAGGTCTCCACGGAGATAGAGGTGGTTCTAAGATTAACCCCCATGATATCCGTTGCAATCCTGAACAGCCGGTTCAGCTGCGCAGGAGCAAGAAGACTGGGCGTTCCGCCGCCGATGGCGAAGCGCGCGTAAGGCTTATGTCCCGTGAAGACTGCCCACTCCCTCGCCTGCCGCTCCAGTGCGTCAACGTATTCGGCGTGCACATTCGCTCTTTTATCAGGCAACGTGAACAGATTGCAGAAGCCGCAGCGCGCGCCGCAGAACGGAGTATGCATATATAAGAAGAAGCTCTCCGCAGGCTCATCCCTCCACAGCTCCTCTAAAGGAAGGGGGGACGCGAACTCGCGGTAAGCGGTTTTGTGCGGATAGGAATAGAGATAATTGCGGTAAGGATGGGCCGTGATTTGCTCCGTCCATTGCTGAAGCTCCCCAGCGGAGAAGGGAGGGTGTCCGTCTTGGTTCATGTGATGCAGAGATTGCCGGATGGACGTCATACGTTCTCCTTCCTTGTGCGGGATCGAATTTCAGTTCAATGCTTATAAAATAAATTCCCGGTACGGAACATTCCATACCGTGTCATGCGCCAGCCGGTGGCCCTGATAGCCGTCTTCGCCGTAAGCTGTGCCGTGATCGGAAAAAGCCAGACAGAACACCGGATTACCCCGCTCCCGGAACGCATCGAACAGACGCCCAAGCTCTTCGTCGGCATAACGCAGCGCAGCCCGCTGGCTGTCCACTGAATCCTTGCGCGCACCCGGCAGGAATATATGGTTCGGGCCATGGATCGCCGAGACATTCATGAACAGGAACAGCCGCTGGTCCAGCGGGGTGTTGCCGAGCAGCTTGAGCGCGTGATTCACCTGATGCTCCGTCGAGCGCGGGTTCGTGACCCCGAAGGTCATCCGCCAGTAGCTCTGCTGGAAATAACCGGGGAGGACGCGGGCGAGGGGCACTTTTTTACTGAAAAAGATTACGCCTCCTATACACACCGTCTGATAACCCGCCGCTGCCAGCCCCGACACCATATCCGGTGTATCGAACAGCCAGGTATGGGGATGGGTCTTCAGCCCGGTATTCCGGGAGTGGAACAGCCGCACATGCTCAGCCTTATTCGTGTTAGCCGGAGTGGGCAGGAAGCCGCCGAAGAAGGCATGATGGGCCGCATAGGTGAAGCTGCCGGGGGTATGCCGCTGCTCCCAGGAGCCGCTGCCGCACAGGTTGGGGCAATTCGCCTCCTCCAGCACAGCCGCATCGTAGCGCAGAGTATCGAGTGTGATCATTAAGATATCGTGGGTGCCGACAATGGCGTTCATATCGGTCATGGGGCCGGATTCCTCCTAAGACAGCTGCTTCATTTCCCATTCGTAGGTGCTGCAGCCTTGGTATTCAACATCGTACAACAAGTCGCCAAAAGGATTCACATCTGCCGTATACATCCGCCCGGAGCTTCCCGCCAGCACATCAATGCCCGCAACCGAGCAATTTGGAAAAGCGGCCAGCGAAGCCTCCGCTGTCCGGCGTACTTCTGCCTGCTGTGCCTCGCTCAGCCCGGCCTCCGCCGGAGTCATCCGCCGGCTGCGCAGATGCAGATTCGTAATGGGTGTGGTGCTGACTCTAGCGACTGCATGGCAGGCTTCACCAGCGACAACCAGCTGACGGATGTCGAAGGAATGTCCGTCCTTGCCGGGCTTCGGAATCCACTGCTCGGCATAGGCGCCGTGGCGGTAGAGCCAGTTAATAATTCCGGCAAGGCGGGCAGAATCGGTATAACGCTGCAGCTTGCCGGAATTATAATACACCGGGGGCCGGGTGATATAGCTCTCGACCCCGATGGTGGTAACCGCCGACTCAGCTCCCGTGGCCGGGTTCAGCTGATAAGCAATCACGCCGGAGGCGGCGGAGCCGCTGGCCAGCTTGATGAACACGCGGTGCATCCGCTGCGACAGCATCAGCTCGCGCAGGGAAGCATAGTCCACGGGGACTTGTCCGCCGCTGCCGCGAAGCGGCCGGGGAACAGACACGCCGGACTCGGCGAGAATCTGCTGGGTCCGGCGCTTGTCCGTCATGGCTGCGATCTCCGCCGGATCGTTGGTCCAGCGGGAGGCGGGCAGAAGCTGCCCGGCCTCCCGCTGGAGCCGCGCCAGCAGGCGGCAGTAGCCGCGGAACCACTGGGACGGGTGATGCAGCACGCCAGGCAGGTCCTTCAGGGCTGAGGCCGCTTTGAAGCTGAGCGGCCTCAGGTCCGGCTGCTGCCCGAACGGGTGCAGCGAGTCGTCCGGGTCCGGCGCATCCGGTGCGCCCAGCGCGATAAGCGCCCGCTCCAGCGCGAAGCTGCCGCCGGGGGACTCCAGCCGCAGCAGTGGCGGGCACGCTGCGGATTCCGGCGCCGCGTGCCTGCTGAAGCTGCCGCCCGGAGAATCCGGCAGCAGGTGCTGCGCTTCCGATTCGGAGGATCCGCTGAAGCTGCCGCCAGCGGACTCTTGTGTGGGATGCCCGCTGGAGCTGCCGCTAGCGGACTCCCGCTCGGAGGGCCCGCTGCTGTAGTCGCGCAGGGATTCCCACTGTTCAAGCAGCGGTTGCCCCGGGCCTCCGTCCCGAATCTGCCGCTGCACAGCCAGCGTAAGCAGATCAGCTAGCGGCTGGCCCTCCAGCAGCCCGGCGTAGGGAATCAGCAGCGCCGGTGGCATCCCGAGACGCGAGCGCGCCTGCTGGATACCGGCTGAGCGCCGGTCGCCGGGCTGACAGAAGACAATCAGCGGTGCAGCGGGCTGCATTATTCTGTGATCGACGGATAGCGCCAGTCATCATCGTCATCGGCCTGCTGCTGGTCGCTGACATCCACCGGCAATCCGCTGTTCTTCAGGCGCAGCATCATCTCGTCAGACATGTAGTGATGGCTCAGGTTGAGCAGCTTCAGTCCCTTCACCCGCTCGCTGGCGAGCAGCGCCTCTGCGCCGGTATCGCTAAGCGTTCCCAGCGACATGTCCAGGGTATGGAGCTGGTCCAGAATCGGCGCATCCGCCAGGGCTGCGGCAATTTCGTCCTGGATCTCACTGTTTTTGAGTCCAAGATAAGTTAGATTAGGGAATTTCCCGGGCTCGATCAGCGGCAGAAGGTCCTCCAGCCCGCCGTCGAAGCCGTAATTGTCTACACCAAGGTATAATTCCAGCTTGCGCAGATTCGGCAGGCGAGAAGCGGCAATGTCCGCCAGCACGGCCTTACTGAGTCCGCCGGTAATAATAATGAGTTCTTCGAGCTTGTCATGCTGCAGTTGGCTTAGACGCAGATCGGTACCGCCTTGTGCAGTCAGGGATTGCAGCTCAGGAAAAGCGGGCAGCAGCGGGGAGAGATCGGTCTGGTTAATCCACGAGATTTCACATTCCTCATAGCTCATGTCTCCGATGAACAGCTTGCGCAGCGCCGGGAAGCTTGCACTATGCTTCACCAGAGCCTCAACCACATGCTCCGAACTCTGCTCATAAGCTTGTCCCCAGTCGCCAATCGTAAGGCTGGTCAGCCCGGCGGCTTCAGGACTTTCGCTTAAGCGTTCAATCTCCGTTTCTATCCGTTTGCCTTCCTCAAATCCATCGTAATCAATACTGAGCTTCACTGCTGTCATGAACAATCCCTCCCGGAAAATAATAGTTTCCAAATCACCCTAACATGTAGGGTGAGGGAGAGTCAAATAGCAGAGGAACAGGTGTCCCTATTTGCCCGTTAACTCCTGTAACCACGGGGTGTGCGGACCAAATATAGTCGAAAAACCGATCACATTGGGCATGGCAGAGGCATGTGAGCGGAATGTAATCGAAAAACCGATCACATTGGGCGTGGCAGAGGCACGTGGGCGGAATGTAGTCGAAAAACCGATCACATTGGGCGTAGCAGAGGCACGTGGGCGGAATGTAGTCGAAAAACCGAACACATTGGGCAGTGCGGAGGCGCGTGGACCAAATATAGTCGAAAAACCGAACACAATGGGCAGGCACGAGGTGAGTGGGCCAAAGGTAGCGAAAAACCGAACACATTGGGCAATGCGGAGGCCCGTGGACCAAATATAGTCGAAAAACCGAACACAATCGCAATCTGCCAGCGTGGAGGCGCGTGGACCAGAATGTAATCGAAAAACCGATCACATTGGGCGTGGCGGAGGCGAATGAGCGGAATGTAATCGAAAAACCGATCACAATCGGGGGCTGCAGAGAATGTGGCAGGCGTGCCAGGGCTTACCGCGAAGAATGCGCCCCAGGCCCGCGCTCACACCCCCGCCGATATGAACCACCGCGCGCACAAAAGCGCAAAAGAGCACTATCCGCCCGGACGGGAGAATAGTGCTCTGTTTGAAGGAGCCGGTACTTGACGTAAGCTTCTGCCCTACCACCGCCCGCAGCTCCCCTGCGCTCACACCCAGCCGAACAGCCGGGCCGCCGAAGCCACCGCGAAGGTCACGCCGATAGCGATAGCGAGCGGGATTACAGCGGAGAGCACGGCCCACTTCAGGCTTTTGGTCTCCTTGTAGATGTTCACGAGTGTAGTGCCGCAAGGATAGTGGAGCAGGGAGAAGAGCATCATATTCAGCGCCGTCAGCCAGGTCCAGCCGTGGCTCAGGAAGATGTCCTTAATGCTGCCGAGACCTTCGCTATCTACCATGGCCCCCGAGGACATGTAGCCCATCAGCAGGATAGGCAGCACAATTTCATTGGCGGGCAGGCCGAGGATGAAGGCCATAATAATGAAGCCGTCCATGCCGAGCAGCTGCGCGAACGGATCGAACCAGGCCGCCATATGATTCAGCACACTCTCACCGCCGACAAACACATTGCCGAGAATCCAGGTGATGATCCCTGCCGGAGCGGCCACGATGATGGCGCGGGTCAGCACATTGAGGGATTTTTCCTTGGAGGAGCGGACAATGGTCTTCCAGATCTGCGGGCGGCGGTAAGGCGGCAGCTCCAGGGTATAGTGGGTAGGCACACCGCGCAGCGCGGTTTTGGACATGATCCACGATACACTCAGGGTGACGATAATTCCAATCAGCACGATACCCATCAACACCAGCGCAGTCGCGAAGGTGCGCAGTGCCCCGGTGGTTGCCGCCCCGACCATGAACATGGAGGAGAGCAGAATAAGTGTAGGCCAGCGGCCGTTGCACGGGACGAAGTTGTTGGTCAGAATGGCCAGCATCCGTTCACGGGGCGATTCAATAATGCGGGTGGACAGAATAGCGGCAGCATTGCAGCCGAAGCCCATCGACATCGTCAAGGCCTGCTTGCCATGCCCCCCGGATTTCTTGAACAAGCGGTCCATATTAAAAGCCACCCGGGGCAGATAGCCGAAATTCTCCAGCAGCGCGAACACCGGGAAAAAAATCATCATAGGCGGCAGCATGACGCTGATGACCCATGAGGTGCCCCGGTACAGTCCCAGCACAAGGACGCCGTGCAGCCAGGCCGGGGCATGAACAGCCTCGAAGCCGGCGGTCAGATAGCCTTCGATCCAGCTGAAGAGGGAGGCAATCCAGCCTGAAGGATAGTTGGCTCCGGCAATGGTAATCCAGAATACCAAGCCAAGGCCGGCGAGCATAATAGGGAAGCCCCAGATCTTCGAGGTGACGATATTATCCAGCTTGTAGGTGCTGCCGAGCTTCTTCTTGTCGTGATAGGTAACGGCATCGCTACAGATTCCGGCCGATACGCCGTAGATTCCGCTCACGATCTCGTCGCGGACCGCCCCTTTGTCTGCCAGCTTCTTCGCGGTAGCGAGCAGGGAATCAAGCGGATCTTGGCCGTTAATGGCATGCGGTGACTCCATGGCGGGCCACCTCCTTCGCTACAGATGTATCCTTGCGTCTCATATGGGCTTTGAGGGAAGCCAGCAGGCTATGGTCACCGTCCAGCAGGCGCAGGGCAATCCAGCGTGCCGGATATCTGGCACCGACTGTCTGCTCTACCATCGGGATCAGCTCGGCAATGCCCCGCTCAATCTCATCGTTGTAGGTGATCTTCAGAGGCTCAGCCTTGAATTCACCGGTCGCTACGCGTGCGATCTGATCCAGCAGCGCTTCAATACCGATCCCGTTGCGGGCCGAAATGGCCGTGACAGGCACCCCGAGCCGCTCTGCAATCCGCTTCAGATTAATATCAATGCCCAGCCGCTTGGCTTCATCGATCAGATTGATGCAGACTACGGCGCGTCCCGTTATCTCCAGCACCTGCAGGGCCAGATTGAGGTTGCGCTCCAGCGACGTTGCATCCAGAACCACCAGCGTTACATCCGGCTCCTCGAAAATAATATAGTCCCGGGCCGCCTCTTCATCGGCGGAATTGGAGTAGAGCGAATAGGTGCCGGGAAGGTCAACGGCCCGGTAAGTATGCTCCTTGTGGGTGAACCGCCCTTCGGCGGTGACTACGGTTTTGCCGGCCCAGTTGCCGGTATGCTGGCGCATGCCGGTCAACAGGTTGAACAGCGTGCTCTTGCCTGTATTGGGGTTGCCGGCAAAAGCGACGGTATACTCACTCATCCTTCTCCGCCTCCAATCAGTTCGCCATAAATGAGGGAACTCTCTTCCCGCCGCAGGGCAATGGTCGTATTGCTGATCCGGTAAGCCGTAGGGTCTCCAAGCGGGCTGCGCCGCAGCACTTCTACGCGGTTCCCGGCAACAAATCCGAGATCAAGCAGTCTTCTCCGCAGCACACCCTGGACCTCGATGCCGCTGATCCGCAGCGTGCTGCCGTTCGTAGCTTCAGACAATGGAATTACGGCTCCGGCCATAAGCTCTCCCACTTTCGTATGAATAATGAATGAATAGTTATAGTTATCCTTAAGTATGAAATATGCACTTGTATAGTATATTGTGCACGGCACAGAATATTGCATCCTGCCACAAGATTAGTATACGTAAATAAATTTGTCCTTGAAACAATAATGTTTCCCTAGGGAAAGATAAATACAGCAAGATTTATCAAAAGTATTTCCGGTGTCTGCTATATACTTTGAGTTGTGGAGGGGGTGAGAGTCATGCACTATCAGTTGATTCACAAGAGCATCGAATTTATTGAGCAGCATTTGGAAGAGGAGTTGGATTTGGAGAAGGTGGCTAAGGCCGCAGGGTTGTCCAAATATCATTTTCACCGGATTTTTCGGAAATATGTGAATAAAAATGTCCATGAATATATCCGGGCCCGCCGTCTCAGCCAAGCAGCCAATCTCCTGCTGTACTCCGAGACACGTATTCTTGAGATTGCGCTGCAGTGCGGCTTTGAGAGCCAGGAGGCTTTTACAAGAGCTTTCAAGGAAATTTATGATTTGCCGCCTGCTCAGTACAGATCGCAGGTGAGACTATTGATTCAAGAAAGAGAGGTATTTACAATGTCAGAGATTACAGGCTGGTATATTACAGGTACCCACCAGGAGAAATATAAGGTCGAGATTGATCCCCGCGTCTGCTATAAGACAAGTCCCTCGATGCATCTTCACTCCAAAGAAGAGGCTGCGCAGGACGACAATGGTTTTGGAACCTTGATGCAGCAGTTTCAGGCAAGAGAGTATCGGGGGAGACGGATGCGCTTCTCCGGGTTCGTTAGAACGGAGGATGTCACCGGCTGGAGCGGCCTGTGGATGAGGGTGGATGATCATCAGCAGAATATGCTGGCATTTGACAACATGCAGAACCGGAGCATACAAGGAACCACGGAATGGAACCACTATGCTTGCGTCATGGATATTCCGTCCGAAGCCGATGTGATCAATATCGGAATTCTGCTGAGCGGAAGCGGACAGGTATGGCTGGGGGAATGTGAATTCGAGGAAGTAGGCAAGGATGTTCCCGTAACGGATGGCTCTACAGGTGCGGAGAACCTTCCGTCCGGGCCGCAGAATCTGAAGTTCGACCAGCAGCCGGAGCACTCTGCTTCAAGCTGAACGCTGTAACCGGCCCCGCACCCAGATCGACAGGGCCAGCAGCAGCGGAATGGCGACCTGGAAGAGCGGGTCAAGCTTCAGACTCGGCCCCAGGCCGACGGCGATATGCTGGGTGTAATCCCGTTCCAGGAATGAGGAGCCGTAGATGACTGCCCCCACAGGGAAGACCCACCATTTGGCCGGTTTGCCGGTCAGCTCTGCAAGAGCTTTTACGGAACAGAAGTAGAAGAGCATCATCTTGATCAGCAGCCCCAGGAAGAGCTGGATCGTGACCAGAATATCAAGCCGCTCGACAAATTTGAGATTGGACAGTACCCGGACGGTTTTGAGAAAAGGCAGCTGGCTCACTCCCGCTATCGCCGGGCCGAGGACGGCCACATTCAGCGCGTTCATGAAAATCAGGAATGCGCTGATGAGCAGATAGGCGTTCACTGTGTATTTTACAGGCACACCGGGCTTCTCCCATAGCGTCCACAGCATCAGAAAAACAATCATCTGCCCGAAGGGAAATGAGACGATCTCCGGCAGTGCCGCTTGCAGAACCGGCATCAGCCCGCCCTCCATCACCGGCGCCAGACGGCTGAGATCAATCGCCCCCATGATGCTCAGCATCACAACAAGCAGGAAATAGAAGAACAGCATGACCGGCAGCAGCACCTCAGGCAGCCTGAAGACAACCTCCGCCCCCTTCCAGATCGCATATAGGGCCAGCAGCACGAACACCAGCATCGTAATGGCCATTGGGGTTCTCGGCAGCATGGTCATCGCCGTCAGCTCGCCGAGGTCGCGGACATTGCGCATGGACTGATAGGCGAAATACAGGCTGTATACCGCGCCGATGAACGCCCCTGGAGCTGTGCCGAAATGAGCTTTAAGCATTCCGATCAGGTCCGTGCCCGGAGACCGGTGCTGAATCCACATCAGCACCAGGAGAAGGGCGAAGCCCGCCGCTGAACCTGCACACATCGCCAGCCAGGAATCCTGCTTAGCGGTGCCCCCAAGCAGGAACAGCGGCGTGCTGCCGATTTCAAACAGCATAATCATGAACGCAATCTGCAGGGAAGAGACCTGTTCTTTGTTCACCATGATTGCATCTTTAGCCTCCTAACCAATAGATAATGGCTCTGCCGACAGGCTGGAAGAACGCCGTATACAGGCTGCCCAGCGATACATGAGGGGTATTGGTAATTCCGCATAGATTAAGATACGCCCCGTACCCCATAATGCAGCCAAGTAAGAGCCGTCGCCGGCGGCGCTCTTCTCCGCGTAGCTTCGTCCACCCCCAACCATAGGCAAGCGCATAGAGTAGAAGAGTAATAGCTATTTTCATAGATATGCTCCCTTACTTCTGCTGGACAGACTTGAATGATTTATTACTGAGTCCGGTCCGTTCTATCTCGATGGAGACCTGCGGGCGGAGCTCAATCTCCTGAAAGACGCTGTCCCAGCTCTTCTCCTTCTCAATCTGCTTCCAGCGCTTCGGATCGCTCCGGTGTACCCTCACAGCAAATCCGGTGACGTCTGCCCCCAGCCGCTTGACCTCCGCCCAGGCGTTATTCATTAGCTCCAGCACCCGCTGCTCCAGCGAGGCCTCCATTTCACTGATCGCCTTGCGGTCGTTCAGATCCATGACACTGCCAAGCTCCGTCAGCACACCGCTGCCCTTGACGTTAACCTCCATCACATAATGATCCTTGTCCCAGACCGGGTGGACGGTGGTGGCCGAATTCTGCAGGATGAAGGAAGCATCCAGCTTGTCGCTTGTTGCCGGCCGCGAGGGGAAGGCGATGGTGGCAGAATCAATGTTATCGGTCAGAAAAGAAAGCCCAAACGCCTGCTTCTGGCTGAGCCAGCCCGCGAACGTATCCCCCTTAATGACGCCCAGCCTTCCCAGCGCCAGCCGCGAGGGCAGGTCGGTAACTGCGGTCTCACTGGTCTCATCCATCGTCCGGGAGCCGGTCAGCAGTATCTCCGGCAACACCGCGCTTTTGGACTCGGAGGACAGCGCCATCGCCAGCTCATACAGCCGGGTTCCCGGATAGTAGGACAAGAGCCTTGATTCCTGTTCAATCATAAGCTGGATGCCGGCGCCCTGATTCTTGGTCATTTGCATCAGCTGATCCAGAATCATCCCGGCATCTCCCTGGGAGATGAACACAAAGACCGTTTCTCTGGCATCCTGCTTGCGCAGGAACATATCAATCAGCTGATTGATCCCGTGTCTGGCCAGGCTCTCGCCGATGACGGTGATTCTGGAGTGGGAGAAGAACATCTCCCGCGTACTGGTCAGATTCGTTCGTTCAATGGCTTCCATGATCGTCCGCCCCTTGACGGTGAACGTGAGGAAAGGCGGCGAGCTGGTGCTGCCTCCTCCGCTGCCACCCATCCCGCTGGCGCCTGAGGAGGGGTTAATGACCTGATAAGTCGCCTTCCATTGATTGTCCTCCCAGTCATAGGCGGAGCCGGAGGTAATGCCCAGTTCGTTAAGCTCCCGGTCATCCCAGCAGCCGGAGAGCAGAACGGATAGAAGCGGGAGGCAGAGCAGGAGGCGCAGCAGGGTGCCCGGTTTGTTCATCATGTCTCCAGCCCCTTCCGTTTAGACCGGGCCTTGTGCAACCTGTTCAGCAAGACTGCGCCCAGCGGCACCAGGACGTTGAACAGGAAGAAGACCACGAACCGCCCTTCCTGATTGTAGTTGTTCAGCTTGGCTGAGCTTTGCCAGGAGAACAGGCATTCCAGGGCAATAATCAGACCTAGAGCTCCAATGAAGGGCCGGCTGCTGCTGACCCGGAACGTCTGCTTGAAGCACTCCACTGTCACGAACAGGAAGATGGCAAATTTCAGATAGATCGACAGCACCCAGTAGGAGATGAAGAGAATATCCAGCTTCTCTATGAACCGGCCGACCCGGAGGATGCTGATGGTAGCGAAGCCGGGGTAGGCACTCAGCTTAATGAATTCCGGGCCGAATACCATCAGGGCGGTGATCAGAATCAACATCATCAGGATTGCAACGAACAGCAGGCCTGTCCAGCCGATAATCTTGGCCCGCTGAGGATATTGCAGATAAGGGGCAAGGAACAGCAGTACCGCCACTTCAGACATCCATGCTGTCGGTGTCAGGCTCGCCAGGGTGATCTCAGCCAGACTATGGTCGAACATGGGCAGCAAATGATGCACATTCAGGTCGCTGTACAGCCCTAGCAGATACAGCGGTACGAAGAACAGATAGAGCAGAATCACCAGACTGTTCACTCTGGCGATAGCTTCAATGCCCTGCCTTACCATATAGATGGTGATGAAGAGAATCAGAATGACGAGCACCGTGATCGGGGTGTTGATCAGGACGTTGTCTTTAAGGAAATTAACGAATTCACGCAGAATAGTTGCCGTGGTGTCCAGGTAGAACTGGAGCATCAGCAGACCGAGGATCACGGACACTACCGGAGAGCTTTTCTCCCCGACCCAGTCCAGAAAAGGAGCGCCGTTGCTGTTCTGAATCACAGTTCCGACAATCCAGGCAATAAGCAGACCCGCCAGGGTAGACAGAATAATGGCGAGCGGAGCGTCTTGCTCAGTATAGGTGCTGATAATGATAGGAAGCACGACGGTAGCTGTCGGCAGTATGGTATTGACGACAAGCAGGACGGCTTGAGTGGTGCCGATTTTTCCATTCATGCTGGACCCTCTCCCTGCGGCTTAGGCTGTGCCGGTGATGGCTTGGCTGTGTCTTCAGCCGGCTGCGGCTTCTGGTGCGGTGATTGTCTGCGGGTCTCCTTGCCCAGATTGGTCTTGGGACGCATATTCATGCCCCATAGCGGAACGCGGATGAAGATATCCTTCAGATAACGCGGAATCATCGGCGCTACCGGAGACAGATAGGGAACTCCGAAGGAGCGCAGGCCTGCCATATGAATCAGCAGCACCATCAGGAAGGACATAATGCCGAACAGGCCGAGCGAGGCAGCGATGAACATCATCACGAAGCGGATCAGCCGGATGGAGTTGGCGATGGCCAGTGACGGAATCACGAAGTTCGAGATGGCGGTAAAAGAAACCACAATGACCATCGCCGCCGAGACCAGCCCGGCCTGAACGGCAGCCTGCCCCAGCACCAGTGCACCGACGATAGAGATAGCCGGTCCGATGGTCCGCGGCATACGTACCCCCGCTTCACGCAGGACGTCGAAGGTCAGCTCCATCAGCAGTGCCTCTGCGAAGGCGGGGAGCGGAACGCCTTCCCGCTGGGCAGCCAGACTGATCAGCAGCGTGGTCGGCAGCATCTCCTGGTGAAAGGTAGTAACGGCAATATAGAGTGCAGGCAGCAGCATAGAGACGAAGAACGCGCCGTAGCGGATCAGCCGCAGAAAGGAGGAAATATCATACCGCTGGTAGTAATCCTCGCTGGATTGAAAAAAGTTGAAGAAGGTGGACGGGGCCAGCAGGGCAAAGGGGGTGCCGTCAATGACAATCCCCACCTGGCCTTCCAGAATGCCCCCGGCCATGGCGTCGGGACGTTCGGTATTCTGAATGGTGGGAAAAGGCGTCAGTCCGCCGTCCTGTATGAATTCTTCAATATAATTGCTCTCCAGAATGGCGTCGGTATTGATGGCGTTCAGCCGGCGGCGGATTTCGGTCAGCACCTGTTCACTGGCAAGGCCCTTCAGATAGACGAGGGCAATTCCGGTCCCGGTACGCTGTCCGATGGTATATTCCTCAATCCGCAGATCGGCGGTTTTCAGGCGGCGGCGCAGCATGGCGGTTCCGGTGCGCAGGCTCTCGGTGAAGCCTTCCTTGGGCCCGCGGATAACCCCCTGGGAGGTCGGCTCATTAATGCTTCTTTTCTCCCAGCCGGAGGTGTCGGCGGCCAGTGCGACCTGAAGCCCCTCGAACAGAATCAGGGTATAGCCGTCAAAAAGCAGGGGCAGCAGCACCTCCAGGGTCCGGGCCTCCTTCACTCCCCCAACCGGCAGAATGTGCTCCTTGATTAGGTTGAAGGCAGCTTCTGTGGTAATGCTATCTCCGTTCAGCGTGCTGTTCTCCATCAAAGACTGGAGCACCGCCTGGTTGACCGTATCTGCGTTGACCAGACCGTCAATATAAATGAAGGCAAGGGTAAGTGGAGGCTTGGCTTCACTCTTATAATGGCGGATGACAATATCCGAGCTGCTGCCGATCCGGCGGCTGAACTCCTGTAAATTATCCTCAAGGGAGAGCTTCAGCGGAAGCGGTGCAGGCACGGAGGTTTCTACAGGATCTTTGGTAGTCTGGCGGCTCTTCTTCGGCTCTTGAGGCATGACGGGGGCTCCCTTCTGCTGAAATCTGGATGTGTTGGTGTATTATCCCCCGTAGGCGTATTCCTTATTCTGCCTGATTACAGACTGAACTGAGCCCGCTTGAGGAGCCGCTGGAATCAAAAAAAGAAACTGCCCATAGGAATGGCCGCTTCTCAGCATTCCATAAAGGCAGTTTCATCAACACACTTAAGATTTACACTCTAAGCTTGGTGCATTATTTTGTCTGTACGACCAGAGCGTTGCTGATCAGGCGTCCCGGAGTCGTCAGATACTTGCCATTGTAGTACAGGCCGCTGGAGGCACCGCCATCCAGGTTCATCGCCTGGTAGGCTCCGGCCTGCTTCATAATTTCCGCCAGCTGGGGGATGGTTGCCCCGCCGGAGGTCAGCAGAATCAGCTTATGATCGCGGGTGATGCCCAATGCGCTGCGGGCGCCACCGCCAGTCAGGATTTTGGGGTCCCGGAAGCCTTCGGCCGCCACATTCAGCGCGACTTTCCCGTTGACCAACAGCCGTGGTCCCGCCTGGAGTGCGCCGAGAACGGAACCGGAATCGAAGCGTGCCTTGAATTCACTGCCCGGAATCAGCTCAGCCAGCATATTACTGTCGTAAGCGAAGACAGCCCGTTTATCTCCGGAGCTGTTCTTCAGCATCTTCCCGCCGCTGATGATGTAGCCGTAAGGAACCTTGAAGGCGCCGTCAGTATAGGCGGCGAAGAATGTGCCGTTGATCGCGGCGGCGGCATTGCTGCGCTTGGCGATGCTGGCAAGAGCTTCTGTCTTGCCGACGGTATTCCCGGCCAGAACGGCATCCAGCTTCACCGAAGGATGCAGCAGGGAGACTGTGACCGTCTGGACGCTGAAGGAGCGGCCGCCGACCTTGTAGGTATGATGTCCGCTGACTACAGCGGGCGATCCGCTCTTGATCAGGCTGCCGTTCTGTACAGGCAGGGTGGCTGTCTCAGCGGTGCCTGTTTCAGCCCCGCTTGTCAGCGTAAGCGAACCGGCCTCCTTGTTCCACTGGAGCTGTATGCCAAGTGTCTGGCTTACAAGAGATAAGGGGACGTAGGTAGTCCCGTTCTCACTGAAGGGCCGCACACTTGCGGTAACGGGCTTGCCGTTGACGGAAGCCCCGGGCTTGCCTGGAGTGAAGCTAATGGAATTCTCGCCGCGTGATATCTCAATCTGGCCGCCGGAAGCGGTAAGCACAGACTGGATACCGGCGAAGCCGTTCAGGAAGCGGACCGGGATGAAGGAGTGATTCTCCTTGTCCACATATACGGCAAGCTTGGCCTGCGGCGCCGCAGCGGCACCGGATTGCAGTGCTGGAAGAAGGACAGCCAGCAGACAGAAGGCGGTAAAGAGGGTGAGCATTTTTTTCATGATACACAAAATCTCCTTTGCTTATAGCAGGTTGATCTGCAGGTTAGGATGATTCTGGAACAGGCCCCAGAATGCAGCACTTGAGCTACCATCATATAATCGTCTTCCGTTACCGTCAATGGAGCATGCATCCAGCAGCGGGTTAGTTTATAATGGGAACACATTAGAATATCTGCATATAAGGGTGGTAGCGATCATGACAAGAATAGGCTTAATCCGGCACGGCAGCACACGCTGGAATCAGGAGGGCCGGGTCCAGGGCCACACGGATAATCCTCTGGACGAGGAAGGCTTCCGGCAGGCCGGCGTGCTTGCGGAGCGGCTTAGCGGCGAAGCGTGGGATTATATCTATTCAAGCGACCTGCTGCGGGCCAGACAGACGGCGGAGACCATCGCCGGGAGGCTGGGCATCCCGCTGGCCGGTCTCCTTCCGGACATCCGGGAGATGAACGGCGGATTGATTGAAGGAACCACAGAGAGTGAGCGGATCGAGCGCTTCGGCAGCCAGTGGAAGACGATGGATCTGAAGCTGGAGAGTCAGGAGCTGGCCCGCGAGCGGGGAGTCCGGGCGATTGAAGAGCTTGCTGCCCGCCATCCCGGCAGCAATGTGCTGGTCGTCAGCCACGGGGCTATTCTGCGGAGTACGCTGGCCGGACTTGTGCCTTCCCTGGATGTGAGCGTGCTGCTGAAGAACACCTCTATCACCTGCCTGGTCAATGAGAATGACAGCTGGAGCTGTGAATTGTACAACAGCGCGGAGCATATGGACCGATAGGACGGGATATTTCCGAGCATTTCATTACAATAAAGCGCCGGTCCTGCCGATAATATGCTTAGTGCTGATCCGGTGGGGGTATTAATGTCCAGCATCCCCTGCCGGAGTTGTTCAGAATATGTTCAGTCGGATCCTGTACAGTAGCGCTTGAAAGCGATAAAACCATAAATTCATTGATAGGCTGAAGGAGGGCGTAAGACTAGTGGAAGAGGCCCGCAATTATATGCTGACGATTCTATCCATACTTATAGGGGTCCTGACCGTATATAGCACGCTCAGATTGACAAAGGATTTCTCCAGACAACCGCAAAGAACCCGGGCGGTCCGCTCGAGTCTTGTGGTGCTGGTAATTAGTGCCGGGCTTGGCGGCATGCATCTGCTGGGCAGAAGAGCCATAACCGGCTTCACTACAGAAGGCAGAAGCCTGCTGATCTCTTTGTTCCTGTACATGCTGACACTTGCCGGTATTCTGTATCTGTTCCTGCGGATCCGCATGATCCTTGGTGAGCGTGACCAGCTCAAGGAGTTGGCATACCGGGATACGCTGACCGGCCTGCTGAACAAGAACGGAATGGATCATTTCTGGGATCACTGCAAATTGAGCGAGCAGCTGTCGGTATTATATCTGGACCTGAACCGGTTCAAATCGATTAACGATACCCTCGGCCATCATACAGGGGATCTTTTACTGGAGGCTGTAGGAACCAGCCTGCAGCAATTTACCTGCAAAGGCAAGCGGCATATTTTCCGGGTGGGCGGAGATGAATTCGTCATTATCGCTAAACGCTGCAGCCGTAAGGAGTCAGAGCAGCTTGCCCTTAAGGTTCTGGAGCGCATCACCCGGACCTATAAGCTGGAGAGCCATGAATTATTCGTGTCCGCCAGTGTAGGCGTGACGATTAGCCAGGGCCGGATTGACCCGAAGCAGCTGCTTCAGGAGGCGGATTCTGCTATGTACAGTGCTAAGCAGCTGGGAAGCGGGCGTTATGCCGTATACAAGCAGGAGAGCCGTATTCCTTCCGTGAAGCTGGTCAGCAGCTCAAGGGCACAATAAATATTTCGTCTAAAGCCCCACTTTGTGGGGCTTTTTTGACAATAGCGGCTGCGCCATCCTATGGACAGCGCAGCCGTGTTATATCAGTCAGACGCCTCTGGCAGCCAGCAGCCCGGCCAGAACATCCGGATGATCGGTAATGATTCCCGCCACCTCAGCATCGATTAGAGCCTGCATCCGCTCGGGATCATTAACCGTCCACGGATGATAGACAATGCCTTTCTCCGCAGCAGCATTCACGAACTCCGGCAGGACCGAGGAATGATGGGCGTGCAGCGCATCTGCCTGCAATGTAGCTGCGTAATTCCAAGGACGGTACAGCCCCTCTCCGTAGAGAATACCCGTACGGATCTCCGGTGCCAGCGACTTGCAGTACGCCAGGGAGTAATGGTTGAAGCTGGAGATTACCACCCGCTCACTCATACCCTGCTCCCGGACAGCGGCGATGACCTTCTCTTCCATGCCGGGATAGAGGAAGGTCCCGTTCTTCAGCTCTATATTCAGAATCGTTTCCCGCCCCTGCAGCAGATCCAGCAGCTCGTCCAGTGTCGGAATCCGTTCTCCTGCGAACTCAGGGCTGAACCATGAGCCTGCGTCCACCTCCAGCACCTCACGAAGCGTCTTATCCTTCACATAACCGCTGCCTGAAGTGGTGCGGTTAAGACTCTCATCATGGATCACTACTACTGCTCCGTCACTGGTCATTTGTACGTCGGTCTCAATGCCGGTTGCACCAAGCTCCAGACCCTTGCGGAAGGCCGCCATTGTGTTCTCCGGGGCGGCTGCGGATGCGCCGCGATGTGCGAAATTAATGATGTTCATGTCGAGTAGTTCCCTCCATCTCTATGATGTAATGCAGCCCGTAGTGTCCGGGCCCCTTATAGTATATTCCACATCACGTCAAGAAACCCTGTCCCCTGTTCTATAAAGGACGGGTTTCTTGAATTTTACCGTGGTACGTTCGGAAGCAATCGCTTAGAATAGACAACAACTATACTACCTACAGAAAGAAGCGATAAAGCTTGAAGTTTTGTCTGGAATGCGGAAGCCGCTTGGTAATGAAGGAATGCAATGGAGAAGGTGAGGTACCCTACTGTGATTCATGCGCCGTCTTCAGATTCCCTGTGTTCAGCACAGCGATGAGTACAGCCGTACTGAACCGGGGACTCGATAGAATCCTGCTCATCCAGCAGTATAAGCGCAAGGATTACATTCTGCTCGCCGGGTATGTGAATAAGGGAGAGAACGCCGAAGCGGCCCTGATCCGTGAAGTGAAGGAAGAAGCGGGGCTTGAGGTGATTGCTTATGAATATATGCGCAGCCAGTATTTCGCCCCGTCTAATACATTAATGCTCAATTACATTAGTGTGGCTGACACGGAGGACCTGAGTGCCATGAGCGACGAGCTGGACCACGCAGCCTGGTTCACACTGGATGAAGCTGCGGACGCCATATTACCAGGCAGCCTCGCGGAGAGCTTCCTGCTTACAATTATTGATAAGCTGAGACAAGGGAGGGCTCTGGAGGATTTTACAGCGGTTGTCCGGTAATTGTGAGTTCTGAAGGCTAAGGCTTCCCTTATGCAGAGACGATGTCGCGAATTCTCTCATGTACCTGCTGCGCCTCCAGGAAGGCTGCGGAATATTGAAGATCTGTTTTGCGGGCCGGCAGGCGCGCCGGGAGAAAAGGAATGGATACCACAGGCGTATCTGCGCTGCTAAAATAGATTCTGAGCGTCAGCTCGCGGATCTCTTCGGCAGGACTGCCGTCCGGGACAGGCGCTGTGAATTCATAGCTTGCGGCGGCACCTGCCCGTATTCTCGGTACACTGGTGGTAATCCGGCTGGTCTTGCTTACCTTGCTGAGAGTCAGAGCATTCTCGACAATCTCTGCTCCAAGGATGGCATCGAACGTATACAGGGTGGCTGTCGCCGGCTCCGGCTTCCCCGGATGCAGCAGCCCGATGGCGAGCGCCTGGCCTTCTTCGTCCAGGGCAATCAGATGGGATTCGTCTGGAGTTATGAACCGCTGGGGGAATTTCAGGCTGAAGGCGGACAGGGCATGGGTAGCCCCGCTATGGCCCGCAGCCCTGGGACGGGAGAGTCTGTACTGAAGAACCGCAGCCAACAGCAGGAGAGACACGCCAAGCACAGCAAACAGATACACCAGGATCATGAGCACTGAACCGCCTCCTCACAAGGTTGTGCGGGCTGCCCTTCCTGCAATCACTTCGGGCACAACCCGCTTCGTAAGCTTTGGCAAGTGAACTATTAATAGATATGCGGGAAGAGATCAGGTATGTATGGCTTCAAGCGGGGTACTGGTGGAATTCACAGGTGTTCCTGAAACTGCGTTGATCCAGGCCGCATACAGACGTCCAAGACCCACAAGCAGCAGCGGCAGAATCAGCAGCAGTACAAATCCGGTTCCGCATAGAATCCACGAGCGTTCATCTGAGGTTGTGCCGGACAGGAAGAAGAAGAACTCCGGGTCCAGCATATTCAGATCATAGGAGAATACCGATGAACTGATTCGCTGGGCCACAGGTGACACAAGAGCACTGAAGGCCACCGCAGGCAGAACCAGTGCTAGTGTGAACCCCAGAATACCTGCGGGCAGCTGGAGGAGACTGTACAGGATTCCCCGGTACGACTCCCTTTCGCGGAGCTGGTGTCCTAATGTCCGCAGCCCCTCCCAGCGGAAGGCGGGAGCATGATCTGCGGCAGCAGGCAGCCCTGTTCCACGTCGGCTGTTGCCGCTGGACCAGGCTTCAACTGTTTTGTGTTCACTGGACATCATGCTGCGGCACCATGCCAAGGTCAGGGCCAGCAGCGGCAGCCCCACCCATACAATAATCAAGGGCAGGCTTGCACATAGACCTGTAACAGCAATTACGAAGGCGATGATTCCTTTAGGCAGAGAGAGGATCAGCATTTTCCACGCGTGAAGACTTTGTCTTATCATTCAGGGCGCTCCATTCCGGATTTCTAAATTTCAACTTCTTCAGTATAGAGGCTTCATCCAGAGAACACACTCTCCCAAAGGCGGGAAAAATCCTGGTCGCAGGTCTAGTACTGACATAGTCAGGAATCTTCCTGCTATTTACAATGTTTATCTTTATACTAAGGGTAGAGCGGTTTATAAGGATTACGACTAAGAAGGGGAGTGTAGCAATTTATGCTGTTAGAGGTTATAGCAACTACAGTAAATGATGCGGTCATAGCGGAGCGTTATGGTGCTGACCGGATTGAACTGGTCACGGGGATACGGGAGGGCGGATTAACGCCCAGTCTGGGACTGATCGAAGCGGTCCGGGAGAAGGTCAGTATTCCTGTGAGAGTGATGGTCAGACCGCATGCACGCTCCTTCGTGTATGATACATCCGATGTGGAGACCATGCTGCGCGATATCCGCCATATAGCCGGGGTAGGCGGGCTGTCTTTGGTTATGGGCATGCTCCGCCAGGACCGGACAATAGATGAAGAACTGCTGAATCGGATGCTGGAGCGGGCAGGGGGGATGGAGGTTACCTTCCACCGTGCGTTCGACGAGGTGCAGGACCAGCTTGAAGCCCTTGAGGTCTTGAAGCGGTATCCGCAGATTACCGAGATCCTGACCTCCGGCGGGACTGCTGCGGCCAATACGCCTGGCGGTATGGTGAGACTAGCTGTACTGGAACGGCTGTCTGCCGGTTCTTCGCTCTCCATCCTGGCAGGCAGCGGCTTGAATGCTGCTGACCTGAAGGATTTCGTTACACGGACCGGTGTCCGCCGGGTACACTTTGGTTCGGCAGTCCGGGAAGACGGCGATCCGCTGAAGCCCATTGACCCGGAGCGGCTCCAAGCCATCCGTGCGCTTCTCAAGCCCTATTAGAGGCCCAGCAGTCTGGGCAGCAGCGTCAGCAGCCGCTCCCGGGTCAGCGCATCGCCGGAATTCCATTTGGCTCCATCCAGCATATAGGCATGGCCCTGCTCCACGGCAGGCAGACTGCTCCAGAGCTCCGTCTGGAGCAGCTGCTCCATGGCCTCCCGGGAGTCCTCCCGCTCTGGAATCAGCATGAAGACACGGTCCCCTGCGTAGCTGTGCAGCATCGCCGGGTCCACTTCGCGGAACCCCAGATCCTTGTCCAGAATGTCCTTGATCTCCGCTGTCGGCTGCAGGCCGCCAGGGGCATACAAGGCCGTGGACAAGCCGGTCATTCCCATGGCGTATAGATGGTTGCCATGGTCATAGAACAGCGCCGAAGCTGTTTCACCCTTCAAGAGTCCCCCGGCGTACAGATGCTGCCACATGGCTGCGTTCTTGGCATGATAGGCTTGCAGCCAGACCTCAGCTTCGCGCTGCTTCCCGAGCCACTCTCCAAGAATCCGCAGCCGCTGCTCCAGCGGTGCGAAGGAGTCGAAGGTGAGTGTTGGGGCGATGCCGGATACACCCCGGTAGATCTGTTCATCCGGGCTTGCGAGGATAATCAGGTCAGGCCGGATGGACCGGGTCAGCTGCGGGTCCAGCGGAAATCCGACATTGGCTAAGCGCTTGACCCGGTGGCTATAGACGCTGCCCCGGGCAAACGCCTCGTCACCGCCGACAGGCTTCACCCCCAGCGCCAGCACATCGCCCAGTGTCTCCCCGTGGTAGACAACACGCTTCGGACGCTCCGGGATGTCCACCGAATGTCCGGTCCAGTCCGTGACCGTAATCCGGCGCTGCTGCGACCGGGCATATTGCCCGGGAGTCATTCCCGTCTTCTGCCGGAAGCGGCGGCTGAAGTAGTATTCGTCGGAGAAGCCTACCCGCAGGGCAATCTCGCGCAGCGGCTCGGCGGCTTCAAGCAGATAAGTCTTCGAGTGCCCAATGCGCAGATCCGTCAGATAATCGAGTGGGCGCTGGCCGGTCAGTTTCTGGAAGATCGGAGTGTATTGCCAGGGGGAGACACCGGCCAGCTCCGCGAGCTGCTTCACCGTGATACTCTCCCTATAATGCTGCTGCATGAAGTGTATCGTACTCTCCACCGATTGCGCCGGACTTGGCAGCTGGCGGGTGGAGTAGTTCTGTTCAAGCAGCAGGAGCAGCAGCTCTTGGAATTGGAGCTGTTGTCTGACATGCTGGAGCTCATCCCTGCCGTTATGATCCGCAAGCAGCTCTTCCGCCAGCCGGATCACTCTGGTGAAGGGGTGGACAATCAGCTCTTTTTGCCCCGGGAGCAGTTCATCTACGTAGAACGCAGGGGAATCCCCTGTAGTCAAAGCGGCAAAAGTCAACACATAAAAATAAAGCGTCAGCTCCCGGTTATCCAGACTGTATGAGGTTCCGGGAGGCAGCAGACAGCACTTGTCCGCATGTACAGAGAGTGAGGTCTGCTCAGTGATTCCGAGTTCGCCGCGCCCGCCCGTAAACAGCAGGAGCGTATGCTGCTCCGCTGTCTGCACAGCCGATATAGTGTCAGCGCTCTGCATCACCAGTTCAATGCTCCTGAATTGAAACAGCAGGGAACGGAGAGGGGCGAACGGGAGTGCAGGCAGGTGGTCGTGGTCAGGCTCGCGCAAGGCAGGCACTCCTTTCAGACAGCTTAGAATTGAACTATATTGAGAACGATTATCAATAAACAATATTGTATATAAAATAAAGCAGCTTATCAACAGGCGTTGATAAGCTGCTTTTCAGTCTGTCTGCCCCGGAATTATTGCTTGCCCAGCATGGTAGGAATCTCGCCGAGCAGCCACTCTCTGGTGGTAGCATCACTGGAGGTCTTCATGATGTCCTGCGTGTAGACGTAGCCGTTCTTAACGGCAGGCAGGCTGTTCCACACTGCGCTCTTCAGCAGATTGCCGGTCGATTGCTTGGCTTCGTCTGCCACCGGAGTCAGCAGGAAGATACGATCTCCGGCGTATTCCCGGAGCACTTCCAGTGAGATTTCCTGGAAGCCCATATCGGCATCCAGCACCTTTTGAATAGCCGGGGTAGGCTTGAAGCCTTGCTCTCCGTACAGTACCTGCGAGAGGCCCGTTGTTGCCATTACGAACAGCCGGTCCCCCGGATAATAAGTGAAGACCGAAGCGGTCTCACCGTCCTTCATCCCCGAAGCCTTAAGCTGGGCCCACATCGCATCCTCCTTCGCCTGATACTGGGCCAGCCAAGCCTCCGCTTCCTGCTTCTTGCCTAAAATATCTCCAATATCCAGCATCCGCTCCTTCAGGGGGGCGAAGGTATCGAAGATAATCGTTGGAGCGATTTTGGAGAGAGCGTCGTAATCAGCTTCATCAATACCGGCGTAGATAATCAGATCGGGCTGAAGCTCCAGCGTCTTCTCCAGATTGATCGGGAACCCGACATCTGCAATTCCGGTCAGCTTGTCCTCGAAGACCTGGCCCTCCCCCATGGAGAGCGGATAGCCGATGGCTTGTACACCAAGTGCCAGCAGATCGCCATACGTTTCTCCGGAATAGATAATCCGTTGCGGATTCACTGGAATCTCTGCCGTATGGCCTTTGTAATCCGTGTGTGAACGGGTGGTAGCTGCAGCTTCAGCAGTGGCTTGCGCGTCAGGTGCGGTGGTTGCTGCACTACTCCCCTGATTATTCTTATTGCTGCTGCAGGCGAGCAGTAAAGTGCCCATCAGGAAGAGCATGCCCAGGATAGCGAAGGGTTGTCGAGTCTTGTTCATTGTATGTATGCCTCCCAAAGGTATTGTGATTACCAATAATGATAATCATTATCGTTTAGATCATCATAAATTATAGCCAGTTGTTACTCAATGGACAAAACACGAGGCAGCATTTGAATTTGTACAATATTTTTTTGCTCGTTTTGTTAATAACATATTGATAATATCAAAAAGGTCTGCTATGATGTTGTTAATAACAATTTAATAATAACAATTAATTAATAACTGAGTTTACCTTTGCTCAACAGATGACTCAGAATACAACCCCTAGGAGGTAATGATCATGTTTGGATTCCGGTTCGTGAAATTTCAGCCCAGTGATTATGTGCTCAAGGTGAAGAATGGCAAGGTAGTGCGTGAAGGGGTCGGGCTTTCTTTTCATTATTATGCGCCGACAACTTCGGTGGTTGTCGTGCCTGTCTCTTCGATCGATGTTCCATTCATGTTCGAGGAAATTACGGCGGACTATCAGACGGTAACCGTCCAGGGGCAGCTGACCTACCGGATTGTCGATTACCGCAAGACCACCCAGATCCTCAACTACACCTATAATCTCAAAAAGAACACCTATCTCTCCGACGATCCGCACAAGCTGGCCCAGCGGGTGATTAATATCGCCAAGGTCCTGACCAAGAAGCAGCTCGGGCAGCTCCCGCTGAAGGAGGCTATCCAGTCGAGTGAACGTCTTGCCAAGATGATTACCCATGAAATCGGCCAGAGTGCGGAGATTGAGAAGCTGGGTATTGAGCTGATGGGCTTGTCCATTCTGGCGATTGTACCGAATAAGGAGACGCTGCGGGCCCTGGAAGCGCAGGCCAGGGAGGAGATGCTCCGCAGCGCGGATAACGCGCTCTATGAGCGGCGTAACGCTTCGATTGAGCAGGAGCGGCGGGTGAAGGAGAATGAGCTGAATACGGAGATCGCCGTTCAGACGAAGAAGAGACAGATGCGTGAGGCGCTGCTTGATTCTGACCGGTCAGCGAAGCAGAAGCAGAATGAGATGAAGGAAGAGCAGCTGATTTTTGATACGGAGCTGGAGGAGAAGAAGCAGGCGCTGATTGAGCTGGCCATAGCGAATAAGAGAGCCGAAGCGGATGCCAAGGCTTACGAGCTGACGGCGGTAATGAATTCGCTGCAAAATGTATCGCCTAACGTCCTGCAGGCGCTGACAAATGTCGGCATGAACCCGGATAAGCTGATCGCCATCGCCTTCCAGGAGCTAGCGGTGAATGCCGGGAAGATCGGCCAGCTTAACATTACACCGGATCTGCTGCAAGGAATCATGGCCGGCTCGGCAGGAGGTGGAGCCGGAGCAGAAAGAGGAGGTAACGGACGATGAGCAGCCGGGGATCGGAGAACAGAATCATACTGATCAAGCGCAAGACACGCCTGGAGGAGCTGGTGGTCCGCTACAATACGATCCAGCAGGCCCAGTTCTATATTGAACGGCTGGGAGCCGATTTCAGCGACTACTTAAGCGAGGATTTTCAATACCGCAAGGCGGTGGAGACCACAGTGACCGAGCTCAGCGCCATCGGCCGGCTCCAGGTGCTGGAGCGGCAGCATGTGCCGAATTTCATCTTCGGGGCTGAGGATACCGTAGTGGTCCTGGGCCAGGACGGTCTGGTTGCCAATACGCTGAAATACCTTCAGGAGCAGCCGCTGATCGGAGTGAATCCTGATCCACTGCGCTGGGATGGCGTGCTGCTGCCCTTTAGAGTCAAGGAAGTTCGGCAAGTGGTGAGTGAGGTCCTACGCGCCCAGCGCCAGGTCCGTGAGGTTACTCTGGCCAAGGTGGAGCTGAATGACGGCCAGAGCCTGTACGGGGTGAACGATCTGTTCATCGGCCGCCGGACCCATGTCTCGGCCCGGTATCAGCTGGAGCTGAACGGGCAGCTGGAGCAGCAGTCCTCCAGCGGCATCATTGTCTCGACCGGCCTGGGCTCCACGGGCTGGCTCAAGAGTGTGCTCGCCGGAGCCGCAGGTATCGTCAGCCGTGCCGCACAAATGCAGCATGCAGCTGCTGAACAGACAGCCCAGGTGTCTGCGGAGATTGCCGCAGTCAGCGCGGGCAGCGGGCTAGCCTGGAATCATCCGGAGCTGTATTTCACTGTGCGGGAGCCTTTTCCAAGCCGGACGACTTCAGCAGAGCTGGTATTCGGGAGAATCAGCAGCAGTCTGCCGCTGCGCATCACTTCGCAGATGCCCGAGGACGGCGTGATCTTCAGCGATGGAGTGGAGAGCGATTATCTGGAGTTCAATTCCGGGGTGGAAGCGACGGTTGGGCTCGCGGAGAAGACCGGCAGGCTGGTAGTCTAGACGAGGCGCGGACCGTTCATGGCGTGGCGGGTACGCCAAAAGGGTTCTCTCAGCTTCCGCTGCTGCGGTCTGAGAGAACCCTTTTTAGCATACAAAACAGCCGTTCAAGCGAAGCTGCCTATGCTCCCCGCTCTTCCTACTGGAAGCTTCGTCCCTGGTTCATTGGAGCGTTATAGGAGGAGCCTGCGGACATCGGTGTCTGCATTGGCGTATGCATCGGCTGATGGTTAATCCCCGCGTTGATCGGGCTATGCAGTGAGTTCACCGGCTGGCTGTTTGAAGTGAAGGACGGGCTGAAGGAGGAGTTATACCCTCCCATTCCTGTATTGTGGCTCTGGGCCATTGGCTGGTTCTGTCCCATAGAATGCATTAGTCCCATCTGGTTCCCGGAATTGAAGCTTGGAATGCTTGTATGGGTATTGAAGCCGGAAGTCTGCGTGAACTGCTCCATCGATCTGACCGACTGCGAGATCTGCTGCAGCTGCTGCATCGCGGTCTGATGGCCCTGCAGCGCCTGCTGGATCATCTGAATGGACTTGCTGTTATGCTGGCTAAGCTCCTGGAGCTTGGCGGCATCCTGCTGCTCCTGCTGAAGAAGCTGCTGATAATTCTGCGTTCCCTGCTGGGTCTGTGCCATCAGCTGTTGAACGATTTGCTCGCATTCCCGGATCTGTGCAGATGAGTTGGTATTCAAAATAGTTGGCCTCCTTGAGATGGGTGTTTTGGTCATGCGGGCTTATTATCTCTGATGGCGCTGGCGAATATTCATGCTTCGGCGTGCAAGGGAGGCGCTTCCGCCCAGAACGGTTACAATATTGCAAACGTTGCGTCACTCCGGGCGGGACGAGTTGATAAGAATAGGTACAGGCTGCTCTGCAACTATTGCGGCAAATGAACGTCTATGTAGAAAAGACAATCCAGAATCATCCATAACCTGGAGGTGGGGCAACTATGAGTCAGCGTGAACAGGTAAGCCGGATTCAAACGTATTTTCCCAAAAGCATCGCACTAATACTGGTATTTGTAATGCTTTTGACCGCATGCTTCACAGGATCGGCTGCTGCGGCATCGTCTTCCTCAGATCTGATCATTGTGAACAAAAAAACGAACAAACTGGCCTATTACAGTGATGGCAAGCTGGTGAAGATTTTTCCGGTCGCTACCGGTAAAACGAAAAGCCTGACGCCTGAAGGTAGCTTCAAGATGGTGGTCAAAATCAAAAACAGACCCTACTACAAGGATAAGATTCCCGGAGGCGATCCGGCCAATCCGCTGGGGGACCGCTGGCTGGGGCTGGAGGTCAATGACACTTACGGCACCACCTACGCCATTCACGGTAACAACAATGAATCCTCCATCGGTAAATATGTCAGCGCCGGATGCATCCGCATGCACAATGACGATATTCACTGGCTGTATCCGAAGATTGCGAAGAATACCCGGGTCATCATTACAACCTCCGGGCTTGAGATGGCGGGCATTGCCGAGAAGAACGGCTACCGTCTGGGATCTACGATGATTGCGGGAGCTTTTGTCAAGGGCGGGGAGAAGCTGCCGGTGAAGAATTCCTTCCTGCTGGAGGATTCGCGGGTATACATTCCACTGAGTGAATCCGTGAAGCTGCTGGGCGGAAGCCTGATGCAGGAGGCGGGAACCGGAGCGCTCATTATCACAATAGGCAAGAAGACAGCAGTTCACAAGCCGCTTAGCACGAAGGCCAAAGTGAACGGCAAAACAGTAGAGATGCTAGCCTCCAAAAGTGTAGACGGCCGCCTGTACATTCCGCTGGGCAGCTTAACGCCGTTGTTCGGCCTGCCGTTCACCTGGAATGCTAAAGAGGGAGCAGTGAAGCTGTAAAGTAGTAGTGGCTGCACAAGGCCAGATTATCCAACCAAGATGCCGCCGTATACTGCGGCTCCAGAAGCCAGCCGATCGATTATTGATGGGCTGGCTTCAGTGTTTAACCGGGTGGAGTAGAGTGACAGGATACATAGAGAATAGTAATATGAGAGAGATTTGTTATATTTTTGATCTTCTAGGGGAGGGACTGAAGATTAGAGTACGTATTATAGGCGGCTGCGGGAGCGGGAAGACGTATATCGCCCGGAAATTAGCTCAAAGTTATGGAATCCCGTGCTATGAAACGGATAATTTTGTCTGGGATCGCAGGGACAACACCAAGAACTCCCCGGAGGTACGGGATGCCAAGCTCGCGGAAGCTATGGATGCGGAGTCGTGGATCATAGAGGGCGTACATTACCAGTGGGGAACAGAAAGCTTCCGGCAAGCGGATCTGATTTTTCTGATTCGGCCTAAGGCTTATGTACAGGATGCCCGGGTCATCAGTAGGTTCATGAAGACCAGGCTGGGGCTGGAGCAGGGAAATTATAAGCAGTCGTTCAAGTATCTCCGGGTGATGCTGCTGGAATGGAACCGCAGCTTCAGGAGAGAGGGTATTCCTGCGATCATGGCATTAACCGAACAGTATCAGGCTAAGCGGATCATCGTGCAGCAGAATCGTGAGATTTTGCAGCATGTGGGCAGGTATGTGCAGGGGAAGAGTGTGTTGGGAATGAGTGATTAATTCGATTATACGGGAGGACATCATGGGCAAATTGGCAACTTTTATTGTAGAGATGGTGCGTCTGGTGATTCTGCTCATTCTTACGCTGCTTGTGCTAGGAGGCGTGGAGCAGTGGATATTCAAAATGGCATATGGAAGGGAAGGCTTCCTGTACACTGCCTTACCTGGTAATTTGCTGGTGTTCTTTGTGATATACCGCAACTATTGGCAGTTCAAAGGCTGGTACCAATCAGAGAAGAACCACAAGCTTAACCCGGGTTTGACCCGGAGTCTCATTGCCGTTGCGCTGCTGCTGATTGTGCTGCCAGGGTTATGGGTATGGGCATGAATGATGGACTACTTTTGCGTAAGGGGTGAAAGTATGGAGCCGTGGATTGAGGAAGAACTTAATTTATACGAATTTGTAGGCTTTTGGAAAAGAGTGCTGATTAATATCATTGACTCACTTATTCTTATTCTTCCTACCTATTTACTGACCAGGATTTCAGTGCCGGCGGCAGAGTCGGCAGGTTCAGCGTTCCCGCTTTTTATACAGTTTGCACTGCTTATGGTGTTCAATATATTTATGGTTGTCCGATACGGCGGGACGCCGGGCAGGCTGCTTTTGGGGGCAAGAATCGTTGATGAGAATGGAAGATATCCGGTGCTCAGGCAGGCTTTGATCAGGGATAGTTTTATTATTGTTAACAGCTTCCTGGCAGTGGTTGTGAGTCTGAATACCGAGGCGTTGTCCTCCATCCCAAGCAGTCTCGTGAACTGGAGTCCGCTTGCAGCGGATTTGAATGCTTTTATTGGCTGGGTAGTGGTCGTGGATTGCCTATTCATCGCATTTACCCCGCGCAAGCGGGCGCTGCATGATCTGATGGCCCGAACTTATGTGGTGAACAAAACGGCGCTGGACCGTTATCAGACAGGGAAATTCATAGCATAAGGCAATGCGTATAATACCTGAAACAGGAGGTCTGCACCTGCAACCTTTGTTACAGCCCCTGCGTCATAGGGTACAGTTTAGACAAAAGAGGATGGTTCCCATAACGAAGGAGATGGCAGCATGACTACATTAATTAGAACAATCACAGGTATTCTTATCGTTGGGGCGATGCTCAGCCTTACAGCCTGTAATTCCGGCAAAACGGAACCATCGCTTAACAATACGGCTGCGGCTACAGCAACTGTACAGCCAGGGGATAGCGCTTCATCGGCAGCAGAAGGTGCGCAGGTGAGCGAATCTGGTACAGATGACGGCGCTGCTGCGGGCGCAGAGCCTGTAACTGCTGACTCTGAAGCCGCAGCGGGAGCCTCAACAGAGTCTACGGTTACTGAGGTTGCAGGGGCTGAAGCAGATACCGTAGCTCCCGCCACCCCGCAGGAACGGAGCAAGCAGCTGAAGGAGCTGCTGGAGCTTGCTAAGCAGGGCAAGGTGCCCGGCGTCGAATATGCTGCACACACCGGACTTATTGATGAGGTGGAAGCCGCGTGGGGAGAGCCGGACCTCAAGGAATCGGCAGGCAAGGGAGTCTATTCCACCTACTCCAAGAAGAGTGTGGTGTTTGGTTTTAACAAGGGTATGAAGATTTTTGATGTGCGCTCCAGCGCCCCGGACCTGCGTAACCTGACACTGGAGCAGATTGAAGAAGTACTCGGCAAGCCGGATGATACTACCGTGAATGGCGAGCATAACATCTATATTTATCAGGCCAACAAGCAGTATCAGCTCAAATTCATCATCCCGGAATCAACAGGAACGGTAGATCATATCTCGGTGTTCTCGGAGCAGGACTCCATTAATAATATGGCAGGCTAGCCTCGCGTCAACAGGTGGGCCGATTAGAGCGACTGTAGTCACATCAATATTGTAATGAGAAATCCCCTTACAGCGGCAACTGTAGGGGGATTTTTTGTGAATCGAATACAATAGGCCAGTGAGAGGGTGAGTGGGATATCGTGCAAGCAAGTTCAAGCTGATATAATCGACTTGTGGATTTATTAGCAGCAGAAGAAGAAGAAGAAAAGAGGCACCGCCATGCATCTGGAGTTGAACGGAAGTGAATATAAGGTATCCGCCGGAGGATTAACGGTAGAGCTGCTCCCCAAGGAGTTCGCGCTGCTGCAGTTTCTGTACCGCAACCGCGGGCGGACCTTCAGCCGGGAGCAGCTGCTGGATAAAGTGTGGCCGATGGAATATCCGGTGGAACGGACCGTTGACGATCATATCTACCGGCTGCGCAAGAAGCTGCGGTTACTGGGCGGGATTGACATTAAGACGATTCGCGGGTTCGGGTACAGTCTGGCAATTCCGGGCGGCCTTGCGGGCGTAGCGGTAAATCCGGCAACGAATGACCCGGAGCTGCGGGACACGATGCGTGAGGTGTTCATGAAGTTCCATGTCTATGGTCAGGGGAACTCCATGCTCACTCTTGCCCGCCAGCAGGACATCCTCGGCTACGAGCTGGACCCGCATTATTCTATGGTTGTTCATTTTGTGCAGGGAGATTTGGATTGGTTGGTCCACACGGACGAGATTCCGCTGAAGGACCGGCTCTTTTACCTCAATCTGTTCTACTTCTTCATTGGTGATCCCAGGGAGAAGGTGGCGTACGCCGAGCGCCTGATTGCGCGGAATCTGCTGAACCCGCCAGAACAAACCGAGCTTGAGATTCTGACGATGCTGGACATGTACACCCTTGCAGGTCAGCCGGAAAAAGCACTGGAACGTCTGAAGCGTTCCTACCAGGTGATCGCCGGACCCGGCTTCGAGAATTTCATCCCTGTCACGGTAATTACAGAGCTATTCATCCATCTCTCAGGGGGAGCTTGCGATGAAGAGCTGGAACGGATGGATGAAGCCGTCAGCCGGATTTTGCAGGACAAGCCCTTTTTGCGGGAGATTGGCAACTACAAGGTAGTGAAGGGACTCTGGAAGCTGCGCCGTGAACAGTGGGCAGAGGGGGAGCGGCTCATCAATGAGGGATTGCAGGTGCTGGATATGTCGGGATTCGTGCCGCTGCGCTTCTATGCACTGTACAAGATTCATCATTTTTGCCGGATGTTCCTGACTGGAAGTGCCTTGGACCGAAAGTATAGTAGCCTGTTTGCGGCCGAGCTTGAAGCTTGTGGCCTGGACAGACTAGGACACACTCTGGAGCGCATCCTGCTGCCGCTGCTGGAGACCCCATGATAATTCTCTGACAATTCTCCGTTACTTTAGATTCATAGATGGAGCTTCATCTACGATCTTAGGTAACCTGGAGGAGTGTCAGATGGAACGATCAACCAAGCAGGGAAACAGTCTGCTTCATAACAAAACGTATATGCGGGTGTACAGCGCTTTTGCCACGGCGAGCTTCGGTGACTGGTTCGATGCGCTGGCGATTCAGGTGCTGGTCGGTTACCGCTGGCAGGCCGGTCCGCTGATGCTGGCGCTCATTCCGGTAGCGCTGGCGCTGCCAAGTATTCTGCTCGGCTCGATTGCCGGGGTAGCCGCCGACCGGATGAACAAGCTGAAGCTGATGCGCATCTGCGACCTGCTGACAGCGCTCTTGACCCTGCTGGTGCTGTTCGCACCGAGCATGGTCTGGCTGCTGCCACTGCTGGCCCTGCGCTCCGCGCTGTCCACACTGAATATGCCGGCCCAGCAGTCATTGACCCGCAGTCTTGTGAGAGAGGACCAGTTGCTGCAAGCCTCGTCACTCAACGGACTGGTCAACCAAGGCTCCAAAATCGCCGGTCCGCTGCTCGGAGGTCTGGCGCTCGCTTTCCTTACGCCGCAGTGGTGCATCCTGCTCAATGCCTTGCTGCGCAGCTGTTCTTATCTGCTGCTGTTGTCCGTAAAAAACATCCATACGGAGGAAGAAGACAGCAAGCAGCCGGAAGCGCCGGCCAACAAGATACCGCTCCGCACCATGTGGCGGGAAGGCTGGAGCTTCATGCTCCGCAGCCGGCTGCTGCTGAATACGATGCTGTTCGGGCTTGCCGGGTCGCTGGTCATTCAAGTCGTCGACTTTCAATTCACCAGCCTGTTCCGGGTGTTCGCTCCAGACCGGGAAGCACTGCTCGGCTGGATGGTAGCTGCTACCGGAGCTGGAGCTGTGCTCATCATCCTAATCCTGAACAAGCTGAAATTGGAAGCCGGTTATGGCTGGAAGCTGGGATCTGGGTATGTGCTGATCGGCGGATCAATTGCGGCGCTGGGTCTGCTTCAGCCGGGGGCATCTATGATTTGGGTGCTGCTGATCGGGTTTGTGCTGGGGATCGGCAACGGGGTATTCATGATTACCTTCAATTACTGTCTGCAAAAAGAAACCCCGCCGCACATGACCGGCCGTATCTTCGGCATCCAGAACACAGTCCTCAGCACGGTACTCATTGTGGCACCTTTGCTGGGTGGTGTGCTTGTGCAATATGCAGGTCCGGCCCGTATTTTTGTCAACATTGGCTTACTGCAGCTGCTCCTGGGTCTGACGGGTGTGTTGTTCGGCCGGCAGCTCTGGCCGGTGGCGAGGTCTACAGCGGAAGCCGCTCATCCAGCAGTAGAGAGTAGCTAAGATGGGGAACGGATCACTAATTTCTGCATAGAGGATCAGGAGGAACGTATGACAACTTATATCTACATGGTGAGACACGGGGACTCGCTCCGTACCGGGGTGGATGAATGGACGCGTGGCCTGTCGCCCAAGGGGGAGGAGGATGCCCTGCAGGTCACGGAATGCCTGAAGGATGAAGGGATAGATGTGTTGTACAGCAGCCCGTATATCCGGGCGGTCGATACGATTGCGGATTTGGCGGATCAACTGGAGCAGGAAATCATTCTGATCGATGATCTTAGAGAAAAGGTCTGGATGGAGGGCAACCAGCAGCTATCCGACGAAGGCTTATACGATGAACTCCAGAAGATGTACACCGATCCCGATTATGCCCTGCCGGGCGGGGAATCGAACCGGGAGTGCCAGGCACGGGCAGTGAAGGCGCTGCAGAATATTCTGCGGACCCATGAAGGGAAAAGAGTGGCCATCGGAACCCACGGCATGGTGATGTCCTTGATGATGGGCCATTTTGCCCCGGGATACGGTCTGGACTTCTTACTACAGACGACCAAGCCGGATATTTATGTCATGGAGTTCAAAGAAAATGAAGTACTGGTCCGGCGGATGCCTTTTTAAACTAAGGGATAGAATAGTTATCGTTATTACAATAAAATGGTAAAATGAGGTGAGGAGTACAAGGAGGTTAGTATGAAAAATCCATTATTTCGAAGCTTAATTGTTGGACTAATATTTGCATGTGTTTATTATGCCATTCAGATTATCTGTGGGATGTATCTAACAAAGAACTATGTTCCAGACATTGCAGGTAGGTATACGACGGTGGATTATTTGCAACACAAAATCACATTCGGGTATGAATATAGTCCATTAGGGAGAGTAATTGAATTCTCTGGTTTAATGCTACTTGGAATAATGGTTTACTTTACTTGGAGATTTTTGAGAATAGTTATTACTAAAAAATGATAGTCATTACGCTAAAAGGAAACAATACCTCAATAATCCCAAGAAGGCAGCCGACCAATGTGGTGGCTGCCTCTTTAGCTTTTCGTGATCAACTGGTCGAAAACGGATAATCAATAACGATGATTCCATCAACAAATGGACCTAAGGATTGCAATAAATTTTGATGTAGCGGGTGTTGAATATATTCACGGCAAGCTTGCTGATTCTCAAAAGTAACTCTGATCCCCAGCGTAAACCCCTGGGTGTGCTCGATTTCCTCCGTCACGTTAATCCCCGCGCTAAGATCTACGATACCTGGAATTTCCCCCTTAAAGTTCTGCGCGCGCCTAACAGCGTCCTTTTGCTCTGCAATAGAAACATCAGGCTTGAATTTCAATAGCACCATATGCTCAAACATCTTAATCCCCCCAAAACTAATATCAACTTGTCCTAACCATTCTTGCTCTTCTCCTATGGAGGACATAGACTAGTGTACATGAGCCTAACGAGGTTAGGGAGATATCTGGTTATCGTAGGATTGGAAATCCTACGTTCAAGAATAGATAGGAGGCATGAGGAGATTATGGCGGACAGACTGGACCGTTACGGGGAATTGTCTCGTTTTTTGCGCTTACGCCGTGAACGAATGACTCCTAAGCAAGCGGGTTTGCCGGAAACCGGACGCAGACGTACACCTGGACTTCGCCGAAGCGAGGTAGCCCAGCTGGCAGATGTAGGATTGGACTGGTACACCTATTTGGAACAAGGGCGTCCTATTAACGTATCCGCTGAGGTACTTGACCAAATATCAGAAGTGCTTCGGTTCGATGAAGCAGAACGCAGGCATCTGTACCATCTGGCTCGAAAGCAATTTCCCTTGATCAATACTCATCAACCCTCCAAGGTAACAGCGGAACTTCAACGTTTTTTGGATAGCCAAACCCTGTCACCTTCGAATGTCATGGATGCGCATATGAATATCATTGCCTGGAATGAAGCCTACTGTGCAATGAATGGGGATCTCGCGGCTATGTCGGAGAGTGAACGGAATTTTGTCTGGATGACGTTTACTTCTGCCCGTTTCCGCTACGTTAAGGGAGAGCAATGGGAAATGCATGCCAGGCGAATCGTTGCTACTTTCCATGCCGGGTATGCCCGTCACGGCGAAGACCCTTGGTGGTCTGAGCAGTTCGAGGCACTGTCCAAGGTTAGCAGTGAGTTTCGTGAATTTTGGGACTCTCATGAGATTCTCGATGCCATAGATGCTCCGAAGACGCTGCATTGTCCGAATCTCGGGAAATTGAATTTCGATCTTGTATCGTTTCAGTATTTGAACGACTCAAATTTGACCGTATCCATCCATGTTCCTCATCAAGACGGCACGGTGGAAAAAATGCAGCAGCTGTTAATTGATTATCGGGACCAGCGTTACGGGCCCTAAGGGCAATTGGATTAGTTTGGTCGAAGCTAACATTCAGGGCTAGTTGTATTATGTGCATTTAAAAACAGTCAAAAGGAAGGAGTAGCTCTTCTAACTGTAGTTTGTACAACTAAATTTGCCTGAGTGGGCGAGATCCCCGATAATGAGCTATTTTAAATGTATGAAATACAACTAAACGTATATTTGGCAGTGAATCAAACGTTTTAATTGTACGGAATGCACTTAAGTATATAGCTTAGTTTGTACCTTAACAGATTTAAGTCTGGTGCTGTATTTAAGTGGAACTGCTAACCCTATAGCCCATAGAATCGTTTTGTGTTGGCCGTCAGCAGGGCCTGGGCCTCTGGAACGGAATATCCATGCAGCGCCCCCCAGGCGGCAGCAACGTCATGGACCATAGCCGGATGGGTGGTGCGCCCGGCGTACGGTCCTTCAAACGGCCACGGGCCGTCCGTCTCTGCCATGACCAGCTCCGGCGGATAGCGGCGTGCCAGCTCCTGAATCTCCGGTTCGTAGAGGATGTCGGGAGTGAAGGAAATGTAGTAACCGCGGCTAATCATCCGGTCAACGGTAGCAGCGGGGCCCTTGAACCAGTGGAAATGGGCCTGCGTAAGGCCATGCTGCTCCAGCAGATCGCATACGGTCCACGCATCCTCATAGACGGCATGTAGTACTACAGGCTTGCCCAAACGTGCAGCCAGTCCAAGAAGTCTGTCCAGAAGCTGAATATAGGGTGCCATATCCCAAGCTTCGCCACGCTCCACAGCCTCGGTCCGGGAGTAGTAGGGAAGGCCGATTTCACCAATAGCGGCCATACTTCCAGCATGGTCTGTAATCCATTTCAGTAGCACGTTCAGTTCTTTCTCCGCAGGCAGCGCCTGCTCTGGATGGAAGCCATACGCAGGCTTCACGAGGCCCGGATAGCTGGCTGCTAACTCCAGAGTTCGCTTGCTCGAAGCGAGATTCATCGAGACGGCTATCAGCGACTCTATGCCCTGCTCTGGCAGTCCCTCCAGCAGCGAGGACACTACGTGATCCTCATATTGGTCTAGATGAATATGGGCATCAATCATGGCTAAGCTCCTTCCCCGGCAACCTTCTTATTTCTCCAAAATGGCTTCACCGCGTTCATCCGGCTCAAAAGCAATAGACCCCAGCTCCATCCCCGTCTTGCCTGCCTTATATTCCAGCTTCAGGGTACCGACACTCTCGGTCATGCCGACCATTAAGCTGGTGTCCGCAAGCAGTTTGTTATTCTCTACTGAATAGTAGGTTACTGCGCCAATGGCCGCTTTGCTGCCGAAATACTTCAGGCCGTCCTCAGCACGGTCCTGTAGTCTGAGCGTCATCTTGGACGGCTTGAGTCCTGTAAGCTCAAGCTTCAGCAGGACGTCCTTTTGATCCAGCACAATACTGGATGAGACTGCTGCGCGGGCGGCCTCGTCCGCAGCAGGCACGGAGAGCTCCTTCCCCTGCTCCGGCTTCACGACATGAACCTCCTGTGCAACCAGCGAGGTTCCGGTTCCCAGGGTGAACACAACCGTAGCCTCCGGTTTGCCGTCAGAATCTACATCAGCATAGAAGAGCTGAGGCGGATGCGAGTAGTCTCTGGATACCGTCCAGTTGAAGTGTTGCTTTTTCCCGTTCACTTCAAGGATGAATCCTTTGTAGGTATCGCCGTCCTTAAGCGCGGCGTACAGCTTCACCTTGGAATTATTCTCTGCAACGGCAAGGGGGGCAGCGGGTACTCTGACGGTTGTGCTAAGACTGCCTGGGGTAATATTAACCCGGCTTCCTCCCGGATTCAGCTCTGTAACAGCTCCCGTAAGGGAATCCAGAGCAGCTGCCGCGATGTATACACGGCCTGCCTTCAGCAGCACAGGGGCGTCCAGATCCTCTTGGTATCCTCCGTCCGTTTGCGTATAAGTCACTTGCATGGAAGCGCTGCCGGGCGTAAGAATAGTCTTGTCCCAGCTTGTGGACAGGGTTAGTTGCTTGAGGGTGTTATTCCATTGCAGCTCTATCGGGAAGTATTCCAGCAGCGCGCGGGCAGGTACGTATAATGTGCCGCCGGAGTGGAAGGGGGGAGCCCCGGGGAGAACGGCTTGTCCGTCCACAACAAGGGATAGAGGAGCAGCAGCAGAATGGGCAATATCTATGGATGAACCCGCCGCATGGCCTGCGAGGAGCAGGGCAATAGCGGCAGCGGTAATTAATTTTTTCATAAGATAACCTCCGGAGTCTGGAAATTCCAATCTCTTGTATTATAAATGAAAAACTCCGCCTGCGGGTCACGTTCTGTTAACAAAGATAAGACAAGCCTGTTACAGCCCTAGCTTATACTGCCCATACTGCATTGTGCCTGGACAAATGCAATTTGCCATATCCTAATAGAAGACTTGCAGAAACCTCAAGCTTCAAGCGCCTGAAGGGCAAGTAACACAAGGGCTCTGACAGAGTCTTCGCTCAGCTCTCCCCCGGTCAGCAGCAGACGGTAGAAGATGGGGCCATAGACGAGATCAATACAACTCCCGATATCGAGTCCCTGCTTCAGTTCGCCCTGGGCAATCCCCCGTTCAAACAGCTTCCGGGCTTCCTCGCGGCGCGGGCCGAAATATCTGCTCCGGTACGCCTCCGCCAGTCCGGCATCGGATTGCCCTTCACCGATCAGCTCCGTAATGACTTTACCTTCCCGGCTGGTGAGGAACTGCGCGAGCGTCCCCGCATGAATAAGAATGTCCTCCTTGGCGGAACCTGTATCCGGGATTGGCAGTCTGGCGTTAGCGGCGTACAAATATCCATCCATGACCACGGCCGCTTTATTCGGCCACCATTTATAGATCGTTGCCTTACTGACCTGGGCATGCTCCGCGATCTTCTCTACGGTAACTGCGCCGAAGCCCGTCTCCAGCAATAATTCATATGAAGCGTTCAGAATAGCGTTCTTGGCCTCGGTATTGCGCGGGCGGCCTCTTTTTTTCTCCATGGTGATTCCTCCTGACAGTGCTAGTTCAACTATAATTGGAGTATACCATAAAACTGCCTATTTACAATACTGAACGTTTAGTATATTATTTGGTCATGGTTAATTAATGTACTTGACGTTCACTATTTAAAAATTGGAAGGTGGCGCTTCAAATGAAAGATGGAATTCCTGCGCAACAACAAACAGTATCCCTTGTTACTCAAAAGGCTGTCCCCGGCTGGATCACTTTTCTGCTCGCTGTATCCTGCGGACTGATCGTGGCGAATCTCTATTATACCCAGACACTGGTTGGGCCCATCGGGCAGGCCATTCATCTGTCCGCCGGAGCGACAGGGCTAATCGTTACCCTGACGCAGATCGGTTACGTAGCCGGACTGCTGTTCATTGTCCCGCTCAGTGATATTATCGAGAACCGCCGGCTGACTGTGATGTCGCTGATTCTGGTGGTGGCCGCCCTGGCGCTGTCCGTCCTGGCTCCGAATGCACCGCTGTTCCTGGCCGCCTCCTTGCTGATCGGGCTGGGCTCGGTAGCCGCACAGGTCCTGGTGCCGTATGCCTCCTATCTGGCCACAGAGGAAGATCGCGGCCGCGTCGTCGGCAATGTGATGAGCGGCCTCTTGCTGGGCATTATGTTCGCCCGCCCGGTTGCCAGCTTCATGGCCGGACTCTGGGGCTGGCAGTCCATCTTCATCGTCTCGGCTGTCGTAACTGCGCTGCTGACGCTGCTACTAGCCCGTATCCTGCCCGCCCGGAAGCCCGCTCCCGGCTTGAGATACGGACAATTGCTCCGCTCTCTGGGAACATTGCTCATGCATACGCCGGTGCTGCGGCGCCGCGCCTTATACCAGGCCAGCCTGTTCGGTGCCTTCAGTCTGTTCTGGACGACTGTTCCGCTGCACTTGTCCAGTGAGTATCACCTGTCCCAGCAAGGAATCGCCCTGTTTGCCCTGGCAGGTGTGGGCGGAGCCGTAGCTGCGCCGATTGCGGGCAGATTGGCTGACAAGGGCTGGACCCGGTTATTGACTGGTCTTGGCATTTCACTGGCCGTTCTCTCCTTTATCCTGGCTTACCTGCTGCGGGATACCTCCAATCTTACACTAGGCCTGCTGGTGCTGACGGCGATTTTGCTCGATATGAGCGTGTCCGGTAATCTGGTGCTGGGGCAGCGTGCGATCTATTCACTGGGCAATGAGACCCGGGGGCGGCTGAACGGCTTGTTCATGGCGATCTTCTTCATTGGAGGAGCCGTGGGATCATCACTCGGGGGCTGGGCGTATGCTTACGGCGGTTGGAGTCTGACAACTCTAATCGGGCTGGCACTGCCAGTGCTGGCGCTGATCTACTTTTTGACCGAGAAGAAGGAGCACGCTTGAGAAAAGCAGACATGGCGTTCAGCAATAATCCGCATAGCCAGTCATTCCTAAAAAAACTACAGTAGGCAGAGGAGCTTCGATCCTCTGTCTTTTTTCGTCTGCATATGTAATGGATTCGATAGATAGAGCGTATTAGCTCATGTAAATTACTTGGCCAAGTAAATTCAGCCTGGAAGGGAGGGCTTAAGGAATGCAAGAGCGCGCATTGCTGCCTTTGATACATGACAGGGTTTCATCCCATATAGAGACAGAGCTGGAGTTTTCAGCCGTTTTCGAAGTCTATTATAAACGGATATTCAACTATATCGCATACCGGGTGAGCTGCCGTTACACCGCCGAGGATCTGGCCAGCCAGGTGTTCGAGAAGACGCTATCCAAGCTGCCCGCCTACTCCCCGGAGAAAGCGCCGCTGGAAGTGTGGCTGTTCGCCATTGCCCGCAACGTAGTGAATGATTATTACCGGAGCCGCGCGCGGCAGCGCTTCTTCTCACTGGACAGTATCCGGGAGCTGGTGTCGGGCAAAAAAGAGCCGGAGACGCTCATCCTCGGCAGAGAGCGCAGCGATAGGCTACAGGTGGCGCTGGAGACGCTCAGCCCGAAGGAACGTAACCTCATCGCTCTGAAATTCGGGGCGGATCTGAAGAATACCGAGATTGCCCGGATTACCGGAATCTCGGAGAGCAATGTCGGAGTCATTCTCTATCGCAGCATGCGAAAACTGAAATCTGAAATAGGGAGTGTGGAAGAGCTATGAATAACAAGAAGAGCGCCGTACAGGCAGATGAGCTTGAGCTTCAGGAGCTGGGGGACTATCTGGCCCGCCAGGACTTCTCACGGGAATCCGATCCGGCGGAGGTTCTCCGCCAGGTGAGGAACCGCTCCATTCAGAAACAACAGGAGGATGATAGAATGAAGAACAAACAACGAATCAGACGTCCGGTGATGATTGCAGCTTCTCTGCTGATGGCAGCCGTGGTGAGCGTGTCTTTCGTCAGACCCTCGTTCGCACAGGAAATGCTGGAGCGTGTGCTGAATTCAGTCCATCTGGGACATATTGAGGTCGCTCAGATGGACGGGAGTCACCCTAAGGAGTTCCCGGATGCCTGGAAGGGCAAGATATTTGACCAGGAGGGGAATCCCGTCACTTCGTTTAACCCCATGCCGGAAGCCATCTTCAATGCTGCCGGGGAGGCCATCGTCAATTTCGACGGGGATAAGCTGATTACCCTAAGCGAGCAGGAGCAGCTTGACAAGGAAGCTTCAGAGCAGAAGTTTACCGTCAAGGAGGCAGTTAAGCTGGATCAATACGCTCTCTTCAAGGTGAAGCTGCCGGAATACCTGCCAGAGGGCTTTGCCTTTGACCACGGGGAGTTCTATAAGGACGAGGCGGGTGTAAGCGGGCAGATTGTTGAACTGTTCTTCGCTAGCAAAGATAAGGATAAGCGAATCTGGATGCAGCTGCGCTTGGCCAATGAGGAGAATGCCTTTTCAATGGCAACGGATGATAAGGTGGAGCAGGTGAAGATTAAGGGGACGGATGCGGCTCTGGTCAGTGACAGAAGCCTGGACTGGGAAGCAAATGGCGTGTTGTACGTTCTCAGCACCCGCGGCCTTGACCGTGCAGAGGTCCTGAAGATTGCAGAATCCATTAACTGGTAAGCTGCTGAGCAGCGGATAAGGGAACAGGTACGAGGCATAGGAAGAATCAGAGCACCAGACTGCAACCCCGGAGCGTGGCGGGGATCGCGGGCTGGTGCTTTTTGCAATAGTGTTTCTACTATATAGAAGGAAATAAGAGGAACCATACATAGATTGTTAGATGCCCGGGTGGCGGGAGCGGATTCGCGGCTGGAATAACACTTCTCTTCATGCTTGTCATGCCCGTCTGCATATTGAGGCCAAGTCCTTCATAGACATGTACTAATCAATGCATTCAAAACAGGTTAAGGGGATGATGTCATGCGCCGGATAACATGGGTACTCGCGATCATTATGAGCGTGGCCTTAGTATTGGCGGGGTGCGGGAAGAAGGATGCCGCCTCTGTGGTCAAGGATCTGAATCAAGTGTCTGACAAGCTGGAGAGTAAGCAGGGAGCTTATCAGGGCTCAGGCACGATGACCTTGTACACTGGGGAGCAGCCGCAGGATTACAAGGTGGAGGTATGGTATAAGAATCCTTCGTATTACCGGATCAGCCTGTCGAACGTCCAGAAGGATGTGAAGCAGATTGTGCTGCGCAATGATGAGGGCGTATTCGTCCTGACCCCAAGCCTTGGCAAAAGCTTCCGCTTCCAGAGCGACTGGCCGGACAGCCAGGGTCAGGTGTATCTGTACCAGACGCTGCTGAAGGGAATTGTCTCCGACAACAACCGGCAGTTCGTGGAGGACGGGGATAATTATGTGTTCGAGGTCGCTGCGAACTATCAGAGCAGTGCGCTGGTCCGCCAGAAGATCTGGCTGAATAAAAAGACCTATGAGCCGAAGCAGGTGCAGGTATCGGATTCCGAAGCCAAGGTTGTGGTGAATGTGACCTTCGACAGCTTCAAGTTCGATCCGGAATTCACAGCAGATTCCTTCGATATGCAGAAGAATATGGCGGCCGGCAGCCCTTCCGAGAACACGATGGCGGAAGTGGACCAAGAAGGTAATCCGGTGGTCTCTGAAGATGGTGAACAGGCCGGTGAGCCGGTTACGGCCGAGCTGGGCGACTTCGGGATCATTGAGCCGGCTTACATTCCGGCCGGTGTGAAGCTGAAGGACACGAACAAAATTGAAGGCAGCAAGGACCATGCGGTGCTGATCCGCTATGACGGCGTCTACCAGTATACTATTATGGAAGCCCGTCCGCTGGACCGTGCGGTGTCGCTGGCTCCCGGAACATTGGTCGATCTGGGCTTCACGGCAGGCCTGCTTAGCGGGGATGAGCAGCAGACGCTGACCTGGATGAGCGAGGGTGTAGAGTACCGGATAACAAGCGCAAATCTGCCAGTTACGGAAATGATGCAAATAGCCGCTTCTATGGAGGAACAATCGGGTAAATAAAAAACAGTGGGCGGATACTGCGCAAGGTGGGAATCATTCCTCTACCCGCGGTATCCGTTTTTTGTCTACATCTGCTCACATTGACAGCGGCCTTCACGAGCATTACCATTGGCAGTAAGACTTCTGATCTGTGCGAATAAGGCAGAGATGTTTTACTACAATGTAAGAAGGTGACCTGAAGTGAAGGCAAGCTATCGGCCGACAGCAGCCGAGATTAACCTGGATGATTTGCGTGCCAACTACGAAGCTTTTCGCGGCGTATTGCCGCAGGAGACCAAGTTCATGGGATGCGTCAAAGGAAATGCGTATGGACATGGAGCAGTGGAAGTGACGCGGGAGCTGGAGCGGCTTGGAGCGGACTACGTCAGTGTTGCTTTTCTCGATGAGGCATTGGAGCTGCGTCAGGCGGGAATACTACTTCCTATCCTGGTGCTGGGCTATACTTCACCGGAAGGCATTGCCGTAGCCTGGGAGAACAATATTACCGTTACACTGTTCACACCGGAGGTACTGGAAGCGGTTAGCGCCCTTCCTGTAGAGAAGGAGCACCGGCTGAAGGTACACATCAAGATTGACAGCGGAATGGGCAGACTGGGATTATTGCCGGAGGATGCACCTGCATTCATCGCTGAGGTCCATGCGATTGCACAGGTGGAGCTTGAAGGCATGTTCACCCATTTTGCCAGAGCAGACGAACACAATAAAAGCTATACACTAATGCAGCACCGACGTTTCATGAGCGTGGCGGAAGCGCTTCGGGACATGAACATTACCATCCCGATCATACATACGGGCAATAGCGCTACGGCCATTGATACACCTCTACTATCCATTAACATGGTGCGTGTAGGCATAAGCTTGTACGGATTCTACCCCTCGGCTGAGGTGAACCGTGAGCTGGTGGCCTTGCACCCGGTAATGACGCTGAAGACGCAGGCTGTATTTGTCAAAAACCTGCCGCCTGACTCAGGCATCAGCTACGGCACCCGGTACTTCACGGCAGGCGATGAGGTTATCGCTACGCTCCCCGTGGGGTACGCTGACGGATATTCCCGCATGCTAACAGGCAAAGCGGAGGTGCTAATACGCGGACGCCGCGTTCCTGTCGTCGGAACGATCTGCATGGACCAGTGTATGGTATCACTGAAATCTTTCGCTCTAGAAGCGGAACAAATCAAAGCAGGCGAAGAGGTTGTACTCATCGGCCGCCAGGGCACCGAGTCGATCACGGCAGATGAACTGGCGCTCCATTTAGGGACGATCCACTACGAAGTAATCTGTATGCTGGCTCACCGGGTACCGCGCGTGTATGTACGCCAAGGTATGCTACCCAACCTCGTCAATCCCTTGCTGCAAGCCTAATACCCTGACCAGATACCTAGTACAGGAACTGAATATAAGGAACGTACCGTATAGAGCTTGTGACTTATAGTCTATACGAACCGCCATTTCTAGTTTATAATGGGATGCAGCATACTTGATATACTGGCGGCATATATTCCTTGTATAAAATTCCTTGTATATTGTAACACTGGAACACAAGGGCAGAAGGTTTGTGGGGGTGGAAGAGAAGGTGGCCAATTTGCAGAACACCAAAAGAATCATGATCAGCTTGCCCGATCATCTCTTGCAGGAAGTAGATGGGATCGTTCAACTGGAGAACTCTAACCGTAGTGAATTGATCAGGCAGGCCATGAAGCTGTACTTGAGCGATCGGAGGAAACGCACCATCCGCGAGTCCATGCAGCGGGGCTATATGGAAATGGCTAAGATTAATTTGACCATGGCATGCGAGGCCTTTCTCGCTGAGGAAGATGCAGACAGTACTCTTGGCCGCTTAGTAAGCGGGGTGTAACTATTGATTGTTAAACGCGGCGACGTTTTTTTTGCCGACCTTTCACCGGTTGTGGGTTCTGAGCAAGGTGGAGTAAGGCCGGTACTGATTATTCAGAACGATATTGGCAATCGTTTCAGCCCGACTGTGATTGTGGCAGCTATCACTGCCCAGATCCAGAAGGCCAAGCTGCCGACTCATGTGGAGATTGATGCGGCTGCACATGGCTTTGACCGGGATTCCGTGATTCTGCTGGAGCAGGTTCGTACCATTGACAAGCAACGCTTAACGGATAAAATCACCCACCTGGACGATGAGACCATGAAGCTGGTGGATGATTCGCTGCAAATCAGCCTGGGGCTGATTGATTTCTGAACCCTGCGGGGATATAACATCAATCATCGTAACAAACGTAACAAAAGGCAGGCCGGATCAACTCCGGTGCTGCCTTTTTTGATATACCCGAGGATAGATGAGTGTTGATGATGGGGGTTGTGCGAGGGCATAACTGCGTGTTATAATTGGACCGATCGGTCGGTCTAGAGGAGGGTTAACCATTAAGGGACGTTCAGATGGAGAAGAAACGAAGAGCCGGATTCTGGAGCATGCCACCAGTTTATTTGCGCAAAAGGGCTACGGCGCTGTAAGCATGAACGAGGTCTGCACAGCCGCGAAGGTCAGCAAGGGCAGTCTGTATCACCATTTTCCGGGCAAGGATGAATTGTTCCTGTACGTGGTGGAGGTGGATACCCAGAATTGGCTGAATGAGTGGGAGGAGCTGCGGAGCGGGATTAGCGGAACGGAGGCCCGTCTATACGCGCTGGGGGATCACTATGCAAAAGATATCCAGAATCCGCTGATTCATGCCCTGGAGGAATACGGCAGATCCCATACACTGTCGAAGGAGATCAGCGAGCGCCTTTCACATATTTTCGAATCGGTTACAGAGGCATGCCGTGTGCTGCTGCAGGAGGGGATGGATTCCGGTTACTTGATCCGTGGTGACCTGGATAACTATGTGATCACGCTTAGCGCTATGCTGGAGGGAATCAGCCGGGTCCATGAGATCACAGGTAAGACCGATACCCCGGAGACGATCAGGGCATACTACCGTGCGGGAATTCAGATCCTGCTTCAGGGGATTGGGTCCGGGAAGATTGAGCAATGAATAGAGATAACTGATGAATTGCAACTAGAGCATATAGCAAGGCTCTGGATATACGGAGGGAAACACCATGTCATTACTGTTAAAAAACCGGGGAGCGATGCTGCTCCTGATGTTGAATATCTTTTTGGCGTTCACGGGGATTGGTCTGGTTGTCCCTATTATGCCTACCTATATGAACGAGCTGGGCATTGGCGGGAGTGTGGTCGGAATGCTGGTGGCAGCCTTCTCGCTGACGCAGCTGCTGGTCTCGCCCTTCGCCGGAAGACTGTCGGATAAGATGGGCCGCAAAAAAATCATCGTCGGCGGGCTGGCTGTATTCGCCTTCTCGGAGCTTCTGTTTGGTCTCGCTGACGCCTCCTGGGTGCTGTTCGTATCGAGAATGCTTGGCGGTGTTGGCGCCGCGATGATTATGCCTGCGGTTATGGCTTATGTGGCAGATACCACCTCCTCAGAGGAGCGGGCCCAAGGCATGGGCTTCATCAACGCAGCCATTACCACCGGCTTCATCATCGGTCCGGGAATCGGCGGCTACCTTGCGGAGCTTGGCATCCGCGTCCCTTTCTTCGTTGCAGCGGGGGCGGCCGCCATTGTTGCGGTTATTACCTTGCTGGTCCTGCCGGAATCGCGTTCGGCGGAGCTGCGGGAAGAAGCGAGAATGATGAAAGGCAATAAGGATAGTCTAATCATGCAGCTCATGCGCTCGTATCGTGAGCCTTATTTCTTCGGATTAATCATTGTATTCGTGCTGTCCTTCGGACTGGCCAACTATGAGACGGTATTCGGACTATTCGTAGATCATAAATTCGCGTTCACCCCTAAGGATATTGCGTTTGTTCTGACCTTCGGCTCCATTGCCGGGGCGGTGGTGCAGATTACCGCTTTCAGCTGGATTCTGAACAAATTCGGGGAGAGCCGGGTCATTTCCGCCTGTCTGCTGATCGCGGGCCTGTCGATTCTCCTGACCCTGTTCGTGCATGGCTTCGTGGCGATTGTTTCTGTGACCTTTGTTGTTTTTCTGGCTATGGATATTCTTCGCCCGGCGGTCGGCACCCAGCTCTCCAAGATGGCAGATGATTCGCAGCAAGGTCTGGTGATGGGAATGAATTCCGCGTATACGAGCCTTGGCAACATTGCCGGCCCGATTGTGGCGGGGGTCCTGTTCGACCTGGATATCAATTTCCCTTATGCGGTGGCTGCGCTGGTCTTGTTCATCAGCTTCATGTTGTCGGTTGGCTATGCGCGGCGGAGAAGAAGCAAGCAGGCTACTGGGGTGCGCTAGCATCCGGGGCATGAATATGATTATGATTGCGGCTGCGCTATCCCGGAGGGGACGGTGCGGCCGCTTCTTCTTTTGTATGGGGCAAACTTTGGTCCTGCGGCAAACTGTGATAATATTTCAGTAGAGAGCTATGAACTCAGACTGTGTATAGAAAGAGGGATCTACTTGAGCGTTGATACGAATCAGGCGGCGAAGGTGGCGGAAGATGCCGCTGCCCGTCAGGAGCAGGAACTGATACTTGCAGCTATTGCGAAGGAGCTGAGCATCAGTCTGAAGCAGGTAAGAACTACGGTGGGGCTGCTAGATGAGGGCAACACCATTCCGTTCATCGCCAGATACCGCAAGGAAATGACCGGGGAGCTGGACGAGAATGTCCTCCGCGATGTCGAAGAACGGCTCGGATATCTGCGTAACCTCGGTGACCGCAAGAAGGATGTAATCCGCAGCATCGAGGAGCAGGGCAAGCTAACTCCTGAGCTGCAGGCGAGCATCATGAAGGCGGTGAAGCTGCAGGAAGTGGAGGATCTGTACCGTCCGTTCAAGCAGAAGCGTAAGACACGGGCCAGTGTCGCCAAGGAACGGGGACTTGAACCGCTGGCGGATTGGGTGATGGAGCAGAGACGCCAAGGGGTTCCGCTGGAAGAGGCTGCGAAGTATGTCGATGCGGACCGGGGTGTGGAGAGTGCCGAGCTGGCGCTGCAAGGGGCGATGGACATCATTGCCGAGAATATTGCCGATGACCCGGCCATCCGTTCCTGGGTACGCCAGTATACAGCGAGTCAGGGGATTCTGGTCTCCGAAGCCAAGGATGCCCAGCAGGAAAGTGTGTACGAGAATTATTATGCGTACCGGGAGCCTGTGCACCGGATCCCGCCGCACCGTATTCTCGCGATCAACCGCGGGGAGCGGGAGAATATCCTCAAGGTCGGCATCGAGGTGGTGCCGGACAAGATTCATGCTTTCATCATCCGCAAGCTGGTGAAGGGGCCTTCACCGGTCAAGGAACTGCTGGAAGCGGTGACCGAGGATGCCTACAAGCGGCTGATTGCCCCTTCCGTTGAGCGCGAGGTGCGCGGGGAGATGACAGAGAAGGGGGAGACGCAGGCGATCTCCATCTTCTCGGGTAATCTGCGCAGCCTGCTGCTGCAGCCGCCGGTGAAGGGACGCCATGTTCTGGGCGTCGACCCGGCCTACCGCACCGGCTGCAAGCTGGCCGTAGTGGACGATACCGGCAAGCTGCTGGAGGTAGCGGTCACGTATCCGACGCCGCCGAACAACAAGAAGCGTGAGGCGGCGGCCAAGTTCAAGGAGCTGATCGCCAAATATGGCATCCAGCTCATCGTGATCGGCAACGGCACCGGCTCGCGGGAGACGGAGCAGTTCACGGCCGAGGTGATTGCCGAGGTCGGTGACCCTGACCTGGCCTACCTGATCGTTAACGAGGCAGGGGCCAGTGTGTATTCGGCCTCCAAGCTGGCGCAGGAGGAGTTCCCCGATCTGGATGTGGCGGAGCGCAGCGCCGCCTCCATCGCCCGCCGCGTGCAGGACCCGCTCGCGGAGCTGGTCAAGATTGATCCGAAGGCCATCGGTGTCGGGCAGTACCAGCATGATGTGTCGCAGAAGCATCTCGAAGAGAGCCTGAGGGGCGTCGTGGAGTCGGCGGTTAACCATGTCGGCGTCGACGTGAATACCGCTTCGGCCTCGCTGCTCTCCTATGTCGCAGGAGTGAATACGACGATTGCCAAGAATATTGTGAAGTTCCGCGAGGAGAACGGCAAGTTCACTACGCGCAAGGCACTGCAGAAGGTGCCGCGCCTGGGCGCGAAATCCTACGAGCAGTGCATCGGGTTCCTGCGTATCCCGGGAGGCGACAATACGCTGGACCGCACGCCGATCCACCCGGAATCCTACGCGGTGGTCGACAAGTTGTTCCGCGAGCTGGGGCTGGATGTGAAGCAGCTCGGCAGCAAGGAGGTTGCAGAGCAGCTAAGCGCTCAGGATGCGGAGGAGCTGGCGGTGAAGCTTGCGGTGGGCGTGCCTACGCTGCGCGATATCCTGGAGAGTCTTCAGCGTCCGGGCCGCGACCCGCGCGAGGAGCTGCCGCTGCCCATCTTCCGCAAGGATGTGCTGAAGATGGAAGACCTGCTGCCCGGCATGGAGATGCAGGGCACGGTGCGCAACGTAATCGACTTCGGCGCCTTCGTCGACATCGGGATCAAGAACGACGGGCTGGTCCATATCTCCCAGCTTAGCGGCAGCTATGTGAAGCATCCGATGGACGTGGTCTCCGTCGGCGACAATGTCACCGTATGGGTACTCGGCGTGGATGTGAAGAAGGGCCGCGTCAGCCTGACGATGCGCCAGCCGCGCGAGGCGGCGGGCAGCGGGGAGTAGAGGTAGAGGACGTTTCGGACTCAGAGCACCTTATTTCGCTGAAATCGGCGTTGTGCTGATCGTTTGCGGACTCAGGAGCCGTTAATACAGGCTTCGGAGCCTGTAATTAGGCTTGGCAGCCTCATTAGCGTCTTCTGAGTCCGTTTAGGGTGACGAAAGAGGCATTTTATTGCAAATAACGGCCTCCTGGTCCGCAAAGAACCGGAGAATGCAAATAAGCTGTGCTTTCCTTCAACAGGATTGCACAGTTTTTTTATTGTATAGGAAACTATAGTATCCTGCTGCTGTGGAAAAGGTGAGTGTAAATTGCTTGAAATCGTATACAATTGGCTGGTACAGCGGCATATGGACCAAATGTATATGAAAAACAGTAATGTGTTTGCACGCAGGCCACGGCCTGAATGTATGCGAAAAACAGCATACATTGTGCTCACAAGCAGGCGCATGGCCCGAATGTATGTGAAAAACAGCATACATTCGGTGCGACCCCCTTATCCCGGAGTCCTCCGTATAAAATCAGCACTTGTCGTAGATATGCTCTTTATTTCGCTTTTTCTCTCGGCCAGAAGAAGCGGGAGCGGTCTTCTAGGGTCAAGACCCATTCCGCAAAGGTAGCTGGCGGCATGTTCCGAAGGCTTGTATGCATTCTGCGATTGTTGTAGAAGTCCATGTACCGGTCCACGGCTTCATAGGCCTCTTCGAACGTCTCGAAGGCCTCTTTGCGGAACAAATCCCGATCGATATTACTGTGGAACGATTCAATAAAAGCATTTAAATCCGGCGTTCGAGGCGGAATGCGTTCATGGGTCATTTCCCAGCTTTCACACATGTCGCCAAACAGATGGCTGACGAACTGTGGACCATTGTCGGTGCGGATCACCGGGCGTGCGCTGTCAGGGGCGCAGTGTTGCTCCATGGCGCGTCCCAGCGTCTGGCAGGCGTGCTTGGCTTCACACGACGATCCGCGGTGGTAGCCGACGATGACACGGGTAAAGACATCGATAATACTCAGGACAAAGAAATGCCTGCCCTGGCCCGCCACGTAACCGTACTTAATGTCCATCTGCCAGAGCTGACCCGCCCCTGTAATGACCCGGTTCTCCGGCAGCTTCCGAGGATGCTTAAAACGCTTGTGACGCTGCGGCTGTAGGATATCCAGCGCCTGACACAGCCGGTAGCTTTTCTTGTGATTGAGCCTCAGCCCGTGCTGGTTCCACAAGCACTTGGCCAGCAGTTTGTACCCGTACACGTGCTCCTCTCCAGCGATTAATTCCAGCAGCCATTCCTGGATTTCCTCGTCGCTAATCTTCTCTCCAGACTCGGTCAGGGAATAGCCGGGTACGGGTCTTCCGCGCCCCTGGGGTACGGCCTGTACATCCTGCTTCTTGCGTTTCTTACGGTCGTAATACGTAGACTCTGCTAGCCCCACGAGACGTAGTACCAACGCTGCGGTATTCCCCTGCTTAATGAACATGTCGGCTACCTCGATTTTTTCGGATAAGCAGGGGTTGGCTTTTTTAGCAGTTCACGCAGAATCTCGATCTCTAACTCCTTTTCGCCGAGGATCTTGACGGCCTTCTCGTATTTCTGCTCCACGTCCAGGAGGCGCTTCAGTTCCTCCACCTGCTCCTGGGGATACGGATGATCTTGTTCCCCATGGGCCTCTCGGTAGTCCCTCACCCACTGATTCACCGTCGATGGGGTCACCCCATACTTGCGGGCAACCACCGCTGCCTTAATGCCAGACAACACCTCTTGCGCTGCCTTCTCTCTTGTTCCTGTTAAGTGTCCCATACCGTTCATCCTCCTCCTATATCTAGTCTACATTTTTGTGGGGGAGGACTCCAACTTCTTTAGGGGGCTGTGGAGCATTGTGCTCGCAAGTAGGCACACGACCCGAATGTATGTGGGAAACAGCATACATTGTGCTCACATGCAGGCGCATGGTCCCAATGTATGTGGAAAACAGCATACATCTGCTGGCGCGCAGGTAATCTCATTCACCCGTAAGGGTGATTTTGTTCTAGGATGGGTCTTATGAATTTGAGCTGGAGATTCAGTTCGCCAGTATAAAACAACTATAGTTATTCAAGAACGGAAGCCCTCTGCCAGGTGGTGTTATGATGGACAGAAACAGAAGGTGGCGGTTGGGAATTGAGTAACAGAGTGATCCGGCAGTTTGAAGAGAGAGATATGGCGGCGCTTGGCGCGATGTACGAGCAGGTGTCGGTGCAGGAGGATGTGCTGTTCTGGTGGGTGGGGGATGCGGACAATTGGGAGAATGTCTTCTGCGCTTTTGAAGAGGAACAGATGGTGGCCAAGGGCCAGCTGCAGATATTTAACGTGGTGCCTCCGGGACGCGCAGCGGAGAGTAAACACAAGATTTTCGTGAATCTGAAGACATGGCCCGGACGGGAAAAGGATCTGGAGCTGCGTGACAGCGTCTACGCCCTTCTGCTGGAACGGGCCCAGGTGCTGAAGCGTACGCTGCCCCCGGAATATGGAACCCTCCTGTGCACAGGCAATTATGCGCCGGAGGAGAGCTGCCATGCTTATTTCGCAGAGCATCTTGGTTACCTGCCGGATAGCTGCTTGTATACGCTCCAGCGCGACCTTCGTGAACCCGTCCATGCGGTAGAGCTGGAGGAAGGCCTTGAATTGACCAATGCGCCTATGGATTCGCCGGAGCAGCGGGCGGCTTACCTGGATCTGGAGGCGGAGATCTGGCCGGAGACCCCGCTCGGAATGGAGCGTCTGCTGGAATATCAGGAGCATCCGCTCTGGACATGGATGGTTGTGCGGGATGCAGGCCGGGTGGCGGGCAGTCTGATGGTCTGGCAGGAAGAGGAGCTTGGCATCATTGAAGATGTATTTGTCTGCAAGCCCTGGAGAAGAAGGGGCATTGCCAAGGCGCTGCTGAATCATGCGTTAATGTATCTTCAGGAGAAAGGGCTGGAGCAGGTGCAGCTGGTCGCACTGACCACGAATGATTCCGCGCTGTCTCTGTACCGGTCAGCCGGGTTCCAGACCGGGCGTCAGGAGATCCGGTACTATAAGGAGCTGGACTAAGCGCTAACCAGCCAGCCGCAGGCCGCGCTAACCAGCCGATCCAGAGTGTGAGATCTTCAGTCCGCAACGGGTGGACTTACTGGTTCATGGATATTGTGAAATCAAGCACCACAAAGAGCGCACCGGCCGGGTATCCGGCGGTGCGCTCTTTGTGATGATCTAGTTAGGTGGAGGCTGTTACTTTGTCACTCTGGAAGCAGCCGAGGTTGCCGAGCCTGGTGTAGCTTGGGCTACTGCGGTATAGCCTTCCGGCAGATAGGTGACGGCGGTGCCTGCCGAGATGACCTGCGGGTTCATGGAACCGGGCTTCGGTGAGGTGACCTTGAAGTAGATCACTGCGGTTTTGTCAGCACCGAACTCAATCCGTTCAATGACCAGGCCATACCCCGGGTTCGGCAGATTGGATACAGTCACCGTAGCTTTGTTCACACCAGCGGCGGCTTTGTCCAGCGTAACGGCGGCATCGTATGTGGTGGACGGGGCCGAAATGTTCTCATCCATCATAATCACTTCCTTCACGAATTTGGCGGCATCGTAGACCAGGACGGCAGCTTCTGCACGGGTAACCGCCTCATTCGGACGGAAGGTGTTATTCTTCTCCAGCGTGACCAGTCCGGTGTTGATCAGAATCTGCAGGCTGTTCATCTCCGCAGGGGATAGCTTGCCGCCGTCTGTAATGTTGGCATACATCTCCGTATAGGCGAAGTCCCCTTTGTTCTGAAGCGCCTGAAGCAGCAATTGTGCGAACTGTACCCGTGTCATCACAGCATTAGGGTCAACCGAGCGCTCCAGCGACAAGCCGCTTTCTTTGGCCTTCAGGAATGCGGAGGCATACCAGGCGGTATTTTTTACGTTGTCAAAATAATCGCTGGCCTTCTTGCCAGAGGGTTGCTGCGGAGCAAGCTTCAGGCCGCTCACCATGAACTGCACGCCTTGCGCATACGTAAGGCTGGACTTCGGCGCGAACTTGTCGCTGGTCACTCCGTTAAGGATGCCCTCCTGATGAAGGGCATTGATTTTGGCTTCGGCTGCATGGCCCTTCAGATCTGAGAAAGCGGAAGCCGGTGCCCCGATAGCTAAGGTTGCCGCCAGAATGCTACAGGCCAGCGAGATTTTGGCCGTGCGCATCCGGGTTAATGTATTCTTCATTGTACATCACCTCGTATCCTCTTAGATGGGATTTAGGAGCAAAAGGTTGCAGCCCGTCACTCCATAGATGGAATTATTATTCTCTAACCCCGCAGCACTGATTCTCCACACTCGAAAAAAATTCATCATGTGTCAATTTTCACCTACCGAAAGTCGAATCTTCGCCTGAATTCAGCTACTTTTGCAGCCAAAAAGGTCAATATACGATGATTAAAAGGTAATATACGGTGAGACAGGGTGCGGAAGAAAAATTATAATAATGATAACGCTTTCGTGAATAATGCGAAGCAGGAATAGCTTGTATTACCTGAGTGTTTTGTGACCTAATAGTTCCGAGTCTCCCGGCTAACAGAGCTTCGCTCTTAAGCATAGATCATTTATGAATTCCTACTAAGGGGGTAAGTCAAATGAGAAAAAAGAGTATTCTTGCCTTGATGCTGGCAGGCGCTTTGGCAGGACTATCACTCACAGGCTGCAGCAGTAAGGGGAACAGCCCGGATGCGGGGAACGACGGCAGCAACACGCCGGAGGGGAAGACGAAGCTGAAGGCGATTATCGTGAAGCATTCACTAACCAAAGATGTCACGCAAATGAAATGGCTCGCTGAAATAGAAGAGAAGGCGAATGTCGAAATTGAATGGCAGCAAATCTCTGCGGACTGGGATCAGAAGAAAAGTGCCCTGTTTGCCAGCGGTGAAATTCCGGATTTGCTGTTCAATGCGACCTCTAACTCCGATTTTGTACAATTCAACGGGTTGTTCGAGGATCTGGGCCCGCTGATTGAGAAGGACGCTCCTAATATTCAAAAGATGTTCAGCGAGCACCCGGAATTGAAAACGCTTGCTACTCAAATTGACGGGAAGCTCTACGGCACTCCGCGTTATAAGGGGATCTGGCCCGGCTCCACCGCCTCAATGTTCATTAACAAAACCTGGCTCGACAATCTCGGCCTTCAGGTGCCTACGACTTGGGATGAGTTAGAGACTGTGCTGCTTGCTTTCCGCGAGGGAGACCCGAATCAGAACGGGGATAAGACGGATGAGATTCCGATGGACTTCAACCCGATCGGCTGGGATTTCACACCGAAGCTGCTGCTGGGCAGCCTTGGGCTGCCTCTGTCCAACGGGGCGAGCGACGGCTACTTCACCGAAGGGGCCCAGGTTAAGAATTTCTATGTAGATGAGCGGTTCAAGACACTCATGCAATTCCTGCAGAAGCTGTACAGCCAGAACCTGATCAGCAAGGAAGTGGTCACGCAGGATTACTCCAAATACCAGTCCGTTGCCCGCGGGAATGGAACTACAGCCAAGGTCGGATTCACCTGGGGCTGGGAGACAGGAGACCGCTTCGGCAATGAGCTGAAGGATCAATATGTTACCCTGCCGCAGCTGAAGCAGCATGCAGACTCTACGAATGAGCTGTACTGGAGCAATGACTACTACTACCAGAATTACGGCTCCAATGCGGTGTCGGTCAGTGCCCGCTCCAAGAACAAGGAAGCCGCGATGCGGTTCATTGATGCTTTTTATGAGCCGGAGGTTAGTCTGCAGGTCCTGTTCGGCGGGATGAATGACACAGATAAGGGAATCAAAGATAACGGGGACGGCACGTATGCGATTCTTCCTCCGGCGGATGCATCCCTCGACCCGGGCTCGTGGAAATGGACGAATTCGTTCGCGGATAATGGTCCGATGTACATTGCCGATGCGCTGAAGGACAAGGTGACGCTTGGCTCGGATATGCAGAATGTGCTGAAGGAGAAGGCTGTCTATGATGAGCTGTTGAATAAGGCAGACGAGAAGAGCAATGTCTACCCGCAGAACTTCATGAAGTACAGCACGGAGGACACCAACACCCTGGCAATGAATCAGGCGAACGTCAATAATATCACGGATCAAAAGTGGGCCAACTGGCTGACCACCAAGGTTGATATTGAGAAGGAGTGGGCTGCGTATGTCGCCTCCGTCAATAGCTCCGGCCTGGAGCAGAATCTGCAAATCCGCCAAAAGGCTTATGACGAATACCTCTCGACCTTGAAATAGTGGACTTGAATGGAAGGGGCGCTCCCAAATGAAACCAGCACAGACCACGGTGCCGCATCAGACGCTGCGCGGGAACGGATGGCTTCGTAAGCAGGCCGGGCATTACCAGCTATGGCTGATGGTGCTTCCTGCGGTCATTTACATCGCCATTTTCTGTTATGGTCCGATGTATGGTATCCAGCTTGCTTTTCGTGAATTTGATTTCAGTAAAGGACTGACGGGCGGGGAATGGGCCGGGTTCAAATATTTCGAGCAGTATTTCAACAGCCCGATGTTCTGGCCTACGCTGCGAAATACGTTTATCATTGCGTTTTTCTCCATCCTGCTAGGCTTCCCGATGCCGATTCTGCTGGCGCTGGTGGTTAACTCGATCCGCAGCAACAGACGCAAGCGTATCCTGCAGACTACGGTGTATATGCCTTACTTCATTTCTACCGTTGTTCTGGTTGCGTTGCTGCAGATTATGCTGTCTCCTACCACCGGACTGATCGACGGCTTCCTGAAGGCCTTGCACCTGATCCCTGCGGATACGAATCTCATAGGTGACCCTGGGGCCTTCGTTCCGGTGTATGTCATCTCTGCCATCTGGCAGGCCTGCGGCTGGAACAGCATTATCTTCATCGCCGCCCTGTCCTCGGTGGATGCGCAGCAGTATGACGCCGCCCGGATTGACGGGGCTAACCGCTGGCAGACCGTCTGGCACGTGGAGCTTCCGGCCATCCTGCCGACGATTATTATTTTATTGATTATGAATATGGGCAGCATACTCAGTGTGGGCTTCGAGAAGACTTTTCTTATGCAAAATAGTCTTAACAAGCCCGTCTCGGAGGTCATCTCCACGTATGTCTTCAATGTGGGCGTGAAATCCAACCAGTTCAGCTTCGGTTCAGCGGTCGGACTATTCAATACCCTGATCAACTTCACGTTCCTGATGCTGGCGAATGCACTGGCCAAAAAAACTTCAAAAATCAGTCTGATGTGAGGAGGAAATGGGATGTCAAACAGTCACGCCGCTCATTCGCAAAAGATACAGCATTCGGGCGGTATCGCAGACAGGCTGTATACGCTGGTGGTTGCGGTTATAAGCATCGCCGCGTTCATCATGGTCGCGTACCCGCTGTATTTCATCATCATAGCTTCCGTCAGCAACTCCACCATGGTGAACCAGGGACAGGTTATTCTATGGCCTAAGGACATTAACCTGTACGGCTATGAGCAGATATTCAAGGACACCCGGATCTGGCAGGGGTATAAAAATACGATTATTTACACGGTACTGGGCACGCTGCTCAATCTGCTGGTCACGCTCCCTGCGGCGTATGCCTTGTCCCAGCGGAAATTCCGGGCACGCAGGTTCATTATGCCGCTGTTTGTGATCACGATGTATTTTGGCGGGGGGATGATTCCTACCTATCTGCTTATCCGTGACCTGAATCTGCTGAATACACCTTGGGTAATGATTGTGAACGGCGCCATTAGTGTATACAATCTGATTATTACAAGAACCTTCTTCGAGACTTCTATACCGGAGGAGCTGCACGAAGCGGCTACCCTGGATGGCTGCTCGCACTTCCGCTACTTCATCTCGGTGGTGGTTCCGCTGTCCAAGGCGGTGATCTCCGTCATCACGCTCTATTATATGGTGGGTCACTGGAACGACTTCTTCAACGCCTTGCTCTATATCAACACGGATAGCTTACAGCCGCTGCAGATCGTCCTGCGCAATATTCTATTATCCAATCAGGCGTTCGCGGGCGGAGCCGGATCAGGTGCCGGGGCCGGTGCGGGCAGCTATGCCCAGCAGTTCGCGGATCAGATCAAATATGCGGTCATTATCGTATCGACGGTGCCGGTGCTGATTATCTATCCGTTTATCCAGAAGTACTTCGAGAAGGGCGTAATGATCGGTGCGGTGAAGGGCTGAGCGTATAGCTGACGCTGCGTGCAGCATCCAGTGGGCCGGGAGGAGGGAACCTCAGTGAAAAAAAGTCTTGAACTGCTCGATTCCATCGGCGAACCCGTATCTCAGGATATGAAGGAAAAGCTTATGCATGGCAGCAGACAATTCCGCATGAGTGTGCATGTAACCAAGCTATCCTCGCTCAATAATCTGGTGCTGTATTCCCACTGGCATGAAGAGCTGGAGCTGCTGTTCATGATCAAGGGCACGGCCAAATTCCATGTGGGGCAGGAGAAATTGGTCGTCCAGAGCGGAGAGGCGGTTTTCATTCAGCCCAATATGCTGCATTCGGCGATCCGGGTGGATCAGGAGGAGATTATTTTCTGCGCGGTGCTGGTGCACTTCAATTTCCTCTCCAGCCTGGAGAGAGACCAGATTCAGCAGCAGTTTGTTTCCCCGCTTTTCCTCGACAACCGGCGTTATCCGCTGCTGATCGGGCGGGAGCTGGAGGAGAAGCTGCGGCTGATTCCACTGCTGGAGGAGGTGCGGGATCTCTATCAGCAAGAGGCGCACGGCTATGAGATGCTGATTAAGGCCAGGCTGTTCGAGGTGCTGTACCGGCTGGAAAAGTGTGCGGCTGAGCATCCGCGGGCAGGACTGCCCGGGCAGTCCCGGGGCGGCAACAGCTCCATGCTGGCCAAAAAAACGCTGGCCTACGTCCAGCAGAACTACAGTAAGCGTATCACGCTCTCCGACATGGCGCAGCAGGTCAACATGAGCCCGTCTTACTTTTGCCGGTTCATGAAGAAGCAGTTCGATCTGTCCCCGATGGACTTCCTGAACGAATACCGGATCTCGGAGGCGGTCAGCCTGCTGGAGACCACGGATAAGAAGATCATGGAGATCTCCGGCATGACCGGCTTCAGCAATGTGAACCGGTTCACGGAGATGTTCAAGAAGACCTACGGCTGCCGCCCGATGGATTACCGGAACCGGCTGCGGTTGAGTAAGTAGGCGTAAAACAAGAAAAAGCAGTTCCCTATACGGGAACTGCTTTTATCTATCTATAGATAGAGAAGCTTACTTCGCTGGAGCCGATGGATCAAGCCAGCGCGAACCCATTACAGGCTCAGCCGTTGCAGTGTAGCCTGCGGGCAGGTATGTGGATACCGAGCCTTTGGTGATCACTTGCGGATACATTTTATCCGGGTCAGGCAAGGTGACTTTGAAGTAGATTACCGCCTTAGTGGCGCTGGTGAACTCGATACGCTCTACCGCGAGACCGTAACCGGGATTCGGCAGATTGTCAACGGTGAGTGTAGCTTTGTTAACGCCTTCAGCGACTTTGTCCAGGACTACATCAGAGACGTAATTGTTAGCCGGAACCGGCTCCGGCTCAGAAGGCTCATTGCCCGGATTGTTCGGCGTAATCACCCGGTCGGCGAATTCAGCGGCATCATGGATCATGACCGCAGCTTCAGCGCGGGTAATCGCATCGGACGGACGGAATTTCCCGTTATCCAGCGTGAGCACCTTCGTGTTCAGCAGCACCTGCAGGCTGTAATTAACCTCTGGAGTAAGTTTATCGCCATCCTCAATCATGAAGAACATCTTGGTTACCGGGAAATTGCCCTTGCTCTGCAAGGCTTGGGTCAATAGATGGGCGAATTCTGCACGGGTCATCGGTGCATTCGGGTTGATATCCTTTGCCAGTGTCAGGCCGCTCTGCTTCGCAAGGGCGAAGGAGGAGGCGTACCAGGCATTATCTTTTACATTGTCAAAGAGCTGGCTGGCCTTAGTACTGCTGTCGGAACCGGCTTTCGGTGCAAGCGCCAATCCTTTTACCAGGAACTGTACGGCTTGCGCATTCGTCACTTTGGCATTGGGAGCAAACAGGTCGTTCGTAATTCCGTTAATTACACCAGCGCTATGCAGTGTATTGATCTTGGTTTCGGCTGAATTTCCCTTGAGGTCCGAAAAGGCAAATGCGGACGCTCCGAAGGATAAGCTGGCAGCCAGGATTCCGCACGCGATGCTCATTTTTTTTGCGTGCTTCGTTAGATTAGTTGGTTTCATTGTGCATCACCTCTATATACTCAGATGGTTCTTTACGGCGAAAGGTTGCAGTTGTCCGGAAAATAATACGAAAAAACTTAGGACAACGGGGTAAACCGGGTGGTCCACAGGTAAAATTTATTTTGCGGATCGGTAAATCCTCTTTTATTCTGATCCAGGGCTGCGATTCTCTTCATCTCTTCGTCCGACAAGGAGAAATCAAACAGCTCCAGATTCTGTTTCAGCCTTGCAGGAGTAACGGACTTCGGAATCACAGCGATATCCCGCTCAAGGTTCCATCTCAGGATGACTTGCGCCGCTGTTTTATCATACCTCTCTGCCATTTCGGTGAGTACAGGGTGCGCAAGCATCTCCAGGTTACCGTGTCCAAAAGGGCTCCACGCAACATGCTGGATACCGTGCTTGCTCATATAATCATGAAGCGACCCTTGCTGGAGCAGCGGGTTCGTCTGAATTTGATTCACTGCGGGGACAATCGTCCCCTGCTTCATGACCTTGTCCAGATGCTCCGGCTCAAAATTGGACACCCCGATCGCCCGGATCTTCCCCTCCTTGTATAAAGACTCCAGGACATGCCAGCTTTCCAGATAGTGCTTGGCGGGCCAGTGGATCAGGTAGAGATCGACATAATCCGTTTGGAGTTTTTGAAGACTGGCTTCAAAGGCTTTACGGGTCTTTCGCCCCAGGTCCGTGCTCCATACTTTGGTCGTAATAAAGAGCTCGCTTCGAGGTACACCCGATTTCTGAATAGCCCTGGCTATCAGCTCCTCGTTGCGGTAAGCTGCCGCCGTATCCAGATGCCGGTACCCGTTCTGAAGCGCCCATACTAGAGCGTCTTCATTATTGTCTTTGATGTTATACACACCCAGACCCACCTTCGGCATCTGGACTCCGTTATTCAAAACGAAATGTTCCATTTCGCATCTTCCTTTCCGTTTGAGTTCGTATAACCAGCCCTCTTGGTCAACGATTATAGCATAAGAAGGCAACGAATCATCATTGGGAAAGAAAATCGAGACGGATGCACTTCGTAGGATTTTTATGAGAAAAGCAAGAAATTAATGCGGAGATAGCATGGGTTATGCTCTTTTCTCCGCTGTCGCACTCCGTATAATAATCATGCTTGCATTCTCAAATATGAATCCATATAATTAAACCGAACAGTCGGTTTTTTTAGGAGGGATGAAATGAGTACACCAAAAGGTTCGGTAAAGCGGAGTATGATCCTAGACCAGGCGTTGGAGCTTTTTGTGCAGAAGGGATATGCCGCCACCTCGATGGAGGATATCGTCAAGCACACCGGGGTCAGCAAGGGCAGCATTTATTACCACTTTTCCAGCAAAGATGATTTGTTTGTGAGTATGGTCGAAAAAATCAACCGCGAATGGGTGGAGGAGTGGTCGGAGATTCGCCGCCAATTTCCGGAGGTCGGAAGCAGACTGATGGGAGCAAGCTTGCATTTTGTGAACAGCTTCCAGAGTCCTCTGACGAAGGTGGCTGAAGAGTTCTCGATGAATATGCAGGAGGGTTACCAGGAGATACATCAGCGGCTGATTGAGATCTCAATGGTGCAGATTGAAGTATTTACCGAGATCTTCCGGGAGGGGATGGAGCAGCAGGTTTTTACTAAGGCGGACTCGAGCCGACTGGCTGTGTTATTCACCAGTATGTTAAGCGGCTTGACGCTGTACCCCCAAGTGTTCCCCAAAGACGGGATGCACCAGCATACGCAAGAAGCGGTGGCTGTGTTATTGGAGGGAATTAAGAAGAAATGAATGAAGCGCAGCCTGTTCGAGTCGTTGAACCGCACTACTCGGGCAGGCACGCTTTATTTGAGAATTATTAAACCGAACGGTCAGTTTTATTGAAAAAGGAGGTAATACGATGAAAGAATTGTTGCGAAATCGGGTATTTCTGCTGGTGATGGCCTCGGATGTGCTGCAGCAGGTGGGGATTTGGGTGCGAAATATGGCTTTGCTCTATTATGTGGTGCAGCAGACGCAGGGTGACCCGGTGGCTGTGTCCTTGCTTACGGTGGTGGAATACGCGCCGATTTTCTTATTTTCCCTGGTGGGCGGTGTGCTGGCTGACCGTTGGCGCCCCAAGCGCACCATGATCTGGGGCGATGTTCTAAGCTTTCTCTCCATTGTGCCAATTTTATTTGTGGTGGCATGGGGATACTGGCAGGCGGTTTTTATTGTGACGATGATCTCCGCGATTGTGTCGCAGTTCTCCCAGCCATCCTCGGCCAAATTGCTTAAAACCCATGTTCCTGAACAAGAGTTGACGGCTGCCATGGCGATGACCCAGATGGTCGGCTCGCTGTTTATCATTCTGGGCCCCATCCTCGGCACCTTTGTTTACTACACCTTCGGAGTTATGGTTTCCTTGAGCAGCCTGCTGGTAATCTTTGCGCTTTCCGCTTGTTTTTTGCTCTTCCTGCCGGATTCGCCGCGCTCCATGGAAAGGTTGTCAGTGCAGGCTGTGGTCAGGGATTTACGCGGCGGACTGCTCTACCTGCGGGAACATGCCAACTTGAAAGTGTTGATGGTGATGTTTGGCGTCCTTGCTCTGGGAGCTGGTCTGACCGCTCCGCTTGACATCTTTCTGGTTACGGAGCGGCTGGGATTGGCAGAAGCAGACTTGCAGTGGTTTACCGCCTTGTCCGGCTTGGGCCTCCTGATCGGGGCAATAATCGCCGCCAGCCTGTCCGGTCGCCTGAAGGGCAAAGGGGTGGTTTTCGCCGGTTTGATTTTGCTCGGGGCGGGGACGATGATTGAAGTATGGTCGGTCTGGCCCATTCTAACAGGCGGGATGCGGCTGATTACCGGTCTGTTCCTGGCTTTAACGCAGACTGTAATTGGCACGTATATGCTGACTTTGGTTCGAGCTGAATATATCGGACGGATTAATGGCCTCATCACTCCAATTTTTATCGGGTGTACGCTGATCGGGACAGGACTTTCTGGTATGCTGGTGGCGCAAAGCTCGCTTATCTTTGTCTATATGCTATCCGGTTTGATTTTGATGCTGGCGGCCTTGGTAGCGCTTCGTCTACGCTTCGACTACCCTGTAGCTAAGCAGGCAGAGGGGGGAGAAACAGCGGGTAAGTAATGCAGATAGAGGGTTGTCCGTAAAACAGAGGACCGTAGCGAAAATGCGCGGCCTTTTTTTGTTCATTTTTCAAGTAAGAAGCTATGATATTTTTCCTTTTATATCCCAAAAAATACTATATTATAGAAAATGTAATCTTTGTGAAACCGGTAGTATTTGAGAAGAATGGGATTGGAGAGAAGTTCATGCGTGTTGCGCTGGTGTGTTGTGCAGATTCCACAGAGCCTTGTGAGGATTGCAGGTTTAAGAATGTTCATTCTTTTTTTGCACAGGTGTACGGTTGTAAGGTATTGCATTTCAAGGAGCTTGAGGCGCTCGTCGATATTGTGAAGGAAGGCTTACAGCTGGATGGTGTAGTGATCAGCACCCCTGATTTCAACCCGGGCTTCATTCACACGATGCAGTATCTGCAACAGATGCTTACGCTGAGAATATTCTTCATTGTAGAAGAGATCAGCGCGCAGGGTACCCCTGTCCCTTTTCCTTCCAATCATATGTACATCAGCAGCTTCGAGCGCAACGGCTTCCAGGAGGAATTGTTCAGCCGGTTGCGCTGCTGGTTCGACGAAGGACTGGCCCCTCACACACACCACACCAGACAAATCAAGGATATCGCCCTTCATCTGCACTCCAAATCCCTGAAGGTCGGAGAATTCGTCATTGAGCTTACCTGTAAAGAGTTCGAACTCCTGGAGCTGCTGCTGGAATGCCAGGGCCAGTACATCCCCACCGAGCAGATTCTGCACCAGCTATGGGACAGGTATACATCCCCTGAGATTGTGAGGCAGTACGTATACAAGCTGAGGCACAAAATTGAGATCATCTCCGGACGAAGCGACATCATCCTGTTTCGCCGGGGGATCGGATATTCGGTGAACCCATTGATCTGACAGAGTTCTGTCAGGTCTTTTTTTGTGCCCGGGAAACACATAGATTGTAATCTTCCGTCTCCTCCCATAAATCAACAATAACTGTAAATTAACGCAAGCTTAACAGCCGGGTTATGTCCCCTTCCGGGCTTAGGCGTTACGATGTCATTAATACGAATGGGGAGGCATATGGAGTGGCAACGATTCAGAACAGTATCTGGATTCACGCAGACCGGATCACCGTATTTGAGCGTACGAATGATATTGCGCACTGGACAGATTTATTCACGGAATATAAGGAAACGCGGGTGCTGGAGCAAGGGGAGGCCTACATCCGGTTTGAGCTGACGACACATCCCGAGGGGAACCGGCCTTCACGCACATGGGAATCGGAACGCTGGCTGGACCGGCCGAACTTCCGGATTACGGCCAGACGCCTGGCCCCGCTGCTGCCGTTCAAGCATATGAATCTCGAATGGCTCTATGAGGAGCAGGACGAAGGGACGTATATGACCTGGATTCAGGAATTCGAGGTGGATCCGGCAAGCGGGCTGACCGAGGAGCAGGTGGAAGCGCATCTGAACCGCACGACCAAGGAGCAGATGACGGCGATCAAGCACAATATCGAGAAGCAAACGGTTCGGAGCTGAGGGCTTATATGGAGAATGTGACAAAAAAAAGAGTCGTGATCACTGGCATGGGGCTGCTTACCCCGCTGGGGAATACGCTGGAGCAGTTCTGGAGGAACAGCCTGCAGGGCAAGGTGGGATATGACCGCTTGCAGGGCTATGAGCATATGCCGTTGAAAAGCCGCGTTACCGGCACAATACCGCAGTTCGAGCATTTGGGCCGGACGGCTGATGAAGCGCAGCGGGCAGGCATGGGGCGGCCGGGTATTCTGGCGGTCAACGCCGCGATAAGGGCGGTTGCCGATGCGGGGCTTGTGTTCACGAAGGAGCTGCGGGAGCGTTCCGGGGTCTGCATCGCCAATGCGATTGCCGATACTCCGTTCTCGGAGCAGACCTTCCTGCGGATGACGGAGGGCGGGCAGGGGCCGATTGATCATGGACTCTGTCAGGAGGATTTGTACCGCAAGGGCATGTTCTCTTATATTGCTTTCGAAGTGGCGCATGAGTTCGGGCTTCAGGGAGAGGCGCTGGTCATGTCCACGGGCTGCACGGGCGGCATTGATGCTGTCGGATATGGCTATGAGTCGATTATAGCCGGGGAACATGACGTCATGATCTGCGGCGCAGCGGAAGCACCGGTCAGCTCCATGACCATTTCCTCCTTCGATGCCATCGGTGCGTTGACCTCCAGGTTCAACGATGACCCGCAGCGGGCTTCGAGACCTTTTGAGAAGAACCGCAGCGGCTTCGTTCTCAGCGAGGGGTGTGCCGTCGTTGTGCTGGAGGAGCTGGAGCATGCGCTCCGGCGGCAGGCGCCGATCTATGGCGAGGTGACCGGATTCGCCAGTACGAATAACGCTTTTCATATGACCGATCTGCCACAGGATGGGGATGCGCTCAGTCTGACGATGAACGAGGCGCTGGGCAACGCGGGCCTGACAGCGGAGGACATTCAATATATCAACGCACATGGCAGCTCGACTCCGCAGAATGATGCTTTTGAGACCGCCGCTTATAAAAGAACGTTCGGAGAGCTCGCCTACTCCATCCCGATCAGCTCCACGAAATCCATGGTAGGTCATCCGCTCTCGGCAGCGAGTGCCATTGAAATTGTGCATTGCCTGCTGGCCTTGAACGAGGGCTATATCCCGCCAACCGCCAATCTGGACGAGCCGGACCCGGCCTGTGATTTGAATTATGTACCGAAGCAAGCGATTCAGCGCGACCTGTACCATATTCTGACCAATGCCAGCGGATTCTCCGGGATTCACTCCGCGATGATTCTGGCAGCGAACGAATACAGCAATCGGGTAGGCAAGCTTCAGACTGAACAATGGATGTGCAGCCTATGAAGAATACAGTATTCGTAACCGGAGTAGGGATGGTGGGGCCGTGCGGGAATAGTGCCGGGGCCTTCTGGGAGGGACTCCTGAGCGGCCGTAATTATATGACTCCGCTCCAGCTTGAGGGTACGACCGGAGCTGCGCCTCCCTTCGCCGGACAAGTCAGCGGGATGGAGCCGGAGCGGGTCATCTCGAAGCGTCTGCTCAAGAAATGCTCCCGCTTCTCAGTCATGTCGATCCTGGCCGCGAAGGATGCCATGGATGATGCGCACTGGGAGCTTGATCAGATGAGCCGTGAGCGGATCGGCATCTTCGTCGGCAATAACTCGGGAGGCTGGGAGAGTGCGCGGAATGGCTTGCGTGTTTTGCATACCGAAGGGGCGCCCTTCATTGACCCGAACCTGGCGAGCAACTGGTTCCCGGCGGCGGCACAAGGGCATATGTCCCTGGCCTTCGACATCAAGGGCTACAGCAAGACTGTGATCGCCGACCGGAGCAGCGGGCTGCTCGCCATTGCGTATGCGGCCAGAGCCATCCGCAGCGGGATTATCGATGCAGCTATCGTGGGTGGAGCCGAGACACCGCTCGATCCGTGGGCGCTCTCCTTCTATAACACGGAGGGGCTGCTGAATCTGAGTGCGGACCGCCCGCAGACGGCATACCGGCCGTTCGTGGAGGGTCGCAGCGGGCTGGCCCTGGCTGAAGGAGCAGCGTTCCTTTGCCTCGAATCGGAGCGCAGCCTCCAGAAGCGCGAGGCGTCCCGCCGGGTGCGGGCGAGCATCCAGGGCTTCGGCTTCACGAATGACGGCCAGACCGCTGCCCCGCCTGAGGAGAGTGTAGCGCAGTGTGCCCGGGCAATCCGGCTGGCCATTGGGCATTCGGAGACACAGCCGGAGCAGATCGGCTATCTGTCGCTGGATGGTGCAGCTTCCGCCCGCGAAGACGGAATTGAATGCTCGGCCATTCAGGAGGTATTCGGCAGTAGTGCAGAAGCCAAGTGGGCGGGCTGCCCCAAGACCGTCTTCGGTAACACGATTGGAGCGGCAGGGGCGTTCGATGTGGCACTGAGCGTGCTGGCTATGAATCACGGGGAGCTGCCCGGCCTTCCATATCTGGCAGAATCGGTTCAGGACAATGGCTTGAACTTCGTCCCGGGGATCAGCCGCCGGACCGCTGTGGAGTCTTCGCTGATTCTGTCCAGAGGGAGGGGTGGTGTCTCTTCAGCACTGGTTGTGAACAAGGAAGAGCTGTGAATCGTGAGCTGTAAATCGTGAATTGTAAAGCAAGAAGCGTAAGGCCCATTAACTCTAACAGGAGGGTGTATCTAATGGTATTCGAGAAGGTAAAAGCAATCATTGAGGATATTGGCATTGAGGATGAGATTATCGAATCATCGCGGCTCTATGACGATTTGGCCCTGGATTCAACAGAGCTGGCGCTGGTTTCTACAGCACTTGCGAAGGCGTTTGGCATCTTCATTGAGAGCCGGGTGCTCAAGACGTATTCTGTAGCCCAAGTGATCGAAGCCGTTGCCTTGAAGGCATGATTAGAGGGATCGGCATGGATCTGGTCAGTATCAGCTTTGTCGAGCAGATGCTGGAGAAATGCGGTGAACTGTTCGTACAGCAGTATTATTCCATGGAAGAGAGGGAGCTGTTCTCCTGTAAAAAAAGACATGCCGAACACTTCCTGGCCGGCAGATTCGCCGCCAAAGAAGCGCTGCTGAAGGCCATCGGCACCGGAATGAACTGTGAGCTGGACTGGAATGAGCTGGAGTTCCTTAACCATCCCGGCGGCCAGCCCTATCTGGTCCGCAGCCGCAGCCTGGAGCCTTATGTACAGCAGCAGGATTCCATCCATGTAAGCATCAGTCATCACGGTGATTATGCTGCTGCATTCATCATTATTGAGAGCAGTCAATGACTGTGAGGAGGACGAGTCACATGAGCAACAACAAAATATTCACACTTTTGGCCATCAACATTCTACTCGTATTTTCAATTATGGTCAGCATCTTCCCCATCGCACCCCTGATCAGCAGTGATCTCGGCATGACCTCCGGTGAGATTGGAACCATAGCGGGGATTGCCTCGCTGGTGATGACCTTTCTGTCGATTCCCTCCGGCGTGTTCGCGGACCGCTACGGGCGGAAGAAGATTATTATCGCTTCCATGGCCCTGTCGGCCGTGGCTGTATTCATGGTAGCTGCTTCCCACGGAGTCCTGCTGTTCACGGCGGGGTGGCTGCTGTTCGGCTTCGCCAGAGGCTTCGTGTCCACACCGATCTTCGCGGTGGTGATGGATGTGTGCAAGCCCGAGGAGCGGGGCAGAGCGATGGGCATTGTGTCCGGGGCCATCGGTGCCGGGTCGGTGCTGGGGTATGTGCTTAGCGGCCTGCTGAGCAATTATTTCGGCTGGCATACCTCCTTCGCGGTGCTGGGTTCACTGCTGCTGCTGTCCACGCTGGTTACCACGGTGCTGCTGAGGGAGACCGGGGTCAAGAATACAAGCAGAAGCATCGGGCAAGCCTTCAAAAGCTCCTTCAAATGGCTGGGCGTCCGCGAAATTCTGCTGGCGGGTATTGTCGGAACCCTGTGCTTCATGGTGGGGGTCTTCACCACCTTCCTGGTGCCGTTCGCGGCTAAGGAACAGGATATCTCCCTGGTGCTGCTCAGTCTGCTCTTCATTCCGTATGAAGCAGTAGCCTCGTTCGGAGCAGTCTTCGTTGGCTGGATCTCAGACAAGGTAGGCAGACATGCACCGCTGATCTGGGCCCAGTCGATCTGTGTAGGAGCGCTTGTGCTGCTGTATGCACTTGACTTCAATCCTTGGCTGCTAACCTTCGGATATGCCCTGATCGGACTTACGGAAGGGCCAATTATTACCCTGGTCAATACGATTATTACGGATAAGGTCATTAAGATTAATCCGATGGAGATGGGCGCGGCCTTGGGAACCTTCCGGACCCTTCAGGGGGTCGGGATTGCGCTGGGGTCCACGCTTGGCGGATTCTTCTACAGCAGAATCGGAACGCATCCCAGCTATCTGGTGGCCGCCGGGCTGATGGTGCTGACGCTGCTGATCTCACTGAGCCTTGGCAAGAAGGAAAAAGCTGGCGTCACCGAATATAAATCTGCGGGATAAGGGGTGCAGTATGAACCAGGTCTACACGAAAACAGTGGTCCATATGGATGAAGTGCCGGTGGTTCATTCCAGAGGAGGACAGATGCGCGTACTGGCGAGTCCGGCGACAGTCGGGTCCACCCAGCTGATCATGGGCCATGTCCTGCTCCAGCCGGGAGAAGAGATCAAGGAGCATCTTCATGATTACGGCGAAGAGAATGTCTACGTCGTCCGGGGCCGGGGAACGGCGTTCATTGAGGATATTCCGCATGCCATCCGGGAGAATAGCCTGTTCATTGCGCGGAGGGGTGAGCGGCACCGGGTAGTCAATGAGGGTCCGGGCGAGCTGGAGCTGGTCTTCGCTACAGCGCCGCTGGCCCCCAGGCCGGAGATCGGGCACAGAGAGGTCTGACCTCCCTTCTAGGCAATACCAATTCTAAGCAAAGTGGTGAGAAGACAAACGTGAAGAGTGATCTTGTGATTGTAGATACCCATGCCCATTTCGCCGTCAAGGAGAATAAGAGCCTGGAGCTTAGCCTGGCCGCGGCCGGGACCGTCCCGGATTACAAGAAGCAGAAGGGCTTCGATGACCTGCAATATCTGAAAAAGATGGTGGGCGCTGGCGGAGACGGCTTCGTGGACGAGAACAATATGCTGGAGGATTACCTTGCTTGTATGGACGAGAATCAGATCGCCATGAGCTGGGTTCATCAGCTGAGCTTCGAGGATGTCTACGGCTATGAGGTGCTGTCCAATGAGAAAATCGCCGAGGCGGTCCGCGCCCACCCCGACAAGCTGCGCGGCTTCGCCAGCGTCAATCCCTATAAGGGGAAGGAGGCGCTGGCGGAGCTGGATTATGCCATTAAGACGCTGGGCATGCAGGGCTTCAAGCTGAACCCCAATGATTACGGGGGCTTCGTCCTGAATGACCGGGATTTGCTGTATCCGCTGTATGAGCGGTGCAGCGAGCTGGGCGTTCCGGTCAGCGTGCATACCGGGATTACGCCGGGCAGTATTTTTCGGATGAAGCATAACTACCCGATACTGCTCGATGATGTTGCTGTGGATTTTCCCGACCTGACCCTGATTGTGGAGCATATGGGCCATCCCTGGAATGACCTGTGCTATTACATGGTCGGCAGACACGACAATATGTATGTGACGATCACGGCGGTAGCCAATATCCTGATTCACAATAATCCGAAGGTGTTCCGCATGGAGCTGGCCAAGATGATCTCGGTCTGCGGCAGCCACAAGATCCTCTGGGGCTCGGACTGGACGGTTACCCCGAACATCGCCGAGGTGCTGAATTACATGCAGAAGGTAGTGATCCCGCTGCCCATGAAGCTGATGATGGGGGTGAAGGAGATCAAGCGGGAGGATGTCCAGAACATCCTGGGACGCAACGCACTCAGAATTATGAAGTAGGTGAGGACATGGCAGTTCAGTTCATTGATTTAAGTGTGCCTATGGAGCAGAATCCGGGCGAGCTGGCCCCGTATGGGTTCGAGCAGACCGGCCATCAGGAGGGGGCGGACCGCTTCGCTCGCCAATTCGACGGGAGCCGGAAGGACTTCCCGGGCGAAGAGTTCCTGAATATGGAGATGATCACCGCGTCCACTCATACCGGAACCCACTTCGATGCCCCCCTGCACTTCGGCTCCAGGAGTGAGGGAGCGCCGGCAGCATCCATTGATGAGGTGCCGCTGGAGTGGTGCTTCGGCGACGGGGTGGTGCTGGATTTCACCCATATCCAGGCGGGAGGGGCGATTGAGAAGCAGGATGTGGAGCAGGCGCTTGAGCGGATCGGTTACCAGCTGAAGCCGCTGGATATTGTGCTGATCCGTACAGGTGCGGACCGGCACTGGGGGACCTCCAAGTATCTCACGGATTACCCGGGCATGAGCAGGGAGGCTACGGCATTCCTGACCGGCCAAGGCATTAGGCTGATGGGCATCGACAGCTACGGGTTCGACCGTCCGTTCAAGCATATGATCAGTGATTATAAGCGGACCGGGGATAACGCCTATCTGTTCCCCGCTCACTTCTGGGGCAGAGAACAGACGTATTGCCACATGGAGCGCCTGGCGAATCTGGAGCAGATTCCGGTACCGTACGGGTTCAAGGTGGCTTGCTTTCCGATCAAGATCAGGCAGGCCGGTGCGGCCTGGGTACGGGCAGTAGCGATTATCGAGTAGCGCATTTCATTGCAAGTGAAACGAATCACATATTATATGAGGAGGAATTAGGGATGAATTATGAATTTGAGCTTAAGGTTACGGGTGTTAAGGGGCATTGCCGGGCAGGACATAAGGAAGGGGATATCATGAAGGTCTCCCCGCTGAACGCAGGCAATCTCTGCGGAACGGCCTTTCATGCGGTCTTCCCGATGCTGCTGGCGCTGAACATGGATGCGAAGCTGCCGTGGGACCCGGAGGGCAATATTGTACACTCGGCTTGCCCGGATATGCGCAACCAGATGACTATGGAAATCCGCCGCATCCCGGTGGAGCCGTCCGAAGATTCTCCATATGCAGGCCGGATGCTGCAATCCAAATGAAGGGAGACCGCTCCATATGAATAATGCGAAGCCATACGTTGAAATGTTCAAGGAGAGAGATTCGATCTGCGTCTCGCATTATCCGGTGCCTGTCTCACAGCACACAGAGCCTGAGGTCCGGTCGCTGATGGAGCTGGATCAGGTGAATACCAAGGATACGCCGGTGGCGCTGTATCTGCATATTCCCTTTTGCGATGCGACCTGCTCGTTCTGCCCGTTCAACCGTTATCTGAAGCGGCAGGATCAGGTGGACCGCTACCTGGCCGCTGTCCGGCAGGAGATGGACAGCTATGCGGCTACGCCGTTCGGCAGCAGTATTACGGTCTCCTCCATTAATCTGGGCGGCGGGACACCCTCCTGCCTGTCCTCGGAGGAGCTGACCGGACTCCTGCAATACATGAAGCAGTCCTTCCGCGTCGAAGAGGAGGCCATGATCTTCATTGAAGGCAACCCCCGGAACTTCACCGCTGACAAGTTGGAGACGCTGGCCTTGCAGGGTCTTAACCGGATCAGCGTGGGGGTGCAGACCTTCCAGGAGGAGCTTGCCGGAATACTGGGACTGTATCACAGTGTCGAGGATTCGTTCGCGTTAGTGAAGAATGCGCGTAACAGCGGCATTGAGAATGTGGGTATTGATCTGATGTACAATCTGCCGGGTCAGACGCTGGATCAATGGCGGGCGGATATTCTCACCTCCATCGAGCAGGAGATTGACCATATCTGTGTGATTTCCTTCTGTGTGGTGCCGCATACGCAGATTGCTTCGCGTATAGCGGAAGGGAAGATTCCGGGGATCGGGGATGTCTACCGGGAGATCGAGCTGTATACCATCGCCAAGGAGATGCTGCTGGAAGCCGGGTATGAGCAGTACAGCGTCATTGATTTCGCCAAGCCGGGCAAGACGGACCGGCACGCCACCCTGTACTTCTCGGAGCAGGCGCATATGATCGGGATCGGCGCGGCTGCTTTTGGCATCATCAACGGCTACATGTATATCAACAGCGGCAATCTGAATGAATATATGACCCGCGTGCAGGACGGGCTGCTGCCGGTCAATTGCGGGGAGAAGGCGGACGAGCGGGAGCTGGCGCACGGGGCTATGGCTAAGGGACTGCGGATGCTGTCCGTTAACCGTGCGGAGTTCGTGAAGATGTTCGGGCAGGAGCCGGAGCAGCTGTTCCCGGAGACGATACAGCGTCTGGTGCAGGACGGGCTGTTGATTCAGGATGCCGAAGGGATTCGGCTGACAGACGACGGCATTATATGGGGCAACAATGTGAGTAAGCAATTTTTCTCCGCGAAATATGCGGATTACGGGCTGCAGCACCGGATGAAGCTGGCTAAGGGACGCCCGGTGCAATCGGTACAATCGGTTCAATCATAAGGAGGGTATAGCTGATGAGCGATATGTTGATGAGAGTTAATCCGCAGGTAGGGGCCGCTTTTGATAGCATGTGCAAGTCGATTGAGGATACGGGGACGCTTGAGCCTAAGGTGCGGGAATTGATCCGGCTGGCTTGCGTAGTTACAGACCGTTCTACCTACGGCATCCGGTTGCATGCGCTGAAGGCTTATGAGCTGGGTGCGAGCGCGGAGGAAGTGACAGAGACCGTGATGAATTGTCTGCCGGTGGCAGGGATTGAGGCGGTCTCCTCGGGCCTTGCTGCGGCATTGTCGGCTGTGGAAGCCAAGCGGGGTGTTCATCATGGCAGTTAAGACCACAACCCGTGAATCCTTCTACAATGTCTATCCCCATAGAGATCCTATCTGTGTGTCCCACTATCCCAATCCTGTGACCGAGGTTACCCCGGCTGATATTTACGGAACAATGGGCCTTGGTGACCAGCCGCCGGCGCATAATGTTGGCGCAGTCTATGTCCATGTTCCCTTCTGCGCCTCGGTCTGCATCTTCTGCCCCTTCAACAAGATGGCCTATCAGGAAAAGCAGGTGGAGCAGTACATGGAGGCCGTCAAGGCCGAAATCGGCATCTATGCCTCTTCCCCGTATGGTTCGCAGTCCACGATCAGTGCAGTGACGTTCGGGGGCGGAACGCCTTCGGCTCTGTCGGCTGAACGGATGGTGGAGATGCTAAAGAGTGTCCAGGCGAATTACCGGGTGACGCCGGATGCGCAGATCTCTTTCGAGGGCAGTCCGGCAACCTTGACGCTGGAGAAAATGCAGGCCATCCGCGCCCAGGGGGCGAACCGGATCAGCATCGGCATCCAGACCTTCAATGACAAGATGGGGCATCATCTGCGGATGAGCCATGATTCCCGGCGGGCCTTCGAGGTGCTGGAGGAAGCGAAGGAGGCGGGCTTCGAGAACATCGGGATTGATCTGATGTATAACCTGCCTGAGCAGACCATGGAGGAGTGGCTGGAGGATGTGCGAACAGCGGTGCGGCTCGGCATCGACCATATCACGGTATTCTCTCTGTGTGTAGTACCCTTCACAGCACTGTTCAAAATGATCAAGGAAGGCAAGATTCCCCCTACCGGCAGTGTCGAGCTGGAAGTGGATATGTACCTGGAAGCCAAGCGGCTGCTGCAGGAAGAGGGTTATGTCCAGTACAGCGTGTGGGATTTCGCCAAGCCGGGCTTCGAGGACCGGCATGTCCTCTTGTACTATACCCAGCAGAAGGATCTGTTCGCGCACGGCCCGGCCGCCTTCGGTTATGTCAATAAGCTGATGTATATCAACCAGGGAGATATCCAGGAGTACAGTGACCGGCTCCAGCAGCAGTTCCTGTCCGTCTTCATCGCCAGCCAGGCGGATGATCTGGAAGCGATGCACGGCATGATGGCCAAGGGCCTGCGGATGCTGTCCGTGAAGCGGAAGGATTTCACCGGCATGTTCGGATTCCAGCCGGAGGAGGTCTTCGGTACGACGATCGATGAGCTGGTAGCCAAAGGCCTGCTGGAAACGGATGAGCATGAGATCCGCCTGTCGGCGAGAGGTATTGTCTGGGGCAACAACGTCTGCAAGGAATTCTTCTCGGAAGCGAACCAGCAGACCTTCGAGAGCCGTGTGAAGCTGGCACGCGGACAAAAGCCGGCTGAGGCTGCCGGAGAGGAGCTGAAGGGATGAAGCTGTCTGTTGGCACCAACTTTGATGACCGGTTGCCTATCCTGCTGAAGGATTCGCATGTGGATGTTTTCTATGGCAAGCTGTCCTCTGATCTGGTGGGCGGCGGAAGACCAACCTTTGCACTGCCAACCATAGACCGGGCGAGGGTGGAGGAGCATGTGAAGCTGCTGCATGCCTACGGGTTCAAGTTCAATTATCTGCTGAACGCTACCTGCCTGGATAACCTGGAGACCACGAAGGATTTCCATTACCGCCTGCGCGAGCTGCTGGAATGGATCGGCACGCTGCAGCCGGAATATGTGACGGTATCGCTCCCGATGCTGATTGATATGGTGCGCACCGCGCTGCCGGATGTGAAGATCAGTCTGTCTACCTTTGCTAATGTGAATACGCTCAGACAAGCCCGGTATTTCGAGGAAAAAGGCGTCAGCGAGATTACCCTGCCCGAGAGCCGGAACCGTGACTTCGCCTTCCTGGAGAGCCTGAGCAAGAATACCCGCCTCGACTATCAGCTCATTGCGACCAATGACTGTATGCTGGATTGCCCGATGCGCCAGAATCATGCGAACTTTCAGAGCCATGCCTCGCAGTGTAACCATGTGACGGACGGCTTCGCGCTGGATTACTATATGCTGCGCTGTACGGAGCGTAAGCTCCAGCACCCGGAGGAGCTGCTGAAGTCGCAGTGGATTCGCCCGGAGGACATGTATATCTATGAAGAGCTGGGCTACCACAAGTTCAAGCTGACCGAGCGGATGAAGACCACGGAGAAGATTGCCGCGACTGCGCAGTCCTACTCCGAGCGGAAGTATGAGGGGAACCTGCTTAGCCTGCTTAATTCGCGGATGGCCGAAGCCGATTTCGAAATGCCGAACTTCTCGAAGAACATCAAGGAGGATTTCGCACCGTCCGACAAAATGAGACAGGTCTACCGCCTGCTGTTCAGCTTCCAGGCCAGCATCGACAACAAGAGTATGGAAGGCTTCCTGGAGGGCTTCCGCTCGAAGCGCTGCGACCGGATGGACTGTGACAAGTGCGGCTACTGTGCCGAATGGGCCAGCCGGACCGTATCCATGGCGAAGCCCGGAGATGAAGCGCTGAAGGAATTCGAGCAGCTGTTCGCGGCGCTCGCTTCGGGAAGCTTCTTCGAGTCAGCGGCCGGGGTGAAGGCAGTCTGGAGCGCGGAGGGCGAGAGTCTTCTGGGCGCAGTCATTGGGCGCAAGCCTGAGTTCATCCGTGATATGGCCGGGCCTGAGATCCGGAAGAAGGCCGAGGAGCTGGCGGCTGCCCGGGGAAGTGCCCAGGTCTTACGGCAGGATGTCGCCAAGGCCAATGTACTGTGTACCCCGGCAGACTTCCGGATGTTCGCGCTTAGTGATCTGCGGGCACTGGGCTTCGATACGGCTGAGCTGGACTTAGAGGAGGCAGCCGGATGAAGAAGATCATCGGGCTTGCCGGGTCCATGAAGAAGCATCACAGCTCCAGCGAATATCTGCTCTCCGTTGCGCTTGAAGCCGCAGCGGAGCAGGGGGTGCAGACGGAGCTGCTGCGGCTGAATGATTACAACATTCTGCCCTGTGACGGCTGCGGCAACTGCATGAACGGCAAGCACTGCCACCTGCTGAAGGACCCGGAGGACCAGTTGACGGAGCTGTACGACAAGCTGAAGGAGGCGGACGGGTTCGTCTTCGCCTCCCCGGTCTATGCGCTCTCGCTTCCAGCCGTCTGGAAGAACTGGATCGACCGCTGCGAGCCGTGCAGCGACGAGGATCTGGACTTCGAGTACTACAATTACGACCGGGTAGCCGGAGTGAAGGGCAAAGCGTTCAAGGGCAAGGTCGCCGGACAGATTGTTGTCGCAGCGGGACCGGGGCATGAATGGGCGCTGGCCTCGCTGATGCCCTGCTTCACGGCGATCAAGCTGTCGATGATTGCCAGCGCGGGTATCAGCCTGATTGAATATGACGGCCAGCCGGGCATCCGCAAGCGCTCCTGGAGCAAGCCGATTGAAGAAGCGGAAGAGGCGAAGATGATGGCCCGGGCGGTCGGGATGCGGGTAGCCTCCTCCTTGGGCTTCTCTTACTTCGACCTTCCCGGGCAGTCGGGGGCAGGGCGAGAGCAGGGAAGCGGGGGGCAGGATGCTATGAAGCCGAGCCAGGACCCTATGGAGCCGAGCCAGGAACGCGGGGTGCAGGCTGAAGTCTGGTCTCCCTTCACTGTGCAGGACGTCCGGGATGAGGAGGTTACGCTCGGTGAACTGGCTTCGATTCAGCCGCGCATCTTCGTTATCGGCGATCAGCAGGCCAGCCTCCGCTGCGGGCCGCTGCTGGAACAGCTGGAGCAGCAGTTCGGCGGGAGCGCAGATTGTGCGCTGATTGCAAGAGTGGGGCAGCTGCCCCACTTCATCACGCATGAATTCGTGAAGGAGAAGACGAGCCAGACCGTTCCCGGCTTCATGCTCTACTATGACTGGGAGGATAAGCTGGCCTCACGCTGCACCCTGGCGCCTGGACAGCCGGCTATTCTGGTAGGCAGAAGCCCCGGGGAGTGGCGGTTGTTTGCAGTCGATGAAGCAGACGGCCGGGATATAGACCGGGTCGTGGACTATCTGGAGGAAGCTGTCGTATGAGCGGCCCGGCCAGGAAGTTCAAGGGAGGATACACACTACATGCTGAAGACTAAGGGGATACCTTTATTTTATAGCCGGCAGGGCGCCGGGGAGGCCGTGCTGTGTCTGCACGGCAACCGGGACTCTTCGCTCGTCTTCGGGGACCTGGCCCGGGCACTGGAGCCTCATTACCAGGTGATCCGCGCGGACCTGCGCGGACACGGCCAATCGGAATACGCCGGTCCGGCCTTCACCCTGGAGGACATGGTTGATGATATTCTCAGGCTGTTGGATGAGCAAGGGCTGAAGCAGGTCTCGATCATCGGGCATTCCCTGGGCAGCACGCTTGCGCTCCTGCTCTCTGCGCGTGAGCCGGACCGGGTGAAGAAGCTGGTGCTGATGGGGGCCGCCGCCACCTTCGCGGTTCCGTTCAAGCGGCCGGAGCATGGGGAAGAGATCACGCCGGATGCTGTGCGGCAGACGAATGCGGCGGCGGTTCCGTATTTTTTCACCGAGGGCCATGAGGAGGTTCAGCATCAGATTCTGGAGGGCTGGTCCCGGCTGCCTGCCGCGACCCACCGTCTGATGATTCAGATCAAGCATCCCGATCTCCGGCCGATCCTTCAGGGCATCCGGCAGAGATCGCTGATTATTACCGGGGAGGCGGACCGGATTACGCCGCTGCACAAGGCCTTGGAGCTGAACCGGTATTTGCCGGACTCCCGGATGCATTCGGTTCCAGGCGCTGGACACTTTATGTTTCTTGAGGCGGGCGAAGACGTAGCTGCTGCCGCGCTCACTTTTCTTAAGGGGGAGTGAGCATGGGCAGAGTGCTGCTGATCTCGGCGAATACGGAGAAGCGGCCCCCTGTATTCCCGCTGGGTCTTAGCTATATTCACGCCAGTCTTGTCGCTTCCGGCTGGGAGGCAGGCATGCTGGATATGACTCAGCTGGAGTACACCCGGGAGGCCGTTACGAATTACCTTAACGCCTATGCGCCCGATTACATCGGCTTGTCGATCCGTAACCTGGATAATTGCTGCATGCAGTATCCCCGGAGCTTCGTGGATCAGGTCTGCTTGATGGTGGATTGGGTGCGGGAATGGAATAGCAGGACCGGAATCATTCTGGGCGGGGCGGGCTTCTCGCTCCTGCCCCGGCAGTGGCTGCAGGAGACGGGAGCCGATTACGGCATTGTCGGTGACGGCTGTGACAGTATCGTGGAGCTGCTTAGCCAGCTGGAAGCGGGGCAGGTGCCATCCGCAGTAAGCGGGCTCATGTTCAGGACAAGGGCCGGGGAATGGAATTACTGGTCGCCGTATGCGCCTGAACAGCTGGATCAGGAGTATTTTCCCAGCCGCAGCGGGTTTCTGCACAGCTATGATGTGGAGCGTAGGGTCCGTCATAATGTATTGACCAAAAGGGGCTGTGCGCTAAGCTGTACCTATTGTGCTTACCCGTCACTGGAGGGCCGGGCCGTCCGTCTGCGGTCGCCTAAGGGGGTGGCTGATGAGATTGAGCAGATGGTGGTGCAGTATGACATCGGCTCATTTGATTTCGTGGACAGTGTGTTCAACTATCCCCTGGAGCATGCCGAAGAAATCTGCCGGGAGCTGATCGGGCGGACACTTCCGTTATCCTGGGGCTGCTTTCTGAATCCGCGGTTCTTTACGGCAGAATTCGCCGGGCTGCTTAAGCAGGCCGGGTGTACGGAGGTGGAGTTCGGCATTGATTCAGGCAGCGATATCTGTCTCAGGTCGTTCAAGAAAAACTTCCGGCAGGCCGAGATCCGGTCGGTGGTCCAGCTCTGCCGCGATCAGGCGCTGGACTTCAGCTTCTGCCTGCTGATCGGGGGGCCGGAGGAGACGGCGGAGACCCTGCACGAGACGCTGGAGCTGATGGAGGAGCTTGCGGTGCAGCGCATCTTCGGCTTGTTCGGCATCCGTATTCTGCCGTCCACCGATATGTACAGCTATGCAGGTTCGCCGGAGCCGGATGAGCTGCTTCATCCGAAATTCTTCATGTCCCCGCAGCTGAGCCTGGAGCAGGCGAACAGTATCTGTGCGCCGTACCGGGAGCGCAACCCGGACTGGATGTTCATTTGAATGAGGAAGAGCGGGTGGAGTGAAGCATGAGAATACTGGTGGTGTCTACGAATACGCTGCTGAAGCCGCTGCCGGTCCTGCCTGTCGGGGCGGGGATGGTCTACTCGGCCCTCACGGCTGCCGGATTTAAGGCACGCTTTCTGGATCTGGCTTTTGTGGCTGAGCCGCTGGAGGCGCTCCGCGAGGAGCTGCGGGTCACCGGAGCGGATCTGATCTGCCTCTCGGTGCGCAACATCGATAATCAGGTGATCCAGCAGCCGGAGAGCTATCTCTCTTTCTTACAGCAAGTCATGCAGGTATGCCGTGCCTGCAGTTCAGCCAAGGTACTGCTTGGCGGGGCTGCAATGCTGGTAATGCCGGGCGAACTGGTGAAGGAGCTGGGGGCGGATTACGGCATCAAGGGGAGCGGGGGCGAAGCGGAAGCGGTGCGGCTGGCCCGAGAGATCGAGCGGGGGCAAGCCCCGGAGGCAGGCACGGTACGTAATGCAGATCCCGCCTATCATCCGGTGTACAGCCGTATTCCGCCGAAGCCGCTGTTCGCTCCGCAGTATTTTATCCCGAACCCCCGCATCAAAAAAGCCTCGATGGGCTACCAGGCCTCCAGAGGCTGCAGCCGGCACTGCATCTATTGCTCGGAGGGCTACATGAATGCCGGTGCCTGCCGGATTCCTGCGGAGCAGTTCAGTGAAGATATGAAGATCCTGGAGAATGACTATCAGGTGCATAATATTACTTTTGTAGACGGTGTGTTCAATCATGAGGTGGAGGAGACGGTGGAGTTCTGCCGGCTGATCGGCTGCACAAGCCCCTCACTGGAATGGAGCTGCGCCTTGACCCCGGCTCAAGTTACGGAGGAATTGATCCGCTCGCTGAAGGAGAACGGCTGCCGCTTCGTGGACATCGGGGCCGACTCGGGTTCACGGCAGATGCTCCGGCGGATGGGCAAGCAATTCACCACGGAGCAGCTTGTTGAGCTGGGACACCTGCTGGAACACTATCAGCTCCCCTATTCGGTATCGCTGCTGTTCGGCGGGCCGGGAGAGGATGCGGAGACGGTGCAAGAGACGGTCCAGGTGGTCAATCAGATGAACCCTGTGTATATTCTGGCCAGCCAAGGCATTCGTGTCTATCCTCACACTGCACTCTACCATATCGCTCTACAGGAGCAGGTGATCCGGGCTGAGGATAACTTGCTTGCTCCAGCCTACTACCAGTCCAAGGACTACAGCGCTGACCTGCTCACCGATGCTCTGTCCGCATCACGCCACATCTATAAAGATATGCTTATGAATTCAATTGGAGGAAGGACTTGATAGAATGAACAAGCCTGTGTACCCGTTCCGGGAGATCGGGATAGGGCACTATCCGATGGGGAACACACCGGTGTCGCCAGAGGACAGCAAACGGCTGCCGTCACTCATGAACTTGAATCAAGCCGCGGCAAGCTCCAAGCTGGTCTATGTACATATTCCCTTCTGTGACTCGATCTGCCCGTTCTGCCCGTACCCTAAGGCGTTCAACGAGCAGGGAGCCCGCAAGGATTATCTGGCTGCACTGTTCCGCGAGCTGGAGATGTACGGGATGACGCCGCAGATCCGCAATTGCTCAGTGGAGGCGCTATATATCGGCGGCGGGACGCCAAGCGTGCTGGACGAGGAAGAGATTACCGCATTATTCGAGCAGCTACAGGCTACACTTCCTATGCATAATATCGAAGAGATCACATTCGAGGGCAATCCCGCCTCGTTCACCGCTGCCAAGCTGAAGCTGCTTCAGGCGCTTGGGGTGAACCGGATCAGTCTCGGGGTGCAGACGTTCAACGATGAGCTGGGCAGACGTCTTGGGCTGCTTCAGACCGGGGAGGATTCCCGGCGGGCGATTCAGGATTCCAGAGAGGCGGGCATCGCGAACGTCAGCCTGGACCTGATGTACAATCTGCCGGGCCAGACGATGCAGGAATGGCTTGAGGATCTGGCGAAGGTAGTGGAGCTGGATATCGGTCATGTCACGCTGTTTCCGCTGAAGATTATTCCCGGCTTCGGTCTGGCGAAGCGCATTGCCAGCGGCGAGCTTCCGGCCTGCGGCGGACTTGAGCTGGAGCAGCAGATGTATATAGAGGCTTGCCGTTATCTGGAGTCGCAGGGCTATTCGGTGGAATCGACTTATGATTTCGTCCGGCCGGGAGGCCATCATGTGTATAGCCGCAAGCATTTTGACGATTACCTGGACTTGCTCTCTGTCGGACTGGGGGCGTTCGGCGACGTGGGCGGGTATGCCTACCAGAATGTGAAATCACTCCCTGAATATGTGAAAAAGATTACATCCGGCGACCTGCCCATTGCTTTAGGCTACGAAGTGAAGGCAGAGGATCTGCCCAACCAGTTCCTGGCGATGGGCCTGCGCCGTACAGCGATTGACCGCCAGCAGTTCCGCCGCAAATTCGGCGTCTTCCCGGAGGAGCATTTCCCGGAGCTGTTCGACAAGTTCGTGAAGGAAGGGCTGGTGGAGATCCGCGAGGATACGATTGTGCTCACACGTTTCCACGGGTTGTTCTGGGGCAACAATGTATGTAAGGAGTTCTGCGAGGAGCAGATCAAGATGGCTTTTCCAAAATGATGGAGGGGTACTGAGATGAATAGTAAAGTAACCAAAAACGTCTTCTATGAGGATCTTCAGGAGGCCGGGAGGTTCGGGGAACTGGAGCAGCGTCTCATGGGCGAGTCGAACCTGCCGGGACCCCGGGCGAATCTGGGCGCGGCTTCCACCTTCGCGGATGCTTTCGCATCGGACTGGGTGGCCAGCGAAGCCTGGGAGCTGCTTGTGGAGTGGACCGGCAAGACGGAGGCGGAAGCGCCGACGGATGATCCCCGCGAGTTCCTGCCGTTCTGCGCGCTCCAGGCGATGGGCAGCTATTACCGCTATGCGGAGCCTGCCCGCCAGGAGACCATTCTGGAGCGCTGCCGGGCGGCGATGAATGATGCCCGCTGGCGGATGCGCGAGGCGGCAGCGATGGCGCTGCAGCGCATCGGGGAGCAGGACTTCGGCGCGCTCCGAACCTTGTTCGATGGCATGAAAGGCACGGCTAACGCGCTGGAGCAGCGGGCCTTCGTTGCCGCCCTGGCCCACCCGCCGATGCTGAAGGAGCAGGCCAATGTCCTGTATGCGCTGGAGCTGTCCGAGGAGATCCTGGACCAGATTGCCGCCGGACAGACCCGCTACGGCGCGGAAGCATTCCGCGTTCTCTCCAAAGGTCTGGAGTACGCACTTAGCGTCTTCGTGGAACGCGCCCCCGAGCAAGGCTTCCGCATGCTCGCCAAGTTCGCAGTAACGGATGACAAGCGGATGCAGAAGATCGTGAAGTCCAACCTCGGCAAAGCCCGCCTTGCGAAGAAATTCAGCCAGGATGTGGAGCGCATTCAGGTGTTGATGAATGCTTGATGGGGGAGCGGGGGCGGAATGAGGCGCTTCGTGGGGGATTGGAGGGGCGGCGGCGTAAGGCTCCTGAGAAATACGCTTGTTGAGGGAGCGAACCCGTCTGGTTACCCAACTCTGCTGCTCCATGCTCCTTCGCGGACCTGAGGAACGTTATTTTCAAAGAATGGTTACTTCTTTACCGGTTTGCGGACTGTGGTGCGCTTATTGTCTCCCTGTGAGGCGTTTTCAGGCGGCATATCCATCAATAACAGCCCTGTAGTCCGCGAATGCTGGGAAAGTTGGATTTTTCGCGAAATAAGGCCCTCTGAGTCCACTTGGGAGAGCGAGAGAGAGCACCATACCGAGGCCCTAGTCAAGTTAAAGTAACAGAGATAGCCGGCCTGCATTCATAAGTATGCGGTCCGGCTTATTTGCAGTGTTTTGTGTTTATGTATTTGTTAATTTGGATGCAGTCGCACTCTACGTGTGTAGAGTGCGTGGATTGAACTCAGAATTACTCTGTTTCGAAAAATAGCTTAAACCCTTCCTATCCGGATACTTCTGCTATGTTTTGCCTAGCATTTTCCAAAGCCGCAGCAAGCCGAGGCAAAGCTATACCTAACTTTTTCGCTTCCCGCACAACTTCATGTATCGCAAAGCCTGCTTTACTATTGTTGTATTCCATGAAAAGGCGCGCCAAGCTGCCCTTCGCAAAAATCACCTTGTTAAACAGCGTGCCGAGAAGTGCCGGCGGGATCTTAGTCAGCAGCAGAGAAGTCGCATCAGCTTTTCCGCCTCTGGCTTTTATTACCGGAATCATCTCCCTCATACTCCTGCCAACATTTGCGAAGGAGTCGCTATGATCCAAGACTGCCGCAAAACTTCCCAGTCTCAACACCTCGGCTTCCATTGCCGCATTCATGGCGAAGTGATTCCAGAGCCAGTTCTGCATATCCTTGATCCAACGAATTTTAAAATGGGCACTTTCCAATAGCACTTTGACCTTGTTGTTAATAGCTTCAGTGCCTGCCCGTGGCTGCTCCAGAAACAGCATTTTTAAAAAGCCGCCTCTAAGCCTGTTGTCCTCAATGCCACCGCCGCCTCCCGGGAATCCAAAGACCACATTGTTCATAGACAGGGGCGGGATCGATGATTTCAAATCCTGCCAAAGGTTATTGAAGATGAGGATAGGCGTGCTCCCGGCAACTGCCGATAATAATTGTGCTGCTGCCGGAAGCTGTTCCGTGTTGACACTCACAATAATGAGGTCATAACCGGGACTGATTTTCTCATGCAATGTAACGTTCCAGCTTTCTTTTATGAGCTGCTTCCCCTTTCGTGCGTCCCACATTTCAAGCTTAATGCTGCTTCCAAAAGTTTCTTTCCTCCCTTCTCTAACGTAAAATTCCACGGTATGCCCTGCCTGTTCCATCGCCCAAGCATACTGGACCGATATGACACCTCTGCCGAAAAATAAAATTCTCATATTAGCCTCCTGAGCCTATATATTAATCCTTGTTGATTATCCAACAACGTGTTGTATAATTTATTGTATAGAAGCGCTATAGGACCATCAACCATCAGATTTTTAAAATCTGTCGTGTAATCGGTGTACAGAAACTGGAGGCCAATAATGAATAAGCAACCTGAAATTACGGATAAAACAAGACAAACCTTCATCAATGTATTCTGCGATTTATATAGCCAGAAACCCATTGAAAAAATAACCATCCAAGAGATCGCAAAGCGATCAGGATATAACCGCAGTACCTTTTATCAATATTTTACGGATATCTATGAGTTGTTGGATTACGTGGAAGAGCGTGTTTTTAGATCCATTAAAGAGGAAATGGCAAGCAGAGAGTTCTCCACACATACCTTCCAAGATGCTCTTCAATGCCTGGAGAATGCAGAGGAAATTTCAATCCTGAAAGCCCTCTTGGGCGACTATGGTTCTGTTCGTTTTATTGAACGTCTGAAAAGAGAAATTCCTTTTGAGCGATTAATTGTCGACCTTCCGGCAAATGAAGCTTTAGCACCCTATATCATTGAGTTTTACATATCCACACTAATGTCGATGTTTCGCCTGTGGATACGGAATGACAAAGATCTGTCGTCGGAAGAATTGGTCAAGCTGATAGATACCCTATTTACTAATGGGATTGGGACGACGGTGATTCCTTAATATGTTAAAATACAACAATGATATGATGAGGAGGATTGTCCTACGGTAAAAACTCAGATCAGACAACTAACCGTCCAAGACCGGCCTTTTGTATACTGGCATGTGGGTGGTTCCCGCCTCACGTTAAATATTTCACCCAAGGAAGATAAAACCACAAAAATCACGCTCATTTTCGCAGTCACTCCACCTGAAGAGGATCGTCACACCTCCTGGGAGTTTTATGATATTTCAGCATACAAAAACAACTCCCAAACCACCATTCATCTAGGCAAACCGAGACATATTTCCGAGCTTATTCTTTACATACAACGGGAAAAACCTGAGTTGTGGCTCACAGGAAAGCAGCATACGATAGAGAATGCTTGGGAGCTGCTGCAAGCCATGGGTTACTCGAGCCTGGAGCCCGTTTGGGTTAAGCGGTGGTAGAACCTGATTCGGTGTTCTCTGCGATAAGATAGGCTGAAAAACGTAGAGGATAGGATGCCATGAAAGCGTTAAAATTCACTTTAATTTTTCCAAATCTAATGAGTGAGGAGATTGAAAAATGGCTGATCAAACAGTGGCTAGTAGATTAGCAACATTAGGAATCGTTCTCCCCCATGCAAGCGAACCGGCAGCCAAATACGCAAATTACGTAAAAGTGAACGGGTTGTTGTTCGTTTCAGGCAAGGGGCCTGCTGGTACGCCTAAAGGTAAGTTAGGTCAGGAGTATACCACCGCAGAAGGTTATGAGTTTGCACGACAAACGGGGATTGAAATTTTGGCCGTACTACAAACAGTTTTAGATACACTGGATAAAGTGAAACGAGTGGTTAAAATTCAGGGCTTTGTTAATGCGGTCGCCAGTTTTGAAGAGCATCATAAAGTGCTGAATGGCTGTTCTGATCTGATGCTGGATGTTTTCGGAGAAAAAGGTATCCATGCCCGTTCAGTCTTTGGAGCTGTTTCGGTTAGAGACAATCTTCCCATCATTATTGATTCGATATTTGAGGTTGAGGAGTAAATAATCAACTTATTTATGAATCCAGGAGTGATCACTTGATTATTATGATTAACGGAGCGTTTGGCTCTGGTAAGACTACGACTGCTCAAATGCTGCAACCCTTAATTCCAAATAGCATGATTTATGATCCTGAGGAAGTTGGATATATGTTAAGAAAGATCATTACAGAAGATGAAGAGGAACTAACTGATGATTTTCAGGATATAGAATTATGGAGAATACTTGCTGTAAAGACAGCTCAAGAATTATTGAAGAAGTACAAGAAACATCTTATTGTTCCTATGACAATATACAAAGCTGTGAATTTCGAATACATTTACAACGGTTTTAAAAGTATGGATCGAGAAGTTTTTCATTTTTGTCTCTTAGCATCCGAAAACACAATTAAAAAACGTATTGAAAAACGCGGGAACACTTATGATGTCTGGTACCAGCAGCATACAAAAGCAAGTGTAGCTACATTTAATGAGAGTAGATTTCAAGAACACATAGATACTGACCATAGAGAAACTGAAGAAATCATTGAAATAATTTTAAGAAAAACAGTCTAGACTCTCATTCTGCATTTCAGGCTAATGCTACAAGTCGTATGAATTATGCACTGGCGTGACCTCCAGGCACAAGCTTCTCACAGAAAATCTGACTGATCTTCATGACAAGGTTGTCCCCGTCAAAAACAACATTGGATATACTGAGGGTCACTTCACCTTGTGTCTCTGACGTCCTTTATAACTTATCATCTCTACAATTCTAGCTCCTTTCCTATATACCTATACAACACCACCTAGAAGCCATTTCGTGACATGAATTCACAACTCTTGTCTTAATGGGGGGCCGCATTATGAATCTTTGGCCGATGAAATTCATTTCAGTTGTAATTTGTTTGGCATTGGCGGTATGCGGATGTGCTGGCTTGAAAAGCAAGGGAACTGAGCATGTTAGGGCAAGTGATTTCATTATTCCCTTGAACGTTAGCGAAGTGTTGAAGCGTCCAGAGACTGGGGTTATTGAATATTTTGAAAACCGTCGTGAAGATTTTGATATTCTAGGCCATTATCTGTTAGAGAATGAAAAAGTGTTCCAGACTCGGCCTGTCATACTTCAACAAGATTATTCCATCGAGAACATCCAGGACCCTGAAATTCAACAAATCGCTCAAACATTGTTTCGAGAAGGTATTGTAAAGAGGATATCCTCCTTAAATGATGCCCCTAGTAAAAGTATTGACTTTTTGTTTGGTGCTGAAGACAACTTGTATCAACAAGGCATAACCTACCTCAGCCTACCAGAGATGGCCAAAGGCGATCCTTCGAAATTCAGCTATGTGAATGACTATAAGAATCTGGGCGGCGGCTGGTACTATTATGTCTTCCATTATGACAAACTTAAAAATGAAGATGAGTTTCGGAATCTAGCTTGGGCCCAAATCTCAGACAAGGAAAGAAGCACTTTAACCACGCCGAAAGAGAAAGCCAAAGTGATCCTAGAGTCTGGAAAAAACGTTGGCTATTGGATGGATGACAGAAAGTTAGATGTTGTTGTATCCGTTCAACTTGATACGGAAATGAACGGCCTACTGGGACCGATTACAATGTTTTTTGATCCAATGACCAAGGATTTGATCGGGGGCAATCTGCGTTTCTAATAGGCTGGAGTAAAATGCGAACTCCGTTTTTATTTAAATCCCTTCCCCAACTCGGTGAACCCGCAGAAGGTTAGTGGTTCCGGCGTAGCCTACAGGGATACCGGCGGTGATGAGCACCAAGTCGCCATTTTGTACGTATCCGGCAGACCTCGCCAGTTCAACGGCAGCTTCTACGGCTGCATCAGTGCTGGAAGCAGATTCGTCGCGGAGCAGCGGAATTACACCCCAGGTCAAGGAAAGGGCATGCAGCACGTTCTTCTTTGTGGATACGGCGATGACAGGTGCAGCGGGCTTATGCTTGGCGATCATCCGGGCGGTAAATCCGCTTTCGGTCAGGGCGAGAATAGCTTTGGCGGAGAGCGTGAGGGCAGTGCGGACAACAGATTCGCCAATGGCGCTGGTCACGTTGGTGCCAGTCTCGTTACTCTTGCAGTTGGAGCGGCCGTAGCTCCCCAGGACGGACTCAGCGCGGGCTGCGATGCGGGCCATGGTCTCGACGGACTCCAGCGGGTATTTACCTGCGGCAGATTCACCAGACAGCATGACAGAATCGGTGCCATCAAAAATAGCGTTGGCGACGTCACTTGCTTCTGCACGGGTCGGACGCGGGTTCATCTGCATGGACTCCAGCATGTGAGTGGCGGTGATAACCGGTTTTCCGGCCAGGTTACACTTCTTGATCATGTCTTTTTGAACCAGCGGCACCTCCTCCACCGGCAAGTCCACGCCCAGATCGCCGCGGGCAACCATTAGTCCGTCGGCTACGCTCAGGATGGCGTCCAGGTTCTCCAGACCCTCGTCATTTTCAATTTTTGCGATGACTTGGATATCGTCGGCCTTGTGTTGACTCAGAATATGTTTAATCTCGAGAATATCTGCAGCTTTGCGGACGAAGGATTGAGCGATGATGTCGATATTCTGCTCAACGCCGAATTTGATGTGCAGGATGTCCTTCTCAGTTACGCCTGGAAGACTGGTTTTGATGCCGGGAACGTTGACGCCCTTGCGTGGCTTCAGCTTGCCGCCGTTCTTGACGAGGCAGGTAATCTCGGTGCCTTCGGAATTTACGACTTCCAAACGCACTAGACCGTCATCGATCAGGATGCTGCTGCCAGGCTTCACGTTTTGGGGTAACTGCTTATAGGTGACTTGGATGCGGTCCTTCGTGCCGAGCACTTCCTCTGTGGTTAGAACCACGGTTTCTCCTGGTACCAATTCCACGTACTCCGAGGCCATTTTGCCGATACGAATTTCCGGACCCTTGATATCGAGCAGGACGGCCACATATTGGTTTAGTTCCTTGGCTGCTTCCCGGATGTGGCGGATGCATTCTGCGTGCTCCTCCAGCTCACCGTGGGCTAAGTTCAGGCGCGCGACATTCATGCCGGCTTGGATCAGCTTACGGAGCATTTCGGGGCTTTCGCTGGAGGGGCCGATGGTACAGACGATTTTAGTTTTACTCATGAAATTCTCTCCTTCATCGATAAATTATTTAATCTTGTGAAAAATTTCCCTTATCCTTACAATAAAGCATAACGATTCATCAGAAAAATATATATAATTTCGTTCTTCATCAATTTTGATGTAGGAGGCAGGTCATCTTATGAATCTTCATGCCCTTAAAATATTTCACACCATTTCTGAAAAAGGCGGAGTCACCCGCGCTGCGGAGGAATTGCGGATCAGTCAGCCTGCGGTTACGGCCCAGGTCCGTAATCTGGAAAAGGAATTAGGCATACAGCTGTTAGCCCCCAAGGGGCGTGGTATCTTAGTGACCGATGCGGGTCAGATGCTGGCCAGCCATGCCAAACGATTGTTTGCATTGGAACGTGAGCTGGATGAGGCAGTGCGTGAATACAAGGCCGGGTTCAGCGGCATCTTGCGGATTGTAGCAACCTATCTGCCCGCTAATCTGCTGCTGCCGGAATGGCTGGCCCTCTACAAGCAAGAGCATCCTTCCGTAGAGGTGGTCTTGAATACTGCAAATTCTCGGGAAGCGGTGGAGGGGCTGCTACAGTACGATGCCGAGGTAGCCGTATACGGAGGCGGCTGGGAGGAGCAACCGGGCATTGAATGGGAGGAACTCCTGGAGGACGAGCTCTGGTTCATCGTCCCGAAAAACCATCCATACGGCGGACAGGAAATTACTTTAGCGGAGATGATGAAGGTTCCCTTCATTCTGCGTGAAGAGGGAAGTTCTACCCGGGAGCGTCTCTTCTCTTTATGCCGGGCTTTGAACGTGAGTCCTCCCAAGGTCGGTCTACAATTTAATGGGGTGAACGAGATGGTTCGGGCCGTCATCGCGGGCTACGGAGCCATCTTCATCTCCTCCCTGGCGGTTAGGGATAATGTGGAACGCGGGGAAGTGGAGCGTGTGATGGTTAACGGTACTTCGCTGCTGAATCCGATTGCCGTCTGTACCCGGAAGCATGAGGCATTGTCGCCAGCGGCGGCAGCATTTCTCTCACTGGTCCGGGAGCAGTCGAAAGGCTGGGCAAGAAATTAACTGTTCTGCTTGCAAAAGAAGAGTGGCACTGTTAAGACGTTATAGAGAGAAGATTGCGGTTGAGCACATCAGTTTTTCGAAGATAAAGAGAGGACGATCAGAACATGAATGTGGAAGTGTATACGTTAAATGCGTTTGCGAAAGGGGGCAGGACTTCGCCTAAGCGAGAGCGGTGAAATCAATCAGGTTCGGGTTGGCGGTGCAGTGGCTGGCATTGAACGAAGACATATCATTATGTAAGCGGAATTAAGCCACCATACCATAGGGGGCAAGAAATGAAGCTCTCAGACAAAACAAGTACATACCATTTGAAGACATCCATTTGGTTGCTAACCAGCGAAGTGATTAAGCTAACTGGCAGGATAGTTGAAGCGATTTAATGTGACTATACGTGATGGCTGCAAGTTAAGCGAGAAAATCACGGATTCGCAATCAATAATAAATGGACAGCAGCAATAATTCCCATCGGATAGATGATGAAACGAGAGAATGTATTCTTAAATTCGTTGCGGGAGTGCTTTTCGAAAAAAAAGTGCAGGATCGCATGGATCATGAGAAAGATATCTAGCACCCAAAACGTAATCGTCTGATATTGGCTAAAAAGTAAAGCGAGTATGATGGTGTACAGGGGGAGATGGATAAAGGTGAACACTTTATAGGCTTTTGCATCATCCATATCTTGTAGAACGAGAAAAAGTTTCCATTCCGAACGTCGAATTGCATCCATTTCGTGCAGCAGAAATAAAGACAAGTTAAACAAGAATAGTAACAACAATAAATCAGGCATATCAAACCTCCCAAAATTGTATAACAAATGTTTAATACAGATCAATGAATATGCACATTAAAATGTTAATACGTAAAGCTGTTGGAAATGTAACAAGAAAAGTTATATCTGTCTCACTTGAATCCGTTGTCTATAATGAACAAGGTGTTTGCCGAAGAAATAATATGAAAAAAATTCCACCCAGAGGAGGAGACGTTACTTAGCGTCACACACCAATCATGCGAGTCAATCGATTACTCTCCATGCTGCTGATCATCTCCGGTCAAGGTACGGTAACGGGCAAGGCGCTTGCCGAGCATTTCGAGGTATCCTTGCGGACGATCTACCGGGATATCGAGAAAATAGGCGAAGCCGGCATACCTATTGCATCGTCCAGCGGCAAAGGCGGAGGATACTATATTATGGACAGCTATAATATAAGCAGCCTCTTTTTAAACCGGGATGAAGCTCATACGTTTGTAGCTGTAATGAAGAATTTACACGGCTTGTTTGGCCGAAACGAAGCTTTCAATGACATTCTGCTAAAAGTCGAACATACCTATAGGCGGGAGCCGGGTAAGGATAAACTGACTCTGGATCTGTCCCATTTCAGCATGGAGCAGGAGATTAAGGAGTACATTGGGATTATCAGCAAGGCCATCACGGATAACAGGCTGCTAGTGTTCGATTATATCAACAGGGATATGGAATACCTGGAGCGAACGGTAGAGCCGGGCTGGATTGACTTTCGTCACGGCCATTGGTATGTGGTCGGCTTCTGCCGGGTCAGAAAGGACTACCGCAGATTTAAGCTCGTGCGGATCAGGCAATTGGAGCAGGGGCTGCCGTTTGAAAAAAGAGAGCTGTCGGCAGAGCGGATCGCCGATGTCATTGAGCACAATTATTCGCAGGCGGGCATACAGGTTGTGTTGAGATTCACTTCGCGAATTGGCGCGCAGCTTTCCGAGTATTTTGAGAAAGAGAAGATTAGCCGGGGTGAAGATGGCTTCTATCTCGTTACGGATACATTTCCTCATGAGGAGGGTCTGCTGAAGTTCATTTTAAGCTTCGGCAAGGAGTGCGAGCTGCTGGAGCCTCGTGAATTACGGGCGGAGCTGCAGCAATATATGCAAAATATGCTTCTATCCTACAATGACTGACCCCCTGGTGTCAGTCATTGTGTTTTATAGTAGTCATATCGGCTGGAGAAATACATAACGCCGCTATAACTGGGTTAGGAGTGAACCGACTAGATGAAAGCTTGCATTTTGGACGAAGATGTCAATGAATGGGGTACGAAGGACACGCGGACAGGACTGATACACAAGCTGCACAGATTGGAGGAAGAACAGTATATCCTGCGAGAGGGAGAAAGCATCCAAGACTTTACCGATCTGATGCTGCGGCATATTGGTGACCCGGAGCCTGAGCTTCGTGAGCATATTTATTCTACCTTTTACATATGGCTGAAGCGCGATAATAAGTTCACAGATGAGGAAATGCGGCATCTATTGACTGTCCTGATGGACGACCGGTATTTGTTCTACCGGATTGGAAGCGTGGATGACCACAGCGTACTCACCAGGGCATTCGCGGTTCTGCCGATCGCTCTTATTATGCAACGGGACAGAATTCAACCATTCTTGACGCCAAAAGACTTCCAGCATCTAAAGCGCTCGCTGCTTCGCTACTATCAGGAGGAGAAGGACCTGCGCGGTTATCTGGCAGCCGAAGGCTGGGCTCATGCCGCAGCTCACGGGGCAGATGCCCTGGAGGAGCTGATCCGCTATAAGGAAAGTGACATTGAGGTGCAGCACGAGGTGCTTATGGCGATTACAGGAATGCTGCATAACGGTGTCCGGATTTTTGACGAGGAGGAAGACGAACGTATGGCTAACGTTGTGGACACGATGATCAGTGAATCGCTGCTACCACAGCAGGAGATTGCCGGCTGGATTCATAGCTTGGCGCAGTGTACGGAATGGCCGGATACACGCGCACAGAGAGTTGCCAGAGTGAACGGGAAAAATATGGTGCGCAGCCTGTATTTCAGAACACTTGCCCGGCATGACGGGAATCATCGGAGACTTACCAGCGCCATGCTGGCGGCTGAAGCTAAATTAAACCGCTTTAACGGGGTAAACCCTGCATATGGAGGTGATGAAGCTTGAGTACTCACTATTATTTCAGTTGGTTTAATGATTTTTTACCAGAGGGGCTGGTTGAGTGGTTGCAGGAGGATCTACAAGACAGACAATCGCTTGTTATGATTAGCGCTCAACCCTCTGATTATGAAGACGGGCAGATTAACTTTGAGGATATAACGGAATGGACATGGCTCCATCAGGCCAATCTTATGTTTAAGGAGAACCATTTCATCGATTACCGCATGCCGAAGGATGAGGCCCGGCAATGGATTCAGAACGCGTCGGTCATTTTTTTATGCGGCGGAGATCCTGTTCAACAGAACAACTTTTTGGCGGAATATGAATTAACCGATGTGATTAAGAACAGCAATGCCGTTATCTTGGGGGCCAGCGCCGGTTCGTTGAACATGGCTGCCAAATGGGTAACCTCGCAGAGCGCCGATCATACCGTTGAAATAGATACGATTCATGATGGGTTGGACTTTAATCCTTTTGCCTATGAATCTCATTCGAAACGCGATTACGCCTCTTTCGTTCAAGGCTACCTGTTCCCCTTATCGGAGGAGATTGATGTATATGCGGCAGAACAGGAGAGTGCGATTCGTGTAAAAGACGGCGCAATCGAAATAATGGGCCCGGTATATTTAATATCCCGCTCGAAGATTCAGAAAATAAGTGTATGATTACGAAACAACCATAGAACCATTTGAAATACAGTCAGCGATTGAAGCGTTGCTAAAGGTATCCATGCATGTTCAGTCTTTGGAGCTGTTTCGGTTAGAGACAATCTTCCAATCATCATCGATTCAATATTTGAGGTTGAAAAATAAAGGAGAACCCAGGAGGATACCTTGGAATGCCGCTCATCCAAGATGTTGTGATTACCGAATATTCGCAAGACTGCCTCGGCATGATCAACCAACTTACAGAGCTGCTAGGCACCTACTACGTTTGGTGGGAGTGTTAATATATGATGAATTAACATCACTGTAATAATTAGGATAACAACATCATTTCGTTATAACCCGTTATCGAACTATGCACTAAACAACGGAAGACCGAACCATATCTTTCGATATTTTTCAACAGCAGAGGAGCAAAAACATGCGGCTAAATATAACAATCTCCTGCTACAAAACTTAGCTGCAAATCAGTTCTGATCCTACGCACGAAGAGGCCTCTTTACTCACAGGGAGTGGAGGGGCCTCTTTGCTGATTAATACGCGTCTAGTTTTCACTGGCCGTATCTGGTGTAGAGTACATAAAAAATTCCCTTTCTGCTACGCCCCATATTCGGACTGCGCAGTGTGTGGACATCAGATCAAGTTAGCATGATATAATAGGTTAATTACTTTATTTGAAAATGGGGTAAAAATATGAAAAACGAAAAGAAGGAAGATCAAAATATATATAAATGGATCTCCATCATTAGTATTATATTAATACCTCTCACTGCTGGCATCGTAATTGTATTCGATATTAATCGAGGTCCAATGCAATTTCTTATTATGACTTTAGGTCTTTTATGCATCTCTTGGATAAATTGGTCAAAGTACAAAGAGAAATCTAATTCGTAAATACTTCTACTTCACAGTTTGCGTCTACTGTTCACTGGTCCGTAGAATTTAAGAACACAGGAGGAAACCTTGGAATGGACTTTAGGTTAAGACTGGATGGTGCTTTAGATGAAATCTATGAACCTCTATGGAAGCTCAGGATTCAGCTCACTGATGAAGAAAAAGCACTGCTCCGAAGCAAAAAGGTGCGGCGGCTTCATTACATTCGGCATGGAGGAGCTTCTTTCATTAATACCCACCATACCTACAGCCGCTTACAGCATACGTTAGGTGTATTTGCGCTTACAGCGCATTTTGAGCCGGATAATCGTACGTTGCGGGCAGCTGCATTGCTGCATGATATCGGACATGCGCCTTTCAGTCATACACTAGAATCCCTTCCAGGTGTGGATCATCATGAATGGACGCGGGAGGCCGTGTTTTCACAGGAGATCGTTGACATCCTAGCCAGTGCGAATATTCGTACAACTGATGTTATGGACTATATAGATGGGTCAAAGCGTAGCCTCTTGAGGAACAAGGACGGAATTCTTCATGCCGATCATCTGGACTCCTGGGTCAGAAGTGCATTTGTCGGCGGTTATCTGACTATTACAACTGGGGAACTTTTAGAAGCGATGAGCTATAGAAATGGAAGTCTCCAGTTCACACTGGAGGCTGGCAAGCAGGTCACCGAGCTCATATGGGAAGAAGCCCGTATGCAAGCTTCCCCGGCTAACATCGGCGTAAACGCGATCATGAGGAAACTGGCTGGCCGCGTAATACATAAGGATGAAATTGAAGCAGCAAAGTTGCCGGCCATGACGGATACACATATTGAGCAGTTGCTTTGTAGTGATCCGGACACACGGGAAGAGTATGAGCAGTTGCTCATGGAATCATGGCGAATTCGCGTGTCTCGGGAAAAGCCAGCTTTTCCAGTGGAAACGGCAGTTTTGAGTAAGCTCTATCTTGCAATGCCGCTCATCCAGGGTGTTGTGATCACTGAATATTCAGATGAATATTCGCAAGATTGTCTCGCTACGATTAACCAACTTACAGAGCTGCTAGGCACCTACTACGTTTGGTGGGAGTGTTAAAATTAAGGGCTTAATGGTGATGCTGATCGGTGTTACTTTATCCCTATTAGGAGGTCTTTAAATGACGTTCCCGACACATATTGTATCGGCAGGCGGAATTGTAGAAGATGGAAATGGAAATATCTTATTAGTGAAAGCACATGACGATGGTTGGGTGTATCCTGGTGGAATAACAGAAGTTGGAGAAAACCTGATTGATGGCGTGCTTCGTGAAATTAAAGAGGAAAGTGGAATAGAGGCCACGGTTAGCCATTTAATTAGTGTTATATCTAATACAGCGATCCATAAGTGGTATGACGGTGTGACTGATGTTCCAACGAAGGTCATGTTTGATTTCGTGTGCACAGTTGTAGGTGGGGAGCTAACTACTTCGGATGAAACAAGCGATTGCAGGTGGGTTCCAAAAGAAAATGTTCTAGAATTCATTACTTTACCTGCGATCCGTCTGCGTTATGAAGCTTATTTGAACTTTAAGGGTTCTGTGAATTTTATGGATTACGCTACATCCACAACGCACGAATGTAATCTCAAATTTCAAAGGGAAGTTTAGTTGTACGAGAGACGCTACCGGGCAGGTCACCTGAATATGACCAAACGTTGGAATTGAAACTTTTTCAAAACAGTTATCGTCTGTTTGTATCATGGAGGCGATATGATGACGAGAACGAATAGCTTGCTCATAATGTTAGTTTTAGTTGTTGGTATTATACTTGCAGGCTGCACAAAGACAAATACGGAATCCGAAATAACACACACTGAGCCGTTAGCCACGAACACTTCTACCAATACACCATCCGATGCTAACAGCAATACCAATCAATCCGATGTAACCGGTTCCGTTAAGGTAGACAACTCAGGTTCCGAAACAAACGTAACTTATACCTTCAAAAATCAGAGCGATAAAGTAGTGACTGTCGTTGGAGGAGCAAGATATAAGTTATTAAAGGACAATCAAGTAGCAGACGAAGGCAGGGTTCCCATAAAGGACTATATAGATTTGGAGTCTGGTCAGGAGTATACAGATAGCAAGACATTTTTGAACTTGGAGCCTGGTTCATACACAGTACTTATAGAATGGAACAAAACTATTGTATCTTCTGAATTTGTACTGATTTAGAATTGATTAAACGTAAGAATTATCATGAAAAATTCTGCCAAATTTTCTTTTTCCTATCTGGTAGAGCAGCCTGGAGATTGGCAATCAAGAAATTGATTAGGAGTCCACATGGAAAAGACAATAAAAACAATCTCTCTAGCCATGATTCCGAGTATACTGGCCATATTTTTATTAATAGAATATTTTCCTTATACTGGACTTGGAAGAATTTTGAGTATTCCTTCAACTTTGTTTTTTAATACTACTATTTTTTTGATTTCTCTACTTATCACTCGAAAAATAAAATCTAAAGTAATTAAAAGCTTTTATTGGATTACAGTTATCTTAATAAGTGTGCTGGTAGCAATTATTATGCACCCACAAGAATACTCACCTAGCGTTTTAAGTCAAATAAAAGAAATGATATTGCCACATACTATTAAGTGAATACGATGCTGCATACATATGTCCCATGGGCCTGAAGACGGCTGTGGATGTCATAAACCTCAACCAGTAACGTGCTAACAAGCTGCGGCGTATTACGGGCTAGATCTAACTCGATGTGCTGTTATTGGCGATGGAACTTTTGGATGCTGCAAAATGGTGGGTAGGCACAATAAAGCGGACAACGCCTGAGTAGGGCTGTGTTGTCCGCTATGTTTCGCTAGGGTCCCTCGGTTATTGCAAATTTTCCGGGTTGAACTCCTTTAGCCGGATTAACTCCTTTTTACTTTGAGTTCCTTTTCTTGTGGTGGTACGTCCTTGTTCGTCCGTTCTCCGCTCTATAAATCGTCCGGTCAAAAAATTGATATCATCCTCGTCCGCTTGATCCATAGTGGTTGCTCCAGTGAAGTAGCTTCCGCTTGTCGCTCCGATTAAAAACCAATCCTGATTCTGGTACCTGAATCTATACTTGTTGTACCATCTCCAGTTGCTCCCTCCGTAATCGCTAACCAGGACAGACCCCCGATTAATGGTAAGGCTATCAAAAGGATCGCCCCAGATGCCGCCCTCATCCGATCGCAAAATGACATTTTTGGCAATGATGGATAGGGTATACGTATTGTTTTTGCTGCCAAAAGCGATTAAGAGTGACCGTGGAGACGCCTCGTCCATAACCATATCCTTCTCAATGACCGCTGCGAGATCTGAGATCCCGTCTTTATTCAAATCACCTTTGGCGATGGCCTTCTCTCCCAGGACAGGCTCTAAAATGTGCCACCCGGCCGGAATTAGTGCGTTGATGTTATCTGCTTTGGCTACTGGCTTTGGGGTCTGGGTTGAAGCTGCTTTTGCCTCAGCAGTTTGAATATGAGAAGGATCAGTACACCCCAATATGTAGCTTAAAAGGGCAACAATACCTACGGACCTTACTATTAGTTTTTTCATCGAGTCTACTTCCTTCCCATGTTCTACGAGGATTCTTCCCTCATGATGCTTACATTCCTACCCAGTATATCGAATAGTCTCTTAATTTAAAACGCAGTGGATAAGACAAAAAAACTACAAAATTGAAAGAAGTTATAGTTATACAGAACCTATCAAATGGGTTAAAATAGAAGGAGAGGGCTCGGTGCGAATGCCAAGCTCCCATGAAATCTCCGGGGGTTTCGCACCTCAGAATTTGTCGAAAGTTTATAAATAAGAGGATAGTCTTTAAAAGCCAAGGGTGGTTGTATATCTTTTCAAGATTAGAATAAGGGGACAGATGGTGAATTAATGCGGGAAAAGCATGGGTTACACTTTTTTCGCTGTCGCACTCTACACGAGTGCGTGGATTGAAATATGCCAGTAGATAAAGTATTGATACAACCTCGGCGTCGCACTCTACACGAGTGCGTGGATTGAAATAAGGATTACCTGATAACATTCACTACTATCACCTGTCGTACTCTACTTGATTGCGTGGATTGAAATGATTGAATTCGTGGTCTATGGAAAATGCGCATTGTCGCACTCTGTATGATTGCGTGGATTGAAATATCTTTGGGATATCCTCTATAGGAGGGATCTCCTCTTATACAACATCACAAACACACTTCATTTATCATTTTTATGTGCGAATACCAACCTGGGACTTTAAAAAATACGAAAGGAGACTCAATTTCCTAATTGGATTTTTTGTAAATCAGTGTCCACTAGCAAAGAGGGGTGCCGAAGCAGATTTTAACTTCTCCAGATAGCCATGATATTGCAAAAGTGACTGAAGATTATTCTGCGCATGAACTAACAGTTACTCAAGGGGAAATATTGTGGGGGTTAAAGCACTTAAACGAATGGACTTACTGTAAGGCGGATAATAACGTATACGGTTGGGTCCCAACTTTTTGTTTAGCTGATTTACAAGAATCTGGTTAGCCCCTACTCATAAGTAAAAGCACTGAATATCTGCGCAGCCGCAGGACTCAGTGCTTTTTTAATCCTATTCTATTTCTTCAGGCGTATCTCAAATAAATCGTTAGGACTAACTTCAAAATAGAGACACAACTTCATGATCAACTCTGCGGATATTTTCTTTTTATCCATGTTGGTGTTGTGCACCAATTCCATAATGGTAGTTCTTCGATGCCCTATCTCATTAGACAGTTTAAGTACTGAGATATTGTGAACTTTTAAAATTTGGTCGAGTTTAAAGTGCAATGTATATTTATCAAATTCCATAGGGGTCCTCCTACATGAAAAAAATACACTTCTAAAGTGCACATTGAATAATGTTGATACCCAGTCCCTTAATGTAAATGGTACAAAGAATAGATATCTAAAATGTTATCCAAGCCATCCAACAGCTCCCTAACCACTGGGTCTTTCGCCGAATCACCAATACTGGAGTAAGCATAGGTTGGTTGAACTGAAGGGAGAGAAGTGATGAAATAGTCTTCGGGTAACTCATAGGTATGGTTAATATTTGTGAGTTGTAAGTTGTACTGCTTAGGGCTTGGAGTTTCGCCGCTGATGATTTGGTCGATGGTAAGGCGGGGTATCCCTGTCTGTTTTGATAAAGACAGTTTAGAGATCCCTCTCAACCGCAAGAAGATCACCATGTTATTAGAAATTATCTCCCTGTGCTCAAAAAAATTGATACTCACTTTTTACACCCCATTGTACTTAATATACTTTATATTATAAAGGAACATTGAGAATATACGGGAGTACATACACAAAAAAGAAGTTAGTTTCAGACTACTTTGAATCCACGCATCCATTGGAGCGGCTAAGCGCTATTTATAAATTATCCCATATTTCCTGAGCTGAAAATAGAAGTGTGGGAATCACTCCCCCACACCCTCCCCACTCCCCCCGTACATATCCCACAAGTGAGTATCCGACCCGGACCCTGACATGTTAAAATAGGAGCAATGTGTACATCCTATGTGTGAATTTAATCGGGGGCAACAGGTGAGAGCGTTGAGATTGAGAGATTACATGGGCCCTTCGGAGACTTCGGCGCATCGGCAGGCGAAGTGGGTCAAGCGGTTTCTGTATACGTATTGGCTGGTGATTGCTCTGCATTTTCTGGCCCAGCTGGGGTCTTTTGTATGTTTGCCGTATCCCATGGGGGCACATGAGTTCTACTATGATGTGTTGCTGTATCCGACGCTGCTGATGAGTGCGGTGGTGGGGATTACGCAGTTTGTGGATTTTGCGGCACCGAGGTATTCCTTCGTGCTGCTGTTTGTGGCGGGGACGATTATTGCCATGATGATTATCCATCTGAATATGGATATCCGGATTATCGGGGCGTTGATGCTGTTGCCGATTATTGCGTCGGCGATTTTTTTTCGGCTGGATCTGACCTTGTTCACGTCTGCCCTCCAAGCGGCTGCGTTCTTCATTCTGTACCGCTGGGATTACTGGTTCAAGTATTACCTTACAGACTTCGACCTGGTTGCCATTCCGCTCTTCCTGCTAGTCGGGACCCTGGTGGCGGGGATTGTCATTATTAACGGGCGTGAATTGGCGAGCGATCTGGAAGCTACCTTAACGGCCAAGCAGGATCTGATGATCGAGAACGCGGTGATCCGCAAGCTGTCGACCACCGATGCACTGACGGGGCTGTATAACCATATTTCTTTTCACGAATTCTATGAAAAAGCGCTGGAATACGGCAGCCAGGGTGCCCCGTTCCATCTTGCGCTGGTGGATATCGATAATTTCAAGCAAATTAACGATAAGTATGGACACCGTACCGGAGATATGGTGCTGGCGCGGGTCGCCCAGATCATTAAGGACCACATCTCGCCCGCAGATATTGCGGCCCGCTATGGCGGGGAGGAGTTCGCGATCCTGCTGTTTGAGAAAAGCTTCGAGGAAGCCTACGCGCTGATTGAACAAGTCCGCCAGGAGCTGTCGCATACGTCCCATGAAGAGATGGAGAACCGGGCGGTGACCGTCAGCATTGGCCTCAAGAGCTATGACGAAGGCACCACCAAAGAAACGCTCTTCGAAGAAGTCGATAATCTCCTCTATACGGCCAAGCACTCCGGCAAAAATACTACGCTGACCCCGCTGACCCAGCGGAATGCTGTATAGATTATTCCTTTGAAGCTTCACCCTCCGCTGCTTTTTTGCGTGCCCGGAACCGCCGGACCTTCATCAGATTCCCGCACAGCTTGTCGTCGCAGTACCGCTTCGAGCGGTTGCGGGTATCGTCGTAATAGACCCAGAGACAGTCAGGATTCCCGCAAATGCGGAAGCGAGAAGGTTCCTTCTCCAGCAGCGCAGCCGCAAAAGAAGCGGCAATCTCCGCCATAATCTGCCCCCAGTCCGCACCCTGCGGCTGGAGTGAGATCTCTGCGTCACCTGCGGGCGTCCAGACCACACGGCGAACAACCGGCCCGTTGCCCATGTAAGTATTTAACTGCGCAAGCAGTTCTGTAGACGGAGACTCTCCCGCGACCAGCCGCTGGAGCTCGTCCCACAACAAGCCGCGCAGGTCTTTGAGCTGCTCCAACTCCTCCAGCCGGGGAGGAGCTGCCGCCGGCAGCTTGTGCTCCGCCAGCCACTCCGCCAGCCACTTGGGGTCCTCCAGCCGGTCCTGGTCCGTGCTCCGGTCACTAGTCCGCCAATTCCGCCAATAGCTGTTCATGAAATCTACCCACAGCAAGCTTCATCTGTCCTTTCGCGTTACCTTTCCTTTGATTGTAACAGTTAAAAACAAGTTATGCTAGTTACTTGATACACTCCGGCAAATATGTTAAAGTGCTCGTGTAACTGTTATTATGGTTGTTTAGTCGTTACAAAATCATTGACATCCACAAATTACAGGAGGAATTCAAATGGAAAACAAAATTAGCGATGTGCTGATCGAGAACTGGGATTATGTGATGGATGTGGAGGATTGGCAGCCGCCGCTTAGTGCTGCACTTGAAGGCGTGAACAGTGAGCAGGCCGTTTGGAAGCCGGAGGGAGCTGCGGGCAATTCGATCTGGGAGAACGTTAACCATCTGACTTATTATAAGGAGCGTCTGCTGCGTAAGCTCAAGGGAATGGAGAAATTGCCTGATCTGGAGAGCAACGATGCAACGTTCACTGTAACAGGAAGCGGGGAAGAGGATTGGAAACAGGCGGTAGACAAGCTGAAGTCCATTCATGCTTCGCTGCGCGAGATTATTGTAGCTTTGGAAGAAGGCGCATATGAATGGGGCGGCTCTGGACATGCGCCGGGCGAAGAGGTAATGAGCCTGATTCTGCATGATGCCTATCATACGGGACAGATTGTACTGGTCCGCAAGCTGCAGGGCTCCTGGCCAGGCACCCGCCGTTTCGATTAAGACGACATCCATATTTTACAAGCAGCCTGCGCCTCTATACTACTGTTTCAGCTCCAAATCCCCGGGTTAATGGTTGACATGCAGCTAACCCCCGAGAGGAGAGATTGAAGATGGAGCCGAATTACAAGGACAGAAGTGTTGAGGTTGAACGGACAGAGGTGCACCGCAAATCGGATTCCAGTCTGGTCGCATCCACGTTCATTAAATATGCAGCCTACATTATAATCACCTTCGGAGTTCTGTTTTTCCTGGTGAAATACGTATTCCCGATGTTTAAATAAGCCGGCTGCCAAGCGCAGACTTGGCCGGATTTACGCCAAAAAGCCACGATGCCCCTTAGGGGATCGCGGCTTTTTTTTGACATAACCTATACGTTCTTCTGGATCATCTCGTGGGAATCGGCGGTATTCCGGTAAAAGAACCAGCATTCATTCAGCAGTCTAATCTGACGGCAGTCCTTCTTGAAATAGGCCTTCATGAGCTGTTGGCGAAGCCATTGTGGCAAGGGTACCCCTCCTCTGCATGCTTCCTGTGTATAGATAGCATATGGGGGAATACGCCCAAAGGTGCACGGTTAGTTTCAGTTAGCCAAGCCGAATTTCACAAGGCCGCCCGGAACCGGCGCTACTGCACCCGTTCTTCTTCCTCTTCATACCATTGTTCCAGCTGGGCCTGGAGCGCCCGGATTTCGGTCAATAGAGAGATCAGCGGGTAATGCTCCTCCTTAATGGAGGCAAAAGCCTGCTCCAGCCGGTTAATATACGCCAGCCCCGACTCCAAGTGATGCTCTTCGCGCAGCAGCTCCAGCGCCTCGCATTCGGCCACCGCCCGCGGCAGTCCGGGTACATTCTCGGCTGTCAGCTTGTCGATTTCTTTGTTCAGGCGAAGATTGAGGGCGCTTAGCTGGTAAGCATATTCCTCCGGCATCTCCACGAATAGCAATTCCTGATCCTGCTGCATAATTACGTAACGCATTCTAGGCATGTTTCATTCTCCCTCCGGACTTGTCTTCCTTCTTGACAGTGTAGCGTATGGGCAAGTTACAATTCAAGTAGTGATCTAATTTCAGGCAGAGAGGACCGTGAAGGAACGCTATGACCAGTATGAGCAACGAAGAGCTGCAGCAATGGATTGAGCAGGTGTCACTGAAGAGCTTTGGCGTGCCTTTCCGGCATACGGCGAGCTTTAACAGCAGACTTACGACAACCGGCGGACGATATTTTACCAAGAGCCATAATATAGAGATTAACCCCCAGCAGCTGGCGATGTACGGACGGGAGGAGACGGAGAAGATCATTAAGCACGAGCTCTGCCACTACCACCTGCATCTTGCGAAGCGGGGATATATGCACCGGGATGCTGATTTCAAAACACTGCTGGCCCGCGTAGGCGGCAGCCGGTATTGTCAGACCCTGCCGGGCGCCAAGGCCCGTAAGCCGCAGCCTTACCGGTATAAGCTGGTATGCATCGTCTGTGCCACTGAATATCTGCGTAAGCGCCGGGCCGATCCTGGGCGGTACCGCTGCGGTAAATGCTCCGGCAAGCTGAAGCTGATTGCGCTAGAAGCGGGCGCGGGTCCGGCTACTTAATGTTTGATAACCAGACCTAGTAGTCCGGCAAAAGAAGCCGCCTGCTCCGCAGAGATGATACAGCCCTCCAGATCCTGGAGATCCACCAGCAGGCCGGTGAACTCGCAGTCGCTCAGGTCAACGCCCTTCAGCTTGCATCCTGCCAGCGTGGCCTGCTCCAGATTACATTCCGAGAAATACAGGTCTTTCAGGGTGGATTGGTAATAATCCGCGCTGACCAGCGAGCTGCGCTCGAAGGAAGCCCCTTTGAAGTTGGCAAAACGAAACACCGCGAATTCCCCGATACATCCGGTAATGGATACATTTTGAAACCGCGCTCTGGTGAAGTCTGTGCCGATCAAGCGGCAATCCCTGAACTCGGTCCGGTGTATGAAGGCGTCGCTGAAATCCACATTGGACAGGTCGCAATGATCGAAGATCACATCGGTAAGCTCGATGCGCTGCAGCGAGGATTCCGTGATGGTGACGTTTTTGAAAATAGTCTTGTCGAAAGCTACCCTCGTAGCCTCCTGATATTCAATGAGCGCTCCTTCGATGAGGCAGCGGCTGAATTCGTCTTTGGAAGCAAGGGTGTGAATGTCCTGTGGCGTAAGCAGCCCGGGATCTGGGATTCTGGGTGGTTCTATCTTGTTATTCATGTCGGCCTCCTTGGCATTTCTTATGCTTAATGCTATTTGATCTGGCCCATGTCCAGGTTGACCCGGTAATTGCCGTACTTCAGCAGTTCGTCCAAGAAAGCAGTCAGCGCGTCCTGATCCACAGTGCGTACCCGCATTAAGTAACAGCCTTCCCCGCTGATGCGGTACAGCTCAGTGACACTCTCATGGGTCTTCGCAAAAGCCTGAAAAGGCGGATGATCCTTGTTGCTGCTGAGAAAAACCGTTATAAAGGCATGAATGCTCTGACCCATCCGCAGCGGGTTATAACGGATGGTGTAGCCTTCAATGATGCCAAGCTCCCGCATTCTGCGGACACGTGCGCCTACCGCCTGGCCGGTCAGATGGACCATCGCCCCGATATCCTTATGGCTTAATGTGGAATCTTCGATCAGGAGCTGAAGGATGCGGTAATCGGTGTTGTCGATGAGATAAGGGGACATATTCGTGATTTCCTTTCCGGCTGAAAGCAGAACGTAAGAATCTCTTTCGCGGCACAATGTCTTCTGTTCTTGCGCTGATCTATACTTATTGTATCAGAATTTGATCTTAAGGAAGAGATCCGGGAAGAGGTGCATATGATGAAAATAAAGCTGATCCGCCACGCCACCCTATGGCTGGAATACGGCGGTACGACGTTTCTGATCGATCCCATGCTGAGTGCGCAGGGTGTGAATCCGCCGATTATGAATTCGGGCGATGAACGCCGGAATCCCCTGGTACCCCTGCCTGGTCCGGTTCAGCAGTGGATGGAGCCGGATGCTGTGCTGATCACACATCTGCATCAGGATCACTGGGATACAGCAGCGGCAGAAGCGCTGTCCAAGGCACTGCCGGTGTATTGCCAGGAAGGTGATGGGGAGCGAATTGCTGCCCAGGGCTTCGGGCGTGTTACAGAAATTATGGATACCGGCTCTGTGTCCGTGGGCGGTGTGACCCTGACACGTACAGGCGGACATCACGGGACAGGGGAGATAGGAGAATTAATGGGCAAGGTTTCCGGCTTCGTCTTCCGGGCGGAGGGCGAACCTATGCTGTACCTGGCGGGAGATACCATCTGGTGCGAAGAGGTTCAGCAGGTGATAGCCGGGGAAGCGCCGGAGGTGATTATTGTCAACGCCGGAGGCGCCAGCTTCCTCAGCGGAGGCCCCATTACCATGAATGAACAGGATATTGTGGAGGTGTGTCATGCCGCTCCGGCTGCTTCGGTAATTGCTGTGCATATGGATACGATTAACCACTGCCATGTGACGAGGGAACTACTGAAGCAGCGCCTTGAACAGGAAGGCTTGTCCGGCCGTGTTGCCGTGCCGTTGGACGGTGAGTGGATCTGATGATGTAAACGATCTCATAATCTCTCGCTACGCGCTTGACTAACCTGTAGAATCATGATAAATTAATCCTTGTTCATGTTAATGTTCCCTGATAGCTCAGTTGGTAGAGCACTCGACTGTTAATCGAGTTGTCACAGGTTCGAGTCCTGTTCGGGGAGCCATTACTTGGAGAGATACCCAAGTGGCTATAAGGGGACCCTCTGCTAAGGGGTTAGACTGCGTAAGCGGTGCGAGGGTTCGAATCCCTCTCTCTCCGTTTTGATTAAACTTCCCTGCTAGGGATGAGAACCCTCGGTGGTTCGTTGGAGCATAAGCTTCGTTAGGGTTGCTTCGCAATCTCTCGCGCAGCGAGAGTATCCCTCTCTCTCCGTTCTTCAATTAACACATAAGGAGCTCATATTGAGCTCCTTTTTTGCGTTCACCCAGCGGGAGTAGCTGAATCTCTGGATGATACGATCTCCCTGTCTGATGTCGTAATTCCATATAATCGATGTCGCATTTATCTACTAAAAATCCTGCTTATTATGTGATACTTTATAGATGATGTCAGAATAATGTATATGGAGGTGCAGGCGGGTGAGCATTAGGATTGGCAAGATTAGCTTTTGGCATGTACATGCCTGGGATTATACGAAACAGGCCCAGGAGCATGGAGATACGGAAATTGCTGCGGTATGGGACGAGGATGCGGAGCGGGGCAGGAAGGCGGCAGAGAGCTTGAATGTCCCGTTCTATGATTCTTTGGATGACATGCTTGCCCGGAAGGATATAGATGCCGTTATTGTCGATGCGCCAACCCAGATGCACCGGGAGGTCATGATTGCGGCGGCCAGAGCAGGTAAGCATATCTTCACCGAAAAGGTTGTAGCTGCAACGCTGAGTGAGGTGAATGAAATCCTCTCAGAGGTCGAGACTCATGGAGTGAAGCTAACCGTGTCCCTGCCGCGGCTGAATGACGGTTATACGTTATCGGTTACAGACATTCTAAGCCAGGGACTGCTAGGGGAAATTACGTATGTCAGAGTCCGCTTATCCCATAACGGCGCAACAGCCAAATGGCTTCCCGAGCATTTCTATAGCCTGGAGCAATGCCAGGGCGGGGCTTTGATTGATCTGGGATGTCATCCCATGTACCTGACCAGGCTGTTTCTGGGTCAAGAGGTGACCGGGGTCAGCGCGAGCTTCGGATATGTGACGGGCAAGGAAGTGGAAGACAACGCAGTTGCGACGCTCTATACGGATTCGGGAGCAATCGGTGTGGTGGAAGCCGGCTTCGTGAACAGCTATTCCCCTTTTACCATAGAAGTGCATGGAACGGAAGGAACTCTGCTCTATGGAACGCCTGAAGCGAAGCTGCTGGTTAGAAGTAATAAAGCAGCAGATCAAGGGGCTGCCTGGAACGATACGCCTGTGCGGGCCAACCGTGACAGCGCTTTTGAGCAGTGGGTGGCCCACATCCAGAACAACACGCTTGCTTCTGACAATATTCAAGCGGCAACGGAGCTTACCCGGTTAATGGAGGCGGCGAATCTCTCGGCGAAGGCAGGACGGGTGGTCCGGTTAGCCGAACTGAAATCTTAATCACTTATCCGGGTACAGAGCGTAGCTCAAGCAGGAGGTTAACATGAGCCCTTTTCCCTTCGAGATTATGTTTGAGAAGATGGATCTGCTGGAAAGACTGGATATTTCCATCCTGTGGGGACATTATGAAATTTCTGTTCTCCGGTTTCATTTGACCTCTTTTCCGCCGGGGAAGGTCATTGATTTCCATAACCATGCTGAATTTGAATTTCATTTCATCCCGCGGGGCAAGGGAACGGTCATTCTTGGGGATCAGCAGTATCCTTTATCGGAGGGAATGCTCTATTTGACCGGACCGGGAGTGATGCATCGTCAGGAAGCAGATGTGGAAGAGTCGATGGAGGAGTTATGTCTGCATGTCAACATTACGGAGAAGCAGAGAGACGATGCAGACCCATGGGAGGTTGCGGAAGCGGAAGAATGCGTGGAGAAGCTGAGGAGGCTGCCGCTGATCCCTGCGCAGGATTATCACAGGGCGATGAAGTGTTTTCTGGAAGCCTATGAGGCCTGTGACGGCAAGCTTGCGGGATATTACACCTCCATCAAGCATCTCGTGATCAGTATCCTGCTTAAGGTGACCAGAGCGTATGATACAGGCGGGATGGGAGTTGCGGCACCCGTACGGGATATGGTGACCTACCGCTATCAATATGCTGTTCAGTACATGGAAGCGAATTATTCAGCAGCCGTGACGCTGGAGAATGTTGCGGAGAAGCTGAATATTAGTCCGAGGCAGCTACAGCGGATATTTAAGCAGGTTGATTCGGATCACACCTTCAGCCGGATTCTTGAAGATATCCGGTTGCAGGCGGTGTGCAGCAAGCTTGAAGCCAGCAACCTGTCGATCGAACACATCGCGGAGTCCGAGGGGTTCACCAATGCAACCTATCTGCATTCGGTATTCCGCAAGCGGCTGGGCATGACCCCGGCTGCTTACCGCAAGTCCCGTAAAATACATGAACAGTGAGGATGAGATGACGATGAGCAAAGTGTATCGTGTTGGCGTGATCGGCTGTGGAGGAATTGCGAACGGGAAGCATCTGCCTGCCTTAAGCAGACAGGATAAGGTTGAAGTGGTGGCCTTTTGCGATATTATCAAGGAACGGGCTGAAGCGGCTGCTGAACAATACGGCAATGCGGATGCGGCTGTCTATACGGATTACCAGGAATTATTGAAGGATGCTTCCATTGATATTGTTCATGTGCTTACTCCCAATGATGCGCATGCGGAAATATCCATTGCGGGCTTGGAAGCGGGCAAGCATGTGATGTGTGAGAAGCCCATGGCCAAGACAGCGGCAGATGCCAAACGTATGGCTGAAGCAGCGAAACGTACAGGGAAGAAGCTGACTATAGGGTATGACAACCGGTTCCGGCAAGACAGCTTGTATCTGAAAAAAGTCTGTGAAGCAGGCGAGCTCGGTCATATCTATTATGCGAAAGCACATGCTATCCGGCGCAGAGCAGTCCCTACCTGGGGGGTGTTCCTGGATGAGGAGAAGCAGGGGGGCGGCCCGCTGATTGATATTGGAACCCATGCGCTGGATCTGACGCTCTGGATGATGGACAACTACAAACCGAAGGTTGTGCTGGGGACCAAATACCACGAGCTCTCTCAAAAAGAAGACGCTGCCAACGCCTGGGGGCCCTGGGACCCGAAGAAATTCACCGTGGAAGACTCTGCGTTCGGGATGATTGTAATGGAGAACGGCGCAACGATTACGCTGGAAGCAAGCTGGGCGCTGAATTCGCTTGACGTGGATGAAGCCAAGTGCAGCTTGAGCGGAACCGAGGCGGGTGCGGACATGAAAGATGGTCTCCGGATTAACGGGGAGAAGCACAGCAAGCTATACACGAATAAAATTGAGCTAGGTGCCGGGGGAGTAGCCTTCTATGACGGCAAAGAGGAGAAATCTACGGATATCGAATTAAGAAAGTGGATCGAAGCGATCGAACAGGATAAAGATCCGGTCGTGACTCCTGAACAGGCTTATGTGGTCTCCCGGATTCTGGAGGCCATCTATGAATCGGCCCAGACGGGTAAGGCGGTATATTTAGACTAGGCGATCATTGTTAGGTCAGATCTCAAATTTCGTAAAAGCTTCAAATGTTAAAAAAGCAGCGATTCTCTTATAGGAGAATTGCTGCTTTCTGTTTTTGGTCCCTTGATGTTTGGAGGGTTTCTTTTTTGTGTTAAAAAATCTGTTTTCGCATCCCGCTTAAACAGCGGAGCGTCCACCCAAGTGCTAACGTTGATCCTGCTCAAAAAAGCCAGCTGTATCGTATTTGCCGAATTTCCATTTACAATCTGACATCTAGCGTAGATCTTCTGTAGAAGAACCACGCTGCAATCACAAGCGTAACAGCCACCAGTATCCCAGACTCACCCGTCCAGAGATAGGCATTCTTCCCGCTGGTGAACCGGTCGAAAGCGTCCTGAATGATAGCATTCCATGAGGCGTGGAGCAGAACTGCCGGCCATAGGCTCCCCGTGCTTAAGCGCAATAGACTAATAATGATGTTGAATGAGCTGATGGTTATCATGAACAATACGACCGATAAGGCCAGAGAAGGGCCAGAATAGTAGCTGCCGATTAGAATCGCCGGGATATGCCAGATGCCCCAGATCAGTCCGCTCATGAGAATAGGCTTCGGGACGCGGGCCTCTATGAGCCGGGTCAGCATGTAGCCTCTCCACCCTAATTCCTCGCCTGCACTGCTGATGATTCCCATCGCGGTCCCGATGGACATTTGAATAAGGATTGCCCCGGCCAGCGAACCTGCAACATTGCCATTGTGTCCGGTATACTCTGCCAGTCCTGTGATCCAGGCGGTCCCGTAGGCCACCAGGCCAACTGCAACCGGCAACAACAAGATGAACGGAATCGCCCTGAGCGTGCGCCGTCCCCCGAATCTCAGGGAGATATCCGCGAAGCCCTCACGCAGCAGGATACGGGTGAGTATAGAGGAGATCCCGGGCGCCCACATCAGCAGCAAGCCATACACAGGCGTTACAGTAAGAGCCAGTATGTAACTAATAGCCGTAAGAGGAATGAGTAACAGGAAGAATACTAACAAGCCTCTCCTGGCAGATTGGACGGTCTCCTTTTTTTCAATGGTGCTCATTTCAATTTCACTCCTTTGAATGTGTGTAATGCTTGGTAGAGTATAGCAACGAACGGGAATGCGAGGAACAACCTGGAGCCTGGCAGCCCCTTGGGACCTTGGCCCAGTCATCAATGAGACTGTAGATGTAGGGAGACTATTCTACCCTTCAGCCTGACCTCCACCTCCATACACTGCTGGTTCAACCCGTTACCCCTTTAATTAATTGAAGGAATGATGCTGTAAAGAGACAAATGTTATATTAATTCCGCAGAAAAAAAGTATTGTATAAGAAAAGGAAACAACTTCTAAAACGTTCCTGCTTGAAAATCCTCTGTTTTTCTCCTGTTTTCTGCGCATTTTTCGCAAACCTACAATAACCTACTGAATCCTACATATATCATGTTATGTAATATAACACCAACTATTGAATTTTGTATTAATTCCCACAATTATTAGTGACGATTCTCTGACCATGTGTTAATATAAATGACATCATAATCCAAGAAAAGAGAAGCAGCACAGAGAAAGGGGTATACAAGATGAACATGGGGAGAAGTGGATGGCGATGGAGTACTTCATTCAGCAACTAATAAACGGAATATCCGTAGGCAGCATTTACGCTCTGATCGCCCTTGGTTACACAATGGTGTACGGTATCATCAAGCTGATTAATTTTGCGCATGGCGATGTATTCATGGTAGGGTCGTTCATCGGTCTGTACAGTGCCAAATACCTGGCGAATGCCGGATTGCCGCCTATCGTTGTACTGCTCTTGTCGCTGATGATCTCGATGACGATCAGTGCGCTGCTAGGTATCAGCATTGAACGTCTGGCGTATAAGCCGCTTCGTAAATCCACACGGATCGCAGCGCTGATCACAGCCATTGGTGTATCCTTCCTGCTTGAATATACGGGGGTGCTGATCCTTGGGCCGCAGGCCAAGGGCTTCCCGGATATTATGGATAAGAAGCAGTATCACCTGTTTGGTTCCTCCATTCAGGTCGAGTCCAATCAGATCATGATTCTGCTAACAACGATAATTCTTATGCTGGTGCTGCAATATATCGTCAGGTACACCCGAACGGGCAAAGCCATGCGGGCCGTATCCTTCGATGTTGAAGCGGCGCGGCTGATGGGCATCAACGTAGACCGCACCATTTCCGCCACCTTCGCCATCGGTTCGGCGCTTGCCGCTGCAGCGGGCGTGATTTTCGGCATGACGTACAATTCGGTTGATCCTCTCATGGGCGTAATGCCCGGGCTGAAGGCTTTTGTCGCGGCAGTGCTTGGAGGGATTGGCAGTATACCGGGTGCGCTTGTTGGCGGATTGCTGCTGGGAACCGTGGAGACAGAGATTTCTTCCCTCGGGTTCTCGTCCTGGCGTGACGGCGTAGCCTTTGCGGTACTGATTCTAATCCTTATCTTCAAACCATCCGGGCTGTTCGGCAAGAATGTCCGGGAGAAAGTGTAGGGGGAAGCTGCCGTGAAAAAAATAAATAAAAAATTCTGGCTGGGCATTCTTATTGCCCTTGCGTTCTATGGAATCGTAAAAGTTCTTCTAACAACAGAAATCCTTAGTGATGTGAATCAGTCTATGCTGCTGCTCATCGGGGTTAATATCATGCTGGCCGTGTCGCTGAACCTGATTACCGGGATTACCGGGCAGTTCTCGATTGGTCATGCCGGATTCATGTCGGTGGGCGCGTATACCTCGGCGATTCTTACCCTTGACTACAATGTGCCGTTCATTCCGGCGATTCTTGCGGGCGGACTGCTGGCAGCGGTATTCGGTGTATTAATCGGGATGCCTACGCTCCGGCTTAACGGGGACTATCTGGCTATTGCGACGCTGGGCTTCGGTGAGATCATCCGCATCATTATGCTGAATACGGAATATGTCGGCGGAGCTTCAGGGCTCAGCGGCATTCCGGCCAAGACCACCTGGACCATGCTCTTCTTCTTCACTCTGCTCTCAGTCGTCCTGATTAATAACTTCATTAGATCTACTCACGGCCGGGCCTGTATTGCGATCCGCGAGAATGAGATTGCCGCTGAGGCGATGGGGATTAATACAACACGCTACAAAATCATCGCCTTCACCATCGGTGCGCTGTTTGCCGGTATGGCGGGCGGCCTGTCGGCCCATACGTTCTATGTTATTACGCCGGGGAGCTTCAACTTCCTGAAGTCTTTTGAAATCATCGTTATGGTGGTGCTCGGGGGGCTGGGCAGTACGGCAGGCTCTATCGTGGGTGCGGTGTTCGTTACCCTGCTGTACACCTACTTACGTGAATTCCCGGAATGGCGCATGATTATCTACTCCATCGTGCTCATTCTGATGATGATCTTCCGTCCGAGCGGCCTGCTTGGCGTAAGCAAATTCTCATTCTTCAAGTTCAGCAAAAAGGAGGCAAAGGCAAATGACGCAATCGAGAGCAGCGGTACTCCTTGATGTGAAAGCGGCCAGCCGGGCCTTCGGCGGACTGAAGGCGGTCAGCGAGGTCTCCCTTCATATTGATAAAGGCGAGCTGATCGGCCTGATCGGACCCAACGGTGCCGGTAAAACGACACTGTTCAACCTGTTGACCGGAGTGTACCCGCCATCGTCGGGCAGCATTCTTTTGAATAATGAGTCTATCGGCGGGATGAAGCCCTACAAGATCAATCATAAAGGCGCTGCGCGTACGTTCCAGAACATCCGCCTGTTTACGGCTATGACCGTGCTGGAGAACGTTAAGATTGCCTTCCATCAGCATGCGAAGCACTCGTTGTTCTCTTCGATGCTACGTCTGCCGAAGCATTTCCAGGGCGAAGAGGAGATTACCCGGAAGGCGATGGATATTCTCAAAATCTTCAATTTGGCTGACCAGAGTGACGAGGTGGCGAGCAACCTGAGCTATGGGAATCAGCGGCGTCTGGAGATTGCCCGGGCGCTTGCGGCCGGACCCAAGCTGCTGCTGCTTGATGAGCCGGCCGCCGGGATGAACCCGAATGAGACGCGTGATCTGATGAATCTGATTGCCTGGATCCGGGAGGAATTCGACCTGACGATTCTGCTGATCGAGCATGATATGTCACTGGTAATGGGGGTCTGCAGCCGTATCTATGTGCTGGACCGCGGAATCCTGATCGCTGACGGAACGCCGGCGGAGATCCGCAACAATCCGAAGGTCATCGAAGCGTATCTGGGACAGGAGGCGTAGCGCCATGCTTATAGTACAGGGAATCAACGTATATTACGGAGCAATTCATGCCTTGAAGGATCTGAGCATCACCGTGAAGCAGGGGGAGATTGTGACCTTGATCGGTGCCAACGGTGCCGGCAAGTCTACGCTGCTCAAGACGCTCTCGGGGCTGCTGAAGCCAAAGACAGGAAGTATTGAATTCCTCAATAAATCGATAACGAATCAAAGCGTGCAGGCGATTGTCAAAGCAGGGCTGATCCATTGTCCCGAAGGACGGCGTGTATTCGCCAATATGTCCGTCGAGGAGAATCTCGAATTAGGCGCTTATCTGCAGGATGGAAGCAGCCTGGCTGCGGACTTCGAGCATGTCTACCGTACCTTCCCGCGTCTCCTGGAGCGCAAAAAGCAGCAAGCCGGAACGCTGTCAGGCGGGGAGCAGCAGATGCTGGCGATGGGGCGCGCCCTGATGGGCCACCCGAAGCTGCTGCTGCTGGATGAGCCGTCGATGGGGCTGGCGCCGCTGCTGGTCCAGGATATTTTCAAGATTATCAAGGAAGTCAACGATGCAGGAACCACTGTATTGCTGGTCGAGCAGAATGCGCACCAGGCGCTCAAAATCGCCGACCGTGCCTATGTACTGGAGACAGGCCGGGTCGTGCTTGAAGGGGATGCCAAGGAAATGGCCGATTCCGATGAGATCAAAATGGCTTATCTCGGGCACTAACAGGCTATCCATACTACAGCAGCATCACAGAAACAACATATATAAACTAAATAATCAGGAGGCTGGGAGAAACTATGAAGAAACTTGGGGCCATTATCTTGTCGACAGTATTGACTGCGGTATTAGCATCCGGCTGCGGCAACAACACAGAGAACAGCGGTAACTCTGCAAGCGGCGGAAATACGGCCGGAGGCACCATCAAAATCGGGGCTGACCTTGAGCTCACAGGCGGTCAGGCTTCTTTCGGCGACTCCGCATCCAAGGGCGCGAAGCTGGCGGTTGACCAGATCAACGCCGCAGGCGGTGTACTCGGCAAGCAGCTTGAGCTGGTCGTTGCAGACAATGCATCGAAGTCTGAAGAAGCTACCCAGGCGGCACAGAAGCTGATCACCAATGACAAGGTCGTGACCATTATCGGCGCATCCACTTCGACCAACACGCTGGGGATCGTTCCGGTAGCTACGGAGAAAAAGATTCCGCTTGTCTCGGTAGGAGCTACCAATCCGAAGGTTACTGTGGATGAACGCAGCGGCAATGTGAATGAATTCGTGTTCCGCGCGGCGTTCATCGATCCGTTCCAGGGGGAGGTAATGGCTAACTTTGCACTTGATTCCCTGAAGGCTAAGACGGCTGTCATCTATACCGACACTTCGTCCGACTATTCCAAGGGTCTGCAGAAGTTCTTCGAAGAGACCTTCAAGGCCAAAGGCGGCGAAGTGCTGAGCCAGGAGTCCTACCAGCAGAAGGATTCGGACTTCAAAGCAGTTCTGACCCGGATCAAAGCAGCGAACCCGGATGTCATCTACCTGCCTGGTTATTATGAAGAAGTAGGTAAAATTGTGAAGCAGGCCCGTGAGATGGGCATTACCGTTCCGTTCCTCGGCGGCGACGGCTGGGATTCCCCGCAGCTGGCGGAAATAGCCGGTGCCAAAGCGCTGGAGAATACGTTCATGTCCAATCACTACTCGCCTGAAGATACAGCTCCTGAAGTAACCAGCTTCGTAGACGCCTACAAAGCGGCTAACGGCGGAGCGGTTCCTGATGGTATGGCGGCCCTGGGCTATGATGCCCTGAAGCTGGTGGCTGATGCGATTACCCGTGCGGGTGAAGCTGATCCGGCCAAGATTACAGAAGCACTGGCAGCGACTAAGGATCTGCAGCTCGCTACAGGTAAAATCACCCTGAACGACAAGCATGACCCGGTCAAAGCCGCAGTTGTGCTGAAATTCGTGGACGGGAAGCAAACCTTTGAAACCAAGGTTAATCCTTAAGCTGCGAAATTGCATATACTAAGGTGAAGGAACGGGGAGCCGGTCCGCAGGAGGCCAGGGTGTCTCTTGCCTCACCTTAACCGTGAAGAGGAAGGCCCCGAATGGGAGCCTTTCTTTTCGCATCTTACAGGGATACAATGTTGACTATAATAGAACAACTTTGAGGGGGAATCGGCATGATTATTGGCGTACCCGCAGAAATCAAGAATAACGAGAACCGCGTCGCCATCACCCCGGCCGGGGTGGAAGCGCTCCGGAAGGCAGGTCATGAAGTGTATATTCAAGCTTCTGCCGGCATAGGCAGCGGTTTCAGCGACAAGGAATATTCGGATAAAGGTGCTGTGATTCTGGATACGGCCACTGAGGTCTGGAGCAAGGCGGAGATGATTATCAAAGTGAAGGAGCCACTACCGGAGGAGTACGGTTATTTTCGCAAAGGGCTGATCCTCTTCACCTATCTGCACTTGGCACCTGAAGCAGAGCTGACCAAAGCACTGGTGGATAGCGGTGTGACCGCTGTGGGCTATGAGACGATTCAGCTTGAAGACGGCTCGCTGCCGCTGCTGATTCCGATGAGTGAGGTCGCCGGACGGATGGCGGTGCAGATCGGTGCCGGTTTGCTGGAGAAGCCGCATGGCGGCAAAGGCGTTCTGCTTGGCGGTGTGCCTGGCGTGCAGCCGGGAGAGGTCGTCATTGTCGGTGGAGGAATTGTCGGCACCAATGCGGCGAAGATCGCGCTGGGCATGGGGGCGCGCGTCACGGTGCTGGATCTGAATGCGGGTCGTCTGCGCGCGCTGGATGATATTTTTGGCGGGCGGCTGGTGACCGTGATGTCGGATTCCTATCATCTGGAGCAGGCTGTGCGCCGGGCGGATCTGCTGATCGGAGCGGTGCTGATTCCCGGTGCCCGTGCCCCCAAGCTGGTCAAAGAGTATATGGTGCAGCAGATGGAAGAGGGCTCTGTAATTGTGGACGTTGCGATTGATCAGGGCGGGTCGATCGAGACGATTGACCGGATCACCACCCATGAGAACCCGACGTATGTGAAGCATGGCGTGGTCCATTACGCCGTAGCCAATATGCCTGGAGCGGTCGCCAGGACCTCGACACTAGCGCTGACCAATGTGACTATTCCTTATGCGCTGCAGATTGCCAATCTGGGCATTCATGCGGCGGCAGTCCAGAGTGCGGCGCTTGCGCGCGGCCTGAATGTAGTGGCAGGCCAAGTGACCAATGCTGCGGTGGCCGGGAGTCTGGGGTATGAATATGCGGATGGAATCCAGGTGCTGGCTGCGGGCGGGGATAGCTGATCTTAAGAGGGGAGAAGCAGAGGCTGCACACTGCGGTTCTCCCCGTATTTTCCGGGAAATGCGACCTTCAAAAAAAGGCTTGTCAAATCCGCCGACGTTTGATATACTCATTTTTGTTGTCACAAAGAAAAACTTTAAATTTGGCTCGTTGGTCAAGGGGTTAAGACACCTCCCTTTCACGGAGGTAACATGGGTTCGAATCCCATACGAGTCACCATTTCTTCTTCGAATGTATGGGATGAGAATCCTTGGGTTCGTTGGAGCATAGGCATCGTTAGGAATACTTCGCAATCTCGTAACGGAGTGGAGAGTATCCCATACGAGTCACCAATATGCGGTAGTGGTGGAATGGCAGACACGCTATCTTGAGGGGGTAGTGGGTGTATACCCGTGGAGGTTCGAGTCCTCTCTACCGCATAACATGTTAAAAGCAGAAAAACCTTGATGATTCAAGGTTTTTCTGCTTTTTTGTTTTAGGCGTGCCCAGAGGCACGCATTATCTAGTTGGTGCAAGTCCAACCAGGGGAGGGGCCAAACCACTCTTGGAGCTAGGATGCTTGCGCATAGCGAAATTTGTGTGTAAAAACATGATGTTAATGAAGTGAATCCTGTTATGTTGGGTGCTGATTCCCGCTACAATGGACGAGAGCCAAGGAGAACAACAAGCGGATGAAGTTTGTACGGTTCCGTCCTACCGGAAGAAAGACGCTCGTTTGAAGAGGTGGGAGGTTAAGCAGGTAGTTGCAGATATTGCTGAAGAAGATAAAAGGTATTAGTTAAAGCTCATATCTCCATAAAAAAAAGCGGTTCTTACGTATGTAAGGCTGCTTTTTGATCGCAAATATTAAAATGAATGCAAAAAAACCAAATTTTGTTTGACAAAAAAACAAAAATATTTATAATATAAAATGAATATCATTTATCAATTTATCATATATGAAACCGAAAGTCAAGAGAATTTTTGCCTGTTTTGATTTTTTTGTGAGAGGAGTTAGAGGGATTAACAGCTTATTTCCTTGGAGAATAGCACAAATTAAATGAGGGAGGAATTCTTATGTTTTTGTCGCGTATATTCAACTCCTTAAATACTTCCATGCAGGAACAGGCTATGGTCCAGATCCTTGAGCTGAACGAGAAGACGAAAAAATATGGGCTGATGTTGTCTCCTGAAGAAGTGAAACAAATGATTCTTGCCAGGAATCAGGTGCTGATCAGCTATGGACGAGTGGAGCTGAGTATTGAAGTGACTAAGGATTTAATTGAAATGTTTTCCGCGTCTCCCTATGTTCATGAGGATGACTATGCCTCTACATTGAATGAGTTGCATGAAATTTTTTACTATCTCAAAAACGAAACCGAGGACAAGATCGGAGATTACAGGCTGATTGAAATGATGAGAGAGCTCTATGACAACGACTGTGGAGGTTCTGTGGATTTACTGAAGAGCAGGCTTGAAGAGTACGCTGAAGTATTCAGGAGAGAAATACAGCAGAACGAAGCTATGCTTGAGGGAGATGATGACTAGTGGGGACAGAGGACTACAATGATTTTCAATCACTGGTTACCAGGGGGGACATCAAAAGAAAAAATCTTAAACAAAACCAGTACACGGTTTCGCTTATGAATGAAGGACTTCGCACTGGGCTGCTGAACAGTCAGGAAACATACGGTATTCAAAATAGGCTGATGCTGGTCCTGCAAAATCTGATCAAACGCTACACACAAGGAGAAAGTTCATCGGTTACCACAGAAACAGCGGAAAGCCTCTTTATCTCTATGATCTATGCAGTCGACGCTTTTCTTAAGAGTATGGAAACGCCTGAGGAGGCGATGACTTGTCTTAAAAAGGTTGATACTCAAAGCATCTACGAAAACGGTGTGAAGATTGTAAGCAAATGCTTTGAAGAGACAAAACAGCTCTACAATGAAGTCAAAAAGAACAAGCTTGATGTCCCGGTAGATGCCTACAACATGACTATAGATGAGTCTTTGCCCGTATTTATGAAGAAATACGGAATCATCTTTGACGCACATAACACAATGGCCAGCATTGATTATCCTCTCGCGATCGACGATATGCGGCTTCAGGGTGTCTTTTACATTAGACAATATTTAGAGCGTCTTCAGATGGAAACTAACTTTTGCCGCTTCTTCAGCCACGAAGACCTTCTCCATATGCTGGTGAATTTCGGGAGAGTAAGCCGGTTTGATTATCGTATCGAATTATTCAACATCTATGAACTAATGTTACATAATGCAGTCTTCTCTGTTATATCGGGCGGTGAGGCAAGCCAGGTTAAGATTTCGGAGTATCAATTCGAGCGGTTGGAGCGGGAATTGACTCAGGCTACTCCGAGTCAAATTGATTTGCTTGTCCGCGAAGCGATGGTCCGTCTTCAGAATGAACTGTATATCATCGACCCTTCATTAACAGAGTACATGGATCGATGCAGAGATACGCTGGTACAACGTATCGTCAATACAGCACATTCCCGCAGCCTTCATGCCCTCATTTTAACTCGGCAGGAAGAGAGACTCAAGCCACTTGAATTTTCTTTGAATCCGGATGACCATTTGAGCGATATTGAACTGCGGAAATTGCTGGCTGAAATCATGAAGAGAGACAAGAAGGAAGATAAGGCCCTTTTAATCAAATCGAGTCTGTATTCGCTTCATGATTTTTTGGATGTTTTTGAATCTGATAGTCTTTACGGGGACGAATATGAGGCGGTATTCTTTCTGTTTGGAGATACGGAACTAGCGATCTTGGCCAAGATCGTTTTTTATGAGGACCTTCGGAGCGACTTCCTGGATTTTGAAACGATTGTAGCAGACAGCAGCGGAAGCGATGGTGATTGGAGGTCACACTATATTGAATTTATGCAAAAATTGGATGTGGATCGTCTGCGGTCCATTGAGAAACTCATCAATATGATTGATTATGAGGAAATCAAATTTTATTGAGCCGAAAAAATATTCTAGGAGGGACCGAGTATTTGTCATTGGAGCAGGTGCTGAAATACGAGCCGGGCGGTGTAAGCAGTGAAGAAGAATGCAAGAATATGGCCAGGGAACGTGCGGAAGGAGATTGTTTCTGGGGATGATAGGTTACATCTTCAACCCTGATTTTTATGGAAAAGGCTATGCCACTGAGGCTTGCCAAAGAGTTTTAGAATACGGGTTTGAAGCATTAGGAATTCATCGGGTGGTGGCTATGTGTAATCCTGAGAACGCGTCTTCCTGGAGATTGCTGGAGCGATTGAATATGCGCCGTGAAGGGCATTTCAAGAAAAAAGCCTTTTTCAAAAGAACAGATGACGGGCAGCCTGTATGGCATGATGCGTACCAGTATGCAATTCTAAATGAAGAGTGGAGTTCTATCGTATAATCCTATCAATCTTGGAGACAATACTAGTAAACGCCTTACCTGGGAGGTAGTCTACGGTAATGAATTACTCTGAGATCTATGATCTTCACCTTCAATTGTTAAAAGCTTATTCTGCTCATAACAACGGAGAGTACTCGGCCTATCAAAGGGAAATCGATTACTACACGAATCAACTGCGTTTTGCTGAGGATATGGTGCAGAGGATCTTCGTTCTGAATCAATTGGTCAAGCTGCATGAGCAAGAGCGGGAGGGCTTGATCCGGTGGTGTTCAGAAGCATATTTTCATAAAAATTACGATGTTAACGACTCACCGGACGGCAGTCTAGGATAGTGCCGGCCGGTGAGTTTTTTGTGTGGAAGACTAGGGCTATCTGCAATTCATTTAGGAATCCATTTCCATTGACAGCCCTTCCATGTTCCGTTATACCTGCATATATATCAGGATTCGACAGGGACGGGAGGATTTCTACAGTGAATTCATTAATTTCAGTCATGCTCGTAGATGATGAGCCGCTTGCACTAGATCATGTGTACCACTCGGTTCCGTGGGAGGAGAATGGCTTCCAGGTGGTCGCCCAGGCGACCAGCGGGCGCATGGCGCTGCGGATGTTCGAGGAATTACAGCCGCAGATTGTCATCACCGACATCTCCATGTCGCCGATGGACGGCTTGGAGCTGGGGCGGCATGTCGTCCAGCTTGCCCCAAGAACGCGGCTGATCTTTCTGACTGCTTACCGGGATTTCGACTATGCCCGCCAGGCGCTGGAGCTGCGCGCGGCCCATTATCTGCTTAAGCATGAGATTAGTCGTAACCGCCTGCTGGAACAGCTGAAGCTGCTGAAGGAAGGTCTGGCAGTGGAGGCCGCCGAGGAAGAAGGGCACGGACATGCGCTCCATATCCTGCTTAAGGATATGCTGGCAGGCAAGTATCAGGCTCCTGCAGGAAATCAGGAATCCCGTCTGCACCGCCTCGTCGCAGATTATCAGCAGGGTCAGCCCGGACTGCTGTATTTCGAGCTGGAGGCTGCAATGAAGCTGGACGGCAGCCGGAGTAATACGCGCAGTGGCACGGCCCTCGTATGGAAGAATATCGAAGAAGAGATCCGCCGTCAGACAACGGACTTGGAGGAGCTTCAACTTCTAGAGATGGATGAAGGCGGATACATCGTGCTGCTGAAGATAACCTCTTCCAGCAGTCTGCTGCTCCAGCACTATAGCTTGCGGCAACTCGCTGCCCAAGTTCTGCTCTGTCTGGAGTCTTACTATCGGGGGAACCTTCCCAGAGTGATCCTCTCCGCAGGCAATGGCGCAGAATTGCCGGACCGCCGATATGCGGCGATGAGGCAGGCTTATGATTATTCTGTGTTTTTGCCGCCAGGTGCTGTATTTCTGCTGGAGCAAGCTGCTTCTACTCGGGAAGCTACCTGTATTGCTCAAGAGGTCAGACAATACCTGTTATCTCCCGAACGCAGCCTGCTGGAACGGCTGAAGACCGGTCTGGACCACATCGCTACCCAGGCCTACTTGGTAGATTTGCGCGCCGTCATGGGTGAGATCAGAGGCGCATGCCGCAAGGACGGAAGCTTCGCCATAGACCAGGAGCTGGGCACAGACGCGCGGCAAGTAGTTAACAGCTTGTACCGGATTCTCGAAGACTGCTTGCAGCAGCCGCAGAGTCCGAAGCAGTATTCCCGCTGGGTGAACAAAGCGATGGAGTATGTTGCCGGGAATTACGCCGATCCCGATCTGTCCCTGGAGACGGTCGCAGGCCATCTGCAGATCAGCAGCATCCATCTGCGGACAACCTTCAAGCGGGAGACGGGCCAGTCCCTGCTCGACTATACGACGGAATATCGGATCGGGCTGGCGAAGCAGCTCCTGCAGACTGGTGAGTACAAGATCTACGAGGTATCGGAGAAGGTAGGGTACAAAACCAGCCAATACTTCAGCCAGGTTTTCAAAAAAACAACGGGCATACAACCCAAGGACTTCCTGCAGCAGAGGGGCAGCGAATAGCTATGCGAAAAATTAAGAATAAAATTCTCGGCAGCGTGATTCTGATCGTTACGCTGTCGGTAACGGCCATCAGTGCCCTGGCGTATGAGCAGTTCTCTTCGATTCTCGAAGCGCAGGCCCTGCGTGAGGATACCATCCATCTGGAGCAGACCACGAATCAGATGAACCATATGATTGACGATGTGCAGAAATATGCCGCCAATATGGTCAACGATGAGCTGCTTCAGCAGTTCGCTGCAAGGTTGAAGTATTCCTCTACGTATGACGAGCTTAGTGCATACCGCGATGTGGTCACTCAGCTGACCAAATTTAATGTGCTGCGGGACTACCTTGAGAGCTCGGCCATCGTCCGCTCTGATGGGAAGATTTTCTGGTCCTCGCTGTATATTGATCCGTATTTTGAACGGCTGCTGCAAGAGGACTGGTATCAGGATGCCTTGAAGAACAATGCCAAAAGCGGGTTCACAGCCCCCCATCTGATCCAGGACCCCGAGAGCAAAAAAATTGTCAGCTTCTTTATCCGTTTTGATCCCCAGTATGGCGGAGTGCTGCTTTTGAATATTGATTACGCAGCTTTTGAGAGTCTGTTCCAGTACTTGGGCCAGTCCTTCGACCAGGTAGCCTGGATCGGCCCGGGTCAATCATTGCTCTATCAGCAAGGCACCGCCACTGAGATGCCTGCCCACACGCTGAGCGCAGACAGCCCGGACATTCAAGTCGTTAAGCATGACAAGGGTTATTATCTGGCCAGCGCTTTTGAAAAATCGGACTGGTCCGTCTCCACGTTTACCTCCAATGAACGTTTCTATGAATGGGTGGGTTATATTGTCCGCTACTGGGCCGTCTTCCTCGCCTTGTGTCTGGTGCTGTGCTTTCTGCTGTTTCTTCCGATTATCTCCAATATTATCCGTCCGATTCTGCAGATGACCAAAGCGATGAAGCAGGTGTCTATGGGCAACTATAATGTTCAGCTCTCGTTCCGCAGCAATGATGAGCTGTCTGTGCTGAAGAATGGTTTTGAGACGATGCTTGGCGATATTGAGCGGCAGATGAGTGAGAAGGTGGAGCAGGAGCGCTGGAAGCGTAAAATGACGGCCGAGCTGCTGTTCGCCCAGATCAACCCCCACTTCATCTACAATACCCTGAACACCGTGGTATATCTGGCCCGCAAAAAGAATTACGCCGCGATCGAAGAGATGGTTGAATCCTTCATTGGCATTCTGCATGATGCTGTCAATATCGGCGATGCTGGTCTGTATATCACGGTGGAGCAGGAGATGAACATTATCAATCACTTCGTTACCATTCAGAAGTACCGGTATGCCGACCGGTTCGAGGTAGTCTGGAGCGTGGAAGAACAGGCGAAAGGGGACTATATTCCAAAGAGCCTGATCCAGCCGCTGGTGGAAAATGCTATTTTCCATGGATTTGCGGAGAAGGAGTCTGTAGGCCGTATTGAGATCATTATCCGTAAGCGCAGCGGAAGGCTGCTGATCTCGGTCAGAGATGACGGCTGCGGGATGAGCCAGGAGAAGGCGCAGGCCATTACGAATGGAACCCTGCCGCCGGCGCGACTTCGTTCAGGGGCGATGAAACAGATTGGACTGTGGAATATCCGGGAACGAATCGAGTATTTGTACGGGCAGGAAGGCCGCCTGGTCATCCGTTCAAGTGAGCAGGGAGGCACCAGGGTATCGGTTCTTCTGCCCTCACGGCCGCCATCGGCGGAGTGAGAATACTATCATTATTTATACAAAATCATCGGATCGTCTAATTGTTGGGCGATGCCTTCAAGCTTATAGTACTACTATACAGACGGACGGAAGACATTACAGGAACCGCCCGCTGTCACAACAGATGCAAGGGGGATCTTAATTTGCACAATCTATTCAGTAAAAAAGCATCGGTTATAGCGCTTGTCTTAACGTTATGCTTCACCTTGGTGCTGGCCGGCTGCGGCAATGGAAACAACAACGCTTCCGGGGACTCCAGCGGCGCAAGCCCTGCGAACACCTCAAGCGATCCTGCAAACGCTTCCGGTAAATTAACCGTGTGGGGCTGGGACAAAGCCTGGTTCGAGGGCACCGGAGCCAAGTTCAACGAGAAGTTCCCGAATGTCAAGCTGGAGTTCGTTGAAGTCTCGGCGGGGGATTATCTGAAAAAAATTCAGACCTCTATCGCTGCAGGCTCCGGTCTGCCGGATATTATCTGGGGAGAAGCGGCCTTCCGCGGCGCTCTCTATGAGCTTAACGTACTGCAAAGCTTGTCCGAAGAGCCCTACAATTTCGATACCTCCAATCTGCTCGACTTCGAGCTTCCGCTGCTGACGAACAGCAAGGGAGAGCTTGTCGGTCTGGAGCAATCCGGCTCGCCTGGAGCACTGGCTTACAAGCGTGATCTGGCTAAAGAATACTTCGGGACAGATGATCCTGATGCATTGACTGCCATGTTCCCTGATTGGGATACCTTCATTGCCAAGGGCAAAGAAGTCTATGAGAAGAGCGGCGGTAAGACATTCATGCTGGGAAGCCTGATGGATGCGTATACCATCCTCTCCAACCAGGGGACAACCGCAGTTGTAGACGGAACCAAGGTGAATACTCAAGAGCTGCTTAGGATCTTCACTCAGCTGCAGTCCATCCGCGACAATAACGCAGAGGGCAAGCTGGCAATGTGGTCACCCACCTGGAATGCTTCGTATTCGCAGGACAACGTAATCTTTTATCCGTCGGCGAACTGGTCGCCAGAATTCGTAATCAAGCCTAACGACAAGGCCAGTAATGGCCGCTGGGGTCTGATGGTGCCTCCGGAAGGCGGATATCCATACGGCGGTACTACTATCGGTATTTGGAAGGACAGCAAGAATAAAGATGCGGCCTGGGCGTATCTCAACTGGCTGTTAGGCACGGACGAAGGCGCTGAAGCCAACTTCGCCGTCTCCGATTATATTTTGCCGCTGAAATCCTTCTTCAAGGATACCTCCAAGCTATCTTCCGGGGCGGATGAATATTTCGGCGGACAGGATCTTGGAAAGTTCTGGGTAGAGAAGGTGTTCCCGAACATGAAGTCCAAAGCAGTGACCAAATACGATCAGGATATCTACAGCTCCTCTGAGCTGGTGCTTCAGGTCATGGCGCAGGATAACAGCTTCGATGCGAAGCAGGCCCTGGACAAGTGGGAAGAGCAGCTGAAGAAGAACCATCCAGAACTGACATTTGAATAGACCATATACTATATAAAAAGCGGCGGCCCGCTCGAAAGAACAGGCTGCCGTTTTAACGGATAGGAAGTGAAGAATCATGAAAACGAAGGGAATCAGCAGCAAAAATAAATGGCCGTACCTGTTCATCACGCCTTATTTCTTATCCTACGCCGTACTGAGCTTGTTTCCAATTCTCTTCACTCTATATATCAGTCTTACCGACTGGGATTTGTACGGCAACCGGAATTTCATCGGATTCAGCAATTACACGCAGTTATTTTTCCATGATGCCTTCTTCTGGAAATCCCTGCTCAATGTCATTATCTTCATGGCGGTATACCTTCCGGCCCTTGTCCTTATGGGAATGCTGGTAGCCAGCCTTATCGAAAGCAAGCTGATCCGCCGCAAAACCTTCTTCCGCCTCAGCGTATTCAGTGCCTATATGACAACTCCGGTCGCAGTCGGAATTATCTTCTCCCTGTTGTTCGACTGGCAGGGAGGGTTCTTCAATAATATGCTGATGGAGCTGGGCATTATTCAGGAGAAGATTAATTGGCTGGGCTCCGCCAGTTCCTCCCGCTGGGTAGTCATCCTGATGGTCTTCTGGAAAAATCTTGGGTATTTCGTCATGTTCTACACGGCGGGGATGGCCAGTATTGATACTTCTATCTACGAGGCAGCAGTCATTGATGGAGCCTCCTCCAAAGATGTGTTCACGCGCATTACGATTCCGCTGCTGAAGCCGATCAACCTGTTCCTGATTATTACCTCTATTATCAGCGGCCTCCAGCTGGTGGAAGAACCGATGCTGCTGTTCAGCGGCTGGGCTTCCGGCTCCAGCATGGTAGGGGGGCCAGACGGGTCCACCTTCACACCGATCTGGTACATGTTCGATGCTTCCTTCAACGGCAGTGCGTTCAAGTATGGTAAAGGGGCAGCGATCGCTTACGGCACCTTCCTGTTCATCGCCTTGTTCTCAGTAGTTGGCATGAAATGGATCAACAGGGGCGGTGACGACAAATGAGAGCGAAGAAATTCTTTACCGTATTGCTGCTTAGCCTGATCGCTATCGCGTTCCTGTTCCCGTTCTATATGATGATTGTGATGGGAACCTACTATTCCGAGGACCTGTTTAAGCAGCTTCCGATTCTGCCCAGCGGCTATCTGCTGGAGAATCTGCAGACGATCATGTCCGCCAGCTTCCTGCGGAATTATTGGAACAGCTTCTATGTTGCCGTGTTGTTCACCCTGGTGACGGTTGGGGTGGCCTCGATTACCGGGTTTGCTTTTGCCAAATATGAATTCAAGGGTAAAAATGCGCTGTACGGCTTCATTCTGCTGACGATGATGATTCCCGGACACCTTGGTCTGATTGCATATGTGATGGAAATGAAGTGGTTCCACCTGAACAACACTCATGCGCCGCTGATTCTGGCCGGACTGAATAATGCCTTCGGCGTATTCTTCATGACCCAGTTCATCCGCTCCTCCGTCCCGACAGAGGTTATTGAGAGCGCGCGGATCGACGGCTGCTCGGAACCGGCTATTCTCACAAGAATTGTTGTTCCGTTCCTCATGCCGGCCATCAGCACCCTGGGGCTGATCTCCTTCCTCGGGTCCTGGAACGGCTATCTGCTGCCGCTGGTCACGATCAACAAGCCGGAGTTGTACACGCTGCCGCTGGGCATTGCCAATCTGTCCACCGTCTTCCGCACGGATTATTCAGCTAGTATCTTGGGTCTGACCCTCGGTACGCTGCCGCTGATTATTCTCTTCCTGTTCGGCTCCAAGACCCTGGTCAGAGGACTTACCGGCGGAGCGGTCAAAGGCTAACTCACTAAATTAGGTAAGAAACCGGAAAAAATAGGAAATAAACCTCTCTTGTGGTGAAATGGAGTACGCTCAGCCATTTCACCGGAGAGGTTTTTTTGTGTATGAATAGAGTGCACGGGAAAAGAAGGATTTTGCCAAGATAAGGTAGAATAACAGTAGCTACAAGAAGAATAATGCCGGTCGGCCCACACATGGAGAACTGCTGCTCCAACTGGAACTAAGATGGCGGCAGATTCAATAATTCAGCTACTTGACGGCGGTATCTGTCTGCCTTGCGCGTACCGTGAATCAGGTTGGACAGCCGATAGGGTGGGATGTCATGTAATTCACAGAATTTCTTCTGATCCAAGTGCAGTTCTGCCAGACGCTGCTTAATGGCCCAGCCGTAGGCAGTAATAGGGCGTTTGCTGTTCAGATTGCTCACCTCGTATCGACTATCCAGCCGGTATGATATAAAATAGGTAAAGATATAATAATAGTTAATTATATACTTTTTTACGTCATTTTTCAATAAAAAATAACGTTTTTACGTATTATATTTTTTGGGGAGGCAGTTGACTGATGCAATCCATCTATGAACGTATTGAATTATTGATTAAACGGCAAGGAATTACGAAGAAATCCTTCTGTGCACAGCTCGGAATCAGCACCGGCAATATGGGAGACTGGAAGCGTGGCAAATCTACGCCTGGCACACATAAGCTGATTGAGATTGCTGCATTTTTTCATGTGAGCTTAGATTGGCTGATCCTGGGCAAACAGCCCCAGACGATTCAGGAAAGCGGCGAGGATTATTTTTTTGGCCAAATGCGGCAATTGAATTGCCAAACGGAGGAGCTGCTGCCGGAGGAAAAGAACTTTATTAAGGAATATCTGGCCTTTACCAAGTATCGTAAGGATAAGGACAAGGATCAGGATACGAAAGGCGAAAATTCTTAAGCTGGTACCTTTACTTTTGAGCGCAACCGATTTATAATATTGAATGTTGGCCTCAAACAATGCTTCAACGTTAGACACACCGCGCGGTAGTGGTGGAATGGCAGACACGCTATCTTGAGGGGGTAGTGGGTGTATACCCGTGGAGGTTCGAGTCCTCTCTACCGCATATTTTTCATAAAAGCCGAGATCCTTGATCATTCAAGGGTTTCGGCTTTTTTTGAACTCAAAAACACCCCTCGCACGGAACTAATCCGGGCATGAAGGGTGTTTTTGTTGAATCCGCTCTAGCGCAGCAGCTTCTCGATATCCTCTTCGATCTGATCCGGTGTTGTCTGCGGGGCGAACCGCTTCAGCACACGGCCTTCCTGGTCCACCAGGAACTTGGTGAAGTTCCATTTGATGCTCTTCGAGCCGAGTACTCCCGGTGCCTCTTTGGACAGATACTTGAACAGGGGATGGGCGTCGGCGCCTTTGACATTGATTTTCTCGTACATAGGGAAGGATACACCGTAATTGATCTCGCAGAACTCGGCAATATCCTCGCTCTCACCCGGCTCCTGTCCGGCAAACTGGTTGCTGGGGAAGCCCAAAATCTCAAAACCGCGGTCTTTGAATTTATCGTACACTTCCTGGAGACCCTTATATTGCGGGGTGAGTCCGCACTTGCTGGCTGTATTCACGACGAGCAGAACCTTGCCTTTGTACTTGGAGAGTGATTCTTCCTGGCCCCGTAGGGTGTTGGCTTCAAAATCATGGACATTCATGAATGATTCCTCCCGAACATTGATTTATCACAATTTAATTGTACACTATTCACCGCCGGAAGCAAGTTTTAAAAGGTAACAATCTGCCGGGTCGTTTCAAAAATGTGAGGTTGTTTAAGTTAAGTGTAAGTGTTCTTACAAAATTTGTGTTAAAAAGGAGAGATTTTAAAGATGAGTACATTGAAACTAAAACCCCTATATACTGCTACAGCCAAGGTTCGCGGAGGCCGTGAAGGTTCGGTGGAATCGTCAGACGGAGCGCTGAAGCATGATCTCAAAATTCCGAAGGAGCTTGGAGGTCCTGGTGGTGCAGGGACAAATCCGGAGCAGCTGTTCGCGGCAGGTTATGGTGCGTGCTATGAGAGTGCCCTTGCTAATATTGCCCGTAAAGAAGGCGTAAAGCTGCAGGATGTCGAGATTACCTCGAATGTGCTGATAGGCAAGGACGAGAGCGACGGAGGCTTCAAGCTGGCCGTGAAGCTGGATGTGAAGCTGCCGGGCATTGAGCGCTCTGTGGCAGAGGATCTGGCTAAGAAAGCCCATGATTTCTGCCCGTACTCCAAGGCGACCCGCGGAAATATCGAGGTTGAACTGAACGTTCTGTAGAGATAGATAGCAATGTTCAATTGAATAGCATGCGTATTCGTAAGACCAGACAGTCAATGTCTGGTCTTACGTTATGTAGAGCCGCAGAACCACGGGTAGGAATGGACAAAGCTGGGAATAATGGCTAAATAGAGTCTGAGAAGGCCGGAAGTGTGGTAAATAGCTTGCAGGAGCCTGTACTTTGGTTGACATCACCCCGGAAATTCTTTAATATGTCTAAGTATCTGTTAATGTCGCGCGTGCTATTAACTACCAAAAATTTAAATAATGGGTGATGAAGATGTCTTACAAACCGAGTATTACGAATGTGACCAAAGCCAGCAGCAATGATAAGGAAGGATTGTACGAGTTCATTATCAAGCTTGCTGACGGAACGGAGTGCCGCGCGTTCTACAACCGGTTTCCGGAATGGAAAATGACGAACATCAGCCGCCTGCTCAAGACTCCTTGTCCGGTATGCCGCAAAGATTTCATCTGCAAATGCATGGAATCCTTCACTGCTGATTTCGAAGAGCAAATGACCGGGGACGAATGGATTAACAAGGCTATTGCAGAATAATTAGACGAACGGACGTTGTAGGCGCGGGAGCTATCCCGCGTTTTTTGCTTTTTTTTCAAAAGGAGATAGGAATGTTACACTATGCTTAAGAGGAAGGGGGCGGCGATGTGGCTGAGGAGCGGAAGGAAATGCAGGGTGAATCTATTGTGCTGATCGATGGGGTCTGTCATCTGTGCCAGGGAATTGTCCGGTTCATTATTCCGCGTGATCCCAAGGCGCACTTCAAATTCGCCTCCTTGCAGAGTGATGCGGCCCGGGAACTGCTTAAGGCAGGCGGTCTGCCCGAGCAGCAATTAGATACTGTGGTGCTGATAGAGAACGGCAAGTATTATACGAAATCGGCAGCAGTGCTGTGGATTGCCCGCAGACTCCGCTTCCCGTGGCCTGCCGCATATGTGTTCATCCTAATCCCGGGACCGCTGCGTAACGCTATGTATAAGATTGTGGCCAGGAACCGCTACCGCTGGTTCGGCAGGGATGAGCAGTGTCTGCTGCCGACACCGGATATGAAGCGCAGATTTCTGTAGCCGGTAAGGGGGATTCTGAGGGATTCTCTCAAATAGTGGTGAAAAAAGTTATTGCTGACTTCTTATATCTATGCTACTATAGCAGTAAATTACAGGAACAGTAACGGAAGCACCGTTCAATGACCGTATTCACGGTTATTGGCGGTGCTTTTTTGCTGTTCTTTTTCTTATGTATTCAAGAGAGGAGGAGGAGTTCATGACGGCAAGAATCGTGCTTGCAGTCCGGGAGAGCCAATATATTGAACCGCTACTGCATTACTTACATCATAGCGAATATGGGGAGATGCTGCGGATTACGGCTTTCAGCAGACTGGACGCTTTTATGGAATTTATGACAGGCGATGAGCTGCCGGATGCGGTAGCCGGGGACCCGTCCTTCATTGAAGCCTGGCTGGTGGAAGGGAGAAGTACAGTTCCCTTTGCATTCTTAAGCGAAGGCGGAGAATTGCCGAATGGGCGGGATCTGGCAGGGGGAAGGCATATTGCCAAGTATCAGGCACTGCCGTCGCTGCTGGAAGCGATTCTCCAGCTGAGTGATCTGAAGCGGGTCCGGACGGCTGCTCTGCCTAAGGAAGCAACGCTGCTGCTCGGTGTTGTCTCAGCCAGCGGCGGCAGCGGCAAAACCACGGTAGCGCTGAACATGGCGAAGCAGCTTGGAGCGGTTGGCCTGTCCGTATTCTATCTGAATCTGGAGAGTGTGGACAGCAGCGGATTCATTCTGCGGATGCCGGGCAGCCATGTTCCCGGTCTGGAGCGGCTCTTATATGAGCTAAAGGCCGGAGGACCAGAGAATAAGGGAGGAAGAGGGGAGCCGAAATGGACCGATTATGCGTTCAGACATGACAGTCTGCGGTGTGATGCCTTCAGGCCTGTAGAGAATTTCAAGGAGATGCTCCAGATGTCCCGGCAGGACACGCTGGATCTACTGGAGGGGCTGGCCGGAGCCGGAAGCTATGATGTGGTTATTGTAGACACCGGTGCTATTGAGGAGGAGCGAGCTCAGGCAGTTCTGAACAGATGCGGTGTCCTGCTGTGGGTGCTAAAGAATGATCAGGCCAGTATCCGCAAAACCGAACGCTGGCTGGATTATATTGCCAGTCCTCATTCCAACATGCAGCCGGAGCTGGTGAACAGGAGCCGATTCGTCATGAACGGCTGCACCGGAGTGGAGAATGAAGGGCCGCTATCCGTTGCGCTCCGGCTGGATGCTGTACTTCCGTATATTCCATCCTGGGGGTTACAGCATTATGGAGAACTCTGCCTAAGCTCTCCCCAATTCATTGACGGCATTCAGCAGCTCTCCAGAGCTATCGTAGAGCCAGAATTGCCTGGGGTGTTCACCGGGATTCCAGTATGAATGAAGAGATGTTCCGCGCCTTGCGCAGCGACATCCGTGCAGGGCTGGATGTGACCTCGGTCATCGGGAATGATGAGCTGGCTGCTTATATTGAACGGATCATTCTGGAGAGGGAACAACTACGCCTCCTGACTGCCCAGGAGAAGCACGAGCTGGTGAAGAAGCTGTTCGATTCCTTCCGGGGGCTGGATATTCTTCAGCCGCTGGTGGATAATCCGGCGATCACTGAGATTATGATCAACAGCCACGAGGAGATCTTTATCGAGGAAGAGGGGATGATCCGCAGGCTGCCGCTGGCTTTTGAATCGGGGAGCAGGCTGGAGGATATCATTCAGATTATCGTCTCCGGCGTCAACCGTGTGGTCAATGAATCCTCGCCGATTGTGGATGCGCGGCTGCAGGACGGCTCGCGTGTCAATATCGTACTGCCGCCTGCCGCGCTGAAGGGTCCTGCTATGACCATCCGCAAATTTCCGGAGACACCGATGACGATGGAGGAGCTGGTGAGGCGTGAAGCGCTCTCGGAGGAAGCAGCTGAGCTGCTGCGGATTATGGTTGCTGCCAAATACAATATTTTCATCAGCGGGGGTACTGGCTCGGGCAAAACAACCTTTCTGAATGCCCTGTCGCAGTTCATCCCGCCGCAGGAGCGCGTCATTACGGTGGAGGATTCGGCAGAGCTGCAAATCGTTACGGTTCCGAATCTGGTCTCCCTGGAGACCCGGAATGCTAACACAGAGGGGCGGGGCGAGATCACGATCCGTGATCTGATCCGCACTTCGCTACGGATGCGGCCCAACCGTATTGTCGTCGGCGAGGTGCGGGGCGCTGAATGTCTGGATATGCTGCAGGCGATGAACACCGGCCATGACGGTTCGTTGTCAACGGGGCATTCGAACAGTGCACTGGACATGCTCAGCCGCCTGGAGACCATGGTGCTCAGCGCTGCTGATCTGCCGGTAACCGTCGTACGTCAGCAGATCAGCTCAGCGATCGATATATTCGTGCATCTGTCGCGGCTGCGTGACCGCTCACGCCGGGTGATGGAGATCAGTGAGGTTGCGGGTATCCGCAGCGGCGAAGTCATACTGAATCCACTATATGAATTTCGGGAGTCGGGCGAACAAGATGGCCGGGTGCAGGGGAGACTTGAGGTCTGCGGCCATCCGCTTCTGCATACAGACAAGCTGCGGATGGCCGGAATCCTTGATTATCCGCTCAAGCAGTATGAGAGCAGAAGCTCTGCGAAGGAGGCGAGTGTACCTTGAACATCATGAAGAAGAGAGACCGGCTTCTCCCTGTAAGGCGAAGCAAAGGGTTCATGAAGGGGACACCGCCCGTAATGCCGGTTGGCGCATCTCAAGGGGGAGGGCAGATGCTGTTGCCGGATTATACCGTATATGAGTTGACCTCCCTGCAAAAAATTCTGGTCATTCTGTGTGCCGGCGCCCTGTTGTTCGGTATTGGTTACTTGTTCTATCACCGGCTGCTCCTGGCTGCACTGCTTGTCCCCGGAAGCGCCTACGGGCCGCGGCTGCTGCGCGAATATCTGCTGCAGCGCCGCCGGGCTGCGCTGAATCTGCAATTCAAGCAGATGCTGTTCTCGCTCTCTTCGTCGCTCTCGGCCGGACGTTCGGTGGAGAATGCCTTCCGCGAGGCGGTGCAGGATCTGCGGATGCTTGACCCGGAAGGCGCAAGTGACATGATCTCCGAGCTGAATATTATCTGTGCCCGGATGGAGAACGGGGAGCCGATTGAAGATGCGCTGTATGAATTCAGCAAAAGAGCAGGAATGGAGGATGTGGAGCGCTTCGCAGATGTGTTCATGGTCTGCAAGCGTACGGGCGGGGATCTGGTTGAGATTGTACGCCGCACATCCTCCATCATCGGCGAGAAGCTGGATATCCAGCAGGACATCGCAGTCAGTATAGCCCAGAAGAAATTCGAGGCGAAGGCGCTGCTGGTCTCTCCGCTGATGATGGTGATGTTCATGAGTCTGAGCGCCGGAGAATATATGCAGCCTATGTATACTGGTGCAGGAATAGCAGTGTCTACACTGGCGCTGATTGCATTGTTCCTCTGTTACCTCTGGACCCATAAGATCATGGATATTCCGCTGTGAAGGAGGGTGAGTGAAGGGATGTCATTGATCTGTGGTGTGATTATGCTTCTGCTCGCAGCAGGCTGGCTCATTCTGAGGATGAGATGCGGCAGCCGTTATGCTGCTCTGCGGGAGCTGCCTATGGAAGGCCTGCGGCTGCGGCGGCTGGGTGAGCCTCTATTGTTACTAGTAGAACAGGGCAGAATCGCCAGTTATCTCCCCTCTGTGATGTTTCGGATACAACGTTCGCTACAGCGGATCTATGGTATGCGTTACAGTGCAGAACGGACCTTACTGTTCATGGGGGAGATGCTTAGCTACAGCTGGCTGCTTGCCGCAGGAGGAAGTGCGCTGACAAGCTTTACGGGAGAGCAGGCGGGAATAATCCTCGGTGGGCTCTTGGCAGTTGCACTCCCGGTGGCGATGGTTAGCGATCTGCACAAAAAGGTACGTGTACGGGAGCAGAATATTATGCTGGAGCTTCCTGAGCTGCTGAACAGTATTGTTCTGCTGGTCGGCGCAGGTGAGACCGTTCAGCGGGCGATTTTCCGCTGTGTGAACAGCCGTCATGGGGATAGCGCCCATCCGCTCTACGCTGAATTAATGAAGATGACAGCTGAATGGGACGGCGGTTACTCCTTCCAGCAGGCGTTCGAGAACTTCAGTAAGCGCTGTGCTGTACAGGAGGTCTCCATCTTCACCACTACAGTGCTGCTTAATTACCGCAGAGGCGGGGCCGACTTTGTTCTGTCACTGCGGGATCTGTCACGGATGCTCTGGGAGAAGCGGAAGGCGATCAGCCGCACACGCGGGGAACAAGCATCGTCGAAGCTGGTTTTTCCGATGGTGGTTATCTTTTTGATTGTGATTGTGCTGGTGGGAACACCGGCGATTATGATGTTAAAAATGTAGGAGGTAGAGGCGTATGTTAACGCAGATGGCAGAAGGAGCAAAAAGCTTTTGGAGAGATGAGGAGGGGCTGGGAACGCTGGAGATGATCCTGATCATCGCTGTGCTGATTGCGGTCGTTCTGGTATTCCGTGAGGAGATTGTGAAGGTGGTTAAGGATCTGATCGGCACGGCCGGAGATAAGAGTCAGGAAGTCTTTGAGTGATTCCGCTGCGGGAGGATGAGGGGAGCTTCACTATCGAGGCTTCACTTCTGCTGCCGATGCTTATGGGGATTACGATGGTGCTGCTGTTCTTCTCCTTGTACAGCTATCAGAAGTCGATGCTGCTGCAGATTGCCTCAGCTACTGCGGAACGGGCTGCATATAACTGGGAGAATAGCAACCGGGCGGTAAGCGGAGAATTCCAGACCGGAAATGTTGATCCGCTGTACTGGAGAATCGGTGAGGATGGACTATTGGCTTCGCTATTCGGTTCAGGAGCAGAGAATGGCAGTACGGCCATTACACTGCCTGGTAATGCTGAAGAAGGAGGGCCTCTGCCGGTAGTGAAGCTGCGCCGGGCATCACAGATGGTGCCTGCCGGATTACAGGGAGAAATGAGCTATGTCTACGGATTGACTGGCCGCAGAATCAGTACGGAGCTGAAGAAGGTGCTACATCTGCCTGTTCTGGACAATCTGCTAGCAGATAGAGCCGCACCTGAGGTATATGCCCGCTCCTACGTTACGGAGCCTGTTGAATTCATAAGAACAGTGGATCTCATGCGTTACTACGGGTCGAAGTTCAAACAGGATTCCTCCGCCGGTAAGGAGGGCACCGGCATGGAGAAAAAGCATGCAGCCCAGATGCTTGATAAGCTGCAATAAGGATGACTGGTGATGGAGCAGCTTGGACCGGGGTGTTCAAGAATAAGGTTAAGGGGAAGTTCGGATGCGTATTTTCAGTCACAGCAGGTGCTTAAGCAAATCGCCTGGCCGGAGCCGCTGCTTGAATTACGGCGGTGATCCTATTAGCAGTAGTACATCCCAAGGCACAGGCAAATGGTCACCAGGATATATTGTCAGATGTCTTCGCTCAGCGGAAGGTTCGGTATCTATCTTTCTTATTATGGTGCTTGCCTTTGTATTTCTTTTTAATGCTGTGCTGATCGATTACGCACGGATTGCGGCGGTGAATGTGCAGGAGGAACGTCTGGCGAGAGCTGCTATACGCTCTGTAATGTCCGCTTATGACATTGAGCTGCGCGAGAACTATGGCTTATTCGCCTTCGGCGGCGGGGACGGCAATCAACTGCTATCGAAGGTGCTTAATGACAATCTGTACGAGAGCGGACGGGGGGATGCGTTTAACCTGCTGCCCGTGATGGTGGATTCCTCTTCGCTGGACTGGAGCCGCCCGCTGGGCACCTATGAGGTCTTCCGGCGGCAGATTATAGAAGAGATGAAATACAAAGCGCCGGTTGATTTCGCCCTGGAGCTGGCAGGCAAGCTTAAGCCGTTATCGGCGGCGATGACGGAGGCTTCACGGACAACAGAGATACTGGGTGACTTGCAGCCCTTATATGATCAGCGTGAGGAAGCGCTGGATCTTATGCTGAAGAAGCGCAAGGAAGCTGCTGACAGTGCGCAGAACCTGCAGAAGCTGCTGATGAATCCTCCGGGTGACAGTATTCCGGCGCGTTCGCTTGCATCCTTGGCCGCAAGCTCCGATATCCCGGCGATGTACGGGGATTATGTCAACAAATATTATGACGATTATTACCGTCCCCCCAAGACATGGCCGAAGTACACGGCAGTGCTGTCGCAGTATCAGGTTCAGATTGTTGAAGTAACAGGCAAGATACCGGCAATTCTGGCTGACTTCCAGGAGAAAAATAGCCGTCTGCTGGATGAAGCAGAGGCTACCCTTAAGCAGGTGAATGCGCTGAATCTTCAAATGAAGAGTGTCATTGATCAGGCGGATGCGGATGCCAGTACTGCGGGGGATGATCCTGCCCATAACTGGGACATTCCGGACACGGCCGGAGAGCTTAGCTCAGAGCCTCTTAAGAAGCTGAGAGCACAGGTGGAGGGACTTATCCTTCCCCCAGCTGAGCTTAGTGAGCTGGGGAATAACATCGGGGTACAGCGAAGTGCCGCGCTTCCCTTGGAGCCGCTGGTCTCCGGTTTGCCGGCTATATTAAGCACAGCATCCGGGCTGTATGCCGACTATTCTCTTATGAGTGCAGGGGTTCTTAATGCTTCCCGGGCAGTTCACGGCTATTTAAGCAGCTACGGGCAACACGGTACTGTTATAACACAGGAAGCGGAACAGATTGAGAGCCGCCGCACTGCTGACAGCCAGCGCAAGCAGATAGAAGGTCAGGCGAAGAAGAAGCTTGGCGATGCGATGAAGCTGCTGGATCAGATCCGCGCGCTGGGAAGCAGCGCACAGGAAGCGATGGAGCAGTATGGTAGTCTGCGTCAATACTACCAGCAGAATGTCGCCTTTAACGAAGGGCTGGAGCAGGAGCCTGGGGCTGCTGTGAATACTGGCGATCAATATGCTGCGGGCAAGTCATCCATGAAAGATATGGATGGGATATATGCTGCTATGGGCAGTGTGTTGGCAGGAGCCAGAGACCGGCTGTACCAGACGGAGTACTCTGCGATGTATTTTCGGCATTTCGATCTGTCTGCGCTAACCTCACTGGCCTCCGGGTCTGCTGAAGGATTCGGTGAGCAGCTGGGAGAACAGCTGAAGCCGCAGGCGCAAGAGCTGGAATATATTTTGTACGGATTCTATAATCCTGCAGGCAATGTGGCAGCCGCTTATGGCGAGATCTTTGCTCTGCGGCTGGCTGTGCGGACGATGGAAGGCCTGATTGAGAAATCTGGTATGGGAAATCCGCTTGTCGTCCTGGCTGCTGCACTGCTCTACGGTATTGAGCAGGCTATCCAGGATATGATACAGCTCTGCACCAAGGGGGAGATTCCCTTATCCAAATATATGACTGCACAGCTCAGCTATCGTGACTATCTTCGGCTGTTTCTCCTATTGCATGGGGGAGGGGAAGAACAGTTGTCCCGGATGCTTGCGCTTATCCGCCTGAATACCGGTATCAATCCGGTAGAGAAATATACATATGCCTCCGCCGGAATCACGATGGGGATGCAGCTTTGGTTTCTGCCGGGTGTAGTGAAGCTGGTGAATTACAGTGCCGGACTGCCAGGTGATGTACGGGGGAAAGTTTATTACAGACAAGCAGCGGCTGACTTTTCTTACTAAGGGGGAGGGTAGAATGAAGCGGTGGCTGAGGAAATCGCCGGACCCTAAGGATGAAGGCAGCATGGTTGTGGAGGCGGCACTGATTCTGCCTGTGTTCCTGCTATTTGTCCTGTTCCTCATCTTCATTATCCAAATGACCTTGTATTCAACAGCGCTGCAGAGTACGGCTTCTGACACTGTCAAAATAATCTCAACCCATATGTACCCCGCAGCTCTGGCAATGCAGCAGCAGGAGGGGGAAGGTGGTGGCGGGGGAGATGAAGCCGGAGAAGCAGGTGAGGGTGAGCACTCAGATGATCCGGACTCCTCCACCATCTGGAGCATACCGCGCCTGTCGATAACGGAATGGAGTGAGGATTACGTGGAGAAGCTTCCGCAGCCGATGGAATCCTGGGTCAAGGCTGTGGTCCGGGAGGGAGAAGGGCCGCTGCAGAAGGTGCAGGCGGGAGCATCCGAGGCTGCACTGGATTTGGTGCTTAAGCCGATGCTCCGGCCATATCTATCATCGGACTGGCTTGAATATAGCAGAATTCATGTATCCAATGTCACTGTACCCGATCTGAGGCAAGGGACGCATCCATATTTCGGCATGGTAGTCAGCTATGAGCTGCCAATGCGAGTCCCGTTCCTGAATGAAAAAATCGTGCTGGAGGCCAGCGCAGTTGAACGCTTATGGGTCGGCAACACCGATTCAACCGGGGAAGGAAATCCGGCTGAACCTGCTGAGGAGACCGGAACCATTATGATCCTGGAGAAGCCGAATCCGGGAGTGGCGAATCACCAGGGCATTATCAAGGTGAAGGTGCCTCCCGGGGCATCGGCCAATCTGTCGATCTTCTATAAGAGCGGCCAGAGTACTGCCAAGTATCTGGGCTGGAAGCAGGCAGATGAACACGGGTACATCGAATGGGAATGGAAGATCGGCGTGAATACTACGCCGGGCACCTGGCCCTTCGTGGTTAGTCTGGCTGATGGAGCTACGCTTCAGGCGACTTTTACAGTGGTCAAAAAATAAAAGAGTAGAGAAAAGAGGAGCACGGATGACGGAATGGGCGTTATGGGGCTGCCTGCCGTTCCTGACAGCAGCATTATTCACAGATATACGCTGGATGAGAATTCCTAACTGGATTACACTGCCTGCGCTGATTGGCGGACTGCTACTGCAGTTGATTATCAATGGCTGGCAGGGGCTGCTGTTTTCACTTTGCGGCAGCGTAGCAGGCTTCCTGCTCCTGCTGATTATGTATTTTACCGGGGCGGTGGGGGCTGGCGATGTGAAGCTCTTTGCGGCTATCGGCGCTTGGACAGGAGTGCTTTTCTCGCTTCAGGTTATTGTCTATTCGGTGCTCTTGGGGGCAGTCGTAGGCTGGATCATCATTCTCTACAGAAGGGAGACAGGACGCAGGCTGCGCAGCATGATAAGCAGAACAGCGGGGTTCCTGCTGCTTCGTAATATGAGTCTCGTCAAGGGCCGGGAGGGAGAGTTGCTTCGGTTTCCTTTTATGCTGGCCGTGTTCCCGGGCTTCATCTGTGCTTATATTTATTTCTGACTTGGAGCTTATTGTTGACAGCTTAGGAGGTGAAGGGATTGTTTGGACTAGAACGTGATTTCATCCAGCAGGATGGAATAACGATGCTGTTGGGCAGATCCGGGGGTCTGAGCGAAGGAGAGCTAAATATGGTGCAGGCCCGGATGTTGATGACCAGCGGGATACCGCATCATTTACGGCTGCTGCTCAGAGAAATAGATCTGCAGGTCACACTGGAATATACGGTAGCAAGACGTAAAATGCTTGGAGCTCTGCTTAAAAGCGGGAAGCTGAGCATGACGGAATTCTTCGGGCTGATGCTGCAGATCGCTGCCGGGATGGAGGAGGGGCAGCTGTATATGCTGCGTACAGAGCAGTATGCACTTCATGAGGATTTTATCTTTATCGAAGGTCCGCTCAGCAGCGGCAAGGTCTTCCTGACTTATATTCCGTTGGAACTCACAGAGCCTGCACAGAAGCCGGGAGAAGCCTTGAAATCGCTGATCATGGTCTTCATGGGAGCCATCCAGGAGCTATCGGGTGACGGGATACAGCGGTTGCTGCAATATTGCGGGGAAGAAGCCTTTAGTCCAGCGGGGCTGAAGGAACTGCTCGCAGAAATGCTGACGGAGGTTACACCCCATAAGGACCATGTTGAACGAAATGAGCCTGCACATCTAAGTCCTATGGCTGGCGCAGGCACCTCTGCCGCGGTACCAGGAACGAGGATAGACTGGGCGCAGCCTCAGGCTCGCAGACTGGAAGAACCGGGAAGGGAGAGGTCCGCGGCCGCAGCGTTCTCCCGAATACATGGAGATAAGGAAGCGCAGCCTTCCGGTTCGATGCTTAATCCCACGCCTTGGATGGGTGCTTCACCACCGTTGAAGCGAAAGGATGGATTATCAGGGGTTCAGACAACAATGGATGCAACACTTGGACCTGTTCAGGCTGAGGACAAGCAGAGTCCTCACAGGACGTATATATTGCTGGGGGCATTATTAGTTGATGCGTTACTATGGAAGTTTCTGTATCTGAATGACCCCCGCACATTGTGGCTGGCAGTTTGTGCTGCGGTGACTCTGATACTTGCGGCTGTATGCTGGCTGGTATGGAGTGGAAGGCTGGCTTGGGGCGAAGCAGAGGAAGAGTTGGATGATCTGGGGGAGGGGCCAGAGGATTATAACAGTACAGCCCGGAACCGTAAGCTGAGGAGCGACATGGAATGGGATTTCAGCAGGAATCCGGTAAATCAGCATCGTTCTCCTGCACCGGTCTACACTCCTCAGCAACAAGAAGCAACTGTGAGGGGGCACGGATTCACAGCTACACCGGCTGGCAGACAACAGGCTCCGCCGGGGATGGCCGCCAGTAGTCCGCAGAAGAAGGAAGCGGCGATGGCTACAGCGCTGCTGACCCGGGAACCCGTTCAGGCTACAGGCAGCAGTCTTCCCCAGGCCGGAAGGACAGTGCCTTATCTGGAAAGAAGTGACCCGGATGACGGGGGAGCTCCCGAACGAATTGATCTGAACCGGCCAAGCTTCATTATTGGACGCTCCTCTGAAGTGGCTCAGTACATTGAGAAATCGGAGGGGGCTTCACGGGTCCATGCTGAAATCTTCAGAGTCTCAGGAGGATACATTCTGAAGGATCTGGATTCCAGGAACGGGACGCTGCTTGCAGGTGAAGCTATGGTTCCCTACAAAGAATACCCGCTGACCGAAGGCAGCGTGTTCACCATTGTTAAGGGTACCTATACCTTTCGCACAGCTTAGCAGAGGTAGATGTGATGAATGGAATGGTGCGTTTGCAGCAGCCTACTGATTTTTCAGTTGCTCCAGTGCAGGCTGTAGCGTGGGATAGTTGAAGGTGAAGCCGTGGTTAATTGCTTTGGAAGGAAGCACACGCTGGCCTTCCAGCAGAATCTCGGACAGCTCGCCTACAGCAGTTTTTAGCAGAAACGCCGGAAGGGGGAACCAATGCGGGCGATGGTAGACCTTGCCGATCATCCGTCCGAACTGTTCATTAGTGACCGGCTGTGGAGCTGTGGCATTAACGGGACCCTCGATCTCAGGCTGAAGAATGCAGAATTCGATCAGGCGCACAATGTCTGTAAGGTGAATCCAGGACATCCACTGCTTGCCGGTGCCGATTTTGCCGCCGAAGCCAAGCGAGTAAGGCAGCTTCATTTTGGGAAAAGCACCGCTCTCATTGCCAAGCACAACCCCGGTGCGCAGCTTGACCAGACGGATACCGGCATAGGCTTCATCCGCAGCCTCCTCCCAGGTCTTGACCACCTCGGAAGGGAAATCGACAACCCGGGTCTCGGAAGCTTCGGTATAGGTATCCTGCACCGACGTACCATAAATGGCGACTGCTGAGGACTGGACGATCACGCTTGGCTTATGCTGGAGTGAATTCAGCAGCTTACCGGCAGCGGCAACGGTTTCAAGACGCGATTCCATAATCGCCTGCTTCCCCTTAGGGGTCCAGCGCTGGCTAAGCGAAGCTCCGGCAAGATTAATCAGCGCATCTGCGCCTTCTGCCGCTTCAGGATTGGCTGCCAGTCTGTCCCAGGTGAGATAGCTAAGCCCCGGATGATCCAGCTTGTTCTCGGGGTTCTTGCGCCCGACACTGATGATCTGATGTCCGCTCTGCAGCCAATATCCGGTAAGCTCGCTGCCGATGAATCCGCTGCCTCCGCAAATGATATATTTCATAGAGGTTGCTCCTTAATATGCTTTATTTGACCAGATGCTTGTAAGGCGCGTAGTCAATGCCGTTCTTCTCCAGGAAGGTGATCAGGAACCTGTTGTCACGCCGGGGCGTAGCAATAATGTACCCTTGGATACAGTGCTCACGGGTAACCTCAGTTGCATGACTCTCTACAGCCAGCTTGCCGATCTCAGCGGCGATAGAGTGCTTGGCAATATCGCGGAACGGGCTAGGCACCGGCTGTACAAGCTGGTCCAGAAAAGCCTTCATCTCGTCGCTCCACAGCGGACGGCTGCGTTCCACCCAGTAGTTCTGCCAGTCCAGCTTGGATTTTCCGTCAGCCTTGGGCAGCACCTTCAGGAATTTGCGGAACATAAAATAGCCGCCGATGCACATGCAGCCCAGCAGTAAAAAGGTCCAAAATGCGATGGAGTTCATAAACCAGTTGCTTGGAGATGTGGATAATAAGCTTGAGGGTAAATGGAAATGCATGAATACACCGCCTTTGACAATGATGATTGTCACTTTCCTTTTGCTCCTCTTGAGTATAGCGTATTTCCTTAGGTTTGCGAAGCGGAAGCGGCCTTTCGGGGCTTGCCTAGATTTATTCTCCCGATCACGGTAGAATAAGGGTTAATTCGTGAAGGAAAGAGGGAAATTAAGCATGCTGAAAATAGGTTCACATGTGTCCTGCGCGGACAAGGGTCTCCTGAGCGCGGCCAATGAAGCAAATGAGTACGGATCTACCTCGTTTATGATATATACGGGAGCGCCGCAAAATACGCGCCGGAAGCCGATTGAATCGATGTTCCCCGAGGAAGGCAAACAGAAGATGCGGGAGAATGGCGTCGGCGAGATTGTGGTTCACGCCCCTTACATTATTAACCTGGGCTCCTACAAGGAAAATACCTATCAGCTGGCAGTAGATTTCCTGCAGGAAGAGATCCGCCGGACCCATGCGCTTGAGGTCAAGCATATTGTCCTGCATCCGGGTGCATTCACTGATAAGGATGCTGATTACGGCATCCAGCGCATTGCAGACGGCCTGAATGAGGTGCTGGGCGGTACGAATGAGACCGATGTGCATATCGCACTGGAGACGATGGCTGGTAAAGGCACAGAGATTGGCCGCACCTTCGAGGAGCTTGCCTCCATTATAGATAAGGTTGAATTTAATCAGCGGCTATCGATCTGTCTTGACACCTGCCACATTCATGATGCCGGATACGATATCGTGAACGATCTGGATGGGGTGCTGAAGAAGTTCGATGATACGATCGGCCTGGAGCGGCTCGGCGTGATCCATCTTAATGACAGCAAGAACCCGCGCGGAGCGGGCAAAGACCGTCATACACCGATTGGCTCTGGCTACCTAGGATTCGAGACGATCAACAATGTAGTCCAGCATGAAGCACTCGCAGGTCTGCCGTTTATTCTGGAGACGCCTTGGATCGGCAAAGACGCCAAGAAGCTCCGTCCCATGTATGAAGTAGAAATCGCCCTGCTGCGCGGCAATGTCGCTGAACGCTTCGGTGCGGAATTCCTGCAGGAGCTGGAAGAGCTGCATGCCTTTTTTGCCAAGCAGGAGCTGGATTCCCGCCGTTATGTGCTGGATGTATGGGAGCTGCTGAAGAATGACGCCAAGGCCAAAAAAGCAGATCCCCGTGAACCGCTGGAACGTCTCTATGATCAAGTCATAGCTGCCGGATTATTCCCTCAGCTTAGTGAGGAAGCCGTTAATCACCGGTTGATCGCCTGGCTTGCAGGCAAACAGCTGCTCGTGAAGGCATAGACCCGCATAGATAACGCAAGCAGATGAGAGGATGAACGGAGAACTATGGAATTACATGTGAAGAGAGAGCATTCAACAGGCAGACCTTATCCGGACCGGGCGCGTATGCTCATATCTTGTCCTGACGGACCGGGGATTGTAGCAGCGGTATCGCATTTTTTGTATCAGCATGGCGCGAACATCGTGCAGTCGGACCAATATACGATGGACCCGGACGGCGGAATGTTCTTCATGCGAGTAGAGTTTGACCTGCCTAAGCTGGATGAGCGGCTGGAAGAGGTACGTAACATCTTCGGCGGTGTTGCCGAACGCTTCAAGATGAACTGGCAGATCTTCAAGGTAAGCCATAAGAAGCGGCTGGCGATCTTCGTCTCCAAGGAGGACCATTGTCTGGTGGAGCTGCTCTGGCAGTGGCAGGCAGGCGACCTGGATGCAGATATCGCGCTTGTGGTCAGCAACCACACCGATATGCAGGCTTATGTGGAATCCTTTGGCATTCCGTTCCATCATATTCCGGTCACCGCAGAGACGAAGGCTGAAGCTGAAGCGCATCAACTGGAGGTTATCGGTGAAGATATCGATGTAATCATACTGGCCCGCTACATGCAGATTATCTCGCCTTCATTCATCGAGCATTACCGGCACCGGATCATCAATATCCATCATTCGTTCCTGCCGGCCTTCGTCGGTGGTAAGCCGTACGCCCAGGCCTATCAGCGCGGAGTCAAGATCATCGGGGCGACTGCCCATTACGTGACCGAGGAGCTTGATGGCGGACCGATTATCGAGCAGGACGTTCAGCGGGTCAGCCACAGCGATGATGTGAATGAGCTGAAGCGCATTGGACGTACCATTGAGCGGGTCGTTCTGGCCCGTGCCGTCAAATGGCATATTGAGGACAGAATCCTCGTGCATCACAACAAAACAGTAGTATTTAATTAATAAGCTAATCTTGCAGTAACCATTACAACCACTCCGGTAAAAGTCAGCAACCCAGCTTAACGCAGGGGATATAGAACATCGTTCTGGCCTGGCTTTTACCGGCATTTATCTTCAGCGGGAGCTTCCCGCAGCCTCAGGCTTCACACCCTCACAAGGATAATCTAATACACTTCTCAACTACTAAGGTAAAAAAGCATTTTACCGGCATTTTGGACATAAGCGCCAAGATGTATTTTGCTATGTGCAGAAATCACATTCAAAGGGGGTAAAGGGCTTGTCAACAAAGCACGGACGTCTATTAAAACGCAATTATTTCTTCGCCGGACTCATCCTGCTCATCGGCTTCGGCGGACTGCTCGGCTATGATCTCTATTTCAAGCCTTATGTACTGTCACAGACCGTTGTCAAAATCAAGGTGGACGGCGGGGGCTTCCTGCCGAAGAATCATGAGCTGACAGCAGAGAATCTCTATCTGGATTCCGTACAGACCAAAGACATCCCGGCAGGGGTAGTCCGTAGTCTGGAGCAGGTGGAACAGAAGATTACGAATGTCAATCTGACGGATGGCAGTATTTTGACCGAGTCACTGGTGGATGTAAGCGAGCTGGAGCCGCAGCAGGACGAGGGGATTTTCCCGATTCCCAAAGACGCCATCTATGCCATCAACGGTTCTCTCCGCAGCAGGGATAAGGTAGATATCTATCTGGTCGAAGGAGACTCACCCGCAAAAGAACGCCGAGGATACAGTCCGGCTGCTGCAGCATCTGTAGCTACTCCCGGAGGGGAAAAGGCCTCAGACGCTTCCTCCCTGTTGGAAGCAGAGGTTCCGCCCGAGGTACCTGCGCGTAAAGTATTCTTAAGCGGAGTGACTGTAAACTACGTGCGTACGGAAGATAACAACGATGTACTCGACTCAGAGAATGGCAATAACAATAACCGCTTTACTTCCACCGGGAAGGTGGCAGCCCCGGAATTGAAGCTGAAGAAGAGTGACGGTGAGCTCCTGGGAGCTTATCTCGAGCAGGGCAAGAAGCTATGGATTGTCCGGGTAGAGTAGGCGTGGACAGAAGGGAAGGGGGAATGAGACTTGAGAATATTCAGTCTGGGCATAGATCAGCTGACGATCAATGAGATTAAGCTGGCAGGCTTCACCGTTATTGCCCAAAGTGTGCTGCCGGAGCCAGAACATGCCGGAGGTCATCTGTTAATGGTAACGAGCGAGCAGGTGCCGGTAGCGGAATTAAGAGAGCTAAGAGGGAGGTATCCGGACTCTTCAATTTTGTACATCTATCTGCAAAAAGGGGTGCGGGGTTACCAGGCTATACATATGCAGTGTGAGAGTCTGGGTATATTTTTCGTGCCCCCGCGTTCAACCTCAGCAGCTATCATCGATAAGCTGCGCTATATGCTCGAAGATGAGCATAAGGAGAGCGGTAATGTGGTAGGCTTTTTCGGCTCGGGGCCAGGTATTGGCTGCACGAGTATTGCCAGGCTGTTCGCCAGGAGGATTGCCGCTTCAGGGCTGCGGGTGATTATGCTGGGTCTCGACCTGTACGATCCGGGCTATGACCGGAAGACGGCGGTTAGTCTGGACAGGCTGCGGCCGCGGATTACCGGTAAAATGCTGCATGATGAGGATTTCAGCGCGCTGGTGAAGCAGGAAGGCTATGCCTATCTGCCCGGGAACTTCGATTATCTAAGCGCCCAGGATTATCAGGAGGAGGAGATCGAATATCTGCTGGCCAGAGCAAGTGAAAGCGCTGATGTGGTGATTGCGGATTTCGGGTCGATTCCCGAGAGCGCCGCGTGGTATGTGGGGATGCAGAAGTCGGTGCTGCGCATGATCGTTACACACCCGCGGCATGAACACAGGCTGCAGCCCCTGATGGAGCTGGCCGGACATATGGACCTGCATCCGCAGGACTTCCAGTGGGTAATTAACCGCAGCAATGTGGAGGAGCTAACATCACCGAAAAGCCTGGCCCTGCGTTTTGGCAGCGAGCTTTTGCTGGAGCTACCGTATTATCCATCTTTTCCAGAGAGCCTGCCACTGGGCAAAAAAGAGCTTCAGCAAGTGGACGATAAGGTCCACGCATTGCTTGTATCACTGGGCCTCGCCCAGGAAACCCGCAAGAAGGGGATATTTCAATGATGAACAACAAGGATGACAGCTTGCCGTTGCAGCAGAAGCGTGTGCTGTCCGGATGGGCTCCGCTGGACCCTGAGCAGGGCAGGCGGCAGGGACAATGGGACGAGAGCTTACAGGCGGTGCCTGGACGCGTGGACGGAACGCAGAGCAGACGGCTATTCTCACTGAAGCAGAGCGTACTGCGTACCAGTAAGCCCGGCAAAGAGGACTTTTACAGCTTCCTGCACACCATGAAAAGTGAAATGAACGCCGGGCTGGAGCGTGAGGATGACGGGTATTTCGAACTGAATGCGAAGGCGCTGGTTGGTGATCCGCAGGCGGTCAGCTTTTTCATGAACGAGATTGAGAAATATCTGCGCCGGACGCCGTTTACCGGAAAAGTGCCGGAGGCTTACCGCACAGCTGCTGAAGCGCTGTTTCATGAATGGAAGGGCTTCGGCCCCGCCTACCGCTGGTTCACAGACCGTGCCTATAGCGAATCAACGGGACTGCAGATGATCGGGCGGCAAATTTTTTATAACCATCAGGGGAGGTTTGTGGCGTATCCCTATGAGATGCCTTCGCTGGACCGGGTGGAGCAGCTTAAGCGTTCTCTCCTCAAGAGTGATCCCGGCAAGAAGCTGAACAAGGATAATCCTTCCGTTGAATTCAAAATGGATGATCCTCTCTGGCCCGGCCGATTCATTCGTCTAGCTATCTGGGTCTCCCCGCGGGTCTGGGAGGGCTTCACTACCATCTCGCTGCGGCGGCAGGTCGTTGAATTTCTGGATCTGGATGATCAGGCCGGCACGGAATGTATTCCTGCGGAAGCGATTGATCTGATTCGGGCGCTTACCGGTACGTTTCGCAACACGATTATCGCGGGCGCGGTAGGGTCGGGTAAAACCACTTTTGCCAACACGATTGTCGGCGAGCAGCTGCTCGGTTCCTCTTCCTGTATGGGCGTTGTGATGATCGAGAAGCATCCGGAGTCGATTTTACCGTATCAGATCAAAGGCCACCGGATCATTCCCATTCAGGCTTCCAATGAGGAATTGATGGAGGTAGGAGTGGAGTCGCTGCGGCATGACCCGAACATTTTGTACATGACAGAAATGAGATATAACGAGTGGGAATTCTATCTGTGGAGTGGAGAGAAGGGCTATGACGGCATTACGGGCACCTTTCATACCGTAGATTCGGAGGATATTCCTTATCAGGGGGCGTTTGCTGTATCTACACGGATCGGCGGCAGCCTGAAGGGGCATTTAATCTCAGCGCTGAAATCCTGTGAGCTGGTGTTCATTCTGGAGAGTGTCCCGGATGGGAAGAAACGGCTGGCACGGATCTCCGAGGTCTTTTATGAAGAGGCCAGTAATTCAGTCTTCGCCAATGATCTGATGCGCTGGGAACCGGAGCAGGCGGGCTGGACCTATAATGACAAGCTGACCCAGGCGCTGATCGATAAGATGAAGAAGAAGAATGCCAGAGCGGCACGGATGCTGCTGCAGGAGCTTGGACATCTCGCTGCGCAGAAGCCGATGACTGACCCGCTGAAGGAAAGTCTGAAGTCCAAAATCGTTTTGAATGAATGAGAGGAGGGAGTGCCTGTGGAGCTGCTGTTCTATATCATCCAGTTTGTGCTTCACCTGCTCGTTGCAGGCGGACTCTGGCTGCTGGTCAAGCCGCTGATTGAGCGGCATCTATGGCAGTGGGGGCAAAAGCTGGATCTGCGGATGAGCTTGTTCGGCCACAAGGTCAGCAGCGCGAAGAGGAAAATGTGGCTGTACCGCCATCTGGATGATCTGCTGTATTTTGCCCATAAGCGATACGAGCCAGGCATCAGTGTGCTGCGCTTCGTCGCCCGTTCGGGGATGCTGTTCCTCGGTGTATTCCTATCGAGTCTGCTGACTCTTAAAGAGCTGCCGGGGCAGATGAGCTTCAGCAATCCTTTTCTGGAAGGCATGGTGTTGAATGATGGCGCACCTGTGGCGAATGCCTGGCGGCTTCCGCTGTTCCTGGCGGTTCTCTCGGCCTGTATTCCTTATCTGCGGATGAGATATACCTACGCCCAGCGCAAAGTGCGGGGGAGCTACGATCTGCTCGATGTGATCAAAATCGCCACCAAATTCACGCATTTGTCTGCGGATTCCATTTTGTCCAAGACCAGTGACTTGCTGCCGGGGGAGAATGTGTTGAAGACGCCCTTGAGGCTGCTGGGGGCAGCGTTCGCTGGTTATAGCAATGAACGGGAGCTGAACGAGGAAGCCGGGCGTTTTGCCGGAGCGATTGGCACGACGTTTGCCGTAGAATTCGTATCGGATCTGCTCTATTGCGAGAAGGAAGGCACCCGTTATCTCAAAAGCTCGCTCATGACGCTTAACCGCTCAATGGAGCTGCAACGGGAGACTATTCTGACGGTGAAGGCCAGCAGCAGGGATGCGATCAGCCTGGGGCTGTACGGTAATCTGATTGTGCTGGTGTCTTCTGTGGGAACGTTCATGTACATGCTGAAGCCGGATGTGTATTTCAAATTGCAGTTCGAGACAACAATTGGACTTACATTTATGATGGTGATCCTGACGGGCCTATTCATCTCGTTCATGATCAGTACCATCCTCGCCAGACCCAGACTGGACTACCATTAAGGTGATGAATGATGGATAGATTACTACTTTTAATAGCTGTAACAGGTATTGTGTATCTTGCCTTACTGGTCTTTGTCAGCAGCAGCAGCCGTCAGCAGCGGTATGTGCTCCGTCTGGGCCAGCAGTGGAAGGCTTTCGGGGAACGTGTGCACAATGAGCGGCTGCAGCAATTGCTCAATCAGAGCGGACTCTCTATATCAGCAGCCAAAATCACCCTGTTCCGATATGCGGCGGCTTTCCTCTATCTGCTGGCCCAGGTAACGGGAGACTTCATACGATCAGAGCCACTGTCAATATACGATCCTCTGGTTGCTCTGCTGATTATCGTAATTACCAGCCCGCAGCGGGTGCTGCCGTTCGGTTGGGTGCTGAGCTGGCTGCATCAGAAGACACTGATTCAAAAAGACGGGGAGCTGATCTCCTTCATCCGTCTCTATGAGAACAACCGTCTGCGTAAGCGGGGGTATGTGGAATTTGGCGCCTTCTGCGCCGGGACGGCCAACCATTTCAGTTACATCCGCCAGGATCTGTATGAGCTGTCGGAGCGGGCGGTGGATGAGGGGACGGAGCGGGCCATTGAATGGTTTTGCAGCAAATTCCCGGAGAACCACATGTTTATCAACGATATCCGTTCGATTCTGCTTGCGACAGAAGGGATGGATGATGACCATGAAGCAGCGAAGTATCTGCAGGAGCAGGGCAAAATTATTACCAAAATCTCAAGTGACCAATATCTGAAGAAATGGTCCTTTATCGGGGACATTTCCACGATCATCAATGTCATTCCGTCGATCGCCACCTTTCTGATGATTGTGTCGCTGGCGATGCAGTACATCATGCTGATCAAAGGGAATTTTAACGGCGTAGGGATGTTCCAATGATCAATTTAGGCAGGCTGGCAGCAAGAAAAAGAACCAAATGAAATTTTTGTTATATTCAAGAATCATTTTAAAATATACAATCAAAAGGGAGATATTAACAATGAAAAAAGACGCTATTTCTACTGGTTTGTTTATCGCAATCGGGTTCCTGTGTGTGGCTATTGTAATTGCTGTATTGATTCCTGTAGTACGGGACGTAATCGATAAAGCGGATGACAACAGACCTGAAATCCCGAAGGTTAGTCTGATTCAGCCCGCAGATTCCGTGGAAGCAGCAGTAACGTACACAATCGCTGGCCCTTTGGTTTAACGGAGATGAAGAAGGACTCAATTTCCGTCGCGCTGTTTCTGGCTATTGGCTTTGTGATTGCCGGAATTTTTATCGCTGGGGCTACAAGCATCATCGGCGGCAGCCAGGATGATATTATTACCCATGTCAAAGCTGTCGAGAAGTATTAAAAGGAGGCGCTGCGCTTGAAGGCAACCGTCCTCCGGGCCTTGTTCATGTGGCTGGTGCTGTTCATAATCCTGCAGCCGATTTTTACGTACATTGATTATTTGCTCGACCTGCAGGTCAAAGCCAACACCTCGTATATCACGCAAAAGGCAGCGACAGAAGGGATGGTCACTGCCTCCATGAAGGCTGAGGTCATCTCTAACCTGAAGGCTGTAGGATTTCCCGAAGGCTCGATTAAGATCACCAGCGGAACAGAAGTGATCCTTGAACGCAAACAGCGGATTGATGTGTACGTGACCGCACCGCGGGTGAACCTGTTCCCTTACAATTTCTCCGGTGTATCCCAGCCGGCACAGTACTATGGACATGGCTCGATCATGAGTGAATATCTCGATTAATTAAGGGATGAAGCTAACCTATGGATTATATTATCAAGCTCGCCTTTGTCCTGTTGATCTTTATTTATTCCTGGTTTTTTCAGATTCAGAATCAGGAATGGGACCAGGTGCGCAGCATGCTTAAGGATGCCAATAATATGGCCGTCCATGACGCATCTCAGGAGTTGGACGAAGCAGCGAGGGCCCAAGGCCGTCTGGTCATTGATCCCGCTGAGGCTTATACCACCTTCCGCCACACCTTGCAGAGTAATCTGGGACTGGATGACGGCTTATCCCCCTTGGCGGGGAGCCGGCTTCAGGCTCAAGTGAAGATCGTCAAGTTCGACATCGTGGATGAATCTACGGGCGATACTTTTCCGCTGCTCTATGAGGACAGTACTTACGGTATCACCAAATACATACAAGGTCCTTCGGTCATCGCCGTTATTCAAACACAGCACCCGGTGCTGATCTCCAGAAGCAAGGTTCAAGAGGCCATTACAGTGCCGGCGGTTCAGGAGTATAAGCTGAATCGATGAACTATCCGGCAGGGTAATCCTGCACCGAGGCGAGCCTTAGCAGGTCGTACAAACTACTAAAGGAGAGATTCAGATGAAAAAGATAATGATGAAAGCAATGTTAGCAACTGCACTGTTAGCAGGTTCGATTTCAGGCCAAGTAGGATCTGCACATGCGACAGCTGCGAAACCGACGGCAGCACCTATTATGAGGGACAACCTGTCTAAGTATGGATTGGTGAAGGATGTGGAGCTGCCGGTGACAGTTACGGCTGGGGGACTTAGTTATACGTTGGAGAAGATTATGATCTTTGATGCGAAGTCGAAGGATGCCCAGGCGCTTGCTAAGCAATATGGTTATGACCTGGACGGTGCTCAGTATTTTATTTGGACAAAGATCACTATAGAAAATAAGGGAGATAAAATTATACAAAAGAACTCAAAGGATTTGAGTGAAAAATGGCGTTTGAACTTTGGAGATCTTTCTAAAGGGGAAGCTTATGTCAGTATGCCGTTGAAAACTGTACTAGTTCAAAACTATAAGCCTAACAACAAACAAGCTCTTTGGTCATGGGTATTGAAACCAGGGGAAAAGTTGAGTTCGTACCAGGGGTATTTATACAGTGGCAAGTTCAACTATTTTGAGATTTGGTTAGATAACAAAGGGGCATCGGCCACAAAGTACATTGTGAATGAGAAGAAGTAGAGGATAAAGAAAATGAGAACTAAACAACTTTGGATTGCCGCAATGGTTATCCTGTTAGCTTTTGGGTTACTTGTGCCAACTCTCACCTATTCTGCAGAGAGTACAGGGGCTAAGCAAGGCAGCGTCAGCATACCGGTGACAACCGGGTTAACCGGCTCAGGAAATAGTGCCAAGACGTTTTATCTGGATCTGCCCAGCGGGGTCACCGGCCCTGCGATTAAATCAGGGACATTGAAATATTTAGGAAATAACAGTACTGTAGGAGCGATTACCATTGAGAACGGGAAGATCAAGGTCACGCTGAAGGGAAATGTGAAGGATGAGACCTTTCCTGTGGTGGGAAAAGATGGACTGTTTACAAAGCCCTTTTTGAGCACCCCCGGAAACTCCATCTGGCGCTATGCTGATGGGCGGCGCTGGCAAATCAACGATTACAAAGAGGACAAGGGCTACAATGTAAGCTACAACAAAAACGCAGACGATTACGGAACGCCATCTGCAATACCACCTAAAACAACGGTTTCAACGAAGTCGGACCCCGTGAATCCTAGTGCAGCAACCTGGTATAAGCTGAATCAAACTCCGGTTCCATCTAGTAGTGTGATTCAATCTAGCATTAAGCTTAATCAGGGTGATCTTATAGGCGATACTGGAAACGTCAGTGTTAAGAACGGTAAATTCGTGATTACATATACAGTTCCTTCTAAACTCTTTGAGCCTGAGCAAGTATCAGGTAGCTTTCCTAAAGGACAGTGGGTAGAGGGAAGGCTATATTACGTGACCCTCCCCTACTACTTCAACGCCGAAGCCAAAGTCACATCCTACAGCTACGCCGGTTCGGTCACCTTTGATTATTCCCCACCTGACCAAGCTACGCTAAACGGAACGGCCACGCTGGAGAAGCCGAGTCCAAACCCAATCAAGCTGGAGGGCAGTAAGGTCGATGTGAAGATCAACGTTAAAGGGGAGCTGCTGGGTTACACAAATTCCTCTAACATCGAAGAATGGGTATTTTATGCCAAAGAAAAAGACGGTTCAGCGAAGGCTGACATGAAGAAAGAATACGGAAAAATGCTCACCGCATCGAAAAGCTTTGACTTCCAGATCCCGGCCAGCCGGGTGACCAGTGACAGCTTCAAGCAGGATTACGCGCTGACGGTAATCATTCGGTTCAAGAATCCGGTCATTACGAAGACGGGGACGATAACGTCCCTGGAGCAGAAAATGGAAGTCTCGGCCGGGGTGTACAAGAAGGACAATCCGGTCAGCTATCCATCCGTACCGAACAAGCCGACCAAGCCCGAGGGCAAGCCACCGATTGCCCGGATCAGCGCACCCAAGTATGTCAAAGCCGGGTCTGACATGATGGTATATGGAGGAAATTCCTCCGACCCGGACGGTTATATCACCGATTATGCCTGGGGAACTCCTGGAGCAGAAGGCGGGATTGAAAATACGGCCAGAGGTTATGTCTGGTACACACGGGATAAGGTCGGTCAGACATTCCCCATCAGTCTTACTGTGGTCGATAATGACGGGCTGATCGGGAGCACCAGTACCGAGGTAACGGTCATTGAACCGATTCCATCCGCAACATTGGAGATCACCGGATCGCTGAAGCAGAACCGGAAAACCACGCTCACCAACAGCAGCACAAGCCCGACACGATTCCCGATCATTAAGTCTAAAACTCAGGTCACGATCAGCGCAGTCAGCGGCGGGACTAATGCAGATATCAAATACAGCGGCAGTCTGGCCGAGCTGGAGAGCAAGGACGTTCTCTTCCGGAAGCCAGGGAAATACAAAGCAAATATTCATGTTGAGAATACAGCCGGCTATGGTGCAGATGGGGAAATCACGTTCGATATTGCACCGGATGAAGTCCCAAGTGTGTATTTTGACGTTGCCCAAAAAATGTATCGGGACCCGGAGAAGGGGAATAGAGCGATCATCCAAATTACGGACAGGTCCTTTTCCACAGACAAGGACGTCCTGAACCGTCGAATCTGGGAGTATCGGTACGACTCCAATAATGACGGGCGGTTTACCGATGAGAATTGGGAGATCTTCAATAATGAAAATGAGATTAATCCTAAGCTGGAATTGACTCAGGTGGGGAGATACGAGATCCGGTTGACGGTCTTTGAAGAGTTTGGTCAACCGACCATTGAGGATTACGTGACGGAGGCGGATCGGCGTTCTGCAGATTCGTATACCGATCCGATCAAACAAGCGCTGGTGGAGCGGACGGTAGAAATAGATAACCGCGCGCCAGAAGTCGATTGGGACTTGTAGGGGAGGAAGGCAGACATTGAAGAGATTCAAGAGAAGTATCATTTTGCTTATGGCCTACTTGCTGCTCATTCCCGCACTGCCGCAGCCAGTTGTCGAAATGACGAGACTGGCCAGTACGGTGCAGGCGGCAGAGGACAATTTCATTTATTACCGGGATATTGTCTTTGAAGCTGGGCGAGGGGGACATGCCAATCAGGATGATAAGGTTGTCATTGATTTCCCTGCTCTGAAGGTAACCAATCTTAAATTTAATAAAACGACCAAAAGAATGACCTATGATATTGTTCCAGGCTCTAACTTGCATGTCACCTATACAACGGGGAGGCCTGATTGGGGCGGATATACGGAGCCCATGGAAATCGAAATGTGTAGTTCCATTTATACCAAAGAGGCGTACCAGTATGAATTAAACAGAAATGCTTATGGTGATGATAATAACTGGAGCTGTAATGATCCTAGAACACCTGACTTTTATGGTCAGTATTATAACTGGTCAGCAGATTGGGGAAAGTTACACACCAATGCAGTAGCATCTCAAGGATATTATATGCCTGCTGTTATTGATGTAGATATGTCCAATATACGGAACTTGATGGCGAACACCTATCCGAATGAGTATGCACAAGGATATAACTATTATCAGCCAAGTGATTATACGCCAGGACTAGATAAAGATCCAGAAATGTTCCGCATTCGAGTGTTGGCTTGGACGAAAACCTATTGGTGGTCGCCGTACATGACTAGAGTAGCTCAATTGATACCCAATTATGCCCCTAGCCTGTCCGTAGGAACAGCGAATGGAATTACGCTGGTTAATGCTCCGGGCCTCAGCGGAATCAACATAGAGGGGTATGTCAGCGATCCAGATAACGAGGACGTTACCGTCACCGCCGAGATCCCTGGTGTCTTCTACAAGAAGACGGTGGTGCCTCAAGCCAAGCTGTCCAAACCATTCAATATCCCACTGGACGTGCTGCAAGACTCGATCCCGCCGGGAACCTACACCGTGAACATCACGGCATCCGACCCTTCGGGAATGACGGCGAAGGCGGCGCTTACGATTAATGTCAAACAGCAGATGAGGAACAAGTCGTTTGTCCTGGTCAATACACCAGTGGAAACAAGGACGAAATTCTTTGACTCGGAGTGGGACCCTAAGCGGGAAGAACGGTATCGGTTCGATCATGACCCGTACTTTTTTGATAATTCGATGGGGATCATTTGGGATTCTGGATTATGGCGAAGTTCACCCTATACGACCTTCCCGTATAGCGGTTCCTACGTGGCCACGTTCCAGGGTCGCGACAATCCCAAGGATGACGACCGGTTCGATGTGTACCGGAAATGGAGCCGGAATAACCTGTCTTCGATGACCTTCCATGTGCACCGCAAGCCAATTGCGCTATTCAGTGCCAGGCTGTCAGGCGGTTGGCTGCAGATCACGGACAGCTCCTACGATTTGGATCATGTCACCGCCTCCAATAAAGGGATCATGGACTGGCAATGGCAATACAAGAAGACAGAAGGGCAGGTCTGGACGGATGGATATCCGCCGGCACAGCTACCGACTAATGACCAGTATGATATCCGGCTAAGAGTGCGGGACATCGATGGCGAGAATGGGATTGGCGTCTGGAGTGACTGGTCGCAGCAAACGGTAGGGGCAGCCGGCAACCTGCCGCCGGTAGCGCTGTTCACCGTCGAGCCCAACATCGTATCGTACCGTAAGGCTACCACAATCACGGACAAGTCCTTCGACCCGGACAATGATCCACTGGATGTATACAGCTGGACAGTGATTAAGGATGGCTGGCAGCAGGTATGGAGCCATTGGGGCAATCCAACGGTGCCGCCGAATATCGCTGCCTACGGCGTGGGGACGTATCTGTTGACGCTTCAGGTCCATGATAACCGCGGCCTATGGTCACAGCCCTACAGCCAAACGGTACAAGTTATAAACCATCCCCCAGCAGCAGCCTTCAATATGCCGGTGGAAGTGTACCGGGACACTGTCATAACCATGGAGAATATGACACCGGATCCGGACGAGGACGGGGATTGGCTGAGCTATGCTTGGAACGCCAGAATAAATAACAGCCCATATTATTACGCCGGGGGTAACCGAAACCAGGTGATGACCATCCGGGACCTGATCGCACGTAGCGGCATATCACAGCAACAAGCCATTTCAGATGGCTGGGAAATGCGCCTGACCGCCTCTGACGGATCGCTTTCCTCGAATGCGACACGGATGTTCAAGGTCCTCAACCATGTGCCTACGGCCGCCATTAATGGTCCTGCAACGGCGTATCAGTTCGATACGAAGCTGTATACATCGTCAGATCATGATGATGATCCATCGGATATCGCCAGTCTTCAATATTTTTGGAAGGTGACAGATAGCGACAGCACCACCAAATTATATAAGACGCCGAGCATCGAAATCAGCTTCCCGGAACCGGGGATATACACCCTGGAACATTGGGCAGTGGACCAGATTGGGGCGAAGTCAAATATTGAGTCACTCAAAGTGAATGTAATCAAAAACGAAGCCCCGTCCATGACGATCACTTCTCCTCCGGGTACAACCGCGAGCCCAACGGTCCTGGATGCAGAGAAGCAGGGGGACCCGTTGATTCAGTGGACCTACTCCGATCCGGAGAATGATCCTCAGGAAAAGTACAGGCTTGAATTTTTCACCAAAGAAGGGCTATTGGAGAAAACGGTAGAGAATACAGATGGCAGCGGATCGATCCGTCAGTATCAAGTTCCAAACCCAACATTCAATCGCTTCGAGTACTTCACGGTATTGGGGCGGGCGTATTCCAAGGGCTCCTGGTCGGAGATTTCCAATGAAAAAATGTTCATCATCGACAACCCGCCGAAGCCAGGATTCACCTTAACCACGGATACAGGAAAAGATGCCACGAAGGTACCGATCTACCGGACGGATGTGCTTAATATCAAGAGCACGGCAACAGATGAGGATATTCCGAAAGGAGACACCATAAGTCATCAGTATTTCTTGAAACCGGCGGCTGGTGTAGAGGGGCTTGTGAGCACAGAAGGCGATTTTAACAAAAAGTTTACTTCAAACGGTGTTTTTACGTATCGGCAGCTCGTTACGGACTCCCTGGGACTGTTCAGAGAGCTGTCCCATAGCATTACCGTGTTGAACCGGTTACCTAAGGTCACGATTACCTATCCGACAAGTGATAGTCCCAACAAGCCAACGATTGCCAGCACGCTGACACCGATCATCAAGTGGGATTACCAGGATGAGGACGGCGATCTGCAGCAGCGCTTCAGAGTGAAAATTATTAATATGGCAACCGGTGCAATCAAAGTTCAATCCGGTGACCAGGTATCCAGTTCAAAACAATGGAAGGTACCGGATGGAGCCTTAGCAGAGTACGAAAAATATGCTGTAGAAGTTGAGGTCTTCGATGGATTTGAGTGGAGTGTTGTGTCCGCAAGAAAGTACTTTATGGTTAACCTGCTTAGCATCAAGGGGGCTGTCCGTCATACAGAGGAGTGGAATGGCAACCGTCAGGCGTACAATCTGAAACAGAGCGGCTCGCCTGAAAGCCCGCGGGGGTATAGTGTCTATTGGGCTGGCGAGAAATTTGTGCTGCAGGGGACAGCTACCGGACTACCGGATACCGTGCAAGTCACAATGACTGGAGGATACACGGCGGCGCTGAGTCCGACCGGGAGTGAAAAGACCTTATGGACGGGTGAGCTGGCCGACCCATCGTTCGAACAGCTGCCGGATGGTCCTGTTACTTTTACCTTTACCGCAACTAATGAGTACCAGACCAAGGTGGATACAGTGGCAGTAACGATTCTCGGAGATTGGACAGAATATTATCAGAGCCATCGTGTAAAATAACGCGGGACGCAATCCTTATGCCTTATGTACTACTGTGATTTTGTTTTACTTGGCATCAAGCGGGCGGAGGGTGATCGTTCAGACGATTCCCTCGGTCCGTTCTTCATGCAGCCGCAGCCTTGGGGCCGCAAAATCTGCCGGATTAGTAGTTTGGGGGTTATGTAGACTGGAACTTCTGAGGTCCGCAGAATGACTCCGGTCCATATAGTAAGAGAGTTTGCCGCTGAATATTTTGTGGGCGCACAGGGATGAAGCGAAATCCTCCGGAGTGACGAAGCAGGAGGGCTTGGCTACCGGATGAACAGTAGTTTCCTCCAATACAGAGGCGACGAACTGGGAGCAGAAAAAAGCATTCTCCCGGTCAATCCGGATGTTCAGCAGTACGCCGACCAGACCGAGCAGATGATATTTATAACGCTCCTGATTCTGCATCATACCCTGGACATGGTTATACATAGTATTGTACTCTTCCTCACTGACTCTGAGCTGGTAGATGGCACAGTCTGCACTGTTGTAGAACGGATGGATGAAGTTCTCATGGATAAGTCCGGCAATAAACGGGTTGTACACTTTTTTTCGGCCGAAGCTGTAGACCTCACGCAGCTCACTGTCAAAAGCAATCGAGGCATGATTCAGCTCCGCTTTGGTGAACCATTTAATAATTCCGCTGAAGGCCGTGCCTGTTCCGGTCAGCACAATATAAATGTCTCTGTTTGCAGTCATCTTCTGAATTCCTTTCTGCTGGAAATTATGGATAATCCGGCTAAAATTCCGCTGAGGTACTTCCATCTTACTGTATAAATCCGCTTTGTAAAACAAACTTTAGTCTTAATTAGAAACTAGACTTAAGGCTAAGTTTCTGGATTCCTATCCGTATCTCCAAAAAAGAACCTCCTGTAGCACCGTGAATCTGGCACAGGCGTGCATAGACCCGGCAGAAGCCGCTAAATATAAGCTGCAGCAAAAACAATTGGAAATGCTTCCACTTCCGTGATACAATAATAGTCAAAATGACATTCTTGATTCGAGGAGGATTATTGTAATGACTGAACAAGCAAAAGATCAAGCCATTCATAAAGAAGAAAACTCAACGGTGGACAACCTGGCCATCACTACAATCCGTACACTTGCCATTGATGCCATTGAAAAGGCAAACTCCGGACATCCGGGTATGCCGATGGGCTCCGCACCTATGGGATACCAATTGTTCGCCAAGACGATGAATCATAACCCGGACCACCCGACTTGGGTCAACCGTGACCGCTTCGTGTTGTCTGCCGGACATGGCTCCATGCTCCTTTACAGCTTGCTGCACCTCAGCGGCTATGATCTGCCTATGGAAGAATTGAAGCAGTTCCGCCAATGGGGCAGCTTAACTCCGGGACATCCGGAAGTCGGCCACACTGCCGGTGTAGATGCGACAACCGGTCCGCTTGGACAAGGTATCGGTATGGCTGTTGGTATGGCAATGGCTGAAGCGCAGCTGGGTGCGACTTACAATAAAGATGAACATAACGTGATTGACCATTATACGTACGCCATCTGCGGCGACGGTGATTTGATGGAAGGGATCTCTTCCGAGTCTGCTTCACTTGCCGGACACCTGAAGCTGGGCAAGCTGATTGTAATGTACGATTCGAATGATATCTCCCTAGACGGCAAGCTCAACCTTGCATTCTCCGAGAATGTTGCTAAGCGTTTTGAAGCTTACGGCTGGCAGGTTCTGCGCGTAGAAGACGGTAACGATCTTCCTGCACTGGCTAAGGCTCTTGAAGAGGCTCAAGCAGACAGCAGCAAACCGACGCTGATCGAAGTGAAGACAGTCATCGGCTACGGCAGCCCGAACAAGCAAGGTAAAGGCGGCCACGGCGGTACCCACGGCTCCCCGCTGGGTGCTGATGAAACGAAGCTGACGAAGGAATACTACAAATGGGTATATGAAGAAGATTTCTATGTACCGGATGAAGTCCGTGCCAGCTTCGCTGAAGTGAAGGCCAAAGGAATCGCCGCTAACAAAGCATGGGATGAGAAATTTGCAGCCTACAAAAAAGCATACCCTGAGCTTGCTGCACAGCTCGAAACTGCACTAAGCGGTGAGCTTCCTGCAGGATGGGATGCCAATCTGCCGTTCTACAAAGCAGAAGACAAAGCCGTATCCACCCGTGTGGCTTCCGGTAATGCGCTGAACGGATTGACTGGCGGTATCCCGCAGCTGGTTGGGGGTTCTGCCGATCTGGAGAGCTCGACCATGACGCACTTGAACGGTCTGTCCCAGTTCACCTCAGAATCCTATGACGGCCGTAACATCTACTTCGGCGTACGTGAATTCGGAATGGCTGCAGCCATGAACGGGATTGCACTGCACACTGGTCTTAAGGTGTTCGGCGGTACGTTCTTCGTCTTCACAGATTACCTGCGTCCGGCTGTCCGTCTGGCTTCCATCATGAAGCTGCCGGTAACCTATGTGCTTACTCATGACAGTATTGCTGTTGGTGAAGACGGTCCTACCCATGAGCCGATTGAACAGCTTGCTTCCCTGCGTATCATTCCGGGTCTGACGGTCATTCGTCCGGCTGATGCCAACGAAACCTCTGCAGCTTGGGCATACGCTATGGAGAATACCGCCAATCCGGTAGCACTGGTCCTGACCCGTCAGAACCTGCCGATCCTGGCTGGAACCGTAGACGGTGTACGCGATAACATCAAACGCGGCGGGTATGTGGTCTCTGATTCCAAGAACGGCACTCCACAGGCACAGATCATTGCTACAGGCTCTGAAGTACAGCTGGCGGTTAAGGCTCAGGCTGCGCTTGCCGAAGAAGGCATTGATGTTCGTGTCATCAGCTTGCCGAGCTGGGATCTGTTCGAGAAGCAGGATAAAGCATACCGCGATTCCGTTATCCTGCCTGAAGTGAAAGCCCGTCTGGCTATCGAAATGGCGCAAACCTTCGGCTGGGAACGTTATACAGGCGACCAGGGTGACATTCTGGGAATCACTACCTTTGGCGCTTCCGCCCCTGGCGACACCGTAATCAGAGAATATGGCTTCACTGTAGAAAATGTAGTCAGCCGCGTAAAAGCGCTGCTATAATAGACGGATCTAACGACAAAGGGGAGAATAAGCACATGAGTCAGTTTACAGGCGCGACAATTCAAAAAGCAGCCAATATTTATTACGACGGAAAAGTGACCAGCCGTACAGTTACACTGGAAGACGGCACTAAGGTGACACTCGGCATTATGCTGCCTGGCGTATACGAATTCGGCACCGATGGCCCCGAGACGATGGAGATTCTCTCCGGCAAGCTTAAGGTGCTGCTTCCCGGTACTGAAGTGTGGAAGGACATTGACGGAGCGGAAACCTTCCATGTTCCCGGCAACTCCAAGTTTGCCCTGGAAGTATTCGCATTAACTGATTATTGCTGTTCTTACCCGATTGTGTAAAAGAAACTGGTAGAAAAAAGCACCCCTGGAAGATTCATGGTCCCGGGGTGCTTTTTTTTGTGTTGTCAGCTTCAGCGGAGCTCAGCTCCCCGTGCTTTTGTAATGCCTCACGCCTATGCGCCATACCAGCAGAGACACTCCGAGGAAGGCAGCTCCAGAGGGAAGCGAGAGGAAGCCCAGCCAGCGGGGATAATCCCAGCCGCAGACGGTGGCCGCCGGATAGAAGCTGATGAACAGCATTGGGAGCACAAAGCTGAACACGGATTTTAGCATTCGCGGCAAATAGGGCTCTGGGCAGCGGGTAATCTGGTAGCTGGCGTTGGTCAGCAGAAAGATCCAGTCCAGCCCTTTGATCGTGAAAAAAGCAAGACCTGAGGTTAGCACGAACACTCCGCAGTACATCAGACAGCCTCCGGCCAGCGCCATCGCCAGAATGCCGAGTCTGCCGGGCGTCAAGGGAACGCCGAGCTGTCCCAGCGCCCAGCCCGCAGCACAGATCCCTGTAAACGGCCGGACCAGCCGGTGCAGATGGAATCTGGAAGCGGCGACCTGCACGAACAGGGACCGCGGGCGGAGCAGCAGCCGGTCGAAATCGCCGGAGCGCAGCAGATGCCACGGGAAATAATCAAAGCCGCGGCATACGCTCTCGGCAAGTCCGAAGGAAGCCACCGCCAGCGAGTACACCAGAATGATATGGGCGACGGTCCATTCGCCGATATTACCAAAGCGGGAGAACAGCAGGACGGTAGCTATGGGATCGGAGATCACCACAGTAAGCACCTGAATCAGCATCAGCCACCAGCCCTTATATTCCATGCCGGACAGCAGATGCATCCGCAAGTATTTGCAATAAATTTTACCTTCAGCAAGCATACGTTACTCTCACCCTCCCTGGACGATAATGCTGTGTAATCTGCGTTTCATGATCATCCGGCCCGCCGCGATAAAGATAAGGCTCCAGAGGAGCTGTAAGCCGATGCCGGGCAATGCGGCGGCAGGAGCGACGCTGCCTATATATAGCTGCAGAGGGATGTCGGCGAATCCGCCAAACGGCTGCAGGTATAGGAAGGTCTGCATGAAATCAGGCCACAGCCGCAGGGGGAGGTAGGTGCCGGACAATATGCCGCTTAGCAGTAGAAGCATATAGGTCGGTCCGTCCCCCCAAGTGATATTCAGCCGGATCGCAGTCACAAGCATAGCGAAGGCTGAGCACAGCACAAACGCCATAACCGCCGACAGAAGGAAATAGAATAGTGCAGGCAATGAGGCAGGGCCCCCTAGGGCATACCCGGCAGGCATCAGGAGCCCGGCGAGTACGGTGGCCAGCCCCCTGATCCAACTGGTGCCGAGCTTGCCGGCCGAGCTTTTAACAAACCAGTGGGTGTACAGGTTCATGGGCCGGCACAGCTCGATACCGACGTCGCCGTTGTTGATTTTGCCCATAATTTCGCTGTCGATGTTCATACTCTGGAGTACAAACAGCCCCTGAGCCAGCCAAACATAGGATATGGCCTGAGGGAGGCTGAGTCCGTTATTGTTCCAGGAGCCATTCTCGCTGTATGTATAGAACACGGTAAACAGCACACATTCTATAAGCGCCCAGAACGCACCGACCATCGTGCCAGATATAGCGGACACCCGGTACTGGAGCCCTTCTGCCATGCGGATTCGGAAGAGGGAGCTGCAGGCCCGCCATGTATATCTAAAGTTCATTGTGCACCTCCTGATGGGTGGATGGGCTTAACCCAAAGCCAAGTCATTGTACATAGCAGCAATCATCGCATCCGTGTTCACTTTCATGACGACCTCCGGCGCATATTTCTGCTGCAGACCTGAGAGCTGCCCGTCATAGAGCAGTTGGCCGTGCCCGATCACCATGACCCGCTCGCATAATGCCTCAATATCGTCCATATCGTGTGTAGTCAGCAGCATCGTAATCCCGTACTTACGGTTCTCTTCCTTCAAAAAATTGCGCAGCGCGAGCTTGGATACCGCATCAAGTCCGATGGTTGGCTCATCCAGAAAGAGAAGCTTCGGCCGGTGCAGCAGTGCTGCCACCAGCTCACATCGCATCCGCTGCCCGAGCGAAAGCTGTCTCACCGGAGTCCTTAAGAGCGCTTCCACACCAAGTGTTGCCGATAACTCGGATAATCTTAAGCGGTAGTCGCCTGGAGGAATGGCATAAATATCCTTCAGCACGTCAAAAGAGTCTGCCACCGGAACATCCCACCATAACTGTGAGCGCTGGCCAAACACAACGCCGATCCGGGATACATGCTCTACGCGGTGCTTCCATGGAATCTTGCCCAAGATAGTGCATTCTCCGCTGTCGGGTGTCAGGATGCCGCTCATTACCTTGACGGAGGTGGATTTGCCGGCGCCGTTCGGGCCAATGTAACCTACCAGTTCACCCTCCTCAATATCAAAGCTGATGCCGCCGAGCGCGTCCACCTGGGTAACATTCCGCATAAACGCTCCTCTCAGCAGTCCCCATTTTCCTTCGGGCCGTTTGTACACCTTGAAGCTTTTACGGATATCTCTCAGTCTAATTTGCATATCAGTCGCCTCCTTCGTGCAGAAGATCATATCATCAGGGGAGGAGAGGGGGACAGCCGCGTCGGGCGCCTTCTGGATCCTTGCCGACAGGCTGACAGGGGGAGAATCATTTATTTTCTTCATTTTCCATAAAAATGCTTGTTATGTTGACATTTCTGTGCTATATTAATTTTATAGTTAACGCAAGGAAAACGTATGTTTTTTTGTACATATACTGTAAAATAAACTTCCCGTACCGGTGATTAAATCACCGGTACTTTTGCGTTCTCACTCCTGACAAGAAGGCCATGCTCGCATAGTAAAAGGGCGCAGCCGATACTGCCTGGCTGCGCCCTGATTACGAGTTACATATACAGAATGTATGCGGAAAACCGAACACGATTGGCTGCGCACCGGCACATGGTCCATTATCATGGTTCGCTCGGTAAAGTGATTCTGCTCTTAGCGGCCTGCCTCTGCCAGCGGACCTGTCCGCTCATATTCCCAGATGCTCTGGCTGCTCTCCGCATCATAGATCTCTCCGGTACGGATGAAGCCGTGCTTCTCATAGAAGTGATGGTTCCGGACGGCCCACGAGGGAGTATCCAGCGTCCAGCGCTTGGCAGCAGGATACTGTACAAATAAGAAATGCAAAGCTTCATGCCCGAACCCTTGGTTCTGATATAAGGGATCGATAAAAATCCGGCCCAGATGACATTCCTCTTCTGTGGGCGACGGGAAGATTATCATCCCGCCGACAATTCCACCGTCTTTCAGAAGCTTGTAGTAATGGCCCTGCTGCATTTGTTCCGCCTGCCAGGGCACTGAATTATAACCGGGAGGGCCATCCTCCTCTTTATCCTGATATTGGCGGGCATCATCATCGAAGGTTCTTTTTTGTACATCCGCCAACATGGCCGCATCTTGAGGCCGGGCGAGTTCAAAGGTCAGCATTGAAACTTCCTCCCCTGTTTACAATAGTGTGTGAAACACCATCATAAACAGATTCTGGAAAAGCCGCCGTTACATTAGTTACCTTCGCCGATCTTCCGGCCGATCCAGTCTTCGTAGGATTTGACCACAGCGGACAGGTCCTCGTCGCCGTAGCCGTGATTGAAGCCTGCCTGGAACATGCTCTTGGCTACGCCGAGCATAGGGGAAGGGACGCCAGTGGAATCACTGAGCGAGGACGCCAGCTTAAGATCCTTGAGCATCAGGGCAAGGGAGAACTGGTTGCTGAAGTCGTTATCAATGATCTTCTGGCCCTTCAGCTCGGCCTGCTTGCTGCCTGCTGATCCGTTCTTCACCAGCTCCAGGAACTTATCTGCGGGTACCCCGGACTTCACCGCAATGGAGAAGCCCTCGGCGAGCGCGACATTGTGAATGCCGACCATGGCATTGTGAGCCAGCTTGGCTACAGCGCCGCTGCCGTTAGCGCCCATATGCAGCAGCAGACGGCCCATGGAGTCGAAGAGATCCCGGTGCTTCTCAATCACTTCGGCATGTCCGCCGACCATGAAGACCAGTGTGCCGTCGATAGCTGCCGGCTTGCTGCCGGTTACAGGGGCATCAAGGAAGCTGCCGCCCCGTGCTTCAACTTCAGCAGCGATCTCCTTTGCAAGGCCGGGAGAGATGGTGCTGGAATCGATTACGGTTGTTCCCGGCTGAAGGGTGGCGAGAATGCCATGGTCACCGTGGAAGACTTCACGGATCGAATCATCGTTGCTGATCATGGTAATAATAACATCCTTGCCTTCCGCTGCTGCCTGCGGTGTGGCGGCTGTCTTCGCACCTTCCTGTTCCAAAGGTTTGCATTTCTCTGCTGTACGGTTATACACCGTAACCTCAAAACCGCTTCGCAGCAGGTTCGACGCCATAGGTGCTCCCATTGTTCCGAGTCCGATAAAGCCGATGTGCTTCATTTCAATTCCACCTTTGCTTTCCTGAGATCATATTATAGAAACTAAGTTTGCCTTCATTCTATCAGAAGGTTACAGCCTGTTCCACAGAACAGGTCTGCTTATCTGCTTAGTAACCGCTTTCAGCTATTTTTTCATAAACAGGGTTCGGAAAGCCGGGGATATGCCTTAAGACCTTGCCAGTCAAGGCAAATTAAAGTATTCTAGATTATAATGTTGCAACACACGGTGTCAAATCTAAAGAGATAAACAGGAGGTTACCATTACCGATGTCCAAGAAGATTAATTTTGACTACACCAAAGCCCTTTCCTTCTTCAGCCAGACCGAGATCGACTACTTCGCCGCTCCGGTGAAGCTGGCCCACGAACAATTGCATAACAAGAGCGGAGCAGGCTCCGATTACCTGGGCTGGATTGATCTTCCTACAGCTTATGACAAGGAAGAGTTCGCCCGTATTCAGCAGGCCGCCAAGAAGATTCAGAGTGATTCCGAAGTGCTGATCGTGATTGGTATCGGCGGCTCTTATCTGGGGGCACGCGCAGCTATCGAGGCGCTTTCGCATTCCTTCTACAATAACCTGTCCAAGGACAAGCGCAAGACACCGGAGGTTTATTTTGCCGGTAATAACATCAGCTCTACCTACATCACGCATCTGCTTGACCTGGTAGAAGGCAAAGACTTCTCCGTGAACGTAATCTCCAAATCCGGTACAACTACCGAGCCAGCTATTGCTTTCCGTATCTTCCGTGCAGCACTGGAGAAGAAATACGGTAAGGAAGAAGCACGCAAACGGATCTACGCTACAACAGACAAGGAGAAGGGCGCACTTAAGAAGCTGGCTAACGAAGAAGGCTATGAGTCGTTCATTATCCCTGATGATGTAGGCGGACGTTATTCCGTACTGACACCGGTAGGCCTTCTGCCTATCGCCGTAGCGGGAATTAACATTGAAGAAATGATGCAAGGGGCCGCAGCCGCAGCCGATGAGTTCAACAATCCCGATGTGGCTACGAACCAGAGCTATCAATATGCTGCAGTACGTAACGCGCTCTACCGCAAAGGCAAGACGACAGAAATCCTCGTGAACTACGAGCCGTCCCTGCACTTTGTCTCTGAATGGTGGAAGCAGCTGTACGGCGAAAGCGAAGGCAAGGACTTCAAGGGAATCTATCCGTCCTCGGTGGACTTCTCGACAGATCTGCACTCCATGGGCCAATTCATTCAGGAGGGTAACCGCAACATTTTCGAGACGGTTATTCAAGTGGAGAAGGTACAGCATCATGTAACGATCGAGAATGATCCGGATGATCTGGACGGCCTCAACTTCCTGACCGGCCAGACGATGGACTTCGTTAATAAGAAGGCATTCCAGGGAACTATGCTGGCGCATACCGATGGACAGGTGCCGAACCTGATCGTTACCATTCCTGACCAAACGCCGTATACTTTCGGCTATCTGGTGTACTTCTTCGAGAAGGCTTGCGGGATCAGCGGATACCTGCTGGGTGTGAATCCGTTCGACCAGCCGGGTGTTGAAGCCTATAAGAAGAACATGTTCGCACTGCTGGGCAAACCAGGCTACGAGAAAGAAAAGGCAGAACTGGAAGCAAGACTTACCGAATAGTCCCACTCTAACCGCAGATCATTCATAGTAAAGTAAGTCATCAGGGAGCAGTCCATAGGTAACCACTACCAGGGCTGCTCCTAATATATATCAAGTCATCACATGCAAAGTAAGGAATGGACAACAATGCTGGAACAATACAGGACGGTACGTACCCCCGGCTCGCGGGAGGTCGTAATCCGTAAATCACGCTTCATCGGGCATGTTATGCCGGTGGAGAACGAGGAAGAAGCTGTGCAATTTATCGATTCGATCAAGAAGCAGCACTGGAATGCTACGCATAACTGCTCTGCTTATATGATCGGGGAGAGGGATGAGATCCAGAGACAGTCGGATGACGGGGAACCGAGTGGAACGGCCGGGAAACCGATTTTGGAAGTAATCCGCAGCCAACAGGTGAAGAATGTCGCTATTGTAGTTACCCGTTATTTCGGAGGCATTATGCTGGGTGCAGGCGGGCTGATTCGGGCCTATACCGATGGCGCTGTACTGGCGCTGGAAGCCGGAGAGGTCATTACACGTGTGCTGAGACGGGAGGTATTCGTGGAAATCGAGTACACCTGGCTGGGCAAGGTGGAGAATGCACTGCGGGGCCGGAATATCCAGACCGGAGAGACTTTGTTTACGGATAAAGTTACACTGCTGTGTCTTCCGCGTAATGATGAAGGTGACGCATTTATCGCATGGATAACCGATCTTACGGAGGGGCAATCCCTCGTTACGGAAGGGCGGCGGCTTTACTACAGCGAAGGGGAATAGATTATGGCAAGAAGAGCAGTGGAACAGGAGTTGTCGAGAGAAAGAATTCTGGAGGCGGCGAGGCATCTTTTCATCACCAAAGGGTACCGTGCCATTTCGATGCGCAGCATTGGTCAGCACCTGGGTTATAGCCACGGCTCCCTGTATTACCATTTCAAAGAGAAGGCCGAACTTTTCTACGCGATTGTAGTTGAGGATTTCAATCATGTGGCTTCGCTGCTGAATCAAGCAATGACCTCTCCGCCTGAAGAGGGAATGACCCGGGTGGAGCAGCTGATTATGGAGTTCATCCGGTTCGGGCTGAACCATCCGTATCAGTATGAGATCATGTTCATGATCCGCGACGAAGAGCTGCTGGCGTATTGCCGGGCAGAACAGGGCCGATGTTTCGAGTTATTTGCAAGCATTGTCCGCCGTCATATGAAGGAAGAGGGATATGTATCGGAGGACTGGCAGAACGTGCCGTTGACCTTATTCTTATCGGCTCACGGATTCATTTCGTATTATATTCAGGATAAAGTGTTGTTTGAAGATGTGAAGCAAGCCGCCCTGACACATGTCAAGGTATTAAGCCGCAGTTTATAAAAAGCTGTTTTTTTTAACAGCTCGTACTTTAGAGCGTTGCATTGGTATAACTTTGCATGGTGAAAGTGTTACAGGAACTATAAATTGTATAGAGAGCAGCTTCGCGGTCCATGCGTAGCTGCTCTTCTACAAGGGCAGGCAGTGCTAGCCTTCCATAATTTTAAGGTGGCACTGGCGTTGCCTTGGACCATCGAACTCGCAAAAATAGATGCCCTGCCAGCGGCCCAGCAGCACAGCCCCTTCATGAATAATCAGGGTCTGCGAAGGACCGGCCGTAATGGATTTCAGGTGGGAAGCCGTATTGCCCTCCGCATGGCGGTATTTGGGATGCTCCCAGGGATAGACCTCATCCAGACGCATCAACACATCGCGCTTCACATCAGGATCGGCGTTCTCGTTAATCGCAATCCCTGCGGTGGTGTGCGGACAATAGACAATCAGCAGTCCGTTAAGAACTCCGCTATTCTTCACATAAGCCTGAACCTCGCGGGTAATATCCCGCATTTCATCCCGTTTGCTGGTGGTGATCTCCATAGTATGAAGCATCATGAACAGCCCCTCTCTGGTTTGGATATAACAAGTGCTACGTATACTTTTACCCAAAAACTAACAAAGTAATTGACGGCAGCAAGCGGTATTTGGTAAAGTAGGAATAACTTTAAACCAAGTATATTAATAGGAATAATCAAGCCTTAAAGTCGAGTATACCGACCGGTTATCCGGAGGTGGGAGGTTGACCATTGAATTCGCTGATCAGGCACAAGGGCTGGACCTGGGGATTTAGATCAACGGTTGTACTGTATTTCGTCATTCTGATTGTGCTGCCGATCCTTGGGGTCTATTACAATTCATTCTCAGCCGGGCTCGGAAGCTTCACTGAAAGTGTGAGCGATCCGATTGCCTGGAAGTCGGTCCTGTTAACACTCAAGCTGGCGGTCATTGCGGCTCTTACGAATGTGCTGCTGGGTACGATGATCGCCTGGGTCCTTATCCGTTATAAGTTCCGGGGCAGGGCGCTACTGAACAGCCTTGTCGATCTCCCGTTTGCCCTGCCAACTGCGGTTGGCGGACTGATGATTCTGCTGCTGCTGGGCCCGGGAAGCCTGATTGGGGGCCTTGCGGAATCGCTGGGCTTCACGATTGTTTTTCACCAGCCTGCCATCGTGATTGCCATGGTCTTCGTCACATTCCCCTTCGTCATCCGGGCGGTGCAGCCGCTGCTGGAAGAGCTGGACGCTTCGGAAGAAGAGGCAGCCTACACGATGGGAGCGAAGCCAAGCAGGGTCTTCCTACAGGTGATCTTGCCGTCTATGGCACCTGGCATGATCGGCGGCGGGATGCTGGCCTTCTCGCGGGCGCTCGCTGAATTCGGTGCGGTAGTTCTCGTGGCAGGCAATATTCCGGGGCGAACGCTGGTATCTTCTGTTTATATTTTCGGAGAGGTCGAAAGTGATAATCCGGCGGGAGCTGCCGCGGTGTCGATCATTCTGTTGACCTTATCCTTCCTGATTCTCTGGCTGATCAGCCTCATGCAGATGCGGGGGAGAAGATCATGAGAAGATTGTGGATTGGACTGACCTACCTCGTGTTCTTCGTCCTGATTGCAGCTCCGCTTGGCAGGATGACAATGGGGGCCTTCAGCGAAGGCTGGAGCGGCTTCTGGAACGCCCTGACCCGGCCCGAGGCGCTGCATGCGCTGCTGATGACCGGATATGTTGTAGTGGTTGTGACGCTGCTGAATACGCTGTTTGGGATCATGACGGCCCTGTATCTGGTACGGGCGAACTGGCTGGGCCGGCGCCTCAAAAGCCTGCTGAACAGCATCGTGGATCTGCCTTATGCGGTATCGCCGGTTATCGGCGGGCTGATGATCGTTCTGCTGCTCGGGCCGGACAGTGCGCTGGGTGCGTTGTTTGAGCAAATTGGAGTGAAGATTGTGTATGCTTTTCCGGGAATGGTGATTGCTACGCTGTTCGTCACGTTCCCGCTAATGGTGCGTGAGGTGATGCCGGTACTGCAAGAGATCGGGTCCCAGCAGGAAGAGGCCGCGTCCACACTTGGCGCATATGGCTGGACGACCTTCTGGAAGGTGACCTGGCCTTCAATCCGCTGGGCGGTCATCTATGGAGTGATTCTGACGGTGGCCCGCTCACTGGGTGAGTTCGGTGCGGTGCTCGTCGTCTCAGGCAATATTATGAACCGGACCCAAACGGCTACCACACTGGTCTATCAGGATGTCGAGAATTTCAATGTTACGGCTGCGGGCGGGATAGCACTGGTGCTGGCCGCATTCTCCGCAGGACTGCTGCTGCTTATGGAATGGAGCAAGAGAAGAAAGGGAGGGCACTAATTATGCATGTAGAGGTCCGGGGACTCGATAAGCATTTTGGCGATTTTCATGCGGTGAAGGATGTCCATTTCGGCATTACCAAAGGCCATCTGATTGGGCTGCTTGGCCCAAGCGGCGGCGGCAAAACCTCGATCCTGCGGATGCTGGCGGGCCTTGAGACGCCGGACAGCGGCGAGATTATTTTCCACGGCCGGGCGGTGAACCATCTTCCGCCGCAGGAGCGTGAGATCGGATTCGTCTTCCAGAACTATGCGCTGTTCAAGCATATGACGGTGTTCGAGAATATCGCCTTCGGCCTGAAAGTCAAGAAGGCTAGTAAGTCAGTCATCCGTGACCGCGTCACCGAGCTGGTGGAGCTGACCGGACTGAAGGGCTTCGAGAGCCGGTATCCGCATCAGCTGTCCGGGGGGCAGCGCCAGCGGGTGGCTTTTGCCCGGGCGCTGGCCCCTGAGCCGCAGCTGCTGCTGCTGGATGAGCCGTTCGCGGCGATTGATGCGAAGATCCGCCAGGAGCTGCGTTCCTGGCTGCGGGAGCTGATCGAACGTGTCGGGATCACCTCTATCTTCGTCACCCACGACCAGGATGAGGCGATTGAAGTAGCGGATGAGATTATGATCATTAACCAGGGGCGGCTGGAGCAGAAGGGTACGCCTTGGGATATCTACAAAGAGCCGAAGACACCGTTCGTGGCAACCTTCATCGGGGAATCGACGCTGATCGGGAGTGCTTCCGAGCTGAAGGGCTTCGAAGGCGCAGGCGGCGGTAAGCCGACCAAGGCGCTGATCCGTCCGGAATATATTGAGGTGGGCCATCTGCATGAATTCAAAATAGCTTCGGCCACGGAGCAGGGCGTTGTGAAGCATCTGCATTTCCGCGGCAGTGAATGGCTGGTGGAGGTTGAGATCAATGGACATAAGCTGGTCACCTACCGTTCTCTGGAGAAAGAAACGCTGACTCCGGGCCAGGAAATATCTGTGCTGGTACACCGCGCCTACCTGTTCAATGAGGAGCGGAGCTGGATTCAGGAGAATGGGCTGAAGAAAGATCCGATGCCTGTATTTATCTAAAAAATAAATGAGTAGGATGTGTCGCCGGTATGTGGCTTATCAGAAGGAGCAGACAACTGCACGGATGGCTGACGGTCTTACTGCTGGCGGTGTTCGCCCTGACCGCTGCCGGCTGCGGGAATGAGCAGCAGGCTGCAGGAGAAGCAGGTGCGCCGCCGCAGGGAGATCTAACGCTTGTGGTGGGTGCCTACAGCGTGGTGAAGGATGCCATGGGCGAGATTCTCCCCGGGTTCGCAGAGAAGTGGAAGGCGGATACCGGTCAAACTATCGTATTCCAGCAGTCCTATGAGGCTTCCGGAACCCAGGCAAGGGCGATTGCCGGCGGCTTCGAGGCGGATGTCACGCTGCTTGCCATGGAAGGCGATATCGGGAAGCTGGTCAAGGCGGGCCTTGTGGAGAAGGACTGGAAGAAGCGAGGCGGCGAGGCAGGCATGGTGACGCGGTCGGTTGTGGCCCTGGGGACGCGGGAGGGCAATCCGAAGGGAATTCATGATTTTGCCGATCTGGCGAAGCCGGGGGTCAAGGTGCTCTACCCTAATCCGAAGACCTCCGGCGGTGCCCAGTGGGATATCAACGCGATCTACGGGGCCGGTCTGAAGCGTTCTGAGGAGCAGGAGGGGGCGAAGGACCCTGCGGCTGCCAAGGCCTTCCTGGAGAGCATACACAGGAACGTCGAATCTCTGGATAAAAGCGGGCGGGCCTCCATGGCTGCCTTCGAGTACGGCGTAGGCGATGTGATCGTCACTTATGAGAATGAGCTGCTGGCGCGGATTGCAGAGGGTGTGAAGTATGAGGTGGTCATCCCGAAGAATACGATTCTGATCGAGAATCCTGCGGCCGTGGTGGATAAATACGCGGATAAGCATGGTACCCGTGCGGCCGCAGAAGCGCTGGTCGATTATCTGACGACGCCTGAGGCACAGGAGATATTCGCCAAGTTCGGCTTCCGTCCCGTGAACCAGCAGGTCTATGCGGCACATGAGAGCCAGTATCCGGTTCCTGCCGGGCTGTTCGATATCAGCTATCTTGGCGGCTGGGAGGAAGTCCGCACCACGCTGTACTCCAAGCGGGGCATATGGTATCAGGTGCTGGCCGGGATCTAGGCGGGTAGTTGAGACGGAAGAGGATTAGAAGACACCTGCTTATTGTGGGGTGCGAAGGATTAAGGGAGCTGTTCTCCGGCCGGATCAGGCTGAAGGACGGCTCTTTACTGTCTTACAGGCCGGGGTGCAAAGGACCGGCTGCTGTTCTATAATGAACTGACGGATATTCGAGAAAAAAGACGATGAGGTGGGCAGGCATATGGATACATTAGTGTTCCTTGGAACAGGGGATGCCATGGGTGTACCCCGGGTCTACTGTGATTGTGAGACCTGTACGGAAGCAAGAACCACCGGGCGCAATAACCGCCTGCGTTCTTCTGTGCTTATAGATAACGGCAGCGGCTTCCTGGCGATTGACTGCGGACCGGACTGGCGGAGACAGATGGAGCTGCAGGGGAACCGCACCATGAAGCGTCTGCTCGTGACACATGCGCATTTCGATCATATCGGCGGGCTGCCGGAATGGGCGGACAGCTGCCGCTGGATGGGCTTCCGGGGAGAGCTGTACGCTCCGGCGGAGGTCATTCCCGTCATCCAGCGCCAATACCCGTGGCTCAGCGGGCATATCGACATGATCCCTTGCGATGACGGCATTACGCTGGATGGCTGGCAGATTAGCACATGGCGGGTGAACCATGGCAAGAATGGTTACTCCTATGCCTACAGGCTGGAGAAGGAGGGATATATCTGGGTGTACTGCCCGGACTCGATCTCTCTGACCACGGAGGAAACCAGGCGTATGCATGGAGCGGACCTGCTGGTGCTGGGAACCAGCTTTTATTACGAGGCAGCTGAATTATCTACCCGCTCTGTATATGATATGACCGAAGCCGCTGACCTGCTGGAGACGGTTCAGCCGCGCCGTGCGGTCTACACGCATATGTCGCATGATATCAATCTGGAGAAGGATTATATTCTGCCGGAGAAGGTTACGCTGGCCGTTACGGGGATGAGGCTTCCGCTGTGCCGGGAGCAGATCTGAGTATTGAAGGGAAGCAACAGGTTCACGGATAACCCAAAAAGGAGCTTTCCAGAAAGTTAGTTTGTACTGACTTTTTGGAAGGCTCTTGCTCGTTGTTTAGGAATTATGATTTTCTTTTGTTGGGATGGGCTCCATGCTTCATAGCCAGTAACTTTGTTCTTTGTACGATTATTTATGGGGTTTGCTTAACGCAGCGATTGGTCTGTAAAATAATCACCCTGTGCGATTTCGGCCAGCAGGCCGCGCTCCTGCGGGTTCCAGCCGAAACGCTCGCGGGTCAATGCCGAAGACACGGGATTGTCGGTCGAGACAAACGGGCCCAGCCAGCCGAAATACGAAGCGGCTTCTTCCATTTGTATCTGCTTGGACGGCACACTCGCCTCCCGCGCAATCGCTTCCGCAATCTGCCTGAAGGGCAAGCCTTCTTCCCCGGCAGCATGGAGCCGCGTGCCCGCCGGAGCCTGCTCTATGGCCAGCCTGAATAGACGCGCCGCATCAAGCCGGTGTACGGCGGGCCAATGATTGATCCCTTGCCCGATATAGGCGGCAGCGCCCTTGGATCTTGCGGCCCGGATCAGGGAGGGCAGCAGGCCGCCTTGGTCGCCGTTGCCGTATACGATCGGCGGCAGACGTACCAGCGATGCCCGGACGCCGGATCCGGCAAGTGCGAGCACAGCCTTCTCCGACGCCACCCGTCCTCCTCCGATAGATGAGGCATCTCCTGCATCCTCCTCGGTCGCCAGCCTTCCGGGAGTGAGCGTCATAGTGGGGATCGCAATTACAAGCGCTCCAGACCGCCCGGACTGCCCGGCTCCCAATGCCTGAATGGCGCGGCAATCCGTGCCGACTGCTGCCGCCATGAAACGGGCCGGCGTACGGGCCGGACTTCCGCCCAGCATAATCTTCAGCTTCATCTTCAGGCTGGCATGGGAGAACTTATGATAAAAGGCCGTATGGATAACCGCGTCCGCTGCAGCCGCTTCCCGGCGCAACAGGTCTGTGTTCTCGACAGAGCCGCGGACAGCTCTCGTTCCTGAGGCCTCCAGCCGCTCGGCCGCTTCCTTGGAGCGTACCAGCCCGGCCACTTCATGTCCGCCCTCCAGCAGCTCCCGGACCACTGCTGATCCGATAAAGCCGCTTGCTCCCGTTACAAAAATACGCATCCAGGTATCCTCCTTATAGAATCAAGCCTCTAAATCCCTGTACAAAGCAGCTTGTTCCAACGATGATTTCCGCTTCGCCGCTTGGCTTATCCGGATAAGATCAGTATAGACGGCCCGATACCCTTTCATTTGACTGTTCTGCTTGATTTCTTGCCCGATTCAACGGAAAAGCCCCCCGTTGACAAGATCGGAGGGCTTGCTGGGTAGCATTCAGGAGATGAGGCCCGATTTCCACTTCGCGATATCCCGGCTCGGCGGATTGCCGAAGAAGCGGCTGTAATCCCGGCTGAACTGGGAATCGCTGATATATCCGACCAGTTGGCACGCCGTGGTAATATCCCGCCCGCCGGACAGCATCAGCCGCTGCGCTTCCTGCAGCCTTAGCGCTTTCTGGTACTGGAGCGGGCTCATGGAGGTCACCGACTTGAAATATTCGCGGAAGGAGGACTCGCTGAGATGGACCATGTCTGCCAGCTCGGCGATTCTCAGCGATTCGGCGAAGTGGCTCCGCAGCCAATCGATCGCTTTGGCGACGCGCTGGACATTCGATCCGGCCAGCACAGTCTCGGCCACATACACGCCGATTGGACTACGCAGCAGCCGGACGAAAATCTCATCCGCTGCAAGCGAGGCCAGCAGGCCGTTATCGCCGGGCTCGTCCAGACACGCGACCAGCCGGGCTACCGCGCCGATCAAGGCCGGTTCACCTTCCAGCACATAGCTTGCGCTGCGCTTGCCGGTTTTTGGCAGACCGTTTGGGTAGATCTTCGGTATGAGCGCAGCGATTTTGTGCGGATCGAGATAGACGCCTACTCCAAGGAAAGGCTCCGAAGAGCTTGCCTGAATCGTTTGCATGCTGATGGGCACCGCTACGGGCGCAACAAGGATACGTGAGCCGCTGTATTCGGAGGTCTGTTTGCCGATCTTGATGATTTTGGTCCCCTGCGCTGCAATCCCCACGGTTGGCCACTGCATCGTGTACATGTAATCGGACGGCTCTGTTCTGGAGTAGCGGTTGAAATACAATCCTTGTATCGCTGTCTCGGCAGTCCCGTCACGTGTAACATGAGCCTCGATCAAGCTGGCTAACCGGGAGGTTTCCAGCCTTGTTTGCTCTTCAGCTGATTCTTCAATATGTGTTTTGGCCACGACAATTCATTCCTCCTCTCTTAACCATCCATACTTTGTGCAAGTATACAATACTCTCCCCCATATTTCCCCCAAGTGATCACCAAGTATCCGTAATGATTTCCGCATAATCCCCGCATAACTCCGCAGTGTCTTTTGAAGCTATAGCATTCATTTCCCTTCACAAATGCTTTCCATGTATTTCAGCCCTAAGACCGATACGGGAATCCGCCCCCCGCCGCTGGGGCCCTTGCCAGGGGTCTAGTACACTAGTGGCATCGGAGCCGCAGAGAGTGAGCCCACGACGGGGTCGACTTCCAGTTTTATGAATATGATGCGTATATTTCTTTATTTTCAAAAAGAGAAGGAGGTACTATACTATAACGATGTGTCATAATCCATTCAATCGATCATCGTGGAGGTTTATGAATATGAGTAATGATATAATCCCGATTCTGTTGGATATTCCAGAGAGCTTTGAGACTAAGCGGCTGCTTGTCCGTGCTTTGCGGCCTGGAGACGGTAAGGAAATGAATGAAGCCATCCGGGAGAGTCTGGATGAGCTGAAACCCTGGATGCCCTTTGCCCAGAGTATGCCGACTGTGGAGGAAACTGAGCAATACGTCCGTGAATCGCAAGTAGCCTATCTGAATCGTACCACTCTGAATATGGAGATTTTCCGCAAGGAGGACGGCAGATTCGTGGGCAACATAGGTCTGCATCATGTGGATTGGGATTGCCGCTGTTTTGAGGCAGGATACTGGATCAGAAGCTCTTGCTCGGGCAATGGATATATGACGGAAGCGGTGAACGGGATAACGGATTTTGCCATCCAAGTGCTTGAAGCCAACCGGATTGAAATCCGTTGCAGCGCCCTTAACGGGAAAAGCGCCGCCGTCGCGGAGCGTGCTGGATTTACACTGGATGGTATTTTGCGGAAAAATACCCGTGAGCCGGACGGGGAACTGCATGACAGCAAGGTATATGCCAAGGTGCGGGGTGCTGAATTTTAAATAGGAGCTGATGTTGTGAAGAAGAAAGGTGCTTTTGCCAGATTAAGTACATACATGCTTAGACATAAGCTGATTTATGCCGTGTTGCTGTTGGTGACGTTATTCAGTATTGTGCTCGATCTTACGATGGCCTGGTTCCTGGCCCGGATTACGGATGCTGCTGTCCGGCTGGATGTGGAGGCGTTCAAGGGACTTACCTGGTTCGGGATTCTATTCTTGCTGGTTACGGGATTGAATACCTTCGTCAGTGCGTATCTCAAGACCAATGTATCGGCCAAAATCAGAAATGAGCTGCGTCAGGACATGATGGGGCATACGCTGGCCTTGCCGCAGTCTTATTTCGACCGCAATCATTCCGGTGATTTGTTGTCCCGTTTCACGAATGACAATCAGTCGGTGGGGGAAGCCTGCGGGCAGGTGATGCTGGATCTGCTGCGCAACCCGCTGCTGGCGGTAGCCTCCTTCGGCTATCTGCTCTATATTAACTGGCTGCTGGCGCTGATCTGCCTGTCCATCGGTCCGCTGCTGTTCCTGACCGGTAAAATCTTCGGCAATGCGATGCGCATCAACAGTGTGCGGGTGCAGGAAAGTATGAGCCGGACTACGGCTTTTCTGAACGATATTCTGGGCAGCAGTATGGTGTTCAAGGCATTCTCCATGGAGCGCAGGCTGCAGAAGCAATATGTTGGCTACAGTGAGGATATTGCCTCAGGAGAGAAAAAGAAAGCGAGAATCGAAGGAGCCACCGGAGCGATCTCCTCCTTGCTGGGGAATCTGACCTTCCTGCTGGCTCTGGTGATTGCCGGGTGGTTCGTGGCGAATGGAAGACTTGAGGTCGGGGCGATGATTGCCTTCATTCAGCTGATGAATTATCTGGTTGGGCCGTTCTCGTCCCTGCCGGGCCTGGTTGCTTCCATGCAGCAGTCGCTGGGTGCGGCGGAGCGGATCTTCGAGGTGATGGATGCGCCTGCTGAGGTTGAGGTGCTGCCTGAGGTCCAGGCGGAGCTGCCGGGGTTCGGGGAGCTTCAGCTCGCAGAGGTGTCATTTAGCTATCCGGGCAGTGAGAAGCAGAGCCTTAACAAGGTTAGTCTGGAGCTGGCACGCGGCCAGCAAATGGCCGTAGTAGGTCCGAGCGGCGGCGGGAAATCCACCCTGTTCAAGCTGCTGCTGGGCTTCTACCAGACGGATGCAGGTGAGGTTGCGATCAACGGCCGTCCGATCAGCGGAATACCGCTGGCAGAGCTGCGCAGCTACTTCGCCTATGTGCCTCAGGAGTCGGGCCTGTATTCCGGGAGCATCCGGGACAATATCGAGAGCGGCAAGCCTGGTGCGTCAGACGAAGAGATTATCGAGGCGTTGCGGCAGGCGAATGCGTATGAGTTCGTGACGGAGCTGCCGGAAGGCATACACACGGATATTGGCGAGCATGGCTCCCGGTTGTCCGGCGGTCAGAGGCAGCGGCTGTCCATTGCCAGAGCGATGCTCAAAAATGCGCCGATTCTGCTCCTGGATGAAGCTACGGCTGCCCTCGACAATGAGTCGGAGCGAATGGTCCAGCAGGCGATCCGTAAGCTGATGAAGGATAAGACAACGCTTGTGATCGCCCACCGGCTCTCAACGATCCAGAATGCCGATGTCATCCTGGTGATGGAGAACGGGGAAATTGTGGAGCGCGGTGGACATGAGGAGCTGCTTGCGGCAGAGGGGCGGTACTCGGATCTGTATCATTCACAGCTTGAGCAGGAGGCGGCGGAGGAACAGTTAACCACTATAGCCTAACTTGTTATAGAGTATCGATTGCCTGGATAACCTGTCCCAGCGCCTTCAATCTTCTGTCCAGAAGCGTCCGCTGCGGGCTCCCGGCCTTAGACTTAGCATAACTGGATTCTACGGATGGGATTAACCCGAGAAGAACATGGCGGGCTTCTGCCAGCTCGGCAGGGGGATAAGAGAGCGGCTTCTGATTCCAGACATGGTCCAGAACAGCTAACCCGATGTGCATGGCGTTCAGGCGTTTCTGGACCAGAGTAGTATTGGTACCGCTGTGCGTCATCTGGGTTAAGGCGCTCTCAAGCTTACGGATGGTCGATTGCATAGAGGCTATGGATTGCAGTTGTTCCTCATTAGAAATCTCTTCCATGAAGGCACTTCCTTTCTACTTAGTATAAAAGGGTGGCGCACCGCAGTTCGTACCATGAACCTGCGGGGGGCCACCCTTTTTGGAAAGATAATTTAGATGTTCTGGGGTCCCCGCAAAGTACCTGAATATACATCGAAGCTAAAGCCCCACTTTGTGGGGTTATTTAGCATAAGATGTTCTGCTGTTGTTGCAGGAGCTTATGCTTCTTGACCTGCGTTAAGAATGAACTTATCAATGGCGTATTTCACGCCGTCCTCATTGTTGCTGAGGGTAACGAAATCGGCAATTTCCTTCAAGGCTGGAATGGCGTTCGCCATTGCGACACCGAGGCCGGCAGCTTCAAGCATCTCATGATCGTTCCAGGAATCGCCTACAGCGATGGTCTCGGACAGGTCGCAGCCGAAATGCTTAGCCAGGAATTCAAGCGCCAGGCCCTTGGTGCCTTCATGGTGCATGATCTCCAGGAAATGCGGCTTGGACTTCGTAATATGCACCGAATCGCCGAGCAGGCTGCGCAGGATCGGGGACAGCTCATCGAGGAAGTCCGGATCGTCGATAATGAGCATTTTTGGTGTTTTTTGCGGAACCAGCTTCGTTTCCCAGTCCGGCTCGATATAGTACTGCGTTCCGTTCAGAGTCGAATAGTCAATCAGCTTCTGGTTCTCTTCGCGGGCATACAGCTTGTCGTCAATGTAAGTCTGCAGGTGCAGATCATGCTCCACACAATACTGGAACAGCTTGCGCACCGCGTCCTGCGGCACATAACGCTCATAGAGCACTGCTTCATCGAGCAGATTCTTCACCAGTGCGCCCTGATAGGTAATGATCGGCACGTTCAGACCGGTCTGGCGGGCAATCGCCTGGGCGGAAGCATAAGCGCGTCCGGTAGCCAGAGTAACTACTACGCCAGCGGCTACAGCCTGCTCCAGCGCGGTTTGGGTGGCCGGGGTCACTTCCTTGTCGTCATTAATCAGGGTATCGTCAATATCAATGGCAATCAATTTGTACATTTGGGTTCTCTCCTAAGTATGGTTTGTAGTCCGGCTATCCGCTATAACTTCTATAGGAAGGGGGACGGAAGCACGGCTCTTTTGTCTGTAGCAATGGAACTTATTAATGTTAATCTGGTAAAAGGGTTCGCGGATTCGGGCTCAGCCCTCCGCCTGCGTTCCTGACGGAGCGGGGCTGAGCTCCGCCAGCAGCATTGCGGCCAGAATGCAGCCGCAGCCGAGCAGCGCGGATACGCCCAGCGTCTCTCCGCCGAAGAGCAGGCCGGTGACGGCAGCGAACACCGGCTCCATGGCATAGATGATCGCCACCCGGGACGGGGTGGTGTACTTCTGGCAGGCCGTCTGAATCCAGAAGGCGAAGGCGCTGGTCGGGCCGATGGAGATCAGCATAGCAGAGAGCACCTCCGGCTGGCGGAGCAGCTCTCCGCTATGCAGCAGCGGGCCGCTTCCATCCACGAGCAGGGAGGCGGCGATGCTGAGCAGGCCTACGAAGCCAAGCTGAAGCGCCGCCAGCGGGAGGGCCGGATAACGCGGTGCGTATCTGCCGGTATACGCGATCTGCAGCGCAAAAGCCACGGCGCAGAGCAGAATCAGGCCATCGCCCTTATTCAGGGAGAAGGCAGAGCCGGTAAAGGTCAGCAGATACAAGCCCCCCGCTGCAAGCCCGGCGCTCAGCCAGGTATATCTGGAGATGGCCGTCTTCAGCAGTGCCAGAGACAGGAACGGCACCAGCACCACCGACAGCCCGGTGATAAATCCCGTGTTGGAGGTGGTGGTGTACAGCAGCCCGACGGTCTGGAAGCCGTAGCCGAGGAACAGGAAGAGGCCCAGCAGCAGGGCATGCATCACCATGCGTAAGCTCAGCTTACGCCATTCCTGGCGGTAGAAGACAGCGGTAATCAAGGCCAGCAGCACGGCGGCACCTGTAAACCGGATGCTGTTAAAAGCAAGCGGCGGCAGCACCCGCACGGCAGACTGCACGATCAGAAACGTGCATCCCCACATCATCGCCACCAGTAGCAGACTTAGATCGGCGATTCGGGAGCGATTCACAGGGTTCATCCTTTCAGGGCCAGTTGAGTTGTCCAAATTGTATCCTAAAACAGGGGGCAGGACAAGCCGAAACTGTGCGGCATCCTTGGCCCTGCGGGCGTGAAGAGCCTGGAAACTACATATAAGCTGGACAAAAAAGGAAAGCCTTGGTATACTTCGGTAACCGCACACCTGTTCTTATTTCAAGACATCCAGAAGCATTTATACTTTCATCTAAGGAGCGGATTCACCATGATGGGCAAATCCCATTTAGTTATCAGCACCGGGGTTACCCTGTCCGCCATGAGCCTGCTAGGGCATGCTATTACCCTTCCTGCTGTTGCTGTCGCCGTCGTCAGCTCGCTGCTGCCCGATATCGACGAGCCGAATTCCATGCTGGTACGCAAGGCCGTGCCGGAGTTTTTGCTGCGTATTCTGCAGGTGTCGCTGATCGGAGCGGGCATTTATCTTTATTTTGCCGGGATAGCGGAGCCGCCCTGGAATATCGCACTGGCGCTGCTGGTGGGCAGCGTATCCTTCCTGCCCAGCCGCAGGCTGCGGCATCTGGTGATGCTGCTGATTGCGCTGGCCTTGTTTGCTTTTGCCGATGTCTATGATCCGTGGAACTATATCGCCGCCTGTGTGCTGGTCGTAGCTTCCATAGTTCCTCACCGGGGAATCACGCATACGCTGTATGCCGTTGCCGGATGGGGCGCGCTGCTGTACTTCGTCTCCCTTGACATGAATGACGGCGGCAGTCTGTGGATTGCCGGGAGCCTGTCCTACGGGCTGCATCTTCTCGCCGACTCCCTGACCCAGCGCGGGATCACCCCGCTGCCTCCGATTCCATTTAAGCTGCGGCTGAAGCTGATGAGCACCGGCACGAAGAAGGGCAACGCGGTGGAGAAAGTATGCGTGATGCTTACGCTGGCGCTGGTGTTGTATGTGTTCGTGCTTGTATAGCAGCGAACCCGGCAAGCATACGAAGACAAAGAACCCCACTAGCTCTGCGCAGGATGCGGCAGGTTAGCGGGGTTCTTTTAAAATATAAAATTCGGCTTGCTATGAAGCTATTCCTCAAGAAACACAAGTCCGATGAAGTCCTCCGGCTCAATACGGCCGAAGTAATGCTTCAGATCGAGATCAGCCAGCGCCTGGCGGACCTCTGCTTCCTCATAACGCTTGCCGCGCAGCGCGTTCTCCACATCTGCCACATCGCCGACGCCGAAGAAGTCGCCGTAGATTTTGATCTCCCGGATGATGGAATCTTCAATGTCCATGCGGATATCCACGAGCCCTGCCGGGAATTTGCGGGTGTGCTTCACGTTGCTTTTCGGCGAAAGACCGTAGTTCCAGTCCCAATTCTGGTAATGCTCCTTGGAGATTTCATTGATCCGCACCCAGTCGTCCATCGTCAGCTTGTACTGCGGCACATCAGCGGCCTCCATGCCAAAGATCGAGCGCAGCAGCCCCTCGCGGAATTGTTCAATCGTCATATCAGGATTGCCCAGCAGCTCCTTGATATTGGCGACCCGGCTGCGCACGGACTTGGTGCTCTTCGACTTGAACTTCTCGGGATTCACGTTCAGGGAAGCCTGCACATCGTCCAGATTCAGGTCAAACATCAGGGTGCCGTGGCTGAACATGCGTCCGCGTGTGGAGAATTGGGCGTTGCCGGAGATTTTCTGCTCCCCGACCTGAAGATCATTGCGTCCGCTCAGCTCGGCATTCACGCCCATAGACTTCAGATAGTCGATGACCGGCTGGGTGAATTTCAGGAAGTTGTGGAAGGACTGGCCGTCATCCCTGGTAATGAAGCTGAAGTTGAGGTTGCCGAGATCGTGATACACCGCGCCGCCGCCGGACAACCGCCGTACGACCTGAATGTTGTTGTCCTTTACATACTCCTGGTTGATCTCCTCGATCGTATTCTGATGCTTGCCGATGATGATCGACGGGCTGTTAATATAGAAGAGCAGGTAGCTCTCGTCCATCGGCAGGTTTTTGAGCGCAAACTCCTCAATGGCCAGATTGATCGATGCGTCTGTAATTCCGGTATTATCGATAAAAAGCATTCGTGATTCCTCCGCGTGACCATAGTAAACTGCTGTACTTATTCTAAACTAAAAGAGAGATTTCTTCAAAAGGGAACGGGGATGGCGGGTGGAGGGGCGGGGGCTATTGGCGGGTAGGATGGGGGAATAAGATGAATTGGCGTGGGTGGCGGATTGAAACGGTTGACGGATGAGTGTCTGAGCATCATGAACAGGTGCGGCATGTATATGGCAGTTAAATGTATTTCGTGCAACTAAAGGATGGGAAATCAGCGGGTTTATCCGTTTAAATGCACTTTGTACAATTAAAAATAGGAGATGCTGCTATTATTTGAGATAGGGTTAGTTTTAGATGTACAAACTGCAATTAAAACGCACTCCGCGTGAATATCGGTCCCTTTAGTTGTACAAAGTGCAGTTAGAGTATTCGCAGTTCGCAGCGGCCGTCACAAATAGCATCAGCCTTGAGATCAAGTCGGGGTTACGGGGCTATGCAGAAAGTTTACGGGTTCAAGGCAGGGGGCATAGGCGATATAGCATTGACGAATTTCCGGGAATTGGCCAATAATTGGGAGAACGGTAATAGAGCTTTTGGTTAGTGAAGTGAGACATACATAGAAGTAAATTACCTGATGGAGCACTGATAGATTATCTATAGTGGACAGGGAGGATGTATGATGGGAAAATATGGACACGGAAGATATATAGGACTGGAAAGAAGGACGCGGCGGATATATACAATGGGGAAATATGGACATGGAGGCTATACATATGCTTGAAAAATACGGCCACGGCGGTGATCTGCTGACCGCCGCCGAGTTATACGGGGACAGCGGCAGCGGCTTCCTGGATTTCAGCGCCAATATTAACCCTCTGGGTCCGCCGCCTGGTGTGCTGGAACTGCTGCGGGATGCGGTCTCCGCGATCACCGCATACCCCGATCCGGGTCACCGCAGGCTGAAGGCGCTGCTGGCGGAGGAACTGGGTCTCGGCACGGAGTGGATTACCGTGGCGAACGGGGCAGCAGAGTCGATGGCGCTGCTGCTGCTGGCGGTGGCTCCGCGCCGGGTGGGCATCGTGGAGCCGTGCTTCTCCGAGTACCGCCAGCTCGCGGAGCAGTTCGGTGCGGAGGTCTTGTCCGTTCAGGGGACCAGCCGGACGGATTACCGGGCTGCCGTGGACAGCATCTCCGGCCTGCTGGAACAGGTCGATCTGCTGTTCCTCGGCCAGCCCAATAATCCGAACGGCGTCCAGTATCCGCTGGACGCGCTGCGGCAGCTCGCGCAGCAGGCAGAGGCCTGCGGGACGGTGCTGGCGGTGGATGAAGCGTTCATCGACTTCATCCCGGAGGCGGACCGGCAATCTCTACTGCCGGAGCTGGGGGCTTATCGTCATACGGTGCTGGTGCGCTCGATGACGAAGTTTTTTGCCATTCCGGGGCTGCGGCTGGGCTTCACTGCCGCGCATCCGGCGCTTGCCGCGGCGATGACCGGCAAGCAGGTGACCTGGAGCGTGAACGGCCTGGCGCTGCTGGCCGGGGAAGCTTGCCTGCGCTGCGGCGACGGCTACGGGCAGGAGACGCGCGCGCTGATCGCAGCCGAGCGGCAGCGGCTGCGGGAGGGCTTGCTTGAGCTCGGCTGCGGCGTGCCGCCGGGCGAAGCGAACTTCCTGCTGCTGCGGCTGCCCGCTCCGTGGAGCGCGCAGGAGATGCAGCAGCGTCTGGGTGCGGGCGGCATTCTAGTCCGCAGCTGCGCGATGTACCCCGGCCTTGAAGCCGGGCATATCCGCGTCGCGGTCAAGGGCCGCGTAGACAACGACCGTCTGCTGCGGCAGATGGGGGAGCTGCTGCGGGCGGGATTGTGAGCAAGAACGGCGGCAGTGCAGGCTGCGAGCGCGCGAAGAGGGCTAATCGGAGCGAACGGAGAGGAGCGAAGGATATGAAGGAAGTAAAGGAAGTGCAGGAAGCGAAGGTAAAGCTGCCCTTTAAGGCCGAAGACGGGGAGCAGACGTACCGTAGTAAGGTGTGGCCCGGGCTGACGCTGGAATGGCGGGAGGGCCATCTGCTGATGGAGTTTCCGGCTGAAGCGGATAGTATATCGAGTGCAGTATATGGCGGAGGCGCGGGGCGTCTGAAACGTGCGGTGAACCAATACGTCAGCCGGGACTACGAATGCAGCAATCCGGTGCAGGATCTGGAAAACAAGCTTCAGGAATGGGGCTACCCGCTGGAAGGCTGCGCGGGTCTGATGACAGCAGTTCCGCTGGAGCACGCCGCTGTTGCCGAGGAGGATACGGGATCAGCGGGGATTTTCTGCTGCGTAACAGCGGCTGCGGGCAATGCTGCCCGGGCCGGGTCGCAGCGCAGCGTGCTGGCAGCCTACCGCGCGGGCACAATCAATATTATGCTCGGCATCGACGGCTGGCTGTCCCAGTCAGCCATGGTCAACGCGGTGATGACCGCCACCGAAGCGAAGGCAGCGGCGCTGACAGATCTCGGAATTGTGGATTCCGAGAATGGGCTTAGCGCAACCGGAACGACTACGGATGCCATTGTGCTTGCGGTGAGCGGAAGCCGCCGCTATGCTGCGGAGCATGTGTATGCCGGAACGGCGACCGACCTCGGCGGCGCCATCGGCAGACTGGTTTACAGCACGGTGACGGAGAGCCTGCGTTCGGTGATGGCAGCGAAATCCGTGAGCGGGGCGCGAGAGGAAGCATTGCAGGCTGTACACGGAGTAAACTCGGAAGCATCGCAGGCAAAGCAAGGAGTACACGCGGGAGCGTTACAGGCTGCACATGGGGGGCACGCTGAGGTATCACAGGTTGTGCACGGAGTCGTCGCGGGAGCGTTACAGGCTGCAAACGGAGTCGACGCGGAAGCGTCACAGGCACCACGTTCTGCGCTGCCCCGTGTCTCTCAGAGCGGCGGCCGGGAATGACGAACACGGACTGCTATACAGAGCGGCGGGGTGAGCCAAGGTGAAGCTTGCTATCATCCTGCTCTCTGCTTATATTGTGGACCGGGTGGTTGGTGATCCGCGCAGCCTGCCCCATCCGGTTATTTACATAGGGAAGGGCATTAGTGCTCTGGAGCGGTGGATTCGCCGCTTCGCCGCAGCTCCAAGTGCTCTGAAGCGTGCCGGTATTCTTCTTCCGCTGCTGGTGGCGGGCGGCGCTTGGGCGCTGACCGCGCTGCTTGTTATGCTGCTCGCCCGCCTGTCTCCCTGGCTTGCCGGGCTTGCCGAAGTCTGGCTGATCTCGACCACCATCGCCTCCAAGGGATTGAAGGATGCAGGCATGGCAGTATACACCGAGCTGCGTTCAGGAGATATTCCCGCCGCGCGCCGGGCGCTGGGGATGATCGTGGGCCGGGATACGGCTCATCTGGACAGCCCGGAGATTGTGCGCGGTACGGTGGAGACGGTCGCAGAGAATATCGTCGATGCGATCATCTCTCCGCTGTTCTTCGCCCTGCTGGGCGGGGCGCCGCTGGCCATGGCTTACCGTGCGGTGAACACGCTGGATTCCATGGTCGGCTACAAGAACGATAAATACCGCGACCTCGGCTGGGCATCGGCCCGCTTGGACGATGTCGCCAACTACATACCGGCGCGGTTGACCGCACTGCTCTTAACCTTATGTGCTGCGCTCCTGCGGCTGGAATGGCGGAGATGCTGGCGCACCGTGCGCCGGGATGCCCGCCTTCATCCCAGTCCAAACAGCGGCTACCCGGAATCGGCAGTTGCCGGGGCCCTCGGCATCCGGCTGGGCGGCGAGAATGTATACCATGGCATCGTCTCCTTCCGCGCTTACATGGGTGATCCGCTGCGGACGATGGAGCCGGAGGATATTATTGTGACTTCGCGGATGATGATGTGGTCATCCGCAATATTTGTCTGCATCTGTGCAGCCGTTGCCCTGCTATGGCACGGGATCGGGGGCTAAAGCGGAATGGAGAAAGTTGGCACACAGTCACCTCAGACCAACCCTGCACAGCTGGAGCTGGTATTAGTCCGACATGGCTATACACAGTGGAATCAGGAACGGCGTTATCTGGGGAGAACTGATGTAACGCTTATGCCGGGAGAGGCGGAGCGGTTGAAGAGGCTGAGGGCACAGCCGCCGCTTGGCGGGGAATTCCGCCGCGTCTATTGCAGTGACCTGCGCAGATGCCGGGAGACCCTTGAGGCCCTGGTTCCGCACCTGATGCCGCAGGCAATCTATGATTCCCGGCTAAGGGAGATGGACTTCGGGGCGTGGGAAGGGTGCAGGTATGATCAGCTCAAGGATAATCCGCTGTACCGGAGCTGGATTGACAACCCCGGGTCGGTAACGCCCCCAGAAGGGGAGACGTGGGAGCAATTCGCCGTCCGGGTTGATCATTTCTGGGCGCAGCTTCTGCAGGAGGTGGCGGCAGCGGTACCCGCAAGAGTTGGAACGGCACGGGCATCAGCTGGAGCGGAATCGATTCATCCGGCAGACCCTCCCACGGAAGCGTGTGATCCAGAGACCACTCTGCTGAAGCCAGATCAGGGCCAGGTTCCAGCGGTATTCCGTGTCATGCTGGTGACCCACGGCGGTGTCATCCGGCAGCTGCTGGCGCGGATCATCGAAGGCGTGACATTCTATACCGCAGCAGCACCGGCTCCAGGTGAGGTTACGGTCCTGCATCTGCGGAAGGTTGGAGGAAGCTGGCGGATGGCAGCGGAGAATGCTAACGGGTGAATGAGGCGTAACTACTAACGCTGACGATTCCGCTATCGCAGATACTGAAGATTCCGCTAACGAATACGCTATCGCTAACGAGATACTGATGATTTCCCTGACGATAACGCAACCGCTGATGATTCCGCGCATCTGCTAACGGGTGATTGCACTATGTACATCAGATTGGTCTAATAACCGTGCCAAAACACGTTCTACTGTATTTCCTGCAACAGAATATCAGCAATTACCCCCATAACGGGCAAAATCCAAATTTCTAATGTACATAATGCAGCAGAACACGAAAAAGTGTCAATATACGCTAATCTGACTGTACGAAATACAATAGAACCCTCAGGAGAGCGCCCGAATGGTGTCTAGAGCCAATTGGTATAATCACATCATGTCCGTGTCCCGCCGCACCCGTCGTTTAGGTCCCATGTGGGTACTCGTAGCAGCACATCAGCATTCCGGTCCTATGCGGGCACTCGCAGTATTATATCTGGAACGTCTGGTCCCGGGAGCATTGGCAGCCTCTCATCAGACATTCCGTTCTCAACAGGCGGGGACGCCTACCAGCACCGCAGGCGGCACATTCCCGCCCCTCATCCCCCACAGAACCACGCCCGGATGAAAATCCCGGGGCGGTGGTTCTTTTTTTACGGCAAAGTCTGTGCCATGATAGCTATGGAGGCGATCACAGGATGTTTAAGGATTTCAAGCTCATTGCCGGGCGTCCGGTATCGATCCAGGTGAAGGATTACATGAAGCATCTCATCATCAAAAGCGCGCTCCAAGGCGGGCAGAAGCTGCCCTCGACACGTGAGCTGAGCACCTTGCTGAAGGTCAGCCGGAACTCGGTGATCTCGGCTTACGAGGGGCTGGAAGACGATGGCTTCGCCTATACCGTGCAGGGCCAGGGCAGTTATGTCGCACAAGGCGCGGCAGCGCAGAACGGTGCGGAAGCCGCCCCATGGACGCTGGACTGGACAGAGCGGCTCAGCAGCCAGGCGCTGCTCGCGGAGGAGCTGGACATTATGAAGCGGGGGATACGCGCGGAGAAGGGCACGATTTCTTTTACCAGCATCGCCCCGGATGAGCGTCTCTTCGATCTGGACCATGTGCGCAGAGCGTTCCTGGAGCGTATGTCCGTAGAGGGCAACGTTCTGCTGAATTATGGATATGCCAAAGGCTATAAGCCATTAATAGACTATCTCAAACAATATATGGAGCATAAAGGCGTGGATCTGCGCGGGAAGGATCTGCTGATTACGAACGGGTTCACGGAGGGCTTCGACCTGGTGCTGTCGGCTCTCGGCAAGCGTCATGGCACAGTGGTCTGCGAGAATCCGACGCATCATACGGCGATCAAGAATCTGAAGCTGCACGGCTTCGGAATTCACGGGGTCAAGATGGAGCGGGACGGCATCCACCTCGGGGAGCTGAAGCAGGCGCTGGAGGCGCGGCCATACGACTGTGCTTATCTGGTTCCCTCCTACCATAATCCCACCGGCATCGTCATGTCCCCCGAGAAAAGACAAAGGCTAATGAAGCTGATGCAGGACTATAACGTGCCAGTGATTGAGGACGGGTTCAACGAGGAGCTGCGCTATTCTGGCGCCCATGTGGCTCCGTTAATTGCGGCGGCGGGTGGCGGGAATGGCGTGGTGTATCTCGGCAGCTTTTCCAAAGTGCTGTTCCCCGGGCTGCGGGTGGGCTGGGTGCTGGCGGATGAGGAGCTGATCTATTATCTGGAGAGTGTGAAGCGGGCGCGGACCATTCATACCTCGACGCTCGACCAGTCCATTCTGTATCAATACCTGCTGGGCGGCAACCTGGAGAAGTATCTCAAAAAAGCCCGGCTGGAGTATAAACGCAAATACGAACTGACCTTAGCCTGTTGTAAAGAGCATATTCCGTATGCCTCCTTGTCGGGTGATGGGGGGCTGCATCTGTTCGTAACGTTCGCGGAAGGCTTCAACACAAGGGAATTGCTGGCGGCTTGCCATGCGCGGGGGGTTATTTTTACGGCGGGAGACATCTTCTTCACCGACGGTGCAGGGCAGAACACGCTGCGGCTGGGCTTCTCCAGGGTGGCGGATGAGGATATCAAGAGGGGTATTGCAATCATCGGTAAGACAGCACGGCAAATCATGGGAGAATGAGGTGGGGATATGCTAAGAGTAGGTGTGATTATGGGCGGGGTGTCGTCCGAATATGAGGTGTCACTGAAGACAGGCAGGGAGATGCTGAAGGCGCTTGATCCGGCAAAATACACAGCGGTTCCGGTACACATTACCTCGCGCAAAGAGCTGCTGGAAGGGGCAGCGGGACTGGACTTCGCTCTGCTCGCCCTGCATGGGGCCTACGGGGAAGATGGTACGGTGCAGGGAGCCCTGGAGACGCTCGGAATCCCGTATTCCGGTAGCGGGGTGCTCGCAAGCAGCTTATGTATGGATAAAGGGCTGGCCAAGACGGTCATCCGCAGCAAAAGCATCTCCACACCCGATTGGCTGTGCTGGGACAGCATGGACGAATATGCCCCGGAAGCCGTGCAGCGGCTCGGTTATCCGGTGATGGTGAAGCCGAATTCCGGCGGGTCCAGCATCGGCATGACCAAGGTAAGAGGGCCAGAGGAGCTGCGGGCGGCGGTGGAAAAAGCTTTTGCCAGTGCGGATGGAGGCGCGGTGCTGATTGAACACTATATCCCGGGACAGGAGATTACCTGCTCCATCCTGGGGGGAGAAATGCTGCCGGTCATCGGCATTCAATCGCTGGGTGCGGGCTGGTTCGATTATGAGGCCAAATACGAGCAGGGCGGCGCGGAGGAGCGGATTATACGGCTGCCGGATGCGTTGCAGGAACAGGTGCGGATGGCGGCGTTAACCTGCTATCAGGCGCTCAAATGTGCAGTGTATGCACGGGTGGATATGCTGCTGAAGGATGGGATCCCTTATGTGCTGGAGGTGAATACCCTGCCTGGAATGACGGCAACCAGCCTGTTGCCCCAGAGTGCAGAAGCTGCCGGGATAGACTTCAGCAGCCTGCTGGATGAGATCATTACCGGATCACTGCGGGAGCGCGGGGGTCTGCAAGGTGCATCTGGAGAGGGAGCGCGGACTGTAGAATATGGAGGTGTCAGGCTATGAACACGATGAGAAGGGACAATGCCTTCATCATTAATCCGCGGTTACAAGAGATTCCGCCTTCGGGCATCCGGGCTTTTTTTGATCTGGCTGCGGGTAACAACGATATTATTTCACTCGGTGTAGGCGAGCCGGACTTCGCTACACCCGAGCAGGTAAGAGCAGCCTGTATCCGTGCGCTGGATCGGGGGGAGACGGGGTACACCTCTAACAGCGGACTGCCGGAGCTGCGGGAGGAGATTGCGGGCTATATGCAGACCAGCTTCGGATTGCGTTACGATCCTGCGGATGAAATCTTGGTTACGGTGGGCAGCAGTGAAGCGGTGGATCTGGCGCTGCGGGCCTTCATGGCTCCCGGGGATGAGATTCTGATTCCTTCTCCGGGATATGTTGCTTACGCGCCTATCGCCTACCTGAACGGCGGGACGCTGGCACCGGTGGAGACGAAGGTGGAGGAAGGCTTCAAGCTTACGGCAGAAGCCTTGCGCAGAGCGATTACCCCACTCTCCAAGCTGCTGATTGTGAATTTTCCGAGTAATCCTACGGGGGCGGTTATGACTTACGAGGACTGGCTGCCGGTGGCTGAAGTGGTGAGAGAGCATGACCTGATCGTCATTTCCGATGAGATCTATGCCGAGCTGACCTACGACAGCAAGCATGTAAGCATCGCTTCCCTGCCCGGGATGCAGGAGCGGACGGTGGTGATCAGCGGGTTCTCGAAGGCTTTTGCCATGACGGGCTGGCGGGTGGGCTATGCCTGCGGGAACCGTGAGCTGCTCTCGGCCATGCTCAAAATCCATCAATACACCGCCATGTGCGCCCCTGTACCGGGACAGATTGCTGCTGCTGAAGCCCTGCGCAGTGCGTTGCCGGATATGGAACGGATGAAGGCGTGCTTCAAAGAACGACGCTCGCTGCTGGTGGAGGGCCTGCGGTCTGCCGGATTGTCCTGCCATATGCCGCAGGGGGCCTTCTATGCCTTCGCTTCGATCGGCCGCACCGGGCTCGGGTCAGAAGAGTTCGCCTTGCGCCTGCTTCAGGAGGCAGGGGTTGCCGTAGTACCGGGCCATGTGTTCGGAGCCGGAGGGGAAGGCTATATCCGCTGCTCCTACGCCGCTTCTACGGCGAAGCTGACCGAAGCGCTGGAGCGGCTGGACGACTTCATGAAGATGTCAATGCTGCATAGTGTTGCAGGTAAAAATGTAATTGTAAGATGATTTCATATCACCTATAATCCTTAAAGGAAGAAATAGGGATATTGTAACAGCATTCCGGCCCGCCGTCGGATCAGGAAGCCCCCTTCTTCATTTGGAGGGGGGCTTTTGGGTTGTAGCAGGGGGAGGGCTAAACAACTTCAACGTAACCTGATCAGCAGACACAGATGTATTCTTGCAGCGGGAGTCCGCTTCCGCACTATCTAATAGGAGGCATTATTAATGATCTCAGCCATTCAAGAAGTAACCGGACGGATCGCCCCGCCTGACGAAAAAGCTACACTGCGCGCAGTGCTCCGCCTGAACAGTCTGACCAAGCCGCCCGGAAGCCTCGGGCGGCTGGAGGCGCTGGCTGTCCGGTTGGCCGGAATCTCCAAAGTAGAGCAGCCCTGCTACAGCAAACGAACGGTAGTGGTTATGGCCGCAGACCATGGGGTCTGCTGTGAAGGCGTCAGTGCTTTTCCGCAGGAGGTCACCATGCAGATGGCCTATAACTTCCTCAGCGGCGGGGCGGCTGTGAATGTGCTGGCCCGCCAGGGCGGTGCTGAGGTACAGTTCGTGGACATCGGGATCAACGGCGATATCGAGCACCCGCAGCTGATTAACCGTAAGGTCCGCCGGGGCACAGACAATATGGCAGCAGGCCCGGCGATGAGCCGGGAGGATGCACTGCGCGCGATTCTGGCCGGAGTTCATGTGGCGCAGGAGGCGGTGAAGAATGGAACGGAGATTTTCATTACCGGGGAGATGGGCATCGGGAATACGACAGCCAGTGCGGCGGTCTTGTGCGCACTCGAAGGCATTCCGGCAGAGACGGCGGCTGGGCGGGGGACAGGCATTAACGATGAGCGGCTCCAGCACAAAATCTCGGTAATTGAACGTGCCCTCGAGGTGAATAACCCTGACCCCGCAGATCCGGTTGATGTGCTCGCCAAGGTCGGGGGGCTTGAGATTGCGGGGCTGGCCGGGCTGATTCTCGGAGCGGCGTCCCTGCGGATTCCGGTTATTCTGGACGGCTTCATCTCCGGGGCGGCAGCCTTGATCGCCCGGGCACTGGCGCCGGAATCCACAGCGTATATGATCGCTTCCCATGTCTCTGGTGAGCAGGGGCATAAGCTGATGCTGGACCGCCTCGGTCTGGAAGCGCTGATTGATATGGGCCTGCGGCTGGGAGAAGGCACTGGGGGTGCACTGTGTTTGCATTTCATCGAAGCGGTCTGCCGGATTATGCGTGAGATGGCAACCTTCGAGAGTGCGGGCGTCTCCGGATCGGAGAGCGTATGAGCATTCTGGTCACGGGAGGGGCACGCAGCGGCAAAAGCGGCTTCGCCGAGCGTCTGACCCGCAAGCTGGCTGACTCGCGGCAGGCGGTCTATGTGGCAACCGGACAGGCTTTTGATGCGGAGATGGAAGCGCGGATTGCGTTGCACCGGCAGCAGCGGCAGGCGGATGCGGACGGCTTCCAGTGGGAGACACTGGAGGAGCCGCTTAAGCTCGCAGCGCTGCTGGAGCAGCTCTCCGGCAGCGGCCAGACTGTGCTGGTGGACTGCCTGACGCTCTGGCTGTCGAATCAGCTGCTGGCTGTGGAGGAGAGGAGCGACAGGCAAAAATTCGTGGAGGATGAAATTGCTGGTCTGGAGCAGGCGGTCTCCGGCTTCGAGGGAACGCTGATCCTCGTTACCAATGAGGTCGGCGGCGGCATTGTGCCGGAGTATCCGCTGGGCCGGCTGTACCGTGATTTGGCCGGAAGGATGAACGCCCGGCTTGCTGCCCGGTGCGGGCAGGTATTTCTTGTTACCGCCGGAATCCCGGTTGAGCTGAGAAGCCGGGAGTATCTTCTGTGAGTGCGCGGGGGAGCGCCGCAGCCGCGTTTCAGTTCCTGACGCGGTTTCCGGTCAGAAGCAGCGGGGAGTTCTCGCCGGAGCTGCTGCGCGCCAGCGTGGTCTATTACCCGCTCGTCGGGGCAGCCATCGGCCTTAGCACGGCGCTCGGTGCCGCAGCGGCAGGCTGGCTGCTGCCGGCTTGGCCTGCCGCTGTCGTCACCCTCATCCTGTGGGTGGGGCTGACCGGCGGGCTGCATTTGGACGGCTGGATGGACACTGCCGATGCCCTGCTCAGCTACCGCTCCAGGGAGCGGATGCTGGAGATCATGAAGGACAGCCGTGTCGGCGCTATGGGCGTGCTGGCCTGCGTGCTGCTCCTGCTGCTGAAGGCCTCGCTGCTGGCGGCATGGCTCGAAGGCGGCAGCTTCAGCCTGCTGCCGCTGCTCCTGCTGCCGCCGGTCTGGGGCCGCTGGTACATGGTGCGGGCGATGGCCCGCTATCCCCTGGCCCGCGGCAATGAAGGGCTGGCCGCCACCTTCGGCGGGCTGCCTGCCCGGCAGGAGCGGCGCGCGGGCCTGAGCGCCGCACTGCTGACGCTGGCCGCTGCCGCTGCGCCTCTGGCGCTGGGCGCGGGCGGCGGGGCCTGGCCGCTGCTGGCGGCTGCGGCCATCCTGGCGCCGCTGGCTGCGGCGGCCGGCGGCCGGCTCGCTGCGCGGCGGATTGGCAGCCGGCTCGGCGGGCTCACCGGCGACGTCTACGGCGCGCTGGGCGAGCTGCTGGAGACGGTGGTCCTGCTTGTGCTGGTACTGGCCCAGCACAACCTGCCTTAGCGGGCTGAGCGGCAACTGCCCGCGTGCGTCTGAATTGTGTGCCATGCCTACGCAGCATTTAAGCGCCGCTTGGCACCGCTTCGCCCGGCGCATGAACCGGCCGCGCCGGCCCTTCACCTATACGCCGCACCACCCGGCGACCAACACCTGCGCGCCGACAAGCCGGCAGCAGCAAGAAAGCGAGGAAGATGAACATGGAAGATACAGCCTCATATATAGGCGCAATAGGCGCACTAGGCGCAGCCCGGTCAGCGGAATCCGGGCCTCGGCGCCCCGGCGCCGTGCTGATGATCCAGGGGACAGCCTCCGATGTCGGCAAAAGCCTGGTCACTGCCGCCATCGGGCGGATTATGACCCGGGACGGCTACCGGACGGCCCCGTTCAAGTCGCAGAATATGGCGCTGAATTCCTATGTCACAGCGGACGGCAAGGAAATCGGCCGTGCCCAGGGGATGCAGGCGGAAGCCTTCGGCATTACGGCTACCAGCGATATGAATCCGATTCTGCTGAAGCCCTCCGGAGAGATGAGTGCGCAGATTGTCGTGCATGGGGTGCCGCATGCCGCCCTCAGCGCGAGGGAATACCGTGAGAAGTTCCTTCCCGAAGCTAAGGACACCGTAATGGATGCGCTCGGGAGGCTGCGGGAAGCTTATGATATTGTGCTGATGGAGGGTGCGGGCAGTCCGGCGGAAATCAATCTTAAAAGCCGGGATATCGTCAATATGAATCTGGCCGGATGGGCAGATGCACCCGTGCTGCTGGTCGCCGACATTGACCGGGGCGGGGTCTTCGCCTTCATCGTCGGCACCCTGGAGCTGCTGGAGCCGCATGAACGCGCCCGGGTGAAGGGCTTCATCATCAATAAATTCCGCGGGGATGTCTCCCTGTTACAGCCCGGACTAGACTGGCTGGAGGAGCGTACAGGCATCCCGGTACTCGGGGTGCTGCCGTTCCTGCCGCAGCTGCGGATTGAGGCGGAGGATTCCGTGGTACTAGAAGGAACGTCCGGCCGTCAGCGGGAGGAGTCCGCGAAGGAGCTTGATATCGCCGTCATCCGTTATCCGCGGATCTCCAACTTCACCGACTTCGATCCGCTGGAGGAGGAGCCGGATACCGTCTTACGCTACGTGCAGTCGGCAGATGAGCTGGGAACGCCGGATGTAATTATCCTGCCGGGCACGAAGAACACTGCTGCTGACCTGCAATATCTGCGCGAGCAGGGCTTCCCTGCTGCAATCGAGCGTGCGCTGGAGCGGGGAACAGAGCAGCTTGCCGGAATCTGCGGCGGGTATCAGATGCTGGGCTTGAAGCTGCTGGATCCCCATGCCGTAGAGAGTGCGGAGCCGGGAGAGAGTGAGGGGCTGGGATATCTGCCGCTCTCGACAGCTTTTCTCCAGCACAAGACTACGGTGCGGGTGAGCGGCGGGCTGGCTGCGGATCATCCCCTGCGGTTAAGCACCACAGCCAATGGTGTAACACCGGAAGTTTTGCCTGTCGCTGGTTATGAGATACATATGGGAACAACCACGAACCACGATCCGTCTTCTGTACTCAGCCTGTTTACGCTGGCCGGACCGGAAGGACAGGCTGTGCCGGAGGGTTGGGGAACCCGGGACGGTAGAGTCTGGGGCAGCTATCTGCACGGGCTGTTCCATAATGATGCCCTGCGCCGGAGCTGGCTGAACGGACTGCGCAGCTCCAAGGGGCTGACACCGCTAACGGCGACCTTCTCGGCTGCCGAACTCCGTGAACAGGAATTTGACCGGCTGGCAGATGCTGTGGAGTCCCATTTGAATATGGCTGCGGTATATGCAACCATGGGTTTGCCTGGAGGGGGAGAATAGCCATGCTGCTTGCAGTGCTGCTGTTTGTTGTAGCTGGTCTCGCTGAGATCGGCGGCGGATACCTCGTCTGGCTCTGGCTGCGGGAATCGCGCCCGTTATGGTATGGATTAGCAGGCTCGGTTATCCTGATCGCCTATGGTATAATCCCGACCCTGCAGAAGTTTCCTTCGTTTGGCCGGGTATACGCCGCTTATGGCGGAGTATTCATCGTACTGGCTGTACTGTGGGGCTGGCTGGTGGACCGCAAGACGCCGGATCTCTACGACTGGATCGGGGCCGGCATCTGTGTCATCGGGGTATCCGTCATTTTATGGGCGCCAAGGCACTGAGCAACAACCTTCTCTTTTCCAAAAAAAAGCAGTTCCAAAGGCCACATCGCCTCGGGAACTGCTTTTCTATTGTATTAGCTGGTCCGGCGGATCTTCAAGCTCTGTATCAGTATCAGCGTCAAAAATAGTTGGATTTTCGGCACTTGTTCATGCACCACAGGCACCTTGCTAAGCAATAGTTGGAAAAAAGGCACTTAAAAAAGCTGGAATTACCGAAAAAAGAGAATTCACCCGATAATAAGTTACACTTTTCTAACTAAAATCCTCTAACGTTCCAAAATTGCGGAATTAAGATACATTTATCCAACTAAATCCTGCATCACGCTAACGGCAGCAGCATTCGCAGAGGTCCCAGCACTCCCTTCCACTAAACAAGATACCGTTTGAAAATCAATTTACACTATAAGCGCTCCCGCTATCTCCACATGACCGCTCTTAGCTCCCTCAAATCTTAAACTGCTGAGCGGCCTTCTGCAGCTTCACGGCCTGCTGGTAGAGGTGCTCGACAGTTAGGGCATGGCCCTCCAGCTCTTCATGCTGGCGTGCCGAGTTGTCGGCAAGCGTGTCTGCGTTCTGCTGCGACTTGGCGGTAATCTGCGCCGTTTCTTCTACAGAGGCACTGACTTCCTCGGTACCTGCTGAGATCTGCTGGGTTGCGGCAGAGACGGACTGGATGCTGTGATTGATGCTCTGAATGAGGATCAGCAGGTGGTTGAAGGCGTTGCCTGCTTCGACCACCTTATTCACTCCGGAAGCCACTTCAGCGTTGACATGGTTCATTTCGGATACGGACTGGTTCATATCCTCCTGCAGACTCAGCAGGAATTCACGGATCTGCTCATTGGACTCCTTGGACTGCTCGGAGAGCTTGCGCACTTCTCCGGCCACCACAGCGAATCCGCGGCCATGCTCCCCGGCACGGGCAGCCTCAATGGAAGCATTGAGCGACAGCATCTGAATCTGCTTGGTAATCTCCGTAATCCCCTGCACGACTTCACCGATCATCAGCGAGCGTTCGTTCATCAAGCGGAATTGCTCCAGTGACTGTTCGGAGGCCTGCTCTACCTGGCGCATCTGCTCCACTGCACTCTGGGCAATATCATTGCCGCTCTGGGCTTCGGTGGAAGCCTCGCTGATCTGCTCGGTGACCTCACCGGCGGCGGAGGCAATATGCTGGATGCCCATATTGATCTCATCCATGGCGCGGGAGTTATCCATCGCGCTGCTGGCAATCATGGTACTGCCCTTGCCGATCTCTTCCACAGAGGCCGCTGAATGTTCAGCCATCTCATTAAGGATCTGGACACGCGTCTTCAGATCATTGGAATCGGCCACTACTGTCCCGGAGGTATCCAGCACATGTCCGATCATCTCCTTCAAGCGCTCACTCATGATGCGGAAGCTCTCGGAGAGCTGTCCGACTTCATCGGTACCCTTAAGCGTGAGCGCTTCGGTGAAGTCGCCGCCTGCCAGCTTGTTGCTGTAGGCCGCAAGCTTAGAGATCGGACGGGTGATTCTGCGGCTCATGAAGCCAGCAGCAGTGACGCCTACCACCAGCGCCAGCAGGGTAATTCCTGCGCTTGTCCACAGGATGCTGCTCATTTTGTCTTGGACGAAGTTCATATCGGCGCTTGCAGCTACAATCATGGTTGTTCCGGGAACACCGACATAGGCACTTTTATGTATACCGTGGCTATCACTATAGATTTCACTAAGCCCTGTCTTTCCTTTGGAGGCTTGCTCCATGGCAGGCGATACTTCTAAGGCTTCATCCGGCTGGAGCTTGGCGCCATGATCTGCGGTCAGGACAGTGGCCTGGCCATCCTTCAGATTGATGAGGAAGAGAGTATCCACATCCAGCTTTTTACGCTTGTCTTCCAAATAGAATTCGACATTGGTCCTGGCCTGCTCATTCTTGTTCAGGGTCTGCTGCGCACTGGTTGCATTCAGGTTCTTATAGGCATCCTGGGCGGCGGCACTCAGAGACTTGTCGATCTGCGGAATGACATAGCTGTTAATGGTGCCGATAGATATAATGTAGAAGCTGATACTCAACGTAAGAGAAGTGAGTAGCAAAACGACAAACAGCAACAGCGTAAATTTGCGACTAATTGATTTTTTGAAGCCAAACATGGCATTCGCTCCTTTTTACGTGAAATGCATCTTAATCTCCATATTCTATAGAATTAACCTCCGGTTGAATAGTGAAAATTTGCAATATACTGCATTATTTTCAGAAATAACTGAATATTTAATGACTCTATCACTATTTCGGCAAAAAGAAGCAACGAAATGCCGTTTTTCTGAAAATTTAAAATTTCATAGCATGTTAGCTTTGTATGTGATAGAGTAGTAATGTTTTGTTTCTTGAATACTGCGATCCGCGGTTCGTAACCATCCCGCGTAACCAAAACTAGGAGGAATACCAGGCATTATGTTTAATTTGTTGTGGGGCGTTTGTTTTGTTGTCGTTAATTTTGTGTTTTTTCTGCTGTGCTACCGCTTATTCGGTAAAAAAGGGCTCTACGCCTGGGTCGGCATGGCGACCGTAGTCGCTAATATCCAGGTCGCCAAGACGATTGCGATGCCGTTCGATATCGTGATGACGCTGGGCAATACGATGTATGTCACACTCTATATGACCAGTGACCTGCTCAATGAGCGGTATGGCCGGGCTGAAGCGCGGAGCGCTGTATGGTTCGGCTTCTTCACGCTGCTGATGACGACCGTCATTATGCAGATGGTGCTGGTGTTCAAGCCGCAGGAGACGGACATTGCCCAATCCGCGCTGCAGACGATATTCGGCCTGATGCCGAGACTGGCGCTGGGCAGTCTGACCGCTTATTTTATCAGCCAGTTCCTGGATGTACGGCTCTACGCCTGGATACGAAAATATTACGGCAGCTCTAAGCAGCTATGGATTCGCTCGAACGGCAGCACGATGATCAGCTCCTTTGTCGATACGCTGATCTTCTGCACGATTGCTTTTGCCGGAACCTATGACATGAAGGTGTGGACCGAGATTCTGCTGACCACCTACCTGTCCAAGTTCATCCTCACGGCCGCCGGCACGCCGGTGCTGTATCTGGGCCGTTCCTTCAAATTCGCCGAAGAAGAGCAGAAGCCTGTTATCCGGGAGTAAGTCTCCCCATTATAAAGCCCCAGCCCCGAAGATCGGGAGACTGGGGCTTTTGTGTGCCGTGATGTATAGCGGACTCGCGAACTAACTTGAAGCTTCCTGAACGCTCAGCAGAATTACAGGTTAAGCACTGTCCATTCTTTGGGGAAGCGGGTCAGCGTCTGCGGACCTTCGGCGGTGACCAGCACATCGTCCTCAATGCGCACACCGCCGAGACCCGGCACATAAATTCCCGGCTCTACGGTGAAGACGTTGCCGTTCTGGATAATATCCGTATTCAGCCCGTGCAGCGAAGGATATTCATGGGTGTCCATGCCCAGCCCGTGTCCGACACGGTGCATGAAGTACTCTCCGTAACCTGCGGCGTCAATGACATCACGTGCCGCTTTGTCGACAGAACCGAAGGACGCTCCGGCCACGGAGGCGGCAATGCCCGCTTCATTGGCAGCAAGCACAGCACTATATATATCACGCAGTCTGCTGTCCACTTCACCTACAGCGAAGGTGCGGGTAATATCGGAAGCGTAGCCTCCGGCATACACACCGAGGTCGAACATAAGCAGATCGCCCGGCTGAATAAGGCGTTCGCCCGGTACGCCGTGTGGGAGGGCCGTTTTCGGACCGGACAGCACCATCGTGTCGAAGGAGGGGCCGGAGGCACCGGTTTTTTTCATCAGATACTCCAGCTCCGCTACCAGTTCAATCTCGCTGACGCCGGCTTTGACATGCGCCAGACCCTGACGGAGAACCTCCTCCACCAGCTCGGCGGCATGCTGCATGATGCGCACTTCCTCCGGGGTCTTGACCGCGCGCATCGCCCGTAGCAGATGGCCGATATCCTGGTAGGAACCGGCGGCGACCGCTTCTGCGAGGAGTTCATACCGGCTGACGGAGAAGTGTTCCTTCTCGATGCCGATGCTGCCCGGACTAACATTGCCGAAGCGTGACTTCAGCAGAGCGTACGGGTTGTCCGTGTCACTGTGTGTCAGAATCGTCTTCACCGAGGAGGCGGCATGCGCGGCTTCGGCGTCCAGCGCCGGAACGATCAGCACCGGGTTCTCGCCCCGGATCAGCAGCAGGCCCAGAAAACGTTCATGCGGGTTGCTGGCAAAGCCCGTCAAATAGTACACATGCTTGGGATCGGTTACGAGCAGGGCATCCAGGCTTGCGGCTGCCATGTCCTGCTCCAGTTGTTGCAGAGCTGCATTCATTTCATTAGTTCCCCTTTCATCTACACGCTTGAACAGCAATGTTCCCATTATAATTCATAAAAATGGATGCTGCACCTCCCGTTATCACTGCAGCCTCAGTCGTTTGAGGAAGAGAAGCACAGGGTAATAGTTGCCACAATCAGGATCTGATAATACTTGAAGGAGGTTAGGAATATGAATGGATCAAAAATAAGGTTACTCTCCCGGACCTGTCTGCTGCGTGTAACACTGGTCTTGCTGATGACGTTGCTGTCAGCCTGCACTTCTGCTGCACAGGAGGATAGTCTGCAGGAGAATGGGGCAGAAGGCAGTCCGCCGGTCAACGCCCAGCCTGATGAAGCTCCGGGTGTATCCCCGGATTTCCCCTATACTGCTGAGACTTTAGCCAGCGGACTGGAGGTTCCCTGGGAGATGGCGTTTGCAGCGGATGGACGAATTTTCATTACAGAGCGTTCCGGCAGCCTGCGTGTCATGGAGAACGGCAAGCTGCGCGATGCTCCGCTGCTGAAGCTCTCGGATCCTTTTGTCAGCAAGGGAGAAGGCGGGCTCTTGGGGCTTGCGCTGGATTCTGATTTTGAGCAGAATGGACGGGCTTATGTCTATCACACATACCGTACCGAAGAGGGCGAACCGGCGAACCGGGTGCTGCAGCTTCAGATTGGAAGCAGCTCAGCAGAGATCAGCCGGGTTCTGCTGGATCAAATACCTGGCGACAACAATCATAACGGCGGACGGATCAAGATCGGGCCGGACGGGAATTTGTACATCACCACAGGTGACCGCTATGAGCCGGAGCTGGCGCAGGACAAGGATAATCTGGGCGGCAAAATCCTGCGGATTACGACCAGCGGCTCCATCCCCGAAGACAACCCGTGGCCCGGATCGCCGGTCTACAGCATGGGTCACCGCAATGCCCAGGGGCTGGCCTGGCAGCCGGAGAGCGGGTCGCTCTACAGCTCCGAGCATGGGCAGTCCAATCATGATGAGCTGAATCTCATCAAGGCCGGAGCCAATTATGGCTGGCCGCTGATCGAAGGCGATGAGACCGGAGACGGCCAGCCGAAGCTGGTGACTCCGCTGGTCCACAGCGGAGAGGAGACCTGGGCTCCGTCAGGAATGACCTTCATTACGCAGGGACCCTGGGCCGGTGAGCTGCTGGTTGCAAGTCTGGCCGGACAGCAGCTCCTAAGGGTATCGCTGCCGCCTGCGGGCGGAACGCCTTCCATTACCAGCCTGTTCAAGGAAAAGTACGGGCGAATCCGTAATGTGGCGGAAGGGCCGGATGGTACTCTGTACCTTATGACCAACAACCGCGACGGCAGAGGAGATCCGCAGGCGCAGGATGACCGGCTGATTGCGCTGCGTCCGGACTGGAAGTGAAGAATGGCCGTTTTTTGACTATGTTAACCCTCTGAAATGATGTAACATAACCTTAACTAGCATATACTTACTCGGATTAGGCCAGGCCGCTACAATTGCCTATAGGACCTATATGCAGGAGAGGGGGAAGATGTCCATGCAAGGAAAAACGGTGCTGGTCACCGGTGCAAACTCCGGGATGGGGCTGGCTACAACCGTGGAAATGGCCCGCAGGGGAGCAACTGTCATTATGGCCTGCCGCAGCCTTAAGCGGGGGGAAGAGGCTCTTGCCGAAGCGGTGCGGCAGAGCGGCTCCAGCCAGATCCGGCTGATGCTGTGCGATCTCGCTTCCTTCGATAGCATTCGCGCTTTTGCCGGGGCGTTCACTGCCGAATATCCTGTGCTGGATGTTCTGATCAATAACGCAGGGGTGGTAGCGCTGAAGCGTGAGCTGACAGCAGATGGCTACGAGCTGGATCTGGGCGTGAATCATCTGGGGCACTTTCTGCTGACCCACCTGCTGCTGGATAACCTCAAGGCTGCTGAACAGGGGCGGATTGTTGTCGTGGCATCGGGAGCGTATAAGATCGGCAAGCTCTATCTGGAGGATCATACGCTGTCGCGCGGCTTCAATCCGGCCAAAGCGTACGGCCGCTCCAAGCTGGCGAATATTCTCTTCACCCGTGAGCTGGCTGCGCGCCTGAAGGGAACGCAGGTGACGGTGAACAGCCTGCATCCGGGTGCAGTGGGAACGAGTATCGGCGTGAACCGGGAGACGGGCTTCGGACGCCGGGTTCTGAAGCTGGTGTCCTACTTCTTCCTCACTCCAGAGCAGGGGGCGGATACGGGCATCTATCTGGCGACTGCACCGGAGCTGGACGGGGTAAGCGGGCAATATTATTACCGCCGCAAGATCAAGGAACTGACGCCACGGGCGGAGGATACAGAAGCGGCCGCACGATTATGGAAATGGAGTCTGGAACAGACCGGGCTTGAATAATGCTGTTTCAGTGAGGTTGCTTCAGCTTTACTGAAACTGTAGAACTGCTGCGTAATAAGACCGGCTTGGAGTATAATTACTCTACGGATGCTCATACCACAATTAGGAGGACGTACAGCATGGATTGGCAGGCTTACAGCATAGAGGATGCAGTAATAGAGGATTTGGAAGCAATTGTGGAGATCTATAATTCGACGGTTGCCGGAAGAGTGGTAACTGCGGATCTTGAACCGGTAAGCGTAGAGGAGCGGGTGGGATGGTTCCATGAGCATAACAGCCATCACCGGCCGCTGTGGGTACTGAGACAGGGGGGCGAGATCGCGGCCTGGTTCAGCTTCCAGTCGTTCTACGGACGTCCGGCTTATAATGGAACAGCAGAGATTAGTGTCTATGTAAATGAGAAATTCCGCGGCAGCGGTGCGGGAAGTATTCTGCTGGCCAAGGCAGTGGAGGAATGTCCGCGCCTTGGGCTGCAGAATCTGGTCGGGTTCGTATTCGGCCATAACGAGCCCAGCCTCGCCCTGCTGCGGAAGTTCGAATTCAAAGAATGGGGGCTTTTGCCGGGAGTCGCGGTGCTTGACGGCATCCCGCGCGATCTGGTCATCATCGGCCGCAAGCTGTAAATATATAAATCGACAGGCTTTATTGAGGTTGCGGAGGAGCGCTGAAGGCGGAACGGCATTCCTCTTCCGTAATCCATGATTCCGACCATACCTGGAGATCGCGGATGACGGATTCCAGCGCCCGGCCTTTGCCTGTAAGCGAATACTGGATGCGGACGGGGGTCTCAGGGAATACCTCGCGCAGCACGATGCCTTCCTGCTCCAGCTCCTTCAGCCGTTCGGACAGCAGTCGGCCGCTGACAGGCAGCGAGGACTCGATTTCCCCGAAGCGCTGGGGGCCCTGCAAAAGTTGATAGATGATTAAGCCCGTCCAGCGTCTGCCGATAATATCCATGCTTTTTTGTAATCTTGGACATAACTCTGTGGATTTCATTAGGCTCACCTCTTATTGTACATTATAAACGAAAAGCCCTGTGCCTAAAACAAATTTGAAGGATTATAGCCGCATGAAAGGATGATTCCCATGGCAAAAAAGAAAAAAAACACTCCGGCCCCGCGCCCTGCGGCAACGGATGCTCCGGCAACCCTGAAGGATATGCTGAGCGGCGAGGTTCTGGAGAAGCTAAAGGCGCAGTCCGATGCGCTCAAGGCAGAAGAACGGGACAAGAAGGAGGCTGTCCTAAAGGCAGCCGAGGATAAGCGCAAGGCGGAGCAGAAGCGGCTGGAGAATGATTTCGGCCATCTGCTGGAGAACAGCAATCAGGACTGGTCCAAATTTAAGTAAAATAATTTTTTACCAGAATAAGGGTTGACAATCTGCTGCAAGGCCATATATTATTGGGTTTATCATTTAGAGAAGGGAGGCTGACGGATCATGATTGGAACAAATGAACGGAACAGACAGCAGGATCACCTGACAACCGCATATGTACGATCTGATCTCATCGCCTTCGTCCGGAAGACATAATGCGCAGGGTATTGCTGCTGATGTCTGAACTGAATACGGGTGTGCTTTGAACGGGTGCAAGCTTCAACGGGAAGCTGCACTTAGCGCGCCGGGAGCCGCATGATCAGAACTGGTCTGCGGCTCTTTTTTGTGTACCTGGAAACTCGAAATTCACTGAACCCCTATGGAACCGAACCAGAAACCCAACCTGAGAGGAAATGAAAATAGATATGAATAGCATGAAGCAACAAGCGGAAGAGATGTCCCGCTATAAACATGAGGTGGCGCTTCCGGGCGGCGATCTCAAAATCTACGCCAGTGAGCAATTATTCGGCACGCTGGATTACAAGGTCTTGGAGATGGCTAATAACAATCTGCAGATACCAAATATCGAATATATGAGCTATACCCCGGATGTACATGTAGGTGTCGGAACCTGTATCGGCACTACGGCTGTCTGGGATGCCGAATCAGGCTATGTGTCGCCGTCCATTGTGGGCAGCGACATCGGCTGCGGGATGCGCGTGCATCTGACCAACCTGCACGTGGATGATCTGCGAGAAGTGAAGCTGCGCCGCAAGCTGGTCCGCGCCATTGAGCGGTATCTGCCGATGGAGGCCCAGCAGCGCGGCCACTACAGCGATATCCGGCTGGAGAATATCGTACGCAAGGGACTGCACGGCCTGCCTAACAAGTATATCCCAGACAGCTACACGCCGAAGAAATCAAGTGCGCTGTCCCATGTGGAGATCAGCAAGCTGGGCTTCGACGAAGAGATTCTGAATGAGCTGCCGGATATGGCCTGGCACCGGGGCCACCGCCAGCTCGGAACTCTTGGCGGCGGCAACCATTTCGTGGAGATTCAGGCGATTGAGATCGCAGAGGAGCAACGGGAAGTGGCGGAAGCCTGGGGGCTGAAGGACGGGCAGATTGTCGTCATGATCCACTCCGGATCACGGGCCTGGGGCGGCATGGTCAATCAATTCTGTACCCCGGCCTTCGCCAAGGTCATGGGCCAGCTGGGGCTGGGCAGCGCCGACCCGCGCTTGATCTATGCGCCTCTGGCGCATCCGCAGGCGCAGCGCTATGTTAATCTGATGTACTCGGCACTGAACTATGCGGTAGTGAACCGTCACCTGATTGCTTATGGAGTCCGTGAGGGCTTCCGAGACGTCTTCGGCACGAAGTGCGAGCTGCGTACCCTTTACGATCTGATGCACAATTATGCCTGGGAAGAGAAGACTTCCTCAGGCAGCAAGTTCGTCCACCGCAAAGGAGCCACCCGCGCTCTGCCTGCGGAGCATGCGGATAATCCGCGCTCTTATGCGGGGACCGGACATCCGGCGCTGATTCCCGGCTCGATGGGTACGGCCTCTTATATCATGGTCGGCCAGCCCGGAGGGGAAGAGAATTATTATTCCATCTGCCATGGTGCAGGACGTATCCGCTCCCGCTCGGCCACGAAGCGGCTGGTGAGTATCCAGGAATTCTCCCGGTCGATGAAGGTGGGAACGGAAGACGAGATTGTCGTGAACCAGCATTCCCTGGAATCTATCATTGACGAATCCCCCCAAGCCTATAAGAATGTAGATGAGATCATAGAAAGCGTTACGGGGGCCGGCCTGGCTGCCGTTGTGGCCAAATGCAAGCCGCTCGCAGCGATAAAGGGGACGAAATAAGGATGGAGCAGGAGAACAAGAAACCGGCTGTAATCTATGAATATGATGAAGAGAGAGCCGGCATTATCAAAGGCTACGATGTGTATGCCCGCCTGGTGGACGGTATCCTTGAAGCCCTCTACACCCGGTACGGTGTCCGTTACGAGCTGTATGCCAGCGATGACCCCAACAGCGAATACTGGAAGCTGCTGGAGAACGATGTGCAGAGCGGGAATGCCGGGGTGGAGCATGTGGCGCGGATTTTTGACCGTCTGGAGGACCGGACCTTCGTGTTCGATGATGAGAAGGAGCAGCCGGAGTACCATATCCATCTGTCGGTCCGCAATAATGTGCTCGCTTATCCGGCGATGGGCATTGCGCTGGCGCGGGTTCCGGTGTTTCAGGAGAACGGCATTAACTTTCAGGATTATGTATTTGCCGCATCGGATCAGCAGCTGCAGTTCTTCCTTGGTAATGTGCGCAAGCGTCAGCGGGAGCAGAATATCAACAAGGTGACGGTGTTCACCGACCGGCGCAACGGGATCTCCCGTGAGGATGAGCCGATTACGCGTGCGGTTAGGCGTGAAGAGGTGATTTTGGACGCCGGTATCAAAAAAGAGATCTACCGCTCGCTCGACCAGTTCTTCGACAGCGACCGCAGCTTCTATGTGACCTATGATATCCCGTACAAGCGGGGGATTCTGCTCTACGGGCATCCGGGCAACGGCAAGACCACCCTGGTCAAATCCATTGCCGGAAGCGTGCCGGGACCGGTGCTCTATTGGCAGATTACGGAGTATACGAGCAGCGAATCGGTGAATGAGGTGTTCGAGGCTGCGGCCCGGCTGGCGCCGATGGTGCTCGTGATCGAGGACATCGACTCCATGCCGCAGGAGGTGCGCTCTTTCTTCCTGAACACGCTGGACGGGGCCACCTCCAAGGAGGGAATCTTCCTGATTGGCACGACCAATTACCCTGACAAAATCGACCCGGGTCTCATGAACCGCGCCGGGCGCTTCGACCGGGCCTACGAGATCAAGATGCCAAGCGAAGCGCTGCGCCTTGAATATCTGCAGCTGCGCGGCTTCTCCGCCTTCGCAGGTGAGGAAGGCACGGCCACCGCTTCGCGTCTGACCGGGGATTTCTCCCTGACCCAGCTCGGCGAGCTGTATGTCAGTGCCGCACTGGAATGGCATGAGAACGGCACGGCAGATGTGGAGCTTCTGGTGCGCGGCATGCGCGGCGAGCTGGACAAGGGGCGCAAACGGGAATGGATGAAGGATGCTTCGGCCAGCATCGGTTTTTATTGAATAAAATACGTGGAGAGCAGGCTGCCAGCGCGAATGAGGCTGGGGAATGAATCGCCAGAGTTAGCATACAGGGGGCCGGGAGGCTCCCTTTGTGCTGAATTTGAGCTCCTCCGCCGTTGCTGGCTGCTAGCCTTCGGTGTTTACAAATTAGAGGTTTCGGGGTCATCTGGGGAGTTTTGCGGACACAGAGGACGTTATTTGGCGAAAAAGACGGCTTTTCTGCTCGTATCGGACTCAGGAGCCCCTATATTGTATTGTGGAGCGTAAACGGAGGCCGGAGAGGGGGCTTAACGGCATCTGAGTCCGCCAGGCGTGCGAAATGCTGTGTTCCGGCCAAATAAGGGATCTCCAGTCCGCAACGGGAGTGGCGGGGTTCGCACCCCCGCACACGCCCCCGCACATCGCGCCCCCTGCACGTCGCCCCCTGCACCATCGCATCTCGGCCCATTGCACCCTAGCGGATCCCGCACCACCGCCTCTCCGGGGAAGAAGGACTTTGCTTGCGAACAAAATGGATGATTTCAGGAAATTTCGTACAGAGGTGTAACTTTTCGCATTCTCATACGTGGATGGAGTAAGGGGGGAGGAGATGGAGCCAAATTCGCTGGATGAACTATATGAACATTATGTTGACGACATCTACCGCTATCTGCGCTCCCTCTGCCAGGACCATCATGCGGCTGAAGATTTGATGCAGGATACCTTTTACCGGGCGTATCTGTATCTGGAGGATTGCCGGGAGGAACGGGTTAAGCCGTGGCTGTTCCGGGTGGCGTATAATGCATTCGTGGATTATACGCGCAAAGAGAAGCGGAGCGTGGCGAAGGAAGGTGCTTATTTCAGCAGCCTGCCCCACCCGGAGACAACGGAAGGCACTCTGTTGAAGCAGGAACGGTGGGAGGAAGCGGCGCGGGCGCTTAGCCTGTTGCCGGAGGGGCAGCGCCATGCCCTGCTGCTGCACGATGTGCACGGGCTGAGCTATAAGGAAGCTGCTGGCATTATGGAGGTGGGCTTGTCCCAATACAAGATACTCATATTCCGCGCCAGGCAGAAGCTGCGTGAGGCGGATCGGAGGAGGAATGAGCATGAGTGAGGAATTCAAAGAGAAGCTGCGCCAATACAGCGAGGGTACCCTCCCGGAGGAAGAGCGTGAGGAGCTGGAGAGTGAGCTGGCGAAGCTTGAAGCGTATCAGTTGTATCTGGAGGAACAGATGGAGCGCGAGGATCAGGCAGACGGGCGGTGGAGCCTACCGGACCGGACGGAGGACGCAGCTTCGGGATCACAGAAGAAGAACAGGAAGAAGAACGAGAAGCGGATTATCCGCCGGGGCAAATGGAAGGCGCGGATTAACAATACACTTACTGTATTTTCGGCGTTCCTGATCTTTACGGTCATCAGCGGCATCATTACAACAGTCTTCTACAACACCAGCGACCGCATCGATACCTATCGTGATGTGGTGTCATCAGCGATTGCTGTTACCCGTCCTAACACCACGGTGCATCTGTCAGCGGATGTTCATAATTTTTACCGGATGGAATTATCCGGGAATGTGCTTAAGCAGGTGGGTAGCGAGAGTATTCAGGTCGGTAATTATACACAGAAATTCCTTCTGGGACTGGCCAATATTGGAATGTTTAATTGGATGGATGAGCAGAACGGGGCTGGAAAAGTGTTCTACTATCCGTCTGCGGAGGGCAATGCCGGGGGAGGAGATGACAACAGTCAATGGAAGAGGCTCACGAAGCTTCCTGAAGGTACGGTTGCCGAGGCGTATTTGTCACTGGACCGTCTGTATACAACTGATGAGCTGCTCAAACAGCTGGAGCCGCTGAGTCTTCAGCCTGTCTGGTTCGGGGCGGATGCCGGACCTTCAACGAGGGAGAACGATGTGGTGGTATATCCGCTTGGCTTCCCCTATTATCCTATCTGGCATAGGGATGATATGAAGAGATCAGAGGTCACCAAGGAAAAAACAGGCTGGTTCAGCTCCGTATCCTCCTACAGCAGCGTGTCGCCTTCCGTTGAGGCATACGGGAGCGGAGAACTACGTGATGCGAATTTCATCAAGACACTTAGACTGCTGCAGGAGCATCCAAGGCTTACCCGGTCAGCGGCACACATCAATCAGATCGACACCTCTGTGGCCTATCTGGAGCAGAACGGGGTCAAGCTCTACGGAGCCGTTGTCACCGGACCGGTCAAGGAGTTGCTGAAGCTGCGCGAAGCTTCGTGGGTAAGCCACCTCCAGGTAGGGGAAGTACGGCTTTGGAACTGGACGGAGTGAGGATCACTATATATGAAAATGGCTAAAGGATCAGATCGCGGTGACCTGCAGCTTCAATTTGCATTCCCTCTTCAGGGCATCGTACAATGATAGAACGTAAACTTGGATTTGAACATAAAAATGGCTGGGAATCGCAGTTTACCGCGCTTCTTAGCCATTTTGAATAAGGAGGAGAATGCAGATGAAGATTGGAGTGGTATCGGATACACATCTCTCAAGCCGGGCCAAGGGGCTGCCGTCCGTGCTTATGAAGGAATTTCGCCAGGTGGATATCATTCTGCATTTGGGAGACTGGGTGTCGCCGGAGATTTACGATATGCTCGCCGAGCTTGCTCCGGTAGAGGGGATTGCCGGGAACAACGATGGCTATGAGATTATTGAGCGCTTCGGCGAGAGCAAGATCCTTACGCTTGAAGGCTTGCGCATCGGAATGATTCATGGACACGCTCCGTATTCCCGCAAGGGTACGGACGGTAATGCGCTGCTCGCTTTTGAAGGCCAGGACGTAGATTGCATCCTCTTCGGGCATTCCCATCAGCCGCTTATGCGCCGGGAGAACGGGATTCTGCTGTTCAACCCCGGATCACCTACGGATAAGCGGCGGGAGAAGCAATATTCCTTCGGCCTGATGGATATTGAGGATGGTAAGATTACCGCCCGTCATGTCTTTTATGATTTCAGGGAATAAGGGGGATTACCTTTGTTGAATTATCGTTTTGAACGGGCAGGTCTTGAGGATGTGGAGGAGCTTGTACCGCTGTTCGATGAATACCGCAGCTTCTACGGCCAGCAGCCGGACAGGGAAGCCGCCAGGGAATTCCTGCAGGCAAGACTGGAGAACGGAGAGTCTGTTGTCTTCATGGCTGTTGCCGGTGAAGGTGAAGACAGGCGGATATATGGGATAGCGCAGCTGTATCCCTCATTCTCTTCCATTACGGTTCAGCCGGTGTGGATACTGAATGATCTGTTTGTGACGCAGGAGCAGCGGGGACAGGGACTGGGCTCACTGCTGCTTGAAGGCGTGAAGGGATTCGCGCAGGGGACAGGCGCCAAGGGTTTGACGCTATCCACCATGACAACCAATACCGGTGCACAGCGTCTATACGAAGCTCAGGGTTATGAGCGGGACGAGAGCTTTTTCACTTATCATTTATATTTCTGAAGATATAGTTAGGAGAGTTATAGTGGTGGAGACAAGCAGTAAGCTGGCTGTATTTTTTGATCTGGATGATACACTATATGACCACCTGGTCCCCTTCAGGGAAGCTGTACGTGAGGTGCTGGCCCCTGAGGAGGACAAGCTGGATTATGCGGAGCTGTTCTACACGGTAAGGCATCATAGCGACTTGCTGTGGCCGAAGTATCTGCGCGGGGAGATGGAGCTGGAGGAGACGCGGGTGCTGCGGCTGGAGCTGGCTTTTGCCGAATATGGGTTGCCGCTCAACCGGGAGCAGGCGGTGCAGATACAGGCCTCCTATATTGCCCGCCAGTACACGATTGAGATGATTGACGGCGTAGCAGAGCAGCTTCAGCGGTTCATTAGCCTGGGCCATCCGGTAGGCATTATCACCAACGGCCCGCAGGAGCACCAGATGGGCAAGCTGCGCGGGCTGGGCATCGACCGGATCATTCCCCCGGAGATGATCTTCATCTCGGATGCTGTCGGTCTGGCGAAGCCGGACCCGGCCATCTTCGCTCATGTCAACAGGGTGACGGGAACTACACCGGAGAACAGCCTTTATGTGGGCGATACCTGGGCCAACGATGTAGTAGGCGCGCTGACGGCAGGCTGGAAGGTATGCTGGTACAATCCGCGCGGGCGGCAGCCGGGCACGGACCATGCGCCGAGCTATATTTTCAAGAATTATAAGGAGTTCGGTGCGTTGCCGCTGGTGTGAGGGATTGCGCCGCTGTGACAAGACTCCGGGCTAAATATTCATACAGAAAAGGTGCCCTCCGTGAGTGGAAGGCACCTTTTTGTGTATTTTACCCAGAAGCTACTTCACCACATCAGCACCAAGCTCCGTTAATTAGCGAAGCTATAAGTCGAATCGGTCAGATTCAGCCGTTTCTTCAGCTCAGAGGTGGCATAGATCTTGTTGTCGTCTGTAATGAAGAAGGCCTCCACCTTCTCCGGCAGCGCTTCGAGATATTTCATGCCTTCTTCCAGGCCCATGAGGAACACACCGGTGGAAAGAGCGTCCGCGTCTGTCGCGCTCGGGCTCATGATGGTGATACTCTTCAGCCCGTTCTGGGAAGGGAAGCCTGTACGCGGATCGAGGATATGGTGGTAACGCACTCCGTCCTGCATGAAGAAGCGCTCATATACCCCGGAAGCATCAATGACCTCATCGGTAATCTTAATCGTGCCCAGCTGGGTGCCCCGGCTCTGATCGGGGTCCTGCAGGCCGATATTCCACTGGGAGCCGTTCGGCTTGTTGCCAAGGGCGATAATGCTGCTGCCGCCGAGATTGATCATTGCGCTGTTCAGGCCCTGAGCCTTGAGATAGTCGGCGATCCGGTCAGCCGCATAGCCTTTGCCGATTCCGCCCATGTCCAGCACCATGCCTTCTTTGGCCAGCTTGACCGTCTTCGCAGCCTCATCGACAATCACATCCTTGTAATTGACCAGACTCCGGGCCTTGTCGATCGCCGCCTGGTCAGGCACATGCTCCCCGCCTTCGCCGATCGCCCATAGATCCACAAGCGGGCCAACCGTCGGATCATACAGCCCGTCCATTTCCTCAGCATATTTGAGGGAGAGCTTCACGATATCCAGCGTTTCATCAGACACAGCAACGGCTTCTTTGCCGGCGGCTTGATTCACCGCGTACAATTCCCCGTTCGTCTTGGTGCGGCTGAACTCGATATCCATCCGTTCCAGCATAGCCTGAATGTCGTCCATATTCTTCTGTTCCACCGTATCGCCGAACACCTTGATATTCACAACCGTATCATAAATATAAAACGTCTGCTCCAGGGACTTCGTATCGCCGTCTTTGGAGGCAGTAGCGCCAGGGGTTCCGGTAGCAGCAGGGCTGTCTTCACTCTTGTTGCCCATTGTAAGCCAGATTACCACAGCCGCAGCGATAATAACGACTAGAGCGGCCAGAATTACAACGGTTTTTTTGTTCTTAGATGTTTTTTTGATTTCAGACATATTCCACCATCCATACAATTAGTTTCGTGGTTGCATCTTTACTATCATACCCCAGAAAGAACGGCAATGGATACTCATTTGGTGACATTTTGTGCAGAAGAGCGGCTTGCGGAGTGCCGAATCCGGTGATATTTTGATGAAAATATTGTCTTCTTCCCGGTGGCGTGGTAAATTGGGTGGTAATTAATGACCGGAAATAAATTCTAGTCAATTTGTATTCTAGAGAATGGAGTGTTACCCATGTCCATTGACCGTAAAGCATTAATCCTGCAGGCAGCAACCCTGTCCTTTGTTCAATTTGGTTATAAGGCTACGACTATGGATCAGGTATCCAGAATTGCCAATGTGGGCAAAGGCACGATCTATACCTTTTTCAAAACCAAGGAAGAACTGTTCGAGGAAATTCTGGACAAGGCGACCTCTGAATTAACATCGGTGATGAACCGTGTGGCTGCGCAGCAAACTTCCTTCGTACATAAGCTGCTTAATCTGCTGGATTCCATTCTGGAATTCCGCCTGGACCATGAGCTGTTCGTGAAGCTGGCCCAGGAGGTCCGGGATATCGGTACGGCCCAGGCGCTCGAAGGCGTGAAGCGGATGGAGGGCTACGCGCTGGACTTCCTGCAGCAGCAGATTGAGGAGGCTATCGGGAGCGGAGAAGTGAAGCCTTGCGATGCCAGTGTGGCGGCGTTTATGATTCTGCGGATGTATCTGGCTCTGACCACGGAATGGAACAAATCCCATGAGCCGCTGGATCAGGACAAGATCAAAGAGCATATGATTCTGTTCATCTCCACCGGAATACTGCAATAGAGGCAAACAAGCGAATTGTTGTAATAACTAAACAGAGCTTCAGATTGTACGTTGAGCTGTTCCGGCACCCCGGGCTATAATGAAAGCGTTAATGAAAACGATTATGGCGCAGCTGAAGTCTAGAGCTGGCATGGCGGCGGGGTACTGCTGTCCTGTTCCAGATGGATGAGAGCGCCTTCAGACAAAGTGAGGCTGATGGTTATGGAAGAGTATAACAGCGGTATCGGGCTTGGCGGGCAGGAGGGTCCGGCGGCACCTCAAGATCCAGTGGAGCGCCGTGACGGCTTCTTCGTCATGTTCGAGACGGCGATTGAGGCAACCGCCCGGGCGGAGGGCAAGCCCTCGCAGGAGGTCTATCTGGAAGGCAATTATCTGATCGATAAGGCCAAATACATAGGCGGGGTTACGGATGAGCAGATGCTGGCGATGCTTAGAGACTGGACCGGCTTCCGCAAGCTGGTGCACAGCATTGGAGTGTCTGTGAAGACGGCGGAGGAAGGGGCTGCGGTCACTTTTCTTATGCAGAATTGGGGCAGAACCAGCAAGTATGAGACCGGCACGCAGCTGCGGGTCCCCTGCCCGGGCGATGGAACGGAAATCCTAGTGAAGCTGGAAGAGCACGAGTGGTCTGAGGAGGATGTGGCTCCCGGCAAATATGCCTTTGAATTCAACAACGAGGGGGAACTGGCGACAGCGAGCATCGTTCTCTACCTGAATGACGGGTACACGGCGCCTGAGCTGACAGCGGAACCTTCCGTAGACTTCGAGTCGTCTGCTTACCGCGCGATGATTGCGAAGTCTCTGCTGTATGCGGGCAATAACCGGCGGCTGAAGCGGGCTATGGACAAGGCTGCAAGCGGAGAGGATGTGACGATTGCTTATATTGGCGGGTCCATCACACAGGGGGCCGGAGCTAAGCCCATTCATACGGAATGCTATGCCTATCAGTCGTACTTAAGATTTAAGGAGCTATTCGGCAAGGAGGGTGGAGAGAATATTCATTTCATCAAGGCCGGGGTTGGCGGGACGCCCTCTGAGCTTGGGATGATCCGCTATGAGCGGGATGTGCTGAGGGATGGTACAGCCGCTCCCGACATCGTAGTGGTGGAATTTGCCGTGAATGATGAAGGGGACGAGACGAAGGGCAACTGCTTCGAGAGTCTTTGTCTCAAAATCCTGTCTGCGCCGAACCAGCCTGCCGTCATCCTGCTGTTCAGTGTCTTCGTGAATGACTGGAACCTGCAGGACCGCCTCTCCCCGGTAGGCAGACGCTATAATCTCCCGATGGTCAGTGTCAAAGATGCAGTAACAGAGCAGTTCCGGCTGAGCAAGGCCGAAGGAAATATCATCTCCAAGCGGCAATTCTTCTACGATATCTATCACCCCACGAATGACGGGCACCGCGTAATGGCGGACTCCCTGGGCTACCTTTTCGCCGAGACCGCCCGGATGGGATTGGATGAAAAGGAGCAGGATATGCTGGCGGGACCGCCTGAGCTCGGCAATGATTTTGCCCATGTCCGGCTGCTGGACCGTATAAGTGATCTGGGCAGCGCAGCTACTGCGATTGTTATTGAAGCAGGCGGCTTCCACGGTACGGATGAGGAGCTGCAGCAGGTGGAGATGGATGCCAATCCGTTCGGCACTCCGCAATTCCCGCATAACTGGATGCACACGGCTGCGTCTGGTGAGGATCGCTTCAGGCTGACAATCACCAGCAAGAATCTGATCCTGGTCTTCAAGGATTCGGGCAGCCCGGATGTAGGCAAGGCGGAGGTCTATGTGGACGGCAAGCTGGTTCTGACGGCAGATCCGCATGTGAATAGCTGGACGCACTGCAACGCTGTGATTCTATACAACAATGAGCAGAGCGGGGAGCATGTGGTGGAGATCCGGATGGCGCCGGAGGATCAGGACAAGAGCTTCACGATCCTGGGCTTTGGCTATACGGCTTAAGAATAATATAAGGGTGCCACAGAGGCCGCATTGAAGCAGCCGCCTGTGGCACCTTTTTTCTAATGTACTGACCAGAGGGTGTATGAACCGGATGTATGGGGCACAGGGCCCCCAGCATCCTTAAACTGTTTGGTTCTGTGCGCACTAGCGGTTCTTCGCGGAATGCTGTACCTAATCCAGCATGAATTCCCTGTACTTGTTCTTGCGGGGGTTGAGGATGAAGAGGATGCCACTGGCGTAGCCGGAGACGGCATTGAAGTTCCGCTTGAGCGTAGACTTGACGGCGAGGTAAGACAAGGTCCAGAGCAGAGCTGCATAATTCTTCACGGGTGCTTTGCGCAGATTCAGCAGATAATAATGGTTGACTGCGGTCGCCCGGGCGACCCGGCCTGCCTTGTCGCGAGAGCTGGGCGATTCATGATGCATGATTTTCAGCTCCGGGTTAATCACGAGCTTGCCGTATCTGCTCGCCAGATGGCACATATAGATATCGTCCGCTACTGCATAGCTGGTCATCCAGGGGTACGGCTTCATATCCCGCAGCGCCGAGCTGCGGAAGGACATATTGCAGCCGTGGAAGAAATCCGTCTCAAAAATATTCTCGGTCTCCCCCCATAAGAGAAGAGACCCGGCCAGTGTGCTGGCCGACAGTCTGCCTGGCGAAGCCGACATTTGACAGGTGAGCCTGCCGAGCAGCTTGCCCGATTTGCTGCTGGAGAGACCCTTGGCGATTCCGCCGACTCCGGCAATGGACGGATCTGAGGCGTAGGTGTCGAGCAACCGGCGGATATAGAGCGGATCGTCCAGCTCCGCATCGTCATCGAAGCTGAGCAGAATCTCCCCGTCGATGAGCCCGAGGGCCTCATAGCGGGAGAGCCAGACGCCGGGCTTGGTTTTGCGGTAATAACGCAGGCTGGCATCCGGAAGTCGCCCGAGCACCTCACGGAAATATTCCAGCACCTGCTCTTCGATCTCACCGTCGTCCACGATCAGCAGTTCGATGGAGACATTCTCCAGCCCGCTTTGCGCGCCGATGGACTCAATGCAGAGGGTCAGATCGCTGATCCGGTTACGCGTGGGAATGACTATAGACAGGTCATGCATGCCGCTGACTCCTTTCGGGACGCCATAGACCGTCCGCTTTGAATTAGAGATGTTGCTCTAATTTTACCTGCCCGGCCGGGCGTACGTATATACCTCTTTCGTTTACTTTTCTCCCGGAAGCCAGCAGGGAAGAGAATGTATGGGACATTCAATGGGAAGGGGCCGTTCAGAAAGTTTGTTTGTAATTTTCGGTTTTCAACTATATAATAGTAAGTGAAATGCAATACCAATACCATTACCATTCAGGAGGAATTCCCATGAGAATAGATATATGGTCTGATTATGCCTGCCCGTTCTGCTATATCGGCAAAAGACGGCTGGAGCACGCGCTGAGCCAATTCCCGGGCCGTGACCAGGTGGAGGTCGTGTTCCGCAGCTTCCAGCTGGACCCGAATGCACGCACCGATGAGACGAGAGATATCCATGAGCTGCTGGCCGGTAAATACGGCATGACCCGTGACAAGGCCAAGGAGATGAACGCACAGCTGGCCGAGCAGGCGCAGGGTGTGGGTCTGGAATTCAATTTCGATACGATTCAGTCCACGAATACCTTTGACGCTCACCGCTTGAGCCACTATGCCGCTACTCAGGGCAAGGCTCCGCAGATGACCGAACGGCTGCTGCGTGCTTATTTCACCGATACACTGAATGTAGGTGACCGTAAAGTGCTGGCTGAGCTGGCTGCGGAGGCCGGACTGGATCAGGCTGAAGTTACTGCGGTGCTCGACAGTGAGGCTTACGGCGACCGGGTCCAGGCTGACATTGAAGCTGCCCGGCAGCTGAACATCACTGGCGTTCCCTTCTTCGTCTTCAATAATAAGTACGCCGTATCTGGCGCACAGCCGGGTCCGGTCTTTACTGAAGTGCTGGACACGGTATGGGCGGAGGAACAGAAGGGTCCAGAGCTTCAGGTGGTCGGCCAGCCGAAGTCCGGGGCTGCACCGTCTGCTGACGGCTGCGATGACGGTTCCTGCAGCATCTGATTACGATCAGTGGCAGGTTCGAGATAAGCGTTGCTGCGTGCTGCTTCGGGACGGAACGTACGATTCATTCCGGTTACGGACTACAGTTCCGCTATTTGCGCCAAAAGGCCATTTGGAGCGGCGTGCCGGACTCTGAGGACGTTATGCGGAGATTTTGGAAGCGAAATTGCAGGATATTCGGCACTTAAGCGCACTGGAGTCCGCAGCGCTGCCGTAAAAGATGATTTGGAACAAATAAGCGCACTGGAGTCCGCATAAGCGTGCTCCATCCAGTCAGGCGGCTACGCCCTGATCGAAGCAGGCTAAAAGTACGGCATTCCTGCCGCCACTGGCCCTTCCTGGCAAGTTTGCATCAATAGACGCACCAAACCCCCGCCGCATGAAATTCATGCAGCGGGGGTTTTTTGTTCAAATATAAGAATTTATATGTTGCACACGATAAATTATCCTTCTATTTCTCGCTGAAACGGTACCGTCCTTTAAAAGGACGGCAAAGCCGTTTCCACTTGCTTACAGAGACCACTGGCCTGGAGCGGGAAACCGAATCATTCCGTTACCGGAACGAGGTCACCAGACTGGAGAACAGTGTGCGGACATCGTTCTGGTACGCATTGATCGGCTCTACCGGACGGTTCAGGCCGAACAGGGTGTAGACGGCGATGCGGGCGGCACGGACTGAATACTCTTCCGTGAAAACGATGTCGTCCGGGATCTCGCAGTATTGCCCGATAAAGGCCAGGTTGGTTGAGCCTTCAGGCACCACCTGCGGCCGGTCGCTGTTCAGGCGCGGCATGAATTGGGAGGTGATATACGGCATCATGCAAGGAATACAGTTGGCGGTAGCCATGATCTCTTCCTTATGCGCCTCGAAGTGCAGATGTCCGATCAGCTCCTCCATAATCTCCTCGCCGGTACAGTCGCACATTTTTTTGTGCACATAATCGCCGACCTTGTCCGGGTACAGGCCATATCCCCAGAAGACCCTGACATGCTCCGGCTGGTTGCGGAAATGCGGCTGGAACGCCAGCACGACCGACATGAACCAACTGGAATCCTTGAACGTTACAAGTGCGCCGGTACCGGCCCGGTTGCGGGTGAACTTCTCCATCAGGTCGAAGAACTTCGAGTCCTGGAAGGTCACCGTGAAGGATTCCCATTTGGATTCGTCCACATGATCGTCGAAGGAAGAAGGATTGCCGAGACCCGGCTTCTTCGCGGCGATTGTCTCCCACAGCTTCCATGAGCTGCCCTTACCGTTCATCCCGGGAGCGGAGGTCATCGATCCGAGGCTGGAGCCTTCGGTCATCGAGCCGTTCGTCACAATGACCCGGTCGCCTTCATGAACCTGGATCGTGTCCTCCACGCCATCGCGGACGACCTTCATCGCTGTCACAGTAATGCCGTCGCCTTCTTTGAATTCCAGATCAGTGACCGTACATTTTAAGGTGAAATCTACGCCCAGCGGCTCCAGATATTGATGCAGCGGCAGAATAATGGAATCATATTGGTTGTATGGAGTGCGGGTTACGCCTTCAAGGGTTTGAATTCTAGGGAACTCGTGCATGAAGCGGAGCATATACCGCTTGAACTCAACTGCACTATGCCAAGGCTGGAAGGCAAAAGTGGTCGCCCACATGTACCAGAAGTTCGTTGTGAAGAAATGTGGTCCGAACCAGTCGTTAATCCGCAAGGTGCCCATGGCTGGCTCCGGCGTCATGATCAGCTTGCCCATGGCCAGGCGGTCTGCCATATCGAAGCCCATGGAGGTGACGTCCAGAACCTCACCCTTGCTGTTGATCAGCCGGGCCTGGCCGCGGGTCGGATTGGATTCGTCGAATTGAATGATTTCTTCCCGCAGCGTCAGCCCCGGCTGGTCAATGGACGGAATGGTACTTAATAGCTCCCACAGATTCTCATAGGTCTCATCGTTCAGCATCCGGCCGCCGCGAATGACATATCCATGCTCTGCATCGCCGGCACCGTCATTGCTGCCGCCAAGGATCTTCATTTCTTCAATAATGTGAATGTTCTGTCCGGGAAAACCGCAGTCTCTGACCAGATAGGCCGCACCTGCAAGGGATGCAATGCCACCGCCTACGAAATATACCTGCTCGTTACCATACTCTTTTTTCACTGATTACCGCCTCCATAGGTTTGCTTGAATACTGGACCTGAACCGAGTGTAATCCAGTCCCGCCTTGGAGGGTATCATCAAAGCACTTGATCTGTATAAAATTTGGACATGTGGAACAAAGTGTAACATTTTTGAGCAGAAAAAAAGCCGCAGCCTCTAAGGTTACGACACAATGTTCTCATATTTATGCAGCGCCTTCAGAAAGTTCCCTTCTATCAGGACGCTCAGCTTCCCGATCATCTGCTCCGGCGGCTCCTTCATCCCGTCCTGCATCCACTGAATGACCAGTCCGGTGAAGGCCAGCGTGTAAAAGTTGGCGATGAACTGCTTATCCGGCGTCCCGACATCCAGCCCCGCGGCCAGCTCGTTGATGACGCCCATAACGAGATCATTCGTCACCTCATACAGATACGCGTCCAGATGCCTCCGTCCGAGGGAGTCCAAGGTATTGCTGCAGAACGCCTTATTGTTCCCGATATAGCAGAATATCCGGTAGAAACCGTCTGTCCAGGTGCTGTAGCTGCGGTACTGGGCAATGCTCTCGACAGCCTCCGTCCTGTAGATCCAGCCCAGCAGATCATAGATATCCTGAAAATGATAATAAAAGGTCTGCCGGTTCACGCCGCAATCCTCGACCAGATGCCGGACGGAGATTTTGTTCAGCGGAAGCTCCTCCATCAGGTCTTTGAGCGAGCGGGCGAGCGCATTTTTGGTCAGCAGGGAATTGGACATAAGGGTCATCAGCTCCTAACAGGAATCAGCGTGTGCGCCAATAGTGTATCAGCAGCCGGCCGCCCTCGGCGATCAGACCCAGAGCGAAGCCGCCTGCTGTAAACAGGCCGAAGGAAAGAAAGCCCGCAAGATCCTCGAAGCCCGACATCTCACGGTAAGTGTACAGGTACATCAGGAAGAGCCCCGCCACAGTCCCAGCGGTTGAGAAGATCCACACAAGCTGCGCACCCAACCAGCCGAACCCGTTGACTATACCGGAGATGACAAGGGCAAGGATGGCCCAGCGTAGGGCAAGAATAAGGTTGAAAGGCTCACCTAACCACATATACCGGTGCAGAATCAGCGATAGCCACAGCAGCAGCGCGTAACCGGCAGACCATGCCAGCCAGCGGCCCGTCCGGGCAGGAGGCAGGAAATTCATTATCAGCTCACCCCATGTATAGCGTTATACCTCTTCCAGTTCCTCTGCGCTCTGCAGCATGAACTTCAGGAGGTTCGGAAGGTCTTCCATTTGCTCTTCGGTAATTTGCCGTTTGAATTGCAGTTCAACACAGTTATTGTACGTATCGTCTGTCTGTCCATAGCGGAAGCTGAGCGATTGCACAGGCTGGAATTCGGGTCCCCAGATTCGGGTCAGAATCTCTTCAATGGCCGGGCACTGCACATTCACATCTTCTATCTCCATATAAAAGCGTAAGAAAAGACTGCATCCCGGATCGCTGCCCGGCGTTTCCAGAATTTCATCGCTGAGGTCCTTCACTGTGGACTGGAGCAGAATCTCGGACGTCACATTCAGGCCTCCGGTCAGCTTGAACGCGAGGCTGAATTCACGCGACATCAGCGCGAGATTGAGCAGATCGGACCGGTCAGTTACAACTAGAACCCCATCCAGATTATCGTAGTCGTAGATCTGGTTCTCCAGGGCGATTTTGATATTGTCAAAAACAGTAGGGTGGAACAAGAGCGGCACCTTCTATCGTTTCTCTATAATATATTATGATCTGCTGTTGGCACTCACAGCTTAGGAATTAGTTCGTAGGTGCCGGTGCCGTGTATTTCAGAAAACTCTTCGGAATCGCGCTCTCAAACGTTAGAATTTCACCTGTGGTCGGATGGATGAACGAGAGCACGCGGGCATGCAGGCCGAGGCGGCCGACCGCCTTGGTCTCAGCGCCGTACTTCTTGTCCCCGGCAATCGGATGTCCGATGTCGGACATGTGGACACGGATCTGATTCTTCCGTCCGGTCTCTAAGTGCACCTCCAGCAGGGAGAAGTGGCGGTTCGCCTGGATCAGCTTATAGCGGGTTACGGCGTGCAGCCCGTCTCCCTCATGCGGACTGGAGTACATCTTCAGTGTGGAGGTCTCCTTCAGCCAGGAGCTGATCGTGCCTTCGGATCTCTTAACGGCGCCTTCCACCAGAGCCACGTAGGAGCGTTCCTTGACGGTCTCCTTCCAGCTGTTCTGGAGCTGCTGCTGAATCGCCTCGCTGCGGGCAAACATCATGACGCCCGAGGTATCACGGTCCAGCCGGTGCACCACATAGACGCGGTTCTTCGGGTTGCTCAGGCGGACATGCTCCATCAGCTGGCGGTAAGCCGTCAATTCATTATCTTCACCGGTAGCGATGGACAGGAGCCCCGCATCCTTCTGGATCACAATAATATCGTCATCCTCATGGACAATGGTCAGCCCGAGCATCTCCTTGGTTTCGGCAGGCTTCTCATGGTCAATCGTCACGGTCTGGCCGGGATGGAGCGGATGGTTATGCTTCGTCACCGGCTTGCCGTTCACCGCAACCTGTCCGCGGGAGAGCATGGATTTGATCGAGTTGCGCCCCTTGTTCGTAATCGTCTTCAGCAGAAAAGCAAGCAGCTCCGCAGGCTCGGCTACTGTATAGGATTTGGGTGCTGCTGCCGGCTTGGCCGGGGCTCCGGATCTTGCTCCCTGTTTATGGTTAGAGGTTCTGTTCCCCTGATTTCTGGTTCTTCTTGTATTCATGACCGCATTCTCCGTCCTTTAATAGGTTACTCCTCAATATACCATGGGCCGTGAAGAAATACTACGAAGGGACGTGGGGCACTAGATATAGAGGAGCAGGCCGATACAGATTATCAGGGAGAGCAGGATATAGCCCCAGGCTATGATCTTTGCGTACTTTTTCTCCCGGAGCCAGCCCCGGTTACTGTAAATTCGGATATCTACAACCAGCAGGAGCATGGCCGAGAAGAACAGCATCCCGGCAAGGCTTCCCAGCAATCGGATCATACGCTTCCTCCTCCATAGCGGTTACCTGCACGGGCTGGCGCTTAATCATGCTTGAGGCCCACTCTGCGGATATGCAGGGTCAGTCTGATATCTACACCAACACTGCTGTACAGGCTCTCCCAGTCGTTTTTGCCGTGGATATGCTTCCTCCAGTAGGCGGGATGATGGCTTCGGATCTGTTCGCCCATGCCAAAAATATCGGAGTGGTCCTGCTGGGTCTGCTTCACCAGTCCGGTCAGCACCGTCTGGATCTGCTGCTCGAAATCCCGCTCGATCTCATGCAGCTTCTGCGGGGAATTGACAGGAATGTCACTGCTGTAATGCTCGTCCAAATCCCCCTCCAGGAAGATCTCATAGGACAAATAGGGCTTGCCGTCCTTGATATAGCTCCGGGTGCGGGTGAAGCGTTCATTGATCTTGGTCATGACAATCCCGAGCTCCTGCGTACGGAGCAGAGTGGAGTAGCCGCCGGGGTCCATCCCCTGCATCGCCATGAACCCGCCGATCTCTATAGGGGCAGTCTTGCTGACCATCTTGCCGCCGCTGAAATAAGCCAGCCCTTTGATCAGAATATTATCCTTGTTGCGAAGTGCCACATAAGGCAGATAAGCGCTTTGTCCCCACCTGGAGTCGGCTGACCAGAAGGTGCCGATATAATCCCGGGGGAATTTGCCGGAGGAGACGGACTTCTCCATCATGGACAAAATATAAAGAGTAGGCACACGCTGCAGCGGCGGGTTCACATCCATGAAGGCGGACGCGCGGCCCTCGGAGACGAGCAGCCAGGTTCTGCGCCGGATTTCTGGGTTGCGCCGCAGATAATCATTCAGCTCGGCGAGACTGCCCCGGGCAATCTCCTCGCTGATGATGATGATCCGCAGGTGAACCAGATAACGCGGGTCGGCTATCTGCTGCTGCAGATTATTCATGGCATCGTCGAGGGAGATGCCGCGCACGCTGACTACCCAGACGGGACTGGTCTTGCCTTCCCCTGCGCTGCCGCCGGTGCCGGGGCCCAGCGGGACTCTGCCCGGGACGGCAATCTGAGCGGTGACACTGATCATCTCCGTAGGCAGAGAGTTATCATGGATGTGAGTGACCCGGTCTTCTTTTTGCGTATCGTCTGCAGGGATCTTGTCAATGGATAGGCCGAGAACCAGCGCGCGGTCCTCAATCTCCACCTGATCCCAGCATCCGCTGAGCAGCGGGGCGGCTATAGTGAGCAGGAGGAGCAGGGCGAGCGTGCGCGGAAGCTGTATTTTCATGAGGTCACCTTCTCCTTGTGGCGTCTGAGCAGATAGACTGTCCATAACAGCAGCGGATAGCCGAACATCAGCATCATGCCGGCATTGCCCAGATGAAGGGCCCACTGGTAAGATTCGAACACATTTGAGGGCAGCATGGCCAGGATGAACATCACCGGCAGCAGGACCGTGGAGGCCATCCGCTGGTCGCGGAATCGCAGCAGCTTGTGCAGCAGATAGGCAGATATGTAATAAGTAGTGTAGATCGTCGTGTAGACAGAGATGACCCAGATAATAATGAAGATAGCATCCAGCCGCTCCAGGAATCCCTCGCCAAAAGCCGCCGAACGGGCCATCTCCAGAGTAGGGTAGATCAGCAGCTTGGTCTCCTCGGCACCGAATATCCCTACAGAAGCAATGACGATCAGCACGTAGATTGCACCCGACAGGAAGATGGCCCAGGCCCCCGCGCGGACGGCATGCCCAGGCTTCTCCATGAATGGAATCAGCAGCACGATGACGAAGGAGCTTTGGAACAGATAGGTGGCCTCCCGCGCCCCTTTCCAGAACTGGAGGCCGGGAGCCATCAGGACAGGCTGCAGATTGAGCATATCCACATTTTTGAGCGAGAGCAGAATGGTGGCCAGAATAGAGCCGACAATCAGCGGCAGATAGAAGAAGTGGATATAGGAGAACTTCACAACGTTGCGCCTGGAGGACAGCAGACTGATAAGCAGCATCAGGAAGATGGTTGCTTCGATCGGTGTTTTTTTGTACAGCACGGTTGTGGCAACATCCCCGAACTGGCGTACAGTGAGGCCGGTGAGTACAATGAACAGCAGCATAATCACCACAGTGAAAATAGCAGCAAGCGGGCGTCCGATCAGGCGGCGGCTGAACACGAACAGGGTCTCCTGCGGAAACCGCTGGCAGAGAGAGGCCAGCAGCCAGTAGCTGATGAAGGAGAAAAGTACGCCGCAGAATGCAACAAGGGGAGCGCTGCTGTTACCTGCTTCGGTCATATAGCGCGGGAAGCTGAGGATGCCCACTCCGATAATGGTGCTGCTGATCACGGCTGCTGCGCGCAGACTCGTAATCTGGCGCGGATTATTCATCGGTCTCATCTCCCTGCCTGAGAATCTGGTCAATCTCTGCGGTGGGTACACTGCGGGGCAGTCTGTCGGTATCCCGGACATGCAGGAAGCTGGGGCGGCGGCGCATCCACCAGAGCGGCACCCGCACCAGCGTATCCTTCAGATCACGCCACTTACCGGGAATGTAGGGGGACATATAGGGAACTCCGAAGGACTCCAGGTAGAGCAGATGATTCAGAATCAGAATCGTACCAATCATAACCCCGTAGAGGCCGAACATACCGGCCAGAAGGATCAGCGGAAACCGCAGCATACGCAGGGCGATCGCTGCATTGTAGGCGGGGGTGGCGAACGAGCCGATGGTCGTCAGAGCCACAATGACAACCGTGATCGGGCTGGCGAGTCCTGCGCCCACTGCAGCCTGTCCGATGACGAGGACGCCTACAATAGATAATGCCCCGCCGATCATCTGCGGCAGCCGGATCGTCGCTTCCCGCAGCACCTCCATGGATACCTCCATAATCAGCACCTCCAGCACAGCCGGAAACGGCACGCCCGCCCGGCCGCCCGAGATCGCCACAGCGAAATCTGTAGGCAGCAGTTCGGGGTTGTACGAGATGACAGACACATACAACGCCGGGAAAAACAGCGAGCAGGCCAAAGCAATCAGCCGGATGATCCGGATCAGGCTGCCCATAATGAAGCGTTCCGTATAGTCATCCACCGTCTGGAAGAACTGGTTGAAGAGGGCGGGAACAATCAGGGCAAACGGGGAGCCATCCACAAGAATGGCGACCCGTCCTTCCAGAAGGGCGGCCACAGTTTTGTCCGGCCGCTCGGTGCTCTGAACCTGAGGGAAGGGGGACAGCGGCTGGTCTTCGATGAACTGCTCGATGTATCCGGCATCGAGGATGCCGTCCGTATGAATCAGCGAGATTCTGCGCATGACTTCAGCGACCAGACTGCTGTCAGTGACACTGTCAATGTAACATAGAGCCACCCTTGACTGGGTACGCTCTCCGAGCGGGCTAATTTCAATCCGGAAGTCTTTGCTCTGCAGCCGGTACCGCAGCAGGGAGAGGTTGTTCTCCAGCTTCTCCACATAGCCTTCACGCGGCCCGCGGATGACCTGCTCCGTCTGCGGCTGCTCGACCCCGCGCATCTCAATCTGGCGCATTTCCAAGCGAAGCGCCTCTGGAATCCCGTCGATCAGCAGAATCAGGTCGCCCTTCACGGCGGCTTGGGGGAGTGCGGACAGATCGACAGTTGTGGTGCCTTGAGTGACCTGGACAGCTGTACTCCAGATATAATGAATCATTCCGCCCGTATCCTCCGGGACCTCAGACTGCCCTGGAGGCGGGGCCATTAACGGTTTCAGTACATGCTCGCGCACCTGCTCCATATTCACGAGTGAGGAGAAGAAGAGCATTGCAGCAGGATAAGCCCCGAAGAGCAGGAAGTCGCGTACGACCAGGTCGCCGTTCTCTCCGAGCCTCGCCTGAAGCTCCGGCAGATCGCTCTTCAGCTCTCCTGTCAGCCTGCTGCCGCTGGCAGGCTTCTGCTCTGTAGAAGAAGACTGTTGCTTATCTATGTAGGAGGCATATTTATCTTTCCAGTCTTGCAAACGGGCGACCTCCTTCATAGGGCAGATGGATGAATCTATATAAAGTGTTGCTTGATCGTACGGTTTTTATGTAATTTCTATGTGTAAGGCCCGGAAGGAGTGCTATGATATCTGCTTCAGACGGTTGCTTGGCAGCCGGTTGCCCGGTAAACTAAAAGGTAGAAAGCCTTAAGGAGTTTGAAGAGATATGGAGATGCAAGGATCATTAATGGAGCAGGCCCAGGCCGAGCTGCAAAAATATTACGGTTATCCCGATTTCCGGGACGGCCAGAAAAAAATTGTAAACAATCTGCTGGAAGGCCGCGATACGCTGGGCATTCTGCCTACCGGAGGCGGTAAGTCCATCTGCTATCAGGTTCCGGCGCTGCTGCAGCCGGGGCTTACCCTGGTCGTCTCACCGCTGATCTCCCTGATGAAGGATCAGGTGGATGCTCTTACGACGGCAGGGATTCCGGCTGCTTATATCAACAGCACCCTGAGCGGCAAGGAAGTGAATGAGCGCATTCGTGCGGCCCGCCGCGGCGACTTGAAGCTGCTCTATGTAGCTCCCGAGCGTCTGGAGCTGGACTGGTTCCGCCTGGAGATGGCGGGACTGAACATCTCCTGCGTAGCTGTAGATGAGGCGCACTGCGTCTCGCAGTGGGGCCATGACTTCCGCACCAGTTATCTGGCAGTGTCCCCGTTCGTGGAGCAGCTGCCGCAGCGTCCGATTCTGGCGGCCTTCACCGCTACGGCTACCCCGGAGGTCATGGAGGATATGGTCCGGCTGCTGCGCCTGCGCGAGCCGGGCGTCTTCATGACCGGACTTGGCCGCGACAACCTGGCGATGTCCGTGCTGCGCGGAGAGAACAAGCGCGAGTTCGTGCTGGATTACGCGGCTCAGCATGCCCATCAGCCGGGCATCGTGTATGCCGCCACCCGCAAGGAGGTGGATGATCTCTATCAGCGCCTCCAGGCCGCAGGAATCACCGCCGGGCGCTATCATGCCGGAATGAACGACCAGGAGCGGGCGGACAGCCAGGAAGGCTTCCTCTATGACGATATCCGCGTCATGGTCGCCACGAATGCCTTCGGGATGGGGATCGACAAGTCTAACGTGCGTTATGTCATCCATTACAATATGCCGAAGAACATGGAAGCTTATGTTCAAGAGGCGGGACGTGCCGGGCGTGACGGGGAGCCGAGCGATTGTATCCTGCTGTTCAGTGCTCAGGATATCATGACCCAGAAATTCTTGATTGAGCAGAACCCGCAGGACCCGGAACGTAAAGCCAACGAATACCGCAAGCTTCAGCAGATGATTGAATACTGCTATACCACCCGCTGCCTGCGCAGTGCGCAGCTCGACTATTTCGGCGAGAGTCATGACGATGATCACTGCGGGATTTGCAGCTCCTGTACCGACGAGCGTGAGCTGGTCGATATCACCGTTGAAGCGCAGAAGATCTTCTCCTGCATCCACCGGATGCGGGAGCGTTACGGCGTGGCGCTGGTCTCATCCGTGCTGAAGGGCTCACGTAACCAGAAGGTGCTGCAATACGGCTTCGAGAAGCTGCCGACTCACGGCGCTATGTCCAGCCGCAGCGAGAAGGAGATTACCGAGATCATCAATATGCTGATCTCGGAAGGATATCTGGCCTTGTCCGAAGGCCAGTATCCGGTGGTCCGGCTGCAGCCGCTGGCAGCCGAGGTGCTGCGCGGCCAGCGCCAGGTGCATCAGCGCGTGGCCCGCACACTGGTCACCTCCGGCACGCGGGACCGCAGCCGCTCGCGCGATACTTCACCGTCTGCGGTCAACGAGACGGTGTTCGAGCAGCTGCGTCTGATCCGCCGCGAGCTGGCGGGGCGCGAGCATGTGCCGTCGTACATCATTTTCAATGATGCGACGCTGCGTGAGATGAGCGTGGTTTGTCCGCAGACAGAAGCGGAGATGCTGAGGGTGAAGGGTGTCGGTGAAGTGAAGTACCGGAAGTACGGCAAGGCCTTCCTGGAGTTTTTTCAAAATGACATGTAAAGAAGGTTATAAGGCATGAGAATCATCCTGGCCACATTAAATGCCAAATATATTCATACCTCGCTTGCGATCCGGCTGCTGAAGGCGTATAGCGAGCATGAGTTCGAGGATATCCTTTTGGCGGAATATACCATCAAAGATCCCGCGATGAACATCGTGTCTGACCTTTTTCAGAAGCAGCCGGATGTGATTGGCTTCTCCTGTTACATTTGGAACATCGAGGAGACCATCAAGCTGGTCGGTATTCTCAAGCAGGTCATGCCGGAGGTCAAGATTGTGCTGGGCGGGCCGGAGGTATCCTATGAGCCGCTCTACTGGATGAAGCGGGAGGCCGGAGTGGACTTTGTCGTGATCGGTGACGGGGAAGAGACCTTCCACCATCTGCTGCAGGAGATCCGGGATGAACATAAGTACCATTTCGTATACGGTGCGGCTTACCGCAAGGGCGAAGAGCTGATCGTTAATCCTCCCCGTCCCAAAAGTGATCTTAACACCCTGCCGACCCCGCACCGCTTCGCGGAGGATCTGCCGGAGCTGAGCAAGCGGATTGTTTATTTTGAGACGAGCCGGGGCTGTCCCTTCAACTGCCAATTCTGCCTGTCCAGCATTGAGGTGGGCGTGCGTTATTATGATATCGAACGGGTGAAGTCCGATCTGCTCTATCTGATTGAGGGCGGGGCCAAGGTGATCAAGTTCCTGGACCGCACGTTCAATATCAACCGCAATTATGCGATGGAGATGTTCCAGTTCCTGATCGATAATCATCAGGGCTGCGTGTTCCAGTTCGAGATTACCGCTGATATTATGCGTCCCGAGGTGCTGGATTTCCTGGCGCAGAACGCCCCTCCGGGCGTCTTCCGCTTCGAGATCGGCGTCCAGTCGACGAATGACGAGACCAATGAGCTGGTCAAGCGCCGCCAGAACTTCACCAAGCTGTCGCGCACTGTGATGAAGATCAAGGCCAGCGGCAACATCGACCAGCATCTCGATCTGATCGCCGGATTGCCAATGGAGGATTACGACACCTTCCGCAAGACGTTTAATGACGTCTTCGCCATGGAGCCGGAGGAGCTGCAGCTCGGTTTCCTCAAAATGCTGCGCGGCACCGGGCTGCGAGCCCAAGCCGCCAAATACGACTATACGTATATGGAGCATGCGCCATACGAAATTCTCAGCAGCCATGTCATGCCGTTCGCCGATATTATCCGGCTCAAGCGGCTGGAGGATGTGCTGGAGAAGTACTGGAACAGCCAGCGGCTGGCTCATTCGGTCAAGTACCTGATCCGCCATGTCTTCCCGTCCCCGTTCGACTTCTTCCAGGAGTTCGGGGACTACTGGGAAGAGCGGGGCTGGCAGAAGATCGGGCATCAGCTGGAGGATCTGTTCACCCGGCTGCATGACTTCCTGACGGACCGGGGCACGGCCTCCATGGACATAGTCACCGGCCTGATGAAGCTGGACTACTTCCTCGCCCACAAGTACAAGCCCCGCAAGATCTGGTGGGACGATGTGCTTGATAAAGCGGAGTGGGCGAAGCACCTGAAGCAGATCGCCAGTCAGCCGGAGCTGATCTCGGCCAAGCTGGCGGAGGCCGGACTTAGCGAGCGGGAGCTCCAGAAGTTCATCGTGCTCGACGAGCTGCCGTTCCGGCTCGATCCGGTGCTGGAATCGATCAGCGGGCTGCGCTATGACGGGGAGCTTGGCGCTGAGGCGGAGGTTGGAGCTTCTGGCGAAGGTGAAGCAGTTGCCGCAATCAAGGCAGAAGTATCGCCTCCGGCGGTTGCCGGGGGAGGCGGGTGTGAAGGCCGGGCGGCTGCAACGGCGGTCGCCGCCGGGAGCGGGTTGGCCCTGCCTGGTCCGCACCCCGGGGCAAGCGATGGCCGCACGCTGCTGGTCGTCCTGTATCAGCAGGACGAGAGCCAGCGGGCACAGTATTATACGCTGCCTTTGTAGGGGAATGCCCCTGACTACACTGGACACCTGCCTGCCGATGCGGATGTATGCGAAAAACCGGACACATCCGGCGTTCCGTGGGCGCGTGAACCAAGTGTAATCGAAAAACCGACCACATTCGGCGTTGCGTGCCCACGTGGTCCAAGTGTAATCGAAAAACCGACCATATTTGGCGCTGAGTGCCCACGTGGGCCAAATGTAATCGAAAAACCGTCCACATCCGGCGTTGCGTGTGCGAGTGAGCCAAATGTAATCGAAAAACCGACCACATTCGGCGTTGCGTGGTAGCGTGGGCCAAATGTAATCGAAAAACCGACCATATTTGGCGCTGAGTGGGCCCGTGGTCCAAGTGTAATCGAAAAACCGACCACAATTGGCGCTGTGTGTGCACGTGAGGCAAATGTAATCGAAAAACCGACCACATTCGGCGAAGCGGCCGCAAGGGAGCATGAGCGGGAGTCGGTTACCTATGGGGGGCATACAGTTGAGTCAGGAGCAGCACATATCATTGTTTAGATACGGTGACGAGCACGGGGAGCAATTCAAAGACCAGAGTGTGGGGGATTTGGGCGATGGATAGTTGCTATGAAATGTATAATCGTCTTACAGAGCTATTCACCCGCGATACACTGCTAATGGATATTTTCAAGCGTGCCCAAGGCTTGGCCCCGTTCCCTTACTACATAGGTGCAGGATGCTTGGTGCAAACGGTGTGGAATGAGCTTACCGGGCGTGCGCCGGGGTACGGAATTAGTGACATCGATATTATTTATTATGATGCGGCCGATTTGAGTTATACTGCTGAGGATGCGATGGTTGCTAAGGGCAGGGAGCTTTTTAAGGATATTGCTATCCCGGTCGATCTCATGAATCAGGCCCGAGTTCATTTGTGGTACCCCCAGAAGTTCGGTGTGGAGATCCAGCCCTACACATCGCTGGAAGCTGCAATTAATAGCTGGCCAACCACGGTGACTTCTCTGGGAGCACGGCTTGAGCTGAACGGTGACTGGAAGGTTTATGCCCCATTTGGTCTGGAGGATTTATTTCAATTAATTCTACGCCCCAACAAAGCACTGATCAGCGAGAAGATTTACGAAGCGAAGACGCAGAAATGGAAGTCGAAGTGGCCGGAGCTTACAGTGGTCCCTTGGGGGCAGTGAGACTCTGACCGTTTTTGGGCGAATAGACGGCGGAGCTTATCCTCCCGGGGAGACCCGGATTTGGGAATCTAAGGAGCTGCTGAGGAACCGTGTAGAGAAGGTGATTGACCAATATCTCGGGTTCCAAAAGGTGATCATTACCGGACACGGCATGGCTTTTCGTACCTTGATAGGGGAGGCTGCGGAAACACCACATGCTTCTATCAGCGAATATACAAAAACTCCGGAGTCTTCTGAAATATAAGCTATTTTCAAAAACACTTCTTTTATAAACACTTCATTGTATTTATCTCCATTAAGTGTTACGTTAAATGATGAGATGCAATTAAAGGAGCATATACCTTATCATGTGGATTACTCTGTAAGGATAAATTAACCGGAAGAATGCCAGCATTAGTGGAGAACACTATGCTATTAGGCATGTCTTTCTTTAATCTTACAGGGTATGCAGGGTGAGCTTGGTTCATAGACCGACTTCTGCGGATACCTTAGGGTATCTTTTTTTGTTGCCGGGACACCGCATCTCAATGGCTTCTTATCTGCTTATCCTCCTAAATCGTGAATGGGGGAACTACTATATGCAACCTAAATTGATTTTTATCGAGGGCTTACCCGGCTTCGGGAAATCCACCACGGCGCAGCTGATTTATGACATTCTTGCTGAGTCGGGCACTAAAGCTCAGCTATTCCTGGAGGGGAATTTGGATCATCCGGCGGATTATGATGGTGTCGCTTGTCTTACAAAGGCAGAGTACGATGAGCTGTTGGGGATGTGGGCCGATTCAAGGCATGTATTAAGTCCGCGGACAACTGTTCATGACAGCCATTACCTGGTGGAATACCGGAAAATCCTAAATGAACACAGTTCCCGGGTTCCAAAGGAAGGGACGGATATTTTTGCCCGGAACGATGTGTATGAATTGTCGTTCGCGCAGAACAGGGAGCTGATTACAGCAAGATGGAGGCAGTTCGCGGAAAAGGCCTTGCAGGGGGCGGACACGTATGTGTTCGATTGCTGCTTTATCCAGAACCCGGTAACAATGGGGATGATTAAGCATGGGGCAGCCGAGGAAGACATTATAAGCTACACGTTGGAGTTGGAGGCCATCACGGCCGGATTGAATCCGCTGCTGATCTATATTGAACAGGACGATCTGGAGCATTCTTTCCGCAAAGCAGTCCGCGAAAGACCCCTGGAGTGGTCAGAGGGGTTCATTGAATATTACACCAAACAGGGGTATGGCTTTAAACAGGGGCACGAGGGCTTAGAAGGAACTCTGAAGGTTCTTGAGGCCAGACTGAAATTAGAAGAAATTATATATAACCGCATAAACATGCACAAGATCAAAGTCAATAATTCCTCGTATGATCTTCCGGCGTATAAGCAAGATTTAGCGGGGAGACTGGCAGGATATTTAGAGCGTGAATAAAGGGTCCTCGTAGAGTTACTGTTAATACCTGAGGTGATAATTTGGGTTTTGGCGCGGTAAGTGGAGCTTAAGCGGTAAATGAGGCTTAAGAAGAAGCCTGGAAATCGTGTATGAATTACAACATTCGCTGCTTCTGGAGCGTCAACATGGCGAAATCCTGCACAGAATGCAACAACTGGTGCTTCTAAGAGCGTTAATTTGTTAAAAATAATGCAAAAAGTGCAACATTTTCTACTGTGACGGTGCTGATAGGGTGGAGATCCTGCAAAAAGTACAACAATTGCTACTGCAGGATCAGCGGCAGACCTTACGTTACAGCTAAGTTGAGAATTACCACAGAGCTTAACTAACTGCTACGGTTAAATATTACCGATGAGGACGCTATACAGCTGCTACGGCAAAATAATCGAAAGAGAGGCACTCCGTCCGGGCGGAGTGCCTCTCTTGTCGTACTATACCTGCGGATCAAAGTGCAGTGGCGACATAGGTATGCACTGTGTTACACCACCGTAAGCATCAGACCAACGTCAGCACCAGACCAGTAAGTGCGTCTGCATCAATAGGCTAATCCGCCGTAGGCTGAAGCCGCATGGATTCGGCAGGCAGGTGGCGAGCGAGCCAGTCCAGCACATCGGCCGTGACCTCGTCCCGGTTGACCTCATTCAGCATCTCATGCCTTCCTCCCGGATACAGCTTGCATTCTACATCCTGAAGCCCCTGCTTCCGGTATAACTCAGCCAGACGCATCACCCCTTGACCGTTCATCCCCACAGGGTCCTTCTCGCCCGCAAACAGGTAGACCGGCTTGTCGCTGCATAGGTGCTGAAGAGTGGACCTGGTATGAAGCTCACGCAGCAAATGGAAGAAGTCCCGGAAGAAGCGGGTGGTGCAGATCGCCCCGCAGTACGGGTCTGCAATGAACTTATCTACCTCCTCCGGATCACTGCTGAGCCAGTCAAAAGCTGTGCGGACCGGAGAGAAGGACCGGTTATAAGCGCCGAAAACAATGCCATTCAGCAGTACACTGCGGTGATGGTCGCCCTGTAGCCTTAACTGCATAGCCGACAAGGATTCTGCCAGCCGCAGCATGCTCCGGGGACCATTGGTGCCGCTGAGGATGAAGCCGCTGTAAATCTCATGCCCCTCTTCGCACATGAGCTTCTGAGCCAGAAACGAACCCATGCTGTGCGCGAACAGGTAGATAGGGGCATGCTCATGCCGGGAGCAGGCAACTCCCGCAAGCTGCAGCAGATTGCGCCGCATCCAGTAGAAGCCGTTCTCCCCGCTGTCACCGAGCAGGTTGACTCTGCCGGCGGTTAGGCCATGTCCCCGGTGGTCATTGGCATATACGGCATAACCGGCTGCGGTGAGCGCCGAGGCGAACCGGGCATACCGCGCAGCCGTCTCACACATACCATGTGCAATCTGCACAATCCCCCGAATCTCCGTTCCCGCCTCCGGCAGCCATTCATAGACATGGATTTTGACATCTAAGGGATCAGTCATGGAAAAAGTGTTCTCAGTCATCGCCTGTCCTCCTGAAAATGAAGTTCAGCATTCCTAGCGTAAAGAGTACCTGGTGCTACCCTGATCCAAGTGAAACACAGTCCGTCTGCTTAAGGCAGATAAGAGCGCAGCACGGTAGATTGTCCTTCAATGCTGTAAGCGCCCAGGCTGGAAGGGAGCAGATAGCATTCGCCCGCTGCGTATGGCTGGGAGCCGCCCTCCCAGATCAGGTGGCCGCTGCCCTCGCAAATCACCAGGATGGTGAAGCTGTCATCGGTGGTGGCGAGCTGCCATTCGCCGGACACCAGACCTTTTTCCACGATAAAATAAGGGGAGGAGGCAATCTGCAGCCATTCACCGGCCACTGCACCATCGGTCTTCATCGAAGTCGCGCCTGCGCCTTCATAGGCAGTAACATTCAGGGAATCCTCGATATGCAGCTCGCGCGGCTTCCCGTCCAGACCCGGACGGTCGTAATCGTAAATCCGGTATGTAGTGTCAGAGTTCTGCTGGATCTCCGCTACAACGACACCTGCACACAAGGCGTGTACAGTCCCGGCAGGAATATAGAAGGAGTCACCGGCAGCTACAGTCACTTCCTGCAGGCTGTCCATAACCGTTCCGTTTTCCAGCGCGTCCTTCAGCATCTCGCGGGTGACGCCTTCCTTCAGGCCGTAGATGATTTTGGCGCCTGGCTTGGCGTCCAGCACGTACCACATTTCGGTTTTGCCCAGCTCGCCCTTGGGGAGTCCGGCATAATCATCCGTAGGATGCACCTGCACGGAGAGGTTGTCATTGCAATCCAGCAGCTTGATCAGCAGCGGGAATCTTCCGCCTTCTTCCGTGATGCCCTTGCTGCCGAACCACTCGTGCCCGAACTGCTCACGGATGGCATCCAGGCCTTGTCCGGCCAGCTCGCCGTTGACTACTGAGGAGGTGCCGTTCGGATGATCGGCAATCATCCAGCCTTCGCCGATATGGCCTTCCGGCAGATCCAGGCCGAATTTCTCCAGCGCTCGGCCTCCCCAGACACGTTCTTTGAATTCCGGCTGAAATTTCAGAGGATATGGTTTCGTCATTACAACATCTTCCTTCCTGATAATAGAATTGGCGATTTGTCTTGTCCCGGTCTGTCAACCCGATGATGGTGTCCCGGGAAAATACAATCGCTGCGAAAACTGGGCGATTGCAATCTCTGATCAGCTTCTTTTCTTCTCTACAGCTACTACGTACGGTGCAGACTCGCGCTGAAGCTGGCGGTACACGATGGTCTGCGCGTCCTGTTGGGCCAGTCCGGCGGCCCAGGCTTCGACAGCGGCGGCTTCGCGGCCGCCGCCTTCGTGGCCGGGATACAGCACGGCCGTGATGATCCCGCCCGGGCGGAGCAGCGCAAGCGCCGCCTCCAGCGCGGCCAGCGTGCTCTGCGGCTCGGTGATGATGGTCTTATCGGCATCGCCTGCGGGCAGATAGCCGAGGTTGAACATCACCGCCGAGGCCGTTCCGCGCCAAGCGGGCGGAACGGCTTCAGCCATGGCTGCATGGCTCTGCAGCAGCAGCGTCACGGGAGCCAGCGCAGCAGGCGCTTCCTCCCGGGCCAGCCGCAGGCGCTCGCCGGCAAGAGCCAGCGCCTGCGGCTGGATGTCGAACCCGTACACCCCGCCGCGCGGCCCGGCCGCCTTGGCGAGGAACAGGGTGTCGGCGCCGGTTCCCACGGTGGCGTCGATAGCCCGTCCGCCGGGCGGGAGCCGCTCAGCGGTCAGCTTATGGGCGAAGCTAAGGACAGAGAGGAAGCCCATCAGCCCTTCCTCCAGTACTTACCCTGCCAGGTGTCCCTGGCAACCAGCTCCTGGTCAATGGCATTCAGTACTTCCCACTTCTTGAGGCTCCACATCGGGCCGATCAGAGCATCGCGCGGGGCATCGCCGGTCAAGCGGTGGACGATCATGTCCGGCGGCAGAATTTCCAGCGAGTCGGCAATGAGCTTCACATATTCATCCTGCTCCAGGAACCGCAGCAGCCCGGCTTCATACTGCTTCACCATCGGCGTTTTGCGCATGAGATGAAGCAGGTGGATTTTGATCCCCTGAACTCCCATATTCGCTACAGCAGCTACAGTCTCCAGCATCATCTCATGCGTTTCCTGCGGAAGACCGTGAATGATATGGGTACACACCCGGATGCCGTGACGGCGGAGCTTCGCAACAGCTTCAGTATAGCAGGCGGTATCATGCGCGCGGTTAATCAGATCCGAAGTGGACTGATGAATGGTCTGAAGCCCCATTTCCACCCATAGATAGGTGCGCTGGTTCAGCTCCGCGAGATACTCCACTACATCATCCGGCAGGCAGTCGGGGCGGGTGGCAATGGCGAGGCCGACAACCCCGGGCTGCTGCAAAATGACTTCATAATATTCCCTTAGCTCCTCGACAGGAGCATACGTATTGGTATAGGCCTGGAAATAGCCGATATATTTGGCATTCGGCCATTTCTGATGCTGGCGGTCGCGGATATGGTTGAACTGGGTGACGAGATCATCCCGGCGGCTTCCGGCGAAATCGCCTGACCCTCTGGCACTGCAGAACGTACAGCCTCCTTTGGCGATGGAACCGTCACGGTTCGGACAGGTGAAGCCCGCATCGAGCATGACCTTGAACACCTTGGTATCCATCTGCCCGCGCATTTCGTAGTTCCAGGTATGGAACCGTTTATCCCCCCACAGAAGCGGAGAGGAGGCCTGTAAAAGATTAGACATGTGCAGCTCCTTTCATTAACCTTCCCATTGTATCAAAAATCCGTGATGAACGTAACAATCCCTCCCGGAAATCCGCCGAAAAAAAACTAAAAATAGGCTGTGAATTACCGCCATTCGGCTTGAAAATGCTTACACATTATGTTATATTTAAAGTGTTAAAAAAGCCGCTGCAGCAACCACAATCTTATGCTTGAATTCATAATTTCGTGTCGTCCGGTCCATACTAAACCTTAGAGGTGATAACGATGAATTCTCCAACGGTATTTGCTGATAACAAAGGTTCGATTGATGTGCAGCTGACTCCCGATGAAGCTCTCGCCCTGACAGGCGTAGAATTCAACGGCAACCACAAGATCAAGACAGAAGCGCAGCGGAAGATCCGCAATGCGTTCGAGAAGACCTTCGAGTTCGATAAATAAATGGCAGTCCGCTGAACGGCGGGCCGGTATTACAGATACAACACGCACGGAACTTTCGACCAGTCCAACAGGGGCAGGATGGAGGTTCCTTTTCTTTTGCTGAAATCCCTTTACTTTTGCCGGTAAGTTCGGCACAATATTGCAAGTGGCATTTATCCTATTCACAGATAAGGCAATAAAGAGATAAGCGGAGGAGTACCTATGCGTTTACGAGGAAGAAAAGGAATACGTGAAAGTCTTGAGGAGCAGACCGATCTGGTCATCCTGGAACCACGCAGCCTGAAGGGGCGCTGGTCCGAATTGTTCGGCAATGATCATCCGATTCATGTGGAGTTCGGAATGGGCAAGGGACAGTTTATCAGTCAAATGAGCTTCAAATACCCGGAGATTAATTTCATCGGCGTGGATATGTATGACGAGCTGGTGCGGCGCGCAGCCGAGAAGGCCCGGAATGTATGGGAGCCGGCAGGAGAAGAGACACCGCCCAACGTGAGAGTGGCCCTGGCCAATATCGATTACGCGGAGGAAGTGTTCGCTCCAGGGGAGCTGGAACGGATTTTTCTAAACTTCAGTGATCCCTGGCCGAAAAGCAAGCATGCCCGCCGCCGTCTGACGCATCCGCGTTTTCTGGATAAATACCGCGGACTGCTCAGTCCGCTCGGCGAGATCCATTTGAAGACGGATTCCCGCAGCCTGTTTGAATTCTCGCTTAATGCCTTTGCGGACTATGGCCTGCAGATGAAGAATATTTCGCTTGACCTGCATGAGGGCGGCGTGATCAACGAAGAGCATGTTATGACCGAATACGAGACCAAGTTCTATGGACGGGGCGTGAACATTCACCGCTGTGAGGCAATTGTCGGAGACGAGGCGCTGAAGCAATATCAGGCCACCCGTCTGGACAAGTACCGCCTCTAGGCTGCATTACCTGCAATTACAGCAAAAGGCAGCCCGGTTCATTCATACCGGACTGCCTTTTGCGTTCTAACCTGATTCTCTACTCCCCATGTTCTGCGCGCGGTTTATCCAGCATATCAATAATGCTTTGGGCGCTTTGCAGCGGGTTGTACCTGGAGATGGCCTCCAGATGGGCCTTGCGCGCCGCACGGACATTTCCGTAATCATTCAGCAGCCGCTCCATCCACCGGTCAACTACATCGAGGGAGCTGATCGGCTCTCCCAGTCCGGCGGCAGTGAAGTACCGGCAGTTCTCTTCTTCCTGGCCCGGCAGCGGAGAGTGGAAGAGCATCGGAATGCCCTTGGCCAAGCCTTCGCTGCAGGTCATGCCGCCCGGCTTGGTGACCAGCAGGTCGGACACCTCCATCAGCTTGTCAATCTCCCGGGTGAAGCCCAGCAGCCGGATGTTGGGATGCCTGAACCGCGGGTCTTGCATCATCTCCTGCAGCAGCTTGTCATTCTGGCCGAGGCAGAACACAATCTGCACCTTGTCCCGCCATCCGGCCAGAGCCGCATTCACTACTTCGTCATTCATCATGCCCCATCCACCGCCCATGACCATGACCGTCGGAATACCAAGCAGCTTGAACTGCTCTTGAATGTCTTCCCGGCCGTGCTGCTCCCAGAAGCTCGGGTGGACAGGAATGCCGGTTACCCGGATCTTGAAGGCGGCAACGCCCCGGCGGCGCAGCTTCGCCTTGACCTCAGGGGTGGATACCAGATAGCGGTCCACCTGCGGGCTGATCCAGCTGGCATGGGCGTCATAATCTGTAATGACCGTAATCAGGGGAGCCTTCAGCGACGGGTGAAGCCGCTTCAGGCGTGAGATAACAGCACCGGGAATGAAGTGGGTACAGACGATAATGTCCGGCTTCAGCTGCTTCACAATATTTTGGGCATGCGTATAAAACAAGCGGTGCAGGGCAAGTGTGGTAAGACGATTGAATGATTTCTGGTGACGGTACACATAGCCCATCAGCCGGGGCTGGGAGGTAACCGTCTTGCGGTATGCCGAGACAATGAGCGGGGCCACCTTGGGATTCAGGAAGCTCCCCAGCTCCAGCACCTTGGTCTGCACCTCCGGAGACAGCTTCCGCAGGCTGCTCGACAGCGCATATGCAGCCTGGGTATGCCCGGCACCGAAGCCCTCTGACAGCAATAATATTCTTTTTTTGCGCAATGTATAGTTCACCTGTTCCCTAGAGGTATTGACCGGCCGGCGCCCTTAGGCATCATATCCAGAGGGCAAGCGTACCGGCTGCGACTCCAGACCCAATGACCGCTCCTGCGAGGACATCAGATGGATAATGCAGCCCGAGGTAGATCCGGGAGAAGCCGACTGTGCAGGCCAGAGGAAGCAGGACCGCAGTCAGGACAGGAAAGGCTATCATATAAGGAACCGTTGAGGCGAAGATAGCGGTCGTATGGCCTGAAGGAAAAGAATGATCCTTAAGCGGATTGCGGAACGTATTGGTGTCCGGCAGGGCCAGATAGGGCCGCAGGCGCGGGTAGAGCTTTTTGGCGATAGCGACGGGCACATGGCTTATCGCCAGCGCGGCCAGTGCCTGAAGTCCTGTAGTTCTCCATGGCTGCGGGCACACTGCCCAGACCAGGAGATTGATGCCGATCGCGCTTGTTGCACCTCCGAGATGAGTGAGGTAGAAGAGCCAGAAGTTCAGAAACGGATTGTGCATCCGTCCGTTAATCCATTGAAACACCCGCTGCTCCAGGAGATGCAGTTTCTTGAATAAAGGTCTCATATCATGTCCCTCCGATAGTCCGGCTAAAAGAGTTCTGGCGCAGCTTAAGCAGCAGATTTCACGGCCTGAAGCTGTCTTTATCATACTTTTTTAAGGTAGCCCGTTCAAGAAAAAGCTCGGGTCCGCTCGAAAAATGTCTCTTTTGACTTGTGAGCCCCAAAGCGACTACAATGATTCAAGCAGGAAGATCGCGTTTATAAGGTAACAGAGAAATAAGGAGCCAGCCAGTACACTGGAATCCATATTCATATCTTGTGAAACGGGACATAACACAATTCGGAATCCTGCCCGGAACTAAGGGGAAATTCTTGTCTACAGTAAGGGATGCAACAAAAGGGTCAGATAGAACGTTAGCAAGTTAGAGAGAGAGAAAGAGAAAAAACATCAAGATTTGGAAAAAGGGGGCATCTAAAGATCATGACAGACGCATTGTTTGTTACGCTCCAAGTGATCTTGGCGGCAATCGCAGTTTATCAGTTTGCATTTTCGCTGTTTGGACTGCGCAAGAAGAAGAACAAGGTTAGGCATGCGCCGCAAAAGTCATTTGCCGTACTGGTCGCCGCACACAACGAGGAAGAAGTGGTTGGCGCTCTGATGGAGAACCTGAAGCAGCTTAATTATCCCCAGGAACTGTACGATGTATTTGTCATCTGTGACAACTGTACGGATAATACCGCTGCGATCGTGCGGGAGCACGGCATGAATGCTTGTGTACGTACCAACAGCAACCTGCGCGGTAAAGGCTATGCCATCGAGTGGATGCTAAAGGAGCTGTGGGCGCTGCCCCGCCAGTACGACGCTGTAGTCATGTTCGATGCCGACAACCTCGCACATACAGAGTTCCTGACAGAGATGAACAACGATCTGTGTTCAGGCGGACGGGTCATTCAAGGCTACATTGACACGAAGAACCCGGAGGATTCCTGGATCACGGCTGCTTACGGCGTATCCTACTGGTACATCAACCGGCTGTGGCAGCTGTCGCGCCATAATCTGAAGATGGCCAACTTCCTCGGCGGTACAGGCATGTGCTTCGAGACGAACCTGCTGAAGGAAATGGGCTGGGGGGCAACCAGTCTGGTTGAGGATTTGGAATTCACCATGCGCAGCGCCTCCAAGGGCGTATATCCAAGATTTAATTATGATGCCAAAGTATTCGATGAGAAGCCGCTTACCTTCAAGGCTTCCTCCAGACAGCGTCTGCGCTGGATGCAGGGTCATTTCACCGTAGCCCGCCGTTACTTCTTCCCGCTGCTGTGGCAGGGGATCAAGGAACGCAGCCTGACGAAGTTCGACCTGGCACTGTATGGAGCGAACGTATACATTGTGTTGCTTACGTTCCTGATGACTGCCGTAATGTTTGTGGATAATGCTGTGTTTGGCGGTCCGCATATTGCGAATATTTACGGACATCTGCCGCTGTGGCTCGGGTACTTTGCCGTAGGGGCGAACATTCTGACCTTCCTGCTGGCCATGGCCCTGGAGCGGGTGAAGTTCAAGAAGGTCTATCTGTACCTGCTGGTGTTCCCGGTCTATCTGCTCTCGTGGTATCCCATCACGTTCTATGCGTTCTTCACGCAGAACAACAAGCAGTGGAGTCATACCAAGCATACGCGCGTAGTCCGGCTGGAGGAAGTGCAGAGCAAGCAGGTTTCATAATCCGCACTGTAAATTAATAATTTCAGAGGATGTTGACATCTTCAGTCTGATGATGTATAGTATTCAAGTGTGCAAAACATAGGGATTGCAAGCAGAAGCACCGGCTTCTCACCTGACAGGCTAACAGCCTGCTGGTTTTGATCTCAATGCTTTATGAATGGTTACAATTCATGAACGTTGATCAAACGGGGTGTCGGGGAATTACCGGCATCCCTTTTTTATGGAGAACCGTAATATATTATCTGAAAATTATTCGGAGGTGGAGGATTATCAGTAAGGAACATATGATCAATGATGAAATTCGTGCCAAAGAGGTTCGGCTGGTCGGAGCAGAGGGTGAACAAATCGGGATCAAGCCGATCCGCGAGGCGTTACAAATGGCGATCGATCTTAATCTGGATTTAGTCAACGTAGCACCGCAGGCGAAGCCGCCGGTATGCCGCATCATGGATTACGGCAAGTTCCGTTATGAAACGCAGAAGAAAGAGAAGGAAGCCCGCAAGAACCAGAAGATCGTGGATCTCAAGGAAGTCTGGTTCCGTGCAAACATTGAGGAACATGATTATCAGACCAAGTTCCGCAATGTAATCAAGTTCCTGGGCGAAGGCGATAAAGTGAAGTGCTCCGTCCGTTTCCGCGGCCGTGAGATTACCCACGCTAGTATCGGCCAGAAGATCCTGGAGCGCGTGAAGAGCGAAGTAGAAGAGCTTGCTGTTGTAGAGCGCCAGCCTAAGCTGGAAGGCCGCAGCATGATTATGATTCTGGCTCCGAAGCCCCAATAATCCTGGAGTCACTTGCATAGCAATTTGGCGCCGCATAATATTCAAGGAGGAAACACCATGCCTAAAATGAAAACACATAGCAGCCTGAAAGGCCGCTTCAAGATCACTGGAACTGGTAAAGTATTGCGTTACAAAGCTCACAAGAACCACTTGCTGTCCCACAAATCGAAACGTGCAAAACGCGTATTGAACGGCAATCCGGTAATGGCCCCTGGGGATGTAAGACGTTTGAAACAAGGACTCGCTAACTTGAAATAGTTAATCACACATTTTTGGGAGGTTTATTAATATGGCAAGAGTTAAAGGCGGATTTGTAGTTCGTCGTAGACATAAAAAAGTATTGAAGCTGGCAAAGGGTTACTTCGGTTCCAAGCACCGCATTTTCAAAACAGCTAAAGAGCAAGTAATGAAATCGATGGTTTACGCATACCGTGACCGCCGTCAGACGAAACGTAACTTCCGCAGACTGTGGATCGTTCGTATCAATGCTGCAGCCCGTTTGAACGGTCTGTCTTACAGCAAGCTTGTATACGGCCTGAAATTGGCTGGTGTAGAAGTGAACCGTAAGATGCTGGCTGATCTGGCAGTGAATGATCTGAACGCCTTCAACTCCCTGGCTGTTGTTGCCAAAGAGAAGATCAACGCGTAAGACGCTATAAACCGAAAAGCACCGCCTGCGGGTTCTCCCGTGTGACGGTGCTTTTTTTGCGCGGTGGGAACCGCCGGATGGACAGCTATTCCCAATATTTCGTTGTGCTAAGCAACGAAGCGAGTTTCTTGCTGCTGGAGCGTCTCAGCTTGCGCAGCGCAGACCGCTCGTCAGCAGACTGGCAGATCAGCTTCTCTTCGTCGGTCTGGGCCACGATGGCCGGAACAGGGGCTGTAGTGCCGTCTTCATTCATAGCTACGAAGGTCAGGAAGGAAGTTGCGGCAACGGCGCGTTCGCCTGTGTAGAGATTCTCGGAGATAATCTTGACGAATACCTCAATGCTGGTGCGGCCCGTCCAGGAGACAAAGGATTCGAAGCAGACGGAATCCGTCGGCCGGATCGGCAGGAGGAAGTCGACAGAGTCAGCGGATGCCGTTACTACGTTGACCCGGCAGTGGCGCATGGCCGAGATGGAGGCGACTTCATCGATGGTGCTCATGAGCTTGCCGCCGAACAGTGTCTTGTGATTGTTCACATCATTCGGGAAGACGCGGCCGGTTTTGAATACGCGGGATTCATGACAGTATTTGAAGTCGGGTGCAGCTTGTGGTGTGTGTTCTTGTTCCATTTTCAGTAACTCCCTTTGCGTACAAGATGTAATCATACATGATAATAGAAAAGCTTTCCCTGTGCAATAATAATGTTAATGCACTTGGAGCCATAAGCTACATTTTGAGGTTTTCTAACATATAACGGACACAGAAATAACAGCCTGTGTCAAGGTAAGCGATTTCTTGTTGAAAAATGCAAATTATTATTGACCTGAGGTCATTAATAGACTGGATTTTAGCTTTTTTTGCAGGTATAATTTGTACTAATGGTATGTCCAAAGCAGAACACAGAAGACATCCAATTTACTAAGGGGGATCACTTTCGATGAAGAAGTTTTACCAACTATCTTTGGTTATGGTTATGGCCTTCACTGTCATTCTGGCAGGTTGCGGTAACAATAACAGCGCTAATTCCGGCTCCAATGCTGGAACAGCAACTACTGCACCAACAGACGCAGCTGCAACAGAAGCACCAGCAGCAACTGACGCTCCTAAGGCTGTCAAACTGGGTCTAGTAACTGACGTAGGCGGAGTAAACGATAAGTCCTTTAACCAGTCTTCCTGGGAAGCACTGGAGGCTATGGAGAAGGAATTCGGCGCTGAGATCAAATACCTGCAGAGTAAATCCAATGCAGACTATGAGCCTAACCTTAACCAGTTCGTTAAAGGCGGCTATGACCTCACTTGGGGAATCGGCTTCGACCTTGGCGATGCTGTACTGAAGGTTGCCAAAGAGAACCCGAATGCTAACCTTGCGATCATCGACAGTGTAGTGGACGCTCCTAACGTTGAATCTGTAACCTTTGCCGAGAATGAAGGCTCCTTCCTGGTGGGTGTTGTTGCTGGTCTGACAACCAAAACCAACAAAGTAGGTTTCATCGGCGGTATGGAAAGCCCGGTTATCAAACGTTTCGAAGTGGGCTTCAAAGCCGGCGTAGAAGCGGTTAACCCTAATGCTACAGTAAAAATCACTTATGCAGGTGCTTATGATAAGCCGGATACCGGTAAATCTTTGGCGGCAACATTGTATAATGATGGCAACGACATCATCTTCCCTGCTGCAGGTGCAACAGGCAACGGTGTATTTAACGAAGCGAAATCCCGCAACAAAGCCGGCGGCAGCAAAGTATGGGTTATCGGCGTTGACAAAGACCAGTCCCTGGAATTTGGCGATGATGTAACGCTGACTTCCATGATCAAACGTGTTGACGAAGCGGTTAAGAAGGTTTCCCAGCAGGTTGTTGACGGTACCTTCAAAGGCGGTACTACAACTGTTCTTAGTCTGAAAGACAACGGTGTAGGCCTTCCTGAAACATCCAAAGCTAACGTTACTGCCGATATTCTGGCTAAGGTTGACGAATACAGCAAACAAATCATTGATGGAACAATCGTTGTTCCTTCCGAGTAATTCATTGCTTCAGCTTAACCCGATTTAACATAACGACGAAGCAGGGCCGGTTCAAGTACTGGCCTTGTTCTCTGTCAGCATCTGTTATAGACAATCACAACTGTACCGTCCTTGTGTGGGGCGGTACAGCCGTGTCTAAAAGGCAATATTATATATATTCTGTGATGAGGGTGATTCCATGAGTGCTGCGGCTCCTGTCGTAGAGTTGAAGCAAATCACAAAACGCTTTCCCGGTATCGTTGCGAACGACTCCATTAGTCTGACGCTGGAAAAAGGGGAGATCCATGCACTGCTTGGTGAGAACGGGGCAGGTAAATCAACCTTGATGAATATCGTATTCGGACTGTACCAGCCCGATGAAGGCAGCATCGAAATCGACGGGAAACCGGTTATTATTGATAACCCCAATAAAGCTATTGAGCTTGGCATTGGTATGGTTCACCAGCATTTCAAGCTTGTTGATCCTTTTACGGTCACCGAGAACATTGTTCTGGGCATGGAGCCGAAGAAAGGTCTTAAAATTGACTATAAATCCGCTGCGGAGCAGGTTAGTAAGCTATCTGAGCAGTACGGGCTCCAAGTCAATCCAAATGCCAAAATTCATGACATTTCGGTAGGCATGCAGCAACGGGTAGAAATTATGAAAACCCTGTACCGCGGAGCGGATATACTTATATTCGATGAGCCTACCGCTGTACTAACGCCGCAGGAAATTACGGAACTGATGGCGATTATGAAGCGGCTCGTTGCAGAAGGTAAATCCATTATTCTGATCACACATAAGCTGAAGGAAATCATGCAGATTTCCGACCGTGTCACCATTATCCGGCGCGGTAAGGTGATTGATACGGTGAAGACCACCGAGACCAATCCTAACGAGCTTGCTGAGAAGATGGTCGGACGCGGAGTAACCTTCAAAGTGGACAAGCAGCCGCCGCATATTGGCGAGAGCATCCTGAAGCTGTCTAATGTCAGCAGCAAGAGCAAGGATGGCGTGCCTGTGCTGAATGGCCTGAGCTTCGAAGTTAAGGCGGGGGAGATTCTCGGAATCGCCGGAGTGGACGGTAACGGCCAGAGTGAGCTGATTCAGGCCATTACCGGGCTGCGCAAGATTGACTCAGGTTCGATCCAGGTCTCCGGTAAGGAGATTGCCAATCTGTCACCGCGCAAGGTATCTGAAATGAATGTCTCCCATATTCCGGAGGACCGTCACAAGCATGGTCTGGTGCTGGACTTCACCGTGAGCGAAAACATGGTTTTGGAGACGTATTATAAGAGTCCATATAACCAGAACGGGTTCTTGAACACAGATGTGATTAACAAGCATGCCGAAGATCTGGTCAGACAATTCGATGTGCGCACACCTTCTATAGAGAATAAAGCCCGCTCCTTATCCGGCGGTAATCAACAAAAAGCGATTATTGCGCGGGAAATAGACAAGAATCCGACTCTTTTGATTGCCGCTCAGCCAACGCGCGGTTTGGATGTCGGAGCCATTGAATTTGTGCAGAAGCAGCTGATTGCGCAGCGTGACCAAGGCAAGGCTGTACTGCTGATTTCATTTGAGCTGGATGAAATTATGAATGTGTCCGACCGGATTGCCGTTATTTATGAAGGGCAGATTGTCGGAGAGGTATTCCCGCAGGATACGAATGACCAGGAGCTGGGTCTGATGATGGCGGGCAGTTTGAAGCGGGGAGGTCATGCGGATGTCTAGACTCCGGAAAATATTCGCAACAGACAGCTACATAATTCCTCTTGTAGCAATTCTGATGGGTTTCCTTGTAGGTGCTATCGTCATGCTGATTGGCGGTTATGATCCTATTGCGGCTTACTCTGCGCTGTTCAAGCGCGTGTTCGGCAGCCCGTATGATTTCGGTGAGGCGATCCGCGAGATGACTCCGCTTATGCTGACGGGTCTGGCTGTAGCCTTTGCCTTCCGCTCAGGGATGTTCAACATTGGTGCGGACGGGCAGGTCATGATCGGGATGACGGCTGCATCTGTTGTCGGCATTAAGCTTGGCGGGGTATTGCCCGGCTTCCTGTTAGTTCCGCTTGCGGTCATTGCAGCTGCTGTATGCGGCGGACTATGGGCCGGTATTGCCGGATATCTGAAGGCCAAGCGCGGTATTAATGAAGTTATCACAACGATCATGTTGAACTGGATTGCGCTCTTCCTGTCGAATTATATTGTCCGGACGTTCCTGCTTCTGCAAGGGCAGAACCGGTCGGAGGATAATCCGGCTTCTCTATCCATGACCTTCCTCTTCTCCACCTTTGATAATGCCCGTTTGCACTGGGGAACCGTGATTGCTCTGGCGGCAGCAACTTTCTTCTATGTCTATCTCTGGAAGACCAAGCAGGGCTACGAAATGCGTGCAGTAGGCTTGAACCCGCATGCTGCCGAATATGCAGGAATGAATGTCGGACGCAATGTGGTGAAGGCAATGTTCATCAGCGGCGTGTTCGCAGGTCTCGCAGGCGCTGGTGAAGTACTGGGTGTATTCCATTATCAATCCGTATTTGCAGCTTCACCTGGTTATGGATTTGACGGTATCGCTGTTGCCCTGCTTGGACTGACCCATCCGCTGGGTGTCATTCTCGCTGCTATTCTATATGGCACGCTGACGTACGGTTCGGCAGGCATGAGCTTCGGTGCGGATGTGCCTCCGGAGCTGATCCGTATTGTAATCGGTTCGATCATATTCTTCATTGCTGCGCAAGGCATTGTACGCTGGGTGCTCAAACCGTTTTACTTCAAGCGCAAGAAAGAGAAGGTGTTATAGATGGACTTCGTAGTCTTAGGCCAACTGCTCAATACGACGCTTGTTTTTTCCACAGCGCTAATATTTGCCTCCCTCGGCGGCATCTTCTCTGAACGATCCGGTGTCGTGAACATCGGACTTGAAGGCTTAATGATGTTTGGCGCCTTTGCAGCTGCAGTAGGTGGCTACTATGCTCAAGATGCAGGCATGGGCGAATGGGCACCTTGGGTCGGGGTGCTTTGTGCCATGGCTGTCGGAGTAATCGGTTCACTGATCCATGCTGTGGCTGCGATTACCTTCAAGGCTGACCAGACGATAAGCGGTACGGTTATTAACTTCCTGGCCGCAGGCAGCACATTGTACATGGTTAAGCTGTTCTTCGAAGGATCAGGCGAAACTCCGCTGATCGACGGATTCAGCAAAGTGGCGATTCCCGGGCTCTCTAAGATTCCGGTTATCGGCGAGGGGATATTTAACTCCTATCCAACCACTTATCTGGCGATTATCTTAGTCATTGTCATTTATTTCATCCTGTTCAAAACTCCGTTTGGACTCCGTCTGCGCGCAGTCGGTGAACATCCGAGTGCGGCTGATACCCTGGGTGTCAATGTCAACAAGATGAGATACATCGGCGTCATGCTGAGCGGACTGCTGGCGGGTATCGGCGGAGCCACCATTACCTTGACTACTACAGGTACGTTTGCGCACAATACGATCTCGGGACAAGGCTTTATTGCCATTGCTGCGATGATCTTCGGGAAGTGGAATCCGCTTGGTGCCTTCGGTGCTGCGGTATTCTTCGGCTTCTCCCAGGCGATCCGCAACTATGTCCAGCTGTTTGAATGGTCCAAGAGCATTCCGCAGGAATTCATCTTCATGATTCCTTATGTGTTAACCATTATCGTTCTGGTGAGTGCTGTGGGCCGTTCCTCGGCACCTAAGGCGCTTGGTGAACCTTACGATCCGAGCAAACGCTAAGGCTATCGGTATACCAATTCCAGAGCTTAACAGAACAGAACAGAGCGCATTTCCGGATTTCCGGGAATGCGCTTTTTTGATAGATAAGAATTTATATGTTTTGGGGTCCCCGCAAAGCACCTGAGTCATCATCGAAGCTAAAGTCCTACTTTGTGGGGGGATTTTGTAATTATTGCAGGCAGCAGCTGCGGATACTTTCAGCCCGGAGGCGGGCAGATGTACAGGCGAATACCGGGTGAGGCGAATAGAGTGTTAAGAAACAACTACAGGAGGGATATTATGGCACACCCGGTTACGAAGCAACAAGTGATCAAGCTGATAGGCAAACATATCGTGGCGGTAAAAAAAGACGGGTCCAAAGTGACGGGTAAACTGATCCGCATCTCAGGCAACCGGTTGATTCTGCAGCGTATCAGTGGTAAAAAAGTACAAACCAAGGCACTGATTCCGCTCGTATTGTTTGATTTGCTGGCCATTGGTACGGCTCCTTACGGTTATGGCGGAGGCTACGGGTATGGCGGTGCTCCTTACGGGGGCGGTTATGGTTATGGCCATGGTCCAGTTCCCGGCCCTTATGGCGGCTACGGCCCAGGTCCTGGTTATGGAATTCCGCCGATCGGATTCTTTTAAGCCATATAACTTGCTGCTTTATCAGCGGAACTGTTTCTCAAGCTCATAGCAGTAGTTTTGCGGTTGATAACGGGCTACGCTGTAGCCCAGTTTTTCATAAAAGTTCAGACCGGCGGTATTTCCGGTATCTACAGAGACCTTTGCTCTGTGGCATGCACGGGATAGTGCAAACCGCTCCGCCCTGTCCATAAGCATATTTCCGTATCGCTTACGCCTTGCATCCGGGGCAATGGCGAGCATATCAATGTATAATAAATCGCCATGCAGCAGAAAATGCACGAATCCCAGCGGATCACTGTCGTAGTCGGGACAAGCAACAAGTGTGACTCCCTGTCCCAGGCGGCGGGGCAGATCCTTCCTGACCTGATTAATGATTGTCTGCGGAAGATGGGATAACGGGACAAGCTGCTTTTCAATTAAGTCATAAATAATCGTGTCATCCTGCCTGGGTCTGCGGTAACGAATCATAAATATTGCCCCCTTTCCACGCATTGTCGTACATCATATGCCCCGGGCGGTGTGGGCGTTCCGGCAAGAATAGAACAAGATTTTATGAACAATTTAATGTATAACCCGCAGATGGGTATTGACTAACCGTGTGAGGAATCATATAATGTGTCTAAACATTTAACGAGCATACATGTATCGGCAATGATGAGGACGAAGTTTTAAGGGCTCTTTTGTTCAGAGAGTGAGAGGAATTGCTGCAACCTCCACCAGAATCCCTTATATACGAGCTCACCTCGGAGCTGTTTCCCTGAAAGGTCCACCAGCAGGAGCGGTGGAATTATTAGGGGGAATCGTTTGGTCCGCGTTAGGGACTTCAGGTTACGAAGATTTGGGCCCTGCCTACATCGATGGATTTTTGTATACCTGATAAGGCATATCATCGTGAGATGTTATGCAAACATGGGTGGTACCACGGAAGCTAAACCTTTCGTCCCTCACGCGCTTCTTCTGCGCGTGGGAGGCGAAAGGTTTTTTTGTTGAAACAGGAAAGATTTAAGCCTGTTCGCTAATATTAAAGGTTGGATACTGACGTCCTGTCATTTGAATAATGCATGTGAACGATCGAAGGGAGGAATACTGATGAGCGCGCAATTACCGGAAGAAGTGCGGTCGATAGAGCAGTTACGTGAGAAATGGAAAAATCCAGAGGTGGTTTCGGGTTCCGAAGTCCTCCTGCGCAGTCTTGTACTGGAAGGTGTAGATACTGTATTTGGATATCCCGGCGGGGCTGTACTCTATATCTATGATGCTCTTTATGGATTCGACGATTTCAATCATATTCTGACACGCCATGAGCAGGGAGCGATCCATGCGGCTGACGGGTACGCAAGAGCGAGCGGTAAAGTGGGTGTATGTATTGCCACTTCAGGCCCCGGGGCAACCAATCTGGTAACCGGAATTGCTACAGCTTTTATGGATTCGGTTCCGCTGGTGGTCATTACCGGTAACGTATTCTCCAGCCTGATTGGCACAGATGCTTTTCAGGAAGCGGATATTACCGGGATAACGATGCCGATTACGAAGCACAGCTATCTGGTGCGGGATGTTGAGGATCTGCCGCGTATTATTCATGAAGCCTTCCATATTGCGAATACGGGACGTAAAGGTCCGGTACTGATCGATATTCCGAAGGATGTATCGGCGGCGATGACATTGTTCACTCCGGCAGAACACCAGGGAGTTAACCTTCGCGGCTACAATCCGCGCACGGTTCCCAATAAGCTGCAGCTCGATAAGCTTGTGAAGGCTATTGAGGCGGCGGAGCGTCCGATTATTATTGCAGGCGGCGGAGTCATCTACTCTGGAGCGCATGAGTCCATGTATGAATTCGTGAAGCGCACGGAGATTCCAATTACTACTACATTGCTGGGACTGGGGTGTTACCCGAGCGGCGAAGAGTTGTGGATGGGAATGCCGGGAATGCACGGCACATACACAGCGAATAATGCCATTCAGCAATGCGATCTGCTGATAAACATCGGTGCCCGGTTCGATGACCGCGTAACCGGCAAGCTGGACGGCTTCGCTCCTAAAGCGAAGATCGTGCATATCGATATTGATCCGGCCGAGATCGGCAAGAATGTAGCAACTGATATTCCTATTGTGGGCGATGTTAAGACGGTTCTGGAAATGCTGATCCCGGATGTGAAGCGTGCCTCGAAGGCTGATGCCTGGAGAACACAGATTGCCCAGTGGAAGCTGGACCAGCCGTACCGGTACAAGGATTCGGAGACGGAGCTGAAGCCGCAGTGGGTCATCCAGATGATCAATGACACCACCAAAGGTGAAGCTATTGTGACGACTGACGTAGGCCAGCATCAGATGTGGGCTGCTCAATATTACAAGTTCAACCATCCGCGTTCATGGATTACTTCGGGGGGCCTTGGAACAATGGGCTTCGGATTCCCGTCAGCGATCGGGGCGCAAATGGCCCATCCGCAGCGGCTCGTAGTCTCCATTAATGGTGATGGCGGCATGCAGATGTGCTCCCAGGAGCTTGCGATCTGTGCGATCAATAAGATTCCGGTCAAGATCGTTGTGATTAACAATCAGGTACTCGGAATGGTCCGTCAGTGGCAGAACCTGATCTATGAGAAGCGTTACAGCTATACCGATCTGGCCGGCAGCCCGGACTTTGTGAAGCTGGCTGAGGCTTACGGTGTGAAGGGCCTGCGGGCAACGAACAAGGAAGAAGCCAGCGCCGCCTGGAAAGAAGCCATGGAAACACCTGGACCTGTCCTGGTAGAATTCGTTGTCCCCAAAGACGAGAATGTCTACCCGATGGTAACCCAAGGGTCTACCATTGATCAAATGCTGATGGGGGATGAATAACAGTGATGAGACATACGATTGCTGTGCTTGTGAATGACCAGCCTGGCGTGCTGCAGCGGGTATCCGGATTATTCGGCCGCCGGGGGTTCAATATTGAGAGTATTACTGTTGGGCAATCCGAAGAGGTCGGATTGTCCCGGATGGTCATTGTAACGTTAGGTGATCAGCATACTCTGGAGCAGATTGAGAAGCAGCTCTACAAGCTGATTGATGTAATTAAGGTAGTTGATCTGGGTTCAAAGCCTATGGTTGCCCGTGAGCTGGCGCTCATTAAGGTCAAGGCTGAGCCCTCTGAGCGGCCTGAGATTATGGGCGTAGTCGAGACCTTCCGTGCCTCGGTAGTAGATATCGGTACGGCAAGCCTGCTGGTGCAGGTAGTCGGAGAAACCACCAAAATTGATGCAATGATTGAGCTGCTTAAGCCTTATGGTATTAAGGAGCTGTCCCGGACAGGAGTAACGGCGATGATCCGCGGGAATGCCTAATCGTCACATTTTACAGCTTTAACGAATTGCTGCTTGCGTGCATTAATTTAATTAAGACATTCATTTAATTAAGATTAGGACAGACTTTGCCCGCTAACGAGCGGGGGCTTGAGGAGCACGCTATAATAGAGTAAGCCTAACAGGAGTGTGCTCTTGAAGCACCCGCTCTTTACGATGGGTCCCAAATTAAAGGAGGATTTTGACAATGGCAGTTACAACGTACTATGAACAGGATGCAGAGCTTAGCGTATTGAAGGGAAAGACAATTGCAGTAATCGGGTACGGTAGCCAAGGACATGCCCAGGCACAGAACCTGCGTGACAGTGGTCTTCAGGTGGTTATCGGTCTGCGTGAAGGTAAATCTTTTGAAACTGCCAAGAATGACGGCTTTGAAGTATTGTCTGTAGCAGAAGCAGTATCCCGTGCAGATGTGGTGCAAATCCTCATGCCGGACGAAACTCAGGCATCTGTATATAAGAATGATATCGAACCGAACCTCAAGAATGGCGCGGCTCTGATGTTCTCCCACGGTTTCAACGTGCATTTTGGACAAATCGTAGCTCCTAAGGATGCGGATGTGCTGTTGGTAGCTCCTAAATCTCCTGGACACATGGTTCGCCGCACTTATGTTGAAGGCTTCGGCGTTCCCGGCCTAATCGCTATTGAACAGGATGCAACCGGCAATGCCAAGGCTATTGGTCTGGCGTATGCCAAAGGCATCGGCTGTACCCGTGCCGGAGTCATCGAAACCTCCTTCCGTGAAGAGACAGAAACGGATCTGTTCGGTGAACAGGCTGTTCTCTGCGGCGGTGTGTCCGAACTGATCAAGGCTGGTTTCGAGACATTGACTGAAGCCGGATATGCGCCTGAGATGGCTTACTTCGAGTGCTTGCATGAGCTGAAGCTGATTGTTGACATGGTATATGAAGGCGGATTGTCCAGCATGCGCGATTCCATCAGTAACACAGCGGAATACGGTGACTATGTAACTGGACCACGCATCATCACTGCTGAGACTAAGAAAGCTATGAAAGAAGTACTGTCTGATATTCAACAGGGTAAATTCGCCCGCGACTTTATCCTTGAGAACCAATCCGGCCGTGCCTTCCTGACCGCTACCCGCCGCAATGAAGCCGCTCATCCGGTAGAAGTGGTTGGCAGCCAGCTGCGTGAAATGATGCACTGGATTAAGAAATAAAATCATATACTTCAGAATACAAGTAACCATAGTGTGATTCTCAGATGCGGCCGTAATTTTGCGGGCCGCATTTGAGGGTTTATGGACAATCTTCAGGAGGTGCTCAGCATGCGGAAAATTCATGTGTTCGACACGACGCTGCGTGACGGGGAGCAGTCGCCGGGTGTGAACCTCAATACACGTGAGAAAGTAGAAATCGCTTACCAGCTGGAGAAGCTGGGAATTGACCGGATGGAGGCAGGCTTTCCAGCCGCTTCGCCAGGAGATCTGGCTGCGGTGAACGCAGTGGCCAGAGCGGTCAAGAACGTCACCGTAATCGGTCTGTCCCGTTCCAGAGAGAGCGATATTGATGCGGTCAAGGAAGCGCTGCAGGGGGCACAGGACCCATGCATTCATATTTTCCTGGCTACATCGCCGATACACCGGCAGCATAAGCTGCGCATGGAGAAGTCACAAGTGCTGGAAACGGCACAATCGGCGATCCGCTATGCCAAGAAGTATTTTCCCAAGCTGGAATTCTCCCTGGAGGACGCCGGCCGTACCGAGCGTGATTTCATGGCTGAAATGGTATCCATGGCGATCCGCGAGGGTGCGAATGTGGTGAATATTCCGGATACGGTCGGTTACCTGAATCCGGCGGAATACGGTGCCATCTTCAAATTCCTGAAGGATACGGTGCCGGATATCGAGCGGGTACAGCTTAGCGCCCATTGTCATAATGATCTGGGGATGGCTACTGCCAATACGCTGGCTGCCATTCAAAATGGCGCAGACCAGATTGAGGGTACGATCAACGGGATCGGGGAACGTGCCGGCAATACAGCGATTGAAGAGGTGGCTCTGGCGCTTGAGACCCGCAGTGAGTATTTCGGCGCGAAGACCTCTCTGGTCCTATCCGAAATCTCCCGTACCAGCCGCCTCGTCAGTAAGCTGACAGGGATGGTTGTGCCGGGGAACAAGGCGATTGTCGGCGCGAATGCCTTCGCCCATGAATCCGGGATTCATCAGGATGGCATGCTGAAGGAGAAGACGACCTACGAGATTATGACACCGGAAACCATCGGCCTCAAAGAAAGCAAGCTGGTGCTCGGCAAGCATTCGGGCCGTCACGCTTTCCGCGATAAGCTGAGTGATCTGGGCTATGACATCTCTGAGGAAGAGGTCAATGCCGCTTTTGCCAAGTTCAAGGATCTCGCAGATAAGAAAAAAGAAGTCTCAGACGAGGATATCCTTGCGCTTCTGGAAGAGAAGCTGATCGATACGCCGGAGACCTTCAGCCTGCAGACGATCTATGTTACGTATGGCAATGAGGCTACTCCAACCGCCAAGGTGATTATTCATGGCCAGGACCCGCAGCCGATTGTGGCGGTTGCCGAAGGCAACGGATCGGTAGATGCGATCTACAATGCCATTGACCAGGCTACAGGGGAAGAAGTCACACTTGGTGATTATTCGATCAAAGCCGTCAGCAGAGGGAAGGATGCTCAGGGTGAGGTGCATGTCGTGCTCTCGCAAGGCGAGGTGGCTGCACAGGGCCGCGGACTTAGCACCGATATTCTGGAAGCAAGTGCCAGAGCCTATCTGGATGCACTGAACAAGTTGATTGAGAAGCGCAAGACCTACACCAAGCGGGAGCATGCCAATCTATAATTTAACTATTTAAAAGAAGCTTCACCGGACCAGTTCATTTTGTCCGGGGAGGCTTCTTTTTTTTGTTCAATAATCTGCTGAAAATTTTTTGACGCTGAGCATTCAGGGGTAGAATCCAGCTTAAAGGGATTTGAAACAAGTTTTAAATGAAAAGAATGAACAAGATGAGTCGGAAAAACGAAAAATAGTTCATAATCCAGAGTGGATTCTTCATATTCTGCGTTTGAAACACATTTTTTGTCATAAGAAATATTTTATTTTTAAGTTATCTATGATTTATCTCATAATCTGTTCAGAAATTGTTCAGAGGCGGGAAGTAAAGTTACGAAAGAACAGTACAAGCGAAATTGGAGGCCCACATACATACTAGCGACAGGGGGACGATCGGGAAGAAGCAGGCGGGAACGGGTAATGGCGAGGCTGGAACAATCATTTTGCTAAAGAGAGAGGTTATAATTATATGAAGAAAAAGACGATAGGCGCCTGGCTGGTTGTTGTAATGCTGATTACACAGTTTGCCAGCGGTTTCGGGTTCATGACGAAGGTTAAGGCGGATGGGACGGAGATAACGGCCCCGTTAATTACGAGTGTATCACTTGCAGTGTATAAAGATAGTAATTATACGGAGACAGTTACAGGAAATGTATATCAGTTGGATTCCTACGCTGAACTGAACTATACCTGGGAACTTGAAGACAGTCATGGTTATTCTGCAGGCTCCACGTATAGATTTAAGCTTCCTTTACAATTTGAGCTTTTTAACGATTTAGAAGGCCAGCTTGATTTTGAGGGAGAGACTGTTGCGAATTACACTGTAAACAAGGATACAAATGAAGTTGTATTTACGTTCAATGAGTTTATCACTAATTATGACAAAGTAGGGGGAACATTTAAGGTTCAATCCTTGCTTAGTTCTAAAAAGATTACTGGCCCAACCAAGCAAATTCTTGAGTTTCCAATAAAAGGCGGCTCTCAATTCATTGAGCTTAACTTTAAGCCTAATGTCACTAAGACGATAGAGAAGAAAGGTTCTCCTCAGCCGTACTACAACCCGAAAAGCATCGATTGGACTATTGACGTGAATAAGTCGTTAGATAGTGTGGGGCATGCAGTAGTTACTGATAAATTGCCTGATGGAGTGTCACTTGATCCAAGTTCAATTGTTGTTCATGAGCTTGAAGTGAAGGTTAACGGTGATGTATCGGAAGGCAGTCTTGTCAGCAGCAGTCAATATGTAACAACAGACTCTACTGCTGATAACTTGAAGCTTAGCTTTGTGAGCAGCCCGATTACTAAGGCTTACCGCATTAGCTTTTCTACCGTAATTAATGCTGCCGGTGCAGATGAAACAGCATATGAGAATACTGCGTTCCTTTCTGGTGATGATGAATATTCCCAAAAGGCAGTAGCTACTGTTACAGTGGGGCGTGGCAAACCTCTGGAGAAGTCCACTACTGATTATGATCGAGCAACTCAAATAATTTCGTGGGCTATTAATTATAACTACAACGTCAAGACCATTCCGGCGTCTAAGGCTGTACTGAACGATTACTTTAACAAATCGCAGGATTTAATCTTGAATTCTGTTAAGGTATATGCGGTTACTATTGATAATAGCGGCAATGGGGTAAAGGGTGCTGCAATTGATCCCAGTCAATATACAGTCACCCAGACCCATACAGATTCTCTAAACGGATTTGATTTGAAATTCAATAACGAAATCAATAGCGCATATCGGATTGAGTATCAGACTAAAGCCAACGATCGTGTTTTTGAAGATGGTCAAATTACCAATACGGTTACCTATGATGGGAAACCGGAAAAAGCTACTCGTGATGTGAAACAACAGATTCTGCACAAGACGTACTCTAATGTGGACTACTCCAAAAAAACAGTGAAGTGGACAATTAACATTAATGATGACAGCCAGAAGATGAAAGATCTGGTTGTAACGGATACCTTCAATAATGCGGGACTTAAGCTTGACCGCAGCTCTCTGAAAATCACGACCAAAAGCGGCGCAGCCCCAACAGTTCACTCAGTAGTCTATAATGAATCTACTCCACCTGCTGCGGCTGATGGATTTGTGATTACATTTAATGGAACAATTAATGAACCTTATACAATTACCTATACTACAAGTTTTAATTATGACTGGCTGGATTCAGGCAAAGACAGATTTGTGAATACAGCAGCATTAAAATGGAAAATAGACGGTAGTAACGATTGGAAAGAAAAAGAAGCTACAGCAACATTTGAACCAAGAGGCGAAGTGAAGAATAATGGTCTGAAATCTGGTTCTTATAATGCCACGACTAAGAAAATTTCCTGGACGGTAGGAGCAAACTATAATTTTAAGACGCTGGATGCCGCCGAACTGGTGGATACCATTACAGATGGTCAAATCGTCGATTTGGCGTCTGTTAAAGTCAACAAATTGGAGTATGGGGCAAATGGAAACCCTTCTGCTGCTGCCAGTGTGAATGATGCTGATTATAAGGTCACTCTGGATGGAAATAAACTGAAGGTTATCTTTAACAAAAAGATTGATTATGCATTTTACGTAACATTTAATACAACATTTGCTAATCAGGCGATAGATTCAGGTTCTGTTAATAATACAGCCGTATTGTATGACGGTCTGGTCAAGCAATCGAAGGATTTAAAAGCCTCTGTAAATATTCCTAACGCCGGAGAATACGTAATTAAAACGGGAGTGCAGGACGGTAACAAAATCAACTGGACGATTTCTATCAACCGTAACCAGTCGCTTATCAAGGAAGCCGTCCTAACAGATGAACCAAGTGACAATCAGATTCTCCTGTCGAATACTTTCCACCTGTTTAAGACTACAGTTGCAGGAAATGGAGAAGTAAAAGAAACAAACGAGGAACTGGTTAGAGATACAGACTATAAGCTGGAAATTACGGCAGATAGTGACGGGAAGGAAAGCTTTAAGCTAAGCTTCCTGAAGGATATTTCAGAAGCATACGTCCTTAAATATCAATCCTTGATTACTGCGGCAAATGGTGAAACGGTCTCCAACAAGGCAAGCTTGAACGGCAAAAATGTAAAAGAGATAACTAAAAACGACAGCGAAGTGATCACCGTCAAGCTCTCCAGCGGTTCAGGTACCGGCAGCGGGATTAGAGGCACATTAACCTTAACGAAAATCGAAGAAGGCAAGAGCAGCAATCTTCTCCAGGGAGCGAGCTTTGATCTGTACCGTGTCGTTGGTGAGGATCGGATCTGGATCAAAGATGGAACTACGAATGAAAAGGGAATAATTGAATTTACGAAACTGATTGGCGGGAATTACGTTGTAATTGAAACAAAAGCTCCTGAGAATTTTGTACTTGATTCAAAGCCGCATGATGTGAAAATTAATTCAACAACAGGATTTAAACTGGAAGTTAGCAACAAACTGAAGCCTGTACCAGCAACACCAACACCGGCACCAACAGCAACACCGACTACAGCACCAACAGCAACACCGACTACGGCGCCAACAGCAACACCGACTACGGCGCCAACAACAGCACCGACTACGGCGCCAACAGCAGCACCGACTACGGCGCCAACAGCAGCACCGACTACAGCACCAACAACAGCACCAACTACAGCGCCAACGACAGCACCGACTACGGCGCCAACAACAGCACCAACTACGGCGCCAACAACAGCACCAACAACAGCACCAACTACGGCGCCAACAACAGAACCAACTACGGCGCCAACAACAGAACCGACTACGGCGCCAACACCAGTACCAACATCACCGCCGGTGTACTATACACCGACACCTGAACCATCAAGCATTCCTGGAGTTATCGGTACACCAACGCCGACACCATCGGCAACGCCAGCGCCAACGGGGACTCCGGCTGCTTCAAGTACACCTGGGGTTACAACAGGACCTGTAGTTACACCGGCAGTTACGCCAGCAGCAACACCGGCCCAGCCTGGAACGGTTAGCACTCCAACGCCGCAAGCCACACAGGTCACTACGATTGAGGAAGTGCCTATCGACGGCGAGATCCCGCTGGGAGGTATTCCTAGCATCGGCGAAGAGCCGGCGCATGGTACGGTAACTATTACACCGGATGGCAAATGGACGTATACTCCTGATCCAGGCTACACCGGCAAGGATAAATTCACGATTGTCGTAACAGATGAAGACGGCAATGAGGAAGAGATTACAATTGAAGTTGGAGTCGATGAAGTGCCTAAGGGCACGGTTACAGAACCAACTGACAAAGGCAACAACAGCGGACTTCCCGGCAAGCTTCCGCAGACCGGAGAAGAAAGTCCTCTCCCGCTGTATCTGACTGGCGGCGGATTGATTATTCTGGGAGCTGTACTGGCCAGAAGATTTAATGCCCGCAAGAAAATGTAGGAGAATGCACCTTAGCAGGTATTAACCAGCTAATATGGCAGCATACACAAAGACACCCGCAGCCTGCTGCGGGTGTCTTTGCTCTTATAAATATAAAGTCGCTGAAATCATACCGTCCCCTGAAAGGTCAGCATTGCCGTTTCTATTTACGGAGAATCACATGCTTCTGAGGTTAAGATGCTTCCATTCCTCATACCAGCGCTTAATACTCGCGGGCGGTTTCACGCCGAGCTCCCGCTTCAGTAAATCCGTCAGAATATGATATTGTTCCTCTACCGCTGAACGCTCTCCAATGCTGTCGTAGACCTTCATCAGCCCGAGATGCCCCTGTTCAAAATAAGGCTGGAGCTGCACCACTCTCTGGTACACGGTCACCGCTTCCGGTATCCGGCCGCTGCTGACATAGAATTCGGCGATATTCATTGCATGATGCAGCCAGATGGTCCGCAGACGCTGCCGTTCCCCTTCCGCCCAGAGGTAATCGTAATCGTTCAGATAATCGCCGGAATAGAATTCGAACAACCGCTGATGTTCCTCATAGTTGTCTTTATTGATGGTATCCAGGGTAAGAATGCCCTTCTCCCATTCGTAGCTGTCTATCAGCAGGCTGCCGGTCTCCAGGGTGTAGCCTTCTCCTCCGCTGGCATTGCTGATCTGCAGATCGATCTCCGCCTGCTTCAGGCATTGCCGAACCTGATAAATCGTTGTATAAAGATGAGTGGAGGCCTTCTTGAGATTGAAATCAGGCCACAGCAGATCGGTTAGGGTATCTTTGCTTACAAACCGGTTGCGGTTATGAAATAAATAAGCGAATAATTCCTGTGCCTTGGAGGTGCGCCAGCGGATATTGGGCAGCGGCTGGCCGCCCCGTTCGAATCTTAAGGACTGGAAGCTGCGGATCATGACCGTCTGTGCAGGCTTGCGCGAATCCTCCTGGGCCTGGCTGAGACGCTCCTCCAGCCGCTCGATGGTCTTCAGCAGACGGCCCCGCTGTACAGGCTTAAGAACATAATCAAGCGCATAAAGCTCGAACGCCTCGATGGCGTAGCTGTTATGTGCAGTCACAAATACGATGCTTGCCTGAGGGCACAGCCTTTGCATGGCTTCCGCAGCCTGGACGCCATTCATCTCAGGCATATCAATGTCGAGGAAAATCACATCAGGGCGTAGCAGCGGCACTGCTTTGACCGCCTCGGAAGGATCAGTATAAGCAGCGATTATATTTATAGTTGTCAGTTCCTCCAGCATCATTTTCAGCTTCATAAGAGCAAGCCGTTCATCATCTACCAGCAAGGCCTGAATCATGTCTATCCCACCACTTCATTAAGGAATGTTGTCTTGTCATAGGCTGTTTAAGGATAATTCGACAAGGATGTGGGTTATCCTCCCTCTGAGCTTGCACTTGAGGCTGATTTTGAATAGAAATGCTGCTATTCTAAAATAATTTAAAAAACTATGCAGGGGAACCTTAAAGCCAGACGTCTAACGTTATGTAGCTGAAGGAGGGAAGAAAGACTTGGAAGAGACGGAGTGGATCAGTGCTGTGCTAAGCGGGGAGCATCAGGCCTTCGGGAATCTGGTGACCCGTTATCAAGGCATGGTATATAGCGTATGCATCAAAATTACAGGAGAAGCCGAGTCTGCTAAGGATATGGCTCAGGAAGTCTTCATCAAAGCCTATAAAGCCCTTCCCACCTTCAGAGGACAATCTTCCTTCTCCACCTGGCTGTACCGGATTGCTTACCGCACCTGTTTGGACTGGAAACGGGCCAATGACCGGGAATGGCGGCACCGGAGTGCAGCAGATTACACTGAGAATGACTGGGTGACTTCACAGACACCTGAACAGGCAGTGCTTCGCAAGGAGGCTTCCCGGGAGTTGGGTGAGAACCTGAATAGTCTGGCGGAACCGTACCGGTCGGTTGTGCAGCTGTACTATTTTCAGCGCCACTCCTATCAGGAGATCGCGGAGCAAAAAGGAATTTCGGTTAAAACGGTTGAATCGCAGCTCTATCGGGCCAGACAGATGATGCGCAAAAGCGGGGAGGAATGGCGATGAATTGTTCAACAGTAAAAGAGTGGATGCCGCATTATATAGATGGACAGTTGTCACCTGAGGCCCAGCAGGCGATCTATCTGCATACCCAGACCTGTCCCGGCTGCGCGGAATGGCTGGAGGAGGCGCGGGAGCTTGCGGCGATGTGGAGTGAGATGGAAGCCGGGCTGGATCTTAGCGGGCAGGAGCCCGTGTTGACGCATGACTTCCCTGATTTGACTGGGGATGTTATGGCAAGGATCGGCCAGCTGGAGAACGGACGCAGAGAACGGATCGTGAAATCCACCATGACCAGACGGCGTACGACCCGGGGAACCTCCTGGATGCATTACGGCGTGGCGGTCGGTCTGACGTTTCTCCTGCTGCAGCTTGGCGTATTTGAGAATTTGGCATATGGCATCACTGAAATCAATGGGCATATGTCCACATCGGTCAGCTCCTGGTTCGGCCCGCAAGGTAACAATAAATAAATCCATAGCGGCTTCGCCGGTTATCTATTTTATTTCAACAAAACTTTTGGGAGGGTAACATATGATTAAGAAAAGACGCTGGCTCACGTTTCTCCTGGCTATGGTTCCAGGACTGGGCCACATGTATCTGGGCTTTAAAAAAATGGGTCTGGAGTATATGATTGGAGCATCGCTCTGTATTATATTCATTCCGTCTATGCCCGCCGTGTTTCCGTTCGCACTTGCTGCGCTCTGGTTCTATCAATTATTCGATGCGCTGCAAAAGGCGGCTTGGATGAAGGTGTCGGCTGCCGAGCATGAGCGGATGATGTTCCATCCGGATAGCTTTGGAGCGCCCTGGACGATGGGAATGTCTGCGCCCCCGATGTATCCGCATGATGATGTGAACCCGGTGTGGGTCGGTATTGGGTGTGTTATCGCAGGCATCCTGCTGCTGCTCATCACTGCATTTCCCGCTCTGTGGGAAATACTGAGCGATATGAATATCGGAGCGATTCTGTTGTCGCTTGCCTTGATCGGGTATGGATTCAGAATGCTGAAGAATAATTCAAAAGTATAGTGAAATGGGGAATTAAACGATGGGGAGATGGAAAATCGGCAGCTTTACCGCCGCAATAGGGTGCATAATAGTAGGCGTTATTGTAGTCATGGCTCAATATGGTGTAATCACGTACGATGTGCTGGGTTATATCTGGCCGGCCCTGCTTATCCTGTTCGGCCTGGAGATGCTGCTTAGGCTCTTCATTAAATCAGATGTCAAAAGCCGCGTAAGCGGCTGGGCCATTCTGCTGATCATTGTGCTTATCGCGGCAAGCGGGGCACAGACGGTGCTGGCCGGAGGCTCGCTGAGCAGTATCTTCGGCAATACCAAGCTGGTGCCGGTGAACGGGAAGGTAGAAGTGCAACAGGATATTAAGAATGTGCGGATTGATCTGCCCCAAGGCAAGGTTAAGCTCCAAGGTGTGGATGGGAGCACACTGACGTATGAAGGAAAGTTGGAGCTGCCGGGCAATACAGACAATGAAGCGGCAAGTGCTCTGGAGCGTAAATGGAAAGTGACGACCGAGGGCGACACGCTTGTGATGGAGCTGGAAGGAGATTCAGGCTGGCTCTCCAATATCCAGATCGGCTTTAATAACAATGCGCCATATCTGAATGTCGGCATTCCGCAGAATCTGGCCGCTCAGGTAGAGACCAGTGACGGTTCCATCGAAGCCGGGGGGCTGGCCGCAGGCATTAATGTGGATACGAGCAACGGAACGATGGATATCCATGATGTCTCCGGAGGGGTGAAGGCTCATAGCAGCAACGGCACGCTGACGGTAAAGAATGTACAGGGCGGAGCAGACCTGGTTAGCTCGAACGGTGCGATTACGCTGGGGAATATTGACGGCGCTGTGTCGGCCAGAAGCAGCAACGGCAAGATTACAGTCAATTCGGCAATCACAGGTGCATGGGAACTGAAATCCAGCAACGGCAAGATTGTCTTGGGTCTTCCGGCGGTAACGGATGCCAAGATTACGGCAGATACCAGTAACGGATCACTTAAAGGCAACGTGGACTGGGGCGGCGACGATGAGGACCATGGAACGGCTGTACTTGGAAAAGGCACCCATGAGGTCACCTTGTCCACCAGCAATGGTTCTATAACAGTGGATACGGCGCAATAAAAGACATAGAAGCATAAAGAGCTGTTCACCGGATACGTTATGCCGGTGAACAGCTCTTTATTGTAAGAGAAGAAATGATATCGGGAGGTTATGCAGGCTGCAGCCAGTTAGTTCTGATTACCATGCATAAGCCTTCGGAGCCGCACCGCCGGGTCCGGGGAAAATCTCGTCCAGACGCTTCAGCACGGACTCGTCCAGAACGACCTCCAGGCTGCGCAGCGCGCTCTCGAACTGCTCCAGCGTACGCGGTCCGATGATTGGGGCTGTTACGGCAGGGTTGGCCAGCAGCCAGGCCAGAGCGATATTATCCTGCGGCTCGCCCAGCTCCAGACTCAGCTCCGCAAAGGCCTCAAGCTGCTTCTTGTGCTGCTCCACACGCTCCGCGTTGCCGCCGCTGCGGCTGCCCTCGATCTTCTTCAGCGCATTGCGTCCCAGCAGCCCTCCGTCAAGCGGACTCCACGGAATAATGCCGAGGCCCAGATGCTGCGCCGCAGGCAGAACCTCAAGCTCCGGCAGACGGCAGGTCAGGCTGTATTTATGCTGCTCGGATACCAGTCCAAGGAACCCGCGGGCCTTCGCTTCCTGCTGGGCAACGGCAATATCCCAGCCGGCGAAGTTGCTGGAGCCGGTGTAGCCGATCTTGCCTTGGCTGACCGCAAGCTCAAAGGCGCCCCACAGCTCGTCCCAGGACACGTTACGGTCGATATGGTGCATCTGGTAGAGTTCGATGTGATCGGTCTGCAGACGCTGCAGGGAGCCCTCCAGATGGCGGCGGATAATGTAGGAGGAGAGGCCGCCTTCATCATTGGGTCCATCCAGCTTGTCACTCATCGCCCCGTAGACCTTGGTCGCCAGGACAACCTTCTCACGGCGTCCGCCGCCCTGCTTGAACCAGCGGCCGATAATAGTCTCGGTCAGACCCGAGTTCTCACCCCATCCATACACATTGGCGGTATCAAAAAACTGGACTCCCGCGTCCAGAGCCGCATCCATAATCCGGAAGGCTTCCTTCTCGTCGGTGATGGGACCGAAGTTCATCGTTCCCAGACAGAGGCGGCTTACCTTCATACCAGACTTGCCAAGCTTCACGTATTGCATCTTGAGATCACTCCTCTTCCATATGATTAGAGATCCGATAATTTCACCTACCCATTAATTGTAATCAATTGGCGGGACAAGGGCAAATTAGGGATTTGTCTCACTTATAGGCTATATCTATGAACGTGATAGAATCTATATCTTTGTCCTTTGTCCTTCGTTATGATACAACAATATACAGAAGAACTATGTCTGCGACCAGCAGGACTACCTAAGGAGTGACAGGAATGAGCGAGGTCAAAAAAATCGCCGTAATTGCCGGGGACGGTATCGGACCTGAAGTTGTGGCGGAAGCGGAAAAGGTATTGAAAAGAACGGAAGAGCTGTTCGGGTATACATTTGAAACAGAGCACGCCCTGTTCGGCGGAATCGCCATTGATGAACGCGGAACTCCGCTGCCTGAGGATACGCTTGCGATCTGCCGCAGCGCCGATGCTGTATTGCTTGGAGCCGTAGGCGGACCGAAATGGGATAACAATCCTAAGGAGCTGCGTCCGGAGACCGGACTGCTCGGTATCCGCAAGGCGCTTGGCCTATTCTCCAATCTGCGTCCGGCGGTGGTCTTCGATTGTCTGAAGGATGCTTCGACGCTGAAGCCGGAGGTCCTGGAAGGCACAGACCTGATGGTCGTGCGTGAATTGACAGGCGGGATCTACTTCGGGGACAAGCTGCGCCGTCAAGGTGAGCATGGGGAAGAAGCGGTAGATACTTGTGTCTACAACGTCACTGAAGTGGAGCGGATTGTACGCCAGGCGTTCGAGATTGCCGGGAAGCGCCGGGGCAAGCTGGCGAGTGTCGACAAAGCCAACGTTCTGGAGACCTCCCGTCTGTGGCGTGAAGTGGTGAACAGACTGGCGCCGGAATATCCGCAGGTTGAAGTTGAGCATGTGCTGGTGGATAACTGTGCGATGCAGCTGCTGCGCCGTCCTTCGAGCTTCGATGTCATCGTGACCGAGAATATGTTCGGTGATATCCTGAGCGATGAAGCAGCGATGCTGACAGGCTCCATTGGTATGCTGGCCTCCGCTTCACTGGGAGAAGGCAGCTACGGACTCTATGAGCCGGTTCACGGCTCCGCGCCTGACATTGCCGGACAGGGGCTGGCGAACCCGATCGCTACGATCCTGTCGCTTGCACTGATGTTCCGTATGACCTTCGGCTACGAGAATGCAGCCGCAGCCATTGAAGCCGCAGTTGCGGAGGTACTGGATGCCGGTCACCGGACGAGCGATATCGCAGTTGATAAGAGCAAGGCGATCAGCACCACAGAGATGGGCGACCTGATTGTAGCCGCTATCCGCAAAGCCTAGTTCTACCACATGTATCCCTTTTGACGCAGAATGAAGAAAAACTTCACAAAATGTTGCTTATTTATAATTATTATAAAAAAGTAATCAATGTAATATTGACTTTGATTTTGTACGATGATAACATTTGGTCTGTACCCGTAAGAATGTAACCATCCAATAAAATCAAGAAAAGCATATTGCATCCGGCAACGGTCCGGTAGCTGTTTTTCTTACATAATCAAAAGGAGGATTTAAGCAATGGCAGAACGTTTGGTAGGTAAACCCGCTCCTGACTTCTTCATGGAGACAGTAACAGGCGACGGTAAGGATTTCGGTAAGGTAAGCTTGTCCGACTATCGCGGCAAATGGCTTGTATTCTTCTTCTATCCGCTTGATTTCACCTTCGTATGTCCAACTGAAATCACAGCCCTGAGTGATGCTGCTGCTGATTTCGCAGAGCTTGATACAGAAATTCTAGGTGTGAGCATCGACTCCATCCATAGCCACAAGGCTTGGTTGTCTACACCTAAGGATATGAACGGTCTTGGCCAGATCAACTTCCCGCTGGCTTCTGATATCACGAAGAAGGTTGCCAGCGATTATGGCGTCCTGATTGAAGAAGAAGGCATTGCGCTGCGCGGACTGTTCATCATCGATCCTGAAGGTGAACTGAAGTATCAGGTTGTTAACCATAACGATGTGGGCCGCAGCGTTGAAGAGACATTGCGTGTGCTGCAGGCTCTCCAATCCGGTGGGCTGTGCGCTATGAACTGGAAGCCAGGCGACAAGAACCTGTAAGCTTCCGGGCCTCATGAACCGCGATCTTTGATATACTAAGAGGACCTCCTTGCGGGAAGCATTATTCCCTTCAAGGAGGTTTTTTGCAAAGATATGGAATGACGTTTGAAAATGGGCATAAAGGTTAATATATAGCTTGTAAGGAGAGGAATCTCTCCCGCTGTTTTGTAATATACTAATAGGAAATCAAATCAACGACAACACTCAAGGAGGGTGAACAAAAATGAGCTTTTGCTGTGGAGCGAGTATGGTTGGAACGAAGGGAACCCTAAAGCATTATCGCACGCAAGTCCATAATGTTCCCCTGCTTTTTTGTCCGGTATGCCACCGGGTAGAGGTACATTACAAAGTCGAGAATGAATATGAAATTCTGGCGGAATATGCCCATGGCGACGGCGTCACGGATGTGGATTTCCAGGATTATGTGATGGAGGAAGAGGAAGCGATCTTCGAGAACGTCATCAATATGGAGAGCGAGGACCCGCTCGCGATCATACGCAGCCAGATCGATATGTCGCTGGACCTGCTGGCGGTTGCCAAACAGATCGGCGACTCCAAATGGGAACGTGAGCTGAAGAAGCGTCTGGCTGTTATGAGCCAGCGGCGTCACCGGCTCCAGCAGAAGGCTTGAATATCTGTCTTGATCCTGCCGCCATCATGTTATAAATCAGTGAGCTCCTGCCGCCTGGCGGGGGCTCTTTTCAATGTATTTGCAGGAAATAAATCATTCCCCTCCCACTTAAATGTGTCTTAAGAATCATTTTAGGAATATTTTTGCCATTCGACAGATTCTCTGATTGCGTTGTCTTCTTCTCTTGGATATGATTGGAATATAGTTGAAACGGTTGGATAATACAATACGATTTTCGAATGTTCTGGCGGCTTCGTCATATACTCAGATACATAGTAATTTGATGTCGCTTAAGCGTCTTCGTCAATTGCAGTAAAAGGGGGAACTTCGTATCGTGATAAGCCAATATCAGGAAAGCTTGCTATTATCGGCAAGAACGTTTCAATCTGGTCCGATGGATACCACATTTGAGGATGTGCTGGAGCACATCGACAGCGGGATTCTGCTTTTTGATGATGAGGGTGTGCTGACTTTCGTCAACAAGCAGATGTACGGCATTCTGGAGCTTAACCGTCACTCTCTTCTGGGCTGCACCTTGCATCATCTGTTATCCCATATTCAGCTCAGCCGCTTCAAGAAGAAACAGGTGCTCAGGAGTTATCGTGAAATGGTGCTCAAAGGTAAGCCAAGCTATGAATTTGTAGATGAATATGGACGGTACTGGCGCGCAACCTTGTCCAGCGGAGAGGAAATGAAGGGCAGCTACCTGTTCACATTCAAAGAGATCTCCGACTACAAGCTGATTGAACAGACGGCCTACCAGAACGACAGCCTGGCCATGCTGGGCCGGTTATCGGCCTCCATCGCCCACGAGATCCGCAATCCTCTGACGGCTATCCGGGGGTTCATCCAATTGCTTCATCCCCATCTGCATCTGCTTGGCAAAGAAGAATATGCGAAGATTATATTAGCGGAGATTGACCGTGCCAATGACATTATTCATGAATTTCTGACTTCCTCCAAGCCTTCTGTGCCGCAGATCAGCATGATTCCTGTCTCTGCCTTGCTGAAGGAAGTGGTCCTGCTTACAGAGAGCGAGGCGCTGATGAAGGGCTGCCAGATCAACTTGCAGGTGCTCCAGGAGGACCTGGTCATCTCAGGGGATATTAAGCAAATGAAGCAGGTTGTGCTAAATATGATCAGAAATGCGATGGAAGCGATCTCGGAGCGGGTGGATGATTCTGTAGGCCGGATTGAGGTAGGCGCACGTAAAGAAGGAACAGAGGTGCGCATCTTCATCTCTGACAACGGTAAGGGAATGGATATCTGCACGCTTGACAGACTGTTCAATCCGTTCTTCACCACGAAGGAGAATGGGACGGGACTCGGACTCTCCGTCAGTGACCGGATCATCAAGAATCATGGCGGCTGCATCTCGGTCAGCAGCCGGCTGAATGAAGGAACCCGGTTCGTCATTTCGCTTCCGCTTACTCACTAATGCTATCTTAAGCCCGTTGTTCTCGGTGGAGTTCATTCGGGTTATAATCAATATGTAAGGGCTGATTCCTGCAATGCACGAACAAGTGCGGGAGATCAGCCTTATCTGCGTTAGTCGGAGGGATGGAGCTTGATCTTTGAATGGAGCAGTGATGCCGGTAAAGCTTCACCGCAAGGAGATGCTGTATGTCTAATCATCTCAGAGGCACAGGCACAGGGAGAAGGACTTCCGGCAGATTGGGCCGCGAGAGTCCGCCTATTGTCCGCAGCGGGCCTGTTCAGCGGCAAACAGGGGCAAGTGTATATCCTGCCCCTAATGGAGCAGCCTGAGCAGCCTGTGGTCATTCTGGCCGGAAGCGGAAAGGGCCAGATGGGGATGCACGAGCTGCGGCAGCTGATGGCGCAGACCGCCAGGGCAGCTTATAGGCTGAAGGCCGCTACGCTGGTTGTGCAGATATTGGCGGTACCGGGCGGGCTGACTGGGGCGCTGAAGGCGGAGCAGGCCGGCCAGGCCATCGCGGAAGGGCTGGTCCTGGGGTCGTACCGCAGAAGACACTATAAGCTGGACCAGGCAGCCTATACGGGTATAGATACGGTACATCTGCGTACGGAAGGCAAGAGCGAAGCAGCAGAAGAGGAAGCCTGGAGACAAGGCATCAAGCGGGGGAAGGCTTTCGGGGAGGCTGCCAACCTTGCCCGTGATCTGACCAACCGTCCGGGGAATCTGCTGACTCCTTCGGGTCTTGCAGTGGCTGCTATCGAAATTGCACAGCGGCACGGGCTTCCGGCTGAAGTACTGGATGAACGGGAGCTTGCGCTTAAGGGAATGGGCGGCTTGCTTGCGATCGGCAGCGGCAGTGTGAATCCTCCCCGCATGATTGTTATCCGCTATCAGGGGACGAATCAATGGGAGAACGCAGTGGGCTTGGTCGGCAAAGGAATCACTTTCGATACCGGGGGCATCTCCCTGAAGCGGGCACCGGGCATGGAGAGCATGTTCAGTGACATGGCCGGGGCCGCAGCCGTTCTGGCGGTTATGGATGCGCTTGGGCATTTGCGTCCCAAGGTCAATGTGGTCATGCTGATTCCGGCGGCAGAGAATATGCCGGCAGCGAATGCTTATAAACCGGGCGATATCATTACTACCCTCAGTGGAAGAACGGTCGAAATCATCAATACTGATGCGGAGGGACGGATCATTCTGGGAGATGCGCTCACCTATGCCCGGGAATGGGGCGCACAGCGGATCATTGACGTAGCCACGCTGACAGGAGCTGTGGTGTCGATTCTGGGAGATGTGGCTACAGGGGCAGTAACGAATGATCAAGCATTCCTGGAAGAGCTTCTGGCAGCCTCAAGGCTGTCAGGGGAGCACATCTGGCCGTTGCCTGTCTATCCTGAATTCCGGGAGATGCTGACAAGCGAGGTTGCGGATCTCCGCAATGCTGCCGGGCGATATGGGGCTGCCAGCACGGCGGGGCTGTTCATCGGAGAATTCGCCGAGGGATTGCCGTGGGTGCATCTGGATATTGCAGGGACTGCCTTTCTGTCTGCGGAACGGGGTGTGAATCCTAAGGGCGCCACCGGCATCATGGTCCGCACCTTGCTGGAATATCTGCTGAGCGCTGCAGCTGAACCAGATTACCGCTCCCCTGAGGCCTAGACCGAATTGTCCAAACAGACACAAAGAGCCGCAGATTCTCAGTTTCCTGAGACCTGCGGCTCTTTGTTCATTTGGAATCCTGCTTCTCATAACTGCGGGAATAGCAGCCTATTTACGGGCCTTCATCTGGGCTGTCAGGGATTGGACGCCATTCATAATCTTATCCCGTGTATTCTTATTCTTCAGCAAGTAGGCGGCTCCCAAGGCTACCGTTGTAAACAAAGTCTTCTTGGTGTTCATGGTTATTCCTCCTTGGCAATAGTCTGGTTGTTAAAAGCTTATAACTAACATACCCGCATGCCAAGGTTTCTAAACGAAAGAATACTAAGTCTGTATCCGCTAGAACTGCATCCTAGCGCTTGCTGCCCAGTGAAGCACTGCCGCAGGACAGAGGTGAATCCATCGCTGCTGCGGGACAGGTCTTGCCCTTGTCACAGCCTGCACAGGCCCCCTGCTTGCCTTTCTGTACATGGCGGTAGATCATCCAGCCGGAATACCCGAATATTAGCGCCACAATCACAATATTAACGATCATTGCCGTCATCGCTTCCTCTCAAAATAACTTGGACTTGCTGCGGGGCTACGACCATCCGAGCAAACGTCCTCCTTGATAGATCACCAGTGACACCGCATAGGCCAATACCAGAGAGTAACCCATGGAGAAGAATGTCCATTTCCAGGACGCAGTCTCTTTCTTGATAACGCCGACAGTGGCCAGGCAAGGAATGTAGAGCAGGATAAAGGCCATGAAGCTGATCGAGCTAAGCGGTGTAAAGACTGAAGCAATCTGGCCTTCCAGTCCCGCTGTATCCGGGGCATGGTAGATGATGTTCATGGTAGAGACCACAACCTCTTTAGCGAGGAAACCGGGCACCAGAGTAGATCCCGCCTGCCATGTTCCGAAGCCGAGCGGCTGCAGCAGCGGGGCAATGAAGCCGCCGAATTTGGCCAGGAAGGAGTGATCCATGTCCACATTGAGACCGCCAGGACCAGCGTAGGACATCAGCCAGATCAGGACCGAGCCGGCCAGGATAATGGTCCCTGCTTTGCGCAGGAAGCCCTTGCCCTTCTCCCAGGTGCTGCGGCTCAGTGTCTTGAGCTGCGGCATCCGGTAAGGAGGCAGCTCGATAATGAAGATAGACGCCTCATTCTTGAACAGGTACTTGGAGAAGAACTTACACAGAACCAGGGCAAATACAACACCCATGACATACATAGAGAGTACAGCTGCAGCTTGCTGGGCAGGGAAGAAGACCGCTGCGAACAGCAGATAGACTGGAAGCCGGGCAGAACAGGACATCAGCGGCATAAGCAGTGTCGTCAGCATCCGGTCCTTGGGCTGTTCAATACTTCGGGCCGCCATAATCGCCGGTACGTTGCAGCCGAAGCCGATAATGAACGGAATGAAGGCCTTGCCGTTCAGTCCCATCCGTTCCATCGTGCTGTCCATCAGCAGGCAGACACGGGCCATATACCCGGAATCCTCCAGGAAGGAGATCATCAGGAACAGGATGAATATCTGTGGAACAAATACGAGCACGCCGCCCACACCGCCGATGAGACCATCAACGATCAGTGCGTGCGTGAATTCCGAAGCCCCGATGGCCCCCAGCAGCGAATTCGTCCAATCGCTGAGCTGACCGCCGATGAAGCCATCCAAGAGATCTGACAACGGCCCGCCAATCCAGTCAAAGGTAGTTTTGAACATGACATACATAAACAGGATGAACAGGGGCAGTCCGAGAAAACGGTGGGTAAGGATGGAATCCAGACGTTCGGTCAGATTATGCGGTTTTTGCAGGGTGGAGTCTATCGCTTCAGCGCACACCTTGCGGATGTAGTCCATGCGGACCGAGCGAATCCACTGGGGAAGAGTGAGTGCAAGCTTCTCCCGCTGCAGCCGGGTCTGAGCGGTATCTGCAATCAGCAGCAAGCCGGAAATATCCGTCCGCTTCTTAAGCAGTTCCAGGATTACCGGGTTCTGCTCCAGCAGTTGGAGAGCAACCCAGCGGAGATTAGGCAGGCCAGAGATCTTTTGCAAATGTGTAACAATGGAGGCTATGGCTTCTTCAGCGAGTTCGCCATAATTCAACTGGAAGGTAACAGGCGGGATATGGGAAGGCTGCTCCAGCACGCTAAGCACCTGACCGGTTCCTTTGCCTGTCCGGGCAATCAGCGGCAGCACGGGAATACCGAGCTGTTCCGAAAGAATGTCGGGGTTCACCTGAATGCCGCGCGCCTTGGCAACATCGGTCATATTCAGTCCGAGGATCGTCGGCTTGCCATACTCCAGCAGTTGCAGGGTAAGCAGCAGGTTTCGTTCCAACTGCGAGGCATCGACAATATTGATAAGTGCTTCAGGGGTTTCTTCGATTAGATATTGTGCGGCTACGCCCTCATCACGGGAGAGGGGGTGAAGGGAGTAGATTCCAGGCAGATCGATGAGCTTCCCGGCTCCGTTCTTCAGACTGCCGATTTTTTTCTCAACCGTAACGCCTGCCCAGTTCCCTACGTATTCGTAGGAGGAAGTCAGGGTATTGAACAGCGAGGTTTTCCCGGTGTTGGGGTTCCCCACAAGTGCGATGGAGCTCATGATACTTTCACCTCTATCATAGATGCTTCCTTCCGCCGGATAGCAAATAGCTGACCGTTACATTCAAGCGTAATCGGACCCATGAACGGCCCTTTGCCCTTAAGACGGATCATTACACCCTCAGATACTCCCAGATCGGCCAGACGGCGGCGCAAAATTGGATTCATGCCTTCAATTCTTTGAATGGAGCCGGTAGTGCCTGGTTGCAAACGCAGCAAGGAGCAGGATGTTAGAGCCATTGTTATCCCTCCGAAAGAGACTGATAATCAATCTCAATGATTTCTTGTAATGTAGCATTTTACTGCCATTTATTCTGTGATTAATGTCATTGTTTCTGTTAGCGAAAATCGATATGAAGATTACTGAAATTTTCTTTACAATATCTTCTTCATTAAAGTATGATTGAACGATAATATAAGCATAGTACTAAAGAGATACCCCGAAGGGAGAACAGATTGTGAAGACTAATCATAGTAAAATTGTCGATTGTACCATCCGTGATGGGGGATTGGTAAATAACTGGGATTTCAGTATTGAATTTGTTCAGAAATTATATGCCGGACTGAATGAAGCCGGTGTTGATTATATGGAAATCGGATATAAGAACTCGCCGAAGCTGCTCAAAGGGGCAGAGGGTGCAGGCCCTTGGCGCTTTTTGAATGATGACTTCCTGCGCAAGGTCATTCCGCAAAAGGGGCATACGAAGCTGTCGGCTCTGGTCGATATCGGCCGGGTGGACGAGAATGATATTCTGCCGCGCAGCGAGAGCATGCTCGATCTGATCCGTGTGGCCTGTTACAGCAAGGATGTGGACAAGGCCCTTCAGCTGGTGCAGACCTTCCATGACCTGGGCTATGAGACGACCATTAATATTATGGCCCTGTCCAATGTGATGGAGAATGAGCTGCTGGAAGCCTTCGAGCAGATCCGTGAGAGCGTAGTTGATGTAGTCTATATCGTGGATTCTTACGGCAGCCTGGATCATAATGACTTTCATTACCTGGTAGAGAAGTTCAAGACACATCTTCCGGAGAAGCGGCTCGGTGTGCATACCCACAACAATCTTCAGCTGGCCTTCTCCAATACGCTGATTGCAGCCGAGAAGGGGGTAGAGCTGCTGGATGCTTCCTGTTATGGAATGGGCCGCGCCGCAGGCAACTGTCCTACAGAGCTGCTGGTTACCCATCTGAAGAATACGAATTATACGCTCCGGCCTGTTCTGGATATCATTGAGAACCTGATGATCCCTCTGCGGGAGAAGGAAGAGTGGGGCTATATCATTCCGTATATGATTACAGGAACGCTGGACGAGCATCCCCGCTCGGCAATGGCGCTGCGATCTTCGGCCGATAAAGATAAGGCGGTTGACTTCTATGACACACTGACAACACCCGAGGTCAATTTCGGGGACAAATAACCGTCTGGAAGGAGAAAGCACTGGCCTCTGTTTGTAGGCAGGTGCTTTTTTTCTGCCGAATCTGCTTCCTTACAATATTAGTAGGTGATCAATGTAACTTTACAGAGCTATCTAGCCGATATTTATACATAGGACATCATACACATCCATCTGACTTTATAGATATTATTTTTAGACGCGAGGGACTTATGAGACAAGAAGAGAGAAAGACGATTCATGCGGCTATTTTGGGGGCTGTGCTATTCCTTCTGATCCAGATTTTTCGTACACCGCTGGGCCGAATCGAGGACAAGGATTTACTGATAGCCTTTTACCTTATTTTGGGCTGCTGTACTGTCGCGTTCGGTTTTGCGATTTTTGCCCAGGGCTGGCTGCTGTTCGCCAATAGTCTATCTAAGGCTAGGCTGTACACCTCTGCATTGTTCCTGGGGGTGAGCATTTTTGATTTCCTGCATGTACTCGGGTTTGTAGGTATTCCCGGAATCATCTCGTATATCAGCCCGGAGCAGTCCTTATGGCTCCTGACGTTCTCCCGGCTGGCCAGTGCACTGGGGATTATGCTTATTTTCAGCAGAGAAGACCAGCTTGTAGGAAACGGCGTCAAGGGGAAGGTGTTTCGGAATGCTTTTGTGGTGATTCTGCTGTCTTTGGCTGTGTTTGGTCTCGGCAACCTGATTGTCTCCGGGCTGGCGGACGAACCATGGGCAGAAACGGCAAGAGACCTGATGAACATGGCGATACTGTTCGTCTATTTGCTTGGTGCTGCGATTATTATCTATCCTGGCAAAAGCGAAAAGTCAGCCTCTCTGCTGATTATTATCCGTTCCCTTGTATTTTTCTCACTGGCTCAGGTCTTCTTCATGAATCTGTTCAGTGTCGGAGAATTGGATTATCTCTTCGGGATGCTCAGCAGCGCAGCGGCCTATTATCTTCTGCTGACCGGGGTCTACAGATTGACGATTGAGGAGCCATTTCAGGAGAATCAGCAGGCGGAAGCGCGGATTAATTATCTGGCGTACCACGATGAGCTGACAGGTCTTCCGAACAGACGCCGCCTGATGCAGCGCATGGAAGAGGTGGTGCTCCAGAGTGAGCAGGACAAAAGCCGCGGCTTCGCCGGGCTGGTCATTATGAACATCAACCATTTCAAGAATATCAATGACTCTCTTGGCCATTATGCAGGAGATCTGCTGCTGCAGCTGGTCGCCCGGCGGATCGGGGATGAGGTTAGAGTCAATGAAGAGCTCTTTAGTATGGGAGCGGACGAGTTTGCTTTTCTGATGACGGAGCGGACGGGTCTGGAGAATTGTCTGGTCCGGGCGGGTGAGCTGCTGCGCCTGTTCGAGACACCGGTAGGCCTGGAGTCGGGCGAATACCATATCTCGCTGAGTCTGGGGGTAAGCATCTACCCCGGGGATGGAGATACGGCAGAGCAGTTGATACAGAATGCAGACACAGCGGTGCACAATGCCAAGGATCAGGGGGTGGAGATCCGCCGCTATATTCCGGCTATGCAGATGAAGGCGAAGGAACGGCTCAAGCTGGAGAACGATCTGCGCCGGGCGCTGGAACGGGGGGAGTTCTATCTGGTCTATCAGCCCCAGGTACTGCTTGAGACAGAAGAGATTGTCGGCATGGAGGCGCTGTTGCGCTGGAACCATCCCAAACGCGGCTTGGTCTCTCCGGTGGATTTCATTCCTATCGCTGAAGAGAGCGGGTTAATTGTCCCCATTGGGGAATGGGTGCTTAAGACGGCCTGTATGCAGAATAAAATGTGGCAGGATGCCGGCTATCATCCGATTTGCGTGTCCATTAACCTCTCGATGCGCCAGTTTCTGCAGCCCAATCTGGCCGGCAAAATTGATGCCATCCTGAAGGATATCGGTCTAGATCCCTGCTACGTGGATTTGGAGATTACCGAGAGTATGACTCTGGACAAGGAGACCGCCTTCGACCAGTTGAACCGCCTAAAAAGACTTGGCGTATGCATCAGCATTGATGATTTCGGCACAGGCTACAGCTCACTGCACTATCTGAAGAATATGCCGATTGACCGCTTGAAGATTGATCGTTCCTTCGTATCCGATGTCATGGAGGACAGCAACAATGCCGCGATTGTCTCTACAATTACCTCGATGGCGCACCATTTGAAGCTCAAGGTCACCGCTGAAGGTGTGGAGAACAAGGAGCAGCTGCACTTTCTGCGCCAGCAGCATTGCCATGAGGCCCAGGGGTATCTGTTCAGCAAGCCGGTGAAGGCGGCCGAATTCGAACAGTCCTTCCTGAAGCCTCTGCTGGAAATGCCATCGTGACCTAACCTCCGTTATCTGAATGTAATAGGGTTGCAATTTATTCGTAGTGATGCTACAATGTTTCTTGTACTCAATTCGAGTTGCGGGTGTAGTTCAATGGTAGAACTTCAGCCTTCCAAGCTGATAGCGTGGGTTCGATTCCCATCACCCGCTCCATATTTAACTTCCGAAATCCTTGTCCGCAAGGGTTTTTTTGTTATTTCGGAGTTGTTGCAGGGAACTAGAATGTGTGGATAATGCTGGTCAGGGAGGATAGGGTACAGGGAAGAAGACGTAGTGGCAGGACGTGAGGGAGTACCTAGTGATAGAAGATACGTGAGTACATAGGGACAGAACATAAGGGATAGTACATACTGGCAGAACAATTACTAAATCTGCTGAAAGTAGGGTGCGGATTCTTTCAAAGGTAAAAGTCCCTCTAATTCGGCCTGAATTGGGCGATAGGTGAAAATGAGAGGGATAAATCCCTCTGATACGGCTGAAAGTTGGCTAAACGGGAAAATGAGAGGGATAAATCCCACTGATGCATCTGAAAGTCAGTTATACGTGAAAATCAAGGGGATAAATCCCACTGATTCCGCCAGCTGTGGCCATACGAGAAATTAGATGGCTGGATTGCAAAGGTGAGTAGTAGCACAAAGACTGCATACGCTCCAGCATATAAAACTTAGACGAAAGTTGACGGTAAGCAGAAATGAGGAGCATTAGTGCACCTGAATTCGCCGAAAGTTGACGGTAAGCAGAAATGAGGAGCATTAGTGCACCTGAATTCGCCGAAAGTTGACGGTAAGCAGAAATGAGGAGCATTAGTGCACCTGAATTCGCCGAAAGTTGACGGTAAGCAGAAATGAGGAGCATTAGTGCACCTGAATTCGCCGAAAGTTGACGGTAAGCAGAAATGAGGAGCATTATTGCACCTGAACTCGCTGAAAGTCGGCAGTAAGAGAGAATGAGCACAGGTGTCACAAGTCACACCGGCTACACCAGCCACAGCTAATCCATCTGTTGAAAAAGGCAGGCCCCCGATCCTTCGGGGGCCTGCCTTTGCTGATAAATGTGTCCCGATGACAGGTAAGCCGTCTGCCTTGGACGTTAGACGGTCTTCAGGAACTCGACAAGGGTCAGCAGGCCTTTGTCGAAGTTCTCCAGGTTGAAATGCTCGTCCGGCGCATGCAGATTCTCGTCATCGAGTCCGAAGCCCATCAAGACGACCGGCGCCTTCAGGATGCGGGCGAAGCTCTCCATGATCGGGATGGAGCCGCCGTCTTTGGTGAAGAGGGCGCGGGTGCCGTAGACCTTGCCGTAAGCATCGGCAGCGGTCTGCAGGATCGGGTGCGACGGATCGATGTTGAAGGCGCGTGCCTTTTCCATCTGCTTCACCTGAACCTTGGCGCCGCTCTGGATATTAGCCTTCAGATGGGCTTCAACGGCATCCAGGATGTGCTGCGGGTCCTGGTCGCCGACCAGGCGGCAGGTAATCTTGGCATGGGCTTCCTTCGGGATTACTGTCTTGCTGCCTTCGCCTTGGAAGCCTCCGTATACGCCGTTCAGCTCCAGCGTTGGACGCGCGCCGACCCGTTCCACGAAGGTGTAGCCTTCTTCGCCGTACAATTGCTCCAGGCCGAGGGCGGTCCGGATTTTGTCTTCATCCACACCTTGCTTGGCGAATTCTTCGCGCAGCAGCGGGGACAGGGCAGGCACACCTTCGTAGAAGCCTTCTACAGATACGCGGCCCTTGTCATCGTGAAGGGTGCTGAGCAGCGAGACCAGCGCATGCAGCGCATTGGGAACGCCGCCGCCGTAGGAGCCGGAGTGCAAATCAGTCAATGCGGTGTTCACTGTGACCTCCATCGAGCAGAGACCACGGAGCCCGGTGCAGATGGCGGGGCGTCCGCGTTCCAGCAGGGAGGTATCCGAGACGAGAACGGCATCTGCCGCAAGCTTGTCCTGGTTGGCTTCCAGGAATGGCGGCAGGTTGACGCTGCCAATCTCTTCTTCCCCTTCGATGCAGAGCTTGATGTTGACTGGCAGCGTGCCCTCTTGCTTGAGGATAGCCTCGATGGCTTTGATATGCATGAATACCTGGCCCTTGTCGTCTGTAGCTCCCCGCGCATACAGCTTGCCGTCACGGATCTCCGGTTCAAACGGAGGCGTAGTCCACAGGTTCAGCGGATCCACCGGCTGTACATCATAATGGCCGTAGACCAGAATGGTCGGCTTGCCGGGAGCGTGAAGGTAGTCTGCATAGATCACCGGATGACCGGCTGTAGGGTGCAGCTCGATATTCTCAAGGCCCGCACGCTTCAGGGTCTCTACCAGCCAGCCGGCTGCGGTATTGATGTCTTCCTTATGGCTGGACAGGGCTGAAATGCTGGGGATAGCCAGCCATTGCTTGAGTTCGGTGAGCTGGGCTTCGCGCTCAGCCTGAAAGTAAGTTTCGTATGACATTGTGGTTATGTACCTCCTTGGAATTCGCTGCTTAATACCACAGCTACCCGTATTATGCGGCGAAAGGCATAACGGAGGGTCTCTGCGGCTCAGGTTCGGCAGTGTAATGCATTCATTATACTGGAGATATCCCCATGGATCAAAAAAGGATTGTCCCGGCCCTTCAACATAGGGTGACTGGAGCTGCGTAGCTTAGGTAACACTTCCTTGCAGGCTGTTGATTACTGGCAGTAACCGTGATAGACTTACTTAGTTTAAGCAAAGGAACCGCCGAGCGCGGCGGAAGCGACAGGAGCGAAATTGTAGTGTCAACGAACATACCTGCAAGTGTTGAACCGATATATATTTATACGTATGCCCATTCGCCGGATGAGACCTCATTGTGCGGGATGGAGCTGCGCTGCCTGTTCGACCGGGAGATCCCTCCGGCTATATTTGCAAGCGGGGTAGAGGCGGATGTCAGCCGCAGCCCTTTTATCAAAGAGCGGATTGATGTGATGTACGAAGGGGACACGCTCCCGGAGATCTACAAGCAGACGGAGCAGGTAGATGTGGAGGGGCAGAGCTTCAAGGTTATTTTTGTGAAGACTAATGATCTGGCTCCTGAGCACAAAATCGAATACGGTGAGCGCAGAGTGATTGAGCGGGAAATCGGCCTGCGGATTGAGGGAGAGGCGGATGTGAACCATCCGGAGCTGGTGTACGGGATTGTAACGCTCGGCGGACGCTGGTACTTCGGCCCTTATCATAAGAACAATGCAACCTGGTTCCGGCAGATGCACAAGCCCCGCAGCTACTCCATAGCGCTCAGCACACGGGTAGCCCGGGCAGCGGTCAATATGGCGGTTCCGCGCATACCCGGTGTGAAGCTGATCGACCCCTGCTGCGGAATTGGCACAGTAATGGTGGAAGCTCTGTCGATGGGAATCGATGTCGTCGGCCGTGATATTAACCCGCTCATTGCAGCCGGTGCGCGGACGAACATTGCTCATTTCGGCTTCGAGAGTGTTGTTACGCTCGGAGATATCGCAGACATAGAGGAGCATTACGATGCGGCCATCGTGGATATGCCTTATAATCTGTATTCACGGATTACCCCCGAAGAGCAGTTTGCGATTCTGAGCCATACGCGGCGGATTGCGGACAGAGTGGTCATTGTAGCGATTGAGGCTGTGGATGAGATGATTGCTGCGGCCGGTTTTACAATTATAGACCGTTGTGTGGCGCGTAAAGGTGCGTTCTCCCGTCATCTGATGCTGTGCAAGTAGACCCCTTGAATTAAGGGCGTAATTAAATCCGAGTGAAGGCGGTGTGCTTATGGAACCGAAATGGTTAACCTGGGCCAAAGAAATTCAAGCGATTGCCCAGACCGGACTGACGTATGCCAAGGATGTATATGATATTGAGCGTTATCAGGCACTGCGCGAGCTGAGCGTGGATATTCTGGCGAATTATACGTATGAGAGCAAGGAGCGTATCCGACTCTCTTTCGCAGGCGAAGGAGGGTATAGCACACCTAAGGTGGATATCCGGGGAGTGATTTTTCAGGAGGATAAAATTCTGCTCGTACACGAGAAGCTCGACGGAAAATGGGCACTGCCCGGAGGGTGGGCGGATATCGGACTGTCACCAAGCGAGGTAGTAGTGAAGGAGATTGCCGAGGAATCCGGCTACCAGGCGGAAGCAGTCCGTCTGCTTGCTGTGCTGGATAAGAAGTTCCATCAGCATCCCCCGGAGCCGTACCATGTCTACAAAATGTTCATCCTCTGCAGAATTACCGGCGGGGAGGCGGCGGGTGGTGTGGAGACGAGCGGTGCGGGATTTTTTGCCGAGGATGCATTGCCCGAATTGTCTGAAGAGCGCAATACGGCGGAGCAGCTGCACACCCTATTCCAATATTTACATCATCCCGAAAAAGAAGTAATATTGGACTAAAGCACTGCATATAATAGATAACCAAGAGTGTATATAAGTTTTATGAATACATTTTTTGGTTAATATTATTTATGTAAGCCTTTACAGTGATGATCCGCTGAGCCTTTATATCTAAAAAATTTATCGAAAACATCTCTTTTTGGGCCTGGCGGTCTACATTTTTTCCTCTGCTTTGACGATAAGAATTTTAGGAGGGGATCGCATGGAACAAGAAGAGCTAAGACTTCCGCTTGCGCAGGAGGGGATGACCCGGCCTACAGAGGGCAATATCGCCACGGGCCTGGTATGGGGTGTCCTGATCAGTATTCCCTTATGGATCTCGTTGATCGGCTGGATGATGGGCATCTGGAATTTCTAGGACCCGTCCGCAGCAATAGCTAAGTCTCACTACTACTAACTGCACATATACAATGAAGGCTGCCTCTTCGAAGTGAAGAAGCAGCCTTTTTATGCGGATTGATTTACGATTCGTTGTTGATATGCGCCAGCTGGAAGGTCTCGCAGACCACCCGCATATCCGGGTCGAAGGACTTACCCTCACGCTCCAGCTCCCTGGTGAAGAACACCTCATGCTCGTAGCGCCAGGATTCAAGGCTGCGGTCATCCTCCCCTTCGGAGTAGGCGAATTCAGCGGTTACCTCAGCGAATGGAACGACCTCCACCTTCGTTGTTTCGATGATCGCGCGCGGCTGCCCTGTGCTGTCCAGCAGGATGGATAACCCGCCTGTAAAAGGCATGGTCAGCCCTTGCGCTTCAATCAACTCATAATTTTGCGCGGTCCCGGTCTTGATTCCTCTAAGAACCAGATCCAGCAGCTCATCTGCCAGCCGGGGATTGTCGCCGAACGCCCAGGCGCTGTCGAATTTGTCTGCCGCTTCCGGATGCTTCGCCAGATAACTCTCCCAATATTTCGCAATTTCCGGGGTTAATGTCATTACGGTCACCTCTACCTTAGATTTAGTATTTAGTCTGTCTACAATTCACATCTCCGCTTCGCTCAACCAGCCGCTATACAGGTCATCGAGCTTCTGCTGCGCAGCATCTCTCATTCCTTGCAGCTCGGCCAGCTTCTCTGCATTGCTCGACAGCTGCGGGTCCAGCATCTCGGCATCGATAAGAGCAAGCTGCGCTTCCGCTGCGGCAATGTCCTGCTCCCACGAAGCCGCCGGACGCGGCTTGCGGTTCGGACTGGCAGGGCCGGAGGGGGATCCCCCTGTATTCTTGCGGCGGGAGGAAGCGGATTCCGTACCCGAACCTGTTGAGGCAGAGGCGGAGGCAGAAGGGGAGCGGTCTACCTGCCCGCTTAAGGAGCGGGGCTTGCCGGTGCCGTTCCCGGAAGATTCCGGCTGTGTGGCCTCTTTCCGCTGGGCGGCTTCGGCCTGCTTTTCCTTATAGTATTCATAGTTGCCCGGGAAGGAGGAGAAGCGTCCGCCGTCAATATGCCAGAGCTTGCCGAAGCAGCGGTTGATGAAATAACGGTCATGGGATACCGCCAGCACGGTGCCGGGGAACTCCTCCAGCGCTTCCTCCAGCGCCTCGCGGGAATCAATATCCAGATGGTTGGTCGGCTCATCCAGAATGAGCAGATTCGGCCTCTTGTGCATCAGGATCGCGAAGCGCAGCCGGGTCCATTCTCCTCCTGACAGGTTGGTGATGCTTTTGAAGACATCGCTGCCGTAGAAAAGGAAGCGGGCCAGCTGTCCGCGGGCTTCGCCTTCTTCAAGTCCGGCCTCCTCGCGGAAATACCGCAGCACGGAGTGGCCGCCCTCCTCCGGCACAGCTTCCTGGGCAAGATAACCGACGACAGCTCGGGAAGCGAGCGTACAGCTCCCGCTGTCCAGTGACTCCTGGCCGAGGATAATCTTCAGCAGGGTGCTTTTGCCTGCTCCGTTGCCGCCGATCAGTGCGGTGGTCTCGCCGTATCTCAGAATATCGCTGGCGGCCGAGAAAAGCCTGCGCTCCCCATAAGACTTGCTGATCCGGTCCAGGATGACGACCTGGTTGCCAGTCCGGTCCTCCTGCTGGAGCTGCAGATCCATGGACTTGCGCTCCAGGATCGGGCGTTTGACCTTGACCATCCGGTCCAGCGCCTTCTGCATGGACGCCGCACGGCGGTGGAAGGAAGGGTTCGGCGGATTGGAGCGGTTGCCCCATTCAATCAGCCTTTTGATACTCTCCTGCATCTGCTTGATCTTCTTCTGCTGCTCCTGATAGTCAGCGAATTGCTGAAGGAGCCGGGCTTCCTTCTCCACCTGATAACCGCTGTAGTTCGTATGGAAGGTGAAAGCCTCCCCGTCTTCAATCTCGATGACCTTCTTCACCACGGCATCCAGGAAGTAACGGTCATGGGAGATCGCCAGCACTGTGCCGTCATAGCTCTGGAGGAACTGCTCCAGCCACTCGATAGCCTCCATGTCCAGATGGTTGGTCGGCTCATCGAGCAGCAGGATGTCGGGACGGCGCAGCAGCAGCTCGGCCAGCCCTACCTTGGTCTTCTCTCCGCCGGAGAGGGAGGAGAAGCGGCGGTCGTACTGCTCCGTTCCAATCCCCAGCCCTGAGGCTACACGCTGGATCGAGGCTTCCAGCTCATAGCCGCCTGCGGCCTCGAACTTCTCCTGCAGGGTGCCGTATTCCTTAAGCAGCCGGTTCCAGGCCTGCCCGTCTTCGCCCGCGCCGGAGGAAGACATCTCCTGCTCCAGCTCCCGCAGGCGGCGCTGCCAGCCGAGCTGCTCGGCGAAGCTGCGCTGCAGGACGGCATAGACCGTGTCGCTCTCGTTCACCTCCTGAATCTGGGCAAGCAGGCCGATGACGCTGCCCCGGCGGATGGAGAGCTGCCCTTGGTCCGGACGTTCTTCTCCGCTCAGCAGGTGGAAGAGGGTGGTTTTGCCGCAGCCGTTGCGGCCGATCAGGCCGATTTTTTCGCCTTGGCGGATATCGAAGGTGACATCGCTCAGAACGAGCTGGGCACCGTGGTATTTTTGGATATTTTGACATGAGATAATCATCGTTAGGCTCCTTTTATTAGAATGCCCTCTGCTCGCCGCTTCTGGTTATCCGAATCCTCCGGTCAAAAGCACATAAAAAGGCCGCAGGGAAATTTCCCTGCGGCCTGAGAATTCTTCGGGTTAAGACATCCGTTGAAGTGTAGGCGAGAAAGGCATTTCACAATGTTGTAGTGTTATTAAGTTCTTATAAATGGACAGACTTCTCCCGTTGTCCGATTTTACATGAACGATGCCCGCCATAATATTAATCAGCCGGCTGATAACACTGTTGGTCCGATTGTGATCCATTCTCCTACACCTCCTTTTTGATAAATTTAAAGCTAGTGTAACCAAAAATCCCGAAATAAGCAAGGGAGAATTGTTCCCGCAGAGACATAAATGCATGGCACTGCAAGTAGTATGGAGTGTGGCGAAGGGGCGTTGACCTTATAACGGCTGCGGGAAAAGAGGAGAGTTATGGCGATTTTTAACGGATTGCTCGGCAATGCAACTCAGGTGGAGCTGGGGGAGGTGCAGCGGGAATACGGACGGATTCTGGCTCCGAATGAAAAGATTGAGCGCGCCTATAAGCTGGTCCGGGACATGTTTATTTTTACAGACAAGCGGCTGATTCTTGTAGACAAGCAGGGGATGACCGGCAAGAAAACCGAATACCACTCTGTTCCTTACAAAAGCATCACTCATTACTCTGTGGAGACGGCGGGGCATTTCGATCTGGATGCGGAGCTGTGCCTGTATATCTCGGGCGCGGGGCTGCCGCTGAAGAAAACCTTCAACAAATCGGTCGATATCTACGAAGTGCAGGCTGTGCTGTCGCAATATATCCTGAAGTGAGGGGGGCGCACAGAGGGCGTACTAAGGCTGTAGCCTGCTGCGCTCCATATAACAGACGGATAGAAGGGATGCCGGGCCTGGGCCTGCTTCCATCCTGAAATTTGTGCATGGCTCACAAAATAAGCGGCAGCAAATGTACAGTCCTGCGGAAGCCGTTGACAGGGGTTCAGGTCCTGCTGTTAAATGACACTAACTTAAGCGGCAGGGAAGGGAGGCGGAGGCGGAACATGAGGAGAGGACCGGTGACCGGAACGAAAACGATGGTGGTCAGCCCGCATTATCTAGCCTCGGCGGCGGGCGCGCAAGTTTTGGCCAAAGGCGGCAACGCCTATGATGCGGCCGTTGCAGTCAGCGCGGCGCTGGCTGTGGTCTATCCGCATATGACCGGGCTCGGCGGCGACGCCTTTTGGCTGGGGTACAGCGCCAGCGAAGGGCGCGTGCGGGCCTACAACGGCAGCGGACGCTCGGGCTACGCCGTCCGCCGGGACTGCTATGCCGGGGAAGAGGCCATTCCCCGGCGGGGTGTGCGCAGCGCCATTACGGTGCCCGGAATGGCGGATAGCTGGGAGGCCGTCCAGCGGGAGTATGGACGGCTGACCCTGGCCGAGGTGCTGGAGCCGGCTATCGGCTACAGCGCCGGGGGCTTTCCGCTGTCGCCGGACCAGCATGGCGGCAGTGTTCTGGCCGGAGCCGCGCTGTCGCCTGAAGCGGCGGCGGTGTATCTTCCCGGCGGCCGGATACCGGCGGCGGGAGAGTGGTTTGTGCAGCGGCAGCTGGCCGGGACGCTGCGGGCGCTTGCGGCGGGAGGCCGGGATGCTTTTTATAAAGGGAGCATTGCGGAAGAGATCAGTAATTATATGCAGGCTTCCGGCGGGTATCTGACCCGCGATGATTTCGCGGACCACCAGGGGAGCTGGGAAGAGCCGCTTCAGACCGGATACCATGGGCATACCGTCTATCAGGTTCCGCCGAACTCGCAGGGCTTCACGGCGCTCATGGCGCTTAATATTCTGGAGCATTCTAACTTCGCGGAGATCAGGCATGGCTCCTATGAGTACTATCATCTGCTGGTGGAGGCGCTGAAACTGAGCTTCTGTGACCGGGACCAGGTGCTCACCGACCCGTCTTTCAGCAGCATTCCGCTGGACCGTCTGCTGAGTAAGCCCTATGCGGCTCAACTCGCGGCGGCAATTTCTCCCCGTAAGGCGCTTGCTCTCAGCAGCGAACCAGTTGGAAGGGATACGGCTTATGCGGCGGTAGTAGATGAAGAGGGTAACGCGGTGTCGTTCATCCAGAGTCTGTATTTCGAATTCGGGTCGGGGGTGGTGGCCGGGAATACGGGGATTCTGCTCCAGAACCGCGGGTCCTTCTTCTCGCTTGATCCCGCCCATGTCAATACGCTGGAGCCCCACAAGCGCACCTTCCACACGCTGATGCCGGCGATGGCCTGCCGGGACGGGAAGCCGGCTTATCTCTATGGCACACAAGGCGGTGAAGGACAACCACAGACGCAGACCCTGCTGCTCACGCGCATGCTTCACTACGGGATGGACCCGCAGACTGCGGTGAGTGAACCCCGCTTCGTCTGGGGCAGAACCTGGGGGGAGCCGACTCAGGAGCTGCGGATCGAGAACCGGGTGGCGGAAGCCGTGCGGGCGGAGCTGGCGGAGGCGGGGCATCTGGTTCGTGAGGCAGAGAGCTATGACGGGGTGATGGGTCACGCCCACGCCATCTCGATTGACGGTAACGGCTACCGCAGCGGGGGGACGGACCCCCGCTCTGATGGAGCGGCTATCGGGTGGTAAGCGATTTGGATTCTTGGCGGGAAGGTCAAGGAGATAGGGAGATAGTGAGGTAAGGGGGATGGGAGATAGTGAGGTAAGGGGAATGGGAGAGTGGGAGATAGGGAGGTAAGGGGATAAGGAGATAGGAAGACAAGGAGATGGGGAAATAGGGAAATAGGGAGACAAGGAGATAGGGAGATAAGGGGAATGGGAGAGTGGGAGATAGGGAGACAAGGAGACAAGGAGACAAGGAGACAAGGAGATAGGGAGCTAAGGAGGTAAGGAGGTAAGAGGCAGGGTGAGAGTAACCCGGTTTGTCCGGGAGGGAGAGGGTGGAGCAGCATGGTTCTTGATAATCGGCACGGCGCATTCAGGGTCCCGGAGCTGGAGATTCCCGGCAGCGGGCACGGGGTATTGCACGGCCTGACCTTCACGGTAAAAGATGTCTTCGCAGTGGCCGGGCACCGCTCTTCCGCCGGTAACCCGGACTGGCTGCGCAGCCATGGACCTTCGGACTCCCATGCAGCTGCGGTACGCAAGCTGCTGGAAGCCGGAGCTACGCTGCGGGGGGCAGCCCATACGGATGAGCTGATGTATAGCCTTGGCGGAGAGAACTATCATTACGGTACGCCGGTGAATCCGTACGGGGAGAACCGGATTCCCGGCGGCTCGTCCAGCGGGTCGGCGGTGGCGGTGGCCTCGGGGAGCGTGGATTTTGCCCTCGGAACGGATACAGGCGGCTCTATCCGGGTTCCATCCGCTTATTGCGGTGTATTCGGTTATCGTCCGACTCACGGTGCGGTATCCCTGGAGGGGGTTATTCCGCTGGCCCCGGCTTTTGATACGGTGGGCTGGATCGCTGGAAGCACGGAGCTGCTGCTGAAGACGGGGCGCGTTCTGCTTGGGGCTGTGGACAGCGGCGGAGATGCCCGGTGCGAGGAAAATAGGAAGAAGTCGGGCGATCTACTCGGGTCTGCGGACAGAAGCGGTGATGCCTGTAGCGAGGGGGATAGGAAGAAGGCGGGCGTTCTGCTCAGGTCTGCGAACAGCGATGGTGATGCCCAAGGCGAAGAGAGTAGGAAGAAGGCGGGCGATCTGTCCGGGTCTGTGGACAGCGGCGTAGTTGCCTGTGACGGGGAAAATAGGAAGAAGTCGGGCGATTTGCTCGGGTCTGCGGACAGCGGCGTAGGTGCCCAGAGCATGGAGAATAGTATGGAGCAGAGCGGCGGTGAGGCGGTTGACGAGTCTGCTGGTGATCTTCGAATGTCCCGGATGTTCATTCTCCCGGAAGGCTGGGCGCTTGTGGAGCAGGACTGTGCAGACTACCTGAGGCGGGGGCTGGACAAGCTTCAGGCAGGCGCTTCGCTACAGGCTGCTGAAGCCGTGGTTGCCCCTGAAGGCTTGAAGACGTGGATGGATGCCTTCCGCGAGCTGCAGGGTGCCGAGATCTGGGCAACCCATGGGGAGTGGATCGGGCGGGAGCAGCCGGTCTTCGGGCCGGATATTGCCGCCCGGTTCGCTTGGGCGGCGGGGCTGGCCGGAGCGGATCACAGCCCGGCCGCTATGCTGCGCAGCCGGATCACTCAGCGGCTGCGGGCGCTGCTCGGGAAGGACGGCTGTCTCGTCCTTCCGACCGTGCCGGGTCCGGCCCCGCTGCGCGGCGCCGGACCCGGGCAGCTGGAGCGGAGCCGCAGCAGCGCCATGATGCTCAGCTGCCTGGCCGGACTGGCCGGGCTGCCGCAGGTTACGCTGCCGGTGCCCGGCCCCGGCGGACTGCCGCTGGGACTGTCCGTCATCGGCGGGCACGGACAAGATCTGAGACTCCTGTCCTGGATACAGGAGGTATGGAAGTAGGAAGTCATAGCCCTGGTTCTCTGAACGTAGAGAACCAGGGCTTTTTGCTGATCGTTAGGAGATCCGCTAGTTGCGCGAGGTGCGTGGGCCAAATGTATGCGGAAAACCGAATACAATACCCAGCAGCGAGGTGAGCGGACCAAATGTATGCGAAAAACAGCATACATCCGGCCGGTGCGAGGGTGAGTGGTCCGGATGTATGTGAAAAACAGCATACATTTGACCGGTGCGAGGGTGAGCGGTCCGGATGTATGTGGAAAACAGCATACAATGGGCCGATGCGAGGGGCGCGGACCAAATGTATGCGAAAAACAGCATACATCCGGGCGGTGCGGGGGTGAGTGGTCCGGATGTATGCGAAAAACAGCATACATTTGGCCGGTGCGGGGGTGAGTGGTCCGGATGTATGTGGAAAACAGCATACATTTGGCCGGTGCGGGGGTGAGTGGTCCGGATGTATGTGGAAAACAGCATACAATGGGCCGATGCGAGGTGAGCGGGCCAAATGTATGTGAAAAACAGCATACATTTGGCCGGTGCGGGGGTGAGTGGTCCGGATGTATGCGAAAAACAGCATACATCCGGCCGGTGCAAAGATACGTGGCAATTATGCAGCTTCTAGGGACCAAATGAGAGTCACTGCCGCCCGATGTGTAATATTACCTAACATAGTTGAGCCTAATTCTAACTTTTCTCTTTCCAACAGCGGTCATTTTATCTATAATGTTACATAAAGTAACATATGACTCGAATAAACCTATTATGAAGGTAGAGAAGGAGGGGTGGCTATGCATCTTACGGTGGAAGAAGCGTTGTCCATTTATCCTTTATCCGAAGCGAAGCTGATTGCCGGGTCCAAGGGGAAGCACAGGATCGTGAAATCGATTAATGTCATGGATGCTCCCGATATCTCGGATTGGGTCAAGGAAGGAGAAATGCTGCTGACCACAGCCTATCTGATCAAGGACAGCCCGGAGGATGCCTCGGCACTGCTGCAGATGCTGAACCGGCGCGGGTCAGCGGGGCTGGGCATTAAGCTGGGCCGGTTCTGGGAGGCTGTGCCGCCACCCTTGATTGCGGAAGCGGAGCAGCTGAATTTCCCGCTGATCGAGCTGCCGTTCCAGTTCACCTTCTCCGACCAGATGAACGGCTTGTTCCGCGCGGAGCTGTCGCGCAGCGTGGACACCCTGCAGAGCATGATGGAGAAGCAGCGGCTGCTGATGCGTCTTGCCTTGCGTTCCGGTCGCAGCCGTCCGCTGCTGGACACCGTCTCTGAGATCATCGGTTATCCGCTGGCTGTAATCAGCAACCGGGGGGCGGTAGTATTCAACAACTCGGGATATACCGAGAGTGAGCAATTGGAAGGGTGGCCCTGGGCGCCCCGCAATCAGCGCTTACGGCTCGGCGGAGGCACCGGCTACCGGCTTCCGCTGCTACAGGCCGGGAAATGTCTGGGTTATCTTCATTATTGCGATATTGATCCCTTGCTGCTGCCGGTGGAGGAAAGTCTGTTCGTCCAGGGGGCAGAGCTGATTTCTTATCATATGCATACCGGACTGGAGGATTATTTCGAGCAGGCCGGACACCGGGAATTCAGCGGGCTGCTGCGGCGGTTCCTGAAGGACGGGCTGAAATACGCTGAGCTGGCGCAGGCAGCGCTCCGGCTGGAGATTACGCTGCTCCAGTCTCCGTATCAACTGCTGCTTACCGATGTGGCTGCTGCGGGAGAAGCCCGGCAGGCAGAGCTGCTGCGGCTGAAGGAGGAGTATTCGGAGCATCCGGTGCTGCATGGCCTGCAGGCGGTTCACTTCCTGGTGGAGGAGGGACTGGTGTCGCTGTATCCGGCCGGGCCGCATCAGCCGGAGGAGTTCCGGGCGCTGATTCAGGAATGCTTCGACAGCCTGAAGTTCGATAAAGGGTATTATCCGCAGGCGGCTGTCAGCAGCGTGAAGCTGAAGCCGGAGGGGCTGAAGGAAGCTTTTGCCGAGATTAAGGAATGTATGGGCATGGCCCGGCAATGGGGCGCACACGGAAATGTGGTGCATTACCGCCAGCTGGAGCTTGATCTGCTGCTGAGCAAGATTCCGGCGGAGATCATGGAGCGTTACTATAACGGCAGCCTGCGGGGGCTGCTTAGCCGGGAACCGGAATATGTTAAGGAGATGCTCCACACGCTGGAGGTCTACCTGGAGAATGACGGCCATGTGAACGAGACGGCCAAGAAGCTGTTCATTCACCGCAATACGGCCACTTACCGGATTGAGAAGCTCAGTGAGCTGCTGGATGTCGATTTCAAAAAAATCAATGATCTCATGAAGCTGAAGCTGGTATTCCTGTTCCGCAGAATGCTGGAGCGCGAATAACAGCCGTCCATCAGCAGATTGCCCAAAAAAAGGAGTGGAGAACAATGAAGGTGGCCGGAATCTTTTTGGCGGCAGGCCGCAGTAATGGAGCAGGGGCCTCTGAAGGTTCTCAGAACAGGGCGGGCGCGGGTTCAGCCGGTGCGGCGATGCTCAGTGAGCTGGAGACCTGCGGGCTCGCGCCGCTGGTTGTAGTGGTGCGTGCGGATGATCCTTTAGGCTGGCTGCCGCCGGCCGGGAAGGCGGAGAATATGCGGCGGATTGAGACTTGCCTGACGGCCCATTTGGGCCTGTCCTTCTCCCTGCGCTGCGGCTTGAATGCTGTAGCTTCGCTTCAGCCGGATGCGGTGGTCATTGCAGCGGCAGATCAGCCGTTTGTGACAGCGGCTCAGATCCGCCGGTTCATCCAGGCGTATGAGCAGCACCCGGAGCTTGATTATGTCACGAGTGCACAGGAAGGGCTGCTGATGCCGCCTACCCTTTTCTCAAGCACGCTGTTCAGCGGACTTCAGGAGTTGGACGATGAAGAGGGGATAGCTGCCATTATGCGGACCAAGGAGTATAAGGGGCTCATCCTGCCGCAAGAGTCTGTTCAGGCCTTCACAGAGACTGGGCTGCCGGAGAGCTTCGGAGAGTACAGCAGAGAATGGAGCGTGCGGAGCGGGAATAGACAGTGAATTCGCTATTTTTTAAAGCTATGTAAGGTAATATCACAGTATTTTAAGTTTAATTTGAGATGACTTCGTGCATGAAGCACAAAATCGGCCCCCTCTTCTTATCCAACCACACAAAGCTATGTTATATAAATTTACGTAAGTGCTGCGCCTCAGTATAGTAGAGATACATTAATGGCTGTAGCCATTAGAAGAGATATCCTGGAGGAGGAGAATTATGAAACAAAGGGGTCAGGCATTCAAATTCAGCATCATCACGATGTTCCTGCTGGCGGTGGTTCTGACGGGGTGCGCGAAGAATAATACGGCGTCTAATACGGGTGCGGCAGCAACGGCAGAGCCTTCGGCGGCCAGTACACCGGCAGGCAGCGAGGCGGCGGCAACGACAGAGCCGGCAGCGAAGAAGCCGACGGTTGCTTTTGTCTATATCGGGCCTCCGGGTGACGGCGGGTATACGTATCAGCATGACCAGGGCCGTCTGTATATGGAGAAGGAGCTTGGGATCAAGGCGGATTTCGTTGAGAATGTACCGGAAAGCGCCGATGCCGAGCGGATCATCACAGAGCTTGCACAGAACCATGACATCGTGTTCACCACAAGCTTCGGCTATATGGATTTCACCTTGAATGTGGCCGGCAAATTTCCTAACGTGAAGTTCCTGCATGCCTCCGGCTACAAGACCGCTGAGAACATGGGAACCTACTTCGGCAAAAACTATCAGGCAAGCTATCTGTCGGGGATCGCGGCAGGCAAAATGACAAAGAAAAACCATCTCGGCTATGTGGGAGCCTTCCCGATCAGCGAGGTGATCTATAATCTGAACGCCTTCACGCTGGGCGCGCAGAGCGTCAACCCGGCGGTTAAGGTGGATGTGGTGTGGACGAATACCTGGTATGACCCTGCCACTGAACGTCAGGCGGCCATCAGCCTGCTCGACAAAGGGGCGGATGTCCTGCTGGCGTATCAGGATTCACCGGCTACCCTTCAGGCTGCGGCGGAACGGGGAGCTTTTGCCGGGGGGAATGACTCGGATATGAGCAAGTATGCACCGGACAACTACTTAACCAACCCTGTATGGAACTGGGGTCCTTATTATGTGAAAGCTGTACAGTCTGTGATGGACGGAACCTGGAAAAGTGAGCAGTATTCCGGCGATATGGCGGACGGCATGGTGGAGCTGGCGCCATTCGGCAACAAGGTTCCCGAGGATGTGAAGAAGCTGGTGGAGGACGCCAAGGCCAAAATCATCAGTGGCGGGCTGGAGGTCTTCACCGGACCCATCTCGGACAACAAGGGTAATGTAACCGTTAAGGACGGTCAGAAGCTGACCCTTGAAGAGGTGCTTGGCATGAACTGGCTGGTCAAGGGTGTCGAGGGCACGATTCCGCAATAACAGCTGCTACACATCTTCATACAGCACAGCCTTACGGGTGGGGCGGGTTCCGGATACCGGAGCCTTCCCCACCTGTACTATAACTACCCGGAAAGGAGCGTAGTATTATGCAGGACCCTTCGGTTGAAATGCGCGGGATAGTGAAGACATTCGGTGCTGTAACGGCCAGCGATCAAGTTGATTTTTCGGCAAATGCGGGGGAGATTCACGCGCTGCTCGGGGAGAACGGGGCGGGGAAAAGCACAGTCATGAGCATGCTGTCAGGAGTGTACCGGGCGGACGCCGGGGAGATTCTCATTCATGGCAAACCGGCCAGAATCCGTTCCCCCAAGGATGCGGCACTGCTCGGTGTAGGCATGGTTTTTCAGAACTTCAGACTGGTGCAGAGCCTTACAGCGGCGGAGAATATCGTGCTTGGCGAAAAGTCGTCTTTCTGGCGCGGCAGCAGATGGATTAGACATAAGCATGAAGAGATAGAGGCGCTTGGAGAACGCTTTGGCTTGAAATTTCCCGTCGACCGGCCCATCTGGCAGCTGTCTGTCGGCGAGCAGCAGCGCGTTGAGATTGTCAAGACGCTGTACCGGGGGGCAGATATCATCATTCTGGATGAGCCGACCTCGGTGCTGACGCCGGGAGAGGCGGAGCAACTGTTCGAGACCCTTCAGGTGATGAAGCAGGCGGGCAAGACAGTGATCATGACTACGCATAAAATGAAGGAGGTCATGGCCTCCTCGGACCGGATCTCCGTGATGCGCAAGGGGAAAATGATTGCTTCGCTGATGACGGGCGAGACGGATGAGCTGGAGCTGGCCCGGCTGATGGTGGGCCGGGAGGTTACGATCAGCCGTCAGGAGCGCGCGGCGACGGCTGGAGAGCCGCTGCTGATCGTCCGCGATCTGGAGGTGGCTGCGGATCATGGCCGCAAGGCGCTGGATGCCCTGTCGCTTACGGTTCATGAAGGCGAAATTGTGGGCGTGGCCGGTGTCGCGGGCAACGGGCAGAAGGAGCTGGCGGAGGTATTGACAGGGCTAAGAGCATGGAGGACGGGCGAGATCCGGTTTGACGGCAGTCCTGTAAAAACAGCTTCGGTAAGAGGAGCGATCGATTCGGGCATCTCGCATGTGCCGGAGAACCGGATGAAGAGCGGTCTGGCCGGACGGCTGGGGTCCGTTGACAACCTGCTGTTCAAGTCTTACCGCAGCGGGGAGCATTCCCGGTTCGGCTTCCTGAAGGCGGCGAGAAACCGCTCCTGGTCGCAGGAGCTGGTCCGCCGCTTCAATGTGAAGACGCCGGAGCTGGATACTCCCGTGCAGCAATTGTCCGGCGGGAACCAGCAGAAGCTGCTGTTCGCCCGCGAGGTCAGCCACCGTCCGAAGCTGATGGTGGCCGTGCATCCAACGCAAGGGCTGGATGTCGGCGCAGCGGCAGGGGTGCATGAGCTGCTGATGGAGCTGCGCAGCTCCGGCAGCGGGGTGCTGCTAATCTCCGAGGATCTGGATGAGCTGCTGCAGTTATCCGACCGTATTCTGGTGATCTATGGCGGGTCAATTATAGGTGAGAGCGATCATGAGCAGGCGGACCGGGAACAAATCGGCCTGATGATGGCCGGTATCCGGAGCAGGGAGGGAAGTGCCGTATGAGTCCGAAGCCTGGAAATGAATCTGCAACGCTTACGCCGCTGGCGGGGCGCAGCGGGAGGTGGTACTCCCTCAGGCTGGAATATGATTCAAGCCGTACCCGTTCACCGTGGTGGACGCCCATCCTGTCCGTTGTTCTGGCACTCTTGCTCTGTGCGGTGTTCATCGCCGCTAATGGAATGAGCCCGCTGGTCGTCTACGAGAAAATGTTCCGGGGAGCCTTCGGTACCTCCTACGGCTTCACTGAAACCATGGTCAAGGCTATTCCGCTGCTGCTCTGCGGTCTTGGCATTGCTGTAGCTTACCGGATCTCTGTGTGGAATATCGGGGCAGAGGGTCAGTTGACAGTAGGCGCTATGGCGGCTACTGCGGTAACGATCTATTTCCCGGACCTGTCTTCCTTCTGGTCCATCACGCTGATGCTGGTTTTCGGTACAGCAGCCGGAGCTTTGTGGGGTCTGATGACGGCAGTGCCGCGAACCCATTTCGGTGTCAATGAGCTGATTACCTCATTGATGCTGAACTACGTGGCCCTGCTGGCTCTGGATTATGTAGTGTTCGGCCCCTGGAAGGACCCGAAGGGCTTCAACTTTCCGGGTTCGCCGATGTTCACGGCCGCCCAGTCCCTGCCGGTGCTTGGCAGCACCCGGCTGCACATCGGGCTGGTCTTCGGCCTTGTGGCTGTGCTGATCTATTATCTGATGATCCGGTTCACCCGCTGGGGCTATGAGCTGCGTCTGATCGGCGCCAATCCCACAGCAGCCCGCTATGCAGGCATCCATATCAAGAAGCATATTATCATCGTCATGCTGATCAGCGGCGGTCTTGCCGGGATTGCCGGCATGGCTGAAGTGTCGGGGGTTACGCATAAGCTGATGCAGGGGATCTCTCCGGGCTATGGCTATACGGCGATTATCGTAGCCTGGCTTGCCAAGCTGAACCCGCTGGGCCTGATTGTGACTTCGATTCTGTTCGGCGGCCTGATTGTGGGCGGCTATAGTGTTCAGACCATCGGACTGCCTTCGTCCATATCGGAAATGCTGCAGGGCGCGATCCTGTTCTTCCTGATTGCCGGCGACATGATTCACCGGTTCCGCATCCGCCGGAGCGCATAACAGCATTCTCTTACAGGAGGGAGTTCACTCATGGATTTCACTACACAGTTATTAATCGCCGCTATCTCCGCCGGAACACCGCTGCTTCTGGCTACGCTGGGAGGCATTCTGACCGAACGGGCCGGGATTATCCAGCTTGGCGCGGAGGGGCTGATGCTGATGGGGGCAGTGACGACTTGTATCGTCTACATCCGCAGCGGGAATCTGATCCTTGCGCTGCTCTCGGCGGTAGCCATTACCGCTCTTCTGGGCATGGTCCATTCGTTCTTGTGTGTCACGCTGAGGGCGAATCAGACGATGTCGGGTCTGGCTATGACGCTGTTCGGCAGCGGCTTAAGCGCTTATGTGGGCAAGTCGATCAGCGGCATTCCGCTTCCCGGCAGTCTGCCCAAGCTGGATCTGGAGATACTGAAGCCGGTGCCGGTGCTCGGGGAGCTTTTTGGAAGGCTGGATCTGCTGACCTGGTTCAGTCTTCTGCTCGTCCTTGTGCTGCATCTGCTGATTCACCATACCTCGTGGGGGCTGCATCTGCGGGCGGTCGGCGACAATCCGGCTACTGCGGACGTCATGGGGATTCGTGTGCAGCTGATCCGTTACTGCTATGTTACTGCAGGAGCGGCGCTGATTGGGCTGGCCGGTGCGGATATGGTGCTGGCGTATGCGCCGACCTGGAATGAAGGACTGACCGCCGGACGGGGCTGGATCGCCGTGGGTCTGGTGATTTTCGCCAGATGGAATCCGCTGCGCGCTCTCTTCTGCGCCTACTTCTTCGGAGCACTCGACTCGCTGGGCTTCCGTATTCAGCTGTTGGGGAGTGCGGTGCCGTCTTATTTTCTGAAAATGATTCCTTACGTCGTAACCATTCTCGTATTGATGTATCTGGGATACCGCAACCGCAACAAGCCCTCCGGTACGCCGGAATCGCTGGGAACACCTTATATTCGCGAACAGCGGTTCTAGGCTGGAAGGGCGCGGGCGGCAATATGCAAATTAGAGGGATGGAGGCTGACCTATGACTATACCGGCGGACCGGTTGACTCTGGAGCAGATGAACTCGATGGAAAAAAATGACTTCGTGGAGCAGCTCGGCGGCATCTTCGAGCATTCCCCTTGGGTAGCTGAGGGGGTGTGCAGCAGGCGTCCGTTCGATTCGGTGCAGGAGCTGCATGCTGCCATGATGGAGATAGCACGGCAGGCGGAGCCGGACCAGGTGCTGGCGCTGCTGAGAGCTCACCCGGATCTGGCGACAAGGCTTGCGGTCAGTCCGCTCTCGGCGGCAGAGCAGCAGGGGGCCGGACTGGACCGGCTGACACCGGAGGAATTCGCGGAGCTCACCGGGCTGAACGCCGCCTATACAGCGAAATTCCGCTTTCCGTTCATCTTCGCCGTACGGGGCAAAACTAAAGAAGAGATCCTTAGCGCCATCGGTGAGCGTGTGGATCGTTCGCTTGAAGAGGAGCAGGAACAGGCGCTGCTGGAGATTAGTGGGATTACTCGTTTTCGGCTGGAGGATCTGCTGGGGGCGGAATAGAGCAGGGCACTGCATATTATAGGAGGAGGGTGACGTAAATGTCTGGAAGGAACGGACGGCTGACAACTCATGTGCTGGATCTGTCACAGGGCAAGCCTGCTGCGGGCCTGTCGCTTCAGCTCTGGCGGCTGAGTACCGGAGGGCCTGTGCTGCTGCGTGAGGCGGTGACGAATGAGGATGGCAGGCTGGACGCTCCGCTGCTGGCGGGAGAAGAAATGCAGGCCGGAAGCTATGAGCTGCTGTTCATGGCAGGGGATTATTTCCGGGGCGCTCAGGCTGGTGCCGGAGAACCGGAGGCTGAGGAGGAGGGAGCAGGCGCTGTAGTCCCGTTCCTGGACCAGATTCCGATCCGCTTCAATATGCCGGACCCATCCGCCCATTACCATGTACCGCTGCTGGTTGCACCAGGAGGATATAGCACTTATCGCGGGAGTTAACGTGGCAATTCAGTGTACCGCTGCATCTAATCTTAAGCCAATAGACCGGAGGTGGGCCTATCATGAAGGAAGAAGGTTATGAGCTTATCATCAGGAACGGACAGGTGGTCCTGCCCGAAGAAGTCCGCAGGCTTGAGATCGGGGTGAAGGATGGCAAAATCGCTGCACTGGGCGAAGCCTTACAGGCATCGCCCGGGACCAGAATTCTGGATGCAGAAGGACAATATGTGCTGCCCGGCATGATCGACATGCATGTTCACTTCAATGAGCCTGCGTTCGGTCACTGGGAGGGGTTCCGCAGCGGGTCGGCTGCTCTTGCGGCCGGCGGCTGCACCTGTTATGCGGATATGCCGCTGAACGGGAATCCGCCGACAGTGAATCTGGAGGCGCTCCGGCTGAAGGCGGAGGCCGCAGCCGGGAACTCGGCGGTGGATTATGTGTTGTGGGGCGGCCTAATGCCCGGGAATCTGGAGGAGCTGGAGGGACTGGCTGCAGCGGGTGTTACCGGGTTCAAGGCGTTCATCTCGAATCCCGGCGGTGAAGGCGAGGGCCGGTTCCGTGAGGTGGACGATGATACCCTGTATCAGGGGATGCTTCGGATCGCCGCAACCGGCGGGATTCTCGCCCTGCATGCGGAGAGCGAAGCGATAACCTCGGCGCTGGGGGCGGCGGCACTCCGTGCCGGGCGCAGCAGCGCGAGGGATTTTGCGGCTTCGCGTCCTCCGCAAGCCGAGCTGGAGGCTGTAGCCAGGGCGCTGCTGTACAGTGAGCGGACCGGCTGTAAGCTGCATTTCGTCCATATCAGCACAGCGGCAGCCCTTGAGCTGATTCATGAGGCCAAGCTGCGCGGTCTGGATGTGACCGCAGAGACCTGTCCTCATTATCTCATCCTGGATGAAGACAGCATGGAGACTCTCGGGGCGCTGGCGAAATGCGCTCCGCCCCTGCGCAGCAGCAGTGAACGGGACCGGCTGTGGGCGGCGCTGGCTGCGGGCCGGGTGGATCTGGTCGCCTCCGATCACTCCCCCTGTCCGCCTGAATTGAAGCTGGCGCCCGGGCTGTCGTTCATGGAAGCCTGGGGCGGGATATCGGGAGCACAGAGCAGTCTGGAATTGATGTTCCATGAAGGCGTTCATGTGCGCGGCCTGCCGGTTACGCAGATCTCAGCGCTGATCTCCGGCCTTCCTGCCCGGCGGTTCGGGCTGGAGGGGCGCAAGGGCTCCATCACGCCGGGGCTGGATGCCGATCTGGTGCTGCTTGATCCAGATGCGGCCTATACCCTGCATGCAGAGGATCTGCTGTACCGCCACCGGCATAGCCCTTATGTCGGAATGACCTTATCCTGCAAGGTAACGGCAACGATCTGCCGGGGCAATGTTGTCTATACTGCCGCGGAAGGCGTTATTGCTGGCGGCGGAGGAGAATGGCTGCGTATCCGGCACAGCCAGCCGGGGATATGAAGCCGCCGGTCCCGCATGTCCCCGCCGGGGAGATGCTGAAGCTGCTGGATGAACTCGCAGCCTACAGCGCTCCGGGTCCTGGAGTTACCCGGCTGCTGTATACGCCGGAGTGGCAAGGGGTTCAGCATTTTTTGCAGGAGAGAATGGCCGGGCTCGGGCTTGAGGTCAGGATGGATCAGGTAGGGAATGTCTATGGCACACTGGCCGGTTCTCAGGTAAGCGACAAGGTTATCCTGACCGGCTCGCATATTGACACGGTGGTGAACGGCGGGCGGTATGACGGTGCTTATGGTGTAGCGGCAGCTGTAACTGCGCTGCACTATCTTCTGGAGACCTTCGGTCCGCCGCTGCGGACGCTTGCGGTGGTATCCTTCTGCGAGGAAGAGGGCAGCCGCTTTCCGCTGACGTTCTGGGGCTCGGGGAATGTGACCGGGCTGTATAGCGGGAAGGAATGTATAGACTGCACAGATGCGGATGGGATCACGCTGGGGGCAGCGATGGCGGCCTGTGGCCTGGCAGGGGATGAAGGGTTGGCTGCTGAAGCTGCGGCGGGTCTGGAGCAGAGTGGCGGAAGTAGGAGTGCCGGATGTGGGAGTGAGGGGTCAGAAGTTGAATCTATGGCAGGTCTGGAGGGAAGCTTCTGGCGAAATAATAGTCCTGTGCGCAGTGATATTGCCGCATATGTCGAGCTGCATATTGAACAGGGGATTATTCTGGAACGGACGTCCCGGAGAATCGGGGTCGTGCAAGCCATCGCCGGACAGCGGCGGTATCTTGTCAAGGTCGGCGGGACGGCCAATCATGCAGGGACTACGCCGATGGGGTTAAGACAGGATGCACTCGCCGGGAGTGCGGAGATGCTGCTGGCACTGGAGCGGTCCGCGCTGGCTGAGGGTGACCCGCTGGTAGCCACAACGGGACGGCTAGAGGTCTATCCGGGTACATCCAATGTGATTCCCGGCGAAGTGCAGTTCACGCTGGATATCCGGCATAGCGAAGCTGGGGTGCTGGAGCGCTTCTGCGCAGCGGTCCTGGCGGAGTTCGCAGAGCTTGGCCGCAGGCGCGGCCTTACGCTTGAGGTACAGATGCTGCTGGAGACAGCCCCTGCTCCTATGGACCAGGAGCTGCGCGCGGCTCTTGAAGAGATCTGTCTCCAGCAGGAGAAGCCTTTTCTGAGCATGGTCAGCGGTGCGGGGCATGACGCCCAGCTGTTCGCCCCGCGCTGCCCGGCTGCGATGATCTTCGTGCCGAGCCGGGGCGGGATCAGCCATTCCCCCGGGGAGTATTCCTCCCCGGAGGAACTCGCTGCTGGCCTGGAAGTGCTGACAGCCATATTATATAGATTAGCTTACGAATAAGAGACACTGTTCACCGCAGCGACGACCAAGCTTCGAGTTGTAATTTTAATTTCGCTATAAATCGCGAGATCTGATCATTGGAAGTCTGGAGGGGAGAGAATCATGAAGCGGTACGAAGATTTGTCGCCGTCCTTGCGGTGCATTATGACCCCCGGCCCCGTGGAGGTTGATCCGCGTGTGCTGCGGGCGATGTCTTATCCGGTGCTGGGACAGTTCGATCCTGAATTCACAGAGATCATGAATGAGACGATGGAGATGCTGCGTGAGCTGTTCGCCACCAAGAATCAGTGGGCGTATCCGGTAGACGGGACTTCGCGTTCCGGCATTGAAGCGGTGATGGTCAGCCTGATTGCGCCGGGGGACCGGGTGCTGGTTCCGGTCTTTGGCCGTTTCGGCCATTTGCTCCATGAGATTGCTGAGCGCTGCGGCGCTGAAGTGCTCACGATTGAACAGACTTGGGGCCGTGTCTTTCCGCCGGAAGAGGTAATTGCGGCTATACGGAGCTTCAAGCCGGATGTGGTGGCGATCGTTCACGGTGAGACCTCTACAGGCCGTGTGCAGCCGCTGGACGGGATCGGGCAGGCCTGCCGGGAGCAGGATGCGCTGCTGATTGTAGACGCGGTGGCGACGATCGGCGGGGTGCCGGTAGAGACAGATGCCTGGATGCTGGATGCCGTGGTCGGCGGAACGCAGAAATGCCTGTCCATCCCTTCGGGCATGGCCCCGGTGACGTATAATGACCGGGCCGAGGCCAAGCTGCTCAGGCGCAAGCAGGTTGAGCGTGGACTTAGAACTGACGCCGCTGCTGTCAGCGAGCTGCCCGTAGTGCGCAGTAATTACCTCGACCTGAGTATGCTGCAGGATTACTGGAGTCCCCGGCGGCTCAATCACCATACGGAGATGACCTCTATGCTCTATGCTCTGCGTGAAGGCCTGCGGCTGGTCCTGGAGGAAGGGCTGGAAGCGCGGCATGCCCGGCACAGATTCAATGAGCAAGCCCTTACTGCCGGACTGTCAGCTATGGGGCTTGCGCTGTACGGGGAGGCGGAGAGCAAGCTGACGGTAGTCACCTGTGTGCTCATTCCGGCGGGAATAGACGGGGAAGCCGTCCGTTCCATGCTGCTGCAGCGTTTCGGTATTGAGATCGCCAGCTCCTTTGGACCGTTACAAGGCCAGATCTGGCGGATCGGTACCATGGGCTTCAGCTGCCGGGAGAATAATGTGCTGCGTCTGCTTGGTGCGCTGGAGGCGGTGCTTATCCGCCACGGGTACGCGGTACCTGCCGGACAGGGCGTTCAGGCGGCACTTGACGTATATGATTCAAAAGTAAGATAATCATACAATGCGATTTGTTTAAGTGACGGCTTGCGCCCCTTGAGGGGCGTCAGGGCCGTTTTTTCTAAATAGATAACCGGAAGGGAGTGCACATGATGACTTATACACGACAACCATTGGCCGACTGCGTGCCTGAGCTGGTAGCTACAGCCCGCGGAGATCAGAAGGCTACACTGGTCATTACAGGCGGCAAGCTGGTCAATGTATGCTCCGGGGAGATTCTGGACGGCATGTCCGTCGCTGTACAGGGCGGGCGCATTGCTTACGTCGGCAAGGATGTCTCTCATACGATTGGGGAGAGAACGCAGGTTATTGATGCGGCAGGAAGATACATTGCTCCCGGCCTGATTGACGGACACTGCCATATCGAGAGCACTCAATTGACGGTGACTGAATTCGCCCGCGCTGTATTGCCGCTGGGGACGACCGGAGGCTTCTTCGACGCCCATGAGATAGCCAATGTATTCGGGCTAAAGGGAATTAAGCTGATGCTGGACGAGATGCGGGGAACACCGCTGGCTGCCTATATGCAGGTGGCTTCCTGTGTCCCTTCTGCGGGCGCAGAATTTGAGACAACCGGCGCGTCCATCGGACCGGAGGAAGTAGCGGAAGCCTACACCTGGGGCGAGGATGTGATCGCGCTCGGCGAAGTCATGAACTTCCCGGGTGTAGTCTACGGCGATGAGAAGATGATCGGAGAGATCCAGGCCACGCTGCGTGCGGGACGGTATGTTGACGGGCATTTCACCTGGCCAGCGAGTGACTGGAGACTTCCGGTCTATGCCGCAGCAGGGGTGACTGGGGATCATGAGTGTGTGACAGCGGAGGATGTGATCGAACGCGTACGTCTGGGGATGTATGCCAAAATGCGCCGCGGCTCTGCCTGGCATGATGTCGCCAAAACCATCACGGCGCATACCGAGCACGGGCTGGACCCGCGCCGGATGATGCTGGTGACAGATGACCGCAGCTCCGAATCGCTGCGCGATGAGGGGCATATGGATTTTGTCGTGCGCCATGCGATCTCCCAGGGGGTGAAGCCAGTCACGGCTTTTCAGATGGCAACGATCAACACAGCCGAGCGCTTCGGCGTAGCCCGCGATATCGGCTCCATCACGCCGGGCTCCTGCGCAGATATCATTCTGCTGGACGGTAATCTGGCCGATGTTCATGTGGTCATGACGATCGCAGCTGGCGTTGTTGTGGCTGAGAACGGCAGCGTGACGGCTGAGCTGATTCCTTACACCTACCCGGATGAAGTACTGGCCTCTGTGCATCTGCAGCAGCCTCCGGTTCCCGCAGACTTCGTGATCCACGCGCCCATTGAGGAAGGTGTTCTGGCTACGCGGGTTATCCAGGCCACCCAGAACCACGTGGAGACCGGCGAGCTGATCATGAGCCTGCCTGTGGCTGGATCGGAGCTGGTTGTGCAGGGCGGTCTGTGCAAAATCGCTGTTCTGGAGCGGCACAAGGGAACCGGCAACAAATCCGTAGGGGTTGTGCAGGGCATTGGCTTCCGCGAGCCTGCGGCCATAGCGATGACCGTAGCTCACGACAGCCATAATGTGCTGGTCATCGGCAATGATGATGGACTGATGGCGCAGGCAGCAGCCGCCGTTGCGGAAGCGCAGGGTGGTGTTGCGGTGATTACCGCTGCCGGAACCACCATGTTCCCGCTGGCGATTGCCGGACTGATGTCCGCAGAGCCCTTTGAGATTGCCGCCGCGCAATCCGCTGCCATCAGCAAAGCGCTTTATGATGCGGGCTGTACGCTGAACTATGCTTTTATGACCCTGTCTCTGCTGGCCCTGGCGGTTATCCCCGCACTGCGGATTTCCGATAAAGGCCTGGTGCGGATCTCCCCCGAAGAGGGAATTCAGCTGGTACCGTTGTTCGTCAGCTAAGGCAGCGGGACATCCTGCCGGGGAAGATATACTAGTATTCTAATCTTGAGCCATTCAGTCTTTCACAGACTGGGTGGCTTTTTGTTGTTTAGGAAATTATGCGAAAAACCGAATACAATCGGTGCTGCTGCGATGACGTATGGCTCCATGCTCCACAGCCAATAACATTTATAGAGAAATCCTGCAAGAAGTGCAACAATACTACCCCATGGAAGCGGCTGATGCTGAAATCCTGCAACAAATGCAACAAAGCCAGCGCTAACTTGCTCTAAACACCGAAATTTGTGCAAATAATGCAACATTGTACCGCAGCCAGTAACATTTGTAGAGAATTCCTGCAAGATGTGCAACAATGCTATCCATACAATCGGTCCGTGAGAGAAAACGCTTAGAATTGGCAAGAGATAGGCGGAGCACCGCCAGGAAAGGAAGAGACAACATTGGATCCACGTATAGTTCACCTAAACTCGCCGGAGGTGGGCGAACGTAAGTAAAGAGCAGAAGTGCACTTGTATTAGGGTTTGATACTCCCACTCTTAAACAGCGGAGCGTGCTCCTAAGCGCCGCCGTAATTCATACTCCATATCCTGCACCGCTTTGTCCTTCGTTTGTGGGCATAAAAAAGATAATAATTAACCGATTTTTCGCAGCGTGAAACAGAAAATTTTAAGTTTTTAATGAAAAAGCATTAACAATAGGGGCGGAAAAGACGATAATACTTTTAAATTAGTTAAAATTATTGTCGAATCATGAAAATTCAGCATATACAGATCGTCCAAACCTGAGGAACGGGGTGCATGAGAATGTTGAGATTAGAAACACAGGACATCTTGAATATCACCAGGAAGCAAATTGCCGGTATTTTTAAAATGGAGCCGGTTGAACTGAAATTTGTCAATGATTATCAGGGTGAGCAATACCTGCTGACCAATGATAAGCTGCATCTCAGCAACCAGCATTATTGGGCTAAGGTTATGGATTGTGTGTTCGAGAACCATGTCAGACCTGTTCTGATGTGTGAGGTGCTCTACTTCCTGCGTAATGAGTTTCTGGAAAGTGACATCAAGCTGATGTTCTCCTATGATTTTGCGGAGGGCTCGGAGGGGAATGCGGCGGCTTCGGCTGAGATCAGCTTCAAGGATTCACCGGATCTGCAGCCTGATGAAATTGCCGAATTGATTGATTTTGCCCTGACTTTGCAGGATAAGCAGTGGTTCGAGGAACTGACTGCCAAATATAAACAGCTCACGGTTCAGTAATCGTACTATTTAAAATAAAACGCCCGGCTCACAGGATGATGGCATCCGTGAGACCGGGCGTTCTTGTTATCTTCATTCGGCGGAAGACAGCCAACCCTGGGCCGAGCAGTCTACCCGTTCCGCAAGGAAGCTGATCCATTCCTCCGTATCGTTCAGGCAAGGGGCCACCTCCAGCATCTCAGCGTTCCCGCCGCCCATGGCGAAAAGCTCCCGGCCTTCTACGGCCAACTCATGCAGTGTTTCGAGGCAGTCTGTGACAAGTCCGGGTGAGAAAATCAGCGGCCGCCGGATTCCGCGTCCGTGAAGCTCCTTCAGCGTGTCCGCAGTCGACGGCCCTACCCAGGTCTCCGGCCCGAAACGGGACTGGAAGGAGAGCTGCCACCGTTCCGGGGTCCAGCCCATCGCTTCTGCGAGCAGACGGCCTGTCTCCTGGCACTGCTGCGGGTAGGGGTCTCCGGTCTCGGCATAACGGCGGGGAATGCCATGGAAGGACAGGACATAATAATCCGGCTCTTCACTCATCGCGCGGATCTGCCGCTGCAATAAGGATTGCATTGCTGCTATGTAGCCGGGGGCATCATGGTAGGCTTCTACGAACCGCAGCGCCGGTACGAAACGCTTGGATACCTGCCCGTAGCGGCTATGCCGTCCCAGAGCGGCGAAGCTTGCAGCTTCATAGACGGAAGCTGTTGTTGTTGAGGAATACTGGGGAAATAACGGAAGAACTATGATACGGGTCACTCCCGAAGCTTCCAGCTTGCGGAAGGCTTCGGCCATGCCGGGTGTGCTGTAAGCAAGCCCCAGCTCGACTTGATAACTGCTGCCCAGCAGTGCCTGGAGCGCTGCCTGCTGAGCTCTGGAATGGACGAGCAGCGGTGATCCCTCTTCCATCCAGATCTCCTGATAGAGCTTCGCGGACCGGCGCGGACGGGTACGCAGAATAATGCCGCGCAGCAGCGGCTGCCAGAGCAGCGGATGATAATCAATGATTCTGCGGTCAGACAGAAACCGCTTCAGATAAGGACGGACCGCCTTGGCGCTCGGGGCGTCAGGGGTTCCGATCTGAGCAAGAATAACGCCTATACACGACTGATTCATCAGCAGCTGTTACTCCCTTCCATGAACATGACATCGTTTTAAAATATCATATTCAAGCCCAATCACACAATATAATATATCTCACCGTTATCATATGAAGGAGGATATGGGATATTATGAGAGTTCGGAGGAGTATATATTTTGTGCTATTGCAAAAAAGTGATGTTTCTTATAGGGTATGTGATTTTCTACACAGAGAAAAGAGTTTCAATTTTGTTACCATCAAGCCAGAAATATTCACCAGCAGCTTGAAGTCCACTTATGTGAATTAATTCACTCCATTATGTGAATTGTTTCACCTTTTGAAAGATTGTATATATAGATGAATCTTTTCTTACACGGGCTGGGCCGAGCAGGAATGAAGGAAGGAGTGGGTGACGTTCAGGAAGAGTTGGCTGCTCTTCGTAATCAGAAGGAAATGATACGGAACAAGACGGTTTGAAAACGCTACATACTACTGGGGAATAATAAAGGAGAATACGCATTTGAAAAAATTAATTTCTTTGACTGTAAGCGCAGCCTTGCTGCTCGCGCCATTAGCCTACACGATTAACGCACCGGCCTTGAACCTGAAGGTGGATGCGGTTTCAGCAGCATCGGAAGAAGCGCCGGCAGCGACTGCTAAACCAGCTCCGAAGGCAACAGCCAAACCGGCAGCCACTCCGAAGGCAACAGCCAAACCGGCGGCAACTCCGAAGGCAACAGCCAAACCGGCGGCAACTCCGAAGGCAACAGCCAAACCGGCGGCAACCCCGAAGGCAACAGCCAAACCGGCAGCCACTCCTAAGGCGACAGCTGCACCGGCAGCAACGGCTAAAGCAACCGCTAAGCCGGCAGCAACCACTGCACCGGAAGCATCTGCCAAGGCTTCAGCGAAGCCAGCGGTAACTGCTAAGCCGGCAGCAACAGCAGCTCCAGTTACTGTACACGAGGATGTATATCAGGATGGAGTATATGTTGCCTATGGAGATGCGTATTCCAAAGGCACAGAGGGTGCAAAGGTAACGATCAAAGACGGCAAGATCGCCGATATCGAGCTGCTCAGAACCAGCCCGAAGATCATCGACCGCAATGCCCGTGAGAATTACAGCGGCGTGTGGGCAGCCTATGGCCTGATGAAAGACAGACTGATGGGTAAAACCAGAGACGGCGCGGCTGCGGTTGACGCTGTATCCGGTGCAACCCGTACGAGCAATGGCTGGAAGCTGTCTGTAGACAGAGCTTTTGAGCGATCGCTTGCGCACCAAGCGGCTGATGCCACTTATTTTAACGGAGTCCATATGGGCGTAGACCCTGAGGCCAAATATGCAGTGTTTGCTACCTATGAAGCAAACAAGCTGACTGCGGTGAAAATGTATCCGCTGAGCGCTACCGGAGATTTCGTGGATGAGAAGACATATACGGCTGAACAGACCGCAGCGATTGCAGCAATCACTCCTGCACTGCTTGCCAAAGGTGCTAGTGCGCAGCCGGTAGCCGGCTTCGAGGCAGAGACCAAAGCCGCAGTGAACGCCTTCTGGGATGCCGAACAGAATGCCAGCATCAACAACAAGGCTGCTTATGTTGACGGATTCTACTCTTCCTACGGTACAGCAAGAAGTGTGGGCGTGGAGAGAGCGGATGTTGTGATCCGTAACGGTAAGCTGGTAGATGTGAAGTTGTTCAGACTGGGCAGTAACCTGATCGACAGAGGGGCAACCGCTTATGCGGAAGTTGTGAAGGCGAATGCTCCGATGACCGCCAAACTGCTGGCTAACGGATCTTATATCGCTAACTATAATGAGAAGGTAGATGGAATCTCCGGCGCTACGGAGAGCAGCCATGGCTGGAACCAGGCCGTAGAGCGCGCTTTTGAGAAAGCCTTGAAGACTCCGGGTGAAGGTCAAACCTTCGATGGTAAATTTGCCGGTGTGGATAATCAGTCCAAGGTTATGCTGCTGGTTGATATCGATGCGGATCAGGTAACGGGCATCAAGCTGAGCCTGTTCGGCGCAGACGGTAAGCTGATTGCAGACGACAAGCGGAGCGAAGAACAGAAATCACTGGTCGACAAGCTGACCGCAGGACTGCTCGCAAGCGGCGTGCAGGCTCCAGATATCGCCGGACAGGAAGCTCTGTCGGCTGCAGCGAAGGCAGCACTGACGGATGCTTTGACCAATGCGTCCAAGGTACAAGGCACTTATAAAGACGGCACTTTCACCGCTTATGGTGATGCTTATGACAAAGGCACGAACAAAGCAGATGTTACACTGCGTAACGGCAAGATCGTAAATGTGGCCCTTTCCCGTGTAGGCATGAACATGGTGGATCTGGGTAAATCCGCTTATGCTGAGGTGCAAAAAGCTATTCCGGTGCTAACCGCCAGCTTCCTGGCTGCAGGCACAAGAGAAGGCGCTCAGGATGTGGATGCCGTATCCGGCGCTACCAGCAGCAGCAATGCGCTGAAGGCAGCCGTTGACAGAGCTTATGGTAAAGCGGAAGTTACGGAAACGGATAAGGCCGCGTATTTCGATGGCATTTTCATCGGTGCCAGTGTGGATAAGACTGTAAATGTCATGGTTACTACTAAGTATAATGTGCCTGTAACTATGGCTGTGTACTACCTGGATGATAAAGGTAAGGTAAGATATAATCTGACGGATGATGAGCTGCTGGTGAAATACGAGATCGAGAATACCTCGAACGGCAAAGGACTGCATAAGTACGGGTACCGTGCAGCAGCCTTCGGAGCGAATGATGCCCAGAAAGCCATCTCTGCCAAAGCGGTAGAAGCGATCAAAGCAGCGCTCGAATCTGCCGGCAAATAACAGAATCCATTCACTAAGGGTTGTCCTGGGTCATGCAAATGGCCGGGACAGCCCTTTTTGCAGGTGTGGACATAAATAGGAATGCCAATCGTATAGTAATTTAAAGGGATTTGGGAAGGGAGTGTCAAACCTCTAATATACACACTAATATACCCAGCAGGCTCAGGCCTGTAAGTCATAGGAGGCTTCACAATGACATTAATCAAACAGCTAGCCCCGCAGGATGAATTCACCGGCTTCTATCTGCTTAGAGAACTGGTGCTGAAACAGACGAACGGAACTCCTCCCAAGGATTACTTCGATATTGTACTAGGTGATGCCAGCGGCCAGATTTCGGCGAAATACTGGGACGTCAGCGTGACGGATAAGGAGACTTTTTTCCCGATGGCGCTGGTGAAGGTCCGGGGGATGGCTCATACGTATCGCGAGAAGCTTCAGGTCAAAATCACCAAGCTAAGACTGGTCAATGAATCCGACGGCGTATCGCTGACCGACTTCATCCGCTCGGCCCCGGTGCGTCCTGTGGACCTGGTCCATACGATTAAGAACGAGATGGAGAGTATTGCCGATCCGGAGATTGCAGCGATTGTGAACTTCTGTGTAGGGAAGGTTGAGGAGAAGCTCATGCATTATCCGGCAGCCAAGACCCACCATCATGCCTATTTCGCCGGGCTTGCTTATCACATGGTCCGCATGCTGGAGATTGGGGATTTCCTGTGCAAGCAGCGTCCGTTCCTGAATCCTGATCTGATGAGAGCGGGCATTATCCTCCATGATATCGCCAAGCCGGAAGAGATGATCTCGCAGTACGGCATTGTGTCGGATTACAGTGTGCACGGAAAGCTGATTGGACATATCTCGATGGCTTCAAGCTGGATTACAGAAGCGGCCATCCGCACCGGCATTGATCTGGAATCTGAGAAGGTCATGGCGCTTCAGCATCTGGTCTTATCCCATCATAATCTGGGCGAGTGGGGAAGCCCGGTCCAGCCCCAGACGGCTGAAGCAGTTGCCCTGCATCATATCGACGCGATGGATGCCAAGCTGCAAATGGTGGAGGACGCCCTTGATACCACTCCGGAGACGGAGGAATGGACGCCGTTCATCCGTGGACTGGAGAATAAGGCCGTCTACCGGCTGAAGATATAACGATTGAGACACTGGTATCGCTGAAAATAAAGCAATCCCCCCATCCCGTAGTTGCGGTTGGGGGGATTGCTTTACTTAGGATCTTAAGCCTCCGCCGCTGCGGCGGACTCCGCCTGTGCCTTCGTGACGCTGTCAGCTTCCAGGCCGTAGTGGCTGCACAGGGCCGGAAGGCCGCCCGGCAGCAACTCTCCGATAGTAGCGAATCTCCATTTATCCTTATAACGGTAGAACTCTCCGATAACAACGGACATACCTGGCATAACATTCCGGCTTAAGGGGAATACGGCCAGTCTGACTCCCGTCCGGGAATCAATCAGTGATACGGAAGCGTTCCAGACCGGGCCCGGATTCCGGTCACCGCTGAACTCCGCAACCGTGAAGGCCAGCGCAATCCGCGTGATGGCTGCAGGCAGGCTGGTCAGCTGAAGATACAGATGCCCCATGTGCGCAGCGGGCTTAGAGCAGAAGACGGAGCCGCTAGGGTCTTCCATATTCCCAGAGAAGATAAGCTCCCGCTCTTGCTCACAGCGTCCGCTCTCCCGGAGCAGGAAGGCAGCGGTCTCCGGCTGGCTGACTTCCAGGTGCGAAGCCGGAGCGTCCCACTCCACAGCGGCAAGGAGTCTGGAGGCGCTAAGCTTGTCGCCGATATCGACTCGCTGGCCGCGAACCAATAGGGGGGCAGCCGCAGCTCCAGTGGCTGGCGATGCTTCCGCCGGAAGCTGGCCGGGCGATGCCGCTGGCGCTTCACCTGGCGACTGCCCGACCACCGTTCCGCCCACCGGCAATCCTGGGCTAACATCGACCGCAGGACTGGCAGCAGCCTTCTTCATGGTGGCCGGCTTCTTCGCGGCCTTCTTGGGCGCTGCCTTGAACGGCGTATACCCGCCGTCATACATCGTCCCGGCCTTGTAGCCCTGGCTGCCGGCTAACAGCAGCGGATCGAACTGCTGCCACTGCTCCATCAATTTCAGGAGAATCAGTGCAGAAGCTCTGGCATCCTCCAGGGCATCATGGTGCTTCAGCCGGATGCCGAAATGCGCCGAGATGACATTCAGCTTATGGGAGGGAAGGTCCTGGAGCATTTTTTTGCCGAGCAGGTAGGTACATAAATATTGAAAGCCGGGATAGCCCAGAGCGTAGTCATCCAGGCAGTAACGCAGCACACTCATATCGAAGGCGGCATTATGCGCGATCACAATCTCCCCCTGCAGCAGCGGTTCCACCGTGGGCCACAGCTCGGCGAAAGTAGGCTGGTCTCTAACCATAGAGGGTGTAATTCCATGAATGGCAATATTCATCCCGTCGAACGGTTGCTGCGGGTCAATCAGCCAGTTGTGCTCTGCTGTAACGATACCATCACGGACCTGAACAAGCCCCAGGGCACAGGCGCTGGAGCGGCCGGAATTGGCAGTCTCAAAATCTATCGCAGTGAAATTCATCAGGTAAAGCCCCTATCTATCATCTAATACCTCTCATATTAAAGGAGCAAAGCTGGAAATACAATCTGTTCAGGTTGTGCAAGGCTGCCTCAATGGGGTATACCTTATCTATGAACTTCTGGAATAGACTGCTATGAAGAGGAGATGAAAGACTTGCAGCTGTCAAAAGGTCAAAAGGTCGATATCACCAAAGGAAGAGAAGCTCACGAGATATCCATCCAGCTCCGCTGGAACACGCAGCATAGCGGAGTGGGCGTCGATGCGGCAGCCTTTCTATTGTCAGATCAGAACCGGTGTGAACGGGATGAGGATTTTATATTTTACGGAAATCCGGTGTCGAGGGAGGGGGGAGTAGCTCATTCTGCGGAGGGGGGGAACGGGGCGGACCTGTCCATTTCGTTATCGAGAATACCTCAGCATTATGCCCGCATTGCGGTAACCTTGACGATCTATGAGGGAGAGCAGCGCAACCAGCGGATGAAGGATCTGTCCGGCTTGCAGCTAACGCTGGCAGACCGCAGGACTGGGCAAGAGCTGTACCGCTTCGAGTATGGGGCGGATCTGTCAGAGGAGACAGCTGTCGTAGCCGGGGAGCTGTACCGCCATCAGGGAGAGTGGAAGTTCAGTGCAATTGGCAGCGGGTATAATGGAGGACTTGCAGCCTTGTGCCGAAGCTACGGGCTTGAGGTGGAACAGGAGTCCGGGAACGAAGCCGCAGCGGCGGCTGAGGTATTGGAGCGAACACCTGAAGTGGTGGAGCAAACATCTGAGCTAATGGAGCAGACACCTGAGGTGGTGAATAAGACCCCGGAGGTAATCCGTCAGCCCGAGGCGGAGCCTCCGGTGAATGTGTTGTCTTCGATTAATCTGCGCAAAAAGATCGTGGAGCTCACCCTGGTCAAAAAACAGCTCACCGGTGTAACCGCAAGAGTGGGTATCGTGCTGGACATCACCGGCTCCATGCGCAGCCTCTATGCCAGAGGGGTGGTGCAGGAGGTGGTTGAACGTATCCTTGCGGTTGCCAGCAAGTTCGATGATAACGGCTCCCTGGATGTGTGGGTCTATGATACGGAATTCAGCAGACTTCCGCCGGTTACCGAGCAGGAGCTTGGCAGCTATGTCTTCACTCATATTATGAACAACGATTCAATTCATAAGTTCGGGCGCAATAACGAACCGCCGGTAATGCAGGATGTCATCGGAAAATACACCAAGGAGGAGCCGGACACGACGCCAGTGTTCATTATCTTCATCAATGACGGTGGCGTAGTGAAGCCGACCCGCAAGGTGATTATGGCCGCATCCGCCCTTCCGATCTTCTGGCAGTTTGTCGGCATCGGCGATTCCGACTTCGAGGTGCTGAAGCAGCTCGACACGATGAGCGGCAGACTGGTGGATAACGCCAGCTTCATCCATCTGGACCGGATTGAAGACGTATCCGATGAGGAGCTGTATGACCAGCTGTTGAATGAATTCCCGCAGTGGCTGAAGGCCGCGAAGGCGAAGAGTATTCTGTAGGAGTATTCACAGGGAAGCGCAAAGTCTCGGCTTAGTAGCAGTATTCACAGGGAACCGTACTGTCCCTGCTCCATAGTAGCATTCGCAGGGAACCGTACTGTCCCTGCTCTATAGTAGCATTCGCAGAAAAACGTGCTGTCTCCGCTCTTAAGCGGCCTTCACATTGAGCTATGTCTGCCTCCTTACTGTGGACGGATTGCACAGTGATGCCAGGAATGTTGTACTAATTGCAACTTGGATTCCTAGATACCTGGGTGCTAGGGGGGATTGTTGTACGAAATGCAGGATTTGTGCCGCCAAACCGTCCGGAGGTGGAGAAATCCTGCTTTTTATGCAACAATGTTGGACTTTGGCCGGAATGAGGAGGGGAATGTTGTACTTTGGGCAGGATTGTGCAAAATTTCCCGGCCAGGCGGAGCTTTAGGGCGTCACGCCGGAACGGTCCCCACCGCCCCGTCGGAACAGTCCACATCGCCCGCCGTAACGGCCTCCACGGCTCGCAGGACGCCAACCTCCCCGCTCAGGCTGTGGAGGTTTTTTTGCTCTGCAGACCGGGCGGGGCTTGCAGCTCCAGGCGGTAGCCTTTGACCAGAGTATCCCCGTTCTTCAGATCCGTCTCATAAGCCCGCTTGAAGCCCAGTCTCTCATAGAGCCTGATCGCCGAGGCCATCATATCTGAAGTATGCAGGTTCAGGCTGGCTGCCCCCAGTGCAATGGACCTTCCTGCGGCTTCACGGATCAGAAGTCTGGCCACCCCGCGTCCCCGGACTGCCGGAGATACAGCCAGCAGACGGATGATCGGTGTATGGATACCCAGCTCCGGCCTGCCATAAGCAGCCTCTGAGGAGGTGAACAGCAGCACGCTCCCTACAATTTGTCCGTCCAGCTCCGCTACAATCCGGGAGACGGGTGCATCGCCATGAACCGAGCCGAGAATGGAATCCCGGTACTCCGCCCAGAACGGCCCGGGCAGCACGGCTGCATATTCGCTGTAAGCTTCAAGCAAGACCCTGGCAATGGCTTCACGATCGGAAGCTGCAGCTTCACGGATTACAATTTCTGCTGAGTGATTCATCTGGTGCCTCCTGTCCGGTGATGGTGTTTTGTTATTATAATCTATAAATCCGATGAGTATAAGAGGGATTTAATGATTTTGATTAATGGATAGAAAAGTTCTATCTGTAATTGTGATCAATGTAATGGTTATGGCCGTATGCTACACAATAAGTCTGTTGACAAAAAAAGGGCCGGTGACTAAGATATAAACAAATTCTATAGGAAAGTGCGGATCTAATTCATTGTTAAACGATTGGAATAGTAAAAATTATAAAATGCGGAGGGGGACTACGCTTGAACATCGAGAATATTGAAGCTTTTGTCTACATCAACCACTATGGCAGCTTCAACAAAGCGGCAGATGTGCTCTATATCTCGCAGCCGACAGTGACTGCCCGTATCCAGTCGCTGGAACGGGAGCTGGACTGCAAGGTATTCGACCGGCTGGGCAAGCAAATTAACCTGACGGATAAAGGCCGCCAGTTCCTCCCCTATGCGCAGCAAATTCTGCAGGTCTATCAGAACGGGAGGCATCAGATTCAATCCAAAGGCCAAATCCCCGGCGAGCTGAGAATCGGCAGCACAGTATCGGTCTCCAATTATCTGATGCCCCGTCTGCTGCTGCATTTGAAGCAGCGGTATCCCCACATCCGTATGAAGCTGACGACTGCTCCTACGGAAGTATTAATTGAGAAGCTGAAGGCGAAGGAGATCGATCTCGCTTTTATCCGCAAGGTAGTGAATCCGGCCATCCAGTCGTTCCCCTTCTGTGAAGACCCGATCTCGCTGTATGTGTATGCCGGTCATCCGCTGGCCCGCAAGGGCCGCGCTTCGATCCGGGAGATCTCTGACGAGACCCTCGTATTCTTCGAATGCGGCTCGCTGGACTGGATGCGTCTGCACCGGGTATTCGAGAGCATGGAGCGTCCGCCGGGCATTGTCTATCAGGTGGATAACCTGGAGACCGCCAAGAAACTGGTGCTGAAGCAAGCGGGAATCTGCTTCCTTCCAGCCTTGAGTGTGCAGGAGGAGGTAGAGGCGGGAACGCTGGTAAGGGTGGATATCACGGAGACCGAAGGCATCTCCCTCCGGACCCACCTGATCTCGCTGAACGGGGAGAACGCGGAGTTCCTGGACACCCTGCTGGAGCTGGGGACGGGGACGTTGAGCAAGCTGAATTGACTTCTTGAATAACCATATTAAGAAACTCTATTAGCGCATGGCAGCATGCAGTGATAAAGTTAATTGCATATAATCACCACTAAACAGATAGGGATTATCTAAATTGAAAAGGGGTTTGAGAGATGAACAAGACCATTTCGTTCGCATCCACACTTGTACTAACACTGCTGATCGCTGGCTGCGGCAATAATAACAGCGCTAATAGCGGCAAGGTAGCGGAGGCAGCATCTCCGAATAGTTCGGAGTCCACGGCTGCTGCCGCCGATCCGGCTAAGGTGACCAAGATCGTAGTCGGCACCGGGACAGCTTTTCCCAATGTCTGCTTCATCGATGAGAACGGCAAGCTTACCGGGTTCGATGTTGAACTGCTGAAGGAGATTGACAAGCGCCTGCCGGAGTATGAGTTTGAATTCCAGACAATGGATTTCAGCAATCTGCTGCTTAGCCTTGAGACGAAGAAGATTGACCTGGTAGCCCATGTTATGGAGAAGAACCCGGAACGGGAGCAAAAGTACGCTTTTAACAAGGAAGCTTATGCCCACTGGAGAAACCGCATCGTTGTAGCGAAAGGCAATACCTCGATCCAGACACTGGACGATCTGCAAGGGAAGAAGGTACTGACCGGCGCCACCAGCGCGCAAGCGCAAATTCTTGAGAACTATAACAAGGAGCACGGTGCGGATTCGATCAAAATTGTCTATCAGAACGGTGCCGCCAACGATACGGTCAACCAGATTGATTCGGGCCGGGTGGATGCTACCCTTGCTGCGGATTTCGTATTGCCGATCATTGACCCGCAGAGCAAGCTGCAGGCGGTGGGTCCCGAGCTGTCCTCTGCTGATATTCTATATGTGCTGCGCAAGGATGATGCCCCTTCGCAGAAGCTGTCGGAGGCCATTGACGGAGTGGTCAAGGAGCTGAAGACAGACGGCACACTTGGCAAAATAAGCACACAGTGGCTGGGGGCGGACGTTACCACCTCATCGGTTCAATAATGCGCAGGCCCGTACAGCGGAAAGGAGGTGCAGGATGGGTGCACCGTTTGATCTAGGTTTTGTCTTCTCGTTCCTGCCCAAGCTGCTGACTACGCTGAGTACCACGCTGCTGATCGTAGCCTGCTCGCTGCTGGCAGGAATGATTGTCGGATTTATCATTGCGCTTCCCCGCCTGTATAAGGTGCCGGTCCTGAAGACCTGCGCTGAGGTGTACATTTCTTTTTTTCGGGGGACGCCGATTCTCATTCAGTTATTCCTGTTCTATTACGGTCTGCCTGAGGTGCTGAAGCTGGTGAATCTGGATATGACGCGGACGCCGGTGCTGGTGTTCGTGATTCTGACCTACGGTCTGCACACAGGGGCTTTCATGTCGGAGATGATCCGCGCATCAGTGACAGCAGTCGATAAGGGCCAAGTGGAAGCGGCTTATGCTACGGGGATGACCTCGTACCAGGCTTTTACCCGTATTGTGCTGCCGCAGGCGCTGGGAATTGCGATTCCTGTCTTTTCGAACCTGCTCATAGCGCTGCTGAAGGATACTTCGCTGGCGTTCACGCTGGGAGTGATGGAGATGACGGGCAAGGCCCAGACCCTGGGCAGTGCGACCCAGCATTTCATTGAGACGTATATTGCACTTGCTCTTATCTATCTTGTGATCAGTTTTACGATTGAAAAGCTGCTGTTGGTTGCGGAGAAACGTCTGCTCAGGCATGAAGCCCAGGACAGTCCGGCCAAGAAGCGGTTCACTCTTCAGCGAAAAGCGTCCTACCGCACAATTGTCGCGGATGTGGGAGCGGGTAAAGGAGGCGGTGCGTAATGAAGCTGGACCCATCTTTTATCTGGACGGCGTTTCTGCAAATTCTGGGAGCCATTCCTACGACGCTGTATATCACGGTTGTGTCGGTGTTGGCAGGCTTCGTGATCGGTACGGTCGTGGCCCTGATCCGGATTTATAGAGTCCCCGGGCTGTATCCGCTGGCCGTAGGGTATGTCACGTTCATACGCGGCACCCCGATGCTGACGCATCTGCTGCTGATCTATTTCGGACTGCCGATGATTATCGACGGGCTTGCTGCACAGTTCGGCTGGAGCTTCCGCTCGGTATCGATACCGATGATCGGCTTCGCCTATATTTCTTTCTCCATTACGGCGGGTGCCTATATGTCCGAGGTGGTGCGCTCCGGTCTGCTCGCGGTGGATCGAGGTCAGCTCGAAGCGGCCCATTCCATCGGAATGAGCACGCCTCAGGCGCTGCGGCGGATTGTGTTCCCCCAGGCGCTGGCGGCGAGCCTGCCGAATCTGTCGAATTCTGTGATCGGGATGCTGCACGGGTCTACGCTGGCTTTTACCGTATCGGTGGTGGATATCAATGCCCAGGCGCAGATTGTCGCTTCGACCAACTGGAAGTTCTTCGAGGCTTACCTGGCGGCGGCGCTGATCTTCTGGGGACTGACGTTCCTCATTGAGCGGGCAACTGCCGTCATTGAAAGACGGATCAATCTGTATAACCGGGGGGGAGTCGCATGATTAAGCTGACACAGCTATCGAAGTCGTTCGGGCGCCATCAGGTGCTGAACCATATTGATCTGGAGGTGTTGAGGGGCGAGGTGGTGGTCATTCTCGGTCCCAGCGGATCCGGCAAAACCACGCTGCTGCGCTGTGTGAATGTGCTGGAGAAGCCCAGCGGAGGCGAAATTTCCATCGGGGACTTCAAGCTGGACTTCCGGCACGCCCGCAAGAAGGATATCCACCAGCTCCGGCAAAAGACGGCGATGGTCTTCCAGCAGTACAATCTGTTCCGGCACAAAACCGCGCTGGAGAATGTGATGGAAGGCCTCCTAATCGTCAAGAAGCTGCCAAAGGAGGCGGCGAGAGAGAAGAGCATCGCACTGCTGGAAAAGGTCGGGCTTGGCAGCAAGCTGAATGCCTATCCGAGCCAGCTCTCCGGCGGGCAGCAGCAGCGCGTCGGCATTGCCCGGGCGCTGGCGCTGGAGCCGGAAGTGATTCTGTTCGATGAACCGACCTCGGCACTGGACCCGGAGCTGGTGGGCGAAGTGCTTGCGGTGATCCGCAAGATCGCCAAGGAAGGCATCACGATGATTGTGGTGACGCATGAAATGGGGTTTGCCCGCGATGTGGCAAATCATGTGGTTTTCATGGACGGCGGTGTGATTGTCGAGGAGGGCACGCCCACGGAAGTATTCAACCACCCGCGTGAAGAACGAACGAAGCAGTTCCTGAAGCGGATTACGCCGGAGCTGAACTATTCCATCTAGGAGGCATATCTATGGCAATTACAATCAGCGTACTCGACCAAAGCCCGATCTATCCGGGGGAGACACCGGAAGAGGCTTTTGCACATACGATCAGGCTGGCGCAGCTATCGGAACGCCTCGGCTTCCGCCGCTTCTGGGTATCCGAGCATCATGATTCTGAGCAGGTAGCCGGATCTTCTCCTGAAGTGCTCATCTCGCACCTGCTGGCTAGGACGGAGCGTATTCGCATCGGCTCTGGCGGAATTATGCTTCAGCACTACAGCCCCTACAAGGTGGCTGAGAATTTCAACGTGCTGGCTTCGCTGGCTCCGGGACGGGTGGACTTGGGGGTAGGACGCGCTCCCGGCGGCCTGCCGCGCAGCACACAGGCCTTGCAGCAGGGAGGCGGGGAAGCCGCTTCATTAACGGACAAAATCACGGAGCTGGAGAAATATGTGCATAACCGGCTGGAGGCGGAGCATCCGCTGCACGGGCTGAAGGCAGGACCGCTCCCCGCAACCCCGCCGGAGCTGTATGTGCTTGGCGCCAGTGTCGCCAGCGCCGAGATCGCGGCCAGCCTAGGCTTGCCATACGTGTTCTCCCTGTTCATCGGCGGCGATCAGGCCGTTGCCTTAGAGGCGGTGCGGGCTTACCGCAACGGCTTCAATCGAAGCGGCGGGCAGGAGCCGCAGGTGATTATTGCGCTGGCTGTTATCGTGGCTGATACGGAAGAGGAGGCCAAGGAATTGGCTGGAGCGCATAAGCTGATCCGCATCCGCTTCGCCAGCGGCAAGACCCTGACTCTGGCCAGCCGGGAGCAGGCCGAGGAGTTCACCCGCCAGAGTGAGGAAGCGTACACGCTGGAGGAGCGGGAGCCTGAGATTACCAAGGGGACGAAGGAGACGGTCCGTGAGCAGCTTCTGGCTTTAGCTGAAGCTTCCGGCGTAGAGGAGTTCATCGTCACTACTAACGTGCAGCCCTTCGAGAAGCGGCAGCGTTCCTTCGAGCTGCTGAGTGAGGCGCTCTCCGGGGCTATTGCAGGGGCTTCACTATGACCAGTACAGCGGCAGAATCCGCTGCCCGTGAAGTGCATTCACTGGCGTTCAAGGAGCGGCTGGTTGAAATCAGGCGTCATCTGCACCGGCACCCGGAGCTGTCAGGGGAAGAGGTTGAGACTACCGCGTACATCACATCGCTACTGAAGCAGGCGGGGGTGAAGATCGTAGATTACGGTCTGAAGACCGGAGTCATTGCCGAAGTAGGCGGCCAGCAGGGCGGACCGGTGGTTGCGCTGCGGGCAGATATTGATGCCCTGCCGATCCAGGAGGAGACCGGGCTGCCCTATGCCTCGCTGTATCCGGGCAGAATGCATGCCTGCGGACATGACTTCCATACGGCGGCGCTGCTTGGAGCTGTGTATCAGCTCAAGGAGCAGGAGAGCGCCTTGAGCGGAACGGTTCGCTTCCTGTTCCAGCCTGCCGAGGAGAAAGCGAAGGGGGCACAGCAGATCATCGCTGCCGGCGGGCTGGAGCAGGTGCGCGCAGTGATCGGTATGCACAATAAGCCGGATCTGCCGGTAGGGACCCTTGGCATCAAGGCCGGTCCGCTGATGGCGGCCGCAGACGGCTTCGCAGTCAGTATCCGGGGCTTTGGTACCCATGCAGCCGTGCCGGAGGCCGGGATTGATCCTATTGTCGCCGCCTCGCATATTGTAACGGCGCTGCAATCCATCATCAGCCGGAATGTGGGCAGTCTGGATAGCGCCGTAATCAGCGTCACGCAGATCCACAGCGGAAATTCGTGGAACATCATCCCGGACACGGCGGTGCTGGAGGGGACGATCCGTTCCTTCGATGAAGCGGTGCGCGGCAGGGTGCTGAAACGGTTCGAAGATATAGTGAAAGGTGTGGCTGCCGCTCTCGGCGCTGAAGCCAGCGTGCGCTGGATCGGCGGTCCGCCGCCGGTCATCAACGATGCGCTGCTGGCCCGGCTTGGAGAAGAGACGGCGGCGAAGCTGGGCTATACCTCTGTGCAGCCGGTGCCGTCACCGGCCGGGGAGGATTTCGCCTTCTATCAGCGGGCGGTTCCCGGTTTATTTGTCTTCACCGGCACCGCCGGAAGCCGGGAATGGCATCATCCCGCCTTCGATCTGGACGAAGCAGCGCTGCCTGTAGGTGCAGAATTCTTCAGCGATCTGGCGGTACGTGTACTTGAGCATCTCTCGGCTAAAGGGGGTGCAGATCATCGCTGACCCTCCCGTATATGATGTGATTATTGTTGGTGCAGGCTCCATGGGCATGAGCGCAGGCTATCATCTGGCCCGGCGCGGGGTGAAGATCCTGCTGATCGATGCCTTCGATCCACCGCATACGGAAGGAAGCCATCACGGGGAGACCCGGCTGATCCGGCACGCTTACAGCGGCGATCCGGCCTATATTGACCTGGCGCTCCGTGCCCAGGTGCTATGGGAAGAGGCGGAGGCAGAGAGCGGCCTCAAGCTGCTGGCTCCGTCCGGCGTGCTCAATCTGGCAGACAGCAAGGTGTATTCCTTCGCCGGACGTCTGGAAGAGGCGCGGAAGCGGAAGGTCCGGGCTGAGCAGCTGGATGCCGAGGAAATCTGCCGCCGCTGGCCAGCCCTGAACCTCCCCGAATCCTTCGAGGCGATGTATGAGCCGGATGCCGGTTATCTCTACAGTGAGCGGTGCATTACCGCTTACCGGCAGCTTGCGCTGGATCACGGTGCGGAGCTGCTGACGAATACTCCTGTGCTGAAGGTGACGGCCCGCGAAGGAAGTGTCACAGTCCAGACGAAGCAGGGGGATTACCACGGAGCCGCTGCTATACTTAGCGCCGGGGCCTGGTTCAGTTCATTGTCGCCCTTCGTCAACTTGCCGATTAAGGCGGTACGAAAGGTAGTAGGCTGGTTTGGGAGTACGCCGGACTTCGAGACCGGGAGGTTCCCCGGCTTCACGCTGGGTGCAGAGGAAGGCGGGTTCTACGGTTTTCCCAGTATCAGCGGGGCGGGACTGAAGATCGGCCGCCATGATACAGGCGAAGAATGGAAGCCCGGCGAACCGCTGCAGCCGTTCGGCAGCCTGGAGAGTGATGAAGGCGACCTCCGCCGGGTTCTCGAAGCGTATATGCCTGGAGCAGCCGGGCGTCTGCTTAAGGGCTCCGTCTGTAAATATGAGCATACGCCGGATGAGGATTTCATCATCGACCGCCATCCTTCTCACAGCCATGTGCTGCTGGCCGGAGGCTTCTCTGGACATGGCTTCAAATTCTCCAGCGCGGTCGGAGAGATTCTCGCGGACATGGCTGTTCAGGGACATACCAGGCAGAATATAGCTCCATTCTCGTTGTCACGCTTCAATAGCAGCAGATCTGATTTGAAATCGTAGAGGGCGAGCGATGATACCTGGAGGACCGAGGAAGTGGAGCGATTCCCCTTCGGAGAGCCCTTCCCAGGCCGGAGTTGTTGTTCTTATGCGTTTCATGGGCGTTTGGCTAGGCGTAACACACCTCCATTCAGGGATAGTTGTAGAAGGTACACTTAAAAACAGCGAAAAGACTTACGTGCATCGTATAAGTGTAGCCTGTACAACTAAATCTGCCCGAATCGGTGAATATCTGAAGCAAATGGATTTTTAATTGTACGAACTACAATTAAACAGATAATGGGTTGGAAATCAGACGTTTTAGATGTACAAAGTGCAATTAAGCATATCCCATCAGCGGGTAACAACGATAATTCAAACCTATATTGGAGGGAATCGCAATGAGTAGTGTGAGTGTGGAGCTAGCCAGCTACTTGAACACGCACGAGCAATTAGTGCAGGCAACCAGAGGCTTATCGGATGAGCAGCTGAGGTGGAAGGCGGAGCCGTCAAGCTGGAGCGTGACCGAGGTGCTGGCCCATTTAGCGGATCACAGCATTGTAGTCTCCTTCCGCATCCGCGATATTCTGGCGGATACGAAGGTTCAGCTCCCGGCATTCCAGCAGGACGCATGGGTCAGTGGTCAGCATAGTAATCAGGGGCAAGCCGCTGACAGCCTGGAGCTGTTCCGCAGCCTGCTGCATTACAACAGTCTGCTGCTGGGAAGGCTGAGTCCCGCAGAATGGGAGAAAAGCGGAATTAACTTTAAGGGCGAAACGGTGCGTATCACCGATATTGTCCGCGGATTCACTGCACATGTAGAGCGGCATTTGGCCCAGATTGAACGAGTGAAGCGGGGAGCGCAGGCAAGTCAAGCTGCACCAGCTGCATCAGCCGCTCAAGCTTCGCAGCAAGCGGCCCTGTAAGAATATTTTCATGAGGAACCAAGCGGACTGAATACCAATTCGAGGAGGAATGAATATGACGAAACCAAGACAATTGAAGCTGGGGGCCCTGCTGCACGGCGTTGGAGGCAGTACCTCCATGTGGCGTCATCCCGATGCGCAGCCTGATGCCAGTGTGAACTTCGAGCTATACAAGGAATGGGTACGCAAAGCGGAGGAAGGCAAGCTGGACCTGATTTTCATTGCAGACGGTCTGTTCATCAATGAGAAGTCGATCCCTCATTTCCTGAACCGCTTCGAGCCGCTGACGATTCTCAGTGCGCTGGCGGCAGTCAGCAGCCGCATCGGTCTGGTAGGTACCTTATCTACCTCCTACAGTGAACCGTTCACGGTAGCCCGGCAATTCGGCTCACTGGATGTCATCAGCGGCGGACGGGCCGGATGGAATGTGGTGACCTCGCCGCTCGAAGGCTCTGCGCTCAATTACAGCAAGCAGGAGCATCCGGACCATGGCAAACGCTACCGTATTGCCGCCGAATATTTGGAGGTGGCACGCGGGCTGTGGGATTCCTGGGAGGACGACGCGTTTGTCCGCAATAAGGACACGGGCGTCTTCTTTGATCCGCAGAAAATGCATACGCTCGATCACCAGGGTGAATTCTTCTCAGTGAAGGGACCGCTCAATATCGCCCGCTCGAAGCAGGGGCAGCCGGTTATTTTCCAGGCAGGTTCCTCTGAAGTCGGCAAAGATTATGCCTCCAGCGTGGCGGATGCCATCTTCACGGGTCATGACTCGCTGGAGTCCGCGCAGGAATTCTATAAGGATGTGAAAAGCCGTGTTGCCTCCTTCGGGCGCAATCCCGATGAAGTGCTGATCTTCCCGGGAATAGCACCTATTCTTGGGGCTACCCCGGAGGAAGCGGAGCGCAAATACCAGGAGGTTGCCGGGCTGGTGACGATTGAGAATGCGCTGAACTATCTGGGCCGCTTCTTCGAGCATCATGATTTCTCGCAGTATCCGCTGGATGAGCCATTCCCGGATGTCGGTGATCTGGGCCGAAACAGCTTCCAGAGCGGCACGGACAAAATCAAAAAGGATGCCAGAGAGCAGGGCTTAACCCTGCGCCAGGTTGCCCTGCAATCGGCAACGCCGCGCAGCAGCTTCATAGGTACACCAGAGCAGGTGGCCGATCAGCTTCAGGCCTGGTTCGAGGGCGGAGCCGCCGACGGCTTCATGCTGGCGGCCGCCGTACCGAACGGGCTGGAGGAATTTGTTGATCAGGTCGTTCCAATTCTCCAGGAGCGCGGGCTTTTCCGCACCGAATACGAAAGTGATACGCTGCGGGGCAATCTCGGACTTCCGGTTCCGGAGAACCGTTATACAAAGGCTTCTGAACCGGCTGGGCAGCCGCTGTGAATCAGAACTTTCCCTCTCGCAAAGAATAAGGTGCAGCAACAATTGTACCCGGTCATAATTCGGATGGAGGGGGATGGATGGTTATGAAGGCAGACGCTGTATTTGAGGGCGGCGGTGTCAAAGGTATTGCTTTTGTCGGTGCGATTGAGGTAATGGAGCGTAAGGGGTACAGCTGGAACAAGCTGGCGGGGACTTCGGCGGGAGCGATTGTGGCGGCGCTGCTGGCGGCAGGCTACAATAGTGCAGAGATCAGGGAGCTGATGCATTCGCTCGATTATGTGAAGCTCTTGGGCAAGACAGGGTTGAACAATGTACCGCTGCTGAACAAAGCCCTTCCGCTGCTCCTGAATTCGGGGATCTACAGCAACCATGTTCTTGAGGGGGTGATGAGTGATTGGCTGAAGCGCAGGGGTGTAGAGACATTCGGCGATCTGCCGGAAGGCAAGCTGTCCATTATAGCATCGAACATCAGTAACGGAAAAATGGTTATTTTCCCCAGAGATCTCCCGCATTACGGGCTGTCATCAACCACCTTCCCGATTGCTGCGGCTGTAAGAATGAGTACAACCTTGCCGCTCTTCTTCAAACCCTATCAGTGGCATACACCGCTTATCCCGAAGCCGTATTACATGCTGGATGGAGGAATGCTGAGCAACTATCCCATCTGGCTGTTTGATGTAGAGGGGGTTCCGCGGTGGCCAACCTTTGGCTTCCGCCTGTCGGAGAAACGCACGTATGCCCAGACCCTGGATATCAACGGTCCTGTCTCTTTATTAAAAGGCATGTTCAAAACGATGCTCCAAGCACACGATCAGCGTCATGTAGATGAGCATGCGGAAGAACGGACCGTCTTCATCCCAACCCGGGAGGTGACGACGACCAAATTTGATTTGACGGATGCGGATAAGCAGTTCTTACTGACCTCGGGCCACACAGCAGCAGAGAAGTTTCTGAGCACATGGGATTTTGAAGCTTATAAACATAAATTTCGGGACAAGAACGCCACCTCACCGGTTCCAGCCTATTACAGCGATGAACCGCAGTCCGCGCAGGAGGATTCAGTACTCTACCATTGATGGAAAAGGGAGCAAGCTCTTGGCACCTATTCGGCTTAGAGCGTGCTCCCTCTTATTAGTGAATTTATTTGAACTCGCCCGTAACCGGCATCGCAGGATCGTAAGGGATAATAATGGAGCCCTTAAGAATTCGTTCATCCCCAGGCCGTGTTGGACATGTTGTATTGAGCGGAGTAAGTTCATAGACGAAATTGCCTACCGGGAACTGTTGGTACAGGCATAGCTTGACTAAGGGTTTACCGGATGGTAATGCTCCTGAAGATGCGCTGTCAGGGGAAAGCCCCATGGAGTCAGAGGCCGGCGAATGGCATACATACATCGTAATATAAGCCAAGTCCACGGTGACTTGTTGATAATAGTGCCTGCCGCTCCAATCCTGGAACAAGGCGCAGCCGGTTAAGGTGTTTCGTTTGCCTTGAATGACCCGCTGAACATAAACCCAGAGATTTCCCACATTGGTATTCGTCCAGATATACACCCAGGTGTTTGTACACAAGGTTTCGGGGGTTGGGGGAATTGGGATGAACGGCGGGCTGGGATTAGACTGCGGCGGCAGGCCAACAGTCTCTGAATTGCAGGTTTGCGGGGACAACATTTGATTTTCCAACAGAATCGCTCCTTGGCATTGAAATAGTTATAGAATATATCTATGCGAATGCCTAGGATAAGTTACAAATAATGGTAAAAACGTATCTTTTCTAGGTCGATGCAATTTAGGACATCCTTGAAAGGGATACAATTTAAAATAGCAATAGCACAGAAAAAGGTTGTTCCTTCTGCCATTATGGCGTTAGGAGCAACCTTTTTGGATTCAGGAAGAACAGTTATGCGTCCCTGTTCAGGTAATTGCCCGAACGGTTTGTCTTTCCACAATGGAGTGGGCACAGATTAGACTCTCCGCAGGCTCCCCCGTTTCAATCATGCCGATCAGCTTCTCGGAAGCGAGCATTCCAATGTCATACAGCGGCTGGCGCACCGTAGTCAATGGCGGATTGACCATCCGGGCTAACCGGAGATCATCGTATCCCATGATGGAGATATCTTCAGGCACGTTCATTCCATGCTTCGTAACGACCGAAAGGGCACCAATCGCCATTTCGTCACTGGCCGCGAAGACAGCAGTAACCTCAGGTGTTCTCCGTAACAGGGATTCCATGGCTCTGCAGCCGCTTTCGTAGGAAAAGTCCCCATACACGAGGTAACGGCTATCAAAGGCGATGCCTTGTGCTTCCAGCGCTTTGCGGTATCCTTCGACCCGTGGAGTTCCGGCGATGGGATCGCCCTTGGTGCCGCTGATCATGCCGATGCTGCGGTGGCCTTTGGTGATCAGATAATGGACAGCGTCATAGGCCGCCTGATAATCATCAACCTTCACATAAGGTACATTGGCATAATCCGTTTGGGAAGAGACCAGCACCACTGGAACGTTCATGCTCTCCAGCATGTCATAGTACTCTTGCTTGAGCACTTCACTGGAAAAAATAACCCCGTCAACCTGCTTCTCGCGCAGAAGCTGCAAATACTTCAGCGTACGTTTGCCGTCCTGATCGGTATTACAGACTATCACACTGTAATTGCGGTCATGGACGAATTCGCCGATTCCGTGGAGCAGATCGGAGGAGAAGGTGCTCGACACATCAGGAAATAATACGCCGATGGTTTGGGTGCGCTTGTTAATCAGTCCGCGGGCGATAGCGTTCGGCTGATATTTAAGCTCTTTGATGGTCTGGTCTACCTTTTGCTTCGTTTTATCTGAATATCCGCCTAAGTTATGCAGAACCCGTGAGACGGTGGCAATGGATACGTTCGCCTTTTGGGCAACATCTTTAATTGTGGGATTCATGGACTCTCCTACCTGTCGTTTAGCAGTAAACGCTTACTGAAAATATAAGTCCTTGCTTTTTCTTTGTCAACTGAAATTAAACATTCTGTAAAATAAGCATTGACAAGGAAAAATAAACGAGATAACTTTTATGGTAAGCGTTTACGTCATGGGAATTTAGGATTGTAGGTACAAAAATACATAACTTACATTCAAGTAAACGTATAAATTTACACCAAGAATTTTTTGGAGGAGGAGGGAAAGACCTTAATAAGGGGATGTTCTTTGCCTATTTGAGTAAACGTTTACGTGAAAAATAATAGGATTCCTTGAAATCTATTATTCCTTCGATACCTTCGCAAAACCTAACATCCTTATTCAGTCTTTCAGCAACATGTATTCTCAACAATATGGATATAAAGGAGATGCTGTATGTTTAAGAAACAAGCTGTTATCTGTCTCTGTTTATTACTGCTGATTCAAATTTGTACAACAGGCTATGGCGGCAGAGGAACGGCCCAGGCAGAGCCAACGGGGACGGGGAATCCCAAAATACTAAAAATGGTACCCTCAAAGGCACGATTCGCTCCGGGGGAAGCCGCAGAGCTGATTATGACCCTGGATCAATCTGCGGATTGGAACGGGCAGCTGCATCTGCAAATTTATCAGTTGAATACCCTTGTTGCTGAAGGCGACAAAGCGCTGACGGTATTTCAGGAAGGGAGCAACAAGCTAACCGTGGGGTGGACGCCTCCGGCTGAGGACTTCCGCGGCTACACGGCGAAAGCGTGGATAGAGGGAGATGCGCCATCAGAGTATGTGACCGCAGCGATCGATGTCTCCAGCGATTGGACGAAATTCCCACGATACGGATATGTCGCTGATTTTCCGCAGGAGACGGCGGAGGAGAGTGACTCCAAGCTCCGGGAATTGTCCCGGGACTACTACATTAATGCCTACCAGTTCTATGATTGGATGTGGCGGCATGATGTTTCGGTGTATTCCAAGACCGACAGCAATGGACAGCCGGTCACAGATGCAGACGGCAATTTCATTGATGAAGACATTAATGCGGATACACACTATTCGGATCTATTGGGACGTTCACTGTATCCGCTCAGCGTTAAGCAGCAGGTGGAGGCTGCACAGAAATACGGCTCCGCAGCTATGGCCTATCAGATGAATTATGCAGCGCGTGAGAACTATGAGGACTTCGGCGTCAGTCCGGAGTGGGGACTCTATAACAGTGCTCAGCTCGATCAGAACAATCCGCACAAAGACCAGAACGGGTATACCTTCGATGTGAACGGGAAGACGACCTCCCTGTTCCTGCAGGACCCGGGAAGCAGGTTCTGGCAGGACTATATCACTAAACAGTTTGACCGTTCCATTAATACATTCGGGTTTGACGGCATCCACCTGGATCAGTGGGGAGCCAATGATAACAATTTCCTGTATGACTATAACGGCAATAAACGTTATTATTCCCTGGATTATGCCCGGTTCATTCATTCCGTCAAGGACTCGTTGCTCGCAAATAACCCCTTAAAGAGCAAGGTTACGTTCAATATGGTGGGAGGCAATGCCGAATACAGCGCTGTACCCGATCCGGGTACAAAAACCGATTTCGACTACAGTGAGATTTGGCAGGACCGCAACAATTACCGGGATATTCAGAAGGTCGTGGAAGATACCCGGGAGAAGGATGGCGGTAAGGCGATGGTGATCGCCGGTTATATAAACTACAAAGAGGCTACAGGTCTGCCGACACGAGGCACGGAAGCCCAGGATGTTCCGGTAACCGTGGATTACCAATCAAGGATTGCCAAAGCTTACGGCTGGGTCGGCAACTTTGGACGCAAAGATACGGATTCGGTGACGTTTACCGTAAATGCTCCAGCAGACGGAATGTATACGCTTGTCCTGAATTATGGACAGGGCAATGGCGCCGGTTCTCCGGAAGGCAAGCTGATGGTTAATGATGAGATTGCCGCAGCGGCAATTCCCTTTGAGGCCAATACGGGGTGGGGGAACCCGACAGCACAAGCCGCAGTAACGGCAATGTTAAAGGAAGGTGAAAATTCCGTTAAGCTTACCCTGAATACAAATAGCCTTTGGCTCAATCTGGCGGGCCTGGAGGTCCAAGGGCAGGGGATCAATGAGCGCTATGAGGCGGCAGATGCCAAGCTGGATACGGTAATTGTGGATCAGTACAGCAATGTGTATTATTTTGATACCGCAGGCGATTATGTGAAATTCCATGTAAATGTTCCTGCTGAAGGAGAATATCCGCTCGGATTCAGCTACGCTTCGGATTGGCAGGAGGTGAAACGTGAGCTGCTTGTGAATGATGTGCCTCAGGGAGAGGTCTCGTTTGCCGGCACGGGTACATGGGATAAATTCTCGGAGCTTGGCAATCTGCACAAGGTTCATCTGAACGCAGGCGATAATATCATAACGCTGAGAGCGTCTGCAAATGACCTGGGTATTAAGCTCCGGTATATGACGGTCGGCACACAGAGAAACTATGCACTGTATGCGGATGTTCCGCAGACCAGCAGCCTGAGTTACAGCCAGAGCAAGACAGACAATTTCGGGCAGGCAGGACAGACTGTCACCTACGATGTATATGCAGAACATCCGCTGGACACGATTACGGTCCTGTATCATGGCGATAATGATCCTGTAATGTCGGTTCTGGTGGATAGCGAACCAGCTCCACAGGCCCAGAATATCACATTTGCTAAAACAGCCGGCGGCTGGGAGGGCTCTATGCAGCCCCGTGAATTATCTGTCCCTGTCCAGGAGGGACACCATAAGGTTACGCTGCGAATGGAATCAAGCGGACAATATATCAATGTGGGCGAGATCATTGCCGGAGGGTATGAATACAGTACAGGCGGCGCTGAAACAACAGGCGGGGTTGTCCCTATCATCGGATATGCCTCCGAGTTCAATAATGTCAATGACCGGTTGACTTTTACAGTGAATACAGCGCAATCAGGCATCTACGATCTCGGCTGGATCTATCAAAATAATGCCCAGGGGGCAGCGACCGTCAGCCGCAGTGTGTATATTAACAATGGCGCGGGCACTCCTGTAAGCTTTGCACCAACCGCTGGCTCCAAATGGGGAGAAGCGGCAATGAGCGGCATTCCAATGGAGGAAGGCATAAATCGCATAATCATCAAAATGCCGGAGGGGCAGGACAGCGGAATCAGGCTGGATAAGCTGAACGTTGCATTATCCGGTGATCCGGACCCGGTAACCCGCAGCTATGAAGCCGAAAGTACGGATACGGAGTCACCGTTCTCTCTCTACAAGGATACCGTGCTGAACTTTGGTGCAATCGGAGAGCAGGTGACCTATCCGGTGAACATCCCTCAATCAGGGGAACAGAGTCTGATCTTCACCTATTCCAATGCAGGCGGCATGACCACACGTTCGGTCTATATTGACGGCGTGCGCGCCAAGGATGAACATGGCAACGATCTGAAGATTGGATTGGATGGAACTGAGAGCAGTGAGAAGTACAGCGGGGACGGATACGTGATTATTCCACACATGGAGGCGGGGACCCATACCGTTACATTGAAGATGGAAGCGGATGATATTGCCGGAAGCGTCCGGCTGCGCGGGGTAACGGCTGGCTATTTCAACGAGCCGTCCGTGCGGCTGATGGATGCCGGGCTGGCATCGATGGGTGCAACCCATATTGAGCTGGGAACCGCCGAGAAGCAATCGGAAGGCCCGAACATGCTAGCCCATGAATATTATCCGAACCGCAGCAAAAAAATGCTGGAATCCACCAAGGAATCCATGCAGGAGTATTATAAATTCAATGCTGCATATGAAAACCTGCTGTTCGGCAGCAAAGCCGATTCATCCGCTGTTGTGTCCGTGGAAGCGGACGGCGGCAATCTGGCAACAAGCAAAGACGGAACGGAGAATACACTCTGGACAACAGTCAGAAAAAATGATACTAATACAGGCTTTGAGCGGTATGATGTACTGCATCTGATCAATCTGCTTCATAATGATGACAACTGGAGAAATGCAGCCAATGAGCCAGCGGTCCTCAACCATTTAAAAGTGTCTTACGATATCGGCATCACCGAGACGGAAGCACCGGATCTGAAGGTCTATGCCGCCAGTCCTGACGCCGGGCATGGTCTGTCACAAGAGCTGAATTATACTTGGAATGGTGAACAATTGCAGATTGAACTGCCATCGATGCAGTATTGGACGATGATTTATATCGACAAGGCGCCGAGGACAGCATGGGTTCAGCCGATCTTCAGTGATGATGAACCGGGCCTTCCAAGCCCGTCACCGACTGCAGAGGCAACTCCTGCACCTGCTCCCGGAGGGGCAGATATAGGTACAGTGACGGTATCGGCCACACCTGCGCCTACGCCTACTCCAGCAGCAGCGGAAAGGGATGTTCTTGTTTTGCAGGCGAAGGATTTGAATCCGGCGATTGATGGGACAATCACAATTGCGGTCAATGAGGATGAGTACAACCGGATTCAGATTCCTGTCTCTGTTGCGGAAGGGCTGCAGGGGAAGAAGCTGCAGCTTCAAGGAAGTCATTTCAGCCTGAACTTCACCCATGATCATATTCTTCAGCTTCTGGAAGAGAATAAAGGGAAAATAACAGCCGATTCACAAATTCAAATTACCTTCAACAGAATCGAGCCGCAGGCAGCTTTCCTTCCGGCTGTGAAGCCTTGGGTTCCCGCTGGATCGACCTATGAATTTGAATTCGGAGTAACGACGGCTGACGGAGGATTATCCAGGCTCGCTTCCTTTAGAAGCCCGGTGCAGCTTACCTTAAAGGTTGATGATCTGGAGCAAGAAGATCTGAATGAATTGCTGGGCATCTACACTTTCAGTGAGCCGCTGAAGAAATGGGAATATACCGGCGGCAGAGCCAACACGGCCGAACATGAGATTACAGCTGAGCTTAGTCACTTTAGCCGTTATACCGTGTTTGCATATGACAAAACGTATGCTGACTTACCTGCGGAGCATTGGGCATATAAGGCTGTCCGCCGCTTGACCGCGAAGCATGTCATCAACGGAATGACGGAGAATACGTTCGTTCCAGCGGCGAAGATTACCCGGGCACAGTTCGCTGCATTGATGGTCAAGGCACTTCGGTTAAAAGCCGAAGGACCAGCTCCATTTATGGATGTAACTGCGGATAGCTGGTATGCCGGTGATGTTGCCGCTGCTTATCAGGCAGGTCTGGTGAACGGAAGGAACGGGAAGCGATTTGCACCTGATGAAGCGATAACCCGTCAGGAGATGGCGGTGATGCTTGCCAAAGCATCAGCCATCCATGGAAGTATCAAGCAGACCGAAGAGGTGAACCTAACCTTTAGGGACAGCGAAGAGATCTCTGCCTGGGCACAGTCAGCAGTTCAGAAGGTGAAGTCAGCGGGTCTGATGAATGGATACGCGAATGGAAACTTTGCACCTGAATCCAGCGCAACCCGGGCAGAAGCCGCTCAGGTCATAGAGCATTTAATTGATTAATCCGCAAATAAGGTCATAGGATAAGGGTCACTGAGGTGACTCTTTCTTATGTTCTGTTGCAGAAAGGAGGCATTATGAAAAACAGAAAAAACTCGCTGGGTGTAAGACTGATTCAACTGTCTGCTGCGATAACGATACCGCTGCTCGCCGTTCTTTTTGCCGGGGGATATTATGCCAAGGGAATTGTACTCGAACAGGTATCCAGATCCTATCAGAATCTGGTCAACTCCAATCTTAAGATGATGGAGAGCAGCCTGAATGACATTACGATTAATCTGGTCGATATTGTCGATCATGATGTGAATTTTCTTCAATTGAATCAGCCGGGGCTGACAGAGTCCGACTATTATTTTGCCCGTATGGGGATTATGCAGAGAAATCAGGCTTATCAGGCCTATTACCATAGCGTGGATATGTTTTATCTATACTCCGGCGTTAATGATACTTTGACACTATCCAATGTACTAGGAACGACAGAGGAATATATGGACCAGATAAGGGATTGGATTACGACAAAGGTTCAAAATGAAGATAATCTGGAAACACTTCAGTACAAATGGACAATCGTTAAAATTGCCGGAGATTACTATTTAAACCGGACCGTCAGCAATAATCTGGACAATACCGCTTGTATTGGCGCTCTGATCCGAATCGACTCCATGCGTTCACCGCTGGGCAATCTGAACCTGCAATCGGGCGGTGATGTGCTGATTGTGGATAATGAAGGGAATATCTTAACCCGTCCTTCGGCATCCATGGGCTACGACTTCAAGCTGCCGGGTGAGAAGATGAATCTGAATTCTTCCTTTTCGTTTACGCATGATGGGCTGAAGTGGTTTGTGGTGTCCAGCCAGTCCTCTGCACTGGGAATCAATCTGTCCGTGGTCATCCCTGCTTCCGAGCTGCTCCAGGGACTCAATACCTTCCAAACGATTATTAATGTGCTGCCCTTTATTATTTTGCTCATTTTACTGGTTTACTTATATTATTTCCGCCGTATGGTCATCCGCCCGATTCTGGATTTGCTCAGCGGCATCCACCGGATCCGCAACGGCGCCATGGAAACCAAGCTTCCCGATTCGAACCTGGTGGAGTTTCAGGCGCTGAATCAGGCATTTAATAGCATGGTTGTGGAAATCCAGGATCTGAAAATTGATGTGTACGAGGAACGGATTAATGCGCAAAAGGCAGAAATGAAGCATTTGCAGATGCAAATTAATCCGCACTTCTTTTTGAATACGCTCAATATTATTTTTCAGCTTGCCGATTTGAAGCGTTTCGAATTGGTCAAAAAAACAGTACGGCATCTGGTGCAGTATTTCCGCTTTATGCTTCAGGTCAAGGATAACCGCATTACTTTGGGCCAAGAGCTGGAACATCTCCGCAATTACCTGGAAATTCAAAAGATGCGCTACCAGCAGTCGTTTGAGTTCCAGATCACCGTAGCCGAAGCGATTAGCCGCGCCTCCATACCGTCCTTGCTGGTACAGCCCTTTGTAGAAAATGCCATGCTTCATGGCATGAGCCTGAAGGCAGAGATCTTCCAGCTGGAGATTTCGGCAGGTCTCTCAGAAGAAGCGGCAGGTACCATGATCATTGAAATCTCTGATAACGGAAAGGGCAGCAGTGCAGAGAAGCTGCAGGAGCTGAATGCACCGGATTATACCCCGGACACAGATGAGGGACAAATCGGGATCTGGAATGTGAAGCAACGGCTGGCTATGATCTATCAGGGGAGAGCCGAAATTCACTTCAGCGGCAATCAGCCGTCCGGATTCCGGGTGCGGCTTAGCCTGCCTATTGAATATACAGAAGGAGAACGATGAGCCATGCGATTATTGATTGTAGATGATGAACAATTCGCTGTGGAGGGGCTGCTCTACTGCTGTGACTGGAAGGCGTATGGGATTGAAGAGGTTTTAACGGCGAACAGGGCCGACAAGGCCAGGGAGCTGCTGAATGATCACAGAATAGAATTGCTGATTTGCGATATTGAGATGCCGGATGAAGACGGACTTTCACTGGTTGGCTGGGTGAGGGAGCACTCTCCCTGGACTGAATCGATATTTCTGACCTGTCATTCCGAATTCTCCTATGCCAAGAAAGCCGTGAACCTCGGGAGCTTTGATTACTTGCTGAAGCCTGTTGACACAGAGGAGCTGTTGTCAGCTGTATCGGGGATGATGGCGGCCATCCGTGAGAAGGAAGAGTATGAGTCCTACAACCAGATGTATCATAAGTATCTGAATCTGTGGCAACAGGAAAAGCCGAAGCGTGTAGAACGCTTCTGGCAGGATCTGCTGTCCCGCAGCATCCTGTCGTTTGGGGATTTCTTTGACCGGGAGCTGGCGGGTGCAGGGGTAGGGTTAAATCCTGACGATCAGGTGCTCCCGATTCTGATCAGTATTGAGGAGTGGTCCAAACCGCTCAGCCCGCGTGATCAGGAAATCATGGAGTATGCGGTGAAGAAAGCGGCGGAGGAATGTTTTACAGAAGAGCATCCGGGGGAGGCCATCACCGATAAGAGCGGGGTTTTGTTCATTCTGCTGTATGCCGGAGGTGTGGAGGGAGGACCTGCGGCTAAGAAGGTTAGCCTTCAGCAGCTCACGGCCACAGGTAAACGTTTTATCCAAGCTTGCCAGGAGTTGTTCTACAGCATCGTAACCTGCTATGTCGGTTCGTTCAAACCCATCCAGGAGCTGCCGGGAATGTGTGAAAGTCTAAAGACCATGGAGCGTGATAATATCTCCCGGACCCAATCCGTGCTCTTATACTTACCACAGGATCAGATGCTGTCCGCCAATTCTAATTCGGAGGATATCCTGCTGGGTGATCTGATCTCTTATATGCTGAACGGCAAGCGTGAGTCCGCTGTGCAGTTCATTCATCATCTGACAGCGAAGTTGGAAGCCAATCCTTCTTTTCAGGGAAGACATCTGGACGCCCTGCATCAGGATACCCTGCAGATTATATATCACTTCCTGCAGGTCAGAGGAATCAATGCGGGAAGCATAGCTCTGTTTCCAGACTGGACAACCGCCCGGATACGGGGACTGCTTCAATACAGGCATTGGGCGGAAGGAATTGTATCGGCGGTCATGGAAGCGGAATTTGAGCGGCAGGAGAAGGGCGGTGTGATTGAGCGGTCCATCCGCTACATCCAGCAGCATGTGGAGGAAGAGATCTCCAGGGCCAGTGTCGCTGATTATGTGGGCTTGAACCCGGCTTACCTCTCCAGGCTGTTCAAGAAAGAGACCGGCCAGAACCTTATTGATTTCCTGATTTCGGTAAAGATGGACCGCACACGCGAGCTTCTGGACACCACGGATATGCCGGTCAGCGCGATCGCGCAGCAGGTAGGATACAGCAATTTTTCCCATTTCACCAAAATGTTCCGCAAGCAATTCGACGTCAATCCCCAGGAATACCGCAATGTCACAAAACGAATAGATTAAGGTTATAAAAACGGCAGAGCAGATGCAGGCAACTCCTTATAATGAAGCCATAACCCAATAAGAAGGTGTGGAACTATGGCTTCGGAAAAAGCACTAACGGCACAATCAGGCAGCTCGCGGCCTGGATCAAAATGGAAAAGCATATGGAAGTACAGGGCCTTGGTCGTGCTGGCATTGCCCGGTGTGCTGCTGATGCTGATCAATAACTACCTCCCTATGTTCGGTATTTTCCTCGCCTTCAAGGACCTGAATTATACGGCAGGAATCTGGGGCAGCAAATGGATCGGACTGGACAACTTCAAGTTTCTGTTTGCTTCGAACGACGCTTGGCTGATCATCAGGAATACCTTGCTGTACAACCTTAGCTTCCTGATCATCAATACGATACTCGCAGTGATGCTGGCACTTCTCCTTAACGAGGTCAAAAATAAGTTTGCCTCCAAGTTCTTTCAGAGCACAGTGATCCTGCCCAATTTCATTTCCATGGTCATTGTCGGCTATATCGTGTATGGATTTCTCAATCCGGAGCTGGGCTTCATCAACAAATTCATTCTGGAGCCCTTCGGGATAGATCCTAGAAACTGGTATGCGGAAGCAGAGCATTGGCCTTATATCCTGACCCTTGTTAACACCTGGAAGGGTGTGGGTTACTCGGCCGTCGTCTATCTGGCAGCCATTGTCGGGATAGACTCTGAATATTATGAAGCGGCCGTCATTGATGGGGCCAGCCGCTGGAAGCAAATGACGAAAATTACGATTCCGCTGATCGCTCCGATCATCATCATCATGACACTGCTGGCGATCGGCCGGATTTTCAACGCTGACTTCGGTCTGTTCTATCAGGCAACCATGGCCTCCGGTATGATCAAGGAGACAACGGATGTTATCGATACCTATGTATACAGGGCGTTAATGGTTACCGGGGATACGGGACTCGCCTCCTCGGCAGGGCTGCTGCAATCTGTGGTTGGCTTTACACTTGTCATTACCGTCAACCTGGCTGTCCGTAAATTCAGCAAAGAAAATGCTTTGTTCTAGAAGGAGAACACCATGGAGAAAAAACGAACCAATCCCTTTATCCTTATTGTCCTGTCATTGTTCAGTCTTGCCTGCCTGATCCCGTTCTGGCTTGTATTTATGATCTCGGTTGCTGATGAAGACTGGGTAACTGCGAATGGATACAGCTTCTGGCCCGGCAAATTCAGCCTTGTCGCTTATCAGTATTTATTGGAAGATGCCGAAAAAATATTGCGGGCTTATGGTGTTTCTGCTTCGGTAACACTGATTGGAGTTGTAGTCAGTCTGTTTGTGACTTCGGCCATGGCCTATGCATTATCGCGGAAAGAGTTTCCTCTCAGAGGTGCTCTGAGCTTCTACATCCTGATCACGATGCTGTTCTCGGGCGGCTTGCTGCCCTGGTATCTGGTCTACACCCGGTTCCTGCATGTTCAGGATACGCTGATGGCGCTTATCATTCCGGGTCTAATCGGCGGTTTCAACGTGATCATCATGCGGACCTTCTTCACGAACAGCATCCCGCCTTCCCTGATTGATTCCTCTCAGATCGATGGTGCAGGTGAATTCCGGACCTACTTCAGCATTATTCTGCCGCTGTCCTTGCCTGTAATGGCCACCATCGGGTTATTCACCACCGTATCCTATTGGAACGACTGGTTTACAAGCCTGGTCTTCATCCAGAATGAGAAGCTGTTCTCTCTGCAATATCTTTTGACCAAAACCCTAATGAACGCTTCGTTCCTGCAGACGATTGCCAATAAGGCTTACAGTTCAACCGCACAGGTCACAACGCCGCTTGAATCCATCCGGATGGCGATGGCGATGATTGCAATCGGACCGCTGGTGCTGGTATTCCCTTTCTTGCAGAAGTATTTCGTCAAAGGCCTTACCGTAGGCGCTGTGAAAGGCTGATCCCGGTATATGACCGGATTAGTATAAGCAAGTTCAGAATTAGAGAACAAAGGCAAGAATACAGAATCATTCAGGGAGGTCTATTATCTATGAAGTGGTTGAAAAAGAGTTCTGTTGTATTGACATCGCTTGTGCTGACTTCAGCCCTAGTAACCGGCTGCGGTGGGAATAATGCTGCGAATTCACCGGGGGGCACAGTCCAGCCGGGAAGCGAGGGCAGCTCCGAATTGAAGCCTTACGAAGTTGTAATGGTATTCCCCGATGCGCCGCAAAACGATAATCAGCGGGTACAGGATGCGATGAATGATTATCTGGCAAAGACCTATCCGGAAATGAACATGACGGTCAAGCTGAATCCCATCGACTGGGGCGCCTGGAGTGATAAAACGAATCTGATGATGGCCTCCGGCGACAAAATGGACCTGCTGTTTACAGCGGATTGGCTCGGGTTCCAGCAGCAGGTGACCAAAGGGGGCTTGCTGCCGCTGGATGATTTGCTCGCTAAATACGGCCCGGACATCGAAGCTGTGGAGAAGGACTATCACGGGCCGGCTAAACGCGGCGGCAAGCTATACGGTATTCATACCCACCAGGAGCTGGGCGGTGCACAAGGGGTCTACTTGAACAAAGAGCTTGTGGACAAGTACAAATTTGATCTGACTGCACTGAAGTCTGGTAAAGTCGAGGATCTGGAGCCCATGCTTCAAACCATCAAGGAGAACGAACCGGGGGTTACGCCTCTGGTGGCACCGAGCTTTCCTCTCGAAGCGTACTATTCATCGACGAATCTGGATTCTATCGTCAGTATTGCAGCGATTAACACCGTGGGAACAGCGGCAGATGATTATACCGTCATCAATTCCTACACGACTCCGCGGTATATGGAGCTTGCCAAGCTTACCAACAAGTGGTACAAGGCAGGATACATTAACAAGGATGCACTGACACCTGGTCTGGACGCCTGGAAGAAGATTCAAGCGGGTAAAGGCTTCGCCTTTGTCTCTGATATGGATATTATCGCGGATATGGAGATCGGCACAGCAGCCGTATCACCGAATGGTTCGATTAAAGCGGGCCGTGAGATGCTGCAAATTCCGCTTAATATTGACCGCTTGCAGACAGGGAAAATGACAGCAACCATGTATGCGATTTCAAAAAGCTCCCAAGATCCGGAACGTGCCATGATGCTGCTCAACCTGTTCTATAAGGACAAGGAATTGCTGACCCTCTTCAACTTCGGGATTGAAGGAACCCATTATGTACTCAAAGACGGACAAGTTGCGCTGCCGGAAGGCAAAACTACAGATAATGTCGGCTACTATCACGATATTATGTGGCAGCTTGGCAATCAAATGCTCAACTATACCCGTGTAGGCGAAGATCCGAATAAATACCAGAACTACGAGAAGTTCAACGAACAGGTGTCTTCTAATCCTTCACGGATCTTTGGATTTGTCTTCGATGCGGAGCCGGTAAAAAATGAATTGATCTCGATTGACAACGCCAACAAAGCCTTTGTTGACGGTCTGAAGTCCGGTCAGCTCGATCCGGAAGAGTCTCTTCCTAAAATGCTGGAAAAACAAAAAGCGGCTGGAGCAGACAAAGTCATCGCGGAGGCGCAAAAGCAGCTGGATGCCTGGCTGGCGGAAAATGGAAAGAAATAAGTGGAAGTGACCAAGCTCGATCTACAAGGATTGGAGAATTCATATGGACCATAGAGTATTGACACATATAGATATATATCCCGATCAGGCCCAGTACAAAACCGGCCAATCCGGCAGTATTATTATTGAAGTAGAGACCGGGGAGAAAGCGTTTCTGCAGCTGGTGGTCAGCTTCTACAAGCTGGAGCAGCAGGTTGCTGAAGCAAGACTTAGCATCCGTACGGAACCAGGCTTGAGACAAAGAGTGCCCGTTCCCTTGTTCACTGAAGCTACAGAGTGGGCGGGTTACGGGGTCAAGGCTACAGTTCTGTGCAATGAAGCTGTAGTGTCAACCGCCTATACCTCCTACGATATTGCCGATCATTGGGGCCGGGCGCCACGGTATGGATTTCTAAGCGATTTCCGGAGTGAAGAATCCGGAGACACCCGTGACGTTGACAGCATGAACAAATTCCACTTGAATGTCATACAGTTCTATGACTGGATGTACAGGCATGATGATCTGGTTCCGAAAGAGGATGAATTTATTGATCCGATGGGCCGGACGATGTCCTATAAGGTGGTTCGTGAAAAGATCGCAGCCGTACACGATAAAGGGATGGCTGCCATGGCCTATGGAGCGGTATATGCAAGTCTTAAGGACTTCTTGCAGGCACGCCCGGAATGGGGACTGTATAATCGCCAGGGAGATCCGTTTCAATTAATAGATCTATTCTATATTATGGATATTACGCCGGATTCTCCTTGGACCGATCATATTGTTGAACAGTTCCGTCAGGCCGTACATGCCGGATTCGACGGAATTCATATGGATCAATACGGCTTTCCGAAGAAAGCCGTGCGCCGGATCGCAGGAAAAGAAGAGCTGGTCGATTTGGCGGAATGTTATCCGGCTCTGATTAACCGGACCCAGGCGGCCGTGAAGGAAATCAAGGCAGAGGCCGGGGTTATTTTCAATAATGTGGGTAATTATCCTATACACAAGACGGCCCCGGCGGATCAGGAGGCGCTATATATTGAAGTGTGGCCGCCGGTAGTCCGGTTGTGTGAGCTTAAAGGACTGATTGATCATGCGCGTTCACTCGACCCTCACAAGCCGGTGATCCTCTCCGCCTATCTGCCCTCCTTCTACCCGGAAGCTGGACATGACAAGGAATGGGCTGAGAACGGGGCGCTGCTGACGATGGCCTCCATATTCGCTAGCGGGGGATATCACCTTTTGCTGGGTGAGGATCATGGAATGCTGACTATGCCCTACTATCCCGATTATGCAGTGATGCGGCCTGAATTTGCCGTCGAGGTCAGACGCTACTATGATTTCATCGTGCGTTTTGGTGTGCTGATCCAGGATGCAGAGCTGGAAGATGTGTCTTATACCTATACCGCCGGGGTGAACACCGAGATTACCTTCGAAGGCAAGGTGCCATTTGCCCCGAACGGAGATATTGACTCTGTCTGGACGATCATTAAGCGCAAGCCGGGCTATCAGATCCTGCAGCTGATTAATCTTGCCGGGCTTGAAGATGATTATTGGGAGCATGGCAAGCAACAGCGGCCTGAAGCTCAAAATGATGTGGTGTGCACACTGCTGATCGAACAGCCGATTGAATGCATTTACACGGCCAGCCCGGATGATGAGGCCCAGGAAGTGATTGTCCTGGATTATGAGGTAGTTCCTCACGGGCAAGGACTTGCGGCCAGATTCACTTTGCCGTCCCTGCGCATCTGGTCCATGGTTGTAGTTAAATTTAGCTTACAGGAGTGAATGGGTTGAACAATACAAAATGGTGGCAGACAGCTGTAATATATCAGATCTATCCCCGAAGCTTTCAAGACAGCGACGGGGATGGAATCGGCGACCTCCGGGGGATTATCAGCAGGCTGGACTATCTGGAGCAGCTTGGCATTACCGCAATCTGGCTTAGTCCGGTATACAAATCACCCAATGACGATAACGGCTATGATATCAGCGATTACCGGGATATTATGACCGAATTCGGAACCATGGATGACATGGATGAATTAATTGAACAGGCCAGGCAGCGCAATATCCGGATTATTATGGATCTGGTCGTCAACCATACCTCGGACGAGCACCCATGGTTCATTGAGGCCCGCAAAGGAAGGGATAATCCGTACCGTGACTATTATATCTGGCGTGATCCGGTCAACGGCCGGGTTCCCAACTCCCTGCGTTCAACCTTCAGCGGATCGGCCTGGGAGCTTGACGAAGCGAGCGGCCAGTACTTTCTGCACTTGTTCAGCCGCAGGCAGCCGGATCTGAACTGGGAGAACCCCAAGGTCCGTCAAGAGGTATGGGACATGATGAATTTCTGGCTGGATAAGGGTGTCGGCGGATTCCGCATGGATGTCATTGATCTGGTCGGCAAAATTCCCGATCAGGAGATCACAGGGAATGGTCCGAAGCTGCATGAATATCTGCAGGAGATGAACCGGGAGACCTTCGGAGCGCATGATGTTCTGACGGTGGGAGAGACCTGGGGGGCGACTCCGGAAGTAGCCAAGCTTTATTCCAACCCGGACCGTAAGGAGCTGTCGATGGTGTTCCAGTTCGAGCACATCGGTCTGGATCAGCAGGGCGGGGGAGAGAAGTGGGATCTGAAGCCTCTGGATGTAAGCGAATTGAAGCAGGTGCTGGCGAAATGGCAGACCGAGCTGGGGAACGAGGGCTGGAACAGCCTGTTCTGGAACAATCATGATTTGCCGAGAATTGTATCGCGCTGGGGCAACGATAAGCAGTACCGTGTGCAGAGCGCCAAAATGTTCGCCATACTCCTTCACCTGATGAAGGGTACGCCTTACATTTATCAGGGCGAGGAGCTCGGAATGACCAATTATCCGATTCAGGATATCAGCGAAGCGCAGGATATTGAGGCGATCAATATGTATCATGAACGGATCGGGCAAGGATACGCCAAGGAAGCTATCATTCATTCCATTAATGCAAAGGGGAGAGATAACGCCCGGACTCCGATGCAGTGGGATGCTACCCGTAACGGAGGATTTACAACCGGAGAGCCATGGCTGCCTGTACATCCGAATTATAAGGAAATTAATATGGAGGCGAATCTGAAGGACCCGGATTCGGTGTTCCATTGCTACCGTAAGCTGATTGAACTGCGGAAGAACAACCCGATTGTGGTATGGGGCGATTTCGAACTGGTGACCGGCGTGCCGGATCAAGTGTTCATGTACTTCCGCCGCTATGAAGGACAGACCTGGCTGGTAACGGCCAACTTCAGCGGGGAGCCCATCACACTGGAATTGCCGGAGCTGGGTCACGCCGGATTCATTATCGGCAACTACTCCAGAGATGATGTGGACTTCAAGCAGCTGCAATTACGGCCTTATGAAGCTTTTGCTGTTGTACTTGCATAGACTAACCTGTTCAGTCCTAATTGGAACAAAGTTCATTGCACCAAAAGGCTGCCTCCCTGATAAAAAGGGAGGCAGCCTTATTGCTTACTATACACCGTCAGCTTATTTACGGTTGCGGAGGCGCTCCAGCTCGGCTTCAACCGCGCTGTTCAGCGGGGATTCAGGAACGGCTGCGGCTGCAGCCAGACCGGATTGCTCGGCCAGTGCTTCCTGCATGGCGATTTTGTCTTCCATCCGTTCGAAGCCGCGGGCTGCGGCACCGGCGTTCAGCACCTGACCGCCGTATCCGGCCGGGGAGCATGATGCGCTGGCCTGTGCACACTGCTTGATCTCCGCAGCTTTGCGGGCACGTTCAGCCAGCTCGGCTCTTTTGGCTTTGAGGCGCGTATGTTCTTCCTTAACACCGGCAAGCTGTACCTCCAGCGAGGAAAGTGCTGCCTGTGTCTCTTGAAGTCCGGCGGTGCATTCCTGTCCGCTCTCTGTGTAGCGGAGCTTAGCCATTACCGCCAGGCGGGCAGCAGGTTCATTGCCCTCGCTCATGAACTGGACTGCTTCCGCTTCACTGCGCTCTGCAAGCACCTTGTATTCGTAAATCCGGCGCTCAAGCACACTGGCTGCTGCCTTGAGTTCACGCTGTTTGCCTTCGGCATTAGCGATCTTGTCCTCCAGATCCCGCAGGTATTGACCGGTTAGCAGGATCGGATCTTCCAGCTTGTTCAGCCCTTCGTGAATGGCAGCCTTCGTTAACGTGGTGATTCTTTGGAATATACTCATAATAATGATCTCCTTTTTATGTGGGTTGGTTAAGGTATGACGCAAGTATTTAATAGAAGGAATTAGTAGTTGAAGCCGTCATCGAATCCGCCGTAGGATTCCTGAGGGATAATAAGACTGCCGATGATATAGAGAAAAACAACAGTACCGAAGCTGAAAAACGTAGCGACAACAACAAGCAATCTTACGAGGGTCGCATCAACATTGAAATAGCGTGCCAGTCCTCCGCATAAACCTGTGAGCTTCTTGTCTGTTAAGGAACGGGTTAATTTTTTTGTCATAGTGATATCTTCCTCTCTTATATGGTGATCGCCGGTTCGCGGCGTGTTCACTGCGTTGTCTATGTATGTATTGTACGAATTTATCCTCTCTGGCAAAACGGCCTGCAGACTGTTCTTTGTTCCCGACCTTAGTCGGGGATGGGGACCGCAATAGGACGGGGAGAGGCCGGGAAAAACCTTAGATACGCGCAGCCGTGCGAATTTTACACAATGGGGTGCTGAGGTTCATCCGGGGTTAACACTGGAGGATTAGACTGAACTCTAGCGTAGCCTAACTAACATACGGGAGGACTAGCCATGGGAATTCACAAGTATTTTCGCTCACTGAATGAGCTGGAGCGCATTATCCGCTGTCCGGGCAAATTCAAATTCGAGGAGCATAGCGTTGCGGCCCATTCCTGGAAGGTCGTGCAATACGCGAAGACGCTGGCGGATATTGAAGAGAAGCACGGCGCGGTGATCGACTGGAAGAAGCTGTACGAGATCACGAGCAGCCATGATTACGGAGAGATTTTTATCGGGGATATCAAAACGCCGGTGAAGCACTCCTCGCTCCAGCTCAGATCACTGATCCAGCAGGTGGAGGAGGGCATGATCGACAACTTCATCAAGGAGCATATTCCGGACGAATTCAAAAGCATCTTCTACCAGCAGCTGCGTGAGGGCAAGGACGATTCGCTAGAAGGCTTGATTCTGGAGGTTGCCGATAAGATGGATCAGGTGTACGAAGCTTTTGCCGAGCTGCAAAGAGGGAACACGGAGAAGGAATTCGTGGTGATGTACCGCAATGCGCTGATCAAGATCAAGCATATTGACCTCAAATGCGTGGAGTACTTCCTGGCAGAGATTCTGCCGGACATGGTGAACGAGGAGACGCTGTCTCCGATTGATATCAGGCAGATTACGGAAGAGGCGCTGGCCCTGTAGAGGAGCTGTGGCTCTTTTTTCATATATACATATAGAAATACCTCAGGCCTGAAGGTGCTTGCTTACGGAAGCCCGGGCATACCACACGGCCGATCCGTTAAAAGCAATATGCAGCGGAATCGTCAGCAAGAGCGACTCCGTAACCTGCGCGAACAGCCCGAAGAAGATCCCTCCACTAAAAGCAAACAGCATGAATCTGACGCTCTCGCGGTTCAGCTTGTAATACTGCAAATGGGACACCGCAAACAGCAGTGAGGTAAGGAGGATCGCCCCGCTGACATCAATGATCGAAGTAGAATGCAGCTGACCGAGTACCGGATGGCGCGCAAGGATGGGCAGTATAAGTCCTCTGAAGGCGATCTCTTCAAAGACAGGGAAGCACAGCACGAAGTTGACCGTATTATAAGTTCCCACTGGATTATAGCCGGAGGATCGGGAGATGATCAGGTTCACAAGCAGAATAATAAGGAACAGCGGGAGCACTCTCATTACTTGCTGCGGGGCGCCAAACGTATAACTGTAACTCCAGAGAACGCTTCCAGCAATCATGGCAGCTCCCCAATAATAAATCGTAAACCGCGCTTGCTGTTTAGAGATAACCCCGAGTATCCCCTCGAAGATTCTATATGAAAAAGACAGCAGTACAGCAATAACGCATGATCCCAGCAACAGCATAGGTGGTGCCCCCTCAGAGATAGTCGAAGTGTAAGTATGGATGGTAAGTCTGTGTCAGAATGTAAATGTATCTATTCTTGCAGCATTACAGTTAGAAAGCAATTACAAATATTATAATAATGTAGGAGATGAATGTTACGGCGGGAAGATCAGTGGAAATGATACAATAAAGGAAAAATAAGGATGGTGCATCACTCTTGCAGTATTTTAATCTTATTCCGTTCTCTACTACGCTGTTCTGGTTCAGTGTTCTGCTCCTGATCGTATGGGCTGTCGACTTCCTGCTGGGCGACTCCGCTGTTCAGCTTCCGGCGGGCAGCCGCAGGGAACGGACCAAATCCATACTTGCGGATATTCTAATTTTTGCCGGGATTAACAGCTTGCTATTGTATGTACTTCATCCTCTGAGCAATCCGCTGCTGATTTCGCTGGTTGCTGCGGGATTGCTCGTTACGTATTTTATGACCTCCGGTATGCGCAAGCGCCTCTCCCCATACCAGCCTTGGATCTTGCTGATCCATGTTGTGCTTGGCATAAGCTTCTACCTGCTGTTTGGTATGCTGCTGATGAGCAGGCTGATTGTCACGTATAATCTTAACATGACGAATCAGTTCGATATACTCTATTTCGTCTATGGACAGGACCGGGAGGTGGTGTACGTGCTATTGCTGATTATGACTGCTCTCTATTTCGTAATCGGCAAGCTGCTGATGCGGCCACTTTACAACTGGTATGCAGAGAACTATTACCAGGCTTCGAGGATGAACATTAAGCTGGTTGGGGGAGAGCTTCTGAACGGAGTGTATATTCTGCGGGACACGGATAGAGGATTCCTGTCCGCAAGCGACAGTCTGAATCCGGGGCCGGACGCCAGGCTCTATAGGATCAGCCGGGAGAAGATAGAGTATATGGAGAGAGCCGGCAGTGTAAGCTGATCTGAATAGGTGATGCGAAGATAGCCCCTAAGCCGTATGGACGGTCCGGGGCTATTTGCTGTGATCCTATTTGCTTGTAGCTAATGACGGCTGCTTGGGTGCAGGCTTAACGCAGGAAGCGTATAAGTATATAATACTAGAAATACAAAACCGTGTAATCACGGGCAGGAGGAGCAGGATGAAACAGGGGATTCATAAATTTAGCTGGGTGGGCAGTGATGAGATGTATTTGGATCATCCAACTACATATGCGCATAAAAGTGTGGTGATCGGCCGTTACGGCGGGAACACTGCGGCCGGTGCCGACAAAAATGAAGATGGAGCCTACGTATTAAGTGAGCCGGACGGTGGTTGGGAGTGGGTAATGCTCCTGGATGCGCATCATACGGCAGAAAGCGCGGAGCTGCTGATTCGCACAATCGACAATGAAGCTGATGAGATTATCAGGCTGCTGTCGCTGTCGGTTCAGCGGGCGTTCCAGGCGCTGGAGGAATTTCTGTTGTCTATTTTCACATCTGAGACGTTCATCAGCGAGTGCAAGCAAGTTACAGGGGAAACGGCTTGCCTAATCTGCGTGCGGATGGAGAATTATCTCTGGTGGTTCTCCGTAGGGGATAACTCGCTCTATGTACTCCACCCTGAGCTGGCTGCCCGCGGGCAATATCTGCTGAACCAGCGCAATTACTACGAATGGATCGGCTTCGTCAACACCTTCGCCCAGCCCATCGCCTGTTACTCTTCAGGCATCCGTGAGCTGCGGCAGGGCCGTAACGTGCTCGTGTTAACGACGGACGGTCTTTTGGAGGTTGGGGCAAGGGTAATGGAGGACCCGCGCAGGCTTTATCTTGCTTTTACAGGTGATGAGAATCTGGAGGGATGTGTGCACAAGGTATTAGAGGATGTACATGAGCAGTTAGGCCGGGACAGTGCTACGGTTGTTGCCTGGAGTTATGATAATAGTAGAGAAGCGGCGATGCCGAGTGATTAGCTATAAATGATGAAGATGAATTTTATATTGAGAAGGTGCTTAATATGAAGATTACAATGAGAACAATTAGAGATTTTTGCGGAACTGACTTTTATAACCGGGGGAAGTCTTATTATGAACAGGGGTGTGTCCGCAGCCTTACCTTCTATCCGGATGATAGCAGCTATGGTGCACAGGTGAAGGGAAGAAAGGTATATGAGGTAAATATTGATATTTATGACCGTACCGATACCTTCAAAGCAGACTGTTCTTGTCCTGCCTATGAGAACTATGGCTGCTGTAAACATGTGGCGGCAACACTTATTGCTATACATATGCAGCAGATTAAGGAGCCTACCGATGCAACAGCTGCTCCATTCAGACGCGTAAACAAGTCTAAATACAACCAGATGGAGCAGCTTATTTCTTCTTTTCAGAAATCAGTTCTTACCCGTGAGAGTGAGCCTGTGCTATTCGGTCATGCAGAGTCGCTGCAGTTCGAGTTCACGCTTATCGTTCATGGTGGTTACAATAGCAATCCGCATTTCTCCGTTGAAATGCGTGTGGGAATCAAACGTCTGTATGTAGTGTCCAAAATAAACGAGTTTCTAGAGTATTTCGAGCAGCGTAAGCCATTATACTTTAAGAGTATATTTACCTTTGATTCTGAAAACCAGCACATTAATCCTGAGGATATGAAATTCCTTGAACTGTTGCTTCTAATGAAAAACACTGAGAAGATTTATAGAAATGATCTCCCCAGCTATCATAATAACTCCTTAAAGGACGGGAAAACAATTGTCGTCACCCCGCTGGCCTGGGACAAGCTTAAACTGCTTTTTCCGGAGGTGAATGTCATTATGGGGCGATCGGGGAACCCGGGAATTCGGGCTGAGCTTGCAGGAGAGGCGCCTCCGCTTGAATTTACGATTGGACCAGGGCAGAAGAAGGACTACGTTCTGTCAGCTTCAGCACTGGATAAGCTGATGTTGTTTCCAGACTACTCCACTAAGATCATGAACGGGAAGATATATTCCATAAACAGTGATGTTATAAGCATGATTTCACTATTAAGGCAGCAGTTCACGGCATCGCAGAACATTGAGATCGCTCCCGGACAAATCGAATCGGTCGTACAGAAGGTGCTGCCAGCCTTAAGAAAGCTAGGGAAAGTAAGTGTGGAACAGGCAGTAAGCGAGCGAATTGTGGAGCCTGAACTGCAGGCTAAGCTGTATCTGGATTATGCGGATGGCACCTTAACGTTCCGGCTGGAATTTCATTATGAGGAGATTGTGATTCATCCGCTGGAAGAGAATAGCGTGGATGAAGCGCGCAAGCAGAAGATCCTGATCCGAAATATGCAGCGGGAAAATAAGATCGTTGATATTCTGGACAACTCTCCGCTCAGACGGGAACGGCAGCACTGGGTTTCCGTAAGTGAGCCGGTCATCTACGAGGCGTTATATGAGCTTGTGCCGGTTTTGGAAGAGGTTGCCGAGCTGTTTGTCACACCTGCTGTTCAGAGACTTGTGCTGGAGCGTAAAGCTTATCCCAAAGTGAAAGCGGAGCTGAGCGAAGGTCTGGATTGGCTGGATATCTCTTTTGAGCTGGAAGGCTTGAATGAGGAGGAGACTGTTCGGGTCATGCAGGCGATTGTGGAGAAAAGGAAGTATGTCCGCCTGCGCAGCGGGGCTTTTCTGCCCATTGCAGTGGACAGCTTCAGCGAATTCGGCACCGTTGCCGAACGGCTGAATCTTAGGCAAAAGGATCTTAAACACTCGGTAATCCGCCTGCCCTCCGTACAAGCTCTTCAGCTTCCAGAGCGGGGCCATGGCTTCAAGCATACAAAGTGGGGCAAGTCGCTCCGGGAATTCCTGGACCAGCTGCGGGAACCGGACAGTCTGGAATTCGAGCTGCCCGCTGAGCTGAAGCCGGTTCTCCGGGATTATCAGGCCAGAGGCTTCCAGTGGATGAAGACGTTGTCGAAGTTCAGGTTCGGCGGAATTCTGGCAGATGATATGGGCCTCGGCAAGACAATTCAGAGCATTGCTTATATCTGCTCCGAGCTGGCTGAGATGCCGCTTAAGGTACAAGGGAAAACTCCGGTGCTGATTCTGTGTCCGGCATCCTTAACCTATAACTGGAGCCATGAGTTCGCCCGGTTTGCACCAGCAGTCAACGTACTGGTGGCGGCAGGGCAGAAGGAGGAGCGCAGTGGACTGCTGGAGGGAAAGGCCGTAGAAGAAGCGGATGTGATTATTACCTCGTACCCTCTTCTCCGCAGGGATATTGATCTGTATTCCGGTATAACCTTTCATGCGTTAATTCTGGATGAAGCCCAGGCGATCAAAAACTCAGCCTCCCAAACTGCCCAAGCGGTTAAATCGCTTAAGGCTGCACGGAAATTTGCGTTGACGGGCACACCGATTGAGAATTCGGTGGATGAGCTGGAAGCTATTTTCAGCACAGTCTTCCCGGCGCTGTTCACCGGACGATTGACCTTCAAGGAGCTGCCCGCTGGACGTATCGCCAGCATCGTGTCTCCCTTTATTCTGCGGCGGCTCAAAAAAGAGGTTCTGGAGGAGCTGCCAGACCGCATTGATACCGAACAGCGCACGGAGCTGCTGGACGAGCAGAAACAGGTCTATCTCGCTTACTTAGCGAGGCTCCGTGAAGATACCGAACAGGATTTGCTTACGGACGGATTCCACAAGAGCCGGATGAAGATTCTGGCGGGTATCACCCGCTTACGGCAGATCTGCTGCCATCCTTCGCTGTTCCTTGAGAATTATACGGGAGGCTCCGGCAAGCTGGAGCAATTGCTGGAGATTGTGCAAGAATGCCGTGATTCAGGCCGCAGAATGCTGGTGTTCTCGCAATTCTCCAGCATGTTAGCGCTGATCCGGCAGCGCCTGGAAGAAGCGGGAGTTCAGCCTTTATATCTGGACGGCTCGACTCCGGGCAAGGAGCGGGTGGAGCTGTGCAAGCTTTTTAATGAAGGGCAAGGTGAAGTGTTCCTGATCTCGCTTAAGGCGGGCGGAACAGGTCTGAATCTGACTGGAGCGGACACGGTGATTCTGTACGATCTGTGGTGGAATCCGGCAGTCGAAGAGCAAGCCATTGGAAGAGCGCACCGGATGGGGCAACGGAATGTAGTACAGGTGATTCGGTTAATCACCGAAGGTTCCATCGAGGAGAAGATGCTGGAGCTGCAGCAACGCAAAAAAGATCTCATTGAAGAGATCATCGAAGCTGGCGAGAACAAAACCACCCGGCTGTCGGAGGAGGATATCCGCGAGCTGCTCCGGGTGTAGGAGGCCCGTACCTATTTTCACCGTACATGCACTTCTAGGCACCTACCCACATACAATAAAAGGACCATGAACCCGTTGTTCTCCTAACTGATCGGTTTCATTGTACATGTGCGGGAGGTGTCGCCAAGTTGCCTGGAATCATAAGCACGATTGCGCTGCTGATCAAAGAACTGACGCTGCTGGTATCTTACGTAAGGAACAACGCTTTTCCCCAGCCTCTATCGGAGCAGGATGAGAGCAAATACTTAGGCATGATGGCCGAGGGAGACGCCAAGGCACGGAACCTGCTGATCGAGCATAACCTGCGGCTGGTTGCCCATATAGTGAAGAAATTCGACAACACCGGCGAAGACATGGAGGACCTGATCTCCATCGGCACCATCGGGTTGATCAAGGCCATCGAGAGCTACCGCCCGAACAAGGGCACTAAGCTGGCTACTTTTGCCGCCCGTTGTATCGAGAATGAGATCCTGATGCACCTCCGGTCGCTGAAAAAGACCCGCAAGGACGTATCCCTCCACGATCCAATCGGAACGGATAAGGAAGGCAACGAGATCACCCTGATCGATATCCTCGGCTCGGAAGCGGATGATGTGATTAAAGAGGTCGATCTGAAGATTGAGAAGAGCAAGATCTATCGTAATCTGGATATCCTGGATGACCGGGAGAAGGAAGTTGTGGTAGGCCGCTTCGGACTGGACACTGGCGGGGAAGAGCGAACGCAGCGGGAGATTGCGAAGGAGCTGGGGATTTCGCGGAGTTATGTGTCGCGGATTGAGAAGAGGGCGCTGATGAAGCTGTATCATGAGTTTTATAAGGTAAAGCGGTGAGCAACATGTGAATAACTAAAATTAATATTCTTTGAAATAAATTGTATAGTGAGCGACTTGTCTACGGATGAGTTGCTTTTTTATTCTTGCTATAGGAAATGGAATTTAGAAAATACTATTTCATTAGTAGAGAAGAGCAATTGAATGACATACAAAGATATATATGGTCTCATATTCAGTTACTACAATCATATGAGAAATATAACAAAGATATACGAGAAGGGCGGAAAACATTAAATGTGTAGTATTCTTAAACATCTATATAAGTTGAATCAAAGTTCTTAGCAAACCTTGACAAGGAAAAACGAACCATTTGTCGAATAAGAAACAAATCTAAAAAACGGACAAGTGGGGAACATCATGGACAAGCATACCGAACTGGAAAAAGTAACTAACAGTCACTATGGAAGGGCAAGGCACAACATTCCCCACGGTCGGCACATATGATTACGATGATGGAGCATGGATATCTGTATCGACTCAGGACACAGTGCCAGGCTTTTAATTTGAAAAATGTGAAGATGGACAGTGACAAGGTAGCGATTGCATATTTCAAGCAAATGGCACCGCAGCCTGTGGAATACACATTGACCGTCGATCAAGTTGGTACGGGAACAGTAGCCCCTTATGCTGCTGTGACTTCGACAAAATTCCTGAGTTTGAAACGTTAAACCTGACTGCTAGTCCCTCGCTAGGATACAAATTCGAGAAATGGATGATCAACGGTATTGAGATGGGAAGCCCGACTATTAGCGTATTTATGGATCGGGACATGGACGCTATTGCATACTTCTCTCCTATCTCTGTTATGCCGAAGCAATTTGAACTGGTCGTAGAGGTCGTAGGTCAAGGCAAAATCGATGTTACAAACGATCAAACAACTGTCGTATATCAAGATGTGCAGGGAACAGTCGGACAATTTAATGAGGGCAGCAAGGTAGATGCAGTAATGAGTCCAGGTCAGGGGTATGCCTTCTCAAAATGGGTGCTAAATGATCTAGAAGTATCCGACCAGTCGCTTCAATTCATCATGGATGAGGATAAGCTCGTACAAGCTTATTTCGAACCTGTCATTGTTCATCCCGATCCGAAAGGCTCGATAACGGTCGAGTTTGTTGATCAAGATACGAACAGTAAAGTTAAAGCGGATGTCACACTAACTGACTTGCCATTAGGAAACCAATCGTATACAGCGGACTCGATAATCGGGATATACAAGTTAATCGGTGATGCGGTCAAACAAGTGGTGCTGTCAGCCACAGAGCCGTTCAAAAGGTTGCCCTTTTTTTATAAACAGGAAGCCGTTATTCCGACACCGACACCATCGCCAAATCCAGAGCCAGAAGTACCAGAAGTTCCACGGAGTCCAGAGCCTACACCAACGCCCGAGCCAAGTCCTGAACCAAGTCCCAAGCCAACACCAAGCCAGAAATACTAGTCAAACCAGAAACACCACAGAGTTCAGAGCCAACGACGAAGCCTGAACCAACACCAGAGCCAGTACCGACTCCCGAAAATAAACCTACTCATTCTTTGACTCGTTCGGTGATAAGATTGATGCCGGAATTGGAGTAGACATTGACTCGAATACCGATTTTGGTCGAAGAGCATCTTTTGACGAGCCAGAGATACCCAATGACCATTTCAGTCCTGCAGATGCTGAGCCTGAACAGCCAGTAGCTGCCATCGCAGTCGATTCATCAACCAGCGAAGACCTCCCCGCGGCAGAGTCAGACCATAAGGAACCTGTTGGAGTAAGCATCTACACAGATGAAGAGCCAGAAGAAAAAAAAGATTTCGAAGCCAAGGAGACCGTAGCCGAGAGCAGCGCAAAGCTATTTGCCGAGACGAGAGTGGTAATGGAAGCAATTGAATATACAGCACCTCTTCCGGACAATATCGCAGAATCGCCATTAGAGCAACCCGATATGTTGGATGAAGTTGAAGCTTCTCCGTTGTTGCCTGTTATCGAGCAATTAGAAGCCGAATATATCGATCAGACCGCAGCGATCAAAGAGAAAGTTGTTGAGGTAGACAAAGTAACGACCGCTGACCGAGCTGGTAAAGCGGTGAACTGGACAATTCAGACCTTTGTTGTAGCACCAGTAAAGGGGTTATTCAAAGCCCTGCATAATGGGGTCATCAGTCTCTTTGGATTCTTCGGCAGTATCCTGAAATTCCTCGTGATCAGCGCGGTTGCAACGGTAGGACTCTACATCGTAATGGCACATTACTCGGATACTGGTCTTTCGGCGTATGAAATGGCGATGCAGCATTATGAAGCGGTAAAGGGAGTTGTAGTGAAACTCTATAAGGACATATCCTCTGAGGTCAGAGGTGAGGGAGTGGAAGTAACATCCATATCAAATAAATAGCTTGACATTGTACTCAAAGGGGTTACTCTTTTAGTATAAAATTGTAAGGAGTTGGATTTGAATGAGTAGAACCACGATAATCCCATTAATCCCAGGGCAGATTGATATTGTCACTTCGAAAGGGGAATACAACTTTCAAGAGGTATTGGACGATTTCCCCAATGCAGAGAGAATATTCGTAACAACATACAACATTTCAGCACGTCGTAAGGAACTGCTTCGTGCACTTGAAGATGCGACTTCCCATGCCGAGGTTCGTATCATTACGAATATCCCTGACCGATATGAGAGGTACTATGGAGACGCACCACGTGAACGTGCATCAGAAAGTATTGATCGCTATACACAACGCCTTGATCCATCGAACATTGATAACTTAGCTACATCCTTCAATTTCAGTAATCATTCCAAAGTGATTATGACGGATAATATCGCTTATATTGGTTCGGCCAACTATTCCGAAGAGAGCAAACAAAGCAGGGAAACGGGGTTCTTTGTCCGAGGACAGGATTTGGTAAGTATTATCAGAGAGAGTATTGTCCCTATCTTAATCAATGAAGGTATTCCTTACTTCGGAAGCATGTTGGATGATAAGAAAATCCTCCTTTCTTCCTGTTGTCAAGGTTAGAGGGGGCAGCTGCTGTTATTCGTGACGGACTTTTTACGTTTGTAGGTTATCCATATGAGGATCAGGAAATCTACAACATTCACGATCCTTATTTGAAGGTAAGCGATTTAGCGAGTTTACTAGATGTGCTTGATGAAATCGAAGGTGAACTCGATAATGAGTTCCGAGAGGTCGCAGGTTTGGAAAACGTAGCGAATCTTGTTGACATGGATTCTATTACTTCAATCCGTGATCTTTGTGATTATGGTAAACCAATCTATGAACTTGCTGAATTTGATACAGTTGAGTATGCGTCCGATTTACTATCTGAGCAGATGGTTCATAACGAAGACATGAATGATGTTTCACAAGATGCAGTAGATAAGGCTGCTGAACGTCGATATGACTTAGCTGAAGTAGCAGAAGATCCAGTAAACGAGCTATATAACTATTTGGAACAAGTGAAAAATTCATTCCATGCAGCTGTAAACGAAATAAATCGGCTTGAGGATCAGCAGGCAAAAATCGATAATACCAGCCATTATTATAAGCTTAAGACTTAGCTCAAGGGGGCTAATCGGAATGAAAGCATCACCAAAACTCTATCAAGCAATTCTTTGTTGTACTAGAAATGTAAACTACATTATTAGCATGGAGGTATGTTGAATGCCACTAGTTGCAACTTCTAAACTTGCACCACCACAAGATTGGAAAGAATTTGAGTCACTGACTCGTGATGCGTTAAGTGAAAAGTGGAGTTCTCCTGACTTAGAAATGAACGGGAGGCAAGGACAAGACCAAGCTGGCGTTGATATATTCGGAGAAAACCATAAAGGTGAGTTTGTTGGAGTTCAATGTAAGAATACAGAAAACTTGAACCTTCAAACAATAATTGATGAAGCACAAAAGGCAGAATCCTTTAAACCTGCTATTAATGCTTATTACGTTGCCACTACAGGTAAAAGGGATAGTGTATTACAAGAGTCAGTACGATTAGAGAATATAAAAAGAAAAGCGTCTGGAACGTTTAGTATTCAAATATTATTTTGGGATGACATTCAATCAGAGTTAGCTAAAAACACTATGCTCTTTCAAAAATACTACAGTCAATTTATGACACAGCTACCTCAAGAATCGATTGTAAAAGGAAATCGGATGGTAAGTGCGCTTGATCTTGGGTTCTATGGATTGAATGTTAGGGGTATAATGGGGATTTCATTTGGATTGTTTGGTTGTACCGATAAAGATATTAGGGAGTTTTACTCGATGCTTGAATTAATAGAGGAAGCTCTTTCAGTGATTGCAAATACGGAACAGCTACCGAAAAGAATTGAGGCTCTTAATAATTTCAAGAAAGAAATTAATGCCATAGTTGATGGGAAGATTAAAAAGTGGAAAGAAGCTAACGAGTTGGCTGAGGTCTTAGAAGATTCAATTAGAAATTTGACAAGATGGTTAGAGCCGAATGAGGTTAAAATTTTCGGAATAGGTGCTCAGATGGGGACTTGGGATTATTACACTTATTATCATTATGAATCTTATAGTAGGGAAGGTCTTGATAAACTTTCTAAGCGAATCAACGATTTACTACAGCTAGAAAAATTACCGGATGAAATCGAAAATTATATTCATGACTATCTTGATCCAGATAGTGAAATAGGCAAGGTGAGTAATGCACCAACAAGAACGTTTAATTGGGTAAGACAACATTACATGACTACTTGATCTGTATTATATTGTTATTTACTCTATGGGGGTTACTTTGAATATTATTTTAATGAAGCTTTTCGATGGCTACGTTCGCAACTATCATACATACTTTATTTATAGTGGGTGTAAATTGAGACACGATCCTTAATGGGATAAGATAAGAGAAATGTAGGTTCCTTACTGAAAGAGGTGTGCGGCAAAATGGATGATTTAGAATTCTATGAGCAGTGTATTCAGCGATATGCAGAAAGCCAAAGATTGGACTTAGCCGGAGCAGCGGCTTTTTTACAAGACAAGTTGCAGAACGAAACCGATAGTATAACACGGTTGATTTCGGTAAGAAAGCAGATGCTTACGCCGGAAGACCATAATTTGGTTCATCTAGTTGGTAATAATTTTCCTACTCTAATTGGTGATGATAATTCTGCACTTACCAGTATATTAGGAGAGATTTTTAAGGCTAGTCGCATTTATCATCAAGTTAAATCTTTTGAGGAGTATAATCCCTCACAGCCAATTTTTCAGGCGCACCCAGAGCTTTATGATAAGCTCAGAAAGAAGTCGAACGGAAATCCTGATCTAGAGTTAATTCGATTAGATGCAGTTGGATATAAACCGATTCCCGATTTACCAAAACACAGAACTTGTAAGTACAAAGACTCTTTTCTTCTTATTGATAGATACCTCAACTCAATGGTTCCTTCTTATTTAATACATAAATATGGCACCAAAAAATTATACATTCGAGTCGATCCACACATTGTATCTAAAAAGGCGCCGCCACTATCATTAGAAGAAGAGTTTATTCAACCCCCTAACCCGTATTGGATCGAACGATTAATAATTCATCCTGATCAACATGAAGGTAGCGAGTTGTTTTTACCAGAATATACTGCTGAAGATATACAAGGAGATGAATGGAAACGAAAGCAGTGGTGGGAATACCAAATTGATGGCATTCGTAAATTACAAATTGTAGCCACGATGAAGAATGAAGGCAACCAGAAACATTTCAGCATGTCACTAGAGGAACTTTCCGAAGAATCAATTGGTGACGGGATGCTGATTGGAAGAATGATTCACTTGGATGCAATGGATTCGTATGACACACCATTCGATCAGGTGAGACTTAATCATTTGGATCTTGCGATTAACATTTATACAGGGGACAGTATCGAAGAGCGAATGAATTCTACCTTGACCAAAGGCAAGCGAATTACAGACGCGAATTATCGCACTCATCTGATTCGAGCTGACGACATTATGTTCTCCGACCTGCTCGTGATAACCCAAATCTTTTTTCAATCAAAGACAATGGTTAAGGAATGGATTGATAGTCAGTTTCAGTTCCGTTCCGAGTAATGCTTACAAGGTGCAGGGAAAATCTGCACCTCTTTTCTTGTTTGCGTGCCCAGAGGCACGCATTACCTAGTTGGTGAAAGTCCAACCAAAGGAGGGACCAAGCCACCTTTGTAGCTAGGATGCTTGCGCATGGCGAAATCTGTGTGTAAAAGCGCATCGACAAAAGTACCAGTCAGAGACTGGGCGAGCAACAATCCAGGCCGCAACATGAAGTGAATCTTGCCGCGTCGTCAAAAAGGCCCTGCGAAGGGGAAGAGAGGATGCCGAGTCTCGAAACAATAGACGAAGGCCAAGGAAACTGTTCAGAACTTGGAACAGCAGTGAAGAATCCTCCGGCGTATAGGGAACGGCATGGATTGAAAGATAATGCAGTGAACTGGGGAGACCCTCCCCACACGGGAGAAAAAAATTTTTTTTAAGGAACCCGTAGAGAGACGCTCTATAAGTCCAGAAGACGAAGTGAACCGTCTGTGGGAAGGGAGTCCGAGGGGCTTATAGTACCGAAGAACCTAAGGACAACATAACCTTAGGGAGGGAAGGAGCCCTGCTTTGTTTACGCTTTTGGAGGAGGTACGAGTGAGTGAATGCCAAACGGCTAACGACACCCAAGGAAAAAGTTCAAGAACTCCAAGAAAAGCTAGGTCATGCGGCCAAGGAGAACAACAAGCGTAAATTCCACGCCTTGTATGACAAAGTCTACCGGTGGGATGTGCTGTGCGAAGCCTGGAGACGGGTGAAAGCGAATAAGGGAGCTGCGGGAGTAGATGCCGTAACGCTCGCTGAAATCGAGAAACAGGGAGTGACGAGATTTCTCAAAAGATGTGAGCGAGAACTGAAAGCAGGCAGCTACCATCCGCAGCCGGTACGGCGGCACTATATCCCGAAGAAAGACGGGAAGCCAAGACCGCTAGGCATCCCCACCGTGCGTGACCGAGTAGTGCAGATGGCAACCAAGCTGGTGATTGAACCCATCTTTGAAGCCGATTTTAAAGAAGTCTCCTACGGATTTCGTCCGAAGCGAAGTGCGAAAGGAGCGCTGGAACGAATCCGGAAAGCCTGCAACCGCAAAGAAAATTGGGTAGTCGACGTCGATATCCAAGGCTACTTCGACAACATTAATCAGGAGAAGCTCATGAAATGGGTACAAATGCGTATCAATGACAGGCGAATCCTGAAATTAATACGGAAGTGGCTTCATGCGGGAGTGATGGAAGAAGGAAACCTACGGCGCTCCGATCTAGGTACACCCCAAGGTGGCGTCATCTCGCCACTGTTGGCGAATAGATATTTGAACTACTTTGACCGGTTATGGGAGAAACACGGAAGTAGGTTGGGAGAACTGACGAGGTATGCAGACGACTTTGTCGTGGTCTGTAAAACCAAAAAGGATGCAGAACATGCATATGAACTCATCCGCAACATTATGGAATGTCTAGAACTCACGCTACATCCGACCAAAACCCGCATTGTAGGTCTGTGGACAGGAGACGAAGGCTTCGACTTCTTAGGAATGCACCACCGAAAAACGAAAGCAGAAACTTCTCAAGGGAAGTTGTACTATACCACCCAGCAGTGGCTAACGAAGAAGGCAGAGGAACGCATCCGAGGCGTGGTCAAAGACCGATTAGCACCGCCTGGCATGCGCTGGAAATCGTTTGAGGAACACGTGGAATGGCTCAATCCAAAGATACAGGGATGGAGAAATTATTACTACACGAACTACAGCCAAAAGAGGTTAGCGAAGCTGGATTGGTATATTTTGCAGCGATTCACCCGGTGGTATGCAAAGAAGAGAAATCGGAGGAGATGGATGAGTTCATTCCCGGAGGTCAAGTATATGGCCAATAAGTGTGGACTAAAAACGCTATTGTAATCTGCATGCCCATGAATGACAAACATCGGAAAGCCGTATGAGGGAAAACCTCACGTACGGTTTGATGAGGAGGGGCTGGGTCATACCAGCCCTTTACTCTAGATGACTTGTGTACTGTGTTTAATCCTAATCCTAGACTCACATAGTTCAATCACAACTGTGAATCACATATCTCCAATTACTTATGCAAATGCTTCCAGTTCAGTATAATGAGCTTATGCCAATATTCTAAGGTGGTTATCCGAATGAAAGCATCGCAGGAATTTATCAAGCAATTGGAGCTATTATATGAGCAGTATGAGCAAGAAGTAACGGAGAAGCTGAAGGCGGGTCAACTTGAACCTAGCGCGGCTAAGACGTACCTACGTCATTCATCTACATTTGTCAGATGGTGTCGGAATGACTTTGAGACAGGGGTAAGAAAAGCAGGCAGGGGTTAAACTCAAAAGAACAGGGGCGGTGTTATAAGAGTCACCATCCCTGTTCTTTTAATTTATAAAGTTGATTACAGCTTTTCGTACATTTGCTGATTCTGCGGCGTTTTCCCTAATATCTTAAGGGAATTGCTTGCATGCTTCTCAGCGTAGTTTAGGAACATGGAGCCAAGCTTAGTACGATTACCCTTTGCGATCCGGTTCCACTCAAAGCCCCGAAACAGATCTTTGACAAGGAAGACCTCACCTTGAACCAGACTTGGAACAGTTGCTTTGGCAATGTTCATCAAGTCTTCCAAAGAAGTGTTCTTATCGATTAGCATTTTACATCCTCCGTTCTGTTCGAGATTTTCTCGTAGTAGCTAATAGCATATAGCTAGTAGCTATATGCTACACCTGTCATACATATCCGTCAATCCGTTTATCAGGGCATGCTCGATAATTTACTTGCATTAAACCTCCGTCCAAGTTAGAACGGTTACAACCTCAATGGAAGGGGTTATCCCCAAGCTCGTTGAGAACATCGATTCTAATTGGAGGTTAATATGGACCGAAAAGAAGTCGTTAAGGCGCTGAGCGACCATCTAGGAATAGAGCCTAAGTACATGGGAGTTCCGAGCTTCGCTTACCAGATTGAGACTGATACGGAGATTTACTGGATTGACAGAGCGGGTAAAATCACCACATCGAATGGCACGGAGGTTGCTCTCGACAGCTTACTGACCAGTCAGGTTATTGAGAAACAAGAGAAACCTTTAAAATCAGAAGAACCAGTCAGACTAGTCGGACATGTTGATTCAGGTACTCCAGACAAGCCCGCGGCAAACACGAATGTTTCACTGGAAGTAGTTGTCCCGCTGGAAGGTCACACAGGGATAACACTTAGAAATTTGATTAATTTGCTTTACGGCAAACAAGTACTTGTAAAGAGATCGCTTGGTATTGAAGCGAATTTTATCGAAGATAGTTTTGCTAAAGCCATCAATGATGCTAATGTCGATACAATGGAAAAATTCAAGACAGCGATATTTGAAATTGGCAAACAATATTACCCAGGCATCACCTTCAGTTTTGACAGCAGCACGATCAGTTTTGAATTTTTCCCAACTGAACGCACACCCGAGGAGATGCATGTCTATACGCAGCTTGTTGGATTGCTGAACCAGACCGCGATGAATAATGTCTGCAATCGCATCATATGAGTTGCAACTGATAAGAAAAAGGACGATCCGAGGCAGATTGGGAAAAGTTAGAAATGATAAGAAGATTATGCCCATGCGTGTAGCCCCATTTGGTTTTGATAAGTATGAGGAAGGTCAACTAGTAGTAAATGAAACTGAACGTCAGTATGTTCAAATGATTTATGAATGGTATGTACTTGAGAAACTTACTTTGCGTCAAATCGGAGACCGTCTTTACGGTAAAGTTAAACCTAAACGAGCCGAAAGTTCAAACTGGGGAGCATCCAGTATCAGTAAGATCTTGACTTCAGAAATTTATATTGGAAAGTACTATTACAATCGCTGAGAAACTAAGAAGGTTAAAGGCGAACTCACTGATGGAGGTAATCCCAAAAAATCATACACCTTTCGAGACCGTAAGGATTGGTTGACCGTCGATGTTCCCCCGCTTATAGATAGCGAGATGTGGAAACTGGCACAGATGCAACGAGTTCAAAATGATACAAATAAATACGTAGGCAATAAGAAGTATCAGTACTTATTAAAGTCTTTATTGAAATGTGGACATTGCGGAAGAACATATGATGCGACCACTACTAAAGGTGCTAAAGATAAGGAAACCGGTGAGATTGGTAAAAGTCGAAGATATCGTTGCCCTAATACGGTTCCCAAGAAATATGGACCCGAGATTGAAAAATGTATAGCACCTTCTTTTAATGCTGAGCAAATTGAGGACTACATTTGGGGGCAGGTAATCTGAATAATAACTGATCCTGTGAAGTTTGTTAATCAGATCAAGGGTTCCCCCTCCCCCAGAAACACTACACCCCCAACCCGTAACCCCGGGGAGGTACTTCTACTTCTCTTACACAAACTTCTTGACGCTACCCTTGCGGCTTTAAGATATCGGTTAAGTTATATAAAAAACTTATCGAGTATCTATCATGACTGTCCAATAATATCTCAGCAACTATCCGATCAGAGATATCGCTTGTTTTTTACTTGCAAAAAACAGTATGAAGAGCAGAGACAGCCGAATGTACGGTGGTGTGAGAGGAGGGAGGCTCACCGCCTCCTCCTACTCGATTTATAGCATATTCTTGGCGACAAAGCCTATGGCTCCGAAGCGATTCGGAATTGGATCACAGCTAAACAGGCATCCTACACCATCCCGCTTAAAGCGAATAGTCAAAACCCATGGAACGTCGATTGGTATCGGTATAAAGAACGCCACTTAGTGGAGTGCTTTTTCAATAAAATCAAGCACTTTCGCCGTGTGGCTACTCGCTACGATAGACAAGCCAAGTCATTCTTGGCATTTGTATACGTGGCTTCCATTTTTAAATTGACTCAATGAAGAGTTTTCAGACACGACCTAAATGTGAATAGTATAAAAAATTCTTTCTCACAGAAGTAAAAAAGGCTTAAGCTTCCGTTTATCTTAATTAGGAGAGAAAAACTGTGGACATTATTTGTATAAGATTTACATTACTTGAACAAATAACTTCAATAAGTGAATATATGGTTTACTTAAAGTTTTTACCTGAAGAAAAGTGTGAACGTTTAAGTCGATACATTCGTAAAGGGGACTTTCTCCGGTCGCTGGCCGCAGACCTTCTTATCCGTGTACTTCTCGGTAAGCAATTAGGTTTGAAAAATTCAGATATTCAAATTGAATCAAATGCTTATGGTAAGCCATATTTAGCGACATATCCGGTAGAATTCAATGTGTCTCATTCTGGAGAATGGGTTGTAGCTGTAGTTGGTCAAAGTCCTGTCGGTATAGACGTGGAGAAGATTCAACCAATAGAGATGGATATTGCTAAAAGGTTCTTCGCGGAGAAATAATATAAAGAATTAATTTTAAAGGATGAAAAGGAGAAAATTCAGTATTTTTATGATTTATGGACATTAAAGGAAAGCTATATTAAAGCTTATGGTCAAGGCTTGACCATCCCATTAAATTTAGTATCATTTTCGGTTAACGGTAATGATATTTTATTTGAGAATAGGCACAGCCCTGAGCGTTATTATTTTCGTCAATATCAGGTACATCCTCAGTACAAGTTAGCTGTGTGCAGCTTAAGTGAGGATTTTCCGCCAAAATTCATAATATGGGGTCTTGATCAATTATTAGACGCTGTAAGGCAGTTGGAAGATAGTTTTGGAGAGCATGTTTGAGTAAGGGATGAACAAATATTGATCCAATTTGTCTTATACCTGATGCCCTCACGCCCTGATATGAACAAGGTGGGGGCATCAGGTATTTGTATTATCAATAAAATAACAGGGTTTGGGAAATATGATATTTAGTACATTAAACTTTAAAAAAACAAAGTAATATGAATAATAAGGAAATATTTTGATTAATATGGGGGGGATATTATTAGGGAGGCAAGAGTTTGGAAATTAAATTGTATATGAAGTATCCAATTATTGATTGCTATCCAAATCATGCAAACTTACTATCGATAATCTCACAAAATAAGAATTATTTAGACTGGGTTTTTAATATTTATCTGCAATTATTCGCCGACAAAAATGACTATATAAAAGATATTCTGAGATTAGACTTTTATACAAATAATCATTTCCATTTTTGCTCATGGATTAATCTGCAAAAAGTGTCAAGAAAAATGGTGGATAGGCTTTACAGGTCTTTCACTGATTTTCTTAAAGATATTCTAAAAAGTCTTATGTGTATCTGCTGGTTGATACTTTTTATATTTCGAAATACACCGACACTTTCCAACAAACACATCAGGAACATGATATTTTATCTTTGGAGTAGATACTGACAGAATGGTATTTTATACTGCAGATAACTATGCTAATGGAAGACATAGCTATACAGAAGTTTTGTTTAGCGAATTGAATGCAGCCTACGAAAGTTTTAATATTTTGGATCTTGAAGATTGGTTGGAAGGAATTAAACTTGTCAATTACGAGGTGGAAAACTACTTTGGGATTTAAAGAATGGGAACCGTAGAGAGATATTGTAATCCTAATGATCAATGGATGAGTCATGTAAGTGATATGGGGTTTATATGGGAAAATATCACATTATGGTTAACTTTTTAATGTGTGCCAAAGAGGTTTGGAATAAATGTCCTTTATATGTATTGTGGCAGCACAAAAAAGTTATGTTAATGAGATTAGAATATTTGGAACCAAAAAGAATAGTTACGAATTCCTATATTAGCGATTACTTGGAGATTGAACGTGATTCTCACTTGGTCAGCAAATTATATATTAAGTATATATTTACAAAGAATGAATCGTTAAAGATAAAATAATCAATAACCTACAAAAAATTCAGTCGCACGAAAGGGAAGTACTAGCTAAAGTATTGAATGAATTGATGTGTGAACGCGATATATCTGACATTGCTGCAATACAATAATCATACTGAAGAATTTAATATTGTAAACGCAAACATTGGACTAATAAAGTTGGAACAATTCCCTGCCAGTAAAGCCAATACTCTTAAATTAGTGAAGGTGATCTCCTGTGGGTTGGTACGCATTGTATGTTGAAAGCGGTAAGGAAGAAATAGTAACCGACTATTTAATGAAGCAGCATCCGAGTTACAAGTTTGTCCTGCCTAGACGTTATTTGACGGAAAGGAGAGGCGGAGAAACGGTTGCAACGTTAAAATTATTATTTCCAGGCTATATTTTTGCGAATATCGATTCAGGACTAAACTTCCAGAAGTATTACGACTTAAAAAAAACACCTCATTTATACCGTTTAATTAATTACGATACAGAATATTTAAAGCTAGAGTTAAAAAACGTGAAGAAAGTTAACAAAGAGTACTGTGAAACTTTAAAAAGTGAAGCATTTCAAAATAGTTATTTTAAAGAGGTGGATGAAAAGGATTTATTATTTATAACTAACTTGCTCGATGATGGCCATATTATTCAGCCCTCTAATTTTAGAATTAAAGACGGTATAATAGAAGTGGTTTCCGGGCCTCTGGTAGGAAAAGAATATTTGATAAAAAAGATTGATAAGCGCAAGCACAAGGTGAAAATACATGTCTCATTACTTTACGAAGAAAAGGATTTTTACATAGAAGGTAATTATATAGACAACTAATAAGTGTAGTAGAGTTTTTTGAAGTTTCCCGCAGAATTAACACATTTTAAAAATGTTCCATTTTTGTCGAATTTATCTATTGATATATATATAATTCAAGCTGATAATTTAATAGAAGTCTCTATAAGTTATACGTTGTTTCGGCACGATAACCGCTAATGGAGATCATATATTTATAGTTCCCGTAGTGCAGGTGGATACTTGGATGACATGGTGAAACTATGTCTTTATAAGGCAATCAATTAATAAATGCATCTCTGAAACGAAAAAGGTGAGACACCCAGTGTCTTGTCTTTTTTTTATATTATTATATGTACGGAGGTAGTTAGTTATGGAGGAAAGGGACGTACAATATTATCCTTTAACCCATCCTCAACGCAGGGTTTGGGTTATTGAGGAAATTTATTCAGGAACATCCGTCCATAATATTGGCGGCCCGGTAAACATTGGAGGGATGGTTAACTTCAAATTAATGGAGCAAGCTATAAAATCCGTCATCAGAAGCAACGAAGGAATCCGGGTACAGCTAAAAAAAGTAAACGGCGTTGTCATGCAGTTTATAGCGGAATATAGAAGTGAGGATATTGACATCCCTATTATTGATTTCCGCAGTCATAAAGTACCGGAACAAGCATTCGATGACTGGGTGAAGGAAGAAGCGCAACTGCCATTCTTCAAAGAAAACAGTAATCTTTTCCGTTTTGTGATGTACATATTAAATGATAGACAATGCGGTTATTTTGTTAAATTACATCATATTATAGCGGATGGCTGGTCCATCCATTTGTTAACAAATCAGATTGCAGATCACTATAAGCAATTTACAGGAATTCAGGAATATGCGGGTGCAGACGCACTGCCGTTCAGTGAGTATATTGCAATTGAAAACAATTATTTATCTTCAAAGCGGCGTTTAAAGGATAAAGCGTTCTGGTGTGACAAGTTTAACATCATACCAGAAGATTGTAGCTCAGTCCATTTAGAGGTAAAGAAAGGGTGTAGAGAATCATTTATTCTAGACCCGCATACAGCTGCTCAATGGAAACAATATGTTAGAGATAATGAAATTACAATTAACACATTCTTTATAAGTATGTTCGTTGCGTATTTTTATTTGTATTTAAACAAGTCTGAACTGGTAATCGGAACTCCGGTATTGAACCGTTCAGGGAAAAAGGAAAAAGGAATCTTCGGTATGTTCACAAGTACGATGCCGTTCAGGTTCAGGGTGGAGCCTAGTACATCTGTATTGGAGACATTTAAATCCATCCAAAGGGAACTCAAGGAATGCTACTTCCACCAGAAGTATCCCTATGACATGATGATTCACGACCTCAAAGAACGACACCCACATATAAACGGACTGATGAAAATAAGCATCAATTATTACAATACGGCGTTGCCTAATGCTATCAATGATCTGAAAGTTGAAAATAAGGAATTCTACAATGGATGTCAGCTGTACGACCTGCATGTCATCATCAGAGATTGGGACGCAGACGGCGCTCTTACAATTGATATTGACTACAAAACAGATTTGTATTGCAGGGATCAGATCAATCATATGTATGGGACAATTACAGATATCGCGGAACAAATGATAAAGCATCCTCTTAATAGCATACTTGGCCTTCATGTCCCGACTGAGAGTGATAATATCCGGGAAGAGTATAACCGTACAGAATCCGCATATCCCCGGAATAAGCTTGTCTATCAATTATTTGAAGAGTATGTGGATGAATGTCCGGATGCACGGGCTGTAAGCTTCGGCTCAGAGGTTATGACGTATGACCAACTGAACCGGAAGGCCAACCAGCTTGGAAGATTTCTGAGGTCAAGGAATGTGGGTGTGGAATCGGTAGTAGGCATCCTTACCCGACATTCCATTGAGACGGTTATCAGTATACTTGCAGTCTTGAAGACGGGAGGCGCATATCTTCCTTTGGACCCGTCTTATCCGCCGGATCGAATAAAGTATATGCTGCAGGATGCGAATGTACAGATACTTCTTGTTAATAATACATCGTTTCCCGACAATGATTTCTGGGGGGAAGTCGTCCATGTTCAAGACTCATCCCTGTACAATGGGGAAGACAGGAATTTGAACGTTGTGAATTCCCCAGAAGATCTTGCGTATGTGATCTATACTTCGGGATCAACCGGGAGACCCAAAGGTGTCATGATTGAGCATCGCAATTTGGTGAACTATATCTGGTGGGCAAAGCAAGTTTATGTTAAAGCACCCCGCGAGGTGTTTGCATTCTATTCTTCACTCGCCTTTGATCTAACAGTAACCTCCGTCTTTACGCCATTGTTGAGCGGCGGCGAGATCGCAGTGTATGAGGATAATGCGTATGAATATGTTTTTTATCGGATATTTAAAGACAAACATGCGACGGTTGTGAAGGCCACACCCTCACATTTGAACTTAATAAAGGACAAAATATATAAGGAGTCCTGTGTCCATACATTAATCGTCGGCGGTGAGGATTTGAAGCAGGCGTTGGCACAGGCCGTCTATGACAATTTTGACGGGAACATCCGCATTTACAACGAATATGGTCCGACAGAAACGACGGTAGGTTGTATGATCCACCGCTTTGAGCCGCAACTGGAAAGGGCTGCGTCGGTCTCTATCGGGAAACCCAGCCATAATAACCGAATCTATATACTCGATGAAAAACAAAGGCCAGTTCCTACAGGGGTATCCGGGGAGATTTATATCTCAGGGGATAGTGTCGGGAGAGGCTATATGAATCAACCAGAGACAACTAAAGATAAATTTATGGAAGATCCGTTTAATAAAGGGAACCGGATGTACCGCACAGGAGACTTGGGAAAATTATTAGCCTCAGCCAGTTGCTTGGAGTATCTCGGGCGGATGGACCAGCAAGTGAAGATTAGAGGCTTCAGGGTGGAATTACCGGAAATTGAGAACCTTTTGCTGAAGCACAGGAATATTGAGCATGTGACGATTGTTGACCATAATATCAACGGGGCTGTTGCTTTAGTCGCTTATTATGTTGCCAAGAAGGATATTAACGATAAGGACCTTCGACGTTTTGTATCCGGGCAGCTGCCGGATTATATGTGTCCGCTTTACTTTATCAGGATGGATACAATGCCCCTTACCCCCAACGGGAAAATTGACCGTTCGGCACTTCCGGTTCCTGAGCAGGGTGCTTCTGATTCAACGGAGCGCCTAGTGACAGAGAGGGGAGCAGCGGAACATGACATCAGCGGGTTATTTCTTTCTGTCGTCCAAAATATTCTCAATGTCTCCCAATTATCCCTAAAGGATAACTTTTACCATGTGGGGGGCGATTCCATAAAAGCTATTCAAATTGCTTCCGCATTATTAGACCAGTTCGGCTTAAAAATAAGTGTACGGGATATCTTGTCGTTTCCTGTTATTGAACAGATGATAGATTGTTTAGAATTGAATACTGGTAGCGTACAGGAAGTGCTTCAAGGAAATATTGAGGATACACCGATTGTGCGCTGGTTTAAGTCGCAGCAGTTAGCCAGCCCGGGGCACTATATGCAATCGGTGGTACTTAACATGAAGCGGAACACCGATAAGAATATGCTGCAACGGGCGGTTCAAGAGCTCATCCGTGTACATGATGGCTTAAGAATTAACCTGGACAAAGAATCGGGTAGCATGTTCTATAATAACCGGCATTTAAACGTTCCGTTAGTAGTTGGCTCTTATGACCTCAGCGGGCTGTCCGCAGGGGAGCAAGCTGAGCAAATGGACCACATCAGTTTCCAGTTAAACAGGGCTTTTGACCTGAATAATGACCTCTTATTGAGAGTATGCTTGGCGGATTTAGGCGCACAGAGACAAGTATGTATGATCGTGGCCCATCATCTTATCATAGACGGAGTATCCTGGCGGATCCTCTTGCGCGACCTGGACGGACTGATCGGGAAAGGGGGAGCTTTTTCTGCCAATTCCTTGGTGAGAACCCATTCGCTTAAAGAATGGTCCGATGCGATGATTTGCAGGCTGGACGATCTGGAGCAGGAAGAGCAAGAATATTGGAGCGTGGTTGCCGCTAAGTCGGCTTCTTTTCAAGGGGATGATCAGGAAGTAGCCCGGGAAGATGATATCATCGCAAATTGTATTGTGCATGAATGGGGATTCAGTGAGGAAACCACGCTTCATTTGACCACTGCAGCCAACGTGAGGCTTCATTCTTCTATGAATGAATTGCTATTGTTGTCCTTTATAAGGACCATGAACGATTTAACAGGGGAACTCGATATAGTCTTTGAATTAGAAGGGCATGGACGAGATGGCCTGGATACGGATATTGATTTGAGCAGGACGGTGGGATGGTTCACTTCCATTTATCCGGTGAGAATAACGTTAGGGTCAGGCAGCCTGCAGAACCAACTGGGCGAGTTGAGAGACCAACTCCAGGCAATTCCGAATAAGGGTAACGGATTTGGTCTTTTACAATATCATAAGGGTTTGTTTACAGGGACATGCCAGAAATATATCCGGTTCAATTATCTGGGAGATCTGGCGCTTGACATGGACAGTTTTGATCTCGACCTAACCAAGCGGAAATATGAGAATCACCCGGGCAATCAATGTACATCCCTGATGGACATCAATATTTATATAATCAACCGCCGGCTTTTTACAGAAATATGCTATAACCATAAGCGCTATACAATGAAGTCTATTCACCGGTTAGCGGCAATCTTCAAGGAGAATATTGAGAGGATCGCCCAATGGGGGGCAGATTCAGGGGCAGCAGGCAGACGTTCCAATTTAGATTTTCATTCCGTCGATTTAACGCAGGATGAGGTGAATTACATTCTAGATTCATTATAAGTGAGGAAGGAACGTCATAATGAAGAGGATTGTTTTTAGCAATGGGGTTATAGTTGCGGCTGTTTGCATTATCCTTTTGATGTCTGTATGTACAGGGTATGCATTTGCTTCCGGAGGCAATAGTGGCGATCCTTCCAGTCAACTCGAAGAGATTGAAGGGTATATCAATAAACAAATGCGCGAGGGGAGAATACCCGGTATTTCCGTTGTCGTAGTGAAGGATAACAAAACTATATTAAAAAAGGGTTACGGATATGCGGATAAGCAGAACAAAGTCAAGGTGTCTCCTGATACTCTCTTTGAATTGGGCTCGACAAGCAAAGCTTTTACAGCGATAGGAGTTCTTCAATTAGTAGAAAACGGATTAATCCGCTTAGAGGATCCTGTGACCAAATATCTGCCGTGGTTTGAGGCAAGCTATTCCGGTGAATATAAAGGGCACCAAATATCGGAGAAGGTCCCAATTACCCTTGAACAGCTGCTTCATCACACAAGTGGCATTCCTTTTAAAACGATTGGGGATATCCCTATTGACAGCACATCCATGGCGCTGGAGAACACTGTTAAAAATGTGAGTGGCGTTCATCTTGATTTTTATCCGGGTGAGCGTTTTTTGTATGCGACTATTAATTATGACATTCTTGGGCTCATCATAGAGAAATGTACCGGCCAGTCCTTCGAGGACTATCTGCAGAATGAAGTCATGCTGAAACTGGGAATGAATCAAACCTACCTAGGCCGAAATAAATCGGACAGTGGACGGATTGCAGAGGGCTATAAGCTGAAATTTTTAAGAGCTGCAGCCTATCAGGCGCCGGAATACCGCGGAAATACACCTGCAGGCTATATTATTTCTAACGCAAGTGACACTGAGCGTTGGCTGCAGATCCAGCTTGGAAAAGCCGAACTGCCATCTTCATTGGCAAAACTGATTAGTGCATCTCATGAGCCGGACAGATCGGTTATGCCTGGGCCGAACGGTTCTTCCTATGCCGCAGGGTGGAACGTTTTTCAGAAGGGCGGAGGGGAGCTTTCACATGCTGGCTCGAACCCCAATTATTCTTCATTCTTTTCAATTCGTCCCTCGGATGGCGTGGGAGTAGCTGTCTTGGCAAATCTGAACAGCTCATATACAGAGCTGATCGGGCAAGGAATTACAGAAATTCTACAGGGCTATGAACCTTCGAATGCTATAACCGGAGATACTTACAAGTCGGCTGACACAATATCCTTTGTAATCTTTTGTGTAGCGGTACCGGCATCTTTAGCTATTATGTTCTTTTTGATCATGTCTCTGATTCAAATTCACAGGCAAGGCTGGAGAGCAAAGGGGAATTTCATTCAATCCTTTTTAAAAGTATTATTTGCCCTTATTGTTCTTCTCTCCGTCGGTTTTTCCTTATACAAAATGCCGGCCCTCTTGTTTTGGGGATTGCCTTGGAGTTTTGTTAACGTATGGGCACCAAACAGCGTAATTTACGCTGTTGCTCTGCTATACGTTACGGTGGGTTTGTTTGTTGTCTATAGTCTGATTTCTTCAATCTTTGAAGCGAAAGAAAAAAGACAAGGATTGATATTCTCTCTGATCTCCTTAAGTTTACTAAGCGGGTTTGGCAACGCCCTAATCATCTTTGTCATCAACGAAGCGCTGAATCGTAATGGTGATACAGATACAGCTTTGGTTATGTATTTTGTTCTGGGGATCTTGATTTATGTATTCGGTCAGAGGATTGTAAGATCTAAATTTATTCATATAACAAATAACCTGGTGTACGAAAAAAGATCCGAGCTGATTACCAAAATTCTAGGTTCGGATTATGAGCAGTTCGAGAAGATCGATAACGGCAAGCTGTATGCCGGGCTTAATAACGATACAGAGAACATCAGCAATTTTGTGAATATTTTCGTTTCGTTGATTACAAATATTGTAACGTTGCTTTGTTGCTTTATCTATCTCGGTGTTATCAACTTTTATGGTCTTTTATCCTCAATCATTTTTATTGCTATTGCTGCGGGTTTGTATTTTGCCACCGGTAAATCAGCGAATAAATTATGGGAGGAAACCCGAGATTCGCAGAACCTTTTCTTCGGTTTCATTCGTGACATGGTCGACGGATTTAAAGAACTCAACTTGAATAGGAGAAAACGCTCCGAATTTCATGAGGATATGATGGAATGTTGCGATAATTACAAAAGAAAGCAAATTGCCGGGAATTTGAAATTCACGAACGTTTTTGTTATTGGGGAGCTATTGTTTACTTTTGTAATTGGTGTCGTAGTATTTTTGTTTCCGGTCATATTTGATAATGTGCAAAATAACTCTTTGCGCAGCTATGTATTGGTCTTTCTTTACATGACAGGTCCTGTTAACGGAGTTCTGAATGCGATCCCTAACCTGTTTCAGATCAGAATTAGCTGGAACAGATTAAATCAATTGATTGATCTGCTGGGGAACGGGACGGTGGATTCAATAGAACCCGCTCCGGCAACCCCTGACAGAGAGCGAAAGAGAATAGACCTCCAGTTAAAGGAAGTTGCATTCAGATATAATACCGAAAGTGGGCATGAGTTTCTGCTCGGTCCCCTCTCTTGTTCGTTTAAGTCTGGAGAGGTAACTTTCATAACAGGAGGAAACGGGAGCGGCAAATCCACTCTGGCCAAAATAATCACAGGGTTGTATTCCCAACATTCCGGCAGCATCTCGCTTAACGGGGAGGAGTCAGGGTCAGAGCAATTGAAGGGTTTATACACAACCGTCTTCAACGACTATTATCTGTTCAAAAAGCTGTATGGAATGAACGAAGATAACCGGTTGAAGGATGCCTTAGTAGATGATCTGCTTGCTGAATTGCAGGTTGCGGACAAAGTAAGAATTGAAAACGGAGAGTTTAGCACCGTAGATCTCTCTACCGGACAACGAAAAAGATTGGCGCTGTTTGTAAGTTATATAGAGGATAAACCGATTTTTCTTTTTGACGAATGGGCGTCTGATCAAGACCCCGAATTCCGCAGCTACTTCTACAGTCATTTGTTGTTTCAGTTGAAGGAAAAATCGAAATGTGTAATTGTCATTACTCATGATGATCAATACTTCCATCTGGCAGATCAAATTATAAAGATGGATTTGGGGAAAATTGTGCCCCAATCGCAATACATAGCATCAGCTCTTATCTTTGCCGCAAAGGATGAATTAGTTCAATGAATGAAAAAATGCGCATCTATTGTCTTCCTCATGCCGGGGGTTCAGCGATGATGTACCACAAGTGGAAAAAATATTTCAATCCGGAGATAGGGATCATGCCTATCGAATTGGCCGGAAGGGGCAAACGGTTTACAAATGCTTTGTATGATCGGTTTGATGAGGCGGTCGAAGATGTATTCCAACAAATAACGTCAACCTTGGACTCCGCCCCTTTCTTTCTATTTGGACATAGTATGGGTAGCTGGCTGGCACTCGAGGTAACCTATCAGCTGATTGAGCACGGTTATCCTGAACCCAAAGGATTATTTCTGTCAGGCAGAAGGCCTCCTCACGTAGCGGGCGATAAAACAGTGTATCACACTCTTTCCAACGATAAATTTATCGAAGCGGTGTTGAAACTGGGAGGCGCGAACCCGGAGGTATTTGAGAATGAGGATTTAGCCAAAATCTTTATCCCCATTTTACGGTCCGACTTTAAGATGCTTGAGAATTACACATATAACAAGAAGAATAAGCTTACCTGTGATCTGTATGCTTTGATGGGTGAAGAGGATGCACTGGTTTCTTATCCGATCATGGAGCAATGGAAGGAATATTCAGATGGACCTACGGAGATTCGGTTATTCAACGGCGGACATTTCTACCTAAATGATAGAGAAGAGGAACTGATCCGATACCTGAACAGCCGAATCCTTGTGTCACAATAAGAGGGTGGGGATGAAATTGGCGCCTAGCCGCGAAATCGAGGACATATTGGCATTAACGCCCTTACAGAAGGGGATACTCTTCAATTGCATCAGCAACCCTGATAGCCAATTGTATTACCAGCAGTTATCATTGCAGCTGATAGGCACTCTTGATGTGAATATGTTTACGGCAGCTTGGAATATGGTTGTACAGCGGAATGAAATGTTGCGGACGATATTCCGCTGGGAAAATATTAAAGAGCCGGTACAAATCATTTTGAAACATATGCAGGTCCCTGTGAAGGTCTATGAATATTCAGCTGTTGAGGCTGAGACAAGGAATTCCTTGGTCAATGATTTGAAGACGAAAGACCGGAGGGAATTGATTGATCTCCAAAAAGAACCATTGCGGCTGAAGCTGATAAGACTGGCAAAGGATACTTATGAAGTATTGCTTACCTATCACCATATCTTGTTTGATGGTTGGAGTAATGTGATTTTAATAGATGATCTATTTACTGCTTATGAAAGTTTAGCGGGCTATTCCGAGTATTCCAATAACAAGAGCAGCTTTAAGGATTATGTTAAAGCCAGTAAACAGAGCAATACAGCAGAACAGCGGGAATATTGGCGTGCTCATTTAATTGATTTACAAGAACAGGTACTCCTGTTTCCCGATAAGGACTCCAGGAGACAAGAACATAACCTTAATCTCAAGCATACACATGTCGTTTCTACGGAAATTAAAGAAAAGATGGAGAGCGTATGCAGAAATCTTGAACTGACTGCAGCTTCTTTTCTATATTCCGCTTGGGCTATTGTCATAAGTAAGTATAAAAATACCGATTCCGTGATATTCGGAACAACTATAAGCGACAGACCCGTCAGCATCCCGAGAGTAGAGCAAATGATTGGACTGTTCATCAATACGGTACCTATGCAAATCAATCTCATTGAAGAGCTAACGGTGCAAGAGCTATTGCTGAAAGTGAAAGGAGAATTAATCGAACGGAGGCAATATCATAACACACCGCTGATTGACATCAAACAATTCTGCAATGCCACTGTTCCCGGGGAACTGTTTGATACCAATATCATCATTGAGAACTACCCCATTGATTATATAAACAAAAAAACATACAATCTGCCGTTTCGGTTGGGAAATTACTCGATGTTTGAAGGCAGTGATTTCGATATTACCTTGCAAGTGGTCCTGACCGATGTCATAGAATTGCATTTCCTAGGGGGACCCAAAACACAAGTTACGGCAGAGGCCTTATCCGGCCTTGCAATGCAATTTGAAAATACACTGAGACAAATGGCCGCTGATCCAAATGAATGGGTGGAGTCCATTGACATACTAACAACAGCCGAACGGCATAAGCTAATTCATGATTTCAACCAAACGGATAACGGGGACGGGGAAAATACTTCATTTCTTAGTCTTCTTCAGGATTCAGTCAAACAATATCCGAATTCCATCGCAGTGGAGCAAGGGGAGAACCGATATACATACGAGTATATTGATAAAAAATCAAACCAGGCTGCCCGATTGCTGCGTCGCCATGGAATAGGGGCCAATCAGGTTGTCGGTTTATTGGTTGGCAGGAAGCCGGAACTGCTCATTGCCCTTTTGGGCATTCTCAAAGCCGGCGGATCGTACTTGCCGCTTGATCCTCAATATCCTAAGGAAAGAATTACAAGTATTCTTGAGGATAGCGGGACAAAGCTTATCATTACCGACAAGAGCGGATATGAAGATGTATGTTCAAAGTTTGATACAATTTCTATGGAAGAACTCGTTCAATCTTCCGAGGATGACTCCGTGCTTACCCATGGGCATCCTCTTCCTTCGGATATAATGTATTTGATATACACTTCCGGTTCAACCGGGACTCCCAAGGGGGTAATGATTCAACATAAGGCATTTTATAATTTCATAGAGGGCATGCTACAACGCATTCCAATGGATGAGACTAGTGTAGTTGCCGCAGTCACTACGATTTCATTCGATATTTTTGCCCTGGAGGGTTTGCTGCCGCTGGCAGTCGGAGCAAAAATCGTTCTTGCCAGTGAAGTTGAGCAGACGGATATGGAACGGTTGGGCCAAATGATTACGGAAAAGAAGATTGATTTTCTTCAGAGCACCCCGTCCCGCTTAAGGCTGTTGCTGAACAAAAATGCAGGTAAAGAATCACTAAACGCGATCAAGCATTTGTTGATCGGCGGGGAGCCCCTTCATGAACCGCTCCTGGAAGAGTTAAAAAATAGCATGAAGGGCGAAATATATAATATGTACGGTCCGACGGAAACAACTATATGGTCCACAGTCAAGCGGCTGACTGACAGCGCGGAACTCAGCATAGGAACCCCGATCCGTAATACACAGATCTATATTCTGAATCATAAGTTTCAACCGCAACCAATTGGAGTGGCCGGTGAATTGTATATCTCCGGTGAGGGACTGTCACAAGGCTACTTTAACCGCCCGGATTTAACAAAAGAAAGGTTTATAGAGCATCCCTTTAAAGAAAACTGCAGAATGTATAAAACCGGAGATGCCGCAAGGTGGCTTCCGAATGGGAGTGTCGAGATTCTTGGAAGGCTCGATAACCAGATTAAAATCAGAGGTTTCCGGGTTGAGCTTGAGGAAATTGAAAGGTTTATAGCAAGGTTCGGGGGCGTAAAAGAGGCGGTTGTGATTGCGAAGAAGAACAAGCATGGAGAGGACAATCTTCATGCATTTTTTACATCCGATCAACCGCTGGATACAACCGGCCTGCGTAATTATTTGGTTAGCTTCCTGCCCGTTTATATGATTCCTTCGACTCTGGTACAGCTTAATGATATCCCTAAAACTCCAAACGGTAAAATAAACCGTCAAGGACTGTTTCAGATAACCCGTCCAGAGGAGAAGAGGATTGAGCGGTCTGCTCCCAAGAGCAGTTACGAACAAAAGGTAATGGAATTATGGCGGGAAGAGCTGGAATGCAGTGAGATCAATACGCAGCATAATTTTTTTGATCTTGGCGGCAATTCCTTCTCCGTAATGAGGATCATGAACCGGATCAATCAGGAATACCAGTTGAATCTGCCGGTAACAACGTTGTTCCAGTATCCTACGATAGAGGCATTATCGTCACATTTGAGTGGCTTGACCATGGCTGAGTCTGACGTTCGGCTTCCAGTTCATAAGATGGGCCCTCATCATGAAACAGACATAGCCATTATCGGTATATCAGGCATATTTCCTGGAGCGGGAGACCTTGATACATTCTGGAGCAATCTGGTGAACGGCGTTGACAGTATTAGCGTTTTCCCGAAAGAGCCGGGGAGCGCAGCGAGAACATATTCTTCGGGAGTCATTTCTGACATCGATATGTTTGACGCCGGTTTTTTTGGCTATACGCCGATGGAAGCGCAGTTAATGGACCCGCAGCATCGTATTTTTTTGGAATGTGCCTACCATGCCCTTGAGAATGCGGGTTATCATTCAGAGATGTATTCCGGTGAGATAGGTGTATTTGCCACCACAGGAATGAATACATATCTGTTAAACTCCAGCCAAGCTTGGGGCATCGCAAAAAAACATGGGGTTCTGCAGACCATGCTTATGAACGACAAGGATTTCCTCTCCACCAAATTGTCTTATAAGTTGAATCTTAGCGGGCCAAGCATTAATATTCAAACAGCTTGCTCATCATCATTGGTGTGTGTCCATGAGGCCTGCCTAAGTCTTATTAACGATGAGTGCAGCATGGCTCTGGCCGGCGGTGTGGCTGTGAAAATTCCGCAGGATGAAATTGTGTATCATGACGAAGGCGGAGTTATTTCTAAAGACGGGCAGTGCAGGGCTTTCGATGAACGCGCGAATGGAACTGTCAGCGGGAACGGTGCAGGTGTTGTTGTACTGAAACGGTTGGAGGATGCTCTCCACGATCATGATCACATATATGCTGTGATCAAGGGTTCAGCCATTAATAATGATGGAGCCGAGAAAATCGGATACACTGCTCCTAGTGTCAACAGGCAATCCAAGGTAATTGACAAGGCAATTGCACGTGCAGGTGTGGACCCCCAATCCATCCAATATGTCGAAGCGCATGGAACCGGAACGATATTGGGTGATCCGATAGAGGTTGCGGCATTAACCCAGACTTACCGGAACTATACAAATGAAATCCAATACTGTGCAATCGGATCGGTAAAAACCAATATCGGCCATCTTGATGCAGCGGCGGGTATTGCCGGGTTAATAAAAACAACCCTTATGCTTAAAAACGCAATGCTTGTCCCAAGTTTGCACTATCAGTCTGCGAATCCGAACATTGATTTTCAAACAAGCCCCTTCTACGTTATCGACCAAGCGAAGCCGTGGAATGTTCATGAGGGCCCGCGGAGGGCGGCTGTCAGTTCGTTTGGTATTGGCGGAACGAATGCGCATCTTATTCTGGAGGAAGCACCAGCTGTACATTCGTCAAAAGAATCCAGGAGGTATCTGCCAGTTATTCTGTCCGCCCAAAAGTGGGAGAGCTTAACCGATACAGTGGAGGGGGTTATCGGTCATCTTCGAAACCATGCGGAGTTATCGCTTGCGGATGTCGCCTACACTTTGGCTGTGGGGAGAAAGAGATTCAAAGAATCCTATATGCTTGTTTGCAGTGATGTAAATGAGCTGATCGAAGTACTCGAAACCAAAGACCCGCTGGAACTTCATTATCTGAAGCGTGCAGATACGCAGCATGGCGTCGCATTTATGTTCCCGGGCTTAGGTGAGCATTATACCGGTATGGGACAGGATTTGTACGAGAACGAGCTTGTTTTCCGTGAAGCAGTTGACCGCTGCGCTAAGATTATTATGCAGCATGCTCGGTTTGATATCAGAGACATAATGTTTAGACGGCAAGCGGATGAATGGAGTACATGTCAAATACACCTTTCTCTATTTGTATTGGAATACGCAATTAGTGTTCTCTACATTCACTGGGGCGTTGTACCGAAAGCAATGATTGGGTACAGCATTGGCGAATACGTAGCGGCATGTTTGTCAGAGGTCATTACGCTTCAAGATGCCTTATTTCTCATTATGAAGCGCGGACAGATAATAGACAGGGTCACGGAAAAGGGAGGGATGCTTGCTGTTTGCATGGGTGTTGAGGAGACACTTCCGATCTTAACCTTGACGCCGGGACTGTCCGTTGCAGCAGTAAATAGCCCTAGTATAACAGTTGTGGCAGGTTCATTAGACGAACTTGATATTCTTAAGGTGTCACTTCAGCAACAGGGAGTGGCCTATCAGGCCATTAAAGGTTCCAAGGCTTTTCATTCACACATGATGAAATCTGCCCGGGAACAGTTTTTGGAGCTCCTTCAAAGCATTCCGTTAAAAAAACCCACGATACCTTATATTTCAAATGTAACGGGTCATTGGATGAAGGATGAAGATGCGGCAGACCCAGAGTATTGGATCAGGCATATGTGTGAGACTGTGAACTTTTCAAAGGGGATTCAGTCGCTTTTGAGAGAAGGCTTAGGTGTTGCGCTAGAAGTAGGTCCAGGACGTTTTTTATCAAGCCTGATTCAACAAAATGTCGAGGAGCCATCGGCTGATGTCCCATGTATTGCCTCCATGGGACATGTCGTCCGGGGATACAGTGAGCATTATAGTCTCATAAAATCGGCAGGGATGCTAGCGGGAATGCATGTTCCGTTTAATTGGGAACGTTTTTATCAGAATGAAGAGCGCAGGAGGGTGCCTTTGGTACCATACCCCTTCTTCAAACAAAGATATTGGCTTCCTCAAGACACGCTTAGCCGCCGTGAGGGAGATGAATCACAATCGCTGTATTCACTTACCTGGAAGAGAGCTTCGTTGGGGGGCTTGCGGGTTAAGCAAAATACCAGACGGGTATGTATCTTCGGGTACCCTTCAGAGCTTATTGACTCCATTCAAAGGCAATTGGTTGACGAAGGAAATGAGGTATACTGCATTTTCCCTGCAGAGGACTTCTCTGAGGCGGACGGGATATATTACATCAACTCCACAAGAATGAATGATTATATCAGCATCATGGATCGAATTGGCTCCCTGCCGGATGAAATATTGTATATGTGGGGTCTCAATGAGGAGGAGGCAGTTGTAGAACAGTCGCTGTCCATTCTGGAACGGCTCTTCCGGGAGGTGCTGGTTAATGAGATTCTCCGGATCTATCTCATCGGGTCAAGATTGTTCCATGTGATAGGAAATGAACCGACAAGAACGGATGCGTCCATCTACAACAAGTGCTGCTTAACACTCAATAACATATCAAAGAATCTACGCTGCAAGCTGATTGATATGGAGATCGAACAGCAATACCAGCAGTGTGCGGCGCAGCTTCTTATGGAGCTTGAGCAGGGACAGGATTCGACCATCGCGGTATACCGCAACGGCTATCGATGGGTTATAGAATGGACCGAAGAGAACAGCGTCTGTTCAAGCTCTGCCGGAGATGAAGCTATGTCCTTGTTTATTATGGGGGATATCAAGCAACGGGAAGCGGAAATGATCGCCTTACTCACAGAGATGGGCTGCAGAATTGCTGCGGTGGCTGACAGTTCGAGCGGAGAGTATAGAAGCTTAGATGGAGTCAGATGGGAACAGATTCAGAGAAATGATGAGGAGCATACGCTTAGAATTTACCGCGATGCTTGTGAATCCGAATTCGGTGTTAATGGCATCATTTGTTTCTCCGATTCATCAGAGGGTTCTGCACCAAACCTGCGTTGGACTGACAAGGACTACGGGATGAAGCCTATGCTGCATTTACACCTCCACTTATTTGACAAGGATATCAGCAGCGGCTTACCGGCTTGGTTGTTGTTGAACAACTGCTCTTATGCAAGTCGTCCATATCAGACGGCCGCGTGGGAGTGGGGTTCGGATAAGCGACAAACTCTAAATATTCTGCGGAGTATACTTAGCATGAGCGATGGAGCGTATCTTATTACTGCTCAGGACAAGGTCTCCTGGATGAATGTGCATTTGAACACCAGCGGCACGGATGTACCGAACATCACTACGTTGTATCAAAGACCGGAGTTAAGTGTAAGATATGCCCCGCCCAGTAATAACCTTGAGAAGGCTATTAGTGAGTTGTGGCAGGATATATTCGGGGTTGAGAACATTGGAATGTATGATGATTTCTTTGATTTGGGCGGTAATTCATTGGTTGGCATAAGCTTGATTAATGCCATCAATAACAAGTTTCATCTGGAACTGAAAGTACAGGATGTGTTTCTTTACCCTACGATTCATCACATTTCGGGCAAAATTATTGAATTTTTCGGCGATCTGGATACCGTGGATGAATTTTTAGAGGAGCTCTCAAAGTGGGAAGAACAGTATCAGGGCATGTTGTGATTATGATAATTACAAGCGAAGCCTACTATGGGCAGGAGGAATAAAATGAGATTTAACACCGAACAAATGTCTCCTACGCTGGTTGTTGGTTTTAGAAATGGAGAAGATATTCGAGTCAGAAGTATTACACATGATGAGGTTATTATTGAAAGCCCTTCCATAATAGAAAAGGAAGCTTTTGGGTTGGATATACAAATGTTTGATTATGCCGATTTCCAGTATAAAAAATTCCGCCTTTGTTGTAAGACATCACATATAGAAGATATGCGGTTCTATAAGATAATTATCGCTTCCTTTCAGATTGAGGGTCAGGATGGAGCGGAATTTCATGAGTTTTTATCCAGAATCAACCGGATAATGAACGTTGCCAAACAAGCTAGTGCGGATGGATTGAATGACTTAGACTTTTTGGATGCCAAGCAACCGAAGTATCCCTTTGAAGAGGATGCCGTTTTTTCAGAGCAATACCAGGAGCATCTGCAAGGCCTGTTCTCCTTTACCTTATCGGAAGAAGAGAAGCAACAATTTCGTTCCCTATCGGAAAAAACAGATTTAGCTATTTCAATATCAGGATTTTTCCAATATATTGATTTTTTTCAAATGGATTTCTCTGCGTTTAAGTACAAGATGCTTACTAAGTTAAATCTTCAAGAGCATGAATTGTTCACTCAAGCGGTCCGTACAATCTATATTGGAAACGAATTCTGTCACAATCTATTTCCGGCAAAGCCATTGCTGGAAAAAATTCTTGCTAAAGCCCATGGCTTGGGACTGAAAATTGTGATTTCATATCCCTATTTGCTTGAGAATTCTGTGGAAAGCGTTGAGCGAATCATCCAATTTATCGACAATTGGTGCATCGAGCAGGACACAGAGGTGGAATTCAGCGTCAATGACTGGGGAATGTTGGGGATAATCAACGAACAAACGACACGTCTCAAGCCCATTCTTGGCCGGCTGCTGAATAAGCGAAAGAAAGATTCCAGAGTAGGCTTTATGTGGGGCTTCAAAGAAAGGTCCATTGCTTTTGAAGAGAATAATCTAAACACAGAGCATTTAAGACAATTTCTGCTGAAACACCGGATCGAGAGATACGAATTCGAGTCGCATAAGCTGAAAAATCGTATTCCGGAGGGGAATCATAGCTTACATTTTCCCTTTTACCAGATCAATACTTCGGTTTATTGTCCCTTGTATGCTGAGTGTACCAGTACAAACCGCAGCGACCAGAGACTTGCCGTAAAATGCCAGCAGTATTGCAATGAGTTTTATTTCAGCTATCCGAAGCATTTGGATATATTCGGATTCGGCAACAGTATTATCGGGGTTGAAACGTCATTGCTGCAGGATTCATCCTGCTTGGATGATTATATCGCCAGCGGGATTGATAGGATTGTTTTGTCAGTGTATTAACTATCATTGGAGGATACTGGTATGCAAATTTTATCTCCTTTATCAGAGATCAGGAACTTTGAACCGTTGGCCGAAGCTGGAGCGGATGAATTTTTTTGCGGATTTATTCCTTTTGAGTGGCTCAATAAATTTTCTTCCGTTATTCCGTTGAACCGGAGAGAAAATCTGGCGAAGGCAACCAATATGACCAGCTATAGCAGCATGAAGATCCTGAAGCGAATGGCGGATTCCTATGGAATTCCCGTTAAAATAACTTTTAATGCACATTATTACCAAAATGAGTTATATCCCTATATTACCAAAATTGTAAACAGTTTAATGGACATCGGATTTGAAACGTTCATTATTGCCGATTTGGCTTTGGTCATTTATCTGCGGGAAGCTGGAATTAAATGCACGGTTCATTTCAGCGGCGAGATTGAAGCCATTAATCACCGGACGATTCAGCTGTTAAACCAATTTGAGGTCTCAAGGTATGTGTTCCCGAGAAAAATACCCATTGCGAATATGGAACAACTGATTAATGGTTCGGGCGTGAAAGGCCAGATCGAGTTCGAAGCGTTTATACTCAACGCACTTTGTTCGTTTTCCGGAGGTTTTTGTAATTCGCTGCATTGTGACGAGCTTTTACCGGCATGTTATATCCCGCAAAAAACCTCTAAGTTGGACGATGAATCGAATATTTTTCCAAAGGTTGGAGATAAGCTGAAAAGTATGGAGATGTTCAGAGACCGTCTAAAACTCGCGGACCCGGAAAAGAAAAGAGGTTATGATTATCCGAGGTTTGGAAACGAGGGCTGCGGTGTATGCAAGATCAGAAAGCTTATGGATATAGGGGTTACCCATTTGAAGGTTGTAGGACGAGGCTATGTACTGGAGTACATGATTGAAGATATCAAGATTATGAAGAGCCTGATTCGTCTGGCAAACGAAATAACCGACCCGCACGAATACGAGGTCAGAGTCAAAGCGGAAATATTCAATAACCGCTGCCCGGCATTTTGTTATTATCCTGATTAATGAAATCAAACCTTAGGCTGGAGGTATTGGCAATGAAAGATGGATATTACTTATCGGCTTATATAGATATCAATACACAGGCACATATTCTGGATTTGGAAATCAGGCATGATCAAAATGTATCGTTATGGAAAAAAGAGGGGGATCATGTCCAGCTTATTCATTATTGGGAATTGGAACGATTGACGGGCTATAAACAACATTCCACTTCATTTCTGGACATTGATCAGGCGAGAAGAGTGATTAATTCCCTGTTGGATACGTACCAGTTATCGCTGAATGATATGAATGAGGTTTGGGGTTCACCCGGGCTGGACACCGTAGATGATTACCATTCTGTCGAAGATTTTCCCGAATATGCATATCACAGCGTAGCACATTTATTTTCCGCTATTTATTCCGAAACTCGGCTTCTTCAACATGACAACATTATCGGTCTTGCGGTTGACCACGGTCCCGATCATGTTAATGATCCAAATGTTTATCGAGATAATAAATATTGCTATATTGGTTGCATAGTGAAGAATGGACAAATCGAGTTTTATCCGCTTTACTCGCCGGCATTGCTGTGGGCCTATTGCAGACTTCGGTACAATCTGCGGGAGGGAACGCTAATGGCGCTTGCTTCGGCAAGTACCAGTGAGCTTCTTGATGTGGAAGAAGAAACTTTCTTATTCCAAACGACCGGAGTTCTCAATAATTCTTATCAAGTCATTTCCGATTATATTGACGGTTTAGAGAAAAACATTGATCAGGCAACGGAACAAGATATCGGCATTGTATTCAATGGTTTCGACAAAGCCTTTGACTACCAGGACAATAAAATCAGTATGGTAATGAAAGAAATTCAGAAGATGTCAATTCGGATCATGGACCTAAATGTCAAGAATTTATTAGAGCGGTCCGGCATAGAGGGAAAAGATACCTATCTTTCCATTACTGGTGGTTTTGCGCTGAATTGCCCGACAAATACTTATTTAATGCAAAAATATAATTTTAAAGGGTTTATTAGTACACCTTGTGTCAGTGATACCGGTATGTCCATGGGGATTGCACTATATGCTTTCTACAAAAAAATACATACCTTTCATTTTTCATTGGGAAACAGCTATTACGGTAATCAGCACAACGGATTATTAACTGTTATAGAATCAGAGCCATATCAGAAGCACATTCTTTCCATAAGTGAGTTCAATCCGGAAGAGGCTGTCCGGGACCTGATCAATGGGCCTTTTATATGGTTTTATGGAAGGTCCGAAATAGGCCCAAGGGCACTAGGAAATCGAAGCATTATTGCCGACCCGAGGTACAATGATGCCAAAACGCTGTTGAATCAGGTTAAAGACAGACAATGGTGGAGGCCCGTTGCTCCGATTATTTTAGAAGAGCATTTAAAGGAATGGTTTGATGGTTCAGAAAAATCACCTTACATGCTTCATACTTACCACATCAGAGAGGATAAAAAGAATCAGGTACCTGCCATCCTGCATTTGGATAACAGTGCGAGAATACAAACGATAAAAAAAGATGAGAAGGATCTCTTGTATGGACTGATAGAGAAATTTAACGAAGAGACCGGTGTGCCGATTGTATGCAATACCTCTTTAAATGATAAAGGTGAACCCATCATCGACCGGATTGAGGAAGCGATTAACTTTGCACTCCGGAAAAATTTCAAGATTATTTATGTTAATGGTATGAGGGTTGAACTTCACCGTCACGGCGAATACGAAGAGAATAGACCTTTACCAAGGCCTTTAAGAACGTTTCATTCTGTCGGAAGAATGAAGGAAATTTACACCAAGCTGTACAATCCCTTCAACGTCTCGAAACGCGCTTTAATTTTTTATTACATGCTGCCAGATCTTATGAACCGGTATGACATAATGAGAAAGGAAGATGTTCAAGAATTGGAAAATTATGCAGATGACTGCATCAACAAACTGAGGATAGCAGCTTTTTTCGATAAAATCGCTGGCAAATAAAAGTAAACAAATTGGGGTGAAGATGTGGAGCTTACTGATCCATTGGAACGCTATGCTTTTGAGAAGGCTAAATTCGTGAAGAAATTTATGGAGAAAAAAGGTTTGAAGTCAAAGGATATTCATCCTATATCCATAAGAGATCGCAACATAAATCCAAGTGTGTCTTTTTCACAGCAGAGACTGTGGATCATGGATCAGCTTCAGCCGGGTAACCCGGCTTATATCATCCCAATGGCTCTTTTATTGCGCGGACCGGTTGTTGTGTCCCATATCGAAGAGTGCTTCAAGGAGATTATCCGCAGGCATGAAACCTTAAGAACATCCTTTGTAGCAGATGGAGAAAAGGTGCTTCAGCAAATAGAGGAAGTAGTTCCGTTTCAGATGCAGCTGGTCAGTCTTGAAAATGTGCCCAAAGAAGCAAGGCAGGCAGCTGCAGATGAATGGATCATGCGTGAAACTCGGGCTCCGTTCGACTTGTCACAGGCTCCGCTAATTCGTGTACTTCTGATAAAGTGCAGTGATGATGAGCATATATTGGTAGCAAGCGTACACCATATTGTTTCAGACGGGTGGTCAGTAGGCATTCTTCAACGGGAGTTGACCCAGTTATACCGGTATTATCAGGAGAGAGGAAATAAATTACCTGAGTTGCTTATTCAATACACCGACTATTCTGAATGGCAGCGGAAAAAGTATACAACGAATGAGCTGAGTGCTGAAATGGACTATTGGAAGAGTAAACTCCAAGAGGCTCCGGGCTTTTTGGATTTGCCTACCGATTTGTTGCGCCCTGCAATTCAATCCTTTCAGGGGGACACCCTCTATTTTGATATAGAGCAGGATACCGCCAACACACTGCAGCAACTTGCCAGAGAAGAGAATACCACGCTTTTTGTGGTGTTGCTGTCCTTATTCAGTATCTTATTGTATAAGTATTCGGGTAATCCTGATCTTATTATTGGAACTCCGGTAGCCGGCAGGGATGCAAAAGAAGTGGAAAACCTGGTCGGCTTGTTCATTAATACTTTGCCGCTACGGATCGGGTTGTCGGGAAATCCCGCCATCCGTGACGTCATAAGGCAAGTAATTAGAACTACCGCGGAAGCGATGTCAAATGCGACACTCCCGTTTGACCGGATAATCGGCGGACTTCGGCTGGAACGTGAATTGTCCCATTCCGCCTTGTATCAAGTGATGCTGATCATGCAAGATTCACCGATGCAGCCAATGAAGCTTGGTCAAGCTACGGTGGAGATTCTTGAGATCGACAATAATACGTCCAAATGTGACTTGACACTTTATATGAGAAGAACAAACGAGGGACTTAAGGGTTCCTTCGAATATTGCAGCGAATTGTTCCATCGTTCCAGCATTGAACGAATGACAGAGCACTTCAAACATTTGATCGGTACAGTTATTACCCATCAGCATCTTGGCATTGATGAAATCAGCATGTTGACCCATAAAGAATATAATGAGTTGGCATCATGGAACCTTACCGGATCAGAATATGACACAGATACAACTGTGTATGATCTCTTTGAGAGACAAGTAGAAGATACTCCTGATAGCATCGCGGTTATCTGCGGAGAAGCTGCGATAACCTACCATGATTTATATGAGAAGACAGAGCGGCTTGCACGATACCTCATTAAGCAAGATATACAACCGGGTATGCTTATCGGAATATGCATGGAGCGCAGCATTGATATGATTGTGTCAATATTGGCAGTAATCAGAACGGGGGCTGCTTACGTTCCTCTGGATATCGGGTACCCGGCAGACAGACTCAACCATATGATTGAAGATTCGGGCATGCTGTTTATCCTCACCCGGAATGATTTGACAGCTGATTGTGGGCACCAGGTACGGAACATCTTTTTGGAGCAGTACCCTGAGCATATGATGGATTACGAACCGGCGGAGTTCCCCGCGCCTGTACCTGAGGATCTCATGTACGTGATTTATACCTCCGGGTCAACGGGGAAACCAAAAGGGGTAAAGATTACCCACCGATCTGTGATGAACTTCATTCATGGGCTTACCAAAGAAATCGGCTTCTCAAGTAAGAAGAGTATACTTGCCGTTACGAGTATGTCTTTTGACATATTTCTTGTTGAATCGCTTTTGCCGCTTACCCGTGGAATGAAGATCATCTTGGCTACTGATGACGAGCAGAGGAATCCTGAGCGGTTGAAATCTGCTATTAAGAAATATCAGATCAAGATGCTTCAGATGACGCCTTCCCGCTTGAACTTGCTGATTCAGGGCACAGAGGATACAGGTTTCCTGCAAGGCGTTCAAGAGATTCTGCTGGGAGGAGAGACTTTTCCATTACAATTGCTGATTTATTTGAATCAACATACCAATGCCCGGATATATAACCTCTTCGGTCCAACTGAAACTACAGTCTGGTCAACCATTAAGGAATTAACCGGGGATATGAAGATTTCTGTAGGAAGACCCATCGCCAATACGCAGATCGTTATTGTGGATGAATTCGGAAATCTCGTGCCTCCGGGCATTAAAGGAGAAATTTGCATTGGCGGGGATGGTTTATCTCCAGGATATTATAACCAACCGGAGCTGTCAGATAGCAGGTTTGTATCACTACGAGCAGATGGAACAAAGGTATATAAGACAGGGGATCTGGGGAAATGGCTCCCCGGCGGAGACATACAACACTTAGGGCGTCTTGACAGTCAGGTCAAGCTTCGAGGTTACCGTATTGAGTTGACAGAGGTTGAAATGCATATCGGCTCCCATCCCCATATTAAGGAATGCGCTGTCATTATGGGCAAGGATCCATTTAACGAGGATTGCCTGCTTGGCTATTATGTAACCGACAACGACAATCCCTTACGGTCCGCTGAAATCGTCTCGTATTTATCGGAACAACTGCCGGAGTATATGATTCCCCAATATTGGATGCAGCTTCAGCAGCTTCCGCTTACACCCAACGGAAAGGTTGACAAGAGATCTCTCCCGCAGATTGAACCAGTATCAGTCTATAAGGATAGTGAGGGTATTCAACCAGAGAACGAAATTCAGCTGTTTCTGCGGGATGGATGGGAGCAAGCGCTTGGGGCAGGCGGCTTTGGAATGGAGGATAACTTCTTCCAGATCGGCGGCAATTCGGTCATGCTGGTAAGATTATTTAACTATATTGAGAAAACATATCCGGGAACGGTTAAAATAACGGATTTGTTCACTTCTCCCACAATTAAGGCCCAATCTCTGCTGATCACAAGTCAAAACAACAAACGAGCCGATCTGTCTTTCAAGGAAACGGCCATTTCCGAAGGCGTTGAAATCCTCAGGGAAGACCATCCTGTTTCGGACAAGGGACATTTAAGTATAAGGTATATGCAGATACCGGAAAGCTTGACCCGGAGGTTAGAGCAAGGAGCTGCGGAAAATATAATCGAGCCGACGGAAATCATAATGTCGGCCTACATTTATGTTCTCTATCAGATAGCAGCCTCTGAGCAGATTTATCTCTATACGATGGTTCATTCCTTAGACAGTATCACACCGGTTGCAGTGGACTTCGGCAATATAGACCATATCCAACAGCTGGTCAACGAATTACGGAGGCAAACAATGGGGAATGGAAGAATAATTCCGCTCTCACATGTCATAAAGAGCAAGGTGAAAAATACGCTGCTTCCCATGGTGTATCTCAAAGAATGCTGTAGGTCGGAATCGGAGCTGAATTCGTTATTCGATCTTCTATTGATGGTTGATAAGCCGGTTAAGGGAACCATTAAGCTGAAATGGACTTTTCATTCGTTACTAGATAATGCTGAAGAAATATCCTCGTTGCTTGAAATGTATTTGACAACGATTGATCAAATCTTATGCGAATATAGTATTTGAAGGAATGTAAAATCTTACTACTAGGATGAAATAATATGAAAAAGAATCTGTTCACGAAAGAGCCTGTAACAAAAAACTGGGAAGCGGAATGGGACGGGCGGTCGATTAACGGGAAAGACATCGCCATTATCGGTATTTCCGGCAGACTTCCTCAAGCGAACTCGATTCATGACTTTTGGAACAATCTAAAGGGAGGAATCGACTCCATCAGTCATATTCCGGATATCCGAAGAAAAGACCTTGAATCGTCCTTCACCGGCGGTCAGCGGTTTAAATATGCCCGTATGGGATACTTGGACCGTATTGATACTTTTGACTTTCTTTATTTTAATTTATCGCCCAAAGAAGCTGAATTAATGGATCCGAATCAGCGGGTCTTTCTGGAGACCGCCTACGCAGCCTTAGAGGATGCGGGTTATGGAGGGAGAACGTTAGCCGGCAGCATGACCGGGGTGTATGTTGGTTACGGTGCCGATAATGATTACATCCATATGATTTCAGAGTTGGGCAAAGATTCGCTAACTTACGCTGTACCCGGTAACTTATCGGCGATCATTGCAAGCAGGGTATCTTATCAATTGGACTTGCGGGGGCCAAGTGTTGTATTTAACACAACTTGTTCATCCTCATTGGTAGCCGCTCACTATGCTTGCCAGGGGCTGCGCAACGGGGAGTGTGATACAGCTATTGTCGGCAGTATCAAATTGCATGTTCTGCCCGTGGAAAGCACGGAGAAGTACGGTATAGAAGCAAAAGACGGCCGCTGTAAAGCATTTGACGATCAATCCGATGGAATTGGTGTGGGAGAGGGGTCCATAGCTGTTGTCCTCAAAACTTTAAGCAAAGCGGTGGATGATGGCGATCATATATATGCAGTCATAAAAGGCAGTGCAATAAATCAGGATGGGAATACCATTGGGATAACAGCTCCTAACCCCGCTGCCCAGGAAGACGTCATTTGCAGAGCATGGAAGGATGCCGGTATAGATCCTGCGACGGTGACATATGTGGAAGCACATGGAACCGGAACGAAATTGGGTGATCCGATAGAAATTGAAGGACTCAAAAATGCCTTCTCTAAATTTACCGATAAAAAACAATTCTGTGCACTCGGCTCCGTCAAAAGTAATATCGGACATTTGGATAACTGCGCAGGTATGGCCGGATTAGTCAAAGCCGTTCTATCGCTGATGCACAGACAAATTCCGCCAACATTGCATGTGCGTTATCCCAATCAGAATATTCCTTTCGTACATACGCCCATCTATCTTAACGATGGGCTGAATGACTGGGATACTGACCAATTGCCAAGAAGATGCGGGATCAGTTCATTTGGGGTGAGCGGTACAAACAGTCACATTGTTCTTGAGGAATATAATGACCATTACCAAATGCAGTCCAATCCGAATAATAGTGCTCCGATATTCACATTGTCCGCGAAATCCCATACTGCTTTTCAGCGGTTGGTGAAGAACTATATGGTCTATTTAACCGAGAATCCTGATATTTGTTACCACGATCTCTGTTACACAACAAATGTCGGGCGGGGGCATTACGAGATCCGTATGGCGGTTGCTGTCTCAAGTACTGAAGAACTGTTAGCAGCCCTGCAAAGCGTAATTGCCGATGGTGAATACCTGCAGTCAGGCAGAGGGATTTATTATGGTGTGCATAAAATTGTTTTTGAGAAGGATGAACGGAATCCGCATCATCTCTCTGAGCTCCAGATCAAAGAAATGACGCTTGAAGCAAACCGGCTGCTGGCCGAAATGGCCCGGGCAAGGGAGTGCTCGGAAGATGCTGTGAATCAGATATGCAGCTTGTATGTACAAGGAGCGAGACCGGATTGGCAGACGATGTATTCGGGTACATTTCGCCGCAGACTGAGTCTTCCGACATATTCCTTCGATGATCTAAGGTGCTGGTTAGAAGGCAATGTTGCGGTACGTAGCAATGAGCAGCCTTTGCAGAGTTTTTACGAGGCACAATGGATAGAAAAACAAAGCCCGCATAAGCAAGCCCGGGAGACCGGAAGTATTGTGCTATTAAAAAATAAATCTCCTCTATGTGGGCAAGTTACGAAGAGATTAACGGACAATGGATTCAATGTCACAGAGATTGACTTGGAAAGTCCTGATTGGGAGCGGACTTTGCATGAAATTCCGTTTGGTGCTGTAGACCGAGTCATTCATATGGCAACCCTACACAAAAGAACACCTGAAACTTTGGAGGAATTAGACAACAGCCAGCGAAATGGTGTGCTCGGATTGTTGCCGTTGGTCCAGAGACTTGCCCAGACCCATAGAAAGCATGAAATTATTATTATTTCGGATCATGTGCATGAAGTAGACGGCCGGGAAAAAGCGATCAAGCCTGAGAATGCTTCTCTCTTCGGGCTTGCCAAAGTAATCGAGATGGAGCATTACCTGTGCCGATGCAGATGTGTGGATATCGATGCTTCAACAACAGCTGAAATAGTTGCGAGAGAGATTGCTTCTGCTGCCTCCGATTTTAAAGTTGCTTATCGTGACGGTATCCGCTATACAGAAATTTTAGCGGAAGCCGATAACCAGGTTGGATCTGCGGCACCTATTGAAATCAGGGGAAATGGCGTTTATTTGATAACCGGCGGACTTGGCAGAATCGGCTTGCGGGTCGCGCAATTTCTTTCCGCACAGCAAAATGTTACTTTATGTTTAGTCAACCGGTCCGTATTTCCGGACAGAGCCGAATGGCATACAGTGCGAAACGAGCGGCACCGGGAAATAGTGAAGCAAATCGAAGAAATCGAGGCCAATGGCTCCGTGGTTGAGATCTACCGGGGGAATATAGCTGATGAGTTGCAATTGGAGGAGGCCATCTCTGCAATAAGAGAAAAGCATGGTATCATTCACGGGATTATGCATTGTGCGGGAGTCGGGTTCGACAGGGAAGGGATTCCAGTGACGGAACAGACCGTGGATGAATTCCGGGCGACATTGCTTCCCAAAGTTCATGGGACATGGCTGTTACATAAAAAAACATTAGATATGAGGCTGGACTTTTTCATTCCCTTCTCCTCTGTCATTACGATACTGGCTCAGGCTGGCTCAGGGGATTACACGGCGGCGAATGCCTATCTGGACTCCTTCAGCACATACGGGCGAAGAGCAGGGACCCCAGCGGTAACCATCGGATGGCCGATTTGGAACGAGACTGTAAGCAATCCGCACATGGTGTATGAGAACCGCTTATTGTTTAATATGATCTCCACTGATTCGGCATTAAGCGGATTGGCAGATATTCTTCGGTCTCCGTGCACGACAGTATATCTTGGCGAACTGAACTATAACAGTGAAATATTCATATTGGACAATCTGCCGTTCTCTCTATCAAACAGTTTGAGTAAGAGGGTTAGACAATATCGTCAATTATATGGAAGGGATTCTCAGGATGGGACCATCCATGCCTTTGAATTCACCGGAAGAGAGGATAACACTTACACTCCAGAGGAGCATGCCGTGGCCGGTATATGGGGTAAAATACTGGGCCTCAAAAAGATAGATCTCTATGATCACTTTTTTGAAATCGGCGGAGACTCCATCAGTGCCATGAAAATCATCAATCAGTGCAATAAGAGCTTCACTATCGACATAATGATCTCGGATCTTTTTCAGCATGGAACTTTGGAGCAATTCTCTAAATTCGTTGCGGAAGTTTCTTCAAAAAAGAGAAGGGCGAATACTCCCCCTCTCAAAAAAATAGCAGATCGTGAGTACTATCCTTCCTCTTCCGCCCAAAAACGGTTGTATATATTAAATCAGGTCAATGAACAGGACTTGAGCTATAATATGACAATTGTCAGAAGGCTTGAAGGTGAAATTAATTATGCCAGACTTGAAAGCGCGTACAAAAAAATGGTTCAACGGCATGCTATTCTGCGGACTTCCTTCCACTTTAGAGATGGAGAAGTGGTTCAGAAGGTCAATCCGGATGCAGACATCAAACTGGAGTTTGCGCAAGTCAATTATGCTTCTGTTGCAGAGGAAATCAGTCAACTCGTAAGACAGTTTCAATTAGGGCAGGTGCCGTTGTTCCGAATCAAATTACTAAAGCTTCGTGATGTATGCAATACGCATATGTTGATTTTGGATATGCATCATATAATTTCGGATGCCATCTCCATGAACATTTTCACCCGGGAATTAATCGATATTTATTTGGGCAAGGCCTTACAGGATCCCGGCTATCAGTACAAGGATTTCGCCAATTGGCAGCGTTCGCTGCTGCAGAATGATGCGTTAAAGAAGCAAGCCGACTTTTGGCAGTTGCAGTTGGAAGGTGATATTCCACTGCTGGAGTTGCCGTTCGCACATGCACGCACTAACGAGCGGAGCTTCACAGGGAACACGATCATCTATGATATTGATAGTGAGCTGTACCAAAGAATCAACACTTATTTACAGACCTCTAAAACCACTTTATTTATGGTTTTACTTGCCGGATTATACACGCTGCTTATGCGATATACCTCTCAGGAGGATATTGTGGTTGGAACTCCTGTATCAGGTCGTTCTATATCGGACCTTGAAGATATTATCGGGATGTTTGTCAATACGCTGCCGATGCGTGCCAAGGTAAACGGTGAGCTTTCATTTAATGAGTTTCTGGAGTACGTGAAGAGGATGTCCTTATCAGCGTATGATAACCAAGATTATCAATTCGAGGATATGGTGACAAATTTCTATAAGTACAGGGATGTAAGCCGCAATCCGATTTTCGATGTGATGTTTGTGCTGCAGAATGCCTTCGGAGAACAGGAGACGGTAGAGGGGCTGCATATTAGCGATTATCCCTACAAAAAGCAGACTTCCCGGTTGGATCTAACGCTCGAAATCGTCCAGAAGAACGACTCGTTAACCCTATATTTGGAGTATTGCACGGATCTTTATGAAGAAGCTGATATGTCAAGATTTGTTGATCATTATGTACGTCTTCTCCATGAAATTATTCATAAACCGGCTAAAAAGCTGCTGGAATTTGAATTTATGTCCCAAGCTGAAACAAGTTTGCTTCTTGATGAGTGGAACTCGACTCACTGTACCTATAAGGAGAATGAGACGATTGTAGACCTTTTTGAGCAGCAGGCAACAGCCAACCCGTCATCTATTGCTGTAAAGACCAATGCTGCACAGATGACATACGGGGAGTTAGACATTATTTCCGGGCGTATAGCAAGTATGCTGCATAAGCAGGAGGTTGGGGCTAATGATGTGATCGGCATCATGACAGATCACTCGGTTGAGACAGTTGCAGGTATATTGGGAATTCTTAAAGCGGGATGCGCCTATATGCCAATTGACCCCGAATATCCGGCCGAACGAAAGAATTTTATGCTGGAAGATAGCCGAAGCCAGATCCTGTTGTCACCAAAACAGGACTATTTGAAGGGAATTGAATTTACAGGCCGCGTGCTGGCTATTGACACTCACAGGTTGACCAATGGATACAGCACACCATTTAAGACTGGGGTTAGACCGAGCGACACTGCTTATGTCATTTACACTTCGGGGACAACCGGTTATCCCAAGGGAGTTCTGATCTCTCATCAGGGGATACATAACTCAATTTCATGGTTTAGAGCGGAATATCAGTTGAAGCAGGAAGACAGCTTCATTCAATTGTTCTCTCCGGCCTTCGACGGTTATGTAGCCAGTTTATTCACGCCGTTGACAAGTGGTGTTAAGTCGGTTTTTGTGAATGATCCACGAAATGTATTTGAAGTAAGAGACCTAATCAAAAGCGAGCAAGTTACCCACTTCATCACGGTTCCGGCAATGATGAGGCTGCTTCTGGATTGTTCTGAACCGGAGCACCTCCAATCGTTGAAAGTCATTACGTTGGCCGGTGACCAGGTAAATGAAAAGCTCGTGAAAAAATGTGTAGAGCTGATGCCCCATATAGAAATTGTAAACGCGTACGGACCAACAGAAAACAGCGTAGTAGCGACATACCAACGCCGGTTGGAGTGCGAGACAACAATAACTATCGGGATCCCAGTTGCCAACACAAAGGTCTATATTCTTAATGAAATGCTGGTTCCGCAACCTGTGGGAATACCTGGAGAGCTCTATTTAACCGGAACGGGCATAGCTAAGGGGTATCAGAACAGAGATGAGCTTCAAATGGAGAAGTTTATTCCAAGTCCATTCATAAAGGGCGAAGTTCTGTACAGAACTGGCGATGCTGCAAGATGGCTGTCAAATGGGCGTATCGATTTCATCGGAAGAACTGATAATCAAGTCAAAGTCAGGGGTTACCGGATTGACCTTAAGGAGATTGAACGCGTAATTGGAAATGTCAGCGGTGTAGAATCCGTCATAGTTACAGTGGAGACGATGGATGGCGAAGACAATATCGTTGCTTATACAGTCGCAGAAGAACGCCCTAAAATGATCAGGGAGAGTATCCGCTCACGGCTGCCGCATTATATGATTCCCAATTTTATTACCTTAATCAGCAAGATTCCTTTAACGGCCAACGGCAAAGTCGATTATAAGCAATTGCGGGAAGTCCAAAAGTTGGCAGAAGAGACGGCAGGCCAATTCTCGCCTCCGGAGACAGCAACGGAAACCTTCATCGTTGACTTATGGAAGAGGATATTGGGAAGAGACAAGATAAGCGTATACGATCATTTCTTTGAGCTTGGAGGTAATTCGATCCAGGTAATCCATATGTACGACGAAATTAACAGAATGTACCCCGGCAAGATTGTTGTTGCCGATTTATTTACTTACCCGACCATTAAAAGCTTGGTAAATATATTGGATACTACATCGGGAGGTCTTGATCCAAGCAAAGCCTCTTTGAAGCAGCTGGCCGTCCCGGATAACTTCCTGGCAGGTAAAACTGATTATGTGGATACAGTGTCGATATCCACTGAATTGGACAGCGATTCTGTTACATCGTTAAAGCTGATTGCGCAGCAGATAGATGTTGGCTTATTCGATATACTCGTATCTATGTTCGCTTATGGTCTGCTGGATCAGACCGGCTACGGGCAAGTGATGGTCTATGGCAGCTATGATCATAATTCATCCATTGTTCCATTGCCTTTTGAAAAGGCTGATTTTGCCGACATTCTGCAGACAGTCCGATCTGCCTATAAAGAGCGGAAGTGTGAAACAGACAATCATTACGACAGAGATACGTTTATGAATCATTTAAAGCAGCCGGTTGATAAGGATCGGATGATTCCTGTCTTTACCCGTCACAATCAAGCAATGCGGACGGATCTAGTGGTTACAGTGATAGAGCAAAGAAACGGTGTAGTCAAGATCGTCTGCCATTTCAACAACGCGAAGCTTAAGAAGCAACGAATGATGGAACTTATCCGCTTCTATGCAAAATCGTTAGTTATACTGTCACGAAAAGGACGGGGTGAGTCGAACTGATGATATGTCTGCTGTTTCCAGGTCAAGGCTCTCCATACAAGGGTATGGGAAGCAAGCTGATGTCGCGTTTTCCTTCCACTAAGCGGGTGTTTGAAGAAGCAAGCGATATTCTTCATCGGAATGTAGCGCAAATATGTTTAGATGAAGAGATGGATTTGTCCCAAGGCACACATTTGAATCAAATTGCAATTTATATCATGGGTGTTGCATCCTTCCATGCGTACATGACAGAAACGAATGCGGCTCCTTCATTCATGGCAGGGCATAGCTTAGGCGAATATACAGCGATTACATGCTCCGGCGGTATCTCGTATGCGGATGGCTTACGCCTAATAGATGCAAGGGGCCGATATATGGAGGAAGTTGCTGCTTCACGGACCGGTTCCATGGCAGCAGTTATGGGAGTACCGCTGTCTACTGTTAATAACTTGTGCCATGAACACTCCGAACAAGGAGTGTTCGTTTCTGTTGCAAATTACAATTCTAAGGAACAATACGTCATCGCAGGTCATACTGAAGCTCTGTCCACAGCGGCGAGAGCCTTAGAGAGAGAAGGGGCGTCGGTTGTTCCCTTAAAAGTGCCTGCACCTTTTCATACTGTTTTAATGGCAACTGCCGCTGAACGCTTCGCCACTGATTTGCTGGAAATAAAGTGGAGGCCTACGAAGTGGCCGGTTATATCCAATGTTACAGCCAAACCGTATCAGGAACCGGAAGATATCAGATTTTCGCTGCTCCGGCAAATGACCCGGCCAGTGCAATGGGAACAAATAATGGCTTATCTTGTTCAAGCCGGGGCGGATCTATTTGTTGAAATGGGACCCAAAGATGTACTGACAAAATTAATCCGCAAATCATCATGGAACGCGGACGCCTTCTCCTTTGACAATGATCAAGACCTTGCAGAGCTAAAGGACAAGCTGGCAAGCAGGCTGTGCAAGTCTGTACCCTCTACCCGGTCTGCAGGGTTTGTGGAGAGGTGCATGGCCGTTGCTGTCTCAACTATCAATGATAATTGGGACACTCAGGCATATTCCGAAGGTGTCATTGAATCTTATAAGAAGCTGGTCGAAATTCAAGGAGCCATTGAGAGGGAGAACAGAACGGTCACCCATGATGAGACGGATACCTGCTTGATGCTGCTTGAAAGAATACTGGTAACCAAAGGAGTATCTGCAGAGGAACAAATAGAACTGAAATCGCAGATAGAGTGTAATGTTTAAGGAGGGTGAACATGATAAACTTTTCGGATTTGGATTTGGAGGGCCTGGAGAAGGAGGTGGTCGTAGAGAGTGAAACGATAAAGGACATGGCTATAATTGGTGTGTCTTGTCAGATCGGCGACATGGAATCGGCCGAACAGCTGTGGGAGGCATTGGTTGAAGGCCGAGACTGCATTGGGAAATTCCCTGAAGACCGCTGCGACGATATGGAAGCTTATTTTAGAGCAAGTGGAAACCAAGTCACTGATAACCAGTATATGGAAGGTTCCTATTTTAATAGAATAGACGGTTTCGACTACCGTTTTTTCAACCTATCCTACCAGGAGTCACGGTTGATGGATCCGCAACAGAGGATCTTTCTGCAGACCGTGTGGAGTGCAATTGAGGATGCGGGATACGGGGGGGACCGGATCAGGGGGACAAAAACAGGGGTTTATGTAGGCCATAACAGCGATTCGCCTTTGGAATACAAGCGAGTTGTTTATGATATGGAACAAGAATTATCCCATTTGGCAACGGCGGGAAATATAAAATCGGTTATCGCCGGCAGGATCAGCTATCTTTTGAATCTTAGAGGCCCCAGCCTTCTTGTTGATACGGCGTGTTCATCGTCCCTGGTAGCTCTTCATACCGCTTGTAAGGCGATAAGAAACGGCGATTGTGAGATGGCCATCGTCGGGGGGGTCAAAATTACGCTTGCGCCTATTGCAGATTTGCAGGACAGCATCGGCATTTTGTCATCCGACGGCAGATCCAGGTCATTCAGCGATGACTGTGAGGGGATTGGCCTGGGTGAGGGAAGCATTGCTCTGATCGTTAAATCCTATGATCGGGCAGTTGAAGATAAAGACCCTATCTATGCTATTATCAAGGGCTCAAGCGTTAACCAAGATGGCGCTTCAGCCGGTTTAACTGCTCCGAACCCCCTAGCCCAGGAAGAGCTTCATCTTCGCGTATGGAGAGATGCAGGGATTAAACCGGAATCTTTATCCTACATTGAAGCCCATGGAACAGCTACTAAGCTAGGTGACCCTATTGAAATAGACGGAATCAAAAGGGCCTTTGATCACTATACGGAAAAGCAGCAGTTCTGCGCGATCGGTTCCGTAAAAAGCAACCTGGGGCACTTGGACAGCTTATCCGGTTTGGCTGGTGTTGTGAAAGCTGTTATGTCTTTGCAAAAGAAGAAAATACCGCCTTCCATACACTTCAAACGTCCGAACCGAAAAATACCGTTCCACAAATCGCCGGTTTATATTAATGACATATTAATGGATTGGGAAGAGGGTGCTCTCCCCAGAAGATGCGGCGTAAGTTCATTTGGAATCAGCGGGACCAACTGTCATGTCATACTCGAGGAGTATGTTGAGCATCAGGAGGTTAACCAAACGGATCAGCACTGCCAGCTTTTCGTGTTATCTGCGAAAACTGAAAATAGTCTTACTGCTCTAATCAACGAATATGCAAACGCGCTACATCGTGACAGGCGGTTAAGGCTGCTGGATATTTGCTATACTGCATCGACTGGAAGGGATCATCATCCGTGCAGATTGTCGATTGTCTGTGACAGTCTCGATGATTTACTCCACAAGCTAAACCATGTTCACAAACATGGGCTTGATGCTGCTGCAGATCAGTCCATACACTGGGGGTTTTACACAGTTGCTCCGGCGGAGAAGCCTGAACTTGACCCATGGGAAATGACTTTGCCAAAGAAACAGAAAATAGACATGGAGCTTGCATCAGAGGTCCAATTGTTTCTGCAGGGAGAAGGAGATCTCAATAGGATAGGGCTGCTCTATTCGCTGGGGGCGGACACGAATTGGAATATGTTATATGAGGGGGACGTTCAGCGGGTCCATTTGCCTTCCTATGTGTTTGAAATGGATCGGTGCTGGGTCCGGTATCCGGATGAACCGGGCTTTATGTATCGCACTTCATGGAGTGTGAATGAGTCGGAAGATCCCAGGGCCCCTTTTGAAGCCTCTATAGTCCTTATATTTAAGGACCGTTCAGGGTATGCCGGTGAACTGGCATCGGGATTAAGGAATTACGGGTGTGAACGGGTTGTAGAGGTTGAGTACGGCCATGGATTTCAGCGGGCCGGTGATAACCGCTACATTATCGGATATTCGGAGAATGACATCTTCCGGTTATTAGATGAAATCCAGCCGGCGTCTTCGTTGCGGATTGTTCATATGGCCACGATTGGCAATTCAATTGCAGGGGAAAGAGATGAACAACCGGAGCTTGGAGTGTACAGCCTGTTCCATATATCAAAGGCGATAGAAGCACTGAGCCATATCAATAAAGCGGAGTTGTATCTTATTACCCAGAATGCAAATGAAATCACATCCTTTAAAGAGAACATGAATCCTGGGAATGCAGCTTTTCTGGGACTTGGCAAAGCAGTAAATCTCGAAAATCATCGTTTACAGGTAAGTGCGATTGATTTTGACCAGCATGTATTTATTAATAAAATTATTGATGAAATGGGAGCACGGCATACGGCGCTGGATGTTGCTTACAGAGAAGGAAAGCGGTATACAGGTTCGCTGGAGAGCGTAAGCATAAATATGGTGGATGACCATCATCCAGTCGTGTATAAGGAGAATGGAGTATACGTTATTACTGGGGGGACAGGCTCACTTGGACTTCTATTCGCGAAACATTTAGCTTCGCAGGCCAAAGTTAATCTTGCGTTGATCAATCGATCGGAACTGCCGCCAAAAGATGCTTGGACTGCCTTAGTGCGTGATGAAGCCCAAAGCAAGGCCTTGAGGAATAAAATTGAAGACTTGCTGCAAATTGAATCAACCGGTGCGTCCGTAACTGTCTATGCGGGTGATGTAACCATTGAATCCGATATGAGCGCGATTCTGAATGATCTCCGGAGAAAGTTCGGGACAATTAACGGTATTATACATGGTGCGGGGGTCGCGGGCCGTGAGCTTGTTCTACTAAAAGATGAGAGCAGGGATTCACTTGAAAGGGTGATGGAGCCGAAGGTAAAAGGTGCAGTGATTCTCGATAGATTGACCGAAAAGGATCAACTGGACTTTTTTGTACTCTTCTCATCTGTTGTAGCACTTACCGGAGGCATTGGTGTTGGAGGCTACACTGCAGCTAATGCTTATCTCGATGGATTCGCTTCCTGGCGGAGCCGGAGAGGGAAAAGAACACTATCTATTAATTGGCCGACTTGGAGGCACTCGGTTGAACACACGCTTACTACTTTTGACGAATCGAAGCATTTATTTAAGCTTCTGAAAGTGGATGATGCTTTACGTGGATTTCAGGCTGCGGTTTCCAAGAGTGTCAGCCGGTTGATTATAGGTGAGCTTAATTATTCCGGGAATCTGATGTACCTTGAACGCTTTTTGCCGATAGAATTCTCGCCTGAGATCAAAAGGAAGCTTGCCAGGCTTGAAAAGCGTCAAACTAAGCATAGAACCCCTGCTGTTGACAAACAGGCGGCCCAATCAGGGGGCGGTAATAAATGCTCAACGACCGAGCAGAGGTTGTCGGAAATATGGTCGAGAGTGCTGGGCGTTGAGGAGATCAGCATATATGACCATTTCGATGATCTGGGCGGAGATTCTATCATGGTTGCCCAATTGTTTAAAGAGCTGGAACTTGAATACCCGGGGAGACTCGAGATAGTAGATGTCTTCTCCTATTCATCGATTTCTAGCATGGCTCAATTCTTAGACCGGAATTCGGGACAAGCAGAGCAGGAAGAAAAAAATGAAGCGATGGACCTGGATGAGCTGTTTAGGCAAATTACCGAAGGTGAAGTATCGGAGGAGCAATTTGGCGAGTATTTAAAGATGGTTGGTGAAGATAGTTGGAACACCTAAAAAAATATATTTATTCGCAAATTACATCGGGTGCTTTGTCCAAAGAAGAGTCAAAGAAAATATTAGCTGAAATGATGCAGATGCAGGATCAACGGAAAGAAGCCATGGATGTGGCAATCGTTGGTATGGCCTGCAGACTGCCTTTATCGGAATCGGTTAATGAATATTGGAAGCAGCTCTCAGAAGGCCGGAGCTGTCTGGCTCCGTTTCCCCAAGCAAGATGGGCGGATACGAAGGAGCTATTAGCTAAAGACGCTAAGCGTGAGGATTGTGTAGGCGGATACTTAAGAGAGATCGATAAGTTCGACGCCGGTTTTTTTAAGATATCGCCTAGAGAAGCACAGGTAATGGATCCTTGCCAGAGGCTGTTTCTTGAAGTCGCCTGGGAGGCAGTAGAAGATGCAGGGCTTACCCAGCAATTAACAGGAACCAGAACCGGTGTTTTTGTCGGACAGGATACAAGTGCTTTGCGTTACGTTAATGTAATTGATACATCTGATCCCCTGCTGGCAACAGGAGCGAACACCAGCATTGCTGCCAGCAGAATTGCCTACTTGCTGAACCTGACCGGTCCAAGCCTTGTCTTGGACAGCGCATGCTCCTCAAGTCTGGTTGCGCTTCATACCGCATATCGAAGCCTGGTGGACCAGCAATGTGAGAGTGCGATTGTAGGCGGTATTTCAGTTACACTGACCCCGGAGCAAAATGAAATGCTGAATTCGCCGGAGGGTAAGGTGCGTTTTTTTGATAGAAGAGCGGATGGTACAGTGTGGGGTGAAGGTATATGTGCCATTGTAATTAAGCCCCTGGATAAAGCGTTAAAGGACAGAGATCAAATATATGCGGTGATTAAGGGCAGTGCGATAAATAATGACGGATCCTCAAACGGATTAACAGCACCTAACCCCGTTGCTCAGACAGAGGTAATCGAGAAGGCATGGAAAGCGTCGCGGATAAATCCCGAAACCATCAGCTATATTGAGGCTCATGGGACCGGGACAAAGCTGGGTGATCCGGTAGAGCTGAAGGGCCTGAATGTGGCCTTCAGAAGATTCACCGACAAACGTAATTTTTGCGGGATAGGTTCTGTAAAGACTAATATCGGTCATACCAAAGGGGTATCAGGCCTGGCATCAGTGGTCAAGGTGGCGTTAGCACTTAAGCATCAAATGCTTCCGCCTACCCTTCATTTTCAAGAAGCCAGCCCGATGGTGAAGCTTATCCAATCGCCCATGTATATCGTTGACCGGTTGACTCCTTGGGAGCCGGCCCACTTCCCTAGAAGATGTGGCGTTAGTTCCTTCGGTTTTAGCGGAACTAATTGTCATATGGTCTTTGAGGAAGCACCTTCACTTGAAAAACGTGTGATTCCGGAGAGCGAATCGGGCAGCTCTGTGTTTGTATTGTCTGCTTACAGTGAAAAAGGATTAATGCAGTATATTAAGAAATATTTACTTTTTCTGGAGAAAAACGAATCGAGTCTGGGGGACATTTGTTTTACAGCTAACACCGGCAGACAACACTACAATCATCGTATGGCTTTGCTTGCGAAGGATTTGGATGAATTGAAGTCGCTGCTGATTTTGATTAATGGAATAGGATTGGAAGCGGCAAGCAGAACAAATCAACAAATTCATTATGGCCATTTTAATTTAGTTTTTAATAAGAAGGCTTTATCCGTGAACGATCTGACCGAGGATATGAAAAAAAGCCTTAGCGGAACGGTCGATCATTGGTTAGAGATGATGGAATCTCAAGAGACTCAGGAGTCCATGCTTACAGAGCTTTGCCGATTGTATATTAGTGGTGCTGATGTTCGCTGGGAAGTACTGTACCTTAAACAGGGGTACCGGAAGACATCCCTGCCAACCTATCCGTTTGAATCCAAACGGCACTGGCTGCAGCTCCGGCGGTATGGGGAAAAGGAATCTGCCGGCACCGACAAATCGCAGGACTCCTTCTATAGAATAAATTGGATGGAAGCGCCGGTGGAAGCAAGCGGGAATCTAACTCCCGAGGAATCCGTATTGCTGATTCATGACGGAAACCCGACAGCAGCTTCTTTGCTGCAGAGCATCCCCGGGGTGCTCGATATAACGTTAGGCAAGCAATTTCAACGGCTGGAAGCCGAGCGTTATATGGTAGACCTATCGGAGGACAGCTTCAAGAGGCTCATCTCTTCCGTTAAGGGTTCAGGACCTTATAAGATCATCCTGTCAGTCTTCATGGAAACGACGGTTGCTTCATTGAATGACATCCACTGCTTCGAGGATAAAAGCATCCAAAGCCTGTTGAATTTAATCAAATCGCTGGTTCACAATAATGTCAGTTCAAATATTGATCTGGTTCTGTTAACGAAGTCGTCGCATGAAGTGACAGGGACGGAGCCGTATATTATTCCCGAATATGCTCTACTGGTTGGCCTGGGCCGGGTAATCCATCAGGAATTGCCTCATATCTCCTGCAGATGTGTTGATTATGATGAGTTAACCTCCCTGCAACAACTTACCAGTGAAATTATGCATCATTCAGAGTCGTACCTGACCGCTTATAGGGAAGGGCGCAGATATGTTGAAATCATTGAAGCTGAAAAGTCTAATCCCGTTCAAGCTCGCGGGCACTGGATTCATGAATTTGGCGTATATTTAATTACCGGAGGATTTGGCGGAATAGGCTTCTGCTTGGCGCAGGCTATAGCCGCCTTGCGCCCGGTTCACCTTATCTTGCTTGGCAGACAGCAATTTCCTGCTCAATCAGAGGACGCTGAATGGCTGGATAAGCATAATGCTATTCTTGAAATGAAACGAAATGGATCAACTGTAGATTATTTCTCTGCCGACGTGTCGGATGAAGAACAAGTTGCGGCTGTTCTGCAGGAGGCCAGAAGCAGATACGGAAGGATCTCGGGAGTCTTCCATGCCGCGGGTATTTCCGGGACGAATATGATCTATCATAAGAGCTATGCCGATATATCCGGCGTACTTCAGGCAAAAGTAGATGGGACATGGATTCTGGACAAGTTAACGGCAAAGGATGAACTGGACTTTATGGTCTTATTCTCCTCCATTGCATCGTTTGCCGGAGGGCTGGGGATGGCCGATTATGCAGCAGCCAATGCCTACATGGATGCTTATGCTATGAAGCGGAGTAAGACAGGGCGCAAAACTGTTTCGGTGAATTTGGCTACATGGAAACATGTAGGGATGTCTGTCCGGCACGGGGTTAACAAAGATACATTGTTCCATGCATTAGAAAAGGAAGGGGGTATCTCCTTAATACTGCAGTCACTCAACCACACAGGCGCACGGATTATTGCGGCACGGGTGAATTATAACGATGCCTTGTTCCTGCATGCCGATGACCCGGCTAAGTTGGGTATCAGGTTATCCGAGGACATTGTATCGGCGATCGAGCGGGTTCGCATGAATCAGGATGGAGTGCCTTCTGCTCCCGTGCCCATCGAATCAGTAACATTGATGGGAAGAAACGAAATTCATTATTCTGAGACGGAAATCACTGTCTCCTCTTTATGGGGAAAGGTGCTGGATATCTATGAGATTGATGTCGATATGAATTTTTACGAGCTTGGAGGGGACTCCAGGCTGGCTATCGACTTGCTCAAAGAATTGGAGCTTAGATTTCCTGGCGTAATCAATATTTCGGATATATTCACCTATCCGACGGTGTCGCTGCTCTCCGAATATATTGAACAACAGCTAGAGGCTGCTTCAAATAAAAGGCCGGAACCGAATAAAGCAGAACAGCGGGGACTAACTGCCGCTCTGGATAATGAGGGCTTAAGAGCTCTGATCGGTAGTGTGAAAGCAGGAGCGGTATCCGTTGAAAATGGGTTGCAGATTCTGAAGCAGCACAGAAAGGAGAACTAAGCTGTGGAAATCGAAATGCTGAATAAATATATTCTGGACCAGTTGCAAAAAGGCGGGTTAAATGAAGACACCGCTTTGACGCTTCTTACAACAATCAATGAACAGGATGAAGCCCAGCATGAACACCAAGACGAAGACATTGCCATTATCGGATTGAGCTGTAGATTCCCTGAGGCGGATAATGAACAGGAATACTGGTCGAATCTCAAAAATGGCAAATCGATGATACGGGACTTTCCCTTTACGCGCAAAAAGGATACAGATTGCTTTATCCCCGAGGGGGATTCTCCAGAGGATTTTTACGGCAGAGGGGGATATTTGGAGCATATTGATCAGTTTGATCCAGCATTCTTCCGGATCTCACCGAGAGAAGCATTATTAATGGATCCCCACCAGCGGGTTTTCCTAGAAGTGGCATGGGAAACACTTGAGAACGCAGGCTCCGCCGGAAAGCAGATTCATGGGAAAAAGGTTGGTGTCTTTGCTGGACGGGATCATTCGAGCGATACGATATACAAGCGGTTGGTGCATGATTCGGATTTTTTAGCGATAACCGGATCGACTGCCGGCATTATGGCAAGCCGGATTTCATATTACTTGAATTTAAAGGGTCCAAGCATCGTCGTCGATACAGCATGCTCTTCTGGTCTGGTGGCGCTTCACATGGCCTGTCAGGCACTGAAGAATAAGGACTGTGAGATGGCTTTGGCCGGAGGAATAAATCTTTCTCTGTTTCCTGTAAGTGGAGACAGTATGATAGAATCGGCGGAAAGCTTGGTGCGCACCTTCGATAAAAATGCGAACGGCACCGTGTGGGGAGAAGGGATAGGCATTGTCATGCTGAAACCTTTGAAACAGGCGCTAAAGGACAGGGATCATATAAGGGCTGTAATTAAAAGCAGCGCCATCAACAATGATGGCACCTCCAATGGGATTTCGGCCCCAAATGCCGAGGCGCAGGAAGATGTCATTGTTACTGCATGGCAGAGGGCGGGTATCAATCCGGAGGATATTACCTATATTGAGACCCACGGAACCGGAACGAAATTAGGCGATCCTATTGAAGTGAGGGCGCTTTCCAATGCGTTCAGAAGGTACACCTCCAAAAGCCAATTTTGCGGCATCGGGTCTGTAAAGCCGAATATTGGCCATTTGGTGGGAGCTTCCGGAATGTCTTCATTAATTAAATTGATCTTATCTTTGGAAAATAAGCAGATACCGCCTACTGTTAATTTTGAGTCGCCCAATCCTTTCATTGATTTCTGCCAATCGCCTCTATATGTGAACAGTCGGCTTAAAGAATGGAAACAGCCGGACAAGCCTCTTTTGGCGGGTGTCAGCTCTTTTGGTTTCAGTGGAACGAATTGCCACGTTGTTCTGCAGGAAGCCCCCCGGGAGGCTGCTGCAGAGAACGACGTCAAAGCGAGGGTTCTGACCCTGTCAGCAAGGGACAATAATTCCTTGGTTCAGTATGTCGAGCGGTTCGTTAAATTCATCATTGGCACAGATTCCTTGCCTTTGGACAATATTTCGTATAGTGCTTCAGTAGGAAGGCCGCATTTTTCAAACAGGCTGGCAATTCTCTACACCGATTGGATTGATTTGCGGAAAAAACTGATACATGTATATATTCACGGGCTAACGAAAGAGGGCCGGGGGATTTTTACCGGGACACATCATGTGACAAAGAACAATCGACACTTAGCGGAGGAGGGGGGCATTACCGTCCGGGAACTGGACAGACTAAATCGGTTATCGTCCGAGATACTGGACCGGGCCGCGTTAGCAGGTGGTGTGGACTCTTCTCTGTTGACCTCTCTTTGCCAATTATACATACAGGGGGCGGACGTGAATTGGGACAGGCTCTACTCGCAGCAATGTACTAAGTTTCCCTTACCGGCGTATCCTTTAAAAAAAGAGCGCTATTGGGTCGCCCCGGAAGGTATCGGGCAGAGAGCTGAGCAGAGGTTCAATAAGGCGCCGTTCATTAAAGAGAGAATAAAGAGTAGTGAATCTGAAACAATCTTTCGTCTGGACATGGAGACCAAGGCAAGTTGGGTATTGAATGAGCATAAATGGCATGAGCGAAGTATGCTGCCGGGCACTGGTTATTTGGAAATGGCGCTGGAGGCTGTGAACGAGAGGTGGAAGGGGGAATCCTTTGAGCTGAGGGATGTTACCTTTTTGAGCCCGTATTTTGTTGACGCTCCAGGCAAGAAAAAGCTAGTGGCCGCTATTCATTCTGGTCCGCAGGATGCTCTGACGTTCGCAATTGAGTCTGTTGATGACGGTGGTGTGCGGACAGTTCATGCTAAGGGCGCTTTCCGGCGGGGAGCGGAAATTCCCCCGGACAAGAAAGCGGTAGGGATATTAAAGCAAGCCTTCAGAGAAGAGCAGCAGCCGATTAATATAAGCTCTATGGGGGGACCTTTCGTATTCGGCAAGCATTGGCATGGCAATGAACTGATGCTACAGCAGACGAAGGATAGCCTGCTGCTGGAGGTGCAAGCTGCCGGGGATGTTCTTCGGGAATTGGGGCAGTTTCATCTGCATCCTTCCTTGATGGATATTGGTATAAACTTTGCAGGGAAATTAATCGACGAGGGCCTGTATGTTCCTTATAGCTATAAAAAATTGGTTGCATATGCACCGATCCCTTCCCGTTTTTTGAGCTATATCAGACGAAAGGAGGGTTCTCCTTCCCGCATGGCCTTGTTTGACATTACCTTTCTTGATACGGATGGGAATGTCATATTAGAAGTAACGGATTATGGAATGCGCCGGCTACAAAATCATGAAAGCGGGTTCATTCAAGAACGGGAACAACAAAAGTTACACCGGATCAGCTGGAAGAAGAAGGAGGAGGCTCCCAGGGAATCAGCGCCCAGGTTAGGTGTAACGGTAATTATGAAAGACAGGCAGGGCATATCGGAAGAATTGATTACACAGTTTACAGGCCATGGCTTCCCGGTGATTCATGTGGAAAGGGGCCCGGTCTATCAGAAGACGGATGAGGAGCATTATACGATTAGTTCAAGCGAGGACGACTTTCAGCGGCTGTTCCAAGACCTGAAGCGAAACCAGATAAACAGTATCTTGTATCTGTTCTCTCTGAATACCGGACAGGAGCCGGACACCTTGGATGAGCTGGAGGACGCCCAAGCAGACGGGATTGACAGTCTCTTCTTCTGTGCTAAAGCCATTGCTCAGCATCTACATGCTCAGCCAATTCATGTGACCGTTATTACGAAATATGCATTTTCCGTAACCGGAAATGAGCGGACGGTAATTCCCATAAATGCAACAATGGCAGGATTCGGAAAAGTGATTCAGAAAGAGTACGCCAATCTGACAGTCAAGTGCATCGATCTGGATGATGAGACATCAGTTCCTTCATTAGTTACAGAAATCGGACGCACACCGTCATCCTACCTTACCGCTATGAGGAATGACTTAGCGTATGAGGAGGAAATAGCGGAAATCGAAGTCATGGAGCACTCTTCTTCGATAAAAGTGAAAAAAGACGGAGTCTACCTGATTACAGGCGGAACCGGTGGGATTGGCTTAGAGGTTGCTTTGGAAATGGCGAGAAGCGGCCCGGTCTCGCTGGCTTTTGTGAGCCGTACTGCCATTCCATCCAAGGAGGAGTGGGCTGGGATTCTCGCCGCAGGCATCGATAGCAAACTGATGAGCATAATCAGGAAGCTGCGGGAAATCGAGAGTCTAGGCGCACGAATCGTTTTCTATGCCGGGGATGTTTCCCATTATGAATCGATGCGTGAAATCGTTGGAAGGGTCCGCCAAGAGTTCCACCGCATTAACGCCGTCATACATGCTGCCGGAGTTCCGGGAGAGGGTGTAATAGGCCGAAAGGATAGGAATAAGCTGCGGGCGGTTCTACAACCCAAGGTTAACGGGACATGGATCCTTCATCAGTTGACGAAGGACGATGAGCTTGATTATTTTATGATGTTCTCCTCTGTCGCGAGTCTGGCCGGCGGAGCAGGCCAGAGCGATTATACAGCGGCGAATACTTATTTAGATTCATTTGCCGACTATCTTAGGAACTGTAAGAAAGTTCCTGCAATAAGTGTAAAATGGACTACATGGAAATTTGTTGGCATGGCTGCCGGAAGCGCCTTGGAACACGATCAGGCAATCATTCATCCGATCGATCCACAGGAAGGAGTAGCGGCGTATAAAGATATTTTAAGCTTGAATGAGCATCAAGTCATGGTCGGTGAACTTAATTATCCACTATTAGGAAGCTTGGACAGAATCCCATATCGGTTTTGCGAAAATATTGAAAGCCGGCTTGTTAACTACAGAAGTCTGCAGGCCGATTTCCAAGAGCAGGCGCGACCACTGGAGAAACTGGAACTGAAAGGAAGAGCCAATGGGGTCTATAGCCCGCTTGAAACGAGGATTGGCCAAATATGGGGAGAAGTATTGGGTTTGAAGACCATTAATGTATTTGATGATTTTTATGAGCTTGGTGGGGACTCCATTCAAGCCATAAAAATTTCAAATGTTTTAAACAAGGAATACGGCATTGATATAGACATGGGGGATTTGTTCATTTACACAACCATAGGGGAACTGGAGGGTCATGTCAAAGACAAACTGAACCAGGCTTCTCTTGCCGGCGAACCGGAAACCGCCCTAGTCAATATTGATTATGAGCTGTCCCATGCACAAGAGCGGATGTGGTTCCTGCAGAAGCTTCATCCGGGCTTGACTGCCTACAATCTTCCGTCATCATTCCGGCTTGAAATGGAGGTGAATACGGAGCTTGTCTGCAATGCGGTTGACAGGCTCTTGGCCCGCCATGAAACCTTGAGAACCATATTCGTAGAGGATGCTGATGGTTCTCCGCGCCAGCAAATAGTCGATCACTGCCATGCTGACATCAAGGTTATCGACCTGGCAGATGACGCAGATAAGGAAGAAACTTTGCTTGCAATGATCAATGCCGATAAAAGAATGCCGTTTGACTTGCGCAAGCCCTTGCACAGGTTCATTTTGTTCCGGCTGAACCGCCAGGATTGGTGCTTTTATGTTAATTTGCATCATTTAATTACAGACGGCTGGAGTTCAAAAATATTCTTTGAAGAATTAATGACCATGTATAAGGCGCTGGCACAAGATACAGTACCTGATTTGAGCATGCCGGCCATGCGGTATGTAGACTGGATGATGAGGCAGAAAAGCTGGTTTGAAAGCGAGCAGGCCCGTTCGATGGAATCCTACTGGTTAGGTGAATTAGTTAAGCCGCTGCCAGCATTAAATTTACCTGCCGACTACAGCCGTCCCAGCATACAGACCTTTAATGGAGGCTCCCATACGTTCCGCCTTGATGAAAAGCTGACCCAGTCGGTTAAAAGTAAACTCAGGGAATGGGGGACATCTCAGCATGTCTTCTTCCTGAGTGTGTACTTCCTTCTTCTGCATTCGGTAACGGGCGATGAGGATATCATCGTAGGTTTCCCAATCGCAGGCAGGGATTCTGAAGAGGTGGAGAATCTGATAGGTCTGTTTATCAACACGTTATGCATTCGGGCCCAATTCCGTAATCTTGAGACCTTCCAGGATGTGCTGAATGTTGTCAGAGAAAAATCAGTGCTGGCATTCAAAAACGGCAGATATCCCTTTGATTTGATGGTGAAAAAGGTTAACCCTGAAAGGGATTTGACAACATCCCCAATTTACTCGACGATGTTTCAATTTTACGAGCATGCCCAGGTTAGTGATGATACAAGTCTGATTGATTTATACCTGAGCTGCCGGGAAGTGGAGGGGATGACGGAAATCAGGTTTGAGTACAACAGTGATCTATATAGTCCGTCAACGATTGAACGATTATCCCGCTTCTACGAGAAAATGATAGACACAGTCGTGGTTAGATCCGTAAAGCTAGAAGAGATGGAGCTTCTCACTTTGGATGACAGGGAGATCTACATGAACAGATTCAATGCTACCGGCGCTCCTTATCCCAGTCACTCCAACATTGTGGAATTGTTTGAGCAGCAAGCGGAGAGAGAACCTTTCAAAGCAGCCGTTTCGGAGGATAAGCTTACGGTTACCTATTCGGAATTGCAACGGCGTGTGACTCATTTGGCTTCCCGGCTGGTGACAGAGGGAGTTAAGCGGGGAGCGATTGTCGGCATGATGACAGAGCATTCGGCGGAAACCATTATCGGGCTGCTTGCCGTTATGAAGGCGGGAGGGGCTTTCTTGCCAATTGATCCCGAATACCCTGCGGAGCGAGTGGACTACATGCTGGCTGATTCGCAAGTATGCCTGCTCCTGACCAATACGGACATGAAGGAAGACACAGCATTTGAAGGCAAGATCATAGACCTGCGATTGATAGGGGAACCGGAGACGGAGGCTACACCGGTGTTTGCCCGAATTGCTGCGGATCAGCTTGCTTATGTTATTTATACCTCGGGTTCAACAGGAAGGCCGAAGGGGGTCATGGTGGAGCATCAGGGACTGCTAAATTATATTTGGTGGGCCCAAAAAATGTATGCCAATGAGGGGGATGCGGTGTTCCCTTTGTATTCATCCCTAGCCTTTGACTTGACACTTACGTCGATCTTTACTCCGCTTATTTGCGGCGGCACAATTGAGGTATACAGAAATGATGGAAATGAATTTCTTTTGTACAAAGTAATGAAGGATAATAGGGCAACGGTTGTGAAATTGACTCCGTCTCACCTGATGCTGTTAACGGATGTTGATATCGGCAATACATCTGTTAGACGGTTTATAGTTGGAGGGGAGGATTTGAAGACTTCTCTGGCCCGCAGTATTGTTAATAAATTTCAGCACCGGATCGAGATTTACAATGAATATGGTCCAACGGAAACCGTAGTCGGATGCATGATCCACCGGTATGACGAAACGGAGGATACAGGGCGCTCTGTGCCGATCGGGAAACCTGCGGATAATGTACGGATCTACATTTTGAACCAGCACCGGGTTCCCTGTGGCGTGGGGGTCATGGGTGAGATTTATATTGCCGGTGACGGGGTTGCAAAAGGATATATAAATGACCGGGAGAAATCGGATGAATACTTCGTACCCGACCCGTTCATTCCAAACGGAAGGATGTACAAATCCGGGGATTTGGGCCGGTTCAATGCAAGAGGCCAAATCGAGTATGGCGGGAGAAAAGACAAGCAGGTTAAAGTCCGCGGCTACCGGATCGAATTAGGTGAAGTAGAGGCAAAACTCGGCGGGATTGAAGGAATTCATGAGGCGGTTGTGCTGGTGCAGCAAGGCAAGGATGAGGTCCATCAATTAAGGGCTTATTTGATTGGTGATAACCGGATGAGCCGTGAAGAGCTCCAGACCGCTTTGGCCGGCGTACTGCCTCAGTATATGATTCCGGCAAGCTTCACCTATGTGGATGAGTTACCGTTGAATGCTAACGGCAAAATTGCTGCGGATGTACTGTTTGCACTGGAAGAGCCCCTGAGGCTTGAGAATCAGAGCGGGCCTGCCGACGACGGGCTGACAGCGGAGATTACACTGATCTGGCAAGAGATTCTTCAGCTTGACCGGATTGATCCCCGGGAAAGCTTCTTCAATGTGGGAGGCGACTCTATTTCACTTGTCAGATTGCATAACCGTCTGGAGAAGGTGTTTCCGCAACAGGTTAAGCTGGTTGACTTATTCAACTACACCACCATTTCTGCATTGGCCGATTATATCGGCAAGAAGGGGGAGGGCGGCACGTTAAAGACAGTCCTGAACCAAACGGTTATACAGAATGAGATTGACCAGATGCTGGACAGTATTGACAGTGACGATTTTGATGTGGAGCAAATGCTCCAGGATTTAAAGGGTATTGGGGGAGATTAATTGGAGTCCGTCTACCGGTTCATTCTTGAGGAGACAAAAAGAGGCACTATCAACCGTACAGTTGCTTCACAGCTGTTATCCATGATGAAAGAACAGCAAATCAGAAACTTCCAGGATATTGCCGTGATCGGCTTGGCGCTCAGGGTTCCCGATGCCGACAATCAGACTGAATTCTGGAATAATCTTGTCAGTGGGAAAAATTGTGTGAAGTCACTTCCGTTAAGCCGCAGACAAGATCTCGACGACATTCTGGGCTCTATGTCTGGACAGCCCGCTGCGATCCAATATTCCCGTGGGTCGTATTTGGAGCGCATTGACCGCTTCGACTATAATTTTTTCAATCTCTCTCCCAGAGAAGCGAGTCTGATGGACCCCAATCAAAGACTTTTTTTACAGACTGTCTGGGAAGCGATCGAGGACGCAGGATATGGAGGGCACAGCTTAAAGGGGACAAGAACCGGTATATACGCCGGCTTCGGCAGCGACAGTGAATACAGCCGGCTTATTGCCGAGCTGTGTCCTGAATATACTGCGATGTCCATACCGGGTAATCTGAAGTCATTGCTGGCAGGCAGAATAGCCTACTTGCTTGACTTACATGGACCCTCTATATTGGTGGATACCGCATGCTCCTCTTCTCTTGTTGCGATTCATATGGCGTGCATGGCTCTGATGCAAGGAGAATGCAGTATGGCGATCGCAGGAGGCATCAAACTGAATATGCTCCCCGTTGAGCCGCCAGAGAAGCTGGGAATTGAATCCGCGGATCAGCTTACGAAGACCTTTGACCAGTCATCCGATGGAACAGCAGGTGGCGAAGGGGTTGGTGCGGTGCTGCTTAAGCCCCTAGTCCAGGCGGAGAAGGACGGCGACCATATCTATGCTGTCATTAAGGGCAGTGCGGTTAATAATGACGGCGATTCCATGGGGGTTACGGCACCGAATCCGCTTGCCCAGGAAGAAGTAATCGTTCGTGCATGGAAGGCCGCCGGAATTAACCCTGAAAGCTTGTCCTTTATAGAGGCTCACGGCACAGGGACTAAGCTGGGGGATCCGATTGAAGTGGAGGGAATCACGAAGGCCTTCCGCCAATTCACGGAGAAGCAGCAATTCTGTTCGATTGGATCGGTCAAATCCAATTACGGCCACTTGGACAATGCGGCGGGAATGATCGGGTTCATGAAAGCTGTTTTTTCTCTGAAAAATCGTCAATTGCCTTCATCCCTGCATTTTCGTTATCCCAACCGGAATATCGGGTTTCACAAATCTCCGGTTTATGTGAATGATGTGCTGCGGGACCTGGAGGAGAGCGAGGAACCGGTTCGGTGCGGTGTAAGTTCTTTCAGTCTCGGCGGAACCAACTGTCACATGGTCTTGGAGGAGTACACAAGGAAGTGGCCTGGTGCAGCAGCAACCGGGGATTCTCTTTTTACACTGTCGGCCAAAACAGAACGCTCATTATATCAGCTTGTGCAAAGCTACATTAAATACTTCAATGATCCTTGTAGTCTGGCAGAGGTTTGCTACACTTCAAATATTGGAAGGGGGCATTATCAATACCGGCTGGCGATCATTACGAACGACCAATTGGATCTTCAGAATAAATTAATGCTGTTCCAATCCGGGAAGAAAAACTGCCCGGAGCTGCAAATTTATTATGGCTCAGTCAATAAAGCGGCTGCCGATGCTGCAGGAGCTCTCTTGGAAGCTTATGAAGATGTATTGGCGGAAGGCCATGATCCGAAGCGGCTGGGCCGGCTTGCAATATCGTATGTTCAAGGACATGAAGTGAACTGGAGCGCGATGTACAAGAATACGGTATTTCGCAGAGTCCCATTACCTCCTTACGTCTTTGATGAAAAGAGGTGCTGGGTTGCCAAGGAGACGGAAGACAGAGGGGAAGAACAGTATTATCAACTCAATTGGGTGGAGGCAGAGAAGGCTGTTCCACCCGGGCGAACATGGGAAGGTGCTGTTCTGGTCATTGTGGGGGATGGTTGTCTCTCCGATGCGATAATGAAGGAGCTCCGTGGACAAAGATATGTTGTAACGGCACAACTCGGCCGTGAATATTCCAAGATCAGTGCGATGGAGTATCTAATTCGGAATACGGCAGCGGACTTCTCGGCTCTGCTTGCGCAAATGAAGGACATGAATTTGACCGCGATTGTGCACTTAGCCAGCCTTTCCGAGCAGGGGGGGATGGACAGCGAAAATGATTTGACTGCAGGTCTTCAGCGGGGAGTGTGCAGTTTTAGAAACCTCCATCTGGCTCTGGCAGAAGAAACCTTTGCAGACTTGGACCTTTATTTGATAGCGGAGCGCGTCAACGCTATACACCGCAGTGATCCCGTAATCAACCCGGTCTTCGCGCCGATGTTCGCGCTGGCGAAAGTAATGAAGTACGAAAATTTCAATACCCAATGCAAATGCATCGATATAGATTCCGAGACGGAAGCCGAAGTCATCGCCAATGAGATTGCGTCAGCGGCAATGGATTCGAACGTGGCTTACCGGAAAGGGATCAGATATGTGGAACGGCTGGAGACCTTCCAGCCTCTGGATATGGAGCTGAAACCGACCGGTATCCGGCCCAAAGGTGTTTATGTCATTACAGGGGGAACGGGAGGGCTAGGGCTTCAGGTTGCCCATTATTTGTCGGTTCAAAATCAGGTAACCTTGATTCTGATTAACCGCTCCTGCTTCCCGGATAAGAAAGAGTGGGCAGCAATAGCGGCCGATCCTGCCAATGCCTTAAGCGATAAAGTGAAGTCGCTTCAACAAGTTGAGGGACGAGGATCTCAGGTCCGGTGTTACCAGGCGGATGTTTCCTGCCCGGAGGACATGATTTCTGTTCTGGATGAGGTTCGTGAGACTTACGGCAGCATTCACGGAGTTATCCATAGTGCAGGAATAGGAACGGGTGCCAGAGGGGTGAGTATTCAAGAGCAGGAAGAAGAAGACTTCCTTCGCACATTAGCCCCAAAGGTTCAGGGAACATGGCTCTTGGATCGCTTAACACAGCAGGATAAGCTGGATTTTATGGTGCTGTTCACCTCACCGGTCACCCTGATCGGCGGTGTGGGACTTTCAGGTTATACTTGTTCCAATTCCTTCTTGGATTCCTTCGTTCATTACCGAAATACTGGTGGTAAGCGAACGATTGCCATGAGCTGGGCACCGTGGGAGTTCACAGTGCAGTTGATGGGGGAGCGGTTTAATCCGCAGAAGCAGTTGTTCCAGGTCATTTCTTCAGAGAGGGTACGTGAAGCGTTTCACGACATTTTAAACCATGACGTGCAGGAGTCCATTATTGGAGGATTAAACTACCAGGGCGAGCTTCTTCCTTACTATAAGGAGTTTTCCTTCCGTCTGTCCGATTCCATTATTGAAAGAATCAAAGGCGGGCTTGAACAGGCTTCTTCGTATCAACGTGTGGTCGAGGTAAGGTACAAGGGGGAAAAGGTACCACCGCATGGACATTCGGAAAGCCTTGGACAAATCATCGGCGGCGTCCTTGGCATGGAGAAGCTTGATCTGGAGAGCAACTTCTTTGAGCTTGGCGGGGACTCCATCATTGCCATGAAAGTAATAGTGCAAATTAATCAAGTCTTCCAGACGGCACTTAAGGTAACGGATCTGCTGCGGTTCCCAGACCTTCATGCTTTCACCGGGTTTATTGCGGAGCAGACCATGGTTGAAGATTCTTCACAGAACACGGCGAGGGATATTAGCCGAGACATTCTCCTGGCACCTGAGCAGAATTATTATCCCGTTACTCCAATTCAACGGGGGATTTTCATTATCGAAGAGCTGGGAAACGCCGGTTGTTCTTACAATATGACTAATGTAGTCAGAATTACCGGTAACTTTGATTTGAACAGACTGGAAAAGGCCTTTGGAGCTCTGATTCGGAGACATGAAGCGTTGCGGACTGCCTTCCGGATTGCCGACGGCGAGGTTGTTCAAACCGTCCAATCGGATGTACCGGGAATCGTAACTGTCAAACAAGTGGAGACGGAGGAGGAGATCAGACATTATTTAAAGGCTTTTATCCGCCCATTCCATCTTCTAAGCGCTCCGCTGGCACGATTAGAGGTATTGGCAGCAGGTACAGAGCAATTTATCTTATGTTTTGATATCCATCATATTGTATCTGACGCAGTGTCGCTTAGCATTCTCACTAAGGAGCTCTCAAGTTTGTACAACGGAGAGAGGCTCGAACCGGTGAGAATTCATTTTAAGGACTATGCTTATGTGCGCGGCAAGCAATGTGAGCACAATGAGATGGCGGCTGATCTGGAATACTGGGATGCGAAATTGAACCGGCCGGCAATTTCTTTTGAGCTTCAGACCGATTTCCCGCGGGGACCAATCAGAGAATTTGCTGGAGACACAGTCACTTTGGACGTCAGCGGGGACGTAAATCGTGGTTTATTCCGGTTAGCACATCAATCAGGAGGCACCTTGTTCATGAGTTTGTTTGCGGCTTTTCACATTCTTCTCATGCGGGTCTCCGGTTATGAGGATGTCATCGTCGGTACACCCATAGCTTTAAGGGATCAGCCAGCCCTGGAAGGCTTGGTCGGAAACCTGGTCAATGTTGTGCCGGTAAGGACCCGTCCGGTCCCTGAGGATACCTTTAACGGCTTTTTTGCCAGATTTAGGAGTGAAGTGCTGCAATCCTTTGAGCATAAGGAGTTGTACTATGATGAGATGGTATCCTTATGGAATGCACCGCGTCACGTCAGCCGCAATCCTATATTCGATGTTGTGTTTGCCATGCAAAATATTCCGATACCCCAAGCTTCCTTCGGGCGTCTGCAGGCCAATCCGTACAGGTATGAGAATTCGAATTCCAAATATGACCTTACGTTAAATATTCAGGACTACGATGGGGTATTGAGCTGCAATATGGATTACAACACCAAATTGTATCAAAAGGAAACGGCAGAGGAGCTGTTGCGCCAGTATACAACAATATTGGAAGCAGTTGTAGGCAACGGGGATATTCAGCTGGCCCGGATCAATCTGGATGATCCTTCGAAGATATCGCGCAAGGTTGATTTGGAAAGCGTTGAATTTGATTGGTAAGGGGGGAATGAGATGGAATTAGAAGATGCATATCCAGGGGATGGCAAATACTACTGGAAGGACAAACAAACGCTGGTGGAGAAAGTAAGCGGTTTTCCACGAGATTGTGTACACGTTGGCAGTTCCGATTATCCTTCATCAGTTGAAACGTTCCTGTTTCCGGATGCAATAAATAACGAAATTAAACGGATCACCAAGAAATCTCCCTACGCAGAGTTTATGATGCTGAATGCGGGAGTCATTTTTTTGCTGTCCAAATATGGAAGGGTTTCCGAGGTTATTGCTGTAACTCCGCTAATGAATCAGTGGGATAAACCGGACGTTGATGTTGTCAAAAAGTTGCTTATCCCTGTATGTTTTCATTTAAAGCGGGAGATGACCTTTAAATCCTATATGGACGGTGTGAGAAAAACGCTGCAGCAGGCCCTGAATAGCCCGGATTCGGGTTTTCACCCTCTACCGGAGATGTCTCTGCCCGCCTTAGTCGTTCACCGGGATATCCATTATCTTGAAAAGTGGAAGGCGGACCTTTGCTTTTCCTTTTATTCGGATGATTGCGGCCGTATTGCATTGGATATCGAATTTCATCCCGGATATTACGATGCCGGTACTATTCGCCGTATCTTCGGTCAGTTAAATGTTTTTTTTGAGCAGGTCCTGAGCAATACCAATACGTTATTGAAGGATGTTCAACTGTTAACGAACCAAGAGCAGCAGCGGATAATAACCGAATATAATGAGACGGCGTCAGAATACCCGGAGGCCCATACCATCGACCAACTCTTTGAACGGGTTGCCGAGTGTTACCAAGACCGGGTTGCCATAACCTGCGACAGCAGCTCATTGACTTACAAAGAACTCGATCAGCTGGCAAATGTATACGCGCGGCAGCTTCGCAAGCTCAACCTTCCGCAGGAAACTATAGTTGGAGTGAAGCTGGATAAAAGCATTGATTTGGTGGCAGCTGCGTTAGGAATATTGAAATCGGGTGCAGCTTATCTGCCGATTGATCCGGAAATGCCGGCGGCGAGAATGAAGGAAATCATTGAAGACAGCCGGTCCCCTGTCATTATCACAAGCAGACGGTTCGCAGATACAGGGGGAGAATCAGGACAAGCAGCCGTCATCTATACCGAGGACTTGGCCCGCTTGAATGAAGAACCGGAGACCGCTTCTAAGCCAGCTGATCGGAATCCAGGGCAGTTGGCATATGTGATCTACACTTCAGGATCGACTGGCAGACCGAAGGGGGTCATGATTGAACATCGAAATGTGGCGGGGCTGCTGAGCAATAACAAAAGCCTGTTTGATTTCAATAATGATGATATATGGACCATGTTTCATTCCTTCAGCTTTGACTTCTCTGTATGGGAGATGTACGGCCCGCTTCTGAACGGAGGGCATCTGATCATTGTCCCCAAGGAGGTTGCCCGGGATACTCCCCGCTTTCGTAAGCTGCTTATAGAGAAGCGGGTAACCGTTCTGAATCAGACTCCGGGGGCTTTTCATACCTTGATTCGGGAAGATGAGAGCTATCATGATGCAGGTCTATCGCAATTGCGCTATGTCATATTCGGCGGGGAAGCGCTGAATCCCTCAATTCTCCGGGACTGGCATAACAAATATAAGGCAACCAAACTGATCAATATGTATGGCATAACGGAAACAACTGTTCATGTGACCTATAAAGAGATTACGGAAACGGAGATCTCGAAGGGACATTCCAATATAGGGAGGCCGCTTCCCACTTTATCTGCCTATGTTGTTGATGAAGACCTGCAGCTGGTGCCGGAAGGAATTCCGGGAGAGCTGCTGGTTGCCGGACTAGGAGTTGCCCGGGGATATTTAAACCGTGAAGAACTGACAGAGGACAAGTTCATTCCGGATCTCTTTCAACACGGATCGAGGGTGTACCGTTCAGGGGATTTGGTAAAATGGTCAAAAAGCAGCGAACTGCTCTATTTGGGCCGGATAGATCAGCAAGTGAAGATCAGAGGACACCGGATTGAGTTGGGAGAGATCGAGAACCAGTTGTTGAAGCTGGGCGGGGTGCGGAATGCAGTTGTCCTTGATATGAAGGACGGGGAAGACAGCAGGTACTTGCATGCTTTTTTTACCGGCAGTGATCAATTAACCCTTACGGATATCAGATCGCACTTAGGGCAGCAGCTCCCGGACTATATGCTTCCGGCTTTCTTCTCACGCATCAGGGAGATTCCTCTGACGAGTAACGGGAAGGTCAACAGAAAACAATTAATGGAGAATTCCCCAGTCTTAATGAGGGAACAGGGTGTGATCCAGCCCAGAACCGAAGCGGAGCGGATTATGGCCGGGGTGTGGCAGGATGTCCTTAAGGTGGCTGAGGTCGGTATAGACAACCACTTTTTCACGTTGGGCGGAGACTCGATCAAGGCTATACAAATTCTTTCTAAGTTAAGGCAAAAAAACTGGAAGGTGGAGTTAAAGCACTTCTTTCATTCTCCCACCATCCGGGAGATCAGTAACCACATGGAGCCGGCGGAGAAGCTGGACAACTATGACAGCGTTTCCGGCGAGGCTGCATTGTCACCTGTTCAGCAATGGTTTTTGGAGGAATGCTCCTTGGAGATCGCCAATCACTATAACCAAGGCATACTCTTAACCTCAGTCGAGCGGATGAGGGCAGTTTGTATAGAACAGGCTTTTTACAAACTGATGGAACATCACGATGCGTTGCGTAGTGTTCTTCGCGTCTATGAGCAAGGTACCGTTCAGCAAATCAGAGAACCCGGTGCTCGCCCTTTATTTGCCTTTGAAACGGTGGACCTGTCGCAGCTTGAACATGCAGAAGAGCGGATTACGGGACATTTGAATGGGAAACAAAGAGCCATGCGTCTGGTTGATGGCCCGTTGCTGCAGGTAGTGCATTTTCGCTGCAAAGACAAAGATTATGTAGCTGCTTTGATCCATCACTTTGTGGTTGATGGGGTTTCTTGGAGAATTATTCTGGAGGATTTCACTACCCTTTATAATCAGGCAATTGCAGGTGAGGGGCTGATTTTGTCTGGAAAAACTGATTCCTATGTGCAGTGGATTCAGCGGCTGAACAGGTATTTTGAATTGCCCGGAGCTGACAGGGAGAAGGATTACTGGACTGCAGTGGAGGAGCAGATCGAACCGTTCCTGCCAAGTAATCATGAAGGAAAGGGCTATTGCTTTCAGGATGTTGCCAGGGTTGAATTTGAGTTGTCTGCCGCCGAAACGGAAGCAATGATGAAGCTTGTCCATCACGCTTACAACACCGAAATCAACGACATCTTGCTGGCCGCGACCGCATTAACCCTGAAACAGTGCTTTAATGTAGACAAGGCTGCAGTGGATATGGAATCGCACGGCAGGAATCAGGAGCTGTTTGAAGAAGCGGATATCTCCAGAACAGTCGGCTGGTTTACAAGTATTTATCCGGTTGTATTAAGGGTCAAAGAACTCTCGGACGACTATTCCGAATATATCAAACTGGCGAAAGAAACCTTAAGAGCCGTTCCGAACAAAGGAATCGGAAGTATGCTGCTTGACTACGGGACCGGCAAAAGAGAACACAGAGCGCGAAAACCTCAAGTCAGCTTTAATTACTTGGGGAATTTTGACGTGTCTGATTATCAGGGGTTTCATTTCTCCGGCATCTCTATGGGGGAAATGGTCTCGCCTCGCTGGAAGCGAAAGCATGATCTCGACATTTCAGGTATCCATATCGGCGGAAAGCTCTCCATATCTATGACCTATAACAAGCATCAGCCTGGACAGGCAACCATGGAGCGGTTCGCCGATGTGATGAAGAACAATCTTTCGGGTATGATCGTCCATTGCATGGAAAGAAAGCAGCAAACCTTAACCCCAAGCGATCTTACCCTTCAAGGGTTGAATGAGCACAAGCTGGAACGGCTCTGCCGTTTTGCCGGGGGAATAAATGCTCAATTGGAAGATGTGTACCCGCTTACGCCGACGCAGAAAATGATCTTGTTTCATTCCATGCTCTATAAAGAGAAGAATTCGTATTTTAATCAGATGTCTTTTGATTTTGAAGGGTCCATACAGAATGACCTGGTTCAGGAAAGTCTGCTTGTTCTAATCAAGAGGTATCCGACCTTGAGATCAGTATTTACATTCCGTACTATCGAGGTTCCCGTTCAAATAGTGCTGAAAGAGACAGAGGTTCCTTTGGAAATAATTGAACTCTCAGGCATGGACGAGGAGAAACAGTCTGAATCCATTCAAGAGATTATCTGTAGCTCCAGAAATGCCAGATTTCACTTAAGCAGCTCCCCTCCTCTTCGGATTGTATTAGTGAAGCGAAGCAATACGAAGCATTTATTAATATGGAACTTTCATCATATTCTCCTGGACGGGTGGAGCTTAAGTATCATCATGAGGGAGTTTTTTGAAACCTATCAAGCCTTGTCGGTCCAAGATCCACCTCGGCTGAGGGAGCCCCGGCTGTTCCGCGACTACCTCCAATGGTTCCAGAAGTATAACAAGCGGGAGGAAGCGATTGCGTACTGGAGACATACGCTGGATGGTGCCACGGCTGGGACGCAGCTGTCGAAATTCAAAAAGGGAGGTGGGACCCGGCAGTATGTTCAAGAAGAGATTCAAACCTCTCTGGGGGAGGCCAGAACACAAGGTCTAAAACAGCTGGCCGAGCATTTAGGGGTAACGCAGAGTGCATTGTTTTTAACAGTATGGGGATTACTCCTCCAAGACATATGCGGGACGAATGAGGCATTATTTGGCCTGGTAATATCGGGAAGACCCACAGAGATCAGCGAAATTGACCAAATGGTGGGGATGTTCATTAATGCTGTGCCGGTACGAGTCAAAAATGTCTTAACATCCGGAGTGCCGGAAACAGCCGCTTCCGTTCAGGAGATTATCTTGTCATCCGAACAATTCGGTTGTCTTCCTCTCAGTGAGGTTCTTAGCAACGCAGGTATTGACAACATAATCATAGATCACATGATTATATATGAGAATTATCCGCGTTTGGAAGAGGTAGTTACCAAGGTGAAAAGCACCTTCCGCTTGGTAGGAATACACAGTTATGAGGAGACAAGCCACAACCTGAATATTGTTATTCTTCCGCAAGATGAATATCAGGTGAATTTTGTATACAACTCACTGGTTTATGCAAAGGAAACCATGGAAGGCCTGAAACAGCGACTGATTGAGAAGGTAGACATGGTCTTGGAGTCTTCGAAGACAATACAAGGAGGTTAAAGTCATGGGGGACGAACAGATGCTGCTGGAATTGAAAGCGATTCTGGAAGACTTGAACATTGAAGGCGTTGACAGTATCCAAGTGAACGACAGCTTGGCCGATTACGGATTAAACTCAGCCGGGCTGCTGAGATTGATCTTAGCTGTTGAAGAACAATTCGGATTTCAATTCAAAGATGAAGATTTCGATTCCGAGAACTTTGAAACGTTGGAAAGCTTGATTACCTATATTGCGCGTCGTAAGGAAGATTCCCATGAGTGAAATAAGTGTACGGAAAATCGGTGTGATTGGCGCAGGAGTTATGGGAAGAGGCGTTGCACAAACTTTTGCACAGAATGGTTATGGAGTTATTCTGATTGATATCTCTGAAGAAATACTGGCCAAAGCGAAGGAAGAAATCAGCAACAGCCTCCGCCTGTATACTATGTTCCATCCTGACAAGCTCACAGTAAAGCCTGAAGAGGCATTGAGCCAAATCGAATTTACAACATCCTATAATCACTTGGCAGACGTTACATTTGTTATAGAGAATGTGTCGGAGAAATGGGAGGTAAAGGAGCAGGTATATGCTACTTTATCGCGGACAGTCAGACAGGATTGCATTCTTGCTGTAAATACATCCTGTATTTCAATAACCCGGATCGGAGCATTGACCAAGCAGCCAGAGCGTGTCATCGGCACGCATTTTATGAATCCAGTTCCCCTCATCCAAACGATAGAGGTAATAAGAGGATTCTACACCTCCGATGAGACCATAGAGAAGACGAAGGACGTTCTCTCCTCTATTGATAAGGACTGTGTGATTGTTCAGGATTCACCGGGTTTTGTGTCGAACCGTATCTCTCATCTGCTGATGAATGAAGCGGCATTTGTTGTCCAGGATCAGGTTGCGTCTGCGCATGATGTGGATGAAATATTCAAGAGATGTTATGGACATAAGATGGGGCCGTTGGAGACTGCCGACCTGATCGGCCTCGATACGGTAGTGGATTCGCTGGAAGTGCTCTATCAGGATTTTCAGGATCCGAAGTATCGCTGCTGTCCGCTGCTAAAGAGAATGGTCAGTGCAGGGCTGACCGGGAAGAAATCGGGCCAGGGTTTCTTTATATACTAAAAAAAGCGAGGTTATAACACATGGAACAGATCAAGGAAAAAACAAAAGGTTTTTTAAGCAAGTTTTATAGAAAAAGAGAAATATCTGATAGCGAAGATATTTTTGCGCTGGGCTTTGTAAACTCACTCTTTGCAATGCAGCTGGTTATGTTCATGGAGAAAGAGTTTTCCATCCGGGTTGAAAACAATGACCTGGACATGAATAATTTCAGATCCATTGAGAGCATTGCGCAGTTCGTAGAACAGAAAAAGGCTGTTTGATCAATTTTAAATATACAGGGAGGCCTTGAAATGGAATTTACACCTTCTCAATTGAAATGGCAGGAATCCTTCAGTCTGTTTGTCGATCGTGAGCTGATTCCGGTTGCGGAACAGAATGACCGAGAGGAAAAGATCTCAGCGGAGCTGCTGCAAAAGGTTGCAGATGCGGGATATCTGGGGTCTATGCTGCCTCAAGATTACGGCGGCCTGGGGCTGGATATGGTTACAGTTGGCTTATTAAATGAGGAGATCGGCAGAGGCTGTTCCAGTGTAAGAAGCCTGTTGACGGTTCAAGGGATGGTTGCACTCGCTATTTTAAAATGGGGTACGCCGGAACAAAGGGACAAGTGGCTTCGAAAATTAGCCCGGGGAGAGGTTATTGGAGCCTTTTCCCTTACTGAGCCTACTGTTGGAAGCGATGCAAAAAATATTACCATGTCTGCAACGCTGGAGCAGGATGAATACGTTTTAAACGGAACGAAGAAATGGACGACCATGGGGCAAATCGCCGACCTTTTTTTGGTTTTTGCCCAGGTCGAGGGATTACCCACTGCCTTCCTCGTTGAAAGAGATAACATTGGCCTGGAGATAAAGCCGATTGAGGGTTTGTTGGGAGCAAGAGCTTCAATGATAGCCGAAATAGACTTTAAGAACTGCAGAATCCCGAAGGGAAATCTTGTAGGCAGCTTGGGCACGGGGTTATCCCACGTAGCTCTTGCTTCGCTGGACTATGGGCGGTTTACAATAGCATGGGGATGCGTCGGACTTGGCCAAGCCTGTCTGAATGCAAGCTTAAAATACGCCAGAAAACGGAAGCAGTTCGGTGCATCGCTCAGACAACATCAGTTGATTCAAAAAATGATTACCGGCATGGTAACGAACATCAAAGCGGCGAGAGCTTTATGCCATCATGCCGCTAGCTTAAAAGAAGCGGGAGAGCCAGATTCAATCATGGAAACATGGGTGGCAAAATATTTTGCTTCAACCATGGTATCCAAAGTCGCCAGCGATGCTATTCAAATCCACGGAGCCAACGGCTTCAGCAGAGAGTATCATGTGGAGCGTTTTTACAGGGACTCTAAGGTCAATGAGATTATCGAAGGCACAAACGAAATGCATGAGATTTTGATTGCAACATATGCCTTTCGGAATATCTGAAGAATAGATTAGAAACGGGGCGACGAGCGAAATGAGTATTGCAGGTGCAGCACACAAAACGCTGAAAATGAAATGTGTCGTTTGGGATTTGGATCATACCCTGTGGGATGGCGTACTGCTGGAAGGTTTCGGAGTTACGGTCAAGGACAATGTCAGCGAGATCATACGTACATTGGATGAACGGGGAATACTGCAGTCGGTCGCCAGTAAAAACAATCATGCGGATGCGGAACAAAAGCTAAGAGATTTGGGCCTTTACGAGTATTTCTTGTACCCGCAGATCAATTGGAATAATAAATCGGATTCCATCGGCACAATTGCAAAATCCTTAAATATCAGTCTGGACAGTATAGCCTTTATAGATGACCAGCCTTTTGAATTGGATGAAGTACAGTTTGTTCATCCTGATGTTTTCTGCATTCTAGCGGAAGGGCTGGACGGTCTGCTTGATCTACCAGAGCTGCACCCTGTCTTTATTACGGAAGATTCCAAGATTAGACGGAAAATGTATCAGGATGATATTGAACGTAAGCTGGTGGAAGAACGCTTTGAGGGAGCCCAGGAGGATTTTTTGGCTTCCTTGGATATGGAGTTCACAATATCTTCCGCAACCGAAACAGATTTACAGCGAGTCGAGGAGCTGACTGTCCGCACACACCAGCTTAATACTACCGGGTATACCTATTCATATGAGGAGCTAAGAGAGTTTATCAAATCGGACAGCCACAGGCTGATTATATCCGGTCTCAGCGACAAATACGGCACATATGGAAAAATCGGTATTGTCCTGCTGGAATGTCAGGACAAGGTGTGGAATATTAAGCTGCTGCTGATGTCTTGCCGTGTCATGTCGCGCGGTGTCGGCAGCATAATGTTAACCTATCTGATGCAGGAAGCTGCCAACGCCGGAGTGAAGCTGCGGGCAGAGTTTATTTCCAATGACCGGAACAGGCCTATGCTGATTACCTATAAATTTGCCGGGTTCCAAGAAGTTGAACAACAAGGGAATTGTACAATTATGGAGCGGAATACGGATCAAATTCCTCAGCTACCCGATTATGTAAGCATTATCATCAATGATTAACCAATGACGAAGGAGCTGCAATAAATGAATAACAAGCTGGCGTTTGTTTTTCCGGGACAAGGATCGCAATTTGTCGGTATGACCAAAACACTCTGTGATGACTATTCAGTAGCGAGGGAAGTATTCGAGGAAGCGAATGATATCCTGGGGTTTAATATTAAAAAACTTTGCTTTGAAGGGCCTGTCTTGGAGCTGAATGCCATTGAGAACATGTTGCCTGCTTTATTGACGGCAAGCTATGCCATCTTCAGGGCCTTTATGGATAAGGTCGGACTTGAACCAAGGTATTTGGCCGGTCACAGTTTGGGAGAATACTCAGCTTTGGTTGCTTCGGGAGGGCTTCGGTTTGCCGATGCCCTCCGGCTTGTCCGGTTAAGGGGTTCACTGGCGATGAATGTCAAGGATACACATCCAAGCTGGATGACGGTGGTGAACGGACTAGATTCAGCCCGGGTGGAAGCAGTATGCAATTGCCTGTCCCGGTTGGGACATACCGTCTCTATTGCTTGTTTCAATCTCAAAGACCAGCAGGTGATTGCCGGCAGTGAACAGGCTATCACGGATGCGGAGAATGAACTGCTTGAACTTGCCGACGACGTGCAGATTACACCGTTGTTTTCGAGTCCTCCCTTTCACAGCGGGTTGTTGAAGGATGTCTCGGATCAATTGAGAGCAGAAATATCAAAAATTACACTGAACGACGTAAAGTGGCCTGTCATTTCAAATGTTACCGGAATGCCATATACAACCTCAGAGCAAATCATCACCAATCTGACCGAGCAGCTGTACAAGCCGGTTCAATGGGACAAGACGATGGAATACTTGTCTGGACAAGGCACAGATTTGTATATTGAGATGGGACCGCAATCCATCATGACCAATGTCATTAGGGCAACCTGCAGCAACGTACAGGCTTACTCCTTTGGTCAGATTGACGACCGCAACTCCGTAATGGATAAATTTCAGACTCATCATGTCAACACTCCAGAGGACAATCAGTTTACGGTGATTACCCGTTGCCTAGCAATCGCGGTTTGTACAAAAAATAATAATGACAACAACGAAGAATACGAAACCGGCGTAATTATGCCTTACGAGAAAATACAAGCCCTTCAGGATCAACTGGAGAAAGAGCAGAGTATGCCGACGAAGGAACACATGGAAGAAGCGCTTGCGATGCTGATGAGTGTATTTGAAACTAAACGTACTCCCGCGGAACTTAGAGTAAAGCGGTTTGATCAAATTTTTGAAGAGACCGGTACAAAAGCCTTGTTCGCCGATTTTATTTACCATTAAGTCTGGTTTAGTGCAGGAGGGAAGCATCTTTGGATGAATAAATCTGACAAATACAATCAAGAGAGCATAGCGATTATCGGAATCGCTATGCAAGTGCCTGGAGCCGGCAGTCTGGAAGAATTGTGGGGAGTTATTACAGAGGGGAAGGAGTGCATCTCTGACCTGCCTTTGGCCCGGAAGCGTGATATTGAAGCTTACCGGGATTATTCCGCGGGATATGATCATGAGCTTAGGTACAATAAGGGCGGTTTTTTGCAAAATATAGACCAGTTTGACAACAGTCATTTTCGGATCTCACCCAAAGAATCCTCGGTGATGGACCCCACCCACCGGATGTTCTTGGAGTCTTGCTGGGAAGCAATTGAGGACGCAGGTTATGCCGTACAACGATTGGCAGGAACCGATACGGGGGTTTATGCGGGAGTCCGTTTGAATCATTCCGCCTATGCAACGATTGCAAAAGAAGTTGATCCGGAGGGGTATGGAAATTTCTTGACGGGGAACGCAACGGCTATAGTAGCTAATAGAGTGAGTTATCTGCTCAATCTCACAGGGCCTTCCATGACCCTAGACACCGCTTGCTCTTCCTCTTTGGTCGGCCTCCATCTGGCATGCCAAGCTATCCGTTCAGGCGACTGCAGCATGGCTCTCGTCGGTGGAGCTTATATCATGCCTGATCCGATACAGAGTGATGTAAAGATTGGAATTGAGTCGGAATTCAACAAGACGAAGACATTCGATGCCTCAGCGGACGGTACCGTTGAGAGCGAAGGTGTAATTACGCTTCTATTGAAGAGCTACAATCAGGCGAAGGAAGACAGGGACCATATCTATGCCCTGATCAGGGGCAGTGCGGTTAACCAGGACGGTAAAACCATCGGCCTGACATCTCCCAGTGCGGAGGCACAGGGCAATGTCATCAGAAAGGCGTGGAAGAATGCGGATATTGATCCAGAGACCATTACCTATATCGAAGCGCATGGTACTGGGACCAAAATCGGGGATCCGATTGAAGTTTTAGGAATCAGAAAAGCATTTGAAGCGTATACCTCGAAAAAACAGTTCTGTGCCATCGGCTCAGTCAAAACGAATCTGGGCCATTTAAATTGTGTCTCCGGTTTGGCGGGACTGATCAAGGTTATATTGGCTATGCAGTATAAAGTGATACCCAAGCAAATAAATTTTCTGCAACCGAATAAGAGAATCCGGTTTATTGATTCTCCTCTCTATGTCAGCGACAGGAACGAGCCCTGGAATGCTGTGCCTAGAAGAAGTGGGATCAGTTCTTTTGGAATTGGCGGAACCAACTGTCATATTGTTGTGGAGGAGGAGCCCTCCGTTCCACCTCGCGAGGAGGAACTGCCCGATGTTCTCTGTCTTTCCGCAAAAAGTAGGAAATCTTTGATTGAGCTAATGAAGCAATATGAACAACACCTTCGAACCCATTTAGACTTATTGAATATCCAAGATCTCTGTTTTACAGCTAACAACGGCAGAACGCATTACAAACACAGACTATCCATGCTTATTAAGAGCAAAGAAGATCTGCTGTCAAAGCTGGAACAATTGAACTGCATGGATGATTCTTTGTGGATTCAGGAACCGGATATATATATTGGCGGTGAGGAAGCCTTCACACAGCAGGCGTTGTCTTGCAGCGAAGAGGCCCCCCTGCCGCTTCAGACTATTGCGCAGCGCTATGCTGCTGGTATGACGATTGATTTCTCCGCCCTATATAGAGGCCAGAGCAGGCATAGGGTCAGAATTCCGGTTACCCCCTTTGAACGGAAGCGGTGCTGGATCCAAATACCGGAACATAGCCGGGTTGGGAAGTGTTTTGAAATGCAGGATGGCTATGAGGTGGTCTGGAAGGAGGATCTGAGCCCGAACCGGCCGGCTGCTGCCCGTAATGATGTAGTCACCATAGTGTTGGGCGGAGGCGGAGAGCGGGAGAGGGCGATTCTAGCATCATTGCAGGCAGATACCGAGAATGTAATTCCTGTGACGATAACGGATTATTGCGCCAAGGAGGGGGAAAGGTTCTTCATCACAGGTGATAGAACGGGGTATCAATGGCTGTTCAGACAAATCGGCATAAGCGGGAAAGTACAATTGGTTCATATGACTTCCGTGGGCTCAGTCAACGCTGCGGATGATTATATGGAACTGGGAACATCCATGATAGACCCGGTTATCAATCTGCTTACACTGATTAGAACGTTTCAGATGAATCAAATCCAAGAGGCCGAATTGGTCATTGTTACCCGGTATGCCTATCTGGTGAATCAAACAGACCTGGTACAACCTGTGAATGCGGCCTTGCACGGGTTTGCCAAGTCATTTCATTGGGAATTTCCCCAGGTGGGCTGCAAATGCATTGATATAGACGATGCCACTGAGCTTTCCGTTATCACGCGTGAAGTGCTCTGCCAGTCACCTTATTTCATAACGGCTCTCCGTGCTGGAAGAAGATATTATGAAGAGCTGAACCCAATGTCCGAGACTACCGTCCATGCTGAATTACGCAATGTGGGGATAAAGGAAAACGGGCTGTATCTGATAACCGGGGGATTTGGCGGGATCGGGCTGGAACTGGCCAAGTATCTGAGCGGTAAAAAGAAAGTCCGGCTTATTCTTCTCGGTCGTTCCAGACTTCCCGATACGGATGCCCGAAAGATGGACATGATTAAGCAGATGGAGAACTCCGGCAGTACAATTATCCATTATGCTGCGGATATTGCGGATTTTGACCGGATGAAGCAAATAATGGAGGAGATCAGGGTGATACATGGCCCGTTGAATGGCATTGTTCATTGTGCCGGAAACGGGATGGTCAAAGAAATCCATGAGTTGTCGGAAGACAGCCTTAGGGGAATCCTGCGTCCTAAGGTGCAGGGCACTTGGATATTGGACCGGCTGACATGTAACGAACCGCCTGACTTTATCTGTCTATTCTCTTCGGCCATGACCCTGATCGGAGGATACGGGGCTGCCGGTTACACAGCAGCTAACAGTTACATGAACAGTTACGCGAGTATGCGCTGCAGCGCATCGACTCCGTTTATTAACATCAGGTGGCCTGAATGGACGGATACCGGGCTGGCAGAATGCAAGCAAACCAATCTGCGCAAAGAATTATTTGAGCCACTGTTACTGGAGAGGGCCATACGTTATTTTGACTGGGTGCTGCACCATAATGTCCACGATTTGATCCCGGGCAGGATAAATTGGGGATGTGAGTTGTATGAAATCTCTGAACAATTGCCGATCCGTTTTTCGGAATCCGTCAACGAGGAGTTTCATAAACGGCAACAGCTCAGGCCGGATGCAGACAGTCGTATTCAGGTGAACAATAAGACCGCAACACGGACAATTGAACAGAAGATCGGAAGTCTGATTGGAGAGCTCTTATCTTATGAGCATGTGGATTATAACCAGAACTTCTTTGAGTTGGGTGTTGATTCTATCATTGCGGCCAAAATTATCAACCGAATCCAGAATCAGCTGAACTGTAGCTTGGAGGTAGCGGATATCTTCAGATATCCAACCGTCCATCAGTTATCCGGACATTTGGAGACATTGTGGCAACAATTATCCATGTTAAAGGCGATTGTTCCAGCCAAGGAACAGAAATATTATCCGGTGTCGGCTGCACAAAAAAGAATATTTCTTTTGCAAAGCATCAGCAGAAATAACACGGCTTACAATATGCTGGATGCCTTCAGGATAGATGGCGATCTGGACCGCCAAAGATTGGAGAAGGCCTTTCTTTCTTTGATTCATAGGCATGAGACCCTTCGAACGTATTTCTTAGTTGAGGGAGCAGAGGTTGTACAGAAAGTATCCAGCGAGTGCAGCTTTAGGCTTGAATGGGCGGATCTCTCCCAGGATACCAGCATGGAGGTTGAGGCTTGTATTCGCCCCTTCATCAGCTGTTTTAATTTAGGCACTTCTCCGCTGATACGGGCGAAGCTTATCAAGTTGCAGCAGAACGAGCATTTGCTGCTTATTGATATCCATCATATTGTTACCGACGGAACCTCCCGGGGAATTATTCTGGGTGAATTGGGAGACGGCTACGAAGAAAGAACGCTGCCTCCATTGGAGCTGCAATACAAAGACTATTCCACCTGGCAGAGCGAGATGCAAAAGGAAGGGTACTTCAAGAGGCAAACCGAGTACTGGCTCCGCCGGTATCAAACACTGGCTCCGCCTTTGGAACTTCCGACGGACTATGTAAGAACATCATATGTAGGTTTCGAAGGACGTATGTTTTCTATCGAGGTAGACCGGAAGACGACGGATCGGCTGAGAAGCTTCGCTGCGGAGAAAGAATGTACTCTCTATATGGTGTTACTGTCTGTCTACTATGTGCTGCTAAACAAATTCTCCGGACAAGAGGATATTGTGGTGGGATTTCCTATTGAAGGAAGAACGCAAATGGGGACGGAAAAGATCATTGGTTTATTTGTCAACACCCTGGCGCTAAGAAACTATCCTGTTCCCTGCAAGAGCTTTCTGGATTTTCTGTTTGAGGTAAAAACGAGTCTTTTGGAAGCTTATGATAATCAGGAGCTTCCATTCGATGAGTTGGTTAACGCCTTGGGAATACAGCGGGATACCAATCGCAACCCGTTATACGACACCTTGTTCGTACTGCAAAATTCTACTAAGATCCAGGGGCAGTTCCAGGATGTGAGGCTGGTCCCTTATTCCATTGACCAGACTGCTTCCAAAATGGACTTGGAGGTTGAAGTTACGGAAACTTCCGCGCAGCTGCGGATTAATTTTACTTACAAAACGGCTCTTTATAAAGAGGAGACGATCCGCAGCATAGCCGATGAGTACAACAAGCTGATTGAATTAACCCTGAACGACCCTTCCATGGATATCGGGAGCCTAACCTCCCGTGCTGTAGAGCAAAAGCCGCTGGCAGACAGCTGGGATTTCAATTTTGAACTTGAACTGGACTAAAATGGAGGTTATGCTAAAATGAGGTTTTTCAGTATTCCGGCGGATTTCAAAGAGACTACAATCAACGGGTATGTTGAGCTTGCCAAGCAATATCCCGGTAGTCAGGTACTCGAGACTTACGGGCAAATATCCATTAATAACTCTTTTGAATCGGGACGGATCAACGAATATTTACCCCAGATTGACATGTATGATTTGACAGAATACATCCGGTATTGTGAAGCGAAGGGCATTGGTTTTAACTATGTTTTCAATGCACCTTACATGCATAACCGTGAGTTTACTGCAGAAGGCGTGAAGGAGACGAAGCAGTTTATATCCGCATTATATAAAGCAGGGGTCAGATCGTTGACCGTAACACTCCCATCGCTGATGGATCTTGTGAACTCCATGGAGTTGGACATAAAGATTAAAGCGTCTGTCATCTGCCAGATCAATTCCGTAAACAAAGCTCTGCACTACAAGAAGAATGGTGTAGACCGTATCGTGCTGGACGAATCAATCAACCGGGATTTTGACATGCTCCGGAGAATCGCGAGCGCTTTCGGCGACAAATCGGAAATCATTATTAACTCCCTGTGCCATCAGGAGTGTACGTACCGGATGTTCCATTACAACCAGACAAGCGGTGTTGTACGGGATCCTATGGATACAGGAACAAACTACTATACAACCAGGTGTGCGCTGAAAATTTTTCAGGATGTAAACCAACTTATGAAGTTGTCTTGGATCCGTCCTGAGGACCTGCATTACTATGAAAGCATCGGAATCCGCTATTACAAATTACAAGGCAGAGAATACGTGAACCGCGGGAATCCGCTTAAGGCAGTGGAAGCATATTTCAGAGGGTCATTTGACGGGAATCTGATGGAATTGCTGGATATGTTCTCATCGAATTATGCTTATAAGTTTTCAGTTGACAATAAGCTGCTCGATGGTTTCCTCAAACCTTTCTACGACATTCAGGGATATTGCAAAAAAGACTGTACAAGATGCAGTTACTGCGACAGGTATGCCAGCAAAAGTGTTGTGAGTGACGGAGTCAATGAAATAAGCGCACTCGCCAAGGATTTTCATACCAAATACGATGATTACAAGAAATTTGTGCGAGCTGTTGATCATGACAAGAAAGAAGAAGCTTCGAGCACTGTAGGCGGTATGGAAATCGAGTTTGATTTCTAAGCTTGTATATACCGGGGAGGAGTTACGATGTCATCGCTCAAAATCCACAGAGCGCGCCTGCATAACTTAAAGGAAATCTATGTTGAAATACCGAAGCACCGGTTAACGGTCATTACCGGACCGAGCGGCTCAGGTAAATCAAGCCTTGCCTTTGATTTGATTCATTACGAAGGCACCAAACGTTACCTTAGCGCACTTGGAGAATGGGATCTGAATTATGAATATGAGACTACTTCCTTCGACAAGATGGAGGGACTTAACCCGACGGTTGCGGTGGAACAGAAGCTTGTCCGGCAGAGCAATCCCCGCAGCACGGTCGGGACGAAGCTGGGAATGAACCGGTTGCTGGAGTTGTTCTTTTCACTTTACGGAACGTTGGAATGTACGGTATGCGGTAACACCGTAGCCGTCAATACAAGTTGTAAGGTTTGTGGGAGCCGCCACGGGGAATACGTCCCTTCAGCATTCTCGCCTAACTCCAGCATCGGCATGTGTTTTCAATGCTACGGACGGGGCGTTATCTCCCATGTGGATGAAAAAAGTATATTTGAAAAGCTAATGTTATCCAAAGCAAGCCTGTACAACGATACGAACCGGAATTTGAAACAGGAGCTTCTGCGTTATGCGAAGCTGGCAGGGTTTGATGCCAATCTGCCGTATTCCAAGCAGTCTCCCGCAATACAGCGTGACTACTTGTATGGGAGCAATGAATTTTATTTTATTGGCTATATTCCCTACATTAATCAAATCTACGCTCAAAAAGATATTGAAGACTGGGCAGAAACCACGGTTTGTCCTGGGTGTGAGGGCAGCGGACTGGCTCCGGAGGTTCTGAAGGTAAAGGTATTGAACCACCATATCTCATACCTGAAATCCATTTCGGTTAAGGAGCTTTACGGGATTCTGACTGAGGCAGCCGAGCACGGGCACGATGAGCGGTCCGTGCAGCTTGCCGAGCTTATGTGCAGAAAACTGCTGCATCTATTGGATGTCGGATTGTCCTATCTCTCTTTGCAACGCAGAATTCCAACGTTAAGCGGAGGAGAACTGCAAAGACTATATCTGGCTTCATTCTTTGATATTGAATTAAATGAGATCATGTATGTTTTTGACGAGCCTACAGTCGGGCTGCACGAAATTGAGAAAGATAAGGTTATTAATAAGCTTCTTAAGTTAAAGGAAGCCGGTAATACCGTTATAGTCGTTGAACATGACCATATGATGCTAAGGGCAGCGGAGCACATTATTGAATTCGGACCCGGCGGTGGACAAGAAGGCGGACAGATTCTGTTCCAGGGAAACTATGAACAGTTCATCAGCTGTAAGGAGAGTGTGATCAGCCAATATATTGCAAAGGAACAAGTGCAGCGTTTGCTGAGAAGAAGAGATCTGATTATAACTGCAGATACACCGCGTCTTAGCCTGTATGGGGTTAACACAAACAATCTGAAGGATATCCATGTTGCCATTCCACTGGGCACAATGGTTGGAGTTGCTGGCGTATCCGGAAGCGGCAAAAGCTCCTTGATCACGGACACGCTTGTTCCGGCACTGCAAGAGCACTTGTCCAAGGGAAGAAAGAGTGTTGCCGGTTCCACACATTTAGATGGAGCGGAGCATATTAGGAAGTGCCATTTAGTTGAACAAAAGCCTATAGGCAGGGCCAAAACGTCCATTCCTGCCAGTTACATCGGAGTTTGGGACCTTATCAGGCAGGCGTTTTCCAAGCAAGCCATTGATCAGGGAGAGCATTATACCGAAGGAGATTTCTCCTTCAACTCCAGGGGAGCTTGCCAGCAATGCCGTGGTGACGGTATCGTTGAGATCGCCCGGTTCAGCCATGTTTGTCCCAGCTGCGAAGGGAAGCGCTTTAAGCCTGAAATTCTTCAAATCCGGTATCAAGGCTATACCATCAGTGACGTTTTGCGGATGACCGTACAAGAAGCCTCTGGAGTATTTGTTCATGATCCAAAAATCGCAAGGATTCTGTTAACCATGGTCAATGTAGGATTAGGTTATATTGCATTGGGGCAACCGATTACAACGATTAGCGGCGGAGAGGCCCAGCGGATAAAATTGACTAAGGAATTAGCCGATCACAAGCATACAGGACAGCTGTTTGTTCTTGATGAGCCTACTTCGGGCCTTAGCTATCATGATATAGGCAAGCTGCTGACCTTATTAAATGAATTGGTTGGAAGAGGGAATAGCGTGATCGTGATTGAGCATGACGCCTTGTTTCTTTCATGTTGTGACTGGATTTTGGAATTGGGTCCGGGAAGCGGGGAACAGGGCGGCTCTATCATTGCGGAGGGGACGCCTGAGATGCTAGTCCATAATCCGCATTCGGTTATAGGAAGCTTCTTATATCTAAACTAAAACTACGGAGGCTAGCAATACCATGGTGGTTCACGGATCAAAGATATGGCCGGCGGAGGAATGGGAATACGGCACTCCAAGCTCAGCAGGAATCGATCCGGAGCTGTTATGGAATGCCAGTAAGCATCTTCAGAGAGATTTCCCCCATGTATACAGTTTTTTAGTAGTACAACATGGAAGAATCGCCTTTGAACAGTATTACAGAGGAACAAGAGAGACTGATAAACGGGATATTCTGTCTGTGAATAAAAGTATACTGTCAGCTTTGGCCGGTATAGCCTTAGCTAAAGGATACCTGTCGAATACGGATCAGCAAATCATAGAACTGTTTCCCGAGTTTCTCAGCAAGGATTGTGATCCAAGGATACTCTGTCTCAACATCAAGCATCTATTAACGATGACATCGGGTTTCTACTATCCCAGACTTGCAGCCGACAGTCAGCCAATGGTTGACAGGATGCGCAGGTCTGATAACTGGTTAAGGTATATTCTTGAGCTTCCTGTCAAGAACAGGGCGATGAACCGGTTTCAATATAATAATTTCGATGCTTGGCTTCTTTCGGCTGTGTTACAGAGAGTAAGCCAAATGTCAATTTACGAATTGGCCAACAAGTGGCTGTTTGGTCCAATCGGTATACACGCCGATGCTTGGGAATGCGAGGATCCGCAGCAGCATTTGGCCGGAAGCTTGCATTTAACTGCAAAAGATATGGCCCGGTTCGGTTATTTGTACTTAAATGAGGGGGATTGGAACGGTGTACAAGTTATCCCCTCCACTTGGGTAACTGAATCCACCGCCGGAAGCGGTCCCTATTCATATTTGTGGTGGCTGCATCCGCATGGCTATTATGCCTCAGGGGCCGGGGGAACAAGCATAATCATTCTGCCTCAAGCGGATATGGTTATTGTTTTTCAAGCTAAACATCTGAAGCGGTTCCGCCATCCTATGGAGGCGATGCATACACATTTATTCCCATACATCGGCTTAAGTTAAAAACATCTCTTTGGAGGCGCAAAAATGAATGAATCTCTTCTTTCATCAGGTTTACAAAGTGAAACGATGAATTACTGGATCGAAAAGTTCAGGAAGGAATACCAGGAATTGAGACTTCCAAAAGATTATTCTGCTCAGGGAAATGAAAAGGGTGAGTATCTTTTTAACCTACCAGCCGAATTATCGGCGCAAATCTTGCGGCTCGGGAAAAATCAGAATTTAGCGGTGTTTACCGTGATCTTATGCGCATTGCATGTTTTCCTAAACAAATGGTGCGATCAGGATGACATGACGGTTGTTATTCCTGCGTTAGCAGAAGAATCGCTGAATCCGTATTTGTTTCTCCGAACAGAAATCGACCCTGAACAAACATTTAAGAGTCTGCTGTTTCAGGAGAAGCAAAGCTTGATGGATGCCTACAAGCATCATTATTTCTCTATCCGCAGATTAAGTGAGCTTCTTGGAGAAGAAGCTGCGCAATCTGTATTCCGGGTGGCATTGCATATGCAGGGGTTACACCGGGAAGAATTCATCACCAGCCTTAGCTCCAACCCAAATAATGAGTTAGTGTTCTCCTTTGCTCAGACTGACGGGCTGATTAAAGGGAAGGTACTGTACCGCTTGGGCAGTTTTGACGAAGCTACCATTTGCCGGATTACAGAATGGTTCATTCAACTGTTCATGCAGGTGATGAGCAGTATGGAGCGCCCGATACAAGAGTATGAGTATATTACATCTGAAGAAAAAAATACAATCATATATGAGTTCAATAACACAAAAGCCTACTATCCGAAGGATAAACTCCTCTATGAGCTCTTTGAAGAGCAGGCGGCCAAAACGCCGGATCAAGTGGCCATTATCTGCAAGAATGAAAGAATGACGTATAAAGAAATGAATCGGAGAAGCAATCAACTGGCCAGGAAATTGCGTTCACTGGGAGTAGGATGCAATGAATCCGTTGCGATGTATTGCCAGCGTTCTCCTGAGATGCTGGTCGGTATCATGGCTATTCTTAAGGCGGGCGGATGCTACCTGCCGATTGATCCCAAATGTCCCATTGAAAGACGGGATTATATGCTGGACTTCAGCCGTGTGAGGGTGGTCTTGACAGACCACAGCTGTCCCGGGCTTGAGAAGCAAGGCCTGGAGATCATTGCCCTTGATGAAGCGGCGAATTATTCCGGGGAAGCTACCAATATGGCTCCTGTCAATTCCCCGGCAGACCTTGCATATGTCATTTATACATCGGGTTCGACAGGAGTGCCAAAAGGGGTTATGGTTGAGCACCATTCCGTTGTGAACCGGTTGCATTGGATGCAAAAAAAATTTCCGTTACAGCGCAATGACGTCATATTGCAGAAGACCCCCTATACCTTCGATGTTTCGGTTTGGGAGATTTTTTGGTGGTCTTTCCAAGGTGCGAAGGTATGCATACTAGAGCCGGAAGGCGAAAAAAACCCCATTGCAATACTGGAAGCTATTCATCAGGGCGGGGTGACGGTGATGCACTTTGTTCCGTCGATGCTTGATATCTTTGTCGATTATGTTCAACAAACCGGGAACGCACATCTTATGGATACAGTAAAAGTAGTGTTTGCCAGCGGAGAAGCCTTGCACGGAAAGCATGTACAAAATTTCCACTCCGTCTTCCGGAATAAGCAATTGGTGAACTTGTACGGGCCGACTGAAGGAACCGTTGATGTTTCGTATCATGTGTGCAGTGAATCGCATCAGGCTGATGCAGTCCCAATAGGCAAGCCGATTGATAACATCGGATTGTTTGTAGTTAACCGCAGTAATCAGTTGCAGCCTGTCGGGGTACCGGGAGAATTGGTCATCACAGGTGTAGGGGTTGCCAGAGGTTATTTGAATCAGCAGGACCTCACTGATGCCAGATTTAAAGATAACTGCATTACCCATGAGGGACAGATGTATAGAACCGGCGATTGGGCAAAATGGACAGCCGGCGGTGAGCTGGAATACATTGGCCGGATCGACTATCAAGTGAAAATTCGAGGAAACCGGATCGAAATTCCTGAAATTGAACTGCAGCTTTTGAAGGTTGAAATGGTGAAGTCTGCAGTGGTGCTGGTTCAGGAGGACCGTTCCAGCAATAAGGAATTGACCGCGTATTATGCTGCAGGTAAGGCCGCGCCGGCGGGGGAGCTCGCTGCATTCTTAAGTGCTTATTTACCGGGTTATATGATTCCTGCCCGCTTTATCCATTTGGATGAGATGCCGTTGAATGCCAATGGGAAAATTGACCGGCATGCACTGAAGATGTTAACAGAGCAAGTAGATCACGGCCAGGAGCAGCCTGCAAATGAAATGGAACGTAGAATCCATAAAGCCTGGGCGGGGATTTTAGGTTTGAGTGAGTTTGGAATTGACGATAACTTTTTTAACTTGGGGGGAGATTCCCTTAAGGCTATTCAGATTGTGGCAGCTTTGCAGAAATCACACATTGAATTGGATATCAGCTATATATATGAACATCCGACGATTCGCCGATTAGCCGTGCATGCGAAACAAAATGAATCACCTGCGAACGATTTATCCGGTGCTATCGAGCGTGTCGAAAAGCTCAGGGACACCATCTTAAACGATCCGCTGCAGGCAGCTTTTCTTCCTGAGCAATATGAAGATTTTTACCCGATCAGCGATATTCAGTTGGGCATGATCTTTTACTCATTGAAAAACTCCGGGGATGCTGTTTATCATGAACAATTTGTTTATGAAATTGAGGATGACTGCTTTGTATTGGAAGCGCTTAATAAATCCATGGGATTAATGCTGAAGAAGCATCCTATTCTCAGAACCACATTTGATATTCAACATTTTCACGAGCCGGTTCAGATCGTTCACAATAATATGGATTATATTATTGATTACATAGACATAACCGGGTACTCCAAAGACGATCAGCAAAGAATCATCGCTTTATACCAGGAAGAGGATAAGCGTAAGCCTTTTATTTACCCGTTGCAGGAAGGGTTCTCGCTGTTGTGGAGAATGAAGGCATTCCAAATTAATACTCAATCCGTTTGCATCTGCTGGAGCTTCCATCATGCTTTGCTGGACGGTTGGAGCAACGCAACCTTCAGTACGGAAATCATTAATACGTATTTCCAAATGAAATCAGATGGCTTCGCCGTGTTTGAGAAATTAAGCAGTACGTATTATGACTACGTTCTCTATCAATTATCGCTGAAGGAAAAGAACGACATTTATCACTTCTGGGAGGAAGAGCTAAACGAGTATAAGCGCTCTCAATTCCCTAAACGCAGTAAGGAGGCGGGAGAAGGGGCGGAGAGTAAGGCATCCATATTTAAGATTGATGAGATTACAACACAATCGCTGAAGCAATTTGCTGCCCAGAATCAAGTTTCTTTGAAAACCGTCTTATTCAGCGCTTATCTGTATATGTTGAACCTGTATTCCCACGATAATGATATTGTAGCAGGTATTGTAGATCAGAACAGGCTTATGTCTGAGGATAGTCATAAGATACTGGGTTGCTTCCTGAATACGATTCCTGTTCGCTTTCAGTTGGGGGACAGCCGGTTGACTTGGAGGGATCTCATCCATCGCGTTGAAGAGAAGTTAACAAAGCTAAAGTATTTTGGAAGAATGCCGTTATATGAGATTTCCAAACATCTGGGTGAAATGGGCAACTCCAATCCGTTTTTCGATACCCTGTTTAATTATGTAGACTTCTATGTCTATAACGAAGTGAAGCAGGACCTGTCAGCGAAGAGTGAATTGTCGATCAGTAACTATGAACGGACCAATACTTTATTTGATTTTACGATCAGCAATTTTGACTCAGAACTGGAAATCAGAATGATTTATAAAGAAGCCTATTTGCCGGTTGCCGAAGTCGAAATATATGCCGATTACTATCTTGCTATTTTGGAGCAATTCATTAAGAATCCCGATATCCAGACTAATAAAGAACAGATTCTGAATGACCGGGAATTGGAGCGGATGAACGCTCTTAATGAGACGCAGAAAGAGTATCCATCGAATACAACCATCCATCAGCTTTTTGAGGAGCAAGCGGAGTTGTTCCCGGAGAATATTGCACTTCTCTTGGAAGATGCAACGATCACGTATGGCGAATTAAACCGGAAGGTCAATCGATTAGCGCACTGTTTAACACGGGAGTTCGGAATACAACCGGGTGATCGGATAGCTATTTGTATGCATCGCGGGTTCGATATGATCGTAACCTTACTTGCGGTCATGAAATCGGGGGCGGCATACGTTCCAATCGAACCTGATTATCCGCAGGAAAGAAAAGAAGCGATTATGAAGGATGCGGAAGTCCGCTTAATGGTGTCAGGTGACGCGGAGGAAGGGATATATCATCCCCGTCTCTTACGGTATAACGACAAACACTTCAGGTCATTTCCATCGCATAACAACGATGTAAGAGTAAGCGGAGTGGATGTAGCTTATATAATTTACACATCAGGTTCGACAGGAACCCCCAAAGGGGTAACCATCGCACATCATTCCGTGGTGAACTTGATTTGTTGGGTGAATCAGCGCTTTGACATCGGACGGGATGATCGGCTTTTATTTGTGACTTCAATTAGCTTTGATTTATCAGTTTATGATTTATTCGGGATTTTATCGGCAGGTGGACAAGTTGTCATAGCAGATAAAGAAAGCGTTATGGATCCACGTAAGCTGCATAATCTTTTGTACGAGCAGAGAATCACCTTTTGGGATTCTGTTCCCTCAACGTTATCGCATTTGGTCGGATACATGGAAGACAGCGAGTTGACGACCAAGCAGACGTATCTGCGGCTGGTGTTTATGAGCGGAGATTGGATCGGTGTCGGATTGCCGGCCCGCATACAGGGCTTCTTTCCAAATGCCCAATGTATCAGCCTCGGCGGTGCTACAGAAGCGTCAATATGGTCGATATATTATCCGATAGAGGAATCATGTGCGTATGAGGTAAGCATTCCTTACGGAAAGCCGATTGACAATAATCAGTTTTACATTTTGGACAACAGCCTGCAGCGTATGCCCTATGGAGCTGTCGGAGAACTATTTATCGGCGGTGCGGGGCTCTCCCTGGGATATCACAAGAATGAGGGCATGACGAAGGAAGCCTTTCTTAGTGATCCCTACACTGGCAAGCAGTTGTACAAAACCGGTGATATGGGCAGATTTCTTGCGGACGGCAATATTGAGTTTATGGGAAGGTTAGAGCAGAACCAGGTCAAGATCAGAGGATTCCGGGTTGAACTCGGAGAGATCGAATACCAGTTAAGGCAGCATGAGGCAATTAAAGAGGCTATTGTATCGGATTTCTTGGATGAAGACCGTCATCGTTCCTTAGTCGCGTATTATCTCCCAGTAATCAAGGGCATATCCTTGAATTTACGGGAGTACCTGATGGAGAAGCTGGCCGATTACATGATTCCTTCTTACTTTATTGAAGTGGATCAATTTCCTCTTAACGGAAATGGCAAGGTGGATAAAAAGCAGCTCCCAGCCGTAAAGAAGAATCACCATCAGCCGGACACAACTCCTTATGCAGCGCCTGTAACAGAGCACGAGAAGATATTAACGGAGATTTGGCAGGCAGTGCTCGGTTACGAGCGAATCGGAGTGGAGGAGAACTTTTTCCAGTTGGGCGGAGACTCCATCAAATCTATTCAAATCTTGTCGCAGCTGCATAAGCATCAGATGTACTTCGATATGAAGGATTTGTTTGAATTTCAGACGATCAGCAAACTAAGTGAATGTCTTAAGGATACCAACAGCAGCATTGACCAGAGCCTCATCGTAGGAGAGATTCCTCTGATGCCGATTCACCATTGGTTTTTTGAAGTTGCGAACGGCCAGGTCAACCACTTCAATCAAGCCATGATGATTCATCGGGAGGGCGGGTTTGACGAGGCCTTGGTACACAGTACCTTCGACTCTATCCTGATGCATCACGACGTCTTAAGAAGCATATTTGCCAGGAAGGGTACAAGAACCGTTCAGATCAACAGGGGATGGGATAGCGGTCTTTTCTCATTAGAGAGCTTTGACCTTTGCGGACTGGACGAGGAGCATTCTAAGCGTATCCTCCGGGAGAGTGCGGATGCTATTCACAGCAGCTTGAATCTGTTAGAAGGACCGCTTGTACGCTTGGCCCTGTATGAGTGTGGCACAGATAGCCGGTTGCTTGTCGTTATTCATCATCTTCTTGCTGACAGTATCTCTTTGAATATTATTTATGAGGATTTTGTTTCAGGGTATGAAGCGCTTCTCCAGGGCAAGAGCATTACATTCCCGGACAAAACGCATTCATATAAGGATTGGGCAATACAAACCATTGAATATGCCAGTTCTAATTTGGACAACGAACTGCCGTATTGGAGAAATTTAAAGAAACTAGCGGCTGGAATTGAATTGAAGAATGAACTGGGCGGAACAGCAGGCACAGTTGGAGAAAGTGAAGTCATTGAGGTTGCAATACCGAGCTTGGATATCGATGCTCTGCTTACGAAAGCCAATCTTGCATTTCATACCGAGATCAGCGATCTTCTGATTACCTCTCTGATGCTGGCTTTTCATAAGTGGTCCGGAATGGAACGATTGCTTCTACAGATGGAGTTGAGCGGAAGAAGCAATGTCCATAACGGGGGGAGCACGGAGAGGACGGTTGGCTGCTTTGATACAAGGGTTCCGGTTTTAATAGAGATGAAACAAGCCGGCGACTTATCCTACAACATCAGAAATATCAAGGAGACGATCAGAAGAATTCCTAATCAAGGAGCGGGTTTTGGAATGCTTGCCTATTTAACTCCAAACCGCGAACAAATTGAAATCACGCCTGCAATCAGTTTTTCGTATAGTGGGCAATCCGAGAAGGGAACGGCTGAGAAGATACCGGGTTTCCTTGTATCCAGTCAATGCGGTCAGACGATAAGCCCGTTGTTTCCGCAGACGGTTGCTTTGGAGTTTAAAGCCTGGATCAATAACGATGAGCTGGTGACATCCGTCCGTTTCAGCAACAATCAATACCGGTATGAATCAATGCAGAGCTTGATGAATTTATACTTTGAACAATTGAAGGGGATTCTGGATTATTGCATGCTGCGCGATACGCAAATGAAGACTCCTTCAGATTTGGGGTATCGGAAGAATCTGCGAATTGAAGATCTGGACAAGCTCACTCAACGAATCAAAAATCTCAAATAGCGGAGGATTGGAGCCTTGGAAACGACGATAAATGAAATTGAAAGTATTTTACCGTTGACACCTACACAGGAAGGAATATTATATCATTCTCTGCGGAGCGGCAACCCGGAAACGTACTTCGAACAATGCAGCGTTATGGTAAAAGGAGAAGTAAACTTAAAGATATTCGAGGAAAGTCTAAATTATTTAATCCATCGGCACCAGGTGCTTCGCAACATATTTGTTTATGAGAACGTAGAGGATTTCCTGCAGATTACACTGGAGCAAAGAATAGCCCGCGTCGCCTGTCATGACTTCTCGCACTTGGAATTGGAGGAACAGAGCGCATACATTGAGCGCTTAAAGGCAGCAGATCGGACACGGGGGTTCAAATTACAGGAAGACCTGTTAATCAGGGCAACACTGGTGAAACTTGGGCAGAACCGCTATATGATGATCTGGTCTTACCACCACATTATTTTGGACGGCTGGTCAATGGGGATTCTGTTCAATGAGTTTCTTGTTGTTTATCAATCCTTGTCCCAATGTAAGCAGCCAAGCTTGGACGAAGCTGTACCGTTCGGAACATTCGTGAAGTGGGTGGAGGAACAAAAAGACTATAAAACGAGTTCATTGTTCTGGAAAGGATATCTTGACGGCTTAAAAGTGACGACAGGCTTACCCGCGCTGCTAAAGCAAAAAAAATCCGGGTTTCTTCAGAAGCAATTTGAATTCAGTTTGGGTGAAGAATGGACGAATTGGTTGATTGTATTTGCCAAAGACAACAAAATATCCATAAGCAACTTGATTCAAGCCCTGTGGGGAATACTTTTGTCCCGCTACAACAGTACAAACGATGTATTGTTCGGCTTGGTTGTTTCCGGTAGAAATCCCGCCGTGGAGGGAATCGAAAAAATGCCGGGACTGTTTGTAAACACGGTTCCGTTGCGAATGAATATTCCGAAAGGAATTCCCTTCAGCAATCTGCTTAAACAAATACAAAAAGAGTCGATTGAAACAACTGCTTATAGTCATTACCCATTGAATTCTATACAGGCTATGAGCCCGCTTCAGAAGGAACTGTTCGATAATATCTTGGTCATTCAGAATTATCCCATCAACGAGAATATAAGAGCTGGCAGTGAAGAGAGCGGGCTTCCTTTTGAAATTGAAGAGACTCATATGACCGGCCAGACTAATTACAACTGCACTGTAACGGTTCCGATTATGAAGGATGGAATAACCTTTCATTTCAGATACAATGCAAATGTTTATCAGCCGGAATTTATCGAATCGATCTCTTGTCATCTACGAAGTCTGATCCAGCAAGTATTGGACAAACCGGAAATGCCGGTGGAACATATGGAGATATCGTCTCTGCAGCAGCATCTCATCCCGTATAGCTTCAATAATGTCAGCAATCATTACTATACACAGAACATCCATCAAATATTTGAGCAACAGGCAGAACTATCAGCAAGTACCGCTGCGGTCGTCTTTGATAATAAGACATTTAATTATAACGAGATTAACCGTCACGCGAATAGGCTTGCCCGGTATTTAAGAGACAGGGGGGTTGGACCGGAACGTGTTGTTGCATTACTACTGGAGCCTTCTGTTGATATGATTGTGGGCGTTTTAGGCGTTTTAAAAGCAGGGGGAGCCTATCTTCCTATTGACCCTGAATTGCCGGAAGCAAGAATTAAGTATTTTTTGCAGGATAGCCAGACTGCCTTGGTATTGACGAACATGGATGAAGTCCCGCCCGGAATTGATCAAGATGTGATCAACCTTGCCGACATTAAATACGAAGATTATGACGATGTTAATTTGCTCCCGCTGGCAGAACGAAACCACATGGCTTATCTCATCTATACCTCGGGTTCAACCGGAACTCCAAAAGGAGTTGTAATTGAACATCAAGCGGTTGTCAATTTTATTGAGGGGATGAATGAGAAGATTGATTTTGTTTCCCAGCAGACCATATTATGTTCTTCTAATTTTTCTTTTGATATTTTTGTAATGGAGACACTTCTGCCTTTATGTATAGGCATGACGGTTGTCATCGCCTCGAAGGAGGAGCAAAAAAATCCAAGGCTGCTGGCTCAATTAATTGGAAATGAACGAATTAAAATACTGCAATTCACCCCGTCTAAGCTGAAGCTTATACTAAGCGACAATATATCAGCCCCTGTCTTACAAAAGGTGAATATTGTGATAACCGGCGGAGAGCCGCTGTCACCTCCGCTGCTGCAGCAGCTTAGGGAGAATACCAGAGCAAGAGTATACAACGTTTACGGCCCTACCGAATGCACTGTATATGCAACAGTGGAAGATATGACAGATAAGGACGATGTCACAATTGGCGGCCCGATCACAAATATGCAGATTTATATTATGGACCACAATATGTGTCTGCAGCCGCCGATGGTGTACGGAGAGTTATATATCTCGGGTACCGGACTGGCCAGAGGATATACGCAACCCGGCTTAACCACTGATCGGTTCGTATACAGCAGACATTCCCAAGATATCAGAATCTATAAAACCGGGGATATCGCAAGATGGGGGATGAATGGTGAGCTGGAAATAGCGGGGCGAATGGATGACCAGATCAAGATACGCGGTTACAGAATAGAACTCGGAGAAATTGAAAATGTCATGTTGGGCCTGCCTGGAATTACAAATGCTGTTGCAGTTGTGACCGATGACGATAATGAACATTCTCAAATCGTAGCGTTCTATATTTCGGGTACTTCCGTGACCCCTTCAGAACTAAGGGAGCGGCTGGAGCAGCTGCTTCCGCAATATATGATTCCTGGGCAGTTTTTTAAGGTAGACCAGCTTCCTCTAACTGCTAATGAAAAGATTCATAAAAATGTCCTTGCCCAAATGGCCCGGGAGCTTGCAACCAGCGTGATTGCCATGGAACAGGAGGACATGTCCTATTTGGAGGATGAGGACTTTATGAACATTCGGCAGATATTAGTGGATATTCTGAGCGTTGAGCCAGAGCTGGTGAAGCCGAAGGTACTCCTGAATGATCTGGGCATGTATTCACTGGAATACATCAAGCTGATCGTGATTATCGAACAAATTACGGATATTGCCTTTGACGACGGAGAGCTAGCGGGTGACCATTTAAGTACGGTTGAAGATCTGGTTACGTTTATGAAATCCAAGAAACAACTCCAATCCATTAGTGAAAGAGATGATGACCTATGAATAAAACGGTATGGTTTGACGGAAGAGAAATTGAAGCTGCAAGCAATCTTTGGCCGTTGCTGTTCAGCCAGCGGTTTGAATATGCAATCGTTCAGCGGAGCGCCTTGGGAATATTGAAAGCTCCCAGCAAATTAAAATTTATTGTGGAGTGCCGGAATGAAGAGGACTGCGAGGACCTTAGCATGGAGGTCATTATCATGTCCAGAAACAGGGTACTGTTGGAATCCAAAAAAGCAGAGGGCTATCTCACTGCATTTATTCAACAAATTGGAAATCAAGAGGAAATGGACAGCGCCTGGCAAGCCGGAATGAAGCATGACTTTTTGATCGCAGAATTTAAGGATGTTACCAACATCCCCTTGGAGCTGTTAATCGCCCGTCTTCAACAGACCGACACGAAAATTCTTAAGGCGGTGGATAGCGCACAGGATGCGGAAATTGCATTCGGTGTAATGGAAGTGGGATGTCATGGTGTAGTTCTAGAAACGAAAGAGGCTGCCGAATTGGTGAAAATGAATGAATTACTCGGTAAACAGGAACAAGGCAAGTTGAATCTAGTCAAAGGTGTCGTTAGAAGTATAGAACACATTGGTATGGGGTACAGAGCTTGTGTAGATACCACCAGTCTGATGACGCAAATTGAGGGCATGATCATCGGCTCTACTTCAAGAGGAGGGCTATTGGTCAGTTCGGAGACCCATTATCTTCCCTATATGGAGCTAAGGCCGTTCCGTGTCAATGCGGGAGCCATTCATTCATATATTTGGACTCCGCAGGGGATGACCGAATATTTGGCTAACCTGAAGGCTGGCAGTAGAGTGCTATGTGTGGATGTAGAAGGGAATACGAGGGAAGTATCTGTTGGCAGAGTGAAAACGGAAATGAGACCTTTAATAAAAATTGAGGTTGATGCCGGGAATGAGGTTATCAATACAATTGTACAGGATGATTGGCATATCCGCATTTTAGGATTTAATGGAGAACCCTATAACGCTTCGACATTGAAGCCAGGGGATGAATTGGCGGCTTATATTTGTTCGGGAGGCCGGCATGTCGGGATTAAAATTGATGAGCACTTTGAAGAGAAATAATCCAATACTGCTGTATCTTCAGAGAGAGGTGGTTGGAAAATGAACGGAAAGCAAATTAGATTGCAAAGATTAATTCCATCAGATGGTAAACTATGTATAGTTCCTTTGGATCATGGTGTAACCAATGGGCCATTGCAAGGCCTGGAGAATATCGCACATATGCTTACACAAGTGGATGAGGGAGGGGCTGATGCAGTCGTGATGCACAAAGGCCTCCTCCGGCAAGTATTGACATTGCCAAAACCGTTGCGCTGCAGATTGTTGATTCATTTATCTGCCTCAACCGTACTGAATCCGGCACAAGGAGCCAAGGTGCTTGTTGCGACAGTAGAAGAGGCGGTAAAGCTGGGGGCAGATGGGATATCCATGCATGTGAATCTTGGAGTGGAATATGAGCCCCGGATGTTGGAGGATTTAGGCAGGGTGGCATATTCCTGTGAGGAATGGGGGATGCCGCTTTTAGTCATGATATATGCGAAAAATGGCGGTGCAGATACCCCTGCACATGCGGCCAGAGTTGCACAAGAGCTGGGGGCAGATATTGTCAAGATTGAATATCCGGGTTCAAGGGAAGCGGTTATGAAAATTACGAATAGTGTTCACATTCCAGTCATAGTAGCTGGAGGAATAAAGCAACCCGTAATTGAATTATTACAAATGGTGGAAAATTCCTTGGCTGGGGGAGCTTCGGGAATTGCAATGGGACGGAACATCTTCCAGCATCCAAATCCCAAATCGGTAACGCAAACGTTAAGCAGGCTTATTCACCGGGAATACGAATATAAGGACTGTTTATTTCGCATTGAGACGGAGGAACTCGATGAATCGCCAAGATATTTTAGATAAGCTGAGAGATTTGCCGGGTCTGGAGTTGGACGCCGAAGATACATTGTATTGCGATAAGAAAATTGTCATGGACTCTCTTGCATTTCTTAAACTCATGACACTTATTGAACAAACCTTTCACATCAGTATCGATGATGAAGACTGGGCAAGGGGCGGTTTTGCATCCGTCAGCAGCTTGCTTGACAGCATCCAAAAAAAACAGTCGGGGGAGGAGCCTGAATGACGTTCAGTTTTCTTCACAGTCATGCTTGCAACAGGCCGGACCATACCGCCATCAAATATCAAGGAAAGGAATGGACATACCGGTCCTTAATCCAGGAGATTACCCGAGTAATGAATGATATGGCGGATAAGGGCATCGGCAGAACGGATAAAATTCTGTTATATCTCCCCAATAGCATTGATTTTGTTGTCCACTACTTTGCAAGCACCGGTATCGGAGCGATACCGGTGCTTGCAGATATTAAATATCAGCAAGAAATGAAACATATTTTTGCTGAGAACCAATTGAAGTGCATTATCGGAAATGGACAGAGTCTGGAGCATTTACGGCAATATATAGATCTAAGCGATGAGATTATCATTGATGTCAATTCACGGCTCCAGCCTGACGCTACCGGATTTAGCCCTGATTCACCGGAAGCCAACGCCTTGGAGGTGCCCAGTCAGGACGATATCGCGCTGATTCTGTATACTTCAGGGTCAACAGGATATCCCAAAGGAATCGTCAATACCTACCGTACGCTGAACGAAGCGTTGTCCAACTATTTGGGAACGCTTCCGTTTACGTCTGATGATATATTTGTAGGAGTTACCCCTTTTTTCCATTCCTATGCGTTTGGCTCTTGTTTCCTGTCGTGTTTGGCTATTGGGGGGACTTTATTGTTGTATGACACCTTTATTCCTAGACCAATCCTTAAGGCTATAGAGGAGGAGAAAGCGACGGTTTTTCAAGGGGTTCCATTCATGTATCATCTGTTAATCCAACAGCTGGAATCCCGTACATATGATTTGTCATCATTAAGGTTATGCATTTCAGCAGGTGCTCCAATCAAGGAGATGGAGGCGGCCGAATTCTACAAGCAGACAGGTCATGTTATCCATCAGGAATATGGAAGCACTGAAACAGGTACTATGGCCGTGAATTTAAGTCCCGATATGAAGCTTAATATTGAATCTGTCGGAAAGCCGCTGTTTAATGTTGAGATACGGATTACGGATGAAGGAAGCGGAGAGGGACAGCTATTCGTCCGTAAAAAAGGGCATGCTTACGGGTACTTAAACGATGCTCCTTTCGAAGACGATTGGTGGCCTACAGGTGATTTTGGAAAAATGGATCGTGAGGGCAATATCTTCATTCTGGGAAGGCTCAAGAAGATGATTAATGTCGCCGGGCTTAAAGTCAATCCGCAAGAGGTGGAAGCGGTGCTAGCGGCACATCCCGGGGTGGCTGATGTGATGGTAGGCGGCCTCCTGCATCCCGAATTTGGAGAAATTGTAGCGGCATATCTAATCCCCCATCCGGCTGCCAATGTTACACAAGAAGAGATTATGCAGTATTGTTACGAGAAACTGGCCTTATACAAAGCACCAAGGGTAGTCTATTTCGTTAATGAGATTGCAAAGACCAGTCTTGGCAAGAGCGTACAGCTCAACAATGAGCGACTTATCTCAAGTAGCATTAAGGAGTCCGAACTGAAATGACCGATAATTTCCAGCAAGATACCCGCAATTTTTGTTTTCTTGCCAACGTAAGGAATTATCTCCAGTTCCACGGCTTAAATGTGTCAGAGGATTGGCTGGGGGGCATTCTGGGGCTGGTTGGCTTCCGCATTAATCAAGATGTCCGGGGAGCAGACTATTTATTTGGATTTAATGGTGATTTTCAGGAGCTGTTTATAAGATTCGAAGCTTTATTCACGCATAAGCTTACCCGCATAGATGTCCCGGTGATCCAGGACCTGGAACAGATGAGAAGGACTCCATACCTCATATGGGTCAATGACTTCTATCTGGAGTATTCTCCAAACTACGGTGTGAAGGATTGCGGCAGGATCGTAGTTTTCCTTCATCTTTCGGAGGAACGGTTTACTTATTACGACAACGGCATCAGAGAGCTGGATACGGATATTTTTGCAAAAGCGGCGGGATTCGGAGATGGACTGGTTACCTTATACACTTTTGACGGCTTACCGGTGTGGAAGGAAGACCGGTACCTTATGGAGAGGAGGGGACTGCTCGGTGCGGTAAAGCATATGAATATGACATCACACGGGGACATGCTGTTGGGTTATGACGGGTTGAATAAGCTTTGTGAGACGATACGGACACATACGGGGGAAGAGCAGATCTACCCAATCTATTTTCAACTTCAAAGACCCGGAGGACTGGCGCAAAGCAGGCTGCTCATGAGCAGATTTATAGCCGAGATAAAAAGAGAACGGGATATTTACGGCGATAGTGAAGACGAAGAGTTTCATGATTTATCGGAACAGTGGAGAATGATCGCTAATTTGCTGTTTAAACTAAGCCATACCATGGAAGAGGATTTAAGAGCCAGAATCATAGAGCGGGTTATGCATGCCGTTCAGTCGGAGAGAAAAGCCTTTGCCGGGTTAGAGCAGCTTGCCACTCGGCTATGATAAAAACGCATTAAAAAAGTCATTTATACGAGGTGAAGCATGGATCAGAAATCTTTGATGCGTTACGTGGACTCTCTGATGCAAGATACGATCGACCAACACTCGCCTGGAGCTGCGGTTGTAGTGTATGTGGACCGCGAACCCGTTCTTATCCAAGGGTACGGGGCAGCCAATCTGGAGTATGAGATGCCTATTCAAGGCCGTACGGTTTTTGACTCCGGTTCTTTGGCAAAGCAATTTACCGCATATGCGGTTTCATTATTAATTGAACGAAATATGCTGTCCCTCGGCGAGGACATTCGCACCTATCTGCCGGAATTTCCGGAATCAAGCGGTAAAATTACCGTCGGTCATTTGTTGTACCACACCAGCGGGTTGCAGGAATGGGGCGATATCCTGCAGATTGCCGGTTGGCGCTTTGGGGACGAAATTACAATGGATGATGTGAGAGCGCTGATTCCCCGCATGAACTCTCGCAATTTTGCGCCAGGAGAGCAATTCGAATATGTCAACACTGGATACACGCTGTTGGCGGAGATCATATCCAGAATTGCGGGTGAGCCTTTTCATCAATGGATGGACAGGAATGTGTTTGGCAGTATCGGAATGAAGCATTCTTTCTTCAATGATGATTTGTATAAGGTTGTTCCGGGTATGGCGTATTCTTATCGGCTGGCAGACCGCGGAACGTATGCGAAGTGCAGGGACTATTTGCGCGTGGCTGGTTCAAGCAGCCTATACACCACCATTGAGGATTTGGGGCAATGGCTCGGCCATCTCCTTGACGGAGGAAGCGTTGTGGAGCGAATGGCCGTACCGGGCCAACTGGCAGATGGGTCTGTAACCAATTATGCCTTCGGTCTGTTTCTCGGCCAGCATAACAAGGTACAGGTGCTGGAACACGGCGGGAAGTACGCAGGCTACAGAAGCGCACTTAGCTTTATTCCAGAGAAACGCATTGGCGTCGCGCTGCTTAGCAATCTCGAATCGTTGAAGGAATGGGATATTGTAAGAGGGATTATAGAGTTTCTCTTAAATGACAGTGAGGAAGAGCAGGTGGCGGCTCAATCCGGCCAGCCCTTGCGGTCTGTCCAGCATGTACCGGATCAAGAGATTTCGGGCCATTACCTCATCTGCGAAGGACATGTTGCGGTTATTGGCATTGAGGACGGACAAGTTTTCTGGAAAATAACAGGCGGGCCCAAGTTCGAACTGGTTCCGCATTTTCAGGACAATTTCATAGATCAAGACGGTGATCCTGTTGTATTTTATCGGAACGGGGATAACCGGATAGACAGTATGACACTTATTTGGTGCGGCGAAGAGAAGCGGGTGCAGAAGATTGTGCCTGTATCCGATGGGGTTGAGGCCTATGCAGGTGTGTATTATAACAGCGGGCTGAACGTTGCTTACCGAATGATCGTACGGGAGAAAGAGCTTTACGCGGAGCATATGAAGCATGGAAGTATGGAATTGTTTCATTATCAGAGGGATCACTTTTCCGGGGAACACTACTGGTTCAGGTCTGTCCAATTTGTTAGGGAGAATGACCAAGTGATCGGGTGCATTGTATCCTCTGCCATCCAAGCTAAAAATATATACTTTACTAGAATAGACAGGTCCATATTGTTGTGAGCGTAAACGGCAGGCTCTTTCTCTGAAGAGGGAAATCCTTCTTCGGAAGAGAAGGAGCTGATTGCTTTACGGGAAGAGAACTAGCAAAAGGAAGATGGGATAAGCGATGCATTGTGCACATCTTTCAATCGAAATATGAAAAAGGGATTCCTTTCTAAATCTGCATCATGCCTACAACACCATATTTGGGAGATGATATAACAGTGAAGAGCGTTATTCTGCCGATGTATGAACCCAAACTAAATACCTTCAACGTATATGCTGCATTATTTTCAATTATTGCGAAAGATGAAAGCTATCTTCCCTGGTATTATAGTAATTTTATATCATTAGGAATTAATACTTGTGATGATACTTTGTATTTTACTGATCATTTCACTTTTTTTGAGTATGGGGATGGATTAAGCTCATGTCCGTGGCTAGAGGTTTATAAGCCGCCACATAAAACAATTTACTATGAGTACATATTTCGGATTAAGGATACTTTAATTGGTTATTTAAACCAAAATAAGTATGTGTGGCTCTATTTGGATCAGTTTTATATTCCCCAAAGCAACTCTTATCAGAAAATTCATAAAGAACATTCTATACTTGTCTATGGGTATGATGATGAAGCAAATATATTTTATATAGCTGATAATTTAGACAACGGTAAGTTTATAAAAACAATGATTTCATATCAACAACTGATAGAAGCCTGGGAAAGCGATATTTGCGAACACTTTCGAAGATTGTTTCGAGTAATTAATTTTAAAGAAGGCGAATATAAACTTAACACCACACATCTCAAAAATCAAATAGAAGGTTATTTATCATCGAACATTATCAATAATGGAGTCTACTGGGACCAAAATCCCATTGATGGGCCTCATGCTTATGCGCAGAATATAAAATATTGGATATTTGGCCATGAAGTTTATAGCTATATGCGGCAACTCATCAAGCAAGTAAAAGAGACAAAAGATACTAAAAATTTGGATATACGAATTCCCCACCTTCTATGGGAACATAAGAAGTGTATGGTTGAACGAATCAATTATCTAAACTTAAGAGTGTACGATTTTTATAGTGATTATGAGAAAATTGTAAATAGTTCATTAAATATCCGGAACCTGACTATAAAATATAATATGACTAAAAATGATAGTATCCTAGACAAAATAGACACTATTATTAGTGAAGTTGTAAATACCGAAGAAATTGCATTAAGAAAACTGGTCAAATTACTATAGCGGACTGTTAGCTATCCTCACGAATTGTGCGATATGCTTGTGTTTATTTGATCATACGAAGGTTGTCTATTTGATAGAGATAAAAAAATATAAGGGTGGTGCTTAGCAGTATGATTAAAAAGTTGCCGTTGGGTGAGTCACCAATTAAAGGTTATCAACATCACGCATACCCGTTATCAATAAGTTCACTGCATCCGTCATTTTACGATTGGTTTTATTGCAACTATATTCAACTCTACTGTAATAACGATACTCCTCAATTTAATTTAAACTTTTATGAATTTTCGAGACTGAATCCTAAGTCGCCTCTATTGGAAGAAATGTATTTACCGAAAACTTTTATATTCAAATACGCTGACCCAATGAGGTTTCTCATCGATTCCATAAGTAACGATCATTATATTGTTACGTTTGTTGATGAGTTTTATATCCCGAATCGGTCGGCATATCGGAAATTTCATAATGTGCATGATATTCTCCTATATGGTTTCGACGAGACGAAAGGAGTTCTAGATGTCGCTGGTTTTAATGCAAAAATGCAGTACGGATATTCGCAAGTCAATTTACGTGACTTCGAGCAAGCTTTTATTGATATAAAAACTTCGGATGGTTATTTAGTCCGATGGGCCAATGGAATGCACTTGTTTCAAGTGAAATTCGAAAAGTCCTTTCATTTTAATTTGAAGATTACTATTGAACTCATGCAGGATTATTTATTATCGCGGAATACTTCGATCAGATTTCGGATGTACGATGATCCATCGGAAAACATATATGGGGTCGATGTATATGATTCCGTTGTACAGTATCTCAGAAAATCAACAGACGAACTGGATATTCGTCCTCTTCATATTATTTACGAACACAAAAAATGCATGGTATCCAGGTTGAAATATTTGCTGGATACATCAACGTTAGACATACCGGAATACTTAATAAATGAATACTGCAAAATCGAACAAGACGCATTGAAAGCCCGTAATATTGGTTTGAAGTATCAGATGAATAAAAATCCAGTAGTGCTGGAGCATATTGTAAACGTTATAGAGGAGGTTCGAGAAAGGGAAATCCGTACTTTATCCGAGGTTATTCAGCTATTGACCGAGATAGTTCCACAATGAGCGGAATTTTTGACGGCAAATTATTTCAGGGCTACGTATGCTAATCCTAGGTGGAATTTCATTCCTAATCTAAATGATTTCGAGGAGATTAATTGTGAAAAAAAACTTTGTATTGGAAAGCCTCCCATCATCTCGTATCCGGTTCATCCCTCTCATTTATCCATTGTGACCGCATGCGAAAATCACGAAGCGTGGCTATATTCGAACTATATTCAAATTGCTTGCCCTCCCGAATTTCCTCAAGAAACAAACAAAGTTATAGATTTTTTTAACTATGACACCAATGCGCCATTTCACAATTACTCTCCTTATGCTATCGAAATGAAAGAAAATGGTTTCTTAATTGAGAAAGATATTGTTGTTGCCATTATTCAGTTTATTGAAAACGGCTATTACATCAAAATATATCTCGATGATTATTTTATACCTTTTCGCAAACGTGTATTTCATCAAAATCATACTCCGCATGAATTGTTTTTATATGGTTATGATTCGGATTTAATGATTTTTCATGTGCTTGGATATGACGAAAAGAGTGGTTTTATTGAAGCCCAAATTACTTTTAATGAATTCAAAGAAGCATTTATGAGTGCAAATCGGCTTATTAGAGTTGATCGGGAAGAATATCATTGGATGCAGTATATTTATCTTTACGCTCCCCAAAATGCCGATCTTGCGTTCGATCTGAAGCAAGTTGTTTCTTTACTAGACGCCTATCTGAATTCCACTTCATTTCAAGAAATGCCGGAATTTATTTATGGAATGAATGTGTATGAAGCACTTAAAGAATTCTATAACTATCAACTACAATTTCACGATTTTGATATACGCCCTTTTTACTTATTGTGGGAACATAAAAAAGTAATGCTGGACAGAATTGAATATATTTCAAAAAATATATTTAAAAGAGAAGTTGAATACATAGTGGATGCAAAGGATTTACAACGCGATTTTTTGAAACTGCGTAATGTTGTATTGAAAGGAAACTTATAAAAAAAACACATGAAAAACAAATTGTTTTGCAGTATGCTTGATTCTTACGTGAGAAAAGAGATTGTAATTCTCAACAGGCTTTTACATGATCTCTATGTATTCTTATAAGAACAATATCGGAGTAGCGTGATGCCTATATGGCTCTTCAAAACAACGCGACCGGGACCTTGCAAAGCTTTTCATCAGAAGGTTTGAATTAGATTAGTAGATAGATATGGTAAATCTAACTCAGGATAATAGATTAATCACTAAAAGAGGTGGTAACCAGGGCCGAACGGAAGCGATACAACAAACAGGTTAAAGAAGAAGCGGTAAAGAACATTCAAGAACAACGGAAGTCTATGGATGAGATTGCTCTGGAACTAAACATTCCAAAATGGCCACTCGAGAACTGGATTTGCGGTGCGTGAAAAAACCAGGTCGGCCATACGGGCACACCATCTGCGGCCACAGGCGATGGGGAAATTTAAAGTCCAGACGACCGATTTGAATTACGACTTTCCCATTATTCCAAATTGGCTAAACCAATACTTCGATAAGGCTAAGGCTGAGATTCTTCTTTGAATAAACTTTTACCTGTTAAAATGAGAGTGGTCTAGAGATGAACTAAAATAAGTCACAAGTAAAAAAAGGGACAAATCATAATGACTCGTCCCTTTAAACGTCCTACTGTATGACAAAATAAATTACTTTTACTCTTCTTCGCCCTCATCAGTCTCATTAGCCTCTCCATTTACAGGAATTTTGAACAAGGCAACCTTGATACCTAAACGTTTAATTAGGTTAACATGATGCAAAAGGTTTACTTTACTGAAGTATGGGAGTATTGCCTTGATGTCATTCGGGTTCGTGGAGGAAATAACATAAACTAATGTGCAATCATTATATGGGAGGTTTTCCTGATTAAAGTTCTCGTTTGGGAACTTCACATTCGCTTGCTCTACTACAAAATTTAAATAATCAGATGAATCTTTTAATAAGACCATTGAAACAGAATCATGAGCAAAGAGGTGACTTAGGGTCGCTGAACGTGTTCTTTTCTTTACTCAAACAAAATGTTTATCTTTAGATAGTTGGTCGCAAACTTCAATTTTGCTTCTTGAATTCGCCACCTGAAAGTTCTGTTTATCTAAACATAATTAATAATTCGAATTTTGTCTCTCATTATACTGTCCTTCTTTTTCTTTAGCTTGAATCTCGGTGAGAAAATCCTGATCCAACGAGTATAGATCATCTAATATTATTTCATTTTATAAGAATTATATCATTTATCATACTTTACTTGGCATGTATTGGTATAAAATTGAAAACAAACTAGAGAAACATAGTGTGGGGATAATTATTGGAAAGTTCTATGAATTTGAATATTTGGAGAGGATAGCGATGAGTCGAAATGTTTTGCCCATTAGTAAGCCATTAGTAAAATGCTATCTATACGATGCCTGTCCGCTATCTATCTTGGCTAATACAGAAGATTATCTGGATTGGTTCTATAGTAACTATATTCAGTTATTCTGTAGTAAAAATATATTGGAGGATGGGTATTTATTTCTAGAGTTTTACGGGAAAAATCAGGCTTTCACCTCCCCTTGGCTTAAAAATCAGCATTTGTCAGGATGTACATTGGCTAAAACACAGCAGGACATCATCAAGTTTATTATCGGCCATATCGATCTTGGCTACTATTTTTATGGTCATTTAGATGATTTTTATGTTCCATTTAGAATGGATCATCGAAAACATCATTTTTTACATGATCTGATGATTTATGGTTATGATGAGGAAAAAAGTATCTTTATGGTCATAGCTTATGACAAAAATGCGCTCTTTGATCACTTCGAGATTAGTTTCGATACATTTAAACAGGGTTTTTTGCAAGGCTATTCTATTAATAAAAATATTCCTTATTGGCACGATTGGGTCTATCTTTTCAAATTCAATAATCATGGGCAGTACAATTTTGATTTGAAGCTGGTAGAAGAACTGCTCCATGATTATTTATTTGGCATAAATACCTCCGAAAAACATCGGGCATCAAGTAATCCATGGTCAAATGAGAACAAAGCTTTTGGAATGGAGGTGTATCCTTATTTGAAAAAATATTATATGCATTTGATAAATCGTAAAATAAAATATGATACAAGAATTACTAGTATTTTAGTTGAGCATAAAAGATGTATGTTGAAAAGGATAAAGCACATGCACGACAAAGGATATCTCATGGGTATAGAACCTTTATATGAACATTATGTCGAAATAGAAAAGAGGTTCGTTATTTTCCATGGGCTTATGATTAAATATATGTTAACAGGGAATAAATCATGCATCGATACTATTGTGAATTCACTAGACGATATTGCTCATAAAGAACAAATGATTTTGTCGGAGCTTCTGGAGAAGATCAGACAGACAAATGCATTCAGGAACGGGAAGGAGGTTGTTCAATGAGATTTAGCTTTATTATACCTGCTTACCAGAATAAGGATCTTCTTCTTAATTGTCTGAAAGCGCTTAATTATCAAGAAGGTTACGTGAGAGACGAATATGAGGTTATAGTGATAGATGATGGCTCGAACTATCCGTTATATCCCTTTATTGAAAATATAAATCAAAATTATGATTTGGATTATTTATATCTTGATAGAGATGAATTATCCAGCAGATCTAGAGCCAGGAACCACGGCTTGAAGGTAGCCAGAGGAGAATATATTATATTTATTGATGCAGATATTATTGTAAAACCTGATTACCTGGCCGAACTGGATCGTGTCTATCGGATGGAAGCGGAAGCGATGGTAGTGGGTACACGGCTAATGCTTAGAGATAATGTTACATACCAGGACATATGTAATAAAAGTGTTTTTGATAAATTTTCTTTAACAGCAGATAAGCCGGAAATGTTTGACTTTCGCCTTCCCATCTTTGATGAACTTTCTTATAACAGCTCTGCGATGAAATTCCCTTATATCTATGGTTTAACGTGCAATCTGGCCGTACCTAAAAGCAAAATAGAACTGGCTGGCGGATTTGACGAAGAGTTAATATTCTGGGGGATTGAAGATATTGAATTATCCTACAGACTGTATAAAGCAGGTGTGAAAGTAATAATAAATAGTAAGCTGGAGGTTTTGCATCAACTGCATGGAAATCATGGGAATTTCGTTGAAGAAGATAAAATAGAGGGACTGTATAAAAATATTGATGTATTCCTGCGCAAGCATCGCGGTGTGTTGCCGCTGTCGGATGAGGAAGTGTATGCATTCTTTAGCAGTATAGCCACGAGGTATAATATGTTGGAGGCCCGCAAAAATAATCCATTAAAATTGAAGTTTGAGTTCAGTGAAAAACAGGATCTGGAAATGCTCAAAGAAACAATTGAAAAGATCTCTGATTGGGAGGGACACGAATTAGAGATCTATGACTTCATTGAGGATACAGATTTAGATATTTGGATCCAGTTGCTGGGGAAAAGAAAAAGCTCTATAAGATACTATCCAATGACAATGAAATTTATCTTTGAGAAAAGAGAGGCTGTGTATGAGAAAATATAGCATTGTCATCGTTACATATCAAATGAGAGAAACCTTGAGAAATACATTAGAAGCGTTAAACTATATGGAAGGATTCGGAAGGGATGAGTTTGAGGTTATTGTTTCAGATGACGGATCTATGGACGGAACGCAAGAATATGTACAGGGGATTAACAGAAATTATGAAATGAAGTATATCTTTACGGAAAGAAGCCAGTTATCCTGCCGAAATAGGGCGAGAAATTTGGGAATCAAGGAAGCCGGCGGTGAGATTATTATTTGTATGGACGGAGACGTTTTAGCCAATAAAAATCTATTGAGTGAATTTGATAGATGTTATTCGATGGACAGTAATATTGTAGTTGCTGGAGCACGGATTATGCTGGAGCGGAATGTGGAGTATGAAGCGGTGCATGATCAAAGTATATTCATGAAGCACAGATTTGACGGCAGTAATAATGAATCTCTGGATGACCGCTACAGAAAATATAATGAGCTTTCTTACAACTCCAATGCTATGAGGCACCCCTGGCTTATGGCGCATACAAATATTGTTTCCATTCCCAAGGCCTATATTAATAAGGTAGGGCTCTTTAGTGAAGAAATAAAAGGCTGGGGCTTTGATGAGTCAGAACTAATGTACAGACTTTTTAAAGCGGGCGTTAAGTTTATTATAAATCATAAAATCGAAGTCTTGCATCAGCCTCACAACGAGATGAGAGATACACCTGAGAACGTGAAAGTAATTGAATTCACAAACAATATCAGCCTCTTTTTTAAGAAATACCCGGATGCGCTGAATCAGTTGCCTGAAAATTTAACTGACTATTTTATGAATGATCAAATGCTGGAGTTGCTTACTCCTGCTCATGCTATTCTCAGAAGAATTGAACTTAATCTCAAGCAAACTGAAGAATTACTAGAAATCAAGCAGGTTATTATAAAATGTCTTAATGAAGAAGGCCTGGAACTGGTTGTGTACGATTACATTGAATCTACAGACCTGGATATATATATTCAGCTGCTGGGCGAGACCAGGAGTGTTATTAAATATTTCCCAATGTCCAAAAAACTTACTTATAGTACTGTTCTGGACGGAGGCGAGAAATGAACTATATTGCCTATTTGGCTTACGGAAAACGTGAATTTGCTCTGGAAGCAGTCTATTCAATTCTGTCACTTTATTATTCCGCTGGCTTTGAAGACCATAAAGACATTAGCATTATAATTTATACGGATCAAAGCGATTTTTTCACACGTGTGTTTGGAAAGAACGACAGAATTATCTATCAGGAGTTGACAGAAACACTGAGAGAATCTTGGATGAAAGGAGGTTATGTTTATAGAGCGAAAATTAAATTACTCCAAGATTGTATGGGCAAATATCCGGGCAATCTATTATTAGTAGATACAGATACCATCTTTATAAAAGATAATCTGGAGGAGTTATTCTGCGGAATTAGCCAAAATCAATTTCATATGTATGCTCAGGAAAATACGCTTGAGCAAAGAATGCGGATTCATCAGGAAGTGGTCATCGACCCCAAAGAGCAGAACTCTGAACTCAGTCTGTTGAATTTTATTAAAGATAACAGTTTTATGACCACAAGTGCTAAAGAAATTAAAGTACCTCTTACTATGGAAATGTGGAATTCAGGTGTAGTTGGACTTAATAAATCCCATCTTTCTTCACTGGATGAGGTCCTGGAAATGATAGATACGATTTATGAGAAGTTTCATTACCGCATTTTAGAGCAATTTGCTCTGTCATTTGTTTATGGTAAACAGTATAAGATCTGCAACACTGATTGTACTATTCATCATTACTGGTATTCCAAAATTACCAGATACATCATATTAATCTTTTTTAAGAGAATCCATGAAAAGGGACTATTTAAAAATAGCCCTTTATGCACAGATTTTAATATAGTTGAATTATTTGAATTTGAGCAAAAGTACTTTTCTCAAGATATCGAGAATTATAAAATGGAAGAGTTGTATCAAATTGAGTTTATGGAACTGGAATATGAGCAACTTATTCCGTATGGGGCAACAATATTGAAATATTTTTGGGATATAGAGTTTCTTAAAGAGTTAATCCCTAAAAACAGTTTTTTTGGTGAGATACTAACAAAATATGCCGCTAGTGGACTTTGATATCATATCGTGTCCACAACCTCAAGAAATTCGACAACACCGGCAAAGACATGGAGGACCTGATCTGCATCGGCACCATTGGTCTGATCAAGGCTATCGAGAGCTACCGAACAAGGGCACGAAGCTGGCTACTTTTGCAGCTCGCTGTATAGAGAATGAGATCCTGATGCATCTTCGGTCGCTGAAAAAGACTCGCAAGGACGTATCCCTGCACGATCCGATCGGGACAGATAAAGAAGGTAATGAAATCACGCTGATTGATATCCTCGGCTCGGAAGCGGACGATGTGATTAAGGAAGTGGATTTGAAGATAGAGAAGAGCAAGATCTACCGTAACCTCGATATCTTGGACGAGAGGGAGAAAGAGGTTGTCGTCGGCCGCTTCGGCCTGGACACTGGAGGCGAGGAGCGGACGCAGTGGGAGATCGCGAAGGACCTGGGGATCTCGCGGAGTTATGTGTCGCGGATAGAGAAGAGGGCACTCATGAAGCTGTATCATGAGTTTTATAAGGTGAAGCGGTAAGAGTATAGGGTCTGTCTTTTGACAGGCTTTTTTTGTTGTCGAAATATGGATAAGTAGTTCAAAAGAATTATGTGAAAAGTCGGATTTCCATGTAAAACATTTGAAATCTAATGTTATAATTTGGATATATGTGATTCAATACAAGGTAATTTAGAGGGGGTGAGGTGGCTAGGAGTTTTGGAATTACAGTTATTAAATTGATTAAAGAAACTGCGAAAGCGCAACGTGCAGCTGTAAAATCCAGGAATATTGCTATTCGTGAACAGATAATGATCTGATGGCGTATCACGCTCAATTAACGGTTAAGGGGTGAAAAGTAATGATTCAAGAGATTTCCATTAAGAAGATAGCCACTTATAACGATATAGGTGTTGTCTTTAGCGGATTAAATAAAATTAATTTTTTTTACGGTTCTAATGGAAGTGGGAAAACATCATTATCAAATGTTATGAAGAATATTGATAACTTTTCAGATTGTAATATTAATTGGGTATCTCAACCATTAAAAACATTGGTATATAACCAGAAATTCGTTGAGGAAAATTTCCATCAGGAATCGAACATAAAAGGTATATTCACATTAGGTAAGGAGTCAACTGAAATAAAAAACGAAATTACTGAAAAAAAGAGGCTGGTTGATAAATTAGATGAAGAGATTCGGAAAATGCGCACTAACTTATCCAATAAAGAAGAAGAATATACCTCGAATGAAAATGAGTTTATAGATGATTGTTGGGAAATGAAAAGAAAATATGATAACGAGTTTTTGCAAGCTTTTTCAGGTGTTCGAAATAATAAAATTAACTTTATGAATAAATGTAAACAGTCGCATTCACTTGAAGGTATGTTATGTGATGTTGAAAATTTACGCGCTCGTTCAAATAAATTATTCAATGGAAGTTTAGTGATAATTCAAGCTATACAATCAATAAAAAATGACGAACTAGACGCTGCTTGTTCAAGTCAGATATACCAAAATCAAATTGTTGGTAACAAGAGGTTGATATCGCCGCTCTCATTTCTAAACTGGCAATAAGCGATTGGGTAAAAAGAGGATATGATCATGTACATAATTCAGAAGGTAAATGCCCTTTTTGTCAACAGTCATTGCCGGTTGGTTTTCTACATCAATTAGAAGAGTATTTTAATGAAACTTATGAAAAAGAGATGAAGGAATTAAAAAAGTGTGTTGATCAGTACATGGAATCTTATAGTATTCTTAAAACTTCAATCCAGGACCTATTGGAAAAGGAATTGCCATATATCGATAAAGAGAAAATTTATCAACAGTTTGAACTAATCAGATCGAAGAATGAAATCAATCTCGAATTGATTGAACAAAAACAAAAAGAACCGAGTAAAGGAATGACACTAGTTCCTGTTGATGAATTTGTAAAAAATATCAATCTGGAAATTGAGAGAGTAAATCAGGAGATTCATGGACATAATAGGTTGATTGGTAATCGGACTCTGGAAGAACAACTACTAAAGAATCAGATATGGAGATTCATAGCAAATGAGAATCTGCATAATCACGAAAAATATGTACGAAAAGAATTTAACATTAAGAATGCGATAACGGGGATAAAGGATAGGATTACGTCAAAAACATCTGAGAAAAACAGATTAATTTCAGAAGTTGAGGGGTTGGAGGCTCAAATCACTAGTGTAATTCCATCCGTTAATGAGATGAACCGTCTGTTAAAAGCATATAATTTTACAAATTTTAAATTTGCGCATACACAAAACCAGGGTAATTATCGATTGGTACGATCCACTGGAGAAGATGTAAATCAGACGTTAAGTGAAGGAGAAAAAACATTCGTAACCTTTTTATATTTTATGCATTTATTGAATGGAAGTAATAACAGAGATCTTATTTCAGAGAATAAAGTCGTTGTGATAGATGACCCAATTTCTAGCTTGGATAGCAACGTATTATTTATCGTTAGCAATCTCATTTTGAAACTTATAGAGGATAGCAGGAACAATAAAAACAATGTTGTTCAATTATTTGTTTTAACCCATAATGTCTACTTTCACAAGGAAGTAACGTTTAATAAAAAGCGTTCAAAGGGCGTTAAATTACATGATGAAACTTTTTGGATTATTCGAAAAGTTAATAATGATGTTACAGCGGCTCAATCTTACGATACAAATCCAATTAAAACTTCGTACGAGTTAATGTGGCAAGAACTTAGATCAGCAACACAGATTAGTTCTTCAACTACGGTTCAAAACTTGATTCGTAGAATTATAGAAAACTATTTCAAAGTATTTGGAAATTTTAGTGAAGATGATATACTGAATAAATTCGATGAAGAAGAAAAGGTAGTATGTAAATCGCTTTTGTCCTGGGCGAATGATGGGTCTCATTTTGCAAGTGATGATTTGTATATTGAGCATCCATTAGATACAAATGCTAGGTACCTGAATATTTTCGAGAAAATATTCAAGGTTACAAATCATCATGCACATTACAATATGATGATGGGCATTGAGGAAGAAAATAAGATTCCTCAAGCACAGGTATCATGATTGAGTCCTTCTTATCCTTCTTATTAAGAAAGAATATAACTATATGGTAAACAGATAGTTTATTTAGACAGTGGACGGTATGTAACCCCTACACCAGAACGGGAATTCCTTTATTTTGGAGAATATAGAGTTCATGCAGATTATGCCTTGAAATATTTTATTAAGAATAGTCCCGCTTATAAGCTTAATGAGTTTTTGTATGATGAAGAAGAACCTGAAGCAAGCTTTGCTCGAGGAAGGTTCTTCGAGGTCATCTTGTTGTTTGAAGATACAATGGAGAATGCATTTCTTGAATATACACCGTTACAAAGATGACTTCCTAGAAGGCTTAACTGCTCTTGATGGTGAATGGCCATGGATTGAGGCTAATACCAAACGTCAAGAAGAGCAGGTCGTGGTTCGGTTGAAAACGGGAAAAGTCCTGAATCAAATGCTTAGAGATTATCGTCAACGTGTCTTACTAGGAAAATTATAATATAGATGCCCGGGTAGAGGCTCCGGAGGGAATGGAAGGGAGGCCCTGATGAGAAAAAATGATATCGGTGATTATATTCATAAAGAGGAAATGGTATTGCAAGATTCATTAAAAAAGAGTCAAGATCTTATTTCTAATATTAATGAGCTACTTGTTCTTTTATCGGATATTGTTATATTTGAAGATAAGAAGGCAGGAAGTTTTTTTCTTCTAAGTAACCAGGTTAAAAATGATTTGTATCTTTGTTTACTATCTGCTCTAAGAGGACATGAGACACAATCAAAATTAATGAAACGTCAAGCTATTGAAAAAGCATGTTTGGCGGCTTATTCTCTTGTCGAACCAAACATTGAGAAATTCCTTGGTCAGGATGAAGATGGGGCAAAGCCAATAAAGGCGGCCCTAGTTAATTCTTTTAAATATGTGGAAAAAGAATTTCCAAGTCATTCTCAAAAGCTAAAGCAAATTAAAGATATGATAAATAATTTTTATGCACATGGGAATATGTTTAATTCGCTTAGTAAAGAGGATCATTTTGGTTTTATCGATAGTCGTGATGTAGTGATGCAAAAAGCTTTCCTTTGGGAGATCGGGTATCTTACTATCGTTATTTTTGACTTGTGGTATTTAGCACTTGAAAAATGTTCTTTCGCAAAAAGAAACCAACAAATCCATATGAGATTTGTCCAAGCAGTTAAAATAAACCAAAAGTATCGAGAAGGATTTATGAACCATGAACGCTTTGCTAAGTATAAATCACGCTACAACAACGAGGTCTAAAGTAGAAAACTTGAATTTTTATGGGAATTATTAAAAAGTGCTATAGTTAGATTTTGTTCAGAAATGCATGTTTTCATTAAGTTAAAATTGATTAATGAAATGACATCGCATCGTGTCCATAACCTCAAGAAATTCGACAACACCGGCGAAGACATGGAGGACCTGATCTCCATCGGCACCATCGGCCTAATCAAGGCCATCGAGAGCTAGCGCCCGAACAAGGGCACGAAGCTGGCTACTTTTGCTGCCCGTTGTATCGAGAATGAGATCCTGATGCACTTACGCTCGCTGAAAAAAAACCGCAAAGACGTATCCCTCCACGATCCGATCGGAACGGATAAGGAAGGCAACGAGATCACCCTGATCGATATCCTAGGCTCGGAAGCGGATGATGTAATTAAGGAAGTAGATCTGAAGATTGAGAAGAGCAAGATCTATCGTAATCTGGATATCCTGGATGACCGGGAGAAGGAAGTTGTGGTCGGGCGGTTTGGGCTTGATACAGGTGGAGAAGAGAGGACGCAGCGGGAGATTGCGAAGGAGCTGGGGATCTCGCGGAGCTATGTGTCGCGGATAGAGAAGAGGGCGCTGATGAAGCTGTATCATGAGTTTTATAAGGTGAAGCGGTGAGGTAAGAAAATTGCCTGTAGGAATGAGACATTAGATATCTCGGTCCTGCAGGTTGTTTGTGTTTTTTAATAAGATATTCAAAAATCACTGTGTTATCTGTAAGGATTGAAGCGGATATAAAATGCGCTGTACTGTGGTATACTCGAACTATAAGTGCGAAATGAGGTGTTTGTGGAATGATGAATCTTACGAAGGACCTTGCTAAATTGATTCGGTTAACAGGTGACCGGGCGAAGTTGGATGCTAAAGCAAATGGAACATATATAGTATATAAGACAAATGAGGGGCAAATTGTTAGAGAATATAGTACGGGTGAAATTGAGAAAATGAATGAACAGGATTTCATCCATGAATGAGACAAAGGTAACGATGTTTGTGTTTGCCGGTAATAATGGAAGTGGCAAGAGCACAATCCGCAACTTGATTGTTGACAGGCTTGGGGTAAGTGTAAATATTGACCCCGATGCACTGGCCCGTAAAATTAATAATGGGCATCCTGAAAAGAGTAAAGTATCCGCTGGAAAGGAAGCCATAAGAATAGCCAGGGAATGCATCCGTAATCCGATAACAATAGAGCATTTATAAAGCAACTTGTCTGCGGATGAGTTGCTTTTTGTTTTTCAAACTTAATTTTGACCAGGTTTTGTTTTACGGATATATCGTCCTGGAGATACCCCTTCTGACTTCGTAAATTGTTTGGTGAATGAATATATATCCCCGTAACCCAGGCTAACGGCTACGTGTTTGATGGGAAGTCCGGATAGCAGCATCATTTTGGCCTGTCTCATTAAATGTTCAGTGTGGTATCGCTTAGGGGAAATCCCCGTAGTCTCTTTAAAAAATTTCCGGAAGTTCTCGTAGCCCATATTCACGGCAGATGCCACTTCCTGAATATCAAAGTGAATATCATTGGAGACACTAATCAGCTCGCAGGCTTTTGTTATTTTACTTTCAATTTCATTGCTATGAGCATTATGAATGCTACTGTGCAATCTGATAATCAAATCCTGAGACTTCATTAGCAGGGAGGGAAGACTTTCATCTGTTGCACTTTTCAAGGCTTTCAGCAAGGAAACAAAATCAAAGAAAAAATCATTCGTATGCTGTGCCGATTGGACTTCCTTATCGGAATTAATAATTCCAAGTGTCTTTAAGTATGAATAGACAGGATATCCGACACTGATATAAAACTCGATCCAATTCCCATCTGGTTCAATTGCAGTAGAGTGCAAACGTTCAGGTAAACGTTGAACAAGATCACCTGCTTGCATAGGAGTAACGGTACCGTCCGCAGAAATAAATGTTCCACTGCCTTGCAATACTACAAAACAGCTGTAATATCCTATCTTAAAATCATATTGAGAACGCTCTGCTGATCTTTTCCGCATAAAGCCGCAAGATAAAATACCCTGATTAAAGTCTTTGCCGATACATCGGTAGATTACATCATTTTCATTAATGTCTGCAAAATTCATGTATTCACACTCCTACCAAAATGGATAAATGAAATACCATACTCAACATTTAATATAAGGAATTTTCCTTATATTATAGGGGTATCTACATTGAAAGATCAACCAATTAGAACAATGGATGGGAGTGTTATTTAAGCCGATGAAGCTAAGCAGAGATTGGGAAAATCAATATGTTACTCAAAAAAACCGTTATCCCATGCATGAGCCCTACGGAGTATACGAAACCGTTGAACAGGCTTTAAGCGGAGACCGGAGAAAGTCTAAATACGTAAAAAGCCTGAATGGAATGTGGAAGTTTAAAATGTTCGGATCTCCCGATGAAGTAACGGATGAATTCTATAGTCCTGAATATGATGTTTCCCATTGGGATCATATTCCGGTTCCTTCCAATTGGGAGCTTTCGGGGTATGGAAAACCTGTATACACCAATATGTTGTATCCTTTTGTTCAAAAAGGGGAGGGTTCAAGTCACGAAATTCAACTCAGGAATAATGAATACATTTTGAATCCGCCTCATGTTCCAGAGAGTAACCTTACCGGTTGTTACGTTAGAACGTTTGAAGTTGACGAACATTTTAACGAAAGGGATATATTTATCGATTTTGGAGGTGTAGAATCGTGTTTTTATCTGTGGTTAAACGGCAAACTGGTTGGTTATTCTCAGGATAGTAAGCTTAACGCTTCTTTTGATATCACGGATTACATTCAAAAGGGACAAAACCTTATAGCTGTTCAGGTGATGCGGTTTGGAGCCGGGACTTATCTGGAGGATCAGGATTACTGGCATCTCTCGGGGATCTACCGGGATGTTCTCATTTATGCAAAACCACGTATGCGCATTCATGATTATAAGATCGAAACCCTCTTTTCGGGGAATTACAACAATGCCGAATTAAAAGTGACGGTTGCACCTAATAATCAAGTGAATGGTTATGGTGAGGCTCATGTGCGGTTGTCCCTGTATGATAGCGAACAGAAATTGGTTACTGAGTTTGAAACGCCAAAGTTTGCGGATTGTGATTCCTACCTGCGAGAAAAATATGTAGCAAAGGTTACGAAAACCATTTCAAATCCTCACTTGTGGAGCGACGAGAGCCCTTATCTCTATAAATTGGTGTTAGAAATGATTGATTTGTCTGGAAATGTAGTTGATATTGAGAGCGCGAATGTCGGCTTCCGTGAAGTGAATATCGATCGAAAAGGGGTCCTGAGAATTAATGGGAAGCGTCTCATTATACGGGGAACCAATCTTCACGCCTTTTGTCCTGAAACAGGACGAGTCGTAACAACAGAATATATGCGCGAGCAAATCAAGGTCATGAAATCGCTGAATATCAATGCGGTAAGAACAAGTCACTATCCGCACGCAATCGAATGGTATGACTTGTGTGATGAACTGGGCATTTACTTGGTGGATGAAGCCAATATTGAAACACACGGTCTTGGCGGCCAGTTAAGCGCATCCCCCGAATGGACAAATGCGTATATGGAACGGGCTACACGGATGGTTCTGAGAGATAAAAATCATCCATCCATTATTCTCTGGTCTCTGGGTAATGAATCCGGTTATGGAGCGAATCATGCTGCGATGTACGGCTGGATTAAGGAGTATGACAAAACAAGGTACGTTCAGTATGAGTCTCTGAATCCTCCGGCAAACATCTCCGATATTATGGCGCCTATGTATCCTCAGAAAGATTGGATTCTGGATGTCATGGCTGAAAGCGAGGATTTGCGTCCTTTTATTATGTGTGAATATGCGTATGCGAAAAGTAACAGTAACGGAAACTTTAAGGAATTTTGGGATCTCATTCATAAATTCCCGCGGTTTCAAGGAGGATTTATTTGGGATTTTCAGGATAAAGCGCTGGTTAAGCAGGATAAAGACGGAAATAAAAAGTATGTCTATGGCGGGGCATTCCAGGAAGAGGTTACTGATCCTGCACCTGATATGTGCCTGAATGGTATAGTTTTCCCAGATCTCACTCTCAAGCCGGCTGCGAATGAAATCAAAAATGTACAAGCTCCTATCCAAATGGATTACATGCCTGGGAATGATGGCTATCGAATTTATAATCATTACACGCATCGGGATTTAAGCCATTTGAATATGGCTTGGGAACTGGTTTGCGATGGCAATGTGATAGAAAGCGGTAGTTTGCCTAAATATCACACAGCGCCCGGATCCGTTGATAAGCTTCAAGCACCATACGATTCGTCTAAAGTCTCCGGGGAAGCTTTTCTTAATTTCTATGCTTATTTGGACGAGGACACCTTTTATTCTAAGAAGGGAACCTGTATTTATGCCTGCCAGATAGAGATTAAGGATTCTGTGAATAAAGTGCATACCGGAGATATAGAAAAGGATAGCTTGAAGTATGATGAAACGACAAATGAAATTCATATCTATAATGAAAATACAACGGTTCTTTTCTCGAAAGAAACCGCAGAGTTCATCTCTGTAAAATACAATCACAAGAATTATTTCACGGGAGGAACCAATAACTTCTATCGCCCTCCAACAGGAATTGATGGAGGTATTCATCTTGAATCGTCCAATTATGCAGATGAATGGATAGCTCTCGGGCTCCATTCCAATGAGAAAGAAATCAAGAGTATTCGGGTATTTGCAGCACCGGCTGCTGTTATCATTCAAGTTAATTGTATCTATCATGGATGCATTGAAACCAAAACCAATTATACCGTCGGCGGCAAAGGGATAGAAATCACCAATACAGTTGTGAACAATGCCAAGGTCGACACTCTCCCGAGAATTGGGCTAAGCTTTAAGTTCTCGGATGCCTGGAAGAAGATGAAATGGTATGGCCGCGGGCCATGGGAAAACTACGCGGATCGTAAATCTGCCGCATTCGTTGGAGTATATGAGAGCACTGTAGAACAGCAGCACGTACCCTATATCTTACCGGTAGAATGCGGTGGTAAGGAGGATGTCCGCTATTTATATTTGTCATCCAATGAACAAGAAGTAAAAGTATCGGCAGCGGGACATTTCCATTTTGATATTCATGGGCACAGTATTGAGCAATATGACAACGCCGCCTATGAAGACGAACTGGGAAATTCAGATTCTGTTTATCTTCATATTGATCACAAACATGCAGGTCTTGGCGGAGATACCGGCTGGACCAAAAATATTCACGATCCCTATCAAATTAAGAAAGGTATCTATGTTTATACGGTAACTATAGAAATCATTTCTTAAGAAAAACTAATTTTTGACTGGCTGAGTAAGGGAAGGATTGTGAAAGAGGTCCGGTTCAAGCAAGCTGGGAAATCCGTAGACCGGATATATTACCGTATTGGGGTATTATAAGGCGAAGCGGTGAGAGACAAAGCAGACCTGCCATAGGCGGGTCTTTTTTGTTGGTCTATAAACAATGTCACATTTAAATAACGAGTAATAAAGCAAGAAGAGGTTCCGGTTTATTGATATTTACAGCATCTTCAATTAAGCTCCCGGAAGCGCTGGGGCGTAATTGCCTCGAATTTGCGGAAGGTGGAGATGAAATGGCTCGCGTCCAAAAAACCGACAAGTGTGGCAATGGCTTTGATGGTCAGGTGTTTGTCCAGGATCAGGTGCTCCTTGGCCTTTTGAATGCGTAAATGAATCAAATATTGATAAGGGCTCATACCGGTGGTTATGCGGAATAAATAATTTAGCCGCTGCGAACTGAGGCCGGTGAACTCGGAAAGATTGGCCAGACCGATGCCGGGATCATGAAAATTATTCTCCAAAAACTGAATCATGGGTAGCAGACGTTTCGAATGCTGGGAATAGGAGCGCTGGTTATCCACTTGTCCAAAGCGCTTTAGATCGATCAGGAAGCGATAGACGAAAGCCGAGCTGTCCATTCCGCTGAATTCGGATGGCCGTTGCTCCAGATGGCGCGTTCTGTAATGAATCTTGGACAGCCTGGAGCCGGGCTCCCAGCTAATGACCGTAGATGTAGCCAATCCCAATGAGGAGATAATGGTCGGAGCTAAATTACCATTGAAGGTAACGTACCAGGTGGACCACGGGTGTGATAAGGTGACATAACGATGCGGGACATGTGGAGGAAGCAGGATTCCCTGGTTCGGTCCAAGCGTAACCGTGGTTCCCGAACATTCGAATTGGCCTTCCCCGCTTACCGTATGCAGCCAGTGATAGCAGTGATAGCCCTCTGGCCGGTCAAATTCCTCTTGCCATTCATTATAGCCCGTCAGTTCTATATAAATCGGCAGTGTCCGATCCAAAGTGGTGACGAGAAATTGCTTCATGTAATGCTTCATATAACGCTCCATGGACCATCAACAACTTTCATTTTTTTATATGATACTTTAATTTTACCTGATTTTACTCTGAACTGCCATCCCTTATAATCAAGACAAAGTTTGAACGAAATGCAGCACCTAACCTTCTGTTTATTGGACTAAAATAATGGCTAGAGGTCTGTTTATCCTTCATCAACAGTTTTGAAAGGGTATTCATTTTCATTCCGCTACAGTTATTGTTTGTCTGAAGCAGCAGTGATAATCTTATATAATTTTAAGAATGGATTATTCAGTTTAAGGGGGTGATTCGCAGTATCGTTGTACAGCATGAATAAAATAGAGGGGGCTTCAAGGATGAACGGGAAACGCAAAACCGTAATTTTAATGTTAACGATCATGGTCATTATACTGTTAGCCGGATGTTCGCAAAGTAATAACGGTAAAAAAGAAAGCGCTACCACGCCGGCTGGTGTATCGGGTACAAACGCAACGGATCCGACGGACTCATCCGGACAAGGCAAGCCTGTCACTGTCAATCTGTTCGCCGGCACTTCGAGCACCAACGGGAATATGGATACCAACTGGTTCACAACGTATGCCGAAGAGAAATTTAATATAGATATCAAGTGGTCAACTGTACCTAACACGGATGTTACGACCAAGCAGCCGCTGCTGCTGGCCAGCGGAGATTATCCTTCGATCTTCTGGGCAGGGCAGTTCACCAATGAGGACCTGCTGAAATACGGCAAGCAAGGCGTATTTGTGCCCTTAAACGATCTCCTGAAAGAGTATGCGCCTAATGTCTGGAAGGAAATCGAGAACACGCCGGCGCTCAAGCAAGGGGTATACGCTCCGGACGGCAACATTTACGGCCTGCCGTTCTATAACTACTGCCTGCACTGCTACTACTCCAGCAAGCTGTGGGTATATGAGCCGCTCCTGGAAAAGTACGGTCTTAGTATTCCGACGACTACGGATGAATTCGAGCATATGCTGGAGGTTTTTAAGTCGAACGGCATCCTGCCGCTTACAGGGTCCACGGACGGCTGGAACTCCGATCCGACGACGTTCCTGATGAATGCCTTCGTGTATAACGACGGCGGGAACCGCCTGGAGATAAATAACGGAAAGCTTGAATTTGCCGCAATCAAGGATGAATGGAAAGACGGGCTCTCCTATATTAACCGCTTGTACAGCAAAGGTCTGATCAGCAGTGCGGCATTTACCCAGACGAATGATGTGCTCAGCAAGCAAGCGATCAATCATGAAGTGGGCGTAGTGCCTTGGGGCTGCATCAACTGCGTCGTCGGAGCCGAGAACATGAGTGAAATCATTGACTGGGTCACCATCCCGCCGCTCAAAGGTCCGGGGGGCGCCCAATACGCGGCATTCAGCGGCAATGGCGTCAGTGGAGCCGTCTTCACCATTACGAATAAAGCATCAGAAGAAGAGAAAATTGCCATCATGAAGCTGCTGAATTTCATCTGGACGCCGGAAGGCGCGACCATGGCGAACATGGGGCCGGAAGGCGAATACTGGACTAGAGCTAAGGAAGGTGAAACCGGACTGGTCGGGACACCGGCGCTGTTCGATATTGATTTTCAGCCGCCGACACCGTTCACCCGGGGCTGGAATCAGCTGGGGCCGATCTACCAGTCGGAGGAATGGCGCAACAGCATCGTCGCCAAATCCCCGTTCACGCCGGATGGCTCCGGCTCGGAAGCGCTGCTGCACTACTATACGGAGAAGGATTACAAAGGCAAGCAGCCGGCGCAGGTTGTGCCAGCCTCAATCTGGATCGATCCCGCCAAGTCGCAGCAATATTCCCAGCTGAAGACCAACATTACTTCATACGTCAACCAATGGACCGCCGAGTTCATCGTCGGCAATAAATCGATCGACAAGGACTGGGATGCATATGTGGAGGGTGTGAAGAAGCTGGGTCTGGCAGACTTCCTGAGCATCACCGAAGAAGCGATCGTGAGCCCGTTTGATACGAGCAGCTACCAGCGCGATGATGCAGTGGTGAAGAATCTCGAATCGCTGCACTAAAGCGGCATGGGCATCATCCGCTCCGCGGTACTCCGGAGCGGATGATGCAACTTTTTTAAGCGAGGAATGATCGACGATGAAACCGAATTCTGAATTACGGCAACGCATAGTCCGGCACTGGCCGCTGTACGCCATCATCGCGCTCCCGACAGCTTTTCTGCTCGTGTTCAGCTATTGGCCGATGGTTGGCGTTCAGATTGCCTTCCGCAACTTTAATCCGGTTCAGGGTATCTGGGGGAGTCCCTGGGTCGGCCTTCAGCAGTTCGAGCTGTTTCTCTCGTCACCGTATTTCTGGCCGCTGGTCAAGAATACGCTGGTCCTGAGCCTGTACTATCTGATCGTGTCGATCCCGTGCTCGCTCATTCTGGCGCTGGCGCTGAACGAAGTGAAGCATGTCCGCTTCAAAAAAACCGTGCAAATGTTTACTTACGCGCCGTATTTTATCTCGACGGTTATCCTGGTCGGTATGATCCAGATCATGCTGTCTCCGACGAGCGGCCCTCTGGCGCTGTTCTCCAGTCTGCTCGGCAACAACAATCCTCCGAATGTCTTGGCAAGCGCCGACAGCTTCTCGTCGGTCTATGTCTGGTCGGGCATCTGGCAAGAAACCGGGTATGCGGCAATTATCTATCTTGCGGCTTTGGCCAGCGTCAATCCTGAATTGTACGAGGCGGCAAGAATTGACGGAGCCAGCCGGCTGCAAAAGATCCGCTATATTGATCTGCCAGGCATCAGCTCCACCATTATTATCCTGATGATTCTCAGCGTGGGCGGGCTGCTCAGTATCGGCTTCGAGAAAGTATTCCTGCTCCAGAACAACCTTAATCTAAGCAGTTCGGAAGTTATATCCACGTATGTGTACAAGATCGGACTGGTTAACGCCGACTTCAGCTTTGCGACAGCGATCAGCTTATTCAACTCTGTCATCGGCCTGATCCTGATTACCGCGGTCAACTATAGCGCCCGTAAAGTTTCAGACAGCAGTCTGTTCTAGGTTAGGAGGAAATTTCATGCGTCGCACATCCGCGATTCGGGAGTCCGGCTCAGACCGCATCTTTTTATTTTGCGTGTACACCGGATTAACAATAGTTCTGCTTTTGGTATTGTACCCTCTGATCTTTATCGTCAGTTCCTCTTTCAGCTCGGCAGCGGCCGTACAGGGAGGCAAGGTCTGGCTGCTGCCGGTTGATTTCACGCTGGACGGCTATATCGGTGTTTTTCAATACAATGCGGTGTGGACGGGATTCGTCAACTCGCTGCTCTACACGGTGGGCGGCACCCTGCTGAGCGTATCGCTTACTGTCATGATGGCCTATCCATTGTCAAGAAAAGAGATGGTTGGACGCAACATCTGGATCTGGGCGATTCTGTTCGCGATGCTGTTTAACGGAGGACTTATTCCTTTTTATCTTGTAGTCAAGGATCTGGGGATGCTCAATACGCCATGGGCGATTATCGTGCCGTCGGCACTCAATATTTACTCGATTATCATTGCGAAGACGTTCTTCCAGAATTCGCTGCCGAAGGAAATGTACGAGGCTGCCCAGCTGGATGGCTGCGGGGACTTCAAGTTCCTGACCCGTATCGTCTTGCCGTTATCGAAGCCGATTCTTGCTGTCCTGATGCTATGGTCGGCGGTGGGGTTATGGAACTCATATTTTAATGCACTGATCTTTCTGAATTCACAGTCTCTGTATCCGCTGCAATTGGTGCTTCGCCAGATTCTGGTCGAGAACAAAATCGACTACACCAGCATGTCCGCGTCGCTCGACCCTCAGCGGTTGACCATGATGAAGAACATGGAGACGCTTTTGAAATATTCACTGATCGTCATTACAACTGTTCCCATTCTGATCATTTATCCTTTTGTGCAGAAGTATTTTGTGCAGGGGGTCATGATCGGTTCGGTGAAAGAATAGTTACAGGCATATTACCCGTCTCTAAAACACAAAGCGAATTGGAGGAACGTTCAATGAAGACATCTGCTAGGGTCAAAGGACCGTTTGAGCCGAAGCTTGCTTCCCTGCAAACCTTCGAATGTCCAGCCTGGTTCCGGGATGCGAAGCTGGGAATCTGGTCACACTGGGGAGCGCAGTCCGTGCCGATGTTCGGTGACTGGTACGCCCGTAACATGTACTTTGAAGGTTCGGACCAATACCGCTATCATATCCGTCATTACGGCCATCCGTCGGTCTTTGGCTACAAGGACATTGTCCAGCTCTGGAAGGCAGAGAAGTTCGATCCCGAAGAGCTGATGGATCTGTATCAGGCTGCGGGTGCCAAATATTTCGTGGCGCAGGCGATGCACCATGACAACTTCTTCAATTACGATTCCAGGCTGCACCGCTGGAATTCCGTTCAGATGGGACCCAAGAAGGATATCGTGGCCTTGTGGAAAGCAGCAGCAGACAAGCGGGGCTTGCCATTCGGCCTGACCGAGCATCTTGGAGCAACGTTCAGCTGGTTCCAGAGCAATAAGGGACAGGATAAGGAAGGCCTGTACAAGGGTGTCCCATACGATGGCAATGATCCGCAATACGAAGACCTGTACCTGCCCAATCAGATGTATTATCACGCAGATAAAAAGATGTACGATCTGGATCCGTGGTATGCCACCGAGCCGGAGTGGCATCAGCGCTGGCTGGATGTGATGATGGAGCTCATCGATCTGTACCAGCCGGATCTGCTGTATTCCGACGGAGCACTTCCGTTCACTGACATCTTTCAGGATGCGGCGACTGCGCCGGATGAGGCGGTTATGGCGGCAGGGCTTCAGGCAGTTGCCCATCTCTATAACAGCAGCGCCGCCCGTAACGGAGGCGTGAATAAGGCGGTCTATAATCAGAAAGACCGCAGGAAAGCAGTGTACTCGGTCGGCGTCCTGGATATCGAACGCAGCCAGGAGCCGGGTATCAAGGAAGAGCCCTGGCAGACGGACACCTGTGTCGGTGACTGGTTCTATAATGCCAAAGCCGTATACAAGAGACCGGATCACGTGATTGAAATCCTGATCGATATCATCTCCAAGAACGGCAATCTGTTGCTAAATATACCCCAGAGACCGGATGGAACAATTGATGACGAATGCCGATATATTCTTCAGGAGATGGCTCAGTGGATGGCTGTATCTTCGGAAGGCGTCTACGGGACGAGGCCGTTCCACGTGTCTGGCGAAGGGAATTCGCGCGTGGTTATCGAGCAATACAAAGAGGACAGGGTGGAGTGGGATGCGACGGATTTCCGGTTCACGCAGAAAGGGAATACGGTCTACGCCTTCCAGATGAAGGCACCCGGTGACCGGATGGCTGTCATACGGTCATTCGGGCCGGAAGAACGGGTTAGACACGTGCGTCTGCTCGGTGCAGGACCGGTAGAATTCAGCCAGGCATTAGGCCCGCTGGTTGTATCTTTGCCGGAACATCTGCCGACGCCGTACGTGCATTGTCTTGCGGTCGAACTGGAAGGATAGAGAAAGCGGGTATCATCCTCATTCAAGGATGATACCCGCTTTTGCTTCACTGTCCCAGACAAAGTCTGATCAGATCATCTTGGAGTACGAAAAGTGTTCTAGGCCAATGCTTCCATAGGGTGCGAACGGATAGTCGATCGTAATACGCCGCACTCAACTCATGACGTCCGAGGTGCTAACTGTGACTTTACTTATTCTTGGAAGAGCGCAGGCAAGATGAGTTCACTTACGGCGCCGTTTTGATTATAAAAGCGCCATTTTGCTTTTCCCTCAAATAACAAGGAGAGACGCTGCAGGGTATTACTGACTCCAATATGCTCAGCCTTGCTATCAACTATAGCTTTCCCTTGATTCAATTGCTCTAGTTGAGCTGCAGGATATCCGTTTCCTGTGTCGGAAATCATTATTTTAGCAAATGGGTAGAAATCGAGTTCGATCGCGACAATTTTAACTGAAATATGTGTTGATTTATCGGGTTGTATAGCATATTTAATGGAGTTCTCCACAAAATTTTGAATAAGCATAGGTGGAACAAGCATATCCTCGATCATCTTATCGGTTTCAATGGAATAGGTAAACCTGTCTTTATAGCGGATTGACTGAATCTGAAGATAAGTGTTAACATGTTTGATTTCTTCATAAAGTGGGAGCAAATCGACCTCTATTTTGATCATGTACCGATAGAAGTCGACAGAATGAACAATCAATTTCTGAGCGGACGTTTAGCCGCACTTGGCCTCAATTCTTATCGCTTTTCCATCGAGTGGGCCCGGATTGAACCGGAGGAAGGGCAATTCGATGAAGCAGCCATGGAACATTACCGGGATGTATTAAGAACTTGCAGCAACTTGAATGTAACCCCGGTCGTAACGCTTCATCATTTCACCTCCCCGCAATGGCTTATTAGCGCCGGAGGCTGGGAAGCTGAAGGTACGCCAGCAAGGTTTGCACGTTATTGTGCTCATGTCATGAGCCAATTAGGAGATCAAATTCCTTATGTATGTACAATCAATGAGGCAAATATTTCTATTGGAATTGCAAAAGTTATGAAGCAGTATCAGCAGGGGGGATCTGCAGCAGGACAACTTGGCATGAACATGGATTTTCAAGAACAAATGCGGGACTACTATGCTGAATTGTCCCAAGCATTTGGTATACCACCCATGGAGGTGCATACCTTCCTGTCACCACGTTCCGAAAAAGGCCTGCACATCATCTTCCAATCGCATGTGGAGGCAAGGGCGGCTATCCGGCAGGTTAGTCCGAACACTAAAATCGGATTAAGCATGTCGCTCTTTGATTTTCAGTCCGTCCCTGGTGGAGAAGAACAGGCTGCTCATGAATTACATGAGGAATTTCTACAATTCCTTCCTTATATGGAGGACGATGATTTCCTGGCCTTACAGAACTATTCACGTGAGATCTACGGACCGGATGGTCTCATCCCTGTACCTGCTGATAGAGAGCGTACCCAGATGGGTTACGAATTCTATCCCGAAGCTCTAGAGAATGTTATTCGTTGTGCTTCGAAGCATCTGAACAAGCCGATTATCGTAACGGAGAATGGTGTTGCTACGGATGATGATACACGCCGTGTTGCTTTTATTGATCGGGCTTTAAAGGGTGTGGCTGCATGTATTGCTGACGGGATTCCAGTTAAGGGGTATTTGCATTGGTCACTACTTGATAATTTTGAATGGCAGCTTGGATTCTCCAAGCGTTTCGGGTTAATTGAAGTAGACCGGCAGACACAGGAGCGCACTCCTAAACCTAGCGCTTATCATCTTGGAAAGATTGCCCGAGCTAATATTATTTATTAGTGTGGATTTTCTATAACCTTACTAGCGGACGACATAGATGCATCCGCTGAGAATAATAGCCTGTAGAGATGAGAGAATAACGTCTCATTCCTACAGGCTATTTATGTTTCTATATCATGAACAAATTTTGGGTATCATCGTAGAGCATTCTACTTTCCGCTATACTTATCTAAGCAGCTTGAATATGTAATTAAAGAGCTTAGGGTAGGAGGCAAAAGTGAATACTTCAGATGATATCCTTTCGTTTATAAGCCGAAATTATTTGAAAAAAGATGAGCAACTGGAGATGCCAACAGTAATAAGTGATGATTCTCTTGTTGATATAGATATTGTAAAAAGGACTGCCCGTACGCTACGAAGAGTAGGGATCATTACCGTTGCATGGCAGGATGGCTTAAGTGCCGAAGAACCTCCGGAGCAGCAGCTGTTACGCTGGACAGTGGGGAAGCGTGCCTTATTAGATGACAATCAACAAACTTTTGACTGGCTGAGTAAGGGATGGATTGTGAAGGAGGTCCGGTTCAAGCAAGACGGGAAATCGGTAGACCGGATATATTACCGTATGGGGTATTTATTATATGTTCAACTGATAAATAAGCAAAAAGACACAGAAAGGGATATAATAGATCAATTTACGTTTTATCAGTCAGAAGCTGCCCGGCGAATGGAAGAAATAATGTGTGTACCGGGCGAACGGATGCTTCAGTTAAAGGGTTTGACAATATTCTTAACGGATAGTTTAGCGTGGAGTATTGGTACGTTGAAGGATCAGGTTGTTTTCCCTGCGAATTGGAGCGTATCTAAGAGAATCCATTCATTACACTTTTTACTGGCTTTTGGCATGATTTCTTGTACCAAAGAAATATTTGACTGGAAAGAAATTGGCGCGCAGTATTACCCGGGTATTGGAGGCTCTAAGGCATTTGATCTGTCTAAAATAGAGTTTCTTAACATGCTAGAGACGCTAAGCGGTCAGCCAGCTGAAGCATTAGGAATGATAAGCGGAGGGCAGATTACGCCGATCTATTTTGCCGGTACCCTTGAAGGGAAATGGTCCAATTTCCAGGCAGGACCTGTTCATGCCTTAACCAATATTTCAGTATCCCAAGACCAGTATTCAACCGCAGCAACTACGCTATGGTTAGTCGAGAATCGGGCTGTTTTGACGCGGATGTCAGCAGAACCCCATTTCTTGCAGGCGACTAATTCTGTGATTATATGTGTGGACGGCCATATCCGGAGTGTGCACCGGTATTTTATCAGGCAATTAATGAATAACAGCGCCATTGATCAAGTAATCATGTGGAGTGATTATGATGAGGCGGGGCTGCAAATTGCAAGGGAAATGTACCAGTCGCTTAGTGGACATGATGTGCGACATAAATGGATCTGCCCTGATCGCTCCATACTAACCAGTTGGCCGGAGTATCAACAGCGTCTGGAGGATTTGCTACAGTATATGAAGTTGGAACAAGAGATTGTGTTAGGGGAGGCAGAGGATTGGAGAAGCTGGATCAACCATTAATTTCAATTTTTCAGACTGACGAATCCGGGCCGGAAATGCACCAGGCCTTAAGGGATATTGCTCTGTTGTCAGGGGTATTGAATGATCTGGGCTCCCAGAACTTTCTGCAGACGCCTATCGAAATTTTACGGTTCTTACGTATTATTCAACTGCTCAATGAGGAGGCCCTGGGGCTGGATGAACCGATTGAGAACGTAGATACCCTGTATTTTCGTTACCGGAACCGCTATGAGGACCTTGACCCGCCAAGCAAGAAAAAGGTTGAACAGATTGTAAATGTCCTGGTGAAGTATAACTGGATATCCAAACAAACCAGGCAGCTAAAAATGCGTGATGTAGGGAAGCGGATGATGGATACGCTCATACGGCTTGCTAATGATTCTTTAGCCTATTACATGCATGATGATATTGGTCGATCGTTATTCCAGGCCAGACGGGATGCCGAGCTTAGCGAAGCCTATGATGATCATGGCATTTCCGGCGGTAACAAAATTGCCAGTATGATTCGCAACGTGGAAAATGCTATACAATTGATGAAGGAACGTGAATTAGAAATGCTGGCGGACCGCAATGCACTGCCTCAGTTAGAGATTATCCATCAGTTGATGCAGGAGCTGGAGATGAAGCTGACGGAGCGTTTCCGTCAATTTCATACATTAGAGGACAGTCTGGTACTCAGTGATTTAATGCAGGCAGGAACATCTGCGCTTGCCGATGGCACGAATCTGAGCATGGGGATGATTAATAAATATCTCAAATTTACGATGATGAAGCAAACGATGCTCTTGTCCTCGATTAATCCCGAAAAAGTTCGGATGTTCATTACTCAAATGTATGACCCGCCTCCAGAATCGGACATTCCTAATGCTCATCAGATTATGAGCTTTATGGAGCAGAATGAATACGAGGGGGAGTCCATGGATGGTCTGTGGATGCCTGTTAAATTCGCCGCGCCGCTGTCCGGTGCAGCTATTAGTGAAGCTATTCATTATCTGGAGGACTATGAGCCGCTAGTGGACCGGATGCAGGAAGATATCCAGGACACCCAATATATCCATGAGGAGATTGATATTACACAATTAGAGGATATGATGGGAGATTCAGCGTGGTTGCTGACGAAATCTATGATTGAGACGGACGCCATTGAAGGATTCATGCAGGAAGTGGAGCAAGCTCCGCTAGAGACGGTAATCATTGAAGCAACATCTGCGGAGTGGGGCGATGCGATTAACGCACTTACGGCGTTATCTGCGTTAGTAGGCAGCAAGAAGCTGACAATGGAGGAAGCGGCGGCGGAATCAGAATCCCAAGCCCCCCGATATGACAAGGAATGGGACTGGATGAATCCGAAGGATATTAATCAAGTCGTTAAGCATAACAAAGCTTCAATGAACAGGCAGAAGAGGAGTGACGATGAGCTTGACGGATGAATGTAATGTAAATCCGCTTAATGTCATGCAGGCAATCAAAGGCATGTTAACCGAGGCGGAAGAAATCGTGTTTATGAATCTTTTATTCTCATCCTCTGCAACAATACGTGTGGGCAATTTCGGCTTATCCCGGCGCGAGGTAGAGAAGCAGTTAAAGATATCTAATGATGATGAGCAGTTCAATTCATTTTTAATGCGGGTTAATCAGGCGGTAAGCCGGTATTTCAAAGTAATCTATGATGTGAAAAGAGATCAGGTGATCGTGATGATGCGGGTTCCTGCCCGATCGGCACGCAGTACATTGTCCAAAGAAAGTCTGGCCATTCTCTTGTTTATCTTTTATCAGCAAGAAGTGTTGCAGCATGAGTTCACGCTATTCGATCAATTGTTAAATGCTCTTGGACATGAGACGACAAAGGCAAATCAGCGTTTGATTCTAAATATAGACCAATTGAAAAAAATCGGGGCAGTCGAAGAATATGATACCAATTCAAATGAGAAGGCGTATACCATCACTGGAATTGGGGCTAATATGTTCTCGGATTCCTTTCTGCGCCGTACGATTGAATTCAGTCAATCCAATCAATTAAACAAAGAGGAAGTTCTGAAGTTTTTCAAACGATATAATCTGTATCAGGAAGGAACTGACGAAGCATAATGATACCTTGGAAAATGTGGTTTACTGGCATTCGGGATTATCAGCCAACGATGATGGACTTGTCAGGACAAGAATCACATATCTTGATCACCGGCCCGAATGGAGCAGGGAAATCTACCATAACGTACTGCATGGGGGTTGTTTTGTATTCTTCCAAGGTAGACTTAGAGGGTCTAAAATCCCGCAATCTTCTTCCGGATGATACGTGGAAAGCTCATATTCGGCTATTGTTTAAGAATGAGGGAAGCGTGCGCATGGATGCCCCTGCTTTTATCGAATTCTCGATTTATATTGTGCAGGAACCGGGACAGCCGGCCAAGAAGGAATTTATCATTCAATCGGGGGATGATCCGGAGCAATGGGATGAGACTATTAAGTATACTTCAGGTGACCGGCAATACAATTTCACTACGTACAAGAAGGACCTCCAGTACAAATACAAAATTGATCCCGACCTGTTCTACCTGATTTGGTATCAGCAGGAGGTTAATCAATTCGCGGTCATGGACCCGCAGGAGCGGTTTCGTATTTTTGCTGAAATGCATGGCATTAATCAGGTACAGCACAACTGGGAAGAAAGTATGGAGAAGTTGAAGGAAGTGCAGGAGAGTCTAAGAACAGCTGATATTAACGTTTCCAATAAAAAGCAATGGCTGGGAATTGCTAAGGCAGCGCTGGAACGGTATGAGGATAATCGCAAGCGTCTTGTACAAGGAGGCCGGATGTACGCTGGAGCACTGCTGAAATTAGAAACCTTTTATAAGCAGGAACAACAGCATTTATTAGCCAAACAAGAACAATTGCTCGTGGACCAGGAAGCAACGAAGGACAACCTTGACCTATTGCAGGAGCAAGCCGAGCGGATTACTTATGAGCTAACGCAGGTCCAAGCGGAAAAAGAGCAGATTAACGAGGAAATCACTTTATTACAGGAGAAGCTATCTCTTGTGAATAATGAAATAAATGAAACCACGAACGTTATTAATGAATTGAACCACCGGCTGAAGGAGCTCAATCAAGAAAAGTCTGGAATTACGCGCACTGAAGAAGAGGTACAGGCGCAGCTCGAGGCAATCACTTTACAGCTTCAAGAACGGAATCGTGACTTGGCGAAGGCTGATGCAGACATCCAGGAATCCGAGGGTATGATAGCGAAATTAATGAATTCAAGCTATATTCTGCATGCGCAGATTCAGCAGGATAAGGCACTGGAGTACGAACATCAGGGACGGTTATGGCAATATCACAGCAGTTATGATGTGGATAAGAATATTGCAGCATTAGAGCAAAGAATTCGAGACTTTAAGCATGAACGAGATAAGAAGGCGAAGCTGCTTCAGGCATTAACGGAAGAGGGATTTCAGCTTGAGCATAATCAATTATGGTCGGACCGCCAAAGAGAATCACTTGCGCTATTTAAAGCGAATGGGGTGCGTGCTTATACCTTAAATGAGCTGGTTGAATTACACGAGTCCGCCCGGCCCGCAGCAGAGGAGCAATTCGAAGCTATTAAATATACAGTATTTTTTGATGGTATGCATGTACAGGCTCCGAATGATTTGTATCATGTTCCTCTGCGGAGTATCGTGCCGGATCGATCGGTTACTGACATTCAGGAGCTTCAGATTCATTTGAAAAAAGGCATCAGTGATGATGTGTTCCCACATGCAGTTAAAGCTCTATGGTGGGTTGAGCAATTCTATCAGGCAGGAGAAATACGTGTAGAGAAGGGTCTGCTGATTGATCCGAGGGGGATTCGCGGGCCACAGGAGAAGAAGAACTATATCCTAAGCCAGAAGGCTCTGCAGAAACGTAAAGAGGAAATTCAGAAGAAAATTAGCCAATTAAATACAGTGCTTGCGGATATCGAAGACTCCATTAAGAGTGATACACAGACTATGCAGGAATTGCATGCGATTATTCAAGCTGTTCGTGAATCCGAAGCTTTCCTCACCAAGAAGCATGAACGTGAAGGACGTGCTGCGAAATATGCACTTGAAGTGCTACGTCTTGACGAGCAGAAGCAGCAGCTTCAGGAAATAAAGGTTGTGCACAAAAAAATCCTCGAGAAACAGGTCAAGCTGGAGCATACACAGGAAATTTTGCAGCAGGAAGCGAATTTTTATGTACGCTTGGGACAGCAGAAGGAAAAGTATGAGACGTTGCAGCAGAAGACAAAGCACCGCCAGAGCTTAGCCGCGCAACAGGATATGATGAAGCAGCAATCTGACACTCTTGAAGAACAGCTTGATCGTATAGACGGTAATGAACGCCGGCAAAACCGGAATTTTGCCAAGAATCAAGATGATGTTGAACAGGTAACGCGTACGTTGCAGCAAATGAATATCCAATTAAAAGATACCCATGAGGCGCTTGAGACATCACAAATAAATCTGCTTACGGCCATCGAAGAAATTGAGAATTTCAAAGGAACAGCCCGGTTTATTTATGATGAGCTGGTTAACGAGCCTGAACCAGAACTTAGTAATGTGAAAAAACCGCAGTCAGTTACCAAGCTCCGTCAAGAATATGAGTCCGGGAAGGTTACATTTGATAATGCCAGGTATGAATCGGGTCTAGACCCTGCTGCACCTGAGAATTACAAAGTCATTGAAGAAGAGGTTCACCGGCTGCAGGATGAGTATAAGCGGACAAGCTTATTGTATGAAGAGAATCAAGAACGGGCTGAGACGCTCAGGGATCAATTGGAGACAACCATTAATATGAGAGTGCTTGAAATTCAGCAGCGATTCAAGAACTACATGAGCGGTTTTCAGTTCGAGGGGCAGATTGATTGGAAGCAGCAAGAGGATCGCAAGGGACGGGTGCTGTTCCATTTATTCATAAGAGCCCGTAAGGAAGGGCACCGGGGAACGTTAGAGGATGTCAGTGTGAAGGCACGGGGAGGAAGAGTTGGTAAGGGTGTCTCTGGCGGGGAGGAGTCGCTTAGTTCACTACTGTTTGCACTCGCTTTGTTACAGAATCTGCAAACGGCACCGGGGTTTATTGTGATGGATGAATTCGATAGTGCGTTAGATGAGCAGCGGAAGTTAAAAGTATTTGATCTCTATGCGAGCGAGCTAAAGCGCAAATTAATTATCCTATCTCCGAAGTCACATGAGAACTCTTACCTGGACCGCTTTTCCAAAGCCTATATTGTGCAACATGACCCTACCGTACCTTGGAGTAAGGTGACGGGGTTGATTCTAAAGCGTGAATGAGAGTGGGTGAATAGAATTGGCCCGTTAGAGTGAGCTTAACATTATTGGGTCTAGCGGGTTGGTTTGTTCTGTGATGCAAACAATAACTCTACTGTATCCTTTAGTTATTTGTCAGGAGCTGTTGTACTTATAGGAGGCGCTGCTGGGTATGCTATCGGTGAAGTAACAGATTGGATTAATTATTAGAGGTGTTAAAGTGTTAACTTTTTTTAATTCATTTTCTTACAATGGTGTACTAATATTCACTTTTGGATGTGGTACATGCTTGCTAGCCATATCGTATTATGCAAGCAGACTAAATAAAATGATGGGTTTTGCATTAATTTTATTTGGGATAGCAATGATGGGAATAGGCACTGTTACTATTTTGAAAAAGTACAATTATGTTGATCCATCAAGCATGATTACTATAATACCAGCGTTTATAGCACTACTGAGTATCCCATTACTATCCCTATCCTCCTTAAAGTTGATAGAAAGAAAACCGGAATTGATGAGGATTTATAATCATGTAAAAATTAGCTTGATAATATTCACAATTTTTTTTGTTATGTTTATAATTCTCGTTATTTTTGCATTCACTAAATGAAACTTTAACCACAAGCAGCAGTACAAATCAAGAATTTGTTACAGCAAGTTAAAGGCCATCCCTTTCGGGATGGCCTTTCCTGTGAATTCTATACTTTTAATAATAACTCCTCTTACTTCCCGCTCTCCAACAGCCTCGCCACCATAGTAGCGAACTCTGCCCGGGTAATGTCTTTTGCAGGCTTAAATGTACTGTCTTCGTATCCGGTAATAATTTTATTCGATGCCAGTGCATCAATGGAGTTATAATACCAGGCCTCTTTATTAACATCCTTGAATGAGGTGGTTCCGGTACCAGTCAGCTTAAAGGCTCTGGTGATTAGTGTGGCTAATTCACTGCGGCTAATCTTCACGTTTGGACGGAAGGTGCCGTCGCTATAACCGTTCATCAGGCCGGCACTGGCGGCTGCGCCGATGAACTTGTTTGCCCAATGTGCTCCAGATACATCGGTGAAGCTGCTTGCTTGTCCGTCAAGCCCCATGTGCGTTGTAATGACCTTAATGGCTTCGGCACGGGTCAAGCCTGCATTCGGACGGAAGGTTCCATCTTCATAACCCGTCAGCAATCCTTTGGAGATCAGCAGGTCAATGCTTGCTTTTGCCCAATGATTCAGTGTATCTGTAAAACTTACCACTTCCGGCGCAGGTGTCGGTGCTGTTGTTTCTGCTGGTGCTGGTGTAGCTGTAGGAGCCGGTGTAGCTGTAGGTGTTGGCGTTGGTGTTGCTGTTACCGGTGGAGTTCCGGTACCTCCTCCAGGACTTGGATTGCTTGGTTCATTATCTACTGGATCAGGATCAGTAGGGGTTGGAACATATGGGAGTGCTGGAGCAAAAGCGGTAAGCAGTCTGGCTTGACTTTGCTGCTCAAGCGCATAGCCCATACCTAGAACTTTGGCATCGTCCCATGCTCTGCCCACAAGCTGCATCGAGATCGAATAACCGCTGTCGTTCGTTCCTACAGGAACCACTACGGTAGGGAGGCCGACATTAGACGTTAATACTCCCGTGTTGCGGTCAGAGCTTAACTGAGAGGCTGATGCGTCATTGTTATACACGTCACTGATGAAGCCTGCATAGACAATGGCATCCACGCCATTCTCGTCCATCCAGCCTTTGATCACTTCTTTATAGTCCGTTCTATACTTGATGTAATCCTGTACAGCCTGTTCCGTCATCCGCGTAGGGGCGGTATATCCTCTCTGATTATAGATAAGCACCTTATCTGAGGCGAGTACACTTGCTCCATCCGCGTAAGGGAAGGCTTTATGAAGCTCGATATAGCGCGCCCAGCCTTCGGTAGAACCGTTAATGCCTTGAGGACGGGTAGGGGCTGCTGGCATTTTTGACATTTCAACCATTTCCGCTCCCGCAGCTTGCAGCTCAGAGAACTTATTCTTTACTGCCACTCCAGTATCATCATCTGCGTAGCTGGAGACAAAGGATTCGGGGATGTATCCGATTTTCTTTCCTTTCAATGCGCCGGCATCCAGCGACTCCTTCCAGTTCTCCGGACGTTTATGATCTGCATCTGCTGTTACGGTGAAAATATCCTGCGGGTCCGTACCTGTTGTAGCATTCAGCATAATGGCCAGGTCTGTTACGGTTTTGGCGATAGGCCCCGCATAATCCTGTCCCCAAGTGAGCGGCAGCACACCTGTCGTACTTGCCATGCCGTCTGTACCACGGAAGCTCTTTAAGCTGGCGCCTGTTGTCGGAGCATAGAGAGATACCCCGGTCTGCGATCCCATAGCTGCCGCTGCGAAATCAGCTGCAACCGATACTGCCGATCCTCCGCTGGAGCCGAAAGAGGTTTTCGAAGGATAGAGTGCGTTCCATGTCTGCATCCAGCCGCTTTCACTAAAGCTTCCGCTGTTAGCGAACTCCGAAGTATTGACTTTACCAATAATGACAGCGCCGGCATCCCGCAGCTTATTCACCTGGAAGGCATCCGATTCAGGCCGCCAGCCTTCAAGTGCTTTACTGCCGCCTGTAGTCGGCATGTCCTTGGTGTCATAGATATCTTTGATCGCAATCGGAATTCCCAGCAGGTCGCCCTTAGCGCCTTGTGCACGGGCTTCGTCAGCCGCTTTGGCCTGAGCCAGCGCAGTTTCGGATACATGCAGGAAGGCATGGAAGCCGAGTTGCCCCATATCGTATGCCTTGATTCGATCCAGATACGCTTGAGTAATTTGTACAGAAGTCGTTGTACCGCTAATCATATCCTGCTGCATCTGTGCAATAGATTTATTCACAACATCGTAAGGGGAGGAAGTGATGAAGCTTTGCGCTGCAGGAGCCTCTGGAACGAACAGGGTATCTCCAGTATTAAGTCCCTCTATGCCTGAGATATCCCAGTTGCTGATGGAGCGGATCTGTGCAGGGGTTAAGCCGGATACATCCAGCTGCTGATTAAGTCCATTAAGCGTGGCAACCAGATTGTTCAGCCCAGCTTCACCCGCTTCTCCAACTTGTACAAAATTCACCAGGGATTTCGACTGGCCCGGTTCAAGGTTCAAGGTATTAATGAAGCCATAGAAATTCGCCTCATTACCGGACTTGGCCAGAGGTGTGGTGAATGGATTCTGCTGTTGATTCCCTAGAGCGGTTAATCCATTATTAAATGGATGTGGAGACCCGACCGCAACACCTAGAGGTTTATTGTTTCTGGCGCTGCTGTCGACCACAATCCATGAATCGTCTGTAGTCACGTCCAGATCATTGGAGTAGGTTGCCTTGACCACTGAAGCATTGGCCGCTGTGCCATAGCCTAAGGAGCCGCCGAAGGATACATCTACTTTTACAGCCATATCATTCTTATTGGTAAAAGTATCAAAGAATCTAGTCCGATTATTGATAGTGTCCACATACACATCACGGGTGACGGTGACATTTCCCAGATTGACAGATTGAGACGAAGTGAATCTATTAACGCCATCGTACTTGAGGTCGAACCCACGCATCATTTGTCCATTCATCAGGGAAGCTGAAGGTGAGGATACTTTAACAAAGATATTACCGAATCCCTGCACTTGTGTAGTACCGACGGTACGCAAGCTTCCTGTGTCCAAGCTGGGTGCAAAAGCATCGTGAATCTCCCATACGGTGCCACTAGATGAAGTAACCCTCGTTAAAGCATCGGCCGTTTGAAACGGAATGACTCCCGAAGCAATAACAGATAACGCAATGGAAGTAGCTATAACTTGCCTCTTCGTTCTACGCAGACGTTTCAACTTACTCATGTAGGCAATCTCCCTTTCCTCTATGTATATTATTAATTGTGTTAAGAAATATAACATTGTATATTAATTCAGTCAATGAATAATATGAAATTGAACTATTTTTAGAGATTTTAACAAAGGAAGAGTACTTTATTTATTAAAAAGTGCATGAAAAATAATATAAAGGTGTTTTATATAACGTTTTATGTTATGTATATGGTAGTTATCCTGATTAGTTTTTTCATAAGCCTACTTTTATGCTGATAGATTATGGAATGTGCTACAATATTTTAAATGGAATTTTTGCTTGTATAGGATGACACTCAAAGGAGATTTAGAATGAAACGCTATCGATGGAGCATTACGGTTTATTTCATGCTGTTCGTGTTTGTCTTATTCACATTATTCAATGACTATTCACCAATCCTGATCGTAGTGGGCGCTGTGGTGGCTACTCTCATTGTTTTTACAATCCAATTCTATTATCCGGCAGTTTTGGACAAGCGTGTGGACCGCGTGGAGTCTTTTTTGCGCAGCCAAAAAAGTAATCCAGCCCTTTATATTCAGTATGTTCTTGCGAACAGGCTTGAGGATGAAGCGGGAACGGTTATGGAGCAGCTGATGAGCAAGCATAAAAGGGTAGCGGTACAGGCAACGTATAAGGCGGCTTACGGATGGTACCGCAAAGATATGGCTGCTATTCAGGAAGCCGTGCCGTATATCCGCTATCCCGATTACCGGGCGTACTATGAAGCGGCTCTTTTGCTGGAGGAAGGGAAAAGTACACAGGCGCGGGAACACTTGAAGTCAATCCGAAAGCCATGGATGAGATCAGCGGTGCTTGCAGGAATTGAACGCAAAGCGGGCAACAGTGAGCTCGCGGTCAGGTATGCGCGGGAAGCGGTGGAGGCTTCAAGAGGGGTCCAGCGTTATGTGTTATACAAGGAGTATGAAAGAACGTTACCGCAAGCGGTTGAAGCATAGTTTGAAAAAGCGGGTATCATCCTCACTAAAGGATGATACCCGCTTCTGCTAGTCAGGAGGCCAGAGTGGCCACCTATCTTACTGCCCCAAACAAAGCCTAAGCAAATCATCGACATGCGCGGTGGCCAAACATTCCACGGTGTCGGCCGCGCCGTAGTAGATTTTAACTTCGCCATCGTCCTCCAGAATCATGCCGCCGGGGAAGATGACATCATTGCGGAAGCCTCCGTCTACTTCGTAGGGGGCTTCAGGGGCGAGCAGCGGCGAAGCGCTCATCCCGAGAATTTTCTTCGGATTGTCCAGGTCCAGCAGCATAATGCCTGCCGTATACCGCTTCTTCCAGGACGGCTCCCAGCCGTTCTTGCCTCTGGCGGGATCAAGATCCACCGCATGGAAGGTGGTCAGCCAGCCCTTGTCTGTCTTCACGGGCGGTGCTGCCGGGCCGATCTTGTCATTGGCGAATGGGACCTGCTCCACCGCCAGCAACAGATCGGAACGTCCCCAATAGATGAGATCCGGCGACTCCGCGATCCAGGTGTCGAATCGGTCCTTGCCACCGCGGCTGTATACGGTGAACGGCCGTTCCAGCCGCACGTAGTTGCCGTTGATCTTCTCCGGGAATAGGACCATATTCCGCAGGTCCGGCGTGGACAGGCTCAAGATTTCAAAGGATTCAAAATCATCCGTGACTGCGATCCCGCCCCGGATCCCATGCCGCGTATCTACAGCGAAGCACATGTAGCAACGGTCATCAATTACCGTCAGCCGCGGATCGTATCCGCGCACAAACTCTTCGTCGTTCAGCTTGAACACCGGCTTCGGCCCGGCCGTCCAGTGAATTCCGTCTTCACTGAATGCGATTCCGAGATCCGTTGTATGAGACGGCTCCAGGGTCTGCTTCTCAAGGGAGCCGTAGTCATTGCGGAATACCATCACATACCGGCCGCCAAACTTAACCACTCCCGCGTTGAACACAAGTGCGGTGGGGTAAGGGACCCGCGCTGCATCTAGCACAGGGTTGGCCGGATGGCGGCGGATGAGCCGACTGGAGGCCAATGCTCCTATGATGGGTGTGTTTGCCTGATTCATCGTTTGAATATCCTCCTTGGGTGTTGAATTGCTTTTCCTTTAACTTGAATTTTTAGTTCAATCTATTTAGACAATGCTTCCGTAAGATGCGAACGGATAGTCAATCGTAATACGCCCGGCCTGGCAGTCGCCAACGCCGCTGTACAGATCGGCCTTGCCGTCCCCTCGCATCACGATCCCCGAAGAGAAGACGCAGTCCGTCAAATACGGTGCCTTGGCTGGTCCGGGCGGGTAGCAGGAACGGCTTCCGATCAGATGCAGGTTATGGGATTCCCGGGTCACGGGATCGAAGATGAAGGACATGTTCAGATAGACCTTGATTTCCTGTCCGTTCTCATCCTTGTGCGAATAACAAATATGGCCGACAATTCCGATCTTGCCGCTGCTCAGCAGGTAAGCCTGATTAACGCCTCCCCATTCGCCTGCTCCGAAGATACCATGAATATAAGGGGCGTTCTCAATGACGTCAGCAGTCAAATCCTCCAGCTTGTCAATCACCGTGAAGCCGATCATGGATTCGCTGCCATATTGGCCCTTCACCTCATGGCCCCGCGGACGGGAGAAGACGCCAATTCTGCCGTCCGCCAGAGCAACAAGGCGGATATCCTTCATTTTGTTAGGACCGGTAGTGAAGTAGTACAAGTCGTGGAGATCCGTCCCCCGGTAAAAGTAACCGAAATACGTGCTGTATTTGCCTCTTTCATATTGCACATGCGTTCCGCCCAGTACGAGCTCATCACCTATTTCGCTGATGTACGGGTCCTCCAGCGTATAGATCATGCTGTTCTCCACCAAAGTCCATTCATCCTGGCCTGTTTGCTCAAACAGACGGACCCAGGAGCGGGCCCATTCCTCCCGGCGTTCCACCCGGCCGAACAAGTAACGCTTGCCATCCCGTTCAAAAGGAATCGAAATATTATAGACATCGAATCCGTCCACGTTCTTAAATACCAGAGTTGCGCTGTCATAGATGGTTTTGGTTGCTTCAAATTGTTGTTTTTGCTGATGCAGGCTCACGATTTCTCCGCTCCTTTGGTGTTGCAGCTCGTTTTATTGCTGAGAAGCTTGATATTCCTTGAACTGTTTTTGATATTCGGCAATGACCTTATCCAGACCTGCCTTCTTCATTTTATCCAACGCTTCGGGGAAGGCCTTGTCGTAGTCCAGGACCCCCATATAGATTGGAGTGATGCTGGCTGAAGCTTCCGAGAGAATATTGGTATATTCGGTTCTTACATTCGTCGGGTCAAAAATAAAGTTGGCTGCAATACTGTTGACCGCACTCGGATTTGGCTCGAATAAGACCTTGTTGTTCTCAGGAATACTGCTCTCCGGGTCAAAACGCATAAAGTTCACATTGCCGTTCTGCGAATCAGAGCCTCTGTACCGCGGATTATTATTGTTGTTCGGGTCTTTGATCGGCTTTAAGCCTTTGTCGCCATCTTTGGTGTAGTGCTCACCCTCAAGGCCATATTGAACCAGGTCGTAGTTATTCTGGCTGGCCAGCATCCAATCCATAAATTTAACGGCGGCCTCCGGATGTTTGCTGTTCGCCGGTACGGCATTTCCGTTCTTGAAGGAGAGGGGGCGCAGATACTCTTTCTCCGGGTTAAACCATACTACGCCGATATCGTCCACTGTAGCATCCGGATTGTACTTCTGGAGCCCATTCAGGCTTCCGCCCGTTCCCAGGCGTACGAACCACTCCCCACTGTCGAGCTGGGCATCTACCTGTTCCTGCTTCATGACCAGAATGTCAGGATTCGTAATTCCCTTGGTGTACAGCTCGTGCATGAAGGCGGCATCCTTCTTGAATTCGTCGGTTTCAATCCAGGATTTGACCTCTCCGTTCTGGTTGACATAGAAGAACTTATCCTTAACGGTGAACGGGAAGGTGTCATAGGTCCGGTGCAGGATGGAGGTATGCAGATTGATCGGGTCAAAATCGGCCCGGGTGCCTAAGTAAGGCTTGTTCTTTCCCTTCCAGTTCTTCATCACTGTCTCCCAGGCGCTGATCAGCTCAGCCGGAGTTGCCGGCTCCTGCAAATGGTTCTCGCGGAGAATGTCGCGGCGGATATTGAATTGGCCCTCGCTAGCCATTTCAACCCAATAGGAGGGCACGATATAATATTTCCCGCCGATGGTCGCCCCGTTGAAGATATCCTCCGGAATATTCTTTTTCAGGTTGGCTCCGTACTTCTCAATCTCTTCAGAGATATCTGCCAGTGCACCGCGGGTGTAGTAGTTGGAAAAAGGAGTGCGGTCCTGCATGACATGAAACAGATCGAACTCTTCCCCGGTGGACAGCATCAGGTTCAGCTTCTGGTCCCACGCATCCCAGGGGATGTAGATTTTCTCCACCTCAACCCCGACACCGTCAGCAGCCAGCTTCTCATTGACCTTCTGGAACACCTTCTGGTAGTCTTTGGGCTCGGTGCCGGGAACCACGTATTTGATTTTGACGACCTCAGAGGCATTAGCATTCTCTGCATTTGGGGATGAAGCATTGCTTTCTCCATTTGCGCCAGGGCTGGCATTATCGGCCTTGCCGCACCCAACCAGGGTGGACAGGGCAAGCACCACAGCTAACAGGGTTGCATAGGATTTTCTCATGAATAATACGGACCTCCTCTTATGTTGTCTTCTATATGTTAACCCCTAAGGGATGACATCAGCCTTTCACCGAACCGATCACGAGCCCTTTCACGAAGTACTTCTGTAAGTAAGGATAGAGGAAAACAATCGGTCCGATGGTTACGATGGCTGTCGCCATCTTGACCGACTCCGAAGGAAGCGTAACGTCGCTTGTTCCGGCCAGCATGGCCATATCGTTCAGCATACTGATCTCCGATTGCATCTGCAGAAGCATGAATTGCAGCGGGTACAGGTCTTTCGTGTCAATCAGCATGATCGCATTCCACCAGTTGTTCCAATAATCCAGTCCATAGAAGAGGGCAATCGTCGCCAGTACCGGCTTACATAACGGAAGATAGATCTTGAAGGCAATGACAATATCACTGGCTCCGTCGATGGTGGCCGATTCCCGCAGCGAGTCAGGAATGCCGTTCATGAAATTGCGCACCAGGAAGAGGTTGAACGGGCTGAACAGCAGCGACGGAATAATCAGAGCGAGTATATTATCGGTTAAGCCGAGCGCCCGGTTCATCAGATACCAGGGCACAATGCCGGCTGAGAAAATCATGGTGATAAAAAAGTAAAGGGCGAGCAGATTGCGGTGCCTCACATTTTTGTTCGCCAGGGTATAGCCTGCCATAGAAGTAATCAGCAGGGCCAGCGTGGTACCGACGAGAGTGACAAAAATCGAAATGCCGTAGCTCTGAATGACCTGGGAGCCGCTTGTAAAGATCAGCTTATAGGCATACAGAGAGAATTTCTCCGGAAACAGGCTGTAGCCGTTCTTAAGAATGGCATCCTCATCCGTGATGGAGATCATCAGCACAAGCAGCATCGGAAGCAGGCACAGCGCCGAATAGACCGCTGTCAGCGTGTACATGACCGTTCTGCTGATTGAAATTCTTTTCATGAATACTCCTCCTTCCCGGATTTAATACAACGCGCCATCTTTGAAGTACTTGCGGGTAACGGCATTGGTACCAAAGACAAGGATAAATCCGATAACCGACTGGAACAGTCCCACGGCCATGGCTTCAGAAGGGTCGCCGATCTGGCGCAAGGAGCGGAACACATACGTATCAATAATATCCGTAGTCGAATACAGGGTGCCGTTGTCCCCGATGAGCGCATAGATCATCCCGAAATCGCCGTACATAATTTTGCCGACCGAGAGCATCGTCAGAATAATAACTGTTGGCATCATTAGCGGAAGCGTAATCCGAAAACACATCTGCAGGCGGTTCGCCCCGTCAATCTCGGCTGCTTCATACAACGTCTCGTCAATGCCGGTAATGGTCGCCAGGTAGATGATCGCGCTCATGCCGGCCCCCTTCCACACATGCATGATGGTTAGAATCGCCGGCCAGGACTGGGCTTCGGTATACCAGTTCACGGAGGTCATTCCGAATTGGTTCAGGATTCTATTGATCACGCCCATATCCATGGAGAAAAGCGCATACAGCACATAGCTGATGACGATCCATGAGATGAAATTCGGGAATAACATCAGCGACTGGCTGATCTTCACAAACAGCTTCTTGCGCAGCTCGTTCAGCACCAGTGAAATAGTAAGCGCCATCAGCGTGCCGAAAACAATAAACAGTAAATTAAGGTAAATGGTATTAAAGGTAACTGTAAGCGCTTTATTGGAACGGAAGAAAAACTCAAAGTTTTTGAAGCCCACCCATTCGCTATGGAAAATTCCCTTTGTATAATTGAAGCGCTGGAAAGCAATAACCATATAAGGATAGGTCATATAGCCGAAAATAAACGTGTATGCCATGGCCGGCAAAACCAACAAATAGGACGTACCATTCCTGCGGATGTCTGACAGTATGCTGAGCCCTGGACGCCGTTTTTTCTTCAATTCCTGTTCCCCCCCTATTGGTTTGTTATAGATGACTGTTGCCTTGATTTCAGCTTAGCTATAGCCGCAGTAAGAGTCTATTTTAAAACCCGGCAAACGCTTTCGAATTCGCTCACGAGGCTTTCAAAAAAACGGAATGGCTTTCATTTTCGCCTGATTCAGTACCGTTCCAGACGGAAATGTACTATATTTAGAAATGATACCGAGCAGCAGGGGAGGAATACAGCATGCGGGCAACCATCAAGCGGCTTGTTCGATACAAGGCCTTTCAAAAACTCACCATTTCATATTTCCTGCTCGTTCTGCTAACTGTAAGCCTGCTGTCCAGTGTACTCTTCGCCTTGTTCTCCCGAAGTGCCATCAAGGAGATCGAACGCAATTCCCGGGCCATGTTATCCCAAATCACATATGCTTCGGATGTCGTCTATAACCAAGTCATGACGATCGGAAATACACTGCTGATTCAACCGGAGATCCTGTCCTTTCTGGATGAGACGGTGGAGAACAAGGTGAGCAATTATCATATTCATCAGCAGATCGAACAGATTGCCAATCTGAACCCGTATATCCACAGCATCGGAATTCACCGGCCTTCTACAGGCACGACCATCGATACCGCCGGACTTCCGTTCGACGCATCGCTCACCGCGCTCAGTGCGAAGCAGTATATGGAGTTCAATCCGCGCAGCCTGAAGGTTGCGGGCCGGAATAACGGCAGGCCGTTACAGTTCCTGACCTTCTTGCTGTATCCGAATTTCGCATACCAGACCGGAGGCAGTCCGCTGATCTATATCAATGTGGAGGAACAGTCGATTCTGACGACGATCCGCAAGATCGGTAAAGCGGGCGCGGCCAATAATGTCTTCGTGATCAATAATGAAGGTAAAGTGCTGTCTCATACCGATTCGAATCTGTTCCTGGATGACTTATCCGGGGAGGAGTATGTACGGACCATATTAATAGAGAACCAACCGGAGAACAGCTTCACCACAACGATTGCAAACGAAAAGAATCTGGTCACTTATGTGAAATCAGAGGAACTGGACTGGTATTTTGTAAGCGTTTCACCGTATTCTGAGCTCATCACTGACATTGACCAGCTCCGGGGAATTACGCTGCTGGTCACAGCCGGTATTGTACTTGCAGGTCTGCTGATCTCTATCCTGTTGACCTCGAATATGAATAAGCCCTTATCGGCGCTGCTGGAGAAGGTCATGCCGAGCCCAGCCAAACCCGCATCAGGCCTGGCACTGATTGATGAATACAAGATGGTGACCGAGGTGTTCCAATCCTATCATGAACGTGAGAAATCGATGCAGTTCGTCATCAGCCATTCCTCCCGGACGGTCCGTGAGCATTATCTTCATGCCTTGCTGCGCGGTCAATCCCTGGAGGACTCGGTCTCAAGCGAGATGATTAAGGAGATCGGCGAGGAGGTTGCGGGACCGTTCTTCGGCGTGCTGGTATTCAAGATTAATGAGCTTGAGCCTGCAGGGGAGAGGGTAGAGGGGAAACAGCAGTCTTTGCTGCGCTTCGCACTTGGGAATATCGCCAAAGAGCTGCTGGAGCATATCGGCCCCTGCGATGTTCTTATTATGGGAGGAAACGAAGCTGCCGCCATCCTTCAATACACGAAAAATCAGCTGCCGGAGGAACTGGTGCCTGCCTTGCGTAATGTTCAGAGCTTCCTGAGCCGTTACTTCAAGGTGACTGTATCGATAGGTGTCGGAGATATCTCCTTAGGCAAGGGGAATATTCCGTCCTCGTATACATCAGCCCAGCAGTATGTGAAATACCGCTTAATCTATGGGAAAGAAGCGATTCTGGACGCGGCAGCGACACGGCACCATGTGTTAACGGCCTTAAGCTATCCAAGTAGCTACGAAAAGAATCTGATTGATGCTGTGCAGCAGGGCAAGCCGGAGCCTATCGCTGGCGCCATCGAAGAATTTATCGATACTATATCCGGCGGATCTGTTCATCAGATCATCACCTTCAGCACGCAGCTCATGTTGTCTTTGCTTAAAGCTTTTGACTATTTGCAGCATGTGCCGGATTCTAATTTCAATGATTATCTGCAGGCGGTAACCGAAATTGAAGGTGCTGAGGATCTCACGGAGATCCGTAACCTGTTTAACCGCTATTGCTCCACCATCTGCAAGTTAATTGAAGACAAGAATCACTGGATGAATGCCAAGAAGCATAATAGTCTCATTGAAAAAGTACAGAATTATGTCCATGAGCATTATGCCGAGCCTAACATCTCACTCGATCTGGTGTCCAAAATCGCCGGCCTGTCACCCAGCTATCTGGGCAAGCTGTTCAAAGGAGCGACCGGGCAATCCTTCAGTGAATACCTGAACAACACCCGGCTGGACAAAGCGAAGGAGCTGCTTGCTGCAACTCCTGACACGGCGGCTAAGATCAGTGAAGCGGTAGGGATATACAACATCACTTACTTCTCCACCTTGTTCAAGAAAAAGTACGGGCTGACACCCTCGGCCTTCCGTGAGCAGGAGGCGATGAAGAGCGCTGCAGGTGATGAAGAATGATCATTTCCCGCTTAAACAGCGGAGCGGACGGAACGATTATGAAAAAGCGGCAGCGGTCGCCTTTGTGTCCGGATTTTCACCGCTAAGGGGAATGAAAAAAATCTGGACACAACAGCGATTGTAACAACGGTCCGTTTGCGGAGCGTCCATCTAAGTGCTCACGTTGATCCTGCACCGCAATAAAAAGCTGTCCCAAGCAGCCATTTCATGGCTTTGGGAACAGCTCTTTTCTTCGTATGATTTGAGACGATCCGGTCCGGTTATGGCTGCTCCGCATATCTCCACCAGGCAAAGGTTCCGGCAATTCCGATAATCCCGGTATACGCAATGATGATGATACTGCTTAACTGTAGCGAACCTGTGCTTAGAAATACCGACGGGATCGTCCATGGGAAATAGGGTGCAAATCCAAAGGAGCTGAGCACATTGGACAGAATGACGATGATCAGGATGAGTCCCAGAGGGGCCAGGTAGCCCTTGGTCACATTGGCCAACAGAATGCTTGGTGCGGTTACCAAAATGAACAGCAGCGAGGTAATGAGGAACTTAAGGAACAAGCTCCAAATGAACGCGGCGGACCCGCCTGCAACACCCAGGATAGCTCCTACGGCAAGGCCTACGGCAAACATATAGATGGACAGTAACAAACACCATGCTAAAATGACCAGGAACTTGGACAATACAATTTTCGCCCGGGAAATGGGCTTGGCCAGTAAATCTTTGATGGTCCGATCCGAGAATTCCCTTCCGAATACCCATGCGGCCACGAAGGTGTAGCCGATCAGTCCCAACGGGGCAAGCGTCTCCAGCAATCCGTTTAAATACGCTTCCCAGGTGACACCGCCGGCGTCACTGGATAATACATTTCCGACGCCCATCATGATGGGCCCGAAGCCTAGAACCAGGAACATGATCCAGAACACATTGGAGCGGATAATCTTGCGAAGCTCACAATGTAACACCGATAGAATATTCATTATTTAATCCCCCTGTTAACCCCGATGGTGCGGAGAAAATAGCCTTCCAGGTCCTCTGTAACTACCCGAAGCGACGTTGGCGGCTGATTGCTTTGCACGAGCAGTTCGGCCAGCCGTTCCGGATGATCTGCGGCATGTTCATTGGTGAGTTTAATGGAGCCGTCTGCCGTATCCGCAAAGTCATAGCCATGCGCCTCCAGCACCTTCTTTAAGGCAGGCTTGTTCCGGCCGTTCACGACCAGGCTTTTCTCCAAGGACTGCTCCAGCTTGTCCATCGCGACCTCTTGCACCAGCTTGCCGCCATGAATAATCCCAATCCGTGTGGACACCTTCGAGAGCTCCTCTAACAGATGGCTGGATATAAACACCGTGATGCCGAAATTGTGCGCCAGATTATATAACATATTCCGTATCTCCGCTACGCCTGCGGGATCAAGGCCGTTGATCGGCTCGTCCAGAATCAGAATCTCAGGGTTATGAATCATTGCTTTGGCCAGTCCCAGGCGCTGCTTGTTCCCGAGGGAGAGATGCTTTGCTTTTTTCTTTTTGTGCGGCTCCAGCCCCAACTTATAGATCACCTGCGGTACAGCATCCTTGTCCGGCACCCCTTGCATCCGTCTGGCGATCTCCAGATTCTCCGTTACAGTCAGATCCGGATAAAAGGTCGCCTCCTCCAAATACCCGACTTTGCTCCATAGTTTAGAGTTTCCGGCGTCGACCTTCTCACCTAACATATAGAGCGAGCCCGAGTTAGGCTTGATCATCGCCAGCAGCATCTTGATCGTCGTTGTCTTCCCGGCGCCGTTCAGTCCCAGGAATCCGAAGATCTCACCCCGGGTGACCTCCAGCGAAAGATTGTTTAATATGGTATAGTCGCCAAACCTTTTGTGCACTCCGTCAATTTGTATCGCGGGCGTGCTGCCGATTCTTTTCTTGGATAGAATACTCATTCTTCCTCCGACCTCCTGCTTGGTTCCAGTGATTGTTGTATCCTGCTACAACCTATTGTCACATCCAAACATGAAGCTTCATTAAAGGAAAAATAAACAGATCTGAAGAGAATATAAAAAACTATAAAGGCAGGCTGAATCTGATCCCGAGACCGCCATACTCCGAGGAGAAGGCCGTAATCTCGCCTCCATGGTGCTCAATAATCGATTTACAGCTGGCCAGCCCCAGCCCGAGTCCGCCCTTCCGGATCTGCCGCGACGGGTCCACCGTGAAGAATTTGAGGAACAGTGAAGACATGTCCTGATCCGGTACGCCAATTCCATTATCTTCTATTTGAAAATAGGCATGATGCTCCCGCAGATATCCGGTCATATACACCTTCAGATCCGGCTTCCCGCCATATCTAACGGCATTGCTGAACAGGTTGCCGAACACCCGGCGGAGCATCGGTTCATTCACCGTCAGCCATATGCTGTCCGTGAAGGAATGGCGGTAAACCAGTTCAATATCAAGTCCCGCCAGCTCATACTCATATTCAAAAGCAATGTCGGCGAACAGCTCTGTCGCTTTTACAGGCTTAGCGATCATGGATTCAAGCTCCGATTTTTCTTTGGTGAAGCTGGAGAAATCATTGAGGAGTTCAACCATATAGGCTGATTTCCGCTGAATCAACTCATAATATTCCTGCTTCTCAGTTTCGGGTAAGTCCTCATGTGTGGCCAGCAGTTCAGTAAATCCGTTAATCGAGGTCAGGGGTGTCTTCAAATCGTGGGCGATGGCGGCAAGCATATCGGTCTGTTCTCTGTGGGCAAGCTGAAGCCTGTGCTCCATTTTATTGAAGTGATTATATAGCTCTCCAATCTCGTCCTTACGCTTCAAAGCCAGCGGAGGCAGGGGACGGACCACATTGACTTCCTCCAGCCGGGCATTCAGACGCCGGATGGGCTGCTCGATGCGGAAGTGAATATAGATGATCAGAATGGAAAATATGCAGCCGGCGATGACGAAGATGGGCAGCAGTAATACTACATATGGTGAGTCCAGCAAAGTGGTACGTATTGGGGAATATACGGCAAAGATAAACTTTAAATACAAACCAATCGAGAACATCAGAATCAGCAGCATTAGCAGGAATAACAGGGGAAGCTTGATTTTCAGTTTCATCCTATTGCTCTCTTTCTGTGTATTTATAGCCTATGCCCCAGATGGTTTTAATGAAGTTATGCTCAGGACCCAGTTTCTTGCGGATATTCTTGATATGGACCGTTACGGTATTGATCTCTCCGTATTCGTCTCCCCAGACGTTTTCATAGATCTGCTCACGGCTGAGTACCTGATTGGGGTGACGCATCAGGACAGACAGAATTTGAAATTCCTTCGCGGATAAGTCGAGCTTACGGCTGTAGAGGAAGGCTTCATACGTTTTGTCATTTAAAATAAGCGGAGCATCGGCTTTGTCTTTGGCAGGACTAAGCTCGCCCCACTCTTTGTGCAGCCTGTCCACTTTGCGGAAATGAGCCTTGATCCTGGAGGCCAGCTCCTGAATACTGAACGGCTTGGTCATGTAATCATCTGCGCCGATTTCCAGACCGACAATTTTATCAATGTCCTGATCCCGTGCGCTTAACAAAATAATCGGAACATTATAAGACGACCGGATCGTTCTGCAGACATCCAGTCCGTTCATGTCAGGCATGACGATATCCAGTACAATGAAATCAATATGGTGATCCTCCACCGCAGATAGGGCTTCTCTCCCGGAGCTTGCCGTAATTACAGCGAATTGCTCGTACCTTAGCGTCTTGGTGATGAGTTTTACGATTTCTTCATCATCGTCTACCACTAATATCGTTTTTGACATATTACTACCTCCCGGGGCACTAACCATTCTGAGGTTAATCATAATTGCTTACCCTTGTTGTTGCAATCCTTGCCAAACTATACTGTGGAGTGCTGGTGAGGATGAGATGCCGGGAGATAAGAGGTAGTGGAGTACTCAAGCAGCAGCCGAACGGTCACCATTCCCGCTGGCGGCTACACTCTCATGACGGCGGCGGATAATTCCGCGCGTAACCGCCTTTTCGAGCTCAATAATTACGAACAGCGCGGCTCCCATGAGGAGCGGGAAGGACCAGTAGGGCAGGCCGATCGGCACTGTGCCGAACACCCGGTTCATGAACGGCAGATAGGTGATGGACAGCTGGAGTACGACCAGCAGGCCGGATACGACGAAGACCGCTTTATTGTCGAAAAATCCCTTGCGGATTGCCGGTCCCAGCTCGGTGCGGCAGTTGAAGAGATGGAACATTTGCGCCAGGACGATGGTCTGCATGGTCACTGTATTGACGACAGCCTGTTCATATCCATTGCTGAGCATGGACATGTTCATGGCCAGGGTTCCCCCGCCGAGCAATACGGATACGAACAGAATGCGGAAGATATAATAGCCGCTGAGCAGGGGGGCCGCCGGATTGCGCGGGGGCCGCTTCATCGCTCCGGGCTCAATCCGCTCAAACGCCAGTGCCAGGGAGACCGTGACCGAGCTGACCATATTGACCCACAGAATCTGGATCGGCGTCAGCGGAATCATCGTGCCCAGCAGGATGCTTGCCATGATCAGGAAGCTTTCTGCACCGTTGGTCGGCAAAATGAACAGGATGGTTTTCTTCAAATTGTCGTACACACGCCGGCCTTCCTTGACGGCCTTGACGATGGTGCTGAAATTATCGTCGGCCAGAACCATTTCCGAGGCGTCCTTGGATACTTCGGTGCCTTTGATGCCCATGGCTACGCCTACATCTGCCCGCTTGAGTGCCGGGGCATCATTCACTCCGTCACCGGTCATGGCACAAATGCTGCCGCTGCTCTGAAGCGCTTCGACCAGCTGGAGCTTGTTCTGCGGACTGGTGCGGGCGAAGATGGAATACTTCTGTGCAGCTTCCTTCAACTCTTCCGCAGACAGGTTGTCCAGCTCCCGGCCTTCAATCGAATGCTTCCCATCGCCGATGCCCAGCTGTTCACCGATGGCCATCGCTGTCTCTTTATGGTCGCCTGTAATCAGCTTGACCTCGATCCCGGCGTTCTGGCACTCGCGGATCGCATCCACGACTTCATCACGCGGCGGATCGACGATCCCTGCCAGCCCCAGCAGCACCAGTCCTTCCTTCAGATCATCATGGTCTATCTGCTCAGGGGAGGAGTCCTCCGGCAGCTCCTTCATCGCCAGTCCGATGACCCTTTGTCCCTTGCGGGCATGGGCCTGCATCTGGCCGTTCCAGAAATCAGCATCGAACGGAGTCTCGCCTTCGTCGTCCGCCTGCCGGTCCGCCATTTCAAACAGACGGTCCGGCGCACCTTTGACATAAATGACTGAACGTCCCTCGTATTCGCTCAGGACCGCCATGTATTTGTATTCGGAGTCGAACGGGAGCTTGGAGCGCGTCTTCAGTTCAGTAACTTCAGATTGGGCCTTGCCCGCAAGCGTCAGCAGGCAGCCTTCTGTAGGATCGCCTTGAAGCTTCCACTCCCCTTGTTCTTCCGTCAGCACAGAATCGTTGCAGGTCACCCCGCATATCAGCAGATGCTTCAGCGTCCGGTCCTGCTCTGGATCGGCCTCCTTGTCTTCATCCCGTATAATTTCACCTTCAGGCGCGTATCCGGTTCCCGTAACCCCGTATTCATGCATGGACGTTACTACAGAGGTGACGGTCATTTCGTTTTTGGTCAGCGTTCCCGTTTTATCCGAGCAGATGACGGAGACCGCGCCCAGCGTCTCTACAGAAGGCAGATTGCGGACGATGGCCTTTCTCCGTGCCATATTCTGCACACCGATCGCTAATATAATGGACAGAATGGCCGGTAAGCCTTCGGGGATGGCCGCTACAGCCAGTCCGATGACCGACAGCAGCAGCTCTCCGGTCTCATAGTCGCGCAGCCCGTAGCCGAAGCCGAACATCAAGGCGGCGACGGCTACGATAACAACCGACACCATTTTGCCGAAACGGGCGGTCTGTTGCAAAAGCGGGGTGCGGATCTCCTCCACGGAGGCGATGGACTGGTTAATTTTCCCGAGCTCCGTCTTGCCGCCGGTTGCTACCGCTACTCCAATTCCTGTCCCGGAAGCAACGGTTGTGCCCGAGAAAACCATGTTGGTCCGGTCACCAAGCGGACAGTCCTCCTCCAGCGCTTCCGTCTGCTTCTCCACCGAGGTAGATTCGCCGGTCAGCGCCGATTCCTCGACCTTCAGATTGCTGCTGCTGAGCAGCCTGAGATCTGCCGGGATTCGGTCGCCTGGATTCAGCAGCACGATATCGCCCGGCACCAGCTCTGCCGCTTCGATGGCCGCCGGGCTGCTGTCCCGCAGTACCTGAGCTTCCGGGGACAGCATATTCTTGATGCCCTCCAGCGCTTGCTCGGCCCGGTGCTCCTGCACGAAACCGATGGCCGCGTTGACGATGGCTACGATAATGATGACGATGGTATCGGTCCAATGGCCGAGCAGGGCCATAATGACGGCAGCAACCAGCAGAATGTAGATCAGCACATCATTGAAATGCTTCACAAATTTAAGGGCCGCCGGCGATTTTTTACCTTCCGGCAGCTCATTCCTTCCATAACGGTTCAGCCGCGCGGTTGCCTCGCTGCCGCTCAAGCCCTGTTCCATGCTTGTCTCCAATGCTTCCAGCGTACGCTGGCTGTCCATGGCATGCCACAGCTTGTCCTGCTTCTTCGCCAAGTCAGTCGCCTCCTCTGGTTCAAATCTTCCCATTCATTAAACGGGAACCCGTCCGGGCAAACGCTTTAGAGGGAAGTCGTTGCGAAATGTTCACTAATAGAAATTCAAGTTGATGGATTTTTATAGAAATTTTGAATCAAAGTGATAAAAATTTTTAATATATTTACATTTATTAGGATAAAAGTGTATGATGCAAATGTATTTATTTTACTTTTTATAGAAAAATCTATGAGAATATGCCTTGGGAGGTGATAGGTTTGATCTACGACAATGTGCTGCAATTAATTGGGAACACGCCTATTGTTAAACTGAATTATCTTCCGGACCCGTATGGGGCGCAGGTATTCATCAAGCTGGAGGGGCTTAATCCCGGCGGCAGCATGAAGGACCGCACGGCGCTCTACATTATCAGCCAAGCGGAGGCAGCGGGACAACTGAAGCCCGGCGGCACGATTGTTGAATCCTCCTCCGGGAATCTGGCCATCGGACTGGCGCTTGTGGCACGGCAAAAGGGGTACAAGCTGATCTGTGTGGTCGATCCCAAGATCAGTCTGGTCAATCTCAGTATTATCCAGGCCTATGGTGCGGAGACGGTAATGGTTGATCAGGCTGATGAGTATGGCAACTATCTTAGAGCCCGCCTGGACAAGGTACAGGAGCTCGTCAAGCAACTGGGAGCATTCTGGCCTAATCAGTATAATAACCCGAGTAATCCTGAGGCACACAGACAAACGACCGCGCTTGAAATCTATGAGGCGTTCGGTAATGAGCTTCAGTGGGCAGTGATACCGGCAGGCACCTGCGGTCTCATTACCGGGTGCAGCCTGGGGCTGAAAGAACATATCCCGCACATAAAGATTATGGCCGTTGATGCTGCCGGCTCGGTTACCTTCGGGAAGCCCCCGGGTGTCAGACATCAGATTGGCATTGGTTCAGCTATAGTACCGGGCAATGTGCGAAGAGAGCTGTATGACGAGATTACGCATGTCTCGGATGCAGAGGCCTTCTCCACCACCCGCAGGCTGGTTAAGGAAGAAGGGCTGCTGGTCGGCGGCTCCGCAGGTGCAGCGGTGTTCGCGGCCCTTAAGCTTGCCCGCCGCCTGCCTGGCGGGGACAAAGTGCTTGCGATTCTTCCAGATCGCGGAGACCGGTACTACAATACTATTTTTTCGGATGAATGGCTGGAGCAGATTGGAATTGAACTGGGTAAAAGCGCTGTGAAAATATGATCGGGGGTGCTACAGATTACTGTTTCTACACGTAATGAGGTGATTGACCGTGCCGTCAGACAGACCCGCAGGCAGCTTGACAAGCTTGCTTCTATGCCATCCTCCGGTGAGATTAGGCTTCCTTATGTTACGAACAACGGAAGATATATGCTGGAGGATAAGTGGTCCTCCGGATTCTTCATTGGACTCCTCTACCAGCTCTATCAGTTGACCGGCGATACTCTTTATATTGAGGAAGCTGACCGCTGGATGGGCGGGATTGAGTCTTATAAGAATCAGGGGGATTATCAGGATATTGGCTTCCTGTTCTATTACTCTTATGCGTTCGGGTACGATCTGACCGGTAAGGAAGCATACAGAACGATTGCGCTTGAAGCTGCTGACAGCCTTTTTGATTCGCGTCTCCCGGGCGGTTATCTGGAATGCAATTGGCTGCCCGAGGGGAAGCGCTATGCAGGCGTCGACAGTATGATGAACATCCGGTTGTGGCTATGGGCCTATCGGATAACCGGTGAGGAGCGCTATCGCGCCGCTGCCATCGAATCAGCACAGATTACAAGTGCTGCGCTGATGAGGGAAGACGGCTTCACTTACGAATATATGAGAATGGACTCACTTACGGGAGCCCCGGAGCAGCCCTACAACAAGAACGCCAAATTCAGCTCAGCATCGGTGTGGGCCAGAGGCCACACATGGGCACTCTATGGAGCAGTTCAAATGTATGTGCTGGGCCATGAAGAGGAGTGGAGGACAAAGGTTGAGCAGCTCTCTGCATTCTACTTAGCCCATGTCTGTTCGGATGGTGTTCCGGCCTGGGATCTGATGCTGTCCCATCAGGAGACGGCTATGAGGGATGCTTCGGCTGCTGCGATCGCTTGCTCTGCTTTCTACCAGTTTGCCGCAGCCTTAAGCCCTAATGATCCCTTACGCCAGCAGTTCCGGCAAGAAGCAGAGAGGGTGCTCGATGTTCTGATTTCTGCGGAGTATGCGCCCCCGGGTCCGGAGCATGAAGGACTGCTGGTGCACGCCAGCACGCCGCTGCATGTCGTTCAAGCCGCAGGCGAATCTCAGATCTGGGGCGATTATTTTCTGCTGGAGGCTCTATATTACTCATTGGAGGTCGGTTCTTAATGAATGTCAGTGCCGGATCGATAGAATCTAGCGATATTAAAATTGTCATCGAAGAAGGCCACGCTGCAATGCAATGCATGAATATGGTGCCGGAGCTTACGGACCGCCAAGTCTATGAATATGTTGTTCCCATTCTGAAGCAGTATGGCTTGGCGGATCTGTCCCCCCAGATCTGGTTCAATGGAGCCAATGAGTGGGTCATCCGCAGCCGCTGCGAAGCCTTGGCCTACTCTCTGAACACGGTTAATCAGCGGGAAGGTGTAACAGGATGAGTGTAGCTGCCGAATCCTTAGTCTATTTCTATGTTCCGGGATACAAACCGAATTACATAGAGTACGCTATGACCTTCTATCCTATGAATATTATTCTCTGTCTGGAAGATGGTACGCCGGAGGAGAAGAAGCTTGAAGCAAGATATGTGGTCAAGAATGCCCTTCAGGAATTCAGTGACTCGGAGCATACGCTCATTGTCCGCGTGAATAGTGTTCATACCTCCCACTGGGAGCAGGATCTGGAAGAGCTTGTGCCAGAGCGCCCTGCCCGAATCCGGCTGCCCATGGTCCGGACGGCGGAGGATTTACGGCAAGTGGAACGCAAGGTGCAGGATGTTATACACCAGCGTAGCTTGAACTATTCACCCAGCTATGAAGTCATGATTGAATGCTGTGAGGCTATTGCTAATCTCGGAGAGATTCATCAGGCCAGCCGGAATATTTATGCGTTTACCTTTGGAGGAACAGATTATTTCAATGACTGTGTGGCTAAGGGGCTTCGGGACCCGGCCCTGGAGGTCCGGAAGGCCAAGCAGAGGCTGGGGGAATACTGCCGCAGTGTGGGCCTTCAATGCTTTGACACCACTTACATGGCTTATCGTGATCTGGAGGGGTTCCGCGAGGATTGTCTGCTCTCCAGGGAATACGGCTTCACGGGGCGTTCTGTAATCCATCCGGACCAGGTGGCCGTCGTCCAAGACATATACGGAATTTCAATAGCGTAGGAGGCTGTTATGTTCACAACATACCGATTGGAATTGCCTGAGCCTGTGACTCTGAATAAGCTGCAAATCCCTGTGTTCACCCATATGTTCCTGCAAAATGTATCTGCCCATAAGGTGCAGGTCGACCCGATTCAAGGGAAGCGGATCAGCGTCACCTATCTATCGTCTTATCCCAGGGAGCAGATTGAGCGGGAGGTTGCTATTTTCCTGGAGCGGTTCACCCCGGAGCATGATGAGGCATCCGCATCATCCGCTGAAATACTGGAGCCTGAGCTGAATATGGTGGAGCTGGATGAGCCGCCGCTGGAGAAGCTGTGCTCCTGCTGCACGCCGGGCAATCAGCGGAATATCTCGGATGACCTGCTGGAGCAGAGATGGCTGACTTTATTGAAGAATCAGGAGCTGGCGTACCATCGTCCGATCATCACTCTGCTGGAGTATTTTGACCAGAGTTATGTGGATTATGTCGGCCGGAGAATTGGGGATTGTCAGCAGCGGCAGTATTCGGTCTTGTTGCCTGCTTCGTTCGCCGAGAAGATGAATTACTTCCATAGCGCACCAATGCATTTGCTGCTGGCCACCCATTTAAGCCATGATCATGAGACAATGAAATCCTTCGCTGCAGATGTATCCGCGAATAACGGGAAGCTGCCGCAGGACTGCGGCCCTTATCTGGAGACGCCTCCCTATATTCTGCAATCTGCCCCCTGCTATAAAGTCTATATGGAAATGGAGGATCAGGTGTTTGAGGACAATACCGCTTTTGTACTCAAAGGCCAGTCTTTCCGCAATGAGGGCAAACGTGTATATCTGCTGGAACGGTTGTTGAATTTCACCATGCGTGAATTCGTATTTCTGGGTACTCCCGAATACGTCACCCGGATGCGTGACTTGACATTAGAGTGGACCGTGGAGTGGATGGAAGCGGTAGGGCTGAAAGGCGGGTGTGTCTTAGCCAATGATCCATTCTTCCTGCCGGGTAAGGTGAAGCAGAATTTCAAAGTGCCCAAACATGTCAAATACGAGGTTCGTGCGGATATCCCGTATAAGAACGACACGATTTCGATTGCTTCCTATGACACGCACGGCGATTTTTTTGCAAAGACCTTTAACTTTAGACTGAGGGATAACGCCGAGACATGGTCGGGCTGCATCGGGCTTGGCCTGGAACGGGTAGTATGGAGCTTTCTGCAGCAGTACGGTCTACAGAGTGAAAACTGGCCTGCGGCTATCCCGGAGAGCGTAAAGTGACTGCTTCCGGCCAAGCTGCAGCAGCCTGGATTGCCGAAACGCTTGTCTATAGTGTTCTGGCCGAGGCTGTGAGCTGGCCTTCCCCCGGATTGGTATCGGCGGTGAGCAACGGATGTCATGCGGATATGGATATTTACACTTTTCTGAGAAGCGCACTCCGCATTCAACCTTATTACCAGGAAGCTGCGCGCCTGGGCATAGAACAATCCGGGGGCCGAACCGGCAGGGAGGATTTGTTCAGGATGCTCCAGAAGACCGGGCGGCGGGCCGAGGCTGACATGCTAGGAGCTACCGGGGGAGTGAATACCCATAAAGGAACGATCTTCCTGGGACTGATTCTATGCGCGGCTGCCGGAATGACGAGTCAACGTCCATCCAGTGCAGTAGAACCGCAGGAGATATGCCGTTTGGCTGGAAGGCTGGCTGAGTATCCGCTCCGGGCACAATTGGCGGACATTCTGGAGGAGACGCATAATGTAAGCACAGGCGGGCGCGCGTACAGGGAGTGGGGGATTAGAGGGATACGGGGCGAGGTTATAGAAGGATTTCCGTCCATTCTTCAGCAGGGCTTGCCTGCCTTGCGGGAGGCGCTTCAACAAGGAGCGGATTTGCGGACGGCGCTGATCCACTGCTTGCTATCATTGATGGCTGTGGTACAGGATACCACGCTGCTGAACCGCAATTTCGACAGGGCAAGGATTGACTATACTCAGGCGAGTGCATTAGCGGCGTTGGACCGGGGGAGTCTGTTCACCTCTGAAGGCAGAGCCTACATCCGCAACATGGAGGAGGACTTCCGTCTCCGTTCCCTATCTCCCGGCGGATCAGCCGATCTGCTGGCCATGACGCTTGCTTTGCATTTGTGGACTGAGAATCAGGGGGAGGAAAGAGTGTGGCGAACGATTCCGTTGTATCAGCCATCCTTCGTGACCGGGAGCGCCTCCATGAGCTAAGAGAGGCCCGGTATCCGGCAGCAGGCTCGCTGATCCAGATTATGATGAATATTCCGGGGCCGGATAAGAGGCTGGCTGTTGCCTATGAACTATTCGAGCTCTGTATGGAGGCTTTACAGGAAGCTCTGGTGGTTACAGCTTATAAGATACTTGCGCTGGAGCGGATCGGGCTGGCGCTTGGTCCGGTTGCTTATCTTCAGGTATCTGCGGATGCGGCGGCATTGAAGCTATTCTGTCTGTCCTTTGAAGGGGAGCATCCGCTTAGCGCTTATTGGGATATGGATATTTATGATTCATCGGGAAAAGCAATGGGCAGGCATGAGCTGGGGGCTCCTTCACGCCGCTGTTATCTGTGCGGCCAGCCTGCTAAAGTGTGCGGATTCCTGCAGCGTCATTCGCCAGAGGAATTAATTGGACGTATGGCTGCTGATCTGGCGGCAAGGAAGGCAGTCACATGAATCTTTTCCGAAACTTAAAGGTGCCCCGGCCGGTGTTTGCCATTTGTCTGAACACACTGGTTACCCATCTTGGCTTCTACGCTATGACGGCGATATTAACGGTCTATCTGTCTCAGGTCAAAGGACTGCCGCTGTCGGTTACCGCTGTAGTTACCATGATCTTCACGGTGTCTTACCGCAGTGCGAGATTCCTTACCGGACCCCTGCTGGACAACATGGACCCGTTCAAATGCATGTGGTTCGGCTGCCTGCTAACAGGGGTCTCCATCGCTATGGTAGATTTCTGGCAGTCTCCGGTGTTGATTACTATACAGCTTATCATTGCCGGGATCGGCTACTCTGTCCGAGGCTTATCCTCCAAGGCTTCTTTATCCTTCGTGGGGAGTAAGGATGGTAATGCCCTGTTTTATTTTGCGAATTCCAATATGTATACGAACGGTGCAGCCATTGCCGGGCCCTTAATCGGCTCCTTTCTGCTGACTAGCTCCTTGAAAAGCTTCACGTTGACCTTCGTTGGAGGGTTTTATGTGTTAGGTGCCATCCTGCTCAATATCTTCCCGCCCGGGTGTAGTCTGATGGGCCAGGAACGGAAGCCGGTAAGCTTCTGGAAAGGCTATCAGACCGTTCTGCTCGATAAAAGCTTCCGTAAGGTGCTGCTGTTCAATATGATCGGCTGCTTCTTCTTCACCCAATTGTTCAATTCCTTTCCTTATTTAATCGGCACTTATTACAATGCACCGGAAAGGCTGGGGAGTCTGCTGATGCTGAACGGAATCCTCGTGGTGGTGCTGCAGATTCCGGTCGGGCGCTGGATGAATACCGCGTTGTCAGGCCAGCGTGAGGGATACCGGCTGATGCTGGCGTTTCTGCTATTCGGCATTTCTTTCTCAATGAATGCGATCATCGGCTCAATCTGGGGCTACTACGTATTCGTCGCGTTGTTCACCCTTGCAGAAATATTATTCATCCCCACGATAGATGCGTATGTCTCTAACGCTGCCCACCCGGATCTGCGTATCACATATTTCAGTGTCATCGGATTGTCCACAGCCCTTGGAGAAGGAATCGGTGTATATACCGGGCTGCAATTCATACATATGTGGAGCATCTACGGAAAGCTGTCCTATTTCTGGTTGTCCCTGGCTCTTCTGTCTGGACTGTCTCTTGTACTATACGTAATGCTAAACCGGTCACCTGTTCATCACAAGGAGGAGGAGAAACTATGGCGGTATTAATTCTGAATCAGAGGAGGCGGGCCTTCGCTCCTTATCTGACCTGGCTGGAGGATCTGGATGAAGAAGTATACCTGTATACTTCGCCGGCATATGGTGAGATAACGGAACCCTTTGCCCTTGTGCAGGTGTTCGACAACTGGGTGAGCAATGACCGGGTAGAGATCGATGCGTTACGATTGTATGAGGAACATCCTTACCGTCTGATCATCGCTCTCGATGAGAGTGATCTGATTCGTGCGGCCCGGCTGCGTGAACGGCTGCACCTGCCTGGTCAACAGCTGGAGAGTGCAGTGGCTTACAGGGATAAGGCGGTGATGAAAAGCTTAGTCAGCCCGCAGGTATCCTGCCCGGCATTCCGCAGACTGGCTTCACCGCTTCACTTGTATGATTTTGTGCTGGAGCACGGCTTGCCGGTTGTGGTTAAACCGGTGGACGGCATGGGCTCCATGAATACGGACATTATACGGACCCGGGAGCAATTGAACGATGTATGGGAACGCGGCCTCGGCAGCGGCTTAATGGTTGAAGCCTACGTAGAGGGAGAAATGTATGAGATCGATGGGCTGATGATAGGCCAGGAGATCCGTTTCGCTTCTGTGGGCAAATATTCCTGCAAGCCGCTGGAGATTCTCCAGCAGGATTGCTTCGTGGAATTGCTCAGCCCCGGCTGCGCGGTGTATGAGCGGCTGGTTCATGAAGTTCAGCAGGTCATTGAAGCCTTGCCCTCACCGGGAGTCTCGACCTTTCATTGTGAAATGTTCCATACCCCGGAGGATGAATGGGTATTCTGTGAAATTGCCAGCCGGACCGCAGGCGGGCGGATCAGTGAGTCGATCAGCGCCATGTATGACGTAGATCTGAACCGGGAGTGGGTCCGGGGGCAATGCGGACTGCCGCTGAAGCTGCCGGTGCCAAGGCCGTCACAGGTAGCGGGGGTATATCTAATGCCGAAACGCCCGGGAACGGTAGAGACCATTCCGCAGACGCTGCCCTTTGAATGGGTGGAGGAATATGTTCCCCGCGTCAGAGCAGGCGAACAGCTGGACGCGGCTCATTCCAGCGTGGATGCCGTGATGACCGTAATCATCGTAGGCGAGAATTCGGCAACGCTGCAAGCCAGGCTGTCACAGCTGCTGCGGTATCTGGAGCAAGAAGTGCAAATTCTGCCCGCCTACAAGGAGGATACAACCAATGAAGCACCTGTTATTAGTTGAAAGCAATGAGTCTATCGCAGGTATCCAGGCCTGCAAGGAGATGGGGTACACCGTAACGTTGCTGACCCAGAATATTCAGCATTACCTGAAGGGCCAGCCGCTGGAGTCCCACCCGCTCCGGTTGGTAGATTACATTCATGAAGTGGACACCTTTAATGAAGAAGCTGTGGTTGACTTTGTCAAAGCGTACCATCAAGCGAACCCTTTGACCGGAGTGATGTCTTTTGCGGAATTCTACGTGGTTCAGGCAACGGCAGCTGCGCATGCGATTGGTGTGCCGACCATGCAGCCGCTGGCGGCCAAGAATGCCCGGAATAAATATAAATCCAGAGAAATCTGCGTTCAGAGTGGCGTTCCGGTTCCCCGTTCACTGCTCGCAGGCAGTATAGAGGAAGCTTGCCGGCACGCCCATTCCATGGGTTATCCCTGTATCGTTAAGCCGTGTGACGGGGCTATGAGTATCGGGGTGGTCTTTGTCAACAATGAGCGAGAGCTGCGGCAGGCTTACGACAGCTATGTGAACAACCGGAATTTTGGGCGTAATCTCTATGGAAGTACGGATGTGCTCATTGAGGAATATGCAGCCGGACCTCTGGTCAGTGTGGAGATGGTCACTTATCAAGGGCAGGATCACCTGATCGGGATTACGGACCGCCGTCTGGTTGGATTTCCGTATTTTGTAGAGACTGGCGCCAGCTTTCCGGTTCGGTTAAGCCATGAGGCGGAGATCGTGGAGGTGGTCCGCCGGGGACTGCATGCGCTTGGGGTTGACTTTGGCCCCACACATACAGAGGTTGCTCTCACTCCTGAAGGTCCCAAGATTATTGAATTTAATCCGCGGATGGTAGGCGGGCCTGTTCCGGAGATGATTAAATATGCAACCGGCATTGACCTGCCGCGTGAAGTGCTTCGTATGCATATGGGGGAGGCCCCGGAGTTGACGCCGAGCGTCTCACGCGGTGCTGCTTCAAGGGAATTCTGTTCGCCGGTTGACGGCAGGCTGATCGAGGTTACGGGGCTTAAGGAATTAGAGGGACGTGCGGACATTCTGCGATCGCATTTCATTGCTGCCGGGCGCGAGGTGTCCTTTCCGAGATCTAATTTTGACTGGATTGGCAGAGTGATGGTCGGCGCGGACGATGCAGAGCAGGCTGAGCAGAAGTGCAGTGAAATCCAGAATACGATCGGCTTGCACATTGCAGCCAGACCTATAAGCTGAGGAGGCCTTGAGCATGTTATATCTGAATACCACAAACCTGGAGCAGATGAATCTTCCCTGGGCACTATGCATGGATACGATACGGAGTGCTGTCCAAGTGATGGCAGCGCATGAATTCTCCCAGCCGATTAAACCCTATCTGCTCTTTGATAAAGATCCAAGCAGCCGGATTATTGCTATGCCCGCTTATGTGGGCGGAGAGATCGGGATGGCAGGTATCAAGTGGATCGCCAGTTTTCCCGGTAACCATGGCAGGCAGCTTCCCCGTGCCCACTCGGTGACGATACTGAATGATTCCGGCAGCGGGAAGCCGGTGGCTATCATCAACAGTCCGCTTATCTCCGGGATTCGCACAGCTTCAGTCAGTGGGCTGATGATCCAGGAATACGAGAAGGTACACCCTTTTGCCGGTAAAATAATTGCCGGTATTGTCGGGTTCGGACCGATCGGTCAGCTCCATCTGTCGATGCTGAATCAGCTGCTCGGGGACCGGCTGGAGGAGGTTCGGATTTTTGATCAGAATCCGGGTGCTCTGAATCATATCCCGGAAGAGCTTGGGACAAGGGTGCGGCCTGTGGATTCCTGGAAGGAAGCCTACGAAGGGGCTGATCTGTTCATCACCTGTACAATTTCCAGCTCCGGTTATATTGACCGCAAGCCCAAAGAACAGAGTCTGCTGCTGAACGTGTCTCTGCGCGATTTCACCCCGGCGATCTTAAGCTACACCTCGGCCATTATTGTCGATGACTGGGATGAAGTGTGCCGTGCGAATACGGATATTGAACATATGCATCATCAAAGAGGGCTGCGGAAGGAAGACACGGCGTCCATCGTCGAGGTGGTCTGCGGCAACGCGCTGGCCAAATTCCCGAAGGAGGAAGCGGTCATGTTCAATCCGATGGGCATGGCTGCCTTTGATATTGCCATTGGATCACTATATTATCGTGAAGCGCTGAATCGCGGATATGGTAAGGAGTTGGAGGAGTAGGAGCAGGGGGCAAAATCAGCATACAAAATAAACGGGCCGGATAAGAGATATCCTCTTGTCCGGCCCGGCTGTGTACTACCTCATCACAAGGCTATGGATTCTTGCGGTGCTTCTTCTCTTCCGGATCTGGTGAAAGGCCAGGAGCTGACACCTCGGGGTCATTCCCCAGCACGGCGCCTACGACCTCATCCAGCTTATCTGTTTCCGATTGACCGTCCGCCGGACTGGGTTCGCCCTCCGGAATCGGGTGGACGCCTGCGGTGCGTCCGTCGAGCGGTGCTTTTTTATCATCCTTCATCTGTCAGTCTCCCTTCTAAGTGCAGGTTCTGTCTTAGGATGTGTCTGCGATAACCGTTCTATGTAACGATAACCGCAGCGGAGGCTGATGAACCATACGGCTGGTTAGGAATGCTGGACCATTTCCGTACTCTTTTCCAGGGCGGTCTTATAGTAGTGGCATTTATGGTCTATGACTTCCATCGTTTTTCTTAATTCCTCCATCTGCGCTTCTACGGAAGCCTTCCGCTCCAGGAACATGTCGTATCGGCGCTGCAGGGTGGAATCTCCTTCGGAGCACCATTCAATGAAATGCTTAATCTCTTTGATGGGCATCCCGGAGGCCTTCAGGCATTCAATGATCCGCAGGGCCTCCATATCGGAGGGCTTGAATACGCGTTTGCCGCTGGGAGTTCTTTCTATAGAAGGGAGCAGGCCCTCTTTGTCATAATAACGCAGGGTATGCGGGGTCATGTTGAAATGCGCTGCCGCTTCGCTTATGGAATAGGTCTTCATCATCGTTCTCCTGTCCTGGATATTTCGGGCTTGACTTAGAGTTAACTTTAAGGAATATCATAGGCTTTGTAAAGCTTAAAGAATGATGTCTACTATTCTATTGAAAAGAGGTTCACTATGATACAAGTTAACGCACGCGCTGCATTCAGCCAGGAAGGCCCGTTCAAGCTGACTACGATCGAACGCCGCGAGCTGCTGCCGCAGGATATTCTGATCGAGATTAAATACGCCGGTATTTGCCATTCCGATATTCATACCGTCCGCGGGGAGTGGGGACCGGTGAAATATCCGCTGGTTCCGGGGCATGAAATTGCAGGTATTGTCAGCCAGATCGGTTCTGGAGTGACGAAATATGCAGTTGGCGACCGTGTCGGGGTAGGCTGTATGGTCGATTCCTGCGGAGAGTGCAGCAGCTGCCGGCAAGGCGAGGAGCAATATTGCCTGGAGGGGAACACGGGAACCTATGGAGCGACTGACCGCCACGGGCACTATACGCAAGGCGGATATTCCACGCATATCGTTGTCACTGAAGACTTCGTGGTGCGGATTCCCGACAGCCTTCCGCTTGACGCTGCTGCACCGCTGTTGTGTGCCGGAATCACTACTTACTCACCACTGCGCCACTGGGGAGCTGCTCCCGGCAAAAAGGTGGCTGTAGTGGGTCTCGGCGGGCTGGGGCATATGGCAGTAAAAATTGCTCATGCCATGGGGGCTGAGGTTACGGTGTTGTCCCAATCCCTGAAGAAGAAGGAAGACGGCCTGCAATTGGGCGCAGATCATTATTATGCCACCACTGATCCGGAGACATTTAAGCAGCTGGCCGGTTCCTTCGACCTGATCATTAATACGGTCAGTGCGCAGGTGAATATCAATGCTTTCCTGTCACTCCTGGCGCTGGACGGGACGTTGGTGAATGTCGGTGCGCCTGCTGATCCTTTGGCTGTTAATGCCTTCTCGCTGATCGGACACCGCCGTTCCTTTGCCGGTTCGATGATCGGGGGAATCCGCGAGACACAGGAGATGCTTGATTTCTGCGCTGAACATCAGATTGCTTCCGAGATCGAAGTGATTTCGGCTGACCAGATTGACGAAGCCTGGGAGCGTGTGCTGGCCTCGGATGTGCGTTACCGGTTTGTGATTGATATCAGCACGATGGGGAAGGCCTAAGTATTTAGAGGAGCAAGAGTCTTAATCTATATTGTTTGAAAAACAGCCTGCAGGAATGGAACTACTCCATTCCCGCAGGCTGTTGGTATTTCTGCCTAGCTTCTCCTACGAGAAGCTATATAATCGCACCCCGTGCGGAGGCACGGTGGTCTGCAGCACGCCCCCGCTAAGCTCCGCAAGCGTCTGGCTCCACAGCTCCGTACCTGCGGCCACGCCGCCGAGGCCGATCTCTTCGAGGCTTAGGTCAACCGGCAGCGGACTGTTGCTGGTGTTGAAGACGGCCGCATACCGGGTGCCATCGTCATGAGCAGCAGTCCAGACGATCAGCTCTTCGCGGTACAGGGCTTCCCTGGCGCCATGGCTCTCGCGCTGCATGCGCAGCACTTCGCGGTTGGTGAGCAGCGACAGGGTCCAGTCGTCATTGTCCCGCAGCTCGCCGCCGAAGATCAGCGGCGAACGGAAAATACTCCAGAGCGACATCATCGTCAGCTGCTCGTCCCGGGTGAAGCGGGTCCAGCGGTCATCTCCGCCGCCATCGACGGAGCGGACGCCGATGTGGCCGAGCGGCAGCATGTCGCAATCCGGCCAGGAGCCGGCCTGCGGGATGCTCTGCCAGCTGCGGCAGCGGCTGAACATGTCCAGCAGCAGCTCCCAGCGGTCCCAGAAGTCATCCGTGATGCGCCACATGTTGGCATGTTCGATGAAATGTGGTGCGTATTCTACCGGAGCAGGGCCGGGTGAGAGGCTTAGCACCATTGGACGGCCGCAGTTCTCGATCGCCCGGGAGATCAGGTCAATCTCCGGCTGATGGGTATCGTACAGTCTGGAAGCGGCGATATCGTCCACCTTGACCAGATCGACACCCCACTGTGCGTACAGTTCAAAGAGTGAATTGTAGTAGGCCTGAGCACCTTCCTTAGATGCATCGACACCATACATATCTGTATTCCATGGACAGATGGAGTTCGTGTGCGCGATCTCGCGGGCAGTTGCCTCCGTCCCCAGAATCGCGGTGCCTGCATGGGCGGCCTGACGCGGAATGCCGCGCATAATATGAATACCGAACTTCAGTCCCAGGCTGTGGACATAGTCAGCCAGCGGCTTGAAGCCCTGCCCGCCCGCTGCCGAAGGGAAGCGGTTCTCGGCTGGCATCAGCCGGGAGTATTCATCCATGATTAGAGGGACGAAGGGGCGGTACAGGGAGGACACGGCACCAGGCTCATACCACTGGATATCAACGGTGATATAGCTCCAGCCGTAGTCTTTGAGATGCTCGGCCATATACTCCGCATTGCCGCGGATTTCCGCTTCGGTTACGGCTGCGCCGTAGCAGTCCCAGCTATTCCAGCCCAGTGGGGGGACAGGTGCTGCAAGCTTATGATTCATTGTGTAATCTCCTTATCAGATGGATTATTGCTCCTCATAAGTCCATCATAATCAAGGAGAAACCCAATATCTATAGTAATGTTGCAAGTGGAATAGCACTATATTGCGCTTAATCGAAAAAGAGCTGGCGGTAGATCAGGCTCTCGCCCCCGCTGCGGAAATCGCCTGGTGTCAGTCCGGTCAGGCTGCGGAAGGCCTTGATAAAGTAGCTTCCGCTGGAATAGCCGATCTGCTGTGCAATAGCTTCAATGCTTAAGCTCGTCCCCCGGAGCAGCTCCATCGCCTTCTCCGTTCGGACACGGGTCAGATAAGCGCCGGGTGTCAGGCCGGTGCTGGCCGAGAAACGGCGGATGAGATGATATTTGGACAGGGAGACATGCTCTGACAATTGGTCGATGCTGATCATCTGCGGGTAATGCTGCTCGATGAATGCAGCGGCGCGCTTAATATTCTCTGACCATTTGTCCCTGTCGCGCAGCGTAGCTGTCTGCATTCGGGTCAATTCGGTCATGAATTGATAGACGCTGGATGAGGCGATCAGCGGATCGGAGATTCTGCCCGCTCCGGCATCCATTACAATCATCCGCGTCAGCCGGACAGGGGCACAATCTGCGGGCAGCCGGGGCACCTCGCCCGCTTCGCGCAGGAATCTGCGCCAGTGGGGCAGGATCAGGCTTGGGCGCAGCAGGAGGAACAGGAACTCCCAGGGCTCTGCCGCATCCGGCGGATAGTAATACCGGTGAGGTCCCGGGATTTCCGCCAGCAGAGCCTGTCCGGCCCGGACCCGGTAGGTCCGGTTCTCTGACTCGAACACGCCCTCACCGGAGAGCGTGTACTGGAACAGCAGCAGCGGGCCGTCGCTGCGCTCCATCCCGTCCCAGCGGTATGCGGGATCGGAGACGGAATCATAACCGGCTGCGAACAATACGCACAGCTGCAGCTCCTTATCTTCGGCAAAGCGAAAGCCATAGGTCCCTCTGGGGATGTCCATTGAGATCCTCCTTTTCTCAACAATTACTTAATATCTTAACATATCATTGAAAATATAAAGCGCCTTTGCTACTGTTACGAATAGAAACGAGAGAAGGAAGGTTATGGAATGTCCCAGATGCAAACGTACCAGCCGGCAGCTAATCATGTCAGACTCATCGGACGGACCCACTGGATGGGAGAGGTGCTGTGGCTGGCTCTTTCCGGGAGCGGGGTGGAATTCTCATTCTACGGCCGGGCGGCCCGGATCACTCTGCAAGGCGATGATATCGCTGCAACCGGCAACAATCTGGCCCGGATTGGAATCAGTGTTAACGGCCAGCAGGTGATAGACGATCAGGTGGATCAGCTACGCAAAACGTATACAGTGTTCGAAAGCGACACCGCGCAAGAGGTTACTGTAAGAATAACGAAGCTGTCTGAAGCAGCCATGTCAACGGTTGGCATTGCGGAGATCGCGGTGCAGGCTGAGGAAGGGATTAAGCCGACTCCATCTCCGCAGCATACGATCGAATTCATCGGCGATTCCATTACCTGCGGGTATGGTGTGGATGATGAAGAAGCGCTGCATACCTTTTCTACGGCTACAGAAAATGTAACGAAGGCTTATGCCTACTTGAGCGCAGAGCAGCTTGGTGCGGATTACAGTATGGTGTGTTACAGCGGATACGGCATTATTACCGGCTATACAGAAAATGATCAGAAGCTCACCACGCATCTTCTGCCCGATTACTACGAGAAGGTAGGCAAGTCTGAAGGGAGGTTCGGCGGCAGTCTGCTGCCTCAGGAGATAGCTTGGGATTTCAGCAGATTCACGCCGGAGCTGATCGTTATTAATCTGGGGACCAACGACGATTCGTACACGAAGGATGACCCTGCCAAGCAGGCGGATTATGCAGAGAACTATGTCGCTTTTCTACACATGGTCAGACGGAATAATCCCGATTCGACCATTTTGTGTACGCTCGGGATCATGGGGGACAGGCTGTATCCTATCCTGGAGCAGGCGGTGGACCGCTATGCCCGGGAAACCGGCGACAGCAGAATCTCGGTGATGAAATTCGAGGTGCAGCTAGAGGCGGACGGGCACGCTGTCGATTATCATCCTTCGCAGGTGACCCACCGCAAAGCGGCGGATAGACTGGCGTCAGAGATCAGGAAGCTGATGAAGTGGTGATCTGAGCGGATTAAGGCTGGCGAGTTGGGGAAGCGGGCTGGCTGGTGAAGAAATGGAGCGGGTAGTCCAGTGGTGATTGCACTATGTGCAATAGAAATTCATAAAACACCTCTAAAAATAGTCCCTATTGTATTTAGTACAGTAGAATATTGGAGAGAGGCCCAATATGGGCAAAATCTCTAAATTCTGCTGTACATAATACAGTAGAAAGGCTAGAAGGGTAGTTTTATAGCTCGATCTAATGTACAAAGTACAATAGGCACATACTTCTCAGCACTCCAACTACCGTCCCTCATCACCGATGAATTCCCTTCTCACGCACAAACCTCTCCAGCACCCCGAACTCCTCCGTCACCTTGGTGAACGGCAGGGCTGCAAGGACCTGCTCCCGGTACGGGTTACGGGCTCCAGCCGTCAGGCGGGAATCCAGGATGCTGAGTACACCGAGGTCTGTCTCGCTGCGGATCAGGCGCCCGGTGCCTTGTCGCAGGCGGAGCAGCATGTCCGGCACGTAGACCTCCATGAGCGAATTCTTCGCCTGCGCAGCCTTGTATTCGTAGACAGGATCAGCCGGAACCGGGAACGGCAGCCGGAAGACGATCAGATGCGATAGATCTGCACCCTCGATATTCACGCCTTCCCAGAACACGCCGGTACTCAGCAGCACGCCTTTGCTCGCCCGGAACTCAGCGATCACCCCGTCCTGCGACGAGCCTTCCCGCTGCATATGCAGCGCCCATTTCAGCTTCTCCGCACTCAGCTTCTTGTGAATGTACTTCATATCCTCTTTGGCCGAAAAAAGCACCAGCGTCCGCCCGTCCGTTACATTGCACAGCCGCAGCAGCTCCTTATACGCCGCTTCCAGATAAGCTTCCCGGTTGTTGTGGTTATAGTAAGGAACGTCTTTGGCAATATACATCATCGTATGGTTGTCGTAATCGAACGGTGAAGCCTGACGCTCCATATACTCCCCTCTGTAGCCCAGCGAACGCGAGAGATAAGCGTATTGTTCCTCCAGCGTACCGCCGGACTGGCTGAGGGTTGCGGAGGTCAGGATGACAGAGGTCTTGCCGCTAAACAGACTGTATTTCAGGAATTGGCTGATCCCCTTGGGGCAGATGCTGACGGTAGCTTCTCCCCGGGGCTCACTGGCCCAGAGCAGATAGTTGTCCTCCGTCCCGGCCAGCACCTGGAAGAGGTCAATCATTCCGTTAACCGCTTCGAAGGTATTATCAATCTCCCGCTCATGCCGGGAGGTCAGGACCGAGAGACTGAGGCGGAACTCCTGCAAAATCTGCACAGCCTGCTGCAGCGGGACTCCGGTAATCGCCGATACTTTAATCCGGTCAGTGTCCTGCTTGGCCGTGTGCAGCAGGTCTGCTTCTATCTGTCTGAATAACTCTTTGGCACAGCGACGGACGAATTGGCAGGACTTCATCAGGCTGCGGTCCGCCGACTGCTTGAACAGAAGCTGCAAGGCATCCTCCAGCACCCGGGAGATCTGCCGGAAGGTGAATTCAAGCGTCTGGGCATCCCGGACCTTGGCCTCAAGATTATGCGCTTCATCTATAATGATCAGCGCAGGCCGCTCTGTGATCAGGCCCTTGGTCCCTTCCTTTTTCTTGATCAGGTCTCGGATCAGCAGGTCCTGGTTCACGATGATGATATCCATCTCGCCCGGGCCGGCGTTGATTTTAGCCCGCATGTCGTAGAAGGCGCAGGTATGCTTGTAGTGACAGTGCTCGAACTTACAATCTGTCACACACACGTTAGACCATAAGGCATCACTGACTCCGCCCTTCAGATCTGCCCGCTCGTTGATTTCTGCATTCAGGATACGTTCTGCCATCACCGTGAGCGGGGAGCCGGACTCCCCGGACGGGAACAGGTCCGCTGCCCGGTACCGGCAGGCATATTGCCCCATGCCCTTGCCGACTACAGAGCGGACCATGGAGAAGCCGAGCCGGCTGCCGATGAACCGCAGATCCTTATGGATCTGTTCGGAGAGCTGGATGGACGAGGTGGCGATAATGACCGGCTGCCGGGAGAGCTGGTTGATGAGCAGGCCGGGAATCAGGTAGGCGAAGGATTTGCCGATACCGACTCCGGCTTCAATCATGGCATTTCGGCCATGGACATAAGCGTCGGCAATATCCAGCGACATATCCTGCTGGCCGAGCCGTTCGGTGAGACCGAGCCGTTTGAACCGGTCGTACATGCGGAAGATGGCATTGACCAGGGCAGGCTCGGCGTTTTTGGCCGGCTCCTGCTTCTGTAATTTGTAGAGATCATTTAACCAGTTGATAACGACCGCCCCTTTTCCTGAAATATAAGGTTTTATAGGTTTCACATTATAAATGTTCCTTCTATTTCTCGCTGAAACAGTGCCATCCCTAAAAGGACAGCAAAGCTGTTTCCACTTGTCAATGTTAGTCTTGTCCTGCATGATATACGGCAGAGGTTGTTATTATCTTAGATGGCGGGCGAACAGTCAAGGGCCAGGACGGAATCCGTCTGCTGGCATCCCGGAAGTCCGCTATCTTATAATGTTAATAAAATCATAGCCTGCGTACTGATCATGAAGGGAGAGAGAGGATATGAGCGAACGTCTGCCTTGTCAGACCCCGGGCTGCACGGGAAGCATTCTTCCTGCAACCGCACTGAAGACCGGGGGGATCTGTATGCCCTGCTACCAGCAGAAGAAAGCGATGGAGAAACAGGCTTATATTGAACAGAACCGCAAAGAGGTGAACAGGTACGCCGGTATCCATGATCCGGTTGACATTCTCACCCTTATGCACAGCCCGCGGAAGCCTGATCCGCTGATCAAGGAAGTCCCTTACCCCCGGACCGCACAGGAGCTGTATCACGGACTGACGGAGGAAGAGAGAGGGCGGATGGAGAGCTACGCCGTTCATTTATTGGAAGTAGAGGATATAGACCAGGCGGAGACGGTGCTGGTGTCACTCCTCTGCTTCACGGATACACGGCTTGGGCCGGGTCTGGAAATGCTCCTCCACACAGGGAATTATGCGCCCGCGATCCTCTTCAAGGATGCTGACACGCAGGTCAGGGACCGGCTCATGGCTCAGGTGGAGTCCGATCCGGTTAACCGTAATCTGCTGCTGCTGGCGCTAGCCTGGATTGGCGATGAAGAGGTGGTCAGGCTGTTCGCGGCATGGCGGCAGTCCCCGCCGGAGTGGGCGTCAGCGTTATATATAGCTCCCGAGATGTATGCCCGTGAAGCGGGCTGGGAGCTGGATGCCGCAGGCGGCAAAAGGCAGCTGTATCATCCTGAATGTTACCCCTTCCTGGTAAGCAGGGAAGACACTCTGGAAGCGCCCGGTGCTCCGGCGGCTGTTCAAATGCTCCAGGCAGGAACGCACGCCTGTCCTTGGTGCGGAGGTGCGCTAACCGTTTTATTTGATTACGATTTGCAGCATCCGCAGGTTAGGTTCATGGAGCTTCCCGGCAAGCGACTAAGAATTGCAGCCTGTATGCACTGCAACTGTTATGGCACTGTATATATGAAGGCTGATCTGGAGGGCGGGTATGCATGGAGTGAATATAATGTTGTTCCTGGATATCTGCCTGACAATACTGGAGGAGCATTGGCGTTCAACACGTGGCATGTAATGCAGCTGTCGGAACAGCCGGCAGGTACTTATGAGAGTGCATACTGGGTTCTGGAGGCACCGGCCTCGCAGATCGGAGGTCATCCGGCCTGGATTCAGGATGCGGACTATCCGGCTTGTCCCTGCTGTGCACAGACGATGACTTTTGCGGCGCAGGCGGATATGGGCCAGGTGGCGGAGGAAGAGGGAATTTATTATGCTTTTCTGTGCCGGGAGTGCCTGATTACAGCGGTGAATTACCAGCAGACCTGAGTTTCGTTATTTGAAATTTTGGGTATATAAGCTATATTTTCGAAATATAAACGTAAGCAAGCCACAACCTGGAAAGCGAGGGTTCTCATGGATTTTCCAGTCAATATCCTGCTTGTAGACGATCATCCCGAGAACCTGCTTGCCCTTGAGGCCGTTCTCCGCGGAGAGCCTTACCGGTTGTTTCGGGCCTATTCCGGGATTGAAGCTTTACGTTGTCTGCTGGAGGAGGAATTCGCCGTCATTGTGATGGATGTGCAAATGCCGGATATGGACGGGCTGGAGACGGCGCGCCTTATCCGTACCCGGGAGAAGAATCATGTGGTGCCGATTATTTTCATGTCCGCTAACAGTACGACGATGGAGGATATCTTCGCAGGTTACTCTGTGGGTGCGATGGATTACATGACGAAGCCCTTCGTCCCGCAGCTGTTCAAGTCCAAGATTGAGGGCTATGTCAGCATGTATGAAGCGAATAAGACGCTGCAGCTCCAGAGCGAAATGCTGAAGCAGCAGGCGCGGCAGCTGGAGAAGACGAATCAGGAGCTTCGGGAAGCGAAGGAAGCGGCAGAAGTTGCCTCCAAGGTGAAATCTGAATTCCTGGCGATGATGAGCCATGAAATCCGCACGCCGTTGAACGGGATCATCGGGATGTCTGATCTGCTGCTGGCCTCGGATCTGCCGGAGGAATATTGTGAGATGGCGGGGATTATCCATACAAGCAGTAATGCCCTTCTGTCGGTGATCAATCCCATTCTCGATTATTCCAAGCTGGAATCCGGGAAGCTGGTGGTGGAAGAGGCGCCGTTCTCCCTGCAAGATTGCCTGAGCGAGACGGTTGCCCTGTTCACCGCGAGGACCCGTGAGCGGAAGCTCGATATGGTGGTGGAGATTGATCCTGCTGTGCCGCCTGATCTGGTGGGAGATGTGAACCGCCTCCGCCAGGTGCTGAATAATCTCGTAGGCAATGCCGTGAAGTTCACCCATGCAGGCAGTGTATACATAATGGTTAACAAGCTGGAGGGACTGGCAGAGAAACTTACACTTGAATTCACAATCAGAGACACAGGAATCGGGATTCCCCCGGATAAAATCGGCGAGCTGTTCCAGCCCTTCTCCCAGCTCGATGCCTCTACCACACGCAGGTTCGAAGGCACGGGGCTTGGTTTATCGATCAGCAAAGCTCTGGTGGAGCTGATGGGCGGAAGCATCCGGGTAGAGCCATCGGAGGAGCCCGGGGCTACGTTTGTTTTTACAATTGTCGTTCGTGAGCATCTTGGATTGGAGCAAAAATACGTGCTGAATAAGGGGCAGGGTTGATACTATGAGCGATGACAACCAAATCAAAGAAAACCAGGGCGATGGAATAGACGCCGGTGAACTGCTGAGCGCCTTGATGGCGATGAAGAAGGGCAATTTCTCCCACCGGATGCCTTATGACCGGACGGGGCTCGCTGGTAAGGTAGCCGATACGTTCAACGAGATTATGGAGATTCAGGAGAGCCTGGTGAACGAGGTTCAGACGGTGGCCAGAGTGGTCGGCAAGGAAGGGAACCTGTCCAGACGGTTCGTGCAGAAGAATCTGGGCGGGTCCTGGGAGACAGTGACCGATTCCTTGAACGGCCTGGTGATTGACCTGATTCAGCCGACCAGCGAGATGGTCCGGGTGATTAACGCCGTAGCCAAGGGCGATCTGTCCCAGCAGGTGGAGCTGGCGATTGAAGGACGGCCGCTTACGGGCGAGTTCCAGCGAACGGCAAGCAATATCAATATGATGGTCAATCAGCTCAGCACGTTCGCCTCCGAGGTTACACGTGTAGCGCGTGAGGTCGGTACCGAAGGTATTTTGGGCGGACAGGCTGATGTGAAGGGGGTCTCCGGGACCTGGAAGGATCTGACGGACAGCGTCAATTATATGGCGACGAATCTTACGGATCAGGTGCGCAACATCGCAGCGGTGACAACGGCGGTAGCAAACGGCGATCTGTCGAAGCAGATTACGGTCAATGCGCGCGGCGAAATCATGGAGCTGAAGAATACGATCAACACGATGGTGGATCAGCTCTCCATGTTCGCCTCTGAGGTGACCCGGGTGGCGCGTGAGGTCGGGACTGAAGGCAAGCTTGGCGGACAGGCTGATGTGAAGGATGTCTCCGGCACCTGGCGGGATTTGACCGAGAGCGTCAACTACATGGCGTCCAACCTGACGAACCAGGTGCGGAACATCGCGGTGGTGACCACGGCGGTGGCCAACGGCGATCTGTCGAAGAAGATTACGGCCGATGTACAGGGTGAAATTCTGGAGCTGAAGAACACGATCAATATCATGGTGGATCAGTTATCGACCTTTGCTTCCGAGGTGACCCGGATGGCGCGTGAGGTGGGTACGGAAGGTATTCTTGGCGGGCAGGCTGATGTTAAGGGCGTGTCCGGCACCTGGCGGGATTTGACCGAAAGCGTCAACTATATGGCGTCCAACTTAACGAATCAGGTGCGCAATATCGCGGAAGTGACCACGGCTGTAGCCAAGGGCGACCTGTCGAAGACGATTACCGTCGATGCGAAGGGCGAGATTCTGGAGCTGAAAAGCACCATTAACATCATGGTGGACCAGCTCAGCAATTTCGCCTCCGAGGTGACGCGTGTGGCGCGCGAGGTATCTACAGAAGGAATTCTCGGCGGACAGGCCGATGTGAAGGGAGTCTCAGGAACCTGGAAGGATCTGACCGACAGCGTGAACTTCATGGCTGGTACGCTGACGGATCAGGTGCGCAATATCGCTGAAGTGACGACTGCCGTGGCGAAGGGGGATCTGTCCAAGCAGATTACGGTGAATGCGACCGGCGAGATTCTGGAGCTGAAGAACACCATTAACACCATGGTGGAGCAGCTGTCGATCTTCGCCTCCGAAGTGACGCGCGTGGCGCGTGAGGTCGGCACTGAAGGCATGCTGGGCGGACAGGCGCAGGTGAAGGGCGTAGCCGGAACCTGGCGCGATTTGACCGAGAGCGTGAACTATATGGCGTCCAACCTGACGAATCAGGTGCGCAACATCGCGGTCGTAACGACAGCGGTGGCGAACGGGGACCTGTCCAAGAAAATCACTGCGGATGTGCAAGGCGAAATTCTGGAGCTGAAGAATACGATCAATACGATGGTGGACCAGCTCTCCATGTTCTCCTCCGAGGTGACGCGTGTAGCGCGGGAGGTCGGTACAGACGGCAAGCTCGGCGGCCAGGCGCAGGTAAAGGGAGTCGGCGGCACCTGGAAGGACTTGACCGAAGGCGTAAATAACATGGCCCGCAATCTGACGGACCAGGTGCGTAATATTGCAGATGTGACCACGGCGGTCGCCAAGGGCGACCTGTCCAAGAAGATCACCGTAGACGTCAAGGGCGAGATTCTGGAGCTGAAAAATACGATCAACACGATGGTGGACCAGCTGTCGATCTTCGCCTCCGAGGTGACGCGTGTTGCGCGCGAGGTGGGTACGGACGGCAAGCTGGGCGCGCAGGCCGAGGTGAAGGATGTGTCCGGCACCTGGAAGGATCTGACCGATACCGTCAACTTCATGGCGAGCAACCTGACGATTCAGATGCGCAATATCGCCGGTGTAACCACGGCGGTAGCGAACGGGGATCTGTCCAAGAAGATTACGGTGGATGTCAAAGGCGAATTGCTTGAGCTGAAGAACACGATCAATACGATGGTGGATCAGCTGAATTCGTTCGCCTCTGAGGTAACGCGTGTAGCGAGCGAGGTCGGCACGGACGGGAAGCTGGGCGGACAAGCCCAGGTGCGCGGTGTCGGGGGCATCTGGAAGGATCTGACCGACAACGTGAATATTATGGCTACCAATCTGACCGATCAGGTGCGGGGAATCGCCAAGGTCGTGACGGCAGTGGCGAACGGTAACCTGAAGCAGAAGCTGACGGTGGAGGCCAAGGGCGAGATTGCCGAGCTGACGGATACGATCAATAACATGATCGAGACGCTGGCCACCTTCGCCGATCAGGTCACTACCGTGGCCCGCGAGGTTGGAGCCGAAGGGAAGTTGGGCGGTCAGGCCAGTGTGCCGGGGGCTGCGGGTACCTGGCGTGATCTGACGGACAACGTCAATTACATGGCGAGTACGTTGACCACACAGGTGCGGGCCATCACCAATGTGGCTACCGCTGTGACTAACGGCGATCTGTCACGGGCGATTGATGTGTCCGCCTCCGGGGAGGTTGCCACGCTCAAGGATAACATTAACGAGATGATCCGTAATCTGAAGGAGACGACCCGGATCAACACCGAGCAGGACTGGCTGAAGACCAATCTGGCCAAGTTCTCGCGGATGCTCCAGGGGCAGCGCGATCTGTATGCAGTCAGCCGGATGATCCTGTCCGAGCTGGCTCCGCTGGTATCGATGCAGCATGGCGTCTTCTACATTAATGAACCCTCGGGCGGGGAAGCGGTGCTGAAGCTGTTCGCCAGCTATGCCTATCAGAACCGAAAGCATCTGGCGAATGAATTCCGGGCGGGGCAGGGGCTGGTCGGCCAGTGCCTGATTGAGAAGCAACGGATTCTGCTGACCAATGTTCCGGGCGACTATGTGATGATCTCGTCCGCGCTGGGCGAAGCAACGCCGCTTAATATCATTCTGCTGCCGATCATCTTCGAGGATCAGGTGCTGGCGATTCTGGAGCTGGCGACCTTCCGGCCTTATAGCGATATCGACATCGCCTTCCTGGATCAGCTTACGGAATCCATCGGCAGTGTAATCAACACGATGCAGGCGAACCAGCGTACGGAGGAGCTGCTGATCCAGTCCCAGTCGCTCACCGAGGAGCTGCAGAAGCAGCAGCTGGAGCTGCGGAGCACGAATGACGAGCTGGAGGATAAGGCGAAGCTGCTCGTACTCCAGAAGGCGGAGGTGGAGAGCAAGAACCATGAGGTGGAGGTGGCCAAGCGTTACCTGGAGGAGAAGGCGGAGCAGCTTGCCCTTACCTCCAAGTACAAATCCGAATTCCTGGCTAACATGTCCCATGAGCTGCGCACGCCGCTCAATTCCTTGCTGCTTCTGGCAGAACAGCTGGCCGAGAATCCGGATGAGAATCTGCATGAGCTGCAGGTGAAGTTCGCCAAGACGATTCAGGATTCCGGGCTTGAACTGCTGAACCTGATTAATGATATCCTCGATCTGTCCAAAATCGAATCCGGCACGATCACGCCGGATTTCAGCGAAGTTTCGCTGGCGGAGCTGACGGACGGTCTGGACCGTTCTTTCCGCCATATGGTGGATGCCAAGAAGCTCGACTACCGGATCAAGATTGATCCCGGTGTACCGGCCAGCATCGCTACGGATTCCAAGCGTCTGCTGCAAATCCTAAAGAACCTGCTGTCGAACGCCTTCAAATTCACCGAGCAGGGGCAGATTATGCTGCAGATCCGCAAAGCGGCTGACGGGTGGCACCCGGATAAGGAGTCGCTTGAGCGGGCCACCACCGTAATCTGCTTCTCGGTAAGTGATACGGGAATCGGCATTCCGGCGGAGAAGCAGCAGATTATCTTCGAAGCGTTCCAGCAGGCGGACGGCAGTACGAACCGGGAATACGGCGGAACGGGTCTCGGGCTTGCCATCTCCCGCGAGATCGCCGAGATGCTCGGCGGAGAGATTAGCCTGTACAGCGAAGTGGGCAAGGGAAGCGTATTTAACCTGTACCTGCCGACAGATGCGGAATTCACTGAACCGGAGCCTCCGAAGGCTCATGTTCCGGAGGTCATTGACATTACCCCGGCCAAACGCAGAAGCAGCCTTGTCAAGCCGGAAGAGGAGCCCTTCGCGGATGACCGCGATGGGATTGAACTGGGAGACCGGGTGTTCCTGATCGTTGAGGATGACCAGAAGTTCAACGAGATCATTCTGGGGATGCTCCACAAAAAAGGAATCAAAGCGGTTATCGCCACCAGCGGCTGGGATGTCCTGGAGCTGGTTCAGAAATACCAGCCGTCGGCCATCACGCTGGATCTGCATCTTGGCGGAGATACGGACGGCTGGCTGGTGCTTCAGCAGCTCAAAAACGATATCGGGGTGCGGCATATTCCGGTCTGCGTAATGACCGTGGATGAAGACGAGGTGCAGCTGCTGCAGAAGGGGGCTTACGACTACTTCCGCAAGCCCGTGACCAATGAGGAGCTGGAGAATGCGCTGGACCGGCTGAACCGGTTCGCGGATCACACCACGGTTAATCTGCTGGTCGCCGTCCAGGATGAACAGGAGCGCAAGCATATAGCCGAGCTGCTGGACAATCCTGATCTTACAATCACCGCCGTAGAGACCGGGCGCAAAGCCCTGAACCAGTTGAACAGCAAGACGTTCGATGCGATCGTGCTGGACAGCAGCCTGGCAGACATGAATCTGATCCGCTTCCTCCGGGAGATGTACAAGAACGCCAGGAACAAAAGAATCCCCGTGCTGGTGCAGATGAACCGGAAGCTGACGCCGGAGGAAGAAACCGAATGGGATGAGCTGGCCAAGATGGCGGTGCTCAAAGAGGTGAAATCGGATGCCCAGCTGATTGATGAATCCACCCTCGCCCTGCACCGCAAGGCAGAGGATCTGCCGCCGCTCTCCAGAGACAAGCTGGTGAAGCTGTATCAATCGGATGAGATGATCGAGTATAAAAAGGTGCTTGTCGTGGATGATGATATCCGCAACATCTTTGCGCTTACCTCTATTCTAGAGCGTCATCAGATGAAGGTGATTCCTGCGGAGAACGGCCAGGATGCGATCACGCTGCTGGAGCAGACGCCGGATATCGGAATTGTCCTGATGGACATCATGATGCCGGGAATGGACGGCTACGAGACCACCCGGGCGATCCGGGAGAAGCCGGAGTGGAGGGACCTCCCGATTCTTGCGCTTACTGCCAAGGCGATGAAAGGGGACCGGGAGCTGTGCCTGGAAGCAGGCTGCTCGGATTATATTACCAAGCCGGTGAACAGCGGACAGCTGTTATCGATGATGCGTAGCTGGCTGGACGAATAGAGCAAGACGAATAGGACAGGACCCTAGAATAGGGCCATGGAACAGGAACAGGAGCCCACCCCTTAGCCGCGATGATGCGGTTAGGGCTGGCTCCTGTTTTTTTGCAAATAGGCTGTGAATGTAGCTTATTAATCCGCAGAGGGTTCGAGCCGCCGGCAGGAAGCTCTCTCGATCAAGAGGGTGTCGACTTTGACCTTGGTGCTGACTGCGGACTGCCGGTGAAGAGAAGCGGTGAACAGATCCACTGCCCATGCGGCCATCCGTTCTTTCTCTACATGTACCGTGGTCAGCTCCGGGGCTACAATCTGTGATTCATTGATATTATCGAAGCCGATGACGGATACATCCTCCGGGACGGAGAAGCCCAACTCGCTGAGCGCCTTGATCGCGCTAATGGCGATGTAGTCACATTCACAGAAGAAGGCGGTGGGAAAAGGCTGTCCGCTGTCCCTGAGGTGCTGCAGCTTGTCCCTTAACGGCCCCTGGGAGGAAAATAAAGTCGGCGGCACCGCCAGCATATTGCTCCGGGGAATCTCCACCTGCGCCTCCGCCATGGCGTCCATGAACCCGCGCTGCCGTTCCCCGAAGTTATGAATCCGCTCCTCGGATGCGATATAACCGATCCTCCGGTGCCCGTGGCCGGTCAGATAGGTCCCTGCCTGATAAGCCCCCATATAATTGTTGATCTCGACAAAATGGACAGGCAGCGCATCGAAGCAGGTGTCCAGCACGATCAAGCCGGGCAGCTTGTCCGCAATATCGGCTATTCTGGCCGCATCCAGGCTGGTCCCGAGCAGAATCACGCCGCTGGTGGGCTCCTCCATCACTGATTGAATGCCCTGCTCATAGTTCTTCTCTTCAAGCGCGGAGAACATCAGACTGTAGCCCCCCATCCGGCAGCGTTCCTCGATATGATGAATCAGCTCCCGGAAGAAGGGCTGCTGATAATACTCCTCATGAACCAGTCCGGCATTGGTGAACACCAGGAACCGCAGGGTGGTGGCGTTCGCTTCGGCGGCCGCTGCTCTTCCCCTGCCGGTGTATCCGTAGGTCTCCGCCAGGCGCAGGATTCGCCCGCGTGTCTCCGGCCCGACCCCCGGCTTTCCGTTCAGCGCCAGCGAGACGGCCCCTTTGGAGACCCCGGCCAGCCGGGCAAGCTCCTCCATATTCAATGACAAGACCTCCATTCAGCATCGTAGCTTAAGTATGTTTAGTGTAAGGGAAGGCGCTAATTTTAGCAATGAAGCGTAATTTGTATTTTTGTTTAGTTGTGTTTAGTGAATTTGTCATATCATCGAGGTTAATATAATAGTTGAATAAGCTGTTTTTTAGCTTGAATAAGAACGTTGACGATGGCGTGAAGGTGTTGTAGGATTGCTTTATAATAAATTTATAGTTAGTGATATTAGTTTTGTTTAGTTATTGTTTAGTTTGATGTTGCTATTTGTATATCTTAGGATTCATACAGAAGGGAGCAGGACTTATGGCTAATCCGAAGGAAGCAGGGCAGGCTGAAGCATTCCAGGGGAGGGTCTCCGTATCGGTTCCGGACAAGACTTCCCAGTGGGGTGTATGTGAAATTGTACTGCATGGAGGCCCTGCCGGGGGCAATCCGTTTACGGAGGTAGCGCTGCAGGCGGAATTTTCGATGGGAGAACGTTCGGTTCTGGCTCTGGGCTTCTATGATGGGGAAGGGGTATACCGGATCCGCTTCATGCCGGAGCATCAGGGGAAGTGGGCGTTCCGGACCAGCAGCAATGCGCCTGCGCTGCATGAGCTTGAAGGGGAACTGGAATGCACGGCTGCGGCAGGCGGGAATCACGGTCCGGTCCGGGTGCGGAATACCTTTCATTTTGCCTATGCGGACGGAACGCCCTATCTTCCTGTCGGCACGACCTGCTACGCCTGGACCCATCAGGGGGATGAGATGGAGCGCCAGACGCTGGACACGCTGAAAGCGTCTTCTTTTAACAAAATAAGAATGTGCGTGTTCCCGAAATCCTACTCCTATAACGAGAATGAACCGGAGTACTATCCCTATGAAGGCTCGGCCCGAGCAGGCTGGGATTACAGCCGGTTCAACCCGGCGTTCTTCCGGCATCTGGAGGAGCGGATTACAGATCTTGGGGAGCTGGGCATCGAGTCCGACCTGATCCTGTTCCATCCGTATGACCGCTGGGGCTTCGCGGATATGGGCAAGGAGGCGGATGACCGCTATCTCCGGTACCTTGTAGCCAGGCTCTCGGCGTACCGCCATATCTGGTGGTCGCTGGCCAATGAATATGATTTTATGAGAAACAAGGTGCTGGCTGATTGGGAGCGGTATGCCCACATTGTAACGTCGTATGATCCTTACGGGCACCTGATCTCTAATCATAATGGTATTGACTTCTATGACTTCAACCAGCCCTGGGTTACGCATTGCAGCATTCAGCGTGTGGATGCGTACAAGACCTCGGAGAATACAGATGAATGGAGACGGCGCTGGAATAAGCCTGTCGTGATCGATGAATGTGCATACGAGGGTAATGTCGAGCATGGCTGGGGAAATATTACCGGGGAAGAGATGGTCCGCCGTTTCTGGGAAGGCGCGGTCCGTGGAGGGTATGTCGGACATGGGGAAACCTATCTGCACCCGGAAGATAAGCTCTGGTGGGCCAAGGGCGGCCGGCTGTATGGCACGAGCCCTGAGCGGATTGCTTTTCTGCGCCGCGTGCTGGAAGAAGGACCTTCTGAGGGGCTGAACCCGCTGCCTTCGGAGTGGGATCTGCCCAGAGCCGGGGTGGAGGATGAATATGTTCTCTATTATTTCGGATTCAACCGGCCGAAGTTCCGCCAGTTCACGATGAACCCGGAGTTCCGCTATAAGGTGGAGCTGCTGGATACCTGGAACATGACGGTGGATGAGCTTGCGGGCAGCTATCAGGGAACCTTCAGGGTCGATCTGCCGGGACGGACATATATGGCGGTGAGAATGACGCGCCTGCACGATGAGCATGACTTGGAGGTTAAATAGGATGTGGAAGGTTGGTGTTGTGGGCGCAGGGTATTGGTCGGACAAGCATTTGCAGGCATGGCAGCGTATCCCCGGCGTTCAGATTCAAGGCCTGTGCGACCTGGATTCGGTTAAGCTGCACAGTAAGGGGGAGGCATACGGGATTCCCCGGGACATGCTGTACTCCACGCTGGAAGACATGCTGTCTTCTGCGGAGCTGGATATTATAGATATTGTTACCGCGCCGGATACACATCCTGAGCTGGTCGGACTGGCTGCACGGGCCGGGAAGCATATCCTGTGCCAAAAGCCTTTTGCCCGCTCCATGGAGGAAGCCTGTGAGATGGTGGAAACGGCCCGTGCAGCGGGCGTCCGGCTGATGGTTACAGAGAACTGGCGCTGGCTGCAGCCGATTCAGGCCATCCGCAAGCTTCTGGATGAGGGAGTGGCAGGACAGCTCCAGATGATCCGCTATATCCACACGGATTATTATTCACCGCGGTTTGCCCCGGAGCATGAGCTTCCGCAGCCGTTCTTCCGGGAGATGCCGAAGCTGCTGTTCTATGAGATGGGGGTTCACTGGTATGATACGTGGCGCTTTCTGTTCGGGGAGCCTAAGCGGCTATATGCGGAGACCCGGAAGGTCAGTCCGTATATTGCCGGAGAGGACGCCGGGCTGATCACCCTTGGCTATGAGGATTATATGGGCCTTATGGATATGAGCTGGGCCACCCGGCAGAATCTGCCCGGCCCGCTAACCCTGCCGGTGCTGCCGGACCATAAAGAGCAGCTGATTATTGAAGGCGATCAGGCTACAATTAAGCTGTACAGCAGCGGCACACTCAGCCTGATTGATAACGACGGGCTGGAGACTACGATTTCGGAGGACAACGGCCTTGATTTTGAAGAGAGCCATTACCGGCTGCAGTCGCATTTCATTGAATGCCTGGACACTGGGGAGGAATTCCAGACGAGCGGCGAAGATAATCTGAAGACGCTGGAGCTTGTATTCGGAACCTACCGAAGTGCGGAGGAGCATGAGGTCATTCATTTGGCATAGCTCTAAGGGGGCGGGGTCCACTATGGGCGATTGTACCTGATACCGTTGATTATACGAAGAGCCGGAGAGCTGTTGTCCGGTTCTTCGCCATGCTTACCGGCAAGATTGGCTGATCGCCGGGGAATAGCGTACACTGGGTGGATAGAGTCATTACTGAACTTAAGCTGCGGGGTGAGAAGGATGGACAAGCTGCTGGAGCAGATCACGGGCGAGCTGCTGGGTCAGGTTAATATAGAGAGCGTGAATCCGCTGGAGCCGGTGAAGGTCAGCGGTGTACCAAAGCCCTGGAGTGTGCTCGGAACCGGAAATTATGCGGCTGTCTTCTGCCGGCAGGGAGCCGAGGAATTCGCAGTGAAGATCTACGCGCCGGGCAGGCCGGGCATTGAGGAAGAAGCAGAGGTGTACTGCCGCCTTGGACAGCATCCGGCCTTCTCGGAGTGCTATTATGCCGGAGCGGATTTTCTGGTCCTCAAAAGGCTGGGCGGAGTCACCTTCTACGATTCCATGCAACGCGGCATTCTCATTACCGGACAGGCTATTGAAGACATTGACAACGCGCTTCAATATGCAAGGTCCCGCGGGTTGCGTCCGCATGATATCCATGCCAAGAATGTGATGCTCCGGGACGGGCGGGGACTGATTGTAGATGTCTCGGATTTCCTGAAGGATGACGACTGCAGCATGTGGGAGGATTACAAGCGGCTGTATTACCGGTTGTACCAGCCGGTGGCTTCCCGCCGGGTATTTCCGGTTCCCCGTCTGATTCTGGAGACGGTCCGCAGAGGGTACCGGTTATGGCGTCGGCGGAAGCAGAGGCGGAGCGGCTTCAATCATTTGAAAAGGTAACTATATAACATCTGTACGGAACTAAGCGCGGCCATGTCTGGATTTTGCTATTCCCGTGACTTGAAAGTGAAGGTTTGGCCGAGCGATTCCAGATATAATCGATATAGAACCTAGAATTCAATTGAAAATGGACAGGAGCGCGGCTTCATGCACTATACCAATCCCATCATATCCGGTTTCCATCCCGATCCCAGCATCTGCAGGGTAGGGGATGATTATTATCTGGTGACCAGCACATTTGAATATTATCCGGGCGTCCCTGTCTTTCACAGCAGGGATCTTGTCCACTGGCGTCAGATCGGCCATTGCCTTACAACACCCAGCCAGTTGCCGCTGGAGAATTCGTGGAGCTCAGGCGGAATATTCGCGCCGACCCTCCGTTACCATAACGGCTGGTTCTATATGGTGACCACGAATGTAAGCGGGATGGGCAATTTCTTCGTCAAAACACAGCATCCGGAAGGCCCCTGGTCGGAGCCCTATCTGGTTGCGCAGAGCGGAATTGATCCTTCCCTGTACTTCGATGAGGACGGGCGCGTATATTTCCAGTCCGCCATGGACGGCGGACAGGGGAACGGGATCTACCAGTGCGAGATTGATATCGGGACCGGGGAAATGCTGACCGGGAGCGTGCTGATCTGGACAGGAACGGGCGGCGCTCATCCCGAGGCTCCGCATCTGTACCGGAAGAACGGCTGGTATTATCTGATGATCGCCGAAGGCGGAACGGAGTATGGGCATATGGAGACCATCGCCAGAAGCCGCCAGCCTTACGGCCCGTATGCTGCTTGTCCCCATAATCCGATTCTGTCCAACCGCAGTACGGCAATCAGCATACAAGCCACAGGCCATGCCGATCTGGTTGAGGCACAGGACGGGAGCTGGTGGGCGGTGTGCTTAGGCATCCGTCCGGTCTCCTATCCGATGGGCCATCATCTGGGCAGAGAGAGCTTCCTGGCTCCCGTGACCTGGACATCCGAGGGTTGGCCGGTTATCGGGAACGGCGGCCACATCGAGCCGGTTATGGACTCGCCGCTGTTGCCGGAAGTCCGCTGGCCGGCGAAGCCCGTAAGAGACCATTTCGATGATACCCGGCTGGGGCTGGACTGGACTTTTCTGCGTAATCCGGCAGAAGGAAGCTGGTCGCTTGAAGAACGGCCGGGCCATCTCGTTCTGCATGGCCACGAGGCTACGCTGAATGAAGCCGCCGCACCTGCCTTTGCGGGCCGCCGCCTCAGCCACTTCACGGCCAATATAGCAGCAGAGCTGGATTATGAGCCGCAGCATGAAAGGGAAGAAGCCGGAATTGCAGTGTACAAGAACGAGAAGCATCATTATGAGCTGGTGATCCGCTCTGTCAGCGGGCGGAGAGCCGCCGTGTTCCGGCGGACGGTCGGTTCACTCCGGGTGGAGCATGTGGAGGAGTGTCCTGACGGGCCGGTCATCCTGAGAATCAAGGCGCTGCCCGGCAGCATAGAAGCCTCGGTTGAGTCACCGGATTCCGGGGTGATCGAGCTGGGGGCTGGAGAGACACATTATCTCAGCACCGAAATCTCAGGAGGGTTCACCGGGGTATTCGTTGCCATGTATGCAACGTCCGTGACGGGACAGGGCGCTCCGGCAGCGTATGACTGGTTCGATTATGAGCCGCTGGATCAGCCGGCGGTATAAGTTGTGAGCAGCAGTTCCTTGGGACATGCTGCTTTTTTTTGCGTTAAACGACGTATGGACCTGGCTGCTGCACAACTACTGCTGATTGCGGTAGGCCTTCGGGGACTTGCCGTACGTTTTTTTGAAGAGACGGGCGAAGTAGTTACTGTCATTAAATCCGCACCTATAGGAGATGTCTGTAATAGGGTGTCTGGTTTGCTTGAGCAGTGAGCATGCATGTTCCAGCCGGAGACGCTGAATATAAGCAATCGGTGTAGTCAGATAATACGCCTGGAATATCCTGTTCAAATGACGGACGGAAATATCCGATTTGGCGGCAATGGCATCAAGAGTAACCGGTTCATGATAGTGATCCTCAATATAGGAGATCGCACTGGCGAGGTGCATCAGGCTGTTGTCCACGCCCTTCTCCTGAATGTCATAATGTCTGGACAGATACACGACCAGCTCCATGAATTTGGAGGCGAGCATGGTCTGATAGCCGTGCTGCTTCTGTTCATATTCGGTAATCATGCCTGCCACAAGCGATGAGACAGCCTCCAGGCTGACGATGGGGAGGTTCATTTTGCTTTTATAGGCGTTAATGCTGCGGTAAAAGGGTTCTAAGACAAACAGCGCCTGATAGCCGTTCAGCGTTCTTAAGTCCGGTCCGGCCAGCTTAAGCATGCCTGATTTGTACATAATGTTGCAAATTCTGAAATCATAAGGGTCCTTATAGGCATGGGGAGTGCCGCCGTTAATCACGAATACATTGCCTTTCTTGATAAAAGCCTCTTCGTCGTTGACGATATGCGCAGCATGTCCGTTCAGCACAATGACAAGCTCGGAGAAGTCTGCATGCTGATGGAGGGAGGTGTCTTCTTCGTGCCCGCCATATTGGATAAAGAAAGGGAAATGCTCGTCAGTCGTGAACCAGTTCAAATATACATTGCTCACAAAGCTCCCACCTCAGAAATACGTATTTGTCTATATAATGCTAGTCTGCGACTTGAAAATCAAGGTTATCCGCCAAAGGTGACGCTAAAATATAACTGTAAACGCATTCAACCAAAGGGGATGAGACGGATGAAAAAACAAATGCCAAGAAGTTTAGGGATGGGTCTGCTGGCAAGTATGCTGCTCATTTCGGCAGGCTGCAGCAACAGCGGCAGTGCCGGAAATAACACAAAGAATATAACGAACGGAAATAACAGCGCAAATGATACAGCTCCCGTAACGTTTACCTTCTTTGGCGCCGATGCCAGTCCGAATTGGAACAGGATGGAGGATGATATCGGCAAGGAGATTGTTGCCAAAACAGGTGTTACCCTGAACGCGGAATATGATGTGGGCAGCGGAGGGGGACAGGACAAAATCTCAATGATGGCAGCCAGCGGAGAGTATCCTGATATGATCTATGCCAAGGGAGAGCTGGGCAAGCTGGTGGATGCCGAAGCCATTATCGACCTGACCGAGCTGATTGATAAATATGCTCCGAATATAAAGAAAGTCATGGATGGGAACATGAACCGGATGAAATACAGCAAGGATAATCAGGCGATCTATTCGATCCCGACGAATGTCGGCATTGATCAACAGAGCTTCGATGCGACGAACGGATTTCAGATTCAGCACCGCGTATTGAAAGAGCTTGGATATCCCGAAGTCCGGACGGTGAAGGATTTCGAGAATGTCCTCAAGGCGTATGTGGCTAAGCATCCAACGACGGACGGGCAGCCGACCATACCGCTGACCGTCAATGCTGACGGCTGGAAGATCATGATTACGGTGACCAACCAGGGCGATATCACCACCGGAGGAACCAATGACGGCGAATATTATGTGAACCCTGAGACGTACGAGACGATGCTGCATTATAAGAAGCCTGAAGAGAAGGAGTACTTCCGCTGGCTGAACCATATGTACAATGAAGGGCTGCTCGACAAGGAATCCTTTGTTCAAAAGGATGACCAGTACAAATCCAAAATCTCCAGCGGCCGGGTGCTGGGGCTTACCTCAGTGGAATGGGAGTATCAGGATGCGGAGAACGCCCTGAAGGCTGCGGGCAAAGACGAATATACGTACGCCCACTTCCCGGTTACGCTGAGTGAGGAGTACAAGGATCACGCCATGCAGTCTGTCGGAGTGGACGGCTACGGGATCAGTATCACCACGGCTTGTAAAGATCCGGTCCGCGCAATTAAATTCCTGGACTGGCTCTCCTCGGAAGAAGGCCAGGTGCTGAGAAACTGGGGGATCGAAGGCAAGCATTATAATGTGGAGAACGGGAAGCGCGTCATCCCAGCCGACATTCTCGATCAGAAGGTCAACGATGCAGCAAGTTTCACCAAGGCGACAGGGGTGGGATTGTATTCCACGCTGGGAGTCCGCTACGGGGACGGTGTGAAGGATTCTACAGGCAATTACTATACTACGAACTTCCCGGAACAGATTCTGGCCGAATATTCGGATGCGGAGAAGGCGAGTCTGGCTGCGTATAACGCAACAACCTGGAAAGACCTGTTCCCGGCGGAGGATGAATTCCCGGTCAAGGAATGGGGCGCGCTGTACAATATGCCGGTGCCGACAGATGGGGATTATCAGGTAATCTATCAAAAGACGCAGGATATCGTCCATAAAAGGATTCCCGAAGCCATCCTCTCCCGCACAGCTGATTTCGATAAAATCTACGACGATTTCATTGCGGAGCTGAATAAAGCGGGTGCAGAGAAAATGGAGAAGGAATATACGGAGCTGGTTAAAGCGAGAGTCTCGCTGTTTACCGGGAAGGAGATTGAATAGCAGAGCCGCTTAGCTTACGCGGCAGAGATATTCAGAGATATTCAAAAAAGGCATTTCTGCGGCTAAGAAATTAGCCTGGAAAGCCCTTTTCGTTCGAGTACAGATTCAGCCCTTCGGGATCTTCCGGTAGCTTGAAGGAGAGAACCCCGAAATCTTCTTGAACAGCCTGGAGAAGTAATAAGGGTCGTTGATCCCTATTGCGGAGCCGACCTCCTTAATGCTGAGCTCGGTGAGATCGAGCAGATGGCCTGCCCGCTGGATTTTGAGCCGCAGGAAATACCCGATCGGGGAGACCCCGGTCTCGGCGTTGAAGATATAGATCAGATGCTGCTTCGACACGCCGACCTGCTTAGCCAGCTCAGGCAGAGTGAGGTTGCTGCCCAGCCGTCCGTTCATATACTGGATCGCCTGTTCCAGATACGTCCCGCGTTTCTTCTCCTGCGCGGACGGGCCTGCCGTAATGCCGATGCCGGAGAGCAGCTGTCTGGCCGTCTGGGCGATGTGCACATGGGTAGCCAGGGCGTAGGTCCGCTCAGCCAGCAGCTCATAGGCAGGAACGAACCATTCGATGAGCCGGGCCTTGCCGCTCGGGGCCAGGGCGAGGGGAGCGCCCGACAATCCGAACAGCTTCACCAGCCGGTCGGCATGGCTTCCTTGGAAATGGAACCAGTAAATGCTCCATGGCTCTTCCTGCATGGCCCCGTACCGGTGCGGGGTGTGTGGAGGAATAATCACCATGTCCCCCGGCTGCATGGTCATCTGCTCCCCATGATTCAGCTCCACCCAGCCCTCCCCCGCTTCACACAAGATCAAGATATGCGACGGGCTGCCTTCCAGGCGTTCCCTGAAATGATAACGGGCATTCGGGAAATACCCAATGTCCGTAATGAACAAGGAGGCGGTCAGCTCCTCCTGTTCCAATTCCTTCATCCAGTACTCCGGCAGCACATACAGCTTCTCCTCCACAAACCCTTCCGGCTTGCGGATATGACCGTGATTCATGCCGCTTCCCCCTAACAGATAGTAGTTTAACAAGCTTACACAGAATAAGAATATAATCCATCACTTCCCGCATTTCGTCAATTGGAAACTCCCCGGCCAGCGGCTAGAGTAGAAGCATCAAGTCAAGGGAGGCAGTGAAGGGCATGAAGCGAGCAGCTAGTGGTTATACACCGGAGCTGGCCGGGAGTAACGCGAACAACAAGTACAGCGCAGACAGCGCAGACAACGCAGACAACGCAGACAACGCGAACAACACGCACAACACTGACTACGGTGGCAATGGGGACAATGCGGATAATGTGGACAACACGCACAACGCAGACCGGGTACAGGTACGGGAGACTAGTGTGATGATACCAACCTATGAAGCAGGCGCCGCTGATCCGAATCCCATGTTTCTGGAGAAAAGAGTCTATCAGGGAAGCTCAGGGCGTGTATATCCGCATCCCGTGATTGAGAGCATCTCGGATGTGAAGCAGGATAGGACGTACAAGCTGATTATTCTGGAGAACAAATATCTGCGGATAGAGATCATGCCGGAGCTTGGAGGGCGGATCTACCGGGCGCTCGACAAGACGAATAACTATGATTTTGTCTATTATAACCGCGTAATCAAGCCTGCTCTGGTCGGCCTTGCGGGTCCCTGGATCTCCGGGGGCATTGAGTTCAACTGGCCGCAGCATCACCGCCCGAATACGTTCGGACCCGTTGAATATAAGCTTGAGGCTGCTGCGGATGGAAGCGCTATCGTATGGGTGAGCGAGATTGACCGGATGTACGGGACGAAGGTTACGGCTGCATTCAGGCTCTATCCGGGTACCGCCTATCTGGAGGTCCATGCCCAGTGTTATAACCGGACGCCGCAGCCGCAGACCTTCCTCTGGTGGGCCAACCCGGCGGTTGCGGTGAATGATCAGACGCAGTCTGTTTTTCCACCTGATGTCACAGCCGTCTTCGATCATGGCAAAAGGGATGTATCGCGGTTCCCTATTGCTACCGGTACCTACTACAAACAGGATTATTCGGAAGGCGTGGACATCTCCCGCTATAAGAATATTCCGGTTCCGACCTCCTATATGGCCTATAAGTCGGATTATAATTTCGTCGGCGGATATGATCACGGCGTCCAGGCGGGGCTGCTGCATGTGGCTGATCATCATATCTCACCGGGGAAGAAGCAATGGACCTGGGGGAACGGGGAGTTCGGCCAGGCCTGGGACCGCCAGCTGACCGATGAAGACGGACCTTATATTGAACTCATGACAGGCGTGTACACCGATAATCAGCCTGACTTCACCTGGCTGCAGCCGTATGAGGAGAAGAGCTTCACCCAGTATTTCATGCCGTATAAGGGCATCGGTCTGGTGAAAAATGCCTCAGTAGACGCTGCGGTCAATCTGGAGGTTGATGCGGCATTGGCTCAGGCGGTGGTGAAGGTATACGTGACTTCACGGTTTGAACAGGCCATTATCCGGTTAAGCGGAGCCGCAGGCGAATATCTGCGGGAGACTGCAGATCTGTCTCCCGCAGAGGCTATAGAGCGTACGGTTATGCTGAACCATGGAGAGCAGGAGCATGACCTCAAGCTGACGGTTCATAGCGGGGAGGGCAGGCTGCTGGTCGCCTATCAGCCGAAGCGGCCGGAGATTGAGCGCATCCCTGGAGCGGCGAAGCCGCTGGCAGTGCCGGAAGAGCTGCGCTCAGCAGAGGAGCTGTACCTGGCAGGCCTGCATCTGGAGCAGTACCGGCATGCCACCTTTGAGCCGGAGGCCTATTATATGGAAGGGCTTAAGCGGGACAGCGGGGATATCCGGCTGAATGTAGCATATGGAACGCTGCTGCTCCGCCGCGGGCAATACGCGCAGAGTGAGCCGTTGTTCCGCCGCGCCATTGAACGTCTAACCTCGCATAATCCTAACCCGTATGACAGCGAAGCCTATTATCAGCTGGGGGTTGCTCTGCGCGGCCAGAACCGCTTGGATGAGGCTTTTGCCGCTTATTACAAAGCGGTATGGTCGGCAGCCTGGCAGGCTGCGGGGTATTTCTCGCTCGCTCAGATAGCCTGCCAGCAAGGCCGTTATGCCGAAGCGCTGGAGCTGGCGGAGCGTTCGCTGACCCGCAATACGCGTAATTATAAGGCAAGGAATCTCCAGTCTGCTCTGCTGCGCAGGCTTGGCCGGCTGCAGCAGGGGAGGAGATTCGCCAGTGAGACTGTGCAGCTTGATCCTGCTGATTTTGGCGCATACAACGAACTGGCCCTGGCCCTTGCAGCACTGGAGGACCCTGCTGCGGCAGAAGAGGCGCTGACAGAATTAGAACGTCTTATGCGTGGTGACGCACACAACTACCTTAATCTTATGGCGGATTATATGGACTGCGGGCTGTATGCGGAAGCTCTTGCTGTAGGGCGGAGGGCAGTCAAATGCGGAACACCCGAATCTGAAATCGACACCGACTCCGACTCCGTCTATCCGATGCTGCATTATGCCCTTGGCGAATGTTATGAGTGTACGGGACAAGATGAGCAGGCACGGGAGGCCCGCCGCCAGGGGCAAGCAGCCTCCCCGCTGCACTGCTTCCCGAACTCCCTGTCCGAGCTTGAATGGCTGTTAAGCGCCGTCCGGGCGAATCCCCTGTATGATAAGGCCTATTACTATCTCGGCAATCTCTATTATGACAAGAAGCGGCCGCAGGAAGCGGCGGCAAGCTGGGAACGTTCACGTGAACTGAGAGGGGATTTCGCCATCGTTCACCGCAATCTGGCCCTGGCCTATTACAACAAGCAGAACAATCCTGAGGCGGCGCTCGCTTCACTGGAGCAGGCCTTCGCCTATGCGCCGCAGGATGCGCGGATTCTGTATGAGCTGGACCAACTGCGCAAGAAGCTCGTGTGGTCCGCCGGGGAACGGCTGGAACATCTTGAAGCACAGCGCAGCCTGGTGGAGCAGCGGGATGATCTGTATATCGAATATGTAACGATGCTTAACCAGCTTGAGCGCTATGACGAAGCGGTTAGGGCATTAAGCTCGCGTACCTTCCATCCCTGGGAGGGCGGAGAGGGGAAGGTGACCGGGCAATACCAATTCGCCCACAGCGGGCTTGGCAGACTGGCACTGGAGAACGGGCAGTATGAAGCGGCGCTTGAGCATTTCCGGCTGGCGCTGGCCTATCCGCATAATCTGGGCGAGGGCAGGCTGGAAGGAGCGCAGGAGAACAATATCTATTATGCTCTGGGCCGGGTATACGAAGGACTTCAGCAGGACGAAGAGGCTGAGCGCTGCTACAGGGCGGCTTCACAAGGTCTGGCGGAGCCGGCAAGTGCGGTGTTCTACAATGACCAGCCGCCGGAGATGATTTTCTACCAGGGGCTGGCCTGGCTGAGGCTCCAGCAGCCGAAGGAGGCCAAGCGCCGCTTCAATCTCTTGATCGATTATGCCGAGCGTCATCTTTTCGATGATATCAAGCTGGACTATTTCGCCGTATCGCTGCCGGATTTCCTGGTGTTTGAGGATGACCTCAACCGGCGTAATGTCATACATTGCCGCTACATGCGGGGGCTCGGGCTTCTCGGGCTGGGCTGGTATGAAGCTGCGGCAGCGGAGCTTGATTCAGCTCTTGCCCTGGACCCTAATCATCAAGGAGCCGGGGTTCACAGACGGATGGCCGATAGTGCCCTGAACCGGGGACAACTCTAAACAGAAGGAGGACAACAGATTATGCATACAACAGGACGGCATAGGATTAGCATGGACAGTATGGATGCAGTGCTGAACAGATTGCCCCGCAAGCTTACTCTTACCATGTGGGATTTCTCCTGGTACACCATGACCTTGCGGGGCGAGCCTTATCATGATCTGGCGGCAAGATGCAAGGAGGCAGCCGACAGAGGATACAACACCATCCGGATCTGCGCCATGCCGTTCCTGTTATTCACAGCGGAAGGCAAACGCCCCGGACCGCTGCACTTCGGCAGTCTGGGGGAAGTGGGCCAGCGTACCCGCTGGTACAACTGCCGCGGCGGTGCCGAGCTGGACGGGCATGCGCATCTGCTGGAGCTGTTCAGGCAGGCCAAGGCGCACGGACTCTATATTATGCTGTCTTCCTGGGAATATCAGCAGAGCCCCAGCTTCCTGGCCTATCCCGCACTGCGTGATGAGCTGGCTGCAATTGCTCCCGCAGAGCGGTTCATGACCCTGGCCCGGTCGATGGACCAGCTCATCCGGTATATCAAGGCGGAAGGCTTCGCTGATCGAATTGTTTATGCCGAGCTGCATAATGAAGTGGAATTCGGGCAGCTTACCGCCGTGGGTACCGTGCAGGGAATCGGCGCAACCGATACGCCCAGGCTGGTGAAGGCCATGCAGCCTTATATCGAGGAAGCGGTAGAGTATCTCCGGGAACAGCATCCCGATGTTCTGATCACGGCCAGCTATACGCTGAACGAAGCTTATCCGAAGGCATATGTAGCCCGTAATCTGCAGGTGGCTCACTATCATCTCTATATCAAAGGCGTGCTGAATGAGCTTATGGACGCAGCGGGGTTGAATGATGAGGGGGTACCTTTTCCGAATACCTTTGTCTGGTCTATGCTGAGGGAAGATGCCCCGCCCTTCGGGGAATGGAACCTGCCCGCAGGGCAGGAGTGGCGGATGGAGGGCAATCCGGTCGGGATGAAGCTGATCTATCTGCATGATTGGGCCGACCCTGATCTATGGGATCTCTACCTGTATGACCGCTATGGAGCCCATAAGCTGGCGATGCTGCAAAAAGCGGACCAGCGGCTGGAAGAAGCGCAGGAATGGGCGGTACATTCGGGTCTGCCGGTGGTGATCGGCGAAGGCTATGTCGGCTATACCCCGCTGCTTGCAGGCTTCGAGGAAGGCCCGGTCGGGAAATTCATTGCCGAGTATGCGCTGCGTAAGGGAATGGCCCTGGGCTTCTGGGGCATGACGCTATGCTCCAACTGTGCGCCGCATCATCCGTTCTGGCAGGATGTGGCCTGGCAGCAGCGGTGGAACCGGTACATTCTTGAAGCAGAGTAGCGGAGCAGTGAAGCGGCGTAGTCAGCGCGGCAGACCGGCAGCTTGTCATGCCGCGTCCCTCCGGGGCGGACAGCCGTTCCGAAGTAACACGAGAGAGCGCATTGTCTTGGCTGTATGTTTTATAGAGCTTTGGGGACAGAATAGCAGTATATAGGGCCCAAAAGACTGGCTTTGTCTACAACGAGTAGTTCTGCCATGATATAATCAATGTATAAGAACGGCTGAGGGCAAACGGATCAACATCGAAATGCAGCTATTCAATCCATACAATATGGAGAAGCGGACGCTTTTCTACTGGAGTGAGATGTATTACCACCAAATTCAAAAAGGCGACGATGATCAATATACTGAACTACTCCTGTCTGCCGAATGACCGTCATCATAATGTGTTTCATCTTCGGGAAGATCACACTGGAATTTCTCTTAATAACGATCTTGAGATTCATGTGATGGAATTAACGAAGCTCGAGGAGCAGGCCGTTCCATTAACTGGTGGTCTGATCAACTGGTTATTATTCCTGAAGGGTGTTGAACAACCAAACTGGGAGGTGCTGACCATGCATGAGCCGATGCTAAAAAAAGCAATGGATACGCTGGAGTTCCTGAGTCAGGATGCCGCTACACGTATGGAATATGATGCCCGGATGAAGTATTTACGTGATGAGGCGTCACGAATGAATGGTGCTAAGGCTGAAGGGATTGCGGAGGGGATTGCTCAGGGTGCAATTCGAGAAAAAAGAGAAACTGCTCGAAAGCTCTTGGCGATGGGACATGATTTTGATTTTATAGTTAAACTCACCGAGCTTTCAGAACAGGAAGTTCAGAACCTGCGGAAGAATTAACACTCCATGGATAAACCGGTGAAACTCATATTTTTCAAAAGACTGCTCCAACTTGGGGCAGTTTTTTTGAAATATGAAATGTATATGTTTCACTCGAAAGGAAGTGAGCGAATGGGCCATTCGTTATTTGAAATTACAGAGTCCGCGATTATACCCGCTGAGGTATCCGATAAAGTTCTGCGCAGAGAGGCCGGGGCGATTACCCTATTCATTGGGACGGTGCGTGAGTTCACACAGGGGAAGAAAACCTTGTATCTTGAATATGAAGCATACCCGTCCATGGCTGTAACGCAGCTGAAGCGCATCGGGCAGGAAGTGCTGGAGCGCTGGCCGGATACGAAGGTTGCAGTCACCCACCGGATCGGCAGGCTGGAGATTACCGATATTGCCGTGGTTATCGCAGTCTCCTCGCCCCACCGTAAGGCTGCCTATGAAGCGAATGAATACGTGATTGAGCGGATCAAGCAAATCGTCCCCATCTGGAAAAAAGAAACCGGCGAGGACGGCAAAGCGTGGATTGGCGACCAGCTGAATCAGAATGCCTACCCTGAGGGCCGTCCGCTGCTGCCGGATATTCCGGTGGAAGAAGAGAGGTAGCTAAAAGGAGGAACGTTCAATGAATGCAGAACAAGTGATGCAGGAGCTTGAAGCGCTTGGCAAGGAACGGACCAAGAGGATGTATACCGCAAACGGCGCACGGGAGCCGCTCTTTGGTGTGGCTACCGGTGCAATGAAGCCGATCTTCAAGCAAACCAAGATCGATCAGGCACTGGCTGAGGAGCTGTATGCTACAGGTAATTATGATGCAATGTATTTTGCCGGGATCATTGCCGACCCGAACGGGATGACGGAAGCGGATTACAACCGGTGGATGGACGGGGCTTATTTCTATATGCTGTCTGATTTCGTGGTGGCTGTAACCTTGGCTGAAGCAGATATTGCCCAGCAGGTGGCGGATGAGTGGATCAGGAGCGGAGAGGATCTCCGGATGTCGGCAGGCTGGAGCTGTTACTGCTGGCTGCTGGGAAGCCGCCCGGATCAGGAGTTCCAGTGCGACAAGCTGGCCGGGATGCTGGAGCTTGTGGGTAAGACCATTCATGACTCCCCGGAGCGTACCCGGTACTCTATGAACAATTTTATGTATACCGTAGCCGTGTCCTATTTACCGCTGCATGATCTGGCATGTGAGACGGCGGAGCAGGTGGGTCCGGTCGAGGTGGACGAGGACAAGCCGAAGAGCAAGCTCATCAGCGCTTACGATAATATTATGAAGGCTGTCGGCAAAGGACGGACCGGCTTCAAACGCAAACATGTGAGATGTTAGTCCACAAGGATTGGTGAACATCCGGTAATGCTTCGACGCTTCTGGTTAATAAATGCTATGCATTTGGATAACCTATTCCCTATCCTGGAAGAAAAGAGGCGGTAAAGATGTCAACTACACACCATAGTCACGAGGAAGCCGTGGAGACGGTCCGCAAGCTGATCAAAGGTATTGATATGGCTATGCTTACCACGATCTCGGAGGAAGGGCTGGTCTCCCGGCCTATGAAGACACAGGAGGTTGAATTCGACGGAGACTTGTGGTTCCTGACCAAGAAGGATACCAGCAAGTTCGGGGAGATTCTGTATGACCCGCGCGTGAATGTCGTGTATGCCGATAAGTCCTATGTCTCCATCCGTGGAACGGCTGAGATTGTAACCGATGTGAACAAGAAGAAAGAGCTCTGGAGTGCAGGGTACGATACGTTCCTGAAGACCAGCTATGACGACCCGGCTGTGATTCTGATCAAGGTCCATGCCGAAGCCGCCGAATACTGGAAGAGCGGCAACCTGGCCGAGAAGGCAGTATACATGTTCAAACGGATGACGGGACAGGACACTGACGGGCTGAATCTGAATCAGACTGTCGAGCTGGAATAAAGTAGACAGACAGACGGTTTTGGAAGCTTACAGGTTCATAGGTTCTGCAACGGAGAGATCAACAGAATTCATCTGGGGGTCTCTTTTTTTGGTGTGGAGCCGGAAAAAGATAATTGTCACATTACATACGGCTCATGTGTTATATCTATATGATTTGCAGAAAGGAGATTATCGTGGACCCTATCGAAGAGAAGATTAGAAGGATACAAGACGGGGAAGGAGGCTTGTACTCGGACGTGATCAGGCTATACCAGCAGCGGATTTACCTCTATTGCTATCGCTTGCTGAATAACAAGGAAGAGGCGGAAGACGCGGTACAGGACATCCTGATCAAGGCCTACCAGAATATCGGGCAGTACAAGCCTCAGGCAGATTTTACCTCATGGCTCTACAAGATTGCTTATCATCATTGCCTGAATCAGCTGCGGCGGCAGAAATACCAGCAGCAGTTGCGGAAGCTGCTCGGGCAGAAGGTTACGGAGAAGAGCGCCGAAGAAATGGCCCAGAACCGCCTGTTCAGCGAGCCGGTCTCGGCTGCTCTGAGGAAGCTGGATGTGGAGGACCGGAACTTGTTGATCCTGCGGATTTTTGAAGATAAATCATTTGCGGAAATCAGTGAAATTCTGGGTGTGAGTACGGCTACCGTACGCAAAAGATATGAACGGACCAGGGAAAAACTTAAAAAAGCGATTGAGAGAAAGGAGAAACAATTATGGGCAAGCGTGAATTAACTCCAGTGGAGCAGTTTCTGAAGGAGGGAGACCGTTCAGCACATTGGAACACCGTTGATGTTCATGAACCAGTAATGAAGGCGCTCGGGCTTGAGGGGGCATTGACTGCTGAAGAAGACGAGACCCTGCTTCAGACCCTTCCGCCAAGCGGAGAGGCACCTAAAGTAATGTGCAGAATGGAAACAAGAACCGGACGGAGACAGAAGCGGATGCCGGTGAAGGGCTGGGCGGCGGCGGTCCTGGCACTGGTCTTGCTGGGCGGCGGCTATACCCAATTCTCCGGCAAACTCCAGCAAGGAGCTGAAGCCCAGAGTTCGGGTGAAGTCCGGCAAGGGGCCGGAGCCCAGTATAAGGTGCTTCCTTATCAGCCGCTTCCGGCGACGGCTTCCGGCGGAACGCTGATTGAGAAGGCGAAAGAACCCTTGAAGCCTTATATTCCAGAAGCACAGCCGGGTATAGAGTATGAAGCCAACCAGAAGCTAAGTATTCTCTATAACCAGAAGTATTCAAAAGGGGCAGAGCTTATGAAGGAACTGTTGCTCCCTGGAGAGTATGCCACCTATGTAATTACGCGTGAAGACGAGGAGGGAGAGGGGAGTATGAACATGTATCGCCCGCCCCTCACGTTCAAAGACTATACCGCGTATAAGACTAGTGTAGAGGAGCACAACGCTCCTGTCCTGGAGCAGCCGGCGTATCTGCCGGAAGGGTATGCCCTGGACGAGGCAATCATCAAGCCTTCTTTCTTAAAAGTTCCGGATGTGCAGGAGCTGGAAGGCGGAGACGAGAGAGACCTGGGAGATAACTTCCAGTTGTCCTGGAGAGTGGAGAAGGCGGAGAATATTGACTACCCGTATTCCTCACTGGTATACAAGAAGGGAGAGATTCGGGTGAGAATAGGTGTGTCGCGTGTGGATGACAACCAAAACCCGGCTGATCCGCTCTCGTGGAGTGAACATACAAAGATGGAAAATATAGAGATCAAAGGCAGACAGGCCATTTTTTCGGATGATTCCGACAACAAGGAGCTTGACTTGGGGTATAAGTATAAACTGGTCTGGTCTGCCCCCGAAGCGCAGATCATCTATTCCGTGGCGGTTGGCCAGGAGAATTCGGAGTTGACCAAGGATGAGCTTATCGCCATTGCCGCCAGTATGATGAAATAAGTAACGCAGAGTTGACACTCAGGGCTGTTTCGCTATCTTAGGATAGCGGAGCAGCCTTTGAACGTTTTTTGCAGATCTGCAGGATGGCATATTCGTAAGATTTTATAAGAATTCGTGCATTGCTCTCCTATGAACTTCAATTCCATATTGTTACTATAGCAATGTAGCAAGAGAATACAGATGCATACAGGAGGGTTAAAGATGTTGAAATGGAAGCGTTCTCTTTCGGTCCTGGCGATGACAGCGATATTAGGTACACTGGCTGCCTGCGGCGGCGGAGGGAATAAAGTAAACAATGCAGGAGGGGCTACAGAAGCACCTGCCAGCACCAATGCTGCTGCGACGGCTGCTGCAACTGATGCACCAAGCACCAATGAGCCGGTTAAGCTGCGGATTATGTGGTGGGGCTCCCAGCCGCGTCACGAAGCTACCCTGGCGGCCCTGGAATTGTACACGAAGAATAATCCGAACGTAACCTTCGAGCCGGAGTATTCCGGTATGGACGGTTATCTGGACAAATTATCCACGCAGGCTGCGGCCAACAACGCACCTGATGTTGTTCAGCTTGACCCGGGCTGGATGCCGGACTGGATGGCCCGCCAGCAACTGGCCGACCTGGCTCCTGAGGTGGATGTAAGCAAATTCGACGCGAAGCTGCTGTCAGGCGGCCAATTGGACGGCAAGCAGTATGCCGTTCCGCTCGGCTCGGTGGCCTTCGGTATGGTATATGATAAAGCCGCTATGGATAAGCTGGGCATTGCGAATCCGGCTAACGGCTGGACCTGGGATGAGTTCTTCGCCCTGGCGAAGGAATCCAAGTCCAAGCTGCCGAAGGGACAGTATTTCACCCTCGACTATGCAGGTAACTATTTCATGTACTCGGCGTATCAGTATGCCAAAGGCAAAGGGCAGGTTATCACGAATGAGGGTCATTTCAACGTGGATGAAGCCACGTATCTGGACTGGACCCGTAAATTCGAAGAGCTGCGTAAGGAAGGGCTGGTTCCTCCGGCGGATGTGAATGCCTCCGATAAGGAAAATGATCCGCAAATGGATCTGCTCGCAGCAGGCAAGGTGCTGTTCCGTTACAGCTTCTCCAACAATCTGGGAACCTGGGACAGCATTAAGCCGGGAGCCTACGCACTTGTAACCATGCCGCGTGCCGAAGAGGCCGGAGGCTGGCTGAAGCCGTCGATGTACATGGCGGTCTCCAAGAACTCCAAGCATGCTGAAGAAGCCAAGAAATTCATCAACTGGTTCGTGAATGATGCTGAAGCGGCCAATATTACCCAAACCTTCCGCGGTCTGCCGGCCAACAAGGATAATGCGGCCCTGCTGGAAGCGAACATGAGCGATCTGGATAAGGTAGGCTTGGCTCTGCTCCGTGCTACGGAGCCGGATGGCCAGACCTGGTCGGCCGGAGCCGGCGGCTGGACGAACTTCATCGACAAGGACTGGGTACTTGTCCGCGACCAGCTCAGTTTCGGCAAGTCTACACCAGAAGAGGCGTTCAAGCAGCTGAAGGAAGCCTCGCTATCCTACGAGAAATAATTTATGTACAGAAGCCCGGGACAGCAATGTTCCGGGCTTTATCTTTTTGAAATATCGTTTCCACTTGGAACGCGGTTATACTCGTGTTTTCGAATTAATCGTTATATTTTGAAAGAATTCGAGCATTGCCCTCCTTTAGCCGGAGTGTGGCCCAATACTATACTTAAGCTATACAAATTGACCACAAGAGGTGACCACAGATGAACCGCTCCACAACCACTTTAGCCGAAGCCTCGCCAGCGCCGAAAAAAAGCTCCTATTTCAAAAGCCGGTGGAACGCTCCGCTTGCAGGCTATTTGTTTATTTCGCCCTGGCTGATCGGGTTCCTGGTACTGACGGCGTATCCGTTGTTCTTATCCCTGTACTATTCGTTTACCGACTACACCCTGATGCAGCCGATGAAATGGATCGGGTCCCGCAATTACGAACGGATTTTCACCGCAGACCCCAAATTCATTCAATCCGCCAAAGTCACGGTCATGTACGTGCTGGCCTCTGTGCCCCTTAAGCTGATTGCAGCCTTGCTGGTGGCCATGGTACTCAGCAGAGCGGTCAGAGGGATCAGCGTCTACCGCACAGCGATCTATTTCCCTTCTCTTATCGGAGGGAGTATCGGGGTATCGCTGCTCTGGCGCAACATCTTCGGGGTAGACGGGATTTTTAACAAGCTGATTGCCGTCTTCGGCATCGAAGGGAAAAGCTGGATCACCAACCCGGACACCGCGCTTGGCACACTGATTCTGCTGACCGTCTGGCAATTCGGCTCCACCATGGTTATCTTCCTGGCAGGGCTGAAGCAGATTCCCAATGACTTGTATGAAGCTTCCTCGGTAGACGGGGCGAACAGGTTCATTCAATTCTTCCGCATTACACTGCCTATGCTGTCGCCGATTCTCTACTTCAACCTGATTATGGCCGTGATCAACGCTTTCCAGATGTTCACCTCGGCCTTCGTGATTACGAATGGCGGACCGATGAACGCTACATATGTATATGCCATGTATTTGTACGAACGGGCCTTCAGCCGGTACGAGCTGGGCTACGCTTCTGCATTGGCCTGGATTATGCTGGTCGCCATAGTGGCCGCAACACTTCTGATCTCCTACACCTCGAAGTACTGGGTATTCTATGAGACTGACACTGGAGGGAAAAAACGCAAATGACAACTTTGAATTGGAAGCCTGCACTCCGGCATGTGTTCATGATTCTCTTCAGCTTCCTCATGGTCTATCCGATTGTATGGTGGATCGGAGCCTCGCTGAAGGACAGCACCGAGCTGAGTTCACCGGGAATCTTCCCGTCCGTCCCGCAGTGGGAGAACTTCACCAAAGGCTGGAACTCAGTTCCCGGACATACGTTCACTGATTTCTACCTCAACACCTTCTGGCTGGAAATTATGGTGCTGATCGCAACGCTGTTATCCTGTACGCTGGTTGCCTTCGGGTTCGCCAGACTGGATTTTCCGCTGAAGAAATTCTGGTTCTCGATTCTGATGCTGACGCTGATGATGCCTGGTCAGGTGCTGATCATTCCCCAGTACGCCTTGTTCCATCAGCTGGGCTGGGTGAACACGTATTTGCCGTTTGTCGTTCCCCATCTGCTGGCGGGCGGGGCCGGCGGAAGCTTCTTCGTCTTCCTGCTGATCCAGTTCATCCGCGGCGTGCCCAAGGAGCTGGACGAATCGGCCAAAATCGACGGCTGCTCCTGGTTCGGAATTTTCTGGAGAGTGGTCATGCCGCTGGCCTTCCCGGCGGTCGTTACGGTGACGATCTTCTGCTTCCTGTGGAACTGGGATGACTTCCTGGGACACCTCCTGTACATCAACACGGTAGACAAATACACGGTGGGCCTTGCGCTGCGTATGATTAATGACTCCCAGTCTGCAGCCGAGTGGGGCCAGCTTCTGGCCATGTCGCTTGTCTCTATTGTTCCGGCAACGCTTGTGTTCACCTTCCTGCAAAAGTATTTCGTGGACGGGATTGCGACAACAGGCATAAAGGGATAAGATGTAAAAAAACATCCGTCCGATAACGGTAAAGCGCCTGAGCCTTATTCGACGCTTTACCGTTTATTTCTTGTGAGCCGGAGGCGAAGGAAGGGGATCACTTGACCAATCCTTTTAAAAAGTACAGGATCGACCGTCTGTTTTTTCACAGCTTTGCCATTATAATTATTCTGGTGATAGCGGTTACGGCTTGGACCAGCTACAGCAATTCCTCCAAAGCCCTTGTGCAGACCACCTCCCACTATCAGCAACGGCTGCTGGATGAGTTGAACAATGAGATTACCACCCGGCTGGATATGATTGAGCAGATCTCACTGTCCACCTCACGGGACAACGAGCTGACGACCTTTCTCTTGAACAGGCAGGATGATTTCGAACGGTACCGCAAGCGTATAAGCGTTGAGAGTGCGCTCGGCAATCTAACCTATGCCATTCCGTTAATTCAAGGGATTGACCTCTATATGGATCAACCGATGCCGAGCAGCGGGCAGAGCTATATTCAATTCCGCAATATTCGCGATCTGGATAAGCAGTCCTGGGCCAGGAATCTGGTGAAAAGCGATTTCGCCTGGTCGGGGGAACATTCCATTCCCAGTGTGCAGGGAGACATTCCGGTGCTTAGCTTCGCCCGGAAAATCATGAACGAGAACGACTATCTTGGTGTGCTTGTCGTTCATATTAAAGCCAGGGAAATCCGTGCGCTGCTGACCGGCAATTCCTCCGGGTCGAACCGGATCATGGCGGACAGCGCCGGCAAGCAGATTCTGAGCATCGGGGAGACGCTGGAGCAGAGCGAGTGGTCGAAATGGATCGACCTCAAGAGCAACAAATCCGGCTATGTCCACATTCCCGGCGATAAGGATACCGGCAATACGCTGCTGGTCTACTCCAGAATGGATAATTCCATCTGGACGCTGATTGAGTTCACCTCCTGGAAGCAGATTACGGCAAGCAGTCTGGAGCTGGCGGAATGGATCGGGCTGATCGGGATTGGAGCGATTCTGCTGGTCCTGCTATTGACGCATTATCTGAGCAGGCAATTCTCCAAGCCGATTAAGCAGCTTGTAAGCGCTATGAGAATATATTCAGTCGGCGGGCACAAGGAGGAGCTGCCAAGCGACTACGAGAATGAATTCGGTTATTTATTCTCCGGCTACCGCAAGCAGACCGAGCGTATCGAGGAGCTGTACCTGTCGCTGGAGCGGCGGTATGAGCAGCAGCGCAAAGCGGAGATTGAGGCCTTGCAGGCCAATATCAATCCCCATTTTCTCTACAATATGCTGGACCAGCTCAACTGGATGGCCATTGAGGCCGGGCAGGATGAGCTGAGCCGGATTCTGGAGCTGATGGGCCAGATGTTCAGGATCGGCTTATCCAACGGGGCGAGCTTCATCATGGTATCGGAGGAATTACAGCACATCCAGTGTTATCTCGAAATCCAGCAGCTCCGCTGGGGCGACGGTCTGGAGTACACCATCGAGGTGGAACCGGGGCTTCAGGAGGCTTATCTTCCCAAGCTCACCCTGCAGCCGTTCGTGGAGAATTCCATTGTGCACGGCTTCAATAAGCAGCGCAGCGGCCATGTCTCGATCTCCTTAACTAAGGTAGAGGAGACGCTGCAGATTATAATTGATGATAACGGGGCAGGCCTGAAGCAGCCGGAGGCGCGGCCGCACAGGCGGCATACCGGCGGCTATGGCATACGGAATGTGCGAGAGCGGATTGCCGGATATTTCGGAAATGACTATGGGGTTACGCTGAAGGAACGTGAAGAGGGAGGGACCCGGGTAGAGATTGTTCTGCCGCTGCTCACAGAGGCTCCGGCACAGATACTGACTGCTTCTCTCGCTGCGAAGGAAGGCTGATAAGGCTGCTGCGGGCCAGAGAAGCTTAAGGAGGCAGACATGATGTGGAAGATCGCTATTATTGACGATGAGCGCCAGGTACTTCAGGGGATGAAACGGGCGATTCCATGGGAGGAGCTGGGTGCGGAATGGGCAGGTGAGGCACTTAACGGGGAAGACGGCCTGGCGATGATCCGGGCAACCACCCCGGACATTGTAATCACGGATATCTATATGCCGGTAATGAGCGGCCTGGAGATGATGGAGCAATTAAGGAACGAGGGCTTCAAGGGCAAAATCATTATTCTGAGCGGTTATTCAGACTTCGAGCATGCCAGACAAGCCCTCCGGCTTCAGGTCAGTGACTATGTCTCCAAGCCGATCAGTCTGCCTACGCTTAGAACGATCCTTCACAAGGTTATTGCAGAGCTGCTCAGAGAGCAGGAGAAGGTGATCAGACAAGGCGAGCTGGAGCTGAAAATGATGCTGTATGAGCCTTTTGTCGAGAAGGAATGGGTCCGGTCCGCCGCGGTCGGTACCCTGGAGCCTTCGTACCGGAACAATTCCCATCTTCCGCCCTCGTATCATTACTGGCTGGAAGGCAGGCATGCAAGCATCGGGATCGAGCTGATCCGTGATGACCGGGCCAGCTCCTTCTCGGTCTCGGACTGGAATCTGCTGCGCTTCGCAGTCAGTAACATTGCCTGTGAGGTTACGCGCAAGCATTACGCTAATATGGAATACACCGAGCTGAACAGCTACCGGGCCTTGCTGATTATTCACCCCGAGGCAGAATGCACACAGCAGCTGGAGGAGCTGGGGACCCGGCTGGTCGACAGCATCCATTCATATCTCAGGCTGGTAGTCCGCATAGGGATTGGAGGACTGAAGGATACCTGGACGAAGATTCCAGAATCGACGGAGGAGGCGTTCCGCGCCATGGATCACGGGGCCTTACGGATCAGTCCGGCCTATGAGGTGTACTGCTACCGGGAGAGCCACAGCAGCGGGCAGGACCGTGGGGTGCTCTTCCCGGTGAAGTTCTCCTACAAGCTGGCCGCCGCGATGAAGGCTTCACAGGAGGCGGAGGCGCAGCAGCTTGTATACGGATACATTACCGAGCTGCAAGCGCAGCAAGGGGTCTCCGCTAGCTATGTGCAGATGCTCGGCAGCGAGCTATGGGGCATTATCACCTACTCCCTGTATGAGTCCGGATTCGTGCTTGATGATCTGTTCACCAATGACCAGATTGCCCAGGAGATCGGCAACCTGGCCATACCCGACCAGCTGGCAAGCTGGTTGTCCGCCAAAATCACAGCCATCTGTGCCAGCCGCCAATGGAAGGGCAGCAGCAAGCACCGGCAGGTCGTTGATTTCATGACGAACTACATTCATGAGCATTATGCCGAGGAGCTTACGCTGGCTGATCTGTCGGATAAGGTGTTCATCTCCCGGAATCATTTGTCGATTATTTTCAAGAACATTACCGGGGAGACCTTCAACAACTATCTGACCCGGGTAAGGATTGAGAAGGCCAGGGAGCTGCTCATGGAACGCAATATGCTGGTCTACGAAGTGGCGGAGCGGGTTGGCTACAAGAACATTCCTTATTTCAGTACTCTATTCAAGAAGATCACCGGCATGAATCCCACGGAGCTGATCAAATGATGACACATATAATCCGCTAGAGACAAGTATGATGATAGAAGCCGCGATGACAGAGCAGGGACTTGCGGCTGAGCTGCATCAACATCAATGTGTCATCAAGGAGGACAGGGTATGCCCGTTAACTTCAGCATTATCGGCGGAGGAGGATTCCGCGCACAGTATTATTTACGAATTGCCCGGGTCTTGCCGGACCTGTTTCAGATCGGCGGCCTTGTAGTCAGGGACCGGGCCCAGGGACAGGAGATAGAAGCCGCGTGGGGTGTTCAGACATACCGTACCCTTGACGAGCTGCTGCGGAATGAGGACCCGGATTTCGCAGTAGTCTCTGTCAGCGGCGGGGCGGCAATGAACTATTTGTACCGGCTGGCCGAGATTGGCCTTCCGGCACTGACAGAGACGCCACCTGCCTCCAGTCTGGAAGAGCTGGAGCAGCTGCACAAGGAGCTAACCGTGCACGGGGCTTGGATACAGGTCGCAGAGCAGTACCCGTACCATCCGATCCAGGAGGCGCGGCTGTCATTGATCCGCTCCGGCAGGCTGGGCAGAATCACCGAGACGACGGTCTCGGTATCCCATCTGTATCATGGCGCAGCCCTGATGCGCAGGATGCTCGGCATCGGGTTCGAGGAGGCGGTCATCCGGGGGATGCGGTTCGACTCCAGCTGGGTTGGCGGACCAACCCGCAGCGGCCCTCCGGTTGAAGACAAGCTGATTCCGCTGCAGAGGGAGCTGGCCTGGCTGGATTTTGGAGACCGGCTGGGCCTTTACGATTTCACCAAGGACCAGCACCGCTCCTGGACGCGCTCGAATCATCTTAGCGTGCGCGGAGAGCGCGGGGAGATCTTCGACAACCGGGTGCTGATCCAACAGGAGAATCTGGTGCCTCTGCAAATGGAGCTGAAGCGCATCAACCGTGGAGAACAGGAGAATGCCGAAGGCTATTACCTCCAGGGAATTATTTGCGGAGAGCAATGGCTGTATAACAATCCCTTCGCCCCGGCTCGGCTGTACGATGACGAGCTCGCCATTGCGTCCTGTCTGGACAAGATGGCCCTCTATGCGGCTGGCGGCCCCGGATTCTACGGACTGGAGGAAGCCTCGCAGGATGTATATCTCGGCAAGTTGATTGAGAAGGCCATTGAGTCCGGCGAAACCGTAAGAGCAGAGCGGATGTGCTGGGCGGAGGGGAAGTAGGGTTGCGGCGGGAGTGTAGCTGCTGGTTATGCTGCTCACATTCTGGCCCGGCTTGAGCTATTGCTGTGGCTGAATGTGTGGAGTATGTTATTGACGGGGGGAGCAAGCCGGTACTATAATCTGAAAAACGGATGAAGCACATCCCGCACCCTGATTGATTGGGTGCGGGATTTTTTGTGCGTGAATATGCCTGTAACTTTAGGTTCTGACGCCCCCGGAAGTGAGTGGAGACAGGTGGGATGATCAAGCTCAGTTTGCGGGGGGGAGAGTTGATTTTATAGAGGAGGAAAAGAGAAATGGGATTTGCTGAAGAGCATCAGAGATGGCTGGAATATCATAAGAAACGCAGGACGGGGGAACGTCTGGACCGGCTGGACCGGGGCCACCGGCATGGGGAGCAGATGTTTGTGGAGCGGGTATGGTGGCCGATTTTCGGGAAGTTGGATGATCTTCATCCGGAGTACGAGGTTGCCGATTGGCGGGGCAGGCCGTATTTTGTGGATTTTGTGTGGAAGCCTGGACAGGTAAAGTTTGCTATTGAGATCAAGGGATATGGGCCGCATGTTCAGAACACGGACCGGACCAGATACCGCCAAGAGCTGAACCGGGAGACGTATCTGCAGATTGCCGGATACCGCGTCATCGCCATCCCGTACGATGATCTGGAGTCTGCACCGGAGCAGACCATCTCCCTGCTGAAAGCTTTGCTAACCCCAAGTTTGTTGAAAACCAGTTCGGAAGGGAGCAGTCAATTTACGAGGATAGAGCGTGACATCTTGCGGATGGCGAGCCGGATGAATGGTTTCCTGCGGCCGGTGGATGTGGTTAATGGGCTTGGTATTGATCCGCGAACGGTGAAGAAAAACTTGAATAGTTTGTGTGACAAAGGCAAGCTCGCTCCAGTGTTGCTGCAAGGAAGTAATAGAATCTGCAGGTATGAGCTTGTTCCATCTGTTATGGATAATGAGCTATGGTAGATAGTAACGTCTGATTCCTCCGATAGTGGGCGTGGGGAGGAAACGAGAGGGATAAACCCCTCTGATCGCGCCAAAAGTGGGCGTGGGGAGGAAATGGGAGGGATAAATCCCTCTGATCATGCCAAAAGTGGGCGTGGGGAGGAAACGGGATAAATCCCTCTGATCGTGCCAAAAGTGGGCGTGGGGAGGAAACGAGAGGGATAAATCCCTCTGATCGTGCCAAAAGTGGGCGTGGGGAGGAAACGAGAGGGATAAATTCCTCTGATCGTGCCAAAAGTGGGCGTGGGGAGGAAACGAGAGGGATAAATCCCTCTGATCGTGCCAAAAGTGGGCGTGGGGAGGAAACGAGAGGGATAAATCCCTCTGATCGTGCCAAAAGTGGGCGTGGGGAGGAAACGAGAGGGATAAATCCCTCTGATTCCGCCGAAAGTGGGCGTAGGGAGGAAATGGGAGGGATAAATCCCTCTGATTCCGCCGAAAGTGGGCGTAGGGAGGAAATGGGAGGGATAAATCCCTCTGATTCCGCCAAAAGTGGGCGTGGGGAGGGAATGAGAGGGATAAATCCCCCTCATCCCCGCAAGCGGCCGCAAACAGCCCCACGGCTAATGCCTCAAGCCCCGCCCACCGGCAGCTTGATCGTGAACGCCGAGCCTTGGCCCGGCTCGCTGCGCACCTCAATGGTGCCTTTGCTCAGGCTGATGATGCGCGCGGCGAGCGGCAGGCCGAGGCCGTTGCCCCCGGCGGCGCGGGCGGGGTCGCCCTGGTAGAACTTCTCGAAGATGTGCTTGCGCACCTTCGGGGTCATGCCGATGCCGGTGTCCGCGATGACCACCGAGATCCAGGCCCCGTCCGAGTGGAGCGCGACCGAGATCGTTCCGCCCTCCGGCGTGAACTTGATCGCATTGCCGAGCACATTAAGCCACACCTGCATCATCAGCTCCTCGTTGCCATAATACCGCTGCTCATCCAGCTCAATATCCAGATTGAGCTGCTTGGCGGACCAGAGGGATTCCAGCAGCAGCAGGGCCTGGCGGAGCTGCTCGTCCAGCGGATATTCGGCCAGCTCGGAGAGCATCTCCTGGTTCTCCAGCTTGGATATCTTGAGGATGTTACCGGACAGGTTGGAGAGCTGCCGTGAGCTCTCAATGATCATTCCGGTGTATTCGTTATGCTCCTCCTTGCTCAGATTCTCTTCCTGCAGCAGCATGGCGTACCCTTCGATTGCTGCAATGGGTGTCTTGAATTCGTGAGACACATTCACGACGAAGTCATTGCGGAGGGTCTCGATGCTGCGAAGCTCCTGAACCATAAGGTTGAAATGATGTGCCACCTCACTGATCTCATTAATCCGGTGGGACTCATTCAGATAGATATTGAAGTTGCCGTCTGCAATCTCTTTGGCTGCCCTGCTGAAGTCTGTAATCGGGGCCAGGATCTTCTTGCCCACCATAATAGTGATCGTGGTCCCGACGACCAGGCTGAACAGCATCATCGTCAGAACGGGCGGAAACGGATTGCCGTGCTCCCTGGTATGATTGCCCAGCCGGTAATACAGGAAGGCTATGACTCCCAGGATGAAGACAAAGAACAGAATGATCACGAACACCATTGAGACGAAATACCACCATAGCCCCCTGTCTCTTCCCCGAATCATCCCTGCTTCACCGCCTTATAGCCAAGCCCTCTGACCGTGACGATTTCAAAATCCGGATTGTCCCTGAAACGCTCCCGCAGCCGGTTAATGTGAACCACCACCGTATGCTCATCCGACTCGGAGTCCATCCCCCAGATTTCATCCATGAGCTGCTGCTTGGTGAAAATTTTATTCGGATAAGAGATCATTTTATAGAGGAGATAGAATTCCTTTTGCGGCAGCACGGTGCGTTCAGGCCCCTGAATCACGGTTAACGCATCATAGTCCAGCACCGTTTCTCCCCATTCGATTTTGCGTTCGCTGATGATTTTGGCCCGGCGCAGCAGCGCCCCGACACGCAGGAGCATCTCATTCACATTGACCGGCTTGACCATATAATCATCAATGCCAACGAGGAAGCCCTGCTGCTTATCGGCAAAATTCTCCCGCGCCGTTACCATCAGGACCGGAAGCTGACTGTTGTTGTCCCGGATCATCCGTGTCAGCTCGAAGCCGTCCATCACGGGCATCATAATATCGCAGATCATCAGATCGATATATTCCTTATCCAGCATCGCCAGCGCATCCTCGCCATTCACAGCCGGAACCGTGCGGTAGCCGTGTCTGGTCAGTACAGTACAGAAGAGCTGCCGCAGCTTGGCGTCATCCTCAACTACAAGAATAGTAAACATAGGTTCTCCTCCTGGAAAGGTTCCATGTTATAGAACGTATAGCCTGTATATATGTTCTGTGGTTTTTTTTAAGTATACCTCATCAAGATCAACTTAATCTCAACCGGGAGTTTAGGTTTAGTTTATATTGGACGATTATACTGGGGAACAGCAGGACAGGAAGCACGAAGCACATACAGAGAATAAGAGTATAGGAATGGAAAGGGAGACTGACCATGCTGCAATTAAAAAACATCACCAAGAGCTATAAGACCGGCGAATTCACTCAAGTGGCACTGGATAAAGTAAATCTCAATTTCAGAGAGAGTGAGTTCGTTGCGATTCTGGGCCAGAGCGGCTCGGGCAAGACCACGCTGCTTAATATCGTCGGCGGACTGGATCAGTATGACAGCGGAGAGCTGATCATTAACGGCCAATCGACGGAGCGCTTCAAGGACAGCGAGTGGGATGCGTACCGCAATAACAGTGTCGGCTTTATTTTTCAGAGTTATAATCTGATCTCGCACTTAAGCATCACAGACAACGTGGAGATGGGGATGACACTCAGCGGGGTATCTTCAGCCGAGAAGCACCGCAAGGCGCTGGAGGTACTGGAGAAGGTCGGACTTAAGGATCATGTGCACAAAAAGCCGAACCAGCTCTCAGGCGGACAGATGCAGCGTGTGGCGATTGCCCGTGCGCTCGCGAACAATCCGGATATTATCCTGGCCGATGAGCCTACCGGAGCCTTGGATTCGGAGACCAGTGAGCAGATCATGGAGCTGATCAAGTCGATTGCCGAGGATAAGCTCGTCATCATGGTTACCCATAATCCTGAGCTGGCAGAGAACTATGCAGACCGCGTGATCCGCTTCTCGGATGGTCATGCGATCTCGGACAGCAATCCGCTGCCTACACAGAAGACCTCAAGTGCGTATAAGCTGAAGCAGACAAGCATGAGCTTTTTCACAGCCCTCAAATTATCCGGCAAAAACATTGCCACCAAGAAATGGCGCACGGGGTTGACCGCTTTTGCCTCCAGTATCGGAATTATCGGTATTGCCCTGATCCTGTCCCTGTCCAATGGCTTCGACAAACAGATCAGCTCCTATGAAACCGGGGCCTTATCCAACTTCCCGATCTCCATCAACCAGACGGCAATGAACTTGCAGAATGCAGGTCCTCCAGGCCAGGAAACAACGGAGCTCCCCTCCTATCCGGCTGAGAAAAAGCTGTATCCATACGACCCTACGGTGAATTCAGCCATCCACACGAACGTGCTGACCAAGGAGTATATCGAGTACCTTGACGGAATCGATCCCAAGCTGATTGACGGCGTCTCTTACACCCGTACCGTGAATATGAACTGGCTGGTGAAGAATGGGGACAAGGCATCGGTTCTGGATAAAAGCAAGATCACAGTAGCACCGTATCCAAGCAAACAGGGCAGTGCCTCGGGCAGCTATCTGGAGCAATACTATGATCTGCTGGAGGGGAAATTCCCGACAGAGAAGACGGATCTTGTGCTGATCGTGGATCAGTACAACCGTCTGACCGATGGAGCAGTGAATGCGCTCGGACTGGATTATAAAGCAAAGAGTATCAATCTGAGTGATCTGGTCGGAACTCCGCTCAAGCTGGTCATGAACAATGATTATTATAAGCAAAATGGTGAACAGTTTGTAGTCAATGCAACCGGAGGAAATCTGAATGACCTCTACAACAGCCCTAAGGCAGTAACACTTAATATTGTCGGTGTGCTGCGCGCACAGGAGGGGTCGACAATCTCAACGCTGTCGCCCGGCCTAGTCTACTCCGATGAATTGGCAGCCTCCTTCATTGCAGATGCACAGAAATCGGAAATTGTACTCGCACAAGAGAAATCCGATATCAATGTATTGACGGGGCAAGCCCTGTCGGAGGGGGTCGCAGGCGGAGGCTCCGGTACCGGAATGGGCGAGATGCCGCTAGTGAACGCCGGGATGGCAGCGGCAGCCAGCATGTCGTCCATGACGAAGGAGAATGCCCTTGCAGCGCTGGGGGCCACGGATATTCCAAGCGCAGTCTCGCTGTATCCGATTGATTTCAGCGCCAAGGAATCTGTAACGGCTTATCTCGATAAGTGGAATGAAGGGAAGGCTGCCGAAGCTCAGGTACAGTACACCGACCTCGCAGCTATTGTCACCAACATTTCCGGCGGAATTATGGACGGGATTACGATGGTGCTGATTGCTTTTGCGGCGATTTCCCTGGTGGTCTCCCTGATCATGATTGCGATCATTACTTATATCTCCGTGATGGAACGTACGAAGGAGATCGGCGTACTGCGTGCACTGGGTGCCCGTAAGAAGGATATCACGCGGGTGTTCAATGCCGAGACCTTCATTATCGGAGCATGCTCGGGGATTCTGGGCATCGGCATCACTTATCTGCTGACCATCCCTGTCAATGCAGTCCTCTACAACCTGACGGAGCTGAAAAATGTCGCCCAGCTGAATCCGCTCCACGCGCTCGTTCTTGGTGTCATCAGCGTCCTGCTCACTATGCTGGGCGGAGCTATTCCGGCCAAGATGGCGGCGAAGAAGGACCCGGTGACTGCCCTGCGCAGTGAATAACCAGCCGTAGTCCAGATCAGCCAGACTGAAATAACGAAATGATGAAATGACGAAGAACCAAGGGAATCCGTTCCTTTGGTTCTTTCTGCATTTAATTTCCGCATGATAAATTGTCATAGATCACAGACATACAGGGATATTGTGGGATAAAATAACAGGAAATAGAGATTTAATCATGTATCCAGGAGGGATTAAATGAAGACCAGAGGCAAGTTACAGGTCATTGCAGGTTTTCTTATGCTGGCGGCTATTATTACCTTGCACGATGTGCTGGAGAATCAGACTCTGAGAATCGTATTATCGATCACTGTAGCGGTAGCCGCTGCTTATTTTCTTTCCAAAATCAGTTCTCCAAAGCAGGTATCCGGCAGAACGATGACGGTAGCGTTAGTATCACTGCTGATATTCACTTGCGCATACCATATTCTTTTGTCCCTAGTTCTGAAGCAGAGTATATTCGCTAATGGCTTTTGGATGTTCTTATGCGTCATTTATTTGTTAATCTGGATGCGTGCCCGGCTAAGCCCCTCAAGATAAAAGCAGCCGCTTGCATTGGAAGTAGCCGGAACAGCAGTCTGGGATTACTCCGCAGAAGGCAGCTGGGCGCGCAGTGTTTTCTTTTTGTTAATCTCCTTGGACAGCTCTAACTGCTGCTGGGAGATTTTTTTGAGCTCAGCCTGCAGCTTGGTGATACGGCTCATTTTACTGCTGAGGGAGCTTGGGGATGAGCTTAGCTTGCAGTCTTTTTCCAGCTGGTTGATCTTGAGCTTGGTCTTGCGGGTCTTCTTCTGCAGCTCTGTAATACCGGCTTCCATCTCTGCGATCTCCTGGTTTAAACGATCCAGCACCGGTTTTGTGAAATTAATAGCCATTCGGGCACCTCTTACTTTTATTAATATAATAAGCAGTCAGGATATCATTGTACTATAAGCGCTATGTATATGCGAGATGTAGAAGAAGACCCGTGGAGTGCGCTCCGCGGGTCTTCTTCTGTATGCAACCTAGGAAAAAGCAAAGCATCAGATGCTCACCTTAGACTTCTTCGGCGATAACGGCTTGCTGCTTCAGGGCCGGTTCCTTGGCTTGACCCACCTGCTTAATGAAGAAGGAGAGTAAGAGCCCGATAATGCCGATGCCCACAATAACCAGATAGGAATCGTTGATGCCCTGGATGGAAGCCTCCATTACCATATGCTTCTGAGTCTCGCCGGCAGTTCCGCCGCTGGCTGCGAGTTCCTGGAAGTGAGTGGCGGTACGGCTGGTCATCACGGTGACCAGCAGAGAAGTGCCTACTGCGCCGGCAACCTGCCTTACGGTATTGGAGATCGCTGTACCATGTGAATTCAGCCTGGAGGGCAGCTGATTCAGCCCGAGGGTCTGAATTGGCATCAGCAGCAAGGCCATGCCGATCCGGCGGCCGGTGGACATCAGCATCAAATAACCGTAGCTTGTCGAGTCTGTAAGATTCACGAAGCTGAGTGTAGTCAGAATCGTGATCGTCAGGCCGATAATGGCGAGCCATTTCGCTCCAAAGCGGTCGAACAGCTTGCCGGTGACCGGCATCAGCGCCCCCATAATCACCGCGCCGGGCAGCAGCAGCAGGCCGGATTCCATAGCGGTGAAGCCGCGGGCATTCTGCAGATAGAGCGGCAGCAGCATCATATCCGCATACATCACAATCGTAACCGCCACACTGATGACCGTGGTCAAGGAGAACATATTATATTGGAAGGTGCGCAGATCCAGCAGCGGGCTCTCGGAAGTGAGCTGCTTCCATATGAATAATCCAAGCGATATAGCGCCTGCGGCCAGCGACAATAACACCTCTGCACTGGACCAGCCAGCACTGGCTGCCCGGCTGAAGCCATAGAGCAGGGTGCCGAATCCGATGGTGGACAGGATCACGCTGGTAATATCGATTTTGGGAAAAGATCGCTCGGCCACATTTCTCAGATAAATAAAACCGCATACGATGACCATAACCGTGAGTGGAAGCATGCCGTAGAACATCATCTCCCACGAATAACGTTCCATAATATATCCGGCCAGCGTAGGGCCGATAGCCGGGGCAAAGATAATGGCCAGCCCGACCATCCCCATGGCGGCTCCTCTTTTCTCACGCGGGAAGAGGGTCAAAATAACCTGGGTGAGCAGCGGCATGATAATGCCGGCACCGGCAGCCTGAATCATCCGTCCGGTAAGCAGCACCGGGAAGCTTCCCGCGAGCGCTGATACAAGGGTACCCGCAAAGAAAATAAACATCGAGGCCTGGAAAAGCTCCCGTGTAGTGAATCGCTGCATCAGATAGGCCGTAATGGGAATCAGCACACCGTTAACCAGCATATAGCCGGTAGTGAGCCACTGGGCCGTGGCCGCCGTAATATTGAAGTCATGCATCAGCTCCGGTGTAGCAACACTCATGATGGTCTGATTTAGTGTAGCCAGAAAGGCACCCAGAATCATTACGAAAAGAATAGGTCCCTTGGAAATGGATTGGGCTTCTTTGCTTGCTGTCTTGTTACTCACTATTCTTCATCCTTTCAAACCGCCAACTCATGGACTAAATTTACAATGTGTTGTATAGTTTACAATGTATAAAGTAAATTATAAATGAAAATATCATGTAATCAAGCAACGATTTTCGGGAAAATGTAAATTAGTTTACACTTTGAGGATATGTGTAGTGTATATAGTTGAAAAACGACACTTTTGACTGAAAATGTAGCCTGCTCTTGGGCAGCACAGATTGGAGAGAACAGAAATGACGAATCCCGCCGAGCGGACAGATCCGCGTGTCCTTCGTACACGCCAATTTCTTAAAGAGGCTCTAATAGAGCTGATGGAAGAGATGAGTATTGAGAAAATTACCGTCAACCGCCTTGCGCAGCGGGCCCAAATTAACCGTGTGACCTTCTATCTGCATTACCGGGATATCCCGGATATGCTGGAGAAAATGGCGGATGATATGGCTGAGGAGGTTCTGGAAGTGGTGAGAGAGGATACGGACTTTATGGAAGCCGCACAACAAGAGAAGTGGCCGATGCTGGAGCACCTGCTTGTGCATATTGCCGAGAACGCCAAATTCTACAAAATCGTACTTACGTCGCGGAAGAGCACGATCTTCACCGACCGGCTGTTTAAACTGATGGCAGACATTATTTCTGCACGGGTGGAGAGCAGGGTAACCGCGTATGACGCTTCTGAAGTAACGGTACAGAAGGACATTGCTGTGTGGTATGGCTCGGCGGCCCTCATTGGTACCATCATCGCCTGGCTCCGGGAGGATATGCCGTATACGCCGCAGTATCTGGCCAAGCAGATCACTTCGCTACGGGCGAATTGATTGCCGGAGGCAGATCAGGAAGGCTCCACAGGTCCAAGAGCAGCCAATTCCTCCCGCATATAAATAGTAGAGACTACCATGTATTCTGAAGCTATTTTTGATGAGGTGGGGTGGTGCGAGATGAAGAGACGGGCAAGACCGGCACGGAAGCGGGTGCTTCGCGCCAAGCGGCAGGCTGTACCCGGAGTGAAGCGCAGAATCAAGGTGCAGACAGTTGAATTTGCGGTGTTTGGTGACAGTCACGTGGGATATGGGAACAGCTTGAGCATCTTTAAGAGTCTTTTGCCTAAGGCAGTGGGCAGCGGGAACAAACGGTTTATCATCTTCGGGGGAGATAACACCCAGGCGGGGGCGGATCACGGGAATAACGCCGGGACGTACTATAAGGAATTCAAGGACACCGTTACCAGTACGCTGGGAAGCATCCCTTACAAGGCGTCGATCGGGAATTGGGAGGCCAGCACACGGTCGTTGTTCACCCAGTATTTAGGGGCGGTGGCCGGACAGATGAATTTCCCGGGAACGCAGGGCAAGGTGAGATATGTATGGCTGGATTGCGCACTGGGGCAATTCACGCCGGCCAGCCTCAATCTGCTGCGTAATCTGGATGACAGGTATTTCTATATTATTGATTTCCACTGGCCGCTCCGGGTACAGGGCATTACGGTGGATTCCAGCCATGTGCTCAGCGCGGCCGAGACCTCCAAATTCTTCACAGCCATTCCGGCAAAAGCCAGAGAGAAGGTGCTGGCGATCTTCACACATCATGGTCACAAATTCTACCGGAAGCTGAATAACATCTATCCGGGGTACACGAAGACCAAATTCTTCGTCACCGGCTGCTCCGGGGACTACAAATGCAAGCCCGGCGGGAATATGGGCTATTATAACGCCACATTAACCAACAGCGGATCAGGCTATAAAGTCGAGGCTTTTATTGCCCACTAAGCTTATTAGACGGAGCATAACTGAGGAGGATGTCTTCAAGGACATTCTCTTTTGTCTTTTGCTGCCTTATGAGAACTTGACAGCCCTTTCACAGGTTGGGTATGGTTGTCTGGTCAGCAGATAAAGGAGGCAGAACAGAATGTCAGGATTACTTGGAAATCACTTCATGACACAGATTGGGATTCTGGTTCACGATATCGAGAAGGTGAGTCAGGCGTATGCAGACTTTTTCGGACTGGACAAGCCTCAGATCAGCATCACGGACACGGCAGACATTGCCCGGACGGAGTATAACGGCGGAGGGACAGGGTCGAGGGCGAAGCTGGCTTTTTTCGACATGGGTTCTCTGCAACTGGAACTGATTGAACCGGACCATCAGCCGAGCACCTGGCGGGATTACCTGAATGAGCACGGGGAAGGGGTTCACCATATTGCGTTCGTGGTCGAAGGCATGAAGGACAAGATCATGCTGCTCGAAGGCAAGGGATTCCCGCTCCAGCAGAAGGGCGAGTATACCGGCGGACGGTATGCTTACATGGATACGTTCAAGGAATTGAAGGTAGTGCTGGAATTGCTGGAGAATGACAACGATAACAGTAATAATAAGGATCAGTAATATAAATAGAATTCAGACGGGAGGAATTATACAATGAATATTCTGATTACAGGGGCGGGACGCGGACTGGGCCTTGAGCTGGCGGCGGCTGCGCTGGAGCGTGGACATGCTGTTATTGCCGGGGTGCGGGATCTGACGCGCGGGCAGGCAGCCTTAGCTGATCTGGCGGCAGTACACGGGGATAAGCTGACTCTAGTGACGCTTGATGTGACGGACGAGGCCGGAATAGCAGCACTTGCCGCCAGCCTGACAGAGCAGGCCCGGACACTCGGCGTCATCATCAATAATGCCGCAGTGCTGAATGCCACGGACACCCCGCTTGAAGAGCTGGATATGGAAGAGATGCAGCATGCCATGGACATCAATCTGTACGGGCCGATGCGGGTGGTCAAGCACCTTCTGCCTCTGCTGACAGGGCCGGATGCTTCGATCATCAATATCTCATCAGAGGCAGGCAGTATCACCAATGCTTACCCGGGCAGCTATCCGTATACGATCTCCAAGACCGCGCTCAATATGTTCACGCAGAAGCTCCATGTCACGCTGAAGGACCGCGGCATCCATGTGCTCAGCGTCCATCCCGGCTGGATGCCTACCGATATGGGGGGAGCTAAGGCACCGCTTAACCCGCGCACCAGTGCCGAAGGCATTCTGGACCTGATCGGGCAGAGAGCCGAGCCGTCCGGCCATTTCAGATTCGTGGATTACACGGGTAAGGATATGGATATCTAGCTAGTATGCACAGCACTTCACCTGTTAAGAGACGAGTGGAGTTGTAATGTTCTCGTCCGGAGAGCGGCGGGGCCAGAGGAGCAGTCCCAGGGAGCAGACTACCAGAACTACGCAGAGCAGGTAGGAATGGCGGTATCCTAACCACTGGGCTGCGGCTCCTCCCGCCAGGCTTCCGGCCAGTCTGCCGATGGTTGTAGCATTGGTGTACAGTGTGGAGGCATAGCCGGGATGGTCCGGCAGCAGATCCTGAATATAGCTGATGCCAATTGCAGAGATCACAGCGACAAAAAAAGCCAGCAGCACCTGTCCGGCGATGAGCTGCCACAGCTCACCTACTCCGATCACCAGCGCATAATAGATTCCTCCCATTACCATGCCCCAGCCCAGCAGCACCTTGCTGTCGTATTTGGCTGACAGCAGCCCCAGCACCAGCATGAACGGAATTTCCATTAACGCACAGATACTGGCCACCGAAGCTACATTCTGTGTAGTGCCTCCCAGCGTATTGACAATGAACAAGGAGATATTCAGATTATTGGCCCAGTGTCCGGTATAGAGCAGGGTCAGGATGAGAAAAGGAACCAGTACCCTGGCATTCCTTTGCACCCCGGCGGGCTGCCGGACACGCTGTTGAGGCTGCTGCTTAGCGGCTGAAGGCCGTACGAAGCTGAACACCAGAAGAGCATTGAGCAGGAAGATCAGAGTGGTCGACGAGAAGATCCCCTGAAATCCGAAGCGGCTCAGGAGGGCGGCTCCTACCAGCGGACCGCTGATGAAGCCAAGAGAGAACATCGAGCGCAGGGCCGAGTTAGCCAAGGCATGATCAGGAGAGCTGCTGGCGCTCACAGCTTCTCTGGCACTGGCGAATAATTGCGGCATCGCCGGGGCGCCGGCTGCGGTGAATATGGTCATATAGGCCAGCAGCGGGTAGAAGTCATGGATGAATATGTATCCGGCAAAAGCAACCGCGTTGAACATCATACAGATCACCATCAGCCTGCGGCGGTTCAGCCCGGCGTCGGAGCGTTTGGCAATGAACATGCTTAAGGCTACTCCGCTAAGCAGCGTCACCGCTGTAAATATTCCGAAGGTTCCGGCGGATACGCCGAGTTCTTCTGTGAAGTAGACCGCCAGGAATGGAGCGCTGATCGAGATGGCCATTCCCTGGAACAGCATGCAGAGCAGGAATATAGGATAGGTTGGAATGAGGAGCAGAGCATAGGTTCTTTTGAGCATAGAGTGTGTGAACTTCCTTTCAGCATTGTTTAGTCTTAACTTCGATTTATCTATAGTATAACGTCAATAGTATGTGATGTATCTGATTAACGTCTTTACAGTACGGAATCCCTAATAATGAACTGATTTTTGGGCCAATTGTTCAGGTGTTATTGTCAGGAAGGATCTTTTAAGATGGAGGAGGATAGGACAGCCGGGCTGTGCGGAGGAAAGAGGACGCTGGTTTGGCTGGAGATGAAACCGTTATCATGAAGAATGAAGGAGAGATTACATTTGGACGCTGCTGCATATCCCTTTAGACAAACGGAATTGCCATTAGATGAACGTGTTCAGGATCTGCTCTCCCGGCTGACGCTTGCGGAGAAGGTCAGTCTGATGCCGCAATATCAGGCTGCCATTGAACGGCTGGGTGTAGGCGGTTACAAGCATGGAACGGAGGGAGCGCACGGGATTTCATGGCTGGGCAAAGCCACCTCTTACCCGCAGCCAAGCGGCCTCGCCTGTACCTGGAACCCGGCGCTGCTGCAGAGAATCGGCTCGGCGATCGGGGATGAGGCCAGAGCCTTTTACCGCAAGAATCCCACTATTAACGGCTTGACTCTCTGGGCACCGACTGTGGATATGGAACGGGACCCGCGCTGGGGGAGAACAGAGGAGGCCTACGGGGAAGACCCTGAGCTGACAGGCCGGCTGAGTACAGCGCTCGTCCAGGGAATTCAGGGGGATCATCCGGTGTATCTGAAAGCGGTAGCGACCCTGAAGCATTTCCTCGGGAACAATAATGAGATCGACCGGGGCGTGGCTTCGTCCAGCATTGACCCGCGCAATATGCGCGAATATTATCTGGAAGCGTTCAAGCCTGCCTTCAAGGAAGGCGGCGCACAATCCATGATGACCGCCTACAATTCGGTGAACGGCGTGCCGGTTATCCTCCATCCGGCGGTGATGGAGATTGTGAAGGGCGAATGGGAGATGGACGGCTTCATTGTCAGCGATGCCGGAGACCTGTTCGGGATTGTGAAGGACCATAAGTATTATGATTCCTTCGCAGAGTCCATGGCGGAATCCATTAAGAATGGCATTGACAGTGTAACCGAAGAGACAGAGGAGACCATTAAGGTTATTCACGAGGCGCTCCGTGAAGGACTGCTGACCGAGACGGATCTGGACCGCGCGCTGGCGAACACCTTCCGCGTCCGCTTCCGGCTCGGTGAGTTCGATCCGGAGGAAGGTAATCCGTATACGAAGATAGACGACTCGGCCATTCTCAGCAAAGCGCATGGCGAGCTGTCACTCGAAGCTGCGAAGGAATCCATAGTGCTGCTGAAGAACGCCGATAACGCTGCCCTTCCGCTGAATCCAGCCTCGTTGTCCAAGGTCGCTGTGATCGGCACGCTGGGGGACGAAGCGTTCAGAGACTGGTATTCCGGTACGCTGCCATATGCGGTGACCCCTTTGCAGGGAATCATCAAGAAGCTGGCAGGTAAGCAGGTCACCTTCGAGAGCGGAGATGACCGGATCATTCTGACCTCCGCTGCCAGCGGACAAGCAGTGGGCATCACGGGCGAGGACGGACGGCTCGCAGTGCTGCATGATCAGCCGGAGCGGGGAGAGCTGTTCCGCCATACGGCGTGGGGCTGGACCGCTCATACCCTTGAATCTGCCAGCAGGGGACAATATGTTACCCTGACAGATGCCGGTACACTGACCGCTTCCGCTGATGAAATCTATGGCTGGTATGTGAAGGAATCGCTGAATCTGGTCCCGGAGGGGGAAGGCACCGTCAGCTTGCGGACCTGGAACAATCAGCCGCTCGTTATCAGTGCTGAAGACGGAACCATTCGCGCTGCTGAAGAAGAAACGTCTGCCGAAGCAGCCCAATTCCATAAGAAAGTTGTCGTGAACGGCGTAGAAGCAGCGGCCGAAGCGGCCCGGGCCGCTGAGGTTGCCGTTGTATTCGTCGGTAACCATCCGCTCTTGAACGGTAAGGAGGAGATTGACCGGCCGGATATCGTACTGCCCGCAGAGCAGGAGAATCTGGTCAAGGCCGTTTATGCCGCCAACCCGAACACCGTCGTGGTGATCGTCGGCAGCTATCCGATTTCCTCCACCTGGATCGACGAGCATATTCCGGCCGTGCTGTACACCTCGCACAGCGGACAGGAGCTGGGCCATGCGGTAGCCGATGTCCTGTTCGGCGATTACAGCCCGTCCGGCAAGCTGAATATGACCTGGTACCGCAGCGTCAGCCAGCTGCCTGAATTCATGGACTACGATATTATCCGGGGCAAGAGAACCTACATGTACTTCGACGGTGAGCCGCTCTATCCGTTCGGTCACGGTCTGAGCTATGCGCAGGTGAATTATAACAAGCTATCACTGGCAGCGGAGGAAGTACAGCAGGATGGTATTATCAGTCTGAACGTAGAGCTTGAGAACAGCGGGAGTGTAGACGGTGACGAGGTAGTTCAGCTGTATGTCCAGTGCATGTCTAGCCGGATCAGGCGTCCGCTTAAGCAATTGAAGAGGTTTGACAAAATCCGGCTGGCTGCCGGACAGAAGCAGACGGTCACATTCACCTTACCGGCCGCTGAACTTTCCTTCTGGGACGTCAGCCGCGAACAGTACTGTGTGGAGGATGGGGAATACATGCTGATGGCAGGCCGTTCCTCGGGAGATATCCGGCTGTCAGCCACAATCAGGTTGCATGGCGAGACCGTTCCGCCGCGTGATCTGTATACGCCGGTTAAGGCTGAGAATTACGATGATTTCGAAGCGGTTTTCCTTGATGAATGCAAGGCTGGCGGCGCTGCGGTGCATCCGGTGAAGGAAGGGGCATGGATCGCCTTCCATAATGTAAGGTTTGCAGAGGGTGCAGCGGGCGTCGAGATGCTTGTATCCTCCGTTCAGGGAGGCGTAGTTGAAGTCCGGACCGGCAGTCCGTCCGGCAAGCTGGCGGCTACACTTACAGTTCCGTCCGGCGGCGTTCAGCAGTGGCACAGCGAGTCCGCTATAGCGGATGTGGATGCCGGAGCCACAGATGTATACCTTGTCTTAAGGGGTGAGGTTCTGCTCAGCCGCGTGCAGTTTACGGTGTAGCAAGAAGCTAACAGAGCAGCGTTTCTCCTGTAACGGGAGAAGCGCTGCTCTGCTGTGTATCCGGTCCCCGGATAAGTCTAGCTTAATTGATCCGTCACATCTGACCAGGTGGAATAAGCAGGCAGCTTCTGCAAGCCCCAATAATCCAGCAGCATACGGATCACGCTGTCCCTGTCAGTCATCTCCCGGGAGAAATGCCTGAAGGATCCGTCTGGATAGCCGAGGCGCAATTCAACGACGATGCTGCGGGGAGTATGGCGGACAGGGGCGGCCTGCATATACAGACTTCCCTCTACCGGCTTACTGGGATCAATGACGATGAAATCATCCGGATCTTCGGCGAAGCCGTTAACGATATCGGTGATAAGCGAGGCTTCAATCACGTAGTTTGCATAGGTTTCATATTGGGTGCTGATTGTATACGTGACACCGCTGCTGTTATCTTTGCTGGAGTTTAGCGTTTCCATGTTCCAATTTCCTCCTCGATATTTATTTCAGTACGAACTCAAGGACGAAGCCCCGCCAGATAACCCCTGCGCCTTGCGGAACGCGGAGGGAGACATGCCGCTCTGCTTATTGAAGATACGGTTGAACTGGGAGAAGCTGTTGAAGCCGCATTGTCCGGCGATGTCGGAGATCTTGTGCCGGGTATGGAGCAGGAGCTGCTGTGCTTTGCGGACGCGGGTCATCTGGATGTACTCGGTCAAGGTGAAGCCGGTGACGGTTCTGAACTGGTGCGATAAATAATAAGGGCTGATATAGAATTCCTTGGAGATGGAGTCCAGGGACAGCTCGCTGCCGTAATGGCTGTGAATGTGGGCGGTGATTGAATAGATTTTTTGCATCATGGCATTGCCGATCTCTTCCAGCACGTACGCATTCTTGTCATTCTGCTGGGACAGACTGCACAGAAACTGCTGGAAAAGACTGTGAATCAGCACCGGATTCAGCGGTGAAGCGCTGCGGGAACAGTTGAAAATACCATTGAGCGGCTCGAACACGGCACTGCGCGGGCCTCCGGTGAACCGGTAGATCGGAACCTCCTCGGAGAACGGCTGCAGCATTGTATTGTAAGCGATCTCAAATCCGGGTATATTCCTGGGCAGGTTGAAGTTGATAATCAGCCGCTTATGCGGCGGGCCTGCGGGATACTGGGTCATATGCAGCCGGTACGGGGCAAGCAGAACAATGTCATATTGCTGCAGGGCATGTACATTACCTTCAATAATATGAGTAGCGCTGGAATCCAGCAGAATATGAATCTCATAAAAGTCATGATCGTGCTGAAACTCCATATTGATGTCGTGAGAGCGCTGATCGTAGTCAAAATAGTAAAAGAGCGGATCAGCCGGAGTATTGATACGTATGCTATATCCTTGGTCATATAACAGGTCGCTGTCAAGCATAGCCTCTCTCCTCACCGTTGCCGTTTACTATAGAAGTCCAAGCCGTTTCCACCTGTATATTATAGGCTCAAAAAAGCAAAATATGCAATGAATCGGTCGGAATACAGCAAGAGTTGGGTAGTTTTTGGAGTGAAAGGTTTGCTATAGTGACCATATGAAAGCGGATACAGGGAGTGATAGAGATGTTATTCACAGAAGAAAAGCTGATCAAACGCCAGGCCGAAGTGGAAAAGTATAGATATCTTAAGGTTCAGGAGCTTACTGAGTTCGCGTTCGCTGAGGATGAGGAAGGGGCTAACGGTGTGTACCCGGAGTCGGTGTCCTTTGATGGCATCATCAGGCTTCAGGAGCATTGGCGCGGGCGGGACCGTTATATCTGGCTGCGCACAGAGATCGTGCTGCCGCCTAGTCAGGCAGGCTTCAAAATTGCCGGCAGATTTGATTTTGGCAAAACAGGGGACTTCAATAACTCCGGCTTCGAATCGCTGCTGTTCGTGAACGGATCGCCTTATCAGGGCGTAGATAATAACCATAGAGAGGTAATTTTCGGCGATGAATGGGGCGGACAGACGATAGAGCTGGCCTTCCGGCTATGGTCGGGGCTTGAGGGCGGCGGGCTGCCCAGAATTCAGGAGCACCGGCTCAGCGAAGCGTTCATCGGCTATTTGGACGAGGGCATTGATGATCTGTTCTATATGTCGAAGGCGGCGCTCGACACCTTCCGTTACCTTGGTAGAGACCAGCCGGAGAAGCAGTGGCTGCTTAGAGCGCTGAATGAGGCCTTCCGTCTGATCGACTGGTCGGAGCCGGGTTCACCGGAGCATACCTCTTCGCTGTATCAGGCAGGCGCAATTCTGAATCAGGCGATAGAGGCGATGCCGCAGACTTTTGACGTAACGCTTACGGCTGTCGGTCATACCCATATTGATGTTGCCTGGCTGTGGAGGCTGAAGCATACCCGTGAAAAGACAGCCCGTTCCTTCTCCACCGTACTGCGGCTGATGGAGGAGTTCCCTGAGTACCAGTTCCTTCAGACACAGCCTCAACTGTACGCTTATCTGGAGCAGGATTATCCGGAGCTGTTCGGGCGGATCACCGAGAAAGTGAAGGAAGGACGCTGGGAAGCAGAGGGAGCCATGTGGCTGGAGTCGGATTGTAATATCCCGTCCGGTGAGTCGCTGGTCCGCCAGATTATGCTGGGCAAACGCTATCTCCGTGAACAATTCGGCGTAGAGAGCAAGTACCTGTGGCTGCCGGATGTCTTCGGGTACAGCTGGGCGCTGCCGCAGATTCTGCGCAAATCGGGTATCGACACGTTCATGACGACCAAAATCAGCTGGAACCAGTTCAACCGGATGCCGCATGACACCTTCTGGTGGCGGGGGATGGACGGCTCAGAGGTGCTGACACATTTCATCACGACCTCCGAGAAGGATGGAGCTGAATACACCTATAACGGACGGATGACGGCAGGGCTGCTGCGCGGAATCTGGAATTCCTATCAGGATAAGGAGATCAACGATCACCTGATGTTTGCATACGGCTGGGGTGACGGAGGCGGCGGGCCGACGCGGGAGATGCTGGAGCTTCGCCGGCGCTTCGACAAGCTTCCGGGCATTCCGAAGATTGAGATGGGCAGTGCCGGGGAGTATTTCACCGGACTGCATGAACGGATCGGGAAGACGGAGGCGTTCGTACACACCTGGAACGGTGAGCTGTATTTCGAATGCCACCGGGGCACGTACACCTCGCAAGCCCGCAACAAGAAATATAACCGCCGCCTGGAGCTGCTGCTGCGCGATGCCGAGTGGCTGCATACGCTGATGGGTGTAAGACAGGGGAATCTTGAAACCGCTTATCCTGCGGCTGAACTGACCGGGATCTGGGAGATTCTGCTGCGCAACCAGTTCCATGACATCATTCCCGGTTCGTCGATCGCTGAGGTCTATGAGGACAGTGATGCTGAATATGCAGAAGGCGAAGCCCGCTCACTAGCTCTGATTAACGGAGTGGCCCAAGAAGAAGAGGCTGACAGCAGGTTCACTCTGATGAACAGCTCGAACTGGAACCGTCCGCGTTATGCGCTGCTTGCTGTAGGTGCCGCAGATTCTGCACAGGTTCATGACGCTGACGGGAACCGGCTATGGCAGCAGCGGACGGCAGATGGGGAAGTATTGGTCTATGTTCCGTCTGTACCTGCACTGGGCACGGCGGTGCTGAAGGTAGTACACGGACAAGCAGGCGAAGCCACCCAGGAGGCACAGATTCCGCCGCTTGCAGCCGTATCCGGCAACACGCTGAGCACACCGCTTGTGGAAGTGGTGTGGAATGAGCAGGGGCACTTCACTTCAATAATCGACCGGAAGAGCGGCCGTGAGCTGCTGGCGCCAGGACAGCGCGGGAATGTACTTCAGGTGTTCGAGGATAAGCCGCTGGATTTTGAAGCGTGGGATATCGATATTTTCTACCAGGAAAAGATGACCGAGATCTCGCAGCTGACCGGATATGAGCTGACCGAGAACGGCCCGCTGCGGGCGGTGCTGCGCATGACCTGGACTTATCACCGCACAGCGGTTACCCAGGATATCATCTTCTACCGGGATACCGCGCGGATTGACTTCCGCACAGAGATGGACTGGCACGGGCATAACCAGCTGCTGAAGGTGGCTTTCCCGGTGGATATTCATGCGCTGGAGGCTACTTATGACATTCAGTTCGGTAACGTGAAGCGTCCTACACACTGGAATACGAGCTGGGATTACGCCCGCTTCGAAACGGTGGGCCATCAGTGGGCGGATATCAGCGAGAAGGGCTATGGGATAGCGCTGCTCAACGACTGCAAATACGGCTATGACATCAAGGACAGCGTGCTAAGGTTGACGCTGCTGAAATCGGCGGTTCATCCCGATCCGCAGCAGGATCAGGGGCATCATGAATTTACGTATGCCCTGTACCCGCATACCGGTGATTTCGTCGAAGGCAGGGTGGTCCAGGAGGCGTGGGAGCTGAATAATCCGCTTCGCAGTGTGGCAGGTGAGCTGGAAGGGCCCCCGCTGCTCTATATTGATGGCGCACATGTGACAGTGGATGCTATCAAACGTTCGGAGGACGGCAAGTATGTGGTGCTGCGGCTGCATGAGTACGCCGGTTCCCGGACACAGATTACTGTAGATAGCGCCTATTCTATGGCTTCCTGGCAGGAATGCAATCTGATGGAGGAGCCGCTGGGAGACTGGCAGGAAGCAGAGGAGCTGAGCTTCCAGGTGAAGCCGTATGAGATCAGGACGTTCAGAATCAAGCTGCGCGGGGCGCAGAGCTGAGAGGAGAGAGGCTAGGATGGGAGCAGGAGAGAAGCAAGTGGTGCCGGTTAGCTGTGTGAGCAAGGAAGAGGTTATGCAGAAGCTGGACCTGGTCACGAATAAGCTGCTGAAGCTGGGCCGGCCGGATAATGAAGCGGAATTGCAGAACCTGGGGGAAGACGCGGGACGCCGGGGGTATTTTGCCAGGGACTTCGGGATGGAAGAGTGGGATTGGCCGCAGGGAGTGGGGCTGTATGGCCTACAAAAGCTTGACCGGCATTTCGGGGACGGCCGTTATGCGGCATACACCAAGCCATGGATGGCCCGGCAGCTTACGAAGGGACTACCCAGCCGGAATATTAATACGACTGCCCCGCTGCTCTCGCTGATGGAGCTGGAAGAGGCCGGAGAGCTGAGTCTCGAATGGATAGAATGGCTAATGCACGGCCTGCCCCGGACGCTGGAGCAAGGCTATCAGCATGTGACTACGGGGACTCAGAAGCATGAGGTCTCGCTCCATGAGAACGAGATCTGGATTGATACGCTGTTCATGGCGATTCTGTTCACTGCCAAAATGGGTGTGAAGTACGACAACCCGCAGTGGCGCGAGACCTCGCTGCATCAGCTGCTGCTGCATATTAAATATCTGTATGATGTGAGAACCGGCTTCTTCTTCCATGGCTGGCATTTTGCAGAGCGCCACAACTTCAGCGAAGCCTTCTGGTGCCGCGGCAACGGCTGGTTCGCCCTCGGTCTGCCGGAATATCTGGAGCTGATGCGGCCCTATCTGGCAGACGGAGTCTTCAGCTATCTCCAGCAGACCTTACAGGCCCAGGCGGAAGCCTTGCTCGCTTGTCAGAGCGGGGACGGATTATGGCATACCCTGCTGGATGATCCCGGCAGCTATACCGAGACTTCGGGTTCGGCTGCGATTGCCGCAGGTATCCTGAACGGTGTGCGCCGGGGACTGCTCCCGGAGGCCTATAGCGAACCGGCTCTGCGGGCAATCCGCGCCATCCTGGACAGAATTGACGGCGAAGGCACAGTGCTCGGCGTGTCCGGCGGTACTCCCATCGGCGCAGCCAAGGAGGACTACAAAGGGATCATCATTGCCCCGATGGCCTATGGCCAGGCGATGGCGCTGGTCGCGCTGGGCGAAGCGCTGCATTACTGCTGAGGCGGAAACTCTGCTTAGGCGAGAAGAGTCGGAACAGGAAGTGGGCAGGTGACAGAAGCCAGCGGATCAGACAAGCGGCGGCCAAGGACGAATCGTCCTCGGCTGCCTCTTTTTTTTGCATAGGAAACTATCGTTTCCTCCTGCAGTGGATAAGGTGTGTGTAAATTTGTGGATAAGAGTTCTTAGAGTGATTCGTAGGGTAACTGTGTTGCTGAAGGTATGCGAAAAACCGAATGCAATCGGCTGGTACAGCAGCGCCGCATAGCCCGAATGTATGTGGAAAACAGCATACGTTGTGCTCACATACCGGCGCATGGCCCGAATGTATGTGGAAAACAGCATACATTGTGCTCACATGCAGGCGTATGTCCTGAATGTATGCGAAAAACAGCATACATTGTGTTCGCAAGCAGGCATATGGCCCGAATGTATGCGAAAAACAGCATACATTGTGCAGGTACAGAGAATAGGTCTGATTTCATCAAGTATCCAAACCGTGGTCCTCATCAATGCACCAGCCGAATTCGTCGGCAATGGCCATCGCCAGACCGGTTATGGCATGTTCGAGCTGCTCATCCATCATCGCCGGCAGAATGACCTCGACCAGATTCACCTCTTCAATCCCTTCCATGGTGTAGTAAGCAAAACTGCCATCCGAATTTGTGGAGATTCCCTTTACCCCGATATGCGCTCCATGGATCGCCTTGGAGAAAGATAGAGGAGCGATTTTTTCAAACCTCATCGTACTAATAAAAAACCGCTCCAGTACCTCCGTCCTTACGGTCTTGGCGTAGTCCACAGAATGAATACTGATATAGTCATACACTTCACTAACCTCACGTATGCATATACTCAATCTTGCTTCTGTACAGATTCAGAATTCGCACCTGCTCCTCGCTGAGCTCCTCGAAGTTCCAATACATATGCATCAGGTTGTACTCAAACAGCTCTTTCAGTCTCAGGAACAGCGGCAGCTGTCTGGACATCTCGGCGGAGAGGGGATGCTCTTCCTTATATCCGTCCGTGATTGCTTTGGTAATCGCGCGTTTATAATCTATGAGGTTTTGCCCGCCCGCGAACGAGAATTCTAGTGCAGAATAGATGGGCACCGCCAGATCATAGACGTAATAATGCCGCTCGCAATCCTGCCAGTCAATCATCGTCAGCGCAGAGTCACTGTCCACAAGCGTATTGTTCAACCACAGGTCGCCGTGGATGATGCCGTAGTTCGCCTCATCTTTGGGCAGCATGCGGACCTGCTTGAGCACATCCTTCGCAATATCCCGTATGGCCTGCTCTTCTGCAGGAATAGACTTGAGAAAATCATATTCATCGTTATCATACCAATGCGGAATCGGCTGGGCAGCTTCAGACTGCTGATATTCTTTGCTCACCTGATGCATTCTGCCCATCTGTTGTCCGAGGGTTCTGAATATGGTTTTATCCCATTTGGCCCGGGGCAGATGAATTCCGGCTGCCGCCTGGAACAAGACTACGCACTTCTCTTCTTCATTCATCAGCAGGGTGCTGACAAGCGAATCCTGTATTGTAGGTATAACCTCAGGCACCCGTACGCCCCGATTGAACAGATATGTAGTCCAGTTCACTTCAGCTAATTGTTCTTCATAGGTCTTATAATTCGTGATTCGGGCGAAGAATGTCCCCTTATCCGAGTGACAACGGTACATTTCGTTGGTGACCGCCTCCACACTGGAGAGTTGAACCGGATAGGTGGTATTAAGGAATTGCAATATCTGTGTTTCCATAAGATGCGCTAACCTCCCGCAGTAATTTCTGCACTGCATTAACATTGGTGAAGCTGTTCCGTATCTGAGAATGACTTACAGATCTTGAGACAGGCGGATCATATCCACCACCTGCATGCCGTTCTCATAGATTTCTTCACTATAATGTCTGATGAAAAAATCCCTGTCTATCCCGGTGATCCGGAAGCCGCATTTCTGATACAACGCAAGCTGGCCGATACTAGAGTTGCCTGTGCCGATCTCCAGCGTTTTGAAGCCGAGCCGCCTGGCCTCCTGGATTGCGTGATTCACCAGTTGCTTCCCGATTCCCTGCCCCTGGAACTCCTCATTCACTGCAATATTGACCAGCTCGGCGGTCTCCGGTCTTGTAGGCAGTAACACATAGACTCCGACCACTTGTTGATCCGCCTCAGCAACGAAGCATTGCCCTCTTGCCACATAATCTTCAACAAGCTTCGGGGAAGGGTCCGCCAATAAAAGCAATTCGGTTGGGGGCGGTTCACCCGTATGTAATGCTCTGATCTCCATTTTTGGTATTCGCTCCTTGTTCATTAACAAGTCAGATGTAACCAGTCCACGATATGAAAGCTACCCGTGGCATTACATTCGTGAAGCCCTGTTACAGTCGCGCGAAGGTGATGTAATCAACGGGGGCAGGCTCTGCCGATTCCATCCGAAGGGCCCGGTTGATCTGTCCCCGGTGATATTGCCCATGTAACAGCACCTGCAGCAGGATGTCCCCGATGGAGGTCTGGAACGAACGTCCATTCTGGCTGTTGTAGCTGATCATCTGATCCAGCGCAGATTCTTCCAGCTTGCCGGTATAGCTGCGGTATTCCTTAGCGTTAGCTTCGAACATTCGCCGAATCTCCGGCAGGTTTTCTGCTTCCTCCCATAACCAATATTGTACGTTGCCCTTTCCCTGCAAGCGCGACAGCCAGACCTGCTCCGCCACCGCCACATGCCGCACCAGCTTCAGAAGCTCCGCGTCCTTCGTGTGACTCGCTTCAAGTGCATCCAAAATTCGTCCATCCGCCCAGTACAGGTGGTCCATCATGCGCAGGATTGTCTTCATTGGAGTTCCTCCTTAGAGTTTTTTAGCTTATTTCCACTCATTCAGCCTATACAGAAAAGCTATTTAGGTAAGCTCCATGAATGAATTAGGGTCCCGTTCTTTTCCAATTGGCTGTACCGTATGGCATTCCTGTTCTTGAGTTCATGAAACAACTGATAATAGTCCCGTTCCAAAGCTTCCCAATCGCTATAATGTCCATTCCCCGCCGATTCTCCGCTTGGACAGCTGACATTGGTCTCATTGTATAGGATGCCATGGGAAGTTTGCCATTCAGGCAGGATGTCCTTCCATTCTCCATATACATGCCCCCGCCACTGCTCCCCTAAAGCCGACCGTAACAGATTCTTATTCACAGGATCAACTCCCCTGAACATCTCCAGTCCGGCAGGACCAAGATCCATGAAGAGGTTCCCGCAATTGGAGCACTGGTAAGCGGATTTGAACAGTCTAGTGATTAAGGATCTAATCCTCATAGCAGCTTCTTCCTTATCCCGCGGCGTCGGACCCGATTTCTCAATAGCATCGTCAATCTCATTCATAAGATCATCCTGATCCTGGTCCGCAAGGAAGTATCCTTTATAGGGCAAATAATCCGTATTGTCGTGGATTCGGTGTCCGCATTCACATCTGAAATTCATCGGCTCACCTCGCATCAGAACGCAGGCTTGCGTACCAGGAAAGCGCCCGTTGTTCCATAGTACTCACAAATGATTTTTTGGCCCGGCCGTACTGGTTGGTATCCTCGAAGCGATCCGCTAATTCTTGTTTGAACTGACTGTATCTTGCCGCTTCCGACGGATGGGCTCTTAAATAATCTCTGAACACGAGATGCCGTTCAATCTGAGGGTTGTCTGCCTGATAACAATGAATATGATGCGTCCTTGCCTCTCCGCCTTTGCGGAATAGCCTTCTGCCGGGAATTCCCCATTCTCCACCTGCATCATATCCGAGCAGTGTCATTTTATCGTTGTACGAGTCGATTTTGCCTATGTCTTTTACAATACACATCATATCAATGACGGGTTTAGCTTTTAAACCGGGCACTGAGGTGCTGCCAAAATGCTCAAAACGTACGATTTCATCCGCAAATATTGTAGTTAAAAACGAAGCTTCCTCTTGGTAACGGTTAACCCAGTCCGGATTATAATCGCTTAGTCTAACTTTCATGAAAAACCCTCCTACGATACAGTTACTACAGGATCACCCTCTGAATTGATTGGAACAACGGTTTCGCTAGGCTGTAATGCTACATTTCGAGACACAGCACCCTTATGAAAATACTCCCGCGTTATCCTACTCATCGAGTATAGTGGCTAGAGTGACCGCCAGGATTATTGGAATTAACATTGCAATTGTGCTGATTATTATAGCGATTAAGGATTTCTTTCTATCAGCCTTCATTTGTTGCAAACTTAAAGCTATACTAATGATTCCAAAGACAACACCAATCAGCGACGAGATGAACATGCCTCCAGTTAAGGCAATGAAACTAAGAATAAGTGCTATATTCCTATTAGCTTTCATAAGTAATCTATCCTTCTCTTAGATGCTTCCGGAAACACCTTTAATTTCCAATCTGCTTTTCCCAATTGAATAGACGTATGCTTGCCTAGGGGGGGGCGGTAGTCTAAGCGCTGGCTAACGAATTAACTGTTTTGAGAGAGTTCTTTTTTCAAATAATAATGAGTATGGCTGCCGGCATTATGTATCGTTCCGAACACTTCAAACCCTTGCTTTAAGTAAAAGTCCAATGCCTGAAAGCTTAGGGTATCTAATTTGATAAAATCACATTTTTTTTCTTTAGCCATTTTTTCGGCTTCGAGCAGCAGTTTCTTTCCATATCCGAATTTCCTGTAGTCCTCGTCAACGTATAGATACTGTACCTCTAACCAGTTCCAGCATATTTCACCAGTTAGTCCGCCGTATACATTTCCATCGCTATCCTTCAAAAGAAGGTTGACGGCTTGATATCTGCCCTTCAATTCGTCAGGGAAATGCTTGAGATTGAATTCAATCAATTTGTTTGTAACATAAGATGTATCGTTTGTGCCGGGCACCTTCACTATTTGTAATTGCATTTGGAACACTCCTTCTAGCAAGAGTTATGATAGCTTAAGTGTATCATTGAGTACCCGTTATTTAGCTGTAAAGAACATTTAAAATTAAGCAATACTGTCCCTGTAACTAATCTAAGAGGGTCCGTCATGTGCAGGGTGTCTTCGTGCTAAGTTCCTACAGGTTCACCCTCTGCGTTGATGGGAACGACGGTTTCTCCAGGCTGTAAAGCGAAATTTCGGCCCGACTCACCCTTACAAAAGACCGCCTCCATGAATGCGGTTGCAGCTTCTGCGGTAACGGCATGAACGGGAACTGCGTGTTGATCACCGTAATGAAGCGGAATATCCGAAAACGACATGTGCTGAGCCCCTTTTACCCGATAGAAATGGGCATTGTTCAGAGAGTTGAAGGCATAGCGCTGCCCATCGATGTAATCGTATGCAATGGTCTCATTCATAGATGCTGCCATCTCCCGGTACGCCGAAGCTTCTTGCCGCAGCAGCAGAACTGGAACAGAAGAGGGTACGTCTTCGCGGCGTATGAGGTGAAAACTGGGATCGAGCAGGACAGCCGCCTTGATCCGGTGATCCTGCTTGGCGGCCTCCAGGGAGGCGGCACCTCCGAGCGAATGTCCCATGACAGCAACCTTATCCAGGTCGAACAGCCCGGCGAGCTCAGCATCATCGGAGCAGTTAAGCGTCTCAAGAACGTCCATAACTGCGTTTATATATTGAACCCGGTTGAGGAGCAGACGGGACCAACTGGTGTAGTCGCTGCTTGCCAGCTCCGCCATTTCTGGTGCCTGCTTGAGATAGCTGCCGTCTGGAAATACGGTGAACACGGACTCATGCGGAGCGCTGATCGTAACTACCACGTAGTTTTTGGAGACTAGCTTGGAGATCAATCCAAGATACATATCGCGTTCTACACCGAAACCAGGGGAGAAGAGGACGACGGGATACCCTTCTTTTCTGGGAGCTAATGCTCCGTTGGTTGTTACACTGGCAATATTCAAGTTGTCCAGATCCACGCCCATCTCTGTCAAAAGCTTAGCTGCCTCTGCCTGGTAAGGGGCGTACAGGTCGATACCCTTCACCGGTTCTCCCCCGATGGCTGGATGAAAAATACTAATAACGAGTCTGAAACTTCCTTCCACAACCCTTGTGAATCTCCCAATCATGCTAGCTCACCTTTCTTAATGGATATATATTCCTACTAAATAGACGCCTGCTTGTCTGTTTGGTTGCGGTGATTATCTCTTAATAGACTCAGTACCGAATCTACGACAGCTTGCGGTTTATACAGTTGAATAGAATGCCAGCTATCCTCAATTACGATCTGCCGGGTTTTTGCGGTTAACTGGAGGAGCTTCTTCTGTGCTTGTTGCCAGTCCTCATTCTGCCTTCCGGCAGATAATACGATAATTGGTAATTCCGGAGCTAAAGGCTCTGACTCTATTAATTGGAGGGCACTTTCTATAGTGCAGAGAGATTCCAGATATGCCGCTTTATACGCATTATTTCGATATCCGAGTGTATTCACTGTATGTTGAACTGGTGGGGGCAGCCGTTTGGCACCAATAGGTTGTTTTAATAGTCGGGGCAACCCAATAGGGGATAAAAGATAACCCATTCTTAGCCGTCTCAGGTGCCGCAGCCGCTCTTCATATCTGATTTGATTAAAAGTGGATTCTATGAATCTTTGCTCATGCGTGGAGTCCACAAGAATAATCCCGGAGACCTCTTCAGGATACTTAGAAGCAAACAGCCGCATGATCATTCCGCCATAGGAGTGCCCTACAAGAATGTATGGGGGTTCTAATTCAAGCTGTGTCAATAATTCCCGCAAATCACGAACATAGCCTTCGCAAGTCGGCTCACTGATAGGTGTAGTGCTCCAACCGAAACCGGCCCGGTCATAGGAGAGGACCTTGGTATGCTTGGCTAATGCGGGCTGAACCAATGACCAATCCAGAGCACAACCGCCCATTCCTGCTTCTAATAGAATCGTCGGAAGATTACTTGTGTTGCTGCCAGTAACCATCGCATGGAGATGATGTGAGCCAACTGAAATCTTTTCTCCTGGGGCTTTATATTTATACAGAAGGTATCTGGAAAGAGCCGCTTGAATCCCTGTGAATGGAAGTCCGGTCAGAGAAATAATGACACGAAGCAGGCTTTCGGTAAAATTAATTTTGCTCATAAGTCACCTCATTTGCTGTTCTAGCTTAGATAATATAGGAATTCATGGGGTGTTAAAGAGAAATCTTACTGTATCTATTTCCTATTTTATTTCGGCCTACGCTTATCTGATCTTTTTGAGAAAAGATTTGCTTGAAGCTTTCCCGGGCATGAAGTATACTGTTCTCGGGAAGGTTAAGCGCTTACCCTTCGAGGAGGATAAGCGAACATGGTTAAACCGATTGTAGTTGGCATTATCGGCGCGGGAAGAATCGGCCGCCTCCACGCAGACAATCTGCGTGCGATGCCGTCGTTCAAGCTGAAGTCCATAGCTGAAGCTATGATGAGTGAGGAATTGCTGGCCTGGGCAGAGAGCAGGGGGCTTGGCTCTGTTTTTGCTGCGGGTGAAGATATACTGAATGATCCTGAGATTGAAGCGGTGTTCATCTGCACGCCGACCGATTCGCATGCGTCCTGGATTGAGCGGGCTGCGCACGCGGGCAAACATATCTTCTGTGAGAAGCCGATTAGCCTCTCCTCGGAAGAGACCCAGCGGGCTTTGCAGGCGGCAGAGGACGCTGGCGTGCTGCTGCAAGTCGGCTTCAACCGCCGGATGGACCCCAGCTTCCGCAAGCTGAAGCGGCTGGTTCAGTCCGGAGAGCTGGGGAATCCTCATATTGTGAAGATTACCTCGCGTGACCCGCAGCCTCCCGGTGAAGCTTATGTACGTTCCTCCGGTGGGATGTTCATGGATATGACGATTCATGATTTCGATATGGCCCGTTATCTGGTAGGCAGTGAAGTGGCTGAGGTCTATACCCGGGGGGCGAACCTGATTGATCCGATGTTCGGCCGTTGCGGGGATGTGGACACCGCCGTCATTACACTGACGTTCGTGAACGGGGCGATCTGCGTGATCGACAACAGCCGGCAGGCCGTATATGGCTATGATCAGCGGGTCGAGGTCTTCGGGACGCTGGGTTCGGCAACGGCCGACAACTGCCGCCCGACAACAGTGGAGGTATCCACCGCGACTTCGGTTACCCGCGATCAGCCGGAGCATTTCTTCCTGGAGCGCTATAACCAGGCATTTATGGAGGAGATTGTTGCGTTTGCCCGTTCAGTAAGGCTACAGGAGCCGGTGATCTGCAGCGGCCGTGACGGCGAAGCCGCACAGCTCATTGCTGAAGCAGCCAGAGAATCGTATCTGAGCGGACTTCCCGTCAAGCTGTCTGTAACTGCTGCGGAAGCAGGATTTTCTGAACTGCAGACCTTGTAAGCGGATACAGATTCTGAAGACAGAGGAGGATGAACGAGGATGTCTGATCTACTGATTAAAGCCGGAGCGCCGGATAAGGATGGCTGTATCGCTGCGGTCAGCCCCGAGAGTGCCGGATGGAAGTATGTCGGGTTCGAGGTGTACCAATTGCAGGCCGGGGCTACCCTTACGCGTGATAGCGGGGGGAACGAGATCTGTCTGGTGCTGTTGGCAGGGAAGGCTGATATTCAAGTGGATGGCGAACGGTTCGCAGGTATCGGCGGACGCATGTCGGTCTTTGAAGATATTGCTCCTTATGCTGTTTATGTTCCGGCTGGAGCGCATTATGAGGTTACTGCACTGACAGAGCTGGAGCTTGGAGTCTGTCTTGCTCCGGGAAGCGGCAAATATCCGGCACGGCTGATTACCCCGCCAGATGCGGCAATCGAGGATCGCGGCTATGGCAGCATGACACGCAAAGTCGTTAATATCCTGCCGGAACACAGCGTAGCCGAGAGCCTGCTGGTGGTCGAGGTGCGCACGGGCGGCGGCAATTGGTCCAGCTATCCGCCGCACAAGCATGACCAGGATAACCTGCCGGCCGAATCCTATCTGGAGGAGACGTACTATCACCGGGTCAATCCCGCCCACGGCTTCGTGGTGCAGCGGGTCTATAATGATGACCGCAGCCTCGACGAGACTATTGCTGTACCGGATAAGAGCATTGTGCTTGTGCCGGAGGGCTATCACCCTGTCTCAGCACCGCCGGGATATGATTCGTATTATCTTAACGTGATGGCCGGACCGGTGCGCACATGGGTGTTCCACAATGATCCCGATCATGAGTGGCTGTTCAAGCCGGGACAGAGCGGGTCTGCGGCAGCGGCAGAGTAAATAGAGCTGCAGAGTGTAGAAAGTTATGCAGCTTGGCAGTAAGCGAATGGATTATTATGGGGCTTCCGCGCAGCGGGAGCCTTTTTGAACTAGCTGTTCTGTAAAAGACACACATACCCGATAGATAGACAGCGTGGGAGGACTTCCTTATAATCGAAGGATAAGAAGGCATGAACGCAAAGGCGGGCTTAATAACAATGAAACCTACGATCTATGATGTGGCACGGGAAGCAGGCGTCTCTATCGCTACGGTGTCCAAGGTATTGAATAAAAGCGGCCGGATCAGCGACAAGACGCGGGAAAAGGTAGGGCGGGTCATGGAGGAGCTGAACTACCAGCCCAGTCTGGTAGCTTCTGCGTTGACCAGCCGCCGGACGGGTACCATCGGGCTGATGATCCCCGATATTGCCAATCCTTTTTTTGCGGAGACGGCCCGCGGCATCGAGGATTACGCCCAGGAGCAGGGCAGCGACTTAATCGTGTGCAGTACGGACCGCAGCGATGAGAAGGCGGCCCGGTACATCTCGCTGCTGCTGCGCAAACGGGTGGATGGCCTGATTATTGCCTCTCATACGGGGAATCCTGAGCTGATTCGCGGAATGGTGGCTGATCATGTGCCGCTTGTGCTGTTCTCAGCCGATATCCGTATGCTGGAGGGCAACAGTGTCACCGTCGATGATTACAAAGGCGGCTATCAGGCCACGGAATATTTGCTGTCCCTCGGTCACCGCAGGCTGGGAGTGATCTCTGACAATCTGCCGGGGAGCAGGCTGCGTGTGGAGGGATTCCTGGATGCGCTGAAGGCGGCGGGGGTTTCTTTTGACAATCCGGCGAATATGATTCACACCTCGGCTACGTTGGAGAACGGGCGCACCGCAGCGGCAGAGATGCTGAACCAGGCAGAGGACGTACGCCCGACTGCCATCTTTGCCTGCAACGATCTATTGGCGATCGGGGTGCTCAAGGAGGCGCGCAGTGCCGGCCTGTCCATTCCCCGCGACCTGTCCGTAGTAGGCTTCGACAATACGATGCTGGCCGAAATCTGCCATCCCTCGCTGACCAGTATCGCCCAGCCTCTGCGCGAGATGACCGAGCAGGCGATGCTTCTGCTGAATGAATCAATCAGTAACCCCACCAGCCCCAAGCGCAAAATCATGCTGATGCCCGAACTTGTCATCCGCCATTCGACGGGTCCGGTTCCGCACTAACCACACACTATCTATTCAAGACCTGTTCCGGCTGCGGCTGGGAGCGGGTCTTTTTTTGCGTGCTGTAGTGGGGGAAGAGCGCGAGTGTGTGGAGGGACGTGGCCGGATGTATGTAGAAAACCAAATACATTGGGCGGGGCGAGTGTGCGTGGGCGAGATGTAAACGAAAAACCGAACATAATGGATATTGCGGAGGCGCGTGGGCGGAATGTAAGCGAAAAACAGGCATGACAAGACAGAGGCCTTGTCACCCCCAGGAATGAAAATAAGTCGGGTGCATCAGTCGCATCCCGACTTTTATTTTCGTATTAAACCGAACACAATGCACCGCCGCGAGGGGACACAGCCGAATGTAGGCGAAAAACCGAACACAATGCACCGCCGCGAGGGGACACAGCCGAATGTAGGCGAAAAACCGAACACAATGCACCGCCGCGAGGGGACACAGCCGAATGTAGGCGAAAAACCGAACACAATGCACCGCCGCGAGGGAACACGGCCGAATGTAGGCGAAAAACCGAACACAATGGGCGCTGTGGAGGCGTGTGGGCGAGATGTAAGCGAAAAACCGAACACAATGTGCCAGTTAGCAAGCGAGCGGACCGAATGTATGCCACAAACCGAAGACAATGGGCTAGCCGACTCTCCCCGCTAGGCAACAACGTGTGCTAAGTCGGAGAACAAGTGGATTTACTACAACTACTGAGGAACGATTGCCCGCCGGAGGAGCAGTAGTTGGAAAAAGGGCACTTAAATAATCCCGACACCCCCCGTGGAGGAAAAATCAATCACAGGAGTTGCTTTTTTTCCACTTGCTTGCTCCTAAGTATCAAAAAACGCGGAATTAAGCTGCGGTTTTCCACCTGTTTTTCCGGGGGGGGATATCCCCCTTCATCTCCTTCCACCCGATTATTGATATCGCTTTCAAATTGAGGATTGCCAAAAGCTCGCTTCTAAACTATACTAAAGTAGAAAATTAGGTTAAGCGCTTACCCTTCCCCCGAAAAGAAATGAAACATTCTGTGCCGAAGGAAACGATTAAATGTTGAAATGCTCAATCCACACGCCAAGCGACTCTTACAGCAGTATCAAAATAATCTTACGCGTATGCGATTTATAGCTGCACTGTACGATCTACAACTTCACCATGCGAGCTACCTACAGCTTCACGGTACGAATTACAGCTTCACTGTATGAAATACAGCTTCATTGCTCAATTCACATCTTCATTGTCCAATTCATGACGTTTTACAGCCATTCGTGTTACCGAATGAACTACCTTTTCCCTAGCTTGATCAAGGAGGCATCACTATGAACGGTTTACAGTTCGACCCTGACCGGCGGCTGGATGTAGTTGCTGTTGGCCGGTTGTGTATTGATTTGAACGCTAATGAGACCGGGCGGCCGATGGAAGAGACGATGACCTTCACCAAATATGTCGGCGGCTCTCCGGCGAATATTATCATTGGTGCAGCGCGGCTCGGCATGCGTACCGGCTTCATCGGCAAGCTGGCCGACGACCAGATGGGCAGGTTCATCCGCAGCTATCTGCGCAAGGATGGCATTGACGACAGCCAGGTGTGCGTGGACCGGACGGGTGCGGTGACGGGGCTGGCTTTTACAGAAATCAAGAGCCCGCAGGAATGCAGCATTCTAATGTACCGCGACCATGTGGCTGATCTGCTGCTGAACACGGAGGAGATCTCGGAGGAGTACATCGCCAGCTCCAAGGCGCTGCTCATCTCCGGTACGGCGCTGGCGCAGAGCCCTTCCCGCGAAGCGGTGTTCCTGGCACTGGAATTTGCCCGCAAGCATAATGTGACCGTGTTCTTCGATCTCGATTACCGCCCTTATACCTGGACATCAGCCGCTGAAACGGCGGTCTACTATAACCTTGCTGCTGAGAAAAGCCACTGCATCATCGGCACGCGCGAAGAATTCGACATGATGGAGAATCTGTATAATCTGGCTGGCGCCGATGATCAGGCCACGGCAGCCCGCTGGTTCTCGCATCAGGCAGAGCTGGTAGTCATCAAGCACGGCGGCAGCGGCTCAATTGGCTATACAGCGGATGGACAGAGCCACCGGAGCGGGATTTTCCCGGCAAAAGTACTCAAGACGTTCGGTGCAGGTGATTCCTATGCGTCAGCCTTTATCCACAGTCTGATGAGCGGGCACAGTGTCAGCGAGGCGATGCGGCGCGGCAGTGCTTCAGCATCCATTGTCATCTCCCGCCACAGCTGCTCCGATGCTATGCCAACCCTGGAGGAGCTGGAGGAATTCCTGCGAACCAACGAGGAGATTACAGCAGGGGCGCAATAAGTAAGGTTAGTCAGCAGACTTTATATAGAACAGAAGGAGTGGACAGAATGACAGAGCAAACGGCACAAGTACTCAAAAATTATATCAACGGGCAATGGGTAACAGCCGATACGGAGCAGACGGAGCCGGTAGTGAATCCGGCCACAGGTGAGCTGCTGGGCAGAACGCCTCTATCCGGCAGAGCCGATGTAGACCGGGCGGTGGCGGCGGCTAAGGCAGCTTTTGCAGGCTGGTCTGCAACACCGGTGCCGCGCAGAGCACGGATTCTGTTCAAATATCAGCAGCTGCTAGTAGAGAATTGGGAGCCGCTGGCTAAGATCATCACCCTGGAGAACGGCAAAAGCTTCAAAGAAGCCTACGGCGAGGTCCAACGCGGCATTGAATGCGTAGAATTCGCAGCAGGTGCTCCGACACTGATGATGGGCCGGCAGCTGCCGGATATTGCGACTGGCATCGAGTCAGGCATGTACCGCTATCCGATTGGAGTGGTTGGCGGGATTACCCCGTTCAATTTCCCGATGATGGTGCCTTGCTGGATGTTCCCGCTGGCGATTGCCTGCGGCAACACCTTTGTGCTGAAGCCATCGGAGCGTACACCGCTGCTGGCGGCCCGCCTTGCGGAGCTGCTGGAGGAAGCCGGATTGCCTAACGGTGTGCTGAATGTGGTGAACGGCGCGCATGAGGTGGTGAACGGGTTGCTGGAGCACCCGGATGTGAAGGCGATTTCTTTTGTCGGATCGCAGCCGGTGGCGGAATATGTATACAAAAAAGGAACGGACCATCTCAAGCGCGTTCAGGCGCTGGCCGGAGCGAAGAACCACTCCATCGTACTGGCGGACGCGAACCTGGAGGCTTCGGCCTCCCAGATTGTGAATGCGGCCTTCGGCTCTGCCGGGGAACGCTGCATGGCCTGCTCGGTGGTAACGGTGCAGGAGGAAGTTGCTGATGAGCTGATCTCGATTCTGCTGCGGGAGTGCAACAGCATGACCATCGGGAATGGACTGGAGGAGGATACGTTCCTGGGGCCGGTGATCCGTCAAGGCCATAAAGAGCGGACAGTTAGCTACATTGAACAGGGGATCGCCGAAGGCGCGAAGCTGCTCAGGGATGGCCGTGAGGATGCGGCGGTACAGGGAGACGGTTATTTCATCGGACCTACGCTGTTCGACGGGGTGACAGAGGAGATGAAGATCTGGCAGGAGGAGATTTTTGCGCCGGTGCTGTCGGTGATCCGGGTGAAGGATGTAGCCCAGGCGGTGGAGATTGCGAATCGCTCGCGGTTTGCGAACGGAGCTTGTATCTTCACGAATGATGGCGGGAAAGTCCGTTACTTCCGCGAACATATCGAGTCCGGCATGCTGGGAGTCAATGTTGGAGTGCCTGCACCGATGGCCTTCTTCCCGTTCTCAGGCTGGAAGGATTCCTTCTACGGCGATCTTCATGCGAACGGAAGCGACGGGGTGGAATTCTATACGCGCAAAAAAGTCGTCACTGCCCGCTGGCAGTAGACAAGGCGAAGGGAGGACATGAAGTGGAACGTATCCGATTAACGACAGCGCAGGCGCTGGTTAAATTTCTGAATCAGCAGTATGTGGATTACGGCGGCGGGCCGGAACGCTTCGTGCACGGGGTATTCACCGTGTTCGGGCATGGCAATGTACTTGGATTGGGGCAGGCGCTGCAGGAGGCACCGGGAGAGCTGACGGTGTATCAGGGACGCAATGAGCAAGGGATGGTTCACGCGGCAACCGCGTTCGCCAAGCAGAGCCGCAGACGGAAGATTATGGCCTGTACGGCTTCAGTAGGGCCGGGGGCTGCTAATATGCTGACGGCTGCTGCAACAGCAACGGCGAATCAGATTCCTGTGCTGCTGCTGCCGGGAGATACCTTCGCTACCCGCCAGCCGGACCCGGTGCTCCAGCAGATGGAGCATACGTATAATCTGTCGATCACGGTCAATGACGCCTTCAAGGCGGTCAGCAAATACTGGGACCGGGTCACCCGGCCGGAGCAGCTGATGTCGGCAATGCTGAACGCGATGCGGGTGCTGACTGATCCGGGAGATACCGGGGCGGTTACGATTGCGCTGCCGCAGGATGTGCAGGGCGAAGCCTGGGAGTATCCGGCTGATTTCTTCCGCAAGCGGATTCACCGGGTCATCGCCCGGCTGCCTCATCCGCAGGAGATTGCGGCTGCGGCTGAGCTGATCGCCAGCAAGCAGCGGCCGCTGCTGGTCTGCGGCGGGGGTGTCCGGTATGGGGATGCCGGAGCGGCGCTGCGCGCTTTTGCCGAGAAATTCGCCATTCCGTTCGGAGAGACCCAGGCCGGCAAAAGCGCCGTAGCCAGCAGCTTCGAGTACAACCTCGGCGGCATCGGCGTCACCGGCAACGGCTGCGCGAATGCGCTGGCCCCGGAGGCCGATCTGGTGATCGGCGTCGGCACCCGGTTCACGGACTTCACCACCGCCTCGAAGAGTCTGTTCAGTCATCCTGAGGTGGAATTCCTGACGCTGAACGCCTCGCCATATCATGCGGCCAAGCTGGATGCGCTGGCTGTGGTCTGCGATGCTGCCGAAGGCTTGAACGCCTTAGCCGCAGCGCTGGAAGAGCGGGGATACCGCTCTGCGTATACGGATGAGATCACCCAGGCGAAGAAATCGTGGGCTGCGGAGAGGGAACGCCTGGCTGGTGTGGAGTATCCGGTGAACACCGGCAACACAGGTGCGTTCACCCCGGAGGTAGCCGGTCATCTCGATGAGAAGCTCCCGGAATATGCAGAGGTGCTAGGCACCTCGCTGACCCAGACGCAGGTGCTGGGGATCATTAATGAAGCGATTCCGCAGGATGCGATTGTCATTGGAGCGGCGGGTAGTCTGCCGGGAGATATGCAGCGGATGTGGAACTCGGAGATACCGGATACCTACCATATGGAATACGGCTTCTCGTGTATGGGCTATGAGATTGCCGGGGCGCTGGGCATCAAGCTGGCTGAGCCGGGGCGTGAAGTCTACGCGCTGGTCGGGGACGGCAGCTACCAGATGCTGCATTCCGAGCTGGTAACCAGCCTGCAGGAGAACCGGAAGATCAACGTCCTTCTGCTGGATAATGCAGGCTTCGGCTGTATTAATAATCTGCAGATGGAGCAGGGAATGGACAGCATAGCCACAGAATTCCGCCACCGGGGTACGGACGGCCAGCTCAGCGGTGAGCTGATGCGGATCGACTATGCGGCGAGTGCGGCCGGTTATGGGGTGCAGACCTTCCGCGCGTCTACAGCCCAGGAGCTTAGCACGGCCCTGGCGGCGGCCCGCCAATCGGAACGCTCCACGCTGATCGACATCAAAGTGCTGCCGAAGACGATGACCCACGGCTATGGAGCCTGGTGGAATGTCGGGGTTGCGGAAGTGTCCGGCAAGGAAGCGGTGCAGGAAGCCTATGACCGGAATCGCAGCGGACTCAAGACAGCCCGGAGCTACTAAGCGGGCGCTGCATGTGCGCGAACCAAGGCAGACGGCGCACAGTGGATCAAGGATTCTGCCATACTTGGGATTGTGGAAGGGGTAGAACATGAGCATGTTCAGAGACAATGCCGTCCGGCTGGCGATCGCTCCGATTGCCTGGACGAATGATGATATGCCTGAGCTGGGTGGAGGCAATACGTTCGAGCAATGCATCAGCGAGATGGCACTTGCCGGATATGAGGGCAGCGAGGTGGGCAACAAGTATCCGCGTTCCCCGGAGCTTTTGCACAAGGCACTGGAACTGCGCGGTCTGAGTATCGCCAGTGCCTGGTTCAGCGCCTTCCTGACGGTGCGTCCGTATGAGGAGACAGCGGAAGCATTCCGTGCGCACCGGGATTTCCTGCATGAGATGGGCGCCAAGGTCATTGTCGTATCCGAGCAGGGCGGGAGCATTCAGGGGCAGATGGATACGCCGCTGTTCGCTGACAAGCCGGTATTTACCGAAGCGGATTGGGCTGCGCTTGCGGCAGGTCTTAGCGGGCTGGGACGGCTGGCGGCTGAGAAGGGCATGACGCTGGTCTATCACCATCACATGGGCACCGGGGTGCAGACTGCAGCGGAGATTGCCCGGCTGATGGAGCTTACAGATCCTAATGAAGTATCGCTGCTATACGATACGGGACATCTGGCCTTCTCCGGCGAGAATCCTCTGGAGGTGCTGCGTGAGCATCTGCCACGGATTAAGCATGTGCATCTGAAGGACATCCGGCCTGAGGTGGTCCAGCGCGTGAAGACGGAGAACCTTAGCTTCCTTCAGGCGGTAAAAGCGGGAGCCTTCACCGTACCGGGCGATGGCTGTATCGCATTCGGGGAGATTTTTGCCGAACTGGCTGCCTCGCCCTACACGGGATGGTTCGTTGTTGAAGCGGAGCAGGACCCGGCGCTGGCCGATCCGCTGGAATATGCGATCAAGGCGCGGCGGTATATCCGGGAGCATAGCGGTTTGTAGCCTGCGGGTTTAGGGCGAGCCGCCTCGGGATAGATGATGTATGGGATAGTATATGGTTTGAACATTTCACCCTTCGGGGTGATTTTGTTATTGTACGGGCTGGTAGCTAATTAAGGAAACAAGGGGCATTAGTGCACCTGAATTCGGCAAGTTTGAGCGAAATGAGGAAATGAAGAGCATTAGTGCACCTGAATTCGGCAGATGTGGGCGAAATGAGGAAATGAAGAGCATTAGTGCACCTGAATTCAGCAGATGTGGGCGAAATGAGGAAATGAAGAGCATTAGTGCACCTGAATTCGGCAAGTTTGAGCGAAATGAGGAAATGAAGAGCATTAGTGCACCTGAATTCAGCAGATAAGGGTGAGTGCGGAAGTCCTGCATAAATTGCAACAATGTTGCTCAACAGGAGCGGCCTGTGCGGAAATCCTGCACGAAAAGCAACAATGCCAGCCCTAATTTACTTTATACACTAGGATTCCTGCAAATGCTGCAACAATACGCCACAGCCAGTAACTAATTTAGATAATTCCTGCTCAAAGTGCAGCAATGCTGCTTAATTGGAAGTGGTGAGTTCGGCCCATCACAGTTCATCTAATTAGCCGGTCCCAGACAGAAGTTAGTCCACAGCCAGCAGCTAATCTCCACATTTACCCACTCCAGCCCGTTATTCCCAAGCGGGCATTGGCACAGGTGCGCGGGGAGGGAGGGGCTGCGGGTAGAATGACTTTATCTGGTTAGCTGGAGGGGAAGCGCATGTGCTATAATGGCAGGAATTCGAACGGCGGTCAGTATGGCCGGTTGCCGCAGATGAAATAGATCTGAAGTCCATAGCCGCCCCAGAGCCGCCTTGGACGATATGTATATGAAGCGGCCGGATGCGGCCGGGTATTCTGATGGTTGTGGAGGAGGTTGTCGAATGTCCCGTTCCTGGTATCGCCGGTTGCTGCTGTCTTATTTCCCTATATTTTTGCTGACGGTGACGATTCTGATCTTTGCCTCATTTGTGTTTATTAATGATATCTCCCGGACGGAGACGAAGAAGGCAGACCGCATCTCCGCCAGCTATCTCAGGGATAGTGTGGACCGGACGATCAAGGAAGCCGAGCTGTCGGTGCTTGATGCGGTAGAGCGGAGCGAGGTCTACAAACGTTATTTCAATACGCAGAGCCAGCCGGACCAGGCGACGATCTATGCGGTTGCCCAGAGTCTGCGCAATCTGATACAGGAATCCTCATATATCCAGTCGGTGTATTTGTATGACCGGGTGCGTGGAAGCGTTCTAACCGATACGGGGCTGAAGGAGCTGGAGGGATTCGCCGATGAGGACTGGATCAGGGCCATGACTTCGACTCCGGCAGTACCGGAAGGCTGGCAACCGGTCAGGGATTATCATTCGGGTCTGTCCCAGCGTACAGAAATTCGTGTGCTGACAACCAATAAAGCAATGCCGCTTCCCTTCGGCTCCGGGGGGATACTGGTCATTAACATCAAAGTGAGTGCCCTGGAGCAGCTCATCGACAGCATGGTTAACCAGCAGCTCTCGTTCATGACTATTCTGGACGGCAATGGCAACACCGTGTACCAGGCCCATTCCGATACGGAAGGTGCGGCTGACGGCAAGCTGCTGAACACACTTAAGCTGGAGAGAACCGGCTGGACGTTCGAGAGCGGAATCAAGGCGGGGAATCTGTTCAGTTGGGTCTCTGTGATCTCTTATCTCTGGGTAGCGATAGCGGTGGGGACCGTGGTCTGTGCGGTATTGTATCTGATCTATGTCACCCGGCGCAATTATAAGCCGATCCAGGTGATTATGAACCGGATTGAAGGCCATCAGATCCGCACGATGGATCAGTCTACCGACAGGCCGGACGAGATGATGCTGATTGACGGCGTGCTGGAGAATCTGATTAACCACATGACCGATTATGATACCAAAACCAGGGAGAACCTGCTGCTGCAGCGCAGCAAGCTGTTCACCGATCTGCTGCACAGCGAGCGGCTGGAGCAGGTGACCCGGCGGCTGGAGGAGCTGTCTCCGCTTACCGGTGCGAATGCTTCCTCGCGCTTCATCGTTGTGCTTGGGGAGATTAACCGCTATGAGCAGGTATTCGAGGACCGGTATACCCGGGGGGATCAGAATACGCTGAAGTTTGCCCTGATGAATGTATTTCAGGAATTGGCACGGAATGCGGAGCTGCAGGGATGGGCAGAATGGGTGGGAACCGAACGCGCAGCGATTCTGTTCCTGGCGACTGGCAGCGATCAGGAGATGGAGGCCAAGCTCCGGGTCTTCGCGGAGGATTGCCGCTCCTGGGTTGAGCAGAATCTGCGGATCTCGCTCAGCTTCGGTATCGGCTCCGCTGCCGCCGGGCCGGGGATGATCCGGGAGTCTTATGCGGCAGCCGAATATGTGATGCAGCACAAGCTGCTGATTCATGAGGATATCGTCTTGGCAGGCAGCGGCGAAGCGCGCCAGCCGCTGCTTGAGACGTATAAATATCTGCAGATGATTGCTGAATTCGTGAAGTATTTCCGCATGTCGAGCGGCCAGTGGCGGGAGCAGCTGGAACGGATCTTCGAGTCGTTTGAACAGGATTTCCTGAAGGACGAGGATATCCGTTCCCTGATCCAGGCTATGCTGCAGATGCTGAGCCGGGAAGTGGCGGTGATGTCTGAACAGCTGCAGGACGAGCTGTCGGCAGAGAATGCTGAGGTCCGGCTGAAGCAATTGGAGGAGGCCGAGGCGCTCTATGAAGTGAAAACCATTCTATTCGAATATGTCACCGATCTATTCCGCACCTATGTCTCTGCCAGCGAAACGAAGAGCTACCGGGCCATGGTCAATGAGATGAAGGATTATATCGAAGAGAATTTCACGAATCCCGATCTCTCGCTGAAGCATCTGAGTGACCGGTTCCAGGTCTCCGGCAAATATGCCAGCTATCTGTTCAAGACCGAATTCAAAATGAAGTTCGTGGATTTCCTCACCGAGCTGCGGATGAAGGAAGCGGAGCAGCTGCTGATAGATACGGATTGTTCCCTCCAGGACATCGCACTTCAAGTAGGGTATGCGAATGCCATTTCGTTCGGAAGAGTCTTCAAGCGGATTGCCGGCATCACGCCGGGCGATTACCGCTCCTCCAGACGCCGCGAAGCAGCCTCCAGATTGGAGCCGCAGGACTAGCGTAAGCTGGGGAAATGAAGGAATTCCGTTTGATGGTGAAGCATGGGATTCATCTGCCGCATTCGTGTAAGGTCCAGGCCGCATTTCTCTTACGCCAACCTCTGAACAAGGGGGGGCGAATAGCGATGCGGCCTGTGTTTTTGCTGATATGAAAGCGGTTTATTGTACGAAAATCGTTGGTCTGATAAACCGGATGTCCGAATTCAGGCGCTTTATCGCATCCGAAACAGGTTTATTGTCAGACCTCCGAAAGTTATGGAATACTGTGGTCATCCCGCAGCAGCAAGCAGCCTTGAAACACTGAGGCCGGCCTACATGAACGGGATGAACGAATAAGACATACGGGCATCATCAAGCTCGGGGGTATCATGAAGTCACCATTATAGCCTGCTAAGGCGAGGGAGATGGAACAATGACAGTGAACGTAAACCAAAGAGTTCTGAAGAAGGCAATCGGCATCGGCTTGACCGCAGTAATGGGAGCTACTCTGCTTGCAGGCTGTTCCTCAGACGGTAAATCGAATTCGGCAGCCGGAGGTACAGACGCACCCGGGAAGAGTGCGGAACGCGTAACCTTGAAGGTGGAGATCTTCGACCGCGGTAAAACGCCGAAGCAATACACCATTACCAACAACTTCGTGTCCCAGATGATTCAGAAAAATTTCGGTGATCCTAATAATATCAATGTAGAATTTGTCCCGGTGCAGCGTTCTGAAGAAGTGACCAAGTTGAACGTATTGATGGCCAGTAATACGGATGTGCCGGATATTGTCTTCACTTATGATTCCAGTGTCTTCTACCGTTACGCCCAGCAGGGCGGGTTGACCGACGTAGGTTCCTTATTAGAGGAGCACGGCCAGACGCTGAAGAAATTCATTGGTGACGAGACGATGGCCTTCGGCCAGCTCGACGGCAAGCAGTTCGCTATCCCTGGTAAACGGGCGATTACAGGCCGCTACGCTTCATACATCCGCCAGGACTGGCTGGATAAGCTGGGGCTGCCGGTACCGAAGAACACCGATGAGCTATACACTACTTTGAAAGCGTTTAAAGAGAAGGACCCGGGCGGTCTTGGCAGCAAAACCATTCCGATGGGCATGTCCCTCGGCTCGGCTCAGCTGGAGACCCTGATCTACTCCTTCATCAAGCCGATCAGCGGCGACCTTACTTACAGCCAGCGCTACGAGCTGCCGCTGCATGAGGGCTTCAAGGATGCGGCACAGTTCCTCAACAAGCTCTACAATGAAGGGCTGGTCAGCAAGGACTTCAGTCTGGATGAAGACAAAGCCCAGGTATCCAAGGATATTCAGAACGGCAACGTCGGCTTCTGGTCGGAGGATGTGGATAGTATGTTTTATGCCGATGGCACTCTTGATAATCTCTACAAGAATGTGCCGGGCAGCAAGGTGCTGCCGGCGGATATCCTCACCAATGCCAAGGTGGACAATAAATATATCAAATCCCGCTATGCCTCGAACGGCATGTACATCATGATCCCTAAGAGCAGCAAGCGTGCGGTGGAAGCGGTGAAATATCTCGATTGGATGGCGACTGGCAACAACCTGATTGACATTTACAACGGTGTTGAAGGCGAGAACTATGATATGGTGGACGGCATCCCGGTCGTTAAGGCTGATGTTTCCCAGGAATTCCAAGACCGTCTGTTCACTTCCGGGGACACCGCGATTATCTCCAACGGTAAGAACCTCGGCGATCAGGCTACCAATGAGAAAGCCTGGGTTCTGGGCTTCCCTGCCAACAATCAGGAGGTGCTGAAGCAGTCCATTGACATTGCCAACACAGATACTGTGGGTCCTATCGTCTTCGGCAAGCCGATTGAATCGGAATCGAAATACGGCACTACGCTCAGCGACAAGCTTAACGTGATTATCGTGAAGACTGCGATGGCGAAGCCGGATCAATTCGATACTATTTTCGAACAGGAAATGAAGGACTACATGTCTCTGGGCGGAGACAAGCTGAAAGCGGAGCTGGAGCAGGCGCTTACAGAGATTTCAGCCAAATAAACTAAAAAAAGTGAAAACCGGGGGGAGCTGGCATGCTGCTCTGCCCGGTTTTTTCTCCATAGGAGGAGAGGAACTTGAGCAAAGCGTCTTACATCAGAAGGTATTGGCAACTATACGCGCTGCTTTCACTGCCCATTATGTATTTCCTGATTTTCCGCTACGGCCCGATGTACGGGGTGCAGATTGCCTTTAAGGATTTCAACCTGTTCCAAGGCATCAACGGCAGTGAGTGGATCGGCTTCGATGCGTTCCGCGAAGTGTTTGGCATGAAGGAGTTTTACAGCAGTCTGCGCAATACGTTTATGCTGAATTTTCTCGATTTGATAGTGTCTTTCCCGGCCCCGATTATTCTGGCTATTATGCTGTATGAAGTGAAGTCGGTATGGTTCAAAAAAATATCACAGACCCTCCTCTACATTCCCCATTTCATTTCCTGGGTGATTATCGGGGGTATCGTCTATCAATTGTTCGGCAACCAATCCGGTATGGTGAACGGTGTACTGGAGAGCATGGGGCTGAATCCTATTCCTTTTTTGACCGAAAAAAATCCATGGCTGATTACCTACCTGTTCACGGGTGTCTGGCAAAGTGCCGGCTGGGGGACCATCCTGTATCTGGCGGCGCTTACCGGTGTCAACCGCGAGCTGTTCGAGGCTGCTGAAGTGGATGGGGCTACCCGGATGAAGAAGATCTTCTACATTACGTTGCCCAGTATCAAACCAACCATTATTACCCTGCTCATTCTCAACCTGGGGAAAATGGTCAGCATCGGCTTCGATCGTCCTTACATCATCGGGAATACGGCAGTGCGCGAATACTCCGATGTGCTTAGTACCTTCGTCTACCGGATTGGTCTGGAATCGGGCCAATATACGCTGGCAACTGTAGTTGGATTGTTCCAGGCGGTGGTTGGACTGGTGTTCATCCTTGGTTCCAATTATATATCGAAAAAAGTGACCGGCGACGGCATTCTATGATTATACAGAAAGGAGGCGGAGTACGATGAGTGAACGTACCTCTAACCGGATATTCGATATCGTTAACGTTACCTTTATTGCGCTGTTCGTGCTGTTCTGCCTGGCTCCGTTTATACACGTTATTGCGGTGTCCCTCAGCTCCACGCGGGCCATTACTTCCGGGGAAGTTACGATTTTCCCGATTGAGCTGAACTGGAAGGCGTATGTGCAGGTCTTCACCGACAATGCGATGATCCGCTCGCTGATCTTCACCATTATTTTGACGATTGCGACTACGGTATTATGTATGCTTTTCACCGTTGCAGCTGCTTACCCGCTGACCAAAAGCAAGCTGAAGGGCCGTACGATGTTCATGTACCTGATCATCATCACCATGTTCTTCAGCGGCGGTATTATTCCTGAGTACCTGCTGATCCGTGATCTGCATATGATCGATTCTGTCTGGTCGCTGATTCTGCCCGGTCTGGTCAGCCCGTTCAACCTGATTATCCTGATCTCCTTCTTCCGCAGCATTCCGCCGAGTCTGGAAGAATCGGCCGAGATTGACGGCAGCTCGCATATCCGCACCCTGCTCAAAATCGTTCTGCCGTTATCCATGCCGGTTATGGCAACACTCGCGCTCTTCTATGCGGTGGGACGCTGGAACGGATTCCAAGATTCCCTGATGTATATCAATAATCCCGATCTCTATCCGCTTCAGCTGAAGCTCTTCCAGATGGTTCAGAACAACATGATCACTGAGCTGACGAACCTGGAGGGGGCGGCCCGCACTAAGCTGCCGCCGGAGAGCCTCAAGGCCGCTACTGTCGTCTTCGCCACGGTACCGATTCTGGTCGTCTATCCTTGGCTGCAGAAATATTTCGTCAGTGGTGTTATGCTGGGAGCTGTGAAGGGCTGATTGATATTACTTAGGCGTTGCGAGAGGAGAGACGGTCGTGGAGGATAAGGGAGAATTCTCCTTCTCCACCTGCTGGAATATGAGACGTCATTCTACAGGTGATGGATTACTTAATGAGATCCGGGAGCTGGGGTTCCGCAGGGTGGAGCTGAATTATAATGTGACGGAGGAAATGCTGGTTACCATCGAGCCGATGATTGAACGCGGGGAGATCGGTATATCGAGCGTTCATAATACGTTCCCCCATGTCCCGGACCCTGACTACGGCACGGATTCGGTCCTGCTGGGCTTCGAGGACAAGGAGAAACGGAAGCGGGCGATAGACCTGCTGGTTCGCTCGGCAGAGTACGCTCAGCGTTACGGCGGCGAAGCCGTGGTAGTGCATCCGGGCGAGGTACCGTTCCCGTATGATATCTCCGGGGAGCTGGAGCAGATCTACGAGGGGCAGGGCAGGGATTCGGCAGCTTACCGCAGCAAATGGGCGGAGCTGATGGAGCGGCGTGAAGCGTATAGTACAGGCTATGTGCAGACCATTATCGAGAGTCTGGACGAGGTGTGTAACCGCGCGGTGTCCAAGGGGCTGAATATCCGCTTCGGCATCGAGACCCGCTCCAAGGCGCAGCAGATTCCGACACTGGCGGAAGCGAAGACGATCATCCATGCCTTAAAGGGAGCGCCTGTCGGCATCTGGTACGACACGGGTCACGCTATTCTGATGGACCGTCTGGGCCTGTATGACAGTATAGGGGAAATGGAAGGGCTGATGGATGATATCGTCGGTGTCCATATTCATGAGACGATCGGCCTTGCCGACCACTGGTGCCCTTATGTGAACAGCGGAGATCCGGATTTCTACGATGCCTATCTGCCGATGATTGAACGAGCGCAGGTCAAGGTGTATGAGCTGAAGGCGGCCTGCCGCCCGGAAGAGATACATGAGAGCCACCGTCTGCTTACAGCTAAGCTGGCGCGCAGGGGATAGGCAGAAGGCGGATGGGAATCAGAGAAATCAGAGAAATTAGCCAGAGAGCTTCCCGCAAGGAGGAACCCTAATGTATAAGCAATTGGTAGAGAGTAATGACAGAGCAGTAGAACAGGGAATCCCCCGGCAGGTGCTGGATCAGAGCAACCTGTATTATGGAGGAACTCTTGATCCCCATACGGGGATTGCCTGGGTGAATCACACCACTGGTACCCCGACGGATATGTGTTACTGGGGTGCGGCGCTGGTGAACCCGGATTCGAAGTATTACCGGGATGAGGAGCTGCTGGAACGGCTGAAGCTGGCGACGGAGTTCGTGCTGCGCTTCCAGCATCAGGACGGCTCTATCTCCCCGGGCTGGACGAATTATCATTCGCCGCCGGATACGGCCTTCGTTGTGGTCGGCTACGCGCAGTTATATCAGCTGCTGGCGAAGCAGGAGTGGCCGCCGCTTCAGCCGGTGCTGGACAACATGCTCCTGTTCCTGGAGCAGTCCCTCCCCGTAATGCTTACGGGCGGGGTCCATACTCCGAATCACCGCTGGGTGATGTGCGCGGCGTTAGGGTTTCTCTATGAGCTGTTCGGCAAAGAAGAGGCCCGGCAGCGGGCGGATGAATGGCTGGCAGAAGGAATGGACATCACGCCGGACGGGGAATGGACCGAGCGGAGCAACGGCATCTACAGCGCCGTAAGTGATATTATGCTGATTCATGCAGCCCGGCTGCTGGATAAGCCGGAGCTACTGGAACCGGTGCGCCGGAACTTGCACATGATGGTCTACCTTGTTCACCCGTCCGGCGAAGTCGTGACCGATTATTCCGGGCGGCAGGATCTGGGGGTGCTCCATGATCTGTCTCCTTATTATCTGCCGTATGCGATCCTTGCCCGTTCGGACAAGGATGCCGTGCTGGCCGGTATGGCGGAATGGGCCGGACGCTCCTTGTCCAATCCAGGCGTCTGCTCGGTGAACGCCCTGGTACGTATGCTGCTGGAGCCGGAGCTGCAGCAGCCGCCGGAGGCTACAGCAGAGCTGCCTGTGCAGTATGAGCAAATCCTGAACGGTGATTTCCTGCGGGAGCGCTATCTGCAAAGAATGGAGTCGGCGGGTCACCAGGGACGGATCTACCACAGCCGGCTGCATACCGACTTCGGGGCGCCTGTGGCCCGGCTCAGAGACGGGGCGACCAGCGTGACGCTGATTACGGAGACGCCTTCGTTCTTCGCGATGCGTCACGGTGCTGTAAGGCTGCTGGCCGTGCAGCTGAATACCAGCTTCTACCCCGGATTCGTGCCGATGCAGGAGATGACCCGGCTGCCAGAGGGCTACCTGCTGAAGGGCGTGCAGAAGAAGGGCTACTACGGTCCGGTGGAGAGTGCGCTTCTCCCGCCGGAAGCGGGTACGGCTGTCAGTCCGTGGTATCTTTTGCCGCATCAGAGCCGTCCGCTGACCCATGAACAGACGTTGTCTGTGGAGACTGAGGTACACCGTACGGAGACGGGCTGGACTATCCGGCTGCACTGCGCGGAGCCTGCCCAGGTCCTGGCTCAGTTGTCCTTCAAATTCGGCTGGGAAGGTAACTTCGCTTCAAGCGAGCTTCCGCCAGCGGCTCAGGACAACTTCACCCTGGGAGAATTGCAGGCAGTGGACGAGGATAACTTCCTGTGGAGCGGCGGACAGATTCGGTATACTTCTGGCGGAGAGTGGATCGACCTGACGGGCGGCGAAATGGCCCATCTGGGCAGAACATCCCCGGAACCCGGCCCGCCGAAGAGCTACAAAACCGTGCAGGTTAACCTGGTGACCCCGTTTGATAAGACATTTACGCTTACACTGTCTCCTGCGCAGTAGAGTTGGCAGGGTTTGAGATAGGATTGAGTGGGCGCTGACATGTTCACTTGGACATGCGCAAAGACACCAGCATCTTCGGAGGCTGGTGTCTTTGGCGTGAGGATACGGTTGGCACAATGAGGTGCATTAGTGCACCTGATTTCGGGGAAAGTTGGCGGCAGGTGCGGACTGGAGTGGTTAACCGCTTCTATCTACTTATTGTAAGAGTAATTGGGAATTTCTATTTCCCTGTTTTTTTATCATTTAATAGATTATTTCCTATTTTATGACTTTTATCATAGTTGTCCATCAGGAAAAGTTTTACATTATTTACAAGTTAGTAAATGCAACTCTATCAGTCCTGAGGAGGATGAGGGCGTATGAGATTGTCTAAGTATAACTACAAACACAGATTAAGCGATGATGTTCTGCTGATCATGAATACATTAACCGGCGCTGTAGACTTGGTTGAGCCTAAGGTAGCCCGTGTTCTTTTTAATAGAAGCTCTGATACATCTGCATTAAACGATCTGGATCCGGAAACGCGTACCCTGCTTAAGAGCAGAGGGTATCTCACGGATATGAACGAAGAACATTATGTCCGTGAATCACTTGAAACCCACTACCGCTCTCATCCGGCCTTACAATTCACAATCTGCCCCACATACAAATGCAACCTCGCCTGCCCTTATTGCTTCCAATCGGACATTCACCAGGACTCGCCGACGCTTGACCTTGCACAGATTAATGAGATATTTCAGGCGATGGATCAGATGGTGCATCTGAAGCCTGAGGCGGCCGTCCAGTTCGAGCTTTTCGGGGGCGAGCCCTTCCTGGCCCGTAATCAATCTCAGGTGGAGTATATTTTACAGCAGGCTATTGAGCGGAGTTGGCCTATTCTCTCCATTACGAACGGTACCGAACTCGGTGCGTATTTCCCTTTTCTGCAGAAGCACTCGGCGCATTTCCTCCATATGCAAATCACACTGGACGGCCCGAAGGAGATCCACGACCAGCTGCGTAAATACAGGAACAACAGCGGCAGCTATGATCTTATCTGCTCGAACATTACTTTTCTCCTGGAGCACCATATACCCGTAACCGTCCGAATCAACACAGGCCGGGAGAATGTCCGGCATTTGCCGGAGATGTTCGCCGGGTTCGAGCGGCTTCAGTGGACAAGCTCACCTGATTTCTCCTGCCAGATTGCCCCGATCAATGATAATTTCAATACGGGGAAGGTTGCCGGCTTCCAGCCTGAATCTGATCTTCTGAAGCAGCTTCATTTACTCTTCCCGGATTGGGAAGCCACCCGGCGCAGGTATAAGGTCAGCCTGGGGTATTTCATGGAGAAGAAGCTGCGTATACTCCGCAAAGCTATGTTTGACACAGACGATGACCACTATTACTTCGATCTGTCCGGCTGCAGTGCTTCAAAGCGTCATAATCTCGTATTTGGTGCAGACGGGCGGCTGTATCCTTGTGTTGAAACCGTCGGATTCCCGGATTATTCGATTGGGAGCTACCTTCAAGGGCTGCATTTGGATGAAGAGAAGTGGCAGAGATGGCAACGGGATATCGTGGTGAATGACAAATGCAGACACTGTAATCTTGCGCCTCTCTGTGGGGGCGGCTGCGTACTGAAAGGAAGCAGAGACGGGGAATTACGGGATTTCGAATCGAACTGCAGCGATACAAGGCAATATCTGAAGACCTATCTCGATCTTCACCGGGACCGTCTGCTCGAAAGCTATTGCCAGTGAACTCCATTACCCTGATGTCAAGGTATTTACCTTGCCATATATATTCTTAGAGGAGAGGAGGTAATGTACATGAAATCACTGACGAAGAACAAGGATCTCTGGACGAATCTCTCAGCCAAAGACCTTGAAGAAATTACGGTTCCAATGGCATGTTGCCAGAAAGCATCCATTCAAATCAACAATCCTACCAAAAAAGCCATCTAACAGCATCCTTATATTTGGGAAATAGCGGGAAGCGCATCCTTATGCCTTCCCGCTGTTCATACCAGGGGGGATAGATATTGTATATTTCAGAATATATTCTTACGTATCGCTTAAGAAATGGCCGTCATCTTATCTTCAATTCCCTGTCAGGCGCAATGGATATTGTGGAAGAGCATATCAGCCAGTTCCTCCAGAAACAACAGCCTGTTGCCTATACTCTCACCGCTGATGAAGAACAGTTTCTGGCCGGCAGAGGTTATCTGTACAGGGAGCGTGAAGAGGAGCAAGCCCTGATCCGCCGGTACAAAGAATACCTGGATCAGCATGGCTCGGGTGACATTTCCTTTGTGTTCTGTCCTTCCATGACCTGTAATTTGAAATGTGTCTACTGCTTTGAGCCCCAAGAGATCCGCTCCAGCCATGAACAGATGACTGAAGATCAGGTGCAGGCTGCCTTCCTGGCCATGGATCAAATCATGCAGCAGCAGCAGTCCACCCGGCATCATTTTGTTATTTTTGGCGGAGAACCGCTCCTGCCCCTGAACCATTCTATCGTCGGACTTATTCTTGAGCAGGCCAAAGCTAGGGGAATTACAGGAACCGTCATATCCAATGGGGTGTTCCTGTCACACTATCAGGAATTGCTAGAGCCTTACAAGGATATGCTCAGAATCCAGTTAACCATAGACGGCCCCCAGGCGGTTCATGACCGGCGGCGGATCACCCGGGCCAATGAGGGAACCTTTATGAAAATAACCGCTCAGATTGACTCCTTCCTAGAGCATGATTTCGACATCGCTATTCGTGTCAATCTGGATGGTGAGAATATAGAGCATCTGAATGAACTCCTGGATTTCTTCCAGGAACGGCAATGGAATGCTTACCCTAACTTCTCGGTTTCACTGTCTCCCGTTGAGAATTATGCAGGGAATTCCGCCCCGGGCCTGCTGCCCAGCTATCAGCTCACGGAATTCATCAAAGTGCATGTGCCAAACGATAAACTAAAAAGGCTGAATGTCGTATTAAACAGTGATCTAACCAGACTCTCCCTGCCGTTCGAGCACGTGCTGGGAACAGGCCTCGCTAAAGATAACTATTTCCCTAACTATTATTTTTGTGAGGCGGCCGGAGGAAAAACATTCACCTTCTCGCCGGACCACCAGGTCTACCCTTGCACCAGTATTATAGGTAATCCCAAATGGAGTCTTGGAACGTATTACCCTCAGCTTAAGCTGGATGACCAGAAGCTGGCGCTCTGGAAGGAACGTCATGTCTTGAATCAGCCGGAGTGTAAAGGATGCAATATCGCTTTTCTATGCTCCGGGAATTGTCCGGTTCAAGCCGACCGAACCACCGGTTCGATCTTAGGCGCCTACTGCGGAAATGTGAAGCGTGACCTTGACAGCCATCTGGAGCTGCTGAATGCTTCGTTCACCGCCTTAAGTTAAATCTTCTCTTACGTGAGGTGACTGGGAAATGATTCAATTGATATGTCCGCCCTATAATGCAGCTGTGGATACCGTTGATCCTCCGCTCAACCTGCTTGTGCTAGGCGCTGCACTTCTTGAAGCGGGGTACGGGGTATGTCTCACTGATCTGGCATTACTCTATTCAGGCACCAGCCATTTCGATACAGCAGCCCTTGCCGGTATTGCCCAATTAATCATCGGCAAGCCATCCAGAGTTCTCGGATTCACGGCGATGTGCGGCAATTATTCGATCGCACTGAGAATTGCGGAGGAATGCAAACGGCTGGACCCGGACAGAATCATTATTCTTGGCGGACCCCATGCGAGCTTCGTAGCGGCTGAAACCTTAACCCATTTCCCAGCGATAGACTATATCGTTGCCGGAGAAGGCGAGCTGACGCTGCCGGAGCTGATTGCGGTCCTGGAGTCGGGCCATCCGCTCTCAGAGGTAGAAGGAATCTGCTTCCGTGAAGAGGGGACAATCCGCACCAATCCGCCGCGGCCGATTCTGAGGAATCTCGATGATACGCCCTTCCCTGCCTTTCATCTAATCGAGGATATTGAAGCTTATTTTACCACTCCGGAGAGCCGGTTTTTTCCGGTTGAGGCGGGACGCGGCTGTCCCTTTAATTGCAGCTTTTGCAGCACCTCGACCTTCTTTTCACGAAAATACAGAACTAAAAGTCCTGCACGGATCATCGCCGAGATGAGATACGTCAGGGATCGTTGGGGAATCACCCATTTCAGCTTAACGCATGATAATTTCACGGTTAATCAGAAGTTTGTCAGACAATTCTGCCGGGAGCTGCTGGATTGCAGCGAGCCCTTCACCTGGAGCTGCTCCTCCCGGACGGACCACGTCAATATAGAACTGTTTGAGGTGATGATGCAGGCTGGATGTAATGGCGTCTTCTTCGGGATTGAGAGCGGCAGCCAGCCCATCCAGCAGGTCATTGGCAAAAAGCTCGATCTGAACCAGGCTTATGAGCTGCTCCGCGAGCTTCATCGGCTGGGTCTGTCATGTACGGCTTCATTTATTACCGGATTTCCCGAAGAGACAACCGAAGACCTTAATCAGACGCTGGATATGATTGTCCGGCTGCTCTCCATAGGAATAGCGGATGTGCAGCTGCATCAACTGTCCCTTTTTCCCGGAACCCAATTGTTTGACGCAGCGAAGGGCAGCCTGGTGCTGGACGAGCAGTTCTGGAGCACGAACGATATGAACAGTGATTTCCAGCTATCCGGCATTGAAAAGAACTGGATTGCCAGCTACCCGCAAATTTTCAGCAACTATTACTCCTTGCGGTCTGTGGATACACACACTCTGCACAGGATCAGAAAGCTCTACTACCCGCTGGCCCGTTCGTTCTTCCGCACCTTGTATTATCTCAATCATCTGGCGGCTGTTCCATACACCCGTACAATCGAATATGTCTCTGCCAGGCTGGATATGCATGAGGCAACACCGCCGGAAGCGGAGCTGGCCCTCATTCTTGATGAGCTGGTGCAGGGTCTTGTGCCGGAAACCGGGCGGGTCCTTAAGGACTTCCTGTCTTATGAGCGTGCGGTGATGGAACTGATGCAGCAGGATACAGCACCGCAGGACACAACTGCTATGAAGCCTGTCAAAGTGATGCAGCCGCACTATTCCATCCCTGCGCTGAAGCTGCACAGTCCCCTTCCTGCAGAGCTTGAGCTTGCGGAAGGGCATGAAGATTGGATTCTGCTGGTGCTGGAGAGCGCACCGGCTCTTGAAGGGCGCAGGCGCTACGTCCGGGTGATGAGCATGGACCCTTTAAGCATTGCTATTATTCAACAGATGGAGGACGGGAGCGACTTCCGGACGGTTGTACACAACCTGGCGTTAGAGAATCCTTTTGCTGCCAGCGAACAGGATCGGCAGGAATGGATCAGCCGGGTGTACGACCATTTCTATACGCATGAATTGCTGACTTCCTAGGGTGACAATACCGAAAGAGAGGGGGCCTTTCCTTGTGGAGTATGCTGAAGAACGGAGTGTTCCGCCGGTTATGGTGCACGCAGACCTTATCATCTGTAGGAGATGAGATCAGGAACTGGGCCATCCTGTTCTGGGTATTTGCGGAAGCGGATCAAGCTGTCTTTTACCGGACAGCTCTTTTGTTTGCCCAGATGCTCCCGGTCTTTATCATGGCTCCTCTTGCCGGAACATGGGTTGACCGCAGGAAACCAAAGAAGGTGCTGCAGGCGACACTGGTGATCCGGGCTGCGATGTCTTTTGTACTGGCCGGATTGATCTGGATGGAGCAGGTTCCGCTTTTGCTGGTCATGCTGGCCTTTGCGTGTACGGTTCAGCAATTTTTTCAGCCTGCCATCAGTAAATTAACGGTCACAGCCGTGGACAACGAGGATTACGGTACCGCCAGTTCCTCTGTAAAGACGGTAGATACGCTGATCAGTCTTGCCGGGCCTGCAATCGGAGCCTTTGTCTACCAATGGTGGGGGGCGTCAACTTCTTTAATTGTGGACGGCTTTTGTTTCATCGCAGGCAGCCTGTTCATTCTGAGTCTTAAGGTGAGCCCGGCCCCCCTGGCAGCACCCTCCGATTCCGGTCCGGCAACCTCCTTTTGGGTGGATGTCCTGGAAGGCTTCCGCTATATCTTCGCTTCTGCGCTCACCAAACGCTTATTTATCATGTTGGCGGTAATGGGGGCGTGCACAGGGGCGATTAATCTGTTAAATATATATTTCGTAGTGAAAGAGCTGCATTTAGACCAGAATTACTTAGCCTGGGCAAGCACCGCCGGGGGCATCGGTATGTTCGCGGGGGCGCTCGGTCTGAACCTGCTTGGGGCAAAATTCAAAAATTATGTGCGAATCAACATTTGGGGAGCAGCGGTCATGACTCTGGGGCTGTTGCTGCTCACGCTCTCCTTCGGCTCTTGGTCCATGCTGCTCAGCCGTGTCATTATCGGGATTGGCATATCCCTGCTGAGCATTACGCTGTCGACTCTGTTAATGACCTATGTTCCTGAGAACCTGCTCGGACGCGTCGGTTCCGTGTTTGAAGGCGGTCCGCTGGCGACCAATATGCTGTCTTATCTATTCTTCGGATGGTTGTATGTGTACACTGGCGCCAGATTGATCTTCGGCATCTCTACTATACTGTTCTTCATGGCGTTTCTGCTGGCCCTTAGCCTTCAGTCTATACTCTCCCCGGCCCGGAGAGTCCGTGCCGAACAGCAGGAGTTCATCAGCCCGTCCCAGTAACAGCCTAACCCGGGATGCACCGGCGGTATGACAAATGAGGGGCATAGGTGCACCTGATTTCGGAGAATGTTGGCGGAATGAGCGAATGAAGGGCATAAGTGCACCTGATTTCGTGGAAAAGTAGGCGGAATGAGCAAATGAAGGGCACTAGTGCACCTGATTTCGGGAGAAGTAGGCGATATGAGCGAATGAGGGGCATAAGTGCACCTGATTTCGGGAGAAGTAGGCGGAATGAGCGAATGAGGTGAAAACTATCGCTACATGAGATGAGCCCCCAGGCTGCTGAACTGCATCAGCCTGGGGGCTCTAATGTCAATTGTATCAGTCTCCCCCACCGCCACCAGAATCACCGCCACCAGAATCTCCACCACCGCCGGAATCACCGCCTCCATGGCTGCTGTGACCGCCGCTGTCCCAGCCTCCGTGGCTGCCGTGATGGTTGCCGCTGCCATGGTTATGGTTATGATCATGTGAATGATTCCCGTGGTGATGACCATGATGATGGCTGGCACCGCTGTGCCCGTCCGTGCCTGGATGGATTTTATGTGGGCTGTTTTCGTTGTAGCTGCCCGCATCGGCCCCGGTACCTGTGATGAAATAATGATCTCCCGCGTGAGAGCGGGTTCTATTTCCGTAATTTTTGTACCGCGCATTACGATTACTGCGATTAATAAACATCACCGCAACGAATATGACTGCTACTGCGAATAGTAAGCTTCCCATCATGCAGAACCTCTCCTTTATCCAAATGTAGGATTGCCCTCATAGCAGAATCATACCATAATTCTGGAATCTACCTGGAATGCTGCTTGAATTGTCCCGGGGTGAGGCCGGTATACTTCTTGAATACCTTAGTAAAATAGCTCTGGTCGTTAAAATGCAGACGGGTAGCGATATCCGACAGCGTGATCCCGGGCAGCTGAATCAGCTGCTTGGCTTCTTCGACCCGCTGCTGCTGGATGTAGTCGCTGATGGCGGTGCCGGTTTCTTTTTTGAACAGCTGGGACAGGTAACTTGCGCTCATTCCGGCGTATTCAGCCAGCCTGCCGAGCGGAAGCTCCTCATACAGATGGTTGTATATGAAATTCCGGCACCGGTCGGAGACGCGGGAGTGTCTTGCGCTGCTGCTGCCCTCTACCTGATCGGCGAAGTCGCATAGAGCGGCCAGCATGGCGCTGTCCACCGCCGGAATATCGCGGAGCTCCTCAATATACTGGATATGGAAGTCGCTTAGCGTATAGGCAATCTCCCAGAACAACCCGCCTTCAATCGCTGCGCGGGTGGCCAGCGTGATGGAGGAGACAGCCAGATTTTTTTTGCTGCGCAGCTGGCTTTTGCGGGACAACCTTCCGTAGCTCTCTTCGGCAAAAGAAGCATGGGTCCGCAGCAGCCCCTCCTTGTCCCCATTGGTAATATAGCGGAACATCTCGCGCTCCTGCATCGGGTCATGGTGCAGCCATGTATGCTCGCGGCGGTAGGACAAGTCCAGATCCGGGCTGTCGTCCGCCGGATGCAGCGGTTCCGCCAGCGGACCCGCCGCCAGCAGCAGCTCCGTTACGGATAATGCCTGCCTGGTGACAAGCGTGTAGAGCAGCAGCGCCGCATGATACCAGCGCTTCCGGCTAATTACAGGCAGGTTGCCGTAATACTCCAGCCAGCTTGCCTGCTGCCCGGGCGGGATGTTGTGGTCGCGCAGCAGGCTGGCTGCATTATCACCGGTAACAGGTGCGTTCAGCGCCGGACCGGTGACGATGGCACCGTCAGCGCTGGGAAGCTGGAGAATAATGAAATTCTCCAGGAAGCCAGTCGCGTACAGACGCGGTAACGCGGCTGCGGCCGCCTCCGCGCTGGGGTTCTCACGTACTAGCTCCATCACCTCAACCGGCAGGCCGCCCGTTCCCTGAACGGAAGGGCGGTTTAGTGCAGCCGGTCCCAGGGCTAGACGGGGCGCAGCCGCTTCATCCAGCCACAAGACCGGGACCCGGTAAGCTTCGTAGATCAGTTTGCAGATGTATTGTATACCTTCGTCATTCCCGATTTCCTTCGCCATAGGCCGCCCCCTCTTTTGTCTACTTAGAATACCAAAAATCGAATTAGAGTACCATAATTGGCCGGGACAGTCGTATAGAATGAAGTCAAGAAACCGTATTCATAGGAGGCTATATAATGGCAAAGGACGTAACAGAGCTTCAAAAGCTCATTTCGCAAATGACACTGGAAGAGAAGGCCGGACTCTGCTCCGGGCTGGATTTCTGGAACACCAAAGGCATTGAACGTCTGGGTATCCCCTCAGTGATGGTAACAGACGGTCCCCACGGTCTCCGCAAGCAGCAGGGTGACGCAGACCATCTTGGATTGAATAACAGTGTACCGGCAACCTGTTTTCCGTCAGCAGCCGGACTTGCCTCCTCGTGGGACCGTGATCTGATCTTCCGGGTGGGCGAGGCGCTGGGAACGGAATGCCAGGTGGAGAATGTCGCCGTTCTGCTCGGACCAGGCAATAATATCAAGCGTTCTCCGCTGAATGGGCGGAACTTTGAATATTTCTCGGAGGACCCGTTCCTGGCCTCAGAGATGGCTGCAAATCATGTGAAGGGTGTGCAGAGCCAGGGAGTGGGGACGTCGCTAAAGCATTATGCTGCCAATAACCAGGAACACCGCCGCATGTCAGTGGATGCAGTTATTGATGAGCGGACGCTCCGCGAGATTTATCTAGCCAGCTTCGAAGGCACCGTGAAGCAGAGCCAGCCGTGGAGTGTGATGTGCTCGTATAATCAGGTGAACGGAGAGTATGCTTCCGAGAGCTATGAGCTGCTGACCAAGGTGCTGCGTGATGAATGGGGCTTCGAAGGCTTCGTTGTGTCGGACTGGGGAGCGGTCAATGAGCGGGTGAAGGCACTGGCAGCAGGGCTGGAGCTGGAAATGCCGTCAAGTGCTGGAATCGGAGACGCCAAGATTGTAGCGGCTGTGAAGAGCGGTGAATTGGCTATGGAGACGCTGGATCTCGCTGTAGAGCGGATGCTGGCCTTTATCTTCAAAAGTGTCGAAAACCGCAACCCGCACGCTGTCTTCGATGCAGATAAGCATCATCAGCTTGCACGCGAAGTGGCCCGGGAGAGTATGGTGCTGCTGAAGAACGAAGGCGGGATTCTGCCCCTCGTGAAGAGCGGCCGGATCGCCGTGATCGGTGAATTCGCCAAGCAGCCGCGGTATCAGGGCGGGGGCAGCTCGCATGTGAATCCATCCCGGATGGATGATGCCTTCGTCGAATTGCAGGCTGTTGCCGGGGATGCGGCCAGCTTCCTGTACGCACAGGGCTATGAGCTGGAGAGCGATGACATCAATGCTGATCTGCTGCGCGAAGCCTGTGATACAGCAGCTAAGGCGGATGCAGCTGTGCTGTTCCTTGGTCTGCCTGACCGCTACGAATCGGAGGGCTATGACCGTAGCCATCTGCTGCTTCCTGCGAGCCATAAGGCGCTGATTGAAGCGGTGGCCGAGGTCCAGAGCGAAATTATTGTAGTGCTGAGCAACGGCGCGCCGGTCGAGATGCCTTGGCTGCATAGGGCGAAGGCGGTGCTTGAAGGCTATCTGGGCGGTCAGGCTTTTGGCGGGGCGGTTGCGGATCTGTTGTTCGGCGAAGTGAGCCCGAGCGGTAAGCTGGCGGAGACCTTCCCTATGAAGCTGAGCGACAATCCGTCATTCCTGAACTTCCCCGGTGAAGGCGATACGGTGGAGTACAAGGAAGGCTTGTTCGTAGGCTACCGTTATTATGACAAAAAAGAAATCGAGCCGCTGTTCCCCTTCGGCTACGGCCTCAGCTACACGGAATTCGAGTACAGCCGCCTGCTGCTGGATCAGACCCGCATTCAGGACACAGATACCGTTCAGGTATCGGTCACTGTCAAGAACACCGGCAGCAGAGCGGGCAAGGAAGTCGTACAGCTCTATGTCAGTGATGTGGAGAGCCGTGTGATCCGTCCGCTGCAGGAGCTGAAGGGCTTCGGCAAGATTGAGCTGCAGCCTGGGGAAGAACGCAGCGTAACCTTCACTTTGGATAAACGTTCCTTCGCTTATTATAATGTGCAGTTAGGCGACTGGCATGTGGAGAGCGGGAGGTTCAAGATCGCTGTAGGTTCTTCCTCGCGCGATATCCGCCTGAGCACGGAGCTTGAGGTGGAATCCACCGTGAAGCTGACCACCCGGTTCCACCGCAACACCACAGTCGGTGACCTGCTTGCCAATCCGCTGACGGAGGAGAAGGCGAAGAGCTTCAGCAGCGTGTTCGGGCTGGAGGATGCACTTGGCGACAATCCGGAGATGCTGCTGGCCATGATGAAATACATGCCGCTGCGCGCCATGATCGGCTTTGGTCAGGGCAAGTATACCGAGGCGGATCTGGAAGCGGATCTACAGGAGCTGAACAGGCTGGCCGGACAGGAGTAAGAGATACAGGGGTTGCATTCCGTAGCATGATTTGCTAACATACGTTGTAAGTTCATAAGCAGTTAATAGTTCTCTAGGGTTCCGCAGCAGGTACACACCGCTGGCCTGGTCCGAGGGAGAACACACGGATGAAGCTAATCCGTGTATACACGGAGGGACAAAAGCCCGGGAGGTATCGTCAATAATGACGATAACCTTCCGGGCTTATTTTATGACACAGGAGGCAAGGGAAATGAAGAAAAGCACTAAGAGCTGGATCATGATTGCAGGCGCTGCCTGCTTTGAAGTGATATGGGTCATCGGGCTGAAGCATGCCTCCGCTCCATGGGAATGGGCGGTTACGGTAGCGGCCATACTGATCAGCTTCTACGCCCTCATCTGGGCTAGCGGCAGGCTGCCGGTCGGGACGGTCTATGCTGTATTTGTCGGACTTGGAACCGCGGGTACCGTTCTGGCGGGTGGAGTTCTGTTCGGTGAACCGCTGCGGCCGTTGAAGCTGCTGTTGATCGGCCTGCTGCTGGCCGGGGTCGTCGGACTGAAGCTGGTTACCCCGGCTCAGGCTGAATCTGAACAGACAAAGGAGCTGAACTGATATGGCATGGGTGATGCTGATTGCCGCTGGTATATGTGAAATGTTCGGGGTCGCCATGATTGGCAAGCTGCACAAGGACCGCAACTGGCAGTCTGTCTGCCTGCTGATCCTAGGCTTCGGGGCAAGCTTCCTGCTGCTGTCTCTGGCGATGGAGAGTCTGCCGATGGGGATTGCATATGCGATCTGGACAGGGATTGGAGCGTCCGGGGCAGCGATTATGGGCATGTTGTTCTACGGTGAAGCAAGGGATGTGAAGCGGATTGCCTGTATTGTAGTGATTTTGGGAGCCGTAGCCGGCCTGAAGCTGATCGGCTGAGAATTCCCGCTGAAACGTTACTGAGTTGGACACTTAACGGATGTTTCGTTGCCCTGGATATGGTAAGTATAGTAAGTAAGAACATTATTCTTATAAGGAGACTTATCACATATGAGCAGACCTGTATCTGAGAATATCCGCCTGAACGACGGAGCCGTGCTGCCCAGACTGGGGCAGGGAACGTGGCGGATTGGCGACCAGCCGGGGAAGCGGGCAGAAGAGATTGCTGCGCTTCGCCAGGGTGTAGAGCTGGGGATGAATCTGATTGATACGGCTGAGATGTACGGGGACGGCCGCTCCGAGGAGCTGGTTGGTGAAGCGCTGCGGGGAATCCGCGACAGCGTATTTCTGGTCTCCAAGGTCTATCCGCATAATGCGGGCGGGACTAAGCTGATTAGCAGCTGCGAAGCCAGCCTCAAGCGGCTCGGGACGGACCATCTGGACCTGTACCTGCTGCATTGGCGCGGCAACATTCCTCTGGAAGAGACCGTGGAGGGGATGGAGGCACTGGTTGCTTCCGGCAAAATCGCCCGCTGGGGCGTATCCAATCTGGATACGGCAGATATGCAGGAGCTGCTGAGTATTCCCGGCGGCAATCACTGTGCAGTTAATCAAGTGCTCTATCATCTGGGCTCGAGAGGGATTGAGCATGAGCTGCTGCCTTGGCTGAGAGGACATAAGATTCCTGTCATGGCCTATTCTCCGCTGGCCCAGGCAGGCACACTGAGAAAAGGGCTGACTGAGAATGAAGCTGTGCAGCAGATTGCCCGGAATCATGAGGTCACTCCGCTGCAGGTTCTGCTGGCCTGGACCATCCGGGACGGGGAGGTCATCGCTATTCCCAAGGCTGCCACCCGTGAGCATGTGAATGAGAATGCGGCTGCCGCGAGGCTTGTGCTTACAGACGACGAGCTGTGGCAGCTCGACGATGCTTTTCCCCAACCGTTGTGGAAGGTTCCGCTGGACATGATTTAATCATAGCTTAACCGCTGTTGCATGGCATAGCTGTCTCCGTTGAGGGGGCGGCTTTTTTTGTCTGCCCCGACAGCGGGCAAATATAGCCGTATGAGCTACAGCCCTAAGTTCTTACATTATCCATCCGCAGGTTGATTCTGTTCTTTACACTACCTAAGCCCTAAATGATATTATACGTGAAATTGTGCATCCTATGAGGAAGCTTGTAGGCCGTTGGAAGCAAGGAGAATACTGGACTTAAGCCCCTTGGCAGGAACTCTTAAATGTTGTCAACAATGTTCATGCCGAAACCGTGTTTTCAATTTGGTGACAAAGAAAGCGCTTTGATTTACGATGTGTTCAAAGGGAAAACACCTTTCAGCATGCGGTGCGGAAGGTTCCCGTTCATTACAATAAGGGGGCATCTCAAATGGCCACAACGGCAACGAAACAAGCTTCATCCGGCGGTGCAAGGGTGAAGGTTCAACAATTCGGACGTATGCTCAGCGGTATGGTTATGCCGAATATCGGCGCTTTTATCGCATGGGGATTGATTACAGCATTATTCATTCCAACGGGCTGGTATCCCAATGAGAGCCTTGCAGCTCTAGTAGGCCCAATCATTAACTACCTGCTTCCTCTCTTGATCGGGTACACCGGCGGACAGATGGTTCACGGCAAACGCGGTGCTGTCATCGGCGCGCTGGTGACCATGGGGGTTATCGTCGGCTCGACGATTCCAATGTTCCTGGGTGCGATGATTGTCGGTCCGCTGGCTGCCTGGGTGCTGAAGCAGTTCGACAGAGCTGTGGACGGCAAAATCAGGGCCGGGTTCGAAATGCTGGTCAACAACTTCTCGCTGGGTATCATCGGCGGCGCTTTGACGCTTGGAGCCTTAAAGGGCGTTGGACCGCTGGTACAAGGCTTGACCAATATCCTCTCGAATGGCGTGGAGTTCCTGGTGAACCATAACCTGCTGCCGCTCATCAATATCATCATTGAGCCGGCCAAGGTATTGTTCCTGAACAATGCAATTAACCACGGGGTACTGGGACCGATTGCGCTTGAAGAGTCCCAGAGAATCGGCAAATCCATCCTGTTCATGCTTGAATCGAATCCGGGTCCTGGTCTGGGTATCCTGCTTGCATACTGGCTGGCGGGCAAAGGTTCTGCCAAATCCTCTGCACCGGGCGCTATTATCATTCACTTCCTGGGCGGGATTCATGAGATCTACTTCCCTTACATCCTGATGAACCCTCGTCTGATTCTGGCGGTCATCGGTGGCGGAATGTCCGGTACATTCACCTTCCAGATGCTGGGCGCCGGTCTGGTAGCTTCTCCTTCACCAGGCAGTATCTTTGCCTATTTCGCAATGACGCCTAAGGGCGGATATCTTCCGATGATTGCCGGGGTTGTCGTGGCTACCATCGTATCGTTCCTGATTGCAGCTGTGCTTCTGAGATCTTCCAAGAGTAATGATGAAGAGGAGATGGATCTGGAAGCGGCAGAAGCCAGAATGAGAGACATGAAATCGGCCGGTACAGCAGCACAGACCGCCGCAACTACAGCTGTAGCTTCCAATGTCCGCAGCAAAGCCAATGTGAACAAAATCGTCTTCGCTTGTGATGCAGGGATGGGTTCCAGTGCCATGGGGGCCTCGGTGCTGAGAAAGAAACTGCAGAACGCAGGGGTCAACATTACGGTGACGAACTCTGCTGTTAGTGAAATTCCTGCTGACGCGGATATCGTAGTTACCCAGAAGACGCTTACCGACCGGGCGATTGCCAGCAATCCGCAGGCAGAGCATATCTCGATCGATAACTTCCTGAAGAGTCCGAAATATGATGAGCTCGTAGAACGTTTGAAGTAAGCGGCACAAGTGTAAAATCTAAGTATATAGTTCTCGCTGAAACGGATGCCGTCCCTTATAGGACGGCATATCCGTTTGTACTTGATGCAAGGCGGAGGGTTAGCGGAAATGACGAAAATTACCGCCAGACAGCGCCAGATCCTGTGGCTTCTGCTTGAAGCAAGCGGAGAGATTACCGCTGTAAAAATTGCCGAGGCTACCGGGGTAAGCGTAAGAACCGTACACCGGGAGATGGAGGATATAGAGTCCGCGCTTGAGGACTTTGGTCTTGATCTGATCAAAAAATCAGGCAAAGGCATCCAGTTGAGCGGCCCGGAGGCCGGTCTTGCGGAGCTGCGCCTATTCCTGCGGGAAGAGAAGCCGGCGGATTATTCCGGCGAAGACCGCAAGGTATTCGAGCTCTGCGTGCTGCTGGAGGCAGAGGAGCCGGTGAAGCTGTTCACACTTGCGCATTCCCTCAAGGTTACAGTTGCTTCTATTAGCTACGATCTGGATGAACTGGAGCAATGGGTCCGTAAGTTCGGCCTGGAGCTGGTTCGTAGACGAGGCTACGGCGTAGAAATCACCGGCAGCGAGATCGACAAGCGCCGGGCGATTGGCCGGTTAGCCGCAGAGCATCTGGATTTGTCCGATCTGGTCGGCCATGGTTCTCTGGCTGAGAGCAATCCGGCTTTTCGTATGCTGTTGACTACAGTCGGTCAGTCCAACCTCATGGAAGTAGAGAACACGCTGTGGGATATGGAATGGAAATGGACGGCGGAGCTGCCCGAAATTGTCTATATGGAAATGCTCTTGGCCCTTGCTGTCACTACCAGGAGGATTGAGCTTAGCCGAAGCATTGACAGCGGGGCGGAAGCGGGTTATTCCAGGGTGTCCGATCACCGGAACATTGCCGGAGCCGAGCGATTTGTGGGGCAGCTCGCTGAGGTTCTTAAGCTGAAAATCCCCCGGGTAGAGATTCTGTATATCGCCGGGCTGTTCGACCGGGTCCAGGATTCCTTCTCCTCGTCGGGCTACGCCTATGGCGATATTGAATTAATGGAGATTGTCTATAAGCTGACGGAGAGTGTGGTCAAGCGGACAGGGCTGCCCTTCCAGAGTGACCGTACTCTGCGCGAGGGGCTGCTGGAGCATATTGATCCGGCGCTGAAGCGGATCCGGGAAGGCACACGTATCCGTAACCCGCTGCTCGGCCCGATCCGCAGGGATTACGAATATCTGTTCAACATCATCCGCGCAGCGGTGGAGGATATGCAGCTGGAGCTTGCGATCCCGGATGAAGAGATCGGATTTCTGGTCATGCATTTCGGAGCTTCCGCAGAGCGGCTGAACCAGCTAAGGCGCAACGTAAGAGCCATTCTGGTCTGTGCCAGCGGCCTTAGCTCCTCCCGGCTGCTAGCCACCCGGCTGACCAAGGAAATGCCGCAGATTGAGATTCTCGGCAACATCTCCTGGTATGAAGCGGCACGCCTGCCGGATGAAGATTATGATCTGATTATATCTACCATTGATCTGCCGATTGATAAGGAGCGTTACATCAAGATCAGCCCCCTGCTCACAGCGGAGGAGATCGAGAAGCTGCTGAATTACATCCAGAATACTACGCTGCGGGAACGGGAGAAGGGGATGCCCAGTGAACCGGACCAGGCGGTGCGGGAGGAAGCCTCGCTTGAACGGCTCAGGAGCTACAAGGGCGTTCTGGATGAGATCGTCAGCCTGCTGGAGCGGTTCAGGTTCCATCCGATTGACAACAAGGGAATGGATCTGTCAGCGACGATAGTGGAGATGCTGGAGACACTGAATGGAAACGGCGTGGTTGGGGATGCCGGTATTGTGCTGGAGCGTCTGCTCGAACGGGAGCGGATGACCAGCCAGGTGATCCCCGATACCGCATTGGCGTTGTTCCATACCAGAAGCAGCCATATTCACCTGTCATCGCTGACCCTGTACCGGCTTGATCAGCCCGTAATTCTGGAGGGGGATACAGAGGTCAGAGTCATTCTGCTCATGCTGGCTCCGCGCAGACTCTCCAAGGAGAGCCTGGAGGTGCTCAGCGAGATCAGCGCACTGCTGCTGAATTCCGAGCTGGTTCAATTGCTGGAAGAACGTTCAGAGTCTGAGATCCGGGGGTATTTGTCCTCGGAGCTGCTTCATTTTTTCCAAAATAAAAGTTGAAAGCGGGAGAAACCATATGAGTATACTGTCAGAAAATAAAGTGATTATGCACGGTGCGGCAAACGATAAATACGAAGCCATCAAGATGGCGGGCAAGCTGCTGGTCGATGCAGGGCATGTAACGGAGGAATATGTTCCCAAGATGCTGGAACGTGAGGAAGTAGTGTCCACTTATATGGGCGGCGGATTGGCTATTCCGCATGGTACCAAAGAAGCGCGGCCTTTTATTAAGTCAACTGGGTTGTCTATCATCCGCTTTCCGGACGGGGTGGATTTCGGCGGCGATGAGCCGGCGTTTGTAGTCATCGGCATTGCAGCCGCAGGTGACGGGCATATGGAGGTTCTGACGAACGTGGCGATGATTTTCACCGAGGATGATGCTATTGACCGCGTCATGAACGCCCCTACGGCTGCTGATGTTATTGCAATCTTCGAAGGGGGACTGGAGTAATGAAGGCGGTCCATTTCGGCGCGGGCAATATCGGCAGGGGCTTCATCGGGCTGCTGCTGTCGCAGGCGGGCTATGAAGTTACTTTTGTGGATGTGAATGAGGCCTTTGTTACCCAGCTCAAGGAACGCGGCGAATATCCGGTCACGCTGGCCAGCGACGGTCAGGAAACGGTCATCGTGAAGAATGTAACGGCTCTTAGCAGTGTCACGCATGCGGATGAAGTGGCGGCCGCCATTGCTGAAGCCGATTTGGTTACAACCGCGGTCGGCGTGTCAATTCTGAAGCACATTGCGGGAACGGTGGCGGACGGCATCCGCCGGAGAGTAGCTGTCTCCTCCGCACCGCTGCATGTCATTGCCTGCGAGAATGCGATTGGCGGCAGTGCACAGCTCAAGGAGCTGGTATACGCGAAGCTCGATGAAGCTGCACGTGAGAAGGCTGAATCTTCGGTTGCTTTTCCTAACGCGGCAGTGGACCGGATCGTTCCGCTCCAGCAGCATGAGGATATTCTGAAGGTGGTCGTTGAGCCGTTCTATGAATGGGTGGTGGACGCCTCGCAGATGATCCCGGGCTATACGCCGGTTGAAGGTGTGCATTATGTAGAGAATCTGGAGCCGTATATTGAACGCAAGCTCTTCACTGTGAACACGGGGCACTGCTCTGCGGCGTACCTGGGCTATCTGCAGGGCTACGAGACCATACAGCAGGCTATGGCGGATGAGGCGTTAACGGCGAAGGTTCGTGAGGTACTTGAGGAGACCGGCGCAGTGCTGGTCCAGAAGCATGGCTTCGATGAAGTAGAGCACAGTAAGTATATCGATAAAATCCTGGAGCGCTTCCGCAATCCGGCGCTGACCGATGAGGTGTCCCGTGTAGGCCGTTCGCCGCTGCGCAAGCTGTCGCCAAATGATCGTCTGGTATCCCCTGCAACGCAGGCGTATGACAGAGGGCTGAGTTACACCGCGTTGACACGTTCCATGGCCGGTGCGCTGCTGTTCAAGGCGGGGGATGACCCGGAAGCGGTGGAGCTGCAAGCCGCAATCGCGGAGCTTGGAGCAGAAGCAGCGCTGACGAAGTATACGGGTCTTGCTGCTGACCATCCGATCCATCAGTCTGCGATGGAGCAATACGCGAAGCTGAGCTAAGGACATATGAGCTAACAACATAAAAATACAGCCGCAGGGAAAGCCTATAAGCTTATCCCTGCGGCTGTTTGCGTTAGTCTGTGAGAGCTAAAGCCCCACTTTGTGTAGAGGCTATTAGCTGTTCTCCAGAATCGTCTGCAGTGTCGTGCGGTCCAATCCTTGTACCAGCTTAATCAGCAGCTCTTTGGCTGCCGCATAATCATCACTGTGGATGATCGAGGTTGCCGTGTGGATGTAACGGGAGCAGATCCCGATCACCGCTGAAGGAATACCGATTCCGCTGAGATGCACCTGGCCCGCATCCGTTCCCCCCTGGGAGACGAAATACTGGTATTTGATCTTATGGGTGTCAGCCGTATCCTGCACATATTCAATCAGTCCCCGGTGGGTAATCATCGTCGGGTCAAAAATACGCAGCAGCGCGCCCTGGCCCAGATGGCCGAAGGCCTGGCGGTCGCCGGTCATATCGGCAGCGGCGCTGGCGTCCAGCCCGAAGAAAATATCCGGCTGCAGCAGATTGGCAGCCGTCCTTGCACCGCGCAGCCCGACCTCTTCCTGAACGGTAGCGCCGCAGTAGAGCGTATTCGGCAAGGCTTGTCCGTGCAGTTCCTTCATTAATTCAATAGCCAGGCCGACACCGTAGCGGTTGTCCCAGGCCTTGGCCATAATCTTCTTCGGATTGGCCAGCGGTGTGAACGGGCAGACCGGCACGACCTGCTGTCCCGGAGCTACACCGAAGCTCTGCGCCTCTTCCCGGCTGTCTGCGCCGATATCGATGTACATCTTGCTGATCTCCCCGGCCTTGCCGCGTTCATCCGCGCTCAGCAGATGGATAGGTGTACTGCCGACCACGCCATTCAGCGTACCTTTCGGTGTAATGATCTGCAGGCGCTGTGAGGCCACGGCCGAAGCCAGCCATCCGCCCAGCGGTGTGAAGCGGATCATCCCGTTGTCTGTAATGCCGGTAACCATGAAGCCTACCTCATCGAAATGGCCGGCCACCATAATTTTGGGACCGTTAGCTTCACCGCGCATCACGCCGAACAGGCTGCCCAGTCGGTCCTGTACAAATTCGTCCGTATAAGGCGTCATTGCCTCTTTGACATAAGCGCGCAGTTCGCGCTCGAAGCCGGGGGCTGAGGGGAATTCAGTCAATGTCTTAAATAATTCAAGTGTGTCTGTATTCATACATATATCGCTCCTTTATGTCATTTAGTATGAACATTGTTGCGCCTCTTGTCCATGCTGGAAGGGCAAATGAACACAGAGGCTCATTGTGCGAATACTATACGGTAAGGGCTCTGCAGGCAGGGGCCGGAGAAAGGAAGCGAGGAGAATGTGGCTCTCGGGGAGCGTAGCCCAGGCAGGCAGCCGGAGCGGTTTCCGGAAAGTGCCGGTCCGCAGGCAGGGCTTGCCCAGGCGGTACCGCCGCCGGTACGGGCGGGAGAATGAGGCAGTGCTGATTCTGGTGCTGTTTCTGCTGCTGATTGTTGTGCTGTTTTATTTTTCCTGAGCAGGAGGGACATAACGGGGCCGCCTGAAGTGAACAATAAGGAAAACTTAATTCTGCATAGCACGAAGGAACGGGACTACAGCTTACCCGCTGCCCGTTCCCTTTCGTATCCAACAGTTCAGGGGGTGTCTGCATTGCCGGCAAAAACAAAAAAGTCAGGCGTCAAGCTGAACCTTGACGGTCTGACCCCGAAGGCTTATCAGGAATTGGCCAAGCCTTACGTGCCTTCTCGTCCTGTATTCAAGAATTGTATACGCGCCTTCCTCTCCGGGGGACTCATCTGTGTGCTGGGACAAGGCATCCAGGAAGCATTCATGGCGATATTCGATATGACCTCAAGAGAGGCGGCAAGCCCGACCGTGGCCATTCTGATTCTGCTCTCCGTCATACTGACCAGCTTCGGGGTGTATGACAAGCTCGCTCAGTGGTGCGGTGCAGGCACAGCAGTGCCCGTCACAGGATTCGCCAACAGCATGTGCTCTGCCGCACTGGAGCACAGGGCTGAAGGGCTGGTACTGGGCGTGGGCGGGAACATGTTCAAGCTGGCCGGGTCGGTTATTGTGTTCGGTGTCGTTGCCGCTTTTATCGTGGGTGTAGTGTATGCCGTTATGGGCTGGGGAGGTGCGCATTAAACGATGAAGCAGCTCGGCAGTCAGACCTGGGAATTTACGAACCGTCCGGTGATCCTTGGGACATCCGCTGTGGTGGGGCCTGAAGAGGGAGAAGGGCCGCTGGCCTCAAGCTTCGACTTCGTCTATGATTCGCTGGAGATGGGCGAGAAGACATGGGAGAAGGCAGAACGCGCCCTGTTCGAAAAAGCCGCCAAGCTCGCCCTGATGAATGCGAATCTGGAGCAGGAGAAGCTGGAGTTCTTCGTCGGCGGGGATCTGATGAATCAGATCATCAGCAGCTCCTTCGCCGCGCGGAAGCTCGGCGTGCCTTACTTGGGAGTGTTCGGTGCCTGCTCCACCTCAATGGAGAGCCTCGCCATCGCCTCCATGATTGTGGATTCCGGCGGCGGCAAGTACGCGCTGGCCGGCACATCCAGCCATAACTGTACAGTTGAGAAGCAGTTCCGCTACCCGACAGAGTATGGCTCGCAGAAGCCGCCCACCGCCCAATATACCGTTACAGGCTCCGGCTGCGCAGTGGTAGGAGTGAACGATGGGACGGTTCAAGGCCCGCATGTGGTGTACGCAACTCTTGGGCGCATCATGGACCTGGGGCTGAAAGATCCGTTCAATATGGGAACGGCCATGGCCCCGGCAGCCGCCGATACCATCACGGCACATTTCCGCGATACGGGGCTGTCGCCTGGTCACTATGATCTGATTGTTACGGGCGATCTGGCTTCCGTCGGCTTGCCGATTGCCAAGGATCTGCTGGCCAAGGAAGGCATCCCAATGGAGCAGACGGTCTTCAATGACTGCGGCCTCATGATGTACGACCTGGACAAGCAGAAGTATGTCATTGCCGGGGGAAGCGGTGCGGGCTGCTCGGCCACAGTAACCTACGGTCATATTATCGGCCGGATGAAGAAGGGTGAGTTGAAACGGGTATTGATCGTGGCGACTGGAGCGCTGCTCTCGCCGCTGTCTTATCAGCAAGGGGAGAGTATTCCGTGTGTAGCCCATGCGGTAGCCCTGGAGATCGGAGGTGAGGGAGCATGATTTATTTATGGGCTTTTCTGGTCGGAGGAGCGATATGCGTGATCGGCCAGCTGATGTTCGATGTGCTGAAGCTGACTCCGGCCCATACCATGAGTACGCTGGTGGTGCTTGGAGCGGCTGCCGATGCTTTTGGCATCTACGATCCGCTCGTGAAATTCGCCGGAGCCGGGGCTAGCGTACCCATTACCAGCTTCGGGAATTCCCTGGTCCATGGCGCGCTGACTGAGCTGGAGCGCGATGGCTGGGTCGGTGTCGTCACCGGGATCTTCGATGTGACCAGCGCCGGGATTTCCTCGGCGATTGTCTTCTCTTTCCTGGCGGCGCTGGTGGTCCGGCCGAAGGGGTAGCGCAGCATAGATAAGTATATTCGGGACCGCTCCAACTTCTGGCGGTCTTTTATAAACGGATGTCGTCCTTATAAGGGAGGCATCCGTTTATGCTTGTTTTTGGGTCTTAACAGGAATTTGAATAAATAAAAAATATATAATCGAAATATTAACGAAATGTCAGCTTTTGTCGATATAGATGTATGCTTGTGCAATCAAGAGAATACATAAGTTAACGGGGGAAGCGTTGAGATGAAATTAAATATACGATTGAAGATGCTGCTTGCTTTTTTTGTTGTCGTAGCACTGCTGTTTGTCAGTAGCACTGCTTCTCTGCTCAGCCTGAACAAGCTTGGAGATACAGCGAAAGACATCGACTCACACTGGATGCCCAGTGTCACGATTCTTGGTACGCTAAATGGAGATGTCTCGGATGTTGAACGCCTTGCGCTGAATCTGGTGCTGGAGCAGAATACTGCGCAAAGAGACAAGGTTCAAGCCGATTATAATGCTGTGCTTAAGAAGGTGGACGACGGACTTAAGGTCTATGAAGCCCTGATCAGCTCCGATGAGGAGAGGGAAATCTACAAGGGCTTTACTGAACAATATGCGTCCTATCTGGCCAAGCTGCCGGAGATTATTAGTGCCGGAGAGGCCAAGGACTATGGCAAGGCCAATATGCTGCACAAAGAATCCTATGGGCTGTGGTATAACGCAAATAACACCATTATGAAGCTGATTGAACTTAATAACAGCGGAGCCGCCTTGATGAACGATGAAGCGGTGGCGAATTACGTTTCAGGACAGCGGATGATCATTGTCTTCAGCGCTGCCGCGATCCTGGTTGCGATTGTGATCTCGATCCTGCTGTCGAACTCCATCTCGCGTCCGGTGCTGAGAATCAGCCGTGCTGCGGAACGTATCGCTGGCGGGGACCTGACCGGTGAACCGGTAACCGTGAAGAGCAGGGACGAGATGCATACACTCTCGCTTGCTTTCAATGCAATGGTACAGAATCTCCGGAGCCTCATTCAGGCTGTAAACGCGACGACAGAGCTTGTAGTTACCTCCTCCGAAGAGCTGACAGCAAGTGCAGAGCAGAGCAGCCAGGCGTCTATGCAGATTACAGAGACAATGCAGGAAGTAGCCAGCGGGGCTGCACTTCAGGTGGATATGGTTGGGAAATCTACGCAGGCTATTGAAGAGATGTCCGTTGGTGTAGAACAGATTGCTGTACGCGCCCAGTCTGTCTTCGCATCTGCGCAAGGAGCAGCCCAGAGGTCTGCCGAAGGGAATCAGCGGATTCAGGAAGCAGTGACACAGATGAACGCTGTGAACCAGTCGGTTACAGAGCTCGGCGGCATGATGTCGGCGCTCGGAGAACGTTCCAATGAAATCGGCAAAATCGTTAGTGTCATTACCGGCATCGCGGGACAGACCAACCTTCTGGCGCTCAATGCTGCCATTGAAGCTGCGCGTGCCGGAGAACAGGGACGGGGCTTTGCTGTGGTTGCAGGAGAAGTCCGCAAGCTTGCAGAGCAGTCCGCCGGCTCAGCCCAGCAGATTACCGAACTGGTAGAAGCCATCCAATCCGACACTGTCACAGCGATTGAAGCGGTAACGTTGAACGGACAGGATGTCGCTGCTGGTCTGGAAGCCGTCCGCAGCGCCGGTAATTCCTTCGAGCATATTCTGAATACTGTCAATCAGGTTACCGGAGAGATTGAGGAAGTATCGGCCGGATCAGAGCAGCTGTCAGCAGGAACGGATGAAGTAGTCAACTTCATCAAGCAGATATCTGTCGCAGCCGAGAATGGAGCGGCGGGAACACAGCATGTATCGGCTGCTACCGAGGAGCAGCTGGCTTCAATGGAAGGCATCTCGGCTTCGGCCACTTCATTGTCCACTATCGCTGAAGAGCTTCAGGAGCAGATCGGCAAATTCAAGGTTTAATGTCAAGTACGACAGGCACTGCAGCACAATTCCCTTATCCGGGATTTGTGTTGTTTGTTTTGGCATTTACAGTGATATCACCAGCCTAACATGTACTTTCGGTACTCCTATCATGTAAAATGTATATATTACTGCTTATTCTGATATAGGAGGGTTTAATATACATGCCCGTACGTCAAGAATCCACGCAAATTATGAACGCTGTCCGCACTAATCTGGAATCCTGTATTCTTGGTAAAAGCTTTGAAATAGAACTGCTGCTGACTGCACTGTTAGCAGGCGGACATGTCCTGATTGAGGATGTTCCGGGGACTGGCAAAACCCAGCTTATCCGCGCGCTCTCCCGGTCGATGTCCGGCGAATACCGGCGCATCCAGTGTAACCCGGATATTCTTCCGAGTGATATTACCGGCGTATCCGTCTATCATCCGCGTGATGAGATGTTCCACTTCCGTCCGGGTCCGGTGATGACCAATATCCTGCTGGCCGATGAGATCAACCGGGCGACCACCAAGACCCAGTCCGCACTGCTTGAGGTAATGGAAGAACGAAATGTTACGGTCGATGGAGAGACCTATCCTCTTCCGCATCCGTTCATGCTCTGTGCGACCCAGAATCCGATAGATTTCGAGGGAACCTATACCCTTCCCGAAGCTCAGCTGGACCGCTTCATGCTGCGGATCAGCCTGGGCTACCCCGATGCCGATACCGAGAAGAACCTGCTGCTAACCCATCAGCAGGGCCAACCGGTGGACAGGCTGGCTCCCGTAACCAGCATGGAGACGATTGCTGCCATTCAGGAGGAGATCCGCGATGTGTTCATCAGCGAGCCGGTGCTGAACTACCTGCTGGATGTGGTCCGCCAGACGCGGGTGCATCCGCTGGTGCTGCTCGGCGCAAGCCCCCGGGCATCCTTATCATTCATGATGGCCTGCAAGGCCTACGCTTTTCTCCAGGGACGGGATTATGTGCTGCCTGATGATGTGAAGACCCTGACCCCGTATACACTGGGACACCGGATCCTGCTGCGGCCGGAATCACGCCTGGACAACGTCAGCATGGACTCCCTTCTGCAGAAGCTGCTTCAGAGCATTAACGTGCCTGTAACCATGAGGCAATAAGATGAGGGCCTTACTTACGCGGGCTGCCGCTGCGGTTCAGCTGAGGAAGTTCACGGGCGTTCTGGCGATTTGGGTCATTACACTCTTCTACGTGCTGTTTCAGGGCGGCAAAACCTCGTTCATGCTGTTCATCATGGTCTCTGTTCTTTTTCTGTATCTGTTCATTGGCGGTCTTGAAGGGGTCCGGCGGGCCAGAGGCGCACGCAGCTTCTATTCCGAACAGGATAAGCCGGATCTGCTCTATGCCGGGGGTTTTTTAAAGGTGAAGCTGGAAGTGACCATTCCGGGATTTCTGCCTTTGCCCTACGTGGTGGTAAGAGAAATTTTGAAGCGCCATAACGGAGAGTCCTGGGTGTTCGAGGAGAGCCTGATTCCGAACATGGGCGGACGGGGCGAGCTGCTGTTCCAGACGCCGCTGCTGGAGCGGGGCCGTTATACTTTTGAGAATACGGATATTCTCAGCGAGGATATCTTCGGTCTGATGGAGCATAAGGGGACTTTCAAGGCAGAAGGCCAATTCCGTGTGATGCCCCGGGCCGTCGTAGTGCCGCGCTGGCAGCTGTATGAGCGCAAGGCGCGGCTGTCGGGGCCGCAGGTATCGCTGCTTCAGTCCAGGCGCGAGACCACGCAGATCAACGGTGTCCGTGATTATGTCTACGGGGACCGGCTGACGCGCATTCACTGGAATGCAACGGCGAAGACCGGCGAGTGGAAGTCGAAGGAATTCGAGCATGAATCCGTTCCCAGAACCATTCTGGTGCTGGACGGAACCTCCAGCGGCTATTACAACTCCGCACAATTCGAGCTGGCAGTCTCGGTCACGGCTTCTCTCCTCGGCTTCGGCATCCGGGAGCGGATCGGCATCGGCCTGTGCTGTCTGGATAAGCATAATAAGGTGTTCAGTCCGGCGGAAGGCAATGCCGAGCGGCAAAAGATGATTCAATATTTAATAGACATCAACGCAGAAGGCAAGGGGCCGCTGATTGACAGGCTGGAGAGTGTCCAGCGGATGTTCCCCAAGGGATCGTATTTCGTACTGATCAGTCCGCAGAGCGGCAGAGCGATACTGGATACGCTGCGCTGGGCGGAGAACCGGGGGATGACCCCTTCCCACATTCATGTTCTTCATCCTTCCGGGAAATACCGGGCCGGAGAGTGGCAGAATATTCTGCACTCGCATGGCGTTACCGGACATAGCATCAGCACACTTCAGGAGCTTCCTGCGGTACTTGGAGGTGATTCTGTCCGATGAAGCAATGGTTCCAGGCGATACGTTCCTCATGGCATCACGGGCTGACGCTGCTATGGCTGAGCATTATCGCTATGCAGTGGGTGTCCTATACGGTGCCCTTCTGGCTGCAGGAGACCACCGTTTCGGTGGCGCTAACCCTGCTGGCCGTTACAGCTATTGAAATCATTTTTCCGTTCAAAAGAGTGTACCGCATTGTGCTGGAAGGCGCAGCAGTGGTATTTATTGTATACAACGTGATTATCAGCTACGGGATTTACATTCCCGTTCCGCTGCTGCCGGCATTTCTTGACCGCCTGCCCGGGATAGCGGTATCGATGATTCCTTACATCTGGTTTGCGCTAGGGGCCTGGGCGCTGCTGCTTGTGTCCGCCTGGTGGGTGAACGGCAAGGCGCGGATTCTGATGTTCATCGCAGCGAATATCACGGCCTTCGCCGCGCTGGATTCATTCACGACAGCGGTAATGTGGCAGGAGGTAGCCTGGACGGTCTTTGCCGGTATGGGCTGGCTGGTCACCCGGCATCTGAGGAATTTCCAGCTGCATTATCCGCGCGGCTGGACCTATATGCTGAGGTATCCGATGAAGGTTGCCTTGAATATAGCGATTATTTTCTCACTGGTTATCCTTGCCGGGGTGAATATGCCGGGCGTGCGTCCCACCTTGACCGACCCTTATACCGCCTGGCAAAAGTGGAACGGTAACTCCGTCTCGTCCAGACCCTCCTCCGGGAGCGGGGATGCTGCAAGCGGCGGGTCAGCGGCGAACGGGACGACCTCGGGCTACAGCCTGAATGATGACAATCTGGGCGGGGGCTTCAACTTCGATTATTCGCCGGTCATGCAAGTGACCTCCGATCTGCGCACCTATATGCGCGGCGAGATCCGCAGTGTGTATTCGGGCAAAGGCTGGACAGATGATGATACCTCCGGCCGGGGACCGCATAACGAGGTGCAGGTGGGCGAGCCGCTGGAACGTGCTGCCGCCTCCAAGACGGAGACCCGTACGCTCAAGCAGACTGTCAAGCTGCTTGGGGGGAACAGCTATCCGGTTCTGTTCGGCGGCTATTCGATCTCGGGGGTAGACTCGGTGGATGGTCAGGAGCAGAGCAGCGGCTTATCCTGGAGGAGTAAAGACAGTGAACTGCTGTGGAATCCCGGAGGCAAAACAAGGGCTTATCCGCAGACCTATGTGGTCATCTCGGAGGTACCGATCGTTCCCCTTCAGGAGTTAAGCAAGCAGACCTTCGAGCAACTCTACGGGAACAGGGATATTGACCCGCAGTACCTTCAGCTCCCGGATAACTATCCCGAGCGGGTAAGCGCGCTGGCTGAGGAGATTACAGCGAGAGCGCAGACACCTTACGAGAAGACGATTCTGCTGCAGCAATATCTGCAAGCTTCCTTCCCTTATACGAATCAGCCGGATACCTCACGGGCCAGAAGCAAGGACATGGTCGAGAGCTTCCTGTTTGAGATTAAGGAGGGATACTGCGATTACTATTCCACGGCGCTTGTCACCATGGCGAGGGCACTGGATATACCGGCCCGCTGGGTGAAGGGATATGCTCCCGGGGAGCAGGCCGAGATTCCGGATAGCGTAATGCTTCAGCAGGGCGCTGCCGGTTATGTGAATAACAACTACACGATTACCAATGCGGACGCCCACTCCTGGGCTGAGATCTATTTCGGCGATTACGGTTGGGTTCCTGTAGAGGCAACGCCGGGCTTCGATGTTCCGGTGCTGACGCAGAGTGAGCAGGATAATCCGGATCAGCCTGAAGTAGAGGTTGAGGAGCCCGAGGAGCTTGAACCGGCGGCAGCGGGCCAGACGGACAAGTCTTCCGGATTCCATCCCGGCACCTGGGCCGTGGCTGGAGCAGCCGCTGTACTCCTGCTCTGGACCCTATTCCTGATCTGGCAGCGCCGGCTGAGCCTGCGCTTCCTGATTACCCGTATGCGTCTAGGTGGTCAGCCGAGTCCGGCGCAAAAAGTTGTCGCAGAAACGGAGCGCTGGGTAAGGTATATGCGCAGGAAGGGTATGCTGAAGAAAGAGCATGAAACCCTGCGCGAATCCGTGGCACGGTGGAGCGTGGAACGCCCGCAAGCTGCAGGCAGTCTTACTGCGCTGCTGAAGATGTTCGAGCGGGCGAATTACAGCCCTGAGGTTATTGAAGACAAAGACTGGCACAGCGTGTATACTGAAGCTTTGCGGCTGCGAAAAAGCATGAAGTCCGGCAAGTAATGCCCACTGGTGATGAAATGCTGCCGGACCCTGGGGTTTTTGCAGTCCTATAGAGCCGGGTTACAAGTTTCCTGTATGAAAATGAGGTGAATGTATTGTTTGAAAGATTAGTCCCCAAGCTCCGGGTAAACACGGTGTTTGATATCGCTCTGGAGGAGCTGTACCGCCAAGGCTACCGGGGAATTATTACGGATCTGGATAATACGCTGGTCGGCGCCAAGGCGCCGCTGGCTACTCCTGAGCTGCTGCTCTGGTTCGCCAAGGTGAAGGAGCTGGGCTTCAAGCTTGTGATCGTATCCAACAACAATATGGACCGGGTGTCGCGTTTTGCCACCCCGCTGAATATTGAATTTGTACATCAGGCCAAGAAGCCCAGCAATTCCCCGTTCCTGCGGGCCATGAAGCTGATGGAGCTGGGACCGGAGCAGACGATTGTAGTCGGCGACCAGATGCTGACCGATGTATACGGCGGCAACCGGCTGGGTCTGTTCACGGTACTCGTGCTGCCGATCTCCGTCAAGGATGAGGGAATAGGAACAAGAATTAACCGCAGAGTGGAGCAGATTGCCTTGACCCGTCTGCGGAAGCAAGGATTGTGGCAAGAGGAGGATAAATCTTAATGAATGCAATGAACGATGGAACAGCGCGGCCTGAGAAATGCAGCGGCTGCGGCATTAAGCTACAGAGCGTAGACAAGGAGCTCCCCGGCTATATCCCGGAGGTCGCCTTCGAACGGGAGCCGGTAATTTGCCAGCGCTGCTTCCGGATCAAGAATTACAATGAAGCCTCTTCCGTATCGGTGAATCAGGATGAATTCCTGAAGCTGTTAAGCGGAGTAGGCGAGAAGAATGCACTGGTGATCCATATTGTGGATCTGTTCGATTTCGAAGGCAGTCTGATTTCCGGGCTGCAGCGGTTTGTCGGCAATAATCAGGTCATTCTGGCGGTGAACAAGATCGATCTGCTGCCGAAGGTGACCAACTGGAATCGATTGCGCAACTGGATGCAGCAGCGCTGTAAGGAAGAGGGATTGCGCACGGCGGAGATTGTCCTGGTCAGCGCGAAGCGCAATCAGGGCTTCGACCGTCTGCTGGAGGCCGTTACCGAGCTGCGCGGCCAGCGTGATGTATACGTTGTCGGGGCTACCAATGTAGGCAAGTCCACCCTGATTAACCGGCTGATCTCCGATTACAGTGACTTGGAAGAGGAGCTGACGACCTCCCGTTATCCGGGCACCACCCTTGATATGGTCAAAATCCCGCTGGATGACGGCCATTCCATCATTGATACGCCGGGAATCGTGTACCCGTGGAGGTACAGCGAGCTGGTCGAGCGCAAGGATCTGGGCGCAGTGATGCCCGAGAATCCGCTCAAGCCGGCGGTTTATCAGCTGAATGAAGGCCAGTCGCTGTTCTTCGGCGGACTGGGTCGCTTCGACTTCATTCAGGGGGAACGCCAGTCCTTCACCTGCTTCATCAGCGGCACCCTCAAGATTCACCGCACGAAGCTGGAGCGTGCAGATTCCCTGTATCAAGACCACCGGGGCGAGCTGCTGTCTCCGCCGGGGACTGCCGACATAGACAAGCTGCCGCAGTGGCAGCGCCATGAATTCCGTATCGCCAGGAATAGTGAGACCGACCTGTTCATCTCTGGTCTGGGCTGGATCAAGGTGAACGGTACAGCCGGAGCAGTAGTAGCTGTCCATGTGCCGCGCGGCGTCAAGGTGCTTACCCGTCCTTCGCTGATCTAATTGTACAGGAGGAAGGCGACATGACTGAGACAAACAGGAACACGCAGAGTCACGGGGAGCTCCTGCTGGGCGTGATGGGCGACCCGATTGCCCAGTCCAAATCCCCGCTGATGCACGGGGCGGCACTCCAGGCGCTCGGTCTCTCCGGCGCTTATGTGCCGCTGCACATTACGCCGGACAAGCTGGGCGATGCGGTGCAGGCGATACGGACGCTTGGCTTCCGGGGCGTGAATGTAACGATCCCCCACAAGGTTGCCGTGATGGAGTATCTGGACCGGCTGGATTCAAGTGCGGTGGATGTCGGCGCAGTCAATACCATCGTCAACGACAATGGTATACTGACCGGCTTCAATACGGATGGCATCGGATATGTCCGCTCACTGAAGACAGAGGCTGCGCCGGATCTTACCGGCGCCCGCATCCTCGTGATTGGAGCCGGCGGTGCGGCCAGAGGGATTGTCTCGGCGCTGCTGAAGGAGCAGCCGGCAATGGTCCTGATTGTGAACCGAAATGAGGAACGGGCCCGTCAGCTGGCAGATAGCTTCAGCAGCCGGGGCAGCTTAACCGGAGCAGGGATGGATGCCGTTCCCCGCGTGCTTGGCAGCATGGATATTGTAATTAATACAACATCCGTAGGCATGTATCCGCATATGGAGGACATGCCGATCGATCCGGCCGGGCTGCACGAAGGGATGATCGTCAGCGATCTGATCTATAATCCGCTGCATACCCGGCTGCTTACAGAGAGTCTGAAGCGCGGCTGCACCGTTCACGGCGGGCTGGGCATGTTCGTCTACCAGGGAGCCTACGCCCTGGAGTATTGGACGGGGCTTGTGGCTCCCGCAGCGATTATGCGGCAGACTATTGCGGATTGCCTCGGCCAGGTGCCGGGCAAATGATTTTCACTGAACAGGGTAATAATATATGTTAATTAAGGAGTTTTCACATTTATGTTAACAGGCAAACAAAAACGTTATCTGCGCTCTTTGGCTCATCATCTGGATGCTGTATTTCAGGTTGGCAAAGGCGGCGTAAACGATCATCTGATCCGTCACATTGAAGAAGCTATTGAGAAACGCGAGCTGATGAAGATCAGTGTACTGAATAACAACGCTGATGATCCCAAGGAAATTGGTGCCGCGCTTGCCGAGCAGTCCGGTTCGGAGCTTGTTCAGGTTATCGGCAAGACTATCGTTCTGTACAAGGAATCACGCGACAACAAAACGATTGAGCTTCCAAGATAGGAGGTTGACCTCTTGAGAGTAGGCATAATGGGAGGGACCTTCGATCCTCTGCATATCGGCCATATGATGGCCGCTGAGACGGCGCGCGAGAGCTACAGTCTGCAGGAGGTCTGGTTCATGCCTTCGCATATTCCGCCTCATAAGCATGAGGCCGGGGCAACCGGTGAACAGCGGCTGGCTATGGTGGAGGGAGCGGTGAAGAATCACCCTTCCTTTGGCATTCTTGACTGGGAAATCGTGCGGGGCGGAGTATCCTATACGCTGGAGACGGTGATTAGTCTGCAGGAGGAGTATCCGCAGCATGAATTCTTTTTCATCGTGGGTGCGGATATGGTTCAGTATCTTCCCAAGTGGCAGGGGATCGAAGAGCTGGTGCAGCGGTTGACCTTCATCGGTGTGGGACGTCCGGGCACTCCGCTGGATCTGGGACTGCTGCCGGAGTTCATTGCCGGTAAAGTGCTGCTGGCGGATATGCCGCTGGTCGATCTCTCCTCCACCATGCTCAGAGCCCGGGCCGCCGAAGGAAAGTCGATCCGCTATATGGTTCCGGATGCTGTATATGAATATGTTCAAAGGAGTGGATTGTATGGAGTACAGCCGTGAAGCGCTGATTGAGGCGGTCTCCGGCCAGATGCCGGACAAACGCTGGAAGCATACACTCGGTGTGATGGAGTCTGCTGTGAAGCTGGCGCAGCGGTATGGCGCTGACCCGCAGCGGGCCGAGACCGCCGCCATCCTGCATGATGTGGCCAAATATTGGCCGGTGGAACGGATGCGGGAGATCATTGAACAGAACGGATTATCCGCTGAGCTTTTGAAATATGACAAGCAGCTATGGCATGCTGAGGTTGGTGCTTATACCGCCGAGCATGATTATGGCATTACGGATTCGGAGGTACTGGACGCGATCCGTTACCATACCTCGGGCCGGGAGAACATGGGCCTGCTGGAGCGGATCGTCTGTCTGGCTGATTATATTGAGCCTGGACGGGACTTCCCCGGTGTGGAGGAGATCCGCAGGCTATCGAAGGTTAGCCTGGAGGAAGGCCTGATTGCCGGACTGGATTCCACTATACGTGTGCTGCTGGAGAAGCGTCGGGTCGTATTTCCGCTTACGGTGCTGGCGCGCAACGATTTAGTTAGAACATTGGAGGATAAACTATGAGTGTACAATCAAACAAGCTGTTTGAACTGGCGCTACACGCCGTTCAGGATAAAAAAGCAATGAACGTGGTGGCTCTCGATCTGCGCAGTGTGTCGCCGATCAGCGATTATTTCATCATCTGCCACGGTAATTCCGATACCCAGGTTCAGGCAATTGCCACTGAGGTGCGCAAGGTTGTTCATGAAGCTGGCGGAATGATCAAAGGCATTGAGGGGATGGATGCAGCACGCTGGGTACTGATGGACCTTGGCGATGTGATTGTCCATGTCTTCCACCGCGATGAACGTGAATATTACAATATTGAGCGTCTGTGGTCGGATGCCAAGGTCGTGGAGACGGTATGAGTCTGATTGCAGGAACTACGGTTACGCTTGAAGTGATGCGGGAGGTATCCCCTTACGGGTACTTCCTGAGCGCAGGCGACCAGGATATCATGCTTCATTACACCGAGCTTGTGGGCAGCAAGCCGAAGATCGGCGACAAGGTGGAGGTCTTCCTCTTCTTCGATACCGAGGACCGTCCTGCGGCTACGATGAAGAAGCCATATCTGACGCTTGGCGAGATGGCGCTGCTTGAAGTGGCGGATATCCATCCCCGGCTGGGCTGCTTCCTGGAGATGGGGCTTGGACGGCAGCTGCTGCTGCCGCTCAGCGAGCTTCCCGAGCTGGTGGAGCTGCGTCCGCAGATTGGCGACAAGGTCTTCGCAATTATGGAGCATGATAAGCAGGGACGTCTCCGTGCCAAGCTGGCCGGAGAGCAGGAGCTTGCGCCGCTGGCCTTGCCTGCACCTGAATCGTGGCAGGGGCAGACGGTCACAGCCCGGGTATACAAGCCGCTGCAGATGGGCACCTTCGTGCTTGTAGATGCCGGTGTGCTCGGCTTCGGCATCATCGGTATGGTTCACTCCTCTGAACGCGTTCGCTTGCTGCGTCTGGGTGAAGTGATTGAAGCGCGCGTGGCCCATATCCGTGAGGATGGCCGCGTCAACCTCAGCATGGGCCACCGCAAGGAAGTGGGCCGTGATGTGGATTCGGCGGCTCTGCTGGATTTTCTGGCTTCCCGTCCAGGCGGCGGAATGCCATATTCGGATGCTACGCCTCCCGATATTATCAAGCAGCGCTTCGGCATCAGTAAATCAGCATTCAAGCGCGCGCTTGGCAAGCTGATGAAGGAAGGGCTGGTTGTCCAGAAGGAGAACTGGACCTATCTGGCTGCCCGCGAAGAGGAGCAGGCCGGACCGGACAGCGATTCTGACAACCAATAGTATAGAGAAAGCGGTGTACGCAGTGTCTTCCTATGGCAAATTTGCTTATGTATACGATGCGCTTATGGCGGATATGCCGTATCCGGATTGGCTGGCCTTTGCCGAGACGGCATGGGGCAAATACGGCAAGCCGCGCACGGTAGCCGAACTCGGCTGTGGTACCGGCAGCCTGACGATTCCGCTGGCGGGGGCAGGGTATCACATGACGGGGATTGATCTTTCATCGGACATGCTGTCCGTTGCCCAACGTAAGCTGGAGCAGCAGCCGCAGGGACGGCGCTTTTTGCGGGAGGGCAGTGTGCAGTGGGTTCAGCAGAACATGAAGGAATGGGAGCTGCCGGAGCCGGTAGACGCCGTCATCTCCTTCTGCGACTGCCTGAATTATGTGCTGGAGGAGCAGGACATCCGGTCTGTGTTCTCCAGTACATATGACGGACTGAAGCCAGGCGGGACCTTCCTGTTCGATGTGCATCATCCGAACACGCTGATCCGCTATGAGGAAGAGCAGCCTTTCGTGCTGGATGAGCTGGATGTATCCTACATCTGGACCTGTGAGCTGGATGTGCCGCGCCGGGAGATTGAGCATCACCTGTCCATCTTCGCCCGCGAGGAGGGCCGTTCAGACACGTACCGCCGCTTTGAGGAGACCCATACCCAGCGTGCCTATGACCCGGAGTGGATGAAGCAGGAGTTGCTTGCCGCCGGATTCAGCGAGGTGTCGGTGTATGCGGACTTCGAGTGGGTGGCGGCGGATGATTCGGCGCAGCGGCTGTTCTATGTGGCTGTGAAATGAAGCTGCAAAAGAAGCTAAAGAAAACTTGAAGCGTAATCGTCACTGCGGAGAACATTTGGACTTTTAGCCGCTGGCGTCAACAGAGTTCTTTATTGTATAGAGCACAGATGAGAACTTGAAGCGTAATCGTCACTGCGGAGAACATTTGGACTTTCGGCCGCTGTTGTCTGCAGATTTCTTGATTATATACCGCTGTTCGCGGTAGAAATCCGCAGACAAAGGCGGACGCTACCGCTCCTACAGTTCCAAATTTCCCCTCCGTTCCTTTTTGCTTTTCGTTTAATTATCAAGTGCTTCTTATACAACCGCTTATAGCAGTTGAAATCTGTTGATGACAGCAGAAGTTCCAAATTTCCCTCTTCGTTCCTTTAGCTTTGGTTAAATTTTTTAGAGCTTCTTATGTGGTTTAGGTAGTATGGAGGTCCTTACCCGAATTGGGTAAGGGCCTTTTCGATCTTCAAACACTATAAATGCTATGCCTGAAATATATGCGAAAAACAGAACACAATCGGCGCTACTGAGCTATACGGACCCAATGTGTGTGAAAAACAGAACACAATCGGTGCTGCTGAGGTACCTGGACCAAATGTATGTCAAAAACAGCATACATTCGGCGCTGCTGAGGTACCTGGACCAAATGTATGTCAAAAACAGCATACATTCGGCGCGACTGAGCTACACGGACCCAATGTGTGTGAAAAACAGAACACAATCGGCGCTGCTGAGGTACATGGACCAAATGTATGTGGAAAACAGCATACAATCGGCGCAACTGAGGTACATGGACTGAATGTATGTGAAAAACAGCATACATTCGGCGCGATGTGCTGATGCGAGGGCGAGTGAGGCAGATGTACAAGTACCATCTGTACAAAGGGACGCATCAGCCGTTCTAATCTGCAAGACATGGCAAACCGGACCCTATCCGAAGGATACGATCCGGTCATCTTTCAAGCAGGCTTACCGGTGTTCGAACAAATCGATGGTGCCGAGTACAATATGCGCCAGACCAAATCCAAGAATGCCGGTTGCCGCGATCTTATATTTGCTTCCCAGAAAAGCTGCACTCGAAGCAGTAACTACGGTCCCCAGTACGGCGGGTATCATCCCTTCACGCATTCGAAACACTCCCTCACGGTAGTTTGAAAGACATTCGTTAGTGTGGGTTACGGAGGGAACAATTATACTTAGAGTTTATGCCAGCGGCGGCAGGGAGGTGGCTATCTGTCATAAACAGTCAATCTGCCACTCCTGCGGTGGTCGCCGGCCGGCCGGCCGGATCTTCGACCTCATGCACATTATAGAGCACACGCGCCAGCAGATCCTGGCTGTAATTGCCGAAGTGCTTGCCGTAAATGGTCAAGCCGCGTTTGTTGACCGGCTTGTCGGTGACGGCAATGCGAAAGGTCAGCTCGCTCTTGTAATCCAGCTTAATGTCATCCAAGGTGATGTCTGAGATGCGGCAGCCATCAATGAAGCTGCCCTCCTGGTTAATGCGGATCAGCTTCAGCATGCCATACTGGTTAAGGTGGGGTGGCCACCAGTCCGGGTTGAAGGTACCGCGCGTATCGCCGAAGTCCCCGGGGCTGGTCCAGAAGCCGATCTCAATTCCGTTCACATAGAAGTACAGATCCGAGGGGTAATTGTCGCTGAACCCGGGAGCCTCGGAGCCGATCTCCATGGAGAACTGGATTTCCCGGAAGGTCTGGTTGGCTTTGAGATAGTTAGGGATGCGGTACTCCAGGAAGCCTTCGGCCATCCAGATAATCTCGGAATCGATCCGTTGGGGATCGGCGAAGTAACGCGGCTCGTCGAAGTCCCCGATAATGCTGTCCTTGGTAGCCAGACCGCAGGTCGGAACAGCCTGATAATTACTGTAATGGCCCACCTGAATCTCGACCTCGTACAGATTATCGACATCCTTGCTGCGCAAATCCACCATCAGCTTATCTTTATTCAGGTAGCAGACCTTCTGAATTCCGTGTTTGCCTACGGCCGTATTGATCTCAATTAAGCCGCTCTCCTCCAGCTTCTTGATATGCATTGTAATGGCCCCGTTGCTGAGATTCAGCTTCTTGGCAATTTCGTTGAGATTCAGGGCCTGATTGGTCGCCAGCAGCTCAAGAATCTGGATGCGGATTTCCGAGCTGAGCGCCTTGAAGATATCAATCCCGCTCATCAGATCTTTAATATAAATCATATTTAGAATACCTTCTTCCACTGAGGTCATGAGAATCGAAACTATTTTATAAAATTATAAACTAACCCACCCTAAAAGGAAAGTATTCTGCCTTTATTTGTAGAAAACGATTAAATTTAAGTTAAAAGCAAAAGTTTAAGGCTGTTTGTTTTATATAAGTATGAATAATTAATGCGCGGTTAAGTCAATATTAAATGATTTTTTTCAGTAAAAAGACATTAAACAACGTTTAGTTTGAATGTGTTTAAAAAGATTTATACTTTTATATTTACACTCCACTTTATATATGCTATTTTATACCTGTAAGCGAATACATTCAATTGTATTTCAATTATTTAATTAAAGAGTGAAACATAATGCATCATGCGGTAGCTTGAACTAACAGAGCCGGTGAGGTTCCCTAGTTCTTCTATATAGATTGTATCAATCGAATTGCTCAGCAAATCCTAGGAGGGGTTACAGTGTTAAAGAAAAAGGGCTGGTTCACACTGCTGTCGTTAGTTCTGATGGTATCGGTTGTACTTACAGGCTGCGGCGGGAAGAACAATGCATCGTCCGGGGGCAATAGCGGAAGCGAAGCTACGGCGAATGCCGGCAGCAAGGATTCCAAGGAAACCAAGAATCTTACCTTTATGTTCCGCGGGGGAACCGATGAGCAGAAGGCTTATGAGGGTGTTGTGAAAAAATATGAAGCCGATCATCCGAACGTCAAGGTTAAGATCGTTGTGACTGCGGCAGATCAATATGCGACTAAGCTGAAGGCCTCTATTACCGGGAACAGCGTTCCGGACGTATTCTATTTTGAATCCGGTGATCTGAAGGCTTATGTGAACAGCGGTGTGCTGCTGGACCTGACCAGCTATGTGGAGAAGAACCCTAACATTGATTTGAATAATATCTGGAAATATGGCGTGGATCTGTACCGTTACGACGGCACCATGGCAGGGCAAGGCAATCTGTACGGGATGCCCAAGGACGTAGGTCCTTTTGCACTCGGCTATAACAAGACCATGTTCGAAGCTGCGGGTATCCCGCTGCCGGACAAAGACAAACCGTACACCTGGGATGAATTCATCAAAGTTGCCCAGCAGCTGACGATTGACAAGGACGGGGACGGCAAGCTGGATCAATTCGGCGCAGGCTTCAACGTGCAGTGGGCCTTGCCTTCCTTCGTCTGGAGCAACGGGGCGGACTGGCTGGATGCGACTAAGACCAAGGTTACGATTGATGATCCGAAGTTTATCGAAGCCCTGCAATTTTTCACTGACATGCAGCTTAAATACGGAATTACGCCATCAACGGAACAAGCTCAGACTCTGGATACCTACCAGCGCTGGATGAAAGGTGAAATGGCCTTCTTCCCTGTAGGTCCTTGGGATATGAGCACTTACGAGAAGCTTCCCTTCGATTATGACCTGATTCCATATCCTGCCGGCTCTACAGGCAAATCCGCCACATGGACCGGCTCACTCGGTATCGGTGCTTCCGCCAAAACCAAGCATCCCGATGAAGCCGTGGATCTGATCAACTATCTGACGGCCTCCAAGGAGGGAATGGAAGCGCTGGTGAAGGCTAAGGTGCAAATTCCGAACCTGATGGATATGGCTAAGGAATGGGCTGCTGATACTACGACCAAACCGGCGAACAAGGAAGAATTCCTCCAGGTCGTGAATGAATACGGACGGGTGCTGCCTGGCCACTACACGTACAATGCTGAATGGTATAACCTGTTCTACACGGACATCCAGCCAGTGCTTGACGGCAAGGTTACCCCTGAGGAGTATGTGAAGACGGAACAGCCGAAGATGCAGAAGCTGCTGGATAAAGCGGTTGAGCAAGAGGCGAAATCCAAGAAATAAGCGGTACGTATCGTTCTTATCCAGCATACAAAGTGATGTCCGGTCTCCTGTAACAACGGGCCGGCATCACTTTATTCTGAGATGAACTTGTATATATTTTGGGGACCCCGCAAAGTATCTGAATACTCATCGGAGCTGATGCATCACTTTGTGGGGAAAGTTATAGACTATCCGAATTTGAGGTGATTCTAATGAACACTAAGCTGGGTCTGTACCGCAAGGAGAAAATCTACGGATTTCTGTTTATCCTGCCTCCGCTGCTGGGACTGCTGATTTTTACGCTGTATCCGATGATCTATTCGATCTATGGCTCATTCACGGATTGGGATGGCCTCGGCCAGATGAACTTCATCGGCCTCGGCAACTTCAAGGATCTGTGGTCGGATGAGCTGTTCCATAAGGCCTTATTCAATACCTTGTTCATGATGCTTGGCATTCCGATCGGCATTACGCTGGCGCTGCTGCTGGCACTTGGGCTTAACCGGGGGGTGCCCGGGACTACAGCGTTCCGGGTCATCTATTATGTTCCGGTCATTTCTTCTCTGGCCGCAGTATCGATCATGTGGAACTGGGCCTATAACGGTGATTATGGTCTCGTCAACCAGTTCCTTGATCTCTTCGGAATCAGCGGGCCGAACTGGATGGCGAATAAATATACGGTCAAGCCGGCGCTGATCATTATGGCGGTATGGAAGGGCCTCGGTTATACGATGCTGCTCTATCTGGCGGCGCTGCAGAGTGTCTCCAGATCTTATTATGAAGCGGCGGAGCTGGACGGAGCCAGCGGCTTCAAGTCCTTCTGGCATATCACCTGGCCGATGGTGCGCCCGGTAACCTTTTTCATCATCGTGACCAACATTATTGGAGGATCGCAAATTTTTACCGAGATGAACATTATGACCCCTACAGGCGGGCCTGAATATGCTTCAGCCTCCGTGGTATTCTACATTTGGCAAAAAGCCTTCGGCAACTTCCAGATGGGCTATGCCTCTGCTATGGCGGTATTCCTCGGCGTGTTCATATTTGTTGTGACTCTTATCCAATTCCGAATGAACGAGAAGCAATCGTTCGATGTCGATTAACTGAAGAGGGAGGAGACCATAAATATGACGAGCAGAAGAAGAGTTACGCATAGCATTATCTTTGTTCTACTTTTAATCGGCGCGGTGTTCATGATCGGCCCGTTGCTCTGGATGCTGTCCACCTCATTCAAGGATAAGCAGGATGTGTTCGCCCTGCCTCCGGTGTGGATTCCGCGGCCGTTCCATTTCGACAAATATAGTGAGATCTGGGAAGCGGGTCCGCTGCTGAGCGGGATCAAGAACAGCTTGATTATCGCCGTCACGGTAACGATCGTGGGTACGTTCACCTCCAGTCTTGCGGCGTTTTCGTTTGCTAAATTGCGGTTTCCTGGTAAAAATAAAATATTCCTGCTGATGCTGTCATCCCTGATGATTCCGTATCCGGCAGTCATGATTCCACAGTTCTTCATGTTCTCGAAGCTGGGCTGGATTGATACGCTGCTGCCGCTGATCGTGCCGGGCTTGTTCGGCAATATCGTCATGATCTTCTTCCTGAGGCAGTATCTGAGCAGTGTGCCGAATGCCATTATCGAAGCGGCCAAAATCGACGGAAGCTCGTACTTCCGCCTGTACAGCTCGATTACCTTCCCGCTGATCAAGCCGGCGGTGGCAGCGCAGCTGATCCTGTGGTTCATGGGTATCTGGAACGACTACCTGTCTCCGATTATCTATCTGAATTCACCGGAGAAGCAGACCCTCCAGCTGGTTATCGCCAACTTCAATGCGACCTATGCGATCCAGACGGACTATCCGCTGATTATGGCGGCTTCGATTATTGCCCTGCTGCCGATGCTGATTATCTTCCTTGTTTTCCAAAAGCAAATTATTGAATCTGTTGCCATCTCCGGAGTGAAGGGCTGACCCTTCCTTCGGAATACCAAATTACCGGCTGAGCACCGCCAGCCACCAGTTCAAGACCAAAGGAGAAACCATAATGAATACAAATAGAGAGTACACTAACCCGCTTGTCGAACAGCGTGCAGATCCCTGGGTATACAAGCATACGGACGGCTATTACTATTTCACCGCTTCCGTGCCGGAGTACGACCGGATTGAAGTGCGCAAAGCGTTAACGATTGAGGGACTTCGGGGAGCACAGCCGGTAGTCGCCTGGCGCAAATATGAGAGCGGCCCGCTCAGTGCCAATATCTGGGCACCCGAAATCCATTATATTGACGGCAAATGGTATATTTACTTCGCGGCGGCCCGGACCACGGAGACTAAGGAAGGGCTGTTCGACCACCGGATGTACGCCCTGGAGAATACTTCGGCGGACCCGCTGCAAGGGGAGTGGGTGGAGAAGGGCCAAATAAAAACGGCCTGGGAATCCTTTGCCTTGGACGGTACCTCATTTGGGCATAAGGGAGTACAGTACTATGTATGGGCGCAAAAGGACCCTGAGATTGGCGGCAACTCCAATCTGTATATCTCAGCCATGGAGAACGGCTGGACGCTCAAGGGTCCGCAGACGATGATCTCTTCGCCGGAGTATCCGTGGGAGGTCATCGGCTTCAAGGTGAATGAAGGCGCTGCGGTGCTGAAGCGGGGCGGCCGGATCTTCGTGAGCTTCTCGGCCAGCGCCACCGATCATAACTATTGCCTGGGACTGCTTACCGCAGACGAGGACAGCGATCTGCTGGACGCCGCATCCTGGACCAAGCATCCCGAGCCGGTGTTCCAGACCAGTGAGGAGAACGGGCAGTACGGTCCGGGTCATAACAGCTTCACAGTGGACGAGAACGGCGAGGATGTGCTGATCTACCATGCCCGAAGTTATAAGGAGATCACCGGAGACCCGCTCTACGACCCCAACCGCCACACGCGTGCCAAGCGCCTGCGGTGGAACGCGGACGGCACGCCGGATTTCGGGGTGCCGGTGAAGGATAGCCTGAGCAAGTTCTGATAATAAGCGGAGATCCAGCAGCTATACATAACAAGCAGCATTCTGATGCCGAAGCATTCAATGCATCAGGAACGCGGTTATTGCAGCGCTGCTTAAGCGGTTGACTCCCTAGAAATACACTATAATAGAGGTAGCCAAGGACATTATGATGATGTCCTTGGCTACCTCTATTTTTACATAGGTTCAGCCTGGAGAAGTTGACCTTGCGCGGATTTAACTTTATTAGCCGGGATGTCACATCAGGGCAGGGCTCATCCGTAGTACAGAATATAAAGAGTTCACAGGGACTTCAGGAAAGGGGTGGGAAAATGGATGAAACTGATCTGCAGCAGATCATCCCGGATATCCTCAACGGGGATACTGCTCAGTTTGAACAGATCATGCACCGGTATCAGAGACGGATTTTTTCGTATTGTTACCATATGTTAGGTCATTATACAGAAGCGGAGGATTGTACGCAGGAGGTATTTATTAAGACATTCCGGAAGTTAAGCCAATACAACCTGGAGAAGCCTTTTGAAGCCTGGCTGTATGCGATAGCCTCTAACTGCTGTATCGACACCATTCGTAAGCGAAGGTTGAGTAAATATCTTCCATTCCTGTATCGCAGCGATGAACAGAATCAGCATGTAGATCAAGCCATTGAGGATAACTATTACAATGAGCATGTTCTGCGGGCAATGTCCAAATTGACACCTGAGGAACGAAGCCTGCTGATTCTGCGATGTGTGGAAGATAAGGGCTATAAGGAAATCGGAGAAATTATGCAGCAAAACAGCAGCAGTCTCCGTAAGAAATTTGAACGCACGGCAGCTAAATTCAGAAAGTATCATGCTCATCTTACAGGAGGGATATCGGATGGATCACGACAGCAGTCAAGACCTCAGAACCATATTTCATAACGTCAAAGTTCCTGAGGCAGATGTAACGAAAGCTGTGATGAATATATTGGAGGATGAGAAAATGAATAAACGGGTTACCTTCTATTCTAAATATAAGCTGAGTACTCTTATCGTACTGGCATCACTGTTGTTAGCTTCATCAGCCTTTGCGGCTACACAGCTGATTACACTCACGAACAACAAAGGGGATGTAATCTATGAGGAAAAGAAATTCGAGGATTCAAATTTTCCGGATTATACGAAGGAAGAGCAGCGGCGCAGCTTAAAAGCACACGGTCTAGGACAAGACTTGCTGCAGCCGGGTCAGGCAGCAGCAATCTATATGGCAGGAGAGAATGCTGAGGGAGAGCTATACATCAGGAGAGGGGCAGCATTCGGGTTCTCGGATGCAGCTTCACTTCGCGATGAGCTGAAGCAGTCCGGCGCACTTATTTTTGATAGGCTGCAAGATCAATATGATTTTGTTACAGGTGCTCTGACCTATAATCCTGATCCGCTCACCGACCAGAAAGAAGCTGAATTGACAGAGCAATTAGCACAAGAAGCACGGGATTCCAAGGATGGATATGCTATGAGAATGCTTGATGTGTCTAAAGAGGGCTGGAGTATGATCGTTACGTATAAAGGGGAGGGACAAACGATTCTTGTTCAGCCGATGAAAATGAAAGAGAAGTTAACGATACACCATTCTGAGGAGCCGTCAGCAGAGAGTATAACAGTCGATGGTGTTGAAATGTTGTACTCTTTATATACAAGCGGCAGTCAAGGGATTCGTTTCATTCAAAATATTCCTAACAGCGATTTCCACATCGTTTATTATATTGAGGCTACAAAGGGCGTTACCAAGGAGCAATTGCTTGAGATCGCCAAAGCTTATTTGCAGTAATCATCATCTGATCAGCGGATATAAAGCCTATAAAAACTTGAAGCCTTTAGCCCCACTTGCAGCGTGGGGCTAAAGGTTTTTATTGGATTCTGATCAGCCGCTGCTATCATCGGCTAACTACGTTCCTGCACGAACTGTTTTATTTGTCCCCTAGAGGAACCGGAATAGTGTGTCTATAGAACTTAATATAGTGGAAGCCGTCCATCTCCAGGAATTCCGGCTTCTCTATGGTCTGGAAGGAGTATGTGCGTTCCCACAGGATATTACCGTTCTTGAGGTCCCACGGGCGGGAATCGGATATCGAACTGACGGGAACGGCGGCTCCTCCGGCTTGAACAGCCAAAGTATCCTTATCCAGCATAGTGAACTGCTTCCCGGCGACCACAATATCATAGCCGTCAGCAGTCCGGGAGACGCTGCGAATCCAGAGTTTCTCCTCGCCGACTGTAACGGAGTGGTCTGAGGGTGAGGACAGCGGGATCGGCTGCCCGACCTTCTGATATCCGCTGAAATTATCCAGTACAAGTTCAACACTTTGCAGCTTGTCTGTTGGCAGCACATCGTATTCAATTATAAATTCCGGGGTTCCCTTTTTGCTGGAATTCGTACCCCGCATCGACCGGGAATTCATTTCCGTACCATTCACATACAGTTTGGTTACAGCAGAGAATCTTGGATTTTCTCCATTATCCATCTTATAATGTCCCTTTACGATGGTTGACGTAGGAGAAGCCGTAATCGTGTCATAGTAGACGGTTCCCTGATCCACCGGTACAGCCTGGTCAATATCCGCAACGAGCAGGCTTTTCATAGCAAGATTCGGGTCATATTTGAAAGAGATAGGGAATTGGACCAGTTCTCCGCTTGTCAGCTTTGCATTGAAATTCACGGTTAAATTTCTGGAAAAAGGGCTGACCGGCTCAAATTTGTAAACACCCTCGTACCGGGTCCTGTCCGGGCTGTAATCTCCGCCGCCTCCGATAGGATCAGAGTCAGTAAACAAGCCTTTAATATTATTGAAGGAGTAATTCGAGAAGGCCGTCTCATCAAACACCCGGCCGGCCGGAAGCTGTATACTGTAAAGCATCAGCAGATTATTATCGTCTGCAATCACACCTTTGACGGTGAAGACGGTCCCGTCCTTAAGTGTTTTGCTTTGGTTGACCGCTTGTCCGTAACCCTGCTTAACTACTTGAGTGAAGTTCACTGTATTCAGATCAGTCTGACTGAACAGCTTCCCGCCGTAATAGGCTAACGCCGGATACTGATAGACGCCCACTGTCAGTAACATGGCTGCGGCGGCTGTGGCGGCCCATGTTTGTGTCCGTCCAGCCCGTGATTTCCGTCTAACCGGAGCCTGCTCCAGCGCCTTCCGCAATCTGCCTTCAAGTTCTGACGGCGTCATGGTCTGCTGATGCTCCTGTAATCTCTCCTCGATCGTTCTCATAACGGTCACCTCCAATCATAGCTTTTAGTTTCTGTATTCCCTGCGATATTCTGGACTTGATCGTGCCGACCGGCGCTTCGGTGATATCGGCAATGGTCTGATACGGCAGATCGTGGACATAACGCAGCTCAATCGCTTCCCGCTGCCGGGGATTCAAATGTGCGAGCAGGACGGACAAATCCATTTCAGACTCGGTATCGCGGTACGGGTTAGTTGCAGTCCATGCCTCCATTGCAGGCTCCGGCGCCTCGTCCTCCTCCAGGGGAACGAACCGGTTCTGGTTGCGGAGGACTCTTTTGCAGCGGTTGACCAGAATGGTTTTACTCCAGCTGTAGAAGGCCTCGCGCTTCTTCAGTTGTTCCAGCTTCTCATAGAGCGTGACGATCATATCCTCCATTACATCCATCGCGTCATGCTCATTCCTCATGTAGCTATAGGCAAGACGATAATAAGCGTCCTGTTCGGCTAGGATTAGTTCTAGTAATGCTTCTTTGTTACCGCGCTGTGCGGCTCTGACAAGACGGCTTATATTCATGTGCTCACCCCTTTCACAGATAAGAGTGCGTAGCCGCCCGGAAAGTTCATTATGCTCTCAAAAAAATATCCACAGCCTATTCCAGAGAAATCGTTAGTCTCTGGAAGGGCTGTGGAGGGAGCGAAGAAGAGGCAGGAGCTGGCGGATTCTCACGCTCACTCGTAGAACAGCAGGCGCTTGGCATAAGCGTTGCGGAACTCGGTGGGAGTGAGGCCGACAATTTTTTTGAACGATTTCATGAAATTATGGCAATCCTTATAGCCTAGCTGCAATGACACTTCGCTGACGTTCTGGTTGGTGTCGGTCAGCAGGAATTTCGCCAGCTCCATCTTCTGCTGCAGAATATATTGCTTCAGGGAGATCCCGGAGATGACGGTGAACAGATGGGAGAGATACTTCTCGTTATAGCCGAAATAGGCGGCGATCTGCGATACCTTAATATGCTCGCTGCGGCTCCATTTGATGTAATCTAGAATATCGTTGTAGAGCTGCTCCTGCTTGGTTCTTTTGAACGGATCGGCATCGGTTGGCAGGGTCTGGCTGTACAGCTCGCACAGAATAACGGTAGACATATAGTTGCCCAGCACCGTCTGATTGTAGCTCCGCACCGAGTCCTGGAGCTGCTTCATCATGACGATGATTTTCTCGACATTCCGCAGGGTTCCGTATTGAGGCAGGTGAATTACATATTCTTCCTTGTCGCCGTTTGACGGAGGGGGGCCCGCAGTCTGACTACCGTTCGCAGCATGAAAATGCAGCCAATAAAAGCTACAGTCTGAAGACTTGTACCCGTATTGTCTGGTAAGCGGAGGCAGGAGCAGGAACTCGCCTTTGGAGACGACGAACTGCTGGTTGTCACCCGCCAGGTAGAGCACGCCTTCGGTCATAACTATCAGCTCATAATCCTGTAAAATCCGGCTTAAGTGAATCCACTCCGCCGAGGGGGCCACGAATTTGCCGGTCATCTCCAGATGTACCGGCTTATCTACCAGCAGTGTGAATGCAGTCATGTCATAATCCCCCTCGTTGTGGAAATAGTCTTATCCTATTACCATATCAAATAAGGGCTATCTTGAATACAGCAGAAGCTGCATCCGAGATAACCCTTGAGTGGAACAGTGTATTGCATTATGCCAACTGTTATTCTTTCACAATCTGAAGCTTATATTCCTGCACCGTAACATGATCCTCCGCCTTGACCGTGAGCTTCACCTCAGTGCGGCTATGTGGCAGCTTGATCTCGCGCGGGAGTGAATCCTCAATCAGAATCCCGTCTGCATAGACCAGGGCATTGTGATGGTGAGGTGTAACGTTCAGTTGTACCTGGCTTGCCGCTTGCGGAACACTCAGGCTATACGTGGTTATGCCGCTGCTGAAGGAGGTAGACAGCGTTCCTTCACTGAAGGCAAGCTGGCGCAGTCCGGCATTGTGATCATAACCGGTCATCATGCGCAGCAGGTCGAAGATGCCATTCTCCTTACCCGGAACCACGAATTTGACTTCCACCTCAGTCTTGCATCCAACCGCTTCAGCAGGAATCAGATAACTCCGCTCGTAGAAGCTGCGGGCTGCATCCGTATGCAGGACCTCGCTCGCAATCAGCTCCCCGTCTACATAAATCGCTATTTTCTTACCATTATTTCCTGAGAAATAAGTGACTGAGAGGTAGTTGTCCGTGCGCGGTGCCACCTTCATCCGGTAGCTGAACCAGCCGCCGTTCTCCGCTTTGCGGATGTTATATCCGTCCCAGGTGGCTACAGAGGTGTTCTCTCCCTCAATGCCATGCTCCAGCTCATACTGATCATTGCCGACAGGCAGGCTGTCCAGTGTAGCATCCTGCACACGCTGCCGGATTTTCCCTTGTAAAATATGCTTCTGCAGCTCAGCCGAATCCGCCTCTACCAGACGCCAGTAGATGCCGTAACGCTCACTATGCTGCTTATAATGCGGGGTGAAGACCAGCCGCTGATCCTCATCCGTTCCCCGCAGTGCAAAGGCCAGTTCTTCCTGCTCCAGCCGGACTACGCGGTCCGCAAGCTGCTCCAGCCACTCCTGCGGGCTCTCGTTCACCGTTGTGATGAAGTCCTTCACCAGCATGTTGCGGGTCGGGACACTTACAGCCACTCCTGTAGCAGACACGGACAGGTCACTCTGGCCCAGAGCGGCGCTCAGCACCACCGGCCCATACTTGAACGCGACCACCTGACGGGCATCCGGCAGGCTGAAATGTGTCAGCTTCATCGGCAGCTTGAGCTGAAGCGTGTCGCCGTCTTCCCATACTCTGTCCGTCAAGAGGTAACCTCCGCTGACCGCTGAGTTCACAGGCTGCCCATTCAATAGAAGCTCAGGTTCTGCGGCCAGCCAATCCGGCAGACGAAGCTTCAGCGTGGTGGACTGAGTCTGAGGCTGCATCACTGAGATCTTGAACTCTACAATATCGCTATAAGGCAGATTGGCCGACTGGATCAGCATCAGGCCGTGCGCAGCAGAATCCAGGGTAGAGCTAAGGTACTGGTTGACCACTATGCTGTCCGCATCATGGAAATACAGGCTGTCATTCAGCTTGGTGAAGCTCTCCATGCCGGTTCCCGTACAGCACCAGAAATGCTCGAACGGCGAGCTGTAGACCTTGAAATACCCGGTCGCCATCGGCTGGAAATACATCGTCATCCCGGTATGTGGGTGTTGTGAGGACACAATGGCATTCAGGTAGGTGTTCTCGTAGAAGTCGGCGTAACGAGTATCTCCCGTGAGTTTGAACAGCTCGCGGGTCAGCTTGAGCATATTGTAGGTGTTGCAGGTCTCCGCTGTGAAGTTGGAGCGTTCCCGGTCCAGCATATCCGGGTCACCGAAGTGCTCCCATTCGCTGTTCCCTCCGGTGATGTAGCTGTGATGATGAACAACCATCTCCCAGAACTGCACCGCCGCTTCCAGATAAAAGGCTTCGCTCTCCCCGAGCGTCCGGTAACGGTTCAGCGCACCGAGGAATTTCGGAATCGTGGTATTGGCGTGCTTGCCCTTGAGAATATCCTTGCCCTCATGAACAGGAGTGAACAGCGTCAGCTCGTCAAAGCTATGTGCGGCGCTTAAATGGCCTGCTTTTCCGGTGATTCTGTACAGGTCGTACAGGCAGTCATTCATCCCGCCGTATTCCACCGATAATACACGCTGATGAACCTCTTCAGACCAGGAGGCTGTGCGGCGGTACACCCAGTCACCGAGCGTATCCGCGAGGTCATAGGCCGTTTGGCTGCCGGTGGCAGAGTAGGACGCGGTGAGTCCGGCGATGATTTTGTGCATCGTATACCAGGGGACCCAGGCCGGCTGCTTGTTCTCTACATGATCGAAAAGGCGTTCCTCGAACGCGGACAGGTAACCGCTCTCATGCTGGCACAGGGCCAGCTCTCCCAGAAGATAGTTCAGCCTGAACGCCAGCGCGTCATCCCGCGTACAGGCATAGGCCTGGGACAGCGCCGACAGATAGTGGCCCAGCGTGTGTCCGCGGATCTCTGTGTTCTCCCAGCCGGGATATTTGTCGGCACGCTTCGGCAGTCCCCGGTTCTCGCGGAAGCCCGCCAGCAGACGGTCTGGATCATAGCTGGTCAGATATTCGATCTCCTTGGCAAAGGCGTTCGCGATATACGGATCGGACACACGGACCTGGTCCATGCGGTATTCCTCGTACAAGGGCTTACCCTGAATCGGGGCCGCCAGAGGCTGATGGGGTGTAATTGTCATTTTGTATCCTCATTCCTATGGGTTCTGTAGGGTTACTGCTGGATGAATATCCTATATTTAAGCTTATAGATAAAGGGCTTTCGGGTAAATAGTGATAGGATTGAATATGTGTGAAAAGGTTAGATATCTGTATTCCTGAAAATTTTAATTATAGGGAATACTGTGAGAGGGTATTTTTTTGAATTTGTTTGAATAGAATAAATACTTGAGAAATATAAAATACTTATTCGGTAAAATTACTTGTTAAATGTTTTATCAAGGAATATAATAAGGGGGTCAATCATGGACGAGAATCTAATTGAAAACGGAACAGGAAAGGAACGAAAAAAAATGCCTACCACAGTTCTAAAACCTTCAACCATAGAAGCGAAATCAACAATTAGTAGAGCTGGACAAATAACTTTCCCTGCAAAAATCATGAAGCAGCTTGGGCTGAAAGAAGGGGATCAGCTTCGGTTTATCTTAAATGCCAAAGGTGAGATTAGAGTAGAGCCTATTTCTTTACTTACGGCAGAGGAGCTATTCGGAATATTTGATCAGCCAGGAGACAACGACAACTTTCAGCTGGATCTGGATTCAGCCAGAGAGGAGAGGGCAGGAATAATTATGGATAGCAGCCATATTGATGGAGGGAACAGAAGTTGACAAGGAAGAAAACGGAAATTTGGATTGATACCAATATTATTATTTATGCTTTACGAACCAATAAGGATTTTTCACCTCAAGCCCGGCAGTTGATTACAGCAGCTGCCGAAGGTGAATATATGCTTAAAGTTTCTCCGATTATTGTTAGTGAATGTGTTTTTGTACTGATGGGTAAACAATTTAATGTAAAGAAAGCGCAAGTGAAGGAAGCCTTAACTTCATTTATTAATTTAAAAGGGATTGAGTGTGAAGAAAAGGCAGTTATCGAAGAAGCCTTGGATCAGTTTAGCAAAAAAAGGATCGATTTTGTGGATGCTTATTTAGCAGCACATGCCAAAGCAATTACGCCTGCTCATGTGATAACGCTTAACGTTAAAGATTTTTTGAAGCTGGGAGTAACTGTCCAAACGCCCATTGAATTAATGGATATTAAACCTAATACATAGCTGAATACATCAGCGCTTTGACTTCACTTGAAACTCTTTGCGGAGGGCGGTACGCCTTTTCGCAAAGAGTTTTTTCTGGTTGCCTGAGAGTAATAGTCAACAAAAAAGCCACAACCGCTGCTGGGCAACAGGCTGTGGCTTGAGGTTATTTTATGGAAGGGATTAAGATAGCAGCTCCTTATGGAGTGTACTGCTGCACGATCGATACAATCTGGCCATCCTTGATCGTGAGGTGATAAGGCGAACCGCTTAGATCGAATACATCCGTCTTGGCGAATTCATGAATGAACTTCTCCAAAGTGAGCGACTCGTTCCAGTTCGTATCCAGGTCTTCGAGCTTGCCAGTGCGGTCATAGATCTGCATGGTGACCTTGGCATCCGGGGCTACCGTATAAGTAGTCAGCGTGTCGCTGTCGTTCACGATATAGTAACCGTCCGGGGCACCGCCGATTTCGGCTGCGGATTCCGGCTCCCGCTGGGCGAAGACCGCGTCGGCTGCTGCGCCTTCATACCATTCGATCTCATCCCCCGTAAGGGTCGTCTGACCGTTATGATTCTCTAAGGAATGTATATACACCGTCAGATGCTGGGTTGACCCCTCACTCTTGGCATCAGCGGTTTTTATGGTTGTGCTTGCCGTAGTCACGAGGGAAAGGAACAACAGGACCAGAACAGGAAGCAGGTAGACGTTTTTGTTTTTTAACATTATGAATTTCCCCCTTGGCGTAATCTTACACGGCGTGAGTCTACACTCTTTATTTACCCTGCCGGAATATTCTCAAACTTGTTTATACCCTAATAAACGTTGGATCAGCAGAAATGTTGCAAAAGATTTTTTAACTGGGTATATATAACAAATATTCCGTCTTTGTCAACCTCTTTTGAACCGTTCAAACCAGATTGACCTGCCTAATTAAGGGATTTATGATATAGGAATATCTGGATTTTTACTAGAATATCTGGTTCTTGAGGGGCGGTATTGGTTTGCAACAGCACACTACAATTCAAACAGAACTGGCTGCTTTTCTTAAAAAAGAAGGCCAGACAATCAATCAGTTCGCAGGAATCTCCGGTGTCAATTCGGGAACGCTCAGCAGCATTATTAATGGTAACCGTCCTATTGCCATGCAGCAGCTGGACCGGATTACCGCCGGAATGGGGCTTCCTGAAGGAACATTTTATGAGTTATATATAGATGAATGTGTCGTACATTCCGCACCCGACTGGCGGCGGCTGGGACCCTTCCTGCACCGCTGTGCGGAGCTGGACAAGCTGGAGTGTATCCGGCAGGTGGTTCAAATCATCATGGACAATATTACATATGCCCCGCTCCTGTTCGATACGGCGGAGGAATTCTACGGGCAAGGCAAGCTTCAGGCAGCGGCTCTGCTGTATGAAGGGGTAGCCGACACTGAGAAATATCAGCATTCGGAGCGGCTGGCCCTGTGTCAGTACCGGCTGTTCACGATCCGGATCGGACAGAGCCCGGAGGCGGATTTCCGTGCGGCGACCCGGTTTGAATATTTCGTAGAGCGCCTGGAGGAAATAGACCAGTTGGAAGCGCTTCGGCAGCTGGCGGATATCTATATTGCTCTACAGCACTGGGAGAAGGCCAGATTACTGGCAGAGGAGCTCCGTCATAAGACATCTATCCAGTACGAAATCAGATTCTACAAAACGAAAAAAAAGAAGGAGCTGAGGCAGGCGCCCAGACCTCTTTGCTTCTATATACTGTATGCTTACTGGCTGCAATCCAAGGTATGCGAGGAATCCGGTGAATATGAGCGGGCGCTGGAATATGTGGGCCTTTACACTGAAATGAGCTGGATTGTCGAGGAATCGGAAGAGGTTCAGCAGATCCGGGCGCAGTTCAGCAGGCTGGGGACAGTCTACAAGTCTCTATACCGCCTGATGTGCGGTGAGCTGGAGGCTCTTCCCGAGGTGATGGAATCTATCGGCACCCCCGGGCTTGGACTGCTGGACGGGCTGCTTAAGGCAGTTCAAGCGGCTAACCGGTATGGCTGGAAGGTAGATGAGCTTATCAGCCGCTTCCAGCCGCTGCTTACGCCGGAGGGAACGGCGCTCGGGCAAGCCGAAGGAACTCCGGGCAGGGAGACGCCGGAGCAATATCCGGTACTGCTCTATGAGCTGGCGCTGTACTCTCTCAAAGCAGAGAAGATAGAGCAGGGGATACGTTATATCTTCGGGAGCCTGGAGGCTTCCGCCGCACTTGGCAGCATAGCCTGTGTGATCCGCTGTGTAAGATTATTCGAGCAATTCCGGCCGCACGCTTCAACGGAAGACCAGGATCGGTATAAACGTCTGATCAATAAAGTCCAGCTGGCCCACACCGGAGGGAAGAGGACCACAGAATCCCTGCGGGAGTAACGAAGTATCTTTTTCATCCCATCCAATTCCTTCCTCAGCCTATTTTTGTGAATTTTGCAGGTTGTTGCTGTGTTTTTTCTGTTATGATAAGGACCAGTCAAGTTTATGGTAACATATTTAGGTTTTGGAAATGGGGTTCTGGAACGACGATGGAGATGAACGATACCGGCAGTTCGGCGATTCGCAATATAGAGGATGCCGCAGACCGGATGATAGAGCTGTTAAGCCAACTTTTCAAGTCAAACACGATTCTGATTTCGTTGCATGGTGTAAGCTCAGATCCCCTGCTGCGGGTGTTCAACCGGGAAGAGCTGTTGGGGCCGGATACACAGGGATCTGTGTTGTTTGATGCTATTGGCAGTCTGATCCTTCTGAATGACAATGGACCGTTACTGGTCTCTGATACGCATAAACAGCCCGCGTCCCCTGCACTTGACTTCATACACACACAGGGAGTACATTCATTCATTGGCGTTCCTCTGCTTACCGAGGATGGCGAATCTCTGGGAACGATCTGCCTGCTGGACCCTGCTGCCGGGCGGCATACGAAGGAAGACCTGGACCTCTTAAGGGCTATGGCTTATTTTTTCACCTATATTATGAACTTGGAACGGAAGCTTGAAGATTTGGAACAGCGGAGACAAACGAAAATGGATCTGTTCGCCATGCTCAGCCATGAAATCCGCACCCCGATGAACGGCATTATCGGCATGACGGATCTGATGATGACGACTGAGATGAACGAGCAGCAGCAGTATTACATGGAGATCATTGAATCGAGCAATGCCAAGCTGCTGCAATTCCTGAACGATGTTCTGGATTTCAGCAAGATGGAAGCGGGCAAGCTGCTCATTGAAAAGGAACCGTTCGATATTATCACCGCACTGGAAGAGAGCGTCTATCTGTTCTCCACCAAGGCTTTTGAGAAAAACCTGGAGGTTATTCTGAATGTGGATTCGGAGATTCCTCTGTATGTTCTGGGGGATGCCCCCAAGATACGTCAGATCATCATGAATATCGTAAGCAACGCCCTGAAGTTCACCCACGCCGGGGAAATTCTGATTGAGCTGAAATCCTTGCCTGTTCACCGTGAAGAAATAGGGATTAGGATCACGGTTACGGATTCTGGTATAGGTATAGCACAGGACAAGCTGAAGCTGCTGTTCAACAAATATACCCAGGTTCACCAGAGCAGCGAGCTGCATCATTACGGAGGTACCGGACTGGGGCTGGCCATCTGTAAACAGCTGGTGGAGCTGATGGGGGGAGAGATCTCTGCGGAAAGCCAGGAAGGGACAGGGACGAAGCTGGAGGTCACGCTGTATCTTGAGAAATATACAAGCCTGCCCTCGATTCCCTTTGAGAAGGATGTGCTTGACGCAATTAAGATTCTGGTTGTGGATGATAATCAGACCAGTCTGGATGTCATCTCTTCGGTACTTGAGGACTGGAGCGTGGCAGTGTCTTCTGCCCGGACTGCCGGAGAGGCCCTGGAGCTTCTGGCGGCCAATAACGATTATGATCTAATCCTTATGGATAAGGATATTGCGGGGACAGAAGCCACAGAGCTTGCCAAGCACATGCGTCAGCTTGTTCCGGGCAGGAAGCTGCCCGTTATTCTGCTTGCTCCCCTGGGGACGAATCTGGACGAGGAGACCAAAGCGCAGTTTTCCTCCATCATTATCAAGCCCATCCGTAAGGTGCATCTGCTCAATAACATATTGGCTTTGCTGAAGCACAGTAAGCCGGAGTCCTGATGGCGCATACTCCTCCTGGTGTTCTGCAACCAGTGAGATATTCATAGCCATACTTAATATAGCCTGTTTGAAGCCGGTGCCTGCCGGAATTCAAACAGGCTATTTGGTGCAGGCGGAGAGGGAGGCGGAGGGTTGCCCTGTACATACGGTAGATTCATGCTCCGCATACGGTGAATTCACTATTTCATCCGCTGCGTATTGTCGGACCGAACGTTCAGGTGACATAATCGAAGAGCAGGGCATCTGCACACAGGAAGGCGTGAACGACTTGAACTATTTCCGGAAGCAATCATTCCGCAGTAAATTAAAAACTGCATTCTTAGCCGTGATCCTCCTCTCCGTACTGATGACCGGGGGATTGTCGTATTCCATCTCGGCGGCGACTCTGGAGAAGAATGCGCTGAAGCTTACCCAGGATAACGTTGTTAAATCAGCGCAGATCATCGATGAGAAGCTGAACAAGCTGATGCTGATTATGATGACCTTCATGATCAGCCAGCCTTTTCACGATATGATGCGGGATGTTGTCACCGGGGATACAGGCCGGTATTATACTCATCTGAATGATCTTGATAACGTTTTCTCACAAGCGCGGATTGCGGAGCCGCTGATCCATTCGATCTATGTGTCCACGCCGATCGGGGAGTTTTACCCTTCCTCGATGAACCGGAACCGTCTGACGGAGTTCAAGGATACCTTACTATATGAGCGGATCGAACAGGAGAAGAAGAATACATGGGTTGAAGGCCATGAGGACATGCTCTTCTCCGGGAAGGAACGGGTTATTTCACTGATTCTGGAGCCTATATTTGATACAGCGGTCCGCGGGGTCTATATTATCGTCAACATCCGTGAAGACGGCTTCCGCAAGCTGGTGAGCGGGGATACCGGCGGAGGGGCGCGCAGCTTCCTGCTGAACGCGGCAGGCAGCCCCGTCTATTCTGTGAAGGACCCGCTCGTTCTGCAGGCGGTGGAGGGCAGTGATCTGACCGGCATGATCAGCAGCAGCCGGAATCTCAGCAATACCTTCAAGCTGGGAGGCGAATCGTATCTGCTGAACTATGCGCATCTGGGTATTGCTGATTGGACGATGACCACGATCCAGTCCAAGTCCGGTGTGCTGAAGGATATGATCTATGTGAAATGGCTGCTCGTGGTGGTAGCCCTCTTCGCTTTTACTGTTACCATGATGGTATCAGGAGCTTTTACCCGTTATCTGCTGCGTCCGCTGCAAGGTCTGATGAAGGTGATGAAGCGGGTGGAGAGCAATGATCTGACGGCAAGATTCGAGAGCGGGGGCGGAGACGAGCTGGCCCAGGTCGGGATGCGGTTCAACCAGATGCTGGAGCAGATCGTAGTGCTGATCGGAGAGGTCACACAGGCACAGACCAATAAGCGCTCGGCAGAGATCAAGGCCTTGTCGGCGCAGATGGACCCTCATTTCCTGTACAATACGCTGAATACGATCTACTGGAAGCTGAATCTGAAGCAAGTGAAGCAGTCGCAGAGCATGGTCATGTCGCTGTCCCGTCTGTTCCAGCTCGGGCTGAACAAGGGGCAGGAGATCACTACGCTGTCTAAGGAACTGGAGCATGTCCGCATGTATCTGGAACTGCAATGCAGCTGCTATGAAGGGCTGTTCCGTTATGAGATTTATGTCGAGGATGAAGCGCTGGTTACCCTCCCGATTCCGCGCATTCTGCTGCAGCCGCTGGTGGAGAATAGTATTCTGCATGGCTTCCGCAACCGGGAGAGCGGGGGGATAATTGATCTCGAAGTCTTCGATGAGGGAGCACGCTGGTGTATCAAGGTCAGCGACAATGGAACTGGTATGGACGAGGAGGCGGTCCGTGCATTGTTCCGGCGGGAATCGGAGAAGGGCTATGCCGTATCCAATCTGATCCGCAGGCTGCAGCTCTACTATGGGGACAGTGCAGCATTACGGGTGGACAGCGGGCCGGGCCGGGGGACGGCGGTTATTATATCTTTACCCAAACGGGAGGAGCATCAGGATGGACGATCATAGCGTAACCCTCTGTATCATTGATGATATTAAAAGCGTGGTGGAAGGCCTGACCTGCATGAACTGGGCGGAGCACGGCATCCGGGTGGCAGGAACAGCGGCCAACGGTGAGGATGGGCTGGACCTGATCGCGGAGCTGCGCCCGGATCTGGTCATTACGGATATCCGTATGCCAAGGATGGACGGGCTGGCCATGCTGCGTGCCGTACTGGAACACCACCGGGACTGCAAAATTATTCTGGTCAGCGGGTATGCCGACTTCGAATATGCGCAGCAGGCGGTACAACTCGGCGCATTCGACTTCGTGGTCAAGCCGTTCACGGAAGAGGAGATCATGAAGGCGGTGCTGCGGGCGAAGTCGGAGATTATGGAGGCGCGTTCCAGACAGGATACCCTCCGGGAGATGGAGAACAAGCTGCGGGAGAGTCTGCCGGTGCTGCGGCAGGAATATTTCGCCCTGCTGGTCAGCCACCGAACGTCGTGGGAGCAGGCGAAGGCGCGCTGGGAATTCTTAGGCATCGATCTGAACCCCAAGGGGTTCGTGGTGATGCTGCTGGAGATCGATCACTTTCAGGAGCGGGCGGCAGAGCTGTCGATCCGCGAGGTGGAGCTGATCCGCTTCTCCCTGCTGAATATCACCCAGGAGACCATTGCCGGGCATACGCGCTGCGTGGTGTTCCGGGCCAAGCATAACCGCTATCTTGCGGTGATGAATGACTGTGGTCCGGCCAGTGCAGTGGAGATTGCCGAACGCTGCTGCAAGAACATTGAACGGTATACCAAGTTCACGGTATCTGCCGGTGTAGGAGGCCGGGTGGAGGAGACCAGCGAGCTGCCGGATTCCTACCGCCAGGCGCACCGGGCGCTGGCCCACCATCTGTTCACCGGAGGCAACGCGGCCATTATGTATGATGATGTTCACCAGAACGGAAGCCAGGAGCCGCTGGCGCTGGAGTACAAGGACGAGCTGCTGCTGGCACTGCGCTCCGGCAATGTCAGCCGGACAGGCGCAATTCTGTCAGCCATTTCAGAAACGCTGCAGAGTCTGAGCTCCGGGCATAATCCCGATTATCTGCTCGTTCTGTATGAGGAGTTGGCCGCATCAGCGATCCGCACCTTCTATGAGCTGGTTCCGTACGGGGAGATTCAGCCGCTGATCCAGCGGTTCCGGGCGGTGCAGGGAACAGCGGGGCTGCCGCTTGCGACTCTCCAGCGGCTGCTGCTGGAACTGTGTACAGAGGGGGCCGCCCTGGTGCGCAGGAGCAGCCTGTCCGAAGGGCAGAAGGTGATCTATGAAGCGGTAGAGTATATTAAGGGCCGCTTGTCCGAGGATATCAGTGTCGGTGAATGCGCGGCGCATGTTCATCTCAGCACCAGCTACTTCTCCAGCCTGTTCAAGAAGGTGAACGGAGTGACCGTTACCCAGTATATCACCGCAGAGCGTATTCACCGGGCCAAGCTGCTGCTGGTGGAAGGGGCACAGGTACAGGAGGTGGCCTTCGCTGTGGGGTATGAGGAGCGCAGATACTTCAGCGAGATGTTCAAGAAGATCACCGGGCAGACACCGTCGGAGTTCAGGGCGGGGTACCACCCGGACCGCCAGGAGGAGCCCTACCATTGACAGCGTCCGATCCGCACCGGTGCAGCATCCTGTATGCTAACTATTTCACACATACCCAGCCTCACTCCGTTCAGTATCAGGACGGCTTATCCTTCTATCTCTTCAGACTTCAGATGGAAGGGACCTGCCGTGCTCTGGTAGACGGAAAATACGAGACGATCATCCCCGGGGATCTGCTGATCTATGCTCCGGATCAGCCGTATGAGCTGATTGTACAGCCCCGCAGCGCTCCAGGCTCTGGGGGAGTTCAGCCCGCCTCGGATTATTTCCTGATCGGCAAAGGGGAGTGGCTGGATTCCTGGTGGCAGGACCGCAGGCTGCCGGCCCGGACGAATATCGGCTTCGACGATACGGTCATTACCTTATGGAAGCATATTGCCGGCGAGAAGAGGAAAGTAATGCAGCATCAGGAGGAGTTGCTGGATTATCTGCTTAGAACGTTCTGTCTGACGCTGGAGCAGATCGTTCAGGCACGGCGGCGCACCAAAGGGGCGGAGACCGCCTACAGGCTGAAGCAGTTCATTGACAATCATGCCCATGAACCGCTCAGCCTGGAGCAGATCTCCGCCTCCGCCGGGTTAAGTATCTCCCGCGCTTCCTCCCTGTTCAAAGCCGCTTTTGGCCAATCGCCGTTCGCCTACTGCATTGATGTCAGGCTGAAGTCTGCCGAGCAGCAGGTGCTCTACAGCACACTGTCACTGGAGCAGGTTGCCGACAATGCGGGCTTCCAGAGCTACGCCCATTTCTGCCGGATGTTCCGGGAACGGTATGGCGCTCCCCCGGGAGAGTACCGGCGCAGCTTCGGCTTCCGGTTCAACCCTGGCTGAGTCCGGTGGTGTACAGCACCTGATTGAACTCAAGCAGTACCGCTTGCAGCTGTCCATACTCCACATCCTGAACCATGCCGTTCCCCTCAAGCGCCAGTACAGCAGCGGCTGCCGCCGATTGCCCCAGAATCATGAAGACCGGCTCCATCCGGATGGAGCCGTAGGCCGCATGAGTGGCCGACAGACATACCGGTACGATCAGGTTGGTGCATTCGCTCCGCTTCGGCACCATTGCCCGGTAGCTGATCGGATAAGGCTCGGCCAATCGGATATAGAATCCGCCCTCCGTGCTGACATGCCCGTCTTCGTTCACATAGTATTGCGTATGATGCGAATCCATGGCGAAGGAGCCCATTCCGGCCGAATCCGGCACCGGGTGCTCCCGCCTTACATCATGCTCTGTCACCACATAATCTCCGGTCATTCTGCGGGACTCCCTGATGTAGAGCTGGGAAGGCCAGTGGCCGCTGTCCCCGAATTCGTCAAGCGGCAGGCCCCACGGCTTGTAGGCCTCCCGGATCTCCTCCGGCACCCGCGGATGGTTCTGGATCGTCCAGACAACCCCCTGCTGGTAGATGCGGTGGGCCTCCCATATCTTGTCCCGCGCCGCATAATCCGCCTCCGGATAACTGTGGTTCATGCCGTTATAATCCGTAGAAATGCCGCTATTGTTATTGGAATCGGTCTTGTCCGCAGTGACCCGGTTCAGCTTGAAGAAGCGTGAGCGCTGCCCCTGCTCAATGGCCCGGAACAGAATCTCATAATCGGCTTCGTTATAGTCCTCAGGCTTGCTGATCATCAGGCGATTGCCCGGATTGTCTGTCAGACACATGCGGAAGTTATAGGCTTGCAGCTTACGGTCTCCCTCGCCGGCATCGCCGCCACGGTCCGCATTTACACGCGGGAGTAGTCCGCTTGAAGGCATTCCTTTAATGACATAGGGGTCAATTCCCGGAGGGAGCTCGTTCAGTTCAGGGCCGGGCTGAATGCCGTTTAATGTCTCTCCATACTGTGCGTTCGGCTCCCGGCCGACCACATAAGACACACCGGAATGGCCCATCAGGTCTCCCTCGTAAGAGGCGTCAATGAACATTTTGCCGTGATAGACCTTGCCGGATTCCATAGTAATGGACGTGATTCTTGAGCCTTGCCGGGTCACCCCATTCTTAAGCTCCAGCCTTTCCCCGCAGACGACTTCAAGGTTATGCTCCGCCACCCAGTCCTGCAGCACCTCAAGCGCAACCTTAGGCTCGAACAGCCAGCAAGCCCCGTCCTGCGCATATTTCTGCGCGATCCGCTGGTAGAATTCCAGAGATAAGCCGCCGACTGCCTCTTTCATTCCTACATCCGTATCACCCAGCCCTCCGGTGGTCATGCCCCCAATTCTCCGGCTCGGCTCGATGACTACCGCACTTTTGCCCATAATAGATGCCTGGACAGCCGCTGTAATGCCTGCAGCCGTTCCGCCGTATATGACAAGATCATATTGTTTCATCCGGCGTACCCTCCTCCTTGGTAACGATTTTGCCTGCAAAAATGATTATAAGCCGCTGCCCGGACCCGCGTGAATGATGGATCTTCCTGTTTCATTTGACGGATCTTACTGTTTTGCCCGGAAGGCGGGTTTCAGGAGAAAAGTCTTTTGAATTCGCGGATAGCCTATGATAAGTTGTTTGCTGAAAAACGGAATATGCCCCTGCTTCAGGAGGTAAACCAGGAGGAACTATGAAACCACAATTTCGCTATTTGGACAAACCGGCGCTTGAACCTGTACCAGGCTGTGACTGGGCCGACAAAATGGTTCTGAATCCGGCGATCATCCAGGACCCTGACTCGAATGACATTCATATGCTGTTTCGGGCAACGGGCCCGTGGCCGCAGAAGAGAAGAGAGGGCTGCCATGATCCCTATCCGATTTTTTTGGGCTATGCGCGGAGCAGGGATGGGGAGAGACCTGGGAGGCGGACTTTTCAAGACCTGCTCTGGCTCCGGCCCTCGGGTATGAAGAGCATGAATTGTACATTACGGACATTTACGGAAAAAGAGTGCGGAATTATGCCAACGGCTGTGTGGAGGACCCCCGTATCTTCTATGTCGGGAACGAGCTGTATGTCACGGTGGCCTGCCGGGCGTTTCCCCCTGGCCCTTACTGGCTTAGCAGCCAGCAGCCTCCGGTCCAGACGCGCTTTGAATACGTGCCGGATTGGATTTTTGCCGGAGAGGGTTCGGACCCGTTCATTCAATCAGCCCGGGCGAATGATACGGTCAGCGTTCTGTACAAGCTGAATTTAGCCAAGCTGAAGGAAGGGGAATATGAAGACGCTTTCGGGTACGTAGGTCCGCTTACCGAGGGGCATATCAGCGATAACCGTGATGTGTTCCTGTTTCCTGAGAAGATGAGGATTGCAGGTAAATGGCAATATGTGATGCTGCACCGGCCAATGAATGTCCTTCCCTTTGCCGGAGGGGAGCAGGCGGGCAAGCCTTCCATTTATCTGGCAGCGGCGGAATCATTCGCGGATTTCGCTTCACCTGCGGCAGTCCACCGGCTGCTGGCCAGTCCGCTGTTCGATTGGGAGGAGAACCGAGTGGGGGCAAGCTGGCCGCCGGTCGCCCTGGGCAATCAGGAGTGGCTGGTAGCTTATCACGGGAAGAAGAATGTGCAGTTTGGATATACGCAGTCCTTCATGATCCTCAGGGAGCAGGAGAATGATTTCCCGGTCATCATCCACCGCTGCTCCGAACGTCTGATGTATGCCGAGCGGGATTGGGAGATGCCGGAGGATTACCCTACGCCTTGTCTATTTACCACAGGAGGCATTGTCATGGGGGAGGATCTAATCATGTCTTATGGCGCTGCGGATCAGAAGGCGGGTATCGCTTGGGTTCATTTTGCGGAGTTATTGGAGTACATCCGGACATTTGATGAGAACGGCATCCTGCTGTAACGGGAGAGCCCGGCCGCTGCCGCCTGCCGCAAAGAATAGAATTCTGTCCCTCAAGAGTGAGTCTGCCGCACTCCTTTTGCGGGAGGGGTAGCCTATAATAGAGAACGAGCTCACAATACAAATGTTAATCAAAGGGGTAGAACGTATGCAGAAAAAATGGTTGGGTCTCAGCCTGAGCCTCATGCTGGCCGCCGGAATCGCCGGCTGCGGCGGGAACGGGAACAATAATAAGAGCGGCGGTGCGGCAGAGGGGACACCCGGAGCGGCAACAGCGAGTCCCACAGCTTCGGCCGCAGCAGAAACAGGTGAGCCGGTACAGCTTAAGTACTGGACGGATGACCGTCATGACCAGGAATATATCAAGGAATTGGTCAACAAGTTCAATGAGACGAACGGCGAGAATATCCAGGTGGAACTGACAGTCATGTCTGAGAATTATGCGCAGAGCGTTGACATTGCCTTCACCAGCAACCAGGCACCGGATATCCTCCGTCTGAAGAGCGGCAATACCCCCGAATTTGTCAAAAAAGGCTATCTGGCTCCGATTGACGGTTACCTGACCGATGAGATCAAAACGAAATTCGGCAGTCTGCTGATCGATGGTGTCAACCGTTTTGACGGCAAGGTATATTCTTTGGCCAATACCGGTCTCACCCTGCGCCTGATCTACAACAAGGATCTCTTTGACAAAGCAGGCATCGCTAATCCTCCAGCATCGCTACAGGAAATGGTCGATGACGCCAAAAAAATCACTGAAACCGGCAAATCGGAGGGCGTATACGGCTTTGCGTTGAACTTCAAAAGTCCGAAGGCAGCCTTTGACCGTTCGATTCGCGAGATTCTCTCCTTAAGCGGCTACCAGGGTCTTGGCTTTGACCTGAAGACAGGACAATTTGACTTCGCACCTTATTCTCAGGTTATTGAATATTTCAAGCAGATGTACGAGGACGGAAGCATCCTGCCGGGTGCGGAGACGCTGGATATCGACCCGCTGCGCGCCCAATTTGCCGCAGGCAAAATCGGCATGTACCTCAGCTTCTCGACGGAGCCGGGCGTATACCAGGACCAGTTCCCGACAGAGATCAACTGGGCAGGTACGCTGGCCCCTACGCTGGACGGGCAGATTAAGGGAACCTCGGAGATCGTATCCGCCGGTACCTGGCTCGGGATCAGCGCGAAATCGGCACATCAGGAGGCCGCCTGGAAATTCATGCAGTACATGTATGGCGACGATATTCTGAAGACGTATCACGAGAAGGGCTTCGGGATTGCGGTGGTGCCGAGCATTGTGGAGCAGGCCAAGAAGCCGGAAATTGGCGGTATGGAAGGCTTCCTGGTCGGTGAGCATGACTCGCTCTGGCCTGCTGTGCCGAACGTCACGCCGGAAGGCGCTACCTATGCGGATGCTTTCTTCAAATATATGCTCTCGGGCGGAGATGCCAAGGCCATTGCGGCTGACCTGAATACAAGATACAATGACGCATTGTCCAAAGCAGTGGAGAAGGGCGAGGTTACCGTTACGCCTGACCCGGCATTTAATCCAATGAAGCCGCAGGGAGAATAACGGGTTACACAGGGGCTTGTACGGGATTCCCGGATCAGCCCCTTTGCTATCCCTGAAGGAGACCAATCATGATCTATAAATGGAAAAGACTTGGGGAGAATTCCCTGTTCCTTGCACCGAGCATCATTCTGACGCTCACTCTCGGCATCTATCCTCTATTCTGGATGCTGCGCTATATGTTCTACGATTATGCCGGATATGGCGAGGCGCTGTTCATCGGGCTGGACAATTTCAGCCGGCTGCTGCGGGATAGCCTGTTCTGGGAGTCGGTCGGCAACACCTTCATTTATGCCGGAGGGAAGCTACTGCTGACCCTGCCGCTGTCGCTGCTGCTGGCTGTTATTCTCAACGGCCGATTGCGCGGGTCGAATTTGCTCCGGGGAATTTACTTTATGCCGACAGTCATTAGTACTGCGGTCATCTCCGTTGTTTTTTATAACATCTTCAATTCCTATAACGGTATGGTTAACACAGTTCTGATGAAGCTGCATCTCGTCTCCCAGCCGGTCGACTGGCTTGGTCCGAAGCACGCCATGCTGACGGTTATTCTTGTGGCGGTGTGGGGTGCCGTCGGGAACTATATGCTGCTATTTCTCGCCGGGCTGCAGAGCATTCCGCAGGACCTGTACGAGAGCGCGTCCATCGACGGAGCGAACGCCGGAAGACGCTTCTGGAATATTACGCTTCCGATGCTGGCTCCGGTAGCCCAGATGGTCATTATGCTGGCGATTATCGCTTCCCTGAAGGGCTATGAGAGCATCATGGTCATCACCGAAGGCGGACCGATCGGCAAAACGGAAGTCATGTATCTCTATCTCTACAAGCTGCTATTCCCTGTATCCACCGGTTCACCGGTAACGCAGCAGCTCGGTTACGGCAGCGCCGTGGGCTTCGCCACCGCTGTGATTGTCGGAGCGGTAACCGGCCTGTATTTCTTCTTCAGCCGCAAAATGAACAAGGTGTATTAGGAGGCTTATCCATATGAACGAATCTGTGATATCCAAGCAGCCCGGAAGGCGGCCGCAGACGGTGGACCGGACGCCCGGTACTGCCGGGAGAATCGTAACCCGGACAGTGATGTGGCTTTTCCTGCTGGCAACGGCGGTCCTGACCTTGTTTCCGCTGCTGATGACTCTGACCGGTTCCTTGAAGACCGGGGCTGAGATGATGACGGGCGGAACTCTTTTTCCCGCCAAGCTACAATTCAATAACTATGCTGAAGCCTGGAAGCAGGCCAATTTCGCCCGCTATACCTGGAACAGTGCATTTATGAGCGTAATGGTGACGGTGGGGACGCTGCTGGTGGCCTCGATGGCTGCTTATGTAGTGGACCGGCGTGATTTTCCGGGGAAAAGAATATATGTAACGGTGCAGGCGTCCATGATGTTCATTTCAGTCGGGGCCATTGTCTTGCGCCCGCAGTTCGATCTGATGGTTGCGCTGAATCTGAATACTACGCTGTGGGGGGTTATTCTGATTCTGGTCAGCGCCCATTCCAGCACCTTCTTCATGCTGCAGGGCTTCTTCAAAGCGATTCCCCGGGAGCTGGATGAGGCCGCAATGGTGGACGGCTCGGGTTTCATCCGCACCTTTTTCCGCATCATTCTGCCGCTCTTGACCCCTGGGCTTGGGGTGGCCGGATTGTTCGCCTTCCGCCATGCCTGGAACGAATACATTCTGCCGCTGGTGTTCACGATGACCAATCCGAAGCTGCAGACACTGACGGTCGGGCTGGCGAATCTCCGCTATGGCTCTTCGGCTGCGATGCAGATTCACCTGATGATGGCCGGGGCCTGTCTGTCCATCCTGCCAATGCTGCTGGCGTATATTCTGGCGAATAAAACCTTCATTCAGGTGACGGCGGGTTCGGTGAAGGGGTAATAAACTTTAAGATAAGCTTATGCTTCCGAAGCGAGTTTTGCGAGGTGGATTCAGGTGAAGCTACGCTATCAAAACTTTTAGGAGGATAACAATGAATTACGGACATATTACAGTACCGCAGGCAGAGGTGCCGGTCTCCCGCGAGGTGGATGTGTTGGTCATCGGCGGCGGGGCGGCAGGGATTGCCGCTGCCATCTCGGCGGCCGAAGGCGGGGCCAGCACCATGATTGTGGAGCAGCGCGGGTATCTGGGCGGAATGGGGACCGTGGCGCTGGTGCCTGCCTTCTGTCCCTATACGGACAAGGTCAAGCCGATTATCCGCGGCCTGGGCCTGAAGCTGATGGAGCGGATGAAGCAGGCCTGTGATCCGGGCTATCAGGAGGAATACCGCGAACAGCTGGACTGGGTGCCGATTGATCCTGAAGTGTTGAAGCGCGTCTATGACAATGCGGTACTGGAGAGCGGTGTGACGCCGCTGTTCCACACCTTTGTCTACGATGTGGTGCGTTCTCCGGACGGCCAGACCATAGAGGGCGTAATGATTGTCAACAAATCCGGAAGATCCTTCATCCGCTGCCGTTATATCATCGACTGCACCGGGGACGGCGACATTGCTGCCCTGTCGGGTGTGCCGTTCCAGAAGGGGGGCGGAGACGGGGAGCTTCAGCCTGGCAGCATGTGTTATCTGCTGGCGAATGTAGACCGTCCAAGATTCAGCCGCTTCCTGGCGGAGACGGGAGATACAGGTCAATTGCACCGGACGGTGGAGCAGGCCATCCTGGAAGGAGCGCTGCCGGAAGGCCGCAAATCGATCTCCGGCCTGGCCTGGGTGAGCGATCAGCTGGTCGGCGTTAACTTCGGCCATGTGTTCGGGGTGGACGGAACGAAGGCTGAGGACCTGACACGCGGAGCCATTGAAGGCCGCCGGACGGTGCTGCGGCAGCTTGAATTCTTCCGCAAGTATGTGCCGGGCTTCGAACAGGCGCATCTGGTGGCAAGCGGAGAGCAGCTTGGCATCCGGGAGACGCGGCGTATCCAGGGCGATTATACGCTGACTGTGGACGACTTCGTGGCCGCGCGTTCTTTTCCTGACGATATAGCGCGCAATGCCTACTATATTGACATTCATCTGGCGACAAGCAAAAGTGATATGACCTTCAATCATCTGCCGCCGGGAGTCTCCCACGGGGTGCCTTACCGGGTGATGCTGCCGGTGGGCATCCGCAATCTGTGGGTGGCGGGACGTTCGGTGTCCTCGGACCGGGCGGTGCAAGGCTCCCTGCGCGTCATGCCGAACTGCTTCTCGATGGGCCAGGCCTGCGGGACGGCAGCAACGCTTGCGCTCCGGGACGGCACGGATTCCCGCAGCATCTCGGTTCCTGAGCTGCAGCAGCGCCTGCTGGAGCAGGATGTGTGGCTCGGGGAGAATTTCGCTCCCGGGGCAGCGGATCAGGAAGCGGGGCAGGCGCAGTGAGCGGCGCGGAAAATTTGAAGAGCGCCGAGAGTGGGAAGATCGGGAAGAGCGGGAAGAGCGGGAAGAGCGAGAAGAGCGTGGAGAGTGTGGAGAGCGGGAAGAGTGTGGGGAACGTGGAGAACGTGAGGAGTGTGGAGAGCGGGAAGAGTGTGGGGAACGTGGAGAGTGTGGAGAGCGGGAAGAGCCTGGAGCGCGTGGACAGTGTGGAGAGCGTGGGGAACGGGAAGAGGGAGAAGGACGAGAGGAGCGTGGAGAGTGTGGAGAGCGGGAAGAGTGTGGGGAACGTGGAGAGTGTGGAGAGCGGGAAGAACGTGAGGAACGTGGAGAGCGTAGAGAACGTGAGGAGCCTCCCTTTGCTGGAGGATTGGTTTCATGGGGCGGTCTCGCTGGAGCACCGGCAGGAGGGGATCAAGCCCTGGCGGATTCCGTTCCGGGACTATGATCTATATCCGCCGGATGGGATCGGCGGCAAGGCGGAGATCTGCTCCGGTATCCGTCTGCGGCTGTCCACCGATTCCGGGACCCTCCTCCTCTTGTTTGAACCGCTTGCGGAGGACGCTTCACTGGATTGTGTGGCTGACGGCCGGCTGGTGCAGACGCTCCGGCTTGCTGCGCAGTCTGCGGAGGCCCGCTTCACCGGGCTTCCCCCTGGTGTGAAGGAGCTGGAAATCTATCTGCCGCAGAACACCGGCATGACGATCAGCGGTCTTGCCATTGATGATGATGCCGTTGCCGAACCGCTGGCAGACCTGCGGCCCCGCTGGGTGACGTATGGAAGCTCGATTACCCAGTGCGTAGCGGCTTCTAGCCCGTCGCGCACCTGGCCGGTGATCGCCGCCGGGGAGATCGGCTATCACTTGACCAATCTCGGCTTCTCCGGCAACTGCCTGATGGAGCCGATGGCGGGCCGGCTGATCCGTGATCTGCCGGCTGACCTGATTACCTTGTGCGTCGGCGTGAACATCTACGGCGCAGTGTCCTCCAGCCCGCGGATGTTCAAGCCGCTGCTGATCGGCCTGCTGGAGACGATCCGGGAGAAGCATACAGAGACACCTATGGTGGTCATCTCGCCTATTTACGGAACGGAGCGAGAGACGGAGGAGAATCCGCTAGGCTTCACCCTGCCGCTGATGCGCCGGGAGATCGCGGATACAGTGAAGCTGCTGCAGGCGCGGGGAGACCGCCATCTGCATTACCTCGATGGGCTGGAGTGGTTCGGTACGGCGGACGGAAACCTGCTGACCGATGGTCTGCACCCCGGTCCTGAGGGCTATGAGCTGCTGGGCAGCCGCTTCAGCGGCAGGTTGGCAGCAGCGCTTCAGGGCGAAATGCTGCACCAGTAGAGCATCAACTTTAAAAATTGTAAGATGAACCTCAGGGGTGTTAAAGGCTGAGCATGAGCATCAAGCTAGATGTTGGGCTGATCCTGCACCCGTTACCGCTTTCTGCTCTTACATTCAAGTAGGTTATTGTATTTCCTGCAATAGAAAATGGATTTCTGGCCGTAAAATGAGATTCTATTGTATTTCATACAGTAGAATGTTGTGTTTTGGGTGAAAACTGGCCTTTGTTCAACATTCAATTGTACGGAATACAATAGATTCACTTTCGAAGTCTTTTTTACAGTATTCTAATGTACAAAATGCAGTTACTATCGTTCCAGCGCCTAAGCATCCGAATGACTGCTGCGCGAATGAGACGCTGGCTCGTTAAGGTCCGGTGATGGTCCCATATTCACAATATTAAATCTGATGCTGCACCAGTAGAGCATCCAATCTCACTCTGAGGGTTTGCTATGACCCGATTAAGTACCAGCAATAGGCTTAAGTGTATTTTGTACAACTAAATCTTCTGATGTACCGCTGAATATGCATTTAGTTGTATTTCATACATTTAAACTGGCATCCTACCTGGGTTATCGCCCATTCCGGCAGATTTAGTTGTACAAAGTACAGCTAGAAGAGGCGAACCTTTCTTTTCACGGTTTTTAGATGTACAGAATACAACTATCGCCGAATACTCGGTTCAAATGCAACTTTAACGTTACCATAATTATTAACTAAATTCAGTCCTTGTGCTCTATGCTCTACTAGCTGAAAATGGAAGATTTCATGTGAACATTTTATAGATTAACTATGCAAGATGATGCATAATAGGGGATGCAAAGACACTGGTTGCGCTTTCATCTATTAACTTACAGAGGGGAATCTGCACAATGAACGATCTGACGACAGGAACGCTGACTTCAAGTCCGGTGATGGTCCGGCATCCGCTTAACCCGATTCTGAAGCCTTCTGATGTACCCTATGGACCGGCGATGGTATTCAACGCCGGGGTGACGAAATTCAAGGGCAGATATGTCATGGTGTTCCGCAATGACTACGGGGATGAGAGCAAGGGAATCGTCGCTCCTCATCATACAACCAATCTGGGGCTGGCCTTCAGCGATGACGGCGTAAGCTGGGAGGTACAGCCGGAGCCTTGCTGGTCCTGGCATGATGAAGAGGTGGTCCGGGTGTATGACCCGCGCCTGAGTGTCGTCGGAGACCGCTGTTATATGTGCTTCGCAGTCGATACGCGCCACGGGCTGCGCGGCGGGATCGCTGTCACTGACGATTTCTCCACTTTTGAGGTGCTAAGCCTGTCGCTGCCGGATAACCGCAACATGGTGCTCTTCCCGGAAACCATCGGAGGCAAGTATGTAAGGCTGGAGCGCCCGCTTCCGGTCTACAGCCGGGGCGGCCGCGACCGCTTCGATATGTGGATGAGCGATTCCCCCGATCTGAAGTACTGGGGGAACCATAAGCTGCTGCTGGCCGTGGAGCAAGTGGCTTATGCCAACGATAAGGTAGGTCCAGGTGCGCCTCCGGTGAAGACGGACAAGGGCTGGCTTACCACCTTCCATGCAGTGGATCTCGATCCTGCCCGGGGCAAGAACGGCTGGGAGGACACCTGGAAGAAGCGCTACACCGCCGGAATTATGCTGCTGGATCTGGAAGATCCGAGCAAGATTATCGGCCGGGCGGAAGCCCCTCTGCTGGTGCCGGAGGCAGCGTATGAAATTTCAGGCGGCTTCCGCAACGATGTCATTTTCCCCGGCGGGATGATCCTGGAGGACTCGGGCGAGGTCAAAATCTATTACGGTGCAGCCGATACGGTGGAATGCCTGGCCACGGCCCATGTAGACGATCTGCTCAGGCTTTGCCTGGAGGAAAAAAAGTGATAATTATATAGATTGAACTAAAAAATTCAAGTTAAGGGAAAAGTGGCGGAGGGGAATTTTGGAACTGGAGGAGCGGTAGCGTCCGCCTGAAAGCTTTCCGCAGGAAAGCTCGCATCGTAAGCATCAGCAGTCTGCGGATTACAACCGTTAAAAACGGGATAAATCAAGAAATCTGCAGAAGGGCAGTGGCCGGAAGTCCAAAACTTCTCTGGAGTCACGGTTAATCCTAAAACCCAAAAATCATTAGTTCAATTTATATAGACCGGTTATATAGGCAGGGGGCCTTCCGTTATACGGGGGGCCTCTTGCCTATGTACATATGCAGCGGAATCCGCTGAAATCTCACGCCCTATCTTGACGCCGGGCCGGAGCAGCCGTATCGTACAAGTGACAAGAACCGATAACCAAAGGGAGGTACAAGGTACATGCTTCAGAAGGAAAAGCTATGAATACATTCACAGCCTATGGCCGGCAGCTCGGGCGGCAGATCGCCGGCAGGTATTACCGGATATCCATCAAACAGAGGATTCTGTTCTCGTTCATCGTGCTGATCACGCTGTCCATCGGTGCAATGGGCACCTTCTCATATTGGATTGCCGCGCAGGAGATCGAGGATAATGCTTACGCCGGCAGCCGGGAGACCGTAAGCAAAACGGCCCAGCTGCTGGATTCCCGCCTGAATGATGTAGCGCTGTCTGTACAGTCCCTGATGCTGAGCGATGCGTACCGCAAGATGATGCTCGATGTGTTCAGCCATGAGGTGTCGAATTACTATGTACACCTGTCCGATCTGCAATATGTCCTCTCTCAGGCAATGTTCAATCAGCCGATCATTGAGAGTGTGCTAATCGTAACCCCGATTGGCGATTTCTATCCCACTACGCAGATCCGGGCGCAGGACAACTCGTTCTACGGCTCGGAATTATATGATCTGAGCAAGGAGCAGCCGGGCGGCTACTGGGCCAAAGGACATTATGACCGGTTGTTCACAGGCAGCCAGAGGGTGGTCTCCTTCGTAGTCCGGGGAATTTATGAATACCCTTACACGCCGATCAGCAATGTATTTATTGTGGTCAATATCAGGGAGAGCCGGATCGATGAGCTGCTGAATACAGGCGGAGAACAAGCAGGGAGAAATTATTATCTGGTGAGCGGGGAAGGAGAGGCTGTGGTGGAGTCCCGCTGGCCGTTCCGGGGCAGGTTCCCCTGGAAGCCGGTGCTTGTCGAAGCCGGAAAAGCGGCCGATCCGCAGGATCACTACTATAGCTATGGCGGCAAGGAATATCTGGTGAATTATACAAGCTCAGCCGTATCACACGACTGGATCATCTCCGGCATGCAGTCGCGGGACCAGCTGCTGGGCAAGCTGCAGCGGGTGCAGCGGATCACCCTCTATGTCATCGTTGTTTTCCTGCTGGCGACCTGGCTCATTTCGAATAAGCTGACATCTGTACTGCTGAAGCCCCTGTTCAAGCTGCGGCGGCTGATGCGCAGAGTCGAAGAGAACCAGCTCAGTGTGGTGTATGAGAGCCGTTATGAGGATGAGGTTGCCCAGGTCGGCTTTCAGTTCAACCGGATGATGTCGGAGATTAAGACGCTGATTGCGGATGTGAAGACCAAGGAGGAGGGCAAGCGGCATGCAGAGATACGTGCCCTTACGGCGCAGATGGAGCCGCACTTTCTGTACAATACGCTCAATACCATCTATTGCAAATCGGTCATGGGCGAGAATGACGATGTGAATGAGATGATCCTGTCGTTGTCGCAGATGTTCCAGATCGGACTCAGCGGCGGCAAGGATCTGATTACCCTTGCGGATGAGCTGTCCCATATGCGGCAGTATTTTGCCATTCAGCAGAAATGCTATGAAGGTCTGTTCGAATACACGGTGACGGTAGAGGACGAGGCCCTGCTGTCCTGCCTGCTGCCGAAGATTATCCTGCAGCCGGTGGTGGAGAACAGCATTCAGCATGGCTTCAGCGACCGGACCATAGGAGGCAGGATAGACATCACGGTCAGCCGGGAGCAGGGGATGCTGCATATTTGCATTACCGACAACGGACGGGGACTTGATGCTGCACAGGTCAAGCAGGGGATGGCCACGGCTCCGCAGTCGAGGAAAGGTTATGCCCTGTTCAATATCAGGCACCGGCTGGCGCTGTATTACGGGGAAGAAGCCCGTATGGATGTGGGCGGCGAGCCGGGTAATGGATCGCGGACGGATCTGTGGATTCCGCCTAGGGAGGAGAGTTGAAGGATGGAACGGAAGCTGGAGCCGGAAAGGTTCAAATTATGTGTAATCGACGATATCAAAAGTGTGGTGGAGATGGTCTCGCGCAAGCCGCCGTGGCAGGAGTACGGCATTGAGGTCGCCGGTACGGCGCTTGACGGCGAAGCGGGGCTGCAGATCATCCGCGAGACCCGTCCGGACATTGTGCTGACGGATATCCGCATGCCAAGAATGGACGGCCTGCAGATGACCCGGGCGATTCTGGAGGTGCTGCCGGATTGCAAGATTATTATTCTCAGCGCCTACTCGGAGTTCTCTTATGCCCAGGAAGCGATCCGGCTGGGGGCACTTGATTTCGTGAAGAAGCCCTTTTCCCTGGAGGAGATTGTGAATGCAGTTCTGAAGGCCAGGGAGCTGTGCCGGGAGGAGCGTCAGGAGACGGCCAGACTTGCTGTGATGGAGGCGAGAATCAGGGAAAGTCTGCCTATTCTCCGCCAGGAATATCTCACCTTCCTGCTGCACCACCAGACGACAGAGACAGATGCCCGTTCCCGCTGGGCCTATCTTGATATCCCGCTGGACCAGCATGATTTCTTCGTGTTTGTCGCCGAGATCGATCATTTCGCGGAGAAGCTGGGCGGCCAGCCTGTGCAGGAGGTCGAGCTGCTAAGGTTCAGCCTGCACAATATTCTCGAAGAGACGATTTCCGCCTGGACCCGCGGCATTATTATCCGGGAGGCGACAGACCGGTACGTCTGCATCATGAACGGCTCGGACCCGGAGACCGCCGCATTGATTACGGAGGCCTGCTGTACGAATGTAAGCCGTTTCTCGCGTCATACCATTTCTATTGGCGTGGGGCTGGGCACGGCGGCGATTCAGGGGCTGGGTACGGCGTACAGGCAGGCGCTGAGCGCCCTGGGGTATCATTTCTATACCGGGGGCAACGGGGTATATCATTACAGCAATATCGAGAATAAACCACTCTCGCTTCACAGCTATTCCGCCGCCGCCGAGCAGGAGCTGCTGTTCGCCCTGCGTTCCGGCAATTCCGCCAAAAGCCTGCAGGTGCTGGACCAGTTGTTCGCGGAGCTGCTGGACAGCGGACTTTTGCCTGAGCCGCGTTATGTGGAAAGTGTCGGCTATGAGCTGAGCTCCAGGATCTGCCGGGTCCTGCTGGAGCAGTTCCCTTACGGGCAGGTGGAGCCGCTGGAGCTCCGAATTTCCGCCCTGAAGAACCTGATGCATCCTTCCCTTCAAGATATCCGGGACCTGCTGTCCTGGCTGTGCCGGGAGGCCTGTGCGCTGGTTACGGAGGCCCGTTCTCTGGAGTCCACACGGATTATCCGCCAAGCCGTCGAATACATCCATGGTCATCTGGACACGGGGCTGTCACTGGAGCAGATGGCGAAGCAGATTAACCTTAGCCAGGGGTATTTCTCCAATCTGTTCAAGAAGGTGCAGGGAATTTCGTTCCAGCAGTATGTGATGCATGAGAAGATGGAGAAGGCGAAGGCGATGCTGATCAGCGGCCGGCAGGTTCAGGAGATCGCCCAGGATCTCGGGTATGAGCACAGGCGCTATTTCAGTGAGGTATTCAAGAAATATACGAGCATGACTCCGTCGGAGTTCAAATTGCATTATATTGGAAAAGAATAGCGATCAGCAGGGGAGGAATTTCCGCAGGGCGGAGAATGCCTCCCCTGTTTGTATACAACTCCTACAGAAATCTGCCCTTAATGTGGGCTTACCCGCCTTATCTGAATCCGCCTATAGAACTATAATCAAGTTGTAAGCGAATACAGCAGGGTATATAAGGGGGCACTACCAATGATGAAGCGTACGCTAATGACATCTCTGAGCCTGGTCCTGGCACTCGGCTTGGCAGCCTGCGGCAATGGTAACAGCGGCGGCGGCAATGCAGCTGAAGGCAAGGGAGAAGGGGCGAAGGCCGGTTCGGGGGAAAAAACTAAAATCAGCTATTGGACAGGCGACCGCCACGATGCGGATTTTATAAAGGAGAAGGTAGCCGAGTTCAACGCATCCAATCCTGACGGGATTGAAGTGGAGCTGGTCGTCAAGGGCGATGACTTTGATACCGCACTCGATCTGTCCTTCCAGACCTCGGATGCGCCGGATGTGATCCGGGCGAAGGAGAATACCATCCAGACCTTCTACAAAAAAGGCTTTCTCGCTCCGATTGACGAGTTCCTGAGCGATGAGATGAAGACGAAATTCCCGGCCATGCCGGATCTGAATGAATTTGACGGCAAGCGTTACAGTCTGCCGAACTACGGAACGACCATGCGTCTGGTGTACAACAAGGATCTGTTCGCCAAAGCGGGCATTGAGCATCCGCCGACTACCTTACAGGAGCTGGTGGATACAGCCAAGAAACTGACCGAAGCCGGCAAAGCGGACGGCGCTTACGGCTTCGCCCTTAACTTCAAGAACCCCGGCAGTGCGTTCGCACGTTCGGCGCGGGTGGTTGCGGAGATGAGCGGCTATGGCGGCTTCGGGTATGATTTCAAGACGGCCCGCTATGACTTCAGCGGCTTCGAGCCGATCATCAATGCTTTTAAGCAGATCAAGGACGACGGCAGCATGCTGCCGGGTGTAGAATCGCTGGATATTGATCCGCTGCGGGCACAGTTTGCGGAAGGCAAGATCGGAATGTACATGTCCTACTCCTCGGAACCGGGCGTCTACAAGAATCAGTTCCCGGCCAAGATTGACTGGGCGGCTGCTCCAGTTCCGACCATCGACGGCAATGTGAAGGGGGCTTCCGGCTTCCTCGGGGGCCAATGGCTGGCGCTCAGCTCGAAATCAGAGCATAAAGAAGCAGCCTGGAAGTTCATGGAGTTCATGTACGGCGATCAGGTGCTGACGGATTATCAGGAAAAAGGCTTCGGCATCTCCATGGTTCCGTCCATCAGCGCAGCAGCCAAGACACCGGATGTGAACGGCATCGAAGGCTTCCTGCCGAACAAGTACGATGGAGTGTGGCCGGTCTATCCGTCTGTAGCACCGGAAGGCATGAAATCGGATGACGCCTTCTTCAAATATATGCTGAACGGCGGCGACCTGAAGGCGATTATCGCTGATCTGAACAAACGCTATAATGCTGCACTGGACAGTGTGATTGCGAATGACGGCGTGAAGGCCGAGCCGGATGCCGGCTTTGATCCCGCCGCTCTGGGCGGCAAGTTCGCCAAATAGACAAAAGGTTAGGGATAGAGATATATAGGCCGGGATAGCGGGGGATGAGGGAGCAGCTTCCTCATCCCTCTGCTCTGGCCGTAAAGGAAAGGAGCCGGAAGAAACCAGATGAACAAAACGAAACATGCCTTATTTTCATACAGCTTTATCTTTCCAAGTGCCTTGCTTACGTTGGTCCTCGGGATTTACCCGATTGCCTGGGCGTTCCGCTATATGTTCTATGATTACAAAGGGTTTGGAACGGCGCGGTTTACCGGTCTGGCCAATTTCAGCCGCATTCTGAAGGATACCCAGTTCTGGGATTCGGTGGTGAATACATTTGTTTATGCAGGCGGCAAGCTGCTGATCACCATTCCGCTGGCCCTGCTGCTGGCCGCCATATTGAACCGGGGGCTGCGGGGCAGACAGCTGCTGCGGGGGATTTTCTTCATGCCTACCGTCATCAGTACCGCGGTAATGGCCGTAGTCTTCTTCACGATTTTCAACTCATATAACGGAATTCTCAACCAGTTCCTGATCCGCTCGGGCCTCTCCGATTCGGGTGTGGACTGGCTGGGGCCGAAATATGCCATGCTCACTGTCATCCTGGTTGCGGCCTGGGGGGCGGTCGGCAATTACATGCTGCTCTTCCTCGCCGGTCTGCAGAATATTCCCGAGGATGTGTACGAGGCTTCTTCTCTGGACGGGGCAGGCAAAATCCAGCAGTTCCGCTATGTCACCCTGCCGATGCTCGGACCTGTCATGCAGATGGTTATTATGCTGGCGATCATTACAGCCCTGAAGGGCTACGAGAGCATCATGGTACTGACTGAAGGCGGTCCTGTAGGCAAGACGGAGGTCATGTTCCTGTATTTGTACAAATTATTTTTCCCTGTCGGCGGGGGCAGCGCGGCGGTTCAGGTCCAGGAGTTCGGATACGGCAGTGCGGTCGCCTTTGTGTCTGCGGTCATTGTAGGGATGATATCACTCATTTATTTCTACGCATCCAGACGCATGAATCAGACCGATTGAGGAGAGAGGCTATTATGAGACTAAGAACCATACTGGGCAAAATCATCCTGTGGATTTTTTTGCTGACCGTTGCATTTGTCACCCTGATTCCGGTCGTGATCACCATCCTGGGCTCCTTCAAGACCAATGCTGAGCTTACTGCGGGAGCGACTTTCCTGCCGGAGAGCTGGCACTTCTCGAACTATGCCGAAGCCTGGTCGCAGGCGAATTTCTCCAGATATACGCTGAACAGCCTGATGGTTTCTCTGGCGGCAGTGGTCGGCACGCTTCTGGTATCATCCATGGCGGCTTATGTAGTGGACCGGATGGATTTTGCCGGCAAAAAATTGTATATCGGACTGCAATCGTTCACCATGTTCGTGGCTGTAGGGGCGGTTGTGCTGCGTCCGCAGTTCGATCTGATGGTTAAGCTTCATCTGCACAACAGCCTGTGGGGCGTTATTTTGATTCTGATCTCCGCCCATGCTTCGATCTTCTTCATTCTGTTCAGCTTCATGAAGGGGATTCCCCGCGAGCTGGACGAGGCGGCGCTGATCGACGGCTGCTCTCCGGGCCGGACCTTCTGGCGGATCATTCTGCCACTGCTCGGACCCGGACTTGGCGTTGGTGCCCTGTTCACCTTCCGCGGCGCGTGGAATGAATATCTGCTGCCGCTCGTGTTCACGATGACGAAGCCGGAGCTACAGACGCTGACCGTCGGGCTGGCGAACCTGAAATACGGGATTTCGGCCGCTTCCCAGACCCACTATATGATGGCGGGCGCCTGCTTATCCATTCTGCCGATTCTCGTCGCCTATCTGTTCGCCAACAAATCCTTCATGCAGATGACGGCCGGTTCCCTGAAGGGGTAGCTGTCTTGCACTGTGCAGACTATAGACAACATGAAACACTCAGCATTCAACATTTAAGGAGGTACACCCCATGACACTACACATTCCGGCGATTCTGCAATCCGCCCCGTTCATCCGGCGGTATCCGGGGAATCCGGTGCTGGATGCTGCAAAGGTTCCTTACCCCACCGCACTGGTATTCAATGCCGGTGTAACGAAATTCAACGGCAAATATGTGATGATCTTCCGCAATGATTACGGCTCACTGGCCGATCAGACGCTTGAGCCGCATCACACCACGGATCTCGGCATTGCCTACAGCGACGACGGGCTGAGCTGGACCGCCGGCCCGAAGCCGGTGTTCAAAATGCACGATGAGGAAATTATCCGTGCCTACGACCCGCGCCTGACCGTGCTCGGCGGCCGCTGTTATATGTGTTTTGCCGTGGATACACGCCATGGCATCCGCGGCGGGATTGCCGTTACCGATGATCTGGAGCACTTCGAGGTGCTCAGCCTGTCTACACCGGACCTGCGCAATATGGTGCTGTTTCCCGAGCTGATCGGCGGTAAATATGTCCGGCTGGAGCGTCCCTTCACGGTGTACAGCCGCGGCGGCCGGGACCGCTTCGACGCCTGGATCTCCGAGTCGCCAGACCTTGTGCATTGGGGCAACTCCAGCCTGCTGCTCGCCGTCGAGCAGGTGCCGTTTGCCAATGACAAGGTCGGTCCGGCCGCGCCTCCCGTCCGGACGGACAAGGGCTGGCTGACCACCTTCCATGCGGTGGATGTGGACCCGGCCAGAGGCAAGCACGGCTGGGAGGACACCTGGAAGAAGCGTTATACCGCCGGAATTATGCTGCTGGATCTGGAGGACCCCCGCAAGGTGCTCGGCATGAGTAAGCAGCCGCTGCTGGCGCCGGAGACGGATTATGAGATTGGCGGGGGCTTCCGTAATCATGTGATTTTCCCCGGCGGGATGATTCTGGAGGATGACGGCGAGGTCAAGATCTATTACGGCTCTGCGGATACGGTTGAATGCCTGGCGACTGCCCATGTGGACGATCTGCTCCGGCTCTGTCTGGAGCCGGGGGAATAAGTAAAGTTGCAAGCTGGCTGAAAGCGGGAATGAGGAGCGGTAGTGGGGGGATTGTGCATAAAGTGCAACAATGGTAGCTTAATAGGAGCGACTTGAGCAGAGAGTGTGCATAAAGTGCAACAATTCTAGCACGATAGTAGCAACCGTGGGCAGAATGTGCAAAAAGTGCAACATTGCAGCTCAATGGGAGCGACTTGAGCGGGGAGTGTGCTTAAAATGCAACATTTCTAGCTCAATTGCAGCGACCGTAGGCAGATTGTGCATAAAGTGCAACAATGCAGCCCCATAGGAGCAGCCAGCGCAGGAATCCTGCACAAATTGCAACAACACAGATCCAATTAGCACCGGTTCGCCGAAATTCCTGCAAAATCTGCAACAATAGCTCCACAGCCAGTAACCAATGTAGAGAAATCCTGCAAAAGGTGCAACCTTGCCGGAACCCAGCCAAACCCGCTAACTGAAAGCGGGCGTTGGGGCGAGAATGAGGTGTAAAAGTGCACCAGAATTAGCCGAAAGTTGGCGATGGGCGAGAATGAGGTGTAAAAGTGCACTTGAAATCGCTGAAAGTTGGCGATGGGCGAGAATGAGGTGTAAAGGTGCACTTGAATTCGCTGAAAGTTGGCGATGGGCAGGAGTAAGGTGCAGAAGTGCACCTTATCCCGGCCTAAAGCAGGCGCAGGGCGGGAATGCGGTACGCCCCCTCAGCTCGTCAACTGGTGCAGCACCAGAGCACATGCGCCTGTTGCGACAGCACGCTCGCCCAGGCTGCTCCGGGTGAAGCGGACATTGTACTGTCCGCGGTAATAGGTCCGCTCCAGGGCGATCCGGGTGGCGGTCTCGTAGAAATCTGCGGCGAGGAACAGCGGGCCGCCCAGGATGACCTCCTCCGGGTGGAGGATGTTAATCAGGTTCGCCAACCCGATGCCGCAGGCCACCGCCATCTCATCGAATAACCGGACCATCACAGGATCGCGCTCCCGGAGCGCTTCCAGCAGATGGACGAATTCCAAAGCCTCCGCATGCTCTGCCAGAGCACGGAGGCTTGTGCTGCTGTCCAGCCGCCAGGCCTCGCGGGCCTGTCCCTCCAGCGTCCGGACCGACACATAGCTCTCCCAGGCCCCGGCGTTGCCGCCGGGAAGCTGCGGCGGTACTCCCGCGCGGTCAATGATCATCTGCCCGACCGCTCCCTCGGTATCGATTATGCCGTAGAGCAGCCGCCCATCGTTCATAATAGCGGAGCGCAGGCCGATTCCGGCATGGAGATAGAGAAGGTGCTGCTGCATCCGGTTGCTGCCGGCCCAGTATTCGCCGAGCAGTGCCGTATTGGCTCCATTATCCAGATAGACAGGCACCCCCAGGCGCTGCTCCAGCTGTTCCTTGATATGTACTTGTGACCAGCCCTCTGCAGGAAAACGGGCCGGATTCAGGATAACTCCGGCTGTGCGGTCCAGCGGACCAACCGCGCCGATGCCCAGACCGGCGACCCGGCTAAGCTGGACAGAGGCTGCGTCAAGCATCTGTAAGCCTTGTCTGTGGAGCGACTCCATTAGAAGCTCGGGGGTAAGCCCTGCATCCATGCTCCAGGTATGCTCGCCCAGCAAGCGCAGATGAAAGTCTGTCAGCACAAGCTTGGCATGGGTACGGGAGATCTCCAGCCCCAGCAGATAAGCGTAAGATGGATTCGTCTCATAGAGGGTAGGGCGGCGTCCTCCGGTGGATTCGCCGAAGCCGACCTCAACCAGAAGCTCCTGGGACAACAGTTCATCCAGGATGCGTGTTAACGTGCTTATGGTCAGTCCGCTTTCGTCCAGCAGGGTCTGCTTGGAGACGGTACCGTGTTTTCTGACCGTGAAATAGATCTCTCTGGCTTTGGGATTGGCGATGATTTCATGAATAGGCAGCACAGATGGTTCTCTCCTTATGAAAAGACTATACCTGACGAATGGACTACATCTGCTTCAACAATGACATAAAAAGCAGGGTGCCGCAACTATCACAAGGAGAGTGTAAGCGCCATTTCGAATATGTAGCCGCTGCCGGGGAGAGACACAGGACGGTCAGGCAGCATATGAGGATAAGCAGCCGTTAGTGGCGAGGATTGTTCATCCTAGAGCAGCGCCTTGAAGGAATGGCGGATCACATCGCCGCGGCTGATGATGCCGACCAGCACATGGTTCCGTTCAACGGGAACCTTTTTGATTTGCTTTTTGCCGAGGATGGTGGCGATGGCTTCAATATCTTCTTCGGCATGTACAGTGATGACCTTCTTCTTGGCGATAGCCATTACGTTCAGACCCAGCAGCTTCTGCGCCCGTTCCTCGAACAGATCATTATCCCCGACGAACACATTAATCTGGAAAAAAGAATCCACAATCAGATCCTCATGCCTGCCGATATAGCGCATAATATCCCCGTCGCTGAGGTAGGCGACAATCTCATTCCGGTCATTCACGACAGGCATACCGCTGATCCGGTGGGCAATACATTTCTCAATAAAAGTCCGTACGGTGTCTTCCTGCTTAACCTTGTACACCTGACGGACCATGAATTCATGGGCTTTCATACCGGTTCCCCCTGAAAATTAGCTTTTGCAGAAATAAGTTGTATCATGAAAGTATATACTTGTATTATACAAGTGGAAAGAGTAAAGTCAATGAATAAAAGAGAAGAGGGGCAACCGGCATGGACAAACATTCAATTGAGACAATAGAGCTGGAAATGGCGGTTCTGTTCCGCCGTCTCACTTCAATTACCACGTTCAAAAAAATAGGTAATCTGGATCGTGCGGCCTACCTGCTGCTGCATCACATTGCCTCTCGTGAAGGAACTGCCGGGATAAAGGCAATCTCCGATGAGTTTCAGTTGGATATTTCTACGGTCAGCCGACAGGCTGCCTCACTGGAGAGTAAGGGGTACATCACCCGGGTACCGGACCCTGTGGACGGGCGGGCTTATTCGCTGCAGATTACAGAGACGGGCAAAGCGAGTCTGGAGGAGAACCGGCAGGTCCGGCAGGAGATGATCGAACAACTGCTAAAGGGCTGGTCGGAGGAGGAGGGGCATTCTTTCGGGGAGCTGCTGCGGAAGTTCAATGCGGCTTTTCTGGAGGAGGGCTGATGGTTCGCGGAAGTCTCTGGAAGCTCCCGGAGAGATCACAGCAAAAGGGCCGTCCGCAACGTTATTTCACGCTGCGGACGGCCCTTTTCATAGTATTCAGGCAACGGAACAGGCATCAAGCAAAGCCTGCATTCCCGCTCATCCCCACCCACAGCGGGGATTGCTCCAGACAAGCGGCGAGCTGGAGCAGCAGGTCCTCGCGCCCTTTGGAGGCCATGACCTGGACGCCTATCGGCATTCCTTCGGCCGTAAGATGCACCGGAACGCTCATGGCGGGCTGGCCGGTCAGGTTGGCGAGCTGGGTGAAGGGCGTGTACGTTAGGCTCGGCTCGAACATCTCGTAGATCATCCGCCTCTGCGCGTCCTTCGGCAGCCCGCTGACCTGCATCAGCTTCTCTGTCTCCGCCGTGGTCTGGGTCAGTTCTCCGATCTTCGGGGCAGAGTCTGCATTAGCCGGAGTAATATACAGATCGAAGCGGTCCATCAGCGCGGCCATCTGCGCAGCAGCTACATCCCATTCGTGCAGACTGTGTACGAACTCTGCCGCCGAGACCTGCTTCCCGGCTTCGGCCAGCACCCAGGTGACAATATCCACTTCCTCTGCCTTAATTGCACGGCCCATGGCGCTCTCAAGCGACAGGAACATAGCGGATACTTCTCCGGCGTTCATCGTATAGTAGTTGTCCATCAGCCGGACCCCGTTGACCGGGCTCAGCTTCTCTTCCACCTCATAGCCCTCGGACTCCAGCCACTTGACCGTCTTCCGCACGGCCTCTACCGCCTCAGCGGATACCGGTGTTCCCACCGGCGAAGCGGTGGTGAAGGCGATCCGCAGCTTCCGCTGTGCGGGCTTCAGCAAATCGTCCAGGTAGACGCCCGGATACAGCGGCGTCTGAAAAGCCGCTTCCGGCTGCACCACCTGCAGCAGATCCAGCATCGCGGCGCTATCCCGCACAGAGCGGGTCAGCGCAAAATCAATCGACGCGCCCTGCCACTGGCGGCCGATCCCCGGGCCGACCGGCGTACGCCCGCGCGTCGGCTTCAGCCCGAACAGGCCGGTGAACGAGGCCGGTATGCGGATGGAGCCGCCGCCGTCACTGGCTCCGGCGGCCGGCACGATCCCGGCGGCAACCGCCGCCGCCGCACCGCCGCTGGAGCCGCCGGGTGAACAGGCGGGGTTCCAGGGATTGCGGGCCGGGCCGTGAAGGAGGGGCTCGGTGATGTTTTTCAGCCCGAATTCCGGCGTATTCGTATGGCCCAGCGGAATGAAGCCGCCACGCCGGATACGGGCCACATAGTTAGAGTCCCTTTTCGGTACATTGTCCTTCATCAGCAGAGCGCCCGAGGTCAGCGGTTCGCCGCCAATCGCCTGGGAGATATCCTTCAGCAGGAAGGGGACGCCGGCGAACGGACGGGGGGTATCCCCGGAATCAAGGGGCATCTCCGCAGCCTCCTTCAGTGCGGCTTCCCGGCGGGTGCGTACCACTGCATTCAGCAGCGGATTCACCTCATCCATCCGGGCATAGGCGGCTTCCACAAGCTCACGCGCCGAGACCTCCCGTGCCTTTACTAGAGCGGCAAGCCCCAGCGCATCATAACCGGAATAAGCAGACAACGACATAGGTATAACCTCTTTCTGGCAGGATCAGGCAGGCTACATAGTGGTCAGGCTATAGCTGCAGTCTCGCGCATAGTATATTGCGTTATAAGGAGGGCAGAGACTTTTCAAGTGCGCTCATCTGTAAGATATTGCTTCACTGGAGGCGGCGTATACTCTGCGAACTGCTGCAGAATGCCCTCCGGCGTGGTAGCGTTCAGCATGATGGAATGATGCTTCTCCTGCATGAATTGTTCCCGGGCCATGTTGCTGAACAGGGCAATCAGCGGATCATAATAATGATTCACATTAAGCAGTCCGCAGGGCTTCTGATGCAGGCCGAGCTGCGCCCAGGTGAAGATCTCGAAATACTCTTCCATCGTGCCCGGGCCGCCCGGCATAGCAATGAATCCGTCCGCCAGCTCAGACATCTTAAGCTTCCGTTCGTGCATAGAGTCTACCATAATCAGCTCTGTCAGACGGGTGTGCTCGATTTCTCTTTGCTTCAGAAAATGCGGCAGCACCCCGATCACACGGCCTCCCGCCTGCATTACGCTATCCGCAATAGCGCCCATCAACCCTACAGTAGCTCCGCCATAGATCAGCGTAATGTTACGTGCGGCAAGCTCCTTGCCGAGTAGAATAGCGGATTCCTTGTATACGGGCGAAGCCCCTTCACTGGAACCGCAGAACACTGCGATACTCTTCATAAGCTGCTGACTCTCCTTTGTCTTAATATCTAAAAATGCTTGGTGTATGTGTATCTACAACAAAGATACCATACGATGTTGTGCGTTAGAAGGATATGCTTAATGTTTAACTCTGGATTACATTCATTTTACAAAGGGGTCTATGTACAAAAGGAGCCAACAGAAGTTGTTGGCCCCTTGCAGATGCTCTTAATGGACAGGGGTTAATTCGGCGACTAATTGTACGGCTTTGGCGGCATCGATGCGTCCATAGCCATACCGGTCATGCCAACTGCCCGACATGGGTCTTGCTGATTTGAGGAGAATTTCCTGAATTTCCTCACTGGATAAAGAAATGCCGTGGGCCAACGCCTCTGCGAGCATCAGGGCAACAATACCGGTTACAGCGGGAGCTGCCATACTGGTGCCCATCATAGGAGTAACCTTATCTATTGATCCTGATTTAGCGGCCATAACCATGAATTGTTCACGTTCATTTTGCGTAGCATTTCCTCCAGGAGCACTAATCTCCGGCTTTTGTCTTCCGTCACGTGTCGGACCGGCGCTAGAGAAGAAGGAAAGTGGTGTGCCTGCTTCTTTGGCGCTGTATGAACCGACAACGACTGTTTTTTTGCCGCAGCAGATTGAACCAAGGGTATGCGTATTATCCAGCGGTTTTTCAAAATGGGACTGGCCAATATCATCCCGCTCAATCCAGGCATGATATTTACCCGAACGGATCTTCACTCCGCGAAGTCTAAGTATCCATGCACCGGCCGGTAAACTGCTCTCCATGAAGATATTGATGACGTTGTCACCGTTGTTCGGATCTTGTTTCCGGTGGGAGATGAAGATCAGGATTTCATTCCGGTTCCCGACTGCCTGGTGATTCGTGCCGAGCTTAACCTCACCGAGGTTATCCCCATCCGGAGTGATGAATTGGCAGGATAATTCATCTGCTGCATCGTACCAAAGCTCGATTTCGTTAGAGGTACGGTCTGATCGTTCCACGATCCAGCGAAGATCCTTCACCTCATTCTGGCGGATTGTACCACTGGCGTGTATGCCATCGGTGTAAGAGTTGCTGGCGGCCAATACGATGGCCCGATTGTTAGCAGCGGTTAGGAGTGTATCGAATCCTACCTCAACCAGAGAAGTGCCGTCATGGGGGCCGCCGTTGGTACCCAGACTTATATTGGTAACACACGGCCGGTCTCCGGCGAGCTTATAGATGTATTGCAGAGCCTCCAGCAGATGCACTGAACCCCCGAAATCTCCTTTGACCGCGTCCGGTCCCGACCATGGAACATCATCGGCATTCAATTGTACAAAAATGATATCTGCCTGAGGAGCAGTACCGGGAACATTAGTTCCGTTACCGTTGCCCGCAGCAGTATCCATAACGTGTGTTCCGTGCCAGGGCTCATTTTCATGTTTGGGATCAGAAAGATGTAATGCCGCGAACGGATCATCTGTTTTCAGAGCACGGTTTAATTCGCCCTGTGGAAAGACTTTGCCGTAACCAAACTCGGTATCACTGGAATTAGGAACCGTCTGATCCCAATAGCTAAGTATCCGGCTTGTCCCGTCTGAATGGATAAAGTTCTTATGGGTAAAGTCACATCCATAATCTACAATCCCTACGACCACCCCTTTTCCGCCGTGGCTGTTGGTATTTTGATTCAGCAAGTCCGCCCGGGCCTTAGTTTCTTCAATGGTCCTAAAGAGCTGGGGCTTCAATAATTGTGATGACTTCAAGCTCATTACCGCCGGTGAATTGCGGATCTGTTCAATCTGATCGGCGTCAATCCGGGCGGTAACGAGCCGTACATTCTCCTGCTCCTCAGGAACGCTGCCCAAGTCGGCAATTTGCCGGACTCCGGACAGATTTTTCCACACCTCCATATCCTTCACCTTGGCGATAACCGCGATTTCGCGGGTATCCGCTGTCTCCGTTGATTCTGCGTTGAACAAATGCGGATGAGCATCCTTGTGTTCACTTTGATTAAAGGCAATGACCCGCTGCAGTCTTGGATCAAGCTTAGTAGGGATCTCACTCGTTGTTTCTTTGAGTTTCATTTCATGTCTCCTTTAGCTGGTTAGTGTACTGGAAAATACAACGTCCATATACTTTCACTAATTTGAATTTTTATAAAAGCCATTTTATTCAAACCGATACATCCTATGGGATATGAACAATACAGCATGAAAATTATGGTCATTCATGCACGGTCATTCTTATTAAATGCATAAATGCATGTCGTCAAATAAACAATTATGTAAAAAAAAGTAAGTATCATCAAGTTAATGATTTCACATAATACCTGCGTTCTTTATTGGGAGGTACCCAAAAAAATAAATTGTAAGGGGTGAACAATGAATGTTCATATCCAACGAATCAGGAAGCAAGACGTATTCACTGGTTGGAAAACGATATGCAGCTGCGGACAATACCCCTTTGACACCGGATGATTACCGCGATCTGGTGAAACGCCGTGCGGTTTCCATTCTGCATATTACTCCTGATGAGCAGGAGTGGCAGGGGAACGAAGAGCTCAGAAGAGAAACCGAGCAACTGATTATGGAGAAAATTCACCGTGACAGCAATCTGCTGCCCATTGATTTTTTGAGCAAGGGAGTTGAACGCGCCAAAGCGGTCTGCCGGATTGTAACACCTGCGGGACTTGGAACCGGATTCTTGATTGGCCGTGGGCTGGTGATGACTAACCATCATGTGCTGGCAAGCGTCGAGGAAGCAACTGGTAGCCAGGTTGAATTCGGATATGAAGAGAATGGGAAGATCGTCAAGCTTGCACTGAAGCCTGAGGAATTTTTCATCACTTCACCTTTTGAAGAATTGGACTTCTCGATCGTAGCCTGTGAGACTGCCGGGATTGAGGATGTGATTCCTGTGAAGCTGATGCGGAGTCCGACAACGATTACCCGTGGAGAATATGTGAATATTATCCAGCATCCCAAGGGCAGGCAGAAAGAGATTGCTCTGCAGGACAACACAGTCAGCTATGTCTATGAAAAAGTGATTCATTATACGACCGATACGGAGCCGGGCTCCTCGGGTGCAGCAGTGTTTAACAACCAGTGGCAGCTTGTTGCCTTGCATCATGCAGGCTGGTATACAGACAATGATCAGCAGCAGGCAGTGAATGAAGGCATAAGGATCTCCGCAATCGTTGCCAAACTTGTAGCTCTTGCCCAAACTGGTGATTCTGCTGCTCTGCAGCTGACACAGAAGCTTGAAGGCACTTCGCCGTATCTGGGATTCTACGATGTTGAGGGGCTGGTGGATAACCGCAGAGAGCTTGCTGAAATCGAAATCCCCTCCTTCAAAGGAGATAAACGGTTCGCGGATATCGGATTCTGGAATATCGAAAACTTCAACAATAGCGTAAGTGAACAGCGGATTAAGGATGTTGCCCATTTAGTGGCGGATATGTCGATGGATACGCTTGGCCTTGTTGAGGTAGAGCGGGGGGCGCTGGACCGGCTGAGACAAGAGCTGAAGAATCGCGGAGCTGCTATGGACTACGTGTACCTTGATGCGGATGGGGGGCAGGATCTTGCGGTGCTGTACGATACGACCACGGCTAATGTTGAGCTCAGAACTGACATTAACCTGAAGTACGGCCGGCTGCTGCGTTCAGAAATCAACGGTAAAACTGCTTTTCCGAGAGAGCCTCTATTCGCAAAATGTACAGTTAGAGAAGAGGGCCAGAATGTTGAATTCCTGAAGATTGTGGTGCATCTGAAAGCCATGCGTGATGCGGTAAGCACCGAAAGACGAACGCTTGCCGCCCAGACATTGTCAGTCATCATTGAGGATCTGAAGCGTACAGAAGAGTTCAAGGAGCTGCCTATTCTACTGGGTGGAGACTTAAATGATGATGCAGGCAGTGTGTCACTGAGTCCGGTGATGAACATGCCCTCAGTGCTTACGCTAACCCTTGACGATGCGCAGGCAGGTCATATCTCTTACATTGGTGATCATAAGTCGCTGATTGATCACATCATTATTACCAAGGATACCAGGGCAGGAGTTATCAGCTTCGACGGAAAGCAGGATGACGCCGGAATCGTCAGATTTGACAAAAGCATGCCTGATTATGCTTCGAGAATCTCAGATCATGTTCCAATCGTGCTACGGATCATCTATAAAGACAGCAGCACCGAGCAGGATAACCTGAGGATTCCTTCAGTGCCGAGTGTGGTTTGGGCGCAGGGAAATACGATGGAGCATGCGCTGCTCAAGCTTCAGCTGAACCGCTTCAGACTCGAAGAGGAGCGGGGATATTACGATGCCGAGAAGGATAAATTCGATATTGTGAACTACTATCGCAGCGTGGATCTCCAGTCCGGGGGAGGCCAGGTGTTCCGTCAGCTGCATCAGCTGATGCTTGAGACCCATAACAGCATTTTCTCCTACCCGGCAAGCCGGACGCAGCTATATGCCGGAGTCGATATCCGCGAGGATGGCAGTCTGCACAGCCTGTATTCAGGAGAGAAGCTTGATGCAGAAGAACTGATCCGGGAGGATCACCGTACCGAACGGCTGCGGAAGGAGTTCATGGAGAGCCTTGCCCTTCACGGCCAGGAGGAGGAGGAAGGGTTCCAGGAGCTGATCGATGAGAAATTCGGGTTCAATGTCGAGCATGTTGTTCCCCAGTCCTGGTTCAGCAAAAGCTCGCCTATGCGGGGCGATCTGCACCACTTATTCATCTGTGAGAAGGAATGCAACAGCTATAGAAGCAACATTCCATACTATGATTTTGCTGACTATAATCCGGAAGCTTACCGGGAAACCGTCCGGAATGCCTGCGGGAAACGCGGCGGGATGATCCGCTTTGAGCCGGAGAGCGGCAAGGGGGAGGCAGCGAGAGCGGTTTTGTACTTCCTGGTACGGTATCCGGGTAAAATCGAACGGCAAAATGAGCGGATTGACATTAAGCTGCTGCTGGGGTGGCATAAGGAGCATCCGGTGAGCCTGCATGAGAAGCACCGCAATCAGCTGATCTTTGAATTGCAGGGCAATCGCAATCCCTTCATTGATCTGCCTGAAATTGCAGATCAAATAGAGTTTTAACCAAGAGAAATAAGGAGGCGGCAACGTAATGAACATGACTGGTACCGGAATTAATCAACCGCCTGCAGAAATGGTAAACCAGCTTCAGCAAGGCGGTTATGTGCTGTATTTCCGCCATGCCCAGCCGGCTGAGACTTCTGGTGATCCGGGCTTAAGCGCGGAGGGGCAGGAAAAGGCGGCATTACTAGGCAACTGGATGAGGGAACAGAATATTAAGCTAAGTCTTCCTGTGTTAACCAGTCCTACGCATCGGACACAGGAGACAGGGAAGGCTGCTTTTCAAAGTATCCGGGTTGAAGAAGCTCTGGCTCATATGGATACATTGTTTATGGAGAATCCGGCCGGTGAAGCAATGGTGATGAAGACGCGCCTTGTGAGCCTGTTGGAATCCATTCCCTCAGAGAGCACTAATACAGTGCTAGTGGCGCATAGCTTTTCCTTTAATAATCAGATCGAAGCCAGACCTTACCTCGGATTGATTTTGCTTAAGCCTAAGGGTGAAGGGCAAGGTTATGAGATTGCTGATGCATTTGATTTTTAACTAATAAGGAGATGTCTCCAATCATGCCCGAAGGAATATCTTTTGAATGTAAGCTTTTCCTTGACCCTAAGCAGGTGCTGCTGGGGGGAGATGGACAACTGCTTCCTAAAGTTGCCGGTCTCTCCTTTGAACTCAAGGACAAAATGCAAATTCATCTGATGGATACACCAAAGTTAGAGCTTTATGAGACGGGGTGGATTGTCCGTAGCCGTTTCAAGGAAGAGAAATGGGAGCTTACCTACAAGAGACGTATCAGGGATTACCAGAGTTTGGATCGTGCAATGAAGCAAGCAGTCGCTGAAGGATTTACACCCGGTGAATATGAGGCCGAAGTCGAGTGGGGATACACGAAACAAGCGTTATCTCTGGCAAAAGACTTTGACATTGCTCTGGAAGACCAGCCTGAGGGACAATGGAAGCAACTGATCCTAGACAAAGCCCCGCAGCCTTTTAAAAACAGCAGTGTCTTCAAGTCTATAGCAGATACCCGGGTAACGGGTCCTATCCGGTCCGAGAAATATAATAGTAAGTGGGAACAGGAGAAAGTTCACCTGGAAGTCTGGACCATCGGGGCAGAACGTATCGCTGAAGCAACAATGAAAATAAAGAACGCGACCGATACCGAAGCAGCGGACAAGCATCAACAATTCATTACTCTGTTCAAAGAGGCTAATCTGCTGCTCGAGCAGGATATTTCCAAAACCAAATGGGCACTTGAGAAATTAATGAAGGCTCATACACCACAAACTACACATTAAAGGAGACGAGTATAATGCCACTGAATCCATATGGCGTACTAAAAGGAAAAATCATCAAAGGAATACCTGCACCTCCCACAGGCGACAGCACCCCGCATTATCATGCTGTGGTCAAGGCTGCCGGCAGAGAATACAAATTAGCCATCAATGTACAATCCACCGAGGCCCCTTCAGAGCTGCTCTATCTGGTCGGAGATAAATTTAATTCTGAACAGATTACCCACCTGCAGAGTTTAAAGGACGGGATTACTAAAATTGGTAAATCCAACCGTGATGAAATTGCCTTGGACTACATCCGCGGCGGACTGTTTGACCCCTCGAAGATGATCGCACTTCCATACAATGAAGACGGTCCCGATAATGACCTGAATGAGAAGGTTGATGCCTATTTGCAACGTGCAATTAAAGATGAAACAGCTAAAATTTATGTATACGGTGAGCCTTTCCCGGGCGGTATCCACAATATCCACATGAATCAAGGGAATGTTCAAAAATACAAAGCGGACGACGGCATCTGGCAGGATGGCGGAATTGTGATTCATTTTGAGCAGGAAGACAAATGGCTCGGCCTGTTCCTCTCCTTCCAGTCGCAATCCTGGTGCACCGATGACCAGGGCCATATGGAACGTCCGGTTAGTGAATGTAATCATCTGACTCAAAAGTCTGCGCAGCTGTCTAATTAGAGCGAAAGGAGCATCATGATGAGCGGACATATTGAACATGAAGAAGGATTTATCCCCAAGTTTTTACTTGAGGAATTGGCGGAAAAAGGGAATGAGGATGCGAAACGCACACTTGCTGGTATGGCGGAGTTAGCCAAGAAAGAGAAGCAGGTAAAAAAAACGGAAGGCCAGGCGGTAAATAACGCCTTCGAAGCCAGCCATAACCCGAAATGTGTAGTATATGACAGTCAGGGCACGGGAGAGCTCCGGTATAAATTAAGCCGCAAAGAAGGAGATGCTCTGCATAACGATCAGGCTGTAAACCTTACCTTCGATTTCTCCAGCAAAACGCTGGAGTACTTCAAACACAAGCTTAACCGGAATTCCATCGACGATGAGGGGATGGATGTTATATGCAATGTTCACTTTAAGAAAAATTATAATAACGCCGTGTGGTTACCCAACCAGAATCAGCTTGCTATCGGTGACGGAGACGGAAAATGGTTCATCAATCTTAGCAAGAGCCTTGATGTTGTCGCTCATGAAATGGCTCATGGTGTCACCCAGTATGTCAATCATCTTGATTACATGAGACAATCCGGAGCACTTAACGAGCATTTCTCGGATGTCATCGGAACTGCCGTGCAGCAGTATGTAAAAGGGCAAACCGCACGAACGGCCGACTGGCTCATCGGTGATGAGATTGTGGGTACAGAATTTCCCGGCAAAGCGCTCAGATCCATGAAGGAGCCGGGGACAGCCTATATTGGAGACAGGCAAGTGTCTCACTTCAGCAAGTATATGGAAATCCCCCTAGGTGATGATGGCGGAGGCGTACACTATTACAGCGGAATACCGAATAGGGCTTTCTATCTTGCGGCGATGGAACTGGGCACTGACCCGGCTGCATACTTATGGTACACTGCTTTGCAGGACCGTGAGACGATTAAGCATAATGCCAAGTTCGTGGATCTGTTGCAGGCTCTTCTTATTGCAGGAGAGAAGCTGGTCCGGCAGGGCAAACTGCCGCAATCCGCAGTCGCAGTGATCACGAAAGTATTCAGTGATGTGGGGATTCTCCTGCCCGTTCATGCTTGAGGAAGGGGCGAAAAGAATTCCTTGCATCAGCCGCATTGACAACCATTTTAGAAGCGGCTATACTTTCTGTAATCTTATAGTTGGTATACGTTGAACGAGCCAGTAGCAGCCTTGTCCCTGTTCCCAGAGAGCCGGGGGTCGATGGAACCCGGTACACACAAGCGGACTGCGAATTACGCCTCGGGAGTATCTTGGGTAATGCCAAGCGGAGCTAAGCGAACGATAACTCGCCTGAGAGTGGTATGGACCTGCGTGCAGCATCAGGTCTGTGCAATTTGGGTGGTAACACGGTTAATGATAATCGTCCCTGTGTCTGAATAGACAAGGGGCGATTTTTTGTTGTCTGTGCGGTTTGCGGGCTGGGTGCGTGGCGGGCTTAAGCTTCTGAGGCTGCTGCGGTATGGCTGCTGTTTTTTTGACGGATACCAAGGGATATAGAACAATCACTTACACAAAAGGGGCTGTACATGTTGAACATTATCGACGAGCTATTGTGGCGCGATGCCATTAACCAGCAGACAGATGCGGACGGACTGCGTGAATTGACGGAGAGTAAGGCGGTATCGCTGTATTGCGGCGTGGACCCGACGGGCAACAGTATGCATATCGGCCACCTGATTCCGTTCATGGTGCTGCGGCGCTTCCAGCTGGCGGGTCACCGTCCGGTGATTCTGATCGGGGGAGCTACGGGAACAATCGGCGATCCGAGCGGACGCCAGAGTGAGCGCTCTTTGCAGACGCTGGAGCAGGTGCAGGAGAATGTGGATGCGCTGACGGCCCAGATGAAGAAGTTGTTCCTGACTGACAACGACAACCAGGTCCGGCTGGTCAACAACTATGATTGGACCAAGGATATGAACGTCATTGATTTCCTGCGTGATTTCGGCAAAAACTTCAGCATCAACACGATGCTCGCCAAGGATGTAGTCGCCAGCCGTCTGGACAGCGGCATCTCGTTCACGGAGTTTGCTTACCAGATTCTGCAGTCCATTGACTACCTGCACCTGTTCCAGAACGAGGATGTGCAGCTTCAGGTCGGCGGCTCGGACCAATGGGGCAATATTACGAGCGGCCTCGATCTGATCCGTAAAAAAGAAGGCAACGAAGCCAAAGCCTTCGGCCTGACCATTCCGCTCATGCTGAAGGCTGACGGTACGAAGTTCGGTAAAACCGCCGGCGGCGCCATCTGGCTCGATCCGAAGCAGACTACCCCTTACGAGTTCTACCAGTTCTGGGCGAACACCGATGACCGTGATGTGGTTAAATACCTGAAGTACTTCACCTTCCTGAGCAAGGAAGAGATTGAGGCGCTTGAGGAGAAGGTAGCCACTGAGCCGCATAAACGCGAAGCGCAAAAAGCGCTGGCCGAGGAAATGACCCGCTTCGTGCACAGCGAGGAGCTGCTGGAGCAGGCCAAACGTATAAGCGCGGCACTGTTCAGCGGCGATATCCGCTCCCTGACTGCGGACGAAATCGAGGAAGGCTTCAAGGAAATGCCGACCTTCACAGCGGGGACTGAGACCAAGAACATTGTAGACTGGCTCGTGGACCTGGGAGTGGAGCCGTCCAAACGCCAGGCGCGCGAGGATATTACTAAGGGCGCAATCTCGATCAACGGGGAGCGTGTGAATGAGCTGGAGACGGAGATAACAGCTGCAGATGCCATCGGCGGCAAGTTCATCATCGTCCGCAAGGGCAAGAAGAATTACAGCCTGGTGAAGCTGGTCTAAGCGCAAGCTGCGGGCGATGGTTTGCGGAAGGCGAGTAGAGCGGGCCGGATGTTGAGCCAGATCTGGAGCGGTGTTAGGCTGGAGCGAGGCTGAGGGTGAACTGGAACGAGGTTGATGGTGGCTAGGGTGAGGTAGATTAGCTAGGGTGAGACAGAGATGAGTGAGGTTTGGCTAGATGAGCTAGGATGAGCCAGAAGAGTTAGGTTTGGCTAGATGAGGTAGAGTAAGATAGATGAGTTAGGTTGAGCTAGATGAGCTAAAGTAAGACAGATGACTTAGGTTGAGCTAGAGTGAGAATGGTGTGAAGTAACTGAGTGATTGGGCTATCCCACTGTCAGCAGTGACAGGGATAGCCTTTTTTGGTGGTCGCGGAAGGTGAGACGGTCTCCCGCCTTCCTCCCCTGATCACCGTAGGCCGGAAGCGTGGCTGCGTCGAGGAAATCAAGTGTATAAATCCCTCTAATCTTGCTGGAAGTGGGCTGAATGAGAGAATCAAGTGTATAAATCCCTCTAATCTTGCTGGAAGTGGGCTGAATGAGGAAATCAAGTGTATAAATCCCTCTAATAGCTGCCGGGTGGGAAGTGGGAGGCCGATGAGGTGCACAAGTGCACCTGAATTTGGCGCAAGCGGCCGAAATGAGCAAATCAGGAGCATTAGTGCACCCGAATTCGGCACAAACGGCTGAAACGAGCAAATGAGGAGCATAAGTGCCCTTGATTTCGCCGAATGCGGGCTAGACACGGGAATCAGGGGCACAAATGCCCCTGAATTCAGCGCACGCACCTCACTCGCCATAAACCACCTAGTCCAGCGCGCCATCTGACGGGAGAGCCAGGCTTCAAAACAAATAAAAAATAATGCCTTTACCAGCAGCGACAGTCTGGCTGTAGAACCGCTGGATCTCGGTGAAGAACTGGAGCAGATAGGCAAAGAAAGCATCCGCATCATCGTCAGACACCGTATCAGGGTCCAGCGGGTAGACCTCCTCCTCGGCCATGGTCCGGAAATCATAACGCAGGCGCAGCTGAGCTTCATCCAGCCGGGAAATAGCGTCAAGCGCTTCGGCCACTTGTCCGGCACGCAGGCAGAATGCCCCGTATGCCCCGAACTCGATGCCCTGGTCGGAGTGCAGCGGGACCACATATCCGAGCGGCGCTGGCCCATCCGATATATCACCGCAGAGCAGGTAGTGAATCGCCTCCCAGGTACGGTCGATATCCAGCCCCGGGTACTTGTCTATGTTCAAGCTCGCCAGCGGGGTGCTGCCTGCGGCAATTTGCTGCACCAGTTCATCTTCCATTGCAAAGTAATATCCGCGTATCGCCATTGTATCAGCCTTCCTTCCGTGGTGGGGATAGAGTAGTTGTACTTAATCCTCAAGCAGCGCAAGCTTGTCTTCGAGTTCAGCAATCTTTAGCCGGATAGCTTCTGCCCGGGGCTCGTCCTGCGCTTTCACCGCGACTGCCAATTCATCGGCAGCTATGCTGATCTGATATTCTAGATACGTGTAGTCGGATGCGGCGGCAGGGTGGGTGGAGCGTTGGGAATAGGTCATATGCCGAGGCCTCTTTTCTGTGATCTGTGATATATTCATGATACAGGGTTTGCAGGAACGGCTCAACCTTGTTACATGGGAACCCGGCACAGGCTGCGACATTGTTCACAGACAATGAACCCGGTTCTGGCTTTACCATGAGTAGTATTGAAAATTATAACTTAATTTTTCAGTAACAGTATGCGGGAGAAAATTCCGCAAAGGAAGGTTTGGTATACATAATGATTGCTGTATCTTTTAACACCTTGGACGAGGCCAGGCACCATCTGGAGGGAGGCGGTTCATCCGGATGGCTCTGTCACATTTTACAGTCAGATTATGTCTAGTACTTATGTGGAGCTGCTGAGTTCAGCCGATCCGCTGGCAGTGCTGGAGGAGACGCTGGGCGGCAGTCCGTTCAAGCCTTCGTTTGTCCTCAATATTAACTGTACGCTGCGGGACCAGCTGTTTACACGGGACGGTCTTTGGGGAGCTTTTGACGAGAAGATGCTTGGGTTCTGCGGTAACACTACAGGCTTCATCAGCTATGGAGAGCAATATTATACTAAGCATGCCAATCAGACTATGATTCTGCTGCTGGTTGAATAAGGGAGAGTTGAAATCGGATGGAGTGGTTAAGCAAACTGCGCACAGCTTGGGGGAGAACCCCCTCTGCTGAAGGCGTTCAAAGTCAGAGTAATACAAGCGGGTTAGCGGAGAGAGCCATAGCAGAGCGTGTGATCGCAGCTAAGGATACGGTTGCATTAACAGAAACGGTTATAGCAGAGGGAAAAGCCGCAGTAGAGGAAGCAGGCACTAACGCACATGTACCTCACAGCGGTAACGATAGCGTAGAACCGTCTGTACATGCTTCAGGCACGGTGTCTTATGGGGAACATGCATATGCCCTGGCGGAGCAGATCCGCCTTGAGACTGGAGCTATCCTGAAGGAAGAGGCCCAACTGGTGGAGGACTTCGAGGCCTTGCGGGCAGGCGGCGGGGAGATGATCGGCCAAATCGCCGGGACTCAGCAGCTCCTGGAACATTTGAAGACCAACAACGGACAGACTGAAGATCTGATTAATGAAATGTATGGCAGCTTGTCCTACTCATCCAACAAAATCGAATTTGCCAAGGAAGCCAATATCCAGATCTCTGCGGAAATGCAGAAGGCCTCGGAGGTATTTACTGAGTTCGTTGCTTTGAATGAGGATCTGCGGGAGCATTTCCACAGCATTGAGCAGCTGGCCAAGATCATTACGGATATTGCCGAGCAGACGAATCTGCTCTCGCTGAATGCGGCGATTGAGGCGGCGCGGGCTGGTGAGCATGGACGCGGCTTCGCCGTTGTCTCCACGGAGATCCGCAAGCTTGCTGACAGCACCCGCAGCCATGTGAAGGAGATTATGGGTTCACTCTCAGGAATGACCCGCGTCATGGAGCAGATCCACAGCAAGTCCGGGGATGGAATGCTCGCGATGAACGAGACCACGGCGAAGATCGGTGAGTCCACCGTATATATGAATGAAATCGTAGTCGCGGAGGAGCAGGTCTTCGAACATCTGGAGGCAATCCAGGAGTCCCAGGAGAGCAGCATGGAGGATGTGGAGCAGATCAATAGCGACCTGCTGCGTATTCTGGAGAAATCGGGCCAGGACACAGACCAGTTCCGTAAGCTGGTTCTTACCGTCCAGAAGAAGGCCGACCATTACCAGCAGCTGTTGAATCATCTGCATCAGATCGGGCTGCTCCAGCAGGCGGAAGAAGCAGAGAAGACTAACGTATAAGCAGATATGGTAAAAGGAAAAACACCCGGCGGCGGGAGAAGCTGCCGGGTGTTTTTGTGTTGTGTCCGGCATGGGCACAGGTAACACTCCTCTTGCTGGTGAAACACCGCTAAGGGGGAGGGGCCCAGCCAGCGTAAGCTTCACGCTCCGTATGACTAGACACCTCGCGTATGATGCGGGAGGGAAAGAGTTGGATAAACTCCACCTGCTGACCGGCAACGGTCCTATGCCAGGACAGCAATTGGATAAACAGCACTTAAATGAACCCGTTTCCCCCAAACTGGCCTAAACGACCATAATTAGTTGTTGTTTATCCACTTGCTTCCGGAAATTCCTTGGAAACCAGCATAGCAAGCTGCGTTTTTCCACTTGTTTGCTGGGAGGCAGCGTTCTCCGCCATCGGCAGGAGGATATTCCACTACTACAGCGAGATCAGCCTGTATTCATAAGCGCCAATGGGCAGCGGACCGGCGGGCACAGGAGTGCCGGTCAACACATCCTGCCCGCTGCGCGGCAGGGTGACGCTGCCGCCAAGGCCGTCCATGTTGACGAGCGTCCACAGCTCCCCGGCAGCGCCGCTTCTCGGGCAGAGAATGGTGCCCGGCGTGACATCACTGCGCCGGGTGACTCCGGCCCGGGCGGCATAATGCTCAATCAGTGCGCACAGCTGCTTGTCGCCCTCGCTGCCCGAGGGCAGGGAGCCGAGCATGACGATGGCTCCCCGGCCATAGGGCTGCTCGGTCAGGTAGGCCAGGCCCGGCGTCCGGCCTTCCGTGATCATGCCGATCACGGTGGCTCCGCCCGGCAGCGGCTCGAAGACGGCGCTCCATAGCGACAGCGGTGCGGAGCAGCCGAAGGCCTCCCCGATGCTGCCCGTCCCCTCCATCGGGTAGACGAAGGTAGTGTTCACACCTGCGAAGCGCTCCAGTTCTCCCAGAGCAGCATCTGTATGCAGGGTATGCTCGGCGGTGCGGCCTCCGCTAAGCGGGCCAACGATCCAGATGCCGCCAGCCGCTGTGAAGGCGAGCGCCTTCTGCATATATTCCGGCGACAGATAATGGATGTAAGGCGTGAACAGCAGCTTATAGCCGCTTAAATCGCCGCCTTCCGGCAGCAGGTCACGGTGAATCCCCAGATCGAGAATCCGTCTGTAAAAGTCCCCCAGCAGGGAACGGTAGTTCAGCTGCCGGTGCGGCTCCGTGGCCAGGAACGCCTTGGCCCGGTCCGAATAAGTAATCGCCACCTCGGCCTGCACCGGCCGGGTATTCAGCATGTGCGGTTCGATCTGCAGCCTGGCGGCGGAAGCCGCGCGCACATTGTCATACCCGAGCGCAGGCTGGCCCCAGGCGCTGATAATCGAGCTGTGCGTCTGCTCGCTGCCCGTGCGCTGCTGCCGCCACAGCCAATAGCAGAAGGCGCCTGCCCCTAGCGCGTAGGCGGCCACGGCTTCAGCGGTGAGATAGCCGTCCGGGTGCGGCTCGCCGTAGCTTGTGAGCGAGGCGGCATAGGACGGGCCGGTCTCCATCAGCCAGAAATCCCGCCCGGGCTTGAACCCGCGCCACAGATCACAGTTCAGCAGATAGGCGTGCCTGTTGGCTTGGGAAGCGTAGGTGTCGAACGAAGCGAAATCAAGCTCCCGGAACAGCTGCTCATTGTCCAGATGAAAAGGGACATTGCTGTTGTGCGTGATCGGAGATGCGGAATAGCGGCGGATGATCGCCGCCTGTTCCCCTGCGAACTCCGCAACCTTCTCCATCTGGAACAGCCGGTACTGGGTGACGAGCGATGAATTATGCAGAAAAGGCGTAGCCACCGGCTGCGGCACCTGATCGAACCGCTGGTAGGTGTGGCTCCATACGCCGGTTCCCCACGCTACATTCAGCTCGCCGATGCTACCGTAACGGTGCTCCAGCCACTCATGCCACAGGGAGCGGCAGGACCCGCACATGCATTCCGCCACATGTGCCTTCAGCTCGTTGTCGAGCTGCCAGGCGGCAAGGCCCGGGAGCTGCCCCAGCACCCGGGCCAGTTCTTCCGTAATTACCGCAGCCCGCTGCCTGAAATAAGGGTTATTCGTGCAGACATGCTGTCTGGACCCGTGACTCATTACCGCCCCATCTGCCCGGATATGCAGGCGCTCCGGGTGCCCGTGGGTCAGCCAGACCGGCGGGGTCGCGGTCGGCGTACACATGACCGTATCGATGCCATGGGCATGGAGCTGCCGGATATGCTCAGCGAACGGCCGGACATCGATGGAGTCTTCCTCCGGCTCCAGCAGCGACCAGATGAATTCGCCCATGCGTACCAGATTAATGCCGGTCTCCTGCATGAGCTGAAGATCCTGCTGCCGCTCAGCTTCCCCCCACAGCTCCGGGTACCATGCGGCGCCGTAATATAGCTTTTGCTGCATTCTTTTGACCTCCTTGAAAGAGCCCCACACGGGTTCTGTATGATCTTATCTTTCTATTCCCCATCCCTAAGCTATATAGTTTAAACTTGAAAACATAAATTTTGGGAGGAGTGGCGGAAGGGAATTTTGGAGCTGGAGGAGTGGTAGCGTACGCCTTTGTCTGCGGATTTCTACCGCGAACAGCGGTCTAATCAAAGAAATCTGCAGACAACAGCGGCCGGAAGCCCAAAACTTCTCTGGAGTCACGACTCTCCCAAAAATGAAATTATCATTTCAATCTATATAGTGTCCGCCCCCCACATGCAATAGTAAAGTTTTGCCGGTTTTGGACTTTATTGCGGAAGCGGCGCAGAAGGCGTTCAAAGCGCTGTCCAAAAAGTCCGATTGCCGGAAAAACACCCGCCAACCATAATAGAAAGCGCAGCCACGGCAAGGTAGTGAAGTGTAGTAGCGAGGCTGCTTATCCATACGGAGGTGAATGTCAATGAAGCAAGGAGCGGCAATGGGGGCAGCAGAGGTAAGCGCAGGTACAAGCTTCCGCCGCAGCAGGCGCGAGCAGCGCTTCAGACGTCTGAAGCGGGACAAATGGCTCTACATTCTGCTCAGCCCCGGAATCCTGTATTTCCTGCTGTTCAAATATGTGCCGATGTGGGGAGTGCTGCTCGCCTTTAAGGATTATCAGCCTTTTCTGGGCTTTTGGAAGAGCGGCTGGGTCGGCCTGGAGCATTTCCGCACGTTTTTTCAGAACCCTGATTTCTTCATGCTGCTGCGCAATACGCTGGTGCTGTCGCTGTATAATCTGGTGTTCTTTTTCCCGGCACCGATTATTCTGGCGCTGCTGCTCAATGAGATCCGGCTCTCCTTCTATAAAAGGACGATACAGACGCTGATCTATGTGCCCCACTTCATCTCGATGGTCATCGTCGCCAGTATCTCCTACGTGTTCCTTACGACACAGGGCGGTGCGGTCAACGAATTCCTGTTCACGTTCACCGGGCGCAAGATCGATTTCCTCGCCAGTCCCGACTGGTTCCGCCCGATGATTATTCTGCAGACCATCTGGAAGGAGTGCGGCTGGGGGACGATTATTTTCCTCGCTGCTCTGGCCGGTGTCGATGTGGAGCAATATGAAGCAGCCGTGGTGGACGGGGCCAGCCGCTGGCGCCAGACCTGGCATATTACACTGCCCGCGATCCGCAGCACGATTGTCATTCTGCTCATTCTGCGGATGGGCACGATTCTGGATAACGGCTTCGAGCAGATCTATCTGATGATGAATGCGCTGAACCGTGAGGTGGCGGAGGTCTTCGATACTTATGTGTATGCGCTGGGGATTACCCAGGGGGCGTTCAGCTACAGCACCGCCGTCGGCTTGTTCAAATCGGTCATCGGGGTCGTGCTGGTGCTCGGCACCAACTGGCTCGCCAAGAAGTCGGGCGAATCCGGATTATATTGAAAAGGAGGCATTATGTGTGGCTAAACGTTACCGCAGCGCCGGAGAGATCACCTTTGACGTCTTTAATTACGTGGTGCTGGGCATCATCGGGATCGCAGCCATCCTGCCGTTCCTGTTTGTAGTCGCTGGTTCCTTCGCCACCGAGGCGGAAATTACGAAGCGCGCTGTCTTTTTGATTCCGACGACTATCTCGCTGGACGCCTACCGGTTTATTTTCTCTACAGATACCATTGTCCGGAGCATCGGGGTGTCGCTGTACGTAACAGTGATCGGGACGGCAGTCAATTTGTTCTTCACGGTTACCATGGCGTATCCGATGGCGAAGCGGTACCTGATGGGCCGCAATCTGATCCTCAATCTGGTCATCTTCACCATGCTGTTCGGGGGCGGGATGATTCCCACCTATCTGGTGATCCGCGAGCTGCATCTGCTCGATACGCTGAATGCCTTGATTCTTCCGGGGGCGATCAGCGCCTTCAATCTGATTATTGTGAAGAACTTCTTCCAGGAGCTTCCGGCCGAGATGGAGGAGGCGGCCCGCATCGACGGCTGTACGGAGCTGGGGCTGCTGTGGAGGATTGTGCTCCCGCTGTCGAAGCCGGTGCTGGCGACGTTCACCCTCTTTTATGCGGTCGGACACTGGAATAACTTCTTCTCGGCGCTGCTCTATATTAATGATCCATCCAAGTGGCCGCTCCAGGTGATGCTGCGTCAGATCGTCATGCTGTCCCAGTCGGCAGCGGGGGATCTCAGCTCCATGGACCCGAATTTCGTGCAGCCGCCGGAGCAGTCGATCAAAATGGCCGTCATCGTGGTCGGCACCCTGCCGATTATGTGCGTGTATCCGTTTCTGCAGAAGCATTTTGCCAAAGGGGTGATGCTGGGTTCAGTCAAAGGGTAACCGGTTAGTCAACATATAAAGGGAGGCCAAGTGATGATGAAGATGAAGCGGAGCCAAGGTTCACGGTCTGTGAAAAAAGGGTTGTTCATGCTGCTGGCTATGATTATGATTCTAAGTGTATTGTCCGGCTGCGGCGGGAATGGAGAGAAAACGGGAGCGGGACAGAAGGAGCCTGCCGGGGATAGCGGGAAGGCGGACGGCACCGCCAAGGCTGAGGAGCCGCTTGCGCTGACATTGATGCTGCCGATTTTCAAAACCAATTATCCGAAGGACGGCAGTCCGGTCGCCGCCAAGCTGGAGGAGCTGACGAACACCAAAATCCATTTCGAATGGGTGCCGAATGCGTCCTATGCCGACAAATTTAACATTACGCTCGCTTCCGGCAAGCTGCCTGATATTATGTATGTAGGTGACGTGAAAGCGTCCAGCTTCGTCAATGCGGCCAGATCCGGCGCTTTCTGGGAGGTGGGTCCGTATCTCAAGGATTATCCGAATCTCAGCGGGGCGAAGGAGGTTATTCTGAATAACTCGGCCATCGACGGCAAGAATTACGGAATCTACAGAGGGCGGGCGCTGGGACGCAACGGTGTGGTGTTCCGCAAGGACTGGATGGAGAAGCTGGGGCTGGAGACCCCGAAGACCGTGGACGATTTCTATAATATGCTAAAAGCATTCAAAGAGCAGGACCCAGACGGCAACGGCCAGGCGGATACGTATGGCATGGTGCTGGTCAAGTGGACCGGCCAGTGGGCCAGCGGCTTCGATACGATGAAGCTGTGGTTCGGAGCACCGAACAAGTGGGGTGTGCAGGAAGGGAAGCTTGTGCCTGAGCATGAATACCCCGGTTATTTGGAAGCGCTTAAATTCATGAAAAAGCTGTACGACGAGCAGTTGATCAACGCCGACTTCGCAGTGATGGACAGCTCTAAATGGAATGATCCGGTCGTCAACAACAAGGCCGGCGTCATTGTCGATGTGGTCGATAACGCGGCCCGGCTGGATGACAAGATTCATGCCGCTCTGCAAAAGGAAGGCAAAGACGAGCCGGAACGCCATTATATGGATGTCATCGGCGGTGTGAGCGGAGCGGACGGCGCGCTGCATACGCTTCCGACCTCGGGCTTCTCCGGCATGCTGGCGATTCCGAAGTCCTCGGTCAAAACCGAGGAGGAGCTGAAGCGGGTGCTGACCTTCCTGGACCGGCTGAATGATGAGGATCTGCAGACGATGCTGAACTATGGGATTGAAGGCGTGCATTACAAGCTGGTAGACGGATATATCGAACGCTCCAGCGATACCGTTCTGCTGGAATCGGAAGTGGAAGGCCTGAACCAGATGCTGCCGTTCATTCCTGAGGACAAGGCGAAGCAGGTGAAGCAGACGCCGCTGCGGCTGAAGCAGACTGAGGTACAGAAGACGAATGAAGCGACGATTGTGACTAATCCCGTCGAAGCGCTGATCTCGGCAGTCTATACGCAAAAGGGCTCGCAGCTCGATAACGTGATCAACGATGCGCGCATCAAATTTATTGTCGGCCAGATCGATGAGGCCGGGTTGAAGTCCGCTTTTGAGGTATGGCGGAAGACCGGCGGAGATGAGCTTGTGAAGGAAATGAATGAATTGTACGCCTCAGGCGGCAAGTAAAGTCCGGTCCTGCTCCAGTCTCCGGCCGGTCTGTCCCCGCTGCGGCTGCATGGCGGCAACCCTAAACTAAGGATTCGGCTGGTGAAACGAATGGAGAATGAAGCGGCAGGAGCACGGAACAGGTATGCCGGAGGCCGGGCGGGACGCAAGAGCCGTTATTACCGCAATAATCTCATTATTGTGCTGATCGTCTCGTCCATTCCCGGGCTGATCATTGGACTGCTGGTTTACTTTATGGCCGGGGGAAGTTTGGAAAAGGAGCTGCTCCGGATGCATAACCGGCAGATTGAGCAGCGGGCGGACAACATTAATGATCAATTGTCCAATCTGGAGCTGATGCTGGCCCATTGGGCGTTCGATCCGAAGTTCGACTACGGACTGAGCAACATGGATTTCACCCGGAATCATGAACGGGCCTGGGATATTACCAAGACGCTGGTAGTCATGCAGGGTTCCAATTCCATGGTGCGGCAGGTTGAACTGTATTTGGCCGGTAATCAGCCGGTACGCTTCGGAACGGAGTACGGGACGTTGTCTGCGGAGGAGGAAGTGCTGTACGGGAAGCTGCTGAAGCAGGAGCGGAGCACGTACTGGACGGAATGGGCTTTTGATCCGGTGAACCCGGAGCAGAAGGAACTGACGCTGGTGCACCATATCCCCGGCGGCAGCAGGGAGCCCTTCGGGGCGCTGCTGCTGCGGATGGATACAGAGAAGGTATCCGCGATGCTGCGGACCATGACCCCGTACAACACGGGGGAGGTGTTCATGGAGCAGAAATCCGGCGGACTGTTCATCTCGGGGGGCGGGATGGATGCGCCCACGCCGCTGGTTACGGCGCTGCGGACGGCGATTACAGCCAAAGGCAGCCAGGATAGCGGATCCTTTTTGTATGACTGGAATGGGGTTACTTATGCGGTGACCTATGGTGATTTCTCGCGGATTGCCAGTGAATGGCGGTATGTGTCGGCTTCTCCGATCTCCAGCGTAACCTCTCCAGTGGTCTGGCTGTCCCGGATGATTATCCTGGTCAGCTTGTGCGCCTTGCTGCTGGCGGCGGTCCTGTCCTGGATTGCTTCCCGCAGAATCTATTCGCCGGTCCGCCGCCTGCTTCAGACGCTGCTCCCTGAGCATGCGGCCTCCGGGGACCGGGTGGATGAGCTGACGCTGATCGAGCGGCACTGGCAGAACCTGCACGGACAGCAGCATGCTCTCCAGTACACGCTCTCGGAGCAGCTTCCGCATGTGCAGCAGAGCTTCCTGCACCAGCTGTTCCAGGGGTATCTGTATGCCTATTCCGAACAGGATCTTCAGAGCCGGATGAAGCAGTATAAGTGGGAAGTGGAGAACTGTACGTTCGTGGTGCTGTATATCCAATTGACCGGCATCTCCAGCCTGGAGGCCAAGTTCCGCAGCGGCGACGAGAGTCTGGTGTCGTTCGCGGCCGTCAATATTACCTTGGAGCTTGCCCGTGAGCATTTCGGCCGGGCGGAGACGGTCAATCTGCATGACCTTACCTCCGGTATGCTGCTGATGGAACCGGGAAGCGGCCCTGATCCGGCCCGCGTGGGCGCCTTCGGTGAAGAGCTGGCGGCTACCTTGAGCCGGATGCTTAAGCTGCAGGCCACGGTGGCGTACAGTGCAAGGATCGGGAGCATCTCCGCGATTCCGCGGGCGTTCGAGGCGGCGAAGCAGGCGGCCAGCCACAGCAGGTACGGAGGCGGGAACCAAATCATCAGCCTGGAGCAGCTGGAGCGGGAGGGGCAGGGCGCCCCATTGCCGCAGTATTCCTTCGCGCTGGAGCGCGGGCTGATTCAGGCGCTGCGGACCGGAGAAGCAGAGGAGGCGGACCGGCTGCTGGAGGAATTCCTGGAGACGCTCTCCGCGGGCGGCGCGAAGGTGATCGACGTACAGCAGGGCATGCTGCATCTGCTCGGCGCGATCCTTCATGCGGTGCTGGAGGCCGGGATGGCCCAGAGCGAGCTGCTGCGCGGCAGGAATCTGTATGCGAGCCTCTCGCAGATCCATGAGCCGGGCCTGATTCTCTCCTGGTTCCGCACGCAGGTGACTGCCCCCTTCCTGAAGGAGCTGTGTGAACGGTCGGACGCCGGGATCAGACGGACGATCGACCAGGCGATGCTGTACATTCAGCAGCATTATATGGACAATATCTCGCTGGACAGCTGTGCGGATTATACAGGCACCAGCCCTTTTCTGCTCAGCAAGTCGTTCAAGCGGGTCACCGGGCAGAATTTCATCGATTATGTAACGGAACTGCGGCTCACCAAGGCGAAGGAGCTGCTGCGGGACACAGATCTTAAGATGAACGATGTCGCCTTGCAGGTCGGCTATCAGCAGAGCTATTTCAACCGGATTTTCAAAAAACAGGAGGACATCACTCCGACACGTTACCGTGAGCTGAGCCGGCAGGAGGGGGAGAAGGAGAACGGGACCCGGTAAGCGGGGACCGGCTCCAGAATGACTGCGGCTCACTTCCCGTGATCCCGGTGTCCGCAGGCCTCCTGCTCCGGGAACGGTTCATTCGTCCGGGTGATGTCCCATCTAGGAGATGACAGAAGATGACCTCTTTATCCTCAGCCCTGCCAGTCCAGCTACGGTGGCTGAACCCGCCTGCTATGGCTACGGGAGTGACCTGGGGGGTTCCCTGGTCCAAGGGCGATCTGAAGCGCGGCGAACTGGCCGCGTTATATCTTGGAGGCGCGGATGACGGTTCCCGTCTGCCGCTGCAGAGCCGCCCGGCTGCGTATTGGCCGGACGGCAGCATCAAATGGTCTTTGCATTCTGCCGTATGCCCTGAAGGGAGTACGGCAGGATACACGCTGGAACGCTCTGCCGGGCAGAACACTGTGCCAGCAGCCTTCGAGGTATCCGTGAAAGAGACGGAGGAGTCTTATATCGTCGATACCGGCAGCATTCGTTGCACCGTGGTCAAGCATGGCCCGGGTGTGATCTCGCGGATCATCCGCCGGGACACGGCGGAATCCGGGAGACCGGACGGCGATCATGGATATTATGGAGCTGCGGAGGCGTGGTTGGGATTAGGCTCGGGTAAGATGGTGTGCAGCGGAAGCGAGCTGGTCTGTCTCCGCGAGCAGCGGGACATCCTCAGCGGGGAGCTGACGCTGCGGCAGGAGCGGTTCACCGGAGTGACGCTGAAGGCCAGTCTGGAGGAGCGGGGACCGGTGCGTGCCGTGATCCGGCTGGACGGGCGGCATAGAAGCACAAAGGGAGCCAGGGAATGGCTTCCTTATACTTTGCGGCTCTATTTCTATGCCGGGCTTGCGTCCATCCGGCTGGTGCATACCTTCCATTATGACGGCAACCCGCAGCAGGATTTCATCAAGGGGCTGGGCCTGCTGTTCAAGGTGCCGCTCAGCGGTCCGCTGTACAACCGTCATGTCCGGCTGGCGGGCAGCGGGGGAATCTTCAGCGAATCCCCCAAGACGCTCCAGACCCGCAGAACCCGGGGCAAATATGCCGGGATGTTCGCCGGGCAGCTCGAAGGGCAGAGCCAGCACTTCGATCCCGTGGAGGATGCCTATTTCACCAGCCTGCTTCAGGATTCTGCGGTATGGAATGACTTCCGGCTGGTGCAGTCTTCCTCCGAGCATTATGCCGTTCACAAGCGTACAGGGCCGGATTGCACCTGGATTAAGGGCGCTGAAGGCCGGAGGGCCGGAGGGCTGGGTTATATCGGCTGTGACAGCGGAGGCTTGGCTGCCGGAGTGAAGGATTTCTGGCAGAAGTACCCGTCCGGGCTGGAGATCAGCGGTACCTCCGGCGCGGAAGCGGCGTTAACCGTCTGGTTCTGGACGCCGGAAGCTCCGGCAATGGACCTGCGGCACTATGATACGAAGACGCATGTCGAGTCCTCCTATGAAGGCGCGGAGGAGCTGCGGGCCACCCCTTACGGCATCGCCAATACGAATGAACTGACCTTGTGGTGTACCACGCGGACACCGGATTCTGCGCGGCTTCAGCAGATGCAGCAGCAGGCGGATGAAACGCCGCTGCTGGTTTGTGAGCCCGAGTATTACCACCGCAGCCGGGCGTTTGGACTGTGGAGCCTGCCGGACCGGAGCACGCCGGCCAAGGCATACCTGGAGGACCGGCTGGACGGGATCACCCGTTTTTACCAGAAGGAGATTGAGCAGCGGAAGTGGTACGGCCTGTGGGATTACGGCGACTTCATGCACAGCTATGATCCGGTCCGCCATGTCTGGAATTATGATCTGGGCGGCTGTGCCTGGCAGAATGCCGAGTTGGTGCCGAATATGTGGCTGTGGGTGAGCTTCCTGCGGACCGGACGCGCGGATATTTACCGGATGGCCGAAGCAATGACCCGGCATACCAGCGAGGTGGATATGTATCATTTCGGAGAATATGCGGGCCTTGGCTCCCGGCATAATGTCGTGCATTGGGGCTGCGGCTGTAAGGAAGCGCGGATTGCTATGGCGGGTCTGCACCGCTACTACTATTATCTAACCGGTGATGAGCGGACCGGCGACATCATGGACAGTGTGAAGGATGCGGATTATTCCACGGTGAATCTGGACCCGATGCGGGCATATTTTCCGAAGGACGAATTCAAGACCCATGTGCGGGTGGGACCGGACTGGGCGGCGTTCAGCTCCAATTGGATGACCCGCTGGGAACGTTATGAGGATACGGCCTACCGCGACAAAATCCTCACAGGCATCGACCGCATCAAAGCGGCCAATCTGCGGCTGATCTCCGGCCCAACCTATGGATACGACCCCGCAACGGGAATTCTCAGCCCAATGGGCGATGACAACTGGGGGCGGCATCTGGCGATCTGCATGGGTGGTCCGCAGGTGTGGTTCGAGCTGGCGATGATGCTGGAGGACCCGGAGTGGGAGGACATGCTGGCGGAGTTCGGTGTCTTCTATAACTTGCCTGAGGAAGAACAGTTGCGTAGATCCGGGGGCGCGATTACAGGCAAGCAGCGGTTTGAGCATCCGGTGCTTAGCGTGGCTATTGCCGCCTATGGCGCATGGGTCAAGGATGACCGGGCTACGGCGGAACGTTGCTGGAGCATATTGTTTGAGAATCCGTTCGGGAAGCTCCGGCTGGAGGAGGAACTGAAGCGGGTTACGTATACGGAAGCGCTGGATGAAGTGGACTGGATGAATACGAATGAGGCCTCACAGTGGTCGCTGAATACGATTATTGCGCTGGAGCTGATCGCTGAAGCTCTGCCTGCACGGGAAGGAGTGTCGGGAGCGGGTGATGCAGCTAGTGCCTTAGCTAATGTGGAAGATGGCGGAAGTGCTGGGGATGGTGCGTGAGCTGGTGAGGAGGCTGGTTCAGGAACTGGTTCAGAATCTGGGATTAGTGCGAGGGCTGGTGCCAGAGTTGACAAGCGTGCGGGTGCCGGGAAAGGAGATGTGGTTCAATGACTACGCAGCAGGCTGATGCAGGCATTCCTGAGGGCTGGCGGGAGATCTACCGTAATAAGCTGGAGGGTCCCGCCCAGTTGGAAGGCTTCCGGATGGAAGGCGATGGTGCAGTTACTTTTCCGCAGGGGCGGCTGCGGCTGGAGAGCACCCGGGGGGCTGAGGAAGGACAGAAGGCGAATGTGGTTTTCTGGTGCCCTGAGGTGTTTCCGGCGGAGCTTGCCGTCTCCTGGAGATTCCGTCCGCTGCGGGAGCCGGGGCTGGCCATTCTGTTCTTCGCGGCTGCCGGTGCCGGGGGCAAGGATCTGTTCGACCCGTCCCTGCCGGTCCGCACGGGCGAATATGACCAGTACCATCATGGGGAGATGGATGCCTATCATATCTCGTATTTTCGCCGGATGTGGGAGGAGGAGCGGGCTTTTCATACCTGTAATCTGCGCAAAAGCTACGGCTTCCACCTTGTCGCCCAAGGAGCCGATCCGCTCCCGGATACCTCCGATATGACTGAGGCCTACCGGATGCTGATGGTGAAGCGGGGGACTGCTGTAACTTTCACAATTAATGAATTGCCGGTGCTGCACTGGGTGGATGACGGCTCGTCCTTCGGTCCGCTGCTCGGCGCAGGCCGACTAGGCTTCCGCCAGATGGCCCCGCTGATTGCGGAATATAGCGATCTGATTGTCTATGCTCCGTGAGGATCGCTGGCTGGGCGGATGAACATATGCGTCCCTCTTAGGGACGGACGATTTTATTCGAAGGAGGCTTAACTGCAATGCCGGGAGTGTATTACTGCTATCCGCAAGGCCGTCATAAGGCGCTGACCATGAGCTATGATGACGGACGGCGGGCGGATGAACGGCTGGTCGGCCTGTTCAATCAGTATGGAATCAAGGGCAGCTTCCATCTGAATTCGGGGCTGCTTGGCGAAGGAGACCGCATCAGGGCGGACGAGGTTGCGGCTCTCTACCACGGACATGAGGTCAGCGTGCATACGCGGAGCCATCCGACGCTGGCGCGCTGCCCGCAGGAGCTGGTCGTGGAGGAGATTATGGAGGACCGCAGGGTGCTGGAAGGGCTGGTCCGCCAGCCTGTGCGCGGTATGTCTTACCCGAACGGCTCCTATACGCAGGAGATCAAGGCGCTGCTGCCGCACCTGGGCATTGAGTATGCCCGCACAGTGCAGTCTACCGGCGGGTTCGCCCTCCCGGAGGACTGGCTGGAGTGGCAGGCGACCTGTCATCATAACCGGGAGCTGCTGGCTCACGCGGAGACTTTTGTGGGGCTGCATAAGCGGCAGTATCTGTACCTGATGTATGTGTGGGGACATAGCTACGAGTTCGACAATGACAACAACTGGGAGCTGATGGAGCGCTTCTGCGCCATGGCGGGCGGACGCGGCGACATCTGGTATGCAACGAATCTGGAGCTGGTGCATTACATGAAGGCTTGCCGGGGGCTGCTGTTCTCGGCGGCAAGGGACTGGGTCTATAATCCGGGAGCGGCTGCTGTCTGGCTGGAGATTGACGGTACGATAGTCGAGGTGCCCGGGGGACAGACTGTGGATCTAGGCTGATACAGAACAGGGATAGAGTGAAGGAGGATGTATTGTGAATCATAAGGATCATAGTCAAAAGCTGCACCGGCTGGCCGGGCTGGATATCTCTGCCGCCGGTCCAAGATGTAAAATGCTGCTCGGCGATCTGGACGGGGACGGCCGGGCTGAACTGCTGCTGGTGCAGCCGGATAACCGCCAGGATGTACGTTATATTCCGCATCAGGTGCAGTGCCTGACGGCTTATAATCTCGATGGCCGTCTGCTGTGGCAGACGGGAAAGCCGGATTCGAACGCAGGCAGCCAAGGCTCCGATTATCCGGCCCAGATTGCCGATATCGATGGTGACGGGGCGCTGGAGGTGCTGTGTGTGATGAAGGATCAGCTGCATATTCTGGAGGGGGCGACGGGCAAAGTCAAAGCGGTTCATCCGCTGCCGGCGAAGGAGGCTCATGACTGCATCATTATTGCCAACCTGTCAGGCGGCAGCTATCCTTCCGACATTATTCTCAAAGACCGCTACCATCAGCTGTGGGCGCTGGATCGGGACTTCCGGCTGCTCTGGACCCATCAGGGCAATGTAGGGCATTATCCGTGGGTGTACGATCTGGACGGTGACGGGCGCGATGAGGTGATGGCCGGATATGATCTGCTGAGTGCGGAGGGCAAGCGGCTATGGAGCTGCAAGGATCTGGACGATCATGCCGACTGTCTGTGGGTGGGCGATGTGAATGGAGACGGGGTACCGGAGCTGGTCATCGGCGGTAGTGTGACGGTGATGTACGACCGTAACGGGCATGAGCTATGGCGGTATGAAGGCTCAGTCGAGTCGCAGCATCTGGCGCTTGGGCGGTTCCGCCCGGACCTGCCCGGCCTGCAGATTGCGGGCCTTGACCGTCTGGTCCGCGAGGACGACGGCAAGGGTCTTCGGGGCAAGGACGCTATGTTCCTGCTGGACCAATCCGGCCGGGAGCTGTGGAAGGAAGAGCGTACCACTGACGGCTGGCTGACCATTGTCGAAGCCGTCAGCCGGTTCTGGCCGGATGCACCCGACTATATTCTGGCGTACCGCCGTGGGGAAGCCGTGCTTCCCGCACTGTATGACGGCTATATGAATATCGTTGTCGAGTTCACCGAGCAGGGCTACGCCGTACACGGGGATCTGCTGGGCAGCGGAACCGAGCAGGTCATTATTTATACGGATGAGCTGGCCGCTGTCTATGCCGGTGAAGCTCTTCCGCTGCAAGCGGTCTATCCCGGGCAGCAACTGCCCCAGCCCAAACGGCTGTACAGCTCCACCCTGTACCCCGGCGGTGAGGTGGCGTTGTGATGGGGGGCAGGGACGAGAATGCAGCGGTGAGTGCAGAGGAAGGGCATGACGTGAAGGGTGATGCCGAGCAGGCCAATGTTCCCGCCTACTTTCATCCGCGTCATTCCATCGTCCGCACAGCCGGAGAGCATACGGAAGCGATGCTTGCCATCATAGCGAATCGCTATATTGGTGCAAATCCGCCGCAGCCTCCGGTCTACCGCGTTCATCTGGAGAACAGCTTCCCGCGCCTGCCGGATTGCCGGTATGAGATGAATCTGAAAGAACGGCTGCCTGAGCTGCGGGACGGGGAATTTGTCTATGCCTGGGGGAAGCTGTGGAGCGATGCAGACTGCGAAATCCCGCTCGCGCTCAGCTGCTTCGGTCCGGTGACAGTCTATGTCAACGGCATTGCCGTGTTCGCGTCCAATCTGAACGATGATGTGTTCCCGGACCGCAAGGCATTCTTTCGTACCGGGCTGAAGGCAGGCTGGAATCAGTTCCTGCTGGAGTGTACCGCCGTCGGCACCGGCTGCGGCGGGATTTTTGGCACCGGGAGCGTGAAGGGGGCTCCGCTGCATTTTCTGGCCCCGACTGCGGAGCGCAGCGGCTGCGAGGGCTGGATCTACAGCGCGCCGCAGCAGAGCAGATGGACGCTGCAGCCGGAGGGCGGCGGCGCTTCTGAGGGAGAGGCTGCGGCGCACCGCGCGGAGCCTTCGCAGCGCGGAAGTGTGCGCTGCGGCGAAGCCGCGGAGGCCGCCGAAGCTGCGCTGGCGGCCCGCTGTGCCTGGTATCCGGCGGCCGGATGGCCGGATACCAAGGCACAGGGCGGGAACCTCGCGCGCGTGCTCGGCGCGGTGCCCGGCGCGAAGGCGCTGGCCTGGAGCCGGCTGGCGGTGAGTGCGCCGGGCGGAATGAACGTCCGGCTGGTCCTCCGCAGCCGGGATGTAGCGGCACTCAAGGTCTGCGTGGATGGCAGGCTTGCCGCCATCCAGCCCGAAGCGAGTGCCGGCCTTGAGTGTGTGCTGCCGCTGAGCTTCGGCAGCCATGACCTGCTGGTCGAGGCCGTGTGCGGCGGCCCCGGGTGGGGCTTCCGCCTGGAAGCGGCGGAGGCTGGGAACACAGCAGAGGTGCAGGTGGAAGCGGAGTGTAGCGCGGCTCTTGCGGAAGCTTCACCCTGCTGCTCTCCGCAGGGAACCTTGAACAAGGGAGCTGGCGCCAGTGGAGTCCACGGCACAGTGAAGCTGGTGAGTCCTTTCCCGGTGGAAGGGCAGACCGGGCCATGGCTGTACCTGGGTCCGTTTCTGCAATCGGCGGCACCGCAGCCTGCGGAAGCGGCTTCTATGGATGCTCCCTTCGGTGAAGGGGCGGAGGAATGCTTTTGGCGGGTGGACCGTCCTGGTGGCGCAGTCAGGCCCTATCTGGAGAGTGCGCTGTACGGACGCTGGAATTATCCGCTGGGGGTGACCCTCTATGGTCTGCTGCGTACCGGTCAGGCTCTGGGCGATCCTCATTATTCCGCATATACCAGAGGACATATTGAGCAGTGTACCCGGCTCCATGCTTATTCGCTATGGGACCGCAGCCGCTATGGTGCTCCGGGTATTAACCAGCAATTGGCGCTCATGGACTCACTGGATGACTGCGGCTCCTTCGGTGCGGTGATGCTCGCCGCTCATGCCGAACAGCCGCTGCATGGAGCGTCCGAAACAGCGGCGTATATCGCCCGGTATATTCAAAATACGCAGTCCCGCGATGAGGAGGGGGCGCTCTACCGTACACGGGGCACCACCGACTTCATGCAGGGAACGATGTGGTGCGATGATCTATATATGAGCACTCCGTTCCTGAGCCGGTATTATCTGTTGACGGGCGATCCCGCTTATCTGGATGATGCAGTGTCACAGTTTCTCCATTACCGTAATCGGCTGTTCCAGCCGGAGCTTGGCATTATGTATCATGTGTATGATTACAAATTCAGCAAGCCGAACGGGGTAGCCTGGGGAAGAGGCAATGGCTGGGTACTGTTCTCGCTGACTGAGCTGCTGGAGGTACTGCCGGAGCAGCATCCGCAGCGGGAAGAACTGCTGGATTATTACCGGCTGTTGTGCGAAGGTTATTTACGGCTGCAGGATGCGGAAGGATTATGGCATCAGGTTCTGACCGATCCCGAAGCTTATGCGGAGGCATCGTGTTCTTCGATGTTCGTATATGCTTTTGCGCGCGGTGTGCGCAGAGGTTGGCTGCCAGAGCCGTATCCATATGCCGATGCAGCGCTGCGCGGCTGGACGGCACTGGCCGAATACTGCATCGACCATCAGGGGAACGTCTATGGCGTCTGCCGGGGATCGGGGTATTCCTTCAACAAACTGTATTACAAGGAACAGCTCACCTGGCAGCTCAACGATACTCACGGAATCGGCATTGTGCTGCTGGCCGGTATTGAAGCGCTTGAGCTTAGGCGGGAACTGGAGGCGCAGCACATGTAAGAGTTGTAGTGTAATAGTGCTGCTGAAAAAAGTAATTTATCAATCAGAGGCTGTTACTACTCATGCAGAGTTATCTTCAATCTGCTTGAGTACGACAGCCTCTTCTTCATGTAGCCGTATAGCCGCAGAACCCGGGAATCGCGCGTATACAGAATACAGCGAAATGAAAGGGATAAATCCCATTGATTCCGCTGAAAATGGACGGTGAGCGAAAATGAGAGGAATAAATCCCTCTGAGCCGTCAGAATGAAGAGCACAAATGCCCCTGAATCCCCTATATCCACGCAAAAAACCGCAGGCGGAAATTCGCTTCCTGCGGTTTTTTTTGCGCGGAGTGCCTTACGGGTATGTAGCACAGGCAGGCTGTGCGGTTAATCCTTATCGATCAGCTCCAGCTTTTCAAGGATCTTAAGGGTGGTAACGGCGGACAGTTGCACAGCTAGTTGAATGCTGGCTTGGCTGTTTCCGCTCTGCTCCAAGGCAGCTTGATTCTCGGATAACACTTCTTCCGTCACCTGCTGGATCAGACTTTTAACGATCTCATTGTTCATAATAGGCTCCTCCTTCCGAATGTAAATACTCTCATTCTATATTTCGGCCGGACCCAGGATTTTACTTAGGGAGCAGGGAATGTTATCCGGTAATCTGAACGAATTCCACTCTTATCACAGACTTGAAGCGGAATCTGTAGTAAACTGGAAGGAATGTATAGTACGCCTGCAATTATTCTACAGAAAAGAATGTGATCAATGTATGCAGCTTCAAGCTCCTCAACCGGCCAAGAAATGGCTGGAAAAATATCTGTCCGGAGACAGCATGGATTACCGGCAAATTATCGCCTTGTTTCTGCCTATTCTCATTGACCAGGCCTTCATTATCGGGCTGAATCTGGTCAACACTGCGATGATCAGCTCGTCGGGTATGGCGGCAGTCAGTGCGGTGAATATGGTGGATTCCCTGAATATTTTTCTGATCAATGTATTTGTGGCGATTGCGACCGGGGGGACGGTGGTGGTTGCGCAGTATAAAGGAAGCGGGAATGACAGCATGGTCTCCCAGGCCACGGCCGGATCGGTTACCTCGGTCTCGCTGCTTGCGGTGGGAATCGGTCTGCTGCTGATGTCCTTCCATACGCCAATTCTGAATTTGCTGTTCGGGACGGCCTCCGCCGATGTGCTGGACAATGCCCGGGTCTATATGATCGGCAGCAGCATTTCGTATCTGGGGATTGCCGTGGTTCAGGCTGTATGCGGTGCGCTGCGGGGCGTGGGCCGGACGCGGGCTTCGCTGATGCTGTCGCTGATTATGAACGTGTTGTATGTTATCCTCAACGTTGTCTTCATTAACCTGCTGGACATGGGTGTGCTGGGCATGACACTTGCGGTCAATATTGCTCGTTATGTGGGGATGGCCTGTGCCTTGATCTATCTGTTCAAGTTCGATTCGGTGCTGCGTGTGCAGTTCCGCGACCTGTTCCATGTTCCGCTTATGATGCTGCGCAAAATCATGTTCATCGGCGTACCGTTCGCCGCAGAGCAGATGTTCTTCAACGGCGGCAAGCTGCTGACGCAGATCTTCATTGTCAGTCTGGGTACGTATGCCATCGCCACCAATGCGATTGCCGGATCGCTGGCGATGGTCTTTCAGATTCCGGCCAGTGCACTGTCGCTGACGATTGTAACCGTGGTCGGCCAGTGTATCGGACGGGGGGATGTAGCGGATGCCCGGAAGTTCATCAAGTCCTTCCTGTGGATCGGTTCCGCCTCTTACGCCCTGGTGGCCTTGATCCTGATGCCGCTGTTCCACCCGCTTGTCTCTATTTTCTCCCCGCCTGCGGAGATTATCGATGATCTGTTCGTGGTGCTGCTGGTCAATGCGATTGCCCAGATTCCGCTCTGGGCCTTCAGCTTCATTCTGCCGTCCGCGCTGCGGGCAGCGGGAGACTCCCGCTTCACCTCGATCGCTTCGATGCTGACGATGTGGCTGTTCCGGGTGGTCTTCGGCTATATTCTCGGGATCGTGCTGGGCTATGGAGTGCTGGGTGTATGGCTGGCGATGAACTGCGAATGGGCAGTGCGCGGAGCGGTATTCCTCTGGCGCTTCCGGGGCAAGAAGTGGTATGCGCACAAGCTGATATAGATACTGCCGGTTAGAAGACTCCTTATTCAGGGGTCTTCTTTGCTATGCAGTCACTCGGAATCATCAATAAAAAGCACGGTACAACCTTTAGTTTCAGGTAAGACGCACTTTGGTCCGTATGCTACGATTTGGGTGGTGAAGGGGGAGGCTTCCACATTAGCTGTAAGCGCTTAACTCATTGAAACCCAAATTCATACAGAGGAGTGCAACGCATGAAGAGAATAATCAAGCAAGTCTCTCTGGTGCTGCTGGCAGCCCTTCTGCTTCTTCCGGCAGGCGGATATCTTCCGGCTGCTCAGGCAGCCGAGGCACAGACCACGGTATATCACGAAACGTTTGCGAATGGCGCAGGTAAGGCAGTTCAGTCGGGAGGCGCCAAGCTGGAGGCGGTTAAGGGCGTTGTTTTTGACGGAAATAGCGATGGGGCAGCGCTGCACGTAAGCAACCGGAAGGATAGCTGGGATGCGGCTGATTTCAACCTCTCGGATATGGGCATGAAGAAGGGCAGCACCTATACCGTAACAGCGGTGGTCTATGTGGATGGCAGCGTAACTGTGCCGAAGGACGCACAGGCAGTGATGCTGACACTGGACGGTTATGGCAATTACGCCGGTGGCGAATATCATGCGGGTCAAGCCGTGACCTTGACCAAGACCTTTACGGTGGACGCGGAGCAGAAGCTGCGCATCCAGTCAGACGATAAGGGAGCCACAGTACCCTTCTACCTTGGCGATCTTCTGATAACGACAGAGTCTACTCCGGGCGGCGGGGAAGAGCCTGTGCGTGAACCGGCTTTGCCGTTCAGCAAGGTTACTTTTGAAGATCAGGAATTGGGCGGCTTCACCGGCAGAGCCGGAACCGAGACGCTGACCGTAACGAATGAAGCGAATCATACTGAGGGCGGTTCATATTCCCTGAAGGTCGAGGGCAGAAACAATACCTGGCACGGCCCATCCCTGCGTGTGGAGAAGTACGTGGACAAGGGCAGTGAATATACCCTGTCTGCCTGGGTGAAGCTGATCGAACCGGCTAGCGCACAGCTCCAGCTGTCTACACAAGTAGGCACAGACAGCAGTGCAAGTTATGTGACCCTGTCCCCTAAGACGATCAGTACGGCTGACGGCTGGGTGAAATATGAGGGCAGCTACCGCTATAACAGCGTGGGCGGCGAATATCTGACCCTGTACATTGAGAGTTCCAATAATGCAACCGCTTCCTTTTATATCGATGATATTAATTTCGAGCATACTGGTACCGCTCCGGTGGATATTCAGAGAGATCTGACTCCGCTAAAAACAGCCTATCAAAATGACTTCCTGATCGGCAACGCGCTATCCGCCGAGGATCTGGAAGGCGTACGGCTGGACCTGCTGAAGATGCATCACAATGTTGCTACCGCAGGCAATGCCATGAAGCCGGATGCGCTTCAGCCAACCAAGGGCAATTTCACTTTTACAGCGGCAGATGCGATGGTAAATAAGGTGCTTGCCGAAGGCATGAAGATGCACGGGCATGTGCTGGTATGGTATCAGCAGTCGCCTGACTGGATGAACTTGACCACGGATGCAGCAGGCCTTAGCGTTCCGCTGGGGCGTGACGAAGCACTCGCTAACCTGAGAGCGCACATCAAGGGAGTTATGGAGCATTTCGGAGACCGGGTCATCTCCTGGGATGTAGTCAACGAGGCAATGAACGATAACCCGTCCAATCCGAATAACTGGCAAGCGGCGCTGCGTAAGGCTCCGTGGTATGAAGCCATCGGTCCGGATTATCTGGAGCAGGCATTCCTGGCGGCCAGAGAGGTGCTGGACCAGCATCCGGAATGGGATATCAAGCTGTATTACAATGATTACAATGACGATAACCAGAACAAGGCCCAGGCCATCTACAGTATGGTCAAGGAACTGAATGACAAGTACGCGCTGACCCATCCCGGCAAGCTGTTGATTGATGGTGTGGGGATGCAGGCGCACTACAATATCAATACGAATCCAGATAACGTCAAGCTATCGCTGGAGAGGTTCATCTCCCTTGGCGTAGAGGTCAGTATTACCGAACTGGATATTCAGGCCGGCAGCCAGAATACGCAGACAGAGAAGGAACGGATTGCTCAAGGCTATCTGTATGCGAGGCTGATGGATCTCTACAAGGCCCATGCCGACCATATTGCGCGGGTAACCTTCTGGGGCATGGATGACCGCACAAGCTGGAGAGCGGAGTCAAGCCCGCTGCTGTTCGACAGGGATCTGCAGGCGAAGCCGGCTTACTACGCGGTCATTGATCCGGCCAAATTCATGGCTGAGCATGAGCCGAATACGGCAGAAGCCAACGTGTCAGAGGCAGTCTACGGCACGCCGGTTATTGACGGAACAGCGGATGGAATCTGGGCCTCTGCGCCTGAGATGGCTGTGAACCGTTATCAGATGGCTTGGCAGGGCGCAAGCGGAACCGCACGTACCCTATGGGATGACCAGAATCTGTATGTGCTGGTCCAGGTAAGTGATGCTGGGCTGGATAAGAGTAATGTGAATGCATGGGAGCAGGACTCTGTAGAGATTTTCCTGGATGAAAATTTCGGCCGCACGACCTTCTATGAGAGCGATGACGGACAATACCGGGTCAATTACGACAATGAAGCCTCATTCAGTCCGGCAGCCATTGGTGCAGGCTTCGAGTCGGCAACCAAGATAGCCGGAACTAACTATACGCTTGAAATGAAGCTTCCGTTCAAAACAATCATGCCAGCCGGCGGAACCAAGGTCGGCTTCGACACTCAGATCAACGATGCCAAGAACGGCGTCCGGCAAAGTGTGGCCGCCTGGAATGATACCACCGGCAACGGCTATCAGGACACCTCCGTCTTCGGCGTGCTGACGCTTAAGGCCAAAGACGGCGCTGAGCCCCCGACGAAGCCGACGCCAACGCCAACGCCGGAACCGGAAGCAACACCTGCACCAACAGCCACACCTGCACCAGTCTCTGGCGGCACCAGCTATAGCAGCAGCACGCCTGCGCCTAAGCCTGCGCAGATTGACAGCAAGGATGGTGTGGTGACGCTCAGACCTGTCGTGAAGACCGAAGGCACAGAGGCGAAGGCCGTAGTTACGGCTGAGCTGTGGCAGCAAGCCCTGAAGCAGGCGGCCCCGGCAGCAGACGGACGGAAGCAGATTATCATCGACCTGGCGAACCAGACAGGTGTGGCCTCCTATGAAGCCCAGTTGCCGCTTCAAGGCCTGAAGACGCAGGAGAAGTTCCTGCTTGTCCTTCAGAACGGCCTTGCTACGCTGTCCATTCCAAGTGAGCAGCTCGCAGGGATTGCAGCAACCACTGAATATGTTAGCATCCGGGTCAAGCATTCCACAGCCGAAGGCCTGGATGCCACTGCTCTCCAGCAGACCGGCAGCCGTCCGGTGGTGGAGCTGAGTCTGCTTGCAGGCGGGCAGAAGGTAGCCTTGTCTGGCAGCAGCGAGATGACCGTCTCTATTCCTTACAAAGCGTCAGCAGCAGAGCTTGACAGTCTGGAGTCTCTTCTGGTCCGTTCGCTCACCGGCAACGGCGCATGGTCTGCTGTGGTGAACAGCCGTTATGATGCAGTGAAGGAAGCGCTGGTGTTCCGTACTACAGAGTTCGGTACATTTGCCGCAGCCTTCGCTCCGCCGGCCTTTACAGATCTCGGCAGCCTGTCATGGGCGAAGCAGGCAGCTGCTGCCATGGCTGCGCGCGATATCCTTCCGGACGGCAACAGCTTCATGCCTGCCGCTCCTATGAACAGAGCAGACTTCACAGCCTCGCTGGTGAAGGTGCTGGAGCTTAAGGCTGCTGCTGAAGCAGTTGCAGGCTTCAGCGATGTCCAGAGTAATGCGGCATACAGCAAGGAGCTTGCGGCCGCGAAGCAGCTCGGTATCGTCACAGGCTATGCGGGCAATACCTTCAAGCCAGCGGGCGTCATCACCCGCCAGGAGATGATGGTAATTGCGGCGCGTGCCCTGAAGGCGGCCGGAATCACGGCTGAAGGCAGCGGATCGATAGCATCTTACACCGATGCCGGTCAAATCTCCGCCTATGCCAAGGACAGCGTGTCAGCCTTGCTGAAATACGGCGTAGTGAACGGTAAGAACAATAAGCTTGCTCCGGGGGACACCCTCTCCCGTTCGGAAGCAGCGGTAATTCTGTACCGGATCTGGAAGCTGTAAAGTTACTTCTAATAAGACAGAGAAACAGCCAGCCGCCGGGCAGATTGCCGGTGACTGGCTGTTTGTGGTTGCAGCCGGATTATCGTGCTGCTCCTCCAACTCCAACTTATAATTCGATTCAAAAATCCTGCTTAAACTACAACATTCACTCACATTACAACAACCATTTCTCGTATTGTTGTACAAAAAGCAGGAATATCCTGTCTTGAAGCGGCTTAGCGAAGATAATCCTGCAATTCCTGCAACAATCTCCCGGGAATGCCCCTATCCTAGATGCCGAGTTGCAATACATGCAACATTAGCTCCACAACAAAGAAATTAAGGGCGAATGACTTAAGCCGTAAAACTAATGGACGGGAATGAAGAATTACCGTTTTAACACCAGCGGAAGGTACACCTCGTCCACAATATTGGCGATCGTCTCCTCTGACATGGGTGCGTTATAGAGCATCAGCTCATGGCGGGCCAGATCGGACGGCAAAGTGAGCATTCGGGGGGTTACGGCTTCGGCAGATACTTCTCCCCGCTCAACAGCCCGCTCCAGCAAAATCGACATGGTCCTGTTTTGACGCCCATGGGGGAAAATATAGGAGGCAAGCGGCATATTGCCCATTTCTGCTACAAGTCCGTAGAAAGCATTCAACATGACTTGAATATTATTCTGGTTCATGGCCCGCAGCACCCCGCATACATCATCCCTCAAGTTCCCGTTATCCGGCACTTCCTCCAGCGGCAGGGGCACACGCTCCCGGATAGCAGCAAGCACAAGCTCAGCACGGTTGGCCCACCGGCGGTAGAGTACGGCTTTGCTTGTTCCCGCCCGCTCGGCCACACTATCCATCGTAAGATTGGAATACCCCTGCTCTGTCAACTCTTCCCGTACGGCCTGGAGTATAGCGGCTTCGAGCTCCTTGCCTCTGCGTCTGTTCTTCAATTTATCCTGTTCTTGAGAAGTGGACATACCGGTCTCAACCACCTTTGGAGAATTTCGTTGCGTTTCTTATGAGGATAGTATATCATAGGCTCAATTAAGAAACTTTAAGTTTCTTATTAGCGACCAAAGGGAGATGATCAACTTGCAAAATCAAGCTAAACCAGCACTTGAACCAGCTGAACAGCAGGCAGCAGCCAAGAATTTGATGTGGATTCTTATGCTTGGTATTCTGGCTCCGATCTTCGATACGACGATAACCAATGTGGCGATTGATACGCTGGTCCGGGAATTTAACACCTCGGTATCCATTGTTCAGTGGGTGATGACCGGATATCTGCTGTCGTTTGCGATGGTTATTCCTATAACAGGCTGGGCTGTGGAACGGTTTGGGGGAAGGAAGATGTGGCTATTTTCGCTGAGTCTGTTTTTGCTCGGCTCTGTGCTGTGCAGCATGGCGTGGAACGTGGAGAGCCTGATTATTTTCCGTACCCTTCAAGGGATCGGCGGGGGCTTGCTGATGCCGATTATGCAGACCTTGGCCGTACGTGCCTATGGAGGTCAGAATATGGGCAAAAGAATGGCGACCATAGCTATGCCAGCGCTGCTTGGGCCCATTCTGGGACCGGTGCTGGGAGGACTGATCGTCAATCATCTGAGCTGGCGATGGATCTTTTTTGTCAATATTCCGCTCTGCCTGGCTGCCATAATTGTTGCGTGGAAGGGGCTCCCCAAAGAAGAGCACCATGCCCGGACGCTGCGGCTGGATGTGCCTGGACTGCTGATACTGTCTCCGGCTATCGTGCTTACCCTGTACGGCCTTGGAGAAGTCAGCTCCCACCACGGCTTCGGTCATGCTGCGGTCCTTGTTCCCGTTATAGCAGGTGTGGCGCTTTTAGCAGTATTCGTGATCCATGCCTTCCGCAAGGGAGATGAAGCGTTGATTGATGTCAGGCTGTTCCGGGTACGTTCCTTAACCGTGTCCTCGTCACTGCTGTTTCTATCCGGATTGACGACCTATGGGGCGATGCTGCTGCTGCCGCTATATCTCCAGCAAGTCCGCGGTGAATCTGTGCTTATGTCCGGCCTGCTGCTCGTTCCCCAAGGCATCGGGATGCTGCTGACCAGATCGCTGGCCGGCAAACTGACAGATCAGATCGGATCGAGACCCGTGGTTCTTGTAGGAACGGTCCTTACCATCCTTGGCACTTGGCCGCTGACGCAGCTTGGCGCAGATACGAGTTACTATTTTCTGAGTGCGGTTCTTATCGTGAGGGGGGCTGGATTAGGAGCTGTTTTTCTGCCGGTTATGGCTTCTGCCTATATCGGTCTGTCCTCGAAGCAAATCCCGCACGCCAGCAGCACCACCCGTATTATGCAGCAGATTGGCGGTGCCTTCGGCGTATCAGTTATCGCAATTATTTTACAAAATAAGCTGAATTCCGTCCTGACTCCTGACCCGGCCGCAATGGCCGTTGCCTTCGATCATACGTTTATGTGGACGATTGCCTTCTCGGCTGTGGCGTTAATTCCGGCTGCCTTCCTGCCAAGAATAAGGAAATAGTGCGGCTGGTGCGCAAGTGCAATTATATTTCATTTCCCTGAGATCCATTGTTGCGAATGGTAGAGTGGTGTATCCGTTTATCTGAATTCAAGGTATAATATCGGACAAAGCGCGTAAGGATGACTCTGGAATGTATAGAAAGCGCTATCTTTGCAGGCAGATTGGAGGAATGTGTATATGATCAAGCGGTTTCAAAGAGTTAGCCTGGTGAAACAGATTATCTATCTGAATGTGCTGATGCTAAGCTTTCTGCTAGTATCCTTTCTCATTTCTAATTATATCGCGCAGCGTATTGTCGAGGACAAGGTTACGGAATCCGTTAACAAGCTGATGCTTCAGCTGGAAGCAACCATGAAGAATTTCTATAAAGATATGGATGGTATTTCATACTCCTTGTTGTACAGTCCGACGCTTCAGCAATATCTGAGCACAAACGATGCACTGACACATATTCTTATGGACGATGATATTGTCTCCCAATTTTCAAGTACACTTTCTTTGAAAGAAGACATTAAAGGGATACTGCTCTATAACAACACGGGCAAGCTGATTGCCAATTTAGGGGAAAAGGCGAATATTACACCTAAAAATCAGGCATCTGTCATTGAATATACTACTTCCATATTACCCAACAGCTCCTACTACACGATATCTGTTCCTGTCTATAATCTGCAGAATAATATCAAGTTAAAGGATTACCGGGGAATGTGCGTATTTCTAATGGATGGAGCCCGCTTTAATGAGCTGCTACAGACATCGAAGCAATCCCCCCATTCCAAATTCCTGCTGCTGGACGAGAAGGATGTCATCATTGCGGGAACCGCTCCGCAAAATTACGGCGAAGTTTTTCATTCTGAGAATTACTCTAATCGTCATAAATATCTGGTTCAGGAAGCGGTTCTTAAAAATACCGGCTGGAAGATTATTAGCGTCCTGCCCAAGGCCGAAGTGCTCCAGGATGTGAGTACCATCAAGAACCTTAATATTGCTACCTATATTGTAATCTTTTCCATGCTGCTGCTCTTCCTGGTTGTGTTCTATAATCAGGTATTTAAGCCTGTCAAAGCGCTCCTTGATTTTGTGAAATCCTACACGAAAAAAGGGAAGGACAGAAGGTTCTCAGTGACGTTCAACAACGAAATCGGAGTCCTGGGCAGCCGCTTGAACCAGATGCTCGATGACATCGATCATCTAAGCCGGGATATCCAGGTCGTTCAGCAAAAAGCCTTTGATATAGAGCTGATGAAAAAGAAAATGGAGATATCGGCCTACAGGAATCAGATTAATCCTCACTTTTTGTACAATACCTTAGAATGCATACGTGCGATTGCCCTTTTTCATAAAGCTGAGGATATCGCGGAAATCACCTCTTCTCTATCCAAGATGTTTCGTTATTCCATTAAAGGGGCCGGATTTGTCAGTATAGGTGAAGAGCTGCTCTACCTTCGGGAATATTCGAGAATTATTGATTACCGCTTTAGAGGGAAAATACAAATTCGAGTGGAAGCGGAAGAGCGCCTGCAATCGCTCTACACTCTGAAATTATTACTGCAGCCGATCGTAGAAAATGCAGTTTTTCACGGACTGGAGACAAAGGTCAGCTCTGGATTGGTTACTGTGCAGGTAAACCTGCTGACAGATGAGCTTGTTTGCTTCACAGTCAAAGATGATGGCGTAGGAATGAGCGGGCAACGGCTGGAAGAGGTGAGGGCACAATTAAACCGGTTTGAAGGTCCTGTTGTGATGAATGACGGAGGCGTGGGCATCGGCTTGGCCAATATCTATCGTAGAATAAAGCTGTTCTATGGAGAAAATGCCCAAATGACGATCGAGAGCAAAGTAGACGAAGGGACCACGGTGATCTTGACGGTACCGATCATGGAGGAGCCCGGAGAAACGGAGGGAGAACTATGCTTCAAGTCCTGATTGTTGATGATGAACCTTGGGTAGCGTACGGAATTGCCCACATGATTGACTGGAACAGTCTGGGTTATGAGATTATCGGTGAGGTGTATGACGGTCAGCACGCCTTGGAGATGATTACCGAGCTATTGCCGGATCTGGTCATTTCCGATATTCGTATGCCTGGATTAAGCGGAATTGAATTACTGGAGAGAATAAGAGGGCTGCAGTTAGAGACGAAGGTTATTCTTGTAAGCGGATATACCGATTTTGAATATGCTCAGAAAGCGATCCGTTATGGGGCATTCGACTATCTGGTCAAACAGATTGATGCCATCAAACTGGAAGAGGCTATCCATAGACTTACCGTAGAGATGAATAGAAAACGGGAGGCTTACGAGGAATATAATTTGTTGCTGGGAGATTTATTTGAGTGGCTGAATCCGGCGAACAAATTCACAATCGAGGATTTTCAGGTCAACCAAGAAGTCACCGCAGTGCTTCCGGATTATCGCTTCATATGCTGCCTGTATCCCGCAGACTCCAGTCCTGGAATAGCGGAAGGGAGGCATCAATATCCCCATTTGAGTGTCACCTCCTTACGAACGGGTTATGATAAAATTTCGCTGCTGCTCAATTATGACGAGCATATGGAGCCTTTGGAGCTACTCGATTTTATTACCAATGAATTGTCCGATGCCAGGTATATCGGGATAAGCGGTATAGGGGGAGCTACCACGCCAATCTCCAGGCTGTATCAAGAATCGGAGATTGTGATGTTCAGCGCATGCTTTCATCAAACCGAACAACTCGCGCATTACAAACCGCCTGTTATCTCCACGCTGATTAGAAAATGTCTATTAAAGCTGGAGCAATCCATTAAGGAAAAGGATAACATTCAAGTGGAGGTTCTGCTGGAGCAGATCAGCGAGGAATGCCGCCATTCCCTTATATACATTGATCAGATTGCAATCATCTATAATCAGGTGATCTCCATTATTCATAAGTATCATCATCAATTAAGCCCGGACAATGAGCTGGAATTCTTATCGTATGAACAGATTATTCGAATGTATCATACGCCGGAACAGCTGTTTACCAGAATGAAGTCGTTGCTGGAGCAGTTGAGTGAGCAAGATATCCACGTTTCCAATGAGGCCGTCGAGAAGATTATCGCCTATATCAACAGCAGGTATATGCATGATCTGTCGCTCAGTGAAATCGCCAAAATGTTTCATCTCAGCCTGGGCTACTTAAGCACGTTGATCAAGAAGGAGACGGGAGTCACCTATTCGGAATACATCATGCATAAGCGCTTGAGTATGGCTAAGGAACTACTTGGAGATTCCTCCCTGTCTGTGGCAGAGGTGGTCGAGCAAATTGGCTATAAGGATTATTACCATTTCAATAAGCTGTTTAAGAAGAACTTTGGAATCACGCCTAGCCAATACCGGAAAATATAACGTTGAAAGAAGAACAAAACACCAAAATAGAAAAATTCAGACATCTTCATCCTCATGAATCTGAGCTACGATAGAGATGTTCCAAACACACAGATTAAGGGAGGTCACAAAAGGCTATGAAACTAAAGTATATGATGGCTCCGGTTCTGACACTGGCTTTGGCACTAACGGGGTGTGGTTCAACGAGCAAAAATGAAACCGCTAACAAACCGGAAGGGACACAAAATTCGGCACCAGCTGTAAGCAAAGCAGTGTGGTTCTCGACAGTGGATTTCTGGAATCCTCCATCCACATGGAGCACCGATCCCGGCACTGTTCAAGGTATAATCACCGAGAAGACCGGTTTAACCTTTGATTTCAACATACCGGCACAAGACGGAGAGACGAAGTTGAATTTGATGCTGGTTTCCTCAGGTGAAAACTTCCCGGATTTGCTGACCATAACAAGTGATGTACTGGGGAAAAAGCTGATTGAGGCTGATAAAGTGTGGAAACTGGATGAATTTTTGCAAAAATACGATCCGGATTCTCATCTGCTGAAGGATTTTCCGGCGGATGTGAAGCAGACGATCATTGACCGGGATGGCGGCTTCTATGCTTTCCCAAGCCATATCAACTCAGAGGATGCCAGAAAGCAATATCCTCCTTCCGGACAATTCTATATCGATACTATTGATTACGCGGATAACAATGGGATTGTGGTGAATGGCAATATTCTCAAAGAGGCAGGTTTGACCCTTGATGACATCAAGACGGAATCCGGTCTGCTTGCCGCCTATCAAAAGATTAAAGATATGAATTTGAAGGTATCCGGGGCTGCGGTGATTCCGCTTCTGGTCGATGGCAAAAGCTATCAGGAGCCTACATTCGACTTCCTGAAGAGCACCTTCGGGGCCATGCCGGTAGATCAGAATGGTAACTACAGAGACCCGCTATTGGCACCGGAAACGAAGGAGGCCTTGAGCTTCTTGTACAAGGCGATGCAGGGAGGCTATTTTGAACCTGGACAGATGACGGTGGATAATGCTGCAGTGAAGGCCGATATGGCATCGGGCAGAGTCTTTACTTTTATCGGTAATATGGCCAATACTTCCTTCCAGCTCAATAATTACTGGACATCCTCCGGTCCTATTCTTTCGGATAAGGGAGCGAAGCCTGTACTTGCGAAGAACCAGCGGGCAGGCGGTGGCTGGATGCATACCTTTGTCTCGAAATCTGCCAAAGAACCGGAGAAGCTGGCTAAATTCATAAGCTTCATGAGCAGTAAAGAAGGTATGCTTTTGCACAACTACGGGATTGAAGGTGTTCATTATAATCTGGACGATCAGGGACATGTAGTGAAGACAGAGCAGGGGCTCAAGGATGCGACCCAGTATATGACTACGGGCGTGAGTGCATTCTGGCCATTTAATAATACCTCCTTCTCCTATAGTCTAGAGTCTGCTCCGACCGAAGAAACAGACATGGCGGCTGTAACTGCCAACCGGGTTGCTTCGGCTTATGGCAAATCTGAAGAAATTCAGATCTATAATAATGCGGCACTCAGTCTGCCGCAGGATCTATTCCCTGCCGACAGTCAATTTGCCAATGATGAATTGCAGATTAAGAACTACAAAACTGCCCAGATCGCTAAAATAATCATGTCGGAAAATGATGCGAAGTTTGAGCAGCAATATAATGAAATGATCGCACAATTAAAGAAGCTTGGCATCGAGGCTTTGGATAATGAGCGGGATAAATATTTTAAAGAAAAGAGTAAGCAGTATGGAGTAGAGGTTAAAGGGATCAACTCCTGATTACCAGAGGATGAATGGTGCCAAAGCACGTGGAACAACATGATGCTTTGGCACTCTTAATGTAGAGATAGGAGGGTAAGTATGCCATCCAAGCGTAGAAAAGGATACAGGCTGGGATATGATTTCAAAACGCAGTTTGAACTCAAATTAATGCTGTTTCCAGCAGTGGTATTGATCTTTGTGTTTAACTTTACTCCGTTATTTGGTCTTCTGATGGCTTTTAAGAGCTACGAACCCGCTATGGGCATCAAGGGAATCTTTACAAGTGACTGGAATCATTTTCAGCATTTCACCAGGGTGTTTCATAATTTTCAATTCTGGCCGATGGTACGGAACACTTTAGGGATCAACCTGCTAAGCGGTTTAATAGGAATACCGGTAACGCTCTTTTTTGCCCTGATTCTCAATGAAATACAGTCTCCCAAGTTCAAATCCTTAGTGCAGACCATAACCTACTTACCCCATTTTCTCTCCTGGGTTATTTTTGGCGGACTTTTTATTACACTGCTGAATACTGACGGTATAGTTAACTACTTGCTGCTGGAGTTCCATCTTATTGACAAACCGCTGCAGTTTTTGGCGGAACCGAAATACTTCTGGGGCATAGCCATTGGAACCGGACTGCTGAAGGATCTCGGCTGGGGTGCCATTCTGTATCTTGCGGCCATTGCCGGTGTCGACCAGAGTCTATATGAATCGGCTGCCATCGACGGAGCGGGCCGTTTGAAAAGAATGCTGCATATTACGATTCCCGGAATCATGCCTACGTTGATGGTTTTGGTCATATTTGCCGTAAGCGGTATGCTAAACAACAATTTCACCCAGATTTATGTTTTACAGAATACATTGAATCTACCGGCAAGCCAGGTTATAGATACTTATGTTTATCAAACGGGAATGCTGCAATTCCAATTTGCCTCGGCGACGGCAATAGGGTTGATGAAGACTGTGTTTGCCCTGTTGCTTCTGGTTGGTGCAAATACTGTCTCCAATAAATTGACTAAGACAGGTTTGTTTTAAGGAGGACGTTGTATGGTTGGAGGGAAAAGTTTAGGAGAACGTACGTTTAATTTGTCTACAATCATCATTATGGTGATTCTTATGGCTGTAACTATCTACCCGTTCTGGTTCTCCCTCATCAGTTCCCTGAACAGTGGAGAGGATCTGCTTCGCGGTCCAATCTTCTTATGGCCGAGAGAATGGACATGGGCCAGCTGGGAAAAGGTGTTGATTGATCCGGGAATCCTTCAGGCAGCTTGGATTACGGCGTCGCGGACGATTATTGTTACGGTTGTATCCATGCTCTATACATCGATGTTCGCGTATGCATTCTCCAGGTCTTATCTAAAAGGGAAACAGTTCTACGTGGTGATTGGCTTTGCCAGCATGTATTTCAGTGGCGGATTGATTCCATCCTTTATGCTGATGAACTGGCTGGGCTTATACGATCATTACCTCGTCTACATTTTGCCGAGTATTTTTGGAGGCTTCTATAACGTCATCATCTTTAATGCGAATTACAAGGGCATCCCGGACTCTTTATTTGAGTCGGCGAAGATGGATGGAGCCAGTGAGTTCAGAATCTTTTTCCGGATTGTCTTACCGCTATCGAAACCGGTCATGGCAGCACTGTCCGTATTTACAGCAGTGAATATATGGAATGATTACGGTACAACACTTTATTTCACACAATCCAACCATTTGCAGACTTTACAGTATGTCATCCTCAGATTAATTCAGTCGAATCGCGCGGTTGAGAACATGATGAATACGGTGGACGGCTCCAACCTTGCGGTAGCACAATTACTGAATAATACCGGAGGACAAGGCTTGGTCACGGCTCATACCATTGAGCTTGCCGCTATGGTCATTGCGTCCATTCCGATGATCATCTTATATCCGTTCGCGCAGCGCTTTTTCATTAAAGGAGTGTTGTTGGGATCAGTTAAAGGATGAATGGATATTGACTGGATCAGACAACAAGTAGGGTGCAGGAGCGCTCTTCTTGTTCTTGGGGGAGGTTCTTATGGATACACTAGCTTTTTTGCCAGGCAAGCAAGCTTTACATGCTTATCTGTTTGCCCATTTCATTGGAGAACAAGAGGACGGTGAGCAGATCTACTTTGCGGTTAGCCAGGACGGTCTGCATTGGCAGGATTTAAACCACAAACAACCCGTACTGTACTCTACCGTTGGAGAACGGGGGGTACGGGACCCATTTTTACTTCGGAGTGGGGACGGCAGCTGCTTTTATTTGTTAGCAACCGATCTTAGCATTTATCACCGGGGAGGGTGGACAGATTCGAATGCAACGGTTACTGGAAGCCGCTCTATTATAGTCTGGGAATCCCCGGATTTAGTGAAATGGTCGGAGCCCCGGAGGGTGGAGGTTGCTCCCAAGGAAGCCGGCTGCGCCTGGGCTCCAGAAGCGATCTATGATGAGGAAGCAGAGGATTATCTGGTGTTTTGGGCTTCCAGCAGAGAGGCTGCTGACGGTATGGGCAGGGGGCTGCATATTTACGCCAGCAAAACACAAGATTTCCGCACGTTCACGGAGGCAGAGCTGTTTATCACCCGGGGGGAACATCAGACTGTTATCGATACGACAATCATCAGAGCCGAGGGCAGATATTACCGTGCTTCTGGGGATGGTCATATCACGATTGAGTCGAGCGATCATCTTTTGGGAGAATGGAAGATCATCTCAACTTTGGAGTCACTAGGGCTTGGTTTGACCGGCAAAGATGTGGAAGGACCGGAGTTCTTCAAGTTCAACCACGATGAGCAATGGGGGCTGCTTGTAGATCAATACGCCACAGAACAGGGCTATCTGCCGATTCTTACATCGAATATCGGTGACACTACCGGAGACTGCTGGCGCATACCTGCACCGGAAGAGTATTCCTTCGGCCAGCTGAAGAAACGGCATGGCACAATTCTGCCCATTACCCAATCGGAGTACGAGGCAATATTGGACAGGTGGGGGAAAGAGTTCCCTCCTGTCCGTTCTGTGAAATCATGAATCCATCCTAGTGAAAGGCGGCTATCTGCTATGAATCATCCTCACATTCGAAATTGGGGTTTCAGCGACACTCCCTTATTGCTGCCCTACTATCTGCCTCCCGGCACGGTGCTTCCCTCCACCATTAGCGGACAAGCTGTGGAATGGAAGTCTTCGCAGCCGGATGTATGGGCCGGGCCGGGGAGACTCGTCTCACCTGTAGATGAGCTGGGTCCGGAAATACAGCTGACCGCAGTTACATTGAAGGAGTCTTACACTTACAAGGTGCGCATGCTGGGAGAACGCAGTTGCTGGCTGGCCGGTTACACACGTGAGCCGGATGAGAATGCCAATGTATACAGCCTTTTTGTTGCGAATAGCCTTCATCTGGCGCTTGACATGACAGGGGAAGGCTATGAAGCTCTTAACGATAACTATGGCGTACTATTCGCCAAAGCCGATTATTATCATTCAGTACAGGGGGAAACCAGGCTCCTAGGTATGCCGCGGTGCTTCCGGCTTACCGATGGGGGTTTTGGAATTTTAGCGACTCCGCTTAATCATGAAGGGAAGGGAGATCGGCCAGGAGAGCTGCTCTACTTTGAAACCAAAGACTTCGTTCATTATAAAGAGAAGGAACACATAGTTTTAAGCTCCAAGGTTATCCTGGATTATTCTTGTGAACTGGATGCTGCTACTAGGTTATACCGGATTGGATGGAAAGATGAAGGCGGCGAATCTTATTTTGGAATGACGAAGGATTTTATCACCCTAGTTGATTGTCAGCCGGGAGAGGGGTTTCCGGTTCAACTCCAAGAACTGAGTATGAAGGGTGCGCTAACAGGACAACGGATTGCACTGACTCGATCAGAAGCGACCTATCTAAAAAACAAGCTGGGACGGGTATGCAATGTATCGGTGAGTGTGCCGGTTATTGAATTGCAGGCGGGAGATCCGCTGCCGGACCATTGGCGTGTGACAACCGTATATTCCGATGGCAGTGTCAATGAGAAGCGGCTCATCATTGATCCTGCTGCACTTGCCACCGTAAATTTGTCACAGCCCGGTACTTACAAGCTGGATGGAGAAGTGCTTCGTCACCGCTTCCCGTACCCCATGATGATGACACGGCCAGATCCGCAGATCATCAGGCTGAATAACCGGTATTACTTCATTTCTACGGATGATGACGGACAGCGAAGAATCTATATCCGCTCCGCAGACACCCTTGAAGGGCTTCAGGATGGACAGGCTGCAGAAACTCTATTATGGGATGGAACCCTTCCAGACGGCGAGCGGAGAGGGGAACACTGGGCGCCAGAATTGCATCTTATTCATGGAAGATTGTATTGTTTTTTGGCGATAAGTGTCAATAACAGCTGGACAGGTGTTCAGGCGCATGTAGCGGTGCTTACCGGGAATGATCCGCTAAACAGAGACCATTGGGAGACACCGTTACGAGTGCTGGACCGACATGGAAAGGTATTAGGTGATTTGGCGGAACGGGAACGCAACATTAATCTGGACATGACTTATTTTGAATATGGCGGACAATCTTATGTATGCTGGTCGCAGCCGAAGTGGCACAAGGAAGTTCAAGAGCTGGCCTCTCTGTATATCGCCACAGTGGACCCGGACATGCCATGGCGGTTGACCAGTGATCCCGTGAAAATATGTCAAAATGAATATGGCTGGGATCGTAACGGTAAGGTAGCCTCTGGTGTAGCGGAAGGGCCCTATGTGCTGAAACACGAGGATGCCGTATATATGGTATATTCCGGATCAAGTGTAGGGCCTACCTATACGGTCGGCATGCTGGAACTAATAAAGGCTGGCGATCCGCTGAATCCGGCAGCCTGGCGCAAATCCAATTATCCATGGATGCATTCGCTGAGCCACCCGGGCCAGTATGGCCCCGGGCATAATTCGTTCGTGCAGGACGAGGATGGTAATTGGTTCAACGTGTACCATGCTTGTGAGGTTAACGGCGGGTTCCGGCATGCAAGCATACGTCCTGTACATTTCCGCTCTGACGGTTCACCGGTGCTTGATATGACAGAAGAAGAGGAATTGCTTCCGGAGTATGAACGGTTAACCATAATTGTTGTTGTACAGTAACACGGGATGATGACAGACCCACAAGGAGAGTGAAAATAAAGCTTATATTGGTACTTCGCTCTTAAACGCCAAAAAATCGCGGCCCCAAAGCCGCGAATCTTAATTAGTTATGGTCGAGACGACAGGATTCGAACCTGCGGCCTCTTACTCCCGAAGCAAGCGCTCTACCAAGCTGAGCTACGTCTCGACGCTATGAATAATTAAATTATACGCCTGTGTGTAAGCGCTGTAAATAACCTTTTTCATAGCGATTATGGGCTTCTGTTGCGGCAAATTACGGCCTGTGATTGACAGATATCCACCCGCTGGCTATACTTGAAATGTTAAAAAGCAAATCGGACAAAGCGTTGATGAAAACAAGTACGCCGGAGAATGCTTCATCAGAGAACAGGTTCCTTTGCGGATGGTCCGCATCGGGTGTGAGAACCTGGGAGACAGACCGGCCGAAAGCTGATTTCGGAGTGCGGGGACAATCCCGCCGGGGGCACCCGTTAACAGCCGCACAAGGCGATCGTCTGCAGTTGTCCGTGTACACGGATTAAGGCGATAACCAGGGTGGTACCGCGATAATCATCGTCCCTGAATTTCATTCAGGGGCGTTTTTTGTTTTTGATTTTTCGTGTAACGGTTACGGCAAGAATGTGTTTTCCGGCCAGCGTGCCGCATTTTAATGAAGAGACGGGAGCTGTACATGATGAAAGCAAGTGAAATCCGTTCCAAATGGCTGCAGTTTTTTGAGAGCAAGAACCACCGTATTGAGCCGAGCGCCTCGCTCGTGCCCCACAATGACCCTTCGCTGCTGTGGATTAACGCAGGTATGGCGCCGCTGAAGGCGTACTTCGACGGCCGGGAGATTCCGGAGAATCCCCGCCTGACGAACTCGCAGAAATGTATCCGCACCAATGATATTGAGAATGTGGGCAAGACGCGCCGCCACCATACCTTCTTTGAGATGCTGGGCAACTTCTCCATCGGCGATTATTTCAAGGAAGAGGCCATCACCTGGGCTTGGGAATTCCTGACCGGCAAGGAGTGGATCGGCTTCGACGGCGACCGGATCTCCGTTACCGTGTATGCTGAGGACGAAGAAGCGTTCAAGCTGTGGAATGAGAAGGTCGGCCTGCCCGCAGAACGCATCATCAAGCTGGGCGACGAGAACTTCTGGGATATCGGCGAAGGCCCGTGCGGCCCGTGCTCGGAGATTTTCTATGACCGTGGTGAAGCATACGGCAGTGATATGAGTGATCCGGAGATGTATCCGGGCGGTGAGAATGAACGCTGGCTGGAGGTCTGGAACCTCGTATTCTCGCAGTTCAACCATAATAAGGACGGCAGCTATACGCCGCTTCCCAACAAGAATATTGATACCGGCGCAGGCCTGGAGCGCTTCGCTTCCATTCTGCAGGATGTGGACTCCAACTTCGATACCGATCTGTTCCAGCCGATTATCCAGAAGACCGCCGGGCTTGCCGGTGTAACCTACAAGGATAATGTTGAACAGGATATCGCGCTAAAAGTCATTGCTGACCATGTACGTACCGTTACATTTGCTGTGGGGGACGGCGTGCTTCCTTCCAATGAAGGACGCGGCTATATTATCCGCCGTCTGCTCCGCCGCGCCGTACGCTACGGCAAGACGCTGGGACTGGACCGTCCGTTCCTGCATGAGCTGACTGAGACCGTTGGAGAGATTATGGGAGTCTATTATCCTTCCGTGGTCGAGAACCGCGATTATATCGCCAAAATCATCCGTCTGGAAGAGGAGCGCTTCCACGAGACGCTGTCCGATGGTCTGGCGATCCTCGGGGAGATCAGCGCCAAAGCCAAAGCGGACGGCCTGAGCACCATTGCCGGTGCCGATGCATTCAAGCTCTATGACACGTATGGCTTCCCGTTTGACCTGACTGAGGACTTTGCATCCGAGCAGGGGCTTGCCGTTGACCGCGCCGGCTTCGATGCCGCGATGCAGGAGCAGCGTGACCGGGCGAGAGCTGCCCGTCAGGACAGCGCCAGCATGAAGATTCAGGGCGGTGCCCTGGCCGAGCTGACGGTTAAAAGTGAATTTGTTGGATATAATGACACGGTAACAGAGTCCAAGGTGCTGGCAATTGTGGTAGACGGTGCGCTTCAGGATACAGTAAGCGAAGGCGCTGAGTGCCAGGTCATCCTGGAGTCAACACCGTTCTATGCAGAGAGCGGCGGCCAAGTCAGCGACACCGGCGTTCTGACCGGCGGATCGGTGACAGCTAAGGTAACTGGGCTATTCAAAGCACCGCACGGACAGCATGTTCATCTGGTTACGGTGGAAGCAGGCGATCTGAAGGTAGGCGATACCGTCCGTGCCGAAGTGAACCGGGCGGAGCGCGAGGATATCGTGAAGAACCACACGGCCACTCACTTGCTGCACAAGGCGCTTAAGGAAGTGCTCGGCAGCCATGTCAATCAGGCAGGCTCTTTAGTAGAAGGCTCACGCCTGCGGTTCGACTTCTCGCATTTTGGAGCCATCACTCCAGAGGAACTCAGCGATATCGAGCAGCGCGTGAACGCCCAGATCTGGCGCAGCCTTCCTGTAGTCATTGAGAATAAGCCGATAGATGAAGCCAAAGCCATGGGAGCGATGGCCCTCTTCGGAGAGAAATACGGCAATGTTGTCCGTGTCGTTCAAGTCGGCGACTACAGCCTGGAGCTGTGCGGCGGATGCCATGTGTCTAATACAGCGCAGATCGGAATCTTCAAGCTGCTCAGCGAGAGCGGCATCGGTTCCGGGGTGCGCCGGATTGAAGCTGTGACTGGCCGTTATGCCTATCAGTTCACGGAGAGTCAGCTGGACCTGCTGAAGCAATCGGCAGCCCTGCTGAAATCGTCGCTGACCGATGTGCCGAAGCGGATCGAGGCGCTGCATGCCCAGGTACGCGAGCTGGGCCGTGAGAATGAATCGCTTCAGTCCAAGCTGAGCGCAACCTTCGCAGCAGAGCTGACCAGCAGTGTAGTCACAGTAGGCGGAGGAACGCAGCTTCTTGCGGTCTCTGTGCAAGCCGGCAATATCGATGCTTTGCGCTCGACAGCGGACGAACTGAAGTCCAAGCTCCCGGAGGCCATATTGGTGCTCGGTGCTGCAATGGAGGACAAGGTGAACTTCGTGGTCGCCGTGCCTCAGGAGCTGGTGAAGAAGGGCTTCCACGCCGGCAAGCTGGTGAAAGAGATCGCTGCCGTCTGCGGCGGCGGCGGCGGCGGACGTCCGGATATGGCGCAGGCCGGAGGCAAGGACGCTTCCAAGCTGGGCGAAGCCCTGAAGAAGGCAGAGGAACTGGTAGCCGCACAGGCTTAAGCAGTATGCAGTGATTCTTGTCTGTAAGAAACTGTGGATTTCTATCAAGGGTTGGGAAGCAGCGGTACTGAGGGCATTTCCTCGGTGCCGCTGCTTTATTCACACAATGTATATTTTTTGGGGTTATTCATTATTGACCCAGGGCTTGCAATAGCTTAAAACCCAAAAAAACATCTGGTTTTGTAGACAAAATGCCAAAAAAAGCGCTTTAACCATGGCAGGATTTCCTCGTTGGGGCATGAATATGTTATGATGAGGGCAGCAAGTGAGCTGTACAGCAGCAACTTTGCGAAGCCGCCCGAATCAGGGTGATTTTGCAGAAGGAAGGTGTCACCACATGGACTCCATGGACAAAACGGTCAAATTCAATGTGAAGGGCGACGAAAAGGAAGCCTCTCCCCAGGAAATACTGCTCGCCGTGTACGACGCGCTGGTGGAGAAAGAATATCATCCGATCAATCAGATCGTAGGATATCTTCTTTCAGGAGATCCGGCTTACATTCCACGCCACAACAATGCGAGAAGTTTGGTCCGGAGGAAAGAGCGTGATGAGCTGATCGAAGAACTGGTCCGTTTCTATCTGGCCAATCATCGGGTGGACCAGCCCAAATGATGAAGAAGCTGGGACTGGATTACGGCGACCGCAGAATCGGTGTCGCCACAAGCGATATTTTCGGATGGACAGCACAATCTCTGGAGACTATTGAGCGGCGCGGAAACGGCAATGAATTCGAACGTATCCGTGAACTGGTCAAGGAGTACGAAATCGGCGAGATTGTTGTCGGGCTGCCGAAGAACATGAACGGCTCCGTAGGACCCCGTGGTGAAATTTGCATCGAATTCGCAGATAAGCTTCGGGAGCAACTCGATTTACCCGTACACCTTTGGGATGAGCGTCTGACGACGGTATCTGCTGAGCGGGTGCTGATAGACGGGGACGTCAGCCGGAAGAAACGCAAGGGGCTGGTGGACAAAATGGCCGCAGCGCTGATTTTGCAAAATTTTTTGGATGCTAACAGTAAAAGGTGAGGGGTGTGCGGATATGACAAACGAACAGATCGGCCAAGAAGAGGAACCGGAAATTATCTATATTCCCGATGAGGAAGGTAATGAAGAGGAATTTGAGGTCATCATGAAGTTTGAAGTGGACGGATCGGATGCCAAGTATATGATGGTGGTTCCGCTTGATTCCGAGGATGAGGAGACAGATGAGGTCTACGCGTTCCGTTACGAGGAAGACGGCGACGATCTGCAGCTCTTCATGATTGAGAACGACGAGGAGTGGGCCATCGTAGAGGAGACCTTCAATACCTTGGTTGACGAGCTTGATGGAGGAGCAGAGAATGACTGAGTTTTCCGCTGATCAGGCGGTATGGACTTCTAAGCTCAAGGAAGTATATGGAGAAACAGTAGAACTGGAGGATGAGCAGGGCAAGTCTTCCGTTTACGATATTATTGCAGAATTTGCTGTGGGTGACCGTGCTTATGCCGTTCTGGCCGGATCGGGAAGAGCTGCGGAGCAGGAAATTCTGCGCATCGTAGTTTCTCCGGACGGACTTCCGGAACTGGAGAGCATTATGGACGATGAAGAGTGGGAGGATATTTCCGAGCTGTACGATGAGCTCACCTTCCCTGCGGATAGCGAGTAGGCGTCTGTAGCAACTTCATGTATGGCAGATACGGAAGAGGGCGGAAATTTTCCGCGCTCTTTTTGCTTATGAGGAGCGAAAGGATCTTTCCGTTTGCCTGAAAAAAGCTTATGCTATAAAAATAGGTTGAATTTTGGACAATACAATTTTATACTTTATAGTCGGAAAGTGAGGCGTAACATTTGAAAGCCGTGATCCGCACTGTGCTTATCTTAATTCTGGTCCTGGCAGCAGCTGCAGGAGGAGGAGCATGGTACATCTGGAATGGAATGCAGCCGGTCAAGCCCGCAGGGCCGGCCGTAACGGTTACGATAGAGAAGGGTATGGGAAGCTCGCAAATCGCCGACCTGCTTGAGCAAGAGGGCATTATCAAGCACAGCCTGTTCTTCAAAGGCTATCTGAAATGGGTCCAGGAAGGCTCCAGCTTCAAGGCCGGCACGTATCAGGTAAGCCCCGGCGACTCCTACGATACGCTGATAAGCCGGTTGAATGCCGGAGATGTTGTGAAGGAAGCTACCGTTACTTTTACAATTCCTGAAGGGTATACTGCGGTCCAGGTGGCAGAGAAGCTGGCCGCTGCATGGAATCAGAAGCCGGAGGTCTTCCTTGCGCTGATTGATTCCGGTAAGGGCATGGAAGCCGTAAGCAAGCTTGAGATTCCGGACAATCCGCTGCTGCGCCACCGGCTGGAGGGGTACCTTTTCCCGGAGACCTATGAACTGGCTAAGGACAGCACCCCGCAGGAAGTCATCGGGGCGATGCTGGAGCAGCTGGTGAAGAAGCTGGATACGATTCCAGAGTGGAAGGCCAAGCTGGCGAACCGCGGGCTCTCCCTGCATGAGCTGCTGACCGTAGCTTCACTGGTGGAGCGTGAGGTGGTAGTAGACAAGGAACGTCCGCTGGTGGCCGGTATTATCTATAATAGACTGGATAAAGGGCAGAAGCTGGAGATCGACGCTACCGTCCAGTACTTACTGGACAAGCAGAAAGAGCGGTTGTATGAGAAGGATTTGAAGGTAGATAGTCCTTATAATACGTATAAGCAGGCAGGCTTGCCGCCTGGACCGATCAGCAGCCCCGGGCTGGCGTCGATTGAAGCAGCTATGACGCCGGAGGTCTCGGATTATTTCTTCTATGTCACTAAGAAGGACGGCTCACAGGGGCATTTATTTGCCAGAACCTACAAGGAACATTTAGCCAATATTCAAAAAAGTAAACAAAATCCGTAAGAACCCGCTACAATAGTAAGGATGAGCAACGCACAGGAGGTAACACAATGAATAACACACCGGAGCTGCTGGCGACAGCGGCTTCTCTGGAAGAAGCTGCAGCGCTGCTGGATGCAGGAGCGAGTGCGCTGCTGGTCGGCGATGACCGCTTTGGTATGCGTCTTGCCGGACATTTTACACTTGAAGATACGGCCGCAGTAGTTAAACTGGCACATGCCCGGGGCGGTAAGGTATATGTAAGCATCAATGGATTGATTCCAAATACCATGCTGGAGGAGCTTCCGGCTTATGTGAAGGCGATCGGCGAGCTGGGTGTGGATGGGGTAGAGTTCGGTGATCCCGCCGTACTGGCGGCCGTCAAAGCCGAAGCGCCGGGAATGAAGCTGCACTGGAATGCGGAAATGACCTCGACCAACTATGCTACAGCCAATTACTGGGGCCGCAAGGGAGCCACGCGGGTCGTTCTGGCACGCGAGCTGAATATGGATGAGATGACCGAGATGGTCCCTCATCTGGAAGTGGAAGCCCAGGTTCAGGTACATGGCATGACGAATATCTATCATTCCAAGCGCAAGCTGGTTGCAAGCTATATGTCCCACCAGGGCCGTCCAAGCGATGGCGGAAGCCTGGGCAAGGAGCGCGGGCTGTTCCTGATTGAAGCGGAGCGTCCGAATGAGAAGTTCCCGATCTATGAAGACGAGAACGGTACGCATATTATGAGCTCGGATGATATTTGCATTCTGGAGGATCTTCATTTCTTGTTAAAAGCTGGCGTACACAGCCTGAAGATCGAGGGTCTGCTGAAGCCGGTGGCTTATAATGTGGCTGTCGTCAAGGCTTACCGTCACGCCATGGACGTCTACGCCGCTGATCCGGCTGAATATGCATTCGAGGAGTCTTGGCTGGAGGAGGTCCGGGCCTTGCAGGACCCTGAGCGTGAACTGTCGTTCGGCTTCTTCTATAAAGAGCAGGTATATTAATATAAAAAAATCTTTGCTGTTCTAAAAGAGAACTTAAAGCTTTACCTTAAAGATGAAGTAACGGAGGGAAGGTTTGGAACTGTAGGAGCGGTAGCGTCCGCCTTTGTCTCCGGATGTTATCCGCTCAGCGGAGTAATCAAAAAACATCTGGAGACAACAGCGGCCGGAAGTCCAAACGCTTTCCGCAGTTACGTGCTATCTGATAGGAAGTTTTAGGTGGGTTTTTGACAGCAAAGACAACGAAAGGAGAACAGGAATGGGAACCATGACCAAGCCCCAGTTCAAGGGCAAGCGTTACCGTCTGGACAGACCGGAGCTCCTGGCTCCGGCAGGAAACTTAGAGAAATTGAAATTCGCCGTGCATTATGGCGCGGATGCAGTCTATATCGGAGGACAAAAGTACGGCCTGCGCTCAGGCGCAGATAATTTTACCTTCGAGGAAATGCGCGAGGGCGTTGAATTTGCCAAGAAATATGGTGCCAAAGTATTCGTAGCCACCAATATCTATGCTCACAATGAAGATGTCGCGGGGATTGAAGAATACCTGCGTAATTTATATGAGGCCGGAATTGCAGCGATTATCGTAGCCGATCCGGTGATTGTCGATACTGCCCTGCGCCTGGTGCCGGGTCTTGAGGTGCACCTAAGCACCCAGCAGTCCACGCTCAACTGGCAGGCAGTGTCCTATTGGAAGGAGGAAGGTCTGCCGCGCGTAGTATTAGGCCGGGAGACCAGCCTGGAGGAGATCGCCGAGATCAAGCAGCATGTGGATATTGAGATCGAGAGCTTCATCCATGGTGCGATGTGCTCCTCGTACTCCGGACGCTGTGTGTTATCCAACCACTTCACCGACCGTGACTCCAACCGCGGGGGCTGCTGCCAATCCTGCCGCTGGAAGTATGATCTGTTCGAAGATGCCCGTCCCGAAGGGAACTGGGTATCCGAAGAGGAGCAAGCTGAGGCACCTCAGGCCTTGCAGCCCGGAATTACCCAGCTGCCGCTGCATCAGCCCGAGGACAACCCGTTCACTATGGGATCGAAAGACCTGTGTATGCTGGAGAGTATTCCCGACCTGATTGAAGCCGGGATCGACAGCTTCAAGATTGAGGGCCGGATGAAATCGATTCACTATGTGGCGACCGTAGTGAATGCCTACCGCAAAGCCATAGATGCTTACATGGCCGACCCGGAAGGGTATGTACTGAAGCCCGAATGGCTGGAGGAGCTGCAGAAGGCGGCTAACCGTCCGCTGAATACCGGCTTCTTCTACGACACACCGGACCATGAGGACCATATCTATGAACCGGAAGAGAAGGCGGCTCCGTATGATTTCGCGGGACTGGTGCTGGAGTATGACGCAGAGAGCGGGATGGCGCTCGTTCAGCAGCGCAATAACTTCAAGCCGGGACAGGAAGTTGAATTCTTCGGCCCGGATGACACCTTCTTCAAGCAGACCGTTGGAGAGCTGTGGGATGAGGCTGGCAATCCGCTGGATGTGGCCCGTCACCCGCTTCAGCGTGTACGGATGAAGGTAGATCAGCCTGTTGCTTATTTCGATATGATGCGCAAGCGAAAATAATAGCTTTACAAACTAAGGGATGCCCGTTTACACAAGGGCATCCCTTTTTTTTTGCATGCTAAAAAAGGAGGTGTTTTAGGGCCCCCGCCAAGTACCTGAGTAAACATCGATGCTATAGCTCCACTTTGTGGGGTTATTATATGCCAAATTGCTTATGCAATTCGACAAAAATATATGAGTATTGAAGCAATTTGCAAATAATGCTAAGAAAAATGAGACTTTGTGCCGATATATAGGGCAGGTAACGCTTACATATATCTTCCAATCTAAGCGATAGGCAGGTGATGGTTATGGGAGCTCCCAATCCGGACAACAAGACAGATAAAACGAAGGAGAGTAGGGTAAAAGTGGCGAAAAACAGTAAAAAGCCAAAGAGCACACAAAAGGCTAAGGCCCAGAAGACAGAAGCATCACAGATAACAAGCAACACGGCAGAGAAGAGAAATTACAAGACAGTATTGAACGGCTCGCTACGCCAGGTGAAAAGGGTGAACCCGACCAAATCCGTAGGGGTGAAGCTGTTCCTGATCTTCTTATCTTCTATCGTGGTGGTGGTCCTGTTCTTAGGACTTCTGTCTTACAACAAAGCGAAGAATACAATTAAAGATAATGTGTCTGAAGCGAACCGGCAGACGATTATTCAGACCTCAGAGAAGCTGGACATTACCTTGAAGCAGTATGAGAGTCTCGCACTTCAGTTATATTTTGATACACAGATGCAGGCGAATCTGACAGAGCTGTCTTCGGCGAAGAGCAGCTATGATAAGTTCGTGGCTACGGATGCGATCAGCAAGAAGCTGTCCAGCCAGACTACAACAGATGCCAATATCGTCGCCATATCACTTATTCCGGAGGACCCTGAGATGGGGATCGTCTCCAGCGGAAGCACCGGTCTCGCAGGTGATGATGTGAGAGCACAGGAATGGTACAAGACCGTGGTCAAGAATTCAAGCTCTTATGAGCCTTATTATACGGCAGAAGCCAAATCCGCCCAGAACTACTGGTTCCCTACAGCCGTTGAAGGCAGCGGCGGCAAGAATCTGGCCATGGTCAGAACGCTTAAGAATCTGGGCTCCAATGCCTCATATGTAGTCATGCTGGAGCTGAAGAGCACCCTCCTGGAAGAAGCCTTCAAGAGCGTAGAGCTTGGCGATGGCTCGCGGATTCAACTCGTTGCCCCGGATGGAACGGTAGTAGCTTCCTCGCAGCCTGAAGAGGACGGCAAAGCCACCGTACTGAATTTCATCAAGGACAGCAAGGTGAACAATGAAAGCACGGAAGCGAAGGATGAGAACGGCCAGGATATCCTTGCTGTATACAACCCGATGCAGAAGGCAGACTGGAAGCTTGCCGGTGTAGTTCCTACCGGAGAACTGGTTCAAGCTGCCACGCCGATTCTGTTTACCACCTTCCTTGCTGCCGGAGCGGCAGCTCTGCTTGCTATGGTTGTCGGCTTCTGGATGGTCCAGATGATCGCCAAGCCGCTGGCACGCTTGAAGGACCTGATGCTGGAGGGAGCCGAAGGCAACCTGAGTGTCCGCACGCAGTATGTCTCGAAGGATGAGATCGGCCAGCTGTCGGCCTCCTTCAATATGATGATGGGTAAGATTACGGAGCTGGTAGCCCAGACTACAGATACAGCCCGCGAAGTCCTTGAGACTGCGGGTGAGCTGGGGGATGCCTCGCGCAAGACGGCGATCTCCGCCAAGGAGATTGCTGCGGCCACGGAAGAGATTGCCGGTGGTGCCGGAAGTCTGGCCCAGGAAGCCGAGCGCGGCAATGAGCTGACTGACCTGATTGCTACGCAGATGCAGAGTGTTATTGCAGCCAACTCTGAGATGGATCAGGCAGCCCGTGGAGTTGGGGAAGCCAGCGGACAGGGTGCTGTACAGCTGGAAGAGCTGCTTGATCAGACCGGACGCACAGGTGAAATGACCTCTGCTCTGGTGGATAGAGTCAATAACCTCAAGGAAACGGTATATTCCGTAATCAAGGTGCTGGATGTGATGAAGAATATTACCCAGCAGACGAACATTCTGTCTCTGAATGCAACGATTGAAGCAGCGAGAGCAGGCGAAGCCGGCCGTGGCTTCATGGTAGTCGCAGGGGAGGTCCGGCAGCTTGCCGACCAATCCAAGCAATCCATTGCTCTGGTCGCCGGAATTACAGATAAGATCGTAGCTGAGATGGATGAGACGGTTGCTGTCCTGTCTGAAGTGGCTCCGCTGTTCAAGCAGCAGATGGTGTCCGTGAAGAGTACCAGTGAGATCTTCGTGTCCGTGAAGGGTCAGATGGAAGACTTCATTATGAGTCTGGAGTCTGTAACAGGGGCCATCGACAGTCTGAACCATTCACAGGGTGTGCTGTCCGATGCTATGGGGAATGTGAGTGCGGTAGCGCAGCAATCCTCGGCAACCTCTGAAGAGGTTGCATCCCTCAGCAGTGAGCAGCAGAATGTCAGTGACCATCTGGTAGCCTTGTCGAACAAGCTGCAAGGGGCTTCCACCCAGCTGGAGAGCAAGCTGTCGCTGTTTACGATCAAATAAACATCAGAACCGTTCCGGATCTGAAGCAGGGGCGTCACGCAAGCCGATATTTGGCTGCGTGACGCCCTTTTCAACAGATAAGAATTTATATGTTTTGGGGTTTTGGCATAGTTGGCCTTGCAGGGTTATAGGTCCTTGTACATCCTTAAGCGAATGCGTATAATGGTTTTGTTAGGGTTTTGTTATTGTTGTTTGCTGGATTAGTTATGTAATTTGAACCTGGGAGAAGGCCGAATGAGAGCAGCACGCAATCACAACTGGTGGTCTTATATCGAGGACATGTCCATGGAGCGCAAGCTGTTCCTGGTATTTCTGGTCATTATTACGCTCCCGCTGTCCTTCATCAGTGTGATCAGCTTCAAGAGCTATTCCGAATCCATACAGGCGAATACGATCGCCTATTCCGAGAAGCTGATTGATCAAATGATGGATTCCATCGATGATTACATAGAAGATATGAAACGGATTTCTTCCATGCCCGCTTACGTCAATGAGATTAAGCAGAACCTGATCCGCTCGAACCGCTATTATGAGCAAAAGCAGATGATGGAAGGCAAGCAGGACACGGCTCAGGTGGCTCCCGGTGATTTGGATCTCCTGCTGTCCATTCAGCGCGGCATCGAAGAGAATATATCATTTATTAACAATATTAAGCGGGGAACCAATTCGGTCTATATTTTTGATGCCTACGGGAATGGTTATTATTCTGCCAAGGATGGAGGAGTCCGGCTGGATCTTCAGCAGAGCTACAGGTTCTGGAGCGAGCAGGTAAAGGGCTCCGGCGGAGAAGCGACCCTGTTGGGAACACAGGCATATACAAGCAATTTGCAGAGTACCCGATATGCCTTTACGGTGGTGCGTCCCATTCTGGACGGGCTATGGAAGCCAGCCGGCCTTATCGCAGTGGAGGCTAACTTCAGTAATCTGGAGAATCAGGTGGCAGAGCTGGACAAGGTGACCCGGGGGAAATCTATCCTTGTGGATCAAGCGGGCAAAGTCATCTATGACAGTGAGCAGAAGCTGCTGACTGCGGATATTTCCCGGTCCTCCTTATTCCGTGCTGCGGAAGGGAGCTCCGGGAGCTTTTATGACACCGTATCCGGCAAAGACCGGCTTAATATTTATTCAAGCTCAACCAAGACGAATTGGAAGGTGATTATTTCCATACCGGTGGACGAATTGACCCGTGGAGTGAAGCTGACCCGCAATGCAACTATAGGCGCTACTCTAATCATCATTGTGCTGGCCCTGATCATCTCGCTCATTCTGTCGTTTGCCCTGACCAAGCCGCTAACCCAGATGATCCAGCTTATGAAAAAGGTACAGAACGGCGACCTTGATGTGACCTTCCGCATTAAACGCCGTGACGAGATTGGTCTCCTGGGGCATCAATTCAACCGGATGCTGGCCCGTATTCGTCAATTGATTCAGGATATTTACCAGATTGAGGAACAGAAGAAGGAGGCGGAGCTCCAGGCGCTTCAGAGCCAGATCAATCCGCATTTTATCTATAACACGCTTGAAACCATCCGGATGACCGCAGAGATTAATGATGATGTGGAAGCCGCTGACATGATCTCCATTCTGGGGAAGCTGCTCCGCTACAGCACCAGTGACTTGACCGGTTGGGCAACGATGAAGCAGGAGCTGCTGTATGTGCGTAACTACGTGGAGCTGCTGGGCAGCCGGTATCCTGGCAGATTTGAGCTGACGATTGATGTTCCAGAGGCGCTTGACAGCTATTCCATGATTAAGCTGGTGTTTCAGCCGATTATTGAGAATGCTGCTTATCACGGGCTGGATGATACCAAGTCCCGGATGCAGCTGAGCATCAAGTGTGAGTATACAGAGCAGAAGCTTCTGTTCCATATCCGTGATAACGGCTGCGGAATGGATCAGGTTACACTAGATAAGCTAAGGGAGCGGCTCCGGCACGAGCTCCCCCCGAAGAAGAGCATTAATGGAGGGATTGGCATGGCCAATGTACACCAGCGCCTTCAGCTTCATTACGGTCCGGCCTATGGGATTGAGGTGTTCAGCAAGCCGGGCGAGGGGACGGATGTAATCTTGTCATTACCGCTGCCGGGGCTTGCCGCCGGGAATGGAAGGGAAGATCCTTTTAAGGGGGAATGAGCTTGAGATGGAGGATTGTACGCTTTCCGGTGTATGCTGTACTGCTGCTAATGCTGCTTCTGCTGGCAAGCGGCTGTAGCAGCTGGAGCAGTAGAGGGCCGGCATCGGTCCCGGCGGCTTCTGCCGGAGAGGAAGCGGCTTCCGGGCTGTCCGGGACCATTGTGATGCTGACGAACCGGATTGACCTGATTGAGAATGGGACCTTCAGGGACTACGCGGATGATTTCAGGAAGCGGTATCCTGAGGCGCATGTGGAATTCGAGGGGCTGTCTAACTATGCCACGGATATCCTGGTCCGCTTGTCCACCAAGGATACAGGGGATGTGCTGTTGCTGCCGGTCAATCTGCCTGCGAAGGAGCTGGAGCTTTTCTTCGAGCCTTTGAGCGGGGAGCTGGCGGCGCAGGAGCGATTCACGACCTTTGCAACCTTTGGCGGCAAGCGATACGGTCTGTCTACAGGTACGACTACGAGCGGAATCGTCTACAACAAAAAGGCTTTTGAGCAGGCGGGAATTGAGCAGGTACCGCAGACGCTGGATGAGTTATACGCGGCCTGTGCCAAGCTGAAGCAGGCGGGCATTATCCCGCTGTATATGAATTACGGGGCAGTCTGGCCGCTGCGGGAGTGGGGCAATAACCTGGTTAATTATATGACGGGTAACCCTGATTATTTGAATGATATGGTCCATGAGGACAGCCCTTGGCAGATCGGTAACGAATGGGGGCAGGCTCTGGGAATTGCCAGGACGATGCTGGCCAAGGGCTATGTCGAGGAACAGCTATTCTCCAACAGCTGGGAGATCTCCAAAGCCAGGCTGGCCAAAGGAGAAGCGGGCATGTATCTCCAGGGGAACTGGACCATCCGGCAGATTATGGATGCAGGTGCTTCACTGGAGGATATCGGCTTCTTTCCTTTTCCCTATGATAATCACCAGGTCCACTATGCTGCGCTGAATCCCGACTGGTTCATGGGGGTTAGCAGGTACAGCCGCAATAAAGAGCTTGCGATGGCTTGGCTGGAGTATTTCATTACAGAAACGTCGTATGCGAAAGATTGGGGATTTCTTCCGGCGAAGGGTTCGGACGAACCCGCTTTACAGCAATACAGCGAGTTCCTCTCCTATCACCCAAAGCTGGTTGAGGCTACGGTGCAGACGGATGCTTTCATTGATCTGGCGAACCGGACGAAGCTGAGCTTCTGGTCGGGCGATTATATTCAGGATGTGCTCGCGGCACCGGATCTGCAGAAGTCCTTTGACCAGTTGAATGCGAAATGGAAGGAAGCGCGCATGAGTCAGCAGTCTGTCCCGTAACCGCTGGGGTCTGCGCAGTAAGCAAGATCAAATTCTGGAGGTAGTGTTGTGGCCAAAAAAGTAACGATGCAAAAAATAGCCGATCATCTTGGGGTCTCCAAGTTCGTCGTATCCAAATCGCTCTCCGGCAAGGAGGGGGTCAATGAGACCACCCGTGAGCGGGTGATTCAAGCCGCCTCTCAGCTTGGATATTTCACCCAAAAAAACGCCTATGTGCAAAGTCCCAAGCGTCGTTCTCTGTCTGGAGAGCAAGACCGCAATAAGCAGTCCGTGCTGGTGCTGATGCCCAATATCCGCTCTCAGACCCAGGATTCACTATATTGGGGCAAAATCGTAGATGGCATTGCGCTGGCGCTGGATCAGGAGGGGCTGGGCATGGTGATCATCTCAGAGCACCGGGCCGATAATTTCGTAAATGTCCTTAATCCGGACGGCCTGCTCGGTCTGATCGGAGTTGGGCAGATCTCCACCTCACTGCTGCTAGAAGTGCATCGGATCGGGCTTCCGCTGGTCATGATCGACCATGAGGATGCTTTAATTCCGTGTGATACGGTATTTGCGAATAACATCGATTCGATGACCCGGCTCGTCAATCATCTGATTGGCACCGGACATACGTTATTTCACTTTGTCGGCAGTATCCGTTACTCCCGCAGCTTCCGTGACCGCTGGATCGGGTTCCGCAGCGCGCTGGAGGAGAGTCAGCTGAAGCCCCCGGCTATCGATGATGAGCTGCTGCTGGAAGGGATGTATGACGAAGCGCTCCGTGAAGAATTCAGACGCTGGGTCGCCGCACGACAAGAGTCGGATACCTTGCCTACTGCGCTCGTATGCGCGAACGACTTCACCGCTCTTGCTGTTAGCGAAGTGTTGCGGGAAGCCGGGCTTGCTATTCCCGCTGATATTTCGGTTACAGGCTTTGACAATATCGAGGATTCCCTGCGGGGGGTTACTCCGCTTACAACCGTGCATGTTCCTAAGGAGGCTATGGGCCGGGCAGCTGTAGAGAAGCTGCTGAACCGTATCCAGAATCCCGCTGTGCCGCTGGAGAAAATTCTGATCTCCGCAGATATCGTCCACCGGGACTCTGTGGGAAATCCCCGGGCTAGAAGCAGCAAAATAACCCCACAAAGTGGAGCTTTAGCTTAAATATAAGAATTTATATGTTGCACACGATAACTTATCCTTCTATTTCTCGCTAAAACGGTACCGTCCTCTAAAAGGACGGTACCGTTTCCGCTTGTTTGCGTTATTTCAATTGCAGGTTCCGTTCGATCAAAGCGATACGCTGCTGTACGCAAGCGTAGGAACGAAGCGGATCTTCAGGAGTATTCACGACATAATCCAGCAGTTGATCTATGGTAGTGGTGGCTACATGGATGCGGGTATCGGAGGAAGCGTAATAGATGAAGACCTCGCCGTTATCACGGGCGATTATACCGTTGCAGAAGACAACGTTAGATACGTCACCGACGCGTTCTTCGCCGTCCGGAGCAATGAAATGCCCGCCTGGGGCATGAGTTACGCGGTTAGGCTCTGCAAGATCAGACAAGAAGGCATACAGCACATAGCGCAGTCCGGCAGCGGTGCCCCGGACACCATGGGCGATGTGCAGCCAGCCGAGTGGAGTTCTGACCGGGGCCGGGCCTTGACCGTTCTTCACTTCTTTGATGGTATGGTAGTAGCGCTGGTCTATAATCGTCTCACGGGTGATAACGGCGTTCTCAATCTCCTCCGCTAAGCCCCAGCCGATGCCGCCGCCGGAACCGGCGTCGATGAACCCGTCCTGCGGGCGCGTGTAGAAGGCATACTTGCCGTCAACGAACTCTGGATGCAGGACCACGTTGCGCTGCTGGGCGGAGCCGGTCTTGAGATCGGCGAGACGCTCCCAGGTCTTGAGATCCTTGGTGCGGGCAATGCCGCATTGGGCAACCGCGCTGGACAAATCGCCAGGAGGAGCGTCCGGGTCCTTGCGTTCCGTACAGAACAGGCCGTAAATCCATCCGTCTTCATGCTTCACCAGGCGCATATCGTAGACGTTAATATCCGGGTCTGCGGTCTCGGGAAGCACTACCGGGTGATCCCAGAAGCGGAAGCCGTCCACCCCGCTGCTGCTCTCGGCAACAGCGAAGAAGGATTTGCGGTCATGGCCTTCCACACGGGCAATGATGTAGAATTTGCCGTTCAGCTCAATGGCGCCGGGATTGAATACGCCGTTCACTCCGATTCTCTCTGCGAAATAAGGGTTGCTCTCTTCATTGAAGTCGTAACGCCAGATCAGGGGGGCGTGCTCCGCAGTGAGCAGGGGATACTTGTAGCGGTCATAAATACCGTTGCCGTAAGGCAGCTTCTCATTGGTGCGGCCGATGAGAGCTTCATAGCGCTGCGTCAACGCCTGCTTCCGTTGTTCAAAGATTGTGCTCATTAAATAATCTCCTCTACATGTAATGGTTCGCCAAGCCGTCTAATCATCTCGAAGCAGGCCCGGCTGTTATGATAGGGACATTTCCAGGCGCTCACCTTGGGAGTATGAGCCAGCGGCTGCAGGGATTCATCTACACCCCAGTGCCATTCGCCCAGCTTATGATCAATAATATATTTCTCTGTGAAGCTCCATGAGTTCTCAGCGGCTTCCAGGAACCGCGAATCTCCGGTTAACTGATACGCATTGTAGAATCCGACCATGGCTTCAGCCTGCGGCCACCAGTCCCTGGACTCATGGGCTTTATCGATGAAGCCGCTACGATCGGCCTCATTCCAGATTCCGCCATCCACTTCAATCCCCTCTGCCAGCGCAGCTTCGGCCATCGACAGGGATGCCTTGCGCACACGCCCAAGCAGCTCCTCGTCCCCGAGAGTCTCCGCAGCTTCATAGAGCAGCCAGCTTCCTTCTATGTCGTGGCCGAAGGAGATAAGCTCTGACTTCACCCGCCACTCTTCATCCATGAACAGATGGAAGTGCTTGCCGTCCGAATCCAGAATATGCTCCAGCATGGTTTCGATCAGCTCAGCTAGCTTGTTACGAAGAAGGTCTGACTTCCACACCCGGTACAAGCCGGTGTACCCTTCCAGTACATGCAGATGCGTATTCATGGATTTCTTCTCATTCATATCCTTCGAACTGAGGCTTAGGGAGTCGGTCATCTCCCACTCCCGTGACAAGGCTTCGATATACCCTGTGTGAAGAGGGTCATAACCGTACTTCTCAATCAAATGGAACAATTGGGTTGCTTGGCGCAGGACGTCTTTCCGGCCGGTGGCATGATGGTACTCAGCCAAGGCATAGATGACAAAAGCGAGTCCGTAGATTTGCTTCTTAGGCTGGGAAGCAGCGCCGTGCTCATCCACCATCCAGAAGAATCCGCCAAATTCGGGATCTGTGAAATACTGAATGAGATAATCATAGGCGCGTTCCGCCATAGTCAAATATTCTGCCGTTCCATAGATTCTGTAAGCACTTGCAAATGTCCAGAGAATCCGTGCATTCAGTACAAGGCTTTTGTCTGCACCGGGTATCACCTGCAGCTGGTTGTTCATCTCACCGATAAAGCCGCCATGAGTTTCGTCGATGGTCTGCTTCATCCAGAAGCCGAGAATGTTGTCTAACAGCTCAGCTTCCAGCCGGGTGCGCCACACTTCGGTTGCATTGTTCATCCTGTTCTGTTCACTCCTTAATATTGCTTGCTGGTATGGGAGTTGTCTTTTTTATAATTGTTATTATTATGTTAGTGTATAATAATAACTATATATAACCATGTTATAACCCTTTTCGGGCTGGAATTCAAGCGGGAAATGGATGAAGTAAATTGAAGACTATAAAAGTGGATATGGACACATTTTCTATTGGATCTGTAAAGTTTATAATTATTGATAACGCTATCATAGCGGATCAAATGACGGGGGCGATAAGGTGGTAATCCGGATCATGATTGCGGATGATGAGGAAGTGATCCGCCGCGGGCTTGAGAAGATTGCTTCCAGAATGGATGTGGAAGTCAGGGTAATCGGCTCATACGGCAACGGGCTTGAGGCCTGGAACCATCTGCAGGAGCTAAGCCTGGAAGAGATCGATCTTCTTATTACAGATATCAAGATGCCAAGAATGGATGGATTCAAGCTGATTGAAGAGGCGAGAGCGCATCTCAAGCAGTTGCCAATAGCTGTACTGAGCGGCTTCAGTGAATTCGACTACGCCCGTAAGGCGATGCGCTTCGGTGTGCTTGATTATCTGCTGAAGCCCATTGATAAGGCCCAATTATATGATCTGCTCAAAAGCGTAGAAGCGACTAAGCAGACGCCTGCGGCTGCTCTCCCGGATGAAGTGCTGCATCAGCCTTCTGAAGGCGGGGAGCATTATGTGGTAGAGCAGATGAAGAGTATTCTTCAACTGGAATACGGGCTTAATTTCGAGCTTGAGCGGCTGGCTGAGGCCGTGGGAATGAATGCGAGTTATATCAGCAGGCTGTTCAGGCATAAGACAGGGCAGACCATTACGGACTACCTGATCGGCATCCGCATTGTGGAGGCCAAGAAGATGCTGCTCCATCATCCGGACCTGAAGAATTATGAGATTGCTGACAAAGTCGGCTACAGTGATCCGGTCTATTTCAATAAGCTGTTCAAAAAGATGTGCGGCATGACGCCCAAGGAGTATAAAGGCCGGTACAGATCATGATATGCGTCTCTTAGAATGATACGAACACATTTGCACTGCCCTTCACCTCCCCAGAGGTGATTGAGCAGTGTTTTTCTTTATTGTATTTTTTATATAACAAAAATAACAAATTTAAGACTAGAAAAAGCAATTGAAACCATCGTTTTGAGGGGTTATACGGTCTATAATTGCGATGTAAGCGATAACAACAGCGAATCCAAGGTGAAGACAAGATGATTTAAGTTCTGTTTATTGGAATAACGGATCGTATTGTTATTGTTTTGTTATTAATCTATTTCGTTCTAAATGAAGAGAGGGGTCAGAAATATGATGAAAAAAACCAAAGCAGTTACCGGGTTGGCAGCGCTGACACTGATGGCCGGGCTGTTCTCCGGCTGTGCATCTGACAACAATAACGCCACTAATGCGGCAGCAACCAATGCAGGCAGCAACACAGGTACCACTGCGGAGGCAACAGCCGCTCCAGAGGGAGGTGCCGCCAAGGATCTCAAGGGTGATATTACGGTGATTACGCAGCGGACGGATATCGTGGATACCGTGTTCAAAGACTACGCCGCCAAGTTCAACGAGAAATATCCGAATATCAAAGTGAATTTCGAAGCCTTATCCAACTATGAGGATCAGATCAAAATCCGCATGAGCACCAGTGATTACGGGGATGTTCTGCTGCTGCCAACCAGCGTAGCGATTAAGGATCTGCCGGACTTCTTCGAGCCGCTGGGTAAAAAGTCTGACCTGGAGCAGCAATATACAGGCCTGGAAGAGCGGACAGTAGACGGGATTTCCTACGGCATTCCGATTACGGTTAATTTCTCCGGCGTGATCTACAACAAGCAGGTCTTCAAGGATGCCGGAGTGACCGAGGTTCCAAGAACCTTTGACCAGTTCTCCGCCGCACTGAAGAGCATCAAGGAGAAGACGGATGCCGTCCCTCTCTACACGAACTATGCTGCGGGCTGGACGCTGACCCAGTGGGAAGCGGATCTGGCTACCGTTGCCGGAGACCGTGAATATGTCAACATCGGCCAGGTGGCCTCCGACGATAACTTCGTTCCAGGCCAGCCGCACTACGAGCTGTACAAGGTAATGTACGATGCGGCCAAAGACGGTCTGATTGAAGAGGACCCTACTACAACAGACTGGGAATCCTCCAAGGCAGATCTGGCGAACGGTAAAATCGGTACCATGATGCTTGGCTCCTGGGCGATCGGTCAGATCAAAGGGCTCGCTGCCAGCCCGGATGATATAGGCTTCATGCCATTCCCTACCAACGCCGACAAGATCCTGGTGCCTCTGTCTGACGACTATAATCTGGGGGTTAGCATTCACAGTAAAAACAAAGAGGCCGCCAGAGCCTGGGTAGACTGGTTCATCAATGAATCCGGTTATCCGACAGTGGAAGGCGGGGGCATGAGTCCGGTAGAAGGAGCCGAATTGCCTGAAATTCTCAAGCAATTTGCAGGCACTGACATTACCTTTGACACGCTTGCTCCAGCCAAAGCCGGTGAAGAGGGCTGGGTGGATGCCATTGATAAAGAAGCTGAAATCGGTCTCTGGCAGCCTGACTTCAAGAAAGTAATCATCGAGGCGGCGATTGGCAACCGCAAGCAATCCTATGATGACATTATGAAAGAACTGAATGATAAATGGAAAGCAGCCAGAGCCAAAATTGTGACTGCCAAGTAAATTAAAGAACAAAAGAAAGGGGAGATGCCGTAACGGCATAGTCCCCTTCACTTTTGCAGGGATGGAAGCGGACTTAAGAGCAGTAAGTTTTCTGGAGGTGTGGAGAGTGCCCAAATTGTCTAACATGAGCTATAAAAATCAACGGATTTTGATCATCTTTTTATTTTCGCTAGTACCCGTAGTTCTGCTGCTGACGTTCTCCTATTTACCTGTGTTTAAAATGTTTCAGTACAGCTTTACCAGCTGGAACGGGCTAAGCAAAAATATGGAGTATATCGGCTTTGACAACTACAAGACGATCTTTACCAAGCCGGAGTACTTCGCCGTATTCAAGGTCAGCTTGTATTACTTTTTTGCCACCTTTGTCCAGATGGGGCTGGCGCTTTATTTTGCCACGATTCTGAGCTTCAATGTCCGGATGAAGAACTGGTTCAAGGGGATTCTGTTCTTTCCGACCTTGCTGAACGGTGTGGCGATCGGGTTCATCTTCCTGTTCTTCTTCAAGCCGGCAGGCACTCTTAATACCATTCTTGATCTGCTTGGACTCGGGGCGCTGCAACAGAAATGGCTGCTGAATCCGCAGCTCATTAACATCTCTCTCGCTTTTGCCTCGGTATGGAGGTATATGGGGATGAACTTTATTATCTTCCTTGGCGCAATTTCCTCGATCGGCAGCGATATCTATGAAGCCTCGGAGATAGACGGCGCTAACCGCTGGCATCAGTTCCGGCATATTATCATCCCAAGCATCAAGCGTATCCTCCAGCTCAATCTGATCCTCGCGGTCAGCGGGGCGATCGGTGTGTTTGAGATTCCGTACGTGATGACCGGCGGCTCCAACGGCAGCGGCACTTTTGTCATCCAGACCGTCGATGTGGCCTTCAAATACAGCAAGCTGGGGCTGGCTTCGGCAATGGCTGTGGTACTGCTTGGTATTGTGGTGCTTGTCACGATCTTGCAGCGCATTCTGATCAAGGAGGAGAAATAGAGCGATGCACACCTTCAAATATAACGTGGCGGCCTTCTTCAAATATCTCTCCCTGGTGCTGGGTGCGCTGATGGCGCTGATCCCGATTGTCGTTGTTTTCTTCGCCTCCTTAAAGACCAATGCCGAATACGCTTCAACCGGTCCGCTGACCCTGCCCGAGAACTGGCTGAATTTCACCAATTACACCAAAGCCTTCGTAGACGGGAACATGCTGCTCGGCTTCATGAACACGATCATTATCGTCCTTATTTCCATTGCGGGCGCTACGCTTACCGGCTCGATGATGGCTTATATTCTGGCCCGCTTTAAATTCAGAGGCAGTAAGGCGCTGATGGGGGCTTTTCTGCTGGCTACGCTGATTCCCGGAGTAACTACACAAGTAGCAACTTTTCAGATTATCAATGCTCTGGATTTGTTCAATACCCGCTGGGCGCCGATTCTGATGTATCTGGGGACCGATATTATCGCTGTCTATATCTTCATGCAGTTCCTGGACTCGATCTCTGAATCGCTGGATGAATCCGCAATGCTGGATGGTGCCTCCTACTGGACGATCTACTGGAGAATCATTCTTCCGCTGCTGAGTCCGGCCATTGTGACGGTGATCATCGTGAAGGGTGTTAATATCTACAATGACTTCTATACCCCGTTCCTGTATATGCCAAAAAGCAGCCTACAGGTCGTATCTACCGCATTGTTCAAATTCAAAGGACCCTACGGCTCCCAGTGGGAGGTTATCTGCGCCGCGATTATGATCGCCATCATTCCGACGCTGATTGCGTTCGTAGCGCTGCAAAAATACATTTATAACGGCTTCGCCCAAGGGTCGGTCAAATAAAGCGGCAAGCCGGGGAGCAACACACCACCGCAGCGGCTGCTGCAACTATCATTGGAGGGATTCTATTATGAGAGAAGTTAAACTGACGGCCAGCCAAAGTCTGCCGAATATGCCTTGGCAGGACAGACCTGCCGGGAATGACAATCCGGTCTGGAGACATAGCGATAATCCGGTGATCAAGCGCAATCCGGCGAAGGGGGTCGCCCGTATTTTCAACAGCGCGGTGATCGCTTACGAGGGCAGCTTCCTGGGAGTCTTCCGTGTGGAGGATCACACGACCCGCCCCCATCTGCGGATGGGCCGCAGCGCGGACGGCTTGGACTGGATTATTGATGAGCAGCCGATCCAATTCAAGGACGAGGCAGGCCATCCGTATATGCCGCGTTACGCATATGATCCCCGTCTGGTGAAGGTGGAGGATACGTATTACATCATCTGGTGCACGGATTTCTACGGGGCAGCGATCGGCGTTGCCAAGACACAGGACTTCAAGCACTTCATCAGTCTGGAGAATCCGTTCCTGCCGTTCAACCGTAACGGTGTACTGTTCCCGAAGAAAATAGGCGGCAATTTCGTCATGCTCTCCCGTCCAAGCGACAGCGGACATACGCCGTTCGGCGATGTCTTCCTCAGTGAGAGCCCGGACTTCGTGTATTGGGGCAAGCACCGGCATGTTATGACCAAGGGCGGACAAGGCTGGTGGCAGAGCACCAAGATCGGCGGCGGACCTGCGCCCATTGAGACCTCGGAAGGCTGGCTGATGTTCTATCACGGGGTTACAGGGACCTGCAACGGTCTCGTCTACAGCATGGGCGCTGTGATTCTGGATGCAGATGAGCCTTCGAGAGTGAAATACCGCTCCCGGAATTTCGTGCTGACCCCGGAAGAATGGTATGAGGAAAGAGGCTTCGTCAACAATGTACTCTTCCCTTGTGCTGCGCTGAGCGATGCGGATACCGGCCGGATTGCCATCTATTACGGGGCTGCGGACACCTATGTCGGCGTTGCCTACACCACTGTCCAGGAAATCGTCAATTACGTTATCGAGACTCATGAAGAGGTTGGCGATGATGCCGGTCCTGGCAGAATGTAAGCCGGAATCCTCTGCCCGCCATTGACGTAATTTGCTGCATACAACAAAATCACAGCCACCAAGGAGCTGATGGTATATCATGAATAGGGTCATGAATACCAAGAATACATAGAATCTGGCGGTGGTTTTTTGAGCAGGTCAACAGTTCGGAGTACCTCTATTCTTTCTCGGCTGCATCCCTCCAAGTCGCTGGGGATGCGGCTCTTTCTGGTTTTTTTCATCGCGACCATGGGAATTGTGCTGTCTCTGGGTTATATTTCTTACGCTGTGGCCAGACATACGATTGAGAACAATGCATTGTCTGCTAATCAGCAGACTGTGGAGCAGACGGCTGAGAAGCTGGATGTCGTCCTGCTGCGCTATGAAGATAATCTGGGTCAGCTGTTCTACAATGAGGATATTCAGCAGGCGGTCGCACTGGCAGGCCCTGCTGCCGCAGATTCTGCGAAGCGTACAGAGCTGTCCACGACGATTAACGGGGAGCTCGATCAATGGCTCTCGGCTGTACCCGGCGTGCAGGCAGTGTATCTGGTTCCGCTGGATGAAGCGTTGCCCGCAGCCGGAGCTGGTGAAGTGGATAATGATTTCCTAGCGGCTATCCGTGATGCAGCATGGTACAAGCAGCTGCAGGAGAAGCCGCAGAGCCGGTGGATTACCGAAGCGTTGAAGCAGGGAGAGGCTGAAGGAGTGGTGCGTTTCGCTAAGTCTGTGGCGGCGGAAGCGGGTCACACCGGTTATCTGGCGGTCTGCGATATTAAGAGTACAGAGCTTGACAGCCAGCTGAAAATGGTTGATCTGGGTCAGGGTTCCTATATCCAGTTGCTGACTGCCACAGATGAGCTTATTGCCTCTTCCCAGCAAGAGGAGACGGACACCTATCTGCGCCTGGGGGGAACCCTGTTCAAGGGATTAAGCGACACCTCCGGCTCCCTGCCGACCAAGGATGAGAAGGGCAAATCCATTCTTGCGGTCTACGGTACGCTGCATACCTCCGGCTGGAGACTGCTCGGTGTGGTGCCTTCCGGCAATCTGACCAAGGATGCGGGACGGATCCTTAACACAACCTACATAGCGGTGGCCGCCGCTGCTGCCGTTGCCGTACTGATAGGACTCTGGATGGTACGGATGGTCTCACGTCCGCTCTCACGTCTGCGGGATCTGATGGTCAAGGGGGCAGATGGGGATCTGCGCGTACGCACCGATGTCGTCACCCGTGATGAGATAGGCCAGCTGTCCGGCTCCTTCAACCTGATGATGGAGCAGATTACAGAGCTGGTCGTCCACACCAATGAGACCGCGCGTGAGGTTACGGAAGCAGCGGAAGCCCTTGGCAATGCCTCGCGGGACACAGCGGTGGCAGCGAAGGATATTGCCGCAGCCACGGAAGAGATTGCCGGCGGTGCCGGCAGCCTCTCACTGGAGGCGGACCGGGGTAATGAGATGACGGCTCAGATCTCGGAGAAGATGGAAGCTGTCATTGCAGTAGCCCATGAGATTGGCGGAACTGCGCATAGCGTGGAGCAAGCCAGTGCGGAAGGGGTAGTCAAGCTGCAGGAGCTGCTGGGCAGAACGCAAGAGACTGGCGACAGGACAGGCAAGCTGGTCCTTAAGGTGAATGAGCTTAAGGATACCGCCTCATCGGTCATTCAGGTGCTGGAGGTCATGCAGAGCATCACCCAACAGACCAATATCCTGTCGCTGAACGCCACTATTGAAGCGGCGCGGGCAGGCGAAGCGGGCAAAGGCTTCACGGTTGTCGCCGATGAAATCCGCCAGCTGGCGGAGCAGTCCAAGCGTTCGATTGCCGTGGTGGGCGAGATCACGGACCGGATCATGCGGGATATGCATGAGACGGTAGACGCCTTGTCCGAGGTTGCGCCGCTGTTCGGGGAGCAGATGGACTATGTTCAGAACACCAGTGAGATCTTCATTAGTGTACAGGGGCAGATGCATCAGCTGATTACCAGGCTGGATTCGGTATCTACTTCGATTGACGGCCTGAACCACTCGCAGCAGGTCCTGTCAGAGACGATAGGTAATGTCAGCTCATTCGCCGAAGAATCCTCGGCCGCCTCTGAAGAGGTAGCCTCCCTTACCGGAGAACAGGAGAATGTAAGCGAATATCTGGTTACCCTCTCCAGTAAGCTGGAGAATGCCTCCTCCAGACTGCGGGAGCGATTATCCAAGTTCAATGTATGAGCCTAACTTCTTCAGACCGCTTTCCTTTATGGGAAGCGGTTATTTTGCTTTTAGAGCTGGGTATACTAGTACAGCATCAGATTTAAAATGGAGGACTCGGTGTAACGAACGAGGGAGCTCATATTCTGGAAGGAAGCCACCTTTAGCAAGTAAAGAACCCCATGGATTAAACTAAATATTCAGTTTGTAACGAACCATGAGAGATAAGTGTATTCGGTGCAACTAAAAACAGTTAAAAGGAAGGCCTGCCTCTCCTAACTGTATTCCATACAACTAAATTTGCCCGAATGGGCGAAAATCCAGGTATAGAGGCATTTTAATTGCACGAAATACAACTAAACAGAGATTCGGCGGCATATCCGGCGATTTAGTTGTACAGATTGCAATTAAGCCTCCCCCTTGGACCCTAATCGGGGCGCTGCTAACCCTCAGCAAGCAATTAGTTAAAGTGATTCTCACACTTTTAAATCTGATGAGCTGCTAGTAGCCAAGGTTTTTCAGTCCACTGGATGGAGGAATAGCAATTTGCACAAGCTGATTCATACACGCATATTTTGGGGATGCCTGATCCTGTGTATGCTGCTGGCGGGCCTGATGATCAGGCTGGCCTGGGTACAGCTGCTGCTGAAGGATAGTGTAGTAAGCGGCACCCGTTACACAGTAGCTCAGATGGCAGAGCTGCAAAGTGAGCGGGAGACGGTGCTGGACAGCGGAAGAGGACGGCTGTATGACAAACACGGAAGGGCGCTGGCTGGAGAGACGGTCTGGACCACTGCGCTGTTCCCGCCGGAGGAAGAGCTTCACCGGCATCATGGTGCCGGTGAATATAACGATGACCAGCAGCTTCACCGTCTGGCGGAGATTCTTGGCGTCAGCTACAGCCAGCTGCAGGCAAGACGGCTGGGGCTAAAGGAGCCGTTGCTCTGGCCTTCCGGCCAAGGCACGGGGCCGCTGGCCCTGACCCTGCCGCAGGCCAGAGAAGTGGAGGCGCTTGCGATTGAAGGTGTCCGGGCGCTGCCTTTTGCCCGCAGATATAACGGATCTGCATCCGGCCGACAGTGGCTCGGTTATCTGTCTGAAGCTTCAGGCGAAGCTGTCACTCAATCCCCTACAGGGCTGAGAATTCCAAGAACCGGCACAGACGGGCTGGAGAAGACGCTGGAGCCGCTGCTGCAGGGCGTGGGGCACACGGAGGCCGTTGCCCAGGTTGATGCGCGCGGCAAACGGGTTCCGGGAAGCCCGATCACAGTCAAGGCGCCGGGCAACCCCTATTATCCGCTGTCACTATATACCACAATTGATCTGAAGCTTCAGGAGAGCATTGAGCAGCTGGCGGCGGAAGCCGGGGTGAAGGAAGGGGCGATTGTGGTAATGGACAGCCGGAGCGGTGATATCGCAGCGATGGTCTCCTTGCCGTTCTACAATCCGCAGCAGGTCTCACCGCAAGGGGGAGAATGGAACAACCGTGCTCTTCAAGCGGCCGCTCCGGGCTCCATCTTCAAAATTGTTACGGCCGCTGCCGCACTTGAAGCCGGGCTCACCACACCGGAGGAGCCTTTCTTCTGTGCAGGAGCATATGGGAAATACGGATTGTCATGTCCCCACGGCAAAGGACACGGCGCCCTTACGCTTAAGCAAGGGTTCGCCGTGTCCTGTAATACTGTATTTGCTACGCTGGCCGAGCGGCTGAGCGGTCTGAAGCTTCAAGCTACCGCCCTTGCCCTTGGACTGGGCCGGAGCATCGGGTGGCAGGCGGAGAATACGCTCGGTCTGCCGCTGCTCCGGCCGCTGGCCGGAGAGCAGCCGGGAACCATCTTCACCACGCTCCTGCCGGATGACGGCGGGGCGAGAGTCCAGACGGCGATCGGCCAGCGCGATGTGCGAATCACTCCGCTGCAGGCGGCGAATCTGGTCGTCACACTGCTGCATGGCGGTGAGGTGAGAGCGCCGCGGATTCTGGAGCGGGTTGCTTTTGCCAATGGACAGACGCTTAAGGAGCTTCCGGGACATCTGGCGCCAGCGCCGGAGGGGCGGATCGCTCCGGCCACTGCCCGTGTGCTGCTGGGCATGATGCGCAGCGTAGTCACAGAGGGCACAGGCCGGATGCTGAAGCCTGCCGCTTGGCCGCTCGCCGGCAAATCAGGCACGGCCCAGACGCTGGTGCATGGCACGCCGCGCAACAATCAATGGTTCATCGGCTATGGTCCGGTTGACCATCCGAAATATGCGGTGTCTGTGGCGATAGAGAATGTGGCTCCAGACAGTCCGCAGGCCGCCACCCGCCTGTTCGGTCAGGTGTTCGAGCTGTTGTCGGGGCTGGAAGGCGGATCAACCGGGGCCTGAGGGCCTGGACCGGCAGGCTGCGCATTAGACTCGGCATTCCCGGCCGGACTGCTGCTTACGGGAGCGCTTGCCGTAGAGGTTCCCGAGGCCGCGAAGGGCGAGACGACGAACTCCTCCTGCGGCAGATAGATCCACTGCTGGAGATATCCCTGCTGGAGGAGCTCCTTGAGCAGAATCAGCAGAATCGGCGACAGAATGAGTCCTGCTATTCCGAACAGGGAGGAGGACAGAATCACGAAGGAGAGCATCAGAAAGGCAGAGGAGACACCGATCGAATTCCCTGTGATTTTGGGCTCCAGCAGCTGTCTAACCACCATTACTACAGCCAGCAGAACGATGAGCCCGATAGCAAGCGAAGTATTTCCAACAATGAACAGATAGATGATCCAAGGGATCAGCACCGCAGGTACCCCGAGCAGCGGCAGCAAATCGACCACGGCGCAGACCAGCGCGATGGTGAGTACATTGCCCGTCCGAAGAATCAGCAGGCCAGCAAGAATAATGACGAAGGTGATGCTGATCAGGATCATCTGTGCTTTGATATAAGAACCGATAGCCTTGAATACATTTCCCTGCAGGAAGGCGTAGGCCGTCTTGAACGTCTTCGGCAGCTTCTCGTGGGCAATTCGGCGCCAGTCCTTAATCTCCATGCTGAGGAAAAAGGCGAGAATGATCGCAATCCCGAAATTAGCCATAAAGGAAGAGAAAGAGCCAAGCACTCCGACCATATATTTGAAGAAGGCGACCATCCACTTCGAGAGAATATTGGTGGCATCTGTGAAATAACCGTTCAGCTTATCTGTCACATCGGATGGAAGCGAATCGATTTTGTGCTGAAGATAGGTCGTAGTCTCTGCGAAATGCTGCTGGACCACGTATGTATATTTGGGCAGATTATTCTGGAGGTGAATCGCCTGGGTCGTAATCAGCAGTCCGGCACCGAACAGGACGCCCAGCAGGATGACCAGGAAGAGCACCACGGAGATCGCAGAGGCGAAGGGCTTGGCCATTCCCTTGCGGTTCAGGAAGCGGGCCAGCGGCTCAATCAGCAGAAATACAAAAAAGGACAGGAACACCGGCGCAGCCAGCTGGTACAATTTACTGAAGCCGAGCATCACTAAATATACGGTTAGAACAAGCAGCCCAATGTCGAAAAAGGTGCGCCAATATTTTCTGTACAGCGGCAGCATAGATTTAAACGACCCCTTTGTGAAGATGAATTTGTAACCTGCACTTCAACTCATTGTACACGATTTTAATAAAAAACGTCTATTTCTTTGGCAGCTGTGTTAAACTAGGAGGTGATGTTTTTTAAAGCTGTCGCTTCTACTTACTCTACTTGGCCGTATCACATCTATCTCCTAACAGACGTAAGGCGAGCCAAAGTCAACTCTGGAAAAGCGGTGATTGTACATGCAGACTTTGCTGCTCTGGCTATTTTATATCTCAACCTTTTATGCTTTTATTCCCGGTATGATCAGCCGTTTATTTGGTTATCGTGTCTTCCGTAAAGGAATTGGGCGTACGGATTACGGCCTGACCTTTGATGACGGGCCAGACCCGCATTATACACCGCTGCTGCTCGATCTGCTTAAGCGCTACGATGCGAAGGCGACCTTTTTTGTCGTTGGCTCGCACGCGGAGCAGCACCCCGAGATCATCAAGCGAATGCATGACGAAGGGCATTTGATCGGAATTCATAATTATGTGCACAAGACGAACTGGCTGATGCGTCCCGCCACGGTGAGGAAGCAGATTGACCGGACGGACGAGATCATCTTCTCCATTACCGGCGAGCGCAGCACGTATTACCGTCCTCCTTGGGGAATCGTGAACCTGTTCGACTTCTCCAAACGCCGTCAGGTGCAGATTGTGCTGTGGTCGGCGATGTTCGGCGACTGGAAGGAGAAGCTTGGAGCGGAGAAGCTGACCGAGAAGCTCATTGCGAAGCTCGGCCCGGGGGAGGTGCTTCTGCTGCATGACTGCGGTACGACGATCGGCGCTGATCCGAATGCACCGGAGCATATGCTGATTGCGCTGGAGCGGATGCTGGCCGAGGCCGAGCGGCGCGGACTGCACAGCGTCCGGATTGACGAGATGATCAAGGCGGTGCAGCGCTCCCCGATCACGCATTTGTCCTTCGGCAAGCGGCTGCTTGTCGGTTTATGGCTGGGCTGGGAGAAGCTCTTTCAGCTGCTGTTCCAGATCAAGACAATCTCGCAGGAAGACCCGTTCCTGCATTACCGGCTGCGCAAGTACCAGGGCAGAACGGTCCACATGGATAATGGCGAGACCTTAAGCAAGGGCGACAAGGTGATCGAGCTGCATTTCGATAACAGGCAGCTATTCGAGCTGGGAGTTCATTCCCGTTCCACTGCCCAGCTTGCGATCCGCCTGATCCGCCGGATGGAGAAGGATCTGCCGGTGCTGGCCGAGCGGATTTGCGGTGATGTGGAGCTAGCTGAATCCAAAGCGCTCTACGGAGTCAGCATGATCAACCGCGGGCCGGAGAAGTTCGGCTTCATCGTACTGGATCTGCCCAGCGGACTGTTCGCCAGCAGCACCAAGTTCTACCTTAGTATTCTCATGAGTGTGATTCATCCGTCAGGCGGCGCAAGACTTAAGGAACGCAGTGACCAACTGGTGCCCAAGATGATACTGATGCCGGTATCGCAGCTTCTGGACCAGATGAACCGTCAGCTTCCGCACAAGCATGTGGAGCGGGTACACGAAGAGGAACGGACGCTTGAAGCTGAGCTTCCCGGAGCAACGGTAGTTCATTGAAGACGAAGCATACGCAGTTTAATGCACTTATATTGATTACAATCTCCGCTGGCCTGAATGGGCTGGCGGTTTTTTAGTTCCTGCACATGATGCAACATTCTTCTCCTCAAAGCTTCAATTCCTGCAGCAAAAAGAGCAGCTCCAACCGAATTTGCGGTTGGAGCTGCTCATATCATCATTACATTTGCTTAAGGCTGCGGCTCTAACGATTAGATCTTCAGCACGCCGCCCTTGCTTGCATTGGTAACCAGCTTGGAGTAACGGGCCAGATAACCGGTCTTCACCTTCGGCTCGAATTCTTTCCAGCCCTGGCGGCGGACCGCCAGCACTTCCTCGTCAACCAGCAGCTCGATCTTGCGGTTGTTGAGGTCCAGCTCAATGATATCGCCATCCTCTACAAAAGCGATCGGGCCGCCCTCAGCCGCTTCCGGCGAGATATGGCCGATGCTGATCCCGCGGGAGGCACCGGAGAACCGTCCGTCCGTGATCAGGCCGACCTTGGCGCCCAGGCCCATACCGACGATCTGCGAAGTCGGCGCCAGCATTTCCGGCATGCCCGGTCCGCCCTTCGGACCTTCATAACGGATAACGACTACATGGCCTTCTTTGACCTTGCCGTTCGCGATACCTTCCAGTGCTTCTTCCTGAGAGTCGAAGCAGATGGCAGGTCCTTTGTGATAGCCGCCAACAGAAGCATCCACGGCACCCACCTTGATGATGGAGCCTTCAGGAGCCAGGTTGCCGTAGAGTACAGCCAGTCCGCCAACTTGGGAATAGGGGTTGTCGATGGTATGAATAACAGATGTATCCTGGATCTCATGGCCGGTTACATTCTCGGCCAGTGTCTTGCCGGTAACCGTCATGCAATCGCCGAAGATTGCGCCCGGCTTCTTCAGTAATTCGTTCAGCACGGCGCTTACGCCGCCCGCCCGGTCCACATCTTCGATGAAGATATCGGAGGCCGGAGCCAGCTTGGCCAGGTAAGGAACCCGGTTGGCTACTTCGTTGATGCGTTCCAGCGGATAATCGATTTCGGCTTCCTGAGCAAGTGCCAGGGTATGCAATACGGTGTTGGTCGAGCCGCCCATTGCCATATCCAGCGCGAAGGCATTGTCCAGCGATTCCTTGGTTACGATATCACGCGGCTTCAGGTCCAGCTTGATCAGCTCCATGAGCTGGGTTGCTGACTTGCGGACGAAGTCTCTGCGTTCTTCGGCTACGGCCAGGATGGTGCCGTTGCCCGGAAGCGCAAGGCCCATAGCTTCAGCCAGACAGTTCATGGAGTTGGCAGTGAACATGCCGGAGCATGATCCGCAGGTAGGACAGCCGTATTGTTCGAGTTCGAGCAGCTCAGCATCGTTGATCTTGCCGACCTGATGCGCGCCAACGCCTTCAAATACAGAAGTGAGGGAGAGCTTCTTGCCTTTGCTGTCTACGCCGGCCTTCATCGGCCCGCCGCTGACGAAGATTGTCGGGATGTTGACGCGCAGTGCGCCCATCATCATGCCCGGGGTGATTTTATCACAGTTGGGAATGCACACCATACCGTCGAACCAGTGCGCGGATACTACCGTTTCCAGAGAGTCGGCAATGATCTCGCGGCTTGGCAGCGAATAACGCATACCGATATGACCCATGGCAATCCCGTCGTCAACGCCGATCGTGTTGAATTCGAATGGAACCCCGCCGGCTTCACGGATGGCTTCCTTCACGATTTTGCCGAATTCCTGCAGATGCACATGACCCGGAACAATATCGATATAGGAATTGCAGACCGCGATGAACGGTTTGCCGAAATCCTCTTCTTTAACGCCTGCTGCCCGCAAAAGGCTGCGGTGAGGAGCGCGGTCGAAGCCTTTTTTGATCATATCTGATCGCATTTTCTTGTTTGCCATGATGACTTTTCCCCCTAACAGTATTGGTGAAGCGAATATAGTGCCGCATTAACGCATTGCAATCCCGAAATATACGTATCTGCGGTGATTGGTTACGAACGTTAATAGAGAGTCTATCACAAAAATCCTGTTTTTTCTACCGGGCAGTGTGAAGTTTGTCGGGGGGGCACGCATGTAAAGTCTGGGCTAATATACAGAAAGAAGCCTATTCCGTATAGGATAGACTTCGGCAAATTGATATAGCATGGCAGCTTCATTCTATAGAGAGCGCCGGATGGCGGCACGCTGCAGGGAGAGCATCCACTCTACGGAGGGTTCCACGAGCGGGTTCAGCAGACGTCTGACCGCAGGCTGGGCGAGCAGAACTGTACATCCTACTGCACCGGCGAGCAGCAGCGCTGCTCCGGCCGGGTTGCCGATATAAGTATACAATCCGGAAATCACCGCCGTGCGGACCACAAAGCCATGCAGCAGAAAAACATAGAGGGTCCGGCGTCCCAGGCCGGTCATGCGGCTTAACCCGTAAGGCACCAGGCCCAGAAATGCCAGAGAAGCGATGAATTGCAGGCCATAGACCGCGAGCCGGAACAGACCCGCGTACCATTCATGGGCGCCAAGCTGCATATAAGTCATACTGCCGTATAGCCAGCCTATGGGGAGATTACTGCCAAGCAGGCCGATAGCAAGGAGCAGCAGGAGCGAAGCGGCGGCGGCGAAGCTTTTGACATACCGCTGATACAGCTTCACGAAAGCCCCGAAGGAGAAATGGTACCCGATCACAAAAAAAGGTAGATAGACAAAGGTGCGGCTGATGCTGAACCAGATCCCGTCCAGTTGCAGATAACCTACGGCCACCCCTGCGGTAACAGCGAAGGCCAGCTGGGCGCTGCGGGTCCAGCGGCTCATGCCCAGCATCAGCAGGCGCCAGCAGATGTGGCTGGCCAGGAACCAGAGCAGCAGATAAGGAGCGAAGAAGGAATGCTGTATATTATTGACATGAAACAGGGAGGCGTCAAGTAGGGAGTAAAGGCTCTGAAAAATAACATATTGCAAGGCAATCTGCAGCAGGACTTTGCGTCCTGGCGCTCCATGCAAGCTTGAACGGGCGAAGTATCCGGTTACCAGCACAAACAGCGGCATATGAAAACTGAAGATCCATTGGTAAAGCGTGTGAAGTCCGCTCATTTCTTGAATCAGGGGTTCGATCGCATTGGCCACAAAGACAGTTACAATAAGCATGAAGCGCAGATTAAGAAAAAAGGTCTCTCCGCGCGTGTTAAGCGGGCTTTCCCCGGTCATGACGTAACCTCCAATGAAATTAGGGTTTGCGTAGGGTTCGATACTTTAATTTTAAAATACATGATTTCCGGACAATAAATTGTGAAATACATCACAATAGTAAGCGCTATCATTGGAAATGGATAGGGCCAGATGTGGCGAAGTCTTGAAGGTTGTTTGAATTCACCGATTCCCTTATAATTTTCAGTATGCAGGAATCGGGAGTGAACACTAATGAAAAAGAATATAATCAGACGCCGTGTGCTTATTGGAGTGGTGTTGGTTCTACTGGTGGCGGGGGTGTTTATATGGAGATATCTGACCCCGTATAAGCCGGAGGCACGGGCTGAAACTGCTCTGATCTCTGCCGGGGGCGTCACTGTTGAACAGAATGACAATTGGATCTCGTTCGACCCTTCAGTGGTGCTCGGCACCGCCGTGATCTTTTATCCGGGCGCACTGGTCAAGGCGGAAGCATATGCGCCGCTGGCCCGTAAAGTTGCCGCTGCCGGTCACCCGTTCTACATTGCCAGAATGCCGCTTAATCTGGCTGTAATCAAAGGGGATGCCGCCGAAGAGATTATCCGCGTGCATCCGAAGCAGTCCTTCGTCCTGGGCGGACATTCGCTCGGCGGCGTAATGGCTTCACGCTTCGCTGCGGATCATGCCGGCCAGCTGGAAGGCGTTTTTTTTCTGGCCTCGTATCCCGATGAGAAAGGCAGCCTGAAGGACACCACGCTATCCGTCTTGTCTGTGCTTGGCACGCAGGATGAAGTCGTAGATCAGAAGAGCTATAACAAAGGGCGTTCCTATCTGCCGGGCAATACCGTATATGTGCCGGTTGACGGCGGTAACCATGCCCAATTCGGCAGCTATGGCGCGCAAAAGGGTGACGGGACCGCTACGATTACCGAAGATGAACAGCAGACCCGGACTGTCCGGGCGATGCTGGACTGGCTGGGGAATCTGCGCCAGAGCAAATGAACAACGAATACCTGAAGTAATATATCTTATGCAAAGGAGCGCTGGAATGCCTGTATTGCACATCGATGAACTCTCCGTTCCCGTAAGCGGCATCCTGTTCGATAAGGACGGCACGCTGCTTGATCTCCTGGCCACCTGGGGCAGCTGGGCCGAACTGGTGCTTGAGGGGCTGGGCAGCCAGCTGACTTTAATGGGCAGCAGACCCGTTACGGGAGCCGATCTGGCCCCGGTGCTGGGGACGACGCATGATGCTTCCGGACGAATTACCGGTTATGATCCCGCCGGTCCGCTCTCGATGGCAACGGCTGAGGAATCCACCGGAATTCTGGCCTGGCAGCTCTATACAGCAGGTCTCCCATGGAATGAAGCGGTGACGCGCGTGAATGCCATCTCCAAGGAGGCCATGAATGAGCTTCGCCGCCGCCGTACGGCTGTACCCATGCCGGGAGTATTGCCATTCCTGGAGCAGTGTGCCGCCGCTTCCCTGAAGCTTGGCGTTGTGACCTCTGACAATCTGTCCACTACCCGTGAGCATCTGGAATGGCTTGGCATCTCCGGGTACTTCGGGGCGGTGGTTACCCGCGACAGGGTAAAGTACGGCAAGCCTGCACCGGAGATGGCCGAGAAGGCCTGCCGGGAGCTGGAGCTGCGTCCCGAAGACACAGTGATTATCGGTGACAGCAATGCGGATATGCAGCTGGGCCGTGGGGCGGGACTGCGCCTTGCAGTCGGGATCTCACCGGACGGAAGGACAGACCATCTGCTGGATGCGGATATTGTGGTATCCGGCTATCCGGCGCTCCGCTTAACAATCTGAATGCATTACGAATGAGGTACAGAGAGGACAGGTGTAGATCATGGAACAATTACAGCTACTGGCTTCCTGGATTCAAAATAGCAATAATATCGTCTTTTTCGGCGGTGCCGGAACATCGACGGAGAGCGGCATCCCGGACTTCCGTTCGGCAGCCGGTCTGTATCAGACACAGCACAACTCCCCCTATCCGCCTGAGGTGATGCTCAGCCGCAGCTTTTTTATGTCCTCGCCGGACATTTTTTTTGATTTCTACCGCAGCAAGATGATTCATCCCGGAGCGAAGCCGAACGGGGCCCACCGGCTGCTTGCGGAGCTGGAGGAGAGCGGCAGGCTGAAGGCGGTCATTACGCAAAATATCGACGGCCTCCATCAGATTGCCGGCAGCCGCCGGGTTCTGGAGCTGCACGGCTCTATCCACCGCAATCACTGCATGGGGTGCCAGCGCTATTACGGCCTGGAGGAATGGCTGGAGCAGGAAGGCTCTGTGCCGCGCTGTGAGGACTGCGGGGGCATCATCAAGCCGGATGTGGTGCTCTATGAGGAAGCGCTCGATCATGAAGTGCTGGTTGAAGCCGTGGATGCCATTGCAGCGGCGGATCTGCTGATCATCGGCGGTACCTCGCTTACGGTTCATCCTGCCGCAAGCCTGGTTACTTACTTCAGGGGACAGCATACTGTATTGCTTAACGGCGAGCCTACCCCGTATGACGATCAGGCAGACCTGATTATAACAGAGCGGATCGGAGAGGTGCTGGGTAGAGTGCAGGGACTGCTGGGTTAACGCCCAGTCAGTCTTTTTTTATAGAACAAGATTACTTATGAGGCCGTGTGTTTAAAGAAGGGTATTCACAAAAGAGATACGAGAGGCAGGGATATAACATGGTATATGTGGCTAGTGATGAACGGTATGAAGGAATGCGTTACAACCGCACCGGCAGGTCAGGTCTCAAGCTTCCAGCCATCTCACTGGGCCTGTGGCATAATTTCGGCGGCATTGATGCCTTTGAGAATGGCCGCGGGATGATTACCCGTGCCTTTGATCTTGGAATCACCCACTTCGACCTGGCGAATAACTACGGGCCTCCGGCAGGATCGGCGGAAGAGCTGTTCGGCAAAGTGCTGGCCCGGGATCTCGCGCCGTACCGTGACGAGCTGGTGATCTCGACCAAGGCGGGATATACGATGTGGCCCGGCCCTTACGGGGACTGGGGTTCACGTAAATATATCCTGTCCAGTCTGGACCAGAGCCTGAAGCGGCTGGGACTGGACTATGTGGATATCTTCTATTCCCACCGTCCTGACCCGGATACCCCCATGGAAGAAACGATGGGAGCGCTGGATCATGCTGTACGCTCAGGCAAGGCGTTGTACATCGGCTTGTCCAACTATACAGCGGAGCAGACGCAGCAGGCTATTGCGATCCTGAAGGAGCTGGGCACCCCGCTGCTGATTCATCAGCCGAGGTATTCCATGCTGGACCGCTGGATTGAAGGCGGGCTTCAGGATGTGCTGGAGGAGCATGGGGTGGGCAGTATTGCCTTCACTCCGCTGGCGCAAGGTCTGCTGACGAATAAATATCTGAACGGCATTCCCGGAGATTCCCGGGCAGCCGGACCTTCGGTAGCGCTGAATGAGAGCCGGATTACGCCGGAGGTGCTGCGCAGAATCCACGCGCTGAACCAGATGGCCGTAACGCGCGGCCAGAGTCTGGCCCAGTTCGCCCTGCTCTGGACGCTGCGCGGCGGCCGGATCACCTCGGCGCTGATCGGCGCCAGCCGGGTCAGCCAGATCGAAGAGAATATCGCCGCGCTGTCCCACAGTGACTTCACTCAGGAGGAGCTGGACCGGATCGAAACGATCCTTAAGACAGAGGAGTGAAGCTTAAGGCGCTCAGCCTATGAGTTGCCATAAGGTCCGGCTTCCATAAATAACAATGCAAGCAGCCCGCTTCCTGTTCAGGAGACGGGCTGTTGCTCTAGGCGATACAGCTATTTCTCTCCAGGGTTCACTGTGGCCTGGCGGTAAGCGGTGGGGGACTGGCGGTAGAAACGCTTGAATTGCCGGGAGAAATACAGGGCATCGGTCAGTCCGACCGATGCCGCTACCTGCTCCACGGACAGCTCGGGACGTTCACGCAGCAGCAGGCGCGATTTCTCCACCCGCAGCTTCAGCAGGTAAGTGACCGGAGAGAGCCCCGTCTCCTGCTTGAAGATGCGGGAGAGGTAAGCACGGTTATACCCCAGAGAGCCGCACATCTGTTCAATCGAGACCGGATGGGCATACTGAGAAGCCATGTAGTGAATCATCTGCTTCACCGTCCGCTTGATCTGTGATTCCGCACCCGGCAGCCGGGTGGAGGAGACCAGCAGCTCCGCCGCTTCGCCGGCGATAAGGTACAGATACCCCAGAGAGGTCAGGGCGGCACTCTCCTTATTGGCATAGAAGGCGGACATCATCCCGGCAAGCGCTCCGGGTATTACACTGCCGCCTGCGGTAGACAGCACCGGGGCGAGCGGCGCGAAGCCCGCCTGCTCCGCAAGCTGTCCGGCATCGCCGCCGGTGAAGGCGGCCCAGCGGTAACGCCAGGGCGCCTGCTGATCCGAGATGTAGCTGACCAGCTGGCCCGGGTGGATCAGGAAGCAGTCTCCGGCTCCCAGCTCGTACGTATGCTCCTCTGTCCGGAAGACCCCGGAGCCTGATTCAATATAATGGAGCAGATAGTAATCGTAGATCTTGGGACCTGCCTGATGCAGCGGGAGGGTCTGGCTCTCTCCCGCAAAGAGTACATGCAGCAGCTGCTTATCGTAATAGACAGGATTTGATCCTACTGAATAGGTATGTTGCATTGCAAGCCGCCTTTCCTGAGCAGAACGCTTCTAAAACTAAGTGTATAGGGAGCGCCGGTTCACTTTTCCTTATACCGAGTATAGTCTCTTCAGAGACGAAAGTCACATTTGTCCATATATTGCACACATGATTGCATTATCAGGGCAAGTCTGATTTTATTATAATGTAAGCATGAAGGACGCAAGCTATAATCCACAGTCCCAGCACAAGCAGCGAAAGGATGGAGTGTCAATAATGAGCATACAGGAACTTAACAGTACATTTATCAAGAAGTACGGGGAGAGCGGGGAAGCCGCGCGGGTATTCTACGCACCGGGCCGCGTGAATCTGATCGGAGAGCATCTGGATTATAACGGAGGTTATGTTTTCCCGGCAGCCCTGGACTTCGGAACCACCCTGATTGTGCGCCCGCGTACAGACGGCAAGGTTCAATTCGCATCCACGAATTTCCCCTATGAAGCTTCTATCGACTTCAGCGACATCGGCGCAGCCAAGACCGGCGAATGGGTGGACTATCCGGTCGGCGTAATGGTGGAGCTGGCTAAGAAGGGTCACCCGGTATCCGGGGGCTACGATCTTTTGTTCCATGGTGAGATTCCTAACGGCTCGGGCTTGTCCTCTTCCGCTTCGATCGAGGTAGTGACCGGCTTCGCCTTCCTGACGCTGCTTGGCGGTGACACAGATACGGTGGAGATCGCCCTGCTGTCCCAGCGCGCGGAGAACCAGTATGTCGGCGTGAATTCCGGGATCATGGACCAGTTCGCTGTAGCCAATGGCAAGCGCGACCAGGCCATCCTGCTGATGTGCGATACGCTGGAATACAGCCTGGTCCCATTCGTAACGGGCAGCTATAAGCTGGTCATCGGCAATACGAACAAGAAGCGCGGTCTGGTGGACTCGAAGTATAATGAGCGCCGCAGCCAATGTGAAGAGGCACTCGCTATTCTGAAGCAGGAGGTTCCGTCCCTGTCCTATCTGGCTGAGGTGAAGCCTGAGCAGTTCGAGCTTCTGCAGGACAGAATTACGGACGAAACCGTCAGACGCCGGGCCCGCCATGTAGTGGAGGAGAATCAGCGTGTGCTTGACTCGGTGGAGGTGCTGAAGAACAATGATCTGAAGCAGTTCGGCCTGTACATGAATGACTCCCATGTCTCCCTCCGCGACCTGTATGAAGTCAGCTGCGAGGAGCTCGATGTGATGGTGGAAGAAGCGCAGCGCATTCCCGGCACACTGGGATCACGGATGACGGGGGCCGGATTCGGGGGATGTACGGTATCGCTGGTACACGAGGATGATGTGCAGCGGTTCATAACGGAAGTTGGAGAAGCCTACAAGAACAGAACCGGCCTGACCGGCGAATTCTATGTATGCGGCATCGGCAACGGCGTGGAAGAATTGAAAGGAGTGAAATAAGATGGCGATTCTGGTAACGGGCGGCGCAGGATACATCGGTTCACATACAGTAGCAGAGCTGCTGGACCGCGGGGAAGAGGTTGTGGTGATTGACAATCTGCTGACAGGGCACCGTGAGGCGCTGCTGGGCGGCAAGCTGTACGAGGGCGACCTGCGCGACAAGGCGCTGCTGGCGAAGCTGTTCTCCGAGAATGAGATCGAAGCGGTGATTCACTTCGCAGCCAGCTCCCTGGTGGGCGAGAGCATGAAGGACCCGGTTAAATACTACGACAACAATGTGTATGGAACGCAGTGTCTTCTAGAAGCCATGCAGCATGCCGGTGTGGATAAAATCGTCTTCTCCTCCACTGCCGCCACCTACGGCGAACCGGAAAAGGTGCCTATCGAAGAGACCGACCGCACCGAGCCTGCCAATGTCTACGGCGAGACCAAGCTGACCATGGAACGCATGATGGCCTGGTTCGACAAAGTGCTCGGCATCAAATACGTAGCGCTGCGCTACTTCAATGCCGCAGGCGCACACGCCAGCGGCAAGATCGGCGAAGACCACCGTCCGGAGAGCCATCTGATTCCGCTGGTGCTCCAGGCTGCGCTGAAGCAGCGCGAGAATATTGCAGTGTTCGGGGAAGACTATCCGACAGAGGACGGAACCTGCGTACGCGACTACATCCATGTCAGCGATCTGGCGGATGCGCATGTCCGTGCAGTCACTTATCTGCGCAGCGGCAGTGCAAGCAATATCTTCAACCTAGGCAACGGTCTGGGCTTCTCTGTGAAGCAGGTCATTGAGACTGCGAAGAAGGTTACCGGCCTGGACATTCCGGTTGTGGTTCAGGACCGCCGCGCCGGAGATCCGGCAGTACTCGTCGCTTCCTCTGACAAAGCCCGCAAGGTTCTGGGCTGGGACCCGCAGCATGCCGATCTGGAAGGCATTATTCAGAGCGCCTGGAGCTGGCACTCTGCCAATCCGCAAGGATACGGGGAGTAAGAAGCAATTCTGCTTGTTGCCCGAAGGTGAAATAGACAGAATGCAAAGCGCCGCATAAGGCACCATAGAAGGAGAAATGAAATGCAGAACGATAATAGTACGGCTGCTGCCGCTGAGAAGGCGCTGTATGCGATTGAACAGCTGGTTCTGTTTGCCGGACATACGGGACTTATTCAGCCAGCAGATGTGGATTACAGCCGCAATGAACTCCTGGACCAGTTCGGCTTCAGCGAGCCGTATCCCGGCGAGTTCACTGAAGGTCCGCTGGACAGCCCGCAGGCCCCGCTGGACCAGCTGATTGATTACGGGTTCAGTCTCGGGCTGATCCCGGAGAATACGGATACGTACCGCGACCTGCTGGATGCGAAGATTATGGGCCTTCTGATGGCCCGCCCGTCTGAGGTGAATGCGGAGTTCGCCGCGATCCAGGCGGCACAGGGCATTCAGGCGGCAACGGACCGCTTTTATAAGCTGAGCATTGATTCCAACTATATCCGTATGGACCGTGTAGCGAAGAATGTGTATTGGCTTCAGGAGTCGCCGTACGGGGATATTGAGATGACGATCAACCTCTCCAAGCCGGAGAAAAGTCCGAAGGAAATCGCCATGGCCCGGCTGCTTCCGCCTCCGGTCTATCCGAAGTGCCAGCTCTGCCGCGAGAATGTCGGCTATGCCGGCCGGGTCAATCACCCGCCGCGTCAGAACCTGCGCGTGATCCCGCTCTCGATGAACAGCGAGAAGTGGTTCTTCCAGTACTCGCCTTATGTCTACTATAACGAGCATTGCATTGTGTTCCACCATGATCATGTGCCGATGAAGCTGACGAAGGATACGCTGAAGCGTCTGCTTAGCTTCGTGGAGGCCTTCCCGCATTATTTCATCGGTTCGAATGCCGATCTGCCGATTGTCGGCGGCTCCATTCTGACGCATGACCACTTCCAGGGCGGACGGCATACGTTCCCGATCCAGAAGGCACCCAAAGAGGACACCTTCACACATGCCTCGTATCCCGGCGTCCGCTTAAGCACTGTGAAATGGCCGATGTCCGTGCTGCGGATGCATGCCGAAGATCCGGCGGTGCTGCTGGAGGCAGGCAACCATATCTACGAATCCTGGAAGACCTACAGTGATCCGGCCGCCGAAGTGCTGGCGTTCAGTGAAGAGGACGGCGGGAGCGTGCCGCATAATACCGTTACCCCTATCGTGCGCCGGGCAGAGGACGGCGGCTACGAGATGGATCTGGTGCTGCGCAACAACCGGACCAGCGAAGAATATCCCGAAGGGATTTTCCACCCGCACCGGGAGATGCACCATATCAAGAAGGAGAACATCGGCCTGATTGAGGTAATGGGCCTGGCGATTCTGCCGGGGCGGCTCAAGGAAGAGCTTGACGCCATCGCTGGCATATTGGCGGGCGACACTGCGCTTCTCGGAGATGTCCAGAGCCAAGGCCAGGAGCATCCGCTGGCGCTACACACTTCATGGATTACCGAACTGGTAAGCCGCTTCGGCACCTCCTTGAACCGAGAAGAAGCGGTGAAGACCATCCAGAATGAGGTGGGTACAAAGTTCACTCACATTCTGGAGCATGCCGGAGTCTACAAACGCACGCCGGAAGGGCAGGCGGCCTTCCGCCGGTTCCTGAACAGCAGCGGCTTTAACTAAGTCTGGATAGAATGAATGTACAAAGAAATCGTTCCTTTGGGAATGGCTGGGTGGTCCCTCCATTTCACCAAATGAGCGATTTTTTTTGTTGCTTTGAAATCTGGACACAACAGCGATTGGAACAACGTTCTGTTTGCGGAGCGTCCACCCAAGTGCTCACGTTGATTCTAATCCAAAATAGAGAGCTGTGCGATTTGAATGCGCCAGGCTGGAGGACTATAATAGACAGTGCTTCACATTCACATACTCATGGAGGTTTACCCATATGCGCAAGTTTGAATTTTATAACCCGACCAAGCTTATTTTCGGACAGGGAACATTGCAGGCACTCCGTACCGAGGTGCCGAAATACGGTAAGAACGTACTGCTGATGTACGGCGGCGGCAGCATCAAGCGCAGCGGCTTGTACGATAACGTCATTGCCGAGCTGGCTGCGGTTGGTGCCGTAGTTACCGAGCTTGCCGGAGTGGAGCCGAATCCGCGTCTCTCAACGGTACATAAAGGTGTAGCGTTGTGCCGTGAGAATCAGATTGACCTGATTCTTGCCGTCGGCGGCGGCAGTGTGCTCGATTGTGCCAAGGCGGTGGCTGTCGGAGCGAAATACGAAGGGGATATGTGGGACTTCGTAGAACGCAAGGCCGCACCTCAAGGTGCGCTTCCGCTGGGAACCGTGCTGACAATGGCAGCCACCGGCTCCGAAATGAACAACGGCTCGGTCATCACCAACGAAGTGACCCAGGAAAAAATGGGCTGGGGCAGCATCCATGCCTATCCGGCCTTCTCGATCCTTGACCCGGAGAACACCTTCTCCCTGCCGCGCGACCAGACGGTGTACGGTATGGTGGACATCATGTCCCATACGCTGGAGCATTATTTCCATACAGACAGCAATACGCCTTTACAGGACGGCTTCTTGGAGACTCTGCTTCGTACCGTGATTGAGACGGCTCCTAAGCTGATTGAGGATCTGAACAACTACGAGCTTCGCGAGACTATTATGTACTGCGGGACGATGGCGCTGAACGGAATGGTCAGCATGGGCTTTGCCGGTGACTGGGCTACGCACAACATTGAGCATGCTGTATCCGCTGTGTATGATATTCCCCACGGCGGCGGCCTGGCAATTCTCTTCCCGCAGTGGATGAGATATAACCTCAGCACGAATCCTGCCCGCTTCCGCCAGCTGGCTGTGAACGTGTTCGGCATTGACCCTTCCGGCAAAACCGATGAACAGACCGGCCTCGAAGGCATTGAAGCGCTCCGCCGCTTCTGGGATTCCATTGGCGCTCCGAAGACGCTCGGCGATTACGATATCGACGACAGCGAAATCGGCAGCATGGCCGACAAGGCGGTCCGCTTCGGTCCGTTCGGCAACTTCCGCAAGCTGGAGCGTCAGGACGTAGTTGAAATTTATAAGCTGGCTTTGTAAGTCAGCCATCGACAGTACAGCCGCTTCCCGTCTACGGGGGCGGCTTCTTTGGTCTGTTAATTTTCCCGCTTCCGGCATACATTAATGAGAGCAATACCCAACTTTGTGAAACCAAGGGCATGACAGTTGCGTTTATACTAGTATGACAGTCCGGAAGTATCGACGGGAGGAGACTATAATGCAAACGCTGTATTTGGGCTGTTTGGCGCTGGGTATTTTATTTGCCTTAGTGAGTGTAGTGTTGGGCGACCTGATCGGGAGCGCTTTGGACGGGATTTTTGACATCGTATCTTTTGATTTCCTAAATCCTACCCTATTGGCAGGAGGGATCACTGTATTCGGTGGAGCAGGCATGCTGCTAGGCCGCTACAGCGGACTGGAAGATGGCGTGATTCTTGCCTTGTCCCTGCTGGTTGCGGCATTCATGGGCGTATTGATGCATTTGGTGGTAGTGAAGCCAATGAGGAACAGCGAAATGTCGAACGGCTTCTCCATGAATGAACTGCCGGGTAAGATCGGTGAGGTTACCGTCCCGGTCCCCGGCACAGGCTACGGTGAGATTATGGTGAAGTTCGGTGCAGGCAACAGCCTGCATACGGCGGCCAGCTTCGAGCAGCATGCACTGCCGGCCGGAATCAAGGTTGTAGTAGTTGAGGTACGTGAGGGTGTAGCACTTGTGTCTGAATTCGAAGAGAGAAAAGGAGTGGACTTATGATGCTAGAAAATATTCCTGAATCCCTGTTTATACCTGCGATAGTAATCGCTGTACTGCTTGTCCTCGGACTCGCCTTCTGGGCGCGTTACAAGACGGTTGGCCCGGATGAAGGCATGATCGTCACCGGTTCCTTCCTGGGCAACAATCATATATCGGATGATGGCTCCGGCCGCAAAATCAAAATCGTCCGCGGCGGCGGTGCGTTCATTCTGCCTGTCTTCCAGAAAGCGGAGTTCATGTCTCTGCTCTCCCATAAGCTCGATGTGACGACCCCGGAGGTCTATACGGAGCAAGGCGTGCCGGTCATTGCCGACGGGGTCGCCATCATCAAGGTAGGCAGCTCCACGGAAGATGTGGCAACAGCAGCCGAGCAGTTCATGGGCAAGCCGATTGAATCCCTGAAGAGTGAAGCGCAGGAAGTTTTGGAAGGACATCTGCGGGCGATTCTTGGTACGATGACTGTAGAAGAGGTCTACCGCAACCGGGACCGCTTCGCCCAGGAGGTTCAGGGGGTTGCCGCCCGTGACCTCAAGAAGATGGGACTCCAGATTGTCTCATTTACCATCAAGGACGTACGCGATAAGCACGGATACCTGGAAGCGCTGGGTAAACCGCGGATTGCCGCAGTGAAGCGGGATGCGGAGATTGCGGAAGCGGAAGCTGTCCGTGACGCGCGGATTCAGAAGGCCAATGCCGAGGAGCAGGGGCAGAAGGCGGAGCTGCTGCGGGATACCAACATCGCCGAAGCATCGAAGGAGAACCAGCTCAAGGTTGCAGCGTTCAAACGCGATCAGGATACTGCCAAAGCGGAAGCCGACCAGGCGTACCACATTCAGGAGGCGCGTGCCAAGCAGACCGTGGTGGAAGAGCAGATGAAGGTTGAGCTGGTCCGCAAGGAACGCGAAATCGATATTCAGGCGAAGGAAATCCAGGTACGCGAGAAGCAGTATGATGCAGAAGTGAAGAAGAAAGCGGAAGCAGACCGTTATGCGGTCGAGCAGGCGGCGGAAGCCGACAAGGCCAAGCGCATGCGTGAAGCCGATGCTGTGCAGTACAGCATTGAGACTCAGGCTAAGGCAACCTCCGAGCAGAAGCGGCTGGAAGGTCAGGCGGTTGCGGATGCAGAGCTGGCCAAAGGTAAAGCAGAGTCTGAAGTTATCCGTCTGCGCGGTCTGGCGGAAGCGGAAGCCAAGGAGAAGCTGGCAGAAGCCTTCCAGAAATTCGGCGAAGCGGCGGTTCTCGATATTATCGTCAAAATGCTGCCTGAGCTGGCCGGGAAGATTGCCGAGCCGCTGGCATCTATCGACAAGCTGACTGTGGTGGATACCGGCAACGGTGAAGGAGCTGCGCGTGTCAGTAATTATGTGACCCAACTGATGTCCACAGCCCCTGAGATGCTCAAAAGCGTGTCCGGCATTGATGTCGAGGCGCTGATCAAAGGGCTGACCAAGGGCAAGACGGAGCCTAAGGACGTGGTGAGACATACAGCGGCGCCCATAACCTCTGTCGTCACCAGACCGGCCCCGGCTGCTCCGGTCACTCCGGCACAACCGGTGGAACCTTCAGAACACCCTGAAGGATAAGAGCAGAGCAAGCCACCAAGGTATGGCAGGCAGCAGTAACGCCAGCCATACCTTTTTTACAAGAATTTAACTATATAAAAGGCACTATAGAAATAAACAAAAAGCAAAAGAAGCGGAGGGGAAATTTGGAACTGTAGGAGCGGTAGCGACCGCCTTTGTCACCGGATTTCACCCGCGAAGGCGGAATAAATCAAGAAATCTGGTGACAACAGCGGCCGGAAGTCCAAATGTTCACCGCAGTGACGATGAAGCTTCAAGTTCAAAACTTAAGTGCGTCTTATATAAGCAGAGATTCTTTATCATTCGCGCTGAAACGGAGGCAGGCATGGAGCTTATACTGGATAATATACGCAAGAGCTTTGACGGCAGAGAGGTGTTGAAGGGGATTGACTTTACCTTTGAGCAAGGCAAGATATACGGCTTGCTCGGCCGTAACGGCGCGGGGAAGACCTCGTTGTTCAACTGCCTGAGCGGGGAGATCCAAATGGATAGCGGCGGGGCTTTTCTGCGGAGAGATGAGGTGAGTCTTCCGCTGCTTGAGGAGGAGATCGGCTACGTCTTCTCCTTGCCGATTCTGCCTGACTTTCTGACCGGTTATGAGTTTGTAAAGTTCTACATGGACATCAATAAGGGGAAGATACAAGCGGACCGGACCATCGAGGAATATTTCGATATCATCCGTTTCGAGGAGGCGGACAGGCACCGTCTGATCAAGGGCTATTCCCACGGGATGAAGAACAAAATTCAGATGCTGTGCTTTATCATCTCACGTCCGCCGCTGATCCTGCTGGATGAGCCGTTAACCTCGTTCGATGTGGTAGTGGCACTGGAGATCAAGAAGCTGTTGCGGGAGATGAAGCAGGATCATATCATTATTTTCTCCACTCATATTCTGCAGCTGGCCGCCGATCTCTGCGATGAGCTGGTTATTCTGAATAACGGTACACTGCGGGAGATTCCGGCGGAGACCCTGCACAGTCCGGAATTTGAAGAGCAGATTATTGCCCTGCTGAAGGATGAGGATCATGATTAGGACGCTGAAGGCGATTCTGGAAGTGCGGGGGATGTCCGGCGCTAACCGGCTGATGTTCTATATCCGTAAGCTCCCGGTGCTGGGTAAGCTGATCCCGGCCTCGGTCTACTCGGAAACCACGCTGAAGCGGACCTTATCTGTTATCGTGCATATCCTCAAGGTACTTATGGCCTTTGTGACGAAGTTCGCTTATCTTGGGATCATGATCTATCTGCCGGTGAAGTTCATCGGTAATGATATCAGCTTATCCCTTTCTGTTCAGTACCAGCTCTATTTGCAGATGCTGCTGTGTATAAGCTTCCTTACGGCCGGGGTTTCCAGCGCGGTTATTCTGGAGCCGAAGCGGGATAAATACATATTCGTGAAGCTGATGAGGCTGCCGGCAGAGCGGTATATGCGGACCACACTGACCTTGCGCGGGATCAGCTTCCTGGTTACTTTTATTCCGGCTATGCTGGTCTTCGGGAGTCTTCTCGGTGCTCCGCTGTGGCATGGGGCAGTTCTTACGCTGCTGCTTACGTTCTGGCGTACGGCTTGTGAGGCGCTGCATCTGTGGGTGTTTGACCGCTACGGCATGGTTATTGTCAAAAAAACAAGCTGGATCTGGACCGCCATCGGCGCTGGCTATCTGCTGGCCTATCTTCCGCTGCTCCCCGGATATGCGGTAGTAGAGAGCGGAATGCTGTTCAATCTGCCTGTGGTGCTTGGCGTGCTGGTGCTGGGAACCTTAAGTGCGGTCTATATCGCCCGTTATAAGGACTATACGAATGCCGTCGATGCCGTCACCAAAATCGATGATCCGCTGCTCGACATGGGACGGATGATGAAAGAAGCACGGGTGAAGGATGTGGCCACCCAAGATCAGCACTACTCGGCGGAACAACAGAATCAAGAGAAGTTCGAGGGGAAAAGCGGGTACGCTTACCTGAATGCAATCTTTTTCTCACGTCACCGGCGGCTGATCACCAGTCCGATTCAACGGCGGCTGGTTATTATTGGATCGCTCTTTGCCGCTGCTTTGCTGACGATGCTGTTGTCGCAATCCGCTTTTACCAAACTGACTCATTATCTGATTACCGCGTTGCCGACCTTTCTGATCATTATGAACTACACGTCCATTGGCGAACGCCTCTGCAAGGCGATGTTCTATAACTGTGATCTCAGCCTGCTGCGCTACGGATTCTACCGTGAACAATCGGCGATTCTAAGCAACTTCCGTATCCGGCTGCTGCGTATCAGCGTGCTTAATCTGATCCCGGCTGCCGCGATCTGCCTGGCGGTGAACCTGCTATTGGTGCTGTCAGCGGAGAGTTGGGGCGCGGGGGATGCCGTACTCTTTTGCGTGACGATTGTGGCACTGTCCCTGTTCTTCTCGGTGCATCATCTGTTCATGTACTACATCTTCCAGCCCTACAGCACGGAGCTGAATGTGAAGAATCCGTTCTTTACGATTGTGAACAGTGTGGTGCTGGGGGTCGGATTCATCGCGATGCAGTTCAAGAGTGAGCCTGGAATGTTTGCCGTGATCGTAGTGCTTTCTGCTGTGGTGTATATGCTGGCTGCGCTTATCATGGTATACAGGTTCTCAGGCCGGACGTTTCGGGTGAAATGAAGGGAGCCCGCGGGCGGTTTGCGGCACCCTTCTAATTTGGGATTCTTGATGTTATGATAGGAGCTTAAGGTAACGAATCACACGTTGAAACATGTATCGTGCTGCTGGAATAGATCAGGATTCAGAAGTAAAAGAGGTGTCGCAAGTGAGCAGCATTACCGTGGGCAAGGTGCTTAATAATAACGTTATCATTGCCGAGCATCCCCAATATGCCGAGGTTGTGGTGATTGGCAAGGGGATCGGCTTCAACCGTAAAACGCGGGACCGGATCAATCTGTCCTCCGTAGAGAAGATGTTCATTCTGCGCAGCCAGGAGGAGCAGGAGCAATACAAGCAGCTGGTGCCGCAGGTAGATGAGAAGCTGATTGAGGTGGTCCAGGAGATTGTGCTGCATATTATGCAGAGCAGCCGCCAGACGCTGAATGAGCATATCCATATTGCCCTTACCGACCATATTTCCTTTGCGATCCGCAGAAGCGAGCAGCATATGGCTATTCATAATCCCTTTCTATACGAGACCCGGGAGATTTATCCGGAGGAATACAGTCTGGCGGAATATGCGGTGGAGCGGATCAATGAGGCAATGAAGGTGACGCTGCCGCCGGATGAGATCGGCTTCGTGGCCCTGCATATTGTCAGTGCGCTTAGCAACCGCCATATCTCTGAGGTGAAGCAGCATTCCGAGCTCATCGGGGACATGGTGGGACTGGTGGAGGATAGCCTGGAATACCGCATTCCGCGGGATTCTCTGGACTATTCAAGGCTGGTGACCCATTTACGGTTCGTTCTGGAGCGTCTGCGCCGGGGAGAGACTGTGCGCGAGACCTCGTCGTTGGATGGACTAATGAAGCGGGAGTATCCCGAGATGTACATGCTTGCCTGGAAGCTGACGAAGGTGATTGAGCAGCGGGTGCGCATTCCGGTATATCCGGCCGAGGTCAGCTATCTGACGATTCATCTGCAGCGTATTGCCCAGAAGAAGGAAGATGAGCCGGAGCTGGAGGAGTAGACCGGCTTTAGGCGATTTTGGGGCTTGCAACTTCAAATCAATGGTGCTACAATGATCCCTGTTATGAAACAGAAGCAGAATACCAACGTGTAACTGATACGATCAGGCATGAGTGATTTACAGTATTATGGTTGTCCTGCCCCAACTTGGGGTACTCTAACGTTAGCGTTAGTGTGGCAATCCATGTGCTGTATTGCTCATGCCTTTTTTGGCTTCTGTTGACAGAAATTAAGGATTAGGAAGTGACCTTGAATGTTTAAAAAATTATTTGGCGTTCTGCAGAGAGTCGGTAAAGCGCTAATGCTTCCTGTTGCCATTCTGCCTGCAGCGGGCCTGCTGCTTGGAATCGGGAACATGCTGGTGAATCCGGACTTCCTGCAATACGTGCCTGCACTGGAGAATAATATCGTACAGGCCATTGCCACGGTACTAATGAACTCCGGGCAAATCGTATTCGATAACCTGTCCCTGCTCTTTGCAGTCGGCGTAGCTATCGGGCTGGCCGGAGGTGAAGGCGTAGCCGGGCTGGCAGCGATTATCGGCTTCCTGGTGATGAACGTAACCATGGGTACGGTAGTCGGTGTCAATGCTTACGTGCTGACCTGGAAGGATTTCTCGTATTCCAGTGTGCTGGGGATTCCCACCTTGCAAACCGGGGTCTTCGGTGGTATCCTGGTCGGGATATTGGCCGCATCCATGTACAAAAGGTTCTTCCGTATAGAATTGCCGTCGTATCTGGGCTTCTTCGCGGGTAAACGTTTCGTACCGATTATGACGGCAGTGACCTCCCTGATGCTCGGTCTTGCGCTCACGATTGTGTGGCCGCCGATCCAGCACGGTCTGAACTATGTGTCACAGAGTATGATTAATACCAACCTGACGCTGTCGGCCTTTATCTTCGGGGTCATCGAGCGCTCCCTGATTCCGTTCGGCCTGCACCATATCTTCTATTCACCGTTCTGGTATGAATTCGGAAGCTATATTGACAAGGCAGGCGATCTGGTCCGAGGTGACCAGCGGATCTTCATGCAGCAGCTTCGTGACGGTGTGGAGTTCACAGCGGGTACATTTACAACCGGTAAATATCCGTTCATGATGTTCGGTCTTCCGGCAGCGGCTCTTGCGATCTACCATGAGTCGAAGCCTGAGAACAGACGGATTGTCGGAAGCTTGATGGTTTCCGCTGCGCTAACCTCGTTCCTGACGGGGATCACCGAGCCGCTGGAATTCTCCTTCCTGTTCGTGGCTCCGCTGCTGTTCGCCGTCCATGCTGTATTCGCAGGCTTGTCCTTCATGACCATGCACCTCTTGAATGTCAAAATCGGCATGACCTTCTCCGGCGGGTTCATCGACTATGTGCTGTTCGGCGTCATTCCGAACCGTACCGCCTGGTGGCTGGTTATCCCGGTAGGTCTGGTACTGGCTGTGATCTATTACTTCGGGTTCCGCTTCGTCATCCGTAAGTTCAACCTGAAGACTCCCGGCCGTGAGGATGCCTCCGAGGAGGAGGATGAGGTAAGCTTGGAGAGTGTGTCCAAGACAGGCGACGATCTGCCGCGCAACATTCTGTCCGCCCTGGGCGGCAAAGAGAACATCACCCATCTGGATGCCTGCATTACGCGCCTGCGGGTCGAAGTGAAGGACAAAGCGGGCGTAGACAAGAACCGGCTGAAGAAGCTGGGTGCGTCTGGTGTTCTTGAAGTGGGTAACAACGTACAAGCGATCTTCGGCACACGTTCGGACACGATCAAGTCACAGATTCAGGATGTCATGAACGGCAGAACACCGGCTGCAGCCCCTGCTGCTCCGAAGCCGGAGCTTGAACAACAGGCCGGCGAGCAGGGAGACGCTATTATCCCTGAGGATATCGTATCTCCGGTAAACGGCCAGCTGATGGATATTACAGAGGTTCCTGATGCGGTCTTCTCGCAGAAAATGACCGGTGACGGCTTCGCCTTCCTGTCCGAAGACGGCAAGATTGCTTCGCCGGTATACGGCAAGGTATTCAACGTGTTCCCTAGTAAGCACGCCATTGGCATCATGTCAGACGGCGGCAAGGAAGTCCTTGTGCATATCGGGGTTAACACCGTTAAGCTTAAGGGCCAGGGCTTCACGGTTCTGGTGGAGGAAGGCGATCTGGTAGCTGCCGGACAGCCGATTATGGAAGTGGATATGGAGTATGTGAAGGCGAATGCACCTTCTGTCATCTCTCCGGTCATCTTCTCCAACCTGCCGGAAGGCTCCTCCGTTACCTTGAATAAGCCGGGCAGAGTCGTCATCGGCGACAAGGATATCATCACCATTCAGTAAAATGTGCAATGGCGAAGCGCTTCCATTATAATGAAGGGGAGCGCAAGCCTTCACTATAATTCACCATCCCAAATTAACAGAAAGCGAGTTGGATTATATTATGCAAACAACTTTCAGAATTATTGACGAAGACGGAATTCACGCACGCCCGGCAACAGCGCTGGTAAATACAGCTACAAAATTCAAAGGCACTGAAGCTTTTGCAGAAGCTAAAGGCAAAAAAGTTACCCTTAAATCCATCCTGGGCGTTCTCTCCCTGGGCCTTGAAGCAGGAGATACCCTGACTCTTATTACTGAAGGCAGTGAAGAAGCAGAAGCATTGAACGCGTTGCAGGAGGTTATGGTTAAAGAAGGGCTGGGAGAAGTTCATGAATAAAATTTCAGGAATCGCGGCTTCCGCAGGTATTGCAGTAGCCCGTGCCTTTATCCTGGAACACCCGGACTATACCATTACCAAAACAGCGGTCACGGATGTGGACGCTGAGCTTGCGAAGCTGAATGACGCCCTGGACAAATCCAGAGGCGAACTTCAGACCATCAAAGAGCGTACCCTGGCTGAGCTTGGCGAGAAGAAGGCGGAGATTTTCGAATCCCATCTGCTGATCCTTGATGATCCTGAGCTCATTACCCCTGTAATGGACAAAATCCGTGAGGAATCGGTAAATGCGGACTACGCACTGAATGAAGTAGCTAATCAATTCGTGGAAATGTTCCAGAACATGAAGAGCGCTTACCTGCAGGAACGTGCAGCAGATATGCGTGACGTAACCAAACGTGTGCTGAACCACCTGCTTGGCATTCACTATGTGAGCCCGGCTGAGATCAGTGAAGAGGTTATCGTTATTGCCCTGGATCTGACCCCATCGGATACAGCACAGCTTAACCGCAACTTCGTCAAAGGCTTCACCACCAATATCGGCGGACGGACATCCCATTCGGCCATTATGGCCCGTTCCTTGGAGATTCCGGCGGTTGTGGGCACGAAGAACGTGATGTCCCTGGTCAAAGCAGGCGATCTGATTATCGTGGATGGTCTGAGCGGCGATGTGCTGATTAACCCTTCCGAAGCTGAGGTAGCCGAGTATACGGCGAAGCAGGAAGCTTACAATCTTCAGATTGCTGAATGGAAAAAGCTCCGCGACGAGCCAACGGTATCTGCCGACGGCAAGCATGTAGAGCTGGCAGCCAACATCGGGACTCCGAATGATGTGACTGGCGTTATTGAGAATGGCGGCGAAGGTGTAGGTTTGTACCGTACCGAATTCCTCTACATGGGCCGCGACAAGCTGCCTTCCGAAGAGATCCAGTATAATGCCTACAAGACGGTGCTTGAGAATATGCAAGGCAAGCCGGTAGTAGTGCGTACGCTGGATATTGGCGGAGACAAGGAGCTGCCTTATCTGGAGCTGCCGAAGGAAATGAACCCGTTCCTCGGCTACCGTGCGATCCGTCTCTGTCTGGACCGTCAGGATATCTTCCGCACCCAGTTGCGTGCCTTGCTCAGAGCAAGTGCCCACGGCGACCTGCGCATTATGTTCCCGATGATCGCTACCCTTGGTGAATTCCGTGCAGCCCGTGATCTGCTGCTGGAAGAGAAGGCCAAGCTGCGTGAAGAAGGCAAAGAAGTGTCCGACAGCATCCAGCTGGGTATCATGGTTGAGATTCCTTCGACCGCTGTATTGGCGGATCAGTTCGCCAAGGAAGTGGATTTCTTCAGTATCGGAACCAACGATCTTATCCAATATACAATGGCTGCGGACCGTATGAATGAACAGGTAGCCTACCTGTATCAGCCATACAACCCGGCAATTCTGCGACTGGTCAAAATCGTCATTGATGCTGCACACGCCGAAGGCAAGTGGACCGGGATGTGCGGAGAAATGGCGGGGGATGCCACAGCTATTCCTCTGCTGCTCGGTCTTGGCCTCGATGAATTCAGCATGAGCGCTACCTCCATCCTGCCAGCACGCAGCCAGATCTCGAAGCTGTCTGCGGCCGACATGAAGGAAATGGCTGCCCAGGCCCTGCAGCTCGGCACGGCCGAGGAAGTAGCCGCACTGGTGCAGTCCCGCGTGAATTAATTCTTTACTCAAGCATTGGTTTATAACTCCAACTACTTTCCGGCCCCCTTTACAGGGGGCTTTTTTTTGCGGTTATTTGAATTTCAGCAAATCTGGAACCGCCCGCCCGGGCGTTATTTTATATAATGTGTCCATTACTTTCGGAGGGTGGAACCATTGTGCAGAGATTCAGTGCTTCACAGATTTATTTGATCCATGTGTTTATGTTGTCGCTTGCCGCCAGTACGATATTCACAACCTACAGTATTTATTATGTAGTTGACCTTAAGCTGAATCCGCTTCAGCTTGTGCTGATTGGAACGGTGCTGGAGATAACGGTGCTTGTGTTCGAGGGAATCACCGGAGTGGTCGCTGATACCTATAGCCGCAGACTGTCCGTCATTATTGCCGTGTTCGTTCTGGGGAGTGCCTTTGTCCTCGAAGGGAGTATTGTCTGGATCATGCATCCGGCTTCCCTGTTGCCTGCCTTCGGCTGGCTGCTGATATCCCAGATGCTGTACGGGATCGGCTGGACCTTCCTGAGCGGAGCGGATACAGCATGGATCATGGATGAGCTTGAGGATGAGCAGGCTGGAAGAATCTTCATGCGCTCCAAAATCTTTTCTTTAAGCGCCTCTCTGCTAGGCATTGCGGTCAGCGTAGGATTATCCCAGGTTGCGTCTAATCTCCCTTTTCTGGCGGGTGGAGTCATCTATTTCGTCCTGGGGTTCATATTGATCCGGCACATGAAGGAGACGGGGTTCATACGCCGGGAGCGTGCGCCGCATTCCTCCGCTATCCGTGAGCTGGGCAAGACCTGGGTCAGCGGCATCTCTATCCTGAGGTATCATCCGCTGCTCCTGCTGCTGACGGTTGTAACTTTATTCAGCGGTGCTGCGTCTGAAGGATATGATCGCCTATGGCCAGTCTTTCTTATGAACGAAGTCGGGTTCCCGGAGATTGGAGTCTCGATGGCGGCCGGCTTCGGGCTGATCAGTGCGGCGACGACTCTGCTGGGTGTGCTGGCTGTCTATATGGCCGGGACAATCATTGATTTGCAAAAGGAACGTCAAGTAGCGGCCGCCTTGTTCCTCCTGACCTCCGTCCGTGCCGGCTGCATTATAATGGTGGCACTTGCGCCTAATTTCTACTGGGCTATCGGGGCGGTACTGCTCCTGGGGGTGGTCGCTTCGGTCAGCGACCCGATCTATACCACCTGGCTGAACACAAAGCTGCCATCCCGGAACCGGGCTACACTCTTGTCGATGATCAGCCAGTCCGATGCCCTGGGCCAGAGCGCAGGCGGTCCGGTTGTAGGATATATCGGCAGCCGGATCTCTATCAGAGCTTCGCTGCTGTCGGCGGGCTTGCTGCTGCTACCTGTGATTGCGTTATATGGCAGGGTGCTGCGGAAGCGGTCATGATGTTTTGGAACTTCATTAGCTTAATTCCCCGGCGATCCATGCCGATATAGGATATATCCGGTGACACAATTCAACCCTTAACCCAGACCTGTGAACATAGTGTTACATATTATATAATGAACCCTATGTAGCAATTCCGGCGTCATCCGCTTGCAGAGCTGTGCAAGTACAAAGTATTAGTTAAGGAGAATGTGGACATAGCTTGATAGTAATAGAATGATAGTTCTCCGGGAGTATTACGGATGAGCGTAGGGATGGTGAATAGCAATGAGCAGCAATTATATACAAGCAGAACAAGAAATCGATACCTATCAAGGCAATGACCTCGGCTTGACCTACACAGCGGAATACTGTGTATTCAAAGTCTGGGCGCCAACAGCCTTCACAGTGTCGCTCGTAATATATGCAACAGGCGGAAACGGGCTGACCCCGCAGACCGCAGATTACAAGGACAGCGGCAAAATTCTTAGTATGGAGCGCGCTGAGGGCGGAGTATGGACGATCCAGGTTTCCGGTAACCTCAAGGGGAAATATTATATGTACCGCGCCGTATTTGCGGACGGGTCGATTAATGAAGCGGCCGATCCTTACGCTACGGCTGTATCGGCCAATGGAACACGCACAGCCATTGTGGATTTGTCCGAGACAGACCCGGACGGCTGGGAGAGCGATGCCTCTCCGGTGCTGCCGCATCCGGCAGATGCAGTAATCTATGAGCTGCATGTCCGCGATTTCTCGTCAGACCCTAGCTCCGGTCTGACGTATAAGGGGAAATTCAAGGCCTTCACCGAGACCGGCCTACGGGATGAGGCGGGTCATCTGCTGGGTATTGATCATCTGGCTGAGCTGGGCATCACGCATGTTCATTTGCTGCCAGTGTTCGATTATCAGACGGTGGATGAGCTGGGCAAGCCAGGGGAAGAACCGGCATCCTCCATCTTCACAGACTATAACTGGGGCTACGACCCCCAGCACTATAATGTGCCGGAAGGCTCCTACAGCACAGACCCGGCTAACCCGCTAGCCCGTATCCGGGAATTCAAGGAGCTGGTCCAGGCGCTGCACAGCCGCGGCATCTCGGTGATTATGGATGTGGTCTACAATCATACCTACGGCTTCCAGAAGGGACCCTTCCAGCCGCTGGTGCCGGACTATTACTACCGTCATGATCAGAGCGGCCGGCTCTCTAACGGCTCGGGCGTCGGCAATGAGCTGGCTACAGAACGGCCGATGGTCCGCAAGTATATCAAGGATTCCCTGGCCTACTGGGCTAAGGAGTACCATATTGACGGGTTCCGCTTCGATCTGATGGGGCTGATGGACAGCGTGACCATGCGCGAGATTACCGAGGAGCTGCGGCTGGAGATTAATCCGGGGCTGCTGATCTATGGTGAACCGTGGACTGGCGGCGACTCGCCGCTTGCCTCCAAGACGCTGAAGGGCGTGCAGCGCGGCAAAGGCTACGCCGTCTTCAACGACAACTTCCGCGCAGCCATCAAGGGAGACAGCGACGGCTGGGGCAAAGGCTTCGTGACCGGGGAATACGGCAAGGAAGGTGCGATCGCGTCCGGAGTGAGCGGGGCGATTCATGAATTCACCGATGCGCCTACAGAGACTGTGAACTATGTAACCGCACATGATAATCTCAACCTGTGGGACAAAATTCTGGCGACCCGGGGACTTCGCGGGGAAGCCGGACTGCCGGAGCTTGAGGGCGGCAAGCTACGGGGCGGCGGAGATCTCAAGGCCGCACTAGAGCAGGCGAATCCGTATGTGGGAGTAGATCCCGAGAATGTCATGGATAATGAGACAGTACGCCGTTCGTTGCTGGCTAATGGAATCATTCTGACCTCGCAGGGAATTCCGTTCCTTCATGCCGGGGATGAGCTGCTGCGCAGCAAATACGGAGATCATAACAGCTACCGCAGCCCGGACTGTATCAATGCGATCCGCTGGGAGAACAAAAGCAAATTCATTGCAGTATTTCAATATTACAAAGGTCTGATTGAGCTGCGCCGGACACATCCGGCCTTCCGCCTGCACGGACGCCAGGAGATTGAACGCAGTCTGGAGTTCCTGCGCTGTGACAGCGGAATCGTTGCCTACAGACTGAAGGATCACGCCGGCGGAGATCCATGGAATAATATCGTGGTGATCTATAATGCCAATATGGAGCCGGTCACCCAGTGCCTCCCGGAGACCTCCGGCTGCTGGAACATCGTAGTCGATCATACCCATGCCGGACCGGAGGCCTTCCGGCAAACGGAGAACGGCAGTGTTGAGGTATTCGGACTGTCGATGATGGTGCTCTATGATAAATACGGAGAGCCTGAGCCGAGATCGAAGATTGTGGAAGTTCATTATGACCGCCCGGACGGCGATTACCGGGGCTGGAATCTCTGGGTGTGGGGTACAGGCATTCAGGATGGGCAACGGGACTTCCAGCACATGGAGGAAGGTCATGCCGTAGCACGGATTGAAGTGCTGCCGGGGACCTCCACGATAGGCTACATCCTCCGGCTGAACGATTGGGAGGAGAAAGACGGCACCGCTGACCGCTTCATCGACTGCTCGGGCAGCGGGGAGCAGGTTATCAAGGTGACGGTTCGGGAGCGTAGTCCGGAGCATAGGACAGAGCTGGCTGATCCGCTGCCGCAGACCAGCTAGAACATAAGAAGAGCTGATTAGTTCCTCCCCCAGGGATGGAACCAATCAGCTCTTTTTGGCTAAGAGTTATTAAAGAAGCCTTAGTATAGGAGTCAGCTTCCGCTGGTGCTAGTTCCGCTGATCGCTGTACTTCTTATCCACATGCTCGCTGTACAGGTTAGCCTCATTGCCGCCATGGTTCTTGGAACGGTACATCGCCAGATCGGCGGCACGGAGCAGCTCGTTGATGCTGCTGCCGTGCTGCGGGTACAGGGCCACGCCGATGCTGGCAGAGGTGTGGAAGCTGGAGCCCTGGTTGACGGACCAGGATTTGTTGAACAGCTGGAGCAGACGGTTCAGCAGCTCGTCCAGCATTTGCGGGCTGGTGAACCGGTGCAGCACCACCGCGAATTCATCTCCGCCGATCCGGAAGGCCTGGCCGGAGCCCTTCACGGTCTGCTGCAGCTCCCGGGAGAGCAGCTGCAGGAATTCATCTCCGGCCAGATGGCCGAGCGTATCGTTCAGCTGCTTGAAGCGGTCGCAGTCCAGCAGCGCCACGGCGATCTCCTGCCGGCGCTCCTCGGGCTGGTTGATCAGGTTCTCCATGTACATTTTGAAATGGGCACGGTTGGGAATCGCGGTCAGATGATCATAGAAGGCCAGCTTGTGCAGGCGCTCCTCATATTGCTTGCGCTGGGTAATCTCACGCGAGACCAGCATGAACTGTGCCGGGAAATTGCGGCTGCCCGCAATAGGGGTAACCTTGGTCTCCAGCCACACCCAGTGCCCTTCGGCCGAACGCATGCGCAGCTCGGATATTCTCGGTGAAGACTGCACCACACTCTTGAGCTTGGCCCAGGAGATTTCGGCTTCACGGATATAGTTGGAGAGCGGTGCCCCTTTGCTGGGCACATAGCCCAGTGCAGTTGCATGGGAAGGCGAGGCATACAGGATCAGACCGTTCGGATCTGTCAGCACAATGAAGTCGGACATCGTCTCACCGATCAGCTGGTAGAGCGATTGCTCGTCCTGCATTTCGTTCTGCAGGGAGATCAGTCTGCGGCTGAGATAGATGATGACCATAACAAGCAGGAACAGAAATACAGAGTAGATGGCGAACAGGGAGCTTTTGAGATTATTGAACTCTGTCATCACTTGGCTTGCATAGGTGTCAATCTTGTCCTCTGCCTGATTCAAGCTTTCCCGTACCTCATTCAGCTCCGTATGTATGGTGAGGGCAGAATAAGAGGCGGGATTCCAGCTCTTCTGAACCCGCTGCGAGATCAGCTCCCGGCCGTTATCCCTCCACACGGTAAGCGTGGTTCCGAAGTGATCCAGCTCGTTCCTCAGCTCGTCCAGCAGCAGCTCGCTCTGCTTCATTCCATTGAACGGGCTCTTCACAGCATCCAGATTGTAGCGGGCGGTATTGACCCGCTGCAGCGCCTGGGCATTATTGTCCTCGAATTCCTGCGACAGCGTACTGCGCTGCGCGCTGGTCAGCGCCCCGCCGACTGTGGTCTGAAGCGCAAGGGCTGCCTGATAGAGATCGCGGTCGGCGTTCAGAATGAGCTCGGAATTCTGGTAGACGTCACTGTACAGCGAATCGGATAATTTGTTCATCGTATGATTCAGAAACAGCAGGGAGGCCACACTGATCCCAACCAGAAGAACGGTGATGGATGTGAATAATATAATCAGTCTGCGTGTACTTTTGTTTTCCGAAAAAACTGCCACTGTCATCCTCTCCCCGCACAGAACTTTTGCAAATCTCATGGGTGTAGCTTTGGTGCATGCGAAACTTATCCTTATGCGGAATATGGCTTCTTGCAGGCATGTAAGAGAGTATACGTTAGCGAGTCCTAGAAAGCAGGGGAAGAAGGAGGCAATAGAAAGAATAACTTCCGGTTAGATCGCGGTTTCTTTTCACCAGTATATAGGACTTCCCTTAAGCAGAGCAATTGCTGAAAAAATAATAAGCCCCGTCAGCTTCCGCTGCGGATGACAGGCCGTGAAGCACACCCTGGAGCCGGAGGGGAAACAGTGGAGACATATCCGTTACAGCCGATACAAAGAACTATTATGTATACCCTACTACTATGTACAAGGTATTCTGACCTTTGAGTCCTATTACCCACTTTTGCTGCAAACGATACCCCTTTGGTATCAATTGTGCATTAAAAATAAAACAGAAATATCCGCCAGCCCAGGGATCTGAGACTGGCGGATTGAAAAGCTGATGATAACGCAGCGTCTAGGATGGCGCTACTCGTTGCGCAGCGCATAGATCGGGCGCATTCTTGCAGCCTTGCTTGCAGGAATCATTCCGAATACGACACCGATGATCAAGGAGAATGAAAAGGAGATCAGGACTATATTCCAGGAAGGCGCCACATTCAAGGTAGTATAGTTACCGACAGCCCAGCTGGCGCCAAGTCCCAGTGCGACTCCGATCAGGCCTCCGGTTCCGCTTAAGACTACGGACTCGATCATGAACTGCATCATAATGTTCTTTTTCTTGGCCCCGATGGCCTTGCGGATGCCAATCTCTCTGGTTCGCTCATTGACCGAGACAATCATAATGTTCATAATCCCTATCCCGCCTACAAATAAGGAGATACCGGCGATACCGCCAAGTGCCATGGACAGAGTGGCGCTGGTTTCATTTACCGTTTCCAGCATCTCCCGGGAATCAAAGACAGAGTAGGCGTTCTCGGCGGCATTGAATTTGGCATCAAGGCTGGCCTCCAGCCTGGTTTTGACAGCATCCACATTGTCATTGGAAGTGGTTGTGATCGTAATGGAGCGGATTCCCCTGCTCTGCAGGAACCGTTCGGCTGTAGAGATGGGGATCAGCAGCTTCTCATCGCTTGAACCCACGCTGGTGGAGCCTTTACTCTCCAGCAGCCCGACGATCTTGAAGCTGCTTCCGTTGATCTGTACCTTTTGGCCTACAGGATTATCTGTACCGAACAGATCCTCCGCCGTATCTGATCCGATTAACGCAACCTTTTGCCGGTATTCTGTATCCATCTCAAGCAGAAATCTTCCGGATTGCACATGGAAATCCTGGACCTCTTCGTAAGCAGGTGTAATGCCTTCAACGGATACGGAAACGTTCTCGGTACCGTGCTTGGCGGTAACGTTCCCGCTGATTACCGGCGATACATTGTCCACCCCTTCAATCTCATTCAGGGCCAGGGCCTCCTCGTAGGTCAGCGAAGTGGTGGCTCCGCGGCCCATAATGTTGACGGTCAGCAGGTTGGTACCCAGGGAGCTTAGGGACTCTGTAATCTGCGAGGTGGTGCCCTGGCCCACAGCGACAAGTGCAATGACGGAGGAGACCCCGATAATAATGCCCAGCATGGTAAGAAAGGCTCTTATTTTACTGCTGAGGATACTTTTGAAGGCCATTTTCATACTCTGGTACAGCATCATGAGGGCACCACCTTCCGGTCCTCTACAAGATCCCCATCCTGAATCCGGATCACCCGTTTGGCCTGCTCGGCAATCTCCAGGTCATGCGTGATCAGAATAATGGTATGCCCCTGTACGTTAAGCTCCTTAATCATCTCCAGAACCTCCTTGCCTGTCTTGGAGTCCAGCGCTCCGGTTGGCTCATCGGCAAGCAGAATCGGTGGAGTTCCGGCAAGGGCGCGGGCAATAGCCACACGCTGCTGCTGGCCCCCTGACAGCTCGGAGGGACGGTGATTCATTCTGCTCGCAAGGCCTACCCGGACCAGGGCATTACGGGCAATTTCTCTGCGCTCCCTGTGGGACATTCCACGATAGATCAAGGGCAGCTCCACATTCTCTACCGCTGATAACTTCGGCAATAGATTAAAGTTTTGAAATATAAAGCCAATCTTTTCGTTGCGGATCTGGGCCAGCCTGTTGTCAGACAGCTTGCGGATCTCCTGGCCGTCCAGGAAATAATCGCCTTCATTGGCGACATCGAGGCAGCCCAGCATGTTCATCAGGGTGGACTTGCCTGAACCTGACGGACCGATGATCGCAACGAATTCACCGTGATTAATGTTGAAGCTCAGGCTCTTCAGAACCGTCATCGATTCTCCGGCCATCGTGTAGCTGTGCTGCATCTTCTCAACCCGGATCAGCGGCTCTGGTGAGGTCATCGTCCGCCACCGCCTCCGCCGAAGCCTCCGCCGCTGCCACCGCCGCCGAAGCCGCCGCCCCCGCCGGGAAAGCCACCGCTCCCGCCGGTCATTCCTCCGCCGCTGAAGCCGCCGCCCATACCACCCATACCGCCTTGCTGCGGGGAGGTGGCATTGCCTGAGGAGATCACGGTCGGGAGGATTACTTCATCCCCTTCACTTAAGCCGCTGACGATTTCGATGCTGCTCTCATTGTGAATACCAACCTCTACAGCTATCCGTTTCATGCCTGAGGCGAAACCGGCTGCCCCTTTGCTTCCGGCTGCTCTGCCGGGGAACTCCGCACCAGCAGGGAACTCTCCAGACGGAAGTTCACCGCCCTGGAATTCTCTCCCGCCGCGGATGCCTGTGCCTCGGGTACCCGCTTCACTACCGGAGGGTTCACCGTCCGCTGCAGCGCCAGCAGGGGGCTTGGAGTCAGCAGCATCTCTGTCTGTTGTGTTAGCCTGCTCATCCCCGGTTCCCGGCACATTGACGAAGGATTTCCCGTTTATCTTCGTTACAGCTTCGATGGGAACGGTCAGAATATCCTTTTTCTCTTCGATCGTAACCGCCACCTCCGCAGACATGCCGATAAGCACACCCTCCGAGTTATTTAATCCTACAGTGACGTTGAACAGGGAGACGCCATTAGTGGAGGTCCCTTCTTTGGCGATATCTATAACTTTACCGGTAAAAGATTTGTCCTCAAGGGCATCCAGTGTAATGGTAGAGGCTTGATTCAGCTTGATTTTGGGGATGTCCAGCTCGTCTACCTGCACGGTTACGCTTAGATTCACGTAGTCGGTCATGGTGAACAGCTCTGTACCATTCTGGGCCTGTTCACCGTCCGTAATATTCACGGCAGTGATCGTTCCATCGATCGGAGCGGTCAGTGGATCAGGCGGAGCCATATCTTCATGGATGGCAGCGATGGATTCCTGTCCGTCCACAATATCGCTATTGGCTTTATCAATGGCTTTTTTAGCCGATTCCAGCTCTTCCTCTGTCGCGTTATTCATAGCCAGCGTCTTGTAGCTCTCCTGTTTATTCTCCAGCTCCGTCTTGAGATTCTCCAGTGACTTGGTGGCTTCCTTCAGCTTATCGTCCAGATCGCCCGCAACAAATGTGATCAGCACAGCACCTTTTTTAACAACATCGCCTTTCTTAACCATGACCGTATCGACCTTCCCGGCTTCTTTGGTACGGATGCTCTCGCTGTTGATCGCCGATACTGCACCTGAACCCGAGACACCCACCAGGATATCCCCCTTACTGGCAACTGCCGTATTCAGCGGAGCGGCATTGATCTGCCGGTTCTGATCCGGCCAGAGCTTATAGCCCGCAATCCCTGCAATAGCAACGAGGACTATCGCTGAAGCGATAATGATGATCTTCTTCTTATTCATTGTGCAGCTCCTTCGGGGGAAGAGGTGGTTGTTTTGGCGGTAACCTCAAGGGAATAGGCCTGGCTGGCGAGCTCTGTCCGTACTCCCTGGAATTCATCGTAGAATTTAAGGGCATAGGTGCCGGAGCTGAGGTTTTTGAACAGGACGCTGGATAGAGTCGTTGAATAAGAGTTGTTGGTTCCCAGTGTCAAGTCGGTTCCCAGCGTCAGTGCTTTCTCGTGAGACTGTCCATAAGGATCGATAACCTGAAGGATGAGCTTATGCTGGTAAGCGCCTGTCTGATAGGTAGTATCCTGATTGAGATTGTAATTGAACGTCACAGCAATGCTGCTTGCGCCCTTGGTGAGTTCCCCTGTAGAGCTGGTAACTGCCAGTGTATAAGGGAAAAGTGGAACGGAAGCCAGATTGGTCAGAGGCGTAACCTCTGCCGGTGTCAGTGTCAGCGCTGCCGTATTGACGTATCCCGTCGCAGCCGTTCCTGCGGCAGTCAGCTTGCCGTCCGCAATCGACTGGCTGATATACAGCTCAAGACCTGCTGTGTCCAGGGTGGCCGGGACTTTCGCCCAGAAGGTAACCAGTGTTTTGCCCCCAGGGCTGGTCGACAGCTCGGACTGGTTGGCAGTCGCTTCAAAATATTGCCCGTCAGCAGTCCTGAACTGTGCGTACAGACGGGCCAGATCTGCCTGCCGGACTTCTTCGCTGTTCATTTCCACTTCGCTGTACACCAGGTTCGAGCCGGTTCCTGTATACAGGAGGGTGGAGCGCTCCTTCACGGTGGCTTTTTTGCCGGTGGCGGTGATCTTGAAGGCTTCCCCTGCAGCCACCGGAGCTACACTCTTAACGGTGCTGTCGCTTGTGCTGAGAGTGAGGAACTGCGACACCTCTGTACCCTTGGTCTCCTGGAGGATGAGCTTGATTTGTCTGACATCCAGGGTATATGGAATATGGCCTTGAACCGTGATCTGAGTGCTGGCACCCGGGGCAAGCACCGAAGAGCTGTTGTCCGTATAAGTCTGCGAAGAGGAACTGAGATCCTTCTGATCTACCAGGAGTACGCCGGTAAGAGCAGGTAAGGTAATGGATTTGGACGTTGCATTGCGTATCGTTAGTACAGCCTGTACCAGATCCTCGCTGCCCCAAGGCAGACGCAGCAGCGAGTCCAGAGAGACAGCGAAGGTGCCATAGGTATTGGTTACGCTGGTCTCAGAGGCGAGATGAATCTGTCTCTCAGGCGTATAAGGGATGCGGAAATAGGCCACAGGCAGCGTTACTTTATCCGCGCTGGCTGCAGGAGCGATCATTCGCAGCTCCAGCGAATTCTGAGCCAGCTCCAGCGGAACACTGGCGCTCAGCTCAATCAGCTTTTCTTCCAGCGGCTTCAGGGTCAGGCTGCTCAAGGCAGTGGCCGTCACCGGGAAGCTATAGCCTTCCGCCGACTTGACGTTAAGCTTATAAGCAGGCAAAGTAACGGCTGTGCTGCCGGTATTCTTCACCCGGAGCTGATAGCTCCAGACACCATTCCCGTTATCCGCATGCACACTTGCCTTCAGCAGCTGCAAGTCTACCATATTGCTATCGATGGAGACCTTTTTGGTATAGCCCGCTGCTACAGTGAAATCTGCATTTACTGCAGCCGGAAGCGCGTAGGAAGAGACAGGCAGGTACAGCTTGAGTCCTTCATCCAGCTTGGCGATCTGCAGCGTCATCTTGCTGAGATTCATGTAGGAGGGGATCTCGGTCATATAATAGAGCGTCTTCTTCTCCTGAGGCTGAAGCTTGAATTCGGAGCTGCTGTCATCCAGCGTAAGCGTGAAGACAGAGCCGCCCGAGGATTTCAGGTACAACGTATAGCCCGGATCTGTAAGCACTTTGGTACCCAGATTGGTTAGGCTAAGCCCGACCTTGGCATAGACTTTGCTGTTATATTTGTAGATTTGCACGGATTCGGCTTTGGTGCCGGCAGTAATGCCGCCGAGTTCAACCTTTCGGGTCTCCCCTGTAAGCGAGGACAGAGAATAATTGGAAGGAATCGTGAACGTGCCTATACGCTGTTCATAATTAGCGGCGCTGAAATTCCAGCCGTAGATGTTGATTTTGAGTCCTTTGACTGAGGCGGCGGTTCCAATATTCGCATAGTATGTAAGACTGGTGCTTTGTTTAGCAGGGATTTTCCTGACCGCACTGTCTGCGCTGACCGGAATTCCCTTAATGATGCTGCCGCCCGCAGTTACAATTTTGGAGAAATAGTCCGCCAGATTGACGCTGCTGCCGGCAGTGTTGGTATAGGTAAGCGTGTAGGTGAGAATATTACCGCCGGTTTGGCTCTGAATCCCTACATGGCTCAGCTTCACCTGAAGCGTGGTACCGAGCTTGAGCGCACTTAGACCATTAAGTGTGGAGACTTCCGTGACCGCGCTTGCTGCTGTGGCAGCCGTTGAACCGGATGAAGCGGCATAGGCCGCGGTTCCCGGGCTTCCAGCGGTTTGACTTGCGGCAAATGTGCTGAGCAGCAGCAGAACAAATGCTTTTTTTCGTGTAAGCATGTAATTTCCTCCTTGTGTGATCTCTTAAGGGAAAATATCAACATTGACTGAATGTCCGCTGAAAAAAAAGCCGTCAAACCGCGCTGAAGCTTAAAGGGAGCTTAAAAAAAGATAAAAAATAAGCGGAATTTGTGCGGCTTGTCAAACTGGCTGTTTTTGCATATAATAGATGGGCATATCTTCCCAAGTGGAGGATCGAAGTGCAGAGGTTATAATCCGCATACATGCAATGATGGAGAAGAGTACGCAGTGCCTGGCTTACAGGGAGGAAGCGCCGCAGATTGAGAGCGTTTCTAAGAGAGCAGAGCTGCCGAAGTTCACTCCGGAGCAGTTCCCTGAATGTGCTTGAAGAGCACTAGTAGGGGGGACCGGCCGCAGACCGTTATTTCTGTATAAAGTGAGACAGGTCTTTGCCGCACCGAAAGAGGGAATAGTGCTCTTAAGGGAAGCGTACGGCCGTCTAACAAGGGTGGTACCACGGTCTTTTCGTCCCTTTACCGGGAGGAAAGGCCTTTTTTTGTTGAACAATACGAGATTTGAGGGGGCAGTACAAGCCATGAAAGACAAATTGGAAGCACTGAAGGCTGAGGCGCTGACGAAGCTGCAGGCGGTAAACGATCCGCAGATTCTGAATGACCTGCGCGTCAAATATCTTGGCAAAAAAGGCGAGCTGACAGAGGTTCTGCGCGGTATGGGCGGATTAAGCGCGGAGGAGCGTCCGGTGATCGGCCAGGTGGCCAATCTGGTGCGCAGCGCCATTGAAGAGGTGATCAGCGCCAAGCAGGAGCTGTTCCAGCAGCAGGAGACAGAGAGCCGCCTGAATGCGGAGAAGGTCGATGTAACCCTGCCGGGCCGCGGCCTGCCGCAGGGCGGGATTCATCCGCTGAGCCGGGTGCTCCAGGAGATCGAAGATATCTTCATCGGCATGGGCTTCCGGATCGCTGAAGGACCGGAGGTGGAGACGGACTATTACAACTTCGAGGCGCTGAACCTGCCGAAGAACCATCCGGCCCGGGACATGCAGGATTCCTTCTATATCACGGATGATATTCTGATGCGTACCCAGACCTCGCCGGTACAGGTGCGTACCATGCAGGCGGCGAACGGGGAGTCTCCGGTCAAAATCATCTGTCCCGGCAAAGTGTTCCGCCGCGACGATGACGATGCGACCCACTCCTTCCAGTTCCATCAGATTGAAGGCCTGGTCATCGGCCGCAATATCCGCATGAGCGACCTGAAGGGTACCCTGCAGCAGTTCACCAAGGAGATGTTCGGCCCTAGCGCGGGTATCCGTCTGCGCCCCAGCTTCTTCCCGTTCACCGAGCCTAGCGTTGAGGTGGATGTAAGCTGCTTCAAATGCGGCGGCGATGGCTGCCGTCTCTGCAAGCAGAGCGGCTGGCTGGAGATTCTGGGCGCCGGTATGGTGCACCCGAATGTGCTGCGGATGGGCGGATACGATCCGGAAGTTTACAGCGGCTTCGCGTTCGGCATGGGTGCGGAACGGATCGCGATGCTGAAATACGGCATCGATGACATCCGCTACTTCTACACGAATGATATGGGCTTTGTGAAGCAGTTCAAGGGTATTTAGGGATTTGGCGGGGGTGCGCGGGGGCGTTGGACGGATATTGTTAAGCAGGAGGGATGACGGCAGTGCTAATTAAATGACTGCGATTGAAGGACCGGAGGGGAATTTTGGAACTGTAGGAGCGGTAGCGTCCGCCTTTGTGTTTGGATTTCTACCGCGAGAAGCGGTTCTAATCAGGAAATCCAAACACAACAGCGGCCGGAAGTCCAAATATTCTCTGTAGGAACACTGCAATGCAGAATTTTCTTGCGCGAAGTTGACGTGGGCTTGTTTATATCCGCTTCCGCTCCCCAGCACAACCGGCATGGAGATCAATACATCTGAAACAAAAAGGAAGTGTGCGATTATGAAAGTATCAACCGCCTGGCTGGCCGATTATATATCGCTGGAAGGAGTGACCGCTGATCAACTGGCGGACAAAATCACCACCGCCGGCATCGAGATTGACGGAGTAGAACGCCGCAACAAAGGGATCTCCGGGATTGTGACCGGCTACGTGAAATCCAAGGAGAAGCACCCGGACGCCGATAAGCTGAATATCTGTATCGTCGATGCCGGGCAGGGCGAGGATCTGCAGATCGTCTGCGGAGCGAAGAATGTCGCAGCGGGCCAGAAGGTTCCGGTCGCGCTGGTAGGTGCCAAGCTGCCGGGCCTGGAGATCAAAAAAGCCAAGCTGCGCGGCGTGTTGTCACAGGGGATGATCTGCTCGGCCAAAGAGCTGGGCCTGAACGACAAGCTGCTGCCGAAAGAGCTGCAGGAGGGCATTCTCGTGCTGCCGGAACAGACCGAGGTGGGCCAGGATATTCTCAAGGTGCTTGGACTGAATGACGAAATTCTTGATTTCGATCTAACGCCGAACCGTTCCGACTGCCTGAGCATGATCGGTGCCGCTTATGAGGTAAGTGCGGTACTGGGCCGTGAGCTGAAGCTGGCTGATCCGGCGGCAGAGCTTGTAGAAACGGGCGGGAAGGCTGCGGACTCCATCAGGGTTACGATTGAGGATGAGGCATTCTGCAGCCATTATGCCGTGCGTTATATTGCCGGAGTGAAGACCGCGCCGTCCCCGCTGTGGATTCAGAACCGCCTGATGGCGGCCGGGGTACGTCCGATTAACAATATCGTAGACATCACCAACTACGTGATGCTGGAATACGGGCAGCCGCTGCATGCATTTGACGGCGGGCAGCTCCAGGGAGGAACCATCGGTGTACGGTTTGCCCGTGAAGGGGAAGGACTGGTTACCCTTGACGGACAAGAGCGCAAGCTTGCGCCGCAGATGCTGGTCATTGCCGACGGCTCAGGCGCAATTGGCCTGGCCGGAGTGATGGGCGGACTGTCTACAGAGGTTACCGCAGACACCGTTAATATCGTACTGGAATCAGCCAAATTCGATGGTGGAACGGTACGCAAGACCTCGCGTCAGCTCGGTCTGCGCTCGGAAGCGTCCCAGCGGTTCGAGAAGGAAGTCGACCCGAATGCGGTCATCCCTGCGCTTAACCGCGCGGCTGCACTGATTGCCCGGTATGCCGGAGGAACGGTGCATGAAGGGATTGTCCAGGCCGGCAGCGCCGCTGCGCAGGAGAAGGTGCTGCACTTATCGCTGGAGAAGCTGAACCGCTATCTCGGGACAGATCTGTCATTGCTGGAAGTGAAAACCCTGTTCGGACGCCTGCACTTCAAGTGCGGTGATGCGGCTCAGGGAATCGTCGAGGTCGAGGTGCCGACACGGCGCGGAGACATTACACAGGATGTGGATCTGATTGAAGAGATCGCCCGCTTGTACGGCTACGACAACATCCCGACCACCCTGATCGAAGGCACAACAACACCGGGCGCGCTTACCAGACAGCAATCTCTGCGCCGCGAGCTGCGCCGCATGCTCTCGCTGGGCGGATATCAGGAGGTTATGGGCTATTCCTTCATCCAGCCGGAGCAGAGCACGCTCTTCCCTATGCTGGCGGAAGGCAAACAGTCAGTGAAGCTGGCGATGCCGATGAGCGAGGAGCGCAGCGTGCTGCGTACCAGCCTGCTGCCGCAGCTGCTGGACATTGCCCTCTACAATACGAACCGCCGCCAAGGCGATCTGGCGTTATTCGAAATCGGCAACGTCTTCTTCACGGAGGAGGAAGTCCTTACCCGCCAGCCGAGCGAGCTGCCGGTGCTGGGGCTGCTGCTGAGCGGTACGCGTGCAGCCAAGCAGTGGAACGTGGCTGCTGAGCCGGTGGATTTCTTCGACCTTAAGGGTGCGCTGGAGACTGTATTTGCATATCTGGGCCTTACGGATCGCGTAATCTATGAAGGGGACGCGCCTGAAGGCTATCATCCGGGACGCTCCGCTTCCATCTATCTGCTTCAGGCAGAGGGCCGTGTGAAGATCGGTTCGATGGGGCAGATTCATCCCGAGCTGCAACGCCGGATGGATCTGGAGGATACCTATGTATCCGAAGTCCTGCTGCAGCCGCTCTATGATGCGGCACGCGCCGGGCTGCAGTACAGCGAGCTTCACCGCTTCCCGGGCATGGAGCGGGACATTGCGGTGGTAGTCGATGACGCGGTTCCGGCAGGTGACCTGATCGCGGCGATCCGTGAGCACGGTGGCACTCTGCTGCAAAATGTGCAGGTATTCGATATCTACACAGGAGGCAAGATGGAGGCAGGCAAGAAGAGTGTTGCCCTGTCGCTCTTGTACCGCCATACCGAGCATACGCTGACTGACGAAGAGGTTGTGGAAGTGCATGACAAAGTGGTCTCTGCCCTTGAACAAACTTTTGGTGCAGAATTAAGAAAATAGCAGGAATTGTGCAAAGCCGCAGCGAATCCATTTAGAAACAGAGATTCCCTGCGGCTTTTCTGTACCCTTGTGAAGTGCGGAGGAACATGCAAATAAATGCAATGGACGCGTGCTTTTGCCAAAGGTCAGGAAATCACGCTACAATAGGAGCAAGAGCAAAGAAACCAACTTAGAATCCGCACACATACAAAGGAGGGCACAACTGTGGCTATGGACCGGACCCGTGTCGCCGTGGAGATATACGGAACTTCCTACAAGCTTGTAGGAAGCAGCACAGAATATATGAAACAGGTCGCCCGTCATGTCGATGAGCATATGCGTGCAATATCGAAATCACATTCCAGACTGGATACGCCGCGGATTGCGGTGCTTACAGCTGTACATATGGCAGAGCAGGCAATCCAGGTTCAGGATTTCAAGAATGAGCTGAATATGCTGACCGGTGAACGTACCGAGCTTCGCGTGGAGGTGTCACGCCTTCAGGAAGCGCAGCGTGAACAGCAGGAAGAATATGAAAAGCTGGAAGCGGCTGCGAAGGAAGAGGCGGCGCGGCTGATTGCCGCTGCCGAAGAAGAACGCTCAAGGCATCTGGAGCAGCAGGAGCAGGAGAGGCAGCTGCATGCCCAACTGCTGGAGGAAGAGAAGCAGGCTGCGGCCGCCGGCCGCGAGCAGCTGGTGCAGGAGCTGAAGGTACGCGAGGATGAGCTGAAGGCGCTGCGCGAGGGCCATGAAGCAGAGCAGGCTGCAGGCCGCGAGGCAGCGCGTCAGGAGCTGGAAGCCGTAGAAGCCATGCGGCTGCAGCAGCTGGAAGAGATGAAGGCTGCCCATCAGCAGGAATTGGAGCAGCTGCGCGAGACGCTGATCCGCGAGAAGACAGAGACGTTGTCTGCCCTGGAGCAGGAGCTACATGAGACCCGGGAGTCGATGGGCAGCGAGATCGTGGAGATCCGCTCCACGTTAAGCAAGGAGCTGGCTGATACCAAGGCTGCGCTCACAAGTGAGCTTACCGGGGAGCGGGAAGCGCTTGAGAAGGAGCTGGCCAAGAACAAGGAGCTGCGGCAGTCCCAGGGGACGCAGGAGCACCGGCACAAGCAGCAGCTTCAGGAGCTGGAGAAGCAGCTTGGCGAGCTGCGCGGCGGAACCGGGCAGCTCCAGTCCCGGCTGCGTGCGGCGGAAGCCGGGCTTAAGGGTGAACGCGATGCGCGGCTGACGCTGCTGGCGCAGTACGAAGCTGTTCTGAAGCGGGAGGAGCAGCTTGGCGAAGAGCTGAAGCTTGCCGCTGAGCAAGGAGAGCAGCAGAGTGCGGCGCTGGAGGAAGTGCGCAAGCAGGCTGCAGCTTCGCAGAGCAAGGCGGAAGCGCTCCGCAGCGAGCTGCGGGACGCAGAGGACAAGCTAAGCGCTGCGCTGGAAGAGCTGAGCACGGCGAACGAGCTGGGCACCCTGCTGAACGAAGAGCTGGAAGGGCTGCGCCAGCAGGTTGCAGCTGCGCAAGGCGAGGCCGAAACGCTCCGCAGCGAACTGCGGGACGCAGAGGGCAAGCTAAGCGCTGCGCTGGAAGAACTGCACACGGCGAGCGAGCTCGGCACCCTGTTGAACGAAGAACTGGATGAGCTGCGTAATCAGGTTGCGGCTACACAGAGCGAGGCGGTGGATATCCGCAGCGAACTTCGGGATGTAGAGGGCAAGCTAAGTGAAGCGCAGGAGGAGCTGCATACTGCTAAGGAGCTTGGCAATCTGCTGAACGATGAACTGGAAGGGCTGCGCCAGCGTTATGAGCTGACGCAGGAAGAAGCGGCAGCACTGCGCACATCGCTGCGGGAGACCGCAGATCAGCTCAGCCGGACGCAGGTCGAATTCGACCGTACGGCAGAGGAAGCGGCATCCTGGCAGGAGCGTGCGAACAAGCATATGGAGGATATCAGCGAGCTGGAGATGAACCTTCTGGAAGAAGGGGAGAAGTCGGCAGCCTTGCAGCGCGAAGTGGAGACTCTTCGCGGACAGGCAGACGGCATGGTTCAGCAGCTTGATCAGGAGGCGCGGCTGCGTGCCGAAGCGGAGCAGGAGCTTGCTGTTCAGCAGGAGGCGGCAGAAGCAGCCCGCAAGGAACTGGCTGCGCTGCGCGGCCGTTACGAGGAACTTATCGCCCAGTACGATGAGATTCTTCAGGACGGGGAGCAGCTGAAAGAACGCTACGAACTGCTGGAAGCCGAAGGCGAGGAAGCTGCGCGGCGTCTGGAAGAGCTGTATGAGGCGGGCCGTGAAGCTGCCGCTGCGGCGGCGGAGCAGCAGGAAGCACTCCGCGAGACCAGGGAGTACGAAGCTACCTGGAAGCAGAAAGTTGAGGAGCTTCAACAGCGCGAGCAGCAGTGGAATGAGCAGGAAGCACAGCTGCGTGAGGAGATTGAGATCTGGCAGCAGGAGGCCGGTGAAGCCGAGGCTCAGGCGGAAGCAGTCAGCCGCTCACGTACTGAGGCGGCGCAGCAGCTGGATGAGATCGGCGAGAGCTATGAGATGGTCCAAGGCCAGCTGCGGCTGGTTCAGGCCCAGTTCGAGCTGCAGCAGGGAGAGCTCGAGAAGCTGTCCCAGGAGCATCGCAGCCTGCAGGCGGAATATTCCAAGCTACAGAGTGAATATAATGAATGGATTCAACTGATCGAACAGGACAGTTGAATGGCGGATGCATCACAGGAAGAGCTGTTGTAAGCAGGAATGCTTAGAACGGCTTTTTCTGCTGTGCAGGGACGGGGGACGGATTCCTCCTTAGGGGGACTGCAAGGGGGGCTGCTGCTCTAAAGTTGGCTGAAGTGAAGTATGGGACAGAAGTAATTTCTACTGGGGTAATGTTGGTGAAGGGAAGGGGGGAGTGAAGAAGACATCTAGGCTGCCATCTTGGACAAATCCTGCACTAAATACAACATTCGTACTTCTGAGGCAGCAAATTGCGGGAAATCCTGCCCAGAATGCAACATATTTCAGCCAATGACCGCTCCACTGGTAACATTCCTGCAAAATGTGCAACATTTGGCGTTCTCAAGCTACAATCCGATATGAATCCTGCAAAATGTGCAACACTTGGCGATAACAGCTCATGATGAAGAGCACAAGTGCCCCTGAATCCACCAGAAGTTAGCCAAATTAGTAAATGAGGAGCACAAGTGCTCCTGAATCCACCAGAAGTTAGCCAAATGAGCAAATGAAGAGCACAAGTGCCCCTGAATCCACCAGAAGTTAGCCAAATGAGCAAATGAAGAGCACAAGTGCCCCTGAATCACCAGGTGTGAGCTAAATTAGTTCGAACGTATCTACGAAGAATGCATTAGGCTAACGGCTCCCCCTGCATGAAGTATCTTTGACATAATAAGTATTGCAACCGGTTACAACCCGGGGTAGGATGTTGGTTGAGGTGAACGGGATGGATAAGAAATGGGTCAGCGGCGTTGGGGTTGTTGTGCTTTTTATACTGTTGTCATATTTGTTTATAGGCTTCGCGCGCCATTCTGCCCGGATGGGCAATATTGTCAAGGAATTAAGCGGCCAGCCCAGTCAGGACAAGCCCGGATATCATATTGTGCTGATCGAGCAGGAGCGGTACCACCCTTACTGGGAGATGGTCGAGAAGGGGGCCGCAGAGGCCGCAGCGAAATACGGGATAGAGATCGAATTCACGGGACCGGTGCGCAATAACATGGAGGAGCAGATCAGCCTGCTGGAAAAAGCGATTGCCGCTAAAGCGGATGCCATCATCGTCCAGGGGCTCAACGACGAGAAGTTCACGCCGGTGATTGATAAGGCGGTGAACCGGGGGATTCCGGTGATCACGATTGACACGGATGCTCCGGCCAGCCGGAGACTGGCCTATGTGGGCACTGACAATGTAGCTGCCGGTGAGGCGCTGGGGCGCATGGTAGTGAAAACGACCGGCGGAAAAGGCAAAATAGGCGTAATCATCGGCAGCGAGCTGGCCAAGAACCAGCTTCAGCGTCTGGACGGGCTGAAGAACATCGTAAAGGACTACGGCGGCATGGAGATTGTCGATGTCCGCAGCTCCAACATCTCGCATATGGAGGCGATCCAGCAGGCGGCAGATATGCTGCGCTATCATCCGGAGATCGATGTCATGGTCGGCACCAGTTCAACGGATGCGTTGGGCGTCTTGCAGGCATCGAGGAGCCTGAAGCGCGGTCCGCTGACCATTATCGGCTTCGATAATCAGGCGGAGACACTGGATGCCATCAGCCGGGGAGCGATCACAGCGACTGTCGCACAGCAGCCTTACCTTATGGGGAATATGGCGGTCCGGCTGCTCCATGATTATTTTAATGGTGCCCATTTACAAACCCGGTATTATACCGGAGTGAAGGTACTGGATAAGACCAATGTGCAGGAGGGAGAGAGCCTATGAGTATCCGCCTGAAGCTGCTGATCTGTATTCCGCTGCTGGTGCTGCTGATGAGCTCGGTCTCCTTCGTACTGTTCCAGAGCGGGAAGAATGTGCAGGAGAGCTACCACCTGATGATGAACCGGATCATGCTGTATAAGGAGGTATCCTATGAGGTCGGCGAGAATATGCGCTCCTTGAACCGCTTCATTATGCAGGTGGATACCGACAGCTTCCCGGAGGTGGAGAAGCATCTGGGCGCGGTACTGGAGCTGCGCAGCAGGCTGGACGGGATGAATACCATCGGGGGCAGCGGCCTTCCGCTGATGAACTACAGCCACCTTATTGATACTTTTGTCGAGCAGGCGGGCCAGATGATCACGGAGATTGACGGACAGGATGCGAATTCGCTGGCAGGTGCCTATATCGAGGCGGAGCAGACGCAGCGGTTCATCCGTGAGGAGGCCCAGGAGCTGGTCGATTTGGAGCTGGACCAATATAAGCCGATCTACGCCGAGATTATGTCTACGACAGCGAAGCTGAACCGGATGGGCAGTCTGCTGGTGATCACCGCGGCGCTGCTTAGCATCTGTATGGCCGTCTGGCTGTCCAGCAGCATTACCGGACCGATCCGCCGCCTGGTGGCAACGGCCAAGCAAATCTCGAAGGGACGGATGGATACCAAGGCGCCGGAGAGTGTTAATAACGATGAGATCAGCATACTGTGCCGCGCTTTTAACGGGATGATCGATAATATCCAGGAGCTGATGAAGGAGAACATCAAGAGTGCGGAGAAGGACCGGCTGGTCAAGGAGCTGGAGCTGAAAATGCTGCAGAGCCAGATCAATCCGCATTTCCTGTTCAACACACTGAATTCCATCGCCAAGCTTGCGTATCTGGAAGGGGCGGCGAGAACCAGCGATCTGACCGTGTCGGTCTCGCGTCTGCTCCGCTATAATCTGCAAAAGCTGGACCAGGCTGTTCCGCTGCGCGAGGAGGTCGAGCATGTGAACGAGTATATCAACATCCAGCGGGCCCGCTTTCGGGACCGGATTGCTTTTGAAATGGAGATTGATGAGCAGGCGATGGACGGGATGGTGCCGTGTCTGACGCTGCAGCCGATCTTCGAGAATGCCTTCGTTCACGGTCTGGAGCAGATGGAGGAGGGGGCTATACTTACGCTATCGATCCGTTACCGCAGCGGGCAGGTGGAGATTGTAATCAGCGATAACGGAGCGGGCATGAACCGCGAGACGGTAGCCCGGCTGATGGGATCGATTCAGCAGGAGGCGCCGCATTCCAGCAGCAAGGGCCAGTCTACCGGGCTTGGGACACATAATGTTTTCAAAAGACTGCATTTATTCTTCGACGGCCAGCAGCTCATCGAGATCAACAGCAGTGAAGGGCAGGGGACGGCGGTGCTGTTCCGGCTGCCCTTCCGGACCTCGGCCTAGAGGCATTCATATGAAGTGAAGGGGGAAGCGATAACGATGTACAAGCTGCTGATCGCAGATGATGAAGCACTGGAGCGGGAGGGGCTGGAGCTGATGATCCGGCATCTGATCCCGGACAAATTCGAATTCCTGCATGCGGGGAACGGGCGGAAGGCGATTCAGCTGGCGGAGGAGCACCGGCCGGATATGATTTTCATGGATATTAAGATGCCCGGGATTCATGGGCTGGAGGCGGTGCGGCAGATTCGGGAGAAGCTTCCGGCGGCGCAGATTGTGATGATTACGGCCCATGATTACTTCGCGTATGCCAAGGAGGGGCTGCTGCTGGGTGTCCGCGACTATCTGCTGAAGCCGGCCCGGCGGGAAGAGGTGGCGGAGGTGCTGAGGAAGCTGATGGCGGTCATCGGGGAGGAGCGGCGGCGCAGGAATGAACAGCTGGAGCTGCAGGAAAAGCTGGCCCATCTGCTGCCGCTGGCCGAGAATGAGCTGACCCTGATGCTCATGCTGGAGCATGTGCAGGATCTGGAGCCGGAGCAGCTGGCCGGGCTGCTGGAGCTGCATTTCAGCAAGGGCTACGCGATGGTCCTGTCATTCCCCCGGCACGGGGAGAGCGGCTGGGAGACGTTCCGGCAGTCCAAGCGGGAGATCTATGAGGCGGTCAAGCAGTTTGCCAAAACAGGACTGGGCTGCCTCGCCGGACCGCTGGCCGGGCATCAGCTGGCGCTGTTCATTCCCTTGCCGCCGGGGAGGACCGGATATTCCCAGCGCGTCAGCTCGCTGGACTGGGGAGAGCGGCTCCGCACCTATACCCGGGAGCGCTTCGGCCTGCCCCTTGGCGTCGGGATCGGCTCGATCCGTGAAGGCTGGGACGGGCTTAGCCGTTCCTACCGCGAAGCCGTCCGCGTATGTGCGGACCACCAGCATTCATTCGGTGTGCACCATTACGATGATATGATCCAGAGCTCGGGGCAGACGGCGGTCTCTCTGGATGAAGAGAAGAAGCTGCTTACCGCCCTGCTCCAGCGCAGCAAGCAGGAGGCCTCCCAGCGCTTCAGCCTGCTGTATGACTCCTTCGAGCAAGGAGGGGACCAGCCGCTGTCCGCCGTGCGTGGGGAGGTAACAGGCCTGCTGCTGTTCCTGGCCAGAGGCGCTCACTCCACGGCCGGTGCAGAGCTGCTGGCTTCGCTGAACGCAGCGGAAGATCCGCGTGCTCTGCGGTTAAGCGCGGAGTCCTGGCTGGAGCGGCTGATCGATGGCCTGGAGGAGGAGCAGGAGCATCACCGGTCCCATGTGCATCAGCGGGCGCTGCTCTATATCAGCCAGAAATATAAAGAGGATATCTCCATGGAGCAGACGGCTGAATATGTGAATCTGAGCCCGCATTATTTCAGCAAATTATTCCGGCAGCATGAAGGAGAGACCTTCATCGACTATGTCACACGGCTGCGGATGAATGAAGCGAAACGCCTGATCTCTGAGGATCAGCTGAACCTGAAGGAAATCTGCTATGAAGTAGGCTATAAGGACCCGAATTATTTCAGCCGGGTCTTCAAGAAGGCTGCGGGGATGACGCCAAGCGAATTCCGCCAGCAGCAGGAGAAGCCGGGTCCTTGCTGAGTGAGCAAGGACTTTTTTGTGCTGTTGCCCCGGATTATCCTATGAAAGCCGGGGCGGAGAATTACATTACAGCAGACAAGACCAAGAATGCGGGTGGAGGGCAAATAAGTGCAGGGAATCGCTGCTCCCGGGGCGGTTTTTCCATGCTACACTTTTTTTGTAAGCGCAATCAAATATAGGACTGACGAAAAGGGGCGTAGTAATCGTGAGAAAATACGGAAGAGCAATTTCCCTCGGGCTGGCGGCGATGGTGCTGGCTGCATCGATGGCGGGCTGCGGTGTGGTCTCAAGCGGTGACAACGAGAAGAAGGAGTCTGCTGGAGCGGCCAAGGACGGGGACAAAATTGTCATCGGCATGTCCATGGATACCTTGAAGGAGGAGCGCTGGCAGAAGGACCGGGATATTTTCACAGCAAAAGTACAGGAGCTTGGCGGTGAAGTGAAGGTGCTGGCCGCGAACGGGGATGATGCTACCCAGCTAAGCCAGGCGGAGCAACTGATCTCCCAGGGTGTGGATGTGCTCGTGGTCATTGCCCATAATGCGGAGGCTACGGCTCCCATCGTGGATAAGGCGCATAAGGAAGGCATCAAGGTTATTGCTTATGACCGGCTGATCAACAATTCCGAGGTGGATTATTACATCTCCTTCGATAATGTGCGTGTCGGTGAATTCCAGGCTCAGGCGGTTATCGACAAGGCTCCTAAGGGCAATATCGTCTACATCGGCGGCGCAGATACCGATAACAATGCCCACATGTTCAAGGAAGGCGCGATGAATATTCTGAAGCCGCTGGAAGAGAAGGGCGATATCAAAATCGTCTACGACCAGTTCTCCAAGGACTGGAAGCCGGAAGAAGCGCTGAAAAATATGGAGAATGCGCTGACCGCGAACAATAACGATGTACAGGGCGTTGTAGCAGCGAATGACGGGACAGCAGGCGGCTCCATCCAGGCGCTTACGGCGCAGGGCATGGCGGGCAAAATTCCGGTATCCGGTCAGGATGCTGACCTCGCTGCTGTACAGCGTATCGCGGAAGGCACACAGCTGATGACGGTCTACAAGCCGATCAACGCGATTGCCACGAAGGCGGCGGAAATGGCGGTGGCAGCTGCCAAGGGCGAGGCTATTTCGACAGATAAGACTGTTAACAACGGTAAAATTGATGTTCCATCCGTGCTGCTTGATCCGCTTGCCGTCAACAAGGATAACCTGGATGTGCTGATCAAGGACGGCTTCCACAAGCTGGAGGATGTGTATAAGAACGTTCCGAAGGACCAGTGGCCGAAACAATAAGGGCAGCCTGTACGGCAAGCAGATGCGGCGCCAGTGGCGAACCCGCATCTGCTTGCTGCTTGAGGGCGGGAAGGAGGAACGGCAGGCATGGATGTACTTGAAATGGTAGAGATCAGTAAGAGCTTCCCCGGCGTGAAGGCGCTGGACCATGTGAACTTCAAGGTGAAGCAAGGAGAGATTCACGCCTTGTGCGGGGAGAACGGCGCAGGCAAATCCACCCTGATGAAGGTGCTGAGCGGACTGTATCCTGCGGGAACGTATGAAGGCGAAATCCGCATCGGCGGGGAGAAGAAGGCATTCCACCAAATTACCGATGCCGAGCAGGCCGGCATTGCGATTATCCATCAGGAGCTGGCGCTCGTGAAGGAGATGACGGTCGGCGAGAATATTTTCCTGGGGGCAGAGCCGGTGAAGCGCGGGGCGATCCAGTGGAATGAGCTGTACCATCAGGCTTCGCTGTGGCTGAAGAAGGTAGGGCTGAACCTGTCGCCGGATACGAAGATCGGCAATCTGGGCATCGGCCAGCAGCAGCTCGTAGAGATCGCCAAGGCGCTCTCCAAGCATACCCGGATTCTCATATTGGATGAACCGACAGCGGCGCTGACCGAGAGTGAGGTGTCCATCCTGATGGGCATTCTGAACCAGCTGCGGCGCGAAGGGGTTACCTGTGTCTATATCTCCCACAAAATGCCCGAGGTGTTCGCGCTGGCCGATTCGATTACCGTGCTGCGCGACGGGCGGACGGTGGCAACCCTGGAGCGCCAGGCGACGAACGACGATCAGGTGGTATCGCTGATGGTCGGCCGTGAGTTGACCGAGCGCTATCCGCGCGTTCCGCATTCACCCGGAGACAAGGTGCTTGAGGTCGCAGACTATAATGTCTGGCACCCGGAGAAACGTCAGCAGAAGGTGCTTAGAGATATTGGATTTACGCTTCGTCAAGGCGAGATTCTGGGCATTGCCGGGCTGATGGGGGCCGGACGGACAGAGCTGGTCAGCAGCCTGTTCGGTGCGTATGGCGGAAGAAGCGAAGGTACGGTTCTGATCGAAGGCAAGGCGGTCAAGATCCGTTCGATTGCCGAAGCGATCAAGGCCGGGATTGCCCTGGTCACGGAAGACCGCAAGCGCCAGGGGCTGGTCATGGGGATGGATGTCAAGCGTAATACGACGCTGGCCACACTCGGTAAGGTCTCAAGGCTGGGAGTGATCAATGAGAATGAGGAGATCAAGTGGTCTGAGCAGTACGTGAAGGATCTGAAGACGAAGACAGCTTCGCTGGAGACGCTGGTAGGCACACTCTCCGGGGGGAACCAGCAGAAGGTGGTTATCGGCAAATGGCTGATGAGTGACCCCAAGATTCTGATTATGGACGAACCCACCCGGGGCATCGATGTCGGGGCGAAGTACGAAATTTATAACCTGATGAACAAGCTGGTGGAGCAGGGAGTAGCTATTATAATGATCTCCTCCGAGCTTCCCGAGGTGCTGGGGATGAGCGACCGGATTCTGGTGATGTGCGAAGGACAACTGGTACGGGAATATGACTGGCGCGAGGCAACGCAGGAGAATATTATGCTGGCCGCCACAGGAGGCAGATAGAGATGCAGCTGCAAAAAGAGCTTAAGGAACCTGAAGCGGTTCCGGCCGCCGGAGGATCGCGCTTGCGTACCCTGTTCGGCAAAATGGATATGCGTGCCTATACGATGATTGGCGCATTGATTCTGATCTGGGTTCTGTTCGGTGTGCTGAATCCGACCTTTCTGACCTCGCGGAACCTGTCCAATCTGTTCACGCAGATGTCGGTGACCTCTATACTGGCCATTGGCATGGTGCTGGTTATCGTGGCGGGCCATATCGATCTGTCCGTCGGCTCCATCGTCGGCTTGACCGGCGGGATGGCGGCGATTCTCAGCAATTGGCTGGAGCTACCCGCTATCGTGGTCATCCTGGGCACGGTTGCCGCAGGTGCGGTGCTGGGTCTGGTGCAGGGCTGGCTGGTCGCCTATAAAATGATCCCCGCCTTCATTGTCACCCTCGGCGGGATGATGGTGTTCCGCGGGGTGCTGATGGGCGTGACTGAATCCATGACCATTCCGGTATCCGATCCGGTGCTGGCGCTGCTCGGCAATGCCTATTTTGCCTCAGGCTTCGGAATCATTCTCGGTGTGCTCGCGGTGGCTCTGCTGCTGTATAGCGCGTTCACGAAGCGGCGCTCCCGCAAGAAATACGGGTTCACCGTCGCCCCGCTCGGCATGGATATCGCGAAGGTAACAGGACTGTCCCTGCTCGTGGTAGTCTTCGTGGCCTTGATGAACAATTACAAAGGGATTCCGTTCCCGATCATCTTCGTCATAGTGCTAGCGGCCATCTTCTACTTCCTGTCCACCAAGACGACCTTCGGCCGCCATATCTACGCCATCGGCGGCAATATTGAGGCTGCGCGGCTCTCCGGCATTAACATCAGACGCAAGACGATGCTGGTCTTCATCCTGAGCGGCTTGCTCGGCTCCATCGCCGCCATCGTGCTGACCTCCCGCCTGGCTTCGGCGACCATTACCGCAGGCAATATGGCCGAGATGGACGCGATTGCCGCCTGTGTCATCGGCGGCACCTCCCTGATGGGCGGAGCTGGAACGGTCATCGGCGCTCTGATCGGAGCGCTGGTGATGACCTCGCTCGATAACGGCATGTCGCTGATGGGACTGGAGTCGTTCTGGCAGTATGTGGTCAAAGGCTCGATCCTGGTCATCGCCGTCTGGCTGGACATTTCAGGCCGCAGCAAGGGTGTGAAGTAAGAGAAGTGGCTGTAGCAGCCGCTTAAGCATACAGAGCAAATAAGCCGGAAGGGATCTTGTCCCTTCCGGCTTATTTGCTGACTAGGAAATCATGATTTTCGTCCGATATGGATAAGTTGTGTGCGTAGGTGCAAGAACCGAATGTGATCGGAAAACCGATTACATTCGGCGCGGCGGAGGCGAGTGAGCCGAATAAGGACGGAAAACCGATTACATTCGGCGCGGCGGAGGCGAGTGAGCCGAATAAGGACGGAAAACCGATTACATTCGGCACGGCGGAGGCGAGTGAGCCAAAAAAGGACGGAAAACCGATCACATTCGGCGCGGCGGAGGCGAGTGAGCCGAATAAGGACGGAAAACCGATTACATTCGGCACGGCGGAGGCGAGTGAGCCGAATAAGAACGGAAAACCGATTACATTCGGCACGGCGGAGGCGAGTGAGCCGAATAAGGACGGAAAACCGATCACATTTGGCGCTGCGGAGGCGAGTGAGCCGAATAAGGACGGAAAACCGATCACATTCGGAGCTGCGGAGGCGTGTGAGCCAAAAAAGGACGGAAAACCGATCACATTTGGCGCGGCGGAGGCGAGTGAGCCGAATAAGGTCGAAAAACTGACCACATCCGGCTATACCGCAGGCATTTTGTTCAAATATAAGAATTTATATGTTCCACGCTATACATTATCCTTCTATTTCTCGCCAAAACGGTACCGTCCTTTAAAAGGACGGCAAAGCCGTTTCCACTTGCGTAATTTGGCCCCTTGGAACTGAAGCGCTTACTCCACAATAATCTTAGCAGTCATTCCGCTGTGGCCGGAGCCGCACATGATGGCACAGGTCATTTCGAAGGTTCCGGCTTCCTCGGGCAGGACAACCTGCGAGGCGTTCTTGGCATCCAACCGCAGCTTCATCTCCGGGATTAGTATGCCGTGATTGCCGCTCTCATTTTCGAAGATGATTTTGACAGGGACGCCCTTCTTCAAATGGTATTCCGGCTGGTCAAAGCTATAATTGGTGGCTGTAATTACGAGTTCTTCCTCCGCCGTCAGATTGCTCCCGGCAGCTGCGTTGTTTGCGCTGTCAGAATTGCTCGTGTTCCCACCGCAGGCCGTTAGCAGAAGCACAAATATAATAGAACAAAGAATAGCCGACTTTCTGATCATACGCATTCTCCTCATCTACTTGGGCAGTTGTCCTTAGCATAGCCTAAATCGGTCAAGTTGTCTTGATCAATCTATGAAAAAGACTCCGACCGCCGCCGTCACCACCGCTGCAAACTTTGTCGAATTTTGCAAAAATATGATGCAAAAGAGTTTAAAATTAATTATAATTAAGCCTAATATAATTAAAGCTTCATATTATTCGGCTAGAAGCAGGGGAGTCAGATCATTATAGATTACGCGTTGCAAAGTGCAGAGAGATGGCACCGGAGAATATTGTATGGCTACTGGATCATCGTACTCTGTCTGCTGCTCGCCCAGTTCCTGTATATGCTGTACTCCCGTTCGGCTGAGATGGAGACGATCTTCAGTCCCGGCAAGGGGCATATGTTCATAGTCTGCAACCTGATGATTGTCCTGAGTATGGCTTCTGCCGAGGTCTGGCTGCGGCGCTCGCTCCGTTATCATAAGCAGGCGGTTGTGGTCTGCAGCTTTGTGGTTTCCTATTTGATGTATTTTGTGCTTGAGCCTTATGTAGACGGTGCCCAGATGATGCTGCTGATGCCCCTTATGCTGGCCCTCATCTATTTTGACCAGCGGCTGCTGTACTCGCTTGGAGCATTTAGCATTGTATTCTACGCGGGGGTATACTTTGGGCTTGAACGGCCGCTGCTTGGCAAGCCGCTGCTGGAGTTCGTGCTGGTGGAGTGTGTGTATGTTGTTTTTGCCCTGACGGCGCAGGCGGTGATCCTCCGTGGCCGCGAGACGCGCGAATATCTGGAGCAGCTCACCAAGTCGGAGCAGGAGCTAATGGTAGAGCGGGCAATTTCGGACAAGCTGCTGAAGATGGATGCGTTAACCGGCCTGTATAATCACAAGACGTTCCATGAGTATCTGGATTCGCTGCTGGAGCAGTGTGAGAACAACGGATTGAGGCTGCAGCTGGCGTTAATGGACATCGATAATTTCAAGCAGGTCAATGACAGATACGGACACTGGGTGGGCGATCTTGTGCTGAAAGAGGTGGCGGCCAAGATGGGCAGCCTGATCGGGTTGAATGACTTCGCGGCAAGGTATGGCGGGGAAGAATTCGCAGTGATTTTTACGGATAAAAGCTTCCAGGAAGCCTACGCTGCTGTCGAGCAAATGCGTATCAGCATTGCTGCCATGTGCCATCCGTATGCCGGGAACAAGCCCATTACGGTCAGCATCGGACTGTGTCACTACCAGCTTGGAGACGGCAAGGAGCTGCTGTTCCGCAAGACGGACGATTCGCTGTATTCGGCCAAGCGCGGCGGGAAAAATGCTGTGGTGACCTCTGCGGTCACTTCCGGTGAAGTGCATAAACTTACAGAAAACCCCCAAATTCCGATATAGACCGGGAGCTGGGGGTTTCATTGTCTGCATGTGCCTTGCGCCGTTATTTGCCTGCTTCAAACGGAGTGGATACCGGCAGGAACAGATCGATGATCCCGATGACCAGTGCGGCAAGCAGGGCACCAAGCACCGAGACACTGACTCCGCTGACGACAAACTGGGCAATCCAGATGACCAGGGCGCTGACCAGGAAGCCGACGATACCGCGTCCGAAGGGCGTTGTTTTTTTGCCGAAAATGCCTTCAACGACCCAGCCGAGCAGAGCGATCACCAGAGCAAGCATGAATGCGCTCCAGAATCCCCCGACCGTGAACTGCGGAACAATCCAGCCGACCACCATCAGCACGATTGCTGCGACCACGAACCGTACTACATGAGCTAAGAATCTCAATGAACTAACCTCCTTTGGCGTTCGCTTAAGGATATGTGCGTTGTTATTGTGGCCCGAAGCCGGTTTTCTATGCCCAGAAATCATACCCAAATAGCGAAAATGGGCTAAATTAGGTATAATGGTTCCATCTATGAAGGGAGCTGTGACAGTAATTGGACGACAAAATTTTGCATACGCTTGAATATCGCAAGATTTTAAATAAATTGATGCAGTATACGCAGACGCCGATGGGACGGCTGACCGCCGAGCTCCTGAAGCCTTCCGGTGATTTCGAAGGGGTGAAGAAGCTCCTGCAGGCAACGGATGAGGCGGTAAATGTTGACCGGTTGAAGGGCATTCCTTCATTCGGCGGCGTAACCGATATCCGGCCTGCGCTGAAGCGTGCATCAATTGGCGGGATGCTGGGCACAGCAGAGCTGCTTGCGGTAGGCAACACGATTGGCGGGGCCCGCCGGGTGAAGCGGTTCATCCATGCCATGCATGACGATGAGAGCGTTCCTTCCCTCTTCGCACAGAGTGATCTGCTGTCGGAGCAGAAGCCTGTTGAGGATGCTATCCGCATGTGTATTGACGAGAATGCCGATGTAATGGATTCGGCGAGCACGGAGCTTGCCTCCCTCCGCCGCGAGCTGCGCGGGGGAGAGACGCGCATCCGTGAGAAGCTGGATTCGATGATCCGCTCGTCTTCGGTCTCGAAGATGCTCCAGGATCAGCTCGTGACGATCCGTGGTGACCGGTTCGTCATTCCGGTCAAGGCAGAGTACCGCGCCCACTTCGGCGGTATTGTGCACGATCAGTCGGGCTCCGGGGCAACGCTGTTCATCGAGCCGGAATCCATTGTAGCGATGAACAACAAGCTGCGGGAGACGCGGCTGCGCGAAGAACGCGAGATTGAGATCATTCTGCACCGGCTGACTGCGCTGGTCGGTGATATTGCCGAGGAGATGGTGTATGATATCGACATTCTCGGCGAGCTGGACTTCATCTTCGCCAAGGCGCGTCTGGCACGCGACCTGAAGGCTACCCAGCCGCGGATGAATGACCGAGGATACCTGCGCCTGCGCAAGGGCCGCCATCCGCTAATTCCGGCCGAGCAGGTTGTGCCGCTGGATGTGGAGCTGGGCAATGATTACCGCTCCATCATCGTGACCGGCCCCAATACGGGCGGGAAGACGGTGACCTTGAAGACGATCGGCCTGCTCAGCCTGATGGCCATGTCGGGTCTCTTCATTCCGGCCGAGGAAGGCAGCCAGCTGTGTGTCTTCGATGCGATCTACGCCGACATCGGCGATGAGCAGAGCATTGAGCAGAGCCTCAGTACCTTCTCAAGCCATATGACGAATATTATATCCATTTTGAAGCGGATGACACCGAAGAGTCTGATTCTGCTCGATGAGGTCGGTGCAGGAACAGATCCGGCCGAAGGCTCCGCACTGGCGATAGCGATTCTGGAGAATATTCACCGGACGGAATCCCGGATGGTTGCCACTACACATTACAGTGAATTGAAGGCATACGCTTATGAACGGGCAGGCGTTATTAATGCCAGCATGGAATTCGATGTGCAGAGCCTGAGTCCTACTTACCGGCTGCTGGTCGGTGTACCTGGACGAAGCAATGCGTTCGCTATTGCTGAACGCCTCGGGATGCCAAATGCAATCCTTGAGCATGCGCGCGGTGAAGTGAAGGAAGAAGATATGCGTGTTGAGCATATGATTGCATCCCTTGAGGAGAACCGCCTTACCGCAGAGAACGAACGCATACGGGCGGAAGAGATTCGCCGTGAAGCGGAGGAGTTCCGCAAGCGGCAGCAGCAGGAGCTGGAGAAGCTGGAGGGCTCACGCGACAAACGCCTTGAGAAGGCAGAGAAGGATGCCAGCGAACTTCTGGCCAAGGCGCGCAAGGAAGCCGAAGAGATTATCAGTGACCTCCGCCGCCTGGCGCTGGAGGAAGGCGCATCCGTCAAGGAGCATAAGCTGATTGAAGCGCGCCGCCGGCTGGATGAAGCAGAGCCTGCACCACGCAAGAAGGCTGTGCCGCGCAGCACGGTCAAAGCGCCGCGTAAGATTCAGCCAGGGGATGAAGTGAAGGTAGCGAATGTGAATCAGAAGGGCCTTGTGGTTGAGCTGAGTGGTACCAAGGAAGCGGTGGTACAATTCGGCATCATGAAGATGAAGGTCAATCTGAGTGATCTGGAATTCCTGGCCTCCGCCCCGGATGCTCCTCCGCCGGCTCTGCGCAGGGCCACAACGGTCAAGCGTACACGCGATGAGAATATCCGTAATGAGCTTGATCTGCGCGGTGCGAACCTGGAGGAAGCCATTATGGAGACCGACCGCTTCATCGACGAAGCTTTTCTCGGCAATCTGGGGCAGATCTCCATTATCCACGGCAAGGGGACGGGGGTCCTGCGGACAGGAATACAGGAATACCTCCGCAAGCACAAGCATGTCAAAAGCTATCGGCTCGGGAACTACAATGAAGGCGGCGCGGGTGTGACGGTAGCTGAACTGGAGTAGCGCCCATAGTCCGGCAGGGAAGAGGGAAAAGTGTGCAGGATAATATTGATCTTTTGCTGGAACATCCGCTGGGGGCGCTGCTAGGCTACTTCACTGTCGCCATATTGGGGCTGGTCGTATTCCTGTCCTTCTTCGAAATGGTGACGAAATACAACTGCTGGGAAGAGATCCGCAAGGGGAATGTGGCCGTAGCCATGGCAACCGGAGGCAAAATCTTCGGAATCTGCAACATCTTACGCTTCAGCATTGAAGCGGGGGCATCCATCTATGAGACGATGAAATGGTCGGTTGTAGGCTTTTTGCTGCTGCTGCTGGCTTACTTCCTGTTCGAGTTTTTTACTCCGGTCTTTTCAATTGATGAAGAGATTGCCGCAGATAACCGGGCCGTAGGACTGACAGCCATGCTGCTCTCCATATCCTTGTCCTATGTTATCGGCGCGGCCATATTCTGAATTAGGGGGCAGGGAGATGAAGCTGCTGATTCGGATTCTGTTTTTTTCAGCCCTGGCTTTTATAGCGGCCGGCATTATATATTTAACGGTGAATTGAACCGAATGTGAGTAAGCGAAGGAGATTATACAGATGGAGACAACAGTTTGCCCATGGTGCCATACCGAGATTGTATGGGATGAGGAGTTTGGCCCCGAGGATACCTGTCCTCATTGCAATAACGAGCTTAGCGGCTACCGCACAGTAACGATAGGTGCAGAGGATCTGGAGGATGAAGAGCCGGATACGCAGGAAGCTTCCGGGGAGGAAGAGATCAGCGACGATAATTTGTGGGATGACGACGACAAGGATAGCGTGGTGCCTGTATGGGGTACGCTGGGCCAATTCGGCGATGACTATGATCTGAAGCGTTATGAGGACAAGGTCTCAGGCTTGCTGGCTGCCCAGCTGGAAGCGCCGGAATGTCCGCAATGTCATGAGCTGATGCTTCACTCCGGTACGCAGCAGGTGGACGGGTTCACCCCGGCAACGCCGGAAGCGCTGGGCGGCGCAGCCGTGCTGAAGCCTCCCTTCGCGCTGAATCTGTACGTCTGTCCTTCCTGCTTCCATGTCCAGCATAGTCTGGCGCAGGAAGACCGCATCCAGCTTGTCCGCAATCTCAGCACCGCAGCCGAATAAAGTTCGGATTCATGCTTTCCCTGCCGTCTGGACATGTTAGTAATAGATGATGTGTCTTAGGACGAGCAGGGAGGGCTAAGCATGAGAGGTTCAGAACGGGGACAGGCGGCGCTGCTGCTGGCTGTAGGCGGGCTATACCTTCTGGCTACAGTGCTTGCAGGAACGTTCCTCAACGTATATCTGTGGAAAAGCCGGCAGAACTTCGCCATGATCGGCTGGTTCACCGTGGCCCAGCAGCTTGCCGTGGGTCTCAGCTTTTGGCTGGGCGGCAAGTGGGTGAAAGAACATAACAAAATGAATGCCCTACGGCTGGGAATTGCCGTATCGGGCTTTTTTTATTTGCTGGTGCTGTGGCTGCGGGGCGACGCGATTCATTACATTTGGCCGCTGGGCGGGGTCCTCGGGCTATCCATCGGGCTGTACTGGCTGGCGTTCAATATTGTTTTCTTCGAGATTACCGATGCCAAGAACCGCGATTTCTATAACGGGTGGATGGGCCTGCTCGGTTCCCTGACGGGAATAGCCGGACCCTGGGTGTCCGGCTGGATGATCTCCCGTTGGCAAGGCGGACAAGGCTACCGTATGGTATTCATACTGTCGCTATGTATCTATGGGTTGGCTGCTGTGCTCAGCTTCGGCCTGCGCAAACGGCCGCGCGGTGAAGCCTATCTCTGGCTGGAGCCCTGGCGCGAGCTTACCCGCAGGCGCAGTCCTTGGCGGCCAGTTGCGGCGGCGCTAGTATTTCAGGGCATCCGGGAAGGCGTATTCTCCTTCCTGATCGGTCTGCTCGTCTACATTGCAGCACAGGAGGAGAGCAAGCTGGGACAGTTCGCCCTGCTGACCTCAGCCGTCTCCCTGATCAGTTATTATGTGGCCGGCAGATGGTTCAAGCCCCGTGCCCGCCTCAGCGGTATGCTGGCAGGCAGTCTGCTGCTCATCGCCTTCCTTCTTCCGCTGCTGTGGAAGGTGAACTTTACCACCCTCCTAATCATGGGAATCGGGACCTCACTCTGCCTGCCGCTCTACATGCTGCCGATGCTGTCCACCAGCTTCGACCTGATGGGAGTGTCCGAGGAGAGCGCCGGCAAACGCGTGGAGCTGGTAGTGCTCAGGGAGCTTAGCCTGATGAGCGGCCGCCTCCTCGGCCTGCTGATCTTCATCGCCGTGCTGTCACTGGATCAGTCCCTGCGGACGATCACGTTGCTAATGCTGCTGCTGGGCGCGGCGCCGCTGGGGAGCTGGGTGGTGGTGCGGGGGTTGCTGAATTTAAATACGCAAAAGCATTCATAACCCAGTGTCATATATCACCAGCCTCGCTTCCCGTTAGTGAATATCCTTCTCTACTGCTTTTGATAATAGTCTAAATTCATTCCTACTAAACTCAATCAAGCCGTCCCGCTTCATCCATGCCAGCTCTCTGGATAGGGCGCTGCGGTCTACGTCCAGATACTCGGCCATCGCCTCCCGGTCAAAGGGAATCGTAAAAGTCTCGGTTCCAGCATCACGCATAACTCTTGTTAAATAAGTTAAAACCTTATCCCGAATAGTCGGCATAATCAGACAATCATTCCGGTCATGCAATTCTAACGCACGTTCGGCAATACTATCGAAAAGATTACCAAGTAACTGTTCGTGTGCCTTACATAATTTTGTGCAAGGACTCAATATGTTTTGGATAGGAATAAACAGCACCTCAAGCGGTTCTATGGCCTGTACTGACATCGGGCATCTTCTTCCACGGCTGGCAGCTGTGAGAACAGCGGTATATCCACCCGGGTAATGGAGGGATACAATAATTTGTTTTCCTTTGACGTTCAATTTCGTACTTTGAGCGCTGCCCTGCAATATGATGCCGACATCATCAACGAAATCGCCCTCCCGTACCACCATCTCATCTTTTGCATATTCTTTCCGCGTGGCTGACAGACATTTTAGCATTTGGGGAATATCATCAGGGGAAATCCCTGAAAATAAACGTGATTGACATATGGACTCTAAGTTATTCTGAGCGGCTTCGCGTTGCATGTGCAACATCCTTTTTATTTCCACTATACTATATTAATCATACATACACACGAAGTTTAGCCGCCTTGTCTAACGTCAGAACGGAGGAAGAGCAATGCAAACGAAAGAAGATTCAATCAAAGCGAGAAACCGGCTGTTAGCCTCCAAGGTTATGAAAAATCTGCAAAGCAGAAAATTTGAGGCCTATTACTGTGACAACGCCATAGAAGCTGCGGAAAAGGCGCTATCCTTAATTCCGGAACAGTCTTCGGTATCTTGGGGCGGTTCAGTCACGCTTGAGGACATCGGGCTTCTTGACCGGGTACGCCAAGGCAACTATGCAGTCATTGATCGTGATACAGCGCAGACGATGGAGGAACGTTATGACCTCATGCGCCAATCTCTTTTGTGCGACACCTATTTAACCAGCTTCAACGCGGTTAGTGAAGATGGGATACTGGTCAATATCGACAGTGTGGGCAATCGGGCGGCAGCGGTTACTTTTGGACCGAGAAGTGTGGTTGCTGTCGTGGGGATGAATAAGGTGTGCAAGACCGCTGAAGATGCAGTGATAAGAGCCAGAACCTATGCCGCTCCCATTAACGCAAACCGTCTTTCGAGTTCGTCCAGCCCATTTTTACATTCACCGCAAAAAACGCCCTGCCTAATCAATGGTGCTTGTGCAGATTGTAAATCAGAGGATTGTATCTGTTCTTACATCGTCGAAACAAGAATGTGTAAAACAGCGGGGAGAATAAAGGTTATCCTCGTTGGTGAATCTCTGGGATTTTAATTTTTTCGGCACCGTTCGGTTAATTTCTCGAATTGGTGTCTTTTTGTTAGTTTTGATTCTATGTCTCAGCACACCTCCCTCCAAAATTCTCCGCCGCAATGTTATATTAGTTGTAGTTATATGTAGTTATAGTTGCACAAAAGACAAGGAGACCCCATGAACATTAAAGTACTAATCGTTGAAGATGACCCGATGGTGGCGAAGTTCAACCGGCATTATCTGGAGCAGGTGCCGGGCTTTGAGTATGCGGGCTGGGCGGCGACAGGGGATGAAGCGAGAACTATGCTGGAGGAGCAGCAGGTAGATCTGGTGCTGCTGGATATTTATATGCCGCGTGTCAGCGGGCTGCAACTGCTCTCTGCTCTGCGGGAGCAGGGGAGCAAGGTGGATATCATTGTGATCTCCGCCGCCAGTGACAATGCCAGCATCCGCAAGGCGCTGCAGAACGGGGCCGTGGATTATTTGATCAAGCCGTTTGAGTTTGCCCGCTTCCAGGCAGCCTTGTCGGCGTATCGTGAAGATTATAAGCTGATGCACAAGGAGCATCTAAGCCAGGAGCAGCTGGATAAGCTGCTGCGGCATCCGCTCGGGACGGAAGAGGAGAAGTACGCTGCCCTGCCGCTGCCCAAAGGGCTTGCCGAAGGCACACTGGAGAGCATCTGGAGCACAATTAACCGGCTGGAGAGCCCGGTGTTCTCCACGGAGGATATCAGCAGTCATGCGCCCATCTCGCGGATCTCGGTCCGCAAATATCTGGCTTTTCTGACGGAGGCAGGTATTCTGGAAATGGAGCTTAGCTACGGGGCGGTAGGCAGGCCGGTGTATATGTATAAGGTGAGACCTGAAGGGCATGAGCTTATCCGTAAATATCTATAAGTGTTCTCTTAAAATAAAACGGAGTCAAGGTGTCCCGAGGCTGCCCCAGGCGTTCCATGACTCCATATAGCCGTCACATTAGCTGTGAAGGTTATTAAGCTATGCCGTACATAAGCGTGCGCAGAATCAATCGAAGGCCTGCTGCAGAGCGAGCGGACTGAACTCGTTAATGATTTTATAGGCTACCAGGTGCGGGTTGTTCATGTCATTGTCGTAGATAATCATGTGATGCTTGCCCTTCAAAATAATGTCGAACCGCTGCTTCCGGTCGGCCTGGACGATGGTAATGTAATAGCTGTACTTGTTGTCTGTGCTCACATTGCGGGCGGATTTCATCAGGCGGACGCTGGAGAAATCATCGTAGATCCGCTTAATCGCTTCCGGCTCAGTAAGCACAATATCCTTCTGTTCACCGGGAACAGAAGATAGGCGGGTAATTTCCAGAGCGGCGATATCTTCCAGATGGATGGTTCGGGTAACTACTCTTTTGAATGAAGTATAGCGGCTCGCGGTGTAGCTCATCAGGGAGACACCGGCTGCTGCCAGAACAGCACCGGCCAGCCAATATTTTTCGCTTTTTTCCATAGTTTCTGTTCCTCCTAGTGATACGGTTGTATAAGCTCCAATTATAAATCTATAAACACATTCAAGCAAATTCACTACCTTTATTTACTTTATCATTTCTTTAATTACTAAATATTCTTGTCAGGGCTCCTTCAGGTTATGATGATTGTGAAAATATGCACAATAACAATTGGAGGAGAACTGAATGAACAGAAAGAGATGGGGAAGTCTGCTGGGCAAGGGGTTGCTGCTGGCAAGTCTGGTGGTATTGCCTGCATGTAACAGCACCAAAGGGGAGTCTACGGACATTGTTATTATCGGCGGCGGCGGCGCGGGAATGACTGCTGCCATTGAAGCGCATAATCAGGGAGCCAAAGTGATATTGATCGAAAAAATGCCTATGCTTGGAGGCAACACCGTCCGTGCGGAAGGCGGATTGAATGCGGCAGGAACACCTTATCAGGCAGCGGCTGGCATTACAGACAGTCCGGAGCTGCATTTCGAGGATACCATGAAGGGCGGCAAGAACCTGAACAACCCGGATCTGGTCAGAACACTTACGAACGGTGCGGCGGTTTCGGTGGAGTGGCTGAAGGAGAATGGAGCCGAGCTGTCTGAAGTGGGACGCGCAGGCGGGGCAAGCGTGAACCGGATTCACCGTCCGGCAGGCGGGGAAGCGGCAGGGAATTTCATCGTAGTCGCGCTGAAGAAGAAGCTGGAGGAGTACAAGATTGATGTGCGCCTGCGGACGACTGCCGATGAGATCGTCAAGAACAAGGACGGCGTGGTTACTGGAGTGAAGGTGACGGATAAGGATGGCAAGCAGTACACGATTAGTGCGAATTCCGTTATCCTGGCGGCTGGCGGTTTTGGAGCTAACATGGACATGATCAAGGGGTACCAGCCGAAGCTGGAAGGGTTCTCTACCACTAACCACCCGGGCGCAACCGGAGATGGTACAACGATGGCAGAGAAGATTGGTGCCAAGCTTGTAGACATGAAGGAGATTCAGATTCATCCGACCACCATTCCGAATCAAGGCGTGCTGATCACGGAAGGGGTACGCGGAGACGGTGCGATTCTGGTCAATAGCGAAGGCAAGCGATTCACGAATGAACTGCTGACCCGCGATGTCGTGTCCCAGAATATTCTGGCCCAATCCGGTAAAGTAGCTTACCTGATCTTCAATGATGAGCTGCGTGCGAACCTGAAGGCAACTGAGGTTTACTTTGGAATGGATCTGGTCAAAGAAGCGGCAACACCTGAAGAATTGGCGGCACAGATTGGTGTAGATGGCAAAGCGCTTGCGGATACACTGAAAACGTATAATGGCTTCGTTGCTTCCGGCAAGGATACAGAGTTTGAACGGCCGGATCTTAAGCTGTCTTTTGAAAAGGGTAAGTATTATGCAATTCAGGTAACACCGGGAATCCACCATACCATGGGCGGAGTAGCAATTAACACCCAGGCTCAGGTGCTGGATACCAAGGATCAGGTCATTGCCGGGCTGTATGCTGCGGGCGAAGTAACCGGCGGAGTACACGGCGCGAACCGTCTGGGCGGTAATGCACTGGCAGACATCACTACCTTCGGGCGGATCGCAGCGGATGAAGCTGTGAAGGCACTTAAGAAATAGGAACTTTCAGAAGGAGGAATTATTCATGCACAAGTGGACAAAAACCTTGCTGTTCTCTGCCCTCGCGGCTGCAACAGTACTAACAGCTGGATGCTCATCATCTTCCGGCAAGTATGTGGACGGGACATATGATGGAACAGGCAAAGGGGTTAAGAGTGATATTAAAGTGGCGGTAGAGATCAAAGATGAGAAGATCGACGCCATTACCGTAAAGGAGCATAAGGAGACGCAGGCGATGATCGATGCGGCTGTAGAGAATACGATTCCTGAAATTATTGAAAAGCAAACCACAGAAGGCGTAGACGCCCTCTCCGGGGCTTCCGGCTCCAGCGGCGGAATTATTGAAGCGGTGACCCAGGCGCTGGAACAGGCCAAGGAGCAGTAAGCTATCATCTATTTGTCTATACAAGAGTTGTGAAAAGTTCATTCCAGCAAGCCCAGCCCTCCTGTCTCCGGCAGAACGGCTGGGCTTGCTGCATAGTTACATCCCCAGAAACAATCACTCTGGAGTAGCTTTACAAATTCTAGTTCAAATAATATAGTTCGAATGGTATAGGAATATGGGACATGAAGGGAGGTCTTCGCACCAGTGGCCAGGAAAAAAAGCTACAGTCTGCGCACAATGATTGCCGTCATGGTGTCTGCCGTTGTCCTGCTGGTACTGCTGATTTTATATTTTATTTTCCGGAATCAGATTATTCCGCAGACCCGGCAGGCGCTGGAGGATAAGGCGATTACGATTGCCCGTACCATCGCCCTGATTCCGCTGGTCTCTGAGGGACTCAGTGAGGGCAACAGCAAGGAGATTCAGGACTACACCTCAAGGATCGCCCGCCGCAATGATATTATGTTCGTGGTCGTGACAGATATGAAGGGAATCCGCTATTCTCATCCGGATGCTTCGCTGGTCGGTCTGCCCTTTGCGGGAGGCGGCCAGGAGATATCGCTGCGCGGAGGGGAGAGCATCTCCGAAGGGGCTGGTCCGCTCGGCAGATCCCTGCGCGGCTTCGTGCCAGTCTATAACAACCGGGGGCATCAGGTGGGTGTGGTCATTGCCGGTCTGTCCCTGGAGCGGGTCGAGCGGCTGGTCCTGATGAATGAGTGGACGATTATTGCGATTCTGGTCTCGGGAGCCTTGCTTGGAGCGGGAGGAGCATTCATTCTGGCGGCCCGGATCAAGCGGATGGTGTTCGGGATGGAGCCGGAGGACATCTCCAAGCTGCTCCAGGAACGCAGTGCGATGCTGGAATCCACGCGTGAGGGAATTATTGCCGTAGATCAGGAGGCGCGGATTACCATCCTTAATATGGAAGCACAGCGGCTTCTGCGGGCTGCGGGGATTGGCGGGAGCGCCATGAACCGGCAGATTGCCGAGTATTGGCCGGAGCTGGGTCTTGAGCAGGTATTGGCTGAGGGAGAGGGGATACAGGACCGGGAGCTGGAGCTGGGAGACAGCTCTCTTTTGGTGAACAGCCTGCCAGTCCGGGTGAATGGGAACATCGTTGGCGCGATTGCTACCTTCCGGGATGAAACCGAGCTGGCTGTGCTGGCGGAGAAGCTGTCGGGAGTCTCGGTCTATGCAGAAGCGCTGCGCTCCGGTGCCCATGAGTTCATGAACAAGCTGCATGTCATTATGGGCATGACGCATATGGGTCTGTATGATGAGCTGCAGCAATATATTCTGGGAACGGTAAGCAATTACCAGAAGGAGATCGGGTCGATCACAAGACAGATCAAGGACCCGGTGCTGGCCGGATTTCTGCTGGGGAAGCTGAGCCGGGCACGCGAAGCGGGGATGGAGCTGCTGCTGACCGGAGACAGCTATCTGCCGGAGCCGGCTGATCCGCAGGTGATTCATGAGCTGATTACGATTGCCGGCAATCTGCTGGATAATGCCCTGGAGGCGCTGGGGGAGCTCTGTGAGCAACCCGTGAAGCGGGTGGAGCTTGCTTTTCAATATGAAGAAGGGCGGCTGCTATGCGAGGTTAGCGACAACGGTCCGGGAATTCCGGCGGGCCTGGGGGAGAAGATCTTCGTTCAGGGCTACTCCTCCAAGGGTGAACAGCGGGGAATCGGCCTATATCTGGTGAAGAAAAGTGTAGACAAACTGGGGGGTCATCTTGAGCTTGCCGCCGGCTGCGGGCCGGGAGCGCATTTTATCGTGGATGTGCCTTATGAGGTGAAGGAGGAGGAGGGGATGTGAACATTTAAGGTCCATATGCCCGCTTACTTTAGTTACAAAACTCTTTAATAATTTACGGAAGGTTCCACAAACCGCTTCTTTGACGCTATGATAATTGTGAAAATATGCACAAGGGGGCACAACTCACATGAATAAGAGATTAACAGCGGCGCTTATCCTCATTCTCTCTGTGATGCTGGTGATTGCAGGCTGCGGAAGCAACAATGCGGGCAGCAGCAAGAATGAGAGCAAGGGAACAAACAGCGCGACCACAGAGCCTGCAGCAACGGCTACACCTAAAGAGACAGCAGAGGCCGTATCGGGGGCATCCGAAGCGAGCTATACTCCGTATGATCAGTTAAAAGATAAATATGATATCGTCATCGTCGGCGCGGGTGGTGCGGGAATGTCTGCTGCACTGGAAGCCAAAGCGGCCGGCATGAACCCGGTCATCCTGGAGAAAATGCCGGTAGCCGGTGGCAATACAACCAAATCCTCCTCAGGGATGAATGCTTCGCAGACCAAGTTCCAGAAGGAGCAGGGCATCGAAGACAGCAACGAACTGTTCTATGAAGAGACCCTTAAGGGCGGACATGATACGAACAATAAGGAGCTGCTGCACTTCTTCGTGGATCAATCCGCAGGTGCCATTGACTGGCTCGATTCCATCGGAATCCGCCTGAACAATATTACAATTACCGGCGGTATGAAGGAGAAGCGTACCCATCGTCCGGAGGACGGCTCGGCCGTGGGACAATATCTTGTAGCAGGACTTGTCCGCAATGTTCAGGAGCAGGGAATTCCGCTGTTCGTCAATGCGGATGTGAAGGAGCTTACGGTACAGGATGGTAAGGTGAACGGCGTGAAGGTGCTGTTCAACCAGGCCGATGACAAAACGATCAGCGCAGCAGCAGTTATCGTAACCACCGGGGGCTTCGGTGCCAACAAGGAACTGATTGCCAAGGTTCGCCCGGATCTGCAAGGACTGGTAACGACCAACCAGATTGGCAGCACCGGCGACGGCATTGCCATGATTGAGAAGGTCGGCGGAACTACCGTAGACCTGGATCAGATTCAGGTTCACCCGACTGTACAGCAGGAGAAATCCTACCTGATCGGTGAAGCGGTCCGGGGAGAAGGGGCTATTCTTGTATCTGCTGAGGGCAAGCGCTTCGGCAATGAGATGGATACCCGTGACAAGGTGACGGCTTCAATTAATACACTTCCTGAGAAATCCGCTTATCTCGTGTTCGACGCCGGAGTGAAATCCCGTGTCAAGGCGGTAGATCAATACATCAAGATGGGTGTAGTCAAGACCGCAGATACCATCGAGGCACTGGCGGATCAGATGAAGGTTCCGGCCGCTGCACTTAAGACCACCGTGGAAACATGGAACAGTGCGGTGAAAAGTAAGTCGGATGCCGAGTTCGGCAGAACAACCGGTATGGATAATGATCTGTCCGGTGCTCCGTATTATGCGATTCAGATCGGCCCTGGAATCCACTATACGATGGGCGGAGTGGTGATCAACACCAACACTGAGGTCTTGAACAAAGACGGCAAGGCGATTACGGGCCTGTTCGCGGCAGGAGAAGTGGTCGGCGGGCTGCACGGCGAGAACCGCATCGGCGGTAACTCGGTAGCCGAGATTATTATCTTCGGACGTCAGGCAGGGATTAAGTCGGCTGAATTTGTAAAAGCGCAATAAGCTATTATTCTATATTGTTCTCATGTAAAAGGGATGCTCCGCAGCCATCAGGCTATGCGGGCATCCCTTTCTGTGTTGCAGCTCTAAGGCTGTATCGCCGGGGAGGGCGCAGGCTTGGCCGACCGGGTCAGCGAGAACAGCTCCAGCTCCGGACGGCTTTTGCCGGCCAGCGTATCGGCAAGCAGCTCGGCGGCAATCATGCTGTAGACCGTGCCGTTTCCGCCATAGCCTTCAATGAAGTAGCAATGCGGGAATTCCGGGTGCGGCCCCATATAAGGCAGTCCGTCACGGGTGGAGCCGAAGACCGCTCCCCAGGAATATTCGGCCTTGATTCCTTGAAGTTCCGGGAACAGGGCCGTAAGCTCCTCGACCAGACGCTCACACTGGGAGAGGACCCTTACCTCACGCCGCTCCACGCTGGTAAGCTGCTCATCCTTGCCGCCGGCGATAATCCGGCCTTCCGGGGTAGTCCGGAAATACAGATAAGGACGGGCCGTTTCCCAGAGCAGGCTCTGCTCATGCCATTTTGGAAGATGCGGCAGAGGCTCGGTCATAATAGCATAGGTGTTGATCAGCTCTGCTCCCCGGTCCTTCTTCATCTCCTGGGTCTCATACCCCATAGCAAAGACGACTTTCTTTGCAACAATCCGCCCCTGTCCGGTATGACAGATTACGCCGTCTGCCTTGTACTCATAATGAAGGGCTTCGGTATGCTCATAGACCCTTACCCCGCCGGAGTGCGCTTTATGAATCAGGCTGTGTACCGTCCGCAGCGGATTGGTTTCCGCATCTCCTTTGGAATACAGCGCACCTGGTTTGGAGAAGGCGTAATGGGCGCGGATCTTCTCCGCCTCCCAGAACTCCGAGTCGAAGCCGTGCTTGATCAGATTCTCATTCTCCTGCTTCAGCATATCCACATCTTCCGGGACGCTGGCATAGAGCAGACTGGTGCGTTCAATGATCTGCGGATCGATGTCCAGCTTGCCGGGCAGGTCAAGAATCGCACGCATGGCCTGCTGGCAGAGTCTGTAGAACAGCACGCCATTCTCTTCCCCAAAAGTATTCATGCAAGCTGTCAGCGACTTGTCATTGGCGATCTGCAGCAGTCCCGTATTGGCGTGGGAGCTTCCGGTACCGATCGTTCTTTTATCGATAAGAACGGTATCTGCTCCACTGAGGGACATGCGGTAAGACATCATCGCTCCGCCCATCCCGCCGCCTACAATGAGACAGTCGCAGGTTATATCTTCCTCAAGCACCGGATATACCGGAGGCTTGGGCAGTGTGTGTTCCCAGGGCAGTTGCCCGCTGACGAGTTTCATAGATCTGTTCGCTCCTTTATGTCATTCAGAGTAGTATTATTTGCACTATTGAAGAGTCTCATGCGTCAAGACCTTAAGGATTATTCATCATATGTGAGCTTGCTTAATGTACCTTCGGGCACATAAACAGCCTTCTCCGGAAGCATACTAAGGAACGCTTGAACAACCAGAAGGAGGGACTACCGAACATGCAATCTAACCAAATGCAGGCACTTAGCGGAAAAGAATTGGAATACATTGCCGATTCCATTTCCAATGAGGATTTGCTGATTAAGCAGCTCGCGGCTACAGCCGGAACCACTCAGAACTCTGCCGTGCAGGGGATCTGCATCCAGCAGATTCAGAGTCATACCCATCATATGGATATGCTGGTCCAGCTGCTCCATCAGCATCAGCAGTATGCACCGACACAGCCGCAATAACAGAACCCACAAACTCTGAAGGAGGTTTTACTGTGTACGCACAGAATGGAACACCGTTTATGGCGGATGAAGATTTACTGAACACAATTTTGGCTGATCTGAAGCGGACAGTCCGCGAGTACACCACAGCAGCTACAGAATCGAATTGTCCCGCCGTCAGACGGGTATTCAATGATTTGACCATGGATACCCTCAGAATTCAGGGAGAACTGTATATGCAGATGTCGCAAATGAACATGTACACCGTTCCGGGCAAGGCGCTGCGCCAGGATGTGGACAAGCAGATTCAGAGTGCCCAGCAGACCCAGCAGAAGCTGCAGCAGTTCGTGCGTGAGAAAACAGGCGGGGCAGGAGCTTATAACCAGAACTCGAATGTTTCGCAGCATCAGCCGAACGTCCAGCAGCATCATAACGGTTCCTATTATATGTAACCCTGGCGATGGCCCTGTGAAGCATTAGAGCGCTTACCCGGCCATGCAGGAGAAAATATAAAGGGAATGAAGTCAAATAGCCCCGCCTCGGCGGGGTTATTTTGTTTGCAGAACGGCACTTTTCATGTCATATTAATACTAAACTCTTTTTTGCAGGAGGCCCTGAGAATGAATGAATTGAAGAGGAAAGTGCTGGAACTGCTCAAGGAGGACGCGCGAAGCTCAACGGCATTAATGGCGACCCTGCTTGGTGCGGAGGAAGAAGATGTGAAGACCGTGATCGCTGAAATGGAGCAGGATCATGTCATTGTGAAATACGCGACGGTGGTCAATTGGGACAAAGTCGATGATGAACGGGTGACGGCGCTGATCGAGGTGCAGATTACGCCGGAACGGGGCCGCGGCTTCGAGGGCATTGCCGAACGGATCTATCTGTATCCGCAGGTTAAATCCGTCTATCTGATGTCCGGCGCTTACGATCTGCTGGTGGAAGTGGAAGGACGCAATCTGCGCGAGGTCGCTAATTTTGTGTCTGAGAAGCTGTCACCGATTGATGCTGTGCTCTCTACCAAGACGAACTTTACGCTCAAAAAATACAAACAGGACGGTATCATCTTTGAAGAGCATGAGGAAGACAACCGTCTGATGATATCTCCGTGAAGGATGTAATGTCATGATCATTAATAACGCTCAGCACACAGGAGATAAAGGCAAGTCGATGAACTCTTATTTGGCCCCGCTGGTCCAGCAGATTCAGCCTTCGGGCATCCGCAAGTTTTTTGATCTGGCGGCAGGCAGCAAGGATATTATCTCGCTCGGTGTCGGCGAGCCGGACTTCAAGACGCCCTGGCATGTGAGAGAGGCCTGCGTCTATTCGCTCGAACGAGGCTTCACCGGTTACACCTCCAATGCCGGAATGCCCGAGCTCCGCGAGGGGATTGCCGAGTATCTGGAGACCCGCTTCGCCGTGAAGTATGATCCGGCGAACCAGATTATCGCCACAGTCGGCGGCAGCGAAGCCATTGATTTGGCTCTGCGTGCCCTTATCTCTCCAGGAGACGAGATTCTGATACCCGAGCCATGTTACATCTCTTATTCTCCGATTACGGCTATCGGCGGCGGTATTCCGGTAGGCATTGAGACCTTCGGGAAGAATAACTTCAAGCTGACGGCCGAGGATCTGGAGGCCAAGATTACCCCGCGCTCGAAGATTCTGATTCTCTGCTATCCAAGCAATCCGACGGGTGCCATCATGAGCCGTGAAGATTGGGAGCCGATTGCCAAGGTGGTAGAGAAGCATGATCTTATCGTCATCTCGGATGAGATATATGCCGAGCTTACGTATGGAAGCAACCATGTCAGCTTCGCTTCGCTGCCGGGGATGCTTGACCGGACGATCCTGGTCAGCGGGTTCTCCAAGGCCTTCGCCATGACCGGCTGGCGGATGGGCTATGCCTGCGGTCACCCGGACCTGATCTCAGCCATGCTGAAGATTCACCAGTATACCGTCATGTGTGCGCCTTCGATGGGCCAGGTGGCTGCGCTGGAGGCCCTTACCAACGGAATGGAAGAGAAGGACCGCATGACAGACTCGTATAACCAGCGCCGCCGATTGATTGTCAAGGGGCTGCGGGAGGCGGGACTTGAGTGTCATGAGCCGCAGGGTGCCTTCTATGCATTCCCTAGTATCCAGGCCACCGGCCTGACCTCCGACCAGTTCGCCCAGCGTCTGCTGCTTGAATATAAGGTCGCCGCCGTTCCGGGAAGTGTCTTCGGTCTGGGCGGAGAAGGCTATCTGCGCTGCTCCTATGCCACCTCGGTGTCCCAGTTGAATGAAGCGGTTGAGCGAATTGGGGCATTTGTCTCACAGCTGGCCCGGGAAGGGGCCTGACAAGGCTCGACAAAGAAGTAAATAGAACTATAGCCGATCACCTTCTGATATGGTATTATTTTACTCTAAGGACAAGAAACACCTGTAATACACTTACATGGACCTCTTATTCCGGGAATAAAGGCGCTTCATATCTGGTTGCATAGAACCACACAGTTCTTATCTGGATGACGCGCAATACTACATCAGGAAGGGTGATTGTGCTGAGCGCAGATTATTACTTATCCTCCTTTGGCGGGAAATGTGGCTCCGGAAGCGGGCGACCTCCTGCCAGAGAAGATGCGAATGCACGCAGGCTCTCGCTGGAAGATGAAATTCAGATGCTCCGCAGCAGAATGGAACAGCTCTTTATGCAGGAGAAGTCCTTTACCTCGGATAATGTAATAGCAATCAGCAGCTTGCTGGATCTCAAGATTAATGAGTATATGAGAGGCCGCCACCGCAAGAGCAATTAATCCAGCACGATTATATCAAGCGGATGTCTTCCTTTGGGAGATGTCCGTTTTTTTTGAATAATGAAGTACCGGAAGGTGGAGTATGAAAATGATCAAGGTATTTAAAAGCGAGTCCGGCAAAGAACAGGTTCTAAGGTCCTATAACGAGCTTCTTGACGCGTGGGGGACGGAATTTCAGGAGCTTGATGTGGAGACCCCTTATGGGACAACTCATTGTATAACAGCGGGAGAGCCGGAGTCACCGCCCTTGCTCCTATTACACGGGGTAGGCGATAATTCGGCCGTGATGTGGCTGCTGAATATGAAGGAGTTGTCCCGGCATTTCCGCTGCATTGCGATAGATACGCTGGGAGGACCGGGGAAGAGTGTTCCAGGTGAGCTGTTCCATAAACGGACCTTTGACCAGGTGGATTGGATTAACAAGGTCGCAGATGGGCTGAAGCTTGACCAATTCTGTGTGGCAGGAGTGTCAAACGGAGCATATATGGCCTTCAATTACATGGTGAACGGGCCGGGAAGAGCGCTGAGGGCTGTCTGCATGGAGGGAGGAATAATCATTTCTCCAATTAAAAGCATGATACATACGCTGATGATGATGTTCCCGGAGATTCTTGTTCCTACACGCAGCAATCTGCTCAAGGCAGCCCGCAAGCTCAGCTCCCCGGCCTCAGGCCTGTTCGACAAGCATCCCGAAGTCGGGGAGCATCTGGTGCTGTTAATGCAGAATCATAACCAGCAGGCGATGTTCGCCCATAAGCTTCAGCCCTACGAACAAGAGAAAGCGGTTACGTTCCGGGATCAGCTATACTTCCTGCTGGGAGATTATAAGCTGAAGCAGAAGCGGGAGCTCACTGGAACACTGGATGCTGGCGGGTTCCGCTACACGGTCATCCCGGACGCCGGTCACGGCGTGAATCATGAGCAGCCGGTGCGGGTCAACCGCGAGCTGGTGGCTTTTTTGAAGGGAAGCGGGGGAGAATGATTATAAAATAACCCCCTGCTCCAGTCCGAAGGGACTTATCAGGGGGTTATACATGTATGTTAGTTAACCTTGAACGTGGCCACTGCCTGCTGTAGCCCATCGGCCATCTTCGCCAGCTCGGTAGAGGCTGCGGCTACCTCCTCCATGGAGGCGAGCTGCTCCTCGGAGGCCGCGGCAGCGCTCTGGGAACGCTCTGCCGCCTGCCTGGCCACTTCTGCCATCTCCGCCACCGAGGAGGTTAGTTCCTCGGTTCCGGCCAGCAGCTGCTCGGAGGAAGCAGACATCTCATGAACCTGGGTGTTAATCTCGCCGATGCCGCCGAGAATATCCGTGAACAGACGCCCGGCCTCGCCTACCATCCGCGAGCCTTCCTGAACGGCATCGGCATTCGCCAACACCGCATCGGATGCGGCACGGTTGCCCTGCTGGATCTCAAGAATCAGGGTGCTGATATGCCCGGCGGCTTCGGCTGTCTGCTCGGACAGCTTCTTCACCTCACCGGCAACCACGGAGAAGCCCCGCCCGTATTCGCCCGCTCTGGCAGCCTCAATCGCCGCGTTTAAGGCCAGCATGCCGGTCTGATCGCTGATGCCTTTGATCAGACCAATGATGTTGCCGATCTGCTGGGATTGTGCGCTAAGAGAGGTAATCATGCTGGAAGCATCTGCGGCGGTCCGCTCCATCTCTTCCATCCGGTCCACGGCCTCCGTAATGACGGAATACCCGTTCTGTGCCTGGCCTGCCGCCCGTCCAGCCGCTGCTGCGGTGTCCATCGAAGCCTCCGCGATCCGCTGCACACCGGCGGCCATCTCCTCCATCGCTCTTGCAGACTCGCGGGTGGACTGCATCTGCTGATCCGCTCCGGCTGAGAGATCCTGAATATTCTCCACAATGGCCTCTGTGGTGTGATTGGTCTGATTGGCACTCGACATTAATTCCTCCGAGGTCGAGGCGACTTGCAGCGAGTGATCGGCAATGGTCCCCAGGAGTCTGCTCAGATTGGTAATCATCTGGTTCAAATGCCCGGCCATATTGCCGAATTCATCCTCACTGTCTACCTCCAGCTTCCCGGTGAAGTCTCCGGCAGCCATCTGCCGGGACATCTCATTGACCCGAGTCAGCTTACGGGTAATATAGCGGCTGTATAGATATACGGCTGCTACCGTCAGGATAAGACCTGCAAAGCTAACCAGCAGAATAGACCTTAGCAGCCCTTTAAGCGGCGCATACAGTTCCTTTTCCGGCATGGCAAGACCCACGGTCCAGCCGGTGTCCGGCAGCTTTTCATAATACATCTGGATGGTCCCGCCGGAATCGGCATAGGTTACCATCCCCTGATTCTGCTGAAGCATTTCTGCTCCCGCTGCGGACAGACTTGCGCTTTTTTCATCTGTTATTTTCAGCTGCATATTCTTCTCGGCATCCGGTCCGGCAATGTAATTCCCCTGCTTGTCCAGCAGGAAGGCCCAGCCTGTATTCCCCACCTTGGTCTGTTCGATCCTGCTCTGCAGCGTCTTGAGATCGATATCGCCGGCCATGACACCCAGCAAGGTATTCGTGATATCCCGGAAAGGAACAGCGAACGTAGCCATCGTTGTCCCTGTAATTGTGTCATAGAATGGATCTGTAAACGCTGCATGGTCTCTGCCGATAGTGTACCAGTTCTGCCCGTGATAATTATAATCGGGGTCATTGTACTGCTCGGTTGTCACAATTTTGTCGCCGTCTCGGTGGGCATAGGTGGAGAAGTACTTCAGCTTGCTGTCATACCGTCCGGGTTCAAAATAAATACCCACACCATATGTATCCGGATTAGCCTTCAGCGCACTAGACAGCATAGTCCGGTATTGATCCAGTGTGAATTCCGCAGCGTGACTCTCCAGCGTCCTTGCCAGAACCTCGGGAACCTTGCTGTGCACATTTAAGTTCGCATTAATTTCGTTAGAAATATCTGATATCTGCACATTCATTTTTTGTGTAACCTCGCGCTGGATAATGCTTTTGGAATACATGTACGACAACAGAGAGACCAGCACCAGCGTGATCAGAAAGATGGGCAGGATGAATGCAAATGTTCTCATACGTATGCTTTTGAACCGGAGCCTGGAAATCCCCTTGTGAACAACATTAGCCATGTGAATCCCCCCCATTAGATAGTGAAGCTATTTATACCTGTATTGAATATCATCGGCTGGAGAGCTGATTTTGTTGTTACTTTTTGTCGAAAAAAATAAAAAAATGTCGTATATCTAAGTCTGTGGGGTACGACCAAAGGCGGAGACGGCGGCAGACCCGGGGCTGATGTCCGCTTCCAATTGTAGGCATATAATGAATATTCACGAACATCACTGAGTACGGGCTGGAACTGTACAGTGTAAGGAAAGAGGAAGATATTCATGCTGCATGATCAGCTGTTGAGGGACCCGAATACATATGAAGAGCTTAAGCTGGAGGGTACGGGGGCGGTCAATCCGGCGAATGGACGGCAATATCCGTGGAAGCACGGGTATTTGGCTTTTATGGAGGAAGCGGATGCCTCAGGCAGTAACCGGAAGTACCTGGAGCTGTACAACCGGATTGCCCGTTTCTACCGGCTGTCCAACAAGCTGTATTTCGCGCTGAAGTTCGGCGGAGAACGCAGCTATAGAGAGCAGTTCCTGTCTGCGCTTGAGCTGCGCGGCGGTCAGCGTGTGCTGGAGACCTCGGTGGGCAGCGGCGATAATTTTCCGTACATTAAGGTGAAGGCCAAGAACGCGCCGGCCGAGCTGTACGGGCTGGATATTTCCAGCGGAATGCTGAAGCAGGCGGTGCGCAATCTGCGGCGGTGGAAGCTGGAGGCACATCTGTTCCAAGGGACTGCTGAGAGGCTGCCTTTTCAGGACAACAGCTTTGACTGCGTGTACCATGTCGGCGGAATCAACTGTTTCAGCGATCCGCATGCTGCGGTACTGGAGATGATCCGGGTGGCGAAGCCGGGCACAAGGCTGATGATTGCCGATGAGACGCAGAAGCTGGTGAAGGGAACGTACGGGAAGGTGCCAGTGGTTAAGGGATATTTTGCAGAGGGAGCGGACATGCCGGAGATGCTTGGGCTGATTCCGCCGGAGATGCTGGAGGTAGAGTACAAGGAAGTGTGCAAGGGCCTGATGTATTGCATTACCTTTCGTAAGCCTTGAGGCGAATTGTGCGGCAGGACGATTACGGACTTCCTCCTCAGGGTTTTATTTACATGTCTTTAATGTTGATCTTTGTTTGCCACCCTACCTAAGAACGATTACACTATTACTATGTGATTTTGCAACTTAGGAGGGAAGTATCATGGCGATCTATACGCGTACGGGGGATAAGGGGGAGACCTCGGTGATTGGCGGCCGGGTAGGCAAGGACGATGTCCGCGTCGAGGCTTACGGCACCATTGACGAGCTGAACTGCTTCGTTGGCCAGGCACGGAGCCTGATGGAGGACGAACGGTTTCTGGATGTCCGCGAGCAGCTGCTGGAGATTCAGCACGAGCTGTTTGACTGCGGATCGGATCTGGCGTTCGTGAAGCTGAGTGAGAACCGCTATAAGGTGAAAAGCGAGATGGCCACCCGCCTGGAAGGCTGGATCGATGCGCTTCAGGCCGAGAATCCGGTGCTGGAGCGCTTCATCCTGCCCGGCGGAAGCCAGCTGTCCTCTGTGCTGCATGTCTGCCGGACGGTCTGCCGCCGGGCCGAGCGCCGGGCAGTGACGCTGGGCCGCAGTGCGGAGATTAACCCGGAGGCGGTAATCTATCTGAACCGGCTGTCCGACTATTTCTTCGCTCTGGCCCGCGCCGCCAACACCCGGCTGGAGATTGCTGAAGTAGAATATCTGCGCAGCAAAAAGGTGTTCCGGAACAAATGACCAGCTATTATCCGCCCATCTCCTATACAGTGCCGCCGCTTGAAGACGGCTGGCTGCTCAAAACCATTCTGCAAAAGCGGATGGATGTCTCCCGCAAGCTGCTCTCCCGGCTCAAAATGACGGACCTCGGTATTACACTGAACGGAGAGCGTGTCTATATTAGCGTTAAGGTTAGCACCGGCGATCTAGTGCAGATTCGGATGGAGGAGGAGACGTCAGAGGATATTTTGCCGCAGCCGATTCCCTTCGAGATTCTGTATGAGGACGGGCATCTGCTTGTGGTAAGCAAAGCCGCAGGAATGATTGTCCATCCGACCCACGGCCATTATACCGAGACCCTGGCGAATGGTGTGGTTCATTACTGGGCAGAGAAGGGCGAGCGGGTCCGCTTCCGCCCCGTACACAGGCTGGACCAGGAGACCTCCGGGGTGCTGGTGATTGCCAAGAACCCTTACAGCCACCAGCACATCTCCGAGCAGATGATTGCCGGAACGGTGGACAAGCGGTATACCGCGTTTGTGCACGGCGTGCCTGCTCTGCCCAGCGGCGATATCGACGGTCCGATCGACCGCGACCCGCTGGAGCCGCACCGGCGGATTGTAACGCCGGACGGCTATCCCTCCTTGACCCGGTATGAGGTCAAGGAGGTCTATGGCAGCGCCGCTTCACGCGTCGAGCTGAAGCTGGAGAGCGGGCGCACCCACCAGATCCGGGTGCATATGGGGTCGGTCGGCTGCCCGCTGATCGGTGACGGGATGTACCGTCACCCGCTGTATGGGCAGGCGGCTGACAGCCGGGCGGAGGCGTCAGCGCCGGGCGAGGAGCGGCGTGCGGGAGAGTCGGCGGTGACCGCAGGCGGCGAGGAGCAACAGGTGCAAGAGCTGGCGGTGACCGCAGACGGCGCGGCGCTGCCGCCAGGCGACGCCGCCCGGCTCGCGCAGATCGCGGAGCTGGACGCGGCCATTCCGCGCCAGGCGCTGCATGCGGTGCGGCTGGCCTTCCGGCATCCGGTGACGCATGCCGAGCTGGTGTTCGAGGCTCCGCTGCCGACGGATATGGCGCTGCTGCAGGAGAAGCTCCGGCAGTCGGCGCGGTAAGTAAGCGCCGGATATGTTCTGGCCGCAGCTGACATCTGCCGCAGCGGGCAGCAATTTATATGCACTTTATATTTTATATATAGAAGGAGAAGACGATGAGTAACTTGAAAGTATATCAATATCCCAAGTGCAGCACCTGCCGCAGCGCAGTGAAATGGCTCAAGGAAGCAGGGCATGAGCTGGAGCTGCAGCATATCGCTGAGCAGCCGCCAACTGTGGAGGAGCTGCGCGTGCTGGTGAAGCACAGCGGCCTGCCGCTGAAGAAGTTTTTTAATACGAGTGGTGAGGTCTACCGGGAGCTTGGCCTGAAGGATAAGCTTGCAGACTTAAGCGAAGACGAGCAGCTTGCACTGCTGTCCGCACATGGGATGCTGATTAAGCGTCCGGTAGTCACTGACGGCAAGAAGGTTACCGTAGGCTACAAGGAAGACCAGTACGCCGAAGCTTGGAGCAACGCCTAAATTAAGGAATACAAGGAGAGGTTACACATGAGCACAGCAACAGAAATGAAGGGCCGGGTCATGATTGTCGATGGAATGGCTCTGCTGTTCCGCGCTTTTTATGCTACCTCTTATGGTGGATATATCCGCAAGACCCGCGCCGGACTGCCGACGAATGCGGTGTATGGATTTTTGCAGTATTTTTTCGATGCGGTAAGTACGTTTGAGCCTTCACATGTGGTCTGCTGCTGGGATATGGGCAAGGGCACGTTCCGTTCGGAGAAGTACGAAGGCTACAAATCGAACCGGATTGACGCGCCGCTGGAGCTGATCCCGCAGTTCGACCTCGTGAAGGAGGTTGTGGCAGAGCTGGGCGTGCCGAATATCGGGCTGGTCGGATACGAGGCAGATGACTGCATCGGTACACTGGCTTCGTGCTACAGCGGGGAGTCGGAGGTCTATATTCTGACGGGGGATCACGACATGCTCCAGTTGGTGAATGACAGCGTCAAGGTCGTGATTATGAAAAAAGGCCGCTCTAACTATAAAGTGTATGATCCGGCTGAGCTTTTGGCAGAACGGGGCCTCACTCCTGCGCAGGTGATCGACCTGAAGGGCTTCATGGGCGACACCAGCGATAATTATCCTGGAGTGAAGGGCATAGGCGAGAAGACGGCCACCAAGCTGCTGACCGAATACGGCACGGTAGAAGGGGTCATTGAGAACCTGCATCTGCTGCCCAAGGGCGTACGTGCCAAGATTGAAGCGGATCTCGACATGCTGCATCTCTCTCGCGAGCTGGCGGAGATCCGCTGTGATGTGCCGGTAGTCTGCGAGCTGGCCGAATGTCTCTGGGAGCTGCAGCGGGATACGGCGGCACGCAAGTTCCAGGAGCTGGAGTTCGGCAGCCTGATGCATCTGATCGGCGGAATCGCCGAGGTGCGGGATGACCGGGGGATCGTGCAGATTGAGCTGGGAGATCTGGGCTGAGGCCGGAATAGACAGCAAACCAAACAAGACAGTAGATACTCACCTATCGTGAGTGTGTACTGTCTTGTTTGCGTGTGAAGAGATAAACCGCATTGTCCCCGGAGGGCGGCACAAGCAGGCGCGATAATTCCTCATTCAGCTCCATGCTGAAATGCTTAGCCTTATCATACGCGTCGAAGTCACCGGTGATCGCCGGATCTCTTGTGCCGATTACAATATACAACTCTACAGATTCCGTATTAAAAACATGCTTCTCGTACGGGTTGCCGGGCACCGGCCAGGAACAAAGTACAACCTTAGGAGCGTATTTGCTCAGGGCGGCTTTGGCATCAGCTTTTTCCACAAAATCCGGGTAGGTGATATAATGCGCCCAGCTATAATCATCGGTTGCCCGGCAGGCTGTGCCGTTATCGTTAAGGAATCTCGTCAAGGTACCGTCACCCGCACCGATCTCCAGGCACTCCTTATCCCCGATTAGAGCGGACAGGCGCTTGATTAACGAGCGGGAATAGAAGCAGTAGATCCCTTGTTTATTGACAAGCGGCATCAGCATTTTGGGGCGGATAATCAGCTTCCAGCATACCCGGAACAGGGGGAGCGATACGGGCTTGCGTACAAGCTTTTCCTTGAACAGGAGCTTCTGCAGAATATAACCGTCCCAGAGATTGAACCGGACAGGCCCGGAGGCTGATTCGGTGGACACCGTTAATTGCAGCTGTTCGATCAGATAAATGGCAAAGCGGGCTTTAATAATACTAGGAAGAAAAGCGTTAATGGTGGTTTGATTAAAGCCGCTTTTGACAATTTTGCTCTTCGCTATTTTGGCGCTGCTGGTATAGCTGGTGAGCAAATTATGGATCAGGTTAGCGCGTTGACGGCTCGATAGGGCATTGATCTCAAGCAGCACTTCTTCCTTGTACTCTGGATATTCTGACAAAAGCGTACGGGTATCGGTCTCATTCCTCAGAATTTGCTCGGCGGCCGTCTTGCTGAAGGTTATCGCTCTCAGGTCCCGGCTCAAATGACAATACCCTCGCAGTGATCCACCTCATGCTGGATAACCTGCGCCGTAAATCCGGTAAAGCTATCCCGGTGCTTTTTAAAATTATAATCGAGGTACTCTACCTCAATATAGTCGTATCGTTTCGCAGGACGTACGCCTTCGAGCGACAGGCAGCCTTCCTCAGTGTCATAAGGACGGGCACGCTTGACGATCACCGGATTGATCATCGAAAGGGTTAATTGCTGCTCCACGCGGATGGCGATGATGCGTTTGTTGACGCCAATCATGTCCGCAGCCATGCCGACGCACCGGTCGGAGTTGGCGTTCAGGGTCTCCACAAGATCCATTAACACGGGCAGATCCTTCTCCGTGGCCGGCGCAGATTTCTGGCTAAGAAGCGATATATCTTTATTGATAGGTCTAATCATCATACTCTCCAATTATGCTGTATTTGTGTGTCCATAATATCATTTTTGGCGGGGAAGTGAAATGCGGGAATGCGAGAGGTGCTGCTTAAGATAAAGATTGACGAACTAGAGGAAGCTTGATTATAATGTTAATATAAGTGTTAAATGATTAACAAATATATTAATCTAAAGAGGAGCGTTAACTTCCCATGGCAGAACGCATTGTACTGAACACCGACATCCGCAAAGGTAAGATTGACCGCAACATCTACGGACATTTCGCTGAGCATCTTGGACGCTGTATCTATGAAGGCATCTGGGTGGGCGAAGATTCCCCTATTCCGAACACCAAAGGTATCCGCAACGACGTAGTGGAAGCGCTTAAAGAAATGAAAATTCCGGTATTGCGCTGGCCGGGCGGCTGCTTCGCCGATGAATACCACTGGAAGGACGGTATCGGCCCGAGCGAAGAGCGCAAGCGGATGATCAACACACACTGGGGCGGCGCGGTAGAGAACAACCATTTCGGTACACATGAATTCATGCTCCTCTGCGAGATGCTGGGCTGCGAGCCGTACATCAACGGTAACGTAGGTAGCGGAACTGTTCAAGAGATGTCCGAGTGGGTGGAATATCTGACCTTCAACGGAGTCTCGCCAATGGCTGAGCTGCGTCAGAAGAACGGCCAGGAAGATGCCTGGAGCGTTAAGTATTTCGGCGTGGGCAACGAGAACTGGGGCTGTGGCGGTAACATGCGTCCTGAGTTCTATGCTGATCTGTACCGCCAATATCAGACGTATGTACGTAACTATGGAGACAACAAGATCCACCGGATCGCCTGCGGTGCGAATTCGGATGATTATAACTGGACGGAAGTGCTGATGCGTGAAGCTACCCGCTTCATGGATTCAATTACCCTGCACTATTACACCCTGCCTAATTCGGACTGGAATCATAAGGGCGCGGCTACAGGCTTCGGAACAGACGAATACTTCACAACGTTGAAGAAGGCACTATTCATGGATGAGCTGGTTACCCGCCATATTGCCATCATGGACAAATACGATCCTGAGAAAAGAGTCGGCCTGATCGTTGACGAGTGGGGCACCTGGTATGATGTTGAGCCGGGTACGAACCCGGGCTTCCTCTACCAGCAGAACACGATCCGCGATGCGCTGGTGGCCGGCTTGACGCTGAATATTTTCCACAAGCACAGTGACCGTGTACGGATGGCGAACATTGCCCAGACCGTGAACGTGCTGCAGGCTGTTATTCTGACCGAAGGCGAGAAAATGCTCCTGACTCCTACTTACCATGTATTCAACATGTATAAGGTGCATCAGGATGCAGAACTGCTGGAGCTCACCGTGGACAGCCCGGTATACAGCTATGATGGCGTAGAGATTCCTGAAGTATCGGCTTCGGCTTCAGTCAATGCTGAGGGCATCATTCATGTCAGCCTGTGTAACCTGAATCACGCGTCATCGGCAGTGTTGCCGCTTGCCCTGCGCGGATTGGCTGGTCAAGCATCCGTAAGCGGAACAACGCTGGCCGGAGCTTCCATCGATGCCCACAATAGCTTTGAGCAGCCGGAAGCTGTAACACCGCAGGCATTCAGCGCCTTCAAGCTTGAAGGGGATACGCTGACTGTAGAGCTGCCGCCAATGTCGGTAACGGTACTGGCCATCACTCCACAAGCCTAAGGAGAGAACTGCATGACAACCACTTCAGCCTGCAAAGGATGCCGGGAGGAGTACAAGGTCACGGAAGCACAGATTGCCCGCATTCTGGCGTCCTCCATGTTCAACCCCGGCAATACCGCTTCAGACGAGGTCTATGCCGAGCGGCTTGCGCTTTGCGGGGCTTGCCCCAAGCTGCAGGATGGCGTGACCTGTACCGCCTGCGGCTGTATCATCCCTGTCGTGGCCCGGCTGAAGGCCCGTAGCTGTCCGCTGCCGGGCGGCGGAAAGTGGCAGCCAGTGGCGGAATGACGGCCCACGCCTAACGGCTAGGGGTCAGGCGAAAAGATAGGCTAGAAGCCGCTCTTGCCATAAGAGACGGATCGATCACCGATAGCCCCTCCAACCTGCACAATGCGGCAGTTGGAGGGGCTTTTTTTGTGTTGTGGAGGTGAGGGGGAGGAAGAGGAAATGAGAGGGATAAATCCCTCTAATGCGGCGTGAAAGTGGGCTGGAGGAGGAAATGAGAGGGATTTATCCCACTGATGCGGCGGAAAGTGGGCTGGGTGAGGAAATGAGATGTATAAATCCCTCTAATGCGGCAGAAAGTAGGCTGGGTGAGGAAATGAGAGGGATAAATCCCACTGATGCGGTGGAAAGTGGGCTGGAGGAGGAAATGAGAGGGATAAATCCCTCTGATGCGGCGGAAAGTGGGCTAGATGAGGAAATGAGAGGGAAAAATCCCTTTGGTGCGGTTGGAAGTGGGCTGTATGGATGTTGCGAGGGGCATAAGTGCCCCTGAATTTGCTGAAAGTGAGCGTTGAGCAGAAATGAAGAGCACTAATGCACCTGAATTTTGCTGAAAGTGAGCGTTAAGCAGAAATAAGGAGTATTAGCTCTAAAAGTAGCTGAAACGAAAACTAACCTACCTACCTACCTACCTACCTACCTACCTTCTACACACCCTAATCTGGCTTTCATATAGGACCCGGCAAATCTGCCACGCCATCTGTATAAAACAACTCAAACACCAAATCCTCGTTGTAGTTGCCGAAGCCCTTGCCGAACAGGGTGAGGCCACCAATATGCTCGGCATCCTCCTCGACAGAGAGCCGGAAGGTCCATTGTTTGTTGCGGATGCCTACCTGATCCAGGGTGACCTCCGACAGCTTTTGCCCATCCATGAAGGTACCCGTCTGAGTAATCCGCAGCTGCTTGAGCAGGCCGTATTGATTGGTGAGTGCAGGCCACCAGGCCGGGGTGTATTTTCCCGGATTATCTCCGTAGTCACCGGGGCTGGTCCAGAAGCCGAGCGATTGTCCGTTCAGTGTGAAGGTAATATCCGACGGCCAGTTGTTGTTGACCGACGGGGCTTCGGAGGCGATCTCCATCGTGATGGCAAGCTCCTCCGGCTGCTGGCTCGACAGCAGGAAATTCGGGATTTTATACTCCACGAACCCCTTTCCGAACCAGAGAATCCCGGCGTTCACCCGCTCCTGGTCCCAGAAATAACGGGGATCGTCAAAGTGCCCGATGACCCTCTCTGTCGTAGACAGTCCGCAGGTAGGCTCGATCTGGAAGTCGGAATAATGCCCCACAGGGATGTCCTTGCGGTACCCTCTGCGCGGAGTCCGGGCCTGTCCCGGAAAAACTATCTCAGCCCCGTCGGCGGCCAGTGTACAGATCTTCTGCAGACCGCTTTTGCCGGGAGCCATATGGCTGCGGATCAGCCCGGCGGCTTCGAGCTTGCGCACATGCATGGTCATAATCGCACTGCTGAGCTTGAGGGCTGCGGCCAGCTCCTTCACGTTCATGGGCTTATCGGACAGCAGCCGCAGCATATGCAGGCGCACGGTACTGGACAGGGCCTCGTACACGGGCAAAGATTGTTCGGTTAGATCAAGTTTCATCGGATGCCTCCACGTTCAGGTTATATAGTTAATAATTATATTACTCAAATAAAATTTCTACAAGCCATGATTGGCTGCAGGCGAGCTTTTCCAATTTATATCACAGACAGGCCAATCTCTGTCCGCTATGATTTGAGATGAATTAGCGATGAAACAAGGTGCTCTTGCCGGAAGCGGCAAGGGATAACAGGGAATCGGGTGCAACTCCCGAGCGGTCCCGCCACTGTATGGAAGAGCTGCACTTCATGAGGTCACTCGGGAAGCCCCCGGGGAAGACGAAGTCTGCAGCGCCTGTATTCCAAGCCAGGAGACCTACCTTGTCTACGCACACCACGACTCTACGCGGATAGGAGCGGTGTACGGATAGGTTAATGAGAAGAGGCGTTCTGCCCTTATGGACCGGAGAAAGCTTGGTGCTTCAAGGTGATCCCCGGTTATAGCTGCTGGATACAAGGATACGGCCCATAGTGATGGGACGGTGAAAAGCACCTTGTTCCGCTTCGCCACGGGTTGCGCGCTCTATCGAACTTGCCTGCGTACATACACTCCCACCCTATAGGGTGGGTTTTTTGGGCTTTATGATCTGTAATGGGAAATCAACAAACATGGAGGGTGACAAATGAAAAAGCACAGATGGTGGAGCTTTGCGGCACTGGTTGCCGGATTTACGGTGTACTTTATGCTGAACGAACCGGGGACGGCCCGGGCGATGCACATTATGGAAGGATTCCTGCCGGTTGGCTGGGCAGTGTTCTGGTGGGCGGCGTTTATCCCGTTCTTTGTCCTTGGAATCTTCAAGCTGAGAGCCATGACCCGGGAGAATCCGGAGCTGAAGCTGTTGCTGGGTCTGGCCGGGGCGTTTACCTTCGTACTGTCTGCGCTCAAAATGCCTTCCGTGACCGGAAGCAGCTCCCACCCCACCGGTACCGGACTAGGTGCGGTAATGCTGGGGCCGCTGCCCATGAGCGTAATCGGCTCGATTGTCCTGCTGTTTCAGGCGCTGCTGCTGGCGCACGGCGGGATCACTACGCTTGGAGCCAATGCGTTCTCGATGGCGGTGGCGGGTCCTTTTGCCGGATATGCAGTGTATAAGCTGATGATGAAAATGCCGGACCGCGAGAAGCTAGCCTTGTTCTGTGCGGCTGCGGTGGCTGATCTGAGTACGTACGTAGTGACTTCCTTCCAACTGGCGGTGGCTTTTCCGGCGGCGGATGGCGGCGTTCTGGCATCTTTTCTCAAATTCGGGGGCATCTTTGCCGTGACGCAAATCCCGCTGGCCATCAGTGAAGGGCTGTTGACGGTACTGCTCTGGAACTGGCTGAAATCGTATAGCCCGAATGAATTGTCGCTGCTGAAACGCAAGGTGAACGGAGGAAGAGCCTAATGAGCAATAAATGGAAAAATGGGTTGATGCTGCTGGTTGTTATTCTGCTGGTCATTCTGCCGCTGCTGCTGGTTAATGGGGAATTCGGCGGGGCCGATGATGCGGCTGAAGGTGTGATTACTGAGATGAATCCTGACTATAAGCCGTGGTTCAAGCCGCTGACCGAGCTGCCGGGTGAGACGGAGAGTATGCTGTTTGCATTGCAGGCCGCGATTGGTGCCGGTGTGATCGGTTATACCCTGGGGCTGCTCAAGGGCAAGCAAGGCGGGACGAAGCAGCATAGCAGCAAGTGATCCGGCGGATTGACGTTCTCTCTTACAATAATGCTCTGCGCCAGTTGTCCCCGATGTGGAAAAGCTCGTTCGCAGCCCTGATGTTCCTGCTCTCTTACACCGTACATCCGGTACTACAGGCTGCAATTACCCTATGGATGATGTCCTGGTGTATATTGCAGGCCCGAATTCCCTTGCGTGCTTATGGTATGCTGTTCGGCACAGCGCTGCTGTTCTATGCGCTTAGCGTACCGGCGCTGCTCGTGGAATTCGGGCATCCGGCTGCGGGAGAGGCAGGGATATTCCCGCTTCCGGGACTGAACCTGCCGGTATATGTCACAGCGGCGGGACTTCAGCGGGCAGGGGAGCTGCTGGCCAGAATCTCTGCCTGCATGAGCTGTTTCTTCTTCCTGATGTTCACGACTCCGTTCAGTGAGCTTTTGCAGGTGCTGCGCAGGCTGCGGATGCCGCAGATTGTCCTGGAGCTGATGCTGATTATGTACCGCTTCTTATTCCTGCTGAGTGATGCAGCGCATGGTCTGCTGCTGGCCCGCAGGCTGCGCGGAGGCCGACGGGGCTACAAGGCCAGAATGCGGGAGACTGCGGCTATGGCAGGAGCGTTGTTCGGCAACACGATGCACCGGTATTACGGATTATCGCAGGGGCTGCTGGCCCGCGGATTCACAGATGAGATTATTCTCCCGCCTTATACGGCGCGTCCTGTGCCGCGGCGCTATACAATCCAGGCTTATGCCGGTATTGCGCTACTGCTGCTGGCTGAGGCGTACTTTATCACTAACACATGAAAGGAGTCACCCATGGATCAGGAATCTAGCTTGGCTTGTGACGGAGTGGTGTTCCATTACCCGGATACGAAGGAGCCTGCACTGCATGAACTGACGTTCTCCATCCCCGCAGGCAGCAAGACGGCGGTGCTCGGTCATAACGGTTCAGGCAAATCCACGCTGTTCCTGCATGCCGTCGGCATTTTGCGCCCGCAGCAGGGGACGGTTGTGCAAGGAGGGAAGGCGTTATCCTACTCCAAAAAAGAGCTGGCCGCTCTGCGGCGGAAAGTGGGCCTGGTCTTCCAGGACCCCGAGCAGCAGCTGATTCTCAGCACTCCGCTGGAGGATGTGTCGTTCGGGCTGCGCGGCAGCGGCATGGCTGAACAGGCTATCGCTGCGCGCTGCCGGGAGGTCATGGAGCTGCTGAATCTAACCGGCCTGGGCGATAAACCGATTCACCAGCTTAGTCTGGGCCAGAAGAAACGCACGGCACTCGCCGGTGTACTGGCTATGGAGCCGGAGCTGATTCTATTGGATGAGCCGACCTCGTATCTGGACCCGTTATCGGAAACGCAGATGCTGAAGGGGCTTGAAGCCATACATGCTAAAGGGACAACCGTAGTTATGGCTACGCATGATATGGACCTGGCCTACCGCTGGGCGGACTGGATTATTGTGCTGGAGCATGGAAGATGCCGGGCGGCGGGGACGCCGGAGGAGATTTTTGCGGGACGGGAAGAGCTATTGTCCATCGGGCTGGGACTGCCGCTGCTGGCTGACTTATGGTTCAGCCTGCCTGCCAGCCTGACCGCAGGGCAGAGCGCTCCCCGCACCGCCGGGGAATTCAAGGTGAAGCTGCATAAGCTGCTTGCGCTTAACCACAGCTATTCATGAACGGGGGAAGAAGAATGAAGAAACAAGGAAAGCTGCTGATTATCGGCTTCGGCCCCGGAGCGCTGGAACATATTACCGGCCGCGCACTGGCTGCGCTGGATGAGAGTGAGGCGGTCATCGGCTATACCACTTATGTAGATCTGATCAGGCCGCTGCTGCGGCACCAGGAGATTGTCGGCACGGGGATGACTGAAGAAGTCAGCCGGGCCCAGGAGGCCGTCCGCAGAGCTGAAGAAGGGCAGAGCATTGCGGTAATCTCCAGCGGTGATGCCGGTGTCTACGGAATGGCCGGGCTGGTCTACGAGGTGCTGATCGAACGTGGCTGGAGCCGCTCAGAGGGGGTGCAGGTGGAGGTGATCCCGGGAATATCGGCGATCCAGTCCTGTTCTTCGCTGCTTGGGGCGCCGATTATGCATGATTCCTGCACGATCAGCCTGAGCGATCATCTTACGCCCTGGGAGAGCATCGCTGCGCGTGTGGAAGCGGCGGGGGCGGCAGATTTCGTCATTGCGTTCTATAATCCGCGCAGCGGCAGACGGACGCGCCAGATTGAAGAAGCGCGCACTATTCTGCTGCGTTATCGTGATCCGGCTACACCGGTAGGCATTGTCAAAAGCGCCTACCGTGACCGCCAGCAGACGGTCGTAACAACGCTGCAGGATATGCTGGAGCATGAGATCGGCATGCTCTCAACCGTGGTGGTCGGCAACTCTGCTACCGTTGTCTATGAGGATCTTATGATTACGCCGCGCGGATATGAACGCAAGTACAGTCTCGGGGCACAGATGCAGACGCTGAAGCCGCACGAGCGGCTGCGCACAGCCGCAGAACCGTGGTCGCTGGCTGCGGCGGAGTCTGGGCAGGCAGAGGGGGCAGCTGGAGCCGGAGCGGCCAAAACTGTGGATGCTGGGAGAGCAGCAGAGACTGGGCAGAGGGATGCAGCAGATGTTGGAAGCGAGACCGAGCCGGGACAGGTGAAAAGTGCAGAAGCATCAGGTTCGGTTCGGATGGAATGGGCGCTGGGCTGTGGCGAAGCGGAATCAGGACAGACGGAAGAGGCTGCTGCGCAGAGCCTGGCTGCTGCTCCGCAGGTGGAGCGGCTGCGGAGCTTGTCCGGTCGCCTGAAGGCATCCACCGATTCTTCCTTCGAGCTGGAGATTGCTCCCGCAACCGGCAGCCGCAGCTTCAACGGTGATCAAATGAAGCTGCTGGCTGAGCTTGCAGGCAGCGACGGGCAATTGGTCTATACGAAGGACGGATATTTCCTGCTGCGCGGCAGCCGGAATGAAGAGGCAGAGGCAGGAGCAAGGCTGCTGGAGGCCGGACTGAATGTAAGTACACCTGGAGATTACGTGAAGGTGAAGACCTGCGGATTCTGTGAGCTGCGCAGAAGCGGAGCGTTAAGTGCTGCTGTCCGGCTCCACACCCTGCTGCATGGAAAGGCTGTGCCCAGAGAGCTGCACATCAGTGTAGCCGGCTGCGGGATGGCTTGCAGCTCCGCTGTGCTGGATGATATCGGACTGGTAATGTCGCGCGGCAGCTATGAGTTGTATCTCGGCGGCAAGAAGGCCGGGCGGGGTGCCCATGCAGGGATTTTGGTGCGTGAAGGGATGGACGAAGAGCAAGCGGTAGCCGCTGTAGCTGCCGCAGTTGATGAATATAGGACTCATGGCCGGGAGCAGGAGCGGTATCATGCGTTCCGGGAACGGATGGACAGCGCAACAGGGAGTGCAGCCCATACATCCGATAACGATAACAGCAAAGAAGGAGTGCAGACGATGAGAACGGTATTACTGGTGGGACACGGGAGCCGGGTTCAAGCGGGAAATGAGGAGCTGCTGGAATTCACCCGCCTGCTCGCAGCCCGTAAGCCGGAGCTGAAGGTTGAGACCTGCTTCATAGAGCTGGCCTCGCCTTCCATCGCTGGCGGAATTGCCAGATGCATTGAGGGCGGTGCGGCGGAGATATACGTAGTGCCGATTATTTTGTTCGCGGCGGGGCATTCCAAGCTCGATATTCCAATGGCCATTGACGAAGCCAAGCAGAGATATCCCGGGGTGAAGTTCATCTACGGGCGTCCGCTGGGGGTGCAGGACCGTGCCGTCGATATTCTGCTGGAGCGGATTCAGGAAGCAGAACGACTTCCACTCCCGCCGGTGAAGGCGGCTGGCGGAATGGACCTGGACCTGCGCGGGAACGGTGCATCCACGATTGAGGATAAGGACACCATCGTACTGCTGATGGGACGCGGGGGCAGTGACCCGGATGCTAACAGCGATCTGTATAAAATAAGCCGGCTGCTCTGGGAGAGAACAGGCTACCGCAGCGTGGAAAGCTGCTTCATTGCCATCGCCAAGCCTTCGCTGCCGGACGGGCTTGAGCGCTGCCTTGCACTGGGTGCGCGCAAAATTATTGTTCTGCCGTACCTGCTGTTCACCGGAGTGCTAATGCAGCAGTTCGCAGAGAGAGTGGCGCAATTCGCAGCGGAGCATCCCGGGCTTGAAGTGGAGATCGGCGGCACACTGGGCGCACATCCGCTGCTGGTGGATATGCTGACAGAGCGGATCGAGGAGACGCTGGAAGGGCGTGCCTTTAGCAACTGCGATAACTGCAAATACCGCGATGCAGCCTCTTTGCACCATCACCATCACCATCATGGTGAGGAGGAGCACGGGGAGCATGGGCATGGACATCACGGGCATGGGCATCACAGTCATGAGGGACATGGAAACGGGCACCATGAGCATGGAGATGTTGGGCATGGAAACGGGCACCACTGCCATGGGAAGCATGGGCATCACGAGTGTGCGCATCACAGGCATGATGAACATGGGCACACGCATCACGCGCATGAGCATCACTGCCATGGGCGGCATGATGTAACGGAGGCGGCGGCTCCGGCAGACGATCTGGCGCTTCGCCAGCCGCGATGATCTTCATGTTATGCGGCACCAGCGACGCCCGCGAGCTGGCTCAGAGCCTCCTGCGCCAAGGCCTGCCGCTGCAGGCCAGCGTGGTAACGCCCAGCGGGGCAGAACGCCTTATGGCCGCAGGCATCCGCACCCGCGTCGGCAGACTGGACCGCGAGGCGATGATCGCTTTGCTGCAGGCGGGCGGGTACCGTGCCGTGGTGGACGGCAGCCATCCTTTTGCGCTGGAGGCCCATGCTAATGCAATGGAAGCTGCTGCTGCGCTGGGATTGCCTTACTTCCGCTACGAGCGGCAGAGCCTTATCTATAACAGCCATCCCCGGCTGTTGCTAGTGCATTCTTATGAAGAGGCTGCGCGCAAGGCTAGGGAGCTGAAGGGCTCTGTGATGCTGACTACCGGCGGCAAAACGCTGGAGATTTTTGCGGAGGAGCTGCTGGGAGATCCGGATATCCGGCTGACCGTAAGGCTGCTGCCTTGTCTGGAGAATCTGGAGAAGTGTCTGACCCTTGGGATTGAGCAGCGGAATATTATTGCGCTTCAGGGCCCTTTTAGCAGAGAGATGAATGAGGCCTTATACCGGCAGTACGGCACCCGGGTGATGATTACCAAGGAGAGCGGGGCCGAGGGCTCGGTGGATGAGAAGCTGCATGCCGCGCTGGATATGGGGTTATATGTGATTTTGATTATGCGGCCGGGGCTGTCCTTCGGGGATGGCGGAACGGTGTTTGATTCTTTTGACGAGATTACGGCTGCTGTGAAGAATGCGCTGCTAATGACGAGGGAAGAGGGATGAATGTGGATTTCGGGACAGAGTTCAAGCCGGTGACCGTACAGCCGCAGGAGATAGAGGGTCTAAGCTTTCAGATAATTACGGAGGAGCTGGGTGAACATTCGTTTAGTGCATTGGAGTACCCGATTGTACAGCGGATTATTCATGCTTCGGCTGATTTTGAGCTGGGGCGCAGCCTGGTGTTCCATCCCGGGGCGATTGAGGCGGGGATTCACGCCATTCTGCAGGGCAAGCCGATTATAGCGGATGTGCGGATGGTGGAGGCGGGCATTGCCAAGGAGCGGATTCAGCGGTACGGCGGCGAGGTCCGGGTACATATTTCAGATCCTGATGTGGTGGACGAGGCGAAGGCGCTGGGAACCACAAGGGCGATTATCGCAACGCGCAAGGCCTGCGCACAGGCACCGGGGGGAATCTATGTCATCGGCAACGCGCCGACTGCCCTGCTGGAGCTGATCCGTCTGGTAAAAGCAGGCGCCGCCCAGCCCGGACTTGTCATCGGCATGCCCGTTGGCTTCGTCTCTGCGGCGGAATCCAAGGATGAGCTGCGCAAGCTGGATATTCCCTACATCACCAATATCGGCCGCAAAGGGGGCAGTACAATCGTGGTCGCCGCAGTGAACGCACTAAGTCTGCTGGCCGTCCGCCGGGCGGCGGGTGAGCTGGGATAGCTTGATCAGAGAATCAGATCGCTGAAGCGTAGGGCTGGTGAGTTGTCATATCCCGATTAAGGTGCAAGTGGTATGCTTAATCGCACTCTGTACAACTAAATGCTCTGATGTACGAGTGAATAGCCATTTAGCTGTAAAACGTGCAATTAAACTTTTCTATAATCGGTGTTCTCCTTCATTTGGGCAGATATAGTTGTACAGATTACAGTTAGATGAGGAAATCCTCCCTTTTTGCGGGTTTTAAATGTACAGAATACAACTATCTCAAATTATGTACTTCTTTAGTTCTAATAGTATTCTTTACAACAGAATTCGTGATTTTATAGTTGAAATCTGGTTCTACTGTAGTTTATACACTTGATTTGTGGATAATAGCTCCAAAACACCTCCCCCGCCAAATTCTAATGTACAAAATGCAGCAGACTTACTTTTTTGGCGGATTTGGGGTTCAACTAATGTACAAAGTGCAATGGATCCAGAATTTGTATAAAAATCTCCTGATTTGCTTAGAAGCAGCAGTATAATCAGGTTATATAGAGAGTAAGACAGGTTACCTGCCCAGGGCGAACGCTCAGAGGATAGGCTTCAGCGATGTGCAGATTGTTCAGTTTGTGAGGATTCATTCTTAGACCATCAGCAAAGAGGGAGTGCCATGACCAAGGAAATACCCGGTCACGCCGTCAGGCAGAACCGGGGCCAAGAAAGCGGGGAGGCAGGGGCGGGGCAAGCAGAGCGGGTAGAGCAAGCAGCCGGACCTGAATTCGATCAGGGATCTGAGCAGTTGGAGCAAGTAGGCGGCCCCGAATCCGCAGAAGCAGTTGAACGGCTGGAGCAAGCCAGCAGCCCCGAGATCGGGCAGACGGCCGAGCATGTACGCCAGGCTATCGAACCCGGATTGCCCCGATTTGATCAGGCAACTGAGCAACCGGAGCAAGCCAGCTGCCCCGAGTTCAAGCCAGCGGCTGAGCAGGTACAGCAGGCTGTAAAACCTGGATTGCCCGCTCCCGAATCCGCAGGTGAAACGCCAGCTCCCCCGCTGCGCAGGGGCTACACGACAGGGGCCTGTGCCGCAGCGGCAGCCGCAGGTGCGGCCACCCTGCTCATTACAGGGGAGAGCCTGCCTGCGGTAGAGATTGATCTGCCGGCCGGGTTCCGTCATGCCTTTGAGCTGACTGGCTGGCAGCGTACAGGAACACACACGGCAAGCTGTGCCACAGTGAAGGATGCCGGAGACGACCCGGATGCGACACATCTGGCGTGGATCGAGGCGGCGGTGAGCTGGCGGGATCAGCCCGGCGTGGAGATTGACGGGGGCCGCGGTGTTGGCCGGGTGACGAAGCCGGGGCTGCCGGTGGGCGTCGGAGAGGCGGCGATTAATCCGGTGCCCCGGAGGATGATTCAGGAGGCGGTATCCGCCGTACTGGAGGAGCACGGTGCAGTGCGGGGCCTGAGGGTAGTCATCAGCGTGCCGGAGGGCGAGAGCATCGCCATGAAGACGCTGAATCCCCGGCTGGGTATTCTGGGCGGCATTTCGATCCTGGGCACACGGGGCGTGGTGACCCCGTTCTCCACCGAAGCCTATAAGGCGAGTGTGGTTCAGGCCATCTCGGTGGCGGCTGCGGCGGGGAACCGGCAGATCGTGCTGACCACAGGCGGCAGCAGCGAGAAATACGCCATCGCGATGTTCGCAGAGCTTCCGGAGGAAGCTTTTATACAGATGGGGGAATATGTGGGCTTCTCACTGGAGCATGCCAAGGCATACGGAATTCGCAAGGTTACCTTCGTCGGGATGGCCGGCAAATTCTCCAAGGTGGCTCAGGGGGCCATGCTGATTCACTCTAAGAACGCGCCCGTCGATTTCGGATTTCTGGCAGCCGTTGCGGCAGGTGCGGGAGCGTCCCCGGAGCAGGTGCAGGAGATTGCTGCCGCCAACACAGCCTCACAGGTCGTGGATATGATGACTGAGGCGGGGAATTACACTTTTTTCGAGCAGCTGTGCAGGCATGCCTGTGAACAGAGTCTGGCGCATATGAACGGAGGCATGATTGTGGAAATGGTGCTTATCACAATGAAGGGCAGGGTGCTAGGAAGGGCGGAAATTCATGGATAACCTGATTTATGTAATCGGGATCGGTGAGGATGGCGCCGGCGGCCTGACCCCGGATAGCTTAAGCATAGTGAACAACAGCGAGGTGCTGCTGGGCGGCGAGCGGCAATTGAATTTTTTCGGCAGATACAGAGGGGAGAAAATCGTGCTGCAAGGCGGGCTGAAGCCTTTTACAGACAAGCTGGAGGAGGTGTGGCGTGAGCGGCGGACGGTGGTGCTGGCCTCGGGGGACCCGTTCTTTTTTGGGATTGCGGGTTATCTGGTCCGCAGGTTCGGACCGGAGCATGTGGAGGTGATCCCCCATTATAGCAGTGTGCAGCTTGCGTTCGCGCGGCTCGGGGACAGCTGGCAGGATGCTGAGCTGATCAGTCTGCATGGGCGTCCCATTCAGGGACTGGCCCAGCGGATCGACGGCAGGCACAAAATCGCCCTGCTGACAGACGAGAACAACACCCCTGCGGTCATTGCCGCTTACTTGCAGGAGTTCGGGATGGTGGAATATGAGGCGTTTGTCTGCGAACGTCTTGGCGGGGCGGAGGAAGTCTGCCGGTTCTGGACGCTGGAGGAGATGGTAACCAGGGAGTTCGCGGCGCTTAATGTCGTGATCCTGCGCCGTAAGCAGGAGGTCTCCGCTCCCGTGCGGCGCGGGTTCGCTTATCCCGACGGGGAGTTCCGGCAGCGTAAGCCGGAGAAAGGCCTGATTACGAAGCGCGAGGTCCGCGCTCTAGTGCTGTCGGAGCTGAACCTGTCCGAGGATGCAGTCGTGTGGGATATCGGCTCCGGCTCGGGTGCGGTGGCTGCGGAATGTGCGCGGATCGCCAGACTCGGGAGGGTCTACGCTCTGGAGAAAAGTGCGGAGAACCTGCCGAATATGGCAGCGAACCGTCTGAAGTTCCGGGCGGATTTCGAAATCATTCAGGCGAAGGCGCCGCAGGGCTTAGCGGCTCTACCTGACCCGGATGCCGTCTTCATCGGCGGGAGCGGCGGTGAGCTGGCGGCCATTATTGAACATAGCGCTGCGAGGCTTCAGCCCGGCGGACGGATTGTGGTTGGGGCGATTACGGTGGAGACCCTGCATGGCAGCATGGAGGCGCTTAAGGCCGCAGGACTGGCCTGCGAGGTGACGATGCTTCAGGCGTCGCGCGGCAAGCCGATTCTCGGCATGACCCGGTTCGACGGAATGAATCCCGTCTATGTGGTCAGCGGCCGGAGGCTTCATTAATCATCAGACAATAACGAAGGAGGAACCCGCAATGAAGACCGATGTAACTGAGCCGCGTGAGCAGGCTGCGGAGGGACAGGAAATATCGTCAGGAGAAGCTGCAGGGACGCTGTGGACAGAAGCAGCGATACAGGCGGCCAGTGCGTTATTTGACCCGCTGGATGCAGAAGAGCTGGAGCTGGAGGAAAGACTGACTCCCCGGGCGCTCGGAACGTTATACGGCATAGGCGTTGGCCCCGGCGACCCGGAGCTGATTACGCTTAAGGCTTGCCGTCTGCTGCGGGAATGTCCGGTGATTGCTTATCCGGCTACCAAGAAGGGCGGCAATTCCTACGCCTATGAAATCATTGAGCTGCATGTAGACCCGCAGGACAAAATCATGCTCGGACTGGTCTTTCCGATGACGAAGGACCCGGAGCTGCTGGCTGGCGGCTGGACCCGCACGGTAGAGCTATGCTGGGGAGAGCTGAGACAGGGGCGGGATGTGGCTTTTGTGACGGAAGGCGATCCTAATCTCTACAGTACCTTCATTCATCTGGCCCGGCTGATGCAGGAGCTGCACCCCGGTGTGCCGGTCGTCTCGGTTCCGGGAATATCCTCGGTGCTGGGCGCGGCGGCTGCGCTGGAGCAGCCCCTGGCAGACGGCAATCAGCGGGTGGGGATCATCCCGGCTACGGACGACAGGGAGGCGCTTCGGGAAGCGCTGCTGCATCATGATACGGTGGTGTTCCTTAAGGTGGCCAAGGTGCTGGATGTGGTGCTGGATGTGCTGGATGAGCTGGGCTTGTCCGGCCGCGCCTCGGTGGTAACCAAGGTCACCTCCCCCTATGAGACTGTCTGGCGCGATGCACGGGACCTGCGGGGCAAGGAAGTGGAGTACCTGAGTCTGATGGTGGTGAGCAAATGACTGAGCTTGCGTCGAAGGTATACATTGTAGGTGCCGGACCGGGCGACCCGGAGCTGATCACTGTAAAAGGCAGCCGAATCTTGCGCTCCGCTGATCTGGTGCTGTATGCGGATTCGCTGGTCAGCGAGGAGCTGATCCGCAGCGCTAAGCCCGGTGCGCAGGTGCTTCAGAGCTCGGGCATGGATCTGGAGCAGCAGGTGGAGCTGATGACGCTTGCCGTGCAGTCCGGTAAAAGCGTAGCCCGTGTCCACACCGGAGACCCCGCCATGTACGGCGCGATTCTGGAGCAGATGTCGCTGCTGAAGCTACGCGGCGTCGCTTACGAGATTGTACCGGGCGTTAGCTCGGTTTTTGCCTCTGCGGCGGCGGTTGGCGCAGAGCTGACCGTGCCGGAGCTGACGCAGACGGTCATTCTGACCCGTGCGGAAGGGCGCACACCCGTGCCGGAGCGCGAGCAGCTGCGCAAGCTGGCGGAGCATCACTGCACGGTGGCGCTGTTTCTGAGTGCATCACTGGCCGGTCATGTGAGCAGTGAATTCCTGGCCGCAGGCTGGAGCCCGGAGACCCCGGTGGCAGTCGTGAAGCGGGCCACTTGGCCGGATCAGCAGATTCTGCGGACCACGGTTGAGAAGCTGGAGGCGGACCTGCAAGGTGCCGGCATCACCATGCATGCCATGATCCTGGCCGGCTGGGCGCTGGACCCCGGGCTGACGGACCGCGATCAGCACCGCTCCAAGCTGTATGACAAGACCTTCACCCACGGCTGCCGGGAAGGAATCGGCTCCGGTGAGTAAGCGGTATGCGGCTGTTGCGATTACGCGCAGCGGGATAGAGCAGGCTGTGAAGCTTGGCGGGAGGCTTGGCGGGACTGAGGTCTTTGTCTATGCCAAGTATAGCGGAGAGCTGGAGGCGCGGAGCGGGGAGATCACTGTTTTTGACGGACCGGTCAGAGGGGTGCTGCCTGGGCTCTTCGGGAGCTATGAGGCGGTCATTCTGTTCTTCTCACTGGGGGCGGCTGTCCGGCTGACGGCTCCGCTGCTGCGGGATAAAAGAACCGATCCTGCCGTCATCGTCATCGATGAGCGCGGGGAGCATGTCATCAGCATGCTCTCCGGCCATCTTGGCGGAGCGAATAGGCTGACACTGGAGATTGCGGAGCTGCTGGGCAGCCATCCGGTGATCACCACGGCTTCGGATGTGCAGGGTACCTTCGCTGTCGATCTGCTGGGCCGGGAGTACGGCTGGCGTGCCGACAGCTTCACCTCCATGAAGGGGGTTAGTGCTGCGCTCGTTAACGGGGAGCCGGTAGCCTTTGTGCAGGAGAGCGGGGAACGTGACTGGCTGCCGCCGGGTGCTGAGGTGCCGGAGCATGTCTCTATGTTCGCAAGCAGAGCTGAGCTTCGGCATAGCGGACGCAGCTTCAGCGCAGCGATTGTGGTAAGCGACCGGGTGACGGAGGAACCAGAGGAGGACGCACCGGCAGATACTACTCTGGCCGAGTACACTGTAGTGTATCGCCCGCGCAGTCTGGTGCTTGGACTCGGCTGCAACCGCGGGACGTCTGCGGATGAGCTGGAAGCGGTGGTTCTTCACACTCTGCACGAGCTTAATTTGTCGCTCCATAGTGTGCGGAATGTGGCGACAGCCGGGATCAAGGGGGATGAAGCGGGACTCTTGGCCTTGTGCGCCAAATACAGCTGGGAGCTGGTTCTGTACACCCCGGAGCAGCTCAATACAGTAGAGCTGGACCATCCGTCTGAGGTGGTATTCAGGGCAACCGGGGCTTACGGTGTCTGTGAACCTGCTGCGCTGCTGTCTTCAGGTGCGCATTCGCTCCTGCAGCCTAAGCTCAAGAGCGGCAATGTGACCATCGCCGTAGCCCGGATTGTCTATCCCGGAGAGAAGGAGGGGAAGAGCGGTGAATGAGCTGAGGAATGCAGCCAGATATGAAAAAAAGCCTGGATCAGCCCCCCGTGAGCCGCAGGCGCATCCCCGCCTGGTCATCGCAGGCACAGGCAGCGGCTCGGGCAAAACAACCGTCACACTGGGGCTGATGCGCGCTTTTGCCCGGCGGGGCCTGAAGGTTCAGGGCTTCAAATGCGGCCCTGACTATATCGATCCCGCCTATCACACTGCGGTCACAGGCCATCCCTCGCGCAACCTGGACTCCTGGATGACTTCAAGCGACTATCTGCAGGAGTATTTCCTGCAGGCCTCGGCGGATGCTGACCTGTCCGTCATTGAGGGCGTGATGGGGTTGTATGACGGCAAGGAAGACACAGCACTGACCGGATCCACGGCGGAGATCGCCATCCTGACCGCCAGCCCTGTGCTGCTGGTGGTCGATGTCCGCAGCATGGGGCGCAGTGCCGCGGCGATAGTGCTGGGCTTCCGGCAGCTGGAGCCGCAGGTGCAGATTGCCGCCGTTCTGGTGAACCGCTGCGGCAGCGAGGGTCACTACCGGTTAGTTAAGGCTGCCATTGAAGCAGCCTGCGGGATTCCCGTGATTGGCTGGCTCCCCCGCGACAGCGGGCTGGACATCCCGGAGCGGCATCTGGGCCTGCTGCCCGCTGTGGAGCGAGGGGAGCTTGCGCCCTTGTTCGAGCGTGCCGCCGACATGCTGGAGCAAGGCACGGATCTGGAACGGCTGCTGGAGCTTGCGGCTGCCGCTCCTGCTGTGCAGGGGCAGCCTGTGTCGCCGGAGCAAGAAGCCTTGCTTGCCTGCATGCAGATGCCGGACCAGCAAGTTCGCTCTCTTACATATGCGGCTGAACTTTGTAACCCCGCTGCTCAGATACATAAGACACAGGCAGGCCCGGCGGGGCCTGGCCCGCTCATTGCCGTAGCCCGGGATGCGGCGTTCAATTTCTATTACGCCGATAATCTGGAGCTGCTTGCACGTGAAGGTGCTAAGCTGGTGTACTTCAGCCCGCTCAGCGGTGAAGGCATTCCGCCGGAAGCTGACGGCATCTATCTCGGCGGCGGCTTCCCGGAAGAATTCGCGGCGGTGATTGCCGCGAACCAGCTATTCCTCGACGGCCTGAGATCTGCCGCAGACGCTGGAATGCCACTGTATGCGGAGTGCGGCGGCTATATGGTGCTGGCCCGCAGTCTGACCGACCGCACCGGCACGGTGCATGAGATGGCCGGGATCATTCCGGCGCATACCGTGATGCAGGAACGCCGGGCGGCACTCGGGTATCGTGAAGTTACGGCACTTCACGACTGTCTGCTGCTGAAGCAGGGCGAGCGTCTGCGCGGCCATGAATTTCATTACTCCGTCATGAGCTATCCTGACGGGGAAGCCCGGACCTATGCCTATGAGAGTAAGGGCAGAGGGGGGAGCCAGCCTGAAGGCTACATCGGAGGAAGCATCATGGCTGCTTATGCTCATATCCATCTGGCCTCCCATCTTCCGGCAGCAGCCCGGCTTGTAGCAGCCTGCCGGGCCTATCGTGACCGCAAACAGGCTGTGCAGCAGCATGTTCCCGGCTCCCGCAACCAACAAGTGGAATAACGTATCTTAAATTATTAATTCTAACGAAATGTGTGGCGATAAGTGGAAAAACAACATCTATTCATGTTACTTTTAGCTACTTGGGCTAAAATGGGCAACATTAAGTGTTGTTTTTCCAACTGTTGTTCTAGCATCGGCTATTCGTTCATTAGCAAGTGTAGAAAATCCAACTACCCCCGTCCCGTTCAATGCGGCCTAAGCCTCATCAGCAAATCACTTATTCATACTGTATGTCAACCGCTTGTCATACGTATATTTGATACGTATAATAGGACAAGAGAACGCTTCATTAATGCGCTCGGACTGGTCAACCGGCTAGTTCCAGCGCAGGAAACTATCATTGTATTTATCGTATCTCAGGAGTCTATTGAAATTATCAGAAGCAACAGCATATGGATGCATCAGGAGAAGGGGGAACGCTGCAGTGAAATTGTTGGGAGCGATTGAAGCAGGGGGAACGAAGTTTGTATGCGGTATCGGGAATGAGGACGGGACGATTATCGACCGGGTGAGCTTTCCGACGGCTACTCCTCAGGAGACTATGGGCCAGGTAATGGATTATTTCAGCGGAAAATCAGTGGAGGCTATCGGGATCGGTTCATTCGGACCGATTGACCCTGTTATCGGCAGCCCCACCTATGGATATATTACAACCACACCGAAGCCGCATTGGGGCGGGTATAATCTGGTTGGAGCCGTTGAGGAGCAATTCCGGGTTCCGATCGGCTTTGATACAGATGTGAACGGCGCAGCGCTGGGCGAGTACACCTGGGGAGCAGCGCAAGGGCTGGACAGTTGTCTCTATATCACGGTGGGCACCGGGATTGGTGCCGGTGCTGTGGTAGGCGGGAAGCTCGTTCACGGGCTGTCCCACCCCGAGATGGGCCATATCCTGGTCCGTCGTCATCCTGAGGACCACTACGAAGGCTTTTGCCCTTATCACGGCGATTGCCTGGAGGGTCTGGCGGCGGGGCCGGCCATCGGCAAGCGCTGGGGTAAGCCCGCGGGCGAGCTGCCTGCGGATCATCCGGCCTGGGCGATGGAGGCCCACTATCTGGCTCATGCGCTTATGAACTATGTGCTGATCCTCTCGCCGCAGAAGATCGTAATGGGCGGCGGTGTGATGAAGCAGAGCCAGCTCTTCCCGCTGATCCATGCCAAGCTGCAGGAGCTGCTCGGCGGATATGTGCAGCATCCGGCGCTCAATGAAGAGATTGGCAGCTATATTGTGCCTCCGCAGCTTGGAGATAACGCTGGTCTGTCTGGCGCACTGGGTCTGGCCAAGCTGGCTTTAGACCGCAAGTAGGATATTTTGTCAAAAAGAGATTGACTGTTACGTAATATATGGTATTCTAGGTTTTAACAGTATAGCATTTAAGAGGAAGCACCTCTTTCACGAATGTCGTGGGAGAGGTGCTTTTTTTTGCGTTCAGAGCGCTCATGCGTACTGTAAGACGAAGAAAGAAGGGATTCATATGCAGATCGTATTTATGAACCGTTTGTGCAGAAGATCAGGAGTGGACGAAGAGAATTTTGCCCAGCTGTGGATTGGAGAGGAAGAGGGTCAGTGGCGTCTTGGCTGGCGTGATTTCTCCGGCGAAGAGGAGACGGGCGACAGCCTGTGGTATGAAGGCGGATCGTGGAATGAGATGCTGTGTGTATACCGGCACGAGCTTGCCGTCAAGATGGGAGATGGCTACCGCCCGCTGATTGACGGGGTATTTCATGATGACGATAACCTCAGCAGCCGCAGCCAGGAGCAGCTTAAGCTGCAGTATTACAGTGAGCAATACGGGAATGAAGCCATCTTCGAGGAGCTGTGCTCCTGGCGCAGAGGGAAGGCCTCCAGTGAGCGGAAGGCGCCTTATATCCTGGCCAGCAACCGACTGCTGCGCATGATCAGCGCATTTCTTCCCCGCACGGAGGAGGAGCTGCTGCAGCTCCCGGGTGTGGGTGAAGGCAAAGTCTCACAGTATGGTGCAGACTGGCTTAGCATCACCGCGGCGGCTGAGCGTGAGCATGATTTTCCGCTAAGCTGGGTGAATCATGCCATAGACGAAGAGAGCTTCGTATCCTGGCACTATAAGCAGAAGGAGCTTAAGTACAAGAAGCAGCTGGAGCGGCTGAGACTGCGGCGCGTTCTATTACAGGGGATTGAAGAGGGACAGGGGATGGAGCAGCTCAGAGTGCTTAGCGGAGTTTCCCGCCGTGAAGTGCTTGAAGTGGTAGAGGAGCTGGAGAAGGACGGCTACTCGGCCGAGAAGCTTATTGCCCTGGAGCTGAGCGAGGTGAGCCCCGAAGAACAGAACAATATTTGGACAGCCTATGAACTGATCGGCGACAACTTCCTGAAGCCTGTCCTCTACAAAGCCTACGGCGACAACTTCGTACCTGCTGACGGACTTGATCTGTATTACGAACGCCTGCGGCTGATCCGCATCCGCTTCCGGCGGGAGCATCCGGCGGCGTTAGGGATAGTTACCCCTCAATAATTATTGAGTCTGTCGGCCTGCATCGGCCCCAATCTGCGGTCCTGATGAACAGAACTCCTGATGGGCGTAGACGCATTACATACTGGTGACATACCAAAAAGACGAAGGCTCTCCGAGTCCCGGTAGCCGGGTATACGGTGCCTTCGTCCTTCGTATTCGTCCGCTCTGCTTCATAGCCACTCCTTCTTACGGAAGATAATTAGCATTCCGCAGCCTAGCGTCACCATAACGGCAATGACGCCATAGTAGCCGTACTCGGTGTGGATCTCCGGGATATTGTCAAAGTTCATGCCGTAGATTCCGGTAATCACGGTCAGCGGCATGAATATGGTAGTAATTGCTGTAAATACACGCATGATTTCATTGGCTCGGTTCGCAATACTGGACTGATAAGCTTCGCGCAAGTTGCCCATGAGATCGCGGTATGTTTCGAAGGTCTCAGAGATCTTGACCGCATTCTCATAAATATCGCTGAAATACTTCTGCAGCTGATCGTCGATTAGGCGAAGATCCTTCTTGTTGAGTGTGTTGATAACTTCCTTCTGCGGGCCGAGCATCTTCTTCAGCCAGAGAATCTCACTGCGCAGACCGATGATCTCGCTCAGATGCGATTTCTTGGTATGCATGAGGATGTCTTCCTCCAGCTTCTCGATCCGTGCTTCAATCCGGTCACCGACCGAGAAGAAGTTGTCGACAACGAGGTCAATCAGCAGATACAGGAAGCGGTCAGGCGTACTGACCTCCTGCTCCCATAGTACGGGCTTCAGGACACGCAGCTCATGGATCTTCTGCTTCGTAACGGTAATAATGAAATGTCTGCCAAGGAATACGTTAAGCGCACGCAGGAAGATTTCCTCATCATCGAACCGGATGCTGTTCACCACGATGAAGTAATGACTCTCATAAATCTCCAGCTTCGGACGCTGATCCTCTTCACTTAGACAGTCTTCCACAGCCAGATCATGCAGGCCGTATATAGGCTGAAGCTCTACAAGGTCCTCCACATCCGCATCAATCCAGTAGAACCCCTCGGCAGGGGCGGTTAAAGTTTCTTCAATATTGTCAATAGGCGTAAAAACCCCTGCATTCACCAGCCGGATTTTCATCTGATTCACTCCTTATGTCCCTGGTCTTCTCCAGGGGTATGCTAATTTCAGCACACGGAAAAAATCAGCTTGGCCGGTGGTACAATCATGGACGAAGGCCAAAAGACGGTCCGAGAGCATGAAGAAAAAGGGCTCCCGCCGCCGGCAAGCTGATGTTAATCCTGTGTGGTTGTTCATTCTGCACGCTTATTCGCGAGCCCGGGTCGCCTTCCATTGTTCTCTCACCTCTTCTTTTCGCCGTTTTTTTTGAAATATAAGAATGTATAGGTTTCACACGATACCTTATCCTTATATTTCTCGCTGAAACGGTACCGTCCTTTAAAGGGACGGCAAAGCCGTTTCCACTTGGTTGAAACACTTGTCTAGTATAACGCCGGGATATGGCTCTTACAAGAGAAATTGTTTTCTGTTATAAGGCCCCTTCAGCATTGTATGGACTTGACGAAAAGGAGGTTCATGATTTAAAGTGAAATTTAAGAAAAAGCATCGTTCAGATGCTTAAGGTTATTCAACTGAATACAGCTAAATCTTATCAAGAGCAGGTGGAGGGACTAGCCCGATGAAACCCGGCAACCGGCGTGTGAACGCACGGTGCTAATTCTTGCGGAAGCTTTGCAGGGCGTTATTCGTCCGGCGAAAGTTCTCTGGCAGATGAGAGAGGCGCATATGACTGCATGATATGACCTTTCTCGCCCGGGAAAGGTCTTTTTTCGCTACCCTGCCTCAGGTTGAACCACCAAGTGGAACCCCATTTCAGTTAAGGAGTGAACAGCAATGCCTATCAAAATTCCCGACAGCCTGCCGGCCAAAGAAGTATTATCCGGTGAGAATATTTTTGTAATGGATGAAAGCCAGGCTTTCCATCAGGATATCCGTCCTCTCCGGATCGCCATCCTGAACCTGATGCCTACCAAAGAAACTACTGAGACCCAGCTGCTGCGCCTTATCGGGAATTCCCCGCTTCAGGTGGATGTTGTTCTGCTGCACCCCAGCTCCCATACGTCGAAGAATACTTCGGCAGAGCATTTGAAGAGCTTTTACAAAACCTTTGATGAGATCAGCCACCGCCGGTTCGACGGCTTGATTGTAACCGGCGCTCCCGTAGAACAGCTGGAGTTCGAGGATGTCAACTACTGGGAAGAGCTGAAAGTGATTTTTGAGTGGAGCAAGCACAATGTAACCTCGACCATGCACATCTGTTGGGCGGCGCAGGCAGGGCTGTATCATCACTTCGGCGTGCGCAAGGTGAGTCTGCCGGACAAATGCTTTGGAGTGTTTCCGCATACAATGAGCCATAATAATGTCAAGCTGCTGCGCGGCTTCGATGAAGTGTTCCATGTTCCGCATTCCCGCCATACCGACGTCTCCCGTGAAGATATTGAGCAGAACCCGGAGCTGCAGATTCTGGCAGAATCCGAGGAAGCCGGGGTGTACCTGGTGGCTACGCATGACGGGAAGCAGATTTTTGTCACCGGACATTCGGAGTATGATCCCTTCTCCTTGAAATGGGAGTATGACCGGGATATCGCCAAGGGGCTGGAGGTTGCCCTGCCGAAGCACTATTATCCCAAGGATGATCCGACACGCACACCGCCGGCAGTCTGGCGCGCCCATGCTAACTTATTATTCGCTAATTGGCTCAATTACTATGTATACCAGGAGACTCCTTACGATATCGGGGCATTTATCTAAGAGGTTGACTTATTCTTAATAGAAGTAATTAATCAGGAGGCAATGGAGATGGATGAGAAACTGAGAATTGAGAGCAGACTGGCACAGATTGGTTCAATGGAGGACCCCGCCACCGGGGCCATTAATTACCCGATTTATCATGCGACGGCCTTCCGTCACCCGCGGCTTGGACAGAGTACAGGCTTTGACTACATCCGCACCAAAAATCCTACCCGCTCTGTCCTAGAAGAAGCGGCAGCGGCCCTGGAATCAGGGGATGCCGGCTTCGCCTGTGCCTCCGGTATGGCTGCACTGACTACAGTGTTCACCTTGTTTGGACAAGGGGACCATCTCATTGTATCGCTGGACTTGTACGGCGGTACTTACCGGCTGCTGGAACGGATTCTCTCCAAATACGGCATCAGCGCCTCCTATGTAGATACGAATGATCTGGATGGCCTGGAAGCGGCCCGCCAGCCGGGCACGAAGGCTGTATTCATTGAGACACCGACCAATCCGCTGATGATGATTACGGATGTCGAAGCCGTATGTACCTGGGCCCGCCGTCACGGGCTACTCACGATTGTGGACAATACGCTGCTGACCCCGTTCTTCCAGCGCCCGCTGGAGCTTGGCGCAGATATCGTGGTTCACAGTGCGACTAAGTATCTGGGCGGGCATAACGATGTGCTGGCGGGGCTGATTGTGACCAAGGGTGCAGAATTGTCGGCTGAAATGGCTGTCCTGCATAACTCCTTGGGAGCCGTGCTCGCGCCGAATGACAGCTACCAGCTGATGAAGGGCATGAAGACCCTCGCCCTGCGTATGGAGCGGCATGAGAGCAACGCCCTGGCTATTGCCCGTTATCTGCAGGAGCATCCGGCGATTGCCGAGGTCTTCCACCCGGGCCTGCCGGACCATCCGGGTTATGCCATTCAGAACCGCCAGTCCTCCGGCAACACCGGGATCTTCTCCTTCAAGGTAAAAGAGGCCAGCTATGTGGAGCCGTTGCTCCGCCATATCAAGCTAATTGCCTTCGCCGAGAGTCTGGGCGGTGTGGAATCGCTGATGACCTATCCGGCGATACAGACCCATGCCGATATTCCGGCTGAAATCCGCGATGCGGTCGGCGTGGATGACCGGCTGCTGCGCTTCTCTGTCGGCATAGAGCATGTAGATGATCTGATCGCCGATCTCGGGCAGGCCCTGGAGGCCGCCCGGAGCGAGCTGGAATAAGGCGATGCGCCGCCGGACCTGCCCGGCATGCGAGATTCGCAGAACGTACAAGCAGCAGTGCCTTCGGGCGCTGCTGTTTAATTTGCCTGGGACAAGGGCATTTGTTCGGTCCTGTGCAGCGAAACATTTTTCAAGAACAGCCGATTGTGATACGATGGGAGAACGGACTATTTTTATTTCAAATTGTATTTATCTCATAGACTTCATAGATGAAGAGGAGGCCGTCAACAGTGAGTGCAGTCGATCTTATACTGGATAAGGCACTGAAGGGTGAACGTCTTCAGTTGGAAGATACGGTCACATTATTCGAGAGCAATGAAATTGAGAAAATGGGCGCTGCCGCAGATATTATTATGAAGCGCTGGCACCCGGAGCCAGTGACGACATTCGTCATCGGCCGCAACATTAACTACACCAATGTATGTGATGTATATTGCCGATTCTGCGCCTTCTACCGCAGACCCGGTTCGGAGGAAGGCTATGTGCTTCCCGATGAGACGATCTACCAGAAGATTGCCGAGACCATGAGCGTAAACGGAACCGAGATTCTGATGCAGGGCGGTACGAATCCCAATCTGCCGTTCAGCTATTATACGGATATTCTGCGCGGCATCAAGCAGCGGTTCCCGGAGATTACGATGCATTCCTTCTCACCGGCGGAGATTATGAAGATGGTGGAGGTCTCCGGCCTGCCGCTGGAGCAGGTCATGCGTGAGATCCATGCTGCGGGCCTCGATTCCCTGCCCGGCGGCGGTGCAGAGATTCTCGATGACCGTACCCGCCGCAAGATCAGCCGGCTCAAGGGCTCCTGGCGCGAGTGGATGGACGTCATGCAGACCGCACACCGGATCGGCATGAATACAACAGCCACGATGGTGATCGGTCTGGGCGAGAGCATGGAAGAGCGGGCGCTGCATCTGCTGCGTGTCCGTGAAGCCCAGGACGAATGCATTGCGAACAAATATGATTCCGAGGGCTTCCTGGCGTTCATCTCCTGGACCTTCCAGCCGGATAATACGAACCTGAAGCTGGACCGCCAGACCCCGGAGGAATACCTGAAGACCGTAGCCATCAGCCGCCTGGTGCTGGACAATATCAAGAACTTCCAGTCCTCCTGGGTAACGATGGGGCCTGAAGTAGGCAAGCTCTCCCTGCAATACGGCTGCAATGACTTCGGCAGCACGATGATTGAGGAGAACGTAGTCTCCTCGGCGGGCGCCACCTACAAGGTCAACATCGAGTCGATCACCCAGCTCATCCGCGAAGCGGGCAAGATCCCGGCGCAGCGCAACACGCGCTATGACATCCTGCGCACGTTCGAGGATGCGAGTGTCAAGATTGATAATGATTTTGTGATGCAGAACTAGAATATAGCTATACACCAACAGATCAATAACGGGGCTGTGCTACATATAAGTAGCGCAGCCCCGTTATGTTTTTTGGAAACTATTATTTCCTCTTTGAATGATTCGTACAGTGACTTGGTTGCTGAATGTGGAGCAATCGTTACAGCGTCATGTAGCCAATGTATATGAAAAACAGCATACATTGTGTTCACTCGCAGAACAACATATATTGTGCTCGCTCACAGGCATATTGCCCGAATGTATGCGGAAAACAGCATACATTGTGCTCGCAGGCAGGTAATCCTAGCCATCCGTTAGGATGACTTGTTGTTGTTTTGTCATAGAGTTGTAAAAATTAATCGTTATATTTTACAAAAAACGCTGAAATAATGTGAGATTTTACACAACAATTCATAAGAGTTAATGGAATTTGATAGATTCATAGGGAAGGCTATGATACAATTTTTCGGACAGTGGTAGAATAATATAGCAATCACAGGGAGGAAATTAGATTTATGGGAGAGAGAAGATGGAACAAGCCGATAGCTTCTTTATTGGCTACCACAGTTCTGGCAGCACAGATGCTGGGCGGAGTATTCAATGTTCCTGTGCTGGCGGCAGGAAAGGCGGAGGCTTCTCCGGTGATTAATCCGGGAACCATTAATTTACGCTTGATGAGCACGACTGATGTTCATACGAACGTATATGGATGGGACTATTTCAAGGGTGCCGCCTCCGCGACTGTAGGTCTGGACCGTACTTCAACCTTAGTAAAGGCTGCACGCAATGACGCAGAGGGGAAATACAACCTTTTGCTGGATAATGGCGATTTAATTCAAGGAACACCGCTGGGAACGTATATGGCCCAAGTGTCTGATTTCAGGACTAGCGAAGACCAGATTCATCCGATCATCGCAGCTATGAACCTCATGGGTTATGATGCAGCAACCTTCGGCAATCATGAGTTCAATTATGGTTTGGATTATCTGGACCGGACAGTTAAAGGCAATGTAAGCAGCGCAACTTATAAGGAGTCTACGGGAGCGAAGTTCCCTTATGTGAATGCAAATATTTATAATGTGTCCGATAATAATAATACATTTGAACCTTATAAAATCATCGATAAAGAGGTAAAGGACAGCAACGGCAACACCGTTACCATTAGAGTCGGCCTCCTGGGTCTGGTTACTCCGCAAATCATGGAGTGGGACAAGGTAAACCTGGAGAAAAACGTTATTGCCAAAGATATTGTGGAAACGGCGAAGAAGTTTGTTCCTGAAATGAAGACGGCTGGTGCGGACGTTATCGTCGCCATGACTCATTCCGGGTTCGACGCTGCTGCTGCAGAAGGAACTGGAGCAGAGAATGTTATTAACCTGCTGAGCAAGGTACCTGGCATCGATGCCATTACCTTCTCGCATACCCACAAGGTATTCCCGACGAACGGGGATGACAGCAAGCTGGATGCTTCCTTCAAAGATCCATCCACCAAACTCCCTTACAATAATGATGTAGCCAAGGTAGACAACCTCAACGGCCATATTAATGGCACTCCGGCAGTACAAGCGGGCTATGGCGGAGGTTACCTGGGCCTTATCGATCTGAAAATCGCCCAGAGCAGCAGCGGCAAATGGGCAGTAGACAAAGCAGCTTCCAAGGCTTCTACGCGCTCTATTGCTGGCGCTGCCGTTGACACCGCTATCGATGATCTTGCCGGAGCGGCACATCAAGCTACGATTGATTACGTGAATCAGCCGCTTGGTGTAACTTCTGCGCCGATGAACAGCTATTTTGCTATGGTACAGGATGATCCGACAGTCCAGCTCGTAACCTATGCCCAGCAGCAGTATGTATCTAACTTAATTCATACGAACGAGAATCTGGCCGGCTACAGAAACTTGCCGATCCTGAGCGTTGGTGCACCGTTCAAGGCTGGACGCAACGGCCCTGAAGAGTATACAGATATCAAGAAGGGCGACCTTACAATAGCCAGTGCAAGCGATCTGTATCTGTATGACAATACGCTTAAGGCGATTGTAGTGAAAGGTTCGACCGTCAAAGAATGGGTAGAGATGAGTGCAGGAGCGTTCAACCGCATCAAGCCGTCCATCTCTACACCGCAATCTCTGTTAAATTCAGCATTTGCTGTGTACAATTTCGATGTGATTGACGGCATCCAATATACGCTTGATGTCACCCGCAATGCCAAGTACAAGCCTGATGGAAGCATCAACGATAAATCCTCCAGCCGGGTAACCTCCATCACCTATGGCGATAAGCCACTGGTCATGGATCAGGACTTCGTGGTCGTTACCAACAACTACCGTGCAAGCGGCGGGGGTAACTTCCCAGGTGTCAAAGAAGCGAAAATGATTATTGATTCCCAAATGGAGAACCGCCAGGTGCTGATGGATTACATCAAGGAAGCGGGGACCGTTGATCCTACCGCAGACAACAACTGGTCGATTGCTCCTATCGAAGGGAATGTCACTGTAACGTTCCCGTCTTCACCTAGAGCAGCAGCGGTCGCTCCTGCCAACATTACGGCTACGGGTACTACAGATGTAAGAGGCTTTGAGATCTACAACCTTAACTTGAAAAAAGCTCCTCCAACCCCAACGGGAGATGTTGAAGTCCATCTGCTGGGCATTAATGACTTCCACGGCCAACTGGACACTACCTCGGTGGTGAATGGTGAAGCTGTAGGCACAGCGGCTACACTTGCTGCTTATTTGAAGGAAGCCCGTGCCAAATATGAGCATTCGCTGCTGTTCCACAACGGCGACTCTGTGGGCGCATCCGCTCCGGTATCTTCGCTGGAACGGGACAAGCCTACGATGGAATGGATGAACCTCATGAAGTTCGACGTCGGCACCCTGGGGAACCATGAGTTTGACCAAGGTGTTGAGGCGATGAAGGCTCAAATCTATGGCGGCAAGGACCCTAAGAACGAGAAGGTCGACCATAATGGCGCAGATTTCGATTATATCAATGCCAACGCAGTAGACAGCACCACCGGCAAACCTATTATCACCCCTTATGTTGTAAAAGAAGTTGGCGGCGTGAAAATCGGCTTCATCGGAGTTGTGACCAAAGCAACGCCAAGCAAAGTATCGCCAGCCGGTACAGCTGGTGTGAAATTCCTGAGTGCCGAGGAAGAGGTCGCGGCGATTGAGAAATATGCGGCCGAGCTGAATGCTCAAGGCGTCAAGACGATCGTGGTGCTTGCCCATGATCCGGCAACAACCAAGGTTGATCCGGTTACCAAAAAGAATGTATCCACCGGTGAAGCTGTAGATCTGGCTAATGCGCTTCCTGCCAATTCCCCGGTTGATGTGATCGTAGCCGGAGACAATCATGGCTATGCCAATGATACGGTGAACGGTAAGCTGATCGTTCAGGCTTACTCTTACGGAACGGCTTTTGAAGACATCAAGCTAGTGATTGACGGAGCTACAGGTACAGTGAAGAGTAAAACAGCTACTGTAACGAGCACGGTTCAGAGTAAAATCACACCGGATGCCGAAACCAAGGCGTTGGTGGACTACTATCTGAGTCGGCACCCTGAACTAACCAAGCCTGTAGGAACTACTGACGGTACAATAACCCGTACAGATGCCTACACTAAGGAATCAGCATTGGGTAACCTGATTGCAGATGCGATGCGACATGCTATCTTCAAAGAGGGCGAGAAAAATCCTGCTGATTTCGCCTTCATGAACCCGGGCGGTATCCGTGCGGATCTTCCGAAAGGCAATGTAGCGTTCGGAGATCTGGCGAAGATCCAGCCGTTCGGCAACACGCTGGTGAAGCTGACCCTGACTGGTCAACAGATCAAGACCCTGCTGCAGCAGCAATGGGCTGTTAAGGCTGACGGCACCGCAGACACGAAGACATTGCAAATCTCAGGGCTGAAATATACAGCGAACATGTATCTGCCGGTTGCAGAGCGTGTGGCTAACCTGACTAAGGCTGACGGAACACCTATTGAAATGTCGAAGAGCTACACGGCTGTAGTCAATAACTTCATGGCTGCGGGCGGCGACAATTACAAGGTATTGACTGAGGCAAGCGCCTCGCTGGCCGGACCGATTGACCTGGATGTATTCTATGAATACATTAGGGACACATTCAACGGCGGGGCGATCACTGCTGCCATTGAAGGCCGGATCACTAATGTAGAGAAAGACCCTGGAACGGTTAATCCGAACCCTGGTAACCCTGGACCGGCTACAACTGCAACACCGAAGCCAACGGCTTCGCCTTCGGCCACTCCAAGTCCGGCAGCTACACCTGCGGCAACAGCAGCTCCAACGCCAAGCCCGGCTGTACCTGTTGTAGCCTTCAAGGATCTGGGCAAGGTAGCCTGGGCCGCAGATGCCATTAATGCATTGGCAGCCAAAGGCATTATCAAAGGAATGGACGGCACAAGCTTTGCACCAATGAAAAGTGTAACCCGCGCAGAATTCGTAACCATGCTGGTTCGTTCACTTGATTTGAGCAATTCGGCTTCACCTGCGACATTCAGCGATGTGAAGCAGGGAGTCTGGTACTCCGATACAATTGCTGCGGCTGTCAATGCAGGTCTTGTAAAAGGCTCCGGCAACGGTAAATTCGAGCCGGGACGTGAGATTACCCGTGAGGAAATGGCGATTATGATCGCGAATGCCCTCAAAGGTCAGCTGCAGCCGGTAGACGCTGCAACGTTGAACAAATTCACGGATAAGGCAAAGATTGCCCCTTACGCCCAGCAGGCAGTAGCACAGCTGACTCAGATTGGTATCGTCAACGGAGTCGATGCCAAGCAGTTCGCACCGAAGAGTATGGCTAACCGTGCCCAGGCTGCGGTCATTATCTTCCGTATGCTGGAGAACAAAGCTTCATAAGTTTAAAGTTTCATCATCATGTGATCATGAAATGATAATCAACCAGAGAGAAGGCCCGTGCTGAAATAGCGCGGGCCTTTTTTGGTTTACAATTGTATCCAAAAGTGATATCATAATCATATCAAATACATATCTAATGGAGGCGGCTTTATGAAAGAGAAAATTTTGCATCCGGTCAGCGGTTTTTGGGTCATCGCTCTGATTGCCATTTGTATCGGCGGCGGGATTTATGGTGCGATTCAGGAATATGTGGCATTGCCTGTTATCCTGTTCGTAGCGGCGTTCATTTTGAGCACCAGTATATCCGTGGTTCAGCCTAACAAGTCGGTGGTAGTGACTTTTTTCGGCCAATATGTGGGCACTATTGCAGCAAGCGGACTGTTCGCGGTCATTCCGTTCAGCATCCGTAAGACGGTATCTCTCCGGGTCCGCAACTTCAACAGCGTGAAGCTGAAGGTCAATGATGTGGAAGGTAATCCGATTGAGATTGCTGCGGTGATTGTGTTCAAGGTCGTTAATTCCGCCAAAGCGCTGTTCGATGTAGATAAATATATGGCATTTGTGGAAATTCAGAGTGAGACAGCACTGCGTCATGTGGCGAGTAAGTACCCTTACGATAACTTCAATGAGACCGGCATGTCCCTGCGGGCCAATGCTGATGAAATTGCCAAAGAGCTTGCCGTAGAGCTGCAGGAACGCTTGTCCCTTTCAGGTGTAGAGGTCATTGAAGCCAGGCTGACCCACTTGGCTTACTCTACCGAGATTGCCAGCACGATGCTGCAGCGCCAGCAGGCTTCGGCCATTCTGTCCGCCCGCCAGATCATTGTGGAGGGGGCTGTCAGCATGGTCGATATGGCGATCCGTCAGCTTAAGGAGAGCGGTGTAGTTGAACTGGATGAAGAGCGCAAGGCAGCAATGATCAATAATCTGATGGTCGCGATTGTGTCTGAGCGCGGCGCGAGCCCGGTAATCAATGCCGGCTCGTTGTACTAAAGGCGGTAATATTATGGCGGCCAAAAAAAGCTTTCCGCTGCGGATCGATCCCGAGCTGCACGAAGCGCTGGAACGCTGGGCGGGAGAAGAGTTTCGCAGCGTAAACGGACATATCGAATATTTGCTGCGTGAGTCTTTGAAGCGTGCAGGCCGCTTGCCGGTTAAAAAACGCCGGGAAGAAGAATAATCTGCCCGGGGCGGCGGCCCTTCTGGCCTGAAGACGGACAGCCGTTTTGCGCTTGACGGAAGATAAGCTGAGATTTATAATTGCCTTAATTCATGTTATCAGCGTTGACGAAGATATGAACCACTTGCTTTGGACCGTTTCAGAGAGAGGAAGCCTCAGGCTGCAACTTCCTCCGGTACCGGCTGTCGGTTTACCCCTTTGTAGCTGCGGTTATGAACCCCTGACGGCTTCCGTACTCCGGAACCTTAACGGATAGTAAGAACCGCCGGTTCATGGCCGTTATCCCCATGCTAACGAAGGATTATATTCTGCAGTGAAGCATAAGCAGCTGCTGCAAGGATAGATCGAATTTGGGTGGAATCACGGGTGCAATCACTCGTCCCTTTGCGGGACGGGTGTTTTTTGTGTGAAGAGTTCAAGGAAGTATAGCCCAACAAACCTTAGGAGGAAGTAATCATGTCAGTAAATATTAAGCTTCCGGACGGATCGGTCCGGGAATACGCAGACGGTAGCAGCATTGATGATGTAGCCGCCTCTATCAGCAGCGGACTGCGCAAGAACGCCGCAGCAGGCAAGCTCAACGGGATTATCGTAGACCTGTCAACACCGCTGCAGGAAGGCGATCTGGTAGAGATCGTAACTCTTGATTCGTCGGAAGGTCTTGAAGTGATGCGCCACAGTACAGCCCACCTGATGGCGCAGGCGGTAAGACGCCTGTTCGGCACCAAGGAAGTGAAGCTTGGAGTCGGTCCTGTGATCGAAGACGGCTTCTATTATGATATGGACCTGGAGCATCCGCTCAATCCCGAGGATCTGCTGAAGATTGAGAAGGAAATGGACCGCATCGTCTCGGAGAATCTGCCGATTGTCCGGCATGAGGTCAGCCGGGGGGAAGCACTGGAGCGCTTCGGCGAGCTGGGTGATCCTTACAAGCTGGAGCTGATTGAAGCCCTGCCGGAAGACAGTGTCATCACGATCTATGAGCAGGGCGAATTCTTCGACCTCTGCCGTGGCCCGCATTTGCCGTCTACGGCCAAGATCAAGGTATTCAAGCTTATGAATGTGGCCGGGGCTTACTGGCGCGGGGACAGCAAGAATAAGATGCTGCAGCGTGTCTACGGCACAGCCTGGATCAAAAAGGCACAGCTGGATGAGCATCTGCGCCTGCTGGAGGAAGCGAAGAAGCGCGACCACCGGAAGCTGGGCAAGGAGCTGGAGATTTTCACCTTCAACCAGTTAGTTGGACAAGGCCTGCCGATCTGGCTGCCTAAGGGCGCGAAGCTGCGCAGTATTCTGGAGCGTTATATTGTCGATCTGGAAGCAAGCCTCGGATACCAGCATGTCTACACTCCTGTACTGGGGAACGTAGAGCTGTACAAGACTTCCGGGCACTGGGAGCACTATCAGGAAGATATGTTCCCTAAGATGACTATCGATAACGAAGAGTTCGTGCTGCGCCCGATGAACTGCCCGCATCATATGATGATCTACAAGAGCTCGATGCACAGCTACCGCGATCTGCCGATCCGTATTGCTGAGCTTGGGATTCAGCACCGTTATGAAATGTCAGGAGCCTTGACTGGTCTGCACCGCGTGCGTTCCATGACGCTGAATGACTCACATATCTTCTGCCGTCTGGACCAGATCAAGGGCGAGTTCATCCGCGTGCTGGAATTGATTAAGCAGGTATACAGCGACTTCGGGATTGAAGATTACCGGTTCCGCCTGTCCTATCGTGATCCTAAGGATACTGAGAAATATTATGCCAACGACGAGATGTGGGAGACTGCACAGCGTATGCTGCGTGAGGTAGTCGAAGAAGCCGGCCTGCCGTTCTACGAAGCCGAAGGCGAAGCAGCCTTCTATGGTCCGAAGCTCGATGTGCAGATTAAAACTGTACTCGGCAAAGAAGAGACACTCTCGACCGTACAGATTGACTTCCTGCTGCCGGAACGCTTTGAGCTGGAATATGTCGGCGACGACGGCCAGAAGCACCGTCCGGTTGTCCTGCACCGCGGGATTCTGGGAACGATGGAACGGTTCGTAGCCTTCCTGCTGGAGAACTTTGCCGGTTCACTGCCGCTCTGGCTGTCTCCGCAGCAGGTGAAGATTATTCCTGTATCGTCAGCCTTCGACGACTATGCGAAGGAAGTGGAAGCGAAGCTGCTGCGCAGCGGCATCCGTGCGGAAGTGGATTTACGCAATGAGAAGATGGGCTACAAGATCCGTGAAGCTCAGCTCGAGAAGCTGCCGTACATGTTCGTGGTCGGCGAGAACGAGATGAACGCGGGCAGCGTAGCAATCCGTAAACGCGGTGAAGGGGATATCGGTGCCCAACCTCTGCAGGAAGCGATTGATTCACTTGCACAGGAAATTGCCGGACGTGTAATTTAATTCAGTCTGATTACTGAACCTCTGTTATAAGCCTCATGAGACCGCTATGGCGCGGTGTCATGTATAAAGTTTTGTGAATCGGGAAACCCTCGTACTATGGGGAGGGTTTAACTAATGAACAAAATGGGCTTATACCAGAGGTTTTGGTGTCTTTTCGTCACGATCGTCCTTATGCTGACCGCTGCCGGGATCTTCCCGGATTACGCGCGTAAGTCAGCCCAGGCGAGAGGGATGGAGGACACTGCAGGGCAGCATGGAAGCAGCATACAGAAGCAGTCACCCGTTGATCCTCAGCAGGCAGGCTCAGCATCCCGTCTTGGAGGCTCTTCAAGAGCCGTACAGCCGGATGCTGCAGACAAAGCTGCTAAGCCAGAGGTACAGGCAGCTAAGCCTAAGAATGCTGTCAAAGCACCCGGCTCGGTACCGGTAGCCGCTCCGGCTCCAGAGCAGATTATCACCTCGCTGAAAGTAATGGCGACCGGCTATACAGCCGGATACGAATCCACCGGCAAGACCGCTAAGCATCCGGAGTACGGGATTACGTATTCAGGAGTGAAGGTACGGCGGGACAAGAATGCGGTATCCACGATTGCAGCGGACCCGAAGGTGCTGCCGCTGGGAAGTATTTTATATATACCGGGTTATGGATATGGAATTGTGGCCGATACCGGATCGGCAATCAAAGGGCGCAAGATCGATCTCTACTTCAGCACCACCAAGCAGGTCTACAAGGAATGGGGCAAGAAGTCGGTTGTGGTTCAAGTGATCAAGCGCGGCGACGGCAAATGCACGGAAAGTATGCTGAAGAGTCTTGGCCATGCCATTCAGACCTATAATGCGGTTCCGCAATATTTGCTGGAAGAAGCTATTTAGGGATGCTTACGGCGGACATCCGGGAGTTTGAATTTATTTTCACGTGAGCATGCATAATACAGCGGGCTGCTTCCCATAATATCGACTGGGGCAAATACTTGCTTCTTCCGATACAATAGGGAGGTGATTCTCGTGGCCAATTCCAAGAAACCGAAGGTACAGGAAAATTACAAAACACCAAATGAAAAATACAATGCAGAGTTCGCTGTTGAAAATGACGGCGCCACTAAGCAAAGCGGCAATTCTATTGCCAAGCCGGCTCAGAAACCGCAGCAGTAATGCTGGGTTCCCGGTAAGCTCCTGAAGCAACAAGCTGTCCTGCCATGTCCGGATTACGGGCTGGAGGGCAGCTTTTTTTGAATTTATATGATTGTGGGGTTATTTTATGCAGCTATAATCTTACTTAATATTCCAGTTGTCTCGGTCTGGAGACTGAGATACGGTTCCTTCTTACGCCGCTGTTCTCTGCCGCATTCTTCCTGTAGACTAAGGTTATAAATGTTTACTAAGGAAGAGTTGTATTTACGACAAGGGGGATGACATTATGAAACGAAGGTTCACCAGCCAGGTACTCGGAGGCCTGCTCCTCATCGGTATTGGGGGAATGTTTCTGCTCCGGCAGATGGGCTACACGGATTTCAGTCTGGGCTCACTGATCTCCACCTATTGGCCGGTTATTCTGATCGTGATGGGCGTACAACGGTTTTTGGCCCCGGATGAGGAGCGTTCAAGATTCTCTGCAACACTCGGCGGATTTATATATCTGGCGATCGGTGTATTTTTCCTGGGACGGAATTTAGACTGGTTCTACTATTCGGCAAGCGACTTCTTCAAAATGCTGATTCCGGTCATGCTGATCGGCGGCGGATTATCCGTCATTTTCAGACCGCGGCGCAACACTCCGCCTATACCTCCGGCACCGCCTTCACCGCCCGGCTACTACCCGCCTGGACCCGGTAAGAGTCCGCTGGATACAGCGCCGCCCGCTCCGCTCGAATCTACGCTCGATCAGCAGTTCGAGCAGAAATTCGGCAAGCCGGCTGGCAGCGCGGACCGGAACTGGAATGATTATCTGCATAAGAATGAGGAAGACGCAGACGGTAACCCGCTGCATGCCTCGGCAGATACCCGCTGGCAGGAGAAGCAGGAGCGCCAGGAGCGCAGACGTCAGGAGCGTCAGGAACGGCATGCCCGCCGTCATGGCGAATGGCATGAGGAGTTCCAGGATTCCGGGAATGATAAGGACGCGACGAACCGCTCGGCTTTTATCGGTGATGTGCATATGGGCAAGGAGCATTTTCAACTGAAGCGGACCAATATTTCGCAATTCATCGGGGATACGGTGCTGGATCTGACCAATGCGCAGATTCCTTACGGCGAGACCAAGATTAATATCTCTGCTTTTGTCGGCGACATTAAGGTATACATTCCAGATGATATGGATCTGGGTGTGTCTGTAAATGGCAGTTCGTTCATCGGTGATATGCAGGTGCTTGAGCAGTCGCGCAGCGGGTTCATGAGTAATGTGCAGTGCAAGACGCCGTATTACAAGGAATCGGGCAAAAAGGTCCGTATCAACGTCAGCTGCTTCATCGGTGACGTTAAAGTTAAAACGGTGGGTTAAATGGGGATCTTCAGTAATACCAAGTGGATGCTGCTGGTGTATTTCTTGCTTAGCGGCGGGGTGACAGCGGGGCTGATGTATGCCGGGACATGCCTGGGCTATATTCAGGTGGTGGATACCCGGATGTGGATCTACCTGTGTCTGGGCATTGTACTATTCACAGTCATCATCGGCTACATCGCCGGTCAGCGGATTCAGCGGCGGATCGATCATCTGGATCTGAATATGCTGCAGGTGGCTAAGGGCAATATGTCGGTGCGGATGCCGGAGAGCGAGGACCAGTCTTTCGCACGTGTCTACCATGAGTTCAACATCATGATGGATACGGTCGAGAAGAAGATGAAGCGGCTCCAGCAGCTCGGAGAACAGGAAGTTATTGAGAAGGAAAAGGCAGCGGAGAGTGCGGTACTGGAAGAGCGCAGGCGTATGGCCCGGGATCTGCATGATACGGTGAGCCAGCAGCTGTTCGCTATTCACATGTCCGCCTCCTCGCTGCCTAAAGTGCTTGAACGCAGCGCCGAGCACGGGCAGACGGTGATGGATCAATTGATCAGTATGTCCCAGATGGCGCAAAAGCAGATGAGGGCGCTGATCGCACAGCTGCGTCCGGTAGAGCTGGAGGGACGTAATCTGTTCGAGGCACTGGAGAAGTGGTTCCCGGATTACTGCCGCCAGAACGGGCTCAAAGGGGTGAAGGAGCTCGAGCTTCAGGGTGAGCTGTCCGAAGCGATTGAGCATCAGCTGTTCCTGATTATTCAGGAGTCGATGGCGAATATCGTGAAGCATGCCGGTGCACGGGTGGTCAGTCTGTCCCTGCGGGAGGTGCCGCGCCAGGTGGTGCTGAGCATCAGCGATGACGGGCAGGGCTTCGAGCATGTGCAGCATAAGCAGGGGTCCTACGGTCTGACCACGATGCGTGAGCGGGCTGAAAAGCTGGGCGGTCAGGTCGAGATTATCAGCCGGAGGGGAGCGGGAACGACGATCCGCGTACATATTCCAAAGTTTGTCCAAGGGACTGAGGCCGGTTCTGAAGAAGCTTGAGGGGCTCAGCGGTGATGAAGCTGGAGCTGTATCATGCTTATACAATGTAAGGGGGAGTGCAGAATGAGTCTCGTAAAAGTACTGCTTGTAGATGATCACGATATGGTGAGGATGGGCCTTAAAACCTATCTGATGTTGGACCCGATGTTTGAAGTGATCGGAGAAGCAGCAAACGGGCATGAAGCGCTGGCGATGCTGCGCGAGCTGGGACAGGAGGCGCTGCCGGATCTGGTGCTGATGGATCTGATGATGCCGGTGATGAACGGGGCTGAGACCACCCGCGCGGTCCTGGCTGAATTCCCCGGGCTCAAGATCGTCATCCTTACCAGCTTCCTGGAGGACGATCTGGTGGTCGATGCGATTGAAGCCGGGGCTGTCAGCTATGTGCTGAAGACCGTCTCGGCAGAAGAGCTGATCTACGCGCTCCAAGGCGCCTATCGCGGCATGCCGGTGATGACCGGCGATGTGTCGCAGGCGCTGACCCGCGGCATCCGCCAGCGCACGGTCCAGGGCGACACCTCCGGCTTGACCGAGCGGGAGAAGGAAGTGCTGCTGCTGATCGCCGAGGGCAAGACAAATAAGGATATCGGCGAGGAGCTGCATATCAGCATCAAGACCGTGAAGACCCATGTCAGCAACCTGCTGATGAAATGCGAGCTGGATGACCGTACCCAGCTGGCGATCTACGCCCACCGCAAGGGCTGGGCGCAGGGGTAGCAGCTGCCGGTTTTTTGACTAAATCTAATGATCTAGTGAACCGATAAGGAGGCTATCCGAATAGCAAACGCCAATCTGATGAAGGAAATTAACCTGAATAATGTGCGCCAGGTGATGAAACGTATGGAGACGGCTACAAAACCCCAGCTAGCTGCACTGACCAAGCTAAGCGTAGTAACTGTGAACTCATTAGTTAAGGAGCTGTCCGAGTTAGGGGAGTTGTTTGAAGACTTGGTGGTGCCTTCCAACGGGGGCAGACCCGCACAGACCTATCGCTTTAATTACGATTTCAGTCTCGCGTTGGTGATGTACGTGACAGAAAAAGCGGGAAAAGTACTGATCTCCGCCGCAGTTATCAATTTGAAGGACGATATTCTGATGAAGGATGAGCATATGATCCCGGTTTTCGAAAGAGATTTTTGCTATACAATTATTGAACATGCCCTGAACCGGTATCCTTCCATCAAGGTCATTGGTATAGGTATTCCGGGACAAGCGGTAAACGGTGAAATTAAGGTTAGCAGTCTCCGGGAGCTGACGGGCACCCGGTTAATTGAAGAGATTGAGTCCCGGTTTGGGCTGCCTATCCTGGTGGAGAATGATGTGAATGCCGCGATCAGCGGATATTGCATGAAGCATAGCGAAGGCGAAGAGCAATATTTACTGGGTCTCTACTTTCCGAACGGTTACCCGCCGGGTATGGGGATATACCTGCACGGCAGCCTTCTAAAAGGAAATCAGGGGATGTCAGGAGAGGTAAAGTTCCTTCCCGATATGCCTGAATGGAGCCTGGAGATCCCCCGGGACACATTCATAGCTGCAACCTGCAGGATCTTACAGACGGTGAATGCTGTGCTGGCCCCGGATAGAATTGTCATCTATCAGGACAGAGTGGAGGATGCCGTCTGGACATCGGCCTGGACAGCCTATCAGCTTCAGCACCCCATGCCTGTTTATCCGGAAGTCATCTTACAGCATACCTTTCAGGAAGATTTCGAGCACGGTCTGCGCAGGCTGACCCTGAAGGAGTTAGAGCCGCAGCCCGTTTAGACCTAACGTACTAAGAACCCTTGTTAACTATACAGGGGTTTTTTTGTTGTTTTTGAATCATTCAATCCGCTCCTTGACAAAAAATAAGAGAGAGAACATACTTAGTATATATACTTTATAAAGTTTATTTATTAAGTGGTTTTAGGAGGAGAATCATTGTCTACGTATTTTTTGATTATTATTTATCTGGCTTTTATTAGTCTGGGACTTCCCGATTCTTTACTTGGCTCTGCTTGGCCTGTGATCTGGCCAGAGATGGGTTCATCGCTGGGATCGGCGGGAATCATCTCGATGATTATTGCCGGAGGGACCATCGTGTCCAGTCTGTTCAGCAACACAATCGTGAAGCGCCTGGGGACAGGACGAATTACCTTTGTCAGTTGCCTCTTAACCGCCGCCTCATTGTTCGGATTCTCCCTGTCTCCATCCGTGTTGTGGTTCATTGTAATGGCCGTTCCGCTGGGTCTTGGGGCAGGTGCAGTGGACGCGGCACTGAATCATTATGTGGCTGAACATTACAAGGCTCATCATATGAGCTGGCTGCACTGCTTCTGGGGCGTAGGCGCGACCCTGGGACCCATGATTATGGCAGTCAATCTCGTACACGCCCAGTCCTGGAGAGGGGGATATGCGGTTGTGGCCATCATTCAGTTCGGATTCGCAATGCTTCTGTTAGTGACGCTTCCGCTATGGAAAAAGGTTGCCGCCACGCGCGAGCCTCAGCTTCCCGCAGCGCTTAGCAGCACTCTTCCAGAGGAAACGGCAGTGAACCTTAAGCCGCAGGCGAACACCATCCGCTTGCGGGGCGTTAAGCCTACCCTGTTGACGTTCTTGTTGTACTGCGGAATAGAAGCAATGGTAGGACTGTGGGGCGCCAGTTATCTGGTGGGCGCAAGGGGAGTTGCGCCAGATACAGCAGCGGCCTGGATCTCCGTATACTATGCGGGCATTACAGTTGGCAGGCTGATTACCGGCTTCATCACTTTAAAAGTCCATAACCGCCTGCTTATCCGTTACGGTCAATTGGTGACCATTATAGGCGGAGCTATTCTTGTGATCCCGCTCCATCCGACCCTCTCGCTTGCAGGCCTGATATTGATTGGTCTTGGCCTCGCACCTATTTATCCGGGTCTCCTGCATGAGACGCCGGCCCGGTTCGGCAAGGAGAATGCAGCCCGCTTAATCGGGTATCAGATGGCGGTAGCCTATACGGGGACAACGTTAATTCCGCCGTTATTCGGACTTTTATCCGTGGGCACCAGTGTTGCCGTATTCCCCTTTGCTGTACTTACGTTACTGATCTTCATGTTCGGCAGTACAGAGCGTGTGAACCGGCTATTGGGCCAATCCACTTTAGGGAGGGAATAAACGGATGGCTTATATTCTTATATGTGCAATCATCTGGCTGGCCGCCTACTTTCATATGGCAGCATTCAAAGAACCTATGGAGGTGAAGCCTATCCGTAGTGTAGAAGATCTGTTTGATTAATCAACGATCCATCATCGTCTTGGTATCTTTTATCTCCGCTTAAATTGTTTTTAATGTGACCTTAAGGTTTACAGTACAAAATAAGGACATCAAAACAAATAACACTTTGCCTGACACGGCAAGGCGCGGGAGGAAAGTAAACATGGACGATAACAAAAACAACTTCAATCGTGAGAACAACTACAATCGTGATCATGAACCGGGACCGGATCGTGAATGGGACAATAATCATAATGATACTGATAACAGCACTAATTCATCCGCAGAAGGCGGCTCCTACTACTATTCTTATGGACCTTTCAAATCGTTGAACAATGATGAGATGAACGGCAATGACCCGCAGCATTATAACCGCCGCGATCCCGAGCGGGTAGAGGTTACACCGCCACAGCCGGTGAAGTCCTTACCGTATAACACATCGCTTCGCACTACCGGCAATGACGGGAACGGCGGACGCGGCGGCAATCCTCCTGAGGGGGGCAACGGCTGGCAGTACAACCGTAAGCCGAAGAAGCCGGTGAAGGCGGTACTGGTATCTTTTCTCGCCGGAATGGTGGTCTTATCAGGCTCCATGTTCATGGCAGACCGGGGGAACTGGTTCACCGGAGGCCAGGAGGCAACCACGGTTGCAACGAATCCGGCAGGGAAGACGGCAAGCGGCAATGCTAATATTACACCTTCCACTTCCGCAGCGGCGCTGGTCACCGGCTCGGGAGATGTATCCGGCGTAGTTGAGGGGGTAGGGCCGGCAGTCGTCAAGATTGAGACGCTGGTGAAATCGAACAACTCGCGGAACAGAAGCAGCAGTCCGAATATGAGCGATCCGTTCTCACAGTTCTTCTTCGGGGATCAATTCGGTGGTGGAGGTTCCGGTTCGAATAATTCGGAATCCCAGCCGGGCTCGAATAATTCTTCTCCGCAGCTTACACCTTACGGTATTGGCACAGGCTTCATCTATGATTCGAACGGTTATATCCTGACCAACCAGCACGTGGTAGATGGCGCCGATGTCATCCAGGTTACCGTAGACGGCACCTCCAAGACTTATGAAGCGAAGCTGCTGGGCTCCAGCAAGGATCTCGATCTCGCCGTACTGAAGATTGAAGGCTCGGACTTCCCGTCTGTGGCGCTTGGCGATTCCGACAGCATCAAGGTAGGCTCTGAGGTTGTGGCGATCGGTAACCCGCAGGGCTTCGACCATACAGTGACAACCGGGGTGCTCAGTGCCAGAGGCCGCAGTATTGATATTGCCGAAGAAGACGGCAGTGGTACAAAAACCTACAAAAATCTGCTGCAAACCGACGCCTCGATCAACCCGGGGAACTCCGGCGGACCGCTGCTCAACATGAATGGCCAGGTCATCGGTATGAACGTTGCAGTAAGCAGAGATGCCCAAGGGATCGGCTTTGCGATTCCGGTAAATACCATTAAAGGCGTAGTAGATAAGCTCGAAGCAAATCAGGAAATTCCTAAAGAACCGGTACCATTCATTGGGGCTACTCTGATGACAATTACCGATGAAGTTGCCAAGCAAATGGGAACCACGATTAAAGAAGGCTCTGTAGTAGCTGAAATTGTCTTTAAATCTCCTGCTTATACAGCGGATCTGCGTCCTTACGATATCATTACAGGAATTGACGGAAAGAGCTATGCTACCAGCCAGGATCTGATCACTTACATTCAGACGCTTAAGGTAGGCGATAAGGCGACTCTGAATGTGGTCCGTGACGGCAAAAAGCTGGATCTGCCGGTAACGATCGGCAACAAGAATGATTTCGAGACCACGCAGACTCAGAAGCAATAAGCACATCATGCGGTGGGCGTTAGAGCGGAAGGGGCAACCCTTCCGCTCTGTGCTGTTCGTGTACGGATGCGGAGAGACTGGTGCATCTGATACAATAGAGATATATGAATGAGACAATGGGGGCTGCCGGATGCGACCGAATATACTGATAATTGATGATGATGAGAAAATAACCTCTATGCTCCGCCGCGGGCTGGCCTTTGAGGGCTATGATGTCAAGACGGCGTCCAACGGGGCTGACGGGCTGCGTGCCGTTCTGAACAGTGATCCCGATGTGGTCATTCTGGATGTTATGATGCCCCAGGTGGACGGGTTCGAGGTATGCCGCCGTCTGCGGGAGGGCGGGAGCAGCGTTCCTGTGCTGATGCTGACGGCCAAGGATGAAATCGAGCACCGGGTGAAGGGGCTGGACCTCGGCGCGGATGACTATCTGGTGAAGCCGTTTGCGCTGGAGGAGCTGCTGGCACGGGTCCGGGCACTGCTCCGGCGCAAAAGCGAGCAGGGCGGTAGCCCGGATCAGGCGGTCACCTATGAGGATATTACGCTGGATGTGGATTCCCGGGAAGTGACCCGCGCCGGGCGGCGCCTGGAGCTGACGGCGAAGGAATTTGAGCTGCTGCATCTGTTCATGCAGAATCCGAAGCGGGTGCTCTCCCGCGATCTCATTATGGATAAGATCTGGGGCTACGATTACAGCGGGGAATCGAATGTCCTGGAGGTATATATTGCAATGCTGCGTCAGAAGACGGAGGAGCATGGCGGCAAACGACTGATTCAGACGATCCGGGGAGCCGGTTACATCCTAAGAGGTGACTAATATGTCCATACGTTTGCGGCTTACTGCCTGGTATTCGGGAATTCTGGCTGTCATGCTGCTGGTTTTGTCCGGCGTGATCTATGCGTTTGTCTATATTAATACGTACGGCGATTTGAAAAACCGGCTCCAGAATCAATCGCATCAGGTAGAGCTGAAGGCGGGCCTGAGCCCGGACGGAAACCTGCAGCCTGTGCTTGGGGGACCAGCGGGTCAGAGCCTGTTCGCCCAAATGTACATCTATGATCTGGACCGGCTGATTCTAAGCCCAAATATGACCGAAATTAAACTGAAATTCCAGGTTCCCGCCAAGGAGGACCTGCATAACCAGGAGGGATTCCTGCAGGCCAGCTATGGCGGTAACCCCTTCCTGATCTATCAGCGGGCGGTTGATGTAACGCTCAACAACAGTCTGCCTGCGCCTGCTGTCCTTCAGGTCGCCGTCTATACGGGGGAACAGGTCACGCTGCTGAACCGGCTGAAGAATATTCTGCTGGCCGGCTCCTTCGCTACCCTGCTCGCAGCCTTCACCTTCGGCCTCTTCCTGGCCCGTAAGGCGATGAGTCCGATTGGCAAGGTCATTGAAGCTGCGAATGGAATACAGACGGGAACTGACCTTAGCTGGCGGATCGTATATGACGGTCCGCAGGATGAGATCGGGCGGCTGATTGAGACGGTGAACAGTATGCTCGGGCGGATGGAGGGCTTCTATACGGGGCTGGAGGAGGCCTATGCCACGCAGCGCCGCTTCGTCTCGGATGCTTCGCATGAGCTGCGGACACCGCTTACAACCATCCGCGGGAATATTGATCTGCTGCAAAAGGTCTGGGAGATGAAGCCGGATGACAGCCGGATGTCCGAGGCGGACATCCGCCAGCTCTCGATTGAATCGGTGAAGGATATTGCTGATGAAGCTGCGCGCATGAGCCGTCTGGTAGCGGATATGCTCTCCCTGGCCCGTGCGGATACCGGCCGGACCTTCGAGATCGAGCCGGTGGCGCTGGAGCCGATGATGACTGAGGTAGCCCGCCGGGCGTCCTTCCTGACGCGCGAAGCGGAGTGGTCTGTAGGTGAGATGGGCCATCTGAACGGTAAGTATATCCTGGGCAACAAGGATTATCTGCAGCAGATGATGTTTATTTTCATTGATAATGCTTTCAAATACACCCCGGCAGGTGAGGTTACGCTGGATGCCTTGCTGTATCAGAATCAGGTGGGAATCCGCATTGCTGATACGGGAATCGGGATGGACAAAGATGAGGTGCCGCATATCTTCGACCGCTTCTACCGCGCAGATGAATCCAGAGGAATTACGGAAGGCATCGGGCTAGGACTGTCCATTGCCAAATGGATTATTGAGGAGCACGGAGGCTCTGTTGAGGTGGTCACCCGTCAGGGGGAAGGGACGACCTTTGTGATTTGGCTGCCGCTTCTCTTTGCCCCGCCGCTGGAATAGGGTATAATTGAGTGGCTCCTATTACAGCAGTCATTGACAGCAGAAAGCGGTGAATTCATGGAAGTCATCAAAATCTCTCCCCGGGGTTATTGCTATGGCGTCGTCGATGCTATGGTGATGGCACGGCAGGCTGCGCAGAATCTGGATCTGCCCCGGCCGATTTATATACTGGGCATGATTGTGCACAACAGCCATGTCACGAACTCCTTCGAGGATGACGGAATTATTACGCTGGACGGGCATAACCGTCTGGATATTCTAGATAAAATAGATAAGGGAACAGTCATCTTCACAGCCCACGGCGTATCGCCTGAAGTACGTAAGGTGGCACGCGCCAAAGGGCTGACCACGGTGGATGCCACCTGCCCTGATGTGACCAAGACGCATGATCTCATCAAGGAGAAGGTTGATGAGGGCTGCGAGATTATCTATATTGGCAAGAAAGGCCACCCGGAGCCGGAAGGTGCGGTGGGAATTGCGCCGGAGCATGTCCATCTGATCGAGAAAGAAGAGGACATTGCCGGCCTCTCTATCACTTCCTCACGGATTGTCATTACGAACCAGACCACAATGAGCCAGTGGGATATCAAGCATATTATGCGCAAGCTGCTGGAGACCTTCCCTGGTGCCGAAGTTCATAATGAGATTTGTATGGCTACGCAAGTGCGGCAGGAGGCTGTCGCTGAGCAGGCGGGCCAGTGCGAGCTGGTTATTGTGGTCGGTGACCCGCGCAGCAATAACTCCAACCGCTTGGCGCAGGTATCAGAGGAGATCGCGGGAGTTACGGCCTATCGCATCTCGGATGTATCCGAGATGAATACAGAATGGCTGAAGGGAATCACTAAGGTAGGTGTGACTTCCGGCGCTTCTACACCGACACCGATCACCAAGGAAGTCATTAATTATCTGGAGCAATATGACGAAGCGAAGCCGGAGACCTGGGAGATCAAGCGTACGGTCAATATGGCGAAGCTTCTGCCGCCTGTGAAGAATAAGACGGCCAGCACCAGCTGACAGGTCTGAATAACTATAACGATGAACTCATAGCGGATAACCGGCAGTGCGGCCTGAGAGGGCTGTGCTGCTTTCTTCGTTTTTGCCACATAGAATTCACACGTAACGGGGAATAATGGTTGACTGAAAGGGGAATATGAGATAAAATTACTTTAGTGCTTAAAAGCGTACACGCGTCGTAGCGAAATAGTAAATCAAACAATTAGCAGTGTGCCGGTCTATCCAACAACACTAATACGGGTCCAAAAGGGGAGCTATCATATGATCGTTATTACATCCAACCAAACACCTCAGGAACAGGTGAATGAGATTATTGCCGTGATTGAGAAGGAAGGCTTGCAGGTCCATCTCTCTGTAGGGGCTGACCATACCGTAATCGGACTGGTAGGGGGCGTCACTCCGAAGCTAGCCGAGCATCTTCGCCAGATGAAGGGCGTGGAGAATGTAGTTAAGATTACCAAATCCTATAAGCTGGCGAGCCGCGACTTCCATCCGGAGGATACGGTTATCGATATCCGCGGAGTGAAGATCGGCGGGGAGAATATGGTCGTTATGGGCGGTCCGTGTGCCGTGGAATCTCCGGAGCAGATCGATGAGATTGCCCGGCTGGTCAAGGCTTCCGGCGGCCAGGTACTGCGCGGAGGTGCCTTCAAGCCGCGTACCGGACCTTACAGCTTCCAAGGGGTTGGCGTGGAAGGGCTGACAATGATGGCGGAAGCCGGTAAACGTCACGGCCTGCTGACCATTACTGAGGTCATGACGCCGGAATACGTGGATATTTGTGCTGAGCATGCGGATATTCTGCAGGTAGGTACACGCAACATGCAGAACTTTGACCTGCTGCGCAAGCTGGGGACCTGCGGCCGTCCTGTGCTGTTGAAGCGCGGGTTCAGTGCGACCTATGATGAGCTGCTGAATGCGGCAGAATACATTCTCGCGGGGGGCAACCGGGATGTCATGCTGTGCGAGCGAGGCATCCGTACCTTCGAGACTTACACGCGTAACACGCTGGATCTGTCGGCCATTCCTGTGTTGCAGAACCTCAGCCATCTGCCTGTAATCTCTGACCCGAGCCACGGCACCGGACGCCGCGAACTGGTAGCCCCTATGGCCAAGGCCTCGGTTGCTGCAGGCGCCAACGGTCTGATCATCGAGATGCATACCGACCCCGATAACTCCATGACCGGAGACGGCGTTCAGTCTCTGTTCCCTGAGCAATTCGACAGCCTGCTGCGGGATCTGGAGAAGCTGGCACCGCTGGTGGGCCGCAAGTTCTCTCCGTCTCTGGAGGCTGCGCCTGTAGTATGATTGTCAACGAATAATGACTATTGAACAGCTCTCTTCTCCCGCTTCAGGCTGGAGGATGAGAGCTGTTTTTGCTGCATATTGGACAAAGGTGACATGGAATCCGGATGAAATTGGTATTTTCACCAAAGCGTCAGAATATCTCACATTGTCGCAAGAAATACCTGACATAAGCATTGACGATGTTAGGTATGCGATTTATAATGACGACAGCAAAAAAATAAAAACAAGAACATTTGATACGATGAGCGGCCTAATGTTCGGAATCTGGGGAGGAATTAAGCATGTCGGTTGAAAAAGTATTGCAGACGATCAAGGAAAACAATATCGAGTGGGTGGATTTCCGGTTTGTAGATTTGGGTGGACGTGCTCACCATATCTCTTTGCCAGCATCCGCAGTTGAAGAAGAAACCTTTGTAAATGGAGTAGCATTCGATGGTTCTTCCATTACAGGCTTCCGGGGGATTGAAGAGTCGGATATGGTAATGATGCCTGATCCAAGCACCACTTACATTGACCCGTTCACTGCTCACCCGACACTGAACATTATGTGCGACATTTTCACGCCTGATGGCGAACGTTATGAGCGCGACCCGCGCGGTATCGCAGTGAAGGCTGAAGAATTCCTGCAATCCAGCGGTGTAGGTACAGCAGCATTCTTCGCACCTGAATCCGAGTTCTTCATCTTCGACGATGTACGTTACGAGAGCGGAATGAACACTTCCTCCTTCTACGTAGATTCCGAAGAAGCAGCATGGAACACTGGCCGCAAGGAAGAAGGCGGCAACATGGCATTCAAGGTTGGCGTGAAGGGCGGATACGTGCCTGTAGCTCCAGTGGATTCCCAGCAGGATATCCGCAGTGAAATGTGCCGTTTGCTTGGTGAAGCGGGCCTCGAAATCGAGCGTCATCATCACGAAGTAGCAACAGCAGGCCAGGCGGAAATCAACTTCCGTTTCGACACCTTGAAGAAAACAGCTGATAATCTCCTCACTTACAAATACATTGTGCAGAACACTGCACGCCAATACGGCAAGGTAGCCACCTTCATGCCAAAACCGCTGTTCGGCGATAACGGTAGCGGAATGCACGTTCACCAATCGATCTTCAACGGCAGCGAGCCTTTGTTCTATGAAAAAGGTGCCTATGCCAACCTGAGTGAAATGGCGCTGCACTACATCGGCGGTATCCTGTATCATGCTCCTGCATTGATCGCGCTGACGAACCCAAGCACCAACTCGTTCAAGCGTCTGGTTCCTGGCTATGAAGCACCGGTCAACCTGGTCTATTCCAAGGGGAACCGTTCCGCTGCTGTCCGTATCCCGGTAGCTGCTGTAACACCTAAGGGCTGTCGCATCGAATTCCGTACACCAGACTCTACGGCTAACCCATACCTGGCCTTCTCCGCTATGCTGATGGCTGGTCTGGACGGAATTAAGAAGAAGATCAACCCTGAAGAAATGGGCTACGGTCCGCTGGACAAGAACATCTACGAATTGTCTGATGCAGACAAAGAGAAGATCCGCAGCGTTCCGGGTACCCTGGACGAAGCTCTGGATGCACTGGAGGCGGACTTCGAATTCTTGACAGAGGGCGGCGTATTCACCAAAGACTTCATCGATAACTATATCGCCCTGAAGCGTTCCGAAGCTCAAGCCGTTGCCATCCGCGTTCATCCGCATGAATACTCCCTGTACTTCGACGTATAAGCTTATAAGATAAGCTAGTGTAAAACTAGCTGGATAGAGAGGCCCCTGGAATCTTTTGATTCCGGGGGCTTTTTGTATTTATCGTGTAAACAAACTTCGGTGGCGGCTGATCGTGCTGGAGGGTGAGGTGGAAGGTGAAAGGTGAAAGGGATAGATCCCTCTGATTTAGCGGGGAGCTGGCAAATGAGCTAAATGAGGAGCACTAGTGCACCTGAATTCGGCCAAAGTGGGCAAATGAGCTAAATGAGGAGCATTAGTGCACCTGAATTCGATCAAAGTGGGCAAATGAGTTAAATGAGGAGCACTAGTGCACCTGAATTCGGAGAATGTGTGCTAGTTGAGCAAATGTGAAGCCCTGTTCTCATTTGTCGCAAATAGCTTAATATTGTGGTTTCGTAAATTTTCGTTACTAAAATAGTGTTAATGTAATAAAATTACAATTAAATGTGGTTCTCTGAGCTTTAGAGTATTAATTTTGCACATTAATCTCTGCTCATAAGTCACGAATAACGCTTTACAAAGGGAAATAACGGTGTAATAATGAAATCGAAACCGATTTCGGAAAGCGGTACCGGGCTTTGCGATTATGTGGTCATACGCAATCAAGAATACGTCTGCTGTTAGGAAAAGGGAGGATGAATGTATTGAAGGAGCAATCAAAGGTGTCAAGATCAGGCTGGAGCTTCACCGGGAATAACGGGGACTTTCGGCTGGAGCAGCCGGACCGGAGCAGCTTTTTATATTTTCCGCTGGTGAATGAAGGGGGCATGATGTCCTCGGTGAGTCCTAAGCTGCATGGTCAGGCCACTTCGGGCCATAATACCTTTCTGACACCGCCAATCTCGGTGGAGGATCTGCATAACTCCCGCGCCTCGCGCAATTTCTGGGTGTACATTGAAGGCAAGGGCGCCTGGTCGGGTGCCGGCAATTCTGCACGGCAGAATGCGGCGTTCTATGGCGAAGCAGCAGATGAATCCTTGCTGGAGGCAGGACTTCTGTGGCATCGGGTGACGCGGGAGAGTAAGGAGCTGGGGCTGAGAGCGGAGATCACAAGCTTCGTACCCTGCGGCAACGACAAGGTTGAGCTGATGAAGGTGGTACTTACGAACAGCGGTACAGAGGCGCTTACGCTGACATCTACAGCGGCTATTCCGTTGTATGCGCGTTCTGCGGATGATCTGCGCGATCACCGGCATGTCACCTCGCTGCTGAACCGGATCTATACTTCGGCGTATGGCGTAGAGGTGCAGCCTGCGCTGTCCTTCGACGAACGCGGCCACCGGGTGAATCATACTTCGTACGGGGTATTCGGGGCTGGTGAGGGCGGAGCGCTGCCAACCGGATTATTCCCGGTGCAGGAGGAATTCATCGGCGAGGGCGGAAGTCTGGACTGGCCGGAAGCGGTCGTGAACAATCTGGCGCCGCCGATTGGGGAGGATGGCGGAGTGCCTTGGGAAGGATATGAGGCGCTGGGTGGTTTGCGGTTCGCCGCAATCACTTTGGAGCCGGGTCAGAGTCATTCTTATGTCGTAGTCATGGCGATTGACAATGATAGAATCGATGTGCAGGCACTGATGGCCAAATATGGCTCTGCTGCGGCTTTTGACGCGTTGCTTGATGAGAATAAACGCTTCTGGGCGGATAAAGTCAATACGGTAGAATTCCATACCGGAGATCATGCCGCCGACGAATGGATGAAATGGGTCACGCTGCAGCCGGTGCTGCGCAGGCTATACGGCAACTCGTTCCTGCCTTACCACGATTATGGCAGAGGGGGACGCGGCTGGCGTGATCTCTGGCAGGATTGCCTGGCTCTGTTGATTATGGAGCCTGCGGATGTGCGCAGCCTGCTGCTGAACAACTATGCCGGAGTTCGAATTGACGGCAGCAATGCGACGATCATCGGGCAGCAGCCGGGCGAATTCATTGCCGACCGCAACAATATTCCCCGGGTCTGGATGGACCATGGTGCATGGCCGTTCCTGACTACCATGCTATACTTGGATCAGAGCGGGGATCTGGACTTCCTGCTGCAGGAGCAGACTTATTTCCGTGATACCTTCATGAACCGCTGTAAGGACCGCGACGCCTCCTGGGAGCCGGGGGCAGGAAGCAATCTGCGGACAACTGCGGGCGAAGAGTATACAGGTACTATTCTGGAGCATATCCTGCTGCAGAATCTGGTTCCTTTCTTCAATGTGGGTGAGCACAATAACATCCTTCTGGAAGGCGCAGACTGGAACGATGGCCTCGATATGGCAGCACAGCGGGGCGAAAGTGTTACATTCACAGCCTTCTATGCCAGCAACCTGCTCGATCTGTCCAAACTGCTGGTTACCCTGAAGGAACGGACTGGCGGAGATACGCTGGAGCTGGCCGAAGAGATGGTGCTGCTGCTTGACTCGCTCGGCCAAGCTGTCGATTATGAATCGGTGACGGCCAAGCATGAGCTGCTCAGCCGCTTCTATGCTGCTGCACCGAATAAGGTGAGCGGGGTAAGAGCCGTGCTGACGCTTGAAGAGGTTGCAGCAGATCTCGCCCGTAAGGCGGAATGGATCTTCGATCACCTGCGCCGCAATGAATGGGTAGAGAGCGGACACGGTGACGGCTGGTTCAACGGCTATTATAATAATGACGGTGAACGTGTAGAAGGGGAATGGGCGGAGAGCACACGGATGACGCTTACCGGTCAGGTCTTCCCGCTCCTCGGGCACGCTGCTGCTCCAGAGCAGATTCCTGCGATCATCTCTGCGGTAGAGCGCAATCTGTACGATGAGAAAATCGGCTACCGTCTGAACAGCAACTTCGGCGGCATTCAGCAGAATCTGGGCCGGGCATTCGGCTTCGCCTTCGGACACAAGGAGAACGGAGCCATGTTCAGCCACATGACCGTTATGTACGGCAATGCGCTGTATAAGCGCGGATACGTCAAAGAAGGCCGCAAGGTGCTGGATTCACTGTATAATCTGAGTGCGAACTTCGAGGTGAGCCGGATGTATCCCGGAATTCCGGAATATATCAATGAGCAGGGCAGAGGAATGTATACGTATCTGACAGGCTCGGCAAGCTGGCTGCTGCTGACGATGGTAACTGAGGTATTTGGCGTCAAAGGCAAGCTCGGCGACCTGCTGCTGCAGCCGAAGCTGGTGAATGAACAGTTTGACGGCGATAAAAGCGCCTCGATCAAGACTATCTTTGCCGGACGCGAGCTGAAAGTCGTCTATATGGCCTCTGGAAGCACGGAATACGGAGAGTATCAAATACACGCAGTCCGCTTGAACGGGGCTGAGGTAACGCTTCAGCGCGTCTCAGAGGGTGCTATGATTCCACGCAGCCTGTTGACAGACCTGCCTGAAGGAGAAATTCATCTGCTGGAGGTAGAGCTGGCCTAAAGCCGGAGCTGCTGAATTCTATCGCCTGCTCTGCCGGTCCTCGCGGAGCAGGCGTTTTAATATCCAAATAACCCGTATAGAATGGGCTTGGAAATGCTATGATAGGATGTGCTGCGTCCAACCAGGACAGAAAGGAAAGAGATCAATGACACGTATACTATCCAATGGAGTACTGACCGTAGAGATTGCTGATGTGGGAGCCTATGGAGGCACCCGTTTTGACTGGACAGGATTTATTACAGGCGTGAAGCTGGACGAGGGCGGGCATACCTTTTGTGTTCCGGAAAGTCTGGTGCCTGGGCAGGGTACTGGAGGGATAGGCCTCTGCAATGAGTTTGGCATTTCCCGGGCAATTGGTTATGAAGATGCTGCTCCTGGGGAATGGTTCCCCAAGCCCGGCATCGGGCTGCTGCAGAAGCAAAGTGATGAGCCTTATTCATTCGTCGGGGAGTATCCGCTTAAGCCATTCCCGATCACTGAAGAGTGGAGCGAAGACTCGGTTACATACACTGTGCAGCCGCTGGAATGCCGGGGCTACAGCATGCGGCTGGTCAAGACATTGAAGCTTGAAGATAACCGGCTGGATATTTCCTACAGGATAGAGAATACAGGGACCGAAGCGCTGCGGATTGAAGAGTATATCCATAATTTTGTCGGCATTGATGGGGCGCTGGTAGGGACGGATTATGAGCTTAGGCTGCCGGGAACGCCCCAGATCGTGGCCCCGGAATCGGCGTATACGGAGAATTTGCTCAGCATAGACGGGAATAGCCTGACATGGGCCGGGGAACCGGACCGCCAATTCTATTGCAGACTCGAAGGCTGGGAGCAGGCGGAGGCGGACTATTACTGGGAGCTGATCCATAAGCCTACTGGGGCCTGCATCAGAGAGAGCGGAGATTTCGCAGCTGAGCGGATTGCGCTGTGGGGAGACAAGCATGTAATTTCACCCGAGGTTTTTGCAGACATCACTATTTTACCGCGTCACAGCAAGGGTTGGAGCCGCAGCTACCTGTTTTCAGCCTCCTGATTGCGGCCTAGCTTACCTCATATGTGAATAATTATACTTGCTGGTGTTTATCGTTATCTGCTATCATAGCGATATCCATATTCATAGGAGAGAAAGGGTGGGAGTTATTTTGAGCAAGAGAGCATACAATTTTAATGCCGGTCCGGCCGCATTGCCGCTGGCAGTATTGGAACGTGCACAGGCGGAGTTCGTTGAATTCCGGGAGAGCGGAATGTCCATTATGGAGATGTCGCACCGCGGGGCGATATACGAATCCGTGCATAATGAAGCTCAGGAACGCCTGCTTTCGCTCCTCGGCAATCCGCAGGGCTACAAGGTATTGTTCATCCAGGGCGGAGCAAGCACACAGTTCGCCATGGTTCCGATGAACCTTATCGCTGAAGGCCAGGTCGGCAGTTATGTCATGACAGGAAGCTGGGCGGACAAAGCCCTGAAGGAAGCCAAGCTGACAGGCGGCGGTCATGTAGCCGCATCCTCCGCAGACAAGAAATTCCTGGCTATTCCTGAGCTTAGCAGCATCAAGGCTGCAGACAATGCCGCTTACCTGCATATCACCTCGAATGAGACGATTGAAGGCACGCAGTATGCACAGTATCCTGATGCCGGTAACATTCCGCTGGTTGCCGATATGTCCAGTGATATTCTGAGCCGCGACTTCGATGTGAACCAATTCGGTCTGATCTATGCCGGTGCACAGAAGAATCTCGGACCGTCGGGCGTTACCGTAGTGATTGCCAAGGAAGAGCTGATCGCAAGTTCTCCGGCGAATATTCCGACGATTCTGCGGTATGATACTCATTACAAGAACAACTCTCTCTACAATACGCCGCCATCCTTCTCTGTATATATGGTTAACGAAGTGTTAAAATGGATTGAGGAACAGGGCGGGCTTGCCGGCACTGAAGCCAAGAACCGTGACAAAGCAGGTCTCCTGTATGATTATATCGACGGCAGCGACGGCTTCTACCGCGGAGTTGCGGAAGAAGGCAGCCGTTCCATCATGAATGTAACGTTCCGGATGCAATCGGAGGAGCTGGAGAAGCAGTTCATCAAAGCTTCCGAAGCGGAAGGCTTTGTTGGCCTCAAGGGACACCGCAGCGTAGGCGGCTTACGGGCTTCGATCTACAACGCAGTCCCACATGAGAGCGTTAAGGCGCTGGCTGATTTCATGAAGCATTTCCGGCAAACTCAAGGGTAATGAAAGAATGTTCCTGACCTTCCGCCTTGCAGCGGAAGGTTTCTTCTTGCCCGCAGCCAGGATCATAGAGCCTGGCCTGTGTCCGGCCTGTATCTGCAAGCAGCATCAAGAATACACCACAGGGCCATGGAGGACACGGCGGATACTTACTCCGCCGCACTCCTTAAGACCCTACAGAGAGGAAGCATTCGTATTATGGCATTACACATTGTGCTGGTGGAACCGGAAATACCGGCGAATACCGGCAATATCGCCCGTACCTGTGCGGCCACAGGAACCCATCTCCATCTCGTGCACCCGCTGGGCTTCCGCACAGACGATGCTACGCTGAAGCGTGCCGGACTCGATTATTGGCATGCAGTGAATATTGAATATCATAATTCCTTCAGTGAAGTTTTGGAGAAGTATCAGGAAGGGCGGTTCTTCTACGCGACCACCAAGGCCAAGAAGCGCTATAGCGATTTCGCCTTCCGGGATGGAGACTTCTTCGTGTTCGGGAAAGAAACCAAGGGGTTGCCGGCAGAGATCCTGGAGGCTGGTCAGGAAACGGCGATGCGGATGCCGATGAGCGAGGCGGTCAGATCGCTTAATTTGTCCAATTCGGCAGCGATTGTGGTCTATGAAGCGCTCCGGCAGCTCGATTTCCCACAACTTTTCTAAAAGTTGACATCATTTTTTATTTTTTTCAGCAGGATTCGACATTTTAGTAACGAAATAGTTGATTAGTGCCGAAGAAAGTAATAGGGTACGTGAACTTGGATGTCAGAAATGGCACTACTAATCATAAGTTGAACAGGAGAGTGTAAGTTAGATATGAAACCTGCTGGCGTTGTACGTAAAGTAGATCAGCTGGGTAGAATTGTTCTGCCTAAGTCTCTGCGTAAAAGGTATCAAATGAATGAAGGTGATCCTGTAGAAATTCTTGTTCAGGGCGACCACATTATTCTGGAGCGTTACCGTCCGAAGTGTGTCTTCTGCGGATCTATGGAAGGCGTAAGCGAATATAAAGACCGTTACATTTGTTCAAGCTGCCTTACCGAGATGACCCAACTGCCAAAACACGCGTAAGCGTAGAGCGCATCAATTATCTACATAGGGTAAAACGCGTAAGCGCGTCTTATAACATGGATGCTGGTTGGACTCGGCTTCAGTGAATAGTGAAGAACACAAAAAGAGCGCCGCACACATCCGTGCGGTGCTCCTTTTTGTGGTATACGTCCATCAGATTGTTCGCGGAGGGCGGGTCACAGCCCCTTAGTCTTGTCGTCGTTGTAGGAAGAAGTAAGAATACCAGCCAGAAACAGTACAAATACCAGGGTCACGATCCAAAAAGTCAGGGAGAACGACATGCAGGCACCTCCATTATTGACGATCTTCGTTACCCTGAGTATACCCTTTTAATCTGTAAAAATAAATGAAAATGTGATATTTAGCATTGACGGTTATACTCGGAATTACTTGAAGAACAAGAAGTTGGTTGGGACACGGCGCAAATTGCCGTCGGAAGGCTTGTTAATGACCTTGCCGCGGAAAATCATGGACGATGAGCCGCCGCCGTCCAGGTTATAAGCATCGATGACGCCGAGATTGTACAGCTTATCCTGCAGCTCAGCCAGTGTTGCTCCCGAGTTACCGTTCTCGTTATATCCGTCAGCGACCAGAATCAGCAGCTGATTATCCTTGTAGTTGCCGATGATGGTCCGCGGTGCCCGCTTCGGGGCCAGCTGCCATTTCAGCGGAATGGCTGTCTTGCTCTGATTCTTCAGCAGCACAGGGACGAAGGTTGCTCCGAATACCGGCTCCAGCTGATCGAGCTGGTCACGACTGGTGAATTTGCCGCCGATCAGCTGGCCGGATTTGTTCAGGCCGACGAAGCTGAGATCCTTGTAGCTGGGCTCGAAGCCGTACAGATATTCTCCGCCGACGATGGTGGTCGAGAGCGGATAACGCTTGCCGTTCTGATCAGCGAAGCCGCCGGCATTAATGCCGGCCGAGGCACCGTAGCGGTTCACGGCCTGCAGTGTGGTCTCGGAAGCGCCCGTGCCGTCACCGGCCAGGCTCATCTTCATGGCTGAGGTATCCTTCAGCTTAATCTTCATTGCGTATGCTGTATAATTGCCGGGGTTCAGCCGGTATAATTCAATGGTAATCCGGTCGCTGCTGATCACATCGGCAGGAATGCCGAGCCGGGAACTAATCCGGCGGTTGTAGATCCGCTCAGGACGGGAGGTCTGGGCCGTTGCTGTGCTGACCAGTGTGTTCATAGCGTTCGTGGTCTGCTTGTAGAGCTGTGCGCTGGTACCGATAGAGTCTATGGTGTAAGCGGCATAGCTCTTGGCCACAGCCAGGTCCTGCTTCAATTGCGCGGTTTCATTCACGGGTCCGGGGTCAGCTGCGAAGGGGGCGGTATTCAGCTTAAGCTCAAGCGGAGGCTGGTACAGCCACAGACAGAGCAGCAGTCCGAACAATGGAGCGGTCAGGAGCATGAAGAACCGGTTCACTCTTTTGACAGGAGTCATCATTTCAGCAGATCCATCTCTTTCTTGAGCGTATCAAGCTGTTTCTTGACCTCGCTTAATTGCGTGTACAGCTTGTTGCTGTTGTCCGTCTTGTTACTGGCATTATCCTTGGTGAAGGTCAGCAGCTCGTTGAACGTCTGCACGGTGCTCTGAAGCTCCTTCACTTGTTCTGACAGGACGGCGATCTTCGACTCGTAGTCGGTCTTCAAAACGGTAAGCTGCTGCTGGCTTTGAGATCCAAGCTCGCTCAGCACCTGATCCTTCAGATGATTGGTGTAGCTGTACACGGCATATACGCCGGCTGTGATCATCAGAATCCAGAACAGTAGAAACCATTTGACGGACGAGCCGCTTCTCTCTGCACTCCGGCGAGAGTGTACCCGGGTCGATTCCGCTAGCGGTTGCATTTCATCACCTCAAGCCATATTTTTTCAAGTTCTCATTCTATCAGACTTTCAGGTTTTTCGCAAAAGTGAAAGAGCCGCGCAGAAACGACAAAAAGTAATTGCATCCTGTTAAACTACTGCGATACAATTTCTATAGATTGGAATATCTGATGGACGTATTCAAGGTAAAAGTAGGAAGAATAGACTTATGACAGCATAGATCCTTGCTTGCGTGTTGACAGGAAACGCTTACAGCGCTTTCCATTCTGGAAAATTATATAGATAGCAGGAGGTCTGGGCATTAATGACGAAGGTCTGGCAGGTGGTCATCGTGGGATGTCATCCCACAAGTATGCTGGGAACAAAATTAATTCTGGAAGATGAGGAGGGACTGACGGTAGACGGCATGTTCGCTACCTGGGAAGAATGTCTCGCGGGCATGGAGGAATTAAGGCCTGATCTGGTGCTGAGTGATTATCAAATGCATGACGGAACCGTAGAGCAGGTGCTGCCGGACATGAAAAAAAGCTCACCGTGCTCCCACATTATTATCATGACGGAGGAGAACGATAAGGAGATATTCCTGCCCCTGATTGAACTGGGAGCGAGCGGGGTATTGTCGAAGGGAGCCACTCCGGATCAGCTTCTGCAGATGATCCGCGGCATCCGCGAAGGGTTCCTCTCCATTCCGCTGGAATGGATCGAAAAGGGCTTCCGTCCGGTAGCCTCCTCCAGAGGGTTGGAAGGCGTCTTGCAGCTGACACAGACGGAGATGTTCATCATGGAACGCATTGTGCAAGGAATTACATACGACAAAATCGCACTTGAAATTGAAGTCAGCCGCCGTTCGATCGATAACTACCTGCGCAAGATTTATGTGAAGCTGGAAGTATCGACAAGAGCGCAGGCAATTGAGAAGTTCGCGCTTTTCTCAAGACAGAACAAGCAAATCTACGCATAATCCCTGTATTACGACATAATGGCGTCAGGACTGGAATATTCTTAAACCAGATAAAGGGGGGAAGCGTATGAAGTATGAGTTTTCTTCGCGCGCACATACATTGTTATCTTCACCGCTGCTGAGTATCCGTAAGGAGACACGCCGGGGTACGCTGATCTCGCTGGCAGAGGAGCTCCCGGCAGAAGAATTATTTCCGCTGTCACTGCTGTCTGAGGCGGCATCTACCGTGATCTCCACAGATGCAAGTGCGCTGCAGTACGGGGAGCCTGAAGGGTATGGCCCGCTCCGCGAATGGCTGACCGGAGATTGGCTCCACAGCAAAGGGGTGGCGGTAACCGAAGGCGGAGTGCTGCTGACAACGGGCAGCCAGCAGGCCATCGATCTGCTGTCCAGGGTGTACATCGATCCAGGGGATCATGTGCTGGTTGAGAATCCGACTTCTCCCGGTATTCTGCAGGCGCTGCGGATGCAGGGAGCCGTCATTATTCCGGTCCAGGGGGATGGGGACGGCCTGCTGCCGGATCATCTGCGCCGAACGATCCGCAGCTATAGGCCCAAGATGCTGTTCGCTGCGCCAAGCTTCACCAACCCCAGCGGAGTACTCTGGAGCCTTGCCCGGCGGCAAGAGATTCTGGAGCTGTGTATCTCACATAATGTGCTGATCGTAGAGGATGATTCCTATGGCGATCTGCACTTCCAGCGGAGTGAGGGCCACCCCTCCAAGAAATATCCTACTCTATATGCGCTGGAGAATGTCAGCGAGGGCGGGCATGTGCTGTACATCGGCTCCTTCAGCAAGACGGTCGCGCCGGCGCTGCGGACGGGCTGGGCGGCGGGAAGCCGTGAGCTGATCGGCATGATGGCTGCCGCCAAGCAGATGGCGGACTGGCAGTCCAGCTCGCTGAACCAGCGCCTGCTGCATCATCTGCTCAGTGTGTCGGCCTTTGATCTGCGGGAGCATATCGCGCTGCTGAACCGCGAATACAATACCCGCCTGAAGCTGATGGCGGAGCTGCTGAAGCGTCCGGCCTGGAAGCATAGTGTGTATGATATGCCGGCCGGCGGCATGTTCCTCTGGGTATCGCTGCCTGAAGGCCTGGACGCGATGGCTCTGCTGCGGGCTTCGCTGTCTAAGGGGGTAGCCTTCCTGCCTGGCCCGCTCTGCAGTGTAAGCGGAGGCTCGGACCGTATCCGGCTCAACTTCAGCCATCCCGGCCGCGATGAGCTGCTGCTTGGAATGAATCTGATGAGCGAAGCGGTGACCGAGTTCACGGCGCGCAGCTAGGGGAGAAGGAACGGGCGCAAATATGAGCTTCACAGAAATTGAGTAGATTTTCATTTGAATTTTGCTGGATGCTATGTTAGGCTGGAGTCAATTAAATCTTCCATAAACACATCGTTTACTGGATTGTTACTGGCCGTGCCAGGCAAAACCTAAACTGATGGTGACTGATTTGAACCCGTTCGCCGGGCTCGATGATCTTGCCATAGGTTTAGGTTTTTCTGTTATATAGGCCATGCAGAAAGATCATAATGAAAGGGGTAAGGACTATGGCTACAGTACTTAACGGATTTCCTGAGCATTTCTTATGGGGCGGGGCAACCGCTGCCAATCAGCTGGAGGGCGCTTTTGATCAGGGGGGCAAAGGGCTGTCAACCGCAGATATGATCGCCTTCGTGCCAAAGGATAAGCGCACAGGGGATCATTCGATGGAGATCTCTTCGGAGCGTATCGCCCGGATTCTTGCCGGAGAGACGGATGACTGGTTCCCGAAACGCGAAGGCGTTGACTTCTATCACCGCTACAAGGAGGACATTGCTCTATTCGCCGAAATGGGCTTCAAGGTGTTCCGGCTGTCGATTAACTGGGCACGGATCTTCCCGAACGGCGATGATGCCGAGCCTAACGAGCAGGGTCTGCAATTCTACGACGATGTATTCGATGAACTGTTGAAATACGGCATTGAGCCGCTGGTTACTCTCTCGCACTATGAGACTCCGCTCGGTCTTACACAGAAGTATAACGGCTGGGCCAGCCGTGAAGTGGTCGGCTTCTATGTGAAGTATGCTGAGACTGTATTTACACGTTACCGGAAAAAAGTAAAGTACTGGCTGACCTTCAACGAGATCAATGTCATGCTGTTCAGCCCGTATACCGGAGGCGGTATTCTTACAGACCGCGTGGAGAACAAGCTGCAAGCGGTCTTTCAGGGGCTGCACCATCAGTTCGTAGCAAGCGCCCTGGTTACCAGACTCGGACATGAGATTATTCCAGGCTCGCAGATTGGCTGTATGCTGGCCCGTATGGAGAGCTACGCGCATACCTGCAATCCGGCGGATGTACGTAAGAGACAGCAGGAGGACCAGCTGAATCTGTTCTTCACGGATGTGCATGCGCGCGGCAAGTACCCGCGTTATATGAACCGTTATTTTGCCGAGAACCATATTGAGATTGTCCGTGAACCGGGGGATGATGAGCTTCTTGCTGCGAATACAGTAGATTTCATCTCGTTCAGCTATTATATGACGCTTACGGTGTCCGCAGGTCCGGAGGGTGAGGCGACTGAAGGAAACCTGCTGGGCGGCATCAAGAACCCGTATCTGAAGGCCTCCGACTGGGGCTGGCAGATTGATCCTGTGGGTCTGCGCATTACCCTGAATAACCTGTACGACCGTTACCAGAAGCCGTTGTTCATCGTAGAGAACGGGCTGGGCGCATATGACAAGGTGGAGGAAGACGGATCGATCCATGACCATTACCGGATTGATTATTTGCGGGAACACATCAAGGAGATGAAGGAAGCGGTTAAGGACGGCGTGGAGCTGATGGGCTATACGGCCTGGGGCCCGATTGACCTGGTGAGCATGTCGACCTCGGAAATGTCCAAGCGCTACGGCTTCATCTACGTAGACCTGGACGACACGGGAAGCGGCACGCTGAACCGCAGTAAGAAGGATTCTTTTGAGTGGTACAAGCAGGTGATTTCGTCGAACGGTGAAATATTGTAGGTGAAATGGGGCAAGCTTAAGAAGCACAGGCCTTAATAAACCGTTTTCATAAAAGTGTTGTCATATTAACAATGATATGCTAAGATGCTGCTACAGGTAGAATAACTGGATTGTTACTGTTCATTCAGGCAAAACCAGAAACGGGCACTCTTTTGATGCCGTTTTGGTTTTGCCTTTTTTAATACGATAATGTTGTATCCCCGCGCCTGCGGGGGGATTTTATTACTCTGACGGTGTAAGGTGATGGAATGAAAATTGCTAAGGTGCTCAACAACAATGTGGTCACCGTACTCGATGCCAGCGGGAAGGAACGGGTCGTAATGGGCCGCGGTATCGCCTTCAAGAAGCAGGCCGGGGATGATGTTGAGGATGCTCAGGTCGAGAAGGTATTCGCCCTGGAGAATAAAGAAGGTTCACAGAAGCTGATGTCGCTTCTCTCGGAGATCCCGCTGGAATATGTGGAATGCACCGATGAAGTGATCCGTTATGCCGAGACGGTGCTCGGGGAGAAGCTGCATGACAGCATCTATATCTCACTGACGGACCATATCCATTTCGCCATCGACCGCCACCGTCAGGGGCTTCAAATCAAGAATGCACTGCTGTGGGAAATCAAGCGGATGTACCGTAAGGAGTTCTCCATTGGACTCAAGGCGCTGCAAATTATCGAGGAACGGCTTGGGGTTCTGCTGCCGGAGGACGAGTGCGCTTTCATCGCGATGCATCTGGTTAATGCGCAGATGAACGGTGAGATGCGGGAGACGGTAAGTATCACGAATATCGTGAAGGACATCTTGAATATTGTCCGGCGGAGCTTCCTGATTGAGCTGGATGAAGAATCACTCGGGTATTACCGCTTCCTGACCCATCTGAAGTTCTTTGCGCAGCGGGTGGTTCAGGGCACTCCGATGGAGGAGCGGGACCAGGATCATGCGCTGCATGATCTGGTCATGAAGCAGTACCCGGCTGCCCATGCGGTTGCGGTGAAGATAGCGGACTATTCCCGCAAGATATACAAACGGGTCTTGTCCAAGGAAGAAATATTGTATCTGACCATTCATATTGAACGGATTATCCGTAATGAGGATATAACAGAATAATGTGGTGCAGGATTGCTACTCGGAACAGAGGCAAAACCTAAACCCGGACAGTGCTGGAGGCAGAAGACTGCCTTTCCCCGCTGATCGGCGTTTAGGTTTTTTTTTACGGAAAACATACTACATCTAAGGAGCAACATCTTATGAATACAAAAGAGCTGTCCAAAGAAATATTGAAGCTTGTCGGCGGAGAAGACAATATCGATCAGGTAACCCACTGTATGACCCGTCTGCGCTTCAATCTGAATGACAACAACCGTGCGGACAAAGCGGCCCTGCAGAAGACGGACGGGGTTATGGGCGTGATGATTAACGGCGGGCAATTCCAGGTCATTATCGGCAATGATGTGCCGGTGGTCTACAATGAGCTGATTGGCAATATGTCCGTTTCTCCTGAGAAGAAGGCTTCCGGTGACAAGGTGGAGAAAAAGAAGCAGAATCCGCTCAGCAAGCTGTTTGACTTCATCTCGGGAATCTTCACACCGATCCTGCCGGCCATTACCGGTGCGGGGATGATCAAGGGGATTGTCGCCCTGCTGGTGGCGGTGGGCTGGATGGGGACAGAGAACTCCACGTATATCATTCTCTCGGCGATCGGGGACGGTGCCTTTTACTTCCTGCCGATTGTTCTGGCCATCAGCGCTGCCCGTAAGCTGGGAAGCAATATGTACATCGCTGCTGCGATAGGTGCGGCCATTCTGCATCCGACCGTCACCACGCTGCTGGGGTCCGGGGAGCCTGTTACCTTTGCTTCACTGCCGGTGGTAGCTGCAACCTACGCTTCGTCCGTCATTCCGATTGTGATTGCAGTATGGCTGGCCTCCTATGTGGAAAAAGCCGTTGATAAAGTAACCTATGCTTCCCTGAAGCTGATTATCGTTCCGACAGTTACGCTGCTGGTCATTGTGCCGCTTACCCTGATTGCCGTAGGCCCGCTGGGAGTAATTATCGGGGATGGCCTGACTGGAGGGATCAGCTGGCTGTTCGAGAATACGGGATTGTTCGCAGGCCTGCTGCTGGGCGGAACCATGTCGCTGCTGATCATTACCGGGATGCACTATGCTCTGATTCCAATCATGATCGCATCCATTGCACAGCTTGGCTATGACTATATGATTCCGATTATGATGGTGGCGAACTTCGCCCAGGCGGGCAGTGCGCTGGGTGTCTCACTGAGAACGAAGAACAGCAAGCTGAAGTCCCTCTCCCTGTCCACAAGTATTACGGCTTTCATGGGGATTACAGAACCGGCTATGTACGGTGTGAATATGCGGCTTAAGAAACCGTTCATCGCTGCCCTGATCGGCGGAGCCGCCGGTGGTGCGTTCCTAAGCTTGTTCAAGGTAAAAGCGTATGTCATCGGCGGACTCGCCGGGCTCTCCGGCATCCCGATGGTTCTCGGTGCGACCTTTGTCTATTCGGTCATCGGCTTCGCCATCGGGGCGGCAGTTGCTGCCATTGTCACTTATATTATCGGCTTTGAGGATGAGCCGGAAGCTGCTGCTGCGCCTGCGGTGACTTCTGCCGAGCCTGTCACATCTGACGCTAACACTACTGTAATCGGCGCTACTGCTGAGCCTACGATGGTGAATCAAGAGGTGTTCAGTCCGATTGCCGGAGCGGTGAAGCCGCTCAGCGAAGTGAGCGACCCGGCCTTCTCGGAAGAGATTATGGGTAAAGGATATGCCATTCAGCCGTCCGAAGGCCGCGTAGTCTCGCCGGTCCAGGGAACGGTGTTCTCGCTCTCGAAGAGCGGACATGCCATTGGTCTGGTCAGCGACAGCGGAGCGGAAATGCTGATCCATATCGGCATCGACACGGTGAAGCTGAAAGGCCTGCATTTCTCGCCCAAGGTAACCGCCGGAACCCGGGTGGCTGTCGGCGATCTCCTGATGGAATTCGATCTGGTCGAGATCGAGAAGGCTGGCTATAGCACGATTACGCCGGTTATTATTACGAACATCCAGCAGTACCAGTCGATCCAGTCTGCTGGCGCCACCTCGGTTAAGGAGAAGGAGCTGCTGTATACGGTGCTTGCTTAGGGCGAGCCAGGAGCGAATAAGCGAAGGGCTGGGGCTTGGAGTGAATGAGCGAAGAGCACAGTATAAACCAGTAGGATATTCTAGAGTATAGATCAGGTAAGTGGATAGAGAAGGTACAAAGGAGTTGTCGCTCGCAGCAGGTCTGCGTGGGGACAACTCCTTTTGTGCTTGTATAGTTGGCGCGAGAGATGATTCGCAGGCTGAATGTGTGCGGAAAACTGAATACAATGTGCTGGACGAGGGTAAGCGGGCCGAATGTGTGTGAAAAACCGAATACAATGTGATGGACGAGGGTACGCGGACCGAAAGTGTGCGGAAAACCGAATACAATGTGCTGGGGCGAAGGTAAGCGGACCAAATGTGTGTAAAAAACCGAATACATGTATTGGCGCTTATCCAGTAACTTTATTCTGTGGAGATAGGTGGAAAAAGAGCATCTAATTTGACTGGATTCCTGAGAGTTGGGACTTTAGTTGGAAAAAGTACATTTATTCAGCTGAAATATGCTACTTGAGACAAAATGGTGGGAAATAAGTGTTGTTTATCCAACTAATCTTTTGCGCCGGGAAAAACTCAATGATTTAAGTGTTGATTTTCCATCTATTGGTTGGGCAGTCGAGCGTGAACGCCTCATGATTGCGTGAATGCCTATGTAAGGCGGGCGCGGCTGACTGGGGCCGGCAGATGGAGCAGTGATCGGACAGATGGGCAGACACGGCAGCCTGGGTCCGGCAGGTGGGGCTGCGAACGGATGGACAAGCGCGGGCGGGCCGGGTTCAGCTGATGAAGCTGCGGCCAGAATCCGCTGAGATCCGCTCCGGCCAGGCGCGGGCCTACAGCTTGCCCGCGCTGATCTCCGCGACCGCTGCATACTCGATCAGCGCGGCTTGTCCGGCGGCCGTGAGCGTGTAGCGGCCGCGCTGCACCCGGAAGAACCACGCATAGTAGTTCTTCTGCAGGATCGCAGCGGCGCCGGGCACGCCGCTGCGCTTCCGCAACGCGGCGGGCGTGACGCCGACGCCGCGCGCGCCCTCCGCCCGGCTGTGCGCAGCCGCCGGGCCCGCACCCGCAGCGGCATCACCCGCCGCCGCTGCTGCCGCACCCGCGGCCGCCGGCTCCCCGGCGGCCAGGGCAGTGCCCGGCGCGCCGCTTAGCGCCGCGCGCCCTCCGCCGAAGCCGGCCGCTCCGGCGGCTTCGGCCTCCAGGGCCTGCAGCGCGAGGGCCACGCGCAGCGCCTTCTCGCGGTAGGCAGTCACGAGCTTGACGCGCGTGCTGCCGCCGGTGTTGTAGTCCCCGCTGCGCTCGCGGAACTCATAGAGCAAGCGCTCGCGGCGGCGCACCGCGCTGCGGGCCTGCGGCGGCGCGTCGCCCGGCTCCGCGAGCACCTCGACGAGCGGGGCCTTCGTCTTGTAGAAGACGACGGTGATCAGCCCGAGGCCGAGCCGGCGGCACAGCCCGGTGAGCTCGCCCCAGCGCTGGTTGACCGCGCCCTTCTTCTCCCTGACGCGTTCTACCGCGAGGTAGACGTTAGGGCTGAGCCGCAGCCGTTCAATCCCCTGCAGCAGCAGAGCGAGATTGAACGATTTTTTCATCTCTACGATTAGCGGCTGGGCCTCGTCCTCCCGGATACCGACCAGATCGCAGGTACGCACCTCGCCCTTGATCTCATAGCCCTGCCGTTCAAAAAATCCCTTCAAAGGAGCATACAGCTCCGTTTCCTGTTTGATCGCCATTGGTTGTCACTCCTGCCCTGGATTGCAGCGTAATTATAATAGAGAATTCATGATTCTCTATTATAGCACAGCAAAAAAGAGGTCAACTATTCCGGGCTCGCCGCATAGGTATGTAATACACTTTCTAAGCTTGGTGGAGCAAGTAGGAGCGCAAGAGGAGGCAGCGAGCCATGGATATTTTTGAGCGTATAGCTTCGTATCGGGCTGAGAACGACCGTTTGGCGTGGAGCGGCACTTTCAAGGACTATATAGAACTGCTGAGACTAGACCCCTCTCCCGCAAAAACGGCTCATTCCCGCGTATACGACATGATCAAGTCACACGGCGTCGAGGACATCAACGGACGTAAACGGTATAAGTTTTTTGAACAGGAGATCTTTGGACTGGATCGTGCGGTGGAGAAGCTGGTGGAAGAATACTTCCATTCCGCAGCCCGAAGGCTGGATGTGCGCAAACGGATCTTGCTCCTGATGGGTCCGGTCAGTGGAGGGAAGTCAACGCTGGTAACGCTGCTGAAGCGCGGCCTGGAGCAATATTCGCGTACGGATGCGGGTGCGGTGTATGCGATTGAGGGCTGCCCGATGCATGAAGACCCGCTGCATTTGATTCCGCTGGAGCTGCGTCCGGAGATTGAGCGGGAGCTTGGCGTACGGGTTGAAGGCAATCTATGCCCGTCCTGCCAGATGCGGCTGAAGAATGAGTACCACGGGGACATTGAACAGGTTGGCGTGGTCCGGGTGCTGTTGTCGGAAGAGGAGCGGGTGGGGATTGGTACATTCAGCCCTTCCGACCCGAAGTCGCAGGATATCGCTGACCTGACGGGGAGCATCGACTTCTCAACCATTACCGAATTCGGCTCGGAGTCCGATCCGCGCGCTTACCGCTTCGACGGGGAGCTGAACAAGGCCAACCGCGGCCTGATGGAATTCCAGGAAATGCTGAAATGCGATGAGAAGTTCCTGTGGAACCTGCTGTCCTTGACCCAAGAGGGCAACTTCAAGGCCGGGCGGTTCGCGCTAATCAGTGCTGATGAACTCATCGTGGCCCATACGAATGAGACAGAATATAAGTCCTTCATCTCCAATAAAAAGAATGAAGCGCTCCAGTCCCGCATGATCGTCATGCCGGTTCCCTATAATCTGCGCGTCTCTGAAGAGGAAAAGATCTACGCCAAGCTGATCGGCCAGAGCGATATGAAGCATGTGCATATTGCCCCTCACGCGCTGCGTGCGGCGGCGATCTTCTCAATCCTGACCCGGCTCAAGGAGAGCAAGAAGCAGGGGATGGATCTGATCAAGAAGCTGCGTATGTACGATGGCGAAGAGGTCGAGGGCTACAAGGAAGCGGATCTGAAGGAGATGCAGACCGAATACTTAGATGAAGGCATGTCCGGCATCGACCCGCGTTATGTCATTAACCGCATCTCCAGCGCCCTGATCAAAGGCGATCTGCAGTGCATGAACGCGCTGGATGTGCTGCGGGCAATCAAGGACGGTCTGGATCAGCATCCTTCGATTACGAAGGAGGAGCGCGAGCGTTATCTGAACTTTATTTCTATTGCCCGCAAGGAATACGATATTCTCGCCAAAAGCGAAGTGCAAAAGGCCTTCGTCTACTCTTTTGAAGAATCCGCCAAAACGCTGTTCGAGAATTATCTCGACAATATCGAAGCCTTCTGCAACTGGTCCAAAATCCGCGACCCCCTTACCGATGAGGAGATGGAGCCGGATGAGCGGCTGATGCGCTCCATTGAAGAGCAGATCGGCATCTCGGAGAATGCGAAGAAGGCCTTCCGCGAGGAGATCCTGATCCGTATTTCGTCCTACTCCCGCAAGGGCAAGAAGTTCGAGTACAACAATCACGACCGGTTGCGGGAAGCCATCGAGAAGAAGCTGTTCACGGACCTCAAGGATATCGTCAAAATCACCACTTCCTCCAAGACACCTGATGAAAGCCAGCTCAAACGGATCAACGAGGTCAGCCGCCGCCTGATCGACGAGCACAACTACTGCCCGATCTGTGCCAATGAGCTGCTGAAATATGTCGGAAGCCTGCTGAACCGCTGACGGAGGCGGATTCACGGATACTGGGGACCGGGGACTGCCATCAGGCAGTCCTCTTGTCTGTCCCGGAGCTAATTAAGACTTGAACGCTCAGCCAAAAGGGAATATCCCAGGCCATGGTGATGGCTTAGGGATATTCCCTTTAGTCTAGCGAAGCGCCTGATCGGCGAATCCGTGCGGACTGGATAACTAATTCTTCTAATCCTCCTGAGAGTCCTTGGGCTCCTGCTCCTTACCGCCAATCTTGAAGCTTAATTGGCCGTTATATTTGCCGAGCTGTCCGCCCACGCCGATGCCTGCGCCTTCGCCGCCGCCGAACTGGGCTTTGGCCTCAGCCCCGATGCCCTTGTTGCCGCCGAGCTGAACATGAGAGTCAAAGCCTGCACCTTGACTAAGCCCCAGATGAGCACCCGCATCTGCATTCAGCCCGTGATCGCCCCCGGCCTGTGCGCCCAACTTGACATCTGCGCCTTGCCCGCCGCCGAGCTGGGCCTTGCCTTGTGCAGCCACCCCGTATTTGCCGAAGGCCTGGGCTTCGGCGTTCACTCCGAGGCCTTGCCCGTTGCCCACATGGGTATCGCCTTGCGCTTCGATCCCGCAGGAGCTGCTGCCGATATGGCCGTCTGCCTGCATGCTTGCGCCGCTGTACGCCAGGTTTCCTCCGGCATTCATGCCGATGCCGTGTTTACCCCCTAACTCGCCTCCTACATCGACATGAATTCCCTTTCCGCCGGCCTGACTTGCCCCGGGATGGCCGTCCACCGGCTTGTTCGCGGCAGCCGGATGTCCACTTTCGAGGACCGTCTGCGGCTTGCTGGCATTCTGAATCTGCTGCCAGCCGTCCATGTTGTCCTCCGCATGGTCATTCTCGAGCTTATGTGGAGCGGCCGGAGGTTCGGAGGCCCTGACAGTCTGCGTATTCCCGGCAGTTGCGGAATTCTTAGCAATCCTCGGAGCGGTCTCCTCAGTGGACTCCGAACGTACCAGGTAGTGGTAATGCGAATAAGGGTAGGGCTGCGGCAGATGCCGATAGCCTGACGGATGAGCTGAGCTGTTCGAATCTTCGTTCCTGTAATTCATGCGGGAACCCTCCATTCTTGAAGTCATTACAATAGCCTATTCACCGAAATGGGAAGTGATTCGTGTCAGCTGAATATAAAAGTGCATTGTAATGCCTGCAAGGCTATGCTACATTATGAATGAATTATATATTATTCACTCAGGCGCGGAGGGCATACGGATGGAAGATAAGAAGGCTGAGATTTTCAGATGCGGCAAAGAGCTGTTCAGCTCCAAGGGCTTCAAGGACACCAATATTTCCGACATCACCAAAATGTGCGGATATGCCGTAGGCACGTTCTATAATTATTACGCTTCGAAAGAGAAGCTGTTCATCGATATTTATCTGCAGGAGAACGAGAAGCTGAAACGGAGTATCCTGCAATCTTCGGTCAATCTGGACGACGAGCCTGCCAAAGTGCTCAAAGAAATCATGGCGCTTAATTACAGCGGGATCAATACGAATCCAATCCTGAAGGAATGGTACAACAAAGCTCTTTTCAGCAAGCTGGAGAAGGAATTCTATGAGCATGGCGGAATAGAGGGTATTCATGAAATGATGAACAGCGGCACGCTGGAATTAATCCGGCACTGGAAGTCCAGGGGGAAAATCAGAACAGATCTGGAGGACGGGATGATTCTTGCCTTGTTCAACTCCGTGCCGTATATCGACATTCACAAGGAAGAGATCGGGGTTAGCTATTTCCCGCAGATCTTGGACTATTTGGTCGAATTTATAATGAAAGGCTTGACGGATACACAGCATTGACAAAGGTATCCGGCATCGCTTTGCTGGCGGCAGAATACACTATTAAATGTTCAGTGGATATCCTGGGCATTTTATTTTGGCTTGAAATGAATGAATTTAATTAAGTTCATTCATATTTTAAATATAACGAATTGAGGCGCCATTATGAAGACTATCATTATTTACCGATCCGGCCGTAGCATGAACACACAGAAGATTGCAGCCGCTATGGCTGAAGTGTTGGGGGCAGATTTGGCCAAAGTGGAGGACGTTAAGCCTGAGATGCTGTCCGTATATGACCTGATTGGCCTCGGTTCAGGCATTTACGCCTCCAAAATTCACCGCAGGATGTTCAAATTCATCAAGAGAATGCCGCTCCGGGACAAAAATGTCTTTATTTTCTGCACATCCGGCTCTGGAGAATTCAAGAATCAGGCACTGGTTGAGGCCAAACTGGCGGCCAAGGGCAGTAACGTGATCGGTGAGTTCCATTGTCCCGGGGAGTTCAGCCCGCTGGGCTTCAATCTGGATAAAAAAGGGCATCCCGATGAGCTGGATGTTGAGAAAGCCCGCCTGTTCGCAGCCGCTATATTTGACAAGATTGTCTGATTATATAGCAAGACTGGATCAGTCCCGGAGTCCGCCATCTGCTATAATGTATGCACCTATGTATACTGAAAGGCCGGTGGAGTCACTGAATTACAGCAGAGAGATCGGGCGGAGTATTGATTATATTGAGGAGCATCTCATGGACCCGCTGACAGCGGAGCAGATTGCGGCGTATGCGGGTTATTCGCTGTTTCATTTTTGCCGGATGTTCAGCCAGTCTCAGGACATGCCGGTCATGGAATATGTGCGCACCCGGAGATTGTCGCGGGCTGCCGTTGAATTGTTCAACGGGCGGAGAATTACGGACATCGCGCTGGAGTATGGGTTCGAGACTCCCGGCGGCTTCGCCAAAGCCTTCCGCAAGTCTTACGGCTACAGCCCCTCCCAGTATGCGGCGCGGATGAACGGCTATGTCCGGGACCGGCTGGCGTATGACATCAAGGAATACATCGCGGAGCCTGTATTGGTGACGAAGCCTGCTTTTAACGTAGCGGGGTATGGAATCGAGACGGATGTAGAGGCCGGGAATGCTACGCAGGATGTCGCTTCCTTCTGGTATTACTATGAGGGCGACAATCTGGAGGATCAGATGTACGCAAAGCTGAATCCGCCGAAGCACGGGGAGGTCGGCTTATGTATACCGTCAGACGCTGGCGGTAATGCTGTGTATCTGCTGGGGGTTATAGTGGAGGACTTCAGTAAGGTCACTCCTGACATGCTTACGGCTGTTGTACCGGCGGCGCAGTACGTGGTATTCACGACACCTCCGGTGGACGCTACTGATGAGGCGAGACCGGAGACTTTTGCCGAGGTGGTCAAGAGTACCTGGAGATATATCTTCGAGGACTGGTTCCCGGGCAGCGGCTACATGCATGACGAAGATAAACTGAACTTTGAGTTCTACGACGAACGCTGTCACGCCCGCGTGGATTCCGTGATGGAGATTTATGTCCCTGTACGGGAACGGGTTTCATGAAACCACTAACCGTTTAATTGTAATAAGTGGAAATATAGAGTGAAGGAGTTAACCATGGTCAAACAACGCAAGAATTTGCTAACGGTAACTATATTGTACACACTGTTTGTTCTTTATTTTATGTTCTTTGCTTTCGGCAGAGGTGAGGCATCGGATCATACCGTCTACACCTTTATTTTCATGCCTGATAACTTCCTTCTGCTGCCGTATCCATCTGATCTTTTCCCTCCTACCCTGATGGATTTGGTGGGCTTCGGGAACACGCTTGCGTTTGTTCCTTTCGGCATATTGATTCCATGGCTGTACCGGGTCGGCTTCGTCCGGTTCATCACCTTATTCTTGATCGCGATTCTTGTGCTTGAAACGATCCAGGCTCTTACCTTCCTGGGCAGCTTCGATATCAACGACGCTCTTCAGAATTCGGTTGGGGCAGCCCTTGGCTTCGGAGCGTACAAGCTTGGTTTCCGTTACCGCAGCCTCGGGCGCAATCTGGTGGCAACGGCTATATCAGGGTTGGTTCTTTTTATAGCTTTATGGGGACTAGGCGCGGCGGTAGACAAAATATTAACTAAAGTAGAGGGTCCGTTTACGGCGATCACGGAATGGACGGACACCTCGGGCAATTCATCCGCAGACAAACCGGACAGTATTCAAATCAACGGACAGAAGATACCGCTCCGCTCTAACCTGTATGGCGCTGAAGGCGGAGATTCCAGAACATTCACGTACAAGTCTGAGGGACAGACGATTTTCTCCTTCACTTTCGGAAACCCCGAACCAACGGATTATTCCGGTGAGATCAGTATTACCCGGGATGGCCAGGAGATTCTGAATTATACTGGAGATTTTCAACGTACTAATCCTGAACAGTACCCTGTGGTATATGAGATGCCGGTTGAGCCCGGGGATGAGCTGAAGATCACGATTAAAGGCGGCTTGAAAGTATGGGATGTGGGGTATAAGAAGATGCAGTATTTCTGGCAATGAGTGCTTGATCTTCTATTCAGAGAGGATGGGTGACGGTTATGAAAATGGCATTTGTTCTGTTCGACGGCATGACCAGCATGGATGTTGTGGGGTTCTATGAAGCGGTGAGCTGGGTGGCGATCCTGAAGGCGAAGGAGAACGTATCCTGGACATTTTGCGCCAACAAAGCGGAGGTGACGGATGACCGGGGGCTGACCATGAAGGCCAATGAGGTGCTGCCTGATCTGGGCACCTTCGATCTGGTCTTCCTCCCGGGCGGCATGCCGACCCGGACACTCCGCTATGACGAGGACTTTATGAGCTGGATACGAACGGCAGAAGGCGCACGTTATAAAGTGTCGGTCTGCACCGGTGCACTGCTGTTAGGGGCGGCAGGATTCTTAGAGGGGAAAAAAGCGACCACGAACTCGTCAGCCTACGATCTGCTTGCCCCTTACTGCGGGGAAGTCATTAAGGCCCGGGCCGTCCGGGACGGTGATACCTTCACCGGAGGCGGAGTAACGTCCTCGATCGATCTTGGTCTGTACCTGATTGAGTGCTTAGTGGATACAGACACTGCACGCCTGGTGCAAAAAAAACTGGAGTACCCTTACTACCAGGCAGGTAAGCTGAGCGATATCTACTATCCGTATGAAGTGGAATAGACAGAGGGTCGCCGGCAATTTAGAATGTAAGAAAAGGCAAGCCCCGCAGCAGGGGCTTGCCTTTTGTCCGTTTATTATTGCCCGGCTGCAGCGTCCAATTGAACCGCAACGTAGCTTCCAAGCTCAACCATGCCTGCACTATCCAGCTTGGCGGCATCGTGTTGCTTGATGACCTCGGCGGTTTTCTGCATCAGCTCCGAGCTGTCGGTATTGCCCAGAACGCGCAGGACTACCAGCGTCTCGCCTTTCTTCAGTTGTTCGGCTAGCTTGGTCTTGTAGGCGTCCAGGGAATCTACCTCCAGCCCTTGGGTCACGTAATAATCGTAGGCATTGCTGGTGGCCTTGAAGAGAGGCAGCTCATGATCCAGCCAGTAGCCCTTGTCCATCACATACTCTACATCGGAGGCTGTAGCGTCATTGGAGTTATAGAGCAGATAAGGAAGTCCGGTATTGGTGGCGTTATTGGTCGGGTCAACGTTGACCCATTCGTCGCCAATCTTCACCTTGTTCCAGGCGTGATTCACGCCGCTCATGGTTCCTGTGACGACCATCGAAGGGACCTGGACGAGATCAGAGAGCAGCTGGAAGGTATGGGCATAGCTCATGCATACGCCGACTTTTTTAACCAGAATGCCATAGGTATTGAAAGAATCGTTATACTTCGCATCCACTGTCTTGAACTCCTGCTCCATGGCATTCTCCAGTGCAGCATCGTCATAGGCGGTGTTATCATTCAGATAATCGTAGATCGCCATCTGTTTCTCATCCGCGCTCATGCCTTCCTTGATCACAGCAGCGATTACTTTATCTGCCTCGGCAAGGATCTCCTTCTGCTTGGAGCGGATGATCTCGGCAGAATCATCGTACTTCACATTCAGTGTCAGCTTCTCATAATCGTAGCCATAGCCGCGGAAGCCGAGAATGAGCGGGTTCTGGTAGACTACCTTCTCAATTACATCCACCAGGGTACGGGCATTCTGCGCCTCCGGGAAGGCTTGCAGCGAGATTTCAGTGTCGCCGTTCATCAGGGTCAACGCGAGATACTCCTCCAGCGCAGAGTCTGCATGAATCAGATCTGCCCGTATCGTGGTGCCCGGAACCGCCTGTTTGTTGCCTTCCTCTACCTTGCTCTTGGTATTTTCTTTTTGCTGGTCGATGACATTATCTCCAGGTTCACTAGCGTTCCCGTTATCGCTGTTGTCGATGATGGTCGGTACATCCGGTGCAGGCACATAATCCGTGTCATTCTGCGGCTCCACATACCCGGGATTCGCCTTGTTGCTCTGGGCGGCTGCAAGACTGGTAATATCCGCTTCCGTCAACTGCGTAACCTGGACATAGCCTTTGAGCGCAGTACCTTGTATCGTGTACGGGACATCGGTTGGACCGGAAGCCTTAAGAGTCACAGCTCCGGTATCGTACATCACTGTTACTGAGGCTTTGGAGCCGTCAATGAACTGGACCGGGACGGTCTTGGGCAGCTCTTTGGCATTCTTGTACAATTTCAGGTTGATGTTATCCTCAGGAGCCACGGTGCGCGGCAGCCGTTTGGATAATGCCACGGTGTCCACCGAGCGGCTGAATCTGGATTCTTTGTCTCCCTGAACGGCAGTAACGTAATATTCCCCTTGCACATTGTTGTTCTGGACGCTTGTAATGGTCTCATCCACAATCCCGAGCGCACCGCGGCCGTCCTTCATGAAGTCGTTATACTCATTGCCCTGTACCGTTGCAATCTTCAGCGGACGCTGATCCGCATAGCCCTGCTCGGCGCCGCTGAGCGGCTCATTGATGTTCTCCATTGTAATATGGGAGGCGCTGTAAATATTGTAGCTTTCCGCGCCCGGAACTTCATTCCACACCAGAGTCAGTCTTCCGTCAGGACTGATGTCGGCTTGCAGCGTCGGCGTGGGCAGATCCGATTTCACCGTAAACGGGATGATCACTGGCTGCTTCAGCAGAGTAGGCGACTTGGCATCCAGGTCATAGTTGAGCCGGATGTAGTAGACCGGGGCGTTCCCCCAGGAACTGTCTCCCGTGGCACGCAGAGAATCGGAGGGAAGGACGCCGAAGCCGAGCGGCTTGATGGAGTACACGCTTTTGCCGTCTACGAGCTGTGAATCCTCAAGGGTCGCGACCTTGCTCTCCGGCAGCGCCTCGATATCGGTATGTACGGATAACGTCTTGCCAATGGCTTCTGAGCCAAGATCGGTATTGAATCTGAAGATGAATTCCATATCCTGCTCCACATTATACATAGGCATGATGCCCGGATTGTGATCTGCTTCGTCCGAATCATACTTCTGCTTCAGATCGTACACGGTCTGTGAAGCCTCCGGCGGAGGGTTCCCCGAAGTGTTCTTCGTCTCGGCAGCTGCCGTGGCGGCGGGGCTGGATGAAGGCGCTGGACTTCCTTCTTTGCTGCCCCCCATGCAGCCTGTCAGAATCACACACATGATGAGCAGCAGTATTGCCATTTGTTTCACTTTCACTTACGTCCTCTCCCGTCTGGTTTCTGTATGAGGGTAATTATAGACCATCCAGAATTACCCATTATAAATCACAGGAGATATTTAACCCATTCGGATACTATTAAAACAAAATTGGGATAATTTATATTTAAGTATTTTTTGCAGCAGGGGATATGGGGGAGAGGGGGCGATGGGAAGGGCGGATTTATTATTTTCTGGGCAACACGCTTGTCATACTTTTCGACATTTCTTTAGTATTTGTTTAAGCCGTTTACGCTTTCCTGACAAGCTCTTGGAGCTGGTCATTAACGTTACCCTTACATAATCCTCCGTGATAACAAATAACCGATGTAATGTCGAAGTCTAAATATTTTTCTAGGGAACGGAAAGCTGTGTTCATATCCGGTGTGGAATGCGGGTGGGGTCCCCTCAAGATGCCTTCCACACTGAACATTGCATCACCAACAACAAGGGTTTTGCTTTGTTTCAAATAAAGACTAATATGTCCAGGCGTATGCCCGGGTGTAAAGATAACTTGAATTCCCCCGCAATACGGAAGCTCTTGTCTGTCAGCTAAGGTTCTGTCAACTTTGGCCTTAGGAGAGTTCTCTAACAAGTAGGCTACTATTTTCAAACGTTCGTCTTCCGGAAGGGATTCTAATTGCCAAGCCATACTATCGAGATTCACTTTCATAAGGGGCAATTGGCCTTCAATATATGGTTTATCCAGCTCATGAGCGTATACTTTAATATCTCCATCAAGTTCCTGCAGGATTTCAGGAAGACTGCCGATGTGGTCAATATCTTGATGAGTTAAAATGATTGCCTTCAACTTATCCATGGAGACTCCACACTCGTTCATGGCTGCACGTATTTGCTCGAATTGACCGGGTGTGCCGGTATCAATTAAAATAGCAGCTTCATCGTCCCAAAGCAGGGTAGGATTCAATTCTTGACTACTGCCGAATACTTCAACCTGCAATTCCAGCATTTCTACTCCATTTGAAATTTTCATCATTTCTTCTCTCCTATTATATGAATTAGTACTCTTTACTATATAAACGAATGGGAACCATCTAAAGATACGGGGGGGGGCAATCTTTAAGTTTACTGAAGTTTGGAGCAGAAGCAGCATTCGTATCAGATTGGTTGTCATGGGACGGTATAAATTCTTATGTTATCAAAAACGAGCCGCAGCGTAATTGCACATAGCAACTACACTGCGGCTTATTGTGAGAACTGATTCATTACTTTACATAAACCGCCGCTGCACCTTTTTGCCGTCATAGGTAAACAGGGCATTTTTGTCTTCCACAACAGTCTGCAGATGCACGGTACGGCCCCACAGGGCGTAGATATGCGGGAGCGTGCGCTCCAGGTATTTCAGATCCAGCTCGATACTCTCATAACGGTGGGCAATCAAGAGTTCGCCGTTCCGCTCATAATCGGCATCCTGGATGACGAGGTACGGGGAGCCGCCGTTCACCCGGGCCAGCACCAGCTGGTCGCGCACATTCTCCCACGCTTTATCGGTAATTTTCCATTCCGGGCCCTTTTTCTCGAATACATAGAGGTCCAGGTCATTCACCAGCTCCTTCGAGAGATAACTGCGGATGAAGGAGATGTCGGAATCTAGCTCACGCACCTCGAACATTTTGTCCCGGTCCCAGCGCTTCTCAATGTCCTCGAAAATCTTCAGGCCTAGGTAATATGGGTTCAGGCTCTGGCGGGAGGGCTGCACCACCGATGAATTCAGCTTGGCGTATTCGACCGTTTCTTCAGCAGTCAGGTCCAGCTCGCGCATAATCCGCTGATGCCAGTAGGAAGCCCAGCCCTCATTCATGATCTTGGTCTCCATCTGCGGCCAGAAATAGAGCATTTCGTCATGCAGCATAGTCATAATATCGCGCTGCCAGTCCTCCAGGGCGGTGGAATACTGCTGGATGAACCAGACGATGTCCTTTTCCGGCTCCGGGGGGAAGGTGCGTTTGCCAGCGGTTTCCGGTACTGGCGGGACGTCATCACTCTTTTCCAAGTCCCACAGCTCACTGTAAGCATTAGCCGGTCCAGGCCCGCCGGGAGGGGAATCCTTGCGCTCCTTCATCTTAGCTTCAAGCAGATGGGTCTTGCCCAGCTTGCGCGGTTGGATCAAGCTGGGATCGATATGCTCCTGGATCGCCAGCACGGAATCAATGAAGCTTTCTACAGTGTCTGTGCCATAAGTGACGGAATAATCATTGATGCGGTCGGCGGTGGCCGCCATGCTCTCGACCATATCCCGGTTGGACATGGAGAAGCGCATATTGTTCTTGAAAAAATCGCAATGCGCCAGCACATGCGCAACAATCAGCTTGTTCTGCACCAGGGAGTTGCCGTCAAGCAGAAAGGCGTAGCACGGATTAGAGTTGATGACCAGCTCATAAATTTTGCTCAGGCCGAAATCGTATTGAGCCTTCATTTTATGAAAAGTCTTGCCAAAGCTCCAGTGCCCGAACCGGGTGGGCATCCCGTACGCACCGAAGGTATAAATAATATCCGCCGGACATATCTCATAACGCATCGGATAAAAATCGAGCCCGAACCCGGAAGCAATCTCCGTAATCTCGGCAATCGACCGCTCCAGCGCTTTAATCTCATCATCACCGGGCATGCATCCATCTCTCCTTCCAGCTTGTAAACCGTTCTTCCTATGTATATGGGGGGAGGGGAGGGAGTATGATGGGCAGGCCCAGCCTAAATATCCATTACTCTGCTTCTGTGTAAAATAGTTTAAGCAGCATATTCTGCGAATAATTTCCAAAGTGCTCCCCGAAGATGGTAAGTCCGCCTTTGTTTTTGGAATTCCCGTCAATACCAATCCTCAGCTTGATGAAGGGGGAATCTTCGATTTTTAATTGGGCGAGTGTAACCGATGATATTTTTTGACCGTCTATTCCCGTATCTTTCTTGGTGACTCTTAAATGCTTCAAAAGGCCATACTGGCTTAGTTCGTTATCCCACCAGTTTGGTGTTAATTTCCCGCGCACATCTGAGAAATTCCCCGGAGCCGTCCAGGTGCCTAAAAAAACATCGTTGATATAAAAAGCGATATCACTGGGCCAATTATTGTTGGAGCCAGGAAACTCTGAAGAGAGCTCTAAGGATAACTCTAATAATTCTGCAGTGAAATTGTGGTTGAAGTCATTCGGAATCATATATTCAACGAAGCCTTCGGCAAACCAAAGTAAGGATGCATCGATCCGGTCATTGGAGACGAAGGTCCGTTGATCATCTAACTTGCCGATAATTTTAGCCTGGCTGGCTAATCCGCAGGTAGGGGTGACTGAGAAATTAGAATAGTATCCCAGCTTGATTTCATTCGTAATGACTTTAAAAGGAAGATGGAGCTTTTGCGGTAAGTTGAGGGCAACATGATCTACCGCAACAATGAAATTCTTCTTTCGGCTGTCGGCAGCCTCCATGTTGTCCTGGAGCTTGATAATCTTGGCGTCCTCCAGTAACCGGATATGGCGTGACACGATAGCTTTGCTTAAGTTTAGTTTTACTGCCAGCTCACTGACAGTAAGCGGTGTATGTAACAATAGTCTAAGAATCGAAGCTCTAGTGTCAGATGCCAATGCCTTCAAAACAGAAATACCATTCTCATCGAGTTCTAAGAACATAATTATACCTCCTTGTCATATCTGTGGCTTCCGCCGATTGTTGAATAGTATAACATATCGTTAACTTTTTAGTTTACAATAAACGATCTATTTAAGTATGGATTTTTATTTGTATACCACAAAGTTGAAAATCACATATAACGCTGATATTAGCTTGAAAGAACGCTTTCATCATGATAGTATTTGCTTGCTTGCTAGGAAGATTAACGGTGAAAACCACAAAAAGTTAACTTTTATTGTTGTGACTACTAAGATGGGAGCTGAAGCTGGATGACACACAGGATGGAATATCCGCGTCCGCAGTTCGTCAGAGACGCATGGCTTAACTTAAATGGAACCTGGCAATTTGAATTTGATGACAGCAATGAGGGAGCCGCGCAGCGGTGGTTTGATCCAGGTGAAAATTTAAGCCAGACCATTCAAGTTCCCTTTGCGTTTCAGACCCCTGCCAGCGGAATACACGATACCACGTTTCATGACTATGTCTGGTATAAGCGCAATTTTACACTCGATCCAGACTGGTATCAGAAGCGGGTGAGATTACATTTTGGAGCGGTAGATTATCGGGCTTGGGTGTATGTGAATGGTCAATATATCGGGATGCATGAGGGCGGACATACTTCATTTTCGTTTGATATTACACATGCCTTGACCGGACAAGAGGAACAGGTAACGGTTCATGTAGAGGACCCATCAACAGACGAGACTATTCCCCGGGGCAAACAGTTCTGGTTAGAGCAGCCCGAAAGCATCTGGTATACGCGCACGAGCGGGATTTGGCAGACCGTGTGGCTGGAGGCGGTCAACCCTGTGCATATTCAGCAGGTGAAGTTTACGCCGGATTTGGATCAAGGGAGTGTTGGGATAGAGGTTAAATCGGAGGGACATGGATCAGAAGAATTGGATTTGGAACTTCGTATTTCTTTTGGCGGAGCACTTGTTATTCAGGACCGGGTACGTTTGTTACAGCCTATAACACGCAGAATAGTAGATCTGTTTGGTCTAAAAATATTCCGCACAAACTTTCATCGGGCCGGCTGGACATGGAGCCCGGAAGCTCCTAATTTGTTCGATGTGGAAATGAAGCTGTACGATCACGGGGTTGAGGTGGACTCGATTCAATCGTATTTCGGCATGCGGAAGGTGCATACAGAGAATGGTATGGTCTATCTGAATAACAAACCTTATTATCAAAAGCTTGTACTGGACCAAGGGTATTGGCAGGAAGGACTGCTTACAGCGCCAACGGATGACCATCTGAAGAAGGATATTGAATTAGCCAAAGAATTAGGGTTCAACGGTTGCCGTAAGCATCAGAAGGTCGAGGACCCGCGGTTTTTATATTGGGCGGACCGGCTAGGGTTCCTTGTATGGGGAGAATGTGCGGCGAACGCCTCTTACAATAATGATGCTGTAGCCCGGTTAACCAAAGAATGGATTGAGATTATTGACCGTGACTTCAATCATCCCTCGATTGTGGCCTGGGTCCCGCTTAACGAGAGCTGGGGCATTCCGCTGGTGAAATCGGATAAGCAGCAGCAGTATCACAGCGTAGCCATGTATAGTCTGATTCATTCATTGGATAATACCCGGTTAGTCATATCGAATGACGGATGGGAAATGACGCTGACGGACATTTGTGCGGTACACAATTATCAGCATGGCAGAGCAGATGAGCCCGATAAGTATGAAGAGTTCAAGCGGATTCTTTCTACCAAAGATACCATGCTTGCTTCCAAGCCATCGGCCCGCAGTGTATATGCAGACGGATATGAGCATCGGGGCGAGCCGATCCTGTTAACTGAATTCGGGGGTATCAGCTATAAGGCTGGCGCTGACGATGGCTGGGGATATACCAGTGCACAATCTGCAGAGGATCTTGTTCAGGAATACGGAAGAATCATGAAGGCGGTATACGCGTCCAAGATTATTTATGGATATTGTTATACACAGTTAACGGATGTGGAACAGGAGATTAACGGCCTGGTAGCCTATGACCGGACACCCAAATGCGATCTGGCGTTAATTAAAGAAATTAATGATCAGTGGCATCTGCGGACCATTTAAGCGGACTTAAGGAATAATAAGGAGCTGATAATCGATGACAAATGAACTATTGCTTGAGAAGATCGGGCTGGTCGTAGACAGGCTTATGAACCTGGGCGGCAGCGACTATGAAAAGGATAAAACTGTGGTTCAGGCCGATACTAGAGTAGGGATTGTGCAACGGGATTTCGGCATTGAAGAATGGGATTGGCCTCAGGGCGTAGGTCTTTATGGTCTGTACAAGCTGCAAAAGTATTATGGCGATACGCGTTACATGGAATTTTTCCGGAATTGGGTTTCCCGTAACCTGGAGGCGGGCCTGCCTTCCAAAAACATTAATACAACCGCTCCTTATTTGCCTCTGGTGCTGCTCCTGGATCAGCTTGAGTCTTCCAGTGAACTGGAGAAGCTATGCCGGGAACATGCGGATTGGCTCATTCATGAGCTGCCCAAAACCAAAGAAGGCGGCTTTCAGCATACGGTCACTGCCATCGGCAACCGGGATGGAATTCACCTGCACAATGGACAGTTATGGATTGATACGCTCTTCATGGCGGTTCTGTTCCTGAACCAGGCGGGACGCAAGTTTAACCGGCCGGAGTGGGTACACGAAGCTGAACACCAGATTCTGCTCCATATCAAGTATTTGTTCGACAAACATACCGGCTTATTCTTCCACGGCTGGAGCTTCGAACGCAATGATAATTTCGGCAGTATCTTCTGGTGCCGCGGCAATTCCTGGTTTACCTATGGGATCGTCGATTACCTGGAAGCCTGCCAGGATTCGATTAGTCCGGGGTTCCGCCGGTTTCTGATTGATACGTATACTGCTCAGGTCAATGCCCTGGTATCTCTCCAGGCAGCATCCGGTCTATGGCATACCGTCCTGCAGGACCCATCCAGCTATGAAGAGGTATCCGGGTCGGCCGCAATTGCCGCAGGGATTATCAAAGGCATCAAGGCCGATATTCTGGATTCCTCCTATCAGGCTGCGGCAGATAAGGCCATTCAGTCGGTATGTCAAAATATTAGCGGAGACGGAACCGTGCTAAATGTGTCGGCGGGAACCGGTATGGGAATGGATAAGGACCATTACAAGAACATTGCTCTCAGACCTATGGCGTACGGACAGTCCTTGGCTCTTATTGCGTTATATGAAGCTTTAAAATAAACTGCAAAAAGCCTAATCCTTGAGCAAAGGATTAGGCTTTTTTCACAATAAACTATGTTAAGATTACGTTAATTAACACTTGGATATCGACGAACGGGGAGGGATAAGTAATGACAGACTTTACAGTGATTCGAGACCTGTTCCATATTACGGAACCGTGCGGATTTGATCATGAATCGTTAACGCCGTGGATGGAACGCTACGGGCATATTCCGCAGGTGTTGCGGGCGTATTATACGGAGCTTGGGGCCCACTCTGCATTGAACGCGACTCAGGATTTTCTGGTTCAGCCTCACAATTTTCCGCGTTATATGGAAGAAGATTACTGCATCTTTTATACCGAAAATCAAGAAGCCTGCGTGTGGGGAATCCGTGCAGCGGATATGAAGCTTGATAATCCTCCCGTCTATGTGCGCAGCGGAGCCGAATGGGAGCGCCTGCGTTCGTCTGTTAAGGAATTTTTGCTGGCCATGGCCCATTTGCAGGCAGTGCTGGCGATGGAGTATAGCAGCGAAGAATATTGGGATATCGATGAGGCTGTTGCGGAGCGAATTGAGCAGAACTTTCCATCCCGCCAAGCCGATTCAGATTTGTACACGGGCGTACGTTTTTTTGGCCGGCCGGGTGAATTGATTATGATTATGAACAACAACGGTGGCCATCTGCTAATGTTCGCGGCCGAAAACGAGGAACGCCTTGATGAATTGTACAACCTCTTTGAGCAGTGGACGGATCAATAGCTCCTTCAGCGTCAAAAGGGCCTGACCGCAGTCAGGCCCCGCTCAACATACATCAAACAGCTTCCATCCCATTTGAACTGCAACAAAATTAAATTTGCAACTGTGGTGGAATCTGACTTCACAAAAGTAACATATACCGTATGGGTTCCTACCGCTGTTCCGGCATTGATCGGGATATTCTTAACTGACCATGTCTGCCATCCATACTTGTTTTAGCTGTATTACCGAAGTCTACATTTTAAATGCTATAGCCTTCCGCTTCAAATTTCAATGTGTTAAATTTAGTCCGCTCCCTTAACCATATACCCGCACCTCAATAATCTCCGCATACTCACTGCCGTTGGTCTCAAGCACTACCACGCGAAGGCGGTCGGCTCTCACAGCTTCGTTAAGCGTGTGTACCCGCTTGCGCTTGTGGTTGTCACGTTCCCCGGCAACTGTGGTCCATTTACCATCCATGTAAGCTTCAATACGATACTCTTTAACGAGTGTTGGCAGGATTTCGTAAGGCGTAATATGATGATGCAGGTTGATCAGATCCTCGTTGACATCGTCGTTGAAGGTAACGTGAACCTCGCGCAGAGTTACCGGCTCGTTCCAGGCCAGCTCCAGCCATTCCGGCTGATCGGAGGCCATCCGGTCAGAGGACCACATATGCGGACCGCCGTACGGGCGGAGGTAGCCGTCGATAACTTTATCCGCAGCGAAGGCACTCGTTATCCCGGACAGACGGAGGCACGGGGCTTTGTGGTCGAATTTCTTTTTGTCCCATTGCACTACGGGTTGTGCAGGCGGATTCTCGCCAAAGTCCCGCGAGGCTGCGGGGGTGTCACTATGCCCGTAGGCGAGTATTCCTGAAGCGGGCTCATCTGCCATATGCAGCGACAGTACAGCGTTGGCCTTGACGATCAAGAATGCATTGCGCGGTGACTCCGGCTTCCACTGAACCGGGAGCTTCACCCACTGGGCGGCTCCGGTCTGAACGGGAGCTGACGCGGACTGAATCAGCGTATGGGGAATATAATTCTCGGGCCGTCCGGTCTCCCATAGCTCGACCGTCAGCTCTGCGGCTTCGGCCGCATCGATCAGCAGCTCAATTCCGTTCAGCCCCGGATCGGCCGCAACGGTGATGCCGATGTTCGCTGTGAGCGGGACGCTGAATGCGGAATGCTCCACACCGAACCGGCTCCGCTCGCTGGAAGCGCTGAGCGCAGCCTTCAGCGCCAGATCGGCATCATCCTCGTTGAGTAGCCCGAGGACGGAAGCATCCTGGCGCAGCATCGTCTGCTGCAGCTCGTTCAGGTGGGCCGCATGCAGTTCGCGCGGCGATATTCCCTTGGCGGCGCAGAGTGCCGCGCCGATACCGGCGGCCTCGCCGATGACCGCGCAGGTAGCCATGACGCGGGTCGTGCCGAACGCGACATGCGAGGCGCTGATGTCGCGGCCGGCCATCAGCAGATTGTTCACGTTCACCGAATACAGCGAACGGAACGGGATGTGATAGCTGCCGTCCGAATACATATGCTTCGAGCCTGACTCTGTAGCGTACACTCCCTGCGGCGGATGCAGGTCAATGGACCAGCCGCCGAACGCAACGCGGTCCGGGAATTCGCGCTGGGCCAGGATATCGTTCTGATTCAGGACATAATCGCCAATGAACCGGCGGTACTCCCGCTTGCCCGGAGTCGAGCCGACCCATTCCAGCGTCATGTTGTCAGCGTCGAATTTGCCGGAGTTCTTAATATAGTCCCAGATCCCGTAGATCACAGACCACAGCTCGTCGCGGATGGCCTCATTGTCATGAACAGTGTCCTGCTCGCCGCCGAATTCGATCCACCAGTAGGCGCAGCCGTTGTCGCCGCTGCGGATGATGCGGCGCTCGGCAATAGAGGTTTGTGTAATATCCTTTGCCATGGCTGGAGCGATATATTTGACCGGATGACCTGCGTCCTTGGTATAGAAGAGCAGTGTGCTGCCGAGCGTAATATCATCTGCGACCAGCGGCGCCCATTCCTCATTATATTCTTCGCGTGCTTCACGGCCCAGCCGGTACTCTGCCCCTGCCAGGAAGCCTACCAGGCCATCTCCCGTACAGTCCAGAAAGACCGCGCTTTCAAAAGTGATTCTCCGCTCCGACCCCATCATCCACCCGGTCACGGACCGGATGCTCCGCTGGCCGCTGCCATCCTCGGAAACATCGACCTCATGAACATCCGTGTTCAGAAACAGCTGGATTTTCGGCTCGGCCTTAACCGCTTCAAGCACAACCATATCCCAGAGATACGGATTGCCGTCTTTGTTGCGGTACTGGTTCTCCACGAACAGCTCGCCCATAATCCCCGTTTCACGGGCATACCGGTGGATACCGTGCGAGGTTGCACCGCATACCCATACCCGCACCTCACTGCTGGAGTTACCGCCGAGCACCGGACGGTTATTAATCAGCGCCACACGCTGGCCCAGACGGGCTGCCGCAATCGCCGCGCATACCCCTGCCAGTCCGCCGCCTACCACAGTTACATCCGTGTTGACCGTTTCACTACGCATTGTTGAACCTCTCCTTTGGTGTGTGTTAATATATCCGTAGTTTCATGATAGAATAATCAATAATCAAATGACATGCATATAATTTCTTGATTTATACACTTTATTTCATTGAATAATGCATCTGAGGGGAGTCAGAACATGCGCATGAATTGGTCGGTTCGTCCGGCAGCCCACATCTATTGGGAGCAGAAAAAACAGTTCCTGCTGGAGCACGACACCTACCCTGTGTGGACCTTATTTGCGGTGGAGCAGGGACAATTCGCTTACCGCTTCGGAGACCACGAAGGGGAAGGAGGGTCCGGGGACATCATTGTATGTCCGCCGGGGACAACCTTTTACCGGAGAACGCTTAGTCCGTTGACCTTTCATTTCATACAATTCGAATGGGAGGAAGAGGGGGGACCGGAGGACGCCGCAACGCTTGGAGGCAGATGGACTGTCAGGGATGTGGAGCGCCTGATGTCTACCTACCGCTATATGCGGAGTATCGGAAGAGGGATTCAGGAGGAACCTGGCTATAGCCGGATGAAGCATATGCTGGAGGATCTGTGGAGGCTGCTTGAAATCGAGCGCAGCAGTGCATCCGAGGAGCTGCGCTCTGGAGAGACAAGCCCGGGCCCGCTGATGCAACAGGCTAAGCAATGGCTGCTAGAGCATGCCTGTACACCTATGACCCTGCAGGAGCTGGCCGCTACCCTTGATATTACACCGGTACAATTAACGCGGCGTTTCCGTGCAGCCTATGGGATGGCCCCTTCGGACTTTGTGACCGGACTCCGGCTCAGACGGGCCTGCCAGCTCTTGGAGGACTCAAGGTTGCCCATTGAACTGATCGCCCAGCAGTGCGGTTACGAGAACGGCTTCTACCTGAGCCGGGTGTTCACGGCGAAGCTGGGATTAACGCCATCCCGGTACCGTAAGCTACACCGCGTATAATTAAAACGATTGTATATTTCAGAACATTATACTATCATGTAATTAGTTATTTATCTAATTTTATGTGAACCAAATGATTTGTTCTGTAGAAAGGATTGGACTGTAATGATAATAGATGCCAACCAAGGTAAGGATTATCCCACATTTGCGTATTCGGTATTAGACCATTATATTGCCGGGGACATCATCGTCGATAAGTCTTCGGCGCTGATCGGTACTTCTTCAGGCATTTATACAGTGGTTGGGGATGAGACAAATGATGATTTTGCACCCATGCTTATGCACGAATTCAAGCGTAGAGAGATGCTTAATCAGAGATTTACGTTATTTTCATCCTCTGAACGATGGGATCGCAGAATCAATGAGCTTTTAGGGGCGAAGCTGCAGCGGATGCCGAGGTATTCTTTTACATTCAATGAGCACCGTTTCATGCAATCGCAAAGAGTGGGTATACCGGATGGCTTCCGGCTGAACAGGACAAACAAGGAATCGCTTGAGGTGAATAGAGAGTTCGATGCAGCGTACATCCGGAAATACTGGGGATCGGTGGAGCGTTTTGCGGACAAGGGCTTCGGTTTCTTTGTTACGGAACACGATGTATTTGCTGGGGAATGTGTCTCTATATTCTCGTCCGAACAGTACGCTGAAATTGATATAGTGACGAATCCTTTGTTTAGGGGAAAGGGCGTGGCTCAATGTGTTGCCGAAGCTTTTATCCTGGAGTGCTTAGAACGTCAGATCACGCCAAGATGGGACTGTGACCTTCACAATACTGCCTCTATCCGGTTAGCGCAGAAACTACATTTTGCCGCTCCAGAGACCTATTCGCTCTATGTGAGGAAGTAAGGCTGAATTATTGTAGTAATATATGGGTATGTAGATGGAATAGGGAGGGGGAATTGCATGCTTAAGCATTGGCATAGACTGTTCTTGCTGGTTGCAGTATTCTTATTGATTGCTGGCTGCGGCCCTACGAAAGCAGATGTCATTGATCAGCTAGTGTCCAAGGAAGAGAATGTACTCCACTTGCATATGTTCTCCAATTCACGGGATTGGGATGATGAAGTAAATGAGGCGCTTAATTCCGAGCCTGCGCTTGTGGAGCATATCCCGCATGTGACTGTGCATACAGAGGAGAAGAAGCTGAAGTGGCTGGAGCTACTGGGCCTGGAAGCGAAACGGCCCGTAATTGTGATTTTTGATCATGAACAAATGGTGTATCACACAAGTGAGCCTGAACAGCTGAGAGAGTATGCTAAAACACTTGATTAATGCAATCTGATTCAGTCTGATTTATTCATTCCAGTAAGCCGTTGCCAAAGTGAATTCTGCTTCCATAATACAGCGACAGCCAGAGACGTTATCCGTCCTCTGCTGTCGCTGTTTCTGTTTGCAGGACAAGAAAGTATAAAAAACAAGAAAAAGAACATAGAAAGCGCAAGAAAATTAAACTTATCCGAACTATAATGGGTTATGCTTACCTATCGTTGATTGAGTATTTGTACATAACGCCCGTGTGAAGGAGGACTTCCGAATTTGAGAACATTCCGTAATCCGGTGCTGCCGGGCTTCTACCCTGATCCTTCGGCTATCCGTGTAGGAGAGGACTATTATCTGGTTACTTCAAGCTTTGAATTCTACCCCGGGGTTCCGGTCTTTCACAGCAGGGACCTTGTCCACTGGCGTCAACTGGGCCATGTGCTGGACCGTCCGTCCCAGCTCAATCTGGACGGAATTCTCCCGTCGAGAGGGATTTGGGCACCGACTCTCCGGTACCATCAAGGTCTCTTTTATATGATCACGACATTTGTTGATAATCACAAGCAGCCGCATAATTTCTATGTAACCACAGCTGATCCGGCGGGAGACTGGTCAGATCCGGTCTGGCTGGAGGATGCGCCCGGCATTGATCCTTCCCTGTTCTTCGATAAGGACGGCAAGGTCTACTACACTGGTAACCGGGTGCCTCCCGGGGGCCAGGATTATCCGAAGCATATGGACATCTGGCTGCAGGAGATTGATCTGGCGCAAGGCAGGCTTACCGGCCCGAAGCACAGTCTCTGGCAAGGTGCGCTGAAGACAGCGCATGCCCAGGAAGGGCCGCATCTGTATTCCATAGGAGGATGGTATTATCTGCTGATCGCTGAGGGCGGCACCGGCCATACCCATGCGGTAACGGTTGCCAGAAGCCGGAACGTGACGGGGCCTTATGAGGGGCACCGGGCCAACCCGATCCTGACCCACCGCCATCTCGGCAGGGAGTACCCCATAGTGAATACGGGTCACGGGGAACTTGTCGAGACGCAGCATGGGCAGTGGTGGATGCTCTGCCTGGCCTCCCGGACCTGCGGGGGATATTACCGCAACCTGGGCCGGGAGACCTTCCTGGCACCGGTCAAATGGGAGGACGAATGGCCGGTAGTGAATCCCGGTAAGGGCGTACTGGAGCTTGAGGGGCCAGCGCCGAATCTGCCGATGACGCAGTGGCCGCTGTTGCCGGTGCGTGATGATTTTGCTGACGGGGAGCTTAGCCCCGCCTGGAACTTCCTGCGCACGCCGCGCGGTGAATTCTGGAGCCTCAGCGAGCATCCGGGACATCTGCGGCTGCGGCTGAAGCCGGAGGTGCTGGCAGAGACCGGCAATCCGGCTTATATCGGAAGACGGCAGCAGCATCTCAGCTTCAGAGCCGCAGCGGAGATGCGCTTCCAGCCGGAGGCCGCAGGAGAGAGCGCCGGACTGGCCCTGATCCAGAATGCGGACAACCACTTCCGCTATGAACGGGTGGCAGAGGATGGCAGGCAGCTGCTGAAGCTGACTGTGCGCAGCAGAGGAGCTGAGCAATTGCTGGCCTCTGCGCCTTATCCGCTGGATACCGTACAGCTTAAGGTAGAAGCCAGGGGGCAGGATTACAGCTTTTATTATAGAGCTTCAGGATCAGACACCTGGACCGCACTGCATGAACAGGCTGACGGCCGGGTGCTGAGCACGGATTGGGCCGGAGGTTTTACAGGGGCCTATATCGGAATGTACGCCAGTGCGGGCGGAGCGCAGAGCAGCAATGTTGCGGATTACGGCTGGTTCAGCTATGAAGAGCTTGAATAGATCTTGATTAGACAGAGATGGAGGAATACGATGACTAATATACATGATTACGAAGTTTATCCAATCCCCGAGCTGCCGCAGATTCCGCAGCGGACCTTCCGTATTACAGACTACGGGGCAGAAGCTGAAGGGCTGCTCTGTACATCTGCTATACAGGATACCCTGGATGCCTGCGCAGCTGCGGGAGGAGGAACGGTGATCATCCCGCCTGGAATCTGGCGTACCGGGCCGCTGACGCTGCACAGCCGGATCAATCTGTGTGCCGAGCGGGGGGCACTGGTATGCTTTGAACCCGACTATTCGCGGTATCCCCTGCTGTTCTCCCATTACGAAGGGACTGCCGGCTGGCGGTGCCAGGCTCCGCTGGACGGAGAGGATCTGAGCGATGTAGCCATTACCGGTGAAGGCATCTTCGATGGCAGCGGTGAGGCCTGGCGTCCGGTGAAGCGCTTCAAGCGGACGGAACTGGAGTGGAATAGCCTGCTTGCCTCCGGGGGGGCCTTGGATGAACAGGGTGAGATCTGGTGGCCTTCCAAGGAAGCGCTTGCGGGAGAAGCCTGTTATCTGAGCCTGAAGAAAAAAGGCGAGACAGCAAGGGAAGCCTACCTCCCTGCCCGTGCGTATCTGCGTCCAGCGCTGCTGAGCCTGCGGAATTGCCGTAGAGTGCTGCTGGAGGGGCCGACCTTTCAGAATTCTCCTGCCTGGTGTCTGCACCCCATGGGCTGTGAGCAGGTTACGATCAGACATATTCAAGTGCGCAATCCGTGGTACTCCCAGAACGGAGACGGGCTGGATCTGGAGTCCTGTACACATGCGCTGGTCGAGCACTGCGGGTTCGATGTAGGCGACGATGCCATCTGCCTGAAATCGGGCAAGGATGAGGAGGGCCGCCGGGCAGGAAGAGCTTGCCGGTACATTACGATCCGCCATTGTACGGTCTATCACGGACATGGCGGGGTAGTGATCGGCAGTGAAATGTCGGGCGGTGTACATGCGGTCCGGGTGAACGACTGCGTGTTCATGGGTACGGACATCGGGCTGCGCTTCAAGAGTACCCGGGGAAGAGGCGGCGTAGTAGAGGATATCCGGGTAGAAAATATACAGATGTCAGGCATCGTCCATGAAGCGGTCTCCTTCCACCTGTTCTATGCCGGGGTTGAGGGGTCTGAGGGCTATGATGAGCAGGAGGTTCCGGTCACGGAGGAGACTCCGCAGTTCCGTAACATCACGCTACGGAATATGGCCTGCCACGGGGCGGCAACCGCCCTGCTGGTGAACGGGCTGCCGGAAATGCCGCTTGCTGCGCTTACGGTGGAGAATTTCAGCGCCATAAGCAGGCGGGGCATCATCCTACGCCATGCCGCAGGTCTGAAGCTGGACCGGATCAGGCTGCAGACGCAGGAGGAGCCGCAGGTACAGATGCATAAGTGCAGTGATGTTGAGCTTGTCCGTTCAGGAGAGCTGGCCATCACAGAGCATTAAGCAGAGGTACGGGGCGGAACGGATACTACCCTCCAGACTCCGGTGCAGGCAGTGCCCCTGCTTCCTTGCGGTACTGGAGCGGGGTCAGGCCGGTTGATTTCTTGAAAGTTTTATTGAAATGGGACAGATGCTCGAAGCCGACTGCCCCAGCAATCTCCTGGATTCTGGCGGGGGTACCGGCCAGCAGGCGCTGGGCCTCGCGGACCCGGATATGGACGATATATTCCCGGAAATGAAAGCCGGTCAGGCGATGAAATACCCGGCTCAAATAGGACGGACTGATGAAAAAGTCCTTGGCGGTCTCTTCCAGCGTAAGCGCTTCCCGGTAATGGGCACGGATATAGGTGGCGACATCGGTTACCAGATGGTGCAGCGGATGGAGGGTCCCGCCGGACTGGGCCGTGCTCTCCGAACGCTGGAGCAGAATCATCAGCTCGGTCAATAGCGCGGTGACACAGGCTTCGTACAAGGGCCGACGGAGGCGGGATTCCTCCAGCATGCGGTTCAGCAGGGACTCCGCTTCATTCTGCTCGCGCAGAGTCAGCCTGAACAAGCGGTAGCGGCGGCTCTGGAACCACTGCTGCTCGTCCCTCAGCACCGGGGGCAGCAGCAGCGGGTCATAGTTGATCAGGATCCGCTCGAACTCGGCCTTCTCAGAGCTGGCCGTGGAATGGAGCTCGCGGCCGGGAATCAGAATCAGCTCGCCTTTGTGAACCGTAACCACCCGGTCGTCCACGAAATATACACGCTCCCCGTCCGTCAGATAATACAGCTCAGTCCATTGATGGCTGTGGGGGCGCGGCATGGCAGTGATGCCTTTGCGTTTCATATGCTGGATGCTGAAGCGTCCGTCTTCAAGATAATATTTGGGATTAGGGCCAGATACGCTGTTCATACATCTCCTCTTCTCCTGGAAGCTGTTACGGTTATTATAGAATACATTCAGGTTGCTGTGAAAGGAGCCGTTCAATGTTAATGATAGTCTCGAAGAATGCCGGAGAAGGATTCAGCAGTCTGCAGGAGGCGCTGGATTCCATTCCGCCGGGGGAGATGCAAGCCGTAACCATACGGATTAAGCCCGGGATCTATGAGGAAAAGGTTACGGTTGTCCGCGAAGCCCCGCCCATCCTGCTGCTGGGAGAGGATCAGCATTCCACGATTATCTCGTGGAATGATAATGCCCATACGCTCGGTACAGACGGTGAACCGCTGCGTACCTTCCGCACCGGGACGCTGAACGTGTTCGCAGAAGGCTTCACTGCCGAGAATCTGACCATCCGCAACACTTCCGGCCCGGGAACAGGACAGGCGGTCGCGGCGTTCGTGGATGCCGGGCAGGCTGTGTTCCGGCGTGTGCGTCTGCTAGGGGATCAGGATACCCTATATACCGGGCCGGGGCGGCAATATTATGATGATTGCTACATTGAGGGGGATGTGGATTATATTTTTGGCCCGGCCACCGCGTTGTTTGACCGCTGCCATCTCCATAACAAGCGCTCCAGAGGGTATATCACAGCGGCTTCAACGCCGGAGGGAGCCGCCTTCGGTTATGTGTTCCTGGATTGCCGGATTACCGGCGGCGAAGGGGTAAGTGAGTGCTATCTCGGACGCCCTTGGCGCCCTTACGCGCATGTCGCCTTCATCCGCACGGTGATGGACGGATCGGTGACCGGAGAAGGCTGGCATAACTGGGGGCAGCCGGACCGGGAGCAGTCCAGCCGCTATGAAGAGTACGGCAGCAGCGGCCCGGGCGCTTGCCCCGAAGGCCGGGTGGCGTGGTCTCGCCAGTTAACTGCGCAGGAAGCCGCACAGTACCGGATCCTGTCTGTGCTGGACGGCTGGCATCCCGAGGGATATTAATCACTTGGACCGTGGTACACCCGGACCCAGGCATTCAGGATTGGAGGATTTCCCTGATGGAATCACTTGAACAATATATCAATCAACTGACGGCGTCTGCACCGCGCAGCTCTGCCTTCAGCGCAGACCTTCCATTCGGACAATGGAGGGCATCCCTTACCGCGAGGTTCATAGAGCGGCTGGGCGGATTCCCTTCTCAGAGGGCGGCACTTGAACCGGTACAGCTGGAGCGTACAGTCTGCAGCGGATATATCCGTGAACGTATAGAGATCACTACCTATGAAGGACTTAGAATGGCCCTGTATCTCCTGATCCCGGAAGAGCCGGCAGGCTCTCCCTGCCCGGCTGTGCTGGCTATTCACGGGCATGGCTACGGCAGCCGCGAGATTACCGGCTTGAACCCGGACGGGTCGGAGCGGACGGGGGACCCGGGACTGCATAAGGATTTTGCCGTCTCCCTGGTGAAGCAAGGCTTCGTCGTTGCGGCTCCCGAGGTACTTGGTTTCGGAGACAGGCGTCTGGCTGAGGATCTTGCCAGCGGCGAGCCCGGACGTAATTCCTGCTTCCGCCTGTCCGCGGCGCTGCTGATGACAGGGCAGACGATGGCAGGCTTCCGCATCTATGAGACGATGCGGGCGCTGGATTATCTGCAGCAGCGGGACGAGGTGGAGGGTGAGCGGATCGGCATTATGGGCATCTCCGGCGGCGGGCTGGTGGCAGGCTTCACGGCTGCACTGGATGAACGGATCAGCAGTGCGGTGGTCAGCGGCTACGCCAATACGTTCCAAGACAGCATTCTCACGCGGAATCATTGTCTGGACAATTACATTCCGGGCATTCTGCTGGAAGCGGAGATGCCGGATCTGCTGGGCCTGATTGCACCGCGCGGGCTGTTCCTGGAGGCGGGGGATGCGGACCATCTGTTTGGTCCCGCCGCCGCGAGGCAAGCCTTGGACCGGCTGGAGCTGATTTATGCGGCAGAGGGCCGTGGAGGGCGACTTGCGGCGGATTTTTTCACAGGGGGTCATGAGATTCATGGGGAACCGGCGTATGCCTGGCTGCTTAAGCAGCTTGCCGGTCCGCAGGAGTAGGGTAACAGGTAGCGCAAATGACAGGAGGAATAGAGATGTCTATATCAGAAGCAGTAAGCACAGGCTTATCCCGCAGAATCGCGGATACCTTCATCGGACAATGCAATGAACAAGGGGAGCACGAGTATGTAATGGAGCGCTGGGCGTATGTCCCCGGCATGCTGCTGATGTCAGTGGCCCGGGCCGGGATGCAGCATAACGAGCCTGAGTACCTCTCGTTCATGCAGCGGCATATGGACAGCTTCATCGGGGAGGACGGAAGCATCCGCTCCTATTCGCTGGAGGAATATAACCTGGATCAGATCAATCAGGGCAAGAATCTGTTCTGGCTGTACCGTCAGACGGGTGAACAGCGCTACGCGGAAGCCGCTCATCTGTTGGCAGCGCAGCTCATCGGACAGCCCCGGACCTCCGAAGGCGGCTTCTGGCATAAGAAAATATATCCCTTCCAGATGTGGCTGGACGGATTATACATGGCTTCGCCGTTCCTGGCCGAATACGGGGCAGTCTTCGGGCGCCCGGAGCTGATCGATGAAGCTGCCCGTCAGCTGCTGCTGATTGAGCGCCGAACCCGTGATCCCCGTACCGGCCTGTTCTATCACGGCTGGGATGAATCCCGGGAGCAGGAGTGGGCGGATTCCTCCACCGGATTGTCGGCCCATTTCTGGAGCCGGGCGATGGGCTGGTATGCGATGGCCGCCGTGGACTGCCTGGAGCACTTCCCGTTGACCCATCCGCAGCGGGGAACGGTGATGGGGATTTTTCAGCGGATGTGCGGTGCGCTGGTTGAGGTGCAGGATAAGGAGAGCGGCCTCTGGTATCAGGTGCTGGATCAGGCGGGACGCAAGGGCAACTACCTCGAAGCGACAGGCTCATGCATGTTCGTCTATGCGATGGCCAAAGCCCTGCGGCTGCGCTATCTGGAGCCTTCCTTCAAGGCAGCGATGTTAAGCGGCTACGAGGGAATCCTTAAGCATCTGGTGACCGAAGATGAACAAGGCGTTCATCTACACCAGATCTGTCACGGGGCAGGGCTCAGCAAAGACCGCAACGGCTCCTACGATTACTACATTTCCGAAGAAGTTGTATCTGATGTACCTATGGGTGTTGCGCCGCTGCTGCTGGCTTCTCTTGAAGTGGAGAGGTATGTTGCCGGGCAATAATGAAGTCCCACGAACAGCGCAGAATTCAATATGAGTTATTCATGCATCCGGTTCATGAGAGGTTCGATATTGTGATTAGGAATCAAGATTAAGCATCGTTTATATCCAAAAGAATGATCAAAAGCTGCGGCTCCATCTATCCAGATTTCAGTGGACAGACGGGGCCGCAGTTTTATGATTTAGGGACCGCAACTGATGCTGCATATTTCTCTATCTGCTTCTTATGATGCTTGTCGTGGGAGATGAAATCTCTCAGATACTTGCGGATACTGAATTTCTTGCCGTCACCATCGGGATGATTCTGTTCTAGCGCCGCATCGCTGAAGGAGGCCGCAAGTCCGGTAATCTTGGTCCGGTACAGGACGAATTGGCGGATGGCTTCCTGCCGGGTTACTGTCCTGGCGTATAGAACCGCATTGGCATTGAATGCATTGAAGTCCAGATGTTCGGCTGTCAGCGGCAGGCCTTCTTGGATTTTGACCAGGGCCTCCTCATAAAAGTATTTGTCCCACAGCATGATGTGGCAAAGGACATCCTGCAGGGACCATTTTCCGGCCTCCAGCGGAGCCTCCCAGTCTGCATCTTCCATGCTGTCCAGCGATTGAATATAGGGGATGAAGGATTCGAATTCAAGAATGAGCTGCTTGTTGGTTTTGGCTGCCATGATCATACCACCTTGTCTGTCAGATTGAATAAGAGATTATATCATTCATTATAATAGGAGGAACTGGACGACAGCCTGTCAGGTTCGCAGAATTCATAGACTGGATGATATGACTAGAACCGGGCAGTCATTAGGCGGTATTTTCACTTTCCCGGTTAGAAAATAAAATCCGGAAATATACCAATCTTTTACCGGAATCATGCTATAATTTTAACGGATTCATAGGGCTTAAGGATCAGTTAGAGCAAGGAAATTTATAATTTGTATGCTTTTATAACTACATAGTCGGGGGAATCAGTTTGTTTATCAAAAGAAGTGTAAGCAAAAAAGTAGTCGCTGGAGCACTAGCCATATGTCTTGCGATATTGCCGGCAGGCGCAGCTTTTGCGGGTATTGCGCCGGATCTGGCAGGAAACTGGGCCAAGAATCAAATCAGTAAATGGATGGATCAAGGTCTGATCTCCGGCTACCCGGATGGGGAATTCAAGCCGGATAACCCGGTCACCCGGGCGGAATTAACGGTTTTGATTAATAGGGCTTTTGGATTCACTGAAACGAAAAAAGCTAATTTTAACGATATCTCCAGCAGTAAATGGTATTATTCAAGTATTTTGCAGGCTAATGCTGCAGGTTACATACAAGGCTACGAGGATGGGACCTTTAAGCCTGATCAGAAGATCAACCGGCAAGAGCTGGCTGTGATCATCAGCAAGCTGCTCAAGCTGACAGCACCGGCTGCGGCTCCTGAGTTCAAGGATATTACTAAGAGTGCAGCTTGGAGCAAAGGTGCGATCGGGGCTGTCAGTGAACAAGGTATCATGAAGGGTTCCGGTGATGGGAACTTTCGGCCTCTCGCTTATACAACCCGGGCAGAGACCGTAGTCATTTTGGATAGGGCTCTATCGGTGCTAAATGCAGATTCCGATGAATATGTAATCATCTATGAAACACCAGGTATATATGGTCCGTTGTCAGGAATGTCGGAAGTAGATAGTGATGTAGTGGTCAGCGTGCCGGGTATCACACTCCGTAATATGAATATCACTGGAGATCTGCTGCTGGGAGAAGGCATAGCTGAAGGCGATGTGCGGCTCCAGAATGTAACAGTAAAAGGCAATACCGCAATTGAAGGCGGCGGGGTGAACAGTATTCATCTTGCCGATTCCACACTGGGTTCTGTACGTGTTAACAAGGAAGATGGCAGTGTAAGAGTGGTCGCTGAAGGAAAGACCCAAATCCATAACCTTCAGATTCAGTCCGCTGCTGCCGTTGAATCCCTCACCGGAGCTGAGATCAGCACTCTCACGTTATCTCCTGAAATTCCAGCGGATGCCCGCATTCTGTTGACCGGTAGCTTCAAGGCTGTAAATATTCTTGCCTCACGCCTTAACATCGAACTCAGCGGGGGCACTGTGGAGGCAGTCAATCTTGATAAAACAGCGGGCAGTAATAAATTGTCCAATAGCAGCAATATCAAGTCCATGACAATGAACGCCGGTATACAAATATCAGGTAAAGGCAACATCGGGAATGCGGTTGTCAACGCTTCGGGCATTACGATGGAGAATGCTCCAGGTAAACTTACGATCGGCACAGATGTTCCGGCAGATGTGAAAGTAAATATAGCCGGTTCTGATCTAACGGTTGCTGCGTCTTCGGCGGCCCCAACAGCGGCTGTACTAGTTGGCGGCGGAGGGGGAGGAGCTGGTGGAGGCGATGGAGGTGGCAGTACGGTAGAGACACCGGCGCCAGCAGTGACGCCGACACCAATAGCAACGCCAGCACCAACGGCAACGCCGACACCAATAGCAACGCCAGCACCAACGGCAACGCCGACACCAATAGCAACGCCAGCACCAACGGCAACGCCGACACCAATAGCAACGCCAGCACCAACGGCAACGCCGACACCAATAGCAACACCAATACCAACAGCTACAGTAGCACCCACAGCGGTGAATTCACCGTCGCCATCCCCATCCTCGTGGCCGGTAGTAACACCCATAGTAACACCTGGGTCAACGGTGGCACCCACACCGCCCATTGTAAATCATGGGGTTGTAAAAGGTTTCATTGAGCGTGCAGACGGGAAGGCTGTTGATACAGGCATCTTGTACCTAGAACGGGATAGCGATCATATGATTTACACCGCTGCACTGACGAACGGGGAATTCTCAATAGATTTGCCGGATGGGCCGTACAAGATTTACTCGCTGCGTTCCACAACTACACAAGAGATCATTTCACTCTACTATATGTTTTACATTATGAATGGCAAGGCAGATAGAGAAGTGCATATTCTCATTCCTGAGCAGCAGGCCGGTACGATCCAGTATTCGGACGGGACCGCATTTGAGAATGGGGAAATTATTGTACAGCGCTTAGACAGCGGACCGCTTGGCTGGTATAGTGCCGAAATCCAAGCAGGCAGGTTCAACTTTAATCTACCGGACGGTCATTATAACGTAGAAATGTTAATCTATGGCGAAACCAACAATCAATTAAGAATTAATTATTTATTTGAGGTCATTGACGGCAAGAGCAATCTGGATATAAAATTGCCTCCAAAAATTGAAGGAAACATTAGCTTTGTGGATGGCTCCCCGATTGACGACGGATGGCTGGAAATTAGAGAAATGAATGCTCAGAATTACGGAATTTACAGGGTCCCTGTGGTTGCAGGTAAGTTTGATCTTTATTTACCGGATGGCGACTATAACATACAGCTGCTGAACATTAAGAATTCAGAAAGTATAGCCTTACGCACACAGATAACAATTGTCAATGGTGAACCTGCCGCTGGACCGATTGATATCAAGGTACCTTTAGCAATATCAGGCAAGATCTATAATGAGGATGGAACTCCACATGCTAATGGAGTGCTAATGATTACTGAGGCCGGTACGGATTCTCCGCTTTCCTATGCAGCAACAGTTACCAATGGCAATTTTGATTTTTATCTGCCGGATGGGGAATACGATGTATTATTCTATTGGGATGCTGAGCATCAAAAGAGAATCGATATAAATCGTAAATTTAAAGTTGAAGAGGGCTTGCTTGTTGATCCCCTCGATATTATTTTGGCTAAGGAATAATAACCGAATACAGCAGATGATCAGGAAAACAGAGCAGCGCTTCTCCCATTGCCGGAGAGCCGCTGCTCTGTTGCATGTAAACCTTATTCAATAGTCATTCAGTACACAACCGTATGTATGGTTAGCTCTTTTTAGTAGAATCGCGTCTGCAGCATTGATATACTTTAACAAATAGGAGTACGGGAGGTTCATTATGCAACAGAGGGTGCTGCTGATCGAAGATGATGAAGCGATCAGCGAAATGGTTCATTCTTATTTGACCAAAGAGGGCTATGAGGTGGAGATCGCATATGACGGAGACATGGCGGTGAGCAAGTTCCTGGGCGGGCTTATTTACGATCTGGTGCTGCTGGATCTGATGCTGCCGAAGCGCAGCGGCACGGATGTGCTGCAGATGATCCGCAGCGGCAGCCTTGTGCCGGTGCTGATTATGTCGGCAAAGGACAGCGATGTGGACAAGGCGCTGGGGCTGGGCTTCGGCGCGGATGATTATATTACCAAGCCGTTCTCGATGATTGAACTGGCAGCCCGGGTGAAGGCGGCGATCCGCCGGGCCGGATATGCTGCGGCGGGAAGCGGGGCCGCAGCCGGGAGCGGAGCGCAGGGTAGCGAAGAGACGCAGCCGGAGAAGTCAAAGGGTATCGAGCTGCGCGGGCTGAGCGTGGACCTGGATAATTTCTCGGTGCGGAAGAACGGGCAGGAGCTGAAGTTGACCGCCAAGGAGTTCCACATCCTGAAGCTGTTCGTGAGCAGTCCGGGCCGGGTATTCACCAAGGCGCAGATCTACAGCCAAGTCTGGGAAGAGGATTATTATGGCGATGAGAACGTAATTAATGTACATATGCGCAGATTGCGCGAGAAAATCGAGGATGATCCCTCCCATCCGGAGTATATCAAAACGCTGTGGGGGATCGGCTACAAGCTGGGGGATGTGCTGCTGTGATCATTCTGTTGCTGGTTCTGCTTGTACTGTTGCTTGTGGTCACTACGTTACAGTTCTTGAAATCACGGCAGCATGCCCGCCAGTTGGACTACATTCACTATAAGCTGGAGAGCATTATAGAAGGCGGATCGCATGAGCGGCTGCTGCTGATGAGCAGCAGTCCGCAGGTGCAGCAGCTGCTGACCGACCTGAACCGGCTGCTGGATGTTAACCATCAGGGAGCGGCTAAGCGGAGTAAGCTGGAGCAATCCATGCGCGGAATGCTGGCGAATGTGTCGCATGATCTGAAGACGCCCCTGACGGTGGTGCTGGGCTATATTGAGACGCTGCTGCATGATGAGGCGATATCCAAGGAAGAGCAGGAACGGATGCTGCGGACGATTCATACCAAGGCAGGTGAGGTCATTGTGCTGATGAACCGGTTCTTTGATCTGGCGAAGCTGGAGTCGGGGGACCGGGATATCCCGCTCTCGCGGGTAGAGCTGGGCGAGGTCTGCCGCCGGAATATTCTCTCCTTCTATGATCTGCTTAGTGAGAGCGGCACGGAAGTGCAGATCGAGATCCCGGAAGAGCCGCTTCATATCATGGGCAACGATGAGGCACTGGACCGGATTCTGACGAATCTGCTCTCCAACGCGATTACCTACGGTAATGCAGGGGGAGTGTTGGGGCTGAAGCTGTACCCTGACGCCGGACGGGTCTGCATAGAAGTGTGGGACCGGGGCAAGGGCATCGCCGAAGGCCACGAGGATAAGGTGTTCGAGCGGCTGTACACCCTGGAGGATTCGCGTAACCGCGACTATCAGGGCAGCGGCCTGGGACTGACGATTACGAAGCGGCTGACCGAGCAGATGAACGGGACTATTTCCCTGAGCAGCCAGCCGAATGTGCGTACGGCATTTACGCTCTCTTTTCCCAGACAGTCCTTCTGAAGCTTCTTAAGAATTAAGTAAGATTTCAGTAAGAAAAAAGCAAATTCCGCCCTGTAGAATAAATACCAGGAAGAACAAGACGATGCTAAAGGGGATAACGGAAAATGACAACGATACTCCGGACATGGGATCTGACCAAGGTCTATGAGGATAAGGAAATTGTTAGCAGTGTGAATATGGAGATTAAGCAGGGTGAAATTTACGGGTTCCTGGGACCGAACGGCGCCGGCAAAACAACGGTGATGAAAATGATCACGAATCTGGTGAAGCCGACGGCGGGCGAGATTGAATTTGCCGGGGAAAATGACCCACCGCTCTTACGACATGCTTAAGCGCATGGGCAGCATTATTGAATACCCGGTGTTCTACGACAAGCTGAGTGCCCGCGAGAATCTGGCGCTGCATGGGGAGTATATGGGCTTTTATGATGCCAATGCGATAGAGGAAGCGCTCGAATTAGTGAAGCTGAGAGCCGTGGACAGCAAACCGGTGAAGAATTTCTCCCTGGGGATGAAGCAGCGGCTGGGCATTGCCAGAGCGGTCATGACCAAGCCGGAGCTGCTGATTCTTGACGAACCGATTAACGGGCTGGACCCGCTTGGAATCAAGGAGCTGCGCGAGGTGTTCCGTATGCTGAGCCGTGATTATGGCATGACCCTGCTGATCTCCAGCCACATTCTGGGTGAAATCGAACAGATTGCCGACACGATCGGCGTAATCCGTGAAGGAGTGCTGGTGGAGCAGGTGGCAATGGATACGATCCGGAGCCAGCAAACCCAGTATATCGAGCTGGTGACCAGCGAGTGCACGAAGGCTGTCTTCGTCCTGGAGGGGAAGCTGGGTCTCCGCAATTACAAGGTGCTTGACCCGCGGACCATTCGTGTCTATGAAGACATCCCGCAGCTAGAGCTGAGCCGGGCCCTGTCCGCAGCAGAGGTGGAGCTGGAGAGTATGAGCAAGAAGCATCATTCGCTGGAGGATCATTTTGTGGAACTGATGGGGGGCGTCAACCATGTTTAAGTTAATCCGGCTGGAGCTGCGCAAGAGTAAATTCACTTTTCTTAAGGGCGTGCTGATTGCGGATCTGGCCATTCTTACTGCTATGATCTTGCTGATTTTTACAGGGATGGATGATGGGGAATTCGATACTTATGGCGAGATTTTTCAAGGAGTATTCATATTTGTAAAAGCGACTTATATCGTCTTCGCCTCTGTGTTGCTTAGCAAGCTGGTCATCGACGAATACAAAAACAATACGATTACTGTGTTGTTCACGTACCCGGTACCGCGCAAAATGCTCATGGCCGCCAAGCTGATCATTGTCTTTTTGTTTACCTTCTTCGGCATTTTGCTGTCGGATATTGCCATCAGCAGCCTTCTAGCAGGAAGCTTGTATGTGTTCCCGAATGTTATTCAGGAGACATTGACCCGGGAGCTGATTACTACTCATCTGCTCAGCGCGGGGACGGATGCGCTATACGCGGCAGGCATCGGGCTGATTCCGTTATACTTCGGAATGCGCCGCAAATCCGTAACGGCCACGATTGTTTCCGCCGTGTTGATCGTCTCGCTGATATCCTCCGGCAACAGCTTCGGCGGCTTCCGCATGGGTGATCTGTTCGGGATTTCGATCACGCTTGCCCTGGCTGGTGCGGCTATTGCCTACCTCTCCATCCGCAAGATCGAGCATCAGGATATAAGCTGACATCGCCGGAATCGAAGCCGGTCCACTCTTAGAAATGAAGCAGACAGTGCGGTCCTCCTGAAGGACTTGCACTGTTTTTGTTGTTGTACAGCCCGGTTAGTGCTATGTTTTTCTGGCGACCGCTAACGTTTTTTTTGCTATAATAGGAACTAATTCAGAGAGTTCTACATAATCAGAGCGTTTCTGCAGTCTTCGGACGCTAACGATAGCAGGGTTGAAGGAGCAGCGGAGGAGGTGGGCTATGCTTAAGGACTGGGCTTCTATTCTGGACAACGCGCTATCTGGTGAAAGTGCTTATAGGGCGTTGTTCGATCATCATCCGGACTTCATCATTGTGCTGGACAGGCAGGGAAGGTACAGGGACAGTAACCGGATGTTAAGTGCCGAGGAGGCAGGCAGACTGAACGATTGCCGGATGCATCCGCCCGGTGAGGCTCATTTCGCAGCTGCCCTGGCCGGGATTACATCGAGCTTCGAGCTGGCCGCGGAAACCTCGGAAGGACATGAAGAGACGGGGAGAGGGGCCGGCGGTGCTGAGCCTGGGGGAAATTATGGTGCTGGAAGTGCGGGAAGTACCAGTGTTGGAAATGTGGTAAGTGCTGGTGCTGGAAGTACTGAGAGTGCTGGAAGTTCTCGAAGTTCTGGAAGTGCCAAGGGAACGGGAAATGCTTGCGGTTCAGGGGTTACGGTACGCTATGTGCCGCTTCACACAGACGAAGGCATTGCCGGTGTATTCGCTATCCTCCATGATCCCGGGAACCGCCCCCTGTCCAGTCTGCTGCATAGCTGGGTGAGCATGAGCAGCAGTCTTGCGGCAGGTGCTGAGCGGAATGTGCAGGCAGGAGACGAGTGTTCTGCGTATGAGGATGAAGTGGCCGCCGCGAAGGATGACGAGGAGCTGCCGCAGGCCGAATTCGTGTTCGAGATGGCCGAGGACAAACGGCTTAGCCTCATTCTGAACTCCGTCTCTGCCGGAATCTTCGGCCTGGACAACCTCGGCCGGACCATATTCATTAACCGTGAAGGGGCAGAGATGCTGGGCTACGAGCCGTCAGAGCTGACCGGGCTGCCGATGATGGAGATAATCCATTACATGCATGGAGGCGCGCCCCTCCATTCTCTGCTGGAGTGTCCCATCACGCTTACCCTGCAAGACGGAGTTACCCGCAGCAAGGCGGATGAAGTGTTCTGGCGCAAGGATGGGACCAGCTTCTTCGTGAATTACCGGATCGCTCCGCTGCTGGACAGAGGGATGATCTGCGGTGTGGTTATTTCCTTCAGCGATATTACGAACGAGCGGGAGATTCTCCGCGCCAAGGAATCGGCAGAGCGGGCCGCACAGGCCAAGTCGGATTTCCTGGCAATGATGAGCCATGAGATCCGTACGCCGATGAACGGAATGATCGGTATGGCCGACCTGCTGCTGGAGACCGAGCTTGGGGAGGAGCAGCGCAGCTACGCCGAGATTCTGCGCAGCAGCAGCTACAGCCTGCTGCAGATTCTCAATGACATCCTTGATTTCAGCAAGATGGAGGCGGGTAAGATGCCGCTGCAATCCGAACGCTTCGATCTGCGGGAGATGCTGGAGGGCATTATTGATCTGTTCACTCCAAAGGCGGAGGAGAAGAAGCTCTCTTTGCGCTGGTGGGCAGATACCAGTGTGCCGGACATCGTCACGACCGATCCGAGCCGGCTGCGCCAGATTATCGTCAATCTGGTAGGCAACGCGCTGAAATTCACCGATCGGGGCAGTGTCACCTTGTCAGTCAAGAACATCCCGCTGCCTGCCTCACCGGAATATCTGCTGGAGTTCTCGGTCCGTGATACCGGTGTAGGCATTGCCGACAGCAAGCTGAATCTGCTCTTCCAGTCCTTCTCCCAGCTGCATCCGTCCATTAACCGCAAATACGGCGGAACCGGACTGGGACTTGCCATTTGTAAGCAGCTCGTGGAGCTGATGGGCGGAACGATCTTCGTGGAGAGCGAGGAGGACCGGGGATCGATCTTCCGGTTCATGCTGCCTTTTATGAAGGAAGAGGTGGAGCTGGAGCCGGAGTTACTCTCCTGAGGGTTAACCGGAGCCGGGGGCTGACGCTCACTTGTGTTCTCGTATATCGAGGACAATCACCTGTATTCTCAACTATCAAGCCAGACAACCCGTTCCCCAAGATACAGTGGGGCGGGTTATTTCTGTTCGTTATATCGACTTTAACGCATGGGTAGCGCAAACCATTGGATTTCAGCTTGTTGCATTATAACCGGATTATAGTAAAATCAGAAAGTGCTATTACCAAATTCTTCTTACAAGGGGGAGTAACATGCAAGAGCAGATGTCACGTACGAATAAGGCGGCTTGGGAGACAAAAGCCTATCAGGCTTGGACGCAGTACCATGGTTCACCTGAGGAGCTTGCAGTGCAGCTGCAGCAGGATCCCGCACATACACTGCGGTATTGGCTCAAGTACACGGGCGATCCGTCAGGCTTGAAGGTGCTGAATCTGCTTGGCTCTCACGGCAGGAAGGCCATTTGCTTCTCGTTGCTTGGCGCTGATGTTACCGTCGTGGATATTTCGGAAGAGAACCGCTTATATGCCTGCGAGGTAGCGGAAGCAGCGGGGGTGAAGCTGGATTACATCTGTGCAGACGCAATGAATATCCCCGGAGAAGAAGCCTTGGGAACGTTCGACGTGGTGCTGATGGAGTTTGGGATTTTGCATTATTTCACTGATTTGAATGCGGTGTTTGCCTTGGTCCGCAGACGGCTGAAGGTAAATGGACGACTTCTGCTGACCGACTTCCACCCGTTCGCCAGGGCATGGCTGACCACGAAGACGCTACAGCATCCCACCGGCAATTATTTTGACGATACGCTTAGAGAAAGTGAAGTTGCGTTCGCCAAGCTGCTTCCTGAAGAGGAGCGTTCCGGCTTAGGACAAGTGGTGGTGCGGAGCTGGACGCTGGGGGATATCCTGACCTCTGTCGCTTCGCAAGGATTATATATCCGTACCTTCGAAGAAATCAAGAGTGCCGAGCACCCGGGATTCCCCGAATTCTACACGCTGGTTGCCGATGCTGTTGAGGTACTGTTAAGACCGTTATATCCTGATAGGACAACGTAATAGTATCAAGCAAGCTAACAGCAGGTCTCCATTTGGGGACCTGCTGTTAGCTTGAAGCAAGTAGGCGGAATGTAATCGAAAAACCGATCACATTGTGCAATCGTGAGGCAAGAGAGCCAAATGTAATCGAAAAACCGATCACATCGGTGCGACCCCCTTATCCCGGAGTCCTCCGTATAAAATCGGTACTTGTCGTAGATATGCTCTTTATTTCGCTTTTTCTCTCGGCCAGAAGAAGCGGGAGCGGTCTTCTAGGGTCAAGACCCATTCCGCAAAGGTAGCTGGCGGCATGTTCCGAAGGCTTGTATGCATTCTGCGATTGTTGTAGAAGTCCATGTACCGGTCCACGGCTTCATAGGCCTCTTCGAACGTGTCGAAGGCTTCTTTGCGGAATAAATCCCGATCGATATTACTGTGGAACGATTCAATAAAAGCATTTAAATCCGGCGTTCGAGGCGGAATGCGTTCATGGGTCATTTCCCAGCTTTCACACATGTCGCCAAACAGATGGCTGACGAACTGTGGGCCGTTGTCGGTGCGGATCACCGGGCGTGCGCTGTCAGGGGCGCAGTGTTGCTCCATGGCGCGTCCCAGCGTCTGGCAGGCGTGCTTGGCCTCACACGACGATCCGCGGTGGTAGCCGACGATGACACGGGTAAACACATCGATAATGCTAAGGACAAAGAAATGCCTATCGCGGCCCGCCACGTAACCGTACTTAATGTCCATCTGCCAGAGCTGGCCCGCCCCTGTAATGACCCGGTTCTCCGGCAGCTTCCGAGGGTGCTTAAAACGCTTGTGACGCTGCGGCTGCAGGATATCCAGCGCCTGACACAGCCGGTAGCTTTTCTTGTGATTGAGCCTCAGCCCGTGCTGGTTCCACAAGCACTTGGCCAGCAGTTTGTACCCGTACACGTGCTCCTCTCCAGCAATTAATTCCAGCAGCCATTCCTGGATTTCCTCGTCGCTAATCTTCTCTCCAGACTCGGTCAGGGAATAGCCGGGTACGGGTCTTCCGCGCCCCTGGGGTACGGCCTGTGCATCCTGCTTCTTGCGTTTCTTACGGTCGTAATACGTAGACTCTGCTAGCCCCACGAGACGTAGTACCAACGCTGCGGTATTCCCCTGCTTAATGAACATGTCGGCTACCTCGATTTTTTCGGATAAGCAGGGGTTGGCTTTTTTAGCAGTTCACGCAGAATCTCGATCTCTAACTCCTTTTCGCCGAGGATCTTGACGGCCTTCTCGTATTTCTGCTCCACGTCCAGGAGGCGCTTCAGTTCCTCCACCTGCTCCTGGGGATACGGATGATCTTGTTCCCCATGGGTCTCTCGGTAGTCCCTCACCCACTGATTCACCGTCGATGGGGTCACCCCATACTTGCGGGCAACCACCGCTGCCTTAATGCCAGACAACACCTCTTGCGCTGCCTTCTCTCTTGTTCCTGTTAAGTGTCCCATACCGTTCATCCTCCTCCTATATCTAGTCTACATTTTTGTGGGGGAGGACTCCAACTTCTTTAGGGGGCTGTGGAGACATTGCACTATCGTGAGGCAAGTGAGCCAAATGTAATCGAAAAACCGATTACATTGCACTATCGTGAGGCAAGTGAGCCAAATGTAATCGAAAAACCGATTACATTGCACTATCGTGAGGCAAGTGAGCCAAATGTAATCGAAAAACCGATCACATTGTGCAATCGTGAGGCAAGTTAGCCAAATATAATGGAAAAACCGATCACATTGTACTGGCGCTATGGCAAGTGGGCCCAAATGTATTGTGTGGGCCCACCCACTCTAGCGCATATACATCAGACCTACCGTAGCAGGTCCGCAGTGACTCCCGATGACGCAGCCGGCATGAATGACGGCGATTTCCTTAACATCAGTCTGCGCGCGCAGCGCGGTCTCCAGCATCTTGGCATCCTCTTCTGCCAGCGTATGGGCAATAATGAGCAGCTCCTTGTCCATATCGGCGGCATTCGCCAGCGCATGGTGGAGCATCTGTTCCACGGCCTTCTCCTTCTTGCCGCGGATGCGGGCAACGGGGACAATGGCTCCGTCCACCAGCCGGAGGACCGGACGGATCTTCAACAGGCTGCCGATAAAGTTCTGCATCCCAGAACAGCGGCCACCCATGTATAAGTAGTCCAGAGTATCGACAACGAATTCCGATTCTACCCGGTTACGGGCTTCGGTAATCATTGCTGCGATGTTGGCAGCGCTCTCGCCTGCGGCTGCGGCACGTGCAGCCTTCATGACCAGCAGCGCGATTCCGCCGCATAAGGTCTCAGAATCTACGACATGCACCCGGCCCTCCGGGAATTCACCCGCTGCCAGTAGAGCATTCTGATATGTAGAAGATAGAGCAGAGGATAGACTGATATAGACAATATCATGGCCGCTGCTGATCACCGGCTGAAACGCGGCGATGAAATCAGCAGGGGAAGGTGCAGCGGTCTTAGGCAGGGCACCGCCCGCAGCAACCCGGCGGTAGACCTCCTCGGGGGTGATTTCGACCCCGTCCTTGAAGGTACCGTTCTCAAAAACTACATATAACGGCACAATGCCGATATCATATGTGTCCTTCCAGCCTTGCGGCAAATCGGAAGTGCTGTCTGAAAAGATTTTTACGATAGACATGAATATCTCCTTCACCGATCTCGGATGAGAATACACTAGATTATGAAAACTATAATCTATTTATTATACCAAGCTTGGGAAGAATCTCAAAACAAAAAAACAGCTCCACTGTCCAAGCAGACAGCGAAGCCGTTCCCCAAATATCAGCACTGTTCTTATTTCTTCATCACCGGAATCCATACTTCACAGACATAGTCCTCTGATCTCGTATCGCCGGGCGGGTATAACTCGATCTCAGGGCCGCCGGTATGCTCGTAGCCGGTTCCCGGGAACCATTCCTGGAAAATGCGTTGCCAGACTCCTTGAATGGCATGCGGCAAAGCACCCTCGGACCGGAAGACTGCCCAGCTGGCGGCCGGAACAACAGTGGTCTCATACCCTTGTGCATCTGTCTCCGGCGTTCCTTCCACCCCGATCCAGTAGGTAAGCTGTTCCTTTTTCATATCCATATCCGTGCAGATGCCAAGCCATTCGCGGGAAGACGCAAGCTCGAGCAACTTATCGGAAGTGCCGTCCTCATTGCATTCGTCCCAGAACTGCGGGATTCTCCGGAGATTCTCCCCGTCCCGGGTAGTTACCTCTATTGATTTGCCGATGACGGTAAAAGCTGGTTTATCCACGATTTTGTAGTCCATGTCCTGATCTCCCTTCAATGATAGGTGGAACGAGATGCGGGGGAAGGCTTTGAGCTGTACGCCGGACTTACGCGCTTCCGAGGGGGTAATCCCATGGGCTTTGCGGAACGCCTTGGCGAAGGACTCCGGCGAGTCGTAACCGTATTTCAGCGCCACATCCAGCACACGGACCTTGGACACGGCCAGCTCCTGGGCGGCCAGCGTCAATCTGCGCTTGCGGATATAGTCGGCCACGGTGAAGCCGGTCAGCATACTGAACATGCGCTGGAAGTGGAACGGTGAGACAAAGGCCACCTCAGCCACTTCCTCAATGCGCAGCGTTTCAGTCATTTTCAGCTCCATATAGTCCAGTGCATTCTTCATTCGGATCAGCCATTCCAAGCTCCCCATCTCCTTCTGAAATCATCCTATCATACCACCGCACAGATGTTCCTGTTATTATCTGCTCATTCATGACAGGGTTCTGCCTGCGTCCTATCCACCTATGATGTCATACTTGAAGGGGTTTGTCAGCATTCGTTAGACTACCCGATCCGGCAGGCTCTAGGATTAGTCACTTTTCACCTTCCAGGGTGCGGGTATAGGCATAGATATATTCATGCTCCGGCAAGAGCAGCTCATAATCGCCATAGACCATAATAAGATGCTGCTTGCGCAGCTTAATCAACTGCTTATAATAGTAAAAAACGGAGTCCGCATCAGCCAGTGCCTGCTCCCCATTAATCTCGGTGTAGCGCGGGCAGATCTGGTAGACTACGGCTTCTTTCCAAAAGGTTCTTTTCATAAATGTAGCTCCATTACCATGGTATATTAGGTTTATAGGTTGCAAGGGAATGGAGGGATTGGATTGACAATTCAAGCGGTTCTTTTTGATCTGGATGGAACATTGCTAGACCGGGATACATCCCTGTTAAAGTTCGTACAAGATCAATACAGGCGTTACCCGGAGCTTCAGATTGTTGATCATGATTTGTTTGTTCAGCGCTTTATCGAGCTTGATAATCACGGTTACCTGTGGAAGGACAAAGTATATCAACAGATCATACAAGAGTTCTCTATTCGGAATATAGACTGGAACTTGCTATTGGATGATTACTTATACAACTTCCAGCAACACTGTACAGGCTTCCCGAATTTATTAAGTATGCTTACTGAGCTGAAGAATCATGATCTGAAGATTGCGCTAATCTCGAACGGTTATGGTCAATTTCAATACGATAATTTCAAGGCATTGAACATCGGGCATTTATTCGATGAGGTGCTTATCTCCGAATGGGAAGGACTCCGCAAGCCAGATCCGGCTATTTTCCATCGTGCATTAACAAGATTAGGTGTAGACGCGGGCAATGCTCTTTTTGTTGGCGATCATCCGGATAACGATATTCGGGCAAGCCGCGAAGCGGGAATGAAGGCCGTCTGGAAACGGAATCAACAGTTTGTCACAGTGGCCGAAGCGGATGCAGTTATTGATGATTTGGCAGAATTAGTGGAGCTCTTATTGAAAAAAGCCCCGAAGAAGCCATACATCTTCGGGGCTGATAAGCTTACACCGTGACGGAAGCGCCCCCGGCACTAACGCTACCCAGTCCATTCACCGTATATTCCTTGCCGTGAATGGTGAGGGCTGCCGGAACCTCGGTTTCGTTGCTGACGGTAACCTGGGCATCGGTCACGGTCACTTTTAGCCGCGAGCCGCGGAACATGATTTTGAACGAATAAGAGGTCCAGTGTCCGGGGTTAGACGGGTTCAGAACCAGCCGGTCGTTCAGCACGCGAAGTCCGCCGAAGCCGTGAACAACGGACATCCATGTACCCGCCATGCTGGTTGTATGGCAGCCGTCCTCCGTATCGTTATTGTAATTGTCGAGATCCAGGCGTGAGGTCCGCAGGTACATCTCATACGCCTTCTCCTTGTAGCCCAGCTCACTGGCCAGAATGGAATGGATGCAAGGGGAGAGGGAGGACTCATGCACGGTGATCGGCTCGTAAAAGTCGAAGTTGCGCTTCTTGGTCTCCAGATCATAGCGGTCGCCGAGGAAGTAGAGTCCCTGAAGCACATCTGCCTGCTTGATGAAGCAGGAGCGCAGAATCCGGTCCCATGACCATTTCTGGTTCAGCGGCAGGTTCTCCGGCAGCACATCCTTGACCTGAATGATCTCCTTGTCAAGGAAGCCGTCCTGCTGGAGGAAGATTCCGCGTTCCTCGTCAGCGGGATAGTACATTTTGCCGATAATCTCACTCCACTTGGCCGTTTCACTCTCCAGCAGCTCCAGCTTGTCGGCCAGCTCAGCGTAACGCGAACCCTCATTCTCCTGCACATAGGCCAGAGCCTCAAGCGTGTATTCCATCGTCCAGGCGGCCATCCGGTTCGTGTACCAGTTGTTATTGACGTTATTCTCGTATTCATTCGGGCCGGTGACGCCCAGCATCACGTATTTGTCCTTATGCGCCACATAGTTCACACGCTCCTCCCAGAAGCGCGCAATCTCCACCAGCACCTCCAGGCCGTATTGAGCCAGATAAGCCTTGTCGCCGGTATAATTCACATAGTTATAGATGGCATAGGCAATCGCGCCGTTGCGGTGAATCTCCTCGAACGTAATCTCCCACTCGTTGTGGCACTCCTCACCGTTCATCGTGACCATCGGATAGAGCGCGCCTTTGCGGTAGCCGAGCTTACGGGCGTTCTCCTTGGCCTTCTCCAGGTGCTTGTAGCGGTAGATCAGCAGATTGCGGGCAATCGCGGAGTCGGCGGTACTGAGATAGAACGGCACACAATAAGCTTCCGTATCCCAGTAGGTGCTGCCGCCGTATTTTTCCCCGGTGAAGCCCTTCGGCCCGATGTTGAGCCGGTCATCCTCACCCGTATACGTCTGATTCAGCTGGAAAATATTGAACCGGATCGCCTGCTGCGCCGACACATCACCCTCGATAATAATGTCGCTCTCTTTCCACTTGTCGCCCCAAGCCGCAGCCTGTTCTGTCAAAAGCGCCACAAACCCCGCCTCCCGCGCACTTTGCAGTGCCGACCCGGCGGCATCTACGAGCTGTCCCAGCCCGTAATTGCGGGAGGTAACATTCGCAGCATACTTATAAATAACCAGCTGTTCGCCGGATTGTACCGGAACATTCACTGTACTGCCCACATATTTGTCCTGCTCCAGTACCTCTGCTTCGGCCGCAACCGGCTCCCCATTCAGCAGAATGTCGAAGACGAAGGCGGAGGTGACATGGAAATCAAGCTTTTTGGTCTTCAGGGTCAAATGTCCGCCTTCTGGTCCGGCCTTCTTCTCCACTTCGTTCCAGAACTTCTCGTCATAGTTGGAGTCCTTGTTCTTGATATCGCCGTCCAGGTAAGGGGTTACGGTAATATTCCCTGCAAAATTGAGCGGAGTGAGCGAATAGCGGATCGCCCCGATCTCCTGACGGACCATACTGACGATGCGGATGCTCTCAACCTTAACGATTTTGCCGTCTTGAGTGGTTGCGGTGAAGCTGCGTGAGAGCGTGCCTTCCTTCATATTGAGTACGCGGCGGAACTCTGTAACTGTGCATGTAGCCAGATCCAGCGGGGTCCCGTCCAGCTCGATGTTAATTCCGATCCAGTTGGTGCTGTTCAGCACTTTGGCAAAATACTCCGGGTACCCGTTCTTCCACCAGCCGACCCGTGTCTTGTCAGGGTAATAGACCCCGGCCATGTAGCTGCCTTGCAGGCTGTGCCCGCTGTATTGCTCCTCGAAGTTGGCTCGGCCGCCCATGTATCCGTTCCCGATACTAAATACGCTTTCGGATATTTCCTGAGTCTGCGGATCAAAGGATTCTTCGATAATGGACCATTCGTTGATTGTTAAGTATTGTTTCATGATTTTGGCTCCTTTAAGGGGGATATGAAATGAACCGTGTGCCTCAGTCTTGCCGGTACGTGCAGGCCGCTCCGAATGCGAAAGGATGTTACGATCGCTGTTGTCCCCGGATGCCTGTATTCAAGCTATAAGGTCAGCATCCGGGGACAAAGGCGAACGCTGGCGCTTCTGCACATTCCTTTCGCTTTCTGCGCTGATCACGCACCTAGGAGATTTCACACACCGTTCTTTTACTGATGGTAGGGTAGAAGATGCAAGTGCAGCATCCGCTCTGACTGATGATCTAAACTGATGATCTGAACGGATGATCTGAACGGATGAGTGCAGGGAGTAATTGACGCTTTCTGCACCATGAGCGAAGCTCAGAGGTTCAGACTTAGAGTTAGTTGTATTCTGTGCATTAAAAAGTTGCGATTAGAGGGACTTGAGTCGTTTAACTGTAGTCTGTACAGGCGTGTTGATTACCCATATTATGGGATGACAAAAACACCTAAATGTTCTTTACGCCTGAGCTGATTAAGCTGAACCTGCCACTCCAGCGGAAGATTAAATATACGCCAGTACTGCATAAATTCCCATAGAGTCAGCTTAGCAAAGACCGGTACCTTCGGATGAATTTCATCAAAAATGTATTTTAGAAGCACATACGCGGTAAGGGCCACAAACAATTGGCTATACACTGCATTTTCGGTGGTTCCAAACAGACAAGGGACATTCAAATGCTGTTTCACCCAGCGGAAAAAGACTTCAATCTCCCAGCGTGCTTTGTAAATTTCAGCAATCACGTGAGCGGACTCTTTTCTCAAATCAGTGACGACCCGTACGACTTCGCCCCGGTCATTTTCAAATTCAACGACGCGGTGGCGCTGGGCGGATTGGTGTTTCCCTTGACCGATATAACAGGTGATATCGCGTACAATTTTGGTGTCTCCCTCTGCCGGTCGATGACGTTTTCGCGGCAACACCAAGTGGAGATTGTCTTTCAAACGAATCACAAAGGACTGACCTTGCTGCACATATTGATCCAATCGACCGATTTTTCCATATGCCCGATCCTGGACTAGAAGGTAGTCCTTATCGGCCAAGACTTCTCCAAATGGAGCGTCATTGCGCCGGGCAATCGATTCGACCACCTTCACGGGTGAATGCTGTCCATGCGAGAAGGCCACATGCAGCTTGATACCTCCTCTGAATTTTTTATACGGAGCCCAAGACATACGGGAGTTTGCCGCCGTAACTGTCGTAGAGTCAATAAGCAGAAGATCTTTAGGCAGATTCAAGTGCCGCCGGGTTTGCCGGTTACATTTCTGGACGAGCATTTGAAACAAACGCTTGAAGATATCGTAAGGCACTTCACCGGCTTTGCCCGAAAGAGTGGAGTAATGAACCTTGGGCAAATCGTAGTTCGAGCCCACCCGAGCACTTTGACGAAAGCCATCCCATTTGTGGTAGCAGGCTTGGATAAAGTAGTCGAACAACACACCGACAGTCATTTTGATTCCTGTATCCTCGTAGTTCTTGGTTTGCCCAGTCACCATTTCGACTTCTTCCGGAGTTAATACTTGTTTGAACACGGCCAGGAATGGGGTATTATTATTCATGAGGTCGCCTCATTTCGGTTTGGTTTGGTCGTACTTACCATTACCCGAAATGGCGGCCTTTCTTGTCCCTTTTTTTGGAAATCAACACGCTTATAGTCTGTACAACTAAATCTGCCCTAAAAGGTCATATCAGCTTAAAAGGGATAGCATAATTGTACAAAGTACAACTAAGCCGATAACCGGGGGATAAATTGGCAATATAGTTGTACAAAGTACAGTTAGGTTGTCCGGCGGACTAGAGATGCCGCTTGAGCAGAAGGGCTTACGGCTAGGCTCAGGCTCTGTTACTATTCGTCATGCAGTAGCAAAAGATTCCTTCAGTGTGGCAACAGTGAGCTGCCGCAGGGAAGGGACAACTAGTGTGGCTCCGCCTAGCGTCTCGGGTGAGCCTATGCCCACGCTGCGCATACCGGCACGGGAAGCGGCCAGGATACCGGCAGCGGCATCCTCGAAGACGACGCAGTGTGCGGGAGCGGTGTCCAGCGCCTGCGCCCCGAGCAGGAAGACCTCCGGGTCAGGCTTGGCCGCGCTGGTATGCGTGCCGTCGATGATGGCATCGAAGTATGGGGTCAGGCCGGTATTGTTCAGGATGGTCATGGCGTTCTTGCTGGCGGAGCCGAGGGCTACCTTGATGCCGGCGGTCCGGCATTCCTGCAGAAAGTCCAGGGCGCCGGGCAGAATCTCCGAGCTGTCCATCTTGGCGATATACTCGACATAGCGGTTATTCTTCTGCTCGGCCAGCCGGGCTTTCTCGTCTTCAGCAAGTGTGATGCCGCCGATCTCCAGCAGAATATTCAGCGAAGCAGCCCGGCTGACGCCCTTGAGCCGCTCATTATCCTGCTCTGTGAAGACAAATCCAAGCTCTTCGGCCAGCTCCCTCCAGGCAATATAGTGATACCGGGCAGTGTCCACGAGAACACCGTCCAGATCGAACAGGCAGGCTTTGATATCTGACATGTTGAACCTCCTAATATGATTAGTTAACAATTAGATGTGGTTATCGCGCCAACTGGGCAAGAATCCTGCAAAATATGCAATATTTCTCTGCGAATCATGCCCCGCTGGCGGAAATCCTGCACAAAATGCAACAATCGGTGAAAGCTGGGTGCCAACTGGGCAAGAATCCTGCAAAATATGCAACATTTCTCTGCGAATCGTGCCCTGCTGGTGGAATTCCTGCAAAATGTGCAACAATTCCTATTCACACGAGGGCCGAACAGTGAAAACTAAAAAAGTGTGTATCAGCCCCAGCCTCACCGCCAGTAGCCGCAGGCGGGAATCCCCCTACCAGCAACATTCTGAACTTTAGCGCAAACGTTTGTACAAAGTTCCAAAAAATAAATGAAGCGTAACTCTGCTTCATTCATTTTCTTGTACATGCCTTAATTTCCCGGAGCATGCATAGAGGACTCCCGTACGATTAGACGGTGGGGAATGACAAAACGATTCGTATATCCGTCCTGATTATCCGGCTTCTGAATGTTCTGGATCAACACCTGAGAGGCCGTATAGCCAAGATGATAAATCCCGATATCAATGCTGCTGATCGGAGGACTGGACAGCTCGGAAAGCGGGATATTGTTGAAGCTGACAATCGCCAGATCCTCAGGGACCTTGTACTTCAGCTCGTTCAATCCGCGGAGTACCCCGAATGAGACCATATCATCCACCGCGACAAGCGCTGTCGGACGGTTCGGAAGATTCATGAAGAAGGACATCGCCCTATAGCCGCTGTCCTGCAGGAATTCGCCTTCAACGATCCATTCATCCTTCATTTCCAGACCCTTGCCCTGCATGGCCTTGCGGTAACCCTCCAGCCGGTCGCGCGAGACGATGAGGTTCGGCGGCCCGCTGACGAAGCCGATGCGTTCATGCCCCATGGAGATGAGATGATTCGTCGCATCATAGGCGGCCATGATATTATCATTGTCCACTGACAGAATATCCTCGTAGCGGTCGCTCCGTCCCACCAGGACAAAGGGATAACCGCCCGACTGCAGGAAATCGATCACCGCATCGTCTTTTCGGGAATACAGCAGAATAACGCCGTCCACGCGGCGTCCCTTGAGCAGACGGGAGACAGCTTCAAGCTCCTCCTTCTCGTTCGCTCCGGAGCTGATCAGCACATCATAGCCGGAACGGCTAGACTGAGTGACGATCCCGCGGATTAATTCCATAAAAAACAAATTGGAGAACAGCTCTTCAGCCGGTTTCGGAAGAATGATGCAGATGCTGTTAGTGGTCTTGGATACCAGACTTTTGGCCATCATATTCGGGGTGTAGCCCATTTCTTCCATAATCACTTTGACCTTACGGGAAGTTTCTAAGCTGATTCTGGGATGGCCTGACAACACCCGGGACACCGTGGAGGGTGAGACCCCCGCTTTCTTGGCAACGTCCTTAATGGTAACTGTCATAGAAACCTCCTAATGGAACCGTTTGCTTTACACAGTAATATTAATCGAAGTGGGGATGATTGTAAATAGTGAAACCTCGCATAGGGCGTAATCCCCGTGGCTTCTACGTTCTGAGCACTACACTGCGATACGGCTTAAGCTATTGTGAATCTGGAAGTGGAGCAGAGGGGTATGCAAATCTGTGCAATGAACAAGGGGATTTTGTGCAAAATTAGTGCAAATAGAGTAGAGTTTGGCTTATCAATCTCTAAAAAGTAAGCAGTTGAACATTACTTTTCCGGAAGATTAGCTGGTTCGAAAATTTCAGCAGACACCTATAAATACTCATTATATAGAGGACACAACAGAATTAATTCTATTGTGTCCTGTACTAAGTAGTAGCTCTATTTCATTCTACAAACGTTTGCGCCAAAATGTTCTGAATCAGCCCATAAGAAACCGATCAGAGTTTAGGACATATTGGCCTGAAGCACAGCGAAGCCGTATGCCGGTAGCCTCAATGACAGCTTGCCGCGTTCGGCATGGATCGCTTCGCCGGTCCACAGGTTCTCCCAATTGCGTTCCTGAACGTCCAGCCGGAAGGTCTGCACCGTCTCCTCCGTATTAATCAGTACGATAATCAGATCATCACCCAGACTGCGCTCGTAGGCCAGCTTGCTGCCCCCGGCTGCGGCTTCAAGGAAGGTGAAGCGTCCGGTGCGCAGCGCCGGATGGCTGCCGCGGATCTCAATCAGCTTACGGTAAAAATTGAATAAATTGCGGTCCTGCCGCTCCGGGTCCCACTCCATACATTTACGGCAGTCCGGGTCGCCTCCGCCATCCATTCCGATCTCGTCCCCGTAGTAAATGCAGGGCGTGCCCATGAAGGTGAACTGGAACAGTGCAGCCAGCTTCATGACGTTCTTATCGCCCTCGGCTACAGTCAGCAGACGCGCAGTATCATGGCTGTCCAGCAGATTGAAGGCGACCTCACTGGCCTGGAGCGGATACCGGGACAGCTGTCTGCCGATCGAATGGGCGAAGCCTTCCGCATCCAGCGTTCCGTAGACGAAGAAGTCAAGCACCGCGTCTGTGAACGGGTAGTTCATGACGGCATCGAATTTGTCGCCTTCCAGCCAAGGGGCTGATTCATGCCAGATCTCGCCCAGAATGTAAGCCTCGGGATTGGCACGCTTTACGACTTTGCGGAAATCACGCCAGAATTCGTGATCCACCTCGTTGGCCACATCCAGACGCCAGCCGTCGATGCCGACCTCCTTGATCCAATACTCGGCAACCTTCAGCAGATACTCCTTCACCTCAGGATGCTCTGTGTTCAGCTTCGGCATCAGCGGCTCGAAGGCGAAGGCATCGTAGGTTGGAATATTGTTCACGACCTGGAGCGGATATTCCCTGATATGGAACCAGTTCTTATACTCCGAATCCTCGCCCTTCTCCAGTACGTCCACGAACGGGGCGAAGGTACGGCCCGCATGGTTGAAGACCGCGTCCAGCAGCACACGGATGCCGCGCTCATGACAAGCATCGACCAATCTTTTCAGCGTGTCCACATCACCGAAATGCGGATCGACCTGCATATAGTCCTCCGTGTCATATTTGTGATTGGTGGTGGCAGTGAAGACCGGTGTGAAATAAATGCCCGTAATGCCCAGCTCCGTCAGATGGTCGAGATGATCTATGACACCCTGCAGATCTCCGCCGAAGAAATTATCCGGCCGGGGGGTTCCGCCCCAAGGCTCCACATTAGCAGGGCTTATGCCGGGATTGCCGTTAGCGAACCTTTCCGGGAAAATCTGATAAAACACCGCATCCTTGACCCAGGCCGGAGGCGTGAAGACATCACCGCGGCTTATGTAGGGGAATTCAAACAGCCGGTTGGGGTTCGCGGGACGCTCCTTCTGGAAATCACTCTCTGTCATCCAGATCCGTTCTTGGCCCTGCTGCAGCAGGAAGCCATATTTCAGCCTGCGGTAGAGCGGAACCGATTCGCATTCCCAGTAATCGAACATTGCATCGGAAGTGAACAGGGTCATCGGGATCAATTCCTTGGTGGTGTCCCAGGCATATTTATCACCCGCCCAGGCGAAGACCTCGGTCAGATCCCCCTTCTTGGCACGCAGCCGCAGGTGGATGGTGTTGTGATCATAGGCATACGACCAGTTCAGACGGGGACGATGATACACGGCTTCTAATAACATATTAATTCCTCCTAGATTTAGTTTGGCTATATAGATTGAACTTAAAAAATTAAGTTAAGGGAAAAGTGGCGGAGGGGAATTTTGGAACTGGAGGAGCGATAGCGACCGCCTTTGTCTGCGGATTTCGACCGCGAACAGCGGTATAAATCATGAAATCTGCAGACAACAGCGGCCGGAAGTCCAAAACTTCTCTGGAGTCACGGCTAATCCCAAAACATAAAAACCAGTAGTTCAATTTATATAGATTACGCACCCGATTCTGCACACAACAAAAAGGCACAACCGCCGGTTAGATTACGCCGAGGTTGTACCCGAGAAGGGACAGTGCCTTTAGATTGGTGAAGAATGAGGTGTTTCATGATGGTTTGGATTATAGCACGGAACAAAATGAGGTTCAAGAGGTTTGTACAAACAGTTGCACAAAGTTTTAGGAAGGGGAAACCGATTTCCAAAGTCTGTAAATTGATAATATTTAGCAATTATAAAACAATATTCGTCTAAATACGACAAAAAATGCAGAAAATAATTTTTAAACCGAAGTATATCCAAGTTATTTAAAGAAATCATGCGATAAAAAGAGTAAAGGTAACATTATCCATAATAAATGGCTGAATTCTATTGAATTTACTATGTGCAAACGTTTTTACAACTGCGAGTTAGCTGATGTATTATGGATTCAGGAATGAAGCGCTTTCTAAACCGGGTATAACGTATTTGGAAGAGGCAATTGGAGAAAGCAGAATTTTTTTTGAATCCTCTGAAATCGTTTGCGCAAAGTAAGAGCATCATCGTTAAGTCAAAGAAGCATCATCGTCAAATCAAGTGATATACACACACAGGAGGGGTTAAAAGGAATGAATCTCAAAAAACTTATGGTTCTCACCGCAGCGTGCTCGATGGCAATGTCAATTACGGCGTGCGGCTCAAACAACAATGCCGGAGGAAATGCGGCAGCGACTAATGCTCCTGCGGATAATGCAGCAGCTACCGATAATGCGGGGGCAGGCAGCGACAACGCACCGGCAGCAGGTGAGATCGTCCCGGAAGAGGGCGCTTCACTTGTGATCTGGGAGAGTAAGGAAGAAAGACAGTTCGCTGAAGAAGTTGCGAAGCAGTTCACTGCCAAGTATAACGTTCCGGTCAAAATTGAAGAGGTAGCCCCGCCGGATCAGGTTGGCAAGCTCACCCAGGATGGCCCTTCCGGCCTGGCTGCGGACGTCATCATCATTCCTCATGATAATCTCGGCAAGGCGGCAAGCGCGAGTCTGCTGCTCCCTAATGATATTTTTGCAGAACAGACCAAGGCGGAGAACACTGAGGCTTCCATCGTGGGTTCTTCCTATGACGGCGAGCTGTACGGCTATCCGAGAGCGGCGGAGACCTATGCGCTGTTCTACAACAAGTCTCTGGTCAAAGAAGCTCCCAAATCCTTCGATGACGTCATTGCCTTCAGCAAAACGTTCACGGATAAAGCCAAGAACCGTTACGGCATTATGTGGGAAGTAGGCAACATGTACTTCAACTATCCGTTCATCGCCACTACCGGAGGTTACCTGTTCGGCAAAGACGGTACCGACAAGGACGATATCGGCCTGAACAATGAAGGTGCGATCAAAGGCCTGACTGAATTTGCCAAGCTGAAGGAAGTCCTGCCGATCAAGAGCGGTGACATCAACCCAGACATCAAGCGCAGCCTGTTCAACAGCGGTGATGTCGCCATGGATATTACAGGACCTTGGGAGCTTGCGGGATATAAAGAAGCGCTGGGCGACAACCTCGGAATTGCTCCGGTTCCTACTATTGACGGCAAAACCGCCATTACCTTCTCCGGGATCAAAATTTTCACCGTCAACGCCTACACTCAGTATCCGAATGCGGCTAAACTCTATGCACACTTTGCTTCCGGCAAAGATTCGCAGCTGACACTTAACAAGCTGGTCGGCTCCGTGCCGACGAACCTCGAAGCGCTGAAAGATCCGCAGATTACGGGTGACGAGTTCGTATCCGCGTTCGCAGAACAGGCGAAGAACTCCCAGCCGATGCCTTCGATTCCTGAGATGGGGAACGTCTGGAGCCCGGTGAATGCTGCACTTCCGGCCATCTGGGATAACAATACTGATCCGAAGGCAGCCATGGACAAAGCCGTAGAGCAGATTAAAGACCTGAACAACGGGGCTTCTGCCCAGTAACTACACAATCAACAGCTTACCGTGGAATTAGAGTTGCCCGCCGCATAGCCTGCGGCGGGCAGTTTCCTTGGATTCCGCACGGAGAGGAGAACGGAAGGGAAATGCAGCGACACAAAGCGAGAGCTGGAATACTGTCGGCCATTTTTATGGGACTCGGGCAAATATATAACCGCCAATTCATCAAAGGGCTTATGTTCATAGCTGTAGAAGCTGTGGCACTTATCTATTTCATTAGCAATCTGGGAAGAGCCTTCTGGGGGATTACTACGCTCGGGGAATCTCCAAGCCGTCTGGAAAAGGTAAAGGGGATTGCCAAAATGGTTCCCGGGGACCATTCCATCGTCATTCTGATTGAAAGCCTGATCACCCTGCTGTTCTTTGTGTTATTCCTGATCGTCTGGTATATGAATATTAGGGATGCCTATAAAATCGGAGCAGAACGCGAAAACGGCCGTCCGTCCAATACATTTAAACAATCTGTACGTTATATCCTCGATTATAAATTCGCCCAGAGCTTCCTGCTGCTCCCGGGTATGGGCATTCTGTTCTTCACCATTATGCCGATCATCTTTATGATCATGCTGGCCTTTACCAACTATGCTGCACCGAACCACATTCCTCCGGCGAAGCTTGTAGACTGGGTAGGGTTCGAGACCTTCCGCAATCTGATGGTGCTGAAATCATGGAGCCATACCTTTTACGGTGTACTTACCTGGACCATTATCTGGGCGGTTCTTTCGACTGTAACTACTTATTTCGGCGGGATGCTGGTTGCCCTGCTGATCAGCCAAAAAGGCATACGCTTCAAAGGCATGTGGAGAATGCTCCTGATTATTCCTTACGCTATTCCGCAGATGATCTCGCTCCTGTTGATGCGCAACCTGTTCAACGGGCAGTTCGGCCCGATCAATCAGTATCTCGGCTATTTCGGACTAGGCGGCCTGCCTTGGCTGACTGATCCATTCTGGGCCAAGGTTACGGTTATTGTCGTCAACATGTGGGTAGGAATTCCGGTATCGATGCTGCTGATTATGGGGGTGCTGACTACGATTCCCCGCGATATGTATGAGGCGGCTGAGGTGGACGGCGCGACTAATTACCAGAAATTCCGTATCGTTACCCTGCCGATGATTCTGTTCTCTACCGCACCTACGCTGATTATGCAGTTCGCCGGGAACATCAACAACTTCAATGCGATCTTCCTGCTGACAGGAGGGAACCCGGTGAACGGGAACTACCAGTACGCCGGCTCGACGGATCTGCTTGTTACCTGGCTATATAAGCTGACGCTGGATCAGAACAAGAATAATATGGCGTCTGCGATCGGCATTATTCTGTTCATCATTGTTGCCGGGTTCTCCCTGTACAATTACCGCCGGACCAAATCGTTCCAAGAGGAGGATATGATTCAATGATCATCGGACGCAAGGCAGCGAATTTTATTCGTCTCTGCTTAAGCTATATCGTTCTTGTTGCACTGGCGGTTGCTGCAATCTATCCGGCACTCTGGATCCTGCTTGCCTCGTTCCGGCCGGGTAAATCCCTGTACAGCAAGACGCTGATTCCCGAGACATTCACCCTCGCCCACTATAAGGAGCTGTTCACCTCACCGGTCTATATGTTTGGAACCTGGTATGGGAATACGCTTAAGATTGCGGTGTTCTCGATGCTGATCGGGGTGGTGCTGACGCTGTTGACCAGCTATGCCTTATCCCGGTTCCGGTTCAAAAGCCGCAAGACCACCATGTCCACACTGCTGATTCTTGGGATGTTCCCGGGCTTCATGAGCATGATTGCCATCTATCTGCTGCTGAAGGAGTTCAATCTGCTGGATACCCATTTGGCGCTGATTATTGTCTATGCGGCCGGAGCGCCGCTTGGAGGAACGCTGATCGCCAAGGGGTTCCTGGATACGATTCCGCGTTCGCTGGATGAAGCCGCGCGGATTGACGGGGCGAGCAACTTCGGGATTTTTACCCGGATTATTCTGCCTTTATCCCGTCCGATGATTACTTATATAGCGCTGACCCTGTTTGTGGGCCCGTGGGTCGATTTCATCTTCGCCAAGCTGATTCTGCGGACCAAGGAGAACTGGACGGTTGCCGTGGGGATGTGGGATATGGTCAATACGATGCAGAATTCCAACTTCACGCTGTTCGCGGCGGGAGCCGTGCTGATCTCTGTACCCATAATGATTCTCTTTGCCTTCCTGCAGCGTCTGCTGGTTGACGGCCTGACGGCGGGGGCAAGCAAGGGGTAGAAAATAGTAATTAGACCATGTATGTACGAATAACGGGTGCGGCCTTGAAGCAGTTCTGAGGGGCTGCACCTTTCTTTTATGGAGGAGAAATCGTAATCTGCATGATAAGGGGAGAGTGTAGTGAAACGGCGGCGATTCATTAATTTTAGCTCGGTTGGCGTCAAGTTATTCGTAATTCTGTTCTGTACTATTGTCCTGTTGTCCTCAGTTCTGGGCTTAACCTCCTATTATGCGGCAAAAGGGATCATTACCGATGAGGTGGCAGCTGCCTCCTCACAGTCCATTGTCCAGGCGGCGGACAAGCTGGATTTCCTGTTCGCTGAATATGAAGCGCTCTCCAGGCAATTCGCTGTAGATCCGGCGTTAAAGGCTGATATGGAGACGGTTAATCGCCCGTCCGCCGGTACGGTTGCAAGGTCAGCCGCAGAGGACCGGATACGCCGCAAGCTGGACTCCGTCAGAGGGTCGGATGAGCGGCTGCTCGGAGTCCGGTTGGTCGCAAGAAGCATGGTGGATGCCGAATCCTACAAATCGACGGGGATTAGCGGAGTGCGCAGTGATGAAGGCATCCTGGCCCGGATGAAGGAGATTGATAACGGTAAAGGCAATCCGGTCTGGTTCCCCGTCCGGGCTAAAGGCTTCTTCGACGCGTACAGCGAGTCCGCTATGACGATGGGCCGTCTGCTGCGGAATATTCAGAATCCGGCGGCAGAGTATTATATGCTGATCGAGGTGAAGGGGCAGGCACTGACAGATGTGCTGTCCAACCTGCATATCGGGCTGGCCGGAGAGATCCGCATACTCGATCAGTTAGGCCGGATTGTCTACGGTGCGGACAATGCGCTGCTCGGGCAGGCTTCTTACATACATACTGGAGCGTTAAAGGACGGGGCGCTGACGGGAGTGCAAAAGGGTGAGGAGCAGAAGCTGCCTGGGGCAGTGAAGAGTGAGGAGCGGGAGCTGACCGGAAAACGGGAGAATGAGGGACAAGAGCCGGCCGGAGCACGGCAAGGGGAGAGCGGGAAGCGGTCCTTCACAGCCGGGGATGAGCAGGGGAGTGCGCAGCTGGTAGTCTACCAGCCGTTGAGTACAGCGGACTGGACGCTGCTGGGTTATGCGCCGGTGAGCGATTTCACCAAATCGGCCGACAGGCTGCTCTATATTACCTTGCTGGTAGTCTTGGCTGCAGCCTTGATTGCTCTGATCATTGGCTATGTTCTGGTGCTGCTGATCGGCCGTCCGCTTGGCAAGCTGGCCCGGCTGATGGAAGAGGGCGAGCAGGGCAATCTGCAGGTGCGGACCAGCTTCAAGGGCCGGGATGAGATCGGACGGCTGGGCCACAGCTTTAACCGGATGATGGAGCAGATCTCCCGGATGGCCGGGCAGAGCAGCAACTCGGCTGCTGAAGTGCTGGTGACCTCGGAGCAGCTCGTTGCCGCTTCCGGCGCGATCAGCGGCCAGGCCAGTGAGGTCGCAACTGCTACCGGCGAAATCGCCGGGGGAGCCGCCAGTCTGGCAGCCGAGGCCGAGAGCAGCAATGCCAAGGTAGAGCTGATGGGCGGCAAGACCAGCGAAGTAGCAGAAAGGAATGCAGTGATGGCCGCTTCCGCTGAGAAGGTCATGGAGGTCAGTGACCAGGGAGCGGAGCGGATGAAGAAGCTGGTATCGCAGAGTGAGGATGTGCTGAAGTTGATGGACCTGATTCAGGAGAATTCAGCCATGCTGCGGGATAGCACGGTGCTGATCCGCAGCATTCTCTCCCCGATGATTGCGATGAACAAGCAGACGAATATTCTGGCGCTGAACGCTTCAATTGAAGCCGTGCGCGCAGGCGCCGCCGGGAGAGGCTTCATAGTCATTGCCAATGAGATCAGAGGGCTGGCCAATCAGTCGAGCGAGTCGATTGCCTCCGTCACCCGGATTACCGAGGAGATCAGCGGCCATATCGAGAACACGGTCAAGGTTGTGAGTGAGGCTACACCGATGTTCCACAGCCAGCTGGCCTCGGTCCGGGAATCCTCGCTCATCTTCGGGAGTGTGAGGGCCGAGATGGAGGTGTTCAGCGGAGTTCTGAACCAATCCTCGGCGGCGGTCTCCGAGCTGGCCGAATACCAGCAGCAGCTGGGACAATCCATGGCGAGTGTGATCTCGGTAGTGCAGCAGACCAGCGCCTCTACGGAAGAGGTGGCGTCCATGTCCTCACAGCAATTCACAGTCAGCAGGGAGCTGGTCGCCCTGTCGCACAGGCTGGAGGAGCTGGCGGAGCAGCTGAAGCAGTCGATGATTTCTTTTCAGGGCTGAAGGTATGAAGGGGGAGCGGGTGGGAAGCGTATTGCGGGAACCTGCGCTTTTCTATAAGATGGATGAGGTAAGATGCAGGATATCTTGAGTACTGAAGGTGATGTCATGGACAAGCATTTATTTCTGAACGGCGGCGGTCCTCCGTTTACCCGTGGACTGGCACGGAGGTTCGTAAGCACGATGACAGCAGCTACAGAACCTGTCGCTGTGTTATTTGAAGAAAGGGAAGACTGGCCGGACTATATGCCTGCTTATATGCAGCCGCTGGTTGACGCGGGGATATCCGAGATCCGTTATTTGCCGCTGAAATCCACAGCGGTGGAGACAGCTATAGAGAGCCTCCGGGCCTGCGGCGGGATCTTTATCGGAGGCGGGGATACGGATCTGTATGCCGACCTCATTGTGGATACCGCTATCGGGGAGGTGATCCGGCAGCGGTATGAGTCCGGTGTGCCGGTTACCGGCTTCTCGGCAGGAGCCTTGATTAGCCCGGAGCGCTGTGTAATTTCCGCCAAGGATAATGAGAGCAGACAATTCAAACACCGCAAGGGCCTCAATCTGATTCCTGATCTGCTGCTATCTGTCCATTTCACCCAGTGGGATGAGGAGGAGCATTTACGGACAGCGGTCCGTACCCTCGGGGAGCTGCCGAATTACGGAATTGACGAAGAGACCGGCATCTACCTGCTGAATGGACAGCCCGAAGAGATAGAGGGCGGCGGGGTGTACAGTCTGGTGAATGGAATATTGACAAAGATTCATTGAAGATGATGAACGGGAGCAGAGGGCGCGGGCCTTCTGCTCTTTTTTTGCGCCGGGGAACCTGGACATGTAAGCTCCAGACTGGTATGAAGGCATGTAAGCGGAATGTAATCGGAAAACCGATCACAATCGGCTGGCGAGGGGTGCGTAGGCTTGTGGATGGGGGAAGGGGGCAACTCGCTTCTTGTCCTGCCTGCGCTCAAGCGATACACTTGTGCTATCGTTACTGGCAGAGGGGAGGCAGGCGGTGTGGCGGAGATGAACGGGAGTCTTTTTGAGCAGGGATTGCTGGAGCGGGATTATAGCCCGCACTTTCTGGCTTACTATTATAAGCAATGGAGCAATTATACGATGGCTTACCATCATCACAACTCCACGGAGATCATGTATCTTATCTCGGGCAGCTGTGTAGTGGAGGTGCGGGATGAAGCGGGCGGCGATACGCCCTTCCGGCTGAAGCGGGGAGAGATGATTCTGCTGGATGCGGAGGTGCCGCACCGGCTGATTGTGGAAGAAGGCTCCTCATGCCGGATGCTAAATGTGGAATTTGCTTTTACCGAATATGGGGGAGTAGTTCCGTCCATTGGCAGCTTGGCCCGGGAGGAGGAGGTGTTGGCAGAGCTGCTGCGGCATCCGTTCGATAGTCTGGTGTTGTCCGATCAGGAGGAGGTTTTCCATGTGTTGAAGGCGCTGGTGCTGGAGCTGGATCAACGCGGGCGGAAGGGGAGCAGCATGGTGCATCTGCTTTTCGCGGAGCTGCTGCTGCGTCTGGCCCGGCTGCGCATGGAGTCGCTCCCGTCCAGCCAGCAGCCCTCACAGCTCTACGTGCGGCGGGCCATCGAGTTCCTGCACCAGAATTATGACCGGAGCATTCAGGTTAAGGAGGTTGCTCTCTCCGTGAATGTTCACCCGGGTTATCTGCATCGCATCTTCCGAACGCACACAGGGCAGACCCTGACGGACTACCTGAACCAGCTGCGTATGGAGAAGGCCCGGATGCTGCTGGGACAGGGGGAGATTCCGGTAGCGGAGATTGCCGACTATGTGGGGATCAGCAGCAGGCAGTATTTTCATCTGTTATTCAAGAAATATTCAGGCTGCACTCCTATCGAATACCGCAACTCTATCGAACGCCATTACTGGAGTGAAGGATAGTTTTGTGTTCAACCGGGGAAGGGTATGGCGTATAGAAAGTTAGGATTCTTGACAGGTTACCCGCAAAATGGTCATGATATTGGTTACGCTTCCGGCAGTCCCCTTGTTACAATGGACAGGAGTCAATAACTCATTGCCGGAGAGGATGATTATTATGTCTTTTAAAGTAACCTTTATCGGGGCAGGCAGTATCGGGTTCACCCGCGGACTGCTGCGCGACCTGCTGACTGTGCCGGAATTCCGTAATATCGAAGTTTCGTTCATGGATATAAACAGCCATAATCTGGACATGGTCACAGAGCTGTGCCAGCGGGATATTAAGGAGAATGGTCTGGATATCACCATCTCTTCTACTACGGACCGCAGGGAAGCGCTCAAGGGGGCCAAGTACGTATTTTGTACTATTCGTATGGGGGGCCTTGAGGCCTTCGCTACCGATGTGGATATTCCGCTGAAGTATGGCGTGGATCAGTGTGTAGGAGATACGCTGTGCGCAGGCGGGATTATGTACGGGCAGCGCGGGATTGCGGAGATGCTGGAGATCTGCCGTGATATCCGTGAGACAGCTGCGCCGGATGTATTGCTTCTGAACTACTCGAATCCGATGGCTATGCTGACCTGGGCCTGTAATAAATACGGCGGTGTGCAGACCATCGGGCTCTGCCATGGCGTACAGCATGGACATCAGCAAATCGCTCAGGTGTACGGCCTGGAGAAATCGCAGGTGGACATTATCTGTGCCGGGATCAATCACCAGACCTGGTATATCTCTGCGAAGCATGAAGGCAAGGATCTGACGGCAGGTCTGCTCGAGGCTTTCGAGAAGCATCCTGAGTACAGCCGTACCGAGAAGGTACGGATTGATATGCTCCGCCGCTTCGGCTATTACAGCACGGAATCGAACGGTCACCTGAGCGAATATGTGCCCTGGTACCGCAAGCGCCCGAGCGAGATCATGGACTGGATTGATCTGGGCGTATGGATCAACGGGGAGACGGGCGGCTACCTGCGGGTCTGCACGGAAGGCCGTAACTGGTTCGAGACGGACTTTCCGAACTGGATGAAGGACCCGGCGCTGGAGTACATCCCGGAGAAGCGGGGCGAGGAGCATGGCTCGTTTATTATCGAAGGGCTGGAGACAGGGCGTGTGTACAGAGGCCACTTCAACATGGTGAACAACGGCGTGATCTCCAATCTGCCGGATGATGCCATTATTGAAGCGCCGGGCTACGTGGACCGCAACGGCATCTCGATGCCGCTGGTCGGTGACCTGCCGCTTGGACCGGCGGCGGTCTGCAACGTCAGCATCTCTGTGCAGCGCCTGGCGGTAGAAGCAGCTGTGCATGGAGACGACAAGCTGCTGCGCCAGGCGTTCATGATGGACCCGCTGGTCGGCGCCGTCTGCAATCCGAAGGAGATCTGGCAGATGGTTGACGAGATGCTGGTGGCCGGAGAACAGTGGCTGCCGCAGTACAGCGCAGCTATTGCAGAAGCGAAGGAACGCCTTGCCTCCGGTGACCTGATCCCGACGAATGCCGGCAACGAAGGCGCCGCCCGGCTCAAGGTGAAGTCAGTAGACGAGATGATGCAGGACCGCGAGGCCGCGAACAAGAACGCCGGGGAATCCGACAAGGGCAAGGACCGCGAGAAGGTGCAGTAAGCGGAGCAGGTAGAGTAAGCATAAGTCTACCGGAGTGAAGAAATATTGGAATTAGGGCTGTCCCAAAAGTCATGATGACTGCTTGGGATAGCCCTTTATTTTGGCGTAGGTAGAGGTGTGGGGCGAGCGCGCAGGGTCCGGGTGTATGTGTGTGCGAAAAACCGAACACAATGTGCTGGAGAGCAGGCACGCGGGCCAAATGTATGCGAAAAACGGCTCCCCTTGCTGTGATGGGGGAAATAGGTGGATATTGGGCACTTGCTAACCAATAAATAGACGATACTCCGGCAAGAGTTGGAAAAACAACAATTAAATATTCATACCTCTCCCGGTAGCAGCCAAATCGGCAATAGCAGATGCTGTTTTTCCACTTAGTTCCCTATAATCGTCAAACGTTGAAGAATTAAGCTGCATTAATCCACTTGTTATCTGCAGTGGTTGTGGATGCTGTAGCTATGGTTAGCCCGCAGGAGTATTAATTCTACTATTTCCGTTGGTTTGCGAGATTGTAAAGCAGTTCCTCACTCCCGAATCAGCTTCTCCTGCTGCAGCCGCGCGATCTTGCGGCGGATAGGCAGGCTGAGCCAGATGAAGAACAGGCCCAGAATGATAACGGACACTCCCACGACGAGGTTGATTTTGTAGATGTTAGAAGAAGTGTTCAGCATAATCAGCATGAGATTTAAGGAGCCGATGATCAGCTCCATGAACGCGAGGGACAGATAGACTTTATAGATTCTCTGATAGTGCTTGATCTTGGAATCTGCATCGGTATAGATCTGGAAGGGGCCTTCCGAGGCCTTCCTTCTGAAGAACACCCAGCGTTGGTTCATGAAGGCACGATTGGCCTTGGTAGGGGTCCCGGATGGCACCCGCTCGGCTCCGGTCTCCTCCATGAATTGCAAGTAGCCTGCCGCCTCCTTCGGGTCCTTCTCCAGCAGCTCAATCCGGTTAATATACTCCCCCTTAGCGCTCTCTTCGAACACATAACGGGCCCAAGAATGCTCCACCAGGGCCAATCCCTTGGCCGACATTTCATTCAGCCACGCTTCTTCCTTCTCGAAATCCATGAAAAATTTGCGCACCACCTGACTCATTACACTTCGCCTCCCAGTAGTTTTCTTCCATTAGTGAGCAACTCGTCAAGCCTTGTCATTTCACTCTGGACGATCGATTTGCCTAGCTCCGTAATCTGATACTCCTTCTTGCGGGAATCTTCTCCGCCAGCCAGCAGCTTGATCCAGCCTCGTTCTACAAGTGTGCTTAACGCCCCGTATAACGTGCCTGCACCCAGCTCCACACGCTGATTGCTCAGCAGCTTCACGTTCTGCATAATCCCGTAGCCGTGCATCGGGGTGAGCAGGGACAAGAGGATATAATAGACGCCTTCGGTCAGCGCCCCGTATTCATTGTTGCCGGACAATGCCATCACCTTCCTTATCGCGTATCTTTGAGCTTCATTTCACAGACCGGAAATTTCCTGTGTATCATTCGGCGTTATAGCATCTGACGTTATACCATCTGTCGTTATATCGTCAACCGATACATTTAGTATATCGGCTGCCGATATAATAGTCAACAGGGTTTTTGCAGCCAACATCCGCGCACCAAAAATCCCCTGCCCGCCGTTCACACGGTTTGCAGGGGATCCTTCTTACAGTATGAATCTGCGCGTAACGCTCATTCTACGGTCAGTCTGGAGAGCAGCTGCTCAGGCTTCGATTGCTTTTTTGCCGAAAAAAGCCTTCAGCGCCAGATACACTTCCTTCTTATCCTTAATCACATAATGCATGAACTGCTCCTGCTTCAGGTGGCGGTAGGCGGACATCAGGGTGCTGCTGCGGTTGTACTGGTTCACCTCGCCGTAGCCGAACATGTTGCTGCGCTTCAGCAGCTCGCCGATCAGCTTGACGCAGCGCTCATTGTCGGAGGTCAGATTGTCGCCATCCGAGAAATGGAAGGGATAGATGTTGTATTTGGCAGGCGGATAGCGGCTGTCGATAATCTCCAGTGCTTTTTGATACGCCGAGGAGCAGATCGTCCCCCCGCTCTCCCCCCGGGTGAAGAAGTCATGCTCGCTGACCTCTTTGGCTTCCGTATGATGGGCCAGGAACACAATATCCACCTTCTCATACTGGCGGCGCAGGAAGCGGGTCATCCAGAAGAAGAAGCTGCGGGCGCAGTATTTTTCAAAAGTGCCCATACTGCCTGAGGTGTCCATCATGGCGATAATCACGGCATTCGAGTGAGGGACCGTGATGTCATCCCAGGTTTTGTAACGCAGATCATCAGGGCTGATGCTGTGTATTCCGGGATTGCCGCTGCTGGCATTGCGCCGCAGATTCTCAAGCAGTGTACGCTTTTTATCGATGTTCGACATCATGCCTTTTTTGCGGATATCATTGAAGACAATCGACTTGACCTCAATCTCTTCCTTATCCTTCGGCTTCAGATGGGGAAGCTCCATGTCCTGGAACAGAATATCCTCCAGATCCTCCAGATCGACCTCGGCCTCAACGGTATCCGCTCCAGGCTGATCGCCGGCCTTATCCCCTTTGCCCGGCTGGGCCGACTGGGAGTCGCGCCCGAGGACATCGCCCACCTGGCTGTCCCCGTCTCCCTGTCCGACATGCTTCTGCTTGCGGAAATTATAGATAATCCGGTATTCATCCAGACTGCGGATCGGCACCTTCACAATCTGCTTGCCGCCTGACAAAATAATATTCTCCTCGGTAACCAGATCGGGCAAATTGCCCTTGATGGCTTCTCTGACCTTTTGCTGGTGACGCTCCTGATCCTGATGGCCTTTGCGGTGAAGGGACCAGTCTTCTTTGGATACGACAAATGCGTATGGACCGGACGGCTGGGACAAGGATGACCACCTCCCATGGACTGTGTTATTCGGTAATGTCACTACGGAGACTAAGACGAAGCAGCAGGTTGTAACTAAAGTATATTCAGGGAGATGGGGGATATGTGAGCTGTATTATTCACTGATTTCTTCAATGAGCAGCCTGTAGGTGTTAGAACGGGCTTCGCCGGAGTACCGGCGTCCGTCGATGGTGAACAGATACAGGGCAGCCGTGGAGCCTTGAAGATCCTTGCCCATATAATCCGCATTTATTGTGACAAAGTAAGTGAGTGTGACGGTCTGCCCCGCTTCCAGCGTTCCCAGAGCAACTGTTCCGCTATATGGCGTACCGGGCACGGCGATAGCGCTTATGGTAACGATATCGGGATTAATGACGGTACCCTGCGGTAAAATTCGGATCACCGAGACCTCTGCCGGATAATTCCCGCTATTGGACACGTAAATGTTGAATTCCGCGATACCTCCAGGCTCGACGATGGGCGGCTCGCCCTCAATCTGAATGGAAATGATGGGCGTGAACAGCAACGTGGTCACCGCATTGGAGCGGGAGAGCTGCCCGACATTGCGCCCGTCCGGCAGGGAGAACGTATACTGGACCACTCCCTGATTCTGAATGGCCGGCGTCTGGCGGATATCGGTGGCACCTGGAATAGATACGAGAAAATCTACCGCCATAACAGCGCCTGCCCGTAAGGTGCCCAGCGGAATTCCGTCCCCGGGGCGGACCCCCCTCTGGGGAACCCCGTCAATACGGACACTGTCCCAGATGAATAGTACGCTTGGCGGAATGGCGTCCGTCAGCAGTGCGTTCACCGCCATATTACCGCTATTCTGTACAGTGAACTCGTACCGCAAGTTGTCACCGGGCGCCGCGCTGTAGAGATCAACCTTCAGCTTTACCGATAATCCGGGCTGGATGACTGTAATCTGAACCGTGTTGCTTGTGGTGGAGGTTCTGTTGTCGTTGACCTCATAAGAGATCTGTGCGTTCGCCATAATCGCCGATCCTGGGGGGTTCGAGGCCACCCTTACACGGTAGGAGACCTCGGCGGCTGCGCCTGCAGGGAGCGAGCCCAGCCCGATGCCTGAAGCTGGGTCGGCCTCAGGCTGATAAATCCTGCCAGCGATAACACTTCCGGGAAGGAAAGAGGTGCCTTCCGGAACGGGAAGCGTGGCCATGACTCCGGTCAGCGGCCGGGTGCCTTCGTTCCTGAGTTGAAGGGTATAGGTGACGACATCCCCAATGAAGGTAGTGGGAGTGCTGGCCGAGAGCAGTGAGGACAACTGGTAGGACAGCAGGGAGACACTGACCGGATTGGAGCGGATCTCCCCGTTCACCGTTCTTCCTTCAGGTGTAGTGAAGGAATACGTGCCAACCGCCCTGTTATGCAGCGCGAGTGAAGGCGGAAGCGAGATAACAATGACCTGGAAGGCGATACTGACTCCCGAATGGGCGGCGAGTAGGCCAAGGGGAATGCCGGAAGACGGAGTGACCCCCGGAAGGGGGACTCCGTCTCTAAGCACACTATTGGCAATGAACGAGACGCCTGGGGGAAGCACATCCGTGATGGTGACAACCGCCCCGGTATTGCCGCTATTCCTGGCGGTCACAGTATAGACGAGCGTCTCCCCCAGGGAGGCGCTCAGGCGGTCTGCTTGCTTTTGCAGTAATAATACCGGGCCCACCACAAGCGTATTGACGGTATTGGAATAGGTAACCGATTCAGTGCCCTCTGCCGAGCTGTACAGAACCATGGACTGATTACTTACGACAGGCTGGAGCTGTGAGCCGTCTGTCATATGACGATGACCTGAACCTGGAAGGTTACCGTTGTGGTCGCTCCCGGGGCGATCGTTCCGATCACGATACCGGTGCCTGGATTTGAACCGGGACGCGGAGTGCCATCCACAGTTACGCTGCCTGCAACGAACTGGCTGCCGGCCGGGATCGGGTCAACAAGGACCACATTGTTGACGGGAACAATGCCGTTGTTGGTTACGGCAATCGTATAGGTGATGATATCGCCGACTACAGCATCGACAGCCGGAGTGCTCTTGACTGCCGTTACGTCCGGTGAAGAGACTGGAATGACGAGTGTATTCGATAGTGTAGAGCCTGAGAGCAGACGTCCATCAGGCGGCGTGAAGGTGAAGGTTGCCGCCGCCTGGTTCACCAGCTGCTGCGGTGAAGGCAGGGAAGCCAGCGTAACCTGCAGGGTGACGAGCATAGTAACTGTGGCACCCGCTGGAACTGTACCCAGATTGATTCCGGTAGTCGGATCAGCGCCGGGAACGGGCTGGCCGTTAACCAGTACACTGTTCGGTATGAAAACAGCTCCTGCAGGGATAGAATCGGTTAAGGTGACGACTGCCGCAAGATTACCTGTATTGGTGACGCTTAGTGCATAAGTGACGGTATCTCCAACCGTGGCATTAGTGGTATCAGCAGATTTCAGGACACCAATAATCGGCTGGAATACCGGGGTAATTAGATTGTTGGAATAAGAGGCGCCGGAGAATGCCCCGGAGGTGAAGCTGACCGAAGCCTGATTGTTCAGTGTGGCCGGATTAGGAAGACTGTTGACGAGAATATTGAAGGTGACCTGGACCACTGCACCAGGGGCGATAGTGCCGAGCGAGATCCCGTTCGCAGGGTTGCCTCCCGGCAGCGGAGTGCCGTCCACGACCACGCTGCCGGCTACAAAGGAAGAACCGGCCGGAATCGGATCGCTCAGCACTGCATTGTTAACCGGTGCAATTCCGTTATTGGTGACTGCGATGCTGTACGTAACGGTATCCCCCGGGACTGCATCGACTACAGTAGTGCTCTTTGCAACCAGGACATCCGGCGACGATACCGGAATCAGATTGATGTTCGAGCTGGCCGACTGATTGAAGACGCGTCCGTCAGGCAGCGTATAGTTGAAGGCGATAATGGCCTGATTGCTGAGCTGCTGGCTGGCTGGCAGCGTGTCGATCACTACAGAGAATACTACGGTCAGTGATGCACCGGCTGCAACACTGCCCAGAGGGATTCCGGTAGCGGGATCTGCACCCGGAGCAGGGAAGCCGTTAATCAGTACACTGTTCGGAACCAGAGTTGTACCTGCGGGAATAGTATCAGTCAGCGTGGCCGATGCCGCATAGTTCCCTGAATTGCTGACATTGACGGTATAGACAATGGTATCGCCTACCGTGGCATTCTGAGAGCTCGAGCTCTTGGCAGCAGCGATAACCGGCTGGAAGACCGGAGTGGTCACAATGTTCGAGAAGGCTACACTGGACAGGGCGCCGGAAGTGAAGCTGACGGATGACTGATTGTTCAGTACACCTGAAGCCGGCAGAGACGTAACCGTTACGTTAAAGGCCACCGTTACAGAAGCGCCCGGAGCGATGCTGCCTATGGTCACCCCGGTAGCCGGTGAAGAAGCAGGGCGAGACACGCCGTCTACGAGCACACTGCCCGGAACAAAGGCGGTACCGGCAGGCAGGGCATCTGTGAATACGACATTATTAACCGTAGCAATACCGTTATTGGTTAGGGTCACGGAATAAGTGATGGTGTCGCCCACATTGGTTGCGGTGGTTACAGTGGTTTTGACGACAGCCAGATTCGGGTTCGAGACAGGGATGGTCAGGGTGTTGGTGAGCACCGACCCTCCCAGGATTCTTCCGTCAGGCAAGGTGAAGCTGGAAGCAACGGTTCCCTGATTCACCAGCAGCTGCGGCGATGGCAGTGAAGTGATCACCACCGAGAACGAGACAGCTACAGTCGCCCCCGGAGCGATAGTTCCGGCAGCAATTCCTGTGGAGGGATTAGCCTGCGGCAGAGGCAGCCCGCCAATCAGCACGCTATTGTCTACAAAGGTGGTGCCGGCTGGAATGTTGTCCGTTACTGTAAGGCTTGCTCCGTAGTTGCCTGTATTGGTGACATTTATGGTGTAGGTTACGGTATCGCCGACCGTTGCATTGGCGGTATTGGCTGTTTTGACCGCAGCGATATTGGGCTGGAAGACAGGCACTGCCACGGGATTGGAGAAGGTTGATCCGCTAAATACACCTGAGGTGTAAGTAACTGTAGCCTGATTGTCTATGGAGGCATCCCCGGGTACAGAGGTGACAGTGACACTGTACGAGACGACGGCACTAGCCCCGGAGGCAAGCGTACTGATAGTAATCCCTGAGGCCGGATTGGCATTCGGAAAAGGCACCCCGTTCACCGATACGCTGCCCGGCACAAAGGTGGCCCCGCCCGGTGTTGGATCACTGAGCACGACATTGTTGACAGGGTCCATCCCGTTATTGGTGATGTTCACGGAATAGGAAATGGTATCCCCAAGGGCAACGGAGGTGGAGGTTGTGCTCTTGACCACCGCCAGATTAGGGGCAGAGACTGCGATGGTCACGGTATTGGAGACGGCACTTCCACTTAGCAGCCGCCCGTCAGGCGGAGTAAAGGTATAGGTGGCGTTTGCCTGATTGACAAGCTGCTGCGGTGAAGGCAGAGACACGATGAAGACCGTGAAGCTGACAGATACACTGGCACCGGGAGCTACAGTTCCAACAGTAATTCCGGTATCCGGTGCAGCCCCCGGCTGAGGGAATCCGCCGACAATGACGCTGTTGGGGTCAAATGTAGTACCCGCCGGGATGTTGTCGGTTAACGTAACATTGGCTGCAAGGTTACCGCTATTGCTGACTACAATGGTATAGATGACCGTATCGCCTACTGTGGCGTTCAGGTCACTGGCGCTTTTGACAAGGGAGATCTGCGGTTGTGTGACCGGTGTGGTGGTGACGTTGGACGATGAAGAGCCGGAGAAGACCCCGGAGGTGAAACTGACGGTGGACTGGTTATTCACCTGTGAAGGAATCGGCATGGTTATTCTCACCTCGAATGTGACGGCAACGGAGGCTCCAGGCCCCAGGCTGCCGATTGGGATGCCGGCCGACGGAACTGACAACGGCTGGGAGACGCCGCCGACAATTACGGTTCCGGGAAGGAACGCTGCATTCTCTGGCAAGGGATCGCTGAGAATGATATTGCTGACAGAGGTAATGCTGTTATTCGTCAGCACGGAGGTGAATGTAAGGATGTCGCCGGTCACGGCATCAATGGCATTGACGCTTTTGACAACACTGACATTCGGTGCCGAGACGGGAACCGTAAGTGTGTTCGACACGGTATTACCGCCAAGCTGACGCCCATCCGGCAGGGTGAAAGTATAGGATGCTGCTGCCGAGTTAGGCAGCTGCTGGTTTGGGGGAAGCGAAGTAACCGTAACAAGGAAGCTGACTACGACGCTGTCTCCGGGAGCAAGCGGCCCCACCGGAATGCCTGTTAATGGGCTGTACCCAGGCAGCGGGGTCCCGCCTATACTTACGCTGTTGGTCTCGAATACCGTCTGCGGCGGCAGGGCATCGGTCAGATTCAGCATTGCCGCGATATTGCCAGTGTTGCTGGCCAGGATGGAGAAGGAGAGCAGACTGCCGACAGAGGCCTGCGCAGGGCTTGAGCTTTTGACCAGTCCAATGACTGGAATGAAGACCGGGGTAGACACTGTATTGGACAGGGCTGTTCCGCTGAATGATCCGGCCGTAAAGGATGCGCTGGCCCGGTTGCTCAGTTGAGGCGGGCTTGGAATAGAGTTGGCATTCACCTGGAAGACAACGATGCTTGTGGCGCCCGCAGCAAGTGTTCCGAGAGCAATCCCGGCATTTGGATTGGCAGAGGGTACGGCCGTCCCGTTCACCGTGACAGTTCCTGCTACAAAGGCACTGCCTGCCGGAGCCGGATCAGACAGCACTACATTGTTAACAGCTACGCCGCTGGGGTTGGATACAGAGACGGTGTAGGTAAGATATTCGCCTACAGCCACTGAGGTGAGATTGGCATTTTTGAGAATCGTGATGTTGGGGGCAGAGACTGGAATAGTCACCGTATTGGATACACTTCCGCCGGACAGAGAGCGTCCGCTGGGCAACTGATAGGTATAGCTGCTGCTGCCCTGGTCGGTCAAGGTTGCCGGAGACGGCAGGGACTGGACATTCGTCAGGAAGGTTACGGTCAAGGCGGTACCTGGAGCTACGGAGCCGAGCGGGATTCCGCTTACCGGAGAATCTGACGGACGGACCGCACCGTTTACTGTGACGCTTCCGGCGACGAAGGCAGACCCGGCAGGGATCGTGTCAGTTAGGGTCACATTCGCTGCGAGATTACCGGTGTTCTGCACCTGCAGCGTGTATTGTACATTTCCTCCAACCGTGGCGCTGCTTGGACTGGAGCTTTTAACGATACCGATTATTGGCTGGTACACAGGAGTGAGGATTGTATTGGACTGTGTGATGGCGTTAAATGTCCCAGAGCTGTAAGAGGCCGATGATTGGTTGGCGAGCTGGCCGTTTCCCGGCACAGAGGTGACACTTACCTGGAAGGTTACCGTTACGCTGGCCCCTGCAGCAAGGGTACCTACGGTAATCCCTGAAGTCGGATCAGCGGAAGGCCGGGAGCTGCCGGCTACCACAACACTTCCCGGCACGAAAGAGCTGCCGGCGGGGATCGGATCGGAGAGCACGACATTCGTCACGGCTTCAATTCCATTATTGGTGATCACTGACGAATACAGCAGGGTGTCGCCTACGGTGACATCCGGGAAGCTGGCGCTCTTGACGATGGAGACATTAGGCAGTCTGACCGGTATGGTGAGCGTATTGGAGGCTGCCGTACCGTTAACGGTACGTCCGTCAGGAACCAGGAAGGTATAGGCGGCAGTAGCCTGGTCAACGAGCTGCGGAGGAGAAGGCAGGCTGTTCACCAGCACGCGGAACTGGACTGTCGAGCTTCCTCCCGCCGCGATGGTGCCGATGGCGATTCCGGCGGCGGGATTACCCGCTACAGGCGTACCGTTCACCGTGAAGCTCCCCGGAACATAGGTGCTGCCCGCAGGAATGTTATCCGTGAGTGTAGTGGTGGCACCGATATTGCCGGTGTTGGCTATCTGCAGCGTGTAGAGAATCTGATTCCCGACGGTTGCGTTGGTAGTATTGGCGCTTTTGACAATGCCGAGAACCGGAGAATACACCGGCAGTGATTGTGTATTGGATGGAATAACCCCGCTCACAATCGGGCCTCCGGCCACACTCTGGAAGGTGAAGGCGGCAGTGGCTGTGTTGGGAACAAACTGCGGATTAGGCAAGGAAGTTACCCTGGCTTGATAGGTAACCGTTATAGAAGTGCCAAGGGCCAGTGATCCCAGCGGGATGCCGGAGGTTATATCATAAGTCGGCCTGGAAACACCGGCAACCACCACGCTTCCTGCGACAAAAGTAAGACCTGCCGGTAAAGTATCCGACAATACAACACTGGCTGCACTTGCCGTACCTGTATTGTTGACCGTTACGGTGTAGGTGACCAGATCGCCAACGATGGTACCGGCGACATTTGCGCTTTTGGTCAAGGAGATCTTGGGCGCATTGATGTCAATTTGCAGCCCGTTGGCGTTAACGACATACGCATCGCCCGAAGTAGTTAAGGTCAGGAGTGCGGAGGACTGGTTATTGACCAGGCGCGCAGAGACATCCACATTCGTGATATCCCAGCCCTGCCGCCCCCCGACAATGTTGGAGCCTGGACTGCCGTTGGTCTGGTTGCGGGTGCCGAACGTACCGGTCGTATTCAGATTGCCGGCATCATTGTTAATCTGCGAGGCAAAAAAGTTGTTGGCAAAGTTATTAGGACCTGACAGGGCGACCTGAGTAGTAGAAGTAGGGCCGAAAAGCGCCTGGTCTCCCGAGCGGTTGGCATCTCCTTCCTGGGCGCTGAACTGGATACGTCCGCCCAGCGCGCCGGTAACAGGTGTGGCGAAGCCGGTAATGGTGGTGACCACCGGGGCCGAGGAGGCTTGGACAAGGACAGCGCCTGCGCGCAGGGACATGTTGCGGAAGGGCAGCGACGGATTCTGGTAGATGACGGCAAGTGTCCAGCCGGCATGGTTGGCAGTGGAATCGCCGGGAATTACAATAGTTCCGACTACACCGCCAGTGACATAGGTTCCGGCACCGGAGGCTTGAATGGTGCTGGTGACATTGGCGGAACGGACATATGCGAGTGCACCCCCGCCCAGATCCACCGAATTGGCTGTGGCTGAATCAGGGGTTACACTGACCGTGTTCCCTAGCGGTGTAGTGAAGGATACAGGGTTGTTGATTGCCGCAGTGAGATTTACGGTACCATTAACATAGGAACCGCCCCAGATCAGCTCGGCATACAGAACTGTGCTTCCGGCAGGGAGAACCAGAATAGCTGCTGAACTGTTGCTCTGATATAGACTGGTAGTGCCAGCAGGATAGGTGCCGTATACAGAAGCTGTATTAATCGTAGAGAAGCCTCCGATACTGTCCTGTGTACCCGGTACACCGGCAGTTTCAGAGCGGCTTAGTCCCAGCGTGTTGCCAGTGAAAGTGATGGCGCCTGTTGCATTAACCGTAGACCGAACGACTAGAGGAATAATTTTCACCTCCTTTTGAATAGAAGCTCAGACAGCAAGTGGAAACGGCTTTGCCGTCCTTTTAAAGGACGGTACCGTTTCAGCGAGAAATAGAAGGATAAGTTATCATGTGAAACAAATAAATTCTTCTATTTTCAAAAAAAAAGCAGACCGGCTCTGTGTGAGCCGATATGCCATCTTGCTTGTGTTGTATTAACCTATGTTCCGTTTTGGGCAATCTTGTATGTCCATCCCGAATTTTATAACATATATTTCCTGTTCTGCAGCCGAAGCCGGCGCTCTAGCAGTGCCTGTGGTTCAGGCAGCACCTTCCGGCTCATCGCCTCCAGTTCCTCATCGGTAATCTCCCGCTTAATGACGGCGAAGTGGTACATAATTTCGTGAATGACATTGGACTGCAGCGTCTTCAGAACCTCGAGCTCTTCCGCATCATACAGATTGTCGTCATACGGATATTGATAGAACAGCTCCATTCGCAGCAATCTGAAGTCAAACGGCGGCAGCGGAACGGGATAATCCGGGATCTCCGGGCACAGCGGGCTCTGATAGGGCTGGAAGAAGCGGCCGGTGAAATACCGTGGGGTATACTCATCGAACTTTTGCTTAAACATAGGGTTGGAGGCATGCGGGAAGCTATGGGCATAGGGTGAGAGAATACACACAACCGCTTGGTGTGTGCTTATTCTATAAATCTCTGACATCGCTGCAAACAGATCGTTCACATAAGGCATCACCCGGCTGGCCATAACGAATTCAGCCGTATTGTCGGGCAGGGGGATTCCTTCGCAAATATCGCAGACGATATCCACCCCGGGGTACTGTGTGCGGTCGATTCCCAGATACCCTGACTCTTTGCAGGGGCCGCAGCCGATATCGATTCTCAAGGGATACCACTCCTTCAAATGCTGAATAAGGCTCTTCATCTATTGTATTAGTCCGGCGCTTCTGTGCGTACGGCTGATGCCCAGCCCGTAACGGCAAGTTTACACTACCTGGCTTATGGGGTAATCCATAGGTAAGGTAAGCAGCACACAACCAACAGAGGAGGTACACATCATGAGACTAGAGCGTACGCTACCCGCTATGACAGCAATCGCTGTATTGATGCTCACCCTGACGGCTTGCGGCGGGAATAGCCCTGCGGAAGCCCCCGGAGAATCGTCCTCAGCAGGCTCATCGGGAATCCCTGTACAGACAGCGGCGTTACCTCTCGCCAGTCCGGTGCTGAAGCCTGGTCCTTCCGCAGCCGCAGAGTCAGAGAAGATCCAGGGCTCAGGCACTTATGTCGGGCAGATGGATACCCATTCCGTGGAGATTGTGACAGAAGAAGGGCCGACGGCCTTTGAACTCGGTGCAGGCACAGCGGATGCGCCGGAAGGACTTGAGATGGATGATCCTGTAGTATTTACTTATGTGGAAAAAATAGTCGGAAAAGATCCTGTCGTGATTCAGCGGGTATTGTCCAGTCTGGCCAAAGCGGACTGATTCGGCAGAGTGCCCTGAACCCGAACCCGGGCTGCAATGGCGGAATACCCCATGGGTATCCGCCATTGCAGTTCTTTTTGCCGCCTTTGGAATCGGCTCCAAAGGTTATTTTTTTGTAACCGGTTCAGAGAGAAACTTTTTCCGCCCGGCTTGCGTCAAAGAGATAGAAATTGAGATTGTTTTCCTATCCGGGAGGGTGAGCTTGTGAAAAAGTTATGGATTTCGATTGTAGCAGGATTATTGGTGTTCCCGATGTTGTTTCAGGCTCCTGCCCAGGCAGCAGCAAAACCCATCAGAGTTATTATTGATGGAGTGACCTTGTCCACAGACCAGCCGCCGGTAATGGTGAACGGACGGACCATGGTTCCGCTGCGGGCTATCTTTGAAGCCTTCAATGCCGACATCAAGTGGAATCAGAAGACACAGACAGTAACAGCTTCCCAGAACGATACAACGATTGTACTGAAGATTGGCTCCAAGATCGCAACCATCAACAACAAGGCAGTCAGCCTGGATGTGCCGGGCCAGAATCTGAAGGGCCGCACAATGGTGCCTACCCGCTTCGTAAGTGAAGCGCTCGGCCGCGAGGTCGGCTGGAATCCGGCTGCGCAGATTGTCACGATCACCACTCCGGTTCCGGTAGGCGGGAATGCGGCTCCGGTATCGGGAGTAACCGCCCAGGATATCAGCGATTATGGAGACGGCCGGGATCTGCAGATCAGCTTCAACCGTGCGGCCGACGAATCGCTGGTGGATCAATACCGAGTGCTTGTCGCCAAGGCCGGCACTTCACTGAACCTGTCGTCTGCACTGGCAGTAGGTGCCAATAACTACTCCGTTGCTCTGGTAACAGGAGCTAATCCTGTTGTGAAGCTGAACGCCGCCGCCAGAACGATCGATGGTGACCTGATTAAGAATAATCAGGGATATAGCGTATATGTAGTGACAGTCGGCAAAGGCAACAATACCAGTGCCCTCTCCAGTGCATCTGCCGTTATTACATTGCAGAACAAGGCAGTTCCGGCACTGGGCACCGTCCAGGCAACGGATAACAGTGATTACGGGGATGGCCGGGATCTCTCCGTCAGCTTCAACAAGCTGGCCGATGAGAGCAAGATAAGCTCTTACCGGATCTTCGTAGTCAAAGCGTCCAATTCCACAGTGTTTGACCTGGGCAGAGCCAATGCGGTCTCCAGCAGCAATTACACGCAGATCAACAAGACGGGGAACAACATCAGCCTGAACCTCTCCTCCGGCTCCAGAGATACAGATGGAGCGCTGATCAAGACGGGTGTCAGCTACCGGGTATACGTACTGGCGGTTGACAGCAGCAATGCTGCCAATAATGTGCTGTCACCTGCTTCAACGGCCCTTACACTGGCCAATGCAGGGGTATCCAACCTGAACGTGACCGATGTGAATGATTATAATGACGGGCGGGATTTGAAGGTTACCTTCAACCATGCTACAGACGAGACCAATATTAGCCAATACCGCATTCTGGTGGTGCCTGTGAATTATTACAGCAGCTTCAGCTTAAATGATGCGAATAACGTATCCAGTGCGAATTATACGGCGGTAAACACATCAGGAACCTATACCGAACAGATCCTGAATTCTTCCAGCAGAGATGTTCGCGGTTCCCTGATCAGGAACGGAACCAGCTACAAGGTGTATGTGCTCGCGGCAGGCAACTGGAACAATTCGGGTTCGAATGTGCTATCCGCTGCTTCTCCGGCGATTACGCTGGTGAATACCTCCGGCCTCAGTGCCATATCGAATCTAAGTGTGAGTGATGTGAACGATTATGGAGACGGCCGTGATCTGAGAGTATCGTTCAATCATGCCGGAGACGAATCCTACATCAGCCATTACCGGATTCTGGTGGTGCCTATGAATTATTACAACAGCTTCAGCTTGTCGGATGCGAATAATGCGGGGAATTATACAACCGCAGGTACATCAGGGGACAGCACCAATCAGGTGCTCGATAGCTCAGCCAAGGACGTACGCGGCGCAGCCATCAAGCCGGGAATCAGCTACCGGGTATATGTATTGACTGTCAGAAACGGCAGCTACCAGGGAGCTAATGTATTATCGGAGGGATCGGCAGCCATTACCTTATCGGCTAAGCTTCCCGTCACCTCCGTGACAAATGTGACCTACGGCATGGATAACGGCAAACTTGTGGTTAACTTCACCAAGTCTGCCCGTGAGTCGAATATTTCCGAATACCGGGTATTCGTAGTCCCTTCCAAGCAGAGCTTCGGTAGTGCAGAAGCCCTTGGCGTGCAATCCTCATACTACAGATCAGCAGTCCCTAACGGAAGCAATCTCTCTATAGCGGCTGCAGCCAGAGATATTAACGGTAATCCGATTGTCAAAGGCACCAAGTATAAGGTATACGTGCTTGCGGTAGCCAATAGCTCTGGCGTGCAGAACGGCGGACTGTCCGATTCAAGCGAAGAGTTCGAGATCTAAGCGTCCAGCTCTGTATATAAGGCTCCACAACAAAACACAGCATGTCCCGGTTCAAAGGGATATGCTGTGTTTGCGTACACGAGTTATCATGATGCTCCGGCATTCACCAGAACAACGGACAGCAGAAGCATGAACAGAAGGAGGAAGCCGGCGTTGATGATGGTGCCGATAATAGCAAAAACCTTGCGCCGTCTGCGCAGGGTCAGGCCGATAATACCGGTAACCGCCCCGATGATATTCACTGCGACCAGGATCAGCATCGTCAGGCCCAAATACATAATCGTTTCTGCCGAATCGGCAATCAGTTTATTATGCTCATTCATCAGAGAAGACGCTTGCGCTCCTACATACACGAAGGTAATGGCATAGCAGACCAATGTAAGTAGAGCTATTACGAACGAAGCGATACCGGGGCCCGAGTGCTTATAGTCGCGTTTGTTCTCCTGGTATACATAATCCGGGTTCATGTCTTGTTCAGAAGAGCCCCATCTTGCAGGCTCGGTTGCGGCGGTGTCCGATTTGGGAGTTGTATGATAGTCCATTTGGCTGCACTCCTTGGGGTGTAATAGGTTATTACTACCACTTCATCATAACAGCGCTCTAAATGCAAGTCCTCAGGAATACAAGCTACAGAATGATGCGGCTGGCAAAAGGCGAAGCTGATTGTTAAGATAGGAGAAGTTCAACTCAGGGAAGGAGCTGTATATCCATGCAACGAAGATTGGTGGGCTGGGGAGCCTTGCTGGGTATGCTGTCTGTTGCCATCGGCGCGTTCGGATCGCATATCCTGAAGCCTGTAATCAGTGAGCACTATCTGCAGGTGTACGAGACGGGCGTCCAGTATCATATGTTCCATGCGCTGGCCCTGATACTTATCGGGCTTACCGCTGGGCAGTGGGGCGAAAGTGTCCGTCTGCGCTGGGCAGGGCGGCTGATGGTTGCCGGGGTTATCCTGTTCTCGGGCAGCTTGTACATCCTCAGTATTTCCGGTGTCAAGGTTCTCGGAGCAATCACTCCGCTGGGAGGCGTATGCTTCATTGCGGGCTGGATTTGCCTGGCCTTGGAGGCCTTCTCGCGCAAGAAGTGAATAAGTGCGGCAAGAGCTGCGTATCCGCCAAAATAATCGTAAGAGAAAGAAGCACCCGCCCCCGGAACCCGGAGCGGGTGCTTCTTTCTCTTACAGAAATTCATCGATTTCATTAAGCTTGAACGTATAGACCTGCTTCTCGTCTACATGGTATACACTCAGCGAATTCTCCGTTTCGTCTAAGTTCAGAATACGGCAGGGCATGGATACCTGTTTGCCATACCGGTTCGCACGCAGCCGGACGAGCTGGTTATTCTGAATGTACTGTCTGATTTTGCCGAATACATCTGCTGGAGTTTCTGCCGGAGCTGCTGCAGGCTTCTTGGCTGCGGGCTTCTCCGCAGGCTTGGCTGCCTGAGGGTCTGCCGGCTTCTCCGGCAATTTCACTGGCACCGGAGCAGGTGTGAAGCTATCATTCTTCAGAGCCATTTTTGCAGACTTCAGCAGATGATCAATGGCTCTTCCAAGCTCCAGCCCGGAGTTGATGTTGAAATCAGTGACTTTGTCGCTTGAATTCAACATTTCAAGCAGGAATTGCAGCGCAAGCGGGTTGGTGCGGGCATTAATCAGGATGTCGACATTGAAAAGATAATTGCCGTCGGTATGTTGTAGTTTCTTATCCATTAATCCCCCAGCTTAATCGTTAATCACGATTTCTTTAATTTAAATTAGTGTATAAACTATACCATTAAATAAGCGGAAATTATATACCCTCCTGCATAAGAAATAAGGACTTCTGACCCTCCGATTTCTCCATGAACTAGGACAATCGTCCACACGTGGCCTGAACCGTACGCATAACCTACAACGTGAATGTGAAAGGAGGAGGTGCTGCAGATGGTAACAATAGAGCCCATGCAGGTGGGCGATCATGTCCTGGTGGGGGTTGAGGTGAAGCTGCCCAAAACGACGCTGCTCAGCATCAGCACAGACAAGGGATATATTATGTGCGGGGCGCTGGACATAGGACTGCTGAACGAGGTGCTGAGCGACCGGAAGATTATTGCGGCAAGGGCTGTCGGGGTGCGGACGCTTCAACAGCTGCTGGCCGCGCCGCTGGAGTCCGTAACTATAGAAGCAGAGAAGCTGGGAATCGTTCCGGGCATGTCCGGTGCAGAGGCCCTGCTGCTAATGATGTAAGGCACATAGCAATGTGTAGTCAGCCAAGGAGCTTCCCGGCCCCTTGGCTGACTTTATTCTGTCTTGAACCGCATCAATTAGCATAACCGGCGCTTGCTTGGTTCATCCTACGGGTGAAGACACAAGCATGCAGCCAGCGGCGGGGAAGAGGGCTTGTCCGGGGCCAGGCTTGTTTCGCCCTCCAGGCAAAAGGGTAAATGGAGAATAGACAACTGCAAGGCCGGACAATGGACAAGCAGCCGGCTAAATTTAATGGATAAGGAAGGGATCATCTCATGGCTAAAGCATCAAACAAAGTGAACACCGCTTCATTGGAACAGGTACTGAACCGTCAGGTTGCCAACCTGAACGTATTGTATGTGAAAGTGCATAACTATCACTGGTATGTGAAGGGGGAGCAGTTCTTCGCCCTGCATGTGAAGTTCGAAGAGCTGTACGATGATATTACACTCAAAATGGACGAGGTAGCTGAGCGCTTGCTGAGCATCAAAGGCAGCCCTGCAGCAACTATGAAAGAATATCTGGAACTGGCTACCATTCAGGAAGCCACAGGCAAAGAAGATGCCCGCGGTATGGTTCAGGCGCTGATCGAAGATTTCGCTACAGTAGCGGAAGAACTGACAGAGGGCATCGAGCTGGCGGAAGAAATCAGCGACCAGCCGACGGCAGACCTGTTCATCAAGATCCGCACGGATCTGGAGAAGAACCAGTGGATGCTGCGCGCTTTCCTGGGCTGATTGCGGGATAAGCAGCACAATGATTTGAATATAGGAATAAAGTCTCCCCTGAAGGGAGGCTTTATTTATTTTTCAAAATATAAGGATTCATGTGCTTCGCATGATCCCCTTTAAAAGGGCAGCGTAGCCCTTTCTACTCGAATTCACTAAGATTCAGGGGGAGCATTCTATTCTCATCAATCATCATTTGAATGAATTTCAGTGAAGCCTGCAGCTCCGGTTCCGAGAATTCACCCATTTTCTCAATGAATTTCTCCTCCAGGTTCTCGTGCATCCGGGCGTGGAGTTCAAAGAGCTGTCTGCCTTTAGGAGTAAGGCTGAAGTAGATTTCTTTCTTGTTGTCATTCATCCGGCTCCGCTTAATGCAGCCATCCTGGAGAAGCTTGGTGCTGATCTTAGTGATGCTCGCCTTGGACAATTTCAAGCTCTCCGCGATGGTAGTGCTGTTGACAGGCTCGTGATTGCCAATGCAGTCGATGACATGAATACTGGTCAAGCTGGTTGAAGTGAGAGTAATCCCGTACTTCCGTGTGAGATCCGTAAATACAGCCATTTCGGTTACGAAAGTCTCTTCAACTAAATGGGAGAGGTGGAGAAAACGGTCATACAGCAGCCGCTTAAGTCCTTCAGAGGAATGCATGGGGCTTAGCATCTCCTTTCTGCAAAGTACCTTTATTCTAACTTAAAATTATTAACGTGTAAACTAAATATTCAGACAATTTATTTATGGTAAATTGCTGATCTTAAACTAAATAATAAAGATTGACATCGTATTTCTTTCAAAATATAGTTAACTGGTAAACAATATTAATTATTGAATGCCAAACGATATTTTGGGGGGATGAAGATGAAGGATGTGTCCACAACGGTTAGGGAACGGCGGACCATTCGGAGATTCAGCGCTGCGCCGGTTGAACAAGAACGGATTATTTCCTTGGTAAATGAGGCGGCTGGCTTATACGAGTCCGAAGGAACGCCGCACTGGCGCTGTCTTTACTTCGGCACTCCCGAGTCCCGTGAAGAGCTGGCTGAATCCATGATGGCGAAGGTGACGGGCGGCCGGCTGGGGAAGCTCCTTCCTGCCCCAATGACAGATCTTCTAAGAAGGCAAATCACGGGTACTCCCGCTCATGTAATCTTCATTGCCGAGTCCGCCGGCACGGAGCGGGAGCGGGATGAGAACTACGCCGCGGTCTGCAGCATCATGCAAACGGTTCAGCTTCTGGGCTGGGAACAGGGGCTGGGGATGCTGTGGTACACAGATCCCTTGATTCTGAGCGAATCGTTCTATAAGCTCATCGGCTGGCGTGAAGGAGAGCGGTTTGCCGGGATTCTGGAAATCGGCTCCTTCGACAAAGCGCCGCGAGGACGGAAAAGAACACCGGCAGAACGGAAATGGACGGTTATCGGTGAAGACAGCCGCCAGCTTGAGGATGCCGCTCCTTTCTCCGCGTACAATGTCCTTAGGCTGCTGAACGAGGCGGTGTGGGCACCGAATGACGGCATGCGGGAGCCTTGGCGGTTCATCTATGTGACGGGTGATAAGACAGAGGCATCAGGCATACTGCAGTTCTCTGAAGAGGCACCTTCACCGCCGTTTCTGCTGGCCGTAGCCAGAGAAGAGACGGACCCGCACAAGCAGGACGAGGATTATGCCGCGGTGTGCAGCCTGATACAGAATTTTCAACTGCTGGCCCGGTCTGAAGGGTGGCAGGTGCGCCGCAGGATTCCGGAATGGGTCTATGACCGGAAGCAGTGTGAGTCCTTCGGGCTTCGTCCGCTGGAACGGATCGTCGCAGTACTTGAAGCGGGGGAACATAAGCGGTATTCAAATTCCGTTTTTCCTATTCCCGCAGTGAAGATAACCATTAATTAATTTGATAAAAAAGGGCCGATGTAATAAAATTAGTGAGAATCATTGATAATCATCCTGATTCACTTTATAATAATTATAATGTGATATAAAATCTAATTGCTTGTAATCAGGGTTAACCTGTGACAATACAACTTTCTGATTTCGCAAATCGATCAATGGAGGGAATAATAATTATGGCAGCAGAATTTGTCATTGAGGGACTGAAAGCGACGATTGAAGGAAAAGAAATTCTGAAGGGGATTAACCTTCAGATGAAGGGCGGAGAAATTCACGCCGTGATGGGACCGAATGGTACTGGTAAAAGTACGCTGGCCTCAGCTCTGATGGGTCATCCCAAGTATGTGGTTACAGAAGGTACGGCCTTGCTCGAAGGTGAAGATCTGCTGGAGATGGCAGTGGATGAGCGCGCCCGCGCCGGGTTGTTCCTCGGGATGCAATATCCAAGTGAAATCAGCGGAGTGACGAACTCCGACTTCCTGCGCAGTGCGATTAACTCGCGCCGTGAAGAGGGCAGTGAGATCTCACTGATCCGCTTCATCCGCCAGATGGAAGCCAAGATGAAAGAACTGGATATGAACCCTGAATTCCTGCACCGTTATCTGAATGAAGGCTTCTCCGGCGGGGAGAAGAAGCGTAACGAGATTCTGCAAATGATGATGCTGGACCCTAAGATCGTCATTCTTGACGAAATTGACTCCGGCCTTGATATTGACGCACTCAAAATTGTTGCTGATGGCGTGAACTCCATGCGCAGCCCGGAACGCGGATTCCTTGTTATTACCCACTATCAGCGGTTGCTTAATTATATCAAACCTGACTATGTGCATGTCATGATGCAGGGACGGATTGTGAAATCCGGCGGTCCTGAGCTGGCACAGAAACTGGAAGCAGAAGGTTACGAATGGATCAAGGAAGAGCTCGGCATTGAAGACGAAACTGTAGGACAAGAAGCTTAGAAACGCTGGAAGGAGGAAACCACTTATGACGACGCAAACCATTCTTCCCGTGGATGCACAGCAGCTCGGCGCACAATCGCAGAGCAGCGGCGAACCGGGCTGGCTGAAGGACAGCCGTTTGAAGGCTCTGGAGCTTGCCGCAGGGCTTGACCTGCCGAAGCTGGAGAAGACACGGATTGACCGCTGGAATATCAACAACTACGGGGAATACAAGCCAAGCCAGGCGCTGGCGGCACTTCAAGATGCACCGGCTTCTATTGCCGGGCTGATTGAAGGACAAGAGGAAGGCAGCCTGATTATTCAACGGAATTCAGGGGCTGTATATGCCCGCCTGGCTCCGGAGCTGGCTGCGCAAGGTGTTATTTTCACCGATTTGCAGACTGCAGTCAGAGAGCATGGAGACCTTGTTCAGCGTTATCTGCATAAGGCAGTATTGCCGGAAGAGCACTCCATCGCCGCACTGCATGCAGCACTATGGAACGGCGGGGTATTCCTCTATGTTCCGAAGAATGTTGTCATCGACACTCCGCTGCAGGCGGTTCTGCTCACGGATGACGCTGAAGCTGCCTTTGTACCGCATATTCTGATTGTTGCCGATACTAACAGTTCGTTGACCTACGTGGATAACTACGTATCCGATAAGACTGAAGCGGGTCTGCATAACGGAGCCGTTGAAGTATTCGTAGGTGCAGGTGCCACTGTGAGATACGCTACCGTACATCAGCTGGGGCAGGATACAACGGATGTGACGTACCGCCGCGCCGTTGTGGAGAATGACGGCACCATTGAATGGATCATCGGTGAGATGAACTATGGAGATACAGCCAGCGATACCAAATCGGTGCTTAAAGGCAACGGCTCAAGCTCAGATGCGAAGGTCATTGCTGTAGGCTCCGGTTCGCAGAAGCTGAGCTACACTACTCAGGCGCAGCATTTCGGACGGAATACACCGAGTGACATGATCACGCGTGCTGTTATGCGGGATTCAGCAACCTCGATTATTAACGGAATTACGAAGATTGAGAAGGGCGCTACCAGAGCTGACGGACAGCAGACAGAGAAGGTTCTGATGCTAAGCCCCAAAGCGCGCGGAGACGCCAACCCGATCCTCCTTATAGATGAAGATGATGTAACCGCAGGCCATGCCGCTTCCGTAGGACAGGTCAATTACGAGCAAGTCTATTACCTGATGTCCCGGGGATTATCGCGGCATGACGCAGAAACACTGATCATATACGGCTTCCTTGCACCTGTTGTATCGCAAATTCCACTGGAGGGACTGCGCAATCAGCTCCAATCTCTTGTGGAAAGGAAGTTAGGCCAATGATTAGCAGTCAGATCCGGGAGCAGTTTCCCATCCTGAACCAGAAGATCAACGGCCATCCGCTGGTCTACCTGGACAGTGCGGCCACTTCACAGAAGCCGCGCCAGGTCATTGAGGCGGTCAAGTCTTACTACGAATGGGATAATGCCAACGTACACCGCGGGGTGCATACCCTGGGGAGCCGGGCAACCGATGCGTATGAAGGCGCCCGCGAGAAGCTGAAGAACTTCATTAATGCCCGCAGTGTGAAGGAAATTATCTTCACACGCGGGACAACGACCGCGCTTAATATTGTAGCTTCCTCTTACGGTCCTTCCGTCCTAAAGGAAGGGGATGAGATCGTGATTACCCAGATGGAGCATCACAGCAATTTCATTCCCTGGCAGCAGCTGGCCAAGAACACCGGGGCTACCCTGAAATTCCTGCCGCTGCAAAAGGACGGTACGATCACGCTGGAGGATGCCGAGCAGACGATTACTGCCCGGACCAAGATTGTAGCCATTGCGTATGTATCCAATGTCATGGGCGTTACTCATCCTATCAAAGAGCTTGCAGCGATTGCCCACCGGAACGGTGCAGTGATCGTGGTGGACGGTGCACAGAGCACACCGCATCTGAAGGTGGATGTGCAGGACCTGGATTGCGATTTCTACGCCTTGTCCGGGCACAAGATGCTTGCGCCTACTGGTATCGGTGCTCTCTACGGCAAGAAGGCGCTGCTGGAAGCTATGGAGCCGGTTGAATTCGGCGGCGAGATGATCGATGATGTCGGGCTGTATGAGTCTACCTGGAAGGAGCTGCCGTGGAAGTTCGAAGGCGGAACACCGATTATTGCTGGTGCCGTCGGCTTAGGAGCAGCGATTGATTTCCTGCAGGAGGTCGGGATGGATGAGATTCACCGCCACGAAGTGCAGCTTGCAGCATATGCGGAGCAGCGGCTGTCGGAGGTCAGTGATCTGACGATCTATGGTCCCCGCAACCGTCAGGTGGGGGTAGTCACCTTCAACCTGGGTGATGTTCATCCGCATGATGTGGCCACCGTGCTGGATGCGGAAGGCGTGGCTGTCCGCGCGGGGCATCATTGCTGCCAGCCGCTCATGCGCTGGCTGGAGGTCAGCTCCACCGCCCGGGCGAGCTTCTACCTGTACAACACTGAACAGGATGTAGATGCGCTGGTTCAAGCCTTACTTAAGGCAAAGGAGTATTTCAGCTATGAACTTGGATGACTTATATAGACGCGTAATTATGGATCATTACAAAAATCCCCGGAATCGCGGCTCATTTGAAGATGACGCACTTAAGATTGAGCTCAATAACCCTACCTGCGGCGACCGCATTACGCTTCAGCTTAAGGTGGAGGATGGGATCGTCCAGGACGCCCGTTTCAGCGGCGAAGGCTGTTCAATCAGCATGTCGTCGGCTTCGATGATGACGGAAGCGGTCAAGGGCCAATCGATAGCGCATGCGCTTGAGATGGCCGACAGCTTCTCCTCTCTAATGAAGGGTGAGGAAGCAGATTTCGGTGACTACGAAGATATTGAAGCCCTGTCCGGTGTTAATAAATTTCCGGCGCGGATCAAATGTGCCACTCTGGCCTGGAACGCGCTTCGCAAAGGCATAGATACGCAAAGAAGCTTATAAAATAATATTACACACAAGGAGGCTGACACCATGGCTAAGAAAGCGCCTGATATGGAGGAATACCAGTACGGATTCCGTGACGAGCACAAGTCGATATTTCAGTCTGGTAAAGGACTCACGGAAGAAATCGTCCGGGAAATCTCCGCAATCAAAAACGAGCCGGAATGGATGCTGGAATTCCGGCTGAAATCCCTGGAGCAGTTCCGTAAGATGCCAATGCCGAAGTGGGGCGGCAATCTGGATGATCTGGATTTCGAGGATATCCAATATTATGTTAGACCTTCCGAGAAGCAGGGCAAGACTTGGGAGGAGGTTCCTTCCGAGATCAAAGAGACCTTCGACAAGCTGGGAATTCCGGAAGCGGAGCAGAAGTTCCTTGCCGGTGTCTCTGCACAGTATGAATCTGAGGTAGTCTATCACAGCATGCAGCAGAACCTGGAGGATCAGGGTGTGATCTTCACAGATACGGATTCCGCACTGCGTGATCATCCTGAGCTGTTCAAGAAGTTCTTTGGCACAATCATTCCGCCTGCAGACAACAAGTTCGCCGCACTTAACAGTGCCGTTTGGTCAGGAGGCAGCTTCATCTATGTTCCGAAGGGTGTGAAGTGTGAAGTTCCTTTGCAGGCTTACTTCCGCATCAACTCCGAGAATATGGGACAATTCGAGCGTACTCTGATTCTGGCAGACGAAGACAGCTTCGTGCATTACGTTGAAGGCTGTACTGCCCCAATCTACAGCACGAACTCTCTGCATAGTGCAGTGGTTGAAATTCTCTGCATGAAGAACGCCCGTGTCCGTTATACCACCATTCAGAACTGGGCACCGAACATCTATAACCTCGTTACCAAACGTGCGGTTGCCGAAGAGAATGCTACGATGGAATGGGTAGATGGCAACATCGGCTCCAAGCTGACTATGAAATATCCTGCGGTTGTTCTTAAAGGCCGTGGAGCCAAGGGTTCTGTATTGTCCATCGCGGTAGCGGGCAAGAATCAGCATCAGGATGCAGGCGCCAAAATGATCCACTTGGCACCGGATACCACCTCAACCATCGTATCCAAGTCGATCAGCAAGCACGGCGGCAAGGTCACTTACCGTGGACTCGCTTCCTTCGGCCGCAAGGCAGAAGGCGCGAAATCCAATATCAAATGCGATACGCTCATTCTGGATAACGAGTCCACCTCGGATACGATTCCTTACAATGAGATCATGAACGATAACATTGTGCTTGAGCACGAAGCGACGGTCTCCAAGGTATCTGAGGAGCAGCTATTCTACCTCATGAGCCGCGGTCTCTCCGAAGCTGATGCCACGCAGATGATTATCATGGGCTTCATCGAGCCGTTCACCAAAGAGCTGCCGATGGAATATGCGGTCGAGATGAACAGATTGATCAAATTCGAAATGGAAGGCAGTATCGGGTAACTAGCTGCCTCTTTCAATAACCAGGCGATATACAGTGAGTGTCCACAGAACTTTGATGCAGGTTGGTCAAAGCTCTGTGGGCACTTTTGTGTTTTATAGGAACATAAAATACCTTTTATAGGGCTTTCAAAAAGCTGCTTAGCATCGTTGAATCTTGCTATATCTTAATTGAGCAGTATTTGCGAGGAAATAGCAGCATTTAAAACTACGGGCGTCCATTAGCCCCTGCTTAAGCCCGGTTTATTCCGGAAAAAGAGGGAAAACGGTGGTTTCTCCCCTTTGCCGCATTAAATTAGGGATGATAAACTGCTTAAAGTCACTAAATTGGAAGCGCTAAAAAAGCTAGCTTACGGTGCGATATTTAGAGACCAAGTTTATGCTTACGGAGCAGGTTAATTCGTAAAGCTAAGTTTATGCTTACGAGGCAGGTTACTTCGTAAAGCTAAGTTTATGCTTACGGAGCCAGCTTTACTTCGTAAAGCTTTAAGGAGGAGAGATATGGATGTTCTCAGGCAACTGCGGGGCTTTTATCGGGAGAAGCTGCACTATCTGATTCTGTCGATTGTATGTTTGGCGGCCGCAACTGCAGTGGGGCTTATTACCCCCAATTTGTTAAGGAGATTGATCGATGATGTTATTGTTCCCCTAAAGTTTACTGAGGTGCCCGTACTCGCTCTCAGTGTGCTTGCTGTCATTGTTGTCAAGGCGTGCCTGCAGTTTGCCCATGGATTTTTCGGCGGACGGCTGGGGAATTTCCTGGCCTACCGGCTGCGCAATGCCTGCTATGAGAAGCTGCAATTTCTGTCCTTCCGTTATTATGATACGGCGAAGACAGGTGACCTGATGTCCCGGCTGACCGGGGATTTGGAAGCGATCCGGATGTTCATTGGCTTCGGATTTGCCCAACTGCTGAATGTATTTTTCATGGTTTTGTTCGGCTCCATTATGATGTTTACCATCAATTGGCAGCTGACGCTGGTTACTCTGATCACAATGCCGTTTCTGGCGGTAGTCGCACTCAGATTTGAATCCAAGATTCATCCGGCCTTTCAGGAGATGCGCCTGGCGTTAAGTTCCCTGACAACGGCTGTACAGGAGAATGTCACCGGGGTAAGAACGGTCAAATCGTTTGCCAGAGAGGCCTACGAAGTTGAGAAATTCTCACACCGTAATGAACGTTATAAAGATAATCAAATTTTTGCGGCCGAGCTGTGGAGTAAATTCTTCCCGTTCATGGAGCTGCTGGCTTCGGTCAGTGTAGCGATCCTGCTGGGTGTCGGCGGTACGCTGGTTATCAACGGGAAGATGTCGCTGGGTGAGCTGGTTGCGTTCTTCAGCCTGATCTGGTACATTATCGGCCCGGTATGGGGACTCGGGTTCCACATCAACAACTATACCCAGTCGAAGGCCTCTGGCGAACGTGTGCTGGAAGTGCTGAATCAGACAATCGATGTCCGGGATCAAGAGAATGCCCGCGAGCTTGTAGCGGCAGAAGTGAAGGGTGAGGTGGAGTTCGATCATGTCACCTTCGCTTACGGCAACAAAATGCCGGCAGTCAAGGATATTCATTTCCATGCGGAGCCTGGTGCGGTCATTGGATTCCTTGGCGGAACGGGATCCGGTAAATCCACGATTACCCAGCTCATGATGCGTGCTTATGATGTGAATCAGGGCAGTATCAAGCTCGATGGCGTGGATATCCGCGAGTTCCAGGTCCGTAGTCTGCGCTCGCAAATATCGACGGTATTCCAGGAGACCTTCCTGTTCTCCTCATCGATCCGCAATAATATCTCTTATGGACTGAAGAATGTCAGCATGGATGAGATCATCCGTGCCGCCGAGCTGGCGAAGGCGCATGACTTCATTATGGAGATGCCGGAAGGCTACGATACGGTAGTCGGGGAGCGGGGAATGGGTCTCTCGGGCGGCCAAAAGCAGCGGATTGCCATCGCGCGCGCACTGCTCAAGAATCCGCGGATTCTTATCCTGGATGATGCCACCAGTGCGGTGGACATGGAGACGGAGCATGAGATTCAGGCCGGGTTCCAGGAGGTTATGCGCGGACGGACCACCTTGATTATTGCCCACCGGATCTCCTCCCTGCGTCATGCCGATCAAATCATTGTCATGAATGAAGGGAGAATGGTCCAGCAGGGCACCCATCAGGAATTGATCGCGGTCCCGGGACCTTATCAGGATGTGTACCGGATTCAGTACGCCGATTATTTAGCCAGGGATAATGAACGAGAGGCGGGTGATCCGGCATGAACCTTCAGACCTCCAAGAAGACTGTAGAGGGCGCAGTAGAGACTGACAACAGTAAAGTAGAGGAACAGACGCTTGAAGAACGTTTTATCTACAAAGACGATGATGTGATCGACAAGGCTTTTGACTGGAAGCAGTTCACCCGCTTATTCAGCTATATGAAGCCATATGCGAGGCAGATGCTGCCGCTGGTCTCGATCATGATGATTCTGGGGACGATTACCAAGCTGACGGTTCCATTCCTGACCAGTATGGCGATTGATAAAGCGATTGCTCCAAAAGACGGAAACACCAGCTTGACGCTGCTCTACACGCTCACAGCCAGTGTAATCATTCTGTATCTGATTCAATGGATTGCGGGCGTATACCGGATCAAATATACGAATGTGATCGGCCAGCGGGTGATCTATGATCTGCGCTCGGACCTGTTCCGGCATATCCAGAAGCTGTCCTTCAACTTCTTTGATAAACGTCCGGCCGGATCCGTCCTGGTCCGGGTGACCAATGATATTAACTCGCTGCAGGATTTGTTCACCAACGGGGTTGTCAATCTAATGATTGACTGTGTGCAGCTGTTCGGCATTATGATAATTCTGCTGCTGATCAACTGGAAGCTGGGGCTGGCCGTGATGATTACGGTGCCCATTATGTTCCTGATCTCGACCAAGCTGCGGCAGAGAATCCGTATTGCCTGGCAGGATGTGCGTATGAAGAACTCGCGGATCAACTCCCATTTGAATGAATCGATTCAGGGGATTCGCGTCACTCAGGCCTACACGCAGGAAGAAGAGAACATGCACTATTTCGATGCCATGAATATGGACAGCCGGAAGTCTTGGAACAAGGCCTCAGCCATGAACCAGGCATTCGGTCCGATCATTGAAGTCACCGGCGGCTTCGGGACGATGATTCTCTTCTGGTTCGGGGCGTACCTGATTCAGTCGGGAGAACTTACGGTCGGCTTCCTGGTCGCCTTCAGCAGTTATGTCAGCAACTTCTGGGACCCGATCAACCGGCTGGGACAGATGTACAATCAGCTGCTGGTGGCGATGGCCTCCTCCGAGCGGATCTTCGAATATCTCGACGAACAGCCTGCGGTTCAGGATAAGCCGGGAGCAACTCCGCTGTCCAAGATTAAGGGAGATATTCACTTCGATAATGTTGTGTTTGAATATGAGAAGGGCCGTGCGGCTCTCAAGGGCATTAACCTGGATGTCAAGGCAGGCCAATCCATTGCACTAGTAGGACATACCGGCTCCGGCAAAAGCACGATCATCAACCTGATCGGCCGGTTCTATGATATCAAGAGCGGCGGCATCACCATTGATGGACGGGATATCCGCGAGGTTACACTCCAGAGTCTGCGCGAACAGATCGGGATTGTCTTGCAGGATACCTTCATCTTCTCGGGAACGATCCGCGACAACATCCGCTTCGGGCGGCTGGATGCCACGGACGAAGAGATTGAAGCGGCCGCTAAGGCTGTAGACGCCCATGATTTCATCGTCAAGCTGCCAGCCGGTTATGATACCGAGGTAGAGGAGCGGGGAAGCGCACTGTCCATGGGACAACGCCAGCTGCTGTCCTTCGCCCGGGCGCTGCTGGCTGATCCGCGGATTCTGATTCTGGATGAAGCGACCGCCAGCATTGATACGGAGACGGAGATCAAGATTCAGGAAGCGCTGAAGCTGCTGCTTCAGGGCCGGACCTCCTTCATCGTCGCCCACCGCCTCTCGACCATCCGCCATGCGGATAAGATCGTGGTGCTGGATCACGGCGAGATCAAGGAAGAAGGCAACCATGCCGAGCTGACCAAGCACGACGGTATTTATAACGGGTTAATAGAAGCACAGTTCCGCTTCTTATAGAAGCACATGCAGCAGCCTGGCCCCGATGTGGGGGAGGGGCTGCTGTTTTTTTTGCGTCTGGAATGATAAGGGGAAGCGTAGAGTTCCTTCCCGTTAAGGCCGTTTTCCCGGCTTCCCGCTTACCCGGACCTCCAGCAGCTGCGCACTGATCTCCTGCTGCCACCCGGTATCTTGAGTACTCTCTGCCAACAGAGCTTCGATATGGAGGCGGGCCATTTCCCAGCAGTAGACGGTGTTGACATGCAGGCAGTGCTGAAGCTCGTCTTGCTCCGCCGGAGCCAGTGGACGCTTCAGACTCAGGGTATATAGCTCGGCAAGGCGCTGGTGAACCGCAAGCATCATATCTCCTCCCTTGGATTATTGTCTGCTATTAGCGTGACCCTGGAGATACGGTTTCAAACCGGAATGAAGCCAAATATGAATATTCAGATCTTTGGAATAAAAAAAGTTCTTGAAATCGCTTTTATTTATGCTACAATAGCAGTAATACAGGATTGTGACCGGTAACGCGGGCAATGCCTAAGCTGATGCGAGTATCATTTTTATGAATGATATTGGGATCAACTTAGGCTTTTTTTGTACAAACTATGCGTCAGGAGGTGAAATAGAGATGATTATCGAGAAGGTGCTGAACAATAATGTGCTCCTGACCAAGAACCAGAAGGGCAAGGAGGTTATTGTGATGGGCAGAGGAATTTCCTTCAATAAGGTGGCGGGTGATTATGTGGATCCTGCCAAGGTGGATAAGATTTTTCTGCTGAATGAGAATGAATTCACTGCCCGGCTGACTGAACTGCTGAATGATATTCCGGTAGCTCACCTGGAGCTGGCCAGCGGCATCGTCACCTACGCGAGTGGAGTGCTGCACACAGAGCTGAACGATAATCTCTATCTGACGCTGACGGATCATATTCATTTCGCGCTGGAGCGTTTTGAGAAGGGGATTCAGCTGAAGAATGCGATGCTGTTTGAGATCAAGCGCTTTTACCAGAAGGAATTCGGGATCGGGCTGGATGCCCTGAAGATGATTGAACAGACCACCGGCCTCTCGCTCGGTGAGGATGAAGCCGGCTTCATTGCCCTTCATCTGGTCAACGCCAGAATGGATGGCACGGAGGTAAGATCGACGATCAAGATGACGGAGATCGTTCAGAATATCCTGAACATCGTTACCTATCATTATAAGGTTGTGCTGGACGAGACCTCGCTTAACTATTCGCGGTTCCTGACCCATCTGCAGTATTTTTCCATGCGGGTGCTGAAGAAGGAGACCAACAACAGCGGGGAAGAGTTCCTGTACAATCAGGTGAGGCTAACCTATGTCAAGGCTTTCGAATGCGTAGGCAAGATTAATGAATATCTGGAGAAATCCCATGGCCAGAGCCTCAGCAAGGATGAATATGTCTATTTGACGATTCACATTCAGCGTGTAACTGAACGCAATAGCCTGGAGTAACACGCAACATACGTAAGACTACAATATTTCATATATTTTCATATCATCTGTCAGGGTGTAACTGGTCATGCAGGCAAAACCTGAGCTGATGGCAAAATAGCGTGTGTTCTACGCCTTTTTTGCCTTGAGTTCAGGTTTTTCTTGTTTGCAGAGGGGAAAGATAGAAGGGCTGGCATAACTCGCCTCTGCAGCGATGCTTATATTACAGATCTCAAAAGGAGCAAACCCAAATGAGCAATAAAGACTTATCCAAACAAATTATCACACTCGTTGGCGGAGAAGGGAATGTGAATTCCGTCTTCCATTGTGCCACACGCTTAAGATTCAAGCTGAAGGATAACAGCAAAGCCAATAAAGCAGCGCTGGAGAAGACTCCGGGAGTCATTACAGTGGTTGAGAACAGCGGGCAATTCCAGGTGGTCATCGGCAACAATGTCAGCCAGGTATTCGAGCAGATTATGAAGGAAACCTCGCTTCAGGATGCGGAGAAAAGCGGCAGTGACGAAAGCTCGGAAAGCACCGGAGTTCTGGGTAAAGCGGTGGACATCATTTCAAGTATTTTCTCGCCGATACTGGGTGCACTGGCCGGGGCGGGGATTCTCAAGGGCTTGCTGGCCCTGATTCTTTCACTGGAGTGGATTAGTGCTGCCAGCGGCACTTACATGATCCTCAATGCGGCTGCCGACAGCGTGTTCTATTTCCTGCCTGTCTTCCTGGCGGTTACGGCAGCGCGCAAATTCAAGGCAAATCAATTCGTGTCCATTGCCATAGCCGGAGCCTTGATCTATCCCGCAGTCATTGCGGCTGTAGGCTCACCTGACCCGCTGCACTTCCTGGGGATCAAGATCGTACTGATCAATTATTCCTCCAGCGTGATCCCGATTATTCTGGCGGTATGGGTGCAGTCGTATGTGGAACGCTGGTTCCGTTCCTTCATTCATGAGTCCGTGCGGAATATTCTTGTTCCCATGTTCGCACTGCTCATTGTTATTCCGCTTACGTTCCTGGCCTTCGGACCTGTAGGTTCAATGATCAGTGAGGGACTCGCTTCCGGTTATACTTGGCTCTACAATCTAAGTCCGCTTGTGGCCGGAGCCATAGCTGGGGCGTTCTGGCAGGTGTTCGTAATCTTCGGTGTACACTGGGGCTTCGTACCGATCATGCTCAGCAATATTGCTACACTGGGACAGGATACCATGCTGCCTATTCTCAGTGCGGCCGTTCTGTCGCAGGCCGGGGCTGTATTCGGTGTATTCCTGAAATCGCGGAACCCGCAGCTTAAGGCACTCGCCGGTTCTTCTACACTATCTGCGGTCTTCGGGATTACTGAACCAACCATTTATGGAGTTACCCTGAAGCTCAAAAAACCGTTCATCTATGCGTGTATCTCCGGCGCTATCGGCGGTGCAATTATTGCAACAGGCGGCGCAAGAGCATTATCCTTCTCACTGCCGGGTCTGCTGGCTCTGCCGACCTATTTCGGTACCGGATTTGTCTGGGTAGTCATTGGTATACTGGTAGCATTTGTACTGGCCGCTGTACTGGTGCTGGTGTTTGGCTACAAGGAGCCTGAGACAGATGCTGCGGCATCGGTTAACTTAAGTGCAACCTCGGGTACGACTACACCGACGCTGATTGATAAAGAACTGATTGTAAGCCCGCTGGCAGGAACGCTGCAACCGCTTGACACCCTGCCTGACGAAGCTTTTGCTTCCGGCGCCATGGGCAAGGGCATTGTAATCGAGCCTTCTTCCGGCATCTTAACCAGCCCTGTGAACGGAACGGTAACTACTGTATTCCCGACAGGACATGCCATCGGCATCACTTCGGAGGGCGGTGCGGAGCTGCTGATTCATGTCGGTGTCAATACCGTGAAGCTTAAGGGTCAGCATTTTACCAAAAAAGTGCAGGAAGGCGACAAGGTAGTCAAGGGTCAGCTATTGCTTGAATTTGACCTTGAAGCCATCCGTGCAGCCGGATTTGTAACCGCCACGCCTGTGATTGTCACCAACTCGGCACAATACCTTGATGTGCTTAAGAGCACAGGGACAGAAGTGCCTAGCGGTGAGCTGCTGCTTACACTTATCCGATAAAAGGATAGCCTCCCCCGGCCGGGGGAGGCTTCTGTTGGTATTCAACTTCAAGCAGCACTTCTGCGGTAACGCAGGAGGGGCTGCTTGATTTATTTTGCGTAGAGGAAATCTCTCTACTCCATATAAATCTCAACGACGGCAATTTTGCGTTCGCGGGACAGGTCAAGGAACTTGCCTTCGCTCTGTACAAGCGGACGGAAGACATCCAGCGGGTTGTTCATCACGATAACACCCATATCACCGGTGCTCAGCAGAACGCGCTTGCCGATGAAGTTAGGCATCAGGTGATTGATGAAGGCCTGGACCGGTTTGCCGTTCAGCTTCCCGAAGCTGAGGGAGTTGATCTCACGCAGAACGGAAATCAGCTCCTGCTTGGACTGATAGACCCGGTGAGTGGTCATGGCACTGTAAATATCCGCAACGGCTGCGATCTGGGCGTAAGGATGAATATCTGTCTTGGTCAGCTGCTTGGGATAACCGGAGCCGTCCTCGCGTTCATGATGCTGCAGGGCAACCAGAGCAGTGAAAGGATCGTTCATGGAGTTCTGTATGATTTCGTATCCGTAAATCGTATGTAATTTGATCTCTTCGTATTCATCAGGGGTTAACTTACCAGGCTTATTCAGAATTGCGGGGGAGATGCGGCATTTGCCGATATCAATCAGGTATCCCGCACGCCCGATCTCGTAGCACTCTGTCTTGGAATATCCGAGCCACGAGGCAAGATAATACGAGAGCATGCCTACCTGCAGGGAATGATTGTAGGTATAGTTATCTTCCCGGTCCAGCAGCAGCAGGAGTGTCACTACGTCCTTATGTTTGTCCAGCGTGGACAAGGTCGGCTGCAGGATATCATCCACTACGGACTGATTGAAGCTGCCTTTGCTGAGCGCTTCCATATATAGAGATTCAAAACCGTCAATCGTGGTATCGAAGCTGCTGGCTGCGGCCTGAATGATTGACGTCCGGCTGGAAGGGGCGGGCTCTTCCTGTACCGTTTCAATGTCTACATAATCCACGCCATGCTGTATCAGCTTGGCGATTTCCTCCATTTGCAGCCGTGATCCCTTAGGGAGTACATGCAGCCCGCGGGAGCTGAAGGTATCCATCCGCAGATGATCACCCGGTTTAAGATCCATCACGTGTACTCTCAATGAATAGGCCACCTTACTATAGCAATTTTTTACAGCATAGCAACAAAGTCCGCAATATTCAATGGTGTAAGAGTACTGATTGTAGCTTGCAGATTGTGCAACCCGCTGGTCCTACCCTGTTGTGTATCTATGCAGATTCGCGGAAGGGGAACGGTCCGGTTAACCGCCGGATACGGGCGGAATGAAGGCCACCTCTGAGCCTTCGGTAATATCCGTATCATCAGGCGCATATTCCTGATCAACGGCTACAAGGGATACACTGATCTGCGGCGCGGCATCAGGATAGGAGGCGGAGAGGAGTTCCTTCAGCCTGCCTGCTGTCAAAGGGGACTCCTGGGCGTGGAAGACCAGAGTGGAGGAGCCGATGATTTCGGCCAGACCGGCGAACAGCCGGATGGAGATATGCATGCTTTCTTCACCCTTTCTGGACTTAAGCTTAGGACAGCTTATAATGATTACAATATACCATATTGGGTCTGAAAATGTTATGCTAACTCTAGAACTGAACAAGCCTGCCGCTTACTTTATAAACGGCTGTACAAGTGGGAGGGAAGCCAGCTTATGAAGCCTGGGCCGCAAAGATTAACCATTATTCATACCAATGATATACATAGCCACTTTGAAATGATGAGTCCGCTTGCGGCAGTGATATCCGCAATGAAGGCAGCGGCAGGCGAGGATCCGGTGCTGCTGCTTGATATCGGAGATCATATGGACCGCGCTGCTGTAGAGACGGAAGGCACGATGGGACAGGCCAACATAGACATTATGAATCTGACCGGATACGATGCAGTCACCATCGGCAATAACGAAGGCCTCACCTTCTCCAAGGAGATGCTCTCAGCCATATTCACAGGTATCCAGTGTCCTGTGGTATGCTGCAATTTCCTGGAGTCCGCTACCGGTGAGCCGCCGCACTGGATGCAGCGCCACGCGGTTCTGGAGAAGGACGGCATCAAGATTGGACTGACCGGTGCTACGGCGGCGTTCACCTCCTTCTATTCCCTGCTCGGCTGGGATGTGCTGGACCCGGAAGAGGCGCTGCGCGAGCAGGTTCAGCTGCTTGCCCCGCAGGTGGATATCGTGATCATTCTGTCTCATCTGGGGTTACCCGCAGACCAGAGGCTGGCAGAGAACCTGGAGGGCGTGCATGCCATTCTGGGCGGGCACACCCACCATATGCTGGAGCAGCCGCAGATGATTAACGGGACAGCCGTATGCGGAGCCGGCAAATTCGGCCGGTACGCCGGACGGGTGGTCTTCGAGCGGCAGCAGCCGGACGGAGCGTTTCACCTGGCCGAAGGAGGCTGCACGGAAGTTGATCCTGCCTTGACGGAGGAGCTGATCGCTCCGGCGGCAGCGATCCATCTGCTGCGCGGGCGTGAGGCCCTGGAGGAGACGGTTGCCATCAGCGACCGCATGCTGCCGCTGGATCTGCAGGGGGAGTCCCCTTTTGGCAACCTGCTGGCACAGGCAGTCCGCCAGTTCACAGGCAGTCCCATCTCGCTCGTGAATACAGGCCAGCTGCTTGGCCCGCTGCCGGAAGGGAATATCACTACAGGCATGCTGCATGCCTTATGTCCTTCTCCGATTAATCCTTGTATTGTACAGCTGACAGGCAAGGATATCCGCACCGCACTTGAACAAAGTCTGATGGCAGAGTTCCGGAATAAAGTCATCTACGGATATGGCTTCCGGGGAGAGGTGCTGGGCACCCTGGCCGTGGACGGATTAAAAATCTTGTACGATCCAAGGGTCATGCCTTATGATAACGGTATTGCGATTTTTGCCGGCGGGGAGCAGCTGGAGGATACCAAGGTATATAGTGTCGGCACGCTGGATATGTTTACGTTCCGTACAGGCTACGAGAGTATAGCCAATGGCCGGGAGGCGGTATATTTGCTGCCTCATTTCCTCCGCGATCTGCTGCGGATGGAGCTGCAGCGCCCGGGGAGTCTGGATGAGTGTGAAGCGGTTCGCTGGGAGAGGCAATCCACCTGATGATCCACACCATGTTTTATAAAATTGATAGTTAACACAGTACCAGGTTTCATTGACTAGATCAGGAGGAGTAATATGGATACAATTACAGCCATTATTCTGGCAATTGTGGAAGGAATCACGGAGTTCATTCCGGTTTCTTCGACGGGACACATGATTCTAACGACTAAGCTTCTGGGATTTAACGAGCAGGATTCGATTATGAAGACGTATGAGATCGTGATTCAGCTGGGGGCTATACTGGCGATTGCGCTGGTCTACCGCCAGCGGATTGTGGATCTGCTCGGATTCGGCCGCAGAGACAGAGGGGGCGTAATGCCGGCAGCCCGCCTGAACCTGATTCATGTGCTGTTGGGCATTGTGCCTGCGCTCGCTGTAGCTTTTTTTGCCCGGGACTTCATTAAAAGCCTCTTCGGGGCATCCACCGTCCTCTGGGCGCTGGTCGCAGGCGGTATTCTGATGATCATTGCCGAATGGGTCAACAAACGCAAGATCCGCGTGACGGCACATGATCTGGATGATCTGTCCTACGGGCAGGCACTCTCGATCGGACTGTTCCAGATTATTTCCGTCCTCTGGCCTGGCTTCTCCCGTTCCGGCTCGACCATTTCCGGGGGGATGCTGAGCGGAGTGAGCTACAAGGCCTCGGCCGACTTCTCCTTCCTCATCGCGATTCCGATTATGTGCGCGGCCTCGGGGTATGAGCTGCTGGATTCCTACAAGAATTTCACGAGTGAGACGATCGGGTATTTTGTCATCGGCTTCATTATTTCCTTCATCGTGGCTTATGTGGTGGTAGTTCTGTTCATGAGAATGATCCAGAAGATCAGACCGACGCATTTTGCCATCTACCGCTTTATCCTTGCAGCCGCCTTCTGGCTGTTTATTATGCGTTGATTCTCAGCTTGGCATCACAGAAAAGCAATTTTACCGTTTAAAGGCAGGAGTGAGCCAAGGTGCGTCTAGTATCCGTCAATCGGCTTCAGGCCGGAATGAAGCTGGGTAAAAAAATATATAATGATGAAGGGCTGGTTCTGCTTGCGGACGGAGTGGAGCTTACCGATTCCCTGATCAAGCGGCTCGCCAGAATCGATATCGGCTATATCTATATTGAGGATTCGCTCACGGAGGATATAGTGATCCCCGGAATGCTGCAGGACGAGACGCGCAATCAGGCGCTCAAGGTCATCCGGAATCAGTTCCAGCAGATGTCCGGCGCCTCGGGAATTACCAAGGGCTTTTATCATCTGGATAAAAAGTTCTCCAAGGTGATGGATTCCATCCTTGATGACATGTCCCTGCAGGAGGACCCGATGATCATGCTGCTTGACATGCACACCGCTGACAACTACCTGTATGTCCATTCCCTGAACGTATGCCTGTATACGCTGGTTCTGGGGATTGCCCACGGCTACAGCAAAGAAGAGCTGCGGGTCATTGGGCTTGGTGCGCTGCTGCATGATATCGGCAAGACGCAGATTCCTGTCAAAATTGTTCAGAAGCCCGGTATGCTCAGCGAGGAGGAATTCCGCCATATGCAGGCGCATACCGAGATCGGATACCGCATTCTCAAGGAAGAGCCGAATATTCCTCTGCTGGCGGCCCACTGTGCCCTGCAGCATCATGAACGGATTGACGGCTCCGGCTATCCGCGCGGCCTGACGGGTCCGCAGATCCATGAATATGCGAAATGGCTGGGGGTAGCCGATTCTTATGATGCGATGACCTCCAACCGGATTTACAAAAAAGCCATGCTGCCCCATCAGGCGGTAGAAGCGCTGTATGTCGGCTCAGGAACTTTGTATGAGCAGAAGCAACTGGAGTTATTCAGAGACCGCGTGGCCATCTATCCGCTGGGACTTACGGTGAAGCTCAGCTCCGGCGAGAGCGGTGTGGTGGTCAAGATTGACCCCAGCACACCACATCGGCCTGTTGTCCGGGTGCTGAATGGACCCGAAGGCGAAACGGTTACCCCCTATGAGCGTGATCTCAGCAAAGCCCTCTCTGTAGTCATTGTGGATGTGACAGACGGGGGAGAACCTGTAGTGAAAAGTACCGGATAGGTGTTCTGCGCAGCGAGGAGAGAATAGGGTATCTGCAGGAATTGCGGAGCTGTATTCTCCGCCTTGCTGTTTTTTTGAGTAGTCGTGGTATGATATAGCTTAAGTTATCGTTCTTTTTCTTTTGTTTTGGGTTAATAATAAGGAATAAGCATTAAAGGAGCATTAAGAAATGAGTATATTAGAGCCATCATCTATAATCCCTGTAAAAGAGCTGTCGCCGGAGTACGATCCATGGGATCCGATTACTTCACTCCGTGAATACGGGCAGCATGTGCTGACCAGTGTAGAGATGACGGTCACGAATCTATGCAATATGCGCTGCGAGCATTGCGCCGTCGGCGACAGTCTTACGATGAAAGAGGGAGAGCTGCTGCCTTTAACCAAGATGCTGAAGCGTCTGGACGAGGTAGAGCACCTGCAGACTATCAGCATTACGGGCGGGGAGCCGATGTTCCGTGCCGGGACGGTGGAGAATACCATCGTACCGCTGCTGAAATATGCGCGGGAGCGGGGCATCCGTTCGCAGATCAACTCCAATCTGACCATGCCGTATTCCCGTTATGAACAGTTGCTCCCTTACCTGGATGTCATGCATATCTCGTTCAATTATGTGAACGGCGATGACTTCCACGAGGTGGGCTTCGCGAACAGCGGGCACCCGGTCTCGAAGGAGGCCGCCTACCGGCTGTATGATACGATGCTGGAGAATTCCCGCCGGCTGAGCAGCGACGGAATGCTGATCTCTGCCGAGTCGATGATCAACTATCGTACACACACCAAGCTTCCCGAGATTCACCGGCTGATCGGGGACATGGGGGCTAGACGGCATGAGGTACACCCGATGTACGCATCCAGCTTCGCCTCGAAGCTGCCTGTGCTGTCGCTCCGGGAGATGAATACTGCTATTCATTCCCTCCTTGACCATCGTGACCCGGAGATGTGGATGCTGTTCGGCACGCTGCCGTTCTTCGCCTGCAGCTTCCTGGAGGAAGACCAGCAGCTGCTGAGCAGACTGCGCAGCGAGAAGAATGTAACGCTGCGCAATGATCCGGACGGAAGAAACCGGGTCAATGTCAACCTGTTCACGGGCGATGTCTTTGTAACAGACTTCGCCGACATATCCGCCTTTGGCAATATCAGCGACTCGAAGCTGGATGACATTTTCACCGAGTGGCAGACTAAGCATCCCTTGAATCAGCAAGTGAATTGTTACTGCGATGCGGCAGGCTGCTGCGGGCCTAACCTGCTCGTGGCCGATATGTATTATCCCGGGGTCGATTTCAAAACCAGAAAAGCGATCACCTTGTAGAAATGGGGCGTTATTATAGTGCATACGGAATTTGAAATAGGAAGATTAGTGCTTAATCTTTTGCTCGTTCTGGTGCTCGTATTATTAAATGGTGTATTTGTTGCGGCGGAATTCTCGCTGGTTAAGGTCAGACAGTCCCGTCTGACCCAGCTGGTCAGCGAAGGGAACAAAATGGCGGGATATGCGCTTAAGGTCAACAAGCGGTTGGATTCGTATCTGTCGGCCACCCAGTTCGGGATCACACTCGCTTCCCTTGGACTCGGCTGGGTCGGGGAACCGGCGATCTCGGAGCTGCTGGTGGAGCCCCTGATGTACCAGATCGGTGTTACTGACCAGACGTTAATCTCAACGGTATCTGTGATTATCGGCTTCTCGATTATTACCTTTTTACATATTGTGCTGGGAGAACTGGCACCGAAATCTCTGGCTATTCAAAAAACGGAAGGGTCAGCACTGCTGCTGTCCGCTCCGCTGATGTTCTTCTATAATCTGTTTCTGCCCTTCATCTGGGTGCTGAATGCGTCAGCGAACGCTCTGTTGAGATTGTTCGGCGTGGAGCCGGCCAGTGAAGCCGAGGCTGCCCATTCGGAGGAGGAAATCCGCATTCTGATGAATCAGAGCGCGAAGAGCGGGGTGATCGATCAGGATGAGATGAAGCTGATGGATAACATCTTCGAATTCTCGGACCTGCTGGCCCGTGAGGTGATGCTGCCGCGTACCGATATGGATGTACTGTACAGCAATCTTCCGCTGGAGGAGAACATGCGGATCATTACGGAAACGAAGCATTCGCGTTATCCGGTGGCCTTCGAGGACAAGGACCGGATTATCGGCTTCATCCATATTACGGATCTGCTGTTCGCCCCGCCGGAGCAGCAGAATGATCTGGCTTCCCTGGTCCGGCCGATTCTGAACGTGCCGGAATCGATGGAGATCAGCCATGCGCTGCGGCTGATGCAGAAGAACAAGGCCCAGCTGACGCTGGTCGTTGACGAGTACGGCGGAACGGCGGGGCTGCTGACCGCTGAAGAGATTCTGGAGGAGATCGTCGGCGATCTGCATGACGAGTTCGAGGATGAACGCCCCAGCGTAGAGCGTAACGGCGATTACATCTCCGTAGAGGGCCGGATGCTGATTGAAGACGTCAACGATCTCACAGGCGTCGTGATTGAGGATGACGAGGTGGATTCCATCGGCGGCTGGCTGTTCAAGGAGCTGGAGGGCAATCCGTCCAAGGGCAAGAAAGTTGTGGTAGGCGACGTCACCTTCGAGGTGGAGGAATCCACCCGGCTGCGGATCACCCGGATCAACATCCACCGCGAGCCGCCGCCAGAGTCCGAAGAGGATGCGGAAGCCGTGGAAGAGGAGAAGGAGTAAGCAGAAGTGTAACTCGTATTTTTAAATAGAGCAGGGTACTTCAGAAGCCGGTTTGCAGGGCTTTTGGGGTCCCTGTTTTTTTGTTGCTTAGGGCGATTTTATTGGGCAGTTGTTCTTTTCCACCCTTGGACTGTCATAAGTTAGTTACGAAGGTAACGATCAGAGATCTGGACATCCATCAGGCCATGCCGTCAAAACCTTACGAGGAGGAATGATCATTGAACTCCCAGGATCGCGTATGGACACCGTATAGGGGACCGTTTGATCCTTGTCCGCCGGTGCCGTTCAAGACGTATGTTGTGCCGCCGAATCAATTCGTCACGTTTCAGCCCCCGAATCTGCCGCAGTTCTCCCTGCCGGAGGCGCTCAAGCATGGAACGTTATGGCCATCGCTATACAGCCCTTATGAGTCCAAGTTCAAAGGAGGGAAGTAGGCTATGGAAGCTAATCCTTGCGAGCCCCGTTATTACGAGATGCTGGAGCAGCTGCAGGTACTTGATTTTGCACTCGTAGAGCTGAATCTGTACCTGGACACTCATCCGCAGGATGTGAAGGCGATTGAGCAGTTCAATCAGCTGACGTATGAGCGCACCAAGCTGGCGAACCAGTTCCAGGAGCTATACGGACCGCTGCAGAATTTCGGCCGCGCCTATTCCAAGGCTCCATGGCAATGGAGCGAGAGTCCCTGGCCTTGGCAAGTCTAAGGCATGAAGCGGGGAATGAAATAGCCTTAAGGAGGGGGAAGTTCACGAATGTGGATCTATGAGAAAAAGCTGCAATACCCGGTGCGTGTCGGCAAATGTGATGTGCGGATGGCCCGGTATCTGATGGAGCAATACGGCGGTGCGGACGGCGAGCTGGCTGCGGCGCTGCGCTATATGAACCAGCGGTATGCTATACCCGATAAGGTAATTGGTGTACTAACGGATATTTCCACTGAGGAATTTGCCCACCTCGAAATGATTGCCACCATGATCTACAAGCTGACCAAGGACGCCTCGGTGCAGGAGCTGGAAGCCGCAGGCTTAGGCCCGAACTATGCGCAGCGGGATCATGCCTTGTTCTATAACAACTCTGCGGGTGTTCCGTTCACAGCTGCCTACATCGCTGCGAAGGGAGATCCAATCGCGGATCTGTATGAGGATATCGCCGCCGAGGAGAAGGCCCGGGCTACATACCAGTGGCTGATTGACATGACCGACGATGTGGATCTGCAGGACAGCCTCAAGTTCCTGCGCGAGCGGGAGATCATTCATGCGATCCGGTTCAAGGAATCGGTGCAGATCTTGATTGAGGAGAAGGATAAGAAGCGGGTGTTCTGAGTTTTGATGCATAGACAAATTAAATAGATAGCTTGAAAAGAAGAGCCACAGGAGCAACATCTGCGGCTCTTTTTACATTGAATACGAACATGAGTGCTTTTTGTTATATTAAATTCCATTAAAATGGGATATGTTCACGAGGAACAAGCAAAATATAACAGGAGGCGACTAAAATCCCCTTACCGCATGATGAAGCTTTTAAGAAGCTGCTGGAGACGTTCTTTCAGGAATTCATTGAGTTGTTTTTCCCTGAGCTTGATTCGATGCTGGATTATAGGGAGACCCGGTTTCTGATGCAGGAATTGCTGGTCGATATTGTTGGCGAGGAAGCGCGGGAGCTGGATCTGCTGCTGGAAATCCGCTACAAAGGACTGGACGGTTATATTTTGATTCATCTGGAGCCCCAGTCGTATCGGGACAGTCGGTTTCATGAACGGATGTTTATTTACTTCAGCCGTCTATTCGAGCGCTACCGCAAAGAGCATAAGCTGATTATTCCGATTGCCATCTTCACTTCAGATGAGATCAGAGAAGAGCAGGACACCTTGGAGATGGTTATTCCTGAGCACCAGATTCTGCGCTTCCAGTTTCTCAAGGTGGAATTGCGTAAGCAGAACTGGCGCCGGTTTATTGATTCAGACAATGCAGTGGCTGCTGCGTTACTAGCCAAGATGGGGTATACTACAAGAGAAGCAAGAGAAGTGCGCCGGGAGTTCCTGCGCATGTTCATGAAGCTGAAGACACGACTCGATCAAGGTCGGCTGGCGCTTGTGATGTCAGTGGCGGATTTATATTTCCAGCCGGATCGGGTCCAGGATGAAGAGATTATAAAAGAATTGATGATACAATACCCGGAGGAGGGTGAAGCGATTATGGAACTCATGCCAGCCTGGAAGCGTTGGGGATATGAAGAGGGTATAGCTGAAGGTATAGAACAAGGCATGGAGAAAGGCATAGAGAAAGGTATAGAAAAGGGCCAAGCCGAGATTATCCGTAAGTTATTGCTTCATGGATTTACTCCAGAAGCGGTGTCCAAGGCCGTGGAGTTACCGGTGGACGAGATTAAGAAGCTGATGTAAGCAGGGCTCCTCCAGAGAACGGAATAAGATGCTAAGAGAGCTGCAAAAAACGCCTCCAGACCCAAGTAAGGGTCGGAGGCTTTTTTTTTAAATATAGAATTTATCCTGAATTTCGAAAGTAAGCATCCACAAATCATCAATAAGGCACTACACTAAGGGATTTCTTGCTAGAAACAGCTTGCACCAAATGGGTGAAGGAAAAACTAGGTCTATCCCTTGTCCTATCTGGATTTGTTTAATTCACTTTCGAAATTCAGGTTTATATGTTTCATGTTATAAATTATCCTTCTATTTCTCGCTGAAACAGTACCGTCCTTTAAAAGGACGGCAAAGCTGTTTCCGCTTGTGTGAACTCTTTTGGTATGTTTTCATTCGTTTTTCTGAAATAACCATTAATAACCAGAATTTCAAAGGAAATGATAGCATGACCTCGTTGGGGAGTGTACAAGGGCCTAGAGCTATTTGTATGTAAAATTATGTATATTTTTGAGTGTTGAGGAAACCGGCGTTTAGGCTTACACTGAATATGTAAATAAATACCAAATATTCGAATGGAGGAAGGCGATCAAGGCGGCTAAGCTAATCAAGCTGACTAAGCTGACTAAGCTGATTAAACCGATCTAAGCCGTAACGCATACTCTCTCATACATCGTGATCATACCCGCACGTAAGTCCACTACAATCAGAAAGGAATGTGAGATTTTGTGAACAGAGTTGCATTGGTAAGTCCCTTACGGACTGCAGTTGGTTCATTTAACAACGGACTTTCGACACTGAGTGCTACAGAATTAGGAGCGAACGTGATGACGGCCTGCCTTCAGCAAAGCCATGTAGAGCCTGCGTTAGTGGAGCAGATCTATCTGGGCAATGTCCTACAGGCGGGCGAGGGCCAGAATCCTGCCAGACAGGCGGCACTGCAAGCCGGTATCCCTATTGAAGTCCCTGCAACAACTATCAATACCGTTTGCGGTTCAGGTCTTCATGCCGTCGCTTTAGCTTACAACTCTATTCGGGCTGAACAAGGGAGTGTCCTTATGGCCGGAGGGATGGAGAGTATGTCGAATGCCCCTTATGTGCTGAGAAATGCAAGAAACGGCTATAAGCTTGGGAACAGCGAGCTGATAGATACCGTGGTCGCTGACGGGCTGACCTGCCCGATCAATCATTACCATATGGGCATTACAGCCGAGAACATTGCCGAGAAATATCATATTTCGCGACTGGAGCAGGATGAGTTTGCTTATGACAGCCAGATTAAGGCAGCAGAAGCTAAGAGAAATAAGGTTTTTGCCGAGCAGATCGTGCCCGTGATGACCGAAACCAAAAAAGAGAGCGTATGGTTCGCGGAGGACGAGCATGTAAGAGGAGAGGTCAGCAAAGAGAAGCTTGCTCATCTGAGGCCTGCTTTTAAAGAAAACGGATCGGTGACTGCCGGAAATGCCTCGGGCATCAATGATGGAGCGGCGGCTGTGCTGGTCATGTCGGAAGACAAATGCAAGGAGTATGAGGTAGAGCCTTTAGCCTATATTAAGGGTTATTCACTGGTTGGCGTAGATCCTGCCTACATGGGAATGGGTCCGGTAAGAGCTATTAAGTCGCTGCTTAAGAACCAGGACATCCCTCTAGAAGCTATCGATCTGTTCGAGATTAATGAAGCTTTTGCGGCACAGGCCATAGCGGTATTGCATGAGCTGGAGATTAACCCGGAGAAGGTGAATGTCAATGGCGGCGCGATTGCGATTGGACATCCTGTCGGGGCAAGCGGAGCCAGAGTGTTAGTTACACTGGTGCATGAAATGGTACGGAGATCGTCGCATTACGGTATAGCCAGCTTGTGCATCGGAACGGGGATGGGCATTGCCATGCTGGTCGAGAACGCACGCTATTAACACAACGCTGACAGAAAGGGGTTTAAGATCATTATGAATGCAAAAGAGGTTCTTACGCTACAATCCATGCCTGCGGCCAGTCCGGGTTACGGGCGTCCGCCTTACCGCTTCATTGACCGTGAATTTATGGTCATCACTTATGAATCTGACCCTGCTGCGATCAGACAGGCGGTCCCGGAACCCTTGCAGCCGGATGGAAGTAACACCGTGTCTTATGAATGGATCAAGATGCCCGATTCGTCGGGCCTGGGAAGCTATGAGGAGAGCGGGATTGTGATCCCGTGTACCTTTGAGGGGAAGCCATGCAATTTTGTAGCCCAGATGTATCTGGATAATGCGCCTGCCATTCTGGGAGGACGGGAGATCTGGGGGTTCCCCAAAAAGTGGGCCTCTCCCCGCCTGACAGTTGCAGGTACAGAGACGCTGACCGGCACGCTGCATTATAACGATGTCCTGGTGGCTGTGGGAACCATGCCATACAAGCATAACCTGCTGGATACAGAGGACACAGCTAGAGCTATCGCCAAAACTCAAGTGAATCTGAAGCTCATTCCCGATGTGGATGGGACCCCCAAGATTGCGCAGCTGGTTGCCTACACTCTTGAGGATGTTCATGTAAAAGGCGCTTGGACCGGGCCGGCCCGCTTAAGCCTGATCCCCCATGTGAATGCCCCTGTGGCCGATTTGCCGGTGAAGACATACCGCGGGGGAAAGCATTTCATTGCTGATCTAACGCTGCCCTACGGCAAAGTCATTCATGACTATATCATCCAGTAGCCTGTAGCCAGCTTTTCTCCAATAATAAACAAGGAGCCTGAAATCTATGATAAACAAATTAATCTCCGCCGAAGACGCTGTGAAGAGGGTGAAGGATGGAGATACCGTGATGGTCGGTGGTTTTCTGGCTGGAGGCCACCCCGAAGAATTGGTGCGTGCGCTTGTCGAGACGCAGTCAGCCGGTCAGCTCTCGCTAATTTCCAATGATACCGGCACCCCGGAATTATCGATCTATAAGCTGGTCAAAAGCGGCCGGGTCAAGCGGATCTATGCCTCCTACATCGGCTCCAACCCGGAAACGGGAAGGCTGCTGATGACCAAGGAAGCGGAGGTGAATCTCTATCCGCAGGGCACGTTGGCTGAGAAAATCCGGGCTGGTGGATCGGGGCTGGGCGGTGTTCTTACCCCTGTAGGAGTAGGGACGATTGTAGAGGAAGGTAAAAGGAAGCTCGATATTGAAGGGAGAGAATATTTACTCGAGCTGCCTCTCCATGCAGATGTGGCACTAATCCGGGCCCATAAGGCGGACGAGGCGGGGAATCTGGTGATCGACGGCTCTTCCCGGAACTTCAATTTCGTCATGGCGATGGCGGCGGATTATGTAGTAGCTGAGGTAGATACTTATGTGAAGCTCGGGGAGATTGATCCCAATCATGTCAACGTACCGGGAATCTTGATTGATGCCATTGTAAAGGCGGGGAATACGCATGAATAACCGGGAATTCATTGTGAGAAGAATCGCCCAGGAGTTCAAGGACGGCGATGTGGTGAATCTGGGGATCGGTATGCCGACCCTGGCAGTCGATTATATTCCTGATCATGTCCAGATTATGCTACAGGCGGAGAACGGAATACTTGGAGTCGGCCCCAAAGCGGCGAAGTCAGAAGAAAACATCGATTGTATAGATTCTGGCGGCAGCTTCGTGACCACGATGGCCGGAGCCTGCTATTTTGACAGCGCGGTCTCCTTCTCGATCATCCGTGGCGGGCATGTGGACATCACTGTGCTGGGCGCGCTTGAAGTCGATGAGCAGGGCAATCTGGCAAGCTGGATGATTCCGGGGAAAAAAGTCCCGGGCATGGGCGGAGCTATGGATTTGGTAGTCGGGGCTAAACGGGTCATTATCGCCATGGATCATGTGAGCAAGGACGGGCAGCCGAAAATAGTGAAAGACTGCAAGCTCCCCCTGACGGCGGTACATGTCGTAAACACGATTGTTACTGAAATGGCGGTCATCGAGGTGATCCCGGGCCAGGGGCTGATGCTGATGGAAATTGCACCGGGTCTGACGGTGGAAGACGTTCAGAAGGCTACAGGGGCCGAGCTATGGATCTCCCCGGACCTTAAGGCGATTGCTGTCTAATACAATAAAATTTAATATGCTTACATTGCGATGATTCTACGAACATATTACGCCGTTATGCTGTCTACTAGAACAGAGAACAAGGAGCGTGAAAGTTCGTGAGTAATCATCCATTTGTAAAGAGAGTCTTGAGCGGAATTCTGGCAGTAACAGTTCTGCTTCCGCTCATGCCACCCTCTCTATCCCAGTCACCCACCGTTTATGGGGAGGCAGGGGAACCCAGCGGTATCGTGAAGGTAGAGGATTTTGAACAGGTGAGCTTAACGGACCTAACCTTTGACAGTGCCCGTATTCATAGCGGCAGTCTGGCGCTGGAGACGAATCCGAAATACGTACATAGCGGAGCGAAGTCCCTGCGGATTGATTATGACTTCATTGGCATAACCGATAACCCGTCTCAGGTTGCCGTGGGTCCGGCGACTCAACTGCCGCTCTCTAACCGAACGCCTAAGAGAATCGGGATGTGGGTATATGCCAATCAGGAAGGTCATGGCCTCACCTCCAAGTTCTACGTGTCTTCCACCGGCAAATCCAAAACGTATGAAATCAGGAGTGAAGAGACCGGGATCGACTGGAGCGGCTGGAAGTATGTTGAGGCGGATATAGGTTCAGACCTGACCATGCCGGGTACACTGGCCTTCTACTTCCAGATGAAAGAAAGACAAATGAGCAAAAAGAATAAAGGCTCGATCTGGATTGATGACGTCAGGCTGATCTATGATGAGCCGGTTAATGAAGATATGGATGTGCCTGTGTTAAGTCCAGCGGCACCGGCTCCTAATCAAACCTTGAGCGCTCCTGTCTCTGACATTATTCTGTCAGCAGAGGATGCCAAGTCGGGCATTGACCCGGATTCCATCCGGTTAACGGTGGATGGTCAGCCTGCGGCACCGTCAACTTATGTCTATGATCTGAATCATAAGCAGATTACCTATCACCCGGAGCTTCCGCTGGCCGGAGGTTATCATCAAGTACTGGCAGAAGTGAAGGATATGGCCGGCAATCCGGCAGCAGCAGAATATGCTTTTCAGATTGAGCATGGGGCCAGATTTACCTTGGAAGCCCCGGAAGAGGCTGTCAGTAATGAGACCTACCGGCTGAAGCTGAAGGCGACGGACGTAGGCGAGGCTAAGAGCTTCCATGCCAGAATCAAGTTCGATCCAGAGACATTGCAGGCCAATGTGATTACTGCACGCTCCGGCCTCAGCCATGTGCAGACAGTCCTCGATAATACAGGCGGCTATGTTGAAGTCAGTGCCGGGGGATTGCAAGGGGATCAGGCGGATGCGCTGGCAAGTATTGATTTTGAGGTGAACCGGTCTGCGAAAATGGAACGCGGCGAGACGGCTAAGCAGATGGCTATGGTGGAAGGCAGTTTCGGGTATGAAAGCGGGACGCCAGTTCCTTCCTTAGCCTCCCCGCTTAGGTATAAGATCGGGTTTCCTTACAAGCTCAGCATCAAGGGATCAGCGCTGCACACTCAGAGTATCATCACGGTTACCTCCCGCGCAGGAGCGCCGGTGGAAGGAGCCGGGATTGATTTTAGCGATACCAGCGGTCCTCAGACTTATGTGCGTGTAACCGCCGATGGGTCCAAAGTGTATGCCAAAGCCGATCCATCGTCCGCAGTGTTGCTTGCTGTAGAGAAAGATGCGCGGATGTTCGCCACAGCTGGCAGTGCTTCCGGATTCATAAAGGTGTATTTGCCGGATGGCAGCAAGGCAGGGTACATCTCATCCGCAGATGTGGAGCAGAGTGATCTTACCGCAGGAATAGGCTTGACGGATGCCTTGGGAGAGATTCATACGTCCCTGACGAACCTTGCCATTGGCACTTGGAGCGTTCAGGCTGTCAAGGATGGCGGGACCAGCGAGAGTATCAATATGAATGTTGTAGCTCCGTTTGGCGGGGCAGATCCGCAATATGTGCAGACCTTTGTGACCGAAGATATGAAGACGATGATGAGCGTAGGGTGGCAGAGCGCGCCAAGTGTTCAAGAAGCTTACATCCAGTATATGAAAGATAGTGATTGGGTGGATAGTGATCTGACGAATGCTCCGGCAAAAGCAGCCACGCAGCGCGCGCTCTCCGAGGTGGAAGTCATTCCTGAGGTTGCAGGCGGACCTATGGGCGAAATCAAGCTTCATAATGCATTAGTCACGGGTCTTGAGCCAGGTACGGGCTATCATTACAGAGTTGGCTACGAAGGCCATTGGAGCGATTGGTCCAATTATAAGACGGTGGAGACTGCGCCGGACAAGCCTGTTTCCTTTGTATTTGTGACCGATTCGCATACCAAAGGGGACAATGGGCTGGAGACTTATCAGCAATTGATCCAGAATGCATTCACGAATTATCCCGATACCCAGTTCGTTATGCATGGCGGTGATATGGTCGATGATGGGGCGGTTTTGAATGAATGGAACCAGTTCTGGCAAGCCTCGTCGATCTATACCTCCTCTGTTCCTTCAGCGTATGCCATGGGGAATCATGATGTAAAAGGGGGAGGAAAGTACATTTTCGCCAAAGGCTTGGGGCTTCCTGTTAACGGACCTGAGCTCCAGAAGGAGTATGCCTATTCGTTCGATTCAGGAGAGGTGCATTTCGTGGTACTGAACTCCGAAGCAGACGAAGTCACGATGGGCAAGCAAGCGGAGTGGCTACGGGAGGATCTTCTGAACAGTCATAAAAAATGGAAGATTGTCATGTTCCACAAACCTGCCTATCATACCGAAGATGGACGCGGCAATCTGATTGAATACACACAGACTTATTTTGCCCCTATTCTCGAAGAATTGAAGGTCGATCTGGTGCTGGAAGGCCATGACCATGTATATGCGCGCACCTATCCGATGAGCAAAGGCAAGGCACTGCTGAACGGAGAGCAAGGAACAGTCTATCTGGACGGCGGAGCGTCGGGCTGGAAGTTCTACGATGGAAGCAAATACGAGTATCTTGATTTCATGTTTGACGAGGATGTTCCCGTCTATTCTGCCATTCAGGTAAGCCATGATGAGATCATTATCCAAGCCCGCACTACGCAGAGCGCAGAATTAATTGACAACTATACGATTGTGAAAAAGGATGAGCGGACAGTGACTTCCGTGGCCGTAGCCCCGGCCGAATTGAAGCTGAATGTCGGCGACACGCACGCGACGGTGCTTACGGCTACCTATAGCGATAACTCCACTGCCGATGTCACGAATCAAGCGGTCTGGACATCTTCTAATGAGCGGGCAGCTACAGTAGACGCCCAGGGTATCATTCATGCCGTTGAAGTGGGAGAAGCTACCATCCAGGCGAATTACGGTAACATGCCGCCGGTGAAGCTATCGGTAACGGTTCAGGCAGAAGGTACGGTGCCAAAGCTGCTGAAGCTGACCGCCGAGCCTGGCACACACACCTTACAGGTGAACAAGCAAGCAGCTTCCGTGATTACAGCGGTATATGACAATGGAGCAAATATAGTGGTTACGGATCAGGTTCGTTGGACAACTTCAGATCCTGCGGTCGCCTCGGTATCGGACAAGGGGATCATTACGGGTATTGCCGCGGGGGACGGGGTAACAATTACTGCTTCCTTCGGCGGCTTAACCATTGCGATTCCCATCGTGGTTGAGGGCGGAACGGTACCGGTGGCAACGCCGACACCAACGCCAACGCCAACGCCACAATCTGGAGGAACACCGGCAGCAACGCCAGCACCAAAGCCGGCGGTAACACCGACAGCAACACCGTCACCAACAGCAACGACGACACCGGCACCGGCACCAACACCGGCTATAACTGCCGGTCCCGCAAAGCCAACGGTAACCAGGCCTGTCCTGAAAGACACCTTGGACTTAGATGCGCTTAAATCTATCGTTGCAAAAGGCCGGACGGCTGCAGTTGTCAAGTTCCAGGATGTACCTGCCGTTCTGTGGAGTGCATCATTCATTGATCGTGCAGCCCGGATGGGGATGATAACGGGTTACGCGGATGGTTCATTCCATCCTGAAGCCAAAGTATCACGCGCTGAGTTTGCTGTAATGCTCACAAAAGCTTTTGGCCTCACGGGGTCGCAGGGGACCGGATTCTCTGATACGCATGGGCATTGGGCTTCTATGGCACTTGCGGCGCTTCAACAGCATGGAGTTATTCAGGGCTACGCCGATGGTTCCTTCCACCCCAAGCAGGAGATCACCCGCGCGGAAGCTGTGACTATGCTGGCGCGTCTTACAAGCTATGTTCCCGGCACACCGGCACCATTCTCCGACCTCCCGGCAAGCTGGGCGGCAGAGCCAATTAATGCCTTCGCTAATGCAGGAATTGTCTCAGGGAAAGGCAATGGCGCCTTCAAACCAAAGGATTCTGCTTCCCGCGCTGAAGCCGTAGTGATGATCGTCCGGCTCATGGATAAGCTTGTTGAAGCGGGTGAGGAGTAGGATAAGTAGACAAAGCTAAAGCTTCTGAGCAGACAAGGGCAGCCCCATTTAATCGGGGCTGCTCTTTTTTTTAGCAAGGTAAAATACCTTTACCACATGATGAGGCTTTTAAGTAGCTGCTGGAGACGTTCTTTCAGGAATTCATTGAGTTGTTTTTCCCTGAGCTTGATACGATGCTGGATTATAGGGAGACCCGGTTTCTGATGCAGGAATTGCTGGTGGATATTGTTGGTGAGGAAGCGCGGGAACTGGATCTCCTGCTGGAAATCCGCTACAAAGAACTGGACGGTTATATTTTGATTCACCTGGAGCCGCAGTCGTATCGGGATTCACAGTTTCACGAACGGATGTTTATTTATTTCAGCCGTCTGTTTGAGCGCTACCGCAAAGAGCATAAGCTGATTATTCCGATTGCCATCTTCACTTCAGATGAGATCAGGGAGGAGCAGGACACCTTGGAGATGGTTATTCCTGAGCATCAGATCCTGCGCTTTCAGTTTCTCAAGGTAGAATTGCGTAAGCAGAACTGGCGAAGATTTATTGATTCAGACAATGCAGTAGCTGCTGCGTTACTAGCCAAGATGGGGTATACTACAAGAGAAGCAAGAGATGTGCGCCGGGAGTTCCTGCGCATGTTCATGAAGCTGAAGACACGGCTCGATCAAGGACGGCTGGCACTTGTGATGTCAGTGGCGGATTTATATTTCCAGCCGGACCGGGTCCAGGATGAAGAGATCATAAAAGAATTAATGATACAATACCCGGAGGAGGGTGAAGCGATTATGGAACTCATGCCAGCCTGGAAGCGTTGGGGATATGAAGAGGGCATAGCTGAAGGCATAGAACAAGGAATTGAACAAGGAATTGAACAAGGCCAGACGGAGATCATCCGTAAATTACTCCTTCACGGACTTACTCCAGAAGAGGTATCCAAAGCGGTGGAGATGCCGGTAGAGAAGATTAAGAAGCTGATGTAAGCGGAGTTCTATCATATTATGCGTACGCCCAAACAGACCGTCTACCCTAAGACGGTCTGTTTTCGTATGTTCCGATTCAATCTTTTATTCAATATAGCTCCTTGTCGCCTCATACATTTGCACTGCATATTTGTCAATCTGCTCCCGTGACATGCGCAGACGGTCTACGGATGTGCCGTATCCGATCTCCAAGAGTCCTTCAGTGAGTCCCTGGAAGATCCCGTCCGTGAATGCATCTAACGGCTCGCCATGGACATGCAGTCCTGATCCGCCGAGATCCGTATTCACAGCAGGCGGGGCAATCTCAATGACTTCAACGGAAGACTCAGAGAGCTGAAACATGGCAAGCCGCAATGCAATCGTGCTGTCCCCCTCCGCCATCCAGTCTACATATTGCCTGATCTGGCTTATGGGCATCTGTGTGTTTTTCAGATAGAGGATGATCTTAAGGAAAACGAGGTGATCCTCCGTAAAAATCCGCCTGCCCGCTTCATCCCGCTCCATCCCGCTCCATCCGGGGCAGTAACCCCTGCTTCTCATAAAAACGTATGGTAGATTCCCGAATCCCCTAACCGCGTTGCCGCTTCGCCAATGGAATAATAGTTCATCTGGAGGCCTCCAATTGATTGTTTAGGTGTCGACAGTTATAGGATACGACTTAAACCAAGGGTTAATTCAACCTAATTTATAAGAGTCTGTCAAAATATTACTATTGGTTAGTTTTCCATTTTGCTATATTATGAGAATGCGTTTGCATTCCATGAAAATTTTCCAAAAATAGGAGGACTACCAAATGACCAAGACTGATTTCGCAGCGTACCAATGGATGAATGAAGGGAACATCAGGTTTGAGGATGACAGTATTATAATCGAGGCCACTGCTAACAGTGATTTTTTCTGCAATAACGGGGCGGTTGCGGAAGAAGGGCTGACGCCTGAGAGTCTGACCAACGCGCCTTTCTTCTATACTGAAGTATCCGGGGATTTCGTGCTGCGGGTGAAGGTGAGTCATGACTTCCGGGACACGTACGATTCTTCTTCCATTATGATTATGCAGGATCTGTCGGTCTGGGCGAAGGCTTGCTTCGAGCTGACAGATTTTGATACCCACGCAGTGGTCAGCGTAGTTACGAACCAGACCTCGGATGATGCGAACGGCTGCAATATTGAGGGCAATGAGGTATGGCTGCAGGCCGCCAGATCCGGGAATGCCTTTGCTTTTCATTATTCGACCGACGGCGTAAGGTTTGACATGATGCGTTTCTTTAACCTTCCGGTGGGAGACACAGTCAAGGTTGGGTTATTGGCGCAGGCCCCTACTGGCGATGGCGGGGATAGAATCTACAAGCATTTCTCACTGGAACAGCGGACGGTGAAAAATATAAGAGCCGGCATATAAGCCGGCTTTTTTCCGATGAACCAGCTGCTCCTGCCGGAGCTTAGCTCGAACCTTTGGCCTGTCTGGGCCAGATGAAATAGGTAACAGTGATAATCAGGTCAATGCCGACCACCACGGACCATACAGTCAGGATACTTAACAGCGCCTCCGTGCGGGCGGCATCGTCGATCCACAATATCAATCCATACAGAATACCGGCAGCGAGCACAAAAGAGAGCAAGTGCTTCACCCAGCCCTTGAAATAATGCTTGGCATGGTCCATGCCGTAACGCTTGGCCGGCTTCGTCCCTTGCTTGGTAACATAGTAGCGGAAGCGTTCGTCGGCCCAGGCGATCATGCTTTTACCGAATACAAGAGACACAGAAATATACACAGCCGCAAGCGCATGTGCTGTCGTAGCGGTAGCGCCCCGTGCCAAATCCACGCCGGAAATCAGTAACAGTAGGATATCGAGGACCGGAGTCATCGCCAGGAAAATGAGCCCCAGTGTAGGCCGCTTGAAGATATAACGTGCTGTAAAGCCTGCAAGAATGACCACCCAGAACAAGACCTCACAGGTCACAATCGCCCATGCCACCAGATTCATATAGCACCCCTTGTTATTGTTGATAGTAGTTATAGCCTAGTCGAAGTATAACAGCGGATTTTAAATAATACAATCGTATTATTTAAATTGTGCTTATCATTTCGGGTATGCTACAATATGGGCATGCCAAAAATTGTAGATCATTCCGAACGAAAATCGAATATTGCTGAAGCCACCTGGCGGGTCATTATCCGGCAGGGAATCAAAGGGGCTACGGTGCGTAATATTGCTGCCGAGGCGGGTGTTTCTTTGGGCGCGCTGCGCCATTATTTCTCCACTCAGCATGAATTGCTGGAGTTTGCTATGAATCTGGTAAAGGAGCGCGTAACAGCGAGGATTGTGGACATTATGCAGTCGGAGCTTCCTCCGCGGGAGCAGATTATGAAGGTGCTGCTGGAGCTGCTCCCTACGGACGACAGCAGCATGGCTGAGATGGAGGTATGGTTCGCATTTACCTTCCATCTCAAGACTGGCGGGGAGAAGCCTGTTGAGTTTAATGATGCGATCTATCCGCTGATTGTGCAGATTATTGACTACCTGGATCAGCACGCACTCTTTAAGCAGGGGCTGGATAAGGGGGATGAAGCTGAACGGCTGTATGCTCTGATTGACGGCCTGGCCCTTCATGCCATGCTGGAGCCTGACAGGATGAATAAACAACGTGTGATCCGGATGCTGAATATTCACCTGGAATCTATCTGTACTCCAAGTGCGACATAATAGTCTGTTTCTGTATAATGTTCTATCCCTGTCTCAGAATCACTAATTTCCCCCGAACCTTCCGGGTCTCATAATGATTATGCGCACCTACTATCCCCTGCATTGTAAACGGGAAAATCTCCTCCACATGCACCTTAAGCTTATGCTCGCGGACTTGCTGAATAATGGAAGCCAGATCCTTTGGGTTCGGCTCGATATAGGCAAACTGGGCTTCGATTCCGCGAACCTTGGGGTGGGTGGTGATCAGCGGGTCTACCAGGGAGATTAGCCTGCCGTTGTCCCGCAGAATCTGAAGGTTCTTCTGTTCGGTTGCTCCTATTCCAGTGTCCGCATCAATGGAAGTCTCTCTCACCATATCCAGTACAATATCTACTGTGCCGGCTGCTTCTGCAAAATCAGTGGTCGTGTAGTCAATAACCTCATCTGCTCCAAGCTGCCGCACAAATTCATGATTATACTCCCGTGCTGTGGCCAGGACATAGGCGCCGTGCTGCTTGGCCATTTGTACCGCAAGATGTCCTACACCTCCAGCGCCAGCGTGAATAAGAATCCGCTGGCCGGAATGCAGCTTGCCGTACTGGAATAAGGACTGCCAGGCAGACAAGGCAGAGGCGGGCAAGGCGGCAGCTTCCTGAAAGGAAAGCTCAGGCGGGATAACAACCGCTGAGTTCTCTTCCAGAGCTAAGAAGTCTGCGTAACCGCCGCCGGACCTGGAGAGCCCCATGACGCGGTCGCCCACCTTCAGCCGTGACACATTTTTCCCAATCGCCCTCACTATTCCGGCTACTTCTACTCCCAGCACATGGGGGAACTGCAGCTGCATGACCTCCTTGAATGCGCCTGAGCGCACCAGTTGATCAGCGGAACTGACAGTTGTGGCGTACATTTCAATGCGCACCTGAGTCTCGGTGATAGCGGGAGTAGGGAGTACCTCTTCTGTGAATACTTCGGGATTACCATAATGCTGAATAGCAATTGCATGCATAGCTGAATCCTCCGATCCGTGTATTTTGAGTCTCTGTTGATTTACGGGTAGACGTTCACTATAATGATCCTACCAGTGTGGTATAGCTGCATCAATTGCTAGAATTTCGGAATGTGTTCAGTATTGTACAGAATCTGTAGAAGTGTTCAAATCAATTCGAACGGGGCGAAGAAGGGGTTATTTATGGATAGAAGGATACGTAAATCGCAGGAGGCTATTATTGAAGCCTTTATCCAGCTGATTGCAGAGAAGAACTTCGAACAAATTACGATAAACGAAATAGCCGAGCGGGCCAATGTAAGCCGGGGCACCGTTTATTCGCATTATACCGACAAATACGATCTGCTGGACCAGTGCATCAGGACACATTTTGTCAAGCTGATTGACAGTTGTCTGCCGTGCGGCGAGCAGGCGCTTTTTCCCACAGAGGCGGCTCTGCACTATACGTTCCGTTACCTCGATGAGCATGCTTCCTTCTATGCAGCGGCGCTGGCTAACCAAGGGGTTCCCGCGTTCCGAAATCGTCTGCAGGCGGTACTGATGCGGGGGTTCGACAAACAGATGGATATGAGCGGCATTAACAAGATGATGGACAAGGGAATCCTGGTGCAATTTCTGGCTGTGGCGATGACCGGCATGATCGAGCAACTGGTTACGCGTGCAACGCCCTATTCCGCAGCAGAGCTGGCCGGGCAATTGTGGGCACTCATGGAGCGTAACCAGATGGTCCCGCCGTCCGCTCCGCTTTCTATTTCTACCAAATTGTTCTAGAATGAATAGGTGCATATAGCAACCGGTTGGTGGGAACTGCCGGATTCAGAGAGGAGCAGAGGATTAATGAAATACCGCAGATTAGGTGGGACCGGACTTAAGGTCAGTGAGATTAGCCTGGGAAGCTGGTTGACCTACGGAGGATATGTGGAGCAGGACAATGCCGTTAAGGCCATTGAAACCGCTTACTCCCTGGGCATTAATTTTTTTGATACCGCGAATGTCTATGAGAAGGGAGCGGCGGAAAAGGTGCTGGGAGCTACCCTGACCAGCTATCCGCGCGAATCCTACGTGCTGGCGACCAAGGTGTTCGGGGTCATGGGTGACGGTCCCAATGACCGTGGTCTGTCCCGGAAGCATATTACCGAGCAATGCCATGCCAGCCTGAAGCGGCTGGGCGCTGAATACGTGGATCTGCTCTATTGTCACCGGTATGATCCGGAGACCCCGATCGAGGAGACGCTGCGGGCGCTGGATGATCTGGTCCGTCAGGGCAAAGTACTCTATGTGGGGGTCAGTGAATGGACAGCGGCGCAGATGACCGAAGCCCTTGCGGTTGCCGACCGGTATCTGCTGGATCATATCGTGGTCAATCAGCCGGTCTATAATATGTTTGAACGTTATATCGAGAAGGAGATTATCCCGCTTGGGCAGCGCAAGGGAATCGGACAAGTCGTATTCTCTCCGCTCGCTCAAGGTCTGCTGACCGGCAAATACAGCTCGGTCTCCGAGATTCCGGCAGACAGCCGGGCTGCCCGGCTCGACTGGATGCGCAAAGGAATTACGGAGGAGAAGCTTACGAAGGTTCAGGAGCTGGGCAAGGTTGCCGCTGAACTGGATATCTCTGTAGGCAATCTGGCACTGGCCTGGATTCTGCGCCAGCCGAATGTATCCAGTGCCTTGGTCGGCGCGAGCCGCCCTGAGCAGGTGGAGGAGAATGTAAAGGCTTCCGGCATTGAGCTGAATGAGGATATACTGGCCCGAATTGAAGAAATTATCGGTTAAGAGAGAGGGAGGATACAGATGAAGGTTCTATTTATCGGAGGTACGGGACTTATCAGTCAGGCGGTTTCCCGGCTGGCAGTAGAACGGGGAATAGAACTGTATCTGTTCAACCGTGGAGAGCGCAGCGGCTTCGTGCCTCAGGGCGCACAGGTGATTCAGGGCGATATCCGTGACAAAGAGAAGGCAGCCGAGGCGCTGAAGGGGTATGACTTCGATGTTGTTGTGGACTGGATTGCCTTTACGCCGGAGCATGTGCAGACAGATGTTGACCTGTTCACGGGCAAGACGCAGCAGTATATCTATATCAGCTCGGCTTCCGCTTACCAGAAGCCCCAGCGTAATTATCTGATTACCGAAGAGACTCCGCTGGTGAACCCTTATTGGCAGTATTCCCGGGATAAGATTGCCTCCGAGCAGCTGCTTCTGGAAGCGTATCAGAGCAGCGGCTTCCCGGTGACCATTGTCCGTCCATCCCATACGTACGGAGATACAGCTATTCCGGCGGCGCTGACCAGCTGGAGCCATCCATGGTCTCTGGTGGAACGCATCCGCAAGGGCCAGCCGCTCGTCATCCATGGCGATGGTACCTCTCTATGGACATTGACGCATAATACGGATTTTGCCAAAGGCTTCGTTGGATTGTTGGGACTTCAGGAGGCGATTGGAGAAGCGGTTCATATTACCTCGGATGAGGTGCTGAACTGGAATCAGATCTATGCGGCTATCGGGGAGGCAGCAGGCCGTGAGCCGAAGGTTGTGCACATGTCTACGGATTTCATCGCTGCGAATACTCCGGCGGGAACGGCGGACGGGCTGATTGGGGATCAGGCGGTCAGCAGTGTGTTCGACAACAGCAAAATCAAGCGTCTGGTGCCTGACTTCCAGGCTACCCTGCCATTCGCGGAAGGCGTGAAGCGGTCGGTGGCCTGGTTCGAAGCCCATCCTGAATTATGCACAGTTGACCAGGATTGGTCCAAAATGCTGGACGGATTGATCGCCAGGCACGGCGTTGATGCGAAGCTGCTTAGCTATTACGTGTAAAGAGAACTAATAGTATCTATCAGAATATTTCTTCATACCGGAACAGGTGCTGTCCATAGAGGATGGTGCCTGTTTGTGTATAAGCAGTGTCAGGTTATAACCCAGGTATAGCATGAAACCCGGATTCGTGAATATACTCTGACTACCGAAATCCCCACGAGTAAAGGAGTCCTGGTCATGCCGACACATCCTTACGTCTCCCGTTTTTTTGTGAATACCGATGCACGCCGTGACAAGCTGATTTATGATTTGCCGGAAGCCTGGTGGAGCCGCCCATATGAATATGAATGGTGTACCCATTTCATATCACCGCATGATGTCGTGCTGGATGCCGCCTGCGGGATCTCTCATCCGCTCAAATTCTATCTTGCCGAGCATAGCGCTGAGGTCTATGCCTGTGATAAGGATGCCCGGATTCTGTCGCATGAAGCGATTATGCAGAATATCACCGAGGATGTCGGAGCAGCTGCAGCCCGTCAGGTGGAGGCCGGACCTGTGAACAGGCTGCACTTAGCCCAGGCTGATCTGACCTCACTGCCTTATGAGGATGAGAGCTTTGATACGGTTTTTTGTATCTCGGTGCTGGAGCATCTGTCTGTGCAGGAAGCGGTCCTGGCCGTCCGTGAGTTTCATAGAACGCTTAATGGAGAAGGACTGTTGGTGCTGACCTTTGATCATCCGACCGTCAACCTGCCGCGGATGAATGAGATTCTGCTCCAGGCCGGATTTCAGTATTGGGGCGAGACGGATTTCAATCTTCCGGCAGATGCCGTGCGTACAGACCAGTGGGGCGGCCTGAGCTGCTTCCGGGCAGTGCTTAAAAAAGCGCAAATCTAGCAAAATTCACCCATCATTTGGTTGTTTCCTTCCATTGTAGTAGAATAGCTTCAAGGGCAGAAGAAAGAAGGAGACAATCTCATGGGGATGATCGGCAATTACCTGGCTGTACATGCTGAATTGCTTCAGCTCTGGAGGGAATAGAAGAAGCCTGGCTGAGGGAACACTATCCTTTCCGGCAGATGATGGAGGAAGGAATCTACCCCCTTATGGAGGATGATGAGGCGGAAGAATTCTTTGATTATATCTATATGTATTTCAAGGCCATCCGGGAGTTCTACCAGCAGGCAAGCGCGAGTGCATCCTGCGTTGTGTTCTATATTTCCTAGTCACAGTCATTATTATAATACATTAGAAAAAGGAGCTAGAGAACGTTGCGCAGATATGCTGTTATATTCATGATTCTGCTTCTGCTGGTCCCCGCTGCGGGGATAAGCGCCCAAGGGACTGCTCCGCAGGAGGAAATCCGTCTTACGTTTGCCGGGGATATTCTGCTGGACGGCTTTGTCGGCGACCAGATTGCCAAGTATGGCGTAGATTTCCCGTTCGCCAAGGTAGCGCCTGTGCTGAAGAAGGCCGATCTTGCTTTTGCCAATCTGGAGACTCCGGTCTCTGTGCGCGGGGCTGCGGCCAGCAAGACGTTCGCCTTCCGTTCCAAGCCGGCGGCACTTGCGGGATTAAGTAAAGCGGGGATCGACGGCGTGAGCGTAGCCAATAATCATATTCTGGATTACGGCCGGACCGCGATGCTGGACACGCTGATTCATCTGGATAAGAACAATATTGGACACACCGGTGCGGGTGCCAATATGGATGAAGCCTTCAAACCGTATGTCAAGACCGTCAAGGGCAAGCGGATCGCTGTTCTGGGTACAAGCCGTGTGCTGTCTGACCCTTCCTGGTATGCAGGTAAGAACAGCCCGGGAGCAGCCTCAGCCTATACGGCAGAGCCGCTGCTAAGTGCGATTAAGAAGTCTGCCAAGGATAATGACTATACGGTTGTCTATATTCACTGGAATCAGGAATTCAAGGATTACCCGGAAGCGTATGCGCGGAAGCTGGCCAAGCAGATGATCGACAGCGGGGCAGATATCATCCTGGGCGCGCACAGTCATTGTCTGATGGGTATTGAATATTACAAGCATAAGCCGATCTATTATTCACTGGGCAACTTTGTGTTCAACCGTTCTACACGGGGTGGAGACAAGACCCTGCATTCCATGCTGGTTAACTTCACCATTAACCCGTCAGGGGTAACCAGCAGCATTACACCGGTCAAAATCATTGGCGGCCAGCCGAATTTCATGGGGGATGCCTACAATAAAGAAACCATCAAGAAGCTGAACCAGCTCTCCTTCAATGCGAAGATTGCAGCGAACGGGGCAGTCAGTGAGAAGCTGTGAAATAAGCCGGCGTAACAGTTCTTATCCATGAATCTGTATGATCCATCTCTTATAGCCCGGGGAGCCGCTTCCTAATCCTCCCCGGGCTTTTTTGCGTTTTCCCGGTATTCTTCATTTTGTGCTATTCATTCTTAGCATTGTGCTAACAGCGCGGAGTGAATCTGCTCTACAATATGAATATTAGTTCTATAGAATAGCTGTAACGAATTCCATGCAGAGGATGTCAGTGAATGATGCCCAAGCTTAAGAAGTACATGCCTTTCACCTATAAAATGATGATTCCTTATCTGCTGCTGGTTCTCCTCACGGATGTGTTCATCGGCTATATCTCCTATTCCATGCTGACGGATTCCAGGACAGAGATGGCCGAGTCCAACATCCGCACAGGTATGGAGCAGTCGAGGAACAATATCCGCTATCAGATGGATGAAATACAGCGGATGTCGGACAACCTGTTCGGCAGCCAGCCGTTCCAGCGTGCGCTTGAGCTGAAGGGGACGCCGTTTGAGATCTATCTGACGATGCTTGACGAGATTATCCCCCAGATTACCGCGCCGCTGCAGCTGTTCGGGAACAAGATCCGCTTCATGCTCTACACCCCGAACCCAGATCTGAACATTGTGTCCGGGGATAATCTGGATGAGCCGATCATTACCAGCGATTACTATATTCTGCCGCTGGACGATATTACAGGCAGTCCATGGTATCGCTCGCTGAAGGATTCCAAGCGTGATAATTTGTGGCTGCAGATTGATACGGACCAGAAGCTGGGCAACCTCTCGCATGTACGCAGACTCGTCAACTTCAGTGATTACAAGTCGCTGATCGGTTATGTGCGGATTACGGTATCGCTGGAGGACCTGTTCGGCGGCTTCGACACCTTCCCGCTGGAGGAAGGAATTACGCTGCGGCTGGTGGAGGAGACCACTGGGGACGTTCTGTTCCAGCGGGGTCCCGCCAATAATAGCAGCGGGGAGGGGAGCTTCCTCAGGCTGCAGGAGCAGATTCCGGGCAGTAACTTCATGATTGAAGCGATGGTTCCGCATAAATATCTCACTCAGGATGCCGGACGCCTGCGCCGTGTGATTATCGCAGTCTGCAGTCTGAGCTTCCTGGTTATGACCCTGATCGGGTATGTGGTAGCACGGATATCGGGACGCAAAATGAGCCGGATCGTAGGCCTGGTACGCTCCTTCCAGGACGGGAACTTCCAGAAGCGCATCCGCTTCTCCGGTAATGATGAATTCGTGCAGATCGCGGATTCCTTCAATGATATGGCCTCCAACATCCAGGGGCTGATCAACAGCGTGTATGTGCAGGGAATCCAGAAGAAGCAGGCGGAGCTGGAAGCCCTGCAGGCACAGATCAATCCGCATTTTCTATATAATACACTCTCTACCATCAGCAGCTTGGCCAATCTGGGTGAGATCGGCAAGGTCACGGAGATGGTCCAGGGGCTGTCCCGGTTCTACCGGCTGACGCTCAATCAAGGCAATGTCTATATTGAACTGGAGAAGGAGCTGGACCAGGTGGCTACTTACTTGGAGATCCAGCGGGTCAAATATGCGGATGCCTTCACGCTGCACGTGGATGTGGACGAGGAGATTCTGCACATGCAGGTGATTAAGCTGCTGCTTCAGCCTTTTGTCGAGAATATATTCAAGCACGCCTGGTTCGGTGAGACCATCGCCATCCGGCTGACCGGCAAGCGGGTGGGGGACAATATTGAGCTCAAGGTAATCGATAACGGGATCGGCATGCGCCCCGAGGTAGTCAAGCGTATGATGCAGGGGCCGAGCCAGTCAGGCGGTTACGGTGTGAAAAATGTGGATGAGCGGATCAAGCTCAGATACGGCGATGCTTACGGGGTGAGCATTGCTAGCTTCTACGGAGGCGGGACAACCGTGCGGCTGCTGCTCCCTGCCGGGCTTCAGGGTGATGAGGAGCTGTAAAACTTAGGGTCAGTTACACCTACAGGAGGACAAGATTGCGATGAGTATCAATGTATTGCTGGTTGACGATGAAGCGATTGATCTGGAATGGCTGCGGCGCAGAGTGCTGGCCAGCCCGCTGGATCTTGCAGTGGTAGGAACGGCGAACAGCGGCTTCAATGCGCTTAAGATCATGGAACAGGAGCGGGTGGATATCATCCTGTCCGATATACGGATGCCCATTATGACGGGGACGGAATTCGCGCGCCGGGCGAAGGTCATCCATCCAAAGGTCAAAATTGTCTTCATCAGCGGCCATGAGGATTTCAGCTATGCCAAGGAAGCGATTGAGATCAATGCCTCCGGTTATTTATTGAAGCCTGTGGAAGACAAGGATCTCTACGACATGCTGGAATCCTTGTCTGCTGCTCTGGAGCAGGAACGGGAGAAGAACCGCTCCTTCACCGAGGCGTTGTCTCTGGTGAACAAGGAGCTGATTCTGCGCTGGTTCGAGGATGCATCGCCTGAGCCGGCGGAGCAGCATCTGCGCAGTGCTCTGAATCCGCTGCTCATGAAGGGAGCGGCTGCAGCGATTATTGAGATCGATGATCTGGAATGGAAAATGCGCGACCTGTCCGAGGAGGATGCACGTGTCAAGACGCGGCAGATGGCCGGACTGATCAGAGCGTTCGTAGAGAGCACACAGCTGGGAACACTGATTCCTGTCCATCATCACCGGTTCGTCATTCTGTGCAGCCTTCCGCCGGACAGCTTCCTCAGTCTGCTGGATGAGCTGATTAAGCAGATGGCCGGGAGCTCACCCTGCACCTTAACCATCGGGGTCGGACGTTACGCCCAGGATGAGGCGGGGCTGCATGAATCCTACCAGCAGGCAACGGCTGCACTCAGTGCGAAGTGGCTGCTGGGCAAGAACCGGCTGATCCGCGACAATCTGGAGTCCTCCCCGCGCGGAACGCCGGGGGCCAGGATTGAACAGACTGTTGTGCAGCTGCTGGAGGCTATCATCCAGTATGATCTGGTGGCGATTGACGATTATCTGCTGGAGCTGTTCACGAATGCCGGCAAGAAGGATGTCTATGAGCTGATTATCCGTATCACCTCCAAACTGCATGCGGATCTTCAGCAGCAGAATGAGAATCTGTATGAGCTGCTCCAGTGGGAGTCTCATCAGCCGGACATTCTGTTCCAGTTCGAGACGATTCACGATATCCTGTCGTGGATGAGACGGAGATTCTTCGAGCTGTCGGAGCTGCTGTATGTGAAGCGGCAACGGCAGAAGCGCAAGCTGATCGACGAGATTATGAATTATGTGGAGGAGAATCTGGAGAAGAAGATCACGCTGAAGGAGGTAGCCGCCCACTTCGACTTCACCCCGAATTATCTGGGCTTCCTGTTCAAGGAAGAATACGGGGTTCCCTTCAGCGAGTACGTTAACGAACGCAAGACAGGCAGAGTGTTCGAGCTGCTCAGTGATCCGACGCTTAAGATCTATGAGATAGCTGAACGGATGGGCTATAAGAATATCATCTATTTTAACCGTCAGTTCAAGCAAATTACCGGCATGACGCCGGGGGAATACCGTAAGAAGCAGAAGATATAAGCTTTGTGTTGCCAAACGTTGCCAGCTCTGGTTTTCAAATCAGAGGCAACGTTTTTTGTTTTTTTGGAAAGTATATATATTTAAACGGATCGTTGAAAAAGTATTACTTTTAGTTGATAGCCCTAATCCACACCGGAAGGACGCTTATTTATAATAAGGCTATAGAGAAATGGGAATGGGAAAGGGGATTCAAGATGAAACAGAAACAACACGGATTCTGGGATGACGTTAAGAAATACAGATCCTTGCTTCTTATGCTGACACCGGCAGTATTGTTCTTTCTGCTATTTGCTTATCTGCCCATGTCGGGCATAGTGCTGGCATTCAAGCAATTTGATTATACTGGCGGGGTATTCGGCAGTCCGTGGAACGGACTGGATAACTTCAAATTCTTCATTGATTCCGGTGACGCCTGGCGCGTAACCCGAAATACAGCGTTATATAACATCGCATTCATCGTTGTGAACAACGGGCTTCAGATCTTCGCAGCGATCCTGCTGTTCGAGGTAGCGGGCAAATGGTTCCGCAAGCTGACCCAAACGGTATTGTTCCTGCCTTATTTCATCTCCTGGGTTGTAGTTGGAGCCATTGCGTACAACCTGTTCAACTTCGATGTAGGTACCGTTAACGTATTGCTGAAGGGACTCGGTATGCAGCCGGTGGATATCTATAATACGGCAGCCTACTGGCCGTTTATCCTGGTCATTGTCTCCGCCTGGAAGACACTGGGCTACGGAACGATCATGTATCTGGCCGCCATCACCAGCATAGACACCGAGATGTACGAAGCCGCCGAAATTGACGGCGCGAATATTTTCCAGCGGATTATGAAAATTACGATTCCTAACCTGATGCCGACTGTCATCATTCTGGTGCTGCTGGCGATCGGTAATATCTTCCGCGGAGACTTCGGGATGTTCTACAATATGGTCGGCAACAACGGCCTGCTGTTCTCATCCACAGACGTAATCGACACCTTCGTCTTCCGCTCTCTGACCACATCCAATGAAATCGGGATGTCTGCGGCAGCCGGATTCTACCAATCCCTGCTCGGCTTCGCAACCATCATGCTGGCCAACTATGCAGTACGCCGATACGACAAGGATCGCGCTCTATTCTAGGACAAGGAGGTAATGCCCAATGAGTTCAACCACTGCAAATATTAAATCACCGGAAGTACGCAGAAAGCCTGCTAACCGGGACAAGATGGTGCTATCCATCATCGGATACGTAACCTTAACAGTACTGGCCATATTCTGTATCTTCCCGTTCATTCTGGTCATCTCTTCCTCTCTGAGTGAAGAGAGCGCGATTATCGAGAAAGGGTTCCAGATATTCCCAACCGCCTTCTCGACAGAGGCGTACAGCTTGCTGTTCAAGTATCCGGCTGAGATGCTCAGAGCGTATGGCGTGACGATCTCCGTTACGGCCATCGGTACTATCGTCGGATTATTCCTGACGTCAATGACAGCCTACGTGCTGTCCCGGAGAGATTTCAAATGGCGCAGCCGCTTCTCCTTCTTCTTCTTCTTCACTACATTGTTCAGCGGCGGTCTGGTTCCATGGTATCTGATGATCATCAACTATCTGCATCTGAAGGATACGCTTCTGGTACTGATCCTGCCGATGATGATGAACGTCTTCTATATTATTGTCATGAAGTCCTTCATGAGCAGTATCCCGGATGCAATTACAGAATCCGCCAAAATTGACGGAGCCGGCGATTTCCGGATCTTCATGCAGCTGATTGTGCCGTTGTCCAAGCCCGCCCTGGCGACCATTGGTCTGTTCATTGCCTTGGCCTACTGGAATGACTGGTATAACGCATTGCTCTTCATCTCCAAGTCGGAGCTGATGCCGCTGCAGTATTATCTCTACAAAATGTTAGGCAACATGGATGGAATGCGTAAGGCGATGATGGCTTCCGGTGCGGTAGTCAATACGGACCTGCCAACCGAAAGTCTGAAGATGGCCATGACGATTGTGGCTACAGGGCCAATCCTGCTGGCGTATCCGTTCATCCAGAAGTATTTTGTAACAGGACTTACGATTGGCGCAGTCAAAGGATGATTACAGGGCAACCTGGTTATCAATATAAGACTTAAAGCAACTATTATTTAAGGGGGAAATACAGGTCATGATGAACAAGAAAAAGAAACTGACAGTTACGCTTGCAACGATGATGGCGCTTGGAACGGTCCTCAGTGCCTGCGGCGGCAATAATAATGGTAATACAGGAGCGGAGGCTACGAAGGCTCCGGCGACATCGGAAGGAGCAACAAATTCCGGTGCTCCGGACACCTCCAAAGAAGTGAAGCTCAAAATGATTCTGCTCGGGCCACAGCCTGGGGATTACGACAAGGTCTTCGGAGAGCTGAACACCAAGCTCAAGGAAAAAATCAATGCTACCGTAGAAACCGAATTCCTCGACTGGTCTGACTGGACCCAGAAATACCCGCTGAAATTCGCAGCAAATGAAGACTTCGATCTCGTATATACAGCGAACTGGGCCTTCTATAACGACCAGGCGCTGAAAGGCGGATTCCTGGAGCTAACGGATGATATGCTGACCAAATACATGCCACAGACCTGGGAAGCGATGCCGAAAGTGAACTGGCAGCAAGCCAAGGTGGACGGCAAGCTCTATATGGTTCCTAACAACAATGTTGAAGTAACCGACAAAGTGGTGCTGTACCGTGAGGATCTGCGCAAAAAACACAATCTGCCTGAAATCAACAGTGCTGAATCATATGCTACTTATCTGAAGGCCATTGCCAAAGATGAGAAAGGCATCACCGCATTCGGTGCCAAGCCTGCAGACGGCTGGAAATTCCATGAGCTGGATCAGACGCTGCTGGAGCAGAACAACAACTTCAACCTGGTAGATGCAAGCCTGCTGCCACTGGCGTACAAGCTGGATGATGCAACCGGTAAAGTCTTCAACATCTATGACACACCGGAATTCACTTCCCTGCTTAAATATTACAAAGACCTGGCCGATAACGGCGCGTGGTCCAAGAACGTAGTCAGCAACAAAAACGATGTATGGCAGGATGTGAAAGCAGGCAAAGTATCCTCTTATGCGCACAATCTGGGTACTGTAGCTGCTAACCTGGCTGAAATGCGCCGTGACAAACCGGATGTAGAGCTGGGCATTGCTGACCTTACCCCGGACAAAAAGAAAATTGCTGCGATCTCAACGCAGAACGGGATGTCGGTGCATGCAACCTCCAAGAATCCTGAGCGCGCACTGATGCTGCTGGATTTACTGCAGAATGACAAGGAAATTCACGACTTGACTATGTACGGTATCGCCGGAAGCAACTACAATCCGGAAGGCGACAAGAAGTTCACCGCCGGTCCTGCTGCCGCTAACTACACAGGCTTCTCGAACTGGGGCTGGAACTCCCCGCTGAACCGTCAGGATGCAGCGTATCCTAAGGAAGCGGACGATATGTTCAACACTTGGCAGTCCAGCATCTATCACTTCCCGCTGGAAACCTTCGTCTTCGACACTACGCCAGTGAAGAACGAAGTGGCTAATATCGGCAACGTGATGCTGCGTTATGCGATTCCGCTTGAATATGGCTTGATCGAAGATCTGGCGAAAGGCCAGGCAGACCTGATCAAGCAGCTGAAATCAGCAGGTCTGGATAAGGTGCAGACTGAAATGCAGACACAGATCGATGCGTTCCTCGCAGCGCAGAAATAACAGAATAAGCTTACGGGCTGCTCCAAAGCAATAGCTTTGGGGCAGTTTTTATGAAATTATAGGTATAGGTTGTACAAGGATCATACAATATGGCAAAGGAGCAATTCTCATGAGATATACGATACAGGCTGGGGTGTCTCCCAAAAAAATCTACCCGTCCACACTGAAGCTGGGCGGGAGCAATCCTCAAGGGGATGAGATCCGGTTCACGAATTATTATATGGAGCGCAGCGGCAAGCCTTATTTCGCCATCTGCGGGGAATTCCATTATTCACGGTATCCCGAAGCGGATTGGGGGAGTGAAATCGCCAAGATGAAGCTGTCCGGCATCAATGTGGTGGCGACCTATATCTTCTGGAATCATCATGAAGAGGTGGAAGGAGCGTTCGAATGGGCAGGCAACCGCAATCTCCGGAGATTCGTGGAGCTGTGCCGGGATAATGGCCTATACGTCATCCTGCGTGTGGGTCCGTTTTGTCATGGCGAGGTCCGTAACGGCGGACTGCCGGACTGGCTGTTCGGCCGGGAATTCGATGTGCGCTCCAATGACGAGGGCTACCTGAAGTATGTGAACCGCCTGTTCAAGGAGATCGGCAATCAGGCCGATGGACAGATGTTCAAGGATGGCGGCCCGGTGATCGGGATTCAGCTGGAGAATGAGCTGAATGCTGCGGCCGCTCTCTGGGAAGAGACCGCCAAGCAGGGTGACGAATATCTCAGCGGCGGAGCGAGCGGTGAAGCGGGATCTGAGCATATGCGTCTGCTTAAGCAGTATGCGGTGGATTCCGGTCTGATCGCTCCGATCTATACCAGCACCGGCTGGGGCGAGGCGCCGTTCCTGGAGGATGAGGTGCTTCCGCTCTACGGAGGGTATGCCTATACTCCGTGGAGCATCAGTGACCCGAATCAGGTTCAGAAGCCGACGCCGGAATACGTATTCGTGAATTTCCATGATGACAAGGCGCCGGGCGGCGAATTCAATCCGCCGTATGCGCGGACGAAATACCCGTTCGCTTGCTGTGAGATGGGCGGCGGGATGCAGACCTGGTATCTGTCCCGATTCCAGGTGGAACCGGAAAGTGTCATCGCCATGACCTTAATGAAGCTTGCCGGAGGCTGCAACTTCATCGGGTATTATATGTTCCATGGCGGAACCAATCCGGTGGGAAGAACGGGATACCTGAATGAGAGCACTACGCCGAAGCTGACCTATGACTTCCAGGCGCCAATTGGGGAATTCGGCCAGATCCGTGAGTCGAATCACCTGCTTCGTCCGCTTCATTATTTCCTGCGCCGGTTCGCAGACCGGCTTGCACCGATGGCAACTATACTTCCTGAAGGGGCAGAAGCAGTTACGCCGGAGGATGCGCATACGCTGCGTTATGCAGTCCGCACGGACGGCAAGTCCGGGTTCCTGTTCGTCAATAACTATCAGGACCATGTGGAGATGGATACGCACGAGGAGGTTGTGTTTGCGGTAGAACTGGGAGAGGAGATGCTAAGCTTCCCGCAGCGGAGCAAGCTGACAGTTCAGCCCAAGGCTTCCTTCCTGCTGCCGTTCAACTTCGCGCTGGATGGTCTTAATCTTAAGGCTGCCACGGCCCAGCCTGTTACGGCTATTGAAACGGAGGAAGCAGCCACCTACTTCTTCTCTATGCCGGAGGGCATCGACGCTGAGTTCCAGATTGACGCGGATGCCGGTATTCTGGAGGTGAGCGCGGAGACCGGAGACGTAGCAGAGAATGGCGGCTATAATGTGCTGATTCCGCATCACCAATCATCTATGATTGTGATCCGGCGGGACGGAGCCAGAGAAGTCCGTATCTATGCCATGAGCGCTCGTGAAGCTGCGGCTCTGTGGGAGCTTGAGGAGAACGGCCGCAGCCGCATCATCTTCTCACCGGTTCCTCCGGTTCAGACCCCGGGCGGAATTGAATTCATCAGCCAGGGGCATCATGCATTCACATTCCGTGAATACACGGGCGGAACTGAGGCGGCAACGCAGTGGAATACCGCACAGGCGGATGCAACGGTCAGCGGACGACAGGATGGCTGGTTCCAGGCTTACGAGGTACAGGTACCGCAGAAGGAAATCACGATTCCGATGCGCCGGATTCAGGATCACAAGGTTGTCCTCCAGTTGCCCGAAGAAGTCCTGGAGGGTTCGGAAGAAGTCCTGCTGAGCATTGATTATACAGGCAATGTGGGCTATGCCTTCGCTGCCGGGCAGCTGTTCCACGACCATTTCTATAACGGCCTGCCGTGGGAGATCGGCCTATCCCGGTTCCGGGAGGTACTGCGCCGGGGCGAGATCGTTCTGGAAACGACACCTCGCCGGACAGGTGCTGTTAAGCTGGCCGACGACGCCGCCATGGCTGTGGAGAAGGTGTTCGAGGGCGAAGCCGTTGCCGTGTTCCATAGTGTGACCGCAACAAAGGTGTACCGGATCGGACTAACAAGGTAATGCAAGAAGGAAGCACTGTCCAGGAAGCTCCGCTGGATGGTGCTTTTTTCTGTTTAAGTATTTTGTGAGATTTTTATAAGTGCATTAAGTTAGAATGAGAACATCGATGATTTGAACTGGAGGCTGTTTGTGAGAAAGGTAAATATCCGCAGACTTGCGGGAATCGGCATATTCTTCTGTATTATCTTTTCTTTGATCTTCATGATCTTCTCACTGACCCGGTCTCCTCAAAATGAGGTAAGCGTGGAGAAGGGAGTACTGGATCTGTCCTCATGGAATCTTGAGCAGCAGGGAGTCGTGAATTTGGATGGTGAGTGGGAGTTTTACCAGGATAAGCTGCTGAGCCCTGAGGATTTCCGGCAAGGCCGGTATGATTCTCCGCCTGCCTATTTGAAGGTTCCCGGTACCTGGCGCGGCAAGAATCCCGCTGGCGGGATGAGCAGCAGGGGTTCAGGCACCTACCGTTTACAGGTATTATTGAAGGATACCGATGAAATACTCGGCTTAAAAATAAGAAGCATCCGCATGGCCCACCGTCTGTTTATTGGTGGACAGGAGGAGGGGGCCAGCGGGCTTCCTTCCACGGACAAAGGCGCGTTTCAACCCGGAAACACACCGTATTCGATATTTTTTCATCCGGATTCCCGCAGGCTCGAGATTGTGATCCAAGTCTCTAACTATAATTTTGTCACCGGAGGAATTGTGAACTCCCTCACGCTTGGAGCACAAGAGGACATCACCCGGCGCAACATGATACAGATCGGTGCGGATATCGGAATCATTTTGATCTTGGCCATGTTCGGTGCCTATCACCTCAGCTTCTATTTTATTGGCCGCCATGAGAAGGAGTATTTGCTTAGCGGATTTTTCTTATTGTTTCTGGCCTTGCAGAACTCCTTGTACGGGGAAAAGATGTTTCAGCGTTTCCTGCCGTCGGTCCCCTTTGATTTTTCGTATAAGCTGCTGGATGTCAGCCACTTTCTTAACGCGATACTGATTATTGTGTTCTTTTGTACCGTAGAGTCGCACCTGATGTCGCTGCGCAGGCTGAAGCTGATTCTTACCCCGTTTATGGCCTATCTTGTTATGGTTGTGCTTTTGCCATATGCGGTGCATATTCGAGTGAAATATTTCTTTATATTCTATCTCTGGATCGTTATGCTCGGCATTGTAGCGAGAATGGTCTATTTGTATATGCGCAGGCAGAGTCAGGTGGCAGACCGTGCGGAGCTGATGCTGTTCATTGGCGGAGCCACTGCGCTGATGATCTATCTGATGAATGACGGCCTTTATTCCGAGAACATTGTCCAGAGCAATTTTACAGGAAGATGCGGAGTTATTGCATTTATTGTGCTCATTAATATCCTGCTGGCCGTGAGGTTCTCGAATGCGTATGCCAAAACAGAGATTCTATCCCGTAAGCTATGGACAGCGAACCAGCTGAAGGACGAATTCCTGATGAACACCTCTCATGAGATCAAGACACCGCTCCATGGAATAATGAATATGACCTCTTTTTTACTGGAGAATCAGGAAGAGAATTTGCATGCAGGCCAGAAGCAGAATCTGTGGCTGATTAAGGATACGTCCACGAAGCTGTCGATGCTGATCCAGGATCTGATCGATGTCAGCCGGTTGAGGCACGGAGAGCTGCGATTGCACCAGACCGCTGTTGATCTAAGCGTGGCTGTCCAAATTGTATATGATATTCTCCGGTTCGAGCTGGCGGGCAAAGAGGTGCAGCTAATCAACCAGGTGGAAGCCGATATATGGGTACTCGCGGATGAGAGCAGACTGCGGCAGGTGATGTATAACCTGGTTCATAATGCGATTAAGCATACCCGTCAGGGATCGATTCAGATTACAGCAAGAGTAGCCGGGAGTGAGGTCTTCATTGAAGTGGAGGACACCGGAACAGGGATATCCGAAGAGAACCATGCGGCGATCTTTGAATATTTCGAGCAGGTGGACAGGCTGCTGCCGCAGGACGGATATACCGGAATGGGGGTAGGGCTGTATATCAGCAGGAAGCTGGTGGAGCGTATGGGCGGTGTGATTCGGGTGGATTGGTCCGAGAAGGGCAAGGGAACCCGCATGGTATTTACGCTGCCTGTAGTAGACCCTATTCCCGAATATCAGCAGGCTGCCGTATCCGAACCTTACGCGCTGCATGCCGAAGTTGATTATACGGTGCTTGATGTACTGGACCGGGAAGGGCAGACCATTCTGATTGTAGACGATGAGGCCTCCAACATCCATACCCTGCTGAATATTCTCCGTCGTCATGATTATAATGTGCTGGTAGCCTTCTCCGCCAAGGAAGCATTGACCAAACTGCAGGAATATCAGCAAGTGGATCTTGTCATTCTGGATATCATGATGCCGGGTACATCGGGGATAGAATTATGCCAGTCACTGCGCAGCCGTCATTCTATACTTGATCTGCCAATTCTGTTCGCCACAGTCAAGGATGCACCTTCCGATATTGCGCTGGGCTTCCGGGCCGGGGCGAATGATTTTGTGACCAAGCCCTTTGAGAGCGAGACGCTGATGGCCCGGATTCATAACCTGCTGGCCATGAAATTGTCGATCCAGGAAGCGATCCGGCATGAGCATGCGTTCCATCAAGCCCAGATCAAACCGCATTTCCTGTATAATGCGATGAGCAGTATTATCTCATTCTGTTATACCGATGGCGTCAAGGCAGCTTATCTGTTAACCATGCTCAGCCAATATATGCGCTTTATTCTGGATATGGACCGCTCCACACTCGTCATTCCGTTGTACCGGGAGCTGGAGCTGATTCAAGCCTATGTGGAAATTGAACAAGCCCGCTTCGGGGAGAGGTTCGACTATAGCAGCCAAGTGGATGATTCCCTGAAGGCAGTGAATATCCCGTCCCTCTGCATCCAGCCGTTTATTGAGAATGCCATCCGTCATGGACTGTTCGAGAAGGAGGGGCAAGGCAAGGTTGCCTTAAGGATTCAGGCTGGTGACGGATACATGAAGATCTTAGTCGAAGATGACGGTGTCGGCATTCCCGCTGATCTGTTATATACATTGAATAGTCAAGGAGAGCTGCAAGGAAGCATTGGTATTCAGAATATTCGCAAGCGTCTGGATATGATTCCGGGAGCCAGCTTAAGCATTCATTCTGAAGCAGACAGCGGTACGAAGGTAACGATCTATCTGCCGCTCAGCGGCGGCGGCTCCGGGCAAGGGGCTTCTGAGGAGTAGGAGTAAATATGATTCTGCGTGAAGGAGGGGTCTTCCATGTTTCGGACGATGATTGTTGAGGATGAACGGCCAATCCTGGATTTAATGAAGGTGCTGGTTGGCCAAAATAGCAATTACAGCATTGTAGGAGCTTTTACGAATCCGGTAGAGGCCTTGGCGAATCTGCAGGAGCTGCAGCCGGATATCGTGTTCATTGATGTGGAGATGCCGAGGATGAACGGGCTGCAGCTTGCAGTGCACATCCATGAACAGCTGGTTCAGGCAGAGATAGTGTTCACTACGGCTTATAAGGAGTATGCGCTTGAAGCATTCGAAGTAAGTGCACTTGATTATATTCTCAAGCCTGTCACGCCGCAAGCGATTCAGCGGGTCACCGGGCGGCTGTTCAAGCACCGGACAACCCACATTCCCGCAGAGACCGTCAAGTCTAGCTTCTCCGTCCGCTGCTTCGGTGAATTTGAAGTCCTTAATCCGGAGGGACTCCCGGTCCACTTCCGAACCCGCCGGACCGAGGAATTGTTCGCTTATCTTCTCTGCCACCCTGGACGGTATATCAGCAAGTGGAAGCTCATTGATTTGTTGTGGCAGGATGCGAAGGGAGAGCGGGGATTATCCAATCTGCATAATACCCTGTACCTGTTAAAAAAGGTCCTGAAAGAGAACAAAATTCCGATGAGCATACAGAAGCTTAATGACGGTTACAGGCTGGATACGGCAAATAAACAATATGATCTCCTGCAGTATCATCAACTGCAGCAGGTTCACAGTGAGGGCAGACTGACCACAGAACAAGCCGAAGAGCTCTGTTCGCTGTATCAGGGGCCGCTGCTGGAGGGCAAGAATTACTTATGGAAGATCCCGTTAGAGGAAGCCTTCTTCAAGCAATATACAGCAATGGTCCGGGAATTGGCGGCGGCTGAGCTTACGTCTGGAAATGGAGCAGCAGCGGAATTACGTCTTGAGCAATACTTGTCGCTGTATCCGTTGGAGGAGGAAATGAACCGCCTCCTGATTAGCATGTATAGAGGACGCGGCGCATTAGAGAATATCAACAGACGGTATGAGCAGTTTGAAGCGGCTTGTAAAAATGAGCTGGGGCTTGAGCTGCCGCCGGAAATCAAGAATGAATGGCTGCAGGCTCATTAGTATATCCCCGCGACAAAAAGAAAAGGCGTCCCATGTAGCCGTTACACGGCTTATGGGGACGCCTCTTTGCATTGTGAGAACAGGATCAGCCCTTAACCGCCCCCGCGACAACGCCCTTCACAATGTATTTCTGCAGGAAGATGAAGACCACGATCGATGGAAGCACCGCCATTACCATAGCGGTCATGGCATACTGCCAGTCCGAGGTATACTGGCCCACGAAGGTGTAAGCCGCCAGCGTTAACGTCTTCGTCTCCGGTGAACCGTTGACCATCAGCAGCGGGAGCAGGAAGTCATTCCAGATCCACATGACATCGATGATGACGATGGTCGTGGTGACCGATTTCAGCAGCGGGAAGATCACGCTGAAGAACAGGCGGAAGCCGGAAGCGCCGTCAATCGTCGCACTCTCGTCAATCTCTGTCGGGATGCCCTTCACGAAGCCGTGATAGATGAATACCGCCAGCGGAGCGCCGAAGCCCCAATACAGGAGACCCAGTCCCCAGGTGCTCTCCGACAGGTTGAGGTTCTTGGCGGTCTGGAGGACCGTCAGCATGATCGACTGGAACGGGATCAGCATCGGCATAATGCACAGGAAGTACAGGACACCGCTCCATCTGGTCTTGGTCCGGGCCAGCTTATAGGCGGCGATGGAGGAGATGAATACGATACCGAGCAGGCCGACACCCGTAATGATGAAGTTGTTCAGGAACAGACGCGGATAGTTGATGAACTCCCAGACATAGGCGTAGTTGCTGAAGGTCAGCTTCTGCGGGAGGGCGATGACATCGGTCATGACCTCACCGAAGCTTTTTAACGAGTTAATGATCGTCAGGAACAGTGGATACAGGAACAGCAGAGACAAGAGGACCAGGACAATTTCCAGTATGATCTTGCCCGCCTTGTTGTGGTTTGTTTTCATTAGGCCTCTACCTCTCTCCGTTTGAAGACTGTCAGCTGGATGATCGTCACGACAAGCACAGCCAGGAACAGGATAAGCGCTTTCGCCGTGCCGTAGCCGTACAGATTGTTCTGGAACGTATCCCTGTAGATATCATAAGCAATACTGTAAGTAGTTCCGCCCGGACCGCCGCCGGTCAGCGACAGGATGACATCGAATACCTTGATTGAATTGGTGAGCGCCATGAACACAGAGATCGTGATCGATGGGGCAAGCAGCGGCAGCGTAATGCTGAAGAATCGTCTCAGCGGTCCGGCGCCGTCTACTGTAGCGGCTTCTTTGAGATCCTCAGGCACAGATTGCAGACCGGCAATGTAGATAACCAGATAGAACCCGATGGACTGCCAGATGGATACGCCCAGGATGGAGATGAAGGCCAGTCCCGGTGTCCCGAGCCAGCTTAGATCGAAGATTGCCCAGCCGGTGCTCTCGCCCAGCGAGTTGAAGCCCTGCATGAAGATGAATTTCCAGATGAAGCCGACAATCACAAGGCTGAGGATATAAGGGATGAAGAAGGCCGCTCTCAGCCAGGAGGTGCTTCTCAGCTTCATGTCCAGCAGCACGGCCAGCAGAATCGCCAGCACGTTGACTATGATAATGTAGAGCACCGCGTATTTAATCGTGAACCAGGCAGCATCCGAGAAGTTGGTATCGCCGGAGAAGATCTGCTTGAAATTATCCAGCCCGACGAACTTGGGGTGCTTGGAGATCCCGTTCCACTTGGTCATCGAATAGCGGATGGTCATGGCGAACGGAATATAGAAGGCTACAGCGATACAGATCAGAACCGGGAGAGTGAAGATTCCGAATTCGAATTTCTCGCGCCATCTTTTGCCGAGTGTTTTTAACATGGATGCACCTCTTCTTGAGTTATAGGGTGGGAGTAGTGGGCCTGGCTTGCCACACTTAACCATTCCGGTTAGTCTATATTGTGTATTATAGAGTAGACCCGTATCGTCAAAAATGGATTTAAGAGTACAGTTAAGGGTAAAAAGGTGAACGGACTGCGGAGGCCGGAAAAGTCCCCAAAACCGGCAGCGGGGAGAGCGGAGAGCATCATGAGAAAAGTGTGGGTTAAGCTGATCGAGCCTTTACTGGCGCGGGTGTCCCGCCGCCTGGCTAACAAGCTGATTCTGTTGTTTACGATTATCATCATCCTGGTGGTCAGTTCACTCACCTACATATCCTATAGCATGCTGCAGCGGGAATCGGTCGATAACAGCAATGCCAGTACTAGCAACAACCTGCTCCTGGTCGGACGGAATCTGGAGAGTTATCTGAGCGGGATTGAGCAATTGTCTCTGCCGCAAATCTCCTACGATGAGTTCAATTATGCGCTTTTGCATGAATCGGAAGACTACAGCTCCCGGATGTACGTGGAGGATTATCTGCGGAATCTGTATTTTTCGCGCAATGATCTGGAGGCTGCCTATCTCTATGTAATCAAGGAGCAGAAGTATTATTATGTCACTAAGGAGAACTATAACATCACCGTCCGGGTATCCGAGCACCCGCCTATTGATGACCTGCCGTGGTATAAGCGGGCGCTTAAGAGTCCGTATAACCGTTCCTATCAGTCGTTCGTGGAGGAGCAGCCGGCCAGCGTGAGCAGCGCCGATTACCCCGTCAACCATAATAAGGTGTTCATGGGCTACCACCGGCTGATCCGCTCCATTGTCTCACGCGAGCCGCAGGCGGTATTATCGCTATATTTGAACTCCTCCGTGACCGATGAGATTATGCGGGATATCCCGTTCAGCACCGGAGAGCATCTGATGTATATCAGCCCGGACGGCGAGCCCTTCAAGGTGGATGATAAGGAATTCTACCGGGAGAGCAGGGAGGCGGGACTGGCGAAGCTGCTGACACCGGAGCAGAAGGGGCGCGTAACCTGGTCGGATAAGGGGCAGAAGTACCTGGTAATCTACGATATCAGCCAAAAGGAAGGCTGGAAGCTCGTCAAGCCGATTCCCTACACCCAAATCTATGAAGCAGCTACAACGACGCGTACGCTAAGTGTGGCGATTGGCCTGCTGTTCCTGATCGTCTCTGTGGTGCTGGTCAGCTTCACCTCGAACCGGATTACCCATCCGCTGAAGAATTTGTCGCTCCAAATGCAGCGGTTCAGTACCGGGAGCTTCGATGCGCAGGCTGCGGTTGCAGGCAAGGATGAGATCGCCTACCTGTCGCGCCATTTCAACAAGATGGTCGAGAAGACGAATGAGCTGATCAATGAACGCTATAAAATGAAAATTGTTGAAAAGAACGCCGTCCTTAAAGCCCTGGAGGCTGAAATTAATCCCCATTTTCTGTACAATGCGCTCCAGGCGATCTCTACCAAGGCACTCAAGAACAACAACGACGATATTGTCGAGATGGTGGACAACCTGGCCCTGACCCTGCGATACTGCATTAGCGGCAAGGATGTCGTGCAGGCAAGGGAGGAGCTGAGGCATATTGAACGGTATCTGGCGCTGCAGAAGGCGCGGTTCGGGAACCGGATGCAGGTGGTGTACGCCTGGGATGAGAGCCTGATGGAGCTGCGGATTCCCAAGCTGTCGATCCAGACCTTGGTGGAGAACTGCATCAAGCATGCGCTGGAAAAGGTATCGAGTACGGTTACCATCACCATTGAGGCGCGTATCACCGGCACACACAGCGTCATCTCTGTGCTGGACGATGGGCCGGGCATCAGCGGAGAACGGCTGGAGCAGGTGCTCAGCTCCCTTCAGATGCAGTGGGAGGACCGCGTAGCGGACACGGCCGAAGAGGACGGTATGGAGAGTATCGGGCTGAAGAATCTGAATACCCGGCTGAAGCTTTTGTATGGAGAGGAGTCGGGTCTGGTCATTCATAGCACGGAGCAGGGAACACGAATGGATATGCGGCTGCCGCGGGGAGGAGTAGGACAACATGTATAGAGTGCTGATTATTGATGATGAGGAGCCGCTGCGCGAAGCGATTCATATCCTGGGGGATTGGGAGGGTCTCGGTGTCAGCGAGGTGCGGGAGGCGACAGACGGTAAGGCGGGGCTTGAGCTGCTGCGCCGTGAGCGGTTCGATCTGGTGCTGGTCGATATGAAAATGCCGGAGCTGAGCGGAGCCGAGCTGCTGCAGATTGCCGAGCAGGAATTCCCGGACCTGCTGCTGATTGTGATCAGCGGCTATAATGATTTCGAGTATACGCGCCAGGCCATCCGCTCGAAGGTGGTGGATTACCTGCTGAAGCCGGTGAACCGCACAGATCTTAACCATGCACTGCGCAAGGCGGTGGGGGTGCTGGAGGCCAAGCAGAAGCGGGAGAGCGAGTTCATAAGCCGCAATATTACACTCAATATGTCGCTGCCGAAGCTGAAGGAGAAGATGTATCTGTCCATCATTGACCGGAGCTTCAAGACCCAGTCCAATGAGGCTTTTCTCCCGCTGATCGGGGCGGACGGGGCGGCCAGCCACTTCGCTGTCGGCCTTCTGCGGATGCTGAATCTGGAGAAGGTGCGTAAGGAAAGATTCCATGGGGACCGGGATCTGCTGCATTTCGCCGTAACGAATGTAATGAACGAGAACACGGACGGGCAGTTCGAGTCATTCAGCTTCGCCAGCCCCAAGGGGGAACGCGAATTCATTGCCATCTTCACCATGAAGGGCGGTTATGAAGCGGATGCGGCCTTCCTGTCGCTGCACCATATGAAGAAAGCAGCCTCTACCCTGAAGGAGCTGTTCGGGATCATCTGTGCAGGCGGAATCGGGGAGCCTTGCAGTGATTCGCTCAGCATTGCCGCTTCTTATGAGCAGGCCAAAGCATCACTAGATACGATTGACCTGCTCAGCCTGAGGGGCAGCCTGATCGCGCAGGGCAGAGCAGTGAATCCAGTATCACGGGATAATCCCTCCCTGACAGGGCGGATGCCGCAGATCCGCAGCGCGCTGGAGAGCGGGAATGTGAACCATGCCCGCAGCATCCTCAGCGAGTTCATCCGCAAATGCCAGGAGACGGAAGGTTTTACTCTTGGTGAAGCGGACCGGACCCTGCAGGGCTTTCTCTTGCTGCTGGGCGAGATTGCTGCCCAGCTGGGTGCCATGCCGCCGCAGATCCGCAGCGGGAAGGACAGCAGCCTGGCACCTCTGGGCATCCTCAGCGACTTCTCCTCCTTTGAGCAGTTTGCGGGCGTGCTTAACGATATCTTCGACCGTTATGCGGGCGAGATCAGCCGGACAGTGGCCGGAGACCGCAGCAGCGTGCTGGAGAATATCAAGGCGTATATTGATAACCATTATTTCGAGGATATTAAAATATCGATGTTCACGGAACAATATTTCCTGAGCAGAGAGTATCTGATGAAGCTGTTCAAGGGACAATACGGCTACGGCATTCACGAGTATGTGCAAAAGGTAAGGATGGACAAGGCTAAAGCATTGCTACGCGACCCTGCCCTCAAAATTCAGGATATCTCTGAAATGCTGGGATACAAGGACAAGAACTATTTCAGCAAGGCTTTCCGCAATTACTATGATTGCTCCCCTTCTGAGTTCCGGCTGCAGCTGCCAGGGGTAGAAAAGTGAAACGGTTACATGGACACTTTTTTACCCTCAGAAGTTCACTTATGTACATTCTTATCCTTTTTCTTTTTATTTAGAATGATGAGCAAGACCACAAGATGCATAAGGAAAAAGGGGGCAACATCATGTTAAAACGATTCATGGCATTATCTGCGAGTCTGCTGCTGGTGGGCGGACTGCTGGCCGGCTGCGGCGGAAATAACACCAATAATACCGCTAACAACACGGGTGGAACAGCCGGAGCAGGCAATACACCTACGGATTCCGCCAAGCCCGTCACGATTAATATGTTCACCGCCTCTCCCGAATACACGGATGCCTTCAATGCTTATATTGCGGAATACAAGAAGGTTAAGCCGAATGTTACGATCAATCTGGAAATCATGCAGGCAGACTACAATACGGTGCTGAAATCCAAAATTGCCGCCGGCAGCACACCGGATGTGTTCCAGACCACGGCGGGCGGGGATATCGATACTTTTGCCGAATACAGTGCCGATCTTACCAATGAACCGCTGGCCGCAGCGATGACAGATGCAGTCCGCTCCAACATGAGCTCTACAGATGGCAAAGTCCTCGGACTGCCGGTGAAGGGTAACCTGTTCGTCCTGATGTACAACAAGAAGCTGCTGGCCGATGCCGGCATCACTGAAGTGCCTAAGACAACTGCTGAAATGGACGATGCAATTACTAAGCTTGAAGCCAAGGGCATCACGCCTTTCGCCAACGCCTACAAAGAGTGGTGGGTATGGAAGCATATCTTCCAGCACTTCGTAGATGCCGCAGCGACCGATGCCGGAACCGACGCCAAGACGCTCGTAGCGGACTTCATCGCCGGGAAGACGACCTTCAAGGATCATCCGGTGCTGAGCGATAACTTCTTCACCTTCATTGATACAACGGTTAAACATGGCACAGACAAGCCGCTTGAACGCGACAGCAATGCTGAGGTCAGTGATTTCGCCTTGGGCAAAACAGCCTTCATGACCGGTAAAGGGGCGTGGGATGAAGAAGCGATTAAGAAAATCACCCCTGACTTTGACCTCGGCATCGCCGGGTATCCTGTCAGTGACAAACCGGAGCAGTCCCAGATTATCACCGGTGCCGATCAGGCACTGCGGATCAACAAGGATTCTGCGGTAGCGGCAGAGACGATTGAGTTCTTCAACTGGCTGTATACCTCCGACTACGGGAAGAGCTGGTTCTCTAACGTAGCCAAGGTCATTCCTCCAATCAAGGATGCTCCGATGCCTGACCTGCAGATGCCTAAGGAAATGGAAGAAATTCTGAAGACGGAGAAATCCGGCGACCTGTCGGTGAACTACTCTCTGGATACGTTCCACCAGAAATTCGGTGAGCTGATGCAGGCTTATATCGGCGGCAGCAAGACGAAGGATCAGGCGATGGATGAAATTCAGAAGGCCTGGATTCAATTCGGGTCTGCGGAATAAAATTTTGGTTTGACCTTAACGGCCTCCGAAGTAAGCTTTATTACTGAGGGGGTCTTCTTTCTATGTAACGCAGATTTCAGGGTGGGGGGTGTAAGTGGCTGGACGTAACTGCGTGAGCTTTGGATTTCCGGAGAGGCAGGAAAACAGGAAACCAAGGACACCATCATTTGTAAGGAGGGTAAATCAGATATGCAGAGCAGGCTCATAGAGATAGCCGAGAACGGGCTGTATCTTACGATTGAAATTACTGGGGAGCAGGATGTGCGGCTGCTGCATTTTGGCGCAGCGCCGCTGGAAGCAGGGAGCATAGAAGAGAAGCATAAGGCAAGCTTCCGGCTGCTGGAGCTGCAGCTGTCGGGGGAAGACCGGGCGGAATATCACGGGCGGACGCACCGTGCATCTTATCCGGGATTGCGCATGGTGTATGACGGGCATAGGGACACGGTGAATCCGCTGGGACGGAAGCTGGAGCTTACACTGGCTGACCCGCTGACGGGTGTAAAGGCAGTACAGCATTATCAGTTCTATACCGGTGTGCAGATTGTCCGTTCCTGGACAGTGGTTCGAAATGAAGGCAATGCGGAAGCGGCTGTGGAGTATATCTCTTCATTCGCACTCACTGGAGTGGACAAAGAGGGCAGCGGAGACCGCAATGACAAGATCGAAGTGAGTATTGCTCACAGCGGGTGGCAGAGTGAGCTGCAGTGGAAAAGCTACAGCCTGCCCGAGCTGGGCATGTCCCATCTCGCCGATCGTGGATCGAAGCGGGTTGCCGCCAGCAATACCGGCTCCTGGTCGGCGGCTGAGCTGTTGCCAATGGCCGTGCTGCGCAACAAGGAGAGCAGAAGCAGCCTGTTCTGGCAGATTGAACATAATGGCTCCTGGCACTGGGAGCTGACGGATCAGGCAGATCAGCTTACGCTGCTGGTCAGCGGGCCTACGGAGCATGACAATCACTGGTGGCTGAGGCTCGCCCCCGGTGAAGCGTTCACCTCCGTGCCAGTGGCCGCAGGTGCAGTAGAGGGCGGGTTCGGAGAGGCGGCAGAGCAGCTTACCGCATACCGGCGGCTGATCCGCAGACCGAATGAGGATAATGAGCTGCTGCGGGTGATTTTCAACGACTACATGAACTGTCTGTGGGGAAGCCCGACAACGGTGAAGCTGCTGCCGCTGATTGATGCCGCTGCCGAGGTCGGCTGTGAATACTTCTGTATCGACGCGGGCTGGTATGCTCCCGGCGAGTGGTGGGACGGGGTCGGCGAGTGGGAGCCTTCGGCTGAGCGCTTCCCGGAAGGCATCAAGTATGTGCTGGATGTGATCCGCAGCAAGGGGATGATTCCCGGCCTCTGGCTGGAGCTGGAGGTGATGGGCATCAACAGTCCGAAGCTTGCGGAGACCGACGACAGCTGGTTCTTCATGCGCCATGGCAAGCGGGTCAAGGACCGCAGCCGCTATCAGCTCGATTACCGTAATCCGGCGGTCATTAAGCATGCCGACAGCGTGATTGCCCGGCTGGTTGAGGAATACGGCGTCGGATATATCAAGATGGACTATAATATCAATGCAGGCATTGGTACGGAGACGGGGGCGGACAGCTTCGGGGACGGTCTATTGCAGCATAACCGCGCTTATCTGGCCTGGCTGGACAGCATCTTCGCCCGTTATCCGCAGCTCGTCATCGAGAACTGCTCCAGCGGCGGGATGCGGATGGATTACGCCATGCTCAGCCGCCACAGCATCCAGTCCACCAGTGATCAGGAGGATTATGTGAAGTATGCTGCCATTGTCGCAGGCTCTCCGGCTGCACTGACTCCCGAGCAATCGGCGGTCTGGTCGTATCCGCTGCGCGAAGGCGACGATGAAGAGGTCATTTTCAATATGGTTAACTCGCTGCTGCTTCGCGTTCATCAGAGCGGCCATCTGGCCGAGCTAACGCCAAGACGCCGGGCGCTGGTGAAGGAGGCGCTGGATTATTACAAGTCTATCCGCGCCTGCATTCCGCAAGCCTTCGCCTTCTGGCCGCTCGGTCTGCCTGACAGTGGAGGGGAATGGATCAGCTTCGGACTCCGTCATGGAGACATCCGCTATATTGCTGTATGGCGGATTGCCGGAGAAGCGGCTGCGGTCACGCTGCCCATACCTGAGCTAAGGGGCCGCGGGGCGGAGGCCCGGTGTGCGTATCCTGAGGCGCACGGGGCGCAGTGGAGCTGGGACGCCCCGGAAGGCAGCTTGACCGTTACGCTGCCCGCCGGCAAGACTGCGAGGCTCTTCGAGCTTCGTTCGTAGGGCCAGCTTCATACACCTAGAAGAGGCTGAACAGCTGATACGGGGTGATTTGCATACAAAAAGGGGTATTTCTGCACCGGTGAATGGCTGCTGAAATACCCCTTTTTCTGCTACCTGATGAAGCTTAGGCTTAACAGCAGCAAACGGCGGGTGTAATAAAAGGACAAGAGCAGGAGGAACGCGAGAACTAGGCTGAAGGGCAAGCTGAGAAAGACCGGGACGGAATAGGATGGGGTCAGATTCATCCCTATGGCACTGACTCCGAAGGTCCGCAGCAAGCCGGCTATCGGAGCGATGATGGCACAGATGAGGCTCCCGGCCACCCAGACGCCCAGTACGGGCAATGCAAAGAGGATGACGAATCCTTTTGCCAGATAGTTCAGCAGTATAGGCATTGCACCAGAAGAAGAAGATTTCATGTCGTGTACCTCCATCGTTATGTATTCATCTGAATAATCTTGCCTATCCGGGAATGTGGATGAATCGTCAGCGCCTCCCGGTAACGAATCTCCCGGATGGAGCATCCCGGCCCGATTGTAACATTCTGTCCGCACACAAGGTCTGCCTGCGTCCGGTATAGGGTGAGGTCAGCCCCTTCAATGATCCCACAGCGCAGCTTGCGGAAAGGACTCAGCGGAATAGGGAGCAGCCTGGAGGAGGGCGACACGATAATATTACCTGCCGAGGTCATGTGCCTGATCTTGCACAAGGCCCCCAGCTTGATGCGGATGGTTCCCATGCAGGACAAGCGGTCTATACGTACGCAGCCCTCGGCTTTGAATTCTTCTGCGGCAACCTCACCGGTAACAGACAGGTATCCATTGGCCGTGATACTCACGCCCCTGAGTTCAGGAACGCGCAGACTGCCGAAGCTGCTCAGCTCCTGCGTATTGCAAGATAACCCTATGGAGCATTCTCCTCTAAGCCTCAGGCGTGCTGTGGTCAAGCTCCCGCTGACATGCAGGTGGCCCAGCACCTCCACATGGGAGGCATCCATATCCCCCCGGCAGATCCGGGAGCCGTTGATTTTAAGAGGTTTATTGGCCGCAGGTGTCGGGTTCAGTGCAGGCATAGGTTCAATCACCACCGTTTTATACTATTTTAGTAACTATAATATATATTAAATGAAATATTTAATCAATATATGTTCTTTAACAAAAAAACTGCACTCCCCGATGGGAAATGCAGTCTGTGCTTAAAGGATAGCCGTTGATGCTACTGTAACATTCCGCCCATCAGTTCATCAATTCTCTGCAGGGCTGCCGATATTTTGTCAAGGTCAGTCAATGCAAAGGTGTCGAAGAGAGAAAGGATGTGCTGCTTGCCTGATCCGGTGAGAACAATATTGACGACTCTGCGGTCTTCCTTCGTGCGAATTCTCTCGATGTATCCCAGATCCTCCAGCTTATCGCACATGAACGAAGCGGCTCCCGGCGTAATGACCAGCCGCTCTGAGATATCCGTAATATTAAGAGAGCCGGTGAGCTGTAGCAGGAACATCAGCATGATCTGGTTCTGCGAGAGTGACCCTTTTTTCGTAATCCGGTCTATGAACGCCTGTGACTTTTGCTGCACGCTGGCCATATGCTCCATGACGGTATAGACGGCTTGCTCTTTCTCAGCTTCTTTGCTCATGGAAACACTCCAATATAGTATATTACGTAAAATATATAGATTGTATATCTTTCTTGTCAAGTAAAGGAAGAGCATAGTTCCTAAGGAGCAGCCGTAAGCTAAGGGGAAAACCGATTCAGCCATACCCCTACAGAATTACGGGCAAAAATTGAATGAAAAGAATAAAATGGATATAAAACGGTTTCGATTATAAATTTGTCGAAAAAACTCTAAACTTTGTCGAATTTTTTGTCGATAAATATCAAAAGATGTAGAAATAAAATTGACAGGAAAGAAATAGCACTTTACAATGCAATTATAGAGTAATCATTTCTACTTATTAGAAGCTTTGATAGCTTTTAACACCGAATGATGATCCAAGTGTTATTTCAAGGGAGGATGCATAATGATGAAAGCAACTGGCATAGTAAGAAAAGTAGATGAACTGGGACGTATTGTGATTCCGATTGAGCTGCGCAGAACAATGGGAATTGACATAAAGGATCCGCTCGAAATTTTTGTGGACGGCGAAAAGATCATTCTCAGAAAATATGAACCTACTTGCATCTTCTCCGGAAGTTCCGAGAACCTGATCAACTTCAAAGGTAAAATGGTCAGCAAAGATGTTCTCGATGAACTGATCTCAAGCTTCGACAACGTATAAGTTAAGGTTCTGAGGCAGTATGCAGTATGAACAGAAGGGATCGCAGTGTAAGCACTCCATGTGTTTGCACTGCGGTCCCTTTCTGTAATTAGGGGTTCGTAGACAACATCTGCTGCTTCCTATATCATTAGGGCGTGTGACCGAAGAACAATTGGAAGGGATGATTCACCTCATGAGCAACGAAGAACAGACACAGGCGGGGAACAGACCGCTGCCGAAATTAAACCAGCCGGAAGCCATCGTATTTGATATGGATGGTACGCTGTTTCAGACAGAAAGCCTGTTATTGCCCGCCTATCATAAAATGTTCGATATTCTGCGGGAAGAAGGCCTGCATTCCGGCCCGACTCCGCCGGAGGAGCGCATCCTGGGCAGTCTAGGCATGCTGCTTGCGGATATCTGGAAGAACGTAATGCCGGAAGCGGATGAGGCGGTACACCGCCGGGCGGATGAACTGCTCCTGCAGCTTGAGATTGAGGGGCTGGAGGCCGGAGGTACAGTCCTGTACCCTAAGGTAGTCGAGACGCTGCGTGCGCTGCACGCACGCGGAGTGAAGCTGTTCGTCGCCAGCAACGGGCTGGAGGATTATATCCATAGCATCGTAGTCGTACACGAGCTGAAGGACCTGTTCGAGGGGCTGTACAGCGCGGGCGGCTCGGGCACGGCAACGAAGACCGAGCTGCTCGGCCTTCTGCTGGACAATCACAAGATCGGCAGTGCCTGGATGGTCGGGGACCGTTCCTCCGATGTACAGGCGGGCAAGGGCAACGGACAGACCGTGATCGGCTGCGCCTATGCCGGCTTCGGGCGGCAGGATGAGCTGAAGGGCTCGGATGTCATTATCTCATCATTCGATGAATTGATAGCGCTGTATGATAACAGCACAGCGCAAAGCCTGTAATCAGCCAGGCCAGAAGAGGGCTGTGTATATACAAGCAAGCAGAACCGGATGTCATTTCCGCCTTACTATAGGCGTGAAGGGCATCCGGTTTCATATCTGGCGGAGCGGACGCGGATTCATCTCGAAATTTCATACCTTTTCTCGAATGAGGGCCGTTTCATTGCAGGTGCTCAAATTTTATACTGGTACTGTAAGCGTTTCACCAGGAATGAGCCTCAGAAGCTTGGCGAAGCGCAGCGGCGGCCAGATACTGTATTTGGAGGGATAGGGTTGCACAAGCTGTTTCTGGTTGAGGATGAAGCCCTGATCCGTACGGGCCTTAAGCATTTGATTGAGGAGGTCATCGGCGGCTTTCAGGTGGTGGGTGAGGCAGAGAACGGAAGACTTGCACTGGAGGCACTCAAGAGTGTGAAGCCTGATGTCCTGATCTCGGATATACGGATGAATGAAATGAACGGGCTGGAGATGATCCGGCGGGTCCGTGACCAGTACCCTGAATTGTATATCCTGATTCTGAGCGGGTATGCCGATTTCGAATATGCAAAGCAGGCCATCAAATACGGCATCAGCGATTATCTCCTGAAGCCGGTTGACCGCACGGAGCTGGCCCAGGCCTTAGGGGAGTTCAAGCGCAAGCATGGAGCCCGGAATGCTCTGCCGGGCCAGCCGGAAGAGGGGGAGACCGACCAGAAGGGCAGGCAACTGATCCGCAAAGTGAAAGAACTGGTTGCCCAGCGGCTGGATCAGGAAATTTCGCTGCAATATATGGCGGAGCAGGTGCATCTGAATCATCAGTACCTGTCGGTGCTGTTCAAGACGGAGACCGGACAGAACTTCACGGATTATGTCTCCCGGTGCCGGATGAACCGGGCCAAGCAGCTGCTGAAGGAGACGAATCTCAGAATCTATGAGGTTGCCAAATTATCCGGCTACCTAAGCTCGAAGCATTTCATGGCGGTATTCAAGGACTATACCGGCTGCACCCCAACCCAATACAGGGAGCAGCAGTAATGTAACCGTTCACTTAGAAGAAGGAGGAACAAGGATGCGGAAATATGAAGTGGTTGTGGCGGGAGGCGGGGTTTCCGGCTCCATCGCGGCTATCGCGGCAGCAAGAGCAGGCGCCCGGACGCTGATCATCGAGGCGGGGGGATTCCTGGGCGGGACTCTAACTGCTGCGGGCGTAGGACCGATGATGACTTTTCACGCGGGGGATAAGCAGGCTATCCAGGGAATCACCGATGAGCTGATTCAGCGGCTCCGGGCGCTCGGCAAATCGCCGGGGCATATCCAGGACGCGACGAACTACACCTATTCAGTGACACCGTTCGATGCGGAAGCGATGAAATACGAGCTGGATCTGATGCTGCAGGAGAGCGGAGGCGAGGTGCTGTATCATACGATGCTGGCTGGTGCTGAAGTATCCGGCAGACGCATTACATCGCTTACCTTGTGCAACAAAGGCGGGCTTAGCAGGATCTCGGCGGATGTGTTCATCGATGCTACGGGGGATGGCGATCTGGCGGCCTGGTCCGGCGTCCCGTTCACCAAAGGGCGCGAATCCGACGAGCAGTCGCAGCCGATGACACTGAAGATGAAGATGAGGGGAGTGGACACGGAGAAAATCAAGGCGTACATCCGCGGGCACCGTGAGGACTTTCCGCGCATGAATCTGGATATTACGGTGATGGACTCGGCGGCCAGACTCTCTGTCGTCGGCTTCGACAAGCAATTCCGTGAAGCGAAGGCGCGCGGTGAGATCAGTATTCCGAGAGAGGATGTGCTATTCTTCGAGACGAGCAATCCCGGTGAGATTATTATGAACACGACGCGGATTCTCGGCAAGGACAGCACAGACCCATGGAGCCTCAGCGAGGCCGAGATTGAGGGCCGCAAGCAGTGCCGGGAGCTGGAGGTTTTTCTGAAAAAATATATTCCCGGGTTCGAAGATTCAGTGGTTGTCTCTACAGGCCCGTCCATCGGCGTACGCGGCTCCCGCCAGATCAAAGGTGTGTACACACTGACTGCGCAGGATATCCTGTCGGTGAAGCCCTTCGAGGATGTGATCGCCCATTCCGGCTACCCGATTGATATTCACAGCCCGGACGGCGAGGGAACCGCAACAGATCATCTGGAGTGGGGCGCGATGTACGGCATCCCTTACCGCTGCCTGATCACCAGCGAGATCGACAATCTGATTGTTGTGGGGAGATGCCTCTCGGCTACCTTTGAAGCCCAGGCGGCTGTGCGGACTACACCGACAGTAGGCGCAATCGGGCAGGCGGGCGGTACGGCGGCGGCGCTGGCGGTCCGGGAAGGAGTTCCAGTGCAGCAGGTGGATTATAAGAGCTTGCAGGAGACGCTTGTGGCGCACGGCGCTTATCTGGAAGTGTAACGCGCGGCGCCATAACTGTAATATGTGCAACTAAAGTGGCCAGTTATTAAGCTGTGTGTAGTTTAATTGTAGAAATACATCTAACTGTTGTTGGCTGTTGTTAGCATCTACCCTTGGCTGCAATTAAATAATAATTCTTATAACAACGTATATTCAACAAAAATTTAGGAGGAATTGGTTTGGAAACCGTGCAAATTATCGGAATTCTACTTGTATTCATTGTGTTTGTGGGGCTGATGATGACCCGCAAGCTGACCACACTGCTCGCGCTGCCGATGATGGCGATTCTGCTGGCGGCGATTGCCGGCATCCCGCTCCTGTCTGATAACCCGGACACCTTCACCATCACGAAGGGTGTGCTTGCAGGCGGAGCCATGAAGCTGTCTACCGCCATCGCCGGACTGATCTTCGGCGCCTGGTTCGGCCAGATTCTCAGCAAGGTCGGTATCACGAAGACCATTATCCGCAAGGCAGCGGAGCTGGCGGGAGATAAGCCGCTGGCGATTGCCATTATCTTTTTCCTCGCCGCCTCTGTGATCTTCTCGGCCGCGAACGGACTGGGTATGGTTATTCTGGTCGGGACCATCGCTATCCCTATTATGCTGACAGCCGGACTTAAGCCCTTTGTAAGCGGTCTGGTAGTACTACTGGCCAATGCGGTCGGTGTGGTGTTCAACGTCTCTACCTGGGCGATCTATACCGATGTGCTTAAGGTACCGACGAACACGATTGCTTCTTATTCGCTCGTCTGTGCCGTCCCGCTGATTGTGATTGCCCTGATTATGATCGTCTATTACACCCGCAAAGACGGCAAGGTCCGCCGCGCCTGGGCCATGCCGCTCAAGCCGGAATTCCAGGCTCAGGACAACAAGAATGTAAGAGCGATTGCGCTCATCAGTCCGCTTGTTCCGGTGTTGCTCGTATTTTTCCTGAAGGTGGATATTGTCTCGGCGGTCTTCATGGGGGCGCTGGTCACCCTGCTGCTGGCCACCCCTAAGCGTCCATTCCATGTGTTGTCGAGTGCGCTGGTTGAAGGCATTCAGGATGTAGCCGGTGCGCTGGGTCTGATGATCGGAATCGGGATGCTGCTTAGTGCGGTAACCGCGCCACAGGTGGCCTCGTTAATCCAGCCGCTGATCGAAGTCATTATTCCGACGAATCCGCTAATGTATATTCTCGTCTTCACGCTGCTCTCTCCGCTGGCAATCTACCGGGGGCCGCTCAATGTATGGGGGCTCGGCAGCGGAATTGCGGCACTGATCGTGGCTGGTGGTATGGCCCCTGTGGCAGCGATGCTGGCCCTGCGTATTGTGAGCAATCTGCAGGCTGTCAGTGATCCGACCAACTCGCACAATGTGTGGATCGCCGATTACACGAAGACAGATATTATTGAAACGCTGCGCAAGACGCTGCCATGGATGTTCGTTGCGGTGATGATCTCGATGATTATCGCGGGGATGATTGCCTTTTAGAGACTCTTAGAGACCTAAGCTTCATGGAGAGGAGAACCTGCTATGAGCAATAAACAAATCAGAATCGGCATCGATGTCGGAGGAACCTTCACGGATGCCGTGGCGATAGATAATGAGACCTTTGAGGTGCTGTCCAAGGTCAAAATGCCCACCACGCACCACGATAAACGCGGAGTCGCCAGCGGGATTGTCCAGATCATCCAGCGGATCATGAGCGAGAACGGGATTCTTCCCGGCGATATCAAGTTCATCGCCCACGGGACGACGCAGGCTACTAATGCGCTGCTGGAAGGCGATGTTGCCCGTGTAGGCATCGTGGGGATGGGTACGGGGCTGGATGCCCGCAGTGCCCGCTCAGAGACCAATGTGGCGGATATTGAATTGGCTGCGGGCAAGTATCTTACTACGTATCACAAGTTCATTGACTCCCGGGAACTTACAGCGGAAGCCATTGAAGATGCGATTGACCAGCTGCTGGCCCAGGGCGCAGAGGTCATTGTAGCCTCGGAAGCTTACAGTGTCGATGATCCGGCCAATGAGCTGAGAGTGATGGAAGCGGCACGCAGCCGGGGAGTGTACGCCACCGGCGGACATGAGATCTCCCAGCTCTACGGGCTGAAGACGCGGACCCGCACAGCGGTCGTCAATGCGAGCCTGATCCCGAAGATGATGGAGACGGCCAATATGACCGAGCAGGCGGTCCAAGAAGCGGGAATTACCTCACAGCTCATGATCATGCGCTGTGATGGCGGCGTCATGAGCATCGACGAGGTGCGCAAGCGCCCGATCCTGACGATGTTGTCGGGGCTGGCGGCCGGCGTGGCCGGTGCCCTGATGTATGAGAAGATATCGGACGGCATTTTCTTCGAGGTCGGCGGCACCAGCGTAGATATTTCCGTGATCAAGAACGGTAAGGTCATGATTGAGAACGCCCAGGTCGGCGGACACAAGACCTATCTGCGCTCGCTGGATGTGCGGACGCTGGCCGTTGCCGGAGGCAGCATGATCCAGATCGGCGGGGGCAAGATCACGGATGTCGGCCCGCGCAGTGCGCATATTGCGGGATTGGAATACGAGTGCTTCACCGGAAAGGAGAACCTGGAGCAGCCTGCGATCGGTCTCGTCAGACCGCGCGAAGGAGACCCGGATTATGTTACGGTTCGTAGTAGGGGAGGACAGGAATATGCGCTGACCCTGGCGGGAGCGGCGAATCTGCTGAACCATGTGCCGGAGACGGATTATGCGCGCGGGAATATGGAGAGCACGCGGATCGCCTGGCAGGCGCTGGGTTCTCATCTCGGGATGTCTGCGGAGGAGGCGGCCCGGGCCGCCATGGATATTGCCATCCGCAAGGTGATGGCGGTGGTGAACCAGATGATCAGCGATTATGAGCTGGACACCGGATTCATTACGCTGGTAGGCGGCGGAGGCAGCGGTGCAGTTCTGGTCCCGGCCATGGCTGCGAAGGAAGGCTTCAAGCACCAGATTGCGAACAATGCGCCGTATATCTCCACGATTGGCGTCGGGATGGCGATGGTCCGCGAGCAGATCGAGAAGACGGTCGTGGGTGCCACCGAGCATGATATCAAGCTGATCCGGGCAGAGATTATGGAGAGAATCGTCCAGTCCGGGGCGAACGAATCCACGGTCGATGTCACAATCGAGATCGACTCCCAGCGCAATATTCTGCGGGCGATCGCCACCGGCTCCACGGAGCTGCGCTCGAAGGATCTGGCCAGCCGCGCGGTGCCGGTGAATGAGCTGATGCAGACGGCGGCGGATGCGCTGGGCCAGCCTGCGGAGCAGACGGAGCTGAAGGCAGCCTCCGGCAGATGGTATCTGTTCGAGGCCAGCGAGATCAAGAAGTCGATGTTCGGCCTGGTGAAGAAGAAGCTCAGCCATGTGAGCGTGCTCGACCGTGAGGGAGTGGTCCGCTTCAAGAAGACGAATGCGTATCACCTAGCTTTTCTGAAGAAGAATATGGCTGACAGGTTCGCCTCGTTCCTGGAGGAGAATACGATCTATTCGGATGCAAATGCCACGATCCCCAAGACCTTTGTTTTCTATAAGGAAAAAATGCTCGATTTGACCGGGATGCAGACCAAGGAGCAGCTGTTCTCCATTCTTGAGGTGGAGACAGGGTTGCTCGAGGACAACAGCGAGCTGCTCGCGGTCGTCTACCAGTAGGAGGTGCAGGGGATGATGAAGACAGATGCACGTACACTGCCGGATGATCATGTACTGGGGTATGCCGAACTGAAGAACGACCTGCTGTTCCACCGGATTCCGAGCGGTAAACGGCGTTATTATGTTGAGCGTCCGCTGGCCATCGGGAAGGAGCAGGCTCTGGCGTTCAAAGCCCGCTATGGCACGGATGTCGGAGCCATCTGCAGGGACAGGGGCATCCAGGTGAACCTCAATGAACGGAAAGGCACCATCGGGCAGATCCGCTTCCGCGCCCAGATTGAGCTGTCGGCCAAGGAACGTGTCATTACACTGTACCGGTCCTCCATGGAGGAGTTGCGGCAATGTGCCGGTGTGCTGCTTCCCGGCCGTTCCTTCAGCCTCAGGGAGGTTACCGACATTCATCTCGCCCATGAGCTGTTCCATGATCTGGAGTTCACGGAGCTGGGATACACGAATAAGCGGCTGGATGACATCAGCAGCCTCTCCCTGGGGCCGCTGCGTATCCGGGCGGGCGTAACGAAGACCTCGGAGATCGCTGCGCATGCGTTCAGCCGTTATCTGCTGGACCTGCCCTGCTTGCCGAATCTGCTGGATTACGCGTATATGATTCACAGCGGGACACTGACAGCCGCCGAATTCTGGAGGCAGACGGAGGTCTGGTCAAGCGAGCTTGAGAATAGCTGAGCCGGAATCTCTGAGCCTGGGCAGGGCATGGCGGATAGCTCTGACTTCCATCCCGGATTATGCTATGTTGATGTAGAACCAGAGTTCGGGGAGGCTGTGCGCATGTTACGCATGTTATCCGGTAAAAGATTCAACAGATCCGCTTATGTGCCGCTGCGCACGAAGTTTATCATTTTATTCTGCTTGCTGATCACCATTCCGTTCCTGGTCATCGGCACCATCAGCTATAAGAAATATATTGCCGGAGTAGAACGCAACACGGTAGAACTATCCAATCAGGTCGTCAGCCAGATTAATATTAATCTGGAGCATTATATTAAGGAGCTGGACCGTCTGACGCTTGCGCCGCTGTATGATGAGGATATGATGCAGATTCTCCGCAAGCACAGGTTGCCGGGTTCGGGCGGCACCTATCTGAGCACGGATGAGACGCTGAAGATGAACCTGTTTATCTCTTCGCTGGCTTTTGACCGGGGGGAAATCGAGAGCATCCTGGTGTTCACCAATGACGGCGGAATCTTCAGTAATCTGGACCAGAGTGTGAGGAAGCGGTGGGACCGCAGCATGGCAGAGTGGATGGAGACCGTAGAGCAGGCGGACGGTGGCCTTGCCATTCTTCCGCCGCACAGCGCAACTTACTACACAGAGGCGAAGCAGGGGATCATCTCCGTGGCCAGAGTCATCCGTGAACCGTACACCCATGCCATGCTGGGAATTGTCAAGGTAGATCTGATGCCCCGGGGCTTCGGATCAATTGTCTCGACGGTACGCTCAAGCGGGAGCGGCCTGCTGCAGATTACTGGCAAGGATCAGGTCGTTCTGTACTCCGGGGCCGGCAAGCTTCCCGATTCACGCGAATCTTATATTACTGCCTCTGCGGAATCACCGTACACAGGACTTAAGGTCACCTCGCTGATGCCCCGGGCGCAGCTTCGGGAGGATGCCCGTGAGCTGACAAACTCTACACTGATTGTCTCCATAGTGGCCCTTATGGCGGCTTACGTAGCAGCCATACTGCTGTCGAGCCGCCTGATTAAGCCCATTGCCCATCTTCAGTCGAAGATGAGGCAGGTGAAGCGGGGGCTGTTCCTCGAACGCGCGACGGTCACCACCAGCGATGAAATCGGGCAGCTGACCGAAGGATTCAACACGATGATCGGCGAGATTGACCGTCTGGTCAAGGAGGTCTATGAGACCCGGCTGAAGGAGCGGGAGGCAGAGCTGCTGGCGCTGCAGAGCCAGATTCATCCGCATTTTCTGTACAACACGCTGGAAATGGTGAACATGCTGGCACTTCAGGGCAATACCCGGGAGCTCTCCGGTGTGGTAACCAGTCTCGGCAAGCTGCTGCGTTATACCGTAGGCCACCGGGAACAAATGGTGTATGTGCTGGATGAGGTGAAATTCGTGGAAGCCTATCTGCGTATTCAAGGCATGCGTCTAGGGGACAAGCTGGAGGCCGTGATCCATATTGATTCTTCCTTTGATTCCTGTGTGGTGCCGAAGCTGATTCTGCAGCCGCTGATCGAGAATGTCATTGAGCATGCCATGGGACCGGACAAGCTGTGCCTTACCTTGACCGCCTCTGTAGAAGAAGAGGATCTGATTCTGTCGGTTAGGGATAATGGCCTCGGCATCACCCGCGCACGGATGCTGGAGCTTGAAGAACAGCTATATGGCCGTCAGCCCCGGGCCGCAGCCGATGCGGAGCAAGGAGGCTTTGGCCGGATACTCAAGGGGTTCGCGCTGCGAAATGTCCATCAGCGGCTGCGGCTTCTCTACGGGGAGCCTTACGGCCTGACACTGGATAATACGGCAGAGCAGGGCGTAACGGTCTCGCTGCGCCTGCCGATGAACTGGGAGGCGATGAATGATGCCGGACCCGCAGGGGACAGGCAAGGAGGAGAGGAATAATGCGGATTAGGCTGTTAGCGCTTATCGCTGCGGTATTGCTGGCTGGGGGCTGTTCTTCGGATGCCGGAAACGGCGCGCCCGGCGGGTTAGCCGGGGAGGGAGAAGTGGAGAGCGGGACGGCTGCTGCGCAGGCACCCGTGAAGCTGAAGTTCAGTATCTGGGGCAATGATGCACAGAAGGCGATGGTGGAGGAGCTTATAGCTGAATTTGAACAGCTTCATTCCGGGATCGAGGTCGAGATTATGATGATTCCCTTTGCGGATTATCAGCAGAAGCTGTCAATCATGCTGGCCTCCCGCACCGCGCCGGATGCCGGCTGGCTGGCGGAGCGGATGATCCCGCAGCTGCTTGAATCAGGCCAACTGGCTGATATTGCCGCAGCGGTTCAGGATGACTCTGACTACCGGTATGCGGATATTTATCCGTCTACCCTTGATATTTTTAAGCGGGGAGACCAGTTATATGGCATCCCGTTCTCCACGCCCCCGGTGCTGATTTATTACAATAAGGATCTGTTCCAGGCCCGTGGACTGAAGACGCCAACGGAGCTGTATGAGGAAGGACAGTGGAACTACGATGAATTCCTCAAGGCGGCGCGAAGCCTTACCGACCCGCAGCGAGGCATCTACGGCGTGAAGCTGGTCCGCGATTGGAACAACTGGTCGGACGCACTGCTGCCGCTGTTCTGGTCGCATGGAGCGGAGCTGTTCGACAGCGGCGGAGCATCATTTGCACTCAATTCACCCGCAGGGAAGGAAGCGCTCCAGCTCTACAGTGACATGATGTTCAAGAGCAAGGTGCACCCGCTGCCCGGGGATGAGATTGCCTTCGACAGCGGCCGGCTTGGAATGTATACGGACCGTTACAGCTATACTTCCAAGGCCCGCGCGGTTAGCGATTTTTCCTGGGACATCGCTCCGATGCCGTCAGGCATTAAGGGGACAGGGACCTCCCTCGGTTATGCGGGAGTATCTGTTTTCGAGACCAGTCATCCGGCAGAGGCTGCAGAATTCCTCAAGTTCATCACCAGTGCAGAGTCTATGAGCATCACCGCGCAATATTTTGTCCCGTCACGCAAGTCTGTTCTGGAATCCGATGTCTTCCTGCGGGCAGCATCCAAGCCTTCACCGGAGAGCATCCAGCGGGCGGTGCTCGATCAGATCGCCACGGCGCGGATCGCGCCAGGACATAAGAACTGGCAGCAGATTGATACGAAGATCCAGCTGCTCATGGACGGTCTCTACACGCAAACGTCCACCGTTGACGAGTTGCTCGAACAAATGGAACAGGAAGTTACCCCGCTTATGAAATAAGCGGGGTGTTCCTCTGTAATTGTGTTCACCTGCTGAGTCATTTTGCTGAACTGTACATTGAGCCGTCCCCTGAGCCATCCGCTGTGCTATTCGCTGACCAACCGCTGACCATCCGCTGAACTGTACATTGAGCCATCCCCTGCTGATTTGGAAGTGGAGGCGGCAGCGCAATTACAATTCCTGCACATAATGCAACATTGCCTCTCATTAAGGGGCCATAATCAGAAAATGTTGCACAAAAAGCAGGAATACTCCGCATTTAAGGAACTTCACGTTAAGATTCCTGCATTTCCTGCAACAATTCTCCCGCACACCCCAGTATCTAGATAGCCAAGTTGCAATATCTGCAACATTATTAAGGCTGCTAGACTGTCAACCCGCTACAATCCCCGCCAAATTGCATACTGAGGATTTACTCATAAGGCTTACCTATGTTCAGAGCGGTTCACTCAAGGCTAGTCATCAGTACTTACTGATGCAAATCAGGTAATCCCTGCACGGGCTCATAGTAGCAAATGTATCTGTTTAGCATGATAGGGCGCAGCAGTCCTTTATGGACCAGCTCCTGCAGTTGTTTGCGAGCCGTCCGAAAGCTTACGTTGTATTGAAGCATCACATCTTTGGGCCGTAACCCCTTTTTTTGACTCAAGGAGAGTCTGACAATCTCTCTTTCCCTCGGTGAAAGTGAGGGTCCTGACTGAACACGGAGTAAAGAAGGGGAAATGACCATTTGCAGCAGCATACGGCAGATTTCCGGACGATTCTGCACATCATCGAAGGAGAAATGTATAATCCTCCAGCCCAGTCCGTTCAGATAATTCTCCCGATTCAGTGAGTAGCTGAACCTTTCGCGGTCCATATCCTTCACATGGCTCTGATAACCATCACATTCCAGGCCGAATTTTCCGTACGACGGAAGAAATGCAAAATCCAGAAATTGCGATTTACGGTTCCAGTCGTAGACCTCATACTCCGGATGCAGATCATCCAGATTGCCAAACAGCGGCCACCAGACATTACGCAGCAGCAGCTTCTCTGCATACTGATGCCCCCGTGACAGCCGGCCTCTGCGCTCTCCTGTTCTGATCGACAAATGATGGTCCAAGAGCAGCTGATGCGCTTTTTCAAAATCCATTTCCATTCCCTCCATCTCTCCTTTACGCAAAAAAAAGAACGCCCCTCTGCCAGCGATGGCTTGGGACGTTCTTCGTCTGAGCTAATTATACGCTGACACCTGGACGGGAGGCAATAAATGGTTTATCGATGTCCGTAGATTAACCGTTTGTTTGTAATCTATAGCAGCCACCAAGAGGATATTTCACCGCAGATCGTTTATACTGAGTTTACATACATAACGTAATTTAGTATCTGCACACGCAAGTGCAGAGATGGAGGTTTGTCCGATTGGAATTATTTGAGTATATTTTGTTGATGCTGGCAGCCGTGTCACTGTCTAATCTGGTGAACCGGTTTATCCCCTCGCTCTCCGTGCCGATCATTCAGATCGCGCTGGGTATGGCCTTGACCTGGCTGCCCCTGCATTTCGAGCTGGAGTTGAACCCGGAGCTGTTCCTGCTATTATTCATTGCTCCCTTGCTGTTCAATGACGGCAGGCTTGCCGATAAAGTGGCCTTATGGAAGCTGAAAAAGCCGATATTGCTGCTGGCGCTGGGGCTGGTTTTTCTAACGGTAGGGGTGCTGGGATATTTCCTGCACTGGCTGTTGCCGGTATTGCCCCTGGCGGCTGCGTTTGCGCTGGCTGCGGCACTGGCCCCTACGGATGCGATCGCTGTAGGCGCTTTGGAGCAAAAAGTAAAAATCCCCCATCAGACGATGCAAATTCTCGAAGGAGAATCTTTGATTAACGACGCGTCGGGTCTGGTGTCCTTTCAATTTGCAGTCGCAGCTATGGTTACAGGCGCATTCTCTTTCAAAACGGCCAGTCTGAGCTTTATTGGCATCTCGCTAGGCGGTGTGGTGCTGGGTCTTGTGCTTACGCTCATTAAATACGGGATCGTGCGGTGGCTGCGCAGGCTCGGGATGGAGAATGTCACGCTACATATGCTGATTGAGATTCTGACACCCTTTGCAATTTTCATGGCCGCTGAGGAGCTGGGAGTCAATGGAATTCTGGCAGTGGTCAGTGCAGGGATCGCCCATTCCTTCGGGTACAAGCAGATGAATCCTGAAGTAGCCAAGCTGAGTATCGTGTCCAAAAGCACCTGGGCCGTCATCATCTTCGTCCTGAACGGCCTGGTCTTCCTGCTGCTGGGTACCCAACTGCCGGAGATTATTCAGACGGTCTGGAACAACCCGGATATAGGGAATGTCCAGGTTATCCTTTATACCCTGCTATTAACCGCTGCTGTCCTCGGTCTGAGGCTGATCTGGATGCTGGTCATGGATATTCCCGAAGGGGAGGAGGCGCGCGGACCCTGGAAGCTGGAATTCAAAAAGGCGCTCATTCTCACACTGTCGGGGGTTCGAGGTACGATTACCCTGGCGAGTACGATGTCACTGCCGTTTTTCCTGGATGACGGCTCCTACTTTCCGGCGAGAGACCTGATTATTTTCCTGGCGGCGGGTGTCATTCTATGGACTCTGCTGGCGTCTAACTTTCTGCTGCCGCTGTTGCTTGGCTCAGATCATGAAGCAGAGCACAATGCCGAGGAGGCCGAGGCCAAAATCGAAATTCTGCGCAGTGTGGTTGCGGGCTTAAATGAGCAGGCTACAGATCAGTCCCGCCTCGCCTTGAATCATCTAACCGGGATCTATAACGCAAGAATCCGCCTGCTGAAGAAGAATGAAGACGCTGAGGAAATGGAACGTAAGCTTGGGGTGACAGCACTCAAGTGGCAGCGGGAATACACTATGCTTGCGCTCAAGCAGCATGAAGTGAACCCGTATACGGCATACCGCTATCTGAACCGCCTGAACCGGCAGCTGTTCATATACACCCGTGATCCGCAGTACAAGAATGATCTGATTCCGTTCAAAAGCTGGGAAGAAATCACAGGTGTCATTCAGCAGGTCCGCTTAAGCGCGCAGGAGCGGCGTGAGGAATCAAACCGGCTGCAGGCCGGGATTTTCGCTTATGTTCTTGAGCGGCTGAGAGAGCTGCAGACTACGGGAGAGATGGAGCCTGAAGTAATTAGCGCCCTGATTCTGCGCTATGAGCGGGGAAGAATGCGGTTAACCCGTCCAGAGTCCATCTCCTCCACGAAACGGGAGTTCGAAGAATCGCTGCAGGAATTGTCGAGAGCAGGCATTCAGCTCGAACGTGACCACATTCAGCTGATGTTCGAGGCTGGACGGATCTCCAGAGCTAGCATGAAGGAAATGAAACGTGATATTCTGTTCATGGAGCATGATCTGCGGGAAGAAATGGGCTGAATGCCATCTATAAGGAGCTGAATCTATATCGTGAACAATAAAATAGTAGCAGGTGCCTGTGCGGTTATTGCAGCGCTGGGAATCTACCTGTACGCGGGAAGCGGGGGAGCGAAAACAACGGAGGTTGCTACAACTCCGGGCAGCAGCCAGGACATCAAGCAAATGGTGGCTGACTTCAGCTCACGTACCTTGACGGCGGAGTCCGCTTCGATTACCTCGACCCAGCTGATTGTGGACAGCGGCGGTTCTAACGAAGCAGTCTATGGGCTGCCGGAGGATGAGTTCTTCCTGTCGGTTGCCCCTTATGTGCAGAATACACATCCCTGTGCCACCCACAGCCTGACCGGCTGCCAGGGAGAGATGGCCGGCCAATCCTTCGGGGTAACAATCGAAGATGCGGACGGTAAGGAGATCATGAACGAGACCGTCAAGTCCCAGCCGAACGGCTTCATCGACCTATGGCTGCCGCGTGATCAGAACTATAAGATGACCATTACTCATGAAGGTAAGCAGGCTCAGTCTGAGATTTCCACTTTTGAGAGTGATGATACCTGCCTTACGAGTATGCAATTAAGTTAAAAGTATAGCAATCCTGATTCTGTCTGTACCATCTCGTTTGTAAGAAGAATAATAAAAATATTGAATGAGTTGGGGCCGTATCTGTATACGGCTCCTTTTTTGATGTTCTTTGATATACATAAATCAAGCGGAGAATCCGATATTCGGTGTAAAAGGAAAATATATATAATCTCGGGGGAGATAAGTTGAGTGAGCGGATGATTATTAGGATTAAAGGACTAGCGCAGGTTGCAGTGGTGGGTATAATTCATTTGCTGATTATTAGCTTTTTGAATTTAAAAAAGGGTGCGTGGGAGGAAGTAGGGGGTCTGCAAATTGCATTGACATATTGCGCTCCGGTTTTTTTGTTGTATGCAACTTGTATGAGGTCGTTGAAAACGAAGAAGATCAGGTATAATCTGGTTTGGCTATTGACCAGTCTGCTTCCCAGTGCGGCCATACTTTTTAAAATAAAAGAAATTACAGGTGCGGAGCCGAGCGAACCTGTATTTATAGAATTCCATTTTGAACAGGGTTATTGGGAATTGATGTTTTTCTTCCCCATTATCTATTCAGTTATCCAGTTACTCCTTTGGGCCTCAATGTGGTTTATGATATTATCCAAAGAATAATCATTTTGCCTCATACAATGTTAGCAAGGAGGAAAGAGAATGGGGAAATTCATAAAGCCAATATACCAAGCCGTTCTTTATATGTTAGCAGCAATTGCAGTACATCTGATTTTAATCTATTTTCTTGAGATAAGAATTGAGGGATGGGCAACAGGAATAATAATATTACTTTGCAAAACCTACTTCCTGCCCTTATGCATGTGTTTTATTAATTCTTTATTGTTTATTAGGGCTAATAAGAGAGAGGAGCAAATCACCTGGTTTTTATTTACGGTCATTCCAAGCAGTTTACTCTTATTTCTTTTCGTGGAATTGCAAGGTATTGAACCCAGAGGCTATGCTGTAGTTTCCTTTGAGCTTTTCCGAAAATATCAGTTTGAAATGCTTTATTTGTTTCCGCTGGGTATATTAATAATCCAATTTCTTATGACTTTATATTATTTAATCAGTGTAAGGGTATGGAAAAGAAATTAATCGTTACATAACGATTAGAAGTTCTGTTAACGTTCCATTCACACTACTCTGATAATCTCTAGAAGTGTTAGGGAGATTGGCCCTAACCTTAAATATAGAAGATGATGCGGAGGGTAATAATGTTGATATTTATGAAAAAAAGGCTGATCGCTGCTCTGGCAATATTGGCTGTGATGGGATTAAGTGCGAGCCTTATATTTCCCGGGAAACATGCCAGTGCGGAGACAGGGCAAGCCGCTTCACCGGGTTCCCGGATTGAAGCGCCTGCCAATCTTGAGGATACGGCAAGTCTGACATCCTTCGTGGATGGAATGATGGAAGAGTATATGAACCGGCTGCAAATTCCGGGAGCGGTGATCTCCATCGTCAAGGATGGCAAAATCATTCTGGGCAAGGGGTATGGCAGTTCCAATCTGGAGCAAGCGGCTCCGGTTGACCCTGCAACCAGCATGTTCCGAATCGCTTCAACGACCAAGCTGTTCACCTGGACAGCAGTGATGCAGCTGGTGGAACAGGGCAAGATTGATCTGGACACGGACATTAATACCTACCTGAAATCCGTGAAGATTCCTGCTACTTATCCTGAACCCATCACCATGCGTCATTTGATGACCCATACTGCAGGCTTTGAAGAGGGCGGAGTCGGTTATCAGATCGTCACTGATCCTGCCCGATTGCCCGGTTCCATCTCGGAGACACTTAATAAACATATGCTGGCACGGATCAGACCGCCAGGTGAGATGAGTGCCTATTCTAATTATGGAGCAACGCTTGCAGGTATGATCGTGGAGGATGTCAGCGGTATTCCTTATAATGATTATATTCAGAAGTATATCTTCGATCCGCTGGACATGAAGCATTCAACGGTCGTGGAGCCTTTGCCGGAGTCATTCATCCCTAACCAGGTGGTAGGGTATAATAGCGGGAACGGCAGCTTTATTCCGGGCACACCTACCTTCGAGGGCGGATTTCGTCCTGCCGGCTCGGGTACTGTATCTGCAATAGACATGGCACATTTCATGATCGCCCATCTGCAGAACGGGAAATATGGCACCGGGCAGATTCTGAAGCCTGAGACGGCTGCATTGATGCATTCAACGGCATTCCAGCTCGATAAGCGCCTGCCGGGAGTAGCTCTCGGATTCGCAGAGAAGCGGGTGAACGGGGTGAGAATAATCTCTCATGGCGGCTCCGATCCCATGTTTAATACGGAATTGTATCTCGCACCTGCCAAGCAACTGGGGATTTTCTTATCCTACAATGGCGGTCAAGGCAGCGAAGCTGCGACCCATCTGGTCCAGGCCTTGTTCAACAAGTACTATCCCGCTCCTGAAGTGAAGCAGCCGGAGTTCTCCGCTTCCGCGGAATCCGTACAGAAATATGCCGGCTCCTATCAATTTACACGCCGTAACATAAGCGATATTGACAAGTTCTTTAACTTTTTTGCCCAGCTGAATGTTACGATTGTGGATAACAAGATATCCTTGGGAAGCGGTAGTGAACAACAGCTGTACAGAGCAGTCGCTCCTAACCTGTTCCAGCTGGAGGAAGGGACCGACCAGATCGGCTTCCTGACGGATGAGTCCGGCGCAGTGACACATATGCTCCTGGACATGGCTCCGGAGATGCCGCTGGAGCGTACGCCGCTTTTGGATCAAAGTAAGTTTTGGCTTATCCTGCTTGGTGTCTTGGGATTCATTTTCCTCACGGCATTGCCCGGACCTATCTTCTTCAGACGCAGGTTCAAGGCGATGACGCTCCCCGAAAAGCGGGCCATCCGATTATCTGCGGGAACTGCCGTTTGGGCGCTGTTGTCTTTTATTACTCTGTTTATGGTTATTATGTCCATGGACATTATGCAGAAGCTCAGCAGTATCAGCCCTTTACTGTCTGTCAGCTTGGTTATGCCAATCATTATGGCGGGCTTGACCTTAGCAATGCTGGTCTCAGCTATACTGGTATGGAAAAATAAATATTGGACCGCCCTCAGGCGGGTGCATTACACCTTAGTGATGCTGTCTGCTGCCCAACTGACGTTCTTCTTCTACTATTGGAATCTGCTCGGCTGGCAGTTTGGATAACGCTTAAGAGAGAAGGATGATCGTGGCTACTATACTGATCGCGGATGATGATGACAATATCCGGAAGCTGATGTCTCTATATCTGCGCAAAGAAGGGTTCGACCTCGAAGAAGCCGGGGATGGAACCAAGGCGATGTCCACCATTGAGAACTCGCATGTCGATCTTGTGATTCTGGATATTATGATGCCGGGACTGAACGGCTGGGAGCTGTGCCGGGAAATCCGGCGTACGGATGCCAACCTGCCCCTTCTCATGGTAACGGCCAAAGCGGAATCGGCCCATAAAGTGAAAGGATTTCAGCTCGGAACGGACGATTATCTGACCAAGCCCTTTGATCCGGTTGAGCTGGTCATGCGGGTAAAAGCACTGCTCAAACGCTCACTGGTTGTCACTTCCCAGTCCGTACAGCTTGGCAATGTGGTGCTTAACCGCCGGACTTTTCAGGTTACACGCGGTGGAATGCCGGTCACGTTACCTTTGAAGGAATTTGATCTTCTGTTTTTGCTGGTCAGCCACCCCAGGCAGATCTTCACCAGAGAACAGCTGATCCAGCAAATCTGGGGTTTGAATTATGAAGGGGACGGCCGGACTGTGGATGTGCATGTCAGCCGGCTGAGAGAGAAGTTCAGCGGCAATGGCGAGGGTTTTCATATCGAAACTGCCCGCGGTCTGGGCTACCGCCTGATCCCTGAGTCATGATCAAGACACTGTATGTTCGGGTCATTCTCACATTTCTCGGCATTATTGTCTTTAGTCTGATCTGTTCCTTTTTCATCGGCTTGTATGTATTTCAGAAGCAAATAAGCTATGAGGGACAGAACGAGATGATTACAGTGGGCAGGGAGATCATTCACCGCTATGATGATGCCAGGCCTGAAGATACGGATGAGTTCCTGAATAGTATGGTTAAGGTATCGGCGCATCCTATCCATTTGTACGACCAGTCGGGGGAACATACTTTCTATGGGCTCGCGGATAGTCCGGCTGTTACCATCAGTCCCGGGGCTGTCCGGCAAGTGTTGCAGGGGAAGGTCTATCGTTCTTCCACGGAAGATAATGATACGTTCATTGGAATGCCCTTTATGCTCAAGGGGGAGTGGCGTGCGATGTTCCTGCAGTACTCAGCCGAGAACGAACATATCGTCAACCGTCTGGTACTCTTTGTGCTGCTGCTCGTGCTGTTGCTGGGAAGTGTAAGCATTCTTATTGCTGCCAGATACCTGGTGGAGCCGATTAAGGCTTTGACGAATGCCACCCGAAGACTGGCCAAAGGTGATTTCGAAGTGGATCTCAGAATGAACCGTGTAGACGAGATCGGAGAGCTGACACAGAGCTATGTGGAGATGGCGGGAGAACTGAAGCAGCTGGAGCAGATGAGGCAGGATTTCGTCTCTAATGTCTCCCATGAAATCCAGACACCGCTTACCTCCATTTCGGGTTTTGCCAAGGCGCTGCAGAACAATGATTTGATTGCGGAAGAGGAGCGTAAGGACTATCTGGATATCATCATTGCGGAGAGTGGACGTCTGTCACGGCTGAGTGATAATCTGCTGAAGCTGGCTTCTCTGGATTCCGAGCATCACCCCTTCTCGGCAGTCTCCTTCCGGCTTGATGAGCAGATTAGAACCATCGTGGTGACCTGTGAGCCGCAATGGTCAGCCCGAAGCATCGTTATCGATCTGGAGCTGCCGGAAGCGGTCTATATCAATGGCGATGAAGATCAGCTGAAGCAGGTGTGGATGAATCTGCTGGGCAACAGCATCAAGTTCACGCCTGAAGGCGGAAAGATCCGCATCCGTATAGATCACAGTGCAGCAGAAGTTGCGGTCATGATCAGCGATAATGGCATCGGGATCTCCCCGGAAGAGTGGGGTGCCGTATTCCAAAGATTCTATACCATAGACAAGTCGCGGAATGGAAGTAATAACGGGAACGGTCTGGGACTGGCAATTGTCTCAAAAATCGTCTCCCTGCATCAGGGCAGTATTGAGCTGGACGGTGCGGTAAAAGAGGGAACAACGATTATCGTCAGGTTGCCCGCACGCCAGCCATAATGAAATCCTTGAATTGCCGGTCCGCTGCCCGGTCTTCCTCCGTAACGGAACCGCCCCGCTGATGAGACAGAATTACGGATTTTTGTAAATACATGAAATACAGGTGGGTGGACTTCTGCAGAAGATCCAGCCACTTTTTTTGATACTCTGGAGCCACCGCTGCTGTCTCAAGGTTGATGTACCGGGAATACCAGACCTCCATAGCTCTCTTGAAATCAGGCAGCTCCGCCGGATCCTTGGACAGGGTGCTATAATACACTCCAAAAATAGCATCATAATAGATCAGTGCCTCGTGATGATCTTTTAATGCCAGATATTGATCCAGAATCTTCTCCAGGGAGGAAACAGGCCGGGCAAAATCGAAATCAAACAGCAGCCTGCCAAACATCCGTTCCAGATTATCCACATAGAGCTTAGCGGCTAAATCTTCCTTGTCCTTATAATGAAGGTACAACGTGCGGCGGGAGACACCGGCTTGTCCGGCGATCTGTGCCATATCCGTGCGTTCGATCCCCTGAGTACAGAATAGGCCCAGCGCGGCCTCCTTAATGAGCTCTTTGGTCATTTGCATTTGCTTTTCACGTAAATTCAATGATCTTCTCTCCTATCTTCCTGCGAAAATACCGCTGCTGCAAAAGCTACTCCTGAGCAGGTGCTGTTGTCCCCAAGAACTCGCTGCCTACCGAATAGCGCTTCTGCTGATTGACCGCATCCCCCAGCCACTTCACAAGCTTCACACCATCCTGCTCCGCCTGATAGAAGGTCTCCCGGGTGGAAAAAGTGTGCGGAGTTGTCCAGTTCTCAGCGTTCAGCCCGTAATCCGTCAGATAGTAATAATAATTAGGAACCGTTGCCGCTAGAGCAGCTACTGATTGCCGCATTTCCTCTGACCACTCCTTAATGAGTTTCTGGTCCCGTGGCCCGTTGTAATCGTTAATCTTGTTCTGAAAGTGGATCAGGATCTCATCATATACCGAGTAGGCTTGTAAAAGCACCGTACCTGCAGGCAGCAGCCGGCCATTCGCGCGAAAAGCAGCCCCGATGATATCTGCCTCCGGCGCATACCCGAAGGTTGCAGTGAAATCCGAGTCCCATTCCTGCTTCATCACCTGCGGCCACTTGTCTGACTTCAGGAAGGAGCTGTCTGCATATTGGAAAATCTCAGAATCGCGGTAATGTGAAGCAATCTCGGGTGCCCAGAAGGCGGACCCGAATCCCCCGGCGCTCTCGCCTGCAATCAGCAGCTTATCGGGCTTAGCCACGTTCGCATAGATCCAGTCAAGGCTGCTGCGCACATTAGTACGCCCGTTATACCGCATGGTGAAGGTGCTCCCGTCCTCACGCGAATACGTAGCGGCGCGGTTACCAATGTGGAAGTCACCTGTGGAATAAGGGAGGTAGACCACATTCCAGCCGTGAAAAGGATTATCCGGTTTGTCCGTATCCATCATCCCGCCCAGCAAAGTCAGCATATAGAACGGAATGTCAGCGAAATAGTTGCCTGTATCCCCGCCTTTAATAAAGTTCATAATTTTAATGGGGTGGGCAGCGCTCCGGGCATCCCAGCTGACCCCGCCGCCGGAAAAGAAGATGATCCAGTTGTTGCTCTCACCGCTCTTAGTCCAGATGAAATACTCCGATCCATCACTGGAAAGAATATTCCCGCCCAGCTTCACCTTATTCCACTCGTAAGGCTTCGCTTCTGCGATTACGGGGGTAGTGGTCACCGGCCGCTGGATTACGAAGGCGTAGACCGCAACAATGGCTATGACAACAACGCTCAACAATCCAATACCTGTAAATATCGTGATTTTCTTCATTCTGCTCATCTCATCGCCCCTTTACTAGAAGTATACGTCTAGTTAACTGATTGCACAAGGTGTATACTTAAATCTGATGAGACAAGCTGAAAATAAGCTTTTGGCGGACTGTTAAATCTATGATTATCAATATAAAAGCTTTAATTTAGATATTCCAAATATAGTATTTTATGATAGTATTATCTACAGTTCTGTCGGCCGATAGATCAATACTCCAAGAGGGATTTGAAAAAGTGAAAAAAATGAAATTGAAATCGCTGTCAATTCTGTTTAGTTCGATAATCTCCGCTTCTCTATTGGCAGGCAGCGTATACGCCGCTTCTGGAGCCCGTATTCATGACGTAACCTCCCAAGTACAACAGGGCAGCTATCTGTGCTGGGCGGCAGTATCCAGCATGGCTGGACAATATCTGGGGAAATCCAGCGCCACCCAGCAAAATATAGTGAAGGCTGCAAAGGGCATATACATGGACACGGCCGGGACGGTCTACGATGCCCAGGCAGGACTTGCCGCCTATGGCGTAAGCTCATCTGCATCACTAAGTGTGCCGTCGTACAATAGTTTAGTCAGCAATATAGATAATTACTCCAATGTTCTTGCGTTCACGAGCAAGGCTGGCTCGAGTATTGGCCATGCCTTTGTAGTTAAAGGGTATTACTACAACACCACTAACAATATTCAGAACTTATATTATATTGATCCGGCAGATGGTTCGAGCAACGTTCAAGGCTATTCTACGTTCAAGAGCAATTCTACTTATAAGTGGGTTAATACAGTAAACAATATTAATTGAAATTAATGATCTAATACAAACAACAATTGGAGGGCTTTTTTTGAAAATTCGTGCGTTGCTATTAACCGCTGTCCTGGCTCTATCACTGGCTGGAAATACGGCATATGCCGATTATGGTCTTGAGAAGGCTGGGGCAGAGATCAAAGGGGCCATTGAGCAGGAATATAAAGAGTATTATGCGGATAGCCTTGAAGCCCAGAAGGATAACTTTCATGGTACGGGCAAAACAAGCTTTCATGAGGCCACTCTGGGGGAAGGAATCCCCTATTACCAGTTGAATGTCCATGACAACTCCATTTCACATGAAATGGCAGGTTATAAATTTCCTCTTTATCTGGAAGAGGCCCAGGTTGGAGTGATCGAAGCTACACTGGAGTCAGGAGCATGGACCATCTATAACATCAGTAATCATAATGATTTTGACAACACCGTGAAGCGGCTGGAAGCAGAGTATGCCGGAAAGGGCACTGTAGAGCTTATTGACGACAAACGCTACGAGCTGGATTATCTCTATATAAACAATGAGGTTAACGAGACCTATATTGATTTAACGAATGAGCAGAATATCAGTCCTTCAGAGGTTAGGGATGCGGTTAGCGAATCGGCAGATGCCTTGAATTCTATGAACCGCAATTCCAATGAAGGGGCAATCCTGGTGGGTGGTGGCCATCATGCCGCTTCTTCTGACGGAGGGCATAACTCTTTAATTACAGCTATCGTCCTGTTCGGACTATCTCTTGTCTTTGCTGTCCCGCTTGTAATCTCCGCTGTCCAGAGAAGAAGAGCCTCAGACGTATTGCAATGAGATTGGGACGAAACGAATGAACCGGCTCATAGGATTATTCCTAATGCTTAGCCTGGCACTGCTGGCCATAATGGGATGCAGCAACAAGGGGGGCGCTCCCGAAGGTGAGACTGACGAGCAAATCGCCGCCAGATATGTTGAGACTCTTGGTTACAGTATCGTTGACCCTGCAGGAGAAGTTGCCCAATACACATTGGATCAGACCATGCTTGAGAATCTGGATTACATGCAGCTCTGGTCGGTGCAGAAGCAAGAACCTGATGCCTATTTTGGCAAAAAAATCATAACTTACCGATTCCTCGTAGAGAATCATCCCCTGGAACAGCAATATCCCCCGGACGAATACAGGATTGCCGTAAATGTCATGCTTGCAGATCATGAGGTCATAGGCGGAACCTCGGGTCCGCTAAGCATAATCAAGAATCTCATCGTGGCCGGCGGAGAGTACTCCATCGAAGGGAAGACGCTGAAGGAGATCAAAGGGCTGGATTATTCGCAGTGGCTGGAGCATTGGAAGGAGAGCTATGGGACTGAAGTGAAGTGAAGATAGTAAAAAGGATGTTAAGAGTGTGCATACACTCTTAACATCCTTTTTAAGTTAATGTATTAACGAGTTCCACCTCAGCAATCTCTTGAACTGTATAGAAATCATTTGATTGAAAAGCTTTACTCAAGGCCGGAGTGAATTTAATATGGCGGTTTTTATGACTTCCTTGTTTAAATTACGATATAATTATCCCTAAGATTACCAGTGGAATGATAAGAACCTGGAGGGATTGTATGACACTATCCAAATGCCTCAAGTTTTCAGTGACATTGTTATTTCTCTTAATGTTCAGTACAGCCTGCCAAAGTAATAAGGAGCTAGGAACAAGCGGCTATATTTCGTTAAATGAATTAGAGAGCTTAGCGGACAAGGGAGCTGCACTGAATTGGAGCGATTTTGACAAGTATCCGTATGAGGATATCGGTTCAGGAGTGTATATAAGAAGGTACCCCATCGAAGGGGAACAACAGCTGTTAGTTAGAGGGAAAAGCCTGGAAAAACCGCCTGAGCAAATTTCTATTGTGGATCAAAAGGGTGAGGAGCAGGATGTGCTGCTATGTGTCAATCTAACGTGCAGATAAGTGAAACGACAACGTTGATCTAACGTATGAACTGTATTCAACTTTATCCCATATTGCTCATACGGAGGTGAACCTGGCTGGAGCATTTTTATGACTTGGTTCAATTGGCGTTCTCAATCGCACTTATTATTCCTTAATATCATTTCCATTTGCCCATTTTTCTGTACGGGAGATTCACTGGGATCATGACATTGCTGCAGCGGGTTCAACTTGGTATGTGGCTGTCAGACTCTCGCAACCGAGCAGCATTCAGCGTTGGATCATACGTACTGCCAGACGAAGAGAAGCACCGGATGAAGAGAACAAGGGTCCTTCCCCCAATTTATATCCGTTATCATTCCTGATCAAATTCTTCGCCAATACATTTCACGGAAACTAAAATGTACACGAAGCCACATGCAACAGTTAAAAACCTGCCTACAGGTGTAGAAGAATAATAAAATCCGATAAATCAACGGCAGTCTGGGACTTTTTAGTTCAAGACTGTTGTTGGTTTTTATATTGCCATCAGGAGGGGTTGGAGAAAATATGAAGAAGAAAAACTGGATTTTAGTAATTTTATTAGTTTCTCTATTCGGAAATGCTGCATTATTTATGGATCGTATACGAGTCAACAGAAATGAAGATTTAAAATATGAAATATTGAATGCTTATATTCAACGAGATCTAGTTCAACTTGAAGAAACTATACAGTATCAACAAGATAATCAATGGAAAAATGAAACGCTTGTTACACAGAAACTAGATAATGCCATCGATTCAATTATCTTACACAGTGGTATGGAAAGAGATAAGGATAAAGAAGATATTCTTATGAAATTGTACGATTACATGAATGAGTACAAGGTTGGTGATGGTACTTTTGATGTTAGCCTAAACGATAAGCAACGTGCTGATTACATCCATTTAGCTCAAAAGCTGCGTTCTAACGGGTGGAATTATGGTGTAGGGTATGATACAAGCTGGGATTCTTTTGCATCAAAAGTAAATGAGTTCGTAGGAGAGTTAAATCTCTATTAAGATATTTCCTCAATCGCCTGAACAGCCAGCCTCAAAGCCTTAATTCTCCGCTCCAAAAGCGTTCTTTGTGGACTGCCCGCCTTTGACTTGGCATAACTGTTCTCCACTGAAGGGGTTAAACCAGTGAGAACCTTGCCGGCCTCTGCTAAATCTTCAGGTGTATATGAATGAGGCTTTTGATTCCAGACATTTTCCAGAACCGCTAAACCGATGGATACAGCATGGAGCCGTTTGGTTACCAGGGTAGTATTGGCGCCACTTTGAGTCATTTGGGACAAAGCGCTCTCAAGTTTTTTGACTGTGGATTGCATAGAGGTTATGGATTCCAATTGATCTGCATTAGATACATTTTCCATGTGTGCACTATCCTTTCCTCACATCGAAATTTATTCACCTTACTTCATAAGCTCAACAGGATAATCCGGATCAGGAGTATTTTGAAGCTGAGTTTCTGTTCCGACAAAAAACTCCTGGACCGTAGGCCCTTCGATTTTACCGGAACCATTAACCGACTCGCCGTCGCCTATATGGTGACCATGGATCATTTGATCGACATCGATTTTTTGTTGCCTATTTTGTTCATCATAGTAGTAAAATTCTTCGAAAGATACCCCATATTCAACATCTGGAGTGGATGTTTTTAGTACTCCAGATTCAGGAATGGTAAAAATGTTTCTCCCATTAGCCTGTCCGATAGCGGTAAACCCCTCTTGATTATAAATAATCTGGACCCAACCCACATAATTTTTTGGAATAAGATATGTATTTAGTTTGCTTTTATTAGAGCTGCAGGATGCAAGGACCAATAATAACAACGGTATCAGTAGGAAAAGTGTCTTTTTCAATTTTTCTGCCTCCGGAATTTAACAATGTATATATGTATAATACACTTTTTATATAGGCAGTAATTTATCACCTGTTTCTTCCAACTTTCATGAAAATGATAAACATGATTAATAAGGGAAATCCGATATTCTAAGTGAAGGGGAAAATTTCAATTTAACCCGATATTTATAATTGGTTGATGAATGAGGAATTTAGAGGAAGGAGCACAGTACCATTTGAAATATGGTCAAGCTTAGTTATCTTTGGGTGATAGAAAGCCGAGTAACCTCGTCAAAGGAGAATACAATGAAAACGAGTTTATTTTTTGTTGCCTTAAGCGCAGCCATGGGTGTAGGTATTTGGTTTTTGGTTATAGGGATAATCTTTTCTATTGGTGTTGGTGACTTATTCACAGTAACTCACTATGATTCTTTATTTTTTTACGCTACCCTTTTGGTGTTAAGTATCATCGCCTATCTTTTTTTTGCAAAACACCTATTAGAAAAAAAATTACCACTTTTGCTTCTCATTTGTTTTGGGACTACGTTTCTCTTTTTTTTCCTTGCACCTTGGATCATCGAATCAAAATCCTTAGTAAAGCGAGAACTTTCTAACATTAGCTTTTCGAACAATGAAAAGTTTATTGAAAAAGTAGAGGTTATGCTAGAACAAAAAAAACTACCGTATTCAGTTGATGTTAATAAAAGTAGGGAAAGGTTTAAGGAGATAAGAAATATTAACGTTGTCGTATTGAATAAAACTACCAATGAAGAGATCAAGAAAAAAGATGTCGACGAGTTACTGGGCTTAGCGTATGGAGAAGATGTCAGGTTGAAAATTTTTGAGAAAAGTAATGAAAGATTGCTGATAGATTTTGTAATAGATATAGATAAAAGCGTTAGTTACTGTGAACCTTATAAAATATGCGAGGATTTAGGGTTAGATATTAAATAATCCATTACATAAAAGAAACACATTTATAATTTAGAGGGCAGGTGAATTAATGCGGAACCTCATATGCTCATTGCCGGAAGGAGGGTATGATCTTGAAAGAACGCTTTTTGATCCTTTTCTCGAAAGGTGCCGTGCAGATTAATGAACAGGGATGAGTTATTTTCGCATGTCCGAAAATTTTCTGAAGACCAGTATTCCAATGAACACCGTTTGAATGCAAGGATACAGTTGTATCAGTATTGTGAACATAAGAGGGATTGGCATGAATGGGTATTTGAGCATTTGGGACTTACCGAGGGTCTGAAGATTGCAGAAATCGGTTGTGGGACCGGTGTGTTGTGGGAAAAAAACATGAGTAAATTACCATCCAAATCGGAAATTGTCTTGACTGATGCTTCAAGAGGAATGGTAGAGACGGCAAAAGGGAGTATTAATGATCCCCTAAATCGGTTTCACTATGAAGTCGTTGATGCTGAGAAGATGCCTTGGCCGGATCATTCATTTGAAGTTTTGATTGCGAACCACCTGCTGTACCATTTTCAGGACCACAGGAAGATTTTCTCTGAAATCAACCGCGTATTGGTTCCTAATGGAACGGCGTACGCCTCAACTGTAAGCGCGAACAATTATAGAGAACTATTGCAGCTCATATTAGAGTTTGACGGCAGACTGTCTTTCTTTAACGAAGCCGTTAAAAACTTCAACCTGGAGAATGGCCAGGATATCCTCGGCAAATATTTTAAGGTAACAGCCCAATACGTATTGCAAAATGATATTGTCATACAATCGGCTGCGCCGCTCATTTTATATGTGGCCTCCTATTTTAGCGAAGCCCAATTACATATCCTGACCGACAGGTTCAATGAACTCTGCGATTATTTACAAGGGACTCTTGAACGTTCGGGAGCAATGCGTATCACCAATCGAAATGTTTTATTTCAATATCAAAGAGTTTCAACAGGATAACCAGGATCAGGAGTATTTTTAAGCTCAGCTTCTTTTCCTACAAAAAAGCTCTGCACTGTAGGCCCCTCGATTTTACCGGAACTAGTAACTGACTCGCCGTCGCCTATAGTGTGACCGTGGATCATTTGATCCACATCTAATTTTTGTTGCTTATTTTGTTCATCATAGTAATAAAATTCTTCGAAAGATATCCCATATTCAACATCTGGGGTGGAAGTTTTTAATACTCCAGATTCAGGAATGGTAAAAATGTTTCTCCCATTAGCCTGTTTGATAGCGGTAAACCCCTCTTGATTATAAATAATTTGCACCCAGCCCACATAGTTGTTTGGAATAAGATATGTATTTAGATTGCTTTTATTCGAGCTGCAGGATGCTAGGATCAAAATTAACGGTATTAGTAGCGAAAGTGTCTTTTTCAATTTTTTTACCTCCGGAATTTAACATTAATATATAAGATTCATAGGGAGAACCCGATAATTATAAGTGAAGGAAAAAAATCAATTTAGCAGATGTTCTTAATTGGTTGACGAGTAACCTCGCCAAAAAAGAATACAATGAAAACGAGGATGCCACAACGCTACCTTGTACCTAATACAGCATCAGATTTAAAAGGATGGGTAAGCTTGTGAAACCCTATCAACTCAAAATATAACGGACCAGAGAGATCTTATCCCCGCGAAAACGCCACTTTTTGCAGTTTAACGGACTCAGGCGACCTTAGTGTCTCTCTATGAGACGTTTCGGAGCCGAAGTGCTAAGGATAAGGCCTATGAAGTCCGTTACTCGCCCAAATGACGAATTTCTTCCCGAATAAGAGCGCCTCAGTCCGTTACGCCAAGCCAAGCACCTCTCCGCATATCCGGAGGGGCGCTTGTCGTTTATAGATTAATAATAACCCCTACTCCTCAACCACCTTAGAAGAACTAGGCGTATTCTTATTCTTATACACCCACATTGCGTACTCCAGCGGGCGGACCAGGGCTTTGCGGTAGGTGCTGTTGTCGCCGGAGCGGGCGAAGACCTCGCGGGCGGGCTTGGGGTTGACTTCCAGCACGTAGATTTTGCCCTCGCGGTCAATGGCCAGATCCAGGGCCAGCTCGCAGAGGGCGCCGAAGCTGTCTTCGAGATAGGCGGCAGCCTCGATCCCCAGCTTCTCGGCAGCGCGCATGGCCTTGTCGGCACGCTCTTCGCTGCCGAGCCACTGCTTCAGCAGCGTCTCTGCCTTCATGGCATGCCCGCCGCCATGGAGGTTCGAGGTGACGCTGCGCGCGGCGCCCACCCGGCCGGCCATGCCGGTGAACTCCCAGTCGCCCTGGCCGTTCTTCTGCACCAGCATCCGGTAGTCGTGGAACCGGCCGCTGGGCAGCCGCAGCGGGATGCCCTGCTGCACGAGGAATTTACCGCTGATGCACCACTGGCGGACGATGGTCTCCAGCCGGTTCAGCGACACCTTGCGCGGGGCGATAATCTGGCGGCTCTGGCGGCGTCCCTGGATATCGAAGAGGGACTTGCCTTCACGCTGGCGTTCGATCCGCAGGATGCCGCGCCCCCCGGTGCCGTTAATCGGCTTGACGTAGACGACGGGGCTGGATTTCAGCATCCGGTGCAGATCGGCAGAGGACTGGTAGAGCAGCGTCTCCGGCATATGGGGCCGGAAGCGGCTCCGCTGGGAGAAGGTCTGATGCACCGTCCATTTATTGCGCAGCGGGCGGTTCAGGAAGGTCAGATGGTCGTACCGCGCACGGAAGCGCAGCAGCTGCTGGAAGCGCTGGCTGCGCTGAATCCGGCAGCGGTCATAGATCATATTCGGGAAGGAGCGCCATTTGCGCGACCATACTCCGCTTTTGACATCATAGACCATGGCATTGATCAGGTCCTTGCTGACATGTACATCTGCCGGGGTGAATACAAAGACATCCAATCCAATCCGGCTGCCTTCAATAATCATCCTCCGGTATACACTCTTCTCTTCGAGCTGCTTGGCGTCGTTCAGATAGAGGGTGAGGATGCCTAGGACGGGCTCTGGCACAGGAGCTCACCTCCTTGCGGGAGAATGGCGGGATCAACTGCGCTCCCCGGGGAACGCAAGAGCAGGGTGGGCTTGCCTGTAGGGCCGGTGACCAGATCAACAGCGGAAAGGCCGATGTTGAAGCACATCTTGAGGCTGGCTGCATTGTCGCAGGCCACATGGCATTCCAGCTGCCCGAGGCGCTCCAGCTGTGCAGCAAGCAGGGCTGTGCCCGTATGCCTGTTCCGGTACAGGGGGTGTACGGCGACTACACAGGCCTCCTTGCCGTAGCCGGAGACGAAGCTGACGCCTGCGAGCTGGCGGCCGTTCTGACCACGCACCGTGGCAACGAGCAGGGAGACCCCCGGCAGGGCGAGCTGATCCGGTGTCAGCCGGGCCAGCCTCCTGCATCCGCGAAGTGTAATCCGCTGCTCCCCATACTCCCTCAGGAACTCAAGCAATCCGTTTCGCCTGGATTCCCACTGTACGGGATTGCTGTCGTAGAGTGAGGATATCTGCATGGTGTCACTTCCTTTGACGGGTAATGGATTATTTGGATTGGCGGGACAGATGATTGCCGTATTGGAAAATGCGTTCGAGTGACAGCTTGCGGATTGCCGGCTCGTCGAACTTCATCGGGCGGGAATTGGCTTCAAAAAACCATACTCCGCCTTCTTCATCGACCCCAAGGTCCATCGACATCTCGCCCAGCATGCTGGATGAAGCCCGCTCAATCTGCCGGGCCACCAGCAGCGCCGTGGTAGAGACATTCTTCAGGATAACCTCTGCCTGCTCGGGCCCGAAGGTTCCCTCCAGCATGCTGGAGGGGTCTTCAATGCTGCCGCCGCGCGGAACATGGGTGGTGATGCTGCGGGCCCCGGCCAACCGGGCGCCGATACCGGTTACCGCCCAGGCACCCCGGCCGTTCTTCTGCAGCAGCACCCGCAGATCGAAGGGGCGGCCGTGGTGTCCGGCAAGCACGATGGCTTGCTGGACAATATAGCGGGCGGACCCTTTTTCCCGGCCGATTCGGGCCCAAAGCCGTTCGACAGACGCTGCTTTGTAGGTGGTGTTTTTTTTGCCGCTCTGAATCTGCAGCCGGTAGGGAAGGAGAGTGTCAGGCCGGTATCCCAGCCGCATGATGCCTTTGCCCGCCTTGCCCTTCTCGGGCTTGAGATAGAGGCTCTCGTGATTCTTCAGCATCGCGGTAAGGGTCGCTGCGCTGCGCAGGCGGCGGGTTTTGGGCACATGCCTCGAGGTGGCCTTGGATTCCTTGAGCCACTCGAAGAGATTCCATTTATTGAAGAAGCTCGGATTGTACAGCGAGATCTCGGGATGCTCCAGGCACTCGGCAATTTTGCGCGCGACCGGTGCCTTCTCCTCCTCCTCGCGGTTGGGAATCCGGTTATAGATGACCTGCGGTAGCGGAACAGGAATGGCGTACCAGAGCTTTCCGCTGGCGGAGGGCACGTAGCCGGTCACGGTCTGTTCATTCAGCTTCAGGTCACGGACCGTGATGACATAGACCATATAGCCCATTTCTCTGCCGGTACGGATAATGTCGCGAAAGTTATTGCGGTTACCGCGGAACTGCTTAAGCCGGTCACTGGTGGTCAGAATGGCGATTACGGGCTTACTGGGATCGGGTATCCGGCTGTTCACAAGTCATCCCTCCTGCGGAATTTGCTGAGATACAGACAATGCTCCAGGATGTGCTCAATGGAAGCTTTGCCCTCAGCGCGCAGGGAGGGGTGGCGGAAGATAGAGCGTCCCGGTTTGGCATTGGCCTCGAACATCCAGATATCCTCATCCTGGTCAATGCCGAGGTCGAACCCGATCTCGCCGAGCAGATGGCGGTGCTGGATCTCCAGAGATTCTGCTAGCTTGACGGCAGTGGTCTTGGCGCGCTGGAGGACCTCATCTGATCTGGCCCCGAACACACGGCCGAGGGCCTGCTGCGGGGTCAATAGCGCTCCGCCGTTCTTCAGATGGGTGGTGACACTGCCCCGTCCGGCTTTTTTGGCCCCGATTCCGACGACGACCCATTGATTGCTGCCGTTCTTGTGCATGTGGAAGCGGAAATCAATCGGGCAGTTGTCAATCTCAATAAGGCGGATACCCTGCTGGACCACATAGTTCTGCATGCTCTGCCCATGGCGTCCCCGCAGCATACGCATCAGGCTGTCGAAGCTGGTGAAGCGCAGCAGCACATTCTTGCCGCTCCTGCGGTACCGGGCGAAATACCCTTTCTTCGGCAGGTAGGTCAGGCGGTAGATGCCGTGTCCCAGGCTGCCGGCCGAGGGTTTATAATAGACGAAGTGGTGACGGTCGAGCATATCCCGCATTTGTTCTGAGCTGGGGTTACTGTGCGTTTCAGGCACGAAGCGGTTCGCTGCCCCGTCATTCTCCAGCAGCCGGTAGACATCCGATTTGTTGAAAAAGCTCCAGTTGAAGTACGGAATCTTCTTGCGTCCGAAGCGCTCGCGCAGCTGGTTGATGTAAGGAGAGGTCTCAGCTCTGCGGCTGGGCAGGCGGTTATAGACGACATCCGGCAGGGGCACCAGCTTGCGCTCGAAGCGGCCGCTTGCCGTCAGAAAATATCCGTTGACCTGTTCCTGCTGCCAGTCGATATCGCGCGGCATGAAGGCGAAGATGTAGCATTTGTTGCTGCCTTCGCGCAGCAGCTGCTTGATGAAGCCGGTGCGGGAGCCGAAGGGCTGCGCAGCAGAAGCGGGTCCGTCTGAGAGCACACCGACCAGCGGCCCGAGCTGCACCTCGTCATTCTGCAGATTGCGCAGGTAGATGCCGCCGGACTTCGGGACCTTGATGGCGCTTTTGACGCCCGAGGCCAGGAAGAGGTGCTTGCCGGCACGCTTGATCGGCTTGATCGTGGCCGGGATGGCATCTTTTCCGAGGCGCAGGCGGATATTTTTCTTGCCGGATAATTTCAGGCTTCTCATCAGTTCACCCGAGACATATACTACTCGATCAGGCTGCTTGGTGAAATGGACATTGCAAAAAGTGAGACCCATTTATGAATCCTCCTTTGGAACCATAGATATCATTCTCCCGTGTGAACGGAGCTGCCCGGGAGGCAGCTTGTGCTGGCTGCTTGAGCTAAGCAGCAGATGGCGCGCATAGCGCAGCGGGTTCTCGGCGGCGAGTCTAGCAGCCCGGCGGTCGCCCGTCAGCCGGAACACCGTGCGCCCTGGCTTGGAGTTGGCTTCCAGCAGATAGATTCTTCCTCCGGCATCGATACCAAAATCCAGGCCCAGCTCTCCGAGTCTGCCGCAGGATTCTTCCAGCAGCGGAGGCAGGAGCGCAGACACCAGGGTCAGCTCCTCCAGCAGGTCTCTTCCTGCCGCGCCGTATTCATCCAGCAGGAAGGGGAGAGCAGGAACGGCCGTGCCTCCGCCGTGCAGATTGGAGGTCAGTGATCCCCGGGTGCCGAGCCGGACGGCCATGCCGGTCAGGGTCCAGGCACCAGTGCCGTTCTTCTGCATCAGCACACGTACATCGAACGGCTGTCCTCCGCTGCCGGTGAGATGCAGGTAAGGCTGTATGATATAGCGGTGCTGGCCGATGAAGCGGCCGATCCAGTCCAGACCTTCGTCCAGCGTACCGAAAACATATTGAAAAGGTTTGTTATCCCGGTCTCTGCCCCGCACCTTCACTCCCCCGCCTTCGCTTCTGCCGAGCAGTACAGCGTGCAGGGTGCGCTTGCCGTGGGAGCCGGTCCGGGGCTTCAGAAAGACGCCGTATTCCCTTCCGGCGAGCATATTGCCAAGCGCTTCGCTGCTGCTGTATAGCTCAGTTTCCGGCAGCAGGGGGGCGGCAGCGGGACTGCGCCGCAGAATCTCGTAGACTCCCCATTTATCAGGAAGCCCGCGTGACCAGGGCAGACAGCGGGTCAATACAGACAGGGCAGCGGAAGCTGCCCTTTTCTCCTCCGGTGTCCGGTAGAAGCAGCGGTTATAAAGAATGTCGGGCGGCGGAGCCTGCGCAGGCTCCCATTGTCCGTTCTGCCATTGATATCCGCGGACATAGGAGCCGTCCGCAGCCACATCCTCCGGATGAAAAACAAGGACCTTCAGCTCATACAGCGGGGCCGCACGGCAGAGATGACTGCAGAACTCCGGCTCTGCGATGGGAGGAATCCCGTGGCGACGGCCTGTCATAATGCCAAGGAACCCCATTGCTGTTGTGGTCATGATGTCCTCCTTATAATCCGGCCAGATAACGGCAGTATAGAATCATTTGTTTGACTGAGGGTCTGATTTTCTGATCATTCAGGGGTGTGTTGTCGTTCTTGGACGGCTTGGAGTTGACCTCCAGCAGCCAGATCCGGCCGGATTGGTCAAGTGCAAGGTCGATGCCGAGCTCCCCGAAATGGGCGGGAATGTAGGTCTCAACCCCTCTTGCAATGGCCAGCGCCGCTCGGGGCAGCTGAATCTGAGTGCTCTCTTTGACACCGGCCGGAAGACTGCTTTTGCCGACGGCTTCCTTGACCGTACTGAGCGTGCCGCCGCGGGCAAGATTGGAGACGAAATGATTGCTTCCGGCGGTCCGGGCCACGATGGAGGTGACGCCCCATTTGCCGGTGCCGTTCTTCTGCACCAGTGCCCGGAAATCGACCGGACGCCGTCCCAGCTCCATCAGGGAGAGACCCTGCTGGATCTGGAAGCGGGTGGTTTTCATCTTGGGGGCAATGGCCTGAAATAGCTTCGCCAGACTGGAATAGCTCTGTTTGCGTGTGCCCATCGGAGTGGTGGACAGCAGCTGGTAGCCGCCGCCTGCCTCTTTGGAAATGCGCAGAATGCCCTTGCCCAGGCTGCCGCGTACCGGCTTGAGGAACACACTGGGGTAGCTGCTGCACATTTTTTTGAGTATGGCGAGGCCGTTCAGGGCATGCGATTCGGGCAAGTACCGCTGCAGGGCGGGGTCCAGAGCCAGCGCCTCGAATACCTCTGTCTTGTCTAGGAACTTTTCGTTGAAGAAGTGGGTTCCGTAGCGGGATTTTACATCTGCCAAAAAATGCTGTACGCTAGGTTTATTCTCTACCTTTCGCGTGGTCAGCCGATTGTTGATCACATCGGCAACAGGAAGACTCAGCTTCCGCCAGCCCTCATCGTAGACCCAGCCCTGGATGGTAGTGGTGCGTGATTCCAGCGCTTCTGGGGTGAAGAAATAGACATAGGCGCCTTGTGCATGGCAGGCATGAGTCAGCTCCCGGCAGAACATGGTGATCTGGCCGAAGACCCGCTCCGGCTGTTCGGGATGGTCCCGGCTCACCAGGACGCCAATCATCGGCCCCAGACGCAGAATGCGGCTGCCGGTGCTGTAGGAAGCGTTAAGCGTCAAGCGCTGTCTTAAGCCAAGCCGCCGGCCGAGTGCCTCACTTACACGCAGGCTGTCGGATTTGGGGACAGGAATTACAGTAACCTCCTGCCGGAAAGAGCCGAAGTTCAGCTGAATGGTTCCGTGCGCCGGTATTTTGAGCCTCTTCATGGATTTGTCGCCTAGCATTACAGCATTTTCCTGCAGGATGCCCGAGTGGACCGTTTGAACCGGGATCTTTAGCTTAGACATCGTGAATCTCCTTCCGGTAGGCAAGCATGGTGCCGGCAATATGAATCTTGAGGGTTACATATCATTCATCATATGGAGACATCTGACCCTTGGTGATTGACCTATTCCCGAAAAAGCCGTGCCGGGCGGATTAATATCGCCGGCAGCCAGGGGGCTGGCAGGCGCACCCTGGACCGGAGGGCGGGAGCACAGAAGGAAGTAGGCGTGCCCGGGAGGAACTTGCGCGGCTGTCAAATTTGGGCGCGTACAGCCCCCGGGCTGGCTGCTGGACAGGCATAGATCCGCTGCCTGCTGAATGAGCGGGGGCTTTTGAAGCGAAGCAGAGACGAACATTATTTGGAGGAGGAAATAGAATGAACGTGATTGACAAGGCGCATGAATTGGCGCGTGCCATTAAAGACAGCAGTGAGGTATCTGATATTACCAGTGCAATGAAGGTGATCGAAGCAGATCCGGAGAGCAAGCAGATGCTCGACAACTTCCGCCAGAGCCAGATTGAGCTGCAGCAGCGGATGATGAGCGGGGACATGCCTCCACAGGAGGACATGGAGAAGATGGAGAAGCTCTTTGAGGTGCTTAACCTGAACCTCGGCATCCGCCGTCTGTTCGACGCAGAACGCCGCCTCAGTGTAGTCATCGAAGATGTGAACAAAATCATCACAGACAGCCTGTCCCAAATGTACGGCGCACAATAAGCACCGGCAGCGCATCGGGGATTCTCTCTGATACAAAAAAAGGGTGATTTCAGGGCCATACGGCTCTGGAATCACCCTTTTAGTCTAGTGCAGCATCCGCTTTAAAACTGTAAGAATGAACCTCAGGGTGTAAAGGCTGAAGATGAACATCGAGCTACTATTAGACTGATCCTGCACCCGTTACCGACTTCTGCTCTTACATTCAAGTAGTTGATTGTATTTCCTGCAATAGAAAATGCATTACTGATCGTAAAATGAGATTCTATTGTATTTCATACAGTGGAATGTTGTATTTTGGGTGAAAAATGGCCTTTTTTCAACATTCAATTGTACCGAATACAATAGATTCTATTTCGAAGCCTTTTTTACAGCATTCCATTGTACAAAATGCAGTTGCTATCGTGCCAACGCCTACTGCATCCTAATGACTGCTGCGGGATTGAGCGCTGCCTCGTTAAGGTCCGATAATGGTCATATTCACAATACTTAATCTGATGCAGTACTAGTAGTACAGCAGGTTTAAACGTGTGAGAACGCCTATAACCGCTTGCCGAGAGTTGGCTGTGTCCTAGTTAAGGTGTAGTGGGGATGCGTAATTGCAATCTGTACAACTAAATCGTCTGATTTACTCTCAAATATCCATTTAGCTGTATTTCGTGCAATTAAAATGCCTCTATACCTGGATTTTTGCCAATCCGGGCAAATTTAGTTGTACAGACTACACTTAGAAGAGGAAAGTCTTCCTTTTCACAATTTTTAATTGCACAAAATACACCTATCTCTGAACGTTCGCTTCGAACGCAACTTCGCACATTTAGCACGTTTATGAAATGATTTCATTTCTTGCAATCCGCTAATCCTGCTTGCCCTCTACCAGACACAGCAGAATAGTAGCGGCCATCCCGAGACGGCGGTCCAGCTTGCCGTGGGTGTCCTTTGAGAAATCGGCAGTGATTTTGGTGACAAACGGGTTGAAGTTGTACCGGAAGGCAGGCAGGCTAGAACCTGCCAATAATTAAAAACCTCCCTGCTGAAAAATTACGCAGCTTGTCTCATATTTCAGGATGCAGGTTCATAGAATAGAGATATAGATTCATTCTAACAATCCTGTAGAGCGAAGGAGCGGTCCTGCAATGAGAAAAAGAAGTAAATTCAAACATTCTGTGTATCTGCTGGTTGCCCTGGCCATGCTGTTATACGCGCTGCCGAAGCTGTCTTTTCAGAATGGTTCCAGCTGGGTGCTGGGCTTCGGTCTTGTCTGGTGTGTCTTCGCGTTCCTGGTTATTGCCTCACATCTGCATTTTATTATCGGAGTGGATGAAGAGAAGCAGAAGCGCCTGGATGCCGTCCGCAAGGCCAAGCTTGCACAGTGGCAGGGCCAGTGGAACGAAGAAGGCCGGGTGTCGCAGAGATCATAGTTCCGGGATTAAGCTAACGGTGCAAAAGTACCCCCTGTTTGCCTGTGCGGCGGACCGGGGGTTACCTGTGCATGCCACTTTTGCCGGGAGTAACGTACGCGGTGTTATATATATATTCCCGGCTGTACTCATTGATGTCATTCCTGGAAAGGCCCGTTCTTTCCGCATACCTCCCATACATTTATAATGGCTTGTCATAGAGCTGTCATAACTTTTGAAAGATACAGTGTAACCTGTTGTACTCCGGTGTGCCCAGCATGTATAATGGGTACAGAATAGTACAGATCGGGGTATGGGGGTGTAACAGTTGGAAGGTCAAGGAGATAATATCACAAAGCATGAACAACTGCTGCAGCACATTGAGAGTCTGAAGGTGGGAACCAAAATCTCCGTCCGCAAGCTGGCGAAGGAGATGGGGGTCAGCGAAGGTACGGCTTACCGTGCAGTGAAGGAAGCGGAGAACCTGGGGATCGTCATTACCAAGGAACGGATTGGCACAGTCCGGGTGGAGAAGAAGCCGCGCAATATTTCCGAACAGCTGACCTTCGGGGATGTCGTAGATATTGTTGAGGGGCATGTGCTTGGCGGAGCAGAGGGTCTGAACAAGCACCTTCATAAATATGTGATCGGTGCGATGAAGGTCGATGCCATGATCCGGTACATCGATGCCGACAGTCTGCTGATCGTAGGGAACCGCGATGATGTGCACTCGCTTGCGCTGGAGCAGGGGGCCGGGGTGCTTGTAACGGGGGGCTTCGGCACCAGCCGCGAGGTAAAGGCACTGGCTGATGAGCTGGATCTGCCGGTGATTTCGTCCAGACATGATACGTTTACGGTGGCTTCGATGATTAACCGTGCGATCTTTGACCGGCTGATCAAGAAGAAGATTATGCTGGTAGAGGATATTGTGGAGGGCAAGCTGCGCCTGAATACACTCAAAATCTCCAGCACTGTAGGCGAGCTGCGTGAACTGTCGCAGACCAGCGGCGAGCAGCGGTTTCCGGTCACGGATGAGTGGAACCGGGTTATCGGAATTGTAGGCCGGCGTGATGTGGAGGATCTCAGCGAAGGGCAGAGCATCGAGAAGGCGATGGTGCGCAGTCCGGTTACCGCTGCACTTCAGACCTCGCTGGCTTCGGCGGCGCAGATTATGATGTGGGAGGGGATCGATTTTCTGCCCATTGTGGACCGCAACCGCAAGCTGGTAGGGTCGGTCACCCGGCGTGAAGTGCTGCAGAGCCTGCGCGACGCCAGCAATCAGCCGCAGCTTGGAGAGACGTTCGATCATCTGATCTGGAACGGGTTCGCGGACGAGCGGGATGAGGAGGGAAGACTATTCTTCCACGGCTTCATTACCCCGCAGATGGCAACTGATCTGGGGACGATCTCGGAAGGGGTTCTGTCCACCCTGATGACCCTGTCCGCCTTCAAAGCAGCCAAGGACATCACCGGGAATGACTATGTACTGGACAATATGTCAACCTATTTCATCCGTCCGGTACAGATTGAGCATTCCATCACCGTCATGCCGAAGCTGCTGGAGATCAGCCGCCGCACCTGCAAGCTGGAGATCGAGATCAGCTATATGGATACCATTGTAGCCAAGGCCGTTCTGATGCTGCAGTCAATTGACCATGGGTAGCTGGATTAGCGGGTAATGACGGGTGAATAACGATTTTCGCGAAAATATCTAAATAGACCAGGCTGTCCTGCAGGCGATCAGGAGTAGCAACTGGTCTATTTGTATAGGCGCCGGCTGAACCCTCAGCTTCCGCTGCGCATCCGGCTGTAGTAGCTGAAGCTGCGCAGTCCCGAGAAGATATTGAACAGGCCCAGCAGCAGAAAAGCAGCCTCAATGACCACGTTAAGCGTTGAGCCGCGGAAGATGAACATTGACATTAGTGAAAGCGTGACCAGCATTCCGCCCAGCAGCATATTCATGATTGAGCGCCTAGTGCCTTGTATGAGCGGGTCGGCGGTTCTACGGGAAGAGATGCTGTACGCGGCGGCGCATACCATGAAGATAACGAGCAGGGCAAACAGTAGATACTTAATGAACATAATCATGAACGGCAGCTCCTTTGTGGAAGACCGGGCAGTCAGCGTAGCCTCAGCCGGGCACTCTGTATCCTGTGATTGTGATTTGTCCACTATTGTATCATGATTTGCGCCTCAGCTGCGCTTATAAGGGCTGATTTCCACCCAGATTTGCAGCACGCCCTCCATCACCAGCATGGTGCGGATTTTGACGGTGTATTCCTTCTCGCGGGCCAGATAGATTTTGCTGTCCAGCAGCAGACGCGCCAGCTTGCCGTCGGAGTCGATATCGAACATGCTGCGTCCGCGCAGCGGCTCCAGATCGCCCGCCAGCTTGCTGAGGACCTCCTTGGTTGTTACCGGGTCCAGCGCCGCGGCACCATCCTTTATCTTGCTGTCCTCGCTGCGCACCTTAATCTCCCGGATCACGGTGGAGGTATTATTGTACTTTTTGAGCGTGAGAATGTCATTCCGGTACTGTTCAATTTCCAGCCGCAGATCCTGATTGTTGAGCCAGAGTATGTTATAGCCCATGTTATAAATTGCGTTATACAGGGCGGCTCCCACAATCATCCCCAGCACAAACACAGCAGCAATCTGCGAGAAACGGCGGTAGCGGTCAAACGGCGGAAGTCGCATGTATCTTTTCACCCCTTGATCTATAGGCATTTGGTTGGAGGCGTGATGGTTCTACTTGCCGCAGACCCACTTGACCAGCTCACTGCCCATATGAGCGCCCAGGAAGGCGAACACCAGATAGAGAATCTGCTTGATCGCCGGTGAGAGATTGCCTCCCAGCATATTGCTCTCAATGACCCGCATCGGGTCGATCGTTCCGCCTACGGCGGCAGCTAGTGCCCATATCTTAATCCGGTCTGCGATTTCCACCATGGTATCGGTTGGCGGCTGAAGAGAGACGACGGCTCCGATTCCGCCCAGCATCGCTCCGCCCAGCACTATGCCGAACGCGATGAAGAAGTCGAGGACGGCCTTGCTTAAGAAAATATCCATAAAAAGCTCCCTCCTTAGATCAGGCGGCTGCCTGGCTTTTGCCTGTCCATATGCTCTTAATCCATTCTATGGGCGGCTCCCCCTCTAATATGATAAAATAGTTTCATCTTATGTTTTGATTTGGAGCTGAAGGGAAGTGGGGAATATGAGCCCATTCGTGCATTTGCATGTGCACAGCGAATACAGTTTACTGGACGGGGCGGCGCGCATTACAGATCTCGTGCGCCGGGCCGGCGAATACGGCATGACATCGCTGGCGCTGACGGATCATGGTGTGATGTACGGGGCCATCCCTTTCTATAAAGCCTGCCGGGCGCAGGGAATCAAGCCGATTATCGGCTGTGAGGCTTACTTGACCGCAGGCTCGCGCCGTGAGCGGGGGAGCCGTAAGGATCAGCCGATCTATCATCTGATTCTGCTGGCGAAGAATATGACCGGCTACCGGAATCTGATGAAGCTGATCTCCATCGGCCATCTGGAGGGCCAGCATTACAAGCCGCGCATTGATATGGAGGTGCTGGCAGCACATTCCGAAGGCATTATCTGCCTCAGTGCCTGCCTGGGCGGTGAAGTACCGCAGCATCTGCTGCACGGCCGGGAGGATGAGGCGCGTAAGGCGGCGCTGCGGTATAAGGAGATTTTTGGAAGCGACTTCTATCTGGAGCTGCAGGATCACGGGATTGCCGAGCAGAAGCGGGTGAATCCGCAGCTGATAGCACTTGCTGAAGAGCTCGACATTCCGCTGGTAGTGACCAATGATGTCCACTATATGGACAAGGAGGATGCTGAGGTCCAGGATGTGCTGATCTGCATCGGCACGGGCAAATCCGTAGACGATGAGGACCGGCTGAAGATCGGAACGGACCAGCTGTTCTTCAAAAGCGGGGAGCAGATGGCTGCGCTGTTTCCGCATGTGCCGCAGGCGATAGAGAACACGCAGCGGATCGCTGAAGCGTGCAATCTGGAGCTGACGTTCGGCCATCATATTCTTCCGGAATTCTCGCCTCTACCGGAAGGGCTGGATGCCGCTGCTTATCTGCGCGAGCTGTGCCGCAGCGGACTGGAGCAGCGCTATTCAGATACTCCGCTCTGGGAATCGCCGGAGCAGAAGGAGACGGCCGAGAAGCGGCTCGACTACGAGCTGGGAGTTATTGAGAGCATGGGGTTCAGCGATTACTTCCTGATCGTGTGGGATTTTATCGCTTTTTGTCACCGAAGCGGTATTGTTACAGGTCCGGGCCGCGGTTCCTCCGCAGGAAGTCTCACCGCATACACGCTGAAGATTACCGATGTGGACCCTCTGAAATATAATCTGCTGTTCGAGCGCTTCTTGAATCCTGAGCGGATCACGATGCCCGATATTGATATCGACTTCAGCGACGAACGCCGCGATGAGGTCATTGCCTATGTGGTGGACAAGTACGGTAAGGAGCATGTGGCGCAGATCATCACCTTCGGTACGATGGCGGCCAGGGCTGCTGTCCGTGATGTGGGCCGGGCGCTGAATCTGCCGTATAACGAGGTGGACAAGGCGGCGAAGCTGATTCCGGGCCAGCTCGGCATCAGCATCACCCGGGCGCTGGAGAGTACACCTGAGCTGAAGGCGCTGTATGAGACGAATCCGAAGACCAGAGCGCTGCTGGATACGGCGATGAAGGTGGAGGGCATGCCGCGCCATGCTTCGACGCATGCGGCTGGCGTGGTCATCTCCAAGGGGCCGCTGACTGATGCCGTACCGCTTCAGGCGGGCAATGAGAGCACGGCGCTGACTCAGTACTCTATGGAGCATCTGGAGAGCGTTGGGCTGCTCAAGATGGACTTCCTCGGCCTGCGGACCTTATCGATTATTGAACGCTGCATGAAATGGGTGAAGGAGATGACCGGGAGCGTGCCGGATTTCCGCATTATTCCGGATCATGATCCGCTAACCTATGAGATGCTTGGAGCAGGCGAGACTACCGGCGTATTCCAGCTGGAATCGGCAGGCGTACGGCGGGTGCTGAAGGACCTGAAGCCGAGCGGGTTCGAGGATATTGTCTCGGTGGTAGCGTTATACCGTCCGGGTCCGATGGAATTCATCCCGAAATTCATCGGGGGCAAGCACGGGGAGTTCGAGGTCGTCTATCCGCATGCGGATCTGCAGCCGATTCTGGCCGATACGTACGGCATTATCGTCTACCAGGAGCAGATCATGCAGATTGCCTCCCTGATGGCCGGTTTCTCGCTTGGCGAAGCGGACCTGCTCCGCCGTGCGGTGTCCAAGAAAAAGCGGGAGACGCTGGATCAGGAGCGCAGCCACTTTGTGGAGGGCAGTCTGAAGCAGGGCTACCAGGAAGCGGATGCCCATGCGGTCTATGATATGATCGTGCGGTTCGCCAACTACGGCTTCCCGCGCGCCCATGCGGCTGCTTACGGGGTGCTGGCCTTCCAGACCGCTTATCTTAAGGCGCATTATCCGGTGCAGTTCATGGCCGCGATGCTGACTGCTGTGATGGGGAGCCACCGCAAGGTGGCGGAATATGTTCTGGAATGCCGCCGGTCCGGGATTGGCGTACTGCCGCCGGATGTCAACGAGAGCGGGGTGCTGTTCACTCCGGTGCCCGGTGAAGGCCGCGGGCATATCCGCTTCGGGCTGGCTGCGGTGAAGAATGTCGGCACGCAGGCTGTAGAGAACATCATGGCAGTCCGCAAGGAGCGGCCGTTCGACAGCCTGCTCGATTTCTGCCGCCGGGTCGATCTGCGGGTCTGCAACAAGCGCGTGATCGAATCGCTGCTGCAGACGGGGGCATTCGATGCGCTGCCCGGACACCGGGCGCAGCTGCTGGCGATGCTGGATGAGACGGTGGACGCGGCGGCCAAATGGCGCAAGGAGCGCGATGAGCTGCAGATCCAGCTGTTCGATGACCTGATCGAGACGCCGAACTGGGAGATCCGCTACCCGGATATTCCGAGGTTCAGCGGAACCCAGCAGCTGGAGCTGGAGCGTGAGCTGCTCGGGCTCTATCTCTCCGGCCACCCGCTGGATGACCATGCGGGGCTGCTGGAGGAGCCGGGAATGCAGAAGCTGATGGATCTTGGCGAAGCAGCGGATGAGAGTTTGACCGTGACGGCCGGTATGGTCGTGTCGCTGAAGGAGATCACGACCAAAGCCGGTAAGGCGATGGCTTTTGTGGAGTGGGAAGACCAGATCGAGCGCTGCGAGGTTGTACTCTTCCCTGAGGTGTGGAAACGCAGCCGCGCCCTGATTGAGAAGGGCGCACTGCTGGCCCTGCGCGCCAAGGTGCAGCAGGAGGACGAGGGCTTTAAGCTGCTGGCCGAGGAGGTAGCTCCGCTCACCTCGGACAGCGTGCGCGGCCTGCTGCAGCGCCGCAGCGCCGGGTCCCGGCCCGCCTTCGGCGCGGGCCGCAGTGCCCCTGCAGGAGCGCCTGCGGCCGCTCCTGCAGCCCGCACGGGCGCCGGTGGCCCCGGCGCCCGGCCCGGCGGTGCAGCTGGCGCCGCCGCTGCATTGGCGGGCACGCGCACACCGGCGGCACAGCCGCCCGGTGCGCGCGCTTCTGCGGCCGCTGCGCAGGCCGCGCCTAAGGTCCCGGCCGCGTCAGACGCGCGGCCGGACAGCTCTGCCCCGCTGCGCACGGGGCAGGAGCCAGGCGCCCAGCGTGTCTTCATCAAGATCACGCCGGGCGCTGAGCTGAAGGGTCTGCTGCCGCGCCTCCAGGCGCTGCTGCAGACCCATCCGGGACCCGCAGCGACGCTGCTGTTCTACGAGCGCAACCAGAAGGTGCTTGCGTTGAGCGACAGCTACCGGATCGAGCCCTCGGAGGAGCTTTTCGCAGCCATTGAGGAGATGCTGGGTGCCGGAACCGTCCGCCTCAGATAGGAATAGCCAAGCTGTCCTTGGAGCTTGTTCAAAGCGAACATTCACATAGGTGTATTATGTGCAATTAAAAACCGTGAAAGGGACGGCTTTCCTCTCCTAACTGTAGTCTGTACAACTAAATCTGCCCGAATAGGTGAGAAAACGCATATAGAGGCAGTTTAGTTGTATCGATTACAGCTAAATGGATAGTCGGCAGTAAATCAGACGATTTAGTTGTACAGAATGCACTTGAGCATACCCGTTGCACCATAATCGCGCCATAAATACACTGATCTTTTTAGCACATTTGCCCCCTCTTCCGCATACATTAGGGAACCAATAGAGTGAACTTATGAATCTGTCAGGCTTCACTCTCAAGTTCAGCTAAATCATAGCGGGGCATTGTCCCGTGCGGAAGGGGAATGACATCATGTCCTATCAAATGGCGGAGGATCTGCTGGAGCGCCGGGGAGTATCACTGGATTCGATCGCAGAGATCGTCTATATCCTGCAATCGGTCTATTATCCCAGCTTAACGCAGGAGGAGTGCCTGAGCAGTGTCAAGTCGGTCTTGAACAAAAGAGAGGTCCAGTATACGCTCATGACGGGGATTGCGCTGGATGAGCTGGCCGAGAAGAAGCTGCTGCCCCAGCCGTTTCAGGCGGTAATGGAAGCGGATGAGTCGCTCTATGGGGCGGACGAGACTCTGGCGCTGGGCATCACGAGCGTGTATGGAATGATCGGTCTGACCAGCTTCGGCTACCTCGATAAAATAAAGCTTGGAATTATCGGCAAATTGAATGATGATAAGGGGAGCATTCATGTATTTCTGGATGATCTTGTGGCCGGAATTGCGGCTGCAGCTTCAGCCCGGATCGCCCACGGGCATGAGGGTGCGAAGGTCTATCCCCATGTGACCGGGACCGAATAACGGCTGCTCCTGATGCGCTGCGACCGGCCTCCCGGGCCTGAGTCCTTCCTGCCGGGCTTGCTTGCGGGAAAAAAGAAAACTGTGTTATCATAATTTCATTATATTCAGGATACGGCTGGATTCGAGATTAGGGAGGCCTTGCAGGGCATGTGGACGGTAATCTATATAGCGCCGACCGCCAAAGTGGCGGAGATGATTGAGAGGAAGCTTACGGAAGAAGGATTTCTGATTAAATGCCGTCCCATCAATATGTCCAAGCAGCAGTTTGAGATTCTGGTTCCTTCGGGAGAGCTTGAAGAAGTGCAGGAGGTCCTTAATCTGATCCTGCATCCCTGAAGAGTATGGCGTAGAGATTCAAGAACATTCATGACAGCGGCAAGCTGCTATTTACGCAAATAAACGGCTGAAGAGGTGCGACCCTTGTTCAAAGATTTATTTCAGAAAAAACGGAAGTACGCGACTATTCCTTCAGAGCGTCTGGAGCGAAGCGGCGGACCGGCAGAAGGCGAGCGCCCCAAGCGGGAGATTCCCGAAGGCCTAATGAGCAAGTGTGCCAAATGCGGAACAATCCAGTACAGCAAGGAACTGGAGAAGAATTTGAAAGTATGCCCGTCCTGCGGCTATCATATGCGTCTGAATGCAACCGAACGGATTGCGATGATACTTGATCCGGAAGGGTTCATTGAGTTCGACAGCGAGATGGCGTCCATTGATCCGCTGAAGTTCCCCGGCTATGCTTCCAAGCTTGAGCAGCAGCAGTCCAAAACCGGACAAGTTGAGGCTGTAATCACCGGCCAGGGCAGCATCGGCGGACATCCGGTGATTGTAGCCGTGATGAACTTTGAGTTCTTCACAGGCAGCATGGGATCTGTGGTTGGAGAGAAAATTACTAGAGCGGTAGAAGAAGCGACAGAGCGGGGACTGCCGATGCTTATTTTCTCCACCTCCGGCGGGGCCAGAATGCAGGAGAGCATTCTCAGTCTTATGCAGATGGCGAAGACAAGTGCCGCGCTGGCCCGGTTCAGTGAAGCGGGCGGCCTGTATATCTCCGTCATTACTGATCCGACTACCGGTGGGGTATCGGCGAGCTTTGCCAGCCTGGGCGATATTATTATTGCCGAGCCCGGAGCGGTCTTCGGCTTTGCCGGACGGATTGTCATCGAACAGACGATTCGCCAGAAGCTGCCGGAGGATTTCCAGACGGCCGAGTTCAATCTGCAGCACGGACAGCTGGATCTGGTCGTGCACCGTAAGGAAATGCGCTCCACACTCACGAAGCTGCTGGAGCTGCATGATGTGAAAGGGGGATTTTAGGTTGGCAGGAGAGATGCCTTTTGAAATGCCTCTGGTAGAAATGCGCAAAAAAATCGCCGAGCTCAAGCAGTTCGGCGAAGAGAAGGGCATTGATTTCAGCGATGAGGTAGCCCGGCTTGAGGAGCGCTACAGCGAGCTGGAGAATGAGATCTATTCCAATATATCCCCGGCCCAGAAGATGCATCTGGCCCGGCATCACGTACGCCCGACCTCGCTGGATCTGATCGGGCTTATCTTCACGGACTTTATCGAGCTGCATGGTGACCGCCTGTACGGTGACGATCTTGCTGTAGTCGGCGGAATCGCCAAGCTGAACGGCCGGCCTGTAACTGTCATCGGTCAACAGCGCGGCAAGGATACGAAGGAGAATATTCTGCGCTTCTTCGGCAGCGCCCATCCGGAAGGCTTCCGCAAGTCACTGCGCCTGATGAAGCAGGCGGAGAAGTTCGGCCGTCCGATCATCACCTTTGTGGACACCAAGGGGGCTTACCCGGGCAATACCGCAGAGGAACGCGGACAATCGGAAGCGATTGCCCGCAATTTGTTCGAGATGTCCCAGCTGGCCGTTCCGGTCATCTGCGTGATTATCGGCGAGGGCGGCAGCGGCGGAGCCTTAGCGATGGCTGTCGGCAACCGTGTGCTGATGCTGGAGAATGCGATCTATTCGGCGATCTCCCCTAACGGTGCAGCGTCGATTCTGTGGAAGGATGCCACCAAGGCGGAGCAGGCCGCAGAGGCCATGAAGATTACGGCCACCGATCTGCTGGAGATGGAAGTGATCGAGGAGATTATTCCGGAGCCCAGAGGCGGTGCACACCGGGATTACGAAGCTGCGGCGGAGGCGGTTAAGGACACAGTCTGGCGTCACCTGCAGGAGCTGTCCGGTATGGATGCGGCGGCGCTGAAGGAAGACCGTTACCTGAAATTCCGCAAAATCGGCGAGTTTTCCGAGGCGGTGCTGGAGCAGGATGCCGATCAGGATGAAGCGCAAATTGTAGAGTAAGCAGGAGATGCTCTCCGGGGAATTAGCGGCAATGCCGGTACCGCCGGTTTGCACTTTTTAACACATTCCAGCTTATTCCAGGCCGCGAATAGGACAAGACCGGTTATACATTTATTCCCATTCTAATCATCCTGCGCTTCTTGCGGGATGGTTTTTCTTTTATCGGCCATCCTATATTATTCGACTTTAATTTACAGCAAAAACAGGCACTAACATTGATTTTGTGTTCAACATGCAGTAATATTCATAAGGGCGCAATAAAACGTGCATGTCTTTACATGTGATAAAGTTCCTATACAAAGAGCAAGCCTTATAGTAGATTTTGTAGTTGGAAAAGATGAGACAGAGAGAACGAAAAAACGGAGGAAAACCTAATGCGGAAAAGTAAAATTGTATGTACGATCGGACCTGCAAGTGAATCGTTGGAGAATATCAAAAAATTGATTTTGGCTGGTATGAATGTGGCCCGTCTGAACTTCTCCCACGGCGATTTTGATGAGCATGGAGCCCGGATCAACACGATCCGTCAAGCATCCAAGGAACTTGGCAAGACTGTTGCCATCCTGCTCGACACCAAAGGACCGGAGATTCGTACAGGCAAGCTGGAAGTAGAACCGATTGAACTGGTTCAGGATGAGTATCTGACATTGACTACGGAAGAGATCCTTGGCGACCACAACCGTATCTCCATCACTTACAACAACCTGCCTAACGATGTTCAAGTAGGATCGACGATCCTGATCGACGACGGCCTGATCGGCCTTACAGTTGTCGACATTCAAGGCACCGAAATCAAGACCCGTATTGTTAACGGCGGTACGATCAAGAGCAAGAAGGGTGTTAACGTACCAGGAGTATCCATCTCCCTGCCGGGTATTACGGAAAAAGATACCAATGATATCATTTTTGGGATCGGACAGGACATTGATTTTATTGCCGCTTCTTTCGTACGCAAAGCCAGCGACGTTCTGGAAATCCGTGAACTGCTTGCGAAGCATGATGCTTCCCACATCCAGATCATCTCCAAGATCGAGAACCAGGAAGGTGTCGATAACCTGGATGAAATTCTGGCAGTATCCGACGGCCTGATGGTTGCCCGTGGCGACCTTGGTGTAGAAATCCCTGCTGAAGATGTACCTTTGGCACAGAAGCTGATGATTCAAAAATGTAATATCGCCGGCAAACCGGTAATCACAGCTACCCAAATGCTGGATTCCATGCAGCGCAACCCGCGCCCAACCCGCGCTGAAGCAAGTGACGTAGCGAACGCAATCTTCGACGGAACCGATGCAATCATGCTGTCCGGTGAGACTGCTGCCGGGAAATATCCGGTAGAATCCGTACTGACTATGTCCCGTATTGCTGAGAAAGCAGAATCTGCCCTGAACCACCGTGAGATCTTCATGAAGCAGCAGATTGCTCAAGAAACTACTGTAACTGAAGCGATCAGCCAATCCGTAGCGATCTCCGCTCTGGATCTGAATGCTAAAGCGATCATTTCTTCAACGGTAACTGGCCACACTGCACGCGTGGTTTCCAAATATCGTCCTAAATCACAGATCATTGCTGTTACCACCCAGGAAAGAACCATGCGTCAGCTGGCGCTGGTATGGGGCGTAACTCCTGTATTCGGTCCTGAAGCTCATTCTACTGACGAATTGCTGGAAACAGCTCTTAACGGCGGTAAAGCTTCCGGTCTGGTTAAAGCTGGCGATCTTGTAGTCATCACTGCAGGTATCCCGCTTGGACGTTCCGGTTCCACTAACCTGGTGAAGGTAGATACGATTCCAGCCGACTAGGATTTGGAAGAGCTTCTGCAGCACGAATAAGATATAATGATAAGAGCAGTGGCGCTTGATTGCCGCTGCTCTTTTTTGATATCGATAATGCAAATGGATATATTGGACCTGAGTGTCTGGAGCAGACGGCATGTCAGCCTGTTAGGGAGTCGTATAAATAGGGTTCCTGGAATACACAGCAGGAGGACTTTTATGATAGATTCGTCTGACCGAAAAGGCGCTTCCGCAAGAGCGCGGAGGAGAAGGCACGGCCAGCAGCTTCTTATTCTGGATCATAATGCCGCCGTCTGAGGCCTTTAGTCTGGGGCTGCGTCCATTGACCTGGCAACAGGTGAAGCAGACTGTGGATAACTTGGACAGCGGAGCGATATCGAATCCCACCTGCGGTGCTTCGACAATCCATTCGGCTGAGCTTTGCGGTCCGTTATAGCGCTGTACCGTGCGGAAAACCCAGCATTTGCTGAGATTGCGCAGGGTGATGCACCATTTTCCGGGACTGAGCTTGACAATGGAAGCCCGCATATGGTTGCCGGGAGAGACGGGGAGATGAATTACAGTCTCAGAGGCGGGGAGAATCTCCCACCATGCATAATACCTGACTTTGCCGTTCACCGACTCATGGCCGGTGCCGGTCTGGATCAAGCTGCTGTTCTTGAAGCCGTCGATGCCGATCCAGGCCGAGGAGAACGTAGCTTTTTCCGTAGGCTTTACATAAGGGACGATCCAGTCGGCGGATATCTGCCGGTAGCTGCCTTTTTTGCCGGAAATGGCATAACCGCTCCAGTTGCTTGATGTCCAGCCGAAGCCTGAACTGGCGGCTCTGCCCGTATTAAGTTTATCCTTCAGACAGGGTTTGCTTCGTGTTAATCTATTGACTTGGCCCACTTGTCCACCGCCTCATAATAGGTTGTGCTCTATTTAATGCAGCAGGCGGCTATGAAGGTTGGGTATTCTGTTAAAAAGAATGAGAGAGGACTTGTAATCCCCATGGAAAAAATAACAAAGCTGCGCGGGTTCTATCTATTTTTGGGACTGGCCGGAGGCTCCTTCGGCTCTTACCTCTCGCTGCTGCTGAAATCGAACGGACTTGAAGTCAGCCAGATCGGCGTGCTGATGGCTATAGGTACGCTGATCGCCATCTGTGTCCAGCCCTTATGGGGAATGGTCTCCGACCGGTATAACCAGGCGCGGCTGGTGCTGATTCTGAGCGTGGCGGTTCCGGCGGTGCTTGCGGTTCTGTACCGTTCGGAATATTTCATCGTGCTGATGCTGGTGTATACCGTGTCCACGATCTTCTCCTCTACACAGGCGCCTATAGCCGACTCATACGCCATAGCGGCAGCGAACAAGTCTGGGGCCACTTACGGCAGCATCCGCATGATGATGAGCATAGGCGCCGCCGTAGGGGCCATTGCGGGGGGACAGTATGTATCCAAGTTCTCTGTATCGACCATCTGGCTGCCGTTTCTGCTGCTGAATAGCGTCGCTGTAGTGATTGCCTTCACTCTTCCCAAGCAGGCGGAGGAGAATCATATGATGAGCCAGTCCTTCTCCCAGGGGATCAAAAAGCTGCTTGGCAACCGCATCTTCCTGGCCTTCCTGGGCGGGAGCTTTCTGGTCAATCAGACCATGACGGCCTTCGGGACCTATTTCGTGATTGCTTTCCAGTCGGTCGGCGGGTCCACTAGCTCTGCGGGAATCGCTCTGTTCTTGGCGTCGATTACCAATGTTCCGTCTATGTTCTTCGCCTCCCGGGTCATCCGCAGGCTCGGCATGGAGCGGACGCTGCTGCTTGGTGCGCTAATCTATGTGCTGCGCTGGGGCATTCAGGTGGCCTTCCCGTACCCTTCCGTCATGATCGGCGTACAGGTGCTTCACGGCCTCTCGTTCGGGTTCTTTTATATCGCGGCGGTTGAATATGTATCGAAGATTACCTCACCGGAGATGCAGGCGACCGGGCAAAGTGTATTTAACATCGTATTCTCCGGGTTAGCCGGCATTCTGGGCAATCTGCTGAACGGGATGCTGCTGAATCAGGGCGGGGTCGGGCTGATGAACCTCTCCTGTATGCTTAGTGCGGCTGCGGGTGCGGTCCTGCTGTTCTATGTTGCCCGAAGCTCGCGCCGCAAGCTGCCGCTGAAGTCTGCATCCGGCGGTGTCGGCGCTTAAGCGTTCTGCTGGCTACCGGACAGGCTGTATTTTAGAAAGGAGCATGAATATGAATCCGCATCAACCGGGATGGGCCAGCCGCTGGCACAGTACCTCCATCCGTGTACGTTATCAGGAGACCGACCAGATGGGTGTGGTCTATCATGCCAACTATTTGATCTGGTTTGAGTGCGGCCGGACGGAGATGTTCCGTGAGCTGGGCTTCGACTACAAGAGGCTGGAGGGCCTCGGTCTGCTGCTGCCGGTAACCTCTGCAGATTTGCAATTTAAAAGCCCCGCGCGATATGATGATCTTATTACCGTGTATGCGCGGTTAACCACCTTCTCGGCTCTTAGGGTTGTGTATGAATATGAAATCCGCCGGATGGCGGCGGGTCAGGAAGGGCAGGAGCGGACCGCAGGCGAGCTTCTGGTCAGCGGCTCGACGAGCCATGTCTGGCTGAACGGGGAATGGAGGCCGGTGCGGATCGACAGGGCACAGCCCGAGCTGTTCCATGCCATCCTGGCTGCGCTGAAGGAAGAAGAATAGCGTTAACGTAAAGAAGAAGGAGGAGCAGTATGATCAGGAACAAATGGCTGTGGGCCGCCCTATTTGCAGTCCCGGCCGTGGAATTATTCGGTTTCATCTATGTCTCAAGCTTTCTTGGAGCGCCCAAGACGCTGCTGATCATGCTGGCTACTTCAGTCATCGGATTGCTAATGATGCGGTTCGAGGGCAAGAAAGTGCTGCAGGACAGCAGAACACATATGCAGGAGGGCCGGGTGCCCGGACGGACCATGCTGGACGGCTTATGTATTTTCTTCGGCGGTCTGCTGCTGATTCTGCCGGGGTTTGTCACGGATCTGATCGGCTTTACTCTGGTATTTCCGCTGACCCGGCCGCTTTACCGGGTTTTTCTGCTGAAATGGATCGAGAAGAAGATGAAGAACGGCACGTTCACCTTCTACCGCAGGTAAGCGGGTAATAAGGAAGTAATCAGGCTTGTCAAAAGGTGTTCAGTGCAGGATACTGCGGCTGGATGCCTTTTTGGCGTTAGGGAGTGGTGCGGAGCAAAGTTAGTTTCGAACGCGGCCCCCTAATGCAGCCTGCCGCTGAGGATATAAGTGCGCAGGGCGCGGAATACGCCGGCGCGGGCGAATGCGTCGAGAATAACGAGCAGCACCGGGCCGAGAATCAGGCCGAGCATGCCCATCAGCTGAAGGCCGGCGAACATGCCGATCAGCATGGCGAGCGGATCGACGCCGATGCTGCTGGCGAGTACCTTGGGCTCCAGTACCTGGCGGGTGATCAGGATGATGCCGTAGAGCACCAGCAGCCCGATGGCCAGCGCCATGTTCCCGGTCATGTATGAATACAAGGCCCAGGGCAGAATGACGATACCAACACCCAGATAAGGAATCAGATCGACGATACCGATGGTCAGGCCGATGGCGAAGGCTGATTTGACCCCCAGCAGCAGCAGGCCGATGATCACAATTACCGCCGTTACGGAGATCAGCACCAGCTGGGCGCGGATGTAGCCGAACAGCGCTTTGCGCAGATCCTTCCAGATCTCCGACACCGGTCTTAGCAGCGGGGCTGGGAGCCACGCAGTCAGCTTGGCATTATGCCGTTCCCAGCCGGTGCTGAGGAAGAAGGCGGCCAACACGATGACAATCAGAATGGTTCCAAGGCTCGGCAGCGAGGAGATCAGCTTCAGGATGATATTGAAGAATCCGGTGATCATCTGCGTCACGGCTTGGCCGACCGTTTCAGTGGTCCGGTTGATATTGCTGTCAATGGTGGCATGATAACCCGGATTGTCGTGGTAAAACTGGTTGATTTGGTTAATAATATTCTGAATGCTGGCATTACGGCTCAAGGACAGCAGCAGCTCCCGCCACTGATCGGTATGAAGATCGAAGGTCTGGAGCAGCCCGATCAGCTCCTTCACGAGCCGTGTGATGAGAGCGGTCAGTACAAGAGCGATTCCTCCGATGTAGAACAGCAGCGAGAGGGAGACAGCGAGCCAGCCGGGGAGCTTCATCCCCTTAAGGATCAGGACCAGCGGATGCATGAGATAAGCCAGCAGCCAGGCGATCAGCAGGGGGTACAGGAGCGGCAGCAGTACATATACAGCCAGCAGAATCAGGGCGGCGGCAAGCACGACCCAGAGGCCGCGCAGCATTCTTTTAAGCACAAGTGTATCGATCTTCGGTCCCTCCTACTCTGGCGGATTCCAGAAATAACGGCTCGTCTTATATATATTCATAGGGGGTGTGAAAAGACTAGCAGCGCTAGAAAAGGGCAGACAGCGGGCATATTCGTAACCTGGAAGCGCGTTCATGAAACAGGTTTTGCGTTCGTTTTTTTCTATCCCTCCGATAAAATCATTTGATGTCCTGTAAAGCTTCCACGTTGTTCACATAACCGTCAAAATCCGGTATGATAATTAAAGGTTAAAGAGCAGAAATTTAGTTGCAATCTTCTGAGCCGGTCCTGAAGCTTTTTTTCAGAGAGAGTTGAAATACTTGGAAATGTAAATGTTTACATGAGGTTTGAAGCGGCACTATACACTCTTGTTGGCAAAGGAGAGAGATACTATGACAGCTACTAAAGGACTTGAAGGCATTGTTGCAACGACCTCCTCAATCAGCTCTATCGTAGATGGAGTGCTCACTTACCGCGGCTATGATATTGACGATCTTGCGGACCATGCCACATTTGAGGAGACCGCTTATTTGCTGTGGTTCGGCAGTCTGCCGACGGTGCCGGAGCTTGAAGCTCTGCGGCGCGACCTCAGCGCTCACGCTCCGATCCCGGAGCAGGTGCTCACTCAAATGAAGCTGTATCCCAAGGAAGCCAACACCATGGCCGCTTTGCGCTCTGCCGTATCGAGTCTGGCGCTGTACGATGAAGCCGCCGATGATATGAGCAAGGAAGCGAACCAGACCAAGGCGCTGAAGCTGCAGGCGCAGATTCCGACCGTAGTTGCCGCATTGGCACGCATCCGCAAAGGCCTGGAGCCGGTAGCTCCGAAGGAAGGCTTGACCATCGCTGAGAACTTCCTCTACATGCTGTGGGGAAAAGAGCCGGATGCGGTATCCGTCAAGGCGCTGGATACGGCGCTTGTGCTGCATGCCGACCATGAGCTGAATGCTTCGACTTTTGCCGGACGGGTAACGGTTGCGACCTTGTCCGACATCTATTCCGGTGTGACCTCAGCGATCGGGGCGCTTAAAGGGCCGCTGCACGGCGGGGCGAATGAAGCCGTAATGAAGATGCTCGAGGAGATCGGCAGCCTGGATGCGGTAGAGCCGTATATCCAGGGCAAGCTGGAGCGCCGCGAGAAGATTATGGGCTTCGGACACCGTGTCTACAAGAACGGCGACCCGCGCGCCAAGCACCTGATGAAGATGTCCAGCGAGCTGGGCACGATGAAGAATGACACCAGTCTTTATGACATGTCCGTCAAGGTGGAAGAGCTGATCACCAGCCAAAAGGGGCTGAAACCAAACGTCGACTTCTATTCGGCATCGGTCTACACACAGCTGGGGATTGAACGGGAGCTGTTCACCCCTATCTTCGCGATCAGCCGTACTTCGGGCTGGACGGCGCACATTCTGGAGCAGTACGAAGACAACCGTATCATCCGTCCGCGTGCGGAATATACAGGCATGTCCGACATGAAGTACGTCCCTGTAGACGAGCGATAACAGGCCGTCAGGGAGGGCGGCCCTTGCGGGCTGCTCTACCCCTTTAGTACAATGAATGATATGAATGCTTATACATCATACTTTTAGGAGGAATATCTACCAATGTTGAAACTGGAACAATACGATCTGCCCACAGAAGGCGAACAAATTACAATCGAAGACGGCAAGCTGCTGGTTCCGGATCAGCCGATCATTCCATTCATCGAGGGTGACGGGACAGGCCGTGACATTTGGAAAGCCTCCAAGCGGGTGCTGGATGCAGCTGTAGAGAAAGCCTACGGCGGCAAGAAGAAAATTGCGTGGTACGAAGTGTTTGCCGGCGAGAAGGCCTTCAATACATATGGTGAATGGCTGCCGAACGACACGCTGGAAGCGATCCGTGAGTATATTGTGGCCATCAAGGGCCCGCTGACCACTCCGATTGGAGGAGGTATCCGCTCCCTGAACGTAGCGCTGCGCCAGGAGCTTGACCTGTACGTATGTCTGCGCCCGGTGCGCTACTTCGACGGCGTTCCTTCTCCGGTGAAGCATCCTGAGCTGGTGGATATGGTTATTTTCCGTGAGAATACAGAGGATATCTATGCTGGTATCGAATATCAGGAAGGCTCTGCCGAAGTGAAAAAGGTGATCGAATTCCTGCAGAAGGAAATGGGCGTGAACAAAATCCGCTTCCCGGAAACATCCGGTATCGGTATTAAGCCTGTATCCGAGGAAGGCTCGAAACGCCTTGTTCGTTCAGCAGTAGAGTATGCGATCAAGCACGGACGCAAGAGCGTAACCTTGGTACACAAAGGCAACATCATGAAGTTCACTGAAGGCGCCTTTAAGAACTGGGGCTATGAAGTGGCTGAACAAGAGTTCGGCGATAAGGTCTTCACCTGGAACCAGTACGATGTCATCAAGGAACGCGACGGTGAAGCGGCTGCGAATGCTGCCCAGAAGGAAGCCGAAGCAGCAGGCAAGATCATCGTGAAGGATGCCATTGCGGACATTGCGCTTCAGCAGGTATTGACACGCCCGACAGACTTCGATGTCATTGCAACGCTGAACCTGAACGGTGACTATCTCTCCGACGCACTGGCTGCCCAGATTGGCGGCATCGGTATCGCTCCGGGAGCGAATATTAACTATATTACGGGACATGCTATTTTCGAAGCTACACATGGTACGGCACCTAAGTATGCTGACAAGGATGTAGTGAATCCGGGCTCTGTTATTCTCTCCGGCGTTATGCTGCTTGAGCATCTGGGCTGGCAGGAAGCGGCTGACCTGATCTACCAGGGAATGAGTACGGCGATTAACAACAAGACGGTTACTTACGACTTTGCCCGCCAGATGGAAGGCGCGACTGAGCTGAAATGCTCTGCTTTTGCTGACGAGATCATCAACCATCTGTAAGAGGCCGGGCCGGTAAATACTACAGATATAAGCTGCACATCCGTGTAGCTTATATCTATGTTGGCCGCCTTCAGACTATCATCAGGTTAGGAGGGCTACCGTGGCGATCAAACGTTCAAAAATCACTGTCGTAGGTGCCGGATTCACCGGCGCGACCACGGCGCTTATGCTTGCCCAGAAGGAGCTTGGCAATGTAGTGCTGCTTGACATTCCTCAGCTTGAGAATCCTACCAAGGGCAAGGTGCTGGATATGCTCCAAGCGGGACCCGTGCAGAACTTCGATGCTCAAATTACCGGAACTTCGAGCTATGAGGACGCAGCGGATTCTGACATCGTTATTATTACCGCAGGGATTGCCCGGGGGCCCGGCATGAGCCGTGAGGATCTGGTCAATACCAATGCGAATATCGTCAGATCGGTCTGCGGGAATGTGAAGCGCGTGGCCCCAGAGTCCATTGTGATCATACTGACCAATCCGGTGGATGCGATGACATACGTGGCCTATCATGCGCTCGGCTTCCCCAAGAACCGTGTCATCGGGCAATCCGGGGTGCTGGATACGGCCCGCTACTGCACTTTCATCGCTCAGGAGCTTAATGTATCGGTAGAGGATGTACGCGGCTTCGTGCTGGGCGGCCATGGTGACGATATGGTGCCGTTAGTGCGTTATTCCAGCGTAGGCGGTATTCCAATCGAGACGCTTATCCCGGCAGATCGCATTGCAGAGATTGTGCAGCGTACCCGTGTGGGCGGCGGTGAAATTGTCAGCCTGCTTGGGAACGGCAGCGCGTACTATGCTCCGGCAGCATCCCTGGTTCAGATGGCGGAGGCTATTCTCAAGGACAAGAAACGGATCATACCGGTAATCGCTCTGCTTGAGGGTGAATACGGCTATGAGAACCTGTTCATGGGAGTTCCTGCGCTTCTGGGAGCAGAGGGCATTGAGCGGATTTTTGAACTGGAGCTTACGGCGGAGGAACAGGCGGCACTCGACCAGTCCGCTGATTCGGTCCGCGCGGTGACTTCCTCTGTAACCATGTAACCCCGGCAGTCTGCCGAAGGCCTCACATTCAAAATTGGAGGAGATTACAATGGGTCATATTTTCTTTTTTCTGCATATGATCGGGACACTGGCACTCGGTTTCTATCTGGTGCTGCCGTTTATCTTAAGCGGGACGGCTAAGCTGTCCTCCCCGGCGAAGGAAGGCACGCTCAGTGCAATCGGCGGATTCAACCGCTTTGCCCAATACGGGCTGGTGATTCAGCTGCTGACCGGCGGCTACATGATGACTAAGGGCGAGTATTCTGTACCTTGGATGATCATTGTTACGGTGCTTCTGCTGGCTATGTTCGCGTTCGGCGGGATTATGACCAAGCCTCTGCGCCTTGCTGCGGCTGGCATGAGAGAGAACCGCGATGTCTCTGCGGAGACTGCCAAGATCCGTACCATGAGTCTGCTGCTGATGGTCTCGCTGGTCGTCATGATCTTTTTCATGGTCTACAACACAATTATCTAAATAACCTGCTGCCGGATGGGCAGTGTGATAACAGCTCTGGAAGCCTCGGCCTCCAGGGCTGTTTCGCATGTCTGGATGCACATGGTTGGATATTGTTCCCAACGGCTATGTATTCCGGTACACTGTGATTAGGTGCTTGGTTCATTTGGCATCACATACATACTTAGGAGTGAGCGCAGTAATGATAGGAAGAAAATTAGTAACGGTCGGGCTGAGTCTGGGCTTGCTGCTGGGTTCAGCCGGGCATATGTCTGCGGCAGCCGATTATGAAGGACACTGGGCGCAGAAGCAGATGAGCCGCTGGCTGGAAAAGGGATGGCTGAAGGGATTCGCGGACGGGTCAGTCCGGCCGGATCAGGCGATCACTAGAGCGGAATTTATCGCGTTAATCAACCAGTTGGCCGGGCTGACGACTGAGAGCAAGGTGAAGGCTGATTTCAGCGATCTGCCTAAGACGAGCTGGGCATACGAAGAAATCTCGAAAGCGCTGGAAGTGGGCATCATCAAGGGTTACGGAGGCACGATTCGTCCGGGCGATCCCGTTATGCGCCAGGAGGCGGCGATTATGGTGAGCAGAATGATGTATTTTGAGACGGGAAGCACGGAGGTATTATCCATGTTCAGCGATAAGGATCAGATTGCAGGCTGGAGTGAAGCCGATGTCGCTGCACTGATCAATGACGGAGGAATGAAGGGGTACCCGGACGGGCGGTTTGCTCCAGAACAGGCGATGACCCGGGCCGAAGCAATTGCACTGCTGGATTATTACAATGTCACAAGCGGCGGCTTGCAGAGTGTAACTATCGGCCGTTCTGAGGGGCTCGGAAGCTTTAAACCAGGAGCTATCAAATACTATAATAATGTCACTGTATCCGGCTATGATGTGCTGCTGCAGAATCTGAAGATTTTTGGAGACCTGGTCCTGGAGGAAGGAATCGGCAACGGAGAGGTGAACTTGGACAGTGTTGAAGTACTAGGCAAGGTCATCATACAGGGAAGCGGAGATCCCTCAGTGCAGCTCAAAAACACAACCATGAACCAAGTGATTGTGCAGAAGAATAGTGGAACTGCCCGCCTGCTCACCGAAGGTACAACCTGGGTGAAGGCATTGTCGGTACAGTCCGGTGTAAATCTGGAAGAGGGGGAGGGTACCGGAGACGGGTTCACAGATATTGATCTGCCATCCGGCCTTGCAGCCGGGATCGTAGTGACGCTTAACGGCAATTTCGGAGATGTGAACATTGAAGCCAAAGGACCCTTCCTCCACCTGCAAAAAGGCTCCATACGCACGCTTAAGACCGCTGCCACTGCAACAGGGGTTAAGATAGAGCTGGATGAAGGGACAACGGTGACGCAGGCGATTCTAAATACTTCAACAAAGGTTAGGGGTGCGGGTAAGGTTCAGGATGCAATTGTGAAGGAAGATGAATAGAGTTCTGGAAATAAGGCCGTTATCCCAAGGAGTGAGGTCTTGTCATGAGGGGCGATGTACTGCTATGAAGAGATATCGACCCGATGTATGCGAAAACAAACATGTCTTTCAAGGCACAGCTCCAGCATGAAAATGAGCAACGTGGCTAAAAACAGAATGTCGTCTTTTCATTTATTTAACATATGTAACCCGGGAAACTTAACACAAATGGAATGAACGCGCCGCGTAGGCCGAATGTAATCGAAAAACCGAACACAATTGGACTGGACGCGCCAGGTAGGCCGAATGTAATCGAAAAACCGAACACAATTGGACTGGACGCGCCGTGTAGGCCGAATGTAATCGAAAAACCGAACACAATTGGACTGGACGTGCCAGGTAGGCGAATGTAATCGAAAAACCGAACACAATTGGACTGGACGTGCCGTGTAGGCCTGCGTTTATCGCAGAAGACGTGTTTTCACAGATAACCGAATACAATTGCACCATGAAGCCATGTTGGTTTTATGTATGCTAAAAACCGAATACAGCATCCTTCCGCTATATCCCGATAATCGCCCGGTACTCCCGGTCCAGTATCGCATAAAAGTATTGGTTCACCCACTGGTCATTCCAGTGTATTTCTTCCCGGAATACGCCTTCGCGGGTCAGGCCCAAGCGTTCCAGCACCTTGATGGATGCGGTATTGTATTCATTGCACATAGCCACGACTCTGTGGGCCTTCCATTCTTCAAAAGCAAGCTTCAAGGCCAGCTGCGCCGCTTCGGTGCAGTAGCCTTGCCCCCGGTATTCAGGGAAAAGGCTGTAGCCCAGCTCCCAGCTCTCGCGCTCTTTTACATACCAGTGTATGCTCAGTTCCCCTACAGGGGTTGCTTCGGGAGTAGCTAGCCGGATCAGGAATTGTCTATGCCAGTCGCTAGCGATTCGTTCCGTCACCGTCTTCCGGACTGCCTCCTTGTCAGTTGGAATCATATCCTCGAAGGGCCAGAGGGCGGTATTGGTCTCCAGTTCTGTGATGAAATCGATATCGTCCGGGGTGACCGGAGATAGTGTGATTCTTGCATTCATTTTGCAAAACCTCCTGTTAGTATGATTTCGATACGATCTTGCCGTCTTTCATTACCCAGCTGACCTGCCGCAGGTTGTTAATATCCGCCAGCGGATCTCCCCCGACGACCAACAGATCGGCCCTCTTGCCTGTCTCAATGGTACCGAGCTCATGTTCCAGCTTACAGATCTTGGCACCGGTTGAAGTGGCAGCCACAATAATCTGCATCGGGGAGAGGCCGGCCTGGCCTAACAGCTGGATCTCCCTCCACGGCATACCGGCTCTGTACCACGGAGGAGTTTCTTCAATAAAATCATCCCCCAGCCCAATCTCCCCGCCTGCCTGAATAAATCTCCGGACATTATCCAGCCCTTGCTCCAGCAGCGGCGCACCGAATTTGTCCTGGAACATCTGGAGTACGGTGAGGGTGGGGACGATACGGATGCTCCCGCTCACCATTTGCCGGATCAGTTGATCGTCCAGCCGGTCGTAGACCATATGCGCAGCATCGCTGATCCCTGCATCCACCAGAATCTGAAGATTGCGTGCACTTGTAACATGAGCAGACACACAAGCACCCATACTCCTGGCCTCCTGGCAGATCGCTTCGAGAATCTCCTGATTCAGCTGCGGCAGTCCGGCGGTTGCGGGATCGTAGCCGTCTTCCAGCGCTGTTTTGATGAAATGTATTCCTTGTCCCAAGACTTCAAGGACCTTAAGCCGCGCCTCCTCTGCACTCCCTACTCCGATAGGCTCCTGACCACCGTACCCGCCTGGAGCGGTGAATACCTTGCCGGATGTAAGAATTCTGGGAGAATTAGCGTCCTCCAACTGCTGCGTATATGTGACCACATCATCAATCGATGCTGCCGTAGTCATCCCCTCATCCCGGATCGTAGTAATTCCTTCCGCAAGGCACGCGGCCAAATATTCCGTATGATATCCGTGCAGCGGCTCATTCTGTATGTACTTGAAGCTGGTATGGGCATGGGTGTGAATAAACCCCGGCAAAAGGAACAGACCCTCAAGGTCGATCACTGTTGTTGCGGAGTCATGCCCGATTCTCCCGTTAATGTCACTATACTGTGTTATGGTGCCGAAACGGCCATTAACAATCTCAATGCTTGCATGATGCAGCGGCTGCTGTCCGGTTCCATCGATTACAGTTCCGTTCGTCAGCAAGATGCGCTCATTTCCCATGATAGAAGCGTCCCCTCAGTTAAGGTAGTTGTCGTTCCCCACAAAGTATAGGACATTCCCCCTAGCGGATATAGATAATATTCTTTTTGGAAACGTTCGTTGCTTACCGTACTACCGTTCCGATATAGGCACCGTTGAATGAAGATTGGCTGTTTGGGCGGCTGCCAAGTGTGGTAAGTAACATAACGTACAGTCAAGCAGGCACACTGCCTGTGCATAAACACCAGACCTTAAGCCATGCTAACATGATTAATCAACAATACTGTGGACAGCGAAAGGAGAATGGATTATGCCAGACACTAACAAACAACCTGTCAAAACTCTGCCCCCGCAGGTACAGGATCAGCGCCCGGGAATTGAGAGTGAGATGAACCCGCTCCCGGAGTTTGAGACACCTGCGTACAAGGCAGCAGGCAAGCTGCTGGGCAAGGCCGCGCTCATTACCGGAGGCGACAGCGGGATCGGGCGTGCGGTTGCCGTGCATTTTGCCAAGGAGGGCGCGGATGTGGTGATCTCCTACTTGAACGAGCATGAGGATGCGGAAGAGACCAAGCGCCAGGTGGAGCAGGAGGGCAGAACGTGTATTCTGATCGCCGGGGATATCGGGGACGAATGCTTCTGTCAGAGCTTGATTCGCCAAACCGTTGAAGGACTCGGCAAGCTTGACATCCTGATTAACAATGCGGCGGAGCAGCATCCGCAGGACCATATTGAGGACATTACAGCGGAGCAGCTGGAGCGTACGTTCCGGACGAATATTTTCTCCATGTTCTACCTGACGAAGGCAGCTATGCCTCATCTTAAAAAAGGCGCTACGATCATTAACACGACCTCCATCACGGCGTATCGCGGCAGCCCGCAGCTGCTGGACTATTCGTCCACCAAAGGAGCCATTCTCAGCTTCACCCGTTCGCTGTCAATGAATCTGGCCGATAAGGGCATCCGCGTGAACGCGGTAGCGCCCGGACCGATCTGGACCCCGCTGATTCCGTCCACCTTTGACGCGAAGAAGGTCAGTGAGTTCGGCGGCACCCAGCCGATGAAGCGCCCGGGGCAGCCTGAAGAGCTGGCACCGGCGTATGTATACCTGGCCTCGGACGATTCCTCCTATGTGAGCGGACAGGTGATGCATGTGAACGGCGGCGAGGTTGTCAACGGATAATGGGTGCAGAATAAGATCTGGATGCAGATTTGTGTGCAACATATAAATTTTATTTTAAAAAAGCCTAACCGCTTGCCGGCAGGCTTTTTTTCTGCGCTTGTAACTATTACAATATATTTCCGTCTATTTAGATAATTTGATATGAAAAGGGGATAGGGATGCTTAGAAAAAAAGGATTCATTCTATCTGCAGCGGGGATTTTAATTTTTCTGGTAGTGTTCATTTATTGGACTCCTTTTGCAGGGAGAGTTGTGGAAAACACAAGATTGGAAGGATATGCAAAAAGCATTGGGATTAGAATTACACAGGAATCGCCGCCGCTACCCCTTGTTACTTCCGGGAAAACCCAAATTCCGGTTACCCAAGGCAGCTATTGCTGGGGAAAATTAGGATGTGCAGATTATACAGGAGGACAATCCTTGGTACAGGGGGTTACTCCCACTGTTATAGCCCCTGAGGGGGGGATCGATGTTGCTTTTACTTATAAACCGGCACCCGGCGGGTTAACCGTTCAGCAATTTGTCGATGATAAAGAAGTGCAAATTCCATTGAAGAACGGCTCTTTTAATGCTCCAAAAGAACAAGGCGTTTATTACTACGGCATATCAGCATTCTGGACATCCGAGGATGGTAAATTTTCAGAAGGGAGTTCATCCGTGGCTTTTGTAATTGAAGTAAAATCTACGAAAGAATAGCTCTAACAGGAATTATATGCTAATATACAAAAAGCAAGGCCAAACAACCGCATAGAACGATCACTAGGGGAGCCGCAAGGCTGAGACGGGCGTATCTGCTCGGACCCTTTGAACCTGATCTGGGTTATACCAGCGTAGGGAAGTGGAGAACGAATATTGCAGCGGGGGTATACGGCTAATACCGGTATTCCTGTTTCTATTCCAGACTGCTTCCTTTACGGGGGCGGTCTTTTTTGTGTTGTGGAGAGGTGTAGTGTGAGCTGGGACAGACGGGAGGGGGAAAGGCGTTGCACGAAATTCATGTCATCTCAGACGGTCGGCTCCACCCTGAGAAGCTTGCGGAGCTGGCTGCGGCGGTACATCCCATGGTGGATTATATCCATCTCCGGGAAAAAGCCATGTCCGCCCGCGAACTGCTGGCGGCGGCGCAGCAGATGCTTCAGGCCGGGGTTCCGCCTTCGAAGCTGGTCATTAATGACCGGATCGATATTGCCTTGGCCGCTGGGGCAGGCGGTGTACAGTTGGCCTGGCATAGCCTTCCGCCAGCCGCAGCACGCGGGCTTGCACCGGGCCTGCGGATCGGCAGGTCGGTACACTCGCGGGAAGAGGCGGCGGAGGCTGGAAGGCGGGGAGCAGACTTCTGCCTCTACGGGCATGTTTTCCCGACGGCCTGTAAGCCCGGACAGCAGGCACGGGGACTTGCGCAACTGGCCGAGGCTGTCCGCTGGAGCCGCATCCCGCTGATTGCGCTTGGAGGGATTACCCCGGGTAATGCCGGAGCGGTGCTGGCCCAAGGGGCGGCTGGCATTGCTGTCATGTCGGGGATCTGCGGAGCCCCGGACCCGGTGGCAGCGGCCATGGCGTACAGGGAAGCGGTCCACAGGGACAGGGCAGCGGAGCTGGCTGAAGCGCTGGATATGGCTCAAACACAGGGCACAGCAGGAGGTGAACAGGCATGAATGTGACCGTTAACGGAAAGAGGCAAAGAATCGAAGAGAGCTGCCGGACACTGGAGGATCTGCTCTCCCGGCCCGAGTGGGCCGGTAAGCTGGTGATTGTCGAGCTGAATGGTGAGCTTGCTGGCAGAGAGGTTTACGGAGAAACACTGCTCAGTGAGGGGGACCGGGTGGAGCTGGTTCATTTTGTAGGCGGAGGCTGAACACGAAGACTTATCCCAGGAGGCGTTAACATGCAAGATCCATTGATGATTGGCGGAGTGACTCTAACCAGCAGACTGTTCATTGGTACCGGAAAATACAGCCGCAACACCCTCATTCCCGAGGTGATTACGCGATCAGGCTCACAGGTCATTACCGTTGCTCTGCGCCGGGTGGACCCGGAGAGCAGTGACAATATTGTCAGCCATATTCCTTCCCATATGACCTTACTGCCTAATACCTCCGGTGCGCGCACCGCAGAGGAAGCAGTACGGATTGCCCGGCTGGCGAGATCGGCGGGGCTGGGGAACTGGGTGAAGATTGAGGTCATCAACGACCAGAAATATCTGCTGCCGGATAATACCGAGACCATCCGGGCGACCGAGATCCTTGCAGCAGAGGGCTTCGTGGTGCTTCCGTATATGAGTCCTGACCTGTCCGCCGCCCTGCGGTTGAAGGCAGCGGGGGCTGCGGCCGTGATGCCGCTGGGAGCGCCGATCGGGTCCAACCGCGGACTGCAGACCAAGGAACTGATCCGGATTCTGATCTCCGAGACGAATCTGCCGGTGATCGTGGATGCCGGAATCGGCAGACCGTCCGAGGCGGCTGAGGCGATGGAGATGGGGGCCGCAGCGGTGCTGCTTAATACAGCGATTGCCACCGCCTCGGATCCGCTGCTGATGGCAGAAGCCTTCCGTGACGCGGTAGCCGCAGGGCGCAAGGCTTATCTCGCCGGACTGGGGCCTGTGGAAGAGACGGCGGCAGCCTCTTCACCGTTGACCGGGTTCTTGGCCTGACAGATGGAATAGGGAGGAGAGAACGGTTATGAGCTTTTATGAGACGATGACCCGGCTGGAGCAGCTGCCTTACGAAGCGTTATGGAGCCGGTATACGGCAGAGGATGTGAAGCGCGCGCTTCGTGCAGAGCGGGTCGATGAAGAGGGGCTGATGGCACTGCTGTCACCGGCAGCGGAGCCTTATCTGGAGGAGATGGCGCAGAAGGCGCACCGCTTAACGCGTACGCATTTCGGCCATGTGATGCAGCTGTTTACACCGATGTACCTGGCTGATTTTTGCGTGAATCACTGCACGTATTGCAGCTTCAGTTCTATTTATGATTTTCCGCGCAAAAAACTGACGCTGGAGCAGGTCGCCCGGGAAGCGGAGACCATCGCAGCCACAGGCCTGCGCCACATTCTGATTCTGACCGGAGAATCCCGCAGGGACAGTCCGGCCGGTTATGTGAGGGACTGCGTGAATGTGCTGCGCCGCTATTTTGCCTCCGTCAGCATTGAAGTGAATCCGCTCTCGACAGCAGAATATGCTGAGCTCAGAGAAGCTGGCGTGGACGGTCTGACGCTCTATCAGGAGGTCTACCATCAGGAAACTTATCGTGCGCTGCATGTAAAAGGACCCAAACGCGTCTACCGCAACCGTCTGGACGCTCCCGAACGGGGCTGTCAAGCCGGGTTCCGTTCGGTGAATATCGGAGCCCTGCTTGGCATGTACGAATGGCGCCAGGAGGCGCTGGCCACTGCGCTGCATGCGAGATATCTGCAGGACAAGTACCCGGAATGCGAAATCGGGCTGTCGACTCCCCGGTTCCGGCCTTACTTAGGCGAATTCAATCCCGCAAGCGATGTAACCGACCGTGCGCTGGTGCAGATTATTCTGGCTTACCGCCTATTTCTGCCGCGCTCCGGCATCTCGCTGTCTACACGGGAGCCTGCGGCCCTGCGCGATCATCTGGTCCAGCTCGGCATCACGAAGATGTCCGCAGGGGTATCCACCGAAGTGGGCGGACATTCCCTGGAAGGGGGAACGCCGCAGTTTGAAATCTCGGACAACCGCAGCGTGAACGAGATGGCCGAGATGCTGCGTTCGCAAGGACTCCAGCCGGTATTCAAGGACTGGGATATCCTGTCCGAGCCGCTTGGGTTGAGGTAGGCAGGCTGAATCTGGTTGAGCCTGATGTGACCAAACCGGATGTAATTTAAACTGATCAGGAAAAACGAATGAACTTAACTTGACTAGACTAAGCGAATCAACTTAAACTGACCAGACTAACCGTGTCTAACTTAAGCTGACTAGACTAACCGTGTCTAACTTAACCTGACCATATGCAAATAACCCGCTTCATGGCGGGTTATTTGCATTGTATAAGGGTTATAAGTTGCATGTGGGCCCAATGTAGGCGAAAAACCGAACACAATCCCTAGCGAGAAGGCTGGTGGACCCAATGTAGGCGAAAAACCGAACACAATCGCTAGTGAGAAGGCTGGTGGGCCAAATGTAGGCGAAAAACCGAACACAATCGCTAACGAGAAGGCTGGGTGGGGCCCAATATGTGCGAAAAACCGAACACAATTGGTGCGGATGGAGAAAATGCGGGCCGTTTAAGAGAGGCATTCGCATAGCATTGTTAACACGTAAGTATATCAACCAACGCTAGGAGCCAACACATGCGAATGTGTACTCTATCTACTCTATAGATTCAGGCTCTCCGGCAGACTGTCCCTGACTCGCACTGGAAGACAGCTCGTCCAGCGACATCTCGAAGCCCGGAGCCATGTGTTTAAGGAAATATTCCATCTCAGGCATCTCCAGCACATGCAGCTTCGCGGCGGTCTGCTCCCTGGCTGCGGCGAATTCGCGGTTGCCTGCGGCGACCTCCCAGACGCATTTCAGGTAAGCGTCCAGCACATCCGCTGCCTTGACGTAGCGGAGCAGTCCGGCATCCTCGGAGCCGGGAGAGCTGGTGTGCGGCTGCAGGAGCGGCGCGTAGACTGCGCTCAGCTCCGGCGGGATCATGGCCGCCAGCCGGTCGGCGGCCACCTGCTCCATCTCGCGGAAGCTGGACAGCAGACGCGAGTTGTCATGCTTCACCGGCGTAGCGATGTCGCCGGTGAAGACCTCGGTGGCGTCGTGGAACAGCGCCATCGTGGATGCGCGGTCGGCGTTCAGCGACCGGCCGAAATGGGCATTGCCGATGGTGCACAGCATGTGCGCCAGCAGGGCGACCTGGAACGAATGCTGCGCCACGTTCTCCGGGGCGGTGCTGCGCATGAGGCTCCAGCGCTGGATATATTGCAGCCGGTAGAGATAGGCGGAGAAATGGTAGTTCAATTTTGAAGTAACCCCTTTCATGAGCAGCTTAATGTGCTATTATAGTAACTAATTGTACCAGAGTTAGGGCCGCTTGAACCAGATGGAGAGGAGACTGAATGAAGATGCAGCATTTTGAAGAGAGCATTTATAATTTGATTGTAGAGACCTCCACGAACCTGCCGGGAGATGTGCGCCGGGCAGTGGCCAGAGGGCGGGCGCTGGAAGACCGGGCGACACGCTCCGGACTGGCACTAACCACGATAGCGCAGAATATCGGGATGGCGGAGCAGCAAATATCGCCGATCTGCCAGGATACGGGGATGCCGACTTTTATCATTCATACGCCGGTGGGCGTGAATCAGATAGAGATGAAGAAGGATATTCACAACGCAATTATCCGCGCTACGAAGAACGGGAAGCTGCGGCCCAATTCCGTGGATTCGCTAACCGGCGAGAACAGCGGGGATAATCTGGGAGCAGGGACTCCGGTGATTCACTTCGAGCAGTGGGAGGAAGAGAGCATTGACGTCCGGCTGATCCTGAAGGGCGGCGGCTGCGAGAATAAGAACATCCAGTACAGCCTTCCGGCAGAGCTGGAGGGACTCGGCAAAGCCGGACGCGATCTCGACGGTATCCGCAAGTGCATCCTGCATTCCGTGTATCAGGCGCAGGGCCAAGGCTGTAGCGCAGGATTCATTGGTGTAGGTATCGGCGGTGACCGTACCACGGGCTATGAGCTAGCGAAGAAGCAACTGTTCCGCAAGGTTGAGGATGTGAATCCTAATGAAGATTTGGGCAAGCTGGAGAATTACATTATGGAGAATGCCAATAAGCTCGGAATCGGCACGATGGGCTTCGGCGGTGAAGTGACACTGCTGGGCTGCAAAATCGGGGTAATGAACCGGCTGCCTGCCAGCTTCTTTGTCTCTGTAGCCTATAACTGCTGGGCCTTCCGCCGCCAGGGCATTCTGGTTCATCCGGCTACTGGTGACATTCAGGATTGGCTGTATGAGAGCGGCACCGGGATATCTGTTGAGGGGGAAGCTGCACCGCAGCCGGTTGCTGAACCTGTGGGTGTAGCTGCGGCAGAACGGACAGCTTCCGGCGTGGTGCCAGAGGATGCTACGATTCCTGCGGCACCGGCTATTGTATCCGGGACGGGTGAAGCAGCTTCGGATGCAGCCGTTTCAGGGAATGGGGCAGGATCTGAAACGGCTGCGGCAGCTTCCGCTGGCTCAGGCGGCTCGCGCGAGATCCGTCTGACCACACCGATCAGCGAGGAGGATATCCGCAGCCTGCGCGTCGGCGATGTGGTGATCCTCTCCGGCGAGATGCACACCGGCCGCGATGCCCTGCACAAATACCTCATGGATCACGACACCCCTGTCGATCTGAACGGTGCCGTCATCTATCACTGTGGCCCGGTCATGCTGAAGGATGATGAAGGCTGGCATGTGAAAGCGGCTGGCCCGACGACGAGTATCCGCGAGGAGCCGTATCAGGGCGATATTATTAAGAAGTTCGGCATCCGCGCTGTAATCGGCAAAGGCGGTATGGGACCCAAGACCCTCAAGGCCTTAGGGGAGCACGGCGCGGTCTACCTCAATGCAATCGGCGGTGCGGCGCAGTATTACGCAGAATGTATCAAGAAGGTCAACGCCGTAGACTTCATGGAATTTGGCATTCCTGAGGCGATGTGGCATCTTCAGGTGGACGGCTTCGCAGCGATCGTGACCATGGATGCGCACGGTAACAGCCTCCATGCTGATGTCGAAAAGAATTCCGCCGCCAAGCTGGCCCAGTTCCGCGAGCCGGTGTTTAAGTAACAGGACCTCAAACAAAGAAACAGCGTCAGCCATGGACGAGAGTAATGTCCATAGACTGACGCTGTTTTATTGAATTAGCGTATACCGGAATTTTTCAATATACGACTCTTTCTTGTGCTCTACACGCTGCAAATGGTCATAGAAGCTATGGGTGAATTTAAACACGTGACCATAATCCCAATCCTGCCCGCTATAGTCCTTTTGCCAAAACTTAATGTCGGTCGGCAATACGTCCGCACGCTCAGCCGGCTTCAGGGGCAAATGATCGACAGGTGAAACCAGCTTGATGGGTTCTCCAGGTACAAGGTTACGGCTGTGGCGCAGAACTGTAATCAATTTCATTAAAGGCGGTAACCCTCTTTGGAAAAAGGAGACATGGCCAAGGTCATACAGGATGTTTAGCGCGTGGGAGAAAGTCAGCATATGACCGATCAGATCATGATGTGCTTCTGCCCGGTAAATGACAGGGAAATGAGCTAATTCTTCCAGCACAAGCGAAGAAAGCTCGCCGGGCGTCGAGATGACCGGAAAGCCGTCCTCGTCTGTAACCTCCATCCTCTTCACCTCGGAAGCAGAGAAGCCAATCCATGACCGCCCCGGAATTGTCCGCTCAAACGAGCGGATAAGATCGGTTATTCCGGCAAGATCCTCCGTACTTCCCCAGCCTTTAAGTTCGTGGATGGAGAGCAGACACGATGCGCTGTAAATCACATTATGACCGACCCAGTGTAACTCATCAATCGTTGCATCGAGGGCCTCAAGTATGGCAGTTACAGCCAGCTGCTCGTCACAGCCGGTACGATGTTGTATGCCGTTCTCCCCAATTTTCCTTTGGATCATCGCTTCGGTCTGCAAAGCTACAAGTCGGGCAAGCTCTGGTGCCGGATTATTCGTTTTAATAAAAAAATAACTGCCAATAGCGGCAGCACCAAAGTGAGCCTGCCAGATATCCCCTGTGTCTTTTTTACATGAAGAGATGATTTTTAATCCGTCCCGCAGAATGGATGGGCTCATTATAATATCGCTCCCCTTATATTGCAGCATTTTTATTTATCAGTCTAACACTATATTTTCTGGAGGCAACCGGTTCCTGAAAAGCCCCTACAGCTATTCGGCTGTGCCGAATAATATTTTTTTCATGTTTTGCAGAGTCGGCAGCCCCTATAGGATGCGGCTTGTGGAAGTTATAAATTATATGTCTTGACAGCGCATACATGGACATGTTAATTTTTAGTGGGGAAACCGGTTTCCCTATGTTAAAAAGATTGGAGTTATTGACGGCAGCTTATTCGTTACTGAAAGTGTATTGCATTCGGTTTACATGAGAGGGAGATGAGGAATGAAAAGTAAACGTACACGCCTACTTGTTCCCGTTCTAATCACATCCATTGTATTGTCGATCATGATGAATCTGTTTGTCCTGCCGCCAGCCAAGGTGGAAGCAGCCAGTATTGGTACAGTAACCGAGAATGACACGATTTATCAGATTATGGTTGACCGCTTCCATGACGGGGATTCTTCCAATAATGCAACAGGCGCGGCTATCCGCTACGGGGAGAACTCGGAGGAGGACTTCCGGTATATGAAGGGCGGGGACTGGCAGGGGGTCATTGACAAGCTCCCGTATATTCACAATATGGGCTATACCGCGATCTGGATCTCACCGGTAGCCGAGCCCCAGATGACTAACCGTGAGAACAACGGTACCGGCAAGAACACTGCCTACCACGGATACAATGTCAAGGACCCCAACAAGGCCAACCCTTACTTCGGCACCAAAGAAAAGCTGAAAGAGCTTGTAGACTCCGCACATGCGCTCGGGATCAAGGTCATTATCGACGTCGTGCCTAATCACATCGGCGATTATATGCTGGGCACACAGGCGTATTATGATATCCCGACATTGCAGCCTGCGGCCCCGTTCAATAATCCGGCCTGGTATCACCATAATGGTGACATTAACTGGTCTCTTGCCGACGGACGGTACGATCAGTGGGCCCAGGATTATCTGGAGAATCATGATCTGGGTGGTCTGGATGATATCGACTTCGATGTTCCTGCCGCCAAGCAGGCCATCTTCAGCTCGATCAAGGGCTGGTTTGACTATACGGGAGCAGACGGCGCCCGTGTCGATGCGGCCAAGCTGATGAAGCCGACCGATATCGGCGAGCTGCAAAATTTGCTGGGCGTGAATACTTTTGGGGAGAATTTCGACGGCAATGCCGAATTCGTCTCCCGCTGGGTCGGCCAGAATAAGGAGTGGGGGATGCTGGACTTCCCGTTGTTCTTCTCCGTGCTGAACAGCTTCGCATACGGGCAGTCTTTTGACGCGAATATTAAAGGCACCCTGGCTCAAGACTCCTACTACGGCGGCAACGCCAACCATATGGTTACCTTCATCGACAATCATGACCGCAACCGCTTCCTGACCGAGGCCGGGGGCAGTGTTGAGAAGCTGCAGAATGCTTTGTCCTTTATTTTCACCGTGCGCGGAACGCCTGTGGTCTTCCAGGGAACGGAGCAGAACAAGGGCAACGGCAACGGGCAGATTATGACGGGCGGAATCGCGGATACGTGGAACCGCTGGTCGATGGTGAAGCGGGATGCAAACGGCAATGTGCTGGAGAATTATTTCAATGAGAATGCCAGTACCTTCAAGCATGTAGCCAAGCTGAACGAGATCCGCAAAAACAACCCGGCCCTGCGCACCGGCACCCAGCGCGAAATGTGGTCCGCACAGAATCTGTACGCCTTCTCCCGGCGGATTGATACAGGCACGTATGTCGGCCAGGAGGTCATCTCCGCATTCAGTAATGCATCCGGCGGATCACAGACGGTGACGCTGCCGCTGCGCGCCGAGAGCACGCTTACCGCAGGCACGGTTCTGGTGAACCAGTTGAACCCCTCCGATACTGTGACCGTGCAAGCGGGCGGTGTCACTGGTAAGCAAATTACAATTACCCTGGGCGCCAACTCCGCCAAAATCTATGCCAAAACACAGCCGGTAACCGATACGCAGGCACCAAGTGTTCCGGGAAATGTAACAGCAACCGTACAGAATGCCTCCAGCGCGCTGGTGTCCTGGTCAGCTTCCACCGATAATGTCGGGGTGACAGGGTATGAAATCTACCGCAACGGAGTGAAAATCGGGACTTCGGCTACGACCTCTTTTACAGATAACGGACTTGTAGGCAGCACTAATTATTCTTATACGGTAAAAGCGTATGATGCCGCCATGAATCTGTCGGCCCTCAGCGCAGCCGCTCTGATCGTTACCCCTGCCGGTAACAGTGTGACAATCTACTATAAGCAGGGTTACACCAATCCGTACATTCATTACCGCCCAGTGGGCGGGACTTGGACGACATCTCCGGGTGTGGCTATTCCAGCCGCCGAGGTAGCGGGCTATAACAAAATCACCATTAACATCGGCGCAGCCACCCAGCTCGAAGCCTGCTTCAATAACGGCAGCGGCACCTGGGACAGTAACGGGGGCAGCAATTATCTGTTCGGTACTGGCACCTGGACTTACACGCCTACAGGCAATATCCAGGCAGGCGGCCCGGTAACGCCGACGGCATCGCCGACTGCTACACCAACCGTAGCACCAACAGCGACACCGACCGTGACGCCTACGGTGGCACCAACCGTAGCACCGACTGCTACACCAACTGTGGCGCCGACTGTAGCGCCGACCGCAACACCAACTGTGGCGCCGACTGTAGCGCCGACCGCAACACCGACTGTAGTGCCAACGGCGACACCTGTGCCAACCGCCACTCCGGCGGGCAACACCGCGACGATCTATTACAAGAATACAGCCTTCAGTAATTCGTATATCCATTACAAGCTGGATGGGGCGACAACCTGGACGACTTCACCGGGTGTGCGGATGCAGGCCTCTACTTTCAGTGGCTACAAAGCCATTACCATCCCGCTTGGCAGCGCCACAGGTCTAACCGCAGCCTTTAATAACGGCAGCGGGACCTGGGATAACAATGGCGGGAATAACTATCATTTTGGCACCGGCAGTTCCAGTCTGGTTGGGGGAAGCTTGACCTCCGGGGAACCGCAGGCGGACAGCGTAACCTTCCGGGTTAGCGTACCGGGGTCCACTCCGGCGAATGCTCCGGTCTATCTGACGGGTTCGTTCAACAGCTGGAATGCGGCAGATGCAGCCTATCTGCTGACCCGTGGCAGTGACGGCGTCTATTCCATCACCTTGAACCTTCCGGCAGGCAGCGCCGTGACGTATAAGCTGACGCGCGGAAGCTGGGGTACGGTAGAGACCGCGTCCAGCGGGGCGGACATTGCGAACCGGACGCTCACACCGGAAGGCGGAGCACAGACAGTGACACTAAGCGTGCAGCGCTGGAAGGATCAGTAGCGTTTGTAAGTAACAACGGTAACGCCCCTTCTAAATGGTGAGGTATGCCATTTAGGAAGGGCGTTTTCTGGTGTTTTATGATCTGTTTGTTTAAATAACCTGTTGTTGTTAAGGTGAGCAATGGGTTGGAGAACAGACTTCTTAGATTAAACAAATGGGAGTCCTGGAATGTATACGGAAAACCGAACACAATGTTTAGCGGCGAGGTATGCGGGCCGATTGTATTCGGAAAACCGAACACAATGTGCACGTGCGGGGTCTGCGGGCTAAATGTGTGCGGAAAACCGAACACAATGCGCAGTGGTGAGGTACGCGGGCCGATTGTATGCGAAAAACCGAACACAATGTGCACGTGCGAGGTTTGCGGGCTAAATTTATGCGGAAAACCGAACACAATGTGCACGTGCGGGGGCTGCGGGCTAAATGTATGCGGAAAACCGAATACATTGTATAGGAGCAAGGGTGTGCGTGCTGGATGTGTGCGAGGGTCTGAGGTTTACAGGATTTACCTGTATCTCCCACCACTTAAACAGCGCAGCGGGCGGACTGATTGTGGAGAAGCGGTAGCGTTCGCCTTTGTATCCGGATTTTTACCGTTTAGGGGAATAAATAAAATCTGGAGACAACAGCGATCGGAACAACGGTCCGTTTGCGGAGCGTCCATTATAGATCCCACAGCGCTCCATCCTCGGCCCAGGCTCTTGGATCTCAGATATCGCTCCATCCTCGGCCCAGGCTCTTGGATCTCAGATATCGCTCCTCCCTCGGCCCAGGCTCTTGGATCTCAGATATCGCTCCATCCTCGGCCCAGGCTCTTGGATCTCAGATATCGCTCCTCCCTCGGCCCAGGCTCTTGGATCTCAGATATCGCTCCTCCCTCGGTCCAGGCTCTTGGATCTCAGACATCGCTCCTCCCTCGCCCCTCAGTATATTCCCGCCTCCGCATCCCGCCCCCGCCCCCCGCACATTTTACACCACGTTGATAATCGCCGCCGGAACTGGTATTTTGCCGAAAATGCAGGTAGAGTGTTCTCATGGACATAAACACGAGGGAAGAGGAACGCCGCAGATGAAACCATTCCGCATTCGACTTACCATCATACTTATGGCACTGATAGGAATATCAATGACCGGGGCCGGAATCACCATGGCTCAGCTGTTCAAGGATTCGCATATTTCCGTGCTGGAAGAGAACATGTCCCGGGAAATAAAGCTGCTCTCCGGCACCTTCTCATTCATGGATACCAGCAGCCCGGATGCTCTGAACTACTATACAGAACAGGCAGAGAGGATATCCATCTTGACCGGATCACGTGTCACCTTCATTACGAAGCAAGGCCGGGTCATTGGGGACTCGGAGAAGAATCCGCGTGAGATGGACAACCACTCTACCCGCGAAGAGGAGCTGCTGGCCGCGAAGGAAGGGATTGGCCGGGCGATCCGTTACAGCGATACATTAGACCGTGAAATGATGTATGTGGCGGGTTCCGTGTCCTCCGATCAGGGCTTTGACGGGTATATCCGGCTGTCGATGGGGCTCGATACCGTATCCGAAGGACTGAACCGGGCGTGGATGATCATGGCAGGGGGGCTGGTGCTGCTGTTCATTGCCGCAACCTTGGTGAGCTACAAGGTGGCTTCCAGTATGACCTCACCGCTGGAGCAGATCACCAGAGTGGCGCGGCGGATTACCGATCTCGATTACGATGCCCGGGTGCCCATGAAGCGCAAGGATGAGATCGGACAGCTGGCTACAGCCATCAACGCGATGGCCGACAGTCTCCAGGCCCAGCTGAAAACCATCCGCGACAATGAGGACCTGCTGCAAAGCGTACTCGACAATATGACCGGCGGCATCGTGATGATCAATGCTGAAGGGGAGATTGCCCTGCTCAACCGGGCCGCCGAACGGCTGCTTGATGTGAAGCACAGCGAGATGACCGGTCATTCCTACAAGGAGATCAAGCATCATTATGAGCTTACGCGGCTGATTGATGATGGAGTGTCCGCGGGTGAACCTATTCACGAGGAGCGCAGCATCTATAATCCCGTGGAGCGGATTGTGCGTCTGGATGGGGTGCCGATGATTCAGGATGGCTGCTCCCGGGGCATGCTGTTCCTGCTTCAGGAGGTTACAGAGATCCGCAGGCTTGAGAAGATGCGCAGCGAATTCGTCGCCAATGTCTCCCACGAGCTGAAGACCCCTGTCGCTGCGGTAAAAGGCTTCGCCGAGACCCTCCTGGGCGGTGGCGTTACGGATGAGAAGACGGCGCGTTCATTCCTGCAGATTATTTACGATGAGAATGAACGGCTGAACCGCCTGATCGGCGACATCCTGGAGCTGTCCAAAATCGAATCCAAACGCGTTCAGCTGGAATGCTCCCCGGTTCATCTGATCGAATTCTTCGGCTCCGTACTGGAAACGCTCAGTAAGGTTGCGGAGAAGAAGAAGATTACACTTAGCTCGGATGTGCCTGCGGAGCTATTCATTGAGGGAGATGAAGACAAGCTGCGCCAGATCTTCATGAATCTGCTCTCCAATGCGATCAACTACACCCAGGACGGGGGGAATGTCAGAGTCACCGCAGTGAGCATCCAGAAGAAGGATGGCACCGAGAGCGTACGCTTTACAGTCAGTGATACGGGGATGGGGATTCCGCGCAAGGATCTGCCCCGGATCTTTGAACGCTTTTACCGGGTGGACAAAGCCCGCTCCAGAAGCTCCGGCGGAACCGGCCTCGGTCTATCCATCGTGAAGCATCTGGTTGAGCTGCATCGCGGGTCAATTAACGTTGAGAGCGATCTGGGCATCGGCAGCTCGTTCATCCTTGAACTGCCGCTGCTGCAGGAAGAGAATCTATAACCCTGCGGATCATAACGGATCAATAGAGAATAAATTTATGATTTTACACCAAGTTAACATTGTGGTGCTATGATGTGCATGTGTGCAGTTTTGTAAAATTAATAACCTATGAAAAGACGGGGGAACCTATGGCACAACGATTGCTTGTCATTGAAGACGAACCGACACTGGCCCGGCTGCTGTCGTACAACCTGACACAGGAAGGCTACGAGGTGACGGTGGAGGATCATGGAACGGCAGGATATGACCGTGCGACTAGAGAACCTTTTGAATTGATCGTACTGGATCTGATGCTGCCCGGCATGAACGGCATTGACATTCTGGATAAATTACGTGGGCAAGGCATCCGCACACCGGTTATTGTGCTGACGGCCAAGAATGCGGAAGAGGATGTCGTCCGCGGGCTGAAGTCCGGGGCGGATGACTATATTACGAAGCCCTTCGGCGTATCCGAGCTGCTGGCGCGGGTCAGCGCTGTACTGCGGCGGATCTCCGGTATTGCCGAAGAAGCTCCGCCCGAGACGGCGGTGTCTGCATCGACGATTATTCTCGGACAGCTGGAGATCTACCCCGAGCGTTATGAAGTCTCGCTGGGCGGACAGAGCATCAATCTGCGGCCGAAGGAATTTGAAGTACTGCTGTATCTGGCCCGCAAGCCGGGCGTTGTCCTGACACGGGATGATCTGATGAATGCGGTCTGGGGCTTCGACTATATCGGAGGCCAGCGTACCGTCGATGTGCATGTCAGCTCCCTGCGCAAGAAGCTGGAGCTTGACCCTGAATCCGTGCATATTGATTCCATCCGCGGCGTGGGCTATAAGCTGGTTGTCAACAAGAAGAGAACACCGGTCATTTAACATGACGGTGTTCTTTTCTCACAAGATAAGCATCTTCTCCTCCGGCATTGTCTAACTGTACAAGGATTTTTACACTGCGTTAACAATTCTCTGGAGCTCTATTTACACTGAAAGCTTATCATGGGGAACGAAGATGATGAGAAGGAGACAACAGAAACTAATGAAATCCATCATTGACATAGAGAAGCTAGATCTCTACTATGAGTCATTCCATGCCCTGAAGAAGGTGGATTTGCAGATTCCGGAGAAGCAGGTGACTGCGTTTATCGGACCCTCCGGCTGCGGGAAATCCACACTGCTGCGTACCCTTAACCGTATGAACGACATGATTCCTGGAACACGTATTGAAGGTAAAGTGAATATCGGCGGCAAAAACATCTACAGCGACGAGATTGAAGTGGAGAGTCTGCGCAAGCAGGTGGGGATGGTGTTCCAGCAGCCCAATCCTTTTCCCAAGTCGATCTATGATAACGTGGCTTATGGCCCGCGTCTGCACGGTGTGAAGAGCAAAGCCGAGCTGGATGTCCTGGTAGAGCAAAGTCTGCGCCAGTCTGCACTCTGGGAGGAAGTGAAGGATTTCCTCAAAAAGTCGGCCTTAAGTCTGTCCGGAGGCCAGCAGCAGCGTCTCTGTATTGCCAGAGCCCTTGCCGTACAGCCGGATATTCTGCTGATGGATGAGGCGACTTCAGCGCTGGACCCGGTGTCCACACTCAAGATTGAGGAGCTGGTCCAGGAGCTGCGGGATAAGTATACGATTGTAATGGTCACGCATAATATGCATCAGGCCGCCCGGGTATCGGGACGCACTGTATTTTTCCTGAACGGTGTTATTGTGGAGGCTGCGGACACGGAGCTGCTGTTCTCAAACCCTAAGGATTCCCGCACAGAAGACTATATTTCTGGCCGCTTCGGCTAAGGATAGCTGACTCGTAAGTCTCAGGTTCACTCCGTTCACCCGATATGACCATATGTTTTTGAGGAGGAGCACTTTCGATATGATTCGCAGAAAAGAATTCGATAAAGATCTGGAAGAACTGCGCACCCTGCTGCAGCAGATGGGCGAGCATGTAACGGATGCCCTGGATGGTGCGATATTGGCCCTGCAGACCCTTGATACGGTACGGGCGCAGGAGATTGTCAAAGCGGACCTGCGGCTGAACGCCATGGAAGACCGGATTATGGAGATCGGCTCACGGCTGATCATCACCCAGCAGCCGGTGGCGAAGGACCTGCGCCGCATTATTGTAGCCTTCAAAATCTCCAGCGATCTGGAGCGTATGGGCGATCTGGCACTGGATGTAGCCAAGGTAACGATGCGCATCCAGGGACAGCAGCTGATTAAGCCGCTTGTGGATATTCCGCGCATGGCTGAGCTGGTCACGATCATGACCACGGAGGCTATTCAGTCTTATCTGGACGAGAATACGGATCTGGCCTACAAAATGGCGCAGGATGACGATCAGGTCGATGGTCTGTACAGCGCGATGATTAACGAACTGTACACTTATATGGTTCAGAAGCCTGAGACAGTGAATCAGGCGATGCTGCTCACACTGGTTGGCCGTTACATTGAGCGGATTGCCGATCATGCCACGAATATTGGCGAGAGTGTAGTGTATCTGGTTACAGGTAAACGTCCGGATTTGAACCAATAACAGTATAGACTGCCAGAGGCAAGCCTTCATTCCGGGGGCTTGTTTTTTATTTTGGCATAAAGCGGCGATTCGTGGCAGAGCCATTTCGTCTTGGTGCGGAGCATATGTTACTATGTAAGGAGAAAGCAAGAAAAAGGCGAGGTGCTAGTGTGGACAAGCTGATACTCATTGATGGAAATAATATCATTTACCGGGCGTTCTTCGCCATGCCGCCGCTGACGAATACAGCGGGACAGCAGACGAATGCGGTATACGGTTTCACGACGATGCTACTGCGTCTGCTGGAGGAGCATAAACCGACACATATGATTGTGGCCTTCGACGCGGGGAAGATTACCTTCCGGCATGAAGGCTATGAGGAGTATAAAGGCGGGCGCCAGAAGACCCCGCCGGAGCTGTCCGAGCAGTTCCCGCTGCTCAAGGAGCTGCTGAAGGGTCTGGGGGTTCCGCAATTCGAGATTGCAGGCTACGAGGCTGACGATATTATCGGCACCATCTCCAGGGAAGCGGATGCCGCCGGCCGTCAGGTGATGATTGTGTCCGGGGATAAGGATATGCTGCAGCTGGCTTCCGAGCATACCACCATAGCGCTGGTGCGCAAGGGAGTTACGGAAGTGGAACTTTACGGACCTAAGCAGATCCGTGACAAATATGATCTCACCCCAGAGCAGATCATTGATCTGAAGGGGCTGATGGGCGATGCCAGCGACAATATTCCCGGGGTGCCGGGAGTCGGGGAGAAGACAGCGCTTAAGCTGCTCCAGCAGTTCGGATCGGTGGAGGGCGTGCTGGCCGGAACCGGTGAGCTGAAGGGCAAGATGAAAGAGAAGCTGGAAGAGCACGCGGACAGCGCCGTCATGAGCAAAAAGTTGGCGACGATCTACCGCGAGGTTCCGCTTGAGCATACGTGGGAGGATATGGTCTTCAGCGGGATTAACACGGACACGGCTGGGCCTGCGCTCGCCAAGCTGGAATTCCGCTCGCTGCTGGAGCGCCTGTCGCTGAGCGCCTATTCACATGCGGCGGACGGTAGCCTGACGGGTTCCCCCGTGGTGGAAGCCGCAGAGCTTAATATTACAATTGTTGACGAAGACGGAATAAGCGAGCTGGTTCAGGCACTGCCGGGCATCTCCGCCCTACATGTGGAATCTAACGGGGAGAACCCGCACCGTGCCGAAGTGATCGGTCTGGGGCTGTCTTCGCCGGAGCAGCATTATTTTGTGCCTTTTGCCCTGCTGAAGAGTAAGGCGGCAGCACCCCTGCGGGACTGGCTCGGTGACGAGCAGGCGCCGAAGAGCGGGTATGATCTGCACCGTGCCGATCTGGCGCTGCATTGGCAGGGGATTGCTTTTGCCGGAGCCGCTAACGATGTTCAGCTTGCCGCTTACCTGCTGGACCCGACCGAAGCGAGCCAGAATCTGAATGACCTGACCACGAAATACGGCCTGCCCCGATTGTCGCCGGATGAGGATGTCTTCGGCAAAGGGGCCAAATATAGAATTCCTGAGCTTAAGATTCTCGGTGAGCATGTCGCCCGTAAGAGTGCGACTGTGTTAGGCATTGTGCATAAGCAGCAGGAGGAGCTGGACAAGACGGACATGACCGGTCTGTTCCAGGACCTGGAGATGCCGCTGTCGCGGATTCTCGCCGATATGGAGAAGCAGGGCATTGCTGTTAACAAGGATGATCTCGTCCAGCTCGGCAGGGAATTTGAAGCCCAGATCTCCCGGCTGGTCACTGAGATCTACTCCGCTTGCGGAACCGAATTCAATCTTAATTCTCCGAAGCAGCTGGGCGAGGTTCTGTTCGTGAAGCTCGGTCTGCCGGTCGTGAAGAAGACGAAGACCGGGTATTCGACGGATGCCGAGGTTCTGGAAAAGCTTGCGCCTTATCATGACGCTGTGCGCCTGATTCTGCAATACCGTACCATTGCCAAGCTGCAATCCACGTATGTGGAAGGCCTGATGAAGGAAATCTCGCCGGAGACCGGCAAGGTACACACCTTTTACCGGCAGACGATTGCGGCCACGGGCCGGCTCAGCAGCCAGTTCCCGAACCTGCAGAACATTCCAATCCGGCTCGAAGAGGGCCGCAAGATCCGTAAGGTATTCGTACCCTCCGAGCCGGGCTGGTCGATTCTGGCGGCGGATTACTCGCAGATCGAGCTGCGTGTGCTGGCGCATATCTCAGGTGATGAGCGGATGAAGGAAGCTTTTGTCGAGGATATGGATATTCATACTAAGACCGCCATGGACGTATTCGGCGTCCCTGCGGAGAGTGTGGACAGTAATATGCGCCGCTCCGCCAAAGCAGTTAACTTCGGGATTGTCTACGGCATCAGCGATTACGGCCTTTCGCAGAACCTGAACATCCCGCGCAAGGAAGCGGCCCGGTTCATTGAGCAGTATTTTGAGGTGTTCCAAGGTGTGCGCCGTTACATGGATGATATCGTAGTCGAGGCCCGTAAGCAGGGGTATGTGACTACGCTGCTGGAACGCCGCCGTTATCTGCCGGAGATCAATGCGAAGAACTTCAATCTGCGGTCCTTCGCAGAACGTACGGCGATGAATACGCCGATTCAGGGAACCGCTGCGGATATTATCAAGCTGGCCATGGTTCATATGGACAAGGCGCTGCATGAGCGCGGCCTGAAGAGCCGGATGCTGCTCCAGGTACACGATGAGTTAGTATTCGAGGTGCCGGAGGAGGAGCTGGAGCAGATGAAGCAGCTGCTGCCAGAGGTGATGGCCGGAGCGCTGCAGCTATCTGTTCCACTGAAGGCAGAGGTAAGTTATGGCAGCAACTGGTACGAAGCGAAATAGGCTCCCCGCACATGGCAGATATCCGGTATAATGGAGTGGAGGTGAGCCATGATGCCGGAATTGCCGGAAGTCGAAACAGTCAGAAGAACCCTTAATGAGTTAATTACAGGCAAGCAGATAGAGCATGTCACCGTCCGGCTGCCGCGGATTATTCAGCGCCCGGATGATATTCAGGCCTTTGCCCATATGCTGGCAGGCCATACAGTGGTAACGGTTGAGCGCAGAGGCAAGTTCCTGCGTTTCGTATTTGACGGGCTGGTGATGGTCTCCCATCTGCGGATGGAGGGCCGTTACGGGGTGTACCGTGAGGGCGAGCTGCTGGACAAGCATACGCATGTTATTTTCCATTTCACAGATGGGACGGAGCTGCGTTATACGGATGTGCGCCAATTCGGGACTATGCATCTATTCCAGCCGGGAGAGGATCTGCAGCTGAAGCCGCTGAACAAGCTGGGGCAGGAGCCGCTGGATGCCGATTTCACGCTGGAACGGTTCAAGGAGATTGTCGTTAAGCGGAGCACCAAGATCAAGCCGCTGCTGCTCAATCAGGAATATATAGTAGGTATCGGCAATATTTATGTAGATGAGTCCCTGCACCGTGCAGGCATCCACCCGGAGGAGACCGCGAAGTCCCTCTCGGAGGATCAGCTGGCCAGACTGCATCATGCTATTGTCGCAACACTGACGGAAGCAGTGAATGCCGGAGGCTCCTCCGTGAAGTCATATGTCAACGGCCAGGGGGAGAGCGGGAGCTACCAGGATCAGCACAAGATCTACGGACGCAAGGATCAGCCGTGTGCCACCTGCGGCACGCTGATTGAGAAGAGTGTGGTCGGCGGACGGGGAACGCATTATTGTCCCAGCTGCCAGCCGGTACCTGTACTGATTCTGTAATATTTATTTAGAGTCAGCGCCGCATTTACAGCCCGTTTCCAGGCTAGTTACATCTGAGTTATAACCGTTATGTATAAAGGCAGGCACTTCCTGCCCGTCCCGCCCATATAATGTGTGAAGATTGCTGATTATGGCGAAACGGAGCTCCGGCTCCGGTTCTTCACGGGAGGGATTGCGGGTGCTTAGCCCATTGTTGTCACTGCTGTTGCTTGCGTTTGCGCTTAGTCTGGATGGATTTGGTGTAGGCATTACATATGGACTGCGTAAAATGAAAATTCCCCTGCTCTCCATTATCATTATCTCGCTCTGTTCAGGGGTCGTCATTTATGGTTCTATGCAGGTCGGCGTGCTGCTGGCAAAGGTAGTCTCCCCGAATGCCGCTTCCAGTGTCGGAGCGGTTATTCTCGTCTTAATGGGCTGCTGGTCCCTGTTCCAGATGCTGACACAGAAGGAGAAGGGGCAGGAAGAGGCTGCGCCCGGGCAGGAGATCAGGAGGGAGACGGCTGCTGCCGCACAGAGTGCTGAGGCAGAGCTGAAGCCGGCTGTATTCTCGCTGGAGCTTCGCCATCTGGGCGTGGTTATACAGATTCTCCGCACGCCGTCTTCCGCTGATATGGATGCCTCTGGAAGCATCTCCTCCATGGAAGCCATGATCCTGGGGATCGCGTTGTCGCTGGATGCCTTCGGTGCCGGCCTCGGTGCGGCACTACTCGGATTCAGCCCGTGGTCCACCTCGCTGATGATCGCTGTATTCAGCGGGACCTTTTTGCTGATGGGAATGAAGACAGGACTGAGATTATCCGGCAGCTACTGGATGAAGCATGCCGCTGCGCTGCCCGCGATATTATTAATTGTAATGGGTATAATGAAGTTATTATGAGGTGAGTACATGATTATAGGCTTAACCGGAGGCATCGCTTCGGGAAAAAGCACCGTGTCTGCACTGTTTGTCCGCAAGGGAGCTGCACTGGTGGATGCCGATGTCATCGCCAGAGAGGTGATGCTCCCCGGGCACCCGGTGCTGGCGGCGGCGGTGGAGGCTTTTGGAGACCGCATTCTGCTGCCTGACGGTTCGCTGGACCGGGCAGGTATTGGCGAGATTGTCTTCCGGGACCCGGAGGCGCTCAAGACACTGAATAACCTGACCCATCCGGCAATACGCAGGGAGATCAAGGACAGGATGTATGCGCTTGAACAGGAGAATCCGCAGCGGCTCGTCATTGTGGACATTCCGCTGCTCTACGAATCAGAGCTGGATTCCTTGTTTGATCAGATTATTGTGGTCTATGTTCCGAGGAGGGTGCAGTTAGCCCGCCTCATGGAGCGCAGCGGAATGAAGCTGGAACAGGCTGAGGACCGGCTGAGGTCCCAGATGGATATTGAACTGAAGCGCAGGAAAGCGAATTATGTGATCGACAATAGCGGTGATCCTGAATCTGCCGAGCTTCAGGTTGGACGTCTGTGGGACAGGCTGGGCCTGATATGATGAAGTGGCTGCGCAAAAAAAGAGTCCTGCTGCTGCTGTTCATCGGCTTCACCGCGATCCTGTTTCTTGGCTCCAACTGGATGTCATGGTTTTATCCCATTTATTATAAAGCAGAGATCCGCCAGCACAGCCAGACGTATGAGATGGACCCATTCCTGGTGGCGTCCATCATCCGTGTGGAGACCAATTATAAGACTGGCCGCGAATCCAAAAAAGGCGCACTGGGGCTCATGCAGCTCATGCCGGATACCGCCAAGTGGGCGCTCGAAAAGGCCAAGCTCCCCGACGTGTCGCTGGAGCGGCTGAAGGAAGAGCCCTCCTCCAATATTGAACTGGGCACCTGGTATTTGTCTACGTTGTCCAAGCAGTTCGACGGCAACCGTATAGCGGTCATAGCCGCCTATAATGCCGGGCCTGGTAAGGTGCAGAGCTGGTTGGATGAAGGGCAATGGGACGGAACAGAAGCCTCTGTGAAGGACATTCCGTTCGGTGAGACCCGTCACTACGTACAGCGTGTAATTTATTATTATGATCAATATACCGAGCTCTACAGTGAGTTCTAGAGTGCTTGTTACTGCTGCTGTTATGTAAAAAGAAGCATCAAACGGCCGGAGGCCGTTCGATACTTCTTAGGCAAGCTTATGTCGTGTGGGCAGGTATTATTTGTACTGACCTGCCAGTTGCTGTTCAGCCAGGGTTACAAGACGTTTAGTGATGTAACCACCGATCGAACCGTTTTCGTAAGAAGTTTTATTGCCTTGGTATCCGTCTGGGGAGAGGGTGATACCTAGTTCCTGGGCAACTTCATATTTCAGTTGTTCCAAGGCACCGCGTGAGTTTGGAGCTACCAGGTTATTGGAGTTGTTATTTTGGCTCATTGCTGTTCACCTCCTATCGGTTGGTAACTGTATTATGTGCCGGACATGTCAGATTCATAACAACAAATAAACGGTGTTTTCTGGAAATTAAATGATGCCCGCATAGCCCTTGCGTATCAAGGGACGGGGCCTGACCATTCTAATGATGAGGAAGTGAAGAAGCTTATGAAATGTCCTTACTGCGACCACACCAATACCAAAGTCCTGGACTCGCGCCCGGCCAACGAGAATAAGTCCATCCGCCGCAGGCGGGAATGCGAGCTGTGCAGCCGCCGTTTCACCACCTTCGAGATGATTGAAGAGACCCCCCTGATTGTGATCAAAAAAGGCGGCAGCCGTGAAGAGTTCAGCCGTGACAAAATCCTCCGCGGCCTGATCCGTGCCTGCGAGAAGCGTCCGGTCCCTGTAGAGCGCCTGGAGGTCATCGTATCTGAGGTGGAGAAAAGCCTACGCGGCATCGCTCTCGCCGAGATCGAGAGCCGCCAGATCGGCGAGCTGGTCATGGAGCAGCTCTACCCTGTCGACGAGGTAGCCTACGTCCGCTTCGCGTCCGTGTACCGCCAGTTCAAGGACATTAACATGTTCATGAAGGAACTGAAGGGACTGCTGTCCAAGACTGAGGAGCTGGACGGGCTGTAAGCTTCGCCGTTTAGAAGTGAAGGATTCGATTGGGGTAGTGGGGCTGGCCTTGAGGTTGAGAGGTCAGTTCCCGGGTGGAGCGTCTTGTATCAAAATTAATTTCGGAAAAGTGTTGACACTGAAAGCAGATTTCTGTATTATATAGAAGTCGCCTACGAAACACATTGATGAATAAGCGACTTGAGCTTCTCGCTCAGATCAGATTTTAGAATACATAATGTAATTCTAAATTGGCAAAATTGTAAAAAATATGGGGCCATAGCTCAGCTGGGAGAGCGCATCGCTGGCAGCGATGAGGTCAGGGGTTCGATCCCCCTTGGCTCCACCAATTTCATACGGACTCTTAGCTCAGTTGGTAGAGCAGTAGACTCTTAATCTATTTGTCCAGGGTTCGAGCCCCTGAGAGTCCATCACATGAAGAACGGCAGAGATGCCGTTCTTTTGCTGTTTCATGGAATATGGGTGATTAAGTGGGGGAACAGCAAGGGCTTGAGGTCCATTCCCGAACCTTGAACCCCGAACCCGAACCCGAACCCGAACCCGAACCCGAACCCCCGAACCCTGAACCCAAACTGCGAAATATGGTTTCCATCGAGTTCCTTCGGTTCTAAATGTGTCTAAAGGACTGCTGCGGACCCCACAGCCCTTATGTTCTTTATTCAGCATAATTAAAAGGGCTAACGGACCGTATCGCGCTTATTGCTTTTCACCATCCATATATGAGATGAAATCTAGTAAATAGCGCCATCTGAGTCCGTAAGCTTGGTAAAATTGTGCTTTTTGTAGAAATAGGTGTGCCTCAGTCCGTTACAGCTGATTGATACCTCTACTTCTCACGCTCACAGCCACGGAATTCAAGTGTTTTTACCATATCAGCTTTATAATTCATGCTCCAAAACATACGTTAAACTCTAAGCTGATATGTTCGATAACGCTGCTGTCCTCCGGCCACATCCAGTAACTGTTGTTCGAGCAAATGATGCAGAATTCGTCTGGAGTGCCTATCCGTTACCCTGAGATGCTTAGCAAGCTCGAAAGGTGTGAATGCCCTGAGCAGACGTCTTGCGTAACGAAGGGTCTCCGCTTCCAGCCAAGTTAATGTGGAAGAAACATCCGTCGCAATGAATTTGCCGATAAAAGACAACACCAACTGTTGACATTGCTTGGGTTCTTCGATAATCGAAGGATAAGCAATAGGAAGAAAAGTCCAACTATCAAGGACCAGTAAGCAATGCCGGCGGCATAAATCCTTGAAGCGTCTGACATCCAGATCTCTGGCGTGAGGTCCATAGCCTTGAATCTCAATCCCGCCTTTTGCATCTCCAGGCATATAAGCCAAGTCCAGATAGCGGTACCCGTTATTGAAATCACGCACTTCCCATTCTGGAAACAAATGATCGAAATTACCGATTGCCGGAAACCATACCTTGCGGAGAAATTCAACTGTTCCGTGGCCTAATCCTTTGCCAAGTAGCTCCTTGCGCCTGTGGTTGCTCTCATTCTTCAGATTGCTAACTAACCATTCCTCGTACTGCTGCTCAAATCGCGTCATCGATACTCCTCCTTTAACACTCAAATTAGCGTTGATTCCCAAGCAAAAAAGCCGCTTCAATACTCAACCCTCTCCAAGAATCTAACTCGGAAGGGGCAGAGCATTACAAGCGGCGTGTGCTTCACAACCTATGTTTCTTATTATAGCGCTACAAATCCAGGAATCAATAAGTAGTTACAGAGGTTCTAATCGTGCAGTATACTATAGAGGATTTATATTTTTGTTTTCTTTTATTAAACTGTACAATGAGGTTCGGAGAATGCGTGAGGAAGAATGAATTGATAAAAGGGGAGAGTCCGATGACTAAGAACGAACAAGCCAGATTATTCAAAGTAACCTTAAGCGACTGGAACGGTGCGGTGCGTGGTCGGCCGACCCGGAAGATTGCAATTTCTGCAAAGGCATCGCTGTACGATCTTGCGGCAGTTACGATTGAATCTTTTGATTTTGATCTGGATCATGCCTTTGGATTCTATGATAATCTCAAAAACTGGACACGCTCTGAGGAAGGCTATGAATCATTTGCTGATGTGGGGGCGGGGGATAGGTTTCCTGGAGTGCAAAAAGTGAAAATCAGTAAAGTCTTTCATACCCCCAAACAAAAGATGCTGCTCTTATTCGATTATGGCGATGAGTGGAGAATGATTGTTCAATATCTGGGAGAGACTGAAGTGAAGCCGGGACAAAAACTGCCTATGGTCACGGAGATCGAGGGAGAGGCACCGGATCAATATGGCGACTTTGATGAAGATGAAGATGAAGACGAAGAGGATGAAGAGGCATAACTGGAAATAAGATCCAGATCGGACAGGTATTAAAATCACGGGTGCGGGAGCCGGAGAAATGATGGAGGAATTAATCCACGTTATCCGGAACATTCCGAACCTTTTTTTATTTACACACTAATTTACAAACCAACGGTCGGTATGTATAATCAACAGTAATCATATTTTAAATTAACCCAATCTTAACTATGTAAGGCAGAAGAGGAGAATAGCAATGAAGAACGCAGACCGGCGGAAGCAGACCATCCGGCAGTTGTTGGATGCAACGAAAGAATTGCTGCGGGACAAGAGCTGTCATGCCATCACCTTAAAGGATATTATGGAGCAGTCGCAATTATCTAAGGGGGCGATATTTCATTATGTGAAGAGCAAGGATGAGATTTTTGCCTGGGTGCTGGAGGAGCGGCTTGACGCTGTGAATGATCGTTTTGAAGAGGAAGTAAGAGGCAGCATTGATAAAAGCTTCGACGGGCCGATGCATGCCATCGCCAGAAGTCTTGCCGGATTGGAAGACAGCCATGAAGCGACTAACAAGGTGCTTCTATACCTGCTGGGCAAGGAGAATGAACCGGCGGTAGCGGAGGTGCTTGAGCATTTTCATGAGCGGTCGGTGTCGGTCTCCAGGCAGTGGATTATCACGGGGCAAAAGTACGGGGTGATTAAAGAAACGGTGAACCCTGATGAGACGGCGGAGCTGTTCGTCCTGCTGTCATTAGGTCTGCGTGTGCGGGCGTCCCTGCGCGCCTCTTCCGGGACCCTTTCTGCGAAAGAAATATCCGGTTTTATGGCTGGTATTCTGAAGAATTGAGATGAAGCAATATGAAGTAACAAGAAGGGGTGAGGTTAAATGGTTCCTTTTATAGCGCTTATCGTATCCTTTTTACTGTTCCGGGGAATAGGTCTACTAGGCTTGACGTATTGGAATGACTGGCAAACCGCCCTTCAGTGGGCTGTAGCTGTGATGCTGCTTCTCGGAGCTTCTGCCCACTGGGGACGGCGGCGCTCCGATTTGGTAAGAATGGTGCCGCCTGTTTTTCCGCAGAAAGAATGGATCGTGACGGTTACCGGGATGCTTGAAATTGCCGGAGCTATCGGCATCCTGCTGCCCGCGTTCTCAGCAACTGCTTCTGTATGCCTGATCTTGCTTCTTATTGCCATGCTCCCCGCCAATATCTATGCAGCACGCAGTAATATGACAATCGGGGGCAAGCCTGTGCCGAAATTAGCGGTCCGCGTAGGGATTCAGCTCATTTTTATCACTGCAGTGCTGCTCGCATCCCCGTTACTCTACCTGCCTTAACTGTGAATAGACTCCAGCTCCTCCTTTACAAATTGCATCAAAAGCTTCTTGGATGAGGAGAGATACTCATCGTTGCGTGATTGCAGCAGGCCTACGGGAATGGAGGCTTCCTTCAGCGTGACCTGGAGTCTCACCACATTCGGCGGTAACGGCGTAGATTCGAGGACGGCTCCTACAAAATCGATTTGCTGGACGAAGCCCGCAATGGCAGAGATTTGACTTACGGTATGCAGAAAGGGAGTTTCGGTGTACCGGGAGAACTGCTTCGATAATTGGGAATGATATAGACAGGTAGCTCCCCCGGCAATGATTGGATAACCAAGCAATTCCTCGAAAGCGATCTCATCTTTTGCGGCCAAAGGGTGGTTGTTCCCTGCGATAAAAGATATCCGCTCCTGATACAAGGGTTCGAAGTGATACGAAGATAGGTCAACAGGCTCTCCACAGATGGCAAAATCCAATTGATTCTGAAGCAGGGCATGCGAGAGCGAAGCGGTGTTACCGATCACAAAATGGCAGGATACATTAGGCTTATGCTCCATGAACCGCAGCAGTGACTTTGGTAGTATCTGCTCTGTCAATGATTCCAGCCCTCCGATCCTGAGCGTTCCGATCTCCTCTTTTTGCAGAGCTTTTGCCTGGTCCGCAACATAGTTCCAATGTCGGATCAGACTGTCGATCTCAGCGGCAAATATTCGCCCCGAAGCTGTAAGCTCAGAATCCCAGCCCCGTTTGAACAGCTTGATGCCCAGTTCCTTCTCCAGACGTTGAACCTGATTGGTGATTGTGGATTGTGCGTAGTTCAGTTTGGCGGCTGCTTTAGAGAAGTTTCCTTCTTGCAGGATGGTTTGAAATGTAGTTAGTTCTTTTAGGTCCATTAGCAGATATCTCCATCGGGTAATTTGAATTTACGAATCATTTAATTCAATTATACAGAATAAGAGGCGGGGAGTACAATGAAGTTACACCAGTAAAGGAGTGAAATGACATGCCTTTTGTCAGAGTCAGTTACTTGGAGAACAAATACGATGACCAACAGCTGCCTATCATTAGCCGCGAAATTATGAGTGCTCTAAGGGAATATTTTAACGTGCCGCAAGATGATTTCTTTCAAGTCTACCATGCCCATAAAGCAAGCGAATTTTATTACAGTCCGAATTATTTAAATATAGAGCGAACGGATGGGCTGCTCTATATTCAGATTACGCTCAAATCCGGGAGAAGCAAGGAGCAGAAAAGGGGCTTTTACAGCAAGCTGGCCGAGACGTTGTCGAGCACACTGGGCATCAGGAAAGAAGACGTCTTCGTCGTGCTGGTCGATACAGAATTCGAGGACTGGACGTTTGGCAATGGCATCGCACAGATGATTGAATGAATGTTCATATAAGGAAGAGAGGTATTGGAATGAAGCATCGGAAAATTGCATCGAATGCTCTTGAAGCATTTGGAGACATTGCTCCTTCGTTCGCGCGTTATTCGGAGGAGGTGCTCTTTGGGGAGGTATGGAGAAGGGAGCAGTTGTCGCTTCGGGAACGCAGTCTCCTGACGATATAGGCCCTGGTTGCCGGTGGACTTACCGAGCAGTTACCCTTTCATATCCGTCTGGCCCTGGAGAACGGTCTATCCGAAGAAGAATTGATCGAGGCAATGACTCACCTCGCCTTTTATGGAGGTTGGCCGCGTGCCGCATCGGCGATACAGGTTGCCAAGGGGATTTTCGAGGAAATATGACCACAATTGCGCATGTGAGCGAAAGCTCCGTGCGCTTTTTTTGGTTTAGACAATTTTTTTGATAAGAGGTTAGAAAATCGCTGTTTTTTCATTTTTTTTAGAGCTATACCCCAATTAGGTCCTGATGAATCGGTTTTTGTCGAGAATTGTTAAGAGTTTGTTTAGAGCTGTCTGATAGAATGGGCGCAGAAATGAAATTTTCTAAGGGGGCAGATGCTAGACTCCAGCAGAACTTGCAATATAGCGCACAGGATGAATGAACAAGGGGGAACGATACATTTGTTTAAGGGTAAGGGATTGAAAAAATATTTCTCGTTGTTACTCGTGATCAGCTTGGTTTGGACCGGAGCCTTTCCGGTATATGCGGGTTCAACAGACAATGGTGCTGCAGGCTGGGACAATGTTGGTCCGCTGCCAGTCGGCATCAACGTAAACGGAGTTGCTATTGGCTCAGATACTTTAGTTGCAGTGGGGGGAGAAGGGAAAATTGTTGCCGCAAGCAGCACTTCGACCTGGGCAGTTAGTAATTCTGGGGTAAGCGAGGATTTGAATAGTATTATTCATAAAGGCGCAGGCGGCGAATTCGTTGCAGTCGGTGACAATGGGATAGTCCTAACGTCAACAGATGGCGTGTCCTGGACACCCTCCGATGGCTCCGCCGGTTTTAACTGGAATGGAGTCAGCTACGGCGATGGAACATTAGTTCTAGTCGGCGATTCAGGAATGATTATGATCAAAAATGACAATCGCCCTGACTGGGAGATCGTATTCTCAGCCACTAATGAGAATCTGAACGCTGTGGCTTACGGTAACGGTAAGTTTGTAGCGGTGGGTGATAACGGTACAGTGGTAATGTCCAAAGATGGATCTGATTGGACCAAGGTGACAAGTAAAACAACCAACAAATTGAACGGAATCACCTTTGGCGGCGGAATGTTCGTAGCGGTTGGTGCGTCTGGAACTATTATTACTTCTCCGGAAAGTTCGAAAGGCGCAGCAAAGGTCCTTGAGTCGAAAGTGAACCTGAATGGAATAACTTTCGGAAACAGCGTATTTATGGCCGCAGGAGATAGCGGGAAAGTGTTCTCCACTAGTGATCTGGGGCAGACATGGAAGCCTGAGACTTCAAACGCAACTGCTAATCTTAACGGCATTGTATTTTATCAAGTTCTTAATCAATTTATTGCAGCGGGTGATTCCGGAGAGATCATTATGTCTTATGTCGTTCCCAACATCCCGCGGGTGCTCAGTCTGACTCCAGGAAATGATGAGACGGATGTAGCAATAGATGATAATCTGGTTGTGATGTTTAATCAGCCGGTGACGGCAGCCACTGGAGACGACAATAAGTTTAAAATTTTCAAGGCTGCGGATCTGTCCACTCCGGTTGAAACCATCCCGGCGGATGACGCCAGCAGAGTAACAGTAAATCCAGCTACCAATACGGCAACGATTAATCCGGGTAAGGATTTTGATGCAGGGGCTAAATATGCCGTTACAGTTGACGCGAATGCTTTTACTAACGGTGCAAGCGGCAATGCAGCAATCACAGCGGAAGAGTGGAGCTTCACGACAGTTGCTGGGCCGGGTGATACGGAAGCTCCGACTGTAAGTGATTATTCTCCTGTGCCAGGGGCGGTAGGAGTAACCATTGACACAAATCTGACGCTCACATTCAGTGAGGATGTAACGACAGACAGCGGCAACATTGTGATTTATGACAGTACGGACGAAGGAAACCTAATGGTAATTCCGGTTAACTCAGCGGAAGTTACGGTTAAGGATAACGTGGTAACCATTGTCCCGTATGATGATTTTAAGTACAGTACTACGTACTTTGTAAACATCGATGAAGGAGCTTTCAAAGATCTAGCAGACAACGCTAACTCTTATGCAGGTATTTCGGACAAGGACACCTGGCAGTTCACAACAGAAGAAGCACCTGATACTACACCGCCGGTGGTGAGTGGTTTTTCTCCTAAAGATGGAGTAACGAATGAAGAGATTGGCACCAACCTTACTCTTACCTTTAATGAGGATGTACAGAAGGGTGAAGGCCGAATTAAGATAATCAACAGCACGAACAGCGAAGTTCCTCCTGTGACGATCCCTGTTGGTTCTGATGAAGTAATCGTTGACGGCAAAGTTGTAACGATTAACCCCGAGGCTGATCTGGATTATGGTGCAAGCTATTATGTCCAGATTGATAATGGTACATTTACGGATATGTCGGGCAACAGCTATGCCGGTATCACTAACAATACAACCTGGCGCTTTAGTACCACCAGCGAACCGGATACGACCGCGCCAATCGTAAGCACATACTCGCCTATGAATGGGGCAACAGAGGTAGCTATCGGAACTAACCTGGAGCTTGCTTTTAGCGAGAATGTACAAGCAGGGGAAGGCAGTATTGTTATCTACAACAACTCGTCTGACCAAATAGCGGCTACCATTGCTGCGAAGGACGTAAGTATTCTGAACAATGTAGTCACGATTAACCCGGCTGACAATCTGGAATATGGTACAAGCTACCATGTACAGATTAGCGGAGATGCTTTCGCAGATCTATCCGGCAACTTGTACTCCGGTATCGCAGACGACACCACGTGGCACTTCACCACAACGGCTGCGCCGGATACGACAGCTCCTGCATTAGAGCATTTTACGCCTGTAAATGGGGCAGCGGATGTAGCAACAGATGCTAATCTGACCCTTACCTTCAGCGAGAATGTAAAGGCTGGAGCAGGCAATATCGTCATTTACAATAGTGCGAATCATACACCGGCAGCGACGATTCCTGCGACTTCAGGGAATGTAACTATCCATAGCAATGTAGTGACGATTAATCCTACGGATGATCTGAAGTATGGTGCGAGCTACTATGTACAGATTGGAGCCGGGGCATTTACTGATCTCGCAGGCAACAGCTATGCCGGCAATGCAGAGAGCACAGTCTGGCAGTTCACAACTACAGATGCACCCGATCGGATCTCGCCAACGGTGATTACCTATTCGCCGGAGCCATGGGCCACAGAAATAGCAGTTAACGCGAATCTGATCCTTACCTTCAGCGAAAATGTACGGGCAGCGGCGGGTACTATTGAGATTTTCCGCAGCACTGATGATATTCATCCGGTCTTGACGATTCCAGCACTTTCGGAAATGGTAACCATTCTAAATAATGTGGTCACCATTAATCCGGCTGCCAATCTGGAGCATGGTACCAGCTACTTTGTGCGGGTCTCTGAAGGAGCATTCACCGATAATGCAGGCAACAGCTATGCCGGTATTGCAGGCATTAACGCCTGGCGGTTTGTGACCACCAGTGCGCCAGATACAGCAGCGCCTGTAGTGACCTCTTACAGTCCGGCAGGCAATGCAACGCATGTACCTGTATCGGCTGCACTCACATTGACTTTTAACGAGAATATACTTGCGGGAAAAGGCAATATTGAGATTGTAAATGCGGAGAATGGTGAAGTCGTTAAGTCGATTAAAGCGGACGACAAGACGCTAGTTTCGATTGCGAACTCAACCGTCAGCATCAACACGAACGGCCTGCTGAAGCAGGGCGGCAGCTATTACGTGCTTATACAACCGGGTGCTTTTACAGATGAAGCAGGTAACAGTTATGCAGGACTTGCGGATAGTAAGCTCTGGAGCTTCGCAACAGTTTCTGTTCCAGTCACGCCAACTGAATCTCCTACACCGGCACCGGGCGGCGGTTCAGGATCAGGGGGAGGAGCACCGGCTCCGGTTCCAACACCAAGTCCTCAGACAGAAAGCATTAACGCAAACGTTGAAAACGGGGCTGCTCAAGGATCCATGGTATCCTCCGTTGTCATTACCCGCACCAAGGATGCGAACGGCGTGAAGAGTGATACTCTTACGTTCACATTGGAGCAGGCGATCCGGGCAGTCAATGAGCTTAAGGCGGCCGGGTCCAATATTGCCAGAATCATCGTGCCTGATAAGAATGATGAGGTTGCCGGAACCAGACTGACCATTCCAGCAGCTTCCAGCAAGCAATTTGCTGATAATCAGATCATGCTGGATCTATTCACAGTGAATGCTGAGGTGAAGGTGCCGGGCAGCTCAATGGCTGGATTCGGTACAGATATTTATTTCAACCTCGTTCCACTGAAGACATCACAGCAGAGCGCAGAGGTTGAAGCACTTGCCAAAGCACAGGTGCAGAGTGTATCCCGCGGTGCGACAGTTACGTTAGTAAGCCGTCCTGTAACGATTGAGACCAATCTGCAGAGCCGTCCGGTTACACTAGTATTGCCGCTTGGCAACTCTTCGTTAACGGCGGAGCAACTGAAGGCACTGGCGGTCTTCATCGAGCACAGCGACGGCACCAAAGAATTGGTCAAGGGAGAGATCGTACCTTTCGGCCAGACCGGAAAGTCAGGCATTCAATTTAGCATCAGCAAATTTAGTACCTTTACCGTTGTACTTGCACAAGATCCTGCGGTACAGGTGAAGCGTTATATGACAGGTTATGCTGACGGCACCTTCAAGCCAGGGAACAGCATTACACGGGCCGAGACTGCCAGCATCATTGCCCGCACCTTCAGCCAATCCGTAGTCACTGCTGGCGTAGCGTATTCCGATGTTCCTGCCGGACACTGGGCGGCAGAAGCAATCGGTCAAGTGACGCGAAGCGGCATCATGAAAGGTTATGGGGGCGGCAGCTTCAAGCCTAACCAGACGATTACAAGAGCCGAAATGGCGACCATCCTGTCACGCTTGATCACTAGTGCCCAAGACCATGCGGCTGGCTTCAGTGATATTGCCGGGCACTGGGCGCAGGCCGCTATTGAGCGGATGTCCCAGGCAGGCATGATTACCGGCTATCAGGACGGCACATTCCGTCCAGACCAGACGTTAACGCGTGCGGAAGCCGTAACCATCGTTAACCGTGCCCTTGGCATCGCTCCGCTGACCAGCGCGGCTCAGAAGTGGACGGATGTCCCGGCGAGCTATTGGGCATTCGGCAGCATCCAGGCAGCTTCTGTAGATCATTCTGCAGAATAAAATAATTACAGCAAAACAGCCCTTCCATCCGTCTTTGACGGGGAAGGGCTGTTTTGTGTGCGGCTGAAGCTATAGGCTGCCACGAGAGCATGTGGGTCCAATGTAATCGAAAAACCGACCACATTAGGCCGGCTTGAAGCGAGTGGGCCCAATGTAATCGAAAAACCGACCACATTGGTCTGGCGTGGAGCGAGTGGGCGGAATGTAATCGAAAAACCGACCACATTGGTCTGGCGTGGAGCGAGTGGGCCCCAATGTAATCGAAAAACCGACCACATTGGTCCGGCGTGGAGCGAGTGGGCCCAATGTAATCGAAAAACCGACCACATTGGGCCAGCGTGAGGCGAGTGAGTCCAATGTGGTCGAAAAACCGACCAAATTGGTCCGGCAGAAGGTGGCTCAGCGCTATCGGCCATATCACCCGCCCGCCAGGGGACGTTGTTCCTGATCATGCTGGCCGCTACTTACTCCCCGCCTCCCACCGCAGATTCCAGTGGTAGCGCTGGTCCAGCTCCTCGTGCCCGCTGAAATATTCTACAAGCCGTTCCACGCTGAAGCTTCCATCTGGCTGGCTCCGAAGCATGGCGATGGCGCACATCCCCTTATCGTTGTTATGCTCGTCCAGCTGCACCTTGATCTCCGGCCCGCCCTGCTGGCTGATGGTTATAACGGCGCCAGCTTGCGACCAGTTCGTAACACCTTCATAGATAAAAGCAAAGATGACGATCCGGCTGATCTCGGACAGGTGATGGCCGTTAATCCGCAGATTCTCGCCTGTAGCGATGGAGCCGGTGCGGTCATCCCCGTCCAGCGAGATGTAGGGCGGCCGGTTCAAGCTGCCGAACGATTCGCCGAGTGCCTGGACCGTACCCTTAAGGCCGTTCTTCAGCTCGAACAGACAGCCGAGGTCCAGGTCAATGCCTCTGCTTCCGAACCACCCGGAGGATGGAGTCTGAAGCCAGTTAAGATTGATAAGAATCTCTCCTGCGGCTCCTGCTCCCTGCTGGAGACGGAGGGTCTCCCCGTGCCGCTTGAGTACGATGGTGTCCGGATTCAAGGGCGAAGCGGAAGGAGACGAAGGAGCGGCTGGTGCTGCGGGAGGCAATGAATCGACCGGCTTAGGCCGTGACCGCAGCTCCGGAAGAACAAAGGGGGAGTTGCGGGCAGGTTCGGCTGTTCTGGAAGCTTGAACAACGGGCAATATATCCTGGACCTGTATTCCGTAGCTGTGGCAGAGCGCGGCTAAGCCTCCCGCATAACCGGAGCCGACCGCGCTGAATTTCCATTCGTTCTGATATCTGTAGATTTCCCCTGCCACAATGGCCGTCTCCACGGAATAACCGCCGCCCAGGCGGTACTGGAGGAGCTCGGTTCCATCCGCAGCGTTCATAATGCGCAGATAGGGATCGGAGAGCAGCGAGAAGCTCTGCTGTCTTGATTCCGCCTCATAGATCGTCAAGGCAAAGGCAATCCGCTCAACCTCCGCAGGAATTAGACTAAGCTCTACAGCAATTTGTGTATCGTCAGCGGGTCCGCTATGGACTCGTTGCGCGGGCGGCAGTATCACTACAGACTGGTCCGGGGCCGCAGGATTGCCATAGAAAATAAGATCCTTCTCTGTTGCAACCTTCTGCGACGCGGTAAGTAAAAAAACGGAGAAATCAATCTCGACCCCAGCCCTTGCCTCATTCCAGCCCATGCCTACGATGATGCGGCCGAGGAGAGGATTGTCTTTGGTTAAGCTGCATTTTTGCCCCTTGATAAGCTCAAGTGTCATGAGAACCAGCCTTTCCTATGAGTAGTTCAAGCATGTATAAGTGCGGGTGGCAGACTCAGAATCTGCCCCGGCTTCCGGCATCCAGATTGGGACCATTAAGATCCGTCAGGCGCTCCAGGGATTGCTCGTAGATCCGTACAATATCCTGTATCTTCTGGAACTCGGGGTCCGAGGGGCCCAGGTTGTCCATGAACATGCGCTGTAGAATTTCTTGGTAAAAGGAGATACGGCTCCCCACCAGCTTGCATTCGTAGTCAATGACCTCTTCAATCGAGTGCTGCTGAACGAATTCCATCAGGTCGTCTGCAGGATTACCGCGTGACTCGCGTTCATTGCGTGCGGCAACCGGCGCGCTGACATTATCCAGATTGACCGTGGAGCGTATGTCGGTGAACAGAATTCCTTCCTTGGCCAGCATCACCTGAAAAGGCTTGTGCTTGAACAGCTCCTGCGCAACTAGCGTACACATCGCCTGATTCCTCAGCAGCATCCCGTCAAACGGATGAAGCACCCACCCGCTGTCGTCCCGGAACAGGTTGAATGTAAAATACTCACCCCCATACTCATATCTCAAGTTGATCGCTGTCTCAGAAGTAAGCTCGTATTGAAATGCATCCATTCTATTGCACGCCTCCTGCTTCTACTTTGGATTTCTATTAGCATAGCAGAAAATGGGGAATCTTGGAGAGAGGATTTTAGCCTAAATGGAAGAACCTCTTGCGCCGCAAGAGGCTCTTCCATTCGCTGACCATCCGTCTTCACGCCAAAGGGGGAAACTGCAGGGTGGCCCGCAGTCCATGGCCGGTGTTGCTCTCCAGAACAAGATTGCCCTTATGGGCTTCGGCAATGCGGGCGACCATCGGAAGTCCAAGCCCGTGGCCCTGCCGGACGGGGAGGGTCCGCTTCCCGGAGTAAGGCAGCAGGACCAGCTCCGGCAAGTGCTCCGCCGGAACTCCCTGACCATTGTCCGATACGGACAAGGCGAAACAGGAGTCTTCCCCGCTGCGGAGGATGCTAATCTCAATCCGGCACCCATCCGGGTTATGCCGGATGCTGTTCTGGACCAGATTGCTTACTGCACGGTAGAGCAGCTTCTCATCTCCCATCACCTGCAGGCGCTCGTCCATAATGCACAGGTCCAGTGAATAACGCTCCTCCAGGCCGTTATTAATGAAGTCGGATACCACGGTCCGGGCCAGAGCGGATAAGCGTACCGGCTTAAGCTGCAACGGTTGCATGTCATACTCCAGCATAGAGACGAGGTTCAAGTCGCTCACCAGCGACCTCAGCTGCTCGCCTTGACGGCGGATGATGGCAGCCTGCTGGCGTTGCTCTCCGGTCAGGTTGTCTTGTTCCTCCAGATTGCTCGCGTAGCCCAGGATCATCGAGAGCGGGGTGCGGATGTCATGGGAGATCCCGGCGATCCAGTTGGAGCGGGCTTCATCCCGTGATTTCAGCTGCGAGCTCCGGGTCTGCAGGGTAGCGGAAGCCGAATTAATGCTCTCGGACAAATCACTGAAGAGTCCGGCAGTCTCCAGGTTAACCGGCTTGTCTTTGGCCAGGGCATGAATGCTGTTGATCAGGGGCCGGATATTGCGGATCAGCCGGGTGCCGATGAACAAGGAGAGGGCCACGGCCAGTACCACATTGCAGATCAGGAGCAGCAGCACTCTTAAGGGAAGGGAGCGCAGCCAGTCCGTCAGGTATCCGAGCTGGTATTTTTCATATGAATATTTAGGATAGCCTACGACAATAAGTCCTTCTGGATGCTCCCAGATATACACAGGATATTCCAGCAAGTAGTAGCGTGAGAACTTCGCCACCTCTACGATATTGTAAGCGTGCGGAATCTCCGGAGGCAGCTGCTCACTCCATGTCACCTTGCCTTCCGCGTTCAGCAGCATAGCCCAGGCCCGGTTCTGCTGAAGCAGGGCACCCTCCTTGGGATTAAGGGAATACTTGCCGTCAGACCCTTGCAGAGCTGAGGATATCTCCCGTACAACCTTTTCCGGTGAAGCCTCCTGATGCGTTTCCTTGAAGATCAGGGAACCCAGCAGAATCAGATTGAACAGGAGCAGAAGCGTAGAGACCAGCAGGGTAGAACCTACGAATTTGCGTAAAATACGGACCGCGCTGTCCATTAGAGCGCCTCCTGCACCAAGAGCTTATACCCAAGCCCTCTGACCGTCAGCAATTGTACCGGCTTCGAGGGATCGGCTTCGATCTTCTCGCGGATACGCCGCATATGCACCATTAAGGTATTCTCATACCCGTAGCTGTCATCTCCCCATACCGCCAGGCAGAGAGCATCGCTGGTCACAATCCGGCCGCGGTTCTCATAGAGCTTGACCAGAATGGCGTGCTCTTTAGCCGTCAGAGGCAGCTCCTGGCCGTCTCTTCGTACCACAGCGCTGTTCAGATCCACCACCTGCTCACCTGACCTGAAGACAGGCAGCCGTTCTGGAATCGGCGAGGCATATACCCGCTTCAGCACAGCGCTCAGACGCAGCATTAACTCCCTCGGCAGAAAAGGCTTGACGATATAATCGTCGGCTCCCAGGCCCAGCCCCAGCAAGCGGTCCTCATCTTCGCCCCGTGCCGACAGGAAGAGTACCGGCATATCGGAGAAGGTTCGTATGGCGGAGAGGAGCGAGAACCCGTCCCCATCCGGCAGCATCACATCCAGAATGGCGATATCCGGCTTTTCCTGGCGGCACATGGCGAGGGCACTGCTATAATCTCCAGCCGCATAGATGCGGTAATACCCTTCTTTTCGTAAAAAGAGCTCGATCATCTCACGTATTTTTGGCTCGTCCTCAACGATCATTATTTTGCGGTTCTTCATGTTATTCAATCGTCATCACCCATGAATTAGTATACACGATCAGGCGGTGAAGAATGGGAGGTGCCGGTGTATTTAAGGTAGGCGTAAGGTTATCTTCAGCCTGGAGCAAGAGAAGGCCTCTATGCTAGGAAGCAAGAGCCAACTTGATAGAAATGGAGATGAACTGAAAACCTATGAACACTCATCCAATTATCGAGACAAGACAATTAACCAAAACCTATGGGGGAACGCCCCGGGTGGATCAAGTAAATCTGAAGGTGCAGCAGGGAGAGATCTTCGGCTTCCTCGGTCCGAATGGAGCAGGGAAGACGACTACGCTCAAGATGCTGCTGGGACTGGTGCAACCCACCCAAGGAACCGTTAAGCTGTTCGGCCAAGAGCTGCGGAACCACCGGCTGGAGATTCTGAACCGGACGGGTTCGCTGATTGAGTCGCCTTCCTATTACGGACATCTGACGGGCCTTGAGAATCTGAGAGTCATGCAGCGGCTGCGCAGCCTGCCTGCCAAAAATATTGACAAGGTATTGCAGATTGTCCGGCTGGACAATCACCGGCACAAGCCTGCCGGGCAGTATTCACTCGGAATGAAGCAGCGCCTGGGTCTGGCTATGGCCTTGCTGGCTTTCCCGAGTCTGCTGATTCTGGACGAGCCTACGAATGGGCTCGATCCTGCGGGGATCGGAGAGATCCGGGAGCTGATTAAATCCTTGCCTGCCCAGTATGACATGACGATTGTGGTATCCAGCCACCTGTTGTCGGAGATTGAGCAGACTGCTACCTCGGTTGGCATCATCAGTGACGGCAAGCTGCTGTTCCAGGGGGCGATGGCTGCGCTTCAGGCCCAGAACCGGGCGGCGGTTCACTTTCGGATCGATGATCCCGCCCGGGCAGTCCGGATACTGTCGGAGCACGGGTATAGGCCCATAATGCAGGAGCGGCAGCTGGTGTTCAGCGCCATGCCGGACTCTGAGGTGGCCCGGGTCAATGAGATTCTGGTGTCCGGTCAGATTGCTGTGAGCCGGATCGTGGAGTCGAGGAAGAGTCTGGAGGATATCTTCCTGGATCTTACCGGAAAGGAGCGGAGCCTGTGATGAAAGCCTTGTTCCTGGAATACTACAAAATCCGGCGGAGAAAGGTATGGGCGATGCTGACGCTCTTTCTGGCCGCCGAGCTGGGCTGGGCGGCCATGTCCATGAGCATCTCGATCTCGCGGAGTGCGGACAATGCCACCTGGGAAGCGCTGATTTTCAGCCTCTCGTCGATGAACGGGCTGTTCCTGCCGATTCTGTCGGCGATTGTAGTGTCAAGGATTTGCGACATGGAGCATAAAGGGGATACCTGGAAAATGCTGATGACCACTTCTGTCGGACGCCAGACGGTGTATGCCGCCAAATTCGTCTGTGCCGGAAGTCTGATCCTCTACGGCATTCTGGCCCAGGTTGTTTTTATTGCCGGCTTCGGCATGTTCCATAGACTCGCAGAACCGCTTCCGGCAGGCCTGCTGCTGCAGTTCACTGCGGGTACTCTGATCGCCAGTCTGCTGATTATTGCGATGCAGCAATGGATATCGCTGGCGGTGAAGAATCAGGCATTTGCCCTGTGTCTTGGCATGCTGGGCGGGTTCCTGGGGACGACCGCAAGCTTGTTCCCTGCCGCTGTCCGGCAGTTGGTCGTCTGGTCTTATTATTTGGATCTCAGTCCGGTGACTTATGTGTATAAGGCTTCATCAGGAACCTATGTTACCGGAAGCATGCCTCTGATTCAGTTAAGTGCAGCTCTGATACTGACACTGGTTCTGTATGTTGCCGGGAATACCCATGTCTCCAAACAATCGGTCTAAGGAGGAGAATTTATGCTTAGAAGTGTTGCTGCCGAATGGCCCAAGCTGCGCCGCTCGCGGATGGGACTGGTGCTGGTTAGTCTGCCTGTGGTCAGCCTGATGATCGGCTGTGCTAATTTTGTAATGAACCGGGAGGCCTTGCAGGGAGAGTGGTATAGCTTATGGACTCAGGTAAGCTTATTTTATGGAGAGTTCTTCCTGCCGATTCTGATTGCCATCTGCTGCGCCTTTGTCTGCAGGCTGGAGCATGTGAACCGGAATTGGAACATGATCCTGGCTGCTCCAGTATCCATAACCAGTCTCTTTATAGCCAAGCTTGTTATTGTTGGCGTGCTGATTGCGGGAGCGCAGGCGCTATTCCTTCTAATGTACTGGGCAGCAGGACAGATGCTGTCTTTGACGGGGGATTTTCCAATGGACATCATCCTGTGGACCCTGCGCGGCTGGGTGGCTTCGCTGAGTATTGCTGCCCTGCAGCTCGGCTTGTCCATCCGTATCCGCAGCTTTGCCACACCCATCGGAATCAGTCTATGTGCGGTTTTTGTCGGCCTGGGCCTGTATGTGCTGAAGCTGGGGCTGCTGTTCCCATACTCGCTGCTGACCATTGGCATGGGCGTGCTTACCCAGCGCGGACTGACGGCTATGGAGAATCTGCTATTCTTTCTGATGAATGGAGTGTACCTTGTAGTTCTGTCAGTCTGGTCGATTCGCAGATTGAGATATAAGGACGTAGGCTGATGCGGTAGCGGGCAGGCGTAGGAAGCGTTAAGCAGCAGAAAGCGGAGGCCGGGGGCCTCCGCTTATCTTTCGTACCCTATGAGGAAATGATGTGGAGGAGCCGCTCGAAACGCGCGCGTCTTCTTATTTGCTCATATCGTAATCCGGCATTCCAATGGTAGAGAACCACTGGCGGATCTGCTCCTGGTCCTTGGAGAAGGTAAGGCCCAGCTGAAGCAGGATTCTTGCCTTTTGCGGGAGTAAATCGCCTGCGCCGATGATGCCTTTGGCGCCTGTGTCATATACTGCGCCTGAACCCGCGCGTGTTGCACTTACGAATAAGACGCCCTTCTCGATAGCCGCCGTACGGGCTGCCTGCTGTGCGGTGGAGATGCCTCCTGCGCCGTGACCCGCAGTTACGATCCCCTTAACCCCTTCAATAGCCAAGGACGTAATGGGCGCAGCGGAGGCTTCTGTATAACTATACACAACATCGACTTTCGCCAAATCCTCCGGCTGGATCGTACTGAGATCAAAAGGAGTCTTCCACTTCTCCGTACCGGCATCCTTGACGCGGGCTGGCGCACGAACCGCACGAATCCGGTTCTCGTCTACCGTTCCCAGAGCGCCGTACCGGCCCCCGTCAAAGGTATCCAAGCGCAGCGCATCGGTCTTGGTAACTTCCCGGGCTGCAAAGAATTCATCATTCATCATCAAAACTGTACCATAGTAAGTGGTTTTCTGACTTGCAGCCAGCCGGATTGCATTCAGCAGATTAGCTTCTCCGTCGAAGGAGATCGTATTGGATTGTCGCATGGACCCGGTGAAGATAACAGGCTTGGGACTGCGGACAGTGAGATCAGTCCAGTAAGCCAACTCTTCCATGATGTTGGTGCCGGTAGTAACAACTACAGCATGAACAGCCGGGTTGGCCAGTTCCTTGTCGATAGCGATGGTAAGGTTGTATAAGTCCTTGGAGGTGGTTTGCGCCGAGCTGATATTGCTTAACTCAGTACTGGTGACATTGGCTATTTTGGATAGCTCGGGCTGTAGTCTTTGGATAATATCATTAATGGATACCTTTGGCGTGCCATACGTCTGAAACAGCTCTCTAGAAGGAGAAGTGGAGGTGATGGTTCCCCCGACACCGACTATTACGACATTCGGTATGATTCTCCCGGGAGTGGTGACTTCGGCGGCCTTCGTGATAGAAGGGAAGGATAACATGGTGAAGAGAACCAACAGAGCGGTAAAGAGACTTAGACTTCTTTTGTGCATAAGATTCATAAGTGACCTCCTCTTAATTTGATTTCTGTGTAAGTATATATGACATTATTCATAATTGTCAAAATGATAATTTTACTTTTATGTAAAATAAATTCATAAATATGCATAAAAATTTAATAAAAATTAATTTTATGTGATTATACAAAACATATAAATGACACATACATTACATTTAAGTCCGTAACGATGAGCGATCGCCCATCAGGTGTATAGAGGGAATTTCATCTGGAGCTGCAATTGCCGCACAAAAAGGCCGCTTTCATGCTCTTCCCCTCCTTAAAGCTGACGCGGATGGGTAGGGCAATAAAAGCGGCCGCTGCTTCACAACCTGCCTGTGGGAATACGGTCAATCGTCCGGATGTCCATTGCTCATCCAGCTATCCACGCGCAGGTTTCCGACATAGTCTTCACGCGCGGAGATTGCTGCGAGCTTCTGCTCTGCTTCATCACGGGTGGCGAAACCGCCGATGACAGCGGCGAAATCACCAGAGGCTGTCTTCAGGAAGGTAACATCGTCATCCAGATAGATCTCTTCCAGGATAGCCAGTGATTCTCCCGGAGGCATTCCTTCGCTGCGTACATAGTAGACTTCCTTAGATGCAGCGGCCTTGCCCTCTGCTGTCAGCTTCAGCTCAAGCGTACCCGGATTGCTGTACTCGGTAAGGGTATGGCGGGTGCCTTCCTTCAGTTCAACCACGAACCGCATGGCGGAATCATCCAGGATGATATTTCTGTACACATCACTGACCAGCGGTGAGGCCAGTATATCCTGCTCCAGCGCATCGTAAACGAAGCTGCGGACACCGTTAAAGGTAAAGATCAGACGGTTCGGAGCCTGCCTCTGGTCGACTGCATAGGAAGGCACACTTGCGGCTGAGCTTTCAGCTCTTTCACTCCTTTTTTGGCTTCTTGAAGCATTTGATTGACCATTAGACCGTCAAGGGGTGAAAATAGTTTCAACATCCTGCAAAAAGAATAAACCTGCGGGCAAAGAGCCGCAGGCTGTAGAAGCTTCTCGCTGAAACGGTACCGTCCTTTAAACGGACGGCAAAGCCGTTTCCATTTGTCCCGAAGGATTACCTTGTCTCCAGATAGGCGATACCCAGCGCTCCAGTGACCGGATTGCGGTAGGTCTCACACTCCACATCGAAGACCTCGCGGATTAATTCCTTCGTCAGAATATCCTCCGGGGCTCCGCAGGCCGCGACCCGGCCTTCCTTCATAACATACAGATAGTCGCAATATTCAGCGGCCAGGGTGAGATCATGGAGGGCGGCGAGAATGCCGATATCCAGCTTTCGGACGATATTCAGAATCTGCAGCTGGTATTTGATATCCAGATGGTTGGTCGGTTCGTCCAGAATCATGAATTCCGGCTGCTGGGCCAGCACACGCGCCAGAATGACCCGCTGCTTCTCGCCGCCGGATAAGGAATTATAGCTGCGGCCAGTATGCCCCTCCAGATTGACCTTGCGGAGTGCGGCCGAGACAATGTCAGCGTCCTGCTGGCTGTCGGTTTCCAGCATGCCTTTGTGGGGCGTCCGGCCCATTGCCACCATCTCACGAACGGTGAAGTCGAAGCTCAGCTCGTTGAACTGGCCGACTACGCCCAGCTTCCGGGCAACAAGCTTCGGGCTGGCCTTGATCACATTAAGCTCAGAGAGGAAGACATCGCCCTGGCGCGGTTTAATGACTTTATAGATGCTCTTGAGCAGCGTCGATTTGCCGCAGCCGTTCGGGCCGATCAGACCGACGAATTGCTTATTTTGCACCCTCAGCGAGACCTCCTGCACAATCTTCGCCTCACCGAAAGAGACGCTTAGCCGTTCAACATTCAGATTCATCAGCTTTTCCCTCCGAAGGCATAGCCTTTTCTAATCAGCATGTACATGAACATCGGCGCGCCAATCAGGGCGGTAATGATCCCGATCGGCAGCTCCACATTCGGGACGATGGTCCGGGCAATGACGTCCGTCCAGATCAGGAAGATCGCCCCGAACAGAATCGACGCCGGCAGCAGCCTGCGATGGTCCGAGCCTACCAGTCCCCGCACCAGATGGGGGATAATCAGTCCCACGAAGCCGATCATCCCGCAGCTTGCTACCATAACGCCGGTAATCAGCGCTGTGAGAATCATGTAGACTCTGCGGTAGGCACCCAGATGAATGCCCAGCGTAACCGCCGCCTCATCTCCTAGCAGCATGGCATTCAGCACACGGAACTGCGAGAGGAACAGGATAACGGCGAGGATGACGGTGACCGAGATCAGCGGCAGCTTGTCCCAGCTGGAGGCGGCCAGGCTGCCCATCGTCCAGAAGGTAACTGTCTTAATGCCTTCGGCATTGTTCGCGAAATAGACAATGAAATTGGCAAAAGCGGTACATAAAGCGTTAATGACCATCCCGGCCAGCACCAGCTTGACGGAGGTCATTTTGCCGCCCGCACTGGCAAGTGTGAGGACCAGCAGAGATGCGCCAACCGCCCCTGCAAAAGCCCAAAAGGCGACTCCCGACTGGCCGAGCAGCCCCATCGAGCCGAAGCCGATCAGGATGGCGAAGGTTGCGCCCAGCGAAGCGCCGGAGGAAATACCGAGTATGTATGGATCAGCCAGGGGATTCTGTACCGCCGCCTGCATGATCGTCCCGCACAGCGTAAGTCCGGCGCCGATGAACATCGCCATCAGGACGCGCGGGAAGCGGATTTTCCAGATAATATCCACGAAAGAACCGTTCGTCAGCTCCTGCATATCTCCAATCTGGATGCCTGTGATGTGATGAAGCAGAATCCGGTAGGATTGGGAGACAGGAATGTCCACCTGGCCGAAGGAGACCGCAGCCCCGGCAGACAGCAGGGTGATAATGAACAGGACGCCTATAACAGCCATGAAGCCGTAACGGGAATGAATGAGAGATTGCTTAGGCTGTGAAGGTACGGCTAGATCAGTATGCATGACAATGGGAAGGCTCCTTTACATTAAAAGATTAGTATGGACGGACTCATCAGAAGACACTGTGAGCAGAATATCGTAGCATGTTTTTAAATATAAAGGATATTGAGAACGATTGTCAATGATAATAATTCTCATTGACATGCTGTCCAACTTTCTATATTCTACGGAGGTATCCCCTGCAAGGCTATGGGCTTAATGCCCTACCCGCAGGATAACTAACATACATACAGAAAAGGGGAACCAAAGAATGAAGAAAATATTCAAACGATATGTACCGCTGCTGGCGGTTCTGGTGATGGCGGTCATGCTGGCAGCTTGTTCTTCCAATGCAGGTAATGAGAAGGAAGCGGCGGCAACGGCTGCACCTGCATCGGCCAGTCCCGCACCGGCGGAGACTGCACCTGCGGCGGCCAAGACGGTATATCCGCTTACTGTTGAGAACCATACGAATAACGGGGAAGGCACCGAATGGACGACTAAATCGCAGACCTTCGATAAGGCTCCTGAGAAGGTAGTAGCGAATACCCAAGGTGCGGCTGAACTGCTGATTAAGCTGGGGCTTACCGACAAAATGGTTGGGGTTGCGGCTCTCTACGGTGCAGGCGATCCGGCGGTTCAAGAGGAATTCAAGAAGATTCCTGTCATCTCCCAGGACTATGCCAGCAAAGAGCTGGTTGTAGGCGCAAGCCCGGATCTGGTGATGGGGCGCGGCGGTCTGTTCGCGGATGCGGATTGGGGAGTCGGGACGGTAGGCGGACTCAATGAGCTGGGCATCAAGACCTTCGTGCAGAGCACCAGTCTGCAAGGGGCAACGCTTGACAGCCTGTACAAGGATATTGAACAGCTCGGCCAGATCTTTGATGTGCAGGAGAAGGCTACTGCATATATTGCAGAGCTGAAGGAGCGTGCAGCGAAGCTGAAGGAAGGGGCAGCAGCAGGAGGGAAGACCTTTGCTTACGTCTCTGACGGGGGCAACGGCGCGATCGCCGTCTATAGCGGGAATGTGGATACTTTTGCGGGAGATGTGCTGGGACTGCTTGGACTGACCAACAGCTACGCGGATGTGACCGGTGAGATCAGCAAGGAGCAATTGATTGCGACCAACCCGGATGTCCTGCTGATCTCGGTGTACACAGGCGGTATTGATGCTGACCAGTCGATAAAAGCGTTCTATGCCGATCCGTCACTGCAGAGTCTGAAGGCAATCCAGAACAAAGCGATCTATAAGATTGACTTCAACCAGTTCTGGGGATATAGCTATTCCATCTTTGACGGGGCGGAGAAGCTTGCGTCTGAGCTGGCTGCCGGGAAGTAAGACGAAGCTGCCTAAGCGGGAGTTACTCCGTCCATAAGAGCTAATAAATGCCTGGAAAAAAGCAGCCTGAGCTGTCACGGTAAAGTGACGGTTCAGGCTGTTTGTTGGTTTATGCTTGTGCACTCTCATAAATATTCATGACCACCTGCTGAATCGGCAGCTCCTTGACCGAAATATCCGAGAAGCCGTGCTTGCGGGAGATATTCTCGATGAACTCGCTGATCGAGATGCGGGCGGTGTCCACCTCCAGCGTAACCTGGAAGTCTGACGGCCGCTCAACCACCTTGGTGTAATCGTTGTCGAAGGGGGTGTTCTGCACAGACTCTACAAAGGTAAAGCTCACCTGCTTCTTCTCTCCCAGAAAGACTTTAAGCCGCTGCAGCGAATCATCGAACACCTTCTCGCCATGGTTAATGACGATGACCCGGTGCGCCAGCTCCTCCACATCCTCCAGATCATGGGTAGTCAGGATACAGGTCATATTCAGCTTCTTGTTCATCTGGCGGATGAATTCGCGGATCTTGACCTTGGCGATCACATCCAGCCCGATCGTCGGCTCATCCAGGAACAGGATGTCCGGCTGGTGCAGCATGGCCATGACGAATTCGCATTTCATGCGTTCGCCCAGCGACAGCACCCGGGTGGGCTTCTCAATGACCTGGGAGATTTCCAGCAGCGCCGCGAGCTCCTCCAGCCGATGATTGAAATCCGGGGTGGAGATTCCGTAGATGGCCTTGTTCATATTGAAGCTGTCAATGGGCGGAATATCCCAGATGAGCTGGGATTTCTGGCCGAAGACAGCTCCGATTTTGCCGACATACCGCTTGCGGTCACGGGCCGGGGAATAGCCGAGGACCGAAATCTCCCCGCTTGTCGGGTAGAGTGCGCCGCAGAGCATTTTGATGGTCGTCGATTTGCCGGCCCCGTTAGGCCCCAGCATGCCGCAGATTTCCCCTTGCTCAATGGCAAAGCTGATATCGTTCACGGCTTGGACTGAGATTTCTTCACGCTTGAAGAAGCTCCTGAAGGTCTGCCCCATGCCTGCGCCCCGCTTATAAGTGGTGTACGTCTTCGTTAAATGCTTCACATCTATAACCGGCATCAGCCGCCAACCCCCTCGTACAATCGGATCATATGCCGGTACACCGCTATGCCCGCCGCCAGGAACAAGCAGCAGGGCAGTATCGCTGCAAAATCACTGGCTTCTACCCGGCCTAGCAGCGCCGAGGCCGGGAGGAAGCCGACCATGCCCACAGGAATGATCATCGTCGCTGCCGCCTGCACCGCCTTCGGGAAGATCGGCAGCGGATACTTGCCGACACTCAGTACACTGTCGGCCAGCTCGGATATCCGCGAATTACCGACCCATTTGAAAGACATCGCCGCCATCATCAGTGATAATCCGGCCAGGACTGCCGTTCCGGCGAAGAACATGCCTGCGAATTGCAGCCAGGCTAAGGCCGGAATCGCGCCTACATGCCAGGCGGAGAACACGAATAACGCCGCTCCGCCCAGGAACAGCCCGGCACTTTCGGTGGAGAAGGTCGTAGCCACAAGGTAGAATAGCGGATTCAGCGGCTTAAGCAGCACTACCTCGAAGCTGCCCTCCCGGACATGCGACATGGTGGTCCACATGACCCCTCCGAAGACAAGGCTGGAGAGGCCGCTGGACATCGTGAATACGGACTGGATCAACAAGACCTCGTATAAGCTCCAGCCGGGGAAGCTGGTGCCTGCCCGGTAGATCAGCAGGGTCACCAGCGGAAACAGTATATTACCGATGAGGGTAATCAGACTGCTGACGATGAAGTTCATCCTATAGGCCGAAGCCGTCTGCACGGCGGAGTACATGCACTGCTTGTATACATCTACATACCTTTTCATGTCAAGAATGTTCCTTTCTTCGGGGCATTCATTCACGCGCCGACCGCGGTAAACTGCTTCATGGCCCGGCGGCGGACCAGCTCATTGCACCCGAACATTACCAGCACAGCCGCCCCCTGCATGCCGACAGCCTCCGGGATGGATAACTCCAGGCCGCCGAGTGAATAATGGCCGGTGAACACCATGGCAGGCATATAAGCAATGTATTGAAACGGCAGGAACAACTGGGTCACCTGAAGCCAGTGCGGGAAGAAATCCAGCGGAATCAGCGCACCTGAGAAAATCCCCGACACCAGCATGAACGCACTCCGTATGCCCCCTGACTGCACCAGCCAGAAGGAGGTGAGTCCAATCGTATAGTTGACATAGAAATTCATCAGAAAAGCGAGCAGCACGGACACTATGGTCCACGGCAGGCTTGCCGGCCGCATATCGATGCCGAAGATAAAGATAAAAATCAGCAGGCATGGCAGAAATTCAAACACCAAGCCAAGGAAACGGTGCCCGAGCTTCTGAAACAGCGCGAAGGAGCGGTGATCGACCGGACGCAGATGGAAGGTCAGAAACTTGCCGGTGCGGACAAGCATCGACAGATTCCAGTCGGCGAAATCCATGATCAGGTAGCCAATCAGCGCCGTTGCCCCGAAGTAGCGGATCATTTGCTGGAGATCAAGCCCGCCCAGTGTAGCCTGCTCTCCATAGACTGCGGTCCAGATGAAATATTGCACCATGAAATAGACAGGACCGACGATTACGGACACCAGGGAGTGGGTGCGGTAGGCACTCCACTCCTTATAGGTTACCGCCGCCACGGAGCGGCAGATCCTCCAGTTATGCTTAAGGCGGTTCATCAGATCACGCCTGACCAGATAATATTGGTGACATTGAACAGCGCCTCCGCGTACCAGTTATCGTCCTTGAACGGCACGAACCATACCGCAGCAAGCTGTTCGGCAGGGTCCATCACCATACAGCAGGCTCCGGCTCCTTCATGGAAATAACTGCCCTCGGAGTAAAAGAAGGCAGGACCCTTCCGCATATCCAGTCCAATGCCGTAGCTCCGGTCTTTGACATCATTGCCCCAACAGTAGTCGGGAACCCCGTAGAGTGTACGGGTGGTGAGCTTCTCGACGGCTTTGCGGCCGAGAATGCGGGTCTCGCCCAGCCTGCCCATGCCCAGCAGCATGTTGGCGAAGCGGATCAGGTCAGCCGGTGTGGAGGACAGCCCTCCGCCGGTACTGGATACGGTCTCCCACAGCTTATCTGCCGCAGAGACTTCAGGCTGGATGCCTTGGGCCAGCTCATTCAACTGCTTTTCCCGCATTTCGTTGCGGACAATGAAGCGTCCGGCCAGCTCCGGCGTCGGCTCCCACATCGTGTCCTTCATGCCGAGCGGCTTCAGAATCTGTTCTTCTATGTACTGCTCGGCAGGAACACCTGTCACCTTCCTGATAATCTCGCCAAGAATACAGAAGCCGAAGGAGCAGTATTGCCATTCCTCGCCTACCTTCTTATTCACGCCGCAGCTCAGCGCGGCGGTGATCCAGTCCGGCTCCCCGTCCTCCGGCTTGTAGCTGTCGAAGTATTCGCCGATGAGCTGCCAATAGCTTTTGTGATAAGGAATCATGCTGCCCGCGCAGTCGGGGAACAGGCCGGAAGTATGGGTAAGCAGGCTGTAGATGTCGATTTTGGCAAAAGGCTCCACGTTAAACGGTTTCAGAAAAGTGCCGACGGGAAGGTCCAGCCGGAGCACGCCATCCTCCACAAGCTTGGCTATGGCCACGGAGGTAATGGCTTTGGTGATTGAAGCAATTCTATGAACGGTAGTCGGCAACAACGGCTCCGTCCGCTCTTCGCGGTAGGAGAGGGGGCCGATGGCGCCGTGCATGAACGTCTTGCCGTATCTGGATATACAATATGAGGCGGCTTGAATCTTTTTGTCATCGATCAGTTGCTGGAAGTGGGTATGCAATACCCCGATTCTTGTTGCGTCATAATTCACCTCTGCCGGTGAGCAGTCGGTAATGCCTGGAGTGTACAGCATAAAGGTATATGCCTCCTCGAAGGTTGTGGCGCTGAGCGAACCAGCTATGCCCAGGGAAATACGCCCAGGCTTCAGTATATCTTCCATATAGTGTTAGTTACAATGGGGAGTTTGGTTTATAACCAATTTCTCCGGCTCAAAAAGAGGGGTGAACAGGACAAATAGAGAAATAAAAGCATGATAAATATTTCACAGAACGGAAGGACAATGAATCACATCATGACAACAAAGCCGTTAACCAAAAGTATTACGTTCCTGCAAGCCCTGGCCCTGGTGGTCGGGATGATTATCGGATCGGGGATTTTTTTGAAGCCCGGAATTGTATTGAATAATGCGGGTAGCCCATGGATGAGTATTCTGGCCTGGGGTGTTGGAGGGATCATTACCCTGGCTTCGGCGCTTAGTGTGGCGGAGATCGCTGCGGCCATTCCAAAGTCGGGAGGCCTATATACTTATTTAAGTGAATTGTACGGCGGGGTGTTCGGATATCTGCTTGGCTGGGTGCAGGCGGTGATCTCCTATCCGGCTTCTGTGGCGGCGCTGGCCATTGCTTTTGCTACTTATTCCGGTTACTTTCTGCCGTTGAATGCGTGGCAGCAGAAGCTGCTTGCCGTGGGCATTCTGGCCTTTATTCTGCTGATGAATGTTATAGCGACGAAGTTCGGCGGGATCATTCAGACGGTGGCTACGGTTGGGAAGCTGATTCCGGTGGTGGGCATTGTGGGCGTCGGACTGTTCTCGGATCTGGCTCCAGGCTTCGGCGGCATCGGTACAGCGGCTGCGGGTGCAGGCTTCGGGGCTGCAGTGCTCGGCACACTCTGGGCTTATGACGGCTGGATCAGCGTAACCAATATGGCGGGAGAGATCAAAGACCCGGCCAGGACGCTGCCGAAGGTCATTTCGATCGGTGTTATTTTTGTCATTGCCGTATATGTGTTGTTCAATATTGCGGTGTTCCAGGCGCTGCCCTATGACCAGATTGTGTCGTCCCCGACTCCGGGTGCCGATGCAGCAGAGGCGCTGTTCGGTAGCGGCGGCGGAGCCTTTATTACGGCAGGCATTATTGTCTCTGTGCTGGGTGCGCTGAACGGTTATCTCATGACCGCAGCACGGGTGCCGCATGTGATGGGGGAGCGGGGACAGCTTCCGTTCTCACGGGTGCTGAGCAGCATTCATCCGAAGTTCCAGACACCGGCGAATGCGCTTGTTTTTCAGAGTGTGCTGGCGGTGGTCTACATCTTCTCGGGCACCTTCAATACGCTGACGGATCTGCTGGTGTTCGTGCTCTGGATCTTCTTCACCATGGGCGTGTTCGGCGTGTTCCTCCTGCGCAGGAAGCTGCCGCCTGTACAAGGCCGCTACCGTGTGCCGCTATATCCGTTCACCCCGATCCTTGGTGTAGCAGGGGGGCTCTATATTCTAGCCAGTACAATTATCAGTGATCCGCTGCGCTCGCTTATAGGGATTGGCATCACGCTTGCCGGACTCCCCGTGTATGTGGTGATGATGCGGAAGAATCGCGTGTAGACAGCTGTTCCTAGCCGGGGGTGAGAAACTTTTAATAAAACAGTTGACAGCGCCCGTTCAAAAAAGTATACTATGAAAGTACTTTTGAGCGGACGCAGTCAGCTTAGAGATCATCGTCTAGAGTAATGATATATAGACACCATACGGACTCTTAGCTCAGTTGGTAGAGCAGTAGACTCTTAATCTATTTGTCCAGGGTTCGAGCCCCTGAGAGTCCATCCCTTAAAAAACGGCAGAAATGCCGTTTTTTTGCTGTACAGGAAATTATAATTCCCCCTGTTGTGGACAAGGTGAGTCTACATTTGTGGAAAAGAGCTCTTTGAATGATTCGTAGAGTGACTTGGTTGCTGAATGGGGCTGAAGGGTCGCCGGGAGAGCAGGAGTGTATCTAATTTCATCGGTAAAACGCTGAATGTATGCTAAAAACCGCATACAAACGGCTGGTACAGCGGTACATGGGCCAAATGTATGTGGAAAACAGCATGCATTGTGTTCACATGCAGGCGCATGGCCCGAATGTATGTGGAAAACAGCATACATTGTGTTCACATGCAGGCGCATGGCTCAAATGTATGCGGAAAACAGCATACATTGTGTTCACATGCAGGCGCATGGCCCGAATGTATGTGGAAAACAGCATACATTGTGTTCACATGCAGGCGCAGGGCCCGAATGTATGTGGAAAACAGCATACATTGTGTTCACATGCAGGCGCAGGGCCCGAATGTATGTGGAAAACAGCATTCATTGTGTTCACATGCAGGCGCATGGCTCAAATGTATGCAGAAAACAGCATACATTATGCTGGCATGCAGGCGCGTGGGCCAAATGAGGAGCACTAATGCATCTCATTCGGCCCAATCGCAGGTTAAATCAGCAAATCAGGTACACTAGTGCTAGTCCGTGGATGGCAAGCCCATCCGAACGCCGTTACATATGCTCCGCAAGCTGCACCTCGAAACCGTCTGGGTCCAGAATATAGAAGAAGCGCAGGCTGGGATTCGGCGCGATGGGGCCGCGGGCTACCGGGATTCCTTCCTTAGCAAGTTCGGCCATAGCCTTGTCGAGCGATGCGACCTCGAAGCCTACAGACACTCCGCACTCCGGCTTCACCGGCGGGTCATTACCCTCTATCAGCTCAAGCTTCGGCTGCCCCTCTATCCCCAGCATGACGATCTGCTTCCCTCTGCTCTCGAATCTGCGCTCCACAGGAAGCCTTAGAATCCGGTGATAGAAATCAAGGGAAGCCTCCAGATTGCGTACCCTGAGTGTAATCCAATTCATCGTGAGCTCCATCATGATCCATCCTTTGCTGTACATTTCAATTGCTGCTAAGATAAGCTATCCGCATATTTTAACATATTTGATCATGAGGTTATAGTAATGAACAAGCCTCTATGCAGCTCATAGTGGAACCCGAAACCCCGGATATGATAAGCTCATGGAATCAGGGCAGCCCTGAACCAAGGAGGGAAAAGTTATGAGCAGCTTAATAGCAGGTGAGGTCTATTCCGGGTTTGAAGTTATACGCAAGGAGTACATACGGGAAATCGAATCCTCCGTATACACGCTGGAGCATCAGCAGAGTGGCGCACGGCTGCTCTATGTACAGAATCAGGATGACAATAAGGTATTCAGTGTCACGTTCCGGACTCCGCCTGCGGACAGCACGGGAGTGTTTCACATTCTGGAGCATTCGGTCCTCTGCGGCTCCGGCAAATTCCCGGTGAAGGAACCGTTCGTAGAGCTGCTGAAGGGCTCGATGAAGACGTTCCTGAACGCTTTTACCTTTGGCGATAAAACAATGTATCCGGTAGCCAGCCAGAATGACCAGGATTTTGCCAATCTGATGGAGGTCTATCTGGACAGCGTCTTTCAGCCGAACATTTACAGTCAGCCGGAGATTTTCGAGCAGGAGGGCTGGCACTATGAGTTGCCCAATTCGGGGGATGAGCTGATCTATAAGGGTGTCGTCTACAATGAGATGAAGGGCTCGTATTCCTCGCCGGTGACGGTGCTGATTGACCGGATCAAAAAATCGCTCTACCCGGGTACGATCTACCGTCACTCCTCCGGCGGTGATCCGCAGCATATCCCTGCATTGACCTATGAACAGTTTCTGGAGGCGCACCGGAATTATTATCACCCCTCGAACAGTTATTTCTATCTCTATGGTGATTTGAATATCGAAGCACGGCTGCAGTTTATCCATGAAGAATATCTCAGCCGCTATACCCGCAAGGCTATGGATACTTCGATTGCACTACAGGCACCGACCGGCATGACCCAGCTTACGGCGGAGTATCCCATTCTGGAGACGGAAACGGCTGCCGACAAGACATATTTGAGCTTGAATTATGTAATTGGGACCTCTCTGGACCGGGAGCTGAATCTGGCTTTTGCCATTCTGAAAAGCATGCTGATGGACAGTAGCGCCGCCCCGCTGAAGCAAGCGCTGCTGGAGAGCGGCCTTGGCAAGGATGTGGTTGCTTTTTATTCAGATAGCATGGTTCAGCCTATGCTGGGTATTGCCTTGACGCATTCCAACCCCGGTGCCAAGGAAGAATTCGTGAATCTCGTCAGAGCTACCTTAAGCCGACTTGCAGCTGACGGACTGGATGAGAAGCTGGTGCTCGCTGCGGTGAACAGCAAGGAATTTGAACTGCGGGAAGCCGATTTCAGCCAATATCCGAAGGGTCTCACCTACAATATGGAAGTGATGAAGGCCTGGCTGTATGACGGCTTGCCGTCCACGTATCTGGAGTATGAAGCAGCGATTACGGCGATCCGTGAGCAAAGTGGTGAGCGGTATTTCGAGCGCCTGATTGAGACCTACCTGCTGAACAGTAACCACTGTAGTGTCGTTGTCCTCCAGCCCTCACAGACTCTGACGGGGGAAAAGGATGCGGCGGTCCGCAGCCGTCTGGCGTCATACAAAGCGTCTTTGGCCCCGGCCCAGCTGGATGAGCTGGTGCTTAGCACGCAGAAGCTGCTGGCCCGTCAGAACACACCGGACCCCGCAGAGGAGCTGGAGAAGCTGCCGAAGCTGACCCTCCAGGATGTTAACCCTATTGCCCCGGCCGGGGTACCCACAGTTGAGGTTGCGCTGGACGGGATTAAGGTGCTGCATCATGAAGTGGCTGCCGGTGCAATCGCCTATATCAAGCTGTACTGGGACACCAGCGTGCTTGCAGCGCAGCAGATTCCTTATCTGGAGCTGCTGGCGAGAGTGCTCGGACAGCTGGAGACGGAAGCCTATAGTATTGAGGAGCTGACCAGTGAGATCGGGATTACAACCGGGGGCATCCGTTTTCAGAATGAGGTGTTCGGAGCCGGGAAGTCTGCGGAGGGAAGCTATCAGGCCAAATTCAGCGCGCGGATCAAGGTCATGCAGGGCAACATCGGCGGTTCCCTGAAGCTGCTGCATGAGCTGCTCTACGGCAGCAATCTGGATAACCTGTCCAAGCTGCAGGAGATTGTCCGCCGGGAAGCCTCCGGCATGGAAGCGATGCTGACCCAGAAAGGCAATGAGATTGCAGCCAGCCGGGTGCTGTCCTACTTCTCGGACCGGGGGATGTACGAGGAGCAGCTTGGCGGCGTGGCGTATTACCGCTTCATCAAGGAGCTTGCCCGCAGCATTGACCAGCAGGCTGAAGGGCTTGCAGATACCTTGAAGGAAATCTGCGGCTTGTTGTTCAATACGCAGAATCTGACGCTCTCCCTCACCGGTACGGCGGATTCGTATGCAGAATTCGCCGCACATGTGCAGGAGCTGGACCTGAGCAGACGGGTGGTAGAGTCCCTGCCGCTCTTATCTGCACAGGGGCAGGCGGTCAACGAAGGCTTCATGTCCGCGAGCCAGGTGCAGTATGTAGTCAAAGGTTATGATTACAAGAAGCTGGGCTTCGCCTATTCCGGCAAGCTGCAGGTGCTTAAGAAGATCCTCAGCCTGACCTACCTGTGGAATACGGTCCGGGTCAAGGGCGGAGCGTATGGCGGCAATCTGCTCCTGCGCCGCGACGGGGTAATCCTGTTCACTTCCTACCGCGATCCGAACCTGCTGGAGACGCTGGAGGTCTATGACCGGGCCTCTCAGTTTGCCGGAGAATATTCGGCTGATGAAGCGGAGATGGAGAGGGCGATTATCGGGACCCTGGCCATGCTGGACCAGCCGCTGAGTCCCGGCGCTACAGGCCGTCAGGCGGACCGGCATTATTTCGAGCAGATTACGGCGGAAGACCTTCAGCAGGAACGTAATGAAATCCTGTCAGCCACAGCCGGGGATATCAGGAGCTATGCCAGTCTGCTTGCGGCGGTAACGCAGCAGAATTACTTCTGTGTAGTCGGAGGCGAATCCAAGCTGAAATCGGCTTCAGGTGCTTTTGGCAGCCTGGAGGAGCTGGTGAAGTAAGCGGGAGCGGCTACGATTAGCCAGCTAATACGAAACAGGGTGCCTCTGGAGCTGTTAATACAGCCGGGGCGCCCTGTTTGCTGCGGGTTAAAGTTTTCTTTGAATATTTGACTATTTAGTTTTAGAATATAAAGATTACTGACTTTTAGGAGGAACAATACGTGGAACTTGGAATAAGCACCTTTGTCGAGACAACGCCTGATGTGAATACCGGAGTGACTCTTAGCCATGCGGAGCGGCTGCGCGAAGTGGTGGAGGAGATCGTGCTTGCGGATCAGGTGGGACTGGATGTATACGGCGTGGGTGAGCATCACCGGCCTGATTTTGCAGCTTCATCGCCTGCTGTGCTAATGGCGGCGGCTGTACCGCTGACGACCCGAATCCGCCTGACCAGTGCGGTCATGATTCTGTCCTCAGCCGATCCGGTGCGGGTATTTCAGGATTTCGCAACACTGGACGGGATATCGGGGGGCCGTGCCGAGATTATGGTGGGCCGGGGCTCGTTCACCGAGTCGTTTCCTCTATTCGGCTATGATCTGAAGAACTACGAAGAGCTGTTTGACGAGAAGCTGGACCTGCTGCTCAAGCTGCGGGAGCCCGGCAAGGTGAGCTGGAGCGGCAAGCACCGTCCGGCTATAACGAATCTGGAGATCTATCCGCGCCCGGAGCAGAATCCGCTGCCGGTATGGATTGCGAGTGCGGGAACGCCGGAGTCTGCGGTCCGTGCGGGTACCCTGGGTCTGCCCTTTGCCCTGGCGATTATCGGCAATGTGAACCCTTCCGATTATGCCATGCATGTACGGCTCTATAAGGAGGCAGCAGCCAAGGCGGGTCATGATGTGTCCAAGCTTCCAATTGCTTCACACTCTCATGGTTATGTTGCGGAGACGGACGAGCTTGCGGTAGAGGGCTTCTTTCCGTCTACACATGCGCGGACGAATGTCCGGGCGGTGGAAAAAGGACTCCCTTCGTATCACCGTGCGGATTACGATGCCGCCCGCAGCTTTGACGGTGCTCTATATGTGGGCGACCCGGACACAGTTGCCCGCAAAATCCTCCACCTCTACGAGCATGTAGGGATCACCCGCTTCCTGCTGCATGTCCCGCACGGCTCCATGCCGCATGCCCAGGTGATGCAGGCCATCCGCCTCTTCGGGACAGAGGTAGCGCCTAGGGTGCGGGAGGGAATTAAGCGGTTGAAGCAAGCATAGCTCCTGCTAGAGCAAGAGCGCTACTGCTATGAAATCCTGCCTGAAATACAACATTCTCTCCACTAAACAGGTCTTGATCGAAGATTGTTGCAGGAAAGGCAGCATTACCCCTCTTTTGTGCGGATTAGCTTGAAAAAACCTGTATATCATGCAACATCTCTCCCGCATACCCAGGTATACAGAACTGGAAGTTGCAGATCCTGCAACACTTTAGATTTGTTGCGGTGACAGCAGCGATCAGCCGGTGATTTATCAGGCGTAGTTTTGAGTTCGGAACTTATATTCGGAATATACAGAAGAGGACCCCGCGGCACTAGGCCTGGGGTCCTCTTCTGTATATGGAGCTATGAGCTTAAATGAGCATGGATCTGATCAAGTAATCGACGCCTCATAGATAGCCTGGATAGACGCCACGAGGGTGCTGTTGAATGCGTCCTCCGTCTGCTGATCGCTGAGCCCCTGGGATAAGGCGCGGGAGAAGCTGGCAATCACTCCATGCTGCCGGGCGAGCTTCTCGTTGGCTTCAGCCTGGGTATACCCTCCTGAGAGTGCTACGATCCGAACCACATGGGGATCTGCGGCGAGCTCACTGTATAAATTATCCTCTGTCGGGATCGACAGCTTGAGCATGACCTTCACGCCATCTGGCAGCTCAGACAAACGTGCGGCCAGTTCCCGTTTCAGCAATTGCTCTGACTCCTGCTTGTCCTTGCTTAGGATATCTACTTCCGGTTCAATAATCGGAACGAGTCCGAAGGCGGCGATCTGCCGGGCCAGCTCGAACTGCTGCTCCACGACCTGCCGGATACCCTCCGGGTTCGCCTCATGAATTACGGAGCGCATTTTGGTGCCGAAGATATGCTTGCTGACTGCCCGCTTCAGCAGATCATTGAGGGCGGGGATAGGCTTCATGAGCTGGACTCCGTGCTGAGGAGCGGCCAGTCCCTGGTCTATTTTGAGAAAAGGCACGACGCCCTTCTGCTCCCACAGGTAATCGGCGGTATATTGCCCGTCTATGAGGCGGTCCATCGTGTTCTCGAACAGAATTGCACCTAGAATATGCTCCCGGTTAAAGGCGGGACTCTGAATAATACGTGTTCTCATGCTGTGAACCATGGTGTACATCTCTTCGTCCCCTGAATAACGGTCTTCCTTAATACCGTATTGCAGCAGTGCTTTGGGGGTGCTTCCTCCGCTCTGATCCAGAGCAGCTATAAAGCCTTGGCCAGTGTGAATCCGGTCCAATTGTTCAGTATTCATGGTTGGTTCATTCCCTTCTGCAAAATGAGATGGTTACTGTACCCTGTCTAGTATAGCACTTGCGCATAAGGACATACATGGGGATCCGGCAGAGCTTTCCATTTGAGTTGAGAGATATGGTATGTTACCTTGTTCAATAGGATGGTATGATAGAAAGTGGGGTGAATTTAATTATGACAAACGAAACTACCAATGAGACCACGAATGAGCCGGTGAACGGTGAAGCGGAAGCTGCCGGGCAGGCCATGACCGAAGAGAATTGGAATGAGTTGCTCAAGGCTGTTTTTCATAACGGCATTGTAGCGCTCAAAATGAGCTTCAGCGATGTGGAAGGACAGGTGCTCAACCTGGACAACTACGGCCCGGTATTTGTATTCCGTGTGAAGGATAAAGATAACGCTGATTATTACTGCGGCTTCTTCCTTCGTGAGCTGGCTGGCCGGTTCCAGTCCGGCAATAGTCCGGAGATCTGGATGGCGTCCTTCTTCCACGAGCTGATGAAGACCAAGGGAGGCAACTCCATGCCTAAGCCGCTCGCCAGTGAAGAGGAAGCCAAGGCCGCTGTCGATAATGTGCTGGTTCCGATGTGTATCGCCGCTGTAACGGAGGAGTTCGCACCGGAGCAGGTGCATGCCGGACTGGCCTGGAACGAGGAGCATGGACCGGTCTTTGAAGCAGGCTTCCCTGCAATCACGGACGGAAATAACGTATGCGCTATCCCGCTCCATCTGTTACTGACGCATCTGCAGCTTAACCGTGATCCTTCGGAGCTGCTCGTGCAAGGGATGTATAAGATCCGCGAAGAGCACGGACTCGAGTAGTACGGCAATCAAGGTATCATCATTGCAAAAGCATGAACCGCCTCCGTTGGAGAGCGGTTTTTTGCTGTGGCTGGGCTTGATGAGGCAGTGTCTTACGAAAGGACGCCCTCTCCTTTTCCTCCAGGTTTGCTGAATTGTCAAATTTCTGGTTCTTCCGGGAAGCAAAAACGATATATATGGGATGTAGCAGAAGAAGGCGCTGCCATTATCAATGTCCGAAACCGGTTGGGTAAGGTTTCAACTGCACGAACGTACGCGTGCATTGAAATAAGGCTGGCCATTTTGAAATCAATAGAGGAGGGCAATAATGCTTAAAAGAGGTAAATTCTTAAGTCTGTTCATGCTGTTCACGTTATTCATCGCACTGGTCCCTGCGGGGAGCGCAAGCGCAGCAACCTGGAATCTGGCCTGGAGCGATGAGTTCGACGGCTCCTCCCTGAACACCGCTAACTGGACAGCTGAGATTGGCACAGGGACCGGCGGCTGGGGCAACAATGAATTGCAATACTATACGAACCGTTCACAGAACCTGAAGGTTACCGGCGGCAACCTGGTCATCACGGCGCAGAAAGAATCCTATGAAGGCATGAATTATACCTCGGCGCGGATTAAGACACAGGGACTCAAGAATTTCACCTATGGCAAAATCGAAGCCAGAATCAAGCTGCCTTCCGGCCAGGGATTATGGCCTGCGTTCTGGATGCTCGGCTCCAATATCAACACCCCGCCCGGCTGGCCTGCCTGCGGTGAGATCGATATTATGGAGCGGGTAAATAATAACGCTGCCGTCAACGGTACGGTGCACTGGGATGCAGGCGGCCATGCCGAATTCGGAAGGGTATCCGGTAATCTGGATTTCTCCCAATACCATGTATACAGTGTGGAATGGGATTCGAAGTACATCAGATGGTTCGTCGACGGCAACCAGTTCAATGAATTCTATATTGAGAACGGAACCGGCAATACGGAGGAATTCCAGAAACCGTTCTTCCTGCTGCTGAATCTTGCGGTAGGCGGCAACTGGCCTGGTGCTCCGAATGGCTCGACCAGCTTCCCGGCACAGATGCTTGTGGATTATGTACGGGTATATCAGGCGGGCGCTCCTTCGAGCGGCATTGTCAGCGGCGGAGTCTACACCTTGATGAACAAAGCGAGCGGAAAAGTACTGGATGTGACGGATGTCTCTACGGCAGACGGGGCCAAAATGCATCAGTGGACTAATTACACCGCCGCCAATCAGCAATTCAGAGTGGAGAGCACGGGAGACGGCTTCTACAAGCTTACAGCGATGCATAGCGGCAAGCTGCTGGATGTGCCGAATGCCTCCACGGCAAGCGGAGTCCAGCTTCAGCAGGCGAATGACAACGGCAGCAACGCCCAGCGGTGGAGCATCATCGATGTGGGCGGCGGATATTACAAGCTGATCTCCAAAGCCAGCGGGCTGGCCATGGATGTCTCTAACTCCTCTACCGCAGACGGAGCGGTCGTGCAGCAATGGACGGATAACGGAACCGACGCCCAGAAATGGCAGCTTATTAAAATTAATTAGGAGCGGACGAAGCAGAGGAATGCTTATACTGCTGTAAAAGGGCTTAAGAAAGGGAGAAGCCCCGCAAGCCTGTCGGCTGGGCGGGGCTTCTTGCTGTATTCTATTTCTTTGAGAACAACTCGATACTATGCGTCTCCATAATTGGATTCCAAATGCGCCAGACCGATTGGGTAAGCGGCTGCGGGTAATCTGCAGCTTGACTGCCAAAAGATAAACTCATCTCGACAATTCCCGTACCATCTCTAGAGACCGTGGTTCCGCCGAATTCGATTAGTGGCGTTTCCCGATTGGTTCTATCATGCACCTGGCCGCTGGCATCGGTGAATTTGTCGTCCAGTCCTACGCCGATGGACTCTGCCTGTACCGCCCCTTGCGAATCGGTATAATAAAACATGTCGGTCACCTTGCGCCGGAGCAGAATCTCTTCAGCCGCTGCATTATGTTCTTGTTTGGAGGTGATCATTTCCCAATCGTTTGTCGGTGCTTCAATCACTTGCTGCTTGTTCGGATCGACCACAAATTTCATACGGTCCGGCTCCAGAGCCGAGATACCGGCAATCTTCAGCGTGGCAGAGTCCGGCTGGTTAAGCTGGGTATACCTGAACACCAGCGTTGCCTGAGAGTGGTCTTTGTACTCCTCGGAATTATCGGCCGTGATTCTGCCCGGATAGACCAATTTCTCGGTTTGACTCCCAGTCGTTGCGATCAGAACAGGATTCAGCAGGCTGAAAATCTGTTTGGTGTTCGCCTCGTCATACTCCAGATCGACATAAGTATTGAACGGAGTATACTGCACTTGGCGCACTTTGATCTGTTGACCGTCCACTGTAAGCGTGCGATTCACAGAGAGTGTGTGCACCTGGTCTTTGAATTCGTCCGGGTCAAGCTGAAACGATACCTCCAGGCTGGTCCGATACTTGTTGCTGCTGGAAACGAGCGCCTGATCGGACGTTCCGGTTAGAATTACAGTGAACTTCACCTCCTTGGATGCAGTGATGGCAGCCGGATAGTTAGTGGAATAAATAAATTTCTTGTCTTCGCCGGGCTGAATTCTGGATTCGCCACTGTACACTAATTCCAGGGCTGCGCCCCGATGCGGATCCGGAACCTCATAATCACCGAATTGAATTTTTGTATGCCCAGGATTGACTACTTTATCCGTACCATTGTGCACATTGAATAGGATATACACTTTACGGCCATCTGTGACGGCGCCATCCACATCCATACGATATCCTTTGTTTGATGCGCTTTGACGCACCGGTTGGACCAGATTTCGTTCCAGGATGCCGCCAACCAGCTGGTTTTTTAATGGCTGTTTGCGATAGTCCGCAAAATCATTCCAGCTTGTGGTACTGGCCGCCTGCACTGAACCGCCGAGGACCGAATCGTCTGTACCTTCGGCCGGCAAGCCGATGGATGAGACAAGCACAAAAATGGCTGCGGCCGCGGCTAATACGGCGCCGGCCCCATAGGAATAGAAACGCCGTTTGCTGCGTTTTTTCCCTTGCGCCATTCCACTGCGCATTGCATTATGAATTTTCAATTCTTGAATCTCCTCTGCATGAAGATGGACCTCCTGGGCATCCTGTTTCAGGACACGCTCTTCTTTTTCCAACATTTCTGTCACCTCCGATTTGCTCACAGATATTTCCGCAACAGCCTAAGTCCTTCACGCAGCCAGGTTTTGATCGTGCCTTCGGGCTTATTCAGTACCTTGGCAATTTCAGTGGTCGTCATATCCTGGTAATACTTGAGCATCACAGCATGCCGGTATTTCGGCTTCATCCGGCTCATCGCCCGCTCCAGATCGAGACGGTCGCTGCTCCTCATCTCCTGGGGCTCCTCCTCCAGCTTCTCTGTCAGCACAACGCGTTTTTTACGCCTTAGCTCATCCATGCAGCAGTTGATGGTAATTCGGAGCAGCCATGGTGTGAAGGCCTGCTCGTTCTTAAGCTGTTTACGCTTCATCCAGGCCCGGCACGAGGCTTCCTGCACCGCTTCCAGGGCATCTGCTTCTGAGCGCAGATAGCTGTACGCGAGTGCATACAGTTTACGGTGCTCCTTTGCAAGCCGCTCATAGAACACCTCTTCATCCATCAGCGCCAGATCTGCTGTATTGGCTTTGTTCATTGTCTTCCCCCCATTCACCATCCCCTCTTCCTTGTTGTGTTGGTCTATGGAAGAAGTCGTCCTCGTAATATGTTTTCATAAGTAAGACGGAGCTGACCGGAAAAACGATTGATTTTTATTAAAACACATATAAGATCGGCCAGCCAGTGACAAACAGGCCGCAGCCAAGCGGTATAATTGTACTACTATAAATATCCAGATTTGTGGTACTGTTAATTGTAGGTGCTACGATTGTGTCGGAGAACGGGAGGCGGTCGATATGAAAGGTTCTCGAAGCTCCAGGCTGTATCTGCTTCTGATCATACTGTATATAGTGCTGGGTGGTTGTTCACGGAACTCAGGCGAAGACTCTCAAGGGGCAGAAGACAAGGTTGAGACGGTACCGCTGCAAAGCCCAGGCGTACAGAATCTGGTTTTTCACAGTGAGGCCCTCGACCGGGATATGCGGCTCAGTGTCTATCTTCCTGCAGGGTATAATGCCTCTCAGCGTTATCCGGTGCTCTATTTCATCCATGGCTACGGCAGCCGGGAGACGGATATTTTTGACGGACTGAACCTTCAGCAGAATGCAGAACGACTGATTGAGGCCGGTCAAATCGAGCCGCTCATTATCGTCGCTCCCCAGATGGACAACAGCTACGGGCTGAATGCTGTAGCTAATCCGGGTGATCCCGCAGCGCTGGGCGGTGAACGGTATGAGGATTATCTGGTCAAGGATGTTGTGGAGTATACAGATTCACATTTCAAAACTCTGGCTGAGCGCGATTCCCGCTATATTGGCGGTATATCGATGGGAGGTTTTATCAGCCTGCATTCGGCGTTTTTGCATAGCGATGTCTATAGCAGGGTTGGCGGGCATAGCCCGGCGCTATTCCTGGATGACTGGTCTCTTGCCGGAGGCGAGAACGGCCTGGTCCAGTTTCTCTATCCGACGGAAGCGCTGCAACAGGAGCGTGACCCGCTTCTTTTGGCGCAGAACAGGGACTTATCGAAGTTGAGTATCTACCTGGACTGCGGGGCGGAGGATAGCTACCGGTTCTATGAAGGCACGGAGCAGCTGTATACCCTGCTTAAGGAGAAGGGCGTGCCGGTAGAATATCACCTCAGAGCAGGCCAGCATGACGGGGACTATTGGAAGAGCCACATGGACGAATATTTGAAGTTCTATGCCGGGAGGACAGATGGATCATGACGCTTAGGAATTACAATTTGAATTTTGAAAAGCTGTGTGCTACATATAAGTTGGGCTTACTTTAACTGCGTCTATGAACCAACCCAAGGGAGATGAAGCCGAAGTGGAAAAGAATAAAGTTACCTATGAATCGGTGGACCAGTATATTGCTGCCTTTGCACCGGAGGTCCAGGAGCTACTGCAGAGCTTGCGTAAGGTCATTTCGGAAGCCGCGCCGGAGGCAGTGGAGAAGATCAGCTATCAGATGCCGACCTGGTTCCTGCATAAGAATCTGGTGCATTTTGCCGCCTACAAGACGCATATTGGGTTCTACCCGGCACCCAGTGGAATCGAAGCCTTCAAGGAGGAACTGGCGCAGTACAAAGGAGCCAAGGGTTCGGTGCAGTTTCCCATCAAGGAGCCGCTCCCTTATGAGCTCATTACCAGAATCGTCAAGTTCAGAGTGGAAGAGAATCAGCAGCAGGCTGCAGAGAAGCGGAAAAAGAAGTAAGAGGACGGGCTCATGTCGATCCAATTTAAAATTAGGGGCTGTCCAGAAGCCGTGAACTGGCTACTTGGGACAGCCCCTAATAGTTGACGCTACGCTTGATGGTGAATATAACTTAATTGTATTCGGTGTATGAATCCCAGTCCCTAAAGCGCCTTATCGTCTATGCTGTTCAGCCAGCCCTCAATCTCTCCGATGACCGAGCCGATGCAGCCATCCTCGAACGGGGAGGTTAATCCGGCAAGCTTCACCAGCTCCGTGAAGGAGCGGCTGCCTCCGGCCTGGCAGAGCTTCAGATAATCCGGCCAGGCCGAGGCGAAGTCCTCATTCGAGCGTTTCCAGAACTGGAAGGCGCAGAGCTGGGCAAGGGTATAGTCGATATAGTAGAACGGAAGACGGAAGATATGGGCTTGCTTGTGCCAGAACCCGCCCTGCTCCAGGTATGCGTTGCCGTCATAATCGCGGTGCGGCAGGTATTTCCGTTCAATATCCCGCCAAGCCTGTTTGCGTTCCTGCGGCGTAGCTTCCGGATGCTCGTACACAAAATGCTGGAATTCATCGACAGATACGCCATAAGGAATGAACTCCAAACTGTCCGCCAGGTGGTTGAAACGGTACTTATCCGCCTCCTCCTTGAAGAACAGGTCCATCCATGGCCAGGCGAAGAACTCCATACTCATCGAATGAATCTCAGCGGCTTCGGAGGTCGGGAACGCATATTCAGGAACCTTCATATTCCGGCTGGAGTATACCTGGAAGGCGTGTCCGACCTCATGGGTTAGCACATCGATATCCCCGGAGGTTCCATTGAAGTTGGAGAAAATGAACGGCGCGCGGTAGTCGCTGAAGTAGGTGCAGTAGCCGCCGAATTCCTTGCCTTTTTTGCTGACCAGATCCATCAGCCCGTTCTCCTGCATGAAGCTGAAGAATTCACCAGTCTCCGGGGACATCTCCTGGTACATCTTCGCACCATTCGCCACGATCCAGTCCGGGTCTCCCTTAGGGGTAGCGTTGCCGGAATTGAACTTAATCCCCTCATCGTAAAATTTCAGTCCGTCCAGCTGAAGGCGTTCGCGCTGGCGCTGCTTCAGCTTCCCGGCAACCGGCACGATATGCTCATGCACCTGCTTGCGGAAGCCTGCTACCATCTCAGCATTATAATCGGTACGTCCCATCCGGTCATACCCGAGCTCCACGAAGCTCTTGTATCCCAGCTTGGCAGCGATTCCCGCCCGGACCTTCACCAGCTCGTCATAGATCCGGTCGAATTCGGGTTCATGCTCTGCCATGAAGGCATTACGGGCTTCGAATACGCCTTTGCGAACTTCACGGTCCGTGGAAGAATCGAACGGAATCAGCTGTGCCAAGGTGCGTTCTTCGCCCTGAAACATGATTTTGGCGGACGCGATCAATTGGGAGTATTCGGAGGACAGCTTATTCTCCAGCTGCAGATCTTCAATCACTTCAGGGCTGAAGGTACGCAGTGAGATTTCGGCCAGGCTTAACAGCTGTGTTCCCCATTCCTGCTCGAACTCGGCTCTGTACTTGGAGTTGACGAGGGCTCTGTAATAATCCGTGATGTACTCCTGAATTACCGGCCCGGTCTCGTCCATATAATCCTGCTCTGCCTTGTAAAATGCATCCTCCGTATCAATGGAGTGGCGGACACTCACGAGCGTCTCCATCGTATCGAAGCGGCTGCGCAGCTTATTGATTGCTGCCACGGCAGCTTTTTGCTCCTCCAGATTGCCTGTCTCCAGGTCCTTCAGCAGAGTGGTGAACTCCTGCTTGAATTGCTCCACATCCGGGCGTTCGTATACATATTCTGAGAATTTCATTTGCTGTATCGCATCCTTTCTTTACCATATAGTTTCTATTATATAATCGGCGCCCGCAAAAAACTAATGTTCAGGCCGTAAAGTTTGATTATAGCTAATTGTGGGTGCAGCAGCGTCTAGTGGTTGAATGGATATGGAAATTATTCTAGAATAGAGTTAATCTGCACCAATTATTGAATCCCGGGAGGTGATGGCCCATGTTTCGAATGAGTCAGTACGTGCACGGCACGCTCCATGCAAAGCCTGTGAAATAACTAAGGCGAAAGCTTGGCATGGAGCGGATTTATTCGCCTGTAGTATGTTTTAAGAAATACAGTTATTTATACACAGGCTTTGCCCTTAAAAGATTAATATATTTTAAGGAGCGAGCCAGAGATGCAATGTATAAATGCAGCAAAGCTATTGCCAGACCACCTGCTGAAGGAGATTCAGCAATATATTCAAGGGGAAGCCCTGTATATCCCAACCTGCAAGAGCAAACGCAGAAAATGGGGCGAAAGCTCAGGGGCAGCCGATTACTATAAAGTCCGCAATGCTGAGATCCGTAGCCGCTTCCAAGAAGGTGCAGAGTTGTACCAATTGTGCGAGCAATACGGGTTATCCATCGACAGCATCCGCAAAATTGTATATTCCAAGAACCCGCAGAGCTGATCTGCGGGTTTTTGCTGCTCAGATGATACGCCATTCTCGACTGAATCCTCTAAATTAGGCGGACCCATTAGAAGTGTAGCCAATTGCAGACGAGGTTGCGGACTGAGATTCCGTTATTGCAGCTTGAAGCCGCTAAAGTGCAGCTTGCGCAAAGGCCATTGTATAAGTCATTTTACAAAAATATACTGTAGCTGTAGGGAGAGAAGGCAGGAGGCGGTGGCGGTGAAAATCACGATTGAGCAGGTGCCGGAGGGCGGGGAGCCTGAAATTATTCTCAGGTGCAACGACCCGGATGAAGCCTTGCTGGGGCTGATCTACTCGGTGAACGCAGGCGCAAGGAAGCTGATTGGTATGAACGGGCTGCAAATGCACATCATCCATCCGCGTGATGTCTACTACTTCGAGGCGGTCGATCATAAGGTGTTCATCTACTGCCAGGAGAAGGTGTATGAGTCAAGGCTGAAGCTGTATGAGCTGGAGACGGAGTATGAGTCTGGCGATTTTTTCAGGGCATCCAAATCCAGTATTCTGAATGTGGCCAAGATCGAGTCGCTCCGCCCGGTGCTCTACGGAAGATACGAGGCGCTGCTGCATAACGGTGAGAAGGTCTACATCTCCAGACAATACGTCCCGGTGCTCAAACGGAAGTTAGGGTTATAGCTGTGCTGTCCAAACTTGACTAGGAGGAAAACTCATGATTACAACCAGAAAGTATGTGTCTTTGTTCGTGAAGGATCTGCTGGTGGCTTGCGGGGGTCTGATGGTGCTCGCGGCGGTTGTGCTGGCTCTGAACTCAACGGAGATGATCCGGGGCTCGCTGCTGGTGCAATTGTTCCTGGGGGCTGCGGCATTTACCTGCTTCCGTTATGCGCTGTTGAATACGTATGAGGTTGATCCCAAAGTGCAGACGATCAGCTTCTACCTCTGCTTCATCCTTGCTGATGTATTGGTGATTCTCTGGCTATGGCTGTTCGCTGACGGTCCGCTGATGGATAAGGGAGTGCTGGTGCCATTCGTCATTGTCATTCTGGTGGTCAAAAGTATGGTGTACGCGATGATGCACATCGACGGGAAGCGGGAAGCCAAGCAGCTTAATCAGAAGCTGTATGAGTATAAGCAGGGCGGGGATCAAGGAGACGAAGAGCTTTAGGAATCTCTGGTGATAGGGGTTATGAAAGCCATCTTGGAGGGGAAGCGGCCCGGGTGGCTTTTTTGGTGCTAAGTAAGGTTGGGGATTTCTGTTACCTTTTGCAGACTGAACCGTAATAAGCCAAATGCAATACATAATCTTCCATGGAGATGATCTTATGCTGCTTCACAAGGTATCCCTGACAGAAATGATGAGCCGGATTCACGAACCCGGATATTCACCCGAAACTGTGCTTGACCCGTACTTGGAGCGTTACAGACAGGTTGAGCCGCATATCCATGCATTTGTCCCTGAGGATGAGGCTGAAGGGCGTCTGGATTCGGAAAAAGCTCTGCTGCAACGTACCTACAGCGGAGATGAGCGTAAACCGGCCCTCTTCGGCATTCCTGTGGGCATTAAGGATCTGCTGCATGTAGACGGCCTGCCGACCCGGGCGGGATCCCAGCTATCCGCTGAGCTGTTAGCCGGTGCCCAGGGATCTCTGGTCGCTAAGCTGCGTGCCCTAGGGGCCGTGATTGCAGGCAAGACGGTGACCGAGGAATTCGCTTATAACGGGCCGATTGCTACGCTTAATCCGCATAATACCGGGCATACTCCAGGAGGTTCCAGTGCAGGCTCCGCTGCAGCGGTGGCTGCGGGGCTCTGTCCGCTGGCAGTGGGCACACAGACGCTGCGTTCGGTGATCGCCCCGGCGTCCTTTTGCAGAGTGGTCGGCTTCAAGCCCAGCTACGGGAGGGTTCCGCTGGATGGGGTGCTGCTGTTCTCGCCGTCTTTTGACACAGTAGGGTTCTTCACACAAAACCTGCCTGATATGGAGGCTGCGGCGGCCTTGCTTGTCCCGGACTGGGAGGCTCCTGCTGCCCCAATGCCCCGCAAGCCGGTTCTGGGTATTCCCAAGGGAGTCTATATGGAGCTGATGAGCGCGGAAGTCAAAGGGCTGTTCGGGGCTCAGATCACAGGGCTTGAACAGCTTGGATATGAAGTCCGTTACGTCCAAATGCCGTGGGAGGATGAACTCATCTACGGAAATGCGATGCTGCGTTTCATTGAGGGTGAGCTGGCACGGGAGCATGAGCATAGATTCGCGGAGCATAGAGCGGAATACGGTCTTCCCGTGCAGGAAGCGATCCTTAGAGGGCAGCAGATTCCGGAGGAGGAGCTGGAGCAGTACCGAACCCGGCAAAGGGAGCTGAGGCAGGATCTAATGGAGCTTATGGAACAAGAGGGCATCGATCTGTGGGTCTCTCCGGCCCAAGGGGGGACTGCGCCGAAGATTGAGGAGCGGAATACGGGCTGGGCAGGGATGCCTGCGGTCTGGGGCTTTGCGGGAGTGCCCACGGTCAGTCTGCCTGCGGCAACGCTTGAAGGCATGCCGCTCGGCTTCCAGTGTATAGGAAGATATGGAGAAGACGAGGAGTTGTTAGCTTGGGCACGGCAGCTATGGCCGTGTCTGGCGGGTGAGCAACCGCTCCCCGTGGAATAAGGAGCGGTTACCGGTTGGTTACGGTGCCGGTTATTTTGTTTTGGGGTCCCCGCAAAGTACCTGAATATCCATCGAAGCTATAGTCTCACTTTGTGGGGTTTCTTGGGGAAGCAGCGCCGCTTCAGGAACCGTACGTCGATCTCTCCGCTGCCGCCGGTATTCGGCTTCAGGCGGAGAGGGAAGGCGTTACGCTTCAGCAAGAGCTTCACCTGGCGCGGCGTGAGACCAGGCGCAAGCTGGAGTAGCTGGGCGGCGGCACCGGACACGATGGGCGTGGAGATGCTCGTGCCGGACAGCTTGAAATACCGCTTGCCGACCTTATTGCGCGGCAATTCACGGACCAGCCGGGAGCCGGGGGCACGCAGCGAGATCACTGAATCGCCGGGGGCGACCAGATCCGGCTTCACCTTGCCGCCGGGAGCGGGCCCGCGGCTGGAATAGACGGCGATCCGGTCATCCTTCTGCGTCAGCGTCCGGCGGTCATTGACGGCTCCGACGGTGATCGCGGAGGGGCTGATCCCGGGGGACTCGACGGTCCGGCGCCTGGGGCCGGCATTGCCGGCGGCGATGACTACGGTGAGGCCGGCTTTGACGGCTTTTTCAACCGCCTGGACGAGAAGGTCATCCTTGATATGCGGAGCCACCGGTCCGCCGAAGGACATGGAGAGGATGCGCAGCTTGAGCTTTTTGCGGTGAGTGATGCAGTATTCAATCGCCTTGATAATGGTGGAGTCATAGCCGTCCCCATACTTATCCAGCACCTTGATTCCGACAATCCCCGCTTCCGGCGCGGGTCCCCGGTACTTGCCCCGGCTGGACCAGCCGTTACCGGCGGCATCCCCGGTGATATGCGTGCCGTGTCCGTTGTCATCATACGGGCATTTCCGGTGATTGATATAATCCTTGAACGCCAGAATGCGGTTCACCGGCCGGGTCAGATCGGGATGCGGATAGACTCCGGTATCAAGCACAGCGATGTTGATGCCTTTGCCGGTAAGCCCTCTTGAGCGTCTAACCGCTGTAGCGCCTATGGATGGAGTTGCAATGTTGAGCGTAGCCTTCTTAATGCCGTCCAGATAGACTTTATGGACTCCGTTCCAGCGGCATACATGCTCCAGACATTTCAGGGATACCTGTGAAGCCACGGCCTGGTGCAGCCGCAGATGATGCTTGACCGGGAGGACATGCCGTCCCAGATGCGTCCTTAGTTCGCGGAGTCCCGCCGGAGTAATCGGTTGTCTGAACTGTATGATCACCGGTATAGCAGCATTTGCAGTACTAGTGGAATAAGCACTGCGGATCTTATGCTTCAGGGGCCGGTTGAGCTTGGCGGCGTGATGCCTGACCCATGATGGTACACTCTTCATAATGTAATCACCTCTATGAAGCAGTGTATGCGGCCAGCTGCCCTGTGGGTACGAAACCATGAATGAGTACAGGGATACATTTATGTAAATAACAGGCAAAAGTGCGTTTCGGTTGATTCTTCTCTTGCATTTACTACTGTATTCCAATAGAAAGTGGTGAAGCAAATGAAAGAATCAGAGAAGAAGGCATTGCTGGCAAAACGTCAACTGATGGCTAAAAAAGCAAGAGCAGCGGCGGTAGTAAGACCCAAGAGACGGCGGATCAGACAGGTGCTTAATAATTTCATCGTGCTTGCCGTGAACAATAACAATGTCCCTTACGAAACGCAGGGCTGGACGGCTACACTGACCCGGAGCTCCGGCACTGTGATCACGGCTCAGTTCGATGAATTCGGCGTCGCCCAGTTTAATACGATCAGTACGCTGACAACAGTCAGCTACACGCTCCGAATTATCGATGCGGATAATGTGCAGCGCACACAGAAGTTCGTCCCGTCGAACCGCGAGTTTTTTGTAGCACGCTTCTAAGGTGGCGGACCTATTTATATTCTATGAACAGAGCAAGATAGAAAGCCAGATTGCATAGTGTAGCTGTGAATGACTGAACGAAAGAGCTGTTTCCGGGGCCGGAGGGCTGATGGGGGCAGCTCTTTTTTGAAAGAATTTATATGTTTTGGGGTCCCCGCAAAGTATCTGAGTCATCATCCAAGCTAAAGCCTCACTTTGTGGGGTTTATTTTGCGGATACGTGTGAGATAATATTTCGTTTGTCAAGCATTAAGGCGAGTTGGCGTTAAAATATTGGCTTAATGTACAATCCCGTCCACTGAATTCAGCTCTTATGACAATAAACCTTCCATCAATGTTCAAAAGCGGGGGCATACCCTATATAATATCGCCATAGATGTATATCAGGGATTATGGAACAGATTGCAAAGTGAGCAGCAGCTATGAGCTGAAGATGCCCCGGAAAGGTCTGAGGAATGATGAGCCTGGAAGCCTTGAATGAACGTGTGAACACGGATCTCGCTTATCTCGCCTATGGCGGCGCGGATTGGGTCCGCCCTGTGGAGCATGATGAAGGCCATGTCTATGATGTCGTCATTGTGGGCGGGGGCCAGAGTGGGCTTGGTGCGGCTTTTGGCTTGCTGCGCGAACGGATCTCGAATCTGCTGATTATTGACGAGAATCGTGACGGGCTGGAGGGGCCTTGGGAGACCTACGCCCGGATGGTGACGCTGCGCACTCCCAAGCATCTGACCTCGATTGATCTGGGAATCCCGTCGCTGACCTTCCGCTCCTGGTGGGAGGCTCAGCATGGAACGGCCGCCTGGAGTGAGGTGGACAAAATCCCGCGCGGCCAGTGGATGGAGTATCTGCGCTGGTACCGGCAGATTCTGAAGCTGCCGGTACGTAACGAGGTGCAGCTAAGGCTGATTGAACCTGGTGACGACGGAATCTACCGTCTGCAGGTTACAGGAGTGGGGGCGCAGGCTGGAACACTGCTGGCCCGTAAGGTGGTGCTGGCTACAGGTATTCAAGGCGGAGGGCAGTGGCATGTTCCGCCAATGATTGCAGATCATCTGCCGGAGCACCTGTACGCCCACACCTCCCGGCAGATTGACTTCGCTGCCCTGCGCGGCAAGCGGGTGGGGATTCTAGGCGGCGGGGCGTCCGCCTTCGACAATGCCAATTACGCGCTTCAGGAGGGCGCGGCTGAGGCCCAGGTCTTCGTCCGCCGGGCGCAGCTTCCGGGGGTGAACCCGATCCGCCAGATGGAGGGCTCAGGTATGATTGAGCGGTTCCATACCTTGGCGGATGCGGACAAATATGCAGTGATCTCGCATTTCTTCCAGTATAATCAGCCGCCGACAAGCGATACCTTCCGCCGTGCAACGGCATGGCCCGGCTTCCGGCTGCACCTCGGCTCGCCGTGGCTGAAGGTGGAGGCTTCGGGGGAGCAGGCGGTGGTGACTACGCCCGCGGGAGAGTTCAGCTTCGACTATCTGATCGTCAGCACGGGCCTGCTCAGTGATCCTGGCCTGCGGCCGGAGCTGCGGCAGGTGGAGCCTCATATTGCCCGCTGGAGCGACCGGTACACGGCGCCTGCGGGAGCGGCGAATCCGCTGCTGGATGCGCACCCTTACCTTAGCCCAGGCTTTGCACTTCAAAGCCGGGACGAAGCAGGCCGCAAGCTGCTGCATGGCTTATTCGTGTTCAACTATTCCGCTCTGGCCAGCTGCGGGTTATCGGCATCGGCCATCTCGGGCCTGCGGAATGCGATTCCTAGACTGGTCAGCGGCGTGGCTGACCAGCTGTTCCTGGATGACCGGCAGCAGATCCTACAGGCTTATTATGAGTACGATGAGATTGAATTTACAGGCCAGTAAGACGGCCGGAAGAGGCTGTACCTGAGGCGGGCTATGACCTCTGGTGCAGCCTCTTGGCGTACAGAGCGAATAGATGGGGCCAGTGCCTGAGAGCTGACGGGCAGCCGGGTCAGGCAGTAATTCTGGCGTACAGCGCGAAGAACAGCGCCAGCTCGCCCATGATCAGGACATTCGGTACATGGACTATAAGATCCAGCACATAGAAGCAGGCCAGAATGACGGTCAGCCCTGCCAGCGGCTTCATTCCCAGCCGATGCTGCTTATGCCTGTAGACCTGGAAGACCAGTGTGGTGGAAGCGAAGTAGAGCAGCACCGAGCCGAACAACAGGTTCAGCATCTGCCCATAATAAAGCTGATCCAGGAACAATAGCTGGATTGACGCAGCAAGCATACATAGCGACAGATAAATGAACAGATGCCCGTAGATAATGGTCTGTCCGGCAGTCTGGATATGCATATCGACCTTCTTCTCCAGGTTGTCATAATACTGCCACCATATGGCGATGATCAGCACAAAGGTGAGCGCAGCGAAGCCGACAGACGGCCCGGTCCAGCGGCTGGATTGCAGCACGGCGAGGATGCTAACCACAGATTCGCCGAGCAGGATCAAGGCGAACAGGGAGAAGCGCTCCAGCAGATGATGGGTATTGGGGGGCGTCTTCACCAGAATCCTCCGTCCCGTCAGCGGGAGAATGATGTCCAGCATAATTCCTGCGTACAGTACCGCATACCGCAGCCAAGAATCGAAGAACAGGGAGCAGGCCGAAATCGCAAGTCCAATCCAGAAGCGTGATCCCAGATAGCGGGCCGTGTCGCGCAGATGCCCGCTTTCTCTGGAATGGCTATAATGATATTGGACCGCGGTCATGATCCGGAGTCCGAGATAGCCAATCAGAAACGGCAGATAGTTGGCATCGAAATCTATTGACAGGCTGGCTGTCATAATCAATACGAAGAACAACTGGATAATCAGAAAAATCCGGTGCATCACCGTATCCTGACCATAGCGGTTAACGAAAAGCGTCTGGCCGACCCAGGCCCACCAGATCGGAATGAAGATCAGTACGAATTTGCCCAGTGTCTCAAGGGACAGGGTCTCGTCTTCTACATGCAGCAGCACATGGCTGGCTTTGGAGACTGCAGCGACAAACAGCAGATCGTAGAAGAGCTCCAGCCAGGTTACCTTTTTGATGATCATTGCGTTAGTCCCCTTTGCTTGCCGAATGTTTGCCCGGAGCCGTCCGGTTTACAAGTATAATAATGGCTCTCCACAGAAGAAGGCAAGAATATCTGTGACAACTGGAGAGGTTGCCCTGGCGGCAATTGACCTGACGGGCACACTCATTGATAATAAAGAGGTTCATATTCTTGAGAGAATGGGAGTAGAAGCATGTCATATCGCAATATGGAAGAATGTATTATTGACCTGGAGAAGCACGGGCATTTAATTCGCATACATGAAGAGGTGGACCCGCATCTGGAGATGGCGGCGATACATATGAAGGTCTATGAGGCAGGCGGTCCCGCTCTGCTGTTCGAGAAGGTCCGGGGCTCGAAGTACCGTGCGGTCTCGAATCTGTTCGGAACAATCGAGCGCAGCAAGTTCATCTTCCGCGACACTTGGGAATCGTCGCAGGCGGTCATCGCCCTGCGCAGCAATCCCATGAAGGCGCTCAAGCAGCCCTTTAGATATATCGGGACAGGCCTTGCCGCCCGCAAAGCGCTGCCGATCAAGAAGGGCAGCGGCGTGCCGGCCGGATTCGAGGAGATTCAAATCTCCGATCTTCCGCAGATTAAGCACTGGCAGGGCGACGGCGGGGCATTCGTCACGCTTCCGCAGGTGTACTCCGAAGATCCCGATAAGCCGGGCATTATGAACTCCAATCTGGGGATGTACCGTATCCAGCTTAGCGGCAACGAATATGAGCTGAATAAGGAAGTGGGCGTCCATTATCAGATTCACCGCGGCATCGGCATTCATCAGGCCCACGCGAACAGACGCGGCGAGCCGCTGAAGGTAAGCTGCTTCATCGGCGGCCCGCCTGCGCATACGCTCTCGGCGGTGATGCCGCTGCCGGAGGGCTTAAGTGAAATGACCTTTGCCGGGCTGCTCTCGGGGCGTCATTTCCGCTATAGCTATGTAGACGGCTTCTGCGTCAGCAGCGATGCTGACTTCGTGATTACCGGAGAGATTCATCCCGGGGAGACGAAGCCAGAGGGGCCGTTCGGCGATCATCTGGGCTACTATAGCCTGACTCACCCGTTTCCGGTGATGAGAGTTCACAAGGTTTACGCCAAAAAAGGGGCTATCTTCCCCTTCACGGTGGTCGGCCGTCCGCCGCAGGAGGACACTGCCTTCGGAGAGCTCATCCATGAGCTGACCGGCGGGGCGATCCGCTCGGAGATTCCCGGCGTGAAGGAGGTACATGCGATAGATGCTGCGGGAGTGCACCCGCTGCTGTTCGCGATCGGCAGTGAGCGGTATACCCCGTATCAGCAGCTTAAGCAGCCTGCAGAGCTGCTGACGATCAGCAATCGGATTCTCGGAACCGGACAGCTCAGTCTGGCGAAATATCTGTTCATCACGGCAGAAGAGGACAAGCCGGTCAGCACGCATGATATCGCCGGGTTCCTGACCTACATTCTGGAGCGGATCAATCTGCGACGTGATATTCACTTCCAGACGAATACAACGATTGATACGCTGGATTATTCCGGCACCGGGATCAACAGCGGAAGCAAGGTAGTCTTCGCAGCTGTAGGGGAGCAGAAGCGGAGCTTGTGCACGGAGGTGCCTGAGGTTCTTCAGCGGGTGGAGCAGGGCTGGGGCCCGGCGGCGATGATTATGCCGGGGATTGTCGCCATGCAGGGGAAGCCGTTCCGGGATTACGCCTCGGCGGCAGAGGAAATCTCCGGCCTGAGCGCTGCGATTGCAGCGCAGGGGGCGCTTGATTCCTGCCCGATGATTATTCTGTGCGATGACAGCAGCTTCATGTCGGAGTCGCTGAACAACTTCCTGTGGGCGACCTTCACCCGCAGCAATCCGTCCCATGACATCCATGGGGTGAACAGCACGGTGGAGCATAAGCACTGGGCCTGTGATAATGTGATCATCGATGCCCGGGTGAAGCCGCATCAAGCGCCGCCGTTAATTTCTGACCCCGAGGTGCAGCGGAGGATTGAACGGGTATTTAGTGAAGGAGCAAGCTTGGGTGGACTGCGGAGCCGTAAGGGGTGAAGCAGCACTTCTATAACCGCTGAAACCGCTGAAAAGAGGGGTTGTATGGCTGAGCTATTCGGGGTGCTTTTCGAAGTTATACTGGATCTCCTGCTCTATCGTAAGGACCGTAAACGGAGAAGAGAACGAAGAAGAGAGCGAAGAATAGCGCGGAGAATGAAAAGGCAGGGGCGTTTGTAGACGCCCTGTCTTTCATTTGGTGGGTGTTGGATGTTAGACGCATAAACGTCATTGTTTGTTGTAATGACGTTTATGCGTTTTTTTTGTTGCGGCCGAAAAAATGTAGGCGAAAAACCGGGCTCAACCGAATGTGGAGTGTAGCTGCTCAGTTCTGGCTACCTGGCCATGTGTAGGACTTGATGATGTCTTGGCTGCCGTCCATTCTGTGAAGGTTGAAGGTGAAGACATTGTCAGTACGTCCGGTGAAGTAGATATAGTCTCCCGGGAACATAAAATCGGGCTGCTCTACTTCGCGCTGGCGCTCTGCACTGAGCAGCTGCTTATATAACACAGTCTGTTTACCGGCAGCGCGGTCAACTAGGGTCAGGAAGGCAGTGTCTGTAGGGCGTACCAGCAGAACATCCGGGTATACGGCTTCGACATTGTAGTAGACATCCTGGGAAACGGTTGCACCCAGCAGTTTCGGTATATCTACGGTCTCGCTGACCGCTCCGGTCCCATCCTCAATGAGCCTTAGTGTGCGGCCGTCATTGAATACCAGCTTGCCGTCGGCCCAGACCGGGGCTGTGCCGAAGGAGGTATGGATATTCGTATGCCCCTGGCGGATCACACTGTTATTCTTCACTAGATAGGTGTAATACTCTGCATGCACATGGGGCTCGCCATACGAATTGACGACTTGAAGCAGTGTCAGACCGGCGGGTGTGCGCTCGAAAGTGAAATCCACTACATCCAGTCCTTTGCCGAGAACAGCAAGCTTATGCTTAGTGTTCTGCTTCGTAGTCAGATACAGCTCCCCGCTGTCCAGCGACAAAGAGTACACTCCGCCGTCGAACACTTCTGAATAACCGCGGTACATATGCAGACCGTTGGCCCGTATTGTATTGGTGGCCGCATCCCATCTTACGGGTCCGCCTTCAAGGGCTGCCACCACAAACTTGACGGGCACATACAACTGCTTATCCGCCATATAAGGTATACCTCCAAGGGAGACCTTCTTCCCGTCCAGTACGCCGGTGGATTGACCAAGCTTCATGCTGAAGCTTTTGTTCCACCCGCTGAAGGTGGCGGTTTTGTCCGCGTTATTCCACTTGACCTTAAGTCCCATGATTGTGACCAGGTTAGCTGGCATATAAGAGACCCCGTTCTTGATCTGTGCGGTGCCTCCGGCCATGCCTGATGTTCCGCTTCCGCTGTTGTAGGTTAATTGGAGCTGCACGTCCGGGGCGGGCTTGGCCGAAGCCGGAACGGCTTCAGCTCCTCCGGCCAGAGCCAGTGCAAGTGCGGGGAGGAGTAATAACCTTCGGGTGAACTTCATGTTCATCATCCTTTCTGGGGGCGCGGCGGCTGCTAAATCAGCCGTCCCCCGTACCGTGACCCATAGGCTGAACCACGGATTGTACAGTAGCCTTTGTTACAGATTCATAACCCTCCAGGGGGTGAATAGCTATAACGGCCAAGCTACATGACATTAGAAGCATAATCATTTTTCTTATCATTGGATTCTTGCACCTCTCCAATCAGAAGTCTGTATTGTTCTGTCTGTTCCTCAGTGGCTTGATGCCGGAATTGTTCAAACAGATTCACACATTTAATGATTATGCTATCACTCTTTATTTTAGCAGAAGATTCCAGACTTTGCAGAAGGAAGGCCATCCCTTCCAGGCGGTGATTGCGTAAATAATAGTTGGCTAATTCCGCTAGAAAGGTAGAGTACTGGTCGGCCAGGATCTGCTGGTTGTGAAGCTCGCCGAAGTCCTTCAGATTGGTCCGGTAAGGGATATAGGAAGGGAACTGTTCAAGCACCTCATCCACATTCCAGGAGAAGCGGTTGGCTGAGATCACAATATGGTACAGGGCTACAAAGATCTCACTGGCATGCGGAGCAATATAGGCCACATATTCAGGCAGCACTCCATAGTCGCCGGACATCATCCGGTAGAGGAGGGTATTGGCCGTGCCCCACTCCTGAAATTGGTCCAGGATGTGCCGGGTGTCTTCCCCTTTTTCGCGTATCCAGCTCCTATCCATATATAGAGCTACGTATTTCAGCGCCGATTCATAGTCCCGGAATTCTTCGCACACGCTTGCCCGCATCAGATGCGAATACAGCGCGTAGAAGAATACCGGCTTCTCCGGGCATTTATCCTGGCGGTCTCTGCGCTGCGACCGGTGCAGATGGTGATAGCTGAGCATGGCAAGACGGTGCATCTCCTGAGCCAGCGCGTCCACCTTGTCCCATTTGTGCAGCGAATAATAGACATGCATCAGAGCTTTCAGTCCATCGAGCTGATCAGACACCTCAAGCCGTTCAATATAACATTCGAATAAAAGAGCAGCCTGGAGGTTGAGTGTCTGGCTGTCTCCTAGGGCAATGCGGAACAAACGGTACTGGCAGAGGGCCAGCCGCTCGGAATGCTGATACTTCTCGCTCGCGCTGATATTCTTGTACAGCACGGCTGCCGCCTGCCAGTGATGCTGCTGGAACAAGTCCTCGGCCACTTCAAAAAGCATCGGAGCATAGGTTAGGTTGTCCAGCAGATTTTTGACTACTAGCTCTATACAGTCCAGCCGCCCCAGCTCCGCTGAATTCAGGATGAAGGGGCGCAGCCGCCGCCAGGTGGGTGCCGAATATAAAAAGCACTCATCGACATACATGCTATAGAAATGATCCTCCGGCAATGACATGCCCCGGGTGATCAATTTCAGGTGATTCATGGCAATCGGCTGCTGACCGCTAAGGATACGGCTTAAGGTGCCGGAATTAACGCCGGACTGAATGGAGAACTGGTTGATGGACAACTGCTGGGAATAGAGATAAGCCTCAAGATGACTGCGAATCGTTGTGAGAGGCTTCAAGGGATCACCGCCTGACTGAATTCCATATTTTGGATTATTGTATATGTGTATAATATAAGTCATTATTCCAATGGTCAATAGAGTGATGGGGAGAAACCGTGAACAATGGAAAAAAGCATTCCCGTGGTCCCAGGAACGCTTAGTCTTCATAGGCGGGCAGACAGCGGATCAGGCGGTGTAGATCCCTGCTTCATTCTTGATCCTGCGGCGCTCGATGACTTCTTCATAATCCTTAATCAGTCTGTCAAAAATCTGCTCCCAGGAGCGCTGGAGGGCTTGGTGCCGGCCTTCACGGCCCATTGCGCTCCGCAGCAGGGGCCTGGCGGCGGCGGTGCAGATCTGCTCTGCCATGGCTGCCGGGCTGCGCGGCCCGAACAGCATGCCGGTGACACCGGGTGCGATCAGCTCCCGCGTTCCGCCTGCATCTGCGGCGATCACGGGAAGCCCCGACGCCATGGCTTCAAGCACGACGTTGCCGAAGGTCTCCGTGCAGGAGGGGAAGACGAACAGATCGGCGGAGGCGTACAGCTCTGCCAGCTCTTCGCCGTGTCTGGCACCGGTGAAGGTGACATTCTCTAGTGCCTGCGATTTAAGCTCAGGCAGCAGCGGGCCATCGCCGACAATCACCAGCTGAACCTTTGAACGCACGGACTCCGGCAGGAGCTGCATAGCCTGAAGGAGGGTGGTGAGATCTTTTTCCGGGGCAATCCGTCCGACATAGAGCATCATCAGCGCCGCTCCCTTGCCGTAACGCTCCCTGGTCTCTTCACTTCGTCTCTCCGGCGAGTAGAGGGTACAGTCCACGCCTCTGGACCATAAGCGCAGTCGTGTGAAGCCCTCCATGCGCAAGCTGGTTAGGGTCTCGCGGGAAGGGGCCAGGATGGCATCGCAGGAACGGTGATACCACTTCATGTATTTCCAGTAGAGCGGGAGGATTCTTCTCATTTTGTAATATTCGAGGTAACGGTCGAAGTGGGTGTGATAGGAGGCGACATGGGGGAGCTGCTGCTTGCGGGCATACCGGAGGCCGGTTAAGCCGATATTGAACGGGGTGGCGAGATGGAGCAGGTCAGGGGCGAACGCAGCCAGTTCACTCTGCATGGAGGACATGCCGGGCAGGGCCAGCCTGCACTCGGGATAGAGGAAAAAGGGGATGCTGGCCACGGGTCTGACAGGATCGGGGTAGCTGCTCTCCGGGGCGGATTTTGGCGTGAACAGCAGATGTTCAATTCCCCGGCGGTGCAGGTGGCTGGTCAGCCGGCCGAGTGTACGGGCAACGCCATTCGTCTGCGGAAGAAAAGTGTCCGTGAATACAGCCAGACGCATCGGTATCCCTCCCAGTAATCTTGTTGCCTTGATCTTAACAACCAACTATTACTTGGAGATCAACCGCAGGTTAAACATCTTGCATGAAGAGGGGAATTTACAGGGAGGGCAAGGGAGGACAAGGGAGGGCAAGGGAGGACAAGGACAAGGACAAGGACAAGGACAAGGACAAGGACAGGACAAGGACAAGGGAAGACCAGGAGGACAAGGGAGGACTGGGGAAGAACGGGGAGGACTAGGGCAATAAGGTTAAAGGAAGCGTGGAGCGGGTATAAATGAGGTATCAGGAATGAAGGAGGTATAAGGAGATGAGCAAAGATCTGCCGCCCGAGGTTCCGCCGAAGGTTGTCCCCGATGTGAAGCCGGATATCCTCCCGGAGCCGGTTGTGATCCCGCCGGAGGTTGTGCCGGAGAAGCATCCCGAAATCGCACCGCCGGAGCAGCCGGATATGGTGCCGCCGGCCCCGCCCGAGATTCTTCCGAATGATCCGCTGTAAGCTGGAATGCTGTCTGACAGAAGGATAATGTATAGATTGTGCTGAGCGCCCGGGGAACCGGGCGTTTTTATGATTATATAGGAAACTATAGTTTCCTGCTGCTGTGGAAAAGGGATGACTTTGATGCTGAATGTGACTGAAGGCTGAATGTATGTGAAAAACAGCATACATTGTGTTCGCGAGCAGGCATATGGACCAAATGTATGTAAAAAACAGCATACATTGTGCTCGCGAGCAGGCATATGGACCGAATGTATGTGAAAAACAGCATACATTCGGTGCGACCCCCTTATCCCGGAGTCCTCCGTATAAAATCAGCACTTGTCGTAGATATGCTCTTTATTTCGCTTTTTCTCTCGGCCAGAAGAAGCGGGAGCGGTCTTCTAGGGTCAAGACCCATTCCGCAAAGGTAGCTGGCGGCATGTTCCGAAGGCTTGTATGCATTCTGCGATTGTTGTAGAAGTCCATGTACCGGTCCACGGCTTCATAGGCCTCTTCGAACGTCTCGAAGGCCTCTTTGCGGAACAAATCCCGATCGATATTACTGTGGAACGATTCAATAAAAGCATTTAAATCCGGCGTTCGAGGCGGAATGCGTTCATGGGTCATTTCCCAGCTTTCACACATGTCGCCAAACAGATGGCTGACGAACTGTGGACCATTGTCGGTGCGGATCACCGGGCGTGCGCTGTCAGGGGCGCAGTGTTGCTCCATGGCGCGTCCCAGCGTCTGGCAGGCGTGCTTGGCTTCACACGACGATCCGCGGTGGTAGCCGACGATGACACGGGTAAAGACATCGATAATACTCAGGACAAAGAAATGCCTGCCCTGGCCCGCCACGTAACCGTACTTAATGTCCATCTGCCAGAGCTGACCCGCCCCTGTAATGACCCGGTTCTCCGGCAGCTTCCGAGGATGCTTAAAACGCTTGTGACGCTGCGGCTGTAGGATATCCAGCGCCTGACACAGCCGGTAGCTTTTCTTGTGATTGAGCCTCAGCCCGTGCTGGTTCCACAAGCACTTGGCCAGCAGTTTGTACCCGTACACGTGCTCCTCTCCAGCGATTAATTCCAGCAGCCATTCCTGGATTTCCTCGTCGCTAATCTTCTCTCCAGACTCGGTCAGGGAATAGCCGGGTACGGGTCTTCCGCGCCCCTGGGGTACGGCCTGTACATCCTGCTTCTTGCGTTTCTTACGGTCGTAATACGTAGACTCTGCTAGCCCCACGAGACGTAGTACCAACGCTGCGGTATTCCCCTGCTTAATGAACATGTCGGCTACCTCGATTTTTTCGGATAAGCAGGGGTTGGCTTTTTTAGCAGTTCACGCAGAATCTCGATCTCTAACTCCTTTTCGCCGAGGATCTTGACGGCCTTCTCGTATTTCTGCTCCACGTCCAGGAGGCGCTTCAGTTCCTCCACCTGCTCCTGGGGATACGGATGATCTTGTTCCCCATGGGCCTCTCGGTAGTCCCTCACCCACTGATTCACCGTCGATGGGGTCACCCCATACTTGCGGGCAACCACCGCTGCCTTAATGCCAGACAACACCTCTTGCGCTGCCTTCTCTCTTGTTCCTGTTAAGTGTCCCATACCGTTCATCCTCCTCCTATATCTAGTCTACATTTTTGTGGGGGAGGACTCCAACTTCTTTAGGGGGCTGTGGAGCATTGTGTTCGCGAGCAGGCATATGGACCAAATGTATGTGGAAAACAGCATACATTGTGTTCGCGAGCAGGCATATGGGCCAAATGTATGCGAAAAACAGCATACATTGTGTTCGCGAGCAGGAGGGGCGTTCGGACAAGCAAGAAGTCACTGTAAAGGGAAATAGGTGGATTTTGTACACTTGCTGATGACCAAAAGTCCTCTGCTGCACCAATAGTTGGAATAACAACACTTAATTCGCACATATCCTCCAAAGTGGCGAAAAGTAACTGGAATAAATGTACAAAATGCACTTCTTACCCGATATTCTTGAGAAACCGGCGAAATAAGATACGTTTTTCCAATTGTTTACGGCAGGCAGCCGTCACCTCAGCTGGAAAAGGGTGCGGCGGTAATAGAGACGTTGGCTGACGTTTGGTAGGCTCAACCTCAACTCCCAGGGAGACTTGTCCAGATCGGCTCGGCGTATTGATTCTGCAGATTCATGCTGCAATCCTTGCCGGTATCGTAGGAGCGGTTGCCCAGTGCCAGTGTGAACTGCCCAAGCTTGCGGCTTGCCGCAGCGGAGTCCTCCGTACATCCCAGCCAATCGGCAAGCGCTCCGAGCACCGTCCGTCCTTCCGCAAGGGCCGCCTCCCACAGCTCCCACACAGATTCGGTCTGCACCTCGGAATATAGTGCGGGATGCCGCCACCGGGAGTGCCGCTCATTCAGATAATCCAGCCGTTCCTCGCGGGCAGTGAGCTTCCGTGAGAACAACCGGCGGGTCCGGCCCCAGGTTATAGCCTTCTTCCAGCCCTTCGGATCATAGAGGCATTTCTGAGCCAGCACCATATCGCGGTAAGAGGTCTGCCAGATCTCTTCAGGCAACCGGGCCATCGCCTCCGGGTAATGCTTAATGGCCGTAGTGTGAAGGATGCGGTGAACCGGACCGTGCAGCCGGGCACCTGTGTCAATTGTAGCCCAGGCAGCGTGCTGCCAGGTGTTCATCCCGTGCAGCCGCTTCATGAACAAAGTGTCCAGGTCAATCTCAAACCGCTGATGGGCACGGTACTTATAGCCCGCCTTCCAGTTAATATAGGGATGGAGGTTGCGGTCCAGCAGATGATGGGTCAGAAAACCGAGGAAATAGAGCTGGGCCTGAGCCGCTTCCGTTCCTTCAAGTCTCCGGGCAGCTTCCCACAAATCAACAAGTACCGGCCCGCAGCTCTGCGTATGCATCTGGTCTCCGAGATGAAGCGCCCCGGTATCTCGTCTCCAAGGAAGAAAGCTGTGATACAGCAGGAAATCCGGACCCTGACAGCCGAGATTATAGAGCCGTTGCTGTTGTTCCAGCAGCTGGAGACACGGGAAACGGCTGCTGAATTCTCCGGCCAGCTGCTGGCCGAATTCAATATGCATCCAGATATTGGGCATGATTGATCCTCCTACTAGTTATGATGGATACCGTGCAGTGATAATCTGAATCCATTGTAATGCCTATATGTTAAAACAAAATAAGAAATATGTGTGAAATTAGGCAGAGCTGTACATTCCCGTACATTAAGGTAGACATGGGTAGACATGATCACGGGCACAAGAGTATTCTTATATGGCCTTAAGACAACCATAACACTGTAATATGCAACTGGCAAAAGGAGGCCCATACCTATGAAGTCTCGTTCCTCTCAACGCGTTAAAATGCCTCCGGGATTCTGGACAGGAATAAGCCGCCTGGGGATTGCTGCCCGCGACGTAGCCCGCCAGGCACAGCTCCCTGTAACGATAACAACAGAAGCCACGGTTACCACTGCCCAATATTTCGCAATCTGGCAGGCGTATTCCGAGCTTGCCGGGGATCTTGCGTCAGGCATTACCAGGCTTGCGGCCGCCTTTGACACCGCGCAGTATCCTCCCGCCGTATTAGCGACGTATCACGCCCGTGACTACCGCGATGCCTTGCACCGCATGGTCAGGTACAAACAGATGTGTCCGCCCGAAAGCCTACGGATGACTGAGGAGAACGGGCAGTGCACCATAGAACTGGAGTGGGGGCCTACAGGGCTGCCCGGTCCGCCGGTGCTGGCGGGGATCACGCTGGCTTTTCTCTTGGAGCTTGGAAGAAAGGGGACGGGTCAGCCCTTGAAGGCGCAGGCCGCCGAATTTGTCCACTCCATGGGCGATGAACAAGTGCTTGAAGCTTATTTCGGCTGCGCGATTCAAACAGGCGGGAAGTATAACCGCTTGACGCTACTGTCAAGTCAGCTGGACCTTCCCTTTGTTTCGTATAACGAAGAACTGCTGGAGATACTTGCTCCTGCACTTGACCGCTCACTCGACGAACAGCTTGACAGCTTCTCTGTATCCGGGAGGGTCAAGGTGATCATTGCACACTGTCTCGCAGGTGGATGTCCCGACCTCCAGACAGTGGCGAAGGAGCTTACGATGAGCGGGCGGACCTTGCAGCGCCGGCTGACTGACGAGAATACGACCTTCAAGCAGCTTCTGACACAAGTCAGACATGAGCAGGCACGAGAGTACTTGGCCAATCCTTCGCTTGATCTTAAAGAGGCGGCGTATCTGACCGGGTATGAGGATCAGAACTCTTTCTTCCGTGCCTTCCGCCATTGGGAAGGGGTTACGCCTTCTCAGTGGCGTTCGGAGCACTTGAATAGTTGAACACCTGAATGCACGTATTTGCTGAGCTGTAACTTTTGGCGTGTCCGGCAAGAAGCTTGGCGTAAGGTGCTAGTTACTGAACGATCCCAACGAGATAATATAATCACTATCCGCAACACAAGAAGATATGAATAAGGAGAAGTGCATTATGGAGATGGGATTACACAATACAACAGCACTAGTTACAGGATCAACGAAGGGTATAGGAAAAGCCATCGCCATAGAGCTTGCCAAAGAAGGCGTCAACGTGCTGGTCAATGGACGGAATAGGGAAGAGGTGGAGCAGACTGTCCGTGAATTGAAGCTGAATTACCCGGCCACCGCTCCTCAGAATGCCGCAGCCGATCTTGCCGATCCTGAACAAAGACAAGCCTTATTCGCTCAATTCCCCAGCGTTGATATTCTGATCAACAGTATGGGCATTTATGAATTGATGCCGTATGAGGAAGTGGACGAGGATATCTGGGAGAAGTATTTCCGCACGAATGTGCTGGCTGCAAACGGATTAACGAAATTATATTTACCTGGAATGTTGAGCAGGAATTATGGCCGCGTGATCTTCATTGCCAGCGAAGAGGCGGTCATGCCCTCAGGACAAATGCCTCAATATGCGATGACCAAATCCATGCTGCTGTCCCTGGCCAAAAGTATCTCTAAAGTGACAGCAGGAACAGAGGTTACAGTGAATACCATCATGCCCGGACCAACACTCTCTGAAAAAGTGCATCACATCATTGAGGGTATGTATCCTGACGAAAATTTAACTTTTGCAGAAAAAGAGCAGAAATTCATGGCGGCCAACCTGCCGCAATCGGAATTACAGCGTTTCATCAAGCCGGTGGAAATCGGCAGGCTGGCTGCCTTCGTATGCAGTCCTTATGCGGCGGCCTTTAAAGGTTCTCCCATCCGCATGGATGGAGGGATGGTGCCGACTATATATTGATGGAGGTGTACATGCTCAACAGCAAACAGCGGCACCCGGGACGGTTAAGCCCCGGGATGCCGCTGTTTTGCTGTATGAGGACCAGATTCAGCCCAGTTTGATCATGTCACGGAATACTCCGGGAAAAGAGTCAGGGATCGCTATCGCACCGACGGTCTTCTCATAGAACGGCTGTGCGTCCTCGACCCAGCCGATGACGGCGTAGCCGTAGCCGTTCTGGTGCATCGCGGACAGGCATTCCAGCAGCAGGGCCTTCCCGATGCCCAGCCCCCGGTAATCATCCAGCACGCCGGTCGGGCCGAAGAAGTTCTTCATTACAACCTCGTGACAGGCGAAGCCGATCACCTCGCCCTGCTTCACTGCGATATAGCAGTGGACGGGCAGGTGGGCGAAGGCTACCTCGCATTCATTCCGCCAGCTCTCCGTGAAATGGCGGCCGACAAAATCCACAATGGCCTGCTTATCTCCGGTCATCGCCCGTTTAATAACAATGCCTTGTCCACGCAGACGCTCCAGCAGCGCCCCGTTGTCCGGCAGATCGTACAGCTTCACAAGCATATCAGGCATCAGCTATCCCCCGCTTTCTGTTCTATGATCTCAAGATCGGTAATCATGGCATGCAGGTCTGCTTCAAACAGTTCCGGCCGGTAGAAGCGGGAGCGGATGAACAGCTCCGCCATCTGCGGCGGAAGCAGCTCGGCAAGCACGGTCTGCATTCTTAGCTTGGCTCTCCGCAGATCTCCGTATCCGCTCCTGTATTTGTCCCGGAGGAAGGTCAGCACTTCCTCACTGCCCGGCGACATCGCGCCCCGGAAGAGGAAGGTATGCAGCGGGGAACGGCGCTGTGCCGGAATCTCATACTGGATCATGGCGTCGATCAGCTCGGCGGTCAAGCGGTTCTTCCTCACCTCAGGCAGCAGTTGCGGGATCAGGGCATAATAGTCGGTTACTGCATAATCCGCCCATTCTTCCCCGCTAAGGAGAGCGGCGGGCAGTCCGTGGAAGCGGTGCAGAAACCGGACCAGGAAGGTAGAGAGATCTGCCCCGGCATTCCAGCTCTGCTCTGCGGCCAGGAAGGCCGGATAACGCGAGGTCTCGAACAGCCCGTAAGGACTGCCCAGCGAGAACGGGCAACCCCAATTCGTATGAATAATGCCGCCCAGCTGCTCGGAGCGGGCGAGCTCAATCCAGTCCAGCACATTCTTGACCCGGTTATGGATGACCGGATAATTCTGGTCCCCGTTATCATCCCAGCAACGGACAGAGGAAGCGCCGAGGGTCTCGATGCCCGCATCCCGCAGCTTATGGAGAATCAGCCGGGCATCGGCCTTCATCCGGTGTCCGCCATAGATCCAGACGACGACTACAATCCGTTTGTCCAGCGCCGCAATCTCTTCCGCAGTAGCGTGCATGATCATATCATGCCAGATCATCGGCTGCTTGCCAAGGCTAACCGTCTTCTCCGCCAGTTGATTGACGAAGCGGATGAACGAAGCCTCCGGGGTAAGCCCGGACCGCTTGCAGTCTTCACAGGTGCCGAGGGTCCAGACCTCATCGCAGCCCAGGTGAAGATAGTCGCTGTGGGGATGCAGGGCAGCCACTTCCTCCAGAATGCCGGCCATCATCTCGAAGGAGCCTGGGCGGTGCGGGCACAGCTCCGATACCGTCTCCGGGACCTCTCGCAGACCGATATAAGCCGGATGCTTAAGGATATATTCCAGATGGCCGAAGGACTGTTGCTTCGGAATCACGGTGACGAAGTGGTCATGTGCGGCCTTCAGCAGCCGCTGGTGTTCTTCTTCACTGAAGGCAAGCTCAGGATGGCGCAGGAAGCCCAGCTTACGGAAGGGCAGCTTGTCTTCATATTCGATGACCAGCGTATTGATCTTATAATCGGCCAGCTCCGCGATATACTCCAGGATATGCTCATAGGTCGGATAGACCGTGCGCAGATCGAGATAATCGCTGCGCAGCTTCAGCTCCGCCCAGTCGGCAATGGTCAGGGCGGGTACCCTATCGCCGCCTGTATGGAGCAGTTGTTCCAGCGTCTTCAGCCCGTAGAACAGGCCGGACGCACTGAGCGCATACAGCTCAATCCGGTCCGTGTCTGTAATCAGCACGTAGCCGTCATGCTTGCCCTCAACCCGCCGGGCCATCAGCGGGTTGAGCGGGGTACCGTCCGTGACCAGGGAGAATACACCGCTGCCGTCATGCGTAGTACGCACCGTCACCTCTGTGAATATCCTTTGCGCTGCCGTGAGCAGCCGGACATCCTTCACGGGGAGCTGAAGCTGCACCGTCCAGCCGCGAATACCGCTGACCGGCTCCGGTCCCCGGCTCTGCACCACCTGAGGCTCAGGAATCAGCTGAAGGTTCATAGCCAGCGGACCCGGCCTTTGAAGCGTTCAATGAAGCGGTTATTCCACTCATCCCCGCCGGGAGCGTTGCCGCTGCGCCAGACTGGCACCTCGATCCCTTTCGCTCCGAGACAGGCCGCTGTAGTCATCATCAGGGAATTGAGCAGAAAAGCGTTGGCGAAGGTGGAGGTCGAACCCATCTTCGGTTCAATCCCGTCAATATGCAGCGCAGCGTCACCGGGCTTCACCTTGCTGTCAAGGACATAGTCACACAGCTCATACAGATTCTGCCCTGAAGGGTGGCGGGCAATATGATCCTTAGGCGTAGCTTCAGCATGGCCGACCGAAGTAACGGCAATCGTTGTGACTCCCCGGCGCCGGGCTTCTACAGCCGCATCGACACAGGCGGTGTTAATGCCGTAAGCATTGGCAAGAATCAGAATATCGTCCTCGCCCAGCCGGTTGTCTTCAATAACAAGTGTTCCATAGCCGGGAGTGCGCTCAACGGCCATCGAGCGCAGAGCGCCGTTCGAGATCATTGTACCTTCATCCAATATGGCGCTGATATGCATCAGGCCGCCGGCGCGGAAGAAGACCTCAGTGGCATTCATATTGGAATGGCCGCCCGGGCCGTAGAGGTAGACCAGCTTGTCCTGTGCGATATGATCCGCAAGCAGCTCTGCCACCTGCTGCAGCTTGTCCTGCGGTTCGTTCCGGATCTCATTCAGCAGCTCAACAATAGTATCCATATAAGCGGACATAATATCTGGCTTGGCGTTCATCTGGGTTCCTCCTAAAAGTTTTGTAAGCATAAGCTTCCTCAAGTCTCTTCGCAAAACTGGCTTCGGAAGCATACGCTTTAAGTTTTGTAAGCATAAACTTGTGCTTGCCTAGAAGATAACAAAGCGGGCAAACCAAGTAAATCAACTATTTTGCGCAAATCCGCACCGTTTTTGACCGATTTGGCCAACCGGATGTCATAGAGCAGCATCAGATGTAATCTGTGAATAGGATCAGATCCCTGAGGTTCCGTAAAATGAAACTGCATCAGCCGATGAGTTTGCTTCTAACGGACCTGAGAGCCCCTACTCCCTGGAAAACGCCACTTTTTGCGGTTTAACGGACGGAGTAGCCCTTATCGTCTCTCTATAAGATGTTTTCAAGTAGAAATTCCAAGAATAAGGACCATGGGGTCCGTTCTTGGCCAAAGTGGAGACTTTCATCCGGAATAAGCGCGCCTCAGTCCGTTATGCCGGGCCAGACGCTCTAATGGACAACTCCCGTCTTCGGCAGGTAAAAATTTTTCTGAACGGGTCAGGATCGTGACTTATGTAATATTCTTTGCTTTTCTATAATGAGAGATAAGATCACGCAAGAGGGGGGACAGAGCCTTTGAAGACGTCAGTTACCTTACCGCAGTCCCATAATAAACCAACCGCCGGCAGCAGAAAAAGAAAACGGATAGAAGCGGGGATGGGCTACTTTTTCACCGGTCCCATGCTGCTGGGGGTGCTGGTATTTACGCTTATTCCGATGATATTCTCCTTCATGCTCAGCTTCACCAAATGGTCGTTCGTTACCGGGTTTGACAAGATCCGCTGGAGCGGCCTCGATAATTTCCGCCAGCTGTTCCAGGATGAGGTGTTCCTGAAGTCGCTGGGCAATAACTTCATTATGCTGCTGGCCGTACCCGTCGGGATGGCAATCGCGCTGATCCTCGGGGTAATTATCACGAGTCATGTATATGCGCCGGGTGCCTTCAAGGTCATCTACTTCATGCCTCAGATATCCAGTGTAGTTGCTGTGGCGGTAGTGTGGCAGGTACTCTTCCATCCTTCGTACGGTCCAGTCAACGGTTTCCTGTCGGCGATCGGGGTGGACAATCCGCCCAAATGGCTGGCCGATCCAACGTATGCGCTTCCATCGGTCATGCTGCTGATGATCTGGATTGACCTTGGGGTCTCGCTGATTATCTACATTGCCGGGATCAAGAATATCCCTGCCGACCTCTATGAAGCGGCGACGATTGACGGCGCCTCCAAGCTCGCCCAGTTCCGCTCCATTACCTTTCCGCTGCTGACGCCGACGACCTTTTTCCTGCTCGTGACCGGCATTATCGGCAATTTCAAATCCTTCGCCCTGGTCAAGGTGCTGACGGACGGCGGACCGGCTAACTCCACTTCTGTCGTAGTGTACGACATGTACCAGACCGCATTTGTTGATCTTCAGACCGGTTATGCTTCATCCATGGTCATGATTCTGTTCGTCATCGTGCTTGCCATTACCGGCCTGCAGTGGCTGGGACAGCGTTATTGGGTCAATTACTAGATAAGGGAGGCACATACCTGTGAGAATAGGCAATCTGGACTGGGGAAAAGCCATCATCACCCTGATCATGGCACTGCTGGGAATTGTGTTTCTGCTCCCTTTTATATGGATGCTGTCCGCTTCGCTCAAGCCTGAGGCCGATGTGTTCAAATATCCGATCGAATGGATTCCGCAGACATGGAGGGCGGCGTTCAACTATCATTCCGTCTGGTTCGGCAAAGCAAACTTCACCCTGTATTACTGGAACTCGATTAAAGTCACGGCGCTCACGACACTTCTCTCCGTAGCGGTGTCCAGCATGGCGGCCTATGGCTTCACCAAAATCCGCTTCCCCGGCAGAAATGCACTGTTCGTACTGGTGCTGGCCACTTATATGATTCCTGCGGAAGCCACGCTGGTGCCGCTGTTCATTATCTTCCGCTCCACCGGCCTGTACGATACGCATCTGGGCCTGATCCTGCTTGGCGGGTTCAGCGTGCTGGGCACCTTTCTGCTCCGCCAGTTTTTTGCCTCACTCTCGAATGAGTATATCGAATCGGCGCAGATCGACGGCGCGGGACATATCCGTATCTTCCTCTCGATTCTGTTCCCGCTGGTCCGTCCCGCCATTGCCACTTATGCCATTCTGCGGTTCATCTGGACCTGGAATGATTTTCAGACGCCGCTGGTCTTCCTGAACAGCAAGACACTCTATACGCTTCAGCTTGGCATGAATGCCTTCGCTGACCGCAACGGCGCCTTCTATTCGCTCATCATGGCGGCTTCGGTCTCGGCGATTGTCCCGCTGCTGGTCGTGTTCATCCTCGGGCAGAAGCAGGTGATCGAAGGTATTTCCTTGGGGGGGGTGAAGGGGTGAGGGCTGGCAAGTTCCCGGAAGCTGCATAACCGGAAGACAGGCGGGCGGATAGGACGGTCAGGAAGTGCATGAGAACTGCATGGAACTGTAGACCACATTAGAAGGGGTGTTAGTTATGAAAAAGAATGTGTTCGCTCTGGTATGGATCATCGTGCTTCTGGTAGCCCTGGCGGGCTGCGGCAACTCAAACAACACAAATGGTGCATCTCCCACTTCCGGCAGCACGGCTGCACCGGAGGCGGGGGAGAGTGCCGCCGCACCTTCAGCAGAACCGGTAACGATCAAAGTCGCCAACTGGTCGCCTGCGGCGGATATGGAACCGATTCTGCGTGCGTACGAGGATTCCCATCCGGGAATTACACTGGAATACGTGGAGCTGGCTGACAACGGTGATTCAGTGGCCGGAATGAAGAAGCTGGATCTGCTCGTCGCATCCGGCGAGAACCTGGATGTGGTATTCATGCCGGGGGCAACCGATTATTCACAGCGTGCCGGACTCGGACTGCTGGCTCCGCTGAATGACCTGATCAGCAAGGAAGGCATCACGCTGACAGATGAGTATACGGTTGATCCGTCCGTTGACGGTAAAGTGTATGCCCTGCCGGATACGCTGGAGAATTATTTCGTCCTGCTGAACAAGGACAAGCTGGATGCGGCGGGCTTAGCCGTTCCCACCGAATGGAGCTGGGACGATTACCTTGATTACGCAGCTAAGCTGACCAGCGGCACCGGGCCGTCCAAGACCTTCGGTACGTATTTCCATACCTGGGCTATGTACTGGGAGCTGGCCGTCATCAACCAGGAGAAGGACAACAATCTGGTCAACAATGGTGTCGTAAACATCGATAGTGCGGGTATCCGCCAGTCCCTGGAGCTGCGCAGCAAGGCAGAGGCATCGGGAGTAGCGGTGCCGTATGCCGACACCATCTCCCAGAAGCTCGCGTACCGCTCGGAATTCTTCACTGGTCATGCCGCGATGATCGTGACCGGCAACTGGATGATCGGCGAAGCAGGCGGGTCGGAAGAATTCCCTGCAACCTTCACTACCGCGTTCGCTCCGATGCCGTCCAATAGTGCCGGACAACCTGCGGGAGTCAGCATTGCCAACGGCAACTATGTAGGCATCCTGGAGAAGTCGGGACATCAGCAGGAAGCCTATGATTTCATCCGCTGGTACTCCACAGAGGGCGAGCAGATGCAGAATGTATATTCCGCGTGGAAGAAGCAGGATGTGGACAAGTTCATTGCCGGCGTCAAATCGGGTGCCATGAGCCCCGACAAGATTGACGAAGCCTCACTGGCCTATGTAATTAAGAATGCCAAGCCCGCACCGCTCAGCGTGCCGCCGACCTATCAAGGCGAGCTGGAAACAGCCTTTACCAAAGAAACCGAGTTGTACATCCTGAAACAGCAGGATCTGGAGACTACCATCAAGAAGGCGCAGGCTGAGCTGCAGAAGATTGTAGACGCCAACAAGTAAAAATTGGAAGCGCTGAATAGCCCTTTTTTACCCGGAATAATAGATTGAAATGAGCTGCTGGAGGCGGAAAGCTGATATGATAGAGGCATAGAAAACGATAGTCTGATTGTGAAGGAGGATTGCCATTGCTGCCTAGAGGATGGAGACTCGGTTTTCGCAATAAGCTGCTCGTCGCTTCTCTGCTCTGTCTGCTGCTTCCCGCCTCTATTACCTTGTATATCTCCAATTCCTACACCGAGCATATCCTCCGCTCCCAGGTGATTCAGAATGAACGCCGTTCGCTGGAGCAGGAGAGCCTATATATCTCTAACCTTCTCAGCAATATGGTGCTGGTGGCGAATTATATCCAGTTCGACCCCGGCATCACTCTTATTCTCAAAGAAAACTGGCAGCGCAATAAGCTGCACGAACCTGATACCGCCAAGCACATTCTCGATTTCAAAGAGGTTACGGACAAGTTGAACAGCGTCACTTCCATGATGGAAAAAACGTTCGTCACCGTCCTCACCTCAGATGGACAATATTATTCAAACTATGCTTACGCCAAGCTTGATATCGGCGCACTACTTAAGCAGCCCTGGATGGAACAAGCCCGCCAGCAGCCTGCCTTCGAGCTGTATTGGGCGGGTGTGCTTGCCAACTATATTCCGACCGCTGCCCCAAGCAGCCCGCAGGTGCTGACCATTGCCAGGAATCTCAAGCTGTCCTCCAATTCAACCTATGCTACCTTGATCATCAGCATCGCCGAGAGCCGGATCAGCCAGATTTTTAATGACAACCGGCAGGGCCAGGAGACGCTGTTGATTGCGCCTGACGGAACCGTTCTTGCCGCCAGGGACAAGACCCGGCTGGGCCGGCCGTTCGCGCTTATGGATGCTGTGAAGCATTCAGAAGGTTCCGGGTTTATGGATTACCGGGGCGAGCAATATCTGCTGAGCAGTCTGGAGATTCCATACGGGAATTACCGGATTGTCAGCCTGTCGCCATACCGTGAGGCCGTGAGCCAGATCAGTGCCACCCACCGCTGGAGCAGTGCCGTGCAGATCGTATCAGGCGCTTTTTTCCTGCTGATTCTGGTTCTGCTGGTCCGGCAGTTCACGAAGCCGGTGATCCGGCTGGATCAGGTGGCAGCACGGGTGGACAGAGGAGAACTGGGCATCCGCTCAGGCGTCCGTGGCTATGACGAGATCGGACGGCTGGGCAAGTCCTTCGACCATATGCTGGATCGGGTGGAGCGGATGATTATCCAGATCAAGGTGGAGCAGGCGCAGAAGCGCAAGGCCGAGCTGGCCATGCTGCAGTCGCAGATCAATCCCCATTTCCTGTTCAATATTCTGAATTCGATCCGCCTGCGCATCATGATGCGGGGCGATGAGGAGAATGCGGAGCTGCTGTTCTCGCTCTCCCGGCTGCTGCGGATGACCATTCAGCAGCGGGACGAGTACACCACCCTGCATGATGAGCTGCATATTGTCAGGAGTTATGTAGAGCTGCTGAATTTCCGCCAGTCCGAGGAGGTGTCGCTGGATACAGACTGTACTTCGGAGAGCCTTGGCGTGAAGATCCCCCGGTTCCTGCTGCAGCCGGTCATCGAGAATGCCTACATTCATGGTCTGCATCAGGAGAGCGGACGTATTCTGATCCGGACCCGGACGCAGGATCACCGGCTGCTCATCGAGATCGAAGACAACGGGCAGGGGATGGATGAGGTGACCCTGGACCGCCTGCGCGCCGAGTTAAGCTCTGAATGGCAGGAGAAGGAAGCGATGCCATCCAGCAGACTGGCCCATATCGGCATGTCCAATGTCTATGAGCGGCTGTATCTGACTTATGGTGCAGCCTTCCAGATCACGATTGACAGCCTGCCCGGACAAGGGACGACCTTCCGGTTCGTGCTGCCTGAAGAGATTCCGGATCAAGGCTATGAAAGGGAGCGTGGAAGCGATGTATAGCGTAATGCTGGTGGATGATGATCAACCGGTACTGGACTTTCTCTCGGCAATGATTCCTTGGGATGAGCTTGGATTAACGCTGCATTCGGCCTGCAAGAATGGTCTGGTTGCCCTGGAGAAAGCGCAGGCCGATATGCCCGATATTGTCATTACGGATATTGGCATGCCCTATATGGATGGTCTGGAGCTGATCCGCGAGCTGAAGCTGCGCAGCGAAGAGCTGCGTGTGGTGGTGCTGTCCTGCATGGATGATTTCACATATGCCCAGCAGGCGGTGAAGCTGATGGTGAGCGACTATATCCTGAAGGAGATGATCAGCCGCGAGCTGATTACCGGGCTGCTGCGGGAGCTGGGCGAGGATCTGCGCCGCAGGGATGCGGACAAAGCCCAAACGCTGAAGTGGAAAAGCATGGCCGAGCATCAGAAGGTGCTGCTGAAGCAAAGTGTGCTGCGGCGCATCGCTGCCCGCGAGCTGCCGGACAGCGAATGGCGGGCAGACGCCGCCGAGCTGGGAATTATGCCGGATCTCACGGCCCATGTAGCCGTGCTCTGCCGGATCAGCGGCAACGCCGGGGAGAATGAACCGGAGGAGCTTGCACTAATGTCATGGGTGGAATCCGCCGCCGAAGCCGTGCGGCAGGAGGATACCGCTGCCGTGTGCCTGCCTTACAGCGGCCGCGACTGTGTGCTGGTCTTCAGCGGCGGTATGGGCAATGGAGCGGACTCAGGTCATATCTCCATGCTGGGCAGGCTGCGTTCCGCCATTCAAGCGCTGCCGGGGGTTACGGCTTCCTTTCAATATTTATGTATACCGGCGGGCGGCGGGCATTTCCGGGAGGGAATCATTGATCTGCTTAGTCAAGGCCGCGAATATGCCTTCTATCTGAAGCCGGGAGAGCTGAACGGCCTGAAGACGCTTCCGCCGTTCACGGAGGAGGATCTGTTCCTCTATTATGCCGAAGCCGCGCAGGAGATCCGTGAGGCCTTCCTGGAGGAAGCGGCGGACAGGCTTGCGGCCTTGCTGTCGAAATGGATGGATACCATCCGTGCCAGACGGTATGCGCCGCGCCAGGTGAAGGAGTGGATGCTCAAGCTGCTCTACGATAACCAGATGCGTCTGATGGCCCGCCAGCAATACCAGTCCACCTTTTCCCTGGAGCTGCTTCATGATACCCTGACGGCCATTGATCATATTGATCATCTGGAGGAATGGTCTCAGCAGTTCTTCAGCGAACGCCTGCCGGTGATCCGGGAGATGTACCAGGAGACCCGCCGGGATGAGATCAAGAAGGTGAAGCAGTATGTAGACCGCCATCTGAACCGCAAAATCACCCTGGAGGAGGTGGCGGAATACACACATTTGAATTCGAGCTATTTCAGCCGCCTGTTCAAAAAGGAAACCGGAATGAGCTTCATCCACTATGTCACCCATACCAAAATGGAGCAAGCTAAAGAATGGCTGGACCAGTCTCCGCAAAGTGTGGAGCAGGTAGCGGAGCAGCTAGGATATGAGAATAAAAGCTATTTCACGAAGCTTTTCAAGCTGCATACAGGCACTACGCCCGGAGAGTTCCGGGGGGAGGAAGGCAGCCGGTCTGCACAGACATTAGGCACAAGGAGGCACTACCCATGCTGAGCATCAAACCGATTCATACGGAACTGTCGGGCGCTATGCTTGTCAGAGTATACAAGAACCGCTCGCAGCTCGGAGCTGCTGCCGGGCGTGAGGCAGCGGCGGCCATCCGGGCGCTACTGGCCTCCAAGGAACAGGTGCGGATCGTGTTCGCCGCTGCACCCTCCCAGAATGAATTTCTTGCGGAGCTTGCCGCTGCACCTGATCTGGACTGGAGCCGGATTACCGCGTTCCATATGGATGAATATATCGGCCTGCCGGCAGGCTCTCCGCAGAGCTTCGGCAGCTTCCTCCGGGAGGCGCTGTTCGGCAAGGTACGGCCGGGAACGGTCCATTATCTGAACCCTGCCGCCAGCCCGGAAGCCGAATGCAAGCGTTACGGACGGCTGCTGGCGGAAGCGCCGATCGATATCGTCTGCCTTGGCATCGGGGAGAATGGTCACCTGGCCTTCAATGATCCGCCCGTGGCAGATTTCAATGACCCGCTTCCTGTGAAGCTGGTAGTACTGGATGAGGTCTGCCGGAACCAGCAGGTGAATGACGGGTGCTTCCCCAGCTTGGCGGAAGTGCCGCAGCAGGCCTTAACGTTGACGATTCCGGTCCTGCTGTCTGCGCAATGGCTGTTCTGCATGGTGCCGGGCGCTTCCAAGCGCGGTGCGGTTACCCGCACACTGCATGAATCCATCTCCACGGCATGTCCGTCCACTATCTTGCGGGAGCACGGGGATTGCCGGATGTTCGTGGACACCGACTCCTTCGGGGCGGTCTTCTCATGAACATTGACGCACTGCATTACCGGACAGGCGAACCCGTTCGGGTTCACGTGGAGGATGGGGCGATTGCTGCCATTGAAGCCTTGGGCATACGGGAGCTGCCGCTGGAGGAACGCGAGGGGCTTCCAATTGTTGCGCCGGGCCTGGTGGATCTGCAGATCAACGGCTATGGCGGATATGATTTCAATCATCCGGCACTGGGGGCAGAGGATGTCAAGAAGGCGGTCCGCGCGGTGTGGCGGGAGGGAGTGACCGGCTTCTACCCGACTGTAATTACCGGCGCTCCGTATACGATTCTCGGAGCGATGCGGGCGATTGCCCGGGCCTGTGAAGAGGATGAGGCCAGCGCTGCAACGATCAAGGGCATCCATCTGGAAGGCCCGTTTCTCTCGCCGGAGGACGGGCCGCGCGGGGCACATGCGCTGGAGCATATTCGTCCGCCGGATACGGCCTTGTTCGACCAGTGGCAGGAGGCTTCGGGCGGACGAATCTCCATTGTGACGCTGGCCCCCGAGTGGGAGGGGAGCGCGGAATTCATCCGCCACTGCGTACGGCAGGGAGTGACGGTCTCTATCGGGCATACGTCTGCGGATGCCGCGCAGATTGCCGGGGCGGTGGCCGCCGGAGCGCGGCTGTCCACGCATCTGGGCAATGGCGCCCATGCTATGCTGCCGCGCCATCCGAACTATCTGTGGGCCCAGCTCGCCGCAGATGAGCTGTGGTGCACATTGATCGCCGACGGCTCCCACCTCCCTGATGAGGTGCTGAAGGTGGCGATGAAGGTCAAGGGCCGGCGGGCGCTGCTGGTCAGCGATGCCGTTGCCCTCGCCGGGCTTGCGCCCGGCAGCTATGACACGCCGGTTGGCGGCCGTGTCGTGCTGACCCCGGCGGGCCGGCTGCATCTCGCCGGCGAGCCGGGGCTGCTGGCGGGTTCGGCGCAGATGCTGCTGCGCCACATCGCGCGCCTTAGCGCCGCGGGCCTGGCCAGCCTGCCGGACGCCTGGGACATGGCGTCCGTGCATCCGGCAGGCTTCATGGCCCTGCCTGCGGCCGCGGGCCTGGCCGCCGGAGCGCCGGCGGATCTGGCGCTGATCCGCCGCACCGGGCCGGGTGGCGGCGGGCTTGCGCTGACGGCGCTGTGCCAGGCCGGCGGCTGGGTGTACCGCCGGGAGTGAGTGAGCGGCGGTAAGGTGAGCACAGGCCCCCCGGTTACGGGGGCCTGTTATGATTTGGAAGTGAATCGCTCAAGTTGAACGATTGCAGAGGGCGGGGGTGGCATGGGCTGAGCAAGGGTATGGCTGTTGCGCCAGCGTCTGCTCCACGCCAGTAACATTAATAGTAAATGTATTCGGTTTTCCGTATACATTTCGCTGATCGCCTTCGCGCAGCGAAATGTGTTCGGTTTTCCGCCTACATTGGCTCCGTTCGCCTTCGCGCACCGATTGTTTTCGGTTTTCCGCCTACACTCACACTAGCACCCGCACTATATCCACACTTGCGTCAACGTTTGCGCCAGCGCCTGGACCAGTAGCTGCATCAGCATCAACATATGTATCTGCATTAGCCTCAGCACCAGCCTCACCGTCAACCTCAGCCCCTCCCTCAGGGAACAGTTGGATTTTAGGCACTTGTTCAGGGGCGGAAGGGACCACACCCAATCGTAGTTGGAAAAAAGGCACTTAATATGCTGGCATCAGAGCCTTAGAGGGAGTTTGCACAAGAATAAATGTCATAAATCCAATTAATATCCGCGAACGCTCCAACTGAGCCAGATTAAGCTGCATTTTTCCAACTAATTCCGTATCGTCTAGAAGTAAACCCCAGTTACTTTCAAATCGCATACTTTCAAGTCGCACATCTACATCTACCCGTACCGTTTGCGGAATCCCTCCAGAACGCTAAAGGAGTACAGCAGAACTAATCCTCCAGCAGACGCCTGTTGTCATGCCATTGGCCGTACATTTTGTTAACTCTAGTATTCTCTATGAATTTGTCCAATCTGCGTTCGAACAGCTCAGGCTCATGGATATAGCTCTGAATGGTGTCGATCCGCACCCGCTGATACAGCGCCGGGAAGGCCAGGAAATGGCGATACACCTGCTCGTCCGCCTTCAATCTCTGTTCAATCACGGGATCGATTCGAAAAGCTTCGACATTCATATCAGGCAGGCATCGCCGTCCCTCGTCGCGCATCAGCCCCAGCCTCTCCAGCCTTCGGACGCGTTCCTTATTCAGCTCAGTCCATGAACTCCGTTTGCTGCGCGGGGATAGTCTCTGTACCAGCTTCGAGTCAGCCGCCGCCTTCTTCACCCCGTCAATCCAGCCGAAGCACAGCGCTTCTTCCACGGCGTCCAGATACAGTAGTGTCCCCGGGAGCGGCTTCAGACTGACCTCTACCCAGCAAGAGCCCTCTGTGGTGCTATTTGCGATCAGCCACTTTCTCAAATCTTCTCTCGTTGCAGCTTCAAGTCTATTTTCGCTACTCATAGATATGGTTCATTCCCTTCTGTCTTCTGCTTCCGTCTCTCTGTCTGCCCTCTGCCCGATCGAAATCCTGCACATTATGCAACTTCTCCTTCAAGAAAATGCCCCTAATCCGGAATTGTTGCACAAATGACAGCATTCCCTCTACTCTAAGTGGCTAGGCGGCGAGAATTCCTGCATTTTATACAACATTCCTGCCCTTACACCAGTATCCATAAAGCAAAGTTGCAATTAGTGCAACATCCTCCTAATTCCTTAAATTTTGCCGCTTTGTTAACATTTTCGCAACACATTCTTTACGCTGCGCATACACAACTTGAGAGAGTAATTAATATCCGGCTTTTACAATGAGGTTATTAGCATAATATACCTATTGCATAATCAGGCTTGATATGAAGGGATGATACTTTTGAAGGGGAAGCGGCTGCACTTTTCGATGAAATGGAAGCTGATCTTGAGTTTCTCGGCGATTACACTTATTTTTCTGGGCGTGGCTGTGTACCAGGGACATAAAATCAAGCAGGTCGAGCGATCCATGGAACGGCAGAAGAGCGAAATGGAGAATAGAATTACGGTCTCAACCATCACCCAGCAGCTGCAGGAGCTGAACCGTGCGGAGACTTCCTTGGCGGATTCCAGTGACCTGGAGCAGGCAGAGCCCTTGAAGGAGAAGCAGCAGCAGCTGTCCACGGAGCTGGCCAAGGTAAATTTTGAGCTGGGTACGCCTGCTTCTGCGAGCTATAAGCTGCTGTCTGCCCAGGCCGCAGAATACAGCGCTCTGACGAAGGAACTGGTAACCACAATGTCGGACGAGACCCTTGACCCGCTAAGTGTTTTGGAGAAAATCGATGGTATACATACGAAGGCGCTTGCGCTGAATCAGGACATGCTGAAGACTAACGCTGAGCTGTACACCGCTGCTGCTGCCAATGCTGATCAGGCCCAGGGGGTCTCCTTCGCCCTGCTGGATGATACGGTATCCATCGTGACGTACGCTGCGATCGCAGTGTCCCTGTTCATGCTGGTGCTCGCCTGGCTGCTGATCCGCTCGTTCCTGTCACCGGTGCGCAAGCTGCAGGCGGCGCTCAGACAGATCGCGGAGGGCGATTTGCGGCAGCAAATTAACTCCCCGTACAATGATGAGCTGGGACAACTGAGCCATCATTTCGACCATATGGTCAGCAGGGTACAGGGGATGCTGCGGCAGACCTTGTCAGCGGCAGGCTCGCTTGCTGATTACGCGCAATCTTTTCAGGGGTCTTCGGCGGTTACAGCGCATACGAACCAGAATATTGTCAGAACCATCCAGGAGATTTCGCTTGGAGCAGACCAGCAGGCTGTCCAGTCGGAGCAGAGCTCACAGCTGCTGGAGGAGCTGGCCTGCGGGGTTCAGGAGATTGCCGATTATACGGATGTCATGCTGACTACGAGTGAAGCCGCTAACCAGAACAGGCAGCAGGGCTCGGAGACCGTTACGGCGCTGCGTCAGAGCTCCCAGGATTCCCGGGTGTCCATCAGCAAGGTCTATGGTGCGCTGGACAAGCTGGTGAGCCAGTCCAAGGATATCTCGCGTATTACCCATTCAATCACCGAAATCTCGAAGCAGACGAATATTCTCTCACTGAACGCAGCGATTGAAGCTGCCAGGGCGGGGGCAGCAGGCAAAGGCTTCGCCGTGATTGCCGATGAAGTGTGGCAGTTGTCCGTACAGACGAATGACTCCTCGGTACTTATCAGCAGGATTATTCAGGAGCTTGGGGCCGGTATGGCGGATTTCCAGGGACATATGATGGAGACCCGGGACCGTCTGGAGCAGCAGGACCATCAGGTGGAACAGACCCTGGCTTCCTTCGCCGCTATCGACGAATCGATTACAGGTATCAGCATACAGATCGGGCAAATTCACCACAAGGTGGAACAGACGCGTACCCTCAATTCGCGGCTTGCCGAATCTGTACATTCTGTTGCGGCTGTAGCTGAGCAGACGGCGGCCGGAGTTCAGGAGGTGAACGCCTCCAGCACCCAGCAGGATCAGGCCATCGGGGACATCGCCAGGCAGGCCGGGGAGATTAATGAAATCTCGCAGCGGCTGTTCCGGGAGATCAATGTGTTCAAAATATCGGAGACTGCTGAGGCCGGATTCGAGCTGGGAGCAGCGTCTGGGCTAGAGCCAGACCCAGATTCGGACCCGGGTTCAGATCCAAGTTCAACACATGCAGCTCCAAAGGTTCGCGGGATGGTGCAGGAATCGGAAGAGCAGCAGGAAGCGGAGACAGCCGGGGAAATCCAGCCCAAGCTACAGCGGGAGATGCATACGAAGCAGACGGAACAGACAGCAAAAAGGGCAGAAGCCGGAATTCACCAGCCCCTGCCTGCGCGAATACCGGTGCAAGATAAGCCTGCGCCCGGCCTGAGTACGCTTGTTAACGAACCTGATAAAGAGATCTCCAAAGAGCTGGAGGAGGAGCTACTGGTCCTGGCGAAGTGAATGGGTCAGCGACGAGACCAGCTCCGGGAACCACTCTGATAAGGACAGGAAGCTGAAGCCCGCGCTGCGGGCTTTTGCCGTATCCATGAACCACGATGCACCGATGCCAAAAGGCGATTGATCCGTCTCAGCCGCCTCACTCTGGACGATAGCTGTCCTTCCGGTAATCTGCTCGATGATGGAGATAACGCCGCCAATGGTGAGGGTGCCGTCCGAGCAGGCGTTCACCGGTCCCGTGACGGCTGAGCCTTCCCGGCCCAGCCAATGCAGGAAATCAGCCGCTTCATCCGAACGGATGAACGAGATCTCCGCCTGCGGATTAGGGATGCCAACCGGCCTTCCCGCCAGAACATGCTCGATGTGAAAATGCAACCGGCGCGTATAATCATCCGTGCCCAGCACAATCGGAAAACGTACCGCAGCCACCGGGAAATCGGCTGTCTGGAGCAGAACGGCTTCGGCTTGTCTTTTGCCTTCCTGGTAACTGATATCCGTCTTCCCGCCAGACTTCAGCGGATAATGCCAAGGATCGAAGTCCGTTTCAGCCAGCGCCTCCGGCTGCGGATCGTACACGGATAAGCTGGAAGTCAGGATATACCGCTTGGCCCGCCCCGCCCAGATCTGCACAGCTGCCGCCGCCTCATCCGGCGTGTAGCAAATGTTATCGTAGACGATATCCCATACAGTGTCCCCGACAGCCTGCTCAAGCGCCGCTTCATCCGTCCGGTCCGCGGCCAGCCGGGTGACATGCTCACCGAAGGAATCCTCTGTTAGGCCCCGGGTCAGAATGGTGACCTCGCTGTCCTGGTCCTGGAGCAGCAGCTCCACCAGCCTTTTGCCGAAAAATCTCGTCCCTCCAAGCACAAGCACCTTCTTCATGGGATCACCTCTCCTAAGTTATAGTCAGAGCTACTGCTCCATTCAGCCGTATTATGCAGCCATCCGAAGCTCACCGTATGCAGGCGCTCCATAGGTATAGGCGTATCTCACGTTGTCTGTATACATGGAATACACGGACTGAACCGTAAACGTGCTTACAGCCGCTGTTACCTCCCCGGCGTTCTCCTGGCGGAGCAGCTCCAGCAATACTGGAATCCGCCCTTGCTCATAAGCCTCAGCTAGAGCCCGCAGATAACCCCGGTAATCGGCATCCTGCGGAAGCGCGGGGCCTTCATGCTGGATCAGCTCCTCCCGGACCTTGCTCAAGGCCTGGCGTGCACGGTGCAGCGCCGCTTTTACCGCGCCTTCCGTGGTTGCCAAGAGTCCGGCGGACTCGGCGGCAGAATACCCCAGCACATCGCGGAGGAACCAGGCGGTCCGCTGCGGCGGCGAGAGATGGGCGAGCAGCGCCTGAAAGGTCAGCTCCGTCTCGGTCAGCTCCTCCAGGGCTGCCGCCGCAGAAGCTGGATCGGATGACACTCCAGACCTTTCCATGGCACGGATGAGCGACCCCTGGCGGCGGGAGGCGTCAATCCAGGTATTCTTGGCAATCCGCAGCAGCAGGGCTTCGGGATTGGGGCTGACGGTGAACTTGTGGTAGCCCAGCGCTTTGACCCAGGTCTCCTGTGCCAGATCGTCGGCGTCGAAGCGGGAGCGGGTGAGCGACAGGCAGTACCGCTGGAGTGTTGTTCCCAGCTCCTGCAGATGTCTTGTATCCATAGCTATCATATCCGTTGTCCGGTGATGTTCAAGCATCGTCATAGTGGCCCTCTCCTTCGATGGGTTGTGTTGCTTCTATTATATAAACGAACGGCACAATGTAAAAGATACGCACTCCCGCTATTTCCGCACACGCTGCGTCTTCCGTATCTTTTCGGGCAGGCTGACCGTTTACAGGGTATCTACACTAAAACAGATCAGAGGAGGCACACCAGAATGAGTGTAATACCCTATGTGATTGAACAGACGGCTAGAGGAGAGCGGTCCTACGACATCTATTCCCGGCTGCTGAAGGACCGGATTGTATTCGTAGGTGCGGCAATCGATGACGGGCTGGCCAATAGCATTATTGCCCAGTTGCTGTTCCTCGCGGCGGATGAGCCGGAGAAGGATATTCAGATGTTCATTAACAGCCCCGGAGGCTCGACTACCGCAGGCTTCGGTATTTATGATACGATGCAGGTAATTAAACCTCAAGTCAACACGATCTGCACCGGTTTTGCTGCTTCGTTCGCTTCTCTACTGTTGTTGTCAGGCGCTACCGGCAAACGGTCGGCCCTGCCGAACAGCGAGATTATGATCCATCAGCCGCATGGCGGGGCACAGGGGCAGGCGAGCGATATTGCCATCAGCGCCAGACGTATTCTTCAGATCCGTGAGAAGATTGTCGGCATCACCGCGCAGCGGACCGGCCAGCCGCCGGAGAAGGTGGAGAAGGACATGGACCGGGATTATTTCATGTCGGCTGAGGAGGCGCTGGAATACGGAATTATTGACACGATCATCACCCATCTGTGAGACGAAGGAGAGGAAGAGCATGCTGGAAGCGCTGAAGGGACAGGAAGTTCATATTCATTTTTTGGATGGTACAAGTGTTAGGGGAGGCGTACTGGAGGAACTGGATGATCGGTTCGTGAAATACAGTACGGAGTATCAGTCCCTCTACATTCCCATTACCTCGATCCGGGCGGTAGAGCTGCAGACCAAGGAGCGCGAGCGTCCGCGTGTCGGCTTCGGGCAATAACCGGGAGCTGCAGGTAAAAGCGTACAAAACCCCGTCATCCCTGCTCAGAACGAGCGGAGACGACGGGGTTTTTGCGCTTGTATAGGAAATTATAGTTTCCATCTGCTGAGGATAAGGCAGGTGTAGAGGTATGGATAAGCGTTCTTCGAATGATTCGTAGAGTCTGCGTATGACCCGAATGTATGCCAAAAACAGCATACATTGTGGTGGCACGCAGCCTTCTACTTCTCACTGAAACGGTACCGTCCTTTAAAAGGACGGCAAAGCCGTTTCCACTTATGGACGTAAGTTCTGGCAGCCGTATGAACGCCAGTCCCGCTTATACGGATAACGAGAAGGCAGGCTCCAGGCGGTGTACTCCCTTCGGGGAGTAGCTCAGGGCTGAGCTTAACCCGCACAAGTCCGCCAGCAGATAGATAATGCTTAGCCACATCTCCGTGCCTTGCAGGCCGGTCTCCTGCTGCCGGGACAGCTGGAAGGCGAAGCCGCGTCCGGAAACCCAGAAGGGCAGCACTTCGCCGAGCAGCTTCTCCGCCCAAGCGCGGATCTCCGCCTGCCGGTAATCACTCTGCTTCTGGCAGAGCCAGAGCGGGTGGACGACATCCAGCACGTTGCAGGCATTAAGTGCGTCCAGGCGGAAGAAGCGGCGGTCCCGGCTGTGAGCCAGCACGGTATCGATGCTGCGCTCCGGGTACGGCAGGGGCAGACCGAACTGGGCGTAGGTAGCGCGGGTAAGCCGGTAAAAGCCGTTCACCGGCTGCAGCCACCCCTCCTTCGAAGTAGGCAGACCCCACAGCCCGGAGTCCCGGCGGCAATGCGTCGTCAGCCAGCCGAACAGATCATCCGGGCGCTTGCCGGAGCCGAAGGACTTCAGGTTGTGATAGAGGCCGGTAGCATAACAGTCGATCCAGTCGCCAGCGCCCCAGGCATTGTCCGCCCATGGCAGACTATTAAGCTGATGATACAGTGTAGCAGTATCCATATTCTCGGCAACAGCAACGGGATGGGGCAGAGCAGAACCTAACACCTCAAGTGCGTACCCTACAGCGAGTAGATGATAACGCGAGAGATGATCGGCTAACCGCTCCGGCTGATCCTCCGGTCCGGGCGGCGACCACAGGTCGGGCAATAATCCGGTCTGGCTATCCTGGAACTGCTCTAATGTGGCGATCAGCTCTTCCTTCGTCCAGCCTGGCGGCAGACTGCCGAACATCGCAGCAATCTCCACAGCATCGCAGTAGGCCCGTACGGTCCGCCCCGCTCCCGGCCGGTCCCGGAACTGCTTCTCTCCCTCTATTGTTTCGGAGTAGAACTCCAGCAGGGAAGTTAGCTGCTCCTGCACCTGCTTGCTGAAGTCTGCCAACAGTCCATAAAGTGTCCTAAAAGAGGGGGCAACTCCATCACCCGGCCCTGCGTTATCTCCCGCTGGCTCAACGCCCTCGCCGAACAGTTCAACGCCTGTCTCCAACCGCTCACCGTTTTTCCCCAGCCCCTTACTTCCTTCCTCCCTCTGCCCAGATTCTCCCCCAAAATTAGCCTCCTCAATTCCCATTCCATCCTTCATCTTCATCACTGATTCCTCCTTGTCCTTGGTGGGCTCAGCCGTTGCAGCGGCCTCCCCGGCCAGCCGGCTGCGGATCAGCTTGGCCGGATTGCCGCCGACAATGCTGTACGCCGGCACATCGCGGGTTACTACCGCCCCCGCCGCAACAATGCTGTGCGAGCCGATCCGCACCCCGTCAAGAATCACGGCATTAGCCCCGATCCACACATCATCTCCTATGACAATGCCCTTGACTGTCAAAGGCTGGCGGAAGACCGGAACATCCGTCACGGCGTAGCCGTGATTGAAGCCGTATAGACTTGCATGGGAAGCGATCCGCACGCCATTACCCATGGTAATATCGCCTGACAATATGCTATAGCTGTTCATAGAGCAGTCGCTGCCTGTGACCAGCCGTGTGCTGCGGATAATCGCACCTCCTGCAATGTAGCTCCGGTCGCCGAGCGCCAGCTGATCCGGCAGCACGATGGCTTGCGGCGAGACGAAGCAGGCTTCTCCGAAGGTGCAGGGATAATCCGCAGCAAGCTGCTGCTGGTAGCGGTCCTGCTGAAGCCGTTCTTGTTCGGACAAGCCAATCCAAGGCATGTAATCTAGGGCTTGTGCTTGGGTGGACAGGGTTTCAGTCATCTGGTATCTCTCCTTCATCATTCCAGCCGTTAATGTCCTAAGTGTAGCAATGAATGCAGGGGAGTGGCATGGTATAATGAACAGAATTGGCATGTCAAAAACGCTTCAGTATTAATCTCTGGTTAATCCCATTCCTGGTTGATCCCATCTCTGGTAAATGGCAAACCGAGAAACGGAGGAGCTATACATGGAGGAGATTCCACAGAATCTGGTGATGGATATCCACTGGATTCATGACAAGACCACCTTTCCACACTGGAAGGATATCCGTCAGAATATACATGTACACAGCCTGTACTGGATTCAGGAGGGGGAGGGAGTATTCCGGACAGACACAGAGGAGCATTCGGTGTCGCCGGACATGCTGTTCTATCTGCGGCCGGGCCTGTCCATGGAGATGAGCAGCGGAGGCGGGGAGCCATTGCGGATCACCATGATCCTGCTCTCACTGTATACGTTGTCGCCTTCAGCGGATAATCAGGGGAGGGTGGAGCCGCTTCATGCACTGCCTTTGCCGTTCCACCTGAAGCCGGGGAGGGAGCCAGGCAGACAGCTGAGTCAGCTGTTCCGCCAGATTGCCGGCGATTTTGTTCCTGGTAATCCCGGAAGCCAGCTTAAGACTCAGGCGCTGCTCTATGAGCTTTTGTACGAATTGTTTCAGGCTAAGGATAGCGCTAATCCTGACTTGGGGCAGGGCTATGAACTGTTCTTACGGATGAAGGAGGAGCTTGAGCGGCGCTACAGTGAACCCTTGCAGATCCATGAGCTGGCGGTGCGCTACGGCATATCCTCCTCGTATGTGCGCAGTCTTTTTCAGCAATATCTGCACAAGAGTCCCAAAGGGTATTTAAGTGAAATCCGCTATGAACATGCGAAGAAGCAACTGCTGTATACCAGGCTAACCCTGAAGGAGATTGCTGCCGCCTGCGGATACAGCGATGAGTTTCATTTCAGCAAAGCCTTCAAGCAGCTCAGCGGACAGCCGCCGTCTGCGATGAGGTCCTGCTAATCCCGCAACGGCTAGGCACGACAGAGGTATGGGATAGAGAGGGTTACGCATAATAAACGGATGGACCGGACCGGATCAGATTAGTTAACATTGGGCGACCTTTACAGTTATCAGTTAACGGTAGCGAAAAACGGGTAAGTTATTATAATGTGCCTCATTTGCACTTTTGTCCGGCTGCCTTGCTTAAATTTAAAATAAAAAGTTGAACAACACCGCCGTTGTGATATAATTATCCGGTTGGCCTGATGGACTGAAATGTGGAAGGGACCCTAAGCTGGTTTTCAATTTATTAAGCTTTAAAGCGAAGGAAAACGAAGGATTTCAGTGCAATGAAGTGAATTACAGAGTATTAATGTAGAAAACTGCAGATTTTACACGGAAGATCACAGTTTTTGTCGGATTTTATTGATTTATTGAGAAAGTTTCTGTATAATCAGCGTTGTTGATTTTTCATAGGATGTAGCCTGTTCCAGAGCAGCAAGGCTAATAACTAATAACTTAAGCATAATTAGGGGGTTATTAATTTGGGAAAAGCGTTAATTATTGGCGCTGGCGGTGTAGCGAGCGTTGTTGTTCATAAATGCTGCCAGAACCCGGATGTATTCGAAGAGATTTGCATTGCCAGCCGTACGGTGTCGAAGTGCGATGCGCTCAAAGAGAAGCTGGACGGGGGCCTGACTAAGATTTCTACGGCCAAGCTGGATGCTGACAACACGGAAGAAGTGATTGAGCTGATCAAGAACTTCCAGCCGGATGTCGTGATTAATGTGGCTCTTCCTTACCAGGATCTGACGATCATGGATGCCTGCCTGGCTACCGGAGTGCACTATGTGGATACAGCGAACTATGAACCGCAGGATACGGCGAAGTTCGAATATTCCTGGCAATGGGCCTACAAGGAAAGATTCGAGAAGGCCGGAATTACAGCGCTGCTCGGCAGCGGCTTTGACCCTGGCGTAACCGGTGTGTTCACGGCTTATGCGCAGAAGCATTATTTTGACGAGATTCATACGATTGATATTGTGGATGCGAATGCGGGCGACCACGGTTATCCGTTTGCCACTAACTTCAATCCTGAGATTAATATCCGCGAGATTACTGCGAACGGACGTTACTTCGAGAATGGCGAGTGGATTGAGACAGCGCCGCTGTCTGAGAAGAAAGTATACGATCTCCCGGAGATCGGCCCGAAGGATATCTACCTTTTGTACCATGAAGAGTTAGAATCCTTGGCAGTTAACATTCCTGGCGTCAAAAAAATCCGCTTCTGGATGACCTTCTCGCAGAACTATCTGACCCACCTGAAGGTGCTTGAGAATGTCGGCATGACTTCTATTGAGCCTATTAATTATGAAGGTAAAGAGATTATCCCTTTGCAGTTCCTAAAGGCCATTCTGCCTGACCCGGCTTCCCTGGGACCAAGAACCAAAGGTAAAACCAATATCGGCTGTATCATTCAGGGCACCAAAGACGGCCAGCCTAAGACCTATTATGTCTACAATGTCTGCGATCATGAAGAGTGCTATAGAGAGGTTGGCTCCCAGGCCATTTCCTACACTACCGGCGTTCCTGCGATGATTGGGGCAATGATGATTATCAAAGGCATCTGGAACAAGCCGGGTGTACACAATATCGAAGAGTTCGACCCAGATCCGTTCATGGATGCTCTTAACAAACACGGCCTGCCTTGGCAAGAAGATTTCTCGCCGACGCTGCTGGATTAAGGCGTATGACCATGAAGAACAAGGACATCGATATTGATATCAGCAATCTGCCGTCCCCTGCGTATCTGGTGGATGAACGGCTGCTGACGAAGAACCTGGAGACTCTGAATTATGTGCAGGAGAAGAGCGGAGCCAAGATTCTGCTTGCGCAAAAAGGCTTCTCCATGCACGCCATGTACCCGCTGGTAGGCAAATACCTGCATGGGGTAACCTCCAGCTCCCTGTTCGAGGCCCGGCTGGGCTTTGAGGAGATGGGCAAAGAGGTCCATGTCTATGCACCGGCTTATGTAGACCGCGAGTTCGATGAGCTGCTTCGCTACAGCGATCATATGGTGTTCAACTCGTTCGACCAATGGAGCCGGTTCAAGCAGCGCGTGCAGAACGCGCCGAAGCAGATTAGCTGCGGGATTCGCGTCAATCCGGAGTATTCCGAGATTGAAGTGCCGCTCTATGATCCTTGCTACAACTTCTCTCGCATGGGCGTAACCCTGCCGAACTTCCGGCCGGACGAGCTGGACGGCATTGACGGCCTGCATTTCCACACGATGTGTGAGCAGAATTCGGACACGCTGGAGCGTACGCTTAAGGTCGTAGAAGAGAAGTTCGGCCAGTACCTGCACGGTATGAAATGGCTGAACTTCGGCGGCGGGCATCATATTACCCGTCCTGACTATGATCTCGACACCTTGATTAAGTGCATTCTGCATATGAAGCAGACGTACAATGTGGAGATCTACCTGGAGCCGGGAGAAGCGGTTGCGCTCAATACCGGTTATCTGGTAGCCACGGTACTGGATACGATGCATAACGGCATGGATATCGCGATTCTCGATACTTCGGCGGAATGCCATATGCCGGATGTGCTGGCGATGCCTTACCGCCCGGGCATCATCGGTGCCGGAGAACCGGGCGAATTCGCCCACACCTACCGGCTGGGCGGCATGACCTGCCTGGCGGGGGATGTTATCGGCGATTATTCCTTCCCGGAGCCGCTGAAATACGGCGACAAGCTGATCTTCACCGACATGGCGCATTACTCCATGGTGAAGAACCACATGTTCAACGGCGTCAACCTCCCGGCCATCGCTTCCTATAATGAAGCAGAAGGACTCAAGGTGATCCGCGAGTTCGAATATAGTGACTTCAGCGGCCGGTTGTCTTAAGGAATAGATATTATTAATAGATGCGCCCCTTCAGCTTTGGCCGAGGGGGCGTTTTTGTACACAATTTAAACCGGACTAACGATCAGTGCGGGACCGTGTTTAGCGGAATCTTTTTGCCAAAAAATACGAAAGATTCGATTTCTTTATCATTTATAATATTATCAAACGTTTTTAGTGTAATCAGCTGGTTGCTCTCATAATAACTTGCAGACATTCCGGTAAAAATGCGGGTTGTCTCTGAAGTGCCGTCCTTAAAGTTAATTGTGATAGGCAGTTTATCCAAAGATTGGTTTGGACCAATTTCTTCTGATTTGAAGGCGAATTTATTAATCTCTTTTAATGAATCGCTCTCAATTTTCAAGGTGATGGAAATTGGCGAGACAGAGATCGTCTTTAAGGTTGCCTTATAACCATACAGTGAAATGCCCTGATTGATCTGATAAAGGGTAGAGTACTCTTTGAAATCTAGCTTAAGTGAGGTTTCCCAGGAACCAGAAACTACGGTTTCAAAAATACCGGGAAACGGATCAGCAGCTTCTAAATCTCTAAAAATAATATCAACAGTTTGACCAGCTAAGGAATTATCGGTCATTATATTCATAACCAAGCTAATTTTGTTGTCATAAGGATTCCCGTCATCGAGTACCTCGTATCCTGTACTGTACGAGCTTTGATTAGAGTTGATATGGGCATGAAAACGATAACGGGCTGCATTCAAAATAGTGCCTTTAGGAGCGGTAAAGTCCATTAAAATGTAAGTTAGATTACTGTCACCGATCACCTGCTTAATGGCAACAGACCCCTGCTTATTTTTAATTATTTTATTTATTGTATAAGCGCCATTGGACATATGTACAACCTGATCCTTATTGGATGGTTTAAGAAATTGAATCAGTGCTTCATCAAGTCCTGTATATACTGCTGCAAAAGCTGTAGTGGTTAAACCAACCATCAGTACAGCAGCAATTATAGTATATCTTCTAAGTTTTATAGGAGAAGTTTTTCTTTGGCTTCTATGTTCGATCTGGCTACTTGTTAAAAGATTTTGAAAGATTTTTTCTTTTTGATCATTTGTTGGAGTCAAAGCTTCAAAAACCTTACGGATATTTTTAATCTTCAATATAATTCCCTCCCAAATCCATCTTAAGTCGTTTGCGGCCTCTAAATAATTGTGTTTGGACCGTGCTTTCTTTACGACCTAATATTTCAGCGATTTCCTTTACTGTGTATTCCTCTAAATAATATAGATACAAAACGGTTTTGTATTTTTCGGGGAGTGAAAGAAGTTTTGAAACGACTTTACCCGAAGGCTCAATACCATTCCAAATGACAATCTCCGGCAAAGGTTCCAATGCCACACGGCGGGTTCTCCACCAATGTTTAAGGATATCTTTGCAGTAATTCCTAGTGGTTACTGTCAACCACGCTTTTTCATGCTCGTGGTCGTTAAAGACCATTGGAGTGTTAATTAGTTTGAGAAATACAGATTGAACAGCGTCTTCAACATCAACAGGATTTTTTAAATATATATAGCAAAGCCGGTAGACCATATCTGCATGTCGTTGATAGAGTTCAGCGAATTCTTTATCTGTGTCTAACAAAGAGCTGGATTTCATTATTTCGCCTCCTATAAACAACACGATTGAAGGTTTCAAAATATCTCAAAAGGCGAATTTTAGATTAAAAAAAGACCATTCTCCATTTGAGAATAGTCCGCTAATATTCTTATGTCAGGAGAGAATCCCCTTACTTCATACTAATCGCAATTCTGCTCTCCTGCGGCAGCCAGTCAACCTTCGCCCCAAGCTGTTCGCTGATGAAGCGCAGCGGCAGGTAGACGGTGCCATTCACTACAAACGGCGGCGTGGCCAGAGTGACACTTTTACCATTGACGGTGGTGGCTCCGTTCACGGTATTGATGACGATGGATAGCGGAGTTTTATCGGCAGCGGTACCGGTGATCGTTACTACTTTGTCCATGGAATAACCGATAGTAGCGCCCATCTTGGTGAACAGCGAACGCAGCGGAATGAAATTCTGTCCGTTACGGGTAATTACTCCATTCGTGAAGGCGATGGATTCGCTATTCAGGGTAACGGAGATCGGCTTCTGCATCGGGACAGGCTGCTTATAGCTGAATTCATAGGTTCCGTACCCGAGTTGGGCATTCTTGTTCACGCCCCAGCCCCAGAGAGTGCCATCGTTTTTCTGCATAATGACATGTCTTCCGCCGCCTTTTATCGACTGAATATCGGAAGCAAGTAAGGTGAACTTTGCATTCGGCGACATAAGCTCTGCAGCAATCGAAGCTGCATAGACTTTGCCGTCTGAGGTCAGTGCGACAATAGATTGTTCAACAATGTAGGCATCGGTCACCTTGCTGATTCCTGAGAAGACTACCGGAACGGGTTCATCCTGATATGTGGTTCCATCCGAATATCCGGTGACCGTGGAGCCCCAGAACCATAGACGGGATTGCTTGTCAATCGCGAGCCGGCTGCGGCCATTGTTGTACAGCGCCTGAATATCTTTTAAGCCGGAAAAAGGGGTTGCAGTTATCTGCGCCGGGTCACTATAGGTTTCAGGTAAATAACTATCCTGGTCCGGCCAGGTCCAGACGCTGCCATCCTTGCTGAGCGCATAATTCTGTTCGAGCTGCACAATATCCTTCAGATTGGGGACGGGTGTAAAAGTGGCAAGTTCGTCAATGCTGGTCCAGACCGTCCCGTCTGTCTTCAGGAACAGATAACGATCCCAGCTGCTAACCTTATCGTTAAGCTTATTGCTCTCGTAATATTGAGAGATAGCTGCAACGTGATCCAGGCCCGGAACAGGCGCAAACGGTGGGGTCGTATTATCGTCAGTTGACGTAACTGAAGTATATACCGTACCCTCTCCGGTGACTGCTAAATGACGCGGGTATACTCTTTGGAAACTGGTTATATTCTTCAATTCCGGCACTGGCGTAACTTCGATGGCCATCGTCCGGGCGTTGCTCTCCCACTTCCAGACCGAGCCATCCTTGGTGGTTACCATTGCGCTGTAATATAGCGGGAAAGAAGCTTGTACATCACTTAGTCCATGTACCTGCGTAGGTACGGACTTCGTCTCACCCCAGACCCACAGGGTCCCGTCATTCTTAATCAGATAATCGGGTCCGTAGGAAGAAATGCCGGAGCCACCGCCACTAGCTGCTGCTGTTGCAGCCTCGGGAGTCCCAACAGTCAGACACGCCGTCAGCCCCATCACCATGCTCACAAGCAAATTTCTTTTTTTCATCATGATATCCTCTACTTTCTATAGGGAATTACTGAATTAGGTAAATAAATGAATATATTACCTTGAATATAGACGCTGCACAGGTGCGAAAAGTTTCTTTGAAAATTAACCGTTGCTGGCGGCGCTCCTGTGGTACAATAATTTAGTCTGTTTTTTGGAATTGTCCGTACTTGAGGAGGAAATTAGCTTTAATGAAACATGCACCTTTTATAGCCGTGGAAGGCCCGATTGGAGCCGGTAAAACCACCCTCGCCACGATGCTCGCCACCGAATTACAGCTTCCGGTCATTAAAGAAATTGTCGACGAGAATCCGTTTCTGGACAAGTTCTATCAGAATATGGACGACTGGAGCTTCCAGCTTGAGATGTTCTTTCTCTGCAACCGGTTCAAGCAGCTTGAAGACACGACTGTGCAGTACATAGATCAAGGGAAGCCGGTCATTTCGGATTATCATATCTATAAGAATCTGATCTTCGGGGAACGGACGCTGAAGGGATCGAAACGGGACAAATACCGGGAGATCTATCATATTCTGACCGATGATTTCCCCAAACCGAACATCATACTGTATATCCGGGCGGATCTGGATACGCTGCTGGCCCGGATTGCCAAGCGCGCGCGTACCTTCGAAGAGATCATTGCCCCTGCCTACCTCGAGCAGTTAATTGAGGATTACGACGATGCGATGGCATCACTGGCCCTCCGCGAACCGTCCACCGTAATCGTCACGATCGACGGAAACCAGGTGGATTTCGTGGAGAACCCGGAAGACTTCACCGCCATCGCGGAACAAGTAAAGGAGCTTATGAAATGAACAGTTACAATATCCCGAACAATGCCATTATCACGGTGGCCGGAACCGTAGGCGTCGGCAAATCGACACTGACCGCAGCACTGGCGGAGCGCCTGGGCTTCCAGACCTCACTGGAGCAGGTAGATCATAACCCGTACCTGGAGAAGTTCTATCACGACTTCGAGCGGTGGAGCTTCCACCTGCAGATCTATTTCCTGGCGGAGCGCTTCAAGGAGCAGAAGAAGATGTTCGAGCTGGGCGGCGGTTTCGTGCAGGACCGTTCGATTTATGAAGACACCGGGATTTTCGCCAAAATGCACGCCGATCAAGGCACCATGTCCCCGACCGATTATGCCACTTACACAAGCCTCTACGAGGCCATGGTGATGACGCCATACTTCCCGCATCCCGATGTGCTGATCTATATTGAAGGCAGCCTGCCTTCGATCCTGACCCGGATCAATGAGCGCGGTCGTGAGATGGAGATTCAGACCGACGTCTCCTACTGGGAGCATATGCACGGCCGCTATTCCCAGTGGATCAACGAATTCAGCGCCTGCCCGGTGCTGCGTCTGAATATTGATGAGTATGATGTGCATGATCCCGCTTCCATGTCGGAGATTCTGACCCGGGTCAGCGCGGTAATTAACCGGACTGCGGTGGGGAAATAAATAGTTAGAGTGAAAAAGCAGCACCAGGGGTTAATCCTGGTGCTGCTTTTTTGATCCGCCTTCCTGCAATGAGGCCAAATCCATCACAGAATGTTAAAATACAATGGTTTCGGGGGTTACACCCTTGGGATATTCTTCCTCCCATATGGTTTTGTCCATATAGGCTTGATACCACATGTCGCCAATCACATCCGGATCATTGATTGCGCCAGTACCCGACTCCTTAATCAACAAGCCTAAAGAACGGTGACCAACAAAAATGCCTTGAGCAGCCAATGAAGTATGGAGATTAGCTACATAATTGCGCAGTCCTGAAAGAGCAATGCCGATATTCCCCATCATTGGGACGGGGTACATGGCAGATAATCCTGTGGTAAAGAGTATGGAACCCTCTTTCTTAGCGAGCATATCAGGGAGAACAGCATTGACAACTTGGACGGCACTGACCACATAGGCCTCAAATGCGTCCCTTACATTCTCTACGGTTAACTCCAATACAGAGGTGGGAGGATAGTTGCCTGCTGTAGGACTGAATTCCAGCACATCAATCTGGCCATACTGTGCTTTAATGTTACTGATCGCCTGTTCAATTTGTTCTTTACTGAAAATATCCGCTATGAAATAAGAGGCCTTAATACCCTCCGCTTTCAAGTCATTCACCATTTCTTGCAGCTTTGCGGCGTTTCTTGCGACTAATGCCACTTGGAAGTCATTTTTTCCAAAGCTCTTCGCAATAGACATTCCTAATCCCTTACCTGCACCAATGATCGCTAGTGTTTTCATATCTGATTCTCCTCTTATGAATACGTGAGTGTAATTGACAATTTTAATTGTAAAATCTACAATTAAAACGTTCAATGGTTGATATGAGTCAACATGACATTTAAACATCATTTTATATATATTTGACTATTATTTATGAAGGAGTGGCTCATTATTGGGCAAGGATAAGGTGGATCTGCGTATTCTTAAAACGCGAAAAGCGATTAAGGAAGCCTTCTTGAGACTAGTGCAAACCAAAGGCTACGAACGAATTACTGTACAAGACATTGCCGACGAAGCGATGATAAATCGAAACACATTTTATTTACACTATGTAGATAAACCTGAATTCATGGACAAGTTATTTCAGGAGAGCGTACAGAATTTGAATGCTTGCTTGAGCCTGGAGGTGAGCTCGATCCATGAGATGGACAAGGATATGTTCAGTACGATGATAAAAACGATTTTCGACAATATCGATGCAAACATGATATTCTTTAAAACCATGCTCACTCAAAACATTCACCCAAACTTCCCCATCTACTTAAAAGACGCTTTTAAAACGTTCATCTTCGCCGGAATCAGCGATTTCCACCACGACGAAAAGATGAAAATTGGCCTCGAGTACATGATATCGGGATTGGTAGGTGCGATTTGTCTATGGATTGTTGAACGTGAGAATTATAAGATGGATGACTTTATCTACCATCTGAGCGAAATTCATTATCATAACATGGTTGACTTGCTGAAGAATACTAGATAGCAAAACAACACCAATAAACCGCAACTGAGCCGTTCTCAGTGCGGTTTATTTTGCTTTTCAGACATTTTCTCTTAAAAATTCAGGACTTTTTTCGTTTTCCGAGTATATTAACCCTGTTTTGGGGCGTTTGACGCAGCTTTTGTCGAGATTTGTTAAGAGTTTGTTTAGAGCTGCCTGATAGAATAAACGCAGATATGAAAAAATAGGTAGTTTATAACTAGTATTTTTTGTCCACGGGAGGGCAGGGCGAAAGGAGAATGCGGAAGCATAGGGAGTGAATCTTAGACTACAGCGAAGCTTGCTGCATGCCGGACAGGACATGATGAACGAATAAGGGGGAGCACCAATTGTTAATGAGCAGGAGATTGAAGAGATATACCTCGCTAAGCTTGATTCTTAGTATGTTGTTATCGTTAATACCCAGTTCCTTTAGCGGACTGGCAGAGGCTGCGGGTGATGATTTTGAAGTCAAGTTTCTAAACGGACAACATGTTGGGAACCTAAGCTACCCTGCGGATAATACATTCCTCAACTTTTATACCGAGGAGCAAGGCTTCAAACAGACAGAGAAAGACAAAGATGCCAAATATGATTGGGTCAAGGGAGATATCTTTGCCGGTGTCGATGATAATGAGGCCACGGTTCAATTCCAGGTGAAGGTAGCCGACAATACGCTTCTGAAAAATATGGCGGAGAGCGGACATGCGGAGATGCTTACAGGGTTCTCTGTACTGCGCCGTCACTCCGGGTTCTTATGGACGCGTCATTCGTCTATTACAGTAAACATTGACGGAAAAGATATTATTAATGAACGAACCGGCAGTAGCCAGCGGTATAACAAGTCGGCCAAGGCCATCATCAAACCTAATTCCGTTATTACCATTAGGGTCTGGGGCGAAGGCGATGACGACGGTGAAGCAGCCGGTGTACGCGGATTCTACCTCAAGTTCCAGGATCTCAAGCGTCCGGTCATCGATAACTATACCTTCACCGGCAATGGTGCAGAGCGGCTCAACGAGAAGATTAATCAGAAAGAGCTGTATGTCAAAAGAGACGAGAACATCACGCTCAGCTACAACTTCAGCGAGCCTGTCAGACCGACTTCGGTCGTGGAAGCAAACTCCGATTATTTCCTGCGGCATAAGTTGTTCGTTAGTGATCCGGGCACTGGACTTCCGGCAGCCGGAGAGCAGCAGTATCTGCAGAATATAAGCTTTACCAATACCAAGGTGAGTTTAAGTTCCTACCAGAAAAAAATTGCTTACAGATACACAGGAGTTCCTTTCCATAACAGCGGCAATCTGCCACTGAAACCGCTAATTACCGGGGGAACCACCGGCGGAGCGCAGATGGATCTATCGCTGGATAATAAATTGAAAGAAGCCGTGCTTAGCGATGCGGCAGGTAATAAAGCGGTTGTCAATCTCAACACTGTGCCGAGCAGCGGCAGCAATGCCTGGCTGGACCGGAAAAGCGGGAACCCGTTTGACTTCGACCGGGGCGGCTTCCGCGTCATTGTCGATGCCGTGCGTCCGAAGTATTCCAAAACCAAGAATGGCATTCAGCCGGAGATCCTGACCGGGGTTACGCTCAATAAGGGAGATGTCATTGACTTCACCCTGCAGATGACAGAAGAGGCCATCGCCAAGACCGGCTGGGAAGAGGAGAAAACCTTCATTATCTTCAATAACGGAATGAAAGCCTATTATGTTATAGGCCGGAATACACCGAATTGGACGTTCCGCATGACCGTGCCTGACGGGCTGACTGTGGAAACTCCGCTGCTCAAGGCCGTAGCCATATCCAATGATGCGAAGGGCGGCAGTGAGCCGATCCAGATGGATACCGATGTTATCCAAGATTACGCAGGTAACTTGCTGATTCAGCCTGCGAACTTTGATGGAATCCATGAAGAGAAGTTCCCTAATATTGAAGGCGGTGACTTTTCACTCGCCAACTCCAAGATTGACTGGGCGAACCTGTTCATCGACAACACGGAGCCGGTGATCGGTTACCGGTTCGAGACAGGCGGTGCGACGGATACAACCTATGCCAAAAAAGGCAAGGTGACCATCGACGCCAACGATCCTTCCATTAAAGTACCGCATCTTGATCCTACCGTAGGTGACCGCGGTACAGAGCGGCCGAGCCGCGGGATCTACCGCCCTTCCAATATGAGTGCGGAAGCCTCACCTTCGGTAGGTCTGGTGTACTACTGGTGGAGCCAGGATAAGGCTGATCCATTCGCTGGTGTAGCCGGAGATCATTATGCAGCGCTTAAGCGTTACGCACTCTCCGCCAAGCAGCCGTCGGAAGAGCTGTATCCGGGAGAATTCGAGAATGTAGAGCTGTCGGTAGTGAATAACAAGACGAACCTGCTCGCTCCTCCGGCGGAAGCCTTCGAGGAAGGGAACAGCGGCGAGTGGTATCTGCACACCTGGACTGCCGATATGTCCTGGGATTCAGCCAGGGAATTGATGCAGCATGAGAAGAAAGACGTCTACAAGAAAACCCATGAGGAACAGTATAAAGCTTGGAAAGCAGAGGCACCGGGATCAGAGACAGATAAAATCTTCTATGCCGACAATCAGGCTCTGGCGGCTGTTGGACAATACGGCGATAAGAGTGTCTGGCCGCTTGAGGATTTCAAGAATGACGACTCTAACTGGAAGCATGAAGTTGGCGTGCTGAAGCTGGACAACCAGGGACCTGCCATTACGCTGGCCGCAGAGGATACGGCTACAGTACAGGCTCTTGTGAAGGACCCTCATAGCGGAGTCAGCAGCGTACAGTATCAGTGGGTAAAGGACGGGGATTCCCCAACAAGCGGGAAGTGGGCGGATACGCCATATTCCGGCTCGACGGTAACCCGGTCTACCTATGAGGATATTGATGAGGACGGATCATACTGGCTCTATCTGAAGGCGCTGGATCATGCGGGCAATGAGACGATTAAGACTCCGCAGGAAAGAGCGGTAGTCGTGAGTTCTGAGGCAGCAATTCCGACACAGTTCACACCGGAAGCGAATCCTAACTATGTGAAGAGTCATGATGTGACATTCCAGATCAGCGGTGTGCATCCTGATTATGTGGGCTATGCCATCAGCGACAGCTCTCTTCGTCCAAAGGATAGTGATTTCACCGGACTGGATGCTTCTATGGTATCGGATATATCACCTTTGTCTGAGAAAAGCCTGCTTGAAGACGGAGCCGAACCGGCGGAGCCTGGCGCGCCGACTGAACCCAACTCTTCGGCTGAGCCGGAAGTTATAGCAAGCATCGGGCCGGTGGCCATTATGAAGTTCCTGTCTTCCGGACCGTCAGCGCCTTCACTGACGCCGCTTGAATCGGAAGAAACACCAGCACCGGCTAGCAGTGCCGAGTCTGCAGCAACACCTGCTGCTTCAGCTGAAACAACTGAACCGTCAGCGACACCAACTGGCTCAGCAGAAGCAACTGAACCGTCAGCGACGCCTGCTGCTTCGCCAGAAGCCAGCACGGACGCCAAGCTGGCAGCCAAGGGCCTTGGCGCTTCTGTAAGTGAAGCCACTTACAGCTATGTCATTCCTGCTGAAAAATTAAAATTGAACGGAACGCAATACATTCATCTTATGGTGAAGCACAGCGACAAAACGTACTACTACTCGAAGGCTTATTATTTTGACAATGAAGCACCGGCAGTTTATTTCAGCCCTGATAGTGTTGCTTACCCGCTCCCGGTGCAGAAGACGAAGATTAGCGTGTCAGAGTTCTACAGCAAAACAGGATTGGTCAGCAAGTATCAATGGGTCAGACAAGATGCAGGTGCAAAAGTACCTACAGAATCTTCCACAGAATGGAAAGATGTTCCGGCAGGCGGCTCAGTATCCATCGATGACCAATCACTGAAATCGGGAGAAATCTCGGAGTTCCGCTTATATGTACTCGCGGTTGATGGAGCAGGCAACAGCACAATCAAGGCAAGTGCAGGAACCTTCAAGGTCTCGGCAACGACCAAGCCGGATGCGCCGGTGTCGGATGCCAAGTCTTCTCTGATCTATCTGTCCGGTGATACAGCGGACGGCTACACAGCTATTGTGAAGCTGAGTCTCGAAACGGAGGACAAGACCGGTTATGAATATTCAGTATCACCGGATAACGGTGTGAGCTGGCTGAACTGGAAGCCGTACACCAACTTCGTAGCAGTGAAGGTTCCGACGAGTAAGCCTGAGGAGCTTCAGGTGTGGGTGAAGTACAGAACGCCGGGCGGTCTGATCAGCAAGCCGGCCCAGCTTGAAATCAAGCTTCCTCTTACTACCGTACAGCCGGTCTATGCGCTTGCTTCATTAAGCGTGAACAGCCCGGTCAATGCCAAGGTTGGCGCAGACATTGAGATTACGCTCCCTCCGGGTATCCGCGTAATGCCATCGAAGATTAACCCTTCGGTGCCTGTGCGGACCGGAAATTCATTCAAGATCTACGAGAATGGTTACTACAGCTTCGATCTCACCGATCTCAGTGATCCGGACCGGACAGATACGCTGTATCTGGTCGTGAAGAATATTGACGGTACGCCTCCTGAAGGAACCATTGAATATTCATACATGGAGAGTACGAACGGTAATGTGGTTGCCCTTCTCCAGAGCACCTCTGAGCCGGTCACGGTTGTGAACAATGGCGGCAAGACAGCATACACCTTCACGGAGAACGGCAAGTTCGAATTCGAAATTAAGGATGCTGCCGGAAATGTCAATAAGGTTGAAGCAACCGTTGCGAACATTAACAAGGAAGTGCCTAGGGTGAAAGTGGTCCGTTCCTACCAATATGGCGAGAATGGAAGCCAGACCTTCGGCACCCTGAAGGATAACAGCGGCAATGTGCTGTTCTCCACCGGCGTTACGGTTACGGTAGAGAAGGCGGATGCTTCGGCTAAAGCGTTCAACATTATCAGTGCCGATAAGAGCATTACACTCATGGAGAATGGAACGGCTTCATTCACTGTGGTGGATGTGTACGGCAATACAACAGTTATCAAAGAAAAGGTAACAAATGTTCTCTCTGCGCCGCCAGTACCGGACAAAGTGGCCTATACCTTTGTAGATGCCGAAGGCAAAGCGGTTCCGGCCGATCAGATTGTTACCATCGGCGGACAGAAATATGCCAAAGGCAAAGTGAAGGTTACGCTTAGCGGCACAGTAGCTGCCCCTAACCACATGTTCTCGGGCGTAAGACCTATTTCAGACGGAGCCGCGTATACGAACCAGATCAGTAAAGCGGATGGAACGTACAGCTACTCGCGTGCTTTTGAGAGCAGCGGTTCAGCGGTCATTGCCATCTCGGATCTGCTGGGCAATGTGAACAAGGTTCCGGTGACCATTGCAGGACTTGATAACACAGCACCTGAGCTGACACTGAACAAGGAAACCGTAGGGATTGTTCAGAACAAGAAAGACTTTAACTTCCGTACGGATCTCGGCGGGTTCACCGTATCTGATAATGTATCGGCTGAGACTAACGTGAAAGTATCGGTCAGCGGGCTGGATCTGAGCAAGCTTGGACGCCAGCGCGTAGCTTACACAGCAGTTGATCAGGTAGGCAATAAGACGGTGGTCTATCAGGATGTGGTGGTCGTGAAGGACGGCGGATTGCTGGTCTTCGGTAACGATACCTTAATCTCGGCTTCCTCCGGCGAATCTGCGTTGTTCAATACCAACACCATTACCTTCAAGGTATCCGGCTTCAACCTGATGAAGGTAGGCGGAGTAGACAAGGTCAACCAGGCAGGAACATTCGATATTCTGTATTACCCTGGTCTGTACCGCGAAGGACAGCTGAAGCTGGTGAAGCAGAAGCTGACCTATGCTGAACTGGTGAGCAGTAATTTCAAGGTCACCTTCCCGAAAACAGGCTGGTACACCATTGTGGTGAGAACCCAGGAACGTGACCGTGAATTTGCTACCTTCTTTGTCGGCAATCTGAAATAGTTGAAACAAGAACAGGGGGAATACTTGGTGAAGTTGTTGAAACGCACAGTAGCGGTAATGCTCACCTTAATCATGGTATTTCTGTCCACCTCCGAGAGCTTCCATGCTCTCGTCGAGGCGGCCAGCAGTACCAAGACAACCATGATCCAGAATGACTTTATTAAGGTCACCGTGGATAACGAAACGGGCCGCTATGGCATTCGCACTGTAGAGGGTCAACCGATCCGCAAGAACGACAATAATGTAAACCTGCTGTTCCAGGGAGATGACCCGGAGACGTCGTTCACGACGTTCCGGATCGATGGAACGGATTATATCTACGGTAATAAATACAAGTTCGACGCCAGCCACTATTCAGAGACTAGTGCACCTAAAGTGGTGGAGAATTCAAATGGCACCAAGCAGCTGGAGATGATCTGGAAGATTAAAGGCGTAGAGATCAAGCAGATTCTAATGCTCTACACCGACAGCAAGGATGCTGTGAATTCCGGGAATGTCAACATCCGTTATGAAGTGAACAACAAGAGCGGGGCGCAGGTGCAGATCGGCAGCCGGATTCTGCTGGATACGATGGTCGGCGGCAACGACGGGCCGCAGTTCCAGATTGGCACAGCCTACAAGTCACCGCTGCAGGTGGAGCGGAAGCTGGTCCACAATCCGGAGGACGATAAGGGGATTCCCTTTGAAGATAGAGCTTACTTCAAGATTCCTGCTTATTGGGTGATGCGCGACAAGCTGGATCTGACGAATCCTCAGGCAACCAATGTGGTGGCCTACGGCTTCAATAACTTTGCCGAACAGAATATTAATATTGTGGATGAAATGATCGTCGGGCACTGGAACGGCCTGGCGAATACGAAATGGGATTATAAAATTAATCCGAATCTAGACTTCACCAGAGATACCAATGATTTCGGCACAGCGGATTCTGCGGTTGCCTTCTATTGGAACCCGGAGAAGCTGGCGCCGGGAGGCTTCCAGAGCTTCGAGACTGTATACGGTCTCGGTGAGCTGACAGCCCCTGATAAAGTGTTCTCGATCCGTTATGTAGATCAGGTACAGCAACTGGCTACCGAGCCGGTTGAAGGCGGAGGCGTACCGACGAAATATGAGAAAAATGGTGTCTTCGACGTTATAGCAGAAGTAGAGAACCTTCAGGCTTTCAATATGGAGCACTCCAAAATTGAAGTCGAGATGACCTTGGAGAGCGGCCTCAGCTTCGTCAGGCAGAATGAAAAGGGAGAAACTGTCCTGGATGCAAACGGGAATCCGGTCCTGGAGAATGCCCGCAGCAAAATGCTGGAGTTCAAAAAGTCAGCCACACCTGATGAAGCAGCTATGGGCATTGAGCCGAAGTACAAGCCGGGTGACGCGATTACCGCAACCTTCCGCGTTCAGGCTAAAGGCAGACCTTGGCCGGTTACCCGGGAGTATATGATTTCCGCGAGAAGCCCGGAAACGCAAGGCAAAATCGAAGGCGTGAAGGATGAGGGCATTAAAGCCCAGTATGAATCGACCCGCACTAATTTCATTCTTTTGCCGCCGGTGGGAGAAGCAACAGCTACGTATTCCTACGCACTAGCACCGGCAGAGCTGTATAGCACAGACGTGAAATATTTGACCGTGAATTTGTCGAATATTGAAGCTTACAATACAGGTAATGCAACGACCGCGCCCAACTTTGACCTGTACCTCAAGAATAAGGCAGACGGTAACAGGTACAAAGTCAATGTTCAGGATGCAGTGGTGATGCAGCCGACAGACGATGGATTCTCCGGCGCTATGCGGATTACGTACCGCGGCGGTGACCAGGTGGATTCAGGCGGCAATGTGCTGGAAGCCGGGCTTGGACCTGAATTGCCGCTCGGTGAATATCAGGTGGAGATTGATTACAAAGGCGATGCCGGCGGAGATGAGGAAGTAGCGGCTCTCTATGATATGACAACTCCGCAATCGTTCCTGGTCACTGATAATAATGACACGCGTATCCGTGAAGCCGGAGTAATGGCGGTCTACAAGGAAGCTGTAGATATCAGCGGCCTTGCGAACGGTGCTTCTGTAAAGGATGAGCTGCTGGATCAGCTGAACTCTCTGTTCCCGGGCAAGCCTTTCAAGGACGGTTCGTTCCTGTACAAGGCTGTTACCGAATATAAGAAAACCAAGGCATTGTTCGGCGCAGCGAGCAAAGCGGTTGATCCGAAGTTCGATATCAGCGAATTCATGGATGAGGAAGCGCTGAAAGAGACTCCAATGTATGCTTACAAGCTGTTTGCAACAGAAGAGGACTTTGAGGAATTCAAGGAAGAAGTGGAAGCCAAGGACCCGGAATTCGACCGTGAGATTCTGGTTACCGTCCGCGGCATGATCAAGCAGGTTGGCACAGGAGACGAAGAGCAGGTCATCGTGGATACCAAGACAGAACCGGCAATTATTAATGATGCTGTAGCTTATAAAGGTAAGGACCTGTCTTTTGTACGCGGTAAGCTGGATATCTTCGGAAACACCCTTCCCGGCGATCTGCCCTTCCTGGATACCCTGTTCGTCAAGGGTGAAGGAACGCTGAGTGTAGCGAGCAGCGGGTTCGTCTTCCATAAGGGTGAATGGACGCTCGACTTCTTCAACGGCTTCAACAAGTCGCTTGGAGAAGAGGACTTCGATCCGACGAAGGAAAAAGAAGAAGATAAAGACGATGATGACGATAAGAAGGACGAAAAAGGTAATGATGGCAACCCGGAAGATGATACACAGAACGGCAGTCTGAAATGGGCTGTCGGCGGCGTGGGCGACAGATTGAATCCGCTGCGCCAGATTATGATTGAGGATGTGTACTTCAACAAGCAGTCTCTGTTCGGGGCACCAAGCTTCTCCATTGACGGCTTTGGCTTCTCCTTCAATGACTTCATTCTTAGAGAGAATGGGATTTCCTTCGGCGGCTCATTGTCCCTGAAGATCATTAACTCCGAGATCAAGAATGTCATCTTCAACAGTGCCGGCTTCTATGGCGTCGATGCCTCCCTGGGCTTCGATCTCAATCAGGAGATGGGCTTGTTCGGACCGGATAAGAAGAAGGATGCGGATAAGAAAAAAGGTCCGGATGCTCCAAGCGGCAAAGTTACAATCAAGCACGCTGTGCAAGGCGGGGGCGTAGGCAATGAATACGGCCTGGAGTTCGCAGCACAGCTGAAGAATATGATGGGCGTGGAGATTGAATTCTCGCTCAAAAAAGTAAAAGACGGCCGGATTCTTCCGGATGTGATTGCCTTCGGGGCAGAGCTTCCGCAGCCGGGTATCCTGGTGACGGGTGCAACGTACCTGACAGCCATCCGGGGAGCAGTACGTGAACTGGCGGACACTATTGCCGGCGGCACGGCAGAGGACCCGTTCCCGTTAACCATTCAAGCAGGCGTAGGCATGCGGTTCGGGATTGCTCCGGCGTATTTCTTCGGCGATGTGGACCTGACAGTGAAGCGTACCGGCCTTAAGGTGGAAGGCAGGCTGGATTTCGCTGCCAAAGCCGATGCGGAGAAAGATGACCGGCTTCCGATGCTGACTAAAGCGCTGCTCGAGGCGCAGTGGGTAACCCCATGGTTCGTGCGCGTGGAAGCAGAGATGGATATCGGCGGATGGGATATCATCATCGGGAAGGCGGGTATCTTCGTCGGACAGAATCTGGAGAAGAACCGCACTGATTTTGAAGGCTATATCAGCTCCAAAGTGCAGATTCCGAACGATGTACCGGTTGTCGGCGGCATGCCGCTGTCCAGTATGTTCCTTGGCGTCAACAATGATAAGGTCTGGGGCAGCATCGGTATTCTGCTGATCTCCTTAGGTATTACTTACTACTGGAGTGGCGGCATTGAATTCGGTACTTCGACCGATCAGCTGCCGGAAGGAATGATCCATCTGGTGGTGGATGATCCAGAGCTTGGACCTCGTCTCATGGTGATTGGTGCGGGCGTGCAGACGCTGGCCACCTCCAAGGTAGCTTCCGAGGAAGAGAATCAGGAAATTATCTACCGTGAGGTAGAAGAAGGCGTCAAATATGTCGAGAACGGATCAATCAATGTCGGTGTAGGCGGCATTACGGTCAAGAACGGCGGCAGAATCCATGAGATTCCAATGGATGGCGTAGCCGGTAATGCAATCATTGAGATGGAGTACAGCAGTAAGGAAATGCCGGAATTCAAGCTGCAGGATGCTTCAGGTAAACTTTATCCAGTGAAATTCGATAACACGAACACTGATCCTACGGCAAATGCTTTTACACAATATATTCCTGCAAGCTATAAAACGGAAAATGGGCCTAAGCTCAGCAGTGAAGTGGATATTCGCAGAGCGTATATCATTATTCCGGAGAATGAAGCCACAAAGGGCGGTACCTGGAAGCTGACAGCCGTCTCGGCGGTTGACACCAAGCTGTTGAACGTTCCTACCCTGCCTACTCTGGGTGAAGTCAACCTGGCGAAGGACAGCTTGAGTGCGAATAAGTTCACAGCCTCCTGGAAAGTGGCCAACGCAGCCGAAGGCGATACTGTGAACCTGTATCTGGCTGAGGATGCCGTGACGAACCGCAAGGAAATGCTTGATGGTCAGGAGATTCTGCAGACGGGTGATCCGGGTATGCTGATTGCCAAGGATGTGCCGGTTGGAGCAGGAGGTTCGGTCAGCGGCGGCATTACGAGCGGCAGCAAAGTGATCGATGTCACCAATGTAACATTAATGGGCAATCCCGAGGATATCCGCGGGCTGCTCAGACAAGGCAACTATTACCTGCGGGCCGAGTTGAAATCCAGCTCGAACTTCGGGACGAAGACTTCGCCGCAGCGGTTTGAAATCATTGATCCGCTTGCACCGCAGAGTGTCAGTGATGTCCAGGTTGAGCCTGCCGGCAACGGCCTGTTCTCACTCTCCTTCAAGCCGGGAGCGAAGAAATCCGGACACAGCGGCTTCGAGCACAGCTACGTGGTTGATGCGAAGCTGGATGCTGAAGGCAAACTGAGTGAATATGCTCCGTTTGGAGAGCTTTTGTATACCGAACAGGAGCTTAAGCCTTACTGGAATGCATCCACAGGCAAATACGAAGGTCTGTTGATTGGTGGCTGGAAGGCTGTATCTACAACAGATGAAGTCTATAAGGGCAGCCTTGAAGGCTCAGTGATTGATCTGAGCAAGGTGAAATATGTCGGCCTGGAAGTGAAGAAGAATTACGTCATCGGCGTCAGTGCCGCAACGGTTCCAACCGAGGATGCCGACAAGCATCAGAACTATCATTATGCCGAGCGGCGTGAGAGCAGCAGTACCTTGCTGCCAACTCCGAATCTGCCGGATCTGACGGTATTGAGTTCATCGGGGACGGTAGATGCCTCCTCCGGGAACTATGTGAACCTGTTAACGAATGAAACGAAGCAGAAGCTGACGCTCTCTTCCAAACAGTCCAATGTGACGGTGGAAGCATTCTATGCTGACAAATCCATTGGGACTGTAGCCCTGACGAACAAGGCCGTCGGTGGAAGTGAAGGTATACTGAATCTCGACCAGTTCCAGACGGACGGACCGTATGCGATTGAACTGCGGGCCAGAAATACGGCAACTAAGGATATCTCAGTGACCATGCTCTATCTGACGGTAGATACGATCGCACCGGTCTTGTATCTCACAGAGCCGGTAACGGGTGAGCGGACGGCACAGGGTGCCGTTCGTGTAGCCGGAACGACAACTACAGGAACTAAGCTGAGTGCAGTTTATACCGTGAGTCAGTTACAGTCTGACGGCAAATACAAAGACAAGGTCATCTCCAAGGAGCTTACGGTAGATCCGAAGACGGGAGATTTCAATGGAATGGTGGAAGTGAATTCTGAGGAGCCTTCAGTGGCGCTAAGCATTGTCGCAACTGACGGTGCCACCAATCAGAACACAGCCATTGTGGATATTACGAATGCCGGCTTCAAAGTACCGGTTGCCCTCGTTTTGAAGGGAGCGGAGACGCTGACGCCGGGTGCGGCAGGACAAATTCAGGCCTATCTCAAGGTGTCGGATGGCAAGGACGGGAACGGCAAGCCGAAATTCAAGGAAGAGCCGATTACCGGCAAGGATCTGGCCAATCTGACTTATGAAGTTGCCGTAGGCGATGCAGTATCCCTGTCGGCACAAGGCAATGTTACTGCACTGGCTACAGGCTCCAGTCTGATTGAAGCCGAGTACAAGGTGTCTGAGGGTGTTACGCTCAAGGGCATGCTTGCGGCAACCGTAGCTGTTCCGGATACGAATGAATTAGGTACTGTGCAAGCCGTATCCTCTCCGATTAACGGAGACAGCAACCATACGAAGATTACGGTGACTTCCGCCGGAGATATGACCGGACAGCAGATCGCTTACAAGGTCTTCTCGTCGAGTCCGGCAGAACTGAAAAGGGATGACAATGTAAGCTCATGGAGTCTGCTTCCACTCGATGGTATCGTGTCCGCTCATCCGGGCGCCACTGTTGTGCTGGCCAAGCGTACCTCCTTGGACAAGCTGGTTAGGGCTTCCGGCAGTGTCGCTGCATCGGTCTGGACCAGCAGCGGTTCAGGCGGAGGCGGCGGTGCTGGCGGCGGTGGCGGTGGAGGCGGCGGTGCCGTACCGGGAGTTGTTGAAGAACAAGCACCGGAGCAGGCAGCCGAGGTTACCGTCAACGGCCAAGCCGTGAAGACAGAGTGGAATGGACTTACAGCGATCGTACACATTACGGATAAAGAAGCTGCGGCTGGCAGTGACCTCACGGTAAGCTCCACCGATAAGAATGCCAAAGCATTCAGTATCCGTATAGACCAGAGTGTGGTCCAGCAGCAGCTGACCGCGAAGAAGAAGATTGTGATTGAAGTTCCAATGGGACAACTGGTGATTGCTCCTGAGAATCTTGCAGGTGTAACTGCCGGACTTACCATCGGTATTGGTGCCAATAGTGATGCCGATCAGCAGGGCATGAAGGCTATCGCCGATCAGCAAGGCTTCACCCTGATGGGGGCAGGTCAAGGTGCCGCAGTCACTGTGAACCTGCCGCAGGCCAGCTGGACTCCGGCGCTTGCCGCCAAGATCGCGATTCCTGCGCCGCTTGCGGCCAAGGAGATTACGGCCATGGTGCTTAAGGACAAAGACGGCAACTGGACAACCGTACCCTGGAAGCTGGACAGCAGCGGTACGGCAGTGAATGTACAACTGACCGGTGAAGGCAGCCTCTTCTTCATCCGCAACCAGAAGACCTTCAAGGATATGCCTTCAGGCTGGGGCAAGGAAGGCATTGCGGCTGCATCCGCCAAGCTGTTCGTGCTAGGGAAATCTGCGGAACTGTTCGATCCGGCAGGCAAAGTAACCCGGGCAGAATATCCAACCATTCTGCTGCGCGTTGCAGGTCTCATGAACAAGCAGGCAGCTTCGGCAGGCTTCAGTGATGTCAGCGGCAGCAGCTGGTATAACCGCAGTGTCTCCATTGCCGCTGAAATGGGTATTGTTACCGGACTCGAAGGCGGAAAGTATGCGCCTAAGGATACGCTGACAAGAGTTGAAGCGATGACGATGCTCGGAAGATTGCTGAATCAGGTTAATCCGGGCAGTGAACTTAGCGAGGCTGAAGTCACTTCGATCCTCAGCGGTTTCACTGACAAGGGTAAGGTTCCGGCATGGGCAAGACAAGCAGTGGCAATGAGCATCAAGAACGGCATTATTCTCGGGGAAGGCAACAAGGTGAACCCGTCCACTCCGCTTACGCGTGAGCAGGCGGCAGCCATTGCCATCCGTCTGGATCAATTCATTACAGCTAAGCAATAACTTGGGATGTGCCCGTTCGCTCGTAAGCGGGCGGGCACACTCTGCTGGGAAATCCTTAAGTCACAATACTATTCAGGTGGTGTCAACATGGCTTTGAAGCGAAGATCATGGATAGGTTATCTTATAGCACTGGCGGTAATTGTCGTTGCCGCAGTTGCCGGAGGCATCATGGCCAAGGCTGATCCGCAGACCTGGGACAGCACGGCCGATACCAGTTGGTACGTGCCGACGAATGATACTTTCAAAATTAACAATGCTAGAGAGCTTGCTGGTGTAGCCAAACTCGTGAATGAAGGCACTGTAAATGGACTCAGCGGTAAAATTATGGAGATTACGGACGACCTGGACCTCTCTGCTTACCAGTGGGTGCCCATCGGTACGGCCGAGAATCCCTTCCGGGGAACTTTAATCACGGAAGGCGGATTAATCAAGAAGATTTACGGTTTGAATGTAGTGGAGAACCGTTCTTACCAAGGCTTGGTAGGGAATATGCAAGGCGGTACAGTAGGCGGCCTGAGTTTTGAATCAGGCACCATCTCTGTGACCGGAGTAACCTATGATGTCTATGCCGGCTCAGCGGTAGGTAAAATGAGCGGCAGCAGCATTGTGTTTGACATTACCAACAAGATCAATATCACTTCGGACGCTTCCCCGTATCACTCCTACACGGGCGGTATTGTCGGGATGGGCGAAGGGATGATCTCGAACTCAATCAATAACGGAACCGTTACAGCGTTTGGTTCAGCCGATGTGGGCGGAATTATGGGCTATGGCGACTCCAGAGGCATCATCATCAAAAAAATAGTCAATAATGGAGCGGTTCTTGCCCAGGGGACGGACAGCTCCGTGCTTACTGCAGGCGGGATTGCAGGTCATACCACAGGACCGCTCAGTCTAAATGATGAAGACACTCCTATCATCAATACGGCGGCGGTTACCATCGCTGGCGGGAATCAGGTTGCGGCAGGCGGGATTGTCGGTAAAGTAGACAATACCATCGTGTTCTCCAACATGACTACCAATAATGGTGCAATTACCGTTAATGCAGCAGCGGCAGTGAGCTCGGCAGCCGGGGCGCTGGTAGGTGCGACAGGAACAGTAGCCAGCCGTGAGGTTTCCATTACATTTGTGAATACGGCGCCGGTTACCAATAACGGTGGCAAAAACGTATATACTGGCGGCATTGCCGGATATACGGGCAGCAAATTCACCTGGACGCATCCTTATGTGAATACACAAAAGATTACAGCATCAGGGTCAGAGAATGTAGCTACCGGCGGATTCGTCGGATACGCCGCAGGCGGTCTGGTCACCAGCAACGCTACAGCGGGAGTATTCGAGAATAAAGAGCTGATCTCGGTTAACGGCGGCACAGGCGTCTACACCGGCGGGATTGCCGGTTATGATGCAGGCGGGAACATCACCCAGACCTCTTCAACAGGCGAGCTGAAGGTTAAAGGGACTGCGGATGTATATACCGGCGGTACCGTGGGTTACGAAATCGGCGGAACCATTGCATCATCAGTGACCGGCAAGACGGAAGGGAAACATCTGGCAATCACTTCCGATGGTACAATCGGCGGAATCGTTGGCTATCTGGAAGGAACCTTGAATAATTCTTCTATTAAATATGCTACACTGCAGGTTACTTCGGCAGGCGGTGTTATCGGCGGGATTGCCGGTAACGCACAGGGTACAGTAAGCGGAGTTACGGCCGGAGATGCTGAATCGGCAGGCTACAGCACTTTGGTGCTTCAGGCTGCAGTAGCGGATGCGGCAGACGGGCAGGACAATATCACGTTCGGCGGACTCGTGGGTGTGAACACCAAGCCGCTGACGCTGACCGGCGGTAAGGCCTCACGGATCAGCTTCCTGAATGAAGCCGGAAGAAGCGGGTACACCATCGGCGGCACCGCAGGCAAGCTGACGGCGGATGCGGTCATCGGATCTGCAGCCGTGCCTGTGCAAGTGCAGGATATCCGCACAGAGCTGAAGGCTGATAAGGTAAGCTTCGGCGGCGGTGCAGGGCATAACTCGGCTGCCCAGTTCAACGGGCACACGAATCGTATCGAGATTAAGGCTACAGGAACTATGGTAAAAGCTGGCGGCATGTTCGGTGAGAACCATTCGGCCGCAGCCGCTCCGTTCAATCATGCGGAGAATGTAGCCATCACCGCGAGCGGTGCAGATAACCAGCTTGGCGGGAATACTGGCTTCAATGCCGGACAACTGGTGAATGCTACCGTAACTCAGCTGTCTATTGAAGCCAGCGGTGTGCGTGCTGAAGCCGGAGGGATTGCCGGACATTCGGAAGGAACAGAGGCTTCTGCCACACGAGCAGGAATTACTTCAGCTGTACTGAATGTTCCCGGAGCTGACCCGATGATTACGCTGACTGCGGCGGATGCCAAAGCGGGAGCGATCGTTGGAGCAGCGGCAACGACAGATATTACAACGCCGGAAGTGAACGCGCAAGACGGTGCGCTGATGCTCATTCAGGCGCAAGCGGCGAAGCCGTCTGTCGGCGGCTTGGCAGGTACCCTTACGAACAGCAGCATCAGCAGTGACAGCAAAGTGGTCAATGTGGAGAATATGCTGATTCTGGCAGGACCAGCGGCTACAGATGCCTATGTTGGCGGGATTGTAGGCTACAATGAGTCCTCCAGGCTGGAACGTCTGGTAGGTTCAGCGGTGAGTCTGACCCTTAATGCACCGCGCGCTACTGCAGGCGGGGTGGCCGGATATAACCACGGCAGTGCTACAGGTATTATTGTGGACACTTATATCAGCGGTCTGAATCTGAAGGCTAACAACGGGGCAGTGTCCTCGTATGCCGGGGGGATTGTCGGCCTCAATGCGGCTCAGAGTATTGATCCGGTACTGAATCCTGTGACCTCGGTCAGCACGATTCAGAATACCCGGACACTGGGTACGGTCTCCGCTACATCCGCCAATGCCATTGTGGGCGGTATGGTTGGTGAGAACCGCACGCTGATTGCCAACAACAGCATTACCGATAAGATCTCGGTGATCGCAAGAGGCAATTCCTCCATCATCGGCGGTCTGGCCGGTGTGAATACAGCATCGGGAACACTCTACTACACGTATTCCAATGCGAACCTGACCATTGAAGGAACAGGTACACATGCCGGGGGATTAGCTGGCAGCAATGCCGGTGCTGTCATTGGCTCTTATGTAGATATTGATGTGACAGGAGATGCTCAAGGAACCTCGGGCGGTTCCGTTTACCTGGGCGGACTCATCGGCAGAAATACAGCCGGTACGGTGGAGCAATCGTATTCTGTTTCCAAGGTTACCGCGAAGAACGTCTACACCATTGTCGGCGGTCTGATCGGAGAGCTGTCCGGCGGAACGGTCAAGAATTCCTATGTAGCGAAAAGTGTTAACGCTGCGAATGACAATTCTTATGCGGGCGGCTTCGTTGGCCGAATTACAAACGGTAAAATAAGCAACGTCTACTCAGCAGCAGAGGTTAATGTAGACGAGAAAAAGACTGCTTATGCCGGCGGCTTCGCCGGACGTTACGATAATGCAAGTAAAGAACTGCTCTATAAATCCTACTATATTAAAGATGAAGGACTGAATATCAACCGCGATCTGCCTGATTTCGCAGAGGGCAATCACCGCTGGCTGAATGTGCATGTCCGGCTGACCACCATTCTGTCAGAGACACTGAAAGACAGAACGGTTTTCCCGGGCTTGTCGGGCTGGGATTTCGAGGGAGCCTGGAAATACGGCTCGCTCAGTGCGGCCTACCGTTATCCTGAAGTCAACCGCACTGCCAATACCGGCGGCGGAGACAACGGCAATAACGTGAATGCCAATATCAACTGGTACACGAAGGATAAGGATGCAATCGGCTTCGAGATCACCTCGGAGGCTGAGCTGGCCGGTCTGGCGGGAATTGTCAACGGCACCATTGCCGGTGTAGAGCAATTCAGCTTTAAGGACAGAACCGTGACTGTGATGAATCCGGTCCATATCCAATCCAAGCAATGGGTACCTATCGGTGATAAGGAAGTCAATCCTTTTGAAGGAACATTCGACGGGAAAAGCCAGCTGATCGATGGTCTGACCCTGCAGCCGGTCTATACACATTCCGGGTTGTTCGGGATCATAGGAGCGAATGCTACAGTGCAGAACATGAATCTGGAGCCGCTCACGGTTGCCGGCAACGGCTACACCGGCGTTCTGGCCGGAACGAACCTGGGTACAGTCAAGAATGTGGACCTTAAGCTGCTGGACGGCGTGAAGGTCAGCGGCGGGATTGTCGGCGGCATCATCGGCCAGAACTCAGGCACGGTTGCCGGACTGCAGCTTACGCTGGACGGCGGAAGCCGGATTGAGACAGTTGCTGAAGGCGGGATTGCCGGCGGTCTGATCGGCGACAACACAGCGGATATTACAGCTGACACTTATGTCATCCACGATAAGGATGGCAGCATCGGCAGCGCGGCTGACCATGCCGTTATCGGCGGAATTATCGGGGTGCAGAATGGTAATGTGACGGACCTGGCCCTTGAAGTGAACTCAAGATACCGGATCTCTTCAACAGGAATGGAAGCCACTGTTGGCGGACTGGTTGGACATTACCAGACGGGTCAAGCTGAAGGGCTGACCGTAAGCATTGCAGACGGAACTCTGGAAGCGCGGGGGCTTGGCTCCATCCTGGGCGGAATGATCGGTCAATCTGATCAAGGGAATAGCATCCGCAATGTTACAGTTACCGGTCCAGGAAGCGGTGTGCAGCTGACAGCTAATGGTACGGCTGGCGGTGTTGTGGGCGCGAAGGAAGGCAGACTCGGCGGAATGTTGACCCGTTCTGTGGATAACGGCAGCAGCTTCGATATTGAACATGCAGCAGTATCAGGCGTGAAGCTGGCTACAACAGACGACAGCTTGAAGGCTGTGCTCGGCGGGATTGCCGGATCGGCTTCCCGGACGGCGATCAATGACGCCAAGTTCAAGGCTTCCCTACAGGCTGCGGGTGAAGTGATCACTGCCGGAGGTATTGTGGGAGAGAGTGATAACTCCATCATCTACAATGTGGATTCATCACCTGAGCTTCAAGCGGCAGCGAAGAGCGGTGAAGTTGCCGTCGGCGGGATCGCCGGAACGATCTCAGCCCAGGATATTAATCAGGGCTTTGACTTTGGCAAGGCATATCCGCTGTATAAGGGAATTTACATTGCCAAGGTTCATGATGGACAGATCACAGTCACCGGAACAGACCATCGTGCTGACCTCTATGCGGGCGGTCTGACAGGCAAGAATACGGATGCCTCCATCTATAGCTCCGAGGTTGCCTCCGGTCTGAAGGTAACCGGCGGCAATACCGTGAGTGCAGGCGGAGTAGCCGGATACAGTAACGGTATCATCGTGGATACCATTGTCAGAAGCGGTGTGAACGCAGATAACAGCAGAGTAATCAATGCCGGCGGGCTTGTCGGCTGGGGAGACGGCGGCGAGATTCATTACAGTAAGGTGATCTCCGGCTCCGGCCAGTCCATCAACGTCGGATCAGCAGTTACTCTGGGTGAATCAGTACCGAATACACGCGTTGGCGGAGTGATCGGTATGGCCGATCATGTCCTGATTACGAATACCCATACGGATATTCCGGTAGTGGTCACAGATACCAATCAGGATAACACGATGTATGCAGGCGGCTTTGCCGGACTCCTGGGTGAGAACGGTACACTTGCCGGACAGATTCAGAAGTCTTATGCCACAGGCAAGCTGAATGTCAGCGGCAGATTAGGCTCCTATGTTGGCGGCTTCGCCGGGTCTGTAGATCATTACTCGATCACAGATTCCTATGCCTCCGGTGACATCAGCAATACCGGCTTCGACACACGCAGCGGCGGTTTCGCAGCATCCGTGGAGCGAAGCGGCAGCATCAGCAAGTCTTACGCATTGCAGAATAAGCTGTCTACTGTCGGAGTGAAGTCATCAACCCGTTCCTATAACGGCGGCTTCGCCGGTTATAATGACGGAACGTTAACCAGTGTCTATGCCAATGTACCGCAGATTACCGTGGCGGTTGCGGGGGACAATGTCTCCAAAGGCGCACTGGTCGGCTATAACTTCCGGGACGGCAAAATCATTAGCTCCTCCTACACAGGCACATTGGCTGCTGTAGGGCGTAACACAGGCGCGGCTGCAGCAGCCGTAAGTACAGCAGCAGTTGATCCGCTGACTTCAGGACTCTGGAGTATCGACTATGATACTACCTTCCTGAACGACCTGACGGATGGGGCCATTACAGTGCAGACTCCGCTGCAGCTTGCAGGGGCAGTCATGTTCTATAACGAGACAGGGTTGAATTATTACAAGCTGTTCAACAGAACAGCTGAGAACAAGCCGGAGCTGGCAACAATCCTGCTTGGGGCGGATATTGATCTTGCCGGCCGCTTCTGGACCGCGTTCGACAGCTTTACAGGTGTGTTCGACGGCCAAGGCCATACGATAAACGGATTGTCTCTGAAAGCCTCCGGCCAGCAGAACGCCGGATTCATCAAGGATAACCGTGGCCAGCTCCTGAATGTGAACTTTACCGGAGCGGAACTCTCCAGCGCAGTGAATTTAGGTGTCGCTGCCGGGATCAACCACACTGGTGCAGTGATCCGGAATGTGAAGGTCAGCGGCTCCGTGGCGGGAAGTGCTGCCGCAGGCGGGGCAGTTGGTGTGAATCAGGGCACTCTGGAGAAGGTCACGAATGAAGGAGTGAAGCTTGCCGGAGCAGGCCGGATTGGCGGAATTGCCGGAAGCAACGCTGGTGTGATTCACCAGGCTGTATCGAAGGGCAACATTGATGTATCATCTGCACTGGCCGCAGGCGGAATTGCCGGTGAGAACAGTGCAGAAGGCTCCATCAATGAATCGCTTGTCTATGGCGATATCCGTGTAGCTTCAGCCCAGGCGATCGCTGGCGGGATCAGCGGACTGAATGCTGGAGAGATCAAGAACAGCTACTCTGCCGCCACGGTCCTCGCCGAAGGCATGTCTACTGCATGGGCTGGCGGTATTGCCGGTCTGGCAGAGAGCGGGTCGATTATTACTTCCCTGAACACCGGAGAAGTGAAGGCTGGAGTGAAGGGCAAGATTCAACCGCTGCAAGCCTTCTTCGGCGGGATTGCCGGACAGAAATCGGACAATGCCACGATCAGCGGCTCCTTGTTCAACAGACAAATGCTGAAGAATAATATTGCGTACTACAATCTGAATGGCCAGGCAGTGTCCGGCAATAACAGCAGTGCCATGGGGCTGCCGGGTGCAGAGCTTACTGGCGCGAATCTGCCGGCAGGCCTGGATGCCGGAATCTGGACAGCCCAGAACACATTCTATCCGCTGCCTCAGTCCTTTAACGGAACAAATGAAGGGACTCTGGCTTCAGCCGCTGTTATCCTGAACTCGCAGGATCTGATTAACCGCGTGGGTTCGGCATTCCACATGAGCAGCGGCGGAGCACTCTCCTGGAGCGCTGATCCGTCCAAGGCTGTAGTGAACGGTACAACCGGCAGCCTGATATCAGGCGGCAGTGCAGTGCTGAAGGCAACCGCTGGAGGACAGAGCAGAAGTATTGCTATTAATACAGCTGCATTCCAGTACCCGAGCGCAGCAGTTGCACCAACTGCAACTCCTGCAGATAAGAATTTCACTACTGAAGTGAAGGTGGAGCTGGCAACAGGCGAGCAGGGAGGAAGCATCTACTATACACTGGACGGTACAACACCTACAGAGACCTCCCAGGTGTACAGCGGACCTATCGATCTTAAGAGCACAACAACGGTTAGAGCCATTACGATTGTACCCGGCAAAGAGTACAGCCCGGTTGCAGCCTGGACCTGGACGCTTGTAGTCCCTAATCCGAGCCCTAATCCAAACCCTGGTACCGGCAATGGCGGCGGTGGCGGTGGCGGTCCAATTGCTCCGCTTCCAAGCCCGACACCTGCACCGGCAGCTCCGTCGATCACAGCGGTCGCTGGAACATCGACAGTAACTGGTGACAGTGAAGCTCCGGTCAAGATCGCTAAGAACAGCAAGCTTGCGCTGAAGGCTCCAGAAGGGCAGACGATCTATTACACAACGGACGGCAGTATTCCGACTGCCAAGAGCACGAAGTACACCGGTGAGCTGCTGATTACCAAGAGCATGACGATCAAAGCGATCACGGACAAAGACGATAAAGTCATTACCATCGAGTATGCGGTGGAGAATGCGAAGTACAGCCTGAAGAGTAACAGCGGTGAGATCAAGTATATGGCAGCCTATCCGAACGGTCTGTTCATGCCGAACGCAGCCATCACCAGGTATGAGCTGATCCAGTCGCTTGCACCGCTGCTTGACATGGAAGAAGTGAATGTAGGCAATCTGTTCAATGATGTCAATGCCGAGAATGAAGGACTGACCGGATTCTTCGCATCGGCCGGCATTATTGAAGGCTTCCCGGATGGCGGATTCGGCGGAACGAAGGGCTTAACCAGAGCCGAGTTCTCCAAAATCATGACAACTGTGCTGAAGCTTGATGTAACTGAGACAGGCGTAACGAAGCAGAAGGATCTGAAGGGACACTGGGCAGAAAAATATGTCAATGCCCTGTCGCAGGCAGGTTATGTGCAAGGCTTCCCTGACGGAACCTTCAAGCCGGGAACACCGATTACCCGTGCGCAGGCCGTAGTGCTGATTAACCGGATTGCCGGCACGAAGAAGCTGACGGTAACGGCTGTACAATTCAAGGATCTTCCGGCTACCCACTGGGCTTATAAAGACATCATGTCGGTTGTTAAATAACAGAAATTCATAAGTGAAGGAGCTCGGCGGATGAAAACAAAGCTGCTTGCCGTAAGCCTGGTCCTCTCATTGATCTCGGCGATACTCTTCTATTCCGGCACCACCAGTGCGGATACACCTGAGGCGTACAACGCTGAACAAAGCTATGGAATAGCGAGTAAGGCGATCTTTTATCTGCGGGTGCTGAAAAGCGACGGTACTGCAAGCTCCACCGGAACAGGAGTGATCCTGTCTCCGGCCGGTACTGCAGCAACGGCGTATCATGTGGTCAAAAACGCACAGCGCATCGAAGGAGTCATGGCGGATGGAACGGTGATCAGTCCGATTAAAGTCACGAAGTCCGACGAGCTGAAGGATGTGGCCATCCTTGAACTGCCAAGTCCCGCTGCGATGAAGCAAAAGGATAATGCCTATGCTTTTCTGCCGCTGCGGGGGGACAAGCTGAGACATGGTGAAGCGGTGTATGCCCTGGGCTATCCGCTCAAGAATACAGCGATCATCACGGAGGGGATAGTCAACACTCCGGCAGCTGACATTAACGGCCGAAGCCGGATTCTAACCTCGGCCCAGGTGGCAAGCGGAATGTCCGGGGGTCCTCTGCTCGATACGCACGGCGAGCTGGCCGGTATCATCTCCGGTTCCCTGCGGACGATGACTAACATTCATTTGATTGTGAATACGGAGGATCTGCGCAGCCTGCTGCCAGCTTCCTTCAACTAAAAGTATTACCAGAAGCAGCTTACACTTGAGGCTGCAATATAATACCGACTATGGCTGTCCTCAGGCGTTTCGTAGAAAACGCGGGGACAGCACTTTTTTTACAAATAAGAATGTATAAGCTGCGCGATGATCATAATTCATCCCTATGGAAGGAGGAGGAACCCGGGTGATTAAGGCCTATTTGCTGGATGTGAATCAGAAGGATCTCTATAAGCTGTCATCGATGCTTCAGCATACAGGCAAGGTGAATGTGATCGGCATGTCTGCTTATCCCGAGAATGTTGTGGACCAGATTGTCCTGCTGCAGCCCGATGTGCTGTTTCTGGATCTTCAGCTGCCCGGCCACCAAGGAGTCGTTGTAGCCGAGCTGGTGAAGAAAAGGCTGCCGGATATTCAGATTGTGGTGGTCACAGAGACGAAGCAGCATGCCCTGTGGGCCTTCGACCAGGACATTGTGGATTATGTGCTGAAGCCGCTGGAGGAGGTCCGGCTGGGTCAGTCTCTGGAGCGGCTGCGCAAGGGGAGTTGAAGCAGGCTGGCGGACGGAATCAAGGATGCCGGATGTTGTCTGCCCATGGTACAATGTACGGACAAGCAGAAAGGATGGGTGATTTTAGTTGAAGTATGATTTTAACCGGATCATTGACCGCCGCAATACCCGTTCCTACAAATGGGACCAGTCCGAGAAGCTGTTCGGAGACAAGGAGATTCTTCCGCTGTGGGTAGCAGATATGGACTTTGCAAGCCCTCCTGCGGTACAGGAAGCGATTCTGCGCCGCGTACAGTCAGGAATATACGGCTATAGCGTGACGGGCGACTCTTACAAAAAGGCGATTGCCGGCTGGTACCGCAGACGCCATGACTGGGAGATTCAGGAGGAGTGGATCTCGGATTCTCCGGGGATTGTAACCTCACTCAGCCTGTCGGTGGAGCTGTTCAGCTCGCCGGGAGATCAGGTGATTCTGCAGTCGCCGGTCTACTATCCTTTCTATGATGTGATCCGGATGAATGACCGCAAGGTGGCGGTGAATCCGCTGAAGCTGGAAGCAGGCCGTTATGTCATGGATTACGTTCAGCTGGAAGAGCTGATGGCCGGGGGCGCGAAGCTGCTGCTGCTGTGTAATCCGCATAATCCGGGCGGCAGAGTGTGGGAACGGGAGGAATTGCTGCTTCTGGGCGAGCTATGCCTGCGGTACGGGGTAACCGTGATCTCGGATGAGATTCATTGCGATATGATCATGCCCGGACACAAGCATATTCCGTTCGCTTCCCTGTCACCAGAATTGTCAGACATTACGCTGACTACACTGGCGGCTACCAAAACCTTCAATCTGCCGGGGCTGCAGACCTCGTATATCGTCACCTCCAGCCCGGAGCTGAAACGGAAGTTCGACTATAAGATTAAGACGCTCAGCCTGCATATGTCGGCGTTCTTCTCGCCGGAGGCTGTGGAAGCGGCGTATAACGAAGGCGGAGAATGGCTGGATGAGCTGATCCTGCATATTAACGGCAATGCTGACTACGCCATCTCCTACCTGGCCGAGCATCTTCCGCAGGTGAAGCCGATGCAGCTGGAAGCCACCTACCTGCTGTGGATCGACTGCCGGGCGCTCGGACTCGAGGCGGACGGGCTCAAGCAGCTAATGTACCGTGAGGCTAAGGTAGCCTTTAATGAAGGGTCTGTGTTCGGTGCGGAAGGCCAGGGTCATCTGCGGATCAATCTCGCCTGCCCGCGCTCCCTGCTGGCTGAAGCGCTGGAGCGGTTCGTCAAGGCTGCGGCTGCTTATGTGAAATAGATATTGCCTTACATGTAATAGTGAACGCCGTTTCCTCTTGAACATCATGTTCGGAGGGAGCGGCTTTTTTTGTTTTTTGCAGGGGAACCTCCGCAGTAGCAATGCAGCTTCCCGTTCCTTACTGGTCAAATATACGGAAGTCTGGAAATCCTGCACAAACTGCAACTCTCAGCACTTCTAAGTCGCTCAGCATGCCGTAATCCTGCCCGAAATGCAACAATCCGAGCAGATAAGCTCCTCATCTGGGAGAAATCCTGCACAAACTGCAACAATCCATGCTGCGGGGCATCAGCTTAGCCTAAATCCTGCATAAACTGCAACAATCTGCTCAAACTCCCTCCCCAACTCGCTCCTCTCTCCCCCTAATCCGCCCCTCTCTCCCAATATATTCATCTATATAAGAAGCACTAAAGAAAATAACAAAAACAAGAGAAGCGCAGGGGAAACTTGGAACTGTAGGAGCGGTAGCGACCGCCTCCCCGGATTTCCACCGCGAACAGCGGTTTAAATCAAGAAATCTGGGGATGGGCAGCGCCGAAAGTCCAAATGTTCACCGCAGTGACGATAAGCTTCAAGTTCAACTCTTAAGGGCGTCTTATATACCAGGCTCCCTTATTGAGCAGACCGCAGACCCGTGATAAGATGGGCAGTGCAGTACGGCTGAATGAGTAAGTATAAACAGAGAGTGGGAGAGATAGAGATGAGCAGCAGCAATACGACCCGGATAATTATAGATTGTGATACAGGAATAGACGATGCACTGGCCATATTGTACGCGCTCCGGGCGCCGGGGGTAGTGGTTGAGGGGATTACGACAGTGTTCGGCAACATCGATGTGCAGCAGGCGGCGGATAACACGCTGCGGCTGCTTGAGCTAGCGGCTCCGGGCTATGAAATCCCGGTAGCGCTCGGAGCTTCCCGGGCGCTGGTACGCGAGCTGACCGGCTTCTCCACCCATGTTCACGGGGAGAACGGCATTGGCGGCGTTCAGCTGCCGCCCTCCCGGCAGGTGCCGGTTCAAGAGACGGCAGCAGAGTTCATTGCGCGGATGGCGGATACGAATCCGGGAGAGCTGGTATTGGTGACGCTCGGACGGCTGACCAACCTGTCGCTGGCACTAGACCTGGACCCGCAGCTGACCTCCAAGCTGAAGAAGGTAGTGGTTATGGGCGGTACGGTATATAAGCCGGGCAACGTCACACCGGTGGCCGAGGCCAATCTGTGGGGCGACCCGGAAGCGGCTGACCGTGTATTCACCTCAGGGCTGCCTGTAATGATGATCGGGCTGGATGTGACGCTGCAGACGCGGATCACTTCAGAGCATGTGGAGCTGCTGAAACGGCATGGACGGGAAGAGAATAAGGCGGTCATCGAGTTTATGGAAGAGTCGCTTGCGTATTATTTTAAATTTTACCGCGAGGCGAACTATCTGATTAACAGCGCTCCGCTGCATGATCCGCTGGCCCTGATGGCTGCCTTGCAGCCGGATCTTGTAACCTGCCGCCGGATGAAGGTCCGTGTAGAGCATCAGGGGGCGTTCACCTCGGGTATGGTCGTAGCAGACTTGCGGGCACAGCCCAAAGAAGGCGAGTTCATCGAAGTGGCTGTAGAGGTGGATGCTGAACGGGCTGTTGGTGTCTTTTTGAGCGTGTTCATATAGGTGTTAAGGGAACCCCGGACGGGTGAATCTGCAATGGTTACAATCTCTTCATTTGCTATATTTATCTAGTTTGCTAGAATAGTAGGGGATGTAAGGTTGAGAGATTCACAATCTATTTAAGAGAATGGGGAACCTACTTATATGAAGCATTTGGCCAAAATAGTATTATGCGCAGCGATCTCACTCGGCAGCCTCTCGGCACTTCCGGCAAGTGCGGTCCATGCGGCACCTGCGGGTGTCAGTATCATGCTGGACGGTTATCCGCTGCCGTTCCCGGTGGAGCCGGTGATGATGAACGGAACGACCATGGTGCCCTTCCGCGCCATCTCGGAAGCCCTGGGGATTCAGGTCGAATGGAATCAGAAGGCCCGCAAAATTACGGCCACCCGGAAGGACGCAACTGGCACGGCTCCAACCGTAGTGGTCCTGACCCTCGGCAGCAAAAATGCAGTCGTGAACGGGGCGGTAGTGAAGCTGGAGGTCGCACCGCAGGACATCCGCGGAACCACGATGCTGCCGCTTAAGTTCTTCAGCCAGCAGTTCGGAGCGGCAGCCTCCTGGGATCAGGCGTCCAAGACCGTATCCATAACTTCCCCGAAGCGGGATATGTATACCTTGGGCTTCTACGCACAGAAGGCCTACAGTGAGGTCTCGCTTATTCCAAGCTTCGATGCGGTTGCTTTTGGCTGGGCACGGATTGACAAGGACGGCCAGTTCACCACCACCGGTAAGGATTTCTGGTGGCCGGAGGCTGCAGGTGATGTAACGCCGGAATCGATTGTGCAGAATGCGGCAGCGGGAGGGACCGCTCCCTACCTGATGGTCTATTCCAGTGACTCGTCACTGGAGCTGAGCAAGAATCTGGAGGACGCGCAGCTCCAGCAGCAGACGATCGCCAGTATTGTCGATTTGGCCACGCAGAAGGGCTTCAAGGGCATCGGACTGGATCTGGAAGGGCTGGGACTGACGGGGGATAAGGCGCTGGTGCAGAGCCAATATAACGCTTTTGTCAAAAATCTCTCCGCCGCCGCACGCGCCGCCAACCTGAAGCTGACTGTCATTCTGCATCCGCTGAACAGCTCCTACAAGGGTTATGATTACAAGACGCTAGGGACACTTGCCGACGATTTGGTTATCATGGCTTACGCCTATGAAGGGGAGACCGGGCCGGAGCCGATGAATAAGGTCGATGAGAGCATCCGGCTGGCGCTTGATCAGGTCAGCAAGGACAAGCTGATTCTCGGGATATCGGTCTACAGTGAGAACGGAGCCTCCGTCAATGCCAAGATCGGCCTGGCTAAGCGGTACGGCCTTAAGGGGATTGCGATCTGGCGTCTGGGGATCATCGGCCAGCCGGTGCTGAACCGGATGGGAGAAGCTATCGAGCTGTAGCAGGTACATCTATCTTAATGAAGACTGCTGTATGGTGAGCCTATAACCGTACAGCAGTCTTTTTGCAAAGATCAAATATCAAATGTCACATTAACCTCGCGGGCTTACCTGTATAATTCTATAGTTGACCTTAGAACAGATGGATTGAACAACCAAGGAGGACTATAGAAGATGAGCACGAAATATAAAGCACTGGAACTGGATAAGCCGATGACTTATGAGCTGGAAGGGCTGGAAGTCGGCGTGACCTCGAACTGCAATTTCCGCTGTGATTACTGCTGCGCTTACAATAGAAATGACGGCCAGACCCTTGACGGTAAGGAGGTCATCCGCATTCTGGAGGAGCTGCCTAATCTGAAGCGTGTCCGGCTCTCGGGCGGCGAGGTTACGCTGAAATTCCAGGATTGTGTGGAGATTGTGGCGTACTGCTCTTCGCGCGGCATTCAGACCCAGCTCAACTCGAACGGCAGTCTGCTGAATGAGGAGCGGATCGGGCAACTGGTGGACGCAGGTCTGACGACGATTCATATTTCTTTTAATTTCACCACGGCTGAAGGCTTCTCGCGGTATTATAATATTCATCCGAGTGTCTATCACAAAATCAGAGAGAACATCACTATGTTCGCCAAAACCAATGTCAATGTGGTGCTGGAGACACTTCTGTTCAATGAGACGCAGGATCATATGCAGGAGATCAGCGAGCATGTCTATTCGATGGGCGTAAGAACGCATGAAATTCAGAACAGCATCATTATGGATCACACCGGCTGGAAGGCGATTGCCGCCCGTGAGCAGCTAAAGAACGCTGTCCAGGAGCTGATCGACCGCAAGCCGGAGGACACGACGCTCTACTTCACTTGTATGGACCGGTTCATGGAGGCGATGGGCTTCGAGGAGCAGCCGGGCGTTTACTTCCCGCATTGTATCGAAGGGATGAAGCAGCTTCATCTGCACGGCAACGGCGACATTCTGATCTCCGAGCTGTGCCATCCGGTCATTATCGGCAATATTTATAACGGCACCTTGCTAAAAGATATCTACAGCAACATGCCTGCACCGCTGGAGCAATACCTGGAGAAACGGCCTTGCCCGGCGCTTGACGCTTTGTTCCCGCAAGGCGTATAGTCTGGTTACTCTGACTTAACAGCGAAGGCAGGACACAATTCATCATAGGCTGCAATGGCTGCGGCTTTTGACGGCTCACCGGAGAGGAGGAACCCTGACATGTTCAGTGCAGTAAGACGCGGATTAGTATCTTCCAATACAGTGCTGGAGCGGATCATGCCGCTGCTTACACCCGCAGCCATCGTGGTTGGCGTGCTGAATGAGGCGTCGCTGCTTCCGTTAACGTGGCTGGTGCCCTGGATCTTCGCAGGTATGACTCTGATCGGCAGCCTGAAGTCGAGCTTCCGGGATCTGTTCGCTGTACTAGCCAAGCCGCAGAAGCTGGTTATTCTGCTGATCATCCTGCATGTGGTAATGCCGCTGATCGGCTGGCTGGCCGCGATGCTGTTTTTCCCGGGTGACCCTTATACTGTTACCGGGTACGTGCTGCTCTTCGCTATTCCGACCGGAGTGGTCAGTGTAGTCTGGGTATCCATGCACGGCGGGAATATCGCGCTTACACTGGCGCTGATCCTGATCGATACGCTGTTATCGCCAATAATTGTGCCGACTACACTGTTCGTCCTGATGGGGGCTAGTGTACAGATGGATGCCGGTGAGATGATGCGGGGCCTCTTGTGGATGGTCGTCCTGCCTTCCGTAGCTGGGATGCTGCTGAATCAATTCAGCAGGGGCAAAATCAGCACGGTCTGCGGCCCGCCGCTGGCTCCGTTCGTCAAGGTGGGTCTGTTCACCGTGGTCTCGATTAATGGGGCCAGTATTGCCCGGTATCTGAAGCACCCCGACGGGAAGCTTGCGCTCATTATTGCTGTAACCTTCGTTACCGTTGCCCTCGGCTATGTCATTGGAGCTGTAGTCTCGAGCCGCCTGCATTATGATTATGCGAATACGGTAGCCGTGCAGTTTAACTCCGGTATGCGTAACCTTAGTGCGGGGGCGGTGCTGGCGGTACAGTATTTTCCGCCGGCAGTGGCCCTGCCTGTAATCTCCGGGATGCTGTTCCAGCAGATTCTGGCTGCCTGCTCCGGCATGTTCCTCCGCAGCAGGGCCAGACGCCTGCAGCAGGCCCGGTCAGCGGCAGCAGCGTCATCTGTGGTCTCTGCTGCGGCAGACCGTCCGCGCCCGCTGTAGTATCACACTTCATTAGAGAAGTATGCGAACCCGCTGTTCCTGATTCAACCGCTGTGTGCGGTTGTTGAGGAGGGCGGTTTTTTTACTATTTGGTAAATCAGGATTTGCACCTGTCGTGGATAAGCAGGTATACGTTGGCCGCGTAGGTCAAATGTAATCGAAAAACCGATCACAATCGGACTGAGCACGCCTCATAGGCCAAATGTAATCGAAAAACCGATTACAATTGGACTGGACACGCCGCGTGGACCAAATGTAATCGAAAAACCGATCACAATCGGACTGAGCCCGCCTCATAGGCCAAATGTAATCGAAAAACGGATTACAATTGGACTGGACACGCCGCGTGGACGGAATGTAATCGAAAAACCGATTACAATCGGACTGAGCCCGCCGCATAGGCCAAATGTAATCGAAAAACCGATCACATTTGACTGTGTGTGCGTACTGATGCCGTGCGCATATCATAGGTGGTGCCAGACGTATTTTCAAAGAAAACTAAATACCATATGTTTTCACGAAGAATAATATAATAGGTCATAATTCGACAAAATTCGATAATTTTTCTGAAAATACAACATTCCATTATTCATTACGTTCGAGGAAAATCCGATAATTATTGTAATAAAGCAATCTTTTTGGTTGTTTAAAGGCTAAGGAAAGACAACGGGGCGGAAGGAAGTAGAAGAAGATGAAGATTCGTATGAAGCTATCGGTTATGATGATTGTCGTTACCCTGATTTCTACAGCATTAATGGGGATTTTTACGTACACCAAATCCACAGGCACCATCATGAACCTGACCGAATCTTCCATGGCGCAGGTAGGCACGGATAAGGCACAGACCATCGGCGCAATGATCGACAAGGAGAAGAGGAACATACAGCTGGTTGCGGGGGAGAGTAAGATCACCGAGCTGCTGCTTCAGGCTGCAAATGGCGGCTCAGTGGAGGAAGCGCTACGTGACCAGATCAATGTCAAGCTTCAGGGCCAGGTGAAGGATGCAGGCAACCTGGAGCATATGTTTGTAGTTGATCTGAAGGGAACGGCGGTGGCGGATAGCGATACCAAGCTGGTAGGCGCCAATTTCAGCGATAGAAATTATACGAAGAATGTCTTGAAGACCGGGATGCCTGTCATTAGCGAGACGCTGAAATCCAAGTCAACAGGGGCATATATTGTGGCTTTTGTCCATCCGGTGATGAGTGGTGAGAAGATGATCGGGTTCGTAGCTTCGGCGGTCAGGGCGGACAGTCTGGTGACCTATCTGGCCGATGCCAAGGTGGCGGGTGCGCCTTCCTCTTACGCCTATCTGGTGGATGAAACGGGGAATACGCTCTATCATCCCGACGGGAAGAAGATAGGTTCCCAGGTGGAGAACGAATCCATCAAAGCCGTGGTCGAGCGGGTGAAGGCGGGGGAGAGCGTTGCCGATGGCATTGTGGAATATACCTTCAACGGGGCCAAGAAAAAAGCGGCCTACACCGTGCTCCCCGAGACGAAGTGGACCCTGGTGCTGACCGGAGATGTGGACGAGGTACTGCAGCCGGTGAGCGAAATGACGAACTTCATTCTGCTCCTGGGCCTGGGAAGCCTGCTGCTTACTCTGCTGATCGGGACTACAGTGGCTACCCGGATCTCCTCGCCGATCATCAAGCTCACGGAGCTTGTGAACCGTACAGCAGAGCTGGATCTCAAGTATGATAACCAATATGAATATTTGACTAAAAATAAAGATGAGACAGGAACCATCGCCAAGGCTATGTTCCGTACCCGCGCGGCGCTGCGTGAGATGGCGGGCAGTCTGATTGCGATCTCCACCAAGGTACTGGACAATGCTGAGACGCTGGAGAAGCTGTCGAACGAGGTCAGAGAGAATGCGCATGACAATTCAGCCACGACAGAGGAGCTGTCCGCAGGGATGGAGGAGACAGCGGCTTCTACCGAGGAGATGACGGCGGCTATTCACGAGACCCTGAATAATGTCAGAATGATCAGCGATAAGGTAAAAGAAGGCTCCGGAGTATCGGGCCAGATTACGCAGCGGGCCCTGGAGCTTCAGCATGATGCAGTGACGTCTACCGAGAACGCGAAGCAGATCTACAGCTCGGTCCGCAGTGAGATGCAGAAGGCGATCGAAGAGTCGGGAGCCATTCACGAGATCAACGTATTGGCCGATACGATTCTCTCCATTACAAGCCAGACCAACCTTCTGGCCCTGAATGCAGCGATTGAAGCCGCACGGGCAGGCGAGGCGGGCCGGGGCTTCGCCGTGGTGGCCGGGGAGATCCGCAAGCTGGCAGAGAAGTCCTCCGAGACAGCGTCAGGCATTCAAGAGGTGGTCAAAAATGTCTATGCCTCTGTGGAGCAGATGACCCGGCATTCCGAGGCCGTGCTGAGCTTCATCGACCGCAATGTGCTGGGCGATTATGAGCGCCTGACCGAGGTCAGCCAGCAGTACAATGATGATGCTTCCACAATTAACGGGCTGATGAACCAGTTCGAGGAAGCGGCCGATCACCTGAACGAGACCGTCTCCAGCATCGCCATCGCTGTCAATGAGGTGGCGGCCACGGTGAACGAGGGGGCCATCGGGGTGCAGGATATCGCCGAGAAGACGGCGGATATTGTGGAGAAGACCTTCCATGAAGCCACAATGGCCGATGAGAATACGCAGAGTGCTAAGGAGATGCAACAACTGGTAGAGAAATTCAAAATCTAAACTCGTTTCAGCAGATCTTTACCTGGGCTTCATCTGTTTTTAAGCTTCGCGGGGTATAGTACCCACATACCCCCCTTTAATATAACTTTTGGCCCCGCCGGACGCTGGCGGGGTCCCTTTTTTATTCCAGCTGTTTAAAAGCGGCTTGCCGTCTCCAGCATAGCGGCCATTTCTGTATAGCCCTGCGACTGGGCATGCGCCAGCGGTGTGACACCCTCGCGGTCGGCGATGGCTGGATCGGCTCCGTGCGTCAGCAGCAGCTTGACGATTGTCTGATGCTGCTCCCCGCCGTCGCCGAGGATGACGGCCTCCAGCAGCGCGGTCCACCCCAGATTGTTGATATGGTCGATGTCGACATCCGAATGCTCCAGCAGATACTTGACGACCTCGACATGCCCTCGATCTGCGGCGGGGATCAGCGCAGTCCCGCCATAGCGGTTGGTCAGCGTCGTATCCGCTCCCGCCTCAACCGCCATTTTCACAATGTCCAGATATCCGGATGCTCCGGCATATAGCAGCACATTATTAAGCATACGGTCGCGAATGTTGATATCGGCACCTTGGGCAATAAGCGCCTCGACCGTCTCGGCATGGTTGCCATAGGCCGCGGCGACCACCGCCGTTCGTCCGCTTTCGTCCTGCGCCTGAATATCCGCTCCGGCCTCCAGCAGCCGCAACACCTCAGCGGTATCCCCGCGCTCCGCCGCTGCGATTAATTGTTTATTCATGATTATGACCTCATCTCCCCTGTCGCCTCATCTAGGATACTAACAATAGCAATTGGTTCTGCCTTATTTATTGGTATTATGGACAAATCTATGATGAAATGTCAAAAGCCGCGGGTAAACAACATTTGCGCAAAAGCCGGGGTGACCGGTATGCTATATGTAAGTAATATACTGGGAGGAGGAAACTTCATGAGCAGATTAATGCTCAGCTCTGCGCAGAGTCTATGGACCACACAGCGGTTAATGTGCAGAGCGGTTAGCAATACTCCGCTGTAACGATTCACCAGTTCCTCTGTGAACACCTGTCCGATAGACTCTGCTGCCTTGATAAGTTGAAATAACTTAAGAGGAGCGGAGCGGGAAATGAAATATGTAAATGCAGATTTGGTATTGCCGCAGCAACTGCTGCAGGAGATTCAGAAATACATGCAGGGCGGGATGCTCTATATCCCGAAGCCCGAGGGGCAGCATAAGCGGTGGGGGGAGAGCTCCGGCGGCAGATCCTACTTAAGCGCCCGGAACCAGTCCATTCGTGAGCACTATGCCAGCGGACTGAGCGTAACCGAACTGGCGGAGCAATTCTGCCTGTCGGTCGACAGTATTAAGAAGATTGTGTATGGAAGCAAGCAGAGAGGGTAGAGGTCACAAAGGCGCGTAACTGGCCGTGTCTGCTTGTGAGATTCAGCTTGAGCTGGCTTCAATTGCATTATGTACACTAGATTCCTCTAAAACCCCGCGAAAATTAGTATCTGCTGCACTCTGTACAGCAGAATTTTGCACAGGCGGTCTTTTGGGGCATATATGCAGAAATCTAGTGTATGAAATACAGGAGAATGAGTGATTGTACCGGTTAAAGTGAAATCTATTGTATGAAATACAATCGCAGCGTTTAACACAGAAGCGTCCGCAAACAAGCGTTCACTCACCAGTCTTCACACACAAGCGTCCACACACAAGTGTCACAGAAGCGCCTACACAAGGCACACAAGCATGCAAGGTACTCAATCACACAAACACCTAAACCTGACCCCACCCTACACAGTGAGGCTGTCCCAAGAAGTCGCATCATGACTCTTGGAACAGCCTCTTTGTTTAAATATAAGAATTTATATGTTGCACACGATAACTTATCCTTATATTTCTCGCTGAAACGATACCGTCCTTAAAAAGGACGGCAAAGCCGTTTCCACTTGTGTGCAAAAGTTAGGTTATACCTGTCTATTATCTATGTCCGCTGCCTCCGCCAACCCTATAATGAATGCAGACATCCATATGAGGGGGCAGGAAGATGAAATTAGGAACAGCAGCAAGGGATATAGTACTGCGGGCGCTTAAGGCATATGAGTTGGATTGGAAAAAAGTTGAATATATTAAGCAGTCCGACAGTATCACGTTCAAGGTAGAGACGGAAACTGCGGGCAAGCTGCTGCTGCGGATACATGGCGAACGGTGCAACCGGTCTGAAATTCTGTCGGAGCTGGAATGGCTCAGCCATCTCAGTCAGAAAGCGAAGCTGGTTGTCCCCGTGGGGCTGCCCGATTCAAGCGGCAGATATATCCTTGAGGCTGGCAATGAACCTGGCAATGAACCTGGCAATGAACCTGGCGGCGAAAAGCAGCAGTTCAACTATGTTACCCTGATGCGCTGGGTCGAAGGTGAACATGCAGCGGGCAATCTGACAGATGAGCAGCTCCACGCTGTAGGCGTGATGCTGGCCAGGATGCATGAAGCGGGCGAACAGTTTGTACCATCGGCGGAGTTCATCCGTCCGGCTTGGGGAGCGGACAGCTTCCGTAAGGATTGGGATAAGCTGGAGAAGCATCATGAACTTATGGTCCCTGAAGCATGGTGGAAGCTCTATCAGGCTGCCGCCGCCAGAATCCCGGGTGAACTCGAGGCCATGACGCCAGACCCCGGCAGTTATGGCCTGATCCATGGTGACCTGCACTTTGGGAATGTGGTGTTCGCTGACGGCCAGCCCCGGGCGATTGATTTCGGCCTCTGCGGCTACGGCTTCTACCTGTATGATCTGGCTGCTGCTCTGCTGGAGCTGTCCACGGAGCAGCGCAGGAGTCTGATTCGGGGCTACAGCAGCATCCGTGCGCTGGAACCTGATTACGAACGGAAGCTGGAATGCTTCTTCATTATGATCATGATCGGGAATTACAGCCATCATATTACCAATCCGGATGAGCACCCCAGCTTGCGCGAAGAACAGCCGTATGCGCTGGCCTATCTAAAGGATTATCTGGCGGACTCCCGCTTTTTGTTCAAGAGAATCGAACCTGTGCAAGTAGAATGAAGCTGTGCAATCTGTAAATATGTCCACTGATCCTAGCCTGAGGACATTTATTGCGCTCCCCCGCGGCGGTAACATATAGACATCAAAGAGCAGTCAGCTTTGAATTACCGGTCAAAGGGGAGTATACAGATGAAGCGATCCATGCAAAAGGGAGCATCACTTTTACTGATGGGTATGATGCTGGCACTGGTTGTAACCGCTTGCGGCGGCAACAATGCGAAGAATAACGGCGCGAACAGCGGAGGGGCCACACAGGGCGCGGACGGAGGCGGCAGCAGCGGCAAAAAGACAGAGCTGTTGTTCTGGTCACCCTTCTCCGGCTCGGACGGCCCGTTCATGAAGAAAATCGTTGATAAATACAACAGCTCCCAGGATAAGTATAAAGTGAATTTCGTGATCCAGCCGAATGGCGAATATTACAAACAGCTTGATGTAGCGCTCAGTACCGGCAAGGAACAGCCGGACCTGATGATTATGCATGTCGATCAGGTGCCGACGTACCAGAGCAAGGAGCAACTGCAGCCTGTGGATGAGCTGGCGGCCGCGGCCGGGATCAACCCGGCTGATTTTGCCGAAGCTCCGGTGAAATATGCCACTATCGACAATAAGCTGTATACGATCCCGCTGGACATTCATCCGGTTGTTATGTATTACAACAAGGATCTGTTCGAGAAGGCGGGCATCACTGCACCTCCAGCGAACCGCGCTGAATTCGATGCCGCTGTGCTGAAGCTGACGGACAAATCCAAGGGGGTCTATGGATACGTGGTGCCGACCCTCTGGCCGCAGCAGTTCATTTTCCCATCCCTCGTCTGGCAGAATGGCGGGGAACTCTGGAACGGAACGGATGTAGCCTACAATTCACCTGAAGCGGTTGAAATGGTACAGTGGCTGCGTGATATGGTAGACAAGGGAGTCTCCCCGGCCAATGTGCAGCAGGATGGTGAGAATACCCTGTTCTTGCAGGGCAAGAACGCCATCCAGTTCAACGGGCCGTGGATGAAATCCCAGTTCGATGAAGCCGGGCTGAATTATGGCGTCGCTGTCATGCCGCAGATCGGCAAGGTGAAGCAGGCGATTTATGCAGGCTCGCATGGCTTCGTCGTTCCCAAGGCCGTGACAGACAGCACGAAGCTGGCCGGTATCGGCGATTTCCTGAAATATGTCTCCGGCAACTCGCTGGACTGGGCGGAGTCCGGGCAGGCGGTAGCTTCCAAGACCGTGATGGACAGCGCCGAATTCAAGGCTATGGAGTTCCAGAGTACGGTATCCCAGAGCTTCTCCTCCGTACAGTTCGCACCGAATGTGCTGAATTGGGGGACCATTATCGAGCCGGTATGGGGAGAGCTGAGCAGTGCCCTTCTTGGCAAAAAATCACCGCAGCAGGCGATGGATGATGCTGTAGCCAAATCCCGTCAGGCGATGAAGTAGCCTATCCGTGGAGCGGATATTTCGGTTGGTATGGCGGGGAGCGGGAGCTTCCCGCTTTTCCTTATCCTTATGCTAAGGAGGAATCACTTTTGAAAACCCTATGGACTTCACGCTTGACCTCATTTCTGTTCGTGCTGCCCTATCTGGCTGCCTTCGGGCTGTTTCTGCTTTTCCCGATTCTGTATGGCTTTATCATCAGCCTGCAGGACTTCGAGCTGCTGTCTGCCGCCCACCCCTTTGTGGGGCTGCGCAATTATATTACTATTTTCACCCCGGGGACCTATGAGAACAGTATTTTCTTCCGGGGGCTGTGGACCACTCTTCAATTTGTCCTGTACTCGGTTCCGTTGCTGATCATTACCGGGCTGGGGATCGCAATGCTGGTCAACGCTCTGCCGGCGAAGCTCAGGGGCCTGTTCCGCACCTTCTATTTCCTGCCCTACGCGCTGTCAGCTTCCGTGATGGCTGTCATCTGGCTGATGATGTTCGATACCAATGCCGGGTTCATTAACAGTCTGCTGCAAAAGCTGGGCTTAACCGGCATCCCCTGGCTGACCGCTACGCCTTGGGTCTGGATTGCGCTGGTGCTTACGACACTCTGGTGGACGATCGGCTTCAATATGATTATTTTTGTGAATGCGCTCAATGAGGTGCCTGAGGACTATTATGAGGCGGCTTCCATGGACGGGGCGAACGCCTGGAAGCGTTTCGTGTCCATTACCTTGCCCTCCATCCGGCCGGTCATGCTGTTCGTAATGATCACCTCAACCATCGCCTCCTTCAATATTTATGCCCAGCCGTTCCTGCTGACGCGCGGGGGGCCGGGAGATACCACCCGGGTGCTGCTGATCAATGTGCTGGACCAGGCGTTCGTGCGCAAGGATATCGGTTCGGCTTCGGCAATGGCGATTCTGATGGCGCTGCTGATCATGCTGGTGTCTATCGTACAGTTCCGTCTTACGAACCGGAAGGAGAAGGTATAGATGGGAAAAGCCAAAAAAACAGGCCTGCTGCTGCTGGCCATCCTGATTGCGCTATTCGTGCTGCTGCCGCTGGTCTGGATGCTGTCGACGGCGTTCAAAAATGATTTTGAAGCCCTCTCCGGGCGGATGAACTTCCTGCCGAAGAAACCGACGCTTGATAATTTCGTCCAGGGGCTGAGCGGGGAGCTGATGAATACCCCGATTCTGCGCTGGATTGTCAATTCCCTGTCGGTGGGGATTGCGGGCACAGCGATCGTACTGCTGATCGATTCTATGGCGGCGTTTGCCCTGGCCCGTCTGCCGGATCTGCCGCTGCGCCGCACGCTGCTGGCGATGTTCATTGCTTCGCTGATGATTCCGGGCGTACTGACCTTTCTGCCGATGTACATTGAATTCAATACACTCGGTCTGATTAACACGTATCAGGCGCTGATCCTCCCGGCTACCGCCGGGGCATTCGGGGTATTCCTGCTGTATCAGTTCTTTGTCTCCTTCCCGAAGGAGATCGAGGAAGCAGCCCGGATCGACGGGGTGAACAAATGGAATCTGTATCGGAGAATTCTGCTGCCTTCAGCGGTGTCGATCATGACGACACTGGGGATTTTCACTTTTATGGGGATTTATAATGATTTTGTCTGGCCGCTGTACGCGACCACCTCTCCGGAGATGCGGACGATCACCGCAGGGATTGCCATGATGGCCACAGGCAGCTATACCCAGAGCTATGGTAAATTAATGGCCATGACCACCATCGCGGCGCTGCCGGTGCTGATCCTGTTCATTGCCGGCCAGAAGTCGTTCGTTAGGGCGATTACCAGCTCGGGAGTGAAATAGCGGAAGACGGGGAGGGAAGCAGATGAGCATGAAACCTGATACACAGCAGAAGGCATGGGCAGGCAAAAATTCACGTACAATAATCTACTCCCTTGCGGCGCTTCTGTTCTTTATACTCGCAGGAGGTGCATACTTGTTGCTGAAGCCCAATAACGGCGTTAAGGATGAAGTTTATAAGGGGCATGGGGGAACATTCAAGAATACGCTGGCCGAGATCGATACGCCTGATCCGAGTGTGATCTACAAGGATGGATATTATTATATGACCTTCACCCATAATGGAACGGATATTATGGTGATGAAGTCGCTCACCCTGGATTTCCGCCAGGCGGAGCGGAAGGTCGTATGGTACCCGCCGGCGGAGACAGCCTACTCGGCGAATCTCTGGGCACCCGAGCTGCAGTATATCCGGGGAAGCTGGTATATCTATTTTGCCGCAGATGACGGACAGAACGAGAACCACCGGATGTATGTGCTGCAAGCGGACAGCGGTGATCCGCTGGGCAGCTATACCTTCAAGGGCCAGGTAACTGACAGCAGTAATAAATGGGCGATCGACGGGCTGGCGATGGAGGTGGACGGGGAGATGTATTTCGTCTGGTCCGGCTGGGAAGGGGAGGCAAACGCTGCGCAGAATACCTATATTGCTCCGATGAGTGACCCGCTGACGATCAGCGGACCGCGGGTGCTGCTGAGCGAGCCGCTGCTTCCCTGGGAGCAGGCCGGAGGCCCGCCTTATATTAATGAGGGCCAGTCCGTCCTTCATCATAACGGCCGTGTCTTCATTGTATTTTCCGGTGCTGGAAGCTGGACTCCGTACTACAGCCTGGGACTGCTTGCCCTGAAGCCGGGCGGCAACCCGCTGGAGGCCGCAGACTGGATCAAGGCGGAACAGCCGCTGCTGGCCATGGATGAAGCCGCCGGAGTCTACGGTCCGGGGCATAATTCATTCACGGTCTCGCCGGACGGAAGTGAGCAGTGGATCGTCTATCATGCCACGACAGGGGCGGAGGACGGCTGGAACAACCGCAAGGCACGGGCCCAGCCGGTTAGCTGGGACGCTGACGGCCTGCCGGTCTTCGGCAAGCCGCTGCCGCTGAGTGAGGCCATCCCGGTTCCCGCAGGCATGGGCGTGTTCCGGGCGGAAGCGGCCCTGCGCAGCGGGAACAAGCTGGAATTCCCGTCCCTGCCGTCCACGGTGGACAGCATGCTCCCGCTGCTGGTGCATTATGTGAATCCGGGCGGAGAACCGGCCGGGGCGGCAGTCTCGGTGAATGGCGGGCCGGCGGCGGCGCTTCCACTGCCGCCATCCGGCGAGGGCCAGACCGGTTATGCTTATCTGAGTCTGCCATTCACAGCCGGGAAGAATACAGTAGCTATAGAGCTGCCGGAGGGTGCTGCGGCAGAAGTGCTAGCGATTGAAATTCCGCGATATGAAGGCGAGGCTCAAGCCATGGAGGGGAACGCGGTGGCAGAGGATAATCCCTTTGCCTCGGGCGGGGCAGCGGCTGTCTTAAGCGGCAGCGGAGCTGCGCTGAAGTTCAGCCATCTTCAGGTCCCGCACAGCGGAACCTATACGGTGCTGGTGGCGGTGATGAATGCTTCGCTGGACGCGAAGCTGGAGCTGGCGGTGAACGGAGGTGCGAAGACGCTCTATTCCCCCCTCTCGCAGGAACGCAATATGCCTTCCCTTTGGCAGCTGGAGCTGAAATTACAGAGGGGGCCGAACGAGATCATTCTTTTTGACAGACAAGGCAGCTTCAGTATAGATTATATGGATATATGGCAGAAGAGTGAATGAGCCGGGAGATTCATAGACGGGAAGCAAGACGGGGGCTTACTCATATGAGAGATACGAGCTGCAAGACCGGATACAGACGGAATAAACTGATTACGCTTTCAATTATGCTGATTGCCCTGCTGTTGCTGGGAGGGTGCAGCGCAGAGAGGGAGGAGCCGCCGCAGGCACCTGTTGTCCAGCCGGTGATTCTCGAATACTGGACCCCGTTCAGCGGGGGAGACAATATCTTCATGACCGGGCTGGTGGAGCAGTTCAACAAGGAACATCAGGATATCCGGGTCGATCAGATCAACTCCCGGCTGGATGATTACTATTCCCGGCTGCGGACAGCCATTCTGTCCGGCAATGCGCCGGATCTGGCGGTGATCCATGCCACCAATCTCCCGCAGTTCGTGCAGAACGGTTATATTGAATCGCTGGACGGTTTGGCTGCGGAGACGGGCCTGGACTGGGGCCAGTTCAGCACCAAAATTGCCGAATCCACCGTCTACGGAGGCGCTCATTATGCGGTGCCTCTGGATACGCATACCTTGGTGCTCTACTATAACAAGAAATATTTAAGAGCGGCCGGGCTGCTGGACACAGCGGATAAACCGGTGATCGGCCGGGGAGAGCAAGGCTTTACCGCTTTTCTGCAAAAGCTGAAGCAGTCCGTTCCGCCCGGTGTCGCACCGCTGGCTCTGCCCAGCACACGGATTGATTCCGTGTGGTTATGGTGGAGCCTGTACAATCAGATCGAGGGCGGTGGTGTCTTTTACAATCCGGACGGCACACAGGCGGTCTTCAATAATAAGGCATCGTTACAGGCGCTGGAGTTCGTCAACAGTCTGTACCAGCGGGAGCTGATTCCGCCGGGGATCAATGATGCCTTCAAGCTGTTCTATGACGGGGAGGCGGCGGTGCTGATTACCGGGGTATGGGGCACAGGCGCTTTTGAGAAGGCTGAGAAGCTGGAGCTGGGGGTTGTGCCGGTTCCGGTCATTTATGATCATCCGGCCGTCTGGGGAGATTCCATACGCTGGCGATTCCGGCCCAAAGTGAGATGAGTACGGAGAAACGGAGGGCGGCGATGGCTTTTGCCCGTTGGGCCGTTGAGCACGGGGTGATGTGGGCGGAGGCGGGCCATGTCCCGAGCTCCCGGAAGGTCGTGGAGAGCGGGGCGTATTCCGCGCTGAAATTCCGCAGTGACTATGCGAATACCGCCAACTCCGTAGTCTATTGGCCGCGGAATATGAAGCAGTGGAGTATTAATGAAGAGATCATCCGGCAGTTTGAGCGGATGATCTACAAGGAGCAAAGTCCGGCGCAGGCTCTGCAGCAGGCGGTGGACAGCATCAACCTTCAACTGAAGAAATGACTGTAAGGGAGCAAGGGGGGAATGCGGTTGAAATCCTTTCGCGGCTGGTTCAGGAACCTGGCGCTTGCGCGCAAGCTTATTCTTATCAATGTCGTGTTCATTGTGCTTCCGCTGGGACTGATGGGCTATTTCGCCTTTGCCCGTTTCACCGAAACGACGGAGCGCAAGGTAGGCGATTACCAGCTCCAGACGCTGAAGCAGCTTACCCTGAATATCGATACCTATATGAATGAGCTGAACCGGCTGACCGTGATGCCCTATCAATATCCCAAGGTGACCGATTATCTGGCCACGAAGCGTGCTCCCGGCGAACCCCTGACGCTGGATGAGATCAGCGGACTCAACAGCTTCGTCACCCAGGTGTTCCTGAACGGGCGGGTCGATATTCTGGGCGTATCCCTGTATGGTACGGGCGGAGCCTCCTATGTGGTCATGCCGGAGAGCCAGTATGTCACGACTTACAAGCTGGATGAGAATGTGAGCTGGCTGAATAAGTTCAAGGGTCATTATGGACAGCCAGTCTATGTGGCCACGCATGATTTAAGGTCCAGCGGCGGAAATGTATATCAGGCCTTCTCCATCGTAAGAGAGCTGCGCAGCTTCGATGACGGCGTCACACTCGGGTACATTGTCATTGATGTGGACCCCAAGTTCATCCGTGAGATTCTGTCCAAGGTCACGCTGGACCCCCAGGAGCTGCTGTATATTACCGATGATTCCGGCAACCTGGTGACCGGCAAGGATCACGGAATTCCGCAGGGAGTAGCTGATGGTTCCTACGGCAAAAAGGGAGAAGGGGTCAGCCATGTGAAGTCCGGGGGCGAAGGGCTGCTGGTCGCGCATGTTACCTCTGAGGTGACCGGCTGGACGACCGTGGGCGTTGTGCCGGTGTCCGGTCTGATGAAGGATACCGAGGTGCTGCGCACGTATCTTATTCTCATTGGCGTGATCTGTGTAGGCCTAGCCTTGCTGCTGTATGTGTTCATCGCCTACCGGATCACCCAGCCGCTGCGCAAGCTGAGCCGGCTGATGCGCAGTGTTGAGCGCGGCGATCTGAGTCAGGCTTTTCCGGTGAGCGGGACGGATGAGGTGGGGCTGCTGGGCCATTCGTTTAACGGCATGATTGCCAAGCTCAGCGAGCTGGGTTATCTGCTCTATGAGACGGAAATCCGCGAAAAGGATGCGCAGATTGCCGCGCTGCAGAGCAAGATCAATCCGCATTTTCTGTACAATACACTGGGCTCAATTAGTATGTATGCCGAGCTTGAGGGCAGCCCGGAGATTATAACCATGTCTAACAACCTGAGTAAGCTGCTGCGTTACAGTCTGAGCGGGCGCAAGGAGCATGTGACGCTGCAGGATGAGTTGGACCATGTAAGCGGATATATGGCCATCCAGCAGATGCGCTATGAGGAACGGATTCAATTCACGATGAATATTGAGCCCTCCCTGCTGGACTGCGAGGTCATTCCGCTGATGATCCAGCCGCTGGTTGAGAATGCTATTAATCATGCGCTGGACCAGGGGGTGGGCCGGGGCGTGATTACATTGACCGCAGGCAGCAGCAATCAGGTGCTTACCATTACAGTCGAGGATGACGGAATCGGTATGAATGCAGAAGCACTGGAGGCACTCCGGCTGCATCTGCGGAATACGGAGGAGCTTGGCGGGCGCTCAGGCAACGGGCTGCTGAATGTCCACCGCCGGATCGTGCTGCATTACGGGGAGGAATACGGCCTCTCACTGGAGAGTATGCCGTATCAGGGCTTCAAGGCCGTGCTCAAGCTGCCGGTCATTCATCATCAGGGCAGAGCAAGGGAGGATGACGGGGTTGCCTAAAATATTGATTGTGGACGATGAATCGGTCTTCCGCAAAGGACTGCGCAAAATGATTACCAGCCTGGATAGCAACTGGGAGGTGGTCGGTGAAGCCAGCGACGGCTATGATGCACTCGACAAGCTGGCCGAGCTGTCTCCGGAGGTGCTGCTCACCGATATCCGCATGCCGCGGATGGACGGTATCCAGCTGCAGCAATTGGCTGCGGGACGCTTCAAGGATCTGATGACCATCGTGGTCAGCGGTTATGATGAATTCGCTTATGTGCAGCAGTCCATGCGCCAGGGGGCGAAGGACTATCTGATGAAGCCGGTGGAACGCCAGGAGCTGGGCCGTGTGCTGGAGCGGCTGGGGCAGGAGCTGGCCGAGCGTCACACGCAGTCTGCGCGAAGCGATCAGCCGTGGCAGGTGGAGCCTGTGCTGAAACGGCATGTGGCCGGTCATCTGGCGGACAGTCTGCTGAAAGGCAAGACGGAAGATAGCGATTTGCGGCTGCTGCGTGAGCTGGGCTTCGCCTTCGGTCATCCCTATTTCATCTGCATGGTCATCAAGCTGGATAAGCATTCCGTGGAGAAGGAGCGTTATGAACGGGGAGATGCGTCGTTGTTCCTCCTGTATATCCAGCAGGTCGTCCAGGAGATGATCGATCGTCAGGCCGTAGGAATAAGCTTCGTGCAGTCGGATACTGAGGTGGTTGCCCTGCTGAATACAGCAGATCCGCAGTATTCTCTGTCGGCGCCTGGGGCACTGGGGGACCTGATCCGCAGGCAGATCCGTTCCTTGTCCAATCTGACGGTGACGATCGGGGTCAGCAATCCGGCAGAAGGGCTGTCAGGCATCCCCAGAGCCTACAACGAGGCCGGAATTGCTCTGCTGTACCGGTTGATTGAAGGCGGTGACAGGCTGCTGGATTATGCCAAAATGAAGGAGCGCCCCAACGAAGGCAGCAGCCCCCTGAAGTGGTCCTGGGAGCTGCTGGAGAAGTCGATTACCGGCGGAAAAGAGGCCGGCATCGGCCCGATTGTGGAGCGTATGATCGAAGAGCTGTGCAGCATGGCCGAGTCACCCGAGAGCATTCACCAGCAAATCTGCAAGCTGCTGCTGTATTATTATGAATTGTCGGAGGAGCTTGGGGTTACCGAATCATGGCTGGGCTCGAAGGATATCCGCACCATCCTGTTCGAGGTGTGCAGCCTCTCTTCACGGCAGGAGCTTGCCGAGCAATGCCGTGGGCTGCTGCTCACCCTGACCGGCTGCATTGCCGAATCCAGAGAGATGAAGGCTATCGATCCGGTCACTGTGGCCCAGCGCTATATCTCGCAGCATTATCATCATCCGCTGAGCCTCAAGGAGGTAGCGGATAAAGTATATTTGAACCCGGTGTATTTCAGCAATCTGTTCAAGCAGAAGACAGGCGTCACCTTTAGCGAATTTGTCACGCATATCCGCATGGAGGAGGCCCGCAGGAAGCTGGCCTTCACCGGGGAGAAGATCAGCAGAATCGCTGAGGAGACGGGCTTCGGCAACGTGCGCCACTTCAACCGTGTGTTTAAGAACAGCAGCGGTCTTTCGCCCAAAGCGTACAGGGACAGCTCGCGCAGGGTACAGACAGCTTCTATGGATGTTAAGGACTGATAATAAAGACTGTTAATAAGGACTGCTTGCAGATTCTTACCCTTTAACTGTGGAGCGATACGAAATCCTGCATAAAATGCAACAATATGTTGTCGCCACGCGTAATCTGAAACTGATCCTATACTGATAGCCAAACAGGCGAGGGGGAGATACTCCAATTTACTTAACAACCATTATTGCGAAGTCAAGCGAACAGCCTCCGCCGCTGTAACCAGCTGCTCGCTCCCCAGCTCCATATCCTTCAGCCGCAGCTTCTGCTCAGCGGCTTCGCTCTCTCCGACCATAATCACATAGCGGATGCCCTTGGCGCTGGCTGTGGCCAGCGTTTTTTTGAGCTTGCGCTTGCCAGTGTCCACCGTGACCCGGATGCCTGCCGACCGCAGCGCAGCAGCAGCAACTAGCGCCTGCGGCACATACCCGCCGATCGGAACGATCAGAACGCCGGAACGCTCCGCCGCTGCCTGCTCCCGGCGTTCGCCTAATAGGGCCATGATCGACTCCATGCCGAAGGAGATCCCCACGGTAGGGTATTCGATATCATCACGCCCCACGAGCTTGCCGATGATGTCGTCATATCTGCCCCCGCCGCCCAGGCTTGAGGGATAGCCGCCTGTGGCATCAAAGATTTCGTATACAGTCCCTGTATAGAATGACAGCCCGCGTGACAGAAATGGATCGAAGACACACATGTCCGCAAGTCCAACCGCATCAATCAGCTGCTGCAAGGCCTGCACTTCGAGCGTCCCCGGCAGCCCTTCAAGCTTATACCGCTCCACCAGTTCCTTGAATCCCGGGTTCTTCAGCTCCAGTAGCTCTGAGATCAGTGTAACCGTCTGAGCGGTTAGCTGCTTGTCCGTCAGCTCTGCCAGCACCCCGCCGCTGCCGATCTTAGCCAGCTTGTCGAGGGTCAGCATCACCGAGAGCTGTTCCTCTGCCGGAACCCCGACCGATCCGAGAATCTCACCCAGGAAGCGGCGGTTATTCCACTTCAGCACAACCGGAATCGCAAGGCGGCGGAACGCCTCTGCGGCGAGCTGCATCAGCTCCGCTTCCGCCTGCGGGCCGGCAATACCGACGACATCGGCGTCACATTGCAGGAATTCGCGCAGGCGGCCTTTTTTGACCGGACCATCCCGGAACACCTTCCCGATCTCATACCGCCGGTAGGGGAATTCAATGCCCGGATTTAAGGCAATCACCTTGGCAAAAGGGATCGTCAGATCGTAACGCAGCCCCAGCCTGCGCCCGCCCTGATCGGCCAGCTGGTACATTTCGCGCAGAATCTCATCGCCCCCGGCGTATTTGGAGGTCAGCAGCTCCAGCTCATTCAGCAGGGTTGTATCCATCGATTCGAAGCCGTACAGCTCGAACAACTCCTGCAGCGTAGTGCGCACCTTCTGGCGGATGGCCTGTTCCCGGCCAAAGTAATCGTAAGTTCCTTTAATATTTTGCATACAGCACAGCTCCTTTAGATGTGAATTCCGGTAAAATAAAAAACGCGCCGGACCCCATGGTCCTGCGCGCTTATCTATGCCGCAGGGAGGTCGAACGCGAAATGCGTTAGCCCTCCCTGAATGAATTCAGGTGTGCTAACGCTGCTTGTGATGATGAAGCTGATTCGTTATGATGGACAAGCGGTTCATGCGAATCAATTCCCTTCCGGCTGGATTACAGCACATTATAGCGGATCAGGAGCAACCGCGCAAGACCTGCATTATTTTCCATAAAGGAGCAATCATAATGAATCATACAGTGCTGATTACAGCAGCAGAGAACTTCGCGAAGGAGCAGCTCGGCCAGGATACCACCGGCCATGACTGGTTCCATACGAACCGGGTGCGGAATACTGCGGCGCTGATCGCAAGAATGGAAGGGGCGAGTGTGGTCATCTGCACGATCGCTGCCCTGCTGCATGATGTAGCAGACGAGAAGCTGAACCCCTCCAAGGAGGCGGGGCTGCTCAAAGTACAAACATGGCTCACCGCACATCTGCCGGATGAAGCTGCGTGCAGGCATATTATGGAGATCATCGGGACAATGTCGTTCAGCGGCGGCGGGGGGGAGCCCATGTCAACGCTGGAAGGGCAGGTGGTCCAGGATGCGGACCGTCTGGATGCGCTCGGGGCGATCGGCATCACGCGGACGATGGTTTTCTCCGGTGCGAAGGGCCGTCCGGTCTATGATCCGGAGATTCCCCCGCGTGACGAATCGCTGAAGAAGGAATACCGCGATTATTCCAAGGGTACAGCGGTCAATCATTTTTATGAGAAGCTGTTGAAGCTGAAGGACCTCATGAACACCCCGTACGGCAAGCAATTGGCGGAGGAGCGGCACCGGTTCATGCTGATTTTTCTGGAGCAATTCGATAAGGAATGGAATCAGGGGGCGGAGTAGGTGTTATAATGGAATAATGCGCAAGATGGATGGAACGCGGGCTGGCCCCGCCTGAACCGGAACAATCAGCATAGAAGAGGTAGAATATAATATGAGTGAAGAACAAGTACAGTTTAGTGATTATGGTCTGAATGAGGAGATTATCCGCGCGCTGGAGGTTCTGAAGTATGTGGACCCCACCGAGGTGCAGCGGAAGGTGATTCCTGTGGCGCTGAAGGCGCAGGATCTGATCGTCAAGTCTCAGACCGGCAGCGGCAAGACCGCAGCCTTCGCCATCCCGCTCTGCGAGCTTGCCGATTGGGCGGAGAACAAACCCCAGGCGCTCGTGCTGACCCCTACCCGGGAGCTGGCCCAGCAGGTGAGAGAGGATATTACGAACATCGGGCGCTTCAAGCGGATCAAGGCGGTAGCGCTGTTCGGCAAGCAGCCTTTTGCCCCGCAGAAGCTGGAGCTGACCCAGAAGACGCATGTCGTTGTAGGCACGCCGGGCCGTGTATTCGACCATATTGAGCGCGGTACGCTGAACCTGAGCCGGATACAATATCTGGTGATTGACGAAGCGGACGAAATGCTCAGCATGGGCTTCATCGAGCAGATCGAGAAGATCATTAAGCAGCTGCCCAAGGAACGTGTAACGATGCTGTTCTCGGCGACACTGCCGGAAGTGATCAAGAATCTGTGCCGGAAGTATATGACGGACCCGGTGGATATTGAGATTGAAGCCAGCGGAATTACGACAGCATCGATTGAACATGCCTTGATTGAGGTTGTACAAGCTGCCAAGTTCGGACTGCTCAGCGACCTGCTGACGGTGGAGAACCCGGATAGCTGTATTATTTTTTGCCGGACCCAGGAGCAGGTGAATGCCCTCTTCCGCGGGATGGCCGACCTCGAATATCCGGTGGACAAGATTCACGGCGGCATGGAGCAGGACGAGCGGTTTGAGGTGATGAATGCTTTTAAGCGGGGCCAGTTCCGTTATCTGATCGCCACCGACGTTGCAGCCAGAGGGATTGATATCGAGAACATCACCCATGTCATCAACTACGATATCCCGCTCGAAAAAGAGAGCTACGTCCACCGCACCGGCCGGACTGCCCGCGCAGGCAAAAGCGGCAAAGCGATCACCTTCGTGACGCCGAACGAGCACAAATGGGTCAAGGAAATTGAAGGCTATATCGGCTTCAGCCTGCCGGAGATGAAGGCTCCCTCGGACGATGCCGTGGCCTATGCCAAACCTGCCTTCGATCTGAAGCTGGGTAAGCAGCAGGTCCGTAAAGCCGGCAAAACCGAGGTCATGAATCAGGACATCATGAAGCTCTATTTCAATGGCGGCAAGAAAAAGAAGCTCCGCGCGGTGGACTTCGTCGGCACCATTGCGAAGCTTGAGGGCATTTCGGCTGAGGACATCGGGATCATCACGATTCAGGATAACGTGACCTACGTCGATATTCTGAACGGTAAGGGCTCGCTTGTATTGCAGACGATGAAGGAGACCACGGTCAAGGGCAAGCTGCTGAAGTGCCATATTGCCAAGAAATAAGCTGGAGCAGTATAAGACATAAGCCAAGCCGGTAACACTTGGTTTCTTCTAAATCCGGAGCCTTGCGGACTCCAGAGGCCTTATTAGGCGAAAAAATCTGTTTTTGGGTAGCTAACGGACTCCAGAGATGTTATATGCCGGAAAATGCGCTTATTGGACATTTAATTGAGCAATAAGCGCTCTGGAGTCCGAAAGACGGGGAAAAGTGAGCAAGATTTGCACATAACGGCTCTGGTGTCCGCTACTATCCGAAGTGTCGAGTTTTATCTGAACAAAAAACCCTTCCGCGCAGCCTTAGGCTGCGCGGAAGGGTTTCATTTGTATATAGACCAGCTTAACCAGCCGTTAGAGTCCTGCTCTGCTTTTAACTCTTCGATATTCTAAGCATTGTACTGCGCCTGATACAGGCGGCTGTAAGTGCCTCCGGCGTTCACCAGCTCCTCGTGGCGGCCTTCCTCGGAGATGCCGTCCTCGCTGACAACAACGATCCGGTCAGCGTTCTTGATCGTCGTCAGGCGGTGGGCAATGACCAGCGTGGTGCGGCCCACCGAGAGGTCGGCCAGTGACTGCTGGATTGCTGCTTCTGTCTCGGTGTCGAGGGCCGAGGTAGCCTCATCCAGAATCAGAATCGGCGGATTCTTCAGGAACATCCGGGCGATGGCCAGGCGCTGCTTCTGTCCGCCGGACAGCTTGACGCCGCGTTCGCCGATCACAGTGTCCATGCCATTCGGCAGGCTGTTAATCAGCTCCTCCAGGCGGGCCTGACGGGCAGCCTGCCAGATTTCCGGCAGCTCTGCATCAAGCTTGCCGTAGGCAATATTCTCACGGATTGTGCCGGAGAAGAGGAACACGTCCTGCTGTACGATCCCGATCTGCTTGCGCAGCGAGCTGAGCTTCATATCCCGGATGTCGATCCCGTCGATGGAGATCGCGCCGCCGGTCACATCGTAGAACCGGGGGAGCAGGCTGCAGATGGTTGTTTTCCCCGCACCGGAGGGTCCGACGAAGGCAATCGTCTCACCGGCGTTAACGCTCAGGCTAACATCCTCCAGCACCTTGCGGTCGTCTTCATAGCCGAAGCTGACATTGCTGAAGCTGATATCCCCGCGAAGCGGGCCAACCGCTACTGCATCCGGTTTGTCAGCGATATCCGGCTCGGTATCAATGACTTCCAGATAACGTTTGAAGCCGGCAATCCCCTTCGGATAACTCTCGATTACAGCATTAATCTTCTCAATCGGCCGGAAGAAGACGTTGGACAGCAGAATGAAAGCGACGAATTCCCCGATTTCCAGCTCTCCCTGAATGAAGAACCACGCCCCGCAGACCATCACTACAATGGTGATCAGACGGGTCATCATATAGCTGACCGACGAGCTTTTGGCCATCAGCTTGTACGCCATCAGCTTGGTCTCGCGGAACTTCTGGTTGTCCACAGCGAACAGCTCTTTCTCGAATTCTTCATTGGCAAAAGACTGGACCACGCGGATGCCGCCGACATTATCTTCAATCCGAGCATTGAAGTTTCCTACGTTGCCGAATAGACGGTGATAGGTTTCAGTCATGCTGCGTCCGAAGTGGATAATGACCCAGGCCATAATCGGCACGATGATGAAGGTGATCACGGCCAGCTGAAGATTGATATCGGCCATCAGCACAAATGCACCGACCAGCGTCATGACGGCAATGAACACATCCTCCGGCCCGTGATGCGCGACTTCCCCGATATCGTTCAGGTCATTGGTTATTCTGCCGAGCAGGTGACCTGTTTTATTGTTGTCGAAGAACCGGAAGCTGAGCTTCTGGATATGATCGAACATTTTTTTTCGCATATTGGTTTCAATATTAATGCCCAGCATATGCCCCCAGTAGGTAACGACGTAATTCATTGCTGTATTGAGCGCATAGATCCCGAGCAGGGCAACGCAGGCAATCAGAATCAGCGGCCAATCTTGGCCCGGCAGCAGATCATCAATGAATTTATTGACAGCCACCGGAAAAGCAAGCTCCAGCAGACCGGCACCCACCGCACAGGTGAAATCAAGGATAAACAGCTTCTTGTAAGGACGGTAATAGGAGAAAAAACGACGCAGCATATCTTGTTCACTCTTTTCTGTAATATGTTATGTATCTGGTTATTGAGATTGATTCTCAACTGAACCTATGTTTAGGATACTAAAGCGGGTTACACGTTTTGTCAACGGTGAGAACATTTAAATTAGAAATATACTGCGGAATTCATTGCCGTTTAACCCATACCGAAAAGCGGTTTTATACATATTTTAACAGTATACGGGCATAAAGGAGGAGTTAACATGAGCGAAAATATTGGGGGATACGGCGGAGTCTTCACTTCAACTGGAGCGATTCTGGTTCTGTTCATCCTGCTCGTCATCATCACTAAATCCTTCTGTCTCTAATTCTGTTTCACTTGTTGACCTGCCGCCGGCCCTGAGACCGGCGGTTTTCTTCAAATATAAGAATTTATATGTTGCACACGATAACTTATCCTTCTATTTCTCGCTGAAACGGTACCGTCCTTTAAAAGGACGGCAAAGCCGTTTCCACTTGTGGCTAGGAGGCTGCTCTATCAAGCGATATGGTATAATGAAATAATGCGCCTTGGTTGAAGGGCGTAATACATATAGCGGCTGTATTCACTGACAAGCTCCGGGCTTGACGGGTGCTTTGCTGCGACCTGGAGGTACAACATGAAGCTCGGCCGTGAAAATAACAAGAGGACAAGCCTGTCCTTGTCCTCATCTGCTGCGGATATCCGCAGCAGATGGATGCTCGTCACCGGAATCATCTGTGTGGCCGCTGCCCTGCGCGCCCCGTTCACTTCCGTCGGACCTCTGCTGGAGATGATCCGGGATGACCTGGGGTTGTCGAATACTCTGGCGGGAGCGATTACTACTTTACCTTTACTGGCTTTTGCCCTGCTGTCACCGTTTGCGCCCCGGCTGGCCCGCAAGCTGGGACTGCCCAATATCCTGGTGCTGGCCATGCTCACGCTGTCCATGGGAATTCTGGTTCGTTCGGCTTCCGGCACGGTAACCTTCTTCGCAGGTACGGCGATGATCGGTCTGTCGATTGCCGTCTGTAATGTGCTGCTGCCGGGACTGATCAAGGGGGAATTTCCGCACCGCATCGGTCTGATGACCGGAATCTATACCGTGTCCATGAACATATGTGCAGCGGCTGCTTCGGGGCTGAGTGTTCCCTTGGCCACCCGTGCGGGGCTGGGGTGGAGAGGGACGCTGGCGCTCTGGTTCATGATTGCTGCACTGGCTACGATTTTCTGGATTCCGCAGCTGAAGAGTCTGGGGTCAGGGCAGGCAGGCACTGCATCCCCTTCAGCGGCAAGGGTCTGGCGCTCCCCGCTCGCCTGGCAGGTTACGCTGTTCATGGGGCTGCAATCCCTGCTCTATTATGTGCTGATTGCCTGGTTCTCGGTGATCCTAGGTGAGCGGGGGATGTCTGCCGGCCATGCCGGCTGGATTCTCTCGCTGATGCAGCTGGCCCAGCTGCCGTTCACCTTCTTCGTGCCGCTCTGGGTGGGAAGGATGAAGAGCCAGCGGCTGCCGGTGGTGATAACTTCGGTTCTGTTTATCACGGGCATCCTTGGCGTCTGGCTGGGCAGTACCGCACTGATGGCATTATGGGCTATCTGCATAGGGATTGCCGGGGGCTTCGCCTTCGGTCTGGCGATGATGTTTTTCAGCCTGCGCACCCGGACCACACAGGAGGCCAGCGAGCTGTCAGGGATGGCTCAGTCTGCCGGATATTTGCTGGCGGCGGCGGGACCTGCACTGTTTGGCCTGCTGCATGATGCTGCGGGGAGCTGGAATGTACCGCTTGCGCTGCTTGCCTTAGCAAGCGTACTGCTGTTCGCAGCCGGTATGGGGGCCGGACGCGACAGATATGTGGGAGACCGGTTATAAACGATGGGCTCCGTCAGCTTGGCGGGGTCAAACTATAAGTTTGTATAAGATTTTCGCAGAGAAAGTGCATTGAAAGCTGATCCTGGCATGCTACTATTGTGTTTAAGATCATCTGAGAATGATTATCAATGAAATTAGACACAGGAGTGAAGAGAGACATGAACAATTGGGGCCTGAAAATCATTTGGACCGCTGTACTTATCCTGGCAATGTCCGCTATCGCGGCCTGCGGAACGAATAACAAGGCTGCGGACGGCAAGAATGTCCAGACAGGAAATGCGGCAGCTGCCAGTGCAGCTCCTGCAGAGACTGGCGGAGCGACAGCTTCAGAAGGGGCAACACGGACGGTAACCGGGGAATTCGGGGAGGTGGAGATTCCGGCGAACCCTCAGCGGGTAGCGGGAATCTACGTGGAAGATTACTTGAAGGCGCTTGGCGTCACCCCGGTGGTGCAGTGGTACCATCCCAGCTGGGGCAAGCAGGATTATCTGAATCTGGATGTGCCTGAATTTGATATCAGCGGCAGCATAGAAGCGCTGCTCGATAAGAAACCGGATCTGATCATTACCGATGGCGGTGCAGATGCCGCTAAGGTTGAGCAGTATTCCCTGGTAGCCCCAACCTACCGCCTGCCGGAGAGCGTATTGCAGGATTCAAGGCTAATCCTTACAGCGGTTGCAGACGCGCTCGGTATTCCTGAGAAGGGGAAGGCCGTACTGGCCGAATATGACCAGAAGGTAGCAGACGGCAAAGCCGCGTTGCAGCAGGCCTTGGGACAAGAGAAGGTGGCTGTGATCCGGCTGAATGTGGCAGACAAAACCGTTGCTCTTTTTGGAGTCAAAAACCGTTTTACCGGTGTGCTCTATAATCAATTCGGTCTGACACCTGTTCCTATGGCCGCTGAGATGACGGAATTTCAGTCGATCATCTCCGAAGAAGTGATCCCCGAGCTTGAAGCGGATCATATCATTGTGTTCCCTGACAACGGGAATTGGGATACTGCGGCCAACCAGGAGGCGATCCAAATTCTCGATGGCCCTCTGTGGAAGAACCTGCCTGCGGTCAAGAACGGCAATATCTACCGGATGGAGCGTTCACACTGGCAATCAGGGGGGATTACGGCCAACCAGATGAAGCTGGATGATCTGCTTAAGACTATGGTGAAGTAATTCGGCGTGAAGTGATGATTAGTCTATAAGCGAGAAGAAGGTCTATCCGCAAGGTTGATAGATCTTCTTTTTTGTTTTACACTGGAGTCTATGATAATGATTCTCAGTCAGGAGGGGCGGCAGAATGACCGAACAGTTGCAGGAACACACCAGGAGAAGGCTGCTCCACAGCCTGATAAATATAGAAGCGGTGACACGCTCCCCGTCCGGGAATGAACAGACCGAAGTCTATCCGGAGCATACCCTAATCATTGTGTCTGAAGGGCAGGGGTGGCTGAAGGCAGAGGACAGAAGGTATTCTTTGGAAAAAGGGGCCGGGTTCCTGATCGAAGCCGGATCACTGAACCGGATTCAGGCCGGCGAGCAGGGGATCAGCTGGTACCGGATGGAGTTCGCGCTGATTCCCGCAGGGTACGTCAAGCCTGGCACCGGAGATAAGGGGCAGGAGGAACATGCAGAATATTTGCTCTGCCCGGGATATCTGGATTGCCGGCCGTTCTCCCAGTGTGCCCTGCTGCTGGATTCCATCTATTATAGCTTCCGGCGCCCGGAGGATATGGAATGGTTCGCGGCCCAGACCCGGTTCCAGGAGCTGCTGCTGTTGATTATGCGGGCGAATACTCCGGTACTGAAGGCTAAGGATGACCGTGAGGCCGTGGAAGCCTCGATCCGCTATATGGAAGAGCATTGCAGTGAACCGTTATCTGTCGATCAGCTGGCTGAGATTGCAGGGATCGGGCGTGCGCGTTATACGCAGATTTTCAAAGAAATTACGGGCCGGATGCCCTTGGAGCACCTGAACGGTCTGCGTATTGAACGGGCACAGCAGCAGCTTCTGCTGACCCGGGACCGGCTGCATGAGGTGGCCCTGGCTGCAGGCTACAGCAATGAGTATTATTTCAACCGGCGCTTCAAAAGAACAGTAGGGGTGACTCCCGGACAATACAGAAGCCTCCACCAGGAGGGCGTCCGGGTATTTGCTCCTTTTCTGGAGGATTATCTGCTGGCACTCGGCATTACTCCGGTCGTGCAGTATTGCCATGCCAAGTGGGGCAAGCAGGAATACCTCGGGCTGGATCAGGTTCCGGCGTTCGATATCTCCAGCGGAGACTGGCAAGGACTCATCCGTTACAGTCCTGAGCTGATTATGCTGGATGACGGCTTCCAGCGCTGGCAGTTGGGGGAATGTAGCCGTGTCGCCCCGCTGTTCCGGCTCCCATTCCATCAGGAGGACTGGCGTGCCACGCTCCGCAGTGCAGGTGCAGTCTTCGGGAGAACGGGTCGGGTGCAGGAGGTCATCAGCGATTATGAGCAGCAGGCCCGGCAGGCAAAACGTCAGCTCAGCCGCAGCGTCCGGGGGCAGACAGTGGCACTGCTGCGGATTTCTGCCCATGGCATTGCTCTGTATGGCAGTGAGCATCTGGGATATGCAGCGGGTGTCCTCTATGAAGATCTGGAGCTGGGGCGGAATCCCCTGGTACGGCAGCTCACCCGTGGACAGAAGTGCGTGAGCCTGAGCCCTGAAGAGCTGTCCGGCTTGAACACAGATCATTTGTTCATTACGTTCGACCGGCAGGAAGGTGAGGGGCGGGAACTGCTCGATACCCCAATCTGGAGAAGCCTGCCTGCAGTACGCAACCGCTGCGTGTACGAGGTGGATTTCATGGCCTGGATGAATTACGGTGTCCTGTCGCATCAGCGGAAGATCGCGGATGTGCTGAAGGTATTGGCTTAAGGCACACCTCCCTACAGAAATACACACAAAAAAAGCTTGCAATTCCCGGCCAAAGAGAGTATATTCTTAATTACGGTGATTGAATCACTGTAATACATAATATGCGGTCATGGCGGAATTGGCAGACGCGCTGGCTTCAGGTGCCAGTGATAGCAATATCGTGGAGGTTCGAGTCCTCTTGACCGCATCATAGCTTACAATACAGGTTCTTGCTTGGCATTTATGCCAGCAGGGACCTGTTTTTGTTTGGTATTTTAATGATTAGTTCGTTCCCCGCTTAAACAGCGGTCCGTTCACGCAGCGTCCACCCAAGTGCTCAAGCGGATCTTACTCCAAACAGTAATCTCTCAGCTGCAATCAATCCAATAAAAATCCTATACATATCATAAAAATGTGAGTTAGAAGCCGGAACCCTGAGGCTGTATCATAACTAGTAAGCAAGGCTGTTTATTTAAAATTCATGATGCGAGGAGAACGGTGATATGCAGGATACCATTGTGCGGATCTTGAGTGAAATTAAGAACAATCCAGAGCTGTTGCTCACGGCCACTGAAGCCACCGATATTGTGAATGATGTAGGTCTGGATTCCCTGCAGATGATTAATTTCATTCTCCGGATCGAAGACGAATTTGAAATTGAGTTTGATTTTGATCATTTTGCCTATGAGGATTTCCAGTCGATCGGGGATTTCATGGGGTTCATCACAGCCACGCAAACCGCTTCTTAAGGGGGCTTCATGGATGAAGTCAACCGTGGTTTTAGGCACCTTTGATTCCGAGGCGTGGTGGCGGAGTCCGCATGGATCTATGCTTCCTTCTATGAACAGCAGCCAAGCTGTGACGATGGGCATGGATGAATTGTTGTTTCCGTTATGCAAGGAGCAAGATATTCTGTTCACCCGGCAGCCCATGGACGAGCATCTTAGAAGCTATTTATCGCAGCTCGGCTATACCTTCACGAATGTTCATTGCAGAAATCCTCTTCATGCGGATGACTACAGGCTGCATGTGTTTGATCTTCTAATGGCTGATGCAAGCTACTACCAGCAGGTACTCCCGCAAGAGGCTCTATTCTCTCCCTATTCTATTCTGTCCGATACCAGTGAGTTAGTGCGCAGGTTCAATGTCGGTAATCAGTTTCCCTCCTTAGATACAGTTCGGGCTGTGAATTCAAAGATCTATTCTCATGAACTAAGACAAAGATTGGGCATTCGCAATATGTCCTCTATAGCTGACAGCTCGGAGGAACTGCTGGCCCTGGGCTCGGAGCTGCTACGGACTGGACAAGTGCTGGTGAAGGACCCTCTGGGTGTCTCAGGCCGGGGCAATATGTTGATTTCGGGCGATAGAATGCTGAAGAGAATTGCGGCCTATCTGCAAGAGCAAGAGAATCGAGGCAAACAAACACAATTCATTATTGAACCCCTGCTTGATAAAACGGAGGATTTCTCCTGTCAGCTGTTCATTACAGCGCAGGGGGATGTGCAATACCTTTCTGTTCAAAAGATGGTAAACGAAGCTTTCTCTTATGTAGGCTCCTATCCTGTCGGTTCCGGGTTTACCCGGATTCTCCGGGACAATGATTATTTCAGCATTATGGAAGAAGCCTGCAAGGACTTGTTCATGGCAGGCTATCACGGAGAGGTATGTATAGATTCCATGCTGCTGGCAAGCGGTGAGCTGGTACCCATCGTTGAGATTAATGCCAGAAAGTCCATGGGGCTGATTAATCATCATCTCAATAACTATTTACAGCAGTATTCTTTGTTCAGCTTTTTGACCTTTATCTCGGCAGGCTGCGCTGCGGAGGTGACCATGCTGCAGGTTCTGGAGGCTCTAAGAGCAGGCGAATTGTTGTTTACGCAAGAGAACAGGCAAGGAATTATTCCGCTGGGTGCAAACACGCTGTTCGGCTCCGGCAATACCGTATTTACTGAGGCGGAGTCTGTTTGGCGGAAGGGGAAGCTTTATGTAGCTGCTCCCTATGCTTCTGATATAAGTGAAGCATTAACTCTAGTCCAGCGGGTGAAGGACGTCTTGAAGTCTCTGGCGATTAAAATTTATAACTGACCCGTCTTTATTGTGAAAAGAGGGAGCTGACCAATGATTACCCTTTTATGCTCATCTGTCGCATTGGGAGTCTATACGCCCGCAGTCCTGTTACGTGAGGAGCTAAGCAGGTACTATGAGGCCGATCTGGAAGTGCTGGAAAGCCTGTATCCGCCCGAAACAAGACTGAAATTAACCGAGAACAAGAAGGTTTTCTCTACTAGGTTTGATGTAGCCAAGCTGGGTCACAGAATGATCAGGGATATCACACCGAATCTGGACCCGCAGCTGGTAACCCGGCTTCTAGGCAAGTGGGCTGAAGAGAACCGGAGGGTATTTATGGTTTTCTCGGGGTTTTGGATGCCCATTCTGGAAGAGTACACGAAGAGTTACCGCAAGGATGTCCATGTGGAGCTGATTCATATGGATGCGGTCATATCCCCTTCGTGGAAGCTGTATTCCAACAATATCCGGAATGATCTATTTACAGTGAACGATGTCTGGCTTTTTGATGGGGCGGCTGGGCGGGTGAATTACACTATTTCCATGGGTCATGCTGCCCCTAAAGACTATAAGGAACGTGACAACCGGCTCGTCATCCATGGCGGCGGCTGGGGAATGGGGACCTACAAGGAGACGGCAGCAGAGCTGAATCACTCCCTGGATTTGAACATCGTCATTCATGAGCTCACGGATAATCAGGCTTATGGAGCCGGCCACCGTTACTACATGGTGAAGCCGGGCTGGTCGCCCTGGATGAAGAATGAAGAGAATGAATATACCCTGCCGCCGTTCGGCGAAGTGATCCATCAGCGCTTTAACGAGGATACCGGGGTGAAGCATAGCTTCTATCAGCTGATCTGTAACTCGAAGGCTATTATCAGCAAGCCGGGCGGAGGAACCCTGCTGGATTCGCTGGAATCCTTCACTCCAATTATTTTCCTGGAGCCGCTGGGTGAGCATGAAGCCTGCAACGCCGAGCTATGGGAGCGGCTGGGTTTTGGCATAAGATATGAGCACTGGATGAGTATGGGCTGTCCGCTTGAGATTTTGGAGGCATGTAGTGAGAACATAAAAAGCTATAAAACTCAGGTGTTAAATTATGGGAGGTGCTTTCATGAGACAGCCGCAAACATCGGTAGTGCTCGACCGGGATTCCTTTGAACGGTTAAAGAAAACCATTAAGCATATGTCGGTCACGCACAAACAGGTTCACCTTAACCCTACGTATTCTACGAATCTTCCTGTCGAGGTCGGGCTTAAATTAACCAATGGCTGCAATCTGCGCTGCAAGCATTGCTTTGAATGGAACGCTGAGGGGTATCATCGGGATTTGGGCAGAGCCGAGCAGAGGGAAGAGCTTGATTTCGCTGTAATTGAAAAAGTGTTCCGGCAAACCAAAGAAACGAACGCCAATATGTTCCTTTGGGGAGGGGAGCCTCTGTACTACAGCCGGTTCAATGAACTGGCCGACCTGCTGGAGCAGGACCCCAGATGGACGGTGTTATGCACCAACGGCATTCAAATTATAGAGAAGCTGGATTCCATCCTCAAAATGTCCAAAAGTCTGGTCTGTCTGATCAGTCTGGAAGGCTTCGAAGCAGAGAATGATGCGATCCGGGGAAAGGGCACCTTCAAGAAGGTGATGGCGGGCATTGATAAGTTGCTGGAGCTGGAGAAGGAGGGCATCTACCAGGGGAAAATCTCCATCCATCTGACGATCAGCGATGTCATGATTGATAAGCTGTATGATTTTGTGGAGTTTTTTGAACAAAAGGGGATTGACTCGGTATATATTACCTTCCCGTGGTATTTGCCGGATGAAGTGTCGAATAAGATGGACCGTTATTTCAACGAGCATTTCAAGTGGCTGGCGGATGATCTGGAGGAAGGGCACCGCAACAGCTGGCATTCGTTTAAATATAAAATTTCGCCCGACAGGATCGATCCGTTGCTTGCGCAGATGGAGAGAATTAACCAGCGAACCTGGAATTTAAGAACACGGTATCAGCCCGCGCTCGAACTGGATGAAGTACGGGACTTTGTACTCGGTTCAGAGAAGCCTGCCCAGAATAAAACGCAATGCTTGTCGATCCGCACCAGACTGGATGTGCTGGCTGACGGTGAAGTCAGTGCGTGCAAATTATTTCCGGAGTTCTCCCTGGGGAATCTGGCCGATCAGGATCTCAAAGAGATATGGGATGGCGACAATTTTGAAAGGGTACGGGAAACCCTGCAATGCGGCCTGATGCCGGTATGCTCCAAATGCATTCTGCTGTATCTTCACGGAAAATAGGGATGGAGGCTATCACGAAGAATTCCGCTGTGAGCCGCAAACTGACGGATTGGACAGTTCCCTTTGGCCCCTATGATTGTTTGTTGAATGCGGTTACATTGTGGCTGTCTGTCCATCATGCCGATCCGAATCCGCTGTACAGGTATAATTTCTCCATTAATTATTATGCAGGCTATGACTGGTTCGACAGTACGGTGCCTGTGAATGAACTGTTTAACTTCATCCGGCGCTCTTATGGGGTTGAATGCAAGCCTTGCCGTTTAGACTCGGTGGATCGTGGACGGATGTATCTGCTGCCGGTGGACGCTTATTATGTGGCCTACATGAAGGAATTTTACGGGAAGGGCCATATGCTGCATTATGTGCTGGCTGAAGCGGCAGACGATCAGAGCCTGAGAGTTACAGATCCTTATTTTGCAAAAAGCCTATTGGCCGACAGAACTTGCGTGGAGCAGGCATGGCGCACCTTCAGTGAACCGGTTATCCAAATCAGCCCGCCCCTCAGCCTGAAGCCTGACCTGAACTCTATTCGGCCTTACTTAACTGCACAGCCCTATGATGAGCTGCTCCCCCGCACCTTTGACCGGATTTCGGAACGGATCATGGATGTTGGAGCCTATAGGCAGCCGGAGAATTTAATGGATGACCCTGTGTTCAAGCAACAGTTTGGCTGCATCCGCACGATTGCCCTATCGCGGTTAAGGCATTTCGGCACCTGCAGCACCATGGATGTTGCTCACCTCGGCTCAGCCTGGAGGAAGCTTGAAGTGAGCTTTATGAAGATGACCCTGAATATGGACAGAGGGTTAACCGCTACCGTGAAACAATTGAAGCAGATTGCGGAGGATGAGCTGGCTTATTTACATTCCTATGCAACAGGAGGCCGATGATGCCGGAAGAAACCAGGTATGAGCAGATCCAGCGGATGTTTTGGGAGAAGAGGGTCGAGGCTGTCCAATTGCTTAGACGGGCGCTTAAAGAGCAGGTGGAGCAGATTGAGATTCATAAGGATGAGACCCGGATCAGGCTTACAGATGGGAGACGGTTTCATTGGGATCTCGGGCATGTGAACAGTCTCGGATTCCTGATGCGGGATGGATATGTCGAGCGGGAAGAGAGCCGGTTATTGTCTATTCTGATCCGTGAAGGATTTGAAGTATTGGATATCGGGGCGAATTATGGATGGTATTCCACGTTATTCGCACAAGCGGTGGGGCCTGGGGGCAGAGTTCATAGCTTTGAGCCGGTAAGCCCTACCTTCTCTGAACTGGCAAGAAACATCCAATTAAATAAGCTGCAGAATGTAGTGTTGAATCAGCTTGCGCTGTCGGACTATAACGGGGAAGCCGAGATCTATCTGCCTGTACAAAGCGGATCTGAGGATGCTGCGTTAATCATTGACCCGGCCTTGCAGCATGAAACCTACCATTGCCGGGTGCAAACGCTGGATACGTACATTGAGTTGCAGCAGATCAGCCATATTGACCTGATCAAAATCGATATTGAAGGCGGCGAATTAAAAGCATTACAGGGAATGGAACAGTATTTACAGCATCATGAGAAGCCCATGCTCATGCTGGAAGCGACGGAAGTTCTGGCTTTACGGTTCGGGAATTCGATAAGTGATGTATTCCGGTTTTTGAAGGAGTATCAGTATCAACTCTTTCAACTGTCCGCAGAGGAGCTTGTTGAGCTGGATAGCGCTGCGGAAGTGCAGGCACAGAATATATTTGGTCTGCAGCCGGAGCATATCCGGAGGTACAGCCCGTTCATCAGATTGATAACCATTGCAAAGTAGGGATGCCGGTATGGTCATTCATGTGGATCAATTGAGCAAGTCCTTTGACTACTACAAAAAAGAAACGGGAATCAGAAACTCTGTCAAGAATCTGTTCCACAGGGAGAAATTAACCAAGGATGCAGTAAATAAGGTCTCATTCGATATTAACGAAGGCGAGATGGTTGCCTTTCTGGGTCCGAACGGAGCAGGCAAAACCACCACTTTGAAAATGCTCTCCGGTATTCTTTATCCGACTGATGGCAGTGCGGAGGTGCTGGGCTACACGCCCTGGGAGAGGAAAAATGACTTCAAGAAGCAATTTTCCATTGTCATGGGCCAAAAAAACCAGCTGTGGCTGGATCTGCCGGCAAGCGATTCCCTGTATTTAAACAAGTGTATTTATGAAATCAGCGATCAGAAGTATAAGGAGACACTTGACGAGTTAGTGACGCTGATGGATGTCAGGCACCTGCTGCATGTACAGGTCCGAAGACTGTCCCTGGGTGAGCGGATGAAGATGGAGCTGATCGCTGCTTTGCTGCACCGGCCGAGAATTATTTTTCTGGATGAGCCGACGATAGGCCTGGATCTGGTCTCTCAGAAGAACATCCGTGAGTTCCTCAAGGCCTACAATCATGAATTCCGCACGACTCTGCTGCTTACGAGCCACTATATGAAGGATATTGAAGACCTCTGTAAGCGGACCATCGTAATCAATCAGGGCAAGCTGGTGTATGACGGGGAGATCCGCAAGATCAATGAGGTCATGAATGAGAAAAAACGAATGAAGCTGACGTTCTCGGCCATCGTCGAGCGGAAGGATCTGGCCGTTATGGGTTCTATCAAAGAATATAGCGGCTATGACGTCATTCTGGAAGTGGAGCGAGCGAAGTTCAAGGAGTATTCCAGAATGGCCATGGATCACTTTCCCGTCATTGATCTGAATCTGGAGGACATTCCTCTGGAGGAAGCCATTGCACGTTTATATGAACAGCCGGAGCCGCGCGGATGAACAATAAATTTGCCGTCAGCTTTTCGCTGGGAATCCAGAACTCCATGGAATACCGCTTTAACTTTTTTATGGGTTTTGCCAGTCTCTTCTTCCCGATCTTCATCCAGCTCTTCCTGTGGAAGGCGGTCTATAGCCATGCCTCTAATATGAACTTGTATGGCTATACTTACCAGCAGATGATCGTCTACACCATCGTAGCTGCCCTGATCTCGCGGCTGGTGGCTACGGGTCTGGAATATGACATTAACCATGATATCAAGAGCGGGGGGCTCAATAAATATCTGGTGCGGCCGATCGGTTATTTTCCTTATAAAATATGTGTCTACCTTGGCGGGAAGGTCCTCTCGTTTGTCATTACGTTAATCCTGCTGCTGGGCGTGGTGCTGTTTATGGTTTATTACTTCAAGGCGCCAATCAGCGTATCGCGTATACTGGTTTTTGGTGTCGTGCTTATGCTGGCGGTTGTGCTTAACTTCATGATCTCCTTCTCGGTCAGCGCGATTGCCTTCTGGTTAACCGATGTCTCTTACTTTTTTCATGTTACAGCGTTATTGATTCAGATATTTAGCGGCGGGATTTTTCCGCTCGATATTTTTGGGGCGACATGGCTGGCTGTCTTCGATTACCTGCCGTTCAAGTATACGATCTACATGCCGGTGAATTTAATCAATGGCAAGCTGACCCTGCTCCAGGCGCTGCATGTGATAGAGCTGCAACTGCTATGGATTGGACTCCTTCTGTTGCTTACGCGCTATATTTGGAGAGTGGCGATCAAGAAATATATTGCCGTAGGGGGTTAAGGGAACCCGATGCTTAGATCACTCCGGAAGTACGGTTTCATATACAGCTTGTTCATCAAAAATTCCCTGATGTCCCAAATGGAGTATAGAGTTAACTTCCTGATGGGCCTGCTGGTGGAGACCTCCTATCTGTTCGCCAAATTCCTGTATGTGATTATTGTCTATGAGGCAGGATTAACGCTGGATGGCGTGCCCATTGATGCGATATTGCTGTTTATTGGCACCTATACCTTGATGACGGGGATATATTGGGGACTATTTGCCATCAACTTCGTGCAGATCCCGGAGCATGTAAGAACCGGGTCACTTGATATTTTGCTAACCAAGCCGATTTCCCTGCAATTTATGATGACCTTACGGAATGTTGACTTTGGGCTGGCGATTCCGAATGTGCTGGGCGGAGTGACCATGGTTGTGGTGGGCTGGAGAAGACTGGGGCTTCCGGCCGATGCCGCTTCAATAGGCGGATTCATCTTCTTCCTCGTGCTGGGACTGTTCGTAACCTACACCTTGTTCCTGATCCCGCAGTTATTATCGTTCTGGTTCATTCAGATTGCTGCTGTCAATGACATCTCAAACGGCCTGTTCGAGCTGAATAACATGCCAATGATGATCTACTCCAAATGGATTCAGCGTATAGGGATATTTATTATTCCGGTTCTATTGATTACTAACTTCTCACCCTTATTCGTGCTGGACCGGTTACATCCGGGCCTCTTCCTCTGGGCTATTCTGTCTCCCATCCTGTTGCTGGGAATCACGAGATGGATCTGGTCCAAAGCGATTCGTAATTACAACAGCTCAGGCGGCTAGATATCCGGAATCACAGGAGGTAAGGATATGAATATTCAGAAGCCATATCGTATTGGAATTTTGGGCTGCTCCACAATCGCTCCATTCTCGATCATTAACCCGGTCAGGGAGCTTGATCAATTTGTAACTTATGGTGTAGCGTCGCGTGATTTGGACCGGTCTACAGCCTATGCGCTGAAGCATCAGATTCCGCATGTGTTTGACAGCTACGATCAGCTGCTGGAGTCGGCGGACATTGATGTGGTCTATATTCCGTTATCCAATTTCCTGCATAAGGAATGGACGCTGAAGGCGATTGAGGCTGGCAAGCATGTCTTGATTGAGAAACCGATGGCCTTGCATGCCGATGAGGTGCTGCTCATCAATGAACGGGCGAAGGAGCAGGGTGTGCATGTCCTTGAAGCGCTAATGGTCCAGCATCATTCCTGGCAGCAGGATATAACAGACATGATAGCAGCAGAAACCTACGGCAAACTGACAAAGATCAAAACCCGGATCTCCTTTGAAATTCTGCAAAGCAACTACAGCGCGGATAATTACCGGTTCAAGCCGGAGTACGGCGGCGGCTGCTTCATCGACGAATGCTCGTACTGGCTGCAGTTTATTCAAAAGGTCATCGGCTTGAAGCCGCAGACACTGGACGGATTCTCGACCTTCTCCGGTGTCAATCAATGTGATTGGACCTTTCATGCATCGTTGCAATATGAGGGGGGCGTCGAGGCAGAGTTCCTGGGTTCCTTTGAAATGCCGAACAATGCCACCCACTGGCTGGAGTTTGAGCGGGCCAGGGTAAGGATCAGCGGCTTTTTCAAGCCTTGTTATGGGGATTACAAGATCATCATTCAGGTTGAACATACGGAAGCGGGAACAACAGACAAGCTTGTATACTCTCCGCAGAATTATTATGTGAACCAGCTCCGGTTTTTGGCTGAGGTGCTTGGAGGCACTAGAGAGAATATCCCCTTATCCGAATCCTATGAACGAGTGGCAACTATGAACGCCATCTATGAGATGGCCAGGAAGAAGCATCTTGAACAGCCCGGCATGGAAGAAAGACCGGACGGGGAGGCTGTGAATTATGGATGACCGGGAACAGGAGATTCGTAAGCTGCTCGCTCAATTGCCCGGCGGTTCTCCCCGTCTGAAGAATGCAGGTATGGACGCGGATTTGCGAAGCTATGGCATGGATTCTTTGTTGTTTATTCATTTTGCGGTGGTCCTGGAAGAGCATTTCTCAATAGAGGTAAGCCCGGAATTTCTCGATATAGATAAACTATACAGTCTTCAGAAGTGGAGAGAATATATTGATTCACAGGATCTCGTATGTTAGTAGCCCTGGAGATGGACTATTACAGCGAGGGCTACCGGACCATGCACTCCAATTGCGTGGATTTGCCCATGGCGGGTGCTGCGGGCTTTCATCAGTATGAGAATTATTTCTACTATACCTTCCTGTATGCCGTCATGATGAATTGGGGAGAGGCAGCGGACGGGGACTGGGTGGCCTCCAGACGCAGCATTCTTAACAAGCTCGGCTTGACCCTTAAGGTGACTGAGGTCCTGGATGCTGCTGGGCTGCTGTCTGCGATTCGCATGAACATTGATCAGCAGTGCCCGGTCGTGATGATTGCCAACTACAACGATCTGTTTTTTTTGAGCCAATACAGGACGGTCATTGACGATCATGCCGTGTTAATCACGGAATATGATTCAGCCAGACGACTGATCGTGATCCGGGAGAATCAGCTGAACAAGGAGGTAACCCTGAATGTGATGAAGGGGGAGCCTTTTTTCAAGCTGCAGCTGACCGAGGAATTGATAGCGGATATCTGGAATAAATCCAATGCTTCTTTTAAGGAAATCAGGAATTATTGTTATAACAAGCTGTTCAGTGTAGCGAAAATAGGCGAACCGGAGATTCACAGCTATCTGGAGCTGGTTGAGGATTTCGTGGAGTCCAATAAAAATCGTTCCAGTCATTTGATCGAAGCCGTGGAACGTTTCAATGACAATGTCTCTCTTATGGATGGACTCAATGACGCAAATGCCGTTGCGGTTGAATTTGAAACCATGCGCAGGAGTTATCACGGCTCGGCTATCATCATGTTCGATATCTTCGAGAAGGCGCTGCCCTGGTTATCCTCTCATGAAGAATGGGGGCAGATATTCGGCGGGTTCCGGGATCAATATATCAAATTCAGATACCATCTGATCTCCAGCTTCCATGCGGATACGCTGAGACGGAAGCTGCTGCCGCCGGATAGAATTCTTCAGCTTACAGTGGAGATTAGCCAACTGGATACGGAGCTGTTCTCTATGCTCGGTAAGCTGCTCGCCCATCACCATAAGGAGCAGGAACCTCACAATGCCGCACAGGCCTGGACGAATTATGCGGCTTGCGCTGAGGTGTCTGCGGACAGTGAGTATAGCCTTGACCCGGAGACCGTCTGTCAAGCCAGCCAGGCGGTGAATGGCAGGTCGGAGAACTGGGTCACGGATTCCTGGCATTCGGACACCGCCCAGCCCGTCCATTGGTTGCTGCTGGATCTGCTGAAGCAGAGAGATATTCTGAGAGTTGTGATCAGGCATTCGCCTGCCCCCGGCTATATCACGATGGATTATGAGCTTCAGGGAAGCAACGACACAGAGCAGTGGGAGCAGATAGCGGCTGTACGGAATAATGAGTCTGTCTTAACCGTGCATGAGGCTGACGGCTGTTCGTTCAGATACATCAGACTATATATTACTTATCCGGCCCAGAATGATTTTCAGGCGCGGATCTATGAGCTTGAAGTGTGGGGACTGCCTGATATCACTCAAGCCTCAAAAATCTGATATGATTCAAAAAAAAGTAGGATATCCTTCCATTTGGCCTGCTGGATATAATAAAAATGTAAAAAATAAAATGCCATATTGATTGGAGAATCAAACATGAACAACAAGAAGAAATGGACGATTTATGTGATTCATCATTCTCATACGGATATTGGCTACACCGAGCGGCAAGAGAAGATCGAGCAATATCACGTGGACTTTATCAGGCAGGCCATTGCGATCTGCGAGGCGGCTCAGACGGAAGACCGTAAGGAATGGGCGGGCTTTAAATGGACCTGCGAAACCTTCTGGGCCGTGGAGAAGTTTCTGGAGGAAGCCACGGAACAGGAAAAGGAACAATTTGCAGCCGCGCTCAGACGCGGGGATATTGAGCTGTCGGGCACCTACTTGAATATGACGGAACTGATCAATTTCGAGCTGCTCAGCAGTATGCTTGCAAGGGCGGGGAACTTCGCCCGGCCGCTGGGGCTTCAGGTGAAGTCGGCCATGACCGCGGATATTAACGGATACAGCTGGGGTTATGCACAGGCTCTGGCAGATGCAGGAGTCGAGAATTTGCTGTCCAGTATCCACACGCATCACGGGATGTTTGCCATCGGGCGCAAGCAATTCCCCTTTTATTGGGAGACACCCAAAGGCAACCGCCTGCTGGTATGGAGCGGCGAGCATTACATGATGGGGAATGATCTGGGGATCAATCCGGATGGGGCATTGTCTTATACCATCAAAGACGAAGACCCGGTATGGGGGATCTCTAAAGATCACTGGAAGCTGGCCGAGACCCGGATTGCCCGCTATCTGGATCAGCTGGAGAAGGAGCAGTATCCCTACGATTTTGTATTGGTGAATGTCATGGGGCTGCTGCGGGATAACTCGGCGCCGAACCCCGGAATCATAACCTTCATCAAGGAATGGAATGAGAAGCACGGGGACCGTGTTGAGCTTGAAATGACAACGCTTAACCGGTACTTCGACCTGTTGCGGCAGCAGGAGGCCGAGATTCCTGTCTATAGCGGGGACTGGCCGGACTGGTGGTCCGATGGCGTGGCATCAACCGCGATGCACACCCAGATCTTCAGGAATGCCCAGCGGACCCTGGACGTCGTCAAGCGGCTGGACCCGGAGCGCAAGCTGGCGGCGGCAAGCGATATTGCCCATGCAGAGCAGCAGTTAATGATGTATGCCGAGCATACCTGGGGATATCACTCCTCCATCTCGGAGCCCTGGCACATCATGGTGCAGGAGCTGGCCGTCCGCAAAGAGGCGTATGCCGCCAATGCCAGCAGACTGGTTCATGCCTCGCTGGATGCGGTACTGAAGGCGCGGGGCGATGTGCTGCTGCGGGCTGACCGGGCATTCACCTATAAAGTAATCAATTCCTTCGATTACCCCGTTGAGGATCTGGCTCATTTCTATCTCGAGGAGCAGTGGGAAGCGGATTATTTCCGGCAGGGGCTCGAGGTGGTCGATGAGCAGAGTGGAGAAGTGGTCCACCATCAGCAGGAGAAGGTAAGCAGAGGATACCAGATTGCGGTCATGGTCAAGCTGGGCGCAAAGGAAGAGAAGCGGTTCCGTATCCGGGAAGCCTCGAAGACCGTCCCGGTGACGACGAGCAGCACCCGCTTGCGGGGAGCCGACCGGATTCATGATATCCGGGATATCTTCCCTCCTGTGCAGGAGGAGACCCCCCGGCTGTTCATCACGGAGAATCATATTGAATCGCCTTACGTACGTATTGCGTGGAGAGCAGGAGAAGGCATCGTCTCCTGGATGGATAAACAAACCGGTCAGGAATTCATTGATCCCCGTCAGGCTCACGGAGCCTTCACTCCGGTGTATGAAGTGACCCCCGGCGGCGGTGACGACCAGATGACCGTGCGTAGAATCATGGGCAGGAACCGCAAAGGTATGAATGTTCAGCGGTCGGAGGGGCTCCTCTCAGGCGTGAAGGAAATAACGAATGGCCCGGTGTATGGCATCATTGAATTGAAATATCAGGTTCAAGGGATGAGCCACTATTCGTTATTCCTGAAGGTGTTCAAGGACCGGAAGAGAGTTGATATCTCTGTCCGCATCCACAAGGATAGTGTGTGGGACCCGGAGAATGTGTACGTCGCCCTCCCCTTTAGTGCAGGCGGCAGCAGTGAGCTGTGGTTCGAGAAGGCCGGGGCTGTCCTAAGGCCCGGAGTAGATCAGATCCCGGGCACCTGTACGGATTTCTATTGTATTCAGGAAGGGCTTGCGGTTATATCCCCTCAAGGCGGGCTGTCCATTGCGGCCCCGGATACGCCGCTGATGCAGACCGGGCCTTTGGAATACGGCCCAAGACTCGTGCAGGGCCAACAGGAAGAGAACGGACATACCTCGTTATACGCCTGGGTGCTGACCAATTACTGGGAGACGAACTTCAAGGCGACCCTCGGGGGATTCTACGAATTCCGGTATATGCTGCAATGGGGAAGCGAAGCGGATACGGCAGAACAAGCTATTCAGTTGTGCCACAGTGCCAATGCAGGCACGGTTGCATTCAGAACCACATAAATTCCGGCGGGCTTAAGAAGGGCTGAATCTTTTATAGAGAAGCCCTTTTTTTGGAATATAAGAAATTATATGTTTCACACCATAACTTATCCTTCTATTTCTGGCTGAAACGGTGCCGTCCCTAATAGGACGGCATAGCTGTTTCCACTTGTGTAAAAAAGGGAGGCGTGCGCTGTGTACCGTATTCTGATTGTGGATGACGAACGCATAGAGAGAGAGGGCATTCAGCAATTGATACAGGATCACCATCTGGAGCTGGAGACACTCCTTGCGGCGAATGGCGAGATTGCGCTGGAGATCCTCGGGAAGCACAGGATTGATATTCTGATTACAGATATCAAGATGCCTTTTATGGATGGACTGGAGTTGTCGGAGAAGGTTAGCAGCCTGGGTCTGGATATTGAAATGATCATCTTCAGCGCTTACCATGAGTTTGAATACGCGAGAAGAGCCTTGCGGACCAACATATCGAATTATTTGCTCAAGCCGGTTCATATCCCGGAGTTTCTCAGTGTGATTAACGAGGCGATCAGGGCCTGTGAAGACAAAGCGGCAGAGAAATTGCGGAACGAACAACTGGTGGAGGGATATAACCGGGGGCTGCTGTATGAGAAGGAGAAAATGCTGCTGGACTCCCTAAACGGTGTGAAAATCAATACAGAGGCCTGGATGTCCCCGGAACTGCTGGAATATGTCCAGCACAAGCATTGGCTGCATATGATTCTGGTGGATTGCCGCCGGAAGTTTTTTGATATTCACAATGATGAATTCATTAGGCTGTTACATGATAACCTCAGCTACGCCTTCGATTATGTGAACTTGAGCGAGCATCAAAGTATGCTGTTCGTCAAGCACCCCCGCCCCATCCCCAAAGAGACGCTGAGGCTGCTTGGAGATCAGATTATCCGCGCCGCCGCCGGGAGCCTGGAGCTGAATGTGGGTCTGGTGATCGGGAGAGCGGTGAATCAGCCGGAACAGTTGTATGATGCCTATACCGAGATGGAGCAGATGCTGGAATTCAAATTTTTCATGGATGAGTATACCCTTCTATTTGCCGATGAACCCTTTGAGCAAGCGGGCTTTGACGAGATCGAATTGAATCCGATTCTGGATAAGGTCTACCAGTGTCTGGAGTATAACGATTTTACCGGTGCGAAATACAGTATAGAGCTGCTGTTCACCTACCTGAGAACCAAAGGGCAATTCTCGTCCCTGTACACCAAGTTCATCTGTTCGGAAATTATGAAAAAGGTGGTGACGAGAGAGAAAAACCATGAGCCTGTGGAAATGAATCATTACTTGGACCAGATTCATAAGACCGTTTCCCTTCAGGATCTGAAGGATCACATGTTTGCGATCCTGTCCCTCATGGAAACCGTCAGCGGAGCGAGCCCCAAGAAGGCCGCCAATCTTAAGCTGATCCGGACCATTACAGATGTAATCGACAAGGAGTACGATCAGGATCTCTCTTTGGAGGGCATCGCGGAGAGGGTCTATTTGACCCCCAGTTATCTGAGTTATTTGTTCAAGAAGGAGACGGGTCAAAGTCTCATCCGGTACATCACGCAGGTGAGAATGGACAAAGCCGTCGAGCTGCTGAGTACAACGAATATGAAGATCGTCGATATTTATAAGAAGCTGGGCTACAGAAGCTCGACCTATTTTATCCAGACGTTTCGTAATTACCATGGAGTCACTCCGGCCAAGTTCAGGGAAGGCTCTCCGTAGGGTAGCGCCCTCACCATGATCCAACTATTTCTCGCTGGCACGATACCGGAAATAGTTGGATTTTGTACACTTACTGATGGACGATGGGAACCTGCGGCGGCAACAGTTGTATAAACAGCACTTAAATTCTCCGATTTCACCCCAAGCAGCGAAAACGCACAATAGCAGATGTAGTTTATCCACTTGCTTCCGTCCATCCCTCGGAAATGGTCAATTTAAGTTACGTATTTCCACTTGTGATCCTAAGCTGGACGGGTGCAACGACGAAGCGCATGGCGAAGCTAGCCGCGAAGCACACGGCAAAAGCACATGGTCAAGCTTGCGGCGAAGCTCGCCGCGAAGCTCATGACGAAGCAATGACGATGCCCCGCCTATCCCTCACTGAACATCCGGGCAATGCCCCGGAAGGTATACGCGAGTACATGCTCCGCCGTGCGGACCGTCAAGGCGGGGGAGCATGACCTCTGCAAGCGGTTCAGCAAGGCAGGGCCTAACAGATCATGGCTTTTGGAGATTTGCCCGCCCAGCATGATGAAGTCCGGCCGGTAACCGTCCACGTAAGGCTGGAGCAGCTCCCCGAGCCGGGCTCCGAATTCGGCGAATACCCCGCGCGCGGCAGCATTCCCCTCTCTGGCTTCATGGGCAAGCTCCTTCACATCCATGTTCGCTCCCGGAAGCCCAGCCTCCCCAATCCCCGCTTCACGGGCCAGCTTCAGGATGCCTCTCCTGGAGAACCAATCATCCGCCCTGCCGTCAAGATAAGGCTGGTCATACAGCCAGCCGTTCGGCGGGATGCCCGGCCCTGATTCCATGATCCGGGAGTTGTCGATGAAGGCGGAACCGAGGCCGGTTCCTAGCGTCAAGGCCATGAACCGCTTACGCGGGAATTCGGCGCTGACTCCCAGCGCAAACAGGCGGGCGTCATTCTCGAAGCGGATATCCATGTCCGGCAGCGTGCCGGCCTCCCGGGAGCTGCCAGCGTGCCAGCGTGCGCGTAAGGCTTGGCCCAGATTCAGCCCGTAGATCGCCTCGAATTTGCCAAGCCCCCGGATCAGACAGACGCCCTGCCTGTAATCGAACGGGCCGGGAAAAGCCATCCCGATATGATAGCGGCAGTCCGTTACAGCGTCCGGGTACCTATGCTGATACAGGTTGTACTGGGCCTGAAAGATAGACATGAAATGGTCAAGGATCGTTTCCCGGTCCAGGTCAGCCAGGGCGGGGAATTCCATGTCACTGCCTTGCAGCGGAAGGCCGTCCTCCAGCACGCAGGTCTTAATAAAGGTTCCGCCCACATCCAGCGCGAGTACGATATCACGGCTCAAGGAGACTCACATCCCATGCTGCGGAGACACCGGCCTTGATCAGCTTGCAGGGGCCGGAACCGGTATTGACGATGGTGTATTCCCCTAGTACAGCCGGGAGAATATACGATTCCGCATAATGCAGCTCCACAAATACCGCCTCGTCCGCAGCAGACACAATCCGTACAGACTCTCCTTCAACGAGGTTATACATGGTCATTTCGCCACGCGTATCGTCTTTCCAGGTATCCTTCAGATGAACACGGTGGACATAGAACAGCAGATCGCTGCGCTGTCCCAGCACATACTCTTCATTCTCCCCTTGCTGCTGCAGAAGCACCGGCGAAGGCATGAGCTGCTCTTCAACCCGGGCGGTCTTCTGCGTGAAGTCAATATTGTCGAAGGCGAAGTCGATATTGATCGGCCGGGGTTTGCCATCCAGGTCCTTGCGCAGAAAATCATAGATTTTGAAGGTGAACCACCAGGTGGTAGAGGAGATCTCCAGCACCAGATTGTCTTTGCCTGCGGAATGAACGGTTCCGGGCGGAATCAGGAACAGCTCGCCCTTCCGGGACTCATAACGGTTGACATAATCGGTCAGCGGCAGCGGGATGCCCGTCTCCTGAGCCTTCTGCACCTCATGGCGGAACTGCTCAGGTAGGCAGTCTTCCGTCAGTCCCAGATAGACCCCGGAATCCCCCTGCTGCTCCATAATGTAATAGGATTCCTGCTGGGCCATGAATTCATTGAACCGGCTGCGGATGTAATCCTGCGTGGGGTGGACCTGGCAGGACAGATTGTCTCCGTCCATCGTGTCCAGATAGTTGAAGCGGATCGGGAAATAATCGCCGAATAAGCCGGTCAGACGTTCCCCCAGAATCGCTGGATGCTCCTGCTGCATGACCAGCAGAAACGGAATTTCCATCTCTTTGCCTTCATACTCTACAAGGATGGAATTCTCCGGGGCAATCGGCTCGAAGCTCCAGGCGCAGTTCACCCAATCCTCCGGCAGATCGGCCAGCTGTTTGAGGAATTGTCCGCCCCACACCCCCGGTGCATAAAAAGGCTTCACCCGCAGCGGCGACCCGGCAATATCCGAGATCATCCGGCGCAGGGACGGCACGGCAGTCATGACTGGCTGCTTCGGCTGATTCAGGTCGATGTAGTAGTCCATTTGATCCAGGATTTGTTTGCGGTAGGTTTCGAGAATAGGCCATTCGACGAACAGGGCGATTTTATATTTCTCCACCGCATCCCGGTTCCAGTTGAGGCCGAAACTCAGCAGCTCCTGCCGGTGGCCGGCCTGCTGGTATTCACGCGAGACATCCAGATAGAAGGAAAGATCGAACCGCCCCTCTCCAAGCCAGTAAGCCCCCGGGCCAAAAACGATACAGAATGCAGCCGAATCCGCACCCGGCTCTGCCTCATCCAGCCTGCGGGCGGCTTCTTCCCTGGCCCCGTCTCGGAAATAATCCTCTATACTTCCGTCAGTGAAATAGCCGAAGGCGCGGTTATCCGTAATATTGGCGGCAAAAAACTCCCGCAGCTCTTCGCCTGACTTGAGATAGCTGCCCGAGCCGATGAGGGACACTGAATGGCCCGCTTGCTCAAGCGCATCCACTGCTCGCTGCAGAACGGTTTGAAACGGGGCGCCGTGGGTTCCGTCAAAAGCAACATACAGATTGCCGCTTCCCTTCTCACTGGCGAGCTGAAGCAGGGAAGCGGCAATCGCTGAATAGCCTTCCCGGAGCACTGCGGGAGGAGCAGCCAAGGGGATGTCGTCCTGCGGAACAGGAATGGGGCTGCGTACAAGGTTGACTGGTCGTTTAACAAACATGGGGAACTCACTCCTTCTAAGGGTTTACAACCATTGTAAGGAGTCCTTGCGGAATTATCTTTGAATACGGCGTCTAATTTTTTGTACAATCCGGACATTTGGCGTTGATTAGCTCAGGTTCTGTCTTCCGTCTGCAAACTGCGCTCTGCGGAACCGGGCGGGGGAGACACCAAGCTGCTTGGTGAATACGCGGGTGAAATAGTGCACAGACTCGAAGCCGCAGCGCTCGGCGATATCTTTGATAGGGTAGTCGGTGTGCAGCAGCAAATCCTTGGCTTGTTGGATTCTTCGTTCCTGAATATAATGGACGAAAGTCTGGCCCAGGCATGCCTGGAAGATCCTCGACAGATGGCGTGGAGAGATATCCAGTTCCAGGGCCACTTGGGCCATGTGCAGCGGGGAGGACAGATTGTCGCGGATATAGCGCTTGGCCCGTTCCAAATGGCGGTGTTCCCCGCTGTCCTCCTTCATTGCCCCGGCCTGCAGATGGGGTTCGGGGGAGAACGCCTGCGGGAACGAATGCAGCAGAGCAAGCGCCAGATGATTCATCGGCAGCCTGGACACCCCCGCTTCGCTCTCGGCCAGGCTGAAGAGGGTCCGCCAGATTCGGGCAGAGAGTGCGGCAGCTTCATGAGGGGCTATGGCCTGCCCTCCGGCGGCGAGTTCCTGAAACGGCTTGCGGCCGTCCGCAGAGCTTAAGGCTTCGTCGATTTCAAAGGCAATGAAGAACAGGACCAGCCCCTGCTCACTGCGGATCTGGTGCCAGATGCCCGGACGTGAGAAGAACAGGGTTCCCGGCTCCAGGGGGAAGAGCGCATCGTCATCCTGGTAAGAGCCGGTGCCTTGCTGGACATAACAGACTTCAAAAAAAGAATGGCGGTGCAGGGAATTATTATAATGATTCGGCATGAAGCCCCAGTAATGAATATGAAATGAGGTTTGTCCGTCACTGATATTTGAGATATGCTGATTCAAAAGTGCATTGGCTTTGCGGTACGCCAGGCGCATGGCGGGACCTCCTCATGGTGTAGGCTTCAATGAAATGATAACGTTTGCTTATGATTCTATCAGACATCAGGAGGGAACTCTATGTTTACCATATTGATCGTGGATGATGAGAAAATTGAACGGGACGGCATCCGGGGGCTGATCGCTGACATGAACTACGAGCTGCGGGTTGCCGAAGCGGAGAACGGGGAGAAGGCGCTGGAGTATCTTCGTCTGAACCCGGTGGACATCCTGCTCACAGATATCAAAATGCCCTTCATGGGCGGTCTGGAGCTGGCGGAGCAGGCAAGCCTGGCGCAGCCCTCCCTGGAAATTATTATCTACAGTGCTTACGGGGAATTTGACTATGCCCGCCGGGCGCTCTATACCAATGCTTCCAGCTATCTGCTGAAGCCGATTGATATTGAGGAGTTCGCCGGGGTGATGTCAGGCGTGATACAGAAATGCGCGGATAAGGCCACCCAGCAGCGCCGCACTGCCGAGATGATGCAGGGGTATCAAAAGGGCCTGGAGTATGAGAGGGAGAAGTGGCTGACCGATGTGCTGAACGGGGTTCAGGTGATCGCGGATGATGCCGCCCTGCCGTTCGGAGGGCAGCCGGCCGCTCTGCTGCTGATTGATTTCAAGGAGCGTTTCTTTGACCGCAGCTACGAGGCATTTGAACAAGCGGCAGAGCAGCTTACAGCCGGTGAATATGAGCTGCTGAACCTGAATGAATATCAAAGTGTGCTTATGGTCCCTTGCCCAGGCAGCGGCGGACAGAAGAGGATCAGGGAGATGAGTGAAGCGCTGGCGGAGCGGATCGCGGAACGCTTTTACCGGTATTGCTGCATCGTATACAGCCCCGTGATCTCCGATTGGCAGGAGGTTTCGGCGTGTTATGAGCAGATGGAGCAGACGCTGGACTACAAATTCTTTTTTGAAGATACGGTGGTACTGTTTGCCGGAGATGATCTGGCGGGCCGTGTCCCGGAGCTTGTCAGCACCGAGACGCTGATGGCGGATATCAACCAATTCATTAACCATGGGGAATATGCAGGCGCAGCCAAAAGCATTGAGCTTCTGTTCAGCCACTTGAGCCGGAACGGCGGATCTTCTGCAATCTATGTTAAGTATCTCTGTTCGGACCTGGTGCGGAATGCGTTTGAACAATCAGCCCGCAGGCAGAAAGCGGATTTCCAGCAAACGGTAGAGCGTATCTTCAAAAGCGATTCGATTCTCGGGGTGAAGCAAGTGCTGCTGCAGGCGCTCTCGGAAATAGAACCGGACAACGGCGCTCCCGATGAGAGCAAACGCCATATTGTCCAGCAGGTCATCCGGATTGTGGAGAAGGATTTCAGGGAGGATATCAGTCTGGAGGTCATCGCCGGGCGCGTATCGCTTAATCCCAGCTACCTGAGCCATTTATTCAAGAAAGAAACGGGGCAGAGCCTGATCAAATTCATTACTCAGCAGCGTCTGGAACGGGCAAGGCATTTACTGGACAGCACCAATATGAAAATCGTCGATATCGCTGAACATGCCGGCTACTGGAGCTCCTCCTACTTCTGCCAGACCTTTAAAAAATATTACGGCATCAGTCCGCAAAAATATCGTGAAATACTGGACGAATAATAGTACGAATTATTGGAGAGCACCTGCGGGTGCTTTTTACTTCCAAATTAATTGACGCGTATCCAAAGAATTTGGGATTTCGCTCCCTTCCAGGCTAATTTACAATTTAACTGTAAGCATGAAAGCGTTTTATAACAAAGTTTGGGAGGGGCATCTATGAGATTGAAGAAAATTCGTGTTATGGCCTTGCTGCTGTCCATGGTAATGGTGCTGGGAGTGCTGGCGGCCTGCGGCAGCAGTCCAAAGGAGGAGAAGGTTGCTGCGCCCGCCGGCAGTGAGTCCACGAATGCCGGAGGCAATGAACCATCCGCCACCGCCAAGGAGGACGATGGACCCTTCAGCAAATATGAAGAACCCGTTACCGTGTCTCTGGGGAGACAGGGCGTATCGGGGAATAACCTGCCGGCAGGAGATACGCTGGAGAATAACAAGTATCTGAAATATGTCGAGGACCGCCTGAATGTAAAGGTGAAATACGATTTCTCGGTAGAAGACCAGGATGCGTATAACCAGAAGGTTACCCTGGCGATCTCGAGCAATTCCCTGCCGGACATTCTGGTGGTGGATGAGCAGCAGTTCAAGAGAATGGCCAAAGCGGGTATGCTGGCCGATCTGACCGAGTTATACGATCAATATGCCTCGCCGCTGATTAAAGATTATTACAATTCCTACACAGGAGACCGGGTGCTGAACACCGGAAGAATCGACGGCAAGCTGATGGCGCTGCCCAATACCAACATCGACGGCAATTATCAGCTCCTGTGGATACGCCAGGACTGGCTGAACAAGCTGAAGCTTGAGACGCCCCGTACCATGGATGAAGTTAAGACTGTGATTAAGGCGTTCAAAGAGCAGGACCCTGACGGTAACGGGAAAGCGGATACCGTTGGTCTGCTTGGCGATAAAAGTGTGGTTGCAGACGGCGGCTTCTTCACCTTCGATCCGATCTTCAATGCCAATCATGCCTATCCGAAGAATTGGTTCAAGGATGAGGGAGGAAACATCATCTACGGCTCCACAACGCCAGAGACCAAGCAGGCGCTATCGGAGCTGAGAGAGATGTATGCGGACGGGTTGATTGACAAAGAGTTCTTGACCCGGAAATACGAGGATAATGCCGGGCTGGTATCAGGCGGACGTGCCGGTATCCTGTTTGCCCCCTGGTTCGGAGGCTGGGCGTTGTCTGATGCGGTGAAGGCCAACCCGGAAGCGGATTGGGTGCCGCTGGCTGTGCCGCTGGACGGGGACGGCAAACGGAATATCGTACCCTCCACGCCGTCAGGAACCTTCATGGTGGTGAACAAGAAGGCGGAGCACCCCGAAGCTGCCTTGAAAATGCTCAGCGTGGAGTATGAAGGCATCCGCCTGATTGATCCGGTTGCACAGGAGCTGTATAAGGATCTGGGTGTAGGCTGGCTAAATTATCCGATTAATGTGCAGCTGGATTATCAGGATTCCCTGGCACGCGATGTTCCTATCTATGAGAAGGTGATTAAGGATAAGAAGCTGGACGATCTGCCGGCCCGCATCCTGCCGAGAGTCAAGGCGGTCTTGAAGAATAATGAAAATCCGAAAAAGGATATTCCGGCTTATGCCGATTCACTGGCCTTCTATACTGCCGCCTCCATCACCGGAGCGAAAGAAATTGTGAAGGTGGAGCCTGTGTTCTACGGCAAGACGGAAGCGATGCTTAAAAAGGGAGCCAATCTGGAAAAACTCGAAAACGAGACCTTTTTGAAAATCATTACCGGCACTTCTCCCCTTGAAGAATTCGACAAGTTCGTGGAGACCTGGAAGAGCATCGGAGGGGAAGAAATCACCAAAGAGGTTGCTGAGGCAGTTGAGTCACCATGAGAAGCAGAGCTTCTATCTGGAATTACCACCTGATGCTGCTCCCCGGCATATTGCTGCTCATAGCATTCAGTGTAGTTCCGATGTTCGGAATCGTGATTGCCTTTCAGGACTTTCAGCCTACGCTGGGCATCTTCCACTCGGAATGGGTGGGCTGGGAGAATTTTGAGTATATGTTCAGCCTGCCGGACAGCAGGCTGATTCTCGGAAACACCCTGAGCATTGCACTGATGAAAATCATTGCCGGATTGACCGTTCCCTTTGTATTTGCACTGCTGTTCCATGAAGTGGCGAATATTAAATTCAAGCGTACCATCCAAACGATTGTGTACCTGCCCCATTTCATGTCCTGGGTCATTCTCTCAGGGGTGCTGATTAACCTGCTCAGTCTGGACGGCATTATCAATCAGATGATCCAGTGGTTCGGCGGCGATCCGATTATGTTCCTTCAGAGCAATCACTGGTTCCGCTTTGTGATCGTATCGAGCGATGTTTGGAAGGAATTCGGCTTCAATACGATCATCTATATCGCTGCCCTGACTTCCATTAACACCAATCTGTATGAAGCAGCCGCCATTGACGGAGCAAACCGGTTCCAGCGCTTAACCAATATTACGATTCCGGGTCTGATGACCACGGTGATTCTGCTGGCGACCTTAAGCCTCGGCAATGTGCTGAATGCGGGCTTCGAGCAGATTCTCAACCTGTATAATCCGATTGTCTATGAGTCGGGGGATATCATTGATACTTATGTATACCGTTCAGGATTGCTTGAAATCCAGTATGGACTGGCAACAGCGGTAGGCCTGCTCAAATCGGTCGTAAGCTTTGTGCTGATTGCCGCTTCCTATGGTCTGGCTGCCCGGTTTGCCAACTACCGTATTTTCTGACAGAGGTGATTTGCTGTGATCCGTGGAACCAGCCGGACTGTTGATATTGTGATTTATTGTATTCTAACCGTGATTGCTTTTCTCTCCTTGGCCCCCGTACTGAATACCTTGGCTATTTCGTTCAGCGGCAAGGTGGCGGCCATGTCGGGTCAGGTCTTCTTCTGGCCGGTTGATTTCAATCTGGAGGCCTATAAGTCGGTCATCAGTGACCGGAGCTTCTTCACTTCCTTTGGCGTATCTGTGAAAAGGGTGCTGCTCGGAGGAGTCGTCAATCTGCTGGTTACGGTGCTGATGGCCTATCCTTTATCGAAATCGAACAAACATTTTCCGGGCAGAAATATCTATATGTGGTTCGTTATCTTCTGTATGCTGTTCAACGGCGGGCTGATCCCGTGGTATATGACGATCAATACGTACGGGCTGCTCGATTCCATCTGGGCGCTTGTGCTGCCTACCGCCGTTCCGGTATTTAATGTGATTCTGCTGATGAACTTCTTCAAGGGCGTTCCGAAGGAACTGGAGGAGGCTGCCGGGATGGACGGGGCGGGGGCGTGGAGAACGCTGGTGACGATTTATATCCCCATCTCCCTGCCCTCACTGGCAACAGTCACCCTGTTCTCGGTCGTCGGCCACTGGAATGCGTTTTTTGACGGGATGATCCTGATGAACCACAAGGAGAACTGGCCGCTGCAAACGTATATCCAGCAATTGATTATCAGCGTGAATTCGATCATGAACACCACCGATCCGGAAGAGATTAAGCGTCTGTCGAATATGTCGAGCCAGCTGCTCAATGCGGCCAAGGTGATGGTCTCGATGATTCCAATCATGCTGATCTATCCGTTTCTGCAGCGGTATTTCGTCAGCGGAATCGTGCTCGGTGCCGTCAAAGAGTAAGCGTAAACTGCATGTAAGCGGGTGTCCCGTAAGCCGGAAACGGCTGGGGACACCCCTTTGTTGTTTCGAGGCAGGGCTCATGCGGCGGGCCGCCGCTTTTACAGATTGTTATTTGCCGGGGGCAATGCTACGTTATAAGGACAAGAGGCTTAAGACAGGAGGGGTAGATCTGGAGCGCCCAGGCCGGTTCATCAGGAATTTAAGAATTAAGCATAAGCTGTTTGTCTCTTATTTACTCGTTATCATTATTCCGCTCAGTGTGCTTGGCTGGTATTCGTATGATCAATCCAGGAGTCTGCTCGTTCAGCAGGCCCGGCTGACCTTAACCGACAATGTGTCGGAGATCGCCGCCAATCTGGATTATAAGTTCAGCAAGCTCAATGCCGCGCTGGACTCGTTCACCTTTAACTCCAGTGTAGTGTCCGTCTTCAACAATGATTACTCGGACAATTATTACTATATGTACAATGATCTGAACACCATCGTAGAGCCGCTGTTCAATACGCTTCTGTTCCTGAACGAAGAGATCCGCCAGCTGACGGTGTATACAGGGAATAACATCACGGAACGGAAGAATACGATTCTGCCGATTAGCAGCGTATCCGGGAAGCCCTGGTATGAAGCGGCGATGGCCAGCGGCCAGACGCATTGGATCAAGGAGGGCACGGCCTTGTCCGCAGTGCGTAGGATGGTGGGCGGCTCGGGAACGCAGTATGACAACCTGATCTACTTAGGCTTTGACAGCAAGGATATGTTTGCGGGTCTGACCAATGTGGTCTCCGGTGAGTATGGCGTCCTGGTCGAGAATGGAGCGGGGGAGCCTGTGTATGACTATCACAACGGGCTGCCGTCCTTTGAATCGGCTAAGGCGGCGGAAGATCGTGCAAGCGATTTCATCGTGATCTCCCAGACGCTGGGCGTGACGGGCTGGAAGCTTGTCTTTTATATGCCCAAGAACTCGATCGGTGTCGATGCCAAGACGATTCTCCGCGCCACCATGCTCACGGTCGGGATTTGCCTGCTGATTCTGGTGCCAGCGGTCTGGCTGTTGTCGAACGCTTTTGTGAGAAGGATCTACCGTCTGAACCGCACGATGAAAAGGGTGACCCGCGGGGACCTGCATGTGGATATTGTGGTCGATTCCAATGACGAGATCGGCGAGCTGACCTCGCGGTTCAAGGATATGCTGCAAAGTCTGAATGAGCTGTTCAATGAAGTCTACCGCAGCAAGGTTGTGCAGAAGGATGCGGAGCTGAAAGCGCTGCAGGCCCAGATCAATCCGCATTTCCTCTATAACTCCCTGTCGCTGATCAACTGGAAGGCTATAAGCATTAAAGCGTATGACATCAGTAAAATCACCACAACCCTCTCCAAATTTTACCGGACGACCCTGAACAGGGGGCAGGATGTCATCAGCGTTCATGATGAACTGGAGAATACGAAATCTTATATTGATCTGCAGCTGATTATGCATGACCACAGCTTCGATGTAGTGTACGAGGTGGACCCGGAGGTGCTGGGCTATCACATGATTAAGCTGATTATGCAGCCTATTGTAGAGAATGCGATTGAGCACGGCGTGGACAACAAGCGGGAGGGGCGCGGCAGAATCAGCCTGCGGGCTTGCTTCGAGGAAGATACGATTGTGTTCGGCATTGAAGACAACGGTCCGGGAATGACTCAGGGGACAATGGATACGGTATTAAGCAGGCAATCCAAATCGTATGGACTGTTCAACGCCCAGGAGAGAATCCGGATTTATTTTGGCGAGGCGTACGGGATCATGATCCACAGCGAAATCGGCCAGGGTACGACCGTGACGGTGAGAATTCCCAAGAGGACCACGTGAAGGATGGAGGCATCCAGGAGGTGCTCTATGCCAAGCGGTTACGTCATCTTCCGTTATTTCTGTGCCTTCTGGCTGCCGCGCAGGAGACTGGACTAACCTATTATAACCACCGCCTTGATGTCATGAAAGTGACCAGGGCGGTTTTTTCTGTATGTGGATATGCACCGTTTCCAGCGGCAAGCTTGCCCTGTGTATCTTCATTAGCGGGACTTTAGGTCTGGAGCATAAATTCCGAAAAAAAGGTATAATGTTACTAAATTATGTCCCCCATTTTCTCAGAGGAGGCTCTAGCTTTGTCCGACACTCTATTTAAGCACTTGTACTTGCGGTCCTCAATAGGATATGCGGCAGTAGCCATTACGGATGGTACTATGCTCATGGCTAACCCTGCGCTTTGCGGGATGTTTGGATACACCGAGACCGAACTCAAGGAGCTGCGTTACCAGGATATCGTCTTTCCGGATGAAGGGTATACCCTGGATCACGGGCAGATTATGAATGCTTTAATAAACAGTCCTGATATGGCTGTAGATACCGACAAGCGGTTCGTACATAAGAATGGTGAGATGCTCTGGGTTGCCCTGCATCTTTTTCTGATCATTGATGAACAGACTGGAAGTCCCTCCCATTTGGTTGCGGAGATGACGGATATTACCGCGCGCAAGCTGGCGGAGAAGAAGATAGAGGAGGATCGCCAGCTCTTCGAGCTGATTACGGAGCACACCCCGGACATGATCTCATTCGCCGATCCCGATGGAACGCTGCGCTACGTCTCCCCGTCAGTCGAAACGCTGCTCGGCTACCCGGCAAGTGACATGATCGGCCGCAACAAAACGGATTATTACCATGAAGCGGATGCGCTGGAAATGACCGAGCCGGGCAAGCTCTACTCTGACAGTGACACCTTTACACGCAGGGTCAGGCATAAGGACGGCCATTATCTTTGGACCCAGAGCTCCTTCCAGGTGGTGCGGAATCGTGAAGGCGAAGTGCGGCAGATCCTGACGATTGCCCATGATATCACCGAGCGGAAGAAGGTTGAAGATATGCTGGCTGCCGCGCAGGAGTTAGGACAAATGGGCTCCTGGGAGTGGAATTCCGTATATGATCAGCTGATCGTCTCCAGCCAGCTGATGGCTATCTTTGAATTAGGCGGGAATTGCGGAAATCATACCGTGGTTCATTATACTCAGCTGTTTGACTGTGTAGTGCCGGAGGACCTGGACAGATTGCGCGAAGAGCTGCATTATACGCTGAAGTCCGGGGCTAAGGGTGAGGCGATTTTCAGAGTGAAGGGCAGCGAGGAACGTAAGTCTCTCTATGCGCACTGGGAGGTGATCCTGGATGCAACCGGTAAGGTTCAGCAGATCCGCGGTATGGTGCAGGATGTGACCGAGCGCCAGCGGATGGAGGAGCAGCTCCGTGAGAGTGAGAACCGGTATAAGTCGCTTTTCGAATATAACCCGTCTGCCATCAGTGCCATGGATCTGCAGGGGTACATACAGTCGATGAATGCCAGTCTGGAGCAGCTGACAGGATACAGCAGGGAGACCCTGATGCATTCCAGTTACTGTGAGATTATTGAAGAGGATGAGCTGGAGCATGTGAATATGCGGTTTCTGGCGGCAGCCGGAGGCATGGCCCAGACCTTCGATACCCGGGTGATCCGTCATGACGGGGAGAGGGTGGAGGTAGGGATGATTTATGTCCCTATGCTGATTGATCATGAGGTCGTCGGTGTATTCGCCATTACCAGTGATATTACAGAGCCTAAGCGGTATCTGGAGCAGATTGAGAAGCTTAGCTACGAGCATGCGCTGATCCTGAACTCAGTGTCTGAGGGGATTTTTGGCATGAATCTGGAGGGGGAGACTGTATTTATCAACCCCGCTGCGTCGGTCATGCTCGGATATAACCCGGGTGAGCTGGCCGGCAATATCAAGCTGCATACGATAGCGCAGACCTGGATGGACGGCGAGCTGTATCCCGGAGGACACCGGACGCTGGCGGAGCTGCTGAAGACCAACCTCTCTTATGAGCAGGAGCAGGAAGGGATCTTCTGGCGTCAGGATGGCTCCAGCTTCCTGGTCAAATACCGGATGACGGCATTATATGATAACGGAGAGCATAAGGGGGCGGTGGTGGTCTTCCGGGATATCACCGAGGAGAAGGCTGTGGAGCGTGCCAAGGAATCTGCGGAGAAGGCTGACCGGGCCAAGTCGGAGTTCCTGGCGATTATGAGCCACGAGCTGCGTACGCCGATGAATGGAATTATCGGGATGGCCGATCTCCTGTCGGGAACAGAGCTTACGGAGGAACAGCAATATTACACCCAAATTATCAATAAAAGCGGTGCCGCGCTGGTACATATTCTCAACGAGGTGCTGGATTTCAGCAAAATTGAATCCGGCATGATGACGCTGGATCTGCAGCCGGTCGATATCCGGCAGGTCGTTCAGAACGTCTGTGAGCTATTCTATCCGCGTATCCAGGAGAAAGGGCTGGTTCTGCGCAGCCATATTGAGCCCGATCTTCCGGCTGTTGTCATCACCGACGAAACCAGGCTGAGGCAGGTGCTGGTGAACCTCGTCGGCAATGCGGTCAAGTTCACTGAAGAAGGCGAGGTCAGCGTCTGCGTGAAGCTGGAGGCTGCCGGGGAGCCAGGCTCGCTGATTCTGAGGTTCTCGGTAACCGATACCGGTATAGGCATTCCGCAGGGCAGCCAGAACCTGTTATTCCAGTCCTTTTCCCAGCTGGACCCATCGATCAACCGCAAGTACGGCGGGACGGGACTGGGTCTGGCGATCAGCAAGAAGCTGGTGGAGCTGCTGGATGGCGCCATCGGTGTGAACAGCGTCGAAGGAGAAGGCTCGGAGTTCTACTTCACCATCGGCGTGATGTATTCGGTGGAGGAGCAGGGCCAAGCGCTGCTGGCAGGAGTTGCTGCCACTCAGGAGTATAAGGGTGGTGTTTTCAATCTGGATTATCCCGAGGGTCAATACGGGCCGTTGTCCATTCTTATCGCGGAGGATCATCCGGTGAATCAGCAGATCCTGCAGACTTTTCTCAAAAAGCGCGGCTACACCTCTGACCTGGCAGTGAACGGGGAGCAGGCGGTAGAAGCTGTACGGTCCCGGCATTATGATCTGGTGTTCATGGATATTCAGATGCCGGGCATGGACGGGATTGAAGCCACCCGGCAGATCCGCGAGGCGCTGGGGCTGTCCCCGGTGATTATTGCCGCCACTGCCTTTGCACGTAAGGAAGATAAAGAGATGTGCCTCCGGGCAGGAATGCAGGACTTTATTCCCAAGCCGATCCGTGGAGATGAGCTGGACAGAGTGCTGAGGGAATGGTCCGGCAGCATCCGCAGATAGTTCTGTAATGTGAAAAGCCGGATAACCGGCAGGCAAAGCAAGCGCTATTCACGTTGACAGCTTTCCCTTGTCTGCATTATTATTATATAAATCGTAAATATTACGAATAAATAATGGCAAGCGAAAGGGTCAATAGAGTGAAAACGATGAAGCGCGGAGATTTCCTGCTGATTCTCATTGTATTGCTGGCCGCCGGTTCCATCTACGGCTACAAGTGGTTCTCTAACCACAATCATCCGTATAAGCAGGGGGAGCTGGAGGCCGTAATCACCGTGAACGGCAAAGCCTACAAGACTGTACAGCTGACCAAGGAAGAGCAGATTATTGATATCCGCACCCGATATGGTCATAACACGCTGAAGGTATACGATTATGGTATTCAGATGACCTATTCGGATGCTCCGCTGACCATTGCGCTGGACATGGGATTCATCTCCCGGCCGAAGCAGCAGATTATCTGCATTCCGGCCCGTCTCCTGGTGGAAATCTCGAACCCGGAGTCTTCGCTGGAGGATGACGATGCGCTGGACGCGGTCATCTAGTCATGGCTGCAGCGCTTTCCATGCCGCTGCGGCATCGGCATTCGTGTACACATAAGGTGTGGACGGTGCTGCCACTGCTGTTATACTCTGCGGAGCGATCTGCAGAGTCTCCACTCCCTCATGGAGCGTCACATGAAGCTTGCCCCGAACCTCAATCCAGGTATCGGCGGGCAGGCTTATTTGTGTACCCGGTGCAAGAAGAATGCCGAAGGGGGTGGCATCTGCCGTACAGCATTGGACCAGGAAGCGGCTGACTGCGTAGCCGGATCGACCGGACCCCTGCGGCTCACGGTACAGGAAGCCGGATACAGAGATTTCCTTACCCTCGAACTGTGATTTGTACAGATTAAGGGCACCCAGCGTTTCCGAGAAAATCTCAGGGAATACAGGGATGACGGGCTGCCTGTAGAGCTGTCCTGCCAGCTCTGCAAATTCGGCCTCATAGGGGTTGGCCGCTGTGAAGCTAGCACCGGTGCCGGACTCAACGGCAGTGTAAGACAGGGCAAGGCCCTTCTTGGCCGCTGCGGCACTGCCGAGTGCCCGGTCGGGCAGCAGGAAGCCGAGCAGCAGCGGAAGCAGGAACAGGCTGTACAGCGTGGAGCTGCCCAGGAGTGAGCGGGGCAGGCGGTGCTCGCAGTCACAGAGGGCGGAGCTTCGGCCAAGCACAGCCTGGAGCCCGAGGCTGAGCGCCATCAGGGAGAGCGGAACCGGGCATAACCGGATCCAGCGGGCCAGCTTAGGAGCAACATAATAATGGAGGGCGTCCTGCTGGACCAGATGTCCGATATAGAGGGCGAAGGCGAGCAGAATAACTGCCCTGAGTACATAGTGAAACCGGATGCTTCCGGAGCTATTCATACAGATCCTCCTTCAGATATTCGGAATTTCAGGGCAGCTACAGCCAGAATGAAGCCAGCACGGAGCCGGTGAAGACGGCCGCGGTAATGAGGAAGAACAGGTACAGGGCAAATCTGGTTTTGAACAGCGAGAGCAGCATCAGGGCGTTCTTGAAATCGAGCATCGGTCCCAGCACCATGAAGGCGAGCAGCGCCCCGGACGGGAAGGTATGCAGGAAGGTGGACGCAACGAAGGCGTCAGAGGTGGAGCAGAGCGAGAGTGCGAAGGCCAGTCCCATCATGAACACGTAGGAGCCGAGCGGACGGTCTCCAATGGCGGACAGGCTGCTCTGATTCATGAAGGTCTGGATGCCCGCAGTCAGCAGACAGCCGATGATCAGGAATTTGCCCATCTCAAAAAATTCATCCGACGTATGCACCAGGACCGCCGCCGCCCGGCCCCCGCGTAGTGTGCCATGCGGCTCTTCGCTTCCCTCCCGGCGGATGGATAAGCGCAGCGGCGATCTGCGGACGGTCCCGTAGATGATCAGACCAATGCATGCCGCTACGGCAAAAGCCAGTCCCATCCGGGTGTAGGCCAGCTCCGGATGGGAGCGGAAGGCTGTCAGGGTGGCCCCGTAGACGACCGGGTTGAGGATCGGGCCGGACAGAATGAACACGATGGCCACGTAGAGCGGCATCCCCTTATGCATGAGGCGGCGGACCAGCGGAATCATTCCGCATTCACAGACGGGGAAGAGGATCCCGAGCAGGCAGCCGAAGAGAATCGCCGGAACCGCGCGGCGTGGAATCCAGCGTGAGATCAGCTCGTCCGGCACGAAGACGCGAAGCAGGGAGGAGAGCAGCGCGCCCAGCAGGACAAACGGCAAGGCCTCCAGCAGAATGCCGAGGAATGCGGTTTTGAACGTGTCGACATAGCCGTTGTCCAGCAGGCTTAGATGTCCGGGCAGCCACAGACTGCCCGCTGTGAGCAGAAAAGCGGCGGAAAAGAGCAGCGGCAATATTTTAAACGGCGTAAGGGTTGTCAAGGGTTCATCGGCTCCTTCCCGCACAGGGTTCTTAGCTGAATAACGCCGCCCAGCTGCGGCTGATCGCCTTCTCATCCAGATTCAGGCCAATGCAGACGATATAAGGCTGGCCCGGGTAACTTGAAGCCTCCCAGGAGATACGGTTACCTGCAAGCTGCACCAGCTGCACGGAATCCCTGCCTGCAAGCCGCACATGGCCCTTGGCCCGGAGCAGACTGTAGCCCCATTGCCGCAAAAAATGCTCCAGCTCCTCCTGGCGGAGGCTTCCGGCCCATGCCGGAGGAACGGTTAACGTCACTGCCGCCACTTGGGAATAAGAGCCGTCTGTTCCGGATTCAGGCTCATGTACTGCCGTTGCGCTGCCGCCGGTGCTGCTGCTGCCCGTGTTCATGCGCTGGAGGGCGGTGCCGCTGATATTGCCGGGGCCGCGCCGGGGAGCAGAGCCCTTAAATCCGCGGGCGGCGATGCCTGTCAGCAGCGGGGCGAGATTAATCTGGCTGTAGTGGGTGAAGACAATCTCGGGTTCCGAATTTTGCTTGTAGACCATCTTCTCGATCTTCCACAGGGTCTCCGGTTCTACCAGATCGCTTTTGTTGACGATGATGAGATCAGCGGTGGTGATCTGCTTGCGCAGGGTGCGGACGAGCTGCTTGTCGGACGAGAAGCGGCTGCTGTACTCCAGCGCATTCTCGGCATCCAGCAGCGTAATGGCGTGGTGCAGCTGCAGCCGGTCTGCCAGCACCGGCGCCAGTAGCGACTTCGCGATCTCGTCCGGGTCAGCTACCCCTGTAAGCTCGATGTAGATGATATCCGGGCGGCGCGCCAGCAGGGCGCTCAGGCTGCGCGGCAGCTCCTCCTTGCGGCTGCAGCAGATGCAGCCGTCCAGCAGCTTTTCCACACTTGTGCCGGTACTCTCCTGAAGGATATAGCCGTCCACATCTTTTGCGCCCAGCTCATTCATGATTACGCCCGGGTTCAGCCCTCTGCGCTGGCTCTCCTTCAGCAGACTCAGCAGCAGGGTTGTCTTTCCGCTCCCCAGAAATCCGCTCAGTATAATCACAGGTATCTTCATGGCTCACTCTCCCGCTCCAATAGTACCGTCCCCATAAGAAGGCGGCCAAGCCGCTTCCGCTTGTAATTCCATCTATACGTCAAGCTTATTCAGGAAAGAACACTAATCTAAGAGAGCCCAAAAGTTCCTGGACAGCTGTTGACAGCGGAGGGCGGGAGCGTGTAGAATGTTTAAATCGTAATAATTACGATTAAACAGAAGGGAGCTTGATTGAAATGAGAGTAATCGTTACTTTGGCCTGTACGGAGACGGGCGACCGCAACTATACCACCACGAAGAATAAGAGAACGACACCGGAACGCTTGGAAATGAGAAAATATTGCCCGCGCCTGAAGCGTGTCACACTGCACCGGGAGACCCGCTAAGCTGCGGAAATCACTTTAACTCATCGCTGGCTGAGGGTTTGCATTGCCCCGATTAGAGTGCAAGGGGGAGGCTTGATTGCAGTCTGTACAACTAAATCGCCGGATGTGCCGCCGAATCTCTGTTTAACTGTAGTTCGTGCAATTAAAATGCCTCTATACCTGGATTTTCGCCCATTTGGGCTAATCTAGTTGTACAGAATACAGTTAGAAGAGGAAAGCCTTCCGTTTCACTGTTTTTAGTTGCACAGAATACACTTATCTCTGGTGGTTCGCTATGAACAGAATGCCCTTTTGAAAATATAATCTACAAGGAGAATACAATGGATAAAATTCCTGTAACAGTGCTAAGCGGATATCTTGGCTCCGGCAAGACTACACTGCTCAATCATATTCTGCATAATCGTGAGGGCCTGAAGGTGGCCGTGATCGTCAATGATATGAGTGAAGTGAATGTGGATGCGAATCTGGTGAAATCCGGCAGCAGCCTCTCCCGCACCGAGGAGAAGCTGGTCGAGATGTCCAATGGCTGCATCTGCTGCACCCTCCGCGATGACCTGCTGCGCGAAGTGAATCATCTCGCCTCGGAGGGGCGCTTCAATTACATTCTGATCGAATCCTCCGGGATCAGCGAGCCGGTCCCGGTGGCCCAGACCTTCACTTACCCGAACCCGGAGCTGGATATCGATCTAACGGAGCTGGCCCGGCTGGACACGATGGTTACGGTGGTCGATGCCAACCGCTTCTGGCAGGATTTCGCCTCGGGCGACAGTCTGCTGGACCGCAATATGACGGCGGGCGAAGGCGACTTCCGGGATATCGTCGATCTGCTGATCGATCAGATCGAGACCTGTGATGTGCTGCTGCTCAACAAGTGCGATCTGGTAGAGGAGGCAGAGCTGAACAAGCTGGAGGCGGTTCTGCGCAGACTTCAGCCGCGCGCGAAGATCATCCGTACGGTGAACGCACAAGTGGAGCTATCCGAGATTCTGAATACCGGATTATTCGATTTCGAACAGACCAGTCAGTCGTCCGGCTGGATCGCTGAGCTTGCCAAGGAGGAGCACACACCGGAGACTGAGGAATACGGCATCACCTCCTTCGTTTACCGCCGGAGAACGCCGTTCCATCCGCAGCGGCTGAGCTTCTTCTTCAGTAACTGGCCATCCGAGGTCGTCCGGGCGAAGGGATTAGTCTGGCTGGCCGCCAGTGGTGATCTGGCAGCGACCATCAGCCAGGCAGGGCCGTCGATCCAGTTCGGTCCCGCCGGTTATTGGCTGGCTACCCTGCCGGAGGAGCAGCAGCAGGAGGTGCTGGCTGCGGAACCGGATGTGCTGGCGAAGTGGGACGAGCAGTGGGGAGACCGGCTGAATGAGATCGTCTTCATCGGAGTCCAGATGAACCGTGAGGATATCGAAGCCCGCCTGGACCGCTGCCTGCTGACCGCAGAGGAGATGAACCAGGACTGGACGGCATTCAACAACCCGCTTCCTTGGCATGTAGAGGAGTTGCTTGCGGCGGGGCAGGAATAACTTCTTCTGTAAATGATAGTCTGGAAAGCCGGAATCCTTTCTGCGGATTCCGGCTTTGTGCTGTATAGGGATTAGGCGCTACGAAGGCACGTGAGGCAAGTGCGAATGTATGCGAAAAAGCGAACACATTGTGTAGTGCGAGGGGCTAGTAGAACGGATGTAGGTGGAAAACCGAACACATTGTGCTGTTTCGAGGGGCGCGGGGCGAATGTATGCAAAAAACCGAACACATTGTGCTAGTGCGAGGGCTGGTGGGCCGAATGTATGCGGAAAAGCGAACACATTGTGTAGTGCGAGGGGCTAGTAGAACGGATGTAGGCGGAAAACCGAACACATTGTGCTAGTGCGGGGGCTAGTAGGCCGAATGTATGCGGAAAACCGAACACAATTTGTATTGCGGGGGTAAGTGGGGCATTCATGCTGGCACGGGTGGACATAGACCGAGTCGGTGCGATCCCAATGGCTTGAATTTCGATGTTTTGTCGCACGCTGGCTTGGCCCGAATAAGGTTAATCAGTGTGATTACGATTAATTTGTTGTTTTGGGTTTACAAATCGTAATGATTACGATAATATCAATGAAGTTGAAACATAATCGTAAATATTACGAATAATAATCAATACTTAGTTTGTTTAATCCGTGGAACATGCTTGGTCCAAATTAATAAGTGCCCAACAGCAGACGGAGCAGTAACTACGGCAGCAGCCATAGGATCACGCACGGGATCACGCACGGAATCAGGCACGGAATCATTACGGCACGCCACAGCGGGCCGAAAGAAAGGGGGAGGAACGATGATTTTGTCATCCATCAGGGATGTGGTGTTCGGTTACGGGGATGAGCCGGTCATTGACCGCTTGTCGCTGGATCTGGAGGCCGGACAGTTCATTGGAATTACCGGACCGAACGGGGCAGCGAAGACCACGCTGCTCAAGCTGATGTTGGGCCTGCTGAAGCCATGGAGCGGAACGGTTACTCTGAACCGGGAAATTACCGGAGGGGGCAAGCTTACGATCGGGTATGTGCCGCAGCAGGTAGCCTCCTTCAATGCCGGATTTCCGAGCAAGGTGATTGAGCTGGTCCGTTCCGGCTGTTATTCAGGGTTGGGATTGTTCCGCCGCTTCACTAAGGAACAGGAAGCGCTTGTCGAGAGCAGCCTGCGGCAGGTGGAGATGTGGGAGTACCGTAACCGGAGAATCGGTGAGCTGTCCGGCGGGCAGAAGCAGCGGATCTGCATCGCCCGCGCGCTGGCGCAGCAGCCGCAGGTGCTGGTGCTGGATGAGCCGGTAACGGGGATGGATGCTGCCAGCCGCACCGGGTTCTATGAGCTGATGCGGCATTATGTCAGCCGGCATGGCCGGACCGTCATCATGGTTACACATGGCCTGGAAGAGACGAGTTCCTATCTGGATACCGTGATTACGCTGGAACGCAAGGAGCAGGAGGGCTGGACATGCTTGGTTACGAATTCATGCAACGCGCATTTTGGGCAGGAGGCCTGATCGGGCTGATCGGACCCTTACTGGGAGTCTACCTGATGCTCCGCAGGCAGGTGCTGATGGCCGATACGCTGTCTCATGTCTCCCTTGCCGGAGTAGCACTGGGTTCCGTACTGGGATGGAATCCTGCTCTGAGCGGCTTCGCTGTAGCTATAGCAGGAGGGCTGATTATTGAACAGCTGCGCCGCTCTTACCGTACATACAGCGAGCTTCCGGTTGCTATTATTATGACCTCCGGCCTGGCGCTGGCCGTCGTGCTGATGAGCCTGAAGCAGAATCTGACCAAGAGCTTCAGCTCCTATCTGTTCGGCTCCATCGTTGCCGTAAGTGATACTCAGCTTAAACTGATCGCCGTGGTGGCTGCAGCCGGTCTTCTCTATTTCATCATTCTGCGCCGCCCATTGTACAGCCTAACCTTCGACGAAGAGACGGCCGCTATCAGCGGTGTCCGTACCGGGTGGTTGTCATTCTCGTTCGCCGTCCTAACCGGTATGACCGTTGCCGCAGCTATGCCGGTGGTGGGTGTGCTGCTCGTATCCGCTCTGATTGTGCTGCCCGCTTCTATAGCGCTGCGGATTGCATCGGGCTTCACGGCAGCCATAATGATCTCCGTCAGTGTGGGGCTGACCGGTGTGTTCAGCGGGCTTACAGCCTCCTACTATATCAACACGCCTCCAGGAGGCACGATTGCACTCATTCTGCTGGTATTTCTGCTGATAGCCATTGCAGTACAGAAGCTGATCAGGCTGCGCAGCCGCAGCCAGTATTCATCTCAAGCCAATGAAGAAAAGGGGTCTCACAACATATGAAATTCAAATCCATAGCAATATCCAATTCGAGCGCACAGTCCACATTCAGAATCCGTCAGCTTGCCGCCTTGTCCCTGACCGCCATGCTATTGATCTCCGGCTGCGGCAACAACACTGCGACGAAAGCCGCTTCAACCAGCAGTCCGGCGGCTTCACCATCGGCTGCGGCCGAAGCTTCATCTCTACCCGCAGGGGATAAATTGAACATTAAGGTTAGCTTTTACCCGATGTACGAATTCACGAAAAGCATTACCGGAGACCTTGCCAATGTGGAGGTGCTGGTCCCGCCCGGAGTCGAGCCGCATGACTGGGAACCGACTGCTAAGGATATGGCTGATATTTCGGATGCAGATGTGCTTGTCTATAATGGCGCTGGCATGGAGGGCTGGGCGCAGCAGATTGTGGACGGTGCTGCCGGAAGTGATCTGATTACGATAGAGGCGAGTAAAGGACTCCAGATTATTGAAGGGACAGAGCACGAATATGAACACGAACACGAACACAGCCATGAAGAGGAAGCTGCGGCTGAAGCAGGCCACGATCACGACCATGACCATCAACATGATGAGTCCGCAACTGAAGGAAGCGGTCACGACCATTCCCATAATGATACAGCTGTCAGTGAAGCAGACCATGACCACGGCGGGCTTGATCCTCATGTATGGCTGGACCCGGTGATGGCTATCCGGGAGGTTAAGACCATTGAAGCAGCACTCTCCGCAGCATTTCCCGGAAATGCTGCTGCCTTCCACGCGAACAGCGATGCTTATATCGCCAAGCTGGAGAAGCTGGATCAGGATTTCAGAGCCGGGCTTCAGAATACGAAGCGCAAGGACTTTATTACGCAGCATGCCGCTTTTGGTTATCTGGCACAGCAATATGGCTTGACGCAGGTGCCGATTGCGGGGCTGTCGCCGGAGCAGGAGCCGTCTGCTGCACAGATGGCCAAGATTGTGGAGTTCGCCAAGGCGAATAAGGTGACTACAATCTTTTTTGAAACCTTGGTCTCCTCCAGTGTCGCTGATACTATTGCCCAGGAAATAGGAGCCAAGACTGCCGTGCTGAATCCAATCGAAGGATTAACAGAGGAAGACGCTGCCCATAATCTGGATTACCTGAGTCTGATGCGGCAGAATCTTGAAGCGCTGATCCAGGCGCTGAACGAATAAGAACGAAGGAGTGATCTATAGTGGCCAAGAAATCTAAGGTTGTGAAGGAACAGAAACGGCAGGTGCTGGTGGCGAAGTACGCTGACAAGCGCAGAGAGCTGAAGGCGGCGGGCGATGTGATGGCACTGCAGAAGCTGCCCCGGGATTCCTCAGCCACCCGCCAAAAGAACAGATGCAGCGTGTCCGGCAGACCGCGTGGCTATCTGAGTACATTCAAGATATCCCGGATCGTTTTCCGCGAGCTGGCGCATAAGGGACAAATTCCGGGCGTTACCAAGTCCAGCTGGTAGGCTGTTAACTTCATAGATGCTATAACGGCAAGACGGCTGATCTCTCTGTGTTACAGGAGCCAGCCGTTTTGCTGTGTCCGTAGACTTTGCCGGATCTGGCAGAGTGGACTATGATAGAGAAGAGGGACAGCTATATAGATACATAATCTCAACAGGAAAGAAGGAGCTGCATGACTGAGTATTGGAGTAAAAGATTTGCGCAGGAGGGGATGATCTGGGGGAGTGAGCCAAGCCCGTCGGCAGAATGGGCGAAGCGGAAATTCCAGGAGGCAGGTGTCTCCTCCGTTCTTGTTCCGGGTGCCGGATATGGGCGGAATACCAAAGTATTCTCTGCTGATTTTAAAGTATACGGCATAGAATTAAGTGAACCGGCGCTTGAGCTGGCGGCAGCATGGGACCCGGGAACTAGCTTTATTGCAGGCTCGGCGCTGGAGCCGCAGCTTAGGCAGTCTGTAGATGCCGTATACTGCTATGATGTTCTGCATTTATTCCTCGCCGGGGACCGCCGCAGGCTGATTGAAGCGAGTCTCCGTCAGGTCAGGACTGGAGGGCTGCTCTACTTCACCAGCTTCTCCGACGAAGATCCCCATAACGGCTGCGGGAGAGAGCTGGAGCCGGGCACCTTTGAATATAAAGAGGATAAATATGCCCACTTCTTCAGCGATGCCGACTTGCGGGAGCATTTTGCCGGGACGGAGATTCTGGAGACAGGTTCATTTACCGAGTCGTTGCAGAACCCGCAGGGCGGGACTCATGAATACATACTAAGAACGATCCTTGCGCTCAAACGGTAACTGCCATCTGCGAAAGTAACGTCAACATGGCCCCTCCCTGCGGCGAGAAGGACCCTACTGTGAACCTGATGCTGTGCGTGCTCCCACTTCTTCCTGCGGCTTCCTATTAATGAAGGTTAATGCAGCTCGCAGTCGGCGAACAGGATATGCCGCGGAATGCGGAAGAAATTCTCGGCCTTCTCCTGCAGGGCCAGGGTAGGCAGATGGCAGTGGTGCAGCCACTTGCGGAAGGTGCCGGGATGGACGCCAATCCAGATGCTGACATCGGTTACCGAGAAATCATACACCATGCAGAGTCCGGTCAGAATCGCGTTGTGCTGCGGTGAATGGGCGAGCGTTCTTTTCATGAAACGGGATGGGGTCGGCTGGCACACAATCGGACTTTGCCGCAGAAGAGCTTCATTGAACAGGATATGGGGCGGATAGCCTAAATGGCGGCAGACCTTGTCCAGATTGGTTCTGGAGGGAATGCGTCCTTCATATACCCATGCGCTTACGCTGCGTGAGGAGACGGAGAGCTCTTCTGCGAGACGGGAGAGCTTCATGTCCTTGGCCATCAGGATGGCCAGCAGAACGCGGTTGCGGATCTGGCTGCGTTTGGGGCGGCGAAATCTTTTGACCCGTACGCCTTGTCCAAGATATTTGCGGTTGATCAGAGACCAGGCCTGAATTTTATGTGTTTCTTGCTGATTTTTAGCCATAATACCTCCGGGTGTACTGATTTAATGAAGTGACGGATCATCTAGTTTAGCTGTTATGACTTTACCATTTCATCACGGCATTCGTCCAGAGTGCAAAGCTCCTGTTTTGGTCATGAACCAAGATTGTTTCAGTAATGCTGCAGTTTATGATATATTTTGAGTAATCAATTTCACATTAATCAGGCTGGGAGCGGGATAGATGATCAAGCATATTGTTTTCTTCAAATTAAAGGACCGGTCCCCGGACAAGGTCGCAGAGACTGTTGCAGTCCTCCGTAATATGGAAGGAAGAATTCCGCAGCTGCTGTCCATTGAAGTCGGGGCCGATCTGATTCACTCGGAGCGTTCGTTCGATATCGCCCTGGTCACGGTTGTTGCCTCGATGGAGGATCTGCAGGCGTATCAGGTGCACCCGGCTCACAAGGAAGTCATTGCCCATATCAACGAGGTCAAGGAGCTGTCGGTAGCGGTCGATTACGAGATCTGAGACTGCACGACTTGCAAGGCTGGAACCCATTAAGCACGGAAAGCGGTGAGCGGAATGCGTGAGCTTGAGTATCCGATGGAAGCATTGACGTATCTGATTGTTTTTATGGCGGCGTGTGTCGTGATGGTGTTCTGGCTGAAGCGCCGGGGCAGGCGGGGGAAATAACGGCAGTTCATGTTAAGGAAGGTCACTAAATACCGCAGGGTGGAGGGTCAGCTGTGTATTATGTCAACCGGAAGCAAATAGAAGTTATTCTTGAACAGATCCCTGATCTTAATGAAGGTCTAGCACATGCAGCTTCTTCCTGGGACGGCAGTACGCTGCTGGGTCTGGTGCAGGAACGGTGCTTACATCTGGCCGTTGAAGTCGTGACGGATGTGGGCAGCTGTCTGATTGACGGTTTCATTATGCGTGATGCCGGAAGCTACGAGGATATTATATCTATTATCCATGAGGAAAAGGTGCTGGGAGACAGCGGGATCTACGAGGATCTGACTTCGCTTGTAGCCTTGCGTAAGCCGCTGGTTCAGGATTATTTCGTATGGGAACGCAGAGAGCTGCACCCCATGACCCGGACGCTGCCGGATATTCTGGAGAAGTTCGCCTGCGAGGTGCGCAGGTATCTGGATCAGGAGCTGGGCAGCGGGGTCACGGGTTAGCTGAGCCGGGGCTGTGTGCATACAGACAGAAAGGAGGTCCTTTATGGCGAAGAAGGGTCAGGAGAGCGGTTCAACCCGGCGGATGATTATGACGCTGCTGAAGATGAGAGGTCCACTGACGATCAGCGCTCTTGCCGAGGAATTGGGAATTACCGAGATGGGTGTCCGCCGCCATGTGCTTCAGCTGGAGCAGGAGTCGCTTGCCAAGACCAAGGTTGTGCGCCAGGCCATGGGACGTCCGATGCATGTATATTCGCTTACCGAGCGGGCGGAGGATCATTTTCCCAAAAGCTATCACAATCTGGCGCTGGAGCTGCTGCGGGAGCTGGACCACGGGAGCGGGGCGGATGCGGTCAATATACTGTTTGAAGGCCGCAAGCGGCGGATGCTTGCCCAGTACAGTTCGATGATGAAGAGCCGTGATCTGGAGGAGCGGGTGGCGGAGCTGTCAACCATTCAGAATGCCGGGGGCTATATGGCGGAGTGGAGCAAGGAAGAGGACGGCTCATACACACTGAGGGAGTATAATTGTCCCATTCGTCAGGTGGCTACCCAGTACCGCAAGGCCTGCCAGTGCGAGCAGCATTTGTTCGAGGAGCTGCTGGAAGCGAAGGTGACACGCAGTGAGTGTATGGCGGAAGGCGGCCAATGCTGCCGGTATGCAATCACGCCGAACCCTGAGCAGAAAACTTCCGAAATCAGGGGCTGAACAGTCACAGGACATCCTCTCTATGCTTATGATATAGCAGAAATAGGCGATCGCCCGGGTGGCCGGGCAGAGGCACTTAGAATCCAAAGGAGAGATTGATGATGAAAAAAGATAACAAAAGCTTGCTCTGGGGCGTACTCGCCGGCAGTATTGTGGGATCGGTGACAGCGCTGCTGTTCGCCCCTAAGCCGGGTAAGGAGCTGCGCAAGGATATTGCTGAAGGCACAACGGAAGCTGTGGATAAGGTTCAGGTTATTGCCGGCCAGGCCGGCGAGAAGACCACTGAGATCTACTGTAAGGCCAAAGAAGCTGTAGTCTCGGTGGTAAGCGAAGTCAAGGAATGGAGCAAATCCGTCAAGGATGCGGTGGAAGAAGCAGATGTAGCTACTGTAAGCGGCATTGCGGAGCAGGCTGTGGAAGTTACCGATGCAGTGGAAGCCGTGCGTGACGAGGTGGCTGCATATGAGGCTGCTGAAGAAGCGGCAGTGGTGGAGGCTGAGATCGAAGCTGTGACCGGTACAGATGCCGCTGTAGCGGAAGCTATCGAGGATGGCAAAACCGCAGGGAAGCTGTCCTAAGCTTGATATAAAAGGTATGGAGCCGTTTTCCGCTTCACAGGCGGGAGGCGGCTTTTGCATGTGGCGGTATGCTTCGGGTGGGTCTGCATTATGGCTCCGCTATCTTCCCTACTTGAACTGAACCGGCAAATGGGGTAATATCTGCAATTGGGGCTGAAATCCTGGTACACATTATTCCAGCCTTACATAAGCTACACAAAACGAGTTAAAGGATGCGGTGTGTTCGTGCAGCAGGCAATAGCAATATTAGACTCAGGCGTTGGAGGATTGACCGTAGTCAAGGAAGTGATGCGACAGCTCCCCCGGGAGAAAATCATCTATTTCGGCGATACGGCAAGAGCCCCGTACGGACCCCGTTCCACTGAGGAAGTGAAATTGTTCACTGAACAGATCGTGGACTATTTAATTCAATTTAATCCTAAAATGATCGTCATTGCTTGCAACACAGCAACGGCAGCAGCGCTTGATTATATCTCCGCCAAGGTAGCCATTCCTGTGATCGGAGTCATTCACCCCGGTGCCCGCGCCGCCATCAGCGCATCCAAGAGCGGACAGGTCGGCGTGATCGGCACCATCGGCACGATTACAAGCGGTGCCTATACGGCGGCGCTGAAGCAGTTGTCTCCCTTTGTTCAGGTGGTCAGCCAAGCCTGCCCGGCGCTTGTGCCCTACGTAGAGCAGGGGTTATTCCGCTCGGAGGAGAGCCATCTGGCGGTGGCTGAATCACTGAACGGCATCAAGTACGAGCCGATCGATACGCTGATTCTCGGCTGCACCCATTATCCGTTTCTGGTGGAGCCGATCGGCAGGGTGATGGGACCCGGCGTCAAGCTGATCAGCTCGGCGGATGAGACGGCGCGGGAGATCAGCACCATCCTCTACGATAAAGGCCAGCTGGCGCGCGGGGATGAGAGTCCGATTCACCAGTTCTTCTGCAGCGGAGATGCGGAAATCTTCCAGCGGATTGCCCGGGACTGGCTGGGCGAGCAGATCAGCAGGACGCCGGTAGTATGGCAAGTATCTACTCTGTAGGATGAGAGCATTGCAGCGGCGAACTGAATAGGGACAAACCTCCAAGTTGCTACATTTCCACATGACCCGCTGCTGCTGCTCATATACTAGGCATGAGGGCCGGGTCCCGCATGTCATCACGGAGGATGTTAGGGACGCCGGCACAAGAGGGCCGGGAGGATGAGACCTATGCAGCAATACATTGCCCGCAGGGGAGATACCGTAAGCCGTATCGCCGCAAGACACGGATTGACACCGGAGCATGTCATACAGGGGAATCCATGGGCTGGCAGCCAGCCGTATTTATATCCGGGGCAGGTGCTGTTCCTGCCGTCTGCCCCGCGCAAGCGGTATGCGGTGCAGGCGGGGGACGATGCGCAGAGCATCGCGTCCTTGTTCGGGGTTGGCATAGATGAGCTGGAGATGCTGAATCCCGGGGTAAGCTCGGGACGTATCTGCCTGTCGGGCAAGGTGCTGGTGATTCCGGCGGCCACCCGGGGGACAGAGGTTTATCTGCACGGGGAATACGGACCGGCTGAGATTGAGGCGGATGCTGCAAGACTTGCGGCCCGCTATTCTTTTGTCAGCAGCGAGGTTATAGGCCACAGTGTGCTCGGCAAGCCGCTCCGTCTGCTGCGGATCGGCAGCGGCCCGCGCCACCTGCATGTGAATGCCGCGCTGCATGCCAACGAATGGTTGACGTCCCCGTGCCTGATGAGCTTTCTTGAAGAATATGCGGCTGCTTATGAATCAGGTGCGGACTGGCACGGGCGTCAGCCTGTGGACTGGCACCGGGACTGGACACTCTGGGCCGTGCCGATGGCGAATCCCGACGGTGTCGAGCTGGTGCAGGAAGGGGCGATGCCGGACCATCCTCATTATGCAGAGCTGATGAGGTGGAACTGCGGCAGGCGCAGCTTCCGGCACTGGAAGGCGAACATCCGCGGTGTCGATCTTGGAGACCAGTTCCCCGCACACTGGGAGGAGGAACGCGACCGGCGGCAGGTGCCCGGCCCGGCACCGCGCGATTACAGCGGCCCGGCGCCGCTCAGTGAGCCGGAGGCGGCGGCACTGGCGGCGCTGGCCGAGCGGGTTCCGGGCGATGCCGCCGTATCCCTGCACAGCCAGGGGGCAGAGATCTACTGGAACTACCGGGGCTATGAGCCGCCGGAGAGCAAGCAGTGGGCAGCGGCGCTTGCGGCGGTGAGCGGCTACAGGGCGGTGGAGCTGACCGGCAGCGATGCCGGCTACAAGGACTGGTTCATCGAGCGCTTCCGCAAGCCGGGCTTCACCGTAGAGCTGGGAGTGGGCAAGAATCCGCTGCCCGTGGCTGATTTTGAGGATATGGCGCTGGACACCGGCCTGATTCTAAGTGCGATTCTGTCGAATTTGAAATAAAAATGAAACAATCTCTGCAAATTTGCGTAAGATAACAGCAAAGGGCACGGCCGCAATCCTGACCAAATGATGCTTTGCGGCTGTATCCTTTTTTTGTGTGGGGATGAAGAGCATAAGTGCCCCTGATTTCAGCAAAAGTTGGCTGGGTGAGCCAATGAGGTGTGTAAGTGCCCCTGATTCGCGGGATGCTGCCACTGCCACCAGCCACCACATACCTGACCCAAGAAACTGTTCTTTCATAGAGTTGGAGGGAGACCTCCTACTTCTGTAAGAACGGTTTTTTTGGTATGTTAACGCCTATCTGCGCTTGTTAGCGCAGGCGCTTAGGGCTGGAAATGAGGTCAAAATAATACACATTAACGCGTATGAAAGCTATACCGTATCAGCCAAAGTCTCTTGCTAAAATTAGCGTATAGAAGAGCGGCGGAGGGCTTCACGGAAAGAGGACTACCCGCCGGGAAAGTGAGAGCCAAATGGAGAACGATACGTATACGCTGAAAAGTAAACCAATCCCACTGAACGCCTCCTACGACGTAATTGTAGTCGGAGGCGGGCCGGCGGGCTGCACCGCCGCAGCGGCGGCGGCCAGGGAAGGGGCGCGGACACTGCTGGTCGAAGCGACCGGGAGCCTTGGAGGAATGGGAACCTCCGGCCTGGTACCGGCCTGGTGCCCATTCTCGGACAAAGAGAAGATGGTCTACCGTGGTCTCGCGGCCAAGGTGTTCAATACCTTAAAGGCTCAAATGCCGCATGTGCCGGAGGATGCGATGGACTGGGTGCCGATCGAACCGGAGAAGCTGAGGCGGGTCTATGACGATCTCGTAACGGAGTCGGGTGCCCACATCCTGTTCCTGACCTCGCTTGCGGATGTGGATAGAGACGACCACGGCAACATCACCACACTCCTCCTTCTCAATAAAAGCGGCCTGCAGGCCTTCCGGGCCGCCGTGTATATCGATTGCACAGGAGATGGCGATGTTGCTGCATGGGCAGGTGCCGAGTACCAAATGGGGGACGAAGCGACCGGCGAGCTTCAGCCCGCGACCCATTGCTTCATACTGGGCAACGTGGATGATTATGCTTATGTGAATGGGCCGAAGCTCCATGCGGAGAACCCGCACAGCCCGATCCATGAGGTGGTCCGCTCAGGAGAATATCCGGGCATTCCGGATACGCATCTGTGCAACAATATGGTAGCTCCGCGTGCCGTAGGCTTCAATGCCGGACATCTCTGGGGAATTGACAACACGAATGCCTTCTCCGTATCCGGGGCACTGGTAGAGGGACGTAAGATGGCGGCCGCCTACCGGGACATGCTTGCCGCTGTACACCCTGCGGCCTTCGGCAATGCGGTAGTGATGAGCACAGGCACACTGATCGGCACGCGGGAATCCCGGCGGATTACCGGCGATTATGTCCTGACTGCGGAGGATTACATCTCCCGCAGAAGCTTCGATGATGAGATCTGCCGCAACAGCTACTTCATTGATGTGCATGGCACACAGAAGGAGCAGCAGAGCGGCGCCGGATCCAGCCAGTCCATCACGCTCTACGGGCCGGGCGAATCGCACGGCATTCCGTACCGCTGTCTTACGCCGCGCGGACTACGCAACGTTCTGGTCGCCGGACGGTCTATCTCCTGTGACCGCAGGGTGCTCGGCAGCGTGCGTGTGATGCCGGTCTGCCTGGCGATGGGCGAAGCTGCCGGACTTGCTGCGGCACTGGCTGCCGCTCAGACCGGAGGCGATGTCCATGCCGTAGATGTCCCCCTCCTTCGCGCCCGTCTCCGGGAAGAAGGCGGCTATCTGCCGGACAACCAAGCTGAAACTGCAAGGGAGAGATTGCAATGAGTGAATCTGCGGTTACCCGGAAAACGGCCAAGCCCGCAGCCGGTACGTATTGGACGCGCAAGAGACGGGAGCAGCTCGCCGGATGGCTGTTCATTGCGCCGGAGGTGATCGGGATGCTGGTCATCGCAGTGTTCCCGCTGCTGTTCAGCCTGTTCCTCAGTCTGACGGAGTGGAACCTTGTCGGCGGCTTGTCGGCGATTAACTTTGTCGGTCTTGATAACTTTATCGAGCTGTTCAGGGACAACCGCTTCCTGCTGGCCCTGAAGAATAATGTGCTGTTCACGGTCGGCACAGTGCCGGTCACGATGCTGCTGGGAGTAGTTCTCTCGGCGCTGATTCATAAGAAGCTGTATGCCAAGACCTTTTTCAAGGTAGCCTTCTTTGTACCTTATATCTGTTCCACGGTAGCCATCGCCGCAGTCTGGCAAGCGCTCTACCATCCGTCCAAGGGGCCGGTCAATCAGATTCTGATGCAGCTTGGAGTATCCGAACCGCCGCGCTGGCTGGTCGATACCAGCTTCTCGCTGATTGCCATTATGATTATCTATGTCTGGCAGCTGCTGGGCTATCAGATGATTATTTTCCTGGCGGGGATGACGAATATTCCAGAGGAGCTGTATGAGGCGGCGACGATTGACGGGGCCAGCGGGATCGGACAGTTCCGGCGGATTACGCTGCCGCTGCTGGGGCCGACTACCTTTTTCCTGGCCATAACGAGCACGATCTCTTCCTTCAAAATCTTCGACATGATCAAGTTCCTGACCGGCGGCGGGCCTAACTATTCCAGTACCGTTATCGTGTACCAGATCTATGAAGAAGGATTCGAGCGCTTCAAAATGGGCTACGCCTCAGCGATGTCCTGGGTGCTGTTCCTGATCATTATGCTGGTGACCTCCATTACCTGGATAACCCAGAACCGTAAGGTCCATTACTAGTCCAAGGCGAAAGGAACGAAAGGCAATGACAATGAAAAAACTTAAGCCCGGCAATCTGATCTTCACGGTCCTGTTCGCCCTGTGCTCGGTATTCTTCCTGATGCCGCTGGTCTGGATGCTGTCGGCTGCCTCCAAGACGGAGAAAGAGGTCTGGACCTTCCCGATTCAGTGGATTCCCACCGACTGGAATCTGGTCGCCAACTTCAAGGCCGTATGGATGGGCGATGTGGCGTTTGGATTATTCTATATGAACTCGCTCAAAATCGCCCTGATCTCCACGCTGGCTACGATTGTCATCTCGGCGATGGCCGGGTATGCGCTCGCCAAGCTGGATTTCAAGGGCAGAGCGCTGATCTTCACCCTGATGCTGGCGTTCATGATGATTCCCGAGCAGGCCACGCTTGTTCCGCGCTATATTATGATTAAGGAGCTGGGCCTCTATGACTCCCATGCGGCGCTGATCCTGATGGGGATGTTCTCCAGCTATTTCACCTTCCTGCTGCGCCAGTTCATGATCGGCATTCATAATGATATGCTGGAAGCGGCGGAGCTGGACGGCGCCGGGTTCTTACGTATCTTCTGGAGTGTCGTGCTGCCGCTCAGCCGCCCGATTCTGGCGACCGTAGGGATTATCAAGTTCATCTGGACCTGGAATGATTACCAGGGGCCGCTGATCATGCTGAATTCGACCAAGCTGTATACGATTCCGCTGGGGATGCAATTTTTCAAGGAGGAATTCGGTACACAGATCTCCGTCATGATGATGGCCTCCGTGGCCGCGATTCTGCCGCTGCTGGTGCTGTTCCTGATCCTCCAGAAGCAGGTCATTAACGGGATTGCCATCGGAGGAGTCAAAGGGTAAAGGTCAAAAAAGTGTACGCGCACACCGCATAGCTGTACACGGTGTGCGCAAAGCTTAGATTGTATAATGAGCCTGCAGACAACAAATCAAGGGGGAATTGCTTTGAAAAAACTACCATTTATGCTTGCCAGTATGCTCCTCATGCTCTCCGTCACCGCCTGCGGCGGGAATGGAGGCAACACCTCAGCAGCAACCGATGCACCGGCCTCGGCTGATCCGTCTGCTGGAACCACCGGCACAGCCCAGCCTGCAGGCAAAGCTAAGATCAAATTCTACACCTTCAAGGCCGATAAGCCGGAAGAGCCCATCTACCAGGCTGTTCAGGCGTATAACGAAGCTCAGGATAAAGTGGAAGTGGAGTATGAATCCCTGGTCCAGAACAGCGACAGCACAGATTTCATGAAGAAGCTGGATATTCTGGTCGCAGGCGGTGAAGTGGTCGATGTGTTCATGACCGGGAATGAGGATGAGCTGCTGGAGCGTGCTTCGCGGGGTGTTGTGGAACCGCTTAACTCTTTTTTTGAACAGGAGAGCATCAAACCCGAGGATGAATATTCCAAGCTGCTGAAGCTGGAGGATAAGGTATACGGCATTCTGCCAAGCTCGACGCAGTGGCTGACGGTCTTCAACAAGGATCATCTGGAAGCTGCAGGGCTGTCCCTGCCTGAGATGGGCTGGACCTGGGATGATTTCCGCGATTATGCCAAGAAGCTGACGACACCCGAGCACTTCGGAACGTACTTCCACACTTGGGGAGAATATCCGAACATTATCGCATACACCGAGAAGCCGCATCCGCAGCTTAGCGCAGACTTGAAGCCGATTTTTGACGATCCGTCCTTCGAATACTTCTTCAACCTCCGCCGCACGATGGAGAAGGAAGATAAGAGCGCTGAGCCGTATGCCGATGTGCTGGCCTCGAACTATCATGTGCTGCAGCAGTTTTTTGCCGGAAATGCCAGTATGCTGGCTGTGCCAAGCTATGCTGTCCGGGCAGCGCTGAACCTGGAGAAATTCCCGCATGAATTCCAGAGCATGTACGCCCCGCTGCCGCGTTCGGTGGACAGTAAGGAACTGGGCATGACGAATATCTCCGGCGGCGGCCTGGCCATGGGCGCGAAATCAGCGAATAAGGAAGCCTCGTATGACTTCATCCGCTGGATGTCCAAGGAAGCCTACAAGTTCACCAAGGAGATTCCTTCGTTCAAGGGCGTGGACGGGGCGGAGCTGATCAATAGCTTTTTCGGGGAAAATACAGATCTGATCGATACCGCTTCCCTCTCCAAGACGCTGTTCGATCCGAATATTAAAATGCCGGACACCTTCAGCGTGCCCTACGGCAGCGAACTGAAAGCGATTGTGGAGAACGGCTTCGCCAGCTTCATCCTGGACAACCGCAGCTTCGATGAGGTCAAGAGTGAGATGACAGCGGAAGTCGAGAAGGTAGTTTCTGCCAATCAGAAATAACGGATGAAGTGCAAAGGCAGCAGTGATTATGGATTATAATAGGGACGTTGAAGCTTTCATTACAGTGCGGGGTGGAATTCTTATGAAATGGTTAAGCCGTTTTTCCTTCCATCGCAGACTGCAATACACGTTCCTGATCCTGATCCTGCTGCCTTTTGTTGTCGTTACCTTCTGGTCGTATACCTCTGTGCGGGAGAATGTGAGTGAGAAGATCGCCCGTTCGAATGAGGAGACACTGAAGGTAATCGGCAGTCAAATGGAAAAAACGGTGGACAGCATCTCGTTTGTCTCGGTGTATTTCTCTGAGGCTTATGATCCGGCCGTGCTGGAGAGTCTGCGTTATCTCAAAAATACGGGAAGCTTCGGTAATTACGGAGTGTATACCCATTACAACAAGCTCAAGACTACGGCCAATATCCTGTCGGTGCAGTCGCTGGATGCTGATCTGCAGATCATGCTGGTCAACCGGGAGAACCGGATACTGATTGGCAACCAGAATATTCCGGTGTTCTCTGTGCTGCCTGAGAATCTTCTTAAGGAGAGCAGCAGGCTGGATGAGCGGGAAAAAGTGTCGCTGCAATGGTTCCCCTACGGTGGCACCCCCGCTGCACCGGATTATTATTATGCGGTACGCTTCATTACCGACCCGCTGAACCAGGACAAGCTGGCCACGCTGTACGTGGGCATTCCGAGCCACTACTTCCGCAGCCTGCTCGATACGGGCAATGCGCTAAGCAGGCTCACGCTGGTTGACCAGAAGGGGAGAAGCATTGCTGTCACCGGAGAAGCCGCTCCTGCGGATGAAGGTCCGCTGCTGGCCAGTGAGGTCCGTATTCCCAAGGTGGGCTGGCTGCTGACCAGCAAGACGCCCCGCAGCTCCATCGACAGCCATATCAACCGGGAGTTTCTGGTCTCCATCTCGCTGATCGGACTGTTCTTCCTGGCGTTTCTGGTCCTGTCCATGCTGTGGGCCGGATATATGAACAAGCCGATCAGCCTGCTGCGGGCCAGCGTCAAGCAGTATGTCGGCGGCAACCGTGCGGTGCGGATACCCGTCAAGGGCAAGGATGAGGTGGCGGTGCTGTCGGCGGCCTTCAATCAGATGCTGGAGGATATGAACGGGCTGCTGCAGCAGGTCGAGAGTGAGCAGGAGGAGAAAAGGCGGCTGGAGCTTCAAGCGCTGGCGGCGCAGATCCGGCCTCATTTTCTGCTGAATACGCTCAATTCCATCAAGGTGGATCTGCTGCTCAGCGGTGACCCGGCGCATGGTGCCATGATCGATGCGCTCATGAAGCTGCTGCGTGTGTATGTGCATGCGGATAAGCCGCTGGAGCTGGCGGAGGAGTGCAGGGTGCTGGGCAGCTATGTGCAGGTGATGCAGATCCGCAACCGTCTGGATATCGTCTGGGAATGCAAGGTGGGCGAGGAAGAAGGTGCGGTGATGCTGCCCCGGCTGCTGCTTCAGCCCATTGTCGAGAATGCCATCAGCCACGGCTTCTCCGCCCGTCCGGACCATCCGTCGATCCGGCTCGAAGCGGCGTTCGAGTCCGATCTGCTGCGGATCAGCATCAGCGATAATGGCCGCGGGATGCCGGAGGATAAGCTCCAGCGCCTGAACCGGCGTCTGCAAGGAAGTGAAGACACTGCGCTCTGGCCGGAAAAAGGGGTCGGGCTGGTCAACACAGCACGCCGTCTGCAGGTATTGTACGGATATCGCGCACGGCTGAGCGCGCAGGCAAGAGAAGACGAGGAAGGCATGACGTTCACCCTATATATCCCCGTGACCCGGGAGAAGGAGGCGGTTCCCCTTGATGACCCTGATGCTGATAGACGATGATGTCCCGATGCTGGAATACGTGGAATATCTGCTTGGGCCCTTGGGGCTGGATCTGCAGCTGGTGGCTTCGGCGTATAGCAGTGAGGATGCGCTGGAGCAGTTTCATGCAGCACTGCCGGATATTGTGATTGTGGACATCGGTCTGCCGGGGATGGACGGGCTGGAGCTGGCGGATGCCTTCCGGATCACGAAGCCGGAGGTTCGCCTGATTTTCCTGACCTGCTATGAGGATTTCCACTACTCGAAGCGGGCGATCCAGCTGGAGGCGGATGATTATCTGATCAAGGATGAGCTATCCCCTGAGCAGCTTAAGAGCAGTCTCGCCAAAGCGATGAGCCGCTTCAAGAGCCGGGAGGAACTGTTGGAGCGCTACTCCTTCCGCCAGGCGATTGAGCGTAATAAGGAAGTGCTGAAGCAGAGCTTCCTGAAGCAGCTGTTGTCGGGTGCGGCGGGCCAGGAGAACACCCTGGAGTTCGGTGAACGGCTGGGCATCTCCTGGAAGCACCCCTTTCTGCGTCATGGATTCATTCATATGGATGCCGCATCGGTTACCGAGCGTTACCGGTACAAGGATATTCCGCTGATCCATTCAGCCGTGAACAATATTGCGCTGGAGCTGTCTGCGGCAGAGGCTTCCATTACACCGATTATGAGCAGGGACGCCGATATTTATCTGGTCTGGAATGTGGAGGACCCCGGCGTCACAGAGAACAAGCTGGCTGAATTCATGCAGGCGGTACAGGATAAGGTGGAGCAGTATCTGAAGATTAGCCTGCGGGGGTTCTATTCGGAGTCCTGTGCACCGGTCCGCAGCTTCGGTGTGTTATACAAGACTCTCACCGATTGCCGGGAGAATAACTTTTATCAGTCAGTGACGCCGGTGTCCCTGCTTGAGGGTAACGCGGATTTCGGGCAGACGTTAGAACGGCGCGGGGAAAAGGAACGCGGTATGCTGTCGTTGGCGCTTGCAGACCAGCATGCCGCCTGGATTGATCTGGCCGTGAATCAGTGGACGCAGCTGGCGTCGGCGGAGCGGCTGCTGCCCCGGCTGGTGAAGGAGACCTGCGGGAATCTCGTGCGCCAGCTGGCCTTCGAAGCCGGCGGGCTGGCTGAGGAGGACTTCTTCACGCAACTCGAACAGACGGTTCATATCGAGGAAGCGGCCAGCCTGACTAAGCGGGAGCTGAGGCATCTGTGGCGTCAGCATACTCTGGCCCCCGCAGCTGCTGAGGAGAAGGATGTCCGGCTTCAGGCGGTGGATGAGTTTCTGGAGGAGCATGTGGACCGGATGATCACCTCTACAGATATGGCAGAGCATCTGCACCTGAATGCCAGCTACTTCTCCCGTTATTTCAAGAAGCTGTCCGGCGTGAACTTCACCGATTACGTCAACCAGTACAAGATGAATATGGCCATCACGATGCTGGCCCGCCCGCACGAGACCGTGGAGAATGTCGCCTACACTCTCGGCTTCTCCGACCGGGCGTACTTCTCCAAGGTATTCAAGAAATACAGCGGCCGGAATCCCAGCGAATTCAAGGCAGGTCCGCCGGAAGAGCAGGGCAGGGAGACATCCACGGATGATGCCAAGCCATAAAGGTCAAAACTGTCCACCGTAACAGGCAATCAGTCTGCACGCTGTTGCAGCCTCCGCCTTCTTATAATGGTGAGGAGTACTAAGTATAGCTTCAAGGAGGAACAACAATGAATCGAACTGTATTTACCTTGCCTGCGGAGGAGATCACGGTATCCCGCGAGGTGGATGTGCTGGTTGCGGGCGGCGGGCCTGCGGGCGTGGCAGCGGCAATAGCTGCGGCCCGCAGCGGGGCTCGGACGCTGCTGATTGAGCAGCGCGGCTTCCTGGGCGGCATGGGCACCGTTGCCCTGGTGCCAGCCTTCTGTCCTTACAGTGACGGGGAGAAGGCTGTCGTGCGGGGAATCGGCCTGGAACTGCTGGAGCGGATGAAGGCCGGATGTGAGCCGGAGTTCCGCGAGCGCTTCGGGGCAGAGCTGGACTGGGTGCCCATCGACCCGGAGGTGCTGAAGCGTGTATACGACGAGGCTGCCACCGAGAGCGGAGCGGAAGTGCTGCTCCATACCGTGGCGAGCCAGACGGTGATGGATGAGACCGGCCGAAGCATTGAGGGCGTGGTAATCGTCAACAAGTCAGGCCGGAGTCTGGTCCGCGCCCGGACCGTTATTGATACGACCGGGGACGCCGATCTGGCCGCCCTGGCGGGAGCGCCGTTCAATAAGGGCGGAGAATCCGGCGAGCTTCAAGCCGCGACTATGTGCTACCTGCTGGCGAATGTGGACCGGCAGCGTTTTGAAGAATACCGGAATGAAAGCGGTGACACGGATCAGATCCATCAGGCCGTCCAGCAGGCGCAGGTTGACGGGAAGCTGCCGCAGGGCCGGGACTCCGTCTCGGGCCTAGCTTGGATTGCCGATTATCTGGTCGGTGTGAATTTTGGGCATGTGTTCGGCGTCGACGGTTCCAGGGCGGAGGACTTGACCCGGGGGGCAATAGAGGGACGTCGGCTAGCCCACCGCCAGCTGGAATTCTTCAGGGCTTATGTGCCCGGATTCGAACAGGCCCATCTGGTGTCCACCGGCGAGCAGATCGGTATCCGCGAGACGCGGCGGATTGTGGGCGATTACGTGCTGACCCAGGAGGATTTCATGAAAATGGCTTCCTTCCCGGATGATATTGCCCGCAACAGCTACTTCATCGATATTCATATGGCCCGCAGCAGCGGGGCGATGCATATCCACCATCTTCCGCCCGGGAAGTCGCATGGTGTCCCTTACCGCTGCATGCTGCCGGTGGGACTGGACAATGTATGGGTGGCGGGGCGCGCCGCATCCTCGGACCGTGTCGTGCAAGGCTCACTGCGGGTGATGCCGAACTGCTTCGCCATGGGGCAGGCGGCGGGTATGGCGGCGGCGATGGCGGCCGGAGCGGAGGGACAGAGCCGGAAGGTGGATCTCGCCAAGCTTCAGAACGGGCTTGTGCAGCGGGGAGCGTGGCTGGGTGAGGCGATCACAGCGTTATAACTAATTGCGGGAGAGTGATTAGAATGACAAGTAACCATGTGAAACATAATCCAAGGCAAGGCAGGCCGCGCAGATTCACCATGCTGGGCATGATCGTATTTTTACTGTTCAGTCTCCTATCCGGCTTGTCAGGTCCGGTTGCTGAGGCGGCAGGCACCACCTATTACGTCGATGCTGCCCAAGGCAGCGACAGCAATTCCGGCACCAGTGAGGTGGCGGCCTGGAAGACGCTGGGCAAAGTGAACAGCGTCACCTTCAGCCCGGGGGACCGGATTCTTTTGAAGGCAGGCAGCGTATGGAATGATCAGTATCTCGATCTTAAAGGCTCCGGGACGGAGGGGAATCCGATTACCGTGGACCGCTACGGGAGCGGAGCCAAGCCGCTGATTGATTTCGGCAATACCGCCGTGGGCGGGGAGGGCTTCGGCGTCCGGCTGCGCAATGTCTCCTACTGGGAGATCAACAATTTGGAGATTACAAGCGGACAGCAGCCTACAGATATGCGCAGAAACGGTGTGCTGGTCGTAGGCGAAGGAGCAGGGGCGGGGAACTTCCGGCATATCTATATCCGCAATCTCGACATCCATGATATCTTCGGCACAGACCGCCGCACAGGCGGCATCAACTTTCATGCCCGGGGAGCCAATACAGCACTTGAGAGCACCTGGGAAGATATTCTGATCGAGAACAATACAGTCATTAACGTGGCGGATACAGGGATTCAGACGATGACGGATGCTTTTTTCAACAGTGCCTGGACACATAAATTCGACGCCTTCCGGGGTGTGGTCATCCGGGGCAATGTGGTGGAGAAGATCCACCGGGACGGCATCCTGGTCAGAGCCGGCGCCTCGCCGCTGATCGAATACAACAAGACGAAGTCCATCGGAGAAGCCTGCGATGTGAACACATCCATCGTCAACTATCTTGAGGATATCACTGTCGTTGCGGCGCAGTGGGCTTATTATACGAAGGGTGCTATTTTCCAGTACAACGAGGCCTCCGATACCCGGATGCTGGGTGGAGACGGCCAGCCCTGGGACTTCGACATCGAGGTGCACGACAGCATCTACCAGTACAATTTCAGCTATGACAATGAGGGCGGTACCCTGCTGGTCATGAACAACACGAACAATAATATTTTCCGCTATAATATCAGCCAGAACGATAAGGACGCTAACGGGGTGTTCCATCTGGTGAACGGCGGGGGCAATCTCTATGTCTACAACAACATCATCTACCGTTCGGGAACGCAGAATAAGGCGCTGACCCATGCGAGCAATACAGGAATGGCCTATTACACGAACAATATCTTTTATAATGGTGCCAGCGGACAATACACGAACAGCCCCAGAATGACGTATGATCACAACAGCTTCTACGGGCTGAACTCAAATGTTCCGAGCGATCCTAACAAAATTACCGGCAATCCCGGATTCATCAGTCCCGGCACGGCCACAGGACTCGATTCGGCAGACGGATATAAGCTTGCGCTCTCCTCTCCGCTGATCAATGCCGGGGCGGCGGTTGCAGGCAACGGAGGACAGGACTTCTTCGGGAATCCGCTGTATAACGGCGTGCCGGATATCGGAGCATTTGAATTCCAGGGTACGATCACACCGCCGGTTACGTTGTTCCAGGATGATTTTGAGGATGGCAATTCCAGCGGATGGACGACTTCTGGCGGAGCCTGGAGTGTGGAGGATGACGGCACGAAGGCTCTATCACAGAACTCCGGGACAGGAGAAGCGCTTGCCTATACAGGCGACGCCTCCTGGAGGGATTACACGTATTCGGCCAGAGTCAAGCTGCTGAATACCTTCGCCAACGCCGGCCTGCTGTTCCGGTATGCGGATGCTTCCAATTATTACATGTTCCGGCTGAATGATTCCGGTGACAAGGCGGAGCTGTTCAAAAAAACAGCCGGAACGCTCACGATGGTCAGCAGCGTAAGCTTTGCCGTCACGCCCGGCCAGTGGACTGAGCTGAAGGTGACGGTAAGCGGCAGTACGATTACGGCATCTGCGGGCGGTACCCAGCTGATCCAGTGGACCGATACGGCGGCGCAGCCGGCCGGAGGGAAGATCGGACTGCGGATGCATTCCAGCACCGCACGGATCGACGATGTTAAGGTGACGGAGTGAATGTTGGTCCGGCTCGGGAGAATTCGATAAAATTCTACTTAAAAGCGAAACGAAACCTGCGCATTCGCGTAAGATAACAGCAAAGGGCACAGCCGCAATCCTTTTACAGGTGCTTAGCGGCGGTGTCCTTTGCTGCTTACACAGATTACACAGGGAGGCATAACTCATGAAATTCAGAAAACTGTTGTCACTCAAACAATGGTCTCATATATTCCGCAGCTCCTGGCATTATATCGTTTCGCCTAATGTGGCTATGGCCGACAAGCTGCTGTTCACTATTCCGGCGCTGCTGTACTGGGTGCTGCCCGATTTCATGCCGTTTATACCGATTGACGATATTGGCGTAACGATGCTGCTGATGGGCTGGTTCACAGCGCGGATGGACCGTAAATACGCGGCGCTGCACAGCGGAAGATGACATTTTAGCGACGATTGTACCTTTAAGTGTGGATGTCCATCTCCTAATGGTTGCTTTATCCTCCCATATTCCTTAAAATGAATTATTGAGTATTTAAAATATAGAGGCCTGGGAGATGGAATCGAATGAACGTCAAAATTACCCGCAACGCGGCTAAAGTGATAAAGAAAACCATGGAACTTGAAGGCAACAGTGAGCTTAAGCTTCGTGTAGCAATTACACATGCCCATGGCGACCATGCCCACTACGGACTGGATCTGGACACGCCTAAGGAGAACGATGTTGTAGTCTCCACTGACAAGGATATCGATGTCATTCTTGATCCGAACCAGCCCCTGCTGGACGGAGTGAAGATTGATTATCTCTACTTGCCCGAAGAAGGTTTTGTGATTACTAATCCGTCTAAAGGAAATCATGGCGATCACTAGTTGATCCGCCCGTATTTTACGGACATAAAGAAGGGTTGCTTCATGGCTAACGATATAAGATTATGTGACGAGTGCAATCATATCAAAATGAAAAGCATCGTGCCCAAGCTGCTGAAGATGGCACCGGATGCCGAAATCAAGACAGGCTGCATCTCCTACTGCGGACCGTGCGGCAAACGCCCGTTTGTCTACATCAACGGCCGCTATATCAGCGGACCGACGGAAGACGAGGTGCTGGCCAAAGCGGAAGCCTTCGTCAAACGGCCGGTGGAGAAGAAGTAATTCAGATCTGCTGCGCCTGCAGCATCGTACAGCCCCCGCGTTATTTGCGGGGGCTGTTTTGGTGTGCGCGGGTGTAGTCGGAAAACCGAACACAATAGGCGGGTGAGAGGGTGCGTGGGCCGGATGTATGCCGAAAACAACATACAGTGTGTAGCTGCGAGGGTGAGTGGAGCAAATGTATGTGGAAAACATTATACAATGTATAGTTTCGGGGTGAACGGGGGCAACTGTGTACGAAATTGATGCAGCATCAGCGGCTGAATGAGAACAAAAAGCCTTAAGTCCATAGCACAGAGTGCTTCATGGGACTTAAGGCTTCTTAGAGATCGTTACTTAACTGCTTAACCGCGCTGTTCCTGCTATTTCCGCGGAGGCAGCGGCCCCAGGTATTGATAGTATTGGCATTCGATCCGGCCGTTGTAGAGCTTGCGGCGCTTGTCCGCCTTGCGTCCGTAGTATTGCTCGAACTCCTTGTACGGGCTGATGGCGAAGAACGACCAGGTCGGCAGGTAGAGCATCATCTCGCCGAACTGGCGGGTCAGCTTCTCCACTTCCTTGTCATTGCTGATCCGCTCGCCGTAAGGCGGGTTGGTGATGATGCAGCCATATTCGCCTTCCGGCCGGGCCTTCGCAGCGGCCATATGCTTGAACGTAATCTCACCGGAGAGTCCGGCGCTCTTCGCCGCCGCCTCGGCGATCTCAATTGCTGCCGGATCGATATCCGTTCCGGTCAGCTGCAGCGGGTAATCGTCACGCACCGCATCGAAGGCTTCTTCGCGGGCTTCCTCCCACAGGCGCTGCGGAATCTCCGGCCAGTGCTCGGATGGGAAGGAGCGGCGCAGGCCTGGCGCGATATTCCAGGCGATCATCGCAGCCTCGATCAGAATCGTGCCTGATCCGCAGCAAGGATCATAGAGCGGACGATGGCCGTTCCAGCGGCTGAGCTGGATCAGAGCCGCAGCCATCGTCTCCTTCAGCGGCGCTTCCGTAGCCTGGCGGCGGTAGCCGCGCTTGTGCAGGGCCGGGCCGGTGGTATCCAGGGTGATCAGCGCGATATCATTCAGCAGGATCACTTCTACCACATACCGGGGGCCGTTCTCCGGGAACCATTCAGTGCGGTACGACAGCTTCAGCTTCTCGACAATGGCCTTCTTAACGATCCCTTGGCAGGCAGGTACGCTGGTCAGCTGAGATTTATGCGAACGGCCCTCTACCGGGAATTCGCCGTTCTCGGGAATCCAGTCCTCCCAATTTATCGCCTTCACTCCTTCGAACAGCTCATCGAAGGTCCGGGCCGGGAATTGGCCCATCTTAACCAGTACACGGTCCGAGGTACGCAGCCACAGATTACAGCGGCAGATGTCGATGTAATCCCCGCTGAACAGGACCCGTCCGTTCTCGACCGTGGTCTCATAACCCAGCTCGTTTAATTCGCGTGCTACTACAGCCTCCAGCCCCATGGGGGCGGTGGCGATCAATTGTAATTTGCCCAAGTGCGCTCAACTCCGTTTAACTTGTGGATAAATACGTATAGCCAGTACAATAAGAGTAACTATATAAATTGTACATGTAAGTTTTTCAGTAGGGGCTCCGTTACTTTTCCCTGTCTGTAGATTTTCAAGTTCAATTTATATGGTTTGTCATCTGAACCTGCAGAACGTTCAGCTTACAGTATAGGGTAAGGAAGAGTTCTGCACAATGCCTGTCCGCAGGCGCATACACCCATTCAAGAGGAGAATACATATGCAGAATCAGGAAGAGTACAGCGAACAGCTATATACAGAAGATGAATTGTTGCTCCAAGTCAAAGCAGCCATCGCGGCCAAAGGCATGCCGGAGGTGTCCATTGCCCCGGGCTACGGCAGATTGCTGACGATGCTGGTGACCCTCTCCCGCTCAGCAAACCTGCTGGAGATCGGGGCGCTAGGCGGCTACAGCGGAATCTGTCTGTGCCGGGGACTTACGCAGGAAGGCCGGCTGACCTCTCTGGAGCTTAAGGCCGACTATGCTGAGCTGGCACAGAGCCATCTGCAGCAGGCGGGCTTCGGGGACCGGGTGGAATACCGGATCGGCCCTGCACTGGACAGCCTGAAGCTGCTTGAAGCACAGGGGAACAGGTATGATTTCTTCTTCATCGATGCCGATAAGGAGAACTATCCGAATTATCTGGAATATGCGATCCGGTTGGCTTCGCCGGGGGCGATTATTGCCGGGGACAATATTTTTCTGCGCGGACGCACACTCAATACGGAGAAGAACGGACCGGCAGTCCAGGCCATGCGCCGCTTCAATGAGATGATAGCGGGCGATCCCCGCCTGACCAGCACACTGCTGCCTGCCTATGACGGCCTGGCGCTGGCAATGGTGAAATAACTTGTGCTACACCAGCCACACCAGTTATACCGCCCATAAGAAAAGCAGCCTGTTAACGGAATAGCCGGGGTTCAGTCTTCTTGTACAGCTTGATCCGCACCCAGACCGTATTGATCAGCAGGAATGCACCGGAGACAATGAACAGGCCTTCAATCCCGATATAACCGGACAGGAAACCGCCGATTACCGCACCGAGCATATTGCCGAGCGCGAGCGTACTGCTGTTGAAGCCAAAAGCCCGGCTCTCCTTGCCGTCAGGCGTATAGGAGCGGATCAGGGCGTTGACGCTAGGCAGCAGGCCGCCCATGAAGACGCCCATCAGGAAGCGGACGAGAATCAGCTGCCAGACGCTGGTCACGAACGCCTGCGGAATCAGGAACAGAGCGGCGCCGATCAGCGCAAAGGTCAGTATCCGGTGCGCCCCTACCTTGTCGCTGAGCTTGCCGAGCAGCGGCGAAGCGAGCATATTCGAGATGCCGGTGACTGCGCTGACCATACCTGCCCAGAACGCAAGGTCCACGGTGGTGCCATGCAGCTTCTCTACATAGAGCGGCAGTAGCGACATGGGACTGACCATGGCGAACTGCAACAGGAAGGTCACGCCGAACAAGGCGGGAAGCTGCGGTACCTTCGCCAGTTCCTTTAAGCCTTCCAGCACGGATACCTGAGGCACCTGTGCTGCTTCTGCCCGGTCGAATTTCTCTTTGACCAGGAATAACGCCAGCAATGAAGCAACGAACAGCAGCGCGCCGACCACATAGAAAATCGGTCGGAACCCGATCCAGTCCGCCAGTAAGCCGCCCATTAGCGGCCCCAGAATCGTTCCGGCTACCGCGCCGGACTGCATCAGGCCCATCGCGAAGCCCATCTTCGGTTTCGGTGTGGTGCCTGAGACCAGCGCGACAGAGGCGGGGTTGAAGCCGGAGATGGTTCCGTTCAGCAACCGGAGCAGCAGCAGCTGCATCGGGGACTGGGCGAAGCCCATCAGCACAATAACAATCGCCATGCCGAAGCTGGAGCGCAGGAGCATAATTTTGCGTCCGTATTTGTCGGCAAGCTTGCCCCAGAGCGGCTGGAAGATGAACGAGGTCAAGAAGTTGGCGGCAAAAATAAGCCCGGCCCACATCCCGATTGCGCGGTCGCCGGTCACCCCCAGATCTTTGGCGAGATAAAGCGACAGAAACGGGGTAATCATAGTCATGCCTGCATTCACCAGAAACTGGCCGAACCAAAGCACCATGAGGTTGACTTTCCAGGTCTCCCAATTCTTCAAAGTGCTTTCACTTCCTTTCAGGGGATTCAATGTTACAGAGTTCACGAAAAATTGACATTATATCAGTATATCATAGTTTTTCAGCGGGACAATGCAACACATGTCATAGTAATGTCATGGGATTGTCATTCCCTTTCGGGTGAGGCGGTTGTTAGCCGCTTACAAAAGGGGCATAATAATGATATGTGTTTTTTCACAGTATTCTATTAAATCTAATGGAGATCTTATCATGACCTACAACGACACTTTTATCCGTGCCTGCAGACAGCAGAACACGGAGTACACCCCCGTATGGTACATGCGGCAGGCTGGCCGGTATGATCCCGACTACCGTACGATCAAGGAGAAATATTCGCTGCTTGAGATCTGCAGGCAGCCTGAGCTTGCGGCTGAGGTGACCCTGATGCCTGTGCGCAAGCTGGGCGTGGACGCGGCGATTCTGTATTCTGACATCATGAATCCGGTGGCCTCCCTCGGTGTGGATTTTGACATTGTGAAGAACATCGGACCGGTTATCGAGAATCCGATCCGCTCCGCAAGTGATGTGGACCGGCTGAAGCCGATTGATGTGGAAGGCGATCTGGGCCATATACTGGAGACCATCGCCATACTGGACAAGGAGCTGGACGTTCCGCTGATCACCTTCGCCGGGGCTCCGTTCACCATCGCCAGTTATCTGATCGAAGGCAGACCGTCCAAGACCTATCACCGCACCAAGGAGCTGATGTTCAGCCAGCCTCAGGTGTGGGAGAAGCTGATGGAGAAGCTGGGCGATATGGTTATCGCCTATCTGCGCGCCCATGTCGCTAGCGGCGGGAAGGCGTTCCAGCTGTTCGACAGCTGGGTCGGGGCGCTCGCTCCACGTGATTTCGGGCAGTATGTGCTGCCGACGATCACCCGGATTTTTGCCGAGTTGTCTGATCTGGAGGTTCCGAAGATCTACTTCCCGGGTGTCAGCTCAGGGGAGCTGCTCCCCAGCCTGACCAAGCTGCAGGCCGATGTGATCGGGCTGGACTGGCGGGTAAGCATCACCGAAGGACGGCGCAGATTGGGCGGGGGCTATGCGGTTCAAGGCAATCTGGATCCATACCTGCTGACCGCGCCGATGGATATGCTCAAAGCCCGGGCCAAGGAACTGATCGATGAAGGCATCACGCAGCCGGGGTATATTTTTAACCTGGGACATGGATTATTCCCTGAAGCCTCACTCGATACGCTCAAGGAACTAACGGATTACGTGCATGAGTATTCTGCAGCAGCAATGAAACAGGCGGCACCGCCGCTGGCCTAGTTGAAGAAATAGCATCAAGATGGCAGCAGCCTTTGCTGCTCTCTTTGCTGTATAGGACGTTAATTAATTCATAAAGGGGATGGAAACCGTGGCCAACAAAATTGGAGTACTCGTGATGTCGTACGGCACGCCTGAGAGTCTTGAGGATGTAGAGGCTTATTATACGCATATCCGCCGGGGGAACGCTCCCTCTGCTGAGCAGCTTAAAGAGCTGACTGACCGCTACAAGGCGATTGTCGGCGGGGTTTTTCCGCTTAGAGAAAATACCGACCGTCAGGTGGAAGCCTTGCAGGCCAAGCTGAACAGCGGGCAGATCCAGTATGTTTGCTACCAGGGTCTCAAGCATGCCAGACCATTCATCGAGGATGGTGTCGAGGCTATGGTCCGGGACGGTATTACCCAGGCGATTGGCATCGTGCTGGCTCCGCATTACTCTGTGATGAGTGTAGGAACCTATATCAAGCGCGCCAAGGAAAAAGCCGAAGCCTGCGGTATTCATATGGAGTTCGTAGAGAGCTACCATATGCACCCCGAGCTGATCGATGTGCTTAGCCGGAGAGTGACTGCCAAGCTGGACGAGTTCGAAGAGACCGGCGCGTCGCGCGAGGAAGTGCGCGTGCTGTTCAGTGCACATAGTCTTCCTGAACGTATTCTGGCGATGGGTGATCCATACCGTGACCAGCTGCTGGAGACCTCTCAGGCGATTGCCGCCCAGGCGGGGGTGGAATCCTGGCAGTTCACTTGGCAGAGTGCGGGCAGGACGGCTGAGCCTTGGCTGGGCCCGGATATTCTCGATACGCTGCGTGAGCTGGCCGAGAGTCAGGTGAAATACGTGCTGTCAGCCCCGATCGGCTTCGTCTCCGACCATTTGGAGGTGCTGTACGATCTGGATATTGAAGCGCAGCAGCTTGCCTCCGAGCTGGATATGCGTCTTCTGCGGATTGACTCGCTGAACAGTGATCCGGCCTATATGTCGGTGCTCAGCGATGTGGTGCGTACGAAGGCGAACCAGTTGAAGGTGAATCTGCCATGACGGCATCACCCCGCAAGGTAGTTATTATCGGCGGAGGCCTTAGCGGGCTCAGCGCCGCGTTCTATATCCGCAAGTTCTACCGTGAGGCGGCAGTACAGCCGGAGATTACCTTAATCGAGAAGGACAAGGTCCTTGGCGGCAAAATCGAGACACTGCACCGTGACGGCTTCGTGATTGAGAAGGGCCCGGATTCCTTCCTGGCCCGTAAGACGGCGATGGTCGATCTGGCCAGGGAGCTGGAGCTGGACCACGAGCTGGTAAGCACGAATCCTAATGCCAAGAAGACCTACATTCTGCAGCGTGGCAAGCTCCATCCGATGCCTGCCGGTCTTGTGCTGGGCATTCCGACAGAGCTGAAGCCCTTCCTGAAGAGCGGTCTGGTCTCCTTCGGCGGCAAAATGCGGGCGATGATGGATTTCGTACTCCCGCCCCGCCGAAGTGCAGAGGATGAGTCGCTAGGCGATCTGATTGAGCGCCGTCTTGGTACAGAGGTGCTGGAAAATATGACGGAGCCGCTGCTGGCAGGGATCTATGCAGGGGATATGCGCAAGATCAGTCTTCAGGCGACCTTTCCGCAGTTCGGTGAGGTCGAGCGCCAGTACGGCAGCCTGATCCGTGGAATGACCACCGGTAGGAAGCCGGTGGAGACCCATACCGGAACGAAGAAAAGCGCCTTCCTCACCTTCCGGCAGGGGCTGCAAAGTCTCGTGCATGCGCTCATCCATGAGCTGCAGGATGTCCGACAGCTCACGGGGACAGGAGCGAAATCCATCCGTGTTCTGGGAGGTGCCGGTTCTTCCGGCGCTGCCCGTTATGAGGTGGAGCTTGAGGGCGGTGAGTTGCTGGAAGCAGACGACATCTACATTACGGTGCAGAACTTCGCAGCCGCAGAGCTGCTGCGTCCCCATGTGGATGTATCGGCGCTGGATGCAGTGAACTATGTATCAGTAGCTAATGTGGTTCTGGCGTTCACCCGGCAAGATATCGTTACTGAATACGACGGATCGGGCTTCCTTGTTCCGCGTAAGGAAGGGCGGAACATCACCGCCTGCACTTGGACCTCTACCAAATGGCTGCATACCAGCCCTGACGATAAGGTACTGCTGCGCTGCTACGTGGGACGGTCGGGGGATGAACAGAATGTGGAGCTGCCCGATGACGCGCTGGCAGAGCTGGTCCGCAAGGACCTGAAGGAGATTATGGGGATCACCGCAGCACCGCTGTTCACAGAGATTACCCGACTGAGGTCATCCATGCCGCAGTATCCGGTCGGCCATCCCGGCCGGATTGCCGGCCTGCGCAGTGAGCTGGCGCAGAAGCTGCCCGGCGTCTATGCTTTTGGCGCAGGCTATGACGGCATCGGGATGCCGGACTGCATCAAGCAGGCGAAGCTTACGGCTGAGACTGCCGCAGCCAGCCTCACGAAGCTGCCGGAGCCGGCGGGAGCTACAATCTAAAAGCAATGGTGGAGCGGAGCAGTGGCGCTCCACCTTTTTTTATGAGAGGCTCCGTTCCCGGCTTGGAGCGGCAGCTGATAGATATGCTATAATAGAAACACTTTAAGGGTAAAGGAGATTACTTGGACTCATGTATCCGCCGAGATCAGGCAATAGACAAGGCAAGAGACAACATAGCAGGCGACGGCGCAGAAGGGTCTGGGCGTGGGTCAATGTGGCGCTGCTGCTGATGATTACCGCAGCGCTCGCTTATTCATTCATGGATGACAAGGACCCGCAGGGCTCTGCTGCTCCGCCAGCGGCGCTTGTCACCTCCCCTTCACCAGAAGCTGATGCAACGGCGGCCGTCCCTACAGAAGCCGTACCTACAGCGGCAGAGACTGGGACGGAGGCTACAGCCACTGCTGAGCCTGCTCCGGAGGAGACACCGGAGGCTTCTCCAGTGCCTGCGGCGACCACGGAAGCTTCGGCTACGCCTGCACCGTCACCAACGGATCAGGCAACCCCTACGGATGCACCGCAGGCCACAACGGGAAGCAGCAGTGGGCTGGTCGCAGGCTTGCCGGAGAATACCTCCGGCGGGACGGTGAAGCTGAGCTTTGCCGGAGATATCATCTTCAGTGGAAAAGCAGGCGCGCTGCTGGAGCAGAAGGGCTACGATTATTCCTACAGCGCGCTGGATGGAATGTTCAAGAAGGATGACCTCACGGTAGTCAATCTGGAAACGCCGATTACTACACGCGGGGTTGGGGCCAAGAACAAGCAGTTTGTGTTCAAGGGCCCGCCGAAAGCACTGGACGCGCTCAAAGCCGCCGGTGTGGATGCCGTCAATCTGGCTAACAACCACACACTGGATCAGGGGGAGGAAGGTCTGCTGGACACCCTGAAGCATTTGGGTGAGCGCGGAATCCCTCATGTGGGGGCAGGGCGGAATAGCCAGGAGGCCTATTCGGCGCAGTATTTTGAACGTAATGGAATTAAGATTGCCCTGCTGGGCTTCACCCGGGTGATGCCGGTGATTGAATGGAAGGCGGAAGCGGGCAAGCCTGGCCTTGCCTCCGTGTATGACAGTGCGGAAGCGCTCAAGGCGATTGCCGCAGCCAAGCAAAAGGCCGATGTTATCGTTGTCGTCGTCCATTGGGGACGGGAGCGGATGGAGCAGTATGACAAGACCCAGCAGGCGCTTGGGCATAGCTTCATTGATGCCGGAGCCGATCTAGTGATGGGCGGCCATCCTCATGTGCTGCAGGGAATTGAGCCGTACAAAGGCAAATGGATTGCCTACAGCACAGGCAACTTTATTTTCACACGCGGCTCCATCCCGGCGACTTGGGAGACGGCGGTATTCCAGGCGGAATGCAGCAAGCAGGGGCAATGCGCTCTTAAGCTGAAGCCGATGGATGCCGAGCTGGCGCAGCCTGTGCCGATGAATGAAGCCGACGGGCAGCTGCTGCTGCACAGAATACAATCTATTTCTTCCGGCCTGATCAAGGTCCGCAATGACGGTACCGTAACCCAAGCGGTGAAATAGCCGGAGGTGCGTATCAATGATGAACAATATGTGTGTAGCCCACCGTGGTTTTTCCGGTAAAGCCCCTGAGAACACATTGGCTGCCGTGCGGATGGCGATTGCGCTGCCATTTGTACGCTGGATGGAGATTGATGTGCAGCTGACGAAGGACGGGGTGCCTGTGGTCATCCATGATTATTCCCTGGACCGCACGACTAATGGACACGGCAAGGTGAAAAATATGGATTATGAACACATGCGGCGGCTGGATGCCGGTAGCTGGAAAGGGCGTGCTTTTCGCGGAGAGCGGGTGCCTTCCCTGGAGGAGGTGCTCGCTCTGGCGTCAGGCCGGCTGCGGCTGAATATTGAACTGAAGACGGTGGGCGACATGTATCCCGGTCTTGCGCAGGCGGTCATTGATCTGGTAAATGCCAGGGGAATGCGTGAGGAAGTGGTGCTGACCTCGTTCGATGCCGGCGTATTGCGGCGGATCAAGGAGCTGGACGCGCGGTTCCATACAGGGCTGATCTATGACTCCAGATCCGGTAATCCTGCGGGTAAGCTTGATGAGCTGGGCTGCTCCTTCTTATCCATCAGCTATGACCGGCTTAGCCCGGTTCTGGCCAGATCCCTGATTGAACGCGGGGTGCAGGTGATGGCCTGGACCTTGAACAAGGGCAAGGAAATGCGCCGCCTGTCGGAGATTCATTCCGATATTATGATCTGTACGAACCGTCCGGATATTTGGGGCGAACTCTTTTTGAAGGCCTAATAAAGATTGCAGCATTGCAGTATGAATTCCAATTCATAGAGGAAGAGAGCTGACGGAACAATGAGCAGTGCGATCAATAATGTATACTGTGTAGGACGCAACTATCAATTACATGCGGAGGAGCTGGGCAACAAGGTGCCTGCCGAGCCGCTGATCTTCCTGAAGCCGTCTCATGCTGCCGTGGCCCTGGATAAAGCGATCATCCATCTGCCCAAGGACGCCGGATTGATTCATTACGAGGGGGAGCTGGTGCTGCGCATTGCACGTGATTACGTGCCGGGGATGAGCGTGCAGGAGCTGGTGGATGTCATGGCGCTGGGCCTCGACTTCACGCTCCGTGATGTGCATAATGATCTGCAGCGCAAGGGTCTGCCGTGGACGGCTGCCAAGGGCTTCAAGAACGCAGCTCCGCTGACCCCGTACATGGCATTGCCTGAGGAAGAGGAACTGGAGGCCACCGACTTCACCGTCCGTAAGAACGGAATTGAGGTTCAGCGCGGGAACGTGAAGAACATGATTTTCTCCCTGCAAAAAATCGTTGAATTCATTGCCGCACGCTACGGGCTGGGCAAAGACGATATTATCTTCACCGGAACTCCCGCCGGGGTAGGTCCTGTAGTGGCGGGCGATTCGTTCGAGCTGTTCTGGGGCGATACCCTCATGGGCACCTGCCTGATCGGTTAAGGCGATGCTCTCAGGACTTGAAGTGCTGCAATGGCTGATCGGGGCCTGCGGTGCGCTGCTGGTTGCCGGGGCCGCTTACTGGAAGCAGTCGCTTAGCTTCTCAGGAATGGTGGCGGCAGTGGTTATGGGGACGATCTATTTCGGCGCGGGGAATCTGTTCTGGTTCGGTATCCTGCTCCTGTTCTTCATCTCCTCAACCCTGCTGTCGAAGCTGCATCATGAGAATAAGGCAGAGCTGGAGGCCACGTATGACAAAACCGGACGCCGCGACGCGGGCCAGGTCTTCGCCAACGGCGGACTCGGGATGCTGGCCGTTCTGCTGAACGCGGTCTATCCGCTGGAGCTCTGGGGCTTCCTGTTCATCGGGGTGATGGCTACTGTGACCTCGGATACATGGGCGACAGAGATCGGCACGCTGGCCCGGAAGCCTCCCCGGTCGGTGCTGACCGGGAAAGTGCTCCAGGCAGGCACCTCCGGCGGCGTATCCCTGCCCGGGACGCTGGCTGCTGCGGCGGGAGGAGCGCTCATCGGCGCGGCCTCCTGGCTGCTGCGGGCGGCCTCCGGCATGACGCCGCATGCCTTCTGGCTGCTGGTGCTGGCCGGACTACTGGGCGGGCTTGCGGGAGCTTTTGCCGACTCGGTTCTGGGTGCTACCGTGCAACGGATGAACCGCTGCACGGTCTGCGGCCGCGAGGTCGAGGCCTCCAAGCACTGCGGGAAGCCTACGGTATACGCCAGGGGCTGGCGCTGGATGGACAATGATACTGTAAATGCTGTAAGTTCTATAATAGGCGGTGCTGTAGCGCTGCTGGTCAGTTATATCAGTTACATAGGATAAGGACGGACCTGAGGATTAAGCCGGCCGTTGCGTTATCCGGTAACATACAGGATTCTATGGGTTGGGAGGTGAACCGTTGAGCAGTGCATCCGTAGACAAACATGCAGCTATTCTGGATGCCGCTTATGAGCTTTTCGGTTCAGGCGGCTTTTATGAGACCAAGATGTCGGAAGTGGCCGAACGTGCAGGCATTGCCAAGGGTACGGTCTATTTATATTTTAAAAGCAAAGAGGAGCTCTTCATGGCGGTTACCCGCCGCGATTGTGAAGGCTTCCTTGAGCAGCTTGAGGGTAAGCTGAGGACCTGCTCCGCAATGACAGACAAGCTCTCCGTGATTGCAGAGCATCATCTGTTCTATTACTATGAGCGCAAGCAGCATACGAAGCTGTTCTTCCGTGCGCCTAACAATAACCCTGAGCTGGTGGCGTATATGGCACAGTTCATGGAAGCCTATATGCAGGCTGTGGTGAAGGTGCTGCTGGAAGGCGGGGCTACCGAGCCGGAGCTGATGGCACAGTCGTACATCGGGATTCTGGACCGTCTGAAGATGGATATCCTGTTCGACCCTGAGTTTGCCGAGGCGGATGCCGATAAGAGGGCGAAGTTTGCGGCCAGGCTCTTTATCAATGGGGCACTAGGCAGCCTGGATTCGGCGCTGGGCGACTTCCCTGCTGAAGCTGAATCTTAAGAGAGTACAGCTAAGTTCCGGTTTCAAAATATAAGGCAAGCGAGGACAACTGATGAATATTATGACGGTGGAACACCTCTCCAAGAGCTACGGGGAGAAAAACTTGTTCCGTGATGCCTCCTTTGGCATGGACGACAGGGATAAGATAGGCGTAATTGGCGTCAACGGCACGGGAAAATCAACCTTTCTGAAGATTATCGCCGGGCTCGATACAGCAGATGAAGGGCAGATTAGCATCGGCAATGATGTGCGGGTGCAGTTTCTGGCCCAGAATCCGCCTTATGAGCCTGGAAATACGGTCCTGCAGCAGGTATTTGCCGGAGAGGACCCGGAGCTTGCGACGATGCGGGAATACATGGAGGTGATGTCTCTTCTGGAGCAGAATCCGGGAGACTCAGGGCTGGAGAGCAGGCTTGTCCGGATTGGTCAGGCCATCGACGCCGCCGGCACCTGGCAGCTGGAGAGTGAGGCCAAGACGGTTCTCACGAAGCTGGGGATTACCCGGTTCGATGCCCGGATGGAGAGCCTGTCGGGCGGACAGCGCAAGCGCGTAGCGCTGGCGGCGGCACTGATTACACCGTCGGAGCTGTTGATTCTGGATGAGCCTACCAACCATATTGATACGGATTCCGTAGCCTGGCTGGAGCAGTATCTGCAGAAGCGGCGCGGGGCGCTACTGATGGTAACGCATGACCGTTATTTCCTGGAACGGGTAGCCAGTGTAATGCTTGAGCTGGACGGCGGGAATCTGTACCGGTATGAAGCGAACTATTCGCGGTTCCTGGAGCTGAAGGCAGACCGTGAAGAACGGGAGGCTTCGGCCGAGCAGAAGCGCAAGAATCTGCTGCGCACCGAGCTGGCTTGGATTCGCCGCGGGGCTAAGGCCCGCTCCACGAAGCAGAAGGCGCGGATCGACCGCTTCGAGAAGCTCAAGGATAGCACGGGAGGCGCATCGGCGTCATCTATGGATATCTCTGTAGCCTCCACCAGACTGGGCCGCAAAATCATTGAGATTCAGGATCTCACCAAATCGCTGGATGGCCGGACCTTAATCAAGGATCTGAATTATATTGCTGTGCCGCAGGACCGCGTGGGGATTGTCGGCAAGAACGGCAGCGGCAAGTCCACGCTGCTTAACCTGATTGCCGGTAAGCTTACCCCGGACAGCGGTGAGGTGCAGCTCGGAACAACCGTGAAGCTGGGCTATTTCACCCAGGAGCATCAGGACATGGATCTCAGCCTGCGGGCGATCGAGTATGTGAAGGAAGAAGCCGAGATCATCAAGACCGCAGACGGCAGTGTCATCACCGCCGGGCAAATGCTGGAGCGCTTCCTGTTCCCGCCCGCGATGCAGTGGACGCCAATCTCCAAGCTGTCCGGCGGCGAGAAAAGACGTCTCTACCTGCTGCGCGTCCTCATGGGAGCCCCGAACGTGCTGCTGCTCGATGAGCCGACGAATGATCTGGACATCGGTACACTCGCTGTGCTGGAGGATTACCTCGATGAATTCCCCGGCGTAGTCTTCACCGTATCGCATGACCGCTACTTCCTGGACCGTACCGTGGATAAGCTGATTGCCTTCGAGGATGGGGGCATCCGCCTGCATGTCGGCGACTATAGCGAATATGAAGAGTGGCTGGCGAAGAACGTCCCATCCGGCAGCGAGAACGCCGGCAAGGCAGACGGCGGCTCCGGCCGCAGTGCCAGCGGGGCTGGTGCCGCTGCTGAGCAGGGCGGGAATGCTCAGGCCGGGTCAGCGCCGCGCGAGAAGCTGAAATTCACCTTCAAGGAGCAGCGCGAGTATGAGGGGATCGACGAGGCCATTGAACAGGCAGAACAGCATCTGACAGACATCTCGGCCCAGATGGAAGCGGCCTTCGCCGACTCCGGCAGGCTGCAGGAGCTGGTGGAGAAGCAGCGGCAGGCCGAGGCAGAGCTGGAGCGTCTGATGGAACGCTGGACGTATCTGAATGAATTGGCGGAGAAGATCGCGGGTAAATAACACCGCGGTGCAGAAGGAGGGGACAGTGGCTGTGACTCATACGATAGAAGCTGCTGTGCAGCTCCGGTCCTCTGGCCGGGCAGAAGAAGCAAGGACCATGCTGCTAGAGCTACTGTCAGCAGACGGGAGCAATGCCGAGCTGCATTATCAGCTGGCATGGACGCATGATGTGCTGGGCTTGGAGCGTGAGGCGGTGTCCTATTACGAGCAGAGTCTTGCCCTGGGGCTTCCAGATGCGGAGCAGAAGGCAGGCGCGATGCTGGGCCTGGGCAGTACCTACCGGACGCTCGGGCAGTATGCGGAGTCCCGTGTGGTGCTGGAGCAGGGAGCGCTTGAATTCCCGCAGCGTGCGGAATTTAAGGCTTTTCTGGCCATGACGCTGCATAATCTCGGTGCTCACACCGAGGCCATGGAACTGCTGCTTACCTTGCTTGCGGATACATCCGCCGATCCTGGTATCCGGGATTACCGTAAGGCCATTAAGTACTATGCGGACAAGCTGGAGCAGGTATGGCCTTAACCGGGGGATGCAACATCTCACGCGTGAACACAGCCCTAATCCTCAAAGTCAGAGGGTATGCGGAAATCCTGCCCAAAATGCAACATCTCTCTCGTTATCTCAGCTCTAATCCGCAAATGTTGCCCAAAATGCAGGATTATTCCTCACCGGAGCCGGTGGGCAGGGGAATTGTTGCAATTTGTGCAGGAATCCCTGCAAATATTCAATTATGGGCGGGCCAGGTTGCAATAGTTGCAACATTTCGGCCGTGTAAAGTAATATTTGTCTAATTACTATATCACCAAGGTTAACTAAAAAGGCAGCACCAGCTATTGAAATGAGCTGGTGCTGCCTTTTGTACTTGTTTACTAATATCCAGGTCGTGTTGCTATAGAAAGTGACCCGCCGTGGCGAGCAGCCCGATCAGTTCGCCCCAACATAAGCCGCCAGCAGCTTAGCCGTATTAAGCACAGCCTGTTTGTGGGTACGCTCCATGGAGTGCGAGGCGTGTACGCCCGGTCCGATCAGTGCGGCCCGGATGTTATTTCCGCCGCGCAGTGCAGCAGAGGCGTCGGAGCCGTATTGCGGATAGATATCCACCGCGAATGGAATAGCCAGACCGTTCGCCAGCTCGATCATTCGGCTGGTCATGGCATAGTCATACGGGCCGGAGGAGTCCTTGGCACAGATGGAGACATCCGTCTCTTTGCAGCTGAGGTCATCGCCCATCGCGCCCATGTCCACAGCGATCATCTCATTGATCTCCCCTGGAATCCAGGCAGCGCCGTGACCTACCTCTTCATAGTTGGAGATGAGCAGGGACAGGTTATGCAGCGGCTTCCAGCCTTCGCGCCGGATGCTCTCCAGCAGCCCGAATAAGGCGGCTACACTGGCTTTGTCGTCCAGATGGCGGGATTTGATATATCCGCTGGGGGTAAGCACCGCCCTTGCATCGAACGAAATGAAGTCACCTACCGAAATCCCCAGCTTCAGCACATCATCCTTGGTGGAGACCAGCTCATCAATCCGGATTTCCATGTTCTCTTCCGCGCGCTTGAAATCACGGGCATCGGCATACACATGCACAGAAGGATGACTGGTCAGGATCGTACCGGTATAAGTTAAGCCGCTGCGGGTATGGATGATGCAATATTCATTCTCAATGCTGTTCATGCTGAATCCGCCTACAGAGGTTAAACGGAGGGTACCGTTAGACTTAATAGAGCGGACCATGGCACCGAGCGTATCCACATGGGCGCTGATGCCGATCGTGCGCGAAGGATCAAGTCCGGGTACGGTGAGCATCGCGCCGCCTTTTTCATTCCAGGTGAGCGGAATATTGAGCGCCGCCGCTTCTTCAGCCACGAGTGCCATCACCTGGGCGGTGAAGCCGCTGGGGCTTGGGGTGTCGAGCAGTTTTTTGAGCAGATTCAGAATATATTCTTCATTGGGCTGGATGGTAAGCAAGGATAGTTCCTCCTATTCGTCTATGGGTTACAGCCGGGATGATCCTTCTGGCGTAAAGGGGTCACTCTCAGCAGGGATAGGTTCCATGTTGATACTATTAGCGTCACGCAGCTTGGCAAGCTCGGCATTCAGGCTCTTAATCTGCTTCTGCAGCTTATACTGGCGGAAAATTCCGTACGAACCGACCACAACACCGCCGATCAGCGCACAGCCAAGAATAACGAGGATAAGCGGAATGCTGACAAAGTCAAACCCGAAATTAACGGGCACCGTATCCACATTCATTACTGCGAAAACTGCAGTCAGCAGAGCGAAAAATAAACCTAATATAAGTGACCATTGAAATTTCATATAGCTTCCTCCTCAGGATGATCTGACAATACAAATCCCCTGCCATCAAAGGGCAAGGGATTACTGTAATACTAAGCCTTCTGTCTTACTTGGTCAACTGCTCCATCTGTTCGATCACGCTCTCGAATACGCTCATGGCTTCGCGGATCGGTTCAGGAGACGACATATCAACCCCGGCTTTGCTCAGGATGTTAATGGAATAATCGCTGCCGCCGCTCTTCAGGAAGCCGAGGTAACGGTCAACCGCCGGTTTGCCTTCCTCCAGAATCTGTTTGGCGAAGCTCGTCGCCGCCGAGAAGCCGGTAGCATATTTATAGACGTAGAAGCTGTTATAGAAATGCGGAATCCGTGCCCATTCCATCTCAATATCCTGATCAATCACCATATCCTTGCCGTAATACTTGACATTCAGGTCATAGTAGATAGCCGAGAGATCCTGCGGTGTGAGCGACTCGCCTTCTTCAGCACGCTGGTGAATGATTTTTTCGAATTCAGCGAACATCGTCTGCCGGAATACCGTCGTGCGGAACTGGTCGGCATAATAGGTGAGCAGGTACATTTTTTCCTTCGGATCTGTGGATTTGTTCAGCAGGTAATCCATCAGCAGCGCCTCATTGGTAGTAGAAGCAACCTCCGCCAGGAAAATAGTGTACTGCGCGTCCCGGTATTTCAGCGCTGTGTCCGAATAGTAGGAGTGCAGGGCGTGACCCATCTCATGTGCCAGTGTGAACATGCTGTTCAGATTGTCATTATGGTTCAGCAGCACAAAAGGATGGGTGCCGTAAGCTCCCCAGCTGTATGCGCCGGAGCGTTTGTTCTCGTTCTCGTAGACATCGATCCAGCCTTTGTCATAGCCTTCCTGCAGAACACTCAGGTAGTCCTCGCCAAGCGGCTTCAGGCCTTCCTTGGTAATCTTCTTGGCCTCGTCAAACGTAATATCCAGCTTATATTCGTCCACCAGCGGAGCGAACAAGTCATACATATGTAGCTCATCTACCCCAAGCAGCTTTTGGCGCAGCTTCATATAACGGTGCATCAGCGGCAGACTCTCGTGAATCGTATCGATCAGATTCGTGTAGACTTCCTTCGGAATATTGTCGCCGTACAAGGACATTTCCAGTACGGAAGGATATTTGCGCACACGGGAGTAGAAGACATTCTTATTCACATTCGCGCTCAGCGTGGCAGCAATCGTGTTCTTTTGCTTGCCGTAAGTTTCATAGACCGCTTTGAAGGCGTTCTTGCGTACCTCACGGTCCGGGCTTTCGAGGAATTGAATATAGCTTCCGTGGGTCAGCTCAACTTCCTTGCCTTTTTCGTTCTTAATCTTAGGGAACTTCAGATCCGCATTATTCAGCATGCTGAATACAGTTTGCGGGGCCTGGGCGATCGTGCTGACCTGAGCCAGCAGCGCTTCTTCCGCCTTGGACAGGACATGGGCCTTCTCACGCTTCATTTCAGTCAAGGTGAAGGTGTAGTCGGAGAGCGAAGGGTCAGCGATGAACTGGTCCAGTGTCGCGTCAGGCAGGGCCAGAATCTCAGGTGTGACAAAAGAAAGAGCTTCACCCGCTTCAACGCCAAGCTTCTTGGCCTTGGAGGAGAGAGCCTGGTACTTCGGAGCCGCTGTATCCTCGTCCTGGCGCATATGCGCATAGACATAGAGGCGTTCAGTCAGCAGGGACAGCTTATCGTCCAGCTCGAAGCACTTCTTCAGGGCATCCGGAGAATCCAGCTTCCCCTGGAAGGAGGCAGCGCTTGTAATCAGCGCCTTCACTTCCTTATATTCGGCATCCCATTGCTCCTCTGAAGCAAACATATCTTCAAGCTTCCAGCGGTTCTCGGCGGGCACTTCACTTCTCTTAGGTAATTGTTCCATAGAAATCCTCCTCGGTAGATGGGATGCGGCTGGGCTGCTCTCCGCCTGCGGGAGCGCTGAGGACAGATTTCCCTGCAGCAGGCTGAGCGCAAGCAGGAGCGGGAGTGATTTGGCGGTAACGGACATGACGGCAGCCTCCTGATTCTCAAAGTCTGCTTAGTATGCCCTGCCAATTCATGTTTATTAAATCTTGCTTACAGATGAAGTTATGTGAGCAGGCTATAAATAATGAAGACAAAAGCCAGCGCAATCATAATGACTGCGGTCAATGCCATCCCGCGCTTCAAGCGCGGGGGCATTTTGTCCTTGCTCATAATCAGTACGGCACCCAGGCACAGGACGACAATGACATAAATGACAAGACTCTCATTATCCATGCCGGACTATACCTGTTTGAAGGCTGCGATGATATTCTTGTACTCTTCTTCATTATCCTTGTAGGATTCTTTATTGAAGCGGTTGTTCACCCACTGCATCATAGCCGGACGGCTCATGAAGGTATGCGTTTCTTCTCCCCATTGGTCGGAGATTTCACGAAGGATAATATAACGTCCCTGAACCTCCACCGTCATCATGTTCCACTTGTCTGTTTTGTATATTTCATGTTTTTTGATCATTATCATTACCACCCTGGCGATTTTTGGCTTTTGGGTCAATGATAACGCACCGGAGAAGGGAAAAGCAAATTAAATCATGAAATCAGGGAAAAGATGGATTGCTTTACAAGTATAGAAAGAGTATAATGTAAGCATACGCCATATATGGCGGTATTTTTAGGAGGTTGTTCATTTGAAAGGTACAGTAAAATGGTTTAACGCAGAAAAAGGTTATGGTTTCCTTCAAGTTGAAGGCGGCGAAGATGTATTCGTTCACTTCTCAGCGATTCAAGGCGACGGATTCAAGACTTTGGACGAAGGCCAAGCGGTAGAATTCGATGTTACTGACGGTAACCGTGGTCCACAGGCAGCGAACGTAGTTAAATTATAAAATACGGCCAAGGCAGAGCTTCTGTCAGCCGCAATATATATATTTGATCTAGCACGCACTGGCATAAGTAGCATCAGGCAGCTTGAGCAGCACAGTTCCTTCGGGGGCTGTGTTTTTTTATTGGTTAGGAAATTATGATTTACGTCCGATGTGGATAAGTTACGCATCAAGTTAATAGGAATGACTTCGCTGATTTCAGCGAACAGCAGGATATGGTCGAAAAACCGACCATATTCGGTGCGGAAGAGGCGAGTGGGCGGGATATGGTCGGAAAACCGACCACAATGGGGATGCCGGAGCATTTTGTTATGCTGCGGCGTGCCTGGTGGTGCTATATCCTTCCCCGCCCATAATCAGTCAGAGCGGGGTCTTGTTCCTTAGCGGGCGGTCCGTGCCGCCCCCGAGGTCCATCAGATGCTTGGACAGGAAGCCGATGAAGGCCAGAACCGAGAAGCCGGTAGCAACCAGATAGAATACAATCCGGCCGGCATCCTGGTAGATCAGTCCGCCGAAGGTGCCGCTGAGCAGACCTGCGCCGCTGGACCATACGACGGTGAAGAGTGCCATTCCGGTTGCCCGCAGGTGATCAGGGATGATCCGTGTGATGTAGCGGACCGCAGTTACATAATAAATGCCGAACGAAATGCTATGCATGGCCTGAATGGCAACCACGGTACCCGGCTCCCGGGCCAGCGACATGAACAGAAAGCGCAGCGTGAACATCAGGCTGGCAAAAGCAAGCAGCGGCAGCTCCTTGAACTTGTCGCCATATCTGCTGAGCAGGAAGAAGATGGGGATCTCACTGAGCGCTGAAGCCAGCAGCGCCCAGCCGACAACTTCATCTCCTGCATTCATGCCCTTGAGGCTGATCGTCAGGAAGGCCTCGTTCATCCGGTAGCCGATGGCGAGCAGGAATACAGAACCGAAGAACCACAGCACTTCCTTTTGCAGGAGAATCTCGCGGAGTCCGGCGCCCTTCAGCGTTCTGTCCGTAGACTCCTTGTCTACAGAGAGCGGAGCCGCCTCGGTTCGCTTCACATCCTTCAGCCCAATCGTAATCAGCAGCGCGGTTACGACAATCACAATACAAATCGCTACGCTGTACTGAGGTCCCAGCGTTCTGAGTACATAGCCGATTGTAAGGGCGAAGAAGGAGTATCCGAGCGAGCCGAATACACGGATGGCAATGAAATTCCGCCCGTGACGCTGGGCAATTTTAATTGCCATCGTATCTGCCAGTGGAAAGACAGGGTAATAGAAGAAATAGAAAAAGGATAAAATAAGCATGACACTCGAGAAATCGGTGGCTCTGGCCAGAATAATGGCGGTGATCAGCTGACCTCCAAGCAGGAGAGCCATAATCTTACGGACGGTACCCAGCCGGTCGCTCATCATACTCCAGAACAGATTAGAGAGAATCGAGATCAACGGGCCTACCGAGTAGAGCAGACCCATTTGCGGACTGCTGAAGCCTAAGTGGGCATAAAATAACGGGAAATAAGAAACAACCAGCACACTGGTGCCGTACAGCGTAAACATAAAGGATCGCAGCCAGTTTTGATCACTGTATTGGCCGCCGCTCCGCCTCGCATTCATGATTGTGCACTCCTTCGGGATATAGAAAAGTATAGTATAGCATAAAGCGGAGAGGCCGGGGGATTCGTATAATATCGATTTTCTGAATCTTTCAAGAGTTTGCGAAAGTGATTTTGTTGTTTGTACAAATCCGCTCTGCATATTATAATAATCATGATTTGGATAAGGAGACAACAATGTGGAGGCACTGTCATTGAATGAATTTGAGCAAGGCCGTAACCGTAGTCCGCGCGGTCCTATTGGACTCATGAAGAGGGTCTATAAGTACGTGCTGCCGGAAGTGCGATCATGTCTCGATTCCTGGCGCAAGGATGCAGAAGGAATTCCCGATCCCGAGCTCCGTAAGCAAGCGCTTGCCAGCATTGAAACGAAGCAGTTTCATTGCGAAGGCGGCGGAATCTATGCCGCCGGCAATTTGTCGATGAGACATATACTGATTCCGCTAATTGTTGCTTATCAGACGATCAGTGATTATTTGGACAACCTGTGTGACCGCAGTACTTCGCTTGATCCGGCCGATTTCCGGTTGCTGCATAAGTCCATGCTGGATGCTGTTACCCCCGGCGCGGAGCCTGTGAACTATTACGCGCTGCGCACGGAACAGAATGACGGCGGATACCTGCACAGACTGGTCCGCAAATGCCAGGAGATGACCTCCCGGCTACCCGGCTACGGTGCTGCTGCTGAAGAGGTCTATAATCTGGCTGTATTGTACACTGATCTTCAGGTCTATAAGCACATTCACCCGGAGCTTAGAGAAGCTGCCCTCAAGGAATGGTGGGAGAAGGAGGGGGAACGCGCGCCTCATCTCCAGTGGAATGAATTTGCTGCCGCAACCGGTTCAACCCTGGGCGTATTCATGCTTTTTCTGGCGTCCTGTGATCCTAAGCTAAGCACAGTGGCATCATCATCCATTCGTGCTGCTTATTTTCCGCATGTGTGCGGTCTGCATATCATGCTGGATTATCTGATTGACCAGGATGAAGACCGGGCCGGCGGTGATCTCAATTTCTGCAATTATTATGAGAATACGGATATGATGCTGAACCGGATCGCTTCCATTGTGGAGTGGGCCCGTAAGGATGTCCGGAGTCTTCCTGAGAACTCCATGCACCGTATGATCATCGAAGGACTGCTGGCCCTGTATTTATCCGATCCCAAGGTTAGTGAGCAACGCGAGGTCCGCTCGGTATCCCGGAGGCTGATGAAGAATAGTCCGCTGACCAGACTCTTCTTCTTCGTCAACAGCCGCTGGATACGCAAACACATGTATTAGATGCTGCCGGATCTTCTCCGGGTAAGGGGAGAAACTGGCACAAATTTAAGGAGGAACTAACAGAATGTCAAACGTAAAAAAAATCGCAGTATTAACCAGTGGAGGAGACTCCCAGGGGATGAACGCCGCAGTGCGTGCGGTTGTCCGCAGCGCGATCTACTTCGGAATTGAAGTATTCGGCATTCAGCGCGGGTATCAGGGCCTGCTGAACCGCGACATTTTCCCGATGGATCTGCGCAGTGTCGGAGATATCATCCAGCGCGGAGGTACGGTTCTGCAGTCTGCACGCTGTCTGGAGTTCATGAAGCCGGAAGGCCAGCAGAAAGGTGCTGACATTCTGAATGAGCTCGGCATCGACGGTCTGGTTGTTATCGGCGGAGACGGCTCTTACCATGGCGCCAACAAGCTCAGCAAGCTTGGAATCAAGACGATGGCTCTGCCGGGTACCATTGATAATGATATATCGTTCACAGACTACACTATCGGATTCGATACTGCCGTTGGCGTGGTAGTGGATGCGATCAATAAATTGCGCGACACCATGTCATCCCATGAGCGTTCCTCCATCGTAGAGGTTATGGGGCGTCACTGCGGAGATATCGCTCTGCATGCAGGCCTTGCTTCCGGGGCGGAGACGATTCTGGTGCCGGAAATGCCTTATGACCTGAATGAGGTAGCTGACCGGATGAAGGATAATTTCGCACGCGGCAAACGTCACAGTATCGTCATTGTAGCTGAAGGCGTCGGCAAGGGTGAGGATGTTGCTCAGGCACTCAAAGACCGCCATGCTTCCCTGGATGCCCGTGTTACGGTACTGGGACACATTCAGCGCGGAGGTACTCCAACACCAGGAGACCGTAACCTCGCCAGCCGTCTGGCTGATTTCGCGGTCCGTAAGCTGATCGAAGGCGAATCGGACAAGGCATGCGGAATTATTAAAGGGGAATTGACCCTGACCGATATCGATAAGGTAGTGAATACGAAGAAGGATTTCAATATTGAGCTGTATGAGCTGGCTTCCCGTTTGTCCCAGTAAGAGCAGCAGAATTTATAGGATCTTCAAATTTCACCGGAGCAGCAAGCCTTCCATCACCGGAAGGGGCTGCTCTTTTTTGACTTGACAGTATACCCCCACCCGTATATATTAATACCCATAGGGGTATACAATTAGGAGGGAATAAGCATGAGTAGAACTATAGTCATTATCGGCGGTGTTGCCGGAGGGGCATCCGCTGCGGCACGCCTAAGAAGACTGAACGAAGAAGACAACATTATCATGATTGAGCGGGGAGAGCATGTTTCTTTTGCCAATTGCGGGCTGCCTTATTATATTGGGGAGAGTATTGATTCCCGGGACAAGCTGTTTCTGCAAACACCGGCTGGAATTAGGGCACGCTTCAATATTGATGTGAGAATCTTTACCGAGGCGACAGAGATTGACCGTGAACATAAGCAGGTACACTGCCGCAATGTTACAACAGGCGAGAGACTGCAGATTCCATATGATATCTTAGTACTCTCACCGGGAGCGAAGCCGATAGTTCCTCCGATTCCGGGTATTTCAGAGGCTGAGAACCTGTTTACCTTAAGGAACATTCCTGATACAGATCGTATCAAGGCCTATGTGGACAGCCGTCACCCCCGGCATGCCACTGTAATTGGTGCAGGTTTTATTGGTCTTGAGATGGCGGAGAACCTGCGGGAGCGGGGGCTTGATGTCACTGTGATTGACCGGGGGCAGCAGATTCTGAACCCGCTTGATCTCGAGATGGTTCGTCCGCTGGAAGAGCATATGCGTTTGCACGGGGTGGAACTGCGGATGAATGAGGGTGTAGAGGCTATTGAACAGCAAGGCAGCCTGCTCCGTCTCTCCTCCGGCGGGGAGCTTAGAACAGATATGGTTATCTTGGCGATTGGGGTCAGTCCTGAGAATGACCTGGCACGGAGCTGCGGGCTGGAGCTGGGCATCCGGGGATCGGTTAAGGTCAATGCCTCGCTACAGACCAGTGATCCGGCCATCTATGCCGTAGGGGATGTCATTGAAGTGAAGGACCGCGTTCAAGGGTTCGATACCATGGTCTCCCTGGCCTGGGGAGCGAACCGGCAGGGGCGTCTGGCCGCCGATCATATCAACGGCCGGGAAGCCTCTTACACTGGGGCATTAGGTACTGCGATTATCAAAATTTTCGATATGACTGCTGCGCTGACCGGGAACAACGAGAAGACGCTGAAGTCGCTTGGGGTACCTTATGAAGCTGTGCATATCCATCCGAATTCTCATGCCGGTTACTACCCCGGTGCTGCACCAATAGCGCTTAAGCTGCTGTTCAACCCGCAGACAGGAGAGATTTATGGAGCACAAGCGGCCGGAAGTGCCGGAGTGGACAAAAGAATAGATGTCATTGCCACCGCGATCCGCAGCAGGCTTAAGGCAGATGAGCTGGCCGATCTGGAGCTGGCGTATGCGCCGCCGTATTCCTCGGCCAAAGATCCGGTCAATATGGCGGGCTATGTTGCCTCCAATCTGATGGAGGGACTCGTCCGTAATCTGCAATGGCATGAAGTGGACGAATTCACACGTAGTGGCGGCCTCATCATTGATGTCAGAGACGAAGCAGAGCGTTTAGCCGGGTTCATTCCGGGTTCCATCAACATTCCGCTGGCTGGGCTGAGAGACCGGCTCACAGAGATTCCTGGAGAGCGGGAGATCGCCGTGTCCTGCCAGGTAGGGCTGCGCGGCTACATTGCTGCCCGCATGTTAATCCAATACGGATATGCAGTACGAAATGTTGACGGAGGGTACAAAACATACGCAGCGATGGCAAGGGGGGATAACACTGATGATTCCGGCAAAAGAGAGACGCCGGCTTTAAAAGTGAATGCCCCGTCTCCCGCCAGTATAGTCCATAGCCACGAACAGCTCAGCCCTAAGCCGCAGCTCCTGCTGGATGCTTGCGGATTACAGTGCCCCGGCCCTATACTCAAAGTATATGAGACTATAAGCTTAATGGAGGAAGGCCAGCGGGTTGAGATCACTGCAACGGATTTCGGTTTTGCCGCTGATATCAGGCAGTGGTGCAGCAAGACAGGGAACACACTGGAAGCTGTGGATGTATCCGGGGGCAAGGTTCAGGCGCTGGTACGGAAGGGAGTAGACCCGGCAGACAGAACCGTAGTTCCGGCGGAACAGTCAGCGGTCTCTGAAGGTACAACGATGATTGTTTTCAGCGGTGATCTGGATAAAACTATCGCTTCCTTCATTATTGCAACAGGCGCCGCAGCAATGGGCAAGCAGGTAACCATGTTCTTTACCTTCTGGGGGCTTAATGTTCTGCGCCGGGGGCAGTCTCCGCAGGTGAAGAAGAATGCTCTAGACCGGATGTTTGGCATGATGATGCCGAAGGGAACGCGGAAGCTTCCCTTATCCCGCATGAACATGGGCGGGCTTGGGTCGAAGCTGATCCGCTATACTATGGGCCGCAAGAATGTGGAATCCCTGGAGAATCTGATGCAAGGCGCACTGAATGCCGGGGTTAAGCTGATGGCCTGCACGATGAGCATGGACATCATGGGCATCAAGCAGGAGGAATTAATTGAAGGTGTAGACTTCGGCGGTGTTGCCAGCTATCTTGGAGCTGCCGAGGATTCCGGCGTGAACTTATTCATCTAGAGGGGGCCAAGGGACAGTGGAGTATGATAAAGCTATTAGCAACCGGTTGAAGCGTATCGAAGGTCAGGTGAGGGGAGTACTCGGGATGCTGGAGGAAGGCAAAGATTGCCGCGAGATTGTGACTCAGCTGACAGCGATCCGAACAGCCGTAGACCGCTCTATTGGTGCAGTGATCGGAGACAATCTGGAGCACTGTATTCAGGAAGAGCTTGCGAAGGGGAACTCCCCTGATCAAGTGATTAAGGAAGCAGTAGATTTGCTTGTAAAGAGCCGTTAATGAAGAACAGCCACAGACGAAGGGTGAAATCTCCCGGATGTCTGTGGCTGTTTTTGTTATAAGACAAGAACTTTTTTGTGGAGCTCCGTGCTATTTCATGCCTTCTCCGGGGCGAATCTGCGCTGCACCCTGACGAGCCGGCCCAGGAGCAGAATTGCGCCGATTCCAAGGCCGGTAATGAGTCCGATCCAGTAGCCGTAAGCCCCAAGCTCAGTATAAGTGGCGAGCAGGTAGCCGACGGGCAGGCCGATCACCCAATAGGCTATGAAGCAGATGACGAACGCAGGATTAACATCCTTATATCCCCGCAGCACACCTTGAGTCGGGGTTGCGATGGCATCGGAGATCTGGAAGAAGATCGCGTAGATCAGGAAATGCTGGATCAGCGAGATCACTTCTTGGTCATCCGAATACAGTCCGGCGACATGATTCCCGGCGAAGAGCAGCACCAGCGCTGTGAGCAGGGAGAGGACAGCCGCCGTACCAATGCCCATAATGCCATACTGGCGCGCATCCCTCAGCCGGCCGGAGCCGCTCTCGAAGCCGACGAGAATCGTCAGACTCATGCAGATGCTCAGCGGAATCATATAAAGGGTGGAAGCGAAGTTAATGGCGGCCTGATGGGCAGCGATTGTAATGGTATCGAAGCGGCTCATCAGCAGGGTTACAGCCGAGAACACCGCCGTCTCGAAAAAGATCGAAAAGCCGATAGGCACACCAATCTTCAGCAGCTCCTTGAGACTTACCAGGGACACCGCGTGAAATTTACGGAAAATCTGCAGATTGCGGAAAGGCTCAGCCCGGTAGACGAAGATTAGGGCAATCAGAAAAATGACCCAATACGTGATCGCAGAGGCTACGCCTGCGCCTACTCCGCCAAGGCGGGGGAAGCCGAAGTTACCGAAGATCAGCAGATAGTTAAGCCCCACATTGACCGGCAGGGCAATCAGGGTGATGAACATGGAGACACGGGTCTGACCCAGGGCATCAATACAGCTGCGGACAACGGTATAGCCGAACAGCGGGATAATGCCGAAGGAAATAGCACCGAGGAAGCGGAAGGCAATATCTCGTACCGCAGGCTCTAGATTCATGAAATTCAGGATCGGTGTGAGAGCGAGGCTGCCAAGAATCAGCACGAGCACGGATACGATCAGGGAGAGCCAAATGCCCTGCATCACCTGGTTAGCCACATCCTTACCCCGCTTGCTGCCGAGGAGATGAGACACAATGGGTGTAATCCCCATAAGAATACCGCTAAGGCCTGTCTGGATCGGAATCCACAGGCTTGTGCCGATGGCTACGCCGGCCAGATCATTCGTGCCGAATTTGCCGGACATATTGGTGTCGAAGAAGGTAATGGCCGACAATGCAATCTGAGTAATCAGAATCGGAAGCAATATATGCAGGAATTGCCCGGCCTTTTGTTTAATGGAAGTTGTCTGTTTCATAATGATCAATGCCCCGTTATCTTTATTTTGAATACTTATTTTCCCAGTGTAAATATTCCCAGTAAAAAGCCCGGCAGCTGCCGGGCTCTGGATATCATGCGGCTATGGATACGTCCGGATAATTGCAGAAAGCTTATTGGTCATACTTCACATCGGCGGTGTAGCGGTTGTTGGCATTCCATAGCAGGAATTCGTCAATATTCTGATCCTTCAAGGCACGGATCTGATCTTCGACCTGCTTCTTGCCGTATTTGACATAATGCCCGCTGCCCAGCCAGCTGGCGGTGAAATCCTGAATCCATGGGCGGATGACCGGCTTGTAGCTGCCTAGCGGATTGAGCTTCTTGTGTGTATCGACCATTGAGCCCTTAATGGTAGCATAAGGGTCTTTGTCCGGGTCCTTCACATCGAACCAGCCGGTGGAGTAATGGCTCGGATAGACCATCGGGCTGATAACATCGACATTCTTGGAGATCTTCACGAAGTCCTGTCCGATGCCTTCTGCGGCAGGTACCGAGGCGGCATATCCGAAGATATCTACAGAGATCCGAACTCCCAGCGGAGCGAGCTCAGCTTTGGCATACTTGACAAAGTCGGCGATGATTTCCACGCGCGGTCTGTCACTCTTCGTGTATTTCAGAGTGTCCGCACGCTTCTCGAAGCCTTCAGGGAAGCGTACATAGTCAAACTGGATTTCCTTGAACCCGAGCTTAACGGCCTCCTTGGCAATATCTACGTTATACTTCCACACAGTTTCATTATAAGGATTGACGAAGCTGTCTCCGCCTTTGTTGGCCCAGACAGAGCCGTCTTTGTTCACGAAGGATAATTCCTTGTTCTTTTTGGCGAGCACAGAATCCTTGAATACTACGATACGCGCAATCGGGTAGACATCATGCTCCTTCAGGCGGGTCATCAGCTTGTTGATATCACCTATGAACGGTTGTGGATGTCCCATTTGCTGAAGTTCAGCATTGTCCGTTTTGTAGGTGATGTATCCGGCATCATCTTTAATATCGATAACCATGGAGTTGAGCTCAGTCTTGTCCAGCAGGGCAAGCAGGGTCTCCATCCGTGCACCCCCGGCACTGTAGGCAGTCACGTATATCCCTTTAACCTTGGGAGCATCCGGCTGCGGATCGGCAAGAAGTGCTGTCTCCGGCGATGCGCTTGGTGAAGGTGCAGGAGAGGCAGTGCCGCCTCCGTTCGGTGATGCTGCTGCGTCCGGATTGGTGGTGTGTTCTGCGACGATGGGGGGATTCATGGCGCTCTGCAGGGCTGCTGCCACATCGGCTTCATGTCCTTGATTCGGAACACCTACGCCTCCCAGGGCCATCATCAGTAAAGCCCAGGTGATATTCATTTCTTATTCGCTCCCTTTATGTACATTCCTTATAAAGTATAAGGTAACGGATGCACCCAAAAAGAACAGACTTGTAACAATACCCGTAATTTTTTGAGGTCATATTTCCGCTCTTGTTGTTTATAAACGGGATGTACAGATTTTGAACCGCTGATTATAAAAGTAAATGCCGCCCCGGACTGGCACGAAGGCCAATGACCAGGGCGGCAACTATTACAACTTGCTCTTTAGGGCAGCTTGCTTAATGAAGATACGCAGAATTCTGATGCTCGCAAATGCTGTAATGGATGATATCCATGGCATCTGCCGGTTCCAGAATACTCAGACCGTCACGCAGTACGATTACAGAATTGAGTTCGTCCTGCTTCAGGAACGGTATCATATCCGGATACCACCTCATGACGATTGCTGACAGTTTTACCGTTTCCATTTCCACAAAAATCACCCTTTCCTTTTTCGAATCGAACTGAATCAGAATTCAGGGTCCACCCGGAAAAACGAAGTGCCTGGAAAAAAGAGGGTAAATCACAATCTTCATGAAATTGTTAAGGTCCTGCGTAGCTATAATATAACATAATTTGAACGGATAAGCATTTTCTTATGAATTACCGTTTGCGGAAAGAGCCCATCACACCGACAGTCTCAACGATATTTACAAAAGCCTGCGGGTCGCTTGTTTTAATAATACGTTTCAGTTCTGCAAGCTCATACCGTGTGGTCACTGTCATTAGCATGTCCCGTTCTACATGAGAATAAGCACCTTCTGTCTTAAATTTTGTAACGCCGCGCTGAAGGCCCAGCAATTGCTGCAGCAGCTCGTCAGTCCGGTTGGTGATAATGTACACGGTAACTTTGATGTGGCTGATATGAATCAGGTCGACCACCTTGCCGGTGACGTAAATGGAGACCATCGAAGCCAGCGCCAGATTCCAGTTGTCGTCAAAATAAGCCGCAGCAAGAATGACGAGACCATTGAGACCGACCAGCACACTGCCTACCGGGAAATCCCGGTACCGTGTTATAATGGAGCCCAGAATATCGAAGCCGCCTGAGGAGCCTCCTACACGGAAGGAGATGCCCGCACCGGCACCCACAAGCACCCCGCCGAAAACAGAGGCAAGCAGCATATCCGAGGATACTTGAAAGACCGGTACCACCGTCATCAGCCAGGTGGTAGCACCTACAGAGACCATGCTGAGAATAATAAACCGGCGGCCCAGCTGGAACCATCCTGTAGCAAGCAGCGGGATATTGAAGAGTAAATAGAGTAAGCTGATGTTAAAAGGAGTGAAATAACCGGCCAGCATGGCGAGGCCGGATACGCCTCCGCTGAGCAGTCTGTGGGGGATCAGGAACAGATTAAAGCCGCTTGCGATCATCGCTGAACCGAAGAGGACGGCAAGAAAGCTCCCGAATAATCTTAGTTTAACCAAGCAAATTCACCTCTGAGTGTAGTGTGAGTGTCATGTAAGTAATGAAAGTAAGGAATACACTGGTATTCCTGATTGGGTTTGTGATATAATGTATAGGATATTCTTGAGTAGGACGTTACAATGGTATTTTTGCATTGCTTAGAATGCGAAGCTACAATTGTCAGGTGTATGTAGTGGCCTGATCATAGGACAGTTGTTTGTCCCAATACGCGCTAAACCATGCAGAAAATCCGGCATGATTGGACAGCCTATAAATGTGTTTACCGCTACTTAAGAATACAGACAAGCATGTGGAATGTCCACTGTATAGAAGGAGCATGAATAATTTGAAAACATTCGCAGAATTCGGCTTGGAGCCAAAAGTACTTCAAGCAATCACAGAGCTAGGATTTGAGGAAGCAACACCAATCCAGGAGCAGGCTATCCCGCTTGCTATGGCCGGATCGGATCTTATCGGACAGGCACAGACGGGTACAGGTAAGACCGCAGCCTTCGGGATTCCCCTCATCTCCAAGATCGCAAGAGAAGAAGAGAAGATTCTGGCACTGGTAATGACGCCAACACGTGAGCTGGCCATCCAGGTCGCTGAAGAAATCGGTAAGTTGACCCGCTTCAAAGGACTTCGTTCACTGGCTATCTACGGCGGGCAGGATATCGGCCGCCAGATCCGCGGACTGAAGAGAAAACCACAGATTATTATTGGTACACCAGGACGCCTCCTGGACCATATCAACCGCAAGACCATCCGCCTGGATGATGTTCAGACGATCGTACTGGATGAAGCCGATGAAATGCTAGATATGGGCTTCATGGAGGATATCCAGACCATCCTCAAGCTCGTTCCTGAAGAACGTCAGACCATGCTCTTCTCGGCTACTATGCCTCCTAACATTCAACGCCTTGCCCAGCAGTTCTTGAAGAACCCGCAGCATGTATCCGTAATTCCTAAACAGATTAGCGCACCGCTTATCGACCAGGCTTATGTTGAAGTGCCTGAACGCCAGAAATTCGAAGCGCTTAGCCGCTTGATTGACATGGAATCGCCAGATCTGGCAATTGTATTCGGCCGCACGAAGCGCCGGGTAGACGAGCTTGCAGAAGGCTTGCAGAAGCGCGGATATTCCGCTGACGGCCTGCATGGCGACTTGTCGCAGAACCAGCGGGATGCTGTAATGCGCAAATTCCGCGACGGCAGCATTGATGTACTGGTTGCTACAGACGTAGCTGCACGCGGCCTGGACGTATCCGGCGTAACGCATGTAATCAACTTCGACCTTCCGCAGGACCCGGAGAGCTATGTACACCGTATCGGCCGTACAGGCCGCGCCGGCAAAGAAGGAACAGCCTGGTCCTTCGTAACTCCGCGCGAAATGGATCACCTGCACCTGATCGAACGCGTGACCCGTCACCGCATTACCCGCAAACCGCTTCCTACGATGGCCGAGGCTATTGAAGGCAAACAACGCATTACAGCAGAACGTCTGCTTGCAATGGTTGAGGTTGGCGAACTGAACGAATACAAAGGCATTGCCATTCAATTGCTGGAGCAATATGATTCTGTACAGTTGCTGTCCGCAGCTATGAAGCTTCTTACCGGCGATAACAAGGATGCGCAAATTGAGTTGACTCCTGAAGATCCGATCCGTGCCAAGCGCCGCGGCGGCAAGAACGACATCCGCAGCGGGCGTAAGCCTAACGGCGGCTATGGCGGCAACCGTTCCGGTTCCGGTTCTAGCTCTGGTGGCGGCTATCGCGGCAACCGAGACAATGCAAGCGGCGGCGGCTATCGCGGAAATCGTGACAATGCCAGCAGCGGCGGAAGCACCCGTGGCGGCTACAGCAGCGGCTATGGCGGCAACAGCGGAAGCGGCAGCAGCTACGGCGGCGGCTACAAAGGCAACCGTGATGGAGCGAGCCGTAACACAGACGGAAGACCTTCCTCGCGTCCGAGCAGCACAAGCACCCGCCCGGCCAAGCAGGATTTTGACGCTTAAGCTATAACAGAACACCTTGAAGAAGACGAGCAACCGTTACCGGTTCCCGTCTTCTTTTTTTTGCTGTGGATTCACTTAGATGAAGGTACGGCTGATGATGACCAGCAGGATGAAGAGCACGAGAATTGTTCCGGTGGAAGTCCAGGGATTGCAGCAGCCAGGTGCGGACATGAGGTCAACCTCCTTTGAGCATGGGGGATTTGTTGTGGTTACAATGTAATATATGGACGTATTGCGGAGCTTGCTTAGACACTTACCTAGAACTTGTAAACTTGGGCGCTGGAAAAGTCCTGTACAAACAGGTATAGTTAAGATACGCAGTATGCACAAGATAGACAGGAGGAAGGGAATTGGAGTTTAAAGGAGCAATGGGCGGTATATACCGCATCACGGAATGGATCTCACGCATCGCCTTCAGCAATATTTTATGGGCATTGTGTTCGATACCGTTTCTGTTCGCAGGAATTATGAAGATCCTCATGCTGGGTTCAGGAGCAGGCGGACCGAATGAGCAGATTATGCTGAACTGGGTACTTGGTGTATTCGCGCCATTCACTGTATTTCCGGCTACGTCGGCGTTATTTACAGTGGTGCGCAAATGGGTAATGGGCAATACCGATGTAAGTACATTCCGCACTTTTTTTCAGGGATACAAAGAGAATTATCTGAAAAGCATGCTGGGAGGGCTTATCTACACCCTGCTGTTTGTCGTGATGTACGTTGATGTGACCGTATACATGACGCAAATGCCGAATTTCAAGATTGTCGGTATCTTGATGCTGGTGCTGATGATTATTTTGTTCGTATCGATGTTTAACTTCTTCTCCATCGTGGTTCACTACCAGATGACGTTCAAGGAAGTGGTAACCAATTCGATTCTGCTCACGATCGCCCGGCCGATCCGTGTGTTCTCGACGTTGATTGGTTCAGGCGTTCTTCTTTATATAGGTCTGCGGTATCCGGTGCTCTATGTGCTGTGTATTCCTACGCTGATTGCTATGCTCGCCTTCTTTAATTTCTTCGCTACATACAATAAGCTGCAACTACAAGTGGAGAAGAAGAAGCTGGCTGAAGAACAGGCTGCGCTGGAAGCAGCTGAGAATGAAGGTCTGCCGGCCGATGATGATGACGATGATGACGAAGACGAGGATGAAGACGACAGAGATAAGGACACCGGTAAGGATTTTAAGCGGACTTAACATTTCCGTGATCATCCGGGCAGTAATGTCAACGGAAAATGATCCCGGCGTTAAATAAAGCGCATACAGGTTTACTTTTTCGTCAAAACGCACTATAATGTTTATAAATCCTGCGATGTACGTTATGGTTGCTCGTTGTTTTGAACCAATGATAATGTCTTGGGAGATCTACATGAAGCGCGGCTGAACAGCCCTGTCTATATGACCTGGGGAATTCAAAAACGACTTCTGCGGTCACCCACCTGCTCTAGCAGGTTCAGAAGACACTGCAGCCGGACGGCATAGGCGGGTTTTCTAATGGAATTGACAAGGCATCCTGTTACCTGCTCACTAGCGGGTAGAGGGTGCCTTTTTCAAGGTTAAAGTGAGCAATGCCCTTTTGTTCCGCGGACAAGAGTGTTACACTTAGGGTAGTGAACTTGGGATTTGAAGAGGGGGAAGAATTTTGTCGTTGAAAAGAACCTTGGTCGGTTTATTTCGCAGTCATGACGGAACAAGCGACCGTGCCAAAGATCCGGCATTGAAAACGCGTTATTACAATCTTTCAAGAGACAAGGCGTGGGATGAAGTATCCGCAACGCTGAAGAAAATTCCTGGTTATAAGGTCTTGCATGAAGTGCAGTCTGTAGGGGAGATTACCCTGGAGAAAAGAACGGCGTTAGGCCGCTCGCTGGATATTACCGTATCTGTGTTAAGCACCACGCCCGTACGCTGTGCCGTAGATATATATTCAGCATCCAGAGGGTCGCTTGGCGATCTGGGTGCCAATTACCGTGTCATTCAGCGTTTGTACCAGTCTCTGGATAAGAAGCTGGGCAAATATAAGGTGGATTAAGGACAGCATTCGGGCATGTATTGCCGGGATTGTATGCGGTTTCCGGGAGTGGGACAGTCTGTTCCGGGCACGGCTATTCCTTATTGATCATCATACGCAAAAAGCGGAGAAGGATGACCTTCTGCCGCTTTTTTTCAAAAATGTACATTTATAGTCTTGGATGCTGTATAACATATCAGTGCTGTCCGTTTAAGCCTAGAGCAGAGCTTTAACTGCGGAAATCGCCGCTTCGTAGTCCGGGTGCTCAGCCATTTCACCGAGATACTCGACATAAGCCAAAGTGTCGTTCTTGTCTACAACGAAGATGGAGCGCATGTCGAGGCGGAATTCTTTGATCAGGACGCCATAGGCTTGTCCGAAGGAAGTCTCTTTGTGGTCGGACAGGGTGATTACACTGTCGATGCCTGCGGCGCCGCACCAGCGGGCCTGGGCGAAAGGAAGATCTGTGCTGATGGTGAGAATGACTACATCATCGCCAAGACCGGCAGCCTCACTGTTGAAGCGGCGGGTCTGCGCATCGCACACACCGGTATCCAGGGAAGGTACAACGCTGATCAGCTTGATTTTTCCAGCGTATTCTGTAAGTGTAACATCTTCCAGGAGATTCTTGCTTACCGTGAATTGCGGCGCGGAATCTCCGGCTTTCAGCTGCGGGCCTACCAGAGTAATGGGGTTGCCCTTAAAAGTGGCTACGCCTGTTCTTTCTTGCGTCATGTCCTTGTTTCCTCCTTGAATTGCATTATTGGCATGTACCTGCCAGAATAAATTATAATCTTTTTAGAAGCTGGATGTCGAGCTGGACAACATACATAAAAGGATGGATGTTATGATTTTTATAAGGTATGAGAAGTGGAGAAGCTATCTCCGGTATTATCCTGTAACCTGTGCGCTGATTCTGGCCAATGTGGTTATGTTCATCGTGCTGTCCCTGAATGGCGGCTCCACCAACCTGTATACACTTGTGGAGTACGGGGCTACGGTCAATGTGGGTGCGGAAACGGATGAGTTGTGGCGCTGCGTGACGGCGATGTTCCTTCACAACGGCTTCGCTCATTTGTTCTTCAACACCTTCTCGCTGCTTGTGTTCGCCCCGCCGCTGGAGCGGTTGATGGGCTGGTGGCGTTATGCACTGCTGTATCTGGGCGGCGGCTTCATTGCTAATCTGCTGTGGGTTCTTATAAGCAGCCGAGGGAATGTGGAGATTGGAATTGTCTCTGTAGGGGCCTCGGGGGCGATCTACGCCGTCTATGGCGCATTCCTCTATATTGCGGTGTTCCAAAGGGCAATGATGGATGAGGGCTCGCGCAAGACGCTTTACGGACTTCTGGTGATGGGGATTATCGTATCCTTTGCCGCTCAAAATATCAACTATATAGCTCATATCGGCGGCCTGATCGCCGGATTCTTCATCTATGGGCTAATCATCCGTGTATTCAAACGAAAACGTCGATAAGGAAGGGTGTAATCGTGGAGCTTAGACAGCTGCAGTATTTTCTGAAGGTTGCCCAGAAGGAACATGTCACCAGAGCGGCGGAGGAGCTGCATGTCGCACAATCTGCGGTAAGCCGCCAGATTCATCAGCTGGAGCAGGAGCTGGGAGTGGATCTGTTCATGCAGAAGGGGAGGAATCTGCAGCTTACGCCTGTCGGGCAGCTCTTTTGCAAAAGAGTGGAGTCGGTCCTGAATGAACTCGACCGGTCGGTGGCGGAGGTGCATGAATTCCTTGACCCGGAGCGCGGCGAGATCCGCATCGGCTTCCCGCATAGCCTCGGGACCCATCTGATTCCTTCCATTGTGGCGGAGTTCCGCAGCCATTATCCCCATGTGAAATTCCGCTTCAAGCAGGGAGCCTATCCATCCTTAATCAAGGATGTTATCTCTGGAGAGGTGGATCTGGCATTCATCTCGCCGTTCCCGGAGAATGTAGGGCATGTGGCCGGAGATATCGTAATGACCGAGGAGCTGTTCGCCATTCTGCCGCAGAATCATCCGCTTGCAAGCAGGGAAGTGATCCGGCTGGAACAGCTGCGGGACGAGAAGTTCGTATTGTTCAGCCAAGGCTACTCGTTGCGGCCGATTGTGTGGCAGGCCTGCCTTGCGGCAGGGTTCAAGCCGCAGATTGCTTTTGAAGGCGGGGAGACCGATACAATCCGCGGTCTGGTAGCCGCCGGGATGGGGGTAAGCTTGCTGCCGGAGATGGCGCTCTACCAGACCAACCCGATGCAGCCTGCACAGGTCCGGGTGGTGGAGCCTACGATTACCAGAACCGTCGGGCTGATTCACCGGGCAGAAGGCAAGCTGCCGCTGGTCGCCCAGTCCTTCCGTAACTTTCTGCTTACCTATTTCAAAGACAGGCACACAGACAATACCCCGGTCGGCTCATAGCCTACCGGGGTATTGTCTGTGTAGTAATATAGATCTTAATCGCGGTTACCGAGGAACATCAGGATCAGGCGGATCAGCTCGATCAGAGATACCAGCGCTGCTGCCACATAGGTGAGCGCTGCGGCATTCAGGACCTTGGCTACGCCGCGCTCTTCATCATTACGGATGAAGCCCTGCTGTACCATAATCCGGCGCGCGCGGCTGCTGGCGTTAAATTCAACGGGCAGCGTGACGAGCTGGAAGGCTACTGCGGCAGAGAAGAAGATAATGCCGAGCCCGATAAGGTTGAACGAGCTGAAGATGAAGCCTGCAAGCAGCATGAAGGGAGCGACCCCGGAGGCGAAGTTCACGACCGGGAACATCCGGTGGCGCAGCGCCAGCATCGGATAATGCTCCTTGTGCTGAATCGCATGGCCGATCTCGTGACAAGCGACGGAGACCGCTGCGATGGAGCTTTCATAATATACAGGCTCCGACAGCCGTACAACGCGGTTAATCGGGTCGTAGTGGTCTGTAAGGGTTCCCTGAACCGGTTCAATGGGAACATCGTAGAGTCCGTTGGCATCCAGCATACGCCGGGCAGCTTCATAACCCGTTAAGCCATTCATGTTCGGCACCTTGGCCCATTTCTTGAAATTGCCCTTGACCCTGAACTGGGCCCATACAGAAAAGATAAAAGCGACAGCTAACAACAGATACATTAGTGGCATCATATGTGCTCATTCCTCCATTATAAATTACAAGCTGTTACATTGGCGGCCCTTGCGTCAGCAGAAGCCGGATCGCTTCCATACAGGCGACGCCCTGAGGAATCAGTGCTGCCAGTGCCCGGTTGGCCTGGCCAGGCTTCAAACCGCTTATCACGGGCTCCAGGGCCTTCACTTCCCGTTCTAGCTGCTGCATCTGAAGCTCAAGCTGGACCAGCTTGCCGGAGACCTCAGCCTCAGGTGTGGCTGCATTCCACTTGCCCATCAGGGATTTGATTTCTTCCAATGTATATTTCTCTTGCTTAAGCTGATTAATACGTTGAAGAACGACTAAGGTTTCATGACTGTAGAGCCGGTAATTCTTCATGCTCCTGGATTCCGGTGTAATCAGTCCAAGCTTCGTATAATAATCAATGGTACGTTCACTGATGCCGGCAGCCTTGGCCAGCTCTCCGATCCGGTAAAGGGTCATATCTCCAAGTTATCTCACCTCGCTATTTCCTGCGTAAAATAATCATATCAAATTGGAAACCGTACAGTCAAACGTGACGCTTACTTTAAAGTATATGCTGACTTTTCATAAAGATGCTGGGGAGGCAATCGAAGCGAGAATATTCCTTAGAGGAGAAGAATCCATGTAAAACATGACATGGCGTGTCATATACTTAAGCGCCCAGCTCAGCTGGTAATCATCAGGATCGCGGTGAGCGGGTGATACGGTATGGTGTGATCAAGGGATAATAAAAGGCATGTTTACTAATAGACATTAATAAAAATACAGTATGAAACTTAGGAAAAAGCTCTGTTGACTGTATGCGTTTGCATGATTGGTACGTAAGGAAGCGTGCTAATTGTGCCGGGTTACCGGTAATCGTGCTCGGGAATAGTCCTTAAGTGAAGAAAAGCGCAGCTTCCAAAATTAAATTAAAGCATTCAAAAAAATAGTCTTGTCAATTTACCTGACTTCTGATTATAATGACATTAAGAGTTTCACGCTTTGTTAGAAAATATAACATTGGGGAGTGGGGTACACTATGAAAAAAAAGATGTTGATGATGTTCCTGGGTATGATTACACTAATGATCTATCCGGTCAGCGCCTTCGCGGCTGAGGGTCCGGCAGCACCGGATCTGCAGATTGGACTCGACACTGCATTTACGTTCCTGGCATTTATCCTTGTATTCTTCATGCAATCAGGATTCGCATTACTTGAGGCGGGTTCGGTCCGGATGAAGAATGCCGGCCACGTGGCCGGTAAGACGGTACTGACACTGGCGATTGCCAGCTTGTGCTTCTGGGCACTGGGCTTTGGCCTTGGCTTCGGTAACGGCAACAGCTTCTTCGGAACTACAGGCTTCTTCTACGGTGGAGATTCCACAGCCTCCGCATTTGAATCCCTGGCCTTTTCCGATGTTACACTAAATACGAAATTCCTGTTCCAAATGGCATTTGCGGCAGTCTCCCTGGCGATTGTATCCGGCGGTATGGCTGAACGTGCTAAGCTTAGCGTATATATTATCTTCGGAATTCTCTTCTCGGTTGTGATTTATCCGGTTGTAGCTCACTGGGTATGGGGCGGCGGCTGGCTGGCAGAGCTGAGCATGCAGGATTATGCAGGCTCTACAGTAGTCCATCTTACAGGTGCAACAGCGGCTGTAGTGGCGACCATTCTCCTCAAGCCCCGTCTTGGCAAATTCAACAAAGAAGGCAAGCCGGTTATTATTCCGGGTCATAACCAGGTCTTCACTGTACTTGGTGTTATCATTCTCTGGTTCGGCTGGTTCGGCTTCAACCCCGGCAGCGCGTTGTCCCCTATGGGCGGATTCTTCGGACACGTAGCGCTGACTACGAACATTGCAGCGGCAGCAGGCGGTCTGGCAGCACTGGCAGCTTCCTGGCTGTACTTCGGCAAATCCGATATTCCGGCCATGCTTAACGGCGTACTGGCAGCTCTGGTTGCCATCACCGGTGCCTGTGCCTTTGTAGAGCCTTGGGCAGCCATCATTATCGGTCTCATTGCCGGTGCCTTTACTTTCATGACCTCGCAGTGGCTGGAACGTGCAGGATTGGATGATCCGATCTATGCTTTCTCTGTACATGGTATCGCCGGTATGTGGGGGGCGTTGTCTACAGGCCTCTTCGCAGCACCTGATCTGATTGAACAAGGCGCACTTGTAGGTAAAGCAGGTCTGTTCTACGGCGGCGGCTTCCATCAGCTCGGCGTGCAGGCACTGGGTGTAGTCGGAACCTTCGTGTTCGTAGCTGTGATGTCCTTCGTCATCCTGTATGTAATGAAGATGGTTATGGGTATCCGTGTAACGGAAGAAGAAGAATTGATGGGTCTGGATATCAGTGAGCATGGTACGTACGGTTATCCTGAGCAAATGAAGCTGATTAGTGAATCAGAATCCAAAACCCTCAAACACTAATATTTATACTCAGGCAGGGAGGCGGACCGAGTGGCTTCGATGGAGGCAGCAGATTGGAACGAAGAAGAAAGTTACTTGTCCATCGTAACAGCCGGTTCGCCGGAGGAGCTTAAGGCGAGGCGTACCGCTTGTCAACAAGTGCTGCTGGAGCAGCTGGGCGTGATTCCCGTTCAGGTATGGATGCACCGGGTCAATGCGATGCATGACCAGCTTGCCGGGACGGCGGTACGCATATGTGAGGCGCAGATGAAGGAGGCGGGCTACGGCCTGCCTCCCTGCGCCTATTCCTTTATTGTATTCGGCAGTGCGGGCCGGCAGGAGGCTACGCTGTGGAGCGATCAGGATAACGGCTTAATTGTAGAGGAAGCGCTGGAGGGTGAGCGGAAAAGGTATTTCGAAGCTTTTGGCAGCATGCTGTCGGATGTGCTTGAGGCGATTGGCTATGAGAAATGCGAGGGCAGGGTCATGTGCTCTGAGCCGCTCTGGCGGAAGTCACTGGCAGACTGGAAGCGCCAGCTGTCTGACTGGATGGAGCAGCTCGAATGGGAGCCTGTCCGGTACCTGATTATAGCTTCGGATATGCGCCATGTAGCGGGAAGTGAGGCACTGTCTGCGCAGTGGCGGGAAGCCTTGCATGCCGGATTCACAGATAACAGCAAATTGACGATGGCGGTACTGCGCAATACGGTGCGCCATAAAGCAACGCTGAATCTGCTGGGGCAGGTGCTCACGGAGCGGTTCGGTGATAATGCTGGCGGCTTCGATGTCAAATATGGTCTCTACATTCCGCTTGTCAATATTGTCAGGCATTTGTCGCTGCTGCACGGAATCGAAGCATCTTCGACACTGAAGCGGCTTGATGAGCTGGCTAAGCTGGAGCAGTATCAGCATCTGGAAGAGATCAGGCGCGCTTGTCTGACGGCGCTCAGGATGCGGGTGAACACGCCGTTTACAGTGACGGACGGCCTGCTCGTGAGCAGCGATTATTATGCCGAGAATGATCTGAAGAATAAGCAGCTCCGGGCGGAGCTGCGGGAAAGCCTGCTGCTGATCAGACGCCTGCATAAGGCGCTGCAGCGGCAGCTCCGGTCAGCGGAAAGGAGACAGCTATGAAGGAGCCGAGCAAGGGCGGAGGATTCTGGAATAATCTGCGGCAAGGCGGAATGCCCTCCGCCATCGCTTCCATGAGAGGCGGAGAATCGGCGCAGCAGACAGCCCAGCAAATGGCCTTTATCCGTTCTCTGATGCGTGAGAAACGGCGTCCCGAGGTGCTGCATACTCCGCTGTCTGAACTGGAGACGGTGATATTCGATCTGGAGACTACGGGCTTCTCCCACCAGGGCGGGGATGAGATTATGTCCATCGGGGCGATCCGGGTGGTCGGGGAAGAGATCAAGGCAGAGGAATGCTTCTATACACTGGTGAACTGCGGGGCAACGATTCCGGACAATATTACGAGACTGACCGGAATCTCAGCAGAGATGACCTCCTCTGCTCCGCCGCTGATGGACGGCTTGCATAACTTCATGTCCTTCGTCGGGCAGCGGGTACTGGTGGCGCACGGAAGTGCCCATGATAAGGCGTTCCTGAATGCCGCCCTATGGAAGACCTCCAAGGTCCAGTTAACCCACCGGGTGCTGGATACGATGATGCTGGCCCGCTGGCTGGAGCCGCACCGCAGCAATTATACGCTGGATGAGCTGCTGGCGATTCATGAGATTCCCATCGAGGGCCGCCATCATGCGCTGGAGGATGCCAAGATGACGGCGAAGCTGTGGGTAGCTTACATCCGCCAGATCTTACAAAAGAATCAGGTAGATACGTTAGGCGACTTATACGCCTATCTAAGCAGGACATGAGAGTTATTGGTAAGACTGGCCGGATTGCAGTGCAAAGCGGGGACTGATTAAGGTATATCTGGAAGGCGGCGGGTCAGGCGCTACGTTGCGTATCGGCCTTAGGCCAATACACATGCCACCCGCTGCGGCAGCGCCAGCAGCTGTTCGCAGGTCTCCTGCGGCAGCCGGGCAGCAGAAGCTTCCCCAGCCTCTGCTGTACGGAAGAGTCCGGTCTGAACAGCCGGGGGCTTCCCTGGCCGCTGTCAGCTTTACCCCTCTCTCTTCATGGGATTTCGTCTTTGACGGAATCCTCTTTTTTTATGATAACGTTTGAAACTGGAGCAAGTGGGGGTACAATAGAGAAAAATCCTCCATGTAAAGGATCTGAACTCTATGAAAGCAGTCCATAAACGGAATGTAACGATTCTGGCCTTGATTGTTTTTCTGGCCGTTCTTGCCATAGAACATAAATTGAAATCGGAGCCTAAGGCGGTTGCGGTCCTGCAGCGGACGGCGGAACCGGAGATTGGTGCATCTGCCGGACTCAAAGCGCCTCCTTTTACAGTGCAGGAAGGGGATAAGCAATATGGCGTCGATGGGGCAAGGGAGAAGCCGGTGATTCTTAACTTCTGGGCCTCCTGGTGCGATCCTTGCCGGCAGGAGGCTCCTGAACTGAATAAGCTGGCTATGAAATACAGCAAGGTGCTGGATGTATACGGCATTAACGTAACTAGCCAGGATTACAAGCCTAATGCGGAACGCTTCGTCAAGAAGTATATGCTGACCTTTCCGGTAATGTATGATCTAAAGGGCCAGATCTTCGACAAGTATAACGGGGCGGTGTTCCCGACCAATGTATTGATTGATAAGAACGGGGTCATCAGCGAGATTATTCTGGGGGTCCTGAGCGCAGAGGAACTGGAGAAAAAGATTATTGCGCTGACTGGCTCTTAGCACCGGCGATCAGCCGCATAGTGAAAAGCCCTCCTGCGCGGAGAAAGTTCCGCAGAGGAGGGCTTTTTGGAGTGCATAGAGCGAAGCCAAGGAGGTCAGTGATTCACCAGACCTCTCGGTTCATTGCTGGTCTGGATGCCCTGCTCCAGTGAGATCTGTCCCAGAAGGGCATATCGCATGGAATCGACCAGAGCCTCCCAGCTCGCTTCGATCACGTTGCTGGATACGCCTACTGTGCTCCAGGTGTCGCTATAATCCTTGGATTCAATCAGCACACGTACCTTCGCGGCAGTCTGATCCTGTTCATCCAGCACACGGACCTTATAGTCGGAGAGGTGCATATCTTTAAGCTGAGGGAAGTAGGTCTGCAGCGCCTTACGCAGCGCATTATCCAGCGCGTTGACCGGTCCGTTGCCTTCGGCGGCTGTGTACAGGCTCTCGCCGCCGACCTTCAGCTTGACGAAGGCCTCGGAGACGACAGGGCGGCCGGCGGTCTTCTCAACCAGCATCTTGAACGACTCGAAGGTGAACAGCTCATTCATCTCGCCGGTCGCTTCCCGGAGCAGCAATTCAAGCGAAGCATCTGCGCCTTCGAACTGATATCCCTGGTGTTCAAGATTCTTGATCTTGTCAATCACCTTGCGTGCCTGCTCGCTGCTTGGATCAAGGCTGAGTCCCATCTCCTGCGCCTTGGACAGCACATTGCTCTGTCCGGCAAGCTCAGAGACCAGAACACGCTGCTTATTGCCGACCAGCTCAGGGACGATATGCTCGTACGTGCGTGAATCGCGCAAAATGGCAGATACGTGGATGCCGCCCTTGTGGGCGAATGCGGCTGTGCCGACATAAGGCTGATTCACCGGCATATTCACATTGGCAACCTCGCTGATGAACCGGGCCGTATTGGTTAACTGCGGCAGGGAATCGCCAGGGATGCAGTGATAGCCCATCTTAAGCTGAAGTGTGGGAATGATGGAACACAGATTGGCATTGCCGCAGCGCTCGCCATAGCCGTTAATAGTCCCCTGAACCTGCCGGGCACCGGCACCGATTGCGCTCAGGGTGTTGGCAACCGCAAGCTCACAATCGTTGTGTGTATGAATACCGAGCGATGCTTCCGGGAGCAGCACGCCGATGCTTGTCACAATATCATGAATCTCCTGCGGCAGGGTGCCGCCGTTCGTATCGCACATCACCAGCCAGTCTGCTCCGGCCTCGCGGGCACGGGTGAGAACAGCAGCGGCGTATTCAGGGTTGTTCTTGAAGCCGTCGAAGAAATGCTCTGCATCGAAGATGACCTCAAGCCCCTTGCGCTTCAAATAAGAGATGGAGTCGAAGATCATGGCCAGATTCTCTTCCAGGGTGGTCTGCAGGGCAGTATGAACATGGAAATCCCACGATTTTCCTACCAGGGTAGCCGCCGGAACGCCTGCGGTAATCATCCGCTGCAGTCCCTCGTCCTGCTCGGTTACAGTGTTTTTGCGCCGGGTGCTGCCGAACGCGGTAATCTTGGCATTCAGATGAAGCTCCTGGACTCTTTTGAAAAATTCGATGTCCTTGTTGTTGCTTCCCGGATTGCCGCCTTCGATATAATGGACACCCAGATCGTCGAGTTTCCTGGCAATCTTCAGCTTGTCATCCGCCGACAGACTGATCCCCTCGCCTTGTGTTCCGTCGCGCAGGGTAGTATCGAAGATGGAGATAGACTTAGACATGAGTGTCCTCCTAAAAGTGTTATTAGCCTTCGCATAGGAAATTAATTTTTATATTATAGCATTTTTACGCGGGAAAGTAACAAAGAACTTTTCACCGCGCTGTCACAAGCGGCTCTCTTGGCAAGTTGACCTCCCGCCGGGGTAGAGGTATGCTGACAATAACAATGGAACCCCGAAAGATAAGAAGGTGGATGCCATGCAGAGTGTGGATCAATATTATCCGGCAAGCGGCAGGGTTATTCTACATGTGGACATGAATGCCTTCTACTGCTCTGTGCATGAGGCGGAAGATCCGGAGCAATATAAAGGCAAGGCGACAGCGGTGGCGGGCAGCGTGGAGGCTAGAAGGGGAATTATCGTCACCTGCTCCTACGCCGCGCGCAGGCTGGGCATCTCCACGGGAATGCAGGTGCAGAAGGCGCTGCGGATTTGTCCGTCTTTAATGCTTATTAATCCGGATTTTCATCTATACCGCAAGTACTCCAATGCATTCATGCAGATTGCCTACAGCTATACTCCGCTGCTCGAAGCCGTCTCTATAGACGAATGCTATCTCGATATCACCGGCTCCCGCCAATTCGGAACGCCGCCGGAGATTGCCGAGGCGCTGCAGCGGCGGATTATGGAGGAGCTGGGTCTGCCTTGCTCCATCGGGATTGCCCCCAACAAGCTGCTGGCGAAGATTGCTTCTGATCTGAAGAAGCCCAGCGGCATCTCCGTGCTGCGGCTGCGCGATGTACCGTCCGTGCTGTGGGACAAGCCGTGCAATGAGATGTTCGGCATTGGCGGCAAGACGGCCGAGAAGCTGCGCAAGCTGGGCATCTACAGCATCGGACAGCTGGCAGCCGCGGACGAGGCGATGCTGGTCGGCCATTTCGGTGTCATGGGCGCCTGGCTGAAGCGGGCGGGGAACGGGATTGATCACGGAATCGTCAATCCTGAGCGGGAGCAGAGCAAGTCCATCGGCCATACAACCACGCTGCCGCATGATGTGGTAGGGCTGGCTGAGGCGCGCCCGATTCTGCTGAACCTGAGCGATCAGGTTGCGCGGAGGCTGAGGAAGCAGGGGCTGGTTGCAGCGGGGGTACAGCTGACGATCCGCACGCCGGATATGAAGACGATCACCCGCTCCCGCCAGCTTGAGGCTCCCACCGAGAGCGCCGAGGACATTTATAAGGTAGCATGCGACCAGTTCGCGCGCCACTGGAAGGGCGACAAGCCGGTGCGGCTGCTGGGGGTAACGCTCCAAGGGCTGATGCCCAAAGAGGAGTCGGCTATTCAGCTGGACCTGTTCGACTACGAGCGGCAGCCGAAGAAGGAGTCGCTTAATAAGGCGATGGACATGCTGCGTAACAAGTTCGGCGAGAATGCGGTGCTGACCGCAGGGATGCTGAGCGACAGCCACTCGGCGCGGCTGCGTAACCATAAGGAGCGGGGCACCTCGCTGCAGAAGGACAATCTGGGCGGCGCAGACAAGGAGATAGAGTGAATTAAGGCCCGGGATCAGCTGCTTGGAGCATCCCTGAGAATGAGGCAATAATGTCAACACATTGAAAATTCATTGAAATTGTATCCTATTTATATTAATATGAGAAAAATAACAGGCTGCGACTGCAGGCTGTATAGTTAAGCGGGAGGCAGAGAAAAAAATGGCTAAGTACACTTGGGTCGAGAAGGACACATGCATCGCTTGTGGTGCTTGTGGCGCGACGGCCCCTGATATTTTTGATTATGATGACGAAGGTTTGGCAGAAGTGATCTATGAGAACGACGGCAACCACGGTAATGTTGTGATTCCGGACGACTTGTTCGATGACCTGCAGGATTCAGCTGACGGATGCCCTACAGATTCCATTAAGATTGCAGATGCACCTTTCAACAAAGAGGGCTAAGCTTCTGCCGTCTCCATAAAAGACATCTCAGGACCGCGATAAATGCGGCTTGAGGTGTCTTTTTTTGCATTCCCTGCCGATATACAATAGAAGGTACATACGAATACATAACCATACCACCAATAGTGGAGGCCAACATGAAGAATGCTCAGCATCTAAAAGCCTATGTACAGATGCATCCGGATAATAAGATGGCATGGTACTTGCTTGGTAAGGAATACTATAAGAACGGGCAGTATGGAAAAGCGAATTACTGCTATAATCAGGCCGGGGAAGTGTATGAGGCATTTGAACGCAGCAAGGTGCCCGCGGAAATGCTGCAGCAGTACGAGGAAGGGCTGCTGGAATCGGCCCGGGAACGGCAGACCGCGAGGCTCAGGAAGCGCCGGGTGCTGCTGGCTCTAATGCTGCTGCTGCTCATGCTTATTCCGGCTGCCGTCGCACCGGGGATTCTGCCGGACAGTAAGGGTGCAGCTGCCCCGGTCGAAGCGGTCTCAGCCGTGCTGCCGGAGACAGCCGCAGAGACGCAGGGAAGTCCGCAAGAACCGGCAAGTCTGGATTTCACGGCGGTAGCGGCGGATGCTGCTGCGGGGGGCGGGGGCCTGGCAGCCATCCTGAAGTCGGCGAAGACGCCTTCCGCCACCGCACTGCTCGGTATGAAGCGCTCGGGCAAATGGCTGCTGTGGAAGAAAGGGCTGCCGCTGGAGGCTACTCTTGCCAAGAGCGGAGAAGGGCGTATAGTCTATCAGTCCTATAATCCGGCAGCGTGCGCATGCCAGCCGCCGGATTCGGCGGAGCTTAAGCAGCAGGGGCTGGGCTGGCAGAAGCAGCAGGAGGAGCTGGCTGTGCTCTGGAGTGCGCTGCGTGCGTACAAGAGCAGCAAGGGAGCATATCCCGAAGCGGTGCAGGAATTAGTGAAGCCGTTCCCGGCGAACGTGCTGGGCGGCATCACCCCGCTGATGAAGGAAGCCTTCGCACCTCTGCGCAGAGCCGCACGGGGAGAGGCGCCGCTGTTCTCAGCATCACCGCAGCCGTCCGGCGGACAAGATGCAGGTATTCCGGGGCAAGAGCAGACGGGCGGCGGAGGTCCGGCGGAGGGGCCGGGGGAGAAGCTTTTTTTCAAAGAACCGCTTGCTATTATTGTAGATAAGCAAAACCACCGTCTGGCGGTCACCAGCGGCAATGTGATTTTACGGAATTATGCCGTAGGACTCGGCGGAGATAAGACCCCTGAAGGGGAGTTCTTCATTAAGGATAAGGTCGTGAACCCGAACGGGCGCGATAACGGGGAGTTCGGCAGCCGCGGTATGCAGCTCTCGGACAGTAATTATGCGATTCACGGGACGAATGAGCCGGATAGCATCGGCAAGGATGAGTCGCTGGGGTGTATCCGGATGAGCCGGAAGGATGTGGAGGAACTGTTCGCCATGGTGCCGATGGGCACGAAGGTTCAAATCAGTCAAGGGGTTTTGCCTGAGGAGCTTGTCGTACCGGAGGAACGTTTCCCTTCGGATTCGCCCCGTAATCAGACCAACCCCCATAAAGTGTACCATTGGCTGAACTAATTCCCGACAAAGACAAATAAAACGGCGATAAGCGCAATCAGCAGTACCAGGCTGGCGCTGATCCACAGAATGGCTTTGCGGTTGACTTCTTCTTTTTTTTGCTGGAGTGTGGGAGGTTTGCGTTTCGTTGACATTTGGTCACCCTTCTTTCTCTCTTATTCTGTGATAACCCTTACATGTGAGGATTGGCGGTGGTGCATGGAACTTGTACCCGCTCCTCTATTCTAGTCTGGATGAAAAGACAAGTCTAGCTGCAATCTCTTACGGTAGGGACTGGCTGGCCGAAGTCTTGGTCTATACAGAGGAATACCGGCTGGAGTATCATAAGGAAGGTTTTATGCTGGAGCGTGAAGAACACAAAAGCAGGAGTGATGCTGCCATGGCAAGCAGGTCCAAAAGCAAAATTCCGGTACTGCTCTACCGCTACACAGGTCCGCCGAGGAATATAGGGTTCACCTTTTCCCGGTATGATTTGAACATGGACGCGGGCGGGAATGCACCGGGAGAGATGCTGTTTATTTATGAAGGCGATTTCGAATATCTTAAGCCTGCGGTCAGCAGGGTCTTCCCTCTATCCGATCCGTTCACCGGGGAAGAGATGACATCGCTGGACCCGTGCTGGGAGAACCCGATTCCGAAGAGCCAGTGGGAGTCTATCTTAACTGAGCTTGAGCAGCAGCCGGTTACAGACTCAGGACTGCAGGATTTCCTGAACCAGTTCATAAGCTGGGCAAGGAATCATCTGCGTACTGCGGACGGAATTGAAATTACGGGGAATCAGTGAGAATTGGCGGCGGCGTGAAGCAAGTGCGGCAGGGCGGGGACAATCGCTGCGGCAAAAAACTTTTCTTTTCCCCCGGAAACGGATAAAATTAAGAAGAAACCTATAGATACGGGAGTCGTTATGTCAATTGTGGTTCCCTTAAAGGAGCGAGAACGGTGCTGTATCGACATTTTGGTAAACCGATTTTCTTTAAAATGGACCCGGAGACGGCGCATCATCTCGTCATCGGCGGACTGAATAAAGCAGATCTGGTTCCCGGCGGGAGCGCGGCTATGCGCCTCATGTACGGGGTTCCTGAGACAGCTGACCTTGCGGTGGATCTGTTCGGGGTACATTTCCCGACCCCAGTGGGCTTAGCGGCAGGACTGGATAAGAATGCAGAAGCGGTAGGAGGATTCTCTTCGATCGGCTTCGGATTTATGGAGGTAGGCACGGTAACTCCGGTAGGCCAGCCCGGCAATGACAGTCCCCGGCTGTTCCGGCTGCTGCCCGACAAGGCGCTCATTAACCGGATGGGCTTCAATAATGAAGGCGCGGAGGCCATGGCTGAACGCCTCAAGAGGCTGAAGAAGCGCAGAATTCCGGTGGCGGTCAATATCGGACGCAACAAGGCCACCCCGAATGAATTGGCACATGAGGATTACCGCAAGTGTATCCGTACGCTGTATCCGTACGGTGATTTTTTTGTGGTCAATATCAGCTCGCCGAATACCCCGGATCTCCGGAGTCTTCAGCATGGCAGCGAGCTCTCGAACCTGCTTAGCGAGGTTAAGGAAGAGATGGAGCTGCAGCGGGCGAAGACGGGCGCCGCGAAGGGGCTGCTGGTCAAGATTGCTCCCGATGTCAGTGACGCTGAGCTGGAATATATGGTACATACCATCACGGAAGCCGGAATGGACGGTATCATTGCCACCAATACGACCCTCTCCCGTGAAGGGCTGCAGAGCGACAAAGCCTGTGAGACGGGCGGGCTGAGCGGCCAGCCGCTGCGCGAACGTTCTACAGAGATTATCCGCAGAATCTATAGCCAGACGGGCGGCAAGCTGCCGATTATCGGGTCGGGAGGGATTTTTACAGCCCAGGATGCTTACGATAAGATACGGGCAGGCGCCAGTCTGGTCGAAATTTATACAGCACTCATCTATGAAGGGCCGGAGGTTAACCGCAGAGTGCATGCCGGACTACGGCAGCTGCTGCGGCGGGACGGCTTCGAGAGGCTCCTTGATGCGGTAGGCGCTGATCATCACTGAAGGATGAATGGACAGGAGGACAAGGCGATGGACGTCAGGGACTGGGGAACTTTTCTGCTTCCTTATGAACAAACGGTGGAGGAATTGAAGGTTAAATTCAAGACGATGCGCTCTGAACTCAAGAAAAGGGAAGAATATACGCCGATTGAATTCGTTACCGGCCGTGTGAAGCGGCTGTCTAGCATACTTGAGAAGGCCAAACGGTTAAATGTAAAAATGGAGGATCTGGAAACGGGCATCGAGGATATCGCCGGCATTCGCATTATGTGCCAGTTCGTCGAGGATATCCGCAGAGTGGCGGAATACATCCGTGCCCGCAAGGATCTTGAAGTGTTATATGAGAAGGACTACATTACCAACTATAAGGAAAGCGGCTACCGCAGCTTCCATATGATCATCCGGTATCCGGTACAGACTGCGCTTGGTCAAAAGATTGTGCTGGCTGAAATCCAAATCCGTACACTGGCGATGAACTTCTGGGCAACCATTGAGCATTCGCTGAATTATAAATACCGGGAGAGCCTGCCCGATGAAATGCGGGTGCGCCTGAAGACGGCAGCAGAAGCGGCTTCCATTCTGGACAGCGAGATGTCGAGTATCCGGGAAGAGATTCTGGAAGCGCAGAAGACCTTCGAGGAGAACTCGAACATGACGACCCAACTGCTGAAGGCTATTCATCAGCTGTATTTCTATCATCTTGTGAATGAAGCGATTGAAAGCCAGGAACGGTTCAATGCGATCTGGCAGGCTCAGGATATGGATGCGATGAAGGAACTGCTGGACCATGTGCGCGAGCTGCTCTCGAATGCCAAGAAGGGCAGCGAGCCGGATGGCTTATGAGCCGTTGTATCTGGCCTACCTCATCTACTTCAACCGGGACAGGGATTATTTCGAATGTCATGAGGTGCTTGAGGAATTATGGCTGGAAAAGCAGCGTGATCCGTTATACAAAGCTCTGCTGCAGGTGGCAGTCGGGCTGTACCATTTCCGTAATGCCAATGTGCGCGGGGGCTTGATTCTGCTGAAGCAGTCTCATGAAGTACTGGGCAGATATCCGGCGGTGACGCTTGGTATTGATCTGGAGAAGCTGGTCCGGGAAGCGGGAGCGTATGTTGCCCGTCTGGAAGCTTACGAAGATCAGCCCTTTGATTATTATGATCTCACCATCTGCATCGTAGATCCCGTGCTGAAGGAAGAGGTCAGGCTGGCGGCAGAGTCCATTCAGCCTGTGGTGCCCCAGCGGCGCGGGCCGCAGCAGCCGGACAGACCGAGGAACAGGCCGGATGGCGCTTGACCATAGTAAGGCTACAACAGGAGCACCCGCAGGGGTGTTCCTGATTATTTGAGCGGGAGGAAGGCATCATGACGGCACAACTGCCCGGAGCTTTCGCGCAGCGTATGAAAGAGCTGCTGGGACCGGAATATGAGCAATTTACAGATACCTATCAGCAGTCACCCTACGGGGGAATCCGTGTCAATACACTGAAAATAACGGTGGACGGGCTGCGGGGGCGTTCCCCCTTCACCCTGGAGCCGATTGCCTGGTGCCCTTCGGGCTTCTATACCGGAGAGGGAGCCAGACCCGGCAAACATCCCTATTATCATGCCGGGCTGTACTACATTCAGGAGCCGAGTGCCATGGCCCCGGTTGAACTGCTGGACGTTCAGCCGGGGGACCGTGTGCTCGATCTGTGCGCAGCCCCGGGCGGTAAATCTACCCAGATTGCCGCCAAGCTGCAAGGAGAAGGCCTGCTGGTCTCGAATGACCTGCATCCTGAACGGACGAAGGCACTGGCCAAGAATCTGGAACTGTACGGGGTACGGAACGGTATTGTCCTGAATGAGCGCCCGGAGCGGATTGCGGCGGCCTTTCCCCGCTTCTTCGACCGGATTCTGATCGACGCGCCGTGTTCGGGTGAAGGCATGTTCCGCAAGGACGAGGATATGGTCAGACAGTGGGAGCCGGGAACCCCGGACAAATATGCGGAGATGCAGCGGGAGATTCTGCAGGCCGCAGCTTCAGCGCTAAAGCCCGGCGGTACTATGGTGTACTCCACCTGCACGTTCGCTCTGGAGGAGAACGAGGAGATGATTGCCGGATTCCTGTCCGGGCATCCGCAGTTCTCGCTGGTTCCCGTAGGCGGAACCGGCCCGTTCGCTGCCGGACTCGGCCCATTGCCGGGTGCGGCGCGGCTGTGGCCGCATAAGGTCAAGGGGGAAGGGCATTTCATGGCTGTATTGCGCCATGACGGAAGTGGCGGACCTGCGAGAGAGGCATTTGAGGCCGGGGCAGCAGAGAATGGAGCTACGGTGGCAGACACTTTAGAGAAGGTAAAAGCACGAAATGATAAGAGAGAGAGAAGTCTGTCTGCCGCGCCCCGGAGCAAGGCTGCGAAAACAGACTTTCACAGTAAGGCAGTTCCCGGCAGGGCAGATCAAGGCCGGGGCGGCAAGGGAGGACGCGGATCTGGACACGGCTCCGGCTCTGGTAGAGCCGGAACGGGTCCAGGTCCGCAGTCACAGCGAACTGGCGGTGAAGCGCTAGGCTTCGCGGTCTATGCGGACTTTATTCAAGAGCTGCTGGGGACACAGCCGCCCGGACATGCCATATGGTTCGGCGATCATCTATATCTCTCCCCGTTGCCGCGTGAAGCGCTGGACGGTCTGAAGACGGTTCGGCCGGGCTGGTATGTAGGGCAGATCAAGAGCGGCAGATTTATTCCCGGTCATCCGCTCGCTACAGCACTGCGTCCTGAGGAATGCAGCCGCTCGGTATCGCTATCCAGCACCAGCGGGGAAGCGGTGTCCTATCTGAAGGGGGAGACCCTGTCGATCCCCGCAGAGCGTCTGTCCGTTAAGGAAGGACATGCTTACAAAGGCTATACCCTCGTCTGCATCGACGGCTTCAGCGCAGGCTGGGGCAAATGGCAGGACGGGCTGCTGAAGAACGAATATCCCGCAGGCTGGAGGTGGACTTAGAGTATGGCTACAGGAGAAAATGCAAATAAGAAGCAACGGATTGACAAGGTGCTGTCCCACATGGGGATCGGCTCGCGCAGCGATATCCGCAAGCAGGCCAAGCAGGGCCTGATCACAGTAAATGGAGCTGTCGTCAAAGACAGCGGGTTCCATGTAGACCCGCAGCAGGACCGCATAGAGGTTGGCGGGGAGCCGGTCCTCTACCGGGAATTCATCTATCTGATGATGAATAAACCCCCGGGAGTGTTATCCGCCACCGAGGATAAACGGGACCGCACGGTTCTGGACCTGCTGAAGCAGGAGCATGCGCTGTTCGAGCCTTTCCCGGTCGGGCGGCTGGATAAGGATACCGTGGGTCTGCTGCTGCTTACCAATGACGGCAAGCTGGCACATGAACTGCTGTCCCCGCGTAAGCATGTCCCCAAGACCTACGAGGCCACCGTCGAGGGTGAGGTCGATGCGGCGGATGTGGCTGCTTTTGCCGAGGGTGTTACGCTTGAGGATGGTTATGTGACCCTGCCCGCGCAGCTTAGCATTCTGAGCAGAGAACGGGGCAGCCGCGTGCTGTCGTATATCTCACTCACCATTACGGAAGGCAAATTCCATCAGGTGAAGCGGATGTTCATAGCTGTCGGGAAGAAGGTAGTGTTCCTGAAGCGGGTGTCGATGGGCGAATTGAAGCTGGACGAGACTCTGCCCGAGGGAGCTTGCCGGGAGCTCACGGCCCGTGAGCTGGAGCTGCTGAAGCGTTAGATGATACACCTCTGACAGCCTGATAGCCTAACTGCCTGACTGCCGGTAACGGACTCAACTGCGCTTATTTCGGCAAAAAGGCTGATTTTCACCTGTTCACGGACTCCACGGCCTTTATTGGCAGCTATTTGGCGTAATTTCAACCACTGGTGAGGAGATAAGTACACTCGGGTCCGTTAGACGCTTAAAATAACCGTTTGTGCCGAATTAGCATCTTTGGAGTCCGTTAAACGGAAACTTAGTTTATAGGGATTAGGTACGCCGGGAGCAGCTTGATCTCAATGAGCTTCCAATGAATGGTGAAGCAGGAAAATGCCTGGCGGTATACTATACAGAGATAGGATGATGGGGTATGAAATACAAACTGATTGCACTGGATGTAGACGGAACACTGCTGAATGATGATCATCAGCTCAGCGAAGAGAACAAAGCGGCGGTTGCTGAGGTCACGCGTCAGGGCGGGCAGATTGTACTATGCACAGGGCGCAGTCCGCAGAATTCGATTCCTTTTATGGAGGAGATGGGCTTGTCGGGGTATGTGCTGGGCCATAACGGAGCGGCTACGGTGAGTGTCAAGGACCGTAAGGTACTGCACCAGTACGGGCTGGACGCCAGAGGGCTGGACCCGTATATCGCCTATTGCCGCGAGCGTGATATCCATTTTGATGTGAATACGGCATTTGAGATGTATGTGGATAATGTGGAGAACCTGACGAAGGAAGCCCACTTTATGTATGAGCATTTCCGGATTATGCCTGCATCCCTTCCAGCCTGGGAGGAGTTCCGCGAACCGATTGTCAAATTCACTGTGTTCACACAGTCCGATATTCTGGATGAAGCGCAGCGGGAGTGGGCTACTTGGGGAGAGCAATACAATATTCTGCGCAGCGGAGAGTTCTTCGTTGATCTCATGCACCCGGAATCCTCCAAAGGCAATGCCCTGAAGCACCTGGCAGCTGAGCTTGGCATTCCGCAAGAGCAGGTGCTGTCGATCGGCAACTATTATAATGATATCTCCATGCTGACGTATGCCGGTCTGGGCGTGGCGATGGATAACTCTCCGGTAGAGGTCAAAGCAGCCGCAGATGTGATCACCGGTACCAATAATGCCAACGGTGTGCGCGATGCGCTGGTGAAATATTGTTTGTAAAAACACTAACTATTTATGGAGCATATGATTGATTTGGCTCTTACTGATCCACTGCGTTCGTAGCGAAAAAACAGGATAAGTGTATTCTGTGCAACTAGAAACAGTGAAGCGGAAGTCCTCCCTCTTCTAATTGTAGTCTGTACAACTAAATTTTTACCCCTTGCACCCTAATCAGGGCGCGGTAAACCCTCTGTAAGCAATATTTGTTGAATAGTGATGAAAAAGCAGCCTGCCCCCTTAAAGGGGGCGGGCTGCTTGAGGTCCGTGTGCTGTGCTGCTTATAGCGGAATTAGACGAACAACGAACGGGAAATGATTACGAGCAATATGAAGAGTACCAAGATCGCACCGGTCGAAGTGAAGCCTACACCTGCACCCATGTCTGATTCCTCCCTTGATTCATGTCTGTTCCCACTTGCCGCCTTAAGTCCGGCGGACTGCCATGGGATAATGACATCATATGCGTAGGGAGGCTTCATGAACTGGTCAACTGCCTAAACCTCGTCAAGATGGGCTTTTAGAATCCGCAGACCCTTGGGCAAATGATTCTTGAGCTGGCCGGAGCTGGCTTTGCCCCAGCCTACAGGCAAGCCGTCTACGGTTACCAGCGTCCAGCCATGCAGGCTTGGCGGAACCGGCAGACTCTCGCCGCGCAGCCAGGCCTGAATCTCCGTGCCGTCCGCAGGCATATCATAGCTGCGCGCCGCCTGATCTGGCCGGAGTGCCATAGCCAGAGCGTGGGCGGGCTCGATCCGGTTTTTCTTAAGATGGGCAATATGCAGTCCGGCACGCGGCACCTTGAGCCCGTCCAGTATCCCGGTGTGCAGCCGCCCACTGAATGCCTCAGGCAGCAGATACAGGGATTCGCCGAAGAGAAGCGGGACGCCGCGATCGGCGAATCCGGGAAGCTCTGCCAACGCCCAGCTCATGAACTGTTGATAGGCCTCCCTAAGCGTAGCACTTGTCTTCGGACCGTCACTGCCGCGTTCACCGCGCTTGCCCCGGCTCTTGCGCGGAGCGGAATCCGCCGGGTCTGCTGAAGCCGCCTTGTGCAGCAGGGCCACGAAATGCCCTTCGCCCCGCTCCAGATGCGGCCACAGCCGCTTCGTAACGATCAGCTCCATATCGGGATAGGTCTGCACGAAGCGCTCCATCGTCTCCTCATTCTCCTGGCGGTTGAAGGTACAGGTCGAATAGACCATATGGCCGCCGGGCTTCAGCATCAGATACGCATCCTGCAGAATATCCCACTGTCTGGCTACACAGATCTCCACATGCTTCGGAGACCATTCATCTATCGCCGCAGGGTCTTTGCGGAACATTCCTTCACCGGAGCAAGGCGCGTCCAGCATGATGCGGTCGAACACCTCAGGGAATCTTTTGGAGAGATCACCAGGAGCTGCGGAAGTAACCAGTGTGTTGCTTATGCCGAGCCGCTCGACGTTTTCGGCCAGGATTTTGGCCCGCTCCGGGTGAATTTCATTGGAGATGAGCAGCCCTTCCCCTTGCATCAGTGCGGCGATATGGGTGGTTTTGCCGCCGGGAGCAGCCGCGAGGTCGAGAACGATCTCTCCGGGAAGCGGCTTCAGCAGCTCGGCTGCGGACATTGCGGAGGGCTCCTGAATATAATATAGTCCGGCGGTATGATACGGATGTCTCCCCGGGCGAGCGGGGTCTTGGTAATAGAAGCCTGACGGACACCATGTTACCTGTGACAGACCGAATTGTGAGATTGCCTGCTCCGCTGCGGTGCGGCCGGAAGGTACACTGCTTTTTAAAGTATTGAACCGCAGACCTTGGGTCCGCGCAGCAAGATAGCTCTTCAGAAAAGCGTCTGCCGAATCCCCCAGCATCTCTCTAATATTGGCGGTGTAAGCGGCAGGCAGTCGTTCTTCATTCATAAATCACTCTCCTCTAGTCCAAGTTCAAGATAAGTAAAGCTGTCATCTTAGTTGCTGTTTCGGGTGGATACCGATAAAATTAGGTATGGAACCTTAGCGTACCTGTACCTGTACCTATAACTGTAGCAGTACCCGAAATTGTAATTGTACATATACACAACTATATCATAATTGCCGGCCTTCACCGTAAATAGGGCAATTGTAAAGGGAGATGTACCTATATGAACTTGCTGCAAGCGCTATTCTTCCCGCCGGAGCAGCCCGGTGGTGTATCTTCTATGATCCCTTATCTCCAGGAACGCTTCCGGTCCAGCCGCTGGGAGATGGATTTGTTCTGGCTGCCTAAGCGCATCCGGGGCAAGGGGCGCGAAGACATCGTCTTCGAGACCTTCGACTGGACACTGTACGGCGAAAGTCCTGTTGTGCAAAAATATATTCAGACCTACCGGGATTACATCTGGTGGACTAAGCTGCGGATGAGTAAAAATTATGACCTGATCCATGCCCATCACCCGATTGCCGGGCTGGCCATGAAGAGAATTTATCCTGACGTTCCCTTGATTCAGACGCTGCACTCCAGCTATGAGCGTGAATTAATTCTGAATGGGGTGATCCGGGAGGGGGGGCTTGAGCATCAGTTCCTGGTCGCGATTTACCGGGAGCTGGAGCATGTGAGTGACCGGCTGATGACGGTTTCGCGTGCTTTTGCCGATTATGTGACACCTTATATTGACCAGCCGGACAGCATTGGAGTCATTCCCAACGGATTCGATGAGAAGAGATTCAAGCCTGTCCCGCATGAGAATGACATTCCGCAGCTGGTCACAGTTACCCGTCTCGTACCGGCCAAAGGCATAGATATTCTGTTCAAGGCTTGTGCCGAGCTGAAGAAGCGGGGACATGAATATGTGCTGCATATTATCGGGGACGGACCGAGCCGGGCGGAGCTGGAGCAGCTTGCGCAGGCGCTGGGCATATATAATGAGACTATTTTTTACGGCTATACGCTGCATCCTGAGGAATTCATGCCGTTCTTCGATATCTTCGTATTGCCTTCGCGGGCGGAGGCGTTCGGTTCGGTATTTGCCGAGGCTGCGCTGAGCTGTCTGGCGCTGGTCGGGACGAATGTGGGCGGTATTCCCGAGCAGATTGAGGACGGGGTGAACGGGCTGCTGGTGAATCCGGATGATGAGCTGGGACTGGCAGATGCTCTGGAAAAAGTAATCACGGACCCCGGCTACCGCTATGAGCTGTCGCGTTCGGCCTGGGATAAAGCAAAGAGCCTCTACTCCCTGACCCGTGTGGCCAATGAGCTGAAGAAAACCTATCTGCAGTTCCAGCCGGGAATGAAGGGGTGAGGCTATGATTCCTTTTCGTTTCCTGCATGCTGCGGATCTGCATCTGGACAGCCGGTTCGCCGGTCTGTCCCATCTCCCCCAGGATATCCGCTCCTATCTCCGGGAGTCTACCTTCGCCGCCCTCGGGCGGCTTGTTGGCGTAGCCACCCTGCAAAAGGTAGATTTCGTGGTCATTAGCGGCGACGTCTACGATGTCGCGGATGCTTCACTTCAGGGGCAGCTCCGGTTCCGGGAGGCCCTGGAGGAACTTGGACGCCACGGGATTCAGGTATTCCTGATCCACGGTAACCATGATCCGCTGGACGGCCCGCGCCTTAGTTCAGCACCGCCTGCCCATGTTACGGTATTCGGCGGGAGTGAGCCGGAGCGCGTGACCGCCCGCCGCAGGGAAGACGGACGGGAGGTAGCTGTGGTTAGCGGCATCTCCTACCCGACCTCCAAAGTGACAGAGAATACAGCTCTGCGCTTCAGCCGCCAGCCGGGCAGCAGCCTGTTCCACATCGCCCTGCTGCATGGCAATGTGGACGGGGATCTCCAGCATGAGACGTACTCCCCGTGCACCCGGAAGGATCTGATCGGCAGGGGCTATGACTATTGGGCGCTCGGGCATATTCATAAGCGGAGTATTCTGCATGAGCATCCGCCTATCGTCTATCCGGGCAATATTCAAGGAAGAAGCATTAAGGAGACCGGGCCCAAGGGCTGCTATACGGTTGATGTCAGTGCAGAGGGGGGAGTCCGGCTGGATTTCCATGAACTGGACAGTGTGCGCTGGCAGGTCCGCGAGCTCTCTATAGATGGGCTCACTGACGAGGCCGAGTGGACCCTCGCTGTAGAGAATGCAGTGGAGGATATCCGCAGCGAGACCCCGCAGATGATGTCTGTGGTCAGGTTCCGCCTGACCGGACGGGGCGATATACATAAGGTGCTGGCTGAGAAGGGGGCGGCCGATGATCTGCTCACCGAGCTGCAGCGGCGGGAAACGGTGCGCGCGGTGCGCAAGGAATATGCGGGCTTGGTCTGGACGGAAGGCTTCTCCATCGAAACGGGACTTGCGGTTGACCGTGAGCACTTGCTTCTGGAGGACAGCTTCCTGGGTGAAATGCTGCGGCTTGCCGGGCGCAGTAGCGGGAATGCCGCAGAATTGGACGAGCTGGTCGCTACTGCGCTGAGACCGATGATGGAGAATCAGGAGCTGCGCAGGCTGCTATTATCCGTAGGCGCCGAAGAGAAGCAGGAATGGCTGAGAGGTGCAGCAGAGCTGGGAATCACATTGCTGAGCGGACTGGAAGAGTCCGGCGGGACGCCGCAGAATGCTGCGGAAGAAGGCAAGGCGTATTCTGCTGGGGATGCAGGAGATGGCGATGGACAGCAAGGCCGGGAGGTAGAGGAATGAAGATCGATTCATTGCGGATAGACGGCTACGGAAGGCTGGCTCAGCGGGAGATCGGACTGAATGAAGGGGTCACGGTTCTGTTCGGACGCAACGAGGCGGGGAAAAGCACGACCCTGCAGTTCATCCGTGCTATGCTGTACGGCATCCCCGGCCGGGGGAATCCGGCTGAACGGTACGAGCCGCTGCAAGGGGGGACGCACGGCGGGGTGCTGGAAGCAAGGGATGAGTCCGGCGCATTATGGACTATCCGCCGGTATGCATCCGGCGGCGCGGGGCCGGGCAGGGCAGAGAAGCTGCATATTGCACTCAGCCATCCGGATGGCCGTACGGAGGAGCTGAATCAAGCGGAGCTGGAGCGGCGTCTGCTTGGCGGCATCTCCCGGAGTATGTTCCGCCAGCTGTTCGCTGTCTCGCTTGACGAGCTGCAGGAGCTGGGTGCCTTGCAGTCCGGGGAAATGAGCAGCTACCTGTTCCATGCCGGGATGGGCGGCGGCGGAGAGATTATGCGGGCAGAGAAGCGTCTGGTTCAGGAGGCCGAGAAGCTCTACAAGCCGCGCGGTAAGGTCCAGGAGGCGGCCAGGATTCTGCAGTCTATCGGGAAGCTGGAGCAGGAGGTAGCGGAGAGCCGCTCCTATCTGCCGAGATATAACGGGAACACCCTGGCTCTGGAAGCTGCGGAGCAGCAGCTGGAGCAGATGAAGCTGGACCGCGAGCTCGCTGGAGCAAGGCTGATGAAGCTGCGCAAGGCGCAGGACATCCGGGAGCTGTGGCTGAAATGGAGCGAAGGCCGGCTGGAGCTGGAGGAGCTTCCCGTGATCGCGTCGTTCCCGGATAACGGGGCGGAGCGCTGGAGGTCGCTGGAAGCCGATCTGCGCAGCTTGCAGGGGGCGGCGTTCCGGCTGGAGCGGCTGACGGCGGAGCTTACCGCAGAGCTTGAGGCGAATCCGCCCGACCCTCTGCTTGCGGAGCAGGGGCCTGAGCTTGAAGCGCTGGACCGCAGCCGCAGCAGCTATGAGGACAAGCGGGCGGAGCAGCAGCGGATTGCCGCGGAGCTGACGGCTCTGCGGGAGCAGCTGGAGCGCCTGCTGCGCAGTATCGGTGCAGGCTGGGATTCGGCAGCGCTCGCGGACTTCACCCCGTCCGCCGCGGACCGGGAGGCCACGCGGCGTTATGCCGCCTCCTTTGCCGGGTATGACCGGCAAATGGAGACCCGGGGCGCGGAGCTGCTGAGCCTCCGCGCCCGCAAGGCCGCCGCCGCTGCTGCGCTGCAGGCGGCCGAGCGCCTGCTGGCGCAGGAGCACGCCAGCGGCGCAGCGGACTTCGCGGGCCTGGCTGCGCGCAGCCCGCGTGAACTGGTGCAGCTCTGGGACGAGCTGCAGCAGGCCGCCGAGCGCTGGCGCGAAGCGCAGCTCGGCCCGGAAGGCGGCGCGTCAGCCCCGCGCCGCAGTGACGCCGCCGGGGGCAGCCGCCCCGGCGCGAACGGGCGCCGGGCGGCACGCTACCGGCGCTTCCTGCAGGCGGGCGCAGCGCTTACGCTGCTGCTGCCGCCTGCGCTGTGGCTGACCGGCGCACCGCCGGTCAGCGTATGGTCCGCGCTCGGCCTGCTGGCCGCAGCGGACCTGTGGCTCTGGGCCGCCCTACGCGCAGCGGGAGCGGCGGTTGCCCCGCCGGAGCCGGGCGGCGGGGAGGCGGGCAAGGCCGCAGCGGAGATGCTGCGGCTGCGCGGGCAGCTGCTCTCCGGCGCGGAGCGGGAGAGCGGCAAGGCGTCCAGCCCTGACGCAGGCGGGCTGGAGGCCGGGATGCGCGAGCTGCGCCGGCTGATGGAGGCCTGGGGCACCTGGCGCCAGCGCGTAGACCGGCAGGCAGCTGAGGCCGAGGCCTGCCGGACGGAGTTTGAGCAGCTAAGCGGACAGGAACAGGTGCTGACCGGTGAACTGGAGGAAGCGGAGGCCCGCTTCACAGAGCTGGCGGCGCGCTACGAAGATTGGCTGCGTCAGCGGAGACTCCCCGAAGGGCTGTCCCCGGACAGCCTGCCGGATATTTTCGCCCTGGCAGAGCAGGGCCATGAGCTGCTGCGCCAGGAGGCCAAATGGTCTGCGCGGCTAAGCGGACTGGCGGCGGAATGTGCACTATATGAGCAGGAAGGGATGAAGCTGCTTGCAGCTGCGGAGACCGGACGGGTAAACTCCATTTCCTTTGTAGCTGAGCAGCAATCGATACCGGCTGTTCCGCTTACTGATCAGCACCGGCTACCCGCCACCGAGTCTACTAAGCAGCAATCACTACCCGCTACTCCGCTTACTGATCATCACCAGCTACCCGCTACCGAGCCCACTGATCAGCACCGGCTACCCGCCACCAATCCTACCGCCCAGCATCCACCCGCAACTCCAGCTGCTCCCCGCCACCCCACACCAGCCGCCCTATTAACCTGGCTGGAGCTGCGGAAGCGGGAGTGGGATCAGCTGAAGGCTGAGCTGCTGCGCACAGAGAGTGTGGAGGCGCGGCTAGCTGAACTCCGGGAGGAGCTGGCAGCGAATCACAGGGAGCAGGCGGAATTGAACCTGCGCTGCTCGAAGCTGCTGGAGGAAGGCGGTGCTGAGGACGGCGAGCAGTTCCTGCGCCGTTCCTCTGCGTGGCTGAGGCGGATAGAGGTTACGCGGTCCGTGCGTCAAGCGGAGCTGGCAATGTTCAGCGGATGGGATGACGAAGGCCGGGCAGAGCTGCTGAGTCTGCTGGAGCATCTGGACGCCGGGCGGCTTGCGCAGGAGCGTCAGGCCACGGAAGAAGCGGCGGCCGAGCTTGAAGAGGAACGCAGCGCACTGCTTGAGCAGCGCGGTAAGCTGCTGCAGGAACGGGAAGCATTGACGAAGCGCGGCAAGGAAGATACTGCACTCCAGCAACTGGAGGAACAGCGGGCGGCACTGCGTAATCTGGCCGGGCGATATGCGGTAACGGCGCTGGCGGCCGAGCTGATGGGCAGGACACGCCGGATCTATGAGCAGGAGAAGCAGCCTCAGGTGCTGCAGCTGGCCTCCGTGTATTTCTCGAAGCTCACGCACGGGGAATACCGCCGGATTGTGATGACGCTGGGGCATAAGGAGCTGAAGGCTGAACATAAGGATGCCGGACTGCTGGACAGCGGGCTGCTCAGCCGGGGAACCGCGGAGCAGCTGTATCTGGCGATCCGGCTGGCACTGGCAGAAACGATGAGCAGCAAGGTGAATCTGCCGCTGTTCTTCGATGATCTGTTCGTTAACTTCGATGAATACCGGCTTCATGCGGCTCTGGCTCTGCTTGGCGAGCTGTCTTCTTCCCGGCAGATCGTCATGATGACCTGCCACCGTCATGTCGCCGAAGCTGTGGCGGGCAGCATTCCTGCCGCAGCAGTTATTTCCGTGTAGTGCGGATCGCAGGCTTGATGCTGACAATCGTAATCCCCTGCTTCTTGCCGCCCGCTCCTCCTGCGGGCGGCTTGCCCTGCCCTGGCGGCGGGGACATGGGGGAGCGCACCAGCATGACCACCCATATCAGACACAGCGCGCCGAAGATCGGGTAGAAGATGCCCAGCAGCGAGCTGAAGCCGAACTGGCTGAACACATAGCAGATTAGCATCAGCAGCGGGGCGACAAGCGCGGGGGCGACCGGGAGCCGCTGCTGGAGCTGTACGCTTACCCCGTAGATACCGGCGACGAAGGTGCTGAAGATTTCCATGAAGATCAGCAGCAAGAAGACCATCTGCACCACCGGACCCAGCCGGATGGCGATGCTTCCCATCGGAATCTCAAACTGCAGGATGCCCGGCATCTGCGAGCTCATGGCAAAATGGGCCGCCAGCAGCATGAACCCGATGCCCGCTCCGCCCAGAATCCCGCCGCGCACCAGCGCACGTTCGTCATTCGTATGACGGGCCAGCGGAACCAGCACCGCCTGGGCCATGCCAAGGTTGAACGAGGTATAGAGCAGCGGAGAGATCCATGCGTTGATACTGCTGTAATCGGTGGGCAGGAAGAGGAAGCGTTCGGCTCCCGGAACGCCCAGCGTATTACAGACAAGGATCAGCGACAAAGTAAGCATCAGGGGCACCACCAGGCTGTTGATCTGCAGAATGCCGGAAATACCGCGCTTCAGCAGCAAGTAAGATCCGAGGATAGTCAGAAGCAGCCCCGCCTGATAGGGAAGGCCGAGATGCTCCTTGAAGATCGCCCCGGCGCCTGCCAGCATGATGCTGTTCACCCCGATCAGAATAATCATGGTAAACAGGCTGATGATGGTCCCGGCCTTGGCTCCGAACAGGTGGCGGTTGAAATCCTCATACGAGTCCGCAGAGATTTTCCGGGCGATGATCATCATTTTGGTGCCCAGCCAGATAAAGAGAGCGGCAGAGAATAGAATCGTCAGCAGCGCCCAGTGGCCGTATCTGGTGAAAAAACGGAGGATTTCCTGGCCGGTAGCGAATCCGGCGCCGACAATGGTGCCGATATAAGTGAAAGCGATCTGTAATGTGCGGATATGTGACTTCATGCTTAGCCTCCTTATGAATGCTGCGAAGTTTACAATTGCGGGGCCTGCAAGGATATAGCCTTGTGTAGTCCGCATAGTACAGGTTATGATGAGGAACAGAGGGACATGACTTCCGCCTGGACGAACAGGTGCGATTTCGGTGGAACGTCTATTAAGTGTAATGGAGGTTTAGAATTATGGAATTATTGAAACAGCGGATTTTGGAGGAAGGCGTAGTCGTCTCGGATCAGGTGCTGAAGCTGGACGGACTGCTCAACCACCAGGTCGATCCGATGCTGACGATGGAAATGGGACGGGAATTTGCCCGCAGATTTGCTGAGGCTGGAGTTACTCGCGTAGTGACTGTGGAATCCTCGGGGATTGCCGTGGCATTTGCCACCGCTTATGAGATGAAGGTGCCGCTGGTGTTTGCCCGGCGCAAAAAAACGCTGCTGGCTGATCCCGACGCTCTGTGTGAACGAGTTCCATCTTTTACCAAAGGGATTGTTACGGACATTATGCTGTCCCGCCAGTTCATCTCGGAGGATGACAAAATCCTCTTCATCGATGATATTATCGCCAATGGCGACGCGGCGCGCGGCCTGATTAAGATTATCCAGCGTTCAGGTGCCGAGCTGGTGGGCCTTGGCGTAGTGGTCGAAAAAAGCTTCCAGGCCGGTGCCCGCACGATCCGGGAACAGGGAATCCGTCTGGAGTCTCTTGTTGATATCACCTCTCTTAATGACGGGACCATTGTTTTTGGATAAGGCTGAAGTGACAATAACAGGAACACAGCCTATTTTTGAAACATCTGCTTTTCACCCTATAAGTTTTCCTTTATAATAAAAATTAGACATGAGAGAGGAGGCGTCACAATGGGGAATGAACCGGTGACAGAGCAATTTTTTATTGATAAACTAACCGAGGCTAAGGATCACTTCGAACGTGCGCTGGATTGCAAACACACGGAGTTCGACGATTTGTATCCCTATATGATCGAACATCCTCAGTTTTTCTGGTACAAACGTTATGTTGCTTGGTCAGAGCTTTTGACAATCACAAGTTTGTGTGAAGAGCTGTCGTATAGCTGGAGACAGACATTCACAGAGCATCAGGTCGAATATCTGGAACAACGTGTGATGTCCGCTAAAGTTCTTGACTTCTGGTTTGAGAAGAATGAAGCGCTGATATAGGAACTTCATAAGACATACAGATTGCTTTTGAAAGATAACTAGACCCGGATGATTCTCATTTGGGTCTTTTTCATGACCGGATTCAGAGTTAAATTGGACAAGCTAAGCACAGAGAGGGGAGTAAGAATACTATGATAAGTGATGAACAACTGGATGCCTACCGGATTTCCGGTGAGCGGATAAGAGTTGTACGCGACGGGCTGGCGAGCAATGATATCCGGGGAATCGTGCTGGCCTGGGACGAGACCCAGGTGATGATCCGGCGTCCGAACAAGCATGTGGTGAAGCTGGACCGGAGATACCTGTATCAGCCGGTGAGCGAGCCGAGACCGGAAGCTTATACCCCGGAATGAGCGGAGAATGGAGGTCAAGATGAGTCATCATCATAAAATAGCGATAGTCACCGGCGGTGCAGGCGGAATCGGACGCTGCCTCACCGAGGAATTACTGAAGGCCGGAGCAGTGGTTGCCTGCATCGATACGGATCTTGCTGCCGGACGCTGGCTGGAGGCCAAGTATGGAAGAGAGCGTCTGTTCTTTTATCAGGGAGACATTGCGGAACAGCCGGTGCTGGATGATTTCATCTCACAGGTAATCAGCCGCTACGGACAGGTGGATTACCTGATTAACAATGCCTGTATCAGCCGTAAAGGGCTGCAATCAGAATGCAGCTATGAGGATTTCGAGTATGTGCAGCGGATCGGAGTGACGGCGCCTTATTACCTGACGCTGCGGCTTAAGCCGCATTTTGCCCAAGGAGCCTCTATTGTGAATATCTCCTCCAGCCGGGAGCGGATGTCTCAGCCGGATACCGAGAGCTATACAGCGGCCAAAGGAGGGATCGGCGCATTGACCCACGCCCTTAGTGTAAGTCTTAGCGGTAAAGTGCGGGTTAATGCAATCAGCCCGGGTTGGATTGATACCACCGCTTATCACGGTACAGAGGAATCGGCAGAGCTGGTTCATACAGAGCCGGATCGGCTGCAGCATCCTGCGGGAAGGGTAGGAACTCCGGCAGATATCGCAGGCATGGTGCTGTTCTTGTGCAGTGAGGCTGCGGGATTCATAACGGGCGAGAATATTACAATCGATGGCGGAATGAGCAAGCAGATGATCTACCATGGAGACGAAGGCTGGACCTATCAGCCTGGAGGACAACGATGAAGCTGCCTATAATTAAAAATGCCGGGGAACTAGCCGCGCTGGTGCGGGAGATCGGTTACCTGCCCATGTTTCGCTGCGAGATCGCAGGCTTCTCTCTGGAGGAATGCACTCCTGCGGGCTACTGGTTCGTGAAGGGTATAGAAGGGCCGTGGGAGTGGCGCGAGGAGATTGCGGCCGGGGGCGAGATCGCTTATGCGAAGCTCTTTAACAAGAAGGCCGGGTTCATCAGCAGAGAATGGTACCCGGACTTCGCCAATTACCGCCGGGACGGTTATGATTTCGATGCCAGATATGATGACGGACTGGCCTCCATGGCCAGCAAACGAATCATGGATGTGCTGCTGGAGCATGAGGCGGGGCTGCTCTCCAGTGATCTTAAAGGGCTGTCCGGCTTCGCGGCCAAAGGTGCGAAAGGCTTCGACACAGCCATGACGCTGCTCCAGATGCAGACCTACATTACAGCCAGCAAATTCGAGTATAAGCAGGACAAGCATGGCCGTCCTTACGGCTGGGGAATTGGGCGTTATGCCGTGAGTGAGCATATATTTGGAGCAGACTATGTGACTTCGCGTTACAATGATCAGCCAGTGTCATCCAGGGAGCGGATTATGGAGCATACGGCCAAGCTGTTCCCGGAGGCAGGATCGAAGCAGCTGGAGAAGGTTCTAAAGTAAGGACGGGCGTCGAACTGGTGAACGGCAGGAAGGGACCGGGTTGCCGTTTGGGCCAAATGTAATCGAAAAACCGATTACAATGGCTCGCGTGGAGGCACCTGGGCCAGATGTAATCGAAAAACCGATTACAATGGCTCGTGCGGAGGTACCAGGCCCAAATGTAATCGAAAAACCGATTACAATGGGTCGTGTGGAGGTACCTGGACCAAATGTAATCGAAAAACCGATTACAATGGCTCGTGCGGAGGTACCAGGGCCAAATGTAATCGAAAAACCGATTACAATGGGTCGTGTGGAGGTACCTGGACCAAATGTAATCGAAAAACCGATTACAATGGCTCGCGTGGAGGCACCTGGGCCAGATGTAATCGAAAAACCGAGTATAGGTCCCCAGTATTCCAGACTATAAAGTCTGGAATAGCCGCTCACCACCAACGTATCATATATTGATCTGCACCCACACCAAGAGCCTCGTCCAGAATAGGACGAGGCTCTTATGTCAGCAGTACAATCCATTACAAGGTGCGGCTTAGATGGACATCGCCAACTGTTCGACTTGTTCTTCCCGGGGAAGGACGGAGGCAAGCTCGGCACCCAGTCCGAGGTAGGCACGCATACGCTGCATCATTTCATTACGGAAGCCGGGCCATAGAATATGGATCTCGCCAACATAGCCCCGGCAGTTATACTCGGCGGTAACTCCGCGCTGATCCTGGCGCACAGTGCTGATCTTGAGCTGGCTCACGGTAAGCTCGCGGGTAACCTCCTGCAGCATCAGGGATGTCTTCTTGGTAGCGCTGGATACCAGCTCCATGTAGAGCTGGGGAGTCTTGAACAGACCGCTCTTGCCGATGGCACGGCAGTCCCGTTCAAATACTTTATGAATAAACGTTAGCAGCAGATAGCTTCTGACCAGGGACAATTCATCTTTGGTTATATTCTCAGGGATGGTTGGTGTAGTTAGGGGGTGTCTCTTGGTAATCGCCATTATAAATCACCTCATTTATAGTATGCGAACCTTTGTTCTCATTATACACCGAATCCGCAAATAAAAGCAATATTTTACTTGCAATTTATGGATAGCAATTTACAATAAAATAAACTTGACTCCATAATTCAGGCATGGTAAGATCTATCTTGTGACTGCGAAAGCAAGTCAACTGAATATGCGGTCATGGCGGAATTGGCAGACGCGCTGGCTTCAGGTGCCAGTGGTAGCAATATCGTGGAGGTTCGAGTCCTCTTGACCGCATCATAGGTAACATCAACACAGGTTCTTGTGTCACTTATTTAAGTGATATAAGAACCTGTTTTTGCGTTCAGCAATTCATTTATTTCATTTTAATATGACAGAATGTAGTCATGTTAGGCATGCTATTGTTTTCTAGTCATTTGAAAAGGAGGGACTTGATCAAGTGGAAGAAATGAAGAAGAGCCTGAGCTTCAATGAGATTGTTGAGCGTTCCCTCGTTATAAGAGAATGCTATCACAGACTGGAGCAGCAGCATCACGGGACACAGTGGAGTGTGGAAGAGGATGCGCTTGCTTTTTTGACAGATGCCGGGTTAGTGGGCCGGTTGACGATGTCTGAGCAGAAGCGTTGGCCTAAAGGCGGCGACACCCGGTCTGAGCTGCAACATAAGCTTAGCGAGTGTATCTGGTGGCTAATTATTCTGGCGGAGCGGATGGAGGTTGATATCAGTGAATCCATGGAGGTCTTCCTGTCCTCATTCGAAGATCAGAATCCTTCATCAGTATAAGCCGATACCCCTCTTGAATATAAATTCTCCGCTAACTTGATGAATTCTTCTGGGGGTAGATCCTTATCTCTTTGGAGCCAAAGACGAAATAAAGAAAGGGTCGTCGTCAGATAGAACTCAATGAAGTACAGCGATAAGGCATGGTTTTGCGGAATGTTCAGGTATTGCTCCATGGGGATGTCTTTTTTGTCCAGACAAGAGAGCGCATCCTGAACCGAATGCATAGACAGCTCTTTATCGGCAAGTTCTGTTTTGATGTCAAGGAGCAAGTTACTTTCAACAGCGTCCAGCAATTCGTAAATGTCAGTAAAATATTGATAAGAGGTACTGCGGTTATACCCTGACCGGTTGGAGATTTCCTGAATATGCTGGTGCATAAGATATCATCCGACAGATATTAAAAAATTGATGATTGATCAAGGAATCCTAAAGCTTTATGATCAAATCATACAACATGTTGTTGGATGATCATACGGAAATATGAATCGGCGGGGTGGTAAGATGTCAGCAAAGCAAGAAAGAATTTTAATTTTCGGTGCAGGTGTGATCGGAAGCATCTATGCAATGAAGCTTATGGAAGCCGGGTTTGACGTTAGCCTGTTTGCACGTTCGGACAGACTCAGATCTTTACAAGAAAAAGGTCTGCAATACCATGACAAAGGTACAGTCAGATCGATTCCGGTGAAGGTTATAGATACACTCGAAAATGATGATGTATACGATTATATTTTCGTTACCGTCCGTTATGACCGGGCCGAATCCGCGTTGTTAGCACTAAAGGATAATCAAAGCCCGAATATCGTTACGATGACCAATAGTTCGATTGGATTTTCTTCGTGGCGGGGGATTGTGGGGGATAGACTTTTACCTGCTTTTCCCGGCTTCGGCGGACAGATTAAAGATGGGGTCCTGTACGCCCGGTTCATGCCCAAGTTTCTAGTGGCCACCTCATTTGGCGAAGTGAACGGCGCAGTGACGCAGCGCGTCTTAAAGCTCGCACAAGTATTTCAAGCCGCCAAGCTTCCTTACGTTATCAAAAAGGAGATGCAGGCGTTTCTAATCACCCATTCCGTATCCGACATTGCTCTGCTGGGCAGTTTGTACGGCGGAAACGCAGACCCGGCCCGAACCCGAAAGACGGCACGTCAAATAACAGTTACTCTCAAAGCGTACCTCAGGAAAATAAAACAAGCGGGTGTTGCCGTTGATCCGCCACTTTTCACAATAGTCCCAAAGCTCCCAAGCTTCATACTGGATGTTCTCTTCATTGCTTGGCTACGCACGAAAATGGTTAAAGATATGCTGCTGCCGGATTATGCGAATGCTGCGAACCAGGAGGTTATGCAGCTGGAGAAGGATCTAACGAAATTTTTATCTATGCAGAATGGCTGATGAATCGATTGTTCCGGTATTGTAACCTGTCTGTTTATTCTTTGCTTCCAGCGGATGGTAAGGTTGAAGGACTGAAGCAGGCGGGAGGCTTACCATGATCACAAGATTAGGGATGATACTGAAAATATCCATATTGGCGGTCTGCCTGGCTGGATGCAGTCAGGCGGCAGAACCGGCAGGTGCGCAGCATGTTCCGGTCACTCCAGCGCCACCATCAGAACATGCTAAGCAAGAGGAGAATCTGATTCCGCTCAATACCTCCGAACCTTTTATCGGGCGAATGGAGCTGGATCAGGCGACGGAGGAATTCATCTATGGAACCTGGAAGGTGGACAAGCTGCTGGGATTCGCGAATTCCTATAATGACGCATCTGAATATCCGACAGGGCAGGACATCATTGGAGATGAGATTGTGATTCATCAGGATTACTTCTCCTCCAAGGGACTAGAGGGCTATGAAGCGTACCAATACGAGTTAACCAATCCCCGCTACAGCATAACCCAGAGACATTATAACAGGGATTCCTTTTACAGAGTGAACAAACTGGATCTGCCCATTATCGGAATCAACGATGAAATGACAGTCATTGACATAGCGGAAGCTTCGCCGGGGCTGGGTATACCGCTAGGGTTCCTGGATGTGAATCATAGCAAACTGATCCTTTGGATCGAAGCTGCCACGTTTGAGTTGATAAGAGTGGACGAATCGGGTAATAAGTAGTCTAAGTACTGGAGTTTATAATGACAGGAGTGAGCGCATATGAGCTGGGATGTATTTATCATGAAAGAGAAATATGATTTTGAAGCGACGGAGGAGGAGCAGCCCCCAGTGACTCCCCTGGGACAACGTGATGAAATCATTGAGAAGCTGACCCGTCGTATACCGAATCTGGATTACCGGGATAAGGCTTGGGGCTTCCTTGAGGGCGAGGGGTATTCGATCGAGTTCAACACAGGCGAAGAGGAGCTCGTGAATTCCATCATGCTGCATGTCCGGGGCGGGGGAACGGTGATGGAGACGATCCGGCTGGTCTGTGAGACACTGGAGGCTTATGCGCTGGATACATCGGATTCCGGCTATATCGACTTTGAGCAGCCTGAAGCAGCGGAGCAATCCTGGGAGCAATTTCAGCGGTATCGTGACCAGGTGATTAACCAGGTGATTAACAAGGATAACTGAAGAATATAGACATGAACAGAGGCGCAGGATGGATTACATCTGTAGCCTCTGTTTTGTTTTGAAGTGTTTGGAAATAACATGCAGAAGGGTATTGACGCCTAATGAAGTAGCATGTTAATATTTTCACGTGACAAACTAACATGTCAGTATACATAAATAGCATGTTAGCATGTTAACTCATTTATCCTACTTCAGGAGGTTATTTTGTGGATGTGGCTAATGTTGTAATCGGTTTCATTATGGTCTTATCGTTTTTTGGATTGGTGTGGTATTGCGTCAAGGGGTATAACCTTATGGTCGGCTTCTTCGTCATGTCAGTGCTGTGGACCTCGATTGCCCTGATCGGAAATAGCATTCATCCTACCTCCGTGATGGAGGGCAAGACGTTCATTGACGTCCTGACGAACGTGTTCCAGACGGGGCCTGAGAATTACGGGAAGGCGATACTGGTTAATATTTTCTTCGGCGCCTTCTTCGGAAGAGTCCTGATCGACACCGGGATTGCCGCTACTCTGATTCGTAAGGTTGTAGAGCTTGGAGGAGACAAACCAAGAATTACCATGTCTCTGCTGTGTATCGTTACCGCTGTAATCTTCACATCCATGACCGGTATCGGCCCGGTAATCTCCATTGCCGTCATCGTGCTGCCGATCATGCTGTCGCTAGGAATTCCTTCCCCGATTGCCTTGTTCTCCTTCATGGGCTCAATCATGGCGGGGATCTTCGGGAATATCGTGAACTTTAAGCAATATCAGGCGATATTTGCAACAGCCAATGAAAGCTATGCCAGCTATGACTATAATACATATTTCAAATTCGGCATGATCGCTATGGCTGTATCGCTGATTGTAGTATTGGTAGTATCCAACCTGATGATGAACCGGAAGCTCTCCCGGGCCTGGGCGGCAACACCGGATAGCGGAGCTACTGTAGATGCACCTGCTATCTCCTGGATCTCGATCATTCTGCCGGTAGTGGGTGTGGTGGTGCTCAAGGTTCCGATCATTTTTGGATTTATCTTCGCCGCCCTGTTCGCCCTGTTGACCTGCGGTAAGCTGAAGGGTGGTTTTGCAAGCGTTTGCAGAATGCTGTCGAAGCAGTTCGCGGACGGAGCCATTGATGTAGCGCCGATGATCGGCTTCCTGCTTACGCTGTCGATGTTCAATAATGCGGCCACGTATGCTTCCCCTTATTTCAAAACCCTGCTGGACGGCGCAATGCCCCAGACCGCGCTGCTCTTGTGTATTGTCTTCGCCATTCTGACACCGCTCGGCTTCTTCCGCGGCCCGATGAACCTGGTCGGCTCCGGTTCGGCCATCCTGGCTGTCGTGGTGGCAACCGCTGCCTGGCCGGTACAATTCCTCTATCCGCTGTTCGCCATTACTACAGTAGCACCGCAGCATTTGGACGTTACACAGTCCTGGGTGGCCTGGGGCTTCGGCTATACGAAGGTTCCGGCTAAGGAATACATGAAGATGTCGATTCCTACGGGCTGGATCATCGGGATTATTCTCTGCGCGGTTGTGTTCTTCATGTATGGCAATTTGGTGTAGCGTGTAGCACTGCTTAGCATTAATCAATAAGTAGTACTCAAGTCAATAACGAGAAGCTATAAGGAACGAAGGGGAAATTTGGAACTGTAGGAGCGGTAGCGTCCGCCTTTGTCTGCGGATTTCCACCGCGAACAGCTGTACAAATCAAGAAATTTGCAGACAACAGCGGCCGGAAGTCCAAATGTTCACCGCAGTGACGGTTAGGCTTCAAATTTCACTTGGGTCTACTATTAATGAAGAGAAACGGAGAAATCATATGAGTACAATGGTTAGAATGGGGATCGATGTGGGGGGAACCCATACCAAAGCAGTTGCGATTGACAACGCGACACATGAGATTATCGGCAAATCGTCCGTGAAGACGACGCATGACCATGCCACAGGCGTAGCCGCAGGTGTGGTAAAATGCTTCCAGAATTGCCTGGAGGAGAACAATATCCGTCCGGAGGATGTAGTGTTCGTGGCCCACAGTACCACGCAGGCAACGAATGCGCTGATCGAGGGAGATATTGCACAGGTGGGCATTATTGGCCTGGCGAAGGGCGGTCTGGAGGGCTGGCTCGCCAAGCGTCAGACCCGGCTTCAGAATATCGACCTGGGCAACGGCAAGGAGATCAAGATCTACAATAGCTTCCTTAATGTTAAAAAAATGTCCGAAGCCTCTGTGCTGACGGTCATCGATGAGTTGAAGCAGCAGGGGGCACAGGTGATTGTGCCTTCGATGGCTTTTGGCGTAGATAACGGGCGGCCCGAGGAACTGGTCTATATAGAAGCTGAGAAAAAAGGCATGCCGACCACCATGGCCTCCGACATCACAAAATTGTACGGGCTGACCCGCAGAACGCGGACGGCGGCGATTAATGCAAGCATTCTGCCGAAGATGCTGGATACCGCCAATTCCACAGAGAAGTCTGTGCGGGAGGCCGGGGTCCATGTTCCGCTGATGATTATGAGAGGCGACGGCGGCGTCATGGAGATCAGTGAGATGAAGAAACGGCCTGTGCTGACGATGCTGTCGGGACCGGCGGCCTCGGTCATGGGATCACTGATGTATCTGAGAGCGTCGAACGGGGTGTACTTCGAGGTCGGCGGCACGACTACCAATATCGGTGTGATCAAAAACGGCCGCCCGGCCATCGACTATTCCATCGTCGGCGGTCATCCGACCTATGTCAACTCCCTGGATGTACGGGTGCTCGGCGTGGCCGGCGGGTCCATGATCCGGGCGAACAAGAGCGGAGTGGTCGATGTCGGACCCAGATCGGCGCATATCGGCGGTCTGGATTATTCGGTATTCACCGATCCGGATCAGATCAAGGGAGCGCAGGTCGAATTCTTTTCTCCGAAGCCGGGTGATCCTGCTGATTATGTGGCCATCCGGCTGGAGAACGGGGAGCGGGTGACGATCACGAACTCCTGCGCGGCGAATGTGCTGGGACTGGTGAAGCCGGAGCATTTCTCCTACGGGAATGTGGAAGCGGCCAGAAGGGCGATACAGGCACTGGCAGATTATTGCGGAACGACGGTAGAGGATATCGCCAAGCAGATTATGGAGAAGGCCTATGCCAAGATCGAGCCGATCATTCTGGCGCTGGCTGAGAAATACAAGCTGGAGAAGGATCAGATCTCCCTCGTCGGCGTGGGCGGCGGAGCGGCTTCGCTGATTGTCTATTTTTCCGAGAAAATGGGCCTGAAATACAGCATCCCTGAGAATGCCGAAGTCATCTCTTCGATCGGAGTTGCCTTGTCGATGGTCCGGGACGTGGTGGAGCGGATTATTCCGTCCCCGTCCAAGGAAGTGATTGCCGCCCTGAAGATGGAAGCCTTGAACAAGGCCATCCAGAGCGGAGCGACCCCGGAGAGCATCGAAATTCATATCGATATAGATCCGCAGACCTCCAAGGTGACCGCGATCGCTACAGGTTCTACCGAGGTGAAGACGACCGAGCTGCTGAAGGAATGTGATGAGGCGGAGCTGCGGGAGCTGGCTGCCCAGGATATGCGCATCCCTGTAGAGCGGACGGAGCTGCTGCAGAAGACTAGATATGTTAGTATTTTCGGCGAGAAAATGGATAAAGCCGGTGAAGCCGGCGCGGTTCGCATCCTGGACACCAAGGGCTTCATCAAGGTGCAGAGAGGCCGGGCCATGGCGCTGAAGACAACAGCCGGGGACTATCTCAGCGCGGTTAAGCAGTTGTGGGAGGCAATGGCCGTCTACCAGACTGAGCTGATTGCAAGACCTGACTTCTACCTGTGTATCGGCGCACGGGTGATGGACTTTACCGCCTCAGACTTCGAGCAGCTGGAGCTGCTGATGGACATTGAGATATCCACGTTCGAGCCGGACACGGAGGTTATTGTTGTGGCGGCCAATATCAAGCAGAGCTAAGAGCCGCGCGGAAGAACGTGTAGACAGGAGGACGTATGCAAGTACAGACGAAGCTGGGAGAGCTGTTGAATCCATTGCTGGAGGTTGACGATGAGGCTTGGGGAATGTATGCCTTCAGGAGAGACATCCTGAACCGGCGTATTCCGCCGGAGACGAAGCGGGAAATGCTGAAGCAGGCCAGAGCCTGCGGCACCGAATATGCACAGCGGATGATGCTTGAATATGGGACCTGTGATGTCCGGGTGCTTGCTGAACGTATGAACCTGAAGCTGGAATTCAAGGATGCGCTCATGACCGGCAAGCGTGTGCTGTTCGCTTCCTATACCCCTCCCAACCGGATCGAAATCATGGAAGAACCCTTGCACAGAGCGGCAGAACAGGTGCGGGAGGCAGGTCCTGGTCTAGTTGAACTTTTTCCTCAAGCTGGTATAATGAATACTATCCTTGGCCACGAAATTTATCATTTTGTAGAAGACCGGTTTGCACAGGAAATATACACCCGGACCGAGCGTATTCTGCTGTGGAAGCTGCTGGGCCTGAAGAATTATTCTACAATACGCACCTTAAGTGAAGTTGGAGCCATGGCTTTTACACAGGAGCTGAACAGACTGCGATACTCGCCGTTTATTCTGGATGTTCTGTTGTATTACAGCTACGATTCAGCCAGTGCGGAGACAATAACCCGTGATGTACTAGGAGTGAGTTCAGGGAAGGTGTAGGGAAGCCGTTGAAGATTATGAATAACAGTAATTCACTGAATGATGTAACTTACAATAGAATAAAAGAAGACATCATGAATATGACGCTCGAGCCAGGAATGGATGTCAGTGTGCAGAAGCTGTCTGAACGCTATGGCGTCAGCCGCACACCAGTGCGGGAAGCAGTGGTCCGTCTTCAACAGTCAGGACTGGTGGAAATATATCCTCAGCGCAAAACGGTAGTCTCCAAGATCGATCTGCAACGGGTCCGTGAGGAGTGGTTCATCCGCACCTCGCTTGAATCTGCGGTGATCGATGAGTTCATCCGTAAGTGCAGCGAGCTGGTAGCAGATACGATGCAGGAACTGATTAATAAGCAGAAGAAATATATGGACAAGAAATACTTCAGAGAATTCTATATTAAGGACAACCGGTTCCATCAGCTGATCTTCCAGACGGCCGGGGAAGAATTGTCCTGGTTCACCATTGAAGAGGTAGCATCCCATTACAACCGTATCCGTCTGCTCTACGGGAAGATGGAGGGGGTGCAGCCGTCTGATATCGATAAGCATGTGAAGATGGTAGCGGCTACCCGCAAGCGGGATGTGGAAGGGATGCGCAAGGTCGTGATGGAGCATTCCAATACGCTGCTGGACCGGGTCCAGAGCATGTCGAAGCAATACCCGCAATTCTTCTGATCATACAAATGACAAGCTTAAAGGCGTATACTGAAGTCTTCTCCGCATGGAGCAGAACTTCCGGTATAAGCCTTTTGTTGCGAAAGCACTAAGCTGTCTCTACTTGTGCAGGGCCTTTGCAACAATAGCTATTGCTGCTTGAGCCGCCGGTAATATAGCCAGGTTCGGCCCGCGAACGAGCCGAAGAGCAGAATGGAAAGAAACATAATTGAAGTGTTCCACGCCTGGGAAGCGGTAAATTCATCCCGCAGGATGCTATCTATGAAGGCCGACACATTCAGGCTGTAGAGCAGAATCATGGGCAGGAACAGCAGGGTATAGCTGATGGCGATTTTACGTGCGTGCTTCAGGCGGTGTAACGGATCGCTGTAGAGCTCCGGGTATTCTGCATGCTCCGGGTTCTCCCGGCTCCACAGGGTCCATTTCTGCAGAGAGAAGGGAGAACTGTAGAGTCTGGTCCAGCCTGCCTCCTGATGCAGCTCGAAATACCCTTCACCCGCAACGACCTGATAGTCAGCGTGATATTTCATACGGCGCGGACGGCCCTTGCTGAAATGGAACAACGTTCCTCCGAAGCCTACTTTATAGAGATTCCAGCCGTCCAGCTCCTTGTCCTCCAGCCATTGCTCCAGCCGGTCTGGGGCATACATCCAGCCTAACTTCATCCGCGCCATCGTAGTGCCGGCAGGCTTAGGCGTTGCGGGAGGCTTCTTCATGTCCGTGTGCCCTTGAAGAAGTTCCCTGTTGGCTGCCCGGAGCTTGATAAGCGAATAAATGGCAAGTACCAGCAGGAGTACTGCCAAGGCAGCGGCCGTCCAGGTTGCCGCCCACATTGGGCTAGGCTGAATGCGGATAGGAGTATCGTTGGAGTAGGTTAAGCCTAGAGCAAGCAGGGGAATCAGTGTAATGAGCAGCAGATACACTAGAATTCCCGTGAAAACATAGGAGATGATGCGGTTACGCCTCAGGACATCCTTACGTGAAGGATAGGCGCTAATCTGTGACGGGGACCGATCATTCTCGTACAGGCTCCACTTCCCTTGCTGTAGCCGCCTGCTCCATCCCTCTGCGGACAGATAAGGAGATATGGATGAATGCTTGGATGAATGATAAGCCAGCTGATAAGTTAGCAAGGCGGGCTCAGCCTGCCGGAAGGTAAAGCGCCTCAGCAGCAAGTTCCACTCCTCGATTAGCCATCCCTTGCCGGCCATATCGGCCAACCAGGCTTCTGTCCCCGGCAGATCGTAGCTCCAAAAGGGCCGAAATACAGTTCTCATTGAAATTCCTCCTCACTGGTGACGGCGTTGCGGTGAAGTTCCTTTAATCTGCCGATTTCTGCGCGCATGACTTCCTTCCCCAGCTCAGACACCTCGTACACCGTCTTTCTCTCTTCATCGGCAAATACGGTAATTAGCCCATCCTTATTCATCTTGGTCAAGGTTCCATACACCGTACCGGAGCCCAGCCGTAGCCGTCCTTCCGACAGATCATCCACATGCTTGATGATTCCGTATCCGTGGCGCGGCTTGGTTAAGGACAATAGAATATAGAAGGCCGTTTCGGTCATGGGGACGTACTTTTTTAGAACCTTTTGTGCTGCGGACATCGCGTTCACCTGCTTCGTCAATTCGTTGTGCCAAGTCATGGCTATAAAAGAATGTGTCATGCTGTGACTATGTCATATCATGACTATATCACGTTGCGACATATTATTCAACGATAAGTGAGCGAGCTGAGGCAGCAGAGTTACATTGGCGTAAGAAGCAGGGGCTGACACAATGGCTGCCAGAGCTGAGGTACAAGCTGGGGCTGTGAACAGTAGACCGTCTGTAGATACTGGCTGAGTGGGGCCAGCTTGTCCTGGGCCAGCACCTCCTTAATCTCGGACGGCTTGACGGGGATAGCTTGTCCGGTGGAGGACATGAATTCGGTGAGAGGGAGCAGCATGGCGCAGCTCTTGCGGTATGACATGCGGTGCGGGAACCTTGGGGAGCTGCCGGAATCGTATTTGGACAGTCTGATGCGGGTGTAGTGATCAGCCAGGACGCTGCGGGCATCGAGCTTCAGCACAGCGAAGACCTCGCCCGGCTCTCTGCGCGAATACATTGCAGCCATTGCGAGGCAATCGCGCCAGGTCGGCCACAGGAACACATGGCGGTCCAGGCAGCGGCGGAATTCCTCCGCCGTTGTGCCTGGGTCCATGGCTTCGGGGGTAATGCGCAGATGGGCATTTAGAATCGCGGCTTGCCCGGCGTAGCTTACCCGGTGCGCGACAGCCCGCCGCTCTCCGGCTGCATGGGCGGGACTTAGCACGGCAGAGGAATAGATGGTGTCAAAGGCAGCCATGGCGGGCAGATTCACTGCCCGGGTGAAATGATAGAAGGAGGTGCGGAGCGGGCTTTTGGTAATGGCGTCAATCAGTGAGGGGTTCATGGGAGCTTTTGTCCTTTGAAGGAGCTGAAGGGCATACTCTTCACCTTGCGGTTCAGCAGGACCGCATTGATCTCGCCTCCGGCCAGGATGATAAAAGAGCTGATATATAGCCAGATTAGCAGCACGGTTACACCCCCGAGACTGCCGTAGGTTTTGGAGAAATCACTGAATTGATTGACGTATACCGAGAACAGAATCGAGGTCGTAATCCAGCCGATGGTGGTGAACAACGCCCCAGGCATGACCTCCCGCAGCGCCAGTCTCCGGCTGGGAGCGATCCAGTACAGCAGGGTGAAGACGATGAACATCACGAGCAGCGGAATCGCGTATTGGAGCAGATCCCAGAGCTTTTGGAATCCATAGGGAAGATCAACCAGCAGGAAGACCTGCGTCTTGAGCCAGCTGCCAAGGACCAATAGCAGAATGCTGAGCAGTACGACGAACCCGATCGTCAAGGTAGCGAGCAGGGCGATCCCCCGGATTTTCCAGAACGCTCTGCTCTCGTCAATCTCGTAGGCACGGTTCAGCCCCTTGATGATGGCATTGATTCCTTTGGAGGCGGCCCACAGGGTAGCCAGCATCCCGAAGGACAACAGCGTCTGGCTGCGTCCGGCGGACACATCCTGCAGAATCTCTTCTATAATAGAGATGGCTTCGGCGGGCATGATCTGCTCCAGCTGCCCTATATTTTTCTCCAGGGAGATATTCGCATACCCTATCAGGGTCATGATGAAGATCAGAAAAGGAAACAAAGACAGGATTAAATAATAGGTCAGCTGCGCAGCGATGCCCTGGACATCATCGTCGTTGATTTTCACCCATAGCTGCTTGATGAACTTGAAAGTGCCTCTTGTACTGCCGGAAGTGCTGTTCATAAGACCCTCCTTCATGAATTCCCGGATAGACTGACGTGGTAGCCAAATCGTTCCATATATATGTATACCCGTTATAATATCCTTTAGTCCGCCGGGGTAGTTTTTATTGTAACATACCGGGATTAGTTGGATCTGAGGCAGGGAAAATTCAAGCAGGAAATTCCCTTGTATTATACTGGAAAACTCTTAGAATAGTATTGAAAGATAACAATATAAGAATATAAGGAGAGTGTATATGAAGCTGCTGCTGGAGGAGTATGAGGGAATCAGGCGCTGGATGTACCGCAATGCCCGTCCGCTGGACCTGGCGAGATGGAGATTTCACTTTGAGGGGGGCGGGTCTGCGCCGGTACTGGAAGCGCTATCCGCCTATCAGAATGAGGATGGGGGCTTCGGCCATGCCCTGGAAGCGGACGCGTGGAATCCGAATTCCACGCCCATCCAGACCGCTACGGCGGTAGAGAGGCTGCTGGAGCTGGAATTTGCAGATCACGGGCATCCGCTGGTGCAGGGAATTCTGAAATACCTGGATAGCGGTGTGGATATGGATGGCCGCACATGGAAGAATGTCGTAGCTTCCAATAACGATTATCCTCATGCCCCCTGGTGGCATACAAGCTCTGACAGTACTTCCCACAGTATGTATAACCCGACAGCTATTCTGGCCGGATTCATTCTGAAGGCTGCTCCCAAGGATAGCGGGCTGTATGCCAACGGACTAGGGATTGCCCGTGAGCTGACGGAGCTTTTCCTGCATGACCCTGCGATTGAGATGCATCCGTTGAAATGCGTGGACACCCTGCTGGAATGTATCGCTTGGGCAGAATTGCAGGAGGAGTTCCCTTACGCTGCACTAAGAGAAGCGCTCAAGGTGCAGAGTGTGCAGTTAATCAGCCGGGATGCGGGTGGATGGAACGGGTATAGCTGCAGGCCGTCTGTGTTCATCCATTCGCCGCATAGCCCTGAATATGCAGAGCTTGGCGGGCTGCTGCATCAGGAGCTGGATTATCTGCTGGAGACTCGGAACTCCGAAGGAATCTGGGACCTGACCTGGGGCTGGGCGGGGTATGAACGGGAATTTGCCGTCAGTGAGAACTGGTGGAAGGCGCATATTGTCATTGAGAACCAGCGGCTGTTGCAGGCTTTCGGGCGGATGGCGGAGCTGCCACAGGAACAATAGTTTACAGTTACAAAATAATGCAACGCATGTAAGCCACAGCTCTCCGGATGGCGGGCTGTGGCTTAATTTCGCACCGGATGCTTGCAATGGCAGCAGACAGTATCTGTTATAGTGCGCTGTTCGTCTGAACGAATTCCCGCTGATATATGGCCTGCACGTTCTTCAAAATGGTGCTGCCGTGCTCAGAGAATTTGAGCGGCGTGACCTGGTTCTTGTGCAGGAACACCCCAGACCTGCCGCTGTGTTCGCCAAGGGCCGCCTGATACAGTAAGCCTGCGCCGTGGGCTGGAGCCGGGAAAAACATGCGCGTAATCGGCCGCAGCCAGAAGGGGATGCCTGATTTTTTGCCGCTGCGAAGGGTGTTGTTGCCTCCGGGATCCGCGCTGCGGATAAGGATGCCTTCTGCTGCAAGCTCAGAGGCCACCGCCTCCGTCCACAAGGACATGGCCCGCTTGGTGTCGGCATAAGGGCCAGTCAGCATCTGAAATTTCGCCGGGCGCTCCAGCGAAGCCGGGTCGAAGCTGCGCTTCATCATAAAGGCGTTGGAGGACGTATTCACGACCGTGCGGAGCGTGCCTTTCAGCAAGAGCGGCTTCAGCTCCATCGTAAGGATATACGGAACCACCGTCTGCAGCTCATAATGCAGCTCGCGTCCTTGCTTAGACAAGAGTAACTCGGGGAAGCTGCCGCCGGCATTATTGAACAGGATGTCAATATGTGATTCGTGGCGGTTAATGTCCTGCAGGGCACTTCGCAATTGGCCAAAATCGCTTAAATCTGCCTTATAGATTCGTAGCTGCCTGCTGCCGAGCGCCTTATGGATGAGTGGGTCATCTTCAGCAAAAGCTGAGCGGATCAGTGCGAGCACCTCCCAGCCTTCGTCCAGCATTCGGCGGGTCAAGGCTAGCCCGATGCCGTGATTGGCTCCGGTAATCAGCGCGGTGCGCGGGGGATGTGATCGTCTCATATTGGTTACTCCTTTACATGGGAAGTGGTGAATGGTGCTCATTGTATAACTTGGAGCCAAGTCCAAGTCAAGCGATAAAATGTGTCATTGACTTGGAGCCAGCTCCAAGTTATATAATAGAACGAAGGCCCATTAGACCAGTGAAACGGAGTGATTTCTATGAGTCTGGCGGAAACAGATCTCCAGCAGGGATATTCGATTAAGGAAACGGCGGAGCGGACAGGAATGCCGGAGGATACGATACGCTATTACGAGAAGATAGGACTATTGCCCCGGGCGAAGCGTAAGGGGAACAGCCACCGCATTTATAGCGATGCGGATCTGGAGATGATGCAGATGATCTCCTGTCTCAAAAAAACAGGCATGTCACTCGACGATATGCGGCCCTATCTGAACCTGTCACTTGACACGGACTTGTCCGGCTATCCCGAGCTCCACGTGATGATTCTGAATCACCGGCAGAAGATTATCGAGCAGATCGCTTCGCTGCAGCAGATTGTAGACTTCATTGATGTCAAAATAGAGCAGGGAAATCTGGGCCCGCAGACCTGCGAGCTGACCGGAGACCGTAAGCAGATGCCAAGAGGACGTAAAGCCAAAGCTAAAGCGTGAGGGTTAATGCGAAGCAGGAGGGGATTCAGGTGCTGAAGGCTATGCTTGATGCTGACAGACGGGGAGCTAGAGGAATCGCATAGCTGACAGGCCGCCCGTGCCGTATCCGCATCCCATTGTTAATAATTGCGTAAGCGCTCCGTACATATTTACCCTTCGTGAGCCAAACAATGAGTACAATTGTTCAATCACGAAGGAGGTGTTCCAGTATGAATACAAGCAACCACAGAATAAAGCGTGTCCTTCTATATCCCTTGGCTGCAGCTGTGATTATGTCAGCGGCGCTAATCCCGTCAGCCCCGCTTGCCGTGTCTGCTGCACAGGCAGACACGGCACTTTCAGCACCCGCACCTGCGGATAGCAGAGGGAGCAGCGTATCGGGCAACCGGACAGCTGGGAATCAGCAGCAGCAGGCGCTCAGCCGTGTGGCGGTCATTATCGATGATTTCGGCAACAGCATGCGCGGGACAGAGGAAATGTTCAAGCTGCCCGTCAAAATCACCGTCGCAGTCATGCCGTTCCTGCGCTCCAGTGAGCAGGATGCCCGGCGCGCCCATGAGCTGGGCTTCGATGTGCTGGTTCATCTGCCGATGGAGCCGCGCCAGGGCAAGCCGGAATGGCTGGGACCGGGGGCCGTGCTGACCAGCATGAATGACGCCGAGGTCCGCCAGCGGGTGGAGGCAGCGCTCGATAATGTCCCTTATGCGATTGGAATCAACAATCACATGGGCTCCAAGGTGACAGGTGATGAACGGGTCATGGGTATTGTGCTGGAGGTCTGCAAGGAGCGCGGTCTATTCTTCGTAGACAGCCATACCAACTACCGTTCAGTCGCGGGACGGATAGCCCGGGAGCTGGGAATGCCGCCGGTGGAGAATCATATTTTCCTGGATGATGTACATTCGGCAAGTCATGTGGCGAAGCAGATGAAGCTGGTGCAGGAGCGGGCCTTGAGCCAAAAGTTCTGCGTTACCATCGGTCATGTCGGCATCCAGGGCAAAGAGACCGCCGCGGGTATCCGCAGCGGCATTGCCGAAATGAAGGACAAGGTGCAATTCGTCGGCATCTCCGATCTGGTCCGTGAGGAATGGAAGTGGAATTCCCGGCTTACACTTCCATAAGGTAGGCAGCGATCCCGTTCGCAATGGCTTCGGCGATCTCTTCCTGGCCCTTCGGTGTACAGAGCTTCTCCCGGTCAGCCGGACTGCTGACAAATCCCGCCTCAACGATCACCGTTGTGGCGGTTATTTTGTTGAGCAGGTAAAAGGGCTTGCCTCGGATAGGATCATTCTTCATCCCGTAGAGCTGGTTGAGCTGATCCTGAATGGTCCGGGCCAGCAGGAAGCTTCGCCCTTCCTGGCGGTACAGGACGAGCGGACCATGCTTGGACGGGGATTTCGCCCAGTTAATGTGGATGCTGACCACGACATTGGCCGGAAGCGTCTCTGCCAGTTCCTTGCGCTGGGCCAGATCGCGTAAATGCCGGGATCTGTTCCTCAGCCACAGATTCTCATCGCTGGGCGCATAATCGCCAGTCCGGTTCAGAATCGTATCGAAGCCATCTGCACGCAGCAGGAGAAAGAGGCGGCGTGAGATGGCAAGGGTGATGTCCTTTTCCAGAATGCTGCCGTAGGAGGTTCCGCCGTCAATCCCCCCATGCCCGGCATCAATCAGAATGATCCGCTGGTCATGGCCGAGCATATGCTGGCGCTGTCCGGGCTGCTCTGCCTGCGGATTAGTGCGGGGGGTAGCCGCGTGAATCACTGCGGTGTCTCCTGCCGTTAGCATGAGCAGAACGCTTGCTGCGGCTATGATCCGCTTAAGCCGCCGCCCGGATCTCAGCACAGGCTGCTCTTTTGAATGATGGGAATGTGTAGCCGTATGGGGCTTTAATGCTTCTGACTGTCTCAAGTGAATAACCTCCCTGCCGGAATAATCAACAGCTACTTGTACTTAATGACGGTTTATACAGGTGTAGTCTTGTTAGATTGTGCCTTAACGGCCTAACCTATACGAAGCTTCGGATTCCGGTTTAGAGATCGGAGGATTGGAGCACACTATAGGCATAAGGTCAAGGGGCGGGAACCCGCCCCGGCACTCACCTGGGAGGTGTATGAGATGGCATCCGGCGGAGATGATCTGGTGAAGTATATTACGGAGAAGGTAGTCGTCTACATTGAGAATCCGCGCGCTGTTCATGCCAGACGGAAGGCAGAGAAGCAGCCGTGGGCGGAAAAATGGTTCGGCACGCTGCCGCTCGCCTGGTCCGTGTGGCGCAGTAAATGGAGCCGGGGCGGGGAGAGTAAGGAGTAGGAGTAGCACTTCAGCGGAAATCGGTCGCTGTGTGAGCATGAGGTGCATAAATGCACCTGAATTCGGAGAAAGCGGACGCTGAGTAGAATTTAGGTGTATAAGCAAACAGCCTTCCCAAGTGGCGTCGTGCAGGCGGCACCCGGGAAGGCTGTTTCAATATCGAGCAGGAACTGCCAGTGCCAGTCTACCGGCTTGAACCGGGTAGAGCAGCGGAGCCCAGCGTGGCTCCCCCGGGCAGCGGCACCGGCAGCTTATGGAAGGTTCCGGCCTTCTGAAGGGCGTTAAGCGGGAGATAACGGATGCCACCGGGACCGGCAGCGGCATAGACTACGGCAGCTTCTGTGCTGCTTTGGTCCCGGGAAGCACCGGGCTTCAGCCAGCTCTGGCTGCCTGTAATCATGAATGGCGCGCCGAGCGTGTCGTTGTGCCCCGGGGACTGGAAGGCGAGACTGCCCCGCTCCTGAAGCAGAGCACTTAGGCTTGCTCCGTTCAACGTCTTCAGCCCGGGTGCGGTCAGCCACAGCAGATCGGCATACGGGTCATCCTCTCCGCCGCTCCGCAGAGCGGGCTGAGGAGCGCGCGCCTGGCCGGGGCCGGAGGAGAGCATGGCTGAGGCTTCCGGCGCAGCATTAAGAATATGCTCAGCCTGGCTCTGACTCCAGGGCAGCGTCTCCAGAACGGTAGCATTCAGATACAACGTTCTGTTCTCTGTAGTGATTTTCCAGACAGGCAGCATTGGAGCATAGAGTGCCGTAACCCCGATGGCACCTGAAGAATTAGAGGGTATCAGTCCTTGCTGCGCCAGATACTGGCGCAGTTCAGTCATACTATAAGGGAGACCATCGGTTCCGGCTCCGTATTCGCTAAGCAGATAGCCGCCCTGATCCGCAGCCGAGATAATGAGATAGCCGATCCGCTGGCCGCTGCTCATCACATTGACCAGCCAGCTCCGCGTTCCCGGACCAAGAGGGTAGACCTCCGTGCCGGCATCCTTCCATTCCTTAAAAGGAGCATCCGCCGAGAGCTGGCTAATCGTCTGCCGGGTGAAGGCCTGCAGCGTTTCCGGCGCTGGAATCGGCTTCATCTCCAGTCCCGGAAGAACTTCCTGCGTGACGGCCTGCATCACGGTCGTTCGGCTGGCTTGTGACGCTAGCGCCTGGGGAGAGGAGGCGCTAGCAGCCAGCAGAGTCAGTCCAAGAATCAGACAGAGGAGCATGCGGCCACGCCGCCGGGAGCCCTTCCGTCTTGCAGTGATATTCATAGGTTCAGTCACCTTTCCTGTTTAGAGGGAATTTACGCTTCTTACAGTTCATTGTAGGGGACAAGCCCTGAAAAGGCTGTTGCTTGCTGTCGCGGCAGGCGGCGGGAGTTTCGCTGTTTTTTTGCCTGCTTTTAGCGGACCAGGTCGCATTCTATGTGCTGCGCAGATGAAACAATCCGTACGTTACGGCAGAAACTGCAATCTGCGGCTCATACTGCCACGAGGTCTCCTGGCGGCGGCGGTTGTACTGCTCCAGGATGGCGAGGCGCTTCTCTTCTTCCGGTTCTTTCAGCAGCTCTGCGTAGTAGATGTCCACGATGCTAAGCTCCAGCTCCAATCGTTCGCGCGCTTCTTCCGCCCAGGTGTAATCCAGCAGCGCCAGCTTCGAGGTCAGATATCCCTCCAGCCGGTCGGCCCCGTCCGTAATCCCCAGCTCGAACGGCTGGACATGAATGTTCTCCGGCAGCCGGGGCGTCAGCTCCTTGCCGGCCAGCCGGGCCTCGAAGTCCGGGACGATCAGCCCGGAGGTTAACGACACCGCGATGAAATGCAGCTCCTCCCGCTTCAGGTCACAGGTCATCTCGACCTTGTAGCAGACCGCCAGCCATGGCTCGTAGGCGGCCGAGAACAGCGTGGTCCGCTGCCTGAGGCCAGGGTCCTCGAACAGCTGGAGGCACCGGCCTTCGTCCCGTGCCGCCGACCAGATCTGCCGCAGGCGCTTGCTGCCGTAGGTCACATCCTCGCGGCGGATCATGCCCGGTCCGAGGCGCGGCAGCGCCGGAACGATGCCGAAGTACCGCGCGAGGATGCTGTCCTCCGGCGCAGCAGATACCCCGGGCGGCAGCGCAGCTCCCGGCGCCTGCGCTGCGCCGAGCGGCTCCGCAGCAGCTTCGGCATCCGCCGCCCCAGCCAGCCCCGGCGGCGCTCCCGCCCCTGCCGGGCGGCTTGCCCCGCCGCGCGGGCGGGCCGCAGGCGCCGCAGCCTGCACGGCCAGTTCATCGTACTTCTGCGGGTCGAAGACGAAGCTGAAGGACAAGGTCTCGGGATCTACGCCGGTGCGCTCCACGAAGCCCCAATAATAAGGGCGGTCCGTCAGCATCCGGTCCGCGCGGGGGGAGAGCTTCACCGTCACATGCAGCGGCGAGGATTCAAGAATGGTGCATTCGGTCGCTTCCAGATAATCCATGACCTGCTTGCGCACTTCTGTAGGCGTCAGCATCAGTTAGGCACCCCGCTATCATCCAGCTTGGCGTGGGTCAATTCACTGAGCGAATCGCCGATTGTATCCAGCCCGCTGCGCAGCTCCTCGTCGCTGCCCGCTTCGAGAACGATTTTGTACAGGCTTTTCTCAAGCGAGCCCTTCTGCTCGAAGCGCTCCAGAATGACATCCAGCCCGCCGATGACCATCTCGAACATGTTGATTTTCTCATGCAGCAGGTGGAGGATATGCTCTTCAATTGTCCCTTCGGTGGAGAGGTTATAGATGACCACATCATTCTCCTGACCCAGCCGGTGGACCCGGCCGATCCGCTGCTCGACCCGCATAGGATTCCAGGGCAGATCGAAATTGATCATATGGTGGCAGAACTGCAGGTTAATCCCTTCGCCGCCGGCTTCGGTGGCAATCATCACCTGGGCGCGTCCGCGGAAGAGGTCCATCATCCAGTCCTTTTTGCCGCGGTTCATCCCGCCCGAGTACGTCACACATTGCAGTCCATGGTCACGGAAATACTGAAGCAGATACTCCTGCGTGGCCCGGTACTCCGTGAAGACGATTACCTTCTCGTTCATTTCACGGATTAACTCCATCGTCTTCTCCGCCTTGGTATTCGTCTTGACCGTACGGATCGTCTGGAGCAGCCCCATCATCCGCTCGCGCTTCGGCGAATCGGCCGGCAGCTTCTTGATCAGATTCACCAGCGTTACGAACACCGCATCCCGGCTGCTGCACACCTCACGTTGAAGCGTGACCAGGGAGAGCATACTGCTGAGATTGCCGCCTGCCTCCTGATACTGTTCCTTGACAAAAGCGGTCACGCCGTCATACAGCGCCTTCTCCTCAGCGGAGAGGGTAAGGGGGATATTGCGCACCTTGCGCTTGGTGAAATTCACCGGGCCTTCGCCCCGGCGGTTGCGGATCATGACCTTGGACAGCTCGCCCCGAAGCTGGACCTCGTTCTTGGGCTGGCGCTTATCCACTACGAAATTGGTAGCAAAATCACCCTGATTCCCCAGCTGGCCCGGCTTCAGAAGCGTGATCAGATTGAACAGCTCGCCGAGATCATTCTGCACGGGGGTGGCGGTGAGCAGCAGACAGTACTTTTTGCGGAGCTGCTGGACGAACAGATAATTCGTCGATTTCTTATTCTTCAGCTTATGGGCTTCGTCGATAATCAGCATGTCGTACTCCTGGCTCAGCAGCATTTCCTTATGCGGATCACGCTTGGCCGTATCCATCGAGGCGACGACAATGTCATTGCCCCAGGAATAGGCTTTCTTTTGCGCTACGGCAGAGATTCCGAACTTCGTATTCAGCTCCCGCACCCATTGCAGGACAAGCGAGGCCGGCACCAGAATCAGAACCTTGCCCACCAGCCCGCGCACCAGATACTCCTTCAGCACCAGCCCGGCTTCGATTGTCTTGCCAAGTCCGACTTCATCGGCCAGAATCGCCCGTCCCGACATCTCGAACAGCACCTTGTGCGCCGTATCCAGCTGATGGGGTAGCGGAGACAGCCCGGACAGATGCTTCATACACTGCAGCTCATCGAAGCTGGTAACCAGGCCCGACTGCTCTCCCTGCACAGCAAGGCGGGATAACCGCCAGTCGCCCCACGGCCCCCCTTTATCCAGTCTCGATTCCAGATCATGCAGCCAGTTACGCTCAAAAGATAGAGGAACAGGCAGCAGCGGCGCAGAAGTTACCTTCTCTTGGGGCAGGGAATTGCGGAATAATTGCGTCATGTTGCAGCCTCCTCCGTCGCAGTTTCATATCGAAATGCGTAGCAGTAGTATGCTCGTTTCAGAGAGATTTCATAACCAGAGGGGCATGGAATTGACAGAGGAACGCTGTAATCCGCCTTGAAAGCTTTCAGTTCCAGTGCCTGCAAAAAAGCGAGAAAGAGGGAGGAAATAAGCCTTTCTTTTCCTGTTTTTCCGTTATTCCTGCCTGGGGCTGCTTTTTCAAAAAAGACCTCTATCCACAACATGTGGTATAGTTTAAAAGTTAACGCACACCATATATTGTTACAAAAGCATGAAATTTAGCTGGTATGCGGATTTTTTTGGCTGTTTGTTATTGACAAGAGGAGCTTCCGCCGGACAAGCAGGCTGCGGCTGCCCGGCCGCCGGAAGCATGACCTATTATATCCTGGGAGGTTTTGCTATTGAGTACAGTGGAACACAACAAGCGTCTAGAGGGTCTGAGCGAGAAAATATTCCTGGACCGTTATGCCTGGAAGGACGCGGACAGCAATAATGCCAAGGTAGGCGATGTAGTACTTGTCCTGACGAAGGATGATCCGAAGTTCCCAACCAAGGAGGTTGGCGAGATTGTAGAGCGTACAGGCCGGATGGTTACGGTAAAAACCCGCAGCGGCGAGCTGGTGCAGTCGGATGTGGAAAAGCTGACGCTGAACATTGAGAAGACGCCGGAGGAGATGTGGGACCGTCTTGCGGCAGCGATGGCTTCCGTGGAGAAGACTCCCGGACTTCAGGAAGAATGGACAGGCAAATTCCGCTCGATTCTGGATGACTGGAAGCTGGTTCCCGGCGGACGGATTGCGGCTGGGGCCGGAGCCAGCGAGGAGCTTACACTGTTCAACTGCTATGTGATTCCATCTCCCAAAGACAGCCGGGGCGGCATCATGGAGACACTCTCCGAGATGACCGAGATTATGGCCCGCGGCGGCGGGGTAGGCATCAATCTGTCCTCGCTGCGCCCGCGCCGTGCCATTGTCAGAGGGGTGAACGGTTCCTCCAGCGGCTCCGTGTCCTGGGGCGGCCTGTTCAGCTATACCACCGGACTGATTGAACAAGGCGGGAGCCGCCGCGGCGCGCTGATGCTAATGATCAACGACTGGCACCCGGATGTGCTGGACTTCATTACCGTGAAGCAGACGATGGGCCAGGTCACGAACGCCAACCTGTCCGTATGCGTCAGCAATGGCTTCATGAAGGCCGTCAAGGAGGATCTGGACTGGGAGCTGGTCTTCCCGGATACCACTGACCCGGATTACGACGCCCTCTGGGACGGCGATCTGGATAAATGGAAGTCCGACAACCGCCGCGTCATCCCTTACCGCACCGTCAGAGCACGCGATATCTGGCATACGATTATCGAATCGGCATGGAAGTCCGCAGAGCCGGGCGTTGTTTTCATGGAGTATTATAATAAGATGTCGAATAGCTGGTATTTCAATCCAATCATTTGTACCAATCCGTGCTTCCACCCGGACACCCGGATTGCAACGGAATACGGTCTCTTAACCATTGAAGAGCTGTATAAGAAGGTCGGAACGGAATCCTTCCTGGTGGGAACCGATTCGAGACTGGTGGAGCAGGCCAAAGTGGTTGGCGGAAGAAGCTATGAAGTTCCAGGTCTACAGATGAGACGGGCGACAGTGTTCCCAACCGGCACCAGAGAAACCTTGAAGATCTCGCTGCAAAATGGGGTGGAGCTGTCCGTAACGCCTGAACACCGCTTATTTACTGACTCCGGCTGGAAAGAGGCTCAGACTCTGAGTGCAGACGATTGCGTTTATTTGCAGTCTGGTGAAGGTGCCTTTGCGGCTGAGGATGAACTTGGTGAGGGTTGGGGCTGGTTCTTGGGCTGGCTCACAGGTGACGGCTGGATTTCCAAACGTGGTGATATCGGCATGGTATTTGGTGAGGCAGACAGCGAAGTTATTCCATTGCTCATTGATGCTGCCAAGAATATCACAGGCGTAACCGCCAAAGTATTCGACAGAACCAACAATACCAAGCAAGCTTATTGGTGGCGTAAGTCGTTCCGTGAACAGCTTGAAGAACTCGGAGTGAAGGCAGTTAGAGCCGCTGAAAAAGAGGTTCCGGCTGCGCTGTATACAGCTTCACGTGCGACGGTTGTGGCATTCCTACAAGGATTATTCTCGGCAGACGGAACGGTATATGAGAATGATGAGATGCACCGTACGGTCAGATTGACCTCAGCTTCCAAAAAACTTCTTCAAGGCGTTCAATTGCTGCTGCTTAATTTCGGAATTAACAGCTCCATCTATAGCCGTCAGAAGAAGAATCAAGCTGTATTTACGTATACGACCATAGCCGGCGAGGAACGGAGCTATGAAGGCAGCGGATTCTATGAGCTTATCTTAAGCGGCAACAACATCCTGGAGTTCAAGAATAAGATCGGCTTCAAGCTGATTACCAGAAAACAAGAAGCACTGGAGCGCATTGCCCGGCCTTCCCGCAAAAATGAAAAGTTTATCTCCAAAGTCGTTGGTATCGAAGCAGGCGAGGTTGTGACGGTATACGATATTACTGAGCCTGTTACACACTCGCTGATAGCTGGTGGTGTTGTTGCTCATAACTGCGGTGAACAAGGCCTTCCCGGCTGGGGCGTGTGCAACCTGTCCGCCGTCAATCTCTCCAAGTTCTACGATGCCGAGAAGCATGATGTGGACTGGGCAGATCTGGCGAGAACGACCCGGTATTCCGTGCGTTTCCTGGATAATGTCATCGACAAGACACCGTATCATTTCCCGGAAAATGAAGCCAACCAGAAGCTCGAACGCCGCGTTGGTCTAGGCACCATGGGTCTGGCTGAGCTAATGATCAAGCTGAATATCCGCTATGGCAGCCCGGAATCGCTGGAGTTCCTGGACAAGCTCTACGGCTTCATGGCCCGCGAGGCCTATCTGGCTTCGGCTGAGATTGCCGGAGAGAAGGGCTCGTTCCAGGCCTTCGACACCGATAAATATCTGCAGAGCGGCTTCATGCGGAATATCACCGAGGTCTATCCCGAAGTGGGGGAGTCGATCCGTAAACATGGTATGCGTAACGTAACTGTGATTACCCAGGCCCCTACCGGAAGCACGGGAACTATGGTCGGCACCTCCACAGGGATCGAACCGTATTTCGCTTTTAAATATTTCCGTCAGAGCCGTCTCGGCTACGATGAGCAGTTCGTGCCTATCGCCCAGGAATGGCTGGAGGCTCATCCGGGAGAAGAACTGCCGGAATACTTCGTCACTTCGATGGACCTGTCCGCCAAGGATCATATCCGCGCGCAGGCAGCCATTCAGCGCTGGGTGGACAGCTCGATCTCCAAGACTGCGAACTGCCCGTCCGACTTCACCGTCGAAGAGACCGCCGAGCTGTATGAAATGGCCTTCGATCTGGGCTGCAAAGGCGTGACCATCTACCGTGATGGCAGCCGTGATGTACAGGTGCTGGAGACGAAGAAGAAGGAGGACAAGAAGGACGCTGCGGCAGAAGTTAAGCCAGTGGAAGCCAAGGGAGCAGAACCGGCAGCTACGGTTAATGTCACTGTAAAGCCAATGACTATGGAAGCAGCGCCGGGTCTGCCGGGGTCCGGTGGAGTAGACAAGCAATACAAGAAGCGTCCGCAGGTGCTGCGCGGCGCGACCTATAAGATCAATACGCCGTTCGGCATGGCGTATATCACGATCAACGATCTTGATGGTATCCCGGCAGAAATTTTCCTGAATGTCGGCAAGGCTGGCTCTGACGTCTTCGCCATGGCGGAAGCCCTGGGCCGCGTCTGCTCGCTGTTCCTGCGCTACGGCGACCACGGCGAGAAGGTCGGCCTGTTGATCAAGCACCTCAAGGGCATCGGCGGCTCCGGCGCCATCGGCTTCGGTGCGAACCGCGTCGAGTCCATCGCCGACGCGGTGGCGAAGGCCCTGGAGACTCATGTGCTGAACAACGCCCATGACGATCATATTCCTGCGCCAATCGCAGCCACGCTGGAGCTTGATTTCAACGAGGCGTTAAGCTCTGAGCTGAAATCTACGGTTCCAGCGGTAGCTACCGATGATGGCCATGGAGGCCATGGTGTGCACAACCACGCTACCGCTTCGCGGGATCTCTGCCCTTCCTGTGGTAGTGCCTCGCTGATTAATATTGAGGGATGCAAGACCTGCGGGAACTGCGGGTATAGCCGGTGCGGGTGAGGGGTTAAAAGGAATTGGGTTGGATTCAAAAAAGCAGCTAAAAAGCGGCTCATGAAAAACGAACATATTATGTTTATTTATTCAAATTGCAGATGGATTTTCCTTTGATTTGTAATGCGTCTTGAAAACAATTTTTGTTCTAAGAACAATGAAAGAACGTGGGAAGCCATAGTTGCTCCCACGTTCTTTCATTTTATATTTATAATGTCAAAAGCAATGTAAAGTTGTAGACTGAGTTGTACTAGTACAGCGTCAGACTTAAACTAGTGAAAACACTCACGATACGTAGAACCAGTGTAGCTGAATACCCCCGCTTTATCGCTTCGTCGGTCAGTTCGAGTTTGTCTTGTAAGCGGGGTTGGCTTTTTTTAAGAGTTAACGCAGCAGTTCGATTTCCAGATCCTTTTCACCCAATAGCTTAATGGCCGTCTCCATCTTCGTCTCTAGGTCTTGGACACGCTCCGTATCTTCAATCCGTTCTTGGACGGACGGAGTGGCCTCTTCTCCAAATCGTTCCTTGTAGAACTTCACCCAGTTGGCAATCGTGCTGGGAGAGACGGATTACTTTCGGGCCAAGAAGGAAACCTTGGACGAGTACATCTTTAAAAAGAAATGAACGTTTATGCAGTTGTTGTTAAAAAAGCAATCAATTCCCTGTCTATAGTTTCAGCATCCTTGCCCAGCCAGATCAGATGTCCCCATGACTCAAGAAGGCAAAGCTTGGAATGCGGAATGAGTGCATGGGCAACCTGAGCATGCTCTGGCACAACAGTTTGGTCATGTTTGCTATGTATAATCAGAGTGGGGCATAGTATAGCCTGTAGACCGGAAAGTGCAAAAGAAGTTGTTTGCTCAAGATCAAGCATGAATCCATGTCCAGAGCGCTGGCGTTGATTCATGGCTACGAATTGTTCAATATCTTCTTGGCTAAACTGCTGCATAACTTGGTTGACAGGAAGAGTACTGAAGGAGGGTAGCATCTGCTTCAGAATGAAGTTTGGAAAAGTGCGGCTGAAGACAGAGAGCAGTTTCCAAGTGTATTTTTCCGTGTTCGGATGGAACAATAGTTTGGCCACTTTATAAGTTGTATCTTTGCGGCTATGCCATCCTTTAGAGACAGCTGACTGAAGCGTGAGGCTGTGGACCCGATGGGGGTAGCGGGAAGCAAAGGATAGGCCACTGGGTCCGCCGGCAGATACAGCGATGACATGCACCTTTTTTAAATTCAGGTAATCCATCAATTGCTTATATGCTTCACAGGCTGCATCTAATGAGCTTCCAAGATCTTTACTGGTCATGCCATAGCCGGGCCGCGAAGGAGTGATTATGGAATACCCCTCCTCCAAGAGTCTTTTATAACCAAATTCCTCTCGACAGCTGGAATGTCCACCATGCAGGACTAAGATAGGAGTTCCTCTTCCCGCAACTGTATATTCAATAATTGCTCCGGTTTCCAGTTTTAATGTTTGAGTGATTCTCGGCATGTTCTGCTCCTCTCTTACAGGTTGCATCATATAGGCAAATCCTTTTTATTAAAAGAAATAACTCCCAAAGTATACAGCACAGCCGCCAGTTCCGCAAAAACACCCATGCCGGGACTTTTAGGCGAATGTTGTGTTGCTGTGGATTGTATCATTCTTTACTCAGCGGTTAGCCGGATTCTTACATATTCCCTGGATTGAAAAGGAATACTTACTGGAATTGGATCAGCAAAATTATAGGAATGCAAAAGGGATTCATTGGATGGAAAAACGGTGGCTTGCTTTCCGGGTGTTAGGAATATCATAGATTGTTCCATTATCCAGCCCAGTAGCAACATAGCAGCGAACAGGGAAGTGCAGCATATTATTTTACGTATTAGCATAAGGAATTCCTCCTTTTTACACAGGCTCCCCTGAGGCTTCCATGATTATTCACCGCAAAATGCCTTTACATTCTCCTTCGGTGACTATATAATTGCAATAATTGTATACGGAGTTACCGGAGGAGCCTGCCAACAGCGGGCTCTTTTTGTGTTTTTTACCTGGAATAAATTTACTGCTGTGGAGGGTTTGAAATGGAAATGGAAATGAACAATGAGAGCATCATGGTGTGTGTGCATTATGGGCCGCACGGGCAGCGGTTGATACAGCGGGGAGGACAATTGGCCAGATTGCTCAATGCCCCGCTGATGGTACTCACTGTAGATGCATCCGGGGACAATGAATACAACAGGGAGAAGCAGCAGTACTTGTCTGGCTGGGAGAATCAGACCAAGGAGGCTGGCGGACAATTTGTGATCCGCAAATGTAACGGCAAAAAAACGGTTGATGTGATTGTGGAGACTGCAAAGGATAACAAAATTACACAAATTGTACTCGGACAGTCAAGCCAAACGCTGTGGCAGGAGATTACACGGGGAAGCTTCATTAATGAGCTGCTGGAGCGGATGGGTCCGATTGATCTTCATATCGTTGCGGTCCAGCGGTATCCGGAGCTGCTCGAGCAGTCCCATGAGCAAGGGTTCTCTGCTTATTTGGTCAAAGAAGGCGACCGCCATATCCTTATGGATGAACCGGATGGGAATGAAGCCATGAAGGGGGTTTTCTTTCGTGAGCTCGATACAGATTTCAATACCGGCCTGTTCAAATTCGTCAGCAACGGTGAAGCGCAATATTTGAGAATTGTACAGAACGAATGGGTGAAGCCCCGTTAAGAGGATTATACCAAAACTAGAAAGGGGGCTTAAGCCTTGCTGCATATGATTATCCTGCTTCCGTTTTTGCTGGCTGCGCTAATGCTGCTGCTGAAGCAAAATAAACGGTTTCACTTGGGCTGGATCGCTCTGCCCCTTCCCGTAGCTCTCTTTATTTATTTCCTGACGAGAATTCCGGCCATCCGGGCGGGAGAGCCTATTGAGAACAGTATCACCTGGATGCCATCCTTTGGGGTGAATATCTCGCTGGTACTGGATGGGCTCAGCTTGCTCTTTGTCCTGCTGATTACCGGAATGGGTGCCTTGGTTGTGCTTTATTCGATTTATTATCTCGATAAGCTCATGGAGGGGATCCGCCAGTTTTATATATACCTGCTCCTGTTTATGGGAGCAATGTTAGGAGTGGTGCTGTCAGATAATCTGATGGTGTTGTATGGGTTCTGGGAACTGACGAGCATATCTTCGTTCCTGCTTATTGCCTTCTGGCACCGCCGGGAAAGATCCTCCTATGGAGCAATGAAGTCCATGCTGATCACGGTGTTCGGCGGTCTGGCGATGCTTGCCGGATTCAATCTGCTATATGTAATGACCGGCACCTATAGTATCCGCGAGATTATTGCACAGGCAGGGACCTTGACAGAAAGTGGAATGTTTATCCCGTCCATGCTGCTTATTCTCCTGGGAGCCTTTACGAAATCTGCCCAATTTCCGTTCCATATCTGGCTGCCTGATGCCATGGAAGCGCCGACTCCGGTCAGTGCGTATCTTCACTCGGCGACCATGGTTAAGGCGGGGATCTATCTGGTAGCGCGGCTCACCCCGCTGTATGCCGGACAATCCGAGTGGTTCTGGCTGGTTTCTGTCACAGGACTGGTAACTCTGATCTATGGGTCGTTCAAAGCCATCCGGCAAACCGATCTCAAGGCCTTACTTGCATACTCCACGATCAGTCAACTCGGCTTGATCATGTCTTTGCTAGGACTCGGGTCGGCGGCAGCCTTCTTTACCGGTACGGGGGATGCGGTTTTCTATACGATGGCTACTACAGCTGCGCTCTTTCATCTCATTAACCATGCTGTATTTAAAGGCAGTCTGTTTATGGTTGTGGGCATCATTGACCATGAGACGGGTACCCGTGATCTGCGCAAGCTTGGAGGGCTTATGTCTCTCATGCCGGTCACCTTCTCTATCGCATTGATCGGGACATTCTCTATGGCCGGATTGCCGCCATTCAGCGGATTCCTTAGTAAAGAAATGTTCTTCACTTCTGTACTCAATATCCGGGAGTTTGACATCCTGAGCTCAGGATACTGGACACAGCTCTTTCCGGTGATTGCTTGGATTGCCAGTGTATTTACCTTTGTATACAGCATGATCTTTGTCTTCAAGACCTTCCGCGGCAAGCTGAGGGAAGACAAACTGGATAAGGTTCCGCATGAAGCTCCACTGGGTCTCTTACTGTCACCCGTGATTCTGATTTCACTTGCAGTAGTGTTCGCTTTCTTCCCTGATCTGGTCTCTGCCACGCTGATTGAACCGGCAATGTCTTCCATTCATTCGGGGCTGCTCGCACCGGAAGAAGCCTTTGAGGTTTCTATTCATTTCTGGCATGGATGGACACCAGAAATCTTCATGACCCTCGGTGTTATAGCAGCAGGTACGCTGTTGTTTAGAATCTATACCCGGTTACGTGTTCTAGACCGTGAAGCCGGCGGAACCAATGCACTGAGCCGTATGTATGACTTCTCGTTAAGACTGCTCGAGAATGGTTCAAGACGCTTAACCGATGCTTATATGACTGGTTCGGGTCGCCATTACCTGCTCTATATTTTCAGCTTTTTCATCATTTCCTTACTCACAGTTCTGTTGCGGCAGCAGGGCATTAGCTTTGGTATGGATCAGTATGCCTCATTGTCTTTTTATGAATTGGCTGTTGTAGCAGCCATGCTGCTGGCTGCCTTTGCAGTTCCATTTGCCAAGTCACGTGTCAACGCGATTCTTTTCACCGGTGGTGTGGGGTATATGGTGACGCTGCTCTTCGTTCTTTTCCGGGCACCGGATCTTGCACTCACACAGATGATTATAGAGACCGTATCGGTCATTCTGTTCCTTCTTTGTTTCCGGTATTTACCGAAGCTGAAGAAGCAGAAGGAGCCTCTGCGCTTTAAGCTGCCCAATCTGATTATTGCGGCTGGAGCTGGTATCACGATGACGTTGATTGCTCTGGCGGCTATGGGTACCAGTCCTTTTGAACCTATCTCCGAGTATTTCTTGAAGGAAAGCTACAACCGGGCTGGCGGAAAGAATGTGGTCAACGTCATCCTGGTAGATTTCCGCGGGTTTGATACTTTGTTTGAAATCATGGTGCTTGGCATCGCCTCACTGGCCATTTATGGTCTGATTCATCTGAGAATGGAGACGGAATTGCCGCCGCTGGAGCCCGCCAAGACAGAACTATTGCCGCTGCGCAGCAATGATGTGATTCTACAGACGATCTCCAAGGGGATTGTCCTTGTCATTCTGATATTCTCCCTGTATCTGTTCTTTGCCGGGCATAATCATCCCGGGGGAGGTTTTATCGGGGCTTTGATGGCATCTGCTGCACTTATGCTTATTGCAATCGCATTTGGAATGGATCAGGTACGTAAGGTGCTCCCAGTGAATTACCGGCTGCTTACAGCTTCCGGGCTCATGCTGGCTATTCTGACAGCGTCAGGTTCATTCCTGTTTGACGCTCCTTTTCTAAGTCACACGTTCGGCCACTTCCATCTGCCTGTACTTGGCGATACGGAGCTGGCGACTGCCGTCCTGTTTGACCTTGGTGTATTCCTGGCTGTAGTCGGCGTGACGATGACCATCATTTTATCGATCGGAGGGGAGAAGAAATGGAACTCGTAATGGCGGTAGCGGTCGGAATTCTTTTCATGATCGGTGTTTACCTGATTCTCTCCAAAAGCCTGCTGCGCATTGTGCTGGGAACCTCCTTGCTGACGCATGGAGTCCATCTGCTGCTGCTCACGATGGCCGGGCTCAAAAGGGGGGCAGCCCCTGTACTAGGCAAGGCGGATACCTATGTTGATCCGCTGCCGCAGGCGCTGATTCTAACCTCCATTGTCATCAGCTTTGGGGTCACAGCCTTCTTTTTCGTACTCGCATACCGGTCTTATCAGACGCGGGGTACTGATGAAATGGACAGCATTAAGGAGGACAACGAATGAGCAATCTATTGGTGCTCCCGATTCTCATTCCGCTGGCTACGGCTGTCATCCTGATTTTTCTCAAAGAGAAAATCCGGCTTCAGCGCGTGATTAGTGCGCTCAGCGGTCTGCTTAACATTCTGATTGCGGTGCTGCTGGTTACACGTGTCCACTCCGAGGGCATACTGACCCTGCAGATGGGGGGCTGGGCTCCTCCGTATGGCATTGTATTTGTAGGTGATATGTTTGCTGTATTGCTGGTAACGATGGCTTCGATCGTCAGTTTTGCGATTCTGTGCTACTCCTTCAGCAGTATTGGAGAGCAGCGGGAGCGGTTCTATTACTATACGTTCTTTCAGTTTTTGCTGGTCGGGGTATACGGCTCGTTTCTTACGGGGGATATTTTCAACCTGTTTGTCTTTTTTGAGGTCATGCTGATTTCTTCTTATGCGCTCATCTCACTCGGTGGGACCAAGCTTCAGCTAAGAGAAACGTCGAAATACCTGCTTATTAATATCGTATCCTCGACACTGTTCGTAGCTGCGGTAGCTTATCTCTATGCAGCGGTAGGAACGCTCAACATGGCGCACCTGTCCCAGCGTATCGCTGAAGCGGGACAAGGCGGCGTGCTTAATGTGATTGCTGTTTTGTTCTTGATTGTATTCTCCCTGAAGGCAGGACTATTCCTGTTCTTCTGGCTTCCAGGATCCTACAGTGCACCTCCGGCGGCTGTCAGAGCGTTGTTCGGTGCCCTGCTGACCAAAGTAGGACTCTATGCAATCATCCGCACCTTCACGTTGTTGTTCGTGAACGATCCCGGCTTCACTCATGACTGGATCGTCTGGATGGCTGCTGCTACCATGATCCTGGGCAGCCTGGGGGCAGTGGCTTATAGGGATATCCCGCGGATTCTGAATTATAACGTCATTATCAGCGTTGGATTTGTAGCCTTTGGGCTCGCTGCAGGGACTGCAGATTCAATGAATGGGGCAGTCTTCTATCTGCTGCACGATATGCTGGCCAAGGGACTTATGTTTATTCTGGGCGGGATGATTATATCCGCAGCCGGAACTGACCGGCTAGGCAGTATGGGCGGGATGATCCGAAAGTATCCGCTCCTCGGCTGGATGTTTTTTATTCTGGCGCTCGCCCTGGTGGGGATTCCGCCGCTTAGCGGTTTTGCCGGCAAAATTATGATCCTCCGTGGAGCGTTGTCCGAGGGGATGCTGACGCTGTCCCTCATCGGTCTGGGATCAAGCTTTCTGGTGCTGTTCTCCCTGATGAAGGTGTTCAGGCTGGCCTTCTGGGGAAATGAACCCAAGGAAGAGCAGCCTAAGGTGAGCTTGAAGGCTGCTTCGGCTGTGGCTGCCGGCCTGCTGCTGCTTGTGATTGCCATGGGGATCGGAGCGGAGTATGTGTATACTTATGTATCGCAGGCTGGCGAGGTTCTGGCTTCACCTGCGCTATATATTGAAGCCATAATGAAGGAGTAGTGAATATGGCCTTACAATTCCTGTTTAATCTGTTGATTGCCTTTCTGTGGATGGCGATAAATAACAATGGCTCTGGCTCAAGCTTCTTAGTAGGTTATCTGCTGGGCATCGGACTTTTACTGTTATTTAGGAAATCCAGGTCCCAGCCCCGGACCTTCTATCTCATACGTATATGGGCTGTACTGAAGCTTCTGCTGATCTTTGCCCGTGAACTTACGGTCTCGAATTTCGTGGTCATTGGCCATATCATCCGTCCAAAACTGGCTATACGTCCCGGTATCTTTGCTTATGAGACTGCCTTGGCCACGCCCTGGGAGGTCACACTGCTCTCGTGCCTGATTTGTCTGACACCGGGAACCCTGACTCTTGATGTGTCGAAGGATGGCAAGACGCTGTACATTCATGCTATTGATATTAAAGATGCTCAGTTGCTGGTCACGCAGATTAGAGGCACCTTCGAACGAGCGATCAGGGAGGTGACCCGTTAATGATCCCAGTTATGCTAACCGTGGCCATGATCATTCTGGCTCTGGCGATGCTGGCCTGCCTGTTCCGTCTCCTGAAAGGGCCAACCCGCTCCGACAGGGTTGCCGCACTCGATACGATCGGCATTCATGTACTCGCTATGATAACCGTCTTCAGTATGCTGCTGGATACCCAGGATTTTATAGAAGTCATTCTGGTTATCGGAATTCTGACGTTTATTGGTACTACGGCACTGGCCAGATATATTGAACGGGGAGCCGTTATAGAGGATGGAGGGAACCCCAATGACAGGTGAACTGATTAGCTCTATTCTTGTGGTAATGGGTGCAGTCTTCTGCGGCTTAAGTGCCTTCGGCTTAGTCCGGCTGCCCGATGTCTATCTGCGTTCACATGCGGCTACCAAAAGTGCAACCTTCGGGGTATTGTGTTTGCTGACAGGAGGTTTCCTGTACTTTTGGTTCAAAGACGGAACGGTTAATGTCAAGCTTCTGCTGGCGATTGTATTTGTATTCATCACTTCACCGGTAGCAGGTCACTTAAATGGCCGGGCTGCCTACCGTTCCGGAGTGCCCTTATGGAAGGGAAGCGTTCAGGATGACCTGAAGGTGCTGGGGGAAGAAAGCAAGGAAACGTCTGTAAAATAATAGTTAATCGCTGAATTCCTTATAGGAAGCGGGGGAACCAGGTTACATGGGGTGAATCTCGGGAAAAACGAGTAGGGCTACTTTCAGGCCCGAATCCGGCAGCTAACCCCGCAAGCGTTCATGAGAGGATGCACTGTATATGCCGCATATTGAAGTGAATGGAACGTCGCTGTATTATGAGATGTCGGGCAGCGGTCTGCCTATTGTTTTTATTCATGATTATTCGACCTCTCATCATCTGTTTGAGCCGCAAGCGGATTATTTCAGCAAGCGTGCCAAAGTGATCGTATTCGATTTGAGAGGGAACGGGCAATCGGGTAAAATGGATGTGGAGATCAGCCGGATCGTAGACACACAATGTGAAGATTTGAAGCTGTTATTGGACGCTTTATCTGTAGAGAAGGCTGTTATCGTAGCTTGTTCCAGTGGTGCTGTGCTCGCCCAGAAATTCGCCTATCTGTACCCTGAACGGATAATAAATATGGTATTGGTGGACAGTTATTTTCAGGAGGATTACACGGCGAGAGGCAGTAAAATGAAAGGAATCTTTGAGGTCTGCGCATGGGCGGCCCATTATCTTCCTGCCGAAATGTTCGTCCGTTCCTTGCGCATCACCTACAATAAGTGGCTCTCGGCTTATCATATTCTCAGGAAAGAGCTTGTGCATGAACGGACAACGGAATTAATTAAGCAGCGGCTGGCACTTAGACAAACGGACAGCTACGGGTTCGCATTACGGCTGCAGATTCCTGTTCTTGTTGTATCCGGGAATCAGAATGAATGGGCGCTGGAGCAGGTGAAAAGAACAGCCAGCAAGTATCCGTCTGCCCGTCTGGCGATCCTTGAGGATGCGATGTATCCGACTCATCTGTGTCAACCCCAGCTCTTCAACCGTATATTACTGGATTATCTTAGGGAACAGCATAGTTTTCAGCGGGCGGCAGCTGGCAACTAACTTGAATTATAATGGGAGCCAATGATATGTTCTTTAACAAAATCTCATCCTTTATCACAAATCTCAAACTGACCTCATCCAGAATCATTTTACTCGGTTTTGCAGTCCCTATATTTCTTGGTACAGTGCTGCTGGCCTTGCCGATATCTTCGTCCAGCGGACTTAGTATAGGGTGGCTGGCAGCACTGTTTACTTCGACTTCAGCCGTATGTGTAACGGGCCTCGTTGTACTTGATACCGGTACCGATTTTTCTCATTTTGGACAGGTCATTATCCTACTTCTGATTCAAATTGGCGGTTTGGGATTTATGACATTCAGTGTTTTGATCGCCGTGATCATGGGGAAAAAGATTGGATTAAAAGAACGTCTGCTTATCCAGCAATCATCTAATTCTGTAACAACACAAGGAGTCGTGCGGTTATCACTCAGTATCTTTCTCATTTCATTTATAGTGGAGACAACTGGAGCTATAGTGTTGGCCCTTCGATGGGCAAATGAACTAGGAACAACAAGGTCCATTTATTATGGAATATTCCATTCAGTGTCTGCCTTCAATAACGCCGGATTTGGATTATGGCCAGACAGTCTGAGCCGCTATGTGGGTGACCCTTTAGTTAATATTGTTATCTCTTTTTTGTTTATCATCGGCGGGATTGGATTCACGGTGATTCTGGATCTGTACCGGAAAAGAAGATGGAGAGATCTTTCCTTTCATACAAAAATAGTTTTAATTACCTCTGGACTCCTTTGTATGGCAGGGTTTTTGGTGATTTTTGCGATTGAACTTTTTAACACAAAAACATTCAGTACTCTCTCATGGAGTGAAAGAACTTGGGCGGCATATTTTCAGGGTGTTGTTACCCGGACAGCCGGCTTTAATTCCATCGATATTGGTGCAATGCTCCCGGCCTCACAATTTTTTATGATTTTCCTGATGTTTGTTGGGGCTTCGTCCGGATCGACTGGAGGAGGTATAAAAACGACCACTTTTGCTGTACTTATGTTAAGTATCGTCTCAACGATTAAGGGGAAAACAGATGTGCAACTGCTTAAAAAACGCATCTCCCAGGATATCATATTCAGGGCACTGGCAGTAATGACCATATCCCTGGGTGTAGTTCTTACAGCCACCTTTCTTCTATCCATTACAGAATATGCTCATCCTAAAGATTTCCTGGCGCTTCTCTTTGAAGCAACCTCTGCATTTGGAACTGTAGGAATGTCTATGGGAATAACATCAGAACTTTCGCCACTGGGAAAATGCATCATCATAATTACAATGTACATCGGGAGACTAGGGCCTTTGACTTTAGCTTTAGCACTGGCACAAAAAAATGTGAAGCAAAAATATCGGTATCCGGAGGATAAGCTGCTTATCGGCTAAAGTTTACTGAGCTGCGCTAATTCTAATGATTTTCAACGTTATTGTGCTATCTTCTTTTGTTATTGGGTTGAAGATGTTTTTACCTCATAACTTAGTTATAAATAACTTGATTGCAGTTTGCAAGTATTGTATAAAATGCAGGGTCCGATTCGAAGGAAGCAGGAATTGATATTTGCTTTTGAGACTCATGGTATCTAATATATAAGTACATAATTATGTACCACGTATTTAAGAATTCTAAGAGGACAGTGCATATGTTCAACCAAGCAATTCGCTGATACAGGTGAATAAGACAGAGATACAGCCGGGGCTTCCCGGCTGTATCTCTAAGGAGGACGCGGAGTTCAATTTCCAGGGTTCGTTCGAAAAGCCGCGTGTAATAGACACAACAAGCTCTCCATACAATTTCTCAATAAATCCTGCTCATATACTCTGAGGGGGAGCAGCCCTTCACTTTGCGGAATACCCGGCTAAAGTAAAAGGGGGAGTTGAAGCCGAGCCGCTCGCTGATCTCGGAGACATTCAGATTTGTGTTGCGCATCATTCCTGCTGCTTTGTCCATGAAGAATTGGGCATTGTACATTTGGATGGTGCTCCCTGTTTTATGTTTGAAGACTTCACACAAGTAACTGTAATTCATCTCCAGAGAAGCGGAAAGCTCCTGTGAATTGAGGGTGTAGCTGTCCTTTTGTTCAAGAAATCCGATAATTCTGCTTACCGTCCGTTCCGACTTGCTCAGCGAGGACTGGTGAAGAGACTGCCTGAAGAGAGTGATGAACAGCTCCATCGTTTGCAGGCATAGCGTGATGGTGCGGAGCGGATCTGTTGTATTGTACAGTTGAACGGCGGCTTTCAGCTGCTTCTCCAGCTTCTCGGGGTGTGAGATCCTTCCGTGCTTGGGAAGTGTAATGCACTTACGGAATTCTTCTAATAATGGTTTTCCTTTTAATGGATTACCGTTCTGCTCCGCTTCTCCCTCGGAATTACAGAAGAAATGAATCCAGTACCATGAAGTGCCCGCAGGTGTGCGGGGTTCTCCCCAGTGATGCAGACCGCTTTTCAGGAACAGAAATTCTCCCTTGCGGATGAGATACTCCGTTTCTTCCTCCCAGACCTCCATTTGCCCATCGGCCAAATAGAGGAAAACTTCCCACTCCAGCCTCCTGTCAGGATGCGTATATAAGCTTTCAGTCCTATGGGAACCCAAATCTTGTACGTTCAATACTTTATCGAAGTGTAATATCACGTTGTTGTGCATGCCTTATCCTCCTTACATAAACAGATACAAAATCTGAAAATAGTATAGGTTAACCAAAGGTGATGAATTCAATTATAGATGTCCGGCATTATAAAATATAGATGCAGAGTTCTCCGCTGCACTATTATTTTATAGAAACTGAGGTGTCCGAGCTTGTATGCTAACTTTGGTCTGGATGAAGTAAGGCTGACTGACGGGGATTTTGCGTGCCGCAGAGCGCTCGTTAAAAAGTATATTACTGAGTTTGATACGAACCGGCTTATGCACACATTTAGAATCAATGCGGGAATGGTGTCTTCTGCAGAGCCCCTGGGCGGATGGGAAGCCGTGGAGGTTGGCCTCCGGGGACATTTAGCCGGGCATTTTCTGTCGGCTTGTGCCAAATTCGGATTTGGGGACCGGGATGAGGTTTTGAAGGCAAAAGCACTTGAGATTATTGATATTATGGAGTTATGTGCGAAGCCAAACGGGTATTTGAGTGCCTTCGAAGAAGATACACTCGATATTCTGGAGTTCGAAGAGAACAGGAATGTATGGGCGCCCTATTATACTCTGCACAAAATCATACAGGGACTGGTGGACTGTCACATCTGTCTCGGCAGCTCCAAAGCCCTGACCCTGGCCCTGAACCTGGCGCATTATATACGCAGACGATTCGAGAAGTTATCTTTCTGGAAAATTGACGGGATACTCCGTTGTACAAAGCTGAATCCGGTGAACGAATTCGGGGGGATTGGCGACGCCTTGTACACCCTGCATGAGATCACAGGAGATCCCCAGCTCCTTGAGCTGGCCAAGCTGTTCGACCGGGATTATTTCCTGGAGCCCCTGGCAGCCGGTGAGGATGTACTTGATAACCTGCATGCCAACACTCACTTACCCATGATTCTTGCTGCGATGCACCGTTATAACCTTATGGGGGAGGAGAAGTACAAGTCGGCGTCTTTGAATTTCTATGATTTTTTGAAGGGAAGAACATTTGCGAATGGCAATAACAGCTCGAAAGCAACGGCTTTTATCAAAGATAAAGTATCGGAGAAGTCAGAACATTGGGGGGAATATAACAAGCTGGAAGATGCATTGACCGGCGGCGAAAGCGAGAGCTGCTGTGCACACAATACCGAAAGGATCCTGGAACAGTTGTTGAAGTGGTCTGCTTCTATAGAATATCTGGATCATCTGGAATCGCTGAAATATAACGCGATCCTAAACAGTTCGAGCAGCCAAACCGGGTTATCCCAGTATCATCAGCCTATGGGGAGCTCCGTCGTCAAAAATTTCAGCACGCCGTACGATTCCTTCTGGTGCTGTACGGCATCTGGAATTGAAGCTATGAGTGAGCTCCAAAGAAATATATGGTTTAAAAACGGTGATGCCTTGCTGCTGAATGCTTTCATTTCTTCAAGTGTAATCTGGAAGGAAAAGAATGCTGCAATTACTCAGCAAACTGCTTTCCCTGATGGGTCAACCTCTACAATTACCATTCAAGTTGCCGAACCTGTTGAATTTCGGATGATATTCAAGGAGCATGCAGTCAAAGCTGTTAAAATCAACTCGGTTCCCTGCTCCCCTAAGAAGGAGAATAACTACTTCATTATTGAGCGTGTATTCTATGATCAGGATACGATTGAAATTGACATCAATGCCTCCCTGCATTTAGTTCCGCTAAAAGGCTCTGAGAATCGTGCGGCAGTGATGTATGGCAGCATCTTGCTCGCTCAGATGGGTCAAGCTGCGCATTTGCAGGACCTTTCAGCGGTTACTATGAATAGTAAATTCACCAGACTTCCAAGTGAGCTGCTGGAATTTGAGGTGGTTGACCTACTTGGCCATCCGGTAAAATTCATCCCGTTATATCGTATCGAGGAAGAGGTGTATACAGTTTATCTGGACTTGAAAGGGGAACTGAATCCTGACAGCCTGTTTTCAGCGGCCAAGGATGGAAGCACGGCGTATACAGAAGGATGCCGCGTTAAATATAACGGCTAAGGCGCGGCTGCAATAGCTGTGTTGGAAGCTTCCCAATCATCACTTCTTATCAGAAGCCTTAAAGGCCATTAAAGCATGATCATTCAAAGCGCAAATGAGCTGAGCCAGCTCATGGCTTGATACTGTGAATTTTGTCCGTATCCATTCCTTAATGATGGCTAAGCTTCCATTCACTAAATAAGCGTAAGTAAAAGGCTTCATATCTTCAGGAATCTTAAGCTGAAGGTGATTGTCAATGCTCATAAGTATTTCATTAAGCAAACGCTTTGGGAAGAACACATCATCATTTGTTTTGAACAGCATAACGGTGAAGAGTTCTTCATTTCTTTTGATGTAATCTAGAAAAGCTAAGATATATGTGACTGCACTTTCACTGGCTTCTATTTTGATCAGGTACTCATTAGTGTTGTCAATAATCTCTTGCTCAACATTATCAAGCAACTCGTATGCATTAGCATAATGCAAATAGAAGGTGGACCGATTGATGCCCGCAGAAGTGCATAATTCCTTCACACTGATCTGACTTATCTCTTTGTCTTGTAGCAGGCGAATCAGACTTTGCTTCAAGAGCAACTTGGTTAATCGTTCCCGTTGATTCATTGCGGTATCGCCTCCATGAAAAATTTATTTATGACAATAGACACAATCCACGCAAGTGTCCAGATTACAGCAAATTGACGATAGACTGATGGTTGTTAAATAGACACTGTGTCTGTATTCTGAAGGTAGACGAATGAATTGTCAATACAATGATGATGAAGGTGAATGAGGATGGAGAAAAAACGGGTCATGATCACAGGTGCAGCGGGTAACATGGGGAATGAAACGCTGAAGCTGCTGATAAACGATTTGGGAAAATGCGAGTTAATACTCTTCGATTTAGATCATCCTAACAGCCGTCAGAACCTGAAAGCATATGAGGGAATACAAGGTGTTAAGGTTGTCTACGGTGATTTACTCGATAGGGACCTGGTCTACGAATGTGTAAAGGAAGCAGATATTGTACTCCACATTGCTGCTTTTGTATCTCCAGCGGCTGACGAATTCCCCGAACGGGCTATGCGGATAAATTATGGTTCAACGAGAAACATCATCGATGCCATTAAGCAAAGCGGCCGTGCCGGGATCACCCGCTTGGTAAGTATAGGTACAGTTGCACAAACAGGTGACCGTATGCCGCCAATTCATTGGGGGCGTGTGGGAGACCCGCTTAAGCCAAGTGTCTATGATTACTATGCGGTATCGAAGATTGCTGCCGAGCGTATGGTCATTGAATCAGGACTAAGCTATTGGGTGAGTCTCCGGCAGACGGGGATTATGGGTCCGAAGATGAGCAAGATTCAAGATCCGATTATGTTCCATAATTGTCTGGACAATGTACTGGAATACGTGTCTGACCGGGATTCAGGACGCTTAATGCGGAATCTGTGCATTCAGGATATTGACGGAGAATTGGATCAAGGCTTCTGGCAGCATATTTACAACATTGGCGGGGGTGAAAGCTGCCGGGTCAGTACACTGGACATGTACCGGGTGCTCTATGGCAAGCTTGGTATAACGAATCTCGATCATGTGATCGACCCTAAATGGTATGCAACGAGGAACTTTCATGGACAATACTATCTGGACTCCGATAAGCTGGAGAATTATTTGCACTTCCGCCGTGACTCCATGGAGTATTTCTATCAATGCTACCTCGATAATCTTGGGGCACTTGTACCCGTCGCGAAGGTCATCACAAAGCTGCCCGGCGGGCAGAAATTCATGGGGGCAATGATTAAGCGGACGATGAAAAAGCAGGCTTTGAAGAAGCGCGGAACTCTGCGTTTTATTGAAGACAATGCCATTGAGGAAATTGACGCTTTTTGGGGCAACAAACAGAACTGGGAGGCTATTCCTGCCAAGCTGTCTGAAATGAAGGGCTTCTCCCAGTGGGACCAAGCCATCAAGCTTGACCATGGTTACGATGAGGATCAGCCGGCTTCGCAATTAAATATTGAAGATATAAGGGGGGCAGCGGAATTCCGCGGTGGTGAATGTCTCTCTACGGACATGACAACGGGAGATTGGACGGGGCAGCTTGATTTCAAATGTGCGTTTGGACATACCTTCAGCGCCAGTCCCAAGCTGGTCCTAGAGGGCGGACATTTCTGCCCGCAGTGCGAACAGGAGAGCTGGAATTACAAAGAGCGTGCGAAGCGGGAACCGTTCTTTGCCCAAGTGTGGAACCCGATTCAAGGTAAGGAGGATGGACGCGAGTATAAAAAAATTGTATCAGAATTAGATGTCGCAGTTAAATAAAAATGCTGTAAGTGAAGCCCATGAAGTCGCCCGGGCAATCTAGCAGATTACTGATGAACCCAAAAAACAACCTCCATCCCGGGGTTGTTTTTTTGTTTGCTATTTACAGCTGGACCTTGCTCTGCGTTCGGTACTTCGATGGTGAAAGACCATAATGAGTCTTAAATGTGCGGCTAAAATGGGAGACATCGGAGAAACCTGTGTAATCCGCAATATCTTCGAGTTTCAGATTGGATTCCATTAAATACTGGACCGCTTTTTTTAATTTTACATCCATTAACAGCTTGGAAAAGCTAGTGCCGGATACCTGTTGTATAATCCTGCAGATGTACTGTTTGCTTAGATGCATGTATTCGGCTACTGACGATAGAGTTGCTGATCTGAAGTCTTTTCTTATATAATTCATAATTTCATTGAAATGCAGTTCAATATTTGAAAATGAAGTTGGGGTTTCAATGTCAGACTGCTTGTGGCGAAACAAGAAGCTAAACAATAACTTCAAGTAGCATTCCATAATCTGGTTTCGGAATTCATCTCCCCATAAGTATTCACTAAATAAGCGTAGCATGGTTTCTCTTACATCATCGTTATCGCCAGTATGAAAGAGGATATAGTTTGATTCCTGCTTGGTTTCTTCGAAAAGTACTTTGTTAAAGAAACTAATCAGGGGAGGATTATGGTGGAATAATTCAAAAAAAACAGAATCAATATATTTACGTCTTATCATCACATAAATACAAATACTTCCATCTAACATTTTTATGGAATGCATTGTATCGGGGGGCATAACAAACAGGTCTCCCTCTGACAACTGAAATGTCTTATTTGACAGTGTAAGAATCCCGCTGCCTTTATGAATATAGATGCACTGAAAGTAGTTATTGGAGTGCATGAGATCAAGAGAGAAATTGATATGTTTGGTTATGGCCATGTTGAGGTCTGCCAAAATAAGCATATTTTCATCCAGTTCCGTTAAACCGGTAATGTATTTAGGGGTTGGTTCAGAATATTGGGGCCAATATACGCGGATTAATTTATTTTTCTTAATATAATTACTGGATAGAAATTTGGTGTAAGTTGAATATTCCTGTAAGGATAGCTTACCGTCGGAGTTTTCTTTGTAGAACTCCTCTAAATTTGTTAATACCTGAAGTATGTGATCCATCTTTTCTGTAAGCACGGTAACCTCCTGTGTCACATTTCGACCTAAATCTAGTCTAGTCTATTGTTTCATCCTATTCAAGATTACTGGCTAATCCTATCCATTAACCCATTAGATAAATAAAGGTAAGATGAATTGGGGAATACAGAAGCATTCCCTAATTGATTTCCTTCTCAGTATCGGGATGAAGCCATTTATGGAGGTTTGCATTACATTTAAGGGTGATTTAACAGGGAAACAAGCAACAATTCGGTTTATCGATGAGTTTCATGCCAATCCAAAAGCAAAATGGCTGGAGCAAGGCAGTCCGGTATATCCTACACAGCATCAGCTGCAGGAATTGTTCCGGGCTGCTGACATGATTAGTACCCCTTTTGAACTGAAGTCCCTTCCGGGCGGGGAATGGATCCTGGAGCTTGCTGTTGAACCCCACAGTGTAACAGCTATTGATATTTGGTAATCAAAGGAGAGCCTAATGAACAAACAACTTTTTGATAGCGGCTGGGAGTATCATGAGTATGGTTTTATGCCATTGGAGATGGCTGCTCTAGTGCCTTGGCAACCGGTGAATTTACCGCATGATGCATGCATAGCAAAGCCTAGAAATGCCAACAACCCTTCAGGAAGTGGAGAAGGTTTTGTTTCCGGAGGTGTTGTCTACTACAAGAAGATTATCAGCTTCACTGATGAATTAGTCGGTAAGCACATTCTCCTGGAATTCGAAGGCGTGTGTGGCATAGCGGAAGTGATTTTAAACAAGGATTTGATAGCTACCCACCATTATGCCTATACGGGATTCATAGTTGATCTAACAACGAAGCTCCAGCCTGGTGAGAATACAATAATCATTATCGTAAATGACAGTGCCAAGCCAAGTGCCAGATGGTATCAAGGGACCGGGATGTATAGACATGTATGGCTGCATACGGGAGAGAAGGTTCATGTGAAGCCTTGGGACTTACAGGTGTCTACTCCAGAGGTTAGTGCTGAACTCGCGATAGTGGATGCCAGCGTGAAGATTACGAATGCGGAAGACCGTGATGTAGAGGCAACAGCTGTCTTCAAATTATACTATGGTTCTGACCAAGTAGCAGAAGGTACCGCAAAGGTTACACTGGCTCAAAGTGAAGAGAAAACAGCGGATACCCTGATTCCAGTAGATCATCCGAAGCTATGGAGCACCGATGTCCCCAATCTGTATAAGATGATTTGTGAAGTGTCTGTAGGCGGGGAAGTTGTTGATACTATGCAAAGTAACATGGGTATCCGTAGCATATCCTTTGATCCGAAGAATGGCTTCAGCTTAAATGGAGTAAGTATGAAGCTTAAGGGAGGGAGCGTCCATCATGACCATGGCCCCCTGGGTGCGGCCAGTTATGACAGGGCAGAGGAACGCAAAGCTGAATTGCTGAAGGCTTCAGGATTTAATGCAGTGCGGCTGGCCCATAATCCTTTTTCACCCGCATTTCTGGATGCCTGTGACAGGCTTGGATTATTGGTCATTGACGAGGCTTTCGATGTGTGGCGAGTGGGCATGAGCGCTAATGACTACCACCTGTGGTTTGAGAAGGATTGGCAGGAGGATTTGGCTTCCATGATCTTAAGGGATTATAATCACCCGTCTGTTATCATGTGGTGTGTCGGAAATGAGATCATGGAACGGGATGGTCAGTCAGAGGGCTACGCTTGGGCAAAGAAGCTTATTCAATATGCCAGAGAACTAGATTCCACCAGACCTGTAAGTTTAGCAGTTTGCGGACTTATGGAAGATGTTGCCATTAATATGGCTATGGGGAATTTAGGGGCGAATCTTGCGGGAAACGGTGTCGATCCTGACAATGACAGATGGGGCGATAGAACGGAGGAATTTCTGGAAGACGCAGATGTCGTTGGTTACAACTATCTCAATTCAAGATATGAATACGATGCTATCCGTTTCCCTAATAGAATAATTGTGGGTACGGAATCTTATCCTCACACACAATATGATAATTGGATTTCCACAATGAATAATCCGAACGTAGCCGGAGATTTTGTGTGGACAGCCATAGACTATCTCGGCGAGGTTGGTATAGGCAGAGTGGAAATCGATAAGGAAGCTGGTTTTCTTGGGGCTAGTTATCCGTGGTTTTACGCTAATGTCGGTGACATGGATGTATGCGGATTCAAGCGTCCCCAGTCCTATTTCCGGGATATTATGTGGGGGAACCGAAATAAACCATACATTGGCGTTTTGCCGCCTGAACTGTATGGAAAGCAAATTAATCACCTTCCCTGGGGCTGGGAACCCGTTGAGAATCACTGGAGTTATCCGGAATACGAAGGCAAGCCGACTAGTGTGAATGTATACTCCGATGCTGATGAAGTAGAGTTAGTGATTAATGGCATCTCACAAGGGAGAAAACCTGCGGGTGCTGCAGTGAAGCTGAAAACAAGCTTTGACGTTGTTTACAGCGGAGGTAGAATCGAGGCGATTGCTTATACCGGTGGGGTTGAATCGGAAAGAGAAATCCTGAAGACTACCGGAGCTCCTGTAGCTATAAGGCTTACTGTGGATCGGGAGAATATTAAAGCTGAGTATGGGGAGTTAGCTTATATTACTGCGGAAGTAGTAGACGGGAACGGTGATTTAGTAAGTTATGCAGAAAATGATATCTATTTTAATGTATCAGGGACTGGTGACTTAATAGCTCTGGGTTCTGGTAATCCAGTAACTGAAGAGTCTTTCTCAGCTAATCATAGACAATTATTCAAAGGCAAGGCACTGGCGGTCATCCGCAGCAATGGGTGCGCTGGAGAAATTACAGTCGAAGCAACAACTGACGGATTAACGGCAGCCAGATGCTTTATTCATACAATTTAAAGCACGTACTGTAAATAGGGAATCGGTGCAAATTGATTCCTGTTTTACTTTATACATTATTAAAAGAATTTTATAAGATTTGGGGTAGGGGGAAGCCATGAAAAAGCAAGCGTACAATCCATTTATTCCAAGCTATGAGTACATTCCCGATCCTGAGCCGTATGTTTTTGACGGTAGAATATATGTCTTCGGGTCACATGACAAATTTAACGGCACAACTTACTGTATGAACAACTATGTAGGCTGGTCCGCATCCGTTAACGATCTTGGAGATTGGAAGTATGAAGGTGTAATTTATGACAAAGTCCAAGATCCATTGAGCAAACAAACAGGGGATCATTATCTTTACGCTCCCGATGTCGCAAGAGGTGTAGATGGGAGGTACTATCTATATTACAGTTTGAGCGGCACACATATTTTATCAGTAGCAGTATGTGATACACCTGCAGGCAAATATGAGTTTTATGGTCATGTGCAGGATAAAGCCGGTCATGTCCTTGGTTCTGATAAGGGAGAATATATTCAGTTTGACCCTGCTGTTCTGGTAGATGACGATGAAAGGGTTTACTTATATTCCGGATATAATCCTCCAGTTGTCAACAGTTACTCAGGCAGAAAAGTAGTGGGAGCCTTTGTAATGGAATTGGAAAGTGACATGCTGACGGTGAAAGAGGGGCCAAAGGTAGTTCTGGACAGGAAGGAAGAGGGCTTCGGGTCCCATCATTTCTTTGAGGCATCCTCAATCCGCAAGATCAAGGGTACGTATTACTTTATTTATTCATCAAGGCATAGTCATGAGCTTTGTTATGCTACTAGCCAGTACCCGGACAGAGACTTCAAGTATGGCGGCACAATTATATCCAATGCGGATATTTACTTGAATGGCAGACAGAAGAAAGAAGCGTTAAACTACTTCGGTAATAATCATGGAAGTTTAGTGGAGATTAATGGTACGTGGTATATATTCCATCATAGGCACACCAATAAAAATCCGTATTCCCGGCAAGCCTGTGCAGAGAAAATTGTAATTGAAGAGGATGGATCAATAAAGCAGGTTGAAATGACATCTTGCGGATTAAATGGAAAGCCATTAAAGGGTGAAGGGACTTATGAAGCAGGAATTGCCTGTAACCTTATGAGCAAGAAAGGCGCCAGAGGATCGTTTCTCTTATTCTTGACAGGAAAAGGGCACCCATATCTTACTCAGGAAGGCGAAGACAGAGAGGGGAATTCCAATCAATATATATCAAATTTCAGGAATGGTGCAACTGCCGGGTTTAAGTATTTTGAATTTGAAGGCACGAACCGGATCGGGATTGTAACACGCGGAAATGCGACTGGAAAAGTAAAGGTCTCAACCGAACTGGGCGGAAAGGCCGTAGCGGAGATAGAGGTCTCCTCATCTGAGCAATGGAAGCATTTTGAAGGGGAAATGACTTCGCTTAACAGCGTATATCCGCTTTATTTTACTTTTGAAGGAAAGGGTAAACTAGATCTGATCAGTTTTGATTTAATCAAAACTACTCCACATTATAAAGATAAGGGGAAGTTAGTATGATTGCAGAAAACGAGGTTAAGGGAGGGCAGCTTGTCCAGCCTGTTGATCATGCAAATGAAATCCCTTTGCAACTCCGTAAAGGACAGATGATTGGTGATAGTCTGGGGATGGCTGGTAATTCGCTGATTGCAGTTATATTTAGTTCGTTTACAATGTTTTACTTAACAACAGTTGCACATTTAGACGGTATTATGCTAGGTAATCTCGTATTAATTGGGTCTATCCTCGGCGCGGTAACAAGTTTTGCTACAGGAGTAATGATTGATAAATTCGACTCCAGACATGGCAAGGTAAGACCCTGGTTAGCGGGATCTATCCTGCCTCTGGCATTGCCCCTCATGCTGCTGTTTTCCATTCCGGAAGGTCTTGAGCTGTCCAGCAAAATGTTATGGGCGGGTGCCTGCATAATCCTGTTCAATGTAGGAACCTCCATGTTCACTTCGGCTTCAGGTTCATTAATACCAATGGCAACCCGAAACCCGCTGGAACTGACAAAGATGAGCTCAGGGCGAGCATTAGGCACCATTGGTGGGGCTATGGTTGTAACTTTAGGCTATGTGCCAGTTGTTGAGCTAATGGGGGGAGATCAACGGGCATATTTTATCGTCACCACTGTCTTGATAGTCGTAGCTTCCTTGCTTATGTTCAATCAATTCAGGACTTCACATGAGAATGTAAAGACGATTAACCGTGATGAGAAAGGCGTTGAAAAGAAGGTTCCCTTTAAGGATGCAATGAAATCCATTTTGAGAAATCCATATTTCCTTGTTTCTTGCCTCGTCCTTTTCGTAGTAACCGCTACTCTTTCTTTGAATAATGCAACTAGTGTTTATTATGCCCGCTATATTCTCGGAGATATAAAGCTGCAGAGTGTGCTGGCAATGGTTGGTGCGGCTCCAGCAATACTAGTCTTTGTGTTTCTTCCGGCTCTGGTCAAAAAGATAGGTGTTCGATGGATCGTGGCTTGTGGGGGGATATTTGGAATAGTAGGCGGATTCATTCGTCTAATGGATACAAGCAGCGTACCCCTTGCCTTCTTAGGGTTTATGATCTCCGGAATAGGGTCTATACCATTAGCAGCGGTAATTACAGTTCTTGTAAACAGCACTATAGATTATGGGGAGTGGAAAAGCGGTATCCGTGTACCTGGGATGATGATGAGTCTGGTTGGTATAGCTACGCTTTTAGCAAATTCTCTGAGCATTTCCGGCATTGGGTGGATACTGGGTGCGACCGGTTTTGATGGAGCGGCAGCTCAGCAGTCCAGTTCGGCAATCGGTGGAGTCTTAATGATTAGCATTTATCTGCCAATTATTTTAGCAGCTATTTCTTTTGTGTGTATGCTCTTTTGGAAGCTGGAGAAGAGACACCCTCAAATTTTAAGCGAGCTCAGAGAAAGAAATGGAGAATAGTATGTAAGGAAAAGGAGTTAATATCATGATTCATGCAGTGAATTTAAAGACTGAATATCTGTTGAACCCTATTGGAATCGATATCACTTCACCGCGTTTGATGTGGAATGTTGCAGACGGAATTAAACAATCTGCCTATGTCATTCAATTGGAAATTAACGGAGATTTGATATCTACAAGTGACAAGATAGAAACGGGTGAAATGTCGGCCAGGATAACGACTGCACTGAATAGCCGGGATATCGTATCATGGCGAGTGAAGCTTTATGATGAATCAGGGGAAGAAGGACCTTGGAGTGAACCGGCGTTTTTTGAAATGGGTCTGCTGCAGCCTGCGGACTGGAAGGCCAAGTGGATCATGGGGAATTACGTTCACAGTAAAAAAAAGAAAGTCCGTTATCCGGTGGATTGCTTTAAAAAAGAGTTTCAGATCCCCGGAGGAATTGCAAAAGCCAGATTATACATTACTGCGAATGGAGTTTATGAAGCGAAGCTGAACGGAAAACGTGTTGGAAATCAATATTTCACGCCAGGCTCCACCAATTATGATGTCCGTACACATTATCAGTCCTTTGATGTTAAGGATTTGCTATCCGCTCAGAACACGATGGAGATTGAATTGGGGGATGGATGGTACGCCAGTAAGGCAGGGGTCTTTGGGGGGAGTAAAGTGTTTGGGTACGAACCGAAACTCCTGGCACAGCTGGAAATCACAGATGATGAAGGAAATAGGATGATCATTACTTCTGATAACAGCTTCACTTGGAGTAATGATGGACCCATCTGCTATGCTGACATGAAGGATGGAGAGATTGTTGAAGCATGGAGGAAGCCTACTTATTCTTCTGTTGCCTTGGAAACCTCATATAACGGTGTGGTTTGTTGTTCTAATAATGTTCCTGTTGTAGAAAAGGAGCGACTTCGGCCTGAAGTGATCAGAACACCAGATGGACAGACTGTTCTTGATTTTAAACAGAATATAGCAGGTTTTGTTGAATTTTTTGTGAAAGCGCCTAAGGGTCTTAAAATAACAATGGTTATGGGAGAAAAGTTAAATGATGAAGGAAATTTTACGATAAAAAATATCTCCTATGATGGAGAATATACGAAATCACACCTGCAAAAAATCGAATATATCTGTAGTGGCAATGGTGAAGAATATTATAAACCAAAGTTTAGCATCCAGGGATTTCAATACGCTTTGGTGCAAAATTGGCCGGGTGAGGTTAAGCCTGACGCTTTTACGGCAATTGCCGTATATTCGGATATGGAGGTTACGGCTGAGTTTAATTGCTCCAATGAGGGAATCAACAAAATTGTGGAGAACACTTTATGGAGTGTGAAAGGGAATTTTATGGATGTGCCAACCGACTGCCCTACCCGTGAGAGGGCTGCATGGACCGGGGATGCACAGCTATTCTTTGATACAGGCACGATATTTATGGATCAGGCTGCATTTTATAGAAAATGGATGCGGGATGTATGTGACGAACAGGCCGAGAACGGGTTGGTGTATAACATTACTCCGAGAGTCAGCAACTTCCGTAATTCATTGTCCGTGGAGGGGTCCAGCGGGTGGGGGGATGCTATCGTATTGATACCCTATCGTTATTGGAAGCGCTATGGGGATGACAGTGTTATGAAAGAACATTACGATTCTATGGTACGCTGGATTGAATTCTTCATGGCAAGGTTAGGAAAATATAATATATTCTCCTTTTTAAAGTTTCCGGCTTCTAATAAACACAGAGCCTACATTGTAGGAAAAGGCAGGCATTTCGGAGAATGGAGTGAGCCCAAAGGCACGGAAGGCAAGATGGCGCTACTGTATCCAAGACCGGAAGAGGCGTCAGCCTATCTGGCCTACTCCCTGAAATGCCTTGCTGAGATGGCCGAGCATCTGGGAAAGCACAAGGAAGCGGGAGAATACGCGGAGATTTCACAGAAGATTAAAGAGGCGTATCAGCACTATTTTATAAGCAAAGAAGCTCTGGAAACTGAAAGAATGGCCAAGCTGGTCAGACCGGTTGCACTGGATCTGGTGAATGATAAAGACAAGGGAATGTTGGTGGAAAAACTTGTTGAATTAACAAGAAGACGGAAACATAAAATCGGCACCGGTTTTTTATCCACTCCATTTGTATTGGGAATCCTAAGTGAGTATGGATATACAGAGGATGCCTGGAGGATGTTAACCCAGCCGGACAATCCGGGCTGGATGTATCAGGTAATCAACGGAGCAACAACCATGTGGGAGAACTGGACACCGGATGCCTCGCTTAACCATTATTCAAAGGGGGCTTGCTGTGAATGGTTGTTTAGTGGTCTTTGCGGTATAAATACTTCTGGTCAAAAGAACCATTTTGTCATTAAACCCACACCATGCAGCGAGTTGAACCATGCCAAGCTTACTTATTCAAGTGTATATGGAAAAGTAACAAGCGGGTGGGAAATAAAAGGCAATGAAGTAACCTATATCATTAAAGTTCCTGGAAACTGTACAGCTGACATTAGACTGCCTGACGGTAATCAATATAGAGTGGGTAGCGGGACATACGAATATGTTACTACAAAGGTGGTATGGAGCACCAGCATGTTAGAATAGATCAATTATGGCCCTGCTTAGATCATTGTTTTGGGGCAAGGGGTCTATTAGAATTTGGGGGTAAGCAACGATGTGGATGTAAAGGAGACGGTAATATGCTTAGAATGGTCAATGTGGAGAATGGCACGGTAAAAGGCTTGCCCGCAGCCGATCCCCGGATTACGAGCTTCAAGGGAATACCGTTTGCAGCACCGCCTGTAGGGGAGAACCGCTGGCGGGCACCGCAGCCTGCCGAAGACTGGGAGGGTGTACTTCAGGCCCACGAGTTCGCACCGGTCTCCATGCAGGTCAGACAGGAGCTGGATGATAACAATATCTATACCCGTGAATGGGCGGTAGAGCCGGATATCGCGATGAGCGAGGATTGCCTGTACCTGAACGTATGGACCCCGGCCAAGCAGGCGGACGAGAAGCTACCCGTCTATGTATGGTATTTCGGCGGCGGGCTGCAGGTGGGCCATCCGGCAGAGATGGAATTCGACGGCGAACGGATTGCCCGCAGAGGGATTGTGGTGGTGACGATTAACTACCGGCTGAATATCTTCGGCTTCCTCTGCCACCCCGAGATTACGGCGGAATCGCCGGAGGCGCCCGCCAACTTCGGCAACCTTGACCAGCAGGCCGCTACCCGCTGGGTGAAGCGCAATATTGCCGCCTTTGGCGGTGACCCGGACAACATCACCATCGGCGGGCAGTCAGCGGGCGGCGGCAGTGTCATGAGCCAGCTTACCTCTCCGCAGAACGAAGGATTGTTTCAGCGGGCGATTGTTGAAAGCGGTATCTTCACCGACCTGTATCCGGGAACGCTGCTGCCGCCGCTACGGGGGACGTTGCAGGAAGCGGAGCAGGACGGCATCGAGTTCTTTAACTATCTGGGTGTATCCTCCCTCGCGGAAGCGCGGAAGCTGGATGCGGTCTATCTGCGGGACAAGGCAGTTGCGCTTGGCGGCTTCTGGGGGAGCGTTGCCGACCAGAAGTTCCAGGTGGGCAACCCGTTCGATCTGTTCGTGCAGAACAGACGCTTGAAGGTGCCGATTATGCTAGGCCATACCTCCTCCGAGTTCTTCAGCACCCCGAATGTGCAGTCCTACGGGGAGTTCAAGCAGCTTGCGGCAGACATGTTCGGGGAGGATGCGGAGACCTTCCTGAAGCTTAGCGGCGCTAGGCCGGATGCTGTTCAGGAAGCGGCGGAGCGGGCAGCGGTAAGCGGGGTCGAATACGCCATCCGGATCGCCGGGCAGGCGAATGCGGATACCGGAAGCGAAACCCCGCTCTATTACTATAATTTCGATGCGGAGATTCCGGGATGGGATAACCCGGGCACCTTCCACTCGGTGGATCTGTGGTTCTTCTTTGAGACGCTGGCCAAGTGCTGGCGGCCGTTTGTCGGCAAGCATTATGATCTGGCCCGCCAGATGTGCAATTATACCGCTCACTTCATCCGTACCGGCGACCCGAACGGACAAGATTCCACAGGCGAAGCATTGCCGCACTGGGAGCCGTACACCCCGGAAGCACCTTACGGGATGCTGTTCGCAGACAAGGCGGAGTTCTCCAGAGAACAACCGGGCGAGATCATGAATTTTCTGGTGCAGCAGTACTTCAAGAAGAGTGGCAGTCCGGTCTGAGGGGATTCTGCTCTTGATAGAATCAGCGGCAGTTTAAGACTTTATTTATTGAGTCTTAGATTGCCGCTGTTTTTATTACTGGAACAGTCCTGTACCATGTTATTCCCTATCTATCAATAGCCCGATAGAGTAGTTTCGGCGGTATTCACTAAGATGTAAGAAAGAGTTGATGCTTCCATGAACGTTTGAAGGCAAAAAGGTGACCGGAGCCGATTTACTTAAAATTAAAGATATAATAATTCAAAATATCTACGATTTTTATAAGGAGGCACTAACGTAATGGGCATCGATACCGTGCTGTGGAGCAGACTGGTGACTGGCTTGACACTGGGGTTCCACGTTATATTCGCAACAATTGGCGTTGGGGTTCCGCTGATGATCGCCATTGCTGAATTCATGGGCATACGCAAAAAAGACGCTCACTACACGCTAATGGCGAAGAGATGGGCCCGGGGGTTTGTCATTTCTGTGGCGGTGGGTGTGGTGACAGGTACAGCGATTTCATTGCAGCTGGCCTTGGTCTGGCCGAATTTCATGAAGCTGGCCGGTAACGTGATTGCGCTCCCGTTATTTATGGAAGTGTTTGCTTTCTTTTTTGAGGCCATCTTCCTGGGCATTTACCTCTATACCTGGGACCGGTTCAAAAAACCGTATATCCACTGGCTCCTTACGATTCCGATTGTTGCCGGTGCAGGAATGTCCGCTGTTTTTATCACGACCGTAAACGGGTTCATGAATCAGCCCGAGGGCTTTGCTATGGCGGGAGGGCAATTCATCGCAGTGAATCCGGTGGAGGCGATGTTGAATACAGCGACGTTCTCCAAGGTGTTCCATGTCTTAAGCTCAGCCTATCTGACCGGAGCTGCACTGCTGGCAGGCATTGCCGCGTTCGCACTCCTGAAGAAGGGTGCCTCCGAATACCATAAAAAAGCGCTGAAGCTGATGATGGCCGTGGTGATGGTGTTTGGACTGCTGAATGCACTTGCTGGAGATACGTCTGCAAAATTTTTGGCGGAGCATCAGCCGGAGAAGCTGGCTGCGGCAGAGTGGCATTTTGAAACGGAAAGCGGGGCAGATCTGATTCTGTTAGGGTGGCTTAACGCAGAGCATGAAGTTCTGGGCGCACTGCACATTCCCAAATTTCTCAGCTTCCTCGCCTTTGGAGATTTTAATGCAGAAGTGACAGGTCTGAATGAATTCCCTGCGGATGAGCGGCCGCCGCTCCTGGTTCATTATTTGTTTGATCTGATGGTCGGTGTAGGGTTCGCACTACTAGGCATTTCGTTCCTGTATTTCCTGTTTGTCTTCTGGAAAAAACGCAATGAGCATAACAAATGGCTGCTTCGCGCGATCGCGTTAGGCGCACCTCTTGCTTTTTTGGGAGTCGAGCTAGGCTGGTTTTACGCTGAAATCGGTCGGCAGCCCTGGATTTTAAGGGGATACATGCGTGTAGAAGACGGGGCTACGACATCACCAAGCGTGAGAATCCTATTTTTTGTGTTCCTGTTGCTGTACATCCTGTTAGGTACTGTCTGTGTGCTTGTGCTGCGGCGCATGTTCAAGGACAATCCGGCGGAAACCGAGATGGAGAAGTGGAATCAGCCTCCCGGCGACAAATCAACAGGAAAGGGTGAGCACGCAAAATGAGTTACGAGCTAATTGGGATTTCAGTGCTCTGGCTGTTTTTATACGGATATTTAATTGTGGCCTCCATTGATTTTGGAGCCGGCTTCTTTGCCTTTTATGCCCGGCTGACGAAGCAGGATCATCTGATTAACCGTCTGATCTCCCGCTACTTATCGCCGGTCTGGGAGATTACGAATGTCTTTTTCGTCTTTTTTTACATTGGACTTGTCGGCTTCTTCCCGGATACCGCTTATTATTACGGCTCGGCGTTGCTTGTTCCGGGAAGCATTGCGCTTATCCTCATCGCGATCCGTGGTTCGTTCTATGCGTTCGAGAATTACGGCTCCAAAAATAACATCGTATATCTGTTCCTGTACGGCGCTTCGGGCCTGCTGATTCCCGCATCCTTGTCCGTGGCGCTCACCCTGTCGGAAGGCGGCTTTATCTTTAAGCAGGGGGAGAACGTGTCGCTGGATTACTGGGCCTTGTTCACCAATCCGTTATCCTGGAGCATTGTAGGCTTGGCGATTGTATCGGTGCTGTTCATCAGCGCCTCCTTTTTGGCCTTTTATGCTTCCCGGGCAGAGGATCAACCCGCGCTGAAGCTGATGCGGACCTATGCGCTGTTTTGGAGCACGCCGACCATTGTTACCGCATTGACGGCCTTTATCTATTTGGGCCAGCACAATGAGCGGCATTTTCAAAATATGATGGATCTATGGTGGCTGCTTGCGCTGTCCGTGGCTTTCTTCATGCTTGCCATGTGGCTGCTGTACAGCGGACGCCGTTACGGGTTGGCGTTCATAAGCATCATGCTGCAATTTCTCTGCGCCTTCTTCGCATACGGCATCGGGCAGTATCCTTATATTCTGGACCCGTTCATTACGCTTGAGAACAGCATCACTTCACCGGCTATGGGCCTGGCGCTGGTCATTGTGTTCATCGGGGGCATGTGCTTGCTCATTCCTTCCCTGATTCTGGTGTTCAAGCTGTTCCTCTTTGACGCAGACTATGTGAAAGGAAAGAAATAAATGAAGAGCAAAACAAGTCTGATCGCTGAGCAAATGTCGGGGCAACGAAAACGGCTGGTTATGCTGACCCTCCTGTCGCTCATGCTCGGCATTGCGATTGTAAGTCAGGCCGGGCTGCTGGCGGAAGCGGTCCAGCGGGTGTTCGTGGAGAAGGCTTCCTTATCCTCGGTTGCTCTGCTGCTCGCTCTTCTGCTGTCAGTGATGGCTATCCGCACTTTGCTGCTATACGGAAACGGAAGAATAGGCTTGGCTATGGCAGCCGCCGCTAAGGCAAATATGCGTTCAGCCGTGCTGCAAAAGCTTACCCATGCCTCCATGCCTTCAACGCTGCGGGGGCAGACGGGAGGAAAGGTCAGTGTGGCTCTGGATGCAGTGGACGAGGCGGACAGCTACTTCAGTCAATACATGCCGCGGATGGCCGAAGCTGCTATCATCCCGGTTCTGATTCTGGCGGTTACGTTTGTTTTACATGCGAATACCGGCTTCATTCTGCTGTTTACGGCACCGTTCATCCCGCTGTTTATGATTCTGGTGGGACTGCAAACGAAGAACAAATCCGAAGAGAAATATGCGCAGCTTGCAGAGTTCTCCGGTACGTTCCTGGATTCGCTTCAAGGGCTCGTGACGTTGAAAATATTTGGACAATCCCGCCGCCAGCAGCAGCAAATTGAGCGCAGCAGCCTGGGTTACCGTGACGCGACCATGGATATTTTGAAGGTTGCCTTTACGAATACGTTTATGCTGGAATCCATCGTCATGCTGAGCATCGGGATTGTTGCCCTTGAATTGGCTATTCAACTGCTCGTATTCAAATCGATGCCGTTCCACACGGCCTTTCTTGTACTGCTGCTTGTTCCCGAGTTTTTTAACCTGCTCAAAAATACAGGCACCGCTTTTCACAGCGGGCGGACCAGTATGGGGGCGGTCCGTAAGGTGGAGCAGATGCTTGCGGAAATAGGCGGCGGCACCGGTGCACAGCCGGAAGGGGGCGGGCAGTCCTCAGCCAAGCTTCTCAAGATGCCGCCCTCCATTGCGCTGGATGATGTGCATTTCCATTATGCCCCCGGTTCATTCGAGCTTAAAGCTGGGCCTGTCTCCATAGGACCGGGAGAGCATGTTGCGATTGTCGGGCACAGCGGCTCGGGCAAAACAACCTTGCTCCATCTCATTGCCGGACTGCTGAAGCCGGTATCCGGGACAGTGCTGGTGAACGGAAGCCCGTTGTCGGTGTGGGAGGAAGACTCATGGTTTGAGCAGGTCAGCTATATTACACAGCATCCTTATATTTTTGCCGGCACATTTGCTGAGAATATCGCAATCGGTGCTGGGCGTAAGGTCTCCAGAGAAGAAATCAGGCAGGCCGCTGAGGATGCGGGACTTGCACAGCTTGTTGCCGGGCTGGAACAGGGACTCGACACCAATGTCGGAGAAGGCGGCAGGGGATTGTCGGGCGGGGAAAAGCAGCGCCTTGCTTTAGCGCGGGCCTTTTTGAAACGGCCGGCTCTGATCCTGTTCGATGAGCCTACGGTGGGCCTCGACTTGCAGACCGAACAAATCCTGCAAAGCTCCATAACCGCGCTGGCTCGAAATGCAACGATGATCACAGTCGCACACCGGTTGTATACGATCCGGCAAGCGGATCACATTTTGTTTATGGACCATGGCGTATTAGCGGCGGCAGGACCTCACGACGAGCTCCTTGAACGAGTGCCTCAATATGCCGAGATGGCCCATATTCAGCGAAAAGGAGGGTCAGCATGAACGAGCTGGCGATTTTGTCCAAGGCCATGATAGCAGAGCGGAAGGATATACTCCTGTCGATTCTGGGAGGGTTTATTGCCGGCGCTGCCGGTGTGGCCCTGTTCTCCGCAAGCGGGTATCTGATTTCACAGACGGTCTTTATGCCGCCGCTCTATACCTTGATTGTTCTTACCGCGCTGGTCAAGCTGCTGGGTCTGCTCCGGGCGGCAAGCCGTTACGGGGAACGCCTGTATTCGCACAGAGCAACCTTTTCCATGCTTAGCCGTTTGCGTACAGACTTTTTTGCCCGGCTGATCCCGTTAACGCCCGGTATATTGAACAAGAACCGCAGCGGAGATCTGCTGGCGCGGATTGTCGGCGATGTAGAGAGCCTGCAGAATTATTTTTTGCGTGTCGCTTATCCGCCGGTGATCGTCATCACGGTGTTTCTGGCAACCATGGTGTTCAGTGCCTCTTATTCATTCTGGATGGCCTGCTTGTTCGTAATAGGGATGCTGCTGACCGCAGTGGTTGTACCGGGAATCGTATTGGTGGGCCAGCGGGCGATACACGGCCGCGTCCGTAAGCAGCGGGCGCTGCTGTCAACGGAAGTCACCGAGGTCTTGTACGGCTTCCGCGATCTGAAGGTGTACGGGCAATTGCCGCAGCGGGAGCAGCAGCTCCAGGCGGCTTCGGCAGCACTGACAGCAGATCAGCAGCGTGCAGCAGGTCATCTGCTGCGCGGACAGGCGATGCACACCTTTGTAACCTTTTTTATTTCCTGGGGTGTACTGACGCTTGGGGCCTATCTAATTATGGAGGGTGCGCTGGCTGGCGTGTTTTTAGCGATGCTTGTGATGGCCGCACAGACGGTGTTTGAAGAAGCTGGAGCCATGGCCACTTTGCCAGCCTATAAGCAAGACAGTGAGCATGCGGCCAAAAGGCTGACTGAAACCGTATTGACTGCCACTGATTTACCTGTGCAGCCGGACCGCACTCTGCCCGCGGGAAATCCGGTTTCGGTGGAGCTGTCCGGTGTTACGTTCCAATATGATGACGAGTGGCGGCCCGCGCTGACGGAGGTGTCGCTGCACCTCCCGGCCGGCTCCAGAACAGCCGTGGTCGGACCGAGCGGGTCCGGCAAATCAACGCTGATCGAGCTGCTGCTCAAGCTGCGCACGCCTGTTTCCGGGGACATACGTTTGAACGGCATTCCGGTACAAGAGCTGGATGAGTCAGGCATTTGGGAAGCCTCAAATGTCGTCTTACAGCAAGGTCATTTTTTCCGTGGAACAGTCCGTGACAACCTGCTGCTGAATGGAGAAGAAGCATCTGACGAAGTATTGTTAGAAGCTCTCGCTAAGGCCCAACTGCCGGATGTGGCATTACATGATGTGGTATTCGAAAAAGGAGAGAACCTGTCCGACGGGGAGAAGCAGCGTCTGGCGCTGGCCCGGGTCATGCTCCGCAAAGGGCGGTTATGGCTGCTGGATGAACCGACCTCTTCGCTGGACTATGTAACAGAAGAGCGCGTGTTAACCCGTCTCTACGAACAGTCCGCCGGAGATACCTTACTGCTCATTTGCCACCGGCTTACCGGCCTGGAAGGTATGGACAGGATCATCGTCATGGAGCAGGGCAGGGTCATCGAAACAGGTTCATATGCGGAGCTAATGGAGCAACAGGGCTACTTGTACCGTATGAAGCAAATAGAGCTGCAAATGATTGGAGAGCTATAGGCAAAAGGTCTCTACCGCGAGGCGATTATTCGTGAATTGATTAACAATGCGACCATCGATATGGTTATGCTGCTCACCTTAAGGTGAGCCTTTTTTTGGTGAAGAAAGTCACATTTTAATTTTGGGATATATGCTATTTTTATCTTGTTAAATGTAAATATTACCTCTTATACTAATTCTCCCTACTTTATACCTATTCATCCCCTTTAATGGTAATAGTTAATTATCACTACTCTGAAGTCTACCAATCCGTTGTAAAATGCATATTTATGCAAAATAATACATAGTTAGTCGATGGAATTTTTTTGTGATTTACAGATGTGAATGATAAGCATAGTAAAAGGAGCGAGAGGTATGAATAAGCAGACGGACAAGCTAGTGGCGATTGTGGGGATGGGCTGCAGGTTCCCGGGAAGCGCAAATAATGTAGAACAGTTCTGGGACATCTTGAAGTCAGGCAAGGATACGATTACGGATATTCCCGAGGATAGATGGAGTATTGAAGAATATTATCATCCTAACAAACAGGTAAAAGGAAAAAGCCACGCCAGGCGCGGAGGATTTATCGATAAGTTTGATCAATTTGATGCAAAGTTCTTTGGGATTAATGCCAGAGAGGCAGATCAAATCGATCCGCAACAGAGGCAAATGCTGGAGATTGTCTGGGAGGCTCTAGAAGACGCAGGAATTAAGCCCGGCAGTCTGAGCGGTTCCCGCACCGGTGTGTTTATCGGCGGATTTACGCTCGATTATAAAATTCTGCAATTTGCTGACGCTGCACAAATTGGAACCCATGCTGCAGTAGGAAGCATGATGACGATGTTATCGAATAGAATCTCGTACATATACAATTTAATGGGTCCCTCTCTATCCATAGACACAGCCTGCTCGTCCTCCGTGGTTTCTGTTCATGAGGCCTGCAAAAGTCTGCACAATGGTGAATGCGATCTGGCCTTGGCAGGCGGCATGGAACTGATCTATGCCCCGGAATATTTCATAGCAGAATCCAAAGGCGGATTCTTGTCGGTGGACGGAAGCTGCAAGACCTTCGACGCTGCTGCGAACGGTTATGTCAGGGGAGAAGGGGGCGGAATCCTTGTTCTTAAAAGTCTGGAAAAAGCGCTCGAAGACGGCGACTATGTGTATGCCGTGATCAGAGAGAGCCTTGTGAACCAGGACGGAAAAACGAATGGTATTACGGTTCCTAACGGCGAATCCCAAAAGATGTTGCTGCAGGATGTATATGCGAGAGCAGGGATTGCCTCCGATGAAGTTCAGTATGTCGAATTGCATGGAACCGGAACAGCACTGGGTGATCCCATTGAAGTCAATGCGGTCGGTGAGTTCTTTGGAGAGCACAGGACGGAAGATAACAGATGTATCATGGCCTCGGTCAAACCGAACATCGGTCATCTGGAGGCAGCTTCCGGCGTAGCATCGGTAATCAAGGCGGCGTGCATTCTTGATCACAGACAGATTGTGCCGCATATCGGAATGAAAGAGCTTAATCCTGAGCTTGATCTGGACAAGCTGAGGCTAAGAATTCCCTTAACCAATGAAAGCTGGCCGCAGGATGGTAAAGATGCCATCGTCGGTGTCAATTCGTTCGGATTTGGCGGAACCAATGCGCACGTGATTTTACAGGGAATAACCGGTGACAGACAGTACGATGGAACAGTCAACGAAGAACTGCCTCAAGTATTAACCATCTCCGCAAAAACAGAACAATCCTTAAAGGCTCTTGCCGCAGAATACACTGAATTTTTGAATCAAACCGCCGAAAGCTTACCGGATATTTGTTATTCCGCACTTACCAAACGTGAGAAATTCCCGAAATCCCTTGTGTTATTCGGAGGGAATATACAGGAGATCATTCAGGGGCTGACAGATTATCAGCAGGATACTTTGCCGCAGAATGTGGTTGTGGGCAATGAAGGTAAAGACAAGAGACTGGTGTTTATTTTCACCGGCATGGGTCCCCAATGGTACGCGATGGGACGCGAGCTCTATCATGTGAATACGGTATTTCGCAATACGGTCGAGAAGTGCCACGCTGAGTTCTCCCGATACTTGTCCTGGTCATTGATGGATGAATTCCTGATTCATGAGGAACAATCCAGCATGCAGTTCACCGAAGTCTCCCAGCCGTTGAATTTTACGGTGCAGGTGGCCTTGGTTGAGATGTGGAAGAGCATGGGGGTCGTCCCGGATCTGATTATCGGACACAGTGTGGGTGAAGTGGCAGGATTGTATGCTGCCGGTGTCTACAGTTTTGAAGATGCGGTCCGGATTTCGTATTACCGCAGTATGCTCCAGCAGCGGCTGACGGGTAAAGGCGGTATGCTTGCGGTTGGCTTGAATGAAGAACAGGCCAAGGAGCTGATTGCTGACAATAACGACAAAGTATCCATTGCGGCAATCAACAGCAACACAAGCGTAACCCTGTCCGGAGATATGGCCTGTCTTACAGAGATCAGCAGCAAGCTTGAAGTTGACGGTGTTTTTAACAAGTTCTTAAGAGTAACGGTACCTTATCATAGTGTGTTTATGAATGAGATTAAATCGGAGCTGCTGGAAGCCCTGCGCGATATTCATCCGCAACCAACCAAAATCAGAACGTATACCACCGGAAATGGCCAGCTGGCGGAAGGGCCGGAGCTGGATAATGAATACTGGTGGCTGAATGTATCCGGTTCCGTGTACTTTGCCAAGGCCATGGAACAGATTTTGGAGGAAGGCTATTCCTGTTTTGTTGAGATTGGCCCTCATCCGGTACTGGCGAATTCAGTCAGTGAGCTTGCGAGCGAGAAGGATATAGAAGTTCAGATCTCGCCCTCCCTCCGCAGAAATGATCCGGAAATACCAAGAATGGTTAGAACCTTGTCTGAGCTATTCTGTGCAGGATATGAAATTGACTGGTCCCGGATCTACAGAGGAACCTTTAAGTATGTGAAGCTGCCGCATTATCAATGGGAGCATGAGAGGTTCTGGAAGGAATCCAAAGAGCATATGAAGAGACGTCTTGGACAGAAAGAGCATCCTTTTATCGGATACCGCAAGAACAGCGTGGTTCCGGCATGGGAAGCGGAAATCAATGATTATATGATGCCGTTCGTCTCAGACCATTGTGTAAATGGCAGTGTACTGCTGGCCGGTGCCCATTTCATTGAAGCCGCGTTCCAAATGCTCCGTGATTACAGCAAATTAAGCATGGATGAGGTGTATGGTTTATATCATATTCACTTTAAAAGAGCGCTGTTCCTTGATGAGAACAATGCCGGCCATATGTCTATTAACTATGATCCGCAGCATGGTGTGGTGAAGATCGGAAGCCTGGCAGATGGCGATGTATCCAGAACTACCGAGAATTTCTGTGGGGAATTTGTCAGAAAACAGACCTGGAGTGTGAGCCGGACAGCCGATCTGGAGGCTCTTAAGCACAGTGCCAAGGAAATTCTGAATCAGGCGGAATGCTACGGGCTGCTGGAGAAAATGAATTTCACCTACGGCCCTATGTTCCAGGGACTTAAGAAGGTATGGATTAATCATAATGAAGTTCTGGCTGATATCTGCACGCTGGACGAGTTAGGCATCCAGGACATGGATAATATTCTGCATCCGGTTATTCTTGATGCTGCCTTTCAGTCGCTTCTCGTTAATCAATTTGATGAGCTGAGAGATCACGGACAAGTTGATATTAAGCTGCCGGATACGGTGGACTCAGTCGTCGTATACGGTAACACGTCCGGTCCATTGCGGGTCCGTTCTATAGTGAAGGAATCGGGTAAGGAGTTCATTGCCGGAGATATTGAAATCTATGATGAGCAAGGAAACATTGTTGTCATTGTAGACAACTTTGTGGCCAGATCCGTAGAGAAAAGTCCGGAAGCTGCCGTGCTTAGCGAGAAGAATCTGAAAGAATGGTTCTATGGCATTGAATGGAAGGCTCAGGAGGTAGAGAACGATGAGCAGCTGATCGCAGCCCGACATTCGTATACGAACTGGGTTGTGCTGTGTGATGCTTCCGGCATGGGTGACAGGATTGCCCAGAACCTAAGCGGCAGAGGCTATAACTGCAAACGGTTCTACGCGGATTATCAGAATCCCGGCAACCAGGATGCAGGCAGTGTTATTGTCAGCAATAATCAAGCGGATTATATCAAGCTGATTCAGCACATGGATCAAGAGCAGGAATACGGCATTATCCACCTGTGGGGTATGGACATTACAAGTCATGATCAGATGGACACGGATGCTATTGAGGCTTCCAAGCAGAAGGCTGTCAACAGTATCCGCCATGTTATGAATACTTTGAATGAGCACTCCGTGAAATATCGTACTTGGGCAGTTACCCAAGGGGCAGTCAGTGTTGACGGCAAGGAGCCAGTTGATGTCCTGCAGGGAGCGGCTATCGGTATGTGCAGAGTAATCAGCCACTCCGAGTGCATTGGAAGCTGGGGAGCAAGTATGGATATCGATCATCACCCCGCCTCTGTCGAGCTTTTGATCAATGATCTGGAGAACTATACACGTGAAGATCAGCTGGCGTATAGAAACGGTGTCCGTTATGTTGCCAGACTGGAGCATATCTACGATCTGGACGGGAACATCCCGGTAACTATGGCGGACAATAAGATTTATCTGGTCACAGGTGCCATGGGCTCACTCGGGCAAATCACTGTGAATTGGATGTACGAGAAGGGAGCCAGACATTTTGTATTGGTGGGACGTACTCCGTTCCCTGGTAAAAAAGAAAGAAAAGTGATGGCTTCATCCCATAAGCTGTACAGCCAGGTGCAATTTATCAATGAGCTTGAACGGAAAGGCTGTACCGTTGAAGTAGCCGCGCTGGACATCGCTAATGAAGCAGCAGTCGGGGAGCTTACGCATAGATTGATTCATGAAGAAACCATGCCGGTCGGCGGTGTAGTCCATATTGCCGGTGTAGTCAAAGACAAATTAATGATGCAGATGGAGCAACATGAGTTCGATGAGGTCTATGACACCAAAGTTAAAGGCGCCTGGTTATTGCATAAATATCTTGAAGAGGTTGAACTGGACTTTTTCATCATGTATTCATCCACCGGCTCGGTTGTAACGGCGGTTGGACAAGTGAATTATGCCGCAGCGAATTCCTTTATGGATTCACTGGCCTGCTACCGCCGCAGTAAAGGCAAATCCGCTTTGAGTCTGGGCTGGGGACCATGGGGTGTGGGGATGGTTAAAGAAAAGAATTTGATTGATCATTATAAATATCAAAGAGGCATGAACCCGATCTACGCAGTGAATGGCATGCAGGCCCTGGAAAGAGTGTTCGGACAACAGCTATGCCATGCGGTAATCGGTGAAGCGGACTGGCCGCTTGCGCTTAATAATTATCCGGGCAAGCCTGCATTGTACAATCACCTCGCCGTGCAAAGCGAAGATACCGCAGGGGACGCGCAGGAGACGGACTTGTTCAGCATTCTGGCCAAAGCCTCCGGCATGGAAGAAAAAAGTGCAGTTATTATGGATTTCTTCGCTGAGATCATCGCTGAGACCATTCATGCCAAGAAGGAAGCACTTGTGCTTGATGAGCCGATCAGTTCGGTTGGAGTGGACTCCATTATCGCTGCAGAGATCAGAAATAAAATAAATAAGAAATGCAGTATTAACATTTCCATTGTTGACCTTCTGGGCGGAATCAGCATTGCTGACTTGGCCGGAAAACACTTCAATGACATTAACGACTTAATTATTGAAGACGAATCCGAAGCAGACCTGGAAGCATTATTGGACCAGTTAGAGAATCTGACAGAAGAAGAGGCTGCACTTCTATTATCTAAATAAAAACGGAAAGGAGGATACAGAAGCATGGAAATATCCGCTCAGAATGATGATCTTAGAGACCTCGATATTGCCATTATCGGAATGGACTGCCAGGTTCCGGGAGCAGATGACGTAATGCAGTATTGGGAGAATCTGTGCAACGGGACGGAGTCGCTTACCTTCTTCACCGATGAGGAGCTTCGGGCAGCGGGGGTACCGGAAGAACTGCTCAGCAATCCCGAGTACAGGAAGTGCGGCTTCAAAATAAATAATATTGAGCAATTTGATGCGGCGTTCTTTGGCTTCACGCCCAGGGAAGCGGCACTGATGGACCCGCAGCAAAGAATTCTGCTTGAGAGCTCATGGCGGCTGATGGAAAGTGCCGGATACCAATCGGACCAGTATGCAGGGAAGGTGGGCGTTTTCGTCGGAACGGGAACCAGCAAGTATTTATTGAAGAATATTATGTCCAGTATGGATCTGGATTCCACTCCCGAGATCAGACAAATATGGATTGGGAACGATGTTCATTATGCTTCGACCATGATTTCCTACAAGCTGAATCTGAAGGGACCGAGCGTGAACGTGCAGACTGCATGTTCCACTTCCTTGACCGCCGTAGTTCTGGGCTGTCAGGCTCTGCTGAATTATCAATGCGATATGGCCATTGCCGGAGGGAGCTCCCTGTCGCTTCCTCAGGATAGCGGTTATCTCTACATCAAAGGAGAGGTTCTCGCGGAGGACGGACATTGCCGGCCGTTTGATAAAGATTGCAGCGGTTCATTAAGCGGCAGCGGAGTAGGAACCGTGCTGCTGAAAAGATTGGAAGATGCTGTGAACGACCGCGATCATATCATTGCTGTCATTAAGGGAGCCGCCTTTAATAATGACGGTTCGGCAAAGGTGGGTTATTCGGCACCAAGCATTGAAGGCGAACGCAATGCGATTAAGAGCGCCCAGATCCTAAGCGAGATAGATGAAGACACGATTACTTATATTGAGACTCATGGAACAGCGACTCCCATGGGGGACCCCATAGAGGTCCAAGCACTTACAGAAGCCTTCTCGGAAGCCACGGACAAGCTGAATTTCTGCGCCCTGGGTGCAGTGAAAGCCAATATCGGACATTTGGATTCTGCAGCAGGTACGGCCGGGTTAATCAAAACCAGTCTGATGCTCCAGAAGCAGAAGCTTGTACCCTGCATCAACTATAAAGAAACGAATCCTAACATTGATTTGCAGAACTCGCCTTTCTATGTCAATACCCGCCTCCAAGACTGGAACCCGGATTGCGGGGTAAGAAGAGCGGGCGTCAGCTCGTTTGGCATTGGCGGGACCAATGTTCATGTAGTCCTGGAAGAAGCGATCGACACCCGCAAAGTCGAGAGTAATGAGGAATTCCAATTGCTGCTGCTATCCGCAAAGACAAAGACCGCCTATGAAGAGGTGGCCGGACAATTGCTGGATTTTGTACAAAATAATGAAGACATTGATTACCGGAATATCCTGTATACGATGAATATCGGAAGAAAGAGACTGCCCTATCGAGGCGGTCTGGTCTGTAACAGCAGAGAAGATCTGATTCATAAATTGGGCGGGAGCCTTCCTGCGGTGAAATCTCCAAATGAGAACGAAAAGGAGATTGTGTTCCTGTTCCCGGGACAAGGCGTGCAGTATGTGAATATGACAAAACAACTGTACGATACGAAGCCTGTATTCCGGCATGAGCTGGATAAGTGCTTCGAAATCCTTCAGAAGCAGTTGAACTATGATTTAAGACAGCTTATCTTTGCAGATCAAGCGGATGCTAAGGGTGAGGAGACACTAACAGAAACCCAGAATACACAGGTTGCTCTATTTGCCATTGAGTACTGCTTGGCCAAGACTTTGATGCATTGGGGAATTACTCCCAAAGCTCTGCTGGGGCATAGTGTTGGGGAGTACGTAGCCGCTTGTCTGGCCGGGGTATTCTCACTCGAGGATGGTCTTAGATTAATGGTCATGCGGGGCCGGATCATCCAAAGTCTGCCGGCGGGCGAAATGCTGTATGTGAACATGAACGAGCAGGAAGCGCAGGCCTATATTAACGGGAAGGTCTCACTGGCCTTGATTAATTCCGAGAACCGGGTGGTATTGGCCGGGGATAGCGCAGCGCTGCAGGAAGTGGTCGAACAGATTACAGAGCATCGGGAGTACAGAATTCTTCACACCTCCCATGCTTTTCATTCCTATATGATGCAGGGTGCAGTGGAGGACATGCTGAAGGTGCTCCAGACGGTGACGTTCAACAAGCCGATGATCCCGATCATGTCCAATGTCACGGGAGAGTGGCTGAAGCCGGAAGAGGCGATGAGTGCTGACTATTGGATACAGCATATGCTGGGCACCGTCAGATTTAAAGATGCTGCACTTCATTTGGCACAGAAAAATTATAAATACTTCATCGAAGTGGGTCCGGGAAAAACGCTCTCTGTCTTTATGCAGGATAATTTGAAAGACTACGCAGAGTGCCTATTGTTCCAAACGGTCCGCGGCGTTAAAAATACGATGAATGATAATAAATTTCTGGCGGAGTTCGTAAAGAAGGCCTGGATCAGCGGACTAACCATTGATTTTGCAAAATATTACGAAGATGAAATCTTATTCAGAACCCCTTTGCCGACGTATCCTTTTGAAAGGAAGAGACATTGGATTGAAGCTGGCAAGCAGAAGGCTTATGAAGCGGCTGGAAGCAACGGCTGGGATAGGGAGCTCTCAGCAGACAGTGCTGTAGAAGCGGACACGATAGAGTATAACCGGCCGGATATATCGGTGGAATATGAACAGCCTGACAATGCGATTGAAGAGAGTATAGTGGAAATCCTCCAGGATATTATGGGGATCACGCCGATTGGAATCAACGATAACTTCTTTGAGCTTGGCGGACATTCTCTGATGATCACACAAGTCGTCCTGAGAATTAAGGAACTCTATGGGATTGAATTGCAGTTGAAACTGTTTATCGAAGCACCGACTGTCAAGAATGTAGCTGACCTTGTACTGGAAGAGTTGTCAGAAAGCCTCGATTTGGATGCAGTCTAAATATGGACAGTTAGAGGTGTGGAGAGATGCAGAACAACGAAAGCGGAAGCGTGAAAAACAGAGTGAATGCCTTATCGGACGCCAAGAGACTGCTGCTGGAGAGTCTCTTGGAGGAACAAAGAAAAAAGAAAAGACAGATCATCCTGCAAGACAAAGGGCTGCATAGGGTCATCAAGAGAGCACCGGAGTTGACCGTTTTGCCTTCCAACTATATGCAAAAGAAAATTTGGTATGTCGAACAGCTCTTCAATGAATCGATTACGTATAATGTTTCGGGTTATGTGAAATTCCATGGAAACCTTCAAGTGGAGCTTTTGCACAAGGCCTTCAGAACGGTGGTTAAGCAGCAGGAGGTGCTGCGTTCCAAATTCAAGGGAGGACAAGGACAGCTTGAGGTTGAGCTCAGCGAAGATACCGAAGAGCCGGCCTTCAGAATGTATGATTGCTCCCAGGCAGGGATGGAAATATCGCCTGACGGTATCAGGCAAAGGATGTACGCGGAAGGAATACAGCCGTTCCAGTTAGCTGAGGGCAAGCTTATTCGCCTGATCTGTTACAAGTTGAGTGAGACCGAATGGATTGGACAAATTGTTTGGCATCATATTGTATCGGACGGTTATTCAAGCGGCATTTTTATTAGAGAATTGCTTCAACTGTATGAAGCCTATGAAGGCGCAAGTATGGAATCTGTACACGAACCCGCTGTGCAATACTACGATTATGTCATTCACATGAATGACCGGATTGCCAAAGGGGAGTTCGATCATCAGCTTAAGTTCTGGAGGGAACAATTGTCGGGCAGCAGCATGAGCTGTATGCTTCCAACGGATTACACGGCCGGTCATGGGCTTACCTATCATGGCGAACGGGTAGCTTTTTCAATCCGCAAGGAGATGAAAGTAAAACTGGAAGCTGCTGCAAAAAAACACGGGGTTACACTGTTTGTATTGTTAATGAGCGCACTCAAAATCATGCTGCATAAGTATGTACACCAAAACGATATTATTGTCGGGGTCCCGGTTACCGGCAGAAATGAAGAGGAATGCCAGAGCATCATCGGGTGCTTCCTGAACATGCTGCCGATCCGCAGTAATATTGGTGAAGAGCAACAATTATTCGATTATATCCAGGCGGAGAATGCCCAGGTGATGCAGGCCTTGAAGCATCAGGATTTGCCGTTTGATTTCATAGTAGAGGACTTGAAGGTAGAAAGAGATTTGCTGTCCACCCCGATCTATCAGGTGGTGTTCAGTTATGAGACCAATGCGTTAAAGGATATTACAACAAAGGATTTCTACATAGAGTTCGAAGAACTGGATTTAAAAACGGCCAAGGTTGATCTGGCGCTGGAAGTCAATGATGAAAAGGATGGGTTAAGCGCCTGGTTTGAGTATAAATCGGATAAATTCTCCCGGGAGCGGATTGAAAAGATTAAGGATTATTATCTGAATATTCTGCAATTCATTGCTGAATATGACAATCAGCCTATAACAAATATTGAAATGATCCCGGAAGAAGAAAAGGATGAGATACTCTACTCTTTTAACGAAAAGGTTACGGACTATAAGCCACAGACCATCAAGCAGTTATTCGAGACCCAGGCGGCGCTCCGGGAAGAGGCAGTAGCCGTAGTATGCGGCAATGAGAGGATTACCTACAGAGAACTGAATAACCGCAGCAATCAACTGGCACATCATCTGCGGAAATACGGTGTGGGCTGCGAGAGTCTGGTTGCTATTATGCTGGATAAATCCATTGAGGCCATCATTGCCATACTGGGGGTAACCAAGGCTGGCGGAGCTTATATGCCGGTGGATTCGGCTTATCCCCGGGAGCGGATGGAGTATATTCTGGAAGACAGCAAAGTCCGGTATATGATAACTTCCGGCATCCATCAGGATTATGCAGGCATTGAGCAGATTTCAATGGGTGACAAGCATATCGAGACCGAGTCCACGGACAATCTTACGGACCACAGCAATCCGGATAATCTTGCTTATGTAATCTATACCTCGGGAACTACAGGTCAGCCCAAAGGCGTTATGGTGGAACACAGCGGTATTGTTAACTTGAGAGATTATTTTTGGAATAAATACAAAGTGACCACGGATGATACAATCCTGCAATTTGCCAATCTTGTTTTTGATGCCTCTGTCTGGGAAATGATTATGGGAATTCTCACCGGTGCAAGACTATGCATCATTACCAAAGAAGTAGCGCTGGATGTGAATCTGCTGGAACTGGAGCTGAAAAGGCATAACGTAACCGTTGCCACCTTGCCTCCGCCATACTGGAATGTAATAGCGGATAGGCCCGTCGGAATCCGTCTGTTGATCACAGCGGGATCAGCAGCAAGCGTCAATCTGGTGGAGAATTTGCCAGAGCCGATTGAATATTTCAATGCGTATGGACCTACCGAGACTACGGTCTGTGCGTCGGACTGGCAATACGAAAGGACTGTTCAAATCCCGAATAGAATTCCGATCGGCAAGCCAATTACCAATATGCAAATCTATATTATGAATTATACTTCCTTATGTGGAAAAGGAATTATTGGAGAATTATGTATAGCAGGAGTAGGCATTGCCCGGGGGTATCTGAACAGGCCGGAACTGACAGCGGAGAAATTCATAGATAATCCTTATGGTCCCGGTAAATTGTACCGGACGGGGGATTACGCAAGCTGGCTGGACGACGGAAATATTGCTTTTACCGGAAGAATAGATCATCAGGTCAAGATCAGGGGACACCGGATCGAAATCGGAGAGATTGAGAATAAACTCTCTTCTCATAACAAAGTGATTGAGGCGGTTGTTATCCCGGAGATCGACCACAAGAGCAATCTTTATCTGGCAGCTTATGTAGTTGTGGATACAGCAGTGACTCTGACAGAAATCAGAAGCTTTTTGAACGATGGATTACCTTCGTATATGATCCCATCAGCATTTTATACGCTTGAGGCCATTCCGCTAAATATGAATGGTAAGCCGGATAACAGCAGATTAGCGTCCTTAGGCCAGCCTATGGAAGCGGAGAACGATTTCGCTGAACCGACCACAGAGATTGAAAGAACGCTGGAACGAATCTGGAGTGAGCTCTTAGGAGTTGAGCGGGTTAGTATCCGTGATCATTTCTTCGAAATTGGCGGAGACTCGATTATCAGCATGCAGGTTATTGCTAAGGCGGCAGAGGCAGGAATTAAGCTCGAATTAAAGTCTTTTTACGATGATAAATGTATTGAACAAATGGCCTTAAAGGCTGCGGCAGTTGAACACATCTGCTGTGATCAGGGAGAGGTTACAGGTACTTACCTGTTGACACCTATCCAGCAGTGGTTCTTCACCAATAATTTCCCGGAAAATAACCATTGGAATCAGTCTGTAAGCTTTGAATTGAAGCAGACTGTAGATGCTGGGCGATTGAATGAAGCACTCAATGAAGTGTACCGGCAGCATGATTTGTTAAGAACCCGTGTACTTCCCGGAAAGGCTCCAAGGTATGCGGATATTCTGCCGTTTGCCTACAGCGAACGCTTGAAGACAGTAGAGATTCCAGCTTGTGATGACTATGAACAGCGGATGCAGCAGGAATTGACGGCTTTTCAGCAATCTCTTAATTTGCAAGCGGGAGAAGTATTTAAAGGGCTGCTTATTGTGTCCGATACATGGTCAAGCAGCAGACTGGTATTGACAGCACATCATCTGGTATGCGACGCGGTGTCCTTCAGGTTCATCGCTGAGGATGTATTGAATGGCTATCAAGCCTTAATAGACAAGCGGGAAGTCAGGCTTCCGCAGAAAACCTCATCCTTCATAAGCTGGAGCAACGCGGCAGAAGCATACGCCGGCAGCCATGAAGCAGTGAGCAAAAAAAAGGAATGGACCAAAGAAATTGCGGCTCATTCAAGTAAAACCAAAAGAGGCTGGTCCAGCATAGACAATCTTGAAGGAGAAGCAGAGCACTGCCTGTTCTCCTTATCGGAAGAAGATACCGCCAAGCTAATGATTGAAGTGCCTAAGCATTACAGCATTCAGCCGATTGAGGTCATGATTGCCGCCCTGGAAACGATGCTGCATGAATGGGATGGGGCAGACCATACCTTATATCTGGAAAGTCACGGAAGAGATATGCTTGCCGATCAGGTGGATCTGTCAAGAACGGTAGGCTGGTTTACCAACCTGTATCCTTTGTACTTCTCCGCAGATGATATTTCAACTACTGGAGCTACGTTGAAAAAAGTGAAAGACAGATTAGCTGCCGTGCAGAAGCGTAAGTTCGAGTTCTTGCTTAGTGATTGCCCCCGTGAAGCTATGGATATTGTTTTTAATTACATGGGGCATTTAGATAACAAAACCTCCGAGCATGCACATTTCCGGCTGATTACCGGAGAACCGCTGTATACCAGGGGATTGAAGAATACAAGAGTCAGTCTGCTTGAAGTCAACGGGTATATCCAGCAAGACCGCTTAACCTTCGAGTGGGGATATAACCCGAATATCCATTCCGGGGAGAACATCGTGCAGCAGGCCAATGCTTTCACGGATACGCTTAGGGGGATGATCAGCTACTGTATTGAATCTGAGGATGATGGAGTTTCCGCTGCAGATTTTGACGATGTGGATATGGAAGATTTAGATTTCATCTTGGCAAAGTTCAATTAAGGTCACTCAGGGACAAGAAAGAGGAGAATACATGAACAAGAGGAACGTTGCAGATATCTATGGATTATCCACCATGCAGGAAGGCATGCTGTTCCACAGCCTAAAAAGTGAAAGCAGCAGCATGTATTTGGAGCAATTCTCGTGCAAATTACACGGGCAGATTAATTTCGAATATTTTTGGGATTCCTGGCAGAAGGTCATTAACGATCATTCCGCTCTAAGAACCGCCTTTGTCTGGGAAGGTGTGAAAAAACCTGTTCAGGTAGTTCTGAAGCAATGCGAATGCAGCTACATTCAGTATGACTGGAGCAATCTGCCGCTTGAAGAAATCGGGCATGATTATAGCACGTTTCTTGAAAATGATCGAATGATGGGTTTTGAACTGGACAAGGCTCCGCTGATGAGGTTTGCTCTAATTCAAATTACTGAAGACAGCTATTATTTTGTCTGGAGCTTTCACCACATCATCATGGATGGCTGGTCACTGCCTCTGGTACTGGAGGAAATGTTCGGGAATTATAAAGCGTTCAAGACAGGGGAAGCACCGGCGAAGCACAAATCCGCATCATTTAAGGACTATATCCATTGGTTGCATAAACAGGATGCCGAGGTCTCCAGACAGTACTGGAAAGACAAGTTTAAGGGCTTCGAGGAAGCTTTGCCTCTGTATACTGAGTCTGTAGTGGAAGAGCAGAAGGGGGAGACCCGTAAACTCTCCTTACGGCTTTCAGAGGATATACATCATTCTATCGAGCAGATATCTAAAAATAACGGGTTCAGCGCCTATCAACTGTATAATCTTGCCTTTGCCATCCTGTTGAGTAAATACAGTGGAAAAGAAGATGTCGTCTATGGGACGACTGTGTCGGGAAGACCTGCGGAATTAAAAGGTATCGATCAAACCGTAGGAATCTTTATCAATACCATTCCGGTTCGTGTTCAGTTGGATGATAACCTTACCTTGCTGGAGTGTCTGGAGAACCTCACACAGGATCAAATCAGCCGCAGTCCCCATGAATATATGTCGTTGGCTGAGATCAGCAGCGCCCATAATCTGCCTCAGTTATTCCAGAGTATTTTTGTATATGAGAATTATGCCAACGCGCAGGCTTATAAGGATATCACAGAGTTCTCGATAACAGAGCTGCAATTAAGAGAAGAAATCAATTATCCGCTGGCCTGGGTGGTTAAGCCGGATCACGGAATCCTTGTGGAGACGATTTATAATTCCGCTTATTTCAGCGACAGGATCATTGAAGAATTTCAAAGGAGCTTCATAACGATTTTGGATGAAATTGTCCTTAAAATAAATGAAGCTATCCGCACGATTCAACTGCTTCCATCTGAGCAGAATACAGATTTCAAAGCAGGGAAGGCAGTATCCGCCGTTGTGAACTTGCATAACCAGCCTATCCTTCAGATATCAGCTTCCGCTATACCGCGCGTTCTGATTGTTGATACATATGGGCACCCGCTTCCGGACGGATTCGAAGGCAGTGTATGGACGCCGGATCAGACCGCTTCCGGGTATATGGGCCGTTATTATGCAGATGGAACGTTAATGATTAATGAGACCTTAAGCACCAGCATGGTAATTGGCGGAATCAAACGTGATTTGCCTGTGCTGGAGCGTGCCCTAAGAGCGGAATCATTAGTAGAAGACGTGAAGCTGCTTCACCGTTATAACAGGAAGGGTGAATCCAAGCTTGTTGTCTATTATGTGGAGCCGGTGACGGATGCTGTAGTGGAACAAGCGGCATTCGATGAAGAGCGAACCGGAGCCATAAGAAGTGCAATCGCCGACAGATTGTGCATCTTGCTTGACTTAAATAAGAAGGATTGTCTGGCAGCAGCAGAGTTCGTTCCTGTGTCAAACATTCCTTATTACAGAGATGGCGTTGTCAAAATCAATGATCTGCTTGAACTGGAAATTATTAATGACAACCTCATTCAGCGCTGGAGTAACTTAGTGATCCCGGATGAGCAGAGCGCTATGAGTGAATTTCCTGTGAAGTTCGTGCGTAAGGCCGTAAGAATCAGCCGGGATAATGTGCATATCTCCGATTTGGCCGAGCATTTTTCTTTTATTAAGAAGAGTTCCGGCAAAACGGATAACGTTGAAGTGGTTGAAGTCCGCAAGGAAGAGAGCGGCGCTGACACACAGCTATCACTCATTGTTGGAGAAGAAGTGATCATTCCTGAGAATACCGTCTTTGATCTGGGTTATTACATCAAACGGGCTGCCGATCAAGCTCCTGAGGATTATGGCATCCGGTTCGTTAATTATGATGGCAGCATTGAATTTGCTAACTATAAGCAGGTCTACAGTGAAGCCAAGGCTATCTGCTGCGGTCTTATCGAAAGAGGATTGCAGCCTGGGGACAAGGTCATCTATCAGATGGATAACAACCGGAATTATGTAAATACCTTCTGGGCTTGTATGTTAGGCGGCTTTATCGGAATTCCGGCTACGGTAGCTGCTTCTTATAAAGAAGATAATGCAGTGATCCGCAAACTGTTGAATGCTTGGAAAATGCTTGAACAGCCTGTGATTGTGACGGATGAAGCTCTGGCTGAAAGTATTCGCAGTGTTCCCGGAGTTCTTGGCGGCGAAGAAGAGTTCACCGTCTATTCCGCTGAACAATTGATGAACAGCCGGGAACTAGAAATCACCTACGAGGTGAAGCCGGATGATGTAGCGCTGCTGCTGCTTACCTCGGGAAGCACAGGAATGCCGAAAGGAGTTATGCAGACCCACAGAAATATTTTGAGACGCACCATTGCCGCCTGCCAAAATAACGGGTTTGGTCCAGAAGAAGTGACCTTTAACTGGATGCCTATGGACCATGTGGGCGGAATTGTAATGTGTAATGTAAGAGACATCTATCTGCATTGCCAGGAGATTCTGGCACCTGTTAATTATATTCTGGAAGCTCCGCTCCGTTGGCTTACGCTGATGAGTGATTTCAGAGCTACGAATACCTGGGCACCGAACTTTGCCTTTAATTTGATTAACAGCCTTGAGAGTGGAATCAAAGCACTGAATATTGACCTGTCTGCCCTGCGGTTTATAACCAACGGCGGAGAAGTGGTAGTGGCGCGGACCGCCCTGAAGTTTAATGAGATTCTTAAGCCATATCATCTGGATAAGTCGGCAATGATGCCGTGCTTCGGGATGTCCGAGACGTGTGCGGGTTCCATCTATTCCAGTGATTTTGGTCAAGACTTAGTGAAACAGGAGGATAGCAGTGTAAGCGTAGGCAGACCTCTTCCAGGGAACAGCATCCGTATTGTCGATGCTCAGAATGAATTAGTGCCTCTCTATACAGAGGGACGCTTTCAGATGGCCGGGGTGTGTATTACACCGGGATATTACAATAACCCCAAAGCAAACGCTGAAGCATTTACGTCAGACGGCTGGTTCGATACGGGGGATCTGGGGATTATAACCGACCGGGGACTTACTATTACAGGCAGGGCCAAAGACATCATTATCATCAATGGTGTCAACTATAATAATTCGGAAATTGAGGCCATCCTTGAGGAGATTGACGGGGTTGAAGTATCTTATACGGCTGCGGTATCAGTCAAAGCAAGCAGTTCACAAGAGGAAGAATTAGCGATATTCTTCCATCCGGTATCTATGGATGCCGTGAGGCTCAAAGGAATCATCAAAGAGATGCAAAAGGTCATCACTTCAAAAATCGGGCTTGTTATTGAATACATTATCCCTCTGGCTAAAAAAGAGATTCCAAAGACAGGAATTGGTAAAATTCAGCGGATTCTGTTAAGAGATTCCCTGCTTGCCGGCAAATACGATGCTGTCCTGAAAAAACTCGAAATGGTCAGAAATAAGAACACCGTAAAGCCATGGATATTCAAGAAAGTATGGAAGCCGCTGAGCTTTAAGCTTGAAGAGGGCACCGTACCCTGCGTCAATATCCTGGTGTTTGAGGACCGCCACGGATTGGCGGGTGAATTCATAGAAGGTATGGGCCTGGATGAGACCAGGGTCATATCGGTCAAGCAAGAGGACTGCTTCCAGGTATATGACCGGAATCATTATGGCTGTGATTATACCCGTTATGAGGGCTGCAAAGAGCTGTTTGACTATTTTAAGCAAATCGGGTGGAAGGCCGATCATATGATCTATCTTCCCACTTATCAAATCAACGCTAGCGGAGATACAGATATCTCAAGCAGTAACCAACTCGGTGTCTTTAGTCTAATCCACTTACTGCAGGTATTGGCGGACAATGACCTATGCGCTTCTACAAGCCTGTATGTGGGTAGCAGCAATGTGTTCCAGGATGCAGGCGGCCTGGGAACCCGTTATGATAATGCCGCATTAATCGGCTTCATGGCTACTCTGGATACGGAGAATACGGGTTTACGATCGCTGCTGATCGATTTGGAAGGCAGGGATATCAAGCAGGATGCCCGCTTATTACGCGCTGAGATTATGCACGGAGAGACTGCCGTGAAGGAAATCAGTTACCGTGACGGCAGGAGATTAACCTGGAAGCTCCGGAATGTGCCTTTACGGAAAGCAGAACCCAAGACAAGGATCAAACAAGGCGGAAATTATGTGGTAACCGGGGGTCTTGGGGGCATCGGCACAAAAATCTGCAGTCAGCTCATCGAAAACTATCAAGCGAATCTTCTGATCCTGGGAAGAAGCGATCTGGGGACTCTTGAGGATAATGATAGCAGAGTTCAACATTACAACCAATTAGTTGCACTAGGAACTTCCATCAGTTACCGGCAGGCGGATGTGTGTGATCTGGATTCCATCATTCAGGCGGTTGAGGATTATGAGCAATCGAAGGGAATTCAGATTGATGGAATTATACATCTTGCCGGGAATTCAAGCTATCAACGGCATTTTGACAACCGGGATTCATACCTGATTACGGAAATCGGACAGCAGACTTTTGCCGAAGAATTCAATGCCAAGGTCTATGGCGTGCTAAATCTGTTTGAACTCTTGAAAAGCAGAAAAGATGCGATGCTGATCACTTTCTCTTCGGTGACCTCGCTGCTCGGAAGTGCGACCTTCAGTGCCTATGCGGCAGGAAACAGCTTTCTGGAAATGTTCTGTAAGTATGCAGCCGGCCAATTAGGGTACGCAGTGAAATGTATCTCTTGGACGATGTGGGATAAGATCGGAATGACTGCGGGCAGCCTGCAATCCATTAACAGTCTCAGTGAATCCATCGGGCAGCATGTAATCAGTGAGCAGGATGGCCTGTTATTCTTTGAAGCCCTGCTGAACCTTGGTGACGACATGGTCTATGTAGGAATTGACGAGAATAATGTGCATATCAGCCACAGAATCGATGAGAAAGTGTATGCCAAAGAATATCTTGCTGTCTACAGGCAGGAAGATACAGAGGCTCTTCTCCAGCTTGAGAACGCCAAGGTCCTAGATGATTATGGCGCGGTAAGCACGCTGAAGATGCTCACGGTCAATAGGGATGGCGAAGTGATCGAAGAGGAACAAGCAGAGCCATATGTAGAAGCGTCTACAGATGCTGAGAGAATCATAAGCAACATTTGGTCCGAAGTATTAGCCGCCGGGAAGATAGGGATGAATGATAACTTCTTTGAGCTTGGAGGACATTCCTTAAAGGCAACCCAGGTCGTCTCCAGAATTAAAAAAGAATACGGGATCGAATTTGCCATCAATGACTTATTCTATCATCCGACCGTTGGAGCGCTGGCTAAGCTTGTGGAAGAGAGAGTTCGCCCGGTTACGGATTCCAAGGGGGAAGGTCCCCTTTCAAAATTATCTGATGAAGAGAAGAAACAAGGCATACCGGCTTCTTATGCCCAGCAAAGACTTTGGTTCTTAAAACAATATGATGAAGAAAGCGCGTTTTACAATATTCTGGAGACCATCAGGCTTAAAGGCGAGTTAAATGTCTCCTGCCTGCAGCAGGCTGTTACAGAAATCGTCAAGCGCCATGAAGGACTCAGAACCACCTTCGACAACATTGAAGGGCAAATTATGCAGGTTCTGCATGATGTGGATGCCGTCGAGATCCCTCTGCAGAATCTAATGCATGTGGAAGAAGCGGCAAGAGAGCAGGTAATTACCAAGCTGGCAGATGAAGAAGTCCATCAGGAATTTGATTTCAAACACGGACCGTTAATCAGATGTAAGCTGCTTAAATTGGCCGCAGACGAGCATGTTATTTTCCTCACCATGCACCATATTATTTCCGACGGCTGGTCTATGGGCGTCTTTGTACATGAATTTGTCCAGCTATATGACGCCTTGGTGAATCAAAAGTCGGCCCAATTACCCAAGATTGAATGGCAATATGCGGATTATACCCAGTGGCAGAGAAACTGGTTCACCGGAAAGGTGAAAGAGGACCAGTTCGCATATTGGAAGAACAAGCTCCAGGATGTTGCCACCCTGGATATCCCGTCGGATTACGACAGACCGAAAGTACAGACCTTTAACGGGAAAAAGGACTTCTTTGTCTATAAAAAGAGCATGATGGACCGGGTGAATGATCTGGCAGAGGCTACGGGCGCTACACCTTTTATGATTTACCTGGCGGCGGTCGATGTCCTGTTCGCAAGATATACCGGACAGGATGATATCGCTATTGGAACCCCGATTGCCAACCGTACGCGGATGGAGACAGAGAATACAATCGGATTCTTTGTGAATACACTCGTGCTCCGCAATGATTTGTCAGGCGATATTTCCTTCATGGAATTGATTGAACGGGTAAAGGCAAGTGCGCTGGAGTCCTATGATGCGCAGGATATGCCGTTCGAGATGCTGGTGGACGAATTGGAGCTGGAACGCAATTTAAGCAGAAACCCGTTGTTCCAAGTGATGTTCTCCCTTCAAAATGAGGCACTGCCAGATTTCAAGCTGCCGAATCTTGCGATTACAAGAGTGGAAACAGACAATAAATCAGCAATGTTCGATTTCTGGATTTCTATGAGAGAGCTGGAAGACGGAGTGCACACCTTATGTGAATACAATACGGATATCTATAAAACAGGCACCATACGGAAGATGATGCGGCATCTGGAGAACATCATCAACAGCCTATGCGCAGATCCCTATCAAAAAATCAGGCAGTTCAATTTCATGGATAAAGAAGAAATCAATGAAATCCTCTATGAGCACAATAAGACGGATCATACATTTGAGAATGAATTATTTATCCATGAATTATTTGAAGAACAGGCTGCCTTAAGACCGGATGCACCGGCGCTGAGATTCCAGGGAGACACGCTTACGTATCGGGAATTTAATATGCGGGTGAATCAAGTCGCCCATTATCTGATTGCGCAGGGAATAGGGACCGAGGATTTCGTTGGTGTGTACGCAGACCGGTCCATTGAAATGATGGTAGCTGTCTATGGGATTCTAAAAGCAGGCGCGGCCTATATCCCTATTGATCCAACATATCCCCGGGACCGGGTAGATTATATGCTACAGGATTCTGAGGTTAAGCTGGTGCTGTACTGCATGGACGAGACCGATGCGCTTGCGGGAATCCGGAAGGTGGATTTGCGGAATAAGGAACTGTTCCTGCCGATGAGTACAGATAATCCGGGAGTACAGGTTGAAGGTACCCACGCGGCATATATGATTTATACCTCAGGTTCGACAGGAAAGCCTAAGGGAACGATTAATATTCACAGCGGCATCCGAAACCGTATTGTATGGGGGCAAAAAGAATTTGGGATGCAGCCGGGAGATCGGCAGGTGCAGAAGACGCCCTTCAGCTTCGATGTATCCTGCAGCGAGATTTTTTGGGCGCTGACGGTAGGCGCCTGTCTGGTTATAGCGAAGCCGGAAGGGCATAAAGACGTGGAGTATCTCGCTCAGCTGATCAGGGATGAACAGATTACCATCTCTCATTTTGTTCCTTCGATCCTGAAGCTGTTCCTGGAGCATCCCGGAGCCAAGCAGGCAGGAAGCAGCCTGAGAAAAGTGTTCTGCAGCGGGGAGGCATTGCCGTACCGGTTAAAGGAACAGTTCTTCCAGACCTTCGATGCAGGTCTATACAACTTGTATGGCCCTACCGAAGCCTCCGTTGAAGTATCTTACTACGATTGCAGCGAGCAGCTGGATAAAGAGATTGTGCCGATCGGCAAGCCCATTTCCAATGTACAGCTGTATGTACTGGACGAGTACATGAATCCCGTTCCCTACAATGTGAGCGGAGAGCTATTCATTGCCGGTGTGAATCTGGCCAGAGGATACTACAAACGGGACGACCTGACAGCCGAGAAATTCATTCCGAATCCGTTCAGTAAAGTTGTGGGTGCACGGATGTACCGGACCGGTGACATTGTCAAATTGCTGCCGGACGGCAACATCAACTTCATAGGACGCGCTGACAATCAGGTCAAAGTAAGAGGACTGCGCATTGAATTAGGGGAAATCGAAAAGGTGATTCAGTCCCATCCTTCCGTTAAGGATAACGTAGTTATAAACCTAGAGGATGGAAATGATGTAAGAATCGTGTCCTATATTGTCCGTGATGTGAATTATAGAGAACAGGATGTCATGGAGGAGAGCAAGGAACAGGTCACCCAGTGGGAGTCGATATTCGATAATGCCTACAACAAAGAGGAAACGATTCAAGATTTCAGCTTAAATACAATCAGCTGGAACAGCAGCTACACCGGGGAGAAGCTTGGGATCCCGGAAATGGAAGAGTGGCTTACCGATTCCGTAGATCTGATTAAGAGCTTTAAGCCGCGGAGAGTACTGGAGGTCGGTTGCGGTACAGGGATGATTCTGTTCAAAATCGCCCCGTTATGCGAAGAGTACGTGGGTATTGATCTATCGAGGATAGGCCTCGATTATATCGAACGGAATTTGGACAGCTCCATGAATGTCAGACTATATCAGAAATCGGCTGATGAGCTTGGCGAGCTGCAGAATGAGACGTTCGACACCATTATTATCAACTCTGTCATTCAGTACTTCCCGAGCGGAGCGTACCTGAATGAGGTGATTACTACTCTTTTAGGCATGCTGAATAAAGAGGGAACCCTTTTTATCGGTGATGTACGTTCTCTGCCGCTGCTGAAGAGCTATCATACTTCAGTGGAATGGTATAAGGCTCCTGCGGACACTACCGTGCAAGAATTAAACGACCGGATTAAGAATTCCATTACAGCGGAGAATGAGCTGCTGGTAGACTCCAAATATTTCTTGAGTCTTAAGGATTCCCTGGAGCAGGTAGAGCATGTCTCCATTCTGCCTAAAGTAACAAAGTTCGAGAATGAGATGAGTAAATTCCGCTATCAGGTAGTGATCCGGACGAAAGAAGCGGAGCAGCTGGAGAATATCGTTCAGTTCAGCTGGCGGAATATACAAGCGGAGCAGGGGCTCCAGGATATACTCACCGGGCGGCAGGATGAGGTTATTGTCATCCAAGATGTCCTGATGGATAAGCTGGTTCATGAGAACAAGCTTGAGTTGCTGCTGAACGATCATAGTGTGCAAGCTGCAACTGTCCGTGAGCTGAGAGAAGACGTTAGGGAGCTTCAACTGTATGCTCCAAGCTTATACGATTTGCTCGTGCAGGATGGCGGGAATTACCGGCTTCGCGCTTTGTGGAATGGTCATGGCGAGAGCGGAGATTATCAACTGATCTTGTTCCATAAGAATAAATATGGAGCGGACACCTGTGCCTATGATTATGAAGTGCCGAATTTCATCCGCTTCAATGAGGACCAAAGTCTATACTTCACCAATCCTCTGGAGTGGAAAGATAACCACAAGTATATTCCTGTCATCAGAGAACATATCAGAAGTCAGTTGCAGGATTATATGATTCCATCGTTCTTTATGGTCTTGCCGGAGATGCCGTTATTGCCAAATGGCAAGCTGAATAAGAAGATGCTTCCGGAGCCTGGAAGGTTAAGAAGAAGCGTAATGAATGAATTTGTAGAAGCAGCGAATGACAACGAAGCCAAGGTCAAGCGAATATGGGAAGCCGTCCTGAATGCCCGGAACATTGGCGTCAATGATAATTTCTTTGATATTGGCGGCCATTCGCTGCTTGTGGTTCAGGTCTATTACAAGATCAAGGAGAGCTTTGATACGAATATTACAGTGGTGGATATGTTCAAATACCCAACCATCCGCAGTCTTTGTGAATATCTGGAGGAGACAACGAGCAGCTATGCCGAAGTCGCTTCTGCAAGTGAAGTGATGGAGACAGAGAAGGAAGCCATGAAGGTAAAGAGGAAGCGCCTTAAGGAGCTTTTGAAAAGATAGGTAAGGAGTACTTATATGGAGACTAAGAAGGATAAAATCAAATCCTTATCAAGGGAACAGCTCGCAGGACTAATTACAAAGTCCAGAGACAGCAAAAAAAGGGATATTGAGCGGGCCGCCAGAACCTCGAATGCGTTCAGCCAGTCCTTTTCACAGCAAAGACAATGGTTTATGGAGCAGTTCATGAACGGTGGCGTATTTAATGTCCCGCAGTCCTATCGGCTCAAAGGCGATATAAGACTTAATATTCTGGAAGATGTGCTCAATGCAGTCGTTGAGAAGCATGAAAGTCTTAGGACAGTGTTCAACACGATAGATTATATCCCGTCACAGATTATCAAGCCGTATGAAAGGTTCCAGCTGGATATTATTTATTTGGAAGAATCCGACCCTTCTTTGAGAGCTGCCAAGATCAAGGAGATGAACAGCGAAATCGCAAGACGGCCCTTTGATTTGACCGTAGGCCCTTTATGGCGGTTCTATGTGTTGATATTGTCTGAAGAAGAAATCGTATTGACCCTTTCCCTTCATCATATTATCTGTGATGGCTGGTCCTTTGGTGTAATCATGAATGAAATTGCCAGTGCCTATCGGGACAGGCTTCACGGACAAGTTACCCGTTCATTGCTGCAGGTACAATATGTCGATTATTCGGAATGGCAGCGTAAAAGAATTGAAGGCGGCCAGCTGGATGATCAGCTGGAGTATTGGATTGGCAAGCTTAAAGATGCACCAAAGGCCATTCATTTACCCTACGATTATAGAAGGGGCAGCACACAGACTTATCGGGGAAGGACGGAATACTTTTTCATTGAAACAGAAGCAGTGAAGGCAATGAGCGACAGATGTGTGCAAATGAATGGCTCGATGTACCATATGATGATGTCCGCGCTAACCCTTCTGATGCATGGCTACAGTCTGGATAATAAGCTCTGTATTGGAACACCGGTTGCCAACAGAAACCAGCTTGAATTGGAGAAATTAATCGGCCTATTCATTAATACGGTAGTGATCCAAAGTGAAATAGCCAGCAGCATGACCTTTGCAGAGTTATTCACCCAGGTTAGAGACCATTGCATGGAAGCCTTTAATCATGCGGAGATTCCGTTTGAGCAAGTGGTAACGGGCCTAGATATTGAACGTCAGATGCAGCATTCACCAGTGTTCCAGGTGCTGTATGTTCAGACCGAGGAGTCGATGCTGAGTGTTAGTATTCCGGGAATTGAGGTTGAAGTACTCCCAGTATCGGTAGAGACGGCACAATTCGATTTGTCGTTGTACGCAACCATTCTGAAGAATGGAATATCTGCAGGGTTCGAGTACAATACGGATCTGTTCGCCCAGGATACCATTCTGCAGATGATTGAGGATTTCAAGCTATTAATCCAGTTGATTACTGAGAATCCTGACCGGACCATCGGTGAATTCGTCTCCTCTCTATCGCGTAAGAAAGTAGTGATGACGGTCGTCTCCTCCTTCGAATCCGGGCCGGTAGGAGAGCCGATGGAATTCTGGCTGGATAAGCTCCGGATCGACTATAAGCTGCAATTCGCACCATATAGCCAGGTGTTCCAGCAATTGATTGATGATACGGGACTGTTATGCAGAAGCAGTCAGGGCATCGGCATCCTGTTACTCCGTTTGGAGGACTGGATTCAAGGAATGGATGCTAAGGATGCTAGGCTTGAAGCCGTGCTGACGGACAATGCGAACCGGTTCATCCAATATGCCTGTAGCTTTGTGAACAAGCATCAGTCCAAGGTCATCCTATATCTGTGTCCGGCATCGGATAAAGTCAATCAGATGAATGAAACAAAGCGGCTCATTCAACAGTCGGAGCAAAAAATAGCTGCGGAATGTACGAAAAACGGGAATATTTCTGTACTTCATGGAGACGAAATCGCTGTGAAATATAAGCTTAGTGAGTATAACGACGGTCTTGGTGATGAAGAAGGGCATGTTCCTTATTTAAGAGAGTATTACACGGCGATGGGCACAGAACTGGTCATGAGTATTTACAATACAGCACTGCAGTCAACGGGCTGAATGATGAGAGGATGCTGAAGTTATGACATTAAAAGAGATTGTTGCGGATATTCTGGCCATACCGGACAAAGAAACGATTCACGAAGACTTGTCACCGCAAAATGCTCCGGAATGGACAAGCCTGAAGCATATCAAGTTAATCACAACTATTGAAGATACCTATAAGATCAAGTTCTCCTTCAAGGAAGTGAAAAGCCTGAAAAATCTTGCCGCCTTTATAACGGTCTTGAAGAGCAAAGGAGTAAGCAATGAAATCTTTGAATAATGCCATTTCCGGGCAGGCGGTTCTGGCGGGAAGCACTAGTGATCATGATCTGGAAAGAATGCTGTTGATCCGTCAATATGAGCTATCGGTCCTCGGGCTTTTTTCAAGCGGACATGTCACAGGGACCACTCATACCTGCATGGGACAAGAATATATCCCGGTAGCGTTGAATCCGTTCATTGAAGAAGAAGACTTTGTGATCAGCAATCACCGGGGGCATGGGCATTATATTGCCAGATATGGGGATGCCCAGGGCTTGCTGGCAGAGGTCATGGGCAAACAAGGCGCCGTATGCAATGGAATCGGAGGAAGCCAGCACATTCGCAGAGACCGTTTTATATCTACAGGGGTTCAGGCCGAAGGCATAGCGGTAGGCACAGGAATCGCCTGGAGTTATAAATACAAGCAACAAGATAATCTGGTATTTGTCTATATTGGAGACGGAACCTTTGGCAGGGGCTGCGTGTACGAAAGCTTGAACTTTGCCGGCATATGGAATCTCCCGATGGTTATCGTTGTAGAGAACAATGGAATAGCAATATCAACCCAGCAAAGCTACAGCATGTCGGGAAGTATAGAAGGCCGGGTACGGGGGTTCGATCTTGATTATCTGTGCATCCGGAGCAAAGCTGTGAATGAAATAAGAGAACAGACTGGTGACGCTATACACCGTGTCCGCAAGGAATCCAAACCCCTGGTCATTGAATTTATAACAGATCGGGTCGCGTCCCACAGTAAAGGTGATGATACTAGAAGTGCTGATGAGCTTGAAAGAGTCCGGGAGAATTACTGGTACAACCAAATGAAAGCCAGCGATAAGGCAAGGGTAGATAAGCTTGAAGAAGCTGTCCGGAATCAAATGCAAACGCTGCAGAAGCTTGTCATACACAGAGAGGGAGCCGAATGGGTGGACTATGAAAAAAGAAAAAATAAATGAGAATTTGAGACATGCCATTCATCAACTGATGTGTGAGGACGAGGCAGTCGTTGTAATCGGGGAAGATGTACGTGAGCCTTATGGGGGTGCCTTCAAAATCAACAAGGGATTATCTGATGATTTTCCGGACAGAGTGATTGGCACGCCGATAAGTGAAGAGGGATTTGTCAACATGGCAAGCGGAATGGCAATCATGGGCCACAAACCGATCGTGGATATGATGTTTTCGGATTTCACTACACTGGCATTTGACCCTCTGCTCAATTTTGCGTCCAAGTCGGTAACCATGTACGGGGACAAGCTGGATCTCAGCATGATTGTCAGATGTGCGAATGGCGGTTACAGGGGGTACGGACCCACACACAGCCAAAGCATGCAAAAATACTTCATGGGCATCCCGAATCTAAGCGTGTATGAGCTGTCTCCTTTTCATGATAATTATTATGTGTTTAACCGGATGTTGAGTGAGAAAAATCCTTGTATTTTTTTTGAAGAAAAAATAATATATTCCCAGTACAGGTATGAAAATGGCGTAATCGATGAACTTTTCAACTATTCCTTTAAAGGTGACCATGAGAACTGGGCAGTCGCCAGTATAGAAGAAAACAGTGTACCGGATGTTCTGATCCTTTGCCCCGGAGGCTTGGCTTCCATGTGCATGAAAGTGGCTGAAAAGCTGATTATGGCGGATGAAATTGAAGTTAAGGTAGCGGTACCTTCCAAACTGTATCCCTGCGGAATCGAGGCCATTATTGAAGATGCGGTTGCAGCCGGCAAGATTCTCATTGTGGAAGAGGGGACCAGCGGGCATACCTGGGGCGAAGGGATAGCGGTCAAATTATATCCATATCTCAATAAGCAGAAGGATGGAGCCATTGAGCTCTTAAGTTCTTCTGACAGCATTATTCCTGCATCCAAGTATTATGAAAGCCAGGTACTGGTAGGGGAACAGGACATTTATGAAAGTGTACTGAAGCTGATGAAAATTGCGAAAGAAGGATAACGGAGGCGGGTATGAGACCAATTGTTGTTCCACAATTAAATGCGAATGATAACAGCTGCTTGATCCAGAACTATTATTGCGCTGAGGGCGAATTCATTCATTCCGGTGATCTAATTACTACCCTGGAGACCTCCAAGGCAGCTATTGATATCGAATGTGAAGCAGACGGCTATTTTTATCCTGCGGCTAAAGAACAAACCGATGTGAGAACCGGCGAGGTTATTGCCTTTGTTTTTGAGTCCCTCCAAGAGATGAATACATACAAGGAATTATCCGTGGGCAGTGCCACAGCAGAAAGCACGGTCAGTTACAAACTTTCCAATCAGGCAGAAGCGTTTGCCGCGTTGCACCAATTTTCGCAGCAGGAGCTGTCAGCCTTAAATAAGAAATTGATTAAATTAAGTGACTTGGAAGAGCTGCTGAAGCAAAGAATCGATGGGGATGAGGCCCGGATTCTCTTGAGTAAGAATCAAAAACAGGTCTCTAAAACAGTAGCCGAATCGCATACGAATATTCCAAACGCCTTTTTATTAATGAAAGTATATTGTGATGAAGCTCTAACCGGAATGCGGGAAATCGGTGAGCAGCTTGAGGCCATTGTGGGGTTTGGAGAAGTATTACCGGTGCTGCTGGTATCGATCAAGGATGAATTCCCGTTAATGTACGGAAAGCTGAAGGATGAAAATACATTTATTCCTGCTGATGAAGTCAACGTCGGTGTGACCATCGATGTGGGGACAGGTCTCTACATTCCGGTAATTAAAGCTGAACATGCTGGAAGGATTGAGCATACTGCAGAAATAATGATGGAATATAAATATAAAGCCTTAAGAAGCAGTTTTGCTGAAACGGATCTGATGGGCGGAACGATAACGATTAGTCTGAATACAAGCGCCGATGTTGTCAGTGTCATTCCCATCATTCTGCCGGGCCAGACCGGGATGATCTCCGTGGGTGCGGTAATGAAGGAATTGGTCCTGAAGGAAGGGACGGTGGCAGAAAGAAGCTATATCAATCTTGGCCTGGCGTACGATCATCGTGTAGTGAACGGATTCTATGCGGTCGAATTTTTGGCGCGGCTGAAGAGCAAGCTTGAACATTTTGAGATCAATGTGTAAGGTGTGAGCCCGGAAGTGGAGAGTGAAGGAGGAGGATGTAGTGAGTGACATGCCGCACAATATTTATGTATTGTCCAGCTTCACTGCTGATTTACTGGAAGACTATCTTGAAGAAGATATCAAGGAACTCGGGCTTCAGTCCAAAATTGAAACCGGACCTTATAATCAGATCATATCCCAGTGCATGGACCCGGACAGCTTATTATTTCAGAAGAAACCGGATTATGTAGTCATCTGGACCCGGTTGGAAGATATTATAGGCCGGAAAGATTTCTATCGGAAAGAGAGCTTTAATTCATGCAAGGCTGATCTGTCGATGTTGATCGAAGCCGTTCTGCAGGCCAAGGCGGCACTCCGCTGCAAGCTGATTTTTATGCTCCCTCCTGTCTATGAGAACAGACCGCTGGGAGTCGGTGACCTGCAAATTGTGTACGGTGCAATGGAAACGTCCATGATGCTGCGAAAGTTTATGATGGATAAGCTTAGATTCGTTGAAGGCATATACCTGGCAGACGGGGAAGAGCTGGTCCGCAGATACGGCGCAGATCAGAGCTATCACATGGGCATGTATGCTTTTGCCAAAGCTCCTTATGTGAATAGCATCTACAAAGAGGCTGCAAGACAGATTAGCCGAATCATCAAGCTGGATCTGAGCAATAAGCGCAATATCCTTGTCTTTGATGCGGATGTCCTATTGTGTGAGCAAGAGGAACAAGCAGGAGACGCAGTTCTTCATGAATTGGATGAGCAAAGAGTGGTTACGGATGATTCCTACCTTTTATTTCAGCGCTATCTGCAGGAACTTGTAAGCTGGGGAAATGAAATCATGCTGTGTTCAAGATCCGCTCCAGGACAATTGAATGCCATATTGGACAGGGAAGATCTCATCCTCACCAAGCAAGAATGTAAGTATATGAGCTGTGAGTGTGAAACGATAACAGAAGCAATCCTGCAAATACATAGAGAACATGGCGTTTCACTGGATCAATTCATTGTACTGGATACGAAAGAGCTGTACTTAAACGGAATACGCCAGCTGCTGCTGCCGGAGGATTCTACACTTTGGATGCAGAGCGTAGAGGCCTCGGGGATTCTGGATTATATATCCGCTGAAGCTTCCCGTTACAGCAATGGCGAAGATGTCTTGGCAGACAACACTGAGGAATACAGTCTGGAGGAATTCCTTCAATCCATCCAGCTGGAAGTCACTCTACGGGAAATCAATGAGCTGCAGGCCGAACAGATCGAGCATATCCTCCATAATACCAAAGACTTCAACCTGACAGGATTACTATGGACACAGGAGGAAATCATCGGAGCGCTTAACGGGGATAATCAATTGATTTATTCCGTAAAGGTACAAGACAGATTTGGAGATTACGGCATGGCCGGTACCATCATTGGGACAGTTGATAAGAAGAGCTTCAAGGTTGACGCTCTGCTCTTAAATTGCCGGGTGCTCGGTAAAAATGTTGAATATCATTTAATGAAGGAATTAGCCAATAGAATTAGAGAACACCAGTGTGACTCTATAGTGTTCCACTATCAATCCAGCGGCAGGAATGAGAGTGCGGCTCAATTTCTGGCCAGGATTACCCGCACCGACTTGAAGCGTGTTCACACAGGTGAAGCCCTGACAATTTCTTGTGAAAAGCTCGAGGATTATGCGAATGAAGCACTCCACCCTAACAAAGCAGACCAAGAACCGGATATTCCAGACAAACCGCACAAGGCAGACCGCAGCTTCGACCCCTACCAGTTCATTTTCAACAGATGGAATAAGCTGGATGAAGCCGAAAAAGATCAAATTAACGATCTGGTTAGTCATACGCAGTCTATTGAAGAAATAATGAGGGCGATTGCGGATTCGAAAATGAAAACAAGAACAGGCGTTAAGGCTGAATATCTGCAGCCGAGAACGGAAACGGAGCAAAAAATTGCCGCCCTGTGGGCAGATATTCTTAACGTTGACAAAGTAGGAGTTTTGGATAACTTTTTCGAACTTGGCGGAACCTCCATCATGGCGGCCCAGCTCATTGTAAAGTTCAAGAATGCCTTTGATATGATGCTGCCGGTGCGGATTTTCTTCGACAGTTCGTCCATTGAGCAAATGGCGATGTATATTGAAGCGGTCAAAAGCGAGCAAAATAAACAGGATATCAATGAATCCGCCGTAAGTAATTTTCGCTATAAGACCCGGGAATTCTTGAAAAATGAGGTGTGGCTGGACGAGGAAATTACCGGAGCAAAGGAACTTCAAGCGTGGGATCATACCCGGATCCATAACGTCCTTTTGACCGGTGTGACGGGATTCCTGGGGGCATTTCTGCTGCAGGAGCTTATCGCTATGACAGATTATCATATGGTGCTGCTGGTCCGTGCGGACAGTGTGCAGAGCGGCTACGAGAGAGTTGTGGCTAATATGGAAATGTACCATTTATGGGACGAAGCTTACAGAAGCAGAATAGAAGTCTGCACGGGCGATCTTGCCAGACCTTTGCTCGGACAACAGCTGCAGGATTTCAACGAATTGGCAGTCCGAATCGATTCCATCTATCATGCGGGCGCTATCACTAATTTCCTGGAACCGTATAACAAGATTAAAGATGTTAACGTACAGGGAGTTCAGGAGATTTTACGTCTGGCATCCACTCATAAGTTAAAGCAGGTACATTACGTGTCAACTCACTATGTATTCTCTACGCTCTCACACGAAAACGGCTATATCGCATACGAGGATACAATTCCGTCCGACCATGAGGTGCTTGTACTGGGATATCAGCAGAGTAAGTGGGTTGGCGAGAGAATTATAGCTCTGGCCAAAGAGAGGGGCATTCCGGTAAGTATCTACCGCGTCGGCAGAATATCCGGCTCCAGTACCACAGGGGCATGTCAAACCAGAGATATCATGTGGCTTATGATCAAAAGCTGTGTAGAGGCAGGAGTATTGTTCGAGGAGAATGTGAATATAGAATTTATTCCAGTGGATTATGTCAGCAAGTCTATTGTAGCCTTGTCCACCCAAGCGGGATCAAGCAACAAAAACTTCCATATTGTCGCCAGTAAAATGAACACCCTAAACCAAGTGTATACCTGGATGAATTCGTACGGGTTCAAGGTTGAAAAAATGCCGTATGAGCAGTGGAAGGATGAATTGGTGGACAGAGTTGCCGCGAATCCTAATCTGAATACCACCAAGGCTATGTTGCCGTTCATTCCGGAAGATATGGGGGAATGGGATGTGGAAATAACGTATGACATTACCAATGTTACCAAAGGCTTGAGTGAAACTACAATCACATGCCCTGAGGTAGGAGAGGAGGTGTTCAACCGGTATTTGGATTACTTTGTGAAGACAAAGTATTTTCAATTCACCCGTTGAGGGCAAGTGAAGGATCAGAAAGTATACATTATATGATTTTATACGAGGAGGAACAATGATGAAGGAAAGATTGGATGTAATTACAGCAAAAAAAATGAGCCTGTACACTAGCGGGATGTGGGTCTCCCTGCTCATAGGCTTGCTCTATATGGGAATAGGCATTCTGATGCCTATTGATCCGGCGGAGAAATACAGAGGAACGGAATTCTATGAGCAAATTGCTGCCCATCCGTTTATTCCGCATTTATGGAGATATATCTTCGTAGCGATCGGCTTCTTGTCCATCTACTGGATATCGACGGCAGTTTCAACATTGAGATCCAAAAGCTATGAATGGGAAGGCTTTTACAAATGGGTAACCATTGTTGGTTATGGCGGCGCGGGCTTGCTGTCCCTGGAGTGGATGAGAGAAATATTTATTATGAAGGTTATGACTTTGTATTCCACAGGCAATGAAATGTACCGGGTAGCCTTGGAAGTAGCAGCTTTCCCGCTCGACCCTGACTTTATCTGGATGTTTGGCGGCTTTGGATTATGGTATCTGGTGACTTCGCTGTTGGGCAAAAGAAATCAGGTTTTCTCCTCCAAGCTCAACATTTTGGGCATTATCGTCGGACTGGATTTGATCATCACCATGGTTTTTGCAATGACGGATACGATCATTTATTTCGATGGCGGTCAGATGACCGTTATGCAGATTACGGCTCTCCTCGGCGGTATTATGGGGGCTGTGTATCACATCTGGATGTTCTTTGATATGAGAAAGAATAAAGCGATGTTCGAAAAAAGCATTACCACCCTGCTGGAGCATAAAAAGAGCGCGGCATAAACGATGAAACCAACCTTAACTAAAAACAGGCTCGGCTTTTCTCTCAAGGGCCTGATTATTCTTTTGCTGGTATTGCTTCCTAATCTGTTATTTTACGCATTTGCGGTAAACGGAACTGCCGGAACCGGGGCAGCCTTCGACAACAGGGTTGAAATCCTTAGTTATATTGAACGTTCGAGCCAAATATTATTAATGCTTGTATTAATATTTCGCGTAAACAAAAGCTCTCCGTCATTGCAAAGCAAATATGTGTTTGGAATGGCCGTATTTTTACTGCTCTATTACGCTTTATGGATTCGTTATTTTGCGGGCGGGATGGACTATACCTTGATCAGCGGGACTTTTTTCGTATTCATGGGGATGTCCATCTTCCCGTCCGTGTATTTCGCATTAGCAGAGAAATGGCTGGGGGATCATTTGGGAGTAGGGGTCGCCATTACCTTTGGGGTATTCCACACCCTTAACACCTATCTGAATTTTGCAGCTTAATGAGAAGAGTGGAGGATAACATGAAACAAGAGGTTAAACCATGGTTTTTTTTCAAAAGAAACGCCGATAAGTCTGAGATCAGATTACGTTTGTTTTTGTTCCCTCCAGCCGGTGGAGATGTTTCAACCTTTTTGCACTGGGAAGAGCAGATGCCGCGGGATGTGGAGACCTGCTTGGTCAGGCTGCCGGGCAGGGGGGCCAGAATAACGGAGCCGGCCATTGATAATGTGGATATACTTACAGATCTATTGCTTCAGGAAATGAAAGAGTACACTGATGTGCCGTACGTGTTGTTCGGGCATAGCATGGGAGGGCTGGTCTCCTATGAGCTGACGCAAAAAATATATAAACAGGGGCTTAGCTTACCGGAATATGTAATTATATCAAGCATGAAAGCACCCAACTATATGAACAAGTTCACGGAGAGTCTGACCGAAGACGGAAATGACAAATTATATCTGAAAAGCAACGCTGAATTTATGGATACAATCATCAGTCTTGGCGGAATCCCGGACGCTTTCAGTGAAAACAGAGAGTTTCTGGAATTAATCCTGCCTACCTTTAGAAAAGATATGAAAATGTGTGAAACGTATAATCCTGAGAGTGCGCAAGCCGTCCCGGTGTCATTTGATATCTATGGCGGGAACCGCGATAGCATTGCTACTAAGAAAGAACTAGAGGGATGGAAGAAATACACCACCCAAAAATACGCACTCACCCTCTTTCAGGGGAACCATTTTTATTTTATGGATAATCCCAATATGCTTCTGTTCCATCTGCGCAATAAATTAATGGATATAGGGAATAAGCTTACGGATCAAGCTCAGAGAGAGGCACTATAACACCAGCTTGCCATTTAAAAAGAGTGGAGGATGAAAGATGAATGTGATTCAAATCGATAACCTGGTCAAAAAATTTGGTGACTATACCGCAGTAAACGGACTCAATCTGTCCATTGAAAAAGGTGAGGTGTTTGGTCTGTTAGGCCCGAATGGAGCCGGCAAGAGTACCACGATTAATCTGGTATGCGGCCTGCTGCATGCGACATCGGGGAACATCAGGCTATTCGGAAATAAGGTGGAGGATGAGAAAAGAAAGCTTGGCTTTGTCCCGCAAAACATTGCCCTGTATGACAATTTCACTGCGTATGAGAACGTTAAGTTCTTCGGTGAGCTGTATGGACTGAAGGGGAAAGAATTGGAGAATGGAATTGATGAAGCCTTGGAATTCACAGGCTTGTCCGATGTCAAACGTAAAAAAGCGAAGACATTCTCCGGCGGGATGTTAAGACGATTGAATATTGCCACTGCTTTGGTCCATCAACCGCAGATTCTTATTATGGATGAGCCAACGGTCGGGATTGATCCGCAGTCCAGAAACCACATCCTGAAGTCTGTCCAGCGGTTAAATGAGAAAGGCGTGACGATTGTCTACACAACACATTATATGGAGGAAGTTGAAGCGATCTGTAATCGCATAGCCATTATTGACAAAGGCCAGGTCATTGCTTCGGGTACAAAGAAAGAATTAACAGATCTGATCAGTGATAAGAAATCTCTGCAGTTAACCGTTGATGATGCTCTTGAACTGGATAAGGAAGCAATCTCCCATATTGATGGCGTGGTTAATGTGGAAATCAATGACAACCTAATCCAGGTGGAGTCGTTAAAAGAAAATGATAACTTGAATGCAATTATTGCATACGTAAACAGCAAAAATGTGAAAATCAGAAGTATCGGCACCACAGATGTTACGTTGGAAACCGTATTCCTGACATTGACAGGGCGCAAATTACGCGACTGACCATAGAGTCTAGAGGAAAGGAAGATCATATGTTTCAGATCATAAAGAAAATCATTAAAAATCAAATCAGAAATCCAAAGTGGTTATTATTCTTGATGATATTCCCTATCTTTTTAATGATTCTGATCGGTTCGATTCTAACGAGTGCTTTCTCCGATAAATCAAACCTGACCAAGGTTGACGTTGCGTTGCTCAATCAATCGGAAGGAATGGCAGCCGAGGTTATTGATGCCTTAACCACAGCTTCTGTATCCATCGAAAAAGATTACGGGATCAAAATGGGCTACACCGGCTCAGAGAAAGAAGGAAAAAAAGAGGCGCGGGTGAACAAAAAAGTATTCGTGCACCTGGATAAGGAGAAGATCCTGGTCTACGGAAATGAATCGGAGCCGTTAAATACAGCGAGAGTGGTAGCCTTATTCCGCAGCGTGGCCAGCAGCATTCAGACGGTTAAGGAAGCCTATAAAATAGACGGGGAAAAAGCGATTGAATTGATTGGCGCGGATAATGCCACGTATGAAGTGCCTGTAGAGCTGATTCCCTCCAAAAGTGCCATGAGCTCCTATGATTATTATGGAGTGGTGGAATTAACGCTTATGGTGATGTATATGATGCTGATTCCCATTGGGGATCTGTTTACGGATAAAAGAACCAAAATCAAAGAGAGAATTTTACTTACAGGACTTAGCAGAGTGAAGTATTATCTCGCTTCCTTGGCCGCGTACTCTATTTTTGCCTTTGTGGTATTTATTCCAGCCTTTATTTTCTCAATAACCTACTTGGACGTAAACTGGGGCAATTATTCTTTATTCATGTACCTGTATATTGTTTTATTTGCCATCTTCAATGTAGCTCTAGGCATGTTAGTGGCCCAATTATTAAAAGCGCGCGGCAAAGTGGATGTGATTCTTTCCGTGATTATCCTGCCGATTTTCTCCTTTCTCGGGGGATCGTATACACCATTTCCTTACGATATGGACGGTGTATTCGGCAAAGTCTTGCTGGTCTCCCCGTTACGATGGGTGAATATTGGTATTTTAAAAAGTACCTACGCGCATGACAACCAAATGATATGGGTAAGCTCTTCCATATTTCTCCTTTTAATATTCGTCAGTCTATTTATCGTTGTTGCCAAAGAAAAGAAGGAGGAATTAAGAGCATGAGAACATTTTATGCATTAATAAAAAATAACTTAAGAATTACGATAATGCATAAACCGATTTCTTTTCTGTTAATGACCATCACTCCGATTATCGTCTTAATCATTGCCAGTAAAATGGTCAGTTACTCGACAACCTTTGTAAACGTGGGTATTGTGGATGGAGATAAAACCCGGGCCTCGGAAGCCATCACCCAAATTGTTGACGGCCTGGAGGGCATCAAGGTCTTCAAGATGAATGAGAATGAAGTGGAGGCCAATTTTCAAAGTAATAAAATAAATACAGCTTTGGTCATCCGCAGCGGATTCCAGGATGGGTTGTTAAATAATTCTATCGATCAGCTTGTGGTGAAAGGAAACGAAGAGCAAAACGTATATACGTTGCTTCAGGCTATCCTCAAAAATCATTTGCTCAATTTGCGCAACTTGGGCAAGATTTCAGGGGGGGATGCTGCTGTATTCGAGAATGCGGTAGGCAATTATATCGCCAGCTCTGAGTTCGTGGAGAAAACCTCTCTTAACGATTTGTATACGGAATACAACAACTCCAATATCTTTGTCGGTTTTTTGATCTTGTTTATTTTCTTCAATTCCTCGGCCATAGCGAATGTAATTAATATTGACCGGGAGCGCAATATTTACTCCAGGATCTTCCTCTCTCCGGCCAAAGTATGGATGTATTATCTGTCCAATGTACTCTGCAATCTGGTCATCACCGCCTTTCAAATTCTGGCCGCAATCCTCAGCATGGAATACTTCACGAATACCTCCATTGGCGTGGAGCCCAGTGTGCTGTTCTTGATTCTCTTCCTGACGGCTATGGTGGCTGTCTCCTTGGGGACATTCTATGTTTCCATTACGGAAGAGGCGGATGCTGCTTCCATGATTTCCAATTTTGCGAACCTGCTGATTGTTATCCTGGGCGGCTGCTTTATTCAGGTGGAACTGTTTCCTAAATTAATCAATGCCATTTCCTATATTTCACCGGCAAGATGGGCTATGGGAAGTATTCTGGATTTACAGCAAGGATTAACCTTGGGGGATATAGCTGGCAAGGCGTCTTTACTTGGCGGCATGGCAGCGGTGATTCTAGCCATATCGGTCATCATAACCAGCAAGCGGGAAAAGAAATTCAGAAGTCTCTCCTAAAGTGGCAACGAATTCAACTAGACAAGGATAGGAAGATAACTATGGCAGAACTCTATTATATTAATATCGAAGACCCCATAAGTGCTGAAGATTATCAGACGTTACTGGGCGCATGTGCTTCAGACAAAAGGGAAGCCCTACACAAATTCAGATTTGAGGCAGACCGGAAAAGAAGCTTGTACGGGGATGTGCTGGCCAGATTCATGATCGCCAAGAAAACTGGAGTTACGATGAAAGACATTAAATTTGACAAAAATCCATACGGAAAACCTTATGTAAAGGATCAGAATGAGGTATTTTACAATATATCTCATTCTGGAAAGTATGTAGTCTGCGGATTAGATACTGAGGATATTGGCATAGATATTGAAGAAATCCGGGACATTGATTTGGATATTGCTAAACGCTTCTTCCATGTCAAAGAATATGAGGATATCATTTCTCGGGAAATAGGAGAGCAGGTTCATTCGCTATATGATTACTGGACGTTAAAAGAAAGTTATATTAAGTTTTTGGGAGTCGGGCTGAGTAAGCCGCTGAACTCATTTTATTTCATGATTAACGGAGAATCCGTACAGCTCTGCTCCCAAGAAGACCATAGAGTTTATTTTAACCGTTACTTGCTGCAGGATAATTACAGGCTTGCCGTTTGTGTAAGCACACCTGATCTTATCCATATGGAAAAAATATCACTTCATGACCTTGTAGCCTACATTAAGAGTGAAAGTTAATGGATAAAATCTGGTAAGGAGTCCCTGGCATGAAGAAAATAGTTGCGATTTCCGGAGCATTAAGCACTTTGTTTTTTTTGATACATCTTATAGTGGCCTGTATCTATTACGCAGGAATCATGCCGTATGGATATATTCATATGACCATCGGCGGAATTCTGTCCATTGTCATGTCCGTCCATATGCTTTCCGCTATCTTCCTGATGGTGAAAAATCGCCAAAGGGATAAACAGGCCAAGCAATATCCGCAGCTCAATATGGGCACTGTAATCCAGTCCGCAACAGGTATTTTCACAGGGATATTTTTATTGGTGCATATCCTGGTGATTGAATTAAGTAAAAGGATAGACGGGACTGTGTTTAATATTATTTATGTTTCAGCAGAGTTTTTGTTTCTCTTAACTGTAGGTCTGCATATGGCCATCAGCGTGCCCAAGCTCTTTATATCCATGGGAGTCATTAAAAAACGGGAGAATTACCCGCTCTTCATCAGAGGGACCTACGTCTTCTTAGCCTTGGTGCTGGTGATGTATATGGGTTCCCAAATTATGTTCTGGGCAGCATAGACAGCCGGGTGAACCTTGTTGTCTGAGGGAGAGAGAGGAGTGTCAGCATTCGGATGAAGAATATACTTGTAATGGGCAGTGGCCTGGCCGGAATGACGGCAGCGCTGAAGCTTGTGGAAGAAGGAGCAGCTGTTACCTTGGTGTCACCGGCGTATTCAGAGAGAGCACAGTCTGTAATGGCCATGGGCGGAATTAATGCTGCTTTGAATACCAAGCAAGAAAATGATTCGGTAGATGAGCATTTTGCGGATACTATGCGGGGAGGCAGTGATCTTAATGACCCTGAAGCCGTGGCTAATCTGGTACAGAGGGCTCCGGAGATCATCCGCTGGCTTGAAGAAATCGGTGTGAATTTCACCCGGGATGAGAAGGGCAGAGTGGATCTACGGAATTTCGGCGGACAAAAAAAGAAACGTACTGCCTACGCCGGTGCGCGTACCGGTAAACAAATTGCCACAGCTATCATAGCTAAATCCCGGAAATATGAAGCTGCTGGCCAAATCAAGCGGCTGACGGGTTGGAGATTCCACTCCCTATTAATAGAGGGTCAGGAATGTGCGGGTGCTGTTCTGTTGCACGAAAACACGAACGAACTGCAAAGCCTGGTTGCCGATGCTGTGATTATGGCCGTCGGAGGGCCGAATGGCGTTTTCGGAAAAACTACCGGCTCCAGATTAAATGATGGCTATGCTGCGGGAATGCTGCTTGAACAAGGGGTCGAATTTTCCAATCTGGAGATGATTCAATATCATCCTACAACAGTACATACCCCTTCCAAACGTATGCTGATTACGGAGGCTGCACGTGGCGTCGGAGGAAGATTGTACGTCATCAAAGAGGGGCAGCCCTGGTACTTCATGGAGGAGTGGTTTCCGGGATATGGGGCATTAATGCCGCGTGATGTGGTGAGTCAGAGTATCTATAGAGTATGTAATGAGATGAAGCTGGGCATTAACGGGAGCCAGGAGGTTTATTTGGATGTCTCTCATCTGTCCCCGGAAATTATTGATGTACAGTTAGACGAAGTTGTCAGCATCTGTTCGAAATTCTTAAAGGTCAACCCGTATAAGGAACCCATTCCGGTTGCTCCAGGGATTCATTACTTTATGGGGGGAATCAAGACGGATAAGAATCACACAACGAATCTAGCGAGACTTTTTGCCGCAGGAGAATGCTCCGCTCAATATCATGGGGCAAACAGACTGGGCGGAAATTCGTTACTAGGCGCGATTTGTGGAGGATGGGTTGCAGCCGAAAGCTCTCTAAGGGTCGGCCCAATCGATACTGCTGCCGCAGAAAAAATAGGTGAACAGCAGCTGGAGACAGCAAATCAGGAGCTGCAGCATTGGGAGAAGAGGGCGAACACTTCTATAAAAGGCTATTTTCAGATCAAACAAGAATTATCAGAGCTTATGTACGGCGCCATGGGTATATATAGAAAAGAGAGACAGCTGCTTGAAGCCAAAAAAAGGCTGGAGGAAATGAACAACGACAGCGCAGAGTCATGGTATCATCATCATTTTTATGAATACAAAACTTTATCAGCCAATATTGTATTGGCAAGGGGAATGGTCGAGTCGGCATTGGCCAGAAAAGAGAGCCGGGGGGCACATCAGAGAATCGATTATAGTGAAAAAAATGATACACAATTCAAGAAATCTACGAATGCAGTATTTCTGAATAATAGTATCTGCATTGAGTTTAATTAAGAAAAGAGGCAGTACTATGAGTATCAGGATTAATATCAAGCGGCAGGAAGATGCAACGAAGGAAGCGTACTGGCAGAATTTTGAGTACTCAGGTGAATTACATGTATCCATAGGGACTCTAATTAATAATATGAATAGTGAAATGCTGGAAAGGGACGGGGGAGAGCGGCCGATACGCTGGGACTGCAGCTGTGAACAGGGACTGTGCGGAGCATGTGCAATGGTGGTTAATGAGAAGCCGGTACTGTCCTGCCAATTATTTTGCGATGATCTGGTACAAGAGAACAATGAAATTACGATTCATCCCCTAAGTAAATTCCCGGTCATAAGCGATTTGGCAGTGGACCGGAGTCAAATGTTCGAAGTGATGAAGGACATGAAGCTATGGCTGGAAGAACCGGCAAAGGTTAGAACCGCCAATTTAACGCTGCAATATGAAGTGTCCCAATGTCTGATGTGCGGCAGTTGTCTGGAGGTCTGCCCCAATTATAGCCTGGGTGAATTATTTACTGGAATGTCCTCCGCGATGTCGATGACTAATCTGACCTTATTAAGTGAGGACAAAGCCTATAAAAAACAATATACCCAAAGAGTATATGATGGCTGTTCCAAATCTCTTGCCTGCCAGGAAGTTTGCCCCATGGACATTCCGATTGTGGAGGCGATCTCCAAAATGAATAGAGTATCGGTCTGGGGAATGTGGAACATGTTTGGGAAACATGGATAAATTGAAACTGATGAATGACATTACCAAACTACGATAGCGGAGGACACACCATGAAACAGCTCTACATCAAGCAAAAGGTATTCAGCATAGGCGAGAAGTTCACGGTGAAGGATGAGCGGGAACAGGATGTGTATTACGTGGAGGGCAGCTTCATGCGGATTCCAAAGACCTTCTTGATTATGAATGCAGGCGGAAGGGAAGTTGCACAGATTACGAAGAAGGTGTTCAGCTTTCTGCCCAAGTTCTTCGTGGAAGCGGATGGCCGTGAGGTGCTCACCATTAAGAAGGAGCTGTCGTTCTTCAAGGCGCGCTATTCGATAGATTCGGCGGATATTGAGGTGCACGGGAACTGGTGGGATATGGATTTCCAGGTCTTGCAGCGCGGGGCGGTTGTCGGGGAAGTGAGCAAGAAGTGGTTCACCTGGGGCGACAGCTACAGTGTTGAGGTGTTGAATGAGGAGCTGGAGGCGATCATCATCGCGATTGTGGTGGCGATCGATTGTGTGAAGAGTGATGAAGCCTCGGCTTCTAATCAGTAGCTATTCTTCCAACAACATAAAAGACAAATAGAGCAGCGGTTCTCCCGTTATTGGAGGATCGCTGTTTTGTATTTGGTATAAAATCATGAAACAAAATTGATAATGATAAGCATCAAAACTGATATCTTACCGCAATGAAAGCGGATACAATAAATTTGTAGTAATAACCAAGAGGGGGCAAGAAACATGAAGATCAAAAAAAAGACAATGTTACTGGCAAGCTCGGTAGTTGTACTGTCTGCCCTAATGAGCGGCTGCAGTAAAGAGGCGGCAAGCCCGGAAGCCACGCCTGCTGCCCCGGCGGCATCGGAATCCTCCCAGGAGCCTTATGTAGTCAAAATAATTATGGTGGACGATGCGGATGATGAAGCGGTGAAGGCGGTTGCCGCAGAAGCAAGCAAAATTACAGAAGCGAAGTTTAACACGACCATTGAGCTGGTCCGGTACGGCTTCAGCTCGTTCAACCAGCAAAGAAATCTGATGCTGTCCTCCGGAGAGAAATTTGACCTGATGCCAAGCCTGGGGCTGACCGTTCCGAACGCCTCCAACAGCGGCCAGGTGGTGGCGCTGAATGATCTGCTCAAGGAATACGGCAAGGATATGCTGGAGCAAATACCGCAGTCCGATTGGGATTCGACTTCGGTGGACGGGCAGATCTATGCGGTCCGCAATAATAAGGAGCTGGCCTCCGGTTATGGCTATGCCATCCCGACAGAGTATCTGGAGGCGCTGGGCACCGATCCTGCTTCGATCAAGACCGAAGAAGATTATGAGGGTCTCCTTAAGGCAGCCAAGGCAAAATTCCCGAATATGTACCCGCTCGTCTCGGATGCCGGAACCATGGGATATTATATTTCCTACAAGGATGATCTGGGAGGAGATCCCGGCGTACTGGAGGATTCCACCAAAGACAGCACGACAGTGGTGAATTGGTATACCTCGGATACCTACAAGGAGATTGTAGCGCGCCGCTATCAATGGCAGCAGGAAGGACTGCTGCTTCCGAACGGTTCAACCAACTCGGAGAGCGCGGTTAGTCTGATTAAGGCCGGGAAGGCCTTCTCATCCATCACCAACACCAAGCCCGGTGTAGAGTCCGAGATTGAGAGAAGCACAGGCAAGCCAATGACGATTATTGAACTGGTCTCCCCGTATTCTACAACCAATAATATTAACAACCTGTGGTACGTTCCCCATAACAGCGAAAAGCCGGAAAGAGCGGTACAGGTGTTAAATGAAATGTACACTAACCCTGAGCTGGCTAATATCCTGATCTATGGCGTGGAAGGCAAGAATTATGTAGTAAAAGATGAGGCCAAAGGGCTTATCGATTACCCAGAGGGCATGGATGCCGGTAACAAGACCTACAACGTTGATCCGTGGGCTTGGCCGAATGAGCTGATCTCTCATGTGTGGGCATCCGATTCCCCTACCGTGTGGGAGGATACACTGAAGTTCAACGAAGAAGCCATCAAGTCCGTGGCCAAAGGGTTTGTCTGGAACAATACGAAGGTATTGCCGGAGATTGCTGCGGTCAATAATGTGCTCTCAAAGTTTGTTAATGCACTGGATTGCGGAGATTTGAACCCTGAAGAAGTGCTCCCCCGTTTCGAGAAGGAGCTGAAGAGCGCCGGCATCGACACGATTATCGCGGAGAAGCAGGCCCAGCTTGATGCTTGGCTCGCCCAGAAGAAATAACAGCTAGTTAGCCATAAGAATGCTCCTCCGGTCCGGCGGTCAGGACAGCAAGAGCGAGTTCCGGCCGCCGGGGCAGGGAGAGGGGAGGAAGCCAATGAGTCGCGTGAAAAAAATGAGCCGCTGGAAATTTAAACAGTATCTGCCCCTGTATCTGCTGTTGCTTCCCGGCACGATTTATATCATCATCAACAACTATATTCCCATGAGCGGAATCATTGTTGCCTTCAAGCAGTTCAATTACCAGAAGGGGATCTGGGGCAGCGATTTCATCGGGCTTAAGAATTTCGAGTTCTTATTTAAGACCCAGGATGCCTGGCTGATTACACGCAATACGCTCGGTTATAATCTGTTGTTCATTGTCATTGGAACCCTAATGTCCGTAGGGGTAGCGATTCTGCTGAATGAGGTGACGTCAAAGGTAGCCAAAAATATATACCAGACCACCATTCTGCTGCCTTATCTGATCTCGATTGTTATTGTGGGTTATCTGGTCTATGGCTTCTTAAGTGCCGAAACCGGATTTATCAACAATTCACTCCTGAAGCCGCTGGGGATAGATGCTGTCTCATGGTATACCAGACCCGAGTATTGGCCAACTATTCTGGTAATAGTGAATGTCTGGAAGTATTTCGGCTTCAATACGATTATCTATTATGCCACCTTGGTCGGGATCGACAGCGGTTTTTATGAATCTGCGGCAATCGACGGTGCAGGCAAGTGGAAGAGCATCCGCCATATTACCCTGCCCACGCTGAAACCGACAATTATCATTCTCACGCTGATGGCGATTGGACGGATCTTTTACTCGGACTTCGGTCTCTTCTACCAGGTGCCCATGAACAGCGGGGCGCTGATGAATGTAACCAATACCATTGATACTTATGTCTATCGCGGACTTATGCAGACCCAGAATATCGGAATGTCCTCAGCTGCCGGTGCGTACCAGTCAATGGTCGGGTTTGTCCTGATTCTGCTGGCTAATTATATTGTCAAGAAAAGAGATCCCGACAGTGCATTATTCTAGAATCTTCATAGAAAGCAGGGAATGCAGATGGTTCAAACCAACAAGGGCTTCCGGGTGTTTGTACACTTATGCCTGGCTGCAATATCCATATTATGTATCATTCCCTTCCTGCTGCTGATCGTATCGTCCATTACCAATGAGACCAGCCTGATTCAGGACGGGTATTCATTCTTCACCAGCCATCTTGATTTCACCGCATATAAGTATATATTCACTAATTCCAGCGATGTGGCCCGGGCGTATATGATCTCCATTATCGTCACGGTAGCCGGGACAGCGCTAAGTCTGCTCATTACCACCATGTTCGCTTATCCGCTGTCGCGCAGGGATCTTCCGGGGAAGAATCTATTTTCCTTTTTCATTTTCTTCACCCTGCTGTTCTCCGGCGGATTAATTCCGAGCTATATTATGTGGACACAGGTCTTCCATGTGAAAAATACGATGTATGCGCTGATCTTTCCCAATTTGCTGATGAACGCGTTCAACGTCATTATGATGCGCAGCTATTTCACGACGAACATTCCGGATGCCGTGACGGAAGCGGCCAAGATTGACGGAGCCGGGGAGATCCGGATTCTGTGGAGAATTGTACTGCCCATGTCCCTGCCGATTATTACAACACTGGTCCTGTTTATCGGACTCGGGTACTGGAATGACTGGCTGAACGGACTTTATTTTATCAGCGACACAAGCTTGTACAGCTTACAGGTGCTGCTCAACAAAATGCTGCTCGACACACTCTTCATGATGAGCGGACTCGGCAATAAGCTGCAGGTTAACATGGCGATGAATTTTCCGACAACTGCAATCAAAATGGCCATTGCCGTAATAGGCCTGCTTCCTGTACTGGTGGTTTATCCGTTTTTCCAGAGGTATTTTGTCAAAGGGATCGTTGTCGGTGCAGTTAAAGGATAAGGGGGAAGAATTTCAATGCCGGACTATTCAAATTTTAAGGTAGCCTTATATTTTACGACGAGATGTATTTCCAATTTTGATTCTGTAGAGAGCCTTAGACGCGGTTTTGATTTTTTTGAGAAGCATTTGAACTGCTCCAAGGTCTATCTGGAGACCCACAGGGACGATATGGACATGTCCAGAGAGCAGCTTGAAGTTATGAAGGAGTTTTTCCTTGCCAAAGGAATTGCCGTCTCCGGCGCGATTACAACCACGCTGATGAAGACGACACTGAGTAAGCCGCTCCGGAATGACACCGGGGTTTTCGGCAGCGGGGGCACGATTTTTGGAAGCCAGGCCGAGCCGGTTGAAGAAGGCTATAAGCGGTCATGCACAACGCTGTGCTACACCAATGAGGAAGAGCTGCTTAAGCTGGAGGACATGGTCAGATTCTCGGCGAGCGTGTTCGATGAGGTGATTATTGATGATTTCTTCTTCACGAACTGCACCTGTCCGTCCTGCATCAAGGCCAAGGGGGACCTTAGCTGGGCGGATTTCCGCTTGCAATTGATGACGGATGTATCGGAGAATGTAGTTATGCGCGCCGCCAAAGCGGTCAATCCCAAGGTGAACATGATCATCAAATTCCCGGACTGGTATGAAGCCTATCAGGAGACGGGGTATAACCCCGAGACACAGGCCGGGATATTCGATGAGATCTATACCGGCACGGAGACGAGGGATTCCAACCATTCCGCGCAGAGCCTTCCGCGATATGGCAGCTATTCGCTCATGCGCTGGCTGGAGAAGCTGAAGCCCGGGCATAATGCAGGAGGGTGGATCGATTCGCTGGGGAGCACGCCGCATATTTCCTATTTCCTCGAACAAGCCTATCTCACGCTGTTCGCCAAGGGGAGAGAGTTGACCTTGTTCTGCTACAGCTGGCTGATCGACACCGTTCAGATTCCTGCACTCGGTCATGAGCTGGGCCGCCTGGATCAGGTGCTGGGTGCAGCCGGCAATCCTGTGGGCTTATCGGCGTATGAGCCGTTTCATGCCCGGGGCGAGGATCACCTGTACGATCATCTGGGCATGGCCGGATTCGCTCTGGAGCCTGCACCCCAATTCCCGGACAGCTCCGGCCTCGTCTTCATCTCGGCAAGCGGTGCCCAAGATCCTGACATCATGAATAAGCTGAGTAATCACCTGCTGAACGGATCGGATGTCTGTATCACCTCGGGGTTCCTGCGGGAGATGCAGGGCAAGGGCATCGAAGAGCTTACCTCGGCAAGATATACCGGCAGAAAAGCCTGCTCCAATGAATTTGTCTCCGAAGGCTCAGCCTTCAGCGGCTCTTACTGGAGCGGAAGCAGCGTGCTGTTGCCGGTCATTGAGTATATGAGCAACGCCGGGGATTGTCTGGTCGCGCTTAAGAAAGAAAACCACTGGGCTCCCGTGCTGTTAAGAAATAAATACGGCAACGGAACCGTCTATGTTCTGACCGTACCGGATGACTATGTCGAGCTGTATCAGTATCCGGCAGAAGTACTGACGATCATGCGCCAGCATTTGATGGGTGATTTGAAGATTTATCTAGAGTGCAGAGGGAAGATTTCCGTCTTTCTGTATGATAATGATACGTTTATTTTGGAGTCTTTTGCGGACGGCGAGGAGAAGGTTAAGGTGCACGTATCCGGGAATGGACGCAATTTGGTGGATGTAAGAACCGGAGACGTACTGCCGGTCTTTTACGGGAGACCGAATGAATCCGTATTTGAGGTTGAGGTGCAGCCGCTCCTGTACAGAGTGTTCAAGTTGGTATAGATATCCCCCGAGGAGAGCCGGATGCTTATGAGAGCGAGAGCACGAATTTCATACAAAAAACAGACCCTGCTGATCCTGCTGCTGCTGATCGTTCCCTTTCTGATTTGCCTGCTTTTATACAATCTGTATACGGCAAATACGGTGGTGAACGCCAATATATTGCAGGAGAACAAGAGCAAGCTCCGTGTCTACTCCTCGTCCTTCGAGAAGAATTTGTCCAATATCCATGCCTTCATGTCAACAACGGTAGCGAACGATACGAATTTCAAGGTCCTGGGCTATAAAGTGGGGAAATTAGACGCCTTCCTGTCCGCCAATGAGATCCTGGAGAAAAGCAAAAATGTCATGTCCATGTATGATATCGTTACCGGTTTTTTTCTATATTCCGCCCCTAACGGACTGATGTGGAACGAATTTCAACTTAAAACCGAAACGATGAACCGCCCAAAGCTGACAGAAGAAGTGCAGGGGATGATGCAGCAAGGGGATTTCACGCCTGCCGGGTGGTTTGTGCGCGAGCTGAATGCTGAATCCTATCTGGTCCGGGTATTTGAATACAAGCAGGCTTACTTCGTATGCATCATCCACCTGAACAGGGCAGCCCAATTATTGAATATGGACGGTTCGGCGAATGCCAATGCGTTGCTGTTTGCTTCCGGGGACATGCGTTTGTTGACGGCCGATCCCGATTTAGATCCTTCAACGCACGTATTGACAACGAATAGCAGCGGCAAGCCTTATGATACAACGAAGGTAGGAGAGAAGAAGTACCTGTTCATTCAGAGCGACTTCGGGGTGAGCGGGGTGAAGATGGTGTATCTGGTGGCGCTGCGGAGCATCTGGGCCAATATGGACTCCAAGCAGTTATCGCTGCTGTTCTCCTCGATCCTGTGTCTGCTCCTTGTACCTCTAGGTTATTATCTGCTCAACCGTTCCTTTTTCTCTCCGTTTAAGGGCATGGTCCATACGATGAACAGTATCAAAGACGGTAATTTTGACGTAACCATGAGCAATCAGTCCCCGATTCTGGAATTTGAGCAGATGAGCGAGACCTTTAATGAGATGCTCCAGGAGATCAAGTCGCTGAACATCAAGACCTATGAACAGATGCTGGAAGCCCAGCTTGCCACCATGCAGTATCTGAGAATCCAGATCCGCCCGCATTTTTATCTGAATTGCCTGAACAACCTGTATGCCCTGGCCCAGAACGGAGACTATAAGCAGATCCAGGAGATGATCCTTCTGCTGTCAGGGTATCTGCGGCATATGTTTCAGGAATCTCCCTATTTTGTCTCCCTGGCGGATGAAATGCGTAATACAGAGACGTATGTGGAGCTGCAACGGATGACGCAGTCCATACCGATTTATTTCTCGGCGGATGTGGTGGACGAGCTCCGGGATTTCCCCATCCCCCCGATCACGATCCTGACGTTTGTTGAGAATTCCATGAAATTCGGGATGTACCAGAACAAGTCCTTGATTATCCATGTGAAGGTCAGGCTGCTGAAGAATGACGCAATGAACTATGTCAACATCACCATTCTGGACAACGGGAAGGGCTTCCCGGAGGAGGAGCTGAACCGCCTGAATTCGGAGCAGACCGGGGAAGACTCGCAGCATGTGGGAATCAGCAATGTGAAGCGCCGCTTTTATATTCAATATAAGGGCAAGGCGATTCTGTCTTTCTCCAACTCCAACGGCGCATGTGTGGATATATTCATTCCGTATTCCGAGCCCGAATCCCAGGCGGAGCCTGAGACGAACAATGGGGTGGTCTAGATGATTGTGCTGATTGTGGATGATCAGATCAATATTGTGGAGGGTATCTATTCAGGGATTAACTGGAAATCCATCGGGGTGGAACAGGTGCTGAAGGCATTCAATGCCCTGGAAGCGAAGGAGATTCTTAAAAGCCAGATTGTCGATATTCTGCTCAGCGATATTGAGATGCCCGGGGAAAGCGGTCTTGACCTCCTAAGATGGGTGCAGGAGAAGCAATATGAGCTCATCTGCCTGTTCCTGACCTCTCATGCGGATTTCGAGTATGCGAAGGAAGCGGTTCAGCTGGGCGGGCATGACTACATTCTTCAGCCGGCCAAATATGAGGATATTGAGCAGTCCATCATCCAGGCGGTCCGCAAAATTAAGGGCAAACGCGAGACCGAGAAATACTCCTCCTACGGGAAGCTGCTGTTCAATAACAGTGAGCGTATTCTGCAGGTTCTGCTGAAAGAATGGTTCACAGAGAATTCTACCCATGTGGAGCATTTCCTGGCAGATATGAGAAGCTTCAATATTCCGATTAACGAGAGCAGTAAGGTGTACTTGACGTTAATCGATATGATCAGCGACCGTGATTCCTATAGTGTATGGGATACCCCTACCTTATCCTATGCCTTGTCGAATATTATTACGGAGCACTTTGACGCTTACAGGCAGCAGATTCTGCTGATTCCCGTGGAGGGGCAATGCTTCTTATGTATCATTTTCTCCCGCGAGAACGAACTGGTCAGTACCTGGATTCTTAAGCAGCAGCTGGACAGCTTGAGAGAGTTCATGCAAAAGTATTTCAAATGCAGGATTGCTTGTTATTCCGGCTCCTCCCTGTCTATCGATATGCTGGGCAAGCGGTTCGCTGAGCTCCACAAAATGAAGGAAGACAATGTTACGTTCCTGGATGACGTATTCATATGGAATCAGGATCAGATGCTCCCGCAGAATGCAAGCCATGCTGAGGATATGCACCTGTGGAACCAGTTCCTCGGCAAGGGATCGCCTGACCAGATTCTGAAGCAGGTGTTGTCCTTCTTAAGACAAAGGTCAGAGGAAGGAGGACTGAATGCGGAACGCCTGAAGCGGTTCTACCAGAACTTCATGCAGTTGCTCTCTCATATGACAGGGTATATGGACATCTCCGTCAATGATATCTTTGAGGGCAGCGAATGGCTGGACAAGTCGCTTCATTCCTATTCCAGTGTAGCGGACATGGAGAAGCTGATTCAATATGTGATGGAATATTTCCAGAGTGTGGCCGTATCCAAGCAGGATGCGCAGCGGCTGGTAGATACGATCATCCAGTATATCCGCAGCAACATAGAGATTGATATCCGGAGGACGGATATTGCCGATGCGGTCCATCTGACACCCAATTACGTCTCGCGGCTGTTTAAGAGTGTAATGAATGTCTCCCTGAAGAGCTTCATCATCACCGAGAAAATGAACACGGCGCGAACGCTGCTACGGAACACAGCCCTGCCCATCAGCATGGTTGCGGCCAAAGTAGGCTATGCCAATTTTTCGCATTTCACGCAAGCCTATAAATCATTCTTCGGCGTAACTCCCATGGAGGACCGGCAGAACTGAAATTCTGAACGTTGCCCTTACTGGTTATCAAACCGGGGGCAACGGCTGGAAGCCCCGATAGGCTCTGGAGTTACGGCGGCGAAGCCCCGGCCTTGGCCTGTCGCTGGTAATTTCGCGGTGTATACCCGGTCACTTGCTTGAATTGCCGGCAGAAATGCTCCACATTCGGATAGCCGCACCGTGCTGCGATATCAGCGATGCTCTCTGTGCTGTGGATGAGGTATTCCTTGGCCATGCGGATGCGGCTGTTAATGACATCCTCCATACAGGAGAGTCCGAAGGTTTTTTTGTAGATATTCTGAAGATAGCCTGAACTGATCTCCAGCACACCGGCCATTCTGGCTACGGTCCAGTACTCCCCGGGATTGGTCTGAATAGACGTGCGCAGCTTCAGCAGCTTGTAATATTGCGGGGTAATATTGTCCTGGAAATAGGATTCCCACAGCTTGTTGAACAGTGCGCGCAGGAGCAGATCGATGGAAGAGGCTTTACAGTCCCCGCCCATATGATGCTCGCTGGCGAGCAGCTCAAGCAGCTTTTGGCAATAGTCAGGGTCGCTAAGCGCAAAGGGGATACCTAAGGGAAGCGGAGATTCGGTAACATAAGGCTCATTGGATTCAAAACGAATCCAGTCATTGATGAATTGGCCGGCGCAGGCCTGATAATATACTTTCTGCTGCGGCTGGTAAAGAACTACGCTGTGGGCAGGGTATTGCTTGAGTCCGCCATGCACCCAGAATAGAGCCGGAGTCTTGGTAATGACCAGGAGCCAGTGCGCGCCAGCGGGAACATCTACAACGAAATTAGAACCGTGTATCGTATTGCACTCGACATAGTGAATAAGGGCCATTTCCATACTCCTCCCGGCAACCATGCTTAATTATAGCATGGTTTTTTTTATGTTTTTGTCAATGCCGGATAAGTGAAGTAAAAATGTGAGCGTTGTCAATAAATAGGTGCCTCCCCCATAATGAAAGCGTAACCAAATTAAATCTACACTAAATGAACTGGGGGTTGACTATGAACACAGGTACAAGAAATGGTCTGGGCCGACTGAAGAGTACATCCATCCTGCTGTTGTCTGCACTGCTGTTGTCCGCTTGCTCGGGCAAGCTGGAATCCGGTAACGGCGGCAAGGACGCGGCAGCCGGTAATGATCCGAAGCCAAGCGCAGCTGTTGATGAGAGTCCGCTCGGCAAATACGATCCTCCGATTGAGCTATCGTTCGTCAGAGATCTGAGCGATGTGGTAGAGAATAACGTGCTTGGCGTATTGAAGGATGAGACGATTGATAACAACCGCTGGACCAAGCTGTATGAGGATCAGCTCGGCATCAAGATCAAATATAACTGGATTGTGAAGGGCAGCCAGACCTCGGATCAATACTTGCAGAAAATCAATGTCACCCTGGCCTCCGGGGATCTGCCGGATGTAACGCCGGTCAACGCCACCCAGCTCAAGCAGTTGGCCGATTCAGACCAGCTTGAGGATATGACAGCTTTATATGAAAAGTATGCTTCCCCGTTCACCAAGAAGGTGCTGTCGGGAGAAGGCACGAGTGTATTCGATGCCGCGACCTTCGAGGGCAAGCTGATGGCTATCCCGAGCCTGGAATCCTCCATTGAACGCTCGATGTATATCTGGATTCGGACAGACTGGCTGGAGAAGCTCGGTATGCAGCCGCCGAAGACGATGGCGGATGTCCTGGCGATCTCTGAAGCGTTCGCTGATAAGGACCCCGACGGAAACGGGAAGAAGGATACCTACGGCCTTGGCATCACCAAGGATCTGTGGGGCGGGGCGATGGGACTGGAAGGCTTCATGGCCGGGTATAATGCCTATCCGAACATCTGGCTGGATGACGGAACCGGCAAGCTGGTCTACGGCAGCATTCAGCCGGAAGTGAAGAAAGCGCTTCAGGTGTTGCAGGATATGGCCAAGAAGGGGCAGCTGGATCAGGAGTTCGGCGTGAAGGACGGCGGCAAGGTCTCTGAGCTGATCTCGGCCGGCAAGATTGGGATGGAGTACGGCGAGCAGTGGAATTCCATCTGGCCGCTGCAGCTCAACCGTGACAATGATCCCAAAGCCCAGTGGCAGGCCTTCCCGATTGTCTCGGAATCGGGCGACACGCCGAAGGTGCCGCTGAAGTTCAGCACAACCCGCTTCTTCGCAGTCAAGAAGGGCGCCGCCCACCCGGAAGCGGTGATCAAATTGTTCAACCTGCATGTGGAGAAGAACTGGGGTGAGACGGCTGAATTCGATAAGTACTATGCACCGCCGGAAGCGGAAAGTGTCTGGCAGCTGTCTCCGGTTACGCCGTATCCGGTCACGAAGAACGTAGATGCGTTCCGTGAGATTGATGCTGCCCGCAAGGCCGGTGACTTCTCTACACTGAAGGGTGAAGCCAAGACGATCCAGGAGAAGCTGGAGTCCTATGCTTCAGGTTCAACGGAGGGCTTCTCCCTGTGGGGCTGGGAGCGGATCTATGGAGAGCAGGGCTCCATGGGCATAGCTGACCAGTATATCAAGAATGACCAGTTCCTGCAGGAGAAATTCGTCGGCGCTCCGACTCCGACCATGGTCGAGCGCAAGACAACGCTTGAGAAGCAGCAGAATGAAATGTTTGTCAAAATCATTCTGGGTGACCCTATCGATAAGTTCGACCAGTTCGTGAAGGACTGGCAGAAGCTGGGCGGCGATCAAATTACGCAAGAGGTCAACGAATGGTACGCAGCGACTAAGAAATAAGGCGCCCCTGGAGGAAGAAAACGACCTTTTCTTCCTCCATTCCATTCTTGCCTGCAGATGTGGAGGATAACGATGAGAACAAAACTGCGAAAAGAACTGCCGCTTCATTTGATGCTTTTGCCGGGACTGGTGATGATCATTCTGTTCTCTTACGTCCCCATGGCCGGTGTCATGATTGCATTTCAGAAATTCATCCCTGCCAAGGGCTTGTTCGGGGATCAGAAGTGGGTGGGCCTTGATAACTTCGAATATGTGATGAACCTGCCAAGCTTCACACAGGTGCTGTGGAATACGCTGTTTATTTCAAGTCTCAAGCTGATTCTGGGCCTGATTATTCCGCTGGTGTTCGCGATTCTGCTGAACGAGCTGGCCAGTAATGTGATCAAACGGTCTGTGCAGACAGCGATTTATCTGCCGTATTTCTTATCCTGGGTCGTGCTTGGCGGCATCTTGATTGATATTCTGTCTCCATCGGGCGGGATTGTGAATGAATTCCTCGGATGGTTCGGCGTCTCCAAGATCTTCTTCCTCGGCGACAATGACTGGTTCCCCTTCACGCTGATTGCTTCGGATGTGTGGAAGAACTTCGGCTACGGCACGATTGTATATCTGGCGGCCATAACGGGCATTGATCCCGGACTATATGAAGCAGCTACCATTGACGGTGCGAACCGGTGGCACAAGACCTGGCATATTACCATTCCGGGCATACGCATGGTCATCGTCCTGCTGTCGGTACTCAGTCTGGGTCAACTGCTGAACGCGGGCTTCGATCAGGTCTTCAATCTGTACAGTCCGCAGGTCTATGAGAGCGGGGATATCCTGGATACCTTCGTCTACCGGATCGGTCTGCTCGACGCACAATACGGCGTAGCGACTGCCGTCGGCTTCTTTAAATCGATCATATCGCTTACCTTAATTTCCAGCTCGTATTTCCTGGCTTACCGTTTCGCCAAATACCGGATTTTTTAGAGGAGGGAGTACCCTTGGAGCAACAGCTAACGCCTAAACCGGAGGAATGGACTCCCATTCGCCCCAAAAAACGCTTTGACGGGATTGCGGTATTGAACGCAACCGTTCTGATTCTGGTCTCACTGCTCTGTATCCTCCCGCTTATTCATATTATAGCGGTGTCCTTCAGCTCCAGCGCGGCGGCTTCCGCAGGGTATGTCAGGCTCTGGCCGGTAGATTTCACATTCGCCTCGTATATGTATACGATGAGCCGCACAGAATTCTGGCAGTCGATGCTTGTCTCCCTGACACGGATCGGCATCGGCACGCCGCTGAACTTGTTGCTGACGATCCTCGTGGCCTATCCGCTATCCAAGGAATCACACGCTCTGCGGTTCCGCAGCGTCTATGCCTGGGCCTTCTTCGTCACGATGCTGTTCAACGGCGGGCTGATTCCCTGGTATACCACGCTCAAGGAGTATGGCCTGTTGGATTCCATCTGGGCGCTGGTGCTGCCCGGCGCAGTTCCTGTGTTCAGCGTGGTGCTGCTGCTTAACTTCTTCCGGGAGATTCCGAAGGAGCTGGAAGAGGCGGCGCTGATTGACGGGGCCGGCCACTTCCGGACGGTCTGGTCTATCTTCGTGCCGATCTCCAAACCTGCGCTGGCTACACTGGCCTTGTTCTCAATGGTGGAGCACTGGAACAGCTGGTTCGACGGCCTGCTGCTCATGGGGAATCCGGCCAACTATCCGCTGCAAAGCTATATCCAGACGATTGTAATCCAGCAGAACCTGTCGAATATGTCGCGTGATGCCATGCTTGATCTGGCGCTGATCTCGGACCGGACGCTGAAGTCTTCCCAGATCTTCCTCGGCTCCCTGCCGATTATTCTGGCCTATCCGTTCCTGCAGAAATATTTCGTGAAGGGAATTGTACTCGGCAGTGTCAAAGGTTAACCTCCCGGAAGTTATGCATAAGCCTGCGGCTCTCCCCGGATTCAGGCTATAATGGTGAAAATGATTGCTGGGGGCCTGGGACTGTTGTTCAAAAAGGATTACTCACTGCGCAATACGATATTTCTGCGGCTGATTGTGACCTTTCTGCTCATTATGCTGCCTATTCTTGTCTTCGCCGCTTATCTGTATCAGTGGATTGTGCAAACGGCCAGCAGCGATATCCGAAGCTCGGCCAGCGCGCAAACCGTCTTCTACTTAAATGATATGGAGAATGAGATCGAGCGGATGAAGCTGCTGCAATACAGTCTGCTGGAGGATGAGGATCTGAATAAGCTGGCTCTGACCTGGGAGACGCTGCCGACCATTGACCGCACGGAGAATCTGAATTCGCTGATGAAGCGGCTGTTCATCGTGCAGAACAGCAGCACGTATATCAAGGACGTCAGGGTTCATATCATGACTATAGGCCGGACCATATCATCAGTCGGCGGCGTGCGTGAGATTGAACTGAAGCGCTTCCGCGAGATCCGCTCGGTCTTCGGGGACCGCCGTTCCCAGGTGATTGAGTGGGATGGCGGCCTGTACCTTAGTGCGATGAAGCAGCGGGGCAACAAGGGGGCGGAGCCGCTGCTGACGGTCGAGATTGAGCTGGACACCCAGGAGCTGCGGGCGGCGCTGGGCCAATTCAATACGTATCCCGGCAGTGGAACGCTGCTGCTCTCCGATAGTGCGAGATTCGCGCTCTACAGCATGACCGGCGAGCTGGCGCAGGCGGAGCCGTCCCAGTATGCCCGGGATATCCGCGCGGTGGCCTCCGGGGAGAGGCTGAGGATCGCCGGTGCGCCTTATTATATCGTCCAGACCGGCTCACAGGAGCTTGGCTTGTCCATCTACCGGATGATCCCGGAGGATATTATCAAGAATCCGCTGAGCAAATTCTATACCTGGGCCTGGGTGTTTGCCGTGGCTGCGCTTGCTATCATCATTGCTTTTGCACTGTCGACCTACAAGTTCATTCATAAGCCGATGCTGACGCTGGTGAAGAGCTTCCGGAGAATGGAGCAGGGCGATCTGGACATTCATATCCAGCATGAGTCGAAGGATGAATTCCGTTATCTGTACAGCCGCTTCAACCAGATGGTGAGCAATCTGCACTCCCTGATCGACCAGGTGTACAAGCAGAAGATTATGGCCCAGCGGGCAGAGCTGAAGCAGCTGCAATCACAGATTAATCCGCATTTTCTGTATAACAGCTTCTTCATTCTGAACACAATGGCGAAGACCGGCGATACCGAGCGGATCGAACAGCTTACTACGATGCTGGGGGAATACTTCCAGTTTGTCACCCGGAACGCTTCCGATCTGGTGTCATTGGAGCAGGAGATTCACCATGCAAGGATGTATACAGAGATTCAGGCCATGCGCTTCTCCCGCAGAATTGGGGTCCGGTTCGATGCCTTGTCGGAGGAGCTGAAGAAGGTGTCCGTTCCGCGGCTGATTGTGCAGCCGATTATTGAGAACGCGTTCAAGCACAGTCTGGAAAAGAAATCCATGGAGGGCCTGATCATTGTCCGCTTCGCGCAGGAAGGCCCGGATATCCGCATTATCGTTGAGGATAACGGGGACCGGCTGAGCGATGACACGCTTGAGCAATTGAAAGACTCCCTTAATGTCTATCAGGAGCAGGCGGAGACTACCGGCCTTGTGAACATTCACCGGCGCATCCGCATAACCTTCGGGGAAGAGAGCGGCTTGCTGGCGGACCGGAGTGAGCTGGGCGGACTAAGGGTAACCATCCTGCTTAGAGCTGGAGGTGAGAATGCTGATTTACAGGATGCTTATCGTTGATGATGAAGAGATTATCACAGATGGACTGGCGGTAATTTTCGGCAAAATGGAGCTTGAGCTGGACATCTACAAGGCCTACTCGGGCCGTGAAGCGCTAAATCTGCTGCACCGGACCCGGGTGGATATTGTCCTGTCTGATATCTGCATGCCCGAGATGGACGGGCTGGAGCTGATGGAGCATATCCGCCGGAGCTGGCCGCAATGCAAAATCGTCTTCCTGACCGGACACAGCGACTTCAATTATGTCTACCAGGCGATTCAGGCTCCGGGCGTCCAGTATGTGCTCAAGAATGAAGGTTATCCGAAGCTGATTGAAGCGGTGATGCGTGCGCTACAGGAATTGAACGACACCATGCAGGTGAATGATCTGATCCGTGAATCCAAGGAGCAGCTGAACACGCTGGAGACCTTGGCACAGGGCGATTATTTCCGCCATCTCATTCACAGCGTCAAGGCGGATCAGGATATGGCCGGGGACTTCGTCCGTCTGAACATTCCGCTGGATGCTTCGCGGCCGGTGCTGATCGCACTGGGCAGCATCAGTGATCCTGAATCCTCGCGCACGTATATGAACCGCCGGGAGACAGCGCTTGCGGTCAAGTTCCTGTCGGAGAAGCTGCTGAAGGAGCGGACGGTCAGCCTTGGAGTCATCGACCGGTACGGTGACCTGATCTGGCTGATTCAGCCGGGCGGTACGGAAGAGGCTTCGCAGCCGGAGGATCTGGAGCAGATGATTAAATTTCTGGAAGGCACCTTCGAGCTGATTCAGCAGTCGTGCAGGGAATCGCTGGAGGTCGGGATGGCCATCACTCTCAGTGCGGAGGAGTCGGCCTGGTCCAGGCTTCAGGTAGTGTACGATAAAGCGAGGCAGGTTCAGCATTACCGGGCAGGAGACGGAGAGCGGATGGTGCAGAAGGTGCAGCTGAATGAAGCGGCGGCGCCGGATACCGTGCGTGACCGGTTCATGCAGGGCAAGGTGGAGACGCTGGCTGCACATCTGGAGGCGGGCCGTAAGGAGGAATTCCTCCGGCTGTTCGGGGAGATGGCTGAACCTGCGGGGCAGGAATGCACGCGGGGCAACCCTTATTTGACTGAGCTGTATTACACCATTGCTCTGATGCTCATGTCGTATACGAACAGATGGGAAGCGGACCAGGAGATCGGGGCAAGCGGGCTGATGCAGCTTGAGGTCCACCGTACATGGGGAGAAGCCTTCCGCTATCTGGAGGATACTGCCGGGAATCTGTTCTCTGTCCGCAGGAGCGGCGAGCAGAAGCGGGCGGCGGGTGTTATCGACCGGATATGCATATATATAGAAGATAATCTCGACCAGGACCTGTCGCTGGTCCGTCTGGCCGATGTGATCCACTTCAATCCTTCCTATCTGTCCCGCCTGTTCAAGCAGGAACGGGGAATCAATCTGTCCGAGTATATCGAGGAGTTGCGCGTCCGCCAGGCCAAGGAGCTGCTGCGCAGAGGGGAGCTGAAGGTCGCCGAGGTCGGCTCGCTGATCGGCTACGTCACCCCGCAATCCTTCACGCGGGTCTTCAAAAAGTGGACCGGAACCACGCCGCAGGAATACCGTGCGGATGTGGTTAGCGGCTAAATGTCCTGCGCTCGTGGCTGGCGGCCACGAGCGAGGGTGGAACAGGGTAGAGATAACGGGGAAGGTCCATTGGGTGAGAGCGACAGGATGAGAGACGTAAGAATGAGATACATTGGATGAGAAATATTAGAGGAAGATATAGTCGCTCCTTCGGATGGATGGCGTTGCCTCCATCGTCCGGGGGAGCGATTGTTCGTTGAGGAGAGTAAATGAGAGGGGAAAATCCCATTAATGCAGCCAAAAGTCGGCTGGATGGGCGAATGAAAGGGATAAATCCCATTAATGCAGCCAAAAGTTGGCTGGATGGGCAAAAAGAAAGGGATAAATCCCATTAATGCAGCCAAAAGTTGGCTGGATGGGCGAATGAAAGGGAAAAATCCCATTAATGCAGCCAAAAGTTGGCTGGATGGGCGAATGAAAGGGAAAAATCCCATTAATGCAGCCGAAAGTGGGCTAGATGGAGAAATGAAAGGGATAAATCCCATTGATGCAGGCGACAGTGATGGTATTAGAGTAACGAGGAGCACCGCAAGTGCCCCTGATATCGGCAGAAGTTAGCTAAATGAGTGAATGAGGAGCAGAAGTGCCCCTGATATTGGTTGAAGTTGGCTAAATGAGTGAACGAGGAGCAGAAGTTGGCTAAACGAACAAATCAGGAGCACAAGTGCCCCTGATTTCACTCTACATAGTCCATCTGCCCCGCCAGAAATAGGCCAATGGAGGACAGTGAGGCCAGCTTTAGTTAGTTTCTTTTATAAGTAAATCCGATAATTCCCGCTCAGCGCCAGCATGGTGAAGAAGTATAGACAGTTGTCGTAATACCGCCGTTCTCCAGTGCGCAGCGGGGTGTCCCAGAATAGCTTGACGAAATGCCCGGCATCCGGGCCATCGGCGGCAAGCGAGGCCATGGCGAGAGTGGATAGCAGGCCGACCGGATGCAGCGAAGGCTCGTCGAACGGCTGACCGTCAATGGTATACCGCCGGTAATCAGCCGGATCGATATCGCGGAAGAAAGCCTGAATGCGGTTAGACTGCTCTATCTGCCAAGGATCGCAGCGGAACCATTCATAATCCAGCCCAATGTTGGCGGCGACCCGGTAAGCATCACTGAAGAAGTGGCGGAAGTCGCCATGCGGTTGAGGTTCCGCCGGAGTTCCGTCATAGTTGGCGTATTCCGGCGACAGCCCGGTAACCGGGTGGCAGGCCAGATGCAGGTAATCCCGACTCCGAGCAGCGGCATCCTTCCAGAACGCCCGGTCTGCTTCATCCGCTTGCAGCGCAAACAAATCATAGAAATGCGGCAAATGATAGGAGGGATCGCTGAACGGAGTCTCCGGGATGAACTTGATCAGCCGGGTCTCCGGGTCCCACATCGGATGGCCTTCCCCGTCTTCTCCCTTGTGCACACAAGCGCGGAGAATGATTCTGGCCTGCTCGGAATAATTGAATGGCGCGGCCCCGTCACCCCAGCGGCGGGAAGCGAAGAATAGTGCCATCGCGAAGAACTCTTCTCCATCCGGCGCGGGGCCGGGAGACAACCGTGTACCATCCAGCTTGCATTGCCAGGCGAAATAATCCTTATATCGGCCCTCCGTATGCTGCATGAATACCTTGGCGAAATTCCAGAGCCGGTCGAACTCCTCCTTTTTATCCAGCTGAACCGCCATCATCATCCCGTAGGACATGCCCTCTGTGCGCACATCGGTATTGCCTGTATCTACAATATAACCCTTATCCTCATCCATAGTATGATAGAGCCGGACATCAGGGGCGCCGTAGAACATTTCGTTCCAGGTATCTTCCAGCCGCTGCTGAATCGCCTCCGGACGCAGTCCGTTCTCAAGGAACAGATTTCTGTACTCCCCTGTGTAAAAAGAGCCCTCTGTAGTATTCATCATAACATCCTCCAGGTGAATTTTATTTTGCCCAAGTATATCATAAGCGGCAGTATAGAGATTAAAGCGTTTTCCAGATATTTTATAGAGGATTCCGGCTCCGGCCCATAATCTAAGGATAGATCAAGCTTAGGTGTCTATATGTCATGGACTTCACGCCAAAAGCTTCTCTATACTGATAGGGACATGCTGCAAGATGAATAACAAGGTAAGGGTGATAGAGCTATGAATGAGGTGGCAGAGCTAATGAAGCTTACAGTCTACACGCGCATACCGAACCAGGATTACACCGGGTCTCTCGCCAACAGTGTTCATATGGCCTGTGCAGATGACCCTAACGAATTTCAGCCGCTGAACCGGAACTATGGCCTATTATTTGCCGTGGCCACCGTGGATGAGAAGAATGTGATTCATGAAAAAGGACTCAAAAACCCCTATCTGTTCCGCACACAGGATGGTGCTTTCGGGATGATTGCGGTAAGGATTGACGCCTCGGGGGAGGATGACGGGGAGAGCAGGGGGCAGATTCTGCTGTGGACCTCGCCGGATCTGGTGACCTTCGATGCCCAGCGGCTTGTCCGGCTCGATAATGAACGCTATGTAAAAGAAGCAGTCTGCGCACTGGACAGCACTGGCGGATATGAGATCCGCTGGCAGGACAATGACGGCAGCTATTATGTGAACCGGCTGGCCGACCTGCGGAAGCCGGAAGGGATCTCGCCGCCGGAGCCTGCGGAAGCTTACACAGTAGAGCGGCCCGCTCAGCCGCTGCCCGGAACCCGTCCGGGGAATGTGCTGACAGTTTACGGTCCCGCCGGCCGCAAGGTTCAGGCGGCCTGGACCCCGGTGCATAACACCGGTATTCGCGTGGAGGAGCAGGTCAGTGTCCACTCCGCCGGCGAATTGACAAAGGTCAGAGCCACAGCGCTATATTCTGACGGCTCCACTGCCGATAAGCGGGTGGCCTGGGATACCGCAGGGATTGATTTCACCTTGCCGGGAACACATACCATACATGGCAAAGTGGTCACTTATGACTTGCCGTTCCCGTTAGCAAGCGGCTATGCTGACCCGGTGATTCTCCCTTGGAACGGCAGGTATTACTTCCTGGCTACCAATGACAATGTCAATAATATCGGCATCTATGTCCGCGTGGCAGATACCTTGCAGGACTTATTCGCTCCGGGCTTCCAGGAAGCCGTTATACTGGATCTGAATGAGGAGCTGAACTTCATCCAGACCTTCTGGGCACCGGAATTCCATGTCATCGGCGGGGAGCTGTACATCCTGTTCGCTGTTGGCGGCAAGGTATGGGGACCGCAATGCCATCTGATGAAGCTGAACCCCGGCGGCGATATTATGAAGGCCGGGGATTGGAGTACGCCGGTCCGGGTGAAGCGGATGGACGGTACTCCATTGGCCGCAGACGGCATTACGCTGGATATGACTTATTTCAAGGCAGACGGCACCTCCTGTGTAGTCTGGTCTTACCGCAAAGGGATCGGAACGCCGCTGGATACCGGCTCCATGCTATACATCGCCACTGTAGATGAAGCGAACCCGGCGGTATTAACCAGTGAACCGGTGCTGCTGTCGCGTCCTCTGCTGGGCTGGGAGAATGTTCAGGGCACGATTAATAACGAAGGCCCGTATCCGCTCCTGACGGAAGATACCGTGTATATTGCCTATTCCGGCGGGGCGGCAACGGGATATACCTATGCGGTGGGCTGGTTAAGCATTCCACGGGGCGGCGATGTTCTGGATGCCGGTGCCTGGAATAAGGCGGGCACACCGGCACTTTCTTATTATTCGCTGGACGGGGTGTACGGTCCGGGGCATAATTCCTTTTTCCAGGATACAGACGGTACTATGCTAGTGCTCTACCACGGGGAAGAGCAGCTGGTGAAGCATGGAACGAGATGCTCGGCGATCCACAGAGTCCATTACAATAGTAACGGCGTACCCTTGCTCGATGTGGCCGGAGAGAGAGATGTACATCCGGATTACGCCGACTGCACGATACAGGTGACAGTGCTTGCTTAGTCTGGAGTCACGGCCATCCCAGAATGAAAAATTAACAACGACAATCTATATAACAAATGGAGGATGTTAGAATGACACAACAACAAGGATTCAACCCCTATCTGCCTTCCTGGGAGTACGTGCCGGATGCGGAGCCTTATGTTTTTGAAGGAAGAGTATATGTCTATGGCTCGCATGACCGGTTCAACGGACACGCCTTCTGTCTGAACGACTATGTCTGTTGGTCAGCGCCGGAGGACAATCTGGGCGATTGGCAGTATGAAGGGGTGATCTACAAGACGACAGATGACCCGCTCAACCCGGAAGGCAGCATGTGTCTCTATGCACCGGATGTGACGCAGGGACCGGACGGGCGCTACTATCTCTACTATGTACTGGACAAGGTTTCTGTCGTATCGGTAGCGGTCTGCGATAAGCCGGGCGGCAAATATGAATTCTACGGCCATGTAACCTACGGGGACGGCACGCGTCTGGGCGAACGGGAAGGCGATGAGCCGCAGTTTGACCCGGGGGTATTAACCGAAGGAGACACCACTTACCTGTATACCGGCTTCTGCGGATACGGCGACAAGTCCAGACACGGCGCGATGGCTACCGTACTGGGTCCCGATATGCTTACGATTATTGAAGAGCCTGTGTTCGTTGCACCGAGCCAGCCTTACAGCCAGGGAACCGGCTTCGAGGGCTATGAGTTCTTCGAGGCCCCTTCCATCCGCAAAAGAGGAGATATCTATTACCTGATCTATTCCTCCATCTCGATGCATGAGCTGTGTTATGCCACCAGCAGTCATCCTACCCGGGATTTCGTGTATCAGGGAGTCATTGTGAGCAACTGTGATCTGCATATCGATACGTATAAGCCTGCGGACCGGACGATGTATTACGGCGGCAATAACCACGGCAGCATCGTGGAGGTTAATGGAGCGTGGTATATCTTCTATCACCGGCATACCAACGGGACCGCGTTCTCGCGCCAGGGCTGCATCGAGCCGATTACGTTCCGTGAAGACGGCACCATCCCGCAGGTGGAGATCACAACCTCCGGCCCGAACGGCGGCCCGCTGGAGGGACGCGGAGAATATCCGGCTTATCTAGCCTGTCATTTGTTCACGAAGGATCAGGAGATGTATACCGGAGGGTTTGGCAAGGTGGGTGCGTGGATGGACAGCAGGTTCCCGAAGATTACCCAGGACGGCAGAGACGGCGACGAAGAGGTTGGCTATATTGCCAACATGACGGAGTCGGCGACCGCCGGGTTCAAGTATTTTGACTGCAAGGGAGTTAGCCGGGTCTCCATCAAGGTGCGGGGATATTGCCATGGGGAGTTCCAGGTGAAGACGGCTTGGGACGGGCCTGCGCTTGCTTCTATTCCGGTAGGCTTCACTAATGTCTGGAAAGAATATGCTGCGGAAGTGGAGATTCCGGACGGCGTGCAGGCCTTGTATTTCACATACACCGGAGGCGGCGGCGCTCAGTTTGCTTCATTTACACTGGAATAGACCGGAGGCATCAGACCAGGCATGACACAGACAGCAGGACCAGGGAGCGTGTTCCCGGTGCTGCTGTTTTGTCGTTCACATCGTAGAGCGTACGCTCTCAACCTGCTGCTACACGCCGGAAGAATACCGGGCCTTGTATTCTGAGGGGGTCATGTTCATATAATGCTTGAACCATTTGGAGAAATAGCTGACATGCTGGTAGCCTGACTCCAGTGCAGCCTCCAGCACATTGTATGATCCGCTGCGGAGCAGACTGGCCGCCTGGCTGATGCGGATATAATTCAGATACTCCATCGGGCGCATCCCTGTCTGAGCTTTGAAAAACTTGCAGAAATGCGAGCGGCTCAGCGCTACCACGGCGGCAAGCTGATCCAGCTCCAGCCTGTCGCGGGAATGCGCCTCCATATAGCTCAGCACCTCCCGGATCTGCCGGTTATATTCCCGGCCGTGCCGGGTCTCCGCGGCCGGGTTCAGCGTGGTCAGCCCGTATTGATAGCTGTCTGCGATGAACAGCAGTAAGAGCGCCTTCAGGCTCATTTCGTATGCCCCGGGCTTACGCTCATAGCGGCTTAACAGCTCCCTGATCAGCTGAAGCAAGGGGGAGTGGGCGGCATCTGCAGTAGATAACAGAGCGGGAAGCCGGACCTTCCCTTGCAGCACGGGGTCCAGGAACAGCTCCTGGACCCGGTCGGGCTGCGGCGAAGACAGCCAGGAGCCTTTGAACACGATGGAATAATAACAGGTGCCGCCCATTGCGGTGTCCATGCCCGAATGAAGCTCACCGGGATGAACGATCAGGGCATCTCCAGCCTGAATGGAGAACTCGCGGCTCTCAATATGGAAGGTAGCGTTGCCCTCTGCCAGATAGATCATCTCCATTTCGTTATGCCAGTGCACCGGAAGAATGGAATGCACGCGGGCCTGATGCTCCACCCGGTAGATATGCAGCGGGAATTCCGGCTGGCCGTGCAGCTTGTTCTCCCGGTAACGGTGTTCGTACATGATGCCCTCCTCTGAATCGCTATATTATGATGATATCGCGCAAATATATGTTAGATGAACCGCTATCAATAATAATATCATTATAACCAGAGGAAGTCATAAGGAAGGGTGGAACCATAATGAAACTGATAACTGTTCAATCCGGCGAGGCTGGCGTAAGGCTGGAGACTAGTGAGGGAATAATGCATATTGCCTGGTGTACGCCGGGGATTGCCAGAATCCGCTATACGCTGAATGCTGAGCTGAGCGGTAAAGAGAGTCTGATGGTGGTAAGCCGGCCAGAAGCCGAGACCGTACCTTACACTATCACAGAACCGCCCGGCCATCTGCAGATCTCAACGGCGCAGCTAATGATTGAAGTGGATAAAGAGACCTGTGCCTTCAGCTACAGAGCTGCGGACGGCACGCTGCTGACACGGGAGCCGGCCAGAGGCGGCAAAACCCTGGAGCGCACAGAGGTCTATCATACGGTATTCGATGCTTCGGCAGACACGGTAGAGACCGGACAGGGTGCGGATGGGCTGCGTGCCAGAGCGGAGGGAGTTAACCGGAGGCTGGACCGGGAGGCTTTTCATACAAAGGTGGAATTCGAATGGCAGGAAGGGGAGGCCCTGTACGGACTGGGCTCCCATGAAGAGGGGATGATGAACCTCCGGGGACGGCAGCAATACTTGTACCAGCAGAATATGAAGGCGGTTGTTCCGGTACTGGTGTCTACACGCGGCTACGGGATTCTGGTAGATTCGGGATCTTATATGACTTTTCATGACGATGCCTTTGGCTCGTACCTCTGGAGCGATGCGGATGAAGAGATGGATTACTATTTCATTTATGGTCCGGAATTCGATCAGATTACGGCGGGAATCCGCTATCTGACCGGAGAAGCACCGATGCTGCCGAAGTGGTCCTTCGGGTATGTGCAGTCCAAGGAAAGATACGTCTCCCAGGCGGAACTCCTTGCCACCGTGCAAGAGTATCGTGAACGTTCGCTTCCCCTCGACTGTATCGTACTTGACTGGCAGTCCTGGACGGGTAATCTGTGGGGACAAAAGACTTTCGATCCTGAGCGCTTCCCCGATCCCTCGCAGATGATGAACCGCCTGCACGCCATGAACGCCAAGCTGATGGTATCGATCTGGCCGATTATGGGCGCGGGCGGGGAGAATCATGAAGAGATGAAGGCACGCGGTTTCCTGCTCGGCAATCAGGCGACTTATGATGCCTTCTCGGAGGAGGCTCGTGCGCTGTACTGGAAGCAGGCCAACGAAGGGCTGTTCGCCCACGGCATTGATGCCTGGTGGTGCGATTGCACCGAGCCGTTCGAAGCGGACTGGAAGGGTGCGGTGAAGCCGGAGCCGGAGCAGCGGCTGCTGATTAATACGGAAGAATCGAAGCGGTACCTCGATCCGGGCTTGATCAATGCTTATTCCATGCAGCACTCCAAAGGGATCTATGAAGGCCAGCGTGCAGCGACCTCTGCGAAACGGGTGATCAATCTGACACGCTCCGCGTTCGCAGGACAGCACCGCTACGGCACGATTACATGGTCAGGCGATATAGCCGCCAACTGGGAGACGCTGAGGAAGCAGATAGCAGACGGCCTTAACTTTTGCATGACCGGTTCGCCTTATTGGACATTGGATATCGGGGCATTCTTCGTGAAGAATCACAAGGAGCAATGGTTCTGTAGCGGGGATTATGACGAAGGTGTTGCGGATCTGGGCTACCGGGAGCTGTATGTCCGCTGGTTCCAGCTCGGAGCCTTCCTGCCGATGTTCCGTTCCCATGGCACGGATACGCCGAGGGAGATATGGCAGTTCGGCCAGGAGGGTGAGCTGATGTATGACACGCTGGTGAACTATCTGAAGCTCCGTTACAGGCTCATGCCATACATCTACTCCCTGGCCGGAGCTGTGGCACACCGCAGCTATACTATGTTCCGTGCGCTGGCCTTCGATTACCGGGAAGATGTGCAGGTCCATGCCATCGGCGACCAGTTCATGTTCGGTCCGGCCTTCATGGTGGCTCCTGTGACAGAGGCCATGTATTACGGTCCCGGCTCCCGCGAGCTTGAGGGGGTTCTTAAGCAGCGCCGGGTCTACCTCCCTGAAGGCGAATGGTATGATTATTGGAGCGATGAACGGCTGGAGGGCGGCGTGACGATTGAAGCCAAGGCGGATCTGGAGACGCTACCCCTGTATGTCCGTGCCGGGTCCATTGTTCCGCTCGGCCCCGATGTTCAATATACGGATGAACAGCCGGAGGCGGTGACGAGACTCAAGGTATATGGCGGCAAGGATGCAGCCTTCACCCTGTATGAAGATGAAGGCGATAATTATAATTATGAGACCGGCGCCTATGCCATGATTGAGCTGAGCTGGTGTGAAGCGGACCGCAGCCTGACTATCGGGAAGCGGGCCGGAGACTATGCCGGAATGCAGGCGGTAAGGCAATTTGCCGTAGAGCTGGCCGGTTATGCGGGAAGCCGCATCGTCACTTATGAAGGGGAAGCTGTAATTGTCCGTGAAGCGGACCTGCAGAGCTGAGACTTCATTCGATGTGTGACTCATTGTACGCTTGATAGAGAAGCTCTACTAGGCTCTGTTACTCTTGCGGTAGGCGGCGGGTGTCATGCTGGTGATTCTTTTGAATGTACGGTAGAAATGGGGCAGGCTCTCGAAGCCGCAGGCCATGGCAATCTGCTCGATGGTATAGCTTGATTGCAGCAGGCTGTCCTTGGCGGCAAAAATCCGCTTCGTCGCAATATAATCCGTCACATTCATGCCCAGACGCTGCTTGAAGACCCGGCTGAAGTGGGCCGGTGAGATCGACGCCCGTGCAGCCAGAGAGCTTAGCTCCAGCGGCTGATCCAGATGATCGTTGATATAGCTGAGCGCCTCACGGAACCACTCCGGCAGCAAGGGACTTGAAGCGACAGGCTCAGTGGCTTGCGGCAGGCAGTAGCGGTTCAGATGCAGCAATGTAAGATGAAGCAGCAGCGTAAGCGCCTGCCCGCCGTCCGGCTGATTCTGCTCACGTTCCCGGTGGATCGCATCGATATCATTTTGCAGAATTTCAGCATGCTCTGGAGACAGGGTATACTTGTACTGCTTGTTTGTCTTGGCAGCGTCGAACAGCTTCAGATAGGGATAAGACTCACTGTAGGTATGGTTATGGACCAGAGCCGGGCTGAAAAAAAGGGCAGAGGAGGTCACCGGCTCCTCATTGTCGGGAAATCCCCGGTGTACCGTGTTTCCGGGAACGACAATAATGTCACCCGGATGCATCTCATAAAAGGTCTGATCGATGAAAAAGCTTCCTTTGCCGCCGTATACGTAAATGAATTCGTACCAGTCATGCTGGTGGTCGGGCAGCTCGCGCTGCGGACTTTTTGTTTCCTTATAGTCCAGCAGCAGCGTAACCGGCAATTGATGGTCAAAATGCCTGCGGATCGGTTCCATGAAGTCGCCCCCTGAGTTATATCTCTGCATTCTTACCCACATCATATCAAAATAAGGTATAGATTTGTTTGTTTAAGCTATTTTTATTCCTTTATCGGATGTTTACAATAAGGTGGAATGGAGGCGTTATCATGTATATTGATGCTCACCAGCATTATTGGAAGATAGACAGGGATGATTATGGATGGATTACGCCGGAGATTCCGGTGCTGTTCCGGGATTATCTGCCCGCTGATCTGGAGCCGGAGCTAATGAAGCACGGGATCAGCCGTACGATTGTCGTACAGGCTGCACCTACGGTGGAGGAGACGGAATATATTCTGGGACTCAGCGGGCAGGCGGAGTCTGTCGCGGGCGTGATTGGCTGGCTGGATCTGGCAAGCCCTTCCTTCCAGGCCGAATTCGAGCGTCTCAGCAGACATCCGAAGTTCACCGGGCTGCGGGTGATGATTCAGGAGATGGCGGACCCCGGTGTGCTTTTGACCCGGCCTTATATAGAAGCGCTCTCATACCTTGCGGAGCGGGATATGCCGGTGGACCTGCTGGTGCTGACCGATCAACTTCCGCAGCTCATTGAGATGCTGGAACAGGTTCCGGGACTGCGGGGAGTCATTGATCACCTGGCCAAGCCGCCGATTGCTTCGGGTAGCCTGGAGCCGTGGCGAAGCCTGATGGCGGAGGTTGCCAAGCATCCGGGAATTTACTGCAAGCTGTCCGGGATGGTCACTGAAGCAGATCCCCAGGGCTGGACGCAGGAGGATTTCACGGATTACGTACATGCTGTGCTGGAGCTGTTCGGACCCGGGCGGGTGATGTTCGGCAGCGACTGGCCTGTGTGCCTGATGGCGGCAACCTATGAGGAGGTTGTGGGGATTCTGCGCACAGCACTGCAAGGACGATTGTCTTCGGAAGAGATGGAGCCGGTATTTGGAGCGAATGCTGCTAGATTTTATAAGCTGGATTCACTAATTATAGGAGGTTGAGCGATATGAAATACAGAAAGCTGGGCAATACGGGACTGGATGTCTCCGCATTAAGCTTCGGGGCCTCTTCGCTGGGCAGCGTGTTCCGGGAGGTTCCGAAGGATGAGGCTATCCTCACGGTTCATACGGCGATTGATCTGGGGATTAACCTCATTGACGTCTCCCCTTACTACGGCCTGATGAAGGCGGAGACAGTGCTGGGTGAGGCACTCCAGACGGTACCGCGCGACAAGTATATCCTGAGCACGAAGGCCGGACGTTACGGCGAGGGGGAATTCGATTTCTCCAGAGAGCGGATCATCCGCAGCGCGGAAGAGAGCATGGCCCGCCTGGGCACGGATTACCTGGATATTCTGCTGCTGCATGATGTTGAATTCGGCTCGCTTACACAGGTGATGGAGGAGGGGATTCCGGCGTTGGAAGAGCTGAAGCAGGCGGGCAAAATCCGTTACTTCGGCGTCAGCGGCCTGCCGCTGAGTGTATTCGAGAAGGTGCTGCCGCAGACCAAGCTGGATGTCATTCTGTCCTATTGTCATTATTCGCTGAACGATACCACACTGCTCCGGCTCCTTCCGCTGCTGGAGGAGAGCGGCACAGGGCTGATGAATGCGTCGCCCATCTCGATGGGGCTGCTCAGCAACCGTAAGGTGCCGGATTGGCATCCGGCAGGAGCGGAGATTCAGGCCGCATGTCAGCGCGCCGCTGAGTATTGCAGGGACAAGGGAGAAGACATCGCCAAGCTGGCGGTCCAGTTCTCCACCGCGAACGAGCAGATTCCTACGACCTTGGTCAGCACGGCGACGCCAGCCAATATCCGCAACAATATCAAGTGGACCGAAGAGCCGATGGACGAACAATTACTGGCAGAAGTACGCGATATTCTGAAGCCGATTGATGGGGCTACTTGGCCGAGCGGCCGGGCAGAATGGAACGAAGCACCAGGCCGGAACGGGGAGCGCTTATAATGAAGGGAATTATTTGTGAGGAGATCGGAAAATTCGTATTCAGGGAAGATCTGCCGGAGCCGGAGCTGGTGGACGGGGAAGCGGTTGTAAGCATCCGCCGGATCGGCATCTGCGGGACAGATCTCCACGCTTACCGGGGCAACCAGCCTTATTTCACTTATCCGCGTGTGCTGGGGCATGAGCTGTCCGGGATTATTGAGCGCATTGGCGACAACGCGCAAGGGCTACAGGCCGGTGACCAGGTCAGTGTCATTCCGTATCTGCATTGCGGAGAGTGCCGGGCCTGTCTGAGCGGTAAAACGAATTGCTGCCAGAAAATGAGAGTGTTCGGTGTTCACCTGGATGGCGGAATGCGGGAACGGGTGAGTCTGCCTGTCGGCAATCTGCTGAAGACAGACGGGCTGACGCTGGATCAGGCGGCCATGCTGGAGCCGCTGGCGATCGGTGCCCATGCGGTGCGGCGCTCGGGTGTCGGTGCGGGGGAGCAGGTGCTGGTGATCGGGGCCGGACCGATCGGACTGGGCGTGATGGCCATGGCCCGGTACGCTGGGGCGAAGGTCATTGCGATGGATGTCAACGATGAACGTCTGGCCTTCTGCAAGGGCTGGGCGCAGGCAGAGCATACGGTAAGCGCCTTGAAGGAGCCGAATGAACAGCTATCGGCGCTTACAGACGGCAATTTCCTGCCGCATGTCATTGATTCCACCGGCAACATCTCTTCTATGGAAGGGGCTTTCGGATTGGTCGGGCATGGCGGTACGTTGACTTATGTCGGCTTGGTTAAAGGGAACATTACCTTCAGTGACCCTGATTTCCATGCCCGTGAGATGACGGTGCAGGGCAGCAGAAATGCGACCCGCGAGGACTTCGAACGGGTGATTAACGCCATTAGGGACGGTTATATTAATGTGGACCGCTATATTTCCCACCGCTGCTTCTTCGGTGAGATGATCGGGCAGTTCGAGAGCTGGCTGAATCCTGAAACCAAGGTGATCAAGGCGCTGGTGGAACTGAATTAACTGCGAAGGAGCGAAGAAACGATGACAAGCAAGGAACACAGCCAGCGGTTATGGTATAGTGAACCGGCACAGAATTGGAATGAGGCGCTGCCGATCGGCAACGGCCGGCTCGGGGCGATGATCTTTGGCGGGGTGGCTGAGGAGAAGCTGCAGCTTAATGAGGATTCCGTATGGTACGGAGGTCCGCGTGACCGCAACAATGAAGATGCGCTGCCCCACTTGCCGAAGCTCCGCCAGCTGATTCTGGAAGGCAAGCTGAGGGAGGCGGAGGAGCTGGCGGCCATGACGATGATGGGGCTGCCGGAAGCGCAGCGCCATTATCTGCCGCTTGGCGACCTGTTACTGTCGTTCGGCGGACATGAGCAGCCTGCTCAGGACTATCAGCGGGAGCTTAATCTCGAATCCGGTGTATCCCAGGTGAGTTATTCCACCGGCGGAGTGCGGTATACCCGTGAGCTGTTCGCCAGCTTCCCGGATCAAGCCATCGTGGTGCGGATTACCGCTGACCGGAAGAACGCAATCTCCCTGAAGGCCAGATTCAACCGCCAGAACTGGAGAATGCTGGAGAAAACCGAGAAATGGAATGACAGCGGGCTGGTGATGGGCGGAGAAAGCGGCGGGCGCGGAGGCAGCTCCTTCGCTGCCGTACTCAAGGCCGTCACAGAAGACGGAACCTGCCGCAACATCGGCGAATATGTGCTGGTGGAGGGGGCGAGCTCGGTTACGCTGCTGCTTGCCGCAGGAACCACGTTCCGCCATCTTGATCCGGCGCTGCATGCCAAGCTGCAGCTTGAAGAGCTAAGCAGCGTTCCTTATGACAAGCTGCTTGCCCGCCATGTCGCGGATTACCGCAGTTTGTATGGCCGGACCTCACTGACGCTCCCGGAGAACCCGGAGCTGAGCGGACTGCCGACCAGTGAACGGCTGAATCGGTTCCGGCAGGGGGGAGAGGATCACGGGCTAATTACAACCTACTTCCAGTATGGCCGTTATCTGCTGATCGCCTCCAGCCGTCCCGGCTCTCTGCCTGCGAATCTGCAGGGCATCTGGAATGACAGCTTCACCCCGGCTTGGGACAGCAAATTCACGATTAACATCAACGCGCAAATGAATTACTGGCCGGCCGAACTCTGCAATCTGGCGGAATGCCATGAGCCGCTGTTCGATCTGATCGAACGGATGCGTGAGCCGGGACGGGTGACCGCGAAGGTGATGTACGGCTGCGGCGGCTTCACGGCACACCACAATACAGACATCTGGGCAGATACTGCTCCTCAGGATACGTATATGTCAGCCTCGTTCTGGCCGCTGGGAGCAGCTTGGCTGTGTCTGCATATGTGGGAACATTACCGGTTCAGCCAGGACCGCCAGTATCTGGCGAATGCCTACGATACGATGAAGGAATCTGCACAGTTCCTGTTGGATTACCTGATAGAGGATGAATCGGGCCGGCTGATTACCTGCCCGTCCGTCTCGCCGGAGAACACGTACCAGCTTCCCGGCGGGGAATCAGGCGTGCTGTGTGCCGGAGCCTCCATGGACTTCCAGATTATTGAGGCGCTGTTCAAGGCCTGCATTCAGAGCGCGGAAATCATCGGACGGGATGAGGCATTCCGCGAAGAGCTCCGCTCAGCGCTGAACCGCTTGCCGGGGCCGCAGATCGGTAAATACGGCCAGATTCAGGAATGGATGGAGGATTATGAAGAGGTAGAGCCTGGGCACCGTCATATCTCGCATCTGTTTGCGCTATATCCGGGGGATGCCTTCACAGTGGAGCATACACCGGAGCTGGCGGCAGCTGCCCGTACGACGCTGGAACGCAGACTTGCCAGCGGCGGAGGACATACCGGCTGGAGCCGGGCGTGGATCATTAATTTCTGGGCGCGGCTCCAGGATGAAGGCAAGGCTTATACGAATGTACGGGCGCTGCTGGAGCATTCCACCTTGCCGAATCTATTCGATAACCATCCACCGTTCCAGATTGACGGGAACTTCGGAGGAACAGCGGGCATCGCGGAGATGCTGCTGCAGAGTCATACAGATAGAATCAGACTGCTGCCTGCATTGCCTGCGGACTGGAACGAGGGCAGTGTCAAGGGACTGCGGGCAAGAGGCGGCTATACGCTGGACTTCTCGTGGGCGGACGGACATGTTACTGAAGTGATTGTTACCTGTACGGTATCCGGCACATGCCGCCTGGAAGGCCCGGGACTGGCTCCGGTATCGTTCGCTGGAGAAGCGGGTAGTTCGTATACCTTCACCGGGTAGATTAATATTAGGCTGGCTAGTTGACGAATAGGATAGTATAGTAATGTGGGATTGGCGTATTTGCGCCAGTCCTTTTTGCGTGCGTGGTTGGCTAGAACGTCGAGCGGGCCGGATGTAATCGAAAAACCGATCACAATGGAACCGGGAGCGGCGCGTGGACCAATGAAGAGCATTAATGCCTTTGATTTCGCCGGAATCCGCCGGATTCCGCCAAAATCCGGCAACCCTTGCAGGCCGTAAGCAGGCTCATCCCCAAGCGCAGCCAGCTCTGAAAGAACGGCAATTCCGCTGCCACGCTGCAAGCAAGCGTTTTCTTTTTATGAATTTTCAGGGGGGAAGACCTATATTCTATGAATTGTAAGCGCATTCTGAAAACGTATAATTAAAGTTGTCACCAGGAGAAATGATAAGCATAAGCGATTAGCCAAAAAGGGGAGGCATAACAACATGCACAAAACGGCAAAACGTTCAGCAGCAGCCGCTGCGGCCGGTGTATTAGCACTCACACTGGCATTGACAGGCTGTGGATCAAGCAATAACACCAGCAACACAGGCACCAAGGATACCGCCACTGGAGGAAACGCCAGCCCGGCAGCAGCCGGAGACGACACGGCTCCGGTAACGTTCTCGGTATTCATGAACGGTCCCGGACAACAGCCAACGCCTGACAATAAGATTCTGAAGCTGATCAAAGACGAGACCGGAATCACCTTCAACCAGGAATTCCTGGTCGGCGACCTGCAGCAGAAGCTCGGGGTCATGATTGCCGGGGGCGATTACCCGGACATCCTGTCGGGTGACGACAAATTAATCAATGCCAAGGCATACATTCCGCTGGAGGATCTGATTGAGAAATACGCTCCCAACCTGAAGAAGCATTACGGTGCGGTCTGGAACCAGATCAAGGATGAGAGTGACGGCCACATCTACGTACTGCCAAGCTATGGCGTCTATCAAGGTAAAATTACCGAGCCTACTTATCAGGGACCAGGCTTCTGGCTGCAAAAAGGCGTGCTTGAGGAAATGGGCTACCCTACTCCCAAGACCCTGGATGAGTACTTCGATATCATTGCCAAATATAAAGAAAAACACCCGGATATGATCGGGTTCGAATCACTCAACTTCGACTGGCGCGTGTTCCCGCTGCAGAATCCCCCAGAGCATCTGTCGGGGCATCCGAATGACGGGGCCGTTATTGTAGATAACAATGTAGCACAGATTTTTGCCGACAAGGATATCTCCAAGACCTACTACAAGAAGCTTAATGATATCAACGCTCAAGGCTTGATGGATAAAGAAGCGTTCGTACAGAACTATGACCAGTACCTCGCCAAGGTAGCAAGCGGTAAGGTCATCGGGATGTTCGACCAGCACTGGAACTTCCAGGACGGCGAGAAATCCCTGATCTCCCAAGGCAAGCTGGAAAATACGTATATCGGCTTCCCTCTGCTCTATCCGGGCGCAGAAGAATGGTATCGTGACCGCGGAGCGGTCGGTACTAACCGCGGATTCGGAATTTCGATCAATGCTAAGGATCCTGTCCGCATTATCAAATTCTGGGATAAGATGATTACCGAGGATTGGCAGAAGACGCTTCAATGGGGCGTGAAAGGCGAAGATTATGAAGTGAATGCAGACGGCTCCTTCTACCGTACACCTGAGCAACGGGCCAATGCGGATCAGACCAGTTGGCAGGTTGCTAACAAAATCTCAGGGATGTTCGGTTACATGCCTAAGATTCAAGGTACGTACAGCGACGGCAACGCAGCAGATGCCGGTACACAGCCTCAGGAATTCTTCGACAGCCTGAAGCCTTACGACCAGAAGATTCTGAAGGCGTACAACAAGAAATCATGGTCCGAATTCTTCAAGGAACCAAAAGAGAACAATATCTACTTCCCTGCGTATTCCATCGTGCTTAAGGATGGTTCACCTGCACAGCTCGCACAGTCCAAACTGAATGACCTCATGATTAAGTATTTGCCGAAAGCCATTATGGCCAGCCCTGCTGAGTTCGACGGCGTGTGGCAGGATTATGTGGACAGAATCCACAAGCTGGACATCAAGGCCTATGAGGACCGGATGAATGAAGGCATTCAGCAGCGTATCGAAAAATGGAGCGTTAAATAAACCATTCAATACAGAAATAGGAGCGGGAAATGCTGTTTCCCGCTCTTCCTAAATAGGAATGCGTGAATAGGACAACGTGGAGAGAATGATTTTTACAGGAGGGAATACAACATGTCTGATGCCGTACTGGACAAACAGGTCAAAAAACAGAAGACCCGAAAAAGCAAAATCGATCCGGAAATCGGTGTGGAACTCAGCTGGAAAACACTGAAAACACAGAAGCAGCTTATTTTTATGTCCGTGCCGATTGCACTCTATCTGATTATCTTCAACTATGTTCCCATTTGGGGCTGGCTCATGGCCTTTCAGAATTACCGCCCGGCGGTGTCCTTCGGCCAGCAGGAATGGGTAGGCTTGCAGCAATTCAAGTTTTTATTCTCTGATGATACCTTTATGCTGGTGCTTCGCAATACCATTGCGATGAGTTTTATTAACCTTGTACTGGGTACGGTTACGGCTATCGGTCTGGCTCTGCTGCTGAATGAGATCAAGCTCAAGTTCTTCAAGCGCGCGGTTCAGTCGATTTCTTATTTGCCGCACTTTCTGTCCATGGTTATCGCTGCGGGGATTGTGTCCACTTCACTCTCCATCGATGGCGGGATTGTCAATGTCGTTCTAATGAAGCTCCACCTGATTAAAGATCCGATTATGTGGCTCAGTGAAGGGAAATACTTCTGGGGCATTATCGGGGCATCGAACGTGTGGAAAGAGGTGGGCTGGGGGACGATCATCTATCTGGCTGCTATTACCTCCATCGATCCTTCCCTGTACGAGGCAGCTTCCATTGACGGCGCGAAACGTTTTCAAAAGATGCGTTATATCACGCTTCCGGGAATCAAGGCTACATTCGTTATTTTGCTGATTATGAACATTGGACATATTCTGGATGCCGGCTTCGAGCTTCAATATCTGCTGGGCAACGGACTTACTGTGGACTATTCGCAAACCATTGATATCTTTGTAGTGAAGTATGGTCTGGCTATGGGTAACTACTCGCTGGCTACGGCGGCAGGGATCTTCAAAACGATTGTCAGTGTCATTCTCGTATTCATCGCAAACAATGTCGCAAAACGCCTCGGCGAAGAGCGATTACTATAGAGGAGGAAGCCCATATGAAAGCCGGGACCAAAGGTTCAAGCCGGATTGAGCCGGTTGTATTTCATACATTCAACACGATATTTATGCTCTTTGTGGTTACTGTCACGCTCTATCCGTTCCTCCAGACGCTGGCCGTATCCTTCAATGACGGAAGTGACACGCTTACCGGGGGAATCTACCTCTGGCCCCGTGTATGGACGCTGGAGAATTACCGGGCGGTCTTTATATCAGGAACGATCTATCATGCCGCATTTATCTCGGTATCCCGTACGATTATCTCAACGGTGCTTGGTGTTTTCCTTACTACGATGCTGGCGTATGCACTGGCGCAGCCGCAATATATTTTCCGCAAAAAGATCGGCCTGCTGTTCATCCTGACCATGTATTTCAATGCCGGGCTGATTCCGAACTACTTCCTGATCAAGAATATGGGCCTGCTGCATAACTTCATGGTCTATATCCTGCCGAGTCTGGTCAGCGCGTTCAACCTGATTATCATGCGGACGTATATCCGCGGGCTTCCGTTCAGCCTTACCGAATCAGCGAAGATTGACGGAGCAGGTGAATTCAGGATTTTCTGGAAAATCATCTTCCCGCTCTGTACGCCTGTCCTGGCAACCGTCGCATTGTTCATCGCGGTAGGCTCATGGAATTCCTGGTTTGACACATTCCTCTATGCCTCCTCGGATATCAAGCTCAGCACGCTGCAATACGAAATGATGAAGATGCTCGGCTCGATTATGAGTGCGAACAATGATCCGTCGATGCTTGCGGGAGGCCAGAACAATCAGGTCCAGTCGCTGGTTACGCCAGCCTCCATGCGTTCAGCCATTACGATCGTTACAGCAGTTCCGATTCTGTTCGTCTACCCTTTCTTGCAGAAGTATTTCGTGGTAGGATTGAACCTGGGTAGCGTAAAAGAGTAATTGTCAATACGTATTATAGTAAGAAAAATATGTATACTATAACCGTTTCGGGTGCAGCCGAAGCGGTTTCTCCTGTTCAACAGTGGTGAGCCAGCAGATCATAAAAAAACTAGAACAAAGATGGTGATTCCATGCTTAAGGTACTGTTTGCCGACGATGAGCCGATTATGCTGGAGGGGCTGCGCTTTCTGGTGGACTGGAAGGCACTCAACTATGAAGTATGCGGCGAGGCGCTGGACGGGGAGGATGCGCTGCAGCTAATTCACAGCACCCGTCCTGATCTGGTCATCACCGATGTGCGCATGCCGGTCATCGATGGCCTTGAGCTCATTCGAAGAGCCTCAGAAGGCGATTGCCGCCCGAAGTTTATTATTTTTAGCGGCTATGCTGACTTTGAGTATGCCAAGCGGGCTCTGAAATACGGAGTCTCAAACTATTTGACCAAGCCTCTGGATGAAAAGGAGCTGACGGAGGCGCTGCATACAGTAACCGAACAGATTCTTAAAGAACACAAGGCATCCTCACGGCGTGACGCGCTCTCGGCTCTGATGCAGGAGGATACGGTATCCCGGCTCCTGATGCGGGAGAATTCGGAGGAGGAGCGGGAGAAGGGGCTGAATATGCTGGGGATCGGCCCTGCCTCGCGGCTATGCTGTGTCCTGATCCATGGAGCCGCGCCGGACAGCCTGCAAATGCGCAAGCAGGTCGCCGCCATGAGCGGCAAGGAGCCGCTGCGCAGCATTTCAGTCTATCCGTTCACCGCAGGCAGCGGGAAGCACGGGTATCTGCTGGTGTCACCGCAGGAAGGGCCGGCGCTCGACCGGACACTGCTTACCCGGTGGATGGAGGAGATGCGGCCGCTGTACACCACGCCGGTCTTTTTCGCGGCAAGTCTCCAGCATCAGGGCAAGGAGGCCTTGAATACGGCATACCGTGAGGCGCTGGCTGCTGAGCTGTGCAGGCACGATACCACGGGGGGCGAGGCCGCCGGCTTCTTCGAGAAGCAGGATAAGTCGCAGATGGCCATGCTTCCGGCAGAGCTGAGACGATCGCTGTTGCAATCCGTCACCGAAGGGAAGGCCCAGCATCTCACGGATCAGCTTGGCGAGGTGTTCAAGATTTTCTCGGCGGAGGTGGCGTCCAGCTCCTGGATCGACGCTTTTCTGGCCAATGTCAAAGCTGAGCTGCTACGTGAAATTACCGCTAGAGGGGGAGACTATGCGCAGTGGGTGCAGAAATGGTTCCCGTCACGGCATACGGCCAATTGTCTGCCGCTGCTTGAGCGTCAGATAGAGGAGGAGCTGTGTGATGCTGCAGAGTGGTTCGCAGCGGCTGCGGACGGCAGGGCGGAGGATCAGATTGTGGCCGCAGCGATCGAGTATGTCCGCGGGCATTATCAGGAGAAGCTGAAGCTGCAGGATATTGCGGGGCACCTGCATGTGAACTCGGCCTACCTGGGACAACGGTTCAAGAAATATTACGGCAGCTCCTTTAACGATTATCTCCATGAATTCCGCATTGAAGAGGCGAAGAAGCTGCTGCGCCGGACCGATATGGGTATTTCCGATATTTCAAGCAGAGTGGGCTATTCAGACGCCGATGTGTTCGCCGCCAAGTTCAAGGCGCTTAACGGAGTTACACCTTCCGTGTACAAGAAGAGTTAATTCATGAGGAAGGAGGGGGCGTGCATGAAGAATAACCGGAAGCCATCTGCCTTCATCAATGATATTCCGCTTAAATACAAGTTTTTGTTTATCTACTTACTGTGTGTGCTCGTCCCCATACTTAGCATCAATGCCCTCTTTTATGTGCAGATCAGCCGTAATGTGGAGGCACGGGAGAGGGAGAATCTGGAGATTTCGGTAGACCGGGTGGCCTATGACCTGATGCAGATCGTGAACGAATGCTTGGCGATCAGCAATACGGTGGCTGCGGACCGGCCTTACATGGAGATGATGGATTACGCCTACCCGGATAATGAGGCTTATTATGATGCCTATAATGATTCTCTGAAGGATAAGCTGCGGCAGTACAGCACGCTCCACTCCTATATTTCGTGGATGGGCATATACACCTCTAATCCGACCATCCAGAACGGCAACAGCTACTTCATTCTGTCGTACGCGGATAAGCAGAGTGAATGGTACCGCAAAATCTCAAGCAGCACAGGTAAGGTGCTGCTCACTTCTTATCAGGGAACCGACCCGCTGAATCCGCCGCAGCAGGAGGTGCTGGTCAGCCTGATCCGCAAGCTGGATAACTTCACGGGCCAGCCCTACACGAAATATCTGAGGATTGATCTGCGGCTGAACAATGTACAGGAGCTGTTCCAGAAGGAACGTGACTATCTGGATTTCAAGCTGCTGGACGAGAAGAACCGGGTTGTGCTGGACTCGAACCGTTCCTTCTCCTCGCTGGATGCGAGTGCCTTGCTGAATGTGGACACCAGTCTTGACCAGCCTTCCAAGCAGATTGTCCGGGCGCTTAGCAGTGCGGCCTATACCAAGGGCTGGCGGCTGGTCGGAACGCCGGAAGGGCGTAAGATCAGCCATGAGATGGACCGTGCGCTCAGGAACTCGCTGATTCTGGTTCTGCTGACGATCATCCTTCCCACTCTGCTCATGATCGTGATTATACGCTCCTACAATCTGCGGGTACGGCTGCTCTACAAGCATATGAAGCTGGTCAAATATGAACAATTCGAGAGCATTGATATGTATGAGGGGAAGGATGAGATCGGCGGTCTGATCCGCAGCTTCAATCTGATGACCGGCAAAATCCGCAATCTGATCAATGATGTCTACAAGCTGGAGATCCAGAAGAAGGATCTGGAGCTGGAACGGGTGCGGGCGGAGCTGAAATATCTGGAGAGTCAGGTAGACCCTCATTTCCTTTTTAATACGCTGAATGCGATCCTGGTCATCTGTAAGAAGTATAAATATGAGCAGGTTACCGATGTCATTAGGAATCTGGCCCTGATTATGCGCAGGCTGCTGAGCTGGAAGGATGATCTGATTACGGTGGAGGAGGAGGTATCCTTCATCGAGATGTATCTGCAGATTGAGAAGTTCCGCTTCCAGAACCGCTTCTCTTATGTGCTGGATATTGCGCCTGAGGTGCTGAACTGCCGCATTCCCAAGATGAGTATACAGGCTCTGGTGGAGAATTCCTGCAAGCATGGCCTGCAATCGGTCAAATGGGCAAGGGAAATTCACGTGTCCGCTTCACGGAATGAGACAGGTCTGCTGATTGTGGTGACTGATAATGGCAAAGGAATCGAGAAGGAGAAGCTGGAATGGATCAGGTCCCATCTGGAGACAGAAGAGGATACGGGACAGAATGTTGGCCTCCGCAATGTGTATAAACGCCTCATGCTGTACTATAACGGCAGAGCCGAATTCAGTATTGAGAGCACCGAATACGAACGTACGGTCATTACTATCCAGATTCCCGAGGATTTGAGTCTGGTTCCGATGGGGGAGGGAGCTCATGTATAAAGTAGTGCTCGCAGATGATGAGACCATTGCCTTAGAGGGGCTGCGGACGCTGACCGACTGGGAGGAACTGGGCTTCGAGGTATGCGGCGCCTGTGAGAACGGGGAGGAAGCACTGGCTGCCGTTATCCGCAGCTCGCCGGATCTTGTGATTACGGATATCCGCATGCCCGAGATTGACGGGCTTGAGCTGATCCGGCGCGTACGCAGCCTTGATATGGAGCAGCCGGTCTTCATTGTGCTCAGCGGCTACGGCGAATTTGAATATGCCAGAACAGCCATCCGTTACGGGGTGAGGCATTACCTGCTGAAGCCGGTTATGGATGCGGAATGGGATAAGGTGCTTACGGACATTACGGATGAGCTGGAGCTGCGCCTTAAGCAGACCATGCAGCAGAGTATGCTGTCCAGCCGTCTGCTGCCGCTTGCCATTGCGCGCATGCTTGAGGGACACTGGGCAGAGCCGGATGAGGAAGCTGCTGAGCAGATGGACCGCCTGGATGAGGCGGCCACTGGGTGGACGTATGTGCATGTGGAGGGCAATAGCAGCCGGATTACGGAGCTGTGCCGGGAGCTTGCCGGACCGGCCGGTGCGATGCTCATTGATCTGCCCGGGGATCAGGCCGGGCTGGTCGTGGAGAGCTCGGGGGCGGCGGCAGGGCTGGCGGAGCAGCTATACGCCGGGCTGACCCGCAGCGGAGTAAAGGGCTCGGTCAGCATCGGGCCAAGTGTGCGGTCCCTCCGCGAGCTGCCGGTCTCCTACCGCGAAGCGGCAGACGCTGCGGCCCGCCACTACTTCTATTCGGACGGGTGCGGTCCGGTGGATTCGGCCAGTGAAGCCGAGGGCCAGGTTAATTACACGCTGCCTTCCGCAGAGCTGATTGAGGAGATCATCAGCGCAGTGGAGCGGCTGCATGAGCATAAGGCAGCGGAGAAGCTGGGCGAATTGTTCCGCGGGTTCAAGGAGAATCGGATAGATCCGGGAGTCGTCCAGATGACGGGTATGGATATCATGCTGCGGAGCATGGAGCTGCTAAAGGAATTTGGAGGCGCGGACGATCAGTGGATCGGCACGCTTGATTTTTTCAGAACCGAGCCGAGGTCCCTGGAAGCTCTGCAGGTCACCCTGGAGACAGCGCTCTCCACCAGTATGAACTATATCCGCCAGCACAAGGAGCGTAACTCCGAGCACCCGCTGACCCGCGTGGAATGCTTCCTGCGGGATCATTATCCGGAGCATCTGACGGTGAAAGAGATTGCAGAGCATTTCTATATCAATCCGGTGTATCTGGGCCAGGCCTTCATCAAAAAGCACGGCATCAGCATTCTGGAGTACATTCATAATTTGCGGATCGAAGCAGCCAAGAAGCGGCTGATCGACACTCAGGACACGGTCAGAAGCATTGTGGAGAGCATCGGTTACGTACACTATCACCATTTCTTAAGAGAGTTCGAGAAACGGACGGCGCTGAAGCCCGTTCAGTTCCGGGCACAGGCCCAATCTGAACAAGGCTAGGGTATCCATTTATTTATTAGGGTCCAAGTCTTTACTATGGTGATGGTAAACGCATTCAAATACGTTATGATAGAGATAGCTGTCCAAAAATTGCTATTCAATGGAGGTTAGAAAAGATGAAGCAAGCCAGCAGCGAAATTCCTGCATTACATGAGATGTTCCGGGAGGCCTTCAAGATAGGGGCTGCCGTCAGTACCGGCATTATATCTGCTCAGGGTTCATTCATTGCCAAGCATTACAACAGCATTACAGCCGAGAATGAAATGAAGCCGGTAGAGGTTCAGCCGGAGGAAGGGAGCTATACCTTCGATGCTGCGGACCGTATCTTTGAATTCGCAGAGGCACATGGAATCGGCGTCCGGGGGCATACGCTTCTGTGGCATAACCAGACCGGAGACTGGATGTTCAAGGAAGCGGAAGGCGGAGCCTGCAGCAGAGAGCAGCTGCTTGCCCGCCTGCAGACCCACATTAACACGGTAGTGGGCCGTTACCGGGGACGGGCCTATGCCTGGGATGTAGTGAATGAAGCGATTGAGGATAAAACAGACCAGTATCTGCGGGATACGCGGTGGCTTGAGATCATCGGCGAGGATTATCTCCGTCAGGCCTTTGAAATGGCACATCAGGCAGATCCTGATGCGCTGTTGTTCTACAACGACTATAATGAGACCGATCCTGTCAAAAGCGGCAAAATCTACAAGCTCGTGCGCAGCCTGCTGGATCAGAATACGCCGATTCACGGGATCGGAATGCAGGGACATTGGAATATCTACGGCCCTTCCATTGAGGAAATCCGTAGTGCTCTTAAGCTCTACGCGTCGCTGGGGCTTAAGATCCATATTACGGAGCTGGACCTCTCCGTGTTCCGTCATGACGACAAGCGCACGGATTTGAAAGCGCCAACAGCTGAAATGCTGAAGCTTCAGGAGGAGCGTTATGCCGAGATCTTCGCCCTTTTGCTGGAATTCAGAGACTCCATTGACTCGGTGACCTTCTGGGGCGTGGCCGATGACTACACCTGGCTGGACGGCTTCCCCGTCCGGGGACGCAAGAACTGGCCGTTCCTGTTCGATGAGCAGAAGCAGCCGAAGGCTTCATTCGCCCGGCTGGCCGAGCTGGCGGCTTCGCAATCTTAATATTCGTCCCAAGCTGGACACCATATCATTTCTGGAGGGAATCCAATGACAACTCAATTGAAGCAGGCTGCCGGCAAGGTACAGCCAAATGGCAATCCGCTGGTGGCACACAGATACGGAGCCGATCCTTATGCCCTGGTATTCGGGGACAGAGTCTATCTGTACATGACCAATGATGCGCTGGAGTATGATGAGAACGGTGTGGTGAAGGAGAACTCCTACAGCAGCATTAATACGATTACCGTAATCTCGTCCGCTGACCTGGTGAACTGGACCGATCATGGTCCGATAGCTGTAGCCGGACCGGAGGGTGCAGCGAAATGGGCAACCCAGTCCTGGGCACCGGCAGCACTTCATACCGTAATTGACGGTAAGGACAAGTTCTTCCTCTACTTCGCCAATAATGCCAGCGGCATCGGCGTTCTGTCGAGTGACAGTCCGGTGGGTCCATGGGTGGACCCGATCGGGGAGGCACTGATTCTGCGCTCCACTCCTGGGGTAGAGGATGTGACCTGGCTGTTCGACCCGGCAGTGCTGTTGGACGACGACGGCAAGGGGTATATCTACTTCGGAGGCGGCGTTCCGGAAGGACAGTTCGCCGAGCCGGGCACAGCACGGGTAATGCCGCTGGGTGAGGACATGACCAGTGTGGCGGGTACAGCGGCAGTGATTCCGGCCCCGTTCATGTTCGAGGATGCCGGAATCCATAAGTGGAATGGAGTCTACTATTATACCTACTGCTCGAACTTTTATGACGGGGAACGGCCGGAAGGCAGCCCTCCTGCGGGAGAGATCGCGTATATGACGAGCAGCAGCCCAATGGGTCCATGGACTTATCAGGGGACGATCCTGAAGAATCCGGGACATTTCTTCGGCGTATCCGGGAATAACCATCATGCGGTCTTCCAGTTCCATGACAGCTGGTATATAGCTTATCACGCCCAGACCTTGTCCAAGGCCCAAGGGATTGCGAACGGCTACCGCTCCACCCATCTTAACCGCCTGACTCATCATGAGGACGGGTCCATTCCCGAGATTCATGCGGATTACGAAGGTGTGCAGCAGCTTGCAACGTTGAATCCGTATGAACGGATTTCGGCGGCAACGATGGGCTGGAGCGCAGGGGTGAAGACAGAATACCTGGCCAAGGGCGGAGTTCAGGCGGTCACGGATGTGGAGCAGGGCGGCTGGATCGGACTTTCCGGGGTAGACTTCGGCAGCGGAGCTGAGTCGTTCCAAGTCTCGGTCCTGAGCCTGGAAGCGGGCGGCGTGCTGGAGCTGCATTTGGATGAGCCAGCGGGTCCGGTTATCGGCAGACTGACGGTTCCGGCGGCGGACGGCTCGCAGGAATGGGTAGAATTGAAGACAGAGGTCCAGGGAGCAGAGGGAGTTTACAACCTCTATCTGGTGTTCACAGGAGAGAGCGATAAGAGCCTGTTCAAGCTGGCCGCTTGGCAGTTCACTGCACAAGAACACTAACTTAAAGGGGGCAGAACATTGAATACAGCCAGAATTACCAATCCAGTGATATGGGCAGATGTCCCGGATGTGGATGTCATCCGGGTCGGCCCTGTGTTCTATATGGTCAGCACCAGCATGCACTCCATGCCGGGCTGCCCGATTATGAAATCGGTGAATCTGAAGGACTGGGAGATTGTCAGTTACGTCTTTGATACCTTCGAGGACACTCCGGCCTTCAGGCTGGAGGACGGCGAAGGCATTTACGGCGGCGGTTCCTGGGCTGCCTCGCTGCGGTGCAAGAACGGAATCTACTACGTATGCTTCTCCTCCAATGACACGGACCGGTTCTATATCTACCAGACTACAGATATTGAGCATGGACCCTGGGAACGTTCGGTTATTCCCGGACTCCATCATGACCCGGCTCTGCTGCTGGATGAAGATAACCGCAATTATGTAATCTATGGCAACGGGGACATCCGCATCAAGGAGTTGACGGAGGATCTGAGTGCGCTGAAGCCCGGCGGAGCCGATCAGCTGCTGCTGGAGGGCGAGCGGGAAGACATCGGTCTGCGGATTGAAGGCTGTCATGCGCATAAGCGGAACGGTTATTATTATCTGTTCTTCATCGAATGGCCGAGAACCGGCAATCAGCGCAGACGCCAGCTATGCTACCGTTCCCGTGAACTGCTCGGTCCTTACGAGTGGAAGGTTGTGCTGGATGACGATCTGGGGTATTTCAACAACGGGATCGCGCAAGGCGGCATTGTCGATACGCCGGATGGCGACTGGTACGCGGTGCTGTTCCAGGATCATGGGGCTGTCGGACGGATTCCCTGCGTTCTTCCCGTAAGCTGGGAGCAGGATTGGCCGGTAATCGGGGAGAATGGTGCAGCACCTAAAATGTTCCAGACGAAGCTTCCTGCGGGTGAGCCGAAGCCGCTGGTGATCAGCGATGAGTTCGATTATACCAGCGACCGGCTGGCGCTGAACTGGCAGTGGAACCATAATCCTGACAACGGTCTATGGTCGCTCACCGAGCGGCCGGGTTATCTGCGGCTGCGCGCCGGACGTACAGCAGACAGCATCCTGCGGGCGCGCAATACGCTGACCCAGCGGACGGAGGGTCCGGCGTGCAGCGCGGAGACCCTGCTGGATCTCTCAGGGATGCAGACCGGCGACAGGGCAGGGATGGTTGCCCTGCAGAACGGGTATGGGACGGTTGAGGCTGCCGCTTTGGAACAGGGCGGGTTCAACCTGAGTATGTGTGTCAACAGCGGTGACGGCTGCCCGCAGGAGGTGGAAAGTATTCCCTTCACCGGCAGCAGGCTATATCTCAGAATCGACTTCAATTTCGAGGACAGCGTGGACCAGGCCCATTTCTTCTATTCGGCAGATGGGGCGGCCTGGAAGCCTATTGGCGGGACTCTGCATATGAAATATTCGCTGGATCATTTCATGGGCTACCGGATCGGCTTGTTCAATTATGCGACCCGGCAGACCGGCGGCTATGCCGATTTCGATTATTTCCGTTATCACAGAGAGGATTAAGCCCGGGTCTGGAAATGGGAAGCATATTCGCTGGGTGTCATCGATGTATGCTGTTTGAATATTCTTCCGAAATACGTCAGGCCCGTGAATCCGACCCGGAAGGCCACCTCCTGAATCGAATGCCGGCGAAGCTGGAGCAAGCGGCTGGCCTCATGCACCCGCAGCATGTTCACATATTCGATTAAGGTCTTACCGGTATTCTTTTTGAACAGATGGCAAAAGTAGTTGGGGGTCACACAGCAGATCCGTGCGGCCTCCTCCACAGTCAGCGGTTCATGGAAATGGTTGCTAAGGTGAATCAGCAGGGGCTGGATGCCCGTCTCCTGCCGGTCTCTTTTGGAAGGCGGTGCTGTGAACTCTGCCAGGGGATAAGCTAGACCCAGGGAAGAGAACAGGCCGCCTTTGATACATAATTCATACCCGGGGCTCTTGCTCTGGTAGCTGTAAATAATCTGTTCAATGCATCCTCTGATCTGGCGGGTAACCGGCTGGTCCGCCCCATAGAAGGCGGGCAGCCGGATCTCACCGGAGAGGAGCGGCCGGATATGCTGAAGCTCAGTCAGGTCCCGTATACCGTTCAGCAGCGCTTCGTTGTAGACAACCGCATACAGCTCACTGCCATCCTCTGTCGGGTAGGCCGCATGAATCTGCGGACGGCTGACGAAGGCAAGCTCACCCTGCACCAGCTCTCTGGAGTGGGGGCCGACCTGGACGCGGAAGCGGCCCTTGGTCACGAGAATCCATTCGAGATGGTCATGCCAGTGAGGCGGAATAATACTGCGGTCCGGAAAGCAGATATGAAATACATTGATGGGAAACAGGCCCTCGGGAATTTCAGTGTGCTCTTTTTTCCATGGATACGGCTTGTCCTCGAACGCTCCACTCATCTTATTCCCTCCACACAATCGTAATATCGTATGATAGATGCGTACTTTTATGTATAGTATAGCGGCTTTGCACTCTTTATAATGTGGTTGCAACCTTATTATAGAACTGTTGGAGGGATCGCGCTATGTTTCGTGAAGAGAATGGCAGACTAATCAGAGAATATGACCATGAGAGAGTCTGGATAGAGCCTTGGGGAGAGCATTCGCTGCGTATCCGGGCTTCGTATGCGGAGATTACCGATGAGCAGTGGGCACTTCTGCCTGCTGTGCAGACGCTGAGTCATATATCGATTACCCCAGAACGTGCGACGATTGTGAACGGGAATATCCGGGCGGAAATAACAGATAAGGGACAGATCTTCTTCTATAACCAGCATGGCAAGCTGCTTCTTAACGAGACGGAGGATACCTATCAGTTAAAATACGGGGGCAGAGAGCTAAGCGCCATCCCCGGCAGCAGTGACTTCTCCGTGAAGCTCCGGCTGGAGGCGGACCCGCTAGAGAAGCTGTATGGCATGGGGCAGTATCAGCACTCCTTCCTGAACCTGAAGGGCTGCTCGCTGGAGCTGACCCACCGCAACAGCCAGATTAGCATTCCATTCGTGCTGTCCAGCGCCGGTTACGGGTTCCTGTGGCATAATCCGGCGATCGGACAGGCGCATTTCAGCCTGAATGTGACCGAATGGACAGCCCCGTCCACCAAGCAGCTGGATTATTGGATCACTGCCGGTGACTCGCCTGCCGAGATCGAGGAGGCATATGCCAAGGCTACGGGAACCGTGCCGATGATGCCGGAGTATGGCATGGGGTTCTGGCAATGCAAGCTCCGCTACCGTACGCAGGAGGAATTGCTGGAGGTGGCGAGGGAGCATAAACGGCGGGGTCTGCCGATCGACGTCATCGTCATTGATTTCTTCCACTGGACGAATCAGGGGGACTGGCGGTTTGACCCGGAATATTGGCCCGATCCTGAGGCGATGGTGCAGGAGCTGCAGGAGCTGGGCATTGAGCTGATGGTCTCGGTCTGGCCGACGGTCCAGACGGAGAGCGAGAATTATAAGGAGATGCTGGAGAAAGGGTACCTGTTGCGCTCGGACCGCGGGGTGCGGACGCAATTCCAGTTCCTCGGCCAGAATGCGATCTTCGATGCGACGAATCCGGAGGCCCGCAAGTTCCTGTGGGGACTGATTAAGCAGAATTATTATGATAAAGGGATCAAGGTCTTCTGGCTCGATGAGGCGGAGCCGGAGCTGACGGTCTATGACCATGATATCTACCGTTATCATATCGGCTCGAGCAAGCAGATCGGCAATATTTACCCCATGAAATACAGCCAGACCTTCTATGACGGCATGGCGGCTGAAGGCCAGGAGAATATCATCAATCTGGTCCGTACCGCCTGGGCGGGCAGCCAGCGCTACGGGGCGCTCGTATGGTCCGGAGATATTCACTCCAGCTTCAAGGTGCTCAGCATTCAGGTGCGGGCCGGACTGAATATGGCCGTGGCCGGGATTCCATGGTGGACCACCGACATCGGCGGCTTCCATGGGGGCAATCCGGCAGATGCCTCCTTCCGGGAGCTGATGGTCCGCTGGTTCCAGTACGGCGCATTCTCTCCGGTATTCAGGCTGCACGGGGACCGTTCCCCTTTTGTTCAGCCCACCGGAACGCGGGGCGGGGGCGTATGCGGAAGCGGCTCGGATAATGAAGTGTGGAGCTACGGGGATGAGGCGTATGTCATCTTCAAGGAGTTCATGCAGATGCGGGAGCGGCTGAAGCCGTATATCCGCGGGCTGATGCAGGCGGCACATGAGAAGGGCACGCCGCCTATGCGTCCATTGTTCTATGATTTCCCTCAGGACCCGGCGGCCTGGGATATCGAAGACCAGTATATGTTCGGTCCCGATCTGCTGGTCGCCCCGGTGCTGGGCGAGGGTGAACGGGCGCGTAAGGTGTACCTGCCGTCCGGCTCAGAGTGGACTCATGTCTATACCGGCACTGCCTATGCTGGCGGACAGGCTATTATGGTCGATGCGCCGCTTACGCAGATTCCGCTGTTTGTGCGGGACGGTGCCGAGTTGCCTGTGCTTGGCGGGACTGAGGAGTAAGGCAGAAAATAGTTAAATAGAGCAGCGATTCTCCTGATAGTGGAGGGTCGCTGCTCTGTTATGTGGGCCGAATGTAAGCAAAAAACCGAACACAATGGGCGTGGGCGAAGGTAGATAGCGAAAAGTAAAGCATTATTGGGGGGTATACAAGCTAGAAACAGCCTTGGCAAGGGTTTTGCCATGCCTCTAACTAGGATTAGTTGGAAATTATCCACGTGTTAAGGAACGGAGGAGCGCTAGCCAGAGAGCAGATGGAAAAACAGCACTTAATCTGAAGCGGAACATTCAAAGTGGAGGGAATCCTTGAATTTAAATGACGTTTATCCAACTATTTCCTTCAGATGCTGCGAATGATCACAATTAAGATACTTTTTTCCAACTATATAGATTGAACTAAAAACTTAAGTTAAGGGAAAAGTGGCGGAGGGGAATTTTGGAACTGGAGGAGCGGTAGCGACCGCCTTTGTATTTGGATTTCTACCGCTAAGAGCGGTTTTATTCAGGAAATTCAAATACAACAGCGGCCGGAAGTCCAAAACTTCTCTGGAGTCACGGCAATCCCAAAACATAAAAACCATTAGTTCAATTTATATAATTATTAATGTTGCTTGGAAGCCAACCGCTCCCGGTAGGCGCGGGGGGAGAAGCCGGTCAGTTGGCGGAACTGGCGGCAGAAATGCTCGACATTGGCGTAGCCGCAGAGGGCGGCGATCTCGGCGATTTTATGCTGGCCGAAGCCCAGCTTCTCCTTGGCCAGCCGAATCCGGCATTGGATGACATCCTCCATGCAGGAGATGCCGAAGGCGGATTTGTAGATGGTCTGGAGGTAGCCGGTGCTGATGTGCAGATACCCGGCCATCGAGGATACAGTCCAAGGGTGGCCCGGATTGCTGTACAGCGTCTTGCGCAGCTCCAGCAGATTATAATACTGCGGCGTCAGCTTGTCCTGGGACGCTTCGGACAGCTTGTTGAACAAGAGGCGGAACAGGTAGTCAATGGACAACTCCCGGTAATCGTTCTGGAACGAGTTCTCCAGCGACAGCAGCTGGAACAGCTGATGGCAATACCCGGGGTCGGGCAGGGAGAACGGGCTGCCCAGCGGCAGGACGCTTTCGGTGATATACGATTCATCCGCATCGAAACGGACCCAGTCGTTGACATACCTCCGGGAGCAGGCGCGGTAATAGATGTTGTGCCCTGGAGGATACAGAGCGACAGAGTGAGCGGGAAATTCCTTCAATTCACCGTCCACTTCGAACACCGCCGGAGTCTGGGTCAGGACAAGAAGCCAGGCGTCCAGTCCTTCGGGGATACTGTAGACGAAATTGGCCGGATGTGCGGCATCGTATTCCACGTAATGAATTGTGGGCATGGGCTTCTCCTTTCTGCGGATAGATCAATTAATGGTCAGTAAATATCATTGTTAGAATTTCGGTGAATCTCTATAATTTGTAGTGGATATAAGAGTGAATTCTAAGGTTAACCGAACAGTGCGTGATTATTGTTATTAGTAATTATCAATATGAAGGAAGGTTATGAATCCATGATACCACAACAAAACGAGGATCGGAAAGATATCCTTTGCTATACAAGACTGCCGCAGGAGGATATCGTGTATGCATCGAAGCTGGCTTACAGTATGCACCTGGCTTACAAGACGGAGAGGGGCCAGTATCAGGCATTGAATCATAACTCAGGTGTCCTGTTCGCCAAGGCGACGGAGAATGAGGATGGGACGCTCCGGGCCAAAAGCCTGAAGCAGCCGTATCTCTTTTACTTGGCAGACGGGAATTTCGGCGTCCTTGCCGTGCGCACCGAGGCAGACGGTGAAGCGGATGACCAAAGCAAGGGCAAGGTACTGCTATTCACTTCGGCCGATCTGCTGCAATACAGTGAGATTGGACTGCTGGAGCTTAAGGCGGACACTCATGTAAGCGATGTCTCCTGCACCTATGACCCGGAGCAGAGAGGTTACCTGATCCGCTGGATCGACGGGCAGGGTCAGGGCTATGAGAATTTCACCGCCGACATTATGAGCCTTACGAATGTCTCAGCACCGGTGGAAGCGGAGCCGTTCACGCTGGAAGCGGTGCAGACTGATATCGAGGGAATCCAGCCGCGTAATAGGATCGCTGTCTCCCCCGGGATAGCCCGCAGACTTTTCTGTAAGCTTACGGTACCGGAGAACATTGCTGTCGTAGTACCGGACCGTGTGAATGCGGCATCGGTGGAGGATGTGAAGGGGGTCCGGGCAACGGCCCTATATAGTGATGGAACGCAGGCTGTCAAAAAAGTCCATTGGAACACGGATGCCATCAACTGGGACAAGGCCGGAACCTATAGCATCTCCGGGAAGATCCATCAGGATCACTTTCCATTCCCGGTTGCACTTAACCGTGCGGACCCTTGCATTGCAGAGTGGAGGGGGAAATATTATTTCATTGCGACTAATGATGCGGATAAGGAACATACGTTGTATATGAGGGAAGCCGATACGATTCCTGGGCTGGTAACTGCCGAGGAAGCCCTGATCCTCGATTCCTCCACGTATGAAGAGATTGGCGGCCTGCTGTGGGCACCGGAACTCCATATCATTGAAGACGAGTTGTATATTTTCCATGCCGCAACGCCAGGGGAATTCTTCCACGAAGAGTCGCATGTGATGAAGCTGAGCCCCGGCGGAAATCCCATGAATGCTGCGGACTGGTCCAGGCCCCGCCGGGTAGTGAAGAAGGACGGCAGCTATCTGTGCGAAGCAGGCAAAACAATCTCGCTGGATATGACCGTCATCCGCTGGAACGGCAAACTCTATGCGGCATGGTCGGAGCGCCAATTCCTGCCGGTGGATCTTGGAGCCTGGGTCTATATCGCCACCATTGACCCGCAGGAGCCGTGGAGGCTGACGAGTGATCCGGTGCTGTTGACCCGGCCGGATTACGGCTGGGCCAATAACCATACGTTCGTGGATGAAGGTCCGTTTGCTCTGTATACCGATGATAAGCTGTACGTGACTTTTGCCAGTGCAGCGGTGGATGCTACTTATGTGGTCGGTCTGCTGACCGCAGACAAGGGGGCGGATTTGTTGGATATTAAGAGCTGGACCAAGGGCAATTATCCGCTGCTGACCTCCAGAAGCGTGCCGGGAGAATACGGGCCGGGCCATAATTCCTATGTGATGGACGAGGACGGGGTCATCTGGAACGCCTACCACGCCAGACCGGGAATCGAGGGACCGCGCAGCTCCGGCCTGCGCCGTGTGCATTTTGACATTGATGGTGCTCCAGTTCTGGATCTTACCGAGGAGAAGGACCTGAATCCGGGCCTGAAGCAGGTATCCATGGAAGTCATCGTAGGCTAGACTACGGGCCCGCCTAACTCTATAATATTCCTTATCATCGGGGAATCCTTGACCGTTTACTTAGGCCGGGGATTCCCTTTGTTTCACGATCTTACCGGAGGAGTGGATGCTGAAGTGTACGGGATCATTATTGTCGATGATGAGCTGTTTGTCCGCAAGGGCCTGATCGGAATGATTGACTGGGAGGGCAGCGGATTCCGGATAGTGGATGAGGCGGACAACGGGGAAGATGCGCTGGAGCTGATCCGGGCCAAGCGGCCGCAGCTCGTAATCACCGATATCCGCATGCCGGTCCTGGATGGCATCGGGCTGATTGAGGCGGTGACCGAGGAGCAGCTTGGAACGGAATTTATCATTATCAGCGGATATAACGATTTCCGGTATGCCCAGCAGGCGGTCCGGTATGGCGTGCTGGACTATGTGCTGAAGCCGATTAATGAGCACGAAATTGTGAAAGCGCTTCATAAGTTCCGCGATTTATTCACTGCGCGCAAGCAGCTCCAGGACCGGCTGAGCATTCATGAGGGAGTGAAGCGGGTGGAGGCGCTGATCCGGGGGGAAGCGGCGGATGAAGTGCTTGACGCCTGGGAGCAGCAGTGGATAGAGGCGGGGTCCCGCCAGTTCACCTATGTGCTGCTGGAGGTGAACAATGTGTTCCCCTGGAGCGGGCAGTCCATGCCCGGGAAGGCGGAGCTGAAGGAGGCGATCCGGCAGGCGGTGCAGCAGTTCACAGCAGAGACGCCTATTATCTATGAGCACCGGAGGTTCTTCGGCTTCATTGTGCCGGAACATTATCTGGCGAACCATGAAGGGGAGCTGCGCAGCTTCCTGGAGGATTGTCTGAGCAAGCTCTATCAGCGTTATCCCTTGCAGGTTCAAGCGTATGCGGGCAGACCGGTGAGCACGCTTCAGGAACTGAAGCATTCGTATACCTCGGCCAAGCAGACTGTGGAGTACAAATATGTCCGGCCTGCCCAGCCGATTCTGCTGTCCTCTGATATTGCCGGTCTGTCCCTGAACTACATCCATGCCAGTAGTAGGGGGTTTCAGGCGCTGATTGAAGCGATTGAGGAGGGTAAGCACACGGAGATCATGGGCGGGATCGGTAAGCTGTTCGCAGAATTTCAGGAGAAGCTGGTCTCCCGGGAAGCGATGAAGGCCGTAGCCATTCAATGCGTCCATAGTGTGCTGCATACTATACGGAGCATGGAGGGGGATGAGAAGCAGCTGGCGAGCCTTGTCCCGATGATGAACTGGCCGGATCATAACATCACCCTTGCGGAGCTGAGGTCCTTGTTCGAAGCCTTTGCGCTGGAAGCGGCGGAGCGGATTCAAGAGCTGTACCAGAGCTACGGCAGCAGCGGGCTGTACCGGATCAAGTGCTATGTGGACCGGAACTTCCATGAGAACCTGAACCTCAAGCAGATCGCAGGCCAGTTCTATATGAACTCAGCCTATCTTGGCCAGGTGTTCAAGAAGAATTACGGCATGTACTTCAATGACTATCTGCTCCAGCTGCGTATCACCGAGGCCAAGAAGCTGCTGCGGCAGACCGATCTGCGGATCTATGAAATCGCCGAGCAGGTCGGATTCAAGAATGCCGATTATTTCGTCACCCAGTTCGAGAAGCTGGAGCAGAGAACGCCTACAGAATATAGAAACCGGACGGGCAACCGTTAATGCCAGGAGGGGGCGCTGCATGAAGCTGCTGAATAATATCCGGCTCAGGAATAAAATGTTCCTCGTCTATTTCCTCGGGGTCATCGCTCCGATTATTCTCACGAATGTGATCTTCTACAACACGATTACCGGAAATGTAAAGGCGCAGCGGATCAAGGACATCGATCTGGCGGTGGAACAGATTAAGAATGAGTTCCGGCTGATAGTGGATCAGGCCGTGGGCTTGTCCTCTTTTTTCTATGCGGATTACAAGACCAATGAGGTGCTGGACCGTAACTTCACACAGACCGAAGACTATGTCGAGGCTTACGACCTCTATCTCAGGTCCACCCTGAACAACTATTCCCCGTTCTCTTCCTCGCTGCAAAACAAGACCATCTATGTGGATAACCCCACGCTGCTGAATTCTGGGAATATCGGGATTCTGTCTGCGGAGGTCCGGGAGAGTGTCTGGTATAAAGAGTGGATGCAGGAGGCCTCTTCCCAGCCGATGTTCGTCCGCACCCAGGATGCAGGCGGCCGGTTCCAGTCGTTCTCGCTGCTGCGGCGGATGGATTATTTCGCGGACCGCATGGTCAAGGAGAAGCTGGTGAAGATTGATTTTAAGACGATTGATCTGATGGAGGTCTTCGCCAATCTGAACGTGCAGGGGGATGTGTATCTGCTGGGGCCGGAGGGCCGGATTGAATATACGACGAACCGGGCCATAGACTGGCAGGGGAAGGACCGGCAGCGGTATGCCTCCCTGAAGCAGGAGCAACTCATTGATTTCGAGAAGGAATACGGCAGTATCAGCTATCTGTCCGGCTGGCGGATTGTCGGCACAGTGAATGAGAAGGAGATCATCAAGGAGGTGCTGAAATCCCGTTATTTCATCCTCTGGTCGGCCTGCCTGATGATGATTGTCCCCACCGTTATTATTCTGATCATTACCCGTTCGATCAACCTCCGGATTATTGAGATCCTGAAGCATATGAAAAAGGTGAAGACGCAGCAGTTCCAGATGATCATGCACGGGGAATCGCGCGATGAGATCGGCCAGCTGACCCTGGAGTTCAACAGTATGATTATGCAGATTAAGGCTCTGATTAACGATGTGTATCTTACAGAGATTCAGAAGAAGTCGCTGGAGCTGGAGCGGCGGAAGGCGCAGCTGAATGCTCTGCAGAGCCAGATTAACCCGCACTTCCTGTTCAATGCGCTGGAGACGATTCGGATGCGGAGCCTGCTGAAGCAGGAGAACGAGACGGCCAAAATCATCCAGAGCATGGCGATGATCCTGCGCAGCTCGCTGACCTGGAATAAGGAGTGGGTGAGCGTGGAGGAGGAGCTGGGCTTCATTCTTTGTTTTCTGGATATCCAGAAATACCGGTTCGAGGATAAGCTGAGCTATCATATCGATGTGCAGCCTGAGGCCTACGCCTGCGTTGTCCCCAAAATGGTGTTCCTGCCCTTCGTGGAGAACGCCAGTATTCATGGCATCGAGCCGCTCAAAAAAGGCGGAAGCATTAAGATCCGCATCAGCGTGGAGGGGGATGAGGTGGTCTTCCAAGTGGCGGACAACGGGATTGGCATGAGCAGTGAGCAGGTTGACACTCTGTACGGATACCTCGACATGGAAGGGATTATCGGCGAGCGTATCGGAATACAGAATGTTATCTATAGAGTAACCATGCTATATGGCAGGCGCGCAAACTTCCAGGTGGACAGCAGACCGGGTGAAGGTACACGGATTGAGCTGAGAATTCCAGTTAATCCATAGTTTTCAAAGGAGAAGCCATAATTTCACGGGTAACGGAGGAATGAAAACGCTTTTATACTAAAGGAGCACTAAACCATGAATATACAAGGGGGAGTACAGGCAATGGGTAAAAGCAAGAGAATATGGCTTCTCGCTCTGACGGCAGTCGTCTCATTATCCGTGGTGACGGCTTGCTCGGGGCCTAATAATGCCAAGAAGAATACGGGGACGACGGAGCCGACAAGCGCTGCCGCTACCACAGAGACCGAACCCAAGCAGGATAAGGTAACGTTCAAAATCTTCAACGGGGTGGCCGGCTCGAAGGACGGAAATACCAATGAGACGACCATCGGCAAGCTGCTGGAGGATCAGACCGGTGTCAATTTCAAGCTGGAATTCGTGGTGGGTGACCTCAATACTAAGATCGGAACGATGATTGCCGCCAACGATTACCCGGATGTGCTGATTCCCGATGCCGCTATAGAGGAAGTGCTGAATGCCGGTGCATTCATCCCGCTCGACGAGCTGATTGAGAAGTACGGGCCGAACATCCAGCGTGTCTACGGCAAATCGCTGAATCAGATGCGCTCCAAGGACGGTAAAATCTATTTCCTGCCGATTGCCGCCCAGGTGAACGATTTCATTCCTGAGCCGGAAGCCGGTGCGGGGTTCTGGGTTCAGCGCCGTGTGCTGGAGGAAGCGGGTTATCCGAAGATCAAGACGCTGGATCAATATATAGAGCTGATTAAGAATTACCGCGACAAGCACAAGGATGAGAATCTGACGGGCATGGTCTCTCTTACGCATGACTGGAGATTCTTCGCCACCTCCAACCCGCCGATGCATCTGATGGGCTATCCGAATGACGGTAACGTTACAGTGGATACGAACACCTGGGAAGCCAAGACCTATGCCGGTGCCGAGTCCACCAAAAAGTGGCTGAAGGCGCTGAATGACCTCAATGCTGCCGGTCTGTTCGATAAAGCCTCCTTCGTCGATAACTATGACCAGTATATCGCCAAATTAACCTCCCACAAGGTGCTCGGCTTCTTCGACTACCGCTGGCAGGTGGATAATGCGCTGAATGTGCTGAAGGATGCCGCCCGTAAAGATCCTTCCCTGGACGGCTTCAAGTATTTCCCGCTGCCGGTAACCTTCGAGGAAGGCACGCCGGATGCTTATCTTGATCCGCCTGGGGGCCTGGTAACGAACCGCGGAATCGGGATTACCGTCAGTGCCAAAGACCCGGTCCGCATCATCCAGTTCTTCGACAACATGCTGACCGAAGAGAACCAGACCCTGATGTCCTGGGGCATCAAAGGCGAGACGTATGAAGTGAATGAACAGGGCCGCTACTACCGTACGCAGGAGCAGATCGACAAGATTGACGAGCCGTTCAGAGAGAGCTTCGGCTTCAAGTACTTCAGCTGGAACTGGCCGATGTATAATGCCACTTCTACCCTGGCTGACGGAAATGCCAAGAATGTTGCCAGCCAGCCGGAGGTGTTCCAGATGACGCTGACCGACAAGGATAAGGCGATCTTAGAAAAATACGGCGTACAGACCTACAGCCAGCTGTTCGCTGAACCGGTTCCGCGTCCATACTTCCCGGCGTGGGGCTTCGCGAAGGAGCAGAATTCCCCGGAACAGCTCTGGGAAGCCAGCAAGGATGAAATGACGAAGAAATATTTCCCAAAGCTGGTGCTGACGACTCCCGATAAGTTCGAAGCAGTCTGGGAGGAATACATGAAGGAATTCGGCAAGCTCGATACTGCGGGTTATGAGAAATGGACCACTGAGCAAGTCAAAGCGAAGGTCGAACTGGCGAACCAATAGCCGCCGGAATCGGCGGGAAAGACCAGGGCTGTACCGAGATGCTGGTCTTTCCTGCTTGCCGCTTAGACACCCCGGTGCGCTGAAGGAGAGAGATACGGATGGATAAAAATACGGTACCCGCGTTATCCCGGCCGGCGGCGGATAAGGAGCCGGGCCGGATGAGGCTGTTCTTCAAAAAGCTGGGCCAGCAGCGGGCCTTGGCAGTGATGTCAGTCCCTTTTCTAATCTGGCTGTTTGTATTCAAATACTTGCCGCTGTGGGGCTGGAGCATTGCCTTCCAGGATTATAAGCCGGCCAGGAAGTTCATGGAGCAGACCTGGATTGGCTTCGAGCATTTCAAATTTCTGTTCGGGGATGACCGCTTCCTCCGGGTGCTCCGCAATACGCTGGCGATGAGCTCGATTAACCTGTTCTTCGGCTTCGTCACCGCGATCACCCTTGCGTTGCTGCTTAATGAAATACGCAATATTGCTTTCAAGCGTGTAGTGCAGACTGTCAGTTATTTGCCGCATTTTATCTCCTGGGTCGTGGCGGCGAGCATCATTCAGACGACGCTGTCCCCGGATGGTACGATTAACCAGCTGCTGGTGGGTCTGGGCTTCCTTGACCGCGGCAATGAAATCCTGTTCCTGGGTATCCCGGAATACTTCTGGACCATCTTCGGAGCCAGCTCTGTCTGGAAGGATATCGGCTGGAACACCATCGTCTACCTGGCCGCAATGACGACGATTGATCCCACACAGTATGAAGCAGCGGAGATCGACGGCGCGAACCGGTTCAAGAAAATGATCTATGTCACGCTTCCGGGCATCAAGTCTGTTGTGATTGTCCTGCTCATTATGAATATCGGCTATCTGCTGGAATCGGGATTCGAGCCGCAGTACCTGCTGGGCAACGGCATGAATGTGGACTATTCCGAGAACATTGATATATTCGTACTGAAATACGGAATTGCCCAGAGTAATTTCTCCCTGTCCATCGCAGCGGGAATGTTCAAGACGGTCGTCAGCTTCATCCTGCTGTTCATGGCGAATAATGCCGCGAAGCGCATGGGCGAAGCCAGGCTGTATTAATAAAGGAGGCGCAGGCATGGAAACCGCAGCTGTCCATAAGAAAAAACGCAAGCCCCCCATAAGCTCTTCCACCGGCGACCGCTTGTTTGTCATTTGCAACTACTGCTTCATGATCGCATTAATGATCGTTACCCTGTATCCGTTTGTGAATGTCCTTGCTGTGTCGCTTAATAACGCGCAAGACTCTATCAAAGGCGGAATCTACCTTCTTCCCAGAGAATGGACGCTGGCGAATTACAATTATATTCTGAGAGAGGCCACGATTTTTCATGCGACCTTCATCTCGGTGCTGCGCACCGTGATCGGAACGGTAGTCACTGTCTTCTGCTCGGCCATGCTGGCCTACACGCTTAGCAGACAGGATTATGTGCTGCGCAAATTCATCACCGTAGCTTTTATCATGACGATGTACTTCAACGGCGGCCTGATTCCCAATTACCTGCTGATACGGGATATGGGACTGGTCGGCAGCTTCTGGGTCTACATTCTTCCGGGGATCATCGGGGTGTTCAACCTGATTATTATCCGTTCCTTCATTGAAAATCTGCCGGAGAGCATCATCGAATCGGCTAAGATTGACGGTGCGGGCGATTACCGGACCTTCTTCAGCATCATCCTGCCGCTTACGGTACCCGTGCTGGCTACGGTGGCGCTGTTCTCGGGGGTGTTCCAGTGGAACTCGTGGTTCGATGTCTTCCTCTATAACTCGTCTGATGCAAGTCTCAGTACCCTGCAATATGAGTTGCAGAAGATTCTGCAGAACTCCAACACCACCACCGGCACCTCGTCGCTGGACGGGATGATCCAGGGGGCAACGGGAGGCCAGCAGAATGCGGTCACTCCGATGTCCGTGCGGGCAACGATGACGATAGTAGCGTCCGTGCCGATTATTATGGTGTATCCGTTCCTGCAGAAGTATTTTGTCAAAGGCATGATGGTCGGCGGGGTCAAAGGTTAGGTTGTCTAATTGTATACATGGTTATAGCAAAATAAAGTATTTTCATTTAAAATGTCCATATGACATACAAGAAAGAGGAGGATGCTCATATGGAATATCATGTTGCAATGCAAGGGAGCGATCAGGCTTCCGGTACAGCGGACAAGCCCTTCCGTTCCATTTCCCGCGCTGCGGCGCTGGCGGAGCCTGGAGATACGGTCACCGTTCATGCGGGGACATACAGGGAATGGGTGAACCCGGCTAACGGAGGAACAGAGGATCAGAGGATTGTCTATCAGGCTGCCGGGGACGGGGAAGTCGTCATCACAGGCGCTGAGCCGGTAGCTGACTGGCAAGATGAAGGGGACGGTGTATGGAGCGCGGAGGTGCCGAACAGCCTGTTTGCTGTGCGCAATCCTTTTGAAGAAAAATTATATGGCGACTGGCTGTTCGAAGGGGCGTTCGAGCCGCATCTGGGGGAGGTCTACCTGGACGGAAAATCGCTGTATGAGTGTGATAGCGTTACCAAGCTGCGCGATCCTCAGGTATGGCCGCAGGCCAAGTACCCGGCGGACTCTCTGCTCCAGTGGTATGCAGAAGTAGGCTCGGCTTCCACCAGGATCTGGGCGACCTTTGGGGGCAAGGACCCCCGCCGCGAGAATGTAGAGATCAGTGTTCGTCCTTATTGCTTCTGGCCGGAGCAAACGGGACGGGGCTACATTACGGTCAGAGGCTTCACGCTCCGGCAGGCCTCTCCGCAGTGGGCTCCGCCAACGGCGTTGCAGGAAGGGCTGATCGGACCTCACTGGAGCAAGGGCTGGATCATTGAGGACAACCACATCTGCGAGTCCAAATGCACAGGGGTGAGCCTGGGCAAAGAAATCTCAACCGGGCATAACGAGTGGTCAAATGGCCGGATGAAGGGCGGGACGCAGCGGGAGCAGGAGGTTATTTTCCGCGCACTCCGCCAGGATTGGCATAAGGACAACATTGGAAGTCATATCGTCCGCAATAATGTAATTCATGATTGTGAGCAGGCCGGGGTCGTCGGCCATTTGGGCGGGGCCTTCAGCCAGATTCTCCAGAACCGGATTTATAATATCCATCATAAACGGATTTTCCACGGGGCAGAGGTAGGCGGAATCAAGCTCCATGCTTCACTGGATACCCAGATTTGCGAAAATGTCATCTACAGCTCCTACCGGGCGTTATGGCTGGACTGGCAGGCACAGGGCACCCGGATCAGCCGGAATGTGTTCTACGACAACCTGTCCGAGGATTTCTTCATGGAGGTGTGCCACGGTCCTTATATGGTGGATCACAACCTGTTCCTGTCGCCGATGAACTTCCGCAATATGGCCCAGGGCGGCGCGTTCGTCCATAACCTGTTCGCCGGAAGATTCGTGGTGCGTCCCGAGCTTACCCGATATACACCGTACCATATGCCGCATGAGACAGCGGTTGCGGGCTACAGCAATATCGCGGGCGGGGACGACCGGTATTACAACAATATCTTCCTGCGTGATGAGGACACAGACAATGAGGTAGTGCCGATGACGTTCTTCGAGCATCTGCCGCTTACCCCGAGAGAGCAGCTTAATGATAACGGTGAACGGGTAATGGACGGTATCCCTGATAATTCCCGCTGTTATCTGCATCCTGTTGGACTGGGCGGCTATGACGAGCACCCGAATGCGCTGCATAAGCAGTGGTGGGAATTGACCAAGGAAGAGATCAAGGCGATGATCGATTCCGGCAAGCCGTTCCATCCCGAACAGATGGCCCTGCCTGTTGCCATTCAGGGCAACCTGTATCTGAAAGACGCGGTGCCGGGTGCGCATGAGCCGAACGCGAAGGTCTATGCTGATAAAGGCATTGAGATTGAGGTTGATCCGGCTTCCGGCAAGGTGCAGGTGCATATTGTGAACCCTGAGCTGCTGCGTGCTGCCGCGCCGACCGTGGTCACCACGAATCTGCTGGGCCGAAGCTATCACGCCGAGATGTGTTACGAGGAGCCGGACGGCTCGGCGTACCGGTTCGACCGCGACTTCTTCGGTAAGCAGCGCCCGGACTCGAATGTGACACCTGGACCGTTTGAATTATCCGATAATAGTCCGGTGAAGATTATGCTGTAAGTTAGAATAGTTGAAAGCCTGTCCGTGAGGACAGGCTTTTGTGTTCCTTTAGAAAGGTAGGCGATAAACCGAACACTATCGGTGCGTTGAGGATGCGTGGGCGGAATATGGTCGAAAAACCGACCACATTGGGCACGGCGTGGGCGCGTGGGCGGAATATGGTCGAAAAACCGACCACATTGGGCACGGCGTGGGTGCGTGGGCGGAATATGGTCGAAAAACCGACCACATTGGGCACGGCGTGGGTGCGTGCGTGGAATATGGTCGAAAAACCGAACACATTGGGCACGGCGTGGGCGCGTGGGCGGAATACGGTGCGACCCCCTTATCCCGGAGTCCTCCGTATAAAATCGGTACTTGTCGTAGATATGCTCTTTATTTCGCTTTTTCTCTCGGCCAGAAGAAGCGGGAGCGGTCTTCTAGGGTCAAGACCCATTCCGCAAAGGTAGCTGGCGGCATGTTCCGAAGGCTTGTATGCATTCTGCGATTGTTGTAGAAGTCCATGTACCGGTCCACGGCTTCATAGGCCTCTTCGAACGTGTCGAAGGCTTCTTTGCGGAATAAATCCCGATCGATATTACTGTGGAACGATTCAATAAAAGCATTTAAATCCGGCGTTCGAGGCGGAATGCGTTCATGGGTCATTTCCCAGCTTTCACACATGTCGCCAAACAGATGGCTGACGAACTGTGGGCCGTTGTCGGTGCGGATCACCGGGCGTGCGCTGTCAGGGGCGCAGTGTTGCTCCATGGCGCGTCCCAGCGTCTGGCAGGCGTGCTTGGCCTCACACGACGATCCGCGGTGGTAGCCGACGATGACACGGGTAAACACATCGATAATGCTAAGGACAAAGAAATGCCTATCGCGGCCCGCCACGTAACCGTACTTAATGTCCATCTGCCAGAGCTGGCCCGCCCCTGTAATGACCCGGTTCTCCGGCAGCTTCCGAGGGTGCTTAAAACGCTTGTGACGCTGCGGCTGCAGGATATCCAGCGCCTGACACAGCCGGTAGCTTTTCTTGTGATTGAGCCTCAGCCCGTGCTGGTTCCACAAGCACTTGGCCAGCAGTTTGTACCCGTACACGTGCTCCTCTCCAGCAATTAATTCCAGCAGCCATTCCTGGATTTCCTCGTCGCTAATCTTCTCTCCAGACTCGGTCAGGGAATAGCCGGGTACGGGTCTTCCGCGCCCCTGGGGTACGGCCTGTGCATCCTGCTTCTTGCGTTTCTTACGGTCGTAATACGTAGACTCTGCTAGCCCCACGAGACGTAGTACCAACGCTGCGGTATTCCCCTGCTTAATGAACATGTCGGCTACCTCGATTTTTTCGGATAAGCAGGGGTTGGCTTTTTTAGCAGTTCACGCAGAATCTCGATCTCTAACTCCTTTTCGCCGAGGATCTTGACGGCCTTCTCGTATTTCTGCTCCACGTCCAGGAGGCGCTTCAGTTCCTCCACCTGCTCCTGGGGATACGGATGATCTTGTTCCCCATGGGTCTCTCGGTAGTCCCTCACCCACTGATTCACCGTCGATGGGGTCACCCCATACTTGCGGGCAACCACCGCTGCCTTAATGCCAGACAACACCTCTTGCGCTGCCTTCTCTCTTGTTCCTGTTAAGTGTCCCATACCGTTCATCCTCCTCCTATATCTAGTCTACATTTTTGTGGGGGAGGACTCCAACTTCTTTAGGGGGCTGTGGAGAATATGGTCGAAAAACTGACCACATTGGGCACGCCGAGGGTGCGCGAGCCCAATGTAGGCGAAAAACCGACCACATTGGGCACGGCGGGGGTGCGTGGGCGGAATATGGTCGAAAAACCGACCACAATCGGTGCGTCGAGGGTGTGAGGGTGCGCCACGTAAGCCAAATGTATGCGGAAAACCGAACACAATCGGTGCCGCTGCGCTGAGGGATGGGCCCCATCTCCGCAGCCCGTACCCTTTTAGAGAAATCCTGCAAGAAATGCAGCAATGCGGCCTAAGTCACAGTATACAATGAGGCACAAAGCATCCTTCACCCGCAGGGTGAATTTGTTCTATACAGAGCAATGCAATAAATGATCCTAACAGATCTCTGCCTATAAAGGAAAAGTGGCCCTACGTATAATAGAAGAAGCGTGAATGATTAGAGTCGAAAGAATGGAGATGCGAAGATGACGGCGTTCAATGAAAAGTACATAGACACCCCGGAGAATTTCATCAACGTTCATGCCTTTCTTAGCAAAACGCTTACCTTGACAGGGCAGCTTCAAACCTGGGAATTTGTCAGATTCGAGTTCTGGAACCGGTACGAAGCGCCCAAAAGTGCAGACCCTAATTTCATGGAGTATAATGCACACCTATGGAAGAATGAAGCAGGTGAGATCACAGGCCTGTTCATTTCCGAATCTGGAGGCGGTTTCTTCAGTTTAATCGTTCATCCGGATTATCCGCATCTGGCGGACGAGATGGTCGCATGGACCCGGAATGTATGGGGCAAGGAGAAAAAGAAGCTCAACACCGATTGCTATCCCTACGGTCTGGAGGTTCAGGCATTATTAGACCATGGTTTTGTGCAGGATTCCCATATTGGGAATACAAGAAGATACGATCTTGTGCATACTGAGTACACTTTGAACCTGGAAGAAGGCTTCTACATCCGGTGCATGGCGGAAGGGGCAGACGAAGAATCGAAGGGCGAGTTGATTGAACAGATCTTCTCTCCATCTGATTCCGGCCCAGTCAAGGTAGAGTATTGGAGAAAAACTCTGCCGTCCTATCTTGCGGAGCTTGATTTCTCTGTGGTTGATGATAAGGGCCGGCATATTGCCTTCTGTTTCGGGTTCGTGGATCAGGATAACGGGATTGCGGTCATAGAGACCATTGGGACCCACCCCGATTACCGGCAACGCGGATTCGGCAAGGCGGTTGTTACTGCCTGCTTCTTGCGGCTGAAGGAGCAAGGTGTGACAACTGCTTATATAACGGGTTTTTCTGCTGAGGCTAATGCTCTATATCAATCCCTGCAGCCGGTGGAGATTACTACGATGCATTCGTATGTATACGAAGATTAAATACAATCGGGACTGTCCAATGTAGGAAAAAGCAGAAGACCTTCTATCCTACATATATTTTTTTCTGCAACAGGTTCCTCAGCAGGATTCTACACTTAGTTTATTGAATAAACTAAGTGTAGAGGAGTACATATAATCCAAGAGAGGAATGAGCAGCATTGGACATGAACCATCAGAAGTATACAACACAAGCAGCGGGATATGATCAGGAGAGAGAATGGATCGAGCGTGGTAAGATCACAATGATCGAATACCACTCTGCCACAGTAGGCAACACCCGGAAGGCCAGAGTCTATACGCCGCCTGGATACTCTAGCACAGAGAAATATAGTGTCTTGTATCTGCTGCACGGCATTGGCGGAGATGAAGACGAATGGTACACTCACGGCACGCCACAGATTATTCTGGACAACCTTTATGCTGATCACAAGCTGAAGCCCATGATTGTTGTATTGCCGAACGGGCGGGCGATGTTGAATGACCGGGCGGAGGGTGACATCTTCGCTCCTGACAAGTTGGAAGCCTTTGCAACCTTTGAGTCTGATCTGCTGAACGATCTGATCCCTTATATTGAAGCGAATTATTCTGTGCTGACGGACCGGGAGCACCGTGCGCTGGCCGGGTTGTCCATGGGCGGAGGGCAATCGCTCAACATGGGTCTGAATAACCTGGACCGATTCGCCTGGGTGGGAGCCTTCTCTGCGGCACCTAACACGAAGGAGCCTGAGCTGCTGGTACCCGACCCGCAGAAGGTAGCGGACGCGCTTAACCTGCTCTGGTTATCCTGCGGAGACCTCGACAGCCTCAAGTATGTCAGCGACCGCACCCATGCTTATTTCTCAGAGCATAACGTACCGCATATCTGGGTAGAAGAGCAGGGCGACCATGACTGGCCGGTCTGGAAGAACGGGCTGTATCAGTTCGCTCAGCTTATTTTCTAAATGGTTAGGGGGCGTTCGAAATGGGCGTCTCGTATGCCGCTCCGTCAATCGCCTATTAGTCACCCACCCAACGTCCGCCGATCGCCAACTAATCACTCACTAATCACTTACTAATCAATCACCTATCGTCCGCCAATTGCACAAGACTGCACTGCACGCGACCATGAGCACGTTATGAGGAAATAGTTGGATTTTCTACACTTGCTGGTGAACAAATCTGCCTTCCGGGAACAGTAGTTGGACAAACAACACTTAATCCATCACAATTCAACCAAAGTGGGTAAAAAAACAATATTAGATGCTGTTTTTCCACTTGCTTATCTGTAAACGCCGGAATCAGCTAAATTAAGATACCTTTTTCCATCTGCTTGCCAATGAGTGGGCTTGATTGGTTGGATGTGAGTAGGCAGATTGCCGACGAGGGGTTTCATTAGCCGGAGAAGTTGCTCTACATACTTAAGCGCAAGAGAGGCAGCCCCAAGCCATTTCCATGGCTCCGGGGCTGCCTCTTCTTTTACTTTTACAGCTTACGCAGTAACGCTCATTTGCTTACTTATTGGCAACCGCATCAGCGCGCATTTTAACGATTTTCTCTGCTCTTTCCTTGTCTACGGCGAACACATCGTTCCAGCCGAGCCCTTCGACATCGCTCTTCAGCTTGGTCCAGAGCTGGTCGAATTCGGCCTGGTCCTTGGCGAAGATCATTTTCCAGGAGGTGTTCTTGACATAATCCGAGATCTGGCTGCGTTTGTTCTTGACGTCAGAAGAATCGGAGCCAAGACTGGTATTGATATTCGGCACGATGTCGATCATGTTGTTCTTCGTATAGTACTCGGTCGGAGTAGTAGCATCATAGGTCTTCTGCCAGTCTGTAGTCAGCGCAGTCTTGTTGGCTTCAATGGTGGAAGCCCAGTACGTGCTGTTGTAGAATTCTTTGGTTTCCGGGTCGGTCACGAAATCACTCATAATCATCGAGTTGACCTTGCTCTGGCCGTCCTGGTAACCGCCGCCGCCGTATTCGGCAGGGACCGGGGTGTTTTCCTGGAATGCCGTCTGGCCGACTTCGGTCAGCTTGAATTTGCCGTCCGGTGTCTTCTCATAGTTGAAGCCTTCGAAGCCGTTGGTGTAGTAACGCAGACCTTCCGGTGAAGACATCCAGTCCATCAGTTCCATAATTCTTTCCGGCTCTTTCGCCTTGGAGCCGATAGCGAACACTCTACCGTTCCCGAAATAAGCATCACTGTTCTGGATCAGGTGGGTATCGCCGATCGGAACGGCTACGTTGCCGTCGCCCTGGTTGCCGCGTTCAATCGTATTGTAGAACCCTCTCTGCCAGGAGTACCACAGGAGCAGAACCTGCTTGTTGGTCAGCTTCTCAGATACCTTGTTCCAGTCCTGGGAAGGAGAGTCGGGGTCAACGAGACCCATTTTGTTCGCGTCATAATAGAACTGCAGAATCTTCTTGTACATGCTGTTGTCGTCCACGATTGGCACGATGTCACCTTTGGCATTCAATTGAATCGTTGTCGTGCCGTTCGGCTGCTCATAGCCATACCAGTTGCTGAGCCAGCGGACATTCTCCATGCTGCCGCCATCCCAGTCCTTCCAGAGGGTGATCGGAACAATCGGCTTGCCATCCGGAGTCTTCGGATATTTAGCCTGCATGTCCTTCAGGGCGGTCATCAGGTCGTTCAGATTATTCAGCTTCGGCGCGCCGATGCCCTTGTAATAATCCCAAGGCATAATCGGGCTGGAGTAAGGCAGCTCTTCTGAGAAAGTCGTTGGCGAAGTATCGGCGGTGAAGGCCGGGAGAGCATAGATTTTACCGTCCGGGTTCTGCTTCTCGAAGGCTACATTGAACGGCTTAAAGTGATTGTCTACATATTGGGACAGATGCTCCGTGTTCTTAATCATGTCGGTTAGATCCATAATCATGCCTGCCGGAATCAGTTCCTCGAGCTGGCTGTTCTCAATAATCAGGAGGTCGCCGAGGTCGCCGGATGCCGAGCGGGTCTTGTACAGCTGGTCGCCCGCTACCTGCGGAGCCAGAATGTTCAGCGTGATATTGAATTTGTCTTTCAGCAGCTTGCCGTACCATCCCGTCTGCTCGCCTTGATAGTTAGCTGCGTTGTCGAATACCGTAATGGTTAGAGGTTTGCTGTGATCGATGCCTGTGCTTGTGCCCGGATCGGATGACTCAGTAGGTGTTCCGGGTTCGGCCGTCCCCGCAGCAGTTCCTCCATTGTTGGAATTACCGCTGCAACCACTTAACGCCGTTGTTACCAGCAGGATGGTCGTCCCTAGTAACAGCGCGGACTTTCTGCCCAGCTTAATGTGTGTTTTCATGTGTAGCCCCCCGAATGATTAATGTATCATAATGGCGCAGGTCCGTTAGCCTTTCACAGCGCCAATTATAATTCCTTTGACAAAAAATCTCTGGAAGATCGGATATACCAGCAGGATTGGTGCGACTACGATAATGGTTACAGTCATGCGGATGGAGGTAGAGGTCTGCTTGGTCGCCAGAGTAGCCATAGCCGTTGAGCCGGCATTCTGCAGGTTGACCATGGTGGACAAGGAGCTCGCCTGGTTGATGTAGTTATACAGAATGAATTGGAGGCTGTAGAGCTTGCTGTCCGTCACCAGCAGGAGCGTATCCTGGAAGGAGTTCCACTGGTTGACTGCCGAGAAAATGGCAACGGTTGCAAGGATCGGCTTGCTGATCGGCAGAATGACTTTGTAGAAAATCGTGAAGATTCCTGCACCGTCAATGCTGGCCGCCTGCTGAAGCTCCTTCGGTGTTGCCTCTACGAAGGTTTTGACCAGGATAATGAAGAAGGGCGCTACTACGGACGGAAGAATATAAGCCAGGAAGTTGTCCGTCAAATGCAGCGATCTCATGGTCAGATACCAAGGGATAATCCCGGCATTGAAGAACATCGTGATGATTGTGAAGCGGTACCAGAATTTCTTGCCCCACATGTCCTCCTGGGCAAACATGAATCCGAGGAAGGCCGAAGCGCCGACTGTTAGCAGTGTACCGATCACAGTTCTGCCGAGGGAGATCATAAAGGCATTGCCCAGACCCGGGATTTTGAACACATCGATATAATTCTGGAAATGAATCCCCTTAGGCCAGAAAATAATTTCGCCCTTGGCGCTCAGGTCGTTCGCGCTGATCGTGTTGATAATGATCGAGTAGAACGGATAAACGCAGATGAAGGCGAACAGTGAGAACAGGATATAAATAATAGTAGAGATGATTTTATCGGTAGCGCTGACCTGCATTTTTACCGTTTTTTTGGTGATGTCGATCTCCCGGGTGTTTGGCGTAAGACTGGTCTGGTTGTCACTCATACAATGCCCTCTCCTCTCAGCATTTTGGACAGCCCGTTCACCGAAAAGAGAAGCACCACGCTGATTACACTCTTCAGCATACTGATCGCAACGGAGACGGAGTAGCTGCCGCCGCCCATGGCGAGGTTATACACATATAGATCAAGAACCTGAATAGTGTCCTTGTTAAACGCATTCTGGAACACGAAATACTGCTCCAATCCGTTGTTCAGGAAGCTGGCAATCTGGAGCATCAGCAGGACGAAGTAGGTTGGCATCATGCTTGGCAATACGACATGGCGGATAACCTGCATCCGGGTAGCCCCGTCCACATAAGCCGCTTCATACAGCGATTCGTCGATGCCCATGATGGCTGCGATGTACAGAATGGCGGACCAGCCGAGTGTCTTCCAGGTAGCCCAGGCCCACATCGTCCACCAGACATGCTCCGAGCTCTGAAGGAACATTGTAGGTGAATCGGTCAGCCCGGTCATATGCAGGAAGCCGTTGACCATCCCCTCACTGGAGAACATGGAGAAGGCGAGGGAGTACACAAGCACCCAACTGATAAAGTTCGGCAGCGTGGTGACCGTCTGGATGAATTTGCGGAACCGTACCGCCTTGATCTCGGTCAGGAAGATGGCGAAGATCATCGGGAGCCAGGAAAAGAGGATGCCCAGTCCGCTGATGCCGAAGGTATTCCAGATGACCTGCATCAGCTGGTCGATCTTGACCTGATTTTCAACCAGGGAATGGAACCATTTGAAGCCGACGAACTCAGATTGGGACAACGGGATAGGCGGGGTGTAGTCAAAAAATGCATATACCCAACCATAGAGCGGATAGTAGGCAAAGACAGCGAGTAAAAGCATAAAGGGAGAGATGTAAAGGAATTTCCGGAACGAATTGCTTCTCATGCTCTGGCTGCGCATTGTTTCACTCCTCATCATATTCTCTTTGTATGATTGCTTCCTGAAGCTAAGCCGGGGCAAGCAATCCCGGGCATCTTGTCTGTCTGTCATCCCCCTTCTTCAGTAAGCAACTTCCGTTTTTGATAACGCTTTCATGTATGAAACTATAATAAGTTATCGTTTATCTTCCTACAATGACCGATCCTCACCAATTATTGATCTATTGTCAGGTGAAAGAGACGCGGATGAGAAGGGCAATTGTATGGGAGGGGCAAGTGAGAGAAGCAGGAGTCGGAGCCGAAACGGGAGTTTATAGGAGTGGGAAGAAAGGAATGCGGGAGGCTAAGTGGAAAACGTGAGAGTGATGAGGGGCATTAGTGCACTTGATTTCATCAAAAGTGGGCGGATGATCCAAATGAGGGGCATTAGTGCCCCTGATTTCATCAAAAGTGGGCGGATGAGCCGAATGAGGGGCATTAGTGCCCCTGATTTCATCAAAAGTGGGCGGATGAGCCGAATGAGGGGCATTAGTGCCCCTGATTTCATCAAAGTTGGGCGGATGATCCAAATGAGGGGCATTAGTGCACCTGATTTCATCAAAAGTGGGCGGATGAGCCGAATGAGGGGCATTAGTGCCCCTGATTTCATTAAATGGACGGGGAGCAGCGCTTCGATGGTCTGGCAGGCAGCAGGCGTACTTATCCAGAGCCTTGCTCCAGATTTCGTACAGGCCGCTCCCTCCACTCCCCTCTGCCTCAGGCAATGACGAAGCATTGTTTGCGGTATTCATTGGCGCTGGTTCCCGTGTACTCTCTGAATTTCTTGTAGAACCAGTCGATTTCCGAATATCCGACAGCATCTGCAATCTCATAGATCTTCATGTCGGTCGTTTCCAGCAGCAGCTTGGCCTTCTCCATCCGCTGGCGCAGAAGGTATTCGTTGAAGGACATCTTCTCCTGCTGCTTGAATTTCTGTCCGAGATAGGCGCAATTGAAGTTCAGGGTGTCGGAGATCTGCTTGAGTGTAATATTATGATGGAGCTGCTCATCCACGCATTGCTTGATCGTACTGACGATCGGACACGGGGAGGACGGCTCTTTTTGAATGGTGAACTGAGCATAATCCCGCTCTACAGTAGCGGGTCTGCCAGCCTGAGCCAGCACCCGACTAACCGCCTCCAGACTTCCGCCCAGCTCAGCCGGGTCCACCGGGTCTGTTAAGTAATCGCTTACATTATAGAGTAAGGCTTGGCGCGCCAGCCCGAAATCTCCGCTGCCCCCGAGCAGAATAATCGGAACGGAGCTTCCCTGCCTGATCTGCTCACAGACTCTCATGCCCGGCGTATGGGCATTCCTGATATTCAGAAGAACCAGTGATATCCCCTCGCTGCGGATCAGCCGCAGAATATCGGATGAATAATCAGCATGCGCATGAATGATGAAATTCTTAAGTCTGCTCCCTGCCATATAAGAAGCGATCTCCCGCACTTGGGCGTTTCGCTCTACACATAAGATTCTGTACAACATGAAGACCCCGCTTTCAGAGAGAAGTTAAGCTTCCTTCATTCATTATGTGCAACAGAGCCGGGCGCTACAATGTGCAATTCTTGCACCAGGCTCCATTTGTTTACCTGATCGAAATCCGGTTGCCCGGTGGATAAGGACTTGCGGGCCGGACCTATAATTTGACAGGTGAACACCTGAAGTTAGACGGGTTGCTGCCTGAAAATGTAAGCGCTAAACTTTCGAGGTAAGTCATTCATACTTGGGGGGACAGATCATGCGGGCAAAAAAGGTAATGTCAGTATTCATTAGTATGTTGTTATTAGCTGCAACGACGGCATGTGGAGGAGCGGGGAACGGCGGGAACGCCGGCGGGGGAGCGTCAGCCCAGCCGGCAGCGGCTACAGAGGCTCCGGCAGCTGAAGCCACTGCAGAAGCTACACCGACTGCAGAGCCGAGCAATGCTACACCGGAAAAAGATTTCGATATGGGCGGCAGAACGATCAAGATTGTCTCCTGGTGGGATATGACGATTCCCGAGGACAATCCTGATAATATCCAGCGCTCGAAGAATCTGAAGGAATTGATGGCCAAGCATAATTTCAAGGTTGAATATGTAGCGCTGGACTTCGGTGAATACCAGAAGAAGGTTGTGGCTTCACTGGTCGCCGGTGAACCGCTTGGCGATATTGTCAGAATGGGCAAGGGCTATATGATTCCGGTGCTGACGAAGCAGGATATGTTCTGGCCGGTTGACGAGTACACCAAGAATGAGAATGCCTTCAATCAGCGTATGACTACAGAATTCTCGCAATATGAGGGCCGGGGCTATGGCTTCTCGGAGAATGCGGGCAACCTGATCAGCGGAGTATTCTATAACCGCACCCTGATGAAGAAGCTGGGCATGAAGCCGCTCCAGGAATATGTGAACGAGGATAACTGGAACTGGGAGACCTTCACCCAAGTCGCCAAAGAAGCGAACAAGGATACAGATAACAACGGAAAACTTGATGTTTGGGGTTTGGCCTCAGGGGGGTTCCTGGAAATGGCCCTGGCCTCCAACGAGACCGATCTGACCATTGACGATAAACAGAATCTCGATGATCCCAAGCTGCTGGAGGTCTTCAAGTTCATCGCCAAGCTGGGTGCCGAGAAGGTAGCGCGGCCGACAGAAGGCGGGGACTGGCAGGAACCGGCGCAGTTCTTCCGTCAGGGGAACACGCTGATGTATGCAGGAGCAGATTATGAGGCGAACGGCTTCAAGACGGATATGAAGGATTATGATATCGGCTTTGTTCCTTTTCCAAAAGGACCTAATGCTACCGAATACCACAGTGTGGAATCCAATGTCCAGTTCCTGACCATCCCGAAGAAGGCCGAGAATCCGGATCAGCTGCTGTATATCTGGGAGAAGATCAACGATATCGAGTCCATCTACGATTATCCGAAGCAGGCTTCCCTGGAGAGCACGTATGACAACGAGGATGATATCAACAACGCCAAGCTGGTCGAAGGCGGCATGCTGCTCACGAACCATAATACCTTCTCAACCATGCCTTACTACGAGATGATTGACGAACTGAAAAAGGGAACCTCGGCATCTACTGTCATTCAGAAGTACAAGGCGAAGGTTCAGGCTTCTGTAGACGCAGTCTACAAAAAATAAACGGATATCCGCATGGAACAACAGTCCCCCGCGGACTGTTGTTCCCATTCTTGCGGCAATTATAGAGCTGGAACTTGAAATATATGAACTTATGATCCATTGCTTAAGGGGAGGAGTACGTTGAATATTCGAATCAGGAACATAGCGATTATATTGGTTGTTGTCCTGCTGGCCGGGACGATCTGGATATTTAATTCCTCGGGGCAGCCTGTGCATTCCGACTCTCCCGCAGTAGGCAAGTTCACGGCAGCCGCGCAGGATGCTGAAGAAGGCAGCTATGAAGCCTATCTGAAGCAACACGGGGATGCCCCGCGCCCTGACCGGGAGATCCGCATCGAAGGGGAGAGCTATTCCCCCGGCAGCGGAGATGTCTTTGAGGTGAAGCAGCAATTCGAGGGGCTTGACGGAGCAGCAGTCATTACCCAGGAATCGGGAACCATCTCCTGGGAGGTGCCGGTTCCGGAATCCGGGCTGTACAACATCCGGGTTCATTATTATCCGGTGGAAGGCAAAAGCTCGTCCATTGAACGTTCCTTATCCATCAACCGGGAGGTGCCGTTCAAGGGAGCGGATACCTTGCTCTTCGACCGGGTCTGGGGGAACCGTGAGGAGGTCATTAAGCAGGATGACCGAGGCAACGATCTGCGCCCCAGACAGGTGGAGCAGCCGGTGTGGCAGTTCACGGTCATTGCGGACAGTGAAGGCTTCTATGAGGAGCCTTATGCCTTCTATCTGGAGCAGGGGAACCAGACCCTGTCGCTGACCGCACTCCGTGAGCCGATGGCCATTGATTATATTGAGCTGTTCCAGGACCGGACAGTGCGCTCCTATGCAGAGGCTAAGCAGGAGTATGAGACTAAGGGCCTTCAGCCGGTACAAGAGCCTTATATCGAGGTCCAGGCCGAAGCGGCATCCGCCAAATCCTCGCCTACCTTATACCCGTTATCCGACCGCTCCAGCCCGGCAGTGGTTCCTTATGCCGTCTCAAATTTAAGGATCAACACCATCGGCGGGGTGAACTGGAAGCTTCCGGGGCAATGGATCGAATGGGAGATTGATGTCCCTGAAGAAGGTCTGTACCGGATAGCGCTCAAGGAGAAGCAGAATCAGCTCCGGGGCGTCTATGCCAACCGCAGCCTGACCATTGATGGTGAATATCCGTTCACCGAGATGAAGCAGATCCGCTTCAATTACTCTCCCGGCTGGCAGATGAATGTACTCGGTGGGGAAGAGCCTTATCTGTTCCATCTTACACAAGGGACGCACAAGCTGAGACTGACCGTGACCCTGGGCGATATCGCGCCGCTGGTCCGTACCGTCCAGTCCAGTGTCCTGACCTTGAATGAAATGTACCGCAATATACTGGCGATTACCTCCAACAACCCGGATAAGTTCCGCGACTATCAGCTGGAGAAGCGGATACCGGAGATGACCAAGGTATTCCGGGAGCAGGCGGAGATTATCCGCGGTGTCGGCGAATACCTGGAGCAGGCCACCGGGGAACGCAGCGACAAGGTATCCGTGTTGTATTCGATGGTTACCCAGCTGGAGGATATGGCGAAGCATCCGGACACGGTAGCCAAACGGCTGGTCTCCTTCAAGACGAATGTCGGCGGACTGGGGACCTGGATTCTTAGCGTGCGGGAACAGCCGCTGACACTGGATTCACTGGTGATCTCGGCGCCGGATAAGCCGCTTCCGTCTGCGCAGGCGACCTTCTTCCAGAAGCTGAAGCATGAGCTGAGAGCGTATGGCGCCTCGTATACCGAAGACTATGACAGTATCGGTAACGTGACGAAGAACCAGAAGGCGATTACGGTCTGGATTTCGACCGGCCGGGATCAGGCTCAAGTGATGAAGAGCATGATTGACGATACCTTCACGCCGGATTCGGGCATCTCCGTGGCACTGCGGCTGGTGCCTCCGAACATTCTGCTGCCGGCAACCCTGGCGGGCGAAGGGCCGGATGTAGCCATGCAGATCGGTGAGGATCTTCCAGTGAACTATGCGATGCGCAAAGCATCGGCCGATCTGTCCCAGTTCGCCGATTTTAAAGAAGTGGCTGACCGCTTCCGCGACAGCGCCCTTACGCCTTATAAGTACAATGGAAGCGTCTACGGGCTGCCTGAGCAGCAGATCTTCCCGATGCTCTTTTACCGGAAGGATATTCTGCAGGAGCTTGGCCTGGAGCCCCCTACTACGTGGGAGGAAGTCTACAATGTCGTCTCTGTGCTGCAGAGACATAATCTGGAGTTCTATCTTCCCCTGGAGGATACACTGAACAATGCGACGCTGGTGCCCAATGCGGCCTTCACCATGCTGCTCTACCAGAACGGCGGGCAGCTCTACACGGACGACCAGAAGCGAAGCGCGCTGAACTCGGAGACCTCCATGAGTGAATTTAACAAGTGGACCCAGTTCTATACCAATTACAAGTTCCCGGTGAAGGTGGACTTTCCGAACCGTTTCCGTACAGGCGAGATCCCAATCGGGATTGCCGATTACACCATCTATAACAGCCTGACAGTAATGGCGCCGGAAATCCGCAATTTGTGGGAATTCACGGTGGTGCCGGGAACGAAGCAGGCGGACGGCACGGTGGACCATAGCGTAGCCAGCCATACAACCGGTGTCATGCTGCTGGAGAATGCCAAGGACAAGGATTCGTCCTGGGAATTCATGAAGTGGTGGACAGACAAGGACACCCAGGTCCAGTACGGCCGGGAAATGGAAGGGCTGATGGGAGCGGCGGCACGTTATCCGACCGCGAACATTGAAGCGCTGGAGGAGCTGCCGTGGCCGGTGAAGGATTACAAGGAGCTGGAGAGCCAGTGGCAATGGGTGAAGGGTAACCCTCAGGTTCCCGGCGGGTACTTCACAGGCCGGCATCTGGACAATGCGTTCCGCAAGGTGGTCAACGGGAATGTGAATCCGCGTGAAGCCCTGTCGGATTATCTGATCTACATTAACGATGAAATTCAGATCAAACGGAAGGAATTCAAACTTCCGTATTAGGTTGGAGGCTGTAAGCTGATGGTACAAATACAGAATACCACTGAACCAGCCTTGCCAGGGCTGGCTGGCGGTCCGGTCAAGGAATCCCGCCTGGCACAATTATGGAGAGATATCAAGAAGAGCAAGCATTATTATTTCATGATGAGTCCCTATATGATCATCTTCTTCCTGTTCACGGTGATCCCGGTGGTCGTCTCCTTCGGGCTGAGCTTCTTCTACTTCAATATGCTGGAGACGCCGAGATTCATCGGCTGGGAGAACTATTCCAGGCTGCTGCTGGGCGATGATGTGTTCATGATCGCACTGAAGAACACCTTTCTGTTCGCTGTGATCACAGGCCCGTTAAGCTATATCGCATGCTTCCTGTTCGCCTGGCTGATTAATGAGCTGTCGCCCTTTGTCCGGTCGCTGATGACGCTGGTCTTCTATGCGCCTTCGATCTCGGGCAATGTGTTCTTCATCTGGCTGATTGTCTTCTCGGGGGACAGCTATGGTTATCTTAACGGCTTCCTGATGAAGATCGGGGTGCTGCTGGAGCCGATTATATGGCTGCAGAATGAGAAGTACATTCTCCCCATTATCATTATTGTGCAGCTCTGGCTGAGTCTCGGCACAAGCTTCCTGGCCTTCATCGCCGGACTTCAGACCGTGGACCAGACGCTGTTCGAGGCGGGGGCGATGGACGGGATCAGGAACCGTTGGCAGGAGCTGTGGTTCATTACCTTGCCGTCCATGCGCCCGCAGCTGATGTTCGGCGCGGTCATGCAGATTACCGCCTCCTTCGCGGTGGCTGAGGTCTCTATTGCGCTGGCGGGCTTCCCGAGCGTTAACTATGCGGGACATACGGTGGTCACGCATCTGATGGATTACGGGACACTGCGCTTTGAGATGGGCTATGCCTCTGCGATTGCCACTATTCTCTTTGCAATTATGCTCGGAACCAACATGATGACCCAGAAGCTGCTTCGAAAGGTGGGTGAATGACCCTGTATTCAAGAGTGATAGGGGCCCTTCGCCCTCAAAAAAGACTGAACCGTTCCTTTGCTGTCAGCTTTATGCTTTTCGGCCTGCTGCTGGGCTTCGGCGCGTTCATGGTTCTTCCGCTGATCTACACGGTGAACAATGCCTTCAAGCCGCTGGATGAGCTGTTCATCTTCCCGCCGAGATTCCTGGTGCGGAACCCGACGCTGGAGAACTTCACCGATCTGATGGTGATCATGGGGAATTCCTGGGTGCCGTTCACCAGATACATTGCGAATACACTGCTGATCACCCTGGTAGGAACCGCAGGACATATCCTGCTGGCGTCGGCAGCGGCGTATCCGCTGGCCAAGTTCAAATTCCCGGGCTCCAGCATTCTGTTCAAGATTGTAGTGCTGTCCCTGATGTTCTCGCCGCATGTTACGGCAATACCGAACTATCTGGTCATGTCGCAGCTGGGGTGGATCAATACCCAGGCGGCGATTATCGTCCCGTCACTGGCCTTTTCACTAGGTTTGTTCCTGATGAAGCAGTTCATGGAGCAGATCCCGGATGCACTGATTGAGGCGGCCAAAATCGACGGTGCGAACGAGTACCGCGTGTTCTGGCAAATCGTAATGCCGAATGTGAAGCCGGCCTGGCTGACGCTGATGATCCTGCAATTTCCGGCGCTGTGGGGCACAGATGGAGGAAGCTTCATCTACAGTGAGAACCTGAAGACACTTCACTACGCGCTCAGCCAGGTCATCCAGGGCGGAATTGCGCGTGCCGGGGTCGGAGCGGCCGTCGCTCTGCTGCTGATGACCGTGCCGATTCTGTTGTTCATTATTTCACAGAGCAGTGTCATCCAGACGATGGCCACATCCGGTATGAAAGAGTAGAGAGGAGGAACGGTGACAATGGTCGCAAGGATAAAGAAACTGAGAACCGGTCTGCTGGCCTTGTGCTGCCTGGTCAGTCTGGGGCTTGGCGGAGAGCTGGCCCTGGCAGAGAGCGCAGCCCCTTCCTACAATTATTCATACTGGGGGAATGCGGTGGCGGCTCCGTCCGCCTACGAGGCTACTACGCTCATCACGGGTGCCAGCTCCGGTGCGGGCCCATTCAACAATCCGCAGGATATTCAGGTTACGGCGGATAAGCAGATCTATGTTCTGGATAGCGGCAATAACCGGTTTGTGATTCTGGATCAGGATTACAAATCCGTCAAGACGGTAGACGCGTTCCAGTTCAAGGGGAAGGCGGAGAAGTTCAACAATCCGCAGGGCATCTATGTGACGCAGCAGAAGGAGATTTATGTCGCGGATACGGGCAATAAGCGTATCGTCCATCTCGACAGCGACTTCAAGGCTGTGGGGATCATTGAAGCCCCGAAGTCCGAGCTATTGCAGGCGAACTTTGAATTTCAGCCTGTCCGTGTTGCTGTAGACAAGGCGGACCGCATCTATGTGATGTCGGCCGGCGTCTTCGACGGTTTCATGGAATTCGGGGCGGACGGTGTGTTCAAATCGTTCATTGGCGCGAACCGGGTGCATGTCGATGCGGTAGAGTATTTCTGGAAATCGATCTCCACCAAGGCGCAGCGTGAGCAGATGGTGATGTATACGCCTACCGAGTTCACGAATCTGGACATTAATGATGAAGGCTTTCTGTACGCTACCAACGGTGACGATTACGGGGACCCGATCAAGAAGCTGAACGCGCAGGGGGCAGATATTCTGCGGAGAGAGGGCTATTACAAGCCCAGCGGTGATCTGCTCTACTCCACGCGCTCAGGGGGTGCCCCGCGGCTCGTGGATATTGATGTGAGCGACAGTGAAATATACGCGGTGCTGGATGCCAGCCGGGGCCGGGTGTTCACGTACAACGGGGACGGCTATCTGCTGTACATTTTCGGCGGAATTGGTAACCGTATGGGCGAATTCAACACCCCGGTTGCCATTGAGCACAGCGGTGACGATATTCTGGTACTGGATCAGGCGCTGGGTGAAATCACGGTATTCCAGACCACAGAGTATGGAAGAACGCTGAACAGTGCTGTGCGCAGCTACTATAACGGTGATGAGGAGATGGCTTCCCAGGAGTTCAGCAAGGTCGTCAACTTGAATGCGAATATGGAGTATGCCTATGCGGGTATAGGCAAGGCTTATCTGCGGCAAGGCGAGTACAAGGAGTCGGCGGAGTATTTCGAGCGCAGTATGGACCGGACCAACTATTCCAAAGCGTTCCTGCTCTACCGTAAGGAAGTGCTTCGCGGACATTTCTCCACCATTATGACGGGTCTGATCGCGCTGGCAGCCCTATGGCTGGGCCTGAGAATGTACCGGAAAATGAAGGCCAGAAAGAAGGTGGAGCTCCATTGAACAGAGAAGCGCTGCAACATCCGCTGTATGTGATGGTTCATCCGTTCAACGGATACTGGGACCTCAAATATGAACGCAGTCAAAAAACCAGTCTGATCCTCTCGTTCGGCATTCTGTTTATGCTGATTCTGACGAATGTTCTGGGCAATCAATACAGCGGGTTCCTGGTAAATATGAATAATCCGAGGTATCTCAACAGCCTGCTGGAAGCGGTCTATGTGCTGGTTCCTGTTCTGTTCTGGTGTGTGGCGAACTGGTCGCTGACCACGCTGATGGACGGGGAGGGGAAGTTCGTGGAGATTTTTATTACCACCTGCTTCGCACTGCTTCCGGTTGTCCTGATTAATTTCCCCTGGATCTGGATCAGCAATTTCATCTCGGCCCAGGAGAGCTCTTTTTATTACTTTTTCAAAAACTTTGCCATTCTCTGGTCGGGACTGCTGCTGTATGTGGGCATTATGACCGTTCATCAGTTCTCCCCGTCCAAAACGATCGGGACGATTCTGCTGACGCTGCTCGCTATGGCCTTCATGGCTTTCCTGACCCTGCTGTTCTTCAGTCTGGTTCAGCAAATGATTGCATTCGTCTCAACCATATACCAAGAAATTGTCTTGAGGAGATAGGAGGAGGACCGGGAATGAGGAAGCCGTTAATCATGCTGCTCTCGATTCTCTTCAGTATGAGTGTGCTGGCCGGCTGTTCGGCGTCAAGTTCTGGCAGCCAGGCCAGCGGGCATGAACCGAATCTTGAAGTGTCCTTTACGGAAGGGAGCGCGCTGAAATCTGCCTTCACCGATACTGGGATGAGCGGGATGACAGGTGTGCTCGAGAACGCGCAGCTCCGGCTGTTCATGGATGAAGCTACCGGAGGGATCGCTGTCAAGAATCTGTCGGACGGGACGCTCTGGTACAGCAACCCGCTGGACCGTGAAGCGGATGCCAAGGCCAGCGGGGATAATAAAGACTTGCTGTCCGCGCAGCTCAAGCTGGATTTCTATAACAACCTGGGTCAAGTCAGCTCTGTCAATTCGTATACGGACAGCGTGGCCCATAAGCAAATGAAGATGGAACTGACACCGGAGGGCGTCAAGGTCTTTTACCAGTTCGGAACGGCCGCTGCAACAGCGGAGGATCTGCCGATGAAGATGGGCAAGGAGCGGTTCGAGGAGAAGATCATGAGCAAGATGGATAAGACTGGGCAGCGGACGATGAAAATTGCCTACAATTTCGATGAGGAGAACGGAGTATATACACGAAACGATGAAGCGCTGAAGGGGCTTCAGCTGGAGCGGACCCTGAAGGGCTTCGAGAAGGCGGGGTACACAGAGGAGGATCTGCAGCAGGATATCGCTGAGAACAACCTCAGCCAGACCAAGCCTGCGCCGCGTATTTTCCAGCTCGCCATTGAATATGCCCTGGACGGGGACCAGCTGGTCGTCAAGGTTCCGGTAGCGGATATCCGCTATCCTGCGGATTATCCGGTGAATGACATCTCCCTGCTGAGCTTCCTGGGTGCCGGAGGGAGCAAGGATTCCGGGTCCATCCTGGTGCCGGACGGCTCAGGAGCGCTGATTCATTTCAATAACGGCAAGACCCGTTATCCCGCATACAAGCAGGCAGTGTATGGTGTGGACGGGACGATGGAGACCACGGATGCCTATGCACAGCAGCAGGAGGTCAAGCTGCCGGTGTTCGGCCTGATCCGGGAGGAAGGCGCCATGCTGGGCATTATTGAACAGGGCGCGTCCTTGGCCACCATCAACGCGGATACCAGCGGCAGATTGAACGGCTACAACTATGTGTATCCGAGCTTCACCCTGATTGCCAAGGGGGATCTTACCCTGACGTCAAGCGATCAGAACCGCACCCTGCCGAAATTCCAGCAGGAGCCGCCTAAGACAGATTATATCGTCCGTTATGCGTTCCTGAGCGGATCGGAGGCGTCCTATCCGGGCATGGCGCGTTATTACCAGAGCTATCTGGCGGAGCATGGCGGACTGCCTGAGGCGCAGCCGGCAGCTTCCGCAGAAGCCCCTATGAATACGCCATTCTATCTGGAGCTGGTGGGCGGAATTACGAAGACCAAGCATGTCCTGGGTATTCCGTATCAATCGCTGGAGGCACTGACCACCTTCGAAGAGGCCCAGAGCATTCTGGAACAAATGAAGCAGCGCGGTATTGATAATATCAAGCTGAAATATGCCGGCTGGTTCAACCGGAGCCTCGATCACAAGGTACCGGACCGGCTGTCGGTGGATAAGGCAATCGGCGGCAGCAAGGGGCTGAACCGGCTGGCTGCATACGCCAAGGAGCAAGACATTCAGCTCTTCCCTGACGTAGCTCTGCTCCAGGCGAACCAGACCTCCGGCTTCCGGATTAACCAGAAGGCTTCCCGGATGCTCAGTGAGATTCCGGCAGCCGTCTATCCGTACAATATGGCCTTGAACCGGCGGGACCGTTCCTTCACCCCTGCCTACATTATTTCGCCAAGCAGGGTCGGCGGATATGTCGATGCCACGCTGAAGGAGCTTGCGCCGTTTCAGACCGGCGGCATCTCGCTGCGGGATATGGCCGATCAATTGAACAGTGATTTCCGCAAGAACCAGGAGATCGACCGGTCTGCGTCCGAGCAAATATCGGTCCAGTCGCTGGAGAAGATCACCGGACAGTCCTTGCGCATTCTCGCAGACGGCGGGAATGCCTACGCCCTCCCGTATCTCTCTGATATTACGGATGCTCCGGTGTCCAGCAGCCGGTTCAAGCTGGAGGATGAGGAGATTCCGTTCTATCCGATGGTGGTGCGGGGATATGTGAATTACACCGGTAAGCCTTTTAACCTGTCCACGTTCACGAATCCAAGGCAGTATATCCTGAAGAGTCTGGAGTACGGCTCCGGCCTCTATTATGAATGGATGTATGCGCCTAATTACAAGGTGAAGGATACCGACTTCGATAACCTGTATGCGGTCCATTATGAGCAGTGGATCAACCAGGCGGCTGATATGTATACCGAAGTGAACGGAGTGATGAAGAACGTTCAGCATCAACGGCTGACCGGTCATGAGAAACTGGCAGACGGTGTCTATAAAAGTACTTACGGTAACGGGATGTCTGTCATCGTCAACTACAATAAGACCGCAGTCCTTGCCGGGGGCCGGACGGTTGAAGCCGAAAGCTATATTACGGGTGGTGAGCAATCTTGAAATCCATACTTAGACTGGACCGCAGATCTTACAATGAGCAAAAGGCATTCATGGGCTTCTTCTATGTGCTGCCCTGGCTGCTCGGCTTCATCTTCTTCTTCCTGATTCCGTTGTTGTCTTCGCTGCGCTACAGCTTAAGCTCGGTGCAGGCCAATTCCGACGGACTGATTGTTCATTTCAGCGGCTTCCAGAATTACGTTGAAGCGCTGACGGTGAATACCGAATTCAACCGCTCGCTGGCCGATGCCATGATGAATATGGTCATCAATGTGCCGCTGATCGTTATCTTCAGCCTGTTTCTGGCGGTGCTGCTGAATCAGAAATTCATCGGCCGCTCGCTGGCCCGCTCGATCTTCTTCCTGCCTGTCATTCTGGCCTCCGGGGTCATTCTGAGCCTGGAGAGCAGCAGCCTGATTCAGGCGGTCAACGATCAGAATGCCGGTGCGGGGGCGATTCAGGGACTGGGCACCTTCGAGCTGGAGGGGCTGATGCTGGACGCGGGCTTAAGCGAATGGGTAGTGAACTATCTGACCAGCGCTGTGAGCCGTATCTATAGTATTGTGAGCCAGTCCGGCGTACAGATTCTGATTTTCCTGGCCGGCATCCAGACCATCTCGCCGCAGCTGTATGAGGCGTCCAAGATGGAAGGGGCAACCGGCTATGAGGCCTTTTGGAAAATCACTTTTCCCATGGTCAGCCCGCTCATTCTGGTGAATTCCATCTATACGATTATCGATTCCTTCTCGAATAACGCCATGACTGACCTGATCCGGGAGACCGGCTTCACCCAGTTCAACTTCGGTCTAAGCTCTGCGATGGCCTGGCTGTATTTCGCCGCAGTGGCCTTAATTCTGGCCGTCAGCAGCTATCTGATCTCGAAGAAGGTCTTCTACTATGATTAAAGGGAGGATGGGACTATTGCATGCGACCCGCTTACTGTCGCCCGAACGCTGGAAGAAATGGATATGGTCCTTCGTGCGGCTGACGCTCATTGCAGGCCTGTCGTTCGTGATCCTCTATCCGGTGCTCCAGAAGATATCCACGGCCTTCAAGGCCAAGAGCGATCTGTATTCACCGATTGTCGTCTGGCTTCCCGAGAATTATACGCTCGACAACTTCGTCAAAGCGATTGGAATTATGGATTACTGGCAGGCCTTGCTGAATACCTTCACCCTGTCGGCGCTGACTACAATCTTGACCGCCATCTCCTGCGCGCTTGCAGGGTATGGCTTCGCCCGGCTGAAGTTCAAGGGAAGCCAGCTGTTATTCGCCGGAGTCATATTGACGATTCTGGTCCCGCCGATCACGATTCTGATTCCGGTCTACCTGAATTTGAAGGATTTCAGCCTGATGGGGCTGATTCCGCTCTTAACCGGCGGCAAATCATTGAATCTGCTCAATACCTACTGGCCGTTTATTCTAACCTCTGCTACGGCGAACTCGTTGAAGGCGGGGCTGTACATTTTCATCTTCCGGCAGTTCTTCCGTGGGATTCCCAAAGAGGTGGAGGAAGCGGCTTACATCGACGGGGCCGGGGTAGGCAAGACCTTCATCCGAATTATGCTGCCTAATGCGATACCCTCCATTGTTACGGTGCTGCTCTTCTCGTTTGTGTGGCAATGGAACGACAGCTTCTTCACCACGACCTATCTGACCTCCAGCAAGGTAATGGCGACCCAGCTCGGCTCACTGCCGTATAATCTGGCGATTCTGCTGGAGGACGGGGCCAATTCCAAGGCTGATCCGTTCTACCTCAGCATGGTCCAGGATACAGGGATTCTGCTGGCGATTCTGCCGCTGATTATTATCTACCTGTTCGTGCAGCGGTATTTCGTGGAGAGTATTGAGCGTACCGGGATTGTGGGTTAACCGTAGAAGGAGGATGACTATGCGCCAAAATAACAGAACAAGCACTCCGGCCAGACTGGCCCGGAGTATAGTCTTCGCAGCCGCGCTTCTAGGGTTATCCGGTTGCTCCGCTCCGGGCGGGGATGCGGCTCCGGCTGCCCCCTCGCCGGGGCCGCAGGAGAGCGCAGCGTCATCCCCGGCAGCCTCGCCCGCCGGGACTCCGGCCGCTACAGCTTCGCCTGAAGCTGCGGCGGAAGCTCCGGCGCAGCAGGAGGCCCCGCCGCTGGCGGCAGCCTATGCGGATTACTTCCCCATAGGTGCTGCAGTGGAGCCGGACCAGACCGAAGGGGCCACGGCAGAGCTGCTGAAGCGGCATGTGAACTGGCTCGTGGCCGAGAATGCCATGAAGCCGGATGCGATTGCACCGGCTGAGGGCACCTTCACCTGGGAACGGGCCGACCGGATCGTCGCCTTCGCGAAGGCGAACGGCATGGGGCTGCGCTTCCACACCCTGGTGTGGCACAGCCAGACCCCGGAGTGGTTCTTCCGCGATGAAGCCGGTCAGGCGATGGTGGATGAGACCGATGCAGCAGGGCGCGAAGCGAACAAGAAGCTGCTGCTGAAGCGGCTCGACAGCTACATCACCGCTGTTGTCAGCCGTTACAAGGACGACATCTCCTCCTGGGATGTAGTGAATGAGGTGATTGAGCCGAATGACCCTGACGGTATGCGGGCCAGCGACTGGTACAAGATCACCGGCACCGGCTTCATCGAGACCGCCTTCCGGGCGGCCCGCAAGGCTGGAGGACCGGAGCTTAAACTGTACATTAATGATTACGGCACAGAGAGTCCGGAGAAGCGGGACCGGCTCTACGAGCTGGTGAAGGATATGCTGGCGAAGGGAGTGCCGATTGACGGGGTTGGCCACCAGACCCATATTAATCTGGAGTATCCTTCGGTGGAGAGCATAATCGAGTCCATGGAGAAGTTCCATGCCCTGGGCCTGGATAATCAGATCACCGAGCTGGATATGAGCCTGTATGTCTATAATGATCTCAGTGATGTCGGCCCTGTAGTTCCTGAGGATATCCTGCAGCGGCAGGCCGCGCGGTACGGCGAGCTATTCGCTGCTCTAAGAGATCGGAAGGAGCTGTTAAGCGGGGTCATGTTCTGGGGCATTGCAGATGATCATACCTGGCTGAGCACATTCCCGGCCAGGCGGACCGAGGCGCCGATGCTGTTCGACCGGCAGCATCAGCCCAAACCGGCCTTCCAGGCGGTCACGGATTTCTAAAAATATATAGAATTTATATGTTGCACACGATAACTTATCCTTCTATTTCCCGCTGAAACGGTACCGTCCTTAAAAAGGACGGCAAAGCCGTTTCCACTTGATTGGTAAAGAACGGGTAAGCCAAACAAGAAATGCACCTTACAATTCCTTTATTTTTGCCTGGATAATATAATATTCCGGTAATAAATAATCTTGCAAAGTGAGGTTGCAACTGGTGCCCAAAACAATCAAGAATACAATGGCCTGGACTGTCGCTGCATGCATGGCCGTACAACTGTTGACCGCTTGTGAGAAGAGTGATAGCCTTGCGGAGCGTTCTCCGGTCCCAGAAGGACAGCCGGGGAGCGCTCCGCTCTATGAGGAGCCGGGTCTAAGCAAATATGATCCGCCGATTCAGCTGTCGTTCGTACGTGAGAACAACGATGCGCTGGAAGAAATACTGAAGGAACTGCCGGGGGAGTCGCTGGAGCATAACCGCTGGACCGAGCTGTATGAAGAGGTGCTCGGGATTAAGATTACCTATGATTGGACGGAGTGGAGCTCCATCTACTCCCGTAAGCTGGGGGTATCTCTGGCCTCCGGGGATATCCCCGATATTGTGCGGGTGAATGCTTCGCAGCTCAGGGTGCTGAGCAATGCAGGGCTGATCCAGGACCTGAGCGAAGTCTATGACCAGTATGCAACCCCGTTAACCCGCAAGGTGCTGAACGAGGAAGGGACCGGTCCGTTCGAGACGGTTACCCTTGACGGCAAGCTTATGGCCATCCCGGAGACCAATTCGTCCATTGAGGGCGCGATGTTCCTGTGGATTCGGACGGACTGGCTGGAGCGGCTCGGCTTGCAGCCGCCGCAGACGATGGCAGAGGTGCTGGCTATTTCGAAAGCGTTTACGCAGCAAGATCCTGACGCTAACGGCAAGCATGATACTTACGGTCTTGCGGCAACCAAATACCTGTGGGACCCGGTCATGGGACTTACCGGCTTCATGGCCGGTTATGGTGCGTATCCCGGAATCTGGATGAAGGACAAGACCGGTAAGCTGGTCTATGGAGGTATCCAGCCGGAGGTCAAGCATGCCCTGCAGGTGCTTCAGGACTTGTACCGGACGGGACAGATTGACAGGGAATTCGCCTTCAAGGACGGGGTCAAGGCCAGCGGCTGGATTGAGCATGAGCAGGTCGGCATGATGTATGGGGAGCAGTGGGGCTCCTTCCTCGTGCAGCTCAGCCGTGAGCATAATCCGCAGGCCGAGTGGCAAGCCTTCCCGCTAGTCTCGGAGTCCGGGGCACCGCCGAAGGTGCCGCTTCCGTTCAGCACGAACCAGTTCCTGGCGGTCAAGCAAGGTGTTCAGCATCCTGAAGCGCTCATCAAGCTGATTAATCTGCATCTGGAGAAGAACTGGGGGACTACGAGTGAGGTGGAGCGGTATTATAACGCTCCGCAGGCGGTGTGGAAGCTGTCGCCGGTGACGCCGTTTCCGGTGCAGAAGAACCTGGAGGCCTTCCGGGAGCTGGAGACCTTCCGGCGCACCGGCGATGCCTCCGTGCTTCAGGATGAAGCGAAGACGATCCAGAAGCGGATTGCCGCATACGAGGCCGGAGGTGCGGACAGCGAGACAGGCTGGGGCTGGGAGCGGACGTATGGGCCTTCGGGTGCTTTTTCCATCCTGGACGGGTATGAACGTAAATCTCAGCTGCTCTATGAGAGCTTCGTCGGCGCACCTACAGAGACGATGATCGAGAAGCAGAATATTCTAAATAATCTTCAGATTGATGCCTTTCTTGATATCATTCAGGGCAGACCGATCAGTCAGTTCGATAATTTCGTGGCCCAGTGGAACAAGCTGGGCGGCGAGCAGATTACGGCTGAGGTTAATGACTGGTATGCAGAGAAGGGCGGGAGCGGCAAATGATCGGGCCTGAGCAGAGCAATGGAGGCGGTACACGTGCTTAAGTTTCCTGCGGTGTCGATGCGCCACACTATTTTTATCCGGATGGTTGTCACGTATCTCGCGATTATTCTGCCGATTCTGCTGCTGGGACTCTACCTCTACAACTGGAGCTACAGGAATGCAAGTCAGGATCTGTCCAGAGCGACTCTGTCGCAATTAACCTATTATCTGGAGGACCTGAACCGCGAGGTGGAGTGGATGGAGATCCAGCAGTATGATCTTGCCCAGGATACCGAGCTGAATAAGATTGCCGTTACCTGGAATTATATGGACGATGTTCAAAAGCGGGAGAGCCTGAACTACATCACGCAGCGGCTCACCTCCCTGAAGAACAGCAGCGCCTATATCGGCGATGTGTTCGTTCATATCCGGACCATTAACAAAACGCTGTCCGCGATGAATGGCATCGATGATTTTGACAGCAGCAAGTTCAATTTCTTCCGGTCGGTCGATCTGAGAAAAGAAGGCCGGCTGATCAATTGGAACAACTTCCTGGAGTTAAGCGTTACCCAATCCAGCGGCAGGAGGAATGAGCCACCGCTGTTCATCGTTCAGATTGAGCTGGATAACGAGAAGCTGAAGGATTCGCTCCGGGCGATCAACGCGTATGAGGAGAGCGGCTCGCTGCTGGTTTCGCGGCTGACGGACTTTGCACTCGGTACAGAGAACAGCTCCCCGGAGCTGATTGAGAGCTATCACCAGGCGATCGATGAAGGGAATCTGTATAACTGGGAGCTGGACGGAATCCGGTATCATATCGACAGCTTCACCTCGGACAAGCTGGGGATGGCTGTGGCTACCTACTTGCCGGAGAAGGCGGTCAAGCGGCCGCTGACCAAGTTCGTGGTCTGGGCCTGGCTGTTTGCAGCAGCGTCCTTTCTGGCGGTGCTGATCTATTCCTATGCGACCTATAAGTTCGTCCAGAAGCCGCTGCTTGTGCTGATCCGCAGCTTCAAACGGATGGAGAGCGGCTCGCTTGATATTCAGATTGACCATGGCCGCAAGGATGAATTCGGCTATCTGTATCTCCGGTTCAACCAGATGCTCAGCCGGCTGCGGATGCTGATTGACCAGGATTACACCCAGAAGCTGATGATGCAGCGGGCGGAGCTGAAGCAGCTCCAGTCGCAGATCAACCCGCATTTCCTCTATAACAGCTTCTTCATCCTTAGCGCCCTGGCGAAGCAGGGGGACAGCTCCCGGATCGAGGAGTTCTCCGGTATGCTGGGCGAATATTTCCGGTTCATCACCCGGAACGGGGAGGATAATGTCCGGCTTGCGGAGGAGACGCGCCATTCCCGGATGTATACGGAGATCCAGAAGATGCGCTTCTCCAGGCGCATTCAGGTGCAGTTCGACGAGCTGCCGGAAGCCATGAAGGAGCTGCGGGTTCCGCGTCTGATTATCCAGCCGATTATCGAGAATGCCTATGAGCATTGTCTGGAGAAGCAGGCGGAGGATGGGGAGCTGCGGGTTTCTTTTGAACAGGAGGAACGGGAGATCCGCATTATTGTCGAGGATAACGGAAGCGGGCTGACCGATGAACGGATCGAGACCTTGAGAAGGCGGCTGAATCAGAACGGCGGAACACATGAAGTTACCGGTATGAGCAATATTCACCGGCGCATCCAATTAATCTACGGGGAAGGCAGCGGCCTGTTCCTGGACAGAAGCACATTAAGCGGCCTCCGGGTAGTGATCCGGATCAGGCTGACAGGAGGTGAAGGTCTTGTACAGACTATTGATCGTTGATGATGAAGAGATAATAACAGACGGCTTATACGAGGCGTTCAACCAACTGCTTCCGGACAAGCTTGATGTCTACAAGGTCTATTCGGCAAAAGCGGCCCTGGAGTGGCTCGCGCGCACCCGGATCGATATTGTGCTGACGGATATCCGCATGCCCGGCATGAGCGGGCTGGAGATGTCTGAGCAGATCCGGGAGTTTTGGCCGCGGTCGCGGATTGTTTTTCTGACCGGCTACAGTGAATTCGATTACGCCTATAGTGCGCTGCAGATTCCCGGGGCCCGTTACCTGCTGAAGACGGAGGGCTTCGACAAGATTATTGAGACGGTGCAGGAGGTGCTGCAGGAGATTGAGCAGGGCAATATGCTGAGCGAGCTGCTGGAGCAGTCCAGGGAGCAGCGCGATTCCATGGAGACGGCGGCGCAGGGTGATTATCTCCGCCATCTGCTTCAGGACAGCCAGGTCTTGTGTGCGGATACGGATGCTTTAAGCGCAGATTTCAGCAAGCTGGGTATCAGTTTGGAAGCCCAATTCCCGGTCATGCTCGTGCTTGGACGGCTTACCTACCCGGAGGGCATCTCTTACATGGACCGGCGTGAGCTTCTGACCTCTTCCCGGCTGATCTGGAATTCCCATCTGGCGGAGATGACCCGGCATGCCTGGGTGCTTGACAGGCACGGGGATCTCCTGTGGCTGCTGCAGCCTCTGCATAATGCCGAGGCTGTCTTCGGCGGGAATTTCGCGCGGTATCTGGAGGGGACGCTGGAGATGATCCAGGAATCCTGCCGGCAGACGCTGGGCCTGCCGGTTGCTTTTACGGTCAGCGGCTCGGCCTGTACCTGGACAGAGACCGGACGCCATTACGAGCGGCTTCACCGGCTGCAGCAGATGAAGATCGGGGACGGCATCTCCATGGTGCAGATTGACCGCAGCGGTCCGCCCGAGCCTGACGTAATCCGTGAGACGGGGGTCCGGCTTCACCAGCGGGTGGAGAATCTTGCGGCCCATCTGGATGCCGGACGGCGGGAGCGGTTCGCCGAGACGCTGGAGGAGATCCGGGAAGGCATTCATTCGGGCGTCTCTGTGGAAGAAGCCGCCGAGCTGTATTATACAGTTGCCCTTGTCCTGCTGTCCCATATGAACCGCTCGGAGCTCTACAGCCTTGTCAATGAATATGGCAAGCTGATGCGGCTGGACGAGCATTCTTCCCTGGGGGAGGGCATCTATTATCTGGAGAGGCTGGCCGCAGATCTCTTCGAGCGGAGAAGCACAGCCGAGAAGGAACGTTCCTCGGAGGTTATTGAACGGATCTGCGAATATATCCACAGCCATTTGGGCGAGGACCTGTCTCTGGTGCGGCTGGCCGAGCTGCATTATTTCAATCCGTCGTACCTGTCCCGCTTCTTCAAGCAGGAGCAGGGCATTAACCTGTCAGAGTATATCGATCAGTGCCGGGCGGTCAAGGCGAAGGAGCTGCTGGGGAACGAGGCGCTCAAAATCCGCGATGTGGCGCAGGATGTCGGCTATGAGGCCCACCATTCCTTCACCCGGTTCTTCAAAAAAATGACGGGAATGACCCCCCAGGAATACAGGGAGTCTCTGCATGTAAATTTATAATCTGAGTCTATCAACTATAATTTGTAAGTCTATCAACTATAATCACACAGGTTTCCGCCTGTCTCCCCGCAGAGTACAATTCAAATGTATTCGCTTTCATTAAGACGGCATCCGCCGATTTCACGAAATGAGAAGGAGATGGGTATCTGTGAGAAAAAGGAAATTAAGCTGGTCCATGAAGCTGCTGGTGATGCTGGCCCTGCTGCTGACGCCAATGCAGTCCGGCGGCGGCACGGCAAACGCTTGGGAGGGTTCGCCTGTTCCCAAGCTGCATGTAAGCGGCAATCAGCTGGTGAACAGCAGCGGACAACCTGTGCTGCTGAGCGGCTGGCATCAGCCTACCGGGGCTTACTGGACGTATCAGAACAGCAATTATTATCTGAACCGCAACGGCGGGAACCGGCATAAGGCCACTCTGGAGTACCTGAAGGAGATCACGGATACCTTCACCAGCACCTCCGGCAAATACGGCAACAGCCACGGCTGGTACTCGAATCAGGTCCGCCTGTTCATCGACCGGGAGGATATGGGCGATGTCGCGGCAGGAACGTATAACTTCGCGGGCCTTCAGGCAGCTACCCAGAATCTGATCATTCCTTATGTGGAGTATGCGAAGACGAAGGGGCTGTATGTCACGCTGGGGCTGGACTTCACCCTGCTGGACAACAAAGCGACCACCCAGGCCAATCTGGACAAGTTCAATCAGATCTGGGGTTATCTGGCCTCTCAGCCGGGACTCAAGAGCGCGGATAATGTTATGTTCGAGCTGGTGAACGAGCCTGTGCTGAGCGATGTGAACGGACAATGGGGCGGCAATCCCTCCCAGCCGAACTTCGCGGCGTTCTGGAATTCGCTGAAGAATTTCCAGAACTCGATGATCTCGACCATCCGCAGCAAGGGCGCGGATAATGTGATCTGGGCTTCCGGGCTCGGCTGGGATCAGCATTATCAGCTGACGGCATCCAGTCCGCTGACCGACCCGCTGAACAATTACGGCTATGCCGTACACTGGTATCCGGGCTACGGTGCTTATGACAATTTCAACTCGCTTCAGCAGATCTGGGATAGCAGCATCAAGCCTGCTGCCGATGCTTACCCGATCAATATTACTGAAACTACCTGGTTCAAGAACCAGCCGGGAGACTCCTCGTATTGGGATCTGTTCAACGGTACGAACGCAGGCTTCGGCAAGAATACCAAAGCGATCTTCACCGCCGCCGGCAATGTCAGCATTGCCGTCCATATGAACGGCTTCCTGCTCGATTCCGGTCCCAAAAGCTCCTTCGCCGATCCGGACGGCGGATTGCTCTATGACGGCAACGCCACCCGGGACGGCATGGCGCGCTTTATCTTCGAATGGTATTATGAGCGGGCACAGTTCAACCCCTGGAACGGGGTGTGGAACGGAGTCACCAACAATGCGAAGTATAAGCTGATCAACCGGGCGTCAGGCAAGGCGATTGATGTGCCGAACGGGCAGAATACGAACTCCCTTCAGCTCCAGCAGTGGCCGGAGAACACCGCGCTGGCTCAGCAATGGACGGTTACGGATATGGGTACGTACAATAATATTTACCGGCTGCGCAGCGTGAATTCTTCCGACAATAAGGTGATGGATGTGCGTAACAGCACGAAGAATAACGGCGAAGCCATCCAGCTGATGCAGGATTTGAATAACACCGCCCAGCAGTTCCGCCTGATCAAGCTGAGTAATGGCTACTGGAGCATTCTTAATGTGAACAGTAACAAGGCAGTCGAAGTCACAGGAGCCTCCACCGCAGACGGCGCGAAGCTCCAGCAGAACCTCTACCGCGGCGATCTGCACCAGCAATGGAAGCTGGTTCAGGTGAACTAGAGCTTTATGGTAAGAGCCCCCTTCTCCATCTGCAGGGCGGTCCGGGACAGTACCGGATTGCCGCGTGGGGTGAAGGGGGCTTTTTTGAGCGTGCGGGAGGTGCGAGTGCCGAATGTAGTCGCAAAACCGATTACATTCGGCGCTGCGGAGGCGTGCGGGCGAAAGGTAATCGCAAAACCGATTACATTCGGCGCTGCGGAGGCGCGTGGGCTCAATGTAATCGAAAAACCGATTACATTCGGCGCTGCGGAGGCGCGTGGGCTCAATGTAATCGAAAAACCGATTACATTCGACGCTGCGGAGGCGCGCGGGCGCAATGTAATCGAAAAACCGATTACATTCGGCGCTGCGGAGGCACGTGGGCTCAATGTAATCGAAAAACCGATTACATTCGACGCTGCGGAGGCGCGTGGGCTCAATGTAATCGAAAAACCGATTACATTCGGCGCTGCGGAGGCGTGCGGGCTCAATGTAATCGAAAAACCGATTACATTCGGCGCTGCGGAGGCACGTGGGTGAAATGTAATCGAAAAACCGATTACATTCGGCGCTGCGGAGGCGTGCGGGCGAAAGGTAATCGAAAAACCGATTACATACGGCGGGCGAGGAGGTGTGGAGGACGGGTGGCGAAGGCTGGAGGTTCGGGCGCAAAGGTGTGGAGGGAAACAGTTGCCTTTTATACACTTACTGGTGAACAAAAGGCTCCTCCTACGGCAATGGTTGGATAAACAACACTTAATTTTGCGCATTTCCACTAAAGTGACGAAATCAAACCCATTAGATGCTCTTTATCCACTTGCTCCCGCCTAATCCTGAGAATACGGAAAATTAAGATACCCTTTTCCACCTATGTTCAGAAGTGGAGACGGATCAAGCAGTTTTGATGGCGGCTAAGGAGGCAGATAAGCATCGCACTCAAAAGCAACATTTGTCGATATGAAAGCAACGTCAAACTATAGATTACAAGGATTTGGTGTGATTAAATACATAAAGAATACAGCATTTATGCAGATGACTACTAGCTGGTAACTATTTATTTAATGATGGACTCGAAAGGATGAATACGAATGATGGACAAACAGCAACAGCTTGGCTTAACGCCGCCGATGGGATGGAATTCATGGAACACGTTTACTTGGGATATCAACGAGCAATTGATCCGGGAAGCGGCCGATACGCTGGTGGCGGACGGTTACAAGGATGCAGGGTACGAATACATTGTCATTGACGACTGCTGGAGCCTGAAGGAACGGGACAAGGATGGCAAGCTGGTGGCTGACCCGGACAAATTCCCGAACGGAATGAAGGCGGTTGCAGATTATATTCACTCCAAGGGACTGAAGTTCGGCATGTACTCTTGTGTGGGAACGCATACCTGCGCCGGGTATCCGGGCAGCTTCGAGCATGAATTTCAGGATGCGGAGTCCCTGGCTGAATGGGGCGTGGATTTTCTTAAGTACGACTATTGCTTCAAGCCGAGACATATGTCGGGAGAGCTGCTGTACAAGCGGATGAGTCTCGCACTTAAGAACTGCGGAAGAGATATTCTTTTCTCCGCATGTAACTGGGGTGAGGATAATGTCTACCAGTGGATTCGTGAATCCGGCGCGCATATGTACCGTTCCACCGGCGATATCCAGGACAGCTGGGAATCGATCAAGACCCTCGCGCTGTCGCAGCTCGACAAAGCCGCCTACACCGGAGCCTACTGCCATAATGATCTGGATATGCTGGTAGTCGGCATGTACGGGGGCAGCAACAGCGACTTCATCGGCAGCCAGATCGGCGGCTGCACGGATGTGGAGTACAAGACGCACTTCTCGCTGTGGAGCCTGCTGGGCTCTCCGCTGATGATCGGCAGTGACATCCGCAAGGCCAACGAAGCGACCAAGAACATTCTACTGAACCCGGATCTGATTGCCATCAACCAGGATATCGAGGGCCGCGGAGCTTACCGCATTAAGCCTGAGCCGCAGTGGTTCCATACCAATGAAGTATTCATGCTGGTAAAAGTATTAGCAGACGGTGACCTCGCGATCGGATTCTTCAATCTGAGTGATGGTCAAAGAGAGATGTCGCTGCAATTCTGGGATTTCGGGCTTCCGTATGCTTCCGGCAAATCGCTGTCCCTGTATGACTGCTGGGAGCACAAGGAGCTTGGGGTGTTCAGAGAACGGTTCGCTCCGGTCGTTCCAGCCCATGACTGTCTGATCGTGCGGGCGAAATTGGTCTGATTGGTCTAGAGATAAGAAAGAAGAGAAGCGTATGAGCATGAACAGAACCTGCAGACAATGCGGGGTCCCTCTGATGACGGATGATGTGGCGATTTACCTGAAGCTGGTCACGCGCAATGCCCAGGATTTCCTGTGTATCGACTGTCTTGGCGAGCAGCTGAAATGCGGACGCGAGCCGATTGAGCGGCTGATCAAGTATTTCAGGGAATCGGGGAAATGCGTGCTATTCCGTTAGTTATACCCTTGCATGACCCTCTATTGGCAGACACCAGAAGACAGCAGCGGACAGACTGCTGCGGACCGCGTGCTTGCCGGTAGTGGATTTTTCGCATATATAGAACGACAAAAAGCTCACCGTCAAGGCGATTGCCTCTTTGGTGGGCTTTTTGGCCCGGAATTACCGGGAGCGTAATTAGAGAAGCGTGCTCTCCCTGAATTCCTGGGGGGTGACGCCAAAATGCTCCTTGAAGACTTTGATGAAATACGTGGGGTTCTTGTATCCCAGGCGGTTCGCTACTTCATAAACTCTGTATTTACTGTCCTTCAGCAAGAATACAGCCTTCTCCATCCGCAGCCGCAGCAGGTAATCGGACAGGTTCTCTCCCGTCTCCCGCTTGAAGACCTTGGATACATGGGTTGGATGCATATACACATATTCGGCGATAGCCTGAAGGGAGACATCCTCCGACAGATGCTCCTGCACGAATTGATGAATCTGCGCGACAACGGAGTGACGGGAGGCGGACAGCTCGGTGTTCATCTCATGCTGCAGCCTGTCCAGCAAGCCCGTTGCCCAATATTCCAGTTCTCCGATGCTCCTGATATCAAGCGGCGTATGCAGGCGGTAGTCTGTCAGCAGACCGCCGTTCTTATGCACAAAGTAGGAGAACGCGGACTTCAATGCGTAAACAATCTCCGATAAATGCTCATACGAGCCGCTATACTTCGTGCCCCATTCCTGCAACACCACATGCAGCTTCTCTCTTGCCGCCTCCCAGTTCCCGGCCTCAAGCAGATGCGGGAACAGGGGAGGAGAGTAGAGGGAAGCGACCACCAGAGAGGCCGGTTTGACATTATGACCGCCGAGCTGGACGACGAAGTCGTTGTCGTAGCCGATCTGCGAGCGGACCGTGGCGACGCAGCGCTGATACAGCTCCTCCACACTGGCAGGAAAGGTCCCGGAAGGGGAGAGAATGACCGAGATCGTCAGATGCAGCAACCGGCTGACAATCTGCCTCATCTCATCCGCGGTCTGCTCCAGTTGACGTCCCCTTGCATCCCCGCCGCTATTCACAATGAACAGAAGATGGCCGTATACATCCTCGCAGCTCCAGCTTTTGAAGTGCTGGGACACCAGCTCCTCCACAATATTGGTAACGGCGAAGCCCGGGAGTGACATATCGGACGGATCGTAGCGCTTCTGCGGGTCCTCGATGCGGATCAGAATCAGGGAGATCGTATCACCTAATCCGATTGGAAGGCCGTATAACTGGAGCTGCTCTGTCAATTTGCGTTCAGTCCACATGCGTCCCTGGATCAGATGGTTCAGCAGGTTGGAGCGCAGGATAGGCAGATTGCGGTGAACCATCGCCTGGGACTGCACATAGGCGTTCATCTGCTCCCGCTCGGCCTGCAGCCCGCAGGCCGCTTCAGAGACGGCAGCGAGCAGCTCCTCATCCTTCACAGGCTTGAGGAAATAATGAGCCGCCCTAGCTTTCAGCCCCTGCTGCGCATATTCAAATTCTGCATGGCCGGTAAGCAGAATACAGACCGTCTGAGGCCAATTCTGCTTGACCGCCCGGATCAGCTCAATGCCGTTCATGCCGGGCATACGGACATCGGTCACCACGATGTCCGCGGCATGCTTCCCCATCAGCTCCAAAGCCTGCTTGCCGGAATAGGCTGAGAATACGCTGGTAATGCCAGCCGTCTCCCAGGCAATGCTTGCGGTCATGCTCTCCACTAAGTGCTCTTCATCATCCACGATTAACAGCTTCATCCTCCACCGCCTTCTCTGTCCAGTACAGCTCTACCCGCAGTCCCGATGCCGCATTGACCGACAGCCTCACCCCTGAATCCGCTCCGTACCGGAGCTGGAGCCGCCGGTGCACATTCAGCAGGCCGCAGGCTTCCGACCGTTCGCCATACCGGTTCGTGAGCAGCTTCTGTAGCTCCTGAAGCCGGACGGTGGTCATAGTACCGCCGTTGTCGTCAACTATCAACGAATATCCGTTGCCGTCCAGGCTCCCGCTAATCGTGATCCTCCCGGGGCCCTCCAGGGCTTCAATCCCGTGAATCAGCGCATTCTCGACGATCGGCTGGAGAATCAGCCGGGGCACTTCAAGGTCCCGCATGAGGTCCGCCACCTCGATGCTGTAGCGGATGCGGCTCATCCGCATCCGGTGGATGCTGAGGTAATCGGCAGCATTCTTCAGTTCATCCGCCAGCCTCACCGCCTGATTCTCCACCCGGGTCGTATAACGGTAATAATCGGACAGGTGATAAGCCATTTGCAGCACGGCATCCTTACGTTCCAGCTTGGTCATGCTGATCACGTAGGACAGGCTGTTATACAGAAAATGGGGATTAATCTGTGATTGCAGCTGCTTCAGCTCAGCTTCATGCGTGAGCAGCTGCTGCTCCAGCACATTCTCGATCAGCTGCTGGATTTGCGCCGACATGTCATTGAATCTCGATACAATGAGCCGGAACTCGTTGTTCGCCTGAAGCGGAATTCTGGTCTTGTATTGTCCCATCTTGATGAGCTGCACCCCTCTGACCAGAGCGCGCAGCGGGACCTGAACATTGCGGTACAGCAGCCACGATAAGGCAATGCCTACGATGAGGATCAGTCCGAGGACCAGATAGGCGAACCGGTTGGTCACCCTAAGTGGCGTCAGAATCTCGGATAAAGGCACAAGGTTAACCACATACCCGTCCAGCACCTGCACATCGGAATAAGACAGAAGATAGGAAGTTCCGCTGACATCCAGAGTAATATTGCCCTCATGCGCCAGCTGCGTCCGCTGCGTCCGCTTCAAGACGGATACAGCCTCCTGGAGAAGCTCAGGCGGGCAAGAGGGCGTGGATAAGAAGATGTCATCAGGTTTATAAAAAAGCGCTTCCCCAATTCCCTGCGATTGAAACTGCTCCAGCATCCGGATTACGTTGTTCATGTGAAAGCTGATTTCAATGATCGAATTGGCTCTGGCGATGCCGCTGCTGGACTGGTAGGGCTCAAAGGTCAAGTGGATGACCGTGCCCTGTTTATTTCCATGATCGTCATCCATAATGAAATTCCAGTTGTCCTTGCTCAGCCGCTGAAGACGTTCCAGATCATAGGAGGTTCCGTTGACCGTAGATATGGTCTGCCCTGAACGCGGCGAATAGACCGTGATTTCATTGATCCATTCCGTCGAGGCGCTTTGCAGATACAGCTTATCCTGAATGAGCTTTTTGCGGCTGATTTGTTCGTAGTAGCTGGAATTCAGCAAGGACAGGTCCTGAAATTCAATGACGTTCGGATCACGGATCAGGAGGTAGGTGAAGGTCTCCAGCTGAGTAATAATATTGTCCATCTGTGTGGCTAAGGTAGATAACCGGCTGATTCCTGATTGTTTGATTTGGCTGGTAATCACGTTCTCATTGACTCTGTTCGAATAGACCGACAAGATCAGAACCGGCAGTAACAATATAACCAGCGAGCCGACCAGCTTGGAGAAGAGACTGCGTTCCTTGTTGCCCATCTGCTTCTGACTCCTAAGTTTTGTGCTTATCTTATTCTTTAACCGCGCCCATCGTCAACCCTTGTACGAAGAACCTCTGCAGGAACGGATAGACGAGCAGGATCGGCAATGCTCCTATCAGGATTTGCGCAGAACGCACCGTGCGTTCCGACAGAATTTTCAGCTGACTGGGGTCAATGTTCGTGTTGCGCATGTCGCCGCTCTGAATGATCGTCTGCAGAAATGTCGCCAGCGGATACTGCCGGTAATCGGTCATATAGATCAGCCCGTCAAACCATGAGTTCCAGTGCCAGACCATCGAGAACAAGGATAAGGTGGCCAGGGAGGGAAGCGACAAGGGAAGATAGATCGTGATCAGAGACCTCAGATAACCCGCTCCGTCAATGCTTGCCGCCTCCTCCAGCTCTTTGGGAATGGCGCGGAAGAATTGCATCATCAGAATGGTATTGAACACGTTCACCGCAGACGGCAGAATCAGGACCCACAGCGTGTTGGTTAAATGAAGCTGCGTGATCAGCAGATAGGTTGGAATCAGGCCGCCGTTGAACAGCATGGTAAAGACAAAAAACCAGGAGTAGAAGCTTCTGCCGTAAAATGAGCGCGAAAGGGTATAAGCGGCGGTAACGGTCAATGCCATAGACAGCAGGGTTCCGGCGAGCGTTCTTTCCACAGATAGAATTAGGGAACGCAGAAACAAGGGATTCGTAAGCGTTCTGGAGTAGGCTTCAGCCGTGAAGCCGACCGGCCAGAAAAACACCTGATTAGCCGTAGCCGCCGCGCTGGAACTGAAGGATACGGCCGCTACGTGCACAAGGGGAAGAATACATAATATAGCCAGGACTGCAAGAAGCACAGTGTTGAGCACTGTAAACCAGCGGTAAGAGATTGTTTTCCGATACATAGATTCCGCCTGCCTTTACTCAAAAGATGCGATAATTTCCGAACCGGTAGGCCAGCCGGTAAGCCGTAACGATCAGGATGAAGCTGATGACCGATTTGAATAAGCCGACGGCGGTCGCGAAGCTGAAGGAGCCGTTCATGAGACCTACCCTGTAGACAAAGGTATCGATAATATCCCCTTCCCGGTAGACCAGCGGGTTGTACAGGTTGAAGATCTGGTCGAAGCCCGCATTGAGGATATTGCCCAGCGCGAGCGTGCCCACAACCAGGATAACGGGAACCAGCGCCGGCAAGGTGACATGGAGCGTCTGCTTGAACCGGCCTGCGCCGTCGATCTCGGCGGCTTCATACAGCGACATATTGATGCCGCTCATGGCGGCGAGATAGATAATTGCGGCGAAGCCGAACTCCTTCCAGACATCACTGACCACTACGGTGATCCGAAACCAGGTTCCGTCTCCAAGGAAAAATACAGTATCGGCGCCAAGGAGCGTCAGCAGGTGATTGACAATGCCTTTATTGCCGAGGATATCCGTCAGAATCCCTCCCAGAATCACCCAGGACAGGAAATGCGGGAGATACACGAGGGTCTGCACGAACCGTTTGAATAGCAGCGCGCGAACCTCATTCAGCAGCAAGGCAAAGAGGATCGGGACTATAATGTTGGCCGTAATCTTAAGTGAAGCGATGAGCAGGGTGTTATAAATGACCTGCACGCTGTCAGGATACGTAAACATATATTGAAAATGCTCCAGGCCCACCCATGGTGAATGCAGGAACCCAAGCCGGGGCTTGAAGTCCTGAAAAGCCATCAATAGCCCCGCCATAGGCGCATAATTGAAGATCAGCAAACAGATTACAGATGGCAGTATGAGCAAATGAAGAGGTAGCTGGCGAGTAAATCGCGTCTTGCTCTTCTTCCATTCCATCATCCGGACAACTCCTCTATAGGTTCATTTGGCAAAAGTCTTCTATTGGTTAAGCGCCTGATACCACTCGTTCACCTCTTTGGTAATATCATCTCCGCCGGAGGACTTCCATTTCTCCACGAAGCTGTCGAACGAATCCGGCGATTCTTGCCCGTAAATGATTTTCAGGAAAGCTTCACTTTCCATTTTGCGGAGCAGCTCGCCCTTTTGGGCCATGGTTGCTGTCGGAGGGCCGGTATATTTATCGAATACGGAGGCTTCGTCGATGTAAGTCTGCAGTACGGCAGCAGCCTCTGCCCATTTCTTCGGTCTGGCCGAGAAATACATTTCGTAAGGGGTTTCGGGTGTTTTGCCCTGGCCGAGCTTGGCCATGACCTCCAGCTCCTTTTTGGGCGTCTGAATGTCGTTGCCGTAGATGGTGTATTTCTTCACATCAATCCATCCGCCCGGGATTTTGTCCTGGTCATAGACCGGTTTGCCGTCCACGATGACATAGTCGTAGCCCTCGGCCCAGCCGTTAGCCAGTTCGGAGGAAGGATCGTAGAAGCCGGGTCCCATGATGGCGTCCAGATAGTTGAAGAAGGCCTCCATATATTTGAAATCCTTGTTGAAATAGAAGCGGACGGAGGATTGCGGTTCACTGCCAAAGCCCATTTTGCCGTCAATGCCTGCAGGAATGGGAACCGGTATATAATCAAAGGTCATATCCGCACTGAACGGATAGGAAGCCATCCAGGTCGGGCCGAAGACCATGCCAGATTTGCCCTGAACAAAGCTCTCCGCCGCCTTGGCTTCATCCATGATCCCGGCGTCTTTATCCAGATAGCCTTTGCTCATCCATTCGCTAAGCTTGATCAGGCCCTCCTTGACTGTAGGCTGAACAGAGCCGTACTGAAGCTTGCCGTCCGGCCCCTCTGTCCAGTAAGTAGGGATAGCAGATTGTCCGAACAGGAAATCGCTGGATACCATGAAGGTGTCCTTCACGGCCGTGACGCCTTTTTTGAGCGACAGGGATAATCCGAGGGTATCCTTGATCCCATTGCCGTCAGGGTCGCGGTTGACGAACGCATCCATTACAGCTTCCATATCCGCGATAGTCTCGGGCGCCTTCAGGCCTAAGGTATCCAGCCAATCCTGGCGAATCCAGAGCACACTGAAAGAGCTGTTGGCGTTGAAGGTAGGCAGGCCGTAATGCTTGCCGTCATAAGTAACCGTATTCCATATTTCGGGGTACTGGGCGTACAGATCCTTAAGCCGCTGCGAAGCGTACTTGTCAAAAGCCTCGTCGATATCCATCACCTTGCCGGAATCGACGACCTGATTCTCAAGCGTCGGATCGTTCAGGGTGAAGACATCCGGCAGCTTTTCATTGGAGTTAAGCAGAAGGCGGAGCTTGGTCGTGTAAGCATCTCCGGTTCCTACGGTCCAATCTACCTTAAAGTCAATGCCGAACTTCTCCTTGGCCCATTTGGTATGGACATTATTCTCGATGGTCTCCCCATTCTTGAATTTGTTGTCGGAGCCGACCACACGGCCTAAGGTAATCGTAGCCTCTTGTTGCCCGGTATTTCCCTGATCCCCCTGTACAGCCTGACCCGGATCGGATGCCGCACTGCAGCCGGCAACAGCTGTCAGCAGGACTCCGGCCACAAGGGCGATAGACGCCTGCTTCGCAAACTTTATCTTCATGTATTGACCTCCCTGTATGTGATGCTGTTTAGTATATAGCCCATGGGACCCAGGGATAAATAACAATATTGCGAGATTCATGCAAATATATTGGCCGTTCTATTTTACTTTCATTTTATTATATCAATTGATTCATTTATTATATTTCATATTATCAAGGCAGCATTTAATATAGTTTGTGTATTTTACTATTTTTATATGGCGGTGATTAGATTGTTGTATGCAGGAGCGAATTACCATCCGCATGACTGGCCCAAGGAGAGATGGGCACAAGATATTGAATGGATGCGGGCAGCATCCTTTAACGTTGTCCGGCTGGGGCATTTGTGCTGGGACAGCTTTGAGCCCTCTGAAGGCAACTTTACGTTTGAATGGTTCGATGAAGTCATGGATCTGTTTCACGAGGCGGGTATACAGGTCGTGCTGGATATCGCAACCCGCCCGGCTCCGACATGGCTCCACAAGAAGTATCCGGCGATTGACCGGACCGATACAAACGGCATCCGTATGGAAGCGCAAACACGCTATATGGAGGATATCGGCCACCCGGCCTTCCAGGAATACGCGTATAAGTTCGCCGAGACACTGGTATGTAAATACCGGAATCATCCGGCCCTGTATGCCTTCGGACTGTGCAATGAGCTGGGCTCGGGAGCGCCTTCCTATTCCAGAGAGGCCAGAGACCGCTTTGAAGCTTGGTTGAAAGACAAGTACGGCACGGTAGACCAGTTGAACCGGGCATGGACTACCCAGCGCTGGTCGCGCAAATTGAGCAGCTTCCACGATGTCGTGCTTCCAGTCTCCGGCCAGATTCATGGCGCGCCGGAACGGGTGCTGGACATGTGGCGATTTTATTCCGATGAAGTCTTGGCTTATATGCAGGGTCTGAGCCGGATTGTCAGGCAGTTCGCGCCTGAAGCCAGGGAATCGACGAATCACTGGTCAGAGAATCCCGGCTACGGGTTCGATTATCTGAAGCAATATGAGGAGATCATTGATCTCCCCGGTATCGGGTTCTACCCCGGCACCAATCCCGAGGACAGACGGGCCTTGACCGCCGCCTGCTTCTTCATGGATCACCGCATTGGCGAGCTTGACCAGCCCATCTGGTGTCTTGAATTCCAGACTGGCGACTTCGGAGGCTACGCTTCCCCGCGCCTGGCCATGAGAATGTATGCCTATCTCTCGCTTGTCCACAGGGCTCAGGCTGTCTGCGCATGGACCTGGCGGACGATGCTGGGCGGTGAGGAGCAATATGTATTTGGTCTGGTGGATCATGACGGCACGCCGGGCTGGAAGTATGAGGAGTTCAAACAAATCGCGGAGGAATTCAAGCTGCTGCAGGAACGCGGGCTTCCCAGACAGACCTCTCCGCAGATTGCCATCGCCTACTCGTACGAGAGCCTGAAGGTGATGGACGGCAACCGGAGCTTTTACAAGACCGATTATACCCAGCAAGTCCTCCAGGTCTACGAGGCTCTGGAGCGGGCCAATCTGGACTGTAATATTGTGAATCTGCGCAGTCTGCGTAAGGATTACAAGCTTCTGATCGTGCCGGGACATGCCGTCATGGATGCAGCCTCAGCGGCCGCTATTCGCACTTTCGTTGAGGCAGGTGGCACCGCTGTGATGACGGCGTATTCTGCGAAGGTCAATGAGCATAACCGCGTGTTCGATACCCCGATGCCCGGCGGGCTAAGCGATGTCTTCGGCATCCGCAGCGGAGCCTTCATGAGAACCAGAAGCCATACGCCTGCGGAGAATGCCGGAGGTCTTGAGAAGACAGAGCTTCATCTGGAACGGGAAAAGCCGGCTATTCTCCTCGGGGAGCAGGAAAGTCAGCCTGAGATCAGCTATTACGAGATACTGGAAGCCCGCACGGCAGAGACTGTGGCTTCGTTCACGAATACACTCGAGAAGTCGCCCGCAGTCACGCGGAACCGTTATGGCAAGGGAGAGGCGATCTATGTCGCGATACCGGCAGATGCCGATTTTCTAAGTCTGCTTCTTGATAGGCTGTACCCGGCGCTTGGCATCCAGAAAGGTCCGGTTACCCCTTCAGGCGTGGTCGCACGCAGCCTGGAAGACGGCTCTTTACTCTGTGTGAACACCACCGGTATAGAGCAGACCATACAGCTGGATAGGGAGGCATCCGGGCTGCTGTCCGGCAGCCGCTTCGCGGATTCGCTGACTTTGGGCGCTTATGAGGTAGAGCTGGTAACGTACTAGATAAGAAGCACTAAAGAAATAAACAAAAAGCAAAAGAAGCGGAGGGGAAATTTGGAGCTGTAGGAGCGGTAGCGTCCGCCTTTGTCAACGGATTTCACCCGCGAACAGCGGTTCAAAATCAAGAAATCTGGTGACAACAGCGGCCGGAAGTCCAAATGTTCACCGCAGTGACGACGAAGCTTCAAGTTCAAATCTTAAGTGCGTCTTATATAGACTACTATCAAAGGGGAGCATAGGGATGAATGATAATATCAGAATCGCAGCGCAAGTAGTACCTTCTCCACGGCAGCTGGCCTGGCAGGAGCTGGAATTCTATTCATTTATACATTTTGGAATCAATACGTTCACCGATAAGGAATGGGGGCTCGGCGACGAAGCACCGGCAATCTTCAATCCCGAAGAATTTGATGCCAAACAGTGGGTGGAGGTGTGTAAATCGGCGGGAATGAGAGGCTTGATCCTGACCTGCAAGCATCATGACGGCTTCTGTCTCTGGCCCAGCAGCCATACCGGGCATTCCGTGAAGCACAGTCCATGGCGTGATGGCCAAGGCGATATGGTACAGGAGGTAGCGGATGCCTGCCGTGAGGGAGGACTGAAATTCGGGGTGTACTTGTCTCCGTGGGACCGCCATGACGGACGGTACGGGACTTCGGAGTATAACGAATATCTCAAGGATCAATTACGTGAGCTGTTAACCGGGTACGGGGACATCTTCTGCGTCTGGTTCGACGGTGCATGCGGTGAAGGTCCGAATGGCTTGAAGCAGGTCTATGACTGGGACGGATATTATGAGGTGATCCGGGAGCTGCAGCCGGGCGCGGTGATCTCCGTATGCGGTCCGGACGTCCGCTGGTGCGGCAATGAGGCCGGCCATACCCGTGAGTCCGAGTGGAGTGTCGTTCCGGCAGAGCTGCAGGATTGCGAGAAAATCCAGGAAGAGTCGCAGCATGTGGACGACGGCGAATTCGCCAGACGCAGCAACTCCCGCGATGAGAATCTGGGCAGCCGGGAAGCCATCGCCGGGAAGGAGCTCGTCTGGTATCCGGCGGAAGTGAATACCTCGATCCGGCCCGGCTGGTTCTACCACGCTGCTGAGGACGACCAGGTCCGCAGCCTCGAAGAGCTGCTGGACATCTATGATAAGTCGGTTGGCGGCAACTCGACGTTCCTCCTCAATCTTCCGCCCGACAAGCGCGGTCTCATTCATGAGAACGATGCCCGCCGAATGGCCGAGCTGGGAGAGGTAATCCGGTCCACCTTCGAGTATAATCTGGCTGCGGGGGCTCAGGCCGCCGCAACGGAGACGGCGGGAGAGGCCAATGCGGCCGGCCGGGTACTGGACGGGAACAGAGATACATTCTGGTGCCCCAAGGAAGGAACGGAGCAGGCTTCCATTGAGCTTGACCTGAATGTGGAGCAGTCCTTCGATACGATCGTGCTCAAGGAGCATATCCAGTCAGGCCAGCGTATCGAAAAGCTTCATCTGGAATATCTGGACGGAGCTACCTGGAGAAGGTTCTGTGAATGTACGGTTATCGGACATAAGCGTATTCTCAAATTCCCGGAGCTTACGGCAAGGCAGATCCGCCTGACCATTGATCAATCACGCTGGTGCCCGACCTTATCCGCATTTGAAGTGTATCTGAGCGCGGTGGAGTAAGCCGAGATAGCAGGGGGCGTCCCATAAGCCATGTAATGGCTGCTTGGGACGCCCCTTTATCTAGGATTTGTTGTTCCTTATTTTTTGTAACAGTCGATCCAGAATGAAACCAACAAGATACCAGAAAGCTAATGTTGTGAGATAGACTACTGCTATTGGAATGCCTGTTTTTCGTACAAAATGAGATGATTCGTATATCCAGACCAACGGACTAGTTATGGCCAACAGGATGTTATAGTCGTCATTCCCTGAAATATTTACAACAATAGCAACAAATGAAATTAAAACTAACCAAAATCGGAATGATTTCATTAAACGAATTAGTTTCATTAATCACACCTCCAATTCACTTATGAGAGCGTCCCCATGGATGGAAACTTGGCGGTGAAAGTCTGCTACAGGCCGCTATGGGGCGAGTTATATGCTACTACCGTACACGATCTACCATCAAAAGTAAAAAGAAATTGGCTAAGATTGTTGAAGAAGCAAAATGAGCTGTAGCGGCTTGCTATGCGTTTAGATACCAAGGAAACTCCGGTTTTATGTGCAATCATTCCATCCTTTACATACATCAATCCACACTGAATAACTAGAGTATTGTTCTAATTGTTTTATTGTAAGTTCAAGCGCACTGTTGCTACTCCCGCAAGCTGGATAGATTGTCTTAAAACGTTTTAAAGAGATGTCTAGATAAACAGAAACATCATTTTTAATAGCAAATGGACAAACACCTCCAATTGCATGACCAACCCTATCAATGGCTTCATCTGGAGAAAGCATTTTTGCTTTTGTTTTGAAATACTCTTTGAATTTTTTGTTATCCACTTTTGCATCCCCGGCGGCAACTACTAAAACAGCTTGTCCATTTACCATAAAAGAAAGTGTTTTTGCGATTCTCTCTGGCTCACAACCTAATGCAGATGCAGCCAAATCCACGGTTGCACTAGATACTTCAAATTCTTTAATTTGAGAATCCATCCCATATTGTTTGAAAAAATCTTTTACTTTTTCAATTGCCATAATCATCACACCTCATTTTTAAATATTTTCTAGAAGATCTTAGATGAAACTTGCCTATGCTCTTGGGTAAAAAATCATGTTGTAAATGACACATGTTTCTTGATAGGGATTATTGTAGGAATGAGAAACATTAGCCCGAAAGCGGAGTGCTTGCTTTTCTTTTAGAACAATTTTGTTGTTGTTGACTACCATTTCTAACATACCTTGCTCCACAAAAACATATTCTTCCACACCATCAAGGTGCTTTTTAGATGGATGCTGGCATCCGGGATCAAATTCGATATAGAATATTTCAACGTTACGGGTAGGGTCAAAAGGAAAAACAGGAAAGGCTCTCATTTTTCCATCCTCTTCGAGGATAGCGTTTTTGGACAGTGTATCAACCACACTGCACTCCTCTTCTAGCTCTTCCAATAATAAAGATAAAGGAACTTTTAAGCCCACTGCGATTTTCCAAAGAGTTGTAATAGTTGGTGAAGACTGCCCTCTTTCAATTTGTCCAAGCATGGGCTTACTTACATCGGTAAGTTTAGAAACATCTTCAAGTGTAAGATTTCTAGTTGCTCGTATTTCTTTTAACCGTTCTCCAATAGCTAATACTGGCGATTGCACTGCATCACTCCTGATGTATGTCATAACATTTTTTAATATATTATAACATACAAACCACAGATGCAAGACCAATAAATGAAGTGCAAGAAATGTAAGCTGCCTTCTATAAACAAGCCTCCATAAACCAAAAACAGCAGAGCAGCGATTCTCCTGTTATTGGAGAATCGCTGCTCTGCTTGATTTTTATGGTGTTGATAGCATAGCTTAGTTCATTAATTTCGCTTGTGACAGCAAGCGGAGGATGACGGTTGCCGCTTCCGCACGGGTTGCGGATTGACCCGGCTGGAATTGCCCGGTAGGTGTACCGGTGATCAGGCCTGCCTGAACCGCCTTGGCCACATCCTGCTGCGCCCAGCCCGAAATTTTGTCTGCATCCTTGAAGGCTGCAGGCTGAAGCTCTGAAGCCGGGAGCGGCGAGCCTGCAAGGGCCATCGCCTTAACCAGAATAATGGTCATCTCCTGGCGGGTAATGATGTCGTTCGGCCGGAAATTATTGTCCGTTCCGCCCTGCACCAGACCCAGCTCTACGGCTGTTCCGACGCTTCCGGTGTACCATGCGCCGGAGGGGGTATCCTTAAACGAAACATCTGCTGAATCGGAGGAGGAGTAGCCCAGCGCACGAACTATCATCGCTGCGAATTCCGCGCGCGTTGTGGTAGCGTTCGGTGCGAACCTGCTGTCCGTTAAGCCGGTGAGGATGTACTTGGAGGCCAGCTTTTCGACGGATGCCTGTGCCCAGTGCCCCTTGATATCCTCGAATGTCTTGTTGCTTGAAATTACCGCAAATGTGCCGTTGTTCGGACTGTAGAAGGTTACACCGGTGCCGTTGAAGACCGCCGGGACGAAGGTGAAGCTTCCGTCCTTCCCGATCCGGACCACGGTCGTATTCCGGCTGTCTGCCGGACTGTCGAGCTGCAGGGTGCCCCGGGAATAGCTGCCCTTGAACCCTGGAATCTCCACTGTGCGTCCGTTGGCTTCAGCCGTTACCGTGTATTCAATGGCAGGGCTGATTAATTTGCCCTGGGCTGCCAGAACAGCCTGAAGGATCTCTTGCTGCCGCTGTTCCGGCAGGACCGTCATACTGACCTTAAGCTTCCAGTCCCCGGTTCCCAATTGCTGTCCCCAAGCTGCGGTATCAACCGCTTTTACAGGGAAGTGGAAGGTGCCGAGCGGAGACGAGACGGTGATCTGTTCTGCCGCTTTTACTTTCTGCGCATCCAGTGTGGCTGTAGCAGTAGTTCCTGTCACCTCTGCTTCGACGGTCAAATGGCCGCTGCCGCTTGGTGCTTCCGGCTGAACAGGGGTGATCGAACCAATGGTAGGGTTACCGCCGTTGCCACTACCGGCGTTAGTACCACCGTTATTGCCGCCGTCAGTTTCGCCGCCGCCGTTATTGCCGCCGCCAGGATCGCCGCCGCCGTTGTTACCGCCGCCAGGATCACCGCCGCCGTTGTTACCGCCGCCAGGATCACCGCCGCCGTTGTTGCCGCCGCCGGGATCACCGCCGCCGTTGTTACCGCCGCCAGGATCACCGCCGCCGTTATTGCCGCCGTCGTCAATCGCAAGCGTATGCCGCGCATAAATATCGAACCGGTCGAACGCAGGCGCGTATTGGCGCGGAACCGCTGTGTAAGGAGTGAAGCCTTGCGCCCCGGTTCCTCCATAAGGGTTGGAGCCGCCGTCATACGTATTATTATTGGAGAAACGGATGCTGTTGGTGCCTGCTTTCAGTTCAACATCAAAGGTCTGTGTGGCGAACTGCTGCCATGAGATGGTGTTCTTGAAGTAGACTGTCTGCGGCTCGCCGCCGTTGACGCTTACTTGCGCATAGCGTTCAACAACGTCATTGTTGTAAGCATGGGTCCCCGCACTTTCACCGTTCGCGTAGGTAACAACCAGTTTATAAGTGCCTGCTTTGGACACCGTGATGTCCTTAAGCTCCAGATACCGCTCTGCTCCGTCGAAGGAGGTAATGCCGTTCACATATTTGCCGCCGGAAGCGTATTTGGCAAAGGCATCCTCACGGATGAGTGGCAGCTCGGAGCCGGCTGGAGTACCTACGACCGTTGCCGCCTCTGCCTCAACGGAATATACAGAAGTCTGGTTGACGAAGGCTGCGTTAATATAATCGAGACTAAGCGCAGCGCTGGAACGTACATCAACCAGGTTAATGCCTGTGCGTAAGAAGGTTGGGACTGTAGCGGTCTGCCATTGTCCTCCAGTATCCGCAACAGGCAGATCCACGAGCGGCTTGCGGTCATGTTGAATTTGCATTTTGCCCGCGCCAGATGCGGCATAGCGGATCTGCAGATCATACATGCCGTCCTGCAGCACACTTACCACAAAGCGGGTATTGGCTTCCTGGCTGCTGCCGTAACCGGTCACATATCCGGCGCCCTCGAAGCCTTCAAGGCTGCTCTCTCTCGACAACCCCAGCGTAGGGTCGTAGTCGGCGAATTCCGCCTGCACACGGTAGTTGGGGTGTGCGCCCGGTAAGCCGCTATACGTTAGTTCGATTGCGTCAAGGGTGGATTCGCCCTGGCCTGCTTCTCCCGTATCCGGGTTGTATTTGCTGATGCCGATGGAATGTGTTCCTTGCGTCAGATCGGCAAAGATCGTATTGCCTCCCAGCAGCTGCATGTTGTAATCCGCACGCAGAACCACCTTCGTTGCCGGCTGATCGTCAATCTTGATGAACCATTCGGAATTGATGCGCTGATTCGCATCTCCGGTATTGGACTGATTGCGCAGGGTGGAGGTTGCGCCGCTGCCGCCAATCAGATCCAGACGGTAGCTCCCGTCTGCCGGAACCGTAACATCGGTCCACTTCACCAGGCTGTCCGCAGCCTTGATGCCTTGGACGTACTGGCCGTTCGAGGCGGAGCGTCCGGTACTCTTGCGCGGATAGTGATCCGTCAGGGTCACATTGGTCCGCACCTGCGCATTCTCAGCCTCGAAGCGCTTATAGAAAGTCTCCTTCGGGGCATGATCTACAGCCGGAGTAATGACTGCATAATACGCCGAGGTGTAATCGTTCAGGTTGACATCCAGTGTGACCGAGCCGTTCTTGACGGGATAATCACGGTCCAGGATCTGGGTAGGCTCTACGAGAAATCCGGTCAAGCCCGTATATCCAGCATGCCATACGGTGATATGCACCGCTTCTGCTTCTGTGAGGAAGGAGGGGCTGTTCCCATTGCCTGTCACGTTATTGAACACGATCTGGCCGTCTCCTTGGGTGCCTCCGAACGCGATACTGACCTGCTTTTTGTTGTCCTGAATGGAGCTTAGCCCGTACAAGCCGGGGCCGAAGGCATCATTCTCATGTCTGGCGTTGATGACCTCAATCTTGGCCATGTCGCCGCCCATCATATCGGCATACCACTTGTAGAGCCACCATGCCCCGTTAGGCTCGTTCTGCCCGGCGAGCAGGGACCCGTAGGAGTTGGCCGTGTTCCAATACGGCAGCATGCTGTTCATTTTCAGCTCATCATAACGTGCAATGTAATGAATCAGCGATCCGCCTACGGCAATCTCCGAGGTAGCGGCATACTCGTTGATGTCCACCTTGATCGGGAAGGGAACCGTCCGGTCCGGGTACAGCTCTTTATAGCGCTGCACGGACCCCGCTTCCACCGTCCGGAAGGTTGCTACGTTCGAGGGAGCCTGGTTGAAGGCTTTGTCCCACAGCATATGCCAGCTGATAATGTCCGGCAGACAGTCATTCTCTACGCAGTAGGGAATGAAATCCTCGAATACCTTGGCTCCGTACTGGGTTAGATTTACTCCAGAAATGACTGCACCTGGGTCAATCTCCTTGATTTTCTTCGTTACCGCCAGCCAGTCGCTGTTGAATACGGCTCTTGAATTCTTGCCTGTCTGGTTATCCGCCAGCAGCTGGGGATAACGGGTATTGTTCTGCTCAGGCTCATTGAACGGGATATAGATGAATCTGGCATCCGCATCCCGCCCCGGATTCGCCGCCGCCCATTGCTCTTTATACGCTTTGACTGCCGTTGTAATCGGAATGACGGCTTCCTGAATATATTCGTTAGCCGTTCTGGACGGATAGTACCAATGCTGATAATAATCCTGCATGACAATATTGACAGCTTCCCCGCCAGCCTCGAAGAAATAGTCCGACACCCGCAGCGCGTCACCAGTCGGGTGCTGGATGCCATTCGGCGGCTTCTGGGAGATATGCGAGGGCTTGATCGGAATCAGTGTATTGATATCCGGCACATTCGGCTCGCTGATCGCATACAGTGCGCCGGAAGAGCCATGGAATACAGGTCCGAGCGAGCGGTCTGCCAGATCGACCGAGATTTTGGCCGGCTTGGCTGAAGTGTTCTCTTCATGCTTCGTCGCCGCATAGAGTGCGCTTACCTGAGCGGCATTTAACTGGACATTGTAGATCCGCAGATCGTCGAATTTCCCCTTGATATCTCCATCTGAGGTATAGAGCGATCTGCCGAAATCATTGAATTTCAGGGCGTTCAGATAATCACGCGAGAAGAAATGCTCCAGAACGGAGGGCATGGTCGCTCCAGATGAGCTTTTGCTCTGATCCAGACCTTTGATGCCAACAGGAACACCGTCCAGGTATACCTCATAGGCCCCGCTGCTGGTCATAGTGACGGTCACCTGCTGCCACTTGCCCTTGGCCGGGTTGCGGTTCCAGACGATATCGCCTTTGTAGCTGGCAATCTGACTTGGATTCGTGCCGGTATAGATCCGGTTGCTGAACGTGCCGTCCCCGGCGATGATAATGAACTCGGAGTCCTGCCAGCCGCTTACCCCGGCATTGCTCAGCCCCTTCTCGGCAATTGTGGAGGACAGCAGACGGTTATAGGCGTTAGCCGAAGAGTCGATGTTGGCCCAAAAGGAGATGGACAGTTCATCCTTGATCCTGCTGTAGAGCTGATCGGGCAGCTTCAGCCAGGCAGTACCGTTCCCGCCGCCGGGTAAAGAGAGGACGTCTCCGCGCTGGTCGTCATAGACAATGGCAGCTACTCCCTTAAGCTCGGCGTGTTCAGCGGCCGCATCGGGGTAGACGCTGTTTACCACCGAGGTGCGGGCAAGCACCTGCCCGGAGCGGAAGCTCCACTGGAACAGCGGGGCCGCCTCAGCAGCGGTCTTCAACTGGAGCTGATCCGGCGCAGTCTCCTGAACAGTAGCAGCCTCCGGCAGTGCAGCAGCATCCGCCACCGCAGCAGCATCCGGCTCCGCCGGGGAAGCAGGGGTTTCATCGGAATCAGGTGCCGTAACCGGAGTGGTCACTAACTCCGAATCAGTCACCCATACAGAATCTTCCACAGGAACCGGGTCTGCGGCCGGAGCTGTGGAAGCGCTTGCCAAACTGGAGGGCAGGAGAGTCAGAATTGCCAGTATAGATATCAGTGAACGCTTAAGATATAGCCTCAATAGATACTCACCTCTTTTTGTTTTTTGGGGATACCTGTCCTAATAGAACGGTCTGCGCACTTGAAACACTTCTCTATTCACTAACACTTATCTCCGCATAGGCACCGCAACCTCCCTGTCATGGCTGTTCGCTTCACCGAGAATGTTAAGTGAATGACCCTTACTATAAAATCAAGCTTTTTTACTGTTTTTGTTCCTTTCTTTACGTCTCTGGGTTACTGCCTGGAGCGGGCAGACAGGGAAGCTGATGCGGGAGCCGTAGAATTCTGCCAGCCCTTTCTCCGTAATCCCCCTACATGTAAAAAAGGGAACGAAAAGAGTAAAAAAAAGACATGCAGAGCAGGGTGGCGGGAAAGCAGCCGGGAGTCTATCATTATAGGTATTCTACAAAGGTATTCCACCAACTCTGCCGCCGGAGGTTATGACTTGAAAGCTCCCTTCACCTTGAAGCCCAGCCGCCGTTTTGTGAGCGTGAAGAACAAGATGCTGTTCTTTTTCCTGCTGGCCATTCTGATTCCGGTTGTGATTCTGTTCGCTAACTCCTATATCTCCTCCCAGCAGATGCTTGAACGTAAATATACAGATCTGCTGGCCGATGTGACGAGACAGTCGAATATCCGCATCGAGGAATTCCTGGAGGACACGAAGCAGATTTCGCTCATCGCCAGCTACGGGATTAACAGCTACATCTCAGCGGTCTCGCAGGAGAACTACCCGGTACAGAACTATCTGCACGACAGCTCCGTGACGAACGAACTGCAGGCCACGCAATTGCTGATGAATTACATCACTATGAAGGACCGCGCCATCTCTATCTATGTCTACAATCTGGTGAATGGCAGCGACCTTTATGTGGCCCCGAACAAACCTGTCGATTATACCTACAACCCCCGCAAGGAGGACTGGTTCACCGAATTCCTGCGTTCTGACGATATTACGCGCGATTTGCCGACCCGGCTGGACCTGCAGACCAAGGCGGACAGCAATTGGACGATCTATAATCTGCGCAAAATCTTCGATATGGAGAACGGCAAGCTGATCGGCGTAATGGCGGTAAGTGTAGACATAGATTTCATCAACCGGTTGAACAAGCGGATGGAGGCGGGCAACCGTTCGGCCTTCACTGTTACCGATGACAGCGGCATAATTATATTCAACAACAATTATAACCTGATCGGCAAGCCGTTCAGGACACTTTTCCCGGTCCGTGAGGAAGAACTTGCCGCAGGTTCAGGCAGGCAGATTGTCCGTGTATCCGGCAAGGATTATATTCTGATCCAGTCGCCATTTGAGGAACATAACTGGAAGACTTATATGTATATGCCCGTGGAAGAGCTCGCGGTGGAAGGCGATATCCTGAAGCGGAATCTGTGGACGATTGCTGTCGTGCTTATCCTGTTCGCCCTGGCCAGCTCGGTGTACATGTCGAATCTGATCACCCGGCCGATCAAGCAGCTGATCCGCAATATGACGCTGGTGGAGCAAGGGAAATTCGATAATCTCCCGGCGGTCCGCTCGAATGATGAGATCGGTGTCATGGCCAGCCGGTTCGAGCAGATGTCCGCTGAACTCAAGCAGCTGGTGGAGCGGATCTACGTGGAGCAGGAGCAGAAGGTCGAGGCTGAAATTCGCGCGTTGCAGGCCCAAATCAGTCCGCATTTCCTGTACAATACGCTGAATTCAGTCAAATGGATCGCCACCATGCAGCAGTCGGAGAAGATTGTTGAGATGACCGGGGCGCTGATCTCCATGCTCCGTTATACTGCCAAGACGGACAACCGGCTGGTGCCGATCCGTGAGGAGCTGGAGCACATCGGCCATTATATAATCATTCAGAAGGTGCGATATTTCAACCGGATCGAGTTCCATTCGGAAGTGGAGGAGACGCTTGCGGAGCAGGAGATTCCGAAGCTGAGCATCCAACCGCTGGTCGAGAATGCGATCTTCCACGGAATTGCCGACCAGGAGGACGGGCTGCTGTCTATCGAGGTCAGGCGGGCCGGGAATGCTGAACTCACCATTACGGTCAGAGACAACGGTGCGGGCATGAGCGCTGAGGCGGCAGCGAAGCTGCGCAGCAGGCTGGGCGGTGCAGAGGACAGCGGCGGCATCGGCGTTATCAATGTGCATCAGCGGGTACGCCGGTTATACGGCGAGCCGTACGGGGTATCGTTCGAGAGCAGTCCGGGGCAAGGTGTGGTATTCGTAATCACAATTCCCATTCGGGACAGGAAGGGGGTCTATTGAGTATGCTGGGTGTGCTTATCGTGGATGACGAGCTGCTAATGCGTATCGGCCTGAAATCGATTATTCAATGGGAAGATGAGGGATTTACGATTCTGGGGGAGGCCGCAAACGGGCGCGAAGCGCTGGAACTGGCCGGGACGCACCGGCCGGATCTGATTATTACGGATATCAAAATGCCGGTGATGGACGGTCTGGAGCTGATCCGGGAGGCCCGGCGGCTGGACATCGGCGGGCAATTCGTCATCCTTAGCTGTCTGGAGGAATTCCAGTATGCCCAGGAGGCGCTCAGGCTCGGGGCGGCGGACTATCTGATCAAGAGCGATATGAAGCCGCACGAGCTGGTGCATGTGCTGGAGACGGTTAAGAAGCGGGCGGTCCGCATCTCCGCAGGCAGCTCCTCTGGAATGCCGCCCGGCTCCTACAAGGAGAGCATCGGGTATTTGAAGGAGACGCTCTTTAAGGAGCTGATCAGCGGCTTCAAGGCCGCCGGGGATGTGCGGGTTAACCGCGAATCTCTGCGCATCCGCTTGGCGGATGAGCCGATGGTGCTCCTGAAGCTGCGGATTAACCATTTTGAACAGCATAGACGCAAGTATGTGGAGCAGGATGAGAAGCTGCTGCGTTATTCAGTCACCAATATTCTTGAAGAGATTCTTCCGCGCAAGCGGGCGAAGGAGATCATTGTGATGAACTCTGCGGAATATGTGCTGCTGCTGGATCTCGGGCCGGAGGGGAGGATTGTCCGCGCGGAGATTGAACGCGCCGCCGCCAAGATTCAGGCGGCTATGAAGGATTTCCTGAAGCTGACGCTGTCCATCGGCGTCAGCGGTCCGGCTCCCGGCTTTGGCGGCCTGAAGCAGGCCTATCAGGAGGCAGACATGGCGCTTGACGAGCTGTTCTTCGCCAGCGGGAGCGGCCTGTCCTTCTATGATAAGGCCAGGAGCCGTCAGAGAAGGGGGGAGCGGCTGTTCATCGACAAGCCTTGCATGCGGAAGTTCAGGCAGGATACCGAGAGCGGAAGCGAAGGGGCGCTTGCCTTCCTGAACAGCCTGAAGGATACTATGCTGCTGGAGGGCTGCACGAAGCAGGCGGCGCGTTCGACCTACATACGGATGCTTGGTGCGATTCTGTCCTGCTTCCCGGCGCTTCCCGAGCCGAATGAAGCCGGGCTTACGGTGTACGAGAGCATTCTCCATGAAGAGAGTCTGGAGGGGCTGCACCAGACCGTCGCCGGTTATCTGGAGCAGTGCAGGGCGCAGATGTCGGAAGGCGAATCCTCCCGGAGCTATGCAGAGCAAGCGAGTGAACTCATCATGCAGCTGTATGCGGAGGATATCTCCCTGCAATCTGTAGCGGACCGGATCAACGTGAACGCCTCCTATCTCAGCAGGGTATTCAAGCAGGAGACCGGCGAGAACTTCGTCAGCTTCCTGACCCGGCTGCGCATGGAGAAGGCCAAGAGCCTGCTCAGGGACAGGAACATCAAGGTCTATGAGGTTGCTGAGCGTGTGGGTTATCCGAACACCGCGTACTTCAGCAAGCTGTTCAAGAAGCTGAGCGGGATGAGTCCCGAGGAATACCGGGGCTAGAAAAGTATTAGATTTAATTCAGTAAATAGGGTAAATCCCGCAGGTTCCGAAAAACGGAACTGCACTGGCCGGATGAGTTTGCTCCTAACGGACCTGAGAGACCACTATTCCCAGCAAAACGCCACCTTTTGCGGATTAACGGACTGAGGATCCCTTATCGTCTCTCTACGAGAGGTTTAGGAGTAGAGATTTCAAGAATAAGCTCCATGAGGTCCGTTACTACTTGCCCAAGTGGTAATGTTAAACCAGAATAAGCGCGCCTCAGTCCGTTACGCCGAGCTATTACGCCTTTAATGGACAACTCCCGTCTTCATCTGGGAATGGCACCTGAAGGGGCGCTCCACTCCTCTAGTCATTCAGGCAGGATAGTGGCCCATCCACCAGTATAAATCTGACGCTGTACTAGAACGGCAATTGTCAAAAAAAGAACAGAGTCTGTAAAAGAAGTGCATCCGCTGCGGGTGCGCTTTTTGCATCTTCCGGGGATTGGTCAAAAAAAGGAAATGTTCCGTAAAAAACAGCCATTTCGATACCTGCCCCCTTCACCTACTATTGGAAGTGCAGCAGATGCAGCACATCCTAAATGGAAGTTGGGGGTAATTCTAGTGAAGAAAAAAAGCTTAGCAACCGTATTGTCCATCCTGCTTGCAGCGGCCACCTTGACCGCTTGCGGCAGTGGCAACGGCAACAGCAATACATCGGCTTCACCACCGGCAGAGGCAACGGATGCCGCAGCGGCCACCCAGGCGGCAAGCGGAGAGAAGGTCCAGCTGACCTACGCGATCTGGGATTCCAATCAGGAGAAGGGTCTGCGGACCATTGCCGATGAATTCGAGAGCAAGAACCCGGACATCAAGGTCGATATCGAGGTGACCGGCTGGTCCGATTATTGGACGATGCTGGAAGCGGGAGCCACCGGCGGCTCGCTGCCGGATGTCTTCTGGATGCATTCCAATGAGATCTACCGCTATGCGAATAACGGCATGCTGCTTGACCTGACAGACCGCATCAGTAAGAGCGAGGACGTCAAGCTGGAGAATTACCCGGAAGGACTGAACCAGATCTATAATCTGGGGGGCAAGCAATATGCGGTTCCGAAGGATTTCGACACCATCGGGCTGTGGTACAACAAGACACTGTTTGACCAGGCGGGTGTGAAATACCCGGATGAGAACTGGACCTGGGATGATCTTCACAGCGCCGCGAAAGCGCTCACGAAGGATGGGGTATACGGCTTCCTCGCGCCGATGCATAACCAGGAGGGGTATTACAACTTCGTCTATCAGAATGGCGGCACCATTATTACAGCGGACAAGAAGTCAGGCTATGACGATCCGAAGACGATCGAAGCCCTGGATTTCTATATAAGCTTCGTACGTGACGGACTGTCCCCTGAGGTGTACGGAGATGCCGAGCGTGCCGATCTGCTGAAGAACGGCAAGGCGGCGATGGGCCTGTTCGGTTCATGGAACCTGAGCGGGTTCACAGAGAACGAATTCATGGCGAAGAATTTCGATGTGGCCGTCCTGCCCAAGAAGGCTGCGCAGGCCTCCATCTACAATGGTCTGGGCAATGCGATTGACGCCAAGACGAAGCATCCGGAGGAAGCGTGGAAGTTCGTGGAATACTTAAGCTCCAAGACCGGCCAGGAGCGCCAGGCGGAGCTGGGCGTTGCCATCTCGGCGTACAAAGGTGCAGCTGACAAGTGGGTGGATTCGAACAAGACCTTCAACATCAAGGCATTCGTTGACATGGTCAGCTATGGCGTAATCCGTCCGTATTCCAATACAACGGCTGTCTGGGAAGACAAGGCTTATGAAGCGCTGAAGCCGGCGTTCTCCGGCAAGGTGTCCGTAGAGGAAGCAGCCCGTAATGCAGCGAAGGTGATGAATGAGAGTCTGGCGGAAGAGAAATAAGCAAGAGTCATATGCCTGCGGCAGCCTCAGGGCTGCCGCAAGTTTGATAGGAGAGGGAAGCAGATGAATCATACCGTCAAGAGGAAAATTGGAGCCAAAACCTGGAATGAATGGTCCTGGGGCTGGTTCCTGATTGCGCCAACGATGATCGGCCTTATCGTCCTCAACTTCATTCCAATAGTGCAGACCGCTTACCTTAGCTTCTTCAAGAGCGGAGACTTCGGCAAAGGCAACATCTACATCGGGTGGGACAATTACCGCAAGCTGATTCAAGATCCCCAGGTATGGCATGCTGTCGGCAATACACTGCTCTACACCTTGCTGGTCGTTCCTGTCAGCATTGCCATCGCCATGCTGGTGGCCGTCCTGCTGAACGGTAAGCTCGCGGGCCGCTCGCTGTACCGCACGATCTATTTCATTCCGATGGTCGCCGCTCCTGCGGCAGTGACCATGGTATGGCGCTGGATGTATAACCAGCACTACGGGCTCATTAATTACGGGCTGTCCAAGCTGGGCCTTCCGGCCGTCAACTGGACGACGGACCCGAGGGTAGCGATCTTATCCATCGCGGTGATCGGAATCTGGAGTGTCATCGGCTATAATATGGTGCTGCTGCTCGCCGGTCTGCAGGAGATCCCGAAGGACTACTACGAGGCTTCGGATATCGACGGAGCCAGCCGGGTACGCCAATTTTTCGTGATTACCCTGCCGCTTGTAACGCCAACCCTGTTCTTTGTTGTGGTGACCACGATTATCCAGGCCATGCAAGTGTTCGATGTCATCTATATGATGATCGATGTGAGTAACCCGGCCTATGACCATACAGTATCGCTTGTGTATCTCTTCTATAATAACTCGTTCAAGTACTCGAACAAGGGTTATGGCTCAGCGATTGTAATGGTGTTGCTCGCGCTGATCATGATCATCACCTTCTTCCAGATGCGAGCGCAAAAAAAATGGGTCAACTACATGTAGGAGGCGGCACTATGGCCAAACATAAACAACTTAACCGTATCTTAGCCCACCTTGTGCTGCTCCTGGGAGCAGCCGCGATGATTCTTCCGTTCGTCTGGATGGTGCTGACCTCGTTCAAGTCGGTTACGGAGTCCACCTCGATGAATCCGTTTATCTTTTTCCCCAAGACCTGGAGGGCGGAGAATTATCTGGAGGTATGGCGGCAGAATAACTTCCTGATCCTGTACTGGAATACGTTTGCGATGATGGCTCTAAGGGTGCTGTGCGCGGTGATGTTCAGCGCGATGGCGGCGTATGCTTTTGCCAGACTAAGATTTCCGGGGCGTGACTTCTGCTTCAGTCTGGTGCTGTTCCAGATGATGGTGCCGACCCAGATCTTCATCATCCCGCAATATCTGATGGTCGATGCGCTGGGGATGCGCAATACGATCTTTGCCTTGCTGTTTCCAGGGCTGGTCAGTGCCTTCGGCACCTTCTTATTGAGACAATTCTTCATGGGCCTGCCTAAGGAGCTGGAGGAAGCGGCGAAGATCGACGGCTGCAATATCGGCCAGACCTTTGCCAGAATCATGCTCCCGCTGGTCCGCTCCGGTCTGGTGGCCCTCGGGATATTCACGGCTCTCTTCTCCTTCAAGGACCTGATGTGGCCGATGATCGTCAACACAAGCTCGGACGCGGCGACCCTCTCCTCGGCCCTGGCTAAGATTCAAAGCGCCTTCGCCGTGGACTACCCGGAGCTGATGGCGGCTTCCGTGCTGGCCATTTGGCCGATGCTGCTCATCTACATCCTGTTCCAGCGGCAATTTATCGAAGGAATTGCAACTTCGGGGGGCAAGCTATGATTGTTCGTTGACTGCAATCTATTGAATCGGTCAGAATATAACGATAGGGCAAGAACGTTACAGAACCGAACGGAGAATAGATTAAGGAAGGGGAAGCGTCATGAAGAAGTGGAGACCCGGTATCGGGGGCAGCATTGTTCTGCTGCTGTTCATGATTGGCGGCTGTGATAACCGGAGCAGTACAGACGCTTCCCTGCTGTCCGGCGGAGGCGGAGCGGCAGACACCCGCGAACCCGTCATCCTCCGCTACTCCAGCTATCTGCTGGATACGGCGCAAGCAGGCAAAGTGTATTTTGATGCGATTGCCGAATTCGAGAAGCTGTATCCCCATATCCGGATCGATGCAGATTTCATCCAGAACAATAATTATACGGCGGGGATTAAGATCAGGCTGCTTGGCGGTGAGCCGATGGATGTATTCGATACGTGGTCGCCCAGCCTGTTCGAGGAATTCCGTGCTCTGCGGAGCGATATGTACCTGGACCTGACCGGAGCCGATTTCCTCAAGGAATTCTACCCGAACTCCCTGCTGCCGGTTACGGTGGGCGGCCGGGTATACGGAGCGCCGGAGGTCATGCACAGTGACGGGCTGCTCTACAACAAAACCTTGTTCGACTCTCTCGGGCTGGAGGTTCCGCGCACCTGGGACGAGTTCCTTGCGCTCTGCGTGAAGCTGAAGCAGGAAGGGCTTATTCCGGTGGCAATGGATGCGGAGTGGTCCACAGCCCAGTTCTTCTGGGGGTCTATCATGTCGGATAACGGGGCGGATGCCGCCTGGACGAAGAAGCTGGAGAGCGGGGAGATCCGGACCCATGATCCGGTGTTCGTGGATGCCATCCAGAAGCACCGGGAGATTATCGACCGGGGGTTCGTGCCGCCGAACTGGAAGAGCCTGAAGCATGAGCAGGCCAAGGATCTGGTCGGCACAGGCCAGGCGGCCATGATTATTACCGGAACCTGGGACATCCCCAGCATCAAGGAGCGGAATCCGGCACAGGATATCCGCTTCATGATGGTGCCGGGCAGTGTGCGGACGGTGCCGAATATCAATGTCGGCACGTACCGGGTGATCAGCTCGCGGACGGAGCATCCCGAGGAGGCCAAGCAGTTCGTGGCGTTCATGAACGGCAGGGCTACGCAGGAGAAGCTGGCCGCAGGCGCTTTGGCAGTGCCTTCGGTCATCTCGGCCCCGACGGACCGGAGCGATTCGGTCTCGTCCATTGCCGCTGCGGTAACGCGCGAGGACGCCACGCTCTATTGGCCGCATACGGTATCGACCGAGTCGCTCCAGGTGAAGATTCTGGAGGGCGTCAACCAGTATCTTGCCGGACAGCCCTTGGAGACCGCACTGGCCAATATCCAGCAGGCGATTGATGAGGCTGCGGCCAAGCGGCGGAAATCTGAGTGACCTGAGCAGGAGATAGGAGATGCCTCTAGAATATAGTCAGGGAGGCAGTTGAATATATAGACTGAAAGGGTAGGACACAATGGTTAAATACAGAACGGCAGCTCCGCACGAACGCGAGGAATACATAGATTTGGCCAACCTTGCCTTCCGCTTTGATTTTGAGGTCCTGATGCCCAAGGCTTATGACAAAAGTGTAGATTCTTCCGCCATGCATAAGGTTGCGGTGGACGAGCAGGGCAGGCTGCGTGCGCTGGTGGCTGTTTTTCCAGAGTCACTGACGGTATGTGATCATACGCTGCGCACCGGCTATCTGGGTACGGTATCTGTTCATCCGCGTGCGCGAGGCGAAGGGCATATGAAAGCGCTTATGAACCTGTGGCTTGAAGAGCTGCGGGGTACCTGTGATATGGTTGTATTATATGGACAGCGGCAGAGATATGAGTATTTCGGCTTCACGCTTGGCGGTGTCAAGTTTAAATATACCGTGGCAGAGGCCAATGTGCGCCACAGCTTAAGAGGGGTGAATGACACCGGAATAACCTTCCGTCCGCTGTTTGAGGTTGAAGGAGGAGCAGAATTTGCGCATAACCTGAACACCTCGCGGCTTGCTTATGTTGAACGCAGCTTAGAGCAACTGCCGCTGATTTTCGGTACACTCTGTCAAAAGGCACTTGGCGTTCTGGATCAGGGCAAGCTGATCGGGTATGTGGTTGTCAACGAAGCGGGCGATGATATAGCTGAATTCGCGCTGGAGAAAGCGGATGATATCCAGCGTACGATTAAGGCTTACATGGCCTACAGCAGAGCCGGGCGAATAACGTTGCATGCGCCGGAATATGACCTGCCGCTGAACACAGCGCTTGGCAGCATTGCCGAAGACTTCGTAATCGAGAATTCGGATATGTATCATATTCTGGATTTCGCCAACATCCTGAAGGCTTACCTTACGCTGAAGTTCAAGACCACAGGCATTATCCCGGGAGAATTCTCCGCAGTAATGGACGGACAGCCGGTGACGGCGCGGGTGGACGAAGAGGGCGTGAGCGTCGAGCGGTCTGCCATGCCGGATGCAGTTGTCCTCAGCAAGCAGCAGGCTCAGACGCTTCTGCTTACCCAGCATGGCCGATATATGGCAGTGGATGCACCCGCAGGCTGGTTCCCGCTGCCTCTGTTCTGGTACAAGATTGATAAATACTGAGCCATCCGTTGCGCGATAATCCCTACCCGACGCGGGCAACGGACAAGCCGGAGACGGGCGCTTATGCGTCTGCCTCCGGCTTGTTGTTATACACCAGTCTAGAAGGACTTCCGGAATTCCGCCGGAGTCATGCCGGAGAAGTTACGGAACAGCTTGATGAAGTAGCTGACATTGTCATAACCCAGCTGCTCTGCGATTTCCACAATTGTCAGGTTCGTCTGATTGAGGAGGTCACGGGCGTGCTCCATTTTCACCCTGGTTACATACTCAATGAAGGTCAGCCCGGTCTCCAGACGGAATAACCGGCTGAAATGGGTGGGGTTCAGGCCCAGACGCTTCGCCATCTCCTCCATACCAGCCTTCTCGCTGATATGAGTCATTACATAACGTTTGGCTTCGGCTATTTCTTTGCGGACATTCTGCTTCCACATGGAGCTTAGCATGAGTATTTTATCCTTCAGGAATTCCTCCAGCCATTCCATGAGCTGCTCCAGCGTTTCGAATTCCTGGATCGAGCGCTGGAGCCGCTCACTGTTGAAGTTGCTGACGAAGTTCTGCATGACGACATATTTCAATTCCAGCTCCATCACCATCTTGAGCAGCCAGCTCTTCACACTCTCCACCGGATATTTCTGGTCCCCGATGTACTGCTTGATCTCCCTGACCTTGGCTGCAAGCTGTGAGCTGTCCTCCTGCTGAATGCAGTCCCTTAGCTGCTGGAGAATCTCCGAATAATGCACGAACAGGTCCTCGCCGCTGGTCTGGACAGGCGCAAGCTTCATAATCGCTCCCTCGGCGGCATAGAAGCGCAGGGCATGGGAATCCAGCAGCGCCTGAATCTGCTTCTTGATGTCGATCAGACTTGTAGTAGCCTCCCCGTAAAAGAAGGAAATCCCCATCCGCAAATGCAGCTTCGCCATTCTCTGGACATGCCGGAAGTTATCACGGAATTCCTCGTAAAGATTGCGGACGAGGATATGCGGCAAAGGAATGAACAGGATGAACTGCCGTTCCGTCAGCGCGAACTGGATAATGCCGTCTATCTCCAGGAATTCCTGCAGCACATTATCCATCACGAACTGCAGGTTCACCACTCCGCCGAACCGCCTCTCCAGCTCATAGGAGCGCTCCGGGACTGCCAGTACAGGCAGATACGGGGTGCCTGTGTGCAGGTGGATGCCCATCGCTTCGGCATGTCCGAACCACTCGGCTTCATCCCAGACCGGTTGCTCCACGAACATGCGGATGAACCGGGTCCGGATGGCGGCATGGTTCTGACTGACCAGCTTCTCCATCTGGAGATAGTGGTTACGGGATTTCAATTTCACCTCCAGCCGGGCCACCGCCTCCGTCAATACGGCAATTACCTGATCGATCTGCAGACTCTCCTTCAATATATATTCGGCCACATTCAGTTTCACAGCCTTCTGGGCATATTCGAATTCCCCGTGGCAGGACAGGATAATCGTCTGCAGCTGAGGGTTCACCTCCCGCGCCTTCTGGATTAGCTCCAGTCCATTCATCGCCGGCATGCCGATATCCGTAAGCAGAATATCCGGCTGATGCAGCTGGCAGGCTTCCCAGGCCTGTCTGCCGTCCGAGCAGCAAGCCGATAGTTCAAGGCCGAGGGTGTCCCAGGGAATCGAAGTGCTTAAATACTCCAACACCGGATAATGATCGTCTGCCAGTACTACTTTATAGGTCATGATTATCTGCTCCTATCCGCTTCACGGGCATGATTAACTGTACGGTGGTGCGTAGCCCGTGAATGCTCTCAATGTTCATCTCGAAGCGCTCCCCGTAGATTAGCTTGAGCCGCTGGTAGACGTTGATTAATCCGATGCCGCGAGCGGACTCTGCCACTGGCGTCCCGTCAGCACTCAGGGCACCTAACTCCGCATCCTTCTGCCTGATGTGCTGAAGCAGGGCTGCGAGTGTATGCTCCTCCATTCCCGTGCCGTTATCCTCGATGGTAATGGTCAGCCTGGACTGAACGAGTCCGATGGTGATGACGACCCGCCCTCCGCTCTGCAAGAACCCGTGCTTGTAAGCATTCTCAATAATGGGCTGCAGGATGAACCGCGGCACCGTCTCCAGCAACAGCTCTTTGTCCACATGCACTGCATATTCCGTAGGATATCTCATCGTGAACCGCATTAACTCCATATACTGCTTCGTGAAATCAAGCTCACTGGCAATGGAGACGAATTCCTCCCGGCTGGAGAAGCTGGCCCGCAGCATAGCGGAGAGGGAGCCGACGATCGCAGCATTCTCCTCATCCTGCTTCATCAGCAGCTTCAGCCGGATCGAACTAAGTACATTGAATAGAAAATGAGGGTTAATCTGGGCCTGCAGCATCGCAATCTCTGCCTGGCGCTTCAATTCCTGCTCCGTCTCCACCTGCCTGAGCATCAGCTGTACCCGGTCCAGCATGTTATCGAAGGAGTGTCCCAGGCTGCCGATCTCATCGGCTCCCCGGATGCCCGAGCGCACCATGAGATCCCCGTCCTCCACCCGGCGGGCCGCCTTGCCCAGGACAAGCACGGGCTTGGTGAATCTCCGCAGCAGAACCGTCAGCGCGAACAAGAAGCTGACAGCAAATATCGTCTGAATAATCAGGCCGGTCCGGTTAATCCCGTTCAACCTTTCCGTCAGCTGCTCATAGGGAGCAACACTGATGAGTCTCCATCTGGCAAACTTCAGCGGCAGTTCAAGGAGGAGCTGATTCTGCCCCTTGAACTTGACGATGTCAGGGAAGACCAGCTCATCTACAGGCAGCAGTTGATCAAAGCTTGTGCCTATCAGCTCCTGGTTCCGGTTCGACAGAATGTTCTCCTCTTCATCCAGCAGATACACATCCTCTTCCAGTGAAGCAAACCGCTCACGGATCGAAGCCTCACTGCGGCTGACAATCAGGTAGGCGTAGGGAGCGGCAGTCGTTTCTTCTCTTAAGGCACGCGCTGTCATGAAGATATACGGCTGCTCAGCCTGCAGGGAGGTCAGGTAATTGTCTTCTGCTCCCATAAATAAGGTGTCATACGGCGGGAGCTGCTCCAGAGTGGAGAACCAGCGCCGCTTCAGAAATTGCCGGGGATCATAATCATAGAAGGAATAATCGGAATAGGCATGTCCATCCTTATCCAGCAGAGTGATCCTCAGATCGATGGTATCTCCGGCCACCTGCTCCAGGCGGCTGGTCAGGTTCCGCGCAGCTACGGGATTGGTCTTGGCATCCTCCAGCAGGGTCTTGATCTCCGGATCGAAATGGACGAAGTTCGACACCGAGACCATCTCTTCGAAGATTACATCAATTTGCGACTGGACAATCCTCAGGGACTGCGTGGACTTCTCCAGGGAATGCTCCCGGATAATCAGCTTGGAATAGACATTGGTAATATAGAGCATCCCCAGTGCCGGAATTACGAGGCAGGCAATGGAGGTAAGGATTAGCTTTTGCCGGAAGGAGAGCTGACTGAGCCTGTGCTTTTCTTTCATTAATATCCCTCCAGTAGTATACCTTCACAGACTTATGGTACTTGATTCTGCGGTTCGGCTCATCCAATAATTTTTTCGATTTAGAAAAAATAATGCTATACAAAGTTTTCGCCACAGATAAATTCGTTGCATGTGCTATGAAATTTGCCCTTCTATAATAAAGCTACAAACATAAAAAGAGGTGGATAAAGTGGAGGTTATTACTGAAGAGGGGACGGCAAAACGGTCCGGCAGCCCCGGGATAAGCAAGATGCGCAAGCAATCCTTTTATGACAATATTGCAGGGTATTTATTCATTGCTCCCATGCTCATTCTGACCGTAACGCTGGTAATTATTCCGATTCTACTATCCGGTGTCATCAGCTTCTCGAACTGGAACTTTGTATCCGGTCTGGACGGGTTCGGGTTTGTCGGTCTGGATAACTACACCCGGCTGGTGCAGGACGAGTCCTTTCACCGCTCGCTCTACAACAACCTGATCATGATTGCCGTCGTTCCGGTCGCGATGTTCCTGGCGCTGGTGCTGGCGGTGCTGATCAACAAGGCAACCTATTTCAAAACCTTTTTCAAAGTGATCTACTTCATGCCCTTCATCTCGAGCTTCGTGGCCATCGCCCTGCTCTGGAGAGTACTCTATCACCCGAACAACGGTCCGATCAACGGCTTCCTCAGATCTATAGGGTTCGAGCATCCGCCCATGTGGCTGGCTGATCCCAAGTTTGCCCTGATCTCGGTCATGATTATTATGGTGTGGACTTCACTGGGCTTCAATATGGTCATCTATCTGGCGGGCCTTCAGAATATCTCACGGGATCTGTATGAAGCCGCCGATGTGGACGGGGCCTCACCGCTCAGACAATTCTTCAGAATTACACTGCCGATGCTGTCGCCTACGTCCTTCTTCCTGCTTATCACAGGAGTTGTCGGGTCCTTCAAGGTCTTCGATCTGATTATGGTGTTAACCGGCGGCGGCCCGGCAGGCTCAACCTCAGTTATTGTCTACTACCTGTATGAGGTGGCGTTCGTAAATCTGGAGTCGGGCTATGCTTCGGCGATGGGCATTATTCTGCTGATCCTCATCCTGCTGGTGACCTTGTTTCAATGGGTCGGACAAAAGAAATGGGTCAACTACTAGGAGGTATACACATGCGATCGATCAAGCTTAACCGTGTTATTGTTACCGTTTTCATGGGGGTTGCGGGCATCCTGTTCATCATGCCGTTCTTATGGATGCTCTCCGCCTCCTTCAAGCCCGAGCTGGATGTCATGAAATATCCGATAGAATGGATTCCCTCGAAATGGAATGCGGTGGAGAACTACAAGCAGGTATGGGCGGGAGCCGTGCCGTTCACACTCTATTACTGGAACACGACGAAGGTTACCCTGATGTCTACAGCGCTGTCGCTGATTATTTCCGCTATGGCGGCTTACGGCTTCTCCAAAATCATTTTCAAAGGGCGGGATATTCTCTTCCTGGTTGTCCTGGCCACCTTCATGATTCCGACGCAGGCCATTCTGGTTCCGCAGTTCATTATGTACCGCTGGCTTGGACTGTTCGACAGCCATTTCGGGCTGGTGCTGCTTGCCGCCTCCGGGGTGCTTGGAACCTTCCTGCTGAGACAGTTCTTCCTGGGAATCCATGATGAAATTATTGAATCGGCGCGGATTGATGCAGCGGGCCACTGGACGATCTTCATGCGGATTGCCATGCCACTGGTGCAGCCAGCCCTTGCTACCTATATGATTCTCCGCTTTATCTGGACCTGGAATGATTACCAGAATCCGCTGATCTTCCTTCGTTCCGATTCATTGTTTACCCTGCAGCTGGGCATCCGGAAATTCGCTGATTTCAGCGGCGAGTTCTACTCCTTGATGATGGCAGGTGCCGTATCAGCCATTCTGCCATTGTTAATTATTTTCATGATCGGCCAGAAGCAGGTGATTGAGGGAGTTGCGATGGGCAGTGTCAAAGGCTAGACTAATTACATTACAGGGGGCCAAATCATGTCAAAAGTAAAACGCAATCTATTCATCGCTGTACCGCTGTTATCCCTGCTGGTATCCGGTTGCGGAGGCGCCGGCAATGCAGAGAAGGAGCCAGCGGCAACGGGTACCGGAACAGATGCAGAACAAGCGGTAACCATTAAGCTGAGCAACTGGTACGCCAAAAAAATGGACAACTGGGATATCGTCATTGCCGAGTTCGAGAAGCAGCATCCGAACATTAAGGTGGAATTTGCCTCTGCGGAGGACAACAACTCCAACGAGTATTATAAAAAGCTCGACCTGGCGGTGGCCGGGGGCGATGATCTGGATATCCTCATGTTCAGTAATATGACCTTCCTGTCCCAGCGTGCAGGGCTCGGTATGATCCAGCCGCTGGATGATTATCTGGCGAAGGACGGCATTAATTTCAAGGATGAATATACAGCCGATACCAGCATTGACGGCAAGGTCTATGGACTGCCCGGCAAGTCCTCCCAGGGTCTGGTGATTATTAACGAGGATCATCTGAAGGAGGCAGGACTTGAGCTGCCTAAGGACTGGACCTGGGATCAGTACATGGATTACGCCAAGGCGATGTCGAAAAAAAATGGCGATAAGACCCGGTACGGCACCTACTTCCACAGCTGGATTCAATATGGATATGTGGCGCAGAACTTCGGCCAGCCGGTGAATGCCAATCTGACCACCGATGACGGCAAGACCGCCAATATCGACAATCCGTTCATGCGCAAGTCGCTTGAGCTGCGGCTTCGGGGAGAATCAGAAGGCTCCGCAACCCCGTATTCCGAGGTGGTCAGCCAGAAGCTGAACTACAGACCGCAATATTTCAACCAGGACACCAGTATGCTTGTTACGGGGACCTTCCTGATCCCGGAGACTGGCGGAACGGATACCATTCCAGCTACCTTCAAGACCGTGTTCGCTCCGCTGCCTAAGATGAAAGCGGAAGATCCGATGTCATCGAATGTGAGCGGGGATGTCCTGAGCATCTACAGCAAGTCCAAGCATAAAGACGAAGCCTACACCTTCATCCGCTGGTTCTCTACGGAAGGGATTGTACTGCAAGGCAAGAATATCCCGTCCTGGAAAAAAGCTGATCTGAATGATGTGGTGGACCGGATCATCGCAGGCAGCAAGACCCCGGAAATGATCGACAAAGCTTCCCTGCTCTATGTTCTGGAGAATACCAAATCTACTACTGCAGCTACGGCAGTACCTTATCATGCTGAGCTGGAGAAGGTGCTGCTGGAGGAGTTCGACAAAATGATGCTGTCCGGTCAAAGTATCGATGATACGATTCAGCATGCACAAACCAAGATTCAGAAGATTATTGATTCCAAATCCTAAGAAGCAGATATCACAGATTAGATAGGAGTGCTGCCCGTGCTGTATCCAATAATGACGGAAACCCGCAGTCTGTACGATCTGGGCGGGGTATGGAATTTCAAGCTGGACGATGGCTCCGGCTGGGACGAGAGCTGGCAGGCATCGAAGCTCACAGATACGATCCCTATGGCGGTGCCCTCGGCTTACAATGATCTTGGCGTAAGCCCGGAGATTCGTAATCATGTCGGCTGGGTCTGGTATGAGCGGGAGCTGTCCCTTCCGCGTAACGTCATGAATGAGCGGCTTGTCCTGAGGTTCGGGTCGGCGACCCATAAGGCGAAGGTATTTATCAATGGAAGCTTGGTGATGGAGCATGCCGGCGGCTTCCTTCCCTTCGAGGGAGTGATTAATGACTATATCCGGCCTGGAACGAACCGGCTGACGGTAGCTGTTCATAACGTCGTGGATTACACCACATTGCCTGTTGGCCTGTACACGGAGACCGAAGGGCCGGACGGGAAGCTTAGGGTGAAGAACCAGCCGAACTTTGATTTCTTCAACTTTGCCGGATTGCAGCGGCCGGTGAGAATCTACTCCACGCCACTCACCTTCGTTCAGGACGTCACTGTAGTGACCGATTATAAGGAGGAGCAGGGGGAGGAGAGGCAAGGGATAATCCGCTATAGCGTGGACATTAGCGGCGAAGCCGAGGTCCGGGTTACGGTACTGGATGAAGATGGGAACACGGTCTGCTCAGGGACGGAGCCGTCCGGTGTACTGGATATTCCATCTGTCAGACTATGGCAGCCGCTGAACGCCTACTTGTACACCCTGAAGATTGAGCTTCTGCAAGCGGAGCAGGTGGTTGATGTCTATGAGCTGCCGTTCGGCGTGCGGACGGTCGAAGTGCGGGACGGACAGTTCCTGATCAATGGCGAGCCGTTCTACTTCAAGGGCTACGGCAGACATGAGGATACTCCGTTCCATGGACGGGGTCTAGATGAAGCGGCGAACATTATGGATTTCAATCTGATGAAATGGTCCGGGGCCAACTCCTTCCGCACGGCGCATTATCCGTATGCCGAGGAAGTGATGCGGCTGGCCGACCGTGAAGGCTTCGTCGTGATTAATGAGACTCCGGCGGTAGGCCTGGATCTTAATTTCCTGGTGATGTTCTCAGGAGGTTCGAAGAAGGATACCTGGGCAGAGGTCCAGACCTTCGAGCATCACCGGCAGGTGATCCGGGAGCTGATTAACCGGGATAAGAACCATGCCTGTGTAGTGATGTGGAATGTAGCGAACGAACCGGCATCTTATGAGGACGGAGCGTACGAATACTTCAAGCCGCTGATTGAGCAGCTGCGGGAGGAAGATCCGCAGCACCGTCCGGTGACCCTGGTGACGCATATTGAGGCATCCCCGGCGAACGACAGAATCTCTGAGCTGATCGATGTGCTGGCCTTCAACCGGTACTACGGCTGGTATGTAGACGGGGGAGATCTGGAGTCAGCGAAGGTCAAGCTGCGGATGGAGCTGGAAGCTTGGAGCCGGCGGTGCCCCGGCAAGCCGATGATGATGACCGAATATGGAACCGATACCGTGGCCGGACTGCATGATGTGGAGCCGATCATGTTCACAGAGGAGTATCAGGTGGCGTTCTACAAGGCTAACCACGAGGTCTTCGACGAGTTCCAGGAGTTTGTGGGCGAGCAGGTATGGAATTTTGCCGACTTTGCCACCAGCCAGGGCATCATCCGGGTGCAGGGGAACAAGAAAGGCATCTTCACCCGTGACCGCAAGCCCAAGGCGGCAGCCCACGAGCTGCGCCGGAGATGGACGGAGATACCGGACTTTGGGTATAAGAAGTAATTTGAGTTTAAGTTGCAACGTAAGTTTGCAAGCCTTCAAGATTGCAAGCCTCGAAGCCTCGAAGCTTGCAAGTCTCCAACCCTTCAAGCCTCCCGTTATGGGAGGCTTTTTTTATACAATAACCCCCGGCTCGGCTGGGGGCCTTATGTGATACGTTGCAAGAGGGAAGGGCGGATATAGTTGGAAAAAAGGCACTTAATTTTGCCGAAATCGAGGGTTGAGAGCAAGCAGTTTGAAAAAGTACACTTAATTCCTGGAATCCGATGGATTTAGCAGAAGTCGGGCTGAGTAAGCTGCATTTTTCCAACTAATTAGTTTACGTACCCCTTTACCGCCAAATTAGATGTACAATTTCCACTTGTATAAGTCCGCCGCCATGAGTCAGACGCTGTAAGTCCCCCGCGCTCTCAACTGTAAGCAACACTCTCTCGAATCTGTAAATCCCCAGCCCACTAATGATCCAGTCCCGCCTTCCGCAGACACTGCGCCTGCCCGCTCCACTTCCCGCGAGACATCCTACAGTTCCTGCTTGGCGTATCTGCCCGGGGACATGCCGGCCACCTTGGTGAAGCTGCGGATGAAATTGGCATAATCGCTGAAGCCGGATTGATAACAGGCCTCGGTGATGCTAAACCCTTCGCGGAGGCAGGCCTTGGCTAACGAAATCCTGCGGTCCAGGATATAGGAACGTAGCGTCAGGCCTGTGTGTTGTTTGAACTGGCGGCTGATATAGGTGCTGTTCAAATGAAAGGTGCTGCTAAGCTGCTCAAGCGTGAGGGTCTGGCCCAGATGGGCATCAATATACTCCATCGTCCTGCGGACCAGCTCCGGCATGATATCTGCAGGAACGATGCTTGTTCTATGAAACACGGTGTTGGTCAGCACCAATAATTGAGCAAGCATGCTGTTGGCGAGGATATCTGCCCCATACGCATCCGATGAGAGGACCTCCTCCAGATCGCCGGTCAACCTGAGAACCTGCTGAAGCTCGGCTTCCTCCAGATGCACGATGTTGCCCTTACCCTTCGGGCGGTAGTCGAAGCACCAGGATAGAGGGGTAGCCGGAGTAGACAGGCGGTGCAGATAAGATTTTTGGAGATTGATCGTAATCCGTTCATATTCCGATTCATCCTGGCTGAAGGAACGATGCATTTCTTCCGGGTTCAGCACAAGCAGATCTCCGCGCTGCAGGTGGTAGCAGCTGTTCTCAATATAGAACTTGACGTTGCCGCGCAGAAATAAGTACAGCTCATACGCTTCATGGCGGTGATAGAAGGTTCCCATATTATAGGTGGTTGTCCTGTGCAGGTAGAGGTAAGCTTTATGGATAGGGTCATAGCGAAGCTCAAATGGCTCGTTCATGGGTAACCTCCGGATCATTTCGCGCAATAATAACAGCGGAACCTGCAATGATTCTTCTCTGGAACTACTTTAAAATGACATTATCCTAGCATGCAGGAATATGATTTGCAATCATTTTATTGTATTACAACAGACTGGAGGACAGGATAGTGGAACTGATCATAACGGCAAGAAGCAAGGCTCAGGAAGATCCTGAATATACCGGACTTAACGGGCATGGACTGCATGCATCCGTTGAGATAACAGGCGGGACAGGCAGTGCACAGCATCCCTTTCAGGCTCTTGTACAGATCACGAATCTGAACAGCACGCCTTGGTCAGGCGTTATTCATGTGGAGTTGCCGTTCGCCAAGGCTGATCCGCGCTTTTTTCTTCCCGCCTTTATGTATGGGCGCAACCGCGGAGAGGCTCCGCAGAATGTTCCGAATGAGTTTCCGAGATTAAGGAATGGGCAGCCTGCGCGTCCTTCTTCTTCCTGGTGGATGGTGCGCAGCGACCGGCTGTCGCATCCGGCGGCGCTGGTATATGACACGGGCAAAGTGTACGGATTATGCGCCAGCCCTTATTTTATATACAGGGAGGGGGAGAAGATCCAGTGGAAGCCTGGGCTAGAGGGGGAGTTCTTGCAGTATGGCGGCTTCACCTGCTCGCTTGCCAAGGGAACGGTCGGCTATACGCTGGGGTATGAGAATGCTCCGCTTCTGTTCATCAAATCGCGTCTTGTCAAGGAACGGGCACCGCTGGAGGAGAACTGCTTCGAACTGGCGGCCTCAGAGTCAGTAGCGTTCATGCTGGATTTGTATGACTACAAGGCTGAGTCTGAGCTAGGCATCAATGCTGCACTGGAAGAGATCTATTCCCGCTATCATCAGCCCCCAAGACCCGGGAGCGGGTTCAGGAGCGCTGCGGCCGATCTGTCGAAGGCCATCTATCAGTATGCGTGGCTGCCTGAGGACCGGAGTTACACAACCTTTGTCTATGAGGACAAGGAGACGGGCGGGTACCGGTACAATAAAATCATCTCCATCAGCTGGACAAACGGTCTGACTGTAGCCACTCCTATGCTGATGGCTGCGCTGCGGCTGGGAGATGAGCCTATGCGCGGGCAGGCGCTCTCCTGCATTGAGCATATCATCGGGAACTCCCTGAACCCGGCTTCCGGTCTTCCCTATGAGGCCTATCAGGACGGGAAATGGAGCATTCACGGCTGGTGGTTTGACGGGATGCGCACGCCCGGACATTCCGCTTATCTATGCGGACAGGCCTTGTTCTATATTATGAAGGCCTATGAATACGAGAAACGGCTCAAGCATGTCGTTCACGAGGAGTGGGTGGACTTCGTGCGGAAGATTCTCCCTGTACTGGAGAGAAGCCGGAATTCGGACGGTGAATACCCTACGATTCTCTCCGAGCGAACCGGTGCCGGGCTTGAATACGATTCCTTCAGCGGAACCTGGATCATGGCTGCCATAGCCTACTATAGCTGGCTAACCGGAAACCGGTCGCATCTGGACAGCCTGAAGCGCAGTGAGCGGCATTATTATGAGACCTATGTGATGCGGATGGAATGTTATGGAGCGCCGCTTGATGCAGATAAGGCGGTAGATTCTGAAGGGATTCTGGCGTATATCAGAGCGGTCAGATATCTGCATGCCCTCACTGGGGATGAGCTGTATCTGGATCATATGAGGGATGCACTTGCTTACGAATTTACCTTTAAATTTGCTTACAATTCACCAGTGAAGGTGCCGCCGCTAAGCACGGTGGGGTGGTCGAGCTGCGGGGGAAGCGTGACCTCCGTCGCCAATCCGCATATTCATCCTATGTCGAGCAGCGTGGTAGATGAGCTGTATTATTATGTGAAGCGGCGTGAAGATCCGTATGTGAAGCAGCGGATGCTGGATACCGTCGGCTGGGGCTGTCAGACCTACAACCGGTATGACCGGGAGTTCGATCACGGCCTGACGGGCTGGATGTCCGAGAGATTCTGCCACTCGGAGGGTCTGGTGACCGAGACCTACAGTGACGGTTCACCGGCCAGCACCTGGTTCTGTCTGATGCCTTGGGCCAGCGGCAGTATTATTGAAGGTCTGGTTGGCGAGTACTGGGAGGCGGACAGCGAGTAACGCTATTAATTCTCAATGTTGATATTCTGCCAAAAAGATGGGGCTGTCCCAAAAGGGACAGCCTCTTTTATCGTGTATGCGAAAAACAGCATACATTTGCTGGCGCGCAGGCGTGAGGCCCGAATGTATGCGAAAAACAGCATACATTTTGCTGACGAGCAGGCGTGAGGCCTGAATGTATGCGAAAAACAGCATACATTTTGCTGGCGCGCAGGCGTGAGGCCTGAATGTATGCGAAAAACAGCATACATTTTGCTGACGCGCAGGGAGCGGTCCCACTCCCCCAAATGCTTATGCTGAATCTACTCCAGCATAAAGAGCTATCGTAAATTTCATACCCATCGTCTGCACTGCATTTCCTTGAATTTCAGTGGAACCGTCTTCTACGAATACCGGAATTTCAAGTGCGGATATCAACTTCGTCCAGAACTTAACAGCTTTTACATTCGATTTGAACATCCCCACCTCATAGCGGCCAGAATGCAGTTGGAAGATTTGCATGACAGCATCTTTGGCTATATTCGTGCCTCTGTATTTGGGAAATACAAATAGCTCCTGCACTGAATAGTCTACTTCCTTTGCAACATAAGGAGGAGAGGTAACCAGAATAAAGCCAACGATTTTGTCATTAAACGTGATGAAGTAAGGATACAACCGTTCGTCCCTATAATATGGCGAGATATCTTCCATTTCGAATGTACCTTCTGCTCCAATATCCTCCTGTGAGTAAGCAGAAAGCTCATAGAGATAATAATTAAATAAATTTTCAAATGGTTCCTTGTTTGTTTCTGTTATATGCTGAATTGCCGTCTTCATCATTAACCTCCATATATTATTTTCTTTTCATTGCCCTAAGTTCGACGGACACTTGTGCAACCCTAAACCTACTGTATCAACACATTACGCCGGACGTAAGGGAAAAGACAGCTATAATGAACCTTACCTTTTTCAAAAGAATGCCCGGGCACTCAGGACAGCATACTGGCCCGGTACCTGCCCGGGGACATACCGGCTACCTTGGTGAAGCTGCGGATGAAGTTGGCGTAATCGCTGAAGCCGGACAGCTCGCAGGCGGCCGCGACACTCTTGCCGGAGGTAAGGTGGCTCATGGCCAGGGAGACGCGCTTGTTAACGATATAGGAGCGGACGGTAAGTCCCGTGTGCTCTTTGAACTGCTGGCTTATATATTTGCCGCTGTAATGAAATTCCTGCTCCAGCTGGGCGGAGTAGATCGGTTCGAGCAGATGCTCCTCGATGTAAGCCATCGTCCGGCGGACAAGCTCCGGCATGAGATTATGCGGCAGAGCGGCGGAGGACTGCTGCAGAGTGTTGATGAATACAAGCAGCCGGGTGGCATAGGAATCGGCCAGCAGATCCTGTCCGTACTCCTCGGAGTGCAGGCTATAGATCAATTGGTCCGCCAGTCTGGAATAGAAGGCGCACTGGTCGCGGGAGAGCCGGATCAGCGTGTTCAGCCCCGAGGGAAAGGCGTTGAAGCAGGCCAACAGGTTCGTGCGGCTGCTGGATAGCCGCCGCAGGGCGGATCTTCGCAGGTTCAGCCCGATCCGTTCATAGGTCTGGTTGTCGGCACAGACACAGCGGTGCATCTCACCTGGACGGATCAGAATCAGATCGCCGGGGGAGAGCTTGTAGCAGGACTGCTCCACATACATATAGGTATTGCCTCTCAGGAACAGGTAGATTTCGTAGGCATCGTGCCGGTGGTAAGGCTGAGCCGGGCTGAGCTGCTCCGTGGTGGTTGATTTGTGGAAGCAGATCATTTCTTCGGGGATCGGGGTGAACACATACTGGGCAAGCTGCTCCATGGCATCCATTCCTTTAATTGGATATATAAGGATTATCGGTATCCGCGCAATATAGTATCGCTGATATGCAACGACGATATATCAACTATTTAATATAATACAGGAATAGGAAGCGCTTGCAAGTGTTGCAAGGAAAAAGGACAAGCCTGTACAGGGTACAGCTGCCGCTTCGATTAGACAGGGGGTGCGACCAGAGGCAGAATTCGGCAGGAATGTTGTGCAGAAATCATATAATAAGGAGATGAAGCAATGAAATCAACGTTTAAAAAATCACTATGTACCTTGCTGGCAACGGTAACTATGTTGTCTATGCTGGTGGTGCCGCCGCCACCCAAAGTTTCAGCAGCCAGCGATGTGACGGTCAATCTGTCCGCCCAGAAGCAGGTGATCCGCGGATTCGGGGGCATCAACCACCCGGTCTGGATCGGGGATCTGACGGCCGCGCAGCGGGAGACCGCCTTCGGCAACGGAGCGAACCAGCTGGGATTATCCATTCTGAGAATCTCTGTGGACGATAACAAGAACAACTGGTCTAAGGAGCTGGACACGGCCAAGGCGGCCGTTGCCAAGGGAGCCATCGTCTTCGCTTCACCCTGGAATCCTCCTGCAAGTATGACGGAGACCTTCAACCACAATGGGAATACGTCAGCCAAGCGGCTCAGATATGATAAATACGGCGCATACGCCCAGCATCTGAATGACTTCGTGACATACATGAAGAATAACGGGGTTAACCTGTATGCGATCTCGATACAGAATGAACCGGACTATGCCGAGACCTGGACCTGGTGGACACCTGCCGAAGTCCTGAACTTTATGAAGAATTATGCCGGTTCCATCAATTGCCGGGTCATTGCTCCTGAGTCCTTCCAATATCTAAAGAATATGTCTGACCCGATTCTGAATGACTCCCAGGCGCTGGCCAATATGGACATTCTGGGTGCGCATTTGTATGGAACACAGGTGAACAACTTTGCCTATCCGCTCTTCAAGCAGAAGGGTGCAGGCAAAGAGCTGTGGATGACCGAGGTCTATTACCCGAACAGCAATAACAACTCGGCCAACCTGTGGCCGGAAGCGCTGGAAGTAGCCTACCATATGCACAATGCGCTGGTGGAAGGGGATTTCCAGGCTTATGTATGGTGGTATATCCGCCGCCAATACAGCCCGATGAATGAAGACGGCACGATCAGTAAGCGCGGGGACAGCATGGCCCAGTTCTCCAAGTTCGTCCGCCCGGGTTATGTAAGAGTTGATGCTACGAAGAACCCTAACACCAATGTCTATGTCTCGGCTTACAAGGGCAGTAACAAGGCAGTGATTGTCGCTATTAATAAAAGCACTTCGGCGGTCAGCCAGCGGTTCGTCCTGCAAAATGGCTCCGCATCGAGTGTGTCCCCATGGACCACAGACGCCAGCCGCAAGGTAGCCGCCGGCTCTAACATTAATGTGTCGAACGGCGCTTTCACCGCCCAACTGCCTGCGCTTAGTGTAACTACCTTTGTAGCCACACTCGGAAGCAGCAAAAGCTCAGTAACGGATGCAATCTATGACATTGAAGTAGATCCCGCCTTGGCTGAGGAAGTTCTTGCCCAGTAGAATACAGTCGCAGCATTTATGACTTAACCGAAGATAGAATCAGCATCCCGGCCTGTGAATCGCAGCTTGTATAGTGCGCTTACAGGCCGGGATTTTTGGTGCTTTCGGGTCATCGTTTAAATTTGAAAGAGAATAGTGTTATTTTAAAATGAATCGTGCATCCTTCTTCTATAAATGTACAATCTGATTTGTTAGGATATTACCAGGCAAAACAATGTAAGCGCATACAAGAGGAGGAATCTCTAGGATGAGTAAAAAGATCAGGAGAAAGGCACTCTCAGTTTCAATGGCTGGTGTGCTGCTGCTATCAGTCATTACCCCTATGCCATTCTCTAACCCGCTTCAAGCTGCTCCGGCTGCTGCCATGCAGGCTGCTATTGCTCCGGCACAGGTAACCGCCGATTGGTACAAGAGCTATCAGACGATGGATGGCGTAGGAGCCGCCTATGCGTATACGGATTCCGTCCATATGCTGCAGCTCGCTTCGGCCGGCCATCAGGATACGGTCCGGCATCTGCTGGATCTGACCTTCAGTGAACAGAAGGGTACAGGTCACGACATTGTCCGGGTGATCATCGGTGACAACGGCGGCCTGACGACTTCCGGGGCTACTGCGGCAAGCCCGGGGTTCAACCCGCTCACCAGTCTCCTGGCCGATGTGAATAATCCCGGCTTTGACATTGAGGGGAATGCCATTCCCATGCGTGGAACAGCAGGACAATACGGCTACAAGATCGAAGCGGAGAACCGCTATTATGACGGCAATACCGACAGCATCTGGCCGGTTGAACCGGAGCATGCTCCTGGAACGCTTGTACCTGTGCAAGACTTTGTATGGGATTATCCCTCCTGGAATCAGCCGATCGGCAATGACGACGGCGGCCCGACCAATCTCCTCAGTAAGCCCGGTGAACAGCCTGTAGTCATCAAGAATTCCCCGCGTACCCGCAAAGAGCTGTTCGATATCGATCAGGTCTGGACCATGCGCCAGGCACAGCAGTATGGCGTCAAGCAATTCTACGCCTGCACCTGGACCGTACCCTACTGGATGAGCCAGTCCAACACCAATTCTCCAAGCAAAATTGTCCGTGGCGACATCGCCACCATTGGCGGAAAACCAGTCAAAATATACTATCAGGCCTATGCAGATTATCTTGTCAATTATATCCGCGGTATGTGGGAGCAGTATGGGATTCCGGTTACCCACATCAATCCCTTCAACGAAGTCGATCTGGCGGGCGGCTCAGCCGCTTACGTTACGGAATTGATTAACGGTTACATCGGACCTGCCTTGAAAAAATCGATGCAGCCTGGCGGCGACCTCTATGATATTAAGAACCCGGAAGGCAAGCTCATTGACTTCATTCCCCAGCTAGCCGCAGTGGACGGCACCAATCTGGGCGCTTCCTTAAGCAGAGGCGGCGAGGTGTTCTCGCAGACGGACCCGGATAATGCGCTCGACAAGAATCCCTATCTCGATGTATTCACTACCCATCTCTACGGTACAGTTGGCATCGGTACGGATGAGAACAAGCTGTACCACACCGGGGATTTCTCCAAGAATCCTCTGGATTATACCAAGGATGGAAGCAAGTATCCCGAATATCTTACTAAGTATAAGCTCTGGCAGGCAGAATTCATGAACCAGGACACCGCTGACGGTTCGGCTGGAGCGTATACGCAGCGCTACGGCAATCAGAATATTAATGATGCCGTGCGCTGGTCAAATCTGATGACCAATATGTTCACCAGCAACCCGGGCTTCACCGGCTTTGTCTGGTGGAGCATGTGGGACAGCAACGGAGCAGACGGCTCTGACCTCATCCGCTTCGTGACGACCAACTCCCAGCAGGAGCCGGGACGGATCAGCACACTGACCGGTGAATACCGGTTGTTCAAGCGCTTTTACAGCTACGGGCATTTCTCCCGGTTCATGAATCCCGGCGATGTGCGCTTTGAGGTTACACGTGTACCGGCGCCTGATCTGAATGTGGTCGGCTTCAAGAATCCGGCTACGGGTGATTTCTCGATGACGGTATCGAGTGCCAACAACGATGACAGCGTTCAGCCGCTGGAATTCAATCTGAAGGACTTCCCGGCAGGAACAGATAGTGTGACGGTGTTCCGCACCTCGGGAAGCGAGAACCAGAAGAAGCTGGGTACGATTCCTGTATCGGGCGGCAAATTCGTCATTAATATTCCGTCGGCCAGCGTTGTGACGGTTGTTCCGTCCAAGGGAACCTTTGCCACTTATCAGGGGCTGGACGGGGAGCGCGATATCTTCTCCACGCTGGAAGCAGAGGGGAATGACAACAGCGTGCCCGGCGACAGTGCAGGCCAAGCAGGCCGTGCCAATGAGGCAGTGACACTGGGTGCAGGCGGTTATCTCGCTTACAACAATGTGAATTTTGCAGACGGCTCGGCGAACGGCGGTGTGGTCCGCAGACACTTGCTGTATCTTACCGCCCAGACGAAGTCGGCGCAGGGAGGCAAGCTTGCTGCTTATGTGCTTCCGGTGGGAACCCCTGCCGGCAGCAGCGCCGATATCCTGTCCCAAGGTACGCGGGTCGCAGAGATTCCGGTACCGGCCAATGACAGCTACGGCAAATTCCAGGACATGGTCGATACAGGCGATCTTAGTGCTTACGGCCATAAGGATCTGTATATCGTGGCCGAACCAAACGGGACTGCGGGTACGATCACCGTTGACCGCTTCCTGTTCGGAGCAGGCGATTCCGACTGGAGTACTGCCGCCAACAATTCTACAGTATCCATTCCGGGCAATCTGCTGCTCAACGGGGATTTTGATACGGCAACCGCTTCCAATACAGACAACTGGTCTGCCGGACGTTACAACAAGGGAACCTTTGAGCCTGCTGCTGCAGGACCAGTGTTAACGGCGGATACCATACAAAGCTATTCGGGTCTGTCACGTTACTTGAAGAACAGCTCGACCTCGAAGGTTGCCGGTTCCGGCAAGCTTGCTGGCCGCATCGACGCTGCGCAGCAGTATGATGGAATGTGGCAGGATGTTACCGGTAAGCTGAACAAGGGAGAGAGCTATAACTTCAAGGGCTACTTCCTCTCGATGATGAGCCGCCCGGACAGCTATGATGTTGCTGCAGAGCATCCGGGTGATGTCGAAGCGGCGCTGGTGTATTACGACGGGAACGGGAATCAGCTCGGAATGACTCCGATCAATGGCCGCGATATGCCTGAACCGTACGCAGCCCGTGAAGCCGGTGATCCTGCATACTGGGCGGGCGGCAAGTTCGTCGGACGCATTCTTGAGGGCGGGCCGCTTAGCTTAAGCTCCTTCCAGCCCGTGGATGTGAAGGTGGCAGACTGGCATGAGACGCCTAATCAGCCATTCACGTATGAGGAACCCGCAGGCACAGCGAAGGTGGTCCTGGCGGTGTATGCGAAGGATGCGAACATCCTGTATGCTGATCAAATGTCGCTTACTCCTGAGGCGGTCGTGTCGCACAACCTCTTTATTGATGGCGTTCAGCCGTCTGATTTTGACGAAGCGAAGCATGAATATAAATATACAGTCACCGGGAACGCCATTCCGAAGGTTACAGCGGTAACCAGCGATCCGGCTGAGCTTGTGAGTATCTCGCAGGCGGACAGTGCGCAGGGCACGGCAGTGGTCCGGTTTATCAAAGGGGAACAAGTTAAGACCTATAAAATCTTCTTCAGTACGAACGAGGTGGTTGATTTCTCGTATGGACTTCCGGCAGGCTGGGAGGTCGTGAATCCGGCTGATCCGCAGAACGTACTTAGCTATAGTGCTGAGGGTGCGGCCATCCAGACCTTGAAGAGCGATACGGACTATCCGGGCAGCCATAATATGCTGCAGATGCCGGGCTCTGCTGAAGGCAACTGGACGCTGACAGCGAAGCTCACCGTTGACAAACCGCTGAATGATCCGTCCATGGGTGAGAATGCCCAGGTTGGACTTGGCATCAGCGCTACTGCAAGCGGAGAATTTTACAGAATCAATGCAAGGAAGGTCAGCAGCAATATCAAAGTCAATAATTCAGGCAAAATTGGCACCCAATCCTTCACCAACAATACGAACCAGACTAACCTGAGCGGTACTAATTATTTCTTGCGGATTGTAAAAGAAGGCAATGTGGTGCAAGGCTATTTCTCCACAAACAGTGGTGCTTCCTGGCTGGCGATGGGGAATCCTTCAACGTATACCCCGGACTTCTTCAAGGATGCCAAGGTGCAGTTGTACGGAACCAATACGAGCGCTGTAACGGACTTCAAAGTCACCTTCTCGGGGGTTACCCTGGTGAAGACCCTGGGAGAGACGGGGGAAATTACTGCAGATCAACAGGCTGTAGAGGAAGCGGCGGCCTTGATTGGCAACCGGATTACCGTTCCTAATGCAGTGGAGGGTGAAGATAACACTAAGCTGATGGCCAAAGCGCAGGCGATTCTGGATGGCAATGAAGCGCTGAAGCAACTGGGAGTGAAGACCGCTATTACTCTCCAGGGAGGCGGATTCACGCTGACTGTAACTAAGGGAAGTGTCAGTGTAAAGGTCAGCCCGTTCACTATTGCAGCGGGGATGAAGGCGGTAAGAGATTTCGAGGATGGGACCGTGCAAGGCTTCCAGCCGAAGGGAAGTGCTGGCGTGAAGCTGGATCTTACCAAGGAAGCTAACCACACCACGGGCGGCGCTTATGCCCTGAAGGTCACAGGCAGAGCGGCTAACCCGGACGGACCTGCGGTCCAGGTCAAGGATGCCGTCACCATCGGCAACGAGTACAAAGCGGCGGTATGGGTTAAGCTGATCAGCCCGGCAAGCGCACAGCTCAAGCTGACGGCACAGGTCAATGCACCTACGCCGTACTATGTCAGTCTGGCTACACAGACGGTCAGTGCAGGCGGAGACTGGGTGAAGCTGGAGGGAACCTACCGTTATCTGCATGATGATGTCACTTTATATGTAGAGAGCCCTAATAGCACTACTGCATCTTACTATATCGATGATTTCAGCTTCACAGACACTGGTCTGGAGAGCATTCTTCCGCTCCAAGAAGTGTATAAGAACGACTTCCTGCTCGGCAATATACCCGGCACTAATGATCTTAATCCGGGCAACGGGCAGAATGCGTTCTTCAATTACCACTTCAATGCCGTGACCTTCGAGAACGAGATGAAGCCGGACGCGCTGCAGAAGACCAAAGGTACCTTTACCTTCAACAAATCAGACGATATGGTTGCCAAATCCCGGGCGATGGGGGCGGAGGTCCATGGGCATGTGCTGGTATGGCATAGCCAGACTCCGGCGTGGTTCACGCAGCAGGTGGATGCCTTAGGCAATGCCGTGAAGGATGGGACGGGGAATCCGGTCTATCTCAGCCGCAGTGAGGCACTGGCAAATATGAAAACCCATATCCGTACGGTCATGGAGCATTACAAGGATTCGGTGATCTCCTGGGATGTGGTCAATGAGGCGATGCAGGATGGTCCTCCGGCCGTAACGGACTGGAAGGATGCGCTGCGTAAGTCACCTTGGTACTATTCTGTCGGCCCTGACTTTGTAGAGCAGGCATTCCTTGCCGCCAGGGAAGTGCTGGATGAGCATCCGTCGTGGAATATCAAGCTGTATTACAATGATTTCAACGATGATTTCCCGGAGAAGCGGGATGCCATCTATGACATGGTCAAAGAGATCAATGACCGTTATGCGCTGGCCCATCCCGGCAAGCTGCTGGTTGACGGCATCGGGCTGCAATCCCACTACGACATGAGAACCAAGCCTGCCAATGTGGAAGCGGCGATTGAGAAATATGCTTCCCTGGGCGTGGAGCTCTCCATCAGCGAGCTGGATGTGCTGGCAGGCATGAATTATTCCCTCTCAGCAGAGTGGGCAGAGAAGCAGGCGAACCTGTATGCCCAATTGTTCCAGATCTACAAGAAGCATGCGGATGTAATCGCGCGTGTCACCCTTTGGGGATATGCAGACAGCGCGAGCTGGAGAGCAGGTCAGAATCCGTTGCCGTTCATCAGCTCGCTGGCACCGAAGCCGGCGTATTATGCCATCCTTGATCCTGAGAAGTATCTGGCCGGGCATCCGCTCTATGTGACTCCAGAGACTAAGAGCTCTACGGCGCTGTATGGTACCCCTGACATTGATGGAAGCATAGACGACCTCTGGGCGAATGCGCCGGAGATCCAGATTGACAATCATCTGATGGCGACATCGGAGACCACAGGAACCGCCCGGACGCTGTGGGATGAAGAGAATCTCTATGTGCTGTTCCAGGTCAAAGATACGCAGTTAAGCAAAGCCAGCACGGATAAGACGAAGCAGGACTCCGTGGAAGCTTATGTGGACGAAGACCGTATCAACGCCTGGCCGTACCGCGAGGATGACGGGCAATACCGGGTCAACTATGCCGGAGAGCAGTCCTTCAAGTTCCTCAGTAATTCGACACCGGCGGTCTCACCGGGATTTGAATCGGCGGCGGTAACCGAAGGGACGGCTTATACGGTGGAGATGAAGATTCCATTCCGCACACTGAGGCCGGAGAACGGGACACAGATCCGGTTCGATGCGCAGGTGAACAATGCAACCGGATCCAATCTGATCGGCGTAGCTACCTGGAATGATCTGCTGGGCCGGGCTGCGAAATCAACAGAGGTGTTCGGCAACCTTACTCTCAGCGGCAAGGGAGACGCAGCTCCGCCTGTGTGGGCTGAGGGAAGCAAGCTTGAAGCCACCGGTATTACGCCTACAGGAGTTACCTTATCGTGGCCGGCTGCAATGGATAATCTGGGTGTTACCGGATACCGCATCTACAATGGGATCGATTCCGAGTCGGTGCTTGTAACCGGTATCGAACCGGTGGAGACCGCAACCGGAGCCGTATATCGTTATGAGGTAGCTGGACTGCTGCCGAACACGTCATATACCTTCAAGGTAGAGGCAGGCGATGCAGCGGGGAACTGGAGTAAGGACGGACCGTACGTTATAGTGACCACCCTTCCAGGTGAAGACATCACGCCGCCGGTCTGGGCGGAAGGAAGCACGCTTGCCGCTTCCGGTATCACGAGTAGCGGACTGACGCTGACCTGGTCGGCTACGGCCACAGATGACAGCGGCATCTACGGGTACCGGATTACGAATGGAACCGGAGATAAGCCGATTACGGTTACAGATGCTGTGTATACGGAGACCGTAACCGGTGCTGTATACAGTCATCAAGTAAGGGGATTACAGCCGGGTAAGCAGTATACGTTCAAAGTAGAAGCGGGAGACACGGGCGGTAATTGGAGCGAGGGCGGGCCTTCTGTGTCAGCAACGACACTGCCTGCTACCGACACCACACCTCCGGTCTGGATGGAGGGAAGCAAGCTTGAAGCTTCACGGATCACAGCATCCGGTCTGACACTAACCTGGACGCGGGCTGCTGACGATACGGGAGTGACCGGCTACAAAGTCAATAGGGGAGCAGAGGAAATCGCTGCGTTGTCTGGAACAGAGCTGCGGTACGAGGTAACCGGGCTTGCCGCGGGAACAGAGTATCATTTCTCGGTGCAGGCCGGGGATGAAGCCGGGAACTGGAGCAAGAATGGTCCTGCCCTCTCTGTAACTACGCTGAAAGACAGCGGCGGTCCGTCTGAGCCGACGCCAACACCAACAACAAGACCAACACCGACACCGATGCCGACGCCAACACCAGTACCGACGTCAGTACCAACATCAACAGCTACGCCAACACCGACACCAACATCGACGCCGGGAGCAACAGGTACACCGGCTGCGTCACAGACACCAGCACCTACGCAGACACCAGCACCTACGCAGACACCAGTGCCAAGCAGCCCGTTCAAAGATGTAGGTGCCAAATACAGCTGGGCTTCGGAGGCGATTGACACACTGTACAGTCTGGGCATCATCCAAGGAACCTCCGCGGTCACCTTCAGCCCGGAGAAGAACATTACGAGAGCGGACTTTGTGCTGCTGGTAGTGAGAGCATTGGGTCTCGAAGCGGAATCCGGTTCCGGCTTTGCAGACGTAAGCCAGGGAGCCTACTATTATGAAGCGCTCAGTATTGCGAAGCAGCTGGGGATTATCAATGGAACAGACGGCAGCAACTTCAATCCGAAGGGCGAAATCTCGCGGCAGGATATGATGGTGATTGCAGCCAGAGCCTTGAAGGTAGTGAACAAATTATCTGCCGGCGGCAGTACCGGAGATTTAAGCGGCTATACGGACAGCAATAAGGTGGCGAAGTATGCTGTAAATAGTGTAGCCGCTCTGGTCAGAGAAGGCATCGTGCGGGGAGACGGCACATCCATTCATCCCGCTGCAGCCACCACCCGGGCGGAAGCCGCCGTCATGATCTTCCGCATACTGAAGAAGTAAAGAAGTAACACCCTGCAGGTAAAGCATAGAATCACATCATATAACCCTCACGGCCGCGAGCGTCCACCCATCGGAAGATGGGCCGGATGCTGGCTGGCCGGAGGGGATTTTTGAGTAATATAAACTTCCACGTACCAAGCGCAATCCCTCGCCATACCTACCCGCCGGACAACCTAGTAGACCATCAGAATTAAACAAGTGATTTCATTCCAACAAAGCGGTAAGGGATGAAGCTGCGTTTATAGCGAAAAAACAGGGATAAGTGTATTCAGTGCAACTAAAAACAGTGAAACGGATGGACATCCTCTTCTAATTGTATTTTGTGCAACTACATTTGCCCGGATGGGCGAAAATCCAGGTATAGGGGCATTTTAATTGCACGAACTACATCTAAACGGAGATTTGGCGGCACATCGGACGATTTAGTTGTACGAATTGCAATTAAGCCTCCAACTTGCCTCCTAATCGGGGTGAAGTAACCCCTCAGCAAGCCATTAGTTAAAGTAATTCTCCCGTGTAATCCTGCCCGGAAAAACGAAGCTACCGGAACCGGAATTGGGACTGGAACTAGTTGGAAAATGAACACTGGTGGATTAAGATACGTTTTTCCAACTGTATACTGCTCGAAGCTGTACGTTGGAGCCGGTTACTTCCTGTATCCGATGAGCCACACCCGCTACCTTGTTCCCTGTCATTACTCAACTATTCAGCCTGCCTAATAAACATCGCGTATCCTGCCTATCTCTGGGTCTTCCACATAGCATCCCGCATCCCACCTATTCTGGGTCTTCCCGCCCAGACCTGCCGCTACGCGTTTACCTTGCTGTTATACCGGAAGTACTAATATTTCCTCTGCATCTTCTTTTTTACAAATAATTAGTTTATCATTGCTTCATTCCAAAGATTAGGAGGATTTACTATGCATGGAGTAATAAAACATATAAGCCGATTGTGTGCGGGGCTTATGCTGCTGGGTGCTGTATCATATGCGGGAGGGGAGCAGGTACTGGCTTCGCCTGTCCAGAGTGGACAGGTGATCGGGACAGGCGAAGCGGCTCTGGCTGCTGTGGACGTCAGTTCTTCCATTACAGTGCTGGGCAGCCCGTTCAAGAAAGCGGCTTATGCGCGTAATGTCTGGGACATGCAGCTTTTTGGCGGCAAAATCTATCTGGGCCACGGCAACAGCAGCAACAATGCGCCTTCGCCCAATGCGGGGCCGGTTCCAATCTATTACTGGGATCTTGCCCAGAATAAATTCTCTGTGCAGGATGTTACGTATACGAACCCGGCGACAGGCAAGGTAACCACCAATGTCTATGTCATGGATGAGCAGATCGATACCTTCAAGGTGCTGAACGGGGAGCTGTATATTCCCGGGCATGACTCCAGGGTACCAGGGTGGGCTTACGGGAATTTTTATCGGCTGAACGGGGATCACTGGGATCAATACATGAACATTCCCGGAGGCATCCATGTGTACGATATGGCCTACTACAAAGGCAAGCTGTACGCAGCACTGGGCGCTAACGAAGGGCCCTTGATTTACGTATCTTCTAACGGAGGCAGCACCTGGACCCGCTTCGGCACGGTCTCCCAATACGGTATTATGCGTGCGTATAATTTGTTCGAGCTGGGTGACACACTGTTCGCTTCCTCGGCCACGGCAGGGAAGACCCAGGGGATTCCAAATGAAAAGGGGTATATGACCTCCATCAAGCAGAGCACAAGCGGGGGAATTCAGACCTCCAAGCTGACGTTTACCAGTACCCAACTGTTCCCGGGTCTCAGCTTCGTGACCAAACCCGGTGAAGTGAATGTTCCCGGTGTCAGCGGCCAGCCTTGGCTGAAGCTCCTGCGTACGACCCCGGTGAACGACCGGCTGCTCTATATTCCGGGTGTGATCTATAACGACCATCAATCTATCCCGCAAGGGCTGTACTCGGCAGCGGCCAACTTCCAGAATGTGCGCAAGGAGCTGTTGCCTGACTCTGCTGTAGTGCCTATGGATATTCTGGAGCGCGGGGAGACGGTGTATGTGCTCGGTTATGTCAAGGAAGCCTCGGGACAATATACGAATTACGTCTACCGCAAAAGCACCTCCAGCTTCGCAGCCGGCAGGGAGGGCTGGAGTGAAGTCTTCCACTTCAGCCGGGACACGTTCGCCCGTTCCTTCGAGGAACAGGGTGGCGATTTCTATTTCGGACTGGGGAGCTATGCCGACGTCCTTCCGGCTTCCACCGGCACGATTCTTAAGCTGAGCGCCGGGTCTTATTAATGGCTACTCCCCAATAATCGCAATATCCGTGTTGATCCATTTGGCTGTGTCTACACTCTTGGCCTGTAGAAGCAGCGTGTTGATGATATCCTCACCCCAGTTTTGCTCGTTCTGTGAGATCACACGGGTAATCTGGCCGTTATCCAGCGCTTGCTGCAAGGCCGGGGTCAGGCCGAGGGCGAGGTTATAACGCTTCAGCCCCTTGGCCTTCCAGACCAGGACAGAGCTGGTGCTGGAGACAAAATCCAGATTAACCAGCGCGCTGAAATGGGGATGATCCGAGATCATCTGCTCCAGCTGCCCGGCAGCCCGCTCCTCACTGCCGTCGTTGTGACGGATCTCCAGTACATCAATGTCCGTATGCTGAGTCAGGTAAGTCTCAAGTCCCAGCAGTCGTTCCCGGGTGCTCTGCATCCGGGACATTCCGGACTCCACCAAAATCATTCCTTTGCCGCTTAGCAGACGTTCCACCGTCTGTCCCATCACTGCGCCGGTTGCCCGGTTATCCGCCCCGATATAGGCTGCTCTCCGGCTGGCAGGCGAATCCGATTCGAAGCAGACCACAGGAATTCCTTGGGCGGCCGCTTTGTTAATCATGGCAGTGAGCGCCTGCGAATCCACCGGAGCAATCGCAATGCCGTCTACCCCCCGCTTAATCATCATCTCCATGATGCGGATCTGCTGCTCCAGATTGGCTTCATCGGGAGCTTGCACCAGCAGCTCTACATTATGCTTCCGCGCTACCGCTTCCGCTTTTCCGGTGATCATCTCGTAAGTGGCATTCACCATAGGGTAGATAATGCCGAAGGTCAGCGGAGGTTCTTCACCTGCACTTAACGGAGAATCTCCCGTTGTCTTCTCAGGAATATCCGCTGCTCCGGCTGCCTTAAGACAGCCGCCAAGCAGGAAGCCTGCCGTCAGCAGCAGGAGAACCACGGACCATCCCCTAAGCCTGTTTACGCTCACGCATGTCCCGCCCCTCTGCGGATCGTGTGCAGCTGCTCCCCGGTATTTCCCTGCCTGCGGAATTCCATGGGCGTCATCCCCGTTACTTTTTTGAACAGATTGGAGAAATAATGCTGATCGTTGTAGCCGACCAGATAGGCGATTTCAAAGGTTTTGTGCCCCGTGGATTTCAGTAGCTCCTTGGCCCGGTCCATACGTGTAGCTGTCAGGAATTCCGTGATGGTCTGCCCGGTCGCCTGACTGAAGGTCTTGCTCAGATGGCTGGGACTGACCCTGACCACCTTGGAGATGTCATTCAGGGAGAGCTGCTCCTTGTCGTATTGCTCACGGATATACTGCTTCACCCGGTCGATCAGCTCACGGTGCTTGTCTGCTCCTTCGGACCGCCATTCCCACAGCCGCTCGTACAGCTGCTTGAGATACTGAAGGCCGTCATCACTACTGGAGATTTGCTTCAGCTCTGTCTGCAATTCTTGGAGTATGCCGGCGTGGCCCGCGGCTGTGCGGAACCCGTTCTTCGCCGTCTGCACCAGCTCCAGGGTGATATCGTTCATCAGGTAACAGGCATATCCTGAGTTCCAGTTCATCTGCTCAAGCTCCTTGGACAGCTCCAGCAGGAAGCCGGACATCTGCCTGTGGTCGCCTGACTTCAGGAACTGGACCAGCCGGCTTCTGTCGAGCAGAACCCCATGGGCGCTAGGGTCATAATACGCCTCAAGCATAGCGGCGGAATGCATTCTGGACATCTGCTTGAACATCCGGTCATTCTCGGCCTCCAGATAGGAGAGGTGAATGCCCTGAAGACGTTCACAGACCTTGCCCCGGCTGACGGACAGCTCCAGCCCGCAGCCCTCCCTCAGCCGCTTCTTCGCAGCCGCGCACAGGTCATCCAGAGTATGGTTCATCCGGAGCGGATCACTGCCTTTATAGATCAGAACCATCTCCATGCGGCTGCGCTTGTAGATGAAGCTGTCGGCCGCCTCCTTGAGCAGGCCCGCTAACAGCGCCTCAGCATCCGGTGAAGCGGGGGGAAGCTCCGGGGACTCCTCCATATTGGGCGGATGCAGAGTAAATATAGCGGCGGCGTAGTAAGGAGCTGTTAACTGCAGCTCAAGCTGGGCCGCCGCTTCATAGGCGGCAGCGGTGCTGATCAGGCCTCCGCACAGATCGGCGAACAGATTCTCGGGGGTGTAGGCATATTTGTGCCTGATCCGTAATTCCTCATCAATCCGGGCGCTGACGCTGCGCAGAAGCTGCAGCAGGTCGGCTGCGCTGAATGGCTTCAGGCAGTAATCCTCGACCCCCAGGCGCAGCGCCTGCTGGGCATACTGGAAGTCATCATGGCCGCTGAGAATAATGATTTTGATCTGCGGGAATTTCTGGCGGACGACAGAGGTAAGCTCCAGGCCGTTCATGAACGGCATTTTGATATCGGTAATCAGAATGTCGGGCAGCTGCGCTTCAATAATAGGCAGCGCCAGCTCACCGTCGGGAGCGTCACCGCAATAGAGGAAGCCCTCCTTCTCCCAATCGATGCATTCCCGGATATTCTCGCGGATCAGGATCTCGTCATCCACCAGCATAATCTTCTTCATCACTAGACCCCCCTGTTCTTGGGTATGCGAACCGTAATCTGTGTGCCATAGCCTTCCGAGCTGTCCAGACGGATACCATATTCGGGCCCGAAATACAGCCGCAGCCGCTGATGCACATTCTGCAGGCCGAAGCCGCCCTGGCCGGTGTCCTCGGGTTCTTCCGACTGAATGGGATGCTCAACCGATTCCCTTAGCGCCTCCAGCCGCCCGGCGGGGATGCCGATGCCATTGTCCGAGACCGTAAGCATAATGGTGCCTCCGTCGGTGTACCCGCCAATGCGGATGAGTCCCATGCCCCGCTTATTCTTAATTCCGTGATACAGGGCGTTCTCAACCAGCGGCTGCAGGGTCATATTCAGAATCGGATACTCCTGCAGTTCCTCCGCCACCTCCACCTTGAACTCCAGGATGTCGTGGTAGCGCATCTGCTGGATGATCAGATAGCTCTGCACATGGGCAAGCTCGGAGCGGATCTGTATCCAGTCGCGCCCGTTGTTGAGACTAAGCCGGAAGAACGCGGATAACGCCTTCACTAGCCGGATCACGCCATCGTGATTCCCCGCTTCCGCCATCCAGACAATAGAATCCAGCGTGTTATATAGAAAATGAGGGTTAATCTGCGCCTGAAGCGTCCGCAGCTCTGCCTTTTGCAGCTGCTGCTGCTTACGGATGCTCTGGGCCAGCAGCTCTTTGATCTGCTCCACCATAATGTTGAAGCTCTGCCCGAGATCGGCGATCTCATCGGTACCGTCCGGCTTGACTTTGGCTTCCAGATAGCCACTTGCGGTCAGGCGCATCTTGTGCTGGAGCAGCTGGATGGGCCGGGTTAGCCGCCGGGTCAACAGATAATGGAGCGTGATCGCAAAAATAATGCTTAAGCCCACGCTGATAATAATCAGCTGCCTGATCCGGTTCGCCTCGGCCACGATCTCCTGCAGCGGGGCTATGCCGATAATCGTCCAGCCTGTTGCAAGCGACGAGGTATGGACGATGAACCGGGGCGGTCCGCCCGTCTGAAGCACGAAGCTGCCGCTTCTGCCCCGTTCCCCCGCAGGAATCAGGTTGTCCTGAATAACGGCAAGTTCTCCCGCCCTCACAGGAGGAACATAGAGGGGATTGTTCTGCTCGTCCAGCAGGTAGAAGAATCCGGTAGTACCGATCGTCACCTTGTCGCAGAACTCTTTAATGAAGGAATCGCTCAGATCCACAATGATATAACCGATGACCTCATGCGTAATCCGCTGCTTGACCGCCGTCATAATCGAGATCACACCCTCGTCCCCGTAGGTGAATCCGTCCACCCGGTCATAGCCGGTGATCAGCGGCGGGGGCACCCGGAGGATCAGCTCCGGATTCTGGGATAACGCCTGAAAATGCGGATTGCGCAGCGGGTTGCTGGCCGACTGGAAGATTCCCCGGCGCTCGCTGATGCCTTTGCCGTACAGATTAATCAGGCTGATGTTGAGCACATTCTCATACTTGTAGGTGTCCCGGTAGAGGGTGAAGGTCTGCAGAATGTCCTTGGCCTCCTGATAGGTCTCCGACTGCGAGAACAGAAAGTGGATGACCTGAGGATTATTGCTAAGCTCCAGCAGACGCTCGGTATCCTTGAACAGGTTGTCCATATTCGTTCCCAGCATTTCGGCCTGAAGCATGCTTGAAGCCTTGCTGTGACTGGAAATGGATTGGTAGGATTTCTGGTAGGAAATGAGGCCGACGGCAATCAGCGGTATGGTGGACAGCACTATGAACAAAGCCAGCAGTTTGGCTCTAAGACTGGAGGAGATCCAGCGTGTAATCCGCATTATCGGGAATTCCCTTTCACAAGTAGAGTAGATGCCGTTCCTAACTCTATTTTATAACAAATATTGGAATACCGAAACAAAAAAGAAAGCGCAAACAAAATATCCACCTTTTGAATAAAAAAGTACACCAAAATACCTATTCGGAGGGAATAAACCCAAAATTAGAAAGTAAACGCCAAAGGCTGCCCGTATAATGCTCTTCTGTAAGCGTTCTATAATGGGCACAACACCGGAACAAGGTGAACGTCAAGGGGGAGGAATAAGGAGATATGAAGAAGCTTGGAAAAGTGGGGGCTGTGCTGGCCCTGACCCTGTCCATGACCCTGTTAGGGGCATGCAGCAGCAATAACGGCGGGAACACGGCGGCGGATACAGGTAAGACAGACAGTGCAGCAACGAAGGCGCCGGCGGCAAATGCCACCAAAGAGGCCAAGGACATCACGCTCGGCTTCTCACAGGTTGGGGCGGAGAGCGGCTGGCGCAGCGCGAATACGAAGTCCATTCAGGATTCAGCCAAGGAAGCAGGCTACACGCTGAAATTCTCGGATGCCCAGCAGAAGCAGGAGAATCAGATCAAGGCACTGCGTTCTTTTATCCAGCAAAAGGTCGATGTCATCTCCTTCTCTCCGGTAGTAGAATCCGGCTGGGATACGGTGCTGAAGGAGGCTAAGGCTGCGGGCATCCCGGTTGTTCTGACAGACCGTGCGGTAGATTCCAAGGATACCTCACTGTATGTTACCTTCCTGGGCTCCGATTTCGTGGAAGAAGGCCGCAAGGCAGGGAAGTGGCTGACTGAGCAGTATAAGGACGCTTCCGAGGACGTTAACATTGTAGAGCTGCAGGGAACTACAGGCTCAGCTCCGGCTAATGACCGGATGGCAGGCTTCGCCGAGACCATCAAGGATAACCCGCACCTCAAGGTCATTGCTTCACAGACCGGCGACTTCACCCGCGCCAAGGGCAAGGAAGTCATGCAGGCCTTCCTGAAGGCCAATAAGGATATCGATGTGCTGTATGCCCATAACGACGATATGGCGCTGGGGGCGATTCAAGCGATAGAAGCAGCAGGCCTGAAGCCGGGCCAGGATATCAAGATCATCTCTGTCGATGCCGTGAAGGACGGCATGCAGGCGGCCAGTGAAGGTAAAATCAACTTCATCGTTGAGTGCAACCCGCTGCTTGGACCTCAGCTGATGCAGGTAGTTAAAGATGTGGTCGACGGCAAGCCGGTAGAGGCCCGGATCGTGACCGAGGAGACCACCTTCACTTCCGAGCAGGCCAAGGAAGCTTTGCCTAGCCGCCAGTATTAATCAGCAATTCGGGTAGAAACCTTGCTCCGGCGGTCCTTGAACCGCCGGAGTGGTTGTCTATGGAGAAGAAGGAGTGGATATAGCCTTGAGCACACAGCAGCCCATATTGCAAATGACCCGGATACATAAACGTTTTCCGGGGGTGAAAGCCCTGACAGATGTGAGTCTGCGCCTGTTCCCCGGCGAGGTTCATGCCTTGATGGGCGAGAACGGCGCCGGCAAGTCCACCTTGATCAAGGTGTTGACCGGCGTCTATTCGATTGATGAAGGACTTGTGGAGATGGAGGGCACAGCGATCTCCATGCGCAGCCCGCAGGAGTCGCAGGCTGCGGGCATCAGCACCGTGTATCAGGAGGTGAATCTGTGCCCCAACCTGACCGTGGCCGAGAATATCTTCATCGGCCGGGAGCCGCGGCGGTTCGGCTGCATCCAGTGGAAGCAGATGAACCTGCGGGCAGCGGAGCTGCTCCGGGAACGGATGAATCTGCACATTGACGTCACCCTGCCTCTACAGAGCTACTCTGTAGCGGTTCAGCAATTGGTTGCCATTGCCAGAGCGCTGAATATCTCGGCGAAGGTGCTGATTCTCGATGAGCCGACCTCAAGCCTGGATCAGAACGAAGTGGATCAGCTGTTCCGCATTATGAGGAAGCTTCAGCAGGAGGGGCTGTCGATCCTGTTTGTGACGCATTTTCTGGACCAGATGTATGAAATCTCCGACCGGGTCACTATTCTGCGCGGCGGCGAGCTGGTCGGAGAATACATGGCGAACGAGCTAAGCCGCCTGGATCTCGTACTCAAAATGATCGGCAAGGAGCTTCATCTGCTGGATGAGCTGCCTGAGCTTGCGGCACAGGACAAGAACAGCCTGGGCGATGAGCTGCTGAGGGCGGAAGGGCTGGGCCGCCGGGGCGGAATCGAGCCGTTCGACTTGAATATCCGTAAGGGAGAGGTCGTCGGACTGGCCGGGCTGCTGGGTTCCGGGCGGACGGAGGCGGCCCGGCTGTTGTTCGGTGCCGACAAGCCGGACTTCGGGCAAGTGATCCTGCCGTCAACTGGCGGCGGGGTGCACTCCCCCCGGGAAGCCATAGGACGGCGGATCGCCTTCTGCTCGGAGAACCGCAAGACCGAGGGGATCATCGGCGATCTGACAGTAAGAGAGAACATTATTCTGGCGCTCCAGGCCAAGGACGGGATGTTCAAGACGATCCCGCGCAAGCGGCAGGAGGAGCTGGCCGGAGAATACATCCGTATGCTGAATATCAACCCTCCCAGCCCGGACCAGCTGATCAAGAACCTCAGCGGCGGCAATCAGCAGAAGGTGCTGCTGGCCCGATGGCTGCTGACGGAGCCGGAGCTGTTCATCCTCGATGAGCCGACGCGGGGCATCGACATCGGAGCCAAGGCAGAGATTCAGAAGCTGGTGCTGACGCTCTCCCGGCAGGGGATGTCGTTCCTGTTCATCTCCTCGGAGCTGGAGGAGGTGCTGCGGGTCAGCGACCGGATCGCCATTCTGCGCGACCGCCGCAAGGTGAAGGAAATTTCAGAGAAGGACATGAGCCAGCAGCAGATTATGCAGGCGATTGCGGGAGGCTGAACCGATCATGAGCTCAATAATGAAGCATCACTTATTCTGGCCGCTGTGCGTTCTGGCTGCACTGCTGCTGTTCAACCTGTGTTATTCGCCGGATTTCTTCTCGATCACCGTCCATGACGGGCATTTATACGGCAGCTTGATCGACATACTGAACTTCGGTGCCCCGCTGATCCTCGTAGCTATCGGAATGACGCTGGTAGTCGCTACCAAGGGGATCGACCTGTCGGTCGGTTCCATAGTAGCCATCTCGGGCGCTATCGCATGCTTGAGTATCAGCAGGGGAGCGGATCAGAACAGTCTGGGGCTGATCCTGACCTCGGTGCTGCTCGCCGCAGGCTTGTCCCTGATGCTGGGAGCCTGGAATGGACTACTGGTCTCCGGGGCCGGGATTCAGCCGATTATTGCCACGCTGATTCTGATGGTTGCGGGAAGAGGCATCGCCCAGCTCATTACCGGCGGACAGATTATTACGGTAACCAGCACCAAGTATGCGTACATCGGGTCCGGTTCACTGGCGGCGCTGCCTTTTTCTATTTTTGTCGTAGCTCTGGTTCTGGTGATCGCTCTGCTGCTTACCCGGCGGACGGCCCTCGGCCTGTTCATCGAATCGGTGGGCTGCAATCCGGCCGCCAGTAAGATGTCCGGCATCCGTGCCCACTTAGTCATCTTGTCTGTCTATGTGTTCTGCGGCTTATGCGCCGGTATCGCCGGCCTGCTGCTTAGCTCGAATGTCTCCAGCGCTGACGGCAATAATGCCGGTCTCTGGTATGAGCTGGACGCTATTCTCGCCGTGGTCATCGGCGGGACGTCGCTGAACGGCGGCCGCTTCTATCTTACCGGCACCGTGATCGGAGCGCTGATCATCCAGACGCTGACCACCACCATCTATATGATCGGTGTGCCGCCGGAGATTACGCTGGTTGTTAAGGCCTGTGTCGTCCTGGCCGTCTGTCTGATCCAGTCGGATACCTTCCGCGCCGCGATTGCCGCCCGCTGGAAGTCGCGGCATTACCCCGCTGAGAAGGAGATGAGCCGTCATGTCTCTTAACCGCAAGTATATTCCGATCGTTGTCACCATTCTGCTATTCATCGTCATGTTCACCGCCGGTTCCTTCCGGTACACCGGCTTCTTCTCCCTTCAGGTGCTGATGAATCTGCTGGTGGACAATGCTTTTCTGCTAATCACGGCGGTGGGCATGTCCTTCGTCATCCTGTCCGGCGGTATCGATCTGTCGGTCGGCTCGGTAATTGCGTTATCCACTATGGTCTCGGCGAGCCTCGTGCAGCAGCAGGGCTGGCCGCCCGCCGTGGTGATCCCGCTTGTGCTCCTGATGGGTGCGGTATTCGGCACGGCTATGGGAGCGATTATTCATTATTTCTCCATCCAGCCGTTCATCGTCACACTGGCCGGAATGTTCCTGGCCCGGGGCTTATGCTATGTGATCAGCATCGATACCATTACTATTGATAACACCTTCTATACCGCTATGGCCCAGACGCGAATTCCGCTGCCGGGCGGCAGCTTCCTCTCCATCAGCGCTGTTATCGCTATACTTGTCGTAGCAGCCGCTATCTTCACGGCCCACTATACCCGGTTCGGGCGCAATGTGTATGCCCTTGGGGGCAGTGAGCAATCGGCACTGCTGATGGGGCTGCCTGTGGCGAGAACCAAGGTGCTGGTCTATACGCTTAGCGGGCTATGCTCGGCGCTGGCAGGCGTGGTGTTCACCTTTTACATGCTGTCGGGGTACGGGCTTCATGCCGTCGGCTTCGAGCTGGACACTATCGCGGCGGTCGTCATTGGCGGCACACTGCTGACCGGAGGTGTAGGATATGTGCTGGGCACCTTCTTCGGTGTACTGATTCAAGGCGTAATTCAGACGATTATCAGCTTCGAGGGCACACTCAGCTCCTGGTGGACGAAGATCGTCATCGGCCTGCTGCTGTTCATCTTCATCCTGCTGCAGCGGGTGCTAAGCTCCAGGCGGCTGACTTTAAAAGAATAAGCACTGCGCATGGAGAGACAAATTATACTTGTCTCTCCATTTTATTGAAATATAAGAATGTATATGTTTCACGCTATACATTATCCTTCTATTTCTCGCTGAAACGAATACCGTCCTTTAAAAGGATGGCAAAGCCGTTTCCACTTGCTATATAATTGTAATCGCTATCATACGGAAGGGGGGGAATCTGCTTGCGAACAGTAAAAGGGTACCTAGTGCTGCTGTTCTTCGTCCTAACACTGATGCTGACGGGCGGCTGCACGGGTGGCGGAAATAACGGCGGGCCACAGTCGATTCCCATGTCCGAGCCTTCTCCTGCGGCCCTTACAGGCCTGCTGCCATCCGCAGCGGAGATTGCCGCTGACAACAAGCCTATCGTGCTGGGCTTCTCCCAGCTCGGATCGGAGAGTACCTGGCGGGAAGCGAACACCGCCTCGATCCGCGAAGCCGCCGGGGAGGCGGGGATTACGCTGCTGCTGAAGAACGCCGAACAGGATCAGCAGCAGCAGTTCGAGGCCATCCGCTCTTTTATCCGCAGCGGGGTCGATGTGATCGCCATTGCGCCTGTGGTGCAGACCGGCTGGGAGCCGATTCTGCTGGAGATTAAGCAGGCCGGAATTCCGGTGATTATCCTGGACCGTTCAGTGAATGTACCGGACAGCTCGCTCTATGTCACGTTCATCGGCTCTGACTTCTACGAAGAAGGGGTGAAGGCGGCCAAGTATGTGAGGGACAAGATGCGCCATCACAGCGAAGAGATCCGCATTGCCGAATTGCAGGGAACCGTAGGCTCAACGCCGTCCATCGACCGCGGACGCGGGTTCCGCAAGCTGATCGCGGATCAGCCGAACCTGCGGATTACCCTGAGCGCCCCGGCAGATTTCACGCGCAGCGGTGGTCATGAGGTGATGAAGACCTTCCTGCAGCAGCCGAAGGAGCAGTGGCCCCGCGTACTCTATTCCCACAATGACGATATGGCGATCGGCGCGGTAGAGGCCATTAAGGAGGCAGGGCTTGTGCCGGGGGAGGATATAATCATTGTGTCGGTGGACGGGACGCGGCGGGCATTCGAGCAGATGGTGGCGGGAAGCATCAACGCGGTGGTCGAATGTAATCCGCTGCTCGGGCCTCTGCTCATGCAGGCCGTGAAGGAGATTATGGCCGGCCGGACCCTGCCGAAACGGATGGTGACCCCGGAGGATATATACACCCAGGAGCTGGCTGTAATAGAGATCAACAACCGCAAATATTAAGACAAAAAAACCAAAAAATTTCAACTTTTCAAACAAAAATCTACATTGTTCATTGGGCAGAAGTATAATAAGATGATCTCGAATAACAAATATTAGTAGATTCATTCAAGTAATTCAATAGGAGGGGAGGATTGTGAGCTTCCGGCATAAGTAACGCATCCGATTGAAAGGGTTTACAAAAAATGTAATGGAGGAGAATGCCGATGTTCAAAAAGCTCTCGGTGCTTGCGATGACCTTTGTTCTGCTGCTGGGCTGTCTGCCTATGCTGTCTGCTCAGGCGGCAGGGAATGCCACAGCCAAACAGCCGGGAAATTCCAATCCGCTGATGGACCACAAGCTGGGTGCCGATCCCTTCGCATTGACGTACAACGGAAGAGTCTATATCTATATGTCGAGTGATGCCTATGTCTATAACAGCAACGGAACGGTAAAGGATAATGATTTCAGCGCACTGAACAAAATTAATGTCATCTCTTCGGCAGATATGGTGAACTGGACAGACCATGGCGCCATCCCGGTAGCCGGAGCCAATAATGTCAACGGTTCTGCGGGTATTGCCAAATGGGCCTCGCTCTCCTGGGCGCCTTCAGCAGCCGTGAAGAAAATCAACGGACAGGACAAGTTCTTCCTGTACTTCGCCAACGGGGCATCAGGCATCGGGGTACTGACAGCCAACTCTCCGATTGGCCCATGGTCCGATCCGCTGGGCAAAGCGCTGGTGACAGGCAGTACGCCGGGAATGTCCGGGGTGACCTGGCTGTTTGACCCGGCGGTGCTGGTCGATGACGACGGCAGCGGTTACCTGTATGCAGGCGGGGGCATCCCCAACACTTCGGACCCGGCATCTATCGCGAGTCCCAAGACAGCCCGCGTGCTGAGACTGGGTGCGGATATGACCAGCATTGTTGGAAGCGCCTCCACTATTGATGCTCCCTATATGTTCGAGGATTCGGGCATCCACAAGTACGGCGGCAAGTATTATTACTCGTATTGCTTCAACTTCTCCGGCACGCACCCGGCTGCCTATCCGGCAGGTGAAATCGGGTACATGGTCAGCAACAGTCCGATGGGGCCATTTACGTACACCGGACATTTTCTGAAGAATCCTTACACCTTCTTCGGGGTAGGCGGCAACAACCACCATGCGGTATTTAACTTCAACAACCAATGGTATGTTGTCTATCACGCTCAGACTGTGGCGAAGGCTGTCCTCGGTGACGGCAAAGGCTACCGTTCTCCGCATATCAACAAGCTGGTCCATAATTCGAACGGAACCATCCAGGAGGTTCAAGGAGACATGGCGGGCATCGCCCAGATTGTAAGTCTCAATCCGTACACCCGGGTGGAAGCCGAGACGATCGGCTGGAATGCAGGCATTACAACGGAACGTACGCAGGCTGCGGGCGGTCCTGTCAGCAATATGAATGTGACCAATATTAACAATGGAGACTGGGTTGCTGTGGGCAATGCCGATTTCGGCTCCTCCGGCGCTTCCAGCTTCAAGGCGAATGTAGCTTCCGCCACAGGCGGCGGTAAAATCGAAATCCGGCTCGACAGCGCAACCGGCCCGCTGGTCGGCACGCTAAATGTTCCTAATACAGGAGGAGCCCAGTCCTGGCAGGAGGTACAGACTATGGTCAGCAATGCGACAGGAGTGCACAGACTCTATCTGGTCTTCACCGGATCAGGCTCCAACAATCTGTTCAACTTTGATTACTGGCAGTTCTCTACGGGCGGTGATGGCGGCACGACGCCTCCTCCGGTGAGCAAGGTGGAAGCGGAGGATATGACGCTCAGCGGGACCTATGCGGGCAAGATCACTTCCCCTTTCAGCGGAGTGGCGCTGTACGGGAATGATGACGCTGCTGCGTTCAATCAATATTATGCCTACGGCACGCATAACTTCTCGGTCCGGGGGGCTTCTAACAATTCCTCTACGGCGCGGGTGGATCTGCTGATCGGCGGTGTGAACGTTGGCTCCTTCAATTTTAGCGGCACAACCCCTTCTGTACAGACGTTGACCAATGTGGCCCACGCCACCGGCAATCAGGAGGTCAAGCTGGTCGTAACTACGGACAATGGAAGCTGGGACGCCTATGTGGATTATATTGAATGGAGCCAGTGACGAAGCAATGGGGCGGGAGGAATGGGATTATGGCTAAAAAGGCAGGGCTGTACCTGCTGGCAATTTCGCTCATGCTTGGCATCCTGTTCAATCCTTCTACGGCTGCGGCGGCGACCTTCACCAACCCGTTTATCTATGCCGATGCCCCGGACAATGATGTCATCAGGGTAGGCAATGTGTATTACATGACCAGTACCACCATGCATATGACCCCCGGAGTCCCTATCATGAAGTCCTATGATCTGGTGAACTGGGAAATCGTGAACTATGTCTACGATACGTATGCGAACGGGGATGCCCAGAACCTGAACAACGGACAGAATGAATATGGCAAGGGTTCCTGGGCCAGCAGCATCCGGTACAATAACGGGATCTACTATGTGTCCTTCGGGTCCAACTCAACCGGCCGGACTTATATCTATCAGACCTCGAATATTGAAAATGGCCCCTGGACCTCATCGGTCCTGAACAGCTATTATCACGATGCGTCGCTGCTGTTCGACAATGGCCGGGTCTTCCTGGTATACGGAGTGGATAATATCAGCCTGATTGAGCTGACGGCAGATGCCAAGGCGATTAAGTCTGGCGGAATCAGTCAGGTCATCATCCCGAATTCCAGCAATATTGCCGGTTCGAGCTTCATCGTGAAGGCCGAAGGCGCGCATATCCAGAAGATCAACGGCTATTATTATGTGTTCCTGATCTGCTGGCCTTCGGGAAGCGGACGCACCCAATTGACCTACCGCTCCACCAGCTTAACTGGAGGCTATACGGGGCAGGTGTCACTTAACGACTCGGGCATTGCCCAGGGTGGAATCGTGGACACGCCATCCGGCTCCTGGTACGCGATGCTCTTCAGAGACAGCGGGGCGGTCGGGCGGATGCCGTATCTGGTGCCGGTAACCTGGTCAGGGAACTGGCCGGTCTTCGGAAGCGGGGGCAAGGCGCCGCGGACCCTGAACCTGCCTGCCGAAGGGTATCCGGTGAAGAAGGTGTACGCGTCAGACGAGTTCACAGCCCCATCTTCAGGCTCAGGGCTGGCTAAGGTCTGGCAGTGGAACCACAATCCTGATAACTCGAAGTGGTCGCTGACTCAGCGCCAAGGCTTCATGCGGCTGACGACCGGCAAGGTAAGCACAAGTCTGCTGGATGCCCGGAACACGCTGACCCAGCGGACGTTCGGACCGAAGGGCACAGGCGTCACGGCTCTGGAGACGGGCGGAATGAAGGACGGGGACGTTGCCGGACTGGCAGCTTTTCAGGCGAAATACGGGTTCGTCGGTGTGAAAATGTCCGGCAATTCCAAATCCATTGTGATGGTCAATGCCAGCTCCGGGTCTATGACTCAAGTGGCGGGTGTGCCGCTCAGCCAGAACAGAGTCTATCTGAAGGTGCTCTGCGATTTCACTAATCAGACGGATAAGGCGTACTTCTCCTATAGTCTGGACGGCAACAACTGGACATCCATAGGGAATACGCTGCAGATGTCTTATACGCTGCCTCACTTTATGGGCTACCGGTTTGCGTTGTTCAATTATGCGACGAAGTCAGCGGGCGGCTATGCGGATTTTGATTATCTGCGTCTGGAATAGTTGTCTGAATTTCAACCCAATTAGAAGAAGGAGATGTATTCACTTGAAAAACAGAATTAAGAAGGTCGTGGGCGGGCTCGCCTTAGCGAGTGTCCTGCTCACCTCTGTGATGGCAGGCAATGCCAGCGCAGCGATTACCAATGGATCGAAATTTCTGGGGAATATCATTGCAGGCAGTGCTCCGGGCAACTTCACTACCTACTGGAATCAGGTAACGCCTGAGAACGGCACCAAATGGGGCTCCATCGAAGGCAACCGCAACCAGATGAACTGGGGCAATGCGGACATGATCTATAACTATGCTTCCAGTAGGAACATCCCGTTCAAGTTCCATACCCTCGTCTGGGGAAGCCAGGAACCGAACTGGGTGGCCGGCTTACCGGCATCGGAGCAGAAAGCGGAGATCAGCTCATTCATTGCTCAGGCAGGCCAGCGTTATTCGGCGAAGACTGCTTTCGTGGATGTCGTCAATGAACCGCTTCATGCCAAGCCGTCCTACCGCAATGCCATCGGCGGCGACGGAAGCACCGGCTGGGATTGGGTCATCTGGTCCTTTCAGCAGGCCAGAGCCGCCTTCCCTAACGCCAAGCTGCACATTAATGAATATGGCATTATCGGTGACCCCAGTGCGGCCGACAAGTACGTGAACATTATCAATATCCTGAAATCCAGAGGACTGATCGATGGTATTGGTATTCAGTGCCACTACTTCAATATGGATAACGTAAGTGTGAGCACCATGAATACTGTACTGGGTAAGCTTGCTGCAACAGGCCTGCCAATCTATGTCTCCGAGCTGGATATTACCGGTGATGACAACACCCAGCTTGCCAGATACCAACAGAAATTCCCTGTGCTCTGGAACCATCCTTCCGTTAAGGGCGTAACCCTGTGGGGCTACATCCAGAATCAGACCTGGGCAGCCAATACCCATCTGGTGAATTCCAACGGTACAGAGCGCCCTGCCCTGAAATGGCTAAAGCAATACCTGGGCGGCTCGTCAGCCCTGATGGAATCCAACGACGCCCAGGACCTCACTATCACTGACAGTCTGATCCAGCCGGACAGTGTGGTTGAGCCAGACCTGCAACTGGATCTCCAGCCCGTGCTGGAACCCGTTCCGGCCGAGTAAGTTGAGGCAGGCACGAAGTATGTACTAAAAGCATTACTTAAGGGCTGCTCCCGTGGCGCATTACACGCCGGGAGCAGCCCTTTTTTGCTGAGATGGGCAGTGTAGAGGCGCGTGGACCAAATGTAGTCGAAAAACCGAACACATTGGGCAGACGCGAGTTGTGCAATTGGCCGATTGTATACGAAATAACGAACGCCAGCATCAGGACCAGCATGGCTCACCCGCCCAGGCAAATTATCCGCGCGCCGCCCAGGCGTCCTCATGTGACCCACCTCATCCTCACCCCCTACCCCCATCCGCCGGAGGAAGAATGAGTGTCCCCTCCCTATACACCTTCCTGTACTGTGACGGCGTGTACGAAGTAACCTTCTTAAATATCTTCGAGAAGTACAGCGGGTCGTGGTAGCCGACTGAGTAAGACAACGACTTCACCGACAACCGCGACTCCGCCAGCAGCTCGGAGGCCCGCCGGATGCGCACGGTGGTCAGGTAGCCGGAGATAGAGGTGCCCGTCTCTTTTTTGAACAGCCGGAACAGGTAACTGCGCTCAATCGACACATATTCCACCACATCCAGCACCGACAAGGAAGACTTCCAATAGTTACTCTCAATAAAGGCCTTCGCTGACCCTACATAGTCCTTCTTGAGACTGGCCTGCTCACTCGGATAATATTCCATGTAATACGACAGCAGCAGATGAAGCGCCGCATCCGAGCGCTCCCGTGCATACGGCTCCTGTTGATACCCCTTGACCTGATCGAACATAGCCCTGAAATCCTGCGGGGCAGCCGTTACAACGGGCTGGTCCGGTGAGATATGAATCATGGCAAGTAAGCGCAGAGCCTCCGCCCCGCTGAACTCAATCCAGCAATACGCCCACGGGTCCTGCGGATCAGGATAATAATACACCTCCGTCTGCGGAAAAATCATAAAGCTCTCACCCGTCTCCACAGGGTGTACCGCCTGGCCGGTCTTCAAGTAACCTCTGCCGCTCACGATATAATGCAACGCATATACATCACGGACGCCGGGTCCCCATCTGTGCAGATTGGGGGGCTTGTACCCGTTCCCTTTTACCATTGGACCCTCGCCAAGTCCGAATTCCTTTGAGTTCATAGTTGGCACCTATATCCTTCATCTTAGAACTTCTGTTATAAGAAGCACTAATGAAATTAACGAAAAGCAAAAAGAAGCGTAGGGGAAATTTGGAACTGTAGGAGCGTTAGCGACCGCCTGAAAGCTTTCCGCAGGAAAGCTCGCATCGTAAGCATCAGCTAGTCACCGGATTTCTACCGCGAAGAGCAGATATAATCGGGAAATCCTAATACAACAGCGGCCGGAAGTCCAAATGTTCACCGCAGTGACGACCAAGCTTCAAGTTCAAATCTTAAGTCTGTCTTCTATACTATAAGACGAATACAACAAATAAACAAAGGAAGCGTATTCAAAAATGACAACGCTTTCTTAAGAATGTTGGCTTACGCCGTCCCCGGGCTTGCAGGTAAACTAAAGGTACGAGGGAGGAGCGCATATGGAATTGGAAACACAGCCAAGAAGTCTCGGAACCGGCGGCGGCCGGCGGTCGATATTATGGAAGCGGTTTAAAAAACAGAAAGTACTGCATTTGTTCGTCGGGCTAGGCATGATCTATCTGCTGATCTTCGCGTATACTCCGATGTTCGGTATTCTGATGGCGTTCAAGGATTACAGCATCTCCAGCGGCATCAAAGGAATCTTCACCAGCGATTGGGTCGGGCTGAGGTATTTCGATGAATTCGTCCATGACTATCAATTCGGCAAGCTGGTCCGCAACACGCTGGTCCTTAGTCTGCTGAAGGTCATCTTCGCCTTCCCGGCGCCGATCCTGCTGGCGATCATGCTGAACGAAGTGAAGCACATGGCCTTCAAGCGGTTTGTGCAGACAATCAGCTATCTGCCGCATTTTATCTCCTGGGTGGTCGTGGTTGGCGTATCCTATGCCTTCCTGTCCGCCGATGTCGGTGTGGTCAATAAGGCGCTGATGGCGATGGGCTTCACGGATGAGCCGCTGGCCTTCCTGACCAGTCCGAATTACTTTTGGGGGCTGGCGGTAGGGAGTGCGGTGTGGAAGGAGATGGGCTGGTGGACGATTATTTTTCTGGCGGCAATATCGGGGATCAGTCCTTCCCAGTATGAGGCTGCTGAGATTGACGGTGCCGGAAGGCTGGCGCGAATCCGTTATATCACCCTGCCGGGGATGAAGGGAACTATCGTTGTTGTGCTGGTGCTGACCATCGGGAGTATTCTCGGCGGCGGACTGGTCGGCTCCAACTTCGAGCAGGCCTACCTGTTAGGCAACAGTATCAATAATCCAACCTCTGAGATTGTCCAGACCTACGCATTCAGGGTGGGGTTAAGCGACGGGCGGTTCTCCTATGCAGCGGCGATAGATTTAATTCAATCGGTGATTTCGGTAGCGCTAATATTCTCCAGTAACTATATTGCCAAGCGGGTATCAGGCTCCAGTCTGTTTTAGAGAGAGAGGAGGGAAGGCTATGCTGAAGAGTCAGCGGCAGAAGGATTTGGTTTTTGACAGCGTGATCTATGTGGTATTGTTCATTATTATGCTCACGATGCTGTATCCGTTCTATTATGTGTTAATTGCTTCCTTCAATAAAGGCTCGGACTCGCTGCTGGGCGGTGTGTATCTGTGGCCCCGGAACTTTACCCTGGAGAATTACCGGGTGTTCATGGATGATCCCAAGTGGGTGAAGGCGTTCCTGATCTCCGTACTGCGGACGGTGTCCGGCACCTTGCTCGGACTGCTGCTCACCAGCATCGTCGCTTACGGTCTATCTCATCGTGATCTGTTATTCAGCAAGGTCTATTTCACAGTGATCGTATTCGCCATGTACTTCTCCGGCGGACTGATCCCTTATTATGTAGTCCTGCGTTCACTAGGCTTGTTAAATTCCTTTGCGGTGTACATTATCCCGTCCATGCTCAGCACGTTCTTCCTGCTCATTGCGATCTCGTTCTTCCGTGAAATTCCCGCTGAGCTAAAAGAATCTGCGCATATAGACGGGGCCGGTGAGCTTACGATATTCTTCCGCATCATCCTGCCGGTCTCAACGCCGGTGCTGGCAACTATGGCCTTGTTCATGGGGGTCGGGCAATGGAATTCCTGGCTGGATTCGGCTTATTTCGTCCAGTCCGAGGAGCTGCGTACGCTGGCCTTCCGCATGATGGAGGTCATCAACAAGAGCAACTCTCCGATGGATTCGCTGGCGGTAGCCAACAGTGCCTCGGCGGGTGTGACCAGCTTCTCCTTACAGGTCACTTCAATGGTGGTGTCGATTGTTCCCATTATCTGTGTGTACCCGTTCCTGCAGAAGTATTTCGTACATGGCATCATGCTGGGTTCGGTAAAAGGCTAGGCCAGTGCTTCAGTGTTCAAATGTTCCATTGCACATACAGCTCATTAATTCAATCATGGAGGGATTAGCTTGAACAAAAGCAGAAGCTTCAAGATCGTTGCAGCCGCACTCTCAATGGCCGTCGTGTTATCCGCCTGCGGCGGTAACGGGGGAAATACCGGCCAGCCCGCCCCGTCCGGCAGCCCGGACGCCGCAGCAGGCGGGAATGCGCCGGCCAAGCCCGGACAGGTGAAGGAGTTAAGCCTCTTCATCGATGCATCTTGGTACCCGGTTACGGAATGGAAGGGCCCGGTTGCCGACATGATTACCGAGAAGACAGGAGTGAAGCTGAAGGTTACGGTCGCTACCGATGATAAGCAGCTTCCGCTGATGATTGCCTCCGGTGACCTACCGGACCTGGTGTTCACCTCTTCCAACATAGACCGGTTATCCGACTCGAAGCTGTCATATTCCTGGAATGAGCTGATTGAGAAATATGCGCCGGATTTCAAGATTGACAAGACCCGGATTGCCATTCATACCATGGATGACGGCAAGTTCTATACCGTGCGGAACTCCTTTGCGACCCAGGAGGAGATGAAGAATAGTAAATATTCGTTAGGCAGCGACGGCAACCCGGGCATCGCGGTCCGGGAGGATATTCTGAAGGAGCTGGGGAATCCGCCGATCAAGACCCTGGATGATTTCGTCAAGGTGCTGGGCATGGTCAAGGAGAAATATCCCGAGATGGTCCCGCTGATCATGGACAAGGACTGGATCGAACAGTATTTCCTGGCCCAGTTCGGTACGGAGACCCTGCTCGACGGCTGGTATGAACAGGACGGCAAGGTGGAATATGCGATCAGACAGCCCAAGATGCTGGACTTCTTCAAGTTCATGAATAGCCTGTACCGCAATGGCTATATCCTGGCTGAGAATTTCGCACTGGCCAATGACCAGATTGATGATCAATATGCTACGGGCGGCAAAGCCTTCGCCCATAGCCATACGGTATCCACGGCAGATACCGATAACATCAAGATCAAGAGCAATCAGGGGAACTTCTCCTTCAAGATGCTGCCAAGCGTATTGTCGAAGGATGCCAAGGTAGTCAGCTCAGGACTGGGCTTCTCCGGAACCTTCATCACCAAGAAGAATAAGGACCCGGAGGCCTCCATCAAATTCCTTCAGTATCTGGCGAGCGATGAAGGCAAGAAGCTGACGATGTTCGGAGTCGAAGGGGTACACTGGACCTGGAATGAAGAGGGCCACCCCGACTTCAAATATAATCCGTCCGATGCTGATTTCGTGAACAGCAACGGGATTAAATGGTGGTATCTCTATAACGATGGGGTTACCGAAGGTATGCTGTCCTATGTTCCTGAGCTGCAGAAGACCCAGGCGCTGATGGAACTGAAGGCAGTCCGTATCTACAAGCCGGAGCTCGGCTTGATCCAGACCCAGCCGGATTCACAGGAGAAGACCATTAAGACCAAGATCGATGAGATGGTCAAGAATGAGAAGGTCAAAATCTATCTGGCTGAATCGGAGGAAGCCGCAGTAGCAGCCTATGAGAATATGCTGAAGAACGCAGAGAACATCGGCCTGCAGAAGCTGACCGACTGGGCGAATGCGACCTATCAGAAGAAGAAAGAACTGTTCAAGTAAGCGAATTCCTGCCGGTAGAGACCTGTCTCTACCGGGTTTTACATGTTCATGGTAGGATTAGAGAACACAAGTCGGGCACCGGAGGGACAGACTGCCGTGAGCATCGTACGCAAGATGATAGTAGGATATATCTTTCTGATTTTTATTCCTGTAGTTACGTTTGGCTACTATTATTATAGTAAGATCTATGACAGTGTAAGCAGCCAGTTTGTGGAGAGCCGTCAAAAGATACTGGAGCAGGCCTATGCCAATATGAAGGCGGATCTGGCCCGGATTGATTCCACCCAGCGTATGCTGCAGTACAACCCGTATGTCACTGACTATCTGGATGGCAGCTATGAGACGGACTCAGAGAGCATATATGCCTATAACCGTTATATCAATCCGGTGATTCTGCAATCGCTTAATATCAGTCCTGAGATCGACACGTTCAGAATCTATATAACCAAGCAGGGCGTGCTGCCCATTACTGACCGGCTGCTCGAACTATCGGCGCTAGATGAACAGGGTGCCGAGGCTACCCGTATGCTGCGGCCGGGACAGGGCAAGTGGATCATTCCCGATCCTGAGGTGGAAGCGCCCCCGCTGGTATTCTACCAGAAAATATATAACAATGACTTTACCGAGATTGTGGGATTGCTGGAGCTGCGGGTCGGCAGTGAGCTGATCCGCAAATTCTACCGGGCGACAGGCGGAGGGGATTGGACCGCGCTGCTTCTGCCGGCAGAGGGCGGGCCGCTGGAGAGGGAAGGTATCCCCGAAGCGGTGGACGATGCCACCTGGAGAAGACTGACTTCGGGAGAAGCGCAGACCTATTTTATCAACCGGGAGGTCATTGTTAATCAGCTATATATGAAGGAACTGGGCGTACGTGTCGCCGTCATCGGCAAGGTATCCGAGGTGTTCCGCTCGATCCGGAGCCAGGAGCTGGTGATGATTACGACATTCGCGGTGCTGCTTGCGTTATTGTCATTCGCCTATTACACACTCGCATCAACGATTACGAAGCGCGTACTCCGGCTCGCCAGACATATGCGCAACTTGAATGATGATAATCTGAAGCAGTCCATCAGCAAGGAAGATAAGCCGGGCCGCAGAGATGAGATCAGCTTCCTGACCGAGACCTATAATTCGATGCTCCTGCGCATGGATGAGCTGATCAACAATGTTCACCGGGCCGAGCTGCGCAATAAGGAAGCCGCTTACAAGGTGCTCCAGGCCCAGATAAAGCCGCATTTTCTATATAATACGCTGGAGACCATCCGCATGCTGGCTGAATCGAACAACGACAAGGAAGTGGCGGAGATCTCTTACTGGTTCGGTAAACTGATGCGCTACAGCCTGTCCGCCCAGGACGATCATACCGTTCTCTCCCAGGAGCTTGAGACCGTGGTCTTCTACCTCAATATTCACAAAATGCGGCTGCAAAAAAGACTTACCTATGAGGTCGATATCGCTGTGGCTGCGAAGACCCTGATCTGTCCAAGATTCATCCTCCAGCCGCTGGTTGAGAATAGTATTATTCACGGAGCTGCTGTGACGCTGCGGCCGGTCCATATCCTGATTCAAGCGCAGGAGACGGCAGAGGAGATCCGAATCAGCGTATCCGACAGCGGCATTGGCATTCCTGAGAACCAGGTGCGGCTTATTCAAGCTCGGTTATCCCGCGGGGAAGAGGTGAAGACTCAGGAAGAGGCGGAGGGAGGCGTGGGCCTGTATAATGTCAGCGAGCGAATTAAATCATTTTATGGCGGGACCTCACGGCTGGTTCTTGAGAGTGAGGAGGGCAAGGGGACCTGCCTGACCATCATCCTATCGAAAGGGGCGGCAGAGCAAGCATGAGAATTCTGATCGTAGACGATGAGCCGATTATCCTTGGAGGGCTGGTGAAGGTGATTGGCGGAGCCGCGCCGGTCGGGGCTGAGATCCGCGAGGCCGGTGACGCCTTCGAGGCGCTTCAGATTATGAAGGAATACATGCCGGATGTGACGGTAACCGATCTGCATATGCCGGAGAAAAACGGGTTCGAGATGATGGAGGAGGCGAAGGAGAACGGTTTATGTGAGCGCTTCATTATTCTTACCGGACATGATGACTTCGAATATGCCCGCCGGGCGCTCCGCTACGGGGTAGTGGACTACCTGCTGAAGCCGGTGGATAAGGAGGAGGTAGCCCGGCTGCTGAGTCAGGTGAACCGGAATCTTCCCTCCCTGGACAGTACGGACTGTCCGCCTCATGCCAAGCGGATTCTTGCCTATACCCGGCTGAATTATATGAATGACCTGTCCCTGGATCATTTGGCCGAGCTGATGAACCTTCATCCGAATTACATCAGCAGCCTGTTCAAGAAGGTCACGGGTGATACCTTTGTCAATTACCTGAATACCACCCGGATCAAGGAAGCGCAGAAGCTGCTGAGCCTCCACCGGGATCTGCCGATAGTCGAGATCGGACGCCGGGTCGGCTATGAGAACAAGCATTACTTCAACAAGGTGTTCAAAAAATATACCGGCAGCACCCCGGGCGCTTACCGGGAAGACCACTGAAGCTTGCGCTCGGCCGGGAGGCCGGGAGCAAGGATGGGGCATGCTGTACCTACACGCCTCTCTTGGCCTTCCGGCACTTCAGATTGTACGTACGCCCGTAGGCTTTGCCGTATCTCACGATCCGGTCCAGCATCCGGGTATCCTTCAGCTTGGTGAACGGGCAGGGATCAGGGGCGGTGTTCACTTCCAGAATCCAGGGAGTCAGCCGCTGGTCCAAGGCCACATCCAGGCCGATTTCCTTAAGTCCGGGATAGGCAGAGCTTAACTGGATGGCGCACTTCACGCCAAGTCCGTACATTTGGGCAAGCAGAGACTTGCGCTTCTCGGAACGGGTGTAAGCCTTCAGCAGCGTCTCCAACGGATAGATGGTTCCGCCCTGGCTGCCATTCGTAACCACCTTCTGCGGATGCGCTACGCGTCCCGCCGCTCCTGTAGCCTCCCACTTCCCCTGAAGATTACGCTGCACCATCACACGGATATCAAAAGGCCGTCCGCCGTAAGTCAGCAGCCGGATGCCCTTTTGTACCAGATAGGACCGGCCCCGGGTCTCCGCCAGGAGGGACTGATAGGCCTCGTTATAATTACCGAATGTGCTTATCCTTGTCCCTGCCTGATAGCGGTAGGACCGCGCGTTCCCCGAATCAGCCTCGCTTCCGCCAGCGCCGCTATTGCTCCGCAGTATCCGCTGTTCAACCCTTATGACCCCTTCGCCTAACGAACCGCAGCAGGGCTTAATATAGACCATCTGATGATTTTGCAGCATGGCCTGGAGTACTCTCCGGCTTAGTTTTCGGGTCTCCGGGATATGCCGCTTTAATTCAGACTTCTTCGCCAGTATCGTTGTCTTCGTTAATTTATTGGATATTCGGCTGATTTGCTCCTTCATGCTAATCCCCCGTTCTATGGACTCTAATAGGCTATAGTACGGTACAGAGCCGGATTTGGCTTGGGCGGATGCCCCGGGGCTGAACACACAGGCAGATGATTACATAGATTATTGAAGGTATTCATCCGGGAGGCTGCGTTCAGGCAACCGGTGCGGGAGGCGTCGAAAGGAATGGCGGAGCAGTGGCGGGATAAAGTAAACGAAGTAATCAGGTACTTCCCCTGGTACAAGGATCTTATCGGCAATGAGCACGTGAATTACAGTCTGGAGCATCTTCCCCTTATGACTTCGGATCTGCTGGATACTCATTATTACAATAACGAACCCGATGCTTCTCTTGCCGTCTACCGGACCTCGGGCACCAGTACAGGACGGCGCAAATCAATCGTCTATTCGGAAGAGGATGAACAGCATTATATCGATATCAAAACCAGGCTGTTCGAAAAATTGCTTCAGGGAAGCGGATGTGCAAGGGCGCTGGCGGATATGGGGACCGGACATGCTGCGAATACGGCGCTGGCTATTTTTGCACGGCTGGGACTGGTTAACAGCTCCATTCCCTTCGAGTTGCCGGTAGAACAGCATATTGAGCGTATTCAGGCTTTCCAGCCCGACCTGCTGTACACCATGCCCTCTATCCTGGATCATATCGTATATGCTGCGGAGGACCCCCGGGCATTTGGAATCCGCAAAATCATTCTGGTTGGCGAGATCGCTACCCGGGAGTGGCAGCAGAACATGGCCCGTCTGTTCGGCCTGAGGCCGCAGGATATTACCGATACTTACGGTTCGATTGAAATCGGCACGATTGCTTATTATTCGCATGAGCTGGGCCGCTATCTGCTGGCCGAGGGGATCGTTGCGGAGACCATCGGAACGGAAGGGTTAGGGGAAGGACTCGACCCGCTGGGCAACGGCGAAGGCATTCTTGTGCTTACCTCAACCGTGCGTAAGCTGCTGCCAGCCCTCCGGTTTGTCACCTATGATGTGGTGAGGGATTTCAGGACTGTGCAGGTAGACGGGGCGGAGCGGCAGAGCTTCCAGTCCATCGTCAAACGGGTGGGCCGTGAGCTGAAGCATGGGGAGAAAATCAGCATCTACGATATTGAACAGGTGGTCTACCGTCATCTTCAGCAGGCCAGGGTCCGGGTTCATGTCAGCCATAATGCATTATCCGTGTATATCCAGAGCAGGTCAGCAGCTCCCTCCTGCATTCCGGTCATCAGGGAAGAGATCAGGGCGTGCATCCCGGAGATTGGTCTGATGATCGCAAATCACCTGCTTGACGATATTGAGGTCATTCTGACGGAAGAGGACGAAGAGCTTATCGGCGGGCAGGTGAAGAACAAGAAGCTGTATTACCGGAAAGATCAAACGGAGCAGCAGACAGTGGAGCAGCGGGCAGAGCCTCAGCTTACCAGCGGGATTTTATCGGCCATTGGACATACACCGCTCCTCAAGCTGGAGCATCTGTTTGCTGCCAGCGGGTTCAGCGTATACGCCAAGCTGGAGCTGATGAACCCGGGAGGAAGCGCAAAGGACCGCCCAGCCTTGCGGATGATCCGGGAAGCATGGAAGGAAGGTCTTATCGGGCCGGGGACCGTTATTATTGAATCCAGTTCCGGGAATATGGCCATCAGCCTGGCCATGATATGCAAGCAGCTGGGGATGAGCTTCATCAGTGTGGTGGATGCCAGAACCACCGGGATGAATCTTCAGATGCTGAAGGCCCTGGGTGCGGACATTGATTTCATTGACCGTCCTGATCCCGAAACCGGGGAATTCCTGCCGGCCCGCCTGAAGCGTGTGCAGCAGCTGCTCGCGGAGAACCCGGGCAGCTATTGGCCGAATCAGTATGCCAATCCCAATAACTATCTATCCCATTATGATACGACTATGCCTGAGATCGTGAACGAGCTGGGGCAGGTCGATTACCTATTCTGTAGTGTCAGTACCTGCGGAACGATAAACGGGCTGGCAGAATACGTGAAGGACAAGGGATTGCGGACCCGAATTGTGGCGGTGGATGCAGAGGGTAGCGTTATTTTTGGCGGCCATCCGAAGAAGCGGCACTTCCCTGGACTGGGTGCCGGTATTGTGCCCCCGTTATGTAGACTGGACCTGATAGACCGGATTGTGCATGTTGCCGACGTTGATATGGTGAAGGGCTGCCGGGCGCTGGCCCGCAGGGAATCCATTCTGGCCGGAGCTTCCTCCGGGGCAGTGCTTGCTGCTATTCGGCAACTTAAGGAGGAGATTCCTCCCGGCGCAGTCTGCACCGCCATCTTGCATGATAAGGGAGAACGGTATCTCGATACGGTATACTCGGACACCTGGGTGCAGAACCAATTCGGAGCGGAGCTGCTGTCAGCCATGGATGAGTATCTGGTGTGACCACCTTACCTGAGCTTGGCCTTATCGGCTGTGGACCGATAAGGCCAAGCTTATTGTCAGATGACTATTAACGTTCCTTGGCGACCCGATCGAACGGATTCAGATATAGTCATCACCTGGGAAGAAGGCCTATGGTATGATGGACGTAATCGTAATAGCAGATCCGCCCGTGATTTTACACCCCATTAACATCCTTAATATGTTGGCGTGATATAACTGAAACAATCGGTTATAAGAGGAGAAGATGAGATGAAGCTAAGCAAAGAGGAGAGATCGTGGATTCTGTACGACTGCGGGAATTCCGCTTATTCGATGGCCGTGACTACGGCGCTGCTGCCGATTATCTTCGGGATGTTTGATAATGTGGGCAGCAGCATGGACCTGGGGTATTTCAACTCCATCGCCAGTATTCTGGTCGCGGTCCTCAGCCCGATTCTCGGTACGATTGCCGATTATAAGGACCGGAAGAAGCGGTTTTTTATTTTTTTCGCTGCGCTCGGTATCCTTGCCACCGCCTCCCTGGCCTTCGTGTCCCCGGACAGCGGTCAATGGCAGCTGCTCATCGCCTTTTACATTCTGTCAGCGGTCGGCTTCGCCGGGTCCAACATCTTCTACGATTCCTTCCTGGTGGATGTTACGGAGGATGAACGGATGGACAAGGTGTCTACCCGAGGGTTCGCCTACGGCTACATCTTCAGTTGTATTCCGTTCGGCATCAGCCTGCTGCTGATCTTCCTGCTGGGAATGGACAAGGCCATCGGCTACCAGATCGGGTTCATCATTACCGCGCTCTGGTGGGGACTGCTGACGGTGCCAATGATCCGCGATGTGAAGCAGAGATATTATATCGAGCCTGAGCCGAAGCCTGTTGCCCGGAGCTTCCAGCGTATCGCTGCCACCTTCAGGAATATCCGCCAGCACCGAATCGTCTTTGTGTTCCTGCTCGCCTACTTCTTCTACATTGACGGAGTAGATACGATTATCAAAATGGTCGTACCCTACGCTACCTCCGTCCTCGGCACAGATGCCCTGGATACCTTCACGCTGCTGGGAATTCTGCTCATCATCCAGATTATTGCCTTTCCCTGCGCGATTCTCTATGGCAATCTGGCCAAAACCTACTCCGCCCGGAATCTGATTATTGCCGGGATCTTCACCTACGTTATTTCTTGTATCGCAGCGTTCTTCATTAGCTCGGTATGGCATATTTTCCTGCTGGGTGCGCTGATCGGCTCGGCACAGGGCGGTATTCAGGCGCTTAGCCGGTCCTATTTCGCCAAAATCATCCCGAAGGAGAATTCCAACGAATTCTTCGGGTTCTATAATATTTTCGGCAAGTTCGCGGCGATTCTCGGCCCTGCCTTAATGTCTCTAACCACCACCTTGGTGGGGGATGCCCGCTATAGTATTTTGTCGATTATTCCGCTCTTTCTGATCGGCTTCTTCATCTTCATCACATTGCCAAAGGGGACATAGTATGGAATCTACTGGACTGCAACCGCCACCACCCTCAGCAGCCAAGCATCTGATCGTCATTTCCTATGATGCCTTCTCTGAAGATCACTGGGAGATGGCCAGCCGCCTGCCCAATCTGTCCAAGCTGATCACCAGCGGTGCCTGCAGCAACCGTCTCAGAAGTGTCTATCCCACGCTCACTTACGTGGTACATACGACCATCGCTACCGGCGTCTACCCGGATAAACACGGCATCTATCACAACAATCCGCTGCAGCCGTTCGTGCCGGAGGAGGAGCAGCGCTGGTTCTGGTTCCGGGAGGCGGTCCAGGTGCCAACGATCTATGATGCCGCGCGTAAGGCAGGGCTGAGTACGGCGGGACTGCTGTGGCCGGTAAGCGGCAAGTCCTCGATTCAGTATAATATTCCAGAGATCCGGGCGTTAAAAGGAGAGAATCAGGCGCTCAAGATACTGCGAAGCGGCAGTCCCCTGTACTGCGCCCGGCTGGAGCTGAAATACGGACGGATCAGGCAGGGCATCGCCCAGCCGCAGCTCGATAACTTCACCACGAAATGTGCTGCCGATACGATTAAGCGGCATAAGCCGAACCTGCTCATGATGCATCTAATCGACCTGGATGACACCAAGCATATGTACGGCACGGATAGCGGGGAAGTAGACGATGTCATCCTGCGGATGGACAACCGGCTGGGTGAGATCATGCAGGCGGTAGAGGATGCCGGAATCCGGGAGGAGACGGTAATTATGGTACTGGGTGATCATGGTCAGTTCAACGTGCGCTACAAGGTGCATTTGAACAACCTTTTGCAGGCTAAGGGGCTGATCTATGAGAAGGACGGCGTGATGCAGTGGCGGGCCTACTTCCAGAGCGGCGGCGGTTCAGCTAATCTGCATGTGCAGCCCGGAGATGAGGAAGCGCAGCGGCTGGCCTTGGCGGTGGTGGATGAATATAGGCGTGAGGGTGCACCAGGAATTGAGAGTGTATATACGGAAGAGACGCTGAAGCAGCTCCACGCCAGCCCGGTGGCAAAAGTCATGCTTGAAGCACAGCGGGGCTACAGCTTTGATGATGCGCTGGCGGACACGCTGATCACCGATCTGCAGGCTGAAGGCATACGCTATGCTACGCATGGCTACTCGCCGGATGCAAGCGGGTACCGCTGCAATCTCGTCATCGCAGGGGCCGGGATCAAGCAGGGCTATCCCATCGGCGATCTGGAGATGGTCGACATCGCCCCGACAATGGGACGGATTCTGGGGATGGAGTTCGGGCCGGGGGACGGGCGGGTGCTGGAGGAGATTTTTGAGGCATAGCTAGGGGGATAGTAATGGTAGTATGAATGATGAATAGAGCAACTTCCATCGGTCTGATCAGGATGTCCGCGCACGCGGCCGCCGGGTTAGGCTTTTTTTGTTGATAGGGTGGGTGAACAGGAGGATAGCTTGCTTATGCGGAGGTGTGGAGCGGGTGCACGCAAGCTGAATGTATGCGGAAAACCGAACACAATGTGCGCGCCGAGGTAGAGTGGCGTTTACCGCAGGAAATAGGTGAATTTCCTCCACTTGCTAATGAACGAATGAGCGCTTCCCGGACAACAGTTGTATAAACAACACTTAATTTCAGCCCATTTAGCCGCAGAAGCCCAAACAAACTATTTTAGTTGCACTATTTCCACTTGTTGCCATGCATTTGCCTGAAGTGGGCTAATTAAGATACGTTTTTCCACCTGTTTGCCGCTAAGAGGGAGGCGCTGCCCCTGAACATTAACCAACGCCACGACTGTAAATTAAATTTAAATTACCGTTGACAATTTGCCTATGATCAAATATATTATCCATAAGAATAAAAGTTTCCTTAAGGAAACATATATGCAGATGAGAAACAATAGACACATTAATAGGCCATATAGTTTGAACTGAATAATTCAAGTTGCGGGAAAAGTGGCGGAGGGGAATTTTGGAACTGGAGGAGCGGTAGCGGCCGGAAGTCCAAAACTTCTCTGGAGTCACGGCCAATCCCAAAACCTAAAAAGACTAGATAGGCTAAATAAGAGACGGGGTGCTGACATGATTCAGATTAAAGGTTTAAATGTTGATTATTTCGGCCATTCGGCGCTGGAAGGAGTGACGCTCGATATCCCCTTCGGGCATTCGGTAGGCATTATCGGGCCCAATGGCGCCGGGAAGTCCACGTTCATTAAGGCGCTGCTGGATGTGATCAAGAAGAGAAGCGGAACGGTGAAGGCAGAGGGGAAGGACATCGCCCTGTACAGACGGAATATCGCCTACGTACCGCAGAAGAACGATATTGACCTGACTTTTCCCATTACAGTGAAGGATACGGTGCTGACCGGAACTTATCCGAACCTGAAGCTGTTCCGGCGTCCGGGGAAGAAGGAGAGAGCGATTGCAGAGCGCAGCATGGCGATGGTGGAGATCGGTGACCTTGCGGATAAGCAGATCAGCAATTTGTCCGGCGGGCAGCTGCAGCGGGTGTTTATCGCCCGGGCGCTGGCCCAGGAGGCCAGTGTGTTTTTCCTGGATGAGCCGTTTGTGGGCATTGATATGGTCAGCGAGCGCATCATTGTGAACCTGTTCAAGCAGCTCCGCGAGGAAGGCAAGACCATCCTGGTAGTGCATCATGATCTGCATGAGGTCGAAGAATATTTTGACAAAATCATTCTGCTCAACAAGCAGCTAATCGCCTTCGGAGATGTGCAGGATACCTTCACCACGGAGAATATCCGCAGAGCCTACGGTACCTCCTTGGGCAATGTAATGATCCAGGGGGCAGGAGGTGCCGCTCATGCTTGAGTCCTTATCCAGCCTGCTGAACATTCCAGTGTACGCCATTAACGCCGGGCTATCTGCGATTATCCTCGGGATTGTCTCGGGGGCGCTGGGCAGCTTCATCGTTCTGCGCAAAATGTCGCTGATGGGCGATGCCTTATCTCACGCGGTGCTTCCGGGCGTCGCCCTGTCTTATATTTTGGGCATCAACATCCTGCTGGGCGCTTCGTTATTTGGCCTGTTAGCCGCTATTCTCATTCAATTCATCACCAGCCGCAGCAATATTAAGAGCGATACCTCCATCGGCATCATTCTCAGCTCCTTCTTTGCACTCGGCATTGTCTTGATTACGTTCGCCCGCAGCGGGCTGGATCTCACTCATATTCTGTTCGGCAACATTCTGGCCGTTCCGCAATCCGAGCTGCTGCAATCCTTCATCATCATGCTGGCGGTGCTTGCCATTATTACACTGCTGTACAAAGAACTGCTGATCAGCTCATTCGATCCGGTGGTAGCGAAGGCATACGGGCTGAAGACCGGCTTCTATCATTATCTGCTGATGATGCTGCTCTCCGTAGTGACCGTCTCCTCCTTGTCCCAGGTTGGGATTGTGCTGGTCATCGCCATGCTGGTCATCCCGGCAGCCACCTCGTATCTGTGGTCTAATTCCTTACTGCATATGATCGTTTTAGCCTCTGCAGTAGGGGCAGCCTCGGGGATCATCGGTGTATACGTGAGCTTCCGCTATAATCTGCCGACAAGTGCAACAATCGTGCTGGTAGGCGTCACGCTGTTCAGCATTTCATTCATCATATCGCCTAAGAATAATTTTCTGCGGAAAGGATTGAAGCAAGCATGAGACTGTTCAAAATACTATCGGCATCCGTACTCATTCTACTACTAGCAGCATGCTCCAACGCCAGTAAGGGGGGAGCGGATGACGGTAAGCTGGAGATCGTGGCCACGTATTCGATTATTGCAGACATGACCCGGAATATCACCGGAGATAAAGCGGAGGTCTACAGCATGGTGCCTATAGGCACAGATCCGCATATGTATGACCCGCTGCCCGCAGATACAGGTAAGGTCTCCAGTGCGGACCTTATTTTCTATAACGGCTTGAATCTGGAGACCGGCAAAGGCTGGTTCCAGGATCTGCTCAAGGTGACGAAGAAGGAAGCGGCCGCGTTTGCCGTCTCCGAAGAGGTCACGCCGATGTACCTAACCGAGAAGGGGAAGGAGTCCCAGGTTGACCCTCATGCTTGGCTGGATATACAGAACGCGGTCAAGTATGTGGATGTCATTACCGCTCGTGTGATCGAAAGAGACCCGGACAACAAGCAGTATTATCTGGATAACCAGACCGCGTATGTGAAGGAGCTGACGGAGCTGGATCAGTATGCCAAGGAAGCTGTGAGCAAGGTCCCGCAGGAGAAGCGCGTGCTGGTCACCAGTGAAGGTGCCTTCAAATACTTTTCCCAGGCCTATGGCTTCGAGTCCGCCTTCATCTGGGAGATCAACACGGACAGCCAGGGAACACCGGAGCAGATGAACCGGATCATCGGCATCATTAAGGAGAAGCAGATTCCGGCGTTATTCCTGGAGACGAGCGTCAACCCCAAGACGATGGAGACGATTTCCCGCGAGACCGGTGTGCCGGTGCACTCCAAGATTTTCACGGATTCTCTGGCTAAGGAAGGCGAAGACGGAGACACCTATCTGAAGATGATTAAGTGGAATATCGATCAGGTGATTGAGGGCTTATCGAAGGAATAGGCAGATGCCTGTGTGCGAAAAAGAGCCCGCAACAACAAATAACACGAAATAACAAATAACCCGCAAGGCCGGATAAGCATTGCTATCCTTGCCTGCGGGTTATTCGTTATCCTTAGGGGTTATTTTGTGTGGTGACAATCCCGAGCACGAAGCCGTCATAGCCCTTGCTGCCTACTGTCTGTATAGCAGTAGCATCTATACGCGGCTCTGCGGCGAGCAGCTCCATGAACTGCCGGATGCCTTGAACCCGGTCATCTGTACTGCCCGGGTCAATAACCTCGCCGTCACGCACCACGTTATCGGCTATGATGACTGCGCCCGGCCGGGCCAGCTTCAGCGCCCACTTCAGGTAATGCGGATTATTAGGCTTGTCGGCATCAATGAAGATGAAGTCAAACGGCTCATAGCCCCGGGCTTCCAGCAGCGCCAGCGAATCCAGCGCCGGGCCTTCAATTACCTCTGTCTTGTCTGCCAGCCCCGCCATTCTCAGATTATCCTCCGCTACAACGACATGCTTGTGCTCGAATTCCAGCGAGACCAGCCTGCCCGTCTCCGGCAACGCCCGCGCCAGCCAGATGGTGCTATAACCGCCCAGGGTGCCAATCTCCAGAATGTTGGACGCTCCCTTCATAAGGGCGAGCAGATGCAGAAGCTTCCCCTGATTAGGAGCGACATCAATCGCCGGTAAGCCGGCCCCTGTATTCGCATCCAGCACAGCTTCCAGGACCGGATCTGCCGCCAATAATCGGTCATTGAAATAAGCGTCTACGTTGCTCCATTTGTTCTGTTCTTCCATGTGAATCCCTCCGTTAGTTGTGTTTTTATATTGGTGTATTAGAACTGCTTTAAATATAAGGGATTATCATTCATAATACTAATATATGTTAATGTCATAATCATAAGTATTGATTATGAATGAAGCCTATGAATACAACCTATGAATAGGAGCGCATTTATGAACATTCATGCACTGAGGCTTTTTTATTATGTAGCCGAGACGGGAAGCGTTACGAAGGCGGCTGCCCGGCTGAGGATCAGCCAGCCGGCGGTGACCAGCCAGATCAAGAGACTGGAGAAGGAGTTGGGGCTGCCGCTGTGTAGTCCCAGCGGCCGGGGAATCTCGCTGACTCCCTTCGGGACAGAGCTGGCGAAGCAGGCAGGCAATCTCTTCACCTATGAAGAACGGATTGAGGAGTTCGTAGAGGATTACCGCCAGGGACGGAAGGGGAAGCTGCGCATTGCCGCCACCTATCTTCCGGCGAATTTCCTGGTCCCGGGCTGGGCCGCCCGGTTCAAGGCGGGGCAGCCTGAGATGGAGATTGAGATTACCACGACCAATTCCACGCAGGCCTTTGAACAATTGCAGCGTCATGAAGCAGATGTGGCCTTTTACGGGGGCGGAGCCAAGGAGAAGCCGGAGGATGTAGACTGGCTGGAGCTGTTTGAGGATGAGCTGTGGTTCGTAGTGGCCCCTTCCCATCCTTTTGCCAATGGTACGGTATCGCTGCCGGAGATGATGCAGGAGCCGTTCGTGATGCGTGAGGAAGGCAGCTCCACCCGGGAACGTCTGGTCTCGCTCTGTACAACCTACGGCCTGAAGCCGCCGCGTGTGACCCTGCAATTCAGCGGGCTGGGCGAAGTCATTCGTTCGGTCATGGCAGGGTATGGCGCCAACTTCATCTCCTCGCTGGCTGTGCGGGACTATGTGGAGTGGAAGCAGTTATGCCGGGTACAGGTGGAGGGTATTCAGCTTAGCAACCATATTGCTGTCTGTACACGCAAGAACGAGACCCTGTCAGCCGGGCTACAGCGGTTTATTGACATCTGCCGGCAATGATAAAACAATAATTAAATATTATTATTCAATCGAAATATATTGATAAACGATAAATTCTGTGTTAAATTGAACTCACAATTAATGAGTGAGGTGCTTGTCTTGATGAAACGTAAACCCGCTTCAACCACTTTTTTGAAGGCTGTGATTCTTCTGCTGGGCATGGGTGCACTGGCCCTGTGCATCTTTGCGGTTCCGTCCATCGCCGGCTTTGCAGCCGAGCTGTATCCGGAGCATGCGTACCTCAAGGCTCTGGTCATGATTGATTTATACGGGGCGGCGGTAGCTTTCTACATTGCGCTCTATCAGACCTTCAGGCTGCTGGGGTATATTGACCAGAACATGGCCTTCTCGGAGGCTTCGGTACAGGTGCTGAAGAATATCAAGCACTGCGCAGTGGCCATCAGCGGGATATTCGTTATAGGTATGCCACTGTTCTATCTGATGGCGGAGAAGGATGATGCTCCGGGGATCATCGTCATCGGGATGATCCTTATTTTTGCCTCGCTGGTCATTGCCGTGTTCGCGGCAGTTCTCCAGAAGCTTTTGAAAGACGCTATTGAACTGAAATCTGAAAATGATCTGACAGTCTGAGGTGACGACCATGGCGATTATAATCAACATTGATGTCATGCTGGCCAAACGGAAAATGAGCGTAACCGAGCTTACGGACCGGGTGGGCATTACGATGGCGAACCTGTCCATTCTGAAGAACGGCAAGGCCAAAGCGATCCGTTTCTCAACGCTTGAGGCGATATGTAAGGCGCTCGACTGCCAGCCGGGAGATATTCTGGAATATACAGCGGATAGCACGGAATAATGAGCGCCGGGAGCGGGGAGGGAACGGTATTGAGATCCATGACACAGCTGCTGCACTTCGGGTATCATCAGGCGATGAGCTGTATCTTTCCTGTAGCGATCTTTGGAACGTTAATCCTGACCCGGACAGCAGAGCTGCCGTTCATCCACCGCTATGATCTGATTCTGCTAATCCTGCTTACTGTACAGTATCTGATGTACCGGAGCGGGCTGGAGACGCTGGATGAGATCAAGGTCATCTGTGTGTTTCATGGGATTGGACTGGTGCTGGAGATGTATAAAATAAGAATGGGCTCCTGGGCCTACCCGGACCCCGGATATGCGAAGCTGCTCGGTGTGCCGCTGTACAGCGGATTCATGTATGCCAGTGTGGCAAGCTACATGTGCCAGATCTGGCGCAGGCTGAGGATGGAGTTGACCGGCTGGCCGGGTCTTGCCGCTGCGGGACTGCTGGGCGGAGCGATCTACCTGAACTTCTTCACCCACCACTATATTCCAGATTTCCGCTGGTGGCTGACAGCCCTGGTAGTAGTGGTATTCTGGAGAACCTGGATCATCTACCGGGTGCAGGGCAAGACGTACCGGATGCCGCTTGTGCTGGCTTTTGCCATTGTAGGCTTCTTCATCTGGCTGGCCGAGAATATTGCGACCTTCCTGGGGGCGTGGCAATACCCGGACCAGCACGAGAGCTGGCAGCTGGTAGGCTTCGGCAAGATCAGCTCATGGTTCCTGCTGGTGATTATCAGCGTGATTATTGTCGCCCAGCTTAAGCATGTTAAGGCCGGGCGGAGCGGGTCCAGATAGTCATTCCCTCCAGCTGATAACGGAAGGACGCTCCCGTTCCGCCGGAGACGGAAGGGATTAGCGAACATTGTTCCCCGTTGGAATCAAGGGAGAATAGCTGTTCAATATGATAGACACCGGGAGACGGTGCTGACTCATAGAGTCTCAAGGCGACTCCAGCAGCCGTTGCTGCTGTGATGGATGCTTCATGTACGCCTGTGATTCCGTATTCTCTGGAGGCGGGTATACCGTCCTTCATGCCACAGGCATCGACTTTGACCGCGTAGCGCTCGGACCCGAAGCGGAAGCGGGTGAACGCCTGGACCGCGAGGTTGCGGATCGTCCGGTTACGCAGCAGACGGGAGAGTCCGGTGCGGCGTAGCAGCGCTGCGGCTGAGGTCATGCTCCGTGAATCGAAGCAGAGCCGGGTCGAGACGGAAGGTACGGCAAGGGTCTGAGGCAGAGTCATCTGATCCGAAAAAGGAAAACGGTAGGCTCTATGCGTCCGCAGAGCAAAGCCGAAATCCGCCGCCTTAGCCTCCGTGAAGCTTGAGGCGGTGCGCGGTCTGCCGTGCTCGGTAATCTCGAAGTCGGCTCCAAGGTTGTCCACCGTCCACTCCATAGCCGCCTGTCCATGGCTGTCACCCAGTCCCAGCATGATCGAGATGTCGATCTGCTCTGTATGGTCCAGCTCCTGGACAGCCTGTGCCGCAAGCAGGTTCGTTAACCCCGGTGCGAGGCCGACACTCAGCACTGCTGCCGCCTTGAGCTTATGCTTCACAGGGTCGAGCCTTTGCAGCATAGTCAGGAAGTCTCCGCTTGCCGAGACATCTACATAATGGGTGCCGCTCTGGAGGCAGGCTTCGGCCAGCCGGGTGTCCTGCTGATCCAGACACATGACGACCAGCTTGACCTTCCCCAGCAGCTCTGGGGGAAGCGGCTTCTCTGCCGACAGGCGCAGCGGCTTCACATATCCGCCGGTACTGCGGGAGAATTCCTCGGCCCTGTTCAGGTTTCTTCCTGCCGCGTAGACTTTGCCGGGGTGCTGTGCCCCGAGTAGCCGGCATATCTGTGACCCGACATGCCCGTAGCCGCCGATTACTACAATATCTGTTTTCATGAGTATTCCCGTCCTTCGTGGTGGATTGCAGAATCTGCGGTATAATTAACGTTATGTATCATTATCCTGCTAAGGCGGGCGGCAGACTATCCCACATTTGTGGGATTTCGGGGAGGACAGAAGATGAACGAGGTTATGAGAAGCATTCTACAGCTTGACCCTGCCCGGGGTGGTCCGGTTCTGGATTCACAGCAGTACCGCGAAGCGGTGATTGCCAGGCTCCGCCTGCTGGTTCCGTTCGCTGCGGCCTGTTGTACGACAGTAGACCCGCACACGCTTTTAACCACAGGGGCAGTCACGGAGCAGGGACTTGAAGATGTTCATCCGCTATTGTTCGAGTATGAATATCTGCATGAGGATTATATGAAGTATGAGCAGTTAGCGGCGTCGGATATTCCGGCAGTCTGCTTAAGCGGAGTGACCGGGGGAAGTCTGGAGAAAAGCGCGCGTTACCGCAAGGTGCTGCAGCCCGCCGGATTCGGGGATGAGCTGCGTGTAGCGCTGCGCACAGGCGGGGTCTGCTGGGGGTTCCTGACCTTATTCCGTCCGCTGGGCCAGCCGACGTTTCAGGAGCAGGAATGCGCCTTGTTGGCTTCGGTAGCTCCGCTGATCGCTGAACGTCTGCGTGCGTATGCCTCTGTCCTGCCGGTATCCGGAGCGGACCGGGCAGTGCCGGAGGATAACGGTATTCTAGTGCTGAGTGAGCGGCTGGTAGCGGTCAGTGCGAATGCAGCAGCCCGTTATTGGCTGAAGCAGATCTGGAACCTGGAGCAGCTGGAAGAAGGGCAGCTTCCCGGTCCGGTGCGTGCCGTATGCCTGCGGGTGCTCGGCGCGAAGAAGCCCGCCGGAGCCGGGACTTCTCAGGCAAGAATAAGTCTTCCAATCGGAGACGGAGCGTATCTGACGGTTACCGCAAGCCTGCTTGGCGGCCCGCAGACACAGCTCGCCGTATCCTTGGTAAGTGCCCGCTCCGGGGATGTCTTCCGGGTGCTGGCCGAAGCCTTCGCCCTGACCGCACGGGAGAAGGAGCTGGCAGAGCTGCTGGCGCTGGGGTTATCGACCAAGGAGCTGGCAGAATCGCTGCATATCTCCGCCTACACGGTACAGGATCATTTGAAATCCATTTTCGCCAAGACAGGTGTATCCAGCCGCAGAGAGCTGATCAGCCGGCTGCTTCCGCGATAAGGGTCGAGAATTACTAATGTAGAACAAATAAGGGGAATCTCCACAGCCTTTGGCTGGAGATTCCCCTTGCTTCATGTTTAGACTTTTACAGATCTGGAACTGCTTCGAATGAACTCTTACTGGCGCAGTGTCTTCAGCGCGCCGCTCCAGGCCAAGACCTGATCCAGCATAGCATTGACATTGGCAGCATGCAGGTCAGCCGGCTTGAACACCGAGCCGTTCTCGAAGTCGGTGAACAGCGAGAGCAGCGGGTGGACACGAACATCGGCGACGGACAATTCGCCGAGAATACCGCGCAGATGCTCAGCAGCGCGGGCGCCACCGGCGGAGCCGTAGCTGACGATTCCGGCAGCCTTGTTGTTCCATTCTTCGCGGGCAGAATCCAGTGCGTTCTTCAGGGCACCGGAGAGACTGTGGTTATATTCCTGAACGATGAATACGAATCCGTCCAAGGTAGCCAGCTTAGCTGCCCAAGCCTGAGCTTCAGCGTAGCTGTCGCTCTCCCCGAGCAGCGGCAGCTTGAAGTCAGCAATATCTACGATTTCGTAATTAGCATCTCCACGGGCATCAGCGATCCCCTTCACCCATTCGCCTACCTGCGGGCTAACGCGGCCCTGGCGTGTGCTTCCAAGAATAATTCCGATATTAAGTGTTGTCATTGTAATTCCTCCTCGAATTTTGTTTTCCGTAATTTGTTTTGCTTGATATGTTTTTTATTATAGCTGATAACTTTAATAAAGCAAGTGAAATTTTGAAACCTAGTTAAATTTTTAGCTAAAAATTAAAACGGCCCAATCGCAGACCCGAATCTGGGAAGGCAATGGACCGCAATGGATGACTCTGGTTGCAGCTAATGGCCGGCTTCGGCCGAGTTCACTTTTACAGCCAGCCGTTTAACCACATAAGGTATGGTGATGGAAGTCAGGATGACAGTAAAAGCAATCTGTGCTATAGCTGTATCCGCATAAGGAGCATAAGCCGGGTTGAATCCGGCAGCCATCCCGGGCACAACCATCGATAGACCGGCAACTGAACAGGTAGCCGCCGCTGCATACCCCGGGCGTTTTAACAAGTGACGGTCAATCATAACCAGCGGCAGCAGACAAAGCAGGAAGAAGAGTAAGGTTAGCAGCAGGCCGGATAAGCTCGACCGGAAGGCCAGGCTAAGGTTGATGCTAGATCCGAAGCTAATGCCAAGGAATGGCAATAGGATAACTGTTCCCGGAGCAAACATCCTCTGGAGGTTAGCATCAAGATTGCCAAGCAGAATACCTACGGCAAAAGGAAGCAGCGTGGCCGCCACGCTAAGATAATCAATCCCTGCCCCGCTGGCCGAATTCAGGATCATGACCGGAATGACCGGAACAGCGATCAGGTTCAGAATTCCAAAGGCAGCCTGATCCATCTCATCTCCATAAGAATGCATCAGTGCCAGATATAGCCCCGGATTGCAGCTTGTCATCACGGCGATGAAGGCAATGGCAGAGATGCCGCCGAAGCCCTCCGCGCCGAACCCCTGCACAAAGGCCCAGCCGATCAGCCAGGCGATCAGGATTCTTGCCAGAGCATGCACCCCGGCGCGCTTCAGTGTAGCAGGGAGCAGGCGGAGGTCCAACTGCGTCCCGGATACAAACAGGATCAAGCCGATAAGCACCATCGTTCCTCTGGAGGTAAACAGAGCGGTTGTAGGATCACCAATGCCGAACAGCTGCGGAAACACCGTGTTGACGGCGGCTGCCAGCAGCATGGGGACGATAAGCAGACCGCCGGGTATTTTTTGGACAGACCGTAGTATATTCATACTGCCTACAGCTCGGCCCCGTTCGTCCGGATAACATTCTGATACCAATAGAAGGAATCCTTGAGGGTTCTCTTCATCGTCCCGTTGCCGTAGTCATCCTGATCCACATAGATGAATCCGTAACGTTTGCTCATTTCCGAGGTAGAAGAGCTGATCATGTCAATCGGCCCCCACATGGTATAGCCTATCATTTCGACACCATCCTGAATGGCCAGCCCCATCTGTTCGATATGTTTTCTCAAGAATTCTATGCGGTAAGGATCGTTCACAGTACCGTCTTCATTCAACTTGTCGTAGAAGCCTGAGCTGTTCTCCAGAATAAACACAGGCTTATTGTAGCGGTCATACACCAGATTCAACGTATACCGCAGCCCAACAGGGTCGATCTGCCAGCCCCACTCATTTTCCGGCAAATGCGGGTTTTTATAGACACTGTGTACGTTGCCTGCCGTCAGTTCGAGCTGCTCTGTGTCACTGCTGGAGATCATGGAGTTGTAGTAGGACATACCGACGTAATCCGCCGTATGTGCACGGATGCTGTCCAGATCGCCATCCTCGATGTGCAGCGTGATATTTTTGTCTTTGAAATACGTCTTGGCGTAATAAGGATACTCGCCCAGGTTCAAGACATCGAGGAAGAACTGGTTTTTCATCTGGTCATCCTTCTGCATCTGGAGGGCATCCTCCGGTTTGCAGGTGTACGGATAGGTCGTGAAGTAAGCGACCATGCTGCCGATTTGGTTAGCCGGATCAATCTCATGTGCCAACCGGGTTGCTCTGGATGCTGCTACGAACTGATGGTGTAACCCCTGGAACAGCATTTCCTCATAATTCGGTGCATCGTATTCGATAATTCCGAGTGTTTTTGCTCCGGCTTTGACACTCATATTGATTTCATTGAACGTCACCCAATACTTTACTTTGCCCTTGTAACGCTTGAATAACACCTCGCAGTAGTTGACATATAAGTCCACCAGCCTGCGGTTATACCAGCCGCCGAATTTGTCAATCAGCACGATTGGCGTATCGAAATGGCTAATGGTGATCAGCGGCTCCATGCCGTGCTTCAGGCACTCCTCAATCACCTGATCGTAGAATTGCAATGCCTTCTCGTTCGGAGCGGCATCGTCTCCGCCCGGGAATACACGGGCCCATGCGATGGAGTAACGGAAGACCTTGAAGCCCATTTCGGCGAACAGAGCGATATCCTCACGGAACGTGTGGTAAAAGTCGATGCCGCGGCGTTTTGGATATTTAACAGTATCTGGATCGTTTTTGGCCTCTTCAATCATCTCGCGGTTAATCTTCATCTGCTTGGTTACTTTACGATCGTTATTGGAGTTGAATTTCATCACATCAGGAATGGTCAGGCTCTTGCCGTCTATATTGTAAGCACCCTCCGCCTGACAGGCGGAGAGAGCGCCTCCCCACAGGAAGCCTTCCGGAAACAAAGATTGCGTCATTATAGTGTTCCTCCTTAATTGTATGAGTTACGGAATCAGTTTCAGCAGTGCTCCGCCTTCTTGGATTGAACCGCTATCTGAGGCCGTCAGTACATCGGCGAACTGCTGCATGTTGGTCACGACAATAGAGGTAATTGTAGGGTAGCCATCGGCAATAATTCCTTCGGAATCGAATTCCACCAGCAGGTCGCCAGCCTGAATGGATTGACCTTGCTCTACATAGGATTTGAAATGCTTGCCTTTCAGGCTCACCGTATTTACGCCGATATGAATCAGTATTTCCACGCCGTTCGCTGCTTTAAGCCCGATGGCGTGTTTGGTTCTGTACAATGCCTCAACCACTCCGTCAAAAGGTGCGTACACTCTGCCTTCACTCGGCACAATGGCAATGCCTTTACCCATCAGCTCCTGAGAAAAGGCTTGGTCCTCAACCTCGGCTAACGGCTTAATTTCACCTGTCATCGGGCTGACGATCAGCATACCAGCGGTATCCGCAGCGCGGGATGCCAAAGGGGTGGCATCCTGAGCGGCTGCCGGCGAAGCGGCGTTCTTCTTAGCCTTCGTAGTGGCTTGCCCGCCCGCATCTTCCTTGATGCCTGCGAGCAAGGTGAATACAAATCCCAGAACGATTGCTGCGATGGACCCGATCACAATATAGACGTAACGGTCTGCTGTATACGTTCCGAGGGCCAAGACTCCCGGAAGGGCGATGGCATTTGCACTCGCATGAACAATACTGTAGAAACCGCCTACGATTCCGGCTGCCGCACACCCGGCAAAGAACGGCCGTTTGTAACGAAGATTGACACCGTAAATCGCCGGCTCGGTAATGCCGAACAGGGCGGTGAAACCGCTTGACCCGGCTGCGGATTTCATCGTATTGCTCTTGGTAAGGACGAAGACACCGAAGGCGGCTCCCGCCTGGGCCAGGTTAGCTGCAAGAGAGGCCGGCAGCAGCATGGTCGAGCCTATGCTGGCAATCTGTTGAATCTGGATCGGCATAATGGCGTAATGCATGCCAAACATAACCATGATGGGCTTGAAGAACCCGAGAATCGTACCTGCCAATACGCCAACGGTTGCATACAGGTAGTTGATGCCGTCGGTCAGCCAAGTACCGATATAAGAGCCGACCGGTCCAAGTACGATCAGTTCCAGCGGGATCATGATGAACAATACAATCATTGGAGTTAAGAGCACCCGCAGAAACTTGGGAATGAATTTGTCCACTACAGGGTAGAGATAGCTCATGACCCACACGCCCAGAATGATTGGAATCACCGACGAGGAATATTTCATCAGCAGGATCGGCATGCCGAGGAAATCGATTGTTTTCACGCCGGTTTCGGCAATTTTGGCTGCGCCATCCAGAATCACGGGATGCATTAATCCGGCAGCAAGCGCAACGGCCAGATACGGATTGGTTTTAAATTTCTGGGCAGCACTTACAGCGATGAAGAAGGGCAGGAAGTAGAAAATCAGATCGCCAATCATATTGACGATGGACAGGAACCCGGAGCCTTCCATCCATCCTAGCGCTGCCAATACTGTAGCCACGCACTTGATCATACCGCAGCCGATCAAGGCCGGGAGCACTGGAGTGAAGATGCCTGCAATCGTCTCAAGGACCACATTTACCGGATTTTGTTTCTTTTTGGGAGCTGCATCCCCGTCTTCGCTCTGGAGGTTCTCCGAGGTGAGATTGCGCAGCTCAGCATACACAGCATCTACCTTGTTCCCGACCACCACTTGAACCTGCCCGCCTGCATTCTGCGCCTTCAGTACGCCTTCGAGTCGGTCCAGCGCCTTCAGATCGGCCTTTCTGTCTTCTTTAAGCACGAATCTCAGCCGTGTTGCACAGTGGGTGAGCGATGAGATATTACGTTCGCCGCCTACAAGCTCCAGTACGTTTTGGGCCAATTCCTTGTTGTTCATGACCATTCTCCTTACATAAAGTAGTCTGGGAATAAAAAAATGACCAAGCAAGGGAATCGTCATTCCCGTGTGCTTGGTCATGCCTGATCGAATCAGTAACAGTCCAATTCATAGTATGCAATTATCGGGCAGGGCCGGCTAGTCGTTGGAGATTAACCTTTGAATGTGAAGAATCAGATACAGCTTCTCATCATTGGTGCAGCTCCAGCCGTAATTGTTCTGCAGGAATGCCGCGATCTTCTCCACACACTCCAGTTCACGCGGGAATTTCTCTGTTACCATCTCAAACAACGCTTCATTCTCTTTCTTCAGCGACTTGCCGCTCATCTGCCGCATGATGAAATAACGGACATGGGTGGCGAAGCGCATGAAGTGAATGGACTCTTCCTCAAAATCAATTTTCAGCGCGTATTTGATGATGGACAGCATCTCGCCGGTAACGGTGGTAATTTTGGTTGTATCGCTCATTTCTCCAGACCCCACCTGGGCATTCACAAAATGTAAGGCAATCAGGGTCGTTTCGGCTGCCGGGAGACGGACTCCCGCTGTAGCTTCAATTAACCGGACTGCAGCTTCACCTACACGGGTCTCATCCGGGTATAGGGTGCGCACTTCCCATTCCAGCGGATTCTTGATGGAGACACCTTCACGGGTACGGGCCAGAGCGAAACTTATATGGTCAGAGAGAGTGAGCAGCAGATTGGTATTGAACGTCTTATGCAGAATGTCGCTGCCCATGGTAATGACTTCTTCCGCCAGATAGATATGCTCAATCGGAATGCTGTTCAACAAGTCGTACATGCGGATGTTTTTGGGAGCGACAAAGATTTTCTCCACCACCATATCGGTTTCAGTCAACTGATAGGGGGTTTTTGGGAAACCAACTCCCTTGCCAACCACAAACACTTCCTCATTGTTGTCATTAATAGCAATAGCTACATTGTTGTTCACTTTTTTGATGACCTTCATACATACTCACCTCCCCTCCAAATAAAAATGACCGAAAAGGATTACAAAAAAATGTAATCGTTTTCGGTCATGCCTGGTTGCCCAGTAACAGTCCGTGTAAGGAATATAACCTTATTATAATCAGCAGCTTCGAAAAGTCAATCATGCATTTTATGGGTATTAGAAATCAATTTATATGTCATTTTGCATAACATTGAATAGCTGATTTTAGGCTCGAATACAAAATATTCAGCGAAATAATTGATTGTCATGATGAAATTAGCTTAAAATACACTCAACAAGTCAGTTATTCTGACATATAATTAAGGAATCTTAAGTATCTATAATATATGGAGAGGTGGGGCAGCCATGATAGAGGAAAAGAAACGGCAGGCAGAGCTTGAGCTCCCGCGTGATTGCACCTTCTCGCCTGAAGACTGGCGTATTCTGGCCCAGTACTGGTATCCGGTGGCTACGGCAGCAGAGGTACAGGATCAGCCGGTGGCTGTGAAGCTGCTGGATATGAAGCTGGTATGCTACCGCAGCGGAGGCAAGGTGGTTATTGCCCGGGATCTGTGTTTTCACCGGGGAGCCCCGCTGAGTAAGGGATGGGTGGAGAACGGGGAGATTGTCTGCCCGTATCACGGGTTCCGCTATAATTGTGAGGGGAAATGTACTGCGGTACCGGCACATCCAAGCGCCAAAATCTCGCCCAAATTGAAATTGATTGTCTATCCGGCCATCGAACGCTACGGTCTGATCTGGACCTGCCTGGCAGATGCGCCGGAGCAGATTCCCGCCTTCCCGGCCTGGGATGATCCCGACTATATTAATATTCTGATCCCAAGCTTCGATATTGCCGGCTCCTCCGGGCGGCAGATGGAAGGCTTCCTTGATGTATCCCATTTCGCTTACGTGCATACGGCAACCTTCGGTGACCGCAATAATACAGAGGTTCCCCAGTACAAGGTGTGGCGTGAAGGGGAGACGGAGCTGGTGGCAGAATACTGGAGCACGGTCAGCAACTATGGCAAAGGGCAGGAGAATCCTGCGCCGGAAGGCTTCCAGTGGCTGCGGGAGTTCCGTGTATTCGCACCGTTCGCCGCTTCGCTAACTGTCTATTTCCCGGATGAGGGCAGGCTGAAGATTCTGAACTGTGCTTCTCCGGTGTCGGCCCGTTATACCCGGCTGTTCTGCCCGATCTCGCGGAATTTTGACAAGAACGCCCCCTTGGAGGACACGGTGAAATTCAATCTGCAGGTGTTCCAGGAGGATGCGGAGATGGTGGAGTCGCAGACGCCGGAGGATCTCCCGCTGGATCTGCAGGCTGAAGCCCATATTCCGGCAGACCGCACCTCCATTGCTTATAGACAGCTGCTAAGCAGTCTAGGGCTGGGGCAGAATTATACGTCCTGAGCATTATTAACAGCACACGCCCGGCAGCAGAGAGCAGAAGCTCGGCAGCCGGGCGTGTGCTGTTGTGTTGATTGGGTCTAGGCTGCCTGCGTAACGTCGAGTCAGCGGCAGCAGCTAGACCGTATAATTTTCCAGAGAAAGGCTCCATCTTCCGTCCACAAGCTCAATTCTGTGCAGGCTGGCATAGGAAGCCGGGAATTTACTGCCACGGTTATTCCAATCGATCCCTTTGATGATGTGATAGATGATATTTATGACACCGCCGTGTGTAACAATAATTATGTTATCATCGGGGCCGCTGTCCGCATGCTCTTCGCAGAGCCGGGTGAAGGTCTCTTGAATCCGTGTGAAAAATTCGAGCGGACTCTCTCCGCCGGGATAACGCTCGTCCATCCGCAGTCCTGAGAAGTATAAGCCGGGGTACCGTTCGTTCACGATTTCGTTCGGCATACCGGCGATCACGCCATTGTTCATCTCCCGCCAATCCATGCTGCGCACCAAGGGTAACTTCAGCTCTCTTGCCAGCTCGCCGGCTGTATCCAGCGCCCGCTGCAGATCACTGCTGACTATACGTTGTATAGGGAATGAAGCCGAATTCTCTCTCAAAAAACAGCCCAGCTTCTCGGCTTGTCTGTAGCCTTGGGTATTTAGCCCCCGCTGGCTCCATCCGCCGCGATATCCTTCGTCATCCTTGCCGTGTCTTACCAGATATATCGCCAACTGCTCCTCGGCCCCCTGTTCTATGATGCGTAAGTATGATTCCTTAAAAGGTTCCTTCAAAAAGGATATCCTGCTAAGTCTATCACTTACTTTCCAGAATGTTCAAGAACAGAAGTTACAGTAGGAGTAACGTAGCTTGACAATACCCGGACATAGCTTGCTTGGAGGGTTCGGGAAACTACTTGTTGTGCGGCACGAAGACAATACGCTGCTGACTGCCCGGCGGAGTCTTCCATACTTGTTCAATTTCGGATAGCGGGTAAACTACAGGGTTGGCTGTAAGCTGACCCTCTGCAATCGCTTGGATCAACGCCGGGAATTCGGCCAGATATCCGGCAGGCGTGACGGACCCCTGGCCGCTGCCGATGATCTGGAAGTTGGCAGAACGGAGTGCAGCGGAAGGAATCGCGGCGTCCGCGCCTGCCATGGAACCGATCTGAATCCAGGTTAACAGCCGGCTGCGGTCGGACCGGCGGGTTAACATCGGGAGCATGGCGAGTGCAGCAGGCTCACCCCACAGATAGTCGAGAACGATATCGACTTCAGCTGAGGCTTCGCCGAGGTTCCGGGCCACTGCCCCGGGATCTCCGGTAAGCGATATGACTACATCTGCACCAAGCTGTGTAAGCGAACGGAGACGTTCCGGGTTCCGCCCGGCAGCGATGATCTGACTGGCTCCTATAAGCTTGGCGATCTGCACGGCCATCTGCCCGGAGTTGCCGGTAGCACCCAGAATAAGAACCTTGAACCCGGGCTTAGCCTGAACCCGGCGGCGGAGAGTTACCCAGGAGGACATGGCCGGATTCATCGCGGCAGCGATGAGCACGGGATCAGCATCTGCGGGGAGCGGGACAGCACGGCGAAGATCGATGAGGGTCTGGTCTGCGAATGATCCCAGGGCCGTATCGGTGGCTACAAAATAGACCAGCTTGCCATCCGGGAGCCGTCCGACGCCATCAATACCTGGGATTAGCGGCAGTTCATCCGTACTGGTGTAGTGAGAACCATCGGCTTGTGCCAGGACCCGGAGATGTAATCCGGCGGCCAGTACCTCCACCAGAGCCTCGTGTTCTCCTGAAGGTACCGGAGCTTCAACCTTTTCGTATTTCGGACCTGAATCGAATGATCTTACAATAGCAGCGTACATAAATAGGCCTCCATTTGCCCGGCTAATTACCCGGGTGAGTGTTTTTGGTTTGTGAAACAAACTAAAAAGTTTGTAATACAAACAATATAGTTTGTATTACGTACAATGTCAACGGCTACTGTGGTACAATAGGAGCAAACAGGTCTGAAATATACAAAAGTGCGGAGTGAAATTAATGAGCAGTTACGATAATTCTTTTGATAAGCTGGATGATCTGTCGATGGTAGACAGCCTTGTGCAGCTATCCTTCCTGGTGCAGAATATCCTTGCCCGGATAGGCACGGAGCATGATCTGTCGATCATTCAGATCCGTCTGCTGGGGATACTGCGCGACCGGGAGCCGGGAATGCTGCAGCTGGCCAAGCATCTGGGCCTCGACAAATCCAGTATTACAGGGCTCGTTGACCGGGCGCAGCGCCGCGGGCTGGTAGAGCGTACCGTATCAGAGAGTGACCGGCGGGCATTCAATGTGAGGGCTACTCCGGCAGGCTGGAAGATTATTCACGAGGTCGGGGAGCAGATCGAGCGGCAGATTACGGCGGTAACCGATGGTCTTACCGGAGAGGAACGGGCACAGATGATAGCCCTGGCCAGCAAGATTCTGGTCACTGCTCCAGGGATGAGCCGCTGAACGAAACGATAGGATTCGTGACGATGAAGCACATAGGAGGGATTTTCATGGATCAGGAGCTTATGAATGAGCTGGCATCTCAATTCAAGAATTCGCTGAAGGTGCTGAACGCGGTCGGTGCCGAGACCCGGCAAGCCATTCTGATGGCCTTGCTGCAAGGGCCGCAAGATCCGGGCATGCGTGTAGGCGAGATAAGAGGGATCACCCACTTTTCCCGTCCGGTCGTGTCCCATCATCTTAGAATATTGTTAGAGGCCGGAATTGTTAGCGTCCGAAAAGACGGCACCCGCAACTATTACCGGCTGGACTCCGGAAGCAAGCTGATGGTGCTCAAAAGCTTGGTGAGCGGGCTGGAGAAGGTTCTGGCACAATGCGAGCGTGAGGCAGGGATTCTCTGATTATGGAGAATCCCTGCTGTGCGTTATGCGGAAAACCGAATACAATCGCTGCTGTGAGGTGCGTGGGTGCACAGGACAAATGTATATGCAAAATTTAAGCTACCTTGTTTCAGAAAAGCATGCTATGCTATAATCACTTACCGACAGACAGTCGGTCGGTGATTGTTTATTTACAAATAAAGCTACAGTTACACCCAAAGTTGCATGTACAGTTACTCCCAAAGTTAGTATCATCCCACCTTCACATAAGGAGACATGACCATGAGAGTTGTAAAAGAAGCAGAAGCCCGCAGAAATGAGATTCTGGATGCAGCAGAGGAGCTGTTCGGACAGAAGGGCTTCGACGGTACCAGCACGGGCGATATTCTGGGCAAGGTCGGCATTGCGCGCGGGACACTGTATTATCACTTCAAGTCGAAGGAGGATATTATGGACGCGCTGATTGAGCGGACGAATGCCACTATCCTTCATGCCGCGCAGCAGATTGCTGAAGACAAGAGCATCCCCGTCATTGAGCGGATTCTCCGTGCGGTCATGGCGCTGAACATCAGCAGCGGAGACGGCAGCAGCACGGAGATTATGGAGCATATCCACAAGCCGCAGAATGCGCTGATGCATCAGAAGGTTCAGAAGGCGGTCATACGCAGCGTTCCGCCCATTCTGGCCTCCATCATCAGCGAGGGGATTGAGCAGGGGATATTCAATACGCCTTATCCGTATGAATGTATGGAGATGGTTGTGGTCTACGCCACCACCATTTTTGACCAAGATATGGTCGAAATGACGGAGGACGAGCGAATGTCACGCATTCTGGCCTTCATCGCCAATGTGGAAAGGCTGCTCGGTGCCGGGAGCGGAAGTCTGATGAGCGTGATGCAGATGTTCGGCGGCTCCGGTGGAGTGGAAGCGGGCAATGGTGATGAATAGATCCGGCACAGGCTTCGGCAGATTCCTGTTTTTGTGGTCAGGACAACTGATCTCAGCTATCGGCGGCGGGCTCACCGCGTTCGGGCTGGGGATCTATACCTTACAGCAGACCGGGCAGGCTTCGGCTATGGCGCTGGTGACATTACTGGCATTCATGCCTTCCCTCCTACTCAGTCCAGTCGCTGGCGTGCTAGCGGACCGCTATGACCGCAGGCTGCTGATGGTGCTGGGGGATACGCTCTCTGCCTTAGGTCTAATCTATATTCTGGTCTGTCTGCTGAATGGAGATGCACAGCTGTGGCAGATCTGCGTAGGAGTGACTGTAAGCTCGGTATTCTCCTCGTTGCTAGATCCCGCCTATAAGGCTACGATAACGGATCTGCTTACCGAGGAGCAGTATACGAAGGCCAGCGGGTTTGTGCAGATTGCCGGCTCCGCGAAATATCTGATTTCGCCGCTCATTGCCGGGCTGCTGCTTACAGTCTCTGATGTGAAGCTGCTGCTGATTATCGACATCTGTACTTTTTTTCTAACCGTGCCTACTACGCTTGCAGTCCGCAGCGGTCTTACCTCCAAGAAGACGGAGCAGGCACCGGCCTTTATCCGTGAATTTCAAGAAGGCTGGAGAGCAGTCTCCGGGAATCGGGGAGTACTGGTGCTGGTGATTATGACCTCGGTCATGACCTTCTTCATCGGGTTCATCGAGACCTTGTCGATGCCGATGATTCTGGCGTTCTCCAGCAGTGCGGTCCTGGGGACGCTTGAGACGGTCATGGCATCGGGAATGCTGGTGTCGAGTGTCATTATAGGGATGCTGCATATACAAAAAAATTTCGTACGCATGCTGACAGTGTCGCTTTTTTGCTCAGGAATCAGTATCGCCGTCTTCGGACTGCGTGAGAATATTGTGCTGATTGGCGCTGCCGGATTTATGTTTTTTGCTATGTTGCCCTTTACGAACACGGCCCTGGATTATCTGGTCCGCACCAATATTGACAATTCCGTTCAGGGGAGGGCCTGGTCATTGATCGGACTGCTCTCACAGCTGGGATTCGTGGCGGCTTATATGCTGGCAGGTGTGCTGGCAGACTACGTATTTACTCCCTTGCTGGTGAGCGGCGGAGTTCTGGCGGATAGTGTGGGGCGGATCATCGGCACTGGCAGCGGGCGGGGGATGGGACTTCTCATCATCATTGCCGGGCTGCTGTTAAGCGCTGCTTCGGTCATGATCTATCGGCTCAAATCCATTACAAGTCTTGAGAGCAGGGGGTAACTTATGTTTTACCGAATCATCCGTAGAGATATCCGCACAAGTAAGGGAATTACGCTCACGACTATGCTGTTCGTAGCAGCTGCAGCCATGCTCGTCTCTCTGTCAGCTATTCTGGTCGTCAATCTGAGCGGGGCCATCGATCATTTGATGACACAAGCGAAGACGCCGCATTTCCTGCAGATGCATTCCGGCCAGCTGGATCAAGCCCGGCTCAAGGCCTTTGCAGAGCAGAACAACAAGGTGGAAGATTACCAGGTGCTTGATTTCCTCAATGTAGAAGGCGCGAGGATTGTCATGGACGGGCATACGCTTGCGGACAGTGTTCAGGATAACGGCTTCAGCACACAGAGCGGGAAGTTTGATTATCTGCTTGATCTGGACGGGAATGTGATTGATGTACGGGGCGGCGAGGTGTATGTCCCGATCAGTTATATGAAGGATGGCTCCGTCAAGGCCGGAGGGAAGGTTACCGTGGGGGACACAAGTCTCACCGTAGCGGGGTTCCTGCGGGATTCACAGATGAACTCGCTGCTCGCTTCATCGAAGCGGTTCCTCGTCAGCGCGGAGGATTATGCGGAGCTGGCGCAGTACGGAACCACGGAATATCTGATTGAGTTCAGATTGAAAGACCTGTCGATGCTGGGAGCCTTCGAGACCGACTATACCGCAGCAGGACTTGAGGGGAACGGTCCGGTGATTACATATCCCCTGTTCAGAGTGCTTAATGCGATCTCGGACGGGCTGATGATTGCGGTGATCCTGCTGGCGAGTGTGCTGGTTGTTATTATTGCTTTTCTATGTATACGGTTCACCCTCATGGCAACCATCGAGAGCGATTACCGCGAGATCGGTGTCATGAAGGCCATCGGTCTGCGCGTCTCGGATCTCAAAAAAATCTATCTGGCCAAATACGCAGCGATAGCAGCTCTGGGCAGTATCCTCGGCTTGGCATTATCGTTCAGCTTCAGAGGTCTGCTGCTTGAGAATATCAGGCTGTATATGGGAGAAAGTGCACATCCGGTACTTGCTCTGGCCTGCGGTATCCTTGGCGTACTGCTCGTATTCCTCATTATTGTTGCCTATGTGAACAGGGTGCTGAAGCGTTTCCGGAAGATTTCGGCGGTCGAAGCCATCCGTTTCGGTACATCCCAGCAGACCCGGACGGGCTCAGGGCGGTTTAGCTTGAGCGGCAACCGGCTGCTGAACACGAATGTCTACCTGGGCGTTAAGGATGTCTTGTCCAGAAAAAGTCTATACGCAACCATGCTTGCGGTGCTCGTCATCTCTTCCTTCCTTATGATTGTGCCCCAGAATCTCTATCATACGATCTCCTCTCCAAGCTTCATTACATACATGGGCATCGGTGACAGTGATCTGCGCATGGATATCCAGCAGACGGACCATATTGCAGAGAAGGCCGCAGATATTGCGCGGGTGATGGAGCAGGATGTGATGATCTTCCGTTTTGCCGTGCTGACCACTCAGGCGCTGAACGTGAAGCTGGACAATGGTGTCGTTGAGCGGATAAAGGTTGAGCTGGGTGACCATTCCATTTTTCCGGTTGCCTATGGTGAAGGACATGGCCCGGTTGCAGCGAATGAGATTGCCCTCTCCGCCGCGAATGCAAAGGAACTGGGCAAGCAAGCCGGTGATTCCCTGACCCTGCTCGTAAACGGAGAAGCGAAGGAGCTTACGGTATCCGGGATTTATTCGGATGTGACCAACGGCGGGAAAACAGCCAAGGCCACCTTCACCACGACTTCTGATCAGGCCATGTGGGCCGTGATTTATGCGGAGCTTGCAGATTCCATGCTAATCAGCAGCAAGGTGAGCGAATATGCAGAGCGGTTCAGTTATGCGAAGGTGTCCGATATCGGGGAATATGTGACGCAGACCTTCGGCTCTACCATTAGCTCAGTCGGTAAGGCTGCATGGGCTGCTCTAGCCGTGATGCTGGTCCTGAATGTACTGATTACACTCTTGTTCATGCGGATGCTGGTAGCTAAGGACCGTTACCCTATCGCCGTCATGAAATCGATGGGCTTCCGGAATTCCGATCTGACTGTACAGTATTATGCGCGTTCTATATTTGTACTGGTGACCGGGATGGTTCTGGGCACCCTGCTGGCGAACACTCTGGGGCAGATTCTTGCCGGTGCTGTGATCTCCTCCTTCGGGGCTTCGTCGTTCAAGTTCGTGGTCCATCCACTCTCGGCGTATCTGCTGTGTCCGCTAATCATGACCGGTTCTGTACTCATCGGGGCGGTTATCGGCACATCGGGCATCGGCCGAATTCAAATATCCGGCAATATTAAGGAGTAGATCAAGAAGATGAAGAAGATTATTTCGGGTGAAAATATAACCAAACAATACGGCACCGGCGAGGAGCGCCGCAAGGTGCTGGACGAAGTATCCGTCGATATTCACGAAGGTGAATTCGTCTCGGTGATGGGACCTTCAGGCTCAGGGAAATCCACGCTCCTGTTTGCACTGAGCGGAATGGATCGGATCGACTGGGGACTGGTTACTTTTGAGGGCAGAGATCTGGGGATACTTGAAGAGGATGAGCTTGCGGATCTCCGCAGAACGGAAATGGGCTTCGTGTTCCAGCAGCCGACGCTGATGAAGAATCTGAACATCCTGGATAATATCATTCTGCCGTCGATGCGCGGCAACCGGCGAAAGGTTGCGGCGATTACGGATAAGGCGCAGCAGCTTATGCAGAAGGTGGGCATCGCGGAGCTGGCGAAGCGTGATATCACGGAGGCTTCGGGGGGACAGCTGCAGCGGGCCGGCATCTGCCGCGCGCTGATGGGCAGTCCGCGCATTATTTTCGGGGATGAGCCGACCGGTGCGCTGAATCTGAAGGCTGCCGAGGAGATCATGGACCTGCTGTCCGGGATCAATGAGGAAGGGACGGCCATCATGCTGGTCACCCATGATGCCACTGTGGCGGCCAGGACGCAGCGGATTATGTTCATGTGCGACGGCAGGATTGTCGATGAGATACGCCTGCCGAAATACAGCGGAGAGACGCTTGAGCCCCGCATGAACTTAATCACGGCAAAAATGCGGGAGAATGGGATTTAATATTGAAATGAACCATTAGCCCGGGCTGTTCGTATTATAGTTATTTGCTAACACCAAGGAAGAGGTGAGAGGAAATGCTGACGATTAGACATTTTACGAAGAGCTATAAGGGCGGCAAAAAAGCAGTAGATGATCTCAGTCTGGTAGTTGAACGGGGCGACATCTATGGCTTCATCGGCCATAACGGCGCTGGCAAGACCACGACTATCCGCGCTGTGGTGGGCGTGCTTGATTTTGAACAAGGGGAGATTGAAATTGACGGCATCTCAATTAAAAAAGATCCGTTAGCCTGCAAGGCGAAGCTTGCATACATCCCGGATAACCCGGACTTGTACGATCACCTGACGGGGATTCAGTACCTGAATTTCATCGGCGATCTCTTCAGTGTATCGGGGGCCAACCGGGAGCGGCTGATTGGGCAGTACGGCGATGCCTTCCAGCTTACAGCGAGTCTGGGCGATCTGATCTCCTCGTATTCCCACGGCATGAAGCAGAAGCTGGCCATTATCTCTGCCCTGATCCATGAGCCGAAGCTGTTAGTGCTGGATGAGCCTTTTGTGGGACTTGATCCGAAAGCGGCGCATACGCTGAAGACGATCATGGCAGATGTGTGCAGCAGAGGCAGTGCGATTTTCTTCTCCACGCATGTGCTGGATACCGCTGAGAAGCTCTGCAATAAGATTGCGATCATCAAAGGCGGACGGCTGATTGCCCATGGTAAGACCGAAGAGGTCAGAGGCGAAAACAGCCTGGAGGATGTATTCATGGAGCTGATCGATCATGATTAATGTCTGGAGATTAACGAAGCTGCAGCTGTTGTCCTCCTTCGGCCTCAATAAAGCGCTGCATACGAAAGACTCTGCACAGAGACGGAAGGCGCTGCTGCTCAGCATCGCGATGATAGCCGGGATACTCATGATCGGAGCCGTGTCATTCGGCTACAGCTTCATGATGGCGCAGTCGTTCGAGCAGCTTGGGCGGATGGACTTATTGCTGGCAGTGATGATGGCGGTCACTTCGCTGGTCGGCTTCTTCACTACGGTCTATAAGGCAAGCGGGGTATTATTCAGTTATAAAGACTACGATATGATCATGTCCCTCCCGGTGAAGACCAGCCATGTGGTGGCGAGCCGGGTGCTTCAGCTCTATGTGATGAACCTGTTCTTCACACTGCTGGTCATGCTTCCGGCGGGGGCGGTGTATGCGATACATGTGAAGCCGGGCGTGCTGTTCTATCTGTTTTTCCTATTGACGCTCTTCTTCATTACTCTGTTGCCGATTATAGCGGCTACGCTTGTGGGCACCCTCATTAGCTGGGTCTCTTCCCGGTTCCGGGCGAGCAAAATCCTGAATATGATCCTCACGTTCGCCTTCATCATTATACTGATGTTGGGCTCGTTCACGCTCAATCAAGGCCAGCAGGCGATTGCAGATGTTGGAGCCGCCTTGGGTGATATGATCTTCAAGGTGTATCCTCCGGCTTCCCTGTACGTTGATGCGGTCTGCTCGTACCGGGTAAGTGCCTTGCTCTTCTTCATCGCGGTGTCTGTGCTGGTCTTTATGCTGTTCTCAATCCTGCTGGCGACCCGGTATAAGGCGATTCATACAGGGCTTATGACCAGCCGCGCAAGCCGCGGATATACGATGAAGCCGCTACAGGCTAATTCAGCATTCAAGGCCTTGTATCTAAAGGAGCTGCGGCGTTATTTCAGCTCGGTCAATTATGTGCTGAACACAGGGATCGGGATGGTGCTGCTCCTGATGATGTCCATTTCCTTATTATTCGTCAGCTCAGAGCAGCTGGGAACTATACTTGACATCCCGCAGCTGTCGGACTCCCTAAGTACGCTGAGTCCGCTGGTGATCTCTCTATTCGTTGTTCTGAGCTGTACGACAGCCTGCTCTATTTCGCTGGAAGGCAATCATCTGTGGATCTTGACCAGCTCCCCCGTGCCCAAACCGGCAATTGTATTCAGCAAGGTGGCGGTGAATCTCACTATTACGTTACCGGTTACAGCCGTAAGCTGGGGGCTGCTGGTCTATACCCTGCGTGCCGGGTTGACGGAGAGTATATTGATGCTGGCCGTTCCGGTAATCTATGCCTGCTATTCTGCGCTGCTGGGCGTTATGGTGAACCTGAAGCTGCCCAAGCTGGACTGGACCAGTGAAGTTGCGGCGATCAAGCAGAGTGCGTCGGTGCTGGTAACGATGGTTATCGGCGTTCTCACGCTGGCTGTTCCCGCCGTACTATTCATGCTTCTTCCTGGGATGGACGGAAATCTCATCCTGCTGGGATACTGCATTCTAATGGCAGCGGTCTGCGCCGGCATGTACAGATATATCCAGATCAATGGGGAACGGTTATTTGCGAAGCTGTAGCTGCCGGTTTATCTGTGCGGATAATCATGGGTATTAGTGTCACCAGAGCGGCAAAGAACAGAAATATCGCCCAGTAAGGGCTGTTCAGCGACAGCATCCGGCTCGACAGTGCAGGTCCTGCCGCCATGCCCGCGAAGTTAATCAGATTGAACAGCCCGAAGCCTGCGGCACTCGCTGGTGCAGGAACGGTCAGGGGAACGCTATGGTTCAGTCCGATCTGTACAGCGCAATTCCCGATGTAGATACACACCAGAGCGACTACTAAGAGGGCCAGTGAGGTGTGAGCTCCTTGAGCCATGAGAACAAAGCCGGAAATGGCTGCCAGGCTAAAGACGCTGATTAACCGCTTAGGGGTCCATATCTGCAGCAGACGTCCAGCCAGCAGGTTCGTGCCCACATTGAACAGTGCGGTGGCGAATAGAATCAAGCCGATTGTAACAGGAGATATCCTGTAGGTATGTGTAAGCAGCAATGGAAACAGATAGAGGACAGCCACGATAGAGGCGCTGTTCAGAGAGGTTGCCGCAAGCAGCTTTTGAAAAGGCTTCAGCTTCAGCATATGTATATCTACAAAAGGGTTCATCCGGTCTTTACTGGCATAAGCCTTCATGAGTACAATCATTATTAGGGTGATGATGAACAGCCAGAGATTCAGTGAAATAGCGAGCAAAAATGAGACGATGATCAGCGTCACCATCACTGCACCTGCCCTATCGAATTGCTGCCGGTCATGGTCTTCTCTGAGGTAAGCTCTAGGCATGAAGGCATAGATCCCGAAGAATCCCAGGGCAATTAGGAACATGAACAGGAAGAGGAAATGCCACCCGAAGAAGGTGGTAATAGCGCCGCCGAGCAGAAAGCCGGCTCCTGAGCCGAGGGTCATCATCGAACTGATTAGGGTTAGACCAAGCTTCCTGTGAGCCGGCTGCAGATAGTGGCTGACGGTAATCATGGACAAGGGAACGAAGCAAGATCCGCCACTGGCTTGAATCACGCGTGCTGCAATGAGCAGGAGGTAGTGCCCGCTGAGGTATCCAAGAATGGAGCCTCCGACAAACAGGCTAATTCCTGTCAGGAGCAGCGTTCTGATCTGATAGTGCTCGGATAATTTGCTGTACGTTAAAGCTCCGATGGAGATGATGCAGGTATAGCAGGTAATGATCAGGCTGGCCTTCGTGGTTGTGAGATGCAGATCGGCTATGATGCTTGGCAGGGCCACGTTAAATAAAATAGCATTAGACACGCCCATCAGCACGAGAAAACATAAGGTTGCCAGCAAGGCAGCCTCTTTGTTCATCATTTTCATCCGTGATTCTCCTTCGTATTTGTTATTGTTTAATAGTCATAAAACTTTATGACTATTAAGGCAAAAAAAAGCTACTGCCCTAGAGAGTAGCTAAGAACCCGGGTAAATAGGCCTCAAAGGTGTCCAGGTTCAAACTGATATGCTTATGTACACCTTCCTTCCTTATATTCACCAGCCCGGATTCAGACAACAGCTTAAGATGATACGAGCTGTTGGATTTGCTGATTCCGAGGCTCTGCCCGACCTCCCCGCAGATAGGGGGCCGCTCTATATTCTTCAGAAAGCGGATAATCTCGATCCGCTTCTCATCCGACAACGTCTGAAATATGCGGACACGCTGCGTGTCCGTTAATGGTTGTAAAGTCATGTGACTATGATACTCTGGGGCATTCCGGTTGTCAACGGCAATGGTGTATCCGCTTTATCATTGCATAAATGTATAATTATGTATTACAGTGTTTTTACAACACCATCCCCAATAAGTTAGGAGATGAACCCGTGCAGTCCCTACTTGAGCAGCTTGAAGATTATACGAATAAATACCTGAAGCTATTCGGGTAACTACTAATGATGACCTCATTCCAGCCCAGCGGATGTATGAGCGCGTTGGTTTTGTTTTGCAACAGAAACGGCACATGGGTCCTGACTCCGTACTTAAGGGTGAACATTGGGATTACGTGTATAGGGTATAAAGCCAGGAGGTACATACAATGAAACAGTCAGAGGTTACATTAAGTAAAGCTACGTTGGAGGATGCGGCGGATATTCATGCTATGCAGCTTCAGGCCTTTCTGCCGCTCTTGGAGAAATATCAGGATTATGAGACAAGCCCGGCCAATGAAACGGTGGAGAGAGTGGCGGAACGGCTTAATCAGGCTTTTGTAGATTATTACATCATCCGGTATGCCGGTGTCGCAGCAGGTAGCATTAGGGTCAAGAAGACAGATGAGCAGAAATATTGGCTAGGCCAAATATTTATCTTGCCGGAGTATCAAGGCCTGGGCATAGCCCAGCAGGTATTCGCCCAAATCGAGCAAATCTATGCTGACGCTACAGTCTGGGGACTGGCTACCATCGTGCAAGAGGAAAGAAACTGCTATTTGTATGAGAAGATGGGTTACAGAAAGACGGGGGAGACTCAAGAAATCAACGACAAGCTGACCTTGTGCTATTATGAAAAAGAGGTTAATTAACCTAAGTATTATAGCGAATGTAAACTATCTTTGTTCTGTTTTCGGATCGTCAAAATGAAGCGTGGGAGGCCAACAGATGATTTCTCAAACTAGTCTTGAAGGCTATAAGGGAGCATCTCTCATTCGTGACAAGCATTTTTTGTATGTCTCCCCGCATCTCTTGTTGCGGCCTTTTATCTCTAGCTATACGATTTCCACTCCAACGGTGCAGACGATGTCGGATGAGTATGCTGTTCTGCCGTCTGCAAGCTCTACACTGGTGCTATCGGTGACACATCATAACATCATCTCAAGTTTGCGGGGTACAAACACCAAGGTGTGCCATGTCGGAGCATTTGCTAATAAGCTGAAGCTGTTATTTTTGATTGAGTTTCATCCGGGCGGACTGTATCCTTTCATTAAGGCTGACCAGTCCGAATTGCTGGATGCCTCCTTTATGCTGGACCAGCTGGATAAGACTCTGAAGCAAGCTCTGGAGGACATACTGCTGGAATCGGAGAGTATCGTTTCGCTGCTGAATACAGTTAACAGAATTTTCATCCATAGGCTATATGCTCGTCCTATAAGCAAGGACGTCTCTGCGATCATGAACAGTATAATTAGCAAGCATGGGAATGTAAGCGCTAAGAAATTATCCTCCGATTTCTACTATAGCGAGAAGCACATCCGGCGTTTGTTTCTAAGACATATTGGCACCAGCCCGAAGATGTTTTCCAGGATAGTCCGTGTCAATTACGCGCTGAAGCTATTGCAGAATAAGCCAGAGTCGTTCACGGAAGTTGCTGTACAGGCCGGGTTCTTCGATCAGCCGCATTTCAATAAGGACTTCAAGATGCTTTGCGGTCTGACTCCGCAGGATTATCTGAAGAACATGTCCGTTTTTTACAATGACAGCTTCAAAATGTAGCTTACAATTAGCGCATGGAGCCGTGTTCATCCAGGCCAGCAATGGCCCATAGCCTGCTGCTCCTTATAGGAAGGGGGTTTGTTATGATCGTGCCAGCGATACATTTACCGGGGAATTGTAAAGAAGCTATAGAGTTTTATCAGCAGGTTTTTGATGTGACGGATGTCTGCATAGATTACTTCAGAAATGCCCCGCCGGATCCGAGCTTCCCTGTGTCAGAGGATATACATGATCATGTTATGCATAGTGAAATCACAATCTGTGGATCAAGGCTCAACATGAGCGACACGCAAGAGAAACTAGCAGCGGGGAACATGATATGCCTGAATGTCTTCTTCAAGTCTGGTGACGAGGTATGCCAGGTATTCCAACGGCTTAAGGAAGGCGGCAAGGTTGTGGTGGAACTGGGGCCACAATTTTTCAGCCCTATGTACGGGTCTATTGAAGATAAGTTTGGCTTGAAATGGCAGTTAATCTCATAACCCTTGGAGGAAACCGATCATGGCAGCTGACAGAGAAGACACAAGCTCAACCGCTGGAGTAACAACACCGAACGGTAGTAAGAAGCTAAGCAGGCAGGCATTTGAGGAAATTCGGCAGTGGATGCATCGCAACGCCCGGCCTGTTGAACTCTCCGTTTGGAAATATGAGTTCGAAAGAGGTAGTAAGGAAGAGGTGCTCGCGGAATTAGCTTACTACCAGAATAGAGATGGAGGCTTCGGAAACGGACTCGAGGCAGATAGCTGGAATCCACATTCCTCACCGTATACAACCGTGACTGCCATTCATATCCTGAGGAATGTAAGTTTTACCGATACTAAGCACCCAATTATGCAAGGGATAATAAGGTTTCTTGAAAGCGGGGCTTATTTCTCGAAAGATTACTGGTTCTTCAGTATTCCATCTAACAATGACTACCCGCATGCCCCATGGTGGACCTTCAATGCGGAGTCCAACAAGGTGGAAAGCGTAGGCGTCACGGCTGAAATCGTCAGCTTCATCTTGAATTTCACGGACCCCGGCAGCAGCATATACCAAAAAGCCACGCAGGTATCACGTCAACTGATATACCGGCTCAAAACGACGGATAACTATGGGGACATGGGTATCGCAGGCTGCTGCACTCTTCTGGACACCGTACAGCAGTGTGGCTTAGCAGATATATTGGAGTATGATTTTTTACAGGATACCTTAAGAAAATTAGTCTATGAGTCTATTGAAAAGGACATCTGCAAGTGGGTTTATTATGGTGTGCGGCCCTCGAATTATATCACTTCCCCTGGCAGCAGGTTCTATTCGGGTAATGAAGCTTGGATACATCAAGAACTGGATTACCTCATTGATACAAAGCCGGAGGGCGAAGTATGGGGGATCAATTGGAGCTGGTTCCAAAACAATGAAGTGTACGCCAAAGAGTTTGCCATCAGCGAGAACTGGTGGAAGGCGGCTAAGGCCATTGAGAAAACCAAGCTGCTTCGGGATTTCGGCAGGCTTGATTCAGGAGGATGAAGATGGAGCATATTCAGGCACTCGTTCAAGGAAATCAAGCAGGCGCTATGTGCAGGATTGAATATTGTTATCCGCTTGACAAGGGGAGCAATAAAAAGTAAAGTGAGAACATATAATATCTTAACTTAAAGATAATATTAAAGTTAATATCTTAATGTAAAGATAATTTAGGCAAATCAAACAAAAAGGAGTGAATTCAAATGAACAAACAAACCATGGGTATTCATCATATCACCGCGATTGTCGGGCATCCGCAGGAGAATATGGACTTTTATGCAGGGGTACTGGGGCTGCGGCTGGTGAAGCAAACGGTCAATTTCGACGATCCGGGAACGTATCACTTCTACTTCGGCAATGATGGCGGGAAGCCGGGAACGATTATTACCTTCTTCCCGTGGGCGGATGCGTATCAGGGTAAGATCGGCGGCGGGCAGGTTGGTGTGACTTCATATGTGATTCCGGTTGGGGCGATGGCGTTCTGGAGAGAGCGGCTCACGGCATTCAAGGTGGCTTACACAGAGATGGAGCGGTTCGGAGAGCACTACCTGGAATTCGATGATCCGCACGGTCTGCATCTGGAGCTGGTGGAACGGGAGGCGGGTGAGCGTAATGAATGGACCTTCAGCGGCGTAACCCCCGAGGTGGCGATCAAGGGCTTCGGCGGCGCAACACTGCTGTCCACTCAACCTGAACAAACGGCGGAGCTGCTGGAGAAGGTGATGGGACTTACATTCGTGGGGCAGGAAGGCGATGTCGCCCGCTACCGCTCGGCTGCGGATCTGGGCAATGTGGTTGAGCTGAAGGTAACGGCTGTACCGCGCGGTGAAATGGGTGTCGGCACCGTACATCATATCGCCTGGAGAGCGAAGGATGATCAGGATCAGCTTGAATGGCAGGAAGTTGTGCATGATAATGGATATGGGGTAACGCCTGTGCAGGACCGGAATTATTTCAACGCCATTTACTTCAGAGAGCATGGGGAGATTCTGTTCGAGATCGCTACCGATCCTCCGGGCTTCGCTCATGATGAAACGCCGGAGACGATGGGGACCAGCCTGATGCTGCCGGAACAATACGAGCCGCACAGAGCACAGATTGAACAAGTTCTGCTGCCGGTTACTGTAAGAGAGCTTGACTAATCTGCTTTGACATTAAAAAGGAGGCACGAGCATGATCACTATTGATCCGAAGCACCGCACCGAACGGGATAATTATAAGCTTCTGGTCGGGACGATTATTCCGCGTCCGATTGCTTTTGTAACTACCTTGTCGGAGAATGGGGTCTTGAACGGTGCGCCGTTCAGCTACTTCAATATTGTATCCTCCAACCCGCCTATGATCTCTATCTCTATTCAGCATGCCGGGGGTCAGCCCAAGGATACTGCACGCAACATCAAGCACATGAAGGAGTTTGTGGTTCATATTGTGGATGAGCAGAATGTCAGACAAGTGAATAGGACTGCCGCACCATTGCAGCCTGACCAGAGTGAGGTCGCCTTAGCTGGTATGACGCCTGTGGATAGCCTACGCATTAAGGTCCCCGGCGTCCAGGAAGCGAAGGTGCGGTTGGAATGTATGTTGGAGCATTGCCTGGAGCTGCCTAATAATGATCTGTTGATCGGCAGGATCGTGCAGTTTCATCTGGACGAGGCGATCTACGAGCAGGGGAGAATTAATCCGGTGGCATTAGGGGCGGTAAGCCGTCTGGCCGGGAATAACTATGCGGGGATTGGGGAGATTTTTGAGATCGAGCGGCCTGTGTAATAGGACAAGTTATCACCTAAACAACAAAACCCTGGCGCAAGCGCCAGGGTTAATTATGATTCAGGAAGTATTGCAGGCAAAGAAATAATATGCTAATGTTATAAGACTGTTGACTATTTTCGAAAATCGGATCGGAGGTAACGCATCTTATTTATATCTTAATTATAGCAAAGGGACATCCGGTTTGTCAACCCGCCTGTTTGGGACTATTTCAAGAAAGAGGAGTGATCAGGTGATGGAGAAGGTAAGCAGCTGGGAGCAGGAGCAGGAGTGGCTGGAGCAGGTCAAAGAGAAGCTGAAATCGGGGATCGCAAACCTGGAGCCGGAGGTTGGCCAGCTGAAGGAGCAGGCCACAGATATCCGCCGGAGATTCTGGGAAGAGGTTACGGTCAATACGAGTACGGAGGAGGATTTCGAAGAGAGCTTCTTCACCATTACCCAGCAGGACGCAGTCCTGTCAGAACGGGAACGCAGTCATGCGCGGAAGCTGCGGCAATGGAAGAATATGCAGCGGCTGCTGCCGTCGCCTTATTTTGGCCGGATTGATTTTCACGAGGAGGGTCAGAAGGCTGTGGAACAGGTCTATATCGGAGTGTCCTCCTTCATCGAAGAGGATGGTCTGAGCTTCGTGGTCTATGACTGGCGGACCCCCATTGCGAGCCTGTACTACGACTATCCGCCAGGAAAAGCAGCCTTCGACACACCCGGAGGACGGATTAGCGGAACGATGGAACTGAAGCGGCAGTACCAGATCCGTGACGGTCAGCTCCAGCATTTGTTCGATTCGAGCGTTACGATCGGAGATGAGCTGCTCCAGCAGGTGCTTGGCAAAGGCGCAGATTCACAAATGAAGAGCATTGTAGCCACGATTCAGGCCGAGCAGAACGCGATTATCCGTAACGATACGAGCCGGATGCTTATTGTGCAGGGAGCGGCGGGCAGCGGCAAAACCTCGGCAGCGCTCCAGCGCGTAGCCTACCTGCTGTACAAACACCGCGAGCGGCTGACGGCGGATCAGATTGTGTTATTTTCCCCTAACCCGATGTTCAACAGCTATGTATCTACCGTTCTTCCGGAGCTGGGTGAAGAGAATATGCAGCAGGTCACCTTTCAGGAATATCTGGAAACATGGCTGGGGCAGGATTACCGGATTGAAGATTCGTTCGATCAGATGGAATACGTGCTTACCGCTCAGCAGGAAGAGGGGTATGAAGCCCGTCTCAAGGGAGTCGGATATAAGGCGTTGGAAGCCTTCCTCCGGGCACTTCAGGGTTATGCGCAGTGGCTGAAGCTGGAGGGAATGCTGTTCAAGGACATTCGCTTCCGGGACCGCGTGTTAATCTCGGGGGAGCTAATCAAGAGCAAGCTATACAGCTTTGATCCTTCGATTCGTCTGCCTAACCGGATTACGCTGGTGCAGAAATGGCTGCTCGAAGAGCTGACCAGACTGCAAAAGCTGGAGCAGGGAGCCTCCTGGGTAGAGGAAGAGATGAATTACCTCGACAATGACCAATACGCTGAAGTATACCGGATGCTGCACAGGGAACGGGGCGTGTTTGATTTTGCCGAGAAATACCTCCGCCTTCAGGAATTGCTGGTCCACAAGCGCGAGCAGGATGAGAGTGACTTTGATTTCGCCGAACGGGAGGAAGAGCTGCTGGCCCAGATGATCGTGAAGGAGCAGTTCAAACCGCTGAGACGGGGGATCAGGAAGTTCACCTTTATCGACATGGCCGGGCTCTACCGTCAATTGTTCAGTGATGAAACGGCCTACAGGGAAATGACGGGTGAAGCGGAGGTGCCGGAGCTGTGGCTGGAGATCTGCGGGCAGACCCGGAAGATGCTGGATAGCGGGACACTCTGGTATGAAGATGCGACCCCGTATTTGTATTTAAAAGAGCTAATCGAAGGTGTGCGGACGAATACGCAGGTGCGGCATATTTTTGTGGATGAAGGCCAGGATTATTCCATGTTCCAGTATGAGTTCCTCAAAAAGCTGTTTCCGCGTGCCCGCATGACGGTGCTGGGAGACTTCGGCCAGGCGATCTTCACGCAGGCGACGAATCTGTATGGAAGCAGCTCACCGCTGCTGAAGCTCTATGGAGAAGAAGAGACTAGCCAGTTCCTGCTGGTCCGCAGCTACCGCTCGACCTTTGAGATTGTGGAGTTTACGAAGCGGCTGCTGCCCGGCGGCGAGGCGATTGTGGCTTTTGAACGGAGGGGCCGGAAGCCGGTATTGGCTAAGCTGGACAATCGTGAGTTGAGGGCGGAGCGCATCGTGAAAGATCTCGCGGAGCTTCAGGCTGAAGGCTATAGCTCCATCGCTGTGATTACGAAGACGGCCGCAGAGAGCAGAGAAGCTTATGAGTGCCTGACTGCCCAAGGTGGCGCCCCGGAGCTGAGGCTGATTACGAAGAATACGCCAACTTTTGAAAAAGGAATACAGGTGATCCCCGCTTATCTGGCCAAAGGCGTGGAGTTCGATGCCGTACTGATCTACGACGCCTCTCCGCAGACGTATCACAGGGAGAGTGAGCGGAAGCTTTTTTATACGGCATGTACTCGGGCTATGCACCGGCTGCAGTTGTATACTGCAGGGGAGTGGACGCCGTTTGTCGGTGGGGTAGATGGGGCGTTGTATGAGCAGACAGTAGCTACGCTATAGATATAAGAAGGCCTCTCTAATTTAATGGAGGGGTCTTTGCATGTTGAGCCAGGTTTACCTAAAAGAATGCAGTGGATGGATCTGTGATACTTTTTTCATATCAAAACACTCATTAAATGATATTTCACCTATTAATAGTAATTTGTTACGCTTAAATAGCTATTAAAAGGAGGTAAGAAGATGGAATATCGTAAATTGGGTGCCAGCGGCTTATCGGTCAGTGAGATTGCTTTTGGCAACTGGATTACGCATGGGGCTCAAGTGGATAATGACACCGCTAAAGCTTGTGTCCACGCTGCATTGAATGCGGGAATTACTACATTTGACACCGCAGATGTGTATTCGGATACGAAGGCTGAGACGGTGCTGGGACAAGTCTTAACAGGTGTGCGGCGGGAGAGCATCGAGTTATGTACCAAGGTCTATCAGCCTACAGGAACAGGCCCCAATGACCGGGGATTATCCCGGAAGCATATCATGGAAGCTTGTAACTCTTCGTTAAAAAGGTTACAGACGGATTATATAGATATTTATTATGCCCATAGATTTGACAAGAAGGTTTCGCTGGAGGAGACCTTCCTGGCCTTCTCTGATCTGGTGCGTCAAGGGAAGGTTCTGTATGTGGGGATCAGCGAATGGACGGCGGAACAGATCACACAAGCTGCGGTGTTGGCCCGGGAGCTGAGGGTTCCTCTGGTGGCTAGCCAGCCGCAATATTCGATGTTATGGCGGGTGATCGAAGCGGAGGTTATCCAGGCTTCTGAGCAGGAAGGAATCGGGCAGGTTGTCTGGTCACCGCTGGCCCAAGGCATTCTGTCGGGAAAATATCTGCCGAATCAACCGGTCCCGCAGGGGTCCCGCGCTTCGACTTCGGCGGGTTCTCCGTTTTTTGAACGATTGGCTGGCCAGTGGCTGCACACAGAGGTTCTTACGGCGGTCTCCCGGCTGTCCTCACTTGCACACGAAGCGGGGCTGACACTGCCGCAATTGGCCATCGCATGGGTGCTGCAGAATCCGCAGGTGTCGGCTGCAATCATTGGGGCATCCAGACCAGAGCAGGTACAAGAGAATGTGAAGGCTTCGGGCGTGCGTCTTGAATCTGATTTGCTGAGTGAGATCGACAGAATATTAGAGGGGCTAGTTGAGCGTGATCCTGCAAAAACCGGGTGAATAACGCTGTCCGCTCACCTTTCACCTGGAATTATGTTCTTGTAAAATCTCTATAAATGCAGAGAGGATGGCCTGATTCGTATCCGTTCTCCAGGCAGCGTAGAAGGGAACAGGCGGCGCATTTTCTTCGAAGGGTCTGAACACGACCCCGCTGCGCTGGAAGACGGAAACTGAAGAAGGGACAATGGAAACTCCCAGGTTCGCTGCCACAAGGTTAACAATGGTATACATCTGCACGGCTTCCTGTACAACCTGAGGGTAAATATCATGCTCAGCGCAGAAGCCCATAATCAGATCATGAAAAGGAAGACCGTGCTTACGCGGAAAGAAGATAAAAGGCTCGGAACGCAAAGCGGAGACCGGCAATGCAGGAAGCTTGGCGAGCGGATGTTGATCAGGCAGCACGGCAACCAGAGTTTCGTTGATCAGGCTGCAATGATTAATATTCTGTGTCGGCTCAATGAAGCGCATGAATCCAATATGGATGGTACCGTCATGCAACGCCTGCCATTGCTGGGCAGAAGTCATCTCCAGCAGGTTCAGCTGTATTTGAGGAAACCGTTGCCGGAATATTTTGAGTACATCGACCATGATTCCGCCTTCTGCTGAACCGATGAATGCAATGTTCAAATGTCCAATGATGCCTTGGCTAGCCAGCCGTACAGTTTGAATAGACCGCTCCAGTTGAGCTAAAACCCGGCTGGCTTCCTCATAAAAAACAGCTCCCGCCGGTGTGAGGCGGACCTGACGCTTGTTCCGTTCAAATAGCTTCACACCAAGCTCTTGTTCCAGGGCTTGTATCTGCTGGGTCAACGGAGGTTGTGTCATATGTAATTTCTCTGCGGCACGATGGAAATGAAGCTCTTCCGCAACCGCAATGAAGTATTGTAATTTTCGTATATCCATTGTTGTGGTCCTCTTTTCCTACAGATAAAGCTAGTATAGCATCATAAGGGAAGTAGGGGGTTGGCTGCGCTGTATGGGCCTAATTTATTGTTGTAAATTCTTTCGACCAGGAAACTATTAGCTAAAAACACCCTTACCAACATTAGGGGACAGTCCCTGGTCAGAGAGGGTGTTTTATGATTTTAATAATTGCATAAATTATGAATATCAGGAGTTATTGTACAGTTACTTTAAATATCAATCTGTCACCTTGTGGAGTGATCTCAGCAGCTACAACCGAATATCCTGGAGAAAGACCGATGAATCTTCCATCTTCTGTTACTAGCAAACTGCCATCCCACCGAAGGAAATGCCATAGATAAGGGTAAAATTCAACAGTTTCACCTACAGCAATTGTTAAATCGCGAACATAATCATTAGGCGCGGATTGAGCAACATTAGTTGGAAGGAATGCGTTGGGAGCCAGAGTAGTTTCAACGCTAGAAGCAAAGGATGTTGATCCTAAAGAAAAACAGGCAGATACAGTCAATAACCCGGCGAGAAATTTCTTATTCATAAATTCTCACTCCATTTCAAATATTAGGATATTATTAAATATTACAGAAGAAATATCCATATGTAAAGGATTATACATAAAAATATGAATTAATTTATTAATAAAGGGAATTAGGATGAGATATTATTCCACTTCACTCTGTCAAAACATGAATATTGACAACACAATACAGTTACACTAAACTGTAACGTATACAGTGTAGTGTAACTTTTTTTGTTTGGATAAGAAAGGGGAGTACGATGCATACGTACACTGCTAAGCAGTTGGCTGAGGTGTTACAGAATGAAGATCCGCAGATGAATCTGCGGACAGTCAGGTACTATACGCAGATCGGGATGCTGCCGCCGCTGGAACTGGTGGGCAATAAGAGGGCGTATACAGATAGTCATTTGCATTATTTACGGGCGATCCTTGTATTAACCAGGAGCGGCGAGACGTTGGCCTCGGCCCAAGAGAAGTTAGCCGGACTGACGATGGACGAAATCATGAAGCTGGGCGATAACCTGCGGCTCTACCAATCGGATCAGATGCTCCAGAGTGAGCTGCATGTTGTTAGTGAGGATGTCATTCTCTCCGTTAGTCCGCGCATCTCAACGGCGCTGAAGGAGAAGATGCTTGAGACGATTACTAGACTACTTCAAGAGGAGGGGCAGGTATGATCCATATCCGCTTTGCAAAATCTGCTATAGAGCAGGAAGAAGGAATGAATCATCTCTGGCTTCACATCGCGCTGCCCGGCGGGGTGCAGAATGCCCGCTTACAATTAATCCTTCCGGCAGGGCTTCACCGGTCCCCTAATCTGAATGGTGCTGTTGAAGACAGCAGTGGGAGAATATGGATTGACGATACGCAGTCAGTAACGGACCTGTACGTTGAAATCTTCACCAGGGAGCCAGTCCCTTGCGGGCAGTATAGTCTGGCGGTTGAATTGTCTTACAAGGATAGGGATGGAACGGGTACCAGTGTTAAGCAGGTGATTCCGCTGAAGGTCGTGTCTGAGGAGGAGTCGGTGGAGATTCATACCGATGAGGAAGTGGTGCGCAGAATTAAAGAACTGCGACTTCCACAAGACAAAAGTGAGCTGAATGAGTATAACGAATACACCCCGGCCAAGCTAATCAGGCTTGATTCCAACGCTATGTCGGAATGGGAGAAGAAATACCGCGTGGAAGGAGCTAAGATCGAGAGCATATGAGAACCCAATTACCATTATTCATTATCACCGGAGCCAGCGGAGTAGGTAAAACCACGGTCATGCATGAGTTGAGGGAGCAGATGCCGGAATTTGTTCTATTCAGTACGGATGACGATAATTTCGGGACGACGGGGAAGAAGCTGGAGTACCAGGACCGGTATAATGTGCTGTTTCATTGTGCGCATGCCGTTGCGTTGTCGGGAAGAGGAACGATTATTTGCGGGACGATGATGCCCTGGGACGCCAAGAAATGCGATGTTTATGATGCTTTCAGTGAAGTGCACTTTATTAACCTGCATTGTGACGATGCCACCCGAAATGCCCGCCTGCGGGGCCGGGAGGATGCAGCGACCTGGACAGAGGATATGCTCAGGCAGCACGAGGAATTCGCGCAGTGGCTGCTGGACCATGCAGATACGGAGTATGATCCGCCGATGCCTACTTTTGACACCACTTCTACACCTACGGCCGCGCTGGCGGAACAGATCAAGGAGTATATTAAGGAAAAATGGAAGGGTAGCACGGGAATTGTCTCTTAGGTGAATAAATCTGCGGTGTATAGGATGGTTTACTTTCTATTCGTGTGTAAAAGCTTAAGGCCATCCCGGCAGGGATGGCCTTTGAACTATTTTAGGTTATCCCACAGCGCCTGGAAAGCACCGGGCTCAACCTCGAAGAATACTGGCGCATTGCCGTAGCGCACAAGTCCCTTGCCGAACAAGGTTAGCTCAACCCGGGCTTTGTCAGCAAGTTCGAGGTAAACCAGCTTGCGGTCCTCATTGTCATAGATGCCTTGCGCCATGAGCGAGTCTGCGGACAGCGGCTTGGCGGCATTAAGCGCGCTCAGGAAGCCGTTAAGCGCTGCGTCTTCCGGCAGCGGAAGGTATTGCTGCTTGCCGTTGTTCCAGCTATCGAAGCTCTCCCACTGGGCAGAGGCGATGCGCCCGTCCAGGTTCAGCTTGCCGATCAGATCGGCTCCGCTGTTCACGGTAATTCCGTTCGTATGCTCGTACAGCTCCGCGAACACCTGACCGTCTGCCTCTGTATAAGACATGACCAGGAAGCCGGAATCATATCCTTTGACAGCATAGATATCCGTCTCCCCGATGTTCGAGGCCAGCTCCGTATACGCATCCTTGCCGCTCCATTCATCAATCCCGCTGGTGGTGCGGCCCAGCTTCTCCCCGCGCAGTGCAGCCGCATCGGCTGCTTCAATGCGGATCGCCGCCTGGGTATAGATATTGCCCTGGTAGACGACCAGGCCGATCATATCGGCTTGGGCACCGGAGCTTTTATCCGACAGCTCGATCTTGGGAATGACGACTCCGGCAGAATTCCCTGCCGAAGGCGTGCCCGGATCTACCTGGGCTACTTGATTAGGGGAAGCTGTACCATTTAGCTGCTTCATTACGCTGGGTCCGGCCAGGCCGATTCCGGCGGCGACCAACACGCTTGCTGCGATATAGACCATCTTACGCGGACGGCGCTTTTGTTCCATTTTACCTTCTAAACCTTGCTTCATTTCTCTGCTTGAACTCATAGTATCCACCGCTTTCTTATATTGGGTTCGAAACTGATCTTCCTTCATTCCGCTTTTGCTCCTTCCAGCTCCAGTCTTAACAGCTGCCGCCCGCGCTGAAGTCTCATCTTCACGGCAGACTCGCTGATCTGCAGAATTCTGCTGATCTCCTGGACAGGGTAATCCTCATAATAGTATAGATGAATGACAGTCTTATACTTCACCGGCAGTGCCAGCACGAGCTGCAAGACCGCCAGCTCCTCGGGGTTATCGGCCGTAACCGGCTCCACCCCTTCGAGCTTGACCTCGCGCTTGCGCCAGCCTCTGCCCAGCAGATTCTTGCAATGATTGGTGATGACCCGGATCAGCCAGGCCTTCTGGTGTTCGTCATCTTTGAATACGGGAGCCTTCTCCATCAGCTTGATGAAGGTGTCCTGCGTAGCCTCTTCGGCATCCTGGCGGCTGCCCAGATGAACCAGGGCAATCCGGTACAGCATATCTGCATATTGTTCGTAGCTCTTCATCACAGGATGGCCCGGCCGGGTCATGGGTTGCTGCATGAGGTTATGCCCTCCTTTATCTATAACACCCTTTAGGACGGCATCCGGTCACATTTTGTTTCCGGGAATTTATTCTGCTTGCCTTAAGCTTACCCTGATACAGCAAAAAACAGGGGATGAAGAAGTCCAAGACTTCCTCATCCCCTGCGATAGAGGCCGTATGAAGCAGCCGGCTCATCCGGCCGATTGTCTGTTTGAAGCAATCCCGCGGTTACTCCGGCGTTCCTTGGGTTACCCCGTGTATATAAGTCTTCCAGGGGGTGTCCAGCGCCCCTTGGCCCGGATTGTAAGTGAAGAAATACTCTACGGAATCGCCTTGCTGCACGTTATTGACCGCGTAGGTGTAATTGCCGTTGCCTGCGGAGGTCATGGCTACGTTCTGCTGGCCGCCGCCGTTGATCTTGTAATGCAGATCGGCAAAGGTGGCGCCGTTGACATAAAAGAGCAGGTTATTGCCTGTTTTCTTCAAACCGCGCACCTGATCGCCGATCACAATGGTTGCTGGCGGCGGGGAGACTACAGTGATTGTGCTGCTGGAGGTTTTGTTACCATCCACGGTTGTTGCAGTAACGGTAGTGGTTCCCGTTGCAATTCCGGTAACAAGACCACTCTGGCTCACTGATGCAATGTTGCTGTTCGCTACGCTCCAGTTCGCCTGTTTGTTGGACGCACCAGAAGGTGCTACGTTAGCTGTTAACTGGACATTCTGCCCAATCTCCACCTGGGAGGTGGACGGGGTTACGGTAACGCCGCTAACCGGAACGGTACCCGGATTGCCCGGGTTCCCGGGATTTCCGCCGCCGCTGCCTTCCTTATACACCCGTACATAATCGACCTGCATCGTTGCCGGGATATCGGACGGAGCCGGAGTCAGTCCGCCGTCGAAATGTCCGCCCACTGCCAGATTCATAATCAGATAGAAGGGCTTGTCGAAGGGAGCATTAGGGTTGTTCGGTGCCGCTACAGAATACCACTGCTCTCTATTGACCTTGAAGAAGAATTTGCCGTCCACATACCATTTCACGTTGTCTTCTTCCCAGACCATGGAATATACGTGATAGTCGTTCGCAAAAGTCTGACCTTGCGGGAAGTGATACTCCCCGGCGATGTACTTGTTCACCGGCCATTGTCCGCCGAAGTGAACCGCGCCGCTGGTTGTGCCGGGCAGCCGTCCCTTGGCTTCCATGATGTCAATCTCGCCGGATGCCGCCCAGGCACCGTAAGCCGCATCCTGTGGCAGCATCCACAGGGCGGGCCAGATCCCGTTCCCTGTCGGCAGCTTGGCACGGATGTCCACCCGGCCGTACTGGAAGGATAGATGGTCTTTGGTGTTGATTTTGCCGGAGGAATATTGTGCATAACGGTTCGGGTCCTGCGGGAAGGACTTCGGATCGTTCTTGGCCCGGATATTCAGTTGTCCGTTCTGGACAAATACATTCTCGGTACTATTCGTATAATGCTGCAGCTCGTTATTCCCCCAGCCCCAGCTGTTAGGGTCATTGGTGATATAGTAACCCTGCTCATAGTTCCACTTGCTGGTATCCAGTACGGTTCCGCTGAACTCATCCTGCCAGAGCAGGTTCATGCCTGCTACGGCAGGATCTGATGGAGTACCCAACGTAATATCTTCCTGATCGCTTTCATCTGGACGCGGGGCATTCGGATTGCCGGTGAAGGTATAATACACATAATTGCTGCCGATATTGCCGCCCTGCTGGCCGTTTAACGGATAGCCGATGCGGATCTCCATATTCTCCTGGATCGGCTGGAACCACAATCCATACACATAATCTGCCCAATAGCCCCACTGGTTGGCCGCGGACATATTGTTGTAGCCGTTGCCTGCATAGACGAAGCCGCTCTGGGCGGAATTGCTCAGATCGACCCACTGGCCGCCGATTTTGATCTGATACACATATTTGTTCAGCTCGCTGCCAATCGGTGCGCCGCCGTCAATTTTCGGCAAAGGGAAACCAATTGATCCGTTGTTATCTGCAGTGAAAGCTGTGCCTTCATAGGCGGTGAGTACATAGGAATTTCTGACCGGCTGGTTGAAGGTAAGGGTGTAGATCAGATTGGCTGATGAGGTCTTAGATTGCAGCTTCACATTGATCGATTCGGTGACGGTGAACCAGTATCCGCCGCCGCCTTCGGTGAACTGGCCGAAGTTGCTGTCGTAGATCCAGCCGCTGGCTGCATTGTTATCAATGTCAATCCAGGTGCTGCTGTTCACCGGCTTCACATATACCTTCAGATCATCGGCCACAGCTTCATAGGTGAGCGCCGGATCATTATTGAAGGTAGGGTAGGTGAAGCCTGCGCCGCCCGTGAAGCCTGCTGTAATCTGCGGGCCCTGGGTCGGTGCCATTGCGGTGATGGTGGTCTTGTTCAGGTTCTGAAAAGCCAGTGTATAATTCAGCGTAACCCCGCTATTCGCCTTGGAGTAGAGCTGGATCTCGGTTGTAGCCGAGAGGGTAAACCAGTAGCCGTTCTGGCCTCCGTCGCTCCAGTGTCCCCAGTTCTGGTTGTAGACAAAGCTGCCAACGCTGTCGATGTCTACCCAATTGCCATTTACTTTCACTTTGACGCCTACATCATCCGAAACATCGCTCCAGGACGCAGCCCCGCCGTTGAATACCGGCATCACGAACCCGTAGCTCGCCTGCCCGACGCCTGATTTGGAGATGACCGGACCGTCTGCCGCTGAGAAATAAGCCATTGAGCTAACTGTAGTTCCTGCGGCCTCTGCGCGCTGAATGCCTGAAGCAGGGAGCTGGCCGATGCCGGACAGCAGCAGCAGGACCAGGAACAGACTAAGCACCTTCTGCTTGAAACCGGGTTGCGTAACATAAAGTCGCTTCATACTTGCCCTCCTTTAATAAAATGGTAGTGAAGGTAACCGCTTACATGTGAGAGAACATCTTTATTCTATCGAAACTTGTCAGCTGCTAAAAGGGACAATCCTTTTTGTTTTGACCCAATTTTTTGGGTCGCTTAGCTGCTGCGGCGAAAATATTGGCAAGTGTGTGTCCAGAAACATCATGAAGCGGTGGGATGGAGTGTGGGCAGGGGGGCGCGTGGGCCAGATGTATGCGGAAAACAGCATACAAAGGGCTCGCTGAAGGCGCGTGGGCCAAATGTATGCGAAAAACAGCATACAATGGGCTCGCTGAAGGCGCGTGGGCCAAATGTATGCGAAAAACAGCATACAATGGGCTCGCTGAAGGCGCGTGGGCGAAATGTATGCGGAAAACAGCATACAATGGGCTCGCTGAAGGCGCGTGGGCCAGATGTATGCGAAAAACAGCATACAAAGGGCTCGCTGAAGGCGCGTGAGCCAGATGTATGCGAAAAACAGCATACAATGGGCTCGCTGAAGGCGCGTGGGCGAAATGTATGCGGAAAACAGCATACAATGGGCTCGCTGAAGGCGAGTGGGCGAAATGTATGCGGAAAACAGCATACATTTGGCTCGCGCTACCCGCGCGGGCCCACTGGGGTTCAGCTTTTTTCACAGCACCGTGTCCCGGTAATCCTCTTCAATGGCAGGCTTCCGGCGGATCAGCAGACGGTATTCGGTCGGCTGCATGTCCATGGCTTCGCGGAAGGCGCGGGTGAAGCTTTTGTAGCTCTCGTAGCCGACCATGGCGGCAATCTGAATGATCTTGTGATCGGTCTCGGCCAGCAGACGCCGCGCTTTGCCCAGACGCACATCACGCAGGTATTCGGCGAAGCCCTTGCCGATATTCTTCTTGAACTGGTTGGAGAAGTAGGCGTAATTCAGCGAGACATGATTGGACACCATCGCGAGATCCAGCGGCTTGTGGTAATTCTCGTGGATGAAGCGGATGGCCTCATTCAGATCCTGCGAGCTGCGGTAGCTGCACTTGTATTCATAGTAGAACTGGTCCAGGCGCAGGAGCTGCTGCTGCAAGGCTTGGATATATTCGCGGATGCCGGGATAGTCGAACAGATTGCGCAGACACTCCAGATCCAGCGCTTCTTCACCCAGATAAGGACGGATGACACGCTCATAATCCTCCATCATCCGGACAACAGCGCGGCATAGCTGCTGGGTGTAACGGATGTGATAGCGCTGAAGCACCTCCTTGTGGAAGAGGCTGGAGATCCCTTGGGTGATTCTGCCGCTGTTACTTGTGCCGGTTAACTGGAAGAGGGCGTACAGCTCCTCATAGGGAAGCTCCCAGTGCTGCTCCAGCCGCGCGATGTGCTGAGGCAGCAGGCAGCGCGTATCCGGGAAAAGAAAGCTGTGGCGGTACAGATCAAGCACCTGTGTATAACTGCCCGGCAGAGTGCTTAATCCTTGGTGCGGATCAGTCATGGCCGTGACGGCCCCGATCTGCTCTTCGCTGAGCGCAGCAGGCAAGGCTCCCGGATCTATGGCTGCATCCACGGCCAGGACCAGGTGGGGGCGGTGCTGGAGACAGATGCAGCTCTGTCTGCCGTACACACGGTAGGCCACGGCTTCGATGCTGTGACTGCTGATGGCCCCCGGCTGGTTAATCCAGCGTTCCTCGCGCAGATGGCACAGGCGGTAGCTGCGCCACAGCGCCGGGTTCTGCTGCTCAGTTGCAGCAATCCACGCTTCATCGCCCGCCGCACCTTGCATATACATCCGCAGCTCCTTGCGGTCCGTCTCCCGGGCGCGCTGCGAGAGCCGCTCGATATTGCTGGTGAGCAATCTGCGCGTCTCGATCTCCTGCCAGATATGCTCCACCGAGACCTGCAGGTCTTCACGCTTCACAGGCTTGAGCAGGTACCCTTTGGCCCCGAGCTCAATGGCCTTCTGGGCATAGGCGAAATCGCTGTATCCGCTAATGATCAGATAATCCGCCTTCAGGCCTTCCTGCCGGCTTTGCGCCATAAGCGCAAGGCCGTCCATATCCGGCATGCGGATATCGGTAATGACGAGCTGGATGCTGTGCGCCCGGAGAAGCTCCAGGGCTTCAAGCCCGTTAGCGGCGCTGTACATATGCCCCGGCTGTTGCGGGAACTGGCAGAGCATCGCCTGCAGCCCGTCGCGGATATGCTTTTGATCGTCCACCACCAGAATATTGATCATGCCTACCAACCTCCAAGATTCTCATTTTCCCAGGGCAGCCTCAGGGTTACACAGGTATGTTCCCCTTGAACGCTGCTGATCCACAGGCCGCAATCCGTGCCGTAATGGAGCTGCAGGCGCTTATGTACATTGTCCAGCCCCAGCCCGCTACTGCTGCTGCTGATAATCGGAGTGTCAGAATCGCCCCGCAGCACAGACTGCAGGCTGTCCAGCATCCGGGGAGCTACCCCGGCGCCGTCATCGCGGATCTCGATCAGCAGCAGGCTGTCATTCTCTACCCGTACCGAAATGGTGATCTGAATACTGCCGCCGGAAGGGGCCGCATGGTGTACGGCGTTCTCGACAATGGGCTGCATGCACATCTTGGGGATGCGGTAGCGCTGCACCTCCGGCGGAAGATCTGCCGCGAGCTCAATACTCCCGCCTTCCATGAAGTTGATGAACCGGATATAGCTGCGGATGTTGGCCAGCTCCTCGCTCAGCGAGACCGTATCGCTGCGCCACTGCATACTGTACCGCAGCAGGGAGCCCAGCGAGACCAGTGCGCCTGCAATGGCAGGCTGCCGTTCCACCTCTGCGCGCATTCTGATAGATTCCAGCGCATTGTACAGAAAGTGGGAGTTGATCTGCGAATGGAGAGAGTGGAGCTGCGCGTTCTTGGCAATAAGCTGCTTATCTACTACCTGTGTCATCAGCTGCTGGATTTCGTCCAGCATACTATTGTAGCTGACGGCGACATAGTCAATTTCGTCACCGGTTTCGTTCGCGCCAAGGCCGGTATCAATCTTGGCATCCAACTGGCCCCTGCGCACCTTGCGCATCGACCCCAGCACCTTCTCCAGCCGGCGGAAGATGCGCCGGGTCATCCTCGATACCAGCAGCAGCATCAGCAGCAGGACGGAGGAGGTGATCGCGATGACCAGCAGGTATCCGTCGCGCGGACCTTTTGTCAGCTCATGGCGGGAAGCGATGTCTACCACATAGGCGTTGAGGGGAGCGATGTAACGGTACAGCGCATAGTAGGACTGATCCCCGGACTGGACGGTAACGGGACTCTTCTGCTCCAGTACGTCCATTTGTGCATGAACCCGGCTAAGGATATCGTCCAGCTTCGCTCCGGCTTTCTGCGGCAGCTCATGCCCCGAAAGATACACATTGCGGGAAGCATCCGCGCCGTCCATGATTACCGTGAAGAAGTCGCGCCCGCTGTCCTCCAGCAGGTCATTGAACAGCACGTTGTGCTTCGCACGGACCTCCATAATGGTGGGCAGCTTCTGATGCTTGCCCTGAAGCCGCACCAGCCTGTAATAAGACAGCGTATCCGCGCCATCCTTGAAGGCAGACAGCCGGAACGCCGCGCCGCCCTCATCCCGCAGCGTCATCCAGTAGTCCTGCGGCCAGAACTTGGAGTAATGATAGATTTCCGGCCAGATCTCATAGACCTCAGGGTTATCCACATAGAAGCTCAGACTGCTGATCATCTCATGACTCTGAATGATGTTATGCATCTGTTCGTACTGGTTCTGCTTGAACTTCACAAGCCTCAGACCGTCTGCACGCATATTGGAGTGGATGAAATCCACGAATCCTTTCTGGGTCAGGGCGGTCGCGGAAGCGTTCTCAAGAAGTTCAAGCCGGCTGCGCAGCCGTTCGTTCAGCCGGGCCACATGATTGCTGCCTTCGGCCATGGCCTGCTTGAACAGCTGGCTCTCCTGGTTGCGGATGAACAGGAAGGAAACCACAACAGCGGGAACGGCAATCATCAGGCTGAAGGCCAGGAACAGCTTCTGCGAGATCGGGGCATTGCGGTATAGTCTTCGCATCGTTGTCAGCAGCTTCTTCACCGGTAACACCTCCCGTTCTGTAATCTAGCATATCGCAGAAATCTGCTCCTTCCAAGCAGGAATACCGGCCGCCTCATGGGCAGCCGGTACTGAATAAGCGGGCGGAACTATTCGGCCGCCATCTTAGCCTTGCGCGCATCCAGCTCGGTCTGGCGGTATTCCATCACCTGCGCGAACCCGTAGCCGTCGCGGCGGGAGCGGAAGCTCTCGAACACCTTGTCAAAAGCCGCCTCATCCTTGGCCGTAATCAGCTCCGGCAGCACCTCTTCCCAGTTCTGGGAGATCCGCGACCAGGCGACCGCCACATCAGAATCGCCGAGCGGGTCCAGGCCTTTGTAGATCCCGCTGTCAATATCGGCCTGCGCATTCGCGAAGTCCTCCATCTGCTTGATGACCGGGGCTTTCTCCGGTCTCCACTGGTTGACGATGACCGGGTTACGCATCATCCAGTAAGTGTCCAGAATGCCGTATTCCTTCTCCAGCTTCTCGATATTACTGCCCAGCATATCGGCGAACTCGGCCTTCAGCTGCGGCTTGCCGTCCACGGAATCCCAGGTTTCGCCTTCCTTGCCGAGGAACAGGTCGCGCTGGCCCTCCTCGCTGGCGAGGTAGGTCAGGAAGCGGATCGCCCGCTCCGGATTCTCCGTGGATTTGCTGATCATGGTCACCATCCAGCCGTCCATGTTGCCGGGGAACAGCTTGGCGCTCTCGCCCTTGTTATTCTGCGGCCCGTCAACCGCGATGTAGTAGGAGTCCGGGTTGGCCCCCGCCGCCAGCATCGGATTGACCGCTGACATGCCGGTCCATTCGCGGATCATCATGAAGTAACGGGCGTTATTCGTTTTCTCTTCCACCTGGGTATCTGAATCCACCAGGAAATCGACGTTAATCAGTCCGCGCTCGTACGCTGTGCGGAAGGTTTTGAGCCAGGTGATGTAATCAGGATCGGTAATACGGTCATACACTTTGCCATCCTTCTCATGCGGAACCGCCAGCAGATTCTGGAGATATTCCGTCATCCCGTAAGGCACATTGCCCTGGGCGAAAAAGGGGCTGATCGGCTGGCCCTTATACTCGGGGTACTTATCCTTCAGCAGCTGCAGCGCACCCAGGAAGCCTTCCGGGGTACTGAGGTCCGGCTTGCCCATCTCCTCGTACAGATCATTGCGGACCAGGAAGGTCTGGTTGGCCGCCGTCATGCCGGTCTCGTGCATCAGGTTAGGGCTGTAGGAATCATTGGGCACTCCGTAGGTGTTGCCGTTCTCCTGCCGGTACCACTTCAGCGTGCCGTCACCGGCGACCTTGAAGAAGTAGGGATCATACTTGTCGGCCAGTTCATTGAGCGCATAGACATGATCACCTTCCCACAGCTTTTTGACAGCGGTCTCCCAGGAGCCCATGCTGATCAGGTCCGGCAGCTTGCCAGAGGTCATCATCAGCGTAACCTGCTCGTTCGCTTCTCCGGAGGGAACCTCCAGCTTGACGTTCACGCCCGTCTTCTCGGTGACATACTTGGAGGCTAGGCTCTCACCCCAGGTGTGGGCATACCAGTTCGCGCCGACGAACCAGGTGAGATCCACCGGACTGGTATCGAGCTTCCAGGCGGGCTCCTCCGCATTCAGCTTGGTTTCGGTCTGCGGTTCCGGTGACGCTTCGGCCTGAGGCGCAGCCGTCGGCATATTCTCCTTAGTGGCGGAATTGCTGCTGCAGGCGGCTATGCTTAAGGCCAAGGTTACGGTCATCATTGCGGCCAGGATGGGGCGTACAGGTTTGCTTTTCACAGCATAATCATCCTTTCGGGTTAGGTGTGGTTAGACTTCCTACGGTTATCCCTTAATCGCGCCGATCATCACACCCTTGACCAGATAACGCTGAATGAAGGGGTAGAAGATCAGGATCGGCAGCGTAGCCACCATCATGGACGCGAATTTGATCGAGTTGCCGGGCAGCCGGGCACCGAATTGGGCCATAGCCTGCTGCTGCATGAAGGACATGGAGTTCTCGGCGATGATTTTGTACAGCATGGTCTGCAATGGCAGCAGCTCCTGGGAATGGATGTAGATAACACCCTGATAATAATCATTCCAGTGATAGACGGCGGAGAACAGGGCGATGGTCGCAATGACCGCCATGCTGTTGGGCAGTACAATCCGGAACAGCACGCCGTAATCCGAAGCGCCGTCTACCTTGGCCGACTCCTCCAGGCTGTCAGGAATGGTACGGAAGAAGCTCATGAAGATGACCATATTAAAGAAAGTATACATGGACGGGATGATGAACACCCAGAAGCTATCATACAGGCCGAGCTTCGTCATGAGAATGAAGGAGGGGATGAGCCCGCCTGAGAAGAGCATGGTGATCAGAGAGATTTTGAGATAGAGCTTGCGGCCGATCAGGTTAGTCTTGCTGATTCCGTAAGCGATAATTGCGGTGAACAGCACATGCACCACCGTTCCGATAACTGTCCGCATTGTAGTGATGTAGAACCCGTTCATCAAGGTCTTATCGTTAAAAGCCACACTGTAGCTGGCCAGCGACAGCTCTGAGGGGAACCAGTTGACGGTGCCGAGTGAAGCCTGCTCCGGCGAATTCAGCGAATTGACGAGCACGAACCACATCGGGTACAGCGTCAGGAAGCAGACGGCCAGCATCAGCAGCGTATTGAAGATCTCAAACAAGCCGATCCGCCGCAATCCTCCATGTCTTGCCATGAATCGTTGGTCTCCTTTCCAAGTGAATTTCTTGTGTTCAAAAAATACTGTCCCCCGTAAGCTTCTTGGAACTCTGATTGGCTAACAGCAGCAGTCCCAGCGCTACAATGGAGCGGGCGAACAGGACGGCGGTGGAGAAGGAATGGCGCCCGGAGACCAGCCCCATGTTATAGATGTAGAGGTCCAGGCTCTCCGCCATCTTCATGTTCATATTGTTCTTCAGCATGAAGATCTGCTCGAAGTTGCTGCCGAGAATGCCGCTGACGGCGAGGATGAAGAGGATGGCAATGGTCGGGCGGATGCTCTGCACCGTGATATGCCACATCCGCTGCCAGCGGTTCGCGCCGTCCAGCTCCGCTGCTTCATACAGCCCGGGATCAATGCCGGCAATGGCGGCTATGTAGATGATCGCGCTCCACCCGGTCTCCTTCAGCGTATCGGTGAAGAAGGTGATCCACCAGAAGTACTGCGGCTCACTGTTAAACAGGATATCCCGGTCCTGAAGCCCCAGCGCCATCATCAGCTGGTTAATGACACCGCCTTCGCCCAGCCAGTTGAGCGCGATGCCGCCGAAGATCGTCCAGGCGATGAAATGCGGCAGGTAGGAAATCGTCTGCACCGTGCGCTTGAACCGCAGGCTGCGGATTTCATTCAGCAGCAGGGCGAATAGAATAGGGATGGGAAAACCGAGAACGAGCTTGATGCTGCTCATCCCGAGGGTGTTGCGGATCGAGCGCCAGAACCGGTCATCTGTCAGGAAATCGCGGAAATGCTTCAGCCCGACAAACGGAGATTCCAGCATAGGCTTCGCGATACTGAAATCCATAAAGGCTATGATCAGCCAGAGCATGGGGATGTAACAAAAGATAAACATCCAGAGAATGCCCGGGATCACCATGCTTTGCAGCTGCCACTGCCTAAGAAGCGCTTTCATTTGTCCCGTTCGGGTGTGGAACATGTACTGTACCCCCTTCCTTCTTCATCGTATGAAAAAGGCTGGCGGAAAAAAAGGCCATGATTATTGGCCCTATCCCAATTTTTTGGATTCCTCCCGCTGGGGCCGGAAATTCAGTATGCTGTGATTACATGAAGGGAGTGGGCCAAACGATGAACAGACTGGTATGGGAGCAGGATTTCCAAGGGGGAACTGCTGATTTGAAGCTATGGAACATCCGCCTTGGCAATGATCTGCTGGACAATGACGGGAATGCGATCTTCCCGGGCTGGGGGAATGGAGAGCAGCAATTCTATACGGGGCGGCCGGGGAATCTGTCGGTTGACGGGGAGGGACTGCGGCTGTGTGCGCGCCGTGAGGTCACAGAGCAGGAGGGGCGGAGCTTCGCTTATACCTCGGCCCGGATCGATACAAGAGATCACTTCGCGTTCTGCTACGGCAGGCTGACCGTGCGTGCCAAGCTGCCGGCCGGGCAGGGAATCTGGCCTGCGATCTGGCTGCTTCCACAGGATCAGGCGTATGGACCCTGGCCGGCTTCCGGCGAGATCGATATTCTGGAGGCGAAGGGGCGTCTGCCCCGGAAGATAGCCGGAACTCTGCATTACGGTGCAGACATCGAGCGGAAGATTGTTGAAGAGTTCACTTACGAATTAGAGCGCGGAACGATTGAAGAATTCCGGGATTACACGCTGGAATGGCAGGAAGGCTCCATGAGATGGCTGGTGGACGGGCACTGCTTCGCCGAGCGGCGGCTTGAGCCGGGGATGCCGTTCGACCAGCCTTTTTATCTGCTGCTTAATCTTGCCGTTGGCGGATGGTATGACCCTGTCGCGGTAGATGAAGCTGCGCTGCCTGCGGTAATGACGGTGTCGGGCATCCGGCTGTATCAGAGCTAAGGACTATCTCTCAGATCCCGGTAAAAATATCATTCAAGCGGTCCCAGTTGGCCGCGATCCAATGATTCTCCTGACGGAAGCGGACGAGCGGAGGGAATTCATCCTGCTGAGGCACAGCAATCCATTCGGCTTCCTTCCACCAGGTTAATTTAAGCGACCGGATGAGTGTACTTGCGGGCAAGGGGGTATATTCACGGTAGCCCGTCACGAAGGCCCGTACCCGGTCCTGCCCGATTCCGTCCTCAGATAACGCGCAGGAGAGGATCGGCCGGGCTATATCGAACTCCGGGTAGACAAAATGCAGCCGGTCGAAGTCAAGGATCGCCGCCACCTGATCTGCGCTGAACAGCATATTATCCACGAACAGGTCCCGGTGCCCCCAGCCCCGTTCGCAGTCCGCGAAGATGCCAGTGTCCATCCGGTCGATGATCCTCCGCTGAAGCTCAAGCGCCGATAGAGTATCCTCGCTCTGCCGGGCGGTGGCCTGATGATAGCGTGCCTCCCAGTTTCTCACCATAGACGCCTTACTGCGGACTTCCCAGTACAGCGGCAACGAAGCAGGCTGAGCGTTAAGTAACTTGTGCATCCGGCCGACCACCCTGCCCAACGAATACATCTGCTGCTCCGTGGCCGATCCGGGGGCAATACTGTGCCCGTCACACAGGGTCATCAGGACATAACGTTCCTGTGAAGGCGTTCTCAATACATAATTTCCCTCATGCGAAAATAGCTTCGGAACAGGAAGGCCTTCCAGGTACAGATGATCCTGATGGCTTAAGGAGACCTCCAGTCCGAGGGTGAGGGCTTCAGGGTAACGGATCTTGCTGTACTGCTTCACGAACAGACGGCCTTGATCACTGTCCAGCCTCCACTTCAGATTCAGGAAGCCCTGATCGATCTGGACCGCTTCAGTGACATGCAACCCGAATCTTTGTGTCATGGAGCCAAGGATCTCATCCCGGATTCTTGCGGCGGTGTCTGACATACAATATCTCCTCACCGGGGTAATATAGGGGCTGGGTTAGCGAAGTGTTCACACTAGTGTAATCTCAGTAAGGCTGAAAGAGATAGGGTTACAGGAATGGAAAAAAAGAGCGCAATAAACCTCGCTTCCTTGGTGGAGACGTCAGCCTGCCAGCGGCAACCGGATAAAGCTCTTCACGCGGGGAGAGGGATGGACTGCCGGGCTTCTGCATCGTTTCCAGCGATGCGGATAATTCCTTAATCATTACTCGCATATCCTCAAGCTCTGCACGCTGCTGGAGCAGCTGTACCGAAACGATCTCGCTCGCTTTTTGATCCAGTGCATGTTCAATATACTCGATCCGGGACCATATTTTATTCATAGGGTCACCGTCTGTATATAGGCTTGGATTCTCATGCAGCGGGCCCCTTGGCAGCTTGTCGTTCGTAAGATCCGGATCTATGCCTTCCAGTGCTTCCCCCTGATTAATACGGTCTTTAATATGATTGAGCTGGCTGATTTGCTGCTCCGAGAAGGTATAATGTCCAAGACGGTCCTTTGGAAAGAAATCGGGGAACATGGCCGCCCAGCGTTTGATCGTAGTCTGGCTAACGGACAGCAGCTCCGCAGCTTCCTTAGTTTTCAGAATTTCCATATCAATCCCTCCAGTGTAGTAGTCTTCTATGAGTAATTCGTTATTCTTCGGCGGCTCCCTGCACAGGTGACAAAGGAAGTGCTGATTCGCCAAGCAAAGTGGTATTACGACTATTCTTGCTCTCTAGAGAGCAGTGCAATACTTACATTACGGAGGTAGAATCTATAAAAAAGAAAAAGCTTTCCATAACCCCTTTCGGGTAATTATGAAAAGCTATCTTCAGTTCATTATAGACATTGTGCTGAGCTGTCTTAAGGGAGAAGGCTAGTTATAGCAGGCAGAGCTTGAACTTGAAGGTATACGGACGGTTGGCAGGTAAAGTGAACTGTTCATGGGTTGGCGCACCCCAGCTGTCATCGCCGCCCACGCCCATTTGCTTGTAATTGACACGCAGCACGGTCTTGTCAGAAGCTGGCAGCTTGTAGCCGTGGTCGCTGGCTTCAAGCTCTGCCGGAGACCAAGGCAGCGCATTGACTTCAAGCGGTACGGCCCCTTCCACGGATAATCCGTGTCCTTCGCTTCCTGCGGTGACGGAAGCATACCGGACATCGGTCTTGTTGCCGCACTCCTGAGGGCGGAGATAATTCGTGAACTGCTCACTGACCTTGCCTGTGTAGAGTCCCAGCGGAGCTCCGGCCTTACGGTCCCAATAGTTCTCATGCGGCCCGCGGCCATACCAGAGAATCGTGTCCAGGCTGCTGTCCAGCTCGAAGACCAACCCGAATTCCGGGATCTCCGGCAGGGTGCTGCTGCCCGGGTTAAGCTCCTGTACAATCTCGACCGAACCATCCGTACGAATCTCGTAGTGAACACGCAGGGTGGACTGCGGCTGCGTACCCAGCAGATAGTCAGCGGTCACGAATCCGAGGCCCCCTTCCACACGGCAGCTGAACCGGGCCAGCTGACGCTCGTAGGACGCTTCCTTCCAGATCGCACAGCGCTCAGGATGCTTGTTGCCCAGATCATTGTCGGTTACAGCTCTCCAGAAGTTAGGTCTGACCGGTGCGTGCAGAACTTCCTTCCCGGAGGACTTCAGCGAGACAAGCGCGCCGGTTGCTGTCTCGAAGGCAAGCGCGAATCCGTTGCCCTCGAAGTTCACGAAGCCATCCTGTTCCTTCACTTGCAGGGTGCCGCCCGAAAGGTCCGGGTTACGGGACGGAATATACGGGGTTAACACGAACTGTTCCCAGGCAACTTCATGCGCGGCCTCAGACCAGGCGGTTGCGTCCTCCTGAACGAACGACACCGTAAGTACAGCTTCCTTGTCAGATTCCAGCAGCGCTGAATCCAGCGGAACCGTGAAGCTGACCGCTTCGCCAGGCGCTGCGGAGAGCGGCAATTGTCCTTCCTGGGCCGCTACGCCGTTCAGCGCCAGCGTCCATCTCAGCTGATAGTCTGCCAGATCCGTGAACAGGAAGTTGTTGCGGGCCTCGAAGCTCCCGCTCTTCAGATCCAGTGCGGTGATGGTGATATTCTGATAGCATTTCTTCACTTCGTAGAGCTTAGGCGTCACGCTGCGGTCCGCGAACAGCAGCCCGTTGCCGCTGAAGTTGCCGTCATGCGGCTTCTCTCCGAAATCCCCGCCGTAAGCCAGATAAGACACGCCTTCTGGAGTGGTTGTACGGATCGCCTGATCCACCCAGTCCCAGATGAATCCGCCCTGAATGCTGTCATATTTGTCGAACAGCTCCGTGTACAGATGCAGGCCGCCGCAGGAGTTGCCCATGGCATGGCTGTATTCACATAGAATGTACGGCTTCTTCGGATTGCTGAGAGCGTACTCCACGACTTCATCCGGCTTGATGTACATCGTCGATTCAATATCGCTGGCCGCGTCCGAAGGTCTGTAATGATAAGTGCCTTCATAATGCACCGGACGGGTCGGGTCAGCTTGCTTCAAGTGGTCATACATGGCCAGGAAGTTATCGCCGCCGAAGGATTCGTTGCCAAGCGACCAGATAATGACGGACGTGTGGTTCTTGTCGCGCTGCATCATGGAGTTACAGCGGTCAATGACGTTCGCGCGCCATTCCGGGCGGCTGCCGGGAACGTTCCCCTCATGCAGCTCCTTCTGCCCGTATTGCCAGGAGCCATGTGTCTCCAGGTTCGTCTCGTCAATCACATAGAGACCATATTCGTCGCACAGCTCGTACCATACCGGTTGATTCGGATAGTGGGAGGTCCGCACGGCATTGATATTGTGCAGCTTCATCAGCTTAATGTCGGTGATCATATCTTCCTTGGAGAGCGCACGGCCGGTATCGCAGGAGAATTCATGGCGGTTCGTTCCCTTGAATACAATCCGTTTGCCGTTAATCTTCATCAGGCCGTCCCGGATCTCGAAGGTCCGGAAGCCTGTCTTGCAGCTGAGCGCTTCCAGCAGCTGTCCCTGATCGTCCTTCACAGAAATCAGCAGGGTGTAGAGGTTAGGCTTCTCCGCGCTCCATTTCAGCGGGTTCTTCACGGCTGCGGACAGCTTAAGCAGCTGAGTTCCTTCTTGTTCAAAAGCAAATCCGGCTGACACCGGCGCTGCCCATACCGGCTGCTGCTTGCTGTCGTAGAGCTGTACTTCAACGGTGTGTGCCCCGATGACCCGGTTATAATAGTTCTCCAGAGTCAGGTCGACCTGCAGCTCCGCATCGGTGAAGCTCTTGTCCAGCTCGGTGCGGACGAAGAAGTCGGCTACCCGTACTGGAGGCGCAGTGTAGAGATAGACATCGCGGAAAATTCCGCTCAGACGCCAGAAGTCCTGATCTTCCAGCCAGCTTGCATCACACCAGCGGTAGACTTCAACGGCCAGCTTGTTCTCGCCGGGAAGCAGGTAGGCGGTGATATCGAATTCTGACGGTGTGAAGGTATCCTCAGAGTATCCGGCAAGTTCGCCGTTCACCCATACGTAGAAGGCGGATTCCACACCTTGGAAGCTGAGGAATACCGGCTGTCCGTCCCAATCCTGCGGAACGCTGAAAGAACGGATATAGGAGCCTACCGGATTGTATACCGTCGGAGCGAAGGGAGGCTTCAGATCCGGCTCGGATACTTCCCAAGGATAGCGTACATTGGTGTATTGGGGATAATCATAGCCCTGGAACTGCCAGTGGGAAGGGACGGCGATATCTGCCCAGCCGGCAGCGTCGTATCCGGCCTTATAGAAGTCCTTGATCCGTGCATCCGGTGTCTCGGCAAATGCGAATTTCCATGTTCCGTTCAGCGTCTGGTAACGGGATGAGGACGCTTTATCCCCTTGCAGAGCGTCGGCTGCTGCCGGGAAGGACATCATGGAAGCGTGGGCATCTATACGGTTCAATTGAAAAATCTCAGGATTATTGTTCCATTCGGGATATCCGTTGGCAGGCTGCTGATATGAGAGTTTGTTGCGCAAGTTAACATCTCCTTATATTGTTATATTCATATTATAGAATGGGAAATGTTCTGGGTATATATAATGATTTTGTTTAGATATAATAGAATATGAAACTAAGTGATGTCAGATTGCATCTAGAGGGAGGCTGCTATGGACAGTACGATGATCTTTTGCGAAATGGAAGATATGCTTCTGCTGCCCCTGTATCCCATGACCATCGGGTATTGGGAGCATCAGGGGGAGATGTCCCGGCCTGCGGGCTTCCCGGATTATCAGCTGCACCAGGTCCTCGGCGGCAAGGGTGAAGTGAATATCAAGGGGAAATCCTATATTGCCGAGGCGGGCGATATCTTCTGTCTCTACCCGGATGTGCCCCACTCTTATACGCCGCTTACCCGTGAATGGGAGCTGGCCTGGATCTCCTTCAACGGAAGAGAAGCAGCCCAGATGCTGCTCTACGCCGGAATACGGGAGTCCGGGGTGGGACGTCTCAGAGCAGAATCCATCCTTGCTCCGCTTGAGGAGATGCTTACGCTCTCCTGCGGCAATGAGCTTCAGGACAACATGGAGCGTTCCAAGCTGCTGTACGCGCTGCTGCTCGATCTGAAGCGCAGCCTGCTTCCGGACTCGAATGAGGACAATGAGCTTGCGCGGATGAAGCCGGTCCTGCAATATATTGAGCTTCACCTGCACCGCCCGCTGCTGCTGAAGGAGCTGGCCGAAGTGGCGTCAGTCTCGCCGCAGTATCTGTGCCGGCTGTTCCAGCGGACGGTCCGTGAACGGCCGGTGGCCTATATTAACAAGCAGCGGATCAACCGGAGCAAGCAGCTGATGTTCAGCAGCCGGGGCCAGCGGATCTATGAAATCGCCCAGCGGGCAGGCTTCGAGAATGTCAGCTATTTCTGCGCCGTCTTCAAACGGACTACCGGCATGCAGCCGGAAGAGTGGAGAGGACTGCACGGATTGGACTAGAGTAGCGGCTTCAAAGATAGCTCACGCCAGCTCCAGCTTGAACACAACCGGCAAGGCGCTTGTGACCGCAGTGGTGCGGATCGTTAAGGCCTCAGTATCCCGTTCCCAGGCCGGCTGCTCGCTGAATCCGAGGACTGTAATGTCCCTCAGGATTCCCTCGAAGCAGGGGGATTTCTCCCGGAGCGACTGGATGCGCACGATACCATCTTCCGGGTACACCAGGACGGTTGCATACAGGCAGCTACCCTTCACGGTGAAGCGGATGTCTTCCGGTGTGAACGTTTTGGCCTGGCCATCAGTGAATTGTCCTTCTTCAATACGTGTCGGCCCTTCACCAAATATGCGCCAGAAGGAGGTACCATAGATCGCTTCTCCGTTTGTTCCCAGCCAGCTGCCGATGGCCGTCAGAATTGCCTGATCCTCCTCTGCGAAGCTGCCATCGGCCTTGGGCCCCACGTTCAGGAGCAGATTGCCATTCTTGCTGACGATATCAACCAGGTCGCGGATGATTTCTGCGGCGGATTTGTAATCGTTATTCTCCGTATAACACCAGGAATTACGCGCTGCCGCCGTATCTGTCTGCCAGAAGAAGGGCTTCAGCTCGGCGAATTGCCCGCGCTCGACATCGGGGACCGCACTGCCGAACATGAAGGCATCATGCTTATAATTAATAGCTGCCGGCATTCCGCGCTCTGCCGCGCGATTGTAGTAGTAGGCCGCGAACTTTTGCAGATAGGGCCGGAAGGCCGCATTCTCAATCCACCAGTCGAAGTAAAAAATCTTGGGCTGGTACTGATCGACCAGCTCGCAGCAGCGGATCAGCCAGTCCTCCAGATACTCCCCGGACGGGGGAGAGCCATAGGGATCATGATGTTCCGGTTCCGGCATAGCCGGCCAGTAGAAGTCGCCGCGGACAAGCGGCTCGCGGATATCGGAGTCGAACGCCTTGCCGTGGGACATGAAGAACCAGTGCTCCGCACGGTGGGAGGAGACGCCCAGCTCCAGCCCCTGCTCTTCGAAGGCCGCCTTCAGCTCGCCGAGAATATCCCGCCCGGGACCCATGTCATAAGTGTTATAATGAGAGACAGCGCTTTTATACATCTGGAAGCCGTCATGGTGTTCCGCCACGGGAATGACATATCTGGCGCCGGAGGCCTTGAATAGTGCAGCCCACCCGCCCGGATCGAACTGCTTCGCAGTGAACAGGGGAATGAAGTCCTTGTACCCGAACTCCTTGTGGTTCCCGTAGACTGCCAGATGATGCTCATATTCTTTCGTGCCCTGAATGTACATATTGCGTGAATACCATTCATTGCTGAAGGCCGGAACCGAATACAGCCCCCAGTGAATGAAGATCCCGAATTTGGCCTGGCGGTACCACTGCGGCACCTCATAAGCGCTTAGCGACTCCCAATTCGCCTTGTAAGGGCCGTTCTTAATCGTCTCGTCAATAACCTGCAGATAATCAGTTGTGTTCATCATGCGCCAGTCATCTCCCTTTGTATGAGGTAATACCTTCATTGTACCGGGCGGCAGGACAGGTAAGAATGTACGGCACTAACTTTTTGATGTACAAAAATAACCTTTAAGGCGGTCTGTCCCATGGACTCCCATACTCTGCTTACCAGCTACCTGGCCAATCTCAAGGTTGACCTGATCGTAGCAGACTATAACGAATGCTCTACGGACTGGAGGGATCTGGACTATACTCCGGATTACAGCAAGTTTTATTACATAATCGGGGGAGAAGGCTGGCTGAAGATCGGGGATAAGGAGTATTATCCGAAGCCGGGTGAGCTGATTCTGATGCCGGAGGGTGTGAGGCAATCCTATGCCTGCATCAGCGAACGTCCTTTTCTCAAATACTGGTGTCATTTCAGTGCCAAGGTCGGGGAGATGAACCTGTTCCGTGTGCTTGAGCTGAGTCATGTCTGTATTCCTGAGAATCCCGCTGCGGTTGAGGCGGCGTTCAAGGGGATCACCGATAGTGCCAGATCTGATGCGGTCTACGCCCCGCTGCTGGCGAGAAGCAAGCTGCTTGAGCTGATGTCTTATTACATGATGAATCTCAAGCTGGATGAGCTGTCTTATAAGAATCTCGGGGCGGCCCGGAAGCTGACGGCTGTCCTGGATTATATCGCGGAGAATATCGAGCAGAATATGACCATTCATGATCTTGCCGAGATTGCATACATGCACCCGAACTACTTCATGCGCCTGTTCAAGCAGCAGATCGGCGTGCCCCCCATCCAGTACATTACCCGGCAAAAGATTGAAAAGGCCAAAGAGCTGCTGACCACCACCTCCGGTTCGGTCAGTGCGATTGCCGACCAGCTCGGCTTCGGCGATCTGTTCTATTTCTCCAAGCAGTTCAAGAAGCATGCCGGGCTTACGCCCACCGAATTCAGGAAACACAAGAGCGGAGGGATGATATAGTGATTCTGGAACAGAGCAGAGGTTATCAGATCCGGTTAATGGATGAGCAGGCGGCCAGGGAGATTGTTAATTGGAGATACGAGACGCCATATGCCCTGTACAATATGCTGGATGCGGCTGATGACGCAGAGGATATCGAGGAGCTGCTGGACGGCTCTTATTTCAGTGTAGCTGCGGCGGACGGAGCGTTGATCGGGTTCTTCTGTTACGGACAGAACGCGCAGGTGGGGGAAGGGATAGAGAGCGGACTCTACCTGGAGGGAACTTCCCTCGATATCGGCTTGGGGCTAAGACCGGATCTGACCGGGCAGGGCCGTGGACTGGCCTTCCTGCAAGCGGGGATGAAGTTTGCAGAGCAGACGTATGACGCGAAGAGATTCAGATTGTCGGTGGCTGCCTTCAACCTGAGGGCAGTTAGCGTGTATAAGAAGGCAGGCTTCGTACTCCTGCACAGCTTCGTACACCAGCACGGGGACAGCGAAATGGAGTTCCTGCTGATGGAGACCCGGGACATTGCTGCCCGCCTATAGCGCGAGTGGAGAATTCAGGGTGAAGTCTGTTAATATAGAACTACGGCATCATCCATATCAAAGGAGAATTCAATGTGAACGAGAACCTGAAGCAAGCGTATGTGCAGTTAGGATTACCTGAAACCGTAACCAGAGAGGAACTGAACAAGCGGTTCGACCTGCTCCTGAAGCGAAGACGCGCCTTGACCACAGAGGAAGAGATAGCAGCCTATGAAGCGGATTTCCGGGCGTACAAGCTGATTCTCGATACCTGGGATGAGCAGGAGATCCAGAAGGCCGAAGATGAGCGGCTTGCCAAGTACGGGCGCTTCTCCGGTACGGCAAGCAAGTGGGAGACCTTCATGCGGCTATACCGGACACATGTGATCCTCGGCATTATCGGGCTGCTGGTAGTGATTTTTGGCGGGAAGGCGCTCTATGACAATTATCAGCATAGACAATATCTAGCTTCTCTGCCGCCAGTAGATGCTAAGATTATGTTCATCGGCAACTTCGGAGTCACGGATACCAGCGGCAAGACCGAGGAGCTGGAGAAGGCGATCATCGCGGCTTATCCGGAATGGAAGCGGGTGGAGACGGTGATGACTTATCTGCCCAGAACGGGCGAAGGCTCTGACTCACTGGATATGAATTATATGCAAAAGGCTGTTGTGGAGCTGGCGGCGAACCGGCCGGATATCCTCATTCTGGATGAGGCCACCGTCAAGTGGATTGGCGGACAGACCGGATTCCAGAATCTGGAGCCGATCACAACGGACGGGAAGCTTGCCGCTGACGATACCCGCATGCAGTGGGGAGTCAACGAGGACACGGGCAAGAATGAGCTGTATGGTGTAGATATTCTGAAATCTCCGTTCATCTCAGAGCTGCCTATCAATTATAATGCGAAATCCATCATTATCGGTGTACTGAATGACAAGGACAAGGATAAGATGCTGGCGTTTGTGAAGCATATTGCGGAGGAGCCGCCCGTTAAGTAAGCAGGAATTGGCTCTAAATTCCTTTTGAAAAAACAACGAAAACCTCTCTTCTATGGCTGGTTACACCGCCATCATGAAGAGAGGTTTTTGTCTGCTGGTTGTTAGCTTGCTTGATTATCCGTTCAGTCTTACTGCTCCAGACGGTAGCCCCCATGGAATACAGGACCGACATACTCATTGAACGCATAGCCATTGCGGATGGCGGCGGATACGAAATCCTTCGCCTTCACCACAGCATCCTTCACCGACAAGCCGTTAGCCAATCCGCCGGTAATCGCTGCGGCGAAGGTGCATCCCGCTCCATGGTTATGGGCAGGCTCGATCTTCGCAGTCTCCAGGACGAGGTATTCGCTACCGTCGAAGAAGATATCAATCGCCTTGTCGCCGCCCAGCGCCTTGCCGCCCTTGACGACAACATTCCGGGTGCCGAGCTGATGGATCAGGCGGGCAGCTTCCTTCATCTGATCAAGCGTAGTCAGCTTGCCGAGACCCGAGAGCACTCCGGCTTCGAACAGATTCGGAGTAGCCACCGTAGCCAGCGGCAGCAGCAGATCGCGGATGGCATCTGCACTCTCCGGGTTCAGTACTTCATCCTCGCCTTTGCATACCATAACCGGATCGATCACGACATTGGTCTGCTTGTTGCTCTTCAGGGCCTGTTCAGTAACCTTAACAATGTCCACACTGCCGAGCATACCGGTCTTCATGGCATCCACAGGACCGCCGGCGAAGATCGTCTTAAGCTGTTCGGCAACAATGGCAGCATCGACAGGGTATACATTATGATGCCAGCCCCGGTCAGGGTCCATCGTTACAATGGTAGTCAGGGCACTAAGGCCGTAAGTACCGTATTCCTCAAAGGTTTTGAGGTCTGCCTGAATGCCTGCGCCTCCGCTGGAGTCACTGCCGGCAATGGTTAATGTCTTAATGATTTTTGACAAAGGTAACGTCCCCTTCTTGTATATAAATAGTATGCTGCTTATTATAACAAAAATCATCGGCTTAGTCCGCAAAAAAAGTATAAGCTCCAAAAACGCACCGCTGCCCTTGGGTGAGAGCAAGGGTTTGCCGGCTGCTGCACTGCATATCATGGTAGTCTAGTGGATTATGTATTCAGGAGGCTGCCATGATTGAGATCAGTTTATGCATGATTGTCCGCAATGAGGAGAAGAGCCTGCCCCGCTGCCTGGCTTCTGTGGAAGGGCTGGTCGATGAGATCGTCATTGTAGATACGGGATCGGCAGACCGCACCAAGGAGATTGCCGGTGCCTTTGGAGCCGCAATTTATGATTTTACCTGGATTGACGATTTCTCCGCTGCCCGTAATTACGCCTTCAGCAAGGCGACCCGGGATTATATCTTCTGGCTGGATGCGGACGACTATCTGAGAGAAGAGGATCAGGCGCTGTTCAGGGAGCTGAAGTCTTCGCTGCCGGAACACGTGGACAGTGTGAATATGCAGTATAATCTCGCTTTTGACGGAGAGGGAAGGGTGACGACCTCCTTGCGGCGCAACCGGCTGGTCCGCCGGGCGTGCGGGTTCCGCTGGATCGGTCCGGTGCATGAATATCTGGAGGTGTACGGCCCGTCGCTGGCAAGCAGAGTCTGTGTCACCCATGAGAAGGATAAAGCTTACACGGACCGCAATCTGCAGATCTACCGCAAACGGGAAGCGGCAGGAGAAAGCTTCTCTGCGCGCGATCAATATTATTACGCCAATGAGCTGCGCGACCACGGAATTCACCGGGAGGCCTGCCGGTATTACGAGCTGTTCCTCAGCGGCGGGCAGGGCTGGATTGAAGATAATATTCAGGCCTGCCTGCGGCTGGCCGAATGCCTGGAAGCACTTGGGGACAAGGAAGCGGCCTTCACTGCGGTCACCCGCACGCTGCAATATGATGCCCCGCGTGCCGAAGGCTGCTGCCGGCTGGGGGCCTGGCATCTGGAGAAGGGCCAGCTTCATCCGGCGATCTACTGGTTTGAGCTTGCTATTCAGCTGCCCGGACAGGCGGAGTCCATGGCGATGAAGAATGAGGCCTTCGCCACCTGGATTCCGAATCTGCAGCTTGCGCTCTGCTATGACCGGCTGGGCCAGCATGAGCGGGCCAACCGCTATAATGAGACTGCGCTGCTTCATTCCCCCGGCCATCCCAGCATGCTGTATAACCGGAATTACTTCCAGAAGCTACTGGGCGACAAGTATGTCTCCTTGCAGCAGCCCTGAACACATAACAAGCGCTCCCCTGCCGAGGCTGGGGGAGCGCTTGTTATTGTCTACGGATGTCCAGGCATTGCCGCAGGCTCCAGCAGCAGCTGAGGTTCACTCATGCGGATGAATTCCAGCACCTTGTCGTAGATAATCCGGTGGCCCTCCCGGTTGGGGTGGATGCCGTCCCGGCAGATGAACTTGGTGTAATCCGGCTGCTGCAGGAAGGCGCCCCGGACATCGATAATCTTGGTCCTGGTGCTCTCGGCGACCTTGAGGATAGCGGAGTTATAACGCTCCTGCCACCAGTAGATTTTGGTGACGCTGCCGAGGAACTTCATAATGTTCACTTCGGAATCGGGATTGTTGCCGCTGACCCACTTGAAGTAGTTGTCCGCATTCAGCGGAGGCAGACTCATCAGAATTGGCGTGATCCCCTGGTTCTTCAGGAAATGAATCATATCAGCCAGCATCCGCTCGAAGGCCGGAAAATCTGTCTTGGGACTATGCTCTGCCTCGGGATTGCTCGCAATCTCACTCCAGTGGTAGTCACAGTCATTGCCGCCGTATTCAATCAGCACCACATCCGGCTTCTCCTTCAGGACATCCCGCTTCAGATTACCGAAGCCCTTCATCAGCGTATTGCCGAATCTGGCAGTATTGCGCATAGCGCCCTTGAGCTTGCCCTGAAGCATGGATACATAATTATCCTCCAGAATGACATACTTGCTTCGGGTCTCGTCATACACAACGCCCTTGGAGATAGAATCCCCGCTGACCATATATTTGAACTGAGACCCCATGGACTCTTGCTGCTCCTCATTCCTGTTCATGCTCCCGCCTCCGATAACCCTAGTATATATACAATCAGTGTAAACCATACGTGCAGCCGTGCCTATGTATAGATGTCATGGGTTCTTAGTCTTGCCGGCAGTATTCTGGCGGATCAGTGGAAAATACAGAAAAGGTTCAACCTTATCCTCATAAGTTGAACCTTTTTCTGCATTCTCCGGGACCTCTACCCATTTTCTGCAAAAGGTCGGCTGGAGCGCGATTTTCCCGCACCGTTCCCTTTTAAAAAGGCAGCGGCTGTCCGTTCCATGATTTTGACACTGTTCTCCCAGGTCCATGATCTTGAATCGGTCTCCCCGCGTGCGGCGATCCGGTTCCGGAGTGCGGGATCTTGAATGAGCCGCATCACATCCGCCGCAAGCCGGTTCTCATACCGGTAGGACAACAAGGAGTTCTCCTCATGGCGGGCATACTCCAGATTTCCTCCCGCATAGACAGAGACCAACGCCGCCCCGCAGCGCATCGCCTCCAGCCCGGGCAACGAGCCGGTGTCGAAAATGCTGGAGCTGACAAAAATATCAGCACCGTTATAGTGATAGCATAGCTCCTCGTCATTGAGCGGCGTGAAGAAGCGGTATTTGCCGCTGTTCATCATCCTTTTTAGTGAATCGGAGGTGAAGCATTCATCCGGCGGACTGATGAAATTGATATTGACCCACGGGAAGTTCTGCTTCACGATATCCAGCTGATTCACCAGGTAATCCTGCTCGCGGTGCCAGGAGAAGCCGTGCTCCACCTTGCGCAGGATCGCTGTAATGTTCAGCGGTTCCTGAAGCTCCTTACGGATGTTCATGTTTCGGAATGAAGCACTGATCCCTACCGGTACAATGCTTCCGCTGATTCCGTGACCCAGCCTAATCAACTCCTGTTGCCATCTGGAGAGGACGATCAGCTTATCGGTAATGTGATAGGAAGGGAAGGATACCTCGTTCTGCGGCAGAAACAGCGGTTCATAGCATAAGGAGAGGCGGATATGCATGCCTTTGCCGTTCAGGCTGGCTGCCTGTGAGACCGGAACCGTAGTGTAGAAATTGGAGACGATGATATCACTGACGGGGAAATCGGATTCGCGAAGCAGCGGGTAGTCGGTAATCAGCAGAGTGGAACGGACGTCATAGGAAACATCCCCTCCCAGCGGCATGACAATCACAACCTGGTGGCCCCGGGCCGTAAGACCGTTCGTAAGCTCCACGAGCATGCGTTGTGCCCCGCCATGGCTTAAGGTAAGAATGGGGAAAGTGAACCGCATCTGTGATCCCTTCCTTTCAGCACCATCGCTCTGCAAAAATGCGATAGGTATACTATTTTATTCAGTGAAAAGCGAAAAGTACCGCTAAGCGGTACTTTTGGAGGAAATGGGGTTATGGCCGGATTATAACGATTTGCGCAGATTGCGCAGCAGATTCACAGTGTCCCGGATCTCCAGGCTGGTGACATCCTCCAGCGAGACATCGATCATCGGCTTATGCGCCTCAAGCTTGTTCAGGAACTCAGCGGTGTGGAATAGACCGGCTCCGGGAGCGCCGTGACGAATGCGTCCGCCGTCCTCATAGATTCCTTTGAGATGGGCGAGGATGATCCGGTCGCCGAACAGGCTGAAGGATTGATTGACGATCTCATCCTGGAGATGAACCTCTTCACCGATCAGGTTGCACGGGTCGAATACTACACCAATCGCGCTGGAAGGCACCTCATCGAGGATGCGCCGCATTTTGGCCGGAGTGGACAGGGTATGGGTACTGACGCCTTCAAGCCCTAAGAATACGCCCCACTTCTCCGCCTCCTCTGCCAGCTCCTCAATCGTTGCCTTAAGGGCATCCCAGCCGAGCTCCTCATAGCGGTAAGGATCAAGCTCCTGGAAGGTCGTGAGTGCTCCCGTCTCCGTGGCGACCATAGGGGCACCGAACAGGCGTGCATAGCGCAGATGCTCCTTGAAGCGGTCAATCTCCGCCCGGCGGACCGCAGGATCGGGGTGGATCGGATTGATGTAGCAGCCCAGCACGCCGATGCGGATACCGGCCCTGTCAAATTGCTCACCGATATAGGAAGCCAGACCAGGACTCAGCTTGCCGGTGGAGAGGTCGATATCCTGTATGGCTTTGGACAGGGCGAGCTGTACGAAATCAATATTGTAGGTCTGAAGAGCGGCAATCAATTCCTTAATCGGCAGGCAGCCGGCAGTGTGTGCCAACGTTCCGTAACGAATAATAAACAACTCCTTTGGAATTCTATGAATTTATATCTATAATATTAATGACGCTTACATAGACATGCAAGGTTTTAAGAATGCATGCAACACAGGAGGAATTGAGATGAATGCAATAGAGATGCGTAAGCAAGAGCTGGAGAACTGCCGTCCAGAGCCTACACTGGACCGGGAGACGATTGATGAATTCTGGAATGATCTGCTCGCGGAAGATGAAGAGCAGCCGCTGGATGTGAGCATCACCCCTGAAGATACCCCCTATCCGGGCATGAAGGTGAGCAAGGTCAGCTATATGAGCTATGGGGAGACTACGATCAATGCCTGGTATATCCAGCCTGCCGGTGATACGGCCGGCATGGGAGACCGGCCGTGTGTTGTGACCTTTCCGGGTTACACTGGTGACCGGGGATATCCCGAGCGTTACGCAGATTTCTTGCTGCTTGGATACACAGTACTGGCCGTAGATGTTCGTGGTCAGCTTGGAGAGACCGGCAATCTGCTGCCGCAAGAGCACGGGATTGTCAGAGGGTGGATTACCCAGGGGCTGCTGGAGAAGGAGCAGTCCTACTATCTGGCGTTAGCCATAGATACCGTACGGGCTATAGAGACGGCAGCACAGCTGCCGGGGGTTGATCCGGCGCGTATTGCGATTACAGGAGCCAGCCAGGGCGGAGGGATCGCTCTGTTGGCGGGAGCGCTCAGCCGCCGCGTGGCTGCGGTAGCCGCAGATATTCCTAATCTGTGCCGGCTGGATTTCGGGGTGCTGAATTCCACCAGCTCACTTACTGAGATCGCGGAATACCTGAAGCGCTATCCGGAGCATCTGGAGCGTGTGTTTGGGAATCTGGCCTTTTTCGATATCGTCAATCTGGCTCACCGCTTCACCGTCCCTGTTCAGATGTCCGTAGGCTGGAAGGATACGGTATGTATGCCGGAGACGATCTATGCCGCGTATAACCGGATAGAATCGCCTAAGGAGATTATGGATTATCCGTTCTCCGGGCATGAGGTGGGCGAATTCCAGCGCAGACAGACGGCGTTGTTCTTCCAGGAGCATCTGGGCTCCTAAGTGAAGTATTATAAGCCACAGTGATTAGCTTCAAGGGAATGGTGTGAAGATATAGTAAGGGTTGGCGCGAGGCCATATATAGGCAGTCTAATCACCGGGAGGGAACTACGGATGGACAATCAGACAGGTAAGCTGCCGGCAGGAGTATTGGTGGAGAGCTTTGAGTATGACAAGAAGAATGAGGAGCTTGTGAAGAAGAGCTTCTGGAGCAAAACCAGGAAAGCCGCCGGTAAAATTCCCTTCACCAGAGAAGCGATAGCCATGTACTACTGTGCTATGGATGCCAAAACACCGCTATGGGCGAAAGGGATTGCTTTTGGAGCGCTGGCGTATTTCATTTCCCCGATCGATGCTATTCCCGATGCGCTGATCGGCCTGGGCTTCACAGACGATGCTGCCGTCATGGCGGCGGGCATCCGGGCTATTGCCGGACAGGTCAAGGAGGAGCATAAGCAGAAGGCGGAGGAGTTTTTCGAAGATTCAAAATAGACTGGAAAACGGCCCCTTTTTTTAAGCAGGATTAACGTGAGTACTTGGGTGGACGCTGCGTGAACGAACCGTTGTTCCAATCGCTGTGGTCTCCAGATTTTTTTCATTCCCCTTAGCGGTGAAAATCCGGAGACCAAGGCGACCGCTGACGCTTTTACACAATCGTTTCGTCCTCTCCGCTGTTTAAGTGGGATACGAAAATACATTTTTTAAACACAAAAAAGAAACCGTCCTTTGGAAAAATGGAGTTACCACGGCGTCTGCGCTTTCTGCTTCGCGTCATATATAAAGTGACGCTTGAGGTCGGATGGCATTCGCTTGCCCACAATCTATTAAACAAGCATCAATGGACCAAAAATAGAATGCAGCGATTCTCCAATAACGAGAATCGCTGTTTTTTTAACATTTGAAGCTTTTTGAACATCTGAGATCTGACTCGTCAATAGAATAGCTACTTTTGGGACTGCCCTATTCTGATGTGCCCTGCTACACTCCGGTGTCTATAGTTGGACGCTCTGAAGTCTGCTGCTTCGCCTGGTACTCCAGACCCCAATCTCTCATCAGCTTGATGATCGGAATCAGAGACCGACCGAAATCAGTCAAGGAGTACTCAACCTTCGGCGGCACCTGATGATAGACCTCACGGTGTACGACGCCATCCTCCTCCAGCTCGCGGAGCTGCAGGGTCAGCATGCGCTGGGTGATGCCGGGGCAGATGCGGCGGAATTCGTTGAACCGGACTGTGGAATCCATCATATGGTACAGCAGCACACCCTTCCATTTACCGCCGATAACATCGAGGGTGAATTCTACAGGACAAGCAAAGGCATTGCTATCAGGGCAAGTGCCGAAACCGCCTTTACGGTTGCGCATCACTTAACACGCTCCTTAGTATCATTTTGTATACTACATCACAAAAATGTGCGTACTTCTAAATGTGTTGTATATCCATTACTATAGGCATGGGAACAGGAAAACGTCAATTCCTTATCATGAACGGTACACAGAAAGGGAGTATGGAGGATGGAGAACACAAGCACAGCAACTCAAATGACGAAAGAGCAGATTTTGGCAGCCTATGAGTTCAGACATGCGACTAAGGAATTCGACAGCAGCAGAAAAATCAGCGGGGAGGATTTCGGCTTCATTCTGGAGACGGGACGTCTGTCACCGAGTTCGTTCGGCTTCGAGCCCTGGAAGTTTGTAGTTGTCCAGAACCCGGAGCTCCGTCAGAAGCTGCTGCCATACGCCTGGGGCGCGCAGAAGCAGCTTCCGACCGCAAGTCATTTCGTGCTTATTCTGGCCAGACAGCCGCGTGATCTGGCAGCTGACTCAGAATATATTCAGAGTATGATGTCGGAGGTACAGAAGCTGCCGGTTGAGATTGCAGAGGGCAAGCAGCGGGTCTACGGCGCATTCCTGAAAAACGATTTCGGCCTGGCTGGCAATGAGCGGGCGATCTTCGAGTGGGGCGCGCGTCAGACCTATCTGCCCCTTGGCAATATGATGACCGCAGCTGCGCTGATCGGCATCGATTCCTGTCCGATTGAAGGCTTCGATAAGCAGAAAATGGAGCAGCTTCTGGCCGACGAGGGGATTATGGACCCTGAACATTTCGGGCTGGCCTGCATGGTAGCCTTCGGCTACCGGAGCGGTGAGCCGCGTGTGAAGACCCGGCAGAACGCTTCGCAGGTGGTAGAGTGGGTCTAAGGGCGATAAGGCCTGCGAGCCGGAGGCTTTTATGAGGATGACAAAGAAACGGATGCTGCCCTGAGGGGTTGCATCCGTTTCTTTTTTTTTGAAATATTAGATCAATAATGAAAGTACATAGAAGAGTCGAAAACTTATTGAAAATTTGCTGAAAACTCTGCTACTCTTAGGAAGTCAGCCTGCTGCCGGTAAGCGGCTGCTTATGATCGTCATTTCAAGATTGAAGGGATTCCTGCATTATGAAAATCACCCGCATTATCGCCGAGGTCTGCTTGCTGTATGTGTTCTTCCTGGCCGGAGGCTATCTGCAAGAGCTGCTGCATTTGCCGATTCCAGGCAGTATCGTGGGACTGTTGCTGCTCTTCGTGCTGCTTTTGCTAAAGATTGTGCCCGTGAAGCTGATCGAGAACGGCTCGTCCTTTATACTGGCGTATCTGCCCATGTTCTTCATCCCGGCCACCGCAGGCATCATGAACCATCTGGATATCTTTAGCGGAAGAGGCTTGCTCTTGATCGGCATTCTCGTCATCAGCAGTGTGTTGACCATGGTTGTTACAGCACATTCCAGCCAGTGGATTGCCGCCCGCAGCGTCAAACGCTTAACACGCCGGACGTACCGTGCCCGTAATGTCCAAGGGAAGGGGAAGGAAGCATGAGAATTCTGCTGGCTGTCAGCTTCGTGCTGATGAACGTCGTGATCTATCTGGTCATGTCCATACTGTACAGACGTTACCGTCTTCCTGTCCTCCTGCCCGCGCTCACCGCAACGTTCACGGTTGTTGTGCTGCTCATGGGCTTCCATATCTCTTATGAGACTTATATGATCGGCGGCGACTGGATTAACCGCCTGCTGGGACCAGCGGTAGTATCGCTGGCTTATCCCTTATACAAACAGCGGCATGTACTGTGGAAGAATCTCCCTGCCATTCTCGGCGGAACGGTCACCGGACTTATGGTCGGAATGTTCAGCGGGCTGCTGATGGCAGCCGGACTCGGCTTCTCCAAGCTGTATGTGCTGTCCATTCTGCCCAAGTCGATTACCACCGCTGTAGCGATCCAGATCTCCAGCAATCTCGGCGGAGATTCATCGCTGACCTCCGTATTCGTCATGGTTGCCGGCTTCACGGGAGCAATCGGCGGCCCCTATATAATTAAGCTGTTCAGAATCCGCAGCGAGTCGGGGATCGGCATTGGCCTGGGCACAGCTTCCCATGCCCTCGGCACCGCTAAGGCACTGGAATACGGCGAAGAGTCGGTGTCCATGAGCTCTGTAGCCATGACTGTGTGCGCGATTGTCGGCTCCATCGCCGGACCGCTAGTCGCCTGGATCATGTACCATTAAGCTTGCAGCATTCAGTAATCAGCCGTTCACACGCAGCCGGATTACGTTCCAGGAAGCAGCCGGAAGCATTGCGCTCACCCGGCCGCCGTCTGCGGCTGCTGTTCCCCGGTTGTGCGGAAGCACATTCGACGGGTTGGAGCGGGTATTGGCCGCCTGAAGATCCTCATGCTCAAGAACCGTGTGCTGAATAACCTCTACAGCGCCGAAGCTCCGCAGATCAACCGCCAGCTCCATGCCTTTGCTCAGATGACGGTTTACTGCAAATACAGTAACCTCGTTCAGTTCCTCATTATACACACTAACCGCTTCCAGGTATGGAACGTCGGTGAAATCCTTGGAATCATATTTCGAGCTTGTAATCAGCGGGTGCAGCACCGTTCCCCGGCCGTAGATGGAGGCATGCATGTAAGGATAATAAGTGGTCTGCAGCCAGAGCGGTCCGCCGTCCTCTGTCATAATCGGTGCAATGACATTAATGAGCTGGGCGATACAGGCCATCTTGACCCGGTCTGCATGCTTGAGCAGGCTGATCAGGCAGCAGCCCACCACCAGCGCATCCTCCAGGGTATAGACATCCTCGAATTCAGGCGGTGCAATCTGCCAGTGCTGCTCGGCACGGCTAGAGCCCTGCGATTTCCACACATTCCATTCATCGAGGGACAGGTAAATCTTTTTCTTGCTTTTCTTCTTAGCCTTGATATAATCACATACTGCTGCTACGCTGTCGATGAACTGATCCATATCAAGCGATTGGGCCAGGAAATTCGCTGTATCCCCATCATTGTTATTGTAGTAAGTGTGCAGCGACAGGAAATCGACATTATCATAGGTGAGATCCAGAACTGTAGCTTCCCATTCGGCAAAAGTGCTCATGTTGCTGCCCGAGCTGCCGCAGGCGACAAGCTCCAGAGAAGGATCCACCCAGCGCATCGCTTTGGCGGTCTCATTGGCGAGTCTTCCGTATTCGACTGCAGTCTTGGCTCCGATCTGCCATGGACCGTCCATTTCATTGCCCAGACACCAGGTGCGGAATTTGTGCGGATCCTTGTAGCCATGGGAGATCCGCAGGTCACTCCAGTAAGAGCCGGAGGGATGGTTGCAGTACTCGACCAGATTCCTTGCAGCGTCGATTCCGCGTGTGCCCAGGTTCACTGCCATCATCACTTCAGAACCGGCCAGCTTGGCCCAATCGGCGAATTCATTCGTGCCTACCTGGTTAGTCTCTGTAACCCACCAGGCAAGTTCAAGAGAGCGCTTCCGTTCCGCCTTGGGTCCAACGCCGTCTTCCCAGTTATAACCGGATACAAAGTTGCCTCCCGGATAACGGATGATCGGTACGCGTAGTGCCTTGATGGCCTGGAGGGCATCGCCGCGGAACCCGTTCTCGTCAGCGGTAGGATGTCCCGGCTCATAGATTCCGCCATAGACGGCCCGGCCCAGATGTTCAATGAAGGAACCGTACAGCCTTGGATCTACCTCGGCCAGCTTGAAGTCTTTGTCGACAATCATCTTGGATTGAATGCTCATAGTTAGAAGCTCCTTTGTATTAGATTAATGAAATAGCTAATCGTTCAAGCCCGTTTATGATTACATGATACGAATTACGGGGTATACTAAGCAATAACTAATTTCAGGATTAACTTAATAACTAATTCAAAGAGCGCGGAGGGCCACCGATGTATTTAACCACAGATTCTGAATCGTTGAAGGTCTATGAAGCACTTGCCAGTGAAGTGCGGCTGCGGATCATCGATCTGCTTAGCAGCGAGGAGATGCATATTAAGGAGATTGCAGCCAGGCTGTATCTCAGCAGTGCCATTGTCAGCTCGCATGTAGCGAAGCTGCAGAAGGCCGGCATCGTCAGCTCCCAGATGAAGCGGATCGACGGGGGGACTTATAAATTCTGCTCACTTTCCGCGAATTTCTTGCAGATTAAATTATCCGGGGCCAAAGGCATCGCTCGCAAAGTAGTGGAGGTCTCTGTCCCTGTGGGCCATTACACCGATCTGGAAGCTTCCCCGACTTGCGGCATTGCCACAACGGAGAAGCTGATCGGGTATTATGACGACCCGCGTTATTTCCTGGACCCGCAGCGGGTGGCTGCCGGCATTCTCTGGTTCGCCAAAGGATATGTGGAATATAAGGTTCCAAATTATCTGTTCATGGATCAGACGGTCCAGGAGATTGAGATTTCCATGGAGATCGGCTCGGAGGCACCGAGTGTGAACGAGAAGTGGCCTTCGGATATCTCTTTTATGATGAACGGCATTTCGCTTGGCAAATGGACCAGCCCCGGAGACTTCGGCGTAATGAGAGGCCGGTTGACTCCAGCCTGGTGGAAATCGGATGTGAACCAGTACGGGCTGCTCAAGGTGCTAAGAATTAATGCAGGGGGAACTTATATAGACGGCCAGCAGATATCGGTAGTTACCATTGATCAGGTGGGCTGGCAGCAGGACCAGTGGAGCTTCAGGTTCACGGCAGAAGACACCACCCGAAGGCGGGGCGGCTTAACGTTATTCGGGCGCGGCTTCGGGAATTATGAGCAGGACATTGTGTTTCGTGTGTATTACGAATAAGAGGGACCTGTTCGCCGAATGGCAAGTGATATGGAAAAGACAAGTGAATGGATAAGACAAGTGAAAAGGATCTTTGTTCACATGAGATGTTTGCAAAAGGGGTCTGTGGGTAACTATAACTACGTAGTTCAAATCGCGTACAAGTTGCATACAAGGAGGAATTCACATGTCAGATCATTCCGGTAATGAGGCAGACATCCGCAACAAAGAGAATAAAGACGGGGATTCACTCGCAGAACGCAAAAAGATGGAGAACGGTGTGGATATTGAACCGGAAGCCGATGATTGGGAAGCCAAACCGGCCGAAACCGCTCATCCTGACCCGCTTCCTAAGAATTCGGGTGTAGGGGATTAAGGTATAAGGCTAAGGCATATGGGTAGGTCATAATAAGGCAGCATAAGGCATAAGGCATAAGGCATAAGGCATAAGGCAAATGCACGAAAGGACTGTTCCTCACGGAGCAGTCTTTTTTCTGCATCGGAAGCAGCCAATTTTACCGGACCAATGCCCGACGGAGTAGAGAAGGAACCAGGAATGTATGCGAAAAACCGAACACAATGTAATGGAATTTAGTTGATGGGCCAAATGTATGCGGAAAATCGAATACAATTTGATTTGCCGGTGAAGAAAGCAGCATCATCCTTCAAACGTTTGGTCAGGTTGTCCTTGCAAGCCAAAGGTTTGCAGCCGTATGCAAATCCGCCAGATATTCCCGTCATAACGTCCGGTTCTTAGAGGCATACTACCTCCAATTGGAAAATAATTGGGAGCGGAGGCGGGAATAACTACGATGACACCTTTACTTTTACAGAATAGTTACAGTGTAGTGGCTGCGGCAAGTCCCTATCTGTTCTATTTCACTGTCTACTCGTTCCTGGGATGGGTCCTTGAAGGCAGTTATAACCTTTACAGCACCGGGACCTTTCGCAAAGAAGGCTTCCTCAAAGGGCCATTCAAGCCCATGTACGGCTGCGCCCCCTTGCTGCTGCTGGCAGCACATGAAAATAGGCTTCCCTTTCCGTTATTCCTGCTGCTTGCGCTGATCGTCCCTTCGGCGGTTGAGTTTATCAGCGGCTGGCTGCTTAAGAGAATCTTTCGTAGACAGTGGTGGGATTATTCTGAGATGCCGTTTCAGCTGCATGGGCATATCTGCCTGAAATTCTCGCTGTATTGGTGGGGACTGTCAGTGGCTTGCATCTTCGGCTTGCAACCGTTGGTACACTTCCTGTATCTGCAAATAGAGAGGGTATGGATGCCTGTACTGCCCGTGTTCCTACTTATATTCACAGCTGATCTGCTGTGGACGTTCCGCACCCGCCGCCGCGGGCTGCAACTGCTGGATCATCTGTTGGAGTCACCGGAGCTGGGCGAAGGTTGAAGACTTAGTGAAGAGTGGGAATATGAAAATCACAAAGAATCCAAAAATATCTCCGCCTTATGGCTGGAGATATTTTTGGGTTACATAACCTTTTGCTATCACAATTGTGCGTCAGACAAGGAATATCATACAACCATGTCAAATATAGTGCTAACCCAGTTTATTCATAAACCGTGGAGCGGGAGGGCACATGAACAACTTTTTCAACAAATACAGTCGGGCTATTATAATTCTTGAAACGCTACTTATTGCGGTACTCTCACTATTGCTGATACGGGAAGTCAACAAGCCAGCCCCTCTGGTCAGGGACCAGCGGAACTTGATTACGCATTTTGATCAGCTGGATTTGGACAGAATTACAGAAATGATACATAGATTTAAGGAAGGTAAGGGAGATAACCTCACCATGCTTCAGTGGGGTGTTGACAGCGGGCCGTATATTCATGATTTCTACAACGATGGCAGGGTACTGCACTGGACGGTGGACAACAGCCGGGACTGGGCAGGCGACGGCGGGAAGATCGAATATGTGTGCAGAGCGATCCGGCTTGCCGAGACCGAGGAGTTCTATAATGTTGAGCTGACGGATTGTGAGAATCAGCCGGGTGATTTCGTGGTTCATCCGATTTCTTTCCGCAAGGATGAGCTATAGGCTGGAATTAACAATGATATAGGGACCAATTGAAATCAAGTCAGGAGGAAGCTTCATGTCAATATCTGAGTATTACCGGGAGCTGCGCGGGAAGGCCGGCAACGGGCTGTTAATGATGCCGTCCGTAGCGGCTGTAGTAAGAGATGAACAGGATCGGATTCTGCTGATCCGCAAAAAGGATGAAACCTTATGGGGCCTGCCAGCCGGAGCGGTTGAACCTGGAGAGACCCCGTCCAGGGCGCTGCGCAGAGAGGTGTTCGAAGAGACCGGCTTAATGGTTACGCCTGAACAGATTATCGGCGTATTCGGCGGTGAGAAATTCAGATATGAATATAGCAACGGGGATCAGGTAGAGTACACGGTTATTGTATTTGAATGTGTCATTGTTAAAGGCCAGCTCAGGAGCCTGGACGGGGAGGCGGAAGAGCTGAGATTCTTCAAGGAAGATGAACTGCCCGGGCTAACAATCCCTTATCCCCCGAAGCTGTTCATGCGGGATGCAGCTACGCCCAGGAAGGTTATATTTGATTGAAGTTGTATTTGATTGATGAAGGAGTAGTTACGATTGCTGATTTTGAATTTACAATCCAGAATGATCTACTGCGGTGCAGTACTGCTAGCCGCCCTGCTGGGTCTTGCGACCAGGGCATACGGGAACCAGTTGCCGCACTTTGTCAGCGAACACTTTGGGGATGCGATCTGGGCAGGGATGATTTACCTTGCCTCCCGGGTGCTGCTGATCCGGCATCCGCTATGGATGTCGCTTGTCCTTAGCCTGTGCTTCAGCTTCGGAATTGAGTTCAGCCAGCTCTATCAGGCAGAGTGGATTCTGCATGTGCGTGCTACAACCCTTGGCAGCTTGATTCTCGGCCACGGCTTCCTCTGGATTGATCTGGTCCGGTATATAGCCGGAATTCTGTTCTGCTGGACGGTTGACCAAATCTTACAAAATTGATTCTGGATTATATAGGAAGAAGAATATATATTAAGTGAGGCGATCCGGTCTGTAATAATCTGGAACAAGAATGCCGGTAATCTGCCGAATGCTGCCTGATTTGGAGATGAGTAACTGTAAATGACGAACAGCTTATTGGTAGTATGTCTGTTGACTCTGATTATTCATACGGCGGAGACCTTGTCGTATTCGGTGCGTTTTGCCGGAGTGAAGCTGAACAAGATCGCCATCGCCTTATCCCTGACCGGAATTATCGTGCTGGTCTCCAGAACCGCAAATATGGTACAAGGCCCCTTAACGGCGAAGTTCGTAGATTATGCCAAAGCTGACGACAGCTTCCCGCTGCTCAACTATCTGCGGATTATTATGCTGGCTTCTTCACTGGGGACATTGATCGCGATCGCGTTGTTTCCGACCTTCGTAGGACTGTTCGCAAGAGTGATCTCCAAGCTGGAGATCGAAGGATCTATCCCTAAGCTGCTGACGAGTGTAACGGTCAGCCAGCTCAAGAATACGCGCAAATATATCCGCAGACCGAAGGTCAGGCTGAGCAGCTTCCGTTATCTTGGAATTCCCAAGCGCTTCATTGTGATGAATGTCTTCGTGACGGCCTTCTACACGGTTGGCGTACTATCCTCGATGTATGCGGCCAAGCTGTTGCCGGCATTCAGCACTACTGCTTCCCAGGCATCGGGCCTGATTAACGGGATAGCAACGATCCTGCTGACGGTGTTCATCGATCCGCAGTTGGGAATCATTACGCATAAGGCAACCGAGAATGCGGAATACCGTGACCAGCTCGGGAAGATCTATGTACTCCTGATGGGCTCGCGCTTCTTGGGATCTCTGCTGGGTCAAGCCCTGCTGGTACCCGGAGCCTTCATTATCACCTGGCTGGTGAAGCTGCTCTGACCCTCATGAATATGCTGCTTCGGCTACTTCGGCAGCTTAAGCTCTGCGGCACGGAGCGCCGTGCTGATGTGTTGCTCCCAGCCGTACAACTGTCCGGCCATAGTACGGATCTCCTTCATCCGGTTATAAGACAGCTTCATTGCAGCCGCAGCCTGGGTAGCGTCTCCCGCCTGGACCGCGGCTTTGTAGCGCTTGTCGGCCTCGGTTCTCTCTGATTGTGCGGCTGAGAATAGCTTGTTCTGGGCGGCAATCTGCTTCTTGAGCAGGGTGATGGGGGCAAGGGCATCCTTAGCCGGCTTGTTCTTCGCGGCAGTTAACGCTTTGGCTTCTGCCAAGGCTGAGGTGGCCTTCTTCACTTCAGCCCGTGCTGCGGTAGCGGCAGCCTTAAGCTTATTGCGCTTCAGCTCAAGCACAGTGGCACTCTTCAGATTGCTTACCTTGCGGGCAGCGGTGATCTGTTTGCTGAGAGCAGTATACTGGTCCAGGAGCGGAGCATGCTTCTTCTGTACCGTTTCCGAGGCAGCCTTAAGCTTGGCGAGCTGGGCAGCATTAGTGGCTTGAAGCTGCTTGTTCACTGCGGCAAGTGCGGCGTTATTCTGCTTGCGCAATTCCTGATTCCGCTGGAGGTCAGACTTCAGCGTTGCCTGTAGACCCGTATAGTCTGTATACAGATTATGAATCTCGTCCAGCGCAGCATCCCACCCGGAATCGGCGGAGACACCGGACAAGGGAGATGTACAAAGTGACAGCAGTATCACCAGCACAAACAGCCTTCTTACAGCTCTTCCCGAGAAAGGTGTAACAACTCCCATCCCTCTCCAATTCGTCAAGCCCGTGAATCTAAACATTGCATTCAGCTCCTCTGATTGTTCATTTGGCAATAGACACAAAGAAGCACCTCCAAGAAAGGCATGAACTGCCTGTCCTGCGAGGTGCTTCTCCCGCTTAATGTGTGCTATTATGCATTTACTATAACCCCGGTGAAACTGCATAGTCAAGTATTTTTAGGAACGTTAGTTCCTGTGATGGGAATTTTATCTTCTTTTTTGTATATGACTCTGCCGGAAAATCTAGTAGAATATATCTGTAGTTTACAATATTTTATATAGTTCGACATCTTGGTACTCACACGAATGGGAGATGCATTATGCAGCTTAGACATGTGAAAATAAAAGGAACAGGCAAATATTTGCCGGAGCGTGTAGTTAGTGATGCAGAGCTTGATCAGATCCTTGGCACAACACCGGGCTGGGTGAACAAAATCACCGGCGTCGGCACCCGCCATTATGTCAATACAGATGAAACCGCCTCCTTCATGGGCGCAAGAGCTGCTGAAGCGGCCCTCGCCGATGCAGGCCTCAGCTTCAGTGAGGTCGATTGTCTGGTGTGTACTAGCGGAACCAAGGAGCAGCCGCTGCCGAGTACCGCCGTGTTCATTCAGCAGGCCATGGGGCAGGCGGATTCCGGTGTGCCGGCTTTTGATATCGATGCGACTTGTCTCAGCTTTCTGGTGGGGCTTGATGTGATGTCCTACATGGTGGAAGCGGGCAGATATAAGAATGTGCTGCTGGTGGCCACTGAGATTGCATCGGTGGGGCTGAACTGGCAGGATAAGGAGAGCTCGGCCTTGTTCGGTGACGGAGCGGCAGCGGTAGTGATCGGGCCTGCGGATACCGGTGATTCCTCGCGGATACTTCATGCTTCGCTCAAAACCTACAGCAGCGGTGCGCGTTATTCGGAGATTGCCGGGGGCGGGACCAGACTGCATCCTCAGAATTATACAGCCGAGGATGCGCTGCCTTATCTGTTCCATATGGATGGACAGGCTATATTCCGCAAAGCGTCCAAGCTGCTTCCGGATTTCATTGCTGACATGCTGAATGCCACAGGCAATAAGATGGACGACTTCAGGCTGGTCATTCCCCACCAGGGCAGTGCAATGGCGATGCGTCTCCTTCGTAAAAAGCTGGGAATTGCCGAGGACCGCTTCCTTGACAATACCGCAGGCCATGGCAATACGATTGCTGCATCCATTCCGATGGGGCTGCATGAAGCTATCCGTCAGGGCCGGATATCGCGCGGAGACCGGATCATGCTGATCGGTACAGCGGCTGGGCTGTCTCTGGGAGGCATGATTATTGAGTACTGAAGCCCGGCGTATTCTGATTACCGGCGGACGCGCCCCGGTAGCCCTGGAGCTGGCAAGGCTGTTCAAGGCGGCAGGCCACCAGGTATATGTGGCAGAAAGCGCCGAGTATCATCTGTGCCGGGTATCCTCTGCTGTCGAAGCCAGCTTCCGGGTGCCTGCCCCAAGGCATCAGCCGCAGGCTTATGTCCAGCGCCTGGCTGCGTTAACGGAAGAACTGGGCATTCACTGCCTGATTCCGACCTGCGAGGAGATATTCTATATCTCTGCTGGTCTTGAGCATCTGACGGGGTGCCGCGTACTTACGCCAGACCGGAGTATTCTGGCCGGGCTGCACCATAAAGGGGAGTTCATGGTCCTGCTCCGTTCGCTCGGTTTCAAGATCCCGGACACGGTGCTGATCAGCAGCGCAGAAGAGTGGCGGAGAGCCGTGATGCAGGCAGCGCAGGAGGGAGAGCAGCGGGTCTACAAACCTGCATATTCCCGCTTTGCCTCGAAGGTCATTCTCCCGGATAAAAGATCCGCGTCAACTAATCCGCATAACCGCGTTCCGGGAGAAATAGAGCCTCCAGCCGGACTATCGGCCGGGGCTCCTTGGGTATCCCAAGAGTACATTCAAGGCAGAGCGGTTTGTACGTACAGCATACTTCACGAAGGCACAGTTGTGGCGCATGCTGCTTATGACAGCAGGTACAGGACGGGACGCAGCGGGGCCAGCGTGTATTTTGAACCGTTGGAGCATCCTGCGGCCCTGGAATGGGTCCAGCGGTTCGCCGCAGCAACCGGCTTCAGCGGCCAGATCGGATTCGATTTCATCGAACCGGAGAACGGGACGCTGTATCCGATTGAATGCAATCCGCGCGCAACAAGCGGTATTCATCTATTCACGCCGGAGGAAGGGTTGACGGAGGCGCTGCTGAATCCAGATCTGCTCGTGCAGAGCGGGACAGTCATTGTTCCGCGGTCAGCCCGCACTGCTATGCTGACACTGCCTATGCTGGGCTGCGGATTTAAGCCGGGACCCGGGGGCCTCCGCAGCTGGCGGCAAGCGCTGATTGGAGCAGCAGATGTGGTCTACCGCAAGGATGACCGCCGCCCTGCCCGCGAGCAGTTCCGCATAGTATACGCCGCCTGGAAGACAGCCAGGCGGCACCGCATCTCGATTACAGAGGCGTTAACTGAAGATATAGAATGGAATGGTGAGGCATGACCAAAGCGCTGGTAACAGGTGCAACCGGATTTCTTGGACGTCATACCGCCCGGAGGCTGGCCCGGATGGGCTGGGAGGTCTACGCGCAGGGACGCAACCTGGAGCAGGGAAAGCAGCTGGAGCAGGAAGGGGCAGTGTTCCTGGCCGGGGATCTGCGTGACCCGGAGACTGCGTATAGCTTTTGCCGGGGAATGGATGTGGTGTTCCATTGTGCAGCCTTGTCGTCACCCTGGGGGAAGTACAAGGAGTTCTATACATGCAATGTGGAGGCTACAAGCCATATAGTTGAGGGGTGCAAACGGCATGGCGTAGGAAGGCTGGTTCATATCTCCACGCCCAGTGTGTATTCCAGCCAGCGGCCCCGCTTCGGCATCCGGGAGAGTGATCCGCTTCCCGGCCGGCCGGCCAATGCCTATGCCGCAACAAAGCTGATCGCCGAGCAGGTAGTCCGGCAGGCAGCGAGAGAAGGGCTTACCGCCTTCATGCTCCGGCCCAGAGCCATATTCGGCCCGCTGGACAACGCCCTGTTCCCCCGGCTGCTGGCAGCGAATGAGAGCAAGGGGGTGCCGCTGATGAATGGCGGAGCGGCCAGGCTTGATCTCACCTGCGTAGAGAATGTAGTCGATGCCATGCTGCTCTGCTGTGAAGCCCCGGTGTCTGCTTCCGGCAGCGTCTACAATATTACTAATGGTGAGCCGCTAAGGTTCGAAGAGCTGGTCACCCGGCTATTCTCACTGCTCGGGGTTCCGCTGCACACCCGGCGATTGCCCTACCCGGTAGCTTATACCGCAGCGGCCTTAATGGAGGGGATCTACAAGGTGCTGCCTATTCCGGGTGAGCCGCTGCTGACCCGTTATTCTGCAGCCGCACTCGGCATCTCCCAGACGCTGGATATTACACTGGCCCGCGAGCAGCTGGGTTATCAACCGCGTATAACAACAGACGAGGGACTTCGTGCCTTTGCAGAATGGTGGAGGGAACAGCAATGATTACAGAAATTCCAGTTGAATTATCTATACTGTCTGCGGGCTATTGCCTGCATCCCGAGCGTCTGACGCTGCGTGGAGGCACACTGAAGCCGGTTGCCTTCCCGGCAGGTTACGCCCTGATCCGGCATCCGGAATACGGCCCCATCCTGTTCGATACAGGCTACAGCGCGCGTTTCTTTCAGGAGACAGCTAGTCTGCCAGCCTCTCTATACCGCAAGATCACTCCGGTTGTCTATAGAGAGGAAGAGAGTGCAGTGCGGCGGTTGCAGGCAGGTGGGATCTCGCCGGAGGAGGTGCGGTATGTGGTGCTGTCGCATTTTCATGCCGACCATATCGGCGGGGTAAGGGATTTCCCGCAGGCACAGTATATTTATTTGCAGAAATCTTACGATGCCGTAAGCGGGTTGGGTCCGGTGCGGGCGACGAAGGCGGGATTCCTGCCCGGGCTGTTGCCGGATGACTTCATCCTCCGCTCCATTCCTGTGGATGAAGCCTCAGCGAAGCGTGCGTTGCCGCAAGGCCTTCCGTTCACGGACGCCTATGATCTGCTTGGAGACGGCAGCCTGCTGGCGGTTGAGCTGTCTGGCCATGCCGCCGGGATGATCGGCGTATTCGTCTCCACCTCCCAGCATGATTATCTGCTCTGTGCAGATACGGTCTGGTCGAGCCGGGCGTTCCGGGAGAACCGCAAGCCGCACCTGGCAGCAGGCTTGATCATGTCCAGCCGCACAGAATACCACCGCAATTTCGAGCGGCTGCGCCAGCTGCATGAACAATTTCCTAAGCTTCGGATTGTGCCCAGCCATTGCCGCGAGGCGCTTGCGCACTGGGGAACGGGAGGTGTGACATGAAGCGGCTCAGGCTGGTAATCACCCATTACATCCTCACCAAGTGGGGCAGACGCTGGAAGAACCGGGCAGCACTCGAGCAGTGGCAGGAGAAGCGTATCCGGCTTCATGTAGAGAAGGTGAGGCAGCGCTCGAAGTTCTACAGGGAGCTGTGGGCAGGTATTCCGTCCAAGGAATGGCGGAGTTTCCCGGTGATCGGGAAGCCGGAGATGATGGAGAATTTCGATCAGCTTAACACTGCGGGTATTACGAAGGAGCAGGCCTTTGCCGAGGCCTATGAAGCGGAGAACAGCAGGAACTTCAAGCCTACGCTGCAAGGCGTCACCGTCGGCTTGTCCTCAGGAACCTCCGGCAACCGGGGGATTTTTCTCGTTGGCGAAGAAGAGCAGGCTGCCTGGACCGGCACGGTGATGGCAAAGCTTTTGCCGGGTGGACTGTGGAAGCGGGCGAGCATTGCATTTTTTCTGCGGGCAAATAGTAATTTGTATGAATCTGTGAAGCAGGGAAGGCTGCAGTTCCGGTATTTCGATCTGCTGGAGCCGCTTCCCCGGCTCTTGACCCGTATGAAGGAGTACCAGCCGGATATCTGGATTGCACCGCCGTCCATGCTGCGTCTGCTGGCTGAGGCACAGCAATCGGGTGAGATGAATCTGCATCCCCGCCGGATCATTGCGGTTGCGGAAGTGCTTGACCCGCTCGACCGGCAGCAGATTGAGCAGACCTTCGGGCAAAAGGTGCATCAGGCCTATCAGTGTACCGAGGGCTTCCTCGGAGCTACCTGTAGTTACGGAACATTGCATCTCAACGAAGATATTGTACATATCGAAAAAGAAATACTGGATGAACAATCACGCCGGTTCGTGCCTATCGTGACCGATTTCTCCAGAAGTGTGCAGCCTATCGTCCGCTACCGGCTGAATGATATTCTGACCGAAGCGGCAGAGCCGTGTCCCTGCGGTTCACTGTTCACGGCCATTGAGCGGATCGAAGGACGCTGTGATGATATTCTGTATCTGCCCCATACGGCAGACGGCACGCACGTTACAGTATTCCCTGATTTCGTTACCCGGGCTGTGCTGGCGGCTTCCGCAGATATTGAGCATTACCGGGTGATTCAGCACAGCCTCACTGAGCTGGAAATCTCCTATCGTACACGAACCGGCACTGATCAAGGGACGGAGCAGCAGATTACTTCAGAACTGATGCGCTTGTTCGCCAGGCTGTCCTGCATCCCGCCGCAGCTGACTTTTACCGCCTACAGCTTCGTGCCCGGAACTGTGAAGCTGCGCCGGGTGGAGAGGGGCTGGAAGCCGTGAAGGACCGGGTAACGCAATATGACCGCGATTCTGTTGCCGGGTTGGACTGGCCGGATACGGAGTACGGGCGGTATGCCCGGGAGTATATTACACCGCTGCTGGAGCGGGGAGCGCAACCTTTTATCGATAATGTGAGTACAACTGTTAAGGTGTTGACCATCGATGGGCTGCCGGTTCCGATTACCGTCAACGAAGCAGACTATGACAATTCGTATGTATGCTCACCCTATACCCACTATGTTAGCTATGCGCGTGAGGAGCTGGCGCTGCTCAATAACCGGCTTCTAGAGGGCCTATTGTCGCTAATGCTCTCAGGCATGGGCTGGATGCTGCGACAAGCACGGTTCAACCGGGTGGTTCAGGTGAATAACTGGCTGCTGTCCACCAATCTGTATCCTGCCTTAAGTGTGGAACAGCTGACGGCGATACTCGATTACCTCCGCCAAACTTATCCGGGTTATACCTTAATGTATCGTTCGCTTAGCCGGGAGACTTCGGGAGAACACATTGTCAAATTGCAAGGATATGGCTGCAAGCTGGTTCCAAGCCGTCAGATCTACCTGCTGCATCCGAATACCTCCGGCTCGAAGGCCAGGTGGCTGGTCAAACGCGACAGGAATCTGCTGGCGAAGCACGGCTATACTGAGGTGGGCCCGGAGGAGATTACACGGGAGGACATTCCCCGGATCGTGGAGCTGTACAGACTGCTGTATATCGATAAATATTCGACCTATAATCCGCAGTTCACCGAAGCCTATATTGCCCTGGCGCTGGAGCGGCGCACCTTGCAAATCTATGGTCTGCGCAAGGAGGGAAGGCTGGATGCGGTGCTTGGCTTCTATGAGCGGGAGGGAGCGATGACTGCGCCATTATTCGGTTATGACACAAGTCTGCCTCAGTCTCTAGGACTCTACCGTATGCTGTCCGCCGTCCTGATCGGGCTTGCGGGCAGCAGAGAACTATTACTGCACGAAAGCTCGGGCGTCGGGCAGTTCAAGCGCAACCGGGGAGCGGTTGGAGCCACCGAATATTCGGCGGTGTATGACCGGGGCACCTCACTGCTCAACCGCTGCGGTTGGTCCTTCCTGGAGCTGCTGCTCCGGCGGATCGGCATGCCGCTTATTCAGAGGCTGAAGCTGTAGATCGGAACCATGAATGTGAGACAGGAGGCAGAAGATGAATCTAGCTAACCGTATTACCTTGTTCAGGATATTGCTGATTCCGCTGTTCATTGCGCTTTTTCCCATTTATCCGGAAGCATGGGTCAACCAATTCTCGATCCTGGCCTATTTAGAGGTACATGGTGTTTTTTATGCAGCTATAGTTTTTATTGCGGCTTCTATAACAGACAAGCTGGACGGGTACGTGGCGAGAAAATATAACCAGACAACAAATTTAGGGAAGCTGCTTGATCCGTTGGCAGATAAGCTGCTTGTTGCTGCCGCGCTGATTCTAATGGTGAGTCTGCATATGATCCCATCTTGGATTGCTTTCTTAATATTAGCAAGGGAAGTTATAATGATGGGTGTCCGTATTGCCGCTTCAGCGCAGAAGGTAGCATTGGCAGCTGATAAATACGGAAAATGGAAAATGGTCCTGCAAGTTGTCGCTATTTCTGCAATGCTTTTGAATAATGCGCCCTTCAGCCTGTTCACTTCCTTCCCTGTCGACCTAACCCTGATGTATGGTGCATTAGTAATAACCGTATACTCGGGTTACAACTACATTAAGAACAATTATCATCTACTGAAATTGGAAGCTCATACATCACATTATTAAAAAAAGGAGGTGCCCAATGAACTCTAATCCAAGCCAGCCCCAAGGAATTGATCCGGTTGCGCTGATTACAGGGACCTCCAGCGGATTCGGGCTACTGACCGCAATTACGCTGGCCCGCAGAGGGTACCGGGTCATTGCCACCATGCGGGATCTTGGCCGCAGCAAGGAGCTTGTTCAGCAGGCTGAACAGGCGGGGGTACGGGAGCGCATTCATCTGCTGGCACTGGATGTCACGGACGAAGCTTCGATTGCATCTGCTATTCAGGAGAGTCTTGAGCTTGCCGGCAGAATGGATGTGCTGGTGAACAATGCTGGCTTCGCCGTAGGCGGATTCGTGGAGGAGATCAGCATGGAGGAATGGCGGCGGCAGCTGGAGACCAACTTTTTCGGCCTGGTTGCCGTAACGAAGGCGGTGCTTCCCCACATGCGGGTCCAGCGCAGCGGCCTGATCATTAACGTGAGCAGTGTCAGCGGCCTGAGCGGATTCCCGGGCTATGGTCCGTATGCCGCCTCGAAGTTTGCGGTGGAAGGGTTCAGCGAGAGTCTGCGCCAGGAGATGCTCTCTTTTGGCGTCCGCGTTGTACTGGTTGAACCGGGCTCCTTCCGTACCCCCATCTGGGACAAAGGGATTACGGGGATGCACAGAAGTGAAGGCTCCCCGTATCACACCAGGCTTGAAGAGGTGCTGCGCTACTCCCGGCGGGCGTCCGAGACGGCTCCCGATCCGCAGGAGGTGGCTGATCTGATTGGAAGGATCACTGCCTTACGTGCGCCGAAGCTGCGCTATCCTGTAGGCCGGGGCTCGCGGGTGCTGATGATCGGCAAGGTCCTGCTTCCCTGGAAGGTGCTCGAGGGCATCATTTCGAGGTCACTGCGGGCGATGAAATGATAGCATGACAGAACAGAATTGAGGTGGATGCTTTTGCCGGGAACGGTTGGATTGAATATATGCTTTGATGAGCAAGGCCGGGAGATTGAGGTGCTGGATGTGACCCGGGTCGACAAGGATATCTACCGGATTGAGGAGACGCCGATTTTTAACCCGGGGATTGCGCTTGGCGATATTATCCGAGTGAGTGAGCGTGAGGGGATCGCTTATTACGTTGAGACGGTGAAGAAGTCCGGACTTGTCCGGTATGCCTGGCTGCTCAGCAAAGAGGCGGCGGCTTCCGGCGAGATCCGCAGCTTCACGGAGCGGGTTACAGAGCATGGGGGCAGATGGGAGCAGATCTTCGGCGGCCTGCTGGTGATTTATCTGCCGAAGCACTCTCTAGTAGACGCGGAGCTGGAAATGTCACAGATTATTGAGCATTTTGAAGGCTAATTATACGAATCTGAGGTGAAGGAAGTTGAAAAAATTCTTGAAGCAGTGGGTGCCGAGTATTGCCATTGGCATTATTCTATCCCTATTTATCCGTACCTACGTAGCAGAAGCAATGCGTGTACCTACCGGCTCGATGATTCCGACTATAGCGATTAACGACCGGTTTGTGGTAGACAAAATGCTCTGGAATACCTCGCTGAAGCATGGTGATATCGTGGTGTTCCATCCGCCGGTCGCTGAAGATGCGCATAAAAGATATGTAAAACGGCTGATCGGACTGCCGGGCGATGTGATTGAGATCAAGGAAGGCACTCTGTACCGTAACCATGAGGCGGTCGATGAGCCATACCTGCAGGAAAAGATGACCTATACCTTCGGGCCGGTCACCGTTCCCGCAGACCAGTATTTTTTCTTGGGCGACAACCGTAACGTCAGCTATGATGCTCACCTATGGGAGACTCCGTTCGTAGACAAGGATGCGCTGATCGGCAAGGTGCTGTTCGATGTGAACCAGTTGTTCTAAATCGGGTAGTCGACCACCACAACGTTCTCCAGAATTCCGTCCAGCATGGACACGAACTTCTGATGGGCCGGATGCGGCCCGTATGCACGCAGGGCTTCCTGATTCTCAAAGGTCACGCGGAGCCCCAGCGTATAGCCGTGGACATTCTCCTGCTCCTCGGTTACATTAACGCCTGCTGTAAGGTCAATGATGCCGGGGATTTGCTTTTTCAGCGCCAGCAGTGCTTGTAACAGGGCTTGCTCCTGGCCTTTATCGAATTGCTCATTGAAGCGGAAGACGACGAGATGCTCATACATAATGGAATGATCCTCCTTGGACAAAGTGTTGGACTGCATTAGCGATTATACTACAAATTAGCCGGACGGAGGTTGAATACGTTGACCGGAGATTCTCTAGCCATAACCGACCGAATCAAAGCGCCTAACCCTGTTAGAGTCTTGATAGGTGTGCTAATTCCCATTATTATTCTGAGACTGCCCCCTAACCCCGACCCGGATAGACAATTCTATTTAAACTACATCATACAGGTATGGGTTGGACTCAGCATCGCGGCCTGCCTCTTCATTCTCATCAACGCGTTGCGTAAGGAAGGTCAGCTTCAGTGGGGGACAGATTCGCTTATTATTCGCAAAAAGCGCATCTCCGCGCAAGGGATTAAGGCCATTTACATAGATGGTCCGATAGTAGGAATATTGCCTGCAGGCAAATGGATTGTCCCGGTTAATCTCTGCTTCAGGTTCACAGAAGACACGGTAGCGGTAAGGAAGAGACTAATGTACTGGGCAGAAGAGAACGAAATTAGGCTAAAATACAAGAGATTTGTCAGATGGCTCTGAACAGAATATGGAAAGGCGTCTAAAGACAGGGATTCTATAGCACTAGATTACGGGGAGTTTGTGACTTTGACCGGATTGTTACTTTACCGTCTGTTGACTATGATCAAGTGGAGCATAACGGAATATTCCTATCAAGCGGAAACAGCTTGGCCGTCCTTTCAAGGACGGCACGTTTCAGCGAGAAATAGAAGGATAAGTTACCGTGTGAAACCTGTAAGTTCTTATATTTAATACAAAAGGGGTGCTGGTACTTGAAAGTACATGTCACGGATCTGAAGCACGGTGATTGTCTCATGGCAGACACTTTCAATGGTGTAGGGCTGCACGTTCTCCCCAAGGGGACGCGTGTGGAGCGGGAAGAGATTAGTATCCTGATCCGGCACAAAATTGATTATGTCGATATCGAGCCGCGCAGCGGGCTGTATGCGGACGCTGAACCTGAGCCCAGCCACGGGCTGCACGATGATTTTGATCTCGCTATTTTGAATTATGAAGCGATTTTTCTGGAAGCCTTGACGAAGGGCAGCTTCTCGCAGTCTGCAGTCGATGATACGTTGAAGCCGCTTCTGGAGACCTTGGAGGGGCAAAAGGATGTTGTCTCCCTGCTGCTCCTGCTGGACCGGGATGACATCGATACATATCACCACTCATTACAGGTGGGCTTATTATCCTATTACATTGCAGCGTGGATGGGTTACTCCAAGGAGGAGCGTTACCAGATCAGCCGTGCGGGCTATCTGCATGATATCGGCAAAAGCCAAGTGCCCCTGTCGATCCTGAACAAGCAGGGTCTGCTGACGGATTCCGAGAAGGATGAGCTGGCGCGCCACACCTTCTATGGCTATGATCTGATCCGCGGCTCCCAGATGGACGAGGTTACCGCGCTGGTAGCTCTACAGCATCATGAGTACGAGGATGGCTCAGGCTATCCGAATCAGCTGCTCAAAAAAGAGATTCATCCGTACGCCCAGATTGTTTCGGTAGCCAACATCTATATGTCGCTCACCACTTCTACTGCAAACCGTCCCAAGCAGGGGCTGGTTACCGTGCTGCGCAAGGTGCATGAGATGGGCTTCGGCAAGCTGAATGAGACGGTGGTGCAGGCATTGACCGGGCATTTACTGCCGAGCTTTGTGGGCAAGAATGTGCAGCTCAGCAACGGAGAAGTGGGTATGATCGTCATGAACAACCCGCTGGACCTCTTTAAGCCGCTGGTAAAAGTAGGCGAGGGCTTCCGGGATTTGTCGCGTGAACGCAGCCTATCCATCGATGAAGTGGTGAACTGAATAACCAGATGAAGAGACGCTGTTAACAGCGTCCGCTTCTAAAGAACGGCCAGACTGTCCTTTTGGACGGTTTGGCTTTTTTTCGTAGGCAGAGAGAAGAAAGGAGGACAGAACTGAAGGTCCCGGTGACCGGAGGAAGGTTTGTGTTCACGTCATAGATTGGCTATGATTAATGAGAGATGGAAGAGTTGTATGGAGATTATAGTCATTCTGTACAGCAGCATAAAGGAGAAATGAAGATGCATACCGACAACCAGTTAGAGAAATTCAAGCAGCTCAAATATGAGCTTACCCGCTTTATGATGATTTACAAGTTCGCACTTGCCGAGATGGAGACCAAGATTGATATCCTCAAAGAGGAATTCCAGCTGCTTCACGACTATAGCCCGATTGAGCATACCAAGTCCCGGATCAAATCCCCGGAGAGCATTATGAAGAAAATGCTGCGCAAGAACAGTGAACTGTCCCTCCCTCAGATCAGATCCAGTATCAAGGATATCGCCGGACTGCGGATCACCTGTTCATTCATTTCGGATATTTATCAGGTTAGCGCTATGCTGCAGAAGCAGGACGATCTCAAGGTGCTTGAGGTAAAGGATTACATTAAAAACCCGAAGCCCAACGGTTATCAGAGTCTGCATCTGCTTATCGAGGTTCCCGTATTCATGTCGGACTGTCAGGAGCATGTCTGTGTTGAGGTACAGATCCGCACGATTGCTATGGATTTCTGGGCCAGTCTGGAGCATAAAATCTTCTATAAATACAGCCAGGCGGTTCCCGAGCATCTGACCCGTGAACTTAAGAATGCGGCTGACAAGGCGTACGAGCTCGATCTGCAGATGGAGCGGCTGCACCGTGAAATTAAGGAAATCAAGGATTCGCAGGAGGACGAAGATCCATTCTCCGAGTTGCGGGATATGATTCTTAACAATCAACAGTTCAGTCTGCCGGATAACTTTGTTAAGCTGTTGAAGGAATAGATGATGGTTTCACAAGAAAGACATGTACATACAGGAGTCAAGAAGGGAACGGTCCTTGAGCTGGCCAAGTGGCCTTTCCCAAATACAGCTTCGGCTGGGGGGAAGGGCTGCTATGGCGAGTGACAGTCTACTGGAATTCACCGGCATTGTTCGTGACGGCAAGATTCAATTGCTGATTAGATAAGGAGACGGGCCCATGCAGTCATTCAAAGTGATTAGTCTGGATATGTTCCAGACCTTGGTGAATATTGAGAGCAGGCGGGCAGAGGTCTGGAGGCCAATTCTCCAGCAGAAGTTCAGTGAAGCAAGGGCACTCCAGCTCGGTAAGCAATTGCTGAGCCGTTATTATGCAGCAGCCTGCGAAGCCCGGGAGGCGGGTACTTTTATCAGCAGCAGAGAGATTTATTACAGAGGGTTTCAGAGCGTATTTCAGGAGTCCGGCTTGGATTACGATTGTGAGCAGGCAGTGGATAACCTCTTTGCCCAGCATCGGCTGTCTGAAATGTACGCTGACACCGAGACTTTCTTACAGCGCATATGCCGGGATTATCAGGTATGTATTGTAAGTGATACAGATGATCTTATGCTTCCTGAGTTCTACCGCAATTATCCCATCTTGCTGTTCACTTCGGAGACGTATCAGTCATATAAAAATGACACGCATAACCGTATGTTCACTGAGGTGATAGCCCATTATGGGGTGGAGCCGGAGCAAATTATCCATATTGGAGATTCTGCGTCAGATATTCTTGGAGCAGCCAGAGCCGGAATCAAGTCCTGCTGGCTCAACCGGAACGGACAGCCCTGGGAGCTGGAAGTGAAGCCGGATGTTACGGCGGGAACACTGGAAGAGGCCTATGCGCTGTTGTCACCCGAAAATGGTATGATATCCAAACAACAATAACAAAGGAGCTGTGAGCGAAATGAACGACAATGTGGAAGAGCAGGAGCTGGAGTTGTTAAAATACCCGCTTGGAAGATTCGCCGCTAAGGGGAACCGGACAGCAGAAGTGCGGGCAGCATCGGTTGCGGTCTTTAGGCAGTTGGCAGAAGAGCTACGGGCAGCAGTAGAACCGCTAACGGCGGAACAGCAGCATACCCCTTACCGGCCGGGCGGCTGGACTGTGGTTCAGGTCGTGCATCATCTCGCCGATACGGGCATGTATGCATACCTCCGCTTCAAGCGGGGTCTGACGGAGGAAGCACCGCAGGTTCCAAGCTATAGACAGGATTTGTGGGCGGAGCTGAGCGATTCTTCCAACGAACCGGTGGAATCCTCACTCCAGCTCATCGGACTGCTTAACCGCAGATTCGCGAACTTACTGGAATCCTTGCAGCCTGAGGACTATAGCCGGACCTTTGTAAGCGGTGGTCTTGGTGAGATGACACTGGATACCGCAGTGGAGAGGTACATCTGGCACAGCCGCCATCATATCGCGCAGATTACAGCTTTGATCCAGCGAAGCGGCTGGTAACGATAACTTTGTTGTACCATGAACAGACGGAGAGGGTGTGTACCCTCCGTCTTTTTATTTTGTCCGGGACCTGAAAAGGGTGTGGAGGCCCGACGAGTAAACGGGGAGTCTGGAATGTATACAAAAAACCGAATACAATGGGCATGGTGTCCCGAATGTATGTGGAAAACAGCATACATTGGGGCAGATACGGGGCCTCCGGTCAAAATGTATGCGGAAAACAGCATACATTCGGGCGGAAGTGGGCCTCCGGGCAAAATGTATGCGGAAAACAGCATACAATAGCATGTGGCGGATACGGGGTCTCTGAGACATTGCTCCTTTTATGGTTGCAGCCCCATCCAGCCCAGCCCGTCCGTCCAATCCATTGTCGAATTGACCTGTCCAGCTAATTATTCGGCTTAAGGGGCAAATTTACTGTGCGGCGGAGCTATTCATCGTCACCTGGGCATGGGCGGATACATATCCTATAACCAGAACGATAAAAAACGGCCCCGAGGAAAGGACGGATTTGTGTGACCTCTTATATGGACTATACGTCGCCCAATACACAGTTTACGTTTGATATGAACGGCAACACCTTATTCAAGAAGGATGACTGCAATTATATCAACGTACTGGGCATCAAAAATCTGAACACCCTGGAGAATACCTCGCTGCTCGATATCTATCTCAGCAGATCCAATGTGGTCGAGCCGCATTATCATCAAAATGCCGCTGAGCTGGTGTATTGTATCTCGGGCGCGGCTGTGGTGTCGCTGATCAACCCGTTTACGAACGAGCTGCTGCATTTTCCGATCACCCCGGGCCAGGTTGCCAATGTGCCGCAGGGCTGGTGGCATTATGAAGTGGCCACGATGGATTGCACCCATCTGCTGGCGATCTTCGATGCTCCAACACCGGAGGTCATCCTCGGCTCGGATCTTCTGAGCTTAACCCCGGCTAATGTGCTGGCACATACCTACTGCCTTAATGAAGCGCTGGTTAAGGAAGCACTCGCTCCGGTGAAGCCACAGACCTTCATTGGTCCGCCTGCGGATTGCTGTTCTCCTGTGAAGGCGGCAGCCGAGAATATGAAGGGAACCCACATCGCTCCTGCCAATATGACGCCGATGATGGCTAATGCGAACATGCCGCCTTACATGCACCCGCAGCAGGCTCCGCAATCCTTCGGATACCAGCCGATGGCAGTACACGGTTATTATGCTCAGCCGTATGCCCAGTCCTACCGCCAGCAGCAATACGTCCAGGCTCCTCCGCAAGCAGTGCATGAGGCGGGAGCCGAATAACAGAAATCCAGAGGGCACAAACGGCAGCGTATTCTGTGAATGCAGAATGACGCTGCCGATTTTTTTTGCAAATATAAGAAATTATATGTTTCACACGATAGCTTGTCTTCAATGATGCTGATCTGGAACCTTGAAGGAACGCAGATAATTCTGAATATCCTCCTGCGGGGTCTCAAGCAGACCGGCCAGCATGCTTTGAATAGCGTACAGGGCAGCAACCTTTTCGTCGATTTCGGTGATTTTGTCGCGGACGAGTTCCTTTAAGGTATCTTCATCCATCTTCGAGCCGAGCAGGGCAAGCGCCGCCTGGATTTCTTTCAGTGAATAGCCCAAGGACTGGGCATCCTTGATGAACTTCAGCTTGACCAGAATATCTGCAGAGTAGATCCGGTATCCCTTAGCGGTCCGTTCCGGGGCTGGCAGGATGCCGCTGTCCTCATAGTAACGGATGGTTGCCGCACTCAGCCCCGCCTGCCGCGCGAGCTCACCACGGGTCATTCCCTTCATCTGGCATTACCTCCTGTATTGTGATATCTATCTACTCCTATGGTCTCTTGTGCGTGTAGGCCGGGTCAAAGCTCACTTCCGGGTATTCGGCCGATGGACCGTTCAGCAGCGCCTGCGGCTCATCTAGCAGATACTGATCGAAAAATGACCGGACATAGGTTCTGCTTATATCTACAGTATGCACCGGATCAAGGCCATTGGCGAATAAGGAGGGCGACAGCAGGGCTATATCCGTAAAACTTTGGTGAATGAAATGATCCACTGTCAGATAATAGGTATCCCGGGTGCTGCGGCTCATAACTGACTTCAGATCCGGCGTGAATTCTTCATAGATCAGGGGATCTGTGTTCGCTTCGGGATGTGCAAGATTCTGCGCACTCGTTCCGGACATCACATACATAAAAGGCTGCGTCAGCCCTTCACGGGCAACCTTGCCCCAGAACCCGCCTTCCAGACTGACACCGGCCTTAAACCGCTTGTCTTGGGCTAAAGCTTCGGCGGTTGTCGCCCCGCCATAGGAATGGCCGAAGATCCCTGCCCGGGTGAGATCCAGCTTGCCCTGGAACAAGCCATTCGGGTCCTGTGTATTCCATTCCGTCAATGTATCCAGCACAAAGCTGGCATCTGCTGTACGGATTGCGATTCCGTTCACATTGTGATTGTAGAGCTCTGCAGAAGTATCGAATTCGGGATCAGGTACGTAATAGACCGAAGCGCCGTCCGGGTAAGTGACCTTGGCTGAGGTGTAAGGATGATCGATCCCTACGACAATATAGCCGTGGCTGACCAATTCTTCGATAATCGACATACTCTGGAATCGGGTAGAGCGGATTCCCGGCGAGAACAGCAGGACCGGATAGCTGGGTTCTTGTGCCGATAGCTTCACTCCGTCTGTAACATGAGTAGGAATATCGGTCACATGGCTGAATAGCTGCTTCGGCAATCCGAATACAAGGCTAATGGCTTCGCCTAGTGCGGAAGGGTAATGCTCCTTAGGCTTACCCTCAGTCTGGTCAGGATCGGCCGGATACCATACATTAACCATCAGCTTACGTTTGCCGCCTTCCTCAGCGCTCAGCGTCTCGTCACGCTGCTCATCGGTAAGCTCGCGTGCGATCGTCCCGATGGCATATTGCCCTGTTGGCTCAGGTTGCGTGAACATCGGCAGCAGCCTGGACGCATAGACGGATACTCCTGAAAGAAGGAGGATGCATATCAGCAGCAGACTTTTCCATAACTTCGCATACCGCTTAGGCTGGCCCGTTCGGGGACGCCTCACAAGTCTGAATCCGAGTATGCTCACCAGCCCGAGCACTGCGGCGTAGGCCGGAACCATCTGGATACGGTAATTCTCCAGCAACCCATGCAGCACCACAGCCATAACGACAGCCAGCAGCATAAGGGTATCCAGCCTCCGGTTGTTCTTGGTCCCTATCATTCCTGCTGTAATAGCCAGAATTACCACAATGACTATAATCTCAAATATTCTCATTTGTACTCCCTCCAACTCTGTTCATCTGGAATAACTAGAGTATAAAGGTTGAAGTATACTTCAGGGTCAAGGCTAAATTTAAGATGCCGGGCATAGTTGCAAAAAAAGACGGCAGCCCGTTCCAGATTCGGAAGCGAGCTGCCATCGATACTGCTATACCCTCATCAAGTGTGACTAAGATAAGCGGACAAGCACCCGGCCCCGGGTGCCCGACTGTAGAATATCCTGAAGCGCCGCAGGCAGCTCAGTCAGGGAAATCTCACGGTCCACCAGCGTATCCAGCACCTCCGGCTTCATGTCACCTGCCATGCGCTGCCAGAGCTTGGCCCGTTTCTCCATAGGACAAGCTACGGAATCGATGCCGAGCAGACTGACTCCGCGCAGGATAAACGGCAGGACGGTGGTCGGGACAGCCGTGCCCGCGGTTAAGCCGCTTGCGGCAACTGCGCCGCCGTAGGCGATTTTGCTCAGGACCGCAGCAAGCGGGGCGCCTCCGACTGAATCTACAGCTGCCTGCCAGAGCTGCTTGTCCAGCGGCTTCACCGCAGTGCCTGCGACCTCTTCGCGGGAGATCACCTCAGCAGCACCCAGCGCTTGCAAATATCCGGCTTCATCCGTTCTGCCGGTACTGGCAGTGACCTGGTAGCCCAGCTTCGCCAGAATGGCGGTTGCCGCACCTCCGACACCGCCGGTGGCACCGGTGACGAGCACTTTTCCCTGGTCAGGGGTCATTCCTTGAGCTTCCAGTGCCTGCACAGACAGTGCCGCCGTGAATCCGGCCGTGCCGTAGATCATCGCTTCCCGCAGCGTCAAGCCTTCTGGCAGTTCAATAACCCAGTCCGCAGGGATGCGGGCGTATTCGCTGAAGCCGCCGAAGTGGGAGACACCGATCCCATAGCTGGTGGCAATGACAGACTGGCCTTCGCGGAAGCGGCTGTCAGTAGAAGAAACTACCGTCCCTGACAGGTCAATCCCCGGAATGAACGGATAATTTCGCACAATATTCCCATTCGGGATGCTTGCCAGCCCGTCTTTATAGTTTACACTGGAATAAGCTACCTTAATTAACACTTCACCGGCGGGCAGTTCCTCCAGCGTTACCGGTCTGACCTCTACGGAGAATGGTTCTGTCTTGTCCACTACCAATGCTTGAAAAGGGTTCATCATATCTTCTCTCTCCTAATCCGTGTTATATTTGTTTGGTTCAAAGATAAGAATTCATAGGCTTCGCGCCATTACTATTGTGCCCTCTCAATTAAGGAAACACAATGATATCCTACACTAAATGCTTACAAAGGAGCGTTTATATGAGAGTGAAAATACGTAAAACCGTGCTTACCACAGCAATCTGCCTCGTTCTGGGCGGGGGAGCGCTATACGGGTTCGCAGCATCTGATTCTGCCCCGGCGGTACACCGGCTGCGTCTAAGTGAGGACGAGCCTGCGCGGTATTTGCAAGGGTTGGAGTCTGTGACTCAAGATCAGCTGGAGCTGTCCCTTGGCGATCAGATCCGTCCGGGTAATTATATCAGCATCCCTAATCATACAGAATTGCTATGGAGGAAGCCGGTGCCGACTCCGGAAGGTGAAGGGGAGCTGATCAAGTTCGTACAGGGGGGAAGCGCGGTCTATCCTGCTCCTGAAGTTACTTATTATTGGCTGTGTTATCAACGTCCCGGCAAGAGTGACAGCGATGATACGGTCACCTACTATATAGAAGCAAAAGTATTGGGGCAAGATGAAGAGGCTGCGGAAGCAGAGCTGCTAAAGCTGGCTGAAAACTGGGGAATTCCCGGTTAACCCGGATTTAATTGTGAACAACATGTGAACTGTAGTATATTGAGGATAGAATTCATCCGTCTGATGAGGAGGCATACTCTATGTCCATTGCAACAACGATGATTATCCGGCTTGAAATCCGCAAGGCCGAAGCTTCTTTTGGTGATGTGGCGTCCAGGCTGGCAGCAGCCGGCGGCGATATTGTAGCGATTGACGTAATCCGTGGCGGCAAGGATGTGACGACCCGTGACCTGACTGTGAATGTGCAGGATGCGGCGAATGAAGAGATTATAAGTGTGCTGAAGAATATGCCTGGAATCAAAGTCATCAATGTCTCCGACCGAACCTTCCTGGCCCATCTCGGCGGCAAAATCGAGGTTACCCCGAAGATGCCGATCAAGAACCGGGAGGATCTGTCGCTGGTGTATACCCCTGGTGTGGCGCGTGTCTGTACGGCGATTGCCGAAGATCCGTCCAAGGCGTATTCCCTGACGATGAAAAGAAATACGGTAGCGGTCGTCACCGACGGCACCGCAGTACTGGGGCTTGGCGATATCGGACCGGAGGCGGCGATGCCGGTGATGGAGGGCAAGGCCATGCTGTTCAAGCAGCTGGCGGATATTGACGGGTTCCCGCTGTGTCTGGATACCAAGGACCCGGAAGAAATCATTCAGATTGTGAAAGCGGTTGCTCCCGGCTTCGGAGGGATTAATCTGGAGGACATCAGCTCTCCGCGCTGCTTCGAGATTGAACGGCGGCTGTCCGCAGAGCTGGATATTCCGGTCTTCCACGATGACCAGCACGGAACGGCAGTAGTTGCTCTGGCCGGATTGCTGAACGCGCTCCAGGTCGTGGAGAAGTCGATTGCAGACTCCAGAATTGTAGTCGTCGGCATCGGTGCGGCAGGTGTGTCGATCTGCCGTCTGCTGCTGGCGGCTGGCGCGAAGCAGCTCTACGCAGTAGACAAGGAAGGGATTCTGAACCGCAGCGAAGCCTACACCAATCCTGAATGGAGCTGGCTGGCCGAAGCTACGAACCCCGAGAATCTGAGCGGAGGACTGGATGAGGCGGTGCGTGGGGCGGATGTCTTCATCGGCGTATCCAGGGGAGGGATTTTGCAGGTTAGCCATCTGCAGAGCATGGCCCAGGACAGCATCGTGTTCGCTATGGCTAATCCGACCCCGGAGATTGAACCGGATCTGGCGGAGCCTTACGTCCGGGTGCTGGCAACCGGCAGAAGCGATTACCCTAACCAGATTAATAACGTGCTGTGTTTTCCGGGGATTTTCCGCGGGGCCCTGGATTGCCGGGCGAAGACGGTAAATCTGGAGATGAAGCTGGCAGCGGCGCAGGCCATTGCAGCAGTGGTGCACCCGGATGAGCGGAATGAGCAATATATTATTCCGAGCATTTTCAACGAAAAGGTCGTGGAGCAGGTACGTCTGGCTGTCATCCGGGCCGCTATCGCAACCGGCATCGCCCGGCGCATCCCGCCGGATGTGAGCTGAGGAGTGGGCTGAGCATTAGGAAGGTGAACAAGCTGTGGCCTTAGGCTGCGGCTTTGTTTGCGTCTGCTTTTGCGCAGGAGTATATAGTTGACCAATGTGGGAGCCGGGATGCCAGGGGCCTGGGAGCGATGGGTTGTGGACTACGGCTTACGCCGGTGCTTATGGGAGAGGTGGGAGGGGACGACTGGCAGGAATTAGATGGATTTTGTACACTTGCTGGTGGCTGTTTGGGGCATGGCGCGACAACAATTGGATTAACAACACTTAATTATCGTAATTCAAGTAAAGCGTTCAAAAGTTGAGTTAACAGTTGTGCTTTTTCCACTTGTTTCCCGGAAATCCCCGAAATTCGAGAAATTAAGATACGTTTGTCCACTTGCTTCCTACCGGAGGATTGGAATCCTTTAAAATCAGGCTTTGCTGTTTATATATAAGGGGCAGCATGGTAAAATATACAAATGGATACAATGATTCTTTCATTCAGGAGGGCTTATGTACCGCAGAATTCATATTATGGGAGCTTCCGGGGCGGGAACGACAACCTTGGGCAAGGCGCTGGCGGCGAGGCTTCCGCATGTACATCTGGATAGTGACGATTATTTCTGGGAGCAGAAGTATACGAAGCAAAGTGTTGTGGCAGAGCGTCTGAACAAATTGCAGGCAGATATGGCGAGGAATGAGCCGTGGATTCTGTCCGGTGCGGTCTGCGGATGGGGTGATCCGCTGCGCGACACCTTTGACCTGGTGATTTTCCTGTGGATTCCGGAGGAGATTCGTCTGCAGCGGCTCCGGGCACGGGAGTATGAACGTTACGGAGATGAGGGTCTGCCGGGCGGAGACAAGTATGAGGATGTTGAGAGTTTCATTGACTGGGCAGCGCAGTACGATACGGGCGGAATGGAGATCCGCAGCCGGATGCTGCATGAGGAGTGGATGGCCGGACTAAGCGGTGATCTGCTGCGGCTGGAAGGGGACCTTACGGTGGAGGAACGGGTGGAGGCAGTACTGCAATACCTATCCCGTCCACGTTAATGTAATCTATGGGAAAAGGAGGCTGACCATGAAAAAGATAGTGCGTGCGTTGCTGCTTCCGGCAATTCTGATACTGCTGCTAACGTCATGCAATACGGAAACGACCCATTTCAACTATACCTTCAAGGGCGAGGGGGACACCTGGTCGGGCGTCTATAAGCAGGAGGCCAGCCAGAAGCTGATTACGAAGAAGGATAAAGTGACAAGTGAAAGCTCCAAACAATATACCTTCGATTTGAAATACAAGGGTGAGCAGTCTGATCTCGAAAAGATTAAACAGATGAAATATACTTACAAAGGCAAAGGAAGCGGCGGTAGCCAAAATATCGAGGCCCCAGTTCTTGCAGGAATGCTAAAAATGGGCGGTTCTGGAACTGGCACTATAGAGAAAGAGGACTCCGTCATTAAAGTCACTGTCGAGTGGGACGGGAAGAGTGAGGAGTTTGAGCTCAAGAATGAGAAGTAGGGAGGCAACCTGCCATGGTAACGATAGAACAAATTGAATTCGCATCACTGGGAGCACTGAACACACTCTACGATGAATTAATAGGCGCGCCGACGGACCCGGTGAAGCTGGAAACCGCTTATCGGAAGATCCGAGAGGACGAGCGGGTTGTGCTGCTAGGTGCTTTTGTAGACGGGGAACTGCTGGGCTCCTTGATGGGGATCGTCTGCCAGGACCTGGTGGGCGATTGCCGCCCGTTCATGGTGATTGAGAACGTGGTCGTGTCTTCGCGCGCACGGCGGCAGGGGCTTGGCAAGAAACTGATGACTGCGATCGAAGCGATTGCGCATGAACGGGACTGTTACTATATCATTTTCGTGTCGGGGGAGAAGCGGAAGGAAGCACATATTTTCTATGAGGCGATGGGGTACAGGGAAGAGAAGGTTGAGGGATACCGCAAGCATCTCAGCTCGCATTAGGGTGCATAGAGGACATAAAAGTTTGGGAAAACTGAAAATTGCCCCGGCATATTCTGGTTTTCGCCATCAATTGTACTTCATACATTAGATTTTCGGATATTTGCCTGAAATGGACCCTTTTAAGAAATTCTATTGCAGCAAATACATTAGAATGCGTTTTGGAGCGCTTTTTTTCCGATTCTACTGTACATAATGCAATTACCTGGCGGGAAATCTAAGAATGACGGAGAGTGGAATGCTCCTTCGTATATACTGGACAACATACTTTTACTAAAATTGCACAACCAAGAGCAGGGAATGTCTCCCTGCTCTTATTTTAAGTTTGACCATCTCCATGATAGCGCTTTATAATCCGTTCATAGTGGCTAGGGCCAGAGGTCAAGACTACAGAAAGCGGGGGAGAATCATGAATCCAATATGCAAGGTGCTGATTGTGGACGATGAAATCCTGGTCCGGCAAGGGATTAAATATGTGCTGGACTGGGAGCAGGAAGGATTTCAGATCGTGGGTGAAGCGGCCAACGGGCGGGAAGCGCTGAATTCGCTGCAGACCCTGCAGCCGCATATCATCATTACGGATATTGTCATGCCGGTGATGGATGGCGAGGAGTTAACCCGGCTGGTGAAGCGCGATTATCCGGCTACCGAGGTGATTGTGCTAAGCAGCTTCAGCGAGTTCCATTATGTGCGCTCGACGTTCCAGCATGGGGTGGCGGACTATATTCTGAAGCCGAAGCTGGAAGCCGGGGCCTTATTGCAGGTGTTAAAAAAAACCCGGGACCGCATCCCGGAACTGAGTGCCGCCGGAGGACAAACGGAGGCAGCAGCGCAGCCGCTGGATACCCTGCTCGGCCGGATGCTGGCCGGTTACCGGCTGCCGCCGGAGAGCGAAGCGTATGTGAAGCAGCAGCTTCCGCATCACGCCTTCGCGCTGCTGGGCTGGGAACCGGTGCAGCAAGCACCGGGCGGCGAAGCCATGAACCATACCGCCATAAACGCGGTCAGCAGCGACAACGCTATGAATCATACCGCTATTAACGCAGTCAGCAGCAGCAATGCCATGAACCGTATCACCATCAATACTGCCAGCAGCGCAGCCAATGCACAAGAGGCCGCATCCGCTACCGTGGTTACCACTATTACCCGTGAACTAAACCAGTGTGTACCGGGAATGGTGCAGTGTATTATTCCAGTCGCAGAGCCTTCGGGCACTACATTCATGCTGATCAATCTGGAGGAAGCCCATTGGCCGCAGCTGCTAAAGGCTGTACACCAGTCGGCCGATACGATGGCTGGGCAGGAAGTGGAGCTGCGTCTGACGCTCAGCCGGAGATTCAGTTCGCTCAGCGAGCTTGCAGCCGTCCAGCAGGAGAGCAATGCGAGACTACAGCAGTGCCGGTTTTTCCGGCCGGAGCAGACCCTGCTAATCCAGGAAAAACGTCCAGATCCGGAGACTCCGTTGCCGAAGTTCAATCTGGCGCAATTCACCGAGCAGTTGAAGCGTCAGCAGCTGGCGGAAGCATTCGGTGACCTGCATCAGCATGTGGATGCGCTCAGCCGCCAGAATGATGGAGATGTGTATCAGTTTAAGTCCTTCCTGAGCAATATGATTTTTAATATTACGAATCAGTTCAGTCATCTGCAGGAGCTGGAGGAGGGGAAATACGGCCTGTTCCGGGCCATCGATGAAGCGGGCACGGCCGAGCAGGCCATGCAGATTCTGGATGATTACCTGCGTCGGATCATGGAGCTGACTGCATCGGCAGCGCCGGCACCGGGCGGCAATGCCAGTATGACGAAGCTGCTTCAGTACATAGAAGAGCATTATACTGAGCCGCTGACCCTTACGGAGCTGGCCCGTCATTTTCATTTCAACCCTTCGTATCTGTCGAGCCTGTTCACGACCTACAATCACGAGGGCTTCAAGGAGCATCTCAACACGGTCCGCACGGGCAGGGCGGCAGAGCTGCTACGGGCCGGGGAGGCACCCATAGCGGAGATTAGCAGCATGGTCGGATATGGCGATCACAGCTATTTTTGCAAAGTGTTCAAGAAATATTACGGCTTGTCCCCGAGCGGCTACCGGCGTCAGCATTACGGGCAGGAGTAGAGCGTATGCGCAGATACTGGGAGCGGTTCAAATTTCACAGCCTGTTTATCAAAATCTTCCTCGTTATGCTGTTCAGCATCATCGCCGTAGCCATCGCCTCCTCCTGGACGACCGTCCGCATGTCGGAGAAGCTGTTCATGAATACCTTCAGCATTACGAATTCCAAGGTGATCAGCCAGATTAAGGCGAGCTTTGAAGCTTTTCATTATTCAATCGTTACGGCTACTAATAATACCCAACTGAGTGGCACGATCCGTTCCTTCCTGTCTGAGGAGGACTCGGACTCCCTGCGGATGCTGCGGACCTATTACAATATGACCACACAGATGAAGAAGATTCAGTCCACGCTCGATGCCTACCAGGTCGGGATCAAAATCATGGGCAAAAACGGCCGCAGCTACTCCACCAACACGAACAATCTGCTGATGAGTGACCGGGAGCTGCAGCAGCATGAGCTGACACGTAATACTTTGGCTGAACCGAAACGGCTGATGTATCAGTTCTATGAAGAGACGATGCCGGATTCGGCGCAGAAGGAAGCGGTGATTGTAGGCAGCAAAGCGCTGATGGACCGGACGACGGGCGATATTTACGGGACGCTGTATTTTACCATTCATGAAAAGGATTTCCGCTCCTTCTATGGCAGCTTTGTCAGTACCGGGAACGATGTGGTGATCCTGAATAAGCAAGGGATGATAGTGTCCAGCAACCGCAGTGATCTGATGGGCCAGCGGGCAGAGGATCTATTGCAGGTGGCGAGGGAGATTGAGGAGCAGCAGCTTGCTTACCAGAACACCGATTTCCAGGGCACTGATTCGATTCTGATTGCGGATTACCTGCCGTCTTATGATTTCTATATTGTGAACCTGATCGATAAGCAGACGGCCCTCGGCCAGATGGTCAACGGTAAAATGGTCGTGCTCTTCTGCTCAGCCATCGTGGCCGTGGCCCTGATCGTGGTGTTCCTGATCTTCAGAAGGCTGACCCGGTCGCTCACGCTGCTTACCCGGCAGATGTCCAAGATCACCGAGCGTAACTTCCACAATTACATTACGGTTACGGGAAGCTTTGAATTTCAGGAGCTGGGTCATGCCTATAACTATATGCTGGACGAGCTGAATGAATATGTCGAGAAGCTGGTGGAGACGCAGAAGGAGCAGCGGAATGCCGAGCTTGCGGCCTTGCAGCATCAGATTAACCCGCATTTTCTGTACAATACGCTGGCTTCGGTCAACTTCCTGGTGCAGCAGGGCAGTCAGGAGAAGGCGGTGCAGACGATTCATGCCCTGATCTCGATGCTGCAGAATGCGCTGAGCAATGTCAGTGAGAGCATCACGGTGACACAGGAACTGGAGAATCTGAAATCCTATGTCTTCATCAACCATGTGCGGTACGGCGAACGGATCCGGGTGAATTTCTTCGTCTCCCCGGATTGTATGGACTGTCATCTGCCGAAGCTGATTATTCAGCCGTTCATTGAGAATGCCTTCTTCCATGCGTTTACGCGCAAAAGCGGGGGATATATCCATATCCTCATCTCCCAGGATGCCGGATCTCTGCTCTGTGAGGTGGTGGATAACGGGGACGGAATGGATACCGGAGCGGCTGATCTGCCTATGTCGAGTCTTGCGGGGAAGCGCCAGCTGTTCACCGGAATCGGTATCCGCAATGTGCATGACCGGCTGGTGCTGATGTACGGCGAAGAATATGGAGTCACCATTAAGAGTGCGCCGGGGGAGGGGACTGCGATCCGAATCCGCCTGCCGCTGATGAAGAAGTGAGATTATTACCATTTTCCAAAAAAAGAACAAACGGCAATCAAGGTAACGCTTACAATCAGGCGATAAAATGACCAATCCCCATAAAGTAAGTTCTAACGGCTCCCCGAGGGCGGGTGATAAGATTATTTATGTAATAAATAAGCGCTTACATTCAAGCAAGAGACAGTAAAGCGCATTAAAGGGGAGGCTTACCAATGAAAAAAGGCTTTGCGTTAGTCCTGATTTGCCTGCTTCTGCTTACGGCCTGCAGCTCGAACTCCGGGTCGAAGAACACCAGCAATAGCGCTGCGGACACGGGAAAGACAGAGAATACAGCAGCTACAGAGCCTGCACAGGCGAAGGAAATCACCATTTGGGCTTGGGACCCTGCATTCAACATCGCCGCACTGGAAGTGGCCAAAGCAGAATATGCCAAGACGAACCCGGATGTGAAAATTAACATTGTGGAATACGCCCAGGCGGATATTATCCAGAAGCTGAACACGGGGCTGAATTCCGGAACCACCAAGGGTCTGCCGAACATCGTGCTGATTGAGGATTACCGTTCCCAGAGCTTCCTGCAATCGTACAAGGATTCCTTCTACGATCTGAGCAGCTCGATCAAGGGCGCTGACTTCGCAGATTACAAAAGCGGGCCGACCAGCCTGGACGGGAAGCAGTACGGGGTTCCTTTTGACTCCGGCGTTACCGGACTCTATGTCAGAACGGACTATCTGGAGCAGGCAGGCTACAAGCTGGCCGATCTGCAGGATATCGACTGGAAGCAATATATTGAAATCGGCAAAGCCGTGAAAGAGAAAACCGGCAAAGCGCTGATTACGCTGGACCCGAACGACCTCGGGCTGATCCGGGTGATGATTCAATCCGCAGGCGAGTGGTATCTGAAGGAAGACGGCAAAACGCCGAACCTGGCGGGGAATGCACCGCTTAAGGAAGCTTTTGAAATCTATAAGGAGCTGACTGAATCAAACGTAGCTAAGGTACATGCAGACTGGAGTCAGTTCGTAGCCGCCCTGAACAGCGGCGATGTAGCCTCCGTGCCGACAGGCAACTGGATCACCCCTTCGATTACGGCTGAAGCTTCTCAATCCGGCAAGTGGGGAATCGCACCGCTTCCTATGCTGACTGCGAACAAATCCGTTCATGCCTCGAACCTGGGCGGAAGCTCCTGGTATGTCATGAATGTGGACGGTAAGGAGACGGCCGCAGACTTCATGGCGAAGACCTTCGGCTCGAATGTGGAAATGTACCAGAAGCTGCTCACGGACATCGGTGTCATCGGTACCTTCAAAGCGGCTGCGGGCGGAGAGGCTTACAGCCAGGCCAATGAATTCTTCAGCGGCCAGAAAATTGTATCCGATTTCGCCGCCTGGACGGAGCAGATCCCAAGCGTCAATTACGGAATCAACACGTATGCGATTGAAGACATCCTGATTGTAGAGATGCAGAATTATCTGAACGGCAAGGATATTGACAGCGTGCTGAGCGATGCCCAGGCCCAGGCCGAGTCACAGATTAAATAGTTAGCTCACATACAGTGACCTTGGGCGTGGCCTGCAGCTTCCGGGAGTTCAGGAGGCGGGCTGTGCCCGGGGTTTATTTTAAATGATAAGGAAAGGACTGGGCAGCTGTGCATCAAACTAATTCCAAACTAAGATTCCGCACCAAAAGCGTGTTGACCGGATGGTCCTTCGTCCTGCTTGCGGTCATTCTGATCTTCGTCTTCTATTTCTATCCGATGCTTCAGGCACTTATTCTGTCGTTCCAGACGGGAACGGGCAGCAATCTTACGTTTACCGGCTTCGATAACTATTCACGGCTTCTGTCTGACAAGACATTTATTGTATCGGTTAAGAACACCTTCATCTATTTGCTGGTTCAAGTGCCGCTGATGATCATCCTCGCGCTGTTTATCTCGGTGCTGCTGAATGACAGCAAGCTGAGATTTAAGGGGTTTTTCCGGACGGCGATCTTCCTGCCCTGTGTCACTTCACTGGTTGCGTATTCTGTGGTATTCAAGTATTTGTTCTCCGGCAATGGCCTGGTGAATACGATGCTGCTGAAGCTCCACCTGGTCAGTGCCCCGATTGAATGGATCACCGATCCGTTCTGGGCCAAAATCACCATTATCCTAGCGATTACTTGGCGCTGGACGGGTTACAATATGATTTTTTACCTGTCGGCCCTGCAAAATATCGATCACTCCATCTACGAGGCCGCCAAAATTGACGGAGCATCTTCTTCCCGCCAGTTCTTCGGAATTACGGTCCCGCTGCTGAAGCCGATCATCCTGTTCACCTCGATTACCTCAACGATCGGGACTCTGCAATTGTTCGACGAGGTCATGAATATTACGAAGGGAGGCCCGGGCAACGCGACCCAGACAATCTCCCAGTACATCTACAATTTGTCATTCAAATATGCAGCAGACTTCGGCTATGCAGCCACCGTATCGTATTCGATTGTCATTATGATCGCACTGCTGTCGGTCATCCAGTTCAAAGTGGCAGGTGATAAAAATGGCTAAAAGTAAACGTTTCTTCATGTATCTGTTCCTGAGCATCGCGGCCATTGTCTCCATTTTTCCATTCCTGTGGATGGTCGTCAGCTCGACGAACCAGTCGGTGGATGTCACCCGCGGGCGTCTGCTGCCGGGCACCCATCTGCTGGAGAATCTGCGCAAGCTGCTGGACACTACGGACCTGCAGTTATCCCTGATGAATTCAGCGAAAATCTCCATAACCACCACGCTGCTGGCGCTGCTGATTGCCTCGCTGGCCGGTTACGGCTTTGAGGTCTTCCGCAGCCGCTCGAAGGATATTGTATTCAACATTCTGCTGCTGTCGATGATGATTCCGTTCGCCGCGCTGATGATCCCGCTGTACCGGATGTTCGGGCAGATCTCGAACGTCTTCCCGTGGATGGGTATTGATACGATGACCTCGGTCATTCTACCTACGGTGACTACCGCGTTCCTGATCTTCTTTTTCCGGCAGAGCACCAAGATGTTCCCGAAGGAGCTGCTGGAGGCTGGGCGGATGGATGGACTTAGCGAGCTGGGCATCTTCCTGCGCATCTATCTGCCGACCATGAAGACGACTTACGCCGCCGGAGCGATCATTACGTTCATGTCGAGCTGGAATAACTATCTCTGGCCGCTGATCGTATTGCAGACGCCGCAGACCAAGACCATGCCGTTGCTCATCTCCACCCTCGGATCAGGCTACGCCCCGGATTACGGGATGATTATGATCGCGATTGTAATCGGCACGATTCCTACTGCGCTGGTGTTCTTCGTGATGCAGAAGCAGTTTGTGGCTGGGATGATCGGGTCGGTGAAGTAAGGTGAACAGGAGCAATTCTACCCTTTGGGAGTAGTCGTGGCTCCGGGGATTGTTTGGACTTTCGGCCGCTGTTGTCTCCAGATTTCTTTATTCAAGCCGCTTCCAGCGGTTGAAATCCGGAGACAAAGGCGGACGCTGCCGCTCCTACAGTTCCAAACATCCCCTCCGCCACTCCTCCCAAATAGGGGAGAACCAAGTTCACTTACTATTGGGGTAGGGCAGGGGGGAAAGCCCTCTAATTTTATCAATATCAGATATATTATAAGGAAAACGAATATCTCCTCCGTATTGACATATCGCAAATCATCGATATAATAAAAATTATGAATCCAATTGATGTATTTAAGGCTTTATCGAATGAATCCAGGTTACAGATCTTACATTGGCTCAAAGAGCCATACGTTCATTTTAAACCCCATGAAGGAGTGGATATGGAGGAGATTGGGGTTTGTGTAAGTCAAATAACCGACAAGCTGAACATGACTCAGTCTACGGCTTCTCAATATCTTACGATGTTGCAGCGGGCAGGGCTGATCACCACGAAGCGTATAGGCAAATTTACGTACTATCAGAGAGACGAGGAAGCCATACGTCAGTTAGCTCAGTACACGATGAGTGAGATGTAAGAGAGATGAAACTGAGTTCTTTACACAGAATTCAGCTTTATCTTGGCAATATGATTCGACAATTCGCGATATGTCTTTTTAAATATCATATCGACAATTCACGAATTGTATATTCAAGAATATTTAAAGGAGTTGTATCATTTTATGTCTGTAAGCTGGAAAGTGTATATTTTAGCCATTGTTAGTTTCTTGGTAGGAACGTCGGAGTATATTTTGTCTGGGATTTTAGATAAGGTATCCGTTTCCCTAGGTGTGTCAGTTGCTGCCGCCGGGCAATTAATTACGATTTTTTCGCTAGTCTACGCTATATTCACTCCAATTCTTATGGCTGTAACCGCAGGTATAGACAGACGGAAATTAATCATGATGGGTCTAGGCTTGTTTGTGGTATCTAACATTCTCGCCGTTCTTTTGCCCGGGTATGGATTGTTTGTAGTTGCCCGTATCATTATGGCCATAGGCGCAGGGATAGTGGTTGTTACCGCCTTAAACATTGCAGCGAAAATTGCCCCTGAGGGTAAACAAGCAAGCGCGATTGCAACGGTCGTAATGGGCTTTACAGCATCCTTAATCATTGGGGTTCCTCTTGGGCGCATTGCAGCGGATACGCTTGGCTGGAAATCTGTGTTCGGGGGTATTGCCCTTTTAGGGATTCTCGCAATGATTATACTTTCTTTCGCTATCCCGCGTGTTAAGGGAGATGAACCTATTCCATTACGGCAACAATTACGTTTGCTACAAAAGCCTAAGGTCGCATTGGGACTCTCGATTACCTTCTTCTGGCTTGGCGGATATTCGGTAGCATATACGTATCTTTCACCGTATCTGCTTGAAGTATCGGGCATAAGTGATAAATATCTCAGCGGCGCTCTGCTTATATTTGGAATAGCCAGCATGATAGGCTCCAAAATCGGTGGTTTCAGCACGGACCGGTGGGGGGTTAACCGAACCTTATTCAGCGGATTGATACTCCATATTGTAATGCTGATCCTATTGTCTTTGGTGACGAATACACTCATTGGTGTGATAGTTGTGCTATTGTTGTGGTCCTTCTCCGCATGGTCCTCTGGTCCGACGCAGCAATATCATTTAACGACAATTGAACCCGAAGCCTCAGGTGTGATGCTTGGTCTTAATCAGTCTATGATGCAGCTTGCTATGGCAGCGGGTGCTGGTATAGGCGGGGTAGCCATCGGAACGGCCTCGCTTACATCTATAACATGGATTGGTGCTGCTGGGGTTGCGATTGCTATGATCGCTACGCTCATTTTATATAGAATGAATTCTAAATCAGAGATGAATGTTCAACATTTAGTTCAAGACCAGTGAAGGTTACTAACCTTATACTTCTGGTGACAAAAAAGCGGTGGCCGGTTTTTCCGGGCACCGCTTTTTTCATCCTATTCCCCGACTCTATACCAGAGCTCACAATATTCATAGCCGCCTGCGCTTGTACCATACATCTCGAAATTACCGCCGTCCAGAATCGTATAGGTTGAGGTTGGCAGCCATTCCGAGAAGATCCGGTTCTTCAATGACTGCAGATCGTACTTGCCGTTGCCGTTCCCGTCATGGAGTGTTGAGAACACGGCCCACGTAGCTGCGGGAACATCAACAACAGTGTATCCGTTCACCTGGCTGCCTGGCGCTCTGTAGCACCCGATTAGATAAGGGAAGGTCGAGTTGCTTGTGAAGGTATAGGCATCGAAGGCAAAGACTGCTCCAAGTTCCTTGCTGAAATTGCCTTCGTCTCTCCAAGCCCCGCTTACTGATTGGGCTAAACGTTCGAACTCACCATTCTTGCAGATATTTTGCCAAACCTCCGGGATCGTTACGCCCGCTTCATTCGCAATAGTGTCGTACTGGTAGATATCCTCCAGTCCATACACTTGAAAAGCATCCCGTTTCTCCATCCGGTAATTCATTCCGGTCACTCCCTTTAAGATGATTTGAAAGGAGATGCGCGGATAGGCTCTTAACTCACTTCCGGCATTACGCGCTAATGTAGGCGTCATTCCATGCAGATTCTGAAATGCACGGGAGAAGGCTTCCGGTGATTCATACCTGTACTTCAAGGCTATCTCCATCACAGTGTTTTTTCTGTCCTTTAGATCAAATGCAGCCAGTGTCAGCCTTCTGCGCCTGATATACTCGGATAAGGGGACATCAAGTACAAAGGAAAACATACGTTGAAACTGGTAAACCGAACATAAGGCGATTTTAGCGATTTGATCGTAATCAATATCTTGTTCCAGGTTATCTTCAATATAACCGATCGCCCGGTTCATTCGCTCCAGCCACTCCACGCAATCCCTCCTTTCGTAAGAAGCATATCATCTGGTAGTAATCGTAGCCTGATTATCCATGCAGCATATTGTCAGGTGATCATCTGAGCTGGAGCCGCTTTACTTTGGGAATAGTCGTGGCACCAGGGATCGTTTGGACTTTCGGACGCTGCGGCTCCTACAGTTCCAAACATCCCTTCCGCCACTCCTCCCAAAGGGGTGGACCAAGTGCGCTTACCGTGGGGTGGGGCATGGATGCTTTAGACGCTGCTGTTTGTCTTCATTTAATGCCTCCCGTTAGTGTATTTCCCTCCCAATCCACGAAATTGAGATTTTCTTTATCCATCAGGCTCCATTCAATTATGTTTTTCACAAGGCCCGGCGTAATAACTTCGTCATCCCACAATGGTGTCTGTATTCTAACCCAGCCGGTACGGCCGTCATTTTCTAATCCACCAAACTCCAAACCGATAACTACGATGAAGGGCATTTGGTCTTTTTTGGATTGTCCAGATTCATAGGAAACATTGAATTTTTTATCTTCTGAAACAATAAATACTTTGATCCGTCCGTAGTCTTCATCATCTTCTTTGACATACCAGAAATAACTCTTTTCGCCATGAACGAATTTTCTTCTTCCCTTTGTATTAATAGCCAATGTGTTCATCTCCGCATTCGTAAATAATTCTATTTCCGATGTTCCACTTCATGAATAAATTAATATCCTCAATAGAATCGCGAACTCTCCATTCATACTCTTTGTTCTCACGAGCGAACTTCCAGTTCGAATGACTCACCGACAGAAAGAGGGAGCGTCAGAAGATCAGCGGCGTCATAGCTCATAATAATCTCCTTTGCATTAACTTCCCTCTAATTATAAATATATCAAGTAAGTATTCAAAGTGCTTCTATATGTTCAAGCTGAGAAAGGGTATGTCACGAAAATGATACTGTATCCCTGTTCGGTTTGTTAAATTTTAGTAGAGAGGCGCAACTGATGAGGGAATTTGGAGTAATAAGAAAGATGATAAAAATATATGAAATAGAGGAAAAGAGAGGATGTTTGGGATGAAGACAGGTAAAAAAGTGTTGACAGCCTTACTGGCTGCGGGGTTGAGCTTCGCCATGTTGACGGGTGTGAATCCGGGAAAGGTAGAGGCAGCGGCTAAGAAATACCCTGCGCTTCTGAAAATCAACGATTATTATGTGCTCTATACAGCACCGAAGGCGCCATATGTGGATGCCAACTACCGGACGATGATCCCGCTTCGCTCCATTAGTGAGCTGATGGGGGCGAAGGTCAGCTATGATGCCAAGGCTAGAACAGCTGCCATCGAAAAGGATAGTGTAACGGTTAAGTTCACTATTGGTTCCAAATCTGTTTCGGTTAACGGGGTTGCCGGGTCAATGGATACGGTTCCGGTGATGGAGCAGAATTCGATGTTCATTCCGGTCAGTGTGCTGGCCGGACGTCTGGGCATTGTGAGCAAATGGGATCAGTCGAATCAGCTCTACACGCTGACGGGTGAAACCTTGATGCAGACGGATATGATCAAGTATTCTTTAGAGGACATTGAGCAAGGTCCCTTCACTTCCCCGCCGGGGAAGATTATTAGCGATGATGCGTTCCGGCCAGTTTCTTACACCTTTGATCCTGAAAAAGGCAGCTTTACGGTAAAGGCGAAGAATATAACAGGTAAGGATGTTTCTGAAGGAGCGGCGGATGTAGCAGCGTATATACTTTATGATGATCAATTGATTCAGTTTCCGGCGCAGAAGCGGGAAAGACCAGCTGTTCGTAAGGATGGAACGATTGAGGTTACCGTTAAAACCGAAACACCGAGTACTCCAGCTTATTTACTTGTAAAAGGGCGCCTGCTCGACCGTTCCGGAAATTAATTTCAATTTCGATTTTGAATCAGAGGTGAATCCGTTTGAAGGACATGCTGGCGATCAAAAAGGCTGTAAGTACGCTCAGGGATGAGGAAGTAAAGTCGTATTTGACGCTGATTTTGGCAGGGATAGGCGAGTTGAAGGAACAGTACGGGCAGTTGGAGCGGCCGCTGGAGAAGCATATGGGGGAGCCGATTACATCATTGATTGAACAGTATTCATCACTGATGAGTCTGCCAGCGCATAGGGCGTTCTGGGACCCGGCGCCAGATAGCACCCATGTCCACATCCTCTGCGGTGACTCTTTCGGGGGAAGTATGAAGCAGGTGCTTAAAGAATTTGGTTGGACGGATTCCCATAAGCTGATTATCCTGCGGGAGAATTATGCGATAGGTCCGCTGGATCAGTTGGATACACCAGTGGGAAGGAAGCTCCGCAGCGACTGGTTCCGCCAGCATATCCATGAATACTTTACGGTCTCTGATGAATGTGAAAGAGAGTATACGGAGCTGCTCGACAATCTGGAGCAGATTCCTGAGCAGGCTCAAATCGTAATCTGGAGCGGGAGTAATGCCTCCGAGCAGGCGGGGCTGCTTCTTGCAGTTCATCTGCTGGGGAACAGACAGAATGAGATCATCGTGCTTGACGCCGGAGCTATCTGTGAGCAGTTGTTCAACCGGCCGCATGCTTTTATAAACTACTGTCATTCCGGTGAGATTCCGTCAGACAAGCTTAGGGAAGCGCTTCTGCGGATCAACGAGGGCAGCAGGCTGACTGCTACGGATATTGTGCGGTTGTCTCAGGATTGGCTGACGATTTCCGGGCAGTCCGGCGTACTTCGAATCTGGCAGGAGGATGCCCTGCTTGAGGTACCCGCTGATTATTATGACGGCTATCTGCTGGAGAAGCTGGACTCGCTTCAGCCGCCGCCAGGGGATGACGGATTTCTGAAATCAGCCCGGCTGGTCGGGGAAGCGATCGGATATTGTGACCAGTATTTTGGGGATGCTTATTTCGAGCATAGGGTGAGAGAGTTGATCTACAGCGGGGTGCTGGAGATCAAGGGTGTTCCCACAGCGATGAGATTTTATAGCATCCGGCGCAGAAAAGGGTAAGGTATATTGAAGCACTGCTAGATATTATCACATTATCCTGCCCATTTTTTAAAGCAAGAGATTTAACCTTAATTAAAGAAGATTTCTTGTGATATCTTCCAGTTGAAAAACGCGGTGACCGTTCATTTCGGTACCCGCGTTTTCCCATTATCTGTATCACAGTTCACAATATCTATAGATATCTTCGATTGTACCGTACATCTCATAATTACGAGCATCTAAACAAATAGGGTATAACCTTCCAGTCAGCCTGAGTATTAGGAATATAAATTTATGAAGCCGGAAGTGGCACAGCATTTTCAATATAACAATTGCTCGTCCAGTATCCATCCACACAGATTGTATAAGATGGAACATAGCACAATATAACTACACTTGCGTTACATACAATTCTTTGGTAAATCGTTTTTGCCCCAATTCTACAGACTGTTCCAACAAGACTATCACATTCAGATTGTATGTTACCGCCATAAGTTTGAGTTTGAGTACAAAACCAGCAATATATTGAAGAAAGAGCTTGATTAGTATTTTCATTTAATTTGACCTCATTGAGTTTTTGGTCTATTTCCTTCTCCAATCCATTAAAATTTTCATTATCCTGCACTGAAAATCCGAAGTTCTTTTGGTTTGTTTTTAAATCAATAATATAGACATTCTTTTCAGTTAACACCTTACTGTAGTCTATAATTGCCGCACTTAATTCATCGGTATCTTTAATATATACAATACTAAGTATTGAATTTAATTTTGCTTCACCTTGTAACTTATAATTATACTTAATTTCATATTGGACAAGGAAGCCATTAGGGAGGGAATCTTCTTTTGTTACTTCCTTTAGAATATAGGGAGTCTCTGTAACTAAAAGATTCTTATAATTTGAAAAGTAGTTTGATTTTTTAACTAATTCTATAAATTCTTCTGTATTTTCTATTGTTGAGGCGAAAGAAGTAGATCCTGTATGGGAAATTAGTAGTACTACTATGGAAAAAATCATCATTACTTTACTAAGATTTTTTTTCATAAACTACCACCTCAATTCAAATTTTTTGACTGCAAATTTTTTAGTTTGTAAAAGGCTACTTTCTTTTTTATGGAACTAGATTTCTTAAAACTAATGTAATTTAAAAAAGTCCAAACAATAAGTAACAGCATGGGGCGACCTGTATCTTCTTCATTTTTTATAATATGCTTATTTTTAGGGATACAAAAGACCACCTTTCCAAATAAGTATAATTAGATTATATTATACCATTAAAATCCATATTGGTAATTGTTATTTAGTAAAAACCCGCAAATTTAAATCAAGGAGATTTCTGCTCATAGTCAAGCCCTGTAAATTTGGTAGGAGCTGCCTTGCTGGAAGTGCCCTCAGATTACTACGACAGCTATCTGCTGGAGAAGTTGGACTCGCTTCAGCCGCCGCCAGGGGATGATGGATTCCTGAAATCAGCCCGGCTAGTCGGAGAGGCGCTCGGATACTGCGAGCAGTATGTCGGTGATGCTTATTTTGAGTACAGGGTGAGGGAGCTGATCTACAACGGGGTGCTGGAGATCAAGGGTGTTCCCACAGCGATGAGATTTTATAGCATCCGGCGCAAGAAAGGGTTAGGTATATAAGAAGCACTATAGCATTTAACAAAAAGCAAAAGAAGCGGAGGGGAAATTTGGAACTGTAGGAGCGATAGCGTCCGCCTCAAAGCTTTCCGAAGGAAAGCTCCCATCGTAAGCATAGGCTTGGTTTGGATTTCTACCGCGAGGAGCGGTTATAATCTGGAAATCCAAACTGGGCAGCGGCCGGAGGGCCAAATGTTCACCGCAGCGACGACCAAGCTTTGAGTTCAAATCTAAGGAGGACAACCATGCAAACCTTATTTCGTTATAACTGGCAGGTCCGCGAGGAATGGTATCAATGGTGTCAGGAGCTGCCGGAAGAAGAACTGGTGAAGACACGCATTGGCGGGGTGGGCGGAATCCTGCAGACGCTGGTGCATATATTGGATGTGGAATTAAGCTGGGTCCGGGATATGGAAGGTAAGCCGGATATCCGTTTAGACTTCACGGAGTACAATACTTTGCAGAAAATCAGAGAGGTGGACGCACGCTTCCGGCCGGAGGTGGAGTCCTTCATAGTGGCCTGGAATGAGGGATTGGAACGGAGGATTCTAAGGGAGGATCGGCCGGATGGGCAGGTTACCCAGCATAGATGGGGCGAAGTGATGCGCCATATTGCCGCGCATGAGATTCATCACATCGGCCAGCTCTCCATCTGGTCTAGGGAACTCGGCCGGAAGCCAGTCTCGCCTAATTTGGTGCGCAGAGGTCTGGATACGTATTTACCCGGTACAGAATAAAGGAGGCTGCTGGTCCTAATATAGTCTGGCGGTGTAGTCAGCCTCCCCCGGACCCTCTACTCTATATCTACAGCTCCGGCGGAAACCACAGATGGCGCAGATCGACCCAGCCCTGGCTGTTGAAGGTCACCCCGCGCACGGAGGGCAGATAGGCGGTCTCGGCAGGCCGTTCGTAGAGAATATGCAGCTGGTGGTCACGGGTTAGAGTATCCTCGATCACCCGGAAGCCTTCCGCCCGAACGGCGGCGTCAGGCTCCCGCGAGATCTGGCGCAGCCTGCCCTCAATGCCCGCACGGGTGCGCGGTTCGATGTGCTGCGAGAGGGTCAGGTACAGGTCGTACAGCCGGAGCTGCTCGTCCTGGTCGCGGAGCAGCGAGAAGACGATCAGGTCGGATTTCAGGCGGATCGGACCTTTGAATTCCTCCGGCGACACGGATAATACCTTGCAGGAATATCCATGCTGCGTTAGTCTTGCGGCGATGTATTCGGCATCCCCGGCGTACTGCGGGATTGTGGCAATCTGCAAGACTTCAGCCGGAGGCGCTGCGAAATGCCGGAAGGGCACTCTCGGAGCTTCATGCAGACAGGACAGCAGTTCGGCACGGAGAAGGGGATCGCTTAGCGGTCCCTTTTTCTTCGTGTTGCAGGTTACGAATTTGCGGACATAGGACTCGGAGTGGATTCTGCTTAGAGAGTCTGCGCCCGCTGCTGACGGATTCGGGATGACATGGAAGGCAGAGCCGGTCTCTGAGGGCTCCCGGTCAAGGCTCCATGGGACATAGATAATCTCCACACGGTCCAGATGGGCCCGCCCCTGAAAATAATAAGGGAACACCTCCAGCACACAGGTATCCTCATTCATCTCTACGACCTTGAACGGACCGGTGCCAGCCGGCCTGCGTCCAAACAGATTCTCTCCAATGGATTCCAGATCGCGGGGCACAATCGCCGCCCGGCTGGTGCAGAGGAAGGGAAGGAAGAGCTCATTCGGCTTCTTCAACAGGATGCGGACAGTAGAGGCATTCAAGGCCTGGACCTCCTGAATCTCTTTGACAATATAGCTGTACAGCATGCGCTGCGAGGTAGACATCATCCGTTCGAACGAGTAGACGACATCCTCGGCGGTCAGTACCTTGCCATGATGGAACAAGACCTCCTTGCGCAGATGAAAAGTCCAGGCCGTCCGGCTCCCGTCTATCTCCCAGGCATGGGCCAGGCCGGGGATCACCTTGCCGCGTTCACCGCTGCGGCCGACCAGCCCGTCAAAAACATGGCTGGAGACGAATGACTCCGCCAGCAAATTCATATAGAGCGGATCGAAGGTATGGAGCTGCTGGGTGACCGGCAGCCGCAGCGTATCGATCCGCTTGTCGCTGTGCACCTCGGCATGATGCCCGAAGTAAGCCAGCAGCCAGCCTTGCAGTGTGTCCTGCAGCGATGAGGTGCGGGCATGTCCGCGGATACCCTCCAGCGCACTGCTGATATCCTTGCTGCTTATGGCCTGCTTCATGGATTCCAGGGCAATGTCCTCGGCCGCCGCGAGGAACACCAGCTTGGAGCGCCGCCCCCGTCCCCGGCTGGGGGTCCAGGTGATCCAGCCGAGATCGGCCATTTTGCGGACCACATGCAGTGCATTGCGGTGGGTACAGCCAAGGGTCAAGGCCAGCTCGTCCAGGGTGACAGAGATATCGGCAGGACCTCCATGCTGCGAATGCAGCTTCAGGAATTGACTGTGCAGCTTCATTTGGGACATTCTCCTCCTGCCTAATTTTTAAAATAGGAAATTAATAATATTATATTTCTCTTTTTCTTCTTATTTTATCAGCTAGAATCAGGATATGACAGTAAAAAGATGGGGGAATTTACCATGGACGAACAAACGGTATCCAAACCGGGGCTTGGGCGTGTAGCCTTACTGGCCGCATTTCTGCTTGCGATTGTGCATCAGTACCTGTTCTACGGCAAAATGCCGGGGATCTCATACCCGATTTTTGTGGTCTCATTTTATGCTTTTATGCTCTATTTCGCCAAGGAGCAGCTGCGCAAGCAGACCTGGTTCAGCTATGTTTGGATGGTGTCCATATTTCTGTTGTCCCTGACCTATATGCTGTTCGGCAACTGGTTTTTCTTTGCACTTAATATCGTTGTTATTCCGGTGCTCATTCTATTACATATGACGTATATGCTTAGTTACCGCAAGCCCGCCTGGAGCGGACTCGCATTGATCGGCGCGGCGCTTGAGCATCTGTTCCCGCAAAGTCTGCGCAACTGGGCCACGGCATTGAGGCTGCTGCGCCGGGGCAAAGGCGGGCTACCGAATGAACGCAAGCAAGTATTGATGCGGGTGCTGATCGGTCTGCTGATTTCCGTCCCGCTGCTGCTGATTGTGATCTCGCTGCTCTCTACGGCGGACGGAGTGTTCAGTCAGCTGCTGGAAGCACTCCCGGGGATTTTTGACAATATTTCACTGGGGGACTGGATCTTCCGGGGTCTGTGGGTTCTGCTGCTCGGGCTGGGCATGTTCGGCTTCGTCTGGGGGTTCGTACAGAGTAAATCCTATATCCGCACTCCTATGGTCAGTGAGTTTGATGCGATGGGGCAGAAGCTGGAAGCGGCTGAAGCAGGGGAGGAGGGTATCGGTCTTGATGACCCGGTCATTATCACTACCGTGCTGACCGCAATTAATGCGGTGTACATGCTGTTTGTGAGTGTCCAGTTCTCGTATCTCTTCGGGGCCTGGGACGGGATTCTGCCGGAGAATAGTACGTATGCGGACTATGCGCGGAGCGGTTTTCTGGAGCTGATTCTGGTCACATCCATTAACTTCGCGATCTTGCTGTTGTCCTTGCTGGCAGTGCGTAAAGCGGGCGGAATTCTGAAGCGGGTCATTCAGGTCCTGCTGTATATTCTGGTGTTATGCTCCATGGTCATGCTGTATTCTGCGTACTCGCGGCTGACTCTATATGAAGAGGCGTACGGTTACACCTACATCCGGTTCCTGGTGCATGCCTTCATGATCTTCCTCGGATTGCTGCTGGTGCTGGCGGCCGTGCGGATTAGCCGGGAACCCTTCCCGCTTCTAAAATGTTACATTGTGCTCGGCCTGCTCTCCTATGTGCTGATGAACTATATAGGGATGGATTATATCATTGCGAAGCAGAATATCCAGCGTTATGAAGCAAGCGGCACACTGGATGCCGGTTACCTGGCCGGACTCTCCGCAGATGTGGTTCCAGAGCTGATCGAATTCAGCAAGCAGGAGAAGGGGATTCTGGACGAGGCGCTGCGCAGCAGACTGTCTTACCGTACTCAGCCTAAGCAGAGCTGGCCATCATTCAATCTGGCGAATCACCGGGAGCGCAGAGCGCTTGCGGAGTATTTTGCAGGAGAAGTAATGCAGAAATAGCTTCCGGCCTCAGACTTGTGATACAGTAATTTCAGCAGAAATGACACAAGGAGAGAAGAAGCGCATGCAATCGATTATAAATCCGGAGGCGGTTCGAAGCCTTACCGAGCAGAATGGTCTCACAGCCATGTTCAGCAGCAGCGCCATTGCACAGATGGAGCTTCGGCGTTACGGCGGAGGGGAGGCAGTCTGCTCGGTTGGCGACCGGCTGGAGCATATGTTTTTCCTGATGCAGGGCAAGCTGAAGATTCATACGCTGCTGCCTAACGGCAAGTCGATGCTGGTCCGGTTCGCCCGGCCGATGTCAGTGATCGGGGATGTGGAGCTGCTGCGCCAGTATCCCGTCAAGAATGAGGTGGTCTCCGTAGGGGACAGCCTGCTGCTTGTCGCCGGAAGGAAGCTGCTGCTCCGGGAGATTGAAGACAATACAGCGCTGCTGCGTTTCCTGGTCGGAGAGCTGAGCCACAAAATGTACACGCTCGGCCAGACCTCAGCCATGAATGTGCTCTATCCGGTGGAGAACCGGTTCGCCAGCTATCTGATGTCGCTGTTCGCGGACAACACTGGCGCCCAGCGCGTTGAAGAGATTCGCACCTCCACGCTGACAGAGACCGCCGATCTGCTCGGCACCAGCTACCGGCATCTGAACCGGGTAGTGCGCCGCCTGATTGAAGATGGGATTATTGAACGCAGGAACGGCCGGCTGATTGTGCGGGATGAGGAGCGGCTGGCAAGGCTTGCGAACGGGAACCTGTATGATTGAACCGGAATTAAGGGACGTAATTCATAGAAACTCCATTCCTGCTTTTGGCAGGGGTGGAGGTTTTTTTGTGCTCCCGGCAGCGTATTTCAGTTTCATTTAAGAATGAAGATGTACGATACATAGAGGTTACACAGTAGAGCTTACATATCGAGTGGAGGTAGTTATCATGTTCAACAGACTTAGAGGAATCCGGGCCAAAATCATGTTTGGTTTCGCCGCTGTTATTATCGTGTTCATTCTCGCTATATTCGGCAGTACTATATTTCAGGCTAAGGTAACCATGCTTACAGAGCAGATCAACCGCAATTACAGCAAGCTGTCGATGGTACAGAAATTAACTGATGATATCCGGACGGCGGACGGTCTGGCCGCAAGGTATGTGATGAGTAATACCACAGAGGAGCGAACAGCCAATCTGACCGCTTATGAAGCCAAGATACCAGAGATTACAGCCTCAGTCGAAGAGCTTAAGGGAGCCGGCCTGAATGAAGCCGAGCTTGCAGGAATTCAGAATCTGGAGGGAGAATGGGACAATTATCTGACGGTGCTGGAGCAGGCTTTTGCCTTGGCTAAGGAAGGGAACTTCCCGCAAGCGCAGAAGTCGTTCACAAGCCTCTCCCTTACGACGATCATCGATTCACAGCTGGTGTTCGAGACGATGCTGCATGATGAAATTATGAAGGAACAGAGTCAGGCGGCAACCCACCGCAGCTCCTCTATGATTACCAGCATGGGGGTGACGGGATTATCGGTGGTACTGGCTCTGTTGATCGCATTCGTATTGTCTGCCCGGATACTGAAGCCGGTGAAAGATGTCAACAGGCAGCTTCAGGAGATTGCCGACGGCGATGCCGATCTAACCCGCAAGCTTAGTGTGCAGACGAAGGATGAGATCGGTGAGCTGGCCCGGAATTTCAATACAATGACCGATAATCTGGCAACGATGATCACCCAGGTGAAGCTATCCGCGAACGGTCTGGCGGCTTCTTCAGTGAAGCTGACCTCGGATAGCGGATTGACCGCCGAAACGACCGAGAAGATCTCCGGAATTATGGGTGAGGTCGCAAGTGGTGCGGGCATGCAGATGAATGACCTGCAGACTAACATGAACACCATTATTGAAATGTCGGACGGTATTCAGCTGATTGCTGCCAGTGTACAGGATATCTCGGAAGCTTCCTTGCGTTCTGCAGATTATGCGGTGGCCGGGGATCTATCCCTGCAATCTGCCGTCCGGCAGATGGATTCCATCAACGAATCCATTCAGTCCTTATCGGAAAAGGTTATGGGCTTCGTGAAGCGTTCACAGGACATTAGCAGCATTGTCGGGGTGATCAAGGGGATTGCCTCGGAGACGAATATGCTGGCACTGAATGCGACCATCGAAGCGGCCCGGGCCGGAGAACACGGCAGAGGATTTGCTGTGGTAGCCGATCAAGTGCGCAGACTGGCTGAGCAGTCCGCAGATTCCGCCAATCAGATTGCTGAAATGGCAACCGGTATCCAGGCCGATGCAGATCATGCAGTGAAGGTGATGAAGAACAGCATGAACGAAGTGCTGGGGGGAACCCGGATCATAGAAGAGGCCGGGCAGTCCTTCAATGCCATCCGCCATTCGATTGATTCACTAGCGGGACAGGTTCAGGAGGTATCCGGCGCGGTAGAAGAAATCACGGCAGCGACCGAAGAGATTGTAGACTCTATCCGTAACGTTACGCATATCTCGGAGACTACAGCGGCAAGTACACAGCAAGTATCCGCCGCATCACAAGAGCAGATGGCTTCAGTGGAACAGATCGCCTCTTCTGCCAGTGCACTCAGCATGCTGGCGCAAGGTCTGCAAGGTCTGGTAGCACGCTTCAATGTATAATTAGGCAAGCCCCCAACCTGAACGAAGGGAGGGGGCTTGATCTTGCTTATCTGTTACTTTTTCATATATTGCCGGTACAGCTCTTCACAAGTATCGTAACGCTGGGGCTGCCGGCCGACCCGCTGATATTCCTCCAGATAGTCATCCATTGCCTGGAGGAACCGGTCCTTGAACAGATCCAGATTACTTGCATCAAAATACTGCATGAGTTCGAACTTCCGGGTTCCCCGCGACGCGGTCATTTCATCCAGCAGACCCTGCGCTCCCATGGCGGCGTAGAAGGCGTAAGAAGCATCCTTACTTTCAGCGCTGGCAATGATCTTGTTGCGGTAGTTGCACCATAATTCCTCATAGGTGCCCGCCAGATTATCATAGGTAGGAACAGGCTGTTCCACATATTTCTGATACAGGGTGCTGTACAGATCGAGGATACTTTTGAGCAGAATGCCGGAGGTACTTCGGATCTCGTCCGTCATCATCGCGCAGATCACATTCATATAGATCGTCTCATAATTCTCAGGGAGGTAGCGGTAAGCTGCGGTGTCCTCCAGGTATCTTTTCAGCCCTCTTTTCAGATAAGTATTGTTCATATGCGTCAAAGCGTTCACCAGATTGTAGACCAACTCCGCTGAAGCCAGCCTAACGCCTCCCTTATCCTCTGTAAGACAAATATTCGCATATTCCTGCTTGGCCAGATCGATCCACTTCTTCGCCCGTTCCAGAGAATCGCGTCCCATGGGCTTCGCCAGAGCATCTAGCGCCCGTTGCTGGTAGCCTCTAAGCTTCTCCAGATCCTCAGGCTTGGCATAGTAGAGCACCTGTAAATCTATTAGAGAGGAGATCATCGGACTTTCAAGAGCGGCTTGTTCTTCGATCCGGGTCTCCCAAGGAGTGCAGTAGATATCATAACCGACATCCCCCAGAATGAAGCAGGACGAGATGCCCCAGCCTTGGTTGTTATTATTGATGATGATCAGATCCAGGTCGCTTTTCTCATGATAATCCCCGGTACAACAAGAGCCCGTAAGCCCGATCACCGCAATCTCCTCTGGATAATCCCGTTTGGCCCGCTCGATCACCATGTTGATCAATTTTTCGTTTTTGGATAATAGCTCCTGCCTGGTACTTTCATTCATAGCTGATTCCTCCTGCGCTGTGGCTTGTTGTTGTATTCATTGTAAAAGGATCTGCCGTCCGCGGGTATGCCGACTTCAGTTAGGTCCATTCTCTCCCTGAGCGCTCCGTATGTACGCACATACTTTTCATAGAATACGCCATCGACCTGAGCCAGGCTCTATCTTATATTATTACCATAATTTGTTTTATGAAAGCGCATACTCGAAGGTAGCACCATAATCTATGGGAGGTGGTTGTCAAATGATCAGCAGAACCAGGTCTTCGGTAGCAAGGACATTCCTGATGTACGGTCTGATGCTTGTGTTATGTGTGGGACAGCTCGCGTTATTTCCGGCAGTGGGGGCGGCGGCAGGCAATCTGGCTCAGGGCAAGACGATCAGCGCAAGCTCAGTCGGTGATGTGTATGTAGCAGCGAATGCTAATGACGGTAACCAGGGTACGTACTGGGAGAGTGCCAGCAATGCTTTTCCGCAATGGATCAAGGTGGATCTGGGTGCCAGCAGCAGTGTGAATCAGGTTGTACTGAAGCTGCCTGCAGGCTGGGAAGCCAGAACACAGACGCTGTCAGTGCAAGGCAGTACGGATGATGCGTCTTACAGCAATCTGGCGGCGTCTGCGGGGTATGCCTTCAATCCGGGCAGTGCGAACTCCGTCACCATCAACTTCACAGCTGCAACCGCCCGGTATGTCAAAATCAACTTCACGGGCAACACCGGCTGGCCCGCAGCACAGCTGTCGGAGATTGAGGTGTACGGCACCGCGGCCTCGCCACCCGGAACCTATGAAGCGGAGGCCGCCGCCTTATCCGGCGGGGCTAAGACGAATACTGATCACAGCGGCTATACCGGTGCTGCCTTCGTAGACGGCTACCTGACTCAGGGGGCAGCCACAACCTTCTCGGTAACGGCTCCGTCGGCAGGGAATTACAGCGCAGCCCTGAGGTATGCCAATGCCTCCGGCAGTACGAAGACGCTGAGTATCTACGTGAATGGCACGAAGGTCAAGCAGACCTCGCTTGCCAATCTCTCGAACTGGGATACCTGGTCGACACAGGCAGAGATTCTTGCCTTGAACGCCGGAACCAACACCATTGCTTACAAATATGATGCATCTGACTCCGGCAATGTGAATCTGGATCAGCTTGTGCTGAGCGCTTCCTCGACGCCGACGGCAACGGCTACGCCAGCTCCGACGGCTGTGCCGACCGCAGCCCCAACGGCTACGCCAACCGTAGCTCCAACGATCGCGCCGACCGTTGCACCGACGGCTACACCTACTGTAGCCCCAACGGCGACTCCGGCTCCGACGATCACGCCAACCGCCACCCCGAGCACGGGTCCCGGCTCGAATCTGGCGGTCAGCAAGGCTATCCATGCTTCTTCTTCCGTCTTCACCTTCGTCCCCTCCAATGCCAATGATGGAGATGTCACTACCTACTGGGAAGGAGCGGGCGGCAGCTACCCGAATACGCTGACTGTCAGCCTCGGCGCGAATGCCAATGTCACCTCGGTGGTCGTGAAGCTCAATCCGGCTGCCGCCTGGTCAACCCGTACCCAGACGATCCAGGTGCTGGGACATAACCAGTCCACAGGAACGTTCACCAGTCTGGTACCTGCGGCAGAGTATACGTTTAATCCGGCCAGCGGCAATTCAGTAACCATTCCGGTCACCGCTACAGTCAGTGAGCTGCAGCTGAGAATTACGGCGAATTCCGGTTCAGGCGCCGGACAGGTAGCCGAGCTACAGGTCATAGGCACACCGGCGGCGAATCCTGACCTGACGGTAACCGGAATGTCATGGAGTCCGTCCGCTCCGGTGGAGACAGATGCCCTTACGCTGAGTGCCAGCGTCAAGAATATCGGCTCAGCGGCTTCGGCCGCAACCACAGTCAGCTTCTATGTCGGAACCACCCTTGCCGGGACAGCCCCGGTGGGTGCGCTCGCCGCCGGAGCTTCCGCGAATGTATCCTTCAGCCTCGGAGCCAAGGATGCCGGAACCTATACGGTAAGCGCCAAGGTTGACGAGAACAACAATGTTATTGAGCTGAATGAGGGCAATAACAGCTATGCCCATCCTACGGGCCTTACTGTGAATCCGGTATCCAGCTCGGATCTGATTGCTTCTCCGGTAAGCTGGTCTCCCGGCAACCCGGCAGCAGGCAACACGGTCAGCTTCTCGGTAGCCATTAAGAATCAGGGGACGGCGGCCTCAGCCAGCGGTGCGCACAACATTACGCTGACCTTGACCGATGCTACGACAGGCGCAGTCCTCAGAACGTTGACTGGCTCCTATAATGGTGTCATTGCCGCCGGAAGTACTACCGCTCCTGTGGCTCTTGGGACCTGGACGGCTGTGAACGGCAAATATAATGTAAAAACAGAAATTGCCGTGGACGGCAACGAATTGGCGGTAAAGCGGGCCAATAACATCCAGAACCAGTCGCTCTACATCGGACGCGGGGCCAATATGCCTTACGACATGTATGAGGCGGAAGATGGCGTGATCGGCGGCGGAGCGGTCAAGCTGGCACCTAACCGGAATATCGGCGATCTGGCCGGTGAAGCTTCAGGCAGACGGGCCGTTACGCTGAATACCACAGGCAGCTATGTCGAATTCACGACCAAAGCCAGCACGAATACCCTGGTTACCCGGTTCTCTATTCCCGATGCTCCGGGTGGTGACGGCACGACAGCTACACTCAATATCTACGTCAATGGAGTGTTCAACAAGGCCATTACCTTGACCTCCAAATACGCCTGGCTGTATGGCTCGGAGGCCAGTCCCGGCAATTCGCCGAGTGCCGGATCCCCGCGCCACATCTATGACGAAGCGAATATCATGTTCGACAGCACGATTCCGGCAGGCAGCACGATCCGGCTGCAGAAGGATGCAGCCAATACTTCGCAATATGCGATAGACTTCGTGAGTCTGGAGCAGGTATCGCCAATAGCCAATCCTGACCCGTCCAAGTATACCGTTCCGCTTGGATTCACGCATCAGGATGTGCAGAATGCGCTGGATAAGGTCCGTATGGATACAACGGGTAATCTTGCGGGTGTCTATCTTCCTGCCGGAAACTATGAGACCTCGAATAAATTCCAGGTCTACGGCAAGGCAGCGAAGATCATCGGAGCCGGACCGTGGTATACCCGGTTCTACGCTCCGCTCAACCAGTCGAATACAGACATCGGCTTCCGGGCGACGGATTCAGCGAACGGCTCAACCTTCTCGGGGTTTGCTTACTTCGGCAACTATACTTCACGGATTGACGGCCCCGGCAAGGTGTTCGACTTCTCCAATGTGGCGAACATGACAATTGATAATATCTGGACGGAGCATCAGGTGTGTATGTACTGGGGCGCGAATACCGATTATATGGTCATTAAAAACTCGCGCATCCGCAATACCTTTGCCGACGGCATCAATATGACCAACGGCAGCACGAACAATCTCGTGTCTAACATCGAGGCCCGGGCAACCGGAGACGACAGCTTCGCCTTGTTCTCGGCGATCGATTCCGGCGGCTCCGACATGAAGGACAATGTCTATGAGAATCTGACGTCCATCCTGACCTGGCGGGCAGCCGGTCTTGCCGTGTACGGCGGGTATGCGAATACCTTCCGCAACATCTATATTGCGGATACTCTCTGCTACTCCGGGATCACGATCAGCTCGCTGGACTTCGGTTATCCGATGAACGGCTTCGGGGCATCACCGACGACGAACTTCCAGAATATCTCCGTCGTCCGCTCAGGCGGACATTTCTGGGGCGCACAGACCTTCCCGGCCATCTGGGTGTTCTCCGCTTCCAAGGTGTTCCAGGGCATCCGGGTCAGCGATGTGGACATCATCGACCCGACCTATCACGGAATTATGTTCCAGACGAACTATTCCGGCTCTACGCCGCAGTTCCCCGTAGCCGATACGATCTTCTCGAACATTACGATTTCCGGTGCCCTCAAGAGTGGTGACGCCTTCGACGCCAAATCCGGTGTCGGCATCTGGGCTAATGAATTGCCGGAGCCCGGCCAGGGGCCGGCGGTGGGCAGCGTGGTCTTCAACAACCTGAAGATTCTGAACACGGTAACGCCGATCAAAAACACAACCTCCACGTTCACGATAACGGTGAATCCTTAGAGGCACGTGAAGAGATCTCACTGAACCTGCACCGCTACCGCAGGTATCATTGAGCAGAAACAGAGCAGAAAGCCGTCTCCCGTTTTGTGGGAGGCGGCTTTTACTGCTGCACCTGATAATCGACAAATGCTATCCCGTAACTATACAATGGGTGTTATATCGTGCATAGGATAAGGACCGAAACAAAGGAGGCACACCCATGACGAAGCGGGTAGTCAATAATATTACAGAGCTGATTGGCGGCACGCCGGTTGTACGCTTGAACCGGGTAACCGGACCGGAGGACGCGGAGCTGTATGTGAAGCTGGAGATGTTCAATCCCAGCGGCAGCGTCAAGGACCGGGCGGCTTATAATCTGATTCGGCAGGCGGAACTGGACGGACGGCTGCAGCCGGGCGGGACGATTATCGAGCCGACCAGCGGGAATACCGGGATTGGACTGGCGATGAACGCGGCAGCGAAAGGGTATAAGGCGATCCTGATCATGCCGGATAATATGACGAAGGAACGGATCAATATCCTGAAAGCCTACGGGGCGGAAGTGGTGCTTACTCCGGCGGCGGAGCGGATGCCCGGTGCGATTGCCAAGGCGGTGGAGCTGGGACGGAAGATCCCTGGCAGCTTCATCCCGCAGCAGTTCGAGAATCAGGCGAACCCGGATATTCACCGCACCACCACCGCGCCGGAAATTCTGGAACAGATGGAAGGGAGGCTGGATGTCTTCGTTGCCACTTCCGGGACAGGCGGCACCATCACCGGAACCGGCGAGGCTCTGCGCGCACGACTGCCGGAGCTGCGCGTGGTTGTCGTGGAGCCGCAGGGTTCGCCGGTGCTGTCCGGCGGCCAGCCCGGGCCGCATAAGCTGGTGGGGACCAGCCCGGGCTTCGTGCCGGCGATTCTGAATACCAGCATTTACGATGAGATCGTGCAGGTATCCGATGAGGACGCCTTGGAGATGGTAAGAGAACTGGCCCGTACCGAGGGAATTCTGCTCGGACCTTCAGGCGGAGCCGCAGTCTGGACGGCCTTGCAGGAGGCGCAGCGCCTGGGACGGGGGAAGCGGGTGTTATGTATCGCGCCCGATACCGGGGAACGTTACCTCAGCATGGGGATTTTCGACTAAATTATATTGGAGGACCGTTATGAATCAAGCGAAGCACAGTTTCCGGCACAGGGTAAGAGCGGCCGGAAGTCTTATTTTTGCAGCAGCCATAGTCTTTAGCCTGACCGGGTGTGCCCGAACGAATAGCAATGACGCTGCCAGCAGTGCAGCAGCATCGGCCGGGCCGTCTACCGGCAGTCCATCGCCAGCTGCTCAGCAGACGGATAGCCCGCCAAGTGCGGTTCCGACAGCATCATCGTCAGCTACGGCTTCTCCAGCCCCGGCTGCCTTGCTCGACCCTGCCAAGCTGCAGCCAGTCTTCGGATTCGCGAGTGAGACCGGGAGTCATATCATGGTCACCAGGGAAGAGGAGGGCGCCGGGGAGCAGATGAAGTCCCTGAACACTGCCATCGGGAACGGAGGCCAGGTGCTGGCTGTGAAGCTGGAGAAATGGCAGACGGGTAACGAGAACAACAACGGACGGGAGCTGGCGAATAATATTCCGAATCTGTCCGGGTATCTGTTCAAGGTAGAGGGTGACGCAGCGATGCGGGATGAGACCTATGTTCTGGTTGATTCTGCGGTCTTTCCGCAGGCAGCCTTGCTGGAGCTTCAGCCCGCTGACCCGGCAGGCCCGCAGCTTGCGGCCGGTGATCCGCTTCGCAAGAGTATAGCAGCCGCCAAAGGACGGAAGATCCAGTCCGCCTGGAAGCTGGCCGGGCTGGGCCCGGACAGACAGCTCTATCTGGTGCAGTTTGTAAGACAAGATAAGGATATGCTGTTCAGCCTTGTGCTGGTGGAAGGCGGGAAGCTCAGCTTCAAGGACTATCCTTCGGAGATTACGGATAATGAATATTCAGTCTGGCGTGTCGATGATGGCGGTGAGGTGAATCCGCAGATGTTCTCCCTGCTGTTCGCAGCACATTCGGCAGACGGATTGCTGCTTGGGCTCAACTGGTGGGGAGCGGAGGGTGTGAACAGCTTTTTCCTGAAGCAGGAAGGCAATGGCTTCACAGAGCTAGCCATCGAATATGGCCGCTATATCTCTCCCTTGTGAGCAGGGCGAACGGACAGCAGGGCTCCCCGTCACTTCTGGGTGACGGAGGACCCTTGTCTGCCTGTCATATAGATCGTCAGGATTGGCCTCATCAGCATGTATCCCAGTATTCCGCCGAAGGTGTTCAACAGCAGATCATCCACATCAAACGTTCCAATATAGAAGACGGCCTGCGAGCATTCCAGAACCGCGCTTAACGCGAAGGACCATACCAGTACACCGGTGAAGGAGCCGCTGCCTCTTCCATTCGGGTTGAGCAGCACCAGGAAGATGCCATAAGGGATAAACAAGGCGATATTTCCCAAGAAATTAACGACGGTGCTAGTGCTGATATGGTGATAGGTGTTAGTCAAAGTGGCCAGCGGGATCAGATTTCCGCGTTGCAGACTGGCCGCAATATGGCCCGGGCTGTGCTGAAGCTGCTGCCATAGAAACGGGAGATCCATCGACCCGAATTTGAACAAAATGATTTTAAACAAAATATACACGTAGACGGTAAACAGTACCTGCAGACCGTACTTTGTCTGCTTGTGTGCCTGATTCATTTTACATCACCGCTTTCTGTAGATTGTACTGTTATATGGGTTAGTCATTAAGGATAGACCGTCATAATCACACCGTTCATATTGTCGCCGGAGAACTCAACGTGCTGGGCGTCAGGGGTAGGGACAGGAGTATTCCCGTTAATTTCGATATAGGAGATCTGATATTCAACCCCGTTAACGGTAGTGGCAATCGACTTCTGCTCCTTTAGGAATTCAAGATATTCTTCCAGCGTGAAGTTCTTGTCGCGCATAATCACACTGTGCGGAAGCCCTACATAACGGAAATGCCATGGCTCATACTTGATGCCGGTAATATCGGTCTTATCTTCGGGATAGCGCAGAATGAAGCCGTAGTCCCATGCATTGTCCCGTAGCCATTGCCCTTCGGGGGCACGGCTCATGGCCATTTGGGAGGAACCGATGTCAAGCGACAAGCCCAGGTTATGCTCGCTGTATCCGGGTGGAAGAGCGTAGTCGGCCCCTTTTTCATCGTATAGCTGCTGCTGCTTGTCATTGTCCCTATATCCGCTGCTGATCAGGAAGCTGTTGATGTCCTCCCCGGCTGCAGCATGTACCATCTCTGTGAATTTCTCCGCGACTTGCCTGGAGAGCAGTGTTTTGTGATCCAGCAGCAGGTAGCCGGAAGTCAGCTCCTCATGATCGAGCAGACGGACGATGTCCTGGCTGACTCCTGTATCGTGAACGGGGTAATCCTTGTTGACCAGCAGCAGGTTCCCTTGGTAGATTTGCTCTTTCGGGATAACCGTCAGATTCTTAGAGCTGTTATCTGCACTCATCTGTACCGTCTCTATATTCAGTTCATTCGTTGCGGTCTCCTGGTCCCTATCCATCCATTTCATTCCGAGCAGTCCAGCAATTACGATGATTACTAACCATTTCTTCATGTTCTCGTCCTCCTTGTTTCAATGACTTAAGCATAGAGGAGTGTGTTTAAATAGAAGTGGGGGAAAGATAAAGTTTTTCTTAAAAGATAAAACTAAAGCCGTTTCCACCTGAAGTGTCAACGCAAAAAACCGCCCTTCTAAATTCTAAAAGGACGGCAACACTGCTATAGCTGGACCAGACTAGTGGATCAGACCCGGCAGACGGACCTCGAAGACCGTGCGGATCGTGTCACTCTGTACGGAGATCGTCCCCTGATGCTGCTCGACGATATTTTTGGCAATGAACAACCCCAGTCCCGTACTGCCTTCCTGATGGGTCCGTGCCCGGTCACCTGTATAGAACATATCGAACAGAAAAGGCAGGTCCTCTGCCGGAATCCTATCTCCGTAATTCATGACCTGGACAACGATGGTCTCACCCTCCGGGTAGCAGCGGACATCGACATAACGGCCGTCTTTGCCGTAACGCACCGCATTGGTCAGCAGATTCTCGAACACCCTGGCCAGCAGTTCCCCGTCCCCGGTAATTTTGAGCTGTGGAGTGACTTGGGTGCGGGCCGTCAGCCCGTTGTTCTCCAGCAGAGGATACAATTCCTCGTTTAGCTGGACCAGTAGCTCGCTCAGATCCAGGGGGCGCTGCTCCACGGTAAGCATGCCGTAGTTCATCCGGGTAATCTCGAACAGCTCGTCGATCAGCTTTTCCAGCCGCTGTGATTTGGTGTAGGCAATCGTGGTGTAATGTTTCACTTGTTCAGCGGTTAACTCCCCGTCCTTCAGCACCAGATCCAGGTAGCCGAGCACAGAGGTCAGCGGAGTCCGCAGATCATGAGCCAGATTCAGCACCAGCTTGTCCTTGCTGTTCTCCGCGAAGTCCCCGCGTTCCACCGCTTCCTCCAGCTTATCCTTGGCCTGATTCAGATCAGCGGCAATATCCTCGAATTCATCGTTAGAATGGATTTGAATCCGGCTTTTGAAATCCCCGTTAGCCAGCAGGCGGATATGGTGCGAGATTTCTTTGAAATAGCGGGCATACGGCTTGGTGAACAGGAAGAAGAACAGCAGCGCCAGCGGGATGAAGAAGATCAGGAAGAAATTCAGGTCGCCGAAATCGGCAATCAGATAACGGAAGCGGGTCAGCTTGTCTTCATACTTCACCTGAGAGGTATAATACATTTGCAGGCTTTTGTAGAGTACAAAGGTAATAGCACCGGAGCAAATCATGCTGAGTACCAGCAGCGATATCATTTTGAAGCGGAAGCTGCGGACAAGTTTAGCCATTGAACGTGTACCCTACTCCCCAGATCGTTTTGATCCATGTATTTTTATTCTGGTCATCGCCGAGCTTTTTACGCAGGGTGCGGATATGGACCATCACGGTGTTCCCGCCTTCATAATAAGCCTCACCCCAGATTTGCTGAAAAAGCTGCTCGGCGCTGAATACTTTCTTCGGGTAGCTGGCGAGCAAATACAGGATATCGAATTCCTTCGGCGTCAGCTCCACGGGATGTCCGTACAAGGTCACGGAACGGCGGTCCGGATCGACGATCAGTCCCCCGGCTTCCACCACGGCCTTCTGCTCGGTAACCGGCTGGTTCAGCTTCATAGAACGTCTAAGCTGCGCGTTCACTCTGGCGACCAGCTCCATGGGATTGAACGGTTTGGTCATATAATCGTCGGCGCCGATGACAAGACCGGTGATTTTGTCTAGATCCGAAGTCTTGGCGCTCACAAAAATAATCGGCAGCCCATGCTGCTCCCGGATCTGCCGGGTCACCTCATACCCGTCCAGCCCGGGCATCATAATATCCAGAATCGCCAGGTCGATATGCCTGGACTGGATGACCTGCACTGCTGCCGGGCCGTTTGTAACCTTTATGGGGTGGTAGCCTTCTTTTTCCAAATGCAGTCCGATCAGATCGGCAATGTCGGGATCATCGTCGGCGATTAGAATCGTAATCCGTTTCATTTCAATATCTCTCCTGTATTGTCAGTATGAATGTATTCTTGATTAAATGTCATTCCTAGTGTAACCTATCGGATATTGTTTCGCTAACCGTTATGATAGGACGATGGGAGCTATGAAGAGAATGATTTAATTTTTAAATACTTAATTCTGTAACATATGCGGACGGGCATAGCCCTAAAGAGTCATGCCGGAGATCACCCGGAAATGGTAAAATAACGAACAGAAATTAAGGAGGGAACTGTGACGTATACCCGAATTAAAGTGCTTATTCTGCTGATTCCAACGGTCATGGTGGGTATCTGGGAGTGGGTGAGACATCAGTTCCTGATGCCGTACATCTCTATGGACACAGGCAACTTCTTAACACCTGTATTGGTATTTCTCTTCAGTATTATTCTGCTGCTGCCGCTCTTTCGCCTCATGGAGCGCAATCAGCGGGAGCTGGAGCAGGAGCGGGCGGCAACCGGAGCGATGGAAGCACGGGAGGCACTGGCAAAAGAGCTGCATGACGGCATGGCCCAGTCCCTGTTCCTGCTCTCTGTACGGATCGACCGGCTGGAGCACGGCCGCAAGGATGGCGGCATCAGCGCGGACAGTGTGGATCAGATCAAGAAGACCGTTCACGAGGTTAACCGTTATGTACGTCAGGCCATTGCCAATCTGAAGGTGCCGGTGAGCGGCGCGGAGAGCTTCTCGCTGGAGCGTTCTATCCATGAGCAGCTGGTGGCAATAGCCGGAGAAGTCATGATCGAGGTATCGCTGGATTGGCATCTGGAGGAGCAGGCACTGACACCGGCGGAACAGGCAGAGCTGTTGTCCTGCATTCGTGAAGCGATTATCAACGTGCGTAAGCACACACGTGCGGGCAAGGTATCCGTATCGGGCCAAGGGAATGTGCATGGCTGGCGTGTAACCATTGCAGATGATGGTGCTGGAATTGAGCATGACGATCCTTTTGCGGTGAACGGCAGCTATGGCTTGCAGATTATGAGGGAACGGTCCCGTAGTATGGGCTGGGCGCTTCAACTTCACTCAGGAGCGGACGGAACCACTGTAGAAATTGTAAAAGGGGGTGCGCAGGATGGAACGCTGCCGGGTGCTGATCGTCGATGATCATGCGCATGCACGCGAAGCGATGACCGAGATTGTGGGGCTGGATGAACGGTTTGAAGTGATTGGTGCGGTGGCCAGCGGAGCGGAGGCGATCGTCTGGACCGGGCAATGGATGCCGGATCTCATTCTGATCGATATCGAAATGCCGGGAATGGATGGTCTGGAGACCACGCGGCGCATTAAGCTGGAATACCCGTATGTCCGGATTGTCATCGTCACCGTGTCGGATGAGATCTCTTATCTGTTCGAAGCGCTTAAGCAGGGAGCGCAGGGGTACCTCCTGAAGAACCTGGCCCCGTCTACCTGGATCGAATATTTGCTGGCGATTGTAAGCGAAGAGGTGCCGCTGAGCCGGGAGCTGGCGTTCCAGATTCTAAAGGAGTTCGCGGTTACCTCCGTCAAGGAGGAGGGGGAGGCATTAACGGCGCGGGAGAAGGAGATACTGGGCTGTGTATCCTCCGGGTCCACCAATAAGGAGATTGCCGCCACCCTCGGGATCTCCGAGCATACGGTTAAGAATCACCTGAAGAACATTCTGCAGAAGCTTCAGCTTCAGAACCGCACGCAGCTCACAAGGTACGCCCTGGAGCAGGGGCTGGCTTCGCGGGAGCGGGATTTTCCGGGGAAGAGATAGAGCTTAAGATAGCGTGGACAGGCCCAATATCCATTATTAGAGAATAGGAGAGATTTCATTGAATAGAATGTTTCGCAAAATAGCAGCACTGGCCGCACCGGCCGCCGCCGCACTACTGTTGTTCGCAGCCGTGGCGAGTGCCCACGTAACCGTTAGTCCAGCCCAGTCCAGCACGGGGGCCTGGGAGACGTATACCCTGAAAGTACCGTCTGAAAAAGAAAGCGCCACCGTCCAGGTGGATCTGCGGATTCCGGCAGGCGCGGAATTTAAGCAATACGAAGCCACTCCCGGCTGGGAAGTAACGGTTGAGGGGAATAAGGTGAGCTGGATTGCGAAGGATGGCGGCATTCAGGCCGGACAGTTCCAGCGCTTCTACTTCACAGCCAAGAACCCGGACTCCGCAGGCGATATCGCCTGGGATGCCTATCAGCACTATGCGGATGGCAGCCTCGTGCAATGGTCCGGCGAACCCGGCTCGGAATCCCCGCATTCCATTACCGCCATCGCTGAAGCCTCCGGCAGCGCCGATGGCGGTCACGGCCACGGTGCCGCAGACATGTCCGGCAACGGCACCATGACCATGGACGAGCATCAGGCCATTGTGGAGAAGGAAGGCACCAGCACCGGCACCTCGCCGATGGTTTACATTACCCTCGGCATCTCGCTGGTCTCCTTCCTGCTGGCAGCGATCGCTTTGCTTCGGGGGCGCACGGAGTAGGCTGGAGGTAAGTGGCGGGTTAGGATAGATTGACTGGGATAGAGAGAACCCCGCAGCAGATGTAAATTCTGCTGCGGGGTTGTTTGTGGTTGGTATTAAGTGCTGTTTATCCAATGGCTGCTCAGATGAGAATATCATTTGATTACAATGGTTTTAACACCTATTCCAGAGCTATTTCCAAGAGGGTCAGTGGTATAGATGTGAGTTATATAAGTGCCAGTCTCGTAATTGTGTTCACTGAGAGGAATGGTAATCTTCCATGTTCCTGGTGATACTTTTTGTCCTCCGCTTTGTTTTATATCATCTTGACCATGTAACTCGGTCCAAGTATAGAAGGTAAGTTTAGAAATATCTTCACGTACGTTTTTTATTGTTATTTCGTATGAACCAGCCCTTGAGCTAACTGTATCTGGAATGATAATCGTATTGGTTTTAACAATGGTGGTAATCCCTCCAAAATACACACCATCAACCCAGACATCGTTATAGTACAACCCGGACTCATTATTATGCTTGTTCAAAGGAACGACAGCTTTCCAAATGCCATCGGAGACTTTCTCACCGGCTACCCAAGGAGAGGCTAGATCGTCATTACCATTGAAAGCCGTCCAAGTGGGGAAGGAAACATTTTTGGCGTCCTTTTTGACTCCATAGGCGTAGACTTCATACGAACTATCCAATAGATATACCTCAGAGGGAGCAATTACAGAGGAATGGACTTGAGTCTGAACACCGATTCCAGTGCTATTTCCGTATAAGTCAGTTGTATAGATATGGGTAGTATATATACCTGTCTCGAAAAAATGATCACTTAACGGAACCGTCATTTTCCATACTCCTGGCGATACTTTCTGCCCTTTATTTTGCTTCAAATCATCCTGACCATTGGCTTCAGTCCAAGTGTAGAAGGTCATATTAGTTATTGCTTCACTTACTCCTTCAACGATAATATCATAGGCTCCATCCTTAAAATTCACCTTCTCTGGAAGAGTAACCTTATTTCTTTTAACAACTGTAGTGGTTCCTCCAAAATATACACCATCAACCCAGACATCATTGTAGTACAATCCAGACTCCTGATTATGTTTGCTAAAAGGAACGACAGCTTTCCAAATACCATCCGAGACTTTTTCACCGGCTACCCAGGGAGAAGCTAAGTCATCATTACCATTAAAAGCCGTCCAAGTAGGAAAGGTAACGTTTTTGGCTTCCTTTTTAACCCCATAGGCGTATACCTCATAGGAGCTATCTAATAAAGTCGCTTCTGCGGGTGCTTGAACTACAGGTGTTTTAAGTTTGCTTTTAGAGGTGAGATTACCATTCATGTCATGTTTATAAATAATGACCGTTCCATCATCATAAGTCACACTGCTGAGCTGTCCTGTAGAACCTTTGTAATTATACTGAACTGCTAAAGACACATCGTTGTCCCATATCAAAAAAAGAAGCATTCCCAACACAAACATAATAAATTTTGAACGATATTTATTTACGATTACACCCATTTCTCTTAATCCCCCTAAATAAATTCTTAGAGGATTATAGCCTTTTCGGCAATCTCTGTAAATTAAAGAAGTCTCCATTCTGATAATGTGACTAAAACAGTACGCAATCGACAATATAAGTTTTATTTCGACAAAATACAACCGTTTAAATGTGCGGGGCGGTAAATTATGATGAGTGAGGAAGTCATTCAATTAAAGAGAGGGCTTAAAACTAACATGAACTTCAAAAAATGCAAAACTCTATTTCTGGTCATTACTATACTTTGTTCATTTATTATCAGTACAAATACTTCCGCAGCTGGAGCCCCCAATCTAAATAAGCATACTGGGTACCTCCCATGGAGCTGGACCACAACTAGCCGTATGATCGATGACAATAGTCAAATGTGGTTCGAGGATGTGAACGGGGATGGCAAGAAGGATCTGATCTCCAAAGGTGAGGCAGGGGCGTGGAATGCTGGAGTTGTCTACGTTGCCTTAAGCACCGGGACTGGATTTCAGCCATGGACGTGGAATTCTGGCTCCCGCATGATCGATGACCATAGCTCAATGTGGTTCGCTGATGTGAACGGGGATGGTAAGGCAGACCTAATCTCTAAAGGAGAACCTGGGGCATGGAATGCTGGGGTAGTGTACGTCTCTTTGAGCACTGGGAGCGGATACCAGCCATGGACCTGGAACTCTGGCATTCGGATGCTTGATGATCATAGTCCATTATGGCTTGAGGATGTCAACGGGGATGGAAGAGCAGATCTAATCTCAGTCGGACAGGCAGGTGCCTGGAATGAAGGATACATATACGTGTCATTAAGTACGGGCTCGGGTTTTCAGCCTTGGACCTGGACGTCTTCAATCAAAATGCTCAATCCACAAGATACAGCATGGTTTGCAGATGTGAATGGGGATGGTAAAGCAGATTTGATCGCAAAAGGGCATTCCGGAGCAATCAATGCGGGTCAGATGTATGTCTCTTTAAGTACTGGCAGCGGTTATAATCCATGGACCTGGACATCCGGGGCTCGAATGGTTAACGACAACGATGTTCAGTGGTTTGCTGATGTCAATGGTGACGGCAAAGCCGATATGATCTCCAAAGCTCAGCCTGGTGCAGCAAATTCCGGATATGTGTTCGTCTCATTGAGTAATGGAGCAGGCTATGCATACTGGACATGGAATAGCGGCAAACGGATGATCGACGACAGCGGAACCATGTGGTTCTCAGATATTAATGGAGACGGTAAGGCCGATATGATATCGGTTGGGAAAAATGTGGGTTATAACGATGGCTGGTTGTATGCATCCTTGAGTACTGGAAGTGGCTATCCTTACTGGACCTGGAACTCTGGCAGTAGAATGATTGATAGTGATGATTTATGGTTCAGCGATGTGAGTGGCGACGGAAGAGGGGACTTGATCATTAAGGGAAGCGGCCGGGAAGCAGGTTTTGTACGCGTTGCAGTCAGTACGGATTTTAATCAACTTCAGCATGAGTATAATGCAGCAGGCCAGCTTCTGCGTACTATCCTGCCAGACGGATCAACAATCCAATATACATATGATAAGAACGGTAATTTACTGAAAGTGGAGAAGAAATGATTTATATCTTTTATCTCGATGGTTCAAAAAACCTAATTTAAGAGAGGATAGAGATTGAAATGAAAGGCTATAAAATAATAGGTTTGATGTTTTTAATTCTTATTTTAACCTCCATCTCTGTGAATGCTGAATCATCTAATAATCTTAACACGACAATCTATCATTATGATTCTGGGGGGAGCAGACTAGATTACACAATAGATTCAAACAACAATAGTTTCTATTATGTATATGACCGTAACGGGAATCTCAAACGAAAGATTGCTTCTACAGGATACACTGTTTTTACTTCTTCTAGTATAGAGGGCTGGGAGCCTTACAAACTTAGGGACAACAATTCGGCAACAGTATGGTCAAGTGTAAATAGAGGTAACGAAGGCGATATGGAATGGGTAGCTGCTGACCTAGGCAAAAGTGGTATTGTAGGCGGAGTCGAATTAACTCCAAGGGGGAAGCTGTCTTTTCCGGTAAACTTCAAAATACAGTCTAGTGACGACGCAGTGGCTTGGACAGATCTCCCTGGTCAGACCTACAGCAATTTTGTCAATGACGGTTCGACTCATTCTTTTCAGTTTGAAGCACCGGTAATTGCAAGATACATAAGAGTATATGCCACGAAGTTGGGAAAGGACGATAACGGACAATTTTATTTCCAGCTTGCTGAAATTAAGATTAAGCCTTCTACGGTTGCGACTTCATCCACAACTGGGGGATGGCCTGCGTCCAGACTGGTAGATCAGAATGCTACAACAACCTGGTCAAGCATAGCGCGATATCCGGCTGAGAGTACAGAATGGATCGTCTTAGATTCTGGGAGCATACAGATGATAGGAGGAGTTGAGCTATATCCAAGGGGAACATTGGGCTTTCCGGTTGACTTTAAAATACAGAGCAGTAGCGATGCTAAGACTTGGACAGATGTCCCGGGGCAGTCCTACACAGGATATGTCAACAATGGATCTGTTCAATCCTTTAACTTTGATGCCCCTGTTATTGACCGCTATGTGAGAATTTACGCAACCAAACTTGGGACAGATGATAATGGAGGATACTATTTTCAGCTTGCTGAGATTAAGGTCTATTTGTCAAATGTAGCAGCTTCTTCTGCAATAAGTGGCTGGTCCGCATCTAGAGTGGTAGACCAAAACACTTCAACCATGTGGTCAAGTATTGCGCGCTATCCGTCAACAAGTACAGAGTGGGTAGCTGTAGATTCCGGTATGCTCCAAAAAATTGCTGGCATTCAACTGATTCCAAGAGCAACATTGGGCTTTCCGGTCGATTTTAAAATACAGAGCAGCGTAGACGGTAAAGTTTGGACAGACGTAAAGGGACAGTCTTACACCGGCTATGTTAACAATGGGAATATTAAAACGTTCACCTTCAATGCTCCCATCTTGGCACGGTATGTACGTGTATATGCGACCAAACTGGGTACCGATGATAACGGAGGTTTTTATTTTCAACTTAGTGAGTTCGGGATCAATAAATCCTAACAATACTAATCTCAGAGAATTACTTCGGCTACTCTGTGGGTCTTTCAGATATTCTCTCTGTTGTTTTTAACTGATGGTATTGAAATATAGTGAGTAATGGAGCGTGAAATTTCGTGAGTATGAAAATCTTGAACCTTGTAAAGAAGTTCTACCTCCTGTCTATCCTAATCTTAGGATATGCAGCTTCCTCTGCCATTGCTGAAGCATCCAGTACGAACCATATCGTTGTTGACGCCATTGGTTCATCTCCGCAGCGTATTTATACCTACAATCATGGGCGCTTGGATACAGAAATTCTGCCGGACCGCTCAATGATTCAATATACATATGATGCTAACGGAAATCTGGTCAAGCGCAGCCAGATGAATTCATCCGAACCCTATGTCTTCGATCTATCTTCAGTATCCTATGATATTTATATCCGTGGGGTTCAGCCTAATGTCCAGCAAGTACATTTTCCAACTTGGACTGCCTGGAAGGACCAGGATGATGTGGAGTGGATCGTAGGGGAAAAACTGGCCGATGGAGTCTGGAAAGGAACTGTAGTTTTTAATAGACATGGTGGAGAGACAGGTACATATATTACACATATTTATGCGGATGGGAAAATGGTTAGTGATGTAGGTGCAGAAGTCCGGAACAACGGAGTGACGATTACAGCACCTGAACAAGCTTCGCTGGCTGACGGGTTCTATACTGTGCAGGCTAATGGTATACCGGAGAGTATTAAAGAGGTACGCTTCCCTACGTGGACAGAGCATATGGGACAAGATGACTTGGTCAATCCCTGGATAACAGGTGAAAGACTTGCAGACGGATCTTGGAGAATTAAGATACCGTTCAGTACACACAACTTTGAAATGGGAAATTATATTACACACATTTATTCATTTGATCGGTATGGGAACAAAACAGGAGTGGGCGGCAAAGTAGTCAATGTGTTAGGCGGAGCAGGGGGATCTAAAGAGACCGATCTGTCCGGTGTTTCGTATGACGTATTCATCTATGGGGTAGATCCGTCTATCCAGAGTGTACAATTTCCGACATGGACGGCTAATAATAATCAGGATGATATTGAGTGGATTGAAGGGGTTAAAGTCGGGAACGGCGTATGGAAAGCAACGCTCGTGTACTCTAGGCACCATTCAGAGACAGGCAAGTATGTTACTCATATTTATTCCAGTGGCCAATTCCTTGGAGCTTGGGAATATGACGTCACGAATTCACAGATATTGAAAGCACCTGTTAATGCTAAGATCAGTGACGGTTACTATGAAGTCTCTATTGACGGAATACCGGCTAATGTAACCCGGCTGGAATTCCCGACGTGGACGAATCATAATGGCCAAGATGATCTCAATTGGTATCAAGGGGAACGCGAGAGTTCGTCCAAATGGAAAGTTCGGATTCCTTTTGCTAATCATGGGAATGAAACTGGCGTGTACATCACCCATATGTATGCCCACGACGGCTATGGAAATAGTAGGGGGATTGGTGGGGTTACGGTGAATATATCTAATTAATAGATGTTATAGATGTGAGAGTTGTTAAACAAAGCTGTTAAATACTATGGCCCCGGTCAATATTATACGAAAACTATTTAAACCATTCACTTCATACAGATAGGAGAAATGTTATATGAAAAGTCAGCACCCGCTCCATCGCTGGATAGTATTAATTCTAAGCATTGCTTTAATTGGGGGCGGATTTCCAACCCTGGAGGGACGAGCAAGTGCTAAGGTAAGTCCTTATGAATTGGAGTCGGCTAACGTTCCTGAACCTTCAGCGGCTCCTTCTGAACCGCCACATTCTCTGTTTACAACGTCAACTGAAGCCAAGCCGGCCCCCACTCCCATGGTGGGGGATGAATTGAACTCACAGGTTACTTCAGATGCGTCGCCAGTTGAGAGAAAACGGCTGATGAGCAGGAGGCAACGTGTAGGGGCACCTCCAATGCCTGATGAGAGTATTACCGTAGCTAAAGCTACATATGAACAGAACATACTGCCTCCGGCGCTCCTTTCTCTAAAAGCGAGAACATTATTGAAGCAAGGGCGGTTGGATTCCAAAGCGTCTGAGGAGACAACGAATCTCCGTTCCAGGGCTAATCAGAACAAGGGCTCACAGGATTTGTCCCAAACTGAGATTGAACAGCTCTTTCTGGCAGGAGCTTCTTATGAGGATGTATATGGCATCAATCTAATGATGCAGGAGTCATCCGGGAGAACACCACTCGAGCTTTTGAAGTGGCGCCATCCCGGCAAGTTAACCTGGGAAGAGATTGAACAGAAATTGAAAGATCCAGCTGCTGACCTGGCGGAGCCGCCCTCAGTACCGGATTCTGTGTATAAGAACGAGGGTGAAGCTCATTCTGTCGTTCAGCGTCAAAGCGTGATGTCGCTCGTGTATGGAGAAGAGGCACTCCTTGACAGTCAACTTCAACTCGCTTCTTCCCAATATACTGCTTTTGACAGAACTGTTTCTGGCATCTTTGACGGATTAGTGAAGCAAGCACAGATTAACCAGACCAATAAACCTCAATATGGAGACCGGGAGCTGACCAGTGAAACTGTCGACCCTGCATCTGGATCATTGACCTGGAAACAAAATCAGATTCATTTACCTGGACGGGATGGACTAGATTTAGATATAGGGATCATGTACAGCTCGAACGAGGCTCATTCCTTGGACATACAATATACTTCTACGGGGCATTTCACAGCCAGATATGACCATTACCTAACACGTTACAATCTTGGAACAGGCTGGTCGCTTCAATTCCCTTCTATTCAAACTGTGGGTGGGTATTCATACTATCATGATGGCCAAGGCGGAGTTTTTGCGGTAGCGCCTTACCCGCAGAATGGAGATGAGCTTACTCAATACACTCAGTTTTTGAACTTTAAAAGCAAGAATATGCGTCTGATTTCAAGCAATGAGTTCTTCAATGGCGACGAGTTTTCCTTTTCATGTGTGGAGTATGCCGATAAAAGACGTGAATATTTTTCTGGAAAAGGCCTATTGTTAGGAATTGTAGACCGCTATGGGAACACGATTACCTTTAAACATACTAAACTCGAATATTCCGGTATGAAATTGGAAGTTATCAGTTCAATAACAGATTCAGTTGGCCGGGTAGTGACCATTGAATATGAGAATAATCTGGAGACTGAGGGCGATTTCTATGGAGAGAATGTTACCATTCGCGTAAAAGATGGAGGAATGGAGGTACAGAAGGTCACATTAACCAAAGGAAGAGTAAAGACTAGAGTTAATGAATTAGAGACCTATGTTCCTGTGTTATGGGTTATTACTGACCGGAACGGGGATGAAACCTTCTTCAATTATGATTACCAATATGCGGTTTACGATCCTTGGAGGGGATATGGAGGGGAGCAAAACTATAATTATTACTCCTTATTGAAAGGAGTCACATACCCTCATTCCAAAACGACTTATGAATACGATCAGACGGTACGTAACATTAATTCAATGGATTCGGTACAGGAATATCGGGTCACCTCCAGAGAGGATTCGATTGGGTCCAAAAGATATAATCGAGCCCAATATCAATATGAAGGCGATTATACCGGTTACCCCAGTTATAATCCGAAGAATATAACAGAGGATTACCGTTTCTATTCAACGGTTAAATGGTTAAGTGATACGGCTTCTAACAATATGACCACGTTCCGGACCTTTAATGGTAAAGCTAGGCTGCTATCCACCGATACGCAAGCGGCAAATGGGGAACGGAAAGTAGTAACCAACACTGCTTTTCATGAACTGTTCCAGAATTCTCCGACAAGAACAACCATTTCGGAGTATGGTGCGGGGGATAACGAGGCAACGGCCAACCACCTTTTTAAGGAAACGACATATACCCCCTGGGGGTGGGTGGGAACAGAAACGATACCGTTGACCATGGAGCAGTTCAACAATCCTTACATCAAGCAGCGGTATACAACAACAATGAGTTATGAACCGAATTATCATCTTATGGATTCGAAGAGCTGGTATCTCAATGAGACAGATGCTAATCCTGTATCTGAACACTATACCTATACGCCTGAAGGAAGGCCACTAAGTGTGACTAACGCGCTAGGGGAGCAAACTACGTATAGGTATCAGTATAACAATGGGACGAGGGAAGTTTCACAAGCTATAGCGGAGAAAACAGCAGGTGGTAAAATCGTCGCCAAAAGTGTAACTGATTATGGAGACGCGACCAAACGTGCATATCCGACGGAACAGCAGCAATGGTTCAATATAGGCACGCCAGAGCAGCGTATTGTTAAAAAGACGATGGTATATGACATGAGGATGGGGAGGCTGATTCGGGAAAGCGACGGTAACAATCAAACGGTCTCCTATGAATATGAACGGGGAGGGCGTCTGAAAAAAGAAACATATCCAGACCGAACGAATAGCAATGGAGAGCGCTACGAAGAGGTCATTGAATATAACTATTACAATGAGACCTCACCCAACTTCGACGCTGAGAATGCAGGCGTGTATGCCTTAAAGGTAAACAGTATCCATACGGTGACGAAGGCTTCCACGAATCAGTCGCTGAGCACCAATTCCGCTATATATTATAACGGGCTGGGGTCGGCACTCATGGAAGAGCGCCTTGATCCCAATGCGAAAACATGGGTGTTCACACACTATCACTATGACGACCAGGGGCGTCCGGTGTATTCCCGCGATCCAGCCGGAAATACCCTGACCGCCAGCTACGATGCTTGGGGCCGTCAAAACCGGGCAACTAATGCGAACAACGATCAGATGATCAGCGACTACAATATCAAAACGCGTACCAGCACCAGCTATATTAAGGATCACACTAACGGAGAAGTGTTGAATTACGTAGAGCAGAGCTATGATCCTTGGGGGAACAAGTTGTCAGCGGCTACCTACAAGGATTGGCCAACAAATCAGCAACGGATCGCCGAATCATACCGGTACGATATTATGGGGAATGTTACAGGGTATACCGATCCTAACCGCAAGCTGAATGAAGACGGGGTAACCACCACCTTTGCATACGATGCTTTAGGCCGGTTAACCAGCCTGAAGGACGCCTTGAACCAGACAACGAGCTACAGCTATGACGGGAACGGCCAAGTAACCAAGGTTACGATTCAAGCCAAAGGCGGTACTCCGCAAACTCTAAATACAAAGAGCTATAACGAACTCGGTCTGCCTAGCGTCAAGCAGGACGGCGCCTCGCAAAGTGAGAGCTACACGTATAATAATCTGGGGCAATTAACCGCCAAAACCGACCGTAACGGCAGTTCATTCGATTATGTATATGACGAAAGCGGTCAGCTGAAAACAAGCACGATTCGAGGGAATATTAATAATGTAGCGCAAACACAGGAAACCAAAATGATTTTCGGCGATGGCAGTCCGGATAAACAAACGGTCCTCACCCTTACCAATGGGGTCGAGACTGCTTCACATACCCAAACCCAGAACAGTCTGGGTCAGGTAAGCAGTGTATATTCGAAATCGGGTGCACATGCGGCATCGATCGGTAACCAACTCGATGTATTAGGACGAATGACAAAGATTACAGACAACTATATGGGGTTCTCTGCGAATTACCAATACCAGAAGGAACGGCTGGACAAGGTTCAGACGAACGGAAGCTCGACCCTAAATAGCGACCCTGCTGTAAATGCTCAATACAGCTATTATGCCAATAACCAGATTCATCGGATTACCTACCCGACGTTGACGGATGGAAGCCAACTGATAACGACCTATACGTATAATAAAGCACTGGGCTGGACGGAATCCATGACCAATACCAAGGGAAGCGGCAGCCTATCCGGTTACAACTATAGCTATGACAACAACGGGAACCGGGTCGCTGTTAGTGAATCGCGTAACGGAGGCGCTGCCCAAACGACAAATTACACCTACGATGCGCTAAACCGGCTGATTTCGATCAGTCGCCCAGACGGTGGTCAAACGACCTATACGTACGATGTACGAGGCAATCGCGTAACGTTATCGGATACGAGCACCGTAAGCCAGGATTCTAGAGATACGAGCTATACCTATGATCTGCAGAATACCTTGACAAGTGTCACCAAGGGCGGCACCAGCACTAGCTTCCAGTACTATGCCGACGGAATACGGTGGATGAAGACCAACGGCAATACCCAGACCCAGGTGAACTACAACTTCCAGGGCCAAGTCATCTCGGAAGAAAAAATCGTGAATGGCACCTTTGTAGAACAGGCAAACTTTGTCCGGGGAGACCGGGTGTTGGTGAAGAAGGATAAAAAAGCGGCTAAGGATTATTACTACTTGTACAACGGCCACGGTGACGTGGTGCAGATCGTCGATACTAACGGAACAGTAGTGAACAACTACGCCTATGACGAGTGGGGCAACATCACCAGTCAGGAAGAGAAAATTTCTAACTCCTTCAAGTATACGGGAGAGGTCTATGACCAGGAGACTGGACTGTATTATCTGCGGGCCCGCTACTATGATCCGAGTATGGGACGGTTTTTAAATGAGGATACGTATGAAGGGCAGATTGATAATCCGCTAAGTTTAAATATATATACTTACGTTAGCAATAATCCTTTGATTTATACAGATCCATCGGGTCACGCAGCTAAAGCATATGATTTTGGGGGAGGTGGAGGCGGATTAATGGATGGTGCCGCCCCAAAAGCCACTTGGGTAAAAGCAGGTGAAGGGGTTTATAGTGCTGTTGATTGGTATACAGGAGGGGCGCTAACCAATTATATTAATTCTAACGACCAGCCATGGAGTGCAGAACATCTCTTAAATGCAGCGAATTTAGCAATTAACTTTATTCCAATATCAGCGGCTGAAGCGAAAGCTTTACAAGTTGGTAAGGCTGCTGAAAAAGCCGGTGTAAGCCTGATTCAAAAAGCAGGGCAATGGATAAAGGTTGTATTTAAAGGCGAGGCGAATATTGTTAAAGCTATTCCTAAACTGGAGGACCTGACGAGTAAGGCACTTAGTAGTAATAGACCAATAATCGGTATTTTAAGAGAAAATGGTAAAATTGATGCTTTTGTTCAACCAGAGAATTATGGTGCATTCTTAAGTCACGAACAGTTAGGATTAACGAAATCAGATCTGGGCTTTACATTGTTTTACACTGATGGAGAATGGGGGGTTAGAGGCTCGGGCTATGCGGCAGGAAAGAACTGGGCACAGCCTTCACTTGAACAGCAAATCATGATAAAAAAATTATTTGGTGTAGGTGATTGATATGAAATTAAAAGACTTGATTAGAAAGCATTACGGTGTGTTTTGTCCGAACTGTGGCTATGAACTTTCAATTTATACTACATTCTCAATAAAAAAATTTGCTTTGAAGTGTAATAAATGTGATAAAGGCTATATGTATGAAAGAGAATTTAATAGATTAACACCTTCATCAGTCCCAGATGACATTGAGAAGGCATTCGACTGGGATGAATACAACAAATATTACAAAGGCATTCCAACGAGTGTTTCATTTATGCCTAAAATTCTAAGAAAACATTTCAAAAATTAGAATTCTGCTATGATTTAAGAAAACGTCAAAATACTTGTTATCTGTCTAACTTTACGGCAAGCAGTATTATAGAATGGTTGGTAATTGGGATTGTTTATTAAAAATAAATTAGCCACATGTGATGATATACTGCATGTGGTTTCTTTGTACTTAAAATGTTTGGTATAGGAGGATAGAATGAACATAAAACAATTAATTTCCAAACATTATGCAGTAAATTGTCCTAATTGCAAACATGAACTATCTGTTTATGCAATATATTCAATTAATGAATTTGCTGTAAAGTGTAACAACTGTAAGAAGGGATACATTTTACAACGAAGCAAAGGTATAAAACTAACTCCTTCGGATACTGTAGATAAGATTAATACGGATTTACAGCAATATGATGAATATCATAAGTATTATTTAGGCACTCCCAGCAGCCAAATGCTAATGCCTCAATGGATTAGGAGATTTATTAAGTAAAAGTAATATCAAACCAAGCTGCCACATGCGAGCGTGATAACTGCATGTGGTTTTTCTTTTTTGAAAAAGCATTTGACATTCCGAGTATGGCGATATACAATGAATCTCGTAAGGCATACTAAGTATGGCGGTGATTGAGATAATCGGTTTACAATTTATAGCTGACACGTTCCACATGGAGTACAAATCGGTAGCAGAAGCCATCGGGGTTTCCAAACAAACATTTCAGGACTGGATCAAAGAAAGAAGGAAGATACCTGAACCACGTATTGAGCAATTGTCTGAGTTATTTGGGATTGAGGATCGAACCTTGTTCCAAAAGGAGTTGCTTCCATCCGAAAAGTCGGAAATTCTTATGGTTTACTTAACCAAAACAGATGAACATGAGGAAATCGAAATTACCAACTTTGATGATGACGGAAACGAGTACACTACAACACAGCACTATTCACAGCATTTTAACCTTCTTGAGTATGTTCAAGCAGGACAAAAAAGAGAAAGATTGATCGAACAGGTAAGTTCCTTGCTGAATGCTGATCCAATCAACGAAGGCGCAAATTTCAACCTTTTAGAAGATGCAGTTGCGGTAATTCAAGAACAGAATCGTAATAAAAAGACAGCGTTGGAACTGGTCTTATATTATCTCGTCCATAGAGATAACGAATGGGGAGTACATCCAGATTACGCAAAATACGAACAGAAACAGTTCTTTGAGAAGCTAGACAAGCTGTTTGAGGAAACTGGAATTAAGCCTTAATAGGTGGTGAGCACGATGAAAAAGATAGACACGAGTTGAACAATAGCCCGACTCCAGCCGTGGGTTCTCATTCTTATAACATCTCCAATCCCATCCAATATATTAGACTACTAGAAATGAAAGAAGGTTTCATATGTTTGACACTATAATACTGAAAGCAAGACCTATTCCTATTGATCCAGCTATATTGAATCAATACAACGAACAATCAACTACATTCTTAAGCAAAGAAACAGGTACATTGAACACAAGATATACGTTAAAAGATGAAAAGTTGCCATACATGAAGTATATCGAGAATAGCCAAACACTCACAGTACAAGTATCCATGCCGAAGTTTCTATATGGAGACAACGTTACGATGCTCACAGAAGCAGATATCCCCTTGTTCTTTGAACAATTGCAAGACAGGCTGCTCCAACTCTTTGATGTGTATGTTCCACACTCTGAATGGATAATAAGCCGATGTGATGTCTGTTGCAATTTTCAAGTAGGTAAAAAGGTCAGTGAATATGTGCGGATGCTAAGTGGGCAGCAGCTTGCTTATAAGAATACAATAGCATACAACCAAGAACAGACCGTTGAATACCGGAACAAGAGCAGCAGAATTATGTTTTATGATAAGCATAAGCAGACTCGAAAGGAAGAAGAATCAAACGAGATTATTGAACGTTCTAAAGGTATCCTTCGATTAGAAGTCAGACCTAGCGACAATGATCTGAGAAGGTTCTCGCCAACGAGGAAGGCAGTAGAATTACTCCAAAAACCATTCTTTGACTATACGATGGAGAGGATACTTGCGCAGATTGAGTATCCAGAGGAAGTTAGCGATATGGATTTGTCTTGGCTAATGGAGAACAGAGAAAACATATCCAAGATCGAAACTGTTCTTGGTTTCCGACTGCTGCAAAGCATGTTTGATGAATCCGTATTAAGGCAGCTTTATACATCATCTACTTATGCCAATCGCAAAAACTTGCCAAAAAAAATAGCAATCCCCCAAGGGAACTGCTTAGATCGTCTTGCAATAAATAGCTAGAAGACACATCCTCACCGACGGACACGTTATTTTGCCGATAACGATAAAAAGTCCAACATGTTGGATGAAAGAAAAATAACATAGTCTCTATTGTACTTGAAAATAAAGAGATTTCAACCCCTACCTTCCGGGAAATGTTCGCCATTACGATAGGAAAACACCCGGGGGTGGTTTACATCAAAAAGCATGATTCTTGTTGAGGAATAGGGCGTAGCACATCCAGCGCCCGACCCGACTTACATTTAGACACCTTAAGCTTCCGAATCTTCAACAATCAGTTCATGGATGGAGATGTCTAGAGCTTCACAAATCGCTTCCAGCGTTCGGATATAGACTCTGTCTACTGAATCGGAACAGAGATGATTAATGGTACTTGGACGTAAGTTCATTTGTCGGGCAAGCTGTCTTTGTGACATTCCACGCTGATCTAATATATCTTTTAATCGAATCTTTATCTTCATGTCTTCCTCCATCATTCCAGCAGCTAAATATAGAAAGATTATATCATGAACTTGTCTGGAAAATCATTGAATGTAACTCTTAAAGGTTATATAATTATAAAGTGGAACTGTTAAGAGTTACACTAATTACAATTTCCGTAACGATGGAGGATTATACATGAATGTCATAGGCTATGTACGGGTCAGTACGCAAGGTCAGGTGAAGGATGGCTACAGCTTGTCCTACCAGCAAGACGAGATTCGGTCGTACTGTGAGCAGCAGGGATGGCATCTAGTTCAGGTTTTTACAGACGAGGGCATTAGTGGGGCGAAAGTGGACGAGGAAGCCTTAGAAGTCGAACGAGAGGGCTTCCAAGACATGCTGACCTATGTATCGAGTCACAAGGTGGATTACGTTGTTGTCCTGAACACAAGCAGATTATGGAGAAGTGATATTGTCAAAGTCCTAGTCCATCGGGAGCTGAAAAAGCGCAATATCGACATTCGGAGTATTGAACAACCGACCTATAGCATTTTTAAGAAAGACCCGTCTGACTTCCTGATTAACGGTTTGATGGAATTGCTGGATGCTTATCAGCGGCTGGAGATTGCTATGAAGCTGGGACGTGGACGAAACAAAAAGGCTTCCGAAGGCAAGTTTGCTGGTGGAGGCATTCCTTTTGGTTACAAAGGAAAACGGGGATCAAAGCAAATGTTCATTGACGAACAGAAGGCATCCACGGTTCAGCGGCTCTTTCAATTGAAAAAGCAATACCCTATATGGTCATTGGCGGCTTTAGCTGAGAAGTTAAATGAAGAAGGATTTACAACAGAACAAGGGAAGAGGTTTACCAAAGTACAGGTGAAACGAATCCTAGACCGTAAAGCATTTTACCAAGGAACGTATCGTTATGGACAGATCGAAGTAGACGGTAAACATCAAGCAATCCTACAGTCTGGAGGAATGTGCTTGTGACGATATTACAAGAGAAGTATGAATCGCTGGTTGAGCAAGAAGATCAGCTTCTAACAAGTCTCCGAACCACTGCCGCTTATGAAAATGCCATGTTTCAAATTACACATGAACAAGCTGCGGAGATTCACTTGCCGACAGCGGAGAAAATCATAGATAAGATTCACGAGTACACAGAAGAACTGCGGCTAGACCTGCTTTATGTACGTCTGGAGAAGTCACACGTTGCTGGGATGTTGAAACTTACAGCTATCTAAGCATTATCGAAAACAAGAGATTGCTAACGTATCTTTGCGGCATCGACCGCTCGAACTGAGGATGCAAACTTGTTTATCCCTAATGTTTTCGCCACTCGTTTGAGTGGTTACTAATGGGCTGGATACATACAGATCAAGCGATAGAGACAGCAAAGATTCTTGAATGAAACGAATCGAATCCATTAGTAACAATTCAAATACAGAGGGAGCAAAAGAGCATGATTGAACAGCAGAATCTAATCTATGTAGGAGTTGACCTGCATAAACAACATCATACAGCCGTCATTATTGACTGCTGGAGCAAGAAGCTAGGGGAACTAAAATTCGATAACAAGCCGTCTGCCTTTCCCTTGCTGCTCAAGGAACTGAACAAGTACACCAAGAAGGGCTTGTCAGTAGTCTATGGACTGGAAGATGTCGGAGGCTACGGCAGAGGACTCGCCGTCTATCTGAAGGACAATCGTTGCTGGGTGAAGGAAGTGAACGCAAAGCTCGCTAACGCCAGACGAAAAAGCCATGTGACCGTTCAGAAGTCGGATAGCTGGGATGCGGAATGCGTTGCCAAGGTGCTCAGGGACGAGTTAGAGCGTCTGCCAGATGCTCAACCCGTTGACCTGTTCTGGGCGATTAGCCAACTTGTGACACAGCGCAAATGGTTGGCTAAGATTTTAACAGAAGCGGTAAAAAAGATGCATCAGCAGATTAGCTATTCCTATCCCAGTTACAAAAAGTTCTTCTCTGAAGTAGAGGGGAAAACGGCGCTTGCCTTCTGGGAAACCTACCCCTCACCGTACACCTTGAAGGACATGTCTGAGGAAGCCCTTGCTGCTTTCTTGCGAAAGCACAGCAACAATGGATTGTCTCATAAGAAGGCAAATCAAATTCTTACTCTGATCGACGCAGATGGAGAAACGTATCGGGATTTTCAGGATTCAAGAGATTCAGTTGTAGTGAGTCAGGTGGAATCCGCTCGGTTTTTTCAAGAACAATTGGTCAGTATCGAGGGTAAGATTGAGCATTTGATGCAGCAGCTTGGCTTTCAGCTTGAATCCATGACAGGGATCAATGTGGTGACAGCAGCGCAGCTTGTGGCAGAGATTGGTGATATTCACCGATTCGCTTCCTCTGATAAGCTTGCCCGATTTGCTGGAATAGCACCTGTAGCGGTTGGTTCAGGAAATAAGTCACGAAATTTTAAGAGTAAGCAAGGCAATCGGGAATTGCATGATATTATCAAGAGTCTTGCAATTCGTCAGATTGGTGTCACCCGTACCAAGAGGGAGCCAAAGAATGCCTATTTTCATGCTTATTATGAGCGAAAGATAGCAGAGGGGAAGACGAAACAGCAAGCGATTGTGTGCTTAATGAGGAAGCTGGTAAACATCATCTACGTCATGATGAAGAAAAAGTCAGCCTACGTGATGCCGAATACACCAGTACAGCAGGCAGGATGATAGAATGGGTGGTAGCTGAGAGTGATTTCTCAGTTGCCACCTTCTTTATTCAAAGCTCCGCTTTATAAACTAGGATACGGTTGAAGGGCAGATTACAAATCCGCTGAGTCAGAATTTGTATACGTATGTGGAGAATAACCCCATCATATATAGTGATCCAACGGGAAATATGGCAACTGCTGGACCAGGTGTAGGAGGGGATTCTTCGCTTGGTCAGGTAAGGGATTATTCAACCTGGAAATTCGACAATACGGCCAAAGGTTTTTATTTAGCACAACAATATTACGCAGTTTGGTATTATGGAACCCAGGCATATGATAGGTTGGATGAGGGGAGCCTTCAAAATAATTCATATTTAGTGTATACCTTGTGGAATATGCAAAAAAAAGGAACGGACTTGTCTTCACTAACCGTATCCCAAATGGATAAGTTGTCCTTTGACAACGCAAGCTTTTGGTATAAAACTAATAGCGCTGCTGTGGCCGCTTATAGTATGTATGGAGTAGGTGTTGCACAATGCAACTGTTTTGTAGCAGGGACCAAAGTTCAAACAGACGAAGGGCAGAAGAATATTGAAGACATTGAGGTCGGAGATAAGGTTCTTGCCAAGGATGAGAATAATCCTGACGGAAAATTGGCTTACAAAGAAGTAACAGCTTTATACCGTAACCAACGTGATGATATTATTAAGTTGCATGTTGGGGAACAGGTCATCGAGACGACTGATAACCATCCGTTTTGGGTGGAAGGCAAGGGGTGGGTCTTTGCAGATGAACTTGAGACGGGAGATAAACTCGAAAAGGCTGACGGAACCAATCTTATAATTGATAAGGTTGAGTTCGTAAAACTGGATGAGCCAGTAACGGTTTACAACTTTACGGTTGCTGACTTCCATACGTATTATGTAACTGATTTAGGGATTTGGGTTCATAATACAAAATGTCCTTGGATGACGGTTATAGAGGAGAAGAGTGTAACTAATCAGTTAAAGAGTTTAAGTGCAAAACAACAGGAAAGTTTTGATAATATAGTAACAAAGCTTGCAAGCGGAGACCATTCAGGATTAAATGTTCACCTACTAACTGGAAGTGGGGATAAAAAAGGGCTATGGTCAGCGGATTTCAAAGGTTTTGGAGGAGGGCGCGGAAATGCAAGGATTTACTTCAAAATGGAAAATGGTGAAATAACTATTACTCAAATAGATTTGAAACATCAGAAGTAATAAATAGGAAAGAGTGGGGATAGTTATTCCATTTAATCATGTTATTGTTGAAGTGCATTGTTTGTACGGTTTAGTTGAGAGTCAGGAAGATGGGACTATTCCAGAGTACTGCAGATACGGAGTTAAAAATCCAGGCTTTCATTGTTTGAAAAACAATTGTCCTTATGTTGGGCATGCTCCTGCTTCGCATGAAATAGCTTTTTCAGGTGACAATGGAGAAGTAGAGAATGAAGATTGGATTGGATTTGGTGGGGACATGGAGCCTGAAATTTATTCTGAAATTAAAGATGTGGAGTTAAAGGAACTCTGGAAAGAGGTTTGCAAAGAAAAGATACAAGAAGCATACGCGGAATATATGCTTCGAAGCAAGCTAAAAGAAGAATAGTGTTAGTGGCCTTGGGGATGCCATCCTCAAGGTTTTTATTTTACCCCCTACTAGTGGTTAACTGTCAGGGAATTGAAAGACGGCTTCTATTTAAAGAGGAACTGGATCTTGTTAAAATTACTTGCAATAGTCGCACTTGTGCTGTGTGAAAAACTGGTGAATCATTCTTTGTTAAACAATTGGAAAGTATGAATGGAGTTTAATACCGAACCACATGTGAGTGCATCCTCCATGTGGTTTTTTAATGTGGATAAGTGCTCCCTTTTCCAAAAGTCTAATTCTTAAATCTAAATGTGACTGAAATATTACCCGATCGACAAAACAAGTTATAATTCGACAAAATACAACCATTCTCAACGTTGGTCAACTCCCTTATGATGGTTGAGGAAGTTCTTGGAGAAAAGAGAGTGAGGGAATTATAATGCTGAGCAGCAAACCTAAAATAACTTTCTATTTAATACTATTGATGATTTCTATACTATTCATTAGCGACTCTGTGGCTATGGGTGCTGGAGGAAAGACGTACTATTATGATACCAATGGGAGATTAGTAAACGAGGCATTGCACTCCAATGAGATTATGGAATATCAGTATGATTTAAATGGAAATGTAAAGCGGAAGTTTAGAACGAATAATATGCTCGTAAATCCGAATTTTGAGTTGAATGCTAGTAAAGCAACGGACATAGCCAGTGGTTGGGACAAATGGAGCGATACCGGAAGTGCCTTATTTCAAGTAATCCCGGCGTCAGTAGTGTCTAAGAGTGTGGCACAGAAAGTTTTAGCCTCGGGGATGAAGCTTGGTACTGCAGCGTGGTTATTTCAGGATGTTACCGTTAAGGGGAACTTGCCGGTTCTATTTAATGGCGATGTTAGTATCGAGAGCATTAACAAAGCCAAGGTGTCCTTATGTATCCAATATTTTGATGCAGCCAATACGCTGCTGTCTCAAAAAACGGTTGATTACCCCTCTGGATTTTTAAATAGTTATATGACTTTATCCTTGACAGATATCACTCCTCCGAACACGGTTCGTGCCAGAGCCCATGTAGGGATCAGAACGGAAGAAGGGGGAGGAAGCGGTGCTTTTTATGTGACACCGCAGGCAATATATTAAACAACCCTAGCTTTGAAAACAATCTATCCGGCCAAAAGGAAATCGCTGAAAGCTGGTCACGATGGTCCGACTCAGGAGGAAGTCTATTACAAGTAGTCTCTTCCCCTGTGACTTCAGGTGTAAGAGCTCAGAAATTGACAACGCCAACCATGAAGTCTGGAGGTGCGAGTTGGTTATTTCAAGATATAGTCGTTCAACCTAATGTCCCCATTTCAGCAAGCGGAAATATAGTTGTGGATCAGCTTACATCCGCGAAAGTCTATATCGTTATCCAATTTTTTGACGAAAAGAATAAGTTCTTAAGTCAGCAATAGGTAGACTATCCTACAGGCATGCCAAAAAAGTATATGACTTTATCTCTAAACACAACAACCCCAGCAGACGCGGTAAGAGCCAGACTGCATGTGGGGATTCAGGCAATCGCTGAAGGAGGTAACGGATCAATCTATATTGATCATATGGCTTTAAATCGTGATCCGCAAAGAAACATGTTATCTAATCCAAGCTTTGATGTTAACTCCACTGCAAATGTTGGTACCGCAGATAGTTGGCAGACATGGTCTGACACCGGAAATCATACTTTTCAAGTTGTGGGCCCTCTTCAGACAGCAAATACCTACGGGCAGAAGTTCACTAGCGCCAATATGAAGAAGAACGGAGCAGCATGGCTGCTGCAAGATGTAGTGGTAAGCGGGAATAAGTTAGTCGAGTTCAAAGGTAATATTTTAGTTGAGAGTGTGGTGCAGACAAAAGTTTCTTTATGCATACAGTTCTTCGATCGTAATGATGCTTTACTCTCAGAGAAGTATGTTGACTACCGTTAATCCGGGTATTGGGAGTAAAAGTTTGACTAGCGAGATAAACTACTTAAGAGGAAAGGAAGGAGCAAGAGTATTTTATAGAATGAGTAATGGGGAAATGCAAATTTTAGCAAAAGCAAATAAGGCAAACGAACAAACAGTTATAAATATTTTGTATAAAGTCTACGGTAAATAAGGAGTGGGAGTGTTTTTATATTGGTGTTCGAAGAAATAAGTTTTTATCCTGGCAATGTTACATACGAAGACTTTAATATCGATCTCAACAAACCGCTTGATTATGAAGATGATGGATTAAAGGAAGATATGTTTAAAGTACAATACCCTGACAATTTTATCTTGGACATTGGATGGTATGATGGGGTTAATAATTTCATTATTTATGTTATTAAAGATTTCGATTGGGATAATCCAGTAATAAGAACAGAATGTGATTTAGTGCACCTCCGTTACCATATTGAAATTTGTACGCTTTTTATTAGAGAGTTGTTATCAAAGAAATAATCATTTCATTTCGATTTATAGTCAGATTGCTAGTAGCTCTTCACATCAAGTTTACATAGCAGATGGAGGTTTGGATGTGGTTACCCCAGTACTTAAAGGTATAGATATGATTGAAAATCAATATGGATTAAAAGGTACGGCTTATATTGCGGAAGAAGATGATATGGGTTCGGATTGCTTTCACTTTCAAGTCTTGACTCCAGAATTAGTGTTAAACAGTCTGCGTGAAAATAAGATACTAAGTGGGAGAGGGATTTTCATAGTTCAAGATTACTCGGAGGAGTTGCTTGTGTCAGAGATAAATAAAATACTCCAAGATTGTATTCGTCCTACATGGGATGAAGCAGCAATAGCTATTAACCGATATCTGAACTGGGAATATGACAATATTCATTACTTTACCGAAAGAGAGATATCATCGAGCTTTGAGATTTAATGCAATACAAGGAGTGATTTAGTATATGAATACTGATAAGTTGAAAGAATTTGAGATGAAATATGATTGTTTCCTAAAAGCTATTGATTGTTTTTGGAAGTATGTTAACTCATGGAAAATTGATGAACCCGATGAGTTCTATGAAGCTTTTACGACTTTCAATATTTCAAAAATAATATTAGAGAAAGAGAAAATTTCCCTTGTTATAAACTATAGGTTTGATAATCCAATTGAATATGTGAATACTACTTTAAACGTAATTTTTATGGGGAGATCTTTCGCTGAATATTATATTCTTCTAAATTTGAATGGAGAAATTATAGATGATGGGTTAAGTTTTGAATAAAAGAAAAAAAGTATCAGATAAGTCGGTACGAGTTAAACGATAATGAATAGGAGAACAATATGGAAAACCTCAAAGTGCTGTACTTAAATAATACTGAACGTGCAGAATGGGAGAGCGAGTGCGGAGGGTATAGAAATGATGTTTATGTTAAGGTAAGGAACAAGTTATTTAACATAAAAGTCTATGATATGGTAAGGCTTCAGCAGGACTACGAATTAGAAATTCAAACATATGGATACTATTCAACCTAATCTGGTTTTAGTAAAAGATGTGAGTAAAGAGGAAATCGAATTTGTTGTGAGAAGGTTATTTCAACAGAACTTTTTTGAGAATATACAGCTAATCGATGATGAGGATATCTATAGTCATTTTGAAAATAATTGCAAAAAATAATTCAAACTCATAGGGTAGGTAAATGAAAATAAAAAAAAGAACAATAGTGAGAGTATTATTTATCATTATATTTACTATACTTATCGCTACAATAGTCTTAAAGTATAGTTCATTTGAGCGAAGGATCTTATTATTTGAAATGTTTCGTGAGATAGCATTTTTGTATGCACTAGTTGTGGAATTTCCTCTGGCATTTGTTAGAAATCGTGACCAGTTAAAAGAATTATGGAAGAGAATATTAGTAGTACCACTTCTCTTATTTGCAGTCTTTTATATGTGTGTTGCTGGGTTTAATACATATAATCTGACAAAAGATGTTTTCACAGGATATCGAGAAAAAGTGGTACTTATTATTGAACGGACACATGAGTATAGAATGAGTGACAATATTTGGGTTAGTGATAATTCTAAGCTTCTAAAGCTACACCTGGCCCCAGGTTACATTAATGTAGATGTGGGGAAATCTTATAGTATGCGATTTTTTGAGAATTCTAGTATTGCAATTCCTATTAATAAAGTAGAGTAGCCATTACTGATATTACACGTTGATACACACTAACTAGAAGGTGGGTAAATTGAAAAGGAAATCATATGAATATTACGCCAAGTTTGATTATGCTGATGATGGAATAACCGTAACTTTCCCTGAGCTGCCGGGTTACATTACATGCGGACACAATACTGAAGAGGCTACTCAGATGGCAAAAGAGGCACTGGTTTTATATCTTGAAGATATGCCAGAAAAAAATATACCTAAACCAACAATTACTTATGCCAATCTATTGGTACCACATGAAAAAAATTCATCTGATCAGCGTTGTTTTACCGATATATAAGCACAGCTAATGATTATAGGGAAAAAAGCTTCACTAGGAGATTGTCAGTATGGGAGAAGATATTAGTGAACTAACAATTGATGAAGTATCAAAATTAGAGGGTTTCACTGAGGATGTCGAGGTTGACGAAGAAGTCCCCCTTTCGGTTTGGTATAACAGTATTCAAAAGAAAAAAATAAAAAACTTAAATCATGGAGACTAATTGATCCGAACAAATTGATAAGTATCGCACAGGACAAAGGGCTTAATCCAACGATTAATCAGATTGAATCGATAAAAGACTGGGAATTTAATGATTTAATATATCATTCATATAAAGGGAAACTAACAGAACATTTAGCTCTCCTAGAGAAGGAAGAATTATTTGGATACAGGGAGAGGCCGAGCTGAAGAGGTTTGTAGTTCTTTTGAGCAAGTCAGAAGGTATCTATCTAATAAGTATTGCAATCAATACGCAATATTTAGATTACTTAGACGATAAGCTGAACGAACGTAACCAGCCAGTCTATGATGCACTATCAAACCTTTTGTTATCTTCCGAACTGGTGAATGACTTCCTTATTGCTGCATTAGGTGTCGAAGTGGTGGTAGACTACGATGCCGATAGGAATAAGATGATCCTCAACAGCCACAACGTGGTGAAATGGTTATTTAACACATAAAAGGAGGCCCCCGAAATGTCCCTAACCCGACAACAACTAATCACACTCGTAACCAAGATCGTGAACGCCGAAGGAACAGAGGAGGAGCTGGACCAATGGTTGGAGATCCTAGCGAGCAATGTGCCTCATCCCGGTGTGAGTGATCTGATCTTCTGGCATGAGCCGGAGCTGACGCCGGAGGAGATTGTTGATGCTGCGCTAGGTTATCAGCCGATTGTATTGCCGCCCCCAATGGAGAACTAGCTCTAGAATTGCCTTGCGATTGCTGATCGCAGGGCTTTTTTCATAATATGGAGCACCCCAATCCCCAATTTCGTCAAGTGTGAAAATGGTGCGCTAATTGCTGACAAAATTCCCGCATAATCAACCATTTTCTCTCACAGCACGGGCGAAGCCTGCTCTATAATGGAAGCGTTACCAAAGTATGCTTGGGGAGGTTAGGATCATGAGTCGAAAACGTATCCGAAGACTAGGAATACTCGTCCTGCTGACAGCGATGTCAGGCTCTTTGTTTAACGTTGCTCCCGCTGTAACCCATGCCGCAGCCAGTGAAGACTACAGCTGGAACAGTGTGGTTACCGGTGCGGGCGGCGGTTTTGTGCCGGGGATTATTTTCAACCAGAGTGAACCGAATCTGATCTACGCGCGGACGGATATTGGCGGGGCTTACCGCTGGAACGAGGCGGACGGTAGCTGGATTCCGCTGACGGACAGCGTTGGGTGGGCGGATTGGAACAAGAATGGTGTCGATGCGCTGGCTACCGATCCGGTTGATCCGGACAAGGTGTATATGGCAACCGGAACCTACACGAATTCCTGGGACGGAAACGGGCAGATTATGCGCTCTAACGACCGTGGGGATACCTGGCAATCTGCGCCGCTACCGTTCAAGGTTGGAGGCAATATGCCGGGACGTTCGGCCGGGGAACGGCTGGTCATTGACCCCAATAAGAACAGCATTCTGTTCTTCGGCGCGCGGAGCGGGAACGGTCTGTGGAAGAGCGTGGATTCCGGCGTGACCTGGTCCAAGGTTACCTCCTTCACTAACGTAGGGACGTACATCCAAGATCCGGGGAATGAGTATCAGAGTGATATCGTGGGCTTGTCCTGGATTACTTTTGATAAAAGCACGGGCTCTGCCGGACAAGCTACCCAGACGATCTATGTCGGAGTCGCGGATACCGCCAAAAGTGTGTTCCGCAGTACAGATGGAGGTGCAACCTGGTCAGCGCTGCCGGGGCAGCCGGTAGGCCTGCTTCCACATCATGGGGAGCTGTCGGCAACCGGCGATCTGTACATTTCCTATAGTGACGGGGTCGGGCCGTATGACGGACGCAAAGGCGAGGTCTGGAAGTATAACACAACCAGCGGGGTCTGGAAAAACATCAGCCCGACAACAGGGGCTGACAACTTCTACGGCTTCGGGGGGCTTGCGCTGGATGCCCAGCATCCGGGTACGCTTATGGTTGCCAGCCTCAATGCCTGGTGGCCGGACGAGGTGATCTTCCGCAGTAAGGACGGCGGGGAGACCTGGAGCCGGATCTGGGATTGGGGCTTCTATCCGGAGCGCAACTACAAGTTCGAGATGGATATCACGGCGGCGCCGTGGCTTAATCTTGGGCTGACTTCGAGCTCGCTTGATCCTGCACCGAAGATGGGCTGGATGATCGGGGACCTTGAGATTGACCCGTTCAACTCGGACCGGATGATGTACGGCACGGGTGCTACGATCTACGGTACGAATAACCTCGGAGCCTGGGACACCGGCGGCAAGGTTAAGATATCCGTGATGGCCAAAGGGGTAGAAGAGACGGCAGTGCTTGGGCTGATCAGCCCGCCAGCGGGTGCCCACCTGATTACCGCGCTTGGCGATGTATCCGGCTTCCGGTATGAGGATCTGACAGCGGCACCAGTCAAGTTCCAGACCAGCCCTTCCTGGGCCAGCACGAACAGTATCGATTATGCGGAGCTGGACCCGGCCTATGTTGTCCGTGTCGGTGGTGTGGACAAAGAGAAATATCCGAACGGTAAGTCGATTGGGATCTCGAATGACAACGGCAAGAACTGGTACATGCCGAATGCAGAACCCTCCAAAGGAGGCAGTACCACGGTAGGGCAGGGTCAGGTAGCTGTATCTGCCAGTGGGAATGCGCTTCTGTGGAGCACCTCGGATATCGGGGTCTTTTACTCCAAGTCAGGCGGCAACTCCTGGACGGCGAGCAGCGGAATTCCTGCCGGAGCGAAGATAGCATCCGACCGGGTGAATCCGAATAAATTCTATGGCTTCTATGAGGGCAAGCTCTATGTCAGTACAGATAGCGGAGCCACCTTCACAGCTACGGCTGCGACCGGCTTGCCAGCCAATAACGTGAACGGCCTGCAGCCGAACCAGGCGCAAGTGAGCCTGAAAGCCATGCCGGGCGTGGAAGGCGATATCTGGTTTGCCGGAGGACATCCGCAGGATAAGTATGGCATATGGCATTCTACGAACTCCGGGGCAAGCTTCACCAAGCTGAGCAATGTGGAAGAAGCGGACTTGATCGGGTTCGGAAAGGCCGCGCCGGGTGAGAATTATATGGCCCTATATACTGTAGCCCAGATTGACGGAGTAAGAGGAGTGTTCCGCTCGGATGACGCCGGAGCCAGCTGGGTGCGGATTAACGATGACGCACACCAGTATGCCAGAATCAACATGGCGATTACCGGCGATCCGCGGATCTATGGACGCGTGTATCTGGGAACCAACGGACGCGGCACCTTGTACGCTGATCCGGTGAACCCTCCGGCAGCAGGCTCCGTCATTACGCCGGTCACTGCCAGCTTCGATAAGAAGACTGGGAATCAGAGCGACGTCGAAGTGTCGATGACCCTGAACGGAAATACCCTGGATTCCATTACCAATGGTGCAACTGCACTAACTGCTGGCACGGATTATATAGTCAGCGGTTCAACGGTGACGATTCACAAGGCTTATTTGGCGGCACAGCCCGTCGGAGCAACAACGCTAAGCTTCCATTTCAGTGCCGGAGCTGCGAAGACCTTAACGGTTACGGTGGCGGATACGACAACAACGGCTAATGATTCAACCATAACACCGGTCACGGCCAGCTTCGACAAGAAAACGGGGAATCAGAGCGACATCGAAGTAGCGATGACCTTGAACGGGAATACTTTAGCTTCTATTAAAAACGGTTCGGCGGCGTTAACCGCTGGAACGGATTATACGGTGAGCGGATCGGCTGTGACGATCCACAAGGCCTATCTGGCAGCACAGGCTGTGGGAACAACCACACTGAGCTTCCAGTTCAGTGCCGGCGCACCGCAGAGCCTGGCGGTCACGGTCACAGATACGACAGCGCCGGTAGACGGCGGTCTGAAGGTCCAGATGTTTAATAGCAGCACAGCTAATGCTGTCAATGCACTCAGCCCGCGGATCAAGCTGGTGAATACCGGCACGGCTGCGGTCTCCCTCGCTGATGTGAAGCTCAGATATTATTACACCAGTGACGGCGAGCAGGCCCAGAATTTCTTCTGTGACTGGTCCCAGGTAGGGAGCGCCAATGTGACTGGGACATTCGTGAAGCTTCCGGCAGCCTTGAGCGGCGCGGATCATTACCTGGAGCTGGGCTTTACAGCAGCAGCAGGCTCGCTTGCTCCGGGAGCCAGCATAGATATTCAGATGCGGGCCTCCAAGGTGGACTGGACCAACTATAACCAGTCTGATGATTATTCCTTCAATCTAGCAGGCACAGCTCCTGCGGATTGGGCCAAGCTTCCGGCCTATATCTCCGGCAGTCTGGTATGGGGGATTGAGCCATTGTAATCTGTAACGCATAGCCGGGCATGTTCCGGCGACAGCAAAAGAACCGGTTGCACATGATGAAATTCATGGGCAGCCGGTTTTTGATATGTCAGGATGTAATAAATTGCATATCAAGGGAACCTTCCACCGCCAGCGGACCAATATAGAGTGTAAGCAAGATAGAGAGGGGAGAGGAAGATGACAGAAGAAGAGCTTCGGGAATGTCTGCAAAGGCTGGAACAAGGAGATAAAGAAGCCTTCACCTTACTACATAACACCATTAGGCAGCAGGTGTACGGAACCGTCCGCCTGCTGGTGAACCGGCCGGCTGATGTGGCTGATGTAGTCAATGAAATCTACATCGAGCTATTCCGCTGCCTGCAGCAGTACGATGGCAAACTTGGAAGTGGATATTCATGAGGGCGCTAATGAGTCAACAGCTTTTGCCAACCAGACCCGGCGGGTGATTACAGAGATTCAGTTTCAGCTTGGAGTGAATGAATCGGCTATGCTGTTAATTGCCAGGCCGAACGGGATGAAGGAGCTCCGTATGATCAACCGTCCGCAGATATTCACAGATATCGAAAGCTAGAAGAAGGCTACAGAGCCTGTCACAGGTAAGCTGGCCGTGCCGGGCAGAATGCCGGAAGAATACCATTTTGCCGAAGGAAGATCCGACAGTACAGTGGGCATTACAGATAGCTCCTGGGTTAAAAAATACACCAATGTTCTAACCAAGCGGCTGAAGCCCGGTGAGCATTACGCCTGGATCAAGAGCTTCAATGTGCCCAACCAACAGGCCGGGACGGTCAGTCCTGAGCTGGTGTACCAAGGTCCTAAGGGAGAAAATGATTACATCTCCGTTACTTATTCCCCGCTTACTCCGTGGGCACAGCTTACATCTGATGTTTGGGCGGATACAAAGGTTGAGCATCTGAAGGTAAAATCTCAGGAAGCCTTGTATGTGGAAGATCACCAGGCCTATGAGAAAAACAGCAATGGTTATTATGCTTACATCCGCTGGATTGAGATTCGGGAGAACGAGGAGAGAAATATAATGCATGAGGTAGGGACCGGATCGCCTGAAGTCACCAGAGAGATGCTGCTAAAAGTGGCGGAAGGCCTGCGTTAACCTAGAGCGGCGGTAAGACCGTGCAGACACATATAAACCTCTATCGTTGATCAGTACATCAACAATAGAGGTTTATATTGTTACCACTATACCCATGTTAGTCTCAGACTCCTTATCCTATCCTTTGTACTCAGCCGGGTAGAAATGGTCCGAGGTGGCAGTATATTTGCCTATCCTGCACATTCAAACTGCTCAAAACTGATCCGCTAACCACGATAGGATGGATTGTGATGCCTGTGAGCTTTAAGAAGCTCATACCGTTTCGTGCAGGGACTCACTTCAGGCGGGAATGTCAGGATCAAAGATATAGTCTCAGTCACAAGGAGGAGCGCTGCTTAAGATTAGCTGCCGGAGATTCTGTCCTGGCTTACGTTCTTCCTGCAGTGTCTGTTTCCTTGAGCTGATACCTGAATTATACCGTCCGTGCGGGGAATAGTAAAAAGCCGAAATTTATAAATTTGGAATCCCAGTTTGGAAAAAGGTCTTGTAAGCGCTATTATTCTGCGTTTTCCTTAGAATCTGCCGAATTCAAATCCCGCTGCCTTTGCTGTATAATGAAAAGGATGGTTTCAATGCTGCGTAGACTCCGGCAGCTTTGCCTGGAGGGAAAGGAAACGGAAATGAGCTTGTATGCAATGAAGCTTGAGGAACTCGGCAGCGGGCTGCTGAAGTCCTTTTTGGAGGATAATTATATATGTGCAGGCTATCCCGGTACGGGAGATCTGGAGAAGCATAGCAGAGAAGAGATCAGCAGCAAGCTGGCTGCCGCCGGCTATCACGGGCATGAGCTGGAGAGTGCAACGAATACCCTGGATACCTTCGTCAATGCGATGAAGGATGGGGATTACGTGCTGATCGCCGATGAAGAGTGGTTATATCTCGGGGACCTTGGCGATTATTTCTATGATACCCGGCACAGCGGCGCAGAGGATAGTACAGCCCACCGGCGCGGTGTCACCTGGCTGAAGAGTCTGCCCCTCGCTGCGGTTAATCCGGCTGTAGCAGGGCTGCTTGCCTCTGACAGCAGAATAACTGCCTATTCAGGAGTGCTGCCCGCAGCCCGAATGGATCTGTGGCTGGGGAATCAGGCAGGGGATGGCGGGAATGCCGCCGGTGCCTGTCCGGTTCAGGTGGATGAAGCTACAGTAGCGCAGGCGCTGGCTGTCCTGAAGGCAGCCTTGAACTGCACGGATGTAGAGCGGCAGGAGCGTGCGGCTGTGGCAATTTTGCAGTATGCGCGGTGAGTATGGATCGAGAATACGGCAGGATGATATAGACAAGGGTCTTTCGGCATAGTAGCCGGAAGACCCTTTTTATTAGATGAATTCAACAAACTCATTGACCGGCTTGCGATAACCACGCGGTCTGATCTTGTGCTGGTTATCCTTGCCGATCGTAATCAGCATCACCGGAACCATATGGTCGCCGAGACCGAGGGTAGCCTTCACAGCCTCCGGATCAAAGCCGATCATCGGGCAGGTATCCCAGCCCTTATCCTTGGCAATCAGCATGAACTGCATCGCCGACAGAGAAGCATTGCGGATCGCTTCATCCCGCTGGAAAGCATCGTTCCCGGTATAAGCATCGTTGATAGATTGAATGGTTTGCTCGTATGCATCCTCGCTCATCGCTCCCAGCAGTTTAAGTCCGCTATAGATTTCAGGAGCCTGCAGATAGGCATTCTTGTCACCCAGCACCACAATAACAGCCGATGCGGTGTGGATCTTGTATTGACCATACGCATCCTTGCGGATGGCTTCCTTCATGCCGGTATCGCTGATTACCTTATAATGTGCGTGCTGAAGATTATAAGCCGAGGGAGCCAGGCGGGCCAGGGAGAACATCTCTTCGAGCTCACTCTGCGGAATGGTAACACCTTCCACGAAATTATTAGCCGATCTGCGGGACTGCACCAATTCGGAAAAAGTACTCATAAGTCATTACCTCCATCTAATATGTATGCTGCTTAGTAATAATCAATTGCTGATATTAATTAATGAACTTACATTAAGTTACTTGCTTAAGATATCACGACTCTTTGTATACGTCAATGAGGAAAAACATAATAATTTGTAAATTTAACCTGATTAAACGACTGAGTTTGATAAAACCGATGAGGAAGTGATAATAATCACAAAAATAGGTTGCAAAGGTAAAAAGATTGTGACAATAATAACAAATAGAGTGTTATAATAGTCACATAGTTTCACCTGGATGTCATTGTGCAAGAATACGATTTGTAAAAGGAGACTTCGATATGTCAGAAACCGTTACCCAAACCCTGCCTGAACAAGAAATACCAGAAGCAGCTCTTCCCAGAGAGGATGTGCTGAAAGAGCTTTTGAAGCCGGAGGTGCAGCAATCTCTGATTCTTTTGGTAGAGCAGCTGCCGCAGATCACACAAATGGTCAGTGTATTGTCCAAATCACTAGATTTTGTGCAGTCAGTTGCCACGGATGAAGTACTTAAGAATGATACAGTTGGTGCGATCAAGGAAATGGCGGGTCCTGTGGTGGGCACTGCCAAGAATCTGGCGGCTACTGTCATTGAAGCGAAGGACCGCGCGGATGCAAGCAGCGAAACAGTCAGCCTGTTCGGCATGATGAAGATGATCAAGGACCCGCAGGTACAGAAGGCTCTCCGGTTCATGAATGCCTATCTGCAGGTCAGCGGTGAACGTCAATCGGGTAAATAAGCCCGTAATACTTAATGATGGAGGAATTATCATGTCAAAACATATAGTGATTCTAGGTGCAGGCTACGGCGGTCTGCTCAGTGCCTTAACCGTTCGTAAATATATGAGCAAAGCGGAAGCCAAAATTACGGTCGTCAATCAGTATCCGACACATCAGATTATTACGGAATTGCACCGGCTTGCAGCTGGCAGTGCGTCTGAACAGGCGGTTGCCATGCCGCTGGCGAAGCTGTTCGCCGGTAAAGATATTGATCTGAAAATCGCCAAGGTCAATTCGTTCTCCCCGGAGAACAAGCAGGTTATTCTCTCGGACGGCGTCATGCTGACCTATGATGCTCTCGTTGTCGGTCTGGGCAGCACCACCGCATACTTTGGTATTCCGGGACTTGAAGAATACAGCATGGTGCTGAAATCAGCAGCAGATGCGCTGCGGATCCGCCGTCATATTGAAGACCGGATTCGTGACTACTCCAAAACCCGCAACGCAGCAGATGCAACAATTCTGATCGGCGGCGGCGGACTGACTGGCGTAGAGCTAGTAGGCGAAATTGCCGATATTCTGCCTAAGCTGACGAAGCAATATGGAGTGAATCCTGCTGAGATCAAGCTTCTGCTCGTTGAAGCGGGTCCGAAGATTCTCCCTGTCCTGCCGGATCATCTGATTGAGCGCGCTACAGCCAGCCTGGAGAAGCGCGGGGTGCAATTCCTGACGGGACTTCCGGTAACGAAGGTGGCCGATAATAAGATTGATCTCAAGGATGGGCAGCAGATTGTGGCGAACACCTTCGTCTGGACCGGCGGGGTACAGGGCAATCCGCTGGTTGGCGAATCCGGTCTTGAAGTCAACCGCGGCCGGGCCACGGTGAATGAATTCCTGCAGTCTACTTCACACCCTAATGTATTTGTTGCCGGAGATAGCGCTGTTGTCTTTGCACCGGATGGCCGTCCTTATCCGCCAACGGCACAGATCGCCTGGCAGATGGGTGAGCTGATTGGCTACAATCTGTTCGCTTATCTTAATGATAAACCGCAGGAGGCCTTCAGCCCGGTCAATTCCGGCACACTCGCCAGCCTCGGACGCAAAGACGGGGTAGCCATTGTCGGCGGTAACTCCACTCCGCTGAAGGGTCTGCCGGCAACGCTGATGAAGGAAGCCAGTAACATCCGTTACCTGACTCATATCCATGGCTTGTTCAGCCTGGCCTATTAAATTTCTATTCTAAGATCCCCCTGGGACTGTCATATGGCAGTCTTAGGGGGTTTTCTGTTTTAGGAATAATTTTCAATGAAAACGTGTCCGCAGGAAAGCCGATTTGCTATAATGATCATGTTTACATACTATAGATGTTTCATAGGAGGATTTCAGGCATGCCATTTCAAAAGAACGATATCATCCTGTTTCAGGGGGATAGTATCACAGATTGTGGACGCAATTACGCCGATGCTTCATCGCTGGGTGTAGGTTACGCGCTGATGGCGGGTGCCCGGCTTGGCCTTCAGTATGCTGAGAAGAATCTTACGTTCCTGAACCGCGGAATTAGCGGCAACCGGGCGGTCGATCTGCAGGAGCGCTGGGAGAGGGATTGTCTTGCGCTGAAGCCAACCTGGGTGTCTATCTATATTGGCATAAATGATACCTGGCGGTGGTATGATTCCGGGCAGGAGACTACAGCGGCTGAATTCGAGTCGTCCTACCGTGATCTGATTGAACGGACCAAGCAGCATCTGGATGCCAAGCTGGTGCTGGTGGAGCCGTTCGTATTGCCGGTGCCGGAAGACCGCAAGGGCTGGCGTCAGGATCTGGACCCCAAAATCCACGTAGTCCGTGAGCTGGCCCGTGAATACGGCGCTGTGCTGGTGCCGCTGGACGGCCTGTTCGCAGCGGCATCCGTCAAGGCTGAACCTGCCTTCTGGGCGGGGGATGGGGTACACCCTTCGCCTGCCGGACATGCCTTAATCGCTGATGCCTGGATGAAGGCCGTAGGTGCAATAAGCTAAGAGGTACGTTGATTTCACTCTGCGTAACAAGGCTGTTATACTTGTAGGATACATACTCAAGGTGAAGCTTTGATAACGAGAGGAATGTGAGCAGGGATGACGAGCGAGACGCTCCAGGATATGCAAGGGCTGAAAGCGGCGGGTGCAGTGGTAGGTCACACCATTGCTGAGATGAAGAAAAGTGTAGTTCCCGGAATGACGACTGCGGAGCTGGATGAGGTGGGGGCGAAGATTCTCAACCATTTTGGCGCAAAATCTGCTCCAAAGGTAACCTACAACTTCCCCGGAACGACCTGTATAAGTGTGAATGAAGAGGTAGCGCATGGAATTCCGGGACAACGTGTCATTCAGGCCGGAGATCTGATCAATATCGATGTCTCCGCCGAGCTGAACGGTTATTTTGGCGATGCCGGGGTATCGTTTCAATTGCCTCCTTATAATGAGAAGCTGATTCACCTCTGCCGGAGTACGGAAGAGACCATGATGAGCGTGATTAATCATCTCCGGGCGGGCATGAAGGTGAACGAGATCGGCCGGGTTATGGAGTCGGAAGCACGGAAGCGCGGCTATAAAGTCGTGCGTAACCTGTGCAGCCACGGCATTGGCAAAGCGTTGCATGAAAAGCCGTTTGAGATTCTGCCCTTCTATAATCCGCGTGTAACGACGGTGCTGAAAGAAGGCCAGGTCATTACCATCGAACCGTTTCTGTCCACAGGCACTGATTTCGTAGAGCAGCAGCCGGATGGCTGGACACTCAGCGTTGCCGACAACAGCCGCGTGGCCCAGTTTGAGCACACAATTGTGGTCACCAAGGGCAAGCCGATTATTTTGACTACTGCGTGAAGATATATAAGACGCACTAAAGCTATTAACAAAAAGCAAAAAGAAGTGGAGGGGAAATTTGGAACTGGAGGAGCGATAGCGTCCGCCTTTGTGTTTGGATTTCTACCGTGAGGAGCGGTTTGTATGAAGAAATCCAAACACAACAGCGGCCGGAGGGCCAAATGTTCACCGCAGCGACGACCCAAATTAGAGTTTGAACCTTAAGTGCATCTTATATATAGGAATATTTAACAGTTGTAATGTATGCATTACGCAAGAAACCCTCATACTAAAGATGATGTTATCATATGGAATGCAAGAATCTGTTTCCAGAATCGGAGGGTTAATTAAAGTGGATAATGTACCGCAAGTCAGTCATGCCTTTATGACATTTATGAAGGAAGCGCCGGAGCAGCAAAAGGCCCTTGGCGAAATTGTGAAGAAGCTGGATGCCGCAAGCAGCCTGGATGCCAAAACCGAGGAGATTGCCTATATCTCTGTACTCGCGGCGGTTAGGCTGGAGAGCGGGCTCCCCTTTCATGTTAAGCATGCCAAAGCACTAGGCGCAACCCGTGATGAGATCATCAGCGCAGTGCTGCTGCCCCTTCCGGCAGTGGGTAATGTGGTGATTCAAGCTCTGCCGGTGGCATTGCAGGCGTATGACAGTGAATAGTGTTCTGTTGTCTGCACACTCCTCATGGGATTGACAATTGTCCTAAATGTAACTATTATAGTTGCATCTGGCGGAAGCATTCCGGCCAGTGTGAAGGAGTGATTGTTATGAACATTAGCACGCGATTTGCGGTGGCTATTCATATTCTAACCTTAATCGACAGCAACAAAGACGGCAAAAGCACCTCCGAGTGGATCGCCGGCAGCGTGAATACGAACCCCGTAGTGATTCGCCGCCTTACGGGTATGCTGAATAAGGCAGGACTTGTGGAGGTTCGTCCCGGTGTGGCCGGAGCGAAGCTTGCCCGCAGTGCAGCTGATATTACGCTGCTGCAGATTTATAAGGCGGTGAATGCGGTGGAAGAGGACTCGCTGTTCTCTGTCCATGAGCATCCGAACCCGGAGTGTCCGGTAGGCAAGAACATTGCAGGCGCTATTGTTCCAGTATTCTCTCTTGCACAGAAGGCGATGGAGAATGTGCTGCAGGAGGTCACCCTGGATCAGATCGTACATCAGCTTCCTGTGGCTTGAGACAGGATCTGATGTACGTAAATTTAAGGAAACCTTCAGCCCCGTTTTATGTTTTTTTAAGGTTCGGGGAGTATAGTGAAGTTCTCCACCCCCCAGTGGAACCATTTGTGGAAGACCCCGCCGTGCCTCGGCAGGGTCTTTCTTTGATCCTTGCGGAATTCTGTCTATTTTCATTAAACCTTTATGTGTTTTTCATCTGGGCTTAAGCTTCGCTCAGTATAGTAGACCCATGACCCCCTTACAATAGACTTTTGGCCCTGCCGGTTACCGGCGGGGCCACTTTTTTTGATGAGCAGCTGCTTGGTGCTGACTTTACACTGCGATTTCTATCGTTTAGACTGACACATATGTGACAGGACTATAGGAATATAAGGAGTGATCTCATAATGATTCTTTTTCAGAACGGGGACCTCAGTGTCCGCAGGCTGGAACAGGAGGATGCACCGCTGCTCGTACGATGGCTCTCGGACCCGGCAGTGCTGGAGTATTATGAAGGCCGGGACTGTCCGCATGATCTGGAACGGGTACAGACGAATTTTTATGAAAGTGAAGAAGAGGGATTATACCGTGGGATCGTGCAGTACATGGGTCAGGATATAGGTTATATCCAGTTCTATCCTGTTGGCAGGGAAGAGCTGACGGAGTACGGCTAAGCAGATTATACGGGAAAGGTCTACGGAATGGATCAGTTCATTGGTGAGCCGCAGCTATGGAGCCAGGGGATAGGTTCGCTACTGGTAGGTGGGATGGTGAAGCATCTGCTCGAAGCAGAGCAGGCAGAACTCATTGTCATGGACCCGCAGTGCTGGAATCACAGGGCACTCAGAGTCTATGAGAAAATCGGATTTGTACGCAGCAAGCTTTTACCGGAGCATGAACTGCATGAAGGGGAGTGGAGGGACTGTTGGCTCCTTACTTATACTCCTGCACATTGATTCAAGCATACATATAAGGAGATTTTGCCCATGAAGAACAATTATACCATCCTGGGAGCTGCCCTGATTCTGGGCCTGTGTCTGGTTACCAGCAGTTTCGTGATCGGCGATCGGATTAGAGCGGGTTATGAGTTACAGCACCAGACACCTGCCGGAGCGCAGACGGAAAGCCAAGCTGAGGACCATCCGTTGATGACACTTGCAGAGACTGCGCAGTTCCTGCGCCTGAGCGAAGATCAGGTGAAGAATATTTTGAAGGCGGAAAATTCAATGTTGCGTAATGACGGACCCTTCGGAGGGACGAAGCTCCCGTATCTCAAAGTAGATAGCGAGTTCCTGTTCAGCAAGCAGCAAGTGACGGTCTGGATTGTGGCGGCTTCGCAGGAGCACCGGGTATATCTGGGGGAGAAGCTGGCCGGGAATTAAGGATCGCTACAGAGTGGAGGAAGCTTCAGAATGAAATTTTTCACTATATCCTGGTATGAAGAAATGCAGGTGCGCGGGTTCATGGTCTTCCCGGAGACGGAGCAGGATTGGGTGGAGGATGTGGCCTGGCATGCGGCGGAGGGGATCAGCTATGAGGAGCGGGCCAAGGATTTTCTGGAATATATGAAAAAAGATCTGCTGAAATATCTACCCGGGTACTTCCACGCTTCAATACATGACGGAACGATAAATTCCACTTATCCTGCGCCTGAGTTCAAGCAACGGGCCTTGCAGTGGGGCTGGGAATATGATGAACGGGTGCAGGCGATCTTCAGAGAATACCGCAAAGGGTACGAAGCCATTAAGCATGAACTCCCGGAAAGCGCCGTACAGTTAGTCGAGAAGAGTCTGCATGATGCCAGAGTAATCTCCTATACTATGCCTACAGAAGGTGTGCTGGAGATGATTCTGGACTGCGCCGGGGCGATGCATTACCAATGTGAGATCAAGCTAAAGTTCAAAGGTGTGAGCGGACTACGCTTGCCTGAACCGCTTGTGAAGAAATATTGGCTGTATGACGAGATCTATGCCGCGGAGCAGGGGTTCGAGCTTCGGGTTCTAATGGATTCCCCGCCAAGTGAACTAAGAATTACTGCACAGGATGTATTGATAGAGATCCTTGGTGAATCTCAATAACGAAATGACTGCTTCGGAGTCTGGCCTGTCGGCTGGGCTTTTTTTGTAGACTCTAATGTGTATTGTAAAAGTAATTGACAAACATATAGATCGCAACTATACTTAAGTAAGTTAATGTGTAACGGAAATTGAAATTACCTTTGCATGGACAGGATAGGAACAGTCAACACTAACCGTTATTATGCGTGCTTTGGTACCAGGGACTTTATTTGAATTAGCCTATATTCATTTCAGGAGGGATTCCTATGACAGCAACAGCTATATTACCGCAACAACTGGAAATTGGACTTGTACAGATTCGTGTAAGTAATTTGGAACGCTCGCTCAACTTTTATCAGAATGTAATCGGACTGAAGATTCTGCGGCAGCAAGGGCGCGTGGTAGAGCTGACGGCGGATGGCCAGCAGGTGCTGCTTGTCCTGCGGGAGATTGAGCAGGCTCAGGTGCTGCGCCGGAACTCGGTGGCCGGACTATACCATTTTGCGATTCTGCTGCCGGACCGGCCTTCTCTGGGACTGGTGCTGCGCAATCTGATCGATTCCGGGATATCGGTGGGCCAGGGGGATCATCTGGTCAGCGAAGCTCTATACATCGAAGACCCTGATCATAACGGAATCGAGCTGTACCGCGACCGGCCCCGTGACACCTGGAAGTATGAAGCAACAGGCAATGTGGTCATGACCACCGATCCGGTGGATGTGGACGGTCTGCTGGCTGCATCGGAGGGCCTGAGCTGGACCGGGCTGCCTGCGGGCACTGTAATGGGTCATGTTCACTTCCATGTGGGCGATCTGGCAGAGGCTAAGAAATTCTACGTGGATGCGCTTGGATTCACGGTGACCGCCCATTACGGCGATGCGGCCATGTTCATTTCGGCTGGAGGCTATCATCATCATATGGGACTGAATACCTGGGCTGGCAAGGGGGCTCCGGCGGCTCCGGCGAATGCGGCGGGCATCGATTATTTTACACTGCTGCTCCCGAACATTCAGGATGTGCATGAAGCCGCTGAACGTGTGAAGCGTGCCGGATACCGTGTGGAAGAAGAGGGCGGTATCATCACTCTAAGGGACCCGTGGAATATAGGCATACAGCTGCTAGTGAAAAGCTAAAATAACAGGGCGGACAGCATCGTGTTACTGTTTACTGCTAGACCAGCGGCGGAAGCCGTAAATGATAAGGCAACGGAAGGTACGGGCGGAGATTGTAATTTCCGCTGTGCCTTCCGTTTGTTGACGTTAGCCGGGTCATTGCAATAATATAATTGATTATCAGACGGGGAGATGATGGACTTGGAGACTTTTCTGGCTGTGCTGTTGATGCTTGGATTAATCGCCGTATCGAATATATTGAACCGCTTCATTCCGTTTGTCCCGGTTCCCCTGATTCAGATCGGACTAGGAATCATTGCTGCACTAATTCCGACGGGAATACATATGCACTTCGAGCCTGAGCTGTTTTTTGTACTATTCATTGCTCCGCTGCTCTTCAATGACGGGCGGCGGACGCCGCGCGGTGAGCTGTGGAACCTTAGGGCACCGATTCTGCTGCTGGCGCTGGGACTTGTATTTGTCACGGTATTTGTGGCGGGCTATGCGATTAACTGGATGATTCCCTCGATTCCGCTGGCAGCTTCCTTCGCACTGGCGGCTATTCTGTCTCCTACGGATGCGGTAGCGGTAAGCGCGCTGGCTGGACGGGTTCATCTTCCCAAAAGCATCCACCGGATTCTCGAAGGAGAATCGCTGATGAACGATGCCTCCGGCCTGGTCGCCTTTAAATTTGCGATTGCAGCCATGGTTACCGGCGTGTTCTCTCTGCCTAAGGCCTCGTTTAGTTTTGTGCTGATTGCCGCAGGAGGACTGCTGCTTGGTGCAGTGCTGTCATTCCTGCTGATCCGGCTCAGCGTGTTCATCCGCAGGTTCGGTATGGAGGATGTGACCATCCATGTGCTGCTGCAGATCCTTACGCCGTTCATTATTTATCTGATCAGCGAGGAGATCGGGGTCTCGGGCATTCTGGCCGTTGTGGCAGGGGGTGTCATGTACGCCATTGAGAAGGACCGGGCCGTCTCCCCGCAATATAAGCTTCAGCTGGTATCCGCCAGTACCTGGTCTGTACTGCTGCTGGTGCTGAACGGGCTGGTCTTCCTGATTCTCGGTGTGTCCGTTCCGGATGTGATCGAGGTGATTTACCGGGATCAGACGCTGAATAACTTCATGGTTGCCGGCTATGTTCTGGCAATCACGGCGCTGCTGATTGTGCTGCGGTTTCTGTGGGTCTATGGTTACTCCTTATGGGAGAGCAAGCGGCTGAAGGCAGAGAAGGCCCCGCTGAAGTCACAGATTATTACCTCGATCTCAGGGGTGAGGGGAGCTGTAACCCTTGCAGGTGCCTTCTCCATTCCGCTGGTGCTTGGGGACGGGGTGACACCTTTTCCGGAGCGGGATCTCATTATTGCGCTGGCGGCAGGTGTGATTCTGATGTCGCTGGTCATCGCCAGCATCTTCCTTCCGCTGCTTGCGGACAGTGAAGAGACCGTAGTTCAGAGCGCCGGAGCTGTATACGGGAATACGGAGCTGGCAGCCAGAAATGTGGTCATTGATGCCGGGATGTCGATGCTGCGCAGCCTGGTCTCTGAGAGCCCGGAGCGCTCAACACAGCCTGTGCTGCTGGAATTTACAGATAAGGTTGATAGACTATGTGCTGCAAGACCGGATCATGACCCGGCCCATGAGCAGTTCCTCCGTCTGGGTGTCGAGGCACGCAAGAGTGCGCTCGAAGCCGAACGCACGGAGTTGCGGCGGATCATGGAGAACGGGGCGCTGCCGGAGCCTGTTGCCGTGAAGATGGAGGAGCTGCTGGATCATACGGAGTCTCTGCTGTGCAAACGGCTGAATACACAGATTAAATTCTCTTTAACAGAAATTCAGCGGCTGTTCTCTGGACTGTTCTCAGGTAAGCTCAGCGGGGAAGAAGGACAGCTCGCCCTGCAGAATGCCGAAAGTGCGCGGACGGCGAAGATTGCGATGTGCCAGGCGGCAGTATCCGCCGTTAGTGCAGGAATGAGTGATGAGAACCGGCTCGCCTCACAGAAGGTCATCGACAAGTACGAACGGCTGGAATCCAGGCTGGTGCAGGGGGAAGGCTGGAGCAATGACGGCGTACTGGATGATGACAAGCTGGAGCTGAAGCTGCAGGCGATTCAGGAGCAACGGAATACTGTACAGGAGATGTATCAGAACGGGGCAATTAATCTTAAGATTGCCGGCAGGCTGCGGCGGTTCGTCGACCAGCTCGAAACCTCAATCTGGGAGGATTAGACCGTTAGAACGCCGGTGTTGCAATATATTTTACCTGATACAATATACAAAGCCCGCTTGCGCAGGGACCCGGGGTCCTTGCTGCAAGCGGGCTTGTCTGTGGAATGGAGCGTTACGGTTGTTTGGGCAATTTCTTGATACGCAAAAACATCTGTCCGAGCACCTCGCTTAGCACCAGACCAGCCGCAATGGCTCCGGACAGCAGGAGCGCCTGAACCCCATACTGGATGCCGAGGTTATTATCATTCTCCACGAACCTCCGCATGGCATCATACGCAAGACCGCCCGGCACAAGCGGGATGATGCCGCCGACACTGAAGATAATGACCGGCATCTTGAAGGAACGCGCAAAAAACTGGCTGATCAGTCCGATCACAACGGTAGCACCAAAGGTTGCGACGACAGTATCGGAACTGTAATCCAGCAGCAGGTACAGCATCCAGCCGATCATTCCGGCGAAGCCGCATTGCAGCAGCGCGCGCACCGGTGCATTGAATAGAATGCAGAAGGTTGAGGCAGCGATGAAACTGGTGATCAATTGCAAAATCATGGCAGGACGACCTCTTTCAAGTGGGTGTTAAAAAATGGACAGGACCAGCCCGATGCCGGTCCCGATGGCGAACGCAGTCAGAAAGGCGTCGGCCCCTTTGGAGATGCCGGATACCAGATGCCCGGCCATCAGGTCACGGACCGCATTGGTGATGAGCAGCCCCGGTACGAGCGGCATTACACAGCCGATAATAATCTTGTCCATCTCCCGTCCCACGCCGAGCTTGACGGAGAAGAAGGCCAGCAGACCGATAATGAAGGAAGCAATGAATTCCGCGAAGAAGCGAAACTGCACCAGACGGTGAAGATAAGTGGCCGCTGCGAAGCCTGTACCGGAGATCAGCAGCGACGGCAGAGCATCCTGCAGGCTGCCCTTGAACATGACCGTGAAGCAGGCTCCGGTCAAGGCTGCCGCTGCGATCTGTACCCATACCGGGTAAGCATGGGCTGCGTCATCGACCACGCCGAGCCGCTCCCGCGCTTCTGCGGCTGTCAGCTGGCGCTCGGTCAGCCGCCTGGAGATGTCATTGACCTCGGATACCTTTTGCAGGTCTGTCGTCCGTTCGGCGATCCGGAACAGCTTCACCGGCTCGGTCCGGCTGGTGGTGAACATAATGACCGTCGGCGTGACATAGCTATGCGCACCGGGGAAGCCGAGTGCCGCCGCCATCCGGCTCATGGTATCCTCCACACGGTAGGTCTCTGCACCGCTCTGCAGCATGATCTTGCCTGCCAGCAGGCACAGATCGACAATGTCATGTATGGAAGTGTTGCTATTCGTGCTTGTACTATCCAACTTCGCTAATCCTCCCCGGGAATGTTATCTATTCGATTGTCGCCTGAAAGTCTGAAAATTTCAACCTTTATTCATAGCATCCGGCAAATTCCGGGTTTTTACTCTTCCAGCGTGCATAATCCCGTAGCGACCCCTCCTGAAACAATCGTCAGAATCGAATGGAAAAAGGTCTCCTTGGAGATCAGAATTCCGCCAGCGCCGATGATCAGGAAGTCCGTCAGGAAGATAATCAGGCCGACATTCAGCGGCAGGTAGCGTTGGATGAATCTGGCGAGGAGGTCTGTTCCGCCTGTGCTGGCTTTGAAGCGCAGCATCAGCCCGAGTCCGGTACCCATCAGGAAGCCGCCGATAATGGCGCTTGAGATGGAGCCCAGCTCAATATAGTACAGGAAGTAATACTGAAGCGGAAAGAGCAGCTCGATCAGCAGGGAGGAAGCCAGCAGACCCAGAATGCTATTGTAGAAGATTTCCCGTTGCCGGAACCAGGCCAGCAGGAAGATAGGCAGACTGCATAGCATAATGCACAGTCCGATTTTGGTGCCGGAGATATAATTAATAATGAGGGCAATGCCGATAATTCCTCCATCGAGGATTTTATAGGGGACCAGGAAGAAGTTCGTTCCTGTTGCAATCAGCAGGCTGGCCAGCAGAATAATAATATAGCTTGGGAAGGATCGCATAGTCAACATCTCCGGAATTGAGGCATGTCTTAATCTTTATGCGCCCATTTGGAAAAAAATAGCTAAAAGTTCTGCGCTGCCCGAATCAATTGACCATAAAGCAGGTGAAGTCTGAAATGGGTTATTTCTATAAAATACTGGAGACTGATATGGAGCTGCTGGCTGCTGCACTATCGGAGGTGCCGGTGGCAGTGTTGCTGAAGAGCGGGCCGGAGCAGCAGCTGGAAGCGGGCCCGATCAGAGCCTACACGCCCCAGTCCGTACGGATTCGCGGGTTATCCTACTGCCGGGAACTGCACGAATTCCGTATCCTTGCCCCGGGTTCCGCCTAAGGGCATTCATGCTCAGCGGGAATATCGCTTGCGGAAGCGCAGCGGAGAGATTCCGACCTTGCGGCTGAAGCGCCGGGAGAAGTAAGCTGTACTCTCGAAGCCGGTGCGCTCTGCGATTGCCGCGATCGGGATCTCTGTCTTAAGCAGCAGAAGCTTGGCCTGCTCCAGCCGGTAATCGGTCAGGTACTCCATGGGCGTAAGCCCGTAGACACGCTTCATGCAGCGGGCCAGGTAATTGTAGTGAAAATGCAGGGCATCCGCCAGAGAGGTATTCGTGACTTCTTCCATATAATGATTCCGCAGATAGGCCTCCGTCTGCTCGGCAATCTCGTCTGCCTGGCTTCCGGCCGTATCTTGCCGGGCCAGATCCATCGTCCGCAGCATCTCCTCGAAGATACGCTGCTGCTGCCACACGGCGCTTGAGCGCCTATTATGGTTCAGCTGCAGCAACTGCCCTGCCTGGCCGCTTCGTGCGAAGGGGGCAGGTAGCGGTCCGAACTGGGGAATACGGATGGTATAAGGGTGGGTAAGAAACTGCCGGAAATGCGTTTCCCGGTCCGCATATACCGGCTCACCCGCTGATTCTGTCCATTCTCCCACCGTGTGAAAATGAACCCAGGTGAAGATCGTCTCTGCTTCACACGGCTGCACTGAATAATGGTAGCGGTCAGGCAGCAGCAGCAGGGTATGCCCGGCGCCCACTGCCCATTCTGTATGCTCCTCTCCAATGTGCAGGCATCCCTGCTCCACGATGATCAGATCGAATTTGCCCATACGGCTGCGGTTCGGATGCTGGTCTCCGGGCAAATAGACGGTACGGCCGCATTCCAGGAAATAGGGGAAGGGTGGTGCGGCCAGATGAATATAGGAAGAATTAAGTGTCATTAGCAGCTCCTTGGAAAGGCATGTGTCCTGAATTAACTTCGCTAAGCCTTATATAAAAGTTGTGTGAAATAGTACAAAAACGGGGTTGTTTATGCTTCTGTTTTTGTTATATTGTACCGTCTATAATGGCAATTAGCGAGGACGAAATGCTGAAGAGGAGATGCTACAATGAGTCAATTTGAAGGTGCAAAGGTTCGGACAACCGTTCAACCAGATCATTCCGGTCATTCGGATCAGGGAGGCCACAGAGTGCACGTTCAGGATGAATTCTGGGGCCGTTATATCCGGTTGGTGCAGGAGACAGTGATTCCTTATCAATATGAGGCGCTTCATGACCGCGTGGCCGGGGCTGAACCGAGCCATGCCATTGCCAATTTTGAAATCGCTGCCGGAAGAAGACAGGGTAAGTTCGGGGGCATGGTCTTCCAGGACAGCGATGTAGCCAAGTGGCTGGAGGCAACGGCTTATTCCCTCAGCATCCGGCGGGACCCGGAGCTGGAACGCCAGGCGGACGAGGTGATCGATCTGGTAGGAGAAGCACAGCAGGCCGACGGATACCTGAACACTTACTTCACTGTCAAGGAACCGGGCAAGCGCTGGACGAATCTCCAGGATTGCCATGAACTGTATTGCGCCGGACATTTCATCGAAGCTGCAGTGGCTTATTATGAAGCGACCGGTAAGGACAAGCTGCTGAGTATTATGCGCCGTATGGCCGATCATATCGACTCTGTCTTCGGAACGGAGGAAGGCAAGCTGAAGGGCTACGACGGTCATCAGGAGATTGAGCTGGCGCTGGTGAAGCTGTACCGGCTGACAGGGGAAGAGAAGTATCTGAAGCTCAGCCTCTTCTTCATTGACCAGCGCGGGCAGGAGCCGAACTTCCTGCGCCAGGAATGGGAGGGCCGGGGCAGGGTTACACATTGGGGCGGCCAGACGGATCAAATCGATATGGCCTACAATCAGTCCCATATACCGGTCCGTGAGCAGACGGTAGCCCTAGGCCACTCTGTCCGCGCCGTCTATATGTATACCGCCATGGCCGACTTGGCCCGCCTGACCGGAGATGAAGCACTTCGCGAGGCGTGCCTGCGCCTGTGGAACAATATGACAGAGAGACAGATGTATATCACTGGCGGAATCGGCTCCACCCATCACGGCGAAGCATTCACCTTTGATTACGATCTGCCTAACGATACGGTCTATGCGGAGACCTGTGCTTCGATCGGGCTGATCTTTTTTGCCAGACGAATGCTGGAATTGACTCCAGATAGCCGTTATGCCGATGTGATGGAGCGTGCGCTCTATAATAATGTACTCGGCTCGATGGCGCAGGACGGCAAGCATTATTTCTACGTCAATCCGCTGGAGGTCTGGCCGCAGGCCTGCACCTGTAATCCCGGTAAACAGCATGTGAAGGCGCAGCGCCAGGGCTGGTTCGGCTGTGCCTGCTGCCCGCCGAATGTGGCGCGCCTGCTGACCTCATTGAATCAGTATATCTACACTGAACACAGCGATACGCTCTATACGAATCAGTATATCGGAAGTGAGCTTAGAACCACACTCGGAGGAACAGAGGTGAAGGTCACTCAGTCCAGCAAGCTTCCATGGGAGGGCATAGTCACACTGAAGGTTGATCCTGCGGAAGCCGGGGTGTTCGGTATCGCCCTGCGTATTCCATCGTGGAGCGGAAAGGTCCGGATCAGCGTCAATGGCGGGCTCCTTCCAGCACTTGATGCTTTGGAGCAGGGCTATGCGGTAATCCGCAGGGAGTGGCAGCCCGGTGACATCGTGGAGCTGATGCTTCCAATGGAAGCACACCGTGTATACGCCCACCCGGAACTGCGGGCTAATGCCGGGAAGACGGCTATTCAGTACGGGCCGCTGGTCTATTGTCTGGAATCTGCGGATAACGGCGAGCCGCTAAGCTCAATATCTCTAAGCAAGGAGGGCAGGTTCAAGGAGGCTTTCGATGAAGAGCTGCTCGGCGGAGCTGTAGTAATCCGGGCGGAGGGCTACAGGGTGGAGGAGCAGAGCTGGAGTGGCGGACTCTACGGCAGCACCAGGGTGGCAGTACAGCCGGTGGAAGTAACGGCAATTCCGTACTATCTGTGGGGCAACCGCGGCAGCGGAGAGATGAAGGTGTGGATACCGGAGTAATTCCGGGGCCGCCTGTCCATGAACGAACAACCCGGTTGTACCGCCTAAGCGGACAACCGGGTTGTTATGCTTTTATAGGAGTGACAGATAATTAGCCGAGAGTAACTACAACCTGATGAACAGCACCGTCGCCCACAGGAGCGATAATGTTGCCTTCCACGGCAGTGCCGTCGAGGGTCAGGCTGGCTACGCCTTTGGATACATGGTTCGGATTCTGGATCGAGATTACATAAGTGTCGCCACGGAAGACGCGGGTAATCTCGAAGCCGTCCCATTCTGCAGGGATACAAGGGTCAACCTTGAGCCCGGCAAAGTCTGCCTGAATCCCCAGGATGGACTGTGTAATCGCTACATAGTTCCATGCTGCTGTTCCTGTCAGCCAGGAGTTCTTCGCTTCGCCGTGACGTACAGCATCTTTACCGGCGATCATCTGGGAGTACACGTAAGGCTCCATCCGGTGCACTTCGCTGATGTCCTCCAGGTAGGCCGGAGCAATTTTTTTGTAGATTTCGAAGGCTCTGTCGCCATGTCCAAGGACCGTCTCCGCAATCATGATCCAAGGGTTGTTATGGCAGAAGATCCCGGCATTCTCTTTGTAGCCCGGAGGGTACGTGGAGATTTCACCCAGGTTCAGATAGTACTTGGAATACGGAGGCTGCTGCAAAACGATACCATAGTCCGTATCCAGACGTTCCTGCACGGAAGTCAGGGCGCGGGCTGCTTCACCGTTCTCTACACCGATTCCGGCCATTACGCACATGCCTTGCGGCTCAATGAAGATCTGGCCTTCCTCGTTCTCCTTGCTGCCGATCTTGTCGCCATAGTGGTCATAAGCGCGCAGGAACCAGTCGCCGTCGAAGCCGTGGGACAACGTGATGGCACTCATGTTCTCGATCTTGGCAACAGCGTCAGCGGCTACATCATCCAGTCCGCGCATCCGGCAGATCTCGGCATAGTCAGGTCCAACGAAGACGAACAGACCTGCAATGAACACGGATTCCGCTACGCCGCCTGCGATATTCTCCGTAGTCTGGAACGATTCGCCCGGTTCGGTGGAGAAGCAGTTCAGGTTCAGACAGTCATTCCAGTCCGCGCGTCCAATCAGCGGTAGGCCGTGAGGCCCGAGGTTGTTCGTGACATGCTCGAAGCTCAGCTTCAGATGCTCGAACAGGGTTGCAGTGTGATCCGGATTGCTGTCAAAAGGAACCTGCTCATCAAGGATCGAATAATCGCCGGTTTCCTTGATGTAGGCCGCTGTACCCGAGATCAGCCAGAGTGGATCATCATTGAAGCCGGAGCCGACTTCATTGTTGCCCTTCTTGGTTAGCGGCTGGTACTGGTGATACGCGCTGCCGTCAGGGAACTGGGTAGCGGCGATATCGAGAATACGTTCTCTGGCGCGCTCTGGAATCTGGTGGACGAAGCCGAGCAAGTCCTGGTTGGAATCGCGGAAGCCCATACCGCGGCCAATGCCGGATTCGAAGTAGGAAGCGGAACGGGACATGTTGAAGGTAACCATACACTGGTACGGATTCCAGATGTTCACCATCCGGTTCAGCTTGTCGTCCCCGCTCTTAATCTGATATTTGGACAGCAGGTTATCCCAGTGTGCAGCCAGAACCTCCAGGGCGGCATCCACCTGGGCATCTGTAGCGAACTGATCAATAACAGCCTGAGCCGGCTTCTTGTTGATCACGTTCAGGGCTTCCCATTTCTCATCCTCAGGGTTCTCGATGTAGCCGAGCACGAAGATGAAACTTTGAGCTTCGCCAGGCTCCAGCGTGATGTCAAGGGCGTGGGAGCCGATCGGCGACCAGCCGCTGGCGACAGAGTTAGTAGCCTCACCGGCAGCAACCGCCTGCGGAGCATCCAGGCCATTGTACATGCCCACGAACGATTCGCGGTCCGTATCGAAGCCGGCAATTTCTTTATTTACAGAATAGAAGGCATAGTGGTTTCTGCGCTCGCGGTATTCTGTTTTGTGATAAATGACGGAATCCTTCACTTCTACTTCGCCGGTGCTGAGGTTACGCTGGAAGTTGGTCATATCATCATTGGCATTCCACAGGCAGAACTCGGCAAAAGAGAACAGCTTCACGGTCTTCTTCGCTTCGCCTGTGTTCTTAACAACCAGACGGTGGACTTCCGCATTATGGCCCATCGGTACAAAAGCAAGCTGATTCACTGAAATGCCGTTACGCTCGCCTGTAATGGAAGTGTAGCCAAGGCCGTGGCGGCATTCGTAGAAGTCGAGATCCCGCTTCACCGGCATCCAGCCCGGAGTCCAGAAGTCCCCGCCATCGTACAGGTAGTAATAGCGGCCGCCGGTATCCAGCGGAATATTGTTATACCGGTAACGGGTAAGTCTTCTCATCCGCGCATCGCGGTAGAAGGTATAGCCCCCGGCAGTATTAGAGATCAGGCCGAAAAACTGCTCGTTGCCGAGGTAGTTAATCCAAGGATAAGGTGTTTTGGGAGTGTTGATTACATACTCTTTGCGGGTGTCGTCAAAAGTTCCGAATTTCATGAGAGACAAGTCTCCTTTCGATTGTGAACGCGCGTTTACAGAGTGGAGAAAAAATTCCCTCGGGGCAAGGGATTTTTCTGGATCTGTCTGAATCGGAGTGTAGCTCTACTTCTTCGGCGGCTGACAGGAATCTCGGGTAATCAGACGCGCCGGAAAACTGATGGTGCTGAAGGTAGGCTGCTGTGAATCACACAGCTCAATGACCTTCTCGACAGCGGCTTTGGACATTTCATAAATCGGCAGACGGACGGAGGTCAGCTTGGGATGAATCCGCGCAGCAAGCTGCACATCGTCGAACCCCGCAATGGAGATATCCTCCGGCACGGAAATGCCATGCTCCGAGAACGCTTCCATCGCCGAGATAGCCATATCGTCATTGGAAGAGAAGAAGGCTGTCGGCAGCGGGCCGCCGGAACTGAGCAGCTTCTTCACTTCCTGATAGGCGGTTTCCTTGAGAAAATCACCCGGAAGGACGAAGTCCTTCTGCAGGGCAAGTCCATGGCGCTTCAGCGTATTCTCGTAAGCCATGTAGCGCTCCCGCCCGGAATAAGTATTCATCCGTCCGCAGATCATGCCGATCTCCTGATGGCCGAGACCGATTAAGTACTCAATGGCTTCTACCGTACCTTCATAATCCTTGGAATTCACAATGGCGAGATGATTGCGGTCCAGATGCTCTGACATAATCTCTGAAATGTCATAATCGATCAGCACCAGCGGAGCGCTGAGACCGACCATTTCCCGTACGATCCCGATATCCTTCTGGGTCCCGACAATAATGCCGCCGTCAATCCGTTTCTGCAGGAAGGCCTGCTTGACCTTCAGGAAGTCGTCGGGAGAATAGACGGTGTGAATCAGAACATAACAGCCGCGGGCATTCGACGTATCTACCACAGCATCGACGAACGGGGCAAAGTAATTATTCTGATAGATCCGCGTCGCATTCTCCTTCTCGTTCATGCTGATGGCAAACAGCCCGATCGTGTCGGTCTTCTTGCCGGCCAGCGCCCGGGCGAAGCTGTTCGGCTCGTACTGATGCTGTTCAATCACCTTCAGCACCTTGGCCCGGGTCTCTTCAGGGACATTGGAATAGTTGTTGATCACACGGGATACGGTGCTTCGCGAAACCCCGGCTAGCTTGGCAATATCTTCGCTTCGCATAATGTACCCCCTCTAATGTAAACGCGCGTTTATGAGTTTATTGTAAAATAAACCGGGCTGGAGGTCAATCGTCCTCTGCAATATTTTTGCCTCGGCATTCAAGCGGTTTCCACTTGCCGGATTCTCCGTTCTGCGTTACAAATAAATGCAGTAAACAAAATGTACCACGGGAAAGGCAGGAACAGATCATGATACAGGCATCCGCTTCGCATTTGAGCAAGGAGAAGGAGGGCTTGCTATCTTTTACTCGTTGAAAAACCGCCTGATTGCATTCTTCGTTGTGCTGCTTGTCTTGTCCTTCGGCACGATGTCGCTGCTGCTGTTCAATCAGGCGCGCTCGATTATCCGCTCTTATATCGAAACGTCGGCACTGGAGAAGATGGACGAATACGGGTCCTTTATTCATATGGCGCTCCAGCAGAGCTATGACTTGTCCTCTCTAGTCTATAACAGCGATATCACCCAGAAGTGGGATGCGATACTTACCCAGCCGGCTTCCACCGAAGGGCAGCGGATGCTGGCCAGCATCAACATGAGCAAGTTCCTGACCCAGACGACGAATAATTATTCGATCGTCTCCTCGGTCAACATCTACCGCAAGGAGGGGCTGCGGATCGGGGCCGAGAATCAGGTGGTGGCAGATCGCTCGTTCAGGCAGGAGGCGTGGTACCGCAACTTCATCGAACACAGCAATCACTGGGTTCCGGCCCATACCGATGAGGCGGAGATCAAGGGAGCTAAGCCATACGAGGTGGTGAGCCTGCTGCTGCCGATCGGGATCTTCGAGCCTTCGCTGGCGAGGAATGTGATGAAGGTCAACATCAAGGCGGACTACCTGCTGGAGCCGCTGAATCGTATACATCTTGGTGAAAGCGGTACCATCTTCCTGCTCAACGAGCAGGGCAGTCCCATTCTGTCCCAGCAGGAATACAGCACCCATCCGGAGGCGGCGAAGGAGGTGGAGCGGGTGCGGGCTGGACGGGAGGCGCAAGGCGTGGTCTACCTGAAGGACGGGCAGGGGGCATCTCATATTCTCGTTTACAAAAAGCTGGCCATCACCAACTGGCTGCTGGTCGGCTTCGTCTCGGAGCAGGACCTGTACGCCAATCTGTTTAAGCTCCGCAACAGTATTATAGTGTTCGCCTCGCTGATGCTGGCGGCCGCCTTTGCGCTGGCCTACTGGATCTCAGCGGGCATTACCAAGCCGCTCTCGCGGCTGGTCTCGGCTATGCGCCATGTGCAGAAGGGCGACTTCGCCCAAGCCGAGCGGCTTACCTTGCCGGAGCGCAGAATCCAGAGTGAGGTGGACTATGCCACCGTTACCTTCCGCAATATGGTCAAGCAGCTATCGCATCTGATCCGCACCGAGTTTGAACAGAAGCTCCTGCGCCAGCAGGCTGAATACAAGGCGCTCTTGATGCAGATCAATCCGCATTTCCTGTTCAATACGCTGGAGCTGATGAGCAGCCTGGCGATCCAGCAGCGCACGAAGGAGACGGTTACGGTCATAGAATCGCTGGGCAAAATGCTCAGGTTCTCGCTGCGGATCAGCGAGGATCTGATCCCGCTGCGCGAGGAGCTGAAGGTCGTGCGCTATTACATGTCCATCCTGGAGGTCCGCTTCGGTGCGGGTCTTGATCTGCGGCTGGACGAGGAGGAGGCGCCATACGATCTGGAGATCGTCAAGTTCCTGCTGCAGCCGCTGATTGAGAATGCGGTGAAGTACAGCTTCATTCACCAGGCTAAGGCCAAGGTACGGATTACCGTCAGAGCGGACAAGGACCGGCTGGTTCTCTCCGTCGCCGACAACGGCATCGGAATGGACCCGGATCTGCTGCGCGAGCTGAAGGATCAGGCGATGCGCCAGCAGCCGGAGCAGTTATTGCAGAGCATGACCCATCAGATTGGACTGCGCAATGTACTGGCCAGATGCCGGCTGTATTACGGAGGGCTCTTCACCCTAAGCATAGAATCAAGCAAGGAGGCGGGCACCTGCATCACGCTGGGCCTGCCCCTTCAGAGGAGGAATGACCATGTACCGCGTATTGATCGTGGATGATGAGCCGGAGATCCGCCAGGGCCTGCGGCTCAAGGCTGACTTTGCAGCGCTGGGCCTCAGCGTAACCGGAGAGGCGGGCAACGGCATGGAGGCCATGGAACGGCTGGCAAGCCAGGCGGTCGATATTGTCATTACGGATATGAACATGCCGGTGATGAACGGCGTATCGTTCCTGGACGATTGCCGCAGGCTGTACCCGGAGCTGAAGCTGGTAGTCATTACAGGCTATGAAGATTTCCATTATGCCAAGGCAGCGATCCGCAATCAGGCGCGTGATTATCTGCTTAAGCCGGTGGCCGCCGATGAGCTGACGGCCGTGCTTCAGAAGCTGAAGGACGAGTTGGATCAGGAGCGCAATGACCGTGACCGGCAGGCGGTGAATGAGTGGCGGCTGTCCCAGTACTACAAGGAGATGAAGGAGCATTTCCTGGTGCAGCTTGTCAAAGAGGAAGTGGAGCCGGTCCATGCGCTGAAGGAGCGCGCTGCGCTGTTCGAGCTGGACGGCTGGGACCTGACGGAGGTGCGGTTCGTAACGGCCGGACTCCGTGAGCGTGCGGTGCCGGAGCCTGGGCACGGCAAAGGTTCAACGCTGCCGGAGCGTACGCCGGGCAAGCTGCGGCTGCCGTTCGAGCTGCTGACCAGGGAATTCGCGGGCAGCTCCGGGGAGCGCTGCCAGGTGCTGCGGGACCCGAGCTATCCGGGGCTGGTCCACTTCATCCTCCAGGATGCGCTGACCGATATGGACCGCTTCTGTGCAGAGCTGGCGGAATGCGTCGCCGCCCATCTGGGCTTCAAGCCGGTGATCGGCTACAGCGGCGGCAAGCTTGGATTCCTCCGCTGGAAGGAAGGCTACCTGGAATCTTTGCTGGCCTGGAACCTCTCGGAGAATGCGGCCCAGCCGCCGGCCGAAGGAAGAAGCGAGCCGGGACTGGTGCTTACGGAGGAATTGACACGGACCCTGCGCAGGCTTCTGATCCAGGGGGAATGGGACGCCTTCGGGCAGAGCATCCGCCAGGAGCTGCAGCAGGCGTTCTCCCAGTCCCGCTCCTGCCTGGTGAAGCTGATCTTCCAGCTCTGCCTGCTCGTGGACGGGGCGGGTGCAGAGGCTGCAGACGTCAACATCCAGTCCCAGGAGCTATGGCTCTATCCTGAGACGGTCCACAAGCTGGATTCGGTGGACAAGGCCGGACAATTCCTGCTGGAGCGGGCGGCCTCCGTGTACCGCATGATGCAGGGGGCCGGCGATGCCGAGGATTCGGTCATCCGCACAGCGACGCAATATATCGAGAGCAACTACATGTATGATCTTAACCTGACCCAGCTTGCCAGACGGTTCAATTACAATTCCTCCTATTTCTCGGAGCTGTTCAAGGCCAAGGTGGGCCGGAGCTTCATGGTCTACCTGACTGACATCCGCATGGCCCAGGCCACGCATCTGCTGTTGACGACAACGCTTAATCTGTGGGATATCGCCGAGCTGACCGGCTTCTCGAATGCCAGCTACTTCAGCTCCAGGTTCAAAAAAATGTATGGAACCTCCCCGTCGGACTTCCGCCAGCATCCACCTGAAAAATTCAGTAGTCAACAGCCGAAGAAATAGCATTCAAGCAGGCAGTGTTGCTTTCTATAATGAGCCTATATCCATGAAGAAGGAGAAGGCGCATATGAAGACAGCACACAGATCGGCGATGTGGAGAAGGAGCGGTACCGCTTACCTGTTCCTGCTTCCCTGGCTGATCGGCTTTTTCGGACTGACACTCGGGCCTATGCTGGGCTCCTTGTATCTGTCCCTGACCAAGTACGACCTGCTCAATGCCCCGCGGTGGCTGGGCCTGAACAATTACAGGCACATCTTCACGGCAGACGAATACTTCTACAAGTCTCTTACCGTGACGTTCAAGTACGTGCTATTCTCGGTTCCGCTCAAAATGGCCTTTGCCCTCCTGGTCGCCATCGTCCTGAACAAAGGCATCCGGGCGCTGGGCATCTACAGAACGGTGTATTACATTCCGTCCCTGCTGGGAGGAAGTGTGGCAATCGCCATCGTCTGGCGGCAGATTTTCGACGGGGAAGGGCTGATTAATCACTTCCTGGCCTGGTTTGGGATCGAAGGTCCGTCCTGGATTGCCCATCCCAGCTATATTCTCTCGACCATCGTCACGTTGTCCGTCTGGCAGTTCGGCTCCGCGATGGTCATCTTCCTGGCCGGCATTAAGCAGATTCCTGCGGACCTGTACGAAGCGGCGCAGGTGGACGGAGCCGGGAAGCTGCGCCAGTTCGGCCGGATTACGCTGCCGATGCTCTCACCGGTGATCTTTTTTAACCTGGTCATGGGGATTATCAATTCCTTTCAGGTGTTCACTCCGGGATATGTCATTGGAGACGGGCGCGGCGGTCCGGTGAATTCCACCCTGTTCTACACGCTGTATCTGTATCTCAAAGGCTTCTCCTTCTTCGATATGGGGTATGCTGCCGCTCTGGCCTGGATCATGCTGATCATCATCGGCCTGTTCACCTCCATAGTGTTCGTGACCTCCAAATTCTGGGTGTTCTACGGCGACGGAAAGGACGGGCGATAATTCATGACAGACGACAAAATGATCTTTAGGCTAGGCAAACATGGCGTCATTATTCTGTTCGGGCTGCTGATGCTGTATCCGGTGCTGTGGCTGCTGTCCAGCTCCTTCAAGCCGAATGCGCTGATCTTTTCGGAACCGGGGCTGTGGCCGGGGAAATTTACGCTGGAGAACTACGTGAACGGATGGAAGGGGCTGCAGGGCATCTCGTTTAGCCGCTTTTTCCTCAATTCTGCCACGATCTCTGTACTGTCGGTCATCGGCAACATACTGACCTGCTCGCTGGCGGCTTACGCGTTCGCCCGGCTGGAGTTCCGCTTCAAAAGTGTGCTGTTTGCCTGCATGCTGGTGACCATTATGCTGCCTTACCATGTCGTGCTGATTCCGCAATATATTATTTTCAGCAAGCTGGAGTGGGTCAACACCTATTTGCCGCTGATCGTGCCGAAATGGCTGGCGCATGACTCGTTCTTCATTCTGCTGATGATCCAGTTCATCCGCGGCATCCCGAAGGAGCTGGACGAGAGTGCCACGATTGACGGCTGCGGCCAGGGCCAGCTGTACTTCCGGATCATTATTCCGCTGCTGGTTCCGGCGCTGATTACAACGGCGATCTTCACCTTCATCTGGTCGTGGGATGATTTCTTCAGCCAGATGATCTACCTCAGCCGGATCAATCTGTTCACCGTGCAACTGGGTATACGCTCGCTCTATGATCCTTCGGGCTCCTCCGACTGGGGCGCGCTGCTGGCGATGTCGGTGCTGTCACTGGTGCCGATTATGACGATCTTCATGCTCTTCCAAAAGCATTTCCTAGAGGGCATCGCCACCACCGGTCTGAAATGAGCAAGCGATTACAATTATTCTTGGGGGGATATGTTTATGAAGAAAAGCTTAGGTCTTACGCTGAGTGTTCTGCTGCTGGCAGCCACAACCGCCTGCTCGGGCGGCAATAACGGTAAGCCTGCGGCGGCCGGCAACTCCGGCGGTGCCGGAACTTCTGCGGATCAGGTGGAGCTGCGGATTATGTGGTGGGGCGACCAGAAGCGTGCGGATAAGACGAACGAGGCGCTGCGCGCCTTCGAGTCGAAGCACCCGAATATTAAGGTGGTCGGGGAGTTCGCTCCGAACTCCGGGTATTTCGACAAGCTGAACACCCAGCTCGCTTCGGGCACAGCGCCTGATGTGTTTTTCCTGGGAGGGAACGTAACTGATTACGCCGCTAAAGGCGTGCTGCTGGACTTACAGCCCTATGTCGGCCAAGAGCTGGATCTGACGGATATGGATCAGACGATGGTGGAATACGGAACGCTGGGAGGCAAGCTGGTGCATATCTCTGCCGGGGCGAACGCCCGGGGGATGGTGCTCAATACAGAGCTGTTCAAAAAGGCTGGAATGGAGGTTCCGGCAGACGGCTGGAGCTGGGAAGATTACGCCCGCATCAGTAAGGAAATCTCCGATAATCTGGGCAAGGGTTATTACGGCACCTACAACTTTACCGTTGAGGGAATGGACATTTATATGAAGCAGCGCGGCAAGCAGGTCTATGATATGGAGAAGGACGCGCTGGGCTTCGGCCAGCAGGATGCAGAGGAGTGGTTCAACTACTGGTACGGGATCACTAAGAACGGCGGGATGGTCACGCCTTCCCTGCAGGTATCCAATCCGCCGGGAGACACAAGTAAATCCCTGGTCGTTACCGGCAAGGTAGCGATGAGCCTGATTCCATCCAACCAGTTCGCCGCTCATCAGAATCTGACCCAGGATAAGCTGACCATGATTCAGGTGCCGCGCGGGCCGAAGGGAACGGGGGTTGTCTTTGAATCCAGTCAAGGCTTGTCCGGTTATGCCAAGACCAAGCATCCGAAGGAAGTCGCGGAGCTGATGAACTTCTGGATCAATGATCCCGATGCCGCGCAGATTCTGGGCAGTGACCGCGGCGTGCCGGTGACCTCCAAGATGCGTGACCTGCTGATGAAGGAGGCTACGCCGCTGGAACAGACCGTATACGACTTCACCAGCCGGGTATCGGAAGCGACGAAGAAGGAACCGTTTGCCGTCAGCTATAACCCTCCGAATTTCACCGAATTCACCAAGCTGGCGGAGACCGCTGTACAGGAGATCGGTTTTGAGCAAAAGGATGTCAAGCAAGGGGTAGAGGATTTCTATACAGGCGCGACGCAGTTATTCGGAGCCAAGTAGCCATATCCCGGAAGCAGGCTGCCCCCGGCAGTCTGCTTCTCTGTCTGGAGAGCAACTAAAGTTACAGGAGGGAATGGAATGACGGGGAGTGTACTTGAGAGACTGCGGAGGATAGCAGTGGACGACCGGATTAGAGTGCTTAAGAAAGCGGCGGACCGGGATTCACTGGAGGAGTGGAAGCAATCCGGCGTGGCCTTCGCGGCTTCATCGGAGAATATGGAAAATGTCTATTACACTGCGCTGCACAAGCTGCTGGACTGTATCGTGCCGATGGACGGAGGCGGACTTGTGCTGCATGAAGGCGGAGTCTATCTCGGGAGCTGGCTGGAGAGCACGGGCACGATCAGCGCTGAACGGCTGTCGCGGTTCATGCCGCAGGTGGCGGGAGCGACCTTCCGGCTGTTCGCCGACCAGCAGCGGCAGGATGGGCTGATGCCCTACAAGGTGACGCCTGCGGGACCGGCCTACCGGCAGATTCAGATGGTGACTCCGCTGGCCCGCAGTGTCTGGAATTATTATCTGGAGAACGGGCGGGACAAGAGCTTCCTTCGCGCCATGTACCAGGCGATGAGCCGGTTCGACCATTGGCTGCATATGCACCGCAACACTAGAGGGACCGGCTGCGTGGAAGCGTTCTGCACGTTCGATACCGGGCATGATCTGTCCCCTCGCTTCTGGCATAGCCCGGATACGCCCCATCTGGAGGACGCGGCGCAGGTTAACCCGGATTCACCGCTGCTGCCTTTTCTGGCCCCGGATTTAACGGCCAATGTCTACTGCCAGCGGCTCTATCTGTCCAAGATGGCAGAGGAGCTTGGCGGGAGCAGGGACGAATGGCGTGCCCGGGCAGCGGCAAGCAGCCACAGCCTGTTCAGCCATTGTTATGACAAAGAGGATGAATTCTTCTATGACCGGGATCGCGGGGACCGATTCGTCCGTGTACAATCCGATGTCCTGCTGCGTGTGCTGGCCTGCGAGGTGGGGGACGGGGCGTTTTTTGCGTCAGCCCTCCGCCGTTACCTGCTGAATACGAGCAAGTTCTTCGCCAAATATCCCTTCACCTCCATTGCGATGGATGATCCCAGATTCGACCCCTTCTCCAGCTATAACACCTGGGGAGGCTCGTCGAACTTCCTCAGCCTCATCCGTGCACCGCATGCCTTCGAGCAGCATGGGCGTTATGTCGAGCTGACCTGGGTGATCCTGCCGATTCTGGCAGCGTTCTCGCGGATGACCCGTTTCGGGCAGACGTTAAGCCCATGGACCGGGGAAGAGGGCTATACGGAGTCCTATTCACCGGCGATTCTCTGCCTGCTGGACTATATGGAGCGGTTATGCGGGATCGTGCCGGTAGCGGGGGAGGAGCTATGGTTCACCGGCCTGCTTCCCTATGACATGGATCACGGCCACGAGGCGGCCCATGAGACCGGATACCGCCGGATCGTGGACGGCGCGGTCTTCGAGCTGATTACTACGCGTGAGCGCTCTGTAATCTACCGCAATGAAGAGGAGTATATGACCTTTCCGTTTGGAGTACGTATAGTCTTGGACCGGTCCGGACAACTGTTGCGGCTAATCGGCATGAGTGTCCGCCAGATCGAAGGCAATCTGTGTTATGAGGGCAAGACATTCCCGTTCACTATCAAGGGCAACGAGCAACTGGAATATGCGGACGGCGGTTTCGTGAGCGTCAGCGATATTGGAGTGGTACTGCCGGAATACAGGTAGATCAGGGAGAGTATAAGAGCGAAGTGAGGAGAGGGTCTAAATGAACCACCCGATGAGAACGACAGCGAATAGCGAGCTGCAAATCAGAGATCCGTATGTGCTTCCGCTGGCCGGAGAGGGGCAAGAGGCGGGCACCTACTATTTATATGGCAGCACCGACAGCAATATCTGGGGCCCGGGCACGGGGTTCAACGCCTACACCGGCACAGATCTGGAGCACTGGGATGGCCCGTTCCCGGTCTTCCGGCCGGAGCCGGATTTCTATGCGGAGCGGAATTTCTGGGCACCGGAGGTCTATGGTTATGGCAGCAATTACATCATGTTCGCCACCTTCCGGCGCAAGGACAATGATCTGCTGGGCACCGCCGTTCTGATATCGCTGCATCCGCTGGGTCCGTTCATCCCGCATAGTGAGGGGCCGGTGACTCCGCAGGAGTGGAGTTCACTCGACGGAACGCTGTATGTGGACCGGCAGGGCCAGCCGTGGATGGTCTTCTGCCATGAGTGGCAGCAGACCGGGGACGGCGAGGTCTGCGCCATGCGGCTAACAGAGGACCTGCGGAGTGCCGCTGGGGAACCTGTTGTTCTGTTCCGGGCATCCGAAGCCCCGTGGACCACTCCGTTTGAATCCAAGCGTTATGCGAATCAGCTTAATTATGTCACGGACGGGCCGTTCCTGTTCCGCTCAGCGGACGGCACCTTGTATCTGCTGTGGGCCAGCTTCATTAATAATACCTACGCGCTGGGTATCGCCCGTTCCGGGAGCGGAGAGATAACCGGACCCTGGCTTCATCAGGAGCAAGCGCTCTACCAGCAGGACGGCGGGCACGCCATGGTCTTCCGCACGTTCAGCGGTCAGCTGATGCTAGCCATCCACACGCCGAATCAGACGCCTGATGAACGGCCGGTGTTTGTGGAGCTGGAGGAGCAGGACGGTGAGATGAGAGTGAAGGCGTAGGCACTTACGCGGGCAGGCGAGCAGGGGGAGGGCAAATCTGCGGGTAACTAGTCTGCGAGGAATCAGCGGCGGTTCAGCAACAAATCAGCAACGAGGCAAGAACATCACTCTCCCTGCGATTTAGGCTCTAAATGTAATTTGTACAACTAAAATGGGCAAATATTGCGCAGGGAGAGCTTTAGTTGCACTCTGTACACTTATAAGTTACTCTCATGGCGGGAAAGAGCGTTTTCCTCAAATTTAGCTGTACAGAATACAACTATCCCTGCGCGCCAGCCAATTCGCCGTCATTTGGCTGTACAAAATACAACTATCTTCCAAACGCTGCCCATTCCCGGGTGAAGTTTGATTTGCACTATCGGAGTAACCTAAGCCTGTAAACGAACAAAACGATTGCCCTCCTTTAAAGAGTGGCAATCGTTTTTGGGTGCAGGTAACCTGCGGAAGCTTATTCGATATCAATGCTCCATTGTCCGTCTGCTTCCACAGAAAAGACATAAATTCCGTCGGATTCGATTTTTTCCGCTGTGGAGCCGGAGTAGTTCCCAATTTCATTAACCAGTAAGAGGCTATCATTCACTTTGACAGCGAAATTGGATTCACCCGTGTGCTTGGAAGTGAACCGGGTCAGCTTGCTTTGCAGCCTTGCAAACACAACATCGTTCCCCTTACCGGATAATTTAACCGGTGCGCTCTTGACGTTCTCGGGGATGCTCTGCTTAATATCTGCTTTCCACGAGCCATCCGACTCCACCTTCAGCATATATTTCCCGCCGTCAGGAATCACAGCTAGAGATTTTCCTTTGTAAGGCCCAATTTCATTCACGAGCATTTTTTTGGTATCCCCTGTTTCATCGTACATATAGATCACAAAGTTAGAATCCCCGTTGTCTGTTGCCTCAATTATGGCGATCCCGCTGTTCAAATAAAAGAACTCTGTAGCCTGGTCCTTTTTCCCTTTGAGATGTATGACTTCGTCCTTTGCTGGCGCTGGCGTAGCGGCTGCAGATGTGGCTGAACTAGGTATTCCTTGGTATAACGGCAGCAGTTCAGCGTATAGCTTCTCAACAGTAGCCTGGTCATCCTCTTGAATGGCAAGGGCCATTTCCTTGAATTTGCTTTGATTTTCCTTATTTATAAACTCCAGACTATTAAGAATAACTGCTAATACTTCATCTCTAAGTTCTTGGGTGAGGTTCTTTTCCAGATAGCTTTTGGCTAAATTAAGTGATCTGGCTCCTAGCTCCTGGTTTGCTTCATCAAAGGTGTTAATAGTATCCCCGCCAGAGGTTACATCCGTTGGAGCGGGTGTAGGTGTGGAATCCGGATAGCGGGCGGCAACGGAAGCAGGCAGAACTCCGCCAATTTTCGTGAAAAGCTTCTTTACATTTTGCACATCATTTTTCTCAATAGAGTCAGCAATCTCCAGATAAGTGAAGGTATTCTCTTTATCCTCCCGGGCCTTAATCCGGATGTTATTGGCAATTTCTTTGGACGACTCAATATTCCATGAATTAGTACCGAAGTTCTCCAGGTATTCCTGCGTCTTATCTTTCACTGAGAAGTTCTTCAGCTCTGGCGCTGGAGTAGGAGAAGCAGTAGGGACAACAGAAGGAGTCGCCGTTTCGGCTTGAGTAATCTCACCAGACCCGCCACATCCGCTTAATATCACAGGTGAAGCAAAAAGAGCAATAGCTAAAGTCATTTTGGATAATTTTCCGTACATGAGTAATTTCCCCCAAATGTTTAATCATACTTAGCCAGTATATCAAAATTGGATTATTTCTACAGTGAAATTTAATAGAACTTTGCATTCCTTACACAAACGTGCCAAACTTGATATGATTAGGATATAGACTTTTATCATGTTGAATTAGGGGGATGTAAGCTGTGTATATGACAGGTTTTGGGTCCTTGCTCGCTGGAGGGTTCAGTATTTTTGCTCTTTTACTCTGGTTGAGTTGTCTGGGGATGGGGATATATTTATTTGTGCTGGTGGTGAAGCTTGCCCGCAGGGGAATCATTGCGCTGGACTTGTACAATCACTCCAAAAATCTGGAGATCCGCGAACGTTACGAAGCGGCTCACCGGAGAGAAGATTTCTGAATGATTGCATCTGATGGCAGGATTTATTATACTCCCAATAAGGAATATTCAAATTTGTTATAAATGGAGAGGAGTATGATCGAATGAAGAAGAAGATGACTGCTGCACTGACTGCATTTGCCGTACTTGGAGGAATGGGCACAGGTGTGTACGCCGGAGCCAACCTGCAGGAGATCAAGGCATATCTCAATCCAAGCATCAAATTCAAGATGAACGGCCAGCCCGTACAGCTTAAGAATGGCAGCGGTGCGGTGGTTGCCCCAATTTCCTATAAGGACACAACGTATCTGCCGGTCCGTTCCGTATCCGATCTGCTGGGAGTTACCGTTAAGTTCGATGCTGCAACCAACACCATATCTCTGGGGGAGCAGACAGCGGGCGTACCAATCGCTACAGGTTTTGATGACATGTATCACACCAAAGATCCGGGCAAGACGGTCTTCAAGGACAAGGATTACAAGGATGTCTTCTTCGATAACGCCAGTGGTGACCGCGGCACTTCATTCATGCTCCACCCGAACAAAAAATATCAGAAGCTTTATCTCCAGGTAGCCGCGATCGGCGGAGAGATCAAAGACTTCGCGGTACAAGACAGCGACACCAATACTGTGTTGAAGAAGCAGACCATTGACCCGGCCAGCGGGCTTACTACCATCGAAGTGGATATTGCCGGAGTAAGCAGCCTGTATGTCAACGGAGATGTGAAGGATGGAACCTCGGTCTTCGTTCCGCTTACGACATCGTATTATAAATAAATTCTGAACTTATACATCATTCACGAATGACCCGGGAGCCTTGGCTTCCGGGCTTCTTTTTGTCTATTCGTTGTTTTGAGGAAAAAGAAAATGGGTACTATCCGGTAAGCCTGTGAATCTAACTGGCCATGTAACTTTCAATGAATTGACGAGGAGTGAGAAGATGTACACCAAAAAGCTAATAATGTCCTTATCCTTGACGTTGTCCCTATTGGCCCTCAGTGCCTGCGGTAATGCTGAGGATAAGCCGTCCACCGAATCGATGCAGACCACTGCACCGGCAACAGAGACTGTGCAGACTCCAGCGCCGACAACAGAGGCCGAACAGACTCCAGCACCAACGACAGAGCCGGAGCAGACCCCTGAGGCGACGGCCGGAAGTAACGAGACGGCTGCCGGATCTGCGGACCTGCCGAAATATCTGCCGGAGGACTTCCCGATGCCGGAGAATGTAACGGAGACCATTCTTTCGAATGCGGAGGAGAATGAGGGCAAGAAGACGGCATTGCTGATTTTTAGAACAACGGATAGTATGGAATCGGTAACGAAGCTCTATGATGATTATCTGGCTTCCAAGCTGGGCGATCAGTCCGTGAAGACTATCGATCCTAAGAACCTGATCATTCAAGGCAAGACCAAGGACGATAAGCAGAGCTGGTCAATCATTGGCGGTCCGCTTGCGTCCCAGGAGGGAACCGTGGAGGTTAACGTCATTTGGTCTGAAATTTAATACGGACAGCCAAGCTGCTGTACCCAGAGGAACATCCGTTGAGGCTCGATTCAGAGCGGCCAACGGATGTTTTTTTGATTTGATAAAAAGTGTCGAATTTTGTAATTAAGTAGTATACGTCAGGTGCGGCGGGGATATATAATTAATCTTGTGAACGAAAATTAGTCAGGCGGTGTTATGGTTTGTCGTGGGAACCTGTAGGATTTATGTTTTTCTCAACGATAGAGACGCTTGCGCTCTATTATCTGATTATGTCTCTCTATAGATTCAAGTGGAGATGGTACATCTGGCAGGCTTTATTTGTCATCTTGCTGAACAATCTGCAAAGCTATCTGTTACGCAATGAACTGGGCATGTCGAATGTTGCACCACTTGTTTTAATCTTGATTTTTATCTTCTTTTTCGCTGCGGTGGTGAGGATGCCGCTCATTCTATCCATCATCGCAACAATATCGGGATTTGCTATTTTTGCCGGGATTCAGACGCTGCTCACCCTGCTCATGTTCGGATCTATATCGAATATTGGTAGTACCGCGAACGGATATTTTCTGCAGGTAGCGACTGCGGCAGCGGTGTTCGGTATTTTTGGGCTTCTGTACCGCAAAGGCAAGGGCTTCACGTTCGATTTGGATAAACTCCGCTTTAAGATAGAAGATATCCTGCTGTCTCTGCTGATTTTCGGCTTCGTAATAGGGATTTCAGTGCTACTCTACTATAATGATATTCTGCTAAATGCCTTGATTTTCCTGGTGATGACTGTATTCCTTCTATATTATTCCACCCGGAGGGAGCGGGAAGATGCTTGAATTCATGTCCGGCAAGCTGGCATTTACGATTAAAAATATCGTACCTGAGCACCCGGCATCCTACGCTGTCCTGAAATTTGCTATTAGCGTAGTGCTTAATGTGGTGTTTATTATTGGGCTGACGCTGGTAGTATCCCTTTTGACAGGCAGGACAAGTGAAGCTCTGCAGATTCTGATCTCCTTTGCCTTATTACGTCAGGTGTCGGGCGGGGTCCATTTAAAGTCTGGTATAGCCTGTGTCTTGTTTACGGTAAGCTTGTTCACAGTACTGTCCTTCGTGGAGCTTAGCTCCTTCTACGTTATGTTATTGAATGCAGCGAGTCTGTTAATAGTTCTGTGGCTGGCGCCCATTGGGATTGAACGACAGACCCGGATTCCGAGGCGGCACTGGCCTAAGCTGAGAATCGTGGCGTTACTGCTGGTAGCTGCCAATATCGTTATAGGCTCATCTGTTATCGCAGCCAGCTTTTTGGCACAATCCATCAGTCTGATTATAGCTAGAAGGGAGGTGAACATCTGACAATGAGAGCTTTGCAGCGCAAAGTAGTGTATAAGCTTGCTTCTGGTTTGTCCGCCTTGGCTGCCCTTATCGTGTTGGTTACAGCAAGTGTATTATACATTAATCAACCGGAGGTTCCTGAAGAGTTACTTAAATAACATTGGAGTTGATCCCTTTGAGCACGATATCTGTTACTAGAGACACAGAGGGAAACACTGGTGTATTCTCACTCGATATTGAAAAAATAACTTTTATGGAATTTGAACGGACTATCTATCGGATCATTGTCCATACGTACGATCAGACCTTTTATACAGTAGGTACGCTGAAATATTGGCTTAATACCCTGGCCAGTTCAGGATATAATTTCGTTCTAGCAGATAGAAACACGTTAATTCAGGTTTCTAACATTATCCAGCTGGATAAGACGTTTCATATTGCTTATTTTGGGGAAGACCACAGAGGAGTCGAGCAAAAGTGTTTTCTGTCAGAGAAGGGCTATAAAGAAATTCTCAAATACGTAAAGACATCCGCATCGGATATTCAATTAGTGGAGCTGCCCCAGTGGTAGCTTTATTTTTTTATATAAAATTAGGCTGACCCTGCGCAGTTCATTCTGTAGCGCTTGGGCCAGCCCTTGTTCAGGTTAGCTTAATCTGCAGCTAATCTGGAATACATACACAGATCAATGAAGCTTCCTTTGGACCGCTCACTCTGCCTCAGAGTTCCTTCCAGCGAAAAGTTTAATTTCTGCAGTACCTTAATAGAATTGATATTAGCAGGCTGGGCCTTTGCTTCTATTCTATTGAAGCCCAGTGTATCAAACGCATAATCTATTAGTGCGCGAAGGGCTTCAGGCACATATCCTTTTCCCCAGCACTCGCGGCTAAGGTCATAACCGATCTCTGTCTTGGCATTGTCATAGTCTAGCGCATTGAAACCACAGGAGCCGATAATCCGGCCGGATTCTGCTTCCGTGATGGAATAGCGGATCGCCTGATTCTCGGTGGCTAACTTACCCAGCAGCTCAATCATTTCCACGGCCTGACTCTCATCCGTGAAGCTGCTGATATTCATGAACCGGGTGACTTCAGGATCGGACCAGATCGGGAACAGGCTGGCTGAATCGGCGGTGCGCATTTGTCTTAATACTAATCTCTCGGTTTGTAATTCTGTAATCATCAATAAGTTACCTCCATTAAAAATATATGGTATTGGTGAGGTACAACTATTGATATCTGCGCATAGTTCAGTCCTTTCCGTGTGTAAGCTGCCTCTATTATATAGAATGCAAGGGAGGAAGTTAAGATCGATTCAGGACCGTTTCAACAAATCTTCATAAAGAAGGGTGCTTTGCTTGGTGGCGATCTCAGGTTTTGATAAATATCTGTCAGCAACCATGCAAAAAAGAGGCTTACGGTCAGTCCTGTCAGGGATGCTACTGTTTCGTATTCCTCCTAACAAGGTAAACTTTAGATAAAAGGATCTGGAGGGTATTATGAGAAAAACGGTACTGGTAATGTTGTTCTTGTTCGTATTGACGGCATGTGCGGATTCAAAGGACGGGGTAACCACCAAAGACTTAGCCATTCAAAAGGTGAACGATCATAAAGCCGTTGTTGAGTATGGAATGAGCCGTGCAGAAGTGGAAGAGGTATTGGGCAAGGGGGAGGATAAGGATATTGCGAATTCAGTCATGTATAGCTCTGGCGTGAGGATTATGTACCGGGAGGATAAAGTGGCAGGGATTACTCTGGCAGAGGAATCGAAAGATACATATGAAACCACTGGCGGTTTTAAAATTGGCATGTCTAAGGATGACTTCAAACAAATCTATGGCGATCAATATCTGAAGGAGATGGAGAGGAACCTGGACTATGCTTACGATTCAGTCAACAAACGTTATTTGCAGGAAAAAGAATGGGTAGCGAAAGCTGAAGATGACACGAAAATATATGTAATATCAGCCATGTTCAACGGTAAGGGTGAAGCAGACGCCGTTGTATTGGTGGATAAGCGAATGGCGATAACATTAAGGTAGAGGGGGGCTGAAAGATAAAACATGTTCTTGTATGTTTCATAGCGCTTAGGGGACAGAATAGCAATATATGGAGCCCAAAAAGCTGGCCTTGTCTACAACGAGTAGTTCTGCCATGATATAATCAGTGTTTGAAGAAGTGTGTGACGATCAATATACTGAACTACTCCTGTCTGCCGAATGACCGTCATCATAATGTGTTTCATCTTCGGGAAGATCATACCGGGATATCTCTTAACAATGATCTTGAGATTCATGTGATGGAATTAACAAAGCTTGAGGAGCAGGCCGTTCCATTAACTGGTGGTCTGATTAACTGGTTATTATTCCTAAAGGGTGTTGAACAACCAAATTGGGAGGTGCTAACCATGAATGAACCGATGTTGAAAAAAGCAATGGATACGCTCGAGTTCCTGAGTCAGGATGCCGCTACAAGGATGGAGTATGAAGCCCGGATGAAGTATTTGCGTGATGAGGCATCACGGATGAATGGGGCTAAGGCTGAGGGGATTGCTGAAGGTTTGGCCACAGGAGAACATAAAAAGGCTGTGGAGGTTGCTAAGAATATGTTGAGAATTGGACTTGAAGTTAAGATTATTTCACAAGTTTCTGGACTTTCGGAACAAGAAATTTTAAAATTGTAATTCCTTTGATAGATGCTAAAATATTGCAAAGTTAACACCGTTGCAGTGAAATTTTAACAGATGCTAAGCATTGCCCCATCATATCATAAAAATTATCTTGCCATTCCCTCACGTCCTGTGTTATTATAAATTTCGTTGCAGGACGGTAGCTCAGCGGGAGAGCACTATCTTGACAGGGTAGGGGTCATGGGTTCGAACCCCATCCGTCCTATATGCAGAAAGCCTTGATAATCAAGGCTTTCTTTGTTTTTATGAACAGAGAACAACAAACAGAGAAGCTATTGACGTTTAGCGTTAGATGACTTTACGTGTCTAATGCAATGTTATGGTTTCTTTTTTTATGTGCATTTAGAGAGTGACAAAAACCCACGACACCCCATCCATAGTATATTACAATAATGGCGCTTATCTGGAAGATTCTAATGAACTATAAAAGGTGGAATTCTATCATGATCGTAACATTGCATGAAGCGGAGTGCCCTGGGGTGAGTCTCAAGTATGTAGTGATTTTTATGAAGCAAGGGAACGATTGGGTGCTGGTGCGGCACCGTGAGCGGTCCACATGGGAATTTGCCGGCGGGCATATTGAGGCGGGTGAGAGTCCCGGGGAAGCTGCGGTAAGAGAGCTTTACGAAGAGACAGGTGCTGAAGAATATGAACTGCATCCGTTATGCATCTATTCGGTCAGTAGTGAAGAGCTGGCAGAGAGCTACGGGATGTTATATTATGCAGATGTCAAAAGGTTCGGAAATTTGCCCCCGTACGAAATGGCGGAGCTTCGAAGCTTCAGCGAGCTACCGCAGGCGGTGACATACCCGGGGATTTACCCCACGCTATATGCGAGAGTGAGTGAATATGTGAAGCATCTATGAATCCATCGTAATGCTGAAAGGAGGCCCAGCTCATGAGTTACGAGATTACGAGGTTTAGGCGTCTTGGCGACTACCTGAGATCACGCCGGGAACGTCTGCAGCCTGAAGCTGTAGGGATCAAGGAAACGAACAGTCAGCGCAGAACACCGGGGCTGCGTCGGGAGGAGGTTGCGGTTCTGGCTGGTCTCAGCAGCACCTATTATACTTGGCTGGAGCAGGGCAGGGAGGTTACCGCCTCCAGAGAGGTCATGGAGAGTCTCAGTCAGGCGCTGCGGTTGTCGGCAGATGAGCGTAAGCATCTGTTTGAGCTATGGAATCCGGGCTTGCCGGATACACTTGCTTCTATAGATACAGCCAGTCCGGAGCTGAATCCGCAGTGGCGGAATATTATCCGCCAATTGACTTATCCGTCTTTTATTACGAATGAGCGGTCTGAGTTACTGGCCTGGAATGATAAAGCGAGTGAAGTGCTTAGTGATTTCGGAGGTCTGCCTGCTTCAGAGCGCATTATGATGCGTCTTCTGTTCCTGGATCTGGAGCTGCGCCGCCGGATGCGGAACTGGGAGGAGTTCGCAATCTATTCAGTAGGGGTGTACAGAACCTATTATGACATGAACCTGCACGATCCTTGGTACAAGGAGATGGTCGATCAGCTCCTGGAGGACAGTGCGGATTTCGCTGAGATGTGGAAGCAGCACAATATTCAAGGCAAGAAGGTCAACCGTGTGGTCATAGAGAGTCTTGGCACGAGCCAGCCTGTAGTCTACGATATCAATTCGATGGCCAATCTGGCGGATCACCCGGGTCTGCATATTTGTATCTATACCCCTGTCATAACGTAGTAGAGAATCATCTGAAGGCGCATTTTTACAGGTCTGTTGCTGCTCCCTGGTAATGATCTTACTAGCATGAACGTACTGTGGCTGCTCCACGGCAGGACGGTTAGAATAAGGTCATGTTCATAAGATCTATTACAGGGACAAGAGGAGGCAACCATATGCACACAAGAACACTTGGGAACGAAGGGCTGATCGTATCGGCTTTGGGACTCGGAACGATGATGATGCCAGATAATGAAGAGTCTGTACGAACCATTCATGGCGCGCTTGACCTGGGCGTAACCCTGCTGGACACAGCGGATATCTACGGAGCTTTCGAGCAGCAGCGCTTCGGCGGCAATGAACGGCTTCTCGGACGGGCGCTTAAGGGCCGGAGAGATCAGGCTGTGATTGCGACCAAATTCGGCATTACGCATACTCAGGGACCCAAGGGAGACCCGGCCTATATCAAAAAATCCGTAGATGCCAGCCTCTATCATCTCGGCACAGATTATATCGATCTGTACTATCAGCACCGTCCCGATCCGAACACGCCTATTGAGGAAACCGCCGGTACCCTGGCTGAACTCGTCAAGGAAGGGAAGATCCGTTATATCGGCTTATCCGAGGCTTCGCCTGAACTGATCCGCCGGGCACATGCGGTGCATCCGTTGACCGCCCTGCAGACAGAGTATTCGCTCTGGAGCCGGGAGGTGGAGGATGAGATTCTGCCGCTGGTCAAGGAGCTGGGCATCGGCTTCGTTCCTTATAGCCCGCTGGGCCGCGGTTTTCTGACTGGACAGATCAAGAGCTTCGATGATCTGCCGGAGGATGATTACCGCCGCCATTACCCTCGGTTCCAGGGAGAGAACTTCACCCGGAACCTGGAGGTCGTCTCGCTGATCGGGCAGATGGCGGCCGAGAAAGGCTACGCCCCGGCACAGCTTGCCCTGGCCTGGCTTCTAGCACAAGGAGATCAAATTGTACCGATTCCCGGCACGAAGCGGCTGGAGCGGTTACAAGAGAACCTCGGAGCGCTTAAGGTTACATTGACGGCAGAGGATCTCGCCCGGATTGAGCGGATATCCCCGCAAGGTATTGCAGCCGGAGCACGTTACCCCGGCCAGAACTAAGTTATTACACAGAGCGGACAGCCGCTGTGTATTCATCAATATTAAGACCCCGGAGCGTCCTTGCCTTCGCCGCTTGCTTTCGTGAGCGGTATGAGAGGCAGGACGCTTTTGTCTTTCATCCGCTCTATTTCCTCCTCTATGCGCTCTACATCTATCCGCTCGAACAGCAGCTCAAGCTCCAATATAGGCTGCTCTGCCAGGACGGATACCGGGTGCCATACGGGCTGTTCTATGGACAGGAAGCCTCTAATCTTCTCGCAGGAGAAGGGGAGGAACGGGTTCAGCAGGTTAGACAGATTGGCAATAATCTGAACACAGGTGTACAGCGTGTTAGCCCCGGCTGCAGGATCATGCTTGATCTGGAGCCACGGCTGCTGCTGATCGAAATACTTATTGGCCTGGCGGATATGCGAGAAGATGAATTCCAGGGCCTCCTTAAAGAGTCCGGCTTGGGTCAGCCTTCCTGCCTCCTTATACAGCTGGTCCAGACTGCTAACCCATGCTTCATCCAAGACTCCATCTGGAACTCTACCGTTCCAGAACTTATTCACGAATACGAGGCTGCGGTTGACGAAATTGCCGAATGCGCCCAGCAGCTCGCTGTTATGGCTGTAGATGAACTCTCTCCAGGAGAAGTCGGCATCCCGCTTCTCGGGACCGTTCGCAGTCAGGAAATAACGGACCGAGTCCGGGTCATACCGGCTGAGAATATCCGGCACCCAGACCGCCCAGTTGCGGCTGGTGGAGAATTTCTGCCCTTCCAGGGTCAGATATTCAGAAGAGAAGATCCGGTCCGGCAGATGCAGTTCCTCAGCTCCAAGCAGGATAGCAGGCCAGATCAGGCTGTGAAAAGGAATATTATCCTTCCCATGCACATAGTAAGCGGTTATAGGCGGCTGCCCATCGTTATCTTGTGCGGACCCTACAGACCAGAAATCCTCCCAGCGGCCCCCCGTCTCGGCGGCCCATTGCTTGCTGGCCGACAGATAACCGCTGACCGCTTCGATCCAGACATAGATTTTTTTGTCTGCGAAGCCTGGGGTGGGGACATCCACGCCCCAGTCCAGATCGCGTGTTGCTGCGCGGTCCTGCAGGCCTTCCTGCAGATATCTGCGGGTTAGACGGACGGCATTGTCTCTCCAGCCCTGCGCGGAATCAGCATATTCTGTGAGTGCTTGCTGGAAGCTGGACAGCGACAGATAGTAATGCTGAGTAGAGCGCAGCACAGGCGTAGAGCCGCAGAGGGCGCATGTGCGCTCCAGCAGATCCACCGGATCGAGAATCGTTGAACAGTAATCGCATTGGTCTCCCCGGGCCTGCTGTCCGCATACCGGGCAGAGGCCATGAACATAACGGTCCGGCAAGAAGCGCTGGTCCTGCTCACAATAACACTGGAGACCGGGTTTCTGGTACAGATACCCGTGATCCAGCAGCTTAAGGAACAGCTCCTGCACCGTATTGTGGTGATGTGCCTGATCGGTCCGGGTATACAAGTCATAAGTGAAGCCCAAGGCGCGGAAGCAAGCGGCGAACTCCTCATGATACCGGCTGGCGAATTCACCCGGGGCTACACCCTCCTGCGCCGCCTGTACAGCAACGGGGGTACCGTGACAATCACTGCCGGATACATAGAGCACAGCATCACCTTTAGCACGGTGGTAGCGGGCCAGAATATCTCCCGGAAGAATGCTGGCGAGTCTGCCCAGATGCAGGGAGCCGTTGGCATAAGGCCAAGCCCCTCCAATAAAAATGTTAGTCATATTTCTCTCCTCCTCAAATGATGTGAACGCAAAAAAGGCACTCATCCCCTAAAGGGACGAGAGCCTGTGCTCACGTGTTACCACCCAAATTCATCAATGCCTCGCAGCATCCACCTCTTCAGGTACGTCCGCAGATTAAAGCGGGTATACCCTAGCATGGTAACGGATGCGGGTTCCGGCGCAGCCTACGTCCCGGCGATGCGGGCTTCGATGCGCAGCTCTGAGACCATATTCCCGAGGGTTTTCTTTGCTCCTTTTCAGCATCCGGAGCTCTCTGTGGAAGAATTGCCAGGGTACTCTTTCTCTTCGCAGCTATTGTGGTTATCCTAATTACTGGATATCATATACGCAGGCCGGGAGATTTGTCAACACCGTAAGTCTATTTGCAATCCACTGCACTCCTGTGCGACAGTAGAGAGTAAGGGCTAACGGGAAGCAGAGGAGTGCCTGATCCTGGCCTGGAATTGAAGCGACACAGTGATCAAAAGGAGATTGAGACTATTGCAGGAAAACAAACAGGAGAAAAAAAGCTCGGGGGCATGGGGGTGGCTGGGCAGTGGGGCAGTACTGCTGCTGCTCAAGGGAAAAGCCATTATCTCTCTGCTTAAGCTGGGGAAAATCGCAGGTCCGCTGATCTCCATGATGGTATCCATCTGGGCTTATGCCCTGATCTCGCCATGGCAGTTCGCGGTGGGCTTCGTTGCCTTAATGTTCGTTCACGAGATCGGCCATGTGATCGCTGCCAAGCGGATTGGGCTGCCGGTGAGCGCGCCTCTATTTATTCCGTTTATGGGTGCACTCATTACGATGAAGCGGCAGCCGCTGGATGCCAGACAGGAAGCTTATGTAGCTTTTGGCGGCCCTATACTCGGGAGTATTGGTGCGGTTGTAGTATTCGGAGCGGCTTATTATTATCATAGTCCTTTGTTATACTCGCTGGCATACGTCGGGTTCTTGCTTAACTTGATTAACCTGCTGCCGATCCATCCGCTGGACGGGGGCAGAATTGCCACGGCGGTTACACGCTGGTTATGGCTGGTCGGGCTTATTGGAGGATTAGCTGTAATTATCTATCTGAAATCTATCTTATTTGGCGTAATCTGGGTAATGTTCGCTTATGATATGTATAAGAAGTACATCAGCCGGCGGACGAAGAATCAGATGCATACTGTGCTCAAAAGCTTCCTGATCCCCATCGGGGATCTGCAGGAGCAAGGATATCTGATCCCCGGCCCCGAGCATAAGCGGGAGCTGCCGTTCACCACCTACAGTGATTTGAACCGCCAGCAGTTTGTCGGCGTACGCTGGGATAACCTGGATTACTATGGAACGACGACCATGCCGGTGCAGTCGCTGATCGGAAAAGTCAAAGTCGTGCAACTAGATCAGCTGTATGTGGATGCCAGCCTGCAGATGAAGATGACCTGTGAGATCAGCTTCACGGTATATGACAATGATAAGTACTATGATGTGCCGGCTGCTTCCCGCTGGAGATATGGGGCCGCGTATTTTGTCCTTGCCGGAGTTCTTGGGGGGATGATGTATCTTGTCCATGTAGTGGGCAATGTAAATCTGTAAAGCTTCGTTTATGAACCTCCCGATTCGTCAAAGCTGTAAAGAGCCGAGAAGGATGAGGAGGTTAACAACTATGCGGTTGGCAAAAGTATGTCTCTTATGGATTGGAGCATGTCTCCTTCTGGGAATCGCCGGATGTACGGCAGGTAAGCAGGTTCCTGAATATACGGATGTTCACAGGATGACCGGACTGGACGGGAGTCTGAATTCACGGGATAGCCTGACCTCGCCGGTTCTGCGGGATGTGTATGACCGCTCGATTCCCGAGGAGGTCTATGAGACTCCGTAAATAAGGTGGTCGGAGGTTCCCTGTCCAAGGGCCTTGCCCTGAAGCTCTCAGGCTCTATACAGGATATTAATAATTCTGTATAATGCTCCATATTGATTGGAGCTATAGAGAGGAGCCAGGGAGATGGCAGTGGAAATCGTACATGTTACTACAGAGGAGCAGCTTCAAATGGCGCTGGAGATCCGCAAGAAGGTGTTTGTGGAAGAACAGAAGGTGCCGGTAGAAGAGGAGATCGATGAATATGATGCCATTAGTGAGCATGTGCATCATTTCCTGCTCATGGAGGGCGGGCAGCCGGCTGCAACCGGCCGGCTGATCTATTATAAAGCGGACACTGCCAAGATGCAGCGGATTGCCGTTCGGGAGGCCTTCCGCGCTAAGGGATGCGGACGTATTCTGCTGCTGGCTATGGAAGAACGGGCACGTGAGCTGGGTCTGCAGGCTTCCATTCTGGATGCCCAGTGTCAAGCAGAACCCTTTTACCGCAAGCTCGGCTATGAAGTGATCTCCAAGGAGCCCTTCTATGATGCCGGGATTCTACATGTAAGAATGAGTAAAGCCCTGTAATCTGCCGGGTACATACTCTTTCGCTGCGATGGACAAGCTAGAATCGGGCCAGGGTTGCTGGCTAATTCTAGTGCGAAGGAGACGATCCTAAGTGATGAATCAAGAACGGGAACGCTTTATTGCCGCCAAACGTAACGGTGACGGGGACCTGACCGGGTTCCAGACCTCCTCCGGACGCGTGCTGGATTATCAGCAGGCACTTCAGGAGGTTCAGTCCGGCAGCATCGCAGGGGTCAATGTATTTAAGGGCAAAGACGGCGAAATGTATATCCGCGGCGATGCAGATGGAGATCCTACGAACAATCTAGATCAGCTTCCGCAATTTTAGCCGGGCATAGATAACAGGGGGAACGGCCGGACAGGCGTCTTACAGGCGCTGAAGTCCGGCCGTTTCTATGTGCTAAGGGGGACTCCGGCTTCTCTGAAAATACTTCGTTTAAGGTCTGCTGTACATGCCGAAACCGGTTGCTGAAGGGCTTGTTTTTCTTTTCTTCTGCAAAAAGAAATAAATCCCTGAATTCTGCGCAACTTGTCGAAGGCTGAGCAGTATACATTAACAGCATGAATTATTTGGAGGGGCTTTACAATGAGATGGAGAAAAATTGCTCTGTGCACGGTTGTGTTTTTCATGATGGGAAGCTCCTATTTGTTCGCGGACGCTGTGAACCAGAAGATCAAAGTATGGAGCAATGGAAAGGAAATAGCCGATGGCGGCTATTTGATTGACGGCAAGACCTATATTCCCGCCAGGGAGGCCGGGGGTATCGTCAGCTGGGACGGCTCGGGCAGAGTGACGATCCTCAAGCCGAATGTTCATATCGTACTCTTCAAAGGCGACACGGTATTCGGCAATGTTAACACAGGCAAGCTGAAGATGAAAATTCTAACGCAGGTGGACAGCCTCAAGGACAGCATCGCTGCCGTGAAGGTGGCAATCACTGATCCTGCCGGGAATGTGAAGGATATTCTCGAGGATGCCGTCGGCTCCAAGAATGAGGATTTCTGGTTCTCCACACCGGAATTCACCTATGATTTCAAGGAACCGGGCAAATATAGCGTAGGCTTCTTCATGAAGGCGTCGAAGAACGGAGATTACATTCTTGTGTCCGAGAAGGTAGTTACGGCTTCATCCAAGAATTAAGTCTCTCCTGCAAATTGACCTGTCCTTATCTTACGTGTTACGATACCAAATGTAGGATAATTCAATTAAAGTGAGGTATTACAATGAGCGATCACAAACATGAGCATGGCCATGAACATGGTGAAGCATGCGGTTGCGGACATGATCACGACCATGAGCACGAGGAGTTTGTGCTGACCTTGACGAACGAGCAGGGCGAAGATGTAGAAATGGTACTGGTAGAAACGTTCGACGTAGGCGAGAAGTTGTACGCCCTGCTGCTTGAGCGCGAGAATCCGGAAGCAGACGGAATCATCCTTCGTATGGAAGAAGAAGACGAGGAAATGGTTCTGTACAACATTGAAGATGAAACTGAATGGAAAGCTGTTGAAGAAGCTTATAACGAGCTGCTTGCCCAGCAAGAATAGATTTCAGGCATTCATGCAAAACCCCGATACTATACGTATCGGGGTTTTGCATGTCGCACTGCTATAGGACAAGCCTTAGGAGATCGGCTCAGCTTCGACAATTACTTTTATATTGGTAATGCTGCGGTCTTCGGGTCCTTTGACGGGCAATCCGATTTCTACATGGTCAATGATATAGTCGATATTATCCTGGGTAATAACTTCTCCAGGGAGAAGAATAGGAATTCCCGGCGGATAGACGTAGATGAATTCTGCAATGATGTAGCCGGCAGACTCCCGGAAGGGAATCAGCTGCGTATCCGCATAGAAGGCATCTCTCGGGATTAGGGCCAGCTGCGGAATATTCGGCACCTGTACCTTAAGCTCATAGATCTCACCCTTGCTGTAATGGATCGCTGAGAGCACCTGCAGCGCCGCAAGCAGCTTATCTACAGATTCCTTAGTATCTCCAGGGGTAATCAGGCAAAGAATATTATACATGTCGCTGAGTTCAACTTCGATGTTGTACTTCTGCCGGAGCCAGTTCTCGGTCTCGTAACCGGTAATACCCAGATGCCTTACATGAATGTTCAGCTTCGTCGGATCATGATTGAAGGTGGCTTCTGTTCCGAGAATTTCTTTGCCGAAGCTGTACAGCCCCTCGATCTCGTTGATCGAATTGCGGGCATAATTGGACAAGGCGATGGTTCTCGCCGCCATCTCATGGCCGTTCAGGGCAAGGTTGCGTCTGGAGGTATCCAGAGAGGCAAGCAGAATATATGAGGTTGAAGTGGTGGTCAGCATGCTGAGAATGGTCTGTACCCGCTGTGGGTTGACAAGACCCGTCTTGGCATTGAGGTTCAGTACCGAGCTCTGCGTCATGGAGCCGCCCAGCTTATGCACACTGGTTGCTGCCATATCTGCACCGGCCTGCATGGCCGATACTGGTAAGTCCTCATGAAAATGAATCAGTACTCCATGTGCCTCGTCCACAAGTACGGGAACCCCGTAACTGTGGGCCAGGTCGACAATCGAACGGAGGTCGGCGCATACGCCGAAATACGTCGGATTGATAACGAGGACACCCTTGGCATCCGGATGGCGCCTTAAAGCCCGTTCCAGCGAGCTGGTGGTTATGCCGTGGTCTATCCCAAGATTCTCATCCTGTACAGGAGAGACGAAAATAGGCTTGGCTCCGGAGAAAATAATGGCCGACATTACCGATTTGTGAATATTGCGCGGCACAATAATTTTGTCTCCTTCTGAGCAGACAGAGAGGATCATAGTCATGATGGCATTGCTCGTGCCTTGTACACTGAAATACGTGTAATCGGCGCCGAAAGCCTCTGCAGCCAGCTTCTGAGCTTCAAGAATAACCCCGGTGGGCTGATGAAGATCATCAAGCGGTGCAATATTGATCAAATCTATGGATAGAGCGTTATCGCCGATAAACTCACGGAATTCGGCATCGGTCCCTAGCCCCTTCTTATGTCCCGGAATATGGAATTGAACTGGATTTCCGGCGGCATGCTTTTTGAGAGCAGTGAAGAGGGGAGTAGCTTGTTGATTCATTTAATGCTGTCACAACCTTTCGCGAAGAGTGGTTTTTTGATTTCGCTGAAGCAAAAGGCGTCCCCGGAGGGACAGAATACCTATTTCTACTTGAGCAAGCATCAGTATAACAAATCAATCAACATAATACTAGGATGTGATGAAATGTCTGGCAAAGCAGCGGAACGTATGCATATCAGTTTAGCCTCACCGTTCATATTAAAAATGTGGATCATTATTTTCCTGGTCGAATTCGTCAAAGGATCGCTGCTGGTAGCTCTGCTGCCGGTCTATATGGAGAATATTCTGGGCCTCTCCGTAACGGTGGTCGGGTTCGCCTTCGCGCTGCAGTATCTCGGGGATAACCTGTTCCGCAGTCCGTTCGGCTGGGTCATGGAGCGGATCGGCTACCGCTGGACGATGACAGGAGCTCTGCTGCTGCTGCTGGTGGCAGTCGGGCTGATTATCTATGCCAAAGATGCCGTAAGCTTGTCCCTCGCCTGTCTGATTCTGGGGATCGGCACCTCGCCGCTGTGGCCTTGTACGATGACAGGCATCACCGAGCTGGCAGGCTCTACCCGGAGCGGCAGCAGCGGCGCAGCCATGGGGGCGGTGGAGATGGCCTCACTGGCCGGAACCGGCGTCGGTCCGATTATCGTCAACTTCATGATGGATCATGGCGGACAGGGCTACCGGACGGTCTTCCTGGTGCTGATGGGCTTCGCTGCTGCTGTTGTAGCCGTGGCGCTGTTCCTGCCCTCGAAGATCGGCGGTCATGCGCCGCGCGTTGTCCGAGAGATATCGGCGGAAGGGCCGCCGGTACCTCGTAAGCCGGTAAGGCCCCTGGAGAGTCTGAAGCGGACCTGGCAGCAGGTCACCTCCTCCCTGAAGGTAAGCCGCCTGCTGTTCCCGGCATTGTTCCTGCAGGCTTTTGCGATCGGGCTTATGACCCCGGTGGTCACCTTGTTCGCACGTTCGGAGCTGCATGTCACCCCCAACCAGTTCAGCCTGCTGCTGATTGCCGGAGGAGGGATTACTGTGCTAACCCTTATACCCGCCGGGAAGCTGGTCGATAAGGTCGGCACCTCCATCTTCCTTAATATCGGCTTCCTGCTGGCGGCCTGCTCCATGGCTTTCTTCTCACAGGTCCGCTGGCTGCCGCTGGCCTTCGTGGCGGTGGCGCTGGTCGGGATCAGCTATGCGCTGATTCTCCCGGCGTGGAACGCCTTCCTGGCCAAGCAGGTGCCGGAGGGCGAGCGCGGGACTGTCTGGGGGCTCTTCCTGACGCTGCAGGGCTCAGGGATGGTTGCCGGTCCGGTGGTGTCAGGCAAGCTGTGGGATACGGTCAGCCACGGTGCCCCTTTTCTGGCCAGCGCGGGAGTAATGGTTGTGTTATTCGGCCTGCATCTGCTGATCGTCCACCGGACGAAGCTGAAGCACGGCAGGGCGCACTGAGTAGAGCGGACACAGGGGGGGGGAGTAAGCCGGTGTGGAAATGCAATAAGCCGTAGACTGCCTGAAAAGGAGGCGCAATGCGGCTTTATTGCTGTTTTTGCATATAAAAGGGCTGGTCCAACTCTCCTAAAACGGGTTCCAGCGTTTGGAAAAGGCTAAAAACGGGTAAAAATAGTCAATAAACCAAGTTACCGCTACATATTATGAAGTATAAAATAAGTGTAAGCCACACAAAGAATCAAGGTGCAAGCGGAGGTCCGGCAGTCTGTTCTACTCTTAGGTTAGGCCGTGAAGCTGACTATGCTTAAATCAAGCAGTTAGGGGGGAGTGCCGTGAACAAAAACGATGAAGTGGAGTACTGCAATCTGGAGCTGCGGTTCGACAGACAGCATATCCAGGATCTAATCAAGGACCTGATCAAGGAAGGTTATTCCCTGTACTGGAGTGAGAACGAGACTGTTTTTCTTATTTCGGTGCGCACCGGCCGCAAGCTTGTGAAGCTGCGCTTCCAGCGGATTAAGGACGGCTTCAAGCTGGTGGGGGACTACATGATCCGTGATGCGCGCCTGTCAGAATGGATGGAGAAGCTGATTGGGGATATGAGAGGTCATGCCGTTGTCAAGCGCTTCCGCGACCGTCAGATCATTATAGAGAATATTTTATTCGGTGAAGTCATCCGCCTGGTGGAGATTTCCGGTTATCAGCAGCGTGTGCTGTACCAGAAGGGGCCGCTGTTGTCGGATCAGGAGCTGACGAAGCTGTTCTACTCCATAGAGGGCGAAGAGCGGATCCGTGACCGCAGGCTTGCCGTGGATGAACAGCTCGACTTGCTGAATGAAGCTATGCGTGAGCGCGATACGGAAGCGGTGGCGGCCAGCACAGCGAGGCTTGAGCAATTGACCAGGGAGCTGGCAGCGCTGGAGTGGTAGTGCACTGAGTGAACTTAGGCGATTAAGGGCATCCCATAATGGGGTGTCCTTTTATTGTGCCTTTCTGGTGGAGGGGGTTCACTTCTGCGGACAAAACCGTTAAAATAGTCATTGTGAGCAATTTCCCTGATGGATCGAAGTTTGTCAATGAAATTGATCTCTCTTTCGCAGGCAGAACTTTGCTGTCTCTGACAAAGGGTGGTATTCTTATACTGCGAGAAATGGATTTCACAAAAATACAGGGTGCAAAGGGTGGAGAACCAGATGTCAAAACAACAAATCGGCGTTATTGGCTTGGCGGTAATGGGCAAAAATTTGGCTCTTAACATCGAGAGCAAAGGCTTCAGCGTATCCGTGTTTAACCGTTCCCCGGAGAAGACACATGATCTGGTTGCAGAAGCAGCAGGCAAGAACCTGGTGGGCACGTTCTCCGTTGAAGAGTTCGTACAATCACTGGAAGTACCGCGCAAGATTCTGATCATGGTTCAGGCAGGCCAGGCTACGGATGCCACCATTGAGCAGCTTCTGCCGTACTTGGATCAAGGCGATATCATCATCGATGGCGGTAACGCTTATTTCCCTGACACGGTACGCCGCAGCAAATATCTTGAAGACAAAGGCTTCCGCTTTGTCGGCACCGGCGTGTCCGGCGGTGAAGAAGGCGCACTCAAGGGCCCTTCGATTATGCCAGGCGGTCAAGAAAGCGCGTATAAGCTGGTTGAACCTATCCTTACGGCGATTTCAGCTCACGTGGGCGGAGAGCCTTGCTGTACATATATTGGGCCGGACGGCGCAGGACACTATGTCAAAATGGTGCATAACGGCATCGAGTATGGCGACATGCAGCTGATCGGCGAAGCCTACCACCTGCTCAAGGACGTCCTGGGTCTGGATGCCAAGGAGCTGCACAGCACCTTCGCAGAATGGAACAATGGCGAGCTGGACAGCTATCTGATCGAGATTACGAAGGATATCTTCGCCCAGTATGACGAAGAGACCGGCAAGCCGATGGTGGACGTCATCCTTGATGCTGCCGGACAAAAGGGTACCGGCAAGTGGACAAGCCAAAGCTCGCTGGATCTCGGCGTTCCGCTGTCCATGATTACCGAATCCGTCTTCTCCCGCTTCCTGTCTGCCATGAAGGAAGAACGCGTTGAAGCCAGCAAGGTGCTGAGTGGCCCTGCTACGGCTCCATTCGATGGTGACAAGGCTGAATTCATCGAGAACGTGCGTAAAGCGTTGTTCGCCAGCAAGATCGTATCGTATGCCCAGGGCTTCGCCCAGCTGCGTGTGGCTTCTGACGAATACGGCTGGAATCTGAAGTACGGCGAGCTGGCCAAGATCTGGCGCGGCGGTTGCATCATCCGTTCCCGGTTCCTGCAGAACATCACGGATGCCTATGCCAATAATGCAGAGCTGAAGAACCTTCTGCTTGATCCGTTCTTCAAGGATGTTATGGACAACTACCAGTCGGCATGGCGCAAGGTTATCGCTTCGGCTGTAACTCTGGGTATTCCGGTTCCGGGATTCTCCAGCGCCCTTGCATACTACGACAGCTACCGTACAGAACGTCTTCCGGCGAACCTGCTGCAAGCACAGCGCGATTACTTCGGCGCTCACACCTTCAAGCGTGTGGACAAAGAAGGCGTGTTCCACCACAACTGGCTGGCAGAGTAACAAGCAGCGTTCAGCTTATTGCTTAGGAACCCGAGATGCTTTCCGCTTCATGCGGAGGGCTTTCGGGTTTTTTGCATCCATGAGGCATAGCCATGGCGGGCACAGCCCGCCTGAAAATGAAGGCTGCCGGCATTGTGCAAACTTTTCACCCTGTGTTATGATATGACAAATGTCGCGGCTTGGAGGTTGTTATGGACGATCGAAATATCATTCTCGTCGGGATGATGGCTACGGGGAAATCCACAGTAGGCGCCATTCTGGCCGAGGAGCTTGACTATGAACTGGTTGATCTGGATGCAGTGATTACCGGGAGAGAAGGCCGCAGTATTGCGGATATCTTCGCAGAAGGCGGAGAGGAGGCATTCCGGAGCATTGAATCAGCGGTACTTCAGGAAATGCTGCAGGGAGAGCGCAAAGTGATCTCTACAGGCGGAGGGGCGGTGCTTGCGCCGGGGAATGCCGAAGTCATGCTGAAGCATGGATTCGTAGTGGCCCTTACAGCCTCGGAGGATACCATTATTGAACGGGTCAGCGGGGATGAGAACCGGCCGCTGCTCGCCGGCAATGCGGCGAACCGGGTCCGTTCCATTATGGAACAGCGCAGGGAAGCTTACCGTTTCGCGCATTGCACGGTCGATACAACGGAGTTGAATGTGGCTGAGGTCTCGCAATACATTTTACTGCGTTACCGCGCTTGAGCTTTTATGTGTGTTGGCGCTATGCATCAGGATGAAGTTATTCCGCGCTGGTATCATCCCACTCGATCATGCCGCCGCTCAGGTTAGAGCTTTGAATGCCGAATTGCTGCAGATATTCACAGACCCGCTGGCTGCGGTTGCCGGAACGGCAAATGAAGATGATCTCAGTGTCTGACGGAAGCTTGTCCGTCTGCTGCGGGATCTGGCCCATCGGGATATGCTGAGCACCGGGAATCATGCCGAAAGCAACCTCATCCTCTTCACGGACGTCGATCAGTACAAGTTCTTCGCCGGCAGCGAGCCGTTTACGCAGCTCCTGCGGTGTAATTTGCGGAATTTCATTCATGATAGTACCCTCTTTTCTGCCCGAATGGGAATGGATTCTCTTCACGCAATAATAACACAACTGCGGATTACCCTGTCAAACAGGCCCGTACATACAGACTATATATTATGAAGGAGCGCTTATACTATGGACGTTATTGTTAGGCCTACGCCGACGCTGCAAGGAGAATTCGGAGCCCTGTCCTCCAAAAACTACACCACGCGCTATCTGCTGGTAGCCGCTCTCTCTGAAGGAGTCAGCACGATCTACCATCCTGCCCACAGCGAGGACAGCGACGCGATCCGCAGATGTATCGCCGATCTCGGCGCAGTCCTGACCGAAGATGATGAGAAAATCATCGTGCAGGGGTTCGGCCGCCATCCCCGTGACGTAAAGGAGCTGAATGTCGGTAATGCCGGCGCTGTGCTGCGCTTCCTGATGGCGGTGGCTGCGCTTAGCCCGGAGGTTACTTTCGTGAATACGTATCCCGATTCTCTGGGCAAGCGGCCGCATGACGACCTGATCCTGGCACTTGGCCAGCTCGGTGTGGAAGTAGAGCATAATAACGGAAGACTGCCGATTACGATCCGCGGCGGCAAGCCGCAGGGCGGACGGATTACCGTCTCCGGTGCCGTCAGCTCGCAGTATCTCAGCGCACTTTTATTCCTGACCCCGCTGCTTGAAGAAGACAGTGAGATCATCGTGCTGGATGATCTGAAATCCAAGGTGGTCATCGGGCAGACGCTGGAGGTGCTGGAGCAGGCAGGGATTATCGTACATGCGGCGGACGATTATATGTCCTTCAAGGTGCCTGGACGCCAGAGCTATGCTGCCAAGACCTATACGGTGCAAGGCGATTATCCGGGATCAGCCGCAGTGCTTGCGGCCGCAGCGGTGACTAAGTCGGATGTGACCATTCACCGGTTGGCGGAGAGAAGCAAGCAGGGGGAGCGGGCCATTGTTGATGTGCTGCGGATGATGGAGGTGCCGCTCACCCATGAGAACGGAACAGTGCATGTGCAGGGGAACGGGGTCCTGAAGGCGGTGGAATTCGACGGCGATGCGGCAACTGATGCGGTGCTGGCTATGGTAGCGGCGGCGGTTTTTGCCGAAGGGACCTCGCGCTTCTATAACGTCGAGAACCTGCGCTATAAGGAATGCGACCGCATCACGGATTATCTGGCAGAGCTGACCCGGGCCGGTGCGAAGGTTGAGGAACGCCGGGACGAGATCATTGTGCATGGTACACCGGAAGGCGTGGAAGGCGGCGTAACGATTAATGCCCACTATGACCACCGTGTGATTATGGCCCTTACTGTAGTAGGGCTGCGGGCACGCCAGCCACTGCTCATTAAGGATGCCCATCATGTGGCGAAGTCTTATCCGCAGTATTTCGATCATCTGCGCTTGCTGGGTGCGGATGTGGAATGGGTGAATTGAGCATTTTAGGTTCTTTATGCATTACACCTCTTGCCCCGGAAGATATTCCTTCTGTGTCGAATCTATTCAAGGTGACGATCGCCGATGCCTTCGAACAGGAAGGATTGGGTCACCTGCAGGCGGACATCCGGGAGGAGATTGCAGCCAAGATAAGGATGGCTAATGCTTCGTTGAATCCGCTGGAGACGGATGTGTATTTCTGGGTTGCCAGAGCCAATGGAACGATCGTCGGCACCGTTTCTTACGCGCCTTGCGGAGAGGACATACGGAACTGCACTGATAACCGGCTGTCCGCTGTGGGTGAGCTGGGAAGTCTGTATGTGCTGCCTGGGAATCAAGGCAAGGGTGTGGGCTCGGCGTTAATTGATGAGGTCATGGGATTTTTCAGAAAGCGGGGAATTTCCGAATTCTGCCTCGACAGCGGATATAAGCGGGCCCAGGACAGATGGCTGCGGAAATTCGGAACGCCCTATGCAGCAGTGCAGGATTACTGGGGACCGGGTTCCGTTCATATGGTATGGCTATGCAGCGTGGGGGACCCAGAGGATTCGTAGGCACAGAGATGAATGGACAGGTTACGCAAGCTGATGAGAATTTGGAACTTCTGGCGCAGCGCTGTATGATGTAGTTGTTGCTGAAAATGATAAAACTGTGACTTAAGCGGCAGTAATGCTGCGGAGGGCATGGAAGAAATCAGACGGAAGGGGAATAAGACATGAGCTTTGAGAACCCAAGCAGGGAAGAAATCGGCGAGATTCTGGCTGCGGCAGGCAATATCGCTGTTGTTGGCCTATCCGACAAAACAGACCGTACCTCATATATGGTTGCAGGCGCTATGCAGAGCCGGGGCTACCGGATCATTCCGGTCAATCCGTTAGTAGACGGGGAAATCCTGGGCGAGAAATGCTACCATACGCTGGCGGAGATTCCGGAGCCGGTGGATATTGTGAATGTGTTCCGCCGCAGCGAATACTGCGCAGCTGTAGCTCAGGAGGCGGCCGATATCGGCGCGCGTGTGCTCTGGCTGCAGCAGGGGATCATCAGCCAGGAGGCGGCGGACATTGCCGCTGCAAATCATATGATCGCAATCATGGACCGCTGCATCAAGGTGGAGGAAGCGATCACGATGAAGGGCCGGAGCCGGGGGTAAGACGAATCGTATGCATGATCAGGTACACAGATGCCGGATATACTTGTAGTTCAGAGCTATCCAGATTGAATTTTGCCAAACGTACCTCAGACCTGGTTGCTGCATTCTCGATTAGTTTTCACTAATAAGTATTGCTATACTTGACACAGACGAAGAACGTCCTTTACTCCATTTTAAATGGGGAAAGGGCGTTTTTTGTATTTTCAGGGAGGGGGAAGTAGATATGGAATTTGAGCAGGCACACAGCAACTTTATGGAGGCACATATGATTGTAAGAACGGGTGAACGGCGGGGGAGGCTGCTGCGCGGACATAACTATGCGGAGAAGCTATTTCTGCAGAATGTATGGTGGCCGCTATTCGAGTCACTGGAGCAGCTGCACCCGGAATATGAGGTGTATGACTGGAACCGGAAATCGCAGTTTCTGGATTTTGCCTTTCTGCCGCAGAACGGGACCCGCTTCGGGATTGAGTGTGACGGCTATCAGAGCCATATCAAGGATATGGACCGGGAGAAGTTCAACTATGCGCTTAACCGGGACACCTTCCTGACCGGGATGGGCTGGAAGATGCTGCACTTCTCGTTCGACGACATCCAGCAGCGTCCCGAAGTGTGCCGGATGCTGCTGCAGCTGGCGCTGGCGCCTTATTTGGCGCGGAGTTCGTCCAGCAGGGAGCAACTATTGTCAAAAGAAATGGATGTGCTACGGCTGGCATGGCGGATTTCTAGACCGCTTCGGCCTAAAGACTTAATTGAATCTTTACACATTAATTACCGGACAGCACACAAGCTGCTGGTGGCGTTGAGTGATAAGGGTTTCATCAAACCAGTCTCTTCAAAAGAACGGATACGGTATTACGAGGTGAATTCCATGCGGCTAGATCAAATATGGTGAAGGAGGAGCTCAAGATGTAACATGTAATCTATGCGATAATCGGCTTAAGTGTAGTTCGTACAACTAAAATGCGCTGGATAAGGTGTTTATTGGGTTTAATCGCACTTCGTACAACTAAAAATACGCATTATTGCGATTAGAGTTAAATTGTCCAAAAATAGTTGCACAGAGTGCAGTTAAAGTAAAATAGAAGGTCGTATTGCCAAATATAGTTGTACAAACTACACTTATCCAGTCACAGGAGTCACAGGAGTCACAGGAGTCACAGGAGTCACAGGAGTCACAGGAGTCACAGGAGTCACAGGAGTCGCAGGAGTAGTCCTTTTCACGCCAGATTCTTTTGACAAAAACTGCTGTAACGCTTACCATTCAATATAGAAAGAAAGGAGAGGGTCGCCTTGAATTGGCTCGGATCTTTGCAGCAGTTGGGCAGAGCCATTATGCTTCCTACCATGGTGCTTCCGGCGGCAGCGATTCTGCTGAGTCTGGGCAGCTTACCGTGGTCTGCATGGGGACTTTCTTCGGTATCCGAAGTGACGACGTACGCGGGGCAAGGAATATTCTATTTCATGCCTTATTTGTTTGCTGTCGGTGTGGCGTGGGGGTTGTCCAATCAGGCCGGACCGGCCGGACTGGCCGCACTCGCAGGGATGTTCACTTATGACCGGATTGTGTCCAACATGGGAGACGGGGCTGTACAGCCTGCAACATTAATTGGGATTATCCTGGGGATTGTAGCCGGTGTAGCGCATAACCGGTTTAAGAATATCAAGCTGCCGGAGGCGATCCAGTTTTTTGGCGGGTCGCGTTTTGTTTTGCTGTTCATGGGCTTATTCTCGGCGCTGTTCGCCTGGGTCATGCTCGGAGTGTCTCCGCTACTACAGGAGTTGCTTAATGAGCTGTTCAGGGTAGTGCAGGTGACCGGCGGCTATGGAGTGTTCGTCTACGGGGTGCTGTACAGGGTGCTGACGGCCTTTGGCCTGCACCATATTCTGAATAATGTGTTCTGGTTCCAATTGGGCTCCTTTACGACGCCTGACGGCAGTGCAGTCGTACAGGGGGATTTGCCGCGCTTTTTTGCCGGTGATCCTACAGCGGGTGTGTTCATGGCCGGACTGTTCCCGATTATGATGTTCGCCCTGCCCGCAATTGCCTTTGCAATCATTCAGGAAGCGCGCGAGGACCTCAAGCCCAAGATCAAGAAGACTTTTTTGCGTGCAGCTTTAGTGTGCTTTTTGACCGGTGTGTCGGAGCAGATTGAATTTGCCTTCCTGTTCGCGTCGCCGTATTTGTTTGCGCTGCATGTGGTTATGTCCGGGCTTGCGATGGTGCTGACCTACTCGCTCGGGATTCATCACGGCTTCTCCTATTCAGCGGGGACCATCGACTTCTTCCTCAACATGCATCTGTCCCAGCGGGCCTGGCTGCTGATTCCAATCGGGATCGGCTATGGCATTGTGTATTACAACGTGTTCCGCTGGGCGATCCGCCGGTTTCAGATTCCTACCCCTGGCCGTGAGGAAGGCTCTGAGCTGGGCGACTGGGCGGGCAATATCCCGTATCAGGCTCCGCTGATTCTGGAGGCGCTGGGCGGCAAGGAGAATATTGTGCAGGTTCAGGCCTGCATCACCCGGCTGAGATTAACGGTGCATAATGACCGCTTCATAGATACAGGGGCGCTTAAGGGGCTGGGCTCCGCAGGCATTATCAAGCTGGGCGGCGGCAATGTGCAGGTCGTCTTCGGGACGTATTCGGAGCTGATTCGCGAAGAGATCGACAAGCTGATGCTGCGCGATCTGCCGCAGGTGCTGTTCAGTGCACCGATCCAGGGGCGGATGATGCCGATTGAAGAGGTGCCGGATCATATTTTTGCCGCGAAGCTGGTGGGGGATGGAGTGGCCTTTGTCCCGGAAAAAGGAGAGCTGGTCTCGCCTGTATTCGGCAAGGTGATGCACGTATACCCTACGATGCACGCAGTGGGCATTGCTACGCCCGAAGGGCTGGAGGTGCTCATGCATATCGGGATCGACACTTCGCAGCTTAAAGGGCCGTTTGAGGCGCTTGTACAGGAAGGGGACAGCGTGGAGCCGGGGCAGCTGCTAGTCAAGTTTGATCTGGCCTTCTTGAAGGAGCATGCCGCGTCGCTGGCGACACCGATGGTGATTACCAACCCGGACCGGGTCAAATCCTGGAGCTACGCGCCATTCAAAAACGTGAAAAAGGGGCAGTCTTCCGTCATGTCCGTGGTACTACATGAAAGCAATGTTGGAGGGATCGAAGCATGATACAAGGCGTAGGCGCCGCAGCAGGTGTTGCCATTGGGAAGGCCTTTGTCTTGCCGAACTGGGAATGGAGTCTGCCGGACACTCAGGTGAATCCGGTGGATCTGGCTAAGGAGTTCGAACGGTTGTACGAAGGCATTCGGACCTCCAAGGACGAAATCGAGTTTATCAAAAAAGAATTCCGCGAGGTCGTCGGACCGGAGGAATCGAGCATTTTCGATGCCCATCTGGCGATCCTGGATGATCCGGTGTTCATGAGCGAAATCCGCGGCATTATCGAACGCCAATACAAGGCAGCCGAGGTGGCAGTCAAGGAAGCGATCGACCACTTCGTGGCGATGTTCGATTTGCTCGACGATGAATATATGAAAGAACGTGCAGTGGATATCAAGGATGTCGGCAACCGCCTGCTGAAGCATCTCCTGGGTGCGCCGGAGGTCACTCTGCCGTCAGATACCCAGCCGTACATTCTGGTAGCGAAGGAGCTGTCCCCCTCACAGCTGGCGCATTTGAATCCGGCGTATGTGCTGGGCATCGTGACGATGATGGGCGGCAAAACCTCGCATTCCTCCATCATGGCCCGTGCGCTCGGCATTCCGCTGGTGGCAGGCCTGGAGAACAAGATCCTGACTCCTATCCAGACAGGGGACATGCTGGTGCTCGATGGGGAGACCGGGGCGGTTATGATTCATCCAGATGAATCCACACTGCTGGACTTCAACACCAGACGTGCGAAGCAGCAGCGGAAGCGGGAGCAATTGGAGCTGCTTGCAACCGTCGAAGCCGTGACGAAGGACGGTGTGTCTCTGCGGCTGGCCGGCAATATCAGTTCCGTGAAGGAGCTGAACATGGCACTGAAATACGGGGCCGAGGGAGTGGGACTGTTCCGTACAGAGTTTCTGTACATGGACCGTAGTACTTTTCCGACAGAGGATGAACAGTTCGAAGTCTATAAGCTGGTTGCGGAAAAAGTCGGCAAGGAGACCGTAGTCATCCGTACACTTGATATCGGGGGAGACAAGCATCTGGATTACTTCCAGCTGCCGGAGGAGCAGAACCCGTTCCTCGGCTACCGGGCCATCCGGATCAGCCTGGACCGCAAGGACATGTTCAAAACCCAGATTACAGCCATTCTGCGGGCCAGTCATTACGGCAATGTCCGGATGATGTTCCCGATGATCTCTTCTGTCGAAGAGGTGCAGGCGGCCAAAGCAGTGTTGAACGAGGTAAAGAGCGAGCTCGACAGCCGGGGTGTACCGTATAACCGCGACATGAAGGTAGGTATAATGATCGAGGTTCCGGCCGCAGTGATGATTGCCGACCTGCTGGCGGAGGAAGTGGACTTCTTCAGTATCGGCACGAATGATCTGGTACAGTATGTACTGGCTGTGGACCGGATGAATGAGCAGATTGCCCATATGTATCATCCGTACCATCCGGGAGTGCTGCGTATGATCCGCATGACGGTGGATGCGGCACGCAGCGTAGGCATCGATGTCAGTGTATGCGGTGAGATGGCCGCAGATGAGCGCTCACTGCCGCTCTGGCTGGAACTGGGGATCCATGTGCTGAGCATGTCACCGCAAGCCTTGCTGAAGGTGAAGCACCGCACACTGAACACACTGGCTTCTGAAGCCAGGGAGATTGCGAAGGTCTGCTTCCGCAACCGCACCAGCTCTGAGACGGAGGAGCAGCTTACTGCTTTTGCCTCACGGAGCGGATTCCCGCTGGGCGCCGGCGGTGATTCCAAAGAGAAGACATCATAGCCGGGTAACGGCTGAACGTTATCGGGTTTTCAAGGACAAGCAGCAAGAATATCTAAATAAAGTCCGGGTGAGGGTCAAGGGGGCCACACACCGGACTTTTTGTTTTGAGATCTGAGGGAACAGGCCTGCCATGCAAAAAAGTAAAACCGTTTGGGCTGCGGGACAGTCAGTATATACAGAAGTCAAAAAAGAAAGGGGAGACTAAGCCTGGATGGAGCATACGTGGGAAGGCGAGCAGGTGCGCCACTTGAATGAACAGGAGCAGCTGTTTATCAACCGGGTACTGGAGCAGAAGAAAATACTCTACAGTATTGCGTACAGCTACTTGCGCAGCGAGGCGGAGGCACTCGAGATGGTTCAGGAAACTACATACCGGGCCTGGGTTAAGCGCGGGAGCCTGAAGGATGAGGACCGGTTCGCACCCTGGCTGACCCGGATTCTGATCAACTGCTGCAAGGACGAACTGAAACGGAGGAAGCGGCTGGCTGCTCCTGTGCCGGAACAGGCAAGCGCTGGACTGCAGGAGATGACCAGTGACCGTAAGCTGGATATGGAGCAGGCCCTGGAAGCGGTAAAGCCCAAATATCGTCAGGTGCTTGTACTGAAGTACTACCGGGATATGACGCTGACAGAAATTGCCGAGGTGCTGGGCAAGCCTGAAGGAACGGTCAAGACCTGGCTGAACAAGGGACTTAAGCAGTTGCGAGACAAAATGAGAATCAAAGGGGGATTATAGCATGGTCAATACAGAAGAAGAGCTGTTGAAGGAGTACTACCACAGTCTGTCGGCAGAAGCGGAGGAAATCCCGGAAATGCGGCTGAATACGGCAATCCGCAACGGCATAACGCGTTCCCGGAGAAGCTCTATGTCACTAAGTAAGCGTTATGCTCTGGCTACAGCGGCGGCAGTACTTGGGATTGTGCTGTTGTTCTCTTTTCCCCGGGTGGGTGAGGTGTTGAAGACCCAGGGAGCCGCTCCGGATCAGGCAGCAATATTTCAGAGCTACGGACCCTTTGAAAAGTATATTCCAGCAGTAAGACATTCCACTGTATCTTCGGCAATCGAGGCTGGCCTTGTACAGCGCGTCACTGGTGTTACCGCGGAGCAGAACGGATTTGTCCTGACTGTAGATGGAATTGCTGTGGATCAGAAGGGGATCATCATTTTATATTCATTGCAGAATAAGACTAAAGAGAATGCCAAAGTTGAACTTATGCAGCTTACATCAGCAGCTTTAAATCCTTTGAATACTTCCAGGGGACCGGGGAGTTCAATTTCCCCAAATCGTATAACCTACGGTTATGAAGTAAGGCAGTGGGAGAGTGACGAAGGCGCTCTTCCGGATCAAATTACGTTTGAGCTGGAGCTTGGTAAGTACAAACAGTTCACCCCAGCTTCAGCAGACAGCCTTCAAGCTAAACTGTCTGTAGCCATTCCGCTGGACCGGGAGCAGCTCGCCAAGGCAGGAGAAACCATACATGTAGACAAAACACTGGAAATAGACGGTCAGAAAATTAAAATCAACGAGGTCTATCTGGCCGCCTCCGGCATTTATCTGGACTATACCTGCGACCCGCTGAACTCCAAACAGATATTCTCCATGTACAAACCGCGTTTCTTAGCGGGCGGCAGCGGCGACTATACGGATCTGGATTTACGCGCCGCCAGCTTTACGGACAGTGGAGGCAGACTGATATTTGCCAACGACAGGAGCTCGATACAATCGCTCCAGCTGCAAATCAATGGAATTCTGGCGCTGGATAAGCAGGCAACCCAATTAATTATTGATACGGATAAGCAACAAATTATTAAGGCTCCAGATCACAATCTGCAAATGTCCATTCACAACACGGAGAAGGGCTCCACGATGGTGCTGGAATATGATTCTCAAGCACAGAGTAACAGTATCTACAATGACCTTATGCTGGGGCAAACATTTACCGATGGAGCAGGTACAGTTCATTCAGCAGATAAATTTGATATCGATATTCCGCAGCGCACTGAGCCGGAGAATGCGAAGTCCATCCCTCACATGTACTACCGGGGTCTGGGCAGCAATAAATACCCGCAGCCGCTGACGTTCACTATTGAGGCGTATCCTGCCCTGATCAAAGAGAAGCTGTCTGTCCCTATCCGCTAATCTCCTTTAAAAGCGGCAACAAGCCCTGAACCCTGTCAGACGACAGGGCAGGGCTTGTTGTTTATAACAGATCTCATGTTGCCTGCTACTCACCGGCCAGAGCATCGCAGAACGCTTTGCCGTAAGGCGGCAGATCCGGCGGGCGGCGGGCGGAGATGATGTGTCCGTCCTGGACGAGCGGCTCGTCCTTCCAGATGGCTCCGGCGTTCTCCATATCGTCACGGATGCCCGGCGTGGAGGTGACCGTTACACCTTCGAGAATTTTGGCGGAGATTAAGACCCATCCGGCATGGCAGATCTGGCCAATCGGCTTCTTGGCAGTATTGAAATCCTGCACCAGCTTCAGCACTGCGCTGTACCGGCGGATTTTGTCGGGTGCCCAGCCTCCGGGAACGAGGATGCCGTCATAATCGGCAGCCTTCAGCTCGTCCCAGCTGTATTCAGCCGTGGCGGGTACACCATATTTGCCTACATACGTCTTGCCCTTCTCAAGGCCTGCCAGATGTACCTCGGCCCCTTCCTCACGCACGCGGTATACGGGATACCACAGCTCAAGGTCTTCAAATTCATCGTCCACCAGCGCAATGACTTTTTTACCAGACAGTCTCATTCTGTACAGCTCCCTTCGGCTTAACTTCCTGATATCTATGTCATTCTATCAAAAGAGAGAGTTGAAGTCACTTTTCGGTATGGAAATTCCTACGACAATTGCCAATTAAAACATGATATGCAAACTTGCAGGGATTCAGGGGGATGAAGTCGAATACTAGAGAGGGAAAAGGCAAAGCTATGCGTTTTTAAAAGATCATTCTGAGGTGTGGGAGATGTATAAGGAACAATTAATGAAGAAGTCTTGTGGCTGCGGCGGGATCATGACCATACATATGCACACGCTGATTTATAGTGCGAAGATCAAAATTACTAATGTCCCTGTATATACCTGCGGGCAATGCGCCCGTTATGAGCCCTTGCCGGTTATTAAGCGTGACCTGGGCCTGCTGATCCGGGAGCTTGGAGAGCGCCCTGCGGGCAAGCTGCATCTATCCTTTGCGGACCGTAATGAGTGGGCCAGTGTGCTGAAGGATACCTTTGCTGCGGGCTTGTTTGCCGGCGGCTTGCCGGAATTGGAGGAGGCTATCCGCAAGGCTATGCAGAGCCGGATTGATCTGCTGCTGGATGTATACCGCACGGCGGCGGATTTGTCCGACAAGAAGTGGATGGAAGAGATCGGCCTGCGGCTCTCCCAGTTGACGGCTCATTCGGCAGAAAGTGCCAAATAAAGAGCATTTTTTGACATTTTGAAAAAAAGTCTGCAAAAACAATGAAAAACTTTCAACGAATGTTGGATTTTTCACGCGCTTTTTGATACGATAGAGAAAGCATACAGAATTCTTGAAATTTTAAGGGCTTTCCACTGGAAGCTATTGGAGGATCAGGAATTGGCGGAAGGCGTCAAAGCCGCGCCAGGACTGGCGTTTCAACCTTTGAAAGAAATTTTGAAAGGAAAATGAAGCGTTATCATTGCACAATTGTACAAAGTGTCGTATCATAATTTTAATTAGTCGAACGATAAAATTTATCGCAATGGAGAGAGTAATTTGACGGTAACCATTTACGATGTAGCTCGAGAAGCAGGCGTATCTATGGCTACGGTATCACGGGTTGTGAATAATAACCCCAACGTGAAACCGCAGACCCGGAAGAAGGTTTTTGAAGCGATTGAGCGTTTGGGCTATCGTCCGAATGCGGTGGCGAGAGGTCTCGCCAGCAAGAAAACGACAACCGTAGGGGTTGTTATCCCTGATATCTCAAACTCGATTTTTGCGGAAATTGCACGCGGGATTGAAGATATTGCCAATATGTATCACTACAACATTATTCTCTGTAACGCTGACAAGCGTAAAGAGAAGGAGATTCGTGTCATTAACACACTGCTCGAGAAGCAGGTGGACGGGCTGCTGTTCATGGGCGGAACCGTTACGGAAGAGCATATTCAGGCGTTCCAGACGTCTGCTGTGCCTATCGTGCTCTGTGCGACCCGCGATGAGAAGGGAACGTATCCTTCCGTGGATATCGACCATGAGACGGCTGCATTTGATGCAGTGAATACGCTGATCCGCCACGGACACCGCGAGATCGCAATGATCAGCGGTACGCTGCAGGACCCTGCGAACGGCTATGCCCGGTTCCACGGCTACAAGAAGGCGCTGGAGGCGGCAGGTATCGAGTATCAGGAGGATCTGGTACGCATCGGTAACTATCGTTACGAATCCGGTGTCGAAGCCATGAAGTACTTCCTGGGTCTGAAGAAGAAGCCGACAGCTATCTTTGCTGCTACCGATGAGATGGCGATTGGCGCCATTCACAGTATTCAGGACGAAGGCCTTAAGGTGCCGGATGACTTCTCGATTATCAGTGTAGACAACATCCGGATGGCTTCAATGGTTCGTCCGCTCCTCACTACTGTAGCACAGCCGATGTATGATCTCGGTGCTGTAGCGATGAGACTGCTGACGAAGCTGATGAAGAAGGAGACGGTTGAGAATCCGCGGGTTATTTTGCCGCATGAGACCATTCTTCGTCTGTCTGTCAACCATGTCAACAAATAAGTTTAGTACGTTTAGCTCGTGAACATAGGTTTCTTAAGAAGCTCCTTCGGGAGCTTTTTATGTTTGTGGACACAAAGTTCGAGGGGGATATGAAATGAGCGGAGTTTTGGGTCTGATTGGGGCAATGGATGAAGAAATCAAGCTGCTGCTGGAAGAGATGGAGAATCGGCAGACCACGGTGAAGGCCGGAATTACCTTTTATGCAGGGACAGTGTTCGGGAAGGCAGCTGTAGTCTGCAAATCAGGGGTAGGGAAGGTGAACGCCGCAGTAACCACACAGATTCTGCTGGACAGCTTCGGCGTGGAGCAGGTGCTGTTCACTGGTGTGGCCGGGGCGCTGCACCCTGAGCTGAACATCGGGGATATTGTTATTTCGTCCTCCTGCATTCAGCATGATATGGATGCTACAGCGCTCGGCTATGCCAGAGGAGTGATTCCGTATCAGGAGATCTCCGTCTTCCAGGCAGATGCGCTGCTGGTGAAGTTAGCAGAAGAGGCCTGTCAAGAGCTGAAGCAGAAGTCTGTAACAGGCATTGTGCTGTCCGGGGATCAATTCATTGCCAGCAGGGCGTCCGTAGCTATGCTGCGTGAGCAGATGGACGGGGCCTGTGCAGAGATGGAGGGTGCGGCGGTCGCCCAAGTCTGCCATATGAACGGGATCCCTTTTGTAATCGTACGTTCAATGTCGGACAAAGCCGACGGCTCAGCCCATGTGAATTACAGTGAGTTCACCGTAACGGCCTCGCAGCATTCCCATGCCATTCTGGAGCATATGCTTAAGGCTATGTAACCTGCAGGCAGGCCGCCTGAATTAATACATAAACCGCTGTCTGAAGCGCACCCGGTCGAAGGTCTCGCGGGAGGACAGCGGCACATCCTGGCCCATGCGGACCATGAGGCAATTCGCCGGATGCGAGCAGATCTCCGGGTCATCGGTGGCATACCACACCATATCTACCGTCTTCATCAGCTTCTCCATCATCTGGCGGTACTCCCATACATTAAGACCGCTCCCCTTGAGGTCCCAGTGCCAATAATATTCGGTTGTGAATACGATGCAGTTCTCCAGTTGTCCCTTTTCAAAAGCGCTTGAAACCAGCAGCTTCGCAAGCCCGCTTCCGCGATACTCGTCAGCCACTTCGATGGCTCCCAGCTCAATCAGATCCTCCATCCCGCCCTGAGACCATAACTCCAGTTCATCCGGATAATGAAAAGTAACATAGCCCACGATAACGTCTGAGACCACTGCTGCTACGATGCGTCCTTCGGGCAAGCCAGATATCTCGATCAAGGCTTCAAGCTGCTCCTGCGGCTTACGGAAGGCGTCCAGATCGCGGTGCATGCTTAAGGTCTGGAGCGTTTCGGGAGATAAGGGTCCACGGACAGAAATCAGCCGGCCTTGATGCTCTATGGTATGGGATACAGGGATTTTATGGTGCTCCATGCTTGGGCTCCCTTCCAGTTCACTATAATATGGAATGTAACCGCTTCCTGTGATATACTGATTCCGACACGGAATATTCACATTTAGAGCATTGACGGAATTAATAGAATTAGAGGGTACCCTTAAAGCTTAAAGCAAACCAGTAGGGGAGGCAAGAGTAATGGGGCAAGTTCAAGGCGAAATTTTACCGGGCCGGGTGCAGCATTCGAATATGGAGGATTATTCCCGGGCAGTTGATGAATTCCGGTGGGAGGATGTCGAGCGCAGCTTCTCCTGGCATGGGACCGGTAAGGTGAATATGGCACATGAAGCTATAGACCGTCATGTCGAAGAGGGGCGGGGGGCTGCTACGGCACTGATCTACAGCGATGCGGTGCGCGAGGAGCGGTACACCTTCGCTGACTTGCGGGAACGCTCGAATAAGTTCGGTAATGTACTGCGCAAATACGAAATCGGAAAAGGCGACCGGGTGTTCATCTTCATGCCGCGTACTCCTGAGCTGTATTTCAGCCTGCTTGGCATTCTGAAGACGGGAGCAGTGGCGGGTCCGCTGTTCGAGGCATTCATGGAGACGGCGGTCAAGGACCGTCTGGAGGACAGCGGAGCGGTGGCGCTGGTGACCACGCCGGAGCTGCTGCACCGGGTGAAGCGGGAGCAGCTCCCAGGACTCCGCCATATCTTTGTAGTCGGAGCCTCTGCTGATGAGGATGCGGGGTTGCTGAGCTATGAAGCGGAAATGGCTGATGCCTCCGCCGAGCTGGAACCGGAATGGCTGAGCCTGGAGGATGGTCTGATTATGCATTATACCTCCGGCTCCACCGGGAAGCCCAAAGGCATCTACCATGTGCAGAGAGCCATGATCCAGCACTATTATACAGGCAAGGTAGTTCTGGACCTGCGGCCGGATGATGTGTACTGGTGCACGGCTGATCCGGGTTGGGTGACCGGAACCTCTTACGGAATTTTTGCTCCCTGGCTGAATGGAGTAGCCAATGTAGTCCGGGGAGGCCGCTTCAGTCCGCTGGATTGGTATAAGACGATCGAGCGCTTCGGGGTGACGGTATGGTACAGTGCGCCCACGGCTTTCCGGATGCTGATGGGGGCTGGCAAGGAGACGCTGGAGGGGATCGATCTCAGCAGTCTGCGTCATGTGCTGTCTGTCGGCGAGCCGCTGAACCCGGAGGTCGTGCGCTGGGGCGATAAAATCTATCAGCAGCGGATTCATGATACATGGTGGATGACCGAGACGGGAGCGCAGCTCATCTGTAACTACCCGGGAATGGACATCAAGCCCGGCTCCATGGGACGGCCGCTGCCGGGGATTGAAGCAGCTATCCTTGATGACCGCGGCAACGTACTGCCGCCGTATTCCATGGGTAACCTGGCCATCCGCACTCCCTGGCCGTCTATGATGGCCAAAGTGTGGAATAACCAGGCTAAATACGATGAATACTTCCGGATTCCCGGATGGTATATCTCTGGGGACTCGGCGTACATGGATGAAGACGGTTATTTCTGGTTTCAGGGCCGGATTGATGATGTGATCAATTCCTCCGGGGAGCGGATCGGACCCTTTGAGGTCGAGAGCAAGCTGGTGGAGCATCCGGCTGTCGCGGAGGCAGGGGTAATCGGCAAGCCGGATGTCATGCGCGGAGAGATCATCAAGGCCTTCATCTCGCTGCGGGATGGATACAGTCCAACTGCTGAGCTGAAGGAAGAGATCGCGGCATTTGTCAAAGCGGGCTTGTCTGCCCATGCTGCACCGCGTGAAATCGAGTTCAAGGATAAGCTGCCCAAGACCCGGTCCGGTAAAATTATGCGCCGTGTACTGAAGGCCTGGGAGCTGCATCTTCCGGCAGGCGATCTGTCTACCATCGAAGACTAGGCAGAATTTAAAAAAGCCCGTTCCCCTTATCCCGGGGAACGGGCTTTTGAAGCTTTTACTGAAGTCTGCCTGATGAGCTTAACGTCCGGAGTTGCCTGGTGCGTTAGTAGCGGTACTGCCTCCGGCATTCCCGCCCGTATTCCCGTTGGCATTGCCTGCAGGCTTCCCGCCGGTATTCCCAGCGGCATTCCCGCCGCCAGCATTGGTACCGCCTAATGGAGTAGAAGTATCCACAGCAGGCGGCTGAACAATGATCATGCCAGGGTCTTCCGTACTGTCCGGGATGATTCCGGCGTCCGGTGTCGGCTCAGCGTCCGGCGTCTGTTCCGGAGTTGGTGTCGGCTCAGGTGTAGGCTTAATGCCGCCAGCCACACTGCCGGAAGCAGTCTCATGTCCGGCTACGTCCACGGCAGCCACATAGAAGGTAGCATTAGCACCTGCCGGAGTACCCGGCCTGAAGACGGTGCTCTCTCCAGCCGCGAGAACGGCCTGCTTCTGGAAAGATCCGCCGTTCAGGGAACGGTAGAGGCGGTAGCCGACAACATCCGGCGAACCGCTTGGAGTGAAGGTAACTACAGCCTTGCCTGTGCTGTAGGAGACCATGACTTCACCGGGAGCGCTTGGCCCGTTGCCGTCATCGACCCGCGGATCGACCTCGGTCGGATAGTCGGTTTTGGCATCCTGCGGCATGTAGTACGATAGCGACTCATGCGATTTCATCGCCGGGAAGGCGGCCAGCAGCTCTTTGACCAGCTCCTGAATCGGCTTCTCGCGCTTGACTACGATCTTCTCCTTCAAGAAATCCTCAGGAGTTCCTTCCAGGGGGATGTAGTTCACCCCGTTATAAGTGATGTATTTGGCATTGGAGATTCCGTCATCGCTCTCCTTAGGAACAAATTTCGCGTTGAACAGATCCGTTGTGAATCTATCCGTCAGCTTGGAAGGCTTCTTGCCGCTGTATGCCGAGACTGTTGCCTTGACGATGCCTTCCGGCTGGGCGAATTCCTTCGTGGTGAACAGCTCGGGACGCTTGTCAATCACTGTATTCATTACCTTGGTCCATAGGGTCTGCGCCTGACGCTTCTGCGTATCCCCCTGAAGGGTATTGACCTGCTCTTTGTAGCCCACCCAAATTCCAAGGGTGACATCCGGGGAATAGCCCATGAACCAGACATCCCCGTAGTTCTGGGTGGAGCCGGTTTTGCCGACAATTGGAACTTCCTTGAAATGCTTGTAGTTCCTCTTCACTGTAGTTGCTGTTCCGTCAGTAATTACGGTACGCAGCATATCCGTCATCAGATAAGCGGTCTGCTTGGAGAAGACTTGTTCCGGGTTGACTTTATGCTGGTAGACGATTTTGCCCTGACTGTCCACGATCTTCTCGATCATATAAGCATCATTGAAGGCACCGCCGTTACCGATGGAGGAATAAGCATTAGTCAGCTCTTCCACGGATACCCCGTAACGCAGCCCCCCGATAACCCCGGTCTGAGCGCTATAGTCATTGTCCTGGATGGTGGTAATCCCCAGCTTCTTGGAGAAGGCCCAGGCCTTCTCAATTCCCACCTTGTCGTTGAACAGCTTCAAGGCGGGAAGGTTCAGGGATTTGTTCAGGGCATACCGGGCGGTAACCAGACCCTGATAACGGTTGTTGGCATTCTTAGGAATGTGGTAGCCTTTGCCTCCGTCCTTCATGACAATCGGCGCATCATCCAGAATGCCGGCAGGCTGAATGAGTCCTGCATCCAGTGCAGGCAGGTACGCTGCAATCGGCTTCATGGTAGAGCCGGGCTGGCGGATCATCTGGGTGGCATAGTTCATCTGCTCGATGTTGAAATCGCGCCCTTCGATCATGCCGAGAATCGCGCCGGTCTTATTGTTGATCATCATGCCGGCTGTCTGTTCCTTGCCTCTAGCCTTGCTGTCCTTGGTGAAATTGCTGCTGTCATCCGAGACACTGTGCATCGCACTGTACACTTTCTTGTCTATGGTGGTGTACACCCGGTAGCCGCCGGTCATCAGCTGCTGGCGGGCTTCCTCCAGAAGCTGGGCGGAATCGTTAGCAGTGGCTGCCTTGTCTGCCGTGCACTGGTTCAGCTTCAGCAGGATCTCGGACGCTTTGCGTTCGGTCTCCATCATGAGATAAGGGAAGGTGGCATAGGCCTTCTTCGTATGCGGTGCAAGAGAGCTCTTGATGTCGAAGAGCAGCGCCTCGTCGTATTGGGAAGTGGTAATCTTGTTCTCCTCCAGCATCCGCCGTAAGACCAGCTTCTGGCGGTCCATCGCCCGGCCGAAGGCCGTCTCGTTGAATTCGCCTACGCCGTTGAACGCAGAATACTTGGAAGGGAGCTGCGGCAAGCCGGCGAGATACGCCGCCTGGGCCACATTCAGCTTCTCCAGATCATCCAGGCCGAAGATGCCTTTGGCGGCGGCCTTGATACCAAATACATTATAGCCGTTGGAACCGTTCCCGAAAGGAACCTTATTTAAATAAGCCGTTAAAATCTCCTGCTTGGACAAGAAACGTTCCAGCCGCAGGGAGAGCAGGATTTCCTTCACCTTGCGGTCTTCCGTGCGGTCCAGGTTCAGGAACACGCGCCGTGCAAGCTGCTGGGTCAGGGTACTGCCCCCGGTCTGAACGGATTCATTCAGTACCTTTTGCTTGACGGCCCGCAGGGTGCCGCTGAAATCCACCCCTTTATGATTGTAGAAATTATTGTCCTCTATAGCGAGAACGGCATCAATCACAAGCTGCGGAATATCGTTGAATTCAATAAGTCTGCGGTCTTCTTCTGTGCGGAGCTGGCCGATCGGCTGTCCGTCACTGAAATAGGCAAAGCCGGTAATGGCGTTCAGCCCAACCTGCTGCTGGATTAGTTCTTCGGGCCGGACCGGGTCGTCCTTCACTATTGAAGTGACGTAGCCGGCTACAGCGCCGCCGGCGAACAGGCAGCCGAGTATACCGAGTATGAACATCCACTTCACAACTGAACCGAACCTGCGGAGCCAGGATCTGCGCGGTGGACGCTGTTTTGCGGTCTTCTTTTTCTTCTCCTCAACCATCGACGATAATCCTCCTTTTAACGGAACTATTATAGCACAATTTGGCGATTTTGAATGCGCTTCTGCCGGAGAGGATTTTTAAAATAACCCCACAAAGTGGGGACTTCTGCTTAAATATAAGACTTTATATGTTGCACACGATAAATTATCCTTCTATTTCTCGTTGAAACGGTACCGTCCTCTAAAAAGACGGCCAAGCCGTTTCCACTTGCGATGATGACCCAAAAACTTTGCGGGGGCCCAAAAACATATACATTCTTATCATAAAAAAAGCTCCCGGATAGAAATCCGGGAGCTTTGATCAGATTCCGCTCTAAGCGAATCTTAACGGTTGTAGAACTCGACGATTTGCTTCTCATCGATATCCTGGGACAGCTCAGCACGTTCTGGCAAACGGATGTATTTGCCTTCGAACGATCCGTCAGCATATTCCAGGTAAGCCGGAAGGTGGTTACGGTTCTCGAGAGCTTCCTTTATCGAAGTCATAGCGCGGCTTCTTTCGCGGAGTCCGATAACGTCGCCAATGCTTACACGGTAAGAAGCGATGTCGACTTTTTTGCCGTTAACGGTTACGTGGCCGTGGGATACCAACTGACGTGCGCCTGCACGGGAGTTAGCGAATCCAAGACGGTAAACCAGGTTGTCCAGGCGGCTTTCGAGCAGGAACATGAAGTTTTCGCCCGCAATACCCTGGAGCTTTTGTGCCTTAGTGAAAAGAGTTTTAAACTGCTTTTCGCCCAGGCCGTACATGTGACGCAGTTTTTGTTTTTCCAAAAGCTGCATTCCGTAGTTACTTACTTTTCTGCGTTGGTTAGCGCCGTGCTGTCCTGGTGGGAAAGGGCGTTTCAGGTCTTTGCCTGTACCGCTAAGGGAAATGCCCAGACGACGGCTGAGTTTGAATTTAGGTCCGGTGTAACGTGCCATATTATAGTAGACTCCTTTTAATGAAAAAATTTATTGTAGGGCCTATTTGCGCCGCAATTCGTATCCGTGAAAGCGTTAAATGGTTTCACACTGCCGAGGGAAGTTCAGCCGCTGCCCTGGCAGTAACGAAATGCGTAGAGGGTGACACAACGTTACGCCCAATAAGACTTGTTACAGTCTTGTTCAACAATAAATATTATATGAAAATGACAGTCAAAGTCAAGCGCAACTTAAAAGAGTTTTTGTCTATGTTTGTCGTTAGTTCTTTGGTCCTAAAAAAAATCCCGGTTTTGCGGAAAATATAATGCAATACCTCAAGAAAGGGAGTAAAATATAACTAATTGGATGTTATCGGAAAACTGTGATTTCAAATATCCTGACTATATTTACGCTGGATTGGTAATGTCTCTACTATAGAATCAGGGGGCGTACTCCGGTCTGGCCTGATTTAAGATGCAAAGGAGGTCCTCTTTATGTCAGAGCAGGAGGCATACGGCCATAAGGATCGGGACAGCCGTATGCTGTTACAGGACATGAGGCAATCCGGCGGAGAAGATGTAGATCCCGCCGCCTGGCTGAAGGAGACGGATATCGTATCTCACGATTTCCCCTACGCCGCCAGCTTGATTGCCGAGAGCTTTAGGGAATGGCAAGGACAGGGAGTCCCCTCCTTCGCGAAGGCCTGGAGCTGGTGTGTGCTGAATTATGAAGGTGATTGGATTGAACCCGGCTCTGAATTCCGGCAGGGGCGCTGGAGAGCAGAGTGGGAAGAAGCGGCGGGAATCTGCCTGCAGACAGGAGGGATGTATGCCGCCGAGGTTCTGGAGGAAGGACAAGCCTATACCCTTCTGGCTTTGCCGGTATTTACGCGCGGGCACCGGGAAATCTTTGCCGTGCTTGGCTGCAGAATGCCTGCTGAGCAGTACGAGTCGGGCGGGAAGCATACGGCTGAAGCGATGTCGATGCATTTCCAGACCTGCTTTTATCACCGGTTTGAGCATGTGTTTGTCTCGGATCTTGCGGGAATTCATCTGCATGCCGAGCGTGAGGGCAGCCGCCGTTCGCTGCTTTTTCAGATTGTCCAGCGTATGCATGACAACATTGATGTAGATGCCGTGCTGACGGAGGTCATTGACAGTATCGCTGCGATGTATCCGGGGGCGCGGCTTGATTTGTTCATGTCCCAGGACCACCGCAGCACGCATCCTCAGGTCAAGCCGCTTCCGCTGACATGGGCAGGCAATGATGTCTGTGACCGGGCCTTCAAGGATGGGCGGGTCACGCTTCATGCCGGGCGTGATGAGAACGGGACGGTTGAGGTAGCGCTTCCGCTCGGCGGCAAGCAGGGGGTATACGGTGTGTTTCATATGATTATGGACAAAGCGTCCTTCCATGAGCTGGATCTTAGCTTCCTGACCATGGTCGCGGATACCGCCGGTACAGCCTTTGAGAATGCGAAGCTGTATGAACGCTCCAACCAGCTGATCAGGGAGCTGCGCATGAGCAATGAGCTTACCCAGCGGCTGAATCAGAGCCTCAGGCTCGGCGATATTTTCCAGTTTGCTTTTGAAGAGCTGCTGGCAATGTTCGAGGCGGATTATTGCTGTATCCTCCATAAGAATGAAGAACGCGGCGGGCTTGAGGTAATCGCCTGCAATTATCTGCCGCTGCTGGGTGAAATATTGGATGGCAGTCAGGGACTCGGCGGTAAGGTTTACGCTACGGGAGAGCCGCTGCTGCTGTCCGATTACAAGTATGCTGCGGGGCAGACCTCGACGCTGATGGATGCTACCGGCTCACAGTCGCTGATCGCTACTCCGCTGAATGTGGGGGGAGAAGTGCGTGGAGCCATTATGCTGGCGCATAAGCAGGCGCACTTCTTCTCCTATGACAGCTACCGGCTGCTGCAGGCGATGGCCGGCCATATCGGGCTGGCTGTCGGAAATGCGAGGCTTCATGCCGAGGTGCACCGCCTGGCGAACCGGGATACGCTGACCGGACTTTTTGCCCGCCACTATCTGGATGAAGAGATTAAGCAGCGGCAGTCGAGTGATTTTTGCGGAACCCTGATCGTGGTGGACATTGACCAGTTCAAGATGGTGAACGACACCTATGGACATCAGAAGGGGGACAAAATTCTGAAGCAGGTCAGCGACATCGTGAAGACCTCGATCCGCCAGGGGGATGTTGCCGCCAGATGGGGCGGGGAAGAGCTTGCAGTCTATCTGCCTCAGCTTGGGGTGCAGCAGGCCGTATTCGTAGGGGAGCGTATCCGCAAGCGTGTGATGGGAGAGACAGAGCCGCGTGTGACCGTGTCCTGCGGAGTCGCCGAGTGGAGCTGGACCGATGACCGGGTCAGTGTCGAATCTCTCTTTTACCGGGCGGATATGGCGCTCTACGAAGCCAAGAACAACGGGCGCAACCAGGTAGTGATCGATAACAAAACCGTAGAGAATAATTCGAAGAATCCTTGGGCTTAGGCCTTAAGGATTTTTTTGTGCAAAAGCCCTGCTTTGTGAGGGGGCGTCATCCGGCGTATAAGCCCGGCATTCAGGGAGACCCTAGGTAGAATACAGGTACACTCTACTTTCTTGCGGAAAGGGCTTGATGCCATGATGAACTTACGATGCGTCCGCACGGGAACACTTGCCCTGCTGATGCTCTCCAGCCTTGCATTCAGCGGGTGCGCGGGTGTGAAGGACAAACCGGCTGCGGAGGATTTGAATCTGGTAATGGCGGGGATGGATGGCACTGACGGGGTGTCCTTTGAAGGTGCGGCTGCCCTGCTGATCGACGGGAAAACGATCCCGGAATCCTCGCTCTACTATGGGGGAAAGGTAGCAGATCATAACCGGGTCAGCCTCTATTCGCTCCTGCCGGACGGCGGACATCCCGCTTCTGCGGCGGAGTCCGGTCCGCGTTCTCTGGAGCAGGGCTCGGGAGATGCGCCCGTCTACTATACCCGGATGGTGAAGGAGGACGGGAAATGGACGATGAAGCAGGCCTCTCCGGCCCTGGGCGGCAGTAATCCCCTGGAGGCGCTGAATCCGCTGCGTCAGCTGGAGGAGCTGGAGAAGATGGGCAAGAAGGTGACGGAGGAAGCGGGCAGCGCCAGAGGGACACGGGTCCTGCGGATTGAATTAACGGCAGAGGAGGCGCGCAGACAGCTCTCGGCAGAGCTTGCGCAGAAGATGCAGGCAATCAAGCCGGCTGCCAGAATAGGCGCTGCTGCGCCTGCTGACACTCAGGCTAAGGCACTTGCGGCTAAGACCGCACTGTGGGAACAGAAGCAGACAGAGCTGCAGCAGAGGCTGAACCAGGCGGATATCCGCACGGTATATTATCTTAAGGTTGACCCGAAGCGGAATCTGCCCACCCGGCTGACCTCGAACCGCACCCTAACCTACCCCGGCAAGGCCGGTGCGACCACGGAAGAAGCCTACATTACGCAGGTGGATTTCTATGGTTATCAGTGAGCGGTTCCCTTCCCGCAGATGGCTTGCGCTCTATGACAGGCGTGCTACAATATAACGGTATGTTTATTTTCAGCAAGAGGAAGGAAGAGAGAGACAGATGAATGATCCCCGGATTCAAAAGCTTGCGGCGAACCTTGTAGGTTACTCCGTAAACGTACAGCCCGGCGAGAATGTGCTCGTCGAAATGATCGGCAGTGAACGAGATTTGATCAAAGCCGTTGTGGAGGAAGTGGGGAAGGCCGGAGGCCGTGCATTTGTGCAGCTGACCGACCGCACTGTTCTGCGCAGTATGCTCAAATATGCAACACCTGAAGGCATCAAGACCTGGGCGGAGATCGACCTGAACCGGATGAAGCAGATGGACTGCTATATCGGCATCCGTGCAGGTGAGAATGTCAATGATCTGTCCGATGTGCCGGAAGAGAACATGAAGCTCTACAACTCCCTGTATTCCCACCCGGTACATAGCGAGCAGCGTGTCAAGCACACCAAATGGGTGGTGCTGCGTTATCCTAACGCCAGTATGGCTCAGCTCGCCAACACGAGCACTGAGGCCTTCGAGGATTTTTACTTCGCAGTCTGCAACCTGGATTATGCCAAAATGGATAAAGCCCAGGATTCGCTGGCTGAGCTTATGCGCAGAACCGACAAGGTGCGTATCGCAGGTCCCGGAACAGACCTTACATTCTCCATCAAGGGAATCGGGGCGGAGAAATGCTCCGGCCAGAAAAATATCCCGGACGGAGAAGTGTACAGCGCGCCTGTCCGCGATTCCGTGAATGGAACGATCAGCTATAATGCCGCATCGATCTATAACGGGGTGACCTTCGAGAATGTGAAGTTTACGTTCGAGAACGGCCGGATCGTAGAGGCTTCCAGCAATGATACCGCGCGGTTGAATGAAATTCTGGATTCCGACGACGGGGCGCGCCATATCGGTGAGTTCGCCATCGGCTTCAACCCTTATATTCTGCATCCGATGAAGGATATTCTGTTCGATGAGAAAATTGCCGGCAGTCTGCACTTCACACCGGGCCAGGCGTATGATGTGACGGACAACGGCAACCGTTCGTCCATTCACTGGGACCTCGTGCTGATTCAGCGTCCTGATTACGGCGGCGGCGAAATTTACTTCGACGATGTGCTGATCCGTAAGGACGGAATTTTTGTGGTGCCGGAGCTGGAAGGTCTGAATCCGGAGAACCTGAAATAAAATGGTACAAAAGCCGGATTCCAAAAGCACGTAAAGGCCGGTTTCCAAGAAACACCTTGCGTGAGTAAGCGGATTCAATGTATCATGGAATTGGTAACAAGTGAACATAAGTATATAATCAAGTTGCGGAGGGATTCCTATGTCCAACAATGCGGCAATCGTGGATATTGCACAGACAGCAAGCCAATTTAATTCATCTATCGTTCTTCAAGCGGACAACAAGTACATTGATGTGAAGAGCATCCTGGGCTTGTTCACCACCCTGGTATCCAGCCAAAGCTATGAGCTGCATGTACATGGCACAGATGCCGAGGAAGCCAAGAAAGCCATGAGTGAAGTTTTCGCCAAACACAATTTGAATTTTACAGTAGTAGCAGAGTAATTCCAGTTTCTTCTCAGACGTCCGGCCTTGCGGCTGGGCGTCTTTGCTGTGGAACCAGGTGATTTTGCAGGAACTTCAGGAATAACCCAAACTGCAATCTTGTATTAGGTCCTAATTTCGACTAATATTAAGAATAATAAGCAATCGCTGCTGTAACTTTTGGACATGGGGGGGAAAATGCATGACTTCATCGGATTTGCAGGAACAGCTCAATATCAAAGCAATCAATCTTCTTCAAGAAGATGCCGATAAAATTCAGAAGCTCATTGAAGTACAGATGGAGAATTTGGCAACCCGTTACTGCCCTCTCTATGAGGAAGTGCTGGATACCCAGATGTACGGCTTCTCCAGAGAGGTCGATTTTGCGGTCAGAGCGGGGCTGGTACCGGAGCTTACCGGCAAGCAGGTGCTGAGCAAGCTGGAACGTAATTTGGCTGTACTATACGAGGCACTGAACAAGAAGGCTGAGGAACGGGAGATGTAAGTCCCGGTCATCAAGTGGAAACGGCTTTGCCGTCCTTGTTAAAGGACGGTACCGTTTAATTCTTATATTTTCAACAAAACGCACATGAAAGACCCGGGGGTCGATCATGTGCGTTTTTTTACAATTATTTATAAGTTTTGTGTTTCAGACCAGATAGAACGATACACCGAGAATCAAATAGACCGCCAGCAGCAGGAGACCTTCGTACCAGTTGGTTGCGCCGTCCTGAATAATCGATTTGGCGATGAACACCGATACGGCAATCGCTACAATCTCAATCGTGGTGAAGACAATCGACATGGTGTTGCCCATGAAGTAACTGGCGAAGATCAGCACAGGGGCGACGAACAGGGCAATCTGCAGACTGCTGCCTACGGCGATCTCGACTGCGGCTCCGATCTTGTTCTTCATGGCGAGCATAATGGCAGCGCTGTGTTCTGCGGCGTTACCGATAATCGCTACAAGGAATGCGCCGACGAACAGCTCACTGAAGCCGAAGCGTTCGGTGAGAGTCTCCAGCGTGCCGACCAGCCACTCACTGACGAAGGCGACCATGACTGTGGCAAGGACCAGGTAGAGGATTGAACGGTTCCGGGACCAGACAGGAGCATGCTCATTCGGCAGCTCTTCCGCAGTATCGTCTGTAACATCCGCCAGGTACTTCTTGTGTGTGATCATGGAGAAGACCAGCCAGGCGAGGTAGGCGGCAATCAGGAGGCCGGCGACGACAAGGCTAAGCACATTGGTGTCTTTCTCGGTGATGGAATGCGTGTTGAAGAACATGGCGGGGACGAACAGGGCGATAACCGCAACGATCATCAGTGAGCCGTTCAGACCAGCGAGTGTGACATTGAAGTTCTGAACCTTGAACTTCATGCCCCCGGCAAAAATACTGAGTCCGAGGACGAGCAGCAGGTTGCCGATGATGGAGCCGGTCAGACTTGCTTTGACCATGTCAAACAATCCTTCCTTGACCAGGAAGAAGGCGATGATCAGCTCGGCCGCATTCCCGAAGGTTGCGTTCAGGAACCCTCCAAGCCGTTGTCCGGCATAGTGGGCTACACTCTCTGTGGCCCGGCCGAGGAACCCGGCCACGAAGATGACCGAAACGGCAGACAATATGAACTGAAGGGTATGATCCCAGTTCGCGTAATGCCCTATGGCGCTGAGGATGAAGCTGATGACCAGCAGCGCCGGTGAGATCCATTTTTTCAAGGTTAAGCACTCTCCAGTCTCTATATGTAGGTTGAATTCATAATCAATATACCCAAATTGTTCCTGACTGTAAACGGGGGTGAGAGAAAGTCATTTGCTTTTTAGGCCGCTTTGGAATTACAATAATTGATAATGAGAGTAGGGGGGATATGGCATGGCAGAACAGCTTCAACTGGAATTGGGAAATATACGGATATCGAATGACGTTGTCTCAAAAATTGCCGGCCTGGCCGCGCTTGAGACTCCCGGAATTGCAGCCATGTCTGGCGGTTTGTCAGAGGGCTGGGCAAAGCGCCTGAGCGGCAAGAACGTGCAAAAGGGTGTTACTGTCGAAGTTGGCCAATTGGAAGCCGCAGTAGATCTGCGCATCATCGTACTGTACGAAACGCCGATTCATGAAGTGTGCCGCATGCTTCAGCAGAATGTCCGCGAGGCTGTGGAGAGTATGACCGGGCTTCACATCGTAGAGGTTAACGTTAAGGTCGAAGGCGTAGCCTTCAAGAACGACGAGATTTCTTAAGCACAATTATATTAGGCATCCATGCAAAAGGCAGTCCGGAATATATTCCGGACTGCCTTTCTACTTGTTGGCTCAACCCTCTTTTGTATGTAGGTAGCCTCTTAGCGTGCGCGGGTGCCTGCACTTCTGTTGTTGCGTACCTGTCTGACCGTAGTCACAGACTTCACCACTTCCTCCTTAGCCGGACGGTTGGTCTCCCGTGAGATGCTGAGCATGATCCCCATGCAGAGCATGGTGACGAGCAGCGAGGAGCCGCCGTAGCTGATAAAGGGCAGTGTAACCCCTGTAAGCGGAATGGTATTGGTCACACCGCCGATATTGATGAAGGCCTGAATGGCGATGAGCCCCATGATTCCGATGCCGACCAGGGTGCCGAAGGGATCGGTACACCGCAGTGAAATCAGAATCCCTCTCCAGATAAAATACAGATAGAGCAGCAGGAACAAGGCTGTTCCCACGAAGCCGAGCTCCTCACCGATGACGGAAAATATAAAGTCAGTGTAAGGATAAGGAAGGTAGTGAAGCTTTTGGATACTCTTACCAAACCCGGAGCCTTGTGTTCCGCCTTCGCCTAGGGCGATAAGGGATTGCATGATATGATAGCCGTTGCCCGAGGCATCTTTCGCCGGATCAAGGAAGGCTTCAATACGGCCCTGACGGTAATCCTGCTTAATCTCAGCCTTCTCGGTGTGCGGCGACAGGGAGTCAATGGCGGTCTTGGCTCCCCAGACGAGAGCCACGCCCAGAATCAACAGGCCAATCGAGCCCATAATGTGCTTCATACTGGCGCCGCCTGCATAGATGATCAGTCCGCTGGTTGCGACAAGAATCATACAGGAGCCTAGATCCGGCTGAAGCATAATCAGTCCGGCTACGATGCCGACGATAATCATGACAGGGATATACCCTGTCCGCAAATCGCGCAGGCGCTCGCCTTTTTTGGTGATCAGGGCAGCCAGGTAGAGAATGATAGAGATCTTGGCCAGCTCGGTAGGCTGAATGCCAAGGGTTCCGATACTCATCCAGCTCTTGGCACCGTTAATCCCCTCGGTGGTGGCTACGAACAGCAGCAGGACGAGTGTAATCACGAAGATCGGGGCATACCATTTCTTGAATTTGCTGTAGTGGATATTCATTACCACGAACATGATGAAGCTGCCCAGCACAGCCCAGATCAGTTGTTTTTTGACGAAGAAAAAGGCATTATTGCTGTATTTCTCACTGGCAAGGGTTAAGCTGGAACTGGAGCTGAACACCATCAGCAGGCCGAAGCCCACGAACAGCAGGGTGAGAATAAGCAGCTGGAAATCGGGCGTTCCTCTTTTGGGCGGGCGGGCTTTGGAGGCCGTCTTTCCCTTCGCGGCACTCAAACTTCCAGCAGCGCTTTCAATTCATTGATATGCTTCCGGGCTACCTCAAGCACCGGCTGAGGCACCGGGGATTCATATTCCAGCCCGTGGGGGAATGTGGCCTTGCCCAGATAGACGGCTTCAATCGCCAGTACCGCATCTGACTTCTCCAGCTTCCCCTCCACAGCGCGGGTATTAATGCGCAGGAAGTATTCGCCGCCGTCCTTGCGGTCTTCGATCTTGCAGTCATAAGTCGCGCGGTAGTATTCCCATTGCCATCTGATGAATCCTGCCTTGGAGGCACTCTCGTCGAGATAAAGAAGGTCGCTCTTCAGTCCTTCGAGGCCCGTGTTCTCAAATATCATAGCGCACAACTCCCCTTAATGAAGTATAATGATTCATTTGTAATTAAAATTTGTTATTGTTCTTCCTCATGATAGTCTGTTTCCCGGGGTTGTGCAAGGTAGAACAGGCTGATTAATACCCACTTTTTTGCGTTTCTGCTACAATAAAAGAAAGTTGGCAGGCTGCGGAGCGGACAGAGCTCAAGGGCTTGCCCCGCAGGCTTATCCGCAGGATGCTGTCAGAGAAGGGAATGGAGAGTTATGGAGAGGTTAGAGATCGGGGAACTGCTCCCGGAAATGATCAAATGGCGCCGCCATCTGCACCGTCATCCGGAGCTGTCCTATCAGGAGAAGGAGACCTCCGCTTATGTCGGGGCAAGGCTCACGGAGCTCGGGATTGAGGTCCTGCGGAGTGCAGCAGGCTACGGATTGACAGGCATACTTAAGGGCCGGGAGACTGGCAGAACGGTAGTCCTGCGTGCAGATATGGACGCGCTGAGTATTACGGAGGAGAGCGGCCGGGAATATGCTTCCCAGCATCCCGGGGTTATGCATGCCTGCGGGCATGACGGGCATACCGCCATGCTGCTGGCTGCGGCGGCGTATTACAGCTCCCGCCGGGAGGAACTGAGGGGGGAGATCCGCTTTCTGTTCCAGCCGGCGGAAGAGGTCTGTCCCGGCGGTGCAGTGGACATGATTGCGGAAGGCGTGCTAGCGGGTGCGGATGCTGTCTACGGGCTGCATCTGTGGACGCCGTTCCCGCTCGGGACGGTAGGCAGTGCGCCGGGGCCGCTGATGGCTTCGGCCGATGAGTTCTTCATTGATCTGGTCGGCCGGGGCGGACACGGCGGCATGCCCCACCGCACAGCAGACAGCATTGTGGCTGGTGCGGCACTGGTTACCGGGCTGCAGACGATTGTCAGCCGCAACGTTGATCCGCTGCGCCCTGCTGTGGTCAGCGTGGGAACGCTGCAAGGCGGTTCCGCCCAGAATATCATTGCCGAGCGCTGCCGGATTACCGGGACGGTGCGGGCATTTGATGAAGAGACACGTCATCTGATCCGCCGACGCATTGAAGAGTTGGCGGCGTCCATAGCCGCAGCCTATGGGACGGAGGCGAAGGTGGACTATCTGATGGGGTACCCGCCGCTGGTGAATGACATTGCTGAGTATGAACGCTTCGCCCGTGTTGCCCCTGAGGCGCTGGGTACAGATGCCCAAGTGATGCTGATGGAGAAGATTATGCCGGCGGAGGACTTTTCCTATTATGTTCAGGAGATTCCCGGCTGCTTCATCTTCGTCGGTGCGGGCAACGCGGCCAAGGATGCCGTCTATCCGCACCATCACAGCAAATTTGATTTCGATGAGGATGCTATGCTCTATGGCGTGAAGCTGCTGGTCGCTATGGCCGACTCCTGTCTGAATGAGTCCTTATCCGTATAAATGTTACCGCTCCAGGAAAAACTACTCTCAAATGCCATGGTTACGTGGACAGGAGGGTTCATTCTTGAAGACAGTCAAAGAAGTGATGACCGAGCAGCCTGTGCCGGTTACTCTGCTGGACAATATCTATGAGGCTGCGAAGCTGCTCCATGAAATCTCACAGCAGCAGCAGCTGCATTAATAGAATGACGAGTGGCTCATATCCGTTTGGCGGAGGTGGGCTTTTTCGTTGTAGGGACAAATGTGAACCACTATAGCACACAAGGAGGGAATAGGATGAGCGGAGCAGGGGCGGGGCCATGCATCACACGGAATGACCGGACAATTCTGCTGGAATGCGGACATCCGGGATTTGAGGAGGCGCGGACGGTTCTAAGCGGATTTGCCGAGCTTGTCAAAAGTCCTCCAGCCTACCACACTTACCGGATCACGCCGTTGTCCCTATGGAACGCCGCAGCCGGGGGACAGACAGCGGCAGAGGTCATTGAAGGACTGCGCAGGCTGTCCAGGTGGGGCATTCCTTCCGAGGTCGAGGGGGAGATGGAGCTGCTGATGTCCCGTTACGGAAGCTTGCATCTGCACGCGGATGAGAGTGATCCGCAGCTTGTTACGTTAACCGCTGACCGGGCGAGCCGGCTGGATGAACTGGATGACTCTCAGAAGCTGAAGGAGCTGGGCCTGCGCCGGACCGGGGAGCTGCATAGCCATTGTCCGAAGATGAACCGGGGTCTGCTGAAGCAGGAGTTGGCCAGACTGGGTTATCCGGTTCTTGACTATGCCGGGTACCGGGACGGGCAGATGCTGAAGTTAGCCTGGCAGGAGTCTCTGGGGAACAACGTCCAAGAAGGCAGCAGCGGGTTCCGGCTCCGGGATTATCAACGGGAGGCTGTCCGAAAGTTCCAGGGAACCGGCGGACATGGCGGTAGCGGTGTGGTCGTGCTGCCCTGCGGGGCAGGCAAAACAGTTGTCGGCCTTGCGGTGCTGGAGCAGCTGCAGTGCGAGACACTGATCCTTACTTCAAGCACGACTTCAGTAGAACAGTGGCGCGGGGAACTGCTGCTGCGGACCACGCTGAGCGCAGATGAGGTCGGGGAATACACGGGAGAGCACCGGGAGGTGCGGCCGGTAACCGTTACAACCTATCAGATGCTGACCCACAGGCGCTCCAAGGGAGGAGCGTTTGTCCACATGAATCTGTTCCATGAACGAAACTGGGGGCTGATTATCTATGACGAGGTCCATCTGCTTCCGGCACCTGTCTTCCGGGCGACCGCAGATATTCAGGCTACGCGGCGGCTGGGGCTGACAGCAACGCTGGTCCGGGAGGACGGGCGGGAGGGGGATGTGTTCTCCCTGATCGGCCCGAGATGCTACGACCTGCCATGGAAGGTGCTGGAGCGGCAGGGATGGATTGCAGCTGTCGATTGCATCGAGGTCATCGTTCCGATGAACCAGAAGCTGCGGCAGCAATATATGTATGCCGGTGCGAAGGAACAGTTCCGGCTGGCGGCCGGTAATCAGGCTAAGGCGCAGGCCGCAGCGCAGATTGCTGCGGCGCATCCCGCAGCGTCGATTCTAGTGATCGGCCAGTACCTCGACCAGCTGGAGCAGATGGCGCTGGAGCTGGCGGCCCCTCTGATCACGGGCAAGACTCCGCAGAAGGAGCGGAATGCGCTCTACGCTGCGTTCAATGATGGCAAGCTGCCGGTGCTAATTGTCTCCAAAGTTGCGAACTTTGCTGTGAATCTGCCGGATGCCTCGGTAGCAATTGAGGTATCCGGCGCCTTCGGCTCCCGGCAGGAGGAGGCTCAGCGGCTGGGCCGAATCCTTCGCCCGAAGCCGGGGGATAACCGGGCGTATTTCTACACGCTGGTCACGGGAGACAGCCGGGAGCAGGACTTCGCCCTGCGCCGCCGGATGTTCCTGACAGAGCAAGGCTACGAATACGGGGTCCGGATGCTGGACCCGGCGGAAGGAGCTGTTCTCTGATGGAACTGGAACCGGCAGATGATATCGGCAAGCTGTCTGCGGATGCTTGTGAAGTGCTGCTGCGGATAGCGGCAGAGCATGCGGCTTCGCCATGTACAGCGGATTCTGCAGAGCGGCTGCGGCCTGAATTCCTGTGTAGAGCCGAGCAGTTGCTGGCCCTGGAGGAACTGCTTCACACCGGGATGCTGGAGCTGCGTCAGAAGGTGTGGGGGGAGCGGCTGTATCAGATTCCGCAGCAGCAGTATCCCTTGATCCTGCGGAGCTTCTGGACGGGCTGCCCGCAGGTGCGGGTGGAGGGGGCAGTCCGGGTGGAGCATGCAGCGTGTTCAGAACTGGCAGGGGAGCTATTTCAGGGACTGCTGTTCATAGCCCAGGAAGGCCTGCCTCTGACATCTAAAGGAGTGATACATAAGAAGCAGCTTGGCCGGTTAGCCGGAAGGTTGTCCATATCGGAGGAGTCTCTGGCCCTCCTTGAGTCCTCGGCCGGTCACCAGAGCTATCCGCTGCCGGTTACATTAATCATTGATCTGCTAAGCGTATTGGGGCTGATTACCCGCGATAACAGCGGGTATGGAGTAGACAGACCGATGCTGCAACGCTGGCTGGCTCTTACCGCACAAGAGATGACGGATACGCTCTACACCTTGGTAATCAGCCGCTACGGTGCTCCGCTGCCTGAAGAGCAGCATTTCAGACATTTGTTCTCGGCAGCAGAGTTTAAGACGGACGAGTGGTTTGCGGTAGAGCCTGTTCTAAGCTGGATGAGACAGAATGGTCTAGCCGGGGAGCAGCCTGTGCCAGGGGCAGCTGGGACAGGCTCAGACTCAGGGCTTAAGCAGGCGTCACTTGCCTGGATTCGCCTTCTGGCCGCCTTCGGCTGGTGTGAGCTGGGGTCTTCAGCAGAAGGAGCGGAGTGCTTCCGCTGGAAGGCAAGGAAGCCGCAGCTGACCAGACATAGCCTAGGAATAACCCCGCAGCATCAAGAGGGTGCAGAAGAAGCGGACAGTAACCCGGAAACAGCCAGCAGCAGTCCAAGCATAGCCTCACACAGCCAAGCAATCCTGGACAGCGCCGCCGAAGCTCAAGATACCGTCCTCAGCCCGCAGAGACCCGTAGCAGCTGAAGCCGCATGTAGCCCGCTGCCGCAGGCATCGGCTTCCGCGTCCCCCGGCTTCATTGTTCAGCCGGATTTCGAGGTGCTGGTACCACCGGAGGTCGCTTATACGGTCCGCTGGACCTTGGCCGGGTGTGCGGAGCTGCTGCATCACGAGGATCTCTGGAGCTTCCGGCTGACCCGTGAGCGGCTGGAAGCCGCGGCGGACCAAGGGTTCGCCCCGGGTGAAGTGATCTCCTGGCTGAACGCCCATGCCGCCGGAGGATTGCCGGAGCAGGTCATACTGGCGCTAAGGCAGTGGGCCAGAGCGATCGGGCGGACCGAACTGGCGGAGGTTCTTCTGCTGTCCTGCGCCGGAGAGCAGGAGGGCGAGATAATCGCCGCCCATCCCCGGCTGCAGGACATCGTTACCCGCATCGGCCCGCTCCACTTCATCGTCCGGCCGGAGGCTGCCGGGCAGCTGCGCAAGGAGCTAGCAGCCGCCGGTCTGGCGCCGTCCGTAAGGGCCGGAGACCTGAACGGGGTTGCGGGCCAGCAGCGGCTGTTCGAGCTGTCTGGGCCGGACGAGCCAGCGCTGCGCTACGAGCTCCCTGCCGCAGCCGGGGAACGGGGCCTGCTGGGAACGGGACCGTCCCCGAAGCTCCTGCCGCTGGACAGGGGCGGCCCCCCGATGCTGGAGCTGCCGGGTGAGGAGGCCATGCCGCAGATGTGGTTCAATCAGTGGAGGCAGTATCATGTCACTACAGCGCAAAAGGTAATGGAGCAGGCCCTAAGCTGGGGAATCAAGGTCCGGCTCTCCTACGGGGGCAAGGCGGCGGATTTCATTCCTGAACGGATCAGCGGACGCCCATGGAAGGTACGGGGCATTCTGCTGCTCCCGGGAACGGAGACGGCAGAGGAGACGGAGCTTGCAGCGGAGGACTGGCAGGAAATTCAGCTGCTGCATCCGCTTAAGCACAGAAATTCTTCTTCTGCTGAGGCGGGCGGATATGTTATGATAAGGTAGTCTATCGCTGCGGTAGAACATTAAATGCAGAAAAGAGTTGAAGTTCATGAGCGTAGCGGAATTAAATACGGTCGATATGGCTGAAGTGCTGACATACGCCTATGAATTAGGCGATATGATTAATCAATCCGCAGAAGTGTCGGATTACCTATACTGGAAGGGACAGGTAGATAACCATCCCCAAATCCAGGCCATGATCAAGCGGCTGCAAGGCAAGAAGGAGCTGTTTGACGAGACACAGCGGTTTGGTCATTTTCACCCGAACTATCACTCGGCCAAGGATGAGGTTGAGGCTGTAGAGCGGGAGCTGGAGCAGTTCGAAGCGGTGGTCCGCTTCAAGAATGCGGAGAAGACGCTGGATGATATTCTTCATTCCATGTCTGAGGCGATCGCATTCTCGGTCTCGGACAGTATTAAGGTTCCCAGCAATGATCCGTCCCCCAAAGGCGGATGCGGCAGCGGCGGCAAATGCTCCTGCGGATAAGCTGACCCGTGAGGAGATAGAGAAAGAGAGGCGGATGAGCTTATGTTTGCGGAACGGACAGGTTATATTGTATGGGTTAGCGACGTCAAGGCGGCGCGCAACCTGGAGAAGTACGGCACATTGCACTACGTTTCCCGTAAAATGCACTATGCGGTAATGTACGTCAATGCGGAGCGCGCCGAGGAAGTCATGAAGAATGTCCGCAGACTTTCTTATGTGCGCAAGATTGAGCGTTCGTACCGCAATGAACTGAAGACGGAATATACCAGCAACGGACCGGACAAGTCCAAGTACTACGGTCTGTAGTTCAAGGATAAGGGTTATTTAGACAGACGCCGCTGGCGTCTGTTTTTTTAAGAGGGGGACCACCAATGAACAAAGAGGAACAGGTCTTAACCGCTTTCCGGGAATTATTCAATAAGATGAGCTGGCTGAATAAGTCCAAGATGGAGATCAGTCTTAAGGGTAATAAACCCTCTGAGGTGCACTGTATTGAATACATCGGACGACATGCAGACGTCAACGTGACCAAGCTTGCAGAGGCCTTGTACATGACCAGAGGGGCGATCAGCAAGATTACACGGAAGCTCCTGCACAAGGGGCTTATCGAGAGCTACCAGAAGCCGGACAATCAGAAGGAAATCTATTTCAGGCTAACTGGTCAAGGGAAGGCTGTGTATCAGATCCATGACGAATTGCACCGTGAGTTTCGGGAGCGGGACAGACCCGTGTTTGAGCAGGTGACCGATAGCCAGTATGCCGGTATGCTCAGCTTCATGGAGAGGTACAATAGGCATTTGGATGAAGAGATTAAGAAGCAGGAGCTGGAGCTGGAGAACAGCATGGAAGAAGATTAATTTCCCCTCTATACTTCAGCAGAATATTACAGGCAGAGTTACTTTCACCCGGCAGGGTGTTTTTTTATGCTCAATAATTTGTTTCCTCGGAATCAAAAATGTGCTAGGATGATATTGTTTCTTAGGAAACAAATCATAAACTCTAAGGAGAGAAGATACATGTCCACATCCAAACCAGCTGACAATCAAGATCAACCTTCAGAACCAAAAGTAGATAAGCACGCGCTTATATTCGGTCTAATCTCAGTATTTTTATGCGGAATAGGCTTCAGTATCATAGCTCCTGTGGTTCCATTCCTCGTCCAGCCTTACATTAGCGATCCCGGAAAACAAGCGGTGATGATTACCCTGCTGACCTCAGTGTATGCGGCATGCCTGTTCTGTGCGGCGCCTGTGCTGGGTGCGCTGAGTGATAAATACGGACGACGTCCTTTGCTTCTGCTATGCTTGCTGGGTTCTGCTGCCGGTTACTTCATATTTGGCCTTGGAGGGGCTTTATGGGTGCTGTTCGCCGGGCGGATCATTGAAGGGATCACAGGCGGGAGCATCGGTACAATCTTCGCTTATTTTGCAGACATTCTTCCGCCGGAGCAACGGACCAAGTACTTTGGCTGGGTGAGCGCGGTGGTAGGGGCCGGTACTATTATTGGTCCGTCGATGGGCGGGCTGCTGGCCAAGTTCGGGTATTCGGTGCCCATGTATGCTGGCGCAGCGGTAACATTACTGAATGTGGGTTATGGCTTCCTGTTCATGCCCGAGAGTCTGGAGAAAAGTAAGAGACTGAAGGCAATCCCCTTAGTCAGGCTGAACCCCTTCACGCAGCTTGCGAACCTGCTGTCCATGAAGAACCTCAATAGACTGTTTGTCTCCGCCTTCCTGCTGTGGATACCGAATGGCTCATTCCAGGCTATTTTTTCACAGTTCACATTGGATAATTTCAGCTGGAAGCCGGTGATCATCGGATTGATGTTCTCCATCATGGGCTTGCAGGATATCCTGTCCCAAGGATTCATTATGCCGAAGCTCCTGAAAAGATACAGTGACCGGCAAATCGCCCTCCTCGGAATGGTCTCGGAAATTGTTGGATATGTCCTGTTTGCGTTGTCAGCCTTGTTCGCCTTTTATCCTCTTTTTATCGCGGGGATGTTTATCTTCGGCTTCGGCGATTCGGTCTTCGGGCCCTCGTTCAACGGAATGCTGTCCAAATCTGCCGCAGCGGGCGAGCAGGGACGGGTTCAAGGGGGCAGCCAATCGATTCAGGCGCTGGCGAGAATGATCGGGCCTCTGGTTGGAGGACAGCTCTACGTGTCACTTGGACCGGCTGCACCGGCATTCATGGGGGTGATCCTCATTGGAGCGGCGATCCCTGTGCTGTATACGATTAACCGGGCAGGAGCATTGTCGAAATAGGTCGTTAGTGTGAAAAAAGGTGCGCAGAAGGCAATGCCCTGGCCCGAAGTTTATCCCTGCTTAATAATTCCAATCTATGCTGAAGAGAAGTTATTGAATTCAGGAAGACAGGCATACGGGGGATTAGATGAATATGACAGGGACCCTTGGCTATGCGCTCGGGAGACCGGCTCATCGGTCTGAGTGTGGAGCGCTTTCGTCTCCAGTGCTCCAGTATCCAGTCAAGGGAGGGTGTAAGCATGTTTCTGCAGATCGGTGAAATCGCTGAACAAATCCCGGACATTTCGATTCATCACAAATGCGGGTTTGTGGACCAGATTTTCAAAAGCAATCCCCAGCTCCAAGGCGTAGCCGTAACAGAAAACGGGCGCACCGCCGGATTGATTATGAGGATCAGCTTTTATCAGAAAATAGGTACGCTGTATGGGTATACGCTCTATATGGGCAGACCTGTGGAACTGGTGATGGACAAGAATCCGCTGGTGGTGGACTATAACACGCCGATTATTGAGGTAAGCAGGCAGGCGATGTCGAGGCAGGATGAGAATCTGTACGACTATGTGATCGTGACTCATGAAAAGGCCCTGTTCGGAGCGGTTAGCGTAAGGGATCTGCTGCTTAACTTCGCGGAGATTCAGGCGGTGGCCGCCAGCTTCCTGAATCCGTTAACAGGGCTCCCGGGGAATATCAGCATTACCGAGTGGATGGTGAAGACGCTGCTGCAGGATGAATTCAGTGTACTCTACATCGATCTTGACCATTTCAAGGCGTACAACGACACCTACGGTTTCAAGGAAGGCGACCGTATGATTCAGGCCACTGCGGAGCTGCTAAAGCATGAGGCGCTGCGGATGAACGGATTCCTGGGGCATATCGGCGGGGATGATTTTATTATTTTTATCAGCGATTATCACTACGAGGAATGCTGCAGAAGCATCATCGCGGCGTTCGATACGGCGGTTAAGGATTTCTATCATGCCGGACATCTGGCCCAGAAATACGTGCTGACCGAGAGCCGTTCGGGACAACTGGAGGAGATCCCGCTGGTCACGATCTCGATTGCCGTGGTTACGAACCGCAGCCGCCGGTTTGCTTCCATTGAGGAGCTGTCTGTAGAGGCGGCCCGCTTCAAAAAAAGCTGCAAAATGATCAGAGGCAGCAGCTATGTCGATGACAGCGATATCAGTATGCACCGGACGGGCAGCTGAGGTTTCGCCATGTAACTCTCCCGGGGATGGCGGTATGCTTGAACAACGGCCGTCAATGCGGTAAGATTGACAACAATAAGAGCATGCCAAGACCCTTTTTACGTGGAGTGTGATGACTATGCAGGGCAAGGGGATGGACTGGTGGGGGGGGCACGAACCCTTCCATATCATGCTGAATAACTACGGGATTGCCGACATCGTGCTGACCCGGCATGCCAAGAGCCGTTATGCGGACCGGGTAGCTGCTGAGGACAGCGGAAATGTGGAGGTGACCGCCTGGATCTGGCAGGCCCTGAAGCAGAACCGGCTGAGGCCTTACTCGAACAGTGATTATAATGCCTATCTGATCGATAATGATACGGTGATCGTGGTTGATTTCAGGCAGCTTGAGGGCGTCACGGCCCTCTCCGGAGAGCCTCTGTATGTCATGGTAATCGTATCTTTTCTGGGCAAAATATCGGTGACTCCGCAGCTCCGGGATCTCAAGCGATACTATTCCTGGCTGCGACATTCCCGGCGCATGAAGCTGTCCAAGAAACGCCGCAGGCGCAAGTAGGATACTTGAAACGAGGGAGGCATGCGGCTTAGGGCTGCGTGCCTTTTTGCTTGAAGACTGAAATTAGCGAAGGAGTCAGTAACGTATGAATTTTCATCAGCTTCATATTTTCTATACCGTGTCCGAACGGGGCAGCTTCTCGGCGGCGGCGCAGACTCTGCATATGACCCAGCCTGCGGTGACGATGCAGATTCAGGCGCTTGAGGATTATTTCGGAACCAAGCTGTTCGACCGTTCCACCAAAAAAATCATACTCACCGAGGCCGGCCTGACGCTGATGCCGTTCGCGGTGCGCAGCATGCAGCTGATGCGCGAGACGGATCAGGCGATGTCGGCCTTCACCCACATGCTGGAGGGCCGCCTGATGCTCGGAGCCAGCCTGACCATCGGTGAATATGTGCTTCCCCGCCTGCTGGGGCCCTTCGGCAAGGAATATCCGAATATCTCGATTATGATGAAGGTGATGAACACTTCACAGATTATGGATGAGATTCATAAGCATCAGCTGAATTTCGGGCTGATTGAAGCGCCGGTCTCCCACCCGGACATGGTGATTGAGCCGGTAATGGGCGATGAGCTGAAGCTGATCGTGCCCCATGAGCATCCGCTGGCCGGTCAGGCGGAAGTGACGCTGGCGCAGGCGCTCGCCTATCCATTCGTGCTGCGCGAACGCGGCTCGGGCACACGGCGGGTGATGGAGGAGCAGCTTGAGGCTAACGGGCTTGACCCTGCAGCGATGCAGATTGTGATGGAGCTGGGCAGTACCGGGGCGGTGAAGTCGGCGGTAGAGGCAGGGCTGGGGATTACAATTATCTCGACCTCCTCGGTCAAGCATGAAGTAGCGCTCGGCCTGCTGAAGATTGTCAATCTGACGGATGCCTCCTTCAAACGGCAATTCTACGCTATTCATCTGAAATCGACCTTGCTGCCGATCTCGGCGGTAACCTTCCTAAGCTTCCTGCGCCAGCATGCCGGCGGACAGTAACGGATATGCATAGCTAGCTGCGTGTAGCTGCATGTAGCTGCATGAAAGCATGTAAACTTACTTGAAAGAACGGAGGAATTCCATGACAGACCCTACAAGTCATAGCGGGCATTCAGAGGCGGAGTTAGCTACAGCGGGTCTTGCTGATACAGCCGGCAGATGCGACCTGCACACCCATACCCAGGCCTCGGACGGCATGCAGCCGCCGGCAGAGAATGTGCGGCTTGGTTACGAGGCTGGATTGGCAGCGCTAGCCATTACCGATCATGATACGGTCAGCGGAGTAGCGGAAGCACTGGAAGCAGGCAAGCGGTACGGGATTACTGTAGTTCCCGGTGTAGAGATCAGCACACGGCAGAGCGGCAAGGAGATCCATGTCCTCGGTTACTATATCGACATAGAACAGGAACTGCTGTTGTCCCGCCTGGAGGAGCAGCGGGGTATCCGGCTCGGGCGTAATGAAGCAATTTTGGAGAAGCTGCGCGGGCTGGGCATTGCGATCACCTTGGAGCAGGTAGTGTCAGGGCTTGGCCGGGAGCTGAAGCCTGATGAGAGCATAGGCCGCCCGCACATCGCGGATGAGCTGGTCCGGCTGGGTGCAGCCGGAGATATGCGGGATGCCTTCGACAAGTATCTGGGCGAAGGGGCGGCGGCCTATGTCTCGCCTCCGCGCATTACCCCGGAGACGGCCTGCCAGTGGATTCGTGAAGCAGGAGGTGCAGCGGTGTTGGCCCATCCGGGAATCTACGGGGATGACGCACTGGTGCGCAGAATCGTGGAGGAATGTGATTTGGACGGCATCGAGGTGTATCATTCCGATCATGGCCCGGCAGAGCATGAGCGCTACCTTGCACTGGCTGCGGAATTCGGCCTGCGGGTAACCGGCGGCTCGGATTTCCATGGTGCGCGGCAGGGCGTTGTTTTCCACGGGGATCTCGGCAGTGTGAGTGTGCCTGCCGCTGTGCTGGAGCAGCTTAAGGCTGCCAGAGGCTGACTGTAGGACACAGCAAAGAGCGCAGGATACAAAAACACAAAACGCCAGACACAAGACACAAAACACAAAACACAAGACACTAAAAACCTCCGACCCTTAGCGCAGGCGCTACAGGACGGAGGTTTTTTGGTAGGAGCAATCCTTACTGTTAGTAAAGCGCATGATCAGTAAGAGGAAACCACCTACTATTGTGTTCGGTTTTCCGCATACAATGTGCCGTTCACCTTCGCACCAGCCCAATGTATTCGGTTTTCCGCTTAACTCCGCAGCACATTCGGCAATTGCTTGATCCGCTCTTCATCGGGCGTGACGAAGAGTGTCCGCTGATGATCGTAGATGACGAAGCCCGGCTTGGCTCCGCTCGGCTTGCGCACGTAACGGATGAGCGTACAGTCCACCGGCACACTGCTGGATTGCTTGGCCTGGCTGTAGTAGGCAGCGAGCTGAGCAGCTTCCTCCAGGGTGGCATCGCCGAATTCCTCACTGCGGATCACCACATGCGAGCCGGGAATATCCTTGGTATGCAGCCAGGTATCGTTCGGAGCAGCGAGGCGGTTGGTGACATACTCGTTTTGCAGATTGTTTTTGCCGACATAGATGTCAACCCCTTCAGAGGAAGTGAATACCTGCAGCGTAGGTCTGGCAGCCTTCTTTTTCTTCTTGCCTTTTTTGCTGCGGTCGCGGAGATAGCCTTGGCTAACCAGCTCCTCGCGGATCTCCTCAATGTCATTCAGTGAGGCATGGGCTAATTGCTGGAGCAGCAGTTCCATATAGGCAATCTCTTCGTGTGTCTTCTTGACCTGCTCGCCGATCACCCGCAGGCTGTTCTTGTACTTGTTATATTTTTTGAAATACCGCTGTGCATTGTCCGTAGGGCTTAGCAGCGGGTCGAGCGGAACGGTAATCTCCGCCTGATTCTCATCATAGTAGTTTACTAGCTTTGCTTCCTTGTCGCCTTTGTTCACGGTGTGCAGGGAAGCGAACAGCAGCTCGCCCCAGATCCGGAACTGGTCTGCATCCTCGGCTTCGTTCAGATCCTTGTGCAGGTTGGCCAGCTTCTTGATGTTCTTGCTGCGCTCGTTGCTGAGGAAGCGGATCAGGTCGCTAACCCGCTGCTTAACCGTGTCCTTCTCCGCCTTGTCCCCATAATAATCCTCCAGGCACAAGCTTATGGAGCTGTAATGCTTCACATTCCCGCTCATGAGCTTCAGCGGAATGGCCGAGAATACCGGCTTGCCCTTGGCATTCCAACCGGTGACTGGAGCGAATTCCAGCTTGCTGACCGGCTCCATGACGGAATGGAAGGCTTCCCAGAGCTGATCGGGCTTATCCATGCCGCTGCTGAAATCCTCAGCTTCTCCGCCTATCTCCTTGTACCGGTGGAGGATCTCTCCGGCGATCAGCGGACTCAGGCCGCTGAAGGCGTGTACCAGCCAGCCGGCCGGATCGGCTGAAGGGGCCGGGCCGCCGGAGCCGTCAGCCTGCGGTGCCTCAAGTGAGGCCAGCAGTCCGGCGATCTCGCCCTCGATCATATCCTCCTCCGGCTCCTGAGGATGCTCGGCGGCGTAGCGGGCCGCTTCCTCTGCCGAGGCTATCAGGGTAAGGAAGTCCGGCTGGCTGATCTGCAGCGGATTCAGCTTATGCTGCTGCGGCGGCTGGGTATAAGCCGCTCCCGGCATAACGACCCGGTAGCTGCTGATTGACGGGGTGACATGATGAATGCCGTCGATAATCGTCCCCGTGGCCAGCTCGGTCAGAATGATGTTGCTGTGGCGTCCCATCAGCTCGATGATGATTTTTTTGGCGGAGACATCCCCCAGCTCATCCCGTGTTCTGATGGTGATATGAATAATTCGTTCAAGCCCCACCTGGGTAATGCTCTCGATGGTGCCGCCTTCACAATGCTTGCGCATCAGCATGCAGAACATCGGCGCTTCTGCCGGGTTGATGCTGCTTCTCTCGGTCAGGTGCAGCCGGGGGTAGGTCGGGTTCGCCGACAGCAGCAGCTTGCCGCCGCCGCCCGCACCGCGCAGGGTGAAGATGAGGTCATGTGTGCTGGGTTGATATATTTTGCCGACGCGTGCACCGATGAAGGGCTGAAGCTCATGCACGATCGCTTGGGTAACAATGCCGTCTAATGCCATGATAAGGTTCTCCTGTCGCCTGATAATAAAGTACTCCCTCTATGATGCCATACTTTTACCGGTTCGCGCAAAAGGAGAAACCCAGATACGGTGATATTTTGGGACGACCATGAATACACTTGGACATGAACAGGTGGAAAAGCTGTGCGCCGCCGGAAGTCAAGAAACGACCGGGAGGGGAAAGATTAGTTATGGAACAAAAAAGCTGGCACCGGCTCGGTGCAGAGGAGCTGCAGGAGATGTTCGGCGTTCAGCCGGGAACGGGGCTAAGCGCCGAGGACGCCGCCGCAAGACGCAAAGAGAGCGGGTACAATGAGCTGTCTGAGGGCAAAAGGGTATCACCTTTTACGCTGCTGCTCAATCAGTTCAAGGATTTCATGGTACTGGTGCTGATGGGGGCGACTCTGGTATCCGGCCTGCTCGGCGAATACTTAGACGCCATTACGATTATCGCGATTATTCTGCTTAACGGGGTACTCGGATTCGTGCAGGAGTTCCGCGCCGAGCGTTCGTTAAGAGCACTGAAGCAGCTCTCCGCGCCTACGGCCAAAGTGATGCGCGGCGGGAAGCAGGAGGTGCTTCCCGCCAGAATGCTGGTCCCCGGAGATATCGTCCTGCTGGAGAGCGGGGACCGGATACCGGCAGATGTCCGCTGGCTGCAGTGCAGCAGCATCTATGCCGAAGAGTCAGCGCTGACAGGGGAGTCGCTGCCGGTCTCCAAGCATGCCTCGGCGATCTATGCTGAAGACATCCCGCTGGGCGATCAGAAGAATATCGGCTTCATGGGTACGATGGTGACCCGGGGAACCGGCCGGGCTGTGGTCATCCGCACCGGTATGGCTACCGAGATGGGCAAGATTGCCGATCTGATCCAGAACACTGAATCCCAGGAGACCCCGCTGCAGCACCGTCTGGAGCAGCTCGGCAAGATTCTGATCTATGTCTCACTGGGGCTGACCATTGTTGTGGTTCTGGCAGGAATTATGCATGGTCAGCCGGCAACGGCGATGTTCCTGGCCGGGGTGAGTCTGGCGGTGGCAGCTATTCCCGAAGGACTTCCGGCCATTGTGACGATTGCGCTTGCGCTGGGTGTCCAGCGGATGATCAAGCGCAAGGCGATTGTCCGCAAGCTGCCCTCGGTAGAGACGCTGGGCTGCGCCTCCGTCATTTGCTCGGATAAGACAGGAACCCTGACGCAGAACAAAATGACAGTCACCCAGCTCTGGAACGCCGGACGGACCCTTGAGGTATCAGGGGAAGGTTATGCTCCGGTAGGCAGTGTGCTCCAGAAAGGCCGGCCCGTTGATCTGAAGAATGACCAGAGTCTCCGGCGCATGCTTCAGGTGGGTGCATTATGCAGCAACGCAGAGATTTATGAGAGCTTCCCCGACACGCGCAGCAAAAAGAAAGGCAAAGGTGCAGAGGCCGATAAAGGGGCTAACGCCCAGCCGGTCTGGGAACTGAAGGGCGATCCTACGGAAGGAGCGCTGGTCGCTTTGTCTGCCAAAATGGGACTAACTGCCCAAACGCTTGCTGTAACCTATACCCGGGAGACGGAGTTTCCGTTCGATTCTGAACGCAAGCTGATGTCGGTGGTTGTGAATCACCCCGGCGGCCGGATGATCTGCACCAAAGGCGCACCCGATGTGCTCCTGAATTGCTGCACGTATATGCTGTGGGAGGGCGGAGTCGTGCCCTGCACGCCGACCTTGCGCCAGAAGGTGCTGGATGCCAATGAACAGATGGCTTCCGGCGCACTGCGTGTGCTGGGGATGGCTTACCGCGATCTGCGGAGCGGAGAAACGGCCGGCAGCGAGAAGGAAGCGGAGAGCCAGCTTGTCTTCGTGGGCCTGGCCGGGATGATCGATCCGCCGCGCAAGGAAGTGCGCGATGCGATCAGCGTGACCCGCCGGGCAGGCATCAAGACGGTCATGATTACCGGCGACCATGGGACGACCGCAGAGGCGATTGCTCATCAGCTCGGCATTCTGCAGCGCGGCGGCAGGGTTCTAACTGGTAGCGAGCTTACCCGGATGGACGATGATGCGCTGGATAAGGTCTCCGACAGCGTGTTCGTCTACGCCCGGGTATCGCCGGAGCATAAGCTGCGGATCGTCAAGTCGCTGCAGCGCCACGGCCATGTCGTAGCGATGACTGGCGATGGAGTAAACGATGCGCCTGCAATTAAGGCCGCCGATATCGGGATCTCAATGGGAATCACCGGTACGGATGTGACGAAGGAGGCTTCGGCCCTGGTCCTCGGGGACGATAACTTCTCGACCATCGTGGCAGCTATTGAAGAGGGACGGAACATCTATGAGAATATCCGCAAATTCATCCGGTACCTGCTGGCCTCGAATGTCGGTGAGATTCTGACCATGTTCTTCGCCATGATGCTCGGGCTGCCGCTGCCGCTGGTTCCGATCCAGATTCTATGGGTCAATCTGGTTACAGACGGCCTACCTGCAATGGCGCTGGGCGTAGACCAGCCGGAGAAGGATCTGATGGAGCACAAGCCACGCGGTGCAAAAGAAAACATCTTTGCCCGGCGGCTGGGCTGGAAGATTGTCAGCCGCGGGCTGCTGATCGGCCTCTGTACGCTGGCCGCCTTCTGGCTCACGCTGCGGATTGATCCAGGTAGTGCGCAGCAGTTGATCCGCGCGCAGTCGGTTGCTTTTGCCACCCTTGTGATGGCTCAGCTCATTCATGTGTTCGATTGCCGCAGCTCGCGCTCGGTCTTCTACCGGAATCCGTTCCAGAACAGATATCTGGTCCTGGCTGTCCTGTCCTCTGTGATCTTAATGCTGGCTGTAATGTACCTCCCTGTGCTTCAGCCGGTGTTCAAGACTGTTCCGCTCAGCTTCCGTGAATGGTGCCTGGTGCTGGTGATGTCCGGAATCCCGACCTTCCTGATGGGAGCGGGCAGCGTCTGGGGCGGCAAGAAGAACCGCAGCCGCAGCGGCGGACGCCAGATGATAAAAAGTACAAAGTTTTCAGCATAAAATCAATAGCCTCACTCCACTCCTATAAGGTATGCTGGTTTCACTGAGAAGCTTGGTTTATGATGAACCAGGAATGTGGAAACAGCTGATCTTACTTATAGGAGTGGACCTGACAATGGAATTTACTAAAATGCACGGTTTGGGCAATGATTTTATTATCGTATTCGGCGAGGATGAGCTGCCGGGCAATGCCCCGGAGCTGGCAGTTAAGCTGTGCAACCGGTTCTTCGGCATCGGGGCAGACGGACTGGTGTACATTCTCCCTTCGCAGCGCGGCGATTACATGATGCGTATCATGAACTCCGATGGCTCTGAGGCTGAGCAATGCGGCAATGCGATCCGCTGTGTATCCAAATATGTATATGAGCATGGTCTGGTGGAATCGGAGCAGATTGTCATTGAGACGATTGGCGCCGGAGAACAGAAGGTCTCTCTGAAGGTGAAGGACGGGATCGTGGAGAGCGTAACGGTGGATATGGGTGAGCCGGTCCTGTCCGGACCGCAGATTCCTGTAGCGATCGACGCGGAGCCTGTGCTCGACCAGCCGATTGAAGCGGACGGCACAGCGTTCAGATTCACCGCAGTCTCCATGGGGAATCCGCATGCAGTCATTTATGTGGATGATGCAGTATCGTTCGATCTCGCTACCTGGGGACCGAAGCTGGAGGTGCACCCGCTCTTCCCGCGTAAGGTCAACGTGGAGTTCGCCACCGTAGTGAACCGCGGCCACGTGGACATGCGCGTCTGGGAGCGTGGTGCCGGGCCTACCCTGGCCTGCGGAACAGGTGCTTGCGCGACTCTGGTTTCCTCCGTGCTGAACGGAGTGACGGACCGCTCGGCGGTCATCAGCCTGAAGGGCGGTGACTTGTTCATCGAATGGAACGAGGAAGACAATCATGTCTATATGACCGGCCCTGCCCAGGTGGTATATACCGGCTCAGTGGATATCTGATATTTGATTCCCATATAACCACTTGCAATCCCCTGCATGCCAGATGCAGGGGATTTTTTATGTAATTCAGAGCCGGTATGGAACTGGAGTATGAAATGAAAGCCGAATAATGGCAGGCATATCCGCGAATAATAGAACTCTGCATAGAATCAGGGAGGAGGAGGAGCGGAGATGAAGTCAGGGTCCAACCGAAAAGCACAGAATGCGGGAGCAGATACTGCACCGGGACCGGGACAGCCGCAGGGCAGCGTTCGCTTGGGACTCGAGGATACAGTCGCCCAAAGTCTGCTCCACATTCAGACGGAGCTTGGCGGCAGTCCAGATCTCCAGATCCGCAGAATCCAGATCGGGGGAGAACGCCGCCTGGAAGCGGCCGCTGTTCATCTGAGCGGACTGGCGGACCCTGCGGCAGTGAATGAATTCGTACTCGGTTCACTGCTGAATCATACGGAGGAACTGTTCCTTGACAGAACGGATGGCGGTGCTGATAGCCGCGGGGAAGAAGCTTCACTTCCGCAGCAGATCCTTAGCCGTGCAATGGAGACAGGTGAGGCGCTGCTCCAGGAGGAATGGAAGGAGATCATGCTCGCTATTCTCTCCGGGGACACTGCGATTCTGCTGGAGGGCTGCAGGGCAGCGATTCTGTGCGGGACCAGGGGCGGGGAGCAGCGGGCGGTCAGTGAGCCAACCTCCCAGCTCGTGGTCCGGGGGCCGAAGGACGGGTTCGTCGAGTCAGTGGCCACGAACATCGCCCTGATCCGCCGCAGAATCAAATCTGCCAAGCTGCACCTGGAAGTCTTGAAGCTCGGCTCGGAGACCCATACCCATGTGGCGATGATGTACATGAAGGGGATTGCGGGGGAGGATCTGATCCGCGAAGCCAGAGACCGGCTGAACAAGATTTCCATCAATGAGATTCTGGAATCGGGGTACATCGAGGAATTAATTCAGGACAAGACCTTCACGCCGTTTCCGACGATCTACAATACGGAACGGCCTGATGTGGCTGCAGGCAATCTGCTCGAAGGCCGGGTGGTAATTATTGTGGACGGCACGCCGTTTGTACTGATTCTTCCGGCGGTGTTTACGCAGTTTTTTCAATCTGCCGAGGATTATTCCCAGCGGTTCGACATTACCATATTGATGCGGCTGGTCCGTTATTTGAGCTTCCTCGTGCTGATTCTGGGTCCTTCGGTCTACCTTGCGCTGACTACCTATCATTATGAGATGATTCCGACCACGCTGCTGATCAATCTGCTCTCCCAGCGGGAGAATGTGCCCTTCCCGGCCTTTGTGGAGCTGCTCTTGATGGAGCTGGCCTTTGAAATCCTGCGCGAAGCCGGGGTACGCATGCCGCGTGCCATCGGGCAGACGGTCTCTGTGGTCGGTGCACTTATCCTGGGAACGGCGGTGGTAGAGGCCGGGATTATTGCGCCCATCATGGTCATCGTCGTAGCGTTGACCGGGATTGCCAGCTTTGCCCTTCCGGCGTACAACCTGGCGATTGCCGGGAGAATTATCCGGTTTGCTTTTCTGATCATGGCCAGTATATTCGGCTTCTACGGAATTACTCTGGGCCTGATCCTGCTGGTGGCACATATGAGCAGCCTGAGATCCTTCGGTGTTCCTTATCTCTTCCCCTTCGTGCCGCTCTCCATTAAAGGGCATAAGGACACACTGTTCAGAATGCCGCTCTGGCTGATCGGGCCGGACAAGCCGCCGGCACAAATGCGCGAGGAAATGCCGGAATACATGCTGCTAACGACCGGTCATGAGGAGCAGCTCCCCCCGTTAATCCGCAAGAATAGCAGGGCTGAGGAGGAGAAGCGTGAGGAATAGAATCTTCGGCGGCATAGGTGTACTGTTTGTCCTTCCAATGCTGCTGCTTACCGGCTGCTGGGACAGTGTTGAACTCAACCGGCGGGCAATTGTCTCGGGGGTAGCGATCGACAAGGGCGACTCTGAGGCTGAGCGGTACAAGCTATCCTTTCAAGTGATTGTGGCGGAGGAAATCTCCGGAGAGAAGAGCAGAGGTATATCGCCGGTTGCGCTGTACACAGGAACAGGCCGCACGATGTTCGAGGCGCTGGCAGACGCTTCCCGCCAGACGGCACGCTTCCTCTCCCTGGGACATGTGCGGGTGCTGGTGATCTCGGAGGCGTTCGCCCGCGAAGGCATCAAGGACCTTCTCGATGTGCTGGAGCGGGAGAGCGATACCCGGCTGAACAGCCTGATTTTCATCTCCAAGGGACAGCCTGCGCGTGAGATCATGTCCACAATGACCGTGTTCAGCAAAATCCCGGCCAATGATCTGGTGGAGAAGCTGGAGACGACCTCCAAGCAGTTCGGCTATAACTTCCGGATGGCCGTGGATGATGTGATCCGGGGCATTCAGATCAGAGGAGGCGGTCCGGTGATCAACGGGGTATACACCAGAGGAGAGTGGACTCCCTCATCGGGCAGCAATGACAGCCTGAAGAATATCGAACCCCGGTCGATCCTGAGAGTCTCCTCCCTTGCGGCATTCAAGGATGACAAGCTGAAGGGCTGGCTTACGGGTGACGCTGCTCTCGGTACCGTTCTTTTGCATAATCGGATCAAAGAGTTCCCGGTTCTGCTCAAGCAGCAGGAGGGCCGTTATCTCTCCTTCAACATCTATCAGTCCCAGGTGTCACTTGCCGTCGAGTCGTCTGACCCGGAGCATCCTGTCTTTACGGTCAAAATCACGCAGCAGGCTGCGCTCAAGGAAGCTCCGAATCCGCTCGATCTTACCTCGCCTAAAGTGCTGGAAGAGCTGTCAGACCGGCTCATAAAAGAAAGCGTCAAGCATATCCAAGCAGCCATAAGCACAGCCAAAGAATTGGGCAGTGATTATCTCGGCTTTGGACGGGCATTGCAGCGGAAGGATCCGCGCGGCTGGAAGAAGGTCAGGGACCACTGGGAGGACGTATTCGCAAACTGTGAAATCCGGTTCGATGCAGATGTGGTCATCCGGCATACGGATATGCGCAGCAACTCTTTTCAGATTCATTAAGTCTGCCGGTAGGGTAACCGGGTGAGGAGGTCCACAGAATATGGGGAAGGTCAAAATCGGACTCGTCGAATTCTTCAGCCTGACGGTGCTGTTCGAGCTGGGCACGGCGCTGGTGGTTAATCTGGGAATGGGGGCAGGCCGGGATGCCTGGCTCTCGATCCTGCTCGGCTGCGCGGCGGGGCTGATCATGTTCACGGGATACGCCTATCTGTACCGTAAGCACCCGGACCAGCCTTTTACAGCCTATACACGGCAAATTCTCGGAAAATATATCGGAGCACCGGTAGGCCTGCTCTATATTGTTCTCTACATAAACCTGGCCGCCAGGGATTTGCGCGATGGCAGCACCATGCTCGCAATGTCAACCATGCATCATACTCCGCTGTTTATCTTAAGCACCCTGATGCTGCTCTCGGGAGCTTATGTGCTGCATAAGGGGTTGGAGGTGCTGAGCAGAACGTCCATGGTATTTGCGTTTGTCGTTCTGGGGATCGGCCTGTTCGGGACCGTGATGCTGATACTCTCCGGTACGATTAATCTGCACAGACTGCTGCCTGTACTGGAGAATGGCTTTCAGCCCGTGCTTCGCTCGGTGATTCATCAGAATTATATGTTTCCGTTCGGGGAGATGGTGTGCTTCACGATGCTGATGCCGTACCTGTCCAGTGTCAAAAAAGGGCCTTGGATTATCGCCGCCGCCATGGTGTTCTCCGCGCTGCTGCTCAGCTTCACCATGGCGCTGAATGTTTCGGTTCTGGGTGCTGATATTGTAGAGCGTTCGCCGCTCCCGCTGATGCCGACAATCAGCAAGATCTCCATTTCGGATATCATCCAGCGGGTGGATATTTTCGTGGTGATGGTGCTGATCATCGGGGTGTTTTTCAAAATGGCTGTCTTCTTCGCTGCTGCACTAATCGGAATCTCGGACCTGTTCAAGCTGCCGTACCGGAGAATGCTCTATCCCTGCGGACTGATCATCCTCTTCACTTCCATGCTGGATGCACGCAGCTTCATCGAACATCTCGATGAGGGCGGGACCCTGCTGTACAGGGTGTATCCCTATTTAATGATAGTCGTTCCAGCGCTGCTGGTAATAGTAACGGCGGTCCGCGATCATTTCTCCGCCCCCCGGCCGGGCTGACGGCCGCTCACCCAATAGATGGCATCAGGTACGATAAGGAGCAGCACCAGTACAGCCGCAGTCAGCTTCTCCGAGGTAGTGTAGAGCAGATAATTCAGTATATAGCGGATATTCTCCGTCCCGTAGCCGAACATCCAGTCCAGCAGGTACAGGTACAGCAGCGAGAGCGCCGACAGCAGGAGGATTACGGCATATTTGCGCAGCAGCAGCCTTCTTATTTGCTTCTTCATTCCTACATTCTCCTTCTGCCAAGATTATGCGTAGTATGAATCAATTGACGGACCGGCATACAAGAATTATGGACACCCGTCTCTTTTGTCTGCTAAAGCTTATCATCCATCCCGATTTATGTTACATTAGTATGAAACTAATGTTGTCAGTAAGGGGAGGTTCTTGCGGTGAAGCCGGATTTGCGCTCTGCATGGGAGAATAACGTGTTGGTCGGAGACGGAGCGATGGGAACCTTTTTGTATCAAAAGGGTTTCCCTGTCGGCATCTCCTACGAGGAATTGAATCTGACCTCACCGGAGGTCATTGAGGATGTGCACCGGAGCTACATCAATGCAGGTGCTGTACTGCTGGAGAGTAATACCTATTCCGCGAACTACGACAAGCTGTCCAAGTTCGGACTGGAAGCCAAGGTAGCGGATATCAACCGGGCAGGAGTCCGCATTGCCCGCCGGGCTGCCGGCGAGAACGGGTATGTTGTCGGTGCGATCGGCTCGATCCGCGCCGGTAAACGGGCCAATCTGTCCTCCTCCGAGCTGAAGAAGTTCTTCTCGCAGCAGATTGCCGCGCTTCTGGAGGAAGCGCCGGACGGGATCATGCTGGAGACCTTCTATGATGTCGAGGAGCTTCATCTGGCGCTGAAGGCTGTGCGCAAGCTCAGCACGCTGCCGGTGATCTGCCAGCTGGCTGTGGACGATTCGGCGCGGACGCTGGACGGGTTAACCCTGCCGGAAGCGTTCCATATTCTGCAGCAGGACGGAGCCGATGTGATCGGCTTCAACTGCAACACCGGACCAAACGGGATCAAGCGTGCGCTGGGTACGCTACAGGGCAAGCTGGCGCTGCCGGTGTCGATCTATCCGAATGCGGGGGTAGCCGATTATGTAGACGGCCAGTACCGCTATGGCGCCTCGCCGGAGTATTTCGGACAGATGGCTCCGGTGTTCGCGGATATGGGCAGCCGGATTATCGGGGGCTGCTGCGGGACTACCCCCAAGCATATCGCTGAGATCTCCGCTGCCCTGAAGGGCTATGTGGTGGAGCCGCTGCCTGAGCCCGCTGCCTTCAGTGCGCCTGAGAGAATTGCGGTGCAGGAGCATCTGGCGGATGACGGGGGACAGGGAGGCGGCGAACCGACGCTTGTCGATCTGGTCAAGGAACGCCACACCGTTATCGTAGAGCTTGACCCTCCGCGCGATCTGGACATCGCGAAGTTCATGAAGGGGGCAGAGGCGCTGCGCCGGGCCGGAGCCGATGCGCTGACGCTGGCCGATAATTCGCTTGCTGTCACCCGGATGAGCAATATGGCGCTGGGGCATCTGGTGCAGGCCCGCACAGGCCTGCGGCCGCTGGTGCATATTGCCTGCCGTGACCGCAATCTGATTGGCACCCAGTCGCATCTGATGGGCTTCGACGCGCTGGGGATTGACCATGTGCTGGCCGTGACCGGAGATCCTGCCCGGTTCGGGGATCTGCCCGGCTCAAGCTCGATCTATGACCTGACTTCATTTGAAATTATACGTATGATTAAGCAGCTCAATGACGGCGTGGCCTTCTCCGGCAAGCCGCTCAAGCAGAACGCGAAGTTCGTCATCGGCGCAGCGTTCAATCCCAATGTCAAGCATCTGGACAAAGCGGTCGAGCGCCTGGAGAAGAAGATTGCCTCGGGTGCGGATTATATTATGACCCAGCCCGTGTATGATCCTGAATTGATTGCCCGGATTGCCAAGGCTACTGAGCACCTGGATATTCCGATCTTCATCGGCATTATGCCGCTGGCCAGCGGACGCAATGCAGAGTATCTGCATAATGAGGTTCCCGGCATTCAGCTCTCCGCCGAGGTCCGCAGCCGGATGGCCGGACTCGAAGGCGAAGCGGGACGGGCCGAAGGGGTGCTGATCGCCAAGGAGCTGCTGGATGCGGCTATTGCACATTTTAACGGAATCTATCTGATTACGCCGTTTATGTTCTATGATATGAGCGTGCAGCTGCTGGAGTATATTTGGGAGAAGCAGGGACGTAAGTTATCCCCCTTGTTTCGCTAGTAATAATCAATTACAATAGTGTAATGGATGTGATTCCGTTGTCATATAGTATGACCGGATACGGTCAGTCAGCCCTGGAATACGGCGGACACAAGATAACGTTCGAGGTCAAATCGGTGAATAACCGATACTGCGAAGTTGTGCTGCGGTTGCCCAGGGAATGGACGGGGTATGAGGATAGGCTGCGCAGAATGGTTCAGGCTCATATCAGACGGGGACGGGTAGATGTTATTATTAATAGAGAACTCACCGACGGGGCGGCTGACACGCATGTGCTGGACCGCCGCAGGGTGAGCTCCTATCTTGATGCAGCGGAGGTACTGGTCCGGGAGTATGGCTTCAAGGGAGAGTTGTCCCTGCGGGATATCCTTGCTATGCCCGGTGTAATGGAACCGAAGGAAGAGACGGCTGTTGCTGACTCCTCCGGAGAACTTGCAGATCTTCTGGAGCAGGGTCTCCAGCTTGGTCTGGAGGCCCTGCTGGAGATGCGCGGACGGGAAGGCTCCTATTTGGCGGCCGATCTGACGCACAGACTTGACCGTCTGGAAGAGCTGCATGCCGGAATCAGCAGATATGCGCCTCTGGTTGTGGAGGAGCAGCGCGAGAAGCTGCGGCAACGGCTTAACCTGCTGAATGACGGGAGCTTCCCCTGGGATGAGCATAAATTCGGCATGGAGATGGCTATCTTCGCGGACCGCTGCAATATAGATGAGGAGCTGACCCGGCTTCACAGCCATTTCGGCCAGTGCCGGGCCTTGCTGCTGGGCAGCGAGCCTGCCGGACGCAAGCTTGATTTTCTCATCCAGGAGATGAACAGGGAGACCAACACAATAGGGTCGAAGTGCAGTCATCTGGCGGTTGTGAATCTGACGCTTGATATGAAGGCGGAGCTCGAGAAGATTCGGGAGCAGGCGGCGAACCTGGAATGACAGGAACCAGGGAGCAAGCTATGATGTTACTTATGGGGGGAACAACCGGAACATGGCAATCAAATTAATCAACATCGGCTTTGGGAATATCGTGTCAGCGAACCGCATTATTTCCATTGTCAGCCCGGAATCGGCACCGATTAAGAGAATTATCCAGGAGGCCAGAGACAGGCATATGCTGATCGATGCCACCTACGGGAGGCGGACGCGGGCTGTCATTATTACCGACAGCGACCATGTGATTCTCTCGGCTGTACAGCCTGAGACGGTAGCTCACCGCCTATCCAGCAAAGACGACGATAACGACGAATAACAACAATTGGAGTGTACTATGTCAAAAGGATTGCTGATTATACTATCCGGCCCTTCCGGTGTCGGCAAAGGTACGGTATGCACAGCGCTGCGGCCGAAGATGCCTGAACTCGTCTATTCCGTTTCTGCCACCACACGCTCTCCGCGTGCAGGTGAAGAGAACGGAGTCAATTATTTTTTCAAATCCAGAGAGCAGTTCGCCGATATGATTGAAGGCGACAAGCTGCTGGAATATGCGGAGTACGTAGGCAATTATTACGGTACTCCGCGTGACTTTGTAGAGAGAACACTTGAGAGCGGAAGAGATATTATTCTGGAGATCGAGGTTCAGGGAGCTCTCAAGGTCAAAGAGAAATTTCCCGAAGGGATCTTTGTATTCCTTCTTCCCCCGTCCATGGACGAGTTGAAGGACCGCATTCGCGGACGCGGAACAGAGCATCCTGATGTAATCAGCCACCGCATGTCTGTGGCTGAAGACGAGATCGGTTTGATCCGGCATTATGATTATGCCGTGGTGAATGATGAGATTGATCTGGCCTGCAAGCGAATAGAAAGCATTATTATCGCCGAACATTGTAAGGTGCGATGAACAAGTTCTACAGGATTGGTCCATATTTACAGTAAAAGATGAAGAGGTGCCTTACATGCTATATCCATCCATTGACGAACTGGTGACTAAGGTCGACAGCAAGTATTCCCTGGTAGTCGCTTCAGCCCGCCGGGCCAGAGCACTCCGTGAAGGCGGCAAGACCGATATCGTTGCGCCTAAATCGCATAAGTATGTCGGTGTTGCACTTGAAGAAATCTATGAAGACCGCATTATAGTAACGCGCGGCGAGGAATAGTCCCCTGAAATGGTGCCGTCCCTTGAATAAGGGCGGCGCAGCCGTTTCTGCCCGCTTAAGCTGCACAATGAAGTGATAATGGCCCGTACCGGGCTGTTCCTGACAACCGGAAGGTTGTTATTTTTTTCTCTATATATAAAGAAAATTTGAAGCGCAGGCTTCTTTTAGCGTAAATATGACATAACGAAGCCGTAAATATGAAGATTTTCATTTCTTCTTTTCATAGCTGGATATAGAATGGGTGCAGATTGAGGAACGGAGGGAGATCAGATTGAAGAGCTTACAAGGGAAGTCGATTATACTCGGAATTACCGGCGGAATTGCTGCGTATAAGGCCGCGGCGCTGACCAGCAAGCTTACCCAGAAGGGCGCCGAGGTGCATGTCATTATGACAGCATCGGCCAAGCAGTTCATTACGGAGCTGACGCTCCAGTCATTGTCGAAGCAGCGGGTATACAGTGATACGTTCCAGGAGCGGGACCCGTCTTCTATTTCACATATTGATCTGGCTGACGCTGCCGACCTGGTCCTGATTGCGCCGGCTACAGCCAACATTATCGCCAAAATGGCCCACGGGCTGGCAGACGACATGCTGTCCACCACGCTGCTTGCTACAACAGCGCCTATTATGGTAGCTCCGGCGATGAATGTCCATATGTATCAGCATCCGGCGGTCCTCAGCAATATGGATACCCTCTATAACCGGGGTGTTCAGTTTATTGAGCCCGGTGAAGGGCTGCTGGCCTGCGGGTATGTGGGCAAGGGACGGCTGGAGGAGCCGGAGGAGATCGTGAAGGTGGTTGAGAACTTTTTTGTACTGCAGAAGGAGAAGACCTCCGGACCGCTTGCCGGTAAAAAAGTGGTGATTACCGCAGGAGGCACGGTAGAACGTATTGATCCCGTCCGTTATATCTCCAATGATTCCTCGGGTAAAATGGGCTTCGCCCTCGCACGCGCCGCGCACGCCATGGGTGCTGCGGTGACGCTGATTGCCGCACGTACCGATGAGGCGCCGCCCCGTGATGCCGGTATCGATCTGGTCCGCGTCCAGTCAGCACAGGAGATGCACGATGCAGTCATGGCCCGCTGGAGTCATTGCGATATTCTTGTGAAAGCAGCGGCGGTTGCGGATTACCGTCCACGCGAGAGCAGTGACTCGAAGATTAAGAAGAGCGGCAGCACCATGACGCTTGAGCTGGTGAAAACGACTGATATTCTGGAGAGCCTGGGCAAAATCAAGGACAAGCAGTTCCTGATCGGCTTTGCCGCCGAGACCGGAAATGCCGAGGTCTATGCCAAGGACAAGCTGGTCCGCAAGAACCTCGATCTGATTGTAGCCAATGATGTGGCCATGGAGGGTGCGGGATTCGGCACGGATACCAACATCGTCAAAGTGTATGATGCCGAAGGCCTAGTGCTTGATCTTCCGCTGGCTTCCAAGGATGAGGTGGCGCGCCGGATTCTGCGGCTGGCGGCTGAGCGTGTTGCCGGAGCCTTATTATAATGGATATTGCCAAGGTCATTGTCGATGTTCCTGTACGCAGCACCGACCGGCCGTTTGACTATATTATCCCGGATGCTCTGAAGCTGTGGATTGAAGTGGGCAGCAGAGTCGCTGTTCCGTTCGGCCCCCGTACGGTCCAGGGGTTCGTAGTGTCCCTGGAATCAGGGGAGACCGGCAGTGTCTCCCGGATGAAGCCGATTGTAGAAGTACTGGATCTGCTTCCTCCCCTATCGCCGGAGCTGGTTGAGCTGGCCGACTGGATGAGCCAAAGATACGCCTGCAGACGGATCTCCGCACTGCAGGCGATGCTTCCGACTGCCCTGAAGGGCAAAGCGGAGCGTTTGATCTCGCTTGGAGATACAGAGGAAGCGTCCAGCGCCCCCGCAGATGAGCTGTTTCCGCTCTTTCTTGAGGCGGACAACGAAGAACAGCAGATCATTGACTTCGTTAGGCGTCACAGTGAAGTATCCATGAAGCTGCTGACCCGTACCTTCCCCGAGGCTGCGGAGACGATTAAGTTCATGGTGCGGCGCGGAGTCCTGGCAGAGAGCCAGTCGATCAAGGATAAGATGGGCAAAAAGAAGCTCAAGGCCGTTGACCTGGCTATTGGCTTGTCAGAAGCCCGGGAGTCGCTCTCCAGCTTCCCCGCGCGTTCAGCGCGCCAGAAGGAAGTGCTCTCCTACCTGATTGATATGGAAGCCATGCTGCCGATGCCGCTTAAGGATATTCTGGCGATCCTTCAGGTCACTGCGGGCACGCTCAAGACGCTTGCGGACAAAGGGTATATAGAGATCAGCGAAATCGAAGTCTACCGTGACCCCTACCGGGGACGGGACTTCAAGCCAAGCACACCGCTTCCGCTGACAGCGGAGCAGGAGAGGGTCTATGAGCGGATTGTGGGTACTGTCGAGCAGCAGACGCATGAAGTCTTCCTGCTGCACGGGGTGACCGGCAGCGGGAAGACGGAAATCTATCTCCAGACGATCCAGCGCTGTATCGAGCAGGGTCGGCAGGCAGTGGTGCTGGTGCCTGAGATTGCGCTGACACCGCAGATGGTGGAACGGTTCAAGGGCCGGTTCGGCAGCGGGGTGGCGGTGATGCACAGCCGCCTGTCTGTCGGCGAACGTTATGACGAGTGGCGCAAGATCCGCGAAGGTAAGGCGATGGTTGCGGTCGGAGCACGCTCAGCCGTGTTCGCCCCGTTCGCCAATCTGGGCCTGATTATCATGGATGAAGAGCATGAAGGCTCTTATAAGCAGGAGGAGAATCCGAAATATCATGCCCGTGATGTGGCTGTCCGCAGGGCAGAGCAGGGCGGGGCCGTGGTAATTCTGGGCTCTGCAACACCTTCACTGGAGAGCTATCATGCCGCCAGATCGCAGAGTGACATCCACTTCTCGCCGATTCTGCTGGAGATGCCGAGCCGCGCACTGGGCAACGAGCTGCCGAAGGTGGCTGTCGTTGACATGCGTGAGGAACTGAAGGAAGGTAACCGCTCCATGTTCAGCCGCAGTCTGCATGCCGCTCTGGTGAGCAGGCTGGAGCGCGGCGAACAGACAGTGCTGCTGCTCAACCGCAGAGGCTTCTCGACCTTCGTCATGTGCCGGAGCTGCGGCTACGTTGCCGGCTGCCCGGAATGCGATATCTCGCTGACCTATCACAGCCGAAGCGACAATCTGCGCTGCCATTACTGCGGGCATGCAGAACCTGCACCCAAGGTATGCCCGGAATGCGGCAGTGAGCATATCCGCTTCTTCGGGACAGGGACGCAACGGGTAGAGGAGGAGTTGGGCAAGCTGTTCCCCGGTATCCGGGTTATACGTATGGATGTGGACACGACCACGGAGAAAGGCTCGCATGAGAAGCTCCTGAACCAGTTCAGGGACAAGAAGGCCGATGTGCTGCTGGGCACACAGATGGTCGCCAAAGGACTTGACTTCCCCGATGTAACGCTGGTTGGGGTCATTACTGCGGATTCTGCACTCAATCTGCCTGATTTCCGGGCGGCGGAGAAAACCTTTCAGCTCTTGACGCAGGTTGCCGGCCGCGCGGGCCGGCATCAGCTCCCCGGCGAGGTGGTGGTCCAGTCGTATACACCGGAGCATTATTCGATTATCCATGCCAGCGGGCATGATTACCGTTCATTCGTCCGGGATGAGCTGAAGCACCGCAAAGAGCTGCATTACCCGCCCTATTGCCGTCTGATTCTGGTCACCCTGTCGCATGAGCAGCTTCCGCTGCTGCTGAAGCTTGCGGAGAATTATGCGCTCAGTATTCAGGGCAAAGCCAGACAGCTGCGCTGGTACGGCAGTCTGGACAAGCTCTCCTCGGATGCGCTGGATCTGCTGGGACCGGTGGCCTCGCCGCTGCCCCGGCTGAAGGGGCGTTACCGGTTCCAGTGTATTATCAAATGGCGCGGTGCGATTGACGCCATTGCGCTGACCCGCCAGGTGGCGGAGGAGCTGGAGGATTCTGTCCGCGATAAGGGGCTGCAGATCAGCATCGATGTCGATCCGCAGATGTTGATGTAATTCTCGGGCGTGTTACAATGGTAAGGCGGTTTTGCCCTGCCGTTTCGGCGAGAAATAGAAGGATAATGTATAGCGTGAAACATATACATTCTTATATTTGAACAAGGATGGTGTTAGTGTAAATGGCAATCAGGCTGATTGTGAAAGAACCGGATGAAGTATTGCACAAAAAAGCGAAGACGGTAACCACCGTTACCCCCAATGTACAAAAACTGCTTGATGATATGGCAGATACGATGTATGACGCGGAAGGCGTAGGTCTCGCAGCCCCGCAGGTAGGAATTCTGAAACGGCTGATTGTAATCGATGCCGATGAGGAGCATGGATTGATCAAGCTGATCAATCCCGAGATTCTCAGTATGGACGGGGAGCAGTTCGGACCCGAAGGCTGCCTGAGTATTCCCGGCCTGAACGGCGATGTCCGCCGTGCGGAGACAGTAACTGTACGCGGCCTGAACCGCGAAGGCGAGGAAGTGACCATTACCGGAAGCGGCCTGCTGGCCCGGGCTTTTCAGCATGAGATCGACCACCTGAATGGCGTGCTGTTCACAGATATTGCTGAGAAGGTCTATGAATACACAGCAGAACGCAGTGAAACTGAGGAGTGAATGAAATGAGAATAGTGTTCATGGGAACACCGGCCTTTGCAGTCCCCTCCCTGCGGATGCTGCTGGAAGAGGGCTATGAGGTAGTGGCTGTGGTGACTCAGCCGGACCGGCCGCAAGGCCGCAAGAAGACGCTTGCCCCTTCCCCGGTGAAGGCGGCTGCCCAGGAGCTGGGACTGCCTGTTCTTCAGCCCGAACGGCTGCGCCGCCCTGAATCGGTGGCTGAGCTGGCTGCCTATGAGCCGGATCTGATTGTTACCGCCGCTTATGGACAGATTCTTCCGAAGAGCGTTCTGGAGCTGCCGGCGAACGGATGCGTGAATGTTCATGGCTCGCTGCTGCCCAAGTACCGGGGCGGTGCTCCGATACAGCGCTGTATCATGAACGGCGAGAAGGTGACCGGTGTGACACTGATGTATATGGCGGAAGGATTGGACACCGGAGATATGATCTCGCGGGTGGAGGTAGCGATAGAGGATGACGATACTTCAGGCACGCTGTTCGAGAAGCTAAGCGTGGCCGGACGGGAGCTCCTCAAGGCAGAGATGCCGCGACTGGCAGCCGGCCGTGTAGAAGCTGCCGTGCAGGATGACAGTGAAGCAACCTATGCGCCGAATCTAAACCGGGAAGATGAACGGATCGACTGGAGCCGGAGCTCGCTTGAGCTATACAACCAGATTCGCGGCCTGGTGCCGTTCTCGGGTGCGTTCACCCTGTGGAACGGCGAGACCTTCAAGGCATGGGCAGCGGTAAAGCCGCAGGCGGAGGAACAGCCGGGCGGTAGCGCGGCTCCGGGCACCGTGCTGTCCGTGAGTGAACGCGGCGTTGAGGTGAAGACCGGTGACGGGACGCTTCGGCTTACAAGTGTCCAGCCTGCCGGCAAAAAAGCCATGAGCGCAGCCGACTTCAGCCGTGGTGCAACCCTCGCACCCGGCACGGTGCTCGGTTGAGCGCGGGCGGTAAGGGAGGCGGCGGACAACGTCTGCATACTTCCGGCAATCAGCCTGCGGCCTCCGGTACAAAGCCTGCCTCCGGCAGAACCGGCGGAGCGGGCCGGAATCGGCCGGGCGGCAAGGCTGCTGCGCCAGCTTCTGCGCGTGAGGTTGCTCTTGATATTCTGGTGCGCGTAGAGCAACAGGGTGCTTACAGCAACCTGCTGCTGGGAAGCAGCCTCCAGAAAGCGGACCTCAGCCGGGAGGATACGGGACTTGCTACAGAGCTGGTGTACGGAACCCTCTCACGGATGATTACCCTCGATTATGTCCTCAGCAGCTTCGTCAGCAAAGGGATGGCCAAGCTGCAGCCCTGGGTACGGAGCCTGCTGCGGTTAAGTCTGTACCAGATCATGTATCTGGACCGTGTGCCTTCGCATGCAGCCGTTAACGAGGCTGTGAATATCTCCAAGAGACGCGGCCATCAGGGTATCTCGGGTATGGTCAATGGCGTGCTGCGCAGTGTGCTGCGGGCCGGAGATCTGCCGGTCTTGCCTGAGGGGCTGAGCCGGGAAGAGCGGATCTCCATCCTGCACTCCCATCCCCTGTGGATGGTGCAGCGCTGGTCGGCGGAATACGGCCCGGATACGGCAGAAGCCATGTGTGCGGCGAATAATGAGCCGCCCGCAGTCAGTGTTCGTGTCAATACAACAATGATTAGCCGGGAGGCCATGCTGGCAGAACTGCTTGAAGCCGGTCTGGATGCCGCAGAATCGAAGGTGAGTCCTGCCGGGCTGGTTATCAGAGGCGGCGGCAATCTGGCCTTGACCTCCTGGTACCGGGACGGTTATCTGTCCGTGCAGGATGAGAGCTCGATGCTGGTAGCCGAGGTTGTCGCTCCAGAAGCCGGAATGAAGGTGCTGGACTGCTGCGCAGCCCCCGGCGGCAAAAGTGCCCACATGGGCGAGCTGATGAAGGACGAAGGCTCCATATTGGCTAATGACCTGCATGAGCATAAAGCGGGGCTGATTGCCGAGCAGGCAGCACGCCTCGGCCTGGAATGCATTACCACCGCAAGCGGGGATGCCCTGGAACTGGGTGCAGCCCTCCAACCGGAATCCTATGACCGGATTCTGCTGGACGCTCCTTGCTCGGGGCTTGGGGTCATCCGCCGCAAGCCTGACTTGAAATGGCGCAAGCAGCCGGAGGATATTGCCAGCGTAGCTGCGTTGCAGCTTGAGCTGCTGCAATCGGTCTCCGGGCTGCTGAAGCCGGGAGGCGTGCTGGTCTACAGCACGTGTACTACCGAGCAGGCGGAGAACAGCCGGGTTGTCGCTGCTTTCCTGGAGCGCAATCCCGGCTTCGCGCAGGTCAGCTTCAAGTCAGCCGTCTGGGAGCGGCTGGAAGGAACCGCGCTTGCTGCCGGTGGCGGCATACAGCTGCTCCCGCATCATTATGGCAGCGACGGCTTCTATATTGCCCGGCTGGAGCGACTCTTGTAATATAGTGATTGTGCTTCAGGACTACAGCTTCCCGCCCGCAGATTCCTTCGCGCGGCGGGCTTTTCTTTTACCGGTTCTGAGTTTTGTGTTAAAATAGGAAGAATGAGAAACAATACGCATATAATTTATGAAAGCACAGGTGCAAAAATACAATGAAACCTTTAATATATGATTTTTCTTTAGAAGAGTTGCAGCAATGGGCCAAGGACAATGGAGAGCCGGCTTTTCGCGGCGGGCAGATCTTTGACTGGCTGTATGTGAAGCGGGTCAATGATTTCGAATCCATGAGCAACCTCTCCAAGGCACTCAGAGCCAAGCTGGTTGATCAGTTCAGTATTTCGGCACTCACCGAGATTACGAAGCTGGAGTCCAAGGACGGCACCGTGAAATTCCTGTTCGGTCTGCATGATGATCATGCGATTGAGACAGTTATTATGAAGCATAATTACGGCAACAGCGTGTGTGTGACCACCCAGGTAGGCTGCCGGATCGGCTGTACCTTCTGTGCATCTACCCTTGGCGGTCTCAAGCGGGACCTGACTGCAGGGGAGATCGTTGCCCAGGTTGTCCGTTCCCAGCAGATCCTTGATGCGCGCGGCGAACGTGTAAGCAGCATTGTCATTATGGGTACAGGCGAACCCTTCGAGAACTATGATGCAACCATGAGATTCCTGCGTCTGATGATCCATGAGAAGGGCCTGAATATTGGCCAGCGCCATATCACCGTATCCACCAGCGGAATTGTGCCGAACATCTACAAATTCGCCGATGAAGATACACAGATTAATCTGGCAATCTCGATTCACGCTCCTAACGATACGCTCCGTTCCAAGCTGATGCCGGTGAACCGCCGTTATCCGTTCGACGATGTAATCGAGTCCCTGCGCTACTATCAGGCTAAGACAGGCCGCCGGATCAGCTTCGAGTATGCCTTGATCGGCGGCGTGAATGATCAGAAGGAGCATGCAGAGGAGCTGGCGGGTGTGCTCAAGACCATGCTCTGCCATGTGAATCTGATTCCGGTCAATCATGTGCCTGAGCGCAAGTATGTCCGGACTTCCCGCAATGATATCTTTGAATTTCAGCGTATACTGGCCGATCATGGCGTGAATGTTACCATCCGCCGTGAGCAAGGCCATGATATTGCGGCCGCATGCGGACAGCTGCGCGCCAAACATATGGAGTTGGGGTGAGGATATTTGATCAGAACAGTTCAAGCCAGCGACATTGGCCGGGTACGTACCGTCAATGAGGATTCAGTCTGGATCGGCGCTACGCGCCACGGTTATACCCTCGGCATTATTGCCGACGGGATGGGGGGGCATCTGGCTGGCGATACCGCGAGCAGGCTTGCACTTGAGACGGTCAGGGGTATTCTGGACCAGCTGGAGCCTGATCTCCCGGAGGCAGAGCTGAAGGAAGCGCTGACTACCGCCATCATGGAAGCCAATAACACAGTTCACAGAGAAGCTCAGAGCGATGAGAAGCTCCATAATATGGGGACCACCATTGTTGCTGCACTGCTGAAAGGGTCGGCAGGCTATATCGGCCATATCGGAGACAGCAGGGCTTATCTGATCCGGGACGGTGAAGCCAGGCAGCTAACCGAGGACCATACGCTGGTGAATGAGCTGTTCAGGAACGGCCAGATCAGTCTGGAGGAGCTGGATAATCATCCGCGCCGCAATGTGCTTACCAGGGCGCTGGGGACTGATACAGTGGTATCCGCGGATCTGGCATATGTTACGCTTGCAATTGGTGAGCTCCTGCTGCTGTGCAGTGATGGACTCAGCAATTATGTCAGTCTGGAGCATCTGGGCAAGGTAGCCGGAATTAATGAAATATCTCTGGAAGAAAGAGCAGAGCGATTACTTCAACTGGCATTGCTTGCGGGCGGCAGCGATAATATAAGCGTTGCTATGCTGGAACACCAAGGAGAGGCCGCAGTGCCCGAGACAAAGGAGTGGGAAAGATGATCGGTCACGAATTGGGCGGCCGTTACCAAGTCATCGAACGGATCGGCGGAGGAGGCATGGCGCTTGTCTATAGAGCCCATGATATTCTGCTTAACCGGAATGTTGCTATCAAAGTACTGCGCAATCAATTTGTGCATGATGAGGAATTCATCCGCCGGTTCCGGCGGGAGGCGCAATCAGCTGCATCATTATCTCATCCCAACGTAGTCAGCATATACGATGTCGGCCAGGAAGATGAAGTCCATTATATCGTTATGGAATATATTGAAGGCAAGAACCTGAATGAGATTATCAAAGAGCGGGCACCGATGCAGGTGGATGAATCCGTGCGGATTGCCTCGCAGATTTGTGATGCGCTGGATCATGCGCATATGAACCAGATTATTCACCGCGATATTAAGCCTCATAATATTCTGATTGGACGTAACGGGCGGGTTAAGGTTACCGACTTCGGGATCGCCCGGGCGGTTACGTCCACTACGATTACCCAGACGGGGTCTGTGGTCGGTTCCGTGCATTATTTCTCGCCGGAGCATGCCAAGGGCGTAACTACAGGCGAGAAGTCGGACCTCTACTCCCTGGGCATCGTACTGTATCAGATGCTTACGGGTGTATTGCCTTTCTTAGGGGAGAGTCCGATCAGCGTGGCACTGAAGCATCTGCAGGAGGAATTCGAGGAGCCGCGACTGCTGAATCCGCTGATTCCGCAAAGCGTGGAGAATGTAATCCTGAAGTCGATGCGCAAGAACCCGGAGGAGCGCTACCAGTCGGCCAAGCAAATGCTGCAGGATCTGGAGACCTGTCTGCTGCCTGAACGGCGCAGCGAAGCCAAGATGCTGTTCCAGGACGATGATGATGAGGACAGAACACGCATCATTCCGGCGATCAAGCCGCTGCAGCGCGGGCTTAGCAGCCGTGGCGGCGGAGAGGAGCGAATCCGCAGTATGGAGGAAGCTCCGCCGCCTGCTGCTGTGAAGCGCAAGAGCCGTGCAGTGCTGTGGATCAGCCTTACGCTGGTCGTGTTAATCGCCATGACCGGAATTGTATGGTATGTCAACTCCAAGCTGTCAGTCGATGAAGTCTCGGTGCCTGCGGTGACGGGGAAGACCTTCCAGGAGGCCAAGGCTGAGCTTGAGGCTGTGGGGCTGTTTGCTGAGGAGCCCGCGCTGGTTGAGTATAATCCTAATTTCGAAGAGAATATTGTCTGGAAGCAGAACAAGACCAATACGATGGTCAAAGAAGGAACTCATATTATTCTGACGGTAAGTGCCGCCAAGGTTCTTCCTAAGCTTAAGGATGTCTCTAACCTGAGTTATGACGATGCCGTCAAGGAGTTAATCGCGCTTGGCATAGCCCAGAGCAGAATCACTCCTGATGAACGCTTCAGTGAGGAATTTGCCAAGGGTAAGGTCATTAGCTCTGAGCCTGCCGCAGACACTGAATATGATCCTGATACGGTAACTATCAAGCTAATCGTGAGCAAAGGTAAAGAAAGCACCCAAATGCCGGATCTCATCGGGAAGACGGAGAAGGAAGCCAAGGCTGCGCTGCAGAGTGTAGGTCTAGTGCTGGACGCGGTCAAGGAAGAGCCAAGCTTCATCCACGAGAAGGGCAAGGTAACGAAGCAATGGGCCTATGAGCCGGGGGATCTGGTTCCTCCAGGTGAGAAGATCACGATCTATATCAGCACAGGATACCCTCCGGAAGCTCTGGAATTTACGTTCAATGTGCCGGTAGCACCGGCTGCGGAAGGCAAGAAGAGCAAGATCCGTATTGTGTTTGCCGATGCGCGCAACGGAGGCGAGAACCAGGAGTGGGGCACGCGCACGATTGGCAAAAGCCAGACCCTATCCGTGAACATGCTGCTTGCCCCTAATAAAGACGGCATGGTATCTGTATACCGGGACGGGGAGTTCCTGGAGACTTATCCGATCACTTATGTCGATGTCAAGAATAACACGGTGCAGCAGCCTGAACCGCCTCCGGTGGAGACACAGACGCCTGCACCGACAGTTGCTCCTACCGAGCCTGTTCAGCCTACTGAGACTCCGGCTCCCGAGCCGACAGCAGAGCCGGCGATTATTCCGCCGGACACTGGAGAAGGAGAGGTGACGGGCGAGACGGACCAGACGGGTTATGTTCCGGGTAACGGACAGAATAACAATGAGCTGGCTTCCGCCCTCAGCAAGGGCAACAGTAAGGGAAAAGCTAACGGTAAGGGCTCTGACAACAAGCCTGGCAAAGATAAAGGCCATAAATAATAGAACAGAGATAAGCTTCAGCCGGGCTGCCGGGAATACGGGCAGGGCTGAAGCAGCGAAATGACCCGGGGTTCTACACACTTGGGTCATTTGCGTAAATATCAGGAGAGGCAGGCTCAGCATGTATGCCTGAAGGAATCATAATCAAAGCGTTAAGCGGATATTACTATGTTAAGCCGCTCAAGGATGAACAGATTGTAACTGAGGAAGAGGCGGTACAGTGCCGGGGGCGCGGCATTCTGAAGAAGAAAGGAATTGCGCCCTTGGTCGGTGACCGGGTAATCTATGTGCTGACCGAGAACGGGGAGGGTATGGTAGATGAGCTGCTTCCCCGTGAATCGGAGCTGATCCGCCCGCAGGTGGCTAACGTCAAGCTCGCGGTGCTGCTGTTTTCCGTGCGGGAGCCGGATATGAATCTTAATCTACTGGACAAGTTCTTGGTTCATATCGAGCATTCCGGCCTGGAGACGCTGATTGTGCTCACGAAGCAGGATCTGGCCGATGATGAAGGGCAGGCTACGGAAGCTGTCAAAGCTCTATATGAGCAGATTGGTTACGAGGTCATGGTCACAAGCTCGCTGAACGGATCAGGTGCGGATGAGCTGCGTCAGCGTCTGGCCGGTATCATCAGCGTCTTCTCGGGACAGTCGGGCGTAGGGAAGTCCACACTGCTCAACCGCCTTGTACCGGGCCTGGCGCTGGAGACAGGAGAGATCAGCCTCCGTCTCGGGCGCGGACGGCACACCACACGCCATGTAGAGCTGATGGATATAGGTAATGGAGGATTTGTGGCCGACACTCCGGGCTTCAGCCAGCTGGATTTCCTGGAGCTGGGAGTGGATGAGCTGTCCGTGTGCTTCCGGGAGTTCGCCTCTTATGCGGAGAACTGCAAATTCCGCGGCTGCAGCCATCTGCATGAACCGGGCTGCAAGGTAATAGAAGCCTGGAAGTCCGGGGATATTGCAGATAGCCGTTACGAGCATTACAAGCTGTTCTTTAATGAAATGAAAGATAAAAAGCGGAGGTACTAAACTTATGGTAAAAATTGCTCCTTCCATATTGTCAGCAGATTTCGCAGCGCTGGGCGCAGAGGTGGCCGAAGCGGAAGCCAGCGGTGCGGACTGGATTCATGTAGATGTGATGGACGGACATTTTGTGCCGAATATTACGCTGGGTCCCGCGATTGTGTCCGCGGTGAGATCCCATACTTCTTTACCTCTGGATGTACATTTAATGATTGAGAACCCGGAACGCTATATCGCTGATTTTGCGGCAGCGGGCGCTTCTGTGATTACGGTACACGCCGAAGCCTGCGTGCATCTGCATCGTGTAATCCATCAGATCAAGGAGCTCGGCCTGATGGCAGGGGTGGCCATTAATCCGGCTACGCCGGCTGCTGCGGTGCGTGAGGTCCTGGAGGATGTGGATATGGTGCTTGTGATGACCGTCAATCCGGGCTTCGGCGGGCAGGCCTTCATTCCGCGCACACTGCATAAGATTACGCAGCTCCGGGAGTGGGCTGAAGAGATCCATCACAAGGGTCTGCTTATCGAGGTAGACGGGGGAGTAGCCGAAGCTACGGCACCGCTTGTAGCTGAAGCAGGGGCGGATGTGCTTGTGGCAGGTAATGCAGTGTTCGGCCGCAGCGACCGCGCAGGAGCGATCAAGGCCATTCGAGAGGCGGCGGACAGCGCTGTCCGGCAATAGGTGATTACGCCTATTTACTATTGAACGAATTGACCCTCAATCTGCTGCATTCGCATACGGAAGGTATAGGCCAAGTTGTGGTCGCATAAATATGGTTACATGAGCAGAAATCTCATGTAGCCTTTTTTGCGGAGGTCTGCAATCGATGGTATATTTTTCATCTAGACAGGATAGTCTCCTACTGCACGGCATGAATTGATGGGAGGGTTAATTATGAAATTTTATACGTTCAAGCTGCCAAGATTTTTGGGAGGTTTTGTTAAAGCGATTTTGAACACGTTTCAGAAGAGTTAGGTTAAAGAAGACAAGTAAATATGAAAAAAAGCACCTTACGAATGTAAAGGGTGCTTTTTGCTACAAATATAATATCTCTTCTATTCTCGCTGAAACGGATACCGTCTGTGTAAGAACGGCATGTCCGTTTCTACTTGGTATGAGATATCGCCAGGCCCGGTAATGATCGGAAACTAGACGCGTTCAACTTTACCGGATTTCAAAGCACGGGTGCTGACGTACACGCGTTTCGGTTTGCCGTTCACCAAGATACGAACCTTCTGAACGTTAACTCCCCAAGAGCGACGGTTGCGGTTGTTAGCGTGAGACACGTGGTTACCGCTGCCCGGTTTCTTGCCTGTTACTGTACATGTGCGGGACATAGATTACACCTCCTTGTTACTTACACCTGCGTAAAACAATACTTGAATATCATATCACAGCAAAAATTGCTTCGTCAACCGATTCAAAAACATTTATTTCTGCAGACTCTTATAGTACAATATAAATTAGTGCATTATGTCCAGTTGATCATCGAATTGATTAGGCATGAAGTTAGGAAGGGGAATTCTCATTGAGTAAGCGTTCTATAAACGGGACAGATTTTACCGCAATGGTACTAGCCGGTGCGGAAATGCTGCAGCAGCATGCCGAGCATGTCAATTCATTGAATGTGTTTCCGGTGCCGGATGGCGATACGGGCACGAACATGAATCTGACTATGACCGCAGGCGCGAACGAATTGAAGAGAAACAACACAGCCTCTGTCGGTCAATGTGCGGGAGTGCTGTCGAAGGGACTATTGATGGGCGCGCGGGGGAACTCCGGCGTTATTTTGTCACAGCTGTTCAGAGGTCTTGGACGTTATGCGGCCCAATATGATGAGCTTAACACACAGCAGTTCGCTGCAGCACTGCAGACCGGGGTAGATACCGCCTATAAGGCAGTGGTGAAGCCGGTTGAAGGCACCATTCTTACGGTTGCCAAGGAAGCTGCAAGACATGCAGTGTATTATGCACGCCGCACAACGGATATTATCGAGCTGATGACCGAAGTTCTGGCCAAAGCCAAGGAAGCCTTGGCGCATACACCTGAGCTGCTGCCTGTGCTGAAGCAAGTGGGCGTGGTGGATTCGGGTGGCCAGGGTCTGGTCTACATCTATGAAGGCTTCCACCAGCATCTGACCAGCGGAGCAGTCTCAGCACCTGTACAGACTCCTGTGCAAGGACAAGCTGCGGCCCCTGTAGCTGTGCCGGCGCCTGTGCTATCCAAACCTGAGCATGCGTTGTCCTCCGTACAATCTTCCGCGCAATCACAGCTCCATACGGAAGACATTGAATTTTTATATGATATGGAATTTTTCATTAACCGTCAGCTTGGCGCATCCGTGAAAGCGGATTTTGATGAGGAAGCTTTTCGGAAAGCGTTATCAGTTAACGGGGATTCAATCATCGTCATCTCGGATGATGAGACAATCAAGGTGCATGTGCATTCCAAGACTCCCGGAGAGGTGCTTAACCTGGCGCTCGTCCACGGGGAGATTACCCAGATTCACATCCTTAACATGCGTGAGCAGCACCGCGATCTGTTGACTGCCGGCATGGACATCGCACCGATGCCTGATGTCTTCGCCGATATCCCGGAAGAGAAGGCCAGCGTGCCGGCGCCGGCGGTTCCTCCTGCGGATGATCTGGCGCCGTACGGCTTCATTGCGGTCTCCTCAGGAGACGGAATCTCGGATATCTTCCGCAGTCTGGGTGTCGATGCGATCCTGGCCGGCGGCCAGACGATGAATCCCAGCACAGAGGATTTCGTGAATGCGATCTCTTCCATTTCGGCCAAGCATATCTACATTCTGCCGAATAACTCCAATATCGTCCTGGCTGCGCAGCAGGCCAAGGAGCTGCTGGAGGGCGAACGTGAGATTACAGTGATTCCAAGCAAGAGTATCCCCCAGGGGATCTCGGCTGCCTTTGCCTTCCAGGAAGAGGATGCGGTTGATACCAACACCAGCAATATGCTGGAGGCGATTGCCCAGGTCAAATCCGGACAGATTACCAATGCTGTACGGGATACCGTGATGGAGAATCTGGAGATCAAATCCGGTCAGTATATCGGCATCGAGAGCTCCAAGATTGTTGCAGCTGCCGATGATTTGCTTACGGTCAGCAAGCAGCTGCTGTCAAGCATGCTGGTGAATGGTGACGAGATCGTTACTGTGCTGACCGGTGCAGACACTGAGGCGGATATTACGGATGCCCTCGGCAGCTGGCTGGAAGAGACGTACCCGCAGGTTGAGGTAGAGATTCATGAAGGCGGCCAGCCGCTGTACTATTATCTTTTCTCAGTTGAGCCGTAGAATCTCTTAAATGAGTGGCGCAGCCAAATCATAGCATGGGGAGGAACATTATGAATCGTACCGTAATCGTTACCGACAGCACCTCCGATATCCCGCCTGCTCTGGCGGAGCAGTACGGCATTGAAGTCGTTCCGCTGACGCTGATGTTCGGCGAAGAGGCATTCCGGGATAATGTGGATATGACTCCGGAACAGTTCTACGAGCGTCTTCCCCGCTCGCCGCAATTGCCGACCACTTCGCAGCCGTCTCCTGTAGAATATATGAATGTGTACCGCCGTATACAGGAGCAGCATCCGGGCAGCTCAATCCTGTCCTTCCACATCTCCTCCGGCTTAAGCGGCACCTACCAGTCTGCTGTCATGGCCAAATCCATGCTGGAAGAGGAGGGAGAAGCTATCACCGTGGTAGATAGCCTCTCCGCCTCCTACGGCTTCGGGTTCATGGTCGTGGAAGCCGCCCGGCTTGCGGAGCAGGGGCATGCTCCTGCGGAGATTCTGGCGAAGGTGGAGAGTCTGCGCCAATCCCGCAAGCTGTATTTTCTCGTGGATACCCTGGAATATCTGCAAAAGGGCGGCAGAATCGGCAAGGCATCGGCCATCCTGGGTACGCTGCTCAATATCAAGCCGATCCTGTCCATTGATGCGGAAGGCATTATCTATGCGGTAGAGAAGGTCAGGGGACGCAAGAAGGCAGTCGCCCGCATGATCGAGCTGTTCAAGGCAGATCTGCCGGGTGTGAATACAATACATGTGGCCGTGGGTCATACAGCTGAACCGGCTTCCGGCGAAGAGTTCCTGCGGGAATTAGCCGGACATTTCACCTTGAAAGAGAAGGTTCTGACCAATGTCGGCCCTGTCGTGGGCAGCCATGTCGGGAACGGAACCTTAGCCGTATTCATCTGGCCCGCCTAAGTATAGGGGATGAACATGGTGCTTACTTTGGATTCAATTCAAGTGAAACAAATAACTGGCGTGAGCGCTCAAAAGCAAAGTGAGCTTCACGCCTTTGGCGTCTTTACAGTGAAGGACTTGCTGGAGTATTACCCTTTCCGGTATGAGGATTTCCGTCCGAAATCTCTCAGTGAGGTCAAGCACGGCGATAAGGCAACCGTGGTAGCCAAGGTCATCGGTATTCCGGTACTCCAGCGCTTCGGAGGCAAGTCCCGCATGAGCTGCAAGATGGTGGCAGAGCCGTGGATGTTCACTGCTACGTGGTTCAACCAGCATTATGCGCGTGAACAACTGACGGTCGGCCGTGAAGTGGTGCTGACGGGGAAGTGGGACCAGAAGCGCAATCAGATTACGGTGACCAACTATGAATTCCCGGACCGCGGGGAAGGCAAGACAGGGACGCTGCAACCGGTATACTCCGTCGGGGGCAAAATTACACAGTCCTGGATTCGCAGAATTATCGGCCAGGCTCTACAGCAGTACGGGGACCTGATCCCGGAGATTCTGCCGCACAGCATTATGCGCAAATATGACTTCATGTCACGCAAGCGGGCCATTGCCACGATCCATCAGCCGGAGGATACGCGCGAGGGCCAGCAGGGAAGGCGCCGGATGGTGTATGAGGAGCTGTTTCTGTTCCAGCTCAAGGTACAAGCCTTCCGCGTGCTGAACCGTGGCCGGATGGATGGTGTAGTTCATACGGTGGACAATGCAACAGTAAGGCAATTCGTGCGCAGCCTGCCGTTTGAGCTGACCGATGCCCAGAAGCATGTAGAGCTGGAGATTCTGCAAGATATGCGTTCAGGGTATTGCATGAACCGGCTGCTTCAAGGCGATGTGGGCTCCGGCAAAACTGTACTCGCGGCCATAGCGCTCTACGCGACTGTAAGATCCGGATTTCAGGGTGCACTGATGGTCCCGACTGAAATCCTGGCAGAGCAGCATATGCGCTCGCTCACGAGAATGTTTGAACCGTTTGGCATCACCGTGGGCTTGCTGACCGGGAGCGTATCCGGCCGCAAACGGAAGGACCTGCTGGCCTCTCTACAGATGGGTATGCTGGATGTGGTTGTCGGAACCCATGCGCTGATTCAGGAGGATGTCTTCTTCCGCAGCCTGGGGCTTGTGGTTACGGATGAGCAGCACCGCTTCGGGGTGAACCAGCGCAGTGTTCTGCGGCGCAAGGGGTACAACCCGGATGTGCTGACGATGACCGCTACTCCGATTCCGAGGACGCTGGCGATCACCGTCTTTGGCGATATGGATGTGTCTACGCTGTCCGAACGGCCGAAGGGGCGTGTGCCGATTACCACCTACTGGGTGAAGCCGGATCTGATGGAGCGGGTGATGAACCTGATCAGCCGCGAGATCGGGCAGGGGCGGCAAGCTTACCTGATCTGTCCGCTGATTGAGGAGTCGGAGAAGCTGGATGTGCAGAATGCGATTGATCTGCATGTGCAGATGTCGCAGGCTTTTCCGGATTATAAGGTGGGCTTGCTTCACGGGAGAATGACGCCGTCTGAGAAGGATGAAGTAATGCGGAACTTCTACAGTAACGAACTGCAGCTTCTGGTGTCTACAACGGTCGTAGAGGTCGGTGTCGATGTCCCGAATGCTACGCTGATGATCATCATGGACGCTGACCGCTTCGGGCTGTCTCAGCTGCATCAGCTGCGCGGCCGGGTGGGCAGAGGGGAGCATGCTTCCTACTGTGTGCTGATGGCTGATCCGAAGTCGGAGATCGGGCGTGAACGGATGACCGCGATGACAGATACTGATGACGGATTCGAGGTATCACGACGGGATCTGGAACTGCGGGGACCGGGGGATTTCTTCGGGACGAAGCAGAGCGGCCTGCCGGAATTCCGGCTGGCGGATATGACCGCTGACTTCGAGACGCTGGAGCTGGCGCGCGATGATGCCGCTGAGCTGCTGCGGGAGGCTTCATTCTGGACCTCTGCGGATGTTGCGCCGCTGCGCGGGTATTTGCAGCAGGAACAAATTTTCCAGGGGGATTTAATTGACTGAACAGGCACATCCGGGCACCTGCCTTCATATACTGTGAATGATTGGATATGACAGGAGGTGCTGTACTTGGGTTATCAGCAATATGGAATCAGTCCGCAGCTGGTGGATCGCATCAAGCTGAAAATGAAGAATCCGGCGGTCAAGGAACGCGTCAAGAATATGATTACCGGCATCTCCAAACAGGAGCTGCAGGATACAGCAGTCGTGCGCAAGCTGGTGCGTAATGCCTCGTCGGTGATGCATGAGAAGCTGACGAACGCACAGGAAGAGCAAATTGTGAAATTCGTCATTGCCCAAAAGATTGATCCGAACAATACGTTTCACTTAATCCGCTTATGGGGGATGTTCCGCTGACAAATAGCGGGCTTCTGGAATCTCCGATAGGCTTGTAATCCAAAAAGCGTTCCCGTAAGTAACATACGGGAACGCTTTTTACTTGTTCTTCGCCACCCTTGAAGGCTATTCGGCTTAGCCCGGCGGCTTATTGAGGAAAAGCGCTGAGATGCGGTTGTTCCGCGCGGCATTGATCACAATCTTGCTGTCCTGATCACAGTCATGCACGATAGAGGCGAGCTGTTCTTCCTCCAGCCTGCTTGCCAGGCAGAAGACCGTACCAGGCTCGCCCTCCGGTCCTGTGGATCTTACGAGCTTCACCTCGCGGTCCAGTGTCTGCTGGAGCTTGCGGCGGATCTCCTCGCATTTGCTGCTGGTAATGAACACCGCCTGTGTGAGCGAGAGGTCCCTTAAGGAGAACCGCAGCGCTTCAAAGGCAAGCAGATACGCAATGATACTGTACATCGCCTGATCCCAGCCGAATAATGATCCGCCGTAGAGCAGGATGAGCATGTTGAACAGCATGATCGGCATCTCAGCCGATTTGGGCGGCCCTCCGTTCAGCAGCCGTACGCTCTGCTTCTCGCTTCCTGCGGTCAGCCCACCGAAGCGTACAGAGATGCCCAGGCCGAACCCGAGACATAGTCCCCCGGCAATAGCCGCGGGCAGCGGCTCACTGATTGCCGCCGGGAAATGGTGCAGTGCCAGAGACCCTGCCGTCAGACAGATCAGGCCGAGCATCGTATACAAGGTAAAGCGGAGATTAATCTGCCTGCGCGACATCAGAATAAACGGAAGGTTAAACAGGAAAAGGAATAATCCAAGCCGCATTTCTGTCACATGGGACAGCAGGGCGGATAATCCGGCAATGCCGCCCGGAAGCAGCTTATGCGGCATCAGGAATAGCTCCAGACCCACGGCTGCAAGTAATCCTCCGCCTACAGTGGACAGCAGACGCAAGGTCTTGGAATAACGTAAGGGTGCAGCGTTTCTATATCTGACCTTCATAAGATTTCCTCCTTTCAGCAGGAAACCGGAATTTGTGTTGCGGATTACGGCGCTTGCAGCTTCATTCAGCGTACAGCCGTACTCCTACGAAATGTGAATTATATTTCAGCGGAATCAGCAGCAGCCGCTTCAGCAGAATGTAAATGAAGGGGAGCAGAGATACACAGAGCAGCAGCCCGGGAGGTACGGACTCCAGCGTCAGCGGGTTCTCACGGGGAGCAAGCCGGACGGCCTGGGTGTCATAAATCTGCGTATGATGCACGCGCACTGGCTGGGCCAGCTTATGCTCATAGCGGTCCGGTCTTACAGAATGCATCTCAGGCTCTTGTTCATGCAGCATCTGGAGGGCCATGATCAGAAAAATCAGCAGCAGCACCGGAAGGAACACAGCCTTCAGCAGATCCAGCAGCGTCAGACGCGTCCAATCTCTCCTCATGAGAACACCCCCTTTTTTGTACATCGTAGTTAAAGCATATCATAGGATCTTAGCAGGACCAAATATAATACGCTATTATTTCAAGGCCTGCGACTGCGGAATAACGAAACCGGAGCTGCTACGCTGCGTATTCTCTAGTAAATTGAACTTTTTGTGAAAAAATGTTCGGAAGGAGCGGTTAATTTGCATAATGCAGGCGTATTTAACGGTTTGTATCCGGCAGCGGCCAGCAGCCAGAGCGGATTTTTCACGGAGGGGCCATTCTTGTTAAAGCTCATTCTGCTGCTGATCGCGGGCTTTGTTACTTACACGATTTGGAGAGGGCTCAAGACCTGGATGACGAACCAGACCAGCCCTCTGCAATCAAGGGTAGTTACGGCTGTTGCCAAACGGACAGAGGTTTGGGGCGGAAGAGGGCATATGGGGACGCATACTAGTTATTATGTGACCTTTGAATTCCATAATGGCAGCCGCAGAGAGCTTGAAGTGAAGCCGAGGGCATATTCCATGATTGTAGAGGGGGACCGGGGGGAGCTGTCATACCAGGGCAGCCGGTTCAAAGGGTTCGTGCGGGCAGGGATGCAGAGGGATAGCGGGTGATTGTTGAAGAACGGAGAATGCCTCCATGAAGAGCCGGGAGTAACCTTTGGAATAGCATTTATTTGCAGCAAAAAAAATGCAAGGAAGCGGGCCGGTCGCTAAGTGAGCAAGCCCGGGCAAGCTGCCTTGCATTTATTGTGTCCTGTTCTAGAGCACGCGCTGCATGTGCAGAATTACGTTGCTCCAGTATCCGCTGTCCAGCTCACTGATCTGCACGCCGGGGTCGCCCCAGGTGTGAATGAAATTCCCGCCGCCGATGTAGATACCGACATGACCGGGAACCGCGTCGCTCTCGAAACGTCCGGGTACGGTGAAGAAGATCAGATCGCCGGGCTCCAGCGAGCTGCGCGATACCCGTCTGCCGATATTGTCCTGATCTTTGGCCAGCCGGGGCAGATCCACCCCGAATTTCTGAAAGACATGGCGTGTAAAGGACGAGCAGTCGAAGCGCTTGGTCTCTTCATACGGTCCGGCACCGAAATCATAAGGTACACCGAGAAATTTTTTGGCATAAGAAACCAGCTCGCCCGTGTCCACATTCGATACACTCTGAATCCGCAGCGGCTTCGCAGCCTCCACCTTGGCGGAGTCCTCTGTATTCTCCCTGTCGGAAGGAGTCGCGATATTGATCTCGCCAGTAACGGGATTCCAGCCGACCTCAGTCTGCAGCAGCTTGGACAAGGCGGTGGGGGTGATATAGATTTGACCTTCGCGGCGGACGGGGACATCGGGAAGGGTGATTTTCTGGCCCAATGAGAACACCTGGCTGGAATCCGGCCGCAGCATATACATGACATCACTATAGCCGAGCTTGGTGTATCCGCCGCTTGCCGTGTCATCCTTCATCCGGAAGCCGATAGAGGCGACAGCCGGTTTGAGCGGAATCCAATACTTGCCTTCCTTGTCGGTAAAAGAATTCTTCTCATAATAGCTGCCTGCGAACGTTCCGGTTGGCGTCAGCGAGTTAACCTTGGGAGTGCTGTCCTTGCTGGTGTAGCTGCAGGCGGTTGTTCCGGCAATGGCGGTAGCTAGGATGGCGGAGGATAATAAAATTTTGCTGGTACGCAGATTGATTATTGGCATGGGGCACGCTCCATCTTCAAACTTTAAGGTAAGTTTGTGCAGGACCGCTTATTTTATGTGCTGCAGGCCTTAGCAAACAATGTCAAGAGAAACCGCAGATTGTTGAAGCGAGGAGACACTCATTGTGCGTATTTTGTAAAATATGGACCTCACTTAAATGATTGACGGGAAATCAACCTACATATAATATATGTTTAATAGATTCGGGGAGCGGATGGGGACAGGGTGCGGTTCTTTGCTTTAATGCTTTTAAAGATGAAAGCGATAATGCTGGACCGCTAGCCCAGGTTCTCGCGCTGAACCCGTACGAGAAGAGGGGTAATCTGATGAAGACGAAGAAGATTTGGATGGGGCTAAGTATGGCCTTGATGCTCGTAGCTGCCGGTTGCGGGAACAATAATGCAGCAGTGAAGAATGACGCGGGCACCGGGAATGCCCCGGCTGCAGCGACGGAAGCTCCTGCCTCGGGTGCAGGCTCCGGCGATGCCAAGTCCTACAAGATTGCCATCTCGCAATATGTGGAGCATCCGTCACTGGACGCTACCCGTGAGGGATTCCTGGCTGCGCTGAAGGATGGCGGGATTGTCGAAGGGGAGAACCTGAAGGTAGATCTTCAGAACGCCCAGGCGGATCAGGCCAACAACCTGTCCATTGCCCAGAAGATTGCCGGCGACAAGAACGATCTGGTGCTGGGGATTGCTACACCTTCGGCTCAGGCTGTCGTACAGAATGTGAAGGACACTCCGATTCTGTTCGCTGCGGTAACCGACCCTCTCGATGCCAAGATTGTAAGTGATCTTGAGCATCCCGGAGGCAATGTGTCCGGCGTATCGGATACCAATCCGGAGTCGATTACCCGCCTGATGAACTTCATTGCGACGCAGTTCCCCAAGGTGAAGAAGCTTGGTCTGGTTATTAATGAAGGGGAGCCCAATGCTGTAGTTATGGCTGATATCGCAAAGGGTGAGCTGGACAAGCACGGGATCGAGCTGGTGAAGGCGGCGATTACCAACACTTCGGAAGTGAAGCAGGCTGCGGAATCGCTTGTAGGGCGCGTGGATGCGCTGTACATTACACTCGATAACTCCGTGGTCAGCGGCGTAGACGCCATTATCCAGACGGCCAACGACAACAAGCTTCCGTTCTTCTCGGCAGACCGTGATACGGTGGAGAAGGGTGCTTTTGCTACAGTAGGCTTCAAGTACTATGATCATGGCTATCAGGTCGGCCAAATGGCGGTAGAAGTGCTTAAGAACGGAAAAAGTCCCGGTGATATGAAGGTGACGATGCAGGAGAAGCTGGACTTGGTCCTTAATCTCAAGGCGGCGGCAGCACAGGGAATTGAAGTAACGGATGCTATGAAGGCTGAAGTGGCTGATCCGGGCAATAATATTATTCAATAACCTACAGAGTTCATAAACAAGGTGCGTCCGAGCTGGGCGCCCTTTGCCGCTTGAGGGAGGAAGTCAGCAATGTATAATTCATTAATCGGGGCTCTGGAAATGGGCCTGCTCTACGCATTCATGGCACTTGGGGTGTATATTACCTTCCGTATTCTGGATTTTCCCGATCTGACGGTGGACGGAAGCTTCACAACCGGCGGCGCGATTGCTGCAGTGATGATCAGCAGCGGTTATTCTCCGCTATTGGCGACCTTGTGCGCAATGCTCGGGGGAATGGCGGCAGGGATGTGTACCGGTCTGCTCCATACCAAAGGTAAAATCAACGGGCTGTTGTCCGGAATTCTGATGATGATTGCCTTGTATTCGATCAATCTGCGGATTCTGGTGAAGCCGAATGTCTCCTTGATGGGAGATGACACATTGTTCAGCTCCATGAATCCGCTGCTGGTCATGCCTTTTATCGTTGTACTGGTCAAAATCCTGATGGATCTGTTCCTGCGCACCGATCTGGGACTGGCCCTGCGGGCCACCGGCGACAACTCGCGGATGATCCGCAGCTTCGGAGTGAACACAGATACAACAACCATTCTGGGGATCAGCCTGTCGAACGGGCTGGTGGCGCTCTCGGGCGCATTGATCGCCCAGTATTCTTCCTTCGCCGATGCGTCGATGGGGATCGGGATGATTGTCATCGGGCTTGCGTCGGTGATTATCGGGGAAGCGATATTCGGTGCGAAGAACGTCTTCCGGGCGACACTGGCTGTGCTGCTCGGCTCCATCGTGTACCGGATCGTTGTCGCTCTGGCACTCCGGGTGTCTTGGCTCAAGCCTTCCGATCTCAAGCTAATCACCGCAATTATCGTCATTATTGCCCTCGTCTTCCCGTCGGTTCAGCGGTATGTGAAGCAGAAGAGCACGGCCCGCAGACGGACGGCAGAGCTTGCTGAGCTGGCTCAGCGCAGTAAGCAGAGAGGAGGGGCCGCCAATGTTGAAGCTTGACAATGTATGTAAGCTGTTCAACCCCGGCTCGCCGGATGAGAAGGTCGCGCTGCTGGGGATCGATCTTGAACTGAACGCGGGCGATTTCGTAACGATTATCGGCAGTAACGGTGCCGGCAAATCTACACTGATGAATATTATCTCAGGCGTGATGAAGCCCGATCTGGGGGAAGCGCGTATTGAGGGCAGCTCGATCAGCCATCTGGCGGAATACCAGCGAGCACGCTGGATCGGCCGGGTCTTCCAGGACCCGATGGCCGGGACTGCGCCGCATATGACGATTGAGGAGAACCTGGCTATGGCCTACAAGCGGGGCAAGCCCCGCGGGCTGTCCTTGGGTGTTAATGCGCACAGACGTACGCTGTTCCGCGAACAGCTCAGCCGTCTGGGCATCGGCCTCGAGGACCGGCTGCGGGCCAAGGTGGGGCTGCTCTCAGGAGGCGAGCGGCAGGCGCTGAGCCTGCTGATGGCGACCTTCACCCAGCCTCAGATTCTGCTGCTGGATGAGCATACGGCTGCGCTGGACCCTTCGCGTGCCGAGCTGATCACTACCCTAACGGAATCTATTGTCCGTGAGATGAAGCTGACTACACTGATGGTTACCCATAACATGGATCAGGCGATCCGCCTGGGCAACCGGCTCATCATGATGGATAAAGGCTCGATCATCCTCGATTTCGATGAGACGCGCAAAAAGGATCTGACGGTAGAGCGTCTGCTTGGCGAATTCGAAGCGATCAGCGGACATAAGCTGGCTGACGACCGGATGATGCTGGGCTGATTCAGAATCATCATTCCTGAGCTTCATGGCTTGATCTGCCGCCGGTTTATCCGGCAGCGGGTCAAGCTTTTTGCCATTTCAGGTGCGCTGGTCCGATTCATATCCGGGTATGAGAGGTAAAGTTAAGGGAAAGAACTTGACTTGAACATCAAACACCAATGGAGGCGACTGCACATATGACTGCGAACAAACTGGAAGGCAAGGTAGCGATTGTTACAGGAGGCGGCTCGGGCATCGGCCGGGCATCTGTGCTGGAGTTCGCCAGAAGCGGGGCCAAGGTGGCCCTTCTGGACCGGACGGTAGAGAATGCGGAGAAGGTGGCCGCTCAGATCAAGCAGGAGGGCGGAGAAGCCGCAGTGTTTGAATGCGACATCGCTGATCCGCCGCAAGTGGAGCATGCCGTGAAACAGGTAGTGGAGAAGTGGGGGCAGCTGGATGTAGTCTTCGCCAATGCCGGGATCAACGGGGCCATGACACCGATTGAGACGATGGACATCGAGTCCTGGGACCAGACGATTCAGATTAATCTGCGGGGCACCTTCGCCACCGTCAAGTATGCGATTCCCCATCTCAAAGAGAAGGGCGGCAGTATTCTGATCAACAGCTCGATCAACGGTAACCGGGTATTCTCCAATGTCGGGTTCTCTGCCTATAGTACGACCAAGGCTGGTCAGGTGGCTTTTATGAAAATGGCTGCTCTTGAGCTGGCCCAGTACAAGATACGTGTAAACGCTATCTGTCCGGGAGCGATTACCACGAATATAGATGATAATACCTATCCTTCGGATGATCTTAAGGAAGTGCAGATTGAAGTGGAATTCCCGGATGGCGGGCAGCCGCTGGAGAAGGGGCCGGGGCGTCCGGATCAGGTGGCTAAGCTGGCGCTGTTCCTGGCTTCTGAGGATTCGGATCATATCACGGGTACGGAAATCTACTGTGACGGAGCGGAATCCCTCCTGCACGGCTAATCCTTCTATAAGTCACTCATTGCTCATATGATGGGATAAGTGAAGTCTTCTCTGAAACGGACGATGTTCCTTGCCGGAGCCTTAGGCAGTACTGCCTGAAGCTCCCGGTTAGCGGGGATAGGGGTCCGTTTCTTGTTTTGACCGGGCAGCAGAAAATTTCAGTAAAAGTTGCAGCGCATTTCAGGTATACTGATTCTATGTGCCATGACGGGCGAGGAAGGAGGAAAATAAATTATGAATATGGACCTGCTGCATATGGAATCAATCATCAAGCTGCTTGTGGCCATGCTGTTCGGGCTGTTCATCGGCATTGACCGCCAATTGAAACAGAAACCGCTGGGAATCCGGACCAGTATGGTCATCAGCATCGCCAGCTGTCTGGTAACCCTGGTATCTATTCATGCGTATGACAAATTCGGCGGAACGGATCATCCCAATATGGACCCGATGCGTCTGGCGGCGCAGATTGTCAGCGGTATCGGTTTTTTGGGAGCGGGTGTTATTCTGCGCAGAGGCGGAGATGCGATCTCCGGCTTAACCTCGGCCGCGCTGATCTGGACGGCATCCGGTATCGGAATTGCAGTTGGCGCAGGCTTTTATGTAGAGGCGGGTTATGCGGTTATATTGCTTATGTTCGCGGTTAACGCTGTGCCTCTGCTTATCAAAGCCATCGGACCTGAAGTGCTGAACAAGCACGAGATCTCCATCAAAATCATTATGGAACCGAACTATATCCTGACGGATGTGATTCAGAAGATTGAGCAGCGGCATGTCATGACCGACCAGCGCAAAACGCGCAAAACCGGCCGGACCATCCGGCGAATGAAGATCAAGGATCTTGAGGATGGCAGGCAGATGATCGACATGGTCGTTTCTGCGCCAGACAAGGATTATGCTACGGAAATCTATTATGATGTGAAAAAAATCGAGCATGTCATGAGTGTCGAAGTCGAGCAGCTGTAAAAATGGCATGTTGCCATTCCGGCAGATGTGGTACTCTATCTATGAGAGAGTCATTTTGATCATATGGAAGGGGATTATTGTAATGACACCGATTACAGCATTTGAAGGACACTATGAGGGAGAAGCCGCTGTCTGGCTGAAGGCCGGCCGTTATGAAGCGGCTATTCTGCCAGGCATCGGCGGGAATCTGATCTGCTTCCGTGATACTGAGAGCGGTTACCGTTTCTTGCATGAGCCTGGCGCGGAAGAGATGGAAGCGTTCAAGGCGAACCCGGGTATACATGGTATTCCTGTACTGTTTCCGCCGAACCGCTATGAGGATGGAGAGTTCCCGTGGAATGGACAGACCTATCATTTGCCTGTCAATGAAGCCAAAACCGGCAATCATCTGCATGGCTTCCTACATACAGCAGCATGGGAGGTAGAGGAATTCGGCACCGGCACAAGCGAAAGCTTCGTCACTGTAGCGATCAAGGTGGATGAGAACCATCCGTCCTATCAGTATCTGCCGTTCAAATATACGATCAAGCTGCGCTACACGCTCGGTGAAGGCGGCCTGTCCCAGCAGCTGCTGGTCCACAATGACGGCGATGTGCTGATGCCTTGCCTGCTGGCGTTCCATACCGCTATTAATGCTCCGTTCGCCCCAGGCAGCAGCGCGCAGGATTACCGTGTTAAGCTAACGATCGGCGAACGCTGGGAGCTTAACGAGCGGATGCTGCCAACCGGCAAATTCCAGGAGCTGACTGCTGATGAGGTAGCTCTGCGCGGCGAAGGATTGTATCCATTCTACGCGTCTATGGACAACCACTACACCGCAGCTGCCCAGAATGGGCGGAACCGGATGGAGCTTACCGACCGCAAGGCCGGAGTTACGCTGGTGTATGATGTGGGTACCTCGTATAAGCAATGGATGATCTGGAACAACGGAGCAACCGAAGGCTTCTTCTGTCCTGAGCCGCAGATCAACCTGGTGAATGCGCCAAAGGTGGATCTGCCTGCTGATGACATCGGCTTGTTCGGGCTGGAGCCTGGGGAATATTGGGAGGAGAGCAGCCGGATATACGTGAAGTAAGTAGGGGGTCTTGAAGCGATAAAACCCTCTCAGGGGTTATCCGTGGCTGCAAAGAAGGTTTGACTTCCGGCCGCTGTTAGGTTTGTATTTCCTGATTTAAACTGCTGTTCGCAGTAGAAATACAAACCTAAAGGCGAACGCTATCGCTCCTCCAGTTCAAACTTCTCTTCCGCCACTTCACCCTGAGTGTATATTACAAATTCAGTCTATCCCGCTGGGATGAGAATAGAAAAAAAAGAGAAGAGCAGCGTCTGATGTATGGATGCTGCTCTTTTTTGTAGCGTTGTACTCATTTGGGAAATGAATTTTAAGGCGGTTTTAAGCTTAAAGGCGTATACTACTCCTTTAATAGTTAGGAGTGAATGAACTTGTCTCGGATATTGCCATCGAAGCGTTTGTTGTATTTGTTGATCATTTTACTGGCTATAGGATTTGGGCTGAATTTGTTTTTGCAGGCTGCTTCTTTTCGGTTGGATGTGCTTCATGCGCTAAAGTGGGTTGGGGCTTATCCTTGGCTGTATTGTACCGGAAGTCTGTTTATATTCTTCATCCTGCTCTTAAGCTCAGTGATTGTACCGAATGCGTATGCGGGGCCGGCGGTGGTCTCGGCGCTGTTCGTGCTGCTGGGGATTGCAAGTGATCAGAAGCTGGCTACGAGAGGCGAACCGCTGTTTCCGTGGGATCTGATGCTGCTGAAGAATGCCGAAGGAATGAGCAAGATTACCAGCGGGATGATCTCTCCGTTTGCTATAGGGACCGCTGTTCTGCTGGTTGCCGGTCTGGTCCTTGTGATTATTAAGCTGCCGAAGAACCGGATCAGACTGTCCTTACGCGTGACGCTGGCGGGGATCTCTGTGGGGCTAAGCACATGGTTTCTTGTGCTGGTCACCGGTCAATCTCCTGTGGTTGCAGCAATGAGCTATCAGAACATCTTCTGGAATCAGAAGGTCAATTATACGCAGAACGGGTTCGTCTATGCGTTCGCCGGGAATCTGCGGCAGAGCCTGATGGACAAGCCGGAGGGCTACAGCCGCGAAGCGGTTGAAGCGGTAGCTGCCAAGTATTCGGCATTGCCGGAGGCGCCGGTACAGGCCGCGCCAGGGGAACAGCCGAACATTCTGTTTATGATGAATGAGGCGTTCTTCGATCCTACGCGCCTGCCCGGATATACGCTTAGCGAAGATCCGCTGAAGTTCATCCATGGGGTGGCGGGGCAGACGCCGTCCGGTTATTTGCTGTCCCCGGAATTCGGCGGCAATACGGCTAATGTGGAGTTCGAGGCCCTGACCGGGCTGTCGATGTATTTTCTGGGGGATGGAACGATTCCTTATCAGCAGCGCATCGTCAAAATGTCCTCCCTGCCGTCAATCGTCAGCATTCTGAAGGACAGAGGGTATGAGGCACTGGCGTTGCATCCGTTCGATGAGACCTTCTATAACCGGAACCGTGTCTATCCGGTGCTGGGGTTCGACCGCTTCACAAGTGAGAAGGATCTGCCGGACGCTGACCGCCTGACTCCAGAGGGGTATGTCTCGGATAAAGCAGCTGTACAGGAGGCGGTCCGGCAGCTTCAAGAGGCATCAGGCCCGGCATTCCTGCATCTGGTGACGATGCAGAATCATTTTCCATTCGTCAAAGGCGTGAACGGACCGAACACGATCACCGTCCAAGGCGGACTGCCGGAACAGAAGGATGAGCTGGAGACTTATGTGCAGGATACCAAGCTGACAGACGAGGCCATGGCTTATCTCCAGCAGGAGCTGCTGAAGATCAAGCGGCCCACTATCGCGGTGTTCTGGGGAGATCATCTGCCTGCGCTCAGCGCCGGGATCTATACCGCAGCAGGCTGGGATCAGGAGCCAAGGCTGAAGCATGAGACGAAGCTGTTGGTACTCGCTAACTTTGAGATCGGGAAGGAGCCGCTCGGGACGCTTAGCCCGGCCTTTCTCGGCCCTGCGGTCTTCCGGTTATCCGGGCAGACGCTGCCGGCCTTTTATAAGCTGCTGGAGCAGGTACGGGCTGAAATTCCGGGACTTAGCAAGAAGGTGCTAATCGGGCCGGGCGATACCGGAACTCTGAAGGAGCTGACCCCGGAGCAGCAGGCGCTGCTGGCTGACTACCGTCTAGTCGAATATGATCTACTCGAAGGGGAGAAATACGCGGAGTCTCTGATGTTCTGAGCACTCCGCCGTGGCTTAGCGCAGCCCCACATCATGGAAGCGGTTCTCGATCGGCTCACGGAGCAGTATGCGGATGGACTGGATCGCTGCGGTCTCTATACGCTGTGCTTCCCGGAGGAGTGGAAGCAGAGATTGGGCATCCAGCGAACATGGACCCTCTGGAGCTTGTACAGTCTGCTTGCATAGAGTGTGCGTTATTTGATTATAGACAGCAGCCAGAGCTGCATAATGCTCTGCAACGCCTTCAACTTCGGGCCAATATTGGCTGGCTTCTTTTGCGTAGGCTGCAGTGTCCTGCTTCAACCCTGCATAGAAGAGCAGCGTTTCATAAGCTCCGGCAGCATCGTAGGTCCCGTCCGCCAAGGTTTCTTGCATCGCATCATAGGCCTGCAAACCGCAAGCGTATTGCGATTCCGGCAGCATCAGATCATGAACCTCTGCCTTATACACCGCCTGGATGAAGGACTCTCTGAGCACCTGAACGATATCCTTGCGGATCTGGCCTTCATAGATTTGGCCATACCAATATGGCGATTCATTCCTTCCGAATTGCTCGTAAGGCAGCTCCAGTTCTGCGGCAGAAGCATTCTCTGTGTAATAGAAAAGCTGTCGTTCATCATCACAGCGGGTAATCACTATGAAACGGTCCTTCCAGCAGACCACACCGGTGCCTTGCTCAAGTGATCTGCGGATTTCTGAAATAGCCTGCTTCTGATAGAGAGGGAAGGTAGGGCTGAAGTTAAAGCCTGCACCCTGCATGGCGATAATACCAATCAGATCTGCTGCTACGCAATGTTCAGCCGCCCAGTTATATGCCGTAGCAGAATCCGGGTGAAGCTGCCTGTGTACCGACAGACGGAAACATAAGGCCGTCATTCCGGCCAGCATGGGCTTGGAGAGTGTGAACCAGCCTTTGGCCGACAGGACCTGGTGCATCGCATCTGCAAAAGAAGAAGCGGGCGGCACACGCGGCTGATCCGCAGCGGCTGAAGCGTGCTTATTATGATGTTCATTCATCGTGCGGTGTGCGCCCCCCATCTGGGCAGTGTGGACCGCTTCCGGTCCGGGTACTGCCCAGAAATTTTTGTAACCTGCTGCATCGCCCTTTCCTCCAGCTCCAAGGCCTTCTTCAAAGCAGAGCAGAGGGAGGGAAGCTGAACTTGCATTAGCAGCTTGCCGCTGTTCTTCTCAGAGATTGCAGCCGCGAGCGGTCCCCTCAGCCCCTCCACCAGCTCATCATACAAGCGGCTGACTTCCTTAAGACCCGGTAATACGGACTGAACCTCCCGCAGATAAGCGGAGATTTCGATCCGTGAAGTCATGTACGATTCAAGGATGTAAATAGCGCCGTAGCTGTCGAATCCGCCCTGCTGAAGCGCCCGGATCAGGAAGCTGTAGGCCAGGCGGCCTGAACCGAGGCTTGAGTCAGGGAGTGTTTTGTGAGGAGTCTCCCAATCCTCCAGCGCAAGCCGAAGTGATTCAAGTACAGTATCCTGCAATGGAATCATCACCCGCTCTCCGACATACATACAGTCCCAGAAGGGCGTGAAGTTAAGGCCGAAGTTATCATACAGCACATATTGTGTCTCACCGGACCAGCCATCCTGTACATAGAACACCCGGTCATCCTCATCATAACCATGAATCACTCCGAATTCCGGTATCCAGTAGAGGCAGGCCAGACCGCGGTCCAGACTCTGCTTGACACAGTCAATAGCGATCCGTTGATACGCCCCGAAGGAATCATGTCTGGTTCTCCCGCCGTCATCCACCAAGAAGATCCCGAGGTTGTCGACAGCCCGGCGATGCTCTGTGCCCCACTGTCCGTAAGCCGTAACAGACATGGGGAGGAGCTTCTCATGTACGGTGAATTTGAAGGCCATGCCGCTTAGCCCGGAGAGCAGAAATTTTGGACCCTCGAATAACCCGGCGGCAGTCAGTACGGCATAGAGCGCATCGGTAAAGGATTTCGATTCACGCTGCATCCGGACGTCAAGGATTACACCTGTTCGTTTGCTCACTGTTCATTCTCCTGTTCATCCAGGCGGCTCACTACTGTCTCACAGATGCTGCGGAGCTTCTCCTTCAGCCATTTGGGGGCCAGGAGGGCACTCCACTCCGAGTGGAGCAGATGTGCAATGAACGCGCTGGTATCATAAAAATCAACTTCATAGATATCCTTGTCAGCGGCGCGAAGCTGGTAACCTCCCCAAGACGGCTCCCGGGGTATTCCGGGTAACCGGATTCTTGCCGTGAAAGGCTTCAAGGGTCTGGCCTGCCCGGCTGGAGCTGCAGGACCGTTCTCCCCGGCTATAAAAACCTTGCTGGTCAGTGTTAGCTCACGGATGCCCGACAGGTTGTAATACTCACTCCGCCCGTCTCCTTCCACAGCGGCCACGAGATAATCATCTTCAATCCGCCGGCTTAGCTGTAGGGGACAGAGATACAGCTCCTGCGGGGGATCCTGCCCGTTCCGGTAGAGAACATGGACCACCCTGCGGGCCTGGATAGCCTGCTCTAGCATCTCCATGACCTGCAGTCGGTGGGGATTCACTTCAAATACAGGCAGCTTAATCTCCCTGTCCGCAAGCGGCTGCGCCGTGAACCGCTCCAGCAGACCGCCCACCTTGCGGATGGTCTGGGCGTTCTCATAATCATAGTGACTATACCGGTAAGCCAGATATTTCAGCACCCGCTGCTCCTCGTCCGTAATGTACAGATGTGGGAGCACGAAGCTGTTGTCCTCATAGATATATCCGCGCTGCTTCGCTACATAGCGGAGCGGGGCCCGCAGCGATTCCGCCAGGTATTCAATATCCCGCTGGGCCTGGCGCCTGGAAATCTCGAACTGCTCCGCCAGCTTGCTGCTGTTCGGATAAGTAAGCTGGCGGACCTGCTGGTCAAACCACTGAATCCGGTGAATATGGCTCATGCTGCTCCCGCTCCTTTCTGTCAGCCTCCAGTATAGCTGGAGATGGTGCTTTAGACCAGCGTGAGCGTTCCTCTCAAAGAAACAAGGATGCCCCGGCATCCATGCACGAAGCATGAAGCATGGAGCATCCTTGCGTCAATTTACTTGGTTGCTGCGTCCACTCTAACCTGCGTCGCTTTGTCGCAGCGCTTGCAGACCTTCAGGGCGCTGCCGTCGGATTTTATTTTGGTGTAGAGCAGCTTGATCCGGGTGGTCCCGCAGACCGGACAGGTGCCGCGTCCACGGGAAGGAAGGGTCCAGAGTACCCGTCCGCGTTTGGTTTTTGACATTCTTGTAATCCTCGTTTCATTGAATTGATGGTACCTGTCCAGTATAGAACAAGCGGTACGACATAAAATGTCGTAGCAGATAACGAGTTTTTAACATTGGCCCAGTAACATAATTGACGGAACGGCTGCCAAGCCAGTAGACTAGATTGGACATAGATGGAAGAACCTGGGGCCCTAGGGCCTTCAGCATTCATTGTTATGAAAGGGGTTACATATGTGAAAAAGCTTGGGCTTGTCTACGTGCTGCTAATCGGCATCTTCGTACTTTACGTGCTGAATTACAAGCAGCAGGGGAATGCGGCAGACCCGTGGGAGACTGCGGGACTGCGCGGCAATATTGAGGACAAATATGTGATGGTTACGTTCCAGATCGGCATAGATTACTGGAAAAGCGTGCTGAAGGGCTTCGAGGACGCCGCAGAGGAGCTAAATGTATCCGTCGAGTATCACGGCTCCACCCAGCATAATGCGAGTGAACAGATGACGGTGCTGGAGCAGACCATCGCCAAGAAGCCGGCGGGAATTGCCATCTCGGCCGTGAATTCCAAGCTGCTTACAGCGACGATTAACAAGGCTGTGGAGAGTGGTATTCCGGTGGTGCTGTTTGATTCGGGAGCGGAGGGCAGCAAGGCGTATTCCTTCCTGGGAACGGACAATTATAATGCCGGAACGAAGGCGGCGCATAAGATGGCCGAGCTGACCGGGGGCAAGGGCGAGGTAGCTATTATCACCACACCGGATCAGCATAATCACCAGGAGCGGACGGACGGCTTCACGGACACAATTCGCAGCAAATACCCGCAGATGAAGCTGGTGGCGGTTAAGGATGGGCGGGGAGATCAGGTGGCGTCCAGGGAGGCTGCCGAGCAGCTGCTGGTGCGATATCCGCAGCTGGCGGGAATTTTTGCCACGGAAAGTAATGGAGGCATCGGGGTCGCGGAAGCTGTGGATGCCACCCCTGGGAGCGGACCGGTCCCGCAGATTATCAGCTTCGATACGGATAAAGGCACACTCGATCTGGTGAAGGAAGGCAAGATTGCCGCAACCATGGCCCAGGGCACCTGGAATATGGGTTATTGGTCGCTGACCGAGCTGTTTCATCTGCACCGTGATCTGGAGGCTGATCCTGAGGCCTATGCCAATAACAAGCCCCTGCCTGTCCCCGATTCTGTAGATACCGGAATTGATGTGGTCACGCGGCAGAATGTGGACAATTATTATGCCAAATAGGCGGCAGAGGGGGAGCCTGGGATGCACAAGACCGGCGTGAGCATGGAGAAGCTGAAGCTGAATAATATGCCGATCCGCTATAAGCTGATTATTCACTTTTTGCTGATTAGCATTCTGCCTTCCATTGGACTGGGGCTGTTGATTGGCTGGACGGTGGACCGGATCGTGGAGGAGCAGAGTACCGAGAACACGATGCAGCTCATCCGCAAGGTAAATACCGCCATAGAGAGTGATGTGGAGAATCTGCAGAAAATTACGTACCTGATCTCGTTCGATCCGGGCGTCCAGAAGTTCCTGAAGGGGGCTTCACCGGCTCCGGCACAGCCGGACCCCGCAGCGGGCAATGGGGAATCGGCGGAGTACAATATCCGCAAATTTCTGCAGGGCTTCACCACACTCAGCTCCGAGATAGCAGGCATCATGCTGGTCAATCGTGAAGGCGATTTCATCAGCAACGAGATGTATACCCGTTCCGGTACCCGGCTGACGGAGGAGAGCTGGTACAAGCAGGCGGCAGAGAATAAGGGGATCTTCCTGATCGTCGGGCATCCGTATGGCCGTGCGGTCAGGTCCCATGTGGACTATAAGGAGAGCGAGGTGGTCTCTGCTGTACGGGCCATTGTGAATCCTGAGACGCAGGTGGTCCAGGGTGTGGTGCTGGTGGATCTGAAGCTGCGGGTGATCGCGGAGACGGCTAGAGATGTCACGCTTGGCAAAACCGGATATCTGACGGTGGTGGACAATCGCGGAGAGATGATTTACGCGCCGCAGCACCCTTTAATGCGTAACATCCCGGCAGGTCTGTTCACCGAGTCCTCGGGCATTACCTCGGAGACAGTAGACGGCCGCAAGCTTCAGCTGATCTACCGGACCTCGCCGTTTACCGGCTGGACCACGATGGGCGTGTTCCCGATGGATGAGTCGGCTTATGGAATCCGCGAGATTACGTTCAATGTTGTCACGTTTGTATTTGTGGTCTGTATGCTGGGCATGACCGCCTCATTCTATCTGGCCTATTCGATCTCCCGTCCTATCGGCCAGCTGGCCTCCTTCATGAGCAAGGCACAGTCCGGTGATCTGACGATCCGCTACTGGGGCAGCCGTTCCGATGAGATCGGGCTGCTCGGCCGCAGCTTCAATACGATGCTGGCCCAGATTAGCCGGCTGCTATCCCTGACCGAGCTTCAGGCGCGGCAAAAGCGTGAGGCGGAGCTGCGCAGTCTCCAGGCGCATATCAAGCCGCATTTTCTGTACAATACGCTGGATACGATTCACTGGATGGCCCGCAGCAAGGGAGCGAAGGATATCGCCGAGGTCGTCCAGTCCCTCTCCAGGCTGTTTCGGCTCGGCTTAAGCAAAGGGAGCGATATCATACCGCTCTCCGATGAGCTGGAGCATATCGTCAGCTATCTGAAAATTCAGCATGTCCGTTATAGCACCAAGCTGACCTATTCCATTGAAGTGGAGCCGCACTTACAGGAGCTGTATGTGCTTAAGCTGCTGCTGCAGCCGATGGTGGAGAACGCGATCTATCACGGCATCAAGGAACGACGCGGCCCCGGCCACCTCTCCATTGCAGTTGTAGAACGGGACAACGACCTGTATCTTACCGTACGCGATGATGGTGCAGGGATGTCTGCGGATAGGCTGAAGGAGCTCAGACAGCGGCTCGAAGCGGTTGGCGCAGAAGAACTGGAGCGTACGGAGACGGACATGGCTGTAACAGGCACCGCAGGAAGCGGCTACGGCATATTGAATGTGCAGGCGAGGATCAGGCTGACCTACGGAGTGCCGTACGGGATCCAGATTGAGAGCGGACCGGGGCAGGGAACTCTTGTAACCGTATGTCATCCGGTTGTTCGTGAGCATTACCCTGAGAAGGATTAGGACAGAGAGGATGATCCGCAGATGATGAACAAATGGAAAGTAATCATTGCCGATGATGAGCGCATTATCCGGGAGGGCATCCGGCAATGCGTGGACTGGGATAGCCTGGGCATGGAGGTGACGGCAGAGGCAGAAGACGGGGAAGAGGCGCTGGAGCTGGCCGTGGAGAATGCCATTCATATCGCCCTGGTGGATCTGAACATGCCGATAATGCATGGCATGGAGCTGATGAAGCGGCTGCGGGAGGCACTGCCCGGCTGCAAGATTATTGTGATCACCGGCCACGATGAATTCGCCTATGCCCAGGAGTCGATCCGGCTGCAGGTGAATGATTATATTCTCAAGCCTGCGGAGCCGAAGCAATTGATGCAGGTGCTGCGGGGCGTCCGCGATGAGCTGGAGTCCGAGCGGCAGCAGAGCCAGCATCTGGAGCAGGCTTCCCGGCAGCTGATGAAGAACTTCCCGCTGCTGCGCGAGCGCTTCTGCCAGGAATGGCTGGATGGTAATCTGAGCCAGGCGGAGATCCGGGAGCAGCTGCAATTCCTCAAGCTTCCGCCGCAGCGGCCGGAGCTGATCGGCATCATCCGCTGGCGGTGGGAGGGCCAGCATCCGGCGATGAAGGAGAAGGAGCGGCAGCTCTTCTTGTTCGCCATAGAGAATATCGCCGCCGAGCTGTTGGACCCTTATCCCAAGGTGATGTTCCGGGACGCCGCCGGATTGATCGTTATCCTGCTGTGGGATGCCGCCGGTGAGCGCATCCTGGCCGGAGTGGAGGCCGCAGTGCGCAGCCATCTCAAAATCGCTGTTGAAGTCGGCACGCGGCTGATCCAGGGAGAGATTACAGAGCTTGCTGCCGCTTACCGGAGCTGCCGGGTGGCGCTGGTCAAGGAGCAGCCGCTGTCCCCGCTCGTCCGCCGGGCGAAGCAGCATATCCAGGAGCATTACAGCGAATGCGAGCTTACCCTGGAGGCCACAGCAGGCCTGCTTCAAGCCTCCCCGGTCTATCTGAGCCGCCTGTTCAAGCAGGAGCTGGGCGAATCCTTCGGCACTTATCTGACCCAGACCCGTATCCGCCGGGCCGCCCAGCTTCTGCATTCAACCGACCTCAGTATTAACGAGGTGGCGGAGCAGTCGGGCTATGAGACCCAGCATTATTTCAGCACGGCCTTCAAGAAGCAGACCGGTGTGGCGCCGCTGCAGTTCCGTAAAGGGGTGCAGGCTGAGGTACGCAAGTAACTGAAGATACTGGATGAATAGTGGGGAATGCTTCAGTAGCCATCTATAGGCGAGAGGGCATTCCTTTTTGCATATAAAAAGTTATATTTTCACAAAAACAGTAGCCTCAGTGTAAATACGGCACCTGCCCCCGGTTGCTATACTCGATTTGTCACACGGGAACACCTGTGGAAGACATCAGAATAGTTCAGGGGGTAGTGCAGGAATGAAAAAATATTCAATGATCACGCTTCTGCTAACACTGGTACTCATCTTATCTGCATGCGGCAACAGTGGTAATTCATCCAGCAGCGCTGGCAGCTCTTCCGGCGGCGGGGATACATCGAAGGGCAAGGTGGGCATCGCGATGCCGACCAAATCTTCGGAGCGCTGGGTGAATGACGGCAACAACATGGTCAAGGAGTTCGAGAAGCTGGGCTACGGCACGGATCTGCAATATGCGGAGGATGTGGTGGAGAATCAGGTCTCGCAGATTGAGAACATGATCACCAAAGGTGTGAATGCAATTGTAATCGCTTCAATTGACGGTGAGGCGCTGACGGACGTGCTGCAGAAGGCGCATGATGCCAACGTTAAGGTGATCGCTTATGACCGTCTGATCAAAAAAAGTGAATTCGTAGACTATTATGCAACCTTCGATAATTTCAAGGTGGGTGTGCTGCAAGGCTCTTACATTGAAGAGAAGCTTGGCCTGAAGGACGGCAAAGGCCCGTTCAACATCGAGCTGTTCGGCGGATCGCCGGATGACAACAATGCCTACTTCTTCTTCGACGGCGCCATGTCGATTCTGAAGCCATATATCGATTCCGGTAAACTGGTGGTCCGCAGCAAGCAGCTTACGATGGATAAAGTAGCTACGTTGCGCTGGGACGGCGCTGCCGCCCAATCACGGATGGATAACCTGCTGAGTGCGAACTATGCGAGCGATAATCTGGACGCCGTCCTGTCTCCTTACGATGGCATCAGCATCGGTATTCTGTCTTCGCTTAAGGGTGTAGGCTACGGCTCCGGCGATAAGAAGCTTCCGGTAGTTACCGGACAGGACGCCGAGCTGGCTTCCGTGAAGTCCATTCTGGCCGGAGAGCAGACTCAGACAGTATTCAAGGATACCCGCGAGCTGGCCAAGAAGGCAGTGGAGATGACGGAGAGTGTGCTGAAGGGGACCGAAGCTGAAGTCAACGATACCACCACCTACGACAACGGGGTCAAAATCGTCCCGTCCTACCTGCTGGAGCCGGTCTCTGTGGATGCGGGCAATGTGGATAAAGTGCTGGTGGACGGCGGGTACTACACCAAAGAGCAGCTCGGACAATAATAATCAGCAGCAATTCTCGCGGTTTCCCGGCGGCATCTAACAACGATAATATCTGCCGGAGAACCGCTGCACAGTCACAAGGAAAGCTGGGTGAGAGGCACATGAGCGAAATTATTTTGGAGATGAAAGGCATTACCAAGACATTCCCCGGCGTCAAAGCGCTCTCGTCAGTCAATCTGCAGGTGAAGGCAGGCGAGATCCACGCTCTCTGCGGAGAGAACGGGGCAGGCAAGTCCACGCTGATGAAGGTGCTTAGCGGAGTGTATCCGCACGGGACGTATGAAGGGGATATCTATTACCAGGGGCAGGTATGCCAGTTCAAGGATATCAAGGACAGCGAGGGCCTGGGGATCGTCATTATCCATCAGGAGCTGGCGCTGATTCCGTATTTGTCGATTTCGGAGAACATCTTCCTCGGCAATGAACAGGCCAGACGCGGGGTGATCAACTGGAACGAAACGACGGTCAAGACCAAGGCGCTGCTAACCACCGTCGGCCTCAAGGAATCGCCGTTTACAGGAGTTTCTACGATAGGTGTCGGCAAGCAGCAGCTTGTAGAGATCGCGAAGGCGCTCTCCAAGGAAGTGAAGCTGCTCATTCTCGACGAACCGACAGCGGCGCTGAATGAGGATGATAGCGAGAACCTGCTGCTGCTCATTCTGGAGCTGAAGAAGCAGGGGATATCCTCGATTATCATTTCCCACAAATTGAACGAAATCGAGAAAATAGCGGATTCCGTCACGATTCTGCGGGATGGACAGACCATCAAGACCCTGGATATGAAGCAGGATGCCGTTACAGAGGATGTCATTATCAAAGGCATGGTCGGGCGCGATCTGACGAACCGTTACCCTGAGCGCACACCGGATCTGGGAGAGACGATCTTCGAGATCCGTGACTGGAATGTCTATCATGAGACACAGGCGGACCGCAAAATGCTGGATCAAATTAATCTCCACATCCGGCGGGGTGAGGTGGTTGGCATTGCCGGGCTGATGGGCGCAGGGCGCACGGAGCTGGCGATGAGTGTGTTCGGCAAGTCATATGGCAAGCGGATCAGCGGCCAGACTTTTATGCACGGCAAGGAAGTACACCTGAATAACATCAGCCAGGCGATAGAGCATGGGTTAGCCTACGTGACCGAGGACCGCAAGCATTACGGCCTGATCCTGATCGACGATATCAAGCGGAACATCTCGCTCAGCAGCCTGAAGAAGCTCTCCCGCCATGGCGTCATTAATGAGAACGAGGAAGTGCTGGTCGCAGAGGAATACCGCAAGAAGCTGAATATCAAGACCCCCAGCATCCTGCAAAAAACCGTGAATCTCAGCGGCGGCAACCAGCAGAAGGTGGTGCTCAGCAAATGGATCTACGCCCAGCCGGATGTTTTGATCCTCGATGAGCCTACGCGGGGCATCGATGTCGGGGCCAAATACGAAATCTATTCCATCATCAACAGCCTTGCCGCAGAGGGGAAGGGCGTGCTGGTCATCTCTTCCGAGCTGCCGGAAATCATCGGGATGTGCGACCGGATCTACACCATGTGTGAAGGGCGGATCAGCGGGGAAGTGGAGCGGAAGGATGCGTCGCAGGAGCTTTTGATGAAATTTATGACACGAAGCAGGGGGTAACACCGCATGGGAGCCATTAGTGAACTGTTCAAAAAAAATATCCGCCAATACGGCATGATCATTGCCTTGATTTTTATTTCGGTGTTCTTTCAAATTCTGACCGACGGCATTCTGCTGAAGCCGCTGAACGTGACCAATCTCATTCTGCAGAACAGCTACATACTGGTGCTGGCTATCGGGATGGTGCTGGTAATCATCACTGGGCATATCGACCTCTCGGTCGGCTCGGTAGCTGCCTTCATCGGCGCCCTGTCGGCCATTATGATGGTGGATATGGAGCTGAATCCGGTACTGGCCGTAGTCATCTCGCTGCTGATGGGCGCGCTGGTCGGGGCCTGGCAGGGCTTCTGGGTCGCTTATGTCAAAATCCCGGCGTTCATTGTTACCCTGGCGGGCATGCTGCTGTTCCGGGGTCTGACGATGATCGTGCTGAACGGGCAGTCGATTGCACCTTTCCCGAAGACTTTTCAGAAGATCAGCTCCGGGTTCATTCCCGATGTCGCAAGCGTGGGCTCGCTGAATGTGCTGACCCTGATCATCGGCGTTCTGCTGTCGCTGCTGGTGATCTATCAGGAAATCCGCAGCCGCAGGATCACGGTGAAGTACGGTTTTGAGCGGTCTGCGGTCTGGATGTCCGTTGCCAAGGCTGCTGCGCTGGTGATCGTCATCAACCTGTTCACCTATGTTCTGGCACAATATAACGGGATTCCTAATATCCTTGTGATTCTGATGGTGCTGATCGTATTGTACTCCTTCGTCATGAACCACATGACCATGGGGCGGCATATCTATGCCCTGGGCGGCAATGAGAAGGCGGCAAGCCTCTCCGGCGTCAAAACCAAACGGGTGACCTTCTGGGTATTCGTCAACATGGGTGTACTCGCTGCCCTTTCCGGTCTGGTCTTCGCGGCCCGCCTGAACTCGGCTACCCCTAAGGCCGGTACGAACTTCGAGCTGGATGCTATCGCTGCCTGCTTCATCGGCGGAGCCTCCGCGTCCGGGGGAATCGGAACCGTAGTCGGTGCTATTATCGGAGGTCTGGTCATGGGCGTCATGAACAACGGCATGTCGCTCGTCGGCCTCGGCGTAGACTGGCAGCAGGGGATCAAGGGACTGGTGCTGCTGCTTGCCGTAGGCTTTGATATCTATAACAAGTCGAAGACAGCCTGATAGTAAGATAGAACCCGGCCGGAACTGCTCCAGAGGGAGCGGCTCCGGCTTGCCTGTCGTACAAGTTCTCCCGCACAGCTTGCAGCATACGGCTCTGGCATGGATAATAGCACCTAAGGTGCTTTATATTTCATGATAGTAACAGGAGGCTACAGATGCAGATTATTGCCATGCTGACCATGCTGATTGACCATGTTGGGCTGATCTTTTTCCCGGGTGAGCTTGCCTGGAGATATGTGGGGAGAATTGCCTTCCCGATCTACTGCTACGCGCTGGCGCAAGGCTATATCCATACCTCCTCCAGACCCCGCTATCTGCGGCGGCTGCTTGTCATTGCGGTGCTGGCACAGATTCCGTACAATCTGGCGATTCATCCGGGAGGCTGGAATGTCGTCTTTACCCTGCTGATCTCAGCGCTGGTCCTTGCCCTGCTTGATAAGCTGCCGAATCTGTGGGCGGGTATTCCGGTAGTGGTTGTAGCTGTGCTGCTGATGGATGCTCTGCCGCTGGACTATAACGCTTACGGCCTGCTGCTGGTGCTGATCTTCCGGTATACCCGTTCTTATGTGCTGGTGCTGGCGCATTTGGCGCTGAATGTATTCTATCTGTTCTATTATAATTGGCTGGTGCAGATGGCCAGCATTATTCCGACCCTTCTGATTGCGCTGACCCCGGGTTTTTGGGTGCTGCTGGAGAAGAAGCGTCTGCCGCGCTGGGTCTGGTGGTGCTTTTATCCGGCCCATTTAGCAATACTTGCGTTGGTAAAGTTTCTCTTTTTCAAAGAATGGGTATTTATAGAATGGCGGAGTTTATTTAGCGTATGAGGGTTCATCATTTCCAGGTGCTGTATTTACAAATTGATGCTCCTCTGAGATGATGGGTACGTTGCCAAATTATGAGCTAGAGGAGACATGCTATGAAGAAAATGAAAGCAAGAACCAAATGGCTGGTGCCGATTCTCGCCCTGCTGCTGATTCTGTCAGGCTGCCAGGCGGTTGGCGGCTTCGATGTCAATAAGGCACTGCTGGGGGATCTGGATGTCAAATCCTCTGAATCAAGCACTACGATGACCCTGAGCGCTGTTCCTGCTGCAGGCATCACCGCAGAGGACCGCGAAGTTGTTGATCTTATTAATTCCTTATCGCTTACGCTCGGCCATGTGAAGGTTCAGGATAACGGCAATGTCTCGGCCACGGGAGTTGTGGGTTACAAGGAGTTCAAGATTCCTTTCTCCCTCTTCACCGACCAGAAGAACCTGGTCTTCACCGCAGAAGGCGCGAAGCAGCCGTTCTACATGCCGCTTCAGAGCAATGAAATGTTGCTCGGCCTGGAAGCAACCGATCCTGCCAAGACCTTGGAATTCACTAAGCTGGCCTCCCAGTTTGTGATCAAGAATCTTCCGAATCCGGGTGCGATCACAGTGACATCAGTAAATGAATCCGTATACGGCCAGCCAACCAGCTTGACGAAGCTACATACGGAAATTACAGGGGAAGAGCTTCCGGTATTGCTTAAGAGCTTCCTGAGATCTGTGTCTAAGGATACCGAAGGCTTCACTGCCCTGATCAGCGGTCTGTATGATTACATGTATCCGCTCATCAAAGACAGAGCTGAAGATCTGAACAGCATCGGTCTGGGCGATATTCCGCTGGAAGACAAAGAAGGGGTAGTCACCGTAGTGCATGATGCGGCCAAGCTGGCGGTGGATGCTCTCCTGCTCGTCTATGACAAGCAACTGGAGAACCTCTATGAATCGACCCCTGAACTCAAGACTGTTCTCGGCAAGGATACGAAGCTGACTGCGGATATCTTCGTAGATAACGGCTTCCATGTCCGCAAACAGAACATTGACTTCAGTGTTGCTCTTCCGGCCGATGAATATCTGCCGCTGCAGAGCATCAACATGAAGCTGGTGTCCGAGACCTGGAATGTAAATGGTCCGGTAACAGCTGATCCGATCAGCACGACAGGCGCAATTGATTACTCCAAGGGAGATCTTACTCCGGGTGAGACGCTGAGAAGCTTCGATCCAAATTCTTCAATCTATAAGCTGCTCAAAGAGGAAATGGCAATTACCTCCAAGAGCCTGATGATCGCACCGGACGACGATTACTATTATCCGGTCGTGAAGAATGGCACTACCTATGTACCGCTGCGTTATGTGGCAGAGGATCTGGACGCTAAGGTAGAGTGGGATGGGCCTAACAAGTCGATTAAGGTAACCGACGATGTATACGGCGATCAGCTCGTATTCAAAATCGGTTCCGCGCAGGCACAAATTGCCGGCAAGACCGTGAAGCTTCCGTTAGCCGTATTCGTAGATGAGTACGGAGATGCTAATGTGCCGCTGCGTGTATTGGCCGAAGGCCTGCACGCCACGGTTGAAGTGGATGATGACGGCTATATCTGGATTGAACGTCCGTAAGAAGTACCGTTATAGTCAAAAAACCGGGACCCCTGAGTAATCAGGCGGTTCCGGTTTTTTTTTGCGGGATTACCTGGCGCCTCCTTGACAATATAGGTTTATTGCAATAGACTTAACGTCATTAGGTCTACTGCAATAAACTTATAAGGAGTGAACAGGATGGAGCCCTATAAATTATATGATGCTGAATATAAATTCGCTTGCCTGATCTGGGAACATGAGCCGATTAATTCTACAGAGCTGGTGAAGCTGAGCCTCTCGGCGCTGGGCTGGAAGAAGTCTACGACCTATACCGTATTGAGAAAGCTATGTGAGCGGGGAATTCTCAGAAACGAGGGGGCCATGGTCACAGCTGTCATCCCGAAGTCGGAGGCGCAGCGGCATGAGAGCCAGACGGTAGTGGACAAAGCCTTTGGCGGGTCGTTGCCGCAGTTTTTGACTGCTTTTCTCGGGGATAAGAAATTGTCCGCGAAGGAAGCGGCAGAGCTGAAGAAGATTATCGAGGAGGCCTCCCAATGACGGACCTGTGGATCAGCATTCTGAACATGAGCATTACTGCCAGCTATGTAGCCGTCGCCGTAATACTGGCGAGAGTTCTGCTGCGGCGCGCCCCCAAGATCTTCTCCTATATGCTGTGGTCCGCAGTAATGATCAGGCTGATCCTGCCTGTCAGCTTCACTTCAAGCTTCAGTATCCTGAGGCTGGCAGGGCCTGCAGGCTCGTCCGGCACAGGGCAGCTGCAATTCGTTCCGAAAAATATAGGGAGGCAAGCGCAACCTGCATTGGACACTGGAACAGGTTCAGCAGGAAGCCTGTGGAACAGTCTGCTTCCGCCCGTAGCACCGTCAGCAAGCATGAATCCGGTGCAAGTCATCCTGTGGGCCGGCAGTATGATCTGGCTGACAGGTGTCATAGTACTGCTCCTGTACAGCGTGTTCTCTTATGTGAGAGTCATGCGCAGTGTCCGTACAGCAACAATTGTGAAGGGGCATGTCTTTGAGACGGACCAGATCATGACTCCGTTCGTATTCGGCTTCTTGAAGCCAAGGATCTACATCCCGGCCGGGATGAGTGAACAGGAGCTGTCCCATATCCTACTGCACGAGCAGACTCACATTAACCGGCGGGATTACCTGATCAAGCCGCTGATGTTCCTGCTGGTCATTCTCCATTGGTTCAATCCGCTGATGTGGCTGTCTTTTGTGCTCATGAGCAAGGATATGGAGATGTCCTGCGATGAGGCGGTAATCCGGAAGCTGGGTCCGCAGGTTAAAAGCAGCTACTCAGGCTCCCTGCTTGGATTTTCAACCCGCCGGAGCGGTCTTATGACTGGCAGTCCGCTGGCTTTTGGAGAGAGCAGTGTAAAGGCACGGATTAAGCATATTCTTGCTTACCGCCAGCCGACCTCGGGGAGTGTGGCCGCTTTTACCCTCGTCCTTGTGATCCTGCTGATTGGATGTACCGCTAATCCCAAGCCTGTGGAGCGTCCGTCTCAGCTGCTTTATTCCGGTTATACGGTGGATCAGCTGCTGGAGAATAAGACAAAGTATATTGGCGACGCCAGCAAGGTCACAGCGCTGCTTGGTGCAATGCCGCTGCCCCAGGGACTGGAGAGGGCAGGCATTGAGCTGACAACCGGCTCCCGCCCGTATGAGTTAACCATCAATTATACAGTGAACGATATTAAGGGAATGTGGAACGATGAGCTTCAGGCGTTAAGCCGGGAGCCTCTCCTGCATAATTCGATCCTGCTGTTCAGCCTGATTGATAACGCGGATATTATTAATTACTCACTTGCTGATGAAGGTATAACTTACAGCTTCACGTTCGCCAGAGAAGAGATGGATAAGCTGCTTGGAGAGGATGTCCGCCCTTATGGAGCGGATGAAGCTGGCCTTCGTAAGCTGATTGACCGGCTGGAGAGTGTCAAGCTGACTCCTTAAATGCCGATTTTCACTGCATATTTACGAAACACTGCTGCACCTTTTATCCAATGCTTGAACGCGGTTGATAATCTGGAATGAGGTATACATTCTGGAGGCAAGGGAGCAACAGGTATGCAAGCAGAGAAACAGACGGTATCGGGAGAATATCGGAAGGGGAAGGCTGGAGCTTTACTTGAGATCCTGTTTGTATCGGCCCAATTGGGTCTTACCTCCTTCGGCGGACCGGTCGCCCATCTGGGTTATTTCCACAATGAATATATCCGCCGCCGGAGATGGATGGATGAACGGAGCTATGCGGATCTGGTAGCGCTCTGCCAGTTCCTACCGGGTCCCGCGAGCAGTCAGGTGGGGATTGGCATTGGAATGGTGCGGGCAGGTTGGCTGGGTGGTATAGTGGCTTGGCTGGGCTTCACTTTGCCTTCCGTCCTTGCGCTGGTCGCGTTTGCCTTCCTGCTGCAGGGCTATGATATTGCCGATGCAGGCTGGATTCACGGTCTGAAGATCGTAGCTGTAGCAATTGTTGCCCAGGCCATCCTTGGCATGGGGCAGAAGCTAACCCCGGACCGGGAAAGAGTAGGCATCGCGGTTATAGCGGCAGGTGTTACATTATCATGGCAGACGGGCTACAGCCAGATTCTCACGATTGCTGTAGCGGGCATAGCCGGGGTATGGCTGTACCGCCACAGTTCTACGAAGAACGTGACAAATCTTCCGATCCCCATCCGCCGGTCGTCTGGCATCGTTTGTTTAGCATTGTTCGGCGTACTCCTGATAGTGCTCCCGCTCCTTAGAGGGACGGCTGAGGCGGGACCGTTAGCGATATTTGACAGCTTTTATCGTTCCGGTGCTTTGGTGTTCGGCGGTGGACATGTCGTGCTTCCGCTGCTGGAACAAGAAGTTGTTCCTGCCGGCTGGGTGAGCCAAGCCGATTTCCTGGCGGGATACGGGGCCACGCAGGCTGTACCGGGTCCGTTGTTCACTTTTGCCGCCTATCTTGGGGCAATGACCGCCGGTGTGCCCGGGGCAATCTTGGCCACGCTCGCGATTTTCCTGCCAGCCTTTCTGCTGGTTGCGGGGGCATTGCCTTTTTGGAACAGCTTAAGAAGGAGCCCCCGGATGCAAGGAGCCTTAACCGGAATCAATGCTGCTGTGGTCGGAATCCTGCTTGCCGCCTGGTACGACCCCCTGTGGACGACAGCCATCCTCGCGCCGCTGGACTTTGCCCTCGTTGTCATTCTGTTCGTAATGCTGGTCTTCTGGAAGCTGCCGCCTTGGATGGTTGTTGTAGCCGGTGCGGCGGGAGGAATGGTGATCGGAGGGTGACTTAACCGTATAACTCATGGAACGCTCCATGTTGAACTGGCCTTTGCTTAATTGCGAGGTCAGTTTTTTGGTATACAGCCAGGTTCATCATTCATTCGTAACATTGTAAGCCCATAAGTCATGTGGTAAAATAATAATAGAAATATTGAAATAGGTAACCTAAATCAAAAAAATGAGAGGACTAATTAAATTGACTCAAAATGATCTAAAAATAGGTCTTTCTAATAAAGAAGGTCAATTAGGGTTCATGTCTGCAAGAGGAGGTCCCCGGGAGGGAGCAGGCCGCAAGAACATAGGTGTAACGAAAAAAGTCTCGGTAACCTTAACTAGTGAGCTTTGGGAGAAGGTCGAACAACATTGCGCAGAGCATAAATTGTCCCGATCGGAGCTTATCCGATCTCTGATTGAGTCTACCGATTTGTAATGTAGCTTATGGAAGCGGGTGAAGCCAGTGCGGATCAACGTAAGCAAGGATATTCTTCTCAAAGCTCTTCAGCAAGTGCTTAAGGCTGTACCTGCAAACCAACAGATTCCCATACTGGCAGGGGTTCATATACAAGCTCTAACCAATGAACTAGTAGTTACGACAAGCAATAGCAGTATGACTATCCAGTATCGGATTCCCGGGGAAGATACCTCTTTGACGGTTCAGCGAATTGGAGAAGTGGTTGTACCGGCAAGGTATTTCTGCGAAATCATACGTAAGTCTGATGCTGGGATGATTACTTTGGAAGTCGACAGATCCTTACGGCTCACTATCTCCTCAGAACATACACAAATTCGGCTATGCGGAATGGATGCTGTAGATTATCCGGCGATACATCCTGCTGAGAATCATGCTGTACTTAAATTAGCAGTTAATAATCAACTATTGAAGGCTTCTATCCTACAAGTAGCAGGAGCGGCTTCTTCATCAGAACATAGGCCTGTGTTGACCGGGGTATCTTTTAAGTATAGAAATCATCGGTTACAGTTAACGGCTACTAACGGTATTCGTCTGGCTTCCCGGACTATAGATGTGGAACATGATGCTGAGATAGAGAGGCATATTATTGTACCTGGCAGAAATTTAGTTGAAGCGGTTAAAATCATGGACGGCGAGGACAGAACAACAGAAGTTGAAGTAACCAACCGTCATGTTAGATTCACTGCTAACCATATTATGGTTCAATCTGCTTTAATTGAGGGGGAGTACCCGTCCCTACACCATGTGATTCCGCACACTTTTATATCAGAGATTACAATTGGAACAGCACCTCTGTTAAAAGCCGTCGAACGGACGACGGTATTGGCGAGTGAAAGTATTATAAGGTTAGAGACCGCTGCCGACAGACTACGTTTGTTATCCCAAACCGCAGAAATCGGAGATATTGAGGACGAGGTATCTATACTCGAGAAGAACGGGGAGGATTTCACGATCTCGCTAAATGGAAAGTATGTGGCAGACATCCTACATGGTACGAGTAGTGAGTTCGTACGCTTGCGATTCACCGGCAAAATGAGCCCGATGGTCATACACCCGAAGAATGATCTTTCTTCAACTTTTTTTCTAATTACTCCAGTGCGAACCGCAAAGTAAGCGTAAGGCATAGCCCTGTTATCCGTAAATTAAAAGCAAAGAGAAGTGGAGGGGAAATTTGGAACTGTAGGAGCGATAGCGACCGCCTTTGTCACCGGATTTCTACCACGAAGAGTGGTTTAAATCAAGAAATCTGGGGGCGGGCAGCGGCCGTAAGTCCAAATGTTCACCGCAGCGCCGACCCTGCTTGGATTTCAAATCTTAACTATTTACCAATTCACACAAGGAATTGCCGAACGTAAGGGAGGCTTTGCTGTCTGCTATTGTGTAGTCAGAATCATCTCCAGCGAGGTATTGCTCACTTCTGCATGCTCCGCCATACTGCGGATATATCCGGACATGAAGCCGCCCTCCATACTCTCCCACAGCTTGAATCCCGGCATCGCCCGGATCTCCTCCAGCGAATCAGCAGCGTTCCCGGCAAAATACTTCACGTTCAGCTTCGACATCACCTCAGCCATCGACTGCTTCTGCGCCTCCGTGAAGCTGCTCTCCTTAAGCCGTTTCATCGCTTTGTCATATGAGTTCTCTGCGAAAATCTGCTCCGCATACGCTTTGAAGTTCAGCAGGTTCGGATCAGTCTTGTGGTTGGCTTTGGCCCAGCCGTCAACATCTACTTGAGCGGTGTGGTAGGTCACGGCCCGTGAAGCGGGATCGAAGGTCATTCTGCCGTACTGGTGCGGATTCACCGCCATGGCGCTTGTAGCAATATCATAGACAGGCAAGGCCGGATCTATCGAGGCTTCCGGAGGATCGCGGCGGATATCCTGCATATGAATATGCCCGGATAATACCAGGTTTAACCCATTCCTGCGAAAAGCCTTCATCGTCTCCTGGCTGTTGTTGAGCTTGAACCCGGAGACGGCCATGGAGGTATGGCTCAGCAGATTATGATGCATCACGGTAATCACAGACGCATGCTCCTGAGCGGCCCGCTTCACATTGTCGTCGATCCAGGCAAGGGTGGAGGGCAGCAGACGCCCGTCGGTCTGCGGAAAATTATATTCTTCGTTATGTGCATACTGGGCACTATCAAGCATCAGCAGCCACAGGCCGGGTGCTGCCTTCACCGCATAGCTTAAGCTGTCCGCATCCCGCGAGACCGCCTCGTTATATCCGAAATCATCATAGATGCGCAGGAAATCCTCTACATTAATATGCTTGGCAACGACCTGCTTGTCACCGTCGAACGATCTGGCCCAGGGGTTGTTGATATCATGGTTGCCCGGAGTCACGTAGACGCGGGTTCCGGCAGCCTCCATCCGGTGCAGCTTCGCGGCCAGCTCTTTATGACTGCCCGCTTCACCGTTATTCGTGAGGTCGCCGCTCAGAATGAGGAAGGCCGGCTTGTTCTGTTCCACATCCCGGACCAGAGCTTCGGTCAGCTCATCGCTGTAAGGAAGCATTTTGCCATCGCCGCCTGTGACATAGGTCTGGAAGGCCTGACCGCCGTCCTCCAGGGCTTTGTCCAGATAATGCGTATCGGTGGCGACCCAGAAGGATACAGGTTCTCCGGGTTCTGCAGCAGGGGTCACGGCCTCAGCAACTGCTGGAACAGCGTTCAAGGCAGAAGAAGCGGAGTCTTCACACCCGCTGAGGATGAGGATGGAGGAGAGGAGCATCATTAAGGTGAGCTTCACCGCATGGATTGTGCGGTTATGAAGCGAGACGCGCATAGCTTAACCTTCTTTCTGTATTTTAGCTGAATCATTGTAGCTTATTTATGACCGGGTTGTATATACGATATGTTAGCCGTTGTTTCTAAACCTCTATAATAGCTTATAGAAAATAGTGGAAGGTGCATAATTGAAGGCAATTCAGCGACACTAAGAGCGGATATACAAAATAAAGAGCTGGTACAGGAAAAACTTGTGAATGATGAGTTGTATTCAGGCCGGAAAAGTGTTATGATTAAAAAAAGTAAGTTACTTAATTAAATGGAGGTAGTTATTTTATGTCTAAGACTTTTTTTGAAGCGGTAAAAGGCAGACGTTCCATATACGCCATCAGTAAAGAATCCCCAATCTCTGATGAACAAATTCAGAAGATTGTAGAAGAGGCTGTTCTACATAGCCCAACTTCCTTCAACTCGCAAAGCTCCAGAGCTGTAGTATTGCTGGGCGAACAACATGATAAGCTGTGGGATATTACAGCAGAAACCCTGCGTAAGATCGTTCCTACTGAACAATTCGAAGGCACAGCTCAGAAGCTGTCCTCTTTCAAAGCCGGCTACGGCACTGTGCTCTTCTATGAAGATCAGGCAGTGGTTAAGCACCTGCAGGAGAACTTTGCACTGTATGCTGAGAACTTCCCGATCTGGTCCAACCAGTCCTCCGGGATTCTGCAATATGTAGTATGGACTGCCTTCGCCGAAGAAGGTCTGGGAGCCTCCCTTCAGCACTATAACCCGCTGATCGATGATGAAGTGAAGGAGACCTTTGGTATTGCTGCGGACTGGAAGCTGATTGCCCAGATGCCATTCGGTAACATCCTGACTCCTCCAGGCGAGAAGGAATTCCAGCCGATTGAAGAGCGCGTGAAGGTAATTAAATAAGCAAACCCTGCGGTAAGCAGTTTAGAACCTCCCTGATCCGGCTAAGTATGAGTATAGCCCGATCAAGGAGGTTTTTGTCATGCCATGGAACAAGGAGAACTACCCGGATTCACTGAAGAATTTCACGGCGCCTGTACGCAATAAAGCGGTAGAGATCGCCAATGCGCTGCTGGAGGACGGATATGAGGAGGGGCGGGCCATCGCCATTGCCACTGCACAAGCCAAGGAGTGGGGCGAGAATCACGATAAGCAGATCCGCAAAAAGGATCACTGACCGCTCTGCCTGGACTCCGTGGGTGAGGCGTCCATCTGGACATAAGCAAAGAGGACAAGCGGTTATCCGCCTGTCCTCTTTGTAAGTATAGCTTGTACACCAATGCGCTATTCGTTATTTCGTTGCAGGAGCTTCCGTAGCAGCAGCAGGTGCTTCACTGGCTGCCGGAGTAGCAGATGCATCCGGTTTATCGGTCAAAGTATTCGTGATTTTGGCATTCTTGTTCAGATCAGCGAGCCAGGTAGCGGACATCTCGGATACCTTTTGGGACATCAGCGTCTTTTTGATCTCGTCTTTCTTCTCGGCCAGTGTATATTCCTTGGCTTCCTTGCGGTCGGTAACCTTGATAATGTGGTAGCCGTAATCGGATTTCACTGCACCGCTGGTTTCGCCAACCTTCAGCTTGAAGGCAGCATCGGAGAACTCAGCAACCATGTCTCCGCGTTTGAAGAAGTCAAGATCGCCGCCTTTGTCCTTCGAGCCGGTGTCAGCGGATTTTTCCTTAGCCAGTGCAGCGAAGTCTCCGCCTTCTTTGAGCTGCTTAACGATGGCATCAGCTTCTTCCTTGGTCTTCACCAGGATGTGGGAAGCGCGAACTTCTTCCTCCTGATTGTATTTCGCTTTGTTTTCTTCGAAGTATTTGGAGATTTCATCATCGGTAACCGTTACCTTCGGTTCTACCAGCTTGCGGATTTCAACCTGGAGCGGCATTTGCTTCTTCAGGTCTTCAATGGTCATCGAGCTCTGCTGCAGAGCGTTATTCAGAGCTTCCTCGCCGCCGAACTGGGTTTTGAGGTTCTCGATCTCTTCATTGATGTCTGCATCGGTAACCTTAATGTTGGCTTTCTTGGCTTCCTGGCCCACCAGTGTAGTGGTGATCAGGTTTTGCAGGGTGGATTCCCCGCCGGCTTCAACCAATTTATCATACAGCTGCGCTTTGGTGATGTCTGTTCCATTCACAGAAGCAACAGCAATTTTGCTGTCATCTTTCTTGAAAGGTTGTACAATCAGCACTACGATTAGCGCTGCTGCCAATACGAGCGATGCAATCATCCAGCCTTTGCCGCCGCCGGATGGAGCAGGTGAGGAAGGAGGAGTACCGCCGCCGCCGACTTTGTTCATCACGGGAACGCTTTCTTCAACTCTTGGAGCTGTTCGTACAGGTTCCTGCGGTACAGGGGCTGTTCCGGCAGGTTCAATAACTTCTTCCGGAGTACTCACAGAAGCGTCGTTCTCTTCCGGCGTAATGCCGTTTTCTAGCTTGTCATTTTCATTGAAATCTTTTTTGTCCATTATAATTAATGACTCCCTTCAATATAGGTGGTGCCTGTCTTTCTACAACTTTACCAGAAAACAGAATTCCAAACCTTAAGAAAGTATAAAAAAGCATAATTACTTTTTAATATTCCATTAAGAAACAGGTAAAACACAGGAAAAACCGGAGCAGCACGGGTGTCCCCATATGCGCTCCGGCCTGATGAGAGAGACTGTAATGATTCGAATAGAATAGTACCAAGGTGCAAGAGGTGTGCGGATAACGCTCCGGCTTAAGAGCTCAGTCCCCTAAGCAGATGACGGATGTTCTCCTGCTTGCGTCTTGGAACCCGTACAGACTTGGCATAGAGGCCCATTTCACCGAAGTAGATGCAGTCGTCCTCGATGGAACTGATCTTGTTCAGATTCACGTAGCAGCCGCCGTACACATGATAATAGCTGTTGCTCGACAATAAGCGGTTCAGTTGCTCGGCAGTCATTCTCTTTTTAATATTGTAGTTTCTGCCGTGAAAAATGACCAGGTCATGGTCCCCGACCTTAAAGAACAGAATGTCTGTCTCCACCTCGAAGTCCTCATATACATTTCTGGCTTCCAGCAGGCTGCTCATTCGTGTTCCCCCTTTATCTTGATTAATAACATTAATGTTAGCGCTTTCATTATATCATACTCTGTTTGCTTTGAGAAGTCTTATTTTTGAAATGTTTTTTGTCATTTTTTCCGTTGCATTTGTCATCTCTCACGAAAAAATGTAAATTATATAGATGGCTATTTAACTTGGAGGAGGAATTTCATATGAAAGACAAGACGAAGCTGCTGTTATTTACCGGCTCATATGCCACGGCAGAAGAGAGCGGAATCCAGGTGTTTGCCTTTGACGGTGGAGCCGGGGGCACTCTGGAGCGGCTGGATACCGCAGAGGGCCTGACGAATCCTACGTTCGTAAGTGTGGACCCTTCCGGCCGGAAGCTGTATGCCATAGGGGAGAAGCCGAACGGTACGGGCGGCAAGGAAGGGGAGGTTATAACCTTCGCTATTGATCCTGAGACAGGCAAGCTGACTGAATTGCAGCGGATTCAGACTATGCCTTCGGAAGGCACAGGCCAGAGCACGACCTGTAACATTAACCGGGATGGGAGGAATGAACATCTGGTCGTATGCAGCTATCACGGGGGATCGGTCGGACTGCTGAAGCTGGATCAGGACGGACTGCCTGTAGCATTGACGGATATCGCTCAGCATACAGGACATGGGGCGACTCCGGGCCAGGACCGTCCGCATCCGCATTCGGCCATCTTCAGCCCTGATGGACGCTACCTGTTCGTCTCGGATCTGGGACTGGATCTGATCCGCAGCTACCGCATAGATACAGAAGCGGGAACCTTTGAAGCGATTGGAGATACCCCGCTGCATGCCGGGGCAGGCCCGCGGCATTTCGTGTTTCATCCAGACGGGAAGTCCGCGTATGTCATTAATGAGCTGGACAGCACGGTGACATCCTTCCTGTATGATGCTGCGGCAGGAACCCTTAAGACGGCTGCTACCGTATCCACACTGCCTGATGGATATGGGGCCGGCCAGAACAGCTGTGCAGAGATCACTTTCTCCAAGGATGGCAAATATCTGTACGGCTCCAACCGCGGACATGACAGCATCGTTCAGTACGCTGTGAATCCGCAGACGGCCGGGCTGACCCTGGTAGAGCATGTATCCACCAGAGGCGGACATCCCCGCCATTTCACGGTTACACCGGATGGTGCATATCTGATTGTTGCCAACCGGGACGGCAATAATCTGGTTGTCTTCTCCCTGGACGAAGGCAGCGGCCGCCTGAGCTTCACCGGCAATACAGCTGAGCTGTCGAAGCCGGTGTGCGTGATGCCGGCGGTCTTCCCTGCGTAGGACAGGCAGCCTGGCCCTAAGGAGACAAAGGCAAAAGGAACACCGGGATGCTGCTCCGGTGTTCCTTTTGAGTTCCTGAACGGTTCATTTGTAGTAGCTTAGGTTAGAATGTGCGCCGTGCAGACAGCTTATTTGAGTGAGACGGGCTTCAGCGGCACCACGGTAGAGACTGCCGATTTGAAGAGTACATTCTGTCTCCCGTCACCTTGACCCTGCAAGGTGATCGTATAAGCGTCATAAGAGGTTACCAGTCCCTGCATTTTGACTCCGTTAGTTGTAAAGATCGTCACAGGCATCTTTGTTGAGATGCACTGGTTCAACAAACGTTCCTGCAATTTTAGACTTTCCACTTGGCAGCACTCCATCTTTAATTAAAATAATTTCTCCAGGCCATTATAACACGGGACAGACCTTCCCAGGAAATGTGTTCATAAGGCCTCACAAATAGACAAGGGGGTAGTTATGCTATATTATCATTACTGGTCCCGCGGATTCCGGCGTTTTATATGGTTTTTGCTGGCTTTTATCCTGATCGCATTGCTGGTTAAGCTGGGTGGGGCCGAAGGCTTCGACCATGCGGTGATCCGGTTCGTGCAATCGATGGAATCTCCGCCGCTGACGGCGCTGGCCAAAGGCTTATCCCTGGTCGGCTCCTCGAAGCTGGCGGTCGGGATCTCTCTGCTGACTATGCTCATCTTGTTCTTCGCGCTGAAGCACCGCCTGGAGCTTGCCCTGTTCCTGTGGGTGGGCCTCGGCTCCCAGCTGCTGAACACGCTCTTGAAGCTGTGGTTCCACCGGGAGCGTCCCACCATTCACAGGCTGATTGAGCAGACAGGCTACAGCTTCCCCAGCGGACATTCAATGGCGGCCTTCTCGTTATACGGGGTCATTGCCTACCTGCTGTGGCGGCATATGCATAACCGGAGCGAGCGGTTACTGCTGATTCTGTTCACTGTGCTGATGACCGGGGGGATCGGCTGGAGCCGGATTTATCTGGGGGTGCATTATCCGAGTGATGTAATCGGCGGCTATGCCGCGAGCGGAGCCTGGCTGATGCTGTCGGCAGCCTGCTTCGAGGCTTACCGGAATTACAAGGCGAATCCGCGTAACACAAAGAATGCCCGGAAGTAGTTACTCCGGGCATTCGGTGCCTGTTCTGTTGCATACTGCTTCTATCATTAGGAGGACGGTCTGGCTTGTCTTCCTTGGTGACGATGCCTTATAGTTCAGGGGGCCTCCGTTGCAGCCGGCGGCGGTGACGGCTTGCCCTGGTGAAGCTGGGCTACGCGGCTGAGGCTGCGCTTAATCAGCGTTGGCAGGCCCGGCTTCAGCTTCGCCGCGTCTTCCTGCGTCAGCTTCCCATCCTTGACGAATCCATCCAGCTTCAGGCTGGCGGCATCGCTCAGCTTCTGGACATACTGGTCTTCGCTCCAGCCTTTCTTCTCCTGGGCCAGACCCGCCAGGGTCTTACCCGATTTCAGGCTGGCAATCAGCTCCTCACGGCCCATTCCGAGCAGCTCAGCCGTTTCGCTGATAATGAAATGGCCTCCGGCCCTGAGATTCCGGTCCCCGCTGCGGGGAGGGGTATGCTCTCTGCCGGTATGCGGTGAGGCCGGGGGAGGGGTGGCTCTGCCTTTAGGAAGCTGCTCGCCGAAGGCGGCGGCTGGAGACAGGGCAAGCATCATCGCTGCTGCCCATGCGGTTAGGGTTCGGGTCGTTTTTTTCATGGATACACCTCTTCTGTTGGTTGTAGTTACTACCCGGTATAACAGTATTCCCTGAAAGCTGAAAGAATCCTGAAGCCCGGCTTAAGACATACTAAAATTCGCCAGCGCAGTTCATGGGTAATAACAAGATATACATAAAGGATGAACATCCGCAGTAATTATGATAAGCTTCAAGCTCTTGGGAGGGATGGACTTGGCTTTCGGTGCCCGCATACTCAAAACAGGAATGGCCGTAACGCTTGCCCTTTATCTGTCCGTTCTATTCAACTTCGCCTCTCCTGTCGGTGCGGCTATTGCGGCGATCTTCGCTATGCAGCCCTCCATATACAGATCATGGCGGTATTTCCTCGATCAGATCCAGACCAGCACGATGGGGGCGGTGATCGCGCTGCTTGGCGGAATGCTGCTCTCCAATGAACCGATTGCGGTTGGACTGGTATGTATCCTGGTGATTATGATTAGCATGAAAATGAACCGCGCCGACACCATCGGCCTGACGCTGGTCACCGTCATCTCCGTCATGGAGGCTTCCGGCCAGTGGCAGTTCGCGTTAACCCGGTTCCTGCTGACCCTGACCGGGATTCTGTCGGCTTTTATTATCAATATTTCTGTATTTCCGCCCCAGCCTCGCAAGCAGTACATCCAACAGATCGAGAATGTGTTCACCAGCCTGTCGCTGCTGCTGCGGACGGCAGTGTCGCATGAGATGAAGGAAAGTGTATTCCGGGATGAGAAGAACGGCCTGGAGGGCGCGATTAAAGCGCTGGCTGACAAATACGCATTGTTCGAGGAGGAGCAGAAGCAGCTCCGCAGGGCTAAATACAGTCAGACGAGGCAGATGGTAGTCTACAAAAACCTGCTGAATTCCCTGCAAAAGGGCTATCAGGTGCTTGAGGCGATTGACCGGCATTATTTCCAGGCCGACCGGACGGAGCAAACGGATGAGCTGTTCGACCGCCATCTGGAGCAGCTGATTAAGTATCATGAGTACATTCTGCTGAAATTCGAGGATAAACTGAAGCCGGGAGCCAATGACTCCGAGCCGCTGGCGGAGGACAATGACCGCTTCCTGAAGTCCGCCATTAACGGGTATGATCCGCAGAAATCCGGGCAGCTTCGGCTGTCGGTGGTGGCTGCGGCCATCTATGACTACGGCTATCAGCTGGAGCGTCTGGATAAGGTGGCTGACCAGATCCACCGGATGAACGCAGACGACAAGGAAAGTGTAGTGCTGAGCGAGAAAATATAGAGCACAAGCTGAATATAGCAAAAACTTGTAAAACGACTACAGAGTTGGTAACATTGTTAGTCAACCTTCCGAAGGGGATGAAATGAATTGGATAAACATGATCACGAGTGGCAAAAGGAGCAGGAGCGGGTAAACGGCATTACCAAGCTGCTGTCTACCCATATCCGGCTGCTGTCAGAGGAGCTGGGACTCCACCGCACGGATGTCGTGGATATGCGTAAAGACTTTTGGGAAGAGGTCACAGTGAACTTCAGCAGCCCCGACGACCTGGGGGAGACTTCAACCAGTCTGCGGCAGCAGGCACAGATTCTGAACGAACGCGAACGCCATCATCTGCAATCCAGCAAGGCGCTCAAAAAATATAAAAAGCTTGTGGTATCGCCCTATTTTGGCCGGATTGATTTCTCGGAGGCGGGGGATGCTGCGGCTGACACCATCTATCTGGGCATCGGTTCGCTGATGGAGGATAACGGGACCTTCCTGATCTACGATTGGCGTGCGCCTATCTCCAGCCTGTATTATGACGGGGCGCCGGGACCTGCATCCTATGAGACGCCGGGCGGACAGATTACAGGCACCATGGAGCTTAAGCGGCAATTCGTGATTGATAACGGTGAGATTGAAGTCATGTTCGATACGGGCGTCACTATCGGCGATGAATTGCTTCAGCAGGTACTGAGCCACAGCGCCGATGACCGGATGAAATCGATCGTAGCCACCATCCAAAAGGAGCAGAATGCAGTCATCCGCAATGACCGGAGCCGGATGCTGGTTGTGCAGGGAGCCGCCGGGAGCGGCAAGACGTCAGCGGCGCTCCAGCGGGTAGCCTATCTGCTCTACAAGTACCGTGAGGTGCTTCAGGCGGATCAGATGCTGCTCTTCTCGCCGAATCCCTTGTTCAATAGCTATGTATCTACTGTGCTGCCTGAGCTGGGGGAAGAGAACATGCAGCAGACCACCTTCCAGATGTACCTGGAGCACCGGCTGGGCCAGGAATTTCAGCTGGAGGATGTGTTCAGCCAGACGGAGAGTCTGCTGAATGCCCCGGACGGGGAGGAAGCCTACATCCGCCGGGAAGGTATTGCATATAAATCGTCGGTAGCCTTCCTTAGCGCCATCCGGCAATACGTGAATCTACTGGAGCATGAAGGCATGCTGTTCAAACCATTGATGTTCCAGGGGAAGGCTGTTGCCTCTAAGGAAGAGATGGAGCGCCAATTCTACAGCTATGACCCGGGCATCAAGCTGGCGAACCGGATTGAGCTGATGACGGGCTGGCTGCTCAAAAAAATTGCGGCCTTCGGCGCAGAAGAGCGGAGTGCGGCATGGGTAGATGAGCAGATTGAGCTGATGGACAACAGCGATTATCAGCGGGCCTATAACCAGATGCGCCGTAAGGGCGGAGGGCATAACGACAGCTTCGATGATTATGATGCGGAGCGAATCCTGCTTGCCCGCTACGTAGTCAGCCAGCGGCTCAAACCGCTGCGCGGCTGGACCAAGCGCGGACGCTTCGTGGATGTGAAGGCGCTGTACAGCCGCTTATTCGAGGGTCGTGAGCTGATAGAGAGCCTGGATACCCTCCAGCCGCTGCCTGAAGCATGGGATGAGATCTGCGCGCAGACGCTGGCTGCGATTAGGGGCAACGAGCTGGCCTATGAAGATGCGACGCCGTTCCTGTATTTGAAGGAGCTTAGCCAGGGCTTCCGGACGAACACACTGATCCGTCATGTTATTGTGGATGAGGTGCAGGATTACTCGCCGTTCCAGCTCGAATTCATGCGCCGCCTGTTTCCCCGGGCCAAAATGACCGTGCTGGGCGACCTGAATCAGGCTATCTATGCCCAAGGCGAGGTGCTGGGAGATCTGGCCGGACTGGTGAGCATCTACGGCGAAGAGAACACCGAGGTGATCTCGTTGACCCGCAGCTACCGGTCTACGTATGAGATTGTTGAATTCACGCGGGCGATGATTCCCGGCGGCGAGAAGATCGTACCCTTTAACCGCCGGGGGGAGGAGCCGCTATTGACGCTGGTGGACAGTGAAGACGATCTGCTCTCCTCAGTGGAGCAGGATGTGCTTAAGCTTCATGCGGAGGGTTATCATTATGTGGCCGTAATCTGCAAGACCGCAGAAGAGAGCGCACAGGTATACCGTGAACTGGAGAAGCGGCTGCCGGTGCGGCTGGTCACGAAGGAAACGCCTAATTTTCAAAAAGGGACGCTGGTGCTTCCGGCCTACCTTGCCAAGGGCGTCGAGTTCGATGCCGTAATTATCTATGACGGTTCCGCTGAAAAATACGGGCGTGAACATGAACGTAAGCTGTTCTATACCGCCTGTACCCGGGCGATGCATCTGCTTCATATCTACAGTCTGGGACAGCCAAGCCCGTTCCTGCCTGCTGCTGTGCGTGAAACGGTTACGGCTGGTATGCAGGAGAAGTGAGTAACAGTTGTACAGACAAAATAAACCGCCTGCGCGTGTGACGCGAGGCGGTTTTGTCTATTCCACGAAAGTGTAGCTTCCAGCTATCCCTGTAGGGCAGCTTTGCGCTTACTGTTCTGCCGGGTCACGAGTACCAGAAGATAGACAGCGAGCAGCAGGAGAGGTGCCAATATCGAATACCGGTACATTACGGCGTAGCTGGTGAACATGGCGACAGCGCCAAGCAGCATGGAGCCGATGGCGACACCGAGATCCAGGGAGTTCAGGAACATTCCGTTGGCTAACCCGCGCTGGCGCGGCTCGACAGACTGGATCATCCAGGTCTGGAGCGCAGGCTGCATGGAGCCGAAGCCGAAGCCGTAGCATAGAGCGGCCGGGAACAAGCCCGCCGTTGTGGAGGCGAAGGAGAGCAGCAGCAGACCGGCGACAATGAACAGGCTTCCTGGGATGAGCAAGGCAGCCGCGCCATAGCGGTCGTAAATTCTGCCGGAGAGCGGCCGGATCACGACAATGGCTACGGCATTGAACAGGAAGAAGTAAGCGATATGCTGGAGGTGCTTCTCTTGCCCGTAGAGCGCCAGGAAGCCCAGCAGCCCGCCGTAAGAGATGGATAAGAGGAAGTTAAGCAGGCAGGGAAGCAGCAGCCTGCGATATGGATTGCTTCCCGCAGCTGCAGCCGGAACTGCGGCCGGCTCCAGATGTCCGGCAGGCAGTGATTTTGCCAGGCGGAAGCCCATCGGCAGGATCAGAGCAAGCGCGACAGCCGTCACCAGCAGCAGGGACCCGAAGCCTGGTCCTTGCAGGAGGCTGAGTCCGATTAACGGGCCAGCCGACATGGCGAGGCTGGTGGATAATCCGAAATAACCCATGCCCTCGCCCATCCGGCGGATGGGGATGACATCGGAGGCCATGGTCGGGAACGCCGTGCTGGCCATGCCGAAGCCTATGCCGAACAAGATGCGGAACAGCAGCAGGGTGAGGATGCTGCCTGCGAAATAATAGCCTGCCACCGCAGAGAGGGCAATGGCAAGGCCGAGGAAGATCAGCAGGTTGCGCCCGCCCTTCTCCATGGCCTTGGCCGAGAAGAGGCGGGAGGCAATGGCGCTGAAGGCGAACAGGCTGGTGACAAGGCTAACCTGCACGGGTGAAGCATGCAAGGCACTTTCCGCATAAGCAGGAAGGGTAGATAAGGTCATCTGCAGTCCTATGAACAGCAGAAGGTTGCAAAGGGTCAGTGTGATGAAGGATGTGGTCCATAGACGTTCAGAGGATTGATTCAAGTGGGTAGACTCCTATTCCTGATGTATATTTCCGGTGTTGTGATAGATTTGCTCCAGCATACTGCGGAGATCTTCAAGTTGCTGCGGCTGCAACCCGGCTACAGCCATATCTATAGTCTGCTGCTCCAGTGCTATAGTGTTCTCAATTAACGCCCGTCCCTCTCCGGTGGCAGAGAGCTGGAACGCCCTGCGGTCCTCGGGGTTGGCCGTTTTGGTAATGAAGCCTTTCTTGAGCAGGAGCTCCACGATCCGGGCGGTAGTCGGCTGGTCTTTGGCAGAGGCAACGGCAACCTCCTTCTGGTTGACTCCGCTGCGGTCACAGATCATCAGCAGGGTGGACCATTGCTCGGGTGTGATGTCATAGGGCTTCAGCGCCCGGGCGAAGCTCACTGAGATTCTCCGGTGGGTCGAGCCCAGCAGGAAGCCGAGGAATTGCTGTGGAGAGGAAAGAGTCATAAATGAACTGCTCCTTTGTATTTGCTTGTTACAACAATTATAAGTATAACAAGTAAATGAGTCAAGGATGAATGGGGTCCTTCCAATCTGACAACACCAAAAAAGCCCCGCTCCGCATGATGCGGAAGGGGGCTTGAATGATTTGCTTTGTTTTTAAACCTGTGGAACCTTCTCCCAGTCCTTCAGGAAGCGTTCGATACCATTGTCGGTCAGCGGGTGCTTCCAGAGTGATGGCAGGAGTGAGCCCGGGATGGTAGCGATGTGAGCGCCGGCAATGGCAGCTTGCTCCACATGGGCGATGTTGCGGATACTGGCGGCGATGATCTCGGATTTCAGGTCGTAGTTGGTCAGAATCGTCTTCAGATCCTTGATCAGCTTCATACCGTCTACACCGATATCATCCAGACGTCCGACGAACGGACTGATATAAGTAGCTCCTGCCTTGGCGGCCATGAGGCCTTGAGCAGCGGAGAATACGAGGGTTACGTTGGTTTTGATGCCTTTTTTGGTCAGTTCATAACAAGCTTCCAGACCATCTTCGGTCATAGGCAGCTTGATGACCACGTTTGGAGCCCATTCTGCGATCTCGTAAGCTTCCTTAAGCATCTCTTCAGCCGTAAGACCGATAACCTCAGCGCTTACAGGACCAGGAACAATTGCTACGATCTCCTTGATTACGTCCTTAAACAATCTGCCTTCCTTGGCGATCAGCGACGGGTTCGTCGTTACGCCATCCACTAATCCGAGGCGGGTAATACGTTTGATTTCCTCAATATTTCCGGTATCCAAGAAAAATTTCATTTCTAGGTATCCTCCCTTGATTTCGTATGGATTTGACAAAACAGCAGGCTCCACTTCATTATGAGACATGCCACGTGAAGTTTCAACTGTTAATTTGAATCTCTCAAAATAACTTTATGGAATCGGCGCAAAAAATGTTTTTTACACAGGCAAGGACCATTCACGGGTACTTCTGTCCATGATACTATAGAAGCGGTATTGTTCATTACAGGCGATGGGCTGGTGACAGGGATGTATACTTTAATTGCGGGAGTGGTGCTGTTTCTGCTGGTCACAGCCGGAATTATTGCATATCAGAACAGCAGAATTCTTGCGGAGCAAGAGACGGATGCTTCCAGAGCACATACCGGCAATCTGATGTATTCGGTATATAATCAGAGGTTCTCTGCGGGAGAGGAGCTGCCGGAGGCGGTGCCGTTGTTCCAATTCACGGTGGTTGAGCCCGGGGAAGAGGACCTGCCGGAGGCAGAGGCGGGGACAACCCGTGCCCTGTGCAGGGTTGCCGCTGGTACGGGTGAGCTGGTGTTATCTGATGCGCAGAATTATATGCTGGGCATTCTCCGTCAGGCCGCAGTGCAGGGGGGCCGGCTTACGTATGATTCTTTTTCGGGGAAGGCTGCCCGCAGGGGCGAGAAGGAACTGATTCAGGCGCTGGAGACTGCGGCGAAGGAGGAGACCAGCTATGCAGATCAACGTTAATGATGTAGTCCTGTCGGTGCATGAAGGCGACATTACCTCATGGCAGGGCGAGATGATCGTCAATGCCTCGAACTCCGGTCTGTATGGGGGCGGGGGAGTGGACGGGGCTATACACCGGGCCGGGGGCCCGGAAATTGCGGAGGAATGTGCGGTAATCCGCCAGAAGCAGGGAGGTATTCTTCCCGGCGAAGCAGCGCTCACCAGTGCGGGACGGCTTGCTTTTCGCGGGGTGATACATACGGTGGGGCCGATCTGGAAGGGTGGTACGGCTGGTGAAGCGGCTGTGTTGGCGAGATGCTATAAGAGCAGTCTTGATCTGGCTTGCGCCCATGGGGTGAAGAGCCTCGCTTTTCCGAATATCAGCACGGGCATTTACAACTTCCCGAAAGAGCTGGCCTGCAAGACGGCGCTGGAGGCCGTAGCTCTATATGTCCGCGCGAAGAACCCGGCAGAGCTCCCGCTGCGGCAGATCGATTTCGTCTGCTTTGAGCATGAGAATGCCGGGCTATATGGGGCCATGCTTGGGAATTATAGCTGAACAGGTGATCCGGATAGTATGTGTTACGGCAAAAGCCTGTCGGGGCAGAAGCCCGGAAGTCAGGCGTGATACTTGCCTACGGGTGCGTTCAATACCCATTCCAGCATTAGAATCAGATCTTCTAGCCTGGTCAGCTGGGCGTCTAGCGCGGCCCTCTGCGGGTCACCGGGGGACAGGGGAGCCAGCCGGGACTCCAGGGATCTGCGCTGGAGCGTCATTTCGTTGATTTTGGATTGGATTTGGTTCTCGGTTCTCATGCGGATGCCTCCTGATGGATTATTAGTGTCAGGCTAATTAGTAAGGCTAAGGATTCCTTGTGGACGGGCACAGCCCATTCCACTTCGTTCATTATAACGGATAACATGGAGGGAATAAAATGAGTATCAATGTGAAACAGCTGGCAGCGGAGAAGGCAGTCGAATATGTGAAGGACGGTATGAGGGTGGGCCTGGGAACAGGCTCCACTGCTTACTGGGCCATCCGCAAGCTGGGGGAACGGGTAAGCGAGGGCTTGCAGATTACAGCCGTTGCTACTTCACAGGCGTCTGAGGATCAGGCCCGTGAGCTGGGCATCCCGCTGGTAGCGTTCAGTGATGTGGACAGCCTCGACCTGACGATTGACGGGGCGGATGAGCTGGACGGGGCGCTGCAGCTGATTAAGGGCGGGGGCGGTGCGCTTTTGCGGGAAAAGATTGTCGCTATGGGCAGCGCCCGCATGATCGTTGTGGCCGATGAGAGCAAGGCGGTGACCACGCTCGGGAAGTTCCCGTTACCGGTGGAGATTGTGCCGTTCGCCTGGGAGTGGACGGTTGCCGCTCTCGCTAAGCTGGGCTGTAAGACGGAGCTGCGGCGCAGCGGAGAAGACCTGTACAAGACGGATAACGGCAATTATATTGCGGACTGCCGTTTTGAAGCGATTGAATCGGCGGCAGAGCTGGCGCTTGCCCTCCAGCGTATTCCGGGAGTTGTCGAGCACGGCCTCTTCATCGGAATTGCAGATCTGGCGATTATTGGAAATAAAGACGGAACGATTGAGATTATTGAAGGTGGCCAGGATCGCTAAGCCGCAGGCCAGCCGCCGGAAGGGGAAGGCCTCCACAGCCAAGCAGGCGCTGCCGCCCGGACGCCGGTTCCTGGCCTGGCTGCTGCTGATTGCCTATAGCGGAATGCTGCTGTACTGGATGTTCATCGGGTTCGGACGGACCGTTCAGCTGGACGGGCCGCTCCGTTACAATCTTGAACCGCTGCGTACGGTGCGTTTATACTTTGATATGACCAATGGATTATCGTATGCCAGCAGGCTGGTGAATCTTCTGGGGAATGTGGCGGTATTCGCGCCTTTTGGCATTCTGCTTCCGCTGGTGGTGACCGGTTACCGTTCTTTTATCCGCCTGACGCTTCTGTCTGCGCTTGGCATCATTATACTGGAGCTGCTGCAGATGCTGCTGCATGTCGGGAGCCTGGATATCGATGATCTGCTGCTTAACCTGGTGGGTGTGTGGACAGGATATGCGCTGCTGCGGCTGGTGCGGGGATAGCGGAGGCACCCGGGGCAGGTATAATTTCGGGTCAGGTATACTTTTAGGAGGATGAGACATATGTTGATTGATTTGAAGCCGCTTGTCGGCACACCGCAGGTGAATGAGCTGCTGGCTTATGCGGTTATAGATGACCCGGATGCGCTGATCCGCACTTCGGAGGAATACAGTAAGCTTGCGGCCATGCAGCTGTGCGGCTGGGAGGAGGACGGGCTGCTGGTCGGACTGACCGGCTACGAAGAGACCGAAGACGGCTCGCTCGACATCCGCCATATCGCGGTGCTCCCGGAGAACCGGGGCAAAGGATATGCGCGGGGCATGATTCTTGAGCTGGTCACCTCCCGTCAGCCGCGTTACCTGATAGCGGAGACCGAGGACGAGATTGCCGCTGACTTTTACCGCAGTCTGGGCTTCATGGTATACAGCCTGGGCGAGAACGCTGCCGGCATCGAAATGTTCCGCTGTGTCTATGAGGTGGAAGAGACGGAGGACGAGGAGTAAGCGGGCCGAGCGGTATCGGGAGAGGCAATAGGTGAAAATAACAATATTAGCCACTCTGCACTTTGCTTGCAGGGTGGTTTTTTGCGTCCATGAGGCTTATTTAATCCCCCTGATGAATATCAATGTAAAATTCATGAAACCAGTTGACTTTTAACGCACAGGACAATATAGTTTTACTATAAAACTATTCTACAGGTGAACTATTATCCGGAAAGGTGGAAGCAGCTTTGAAGAAAGATGCAGAGGAATGGATCAACCGCTACGTAGACGCCTATATGGTTGTCACCAGGCAGATCAACGCGAGGCTCCGGGAGATTTTTGGAGAAGGTCTGACGACGGATCAATTCCTTATTCTCAGGCTGATCAGCGGGCAGGAGAAGTGCACCTCGACTTATCTGTCTGAAGCTGTCGCCGTAGGCAAAAGCTCGATTACTGCCATTATCAACCGGCTGGATGAAGCGGGGATGATCCAGCGGACCCGGGACGAGAATGACCGCAGGCAGGTGTATCTGACCATGACGGAGCATGGGAAGAGCGTCTACCATACCTCTGATAAGCAAATGCAGGAGGTTATCTCCCCTTATTTGTTCCATTTCGAGGATAACAATATTGAGCAGTTTATTACGATGTTTGAGAAGCTGGCATTTCTGATGCAGGATGCAGGGGGGAGAAGCAATTGAGAACGATTTTGAAGGCAAGATGGGCCATTATCGCGGTATGGCTGGCTGTGGCAGTAGTGTTATTCTTGACAGCACCCGGGATGTCGGATCTGGTCCGGGAGAAGGGGCAAATCTCAGTACCGGCTGGCTACACTTCATCAAGGGCGGCCGAGATTATGAAGGAAGTGGCATCTGCCAAAGACGGGGAAACGGTGCATCAGGTTGCACTGGTGTTCCATAAGCCGGAGGGGCTTGAAGCCGCAGACACCGAGAGTATTAAGCAGGGTGTGGAGCGGCTGGCGGAGAATAAGGATTCCCTGAAGCTCAGCACGATCACAGATCCGTTCTCACAGCCTGAGCTTAAGGATACGCTGATTGCGGGGGACGGCAAGACGATTATGGTCGCTTTGTCGGTGCAAGGCGGAGAAGATGCGGTCAAGGAGCTCCCGGCAAAGTCTGCTGAGCTGCTGGGTAACGTCACTGCGGATCATTACATGACCAGTGAAGGACTGATTACAGAGGATACGATTGCCAGCTCGGAAGCCGGGCTGAAGAAGTCGGAATACATCACTGTCGTGTTTATTCTGCTGATCCTGTTCGTGGTGTTCCGCTCGGTCGTGGCGCCGTTTGTACCGCTGCTGACGGTGGGGCTGAGTTATATCGTGTCCCAGTCGATTGTGGCTTTTCTGGTGGACCGGTTTGATTTCCCGCTGTCGACCTTCACACAGATCTTCATGGTGGCCGTTATGTTCGGGATCGGGACCGATTACTGCATTCTGCTGATCAGCCGGTTCAAGGAGGAGCTTGTCCAGTCTGAGGATACTACCAGTGCCATTATCGCTACTTACCGGAAAGCCGGAGGAACAGTCTTTTATTCAGGACTGGCGGTCTTCGTCGGCTTCCTGGCCATCGGCCTGTCCCAGTTCATGCTCTACCGTTCGGCGGTGGCGGTGGCTGTCGGCATAGCTGTTATGCTGCTGGCTCTCGTGACTGTGGTTCCGTTCTTCATGGCGGTGCTGGGTCAAAAGCTGTTCTGGCCGTCACGCGGCAAGCTGGAACATAGTGAGAGCCGGATCTGGGGAGCGGCCGGTTCGTTCTCCCTGAAGAGACCCTGGGCTGCGCTGCTGATTGTAGCTGCCATTGTTGCGCCGTTCCTGCTTACCTACAGCGGGAAGCTGTCGTTCAACAACATGGATGAGATCGGGCCGAATTACGCTTCGGTCAAAGGCTTCAATATTATTTCCGAGAGCTTCGGTCCGGGCGAATCCATGCCTGGCAAGATAGTGATCAAGAACGATGACCGGATGGATACCGCTGAATATATGGGGCTTGCGGAGAAGATCAGCCGTGAGCTGGAAAAGGTAGAGGGTGTCAAAGCTGTACGCAGCATGTCACGGCCAACCGGGGAACAAATTAATGACTTCCTGATTCCTACTCAGGTGGCAACTCTGTCAGACGGTCTTGATCAAAGTAATGAAGGGTTAACCAAAATCCAGAGCGGGCTGAGCGAAGCGAGTAAGCAGCTGAAGGAGAATGAGCCTAAGCTAACAGAAGCGGCCTCTGGCAGCGCCAAGCTGACAGAGGGCACAGCCGAGCTTAAAAAAGGGATTGAGGCGCTGGGCGACGGCTTGTCGAGGATCGAGAGCGGCATCCGCAGCGGCTCGGCCGGAGCCGGCGAGATTAAAGCGGGCCTCACGCAGGCGGCGGCCAGCGCGAAGCAGCTGGCCGATGCAAACGCTGCGCTGCTCGAAGGCTATAAGAAGATTGGCGGCGGCCTGACCGCGCTGAACGGGGGCCTCGCCGGTCTGCAGACACAGCTTCAAGGCGTGGCGGATGCGCTTAACGGTCTGGGAGCTTCCTTCACTGGACTGGAAGCCGCCTACCCTGAGCTGCTCCAGGATGTGAATTACCAGACGATTAAAGGCACGGTAACGCAGAGCGGTACCGGAGCTGCGGGACTGGCTGGAGGACTGGGCGAGATTTCGGCCCAGCTAAGCGGTGCAGCAGCCGGATTGAACGAGGCCAATGCCGGTTACTCCAAAGCGGCAGCAGGCCAGGTGGCGCTGGCGAAAGGGCTGGATCAGCTGGTAGCTGGTATCGGCCAGCTGCAAACCGGCCTGAAGCAGGCGGCAGACGGCCAGGGTCAGATTGTCGGCAAGCTTCCGGCGATCACCACCGGGCTTACACAGCTGCAAGGCGGGCAGAAACAGCTTGCTGACGGGTTCGGTGAGCTTACGGGCCAGCTTGGCCAGCTGACGGACGGACTGACGCAAAGTGCGGATGGTCTGGGACAAATCACCAGCGGCCTAAGCTCTGCGCAGGATTACCTTAAGCAGATTCAGGACGCCAAGGATGATGAGCTGAGCGGGTTCCTGGTTCCGGCAGAGGCGCTTAAGGCTAAGGGCATGCAGCAGGTATTCGATAACTATCTGTCCGGGGACCGCAAGGTCATGACGATTGATGTTGTATTCGCGGGTAATCCATACAGCGCGGAGGCTATTGACAGCGTCGGACAGATTCAGGAAGCGTTGGACCGTGCCGTGGCCGGCACCAAGCTGGAGAATGCGGAGACAGCCATGAGTGGTGTGACCAGCACCTACAGCGATTTGCAGACAATCTCCAATGAGGATTACACACGTACGGTGATTCTGATGCTGGGCGGTATTTTCATCATCCTGGTGGTACTGTTCCGTTCGATTGTTATGCCAGTGTATTTGATTGTCTCGCTCCTGATCACTTACTTCACTGCACTTGGGGTAACGGAAGCAATCTTCGTTCATCTGTTGAACTATTCAGGGATCACCTGGACGACTCCGTTCTTCAGCTTCGTCATGCTGATTGCTCTCGGGGTGGACTACAGTATCTTCCTGATGGCACGCTTCAACGAGAATAAAACCTGGGATGTGCGTGAAGCCATTCTGCATGCTATGCGCAATATGGGAACTGTGATTCTCTCGGCCGTAGTGATTCTGGGCGGTACATTCGCCTCGATGTATCCTTCCGGGGTCCTGTCGATGATGCAGATTGCGACGGTTGTATTGTCCGGTCTGGCGCTGTATGCACTGGTATTCCTGCCGTTCTTCGTGCCGGTGATGGTGCGGATGTTCGGCCGGGCTAACTGGTGGCCATTCCGTCCGGCGGCGGGGGAGGATCACCCTAGAACGCTGGATGTGTAACGTTTTGCATTACAAGAGATGAAAATAAAGAGCAGGCTTCCCGGTTATATGGGGCCTGCTCTTTGGCTGTTTACGCAGAAAAAAATAAAAAATCACCGTGCCGATGTAACCTTATCAACTTGTACTTCATCTAAAGAGCATATGGAAATAAACACTGAATGGGGATGCGGCAGCTTCCCGGAAGAAGGGGGGCAATCATATTTGAATAACGGACAAGAGGAGCTGGTCAGGCGTGCCCAGGCGGGTGACAGCGAGGTCTTCATCCAACTGGTGAAGAGTCAGGAGCGGCGGATGTACAGTATGGCTAAGTCCATGGTCAGGAGTGACGAGGATTGTGCAGATGCGATGCAAGAGACGGTGCTGAAAGCTTTTAAAGCCATCTCAGGACTGAAAGAAGCGGCTTATTTCAACACATGGCTATTTCGTATTCTGATCAACGAATGCAACTTGATTCTGCGCAGACGGGAAAGGGTAGTCGTCATGCCCGATCCGCCGGAGAGCGTACAAGTCATATCTTCGTTCGTAGAAGAGATGGATCTGCGTCAGGCCATTGGCAGGCTCGAAGAGATATCAAGAACTATTGTTAAGCTGCATTATTATCAGGGGTTAACCGTGCAAGAGATTGCCGGGCTGCTTGAGCTGTCCGAGAGTGCCGTCAAGACCAGGCTGCACCGCGCCCGTAAGACGTTACAGCAAACCCTGGAGCAACCTGTAGAAAGGAAGGTGAACGGATGAGCCAGCAGCGGTTGGAGAGCAGGCTGGCAGACCTTCAGGAAGAGACTCTTCCTGAACTGCCGGAGCTTGTGCATCTGCGTATGGAGGAGACTTACCAGATCATCAGTGGGAAGGATGAGACTCGCTTGGAGGCGGCTTCAGAACATCAAGAGACCGTTAGACGTAAAAGAATGCCCCGATGGCTGTCCCGGGTGGTAATCAGTGCAGCATCTGTGGCTGGAGGGCTGGTGCTCCTGATTAGCCTGGGGTTCATCTCTCCGGCCATGGCGGAGACCTTGAAGCAGTTGCCCTTCATGTCAAGCGTATTCCAGCTTGCAGGAGATGCCGGGTTGCGAAAAGCAAATGAAGCAGGGTTAACCACAAATGTTGAGCAGACCGTCACTCTGGATGGAATGACTCTCAGGGTGTCTGAACAAATGTATGACGGAAGCCGTTTCTCGGTGGTGCTGACCCGTGTTCAGGCAAAGGAGGATCAAAAAAAGGAGGGCTGGTGGGATTTATTGACCCGCAGGGGGCAGCCAGCAGGCGGAATAAATAATATCGAGTTTTTGGTGAACGGGAAAATGGTAAATACCGGATTCGGGTTTGCCCAGGGAGGTGCCGGCGCACCTGACTCTATCATTGTTTCAGCACTGGATGGACCGAATCTACAAATCCCTGACCAGTTTAACCTCACTATGATAGTCCTTATTGATGGAATGGATGAGCCATTTCGCTTTGAGTTTCCCGTTAGCAAGAATACTCTGGGCGACCTTGTTCTTGGACCGGGGGAGATCAAGGTACATGATCATATCCATCTCCGTTACACACGGCTGGAACTGAGCCAGACATCGACCCGTCTGCTAGCCGAAATTAAAGGAGACCCAGGCGCGGATCTCAAGGCGATTGAGGAGGCCATTCCAGAAAAATATAAAAATGCGGGGATTTTAATGATCGGGTTCGAGCTGTGGGATGATCAAGGGCAACAGGCTGTTCCAGTTAGTATCAGCGGCAGCGGTGAAGGGGATACGTTCTCACATAGTATGGTCTTTGAACCTTTTGAGAATAGGCCGGAGCGTGTGATTATTAAGTCTTTCGTTACATTAAAGGACGGGGAGAATAAGTACATTCCCGAACTGGAGATGACCGTCCCTATACCATAAAATGAAACACCCTCCGGCCACTGCAACATGCAGCAGCCGGAGGGTGTTGCGGTTAATAACCTGGTTCCTTACGCCACTCCCTAGGCGTCATCCCCGTATGCTTACTGAAGATTTTGCTGAAGTACCGGCCGTCCTGGTAGCCGACCATCTCGGCGACGGAGGTTATTCTATGCTCCCCTCCGGCGAGCAGGAGCTTGGCATGACCGATCCGGACACGCTCCAGATATTCCGAAATATTCTCATGGAACACCTGCTTGAAGCGCCGGGACACATACTCGCGGCTAAGAAAAAACTCGCCGGCGATTTGCTGGAGCGTCAGATTATCCATGTAATGCTGGTCAATATAGCGCTTGATCTCATAAATCGCGTTGTTCTCCTGCAGCCGGGATTCCTTGAGGGTGTCAGCGACTTCTGTGAACGCCTCCGTCCACTCCCGCTGCCATTCTCCCAGGGACAGACGACCGTTCTCATCCAGCGGGAACAGCCCGGGGAAGGAAGAGGGGGCAGGCTCGCCGGCCATCGGTGTCTTGTCCTGAAGCAGCCGGTTTCTGAGCAGCCCGTATTCGTAACGCCAGTATTTCAGATCCTCCCATGTGACCGCCTGCCGTTTGCCTACCGCATCCATCCAGGCGGAGATTACTTGTCCAATCTGGGCAGTGTCCCCCCGGTGGACCGCTGTCGTGATCCGGCTGGCATAGTCAGCCAGCACAGTCCTTGCAGCGTGCGGCGTAGACGGGTTCCCGCCATAATGATAGATCAGCGGAGTATCGTCCAGGAAGGAGATTCCGCGCGCCGTTTGCAGCGTCTGCTGGAAGCCGGTGTGAACGCCGTGCGGGAAGGAGACAATGCCTCCGCAGGCAAAGCGGAAACGTGCCCCAAGCACCTTATAGAGCGCGTCATTCATCGCTTTCAGCTTCGCATCGGTCTGCCCCAGCTCCCCGGTCAGCAGGAGGACAAGCCCGTAATTCGGGTCTGTATGTTTAAAGGCATAACCGTTACGGACCGGGCCGATTACTTCGTTGCAGATATTGCCCATCAGAAAATGCAGCAGATCCGGATTGCGCCCGAATTTGCCCAGGACGGTGCGCGGAAGCGGATCGGTCAGCAGCAGGACAACCCGGCATTCCGCCCCCGCCGGCCATCCGAAGGCAGCACTTAGCTCGTCAGCGGCTCCCGCCTGGGAGCCAGGCTGGGAGACGAGGGCCGAGAGTGTTTTGTCCCAATACATAGGCAGCGTTTTGTTGATCTCTACCTCCCGCTGGATGTTGAGACTGCGCGCTTCCTCGTCCTTGCGCCATGCGTTTGCGGCACTGTTGACTGCCTCAAGCAGCTCGCTGCGGTTGATCGGCTTCAGGAGATAGTCCATTCCGCCATGCTTGATGGTGTTGCGGATGTAAGTATAATCGTCATAACCGCTGATCACGATCCGCTTGGAGAACGGGGACTTGTCCTCAATCCATTGCAGCAGCGCCATGCCGTCCATATTGGGCATTTTCATATCGGTAAAGATAATCTCCGGCCGCTCGCGCATAATCAGTGTCAGCGCCGTTTCCCCGTCGCAGGCCTCCAGAATGTCCGTAATGCCGTATTCCTCCCAGTCCACAAGCAGCCGGATAGAATCTCTTACGTCGGCTTCATCGTCCACGATCAGCACTTTCATGGTGTTACGCCCCTTCCGTCAGTGGGATTCTAATCTGAACGTTGAAACCGTGAGGCTCCGCATGCCCAAGTATTACATCTGCTTGATCGTTAAAGAACAAGCGCAGCCGGGAGACGACATTCATCAGCCCGATGCTGCCGCCTTCCATGCCGCCCGGCTGTTCACCGGCTATCTGCCGCTCTAGCTCCAGCAGGCGCTCCGGGGTGACGCCGGGACCGTTGTCGGAGACTGTAATACTTAGCGTGTCACCGCTGACTTCGACTACAATGCCAATCTCGGCCTGCTCCGCTCCTTCAAAGCCGTGCTTGAAGCAGTTCTCGACAAGCGGCTGCAGAATCATTTTGGGAACCGGTGTATTTAAGTCAGCCTCCCCTCTGATCTCAATGCGGTGGCGGAGCCTGTCCTTGAACCGCTGCTGCTGCAGCTCCAGGTAAGCCTGGGCATGGGCAATCTCCTTGGAGAGCGGCACGACCGGCTCCTCTGTGTTCATGTTGTAGCGCATCATGAGACCGAGGGAGGAGGTGAGCTCGTAAATCCTGGGCACCTTATGGTGCAGGGCCACAGAGCCGATAGACTGCAGCGTATTAAAAATAAAATGCGGATTAATCTGAGCCTGAAGCGCTTTTAACTGGTTATCCTTGTTGGCCAGCTCCAGCCTCAGCTCCCGCATAATCAGATTGTCGATCGTATCGACCATGTTCTTGATTGCGCTCCCGAGCACGCCAACCTCGTCGCTGCGGTCAGGATCGCCGTCGAACTGCAGCTTGCCGAGCTTGATCCTGCGGATCGATTCGGTCAGCCGCTTGATCGGAGCGGTGACCATGACCGAAACGAACAGCGCGGCGGCGATCGCAATGAACAGACAGGTCAGCAGCACAAGCATATTAATGCGCAGCACGCTGGCCGCGTTGCTGTACAGGTAGCTGTCCGGGATCTGCTTAGCGACGGTCCAGATACGCCCGATCAGCTCGAACTTCTCGAATACGACGATGCCATTGAAGTCCCCGTCCCTGTTCCAGTAGAAGTGGCCGGCCCCCGCGAAGCTGTACCGGGCATGCTGCAGCCAGGCATAATCAGGTTTGGTGCCGATTTCATCTTCCCTGGACGTATAGACGGCAGTTCCGGTGTCGTCCAGCAGATAGATATTCTCTTGTCCTTTATCATAGAGCATGTTCATAATGCTGCGGAATTCATCCAGCTTGAAGTCGATTGACAGCACCCCGATCCGCTCCTTGAGCGGCGCCCGGTACACCGGACGGTGAATCGTAAATACGGTGTTGGACGGGCTGTACGGGAATTCCTCCATGCCGTAATTATGTGAAGGATGGGGCGGCTCCAGATAAGGATCGTTTTTGTCAACCGGCTGCACGAAATGGCCGTCTAATCCGCCGCTGCCCGGCTCGCGCTTCAGGTAGCCGTCAATCAGCAGCCAGGACTGGTCGGCAAGATCCGAATACAAATAGACCTGTTGAATGTCCCTGCTGGATTGCTCGATGGCATGAAGACCGGAATATATATTATTCTCCACCATGAAGTCGCTCCGGCCCTGCACCAGAATGTTGTACAGGCTATTCGTCATCCTGAGGTTATTGTAGGCGTTCAGCGAGATATTGTTCATGGCGTTCAGCTGCCCCATCAGGCTGGTGGTCCCTTGGCGGACCGTATTTGAATTTTCGCGGATCGCGTCATTCTTCAAGGAGTGTTTGGTGTAGAAATAGGAGATTAGAATTGAGGCAGCGATCGGCACGAGAATGGCGGCCATCAGAAAGACACTCAGCTTGTAGCGTATACTGCCTCGGAAGCTACGGTACCGCAATGGCGTTCCTCCTTATTCCGCAGATTGGTCTACAGTCTAGCACCGCTTCCAAGGAAGGGTCAATAGGGTCACAATCTTACACATTTTTGGTCAACACCGGCTGTATTCCCGTTCCCGGTAAAGTTAGTATACTGATCGTGTAAAGCGCTTACAGGATAAACACAGGGAGGTTAAGGCATGAAAAAATGGTCTTCTCTACTGATGGCAGGCTCGCTGTCACTGGCAGTATTAACGGCCGGATGCTCGAACGGAGGCTCTAATGCAGGAAGCGGCGCGAACAGCGCGGATTCCGGTGCAGCAGGCGGCAAGGATGAAATTACGCTCTATACCATTCAATCCACCAACCCGAATTTTCAGGCCTGGCTGGAGGAAGCGCAGGAGAAAAGCGGGGTCAAAATCAACTGGGTCGCCGCGCCGACCGATTCGGATACCCGCCAGCAGAAGATTTCCACGATTCTTTCTTCCGGGGACAGTACGGTGGACATTCTGGAAGTCAATGATGAAATGGCTACGTCTTTCAAAAACGCCGGTTGGTTGGACCCGCTGCAGGATACGGTGCTGACAGAGGATATTATGAAGCAGCTTCCGCAGGGCTACATGAAGGATATGCTGACCTCCGCTAAAGGCGATGTGCTCGGCGTGCCAAGCTATACAGGGTATCTCGGACTGTGGATCGACCAGAAGAAGCTGGATGCGGCCGGGATGACCTCGATCGAAACCAAGGAGGATTTTGAAAAGTTCCTGAAGGCTTCGACCAAGGACGGGCAGTACGGGTACGGTGGCTCCTGGGAAAAGACTTACGTCTTCAACGAAATTGCCACCTTCGTCAATTTGTTCGGGGGCGACTACTACGATTGGACCAATGAGAACAGCCGGGAGGCGGTCAAGTTCATGTATGACATGGCCAACACGTGGAAGGTAACGCCGGTCGATCAGATCGCGGACAAATATGAGCAGATGAACCAGAAGTTTATCGACGGCAAATACGCCTCAGTGTTCATGTGGGGGACAGGTACGGATTATAAGCAGGCGAACCGGTATGGTCCCGACCAAATCCATATGGTCAATATGCCTAAGTTTGCGAAACGCAGCATTTTCACGGATTCCTGGAGCTATGTGCTGAATTCGGCTTCCAAAAACAAAGCGGCGGCGATCAAATTTCTGAAGTACGCAGCCAGCGAGGACGGCGAGTTGAACAGCTGGAAGAATTTTGACCGCTACCCGGCCAGAGCAGATGTTGCTGCAAACGAAGCCGTGACCGGCGATATTAAGGACATCTATACAGAAATTCAGTCCACCAATGAGGTTCACGGACGCCCTATGCTGCCGCAGACAATGGAGTTCATCGCCGAGATGGGCACGCTGTTCCAGAACTATATTCAGGATAAAATCACGCTGGACGAATTCTGCCAAAAAGCGCAGGATGCGGTTGAACGTTACCAGTAATGCCGCAGGAAAGGGGCGCTGTCCATGTATGCCAGCCGAAAATACTGGGTGATAGCGTGGATGCTAGTGCTCCCCGCGCTGATCATCCGGGTGTTCACCACGATCTATCCCATCATTGAAACGTTCCGCATCAGCCTGTATGATGTCAAGCTGCTGCGGGGGATTCACGAGTTCGTTGGCTTCGATAATTTTATTCAGTTGTTTCAGGATTCCAAGGTCATCACTTCTATTGAATTTACAGCTATATTCGTTGCAGGCTCCATGCTCGGCCACATCGTGCTCGGCATTGCGCTGGCGCTAATTCTCAACATGAAATTCGCCGGACAAAAGGTACTGCGGACAATTGTGCTGCTGCCCTGGGCCATGCCTATGGTGGTCATCGCTATGGCCTCGAAGTGGGCGTTCAATAACGAGTACGGGCTGATTAATGATTTTGTCCGCTGGTTTAACCCTGGCTTTACGCTGGACTGGCTGATCCATACGAATACGGCGCGTTTTGCGGTTATTGCCGTTGATCTGTGGAAGGATCTGCCCTTCTTCGCCATTCTGGTGTTGGCCGGACTGCAGTTTATATCTTCGGAAATGTATGAAGCGGCTAAAATCGACGGTGCAGGCCCGGTCCGTTCCTTCTTCAGCATCACCCTGCCGCTGCTGTCACGCAACATTCTGATGCTGAGCATTTTCTTTACCATGTGGCGGATTACGTCCTTTGATGTCGTGTATGCGATGACGAGCGGGGGACCCGGGGAGAGCACGGCACTGATCGCCTACCGGGTAACGACCGAGGCATTTACGAATCTCAACACGGGCTATGCTGCCGCCATTGCGGTCGTACTGTTTCTGGTCATGGCCTTGCTCAGCGGGCTCAGCATGTCGGCCGCCAAGCGCGTAGATTACTAAGGAGCGATGTATGATGACCACTCACAACCACAGACCGCTGCCGCTCACCCTGCTCATGTGGGGACTGGCGCTGATCGTTGCCTTTCTGATTCTTTTTCCGCTCTGGTGGATTTTTATTTCGTCTATTACCCCGGCGGGGGAGCTGTTCTCGAAACCCATTAAATACTGGCCGGACCATCCGACACTTGCCAGCTACCGCTACCTGATTGAGAACGTGGGACTGCTGCCGAAAATCTGGGATACTGCCATTATCGTCGGGCTGTCGATTCTGATCGGGATGATCGTGTCCGTGATGGCTGCCTTCAGCTTCGCCCGGTTCCGCACCAGGGGGCTTGCCATTGCCACCGGCTTCCTGCTGGCCTCCATGCTGATTCCCGACGTCGTCACCGCCCGGCCGCTGTACGATTTCCTGCGCAGCGTGCATCTGTACGATACGCATACCGGACTGATTATTTTGTATATCAGCGGCATTCTTCCGTTCACCATTCTGATTCTGCAAAACTATCTGAACGATATCCCGGTTTCGATCGAGGAGTCGGCGGCGATTGACGGGTGCGGATTTGTCCAGTCACTGATTTACGTTACCGTTCCGCTGCTCCGTCCGGCGCTGGCGACAGTGTGTATCGTCAACTTTATTACCTGCCTGAATAACTTCTTCACACCGCTGTTCTATTCTAACGGAATCTCGGTGCTGTCCACGGCCATTACACAGCTGCCGCTTAGAGACAATATGTATGCCGTGCCGTGGGATCTGGTCAGCGCGATGGGATGGATTATTATTTTGCCGATTATCTTCTTCGTAGCGATCTTCCAGAGACAGATTATGGAGGGAATTATGGCCGGCGGAGTTAAAGGCTGATTAGCTGATGATTAGAAAAAGAAAATGAGAGGAGTCTGTTACTATGGTTGAACATCCGTTTCTGGGAGGGCTGTCGGCGCTTCCCCTGCTTAAAGCCGGCCGCAGCCGGGCCGTTAACGCAGAGAATCCGAAAGGGGAGAAGGGCAAGGGAGGCATGGCGGCCAGCCATCTCGGCCCTTCCCGCAAAGGCTCGCCCTGCAGCCGGGACGTAGCGCCCGGCGCCACTGCCCTGCTCGCCGATATCGAAGGTCCCGGAATTATCGAGCATATCTGGATTACTGTCACCGACCGGACGGAAGCGGACACCTATGTCTTAAGGGATCTGGTGCTGCGTATGTATTGGGACGATGAGAAGGAGCCTTCTGTCGAAAGCCCCCTCGGCGATTTCTTCTGTAACGGCTTTGGAAGAGGTTGCAACGTCAATTCCCAGGCCATTGTCGTCAATCCGACACGGGGCTTCAACTGCTACTTCCCGATGCCGTTCCGGCGCAAAGCAAGAATTGAAATCGAGAACCAGCATGAAGCGCCTATTCCGGCCCTTTTTTACCAGATCGATTATTGCCTGCATGATGAGCTGCCTGAGCAGACTGCCTATTTCCACGCCCAGTGGAGACGGCAGCGGATCACGAGCAAAGCGGAGGATTACGTTATTCTTGATAACGTGAAGGGCCGCGGACAGTACGTGGGAACCTATATTGCGCTGACGACTCTGGAGCGGTATTGGTGGGGAGAAGGCGAATTGAAGATGTACATTGACGGAGACGACGAATATCCGACGATCTGCGGCACGGGGATGGAGGATTACTTCGGAGGCGCCTGGAGCTTTGCGACACAGCAGGACGGCAAGACCGTGGAGAACACATACTGTACGCCTTACATGGGATACCCGTATTATTCCGCTCACGATGAGGAGATTCATAATTTCTATCATAACGACGACGCGCCGCCGATGCGCGGGTTCTACCGTTGGCATATTCTGGACCCGATCCGGTTTCAGGAGGACCTTAAAGTGACGGTGCAGCAGATCGGAGTCTATAAAAAAGGCCTGTTCGAGCGTCAGGACGATGTGGCCTCGGTTGGCTACTGGTATCAGAGGGAGCCGCACCAGCCTTTCGGGCCGCTGGCGTCCAAGGAAGAGCGTTGGCCTAGATAAGGCGCAGGCCGAGATAAAGAGCAGGTAAATATTTCTTCGTATCTTCCCGCTGGGAATGGCGTTTATACTGGTTGTAAAGACAGCCAGCTTGCGTCGAAGGGGGAGATGATGCGATGAGATCCAGGCGGGCGATGATGAGATCCAGACGAGAGATAATGAGTTCCAGGCAGGTGATGCTAATCGCAGTCATGCTCCTGCTCACTGTTGCAGTGACGGCCTGCGGGGGAAGAAACGGCGTCGTCTATGAGTCAGATGCCGGGAGAACTCAGGTGGAAGATGCCGGGAACTCCGGGCGGCCGCTGAAAATCTTCAACTTCAAGGTGGAGATGGCGGAGCAATTGAATGCGCTGACGCAGCAGTATCAGGAAGAAACCGGCGTGCCCATTGAGCTGGATACCTGCGGCGGGGGCTGCGATTACAGCGCGGAGCTGAAGACGAGGTTTAACTCCGGCGACAAGCCCGATCTGTTCTTCGTGGCCGGGTATACGGATCTTGATCTCTGGGAGGAGTACCTGGAGGATCTGAGCAGTGAACCGTGGGCGGAGGAGATACAGGAGCTGGCCAGACCCGCCACAATGAAGGACGGGCGGATCTACGGGATGCCGCTTGCTATGGAAGGCTGGGGGTTTATTTACAACAAGACCCTGTTCCGCAAGGCGGGTATTGAAACCCCGCCGGTGACGCTCAGCGGGCTGAGAGCAGCGGCGGAGCAGCTTCAAGCGGCCGGCATCCGGCCGTTCGAGAACGGCTATGCGGAATGGTGGGTACTCGGCAATCACCTGCTGAATACCGCCTTTGCCCTGCAGCCTGATCCGGCGGAATTTATTGATGAGGTCAGCAGCGGCAGTGCCAAGCTGACCGGTAACAGCATATTTGACAGCTGGCTGGATCTGATTGACCTCACCCTGGAATATGGTCAGGCGGCGCCGCTACAGACGGATTACTATACCCAAGTGATGCATTTTGCCAAGGGTCAGGCAGCGATGATGCAGCAGGGGAGCTGGACACAGCTGCAGCTGGACAAGCTGGCCCCGGGTCTGGACATCGGCTTCCTGCCCATGCCGGTGAACGATGACAGCGCTAAGATGGATAAGCTTCAGATCGGGGTGGCGAATTACTGGGTCGTGCTTAAGAACTCGGTGATGAAGGAGGAGGCCAAGGCGTTCTTGCGCTGGCTGGCCAGCTCTGAAGCTGGCAAGAAGTTCGTCGTGGACGATGCTCGGCTGATTCCCGCTCTTAAGAGCATACCGGTCCCGGAAGGCCGATTAGGACCACTCGCTGACGACATTATGTCGTACATGAAGGCCGGCAAGACACTTCCCTGGCTATGGCAGCGCTACCCGGGATACGAGGCAACCACCTCGCAGATGAGTGTGCAGATGCAGGCTTACATCGGCGGCCAGATCGGCCGCGAGAAGCTGCTGGCTGAATTCCAGCGGATCTGGGATACGGCACGGGGGGGTTACAGCAAATAATATTTTTAGAGAAATCCTGCAAAATGTGCAACAATGCTCTCCATACAAGCGACTGGTGAGAGAGTATGAACTTCAGAGCGTATGTGAAAACCAAATACCTGGAAAATAGCATAATAGCCTCCAGTCTCCACAATTCAGTGGGACCGGAGGCTATTTGTGCTGGAAATATAGCGAAGATACCTAACGCAGCTTCGCAAAATAACTGCGCAGCGCCCAGCCGCGTTCCTGGCGTTTCTTGTATTTGGGCAAGGAACGGTAGACGGCAAGCGATTCCTCAAAAGCGCGCTTGGCATCGTCTGTCCGGCCCAGTGTCTTGTACATGGAGCCGGCCAGATAATAGGCTTCGCTGGAGGAGGTCTGGATCTCCTGGAATTGGCTCACATAATGGAGCGCCTTGTCCTGGTCGATATGCCGGAAGGTCTCGGCCAGACGGAGGTAAGGCTGTCCATATTGGGCTCTGCGGTTGATCTCAAGGCCTTGAAGCATCTGGGCTTCGCCTTCGGCAAGCTGGCCCAGCTTGAGGTTGGCGTATCCGAGCTCCACCCAGTATTCAGCCGAGGTCTCATAACGGTCGGCGATGGCCGTCAGCAGCTCCTTGGCCTCGCTGTAGCGCTTGCGCTCAATCAGCAGCCGGGCCAGATCGAATTTGGCGGTGACATCGTTCGGGTTCTGGGCAATGGCCGTCCGCAGCCTGGACATCTGGCGGCTGCGGCGGAAAGGCTTGGAGAAGCTGGGTAGAATGCCGACATAACGGCGGTCTACGAAATATAGAACGACGAGCAGAATGATTAGGGCCAGAAAGGGATTGCCGAGCAGACGGTACAGCAGCAGGAAACCTAGAATTTTAATCATGAATATGAATTCCCTCCATTACTTTTGTGGTTCATTTGTGCTTCCTGCAAATTGGATACGAATAGGCAGGGTAATTATACCATATCAACCTTTTTAGAGGCCACGATAAAAGAGACTGGGGGTCGGTTATCCAGTTCCAGGTGATCCATAAGCCCCCAGCTCCTGCCTGCACTGCTGTCATTGACAGGCTGCTGCCGAAGTCATAAGCTTTGTGTACAGTCAGATTGTCTCATCGCTAGATTAGCTCTTATATAACAGTGTATTCAACTAACACTTGGAAAGAAGGATGAACCGTGGAGACATTGGCAAGCAAGGTACAGCTGCGACCTCTGGGACGCTCTGAGCTATCGGTATCTCCGCTTGGCCTGGGCTGCTGGCAGTTCAGCCGGGGAAGCGGAATCGTAGGCCGCTACTGGAGCAATATCACAGACGCGGATATTCTGGATATCGTACGGGTCAGCCTGGAAGGCGGCATGAACTGGGTGGATACCGCAGAAATCTATGGTGGAGGCAAATCGGAGGAAGCATTGGCTCATGTGCTGGATCAGCTTCAGCAGGAAGGCAACCCGCATGCGGCTCCGCTGATTGCCACTAAATGGTGGCCGATGCTGCGGACAGCAGGCTCGATTACCTCCACAATTGATCAGCGGATTGCTTGCCTGGGCGGCAGAGGCATTGATCTGTACCAGATCCACCAGCCGTTCTCCTTATCCTCGATTGCCAGTGAGATGAAAGCAATGGCGGGACTGGTACAGGCCGGCAAAATCAGGTATGTCGGGGTAAGCAATTACTCAGCTAAGCAGATGGTGGAAGCGCACCGTATCTTGCAGACCTACGGACTTACCCTGGTCTCCAATCAGGTCAAATACAATCTGCTGCACCGCAGCATCGATCAGAACGGCATCATGGCTGCGGCCAAGGAGCTGGGTATCTCGATCATCGCCTATTCCCCGCTCCAGCAGGGTATCCTGACGGGACGGTTCCACGCAGATCCGTCGCAGATTAAGGCAGTCTCGCGGTCCCGGCGGATGATGTCCGGCCTGGACGACAAGAGCCTGGCCCGCAGCAAGCCGTTGATCACCTCCCTGACCGCACTGGCTGACAAATATGGGTGTACACCGGGACAGATTGCGCTTAATTGGCTGATTCATTATCATGGCGACACCGTAGTTGCGATTCCCGGCGCTTCCAAGGTCCGTCATGCCCGGGAGAATGTCGGCACCATGACCTTCCGGCTGGAGCCGGAGGAGCTGGAGCTGCTGAATGAGGCCTCCTGGGCTGCCTTGAAGAAGTGACCCGGCATTCGGGCAGCTCTTCATTAACTCAAACGGGGAGTGAACTGGAATGAATGAGAAATGCTGGCTGGTTGTCCAATATCCCTTGAAGAGTCTGCAAGGGAGCCAGCGCGATCAATGGTTAAGGGATAAAGTCACGGAATACCTGAATCTCTTTTTAGCGGATGCGGAGCTTGGCTATGTAGACGGGTCTGAGATGGGCAAAACGGTATCAGACCCGCAGCAATTTGTACTTAATATCTTTTGTGTCATTACGGATGAACAACGGGGTATAGCTCTGATCAAAAAAGTATTAAGAGAGCATAGGCTTGATTATACCCGGATCAAACTGGCCACGATGCCCTTTGAGGGCGGAGGAACCTATACGCTGAAATATGCCGCTAAGAAAGGCGTGACTGATTTTTCGTTATAGCCATTATTTAGTCGGGTTGATGAATGAATAGGATGATACTCAGCAGCGGACCCGGACTTTGGTTTTCAAGTCCGGGTCCGCTATTTCCATTTTTCTGAGATAAAACTGTTTAGGACTGGAAAGAGCGGTTTATATAAGGGATAAGATGCTTCGCACTCACGCAAATAAGGTGAAGATTATGGAAGGAGGTTGAACTTCAATGAGTATGAGCGTACATAACCTTATGGCTTTTAATCATCAGTTTTTTAGACCTCAGCCCGTTGTCCATCCCAAAGCGCAGAGACAGGAAGACAAAGTCCAGAGCTTTCAGGAGGTCCTTAACGAGAAGCTGAGCAGCTATGGCGACATGAAGAAATAAGCAAGCAATAGAGCCGCAGAACTATTTTATGCAGAAGACATCGCAGCAAATCATAGAACCTTCAGCAAAAAGGTGCCTCCCGCAACTCGGAAGGCACCTTTTTGCTGCTTAAGAATTATTATCAGGAGTATATCAGATTTCACCGGTTAAGGCAGAATGTATGCTAAAAACAAAATACAATCGGCTGGTATAAGGCATATGGTCAGAATGTATGTGAAAAACAGCATACATTGTGCTCGCACGCAGACGCATGATCCGAATGTATGCGAAAAACAGTATACATTGTGTTCTCAAGCAGGCATATGGTCAAAATGTATGTGAAAAACAGTATACATTGTGCTCGCACGCAGGTCATCCTAAGCCTCTGCTAGGATGTCTTGTTAAGAACAGAATGTCTATGTTTCACGCTGTACATTATCCTTGTGTTTCTCGCGAAAACGATACCGCCCTTAGAAGGGCGGCAAAGCATTTTCCAGTTGCTGCGCTTTGCACCTCAGAGCACCAGCATCATCCTGCCATCCGGCAGATTAACGTTTGCTTCGAACGCGCTTTGATTTACGCAGCTTGGGTTCGGAGCCCGGCGCCTGCCGCATGATCCATTTCAGATAAGCGGCAATCTGCGGGTCGCTGCGCAGTCTCTCCAGTGTCGTAAGGCCAAGAACAACGAGATCGCTGTTGGTATACAAGGCATGAATCTGCCGGTGGCAAGCCTTGCACAGAAGGGCAGTCGGGAGCAGGCTGCCGCCTTTCTCGCGGGGGATCAAATGATGAACGGTAGTTGCAAGAGGAGAACGGCCGCACAGCTCACACGTGTCCAAGGCCCGGGCAGTCATATCTTAAGGCCGGACTTCGAAGAATTCACAACGGCTGCGCGAATAATAGGTTAGATCACTGACCCGCGACTGGATCACAACATCCGAATCCGTGAACCGCACTATAGTAGCGCCGGAATTCACCAGATGGTCATCCTGGAAGACGCGGACGGGCAGCTTGCGGTCAATCGCTTCCTGCAGATCCTGGTCAGTGAGTAGTGGTCGGTTGATGGGCATGGAATAAATCTCCTTTAGATAGGGATAACTGCTGCTTCAGCAATTATATCATTTGATAGATTTTAGTTCGACCTATGAAGGAACTGAATGCTAATAATATTGCGATTGTAGATTGGATTAAAATTGATGATGTGATACGAGAAGTACATAACAAAACCCCGGATAGTTATTCCGGGGTTAAATCTATTCACACGCTACTCCGTCACCATCTTTATCAAGCTTTCTAGAGTATCCAGGCTCTCCGGCATAGATCGGCGCAGCACCGGCTGCTCTCACGGCAGAACAGTTCTTGTAGTAAACATCTTGAACTGGTTGCGGGGTTGCTTTTGGTTTCGGTTTTTTAGTAGTTGCAGGTTTTTGAGTTTTAGCTGGAACAGGTTTTTTAGTAGCGGTAGGCTTCGGTGTGGCTGTGGGCTTAGGTGACGGTTTAACTGTGGCAGTTGGCTGGATAGTAGCTTTAGCCACAACGGTATCATCATATCCTTTATCAGTTGCGTAATCTTTTAAGCTCCATATCCCTAATTTTGCTGCTTGAGCTTTTTTCTGGATAGACCTGAACTGATCAACATTTTTCACATTCGGCTGAAAGACAGCGACTCGTGCAAGACCTTTCTCCAGCAGCAATTCATTTACCATTTTATCATCGATATAGGCGTAAGCAAGGAGACGGCTGTACTGGTCGCGTTCGGATACATCGAATTCAAGTCTGACTGTATTATCCGTAAGCAACTTTGTTATAAACGCACTCGCCTCTGGCCCGAAGGGCTGTACAGGTTTTGTTTCAGGAGTGTCGATTAGAAGGAGCCGCACCTTTTCAGACTTTCCGTCTAATTTGACTGTAAAGGTATCACCATCAGTAACAGCGGTGACCTTTGCTTCAATGGCATTTGCATTCATAGACAAGCTGGCAAGTTCAGCATTCTTCTGAGTTGTTTCAGATTTAAGTACATAAGTGTCAAGAACTTCCGTGTGGTCATCAGTCTTATTAGTAGCTTGTTCCAAGGGAGAGGCTTTTGGAATTGCAATCACGAACAAAATAAAAAATATAATAAACATAACAGCAGAATACTTGGTAATTGTTTTTCGATTTCCCCAGCGAACAATGGTCGGCTTAAACATTCCAACGAACCAAAAAATAATTACAGCAAGTGATGCAAGAAGAAAGTTCATCCCTAAGGCTTCTCTCAAGGACATGCCTGTAAAAATAGCAATTTCTAATAAAGCGATGATTCCGATGGAAATCAGAAGCTTTTTTGATCTAAACATTAAAATCCCCCTTTGTACGTCTACCTTTTAAACTATCGGTAATTTACAATGATTTGTAAATACTGTAAGGATAAAAACTCTCCTAATTTAGAATCGTAAGTATTTCCACCATAAATCGGCAATATGCCTCCTCAAAAAAAACAGTGGCCTACGGTACACTGAATCTTGTAAAAGAAACCTTTGAGAGGGGTACAGAGGAATGAAAAAAACAAAGAACCTGGCGCTGGCGCTGGTCTCCATCATGCTCATGAGCTCACTTGCGGCGTGCGGAGGAAGTAACAACGGCGGCAACAAGGCTGCCGAAGGGAATTCAGGTAACAAGGGAGAAAGTACAGCAGCACCCGCAGCTGAAGGAGACAAGACAGAGCCAGCAGAGAAGGTCGAACTGTCGTTCTGGACGCTGGGCAACGTGAACTATGAAGAGCTGGCGGCTGCCTACACTAAGGAACACCCTAACGTAACCATTAAAATTCAGAATACCGGTGACCAGACGGCTCACCACAACAATCTGACCACAGCACTCTCGGCGGGTTCAGGCGCACCTGATATTTTCCAGCTTGAGATCGGTTTCATGGAACGCTTCCTGGGAGCCCAGGACAAATTCTACAACCTGAATGACCTCGGAGCCAAAGACATCCAGGCCAACTATCTCGACTGGAAATGGAAGCAGGCTTCCTCCATCGACGGCAGCTTCCAGCTTGGACTTCCGACGGATATCGGCCCTACAGTAGTCTACTACCGTACTGACCTGGCTGAAGCCGCCGGCTTGCCGGCCGATCCTGAGGGCTTCGGCGCAGCCATCGATACATGGGACAAATTCGCTACGGTAGCGAAAGCGTTCAAAGACAAGACAGGCAAGTATTTCTCCGACTTGACCGACCTGACGTACAATGCGCTTCGTGACCAGTCGGCGGACGAGATCTATTTCAGCAAAGCAGACGGCAGCTTCATCGGCGATACCAATCCGCAAGTGAAGAAAGCGTATGACTTTACCGTTAAAGGCATTCAAGAGGGCTGGATCAGCAATGTCATGCTCTGGTCGCCTGAATGGGGCCAAGGCATGAACGATGGATCGTTCGCTGTCGTGATGGGTCCGGCCTGGATGGCCGGCAATATCAAGAGCAACGCACCGGACTCCTCCGGCAAATGGAGAATTGCCCAGCTTCCTGAGGGCGCCGGCAACTGGGGCGGTTCGTTCATCACGCTGCCGAAGGAAGGCAAGCACTCCAAGGAAGCCTATGATTTCATCCAGTGGCTCGTGAACAAGGATAACCAGCTGGAATCCTTCAAGACCAAAGGCCTGATGCCTTCTATCCCTGCACTGTACGAAGATCCTGCGTTCGTGGATTTCAAGGATGACTTCTTCGGCGGACAGCAGACGGCGGTGGAATTCGGCAAAGCGGCTAACCGCGTGAAGCCGGTATACTACGGACCGCTGCATGACCAGACCGATACCTTCTTCAAGAATGCACTGAAGAACGTGCTGGAGAAGAAAGCCGATCCGGCCAAAGAGTGGGACGATGCTGTCAAACAGTCAAAAACGCTTGCAGAACGCGGCTAACCTGTAATATGCGGGGAACAGACTTCCCCAAATGTCCGGATTCACGGAGTAATCTCTCTGTGAATCCGGATTTAGATATGAATTCTCTGGAGGTGTGACATGGCTGAGCCCGTAATTACGAGTCCGCATGCCGAGAGCAAACGACCTTTCTTCACTGAACAAAGACGGAGCCGCATCACTGCGTATACTTTCATTTCACCGTTCTTTATTCTGTTCTCGATATTCGGACTATATCCAATTTTCTTCACATTCTATTTATCGTTCTTCAAGTGGGATGCCTTAGGTCCAATGAAATACGTCGGCTTCAAAAACTTCGAGCTGATCACCACGGACCCGACCTTCTGGATCTCCTTCAGCAACACGCTGATTATGGGGCTGATGGGTACTGTGCCGCAGGTTATGCTGGCGCTGCTTCTGGCGGTGCTGCTGCATTCGGGGATGACCCGGTTCAAGAAGACCTTCCGCATCCTCTATTTCATGCCGAATATCACTTCGATCGTGGCGGTTACACTGGTATTCAGTACGCTGTTCGGTAATAACGGGATGATCAACTGGCTGCTTAACGGAATCGGGTTAGAGAGCATGGCCTTCAATTCCGGCTGGTGGGGGGTCAAAATTGCCATCTCCACGATGGTCATGTGGCGCTGGACGGGCTACAATGCGATCCTGTTCCTCTCGGGCCTGCAGAGTATTCCGATGGATCTGTATGAATCGGCCAAAATCGACGGGGCCAACCGCAGACAGCAGCTTTTCTTCATTACACTGCCCCTGCTTAAGCCGTTCATTATCTTCGTATCCCTGCAATCCACCATTGGTGCGCTGCAGCTCTTCACAGAGCCTTATGTCTTCCTCGGCCAATCCGGCACCGGATCTACCCGGCAGGAAGGGATTACGATGGTTACTTATTTGTACAGTGAGGCCTTCCGCAACGGCTTCTTCGGTACAGCGGCGGCTACAGCGGTTCTGCTGTTCCTCGTTACGATTCTGTTCTCTGTCCTCAATATGCTGATCTCCAGAGGCGGCGGCAGACAGACTGGAGGGAAAAAAGCGTGAGCACACTGCGTATGTTCAGAAAAAAACCGGATGATCTCGGCTTCTTCGGCAAGCTGGGCTTCTATCTTCTGCTGATTCTCGGAGCACTGGTCTCCATCTTCCCGTTCTATTGGATGTTTGTGGTCGGGACCAATGACAAGGGAGCTGTGTTCCATGTACCGCCGCTGCTCACCATCGGAGACCAGTTCTTCGAGAACTTCAAGCGGGTGCTGGACAAATCGGACTTCTTCCAGGCGCTTGGCAACTCGCTGTTCGTCTCGTCCATGGTGACGGTCTCGGTCGTGTTCTTCTGTACGCTGGCCGGGTATGCTTTTGCCAAATATGAATTCCCCGGTAAAAACGTGCTGTTCGTATTCGTTATTGCCACCCTGATCGTTCCGCAGCAGCTCGGCGTACTGCCAACCTATGTCATTATGGCCAAGCTTCACTGGATCGACAGCTTCAAGGCGCTGATTGTTCCGGCTATGGTCAATGCCTTCGGCATCTTCTGGATGCGGCAGTACATCTCCTCGGCCGTGCCTACCGAGCTGATTGAAGCCGGACGTATTGACGGAGGAGGCCACTTCCGGATTTTCTGGAGGATTGCCGTTCCGGTCATTACACCCGCGATGGCTACCCTGGGTATTCTGAATTTCATGACGGTATGGAATGACTTCTTCTGGCCGCTGGTGGTCTTGAAGAACAAGGAGCATTTCACGATTCAGATTGCATTGCAGCAGCTGTTCACTACACGTGACGGTCTTGATTACGGGATGATTATGTCCGCTACCTTCACGGCCACGCTGCCGCTGCTGGTTGTCTTCCTGCTGTTCAGCCGCTGGGTCATTGCCGGACTGACTTCAGGTGCCATCAAGAGTTAACTGTCTGTGTATTCAATAAGTAAGAGGATTTACAGAATGCTGTGAAGAATAATAATCAAGTGGAAACGGTTTTGCCGTCCTTTACAAGGACGGCATTCGTTTCAGCGAGAAATAGAAGGATAAGTTATCGTGTGAAACCTATGAATTCTTCTATTTGGACAGAGACCGCAGGAGGAAGGGACCCGTCATGAAGCTCCGCCGCAAAATCTTGTTCGCTATTATTCTTCTTGTATTCATTCCCGTGATTGTCATGGGGATTGTGACGTATGTGAATTATTCGAATGCTATGGAGAAGAAATCAAGTAATTTCTACTGGATCTCCCTGCTGGAGACGGACCGCAAGCTGAAGTTCGCCCTCAGTGAGATTTCATCGATCACCAATTCAGCTATTACGCAGCCTGCGATCCAGCAGTCGCTGAAGCAGCAGAATTTCGTCCTCACCTATGACCGCAAGCAGGAAATCAACAACCTGCTGATTAACCATCCGATGATCACCTCGTTCAGCCTGTACGGGAAAGACCGGCTGCTGTACCAATACAATGCGCCGATGTCTTTTGCGGATATGCACAAGCAGGTCTGGTTCGGAGCCATGGAGGCTGCCGAAGGGCGTCCTGTCTGGTCCGGTCCCGGAGAGAACGGCTCGGCCAGCGGCGATAAGCCGGTGCTGGTCCATGCCAGAGTGATTAAGGACTATTATTCGCTGGAGGATATCGGCTATCTGGTTGTATATGTGAAGCCGGATCTGCTTGATCAGATTTTCTGGGAGGCTGCGACCCTGAAGAAAGGGGATATCCTGCTGGTCAACAAGCAGGGCAATATCGTCTTTAACAAGTCCGGGGAGCATATCGGGGAACGGACGGATTTTCCTTTTTTGCAGGAGAATTATAACCAGGAGCAGGACTATTACATTGACAATTATCAAGGGGAGCGGTCACTGATCACTTTCCTGCCTTCACATAACGCGGACTGGTATCTGGCGGCCATTACGCCGATGAACCTGATCTCCTCTGAATCGGTCTCCATCCGCAATATTGCGATTATTCTCGGCATGGTGTCGCTGCTGTCGGCCTTCCTGTTCGACCGTTATTTCATCCGCAGGCTTGTCCGCAGCATTAACAGCGCCGTGAACGGCATGAAGCGGGTCAAGCAGGGGATCTTCACCCCGATTCCGGTACCGCTGCGGGCCAATGATGAGAGCGATTCCCTGATTGACGGCTTCAACCGGATGAGCTCGCAGATCAATGAGCTGATTGACCAGGTCCAGACCGAGCAGGGACGCAAAAAGGAAGCGGAGATGCAGGCGCTGATGGCCCAGATCAACCCGCATTTCATCTATAATTCACTGGAATCGATCAACTCCATGGCGGTGTTGGCAGGCAACCGGGATATCAGCAAAATGGTCATCTCGCTCGGCCGGCTGCTGCGGATCAGCATCAGCCAGAATCAGGAGCTGATCCCGCTGCAGATGGAGTTCGAGCATGTCCGCCATTACCTGGATATCCAGAAGTTCCGGTTCGAGGACAAATTCTCCTATGAGCTGGACTTGCCGGAGCCGCTGAAATACGTGATGACCCAAAAGCTGATTGTTCAGCCGATTGTGGAGAACGCTTTGTATCATGCCATTGAGCAGATGGAGGAGCACGGGACCATTACAGTCACCGCCCAGGAGAACGGCAAGGATATTATCATTATTGTGAAGGATAACGGGCCGGGCTTCGATCTTGAGGTGCTGATGAGCCAGTGGAACAAGGAGCGGAGCAATCCCAAGAAATACAGCGACAGCGGGGTTGGGCTGAAAAATGTGCATGAGCGCCTGAACATCCGCTTCGGCAATCCCTATGGCATTCTGGTCTGCTCCTCACCGGGCTTCGGATCAGCCATCTGCATCCGGATTCCGAGGATACAGCCGTCATGAGAGGGAGAAGCCAAATGAAAGATCAGCGACATGTGCTCCGATGGTTGACCAACTGGGGATGGATTCTCCTCTATATTGTGCTGATGTCCGGCGCCGTATGGTTCATTATGCAGGAGGACCGGGAGCAGATTGAGGATACTTCGCCCGAGAAGATCACATTGACCTTCCGGCATTTCTGGATCAAGGAGCATGACCGGCCGCTGCTGGCGATCTTCGAGGAGGTTGTGCGCAGCTACCAGGAGAGCCATCCGAATGTGAAGGTGAACTTCGAGGGGCTGGACCAGAATATCCACCGGGAGCAGAAGCTCAAGAGTGAGATGGTAACCGGCACACCGCCCGATATGTTCGTTCTGTTCGGCGGAGCGGAGATCGAGCCCTACGTGCGTTCAGCCCGGCTGATGGATCTGACCGATTTCACTGCCCAGAACGGTCTCAGCAACCAGTTCAAGGATCTGCATCTCTGGACGTTCAACAATCATATCTACGGACTGCCTATCGAGGGCAATGCGGAACCGCTCTATTACAATAAAAAAATCTTCACCAAGCTAGGCATTAATACTCCGGCTACGTTGGCCGAGCTGGATACGGTGATGGCGAAGCTGAAGGCAGCGGGGTATATCCCGTTTGCGCTGGGGAACGAAGACCGCTGGCCTGCGGGGATATTCGCCCATTATCTGATGGACCGCTACGCCGGACCGGAGTTGATTCAGAAGCTGGTTACTGGCGAGGATATGTCGAGCTTCCAGAACAGCGGCTACCTGGAAGCGTTCCGGCATCTGAACAGATGGGTGAAGGCAGGCTATTTCAGTGAGGACTCTAATGATACCTCCACCGAGGGTGCGGTCCGTCTGTTCACTGAAGGCAGGGCAGCCATGTATCTGAACGGCAACTGGGATATCAATTTATTCTCGGGGGACAATGCCCCGGACGATTTCCAGAGCCGGGTTGGAGTCATTCCCTTCCCCGCGCGGGAGGCCGGCACAGAGCCGTCTATCGCCGGAGGGTATACGATTGGCATCGGGCTGTCTTCGAGCCTCACCGGAGCGAAGCGGACAGCGGCACTTGAATTGATGAAGGGCTTCTATACGAAAGAGATTCAGACGCGGATTGTCTATGAGGGTCTCCGAATTCCGTCGATGCGGATTGCATTTGACCCGGAGAAGACCGGACCGGTCTTTGCCCAGGTGATGGATATGATGGAGGAGAATGAGCAGAGCTTCGTCCCGTATGACAATCTGTTATCGCCTGAAGTGAAGAAGACCTTCCTCAGTGTCATCGAGGAGATGATTGACGGAGGGCTGCAGGCGGAGCAGGCCTTGCAGCAGCTGCAGGATGCGTCCAAGCAGTATTGGAATCTGATCCGGAGTTCTTCGGGTCAATAAGCCTGGGGGTGTAAGTGATGAAGGAGCAGCAGGAGAAATATAAGGTACTGCTCGTAGATGATGAGCCGATTATACTGCGCAGCCTGAAGGTTGCGATTCCATGGGATGAGCTGGGCCTGAGCATTGTGGGGGAAGCGAAGAACGGGGAGGCCGCCTTGCAGCAGATTCAGCAGACCGCACCACACATCATTATCAGCGACATCCGCATGCCGGTGATTGACGGGATCACGCTGATGAAGGAGGTTCTGCCGCGCAGCGCCAAGCTGATCTTCATTTTCATCAGCGGCTACGGGGAATTCGAATATGCCAGGGAGGCCCTGCGGCTGGGGGCCTTTGATTACTTGCTGAAGCCGATTGACCATGACGAACTGGTGGAGATGCTTAAGCGGGCCAGGGAGCGCCTGAACCGCCAGAAGGAGAACGAGCAGCTAATGCTCTCGGTGCAGACCCTGTCGCTGCTGGCCCGCGAGCGCATGCTGGCCGAATTCACGCTGGGCAATCCGCGGCCGCTGCAGCACCTTGCGTGGCTGGAGAACAGCGAGCTGGAGGGAGAATACTTCATGGCCGTGGTCCGTCTGGACGACTACGCGGCCTTGACGGCGCAATGGAGCGCCGAGGAGAAGCGTCTGTGGCTGTTTGCCGTGCGCAATATCCTGGAGGAGTGGTCGCTTACGAACGGGGCTTTGTCTATCTTCCCGTTCTATAACGGAGAATGGATTCTGCTCTTCCCGGCCAGCCTGAATGATGATAAGCGGGAACTCGGGGAGCAGCTTATAGCCGGAATCAAGCGCTACTCCAAGCTGAACTGCTCTGTCGGCATCAGCAGAAGCACCAGCGGGATTGATCAGCTTAGCACGGTATACCCGTTAGCCTCCCAGGCGCTGTACCAGCGCTTCTATTCCGGTCAGGCCGGTGTCTTCCTGGAAGAGGAGACAGCAGCGGCAGGCAACCGCGAGGTGCAGTATCCGAAGGAGCTGGAGCTGTCGCTGCTTGAGAGCATCCGTACTCTGAATATGGAGCGGATGCTGACTCTTTTTGACGAGATGTCCGTTTTCATTGAAGCCCAGAGCTTGCCCCAGCCGCTGGCGGAGCGCCTGATGATTGAGATGAGTGTGGTGCTATACCGGCAATTCGAACATCTGAATACACATAATGACTGGTCCATTGAAGGGCTGTTCAGCAAGCTGAACGGACTGGGCACGTTGCCGGACATGATGAATGTCCTGAAGACCACCTTCCGCGACTGGCTGGAGCAGAGTCATAAGACCGCAGCCCGGGAGGACGGACGGAGTATCATTGAGAAGGTCCAGCGGTACATTGAATCCAATTACCATAAGGATCTCAGCATCGAGGAGGTATCCGAGGTGGCCGATCTCAGCATCAGCCATTTCTGCACCCTGTTCAAGCAAATCTCCGGCTACACGTTCCTCGAATTCGTCACCCACTGCCGGATGGAGAACGCCAAATACATTCTGCGCAGCAGCAATGTGAAAGTGTATCAGGTCGCACCGCTGGTCGGCTATCAGGACCCGAGATACTTCACCCAGGTATTCAAAAAAGCGACCGGCAAGACGCCCACAGAGTACCGTGAGGAGCATGTGAAGCAGGCTTAGCAGACCGGCAGGCAAGAAGCTGAGTAAACGCAGGATATACATAAAGGCCGGATAAGGAATCGGCCTAAGAGTCTGAGCAACTAAGAATCTAAGCACCTAAGCGACTAAGCACCTAAGCTAGTGGGTGCTTTTTTTGTCGTTCAAGGCGTTAATGCTGATTAATTTGCTACATCCTTGAAGAGTGGGATTAATCAAGAAATCTGGTGACGGGCAGCGGCCGGAAGTCCAAATGCTCACCGCAGTGACGGCGAAGCTTCAAGTTCAAAACTTAAGTGCGTCTTATATAAGTGGAAAAACTCCAACTCTTTCAGCCGAAATCTTTGAAACCGGTGAAGCAGTTGGATAAACGACACTTACTGGAAGCGAAATTGGAGCTTTAGCGGAATGGGGTCGAATTAGATGACAAAAATCCACGTAATCTTCTTACGGAAAGAAAAACGGATTTATTAAGTGTATAAAATCCAACTAAGGTGGCGAACAGGGGCTGCTTTTCGTTCATCATTACTGCTTCTGTATTGGAACGATTAATCATGCTACTATAAGTAATCAATAGACGAATTATAATATTATCCTTAAATATATAGACAAATAAATAAAACATCTATATATTAATATACAGATTAGATGTTTATCTATTTAGTCTATTTTGAATGATGGAGGATGTTAACGTGTTAAGTAACAAGTATGTACGGACGATTATGCTGTCAAATGTGCTATTGCAGCTCGGGGTATGGGTGCGGAATTTTGCGATTCTGCTGTATGTGACGGAGATTACGCAGAATGATCCTTATTATGTCTCGCTCATTTCGGTGGCTGAATACGGCCCGTTGTTTCTGTTCGCCATCATCGGGGGAACCTTCGCAGACCGCTGGCGGCCCAAACGGACCATGATCGTAAGTGATCTGCTGTCCGCTTGCTCAGTCTTTGCTGTGTTGCTGGTGGTGCTGTCGGGCTCATGGAGGGCCTTACTGTTCGCAACGCTGGTATCTGCCATCCTGTCCCAGTTCTCACAGCCTTCGGCGATGAAGCTGCTTAAGCAGCATGTGCCTGAAGAGCAGCTGCAGAGTGTAATGGCCATGTTTCAGTCGCTTACAGCCTTCTTCATGGTCATTGGACCGGTGATCGGCACCTTCATCTATAGTCATTACGGCATTGAGGTCTCACTTGCTGTGATGGGCGGGATGTTCATCGGCTCGGCGCTCATTCTGGTCAAGCTGCCCGCTGAACGGAGGGAGGAGACCGGACAGGCCCGCAGCGGGTTCCTGGCGGAGATGATATCCGGACTGAATTATGTGCGTGCAAGCCGGGTACTGAAGAACCTTGGAGTAACGTTTGCCTTCGCGGGGCTTGCCGCCGGACTGGTTCAGCCGCTGGGTGTCTTCATCATTATGGAGAATCTGGGCAGAGACAAAGGCTTCCTGCAGTGGGTGATGATGGCGAATGGAGCGGCGATGCTGCTGGGTGGAATGTTTATTATGAGTAAAGGCAAAACTATGAAGCCGCAGACAATGTTATCCCTAGGCCTGCTGATCAGTGCGGCAGGAACGGTAGGGGTAGGCTGGTCGCATCACACAGCGCTCACGCTGGTGCTCCAGACGGTTAGCGGATTCTTTTACCCTTGTATTCATATCGGTATCAATACCCTGCTGCTCCGTCACACAGAGACTGCTTATATGGGCAGGGTGGGCGGCATTATGGGGCCGATGTTCATGGGCTTCATGGTGATCGGAATGTCTGTAGCCGGCTACGCCAAAGGCACGCTCTCCCTATCCGCAGTCTTCACCGGCAGCGGCATACTGTTCCTGATTGCGGTGCTGATTCTGCTGCCGCTGCTCAGAACGAAGGAGGCGGGCAGACAAGCACTCCAGAGCCGACTATGACATTTGTCATATAGCAGAGTTGATATTTATGACTTACGGGGATGACACTTCTTTCTTTATACTGGAAATATAAGAAGTATCCTTGAATGGATGCATCCGAGGAGGAACCGATCCCGATGACCAACAACCAGATACCCCAGCTCTCTACATTGAAGAAAAGCGTAGCACCTTACGAGAAAACAGACCTCAACACGAGCATAAAACAGCTCATTAATACGCTTGGGCCCCTGGTGCTATTATGGACCGCTGCTTACTTAAGCTTATCCGTGTCCTACTGGCTGACGCTGCTGTTCGCTATTCCGGCTGCCGGCTTTGTCATCCGCACCTTTATTATTTTTCATGACTGCTGTCATGGGTCGTTCTTCAAGAACCGCAAGGCCAATGATATTGTCGGCACCATCACCGGTGTGCTTACCCTGGTCCCTTACCGCCAGTGGAAGCACAGTCATTCGATTCATCACGCCGGAAGCAGCAATCTCGACAAAAGAGGCATCGGGGATATCTGGATCATGACGGTGGATGAATATGTGGCTGCCAAGCCGCTCCAGCGGCTCTATTACCGGATCTACCGTAACCCGCTGGTAATGTTCGTCATCGGACCGATTGCCGTATTCCTCATCCAGTACCGGTTCAATGCCAAAGGGGCAAGACGCAAGGAACGGATGAATACGTACCTGACCAATGTGTCCATTGTGGGTCTATATGCTGGAATTATTCTGCTCATAGGCTGGCAGGCGTTCCTGCTGGTACAGCTGCCGATTGTGTTCGTGTCCGGCTTCCTCGGCATCTGGCTGTTCTATGTACAGCACCAGTTCGAACATACTTACTTCGAGCATGATGAAGAGTGGAGCTACGTGAACGCCGCTGTAGAAGGAAGCTCTTACTATAAGCTGCCGAAGCTACTACAATGGATTACCGGCAATATCGGATTTCACCATGTGCATCACTTGAGTCCGAAGGTGCCGAATTATAATCTGGAATTGGCTCACAATGCCAGCCCGCCTTTGCAAAAGGCAACCACCATTACACTCAGCACCAGTCTCGAAGCGCTGAAATACCGTCTTTGGGATGAAGAGCATAAGGTCTTCCTCAGCTTCAAGCAGTTGAAGCAGCGCTTGCGGAAGAGTGAGCCTGCCGTGAAAGAGGGGCTGAAGGTAATCAAACCTGGGTTCCAGAGCGAATAGAAGCGGTAACATGATAACATGCAGAAAGACAGATCCGGGGAGCAGGATGCCGGGTCTGGTCTTTCTTTTTAGAATACACACAGGTTGTTTCGAAGGTAGTTGCCGGTCGGAGGCTGGTTTATGTTAAAATGGGGGTATAAACTTGCTGGCAAAAAGGATGGCTAACATGCAGAAGTGGCATCATATTTTTCATAAAAGTACGGGACTGAGCCCTTATGTATGGGTTGTTTTTTACATTCTTCCGTTCTATTTTATCTTCCGATCCTCCTCGGCGGACCGCTGGGTGTATGGCATCCTGATGATTATGGTCTTCTTCGCCTGCTACGTGCTGTCGTTTAAGTCCAGGGGCTGGGTGGTCTATTTCTGGACCAGTGTGCAGATGATAGTTTCTGTTACGATGACGCTGCTGTTCGGGTACATGTACTTTGCGCTGTTTTTGGCTTTTTTTATCGGGAATATTCAGAAAAGAGCGGCCTTCTTCACCCTCTATCCGATCCATCTGCTGACGACGATTGTAGCCATTAACTATGAGCTGATTATGCGCAATCCCGTATTCCTCTCGCAGCTGCCGTTCGTGCTGGTCAGTATTATTGCCGTGGTGCTGCTTCCGGTCACAACCTATAACCGCAACAGGCAGGATAAGCTGGAGGAACAGCTGGAGGATGCCAACAAACGGATCTCCGAGCTGGGCATTATGGAAGAGCGTCAGCGGATCTCCCGGGATCTGCATGATACGCTGGGACAACGCCTGTCACTGATCGGACTGAAGAGTGACCTGGCCGGCAAGCTGATCACCAAGAATCCGGCACAGGCCATGATCGAAATTAACGATGTCCGCGTAACCGCCCGCAGCGCGCTTAAGGAAGTCCGGGAGATGATCACACAGATGCGGGGCATCCGGGTTGAAGATGAGCTGGTGCGCATCCGGCAATTCCTCCAGGCGGCGGAGATCGGTTATATACTGGAGGGTGATCCCGTTCTGACTAATACCTCGCTGATTACCGAGAATGTGCTGAGCATGTGCATGAAGGAGGCGGTAACCAACGTGGTGAAGCATAGCGGCGCCTCGCTGTGCCGGATACAGATTGAATCTTCACGGACCGATCTGGTCATCAAGGTGAAGGACAACGGCGGAGGGATTGAAGGGACCAAGCTGTATCATAAGGGGCATGGCCTGCAGGGAATGCGGGAGCGGCTTGAGTTCGTGAACGGTTCGATGGAAGTGATCCAGGATGAAGGAACTACAGTAGTGATTAAGGTGCCGAATGCGTCGCAGCAGCCGGACATGGAGGTGAACGCGCAATGATATCAATCGTGATAGCTGAAGACCAGCGGATGCTGCTGGGAGCGCTGTCGGCGCTGCTGGACCTGGAGGAAGACATGAGGGTGGTCGGCAAGGCGGGCAACGGGGAAGAGGCTGTGAAGCTGGTGAAGCAGCTACAGCCGGATATCTGTATTATGGATATTGAAATGCCGGCTATGACGGGCCTGGAAGCGGCAGAAGCCCTGAAGGGGGCAGGCTGCAAAATCATGATTCTGACCACGTTTGCCCGGGCAGGGTACTTCGAGCGTGCGGTCAAGGCCGGAGTGGATGCCTATCTGCTTAAGGACAGTCCCAGCGAGGAGCTGGCGCTGTCGATCCGCAGTGTCATGGACGGCAAACGGATGTACGCGCCGGAGCTGATGGATGAAGCCTACAGCAAGGAAGCGAATCCGCTGACCGAGCGGGAGAAGGAAGTGCTGGGGCTGATCGCAGACGGCAAGAACACGAAGGAGATCGCCAGCCAGCTCTATATCACCACCGGAACGGTCCGCAACTATATCTCGGTCATTCTGGACAAGCTGGATGTGGGCAACCGGATTGAGGCGATTACGCGGTTTAAGGAGAAGGGCTGGTTCAAATAAAATATCCCTTCGGGGAAGCAGGAACGGCAGCTGTCTTTTAGGAGGGCTGGCCGTTTTTTTGTAAATATAAGAATTTATATGTTGCACACGATAACTTATCCTTATATTTCTCGCTGAAACGGTACCGTCATTTAAAAGGACGGCAAAGCCGTTTCCACTTGTCGGCTATAGAGTGTACATAAACCGCTTAGAACGGAGCTTGACCAGAAGCGAATCTAGGACCTATCACCCATTTTTCATCTGAAAGCGGTTACTCTATTGGATTGGACGCCAAGATTTGCTAAAATAAATGCAAACATATGATCTTATTTGTAGTCGTTTCATGTGAAGTTGGGTAATAAATACTTGTGCCCCGTACGCACGTTTATTCATTCTGCTTACATCCTAATTCAGCCGGGAGGAATCTAATTTGCCAGAGCTAACATCCACGTACGTCGATTCACTTGCACCCAATGCTGCTGCGATCAAGAACGGCCAGGGGCTGGTCCGCAAAAAGAGCTTTGTGGAGCTCCATCAGTCGGAGAACGGAGAGCTATTATTCGGAAAATGTGCCGGAAGCGGCAAAACGCCCTATGAGTGCTCAGTGGACTTCATCGTACAAGACAGCCCGGTCTTCCGCTGCAGCTGCCCCAGCCGCCAATTCCCCTGCAAGCACGCACTAGGTCTGCTGTATGCCTATACCGAAGGCCAGACGTTCACACCTGCCCCGGTTCCCGAGGACATCGCATCGAAGCGCGAGAAGGCGGAGAAGCGGGAAGAGAACAAGGTGAAGCAGGCGGCTGAAGGAGCAGAGTCCAAGCCGAATAAGGTTAACAAATCCGCCCTGAAGAAAAAAATCAACGCGCAGCTCGAAGGGCTTGACCTGCTGGAAAAGCTGGTACTCTCCTTCGTACGCAGCGGCCTGTCCACGATTGACAAGTCTGCGGCCAAGACGCTTCAGGGGCATGTGAAGCAGCTCGGGAACTATTATTTGTCCGGGGCGCAGATTGAGCTGCGCCGCTTCGCGAATCTGATGTTCAGCGGCAACGATCAGGAGCAGAACTATACATATGCGGTGGAGCAGCTGACACGGCTACACGCATTTATCAAGAAGGGCCGGGCGTATCTGCTGGCCCGGAGCGAGGACCCGGAGCTGGCGCTCGATCACGAATCCACGATTGATGAATGGCTGGGCCATGCCTGGCAGCTTAGCGAGCTGAAGGAATACGGGCTGGTGAAGGAGGGGGCAGAGCTGCTGCAGTTATCCTTCTACAGCTACAACGATGCGGCCCGTCAGGAGTTCGTAGACCTTGGCTTTTGGCTGGACCTCTCTGCGGAAGGCGGAGAGATCCGCCGGACCTTTAACTACCGCCCATACAAGGCGGCGAAGCTGATGCGCGAGGAAGACAGCTTCTTCGACATTGCCGTGGTTCCTCAACTGTATACTTATCCTGGGGATATGAATGCCCGTATCCGGTACGAGTCCATGTCTTCAAGACCGGTGCAGGGTACTGATCTTGAGCGGGCGGCCGCCAAGGCTCACCGTTCATATTCGGAGGTCTTCAAGAAGGTGAAGAACCAGATCAAGAACCCGCTGAGCGGCAAGCAGCCGGTCATGCTGCTGCATGCCGCAGCTCTGGGCGTCACAGAGAACGGCCAGTATGTTATGACTGACGGGGAAGGAACAAGGCTCCTTCTGGAGGATATTCCGTCGATGCCGCAGGGCACAGTGGAACTGCTGCCGTTCCTTCCGGCAGGCGCCCGCGAAGATTGTACAGTTCTGGTCATGTTCGAGCATGACCTGGACCAGGGACGTCTGCGTGCCCAGCCGCTAAGTGTCATTAAGGACGAAGAGATCGTTCGTCTGCTGTACTAGAGTAATTCAACATAATCCACAAACCTTTATTCATATGGGAGGACAATCCATGAGCACAGCGTTATTGCAGGAGCTGCATCAGGAATACAGAAGACTGTATATTGCCGGAAGTGAGCTGGCGGCCGAAGATTTCCGCCTGAAGCGGCTGCTTCCGCAATTTCAGCAGCTAGGCGAGCGGTCACCGGTCTTTAAGAAGCTAGGCGAGGGAATCACGGCACTGATTGAACCGGGGAGCCCGGACGGTCCTGCCCCGGGCATTCAATTGCAGGAGAATACCCTGCTGCTGGAGTCCGTTCTGTATACTCAGGGAACGACAACCGTGGATGGAACTCCCGGACCCTTGCCGGTTCGGAAGTTCACCCTGCAGACGAATCAGACTTACCGGAAGCTTGCGCCTGTGCTGGAAGCACTCACCACTACCGGAAGCGGCAGATATGAGATTGTAGTGGATGCGTATAAGGGTGGGGTCTTCCAGGATCTGCGATTGCTGCCGCTGGCGGTCTCTGCGCTGAACGACCCGTATGCGGAGCTGGCGGAATATGCGATGAATCATATTCTCCCGTCCTACGGGCCGGTCATTGCCAGCCACCTGCTGGAGAGTCTTAATCTCTCAGGGGGAAGAAGTGAGGTCCGCAAACTGGAGGTAATCTGGAAGGTCGGTGCAGACGAATACCTGGATAAGATCTTCCACGCTGCCGAGAGTGGAAGTGAGGAGGTCCGCGCTGCAGCCATCAGATGCCTGGGCGGTTATGAACAATTCACGCCCAACCTGCTGGAGTGGTCCACTGACAAGAAGAAAGCCATCCGCGAAGCGGCCTATGCGGCGCTGGCGGCAGGCGGTACGTTACAGGGAGGGGAACGGCTGGTTGAGGCATTCATCCAGAAGAAGGACCGCGAGATTCTGGGCAGAGTGCTGGCGGACGGGCATTCCGCAGAGGTGAGTGCCCGTCTGGCGGCATTATTCATGGAAGAGCTGCAGGCAGCCCCGCAGAAAAATGACGGCGTGAAGCTGACAGACAAGATATGGAATGAGCTTCTTCCCTTCCTTACCGCTCTTCGCCGGGTACGGAGTCAGCAGCTGGATGAAATCTACAGCTATATCCTTCAAGAGTATCCCCGGTTCTCGTCACTGGGCTGGATTCCGCTTTTGGACCACGCAGCCTTGTATAAAGAGAAAACTCCAGACGGTGCTGCTCTGGCAGAGCTTGCAGAGCTGGAGAAGCGGAGCGTGCGTTTCCTGCCGCATTATTTCCATGCCGCCCAGCAGTCTATAAGTCCGAAGGAGCTATTCGACCGGTTCGCCGGCGGAACCTTCTTGGATAAACTCAAAGCGCTTGTGGGTAAGGAAGCCAAGGATGCGGCTCAGCGCTCCCAGCTGCTGATTAATACCATTGAGGATCAGGTTGTGGATATCCGCCGGAGGAATTATGAAGTAGAGTGGGATGCAGCGGGAATCAGACAGCCTTACAGCAGGGAGATGCTTCCGGTTGAGGAGATTGCCGCAGCTTGGGACCCCCGCTGGCTGGACTGGTTCATCCAGCACAATGCTGTGAATCTGGCCAGTGCCTTTGCCCGGCCGGGTCACAAGGGCGTGCGGAACTTTCTGGTTGATAAGCTGCAAGACCTGTCCAAACGCCGTGCCAGTGATTTCATTCCCAACATCTTCAAGGGACTGGAAAGGGCCGGGATGCCTGAGCCGGAGCGTCTGGAACTGTTGATGAGTGCCCTGGAGACTAAGAGTCCTCATAACCCGTATACCTTCGAATTGTATATATTTAAAATGATGGAGCGCTTCCCTGCCAGCTATGCCAGCCGTGTGGAAGCGGTTATTCCCAACTATAGATATGAATGCAAGCAGCAGCTGGAATATGTGCTGGACAGCCTGCGGAGTGCCAAGAATACCTGACCCTTATAACAGCTACCCTGTTCCTCAAAGCCATACATTCTTAACTTTAGCTTTTCACAAAACAGTTGCAAGGAGAGGTGTACATGTCAACAGAACAAGATCAGCTTCAGGATTACATGCGTCTGCCTGCCGAAATCCTGTACCAGGATGAGTTGGAGGCTCTGCGCAAGGAGGACACCGGGCGTATTCCGGCCGGATGGCAGATGTCCCCGCGTTCAGTTCTCACGTTCATTACTGGCGGCAAGGCGGGCAAGACCGTGATTACGCCGAAATACATCGGCAACACCAGGCTGATCGAGATGGCGGTTGCCACGCTGGTCACTGACCGGGCGCTGCTGCTGATCGGGGAGCCGGGCACCGCGAAATCCTGGCTGTCCGAGAATCTGGCAGCGGCGATCTATGGCAACTCGGGCATGGTTGTACAAGGGACGGCGGGAACAAGCGAAGAGCATGTGCGCTATTCCTGGAACTATGCCATGCTCCTGGCGAACGGACCGACGCCGGAGGCGCTGGTTAAGAGCCCGATTATGCGGGCGATGGAAGACGGCGGTATTGCCCGGTTTGAAGAAATCTCCCGCTGTGCTTCCGAGGTACAGGACGCGCTGATCTCGATTCTGTCGGAGAAGACGATCTCTGTGCCGGAGCTGGGCAAGGAGACCAGTGCCCGCAAGGGCTTCTCGATTATTGCCACGGCAAATACCCGGGACCGCGGAGTCAATGAGATGTCCGCTGCCCTGAAGCGGCGCTTCAATATCATTGTGCTGCCTGCGCCATCAGACCTTGAGACGGAGCTGTCCATTGTGAAGAAGCGTGTCGGCGAGATTGCCTCCTCCTATGAGCTGCAGGCTGCTGTTCCGGCGGATGAAGCGCTGCTTAAGGTGGTCACCATCTTCCGCGAGCTGCGCAGCGGCATGACGCTCGACAAGAAGGAGAAGGTGAAGACTCCAGCCGGTGTAATCTCCACGGCAGAAGCCATCTCGCTGCTCACGAACAGCATGGCTCTGGCGGCAAGCTTCGGGAGCGGAGAACTGACCGACGAGGATCTGGCAGCGGGACTCCAAGGGGCGATCGTCAAGGATGACGACAAGGATAAGCTGGTGTGGAAGGAATATCTGGATAATGTAATGAAGAAAAAAGGAGCGGACTGGCGCGGACTCTATCAAGCCTGTAAGGAGATGAACGAGTGAGCAGGGCAGCGGTTGCCGGCGTTCATGTTTTCGGAGTCCGGCATCTGTCTCCGGGCGGTGCCAGGCATGTCCTGGAATACTTGAACGAGCTGCAACCGACCGCCGTGCTGATTGAGGGGCCGAGTGATGCAAGCGGAGAGATCCGCCATTTAACCCATGCGGTAACGAAGCCGCCGGTGGCTATTCTGGCCTTCACCGAGGATCTGCCCGTACGGACGGTGCTCTGGCCGTTCGCTGTGTATTCCCCGGAATTTCAGGGGATGAAATGGGCGCAGGAGCACGGGGCGGTGGCAGAGTTCATCGATCTGCCTTCCTCCATAACCTTAGGCTTACAGGATGCGTTACGGCAGGATACCGGCGCCCGTCCGGAGCTGAAGCCTGCGGCTGAGGAGCAGGGGGAGCCGGTCGAAGAGGAAGTCAGTGAGCCGGAGTCCGTATACAGCCGGATTGCCCGGCTTGCCGGTGAGCATGACTATGATATGTACTGGGAGCGTAATTACGAGCATAACGCCAGCAGCGGCGCATACCGCGCCGCGATTCTGGCCTTCTCTGCCCAGATGCGGGAGCTGTCGGAGTCCACGGAGCGTGCAGAGCAGCCGCGGGAATATGCTTATAACGCGTTGCGCGAATCTTATATGAGGCGGAGAATTAAGCTCAAGATTGAAGAAGGGCATCTGCCGGAGAAGATTGTTGTGATCTGCGGTGCATACCACGCTGCCGCACTGGCTGATCTCTCGGAGGGGATGAGCGATACGGAGCTTGCGTCATTGCCTACACGCTCTACCAAGCTGACGCTGATGCCGTATTCCTACTATAAGCTCTCCACTATGTCGGGTTACGGTGCGGGCAACGCGGCTCCACACTACTTCCAGATGATGTGGGAGCTGATGGCCTCAGGCCGCGCTGAGGAGCTGCCCCATCTCTATCTCTCCTCTGTGGCCCGGATGGTGCGCAGAGCAGGGACACACCGCTCCACGGCCGAAGTCATTGAAGCGGTGCGGCTGGCAGAGTCGCTGGCGGCGCTGCACGGCGGAAGCGCACCTACGCTGCGCGATCTGCGCGATGCCGCACAGACCTTGCTCGGCCATGGTGATCTGGCCGTTATCGCCGATTCGCTGGCCCGGGTGGATGTCGGTACGAATATCGGAAGGCTGGCCGATGGCGTCAGCCAGACGCCGATTCAGGATGACCTGAACCGGCTGCTGAAGCGCTACAAGCTGGAGAAGTACAGATCGACTGTAGCCAGCGACCTGACGCTGGATCTGCGCGAGAACCGCCGGGTGTCAAGCAGTGAAGCGGCTTATCTCGATCTGCACCGCTCGGTGCTGTTCCACCGGCTGGAGCTGCTCGGTATCCACTTCGCCCGGAATGTGCCGAGCGGCCAGTCCGGGGCGACCTGGGCAGAGCACTGGGTCCTCCAGTGGGCGCCGGAGGTAGAGATTGAGATCGTGGAGTCTACACTGCTGGGCGAGACCATTGAGGTGGCGGCAGCCTACGTGCTGCGCGAGAAGCTGCTGGAATGCAGCTCTATCGCTGAGGCCTCTGCGCTGATTGTCACCGCCTGCGAATGTGCCATGACCACGCAGATGGAGGAGAGCAGCCGTGTGCTGCAGCGCCTTGCGGTGGATAGCCGCGATGTCGTCTCGATTGCCACAGCGGCCAGAGAGCTGGCCAAGATCATTGGTTATGGCGACATCCGCAAGGTGGATACGGCCCCGTTCGTACCGCTGCTGGAGGAGCTGTTCCGCCGGGGCTGCCTGTTCCTGCTGGATGCCAGCGGCTGCAATGATGAAGCGGCGGCGCTGATGATCAGTGCAATGAGTGATCTGAACAACATCTCGCAGGAGCATAGCGAGATTGCAGATACGGCCTTGTGGCTGCAGGAGCTGCTGCAGCTGGCGCAGCGGGATGACCGCAACCCGCGGCTGTCGGGCTTCGCCTGCGCGATCCTGATGGAGCGTGGAGCCATCCCTGCCGGGGAAGTAGCGGCGGAGGTGTCGCGCCGCTTGTCTCCGGGGATACCGGCGGACCTCGGGGCAGGCTGGTTCGAAGGGTTGTCCATGCGTAACCGCTATGGTCTGTTGTCGCGAATGAGCCTGTGGGAGCAGCTAAATGACTATATCAACGCCTTGGAGGATGAGGAATTCAAGCGTGCGCTGGTCTTCCTGCGCCGGGCGTTCAGTACCTTCTCCCCGCGTGAGAAGACGATGATCGCTGAGCTGCTGGGTGAGCTGTGGGGCGTGAACACAGAGCAGGCCGCCGAGATTCTGACAGGAGAACTGAAGGAGGAGGAAGCCAAAATGCTGGATGATCTGAATGATTTTGACTTCGGGGATCTGTAGATGGGTGAAGAAGAGCTGAAGGAAGAGCTGAAGGAGGATAATCAGAACGGCGCCCTTACACGCTGGCGGCTGATTCTGGGGCAGGAAGCGGAAGAGGCCTTGCCCGGCTATGGCCAAGGCAGCGGCCGGACGCTAAGTGAGGAAGAGCTGATTATGGATGCGGCACTGGCGGCTATCTATAATGAGACAGGCGCAGGCAAGGCAGAAGGGAGTGCCGCTGCCGCATCGAAGGGCAGAGGTGCAGGCTCGGGACATGCTGCGATTAACCTGTCCAAGTGGCTCGGAGATGTGCGGAATTTTTTCCCGGAGGATGTGGTCTCGGTCATTCAGACCGATGCGATGGAGCGTAAGGGCTGGAAGCAGCTGCTCTTTGAGCCGGAGCTGCTGGCGGCAGTGAAGCCGGATATCCAGCTGGTGGGTACGCTGCTGGCACTCAAGGGCAAAATTCCGGAGAAAACCAAAGAAACCGCAAGGATGCTGGTCCAGGCGCTTGTGGATGAGCTGGTCAAGCTGCTGGAGACCGATATCCGCCGTGCGGTTACCGGAGCGCTTAATAAGCGGCAGCATTCCCCTTTGCCTTCACTAAGCGGACTGGACTGGAAACGGACGATTGAGCGCAATCTGAAGCACTACGATGCGGAGCGGCGGATGATTATCCCCGAGCGCTTCTTCTATTTCGACCGGGCCCGCCGCAGCAAGGAATGGACGGTCATTGTGGATATTGACCAGAGCGGCTCGATGGCCAGCTCTGTGATCTGGGCGTCGGTGATCGGCTCGATCTTCGCCAGTATCCCGGCGCTGAACACGCGTGTCGTTGCTTTTGACACCGAGGTGGTAGACTTGACGGAGCAATGTGCGAATGATCCTGTTGACATGCTCTTCGGCATCCAGCTCGGGGGCGGCACGGATATTCATAAGTCGGTGAAGTATTGCGAGCAGTTCATCGAGGAGCCGAAGAAGACGCTGTTCATTATCGTATCGGATCTGTACGAGAACGGCAATCAGGCCGGTCTGGTCCGGCGGATGCGCGAGCTGCGGGAATCCGGGGTGCGGACGATGACGCTGCTGGCCCTCTCCGATGAGGGTAAGCCTTCCTATGATGAACGGCTTGCCGCTCAGCTCGCCCGTGACGGAACCCCTTGTTTCGCCTGTACTCCGGCACTGCTGCCTGTCCTGGTGGAAGGGGCACTGAAGGGCCAGGAGCTAGGTGAATTGGCGAAGCGGCTGGGGATGACGCGGTAATTTTATTAGAAGAGGAAACACTTACTTTGTAATCACATATTGTGTAACATGCCGCTATCATTTATAATCGGTTATTAAAAAGCACCTTTCGCTAGGCGCTGCTTGAAAGGAAATGAATTTCTTATGTCGAGGAAGCTCAGAGCGGGTATTGTTGGCGGTACCGGTATGGTCGGCCAGCGTTTCATTGCACTTTTGGAGAATCATCCATGGTTTCAGGTAACGGCGATTGCGGCGAGCGCGAATTCAGCCGGCAAGTCCTATGAGGAGTCTGTTCAAGGCAGATGGAAGCTCTCTACCCCTATGCCGGAAGCAGTCAAAGGCATTATGGTTCAAGATGCCTCCAAGGTAGAGGAAGTGGCTGCGGATGTGGATCTGATCTTCTGCGCCGTAGATATGAAGAAGGAAGAGATCAAGGCGCTGGAAGAAGCTTATGCGCGTACCGGAACTCCGGTGATCTCCAACAATTCGGCACACCGCTGGACACCTGATGTTCCGATGGTGATTCCCGAGATTAACCCGGAGCATCTGGAGGTTATCGCCCAGCAGCGCAAACGTCTGGGGACAGAGACCGGCTTCATCGCCGTGAAACCGAACTGTTCCATTCAGAGCTATATGCCTACTCTGAATGCACTTCATGAGTTCAAGCCTTCCAAGGTGGTTGTAACCACTTATCAGGCGATTTCAGGTGCAGGCAAGACCTTCGCGGACTGGCCGGATATGGTGGATAACGTGATTCCTTTCATCGGCGGGGAAGAAGAGAAGAGCGAGCAGGAGCCGCTGCGGATCTGGGGTAAGGTAACCAGTGAAGGGATCGTGCCAAGCGAGCAGCCGGTAATCACCACACAGTGTATTCGTGTACCTGTGGCTGACGGCCATATGGCGGCTGTCTTTGCTTCCTTTGAGCAGAAGCCTTCCCGCGAGGAGATTCTGGAACGCTGGAACAGCTTCCAGGGACGTCCGCAGGAGCTCGGTCTGCCGAGTGCTCCTAAGCAGTTCATCACGTATTTTGAGGAAGAGAACCGTCCGCAGACCCGTCTGGACCGCGATATTGAGAACGGCATGGGCATCTCCGCAGGACGCCTGCGCGAGGATTCACTGTACGATTACAAATTCGTCAGCCTGTCCCACAATACGGTGAGAGGCGCTGCCGGCGGTGCGGTACTGATCGCCGAATTGCTTAAGGCCGAAGGATATATTCAGCCTAAATAAGCCACTCTATGCTCTTGGATAGATACCTGTTATGCAGCCTGCCGGAGGCTCTCCGCGCAGGCTGTTTGCAGTTGGACCTGACAATCCGCCCGAAATAATGGTAAGATAGAGTAATGTACGACGAAAACTGAATATTGACGGAGTGATATTGTGGCAAAAAGTAAAGGCGGCGGCACAGGTAGAGGAACAGGCAGCAAGGGCTGGACCCGCTGGAATAAGACGGCAAAACCCGTGAAGCCGGCCCGAAGCGGCCCTCCCGGAAGCCCAGGTGCCAAAGGAGCCAAACCGGCTAAGAGCAGCAGCGGCAGCAACAAAACCGGAGGCGCTAAATAAGCGGACATCTGCCCATTGATAATTACCAAATATAAGGGTTATAGGTTGGAGGCAACATCTGATGGCTATGTGAATCAGGTGTTCTTTCATATGTAGGACCTGAAAGCGGGTACTTCATGAGAATTAACAAATACATCAGTGAGACCGGTGTCTATCCGCGCAGAGAGACGAACCGGCTGATTGCCGCCGGAAGGATCACGATTAACGGGAAGGTCTGTACGCCTGGAGCAAGCGTGGAGCCTGGAGATACGGTAGCTGTAGACGGAATTACTGTGACTCCAGACCGGGAGGAGCGGGTCTACCTGGCGCTGAACAAGCCGGTAGGCATTACCTGTACAGCCGCCCGGCATGTGGAAGGGAATATCGTAGATTATATCAACTATCCCTCCCGGATTTTTGCCGTCGGCAGATTGGACAAGCACTCGGAAGGGCTGATTCTGCTGACCAATGACGGGTCGATTGTCAACCGGATGATGCGTTCCGAGCATAGTCATGAGAAGGAATACCGGGTGAGCGTGGATAAGCCGGTCACGGAAGACTTTTTGGCGGAGATGTCAGCGGGTATAGATATTCTGGAGACCCGGACCAAGCCATGCCTCACCCGGCGGATCTCGGATCAGGAGTTCATGATTATTCTGACCCAAGGGCTGAATCTGCAGATCCGCCGGATGTGCAAGGCGCTGGGCTACCGTGTGCTCCGCCTGGAGCGGATACGGATTATGCATATCACGCTCAGCGGTCTTCCGCAAGGGCAGTGGAGACGGCTGACGGAGGAAGAGCTCGCAGAGCTTCATGCCAGACTGGAAGATTAGGGGCAACTCACATACCAGTACGGCTTCCGAAGCGGGCTCCCGGACAGGTATACAGGAAGTCATGCTACCACGACACGACATTTAGGAGGATTACATGCGGATTATTAGCTTATTGATAGCCTTAGCGATCATAGCGGGTTGCTCAAGAACAGGGGATGGCGGATCAGCAGATCCGTCTGCAGCGCCAGCCGCTTCCCCGGCAGCGGATCTCTCAGCAGCACCTGGAGGGCATCAGGAGGAAGACGCGGCTGCCGCAGCGCTCGCGGAAGTGTCCCCTGAGATTGCAGATGAGTATTCGGGATTCGTACATATGGATGCGGTTCAGTTGAACGGGCAGATTTTTCAGGTGTATTACTGGAATAAGGGAGAGTTCAGCTATACACAGTTCGCCATCGTTAAGGAGGGCAAAATGGTCTTTGACAGCAAGAAGGCCGGGCTTACCCTGGAAGGCGGCGGCATTTGGAATGAGGAGGAGCAGCTCTGGGCTGAAGCCGTGGTGCAGAACAACCGGAATACCTTCTTGTTCAGTCTGATGGACAACCGTCCCGCGTACGCGTCTATTGTAGTCGAAGAGATCGACGGAACGATGCAGGTAACGGTTAACGATCTGTTCAGCGTGTATTATGAGGATGTGGATCAGGACGGGAGCGAGGATCTGCTGGCCAGCCCTTATCCGGGTCAATCCCCCCTGGGTCCGGCGCTGATGGGCATCTACCAGCTGGAAGGGACGAATTATGTGCCGGATAAGCTGCTAACCAAGCAATATGCGGTAGATCAGCTTCAGCTCAGTGAGCAGGAGTATAAAAACAATCCGTCCGAGCAGACGTTAGAGCAGCTGCTGAACGCCTATCTGATTCTCGGGCAGCGCAGTGTCGCGCTGACGCGGTTCGAAGAGTTCCATGAGTGGGCCGGACAGCTTGCCGGTGACGGCGGTTATGTGGACGAATATCAACGGCTGCTGCGCAGCACGGAGACGGCTGAACAAATCAGCGGCTGGATAGATAAGCTGAAGCCGCTGCGTTCTACGCGATAAGCCGGACTGATCGCGGACAAGAAGAGAAGGGATTTCCGGGGCAGGTGATGCTGCTCCGGGAATCTCTTTTTCATGTGCTGCGGCCGCACCTACTGGCTTATGAATCTTCCCGCTGAAACTGCTTGTTGTACAAATCCCGGTATACCCCATTCTCTGCCAGCAGGGAAGCGTGCTGCCCCGACTCCACAATCCTGCCATCCTGAACAACCAGAATATTGTCGGCAGCCATGATGGTAGAGAGACGGTGGGCGATGACCATGCTGGTCTTGCCCCGCAGCAATTCATGCATGGCTTGCTGGATGTAATATTCCGATACCGTGTCCAGCGACGAGGTGGCCTCGTCCATAATGATGATGGGCGGATTCTTGAGCAGCACGCGCGCGATGGACATCCGCTGCTTTTCACCGCCGGACAGCTTGATTCCCCGGTTGCCGACAACCGTGTTGTAGCCCTCAGGCAGCTTCAGAATGAAATCATGAATAAAAGCAGCTTCGCAGGCGGCCGTCAGCTCGGCTTCCGTGGCTTCAGCTTTGGCATAGAGCAGATTCTCGCGGATCGTCCCGTTGAATAGGTACGTGTCCTGGGTGACTAGGCCAATCTGTGAGCGAAGCGAATGCAGCGTGAACTCGCGGATGTCCTTGCCGCCGATACGGATCACGCCTGAATCCGGCTCATAGAGCCGGGGAATCAGGTTGGTAATGGTGGTTTTGCCTGCTCCGCTGGGTCCGACCAGGGCAGTCAGTGATCCGGCGACTGCCGTGAAGGAGATCCCGCTCAGAGCGGGCTTGTCCGGGGCGTAGGCGAAATTCACCTGCTCGAAGACGATGTCTTGTCCCTCAACCCGGATTGGAAGAGCCAGCTTAGCATCCACAATCAGCGGGTCCATATCAAAATAGTCAAAAATCCGTTCAAACAGCGCCACCGAACGGTTCACATCGACATAGAGATTGGTCATCTGCATAACTGGAATATACAATCTGCTCAGCAGTGCCACGAAGGTGATAATTGCTCCAATGCTCAGCTCTCCCTGGATGAATAGATAACCCCCGTACAGATAAATCAGCATCGGCCCAATACTGGTGAAGGTGGTAAGGACCAGCATAAACCAGCGGCCGGCCATCGATTCGCGGATTTGCAGCCGTGTCGCCTGGGCGTTTACGGTCTGAAAGCTTGCCAGTGCGGTGTCCTCTCTGGTGAACAGCTTCATAAGCATGTACCCGCTGAGGCTGAGCGTCTCTTCAATGATCTGATTCTGCTCCGAGATCTTCTCCTGCGTCTCTTTGGCCAGCTTCCAGCGGACATTGCCCATTTTGCGGGTCGGCACGATGAATAAGGGAATGACCAGGATGCCTAGCAGCGCAAGCTTCCAGTTCATGATGAACAGGGTTAACGCTGTGGAGATCAGAATGAACAGATTGCTGGCACAATTGACGATGGTGCTGTTGAAGACGCCCTGAATTCCGGCAATGTCACTGGTCATCCGGGTGATGACCTCGCCTTGCTTGACGCCTGAGTAGAACTGCAGCGGCATGCTCTGCAGATGGCGGTACATCTGGTTTTTCATATCATGGACAATATTCTGGGAGATAAAAGAGTTCAAATAATTCTGCAGCACACCGAGCAGTCCTGACAAAACCGTTGTAGCCAGCGAGGCGGCAACCAGCAGGAAGAGCAGCTGCAGATTCTTGTCCGGGAGCGCCCGGTCAATGATCTGCTGAATCAGGATAGGAGGGAGCAGCCCCAGCACTGCGGAGATGCACAGCACGGTCATCACCAGCAGCGTCTGCTTCCAGTACGGAGCGAAATATTTGACGATGCGTAATAGCAGCGCTTTGGATATATCCGGCTTCGCCTCCTCCTCATTGAACTTTAATTTGCCATGCCCGAAGCCTCCTCCGGGTCCCATGGCTCTGAAGCCTCTCGACAATAGGGTCACCAGCTTTGCTTGAATTTTAGGGATACTATATATGTAAAAATAATCCTGCAACATGTCTGTCATGGGCATTATACGCCTGGATTTTCCGGAAGTAAATGCTAAACTGGATAGGTTGGTATGAACCGGAGAACGAGATTGCAGCCTTAAGCTTGGGAGGAGAGAAGCAGAATGATTATTGTTGCACAGGGATATGAAAATAAAGGGCTCCGCTACACGGTGAGATCCGCCTCACCGCAAGATGCCCTCCAGTTGTCCGCGCTGAGGCTGAAGATCGAGGGGGAGACGGAGAATTTAGACCGGGTTCAGGGGGAAGCATTCATCGGCCCGGAGGGCTTCGGGTCGCTTATAGCGGCGGATACGGCCAGCGGCACGAACCTGTTCCTGGTTGCCGAGGTTCAGGACAGGCTGGCGGGCTTCGCCAGATGTGAAGGAAGGCCGCTTCGCAGGCTGGCCCATCAGGCCGAGTTCGGAGTCGGGGTGCTGCAGGAATTCTGGGGATATGGAATCGGCAGGAGCCTGCTGGAGCAGTCTATCGGCTGGGCGGATACCATCAGTCTGGATAAGCTGAGCTTGAAGGTTCTGGAGAGGAATGACAAGGCGATCCGGCTCTATGAGAGCCTTGGCTTCGAGGTCGAGGGTGTCCTGCGCAGAGACAAGCGGCTGGCAGACGGACAATTCTATTCTACTATTGTTATGGGCAGATTACGCGGGGACAGAGGGGGTAGCGTAAGCCAAATGTAATCGAAAAACCGATCATAATTGGACAGGGCGCGCCGCGTAAGCCAAATGTATGCGGAAAACCGAACACAATTGGACCGGGAGTGTCGCGTAAGCCAAATGTATGCGGAAAACCGAACACAATTGGACTTGGCGTGTCGCGTAGGCCAAATGTATGCGGAAAACCGAACACAATTGGACTTGGTGCGCCACGTAAGCGGAATGTATGCGGAAAACCGAATATAATTGGACCGGGCGCGCCACGTAAGCCGAATGTAATCGGAAAACCGAACACAATGGGTATGCGCCCTGGTTAATGCTATATGTCGTCACAAAGCAGACGGGTGGAAAAGTGAGGTACACCCTATGCGTGGCATGAGGCACCCGCATCGTTCCACCAACATTGTTCCACCCGCAGCGTGCCTGGTTTTAAATTATGAAGAAGGAGCGGTGACGAGCTGCGCGAATCTCCGCGTAGTCTCGCGTATATCCTCAGCTCCGGCAATGGCCGAGATGATGGAGAGACCATCCGCTCCCGCCCGGATTACCGGTGGGGCATTCTCCAGGGTGATGCCGCCGATTCCCACCACAGGAATGCTCAGGCCGCTTCGTCTTAGCTCTTCAATGACAGTAGTTCCCCGGACGGCCTGGGCATCATCCTTGGACGAGGTAGGATAGACAGGACCGACTCCGAGATAATCGGCGCCGTCCGCGATAGCCTGCCGGGCTTCCGTCAGATTATGTGCGGAGACTCCGATGATCTTATGCTCACCGAGCTGCTCCCGGATCAGCCGGGCAGGCAGATCATCCTGGCCGACATGAATGCCATCGGCATCCAGCGCAGCGGCAAGCTCCAGATCATCGTTCACGATGAACGGGATGTTATAGGCCCGGCAGATCTGCCGGAGCTGTTGCCCTAGACGGAGCAGTGCGGCACCCTTGAGCGCAGCGGGACCCTTTTCCCGGAACTGGAATAGAGTGATGCCCCCAGCGGCAGCAGCGGTTAAAGTGTCCTCCGGTGATTGGCGGCAGTTCACACTGCCCATAATGAAGTACAGCTTCAGCAGTCTGCGCATGTCCTCGCTATCTATCCGTGTCATAGCAGTATCCCCCTAGTTCTCATCCGGTTCCCATAAGCAAAATGATTCGTCGGCCCCTGCCCGGCCCCGATATTCAGACTATCCTCAATCGCCGCTTGAATGAAGGCCTTGGCGGTATGGACCGCTTCAGGCATGGAGCGGCCCAGCGCAAGACCCGCCGTCACCGCAGCCGAGAAGGTACAACCGGTTCCGTGAGTATGCTTCGTCGCAATCCGCGGGCTGGACATATACTGGAATTCCCGTCCGTCATAGAGCAGATCCACTGCCTCATCTCCTGAGGAGTCATGTCCGCCTTTCAAGATAATGTACTCGGGTCCCATCTGATGAAGCAGTCTAGCCGCCTGTTCCCGGTCTTCCCGGCCCTGAATCTTCATTCCTGTGAGCATCTCTGCTTCTGGAAGATTGGGGGTGATGGCAAGCGAGAGAGGAAGCAGGCTTGTAATCAGCGCCTGTACTGCCTCCTGGAGCAGCAGCTGTGAGCCGCCCTTGGCGACCATGACCGGATCGATCACCAGCTTTTGCTGCCAGCCGTACTGCTGTACTTTACCGGCAACTACGCGGATGATGTCACCACTGAACAGCATCCCAGTCTTGATGGCATCCGGCGGCAGATCACTGCCGATCGAATCCAGCTGGGCTGCAACGGTCTCCGGCTCCATCGGATAGACGCCCTGGACTCCTAATGTATTCTGGGCGGTGAGTGCAGTAAGTGCAGACATGCCGTACACTCCCAGCTCCTGAAACGTCTTCAAATCCGCCTGAATCCCGGCCCCGCCGCCGCTGTCAGAGCCGGCAATGGTCAACGCTTTGCGTATGCTAGTCATCTTGTTCTCTCCTTTGAGGTGCGCTTTCTAGGCTTCGAGCAGCTTCAGCCGTGAGCGGCTGCTGTATTGCTCCGGGGTCACTAGTGACAATTGATTCAGGAACAAGGTCTGGAAGCTGCCCGGACCTTGGGCTTCAGCCGCCTCAGCGGCAAGCTCTGCTGCCACGCCGTAGAAGGAGAGGGCCTCGGCCGCCGCCTCAAGCACCTCCCCGCCGCTTACGGCAAGAAATGCACCCACCACCGCACTGAGCAGACAGCCGGTTCCGGTTACCCGGGTCAGGATGGAATGCCCGTTGCTGGCGATATAAGTGCGCTTGCCGTCCGTGATGATGTCTTCCTTGCCGGTGATAATCACGACACAGTTCAGCTTCTGCGCTGCCTTATTCGCCAGAGCTACTACATCGCCTTCGCCGGCCCCGGCATCCACGCCTTTGCTAGCCCAGCTCTCCCCGGCCACATTGGCAACCTCGGCCACATTGCCGCGCAGCGCAGTAAGCTGTAGCTCACTGAGCAGCTTAGCTGTAACATCCGTGCGGTAGGCGGTAGCACCGGCTCCAACGGGATCAAGCACGAGCGGTACATGGTGGCGGTTCGCAGCCTTTCCGGCCTCGATCATGGAAGCAATGGCAGCTTCATTCAGTGTACCGATGTTCAGCACAACCGCGCCGGACATGGCGGCGACATCCGCTACTTCTTCAATGGCATCGGCCATGAACGGCGAAGCTCCCAGGGCCAGAAGCCCATTAGCTGTGAAGTTAGCAACTACGATATTCGTGATATTATGCACCAGCGGGTTCGTCTGGCGTACTTTGGACAGATAAGACATATGAATTCCTCCTGAAAGATGTAATTAAAAATTAATAAAAGCATTCTTAACATCCACTTCGGCAGCCAGCAGACCGTTCTCACTCAGCCACTGGTTCACCTTCTCCCATGATGCGCTGTCCTGATAGCCGAAGGGCTGGGAACCGGCATCCATCAGCGGCAGCAGGATCTCCAGACTGCGCTGCTCAATGGCTTCATCCAGCGGTGCGGTATCCTCCTGATGGGTAAGCAGCAGCTTCAGCGCTTCATCCGGGTGATCGGCAGTATACTGCTGGCCTTTTCTGATGGCATCCACGAATTTGTGATAAAAGCCCTGCGAATCCTGCAGTCCCTGCTCACTGGCGACCAGCACCAGCTCATAATAGTCCGGGACCCCGTAATCCACAGGATTGAAGGAGCGGACCGGATGGCCCTCCTGCTCTAGAATCAGCTGCTCATGGTTGATGAACCCGCCCATAATGCCATCCACCCGTCCGGTGGAGAGAGCAGGGATCAGCTCATAGCCGACATCCACCAGCTTGAGGGAGGAAGGGTCCCCGCCGTCGCTTTTGACCATCGTGCTCAGCATGGCTTCATACAACGGGACGGAGGAATATCCGGCTTGCTTGCCGGACAGCTCTCCCGGGCGGGTAATGCCGCTGTCTGCAGCTACGATGAGATGATTCAGCGGGTGGCGCACCAGCGCAGCAATCGACTTGACCGGAATCTGCTCCCCCCGTGCCATCAATACCTGCGGCTGGTAACTGAGTGCCAGGTCCACCTTTCCCGCAGCAACAAGCTTCAGCGCATCATTGGTATCGGCCGGCATCTGAATATCAACCTCCAGACCTTCCTCAGCGAAATAGCCTTCAGCCTCTGCCGCATACAAAAAAGAGTGGACAGCATTGGGATACCAGTCGAGCATAATCGTCAGCTTATGGACTGCGCCTTCGGCTCCAGTCCCAGCTTCAGAAGTGGCTGTAGTCCCCGCCGAAGAGCCGGAGGCCGCCGGACTGTTCGTATTGGTGCAGCCTGCCAGGACGGGCAGCATACTGAGCAGCAGAGCAGACAGTAGAACGGTTGGCCTTGAAATCGCATGGTGCAGATAACGGAAATAGCGGATAGTAGTCATGAATAATGTCCTCTTTTCTTCAGAATAATCTTCTCCAGTGCGGCGACAGCCAGAAACAGCAGGATACCGAGCACGGATAACAAGACAACAGCGGCGAACATCTTGGCACTCTGGAGATTCCCTGCCATTCTGCGGCTGAAATAGCCCAGCCCCTGGCTGCCTCCAAGCCATTCCCCGATGGTTGCACCGATCACACAGTACACAGCCGACAGCTTCAGTCCGGAGAAAAAAGAGGGCAGGGCCAGCGGAACGCCCACCTTCCCGAGAATCTGCCAGCGGTTCGCGCCATATGTCAGCAGCAGCTCCCGGTAGGCGTCCGTGTTCTTGGACAAGCCGTCATAGGTGCCGATGACCACCGGGAAGAAAGCGGTCAGGAAGACAACAGCGACCTTACTCCATAGGGTGTAGCCGAACCACATGATGAACAGGGGAGAGAGCGCGATCAGCGGAACCGTCTGGCTGATAATTAGCAGCGGATACAGCGCCTTGGCCAGCGGACTGAACAGGTGCATGGCGATTCCCAGAAGGCTGCCGCAGACCACAGACAATGCGAAGCCTGTGAGCACTTCAAGCAGTGTAGCCGGCAGATGCACCCCGAATAACAGGCGGCGTTCCTCCACCAAGGCCTTGCAGACCGCAGACGGAGCCGGAAGAATGAAGGGAGGAACCAGGCCCAGCCGGGCTACAGTCTCCCAGACTGCAAGCGTCAGCAGGGCGAGCAGGGCAGCCGGACCGTAATGCTGGAGCAATCTTCTAGGAGCGGCGGTTCTCATATAGCTTCAGCTCCAATTCCTGGCGCAGGGCGGCGAACTGCGGTAGATAGTTCAGACTGTGATGACGCGGACGGGGGAGACCAGCTGGGAATTCCTGCATCCCGCCGCCGCCACTGCCCGTCATTAGATAGATTCTGTCACTGAGCAGCAGAGCCTCCTCCAGATCATGGGTGATGAACAGCACCGTCTTGTCCAGCTCCGCCCATAACTCGAGCAGCCAGCGCTGTAGTGAGCGCTTCGTAATGGCATCGAGCGCCCCGAACGGCTCATCGAGCAGCAGCAGGTCATTCCCCGCCGCCACGGTGCGGAGGACCGCCACGCGCTGGCGCATCCCGCCGGACAGCTCCTGGGGATAAGCCCCTTCGGTTCCCTCTAGGCCGAAGCGTTGCAGCAGGGTACGAATCTCGGCCACGGCGGCCGCTTTGGGACGGCTGCGCTTGAGTTCCCAGGGCAGCAGACAATTGTCCATTACGGTCCGCCAAGGCAGGAGGAGATCCTGCTGCGGCATGTAGGCCACACTGCCCAGCCTCTTCGCTGCTGTAGCGGACTCGGCTCCGTTCAGCGTAATCCTGCCGTTGTCCGGCTCCAGCAGGCCGGCGATGATTTTGAACAAGGTGCTTTTACCGCATCCGCTTCCGCCTACAACAGAAATGAATTCGCCGCGCTGCACATTCATGGATAGCTCTGAGAAGACGGGTGTCCGGGACGAACCGGTCCCGAAAGCATAAGATAGATTGCTAATGTTGATCATAAGACTATGTACAAGCCTCCCCGGATTGAAATAGAACCTGCACGGAGCACAAAAAAGCCCCATTCATTCCCGGAGGCAATGAATGGGGCGGAAGGTACAGTCGGCTGCGGCCCTGTGACGGGAACCACTGATACATTCTGCTCCACTTCCCTCCGCTGGTATGATCCAGATCAGGTTCAAAGGGTCCGGAGCTTAAGCTCCGTCTCAGTCGGCCGACTCCCCTAGTGAATAATATTGCTATTGAATTCGTAATTGCTACTTAATATACCACAAATTCCCCTCTTGTAAAGAGCAGGCGGTCAGCGCTTCGCCAGACCGGTCACGAACAAGGTGACGATGCCCCGGGAGATGTCCAGTTTGGAGGAGTGGTGCCGCTTTTGCTCATACAGGTACAGATCTGGGCTGAGGACAGAGATTAAGGCCGTGGCCGCAAAGGCAGGATCAATGTCAATAATCTCACCGCCCTCCGCAGCACGCTGCAGCAGCTCTGTCATCATCACCCCCAGCCGCTGAAAAAAAGGATGCTCAAACTGGGTCAGCTGCTTCTTACCGGTGAACTCGGCTTTGATCATATTCAGCAGCTCAGCATACTGCTCAATGAAATCGGCAATCTGCTCAATGCTGCTCTGCAGCTGAGCGAGAGCCGGAGCTTCACCGGCACTGGCAGCCACCTGCTGCTCCAGCCCGGACAGGAATTGATCTGCGCTGCCCTTCAGCAGTGCAGAACAGATCTCACCCTTGTCCGTGAAGCGGCGGTACAGGGAGCCTTGTCCTATGCCTGCCCGCTTGGCAATGCTGTACATGCTGACTGCCTCAAGTCCGCTCTCGGTGAACAAATGGCGGGCAGCTTCAAGAATCCGCTGTACATAAGGATCGGCGGACTCGGGCGGAGCGGATTCTTTGGCTTGCGGAGCTGAGCGCGGGAGCTGTGCAGCATCGGTGTCTGGCTTTTTCATGAGAACCCCTTTCAGAAATAAATCAGCGATTTACAGAAAAATAAATAAAAGAATTGACACAACGGACAATTGTCCGTAGACTATGAATTGCACTTACGGACAGTTGTCCGTTCACTCATTATATAGAACAATCTGCCCGCAGGTCAATGTAGAACGCGGACAGCTCAGGAGGAGAAGAGACATGGATCAGACCTTGAAGCAGGAAGCCGATTTCCGGCTGTCCAGCATTCTGGTTCCGCTGCTGGCCATTATTGCCGGAGTATTTATGGTTGTGCTGGACAGTACGGCGATGAATGTAGCCTTGTCCAGGCTGGTGGTGGATTTCAAGACGGACCTGCATACGCTGCAGTGGGTAGTTACCGGATATATGCTGGCTCAGGCTTCAGTTATTCCGCTGTCAGGCTGGCTGTCTGACCGGTTCGGGGCCAAGACGGTCTTCCTGACGGCGGTAATTGTGTTTACGATAGGCTCGATTCTGTGCGCTACACCAAGCAGCGCCGAATGGCTGATTGTTTTTCGGGTCATTCAAGGACTTGGCGGCGGCTGTGTGCTCCCTGTCGGGATGGCCTATGTGTACAGACTGGCTCCCAAAAGTAAGGTTGGCGTTGTCATGGGGATTATGGGCATTCCCGTCCTGTTCGCACCCGCTATTGGTCCGGTATTGTCGGGCTGGCTGGTTGAATACCATTCCTGGCGCTGGATCTTCCTCATTAATATTCCGATTGGCATCATTGCTGTGCTGATCGGACTGCGCAAGCTGCCGAATGCGGCGAAGAACAGCGTGCCCGGCATGGATAAGCTCGGTATGGTTCTTGGCCCGCTGGCGTTTGCTTCGCTCACTTACGGGGTCAGCCAGGGCGCGCAGAGCTGGACCTCTGAGAAGACGCTGATCGGGCTGCTGCTGGGCGCTGTGGCGCTGATCGCTTTTGTCATCGCTGAACTGCGCTCCAAGACACCGCTGCTGGAGCTGCGGATTCTGAAATCCGTTGATTTCACGACAGGGATCATCGTGCAGTGGATTGCCCAGTTCGGCTTATATGGCGCGTTATTCCTGCTCCCGCAATTTCTGCAGCAGGCCCGCGGCTTCGGCGCATTTGATACCGGCCTGACGCTGCTGCCGCAAGCGATCGCTTCCGGGCTGATGATGCCGGTTGCCGGAATCCTGTTCGACCGGATCGGTGTGCGCTGGCTCGTGGTCTGCGGTCTCAGTCTGGTCTCCGGTGCGTTATTCCAGTATTCCCATGTGGATCTTACCACTCAGAGCCGCGACCTGATCCTTCCGCTGATCATGTGCGGGGCCGGAATGGGTATGATGATGATGCCGATGAATACGCATCTGCTCAACAAGGCACCAAGTCATCTGGTGAACCGGGTAACCTCGCTGACGAATTCGATGCAGCAGGTGATTACCTCGCTGGCCGTCTCGACGCTGGTTACGATTCTGACGGCAAGAACAACGGCGCGCGGTACCGAGATGCAGGAGGCCGCTGCCGCTGCCGGAAAGAGTACCGCAGGCGCTTCGCAGGATGCCTTGCTGCTGGCTAAGCAGACGGTATTGTCGCAGGGCTTCGCGGACACGTTCCACATTATGATGTTTGTCGCACTTGGCGGTGCGGTCCTTGGACTGCTGCTGCGCCGGGGCCGCCATTCCGGAGCTGAGCGTTCCAAGGAAAAGGCGGCCCCGGAAATCATGCACGTATAGCTATGCCCACACAGAAGCAGAGCTTGTAACATCCATAGAGCAGCGATTCTCCTTTTGCCGGAGGGTCGCTTTTTTTTGTTGATTTCTGTTCTGAATATCCTGATGCAGGAGCAGAATTTGGGGCAAGCTAAGCTATGGAAAATCAATACAATATAAATCCGATGTATATAATCGGAAAAAGTTATTGACGCAGGTAACACCCCGGTGTTACGATTCATTTTGCCACTAATTACGGTGCCTGAAGAGAAGAAGATACGAGAGGGGATTCATCGAATGAAAAAACTAAGTCTAACTATTATGCTGCTCCTGACCATGGTCACGGCTGCGGCTTGCGGAAGCAACAATACGGACAAGACAGCAACGGGCGGCAACACTCCGGCTGAACCTACGGCTGCGGCTACAGAGGGTGCAGCTTCCGGGGAGCAGAACAGCCTGGAAGCCGTCAAAGCCAGCGGCAAGCTGCGCATCGGAACCGAAGGGACCTACGCACCGTTCACCTTCCATGATGCAGACGGCAAGCTGACGGGCTTCGATGTCGAGATCGCCGAAGAAGTCACCAAGCGCCTGGGTGTGAAGCCGGAGTTCATTGAGACGCAGTGGGACGGGATTTTTGCCGGGATGGATGCGAAGCGCTTCGATGTGATTTTCAATGAAGTCTCTATCACCGATGAGCGCAAAGTGAAATATGATTTCTCCGATCCGTATATTGTCTCCAAGGCTGTGCTGATCGTGCCGGAGGATAATCAGGATATTAAGACATTTGCTGATCTCAAGGGTAAAAAAGCCGGCCAGTCGCTCACCAGCAACCTCGGCAAAATCGCCACAGACAACGGTGCCGAGATCGTATCTACCGAAGGCTTCAACCAGGCGATTGATCTGCTGCTCTCCGGACGGATTGACGCCACTGTCAATGACGGCTTGTCTTTCCTAGATCTGAAGAAGCAGAAGCCGGATGTCAAGATCAAGCAGGTGGATGAGATTGCCGAAGGCTCGCATAGTGCCGCAGTCTTCCTGAAAGGGAATGACGAGCTGGTGCAGGCTGTGAACGAAGCACTGACCGCTATGAAGAGCGACGGAACCTACCTTAAGATCTCCGAGAAGTACTTCGGCACTGACGTATCGAAATGATGGATGACCGCCAAATACAAATATTTCTCGATTCATTGCTGCCTCTGTTCAAAGCAGGGGTGGCTTTTACCCTTCCGTTAGCACTGGTATCATTCATCCTGGGCCTGCTGCTGGCTGTAATTACGGCACTTGCCCGGCTGTCCTCCTGGAGGCTTCCGAGGCTGATCGCCCGCTTCTACGTCTGGGTGATTCGGGGAACGCCGCTGCTGGTGCAGCTGTTTATTATTTTCTATGGACTGCCCGCCGCCGGGATTGTGCTTGATCCATTCATCGCTGCTGTCATCGGGTTCACGCTCAGTGTTGGGGCCTACTCCTCCGAGATTGTCCGGGCTGCCATCCTGTCTATCCACAAAGGCCAGTGGGAGGCCGCGTTCTCGGTGGGAATGAGCCGGAAGCAGGCTCTGCGCCGGGTGATATTGCCTCAAGCGGCCCGTGTGTCGGTTCCGCCGTTATCGAATTCTTTTATTAGCCTGGTTAAGGATACTTCGCTTGCGGCCAGTATTACTTATGTTGAGATTTTCCGAAAAGCCCAGCAGATTGTGGCGACCTCCTATGAACCCCTGCTGCTGTATTGCGAAGCGGCGTTGTTCTATCTGCTGTTCTGTTCCGTGTTATCGGCGCTGCAGAATTACTTGGAGAAGCGGCTGGACCGGTATTCGGCCAGTTAAGGTTAAGGAGGCATACGCATGATTGAAATACGCGATTTACATAAGTCCTTCGGGCCGCTTGCGGTGCTAAAAGGTGTGGATCTCGCCGTTGAACACGGCCAGGTCATGGTCATTATCGGACCTTCCGGCTCCGGCAAAACCACGCTGCTGCGCTGCTTCAACCTGCTGGAGACCCCTGACAAGGGCAGTCTTACGCTGAACACGATTAAGCTGGATTTCACCCCGGGCGCCAAAATTCCACAGCGTACCGTACTGTCCCTGCGCCAGCAGACAGGAATGGTGTTCCAGTCCTATAATCTGTTCCCGCATATGACGGCGATCGGCAATGTCATGGAGGGACAGATCACGGTACAAAAGCGTTCCAAGGAGGAAGCGCGCAGCAAGGCGCTGGCACTCTTGGACAAGGTGGGTCTGGCAGACAAGGCAGATGCGTATCCGCATCAGCTGTCCGGCGGCCAGCAGCAGCGTGTAGCGATAGCCCGCGCCATGGCGGTCTCGCCGGAGGTGCTGCTGTTCGATGAGCCGACCTCGGCGCTTGATCCTGAGCTGGTCGGCGAGGTGCTGAAGGTCATCAAGCAGCTGGCCCGGGAGGGGATGACGATGGTTATCGTCACCCATGAGATGAAATTCGCGGCCGATGTGGCCGACCGGATCATCCTGATGGATAACGGAGTCATTCTGGAGCAGGGAACCCCCCGGGAGGTGCTGGAGCAGACGAAGAACCCGCGCGCACTTCAATTCCTGAACCGGCTCAGCGGGGAAGAGTGATTGCGGGACGGAGTATATTAAGGCAGACCGGGAGGGGAGTCCTGGTCTGTCTTTTTATTGTTTTGTAGGAAATTATAGTTACTGTCCATTGCGGATATAGTGTACATGCGTAAAACCGAGTGCAAATGGCTGGTACAACAGTTCATGAGCTAATGTATGTGAAAAACAGTATACATTGTGCTCGCAAGCAGACATACGGTCTGAATATATGTGAAAAACAGCATACATTGTGCTCGCAAGCAGGCACACGGTCTGAATGTATGTGAAAAACAATATACATTGTGCCCGCAAGCAGGCATATAGACCAAATGTATATGAAAAACAGCATACATTGTGTTTACGCGAAGATGAGGTGGTAGGCGAACGTAAACGAAGAAGTGCACTTGAATCCGTGTTTGTAACTCCCCTCTTAAACAGCGGAGCGGGCGGAATGATTGTGGAGAAGCGGAGCGGTCGCCTTTGTATCCGGATTTCACCGATTAGGGGAATGAAAAAAATCTGGATGCAAGAGCGATTGGAACAACATTCCGTTTGCGGAGCGTGCTCCTAAGCGTCGCCGTAATTTATACTCCATTACAAATACAATAAAAAAACAAGACTGCCCCTAGCCGTAACGGCTTCCGGGACAGCCTATTATCTATCATACGCGGGGGAGCGGTATGAACGAATCCAACTTTCCTTTACTTCTGTGTGCCGCCATCGCTAACGGACTTCAAGTAGTCCAGCGTGTTATATAGCATTACTGCTGCTTCAGCGCGGGTAATATTGCTCTTCGGATTGAACTTGCCGCTGGCATCGAGGGCAGTGATCTTGTATTTCAGCGCCCGCTGAATGCTGCCCTGATAGGAAGGGTCCAGCGCGTCTGCATCTGTAAGTTCAACTGGGACAAGATTGATCATCGGCAGGTTACCGGCCTTTTCCAAGGCTTGAACCAGCATACTGGTATACAGCTCTTTGGTAATCGGCTTGGCCGGGTCGATATTGGCCGGGATATTCACACCATTATAATGGGCATTGATGAAGGCTTCGGCGTACCAGGCATTGTCTTTTACTTTGGAGAACAGCGCACTTGCCTGTGGTGCCTTATTGAAATCAATCGCTGCCAGGCTAAGCTGGAGACCGCCGGAGATAAACTGTATCCCTTGCGCTGTAGTTACTGTGGATGCCGGAAGAAATTGGGTGTCGGAGATGCCTTTGATCAGGCCCTGCTCCTTCAGAGAGTTGATCTTATCCTTACCGGTCACCTGGCCGATATCCTTGAAGCTGCTGCCAGCTGCGAAAATTTGTCCGCCAAGAGAGAAGGAAAGGAGGGTTACTGCTGTAATAGCTGCGATCGTGTTTTTTTTCATACTCATCTGAATTCCACCTCTATTATAGGGTTGGGCCGTTTGGCCTGTATCAACTCCTCTAACGTAATGAGATCAGAAAAGGTTGCAAGCGAATGAATCCCGTGCTACAGGTCCGGCCAGCTACATCATTTCCTGAAACAGCAGATTGCGGTAGGGGTACCGGCTGAATCGGGTCTTGAACAGCAGGGCTATTCCGCTTTCTTCAATCGTTACGGATTTCAGTGACGTTGTTCTCACATGGCTGCGGACCATCGCCCTTACCGCCCGGTTGTCCTTACGCCGGATGGCGGCAGCCATCGCTTCCGCGAAGCTCCGGTTAACCGCAAGCTCGTGGTACAACGGGATGATGGAACGCGCTATGCAGCGGTGGGCGTCTGTATTGAAGGTGAACTGGGCGGTTCCCGGCGGAATCGTCGTTCCGTTAGTATAGAAGGCAACAGGCAGCGGGAAAGGGAAAGAGATGAAATAACCGATCCCGTTCGTTCCGTAATTCTCCGCATCCGCAAGTGCGGGGATACTGTGGAGCAAGCTGCCCATCAGGTCCAGGTCGGCAGTGACAATCGCGGTTGTCCATTGCCTGGCATAACTGCGGTTTCCGGCAATTTTCCGGTAGAACGGCAGCATGGCCGCAGCTACGCTGCGCAGTACACGGGCTGTTACAAGCCGCTGCGTCTGCTTAGGTTGTACTTTCGCCATCCGGATCATCCTCACTTTTTTACATATTCGTTTCAATATAAGCACCTATAGGTTTCATGTGATCTTGATATAGAGTATGGGGATAGCGGGCACTTCGGAATGGGCGGACCCGGTTTCGGCAGAAATATTATCTGTGCGTGGAGCGGCAGAGGGGGGGCTATTACGGGCAAGTGGTGTTATACTGGTGTCAGGACTTTTCTTTGACGGGCAAGTTTGTTATGCTTATATCGTAACGATTACTAATTATTCTGCGGGAATTGTTCTGCTTCCGGAAAGGTGGGAACCCGGGTGAACCGAGTGGCAAATATCAGCCAGCAGTTTGCGGCTCATAATTATAAGCTTACACCACAGCGTGAGGCGATAGTGAGGGTGCTGCTGGATAATGAGAAGGATCATCTAAGCGTGGAAGAGGTATATATGCTGGTCAAGCGCAGTTACCCGCATTTGGGGCTGGCGACCGTCTACCGTACCTTGGAGCTGCTGTGTGAACTTCATATTGTGCAAAAAATGAATTTCGGCGACGGCGTCGCCCGTTATGATCTGCGCGACGACGATCATGTGCATATGCATCATCACCTGATCTGCAATGTATGCGGTAAGCTGGAAGAGATCAAGGATGATTGGCTGGTGGAGCTGGAGGCGCGGGTAGCCCGTGAATATGGCTTCAGTGTGACTGATCACCGGCTCGATTTCAAAGGCACCTATAATAGCTGTCAAAAGAACGGCTGCAAGGGCGACAAGGACTGCCGCGCCGTCTCATAAGCACAACTGCAACGCACAGAAGGCGCAGGGCTGAAGTTCAGCCTGCGCCTTCTTGCAAATATTAAGAAGTTACGGAATCTGCGAAATGCCGCTGCTAGGAGCGGTTCGGAACGAAGGACTTGATCCAGGTTCCGAAGCTGCCGGGATTGCGGGTCTGAACCAGGATCACCCCTTCGCCGCGGAACCGGCAGACCAGGGCCTCGCCGCTGGTTAAGCTGTTCAGCCAGCCGGAGGCTGCTTTTTCCACCTTGTAATCCATATAGTCCGGCCAAGCTACAAGGTGTCCGTTATCGATGATCATCTCTTCGCCCGGTCCGAGGTTAATGGCGTGAATCGCTCCGAAGGAGGAGAGGAAGACGGTGCCCCTGCCGCTGATTTCCAGAATGAAGAAGCCTTCGCCGGAGAACAGGCCGCGGGTCAGATTCTGCATCTTGGTATTGACCTGAATGCCTTGGGTTCCCGCCAGGAAGCCGTCCTTCTGTACGATCAGCTTGTACGACCCGTCCAGCTCAATGGCCTGTACATCCCCGATAGAACCGGGTGAGAGCAGCACCTCACTCTGTCCGCGCGTGGCGGTCAGCTCCTGGAAGAAGAATTTCTCCCCGCTCAGCATGCGGCCCAGGCCGCGCATAATTCCGCCGTCCACGGTGCCCCGCAGCTCCACATTCGGTGACATGGCGACCATCGCACCCATCTCCGCCTTAACGCTCTCGCCCGGCTCCAGCAGGACCTTAAGCATGGCGAAGGCGCCGTCATACAGCACATCATATTTCATAATAGTGTTCCTCCTCATTCTTCCGGTTGTATTCCTATGATCACAGGTATGTAGCTTGCTCCTCAAGGATACTGTAACAGGCTGTTCTACTGCAAGCCGCGCTTTAGGCAACAAGGAGCTAACATGCGGTAAGAGATGATTATAGTGAAGAGTACCGGGCAGCGATTAAGATATTGTGTTAAAATTGAACAGACAGTGCAGCCGCACTGAATATACGATTGACAAGGAGTGTCGCCGCTTATGGCACGGACAAGAACGCAGAAGGCGCTGCTTAAGGCAGAGCGCTCAGGCACATGGTGTGCAGAAAGAAACCGCAGACTCAATCAGGATTACGGGGCCATCTCCCAGCATGTCAGAGTTACACCCGGCAAACGCCAGCAACTGAATAAGGTCAAACACAAGGAGCGGATCTTCCATGATGGCGCTCCTTTTGCATGCCTGGGAGCAGCGGGGTAATACTTATACCTGTGCCCTGCTGTGAATACGGTACTCCTTGGGCGACATGCCGAACCGGCTGCGGAAAATCCGGTGGAAATAGGTATAGTTCGCAAAACCGCAGGTCTCGGAGACATGCTCCAGCGGCATGGGGCTGAACGTAATCTTTTCCCGGGCCATATCCAGCCGTACATCATTTACATATTTGACAATCGTGGTGCCGAAGGCTTCCTTGAACAGATGAACCGCCCGGGAGACCGAGATATCCACATGTGCGGCCACATCCTCCAGCCGGAAGGCGTAAGAGGCGTGTTCCTCAACGTACTGCTTCATCCGGTAAGCCAGATAAGCCTTCGGTGAGATCGCGGGCTGATCAATCATCAGCCGGTCAATCTCCATACATAGAATCTGCAGATAACAAGCAGAGATATCCGGAGAGGAGTCCGACAAGCGGCGCTGCTCCAGCACAAGCTGGCGGAAGAGGCCTAGAATATGATCACTCATCGGCAGGCGGAGTACCGCCGGACGCTGCTTGCGTCCCCACCATTCTTCAATCCACGGGCCGCTGCAAAAGATATGATAGTCACCGCTCTCGATCCTCGGCTTGCCGACGGGATAGACTTCCTTGTCGATACTCAAGTAGTAGGGATCATTCGGTGCGAACAGCATGAGATCACCGCTCTCAACGGTCGTAATGGCTCCGTTCTCCCTGGTGCGGCTGCGCCCTTCAGTCTGGAGCCGCAGCAGATAATATTGTACACCCTCGCTGCGTGACATATGAAATGGTTTGCGGTGGAAGGAGAATCCGGCGGATAGAATGTGGCAAGCGGCAGATGTTGTCATGTGTCCCTCCTAGTCTAATAAATGATAAGCAGATTGTTCATGTTTTAATCATATTATTCATTTTATTATATACGCTTTCATATTACCATGTAGCTAAGCAAAAAACATATAAATGATGTGGAGAAGGCCGTATTGCGGCGCTAATCGCTACATTTACAAACTCTGGAAGCAGTGGATGAAACCATGAGAACGCTGCGTTCTCCAATGTTTACAGCCCGTTTGTTCAGGTGATGCGCTTCAGGGAAGGTAACCGGGAGTGCGGCGGCAGCAAGAACAGGATAACTCCGGATCATATAAGGAGTGGGAATAACAATGCTTAAGGTTGGACTGCAGCTGTACACGCTGAGAGAAGAACTGGAACAGGATTTCGAGGGAACTATACGTAAGGTAGCCGAGCTGGGTTACAGCGGTGTGGAGTTCTTCCACTATTTCGGCCGTACGGCCGGGCAGGTGAAGGCGCTGCTTGAAGAGACAGGGCTTGTTGCTGTCGGAGCACACCGCCCGTACGATGCGATGCTGAATGATACGGAGCAGGAGATCACCTTCAATCTGGAGATCGGCAACCGCAATCTGATCGTGCCTTATCTGACAGAAGAACAACGGAACTGGCCGGAGGTAGCCGCGGGTCTGCGGACCATCGGCGAGAAATGCAAGGCTGCCGGTGCTGTTCTGTCTTATCATAATCATGATTTTGAATTCACGGAGAAGGTTGACGGCCAGCCGGCCTTTGATTATCTGTTCGAAGCGGTGCCTGCTGAGCAGCTTCAAGTGGAGATGGATACATGCTGGGTGTATTACGGCGGATATGATCCGGCAGAATATATCCGTAAGTATGCAGGCCGCCTGCCGATCATCCACCTCAAGGATCTGAAGAAGAAAGAAGACGGCTCACCGGAGACTGTAGTACTCGGCGAAGGTGAAGTGGATCTGGCTGCGATCATTGAAGCAGCAGCTAGCGCTGGTGTGGAATGGGCAGTGGTGGAGCAGGACTTCTGCAGCCGCTCGCCGCTTGGTAGTGTCGCTGACAGCTTGAACTGGATCAAAACATATGAGAATCAAGGAGGAAGTATTCATGTCTAACAAACTCAAAATTGCTATTATCGGTTGCGGTGGTATCGCAAACGGCAAACATATGCCAAGCCTTGCCCGTCAGGAGGATGCCGAAATGGTGGCATTCTGTGATATCGTGGAAGAACGTGCCCAGGAGGCTGCCAAGACTTACGGCTCGGAAGGCGCTGCCGTATTTACCGATTTCCGTGAGCTGCTGGCAACGGGCGGATTCGATATCGTGCATGTCTGCACGCCGAATGACAGCCATTCCGAGATTACGGTTGCTGCACTGGAAGCCGGCAATCATGTATTGTGTGAGAAGCCGATGGCCAAGACCACTGCACAGGCTAAGGAAATGCTGGATGCCGCTAAGCGTACTGGCAAGAAATTGTCCATCGCTTATCAGAACCGTTTCCGCGCAGACAGTGAATATCTGAAGGGGCTGTGTGAAGAAGGGGAGCTTGGCGATATCTATTACGGTAAGGCTATTGCGCTTCGCCGCCGCGCGGTTCCAACCTGGGGCGTGTTCCTGGATGAAGAGAAGCAGGGCGGAGGTCCGCTGATCGATATTGGTACCCATGCGCTGGATCTGACACTCTGGCTGATGAATAACTATAAGCCGCGTATGGTAGTAGGCTCCACTTTCCATAAGCTGGGCCAGAAGAAGAACGCCGCGAATGCCTTCGGTCCGTGGGACCCTGAGCAATTCAAGGTTGAAGATTCCGCCTTCGGCTTCATTACAATGGAGAACGGTGCTACAATTGTACTTGAATCCAGCTGGGCGCTGAATGTGTCCGAATTCGGTGAAGCCAAGACCATGCTTGCCGGAACGGAAGGCGGAGCGGATATGAAGGACGGGCTGCGTCTGAATGGCGAACGTGCCGGCCGCCTGTATGAGACCAAGGTGGACCTGTCCTCCGGCGGTGTCGCCTTCTACAGCGGAGCTGCAGAGAATGAAGCAGACCGTGAAGCCCGTCTGTGGCTGGAAGCCGTAAGAGAAGACAAGGACCCGGTGGTTCTGCCGGAGCAGGCCTTCGTAGTTACCCAGATTCTTGAAGCGGTGTATGAATCAGCACGTACCGGACGCGCCGTATATTTCGACGGAAGTTCTGACAACTAAGAGCTTCTCCGGGTCACGCGACTATCAGACAAACAGGAGTGGAATCCATGAGTTCAATCAAACATACTGTAGCCATCGTTGGTTACGGCGGAATGGGAAGCTACCATACCCAATTAATCAAAGAGAGTGACCGGGTGGTAGTGACCGGTGCCTTCGATCTGCTGGCAGAGCGGCGCGCCTTGGCTGAGGAAGCAGGCTACACTGCGTATTCCAGCTTTGAAGAATTGCTGGCAGATCCGGCTGTGGACATCGTTCTGATTGCTACACCGAATGATGTGCACAAGGACATCGCCCTTCAGGCTTTTCAGATGGGCAAGCATGTAGTCTGTGAGAAGCCGGTTGCCATGTCCTCGGCTGAATTCATCGAGATGCAGGCTGCTGCGGAGGCGGCCGGACGGGTGCTGATGGTGCACCAGAACAGACGCTGGGATGAGGATTTCCGCGTAATCAGGGAGATGTATGAGCGGGGGACGATTGGATCACTCTTTCAGATTGAATCCCGGGTGCATGGTGCCAACGGAATTCCCGGCGACTGGCGTCATGTGAAGGAGCAAGGCGGCGGGATGCTGCTGGACTGGGGTGTGCATCTGCTGGATCAGCTGTTGTTCATGATTGACAGCAAGGTGAGCAGTGTCAGCAGCAGTCTGAGCTTTATCCTCGGCAATAACGTGGATGACGGATTCGATGCGGTGCTGCAGTTCGAGAACGGCATCAGAGCCATCGTCGAGGTAGGGACCACCAATTTCATTACGATGCCAAGATGGTATGTGAAGGGCACCGGGGGAACCGCTATTATTGAAGACTGGTCGCTGAGAGGCAGAATTGTAGCCCCTAACCACGAATCGGAAAAGATTGAACCGACACCCATCCGCGCAGGTGTAGGCTTGACTAAGACGATGGCCCCGCCTTCAGAAGGCTCGACCGTACTTGAAGATCTGCCTGCGGCATTAGAGATGACCTCCAGCTTCTATGATAATCTGGCCTCTGTCATCGAAGGCACGGCGGAGCCGATTGTCAAAAATGCCGAGGTGCTTCGTGTGCTGAAGCTTATTGAGGCGATCTTCGAAGCAGCAGAGCGTAACGAGACGGTTAAGAATTTCGATATCTACGGAGCTTAAGCAGGCTTCAATACAACCTTAGGAGAGGTGGAATCTGCAAATGAAACTTGGAGTATTTATGGTGTTGTTCGGCGGCCGCAAGCTGGAGGATGCACTGGATTATGTGGTCTCCAAAGGACTGAAAGCCGTTGAGATCGGTACCGGAGGGTACCCTGGAAACAGCCACTGCAATCCCAAAGAGCTGCTGGAGAATGAAGCGGCCCTTCAGGAATTCAAGCACGCGATTGAATCCCGTGGCTTGATCATCAGCGCGCTAAGCTGCCACGGCAACCCGCTGCACCCGCAGAAGGAGCTGGCAGACAAGGATCACGAAGTATTTGTAGACACCGTGAAGCTTGCACAGAAGCTGGGCGTCAAGGTTGTGAATACCTTCTCCGGCTGTCCGGGCGATCATGAAGGCGCGAAATATCCGAACTGGCCGGTTGCCCCATGGCCGAATGATTACCAGGAGATTCTGGCCTGGCAGTGGGAGAACAAGGTCATTCCTTATTGGACAGAGCAGGCGGCCTTCGCCACTGCACATGATGTGAAGATTGGTCTTGAGCTGCACGGAGGCTTCTCGGTACACACTCCGGCTACCCTGCTGAGATTAAGAGAAGCTGCCGGGGATGCCATAGGGGCGAACCTTGACCCGAGCCATATGTGGTGGCAGGGAATTGATCCGGTACAGGCCATTCATATTCTCGGCCGTGAAGGTGCAATCCATCACTTCCACGCGAAAGATACCGTTATTGATCCGGTGAACGTCAACAAGCATGGCCTGACGGACATGCAGTCCTATACGAATATGCTGGACCGCGCCTGGCAGTTCCGTTCCGTAGGCTACGGACACGATGTCAAGGTCTGGGCAGATATGATGAGCGCACTGCGTCTGGTAGGCTACGACTTTGTAGTCAGCATTGAGCATGAAGACGGCCTGATGTCCATTGAAGAAGGCTTCTCCAAAGCGGTTGACAATCTCAAGCAGGTGCTGATCGAAGAGCCGCTGTCTGAGATGTGGTGGGTCTAACCGGTGGAGAGCTTCACTAAAGTCCAATTGAACGACTGGCAGCTTAGTCTCTTGACTGCCGCAGCCTTTGGGACAGATGTGCAGATCGCCAGCAGCAGGGAGTTGACTGCCGGATTCTTCAATACGGCTTATGACCTGGAGCTTAGCGACGGCCGCTCCGTCATTCTTAAGGTGGCTCCGGACCCGGAGACAGAGACTCTTAGCTACGAGAAGGATATCATGCGTGCTGAGGTGGAGGCTCTCCGGCTGGTACGTGCTGCTGGCGGTGTGCCTGTGCCGGAAGTGTACAGCTATGACGACAGTCTGCAGCTGGTTCCGTGTCCGTATTTTTTCATGGAGAAGATTGAAGGGCAGCCGTATAACGAGGTGAAGGAGAGTCTCACTGAGGAACAGCGGTATTCCATTGAATACGAGCTGGGTCAGTATCAGCGGAGAATCAATGCGATTGAAGGGCCGGCCTTCGGGCTGTTCGGCAAAGAGTCTGACGGGAGCGGGCTCACCTGGAGGGAGACCTTCCGGTCTATGCTGCTGAACCTGCTTCAGGATGCGGTCAGACTGGGTGCACGATTGCCCGCAGAACAGCAGGAAATAGAACAGGTGCTGGAGCTGTATCTGCCTGCTCTGGATGAAGTGACGCAGCCGCGCCTGGTGCACTGGGATCTGTGGAACGGCAACATCTTTGTAAGGGATGGGGTAATCGTATCCATCATTGACTGGGAGCGGGCGATGTGGGGCGATGTGCTGCTGGAGTATTATTTCCGGCATTTCGAGAGCTCGGCAGCGTTCTATGAAGGGTATGGGTCGGCTTTTGCCAGCCGGAATGAAGGGCTGCGTAAGCAGCTATATGACCTGTATCTGGACCTTATCATGCTTATAGAATGTTATTCGCGCCAGTACAAGGATGAGAATCATGTGAACTGGGCGCATGACAATCTCGCTGAGTCCTGGAAGCGGTTCTCGGCTCTGGTACTATAGGATACACAAGAGGCCGGATCTCTTCTGAGATTCCGGCCTCTTGAGATTGTGTACAACAGACCAGATGAATGTCAGTCAGCAATCAGTAGCTGCTGTTCCGGATGGCAACAACCGGGCTGATGTCAGCTTCATAGTCAACGCCACCGGATTCGAAGCCGAACAGCTGGAAGAACTCGCGTCTGTAACCGGCCAGATCGGAATATTCGTAGACGTTCTCCGTGCTTAGCATGGGCCAGATCCGGTCCACTTCCGTCTGCACAGCATGGCTCATCTCATGGTCATCTATTCGGATGCGCCCTTGCACATCTACCGGAGTCCCTTCAGGGTTGTACAGGAAACCGGTATACAGCCGGTAGGCTTGCTCAATACAGCCTTCGTGCACTCCCTGTTCCTTCATGACCTTGTAGAGTACTGAAATGTATAGCGGGACTACAGGAATCGCCGAGCTGGATTGGGTCACCAGACCCTTACTGACTGCCACATAGGCGCGGCCGCCAGTTCGTGATAATTCTGCATTCAGCTGTAAGGCTGTAGCTTCCAGATGGTCTTTAGCCCGGCCGATGGTGCCTTCGCGGTAGACAGCCTGTGTAAGCTCTGGACCTACATAGGAAAAGGCGAGAGTGACCGCATCTGCTGCCAGAACCCCGGAATCCCGGAGCGCTTCAATCCATAGCTGCCAGTCTTCTCCGCCCATCACATGAACAGTAGCATCGATTTCAGCTTCGGTGGCCGGTTCAATCTGTACGGTGCTTAGTTCTCCGGTATGGAAATTAACGGTTGTATTGGTATAAGGGCTGCCGATGGGCTTCAACACAGATTGATAAACTTCTCCGGTCTGCGGGTCTGTTCTGCGCGCCGAGGCTACACTGTAGATGACCAGATCAACCTGTCCAAGCTCACTGCGGATCAACTTGATGGTCCGTTCTTTTGTCTCAGCGGTAAAAGCGTCCCCGCACACGCTATAAGAGCGCAGGCCCGCCGTGTGGGCCATCTCCTCAAACGCTGCGGAATTATACCAGCCTGCGGAAGCGGTCCGTGTCTCGCTGGCTGTACTCGGTCTATAGACACCTACAGTGGCTGCTCCAGCACCGAAGGCTGCTGCAATTCTAGCGCCAAGCCCATAACCAGTTGAAGCGCCGATAACGAGCACATTGCGGGGACCTGTAAACCTTTTTTGATTCAGTACATAGGTCACTTGCTCCTGTACCTGCTGCGCACAGCCTGCCGGATGGGCAGTCGTGCAGATGAACCCGCGGGTTCTTGGTTTTATGATCATTTTAGTGTTACCTCGCTTTCCTGGGTGGTCCTAGGATATAATTTACTTTATCGAGTGTTATCCCCGCAAGCAGGACAGTGACAGCAGAGAACATACCGGATGACAACTTTCACGGCAAAGGGACGGATGTTATGATGTTGAACTGGCTTCAAATACATATGGACGTAATAAGCTTGCTGTGGCTGCTGCCTGTAGTCTTTATGTTTCATGATTTTGAAGAGATTCTTACAGTGGAGTCTTGGGGGAACAAACATGGACCGGCTGTTACCGCATCGCTTTCCCCCTCCTTGCGGAAGCGTATGGCACCTATGATGGGCATGACTACGAGGAATTTTGCCATGGATGTGCTCTTCGTGTATATTCTGATAGTAGGGGTAACCTTTGTTGCGGTATTTTTAGAGTTCTACTGGCTCTACTTAGCTGTCCTCGCTGCGCTGCTGCTGCATGTCTTCACACATTTGGCACAAAGTATGGTTCTGAAGCTGTATACCCCAGGTGTTGTGACAGCATTGCTTGTGATATTTCCGTATTCCTTGTATGCTTTTTACCGTCTGCTTCATGAGGGTGTTGTCAGTGAAGCTGACATAGGGTGGTCGCTGCTGCTCATGTTGATTCTAACACCGCCGCTTGTATGGGGATTGATGAAGAAGCGGACAAGGCATAAGCATAGCGAAGAATGATGATTTTTTACGGTGACGTTTTCAGAAAAATCTTGACGTAAGCCCCTAAAGGTAGATAAAATAATAGTATTGCGTGTTTTTTGGAATCACTATCATAACTTGAAAAGAAACAGAGAGGGTGACAGGATGGAGCGCCTTTTAGAGGTAAAAGACCTGGCTATATCATTCAGAACACGCGGAGGAGAAGTTCAAGCAATCCGTGGTGTCAGCTTTCATGTAAATAAAGGGGAGACACTGGCGATTGTTGGCGAATCCGGTTCCGGTAAGAGCGTAACCTCGCAAGCCGTCATGAAGCTGGTTCCTCAGCCTGCGGGCGAATATAAGCGTGGACAGATTCTGTTCGATGGACAAGATCTGATCGGCAAGAGTGAGAAGCAGATGCAAAAAATCCGCGGCAAAGAAATCGGAATGATCTTCCAAGATCCGATGACTTCACTCAACCCGATGATGAAGGTTGGCCGGCAGATTACGGAAGTGTTGTTCAAGCATGAGAATATCACGAAGGAAGCTGCCTACAAACGTGGCGTTGAATTGCTTAATCTGGTAGGTATTCCGTCACCGGAACGCCGTTTCCAGCAGTATCCGCATGAATTCAGCGGCGGGATGCGCCAACGTGTTGTAATCGCTATGGCACTGGCTGCTAACCCTAAGCTCCTGATTGCCGATGAGCCGACAACCGCGCTTGACGTAACGATTCAGGCACAGATCCTCGATCTGATGAAGGACCTGCAAAAGAAGATTGATACAGCGATCATTTTCATCACCCATGACCTTGGGGTTGTGGCAAGAATGGCTGACCGTGTAGCTGTAATGTATGCCGGACAGATCGTTGAAATGGGTACTGCAGAAGAGATCTTCTACGATCCAAGACATCCGTACACTTGGGGCCTGCTGGCTTCCATGCCAAGTCTGGAGAGCAAGGGCTCGATGCTTACAGCTATCCCGGGCACACCTCCCGACTTGATCAAGCCGCCTAAGGGAGATGCTTTCGCTCTGCGCAGCACGTATGCAATGGCGATTGACATGGAGAAGGAACCGCCAATGTACAAGGTATCGGACTCCCATCTTGTGAAGTCCTGGCTGATGCATCCGATGGCACCAGCGGTGGAGCCGCCGGATGTCGTGAAGAAGCAGCGCCGCGTGTTGAGCAATGCCTATCCAGAGCCGGTACTTGTCGGCAACAGCAGCGAATACTAAGTTTGATTAGATCAGCGTCAGGCCATAATCGGCCTGGCGTTTTTTTGTTATATGGGGGGATTATACTTCATATAAACATAAAACAAAACTAACTAATATAAATAAAAGTGTTGACTTAATCTCATTTGCCCAGCAAAATGTAAGGGTATACATAGGGAGGTTATGATGAGATGAGAAAAAGATCCTTAACGGCGTTGATATCCTTATCCCTACTGTCAGCATGCAGTGGAGGGAATCCGGAGGGGCTGCCGGAGTTCGGGAATGTATCTGTACACGATCCCTCTGTGATTAAGGTGGAGGATACGTATTACGTGTTCGGTTCGCATCTGGCCTCGGCCAAATCCAAGGACCTGATGTCGTGGACGCAGATTTCTTCCGGCGTGACGGATGATAACGTGCTGATACCGAATGTAACGGAGGAGCTTAGCGAGACGCTTAGCTGGGCCCAGTCGGATACGCTGTGGGCACCGGATGTCATTCAGTTGGCAGACGGCAAGTTCTACATGTATTACGATGCCTGCAAGGGGGATTTCCCGCTGTCGGCGCTAGGTATTGCCGTAGCCGATGAGATTGAAGGTCCTTACAAGAATAAAGGCATTATTCTGAAGTCGGGAATGTCCGGCATCGGGGATGATGGAGAGGTGTACGATGCCACGGAGAAGCCGAATGTGGTGGACCCTGATGTGTTTTTTGATAAAGACGGCAAGCTGTGGATGGTCTACGGCTCCTACTCGGGCGGGATCTTCATCCTGGAGCTGGACCCGGCTACGGGCTTCCCGCTGGAGGGCCAGGGCTACGGCAAGAAGCTGCTCGGAGGGAATCATTCGCGGATTGAAGGGCCGTATATGCTATACAGCCCGGAGACCGATTATTACTATCTGTTCCTCTCCTACGGAGGGCTTGGTGCGAATGGCGGCTATAATATCCGTGTAGCGCGTTCCAAGCATCCGGCTGGCCCGTTCGAGGACTCGGAAGGTAAGGCTATGCTGGATGCGCAGGGGACGCCTGGAGTGCTGTTCGATGATCCGGCCTACGCACCTTACGGCGTGAAGCTGATGGGGAATTATGAATTTGTGAATACAGCTGAAGAAGCCGCCGGATCAGGTACAGGCTATGTCTCCCCTGGACATAATTCGGCGTACTACGACGAGACAAGCGGGCAGTATTATCTGATCTTCCATACCCGGTTCCCGGGTCTTGGGGAGCAGCATGAGGTTCGGGTTCATCAGATGTTCATGAATGAAGCAGGCTGGCCTGTTGTCGCACCACACCGTTACGGAGGAGAGAAGATCGGCAAGTACACTGCCAAGGATGTGACGGGTGCTTACATGCTGGTGAACCACGGCAAGGAGATTACGGCTGAGCTGGCGGAGTCGCAGTTGGTGGAGCTGAACACAGACGGCACGATAAGCGGAGAAGTAACAGGTACATGGGCCTTGAGCAAGGATCATGTGGCGAAGCTGACGATAGAGGGTGCGGAGTATAGCGGGGTGTTCCTGCGGGAATGGAATGAAGCGGCCGCAAGCGAGGTAATGACCTTCACGGCACTTTCAGCAGAAGGCGTTGCAGTCTGGGGCAGCCATGTGTCACCGGAGAAAAAGTAACCTGATCCCGTGAACAGTCAAGTCACAGCCGGCATCCTGGCCTTAACCATTACAAACAGCGGACCTCCCTTAGAAAGGGAGATCCGCTGTTTGCTGTACATAGGAATTAGCTGCGATTATGCTTCATACTTGCGCAGAACGATTACAGCGTTGTGGCCGCCGAAGCCAAAGGAATTGGAGATCCCGATCTTCAGCTCCGCTTGGCGGGCTACGTTAGGGACATAATCCAGGTCGCAGTACTCATCCGGCTGCTCCAGATTAATCGTCGGCGGGATGAGCCCTTCCTGCAGGCTTTTGAGCAGGGCAATAGCTTCCAGACCGCCGGCTGCGCCGAGGGCATGTCCGGTCATCGATTTGTTCGCCGTGACGGGAATCCGGTAGGCCTGCTCTCCGAACAGCTTCTTGATCGCCAGGGTCTCCGAACGGTCTCCGACGATTGTGCTGGTCGCGTGCGCGCTGATGACATCTACTTCCCCAGGAGTAATTCCGGCCTCGCTGAGTGCCAGCTTCATTGCCTGATAGGCTCCTATCCCCTCAGGATGGGTGGCTACCATATGATAAGCGTCCGAGCTGGCGCCATATCCGGTAACCTCGCCATAGATGACGGCATCTCTGCGCAGGGCATGGGAGAGGGATTCGAGGATCACAATAGCTCCGCCCTCCGCAATGACAAATCCGTCCCTGTTCCGGTCAAAAGGCCGGCTGGCCCCCTGCGGCTCCCCGTTCCGGGTAGACAAAGCGGTCGCATTCCCGAAGCTGGCCAGGGCAATCTCGGTCACCGCCGCTTCCGCCCCTCCGGCGATGATTACATCGGCCCCGCCGTAACGGATCAGGCGGAAGGCTTCGCCAATGGCCGTATTCCCGATGGAACAGGCAGTCACCGGCGAGAGTGTAGGCCCCTGCGCCCCCAGCTTGATGCTGATCATGGCTGCCGCCATATTGGAGATCAGCATCGGGATCAGGGTAGGGCTTACCCGCTCCGGCCCCCGGGAACGCAGCAGTTCGCCCTGGTCCATCAATGTCTGGATACCGCCTACGCCGGAGCCTACATAGACGCCCAGCCGTTCCCGGTCCAGCTCCTCCAGCCGGAGACCGGAATGCGTCCAGGCTTCCTCTGCGGCAGCAAGCGCGAACTGGCTGAACCGGTCTATTCGCCGGGCTTCCTTGCGCCCGAATCTGGCATCCGGGTCGAAGGCCTGTACCGAGCCGGCAATCTTGGTTTTGAAGTGAGTGGTATCAAAAGAATCAATCGGCGTAATCCCCGATTCTCCTGCCGTAAGGCGGCTCCAGAACTGGTCCACGGTATTGCCAAGCGGGGAGATGATACCCATTCCTGTAATCACGACACGTTCCATCTGCTATTCCTCCTGTTAATCTGAATAAGCTTATTTTTTCATGTTGCTTATCCTATTACAAGTTGTAGTTTATACTAGTATAATTACTACTACAATAACAGACAGACGAACTGTAAGGCAGGAGGAAGCATGATGTCCAATCAGAACAGGCTTCAAGCATTATCAGAATTCCTGAAAGCAAGACGCGCGGCCATCACCCCGGCAGCGGCGGGCCTCCCGGAGGGCACCCGCAGGCGGACGCCCGGGCTCCGGCGCGAGGAAGTGGCGCAGCTCTCGGGAGTAAGCAGCACCTGGTATACCTGGCTGGAGCAAGGGCGGGATATTAAAGTGTCTCCATCCGTTCTTGATTGTATTGCTGCAGCACTTCAACTGACGAAGGATGAGCGGAGTTACTTGTTCGCTCTGGCGCTGGAGAACGGGCAGGGAGTCACGGACTATACCCAAGAGGAGCCTTCGGTGATTCATCCGTCTCTGCAGAAGATATTGCAGGAGCTGAAGACCTGCCCGACAATCATCTCGGACCGGCACTGCGGCATTGTGGGCTGGAATGAGGCAGCGGCACATGTGTTTCTTGATTTCGCCAAGTTGGCTCCGCAGCAGCGCAATATGATCTCACTGCTGTTCGAGCGCAAGGAGTTCAGGCGGCTGGCTGTGAATTGGGAGCAGTTCGTCCGGGGATACCTATCGATCTTCCGCGCCTACTACGGGCAATACCTGGAGGACCGCTGGTACGATGAATTCATTGCGGAGATGAAGGAGCGGCATCCTGAATTCAATCATTTATGGGAAGAGAGCCGGGTCAGCTCCGCGCCGGATGTTGTACTGGAATTCCGGCATGCCAAAGCCGGCAAAATGCTGTTCCATCTAACCTCCCTACAAGTACAAGGTGCAGCGGATCTGCGCTGTAGCATCTACACGCCAGCCGGTGACTCTGGTACAGAAGCCAAGCTGAAGCAGCTCATGGAACCTAAGTAATACAGGTGATAGAATTTTCTTATTGATTCATAAAAAACTATAAATATGCAATATAGATTTTGCAGTTTATACTCCTAATATGATGAATTTCTTCCTGCGGGACCGGAAAAGGGGTAAAGATATAATGGCTAAAGTAACGGGATTAGAAGGCGTAGTTGCCGGAGAGACAGCAATTGGATTGGTAGATGGGGAGAAAGGGTATCTGGTGTACCGCGGGTATTGGGCGAAGGAGCTTGCGGTGAGCAAAAGCTATGAGGAAGTTGCTTATTTGCTCTGGAACGGACATCTGCCTGATGCGGAGGAGCTGGCGCAGCTCAAGGTGCAGATGGCAGCGGAGAGAGCGATTCCTGAATATCTCTGCAAGATGCTTGATCTGTATCCGGCGTCTGTACCGCTGATGCTGGTATTACAAAGTGCAGTGGCTGCGCTTGGGGATGAGGAGAACGCTACCTGGCCGCCCACACTGAAGCAAGCCGTGCGGCTGACGGCAATGCTACCGGCGATCATAGCTTACCGGTACCGCAGGCTTCAGGGCTTGCCGCCGCTGAAATCGCTTCCTGAGCTTGGCCATGCCGCGAATTATCTGTATCTGCTCACAGGCAAGCTGCCTGAAGAGGCTCATGTAAAGGCGCTTAGCGCCTATATGATCCTGTGCATGGAGCATGGCATGAATGCCTCTACCTTCGCCGGGCGGGTGGTGCTGTCCACGGAATCGGATATGTGCGCGGCCGTAGCCGGATCGATCGGGGCCATGAAGGGTCCGCTGCATGGCGGCGCGCCGTATGAAGTGATATCGATGCTGGAGGAGATCGGGACGAAGGAACGCGCGGAGCCTTGGCTGAGAGAGAAGCTTGAGGCCGGGGAGAAGCTGATGGGCTTCGGGCACCGGATCTACAAGACCAAGGACCCGCGGGCGGAAGCCCTGCAGATTGCGACCCTTACGATGGTCGGCAAGGATGCTTCCTTTGATCTTGCGCTTCATGTGGAGGCTACAGCGATAGCGCTTCTGGAGGAATATAAGCCGGGCCGCCGCCTGTTCACCAATGTCGAGTTCTATGCTGCGGCTATTCTGAAGGCGCTGGAGCTGGCGCCTGAGATCTTCACGCCTACATTCACAGCGGGAAGAATTGTCGGCTGGACGGCCCATTTGCTGGAGCAGTCAGCCCATAACCGGATTTTCCGGCCACAATCTACTTATATCGGACCTATGCCTGAATCAGAGACTGCCTTGTAAAAGCACATACCATCCGCCCAAACGGCGCACAAAACATCTCCAGTAGCCTAACAGCCGGGGCCAACCCGCAGCGAGGCGCATGGGAAATTTCCCGGAACGTAAATAATGCCCTTTACACTTCCTGCTGGGAAGGGAAAGGGCTGAAAAGTTTGCGTTCATGTTACTAGGAGGACTTGATGATACTTATTGACCGGCTGTATTTGAAGCCCAGACAGGATACCAGCCTAAACCCACGTTCTGTGTGTTGTAAAGAACTAAATTTCCGTCATCTTGAACGATTAGCAGGTCACCCACGAGGTTGACTGGTACATTCCCTTGTCCGTACCACGCTGTAGCCCATGCATTATTGTCTGACGTCCAAAATGGAGTATTATTCCAATCCATTAACTTAAGTCTGCCATTATATTGATCAATGACGAGCTGGGATATTCTAAAGTCGCTGGTATTGGTGTGCCATATCATGGTGCGTTTGTGATTATTCCATAACTGTATATCTCCTGAAGGCATAAAATTCAGGATATATTTCATGTTGTTTGATACTAGCGGGCTCGCATTCCCAATAAATCTTTCGCGAACCGTGAGACGTTCTCCAAATGCAAATGTTGCAGAAGCAATAGGGAGCTGGATCATGAGCACCGCAAATAAAAGCAAAAAAATCTTTTTCATAATAGCCTCTTTTCTGGTATATTTTATCATTTTCTCATCAACTATATCATAAATTTTATATAAATGAGAGATTAATCTAAAGATTGTAAAATATATTTCTGAATTGAGAGATTCAATCAAATAAGCGGAATGGATCGTATTTGTCCTGAAACGACAAAAAGATGGACTCCCCGGAATAGCGAGAAGTCCAAAAATAGTCAACAGAGCATGAGGGGATACTCTTACATTAGATTAGAAATCAGAGGTTGCCACTTCGATGGTGCCGAAGACTGCACCGGCAGCTGTGCTGAGAAGTCCGGCGACAAGCAGGGCATGAACAGATAGAGTGAGACTGTTAAATGCAGGGATCAGATAAGTGACCACTGGAGCGTTGACGCGGTAAATAACGAGATCCACGGGGAACCCGGAATTGTTGTTTACCGTCACAGCTGCGTTGATGCCACCTGCCAGATTTTCATAGTAAGATTTACCTACAGAAGCCGGCAGATTGAAGAATTGTTGCGGTAATAGGATAGCCATTGTAATGTCCTCCTTTTCCTTGTGATAGGATAGTATATTCGGCAAAACTATGATTGCTGTAACGTATGCCATGGGAGATTCACACATTTCAATAGGATGCCGGCAGATTCATAGACAAATAGACAACCCGAATCTATGGTACACTGGATGTAATCTAGTGACAGGTAAGGGGAAATGACAACGATGAAGCTGGTGTCCTGGAATGTGAACGGTCTGAGAGCTTGTGTGAATAAAGGGTTTAGCGAGTATTTCCGGGAGGTTGACGCAGATATCTTCTGTGTGCAGGAGACGAAGCTTCAGGAGGGGCAGATTGTTCTGGATCACGGGGAGGAATATGCTCAGTACTGGAATTATGCGCTCAAAAAAGGATATTCGGGTACGGCTGTATTCACTAGAATCAAGCCGCTATCCGTACGATATGGACTGGAGCTGGAGACGGAGGATGAGGGGCGGATTATCACCCTGGAATTCCCTGATTTCTATCTGGTGAATGTGTATACGCCGAATGCCAAGCGAGATCTGTCGAGGCTGGATTACCGGATGGAGTGGGAGGACCGGTTCCGCGCCTACTTGCTGAAGCTGGATGAGCATAAGCCGGTTGTCGTGTGCGGAGATCTGAATGTGGCGCACCAGGAGATTGACCTGAAGAATGCGAGATCGAACCGGGGGAATTCAGGCTTCACCGACGAAGAACGCGGCAAAATGACCACGCTGCTCGCAGCCGGCTTCGTGGATACCTTCAGATGGTTCTATCCTGAGCAGGAGGGTGCCTACAGCTGGTGGTCCTACATGCCCAAGGTCAGAGAGAAGAATGTGGGCTGGCGGATCGATTATTTTCTCGCTTCAGAGCGCTTGACTCCGCGTCTGGTGGACGCTGGAATTGAATGTAATGTCCTTGGCAGCGATCATTGCCCTGTGGTCCTTCATCTGGCGGATACGGTGGAAGCATAGACAGAATGTATATCTATGATATAAAAAGAGGCGGTATCCCGGAGTTCGGGATACCGCCTCTTGTGGTTGTGTCAGCGGCTGAGCGGAGGCTAACCAGGTTATTCTGACGCGCTACCTGGCTCGAGCACCGGCGGTCGCCTGTGCTTCGTGGCCTGTTCGTAACTATACGCAATCCCTAGCAGCATAGCTTCACTATGGGCTGAGGCACAGAAGGTGATGCCCTGCGGTCCCTTGGTAAGATAGCCGCCCGGCGTAACAATACCTGAGTCGGTGTAGCCGGCCGGAACTGTAATCAGCGGATAACCTGCTCTTGCTGCTAGTTCACATCCATGATCTCCGGGGAAGAGGATCACATCCAGACTGTAATGCTCCAGGGCATAATCAATTCCCTGCTTACCGGCTAATGAACGGGAAGACTGCAGCTGCTCCAGATATTGTTGCTCAGTAATGTCATCCCCGGAGGAATTCAGCCATTCCAGTTTTCCTTGGCCGTATTTCAGCGCCTGTCCGCTATGCTGCTGGTTGAAATCAAGCAGCTGCTGCAGAGAATGCACAGGAGCCGACTCCGGCAGGCTTCCCAGATAGCGGTTCAAGCCGTGCTTGAACTCATATTGTAGAATCGTAGGGTTCCATTCAGCATTCTGATTCTGATTGGGCAGCTCCACAGGGTCGATAATCTCTGCCCCCAGCTCCCGCAGGACCGCTATGGCAGATTCCATCATGTTCAGCGCTTCAGTATCCAGATCACTATAATAGAAGCGCGGAATTCCGATCCGCTTGGCTGTTAGTGCATCTACTTCCAGCCCTGCCGAATAATCCAGGGCAGCAGAGGAGGAAGAGCCGTCGTTCCCGGCCATCACATGCAGCAGGAGTGCGGCGTCTTTGACGGTTCTGGCCATGGGACCGGCGCTGTCCTGGCTGCCGATTCCCGGTATAATTCCCTTATTGCTGACCAGTCCCCAAGTAGGCTTCAGGCCGACAAGGGAGTTGTGAGCCGCCGGGCTGATGATGGAGCCGGAGGTTTCCGTTCCTACGGCCACGGTGACAAGGTTAGCGGCAACCGCTGCCGCACTTCCCGAGCTGGAGCCGCCAATGAACAGCTCCCCGGGACCGTAGGGATTAAGTACCAGCCCGCCGCGTGCGCTGTATCCGGCCCACATGGTAGGCGACATGAAATTGGCCCATTCGGTCATATTGGCTTTGCCCAGAATCACTGCCCCGGCTGCCCTTAGCCGTGTGATAAGCTCAGCGTCTTCTGCTGCTATGCAATCGGCAAGCGCCAAGGCTCCTGCACTGGTGTGCAGCTGATCTGCTGTGCCGATGTTATCTTTGACCAAGACCGGAATACCGTGCAGCGGTCCCCGGATGCCCTGATCCCTTCGTTCCTGGTCGAGCCTCGCGGCAATCGCAAGAGCCTCTGGATTCACCTCCAGTACGGAGCGGAGCAGACCGTCCAACCTCTTGATCCGTTCCAAATACCAGCCTACCAGCAGCTCGGAGGTTAAGCTCCCTTGTGCCATTTGCTCCTGAATGCTGGTGATGTCTGCTTCTATTAACCACTCTTGCTCATCTTGAGCAGGAGACTTGCGGTTGTTGTCGTTATGATTCATAAGGTTATTCATAAGGATGTTGTACCTCTATTCATTGTTTGTCGTGTTGTCCACGGTCTCGCTTTCCGCTGCCTGATGCCGCTTCGGCCAGCTGATTACATTGCGGGTTCTGCTAAGCTCCTCGTAGAGGAGCGGACGGTCACGCTTAATCAGCCGCAGCACCAGATGGATGAAGAAGGCCAAATCTGCCAAGAGGATGACTATTTTCACAAGAGCAGCCAGCGCTGTGCCGATAGAGACGAAGAAGGAGGAGTCAGGCATCAGGGAATTCATTCCGCCTAAGACGCCATAGAGTAATCCATATCGTGCCCATACCCCCCAGGGTCTGGCCGGGCCGCCGTCTTCACTTCTAAGCCGGATACGCACGACCCATTTGCCGAAGGTGCGCCCGCCTGTGAGCAGAGGAATGCTCAGGAAATAGACGATACTAACTGCCCACAACGAAATACTCAACGAGAGCAGATTGAGGAGAATGGTCACCGCGAGCAGCAGGATGGAATCCAGCAGGAAAGCAAGGGCGCGGCGGGTGTAGGTCACTCTTTTGGCGGAAAGGTCCTCTTGGCTGTCAAGCTTCTCAATCCTCGGCAGCAGGCCGGAGATCCATAGGGAGAGCTTGAATCCGATCATGCCGCCCAGCGTATTCGTGATCATGTCATCGACATCGAAGATCCGGTAGGGGTGGTCGAAGAACCCGTAAATGCCTGTAATTTGCGTAATTTCGAACAACAGCGACAGCGCAAAGGACAGAATAATGCAGACCACCCAGCGCGTGCGGAAGTAGTAGCCCAGGAACATACCGAAGGGTACGGTCAGCAGTACATTGAAGGCCGCCAGCAGAAAATCCGCTCCGGTTAGCACATTAAGGTAGCTGGAAGGGTCGCTGCGCGTAATTGGCGTATTGTGCAGAATATCCTGGATGAACTGCAGCGGCACGAACTGGAGCATGCTCCCGGCGGGGGCTGCATTATGCCTAGAATCAGGCAAGGGAAGCAGGACCAGGAAGAATGCGTTAAGCAGGTACAGCAGTAGCAAATACAGCACCAAGGCCCGGATTTTATTGATATAACCGTGCCGGCGGTATTGCACGATCAGCAGCGGCAAGGTGAAGAACAGCGCCGCAACCGGAAAAGCCATGAATGCATAGGAAATCGGAAATAGATAAGTCTGGAACATGGGTTCACCTGCTGTCAGTATTTTGTCACAACGACTTCATTATAGAATTAAACCTAAACCGTCTCAACAGAATTAATCATTCTAACCGTTCTTTCCTGCATAGACATGTTAGGAGAGGAGCGTGAGGACTATATGGAAAAGAAGGTTCAACAGTATTACAAGCTCAAGGCGAAGCAGAAGGAGCTGGAAAAGGAGCTGGCCGGACTCCGGCAGGAGATCCTTGCCCATATCAATGAAGCGGGGCAGACCGAAGCATTGTTCGGCAGCTACAAGGTAAAACTGGTCACTCAAAACCGCAAGGAATATGATGACGACAAGCTCTATCAGACCCTGTCCGACCCCGAACTGTGGCGACTGCTCTCCCGGGCAGATCCGGCCAAGGTGGCCAGCCTGACTAAGCTGAAAGTGATCGCTGAAGAGAAAATCGCCCATACGTATGATGTGAAGACCATTCAGCTGTTGCAGGTGGATAAGCAGTAGAGCAGCGTTGCCGGAAGCTTAAGCGTTACATCATGCTCAGCTTCCGGTTGTATATAGAGCATAGATAGGTGCCATCTTCCCGGTCTTCCGCTATAATTATAAAGAGACAGTGAAGATATGGAGGAAGAGAAGAAATGAAGGATTTTGAGCAGATGCTGGAGAAATACGCAGAGCTGGTAGTCAAGGTCGGTGTGAATGTGCAGCCGGGACAAGTGCTGATGGTTCACGCCCCGCTGGAGACCGCGGAGCTTACCCGGCTGATTGTAGGCAAGGCCTATGACGCCGGAGCGAAATACGTGCTTGTAGACTGGGACGATGAAGCGGTCACACGCATCCGTTACGAGAAGGCTCCTGAGGAATCGTTCGGGTATTATCCGCAGTGGCATGCCGATATGCTGGAGGGATTCGCTGAAGAAGGCGGGGCTATATTACATATAAAGGTGCCGGACCCGGAATTATTCCGCGGGATCGATTCGGCCAAGGTCTCCACTGCCGTTAAGGCGGCTGCGGTTGCGCGCAAGAAGTACCAGGCCTACACCCGCAACAGTAGAATCAGCTGGTCGTTGATCAAGGCGCCGACACGTGCCTGGGCGGACAAGGTGTTCGCCGATCTGCCGGAGGAAGAACGGATCGATGCTATGTGGGAAGCGGTGTTCCAGATGAACCGTGTGAACAGCGAGGACCCGGTGGCTGCATGGCGCAGCCATATCGGAGAGCTGAAGCAGAGCCAGGACCGTATGAACGCCAAACGCTACAAAAGCCTGCATTACCGCGCTCCGGGCACAGATCTGCGTGTCGAGCTGCCGGAAGGCCATTTGTGGCGCGGCGGCGGTGGGGAGAATGCGCGCGGCGTCTATTTTGTAGCGAATATGCCTACAGAAGAGATCTATACGATGCCCCATCGCACCGGCGTAAATGGCACGGTCAAGAGTACGCTTCCGCTGAATCTGAACGGGCGGCTCGTCGACGGAATTACTGTTACCTTCACAAACGGCAAGGTTACAGCGTATGACGCTGAATCCGGCCGCGAGCACCTGACTTCCTTGCTGGATACGGATGAGGGAGCCTCATACCTCGGAGAAGTGGCGCTGGTGCCGCATGACTCGCCGATCTCCCGGCTGAACAGAGTATTCTATAACACCGGAATTGACGAGAATGCCTCCTGTCATTTCGCACTGGGCAGCGCATATCCGGTTAATATAGAAGGGGGCACCTCCATGACAAGCGAAGAGCTGCTGTCCAGAGGTGCCAATGTCAGCCTCACGCATGTCGATTTCATGGTCGGCTCCGATGCGCTTGATATTGACGGGGAACTGGCTGACGGCACGATCGAGCCGGTGTTCCGCAAGGGGAATTGGGTGCTCTAGGTGTGTCCTATCGAGAAGTGAAGTAATCTACAGAACTAAGTCATCCTAACGGATGAATAGGATTACCTTCGCACCAGTGCAATGTATACTGTTTTCCACATACATTCGGGCCATACGCCCGCTTGCGAACACAATGTATACTGTTTTCCACATACATTCTGGGCCATACGCCCGCGCGCAGCACAATATATACTGTTTTCCACATACATTCAGGCCGAGTGCCTGCTTGGGAGCACAACGTATGCTGTTTTTCACATACATTTGGTCCAACACACCTTCTCCACAGCAGCAGGAAACTATAGTTTCCTATATAACAAGAAAGGCCGCAATATTCCCGGCAGCGGGGATTGCGGCTTTTCTGTTGAAATATAAGAATTTATAGGTTTTACGCTATAAATTATTCTTCTATTTCTCGCTGAAACGGTACCGTCCTTTAAAAGGACGGCAAAGCCGTTTCCACTTGTTCATGAGGATTATGAAATAATTGCCGCAGACTAAAACTGTTTGCACAACCTCTCCGTCTAATTCATGTAAAAGTGATGGAGAGGAGAGGGAGAGATGACGATGTCCGGGGCAGAGATGAAGCGGGTAACTGACGCTGTGCCGCTTGAAGAGACAGATTTCGTCAAAGCGGTGATGGAGCACAGCGACCAGTTATATTCTATTGCCCACAGTTATCTGGGCAACCGTAATGACGCGCTGGAAGCGTTGCAGGAGACGACTTGCCGGGCGTGGATGAAGCGAAGGACCCTTAAGGACTCAGGCGCGTTCAAATCCTGGCTGATCAGGATTCTAATCTATGTCTGCATAGACGAGCAGCGCAGAAGGAAGAAGGCGGTTCCCACAGCGGCAGAACATATGCAGGAGGCCGTCATTCATAACAGTACCGAATCTATGGAAATGCAGTGGGCGCTCTCGCAGGTGAAGGTGAAATACCGCCATGTGCTGCTGCTCAAATATTATAACGACATGACCTTGGCCGAAATCGCAGTCCTTCTGGGCAAGCCGGAGGGAACCGTCAAAACCTGGCAGCACAAAGGGCTGAAGCAGCTTAGGACCATTATGAAGAACCGGGGTGAGTGGGATGGACAGTAGTAGGGAAGAGCAGGCGATGCTGACGGATGCGGCACGTATACACAAGGAAGCCGGAGCGGACGCCGGAGGCAATGAGATTAGACAAGCTGTTATAGCCGGAATCGAGCTCGGACGCAGGAGAAGCTGGCAGGGCAGATTCACCAAAGGCTCCTTCCTCGGATTAGCCGCAGCCGCGGTTGCCGCAATCATTCTGTTCCTCATTCCGGTCATTCATGATGCGGCACCTCGTGCTGCCGGACCTGCCGGAGAAGTGAACTGGGGCGGGCTGGAAATGTTCAAGCGGCTCTATTCTTCTGATTCAGAGGCACCTACACTGGATACGGCCATCCGGCACGGCTATATTCAGGAAATTAATCAAAGCGTAGCCAGCGGGGATTACCGGATTACCCTGAATGCGGTAACGGCAGATGAGAATAAAATCATCTTTTTGTATACAGCTAATGTCGCGGAAGGACAGGAGATCTATAGTGTTAACAGTGCGAGAATCAAGAATCCGGCAACCGGCTATGATCTTGAGAACGGGGGCGGGATCGGCGCCCATGCTAAAAACAATGGACACGATGATAAGCGTATTTTTTACGGGCGCGGCGCCATCCTTCTGGACAGGAGCAAGCCGTTCCCGGAGCAGCTGGAAGCGGATTTCCAGATTGCCTCAATGGATAAAGGGAAAATGAAAGATCTGGCGAAGGGTGTCAATGTAGCCGATGTGCATTATTCCCCGAGACTCAAGATCAGCTTCAAGCTTGACCCGAAATTCAAAAAGCAGCAGACAGTCATTGTCCGGCCGGGGGAGGATTTCATGCTGGAGGGGATTCAAGTGACGCTCGAGCAGGTTGAGCTCTCTCCCTTGATGATCCGCACTGTAGTCAAAATTAAAAACGAGTCTGAGATTACATGGGAGAACAGGAAAAAGATATCTGGCGCTGTACACAGGAATGAAATTCAGTCGACAGCCAAGTACGGAACCACCGAGATATGGTCACCGACAGGTACTGGAACCTATGAGGGCTTTGAACATTATTTCGGCAGCAATCTGCTGGATAAGCCGGAATCGATGAACATGATTATGAAGACCGGAGAAGGCAAGAATACCAAGGAGATTAACTTGCCAATCCTGCCGTGAATCCTTGCATGTGGAAAAGGCTGACTGCCGGTATGCCCGGCAGGTCAGCCTTTTTGGCGGTTGGGTTAGAGTGGCCTGTAATCCCCGGTTATTAAACCTGAAGGCAAGCTTATGGCCGTCAAAAGTCTCTCCGCTCCGCTCCGAATATTGGCCCTTCGTGTAGCGGGAGACGGTCTTCCGCCAAAATTTCTGTCCGGTTATATTCTTCGCCGCCGGATTCGTGAACAGCTCCCATTCACCCCGAAATTGTTCAAACACCAGCACCGCCGCCTGTTCCGCGATTCCCGACCCTCTGAAGGGCTGCAGCAGAAAGAAGTCGTTCACGAAATAATCAACGCCCTGCGCGCAGTGAGGAGGGGTGGCGATGAGGGCAAAGCCTGCCGGCATCGCATCAGCTTGAATTAGGAAAGGGGACAGAATGCCCGGCTTGTCCCACCAAATATTCTGCACCTCATACTGATCTGCCAGCGTGCGGTATTCGTCTGTATCCTCAAAGATACCATGCCGGTTAGGAAGATGCCCCTCTACAAGTCCGTAATGTCCCGACAGATCATGCAGATAGAGCGGGTACATATTTTTGATAATGTGGGCTTCATCCGGTCCGGTTAGCTTGATTGCGATATTCATTTCCAGCCTACTTTCTGTAATTATCTATAACGCCTACTCCCACTGTATACCGGGAATGAAGTCTTTTCATAGGCAAGTCTCTGTTATAAACTGAACTTTATCTATTCGCATCTTAAAAAAGCCGAAACTTCCGATATCGGAAATTCCGGCTTATTCTCTCTCTAAATTACTTCGCGGAGACCAGTGCTAAGTAGCTAACCGGACCAGTGGAGAGCTTGATTTTGGTTTTGCCGTCATTGCTGTACCGGTACAGGCAGTCGTTATCCAGACCGTTGATATAATACAAACCGGGAATATCGTCTGTAATTACAGAGTAATCGGACTCAACGCCCGTCATTTTGGTCAAGGATGAATCGGCATTCAGGACGTAAGCATCGGCTGCGGTGAACAATACGGTGGTGAGCGTCGTTCCGTTCTTAACCGTTCTGATATCTTGAACATTCGTCAGCGGCAGCGCCTTGGAGGAGGAGATTTTGCCGTTAGCCAGCGTGCTGATGTAGGCTTTGCCTTTGGAATCTGCATAGACCAGCTTATTCGCGGCAATCTCGCTGATGCTGATCACACTGTTCTGGCTGAGCTGCAGGATCTTTCCGTTCTTATCCATCAGGAAGCCCTTGCCGGTGTTATAGTCCAGCTCATCGCCGGTGGCATCCACTTTAATGCCTTTGTTGAACAGAAAATAATGGTCGGACCAGCTACCGGCAGTGGCGGCATTGGATTCAAGCGGGTTTTTGGCATTGGCTGCTTTGGGAGCACCACCGCTTAGAGGTAGAGTGTAGAGTACCATTGAGTTCAGAGAATACTCGGTTTCGGCAGGTTTGTTGTCAATCATAAGGTTAATACTTGTAGCATAAGGATGATAAAATTTGCTCTTCTGAATCGCTCCGCTGGCAATCCACTGAATGGCTCCACTCCCGTCGCGGGACCTCGAAGCAACCCAGGTAGTGTTGTTCTTCAGCGCATTATAGTAGATCCGCCCGCCTGATACGTCGAAGGTCCGGAAATTCACATCGGCATTGTCTGCGATAAGGGTAAGCTGTGAATCATCGTCAGCGTCGGCCAAGGTGCGGTAGATGTGTCCTGTATCATCCAGGAAGTACAGATAGGGACCCTCGAACAGGTAAAAGAGGATATTCCGGTCCCCGAGGAAGCTCGTAATTAAAGCATCGGGATCACTTAGGGACAGCCGCTGAATTCCCATACCGTCATCATAGTAAAAATACAGATATTTGCCGGTTGAGTCTAATCCGTTGCCGTCATAATTCTCAGCGATTTTCTGTGTCTCACTTCCATCTGTCGTTACACGGTATAGAACATCGTCAGAGACATAGTACACATATGATTTCGCAGAAGCAGCCGCTGTTGCCGTGTGTGACTGTCTGCCTCCCCCAACTGTACCGAGTGACGCTAGTAGCAGTACAAGCAGAAGGACACCTGTTTTTCTGGATAGTAAGTGTAAAGCCTTCATAGTCATTCTCCCCTTCAGCCAATGTGGTGAACATACAAAACAAATCCTGTTCTAATAAGATATCGGAGAAACGGGCAGTTTCAAATATACAGCTTAAGCCCTAAAAGGCTTGCATGAAAGAGAAAATGAAACGTTGCGCTAGGTCTCATGGTGCGGGTGCATCAATGCGATAAACAATAGATCAGGATGGCCTGCTGAAGATAGATCAGGCTTTTCTTGAACCCGAATCCGATAAAATAAGGCGAAGCAATCACCTCTTCACTGACCTCCTCATTGCGGAAAAAGGGAGGACAGGGGTTTAGCAGCGCCCCGGGTCTTGTCTGCTTCATCCGGTCCAGTGTAATCTGATAGGCGCCGATATACTCCGGCGTCAGGAAATCCTTGGGCAATGAATCGGTAAGAATCACATCGCTCTCCGGTAACACGCTGTCCAGGCTCGTATGAAAGGTATAGCCCGGGTGATTGCCGCTGGCCATCTCATGACCTGGCGTGCATACATGATGGAAGGATAGATTCAGGGCTTGCGCCGCCTCCAGCCAAGTTCTTGATATATTGCCGGGCGGTCCAACGAAGGTGTAGGTCAGCTCCCGGTAGTTGTCCCGGAGGGTGCGCAGAGCATACAGGTCAGCCATAATCTCGCAGGGATGATTATGTGCGGTCATTGCATTAATAACGGGAACAGAGGCGTGTGCAGACAGCTCCTCCAGTTTGCAGAGATCCGGGATTCTGGCAATGATGCCATCCCCCCAGTTCTCCAGGTAACGGACGATATCGCCCGGCGCTTCTTTCTTGTCGAGCGTCTCCGGCGGAAAGGTAATGCAGGCCCCGCCCAGATCACTGATGCCTTTCTCGAAGCTAACCCTTGTACGCAGACTGGTCTCCGGGAAGAAGAGAATCATCGTCTTACCTTCGAGCAGCGGTTCTGATTTTCGGAGACGAAGCCGGTCGGTTAATTCAAAGATATCCAGAATCTGCTCTGAAGTAAGCTGGTTGATATTCAAAAAATGCATCGATGTATCCCCCGGTAGATGAGAAATCAGCAATAATTGCCGGTTGAATAAATATACAATAATCAGGAATAGTATACAACCCATTTAATGTTAAAGAGTACATTCTACCAGCAGTTGAATCAGAGGGTATGCAGCCATTCAACCAGCAATTGATAGGATTGTGCATGCTGAAATGCTATGCTGTTTTCGACAGTGTGCACTGTACATTTTATAATCTCGGAGGGATATCATGCTCGACTTACGTAGAATTGGGGCTTATATTTCGCGGCTTCGCAAAGACCAGGACTGGACCCAGCTGGAGCTTGCCGATCAACTGAATGTAAGTCATCAGGCGGTATCGAAATGGGAGCGGGGCGACTCGCTGCCGGATATTGGAACACTTCCGCAGGTTGCGGGGTTATTCGGCCTAACCGTAGATGACATTTTGAATGCAGGAGATAACGCAGACCATCGGGAGCACCCGCACATGGGTCGGATCGTAGAGGAGATTGCAGAGAACAGGCCGGGCCAGGTTACAGAGCTGGTCAATGCCGGTAAGCTGGAGATGGAAGAGCTTGTAGAGGTAGCGCCTTTTGTAAAAGCAAGTGCCCTTAATAAGGTTACAGAGGGCATAGACAGCAGCGTCCTTACGCTAGAGGTAATTATGCGGCTGGCCCCGTTCCTGGGAAGAGATACATTGGATGAACTGGTTCGTCAGGCTGAACAGAAAGAAATAGCTTGGAATGTCATTTCTGGACTTGCCCCGTTCGTCAGCAGCACCACCTTAAGCCGGCTGGTCGATCAATCAGCAGACGGTTCGAGAGAGGTGAACAATCTTGTGGGCATCGCCCCGTTTCTGGAACGGGAACAGCTGGACCTGTTGGTGCAACAAGCCAGAGGAGAGAGCCCCAGCTGGCATTCCATTCAAGGGCTGGCTCCCTTTATTAGCAGAGAGACGTTAGGCAATCTAGTTGACCGGGTGGCAGACGGTACTGTCGATGGAAATCGGCTCACAGGCCTCGCTCCTTTTCTGGACAGAGGGAAGCTTGAGAAGTTGCTTGGTGAAGTCGAAGCGGATCAGCTCAGCCCGGATTTGTTGGCAAGCCTCGCTCCTTTCCTGGATCAAGGGACGTTAAGCAGAATGGTGACAGGCTTGTTGAATAAAGGGAAGTAGACAGCAAAAGGAAAATAGACAGGCAAAAAAACAGAGCACCGGCGTAACCGCCGCCATGCTCTGTTTTGCGTTAAATATGGGCAGTGATACTACAGCCCGAGCGTATTGCCCTTTTCCAGCCGCTGAATCTGCTGTTCCCCGTTATCTGCCAGCTCCCGGAACTGGGTAATGGTCTCCCGCATCTTGGGGAGCGCCTCCTGCTTGTAGGTGCTGATCGAATCCAGGGCAGAGAGAACGTCTGTGAAGGCCTGCTTCAGCGTATCGACCGAAATACTGGTTTCAAGCGATTGCTTATGAATGGCAGTACCCTGCTCCTTAAGCATTCTGGAGGTGCCGCTGATCAGATTGTCGGTGGTCTGGTTCAGCAGCTCGATTTTTTGGAGCACGATCTTCTGGTTGTACAAAGCGCTGGCTACTGTAACCGAAATTTTGAGCGCAGATACCGTGACATTCCGTGCTCTGTCGACTCCACGGATCAGTTCCTTGTTGTTGCGGATAACAACCTCAATGGCCATAATTCCCTGTTGATTAACCACGAGCATCTGCTGCAGATCCATGACCCGCTGGCGCAGCGGGAACAGCACTTCCTCCGTGATGAACCGCACCTTATCCTCATCTTCACCGCGCTGCTTGGCAGCTTCAATCTGCTTCTCAATCTCTTCGTCCATCAGGATGCCGAGCTGAATCTCCTTCTTAAGGCGCTTGGTCAGCTCCCGCAGGGTCTGTTGTTCAATCTCCAGTGTCGTATTGTCATTCTTCAGCACGGCTTTGCCTTTATCCAGAGATAGAATAATATCAGAGATGACGGCATCGGCCTTTTGATATTTGGCGAAATAATTACGCAGGGGGTGGAAAAACTTGCCGAGGAACCCGCTTTTGGCAAAATCGACCGCGCTAGGGTCCAGATCCTTGAGCTGCTGGTGCAGCTCGGTTAATCCCTTGGCGACCTGGCCGCCTTCATCCCCGGTCTTGGACAGATTGCCCACCGATACCTGAAGCAGGGAGTTCTTCTCCGACGAGGAGCGCATGGTGCCCATCCCGAAGCTGTCAATCGACTGCAGCACGGCCTTGCGTTTCTCCAGAGACTCGAAGTCCAGCTCCAGAATGCTGGAGACATTATTGATCGCCTGCTCCTTAAGCTGGGTGACTTCCTCCGGCTCCGGCTGGACCTGCTCCTCGATGACCGATTTCAGCTTCTCGGGGCTGGGAATTTCCATGGTGAATGACATATGAACCCTCCTTCAGAATATAAAGTCTACATTTGCACGTTGAGCAGGTTTCCGATTTTGTATACTACATCCTCTGTGTCAGCGTTGATATTGGCCGCCTCGTTGATGCTGGAGATGCTCTCCAGTGCCTTGATATTGGCGTTATATCCAATGGTGTATACCGGAATCTTGTAAGTCTCGATCAGGCCCCGGATATCATCCAGGGAATGGCCTTCGTTGGTCTCCCCGTCGCTAAGCACGAAGATCAGGGGCTTCATATCCGGGTTCACCGCCAGCTCATCCTTCAGCATCTTCATCGCAACCACCAACCCGTCGAAGGTAGCCGTGCCGCCCACAGGCTGAAGGCTGTTAATCGCGCCTACGAACATGGACTGCTGATTGGTGTCATATTTGCCGATGGGCAGATTGATGGTCACATCACTGGAATAGGAGACGAAGCCGATGCTGTTGTCCTTACCGAGGAATTTCTGGCCCTTCAGCAGGGACTCCTTCAGACGGTTCAGCGGCTCACCGGCCATGCTCCCCGAGACATCGGCTACGAATACTGCCGCAATCGGCTTGCTGCCGTTCTTTTTCTCCTTCCAGAGCTTCTGGGCCGAGGAGAGAATGGAGCCGTCAACCGGTGCCAGCTCGGAGACATAGTCCGTCAGGCCGTTGAAGCCCTTGTCCGCAGCCGTCTTCTGGTACTTATCCTGCTGGACGAATTCGCCGAACTTCTTGATGATCGCCAGCTTCTCCGGCGGCAGCTGCCCGAGTGCATACAGCGGGCTGTCATGTCTTACCCCGAACGGGGTGAACACATAGCCGCTGGTCAAATCCTTCGCATTGACGAAGGTCTGATACTCAAGGACGAAGGCATCCAGCATGCCGGATTTGGCCGCTTCCCGCATTTGCAGGGTGGTGGAGGCGATGAAGGGCACGTTGGCCTGGAACTTCTCGAAGCCTTGAACCGCCTTGTCTCCCAGCAGATCCGAACTGTCGAAGGTACTCAGTGCGGTGACCAGGAAGTTCAGACCCGTTGAGCTGGCAAAAGGATCGGTGTACCCCATCGCCAGCTCATTAGCCGCAATGGCATCGGTAATTGTCTTGACGTTGATCGAGCCGTATTTGTCGACCAGCTGATCGTATTTCTGCTTGCTCATTACCACTCCGGCCACGTTGCCGGTCAGACGCTTCGTAACCAGCTCGGCCTGCACGCCGCTGGCCTTGACCATTTCGCCCCATAGCTCATTAGAGGGAGTGAAGGCGTCAGGCACATATTTGCCGGACCGGATATAATCAGCGGCTGTGCCGGAAGCGATGTTGCGGATTTTGACTGAGGCGGGTTTGCCGTCTATTGTAATACCGGCAGCGTTGAAGTCTGCGGCGACCTCATTCAGCCAGCCGTCATTGCCTGTTCCTGACTTCTCCGTGGAGGAGAAAATCTCGACGAAGCTATCCGTGGTGCTCTCAATGGAGATGGGGAACTTGGAGATATCGGGCAACGAATCGCCGATGGATGCCGGATCAAGATCGATCTGCCCTTTTACAGGCTCAGCACTGGTCACGTTGATATCCTTATAGATGCGGTTCAGTCTTTTGTCGGCGTCTTCGGCAGAGATTTCTGTCTTGGATTTGCCCAGATTGGACGTTAAGGTAATTCCGAAATAGACAAGTGCGAAGACGGATGCGGCGATAATGCCGAGTATGAACAGTGTTTTGCCTTTCCTCATAGGTTCATCTCCCTTTCCTTACTGATAGAGTTTCGTCTGCCCGATCAGGGCGGTTAATTCCTGCATGCATGGCATTTCTTCCACATTGCTATAATCTGCGCTGCCCAGCTCGGTAATCTCCAGCAGCAGCTGATCCAGCTTCAACAGAATTTCCTCATTGGCCCCGAGGCAGCCTTTGACATAAGAGAGATATTCATTGTATAGCGCAGTTTTCTTCTGAATCAGGGAACTGGAGAACCGGCTTGACGCGTTATCGGCGCTGAATTTGGCGAACTCCGCGGCATCGAATACACTAAGCTTGTTCAGAAGCCCCCGGATATTCAGGTAGAAGAGCTTCTCAACCTCCATAATGACGGAATGAAACTTGCGGAAGCTGAGCTCAGCCGGATCGAACCTGCGGCCCAGCACCTGGAGCAGTGCGGTCTTCTTCTTCTCAATCCGCTCGATCTGGTCCAAGGCGAGGGAGATATCATCCTTCAGCACCTTCACATTCCGGTGACGGCCGAGGCCGGCAATGTAATCCTCCCGCGTCTCTAATTGCACGCTGACGGGCTTGGCAGCCGGGGGTTTGAAGAGCAAGGTGTAACTGCCGTATAGGACGACCAGCAGACTGATGATTAGCAGGGTTACTGCCGATGCCGTTTCCAGCGGGCTTCCGCCGATCTCGACACCTAGCAGGCCGGGAGATAGAACAATGACATTTAAGATTACAACTCCGGCAATCATGCCGAATAGCTTAACGGGCCCGGATCTGTTCAGGATCTACACCTCCTCCGTAGTAGTATATTTGGGGATAGCAGCTTGAATCACATGAAATGGGTTGGAATGAAGGCTATTACAGACTGCTACGTATCGAAACTTGTCAATGTTTCAAATTTTTACGATCGCGCCGGATTGAGGACGGGTCTTCACCATATGTAAGGCTCCTTTCGAATGAACTGCTGAATTGAGTTATATTTTATCATAATTTGGGAGAGGGGGGCTGTCTTTGTATTGTTCATTGGCTGGAGAATTGATTAACAAGAGGTCTATGTCCCTGAATTTCAAATTTAAAAGAATTAAGGGTTGACGCCAGCTCACTTGGCGTGTAACATATGAAGAGTCGTCAACCAGACAATACTTCATAACTCTATATTGTTCTCGTATAACCTCGCAGCCATTCAGATGTCACAGGGCGAGGGTTTCTACAGGAAGCCTACTCTTCCTAACTACGATGATAAGGACCATGAACCAGCGGTCCCTGTCCCGGAGTTAGGATTTTTTGCGTCTCTGCGGTCCTTGACCTTGACGCAGCAACATTCAGATCAGAAGATTCAGGAGGCATAACAGACATGAAAGATATGAAATATTTAATCTCCGTACTTGTAGGCGCTATGAGCTACGGCATTTTATCAACGATTGTTGTATTGGCCTACGGGCAAGGTTATAAGCTGGGAGAGGTGGTCGGCACTCAGCTCTTAACCGGCTGTATTCTCGCCTGGCTGCTTGCGTTATATACCAAACTCAGAGCGAACCGCAAGCCGCGCAGCACAGCGAACGTTACAGCGCCCGCCAAGGCGGTTCCCGCCCGGCTGACCTGGAAGCACAGACTGCTCTTGATGATGGCCGGTGCGCCAACCGTGGTTACGGGTCTGCTGTACTACCAGTCGCTCCGGTATATTCCGGCTTCGCTGGCGATTATCCTGCTGTTCCAGTTCACCTGGATCAGTGTGCTGATTCAGGCGGTAAGCAAACGTCAGCGCCCAGACAAAATCACGGTGCTGACGCTGATCCTGCTGTTCGGCGGAACCCTGCTGGCCGCAGGTATTCTGAATCAGGGAGCTGCCGAGTTTAACCTGCTGGGGCTGCTGCTGGGATTATTATCGGCAGTCAGCTATTCGATGTTCATTATCTTCAGCGGCAAAGCCGTTCCTTTGGCCCATCCGGCCTACCGGAGCGCCTGGATGGTCACTGGCGGCCTGGTGCTGCTGTGTATCCTGTTCCCGCCGACCTTCCTGTTTAACGGTATGCTATGGGGACCGCTGCTGCTGTTCGGCTTCCTGCTGGGCTTGTTCGGCGCCTTTATCCCGCCGCTGCTGTTCGCCATCGGGGTTCCGCATATCGGCGGAGGGATGGCCGGTATTCTGGGCGCCGTCGAACTGCCTGTGGCTGTCTTAATGTCCTCGTTCGTATTGCAAGAGCATGTAAGTCTTCTGCAATGGACCGGAGTGGTGCTGGTGCTGCTGGGAGTGGTATTGCCGGAGCTGTATAAGCTGCGGTGGGGTAATGCTCAGAGCGTGAGTTCGTCATCGGTCTGAGCTCAGGCGGAGAGAAGAGGAGTGTTCCCTGCGAATAGGGGGTACTCCTCTTTGCAGGTTGATAGATTATGTAAGCGCAAACATTTTTGTTGCCAAAAGTGAAATTCAGTGCTATTCTGAATTTGGGATTGTTACTGCAAAGGCAAAACCCAAAACATGGTCACGTGTTTTGGGTTTTGCCTTTCTTTATGTTAAGGGCCCTGCGGGACGCTGCAAGGAGCCTTGACCCGCCTAACATCCTGTAAGCAGTGCCAAATGAAATTCGGGGTAAAGGAGGGCAGCTTGGTTGATTATCGAGAAGATTTTCAATAACAATGCCATTATTGCCAAGGATTCAGGTAAGGATGAATTGGTTGTTATGGGACGCGGCATCGGCTTCAAGAAGAGCCCGGGCGATCCGGTGGATGTCTCTCTGATCGAGAAGACCTTTGTACTGAAGCGAAATGACGCGTCCGAGAAATTCAAGGCCTTAATGGCGGATGCCCCCGCCGAATATGTAGCCTTAAGCTATGACATTATCGAGTATGCCAAGCAGACGCTGAAGGCCCGGCTGAGCGATTATATCTATGTGACCCTGACGGATCATTTGACTCATGCGCTGAGGCTTCATGAACAGGGCATCCATAATGACAATCCGCTTCTCTGGGAGATTCAACGCTGTTATCCGAGGGAGTATGCCATCGGGCATCATGCCATGGGAATGATTGAGCAGTATACCCGTATCCGTCTGCCGGAGGATGAGGCCGGGAACATTGCACTTCATCTGATTAATGCGCAAATGAACAGCTCGGGCAGCAAGATTGCAGATCTTACCAGGCAGACCCAGCAGATTGATGACATCCTCAATATTGTTAAGTATTCCTATAACAACGAAATTGATGAGCATACCGTCAGCTACGAACGGTTCATCACCCATTTGCGTTATTTCTTCCAGCGTTCGCGCAAGCAGGAGCCGGTGGAGTCGGTGGACGATTTTCTGCTCAAGCAGGTGAGGATGAAATACAGGAAGGCGCATCACTGTGTGCTCAAAATTGAGAAGTATCTGGACCTGAAGCTCCTGGATGAAGAAATCCTGTATCTGACGATTCACATTCAGCGGGTAACGCAAAGACAAACTGAATAAAACCACTTGGATTGTTACTGGTCATGCAGGCGAAACCAAATCAGGCAGGAAGCTGCCGGGATGGTTTCGCCTTTTGCTTATCATTCATCAGGAAACGGGAGGACTTACTATGAAATATGAGGCACTAGCCAAGGATATTATCAAGCATGTCGGCGGCAAGGAGAATATCAACGGACTCAGCCATTGCGTGACTCGTCTGCGCTTCAAGCTGAAGAATGAGGCGGTCGCCAATACAGATGTGCTGAAGAACATGGACGGAATTGTAACGGTAATTCAGAGCGGCGGCCAGTATCAGGTCGTGATCGGCAATCATGTGTCTGAGGTCTATGCCCAGGTGATGACAGCGGGCGGATTGCAGGAAGGCGGATCAGAGACAGCCTCCGGTGAGAAAATGGGTCTGTTCAACAGCTTCATCGACATGATCTCCGGCGTATTCTCGCCGACCCTGGGTGTACTGGCTGCGACCGGGATGATTAAGGGCTTCACCGCCCTGTTCCTGACCGTGGGACTCCTTACCAAGGAGTCGGGGACTTACCAGATTCTGAATGCGCTCGGGGATTGCCTGTTCTATTTCTTCCCGATCTTCCTGGGGTATACCTCGGCTAAGAAATTCGGGGCCAATATCTTTATCGGGATGGCGATAGGCGCTACGCTGGTGTACCCGTCCTTTGGCACGATCACGGCGGCGGGCGAACCGCTGTACACGCTTTTTAGCGGAACGATCTTTGAATCGCCTGTGTACATTACCTTCCTGGGGATTCCGGTCATCCTGATGTCCTATACCTCCAGCGTTATTCCGATCATCATCTCGACTTATATTGGCTCCAAGCTGGAAGCCTTCTTCCGAAAAGTGACGCCGAGCGTGGTGCGTACCTTCCTCGTCCCATTCTTCACCCTGCTGGTCACCGTTCCGCTGGCGCTGATTGCAATCGGACCGGTCTCCACCTGGGCCGGACAGCTGCTGGGGCAGGGAACCTTGTTCCTCTACAACCTTAGTCCGGTTATTGAGGGGCTGCTGGTAGGCGCGTTCTGGCAGGTCTTTGTGATCTTCGGGCTGCACTGGGGTCTGGTGCCGATTGCCCTCAATAACATGGCTGTACTGAAATCCGATCCGATTCTGGCGGCTTCCTTCGGCGCTTCGTTTGCCCAGACCGGTGCTGTGCTGGCGATTATGCTGCGCACCAAGAATGCCAAGCTGAAGTCATTGTCGATTCCGGCTATTATCTCAGGGATCTTCGGAGTTACGGAGCCTGCCATTTACGGGATTACGCTGCCGCGCAAGAAGCCGTTCATCTTAAGCTGTGTCGCGGCGGCGGTCGGCGGCGGTATCGTCGGTCTGATGGGCACCAAAGGCTATATTCTCGGCGGTCTGGGGATCTTCGGTATCCCAAGCTACATTAGCCCTGACGGGATGGATAAAGGCTTCTACGGCGCGATTGCCGCCATTGTAATCAGCTTCATTCTCGGGTTCATTCTTGTCTTCTTCTCTGGGTTCAAGGATGAGGAAGCAGTGGACAGCAAGAGCGGCGGGACTGCCCGGAGCAATCTGGTGAAGCAGGAGACGGTGGGAAGTCCGCTGAAGGGCCAGATCAGAGCCTTGTCGGAGCTGACGGACGAAGCTTTTTCTACTGGCGCAATGGGCAAAGGGATAGCGATTGAACCGCTGGAAGGCAAGGTGTACTCTCCCGTTGACGGGGTACTGACCACCTTATTCGCCTCCGGCCATGCGATCGGCATCACCAGTGATAACGGGGTCGATATTCTGATTCATGTCGGGAAGGACACGGTCAAATTGAAGGGCAAACACTTCACCCCCCGGGCCAAGCAAGGAGATACCGTCACCAAAGGCCAGCTGCTCATGGAGTTCGACGTTGCCGCGATCAGAGAGGCGGGCTATACGCTGACTACGCCTGTGATCATCTCCAATTCCGGTGAGTATCTCGACGTTATTGAGACGGACCAGAAGAGCGTCGATTACCGGGAGAATCTGCTGACTGTCATGATCTAAACGTTATCCTAATTCAATCTCAGGAGGAACGAATATGAATAAGAACGTGAATGTAAGTGTGAACAACAGAAGTTTTCCGGCAAATTTCCTGTGGGGCGGGGCAACGGCTGCGAATCAGCTCGAAGGCGGGTTCGATGCGGGAGGCAAGGGGTTAAGCACAGCAGATGTCATGACCGCGGGAACGCATACGGTCTCCCGGAGAATTACTCCGGTGCTGGAAGCCGGGGCTAATTATCCGAGTCATGAAGCGGTTGATTTCTATCACCGGTACGAAGAGGATATCGCGCTGTTCGCCGAGATGGGCTTCAAGGTGTTCCGCATGTCCATCGCCTGGTCGCGAATCTTCCCGAACGGGGATGATGCCATGCCAAGTGAAGAAGGGCTGCAGTTCTATGACCGGGTGTTTGCCGAGCTGGCCAAGCACGGGATCGAACCGCTGGTGACGATCTCGCATTATGAAGCACCTTACCATCTGGCTGAAGCTTATAACGGATGGGCGGACCGCAGAATGATCGATTTCTACATCCGTTACTGCGAGGTGATCTTTAACCGCTACAAGCACAGCGTGAAGTATTGGCTGACCTTCAATGAGATCAACATCCTCACGATGCCGTTCGGGACATTCATGACCGGGGCGATGAAGCCGGAGGGTAATGCCGAGTTGACTGCGTCTGCGCAAACCGACAATGAGCAGCTAAGATACCAGGCGCTCCATCACCAGTTCATCGCCAGTGCCAGAGCCGTGAAGCTGGGACATGAGATTCATAAGGATTTTCAGATCGGCTGTATGATTGCCTACATGTGCTCTTACCCGCTGACCTGTAATCCCGAGGATGTACTGCTGGCCCAGCAAAAGGATAATCTGAGTAATTTCCTCTGCTCCGATGTTCAGGTGAGAGGCACTTATCCGGGCTTCGCGCTGCGATACTTCCAGGAGAAGCAGATTGAGCTGCAGATGGAGGCAGGTGACGGGCAGATACTTAAGGAAGGCTGTGTGGACTTCTACACCTTCAGCTACTATTCGTCCACCTGCGTGAGTGCAGCCCCGGATCAGGAGTCGGTTGGCGGCAATATGTCGCTGGGTCTGAAGAACCCGTATTTGCAGGCAAGCGCGTGGGAATGGCAGATTGACCCGCAAGGCCTGCGGTGGTCCCTGAATAATATCTACAACCGTTACGGACTGCCGATGATGGTGGTGGAGAACGGCCTTGGCGCAGTGGATACCTTAGAAGCAGATGGTTCAATTAAGGACAATTACCGGATCGAATATCTGCGGGAGCATGTCCGGGCGATGGGTGAGGCGCTGGCTGACGGCGTGGATTTGATCGGATACACCTCCTGGGGCTGCATCGATCTGGTCAGTGCAGGCACCGGAGAGATGAAGAAGCGCTACGGCTTCATCTATGTGGATAAGGATAACGAAGGCAAGGGTACTCTGGACCGCTCCCGCAAAGACAGCTTTTTCTGGTATCAAAGGGTAATCGCCAGTAATGGAGCTGAGTTGGAGTAATCCGCGTCTGCCGTCAGCTCACTTTTACAAATATCTGTCTGCTGTTTCAGTCTGTCATCCCTACGGTATATGATTATTAACAACCATTAAAGGGGATTTCCTATGATCATAAAAGGGATCGAGAACATGGACGGCGGCAATATAATGAGCCAGATTCAGCAAGGCGGCAAATTCGTGATCTACACGTATTGCTTCTCTGTTGTCCTGATGACGTTCAGACGTAGCTCGGGCATCTACTTTATCAAGGCGGGCGAGGGCTCCGTCAAAAAAGGCTTGAAGTACACCCTGCTGACGTTCCTAGTGGGCTGGTGGGGGATTCCCTGGGGGCCGATCTATTCCATCGGCGCGTTTATCACCAACTTCAAGGGCGGCAAGGATGTCACGAATGAAGTGTTAGCCGCCCTGTCGAACCAGAACGCTTCATAATAGAAGTACACATATGAGAAGCTGTCCCGCAAGCCGTGAAATATGGCTGGTTGGGACAGCTTTTTATTTTAAGAAGAGGTAGTCATCCGTGGTATCTTCACCGGAATAACCACTTAATTATCTATAGCACCTTATAATATGTTATAATGAATTTCTGATTTCATACTACTAAGCAGAATAGAGGTCGCCAAAGGATGAAAGTAAAAATTAACCGCAATGCAGCTAAGGTTCTAAAAGATATGCTGAACAGCCCGGATGCGGAAGGCAAGAAAATCCGCGTGGTCATCACCCAGAATCACGGAGATCACGGACACTATGATGTAGCGCTGGATACACCTACTGAGCACGATGAAGTGGTTGCTACAGATAAGGATATCGAGATTCTGCTGGATACCCGCGAACCGCTGCTCGACGGCGTCTGGATTCAGTATTTCTATGTCCCGCAGGAAGGCTTCTTCATCACCAATCCGTCTACCGGATTCCTGGAGAAATAAGCAGCAGATCACTATCATCTGTGTTGCCTTAGGGGCGGCACTGTCTGATTCAGCCTCACCCGGCTGTTCAGATGGTGCCGTTTTTTTGTTGTTAGATTTTCGGGAGATCCTGGAGGATGTGCAACCATGCTGCTCCATACAAGCGTGGTTAAAACAGAAAATATTTAGGTGGATATTTTCTTATATTGAGGTGGAGGTTTAAGAATGAAAGCATGAAGCTATGGAGCAGGGTAAGCACATTTAAATACGAATGTATGTTCCTTTTATTATATACATTTCCTGAATGATGGAATATAATTACATGCAAGAAGTCTGACACTTGATCCGGGAGGCGATAGAGATTTCTATACCGCATGATGAGGCTTTTAAAAAGCTACTGGAAAATTTTTACCAGGAATTCATTGAGCTGTTCTTTCCCGAGTTGGGCGCTATGCTCGACTATAGTGAAACCCGGTTTCTGATGCAGGAATTGCTGGTGGATATTGTCGGCGAGGAGGCGCGGGAGCTGGATCTGTTGTTGGAGACCCGCTACAAAGGGCTGGACGGTTACATTCTGATTCACCTGGAGCCGCAATCGTACAAGGATCATGAATTTCGTGACCGGATGTTTATTTATTTCAGCCGTTTATTCGAGCGTTACCGGAAAGACCATAAGCTGATCATCCCTATTGCGATCTTTACCTCGGATGAGATCAGGGAGGAACAGGACACGCTGGAGATGTCCATCCCGGAACATAACATTCTGCGCTTCCAGTTTCTTAAGGTGGAGCTGCGCAAGCAGAACTGGCGGCGGTTCATCGATTCAGATAATGCGGTGGCTGCTGCGTTATTGGCGAAGATGGGGTATACTACAAGAGAAGCGAGAGAAGTGCGCCGGGAATTCCTGCGGATGTTCATTAAGCTGAAGGCTCGGCTGGATCAGGGCCGATTGGCGCTGATTATGTCAGTAGCGGATCTGTACTTCAAGCCGGACCGGGCACAGGATGAGGAGATTCTAAGAGAATTAATTAATGAATACTCGGAGGAGGGAGGATTAATCATGGAACTCATGCCAGCCTGGAAGCGTTGGGGTTATGAAGAGGGCATAGCGGAAGGCATGGAGAAAGGCAAAGCAGAAGGAAAAGAAGAAGGCAAAGCAGAGACGATTCGTAAGCTGCTGCTCCACGGATTTTCTCCCGAGGCGGTATCCGAAGCCGTTGAATTGCCGCTAGATGAGATTAAGAAGCTGATGTGAATACAGACCCGGGCGTATGTTGCTCGGGTCCTTTTTTCTTATGGGCTATCTTACAGGAATATTATGTTATCCCGCCCTAAAAGTCGTTGCAAAAGTATGCATTATCGTTGAATGCCTATATTAGCGGGGCGAGTATTTTTTATTATACTGTTCTTGTAAGCGATTACACACATATAGCTGGGGGGAAATTCTAGTGAATAAGAAAAAAGCAATGACACTGATGTCCAGTATCCTGATGGTCTCTCTGCTTAGCGCGTGCGGAGGCGGCAACGGCAATGCCGGAGGGAACGCAGCGGAGCCGAAGGCCTCAGCTGCAGCAACGGAAGCTGCCGGAACCAATCAGCCCGCCGCAGATTCCGGCACTGTGGATACATCCCAGCCTGTTACCTTGAAGATGATCTTCGTAGGTCCGAAGCCGGTTGATTATGATCAGGTATTTGGGGAGATCAATAAGAAGCTCAAGGAGAAAATAAACGCTACACTGGAAGCCGAATTCCTGGACTGGTCCGACTGGGCGCAGAAATATCCGCTTAAGCTGGCGGCTAACGAGGACTTCGATCTGATCTATGCCGCCAACTGGGCAGGCTATAACGATCAGGCACTCAAGGGCGGGTTCCTGGAGCTGACGAACGAGCTGCTGGAGAAATATGCTCCGATGACCTGGAAGGCGATGCCTGAGGTAGCCTGGGGTCAGGCGAAGGTGAACGGCAAGCTGTATATGGTGCCTCAGAACCGTGGCGAAACCGTGGAGAAGCTGATTCTGTACCGCGAAGACCTGCGCAAGAAATATAACCTGCCGGAGATCAACAGCCCGGAGGCGTACGCCAACTATCTCAAGACTATATCCGGTAAAGAGAAGGGGGTTACCCCATTCGTACCGGAGACCGGAGACTGGAAGCTGCATAATCTGGACCGGATCCTGCTCAAACAGCAGAACGAATGGAATCTGTTCGACCTCGATCTGCCGATGGGCTTCAAGCTGGATGATCCGGCCGGCAAGGTATTCAACTTATATGAGACTCCTGAATTCAAGGAGCTTGTCTACTATTATAAAGATCTGGCCGAGAACAACGCCTGGTCGAAGAGCGCACTGAACAGCAAGCTGGATCATCAGCAGGAATTCAAGGCAGGCAAGGCAGCTTCCATCACCCACAATCTGGGTACGCTTGGCGCCTTGATGACCGATATGCGGGAGAAGAACTCCCCGTATGAGCTGGCTCTGGCCGATATTAACCCGGATAAGAAAAAATCCGTTGCCGTCTCTACCCAGAACGGTGTAGCGATTCACTCCACCTCCAAGCAGCCGGAACGTGCGCTGATGATGATTGATCTGCTCCAGAACGATAAGGAACTGCATGATCTGATCATGAACGGCATTAGTGCTGTACACTATAATCCGGTCGGCGAAGATAAATTCACGAACGCCGAGAAGAATGCCAACTACACCGGCTTCTCCAACTGGGGCTTCAACTCCCCGCTGAACCGGGATAATGCTTCCTTCCCTGATGAAGCGAACGCCCTGACTGACAAATGGGAAGGTGAAGTGTATCACTATCCGCTGGAGACCTTCGTCTTCGACAACAGCAAGGTGAAGACCGAAGTGGCCAATGTCGGCAATGTCATGCTGCAATACGGCATTCCGCTGGAATACGGAACGGTGAAGGATGTAGACGCGGGTCTGGCCAAGCTCCAGCAGCAGGTTAAGGCAGCCGGTATCGACACCATCATCGCAGAGGTTCAGCGTCAGATTGATGAATTCCTGGCGAACTCAGGCCAGTAAGCCAAGCATAGCATAGCTTCAAAAAAATGAGCAGGGTCGGCAAACGCCTCCTGCTCGTTTTTATTCGAACTCAGCTCTTGATGCGGGCTGGCGGGATACTCTGCGGATTGTTGAACACATTCCCGGGATCATATTTCGCCTTGACTCTGCGCAATCTGGCATAGTTCGTTCCATAATAGACCGGGCCGGAATGCTTGATGCCCTGGTCAGGCACGTTGATGTAGCTTCCCACGATGAACGGCTGCAGCTTGCGGCGGGTGTTGCGGACGTAGAATATATTTTTGGCGGCATCCGATTTCTTGATCCATGAGCTGTTCCACTCCACGTAGAATTTGGCCTTTCGCCAGTAGAAGGCAGTAGATTTAGGAGATTTACGGCTTACAGCCCCACCCCAGTTGAGGAAAAAGAACCCGGCGTCTTTCCCCTCCACCTTCTCCAGGAACTCACGCATCGGCTTGAATGCCTGATCCGGGAACGGTTTCCTTGCGAAGGCGCTGGAGAACTGGTTGCTGAAGCGCTGAGTCTGTACCGGATCGGGAGCTAACAAGAAGCTGACCACTTGCGGATAAGGCAGGGAACGGATCGTTTGGATCGTAGGGGTTCCTACATTTGTAATGGGCTTCAAGAGGCGGACAGCCTCAGCCTTAGATCCGAGGAATAGTCCCAGCATGCTGACATTTCCGCCTTTTTTGGGACCGATGGATAATTCGCTGCCCAGTCTGGTATTCACAGAGGGAGCCCAGCGCTGCCAGGTCTTAAGGACCTTCTCGAACTGGCCCCAGGGCCAGGTGATGCGGAATACCGTTGCTGTGGCAGGAGCCGGGCGTACTTTGAATTTGTAACGGGTGCACACGCCGAAATTGCCTCCGCCGCCGCCACGGGAAGCCCAGAGCAGATCGGCATTACTTTTCTTATTCGCAATAATAATTCTGCCCTTGGCATCGACCATTTCAAGCTCCACCAGATTATCGCTGACGAGCCCAAGGGTACGCTGAAGCGGGCCGATGCCGCCGCCCAGTGTAATGCCGCCGATTCCCACGGTAGGACTGTCCCCGAAAGGCGCCATATACCCCTTCCGGGCAAGCGTATGGGCGATTCTCCCCACTGTATTTCCGGCTCCGACGACGGCTGTCCCCGTTTTTTTGTTTAGCTTGATGCTGTTCATTTCACTGACATCAATGACGATTCCGCCGTTCACCTGGGACAGATTGACCTCCAGCGCATGTCTGCCGCCTCTGGGCCGGATGGGAATCCGGTGCTCGTTGGCCCATTTGATAGCATTGGCTACATCCTGAGTCTTCTGGGCGAACACGAATACTTTGGGGAATCGGTCGGTATGCGGGTCCCAATTTTTGCGCGCGGCCTCATAACCCGGATCACCTTTGTAGATGACGCGTCCGGTAAGCTTCGTTGCTGAGTTCACTGGTTTCCAGCTCCTTTTGAGCTAATATTGGCATACATGGAAATGGCTTTGACTAGGTTAATGTATGCAGGGCGTTAGTCTATGGCGTGGGCATAGTTGAAATTCATTGTGGAGAGCTTTCTGGGAACGGGACAATAATCTGGCGGTGCGGCTGTACAACTTAATATTTACATTTCGTGTAATGTATATATACTTAACTTTTGAAGGATTCATATCTCCGGGTTAACCGGCAAGGGAGGATATTACAGACATGAGATCAACCATTAGAGTAGGCATCGTCGGATACGGAAATTTGGGTAAAGGGGTACAGCAGGCCATTGAGCAGAACTCCGATATGGAGCTGGTAGCCATATTCACCCGCAGAGATCCGCAGCAGCTGACAGACATCACAGGAACGCGCACCGAGCACATCTCAGCCGCCGAGCAGTACATAGGCAAGATTGATGTAATGATTCTGTGCGGCGGTTCCGCAACAGATCTGCCGGAGCAGACTCCGCAGCTGGCCCGGTTATTCAATACGGTGGACAGCTTTGACACTCATGCCAAAATCCCTGATTTCTTCGCTGCGGTGGACAAGTCTGCCCGCGAAGGCGGCAGCGTAAGTGTGATCTCCACCGGCTGGGACCCGGGCATGTTCTCTATGAACCGGCTGCTGATGCAGTCCATCCTGCCGGTAGGCGAAGATTATACGTTCTGGGGTACAGGAGTCAGCCAGGGGCATTCAGATGCGATCCGCCGGGTTCCCGGTGTCAAGGCAGGCGTGCAATATACCGTGCCGGTCCAGGAGGTTATTGACAGCATTCGCGGAGGCGAGACCCCGCAGCTGTCCACCCGCGAGAAGCACCGCCGGGAATGCTACGTAGTGGCTGAAGCAGGAGCTGACCGCGATGCCATTACCCGGACGATTGTGGAGATGCCGAACTATTTCGCCGATTACGACACAACGGTTCAATTCATTACGGACGAGGAGCTTGCTGCTGAGCATTCAGGGATGCCGCATGGCGGCTTCGTCATCCGCAGCGGAGTGACCGGAGGAGGAAGCAAGCAGATCGCCGAATTCGGGCTGAAGCTGGACAGCAACCCGGAATTCACCGCCAGCGTCCTGGCTGCCTATGCCCGTGCTGCTGTGCGTCTGAAGCAGGAAGGCCAGACAGGAGCTAAGACGGTATTCGACATTCCGCTCGGCCACCTGTCCCCAAGATCGGCAGAAGAACTGCGGCGCGAGCTGCTGTAGGTTACAATGAGCGGGATAAATCCCGTTGGTGAGGCCGAGTACGGCTGAGGGAGAGTAATGAGGAGCACAAGTGGATCTGAATTCGCCATTCGTACGCGTAAGACCAACCGAGTGCGTTCAGCCTAATTATTAGCGAGCACACAGGATCACCAACCATTCATTTTCTAAACCTAAAGAAGAGGTGTCCCCAGCCGAATGGCTCAGGGACACCTCTTCTTGTATCAATTAGTCTATAACAGGTTACACGATACCCTGCGCCAGCATGGTATCGGCAACCTTCAGGAACCCGGCGATGTTGGCGCCGGCAACCAGGTTACCGGCGACGCCGTAATCCTCTGCTGCTTGAACAGTACTACTGTAGATATTTTTCATAATGACTTGCAGCTTCTCGTCCACCTCTTCGAAGGTCCAGGACAGACGCATGCTGTTCTGGCTCATCTCCAGGCCCGAGACCGCTACGCCGCCGGCATTGGCGGCCTTGGCAGGAGCAAACAGCACCTGGTTCTCCAGGAACAGCTCCACCGCTTGGAGAGTGGTCGGCATATTGGCACCTTCACCGATGGCCTTAACTCCGTTCAGAATCAGCGTCCGGGCGGATTCCAAATCCAGCTCGTTCTGCGTGGCACACGGCAGAGCGATGTCGCAAGGCAGGCTCCAGATTCCGCTACAGCCCTCAACATACTCGGCATGCGGGTGCTCCTTCACATATTCGCTGATGCGCAGGCGCTCTGTTTCCTTCAGTCTTTTGACGGTAGCCAGATTGATGCCCTGAGGATCATGAATGTAACCGTTCGAATCACTGCAGGCAATCACGTGGGCTCCCAGCTGCTGAGCCTTCTCAATAGCATAGATGGAGACATTCCCGGAACCGGAGATGACCACCTTGCTGTCCTTGAAGCTTGCTCCGTTCGATGACAGCATCTCTTGCACGAAGTATACACAGCCATAGCCGGTAGCTTCCTTGCGTGCCAGACTGCCGCCATAGAGCAGCCCTTTTCCGGTAAGAACACCGGCAGCATGCCCGCCGTGAATCCGTTTGTATTGGCCGAACATATAGCCGATCTCGCGCGCGCCTACACCGATATCCCCTGCAGGAACATCTGTATCCTGTCCAATGTGGCGGTACAATTCCGTCATGAAGCTCTGGGTGAAGCGCATAACCTCTTGATCCGATTTATCCTTGGGATCGAAGTCGCTGCCGCCCTTGCCGCCGCCCATGGGCAGGCCGGTCAGCGAGTTTTTGAAAATCTGCTCGAAGCCCAGAAACTTGATAATTCCGAGATAGACGGAAGGGTGGAAGCGCAGGCCGCCTTTGTAGGGACCGATGGCACTGTTGAATTGAATGCGGAAGCCGCGGTTAACCTGGGTATTACCGGCATCGTCCACCCAAGGGACACGGAAGGAGATGCTGCGCTCAGGCTCAACCAGCCGCTCGAGAATCCCGTGCTTCATATACTGCGGGTGGCGGGTCAGAACGGGGGTGATACTCTCCAGGAATTCCTGGACAGCCTGGTGAAATTCTGGCTCATGCGGGTCGCGCTTCTGGACCTCTGCATAGATCCGCTGCACGTATTGCACAGCCTCATTTGATACTTCTGACGTTAGTGTAGGAACGATGGACACTTTGGCAAGCACTCCCTGTCTGATTGTAATTCGGGCTATCCCGTATTAATTAGAATTTAAAAGAATTCTATAAAACCTGACATCAATTTGCCAATCAATTATTTTTGGCATAGTCATTAAGAAATTCTATGAACCTCACATAATATGCCAGCTATATGCGGCAGAATGTTAATAAACCTCTGGTCAATTCAGGATTGCAGTTCCCACTGAATAGGGTATATATAAATATTGGAAACAGCATAATGCATTGAGAGAGAGGCGTAAGCATATGCACTTATTATCTGTAGCAGAATTGGTAGATGTGGAGAACCACGCCTGGGAAGAGATCAGGGAGCTGCTGAGTCAGGGATCGCGCACCTACCGGCTGGAGGCGGCAGAAGCGGAACACGCGGTACAGACGCTGGTCCGCTTGCAGGTCAGCACGAAATCCTATCTGGGAGCGATAGCCTACGAGACAGGAGGAATCGTGTTCGAGCATGGCTGGATTACGCTGCTTGGCGCGGGAGCCGAAGGCATCTTCGGAAGCCTGACCTCATGGAATGGCCTGTCTACAGCGGACAATATTCCTCCCCTGCCGGGAATTCTAATTGTGGCCTATGATGCGGCCGGCGGCTTCTTCGGCCTGGATACGGGGCGGTTCGGGCAGACGGGTCATATCTATTATTATGCCCCGGATGTCCTGAAGTGGGAGACAACGGAGCTAACCTATTCGGGCTTCATCGGCTGGCTGGCAGAAGGGGACCTGGATCTGTTCTACGAAACATTCCGCTGGGTGGGCTGGGAAGAGGAGATCCAGCAGCTTGAACCGGGCCAAGTGATGGGCTATTACCCGCCGCTGTGGACGAAAGAAGGCAGCGGTTCTGCCAGCAGCAAAGCGCCGTTCTCTATTCTGGAGGCCTGGCATTCAGCGAGAAGTGCGGGCACGGAATGAAGAAGAGTAATAGAGCAGACGGAGCGGCAGCCGCCGGGAACAAACGCTTCTGTTTTGTCCAAGTCTTGTCCGTAAACTTTACAAACAGCATCGGAATAGATATAATTTAGGTATAACTTTCAGGGTTTGAAACAACAGAAAGGGGCCTAACGCCATTAGGCTCCTTTTGTATTTCCGGCCCATGTTAACAGGAGGGCGAAAGTCATTCACAAGGAAAAGATTATGGTATGTGTTCATTACGGCCCGCATGGCGAGCGTTTGATCCGGCGTGGAGTCCAGTTATCCGAGTTGATCGGGGCACCGCTGTATGTGCTCAATGTGGATAGTTCAGACAGTGATGAATATAATCAAAGCAAAGAAATGTATATGGCGGTCTGGAAGCGTCTGGCTGAAGAAGCCGGTGCTGAATTCATGGTGCGCAAGCGCCGCGGCCGCAAGACAACGGATGTGATCGTTGAAGCGGCAGAAGAACATGAAGTCACTCAGGTTATCATCGGGCAATCGGCCCAGACCTTATGGCAGGAGCTGACTAAACGCAACTTCGTCAATGAACTGATCAGCAAGATGAAGATGATGGATCTGCATGTAGTTGCAGTTCAGCGTATGCGCGCCGGTCTTGAAGAGACCCATGAAGAAGGGGTAACCGCTTATTTGGTGAAGAACGAGGGAATGTATCAGCTCAGCGATGAGCCGGAAGGTACAGACTTCATTAAAGGGAAATACTTCCACGAATTGCACACCGAGTTTGAGAATGGCTTGTTCAAAATTGAGCAAGATGGTAAAGCAAGATATTTGCATATCTGTGAAGGGAACTTGGCCGATCCGCTATAACCGGTCTTGTTGTCAGGAAGTAAGTACCAGTGTTCACAACCTATACCACTGAAGGGAAAAGGAGGCTTGCCTTTGCTGCATATAACCGTTCTTGTTCCGTTTCTTATGGCCCTGATGATAGCGCTTCTACGCGGGAGGGTACGCAAGCTCCATAGAGGATGGCTTGTACTGGCCGCACCGCTGATGTTATTTATCTACTTCTTTACCCGTATTCCGGTCATCAAGGGAGGGGATCTCGGATATGAAACATTGTCATGGATTCCTTCCCTTGGGATTGATCTGGTCTTCCATCTGGATGGATTAAGCCTGCTGTTCGCCTTGTTAATCACGGGAATGGGCACCCTGGTCTTTATCTATTCCATCTTTTATCTGGACAAACGCAAGGAAGAGCTGACTCCATTCTATGTGTATCTGCTGCTGTTCATGGGAGCTATGCTGGGAGTCGTCCTATCCGATAACCTGATGGTGTTATACGGATTCTGGGAGCTTACGAGTGTCTCATCCTTCCTTCTGATTGCCTACTGGCACCGGAGACAGAAATCACGCTACGGCGCGCAAAAGTCGATGCTGATCACTGTCTTCGGCGGTCTGGCGATGTTCGCAGGCTTCCTGATGCTGTATGTGATGACAGGTACCTTCAGCATCCGCGAGATCTGGAGCCAGGTGGGCGACATCAGCGGACAAACGCTGTTCATCCCCGCAATGCTGCTTATTCTGCTGGGTGCCTTCACCAAATCGGCCCAGTTTCCGTTCCACATCTGGCTGCCTGATGCAATGGAAGCGCCGACTCCGGTCAGTGCGTATCTGCATTCAGCAACCATGGTCAAAGCCGGTTTATATCTGGTAGCACGGTTCAGCCCGGTGTTTGCGGGGCAACATGAGTGGTTTTGGATAGTGTCGGGCGTCGGCCTGATCACCTTGATCTATGGATCGATCCAGGCGATGAAGCAGACGGACCTGAAGGCTCTGTTAGCTTATTCTACAATCAGCCAGCTCGGTCTGATTATGGGATTACTCGGCATGGGATCGGCAGCTTCCTTTTATACAGGGGAACAGGCTGTATTCTATACCGCCGCAACAACGGCAGCACTCTTTCATTTAATTAATCATGCCATATTCAAAGGTTCGCTCTTCATGGTGGTCGGAATTGTCGACCATGAGACGAATACCCGTGATCTGCGCAAGCTGGGGGGGCTGGTGTCTCTGATGCCGGTAACCTTCACATTAGCGCTGATCGGCAGCTTCTCAATGGCGGGTCTTCCGCCGTTTGCCGGATTCCTGAGCAAGGAAATGTTCTTCACGGCTGTGCTGAATATCAGACAGCTGGATATCTTCAGCCCCGGGGCCTTCTTTACCATATTCCCGGTGCTGGCGTGGATTGCAAGCATATTTACCTTTGCATACAGCATGATTATGGTCTTCCATACCTTCTTCGGCAAATATCAGCCGGAGAAGCTGGACAAAAAACCGCATGAAGCGCCCTTCGGCCTTCTGCTTCCGCCGGTAATCCTGGCACTGCTGGCCGTTATCACCGGCTTCTTCCCCAACATCTTGTCCAAGACACTGATCGTTCCGGGGATGAATGCCATTCATCCGGAGCTTGCAGCCAGCTCGCCTTTTTACGTCAACATCTATTTCTGGCACGGGTTCACCGCCGAGGTCTGGATGACGCTGGGCGTGATCCTTCTCGGGATTATCGTATACCGCGTATATGGCCGGTTCAGCCTTGTGGATAAGGAATGGCGCAGCGGCCTCACGCTGACACAGGTATATGACGGGAGTATCCGGCTCGTGGAGGGACTGTCCCGTGCGGTGACAGGGCTATACATGACCGGTTCGATGCGTCATTATCTGATGTATATTTTCACCCTGATTATCGCCGTAGTAGGCGGTACTATGCTGTATTCGGAGGGCATTACGTTTGGCCAGGGGAGCTACGCTCCAGTCACCTTCTTTGAAGTTGTTGCCGTACTGGTCCTGCTGACCGGTGCGCTCGCCATACCATTCGCGAAGTCCAGAGTCTCGGCGATTCTGCTTACCGGAATGGTCGGTTACATGGTGACGCTATTGTTCATCCTGTTCCGCGCACCCGATCTGGCCCTCACCCAGATGATTGTTGAGGTGGTCTCGGTCACGCTGTTCCTGCTCTGCTTCCGGCATCTGCCGAAGCTGAAGCGGGAGAAGGTCAAGCTGCGGGTCAAGGTGCCGAGGCTGATCATCGCCTTAGGCTTCGGGATTACGATGACGCTGGTGGCGCTGGCCGCGCTAGGCAGCAGTCCGTTCGAGTCTATCTCAACCTACTATGTGGAGAATAGTTACAAGCTTGGCGGCGGCAAGAACATTGTCAATGTGCTGCTGGTGGACTTCCGCGGCTTCGATACCATGTTCGAAATTACGGTGCTGGGTCTGGCGTCGCTGGCCATCTACTCGATGATCAAGCTGCAGCTGGAGCAGGATCATACGCCTGTTCTGACTAGAAACAAACCGGAGGAGAGCTCGCGCCGCTATACCCGCAGCAATGATGTATTGCTGCAATCTGTGGCAAAGGTAGCCTTCGTGATCATCATCACTTTCTCCCTGTATCTGTTCTTCGCGGGTCATAACCAGCCGGGCGGCGGCTTTATCGGAGCCCTGATGGCTGCTGCGGCGCTGGTGCTGATCGCGATTGCCTTCGGTACGGAGTTTGTGGAGAAGGTGCTGCCGGTCGATTACCGCAAGTTAATCGCAGTCGGGATTATGATTGCTTTTCTCACCGGAATCGGTTCCTTTGTCTTCGATGCTCCGTTCCTGACCCAGGCCTTCGGTTACTTTGAACTGCCGGTCATGGGCAAGACGGAGCTAACCACGGCGATGCTGTTCGATCTCGGAGTCTACCTCTCGGTGATTGGTGTCACGATGAATATTATCTTTACGATCGGGAGGGATAACTAATGGAGATCCTTATTGCCCTGGCGATCGGTGTCTTGTTTACCGTAGGTGTCTATCTGGTCCTGTCCAAAAGTCTGCTCCGCATCCTGCTCGGGACGACGCTGCTGACTCACGGCGTTCATCTGCTGCTGCTGACGATGGCGGGCCTGAAGACGGGCGCTTCACCTCTGCTTGGCGAGAAGGCGGACAGTTATGTCGATCCGCTGCCGCAGGCGCTTATCCTGACTTCCATTGTAATCAGCTTTGGGGTATCCGCGTTCTTCATCGTTCTGGCCTACCGGGCTTACCGCTCGGCGGGAACGGATGATGTGGAAGGAAGCAAGGGGGAGAGACCATGAACAACCTGCTGGTACTGCCTTTGCTGATCCCGGCCTTTACGGCGGTCATCCTGATTTTTCTCAAGGAACGAATTAAGCTGCAGCGTATCCTCAGTGCCATCAGTGTGCTGGTGAACATCGCAGTAGCGCTTATCATTATATACCAGGTCCATACGGATGGGATTCAGACGCTGTATATGGGAGGCTGGATTCCGCCTTACGGCATCGTCTTCGTAGCTGATATGTTCGCAGCGCTGCTCGTCTTGACGGCTGCGGTGGTAGGGGCAGCTTGCCTGTTCTTCTCTTTTGCAAGCATTGGTGAGGAGCGGGAGCGGTTCTACTACTATACATTCTTCCATTTCCTGCTCACCGGTGTGTTCGGCTCGTTCCTGACGGGTGACCTGTTCAACCTGTTTGTCTGCTTCGAGGTGCTGCTGGTTGCCTCCTACGCCATGATTGTTCTGGGTGGAACCCGGATACAGCTGCGCGAGACGCTCAAGTATATCCTTGTCAACGTAATTTCCTCCACCTTGTTCGTAGCGGCGATTGCTTATCTGTACGCAGCGACAGGCACGCTTAATATGGCTCATCTGGCCATCCGTGTCGGAGAGGCCGGGCAGGGTGGAGTCATGAATGTGATTGCCGTACTCCTGCTGCTGGTGTTCTCGCTCAAAGCAGGCCTGCTGCTGTTCTTCTGGCTGCCGGATTCGTACAGTGCTCCTCCGCAGGCGGTAAGGGCATTGTTCGGCGCACTGCTTACCAAGGTGGGGCTGTATGCCATCACCAGAACGTTCTCACTGATTTTTGTCCATGATATGGGCCTGACCCATTCGCTGATCGGCTGGATGGCAGGGGCCACTATGATTCTTGGAGCCATAGGGGCACTCGCCTATAATGATCTAAGCCGGATCTTTAATTATAATATTGTCATCAGTGTCGGCTTCATCGCTTTCGGTATCTCTGTGGCTACCCAGGATTCGCTGAGCGGGGTCGTATTCTATCTGATGCATGATATGGTTGCCAAGGCACTGCTGTTCTTCCTGGGCGGGCTGATTGTCGCAGCTTCGGGGACGGAGCAGCTGAGGCTGATGGGCGGTCTGATCCGCCGGTATCCGTGGACGGGCTGGATGTTCTTCGTCCTGACGCTGGCGCTGGTCGGCGTCCCTCCGCTTAGCGGTTTTGCCGGGAAGGTCATGATGGTCCGCAGCGGCTTCGGAGAGCAGCATACCGCGCTTGCGCTTATCGCTCTGGCTTCCAGCTTCGTCGTCTTGTATTCGCTGATCAAAGTCTTCCAGCAGGTATTCTGGGGAGGCGAGAAGAGCGATGAAGAAATCCGTCCTCTGCGCTACAAAGCTATGATGGTACCGGCTGCGGCGCTGTTTGTGCTCGTCATCCTGATGGGCATCGGCGCCGAGTGGGTGAACGGCTATGTGGGGCAGGCCGGCGCAGTCCTCGCTGATCCGGCAGCGTACATTAATGCTGTCATAAGGAGTAGATGAAGATGGCCTTTCAAATATTATTGAATCTCATGATCGCCTTCCTGTGGATGTTCCTGAATAATGACTGGACGGCCTCCGGCTTCATCATCGGTTATGTGCTGGGGGTGGCCGTGCTGGTGGTTATGCGGCGCTTCTTCGACGCACGGCTATATCTGGGCAAAATATGGGCGATTCTGAAGCTGGTGGCCTTGCTGCTGCGGGAGCTGGTGGCATCCAGTTATGTAGTGGTGAAGGCGGTTCTTCGCCCGAATCTCAATATTCGCCCGGCTATCCTGATGTACCATACGGAGCTGGAATCGGACTGGGAGGTGGCGGTGCTGATCACTATGCTCTGCCTTACGCCGGGTTCCGTCGTGCTGGAGGTGTCCAAAGACAACCGGACCTTATACATTCATGCCATGGACATACAGGATGTGAAGCAGTTCGATGCGAATATCCGTAATACCTTTGAACGCGCGATTCTGGAGGTGACCCGTTCATGATTCAATCGATTCTTATGGTGGCGCTGTCGATCATGGTCATCTCCATTGCTATCTGTGCCTGGAGGCTGGTCAAGGGGCCGTCACTGCCTGACCGGGTAGCCGCACTCGATACCATCGGTATCAATCTGCTGGCGATGGTCGCCGTCCTCTCGGTCCTGTTCAAGACGCAAGCCTATATAGAATATATTCTGCTGATTGGAATCCTCTCTTTTATCGGTACGATGGCCTTGGCCAGATATATCGAAAGGGGGGTGGTGTTTGAACATGGACCTGATCAAGACGGTCATTGAGTATGTGTTTGTCCTGCTGATTCTGACCGGAGCCTTGCTTAGCGCAGTCAGCTCTGTAGGTCTGATCCGCTTGCCCGATGTCTACTTAAGATCACATGCCGCCGCCAAAAGTGCTACGCTCGGTGTGCTCTGTGTACTCAGCGGCGCATTCCTCTATTTCGCCTTCTTCCTCGATTTCATCAGTGCGAAGCTGCTGCTTGGAATCGTGTTCGTATTCATGACTTCTCCGCTCTCCGCTCATCTGACCGGCCGGGCGGCTTACCGCTCCGGTGTTCCGCTCTGGAGCCGCCGCGTCCAGGATGATCTCAAGGAGGCGCTGGAGAAGGAGCAGGAACAGGTGAAGACCGATTCATCCTCATCATAGATTAGTATAAAAGCACAAACAGGGATGCTCAACGGCCGTAATTGGTCCGAGGGGCATCCCTGTTTGCTTACTGCTGAGCTTGCTGCGGAACAGTGTCTTTGTATGCCGTCTGTCTGCGGTACAGGTGCAGCAGCACATACGAGGCAACGAACGCTGCGGTTACCAGCCACAGCGGAATTCTCGGGTCGAGCTTGTATGCCCAGCCCCCGATAATACCCGCAGGTGCGGTGAATACCAGGATCAGGACCGACAGCATGGAGAAGACCTTGGCCCGCTTCTCATCATCAATAGCGTTCTGCACGGCTGCCTCCAGATAAGGCGAGCTGATCATCAGGCCTACGGCTGCCAGAATGGTGCTCAGCCCGATCCAGACGAAGCTCGCTGATGGGTATAGAACCAGCATGGCATTCGACAGAGCAGATAAGCCGAAGCCTGCCTTCATGGCTCGGCTTTCGCTCTGATCCGGGATTCTAGGCATCAAGAGCCACAGGGTCAGCAGCATGATGACAGAGGACACCGCCGGGAACATAGACAGGATGCCGCTGTCCAGCTGGATGTAATCTGCCAGATAGAGGTACAGGTAGGTGCTTTTCAGCGTAGCCTGGAAGTTGAACAGAATGTATACGCCGAAGATCAGCAGCAGATTGCGCTCAGCCCCCAAATCACGGAAGGCGCCGCCGTATTCAATCATACTCTCTCTAAGGCCGAGCTCCCGGGTCTCCTGCCTTTTGCGGATGCCTGCCTCGGTCTCCCGGGTAGTCAGATGACGGCCCACGAACTGGAAGGTCATGAAGAGGAAGGCCAGCACGTACATGATTCTCATGCCCGTGACCATTCCATACTGGTGGACAAGCAGACCGCCCAGCGGTGCGAACAGGCCTCCGATCACCCCGATGATCTGCAGTAATGTGAATACATAGGTCCGGTCAGAGGGTCGGGTATCTTCAACTATCAGGCAGTAAAAGGCGATATGCGGCACACGCTGGAAGCCGTTAATCACTGCAGCTGCGGCGAAAAACCACAGGTTCTGTGAGAAGGCCCATAACAAGGTGGCGAGGCTCCAGCTAAGCAGGTCAAAGTACAGAATAGCTCTTTTGCGTCCTAGCCGGTCTGTTAAGTATCCGCTGAGCAAAGAGGAGAATACCTGTACTAAGAGTCCGATGGTTGTTATCCAGCCGATGTTCAGCTCGGTCAATCCAAGCTCATACATGTACAGGGTGGCATAGGTAGAGAACATGCTGTAGGGAATCAGGAAAAAAGGCTCAAAGGTCAAGCAGCCCCGGCTGTTTCCCTCCAGCCGCGGAAAGAAAGGTTTTGCCATGATGAAATCCTCCAGGGAACCGTTTCAGGTCAGGTTATTTTCCATTATGGAATAGATGCTTTCTATATTGGAATTGTTTGTATGGCGACCGCGCGTTTAGAATGTAATCATGCCTTGGCGCCTTAGGTACATTTTATTTCCGAAGGAGAATGTGAAATTTGTTACAATGCAAGTTCAGGATGATGATTGAATTACATAGTCAATAAATGCCGAGATGCTGTCTGTATTCTGTTTATTCTTGGGATTCACCATGGCAAACGAGCTAAGAACCGGATCGGCCAGCGGCACGATGCTAAGCTTGGGATGATCCACATAACGGGCAATCTGATTCATTAGCAGGGTTACGCCGAGATTCTCGGCGACGAGCTCCATAATAGTCTCAATCCGGCTGTTGGTGAAGAGTACCTCAGGCGTGAAGCCGGCCTTGCGGCACTCTTCCACACAGGTAGTATATATACCCGAAGTCGAGTTAAGCAGAATGAATTTGTCGGTCTGCACCCGGGCCAGCTCCACGGAGGCTTGATCTGCCAGGGGATGATCCTTGGAGACCACCAGTACTAAGAAATCATCCACCAGCGGATGCACCTCGGAGAGCCCCTCGGGAATATAGTTAGTTCGCATGAACGCTACATCCACCTCGCCATTGCGGAGCATGGATACAATGATATCATTTTCTTTTTCAATCAGATGCAATTTGATATGCGGATACATTCCTGTAAACCCGGCTATGATTGAAGTCATGCCATATTGTGACATCACGGGAATGGTTGCAATGGATATATGGCCTGTTTCGAGCAGCTCATGCTTCTTCATGTTCGATATCATCTCATTGTAATTGGCCAGAATCTTCTCGGCATATAATACGAAGTCTTCTCCGGCAGGCGTCAGGCTGATCGTCCGTGTCCTTCGGTCGAACAGCAGGGTGTTCAGCTCGCCTTCCAGGGATTTGATCTGTTTGGATATCGCGGATTGGGTGATGCACAGCTCATCCGCTGCGCTGGAGAAGCTCAGATATTTACGAATTGTCAAAAAATATTGAAGCTGTGCAATAGTCATGAGTGATCATCCTATCTGAAGGTATAGTGGGTTCTGAAGTATAGTGGCGTATCGCGACCTTTATATATTAACAAAAATGGTTCCAAGAAGGAGTACAAATGAGAAAAAAGAATGTAAAGAAGATGCTGTCGGTTATGCTGTTGGTGTCATTGGTGATCTTATCTGTGGCAGGATGTTCAGGTACAAAAAATGAAGATAGTTCTAAAGATGCCGGGGGCATCACCTATAAGGCCGGAACCTATACAGGATCTGCGGACGGGAAAAACGGTGCGGTGCAGGTGGAAGTTACCTTCTCGGAGCATGCCATCGACGCTGTGAAGGTAGTGAATTTCAAGGAGACCGAAGGGGTCAGTGACGCATCCGTTACCAAGATTCCGAAGGCTATTGTCGATAACCAGTCCTTGAAGATTGATGCCGTCTCCGGGGCAACCGTCACCAGTGATGCGATCCTGGCCGCCGTCGCCGATTGCGTAACCCAAGCCGGTGCAGATCCGCTGGTTCTGAACAATGATGTGAAGAAAGTGGAATCGACCGAGGTAGAGGACTTGACGACAGATGTAGTCGTCATCGGCGGCGGAGCAGCAGGCATGTCCGCTTCCCTGCGTGCAGATGAGCTTGGACTGAAGACCATCCTGCTGGAGAAAATGACTTATATCGGCGGGGCCATCTCGATTAGCGGCGGCAATCAGGTGGTTGGACTTTCCAAGCTTCAGCAAGAAGCTGGAGTTACCGACGACAGTGCCGACAGCATCGTGACGGATTTCCTTGCCAACGGGGGCAATAAGAACGTTGCCGAGTTATTGAAGCTGTTCGCAGCCAACGTCGGGCAGACTACAGACTGGCTGAATCAATATGTGGGGATTAAATACGATATGGCAGGCGGATTGCATAAGCTGGCAGAGTACAGTCATGACCGGGAGCTTGCCTACGATCAGGGCGGACCCGGATTCGCCAAGCAGGCCCGCCAGAAGGTCGAAGAGTCGGGTGTGGAGCTGCACCTGGAGACCAGAGCAGAGAAGCTGGTTACAGATGATAGCGGGGCTGTTACAGGTGTCGTTGCCAAAGACGGCACCGGGAAGACCTACAATATTACAGCTAAGGCAGTGATTATGGCTACCGGAGGTTATGGTAATAATAAAGACCTGCTCTCCGATCAGTTAAAGACCGCTCTATACTATGGTCCGACCTCCTCGACTGGAGACGGAATTGTAATGGCCAAGGGTGAAGGCATCGATGCCGCAACCCGCCTGATGGAGTACGGGAAACGTTACCCCAATGGAGTTGAGGTATCTGAGGGAATTGCAAAATCTACCATTGTCGGCAATATCGCTGCATTCAAAAAGAGCGGAATTCTGGTGAATAGTGCCGGAGATAGAGTAGTGAATGAGAAATCCAGTAATCGCAGCATTCTGGAAGTGGAACTTACGCAACAGAATCAGATGCTATACTTGCTGATGGATCAGGCAACCTTCGATGTGTTCAAGACCAGTCTGGGCGAAGCAGGAATCTCAAAGGGTGATATTGAGACATGGCTGAAGAACAATGGTTCAACTAAGCCGTATTTCTTCCATGCCGAGACGGCTGAAGCGCTGGCAACGGCTGCCGGAATGGATGCTGGTGCGCTGCAGAACACCATTAACCGCTATAACGGCTTCGTTAAGGCCGGCAAGGATGAGGACTTCGGGCGTTCAGCGGATTACATGAAGGAAGCCATTGGATCAGGCCCTTACTATCTGGTAGAGCAGAAACCGCGTTTCGCTACAACCATGGGGGGATTGGTTGTGAACGCGGACTTTGAAGTCCTGAACACGAGCAGCCAGATTATCTCCGGACTCTATGCAGCAGGCGAGGTTGTTGGCGGTGTCATGGGAGATGACTCCCCCTCTGGCGCCAATAATGCCTGGGCATTGACCTCCGGGAAGCTGTCAGCAGAGGCAGTGGTTGATAAGCTTAAATAAGCCCGGCTGTCCCTATAGTGGAAAAGACCAAGGTGCCATGAGATAATATGTTATCCGAAAATTAGATAAGGTGGTTAACATGTTTATCATCATTGGGCTAGTATTCATTGCTTTATACGCGTTAATTGTCTTCTATATTGGCTGGAGCGGCTGGGGCTGGATCAAGCCGGTCGTCTCCGGACGGTTCAGGCTGTTCTACATCATTGCGCTGATCTTCCTGGCCAGCTCGCTGATCCTCTCCAGAGTGGTGGCGGGGTCAGCGGTCTTAAGCGTCATTGGCAGTTACTGGCTGGCCGTATTCAGCCTGCTGCTCATGCTGCTGCCGCTAGTGCACCTTATGGTCTGGCTCACGAAGCTGGTCAGGCTGCCACGCCGTGCCGTTCAGAAGTGGTCCGGTATTCTAACACTGGTGGCGCTGGTGAGCCTGCTCGGGTATGGAAGCTATAATGCATACAGCCCGGTTGTGCGTTCCTACGAGGTACAGATTGACAAGCCGGGTCCGGCCAGCGGTAAGCTTCATATCGTGATGGCTTCGGATATGCATTTCGGGTATTTATCCGGCAAACGCCATGCGGAGCGGATGGTACAGGAGATTAACGCCTTGCACCCCGATCTAATATTGCTCCCGGGCGATATCGTGGATGATGATGTCAGGCCGTATAAGGAGAAGGGACTCGGCGCTGTGCTGGCGAAGCTTGAAGCTCCGCTCGGAGTGTATGCTTCCCTGGGGAATCATGACCGGTTCAAGGGCGGGACGGAGGAGATCATCAGCCTGCTGAAGGAGAGTGGGATGCAGGTGCTCTATGATGAAGACGTCGAGGTCGGCGGCTGGCTGACGCTGATTGGACGGAAGGACTACAGCGATAAGGAGCGGGCCAAGCTGGCTGATCTGACCAAGGACATAGATCATTCCAAGCCGGTGTTCATGCTGGAGCATCAGCCGGTGGAGTTCGGGATTGCGCAGGAGCAGGGCGTTGACCTAATGGTCTCCGGCCATACCCACCGCGGGCAGATCGCGCCAGCCAACCTGATCACTTCCAGAGTGTTCGAGAATGACTGGGGCTATCTGCAGAAGGGGCAGCTTCATACCATCGTGTCTTCAGGCTATGGCTTCTGGGGTCCGCCGATCCGCATCGGGTCGCGCTCGGAGGTAGTGTCCATTCAAGTGCAGTTTTCTAACGTAGACCAGTAAGTTGACAGGGCTGACCCGAGACGGGTTAGCTCTTTTTTTGGATAAAGATTTACAAATACCTGTAGATCTGCTATATTGTACTGGTACAATAAGTACACTGTTCACGCAAGGAGGCAGCGTGTGGAGATCATCATCAGTAGTAACAGGAACAAGCCCATTTATGAGCAGATCACCTCGCAGATCAAAGGCAAGATTATGAGCGGAGAGCTTCAGGCAGGAGATCCCATACCTTCGATGCGTGCCTTGGCCAAATCCATTCAAGTCAGTGTCATCACCGTACAGAAGGCGTATGAGGATTTACAGCGCGACGGCTTCATTGAGACTACGGTTGGCCGGGGGAGCTTCGTTTCCGCCGTGAGCCAGGCCCTGTTTCAGGAAGAGCAGCAGAAGCAAGTGGAGGAGCATCTGATCACAGCGGCCGAGATCGCCCGCGCAAGCGGAATCAAACTGGAAAAGATGGTGGACATGCTGACTGTCTTTTATAAGGAGGGTAATCATGAATCTTAGTTTGGAAATCACCGGACTGACCAAGTCCTATGCCGACTCCGGCTTTATGCTGGATAATGTATCATTAGCAATTCCCAGCGGAACCATTATGGGGTTCGTGGGTGAGAATGGAGCAGGGAAGACGACAACAATCAAGTCTATTCTGAACACGGTTCAGATCGACAGCGGTACAATCCGGCTGCTGGGCAAGGAGATGAAGGATGAAGACACCGCCTTGCGCGAAGACATCGGCGTTGTTTTGGACTCGGCCAATTTTCCGGCGGTGCTGACTCCGGTGAAGCTGGGGAAGGTCATGCGCGGTATCTATAAGCAGTGGGATCAGGAGGTCTATGTGAAGCTCACGGAGAAGTTCGGCCTGCCTATGGACCGCAGGATCAACGGGTTCTCACGGGGCATGACGATGAAGCTTGCCATAGCCGCCGCCATGTCGCATCATCCCAAGCTGCTGATTCTCGATGAGGCTACCTCGGGACTCGACCCCATTACCAGAGAGGAGATTCTGGAGGTATTCCTGGAGTTCGTTGAGGACGAGCATCACGCCATACTGATGTCTTCTCATATCACAAGCGATCTGGAGAAGATCGCCGATTATATCACCTTTATTCATCAAGGGAAGATCATTCTGACTGCGATGAAAGATGAGCTGATCTATGACTACGGCGTGGCCCGCTGCACCAGCGACCAGTTCCGGCGTATTGCTGAAGGTGACAGGCTGGCTTACCGGGTGAAGGAGCATCAGACCGATGTGCTGGTGAAGGACAGAAGAGGCTTCGGGCAACAATACAGCGGGATTACGGTGGATCAGGTATCCATTGATGAAATTCTGCTGCTTCTGGTAAAGGGGGAGAACTAATATGCGCGGGCTGCTGTTAAATAATTATTACTCACTGCAAAATAACATCAAATCCTCCCTCGGCATTGCGCTGCTGCTGGCCCTGGTCTCATTTGTCGGGGTGGAACACTCGGTATTGAATGCCGTCATCGCCGCGCAGATTATGCTCTTTGTTGTGAGTATCGGGGCCTCCCTGCAGGCGGACGAGGCATCGAAATGGAACCGGTTTGAAATCACACTGCCGGTCAGAAGGAGAACGGTCATCCATGCCAAGTACCTGAGCTTCCTGATGCTGATTCTGATGGGAACGGCTGCAAGCCTGGTTACTATGGCGTTACTCTATGTAAGAGGGGTGGACACCTCGGACTGGAGCATGTCCAGAGGGTACACCTTCGGTTTAGCCTTATCGCTCTCCATTCTGGCGATCTATTATCCGGTCATTCTTAAATTCGGCATTGCCAAAAGCGAGCAGATGCTCATGGTATCGGTAGGGCTATCCATGGGCCTCCGGTTTCTGGTATGGATGCTGCTGAACCTGTATATGGACGATGTGAACTTTAATGGACCAGAGACCGGGTACGGCGCTTTATTGTTGGCGGTTCTTTTGTTCATTGCGTCTTATGTGGCGGCCGTGCGGATTCACCGGAATAAAGAATTCTGATCCTGCTGTAAGCCGGTGGCTTCCTCGGCTCTGCCGGCTCCGCATGATCTCTTTGTAGACTTCGATGGCGTATGCCCGGGACCGCTTCAGATCCACAATGGCATCTTCGGCGGGCAGGTGAACGTCCTTATCAGACCAGTCCGCGCGTTCCGGCAGCCAGGTACGAATATAGCTGCCGCCCGGATCATGGGTCTGGGATTGGGTGACCGGATTCATCACCCGGAAATAGGGAGAGGCATCGAAGCCGAGCGAAGAGCTCCACAGCCAGCCGCCACGGTTCTGGGCGTTGTCGTAATCGCTTAGCTTCAGCCGGAAATAACGCTCGCCATAGATGAAGGGACAGCCCAGATTCTTCGTCAGGAACATGGCCGTTATCATCCGCAGCCGGTTAGGCATCCAGCCGGTTGCGTTCAACTGGCGCATAGCTGCATCGATGACCGGAATGCCGCTCCTGCCCTGAGCCCAGGCCTCGAAGTGCTGTGTCCCCAGCACAGAGAGATCATATACATTCTCATAATTGAAGAAATCCCGGTCCAGCCGTGCTTGACCCAGATAGAAATCCCTCCAGGCTAACTGTCTCAGCCAATCTTCGCCGATACCCTCTTCTTCAGTAAGTCTGCTATATAGTTTCCGTGCCGAGATCGCTCCCGTATTCAAATGCCTGCTGATCCGGCTGGTGCGTTCATGTGCGTAATGATCCCGGTTGATCTTGTAATCCTGCAGGTCCGCGTGAAGGAAACTCTCGAGCACATGATCCGGGTTCATCTGCTCTGCAGCGGGAGCCAGCACTGTAAGCTCCCGGGCAATCGCTTCGGGAAGCTGGAAGGCGTCTGCGAGCTGCGGGTGAAGAGCAACGGTTCGCAGACTACTTAGCCCGGCAGCGTACGGTGGCTGGAACCGCTGCGCGAGAAAAGTACGCCAGCGGCGGTAGAAGGGAGTAAACACCTTGAACGGCTCACTCCGGCCGCACCAGTCCATGAATGCTTCCAGATCACAGAGCATGCTGTCATGCCGGGCATGGAACCGGAGGTTCAGCGCATAGGCGGTATCCTGCAGCAGCCGGTCTCTGGTGAGCGCATAAGGGGTATAATCCGCATGGATGCTGACTTCCTGGATAGGATGTACTCCGGCCAGACGCTGTAAGACCGCCTCCGGCTCTCCATATAGGAGATGTAGCAGCTTACCTTGTGTCGCATATTCCTGCTGAAGACGGGCAACATGCTGAAGGAAATTCTGTCCGCTATGCTCCAGATAACGCTTATTCCGGAGCAGGAACGGCTCCAGTATTAATACATGCAGCGAGTCTTCCTGCGCCGAAGCTATGGCATCGAAGGCCGGCAGATCAGAAGTCCGCAGGTCCTTGCGGTGTATGAATAGAATCATAGATGTAGTTCCTTTCCGATGCAGGTGTGATCTGTTAAATTCTAAACGGTATGGCTGGCAGATACAACTGGGTTAACCCCTGCATCTGGTGAAGGTTCATGGGATCGACTATTCCAAAATAAGGGAGCTGCCACTTCTGTGTTGCTAAAGCCTGTTTATTGGTTACAGTATCCCAGGCTGGATATACCCGTATCGCCATTTTTCCCGGTGTATGATTGGTTGCCAGCACGCCATGCATTTTCAGCAGGTCCTTCGGAAAGACAAACTGTCCAAGCTCCCCGCTGACAGGATGGAAGGTATTGATGACCAGCAAATCAGGGGCATCGGCATAGGAGAAGGCCTGGTTTTTACGCCCGGCATTTTTTTCCCACATCGCGACAAATTGACCGGTCTTCGTGGGGGTGATTTTGGCAACCCGAAACCGGACAGAAAGATCACCCAGTTGAAATAGACCGGCTCCATATTCGGCGTTCTGTGTTTCTTCACGTATGGAAGCGACAGTTAAGCGGGCCGGTGCGTACAATGCTTCATTTATATAAGCTAACGTGGTATGAAATTTATTCATAGTCTGGCCCTTCTTCCATGAAGATGATCATGCTGCTTCTACTACAGATACTATCAGGGAAATCGGCCAGAAGGAAATTTTCCGGTAATTGGCGAGGTTTTTTGTTAGAATAGGAGAGCTGCAGGATTTTACTCGACTAAAGGAGAGGTCTTATTTGTTGAAAAGAACGTTCACAATCATACTCTCGGCACTATTGCTGCTATCGGGCGGTATTACAGCATTTGCCGCAGAGCAAGGCAGCACTGGAGCAGGTGGAGCTACCCCATCCGGCATACCGTTGACCGGGCTGGAAGCTTTTGTAGATGATTATGTAAAAGAGTACATAGGAAAGCAGACCGTAGGTGCGTCCGTTGTCATGGTGAAGGATGGACAGGTCGTGCTGTCCAAGGGGTACGGCTACGCCGACGTAGAACAACAGATCCCCGTCTCTCCGGATACGGTCATGGAATGGGGCTCTATCAGCAAGCTCGCCGTATGGACATCCGTAATGCAACTGGCTGAGCAGGGCAAGCTGGATCTGAATGAAGATATCCGTAAGCTTTTGCCGGAGCATTTCCTGACCAAGCTGGAGTATGACGAGCCGATCACCATGCTGCATCTGATGAACCACAATGCCGGATTTGAAGAGTATATGTTCGATATGGCTTACCAGTCGCCTGAGGAAGTGCGGTCACTGGAAGAAGGTCTTAAGCTGGCTCAGCCGGCACAGATCTACAGACCGGGAGAGGTAGTCGCTTATTCGAACTACGGCAACTCACTGGCTGCCTATATTGTGGAGAGAATCAGCGGGCAGCCTTATCATGAATACGTCCAGCAGCATATTTTTGAGCCGCTGGGCATGAAGCATTCCATTGCTTATTCCGTGGTGGAAGACCGCCCGGAACTGCTGAAGCTCAAGGCCAAAGGGTATTTCTTCGCCGGACAAGGCTCCTTCAAACAAGGCTCATGGAATTATATGTCCATGTACCCGAACGGCGGAAATAACGGGACTGCGGAGGACCTGGCCAAGTTCGCCATGGCCTTCATGCCCGCAGCCGGAGAGCAATCCCCGCTGTTTCAGAAGTCAGGTACGCTGGATACGATGCTGACCCGGAGTCATTCTGCTGCAGAAGGCATGCCGGGCATCGCCCACGGGTTCTGGGAGTATCCCGGGGCACACCGGACGCTGGGACATGGCGGGAACACAATTGCTTTTGCTACCAACCTTATGCTTGTGCCTGAAGACCGGTTTGCTGTCGTGATTATGACGAACCAGGCGGGCGAATCCCACATTGTACATGGTCTGACCAAAGCGGTAGTGGGGCAGAGAGCGCAGACGGAGGCAGCGGTTCTGCCGGACGTGTCAGAGGTGGAAGGCCGGTTCGTCGCGGCGCGCCGTCCCGGCCATGGCTTCATGAAGCTGTTCCCATATCTGACGATGATGAAGCTTGAGCCTCAGGGAGCAGATCAGCTTAAGGTGTCACTTGCCGGGATGAGCGGAAGCTATAAGCAGGTTGAGCCTTACCTCTATGAGAAGACGGGCGGGGATTCAGGACTGGATGCCTGGCCGATGCTGTATGCCACAATGAAGGACGGGAAGGTAGAGGCTGTCTCGGTGTACACCTCCGATTATCTGCCGCTGTCTCCGGGCCGGTCCATGCCGTTACTAATTCTAAGTGCAGCACTTGCGGGACTGGCGATAATCTATTTCGTAATTGCTCCGTTTGTGTGGCTGGTACAGATGCTTCTGGGCAAAAGGAGAGCACAGCGTAACCGTCCTGCACCCCGATCCGCCAACCGGAAGCTGACGGCCGGACTGACCTTAACCGGTACCGGTCTGGTGGTGAACAATCTGGTGCTGGCCTTACGGATGCTTAGCAACAATGAACGTGCCTATGCGGAGGTGTATCCGCAGATTATAGTGAATATTGGGCTAACCGGACTGGCTGCACTGCTTATCGCTGCGCTGTTTCTAACCAGGAAGAGGCACCTGACTCCGTCGCCTGCTTCAACGGCCCGTTATCCTTGGTCTGTCATCGTGCCCATGGTGATGATGGCAATTCTGCTGGCCCAGCTTGTATTCTGGGAGTTCTACAGTTAAGTAGCATTCAAGTAGGTGATTGTATTTCCTGCAATAGAAAATGGATTACTGACCGTAAAATGAGATTCTATTGTATTGTATACAGTAGAATCTTGTATTCTGGGTGAAAACAGGCCTTTGTTCAACATTCAATTGTACGGAATACATTAGATTCTATTTCGAAGCCTTTTTTACAGCAATCCATATATTTAACTCTGACGCTCTACTAGCAGGAAATAGATGGATTTTATCCATTTACTGAAGGAGGCTGGAGCCCTGCGACGACAACAATTGGAAAAAGGGCACTTAATTCGTCTCCAAGAACGTCTAATAGCGAAAATGGATAGTAGCAGCTGCTGTTTATCCACTTATTTTCCTGAATTCAACAAACAAGTGAAAATTAAGATACGTTTTTCCACTTGTTTTAAATCCCACCCACAGGTGCGGCGATTATCTGCTCGTAGGGTATCGACAGAATACCTTTCATTCTCTGTACTAACTTCAAACGGCTAGGCCATCCTCCTAAGGACGGCCTAGCCGTTTCCACTTCTGCAATAAGAGCCATATTAGTATTTCGGTTGCTTAATGAAGGGGGATAGTACCTTCTGTGCAAAGGGACGAAGCCAAAAAGCTACAACGGTCGTTCCCGTCCATGAGCTGCGCTTATTCTGGAGATATTGATCGTTGATGATGTAGGTCCGGGTCGAAGCAGGGCTTCTCAGTCCCAGCCGTTCCCATTCAGCCGGATCATTGGACCCTCCAAGCCTGACCAGCATCGCCTCTTCCGCACGGTTGATCTTGCCCGGGATCTGATCGAACGCTCCGGTAATCTGTGTATGAAATTCATCGATCGGGCTGCGGCTGGCGATGCTCTCCAGGTGAATGCCTTCGCGGAGATAGGAGACGAAGGCCAGATGGTCAGCCCAGCATTCATCGATATAGAATAGCCGTACCCGCTGCTCCGCAGGGCTCATCGGCTGCTCGCCCAGCAGAATGCTGAGCCGCTCTGCGTAGAGAATCCGCCGCTGGTCCTCGATCATATCCGAATAACGGTTCAGCTCGTTATGGATATCGAAGTTCTGACTCATTACAATTTGCTGAATACTTGCGATTTTACGGCCAAGCGAAGGATCTTCAATAGCTTCCTGCTGTCTGAGCGCATGGGCTGGGGTAGGGGAGCTGAAGCGGCGCATCAGATCGTCTTCCAGACTGACATAGAAGACAGAAGCCCCCGGGTCGCCCTGGCGGCCGGAACGCCCGCGAAGCTGGTTGTCAATCCGTACGCTTTCGTTCACATGGGTGCCAATGACATATAAGCCGCCGAGCCGGGCGACAGCGTCTGCCTGTACCGGATCACCGCCGCCAAGCCGGATATCGACACCGCGTCCCGCCATATTCGTTGAGACCGTTACGGCGCCCAGTTCTCCGGCTCTGGCAATAATATCAGCTTCCTCAGCATCATTCTTCGCATTCAGCACCTGAGCGGGAACCCCGGCAGCCGCAAGCTCCGCAGCCAGCATATCCGATTCCTCAACGCTGGCGGTCCCGATCAGAATGGGACGGCCCTCCCTGTGAATAGAGGAGATGTCCTGCACGAGCGCCTGATATTTGGCTTCCTTGTGCGTGTAGATCCGGTGCGGGTAATCGGTCCGGATGTTCAGCCGGTTCGGCGGAATCTGTACCACCTGCAGAGCATAGATAACCTTGAATTCCATAGCGGAGGCACAGGCTGTAGCCGTCATTCCGCAGATTTCAGGATATAGGCTAATGAAGTGTTGAATAGTGATCGTACCGAGTATTTTCCCGCCTGCGGTCCATTTCAGTCCTTCCTTCGCTGTCAATGCCGCTTGCAGCCCGTCCGGCAAATAACGGTTCTCTGCCACGCGTCCTGTATACTCTTCGATCAGCTCGATAGCACCGCCACGGACGATATAATCAATATCCTTCGTTAATAAGGTCTCCACATGCAGTGCACAATTCAGTGAGGTTAGCAGCTGACTATTCCGGCTATCATAGAGATTACCGCATCCCAGCAACTCTTCTACTTTGGCAGCACCCGCATCGTTCAGGTATACGTTCCGCTGGAATTCGTCATAATCGTAATGCTCTCCAGCCAGCAGCTGCCGGGCCAGATCCGCGTATCGCATGCCGTCGCTATGGCTGACCTCAGATTCTCCGCTGATTACAAGCGGTACCCGCGCTTCATCAAGCAGCAAGGAATCGGCTTCGTCCACGATGACGTAGTGGAAAGGGCGGTGTACCGTAGCGGCTTCCGTGAGCGCAATGGTATCTCGCAAGTAATCGAACCCTGCTTCTTTTGCCGTAACATAGGTGATATCGCTCCTGTAGGCAGCCCGTTTCTCAGTCAGGCTCATGCCCGCTTGAACCGAATCCACCGATAGTCCCAGGAAGCGGTAAATGGGACCCATCCACTGCGCATCCCGCCGGGCCAGATAATCATTGAAGGTCAGCACATGAACGCCTTTGCCGGTCAGCGCATTCAGATAGGCCGGCATTACGGCTGAGAGGGTTTTGCCCTCGCCGGTGTGCTGCTCGATCAGCATTCGTTCATGCAGGGCGATCCCGGCCATGATCTGGACATCATAAGGCTGTAAGCCGAGTGTTCTTGAGGCAGCCTCACAGACTAATGAATAGGCATCGACAAGCAGTTCGTCCAGAGCTATGCCGGATTGGGCAGCTTGCTGGAGCCGGAAGGACTCCTCCTGAAGCTTGGTGTCATCCCATGCCTGCAAATTCCGTGTGCGGATTTGCTCCGTTTTGTCACGATAGGCTTTAAGCATATTCCGGTTATCGTATTCTCTGAAACGTTGCACGAATTTAGCGGCTATATTCATAGACAGTTCACTCCCCGTTCTCCCAACTACTAATATGAACGTCATCGGGCTACTTTACCTGTATATTATAGTCCATTACTGTTTCGGTTTACCAATGTATGGATTATAAGCTCCTGAGACAAGTATTAGCCGGATAGAAAAGGGGAGGGTAAGCGGCCTTTAGGCACTCAGCCCGCCGTCTACCGGCAGGATGACCCCTGTTACGAAGGATGCTTGATCACTAAGCAACCAGGCCGCAGCCTGTGCGACTTCTATGGGTTCAGCCGGACGCCGGAGGGGCGTCTTGGCACTGATTTGCTCGATAATCTCAGGATTGATGGAGACCCATTGTTGAATCATATCTGTCATAGTTGTGCCGGGGGCGATGGCATTGACCCGAATGCCCGCTGGTCCGTATTCGATGGCAAGCAAAAGTAATTAAAAAAACAAGCGGTCTTCAGACAAGGCGGATGGCCTTCCGAAGATCGCTTGTTTATGTGCAGAGCTTTTTACAATTAGCCTTTTACCCCGCCGACAACCATCCCTTTAACGAAATACTTCTGCAGGAACGGATAGACGATGATAATCGGTACACTCGCTACAATGGTCATCGTTGCACGGATAGAGGTCGGTGTAACAGTCGCTTTATTGCCCTGCGCGTTCGCAAAGGCATCGGCTGCCGAGGAGCTGGACATCGCGGTGTTGGATGTTGACAGCATCTTCATCAGCTCGTATTGCAGCGTACTCAGGCTTGGCGTGGAGGAGTTGTACAGGAAGACGTCAAACCATGAATTCCACTGATAGACCGCTACGAACAGGGAGACGGTAGCCAGCGCCGGAACGGTCAGCGGAAGCACAATGCGCGAGAAGGTGATGAAGTCGCCTGCGCCGTCGATTTTGGCCGATTCCATCAGTCCCTCAGGCAGTGCCTCAATGAAGGAGCGGATGACGATCATATTAAATACGCCGATGATGCCCGGAATGATATAGACCCAGAAGCTGTTCAGCATGTTCAGCTCTTTGATCAGCAGGTAGCCTGGAATCAGACCGCCGCTGAAGTACATGGTGAAAATAAACGTGACGGACACAAACTTCTTCAGCTTATATTCCGGACGGCTTACCGTATAGGCCAGCATCGCTGTACAGAATACGGAGACCACAGTGCCGATTACCGTCCGTGCTGCAGAGACAAACGTTGAAAAGAAGATGTTGGATTCACTGAATACATACTCGAAGTTGCGCAGCGTCCATTCACGAGGCCAGATATAAATATCCCCGCGGACAGAGTCATTCGCTTCATTGAACGATAGAGCAAACATATTCAGGAACGGATAGAGGGTAACAATGACCAAGAGAATCATGAAGATCGTATTGCATATATCGAAGATTCGGTCACCCAACGAAGAATTCCGGTATGAATTGGTTTTGGATTTAGCCATTACTTGTGTCCTCCTTTCTAATACAATCTGCTTTCGCCCATACGCTTGGCGATATTATTGGCTGCGATCAAGAAGATGAAGCTGACCAGCGTTTTGAACATACCTGCTGCGGTGGCTAGCCCGAAGTTATTCATCTGCATCCCGTACTTCAGTACGAAGATATCCAGATTCTCCGAGTAGTCGAGGTTCATCCCGTTACCTAACAGGTACTGCGCCTCGAAGCCGGACTCCAGAATATGGCCCAGGTTCATGATTAGAATCAGCACGATAACCGGCTTGATACCCGGCAGGGTAATATAGAACATTCTTTGCAGACGGGATGCCCCGTCAATCTCAGCCGCTTCATATTGAGAAGGGTCGATGGAGGTGATGGCTGCCAGATAGATGATGGTATTCCAGCCGACATTCTTCCAGACCTCCGTAACCCCGAGTATTCCCCAGAAGTACTTGCCTTCGCCCAGCCACAGAATTGGATGATCAATAAGCTGCGCTTTGACCAGCAGCACATTGATGATCCCTTCCGGTGCCAGTGCCATTTGTACAATATTGGCCGCTACGACCCAGGAAATGAAGTAAGGCAGGTAACTGATCGTCTGCACGGTGCGTTTGAAGAATACATTGCGCAGTTCATTCAGCAGCAGGGCCAGAACAATAGCCGTTACAAAACCCAGTACCAGGTTAATAGAGCTCATAACCAGAGTATTACGAAGTACGCGATAGAACTGCTGTTCCTGGAACAGGAACTTGAAATTGTCCCAGCCGACCCACTTCTGGTCGAACAGATCCTTGGCTGGCTTGAATTTCTGGAAAGCAATCGTCCATCCCCATAGCGGGAGGTATTTGAATACAATCACCCATAACAGAAAGGGCAATGACATCAGCATCAGCATTTTCTGTTTAGATAGCTCTTTAAAAAAGGTTTTGAAGCGCGAAGTGCCGGTATTATTCGATTTTGCCAACTGCACAGCGGTTTTTCCCACCTGTACCGTCCCCTTTCCAAGCTCCATATTCTCTATTTGCTAACAAGTGTAAGTGTAGAAGGGAAAAGTGAAGGCGAGCTTCACTTTTCCCGGTTCATCATGCTGCATCTGGGAAGCGGACGCTTACCATTTGCCGTCGATGCGGTCCTTGATCTTGTTAGTCATGAATTCTTCGTAGCCCTTAGCATCGAGCTTGTTGTATTCGGCCAGGTATTCACTCCAGACCTTTTCAAATTGGCCAGGGGCAGCAAGCACCATACGAGGATAGTACTTCTGCTGCAAATCGCCGGCTCTCTGGCTGAAGAGCTGCTCAGGGGAGCCCGGTTCTTTCTCAATACTCCAGGCAGGGTACCATGGACGCTCTACCGGCTCGGCATAGAAGTCGGAGAAGGTCTTCAGGTTGTATGCCTTCAGCAGTGTTTTGTCGCCTTCTGTGTAGTTGATAGCTGCAACTTCCGGCTGGTTGAACGGAACGTGGGCGTTGCCGTCATCATACACGGAGTTGTCGCCATAACGCGGCCATTCATAATCGAAATAAGCGAAGCCAAATTTACGTTTGAAATCATTGTCGTTGCGGTTTGTCAGCTGTTCTTCGCTCATCACCATACGGCCTTCAGCGTTCTTAGTGTAAGTTTCGCCTTCAATGCCCCACTCTACAAGCTTCTGGTTCTCGTCGGTCAGCAGGTTGTCAAAATACTTGATGATGCGGACCGGATCCTTCGCGCTGACAGAGATGCCCAGCCCGCGGTTGTTCACGAAGGACGGAGGATCAACATAAGCGTCTTTAATGCCTTCGTCAAATACGATAGGAAGGGCAACGTAACGCAGGTCGTCATTACCGGCGGATCTCAGGTTGTTTGTGGCATCGTTGATCTGCCAGGAATAGTTGACATATCCGAGTACACGGCCGGAGGTCAGCTTGGCCAGATACTGGTCTTTGTTCGCTGTGAATGTCTCAGGGTCAACCAGACCCTTGCCGTTCATTTCGTTCAATTTGGCCAGCCAGCGCTTCTCATCTTCGGTTCCCTGATACAGCTTGGCTTCATGAGACTCCATGTCCACCAGGACGCCGCCTTCATTCGGATAACCGGCCAGATGCATTGGCTGGTTGGTGATGGTGAAGAATTCACCGGCTGTACCGGCGAAGGTAGCGAAGCCGATGGTGTCTTTACCATCCACCTTAGGGTACTTGGCCTGGTATTTCTCAATCAGGTCAAAGTACTGGTCAAGCGTTTTCACTTCCGGGTAACCGAACTCCTTAAGGACGCGTCTCTGCATCCAGAAGGTGCTGCTAGGGTCCGGGGGTGACAAGTATCCGTTTACATTTGCAGTGAAGGGAAGGATATAGATGTTGCCGTCTTCATTGGTGATCTTGTTCATATAATCGCCGTAGACACGCTTGATATTAGGGCCATACTTCTCAATCAGATCATTGAGCGGAATGTATGCACCGGCATCGAGCAGCTTGGCCAGCTCGCCGACTGGAGAGATGACATCTGGATAGTCGCCTCCGGCAATCATAACCCCGGACTTGGTGCTTCCATCGCCAACTACGTATTCCATTTTCCAGTCTACACCTGTCTGTTCCTGAAGCTTCTTACCGATGGTAGTATCACTGGCCATGGTATCCTTGTTGGCCCCGAAGCCGAAGTAAGTGAACGTTACCGGCTCAGTGCTTACCTCGCCGTCGTTGCCGCTGGCACTGTTCTTGTTCCCGTTGTTACCGCCCGAGCAGCCGGCAATGAGGAGGGCTGAAGCCATAACAGCAGCCAGTCCGGTTTGGAACCATTTCTTTGTACGCATTTCATATCCCCTTTCTTTACTTTGTGCTATTGAACAACCTCATTATAAAAGAAAGCGTTTAACTTTGTTACAGGGCAAACCTTAGATCAGTCTTTGAATAATTAAGGTATACCCTATATTTATTTGTTCTCCAGAGGCAGACGCAGCAAAATGCGGGTTCCCGCTCCGGGCTCGCTCGTGATGGAGAAGGTGAACGATTCCCCGTAGGTGATCCTCAGCCGGGTGATTACATTCTTCATCCCGATTGAATCACCCATGGCAGACTCATCCTCCAGGTAATGCATAAGCTCACTGATTTTCGCCTGGTCCATGCCCACGCCGTTATCTGCAATGACGAAGACAATCTGCCCTTTCTCCTGGGCGATCTGGATGTTGATATACCCGATGCCCGCTATATTCTCAATCCCGTGAATACTGGCGTTCTCCACATACGGAAGGAAGGCCATCTTCGGAATTTCAATGCTCAGCAGCGACTGGTCCACCTCGATGTGATATTCAAGCTTGTTGTCGAAGCGGTATTTCTGAATCTCCAGGAAGCTCTCGATTAATTCAAGCTCCTCGCGGATCGTAACGAAGCTGCTCTTCCACATGATTGATTTGCGGAAAATCTTCGCCATGTTCTGAATCGTCCGGGCCGTCTGGGTCTCGCCCTTCATCATACTGCGCATCCGGATCGTCTCCAGCGCATTGAACAGGAAGTGAGGGTTGATCTGGCTGTGCAGCGCATGCAGCTGAGCCTGCCGCTGCCGCAGCTCAAGCTCCTTCTTCTGTATTTCTGCAACATATACATCATTGATCAGGTTCTCAATACGTTTACTCATCCGGTTGAACTCGACGGTAAGCTCACCGATCTCATCCCGCTCCAGGTGGTAGGGGATCAGTCCGAAATTTTTGTCTTTTACAGACTTCATATGCTTCAGAATGTTCTTAATACGCGTGTGGATAGAACGGGACATGATCATAATTACAATGGTGGGAACCAGGAAGTTAATGCCGGCAAACCACAGGATAAATTGCCCGGATTGTCTGACATCTGACAAAATAAGGGTCTCATCCAGGACGCCGTAAATCGACCAGCCGCTTAGGTAACGGTTATTCTGGTAAGTCTTGTCGATCACAATCGCCTGCTTTGGCTTGGGAATCTCAGTTGGGGTCAGGGTGTGCGCCGCAGTAATCAGCCCGCTGGGCTGACCGCTGGAGAGACGGCCGAAGCGGGCCTGGCCCGACGGGTCGAGAATATAGAAATCACCGCTGAAGCTGGAAAGATCCAGAATCTGCCGGATATAGTTCATGTTCAGGTCAATTTTCAGGACATGCTCATACGTCTCCAGCCTGCGGTCAGTGAGCCGCTGGATCACGCTGATGCTGTCGGGCGTCACATAGAGATGGGGGTGTGTGTTGCTGAATTGGCTGATCTCTTTATACCAGTCCTGCTGACGCATACTGTCCTCCAGCTTAATGATATGGGCTGAGGCCAGAACGGTTGGATTGTCGGTCATAATCACCGAGGAGCTCAGCACCTTGTTCTCTTTGTCAGTCCGGTTGAACAGATTCGATATGGCGTTCAGCGACTCCACATAGCGGTCCGTTGAAGCATAGGTGGTATTCAGATGCTGGATCAGCTGCCGGTCAATGGAGTAGAGGTAGGATATGCCTGCTGCATCTTCAATTACGGTCCTCAGCTCAGCCTGCAGCAGATTCATCGCCTGCTCGGCATCTGCGGTCTTCTGATTCTTGATATTGGCGGTGGTCACCTGATAGAACATTACATTGGTCAGGATGATCGGAATGAACACGCATACAATGTAGATGACAATCAGCTTGCTTCTAAGCTTCATATGATTCAGACGGAAGTTGAACACGGCAGGGAGCCTCCTTATTTACTGCCCAATCATCATATTGCGATAATCAGTCGGCGTCATATTCTCAAGCTTTTCAAACTGGGTGGCAAAATAATCCGCATTCTGGAAGCCGACCAGCTCCGCGATTTCGTACATCCGTTTCTTGGTCTGCCGCAGCAGGCGCTTGGCCTCCTCAATCCGCAGGGTCAGCAGGTATTCATTGAAATACACACCGTAGGTTTTGCGGAATAACTGTCCAAGATAGACCGGATTCATATCGAAATCGGCGGCAATACCCTTGAGGTAGATATTTTCACGGTAATGCCCGTCGATGTATTTTTTGATTTTTTCAATATTGCCTTCGCTCTTGCCGCCGCGCTTCTCTGCGATATATTCTGCGGCTTCGGCGATAAACTGCTGGAATACCTGCTTCAGCTGCTTCAAATTACGGTATTTCAGCGGCCAGTTGAGCAGCTCGGTCATCCATTGCAGTGCGTTCTCGTCACCTTCAAGCTGCCGGATAATGTTGATGATGGCAATCATGCTGCGCCGGATCGTGTTCGTCACCGCCCCGGGGGCGAAGTGGCGCTCCTGGAACATGGTGAAAATAGCATCCACAGTTGAGCTGTAACCCTTGTTGTCATTGGCTTCGACCTCGTAAATCAGCTTGCTGTGCAATCCTTCATCGATATCGAAATAGTATAAGGGCAGCTCCAGCAGCTCGTCCGCCATATAAATGCCCTCGAAGCCGGCGGCAAAACGGTACTGGAGGCATTGCTCCGCACTGGCCCCGGAAGCTACAATCTGATTGAGATGGCTTACCTTCCGGCCAACGAACAAAGCGATGCTTGTTCCAAGCTCCCGCTCCAGTGTATCCAGCATCGTACGGTAGCCTCCCCACGGGGAAGGATGGGGTTCATCCACCCACTGGCCGGGCAAGATCATCCCGTATTGATTGTTCGTGCGTACATGAAGAAGCAGAGTCTGAGCCTCTTGGCGGAAATAACGCAGCAGAGAGTTCTTAAGGGCAGGCAGATAATCGACTTCTCCGGCAGGAAGCTGATCCTGCATTTCTGCGATGAGGTACGTATAGGAAGAGGTGAGAGGCAGCTCCAGCGCATAGGCGATCCGTCCCATGACCTGATCATCGGGCTGCGTCTGCAGCAGGCTTTCGATGACCGTCTCGACCAAGGGCTTCTCCCGGGTGATGGAGAGGAGCTGCTTTTTGTTCAGCATATGGGCGATTTTGCCAAGCGCAACCGTAAGCTCCTGTTCGTCAACCGGCTTGAGGATATAATCCGACACATTGTACCGGAAGGCTTGCTGGGCATAGGAGAAGTCGGCATATCCGCTCAAAATAATAAAAATCGGCTCCTGCACAAGCTCCGTCTTCACTTTCTTGATCAGTCCCAGCCCGTCCAGCACGGGCATACGGATATCGGCAATCACCAGCTCCGGGTTCAATTGTTCAATCAGGGTAAGCGCTTGCTCCCCGTTCTCGGCTTCACCGCAAATTTCGAATTGCGGCGAGCATTCACTCAGAATCCGGATCAAGCCCTTCCGCACAAAAACTTCATCATCTACAATCAGCACCTTATACAATGGACTTCCTCCTTGAGGTTATTCTGGATTGCTTGGTCTTGTTCCATCCTCGGTCAAGCCGCAGTGTGATCATTATAAGCTAATTCCCTGACAGAATTCGAGTGGAAACGACTTTTTATTCTAGCACCTGCTGGAAAATCCTTTCAACACGAAGAGCCTGCATCGTTAGACACAGGCTCTCCGGTATTGTATTTTCCGCTTAATCTCCGGACTTATTTGTCATTCTGCCGGAGATGCGGGGGCTGGGGATGCACATGCTGTACCAGATCAGCAGCCCGGGTCTGTACATTCGCCAGTTCAGCTGAATATTCATCCGCCCACAGGTCTCCTCTGGCCAGGCGTTCCTTCAAATCCTGGGTGAGGGCAGCGGCGACCAGATCCATCAGCTTCTGCGTACTGGTTCCGCTTGTGCCTGCCAGTTCGGCAAGGGATTGTCCGCTGCCGAGACCGGAGGCAAGCTGGCTGGTGCTGATTCCCAGCAGTCCGGCGAGTTCCGAGCGGTCAAGACTTTCCAGCCCAGGCCCGAGCGGCGGCAAATCAGCCGTATCTGCCGGTGCTGAACCGGGCACCGGCGGCTTCGGCCGGGTCTGGTTCAGCAGGGACGCCGCACGCTTGGAGACTTCACTGAGGCGGCTCTTATACACGCTCTCGGTGATACGTCCATCCTTATATTCCTGGCTGAGTCTGGCCTCTATTGCATTTGCGGCGAGCTGGAGCAGCTTCTGAGAGTCCACGTTCTGCTGCTTGGCAATTGCGCTAAGCGAGCTTCCTGATTCAAGCGCTGTGCGCAGCCCGCTGGCCGACAGGCCAAGCGCGGCCAGCAGGTCGCTGGTCTCGATGCCGCCGAGACCCGGACCGCCTAAGCCGGGGCCGCCGGGTGGTCCGGCTGGCGGGCTTAGCGGCTCTGTACCGGCAGGCGGAAGGCCAGCTTCAGGAGCCGGAAGCAGCGGGGCTGGACTCGAAACACTAGTAGCCGATGGGGAAGAGGCGGCGAAGGCGCTCAGCCCGCCAGTACTTAGGATGAGTGCTGCCGTCAAGGTGCCTGCAAGCAGCTTGCCTGCTTTTGGAGTGAATAGATTACGTGGTGAAGTCATCGTAGAATCATCCTTTCCCGCTAGGGGTAATGTATGGCTTGCGACTTACTCTATACTCCCAGTGTGAAAATACGGAGAAAGGGCAACTGCATTGTTTTCACCAGATTTTCACTGGAATGTGGTATCTTGATATATTGACAAATGTACAGGACACAAGCACCTGATGAGAGGGAGGGGAGGACCCCATGAAGATCTTGCTCGCGGAAGATGATACCCGGCTGGGTGAACTGATCGTACATATGATTAAGAAGAAAGCGGCATACACCGTTGAATGGGTCAATTCCGGGGATGAGGCGTATGATCTCGCCAGTGTCTCCGGCTATGATGTGCTGGTGCTGGACTGGATGCTGCCGGAGCGGGATGGCCGGGAGGTGTGCCGTCAGCTGCGTCAGGATGGATATCCCGGGGCTATCCTGATGCTGACGGCCAGGGATTCGCTGGAGGACCGGATTCGCGGACTCGATGCGGGTGCGGATGATTATCTGGTCAAGCCGTTCGAAATTGATGAATTGCTGGCCCGGCTCCGGGCCTTGGGCCGACGGACCTTCCTCCCGCTGGAGAATGACACATGCCGGATCGGAGAGCTGGTGCTGGACCGGAACAGCCACCGGATTGCGGCAGGGATGCAGGAGGTTCAGCTTACGCCCAGAGAGTATCAGCTCCTGGATCTGCTCCTGAAGAACCAGGGCACGGTGCTTGCCCGCGAGGTGATCCTGGACCGGATCTGGGGGATGGAATCTGAGGTTACGCTCAAGACCATCGATGCTACGGTCAAGCTGCTCCGTAAGAAGCTGGCACTCTTGGACGGAGAACAGCAGCACATTCACAGCATCCGGGGAGTGGGGTATAGCTTTGAAATTTAATGTTTTTCGTTCCGGAGCCAGCCGCTCCGGCAATGACTTGTTCGCACGCACCCAAAAGCGCCTTACCTGGCGGTACAGTGCGGTGATGAGCGTATTTCTGCTATTGTCCTTCCTTATCATCTATCTGCTTCTGCATCTTCTGATCTGGAATAACCAGAAGGAGCGGCTTCATTCTCTGCTGGATGCCGAGGTGAAGCAGCTGCAAGGACCTATGTTCGATGAACTGCTGCAGGGTAGGGACCATGGGCCGGGGAATCAGGAATTTACGCTCAGTGCGGATCAGTCATTCTACGTGATCTTGAATACGGAGGGCGGTCTGCTGGGCAGCGGCGAGATTCAGCCGGGACTGAAGGAGCAGGTGCTGAAGCTGGCAGATTCCGGGGCGGCCAAGACAGCGGAGGGACTTGCGATAGTGGAGCTGGTGCAGGGGCCAGGCCTGCTGCATAAGGGGAATGATCCCAAGGACAGCCCGCAGGCTGCTTATCTGCTCGGCAGCCGGGTCTTCGAGCGTAAGGGGCAGCCTGCGGGCATCCTGTATGCCGGTAAAGATGTCACCTTCCAGCAGCAGTTATTCCGCTGGCTTCTCGGCGTATTGGCCGCCATCGCAGCGGCATTCATCCTGCTGGCCGCCGTCTTCAGCCGGGTGATGTCGCGGCAGGCGATGGTGCCGGTCCGCGAGGCGTACGACCGGCAGAAGCACTTCGCGGCGGACGCCTCGCATGAGCTCCGCACGCCGCTGAGCGTGATGCTGTCCTCCATCGAGACGCTGAAGCTGGAGGACAGCATCAATGAACAGGCGTTCACCCGTCATGTGGTGGACGGGATGTATTCGGAGGTCCAGCGGATGACTGCGCTGACCCGTGACCTGCTCCTGCTGGCCCGCAGTGATGCCGGGCTGCTGGAGCAGGTCCTCCGGCGCTTCGACCTTGCGCCGGTCCTGGCCCTTACGCTCTCCGGCCTGGGCGTGCTGGCCGAAGCGAAGCAGATCCGGCTTACCCTCGAAGCTCCGGCGGAGCTTCCGGTGAAGCAGGATCAGGAGAAGCTGGTGCAGCTCATGGTCATTCTGCTGGAGAATGCCATCAAGTTCACACCCGCAGGCGGCCGTGTCATTCTGCGGGCTGCGCTCATTCAGAAGAACAGCAGCACGTGGCTGGCGCTGGAGGTACAGGATACAGGCGTGGGTATTCCTGCGGAAGACCTGAGCCGGATCTTCGAGCGCTTCTACCGCCCTGACCAGTCGCGTTCGCGGGAGGCCGGGGGCCACGGGCTGGGGCTTGCCATTGCCAAGGAGCTGGTAGACACGCTTGGCGGCAGCATACGGGCTGAGAACTGCCCTGGCGGAGGCAGCGTGTTCCGTGTGGAGCTGCGGAGCTGAAGCGGTAGTACGGACACGAACAGAATGTATGCGGAATACCGAACACATTTCGACTTTTAGGCGAATTCTGCTTCTATCTTGCCGTATATGGGAGCATCTGTCCGAACATCTGCGAACCTGCCTGCTGAGTCAGCCTCTTCTACGCTGAGCGCAGCTCACCCGATGTAAGTCCGGATGCTCCGCATTGGGTGAGCCGGGTCTTTCCCGTATAATAGTAGACGTTACGCCGGAAGTCACATCTGAGATTACCCCGGCGTATGAACTCTAAGCATCAGGAAGGGAATGAAGAAACGTTGACTTATACGAAACTGTTGGAACGAAAAGGCGAAATTCTCAAGCGAACCGTGGAAACCTGGATCATGAAAGAGAATCGTGACGGACTGGACCGTCAAGAAGCCCATATCTACAGGAATATGGTCAAAGAGCTTCATCAGAACGAGCAGGAATTGAATGTGGCACGTGTGGAAGAACTGGATAAGAGCCCGGATTCGGACACAGAAGGAGCAGCTTCAACAGCTTCAGCCCAGAGAGAGCTTGTATCGCAGGGTGTGTGAAACCGATAGCCTATGAAGCTGTCTCACTAAATAATATTACAATGGAAAAAGCCGCCCGGCTTCGCTTGATGCGAAGGAAGGGCGGCTTTTGGATGTCTTATACTAATGTTCGTAATCCTACAGCCTAACAACCCGCCGATACACCAGGCAATCCAGCAGATCCTCCCATGTAAGCTCGCTCTCATAAGGATCGCGGAAAGCGGTCGCGGTTGGGAGATACCCTAGAGCAACACCTTGGCCGCCGTGCAGATTGCAGCCGCCGTCGCCGCCTTTGCCAGTTATGCCGTCCGGCGTGAGGACCAGCTCCTTTTTGTAAGGATCGCCGGGGAAGCATAGGCCGAACGCATTCGGCAGCTCCAGCGGATACGGGTCCTCAGCATTAGCCACACTTGAACCGTACACATGTCTGAGCCGCATGGTTTCGTCAATCTCGTCGCCCCACGGGAACAGCGTTCGTGCACCTGCGCCGTACAGATACTCCCATTCGTCCTCAGTCGGCAGGGTGAAGCCCTCCGGCAGCTCCGACTCGCACCATTCTTCGAACGATTCGCTGTCGTCGAACAGGAACACTACGATCTGTTCCCCGTCCCGTTCGAGCCGGAAATACTGGGAGTACTCATAGCTGGTGTGCGGCCCCTGACGGAACTCTTCGATAGCTTCGAGCACATCCTCATCTTCTTCCGGGTCCAGCCGGTCCAGCGGACATTCGTACCAGCCTGCCGAAGCAGGCTGGCGCTGCACGAGCAATGGCCCGATCACAGCTTCGCGGACGGGAGACATCTCGGCATACATATGTACCTCTGAGCGGCCCAGGGTCACCGTGTCGCCCGGCACGTACACGTATTCACTGCCCTCATATACGAAGACACCCGTTTCTATGAACTGGCCGTAACGTTCGAACCTCTCTAACCGCAGCCACTTGAAGCCAGCGGGCAGCTGTTTAAGCACTCCCTGCATCGCGTGCCTTTTCTCTTCAACCGTTAATTGCCCCCATGCGGCACGGTCCCATGCTATCATGTCATACTCTCCTCCCGGGAATAGGCATTGTCAGCCTGATTACTGTCATTGTAATGGACAGCCCCGGGTACTGGCAAACGCGCCGGGAATGCGGCCGGACACACCGGTTAGATAGCATCCATTTATAACCTGTCCTTATTGTCTAGGTGGTCATATAATAATTCAGGTTGGAACATTAATACATAGTAAAAGAGGGATAGGAGTTATGAATTCAAAACGATTGAAATTTTTCACCGCAGGCTTTGCGCTATTACTGGCGGCACAGGTACTGCTTCCTGGACGCTCATCGGCGGCAAAAGTCATGGAACAGCTCCCGAAGCCGGAATGGAGCTATACGCTGCCGGAGGGCATTACCTTCTGGGGCACTATAGACACCTTACAGAGTAAGAATCGGATGTTCATTCCGCTGGTCAAGACCGTAACCGTAGCCCCTTCCAAGACGAAGTCTTCGGGCATGTTGTACGCATCCATTGACCGCATTAACGGTTCTGCCAACTGGGTATATGACTATTCGGACATGGCCAACGACAAGCCGTTTACTGCTAATGGATTTTATTCTGCCAGTAACGGCTACAGCTATTTCTATAAAATGTGGGGCGGCAAACCCTATGATCTTACCGTAGTTGATCCGAACGGCAAACGGAAATGGACCAAAACCATAACCGGGTCCTACTCGCCGGTGGTGCTGGATAATGGAAATATTGTGATTCGAACCTTGGTTAGCGGCAATGTAGCTTCTCGTGGTATTACCGAGTACAGTCAGGACGGGAAGCAGTTACGCAAGCTTAAGCTAACCGGCAAATGGGCCTCAGGGGTGATTGATGTGCTGCCGAACGGCTATGTGGTACATAAGGAGCTGGATACAAACAGAGTCAGCGTATACCGGAGTCTGGATGCTCTGACGAAACCGCTGGCTGCCTACACCGCTCCAAAAGCAGTTAAATATCCTGATTTCCAGGTGTATCCGCTTCGCGGCGGTTCGTTCCTGATTAAGATGAGCAGTAGCGATACCTGGCTGTTATTCGGCTATGACGCTAACGGCACCAAGAAGTGGGTGCGTCCTGTGAACAAGATGGATCGGATCGATACGACCGGCAACAACTATCTGATCCAGAGCGACAACGTCTACAAATTGTACAGCAAAGACAACCAATTACTCGGCAAGCAGCAGATCGGTGAAGCCGGGGACCGCGAATGGTACTGCCGGATAACACCATCGGGCGAGATTACGGTCGAGAAGCAGTACCAATGGCAGGAGCGTCCGGCTGTCGTTGATCCTGAGACCTTTGAGGGGGATATTGCCAAGGAGGATTTCTATGTGCTGGACCCGGCGAACCTGCAGATCAAATATCATCTCTCCACAAGCTGGCACGACTACGAAACCGGGCATAATTACATTTATGCGGGAGGCGGGGAGCTGTACATCACGAGGAGCTATGCGCCTAAGACGATTACCAAGTACATGTTAAAATAGCACCGAGCCAGGCTTAGACCCCCGCATGACAAAAAGATCGCCAAGTGAATCTCTTACTTGGCGATCTTTTTGCATACCCCGTTACTCCAGCTTGAACTGCCGCAGTTCTTCCTCCAGCCTCTGTGAGATTTCGCTCAGCTCTCTGGACAGTTCAGCTACCTGCTCAATACTGCCGAGCTGCTCCTGTGTATTGGCACTTACCTCTTCAGTGGAGGCAGAATTCTCCTCGGTCGTCGAAGAGATGACCTCAATCGCCTGCAGAATCTCATCCTTGTGCTTGTGGACAATCGAGGTGTTATTGCTGATCTGCAGCATCCGTACCTTCAGCTCCTCCAGGTCACTGTTCAAGCTGAAGAAGACCTGCTTCGCATTCTCGACAGATTTGGCATTCTCCTCCGCAATCGTAAGGCCAAGAGTAGTGTGTTCTACGGATAGGCTTGTTTTTTCCTCAATAGCGCTGACCTTCTTGTAGATTTCTTCAGTAGCCCGGGCTGTTTGCTCGGCAAGCTTACGCACCTCACCAGCCACCACCGCGAAGCCTCTGCCATGTTCACCTGCCCGTGCCGCTTCAATGGAAGCATTAAGGGCGAGCAGATTGGTCTGTGTCGCTATTTGATTCACTGTGCCTACGATACCCGAAATCTCATGACGGCTCAGATCAATATCCTCAATGAGCGATGACATCGCTTGTGTAGATCGGCGATTGTCTTCTGCAGCTTTGGAGAGTTGCTCCACCAAGTCAAGACCGGAACTGCTGAGCTCTGCTGAGGTCTGTACCATGGTTCCTACAGTCTGGGCATCACTGGTGATTTCGTCAATTTGATCAGATAATGCACCGGTTTTGTGGAGAATGCTCTCGGATTCAGCGGACTGGTAGTTGGTAGCATTCGCAATTTCATTAATGGCCGTAGCCGTTTCGTTCATGGTTATCGCGGTTTTGGTAGAGATGGCTTGCAGGTTCTGGGAGGATTGGGTCAGCACCTGAGTCGTATTATGGATCACCTGAATCATGCCCTGAATCTTCTGGACCATGCCCGCAATGCCATGAGCAATCTGTCCGATTTCATTGCGAGAGGCATCATTGAGCTGAACCGTCAGGTCTCCGTCTGCAATCCGTTGGATAGCGGCCAGCAGTTTTGGAATGGAGCGTAACAGGTAGCGCAGTGTGAGATAACAGATGAACACCAGGAGCAAAGCGGCAACAGCAAAACCGGTGATGGTCGTCCGGGTGAAGGACGTCAGCTCGCTAAGCGCCTCTTGCCGGGTAATGGTTAAGCCTACAGACCATCCGGTATCCTTGCTGGTGGCATAGCCGATATAACGGGGGTTGCCATTATCATCAATGAGCGATACGCCGGATTCGCCGTTAATCATTTTTTTACCGATGGCGCCTAGATCGCCCGGACTCTCTGTGATTTTCTCCTTCAGTACCTTGGCTTCATCCGGGTGGTAGAGAATATCGCCAGAGCGGGTAGCCAGAATGGAGAACCCGGTGCTTCCCAAGGAGTAGCTCTGCATGATCTGCGGGATGTCATCGAAAGCAATATCTGCGGCAATGAAGCCGATCATTTGGCTGCTCTCATTCAGAATCGGATAGAAAATGCCCATCAGCATTTTGCCGCTAATGACGTCGGCGTAAGGTTCAGAATAGTAGAGACCCTTGGATTCGGATACAGGCTTGAAGTAGGGGCGGGCGCGGATATCAAAGTCCGATTTAGAGGTCAGACCGTCATTTTGGAGGAAATATCCCTTCCCGGATAACCCGGCCACCCAGGCATCGGCGAAGGAGGGTTCAGACTTTACAATGTCCGCCAGTGTGGCGAGTGCTTCTGCGGCGTGGGGGGAAGTGGTGATTTGATCTGCTGTTGTGCTCTCAATATATTTTTGAAAAATCGAGTTGGTGGACATTTGTTTAACCAGTGAGCCCTTCTCCTTGAACAGAGCATCGAACTGGCTGACAATTCCCTGCGTTTTGGTCATCAGCATCGACTCTTGCTGGCTTACTAGAATGCTTCGGGTGCTGGAATAGAAGAAGGTACCCAGGATCGAGAAGACGACAAGAATAATGACTAGCAGCACAATGGCCAATGTGTTGGCGATGCTGGTTGAACGGACTGGCCGTTTTTGAATTAGCTGTGACATAGGTCATCTCCCGGATATGTATTAGAGCGAAAGCTCTTAAATAATATGTCGGAATATGGCGGATATTCTTGTAGAGTGAAGGATGTTATTTCACAGAAAAAACCGGCTGGGAAAAGGTTCCAAGCCGGTGCGTAGTCTATAAGCCCGTTCTAATTAAAGGATAGGACATCCGCCGCAATAGTCATGATCCGCTCTGAGCTTATAGGCCAGACAGCAGGTAGCCTTAACAGATATCGTATCATGCGGAGGGTGGGGGTCCGTCCGGAACTTGGGGGTGATACGGAACGGATTGCTGCGAAGTCCGAATACCTCCGGGGTCAACTCCCAGAGTGCAGCTTGGAATTGCCCGTGGATCTGGGTGCGGCTGTACTCACTGGGAGCGTCAAGAGCATCCTCTTCGATAAAAGTATACAACTGATTATAGACATGCTTCCACAGCATCACCGCTTTGGTCTGTGAAGCCTCGGCAAGCGCAGAAATAATTGGTCTGACCTCGTTAGTGTAGAACAACCCAAGCTCATCTATGATCTCACTTCCATTCCCGTTCCGGTCATAGATACCCTCCCGGTGGTTATGGATAGGGAAGGCGAATTCGGGATATCCCTCCGTACGGATGAGCTGCACAGACAGGTTATTCAGTCGCAAGGCATGAGCCAGCGGGTCTGCGGCTGTGAGCAGTGCGTATTTGGCTCCGCAGATCCCGGCGATCCATGTGCAGAAGATGGCTGCCGCTATACGTTTATCCTCAGTCCCAAGCATGGAAGCATAAGTGGTAAGCAGATGCTCAGCATGTGCGGGCATACATAATTCGGTCAGTCGTAAAGTAACCACTGCGTTCTCAATAGCTTCCGGGGAGATGTAGTAACGTTCAGCTCTCTGGAACCTGCCAGTATCGCACATCCTGAAATCCCCTTTATTTCGACTTGCCTTCAAAGGCCTCTAGAACCACGTCAACCGCATAGCGGTTTGCCATTGGAGACATGCCCACGTTAAACCAATCCTTGTCCCCCATCGTAATGACCTGATTCTTTTTAACCGCGTTCATATTCTTCCATAAAGGGCTCGCCAGCATATCTTCATAGGTTTGCTTAATCTCAGCATTATCCTCTTGGTTCAACTGAATAATAAGGTGGTCAGGGTTGTACTCCGGTAATTTCTCCAGAGAGATGGACGGAGACTGCTCGGGGAAATTCGGAATCATCTCCAGACCAAGGGTGGTATGAATGAACTTTCCGCGGTCCACCTGATCTCCATTGAGGACGAGGCTATTCTGCATAACCCTCACATACAACACGGTTTCGTTGCCAACCAGCTCGTCAAGCTTCAGCTTGGCCTTGGCCTCATAGTCTTCCAGCTCCTGTATAACCTTCTCGGCAGCTTCCTTCTTGTCCAGCACTGCGGCGATGTCCTTCAGTTCATCGCGCCAGTCCTGACGCTCGGGCAGCAGAACCGTCGGTGCGATTCCGGATAACTGGTCATAATCCTTGCCTGCCCACCATGCAGGAGCAAGAATAAGATCTGGATTGGAAGACAGTATCATTTCAAAATTCGGAGTTTTGGCAATGCCCATCTTCAGCGTATCCTTGAAAGGCTCTTGCAGATAGGTTGGGAATTCTTCCTGGTAGTTCTGCACAGCAACGGGTGTAACGCCTAACGCTTGCAGAAACTCCGGGTAGACTACGGATAGGCCGACGACTCTGGTCGGATGGGCCGGGATCTTAATTTCGCCCTTCTCACTGTTTACCAGACGAAAGTCCGCTTCTGTTGAAGCTTCTACCTCGGCCTGTCCCGCGTTATTAGAGCAAGCTGCCATTACCAGTACTAGCAGAGCGGCCGTGAAGAATGCAATTCCTGTTCTTATCTGTCGCATGAATTCTATAACCTCCTGAGTTTCGATACCTTGTATCTCACATGAGAGTGAGAATCAATATCACTGTTAGGAGTATAAAACAATCCCTTGGATTCGACTATAGATGATCGCGCCAATATTTCATATCCGATTGCGCCACAGAGATGGCGCGAGGTCAAGAATCAGCTCCTGTGTGAACGGGGTATACTCTGTCCAGGGGAAGGGAGGGAGAAGCTCAACGCGCGAATATCCGGCGGGATCAGGCAGCTTCCACAACTCCTGATGCTGGATTTCTGACCAAATGGCCTGAGAGGCGGCATCCCCGTCTACGATCAACAATAGCTTGTCCGCATCCGCAGACTTCAGTTCCGCAAGTGTCAAGGTCTGACGGCTTAGCTTGCGGTTAACAAGGGGAGCGGGGATGAAATGCAGATCATCGTAGAACACCTCGGCCAAGCTTCGGTTAGACAATACGGTGAGGGTCTGACCGGATATTCGGGCGATAAGCAGCTTGCCCCTGGTAAGCTTATAATCCAACTCTGCACGGACTGTTTCCGCCTTACGTTCATAGGTGCCTAACCAAGCCGCTGCCTCCTTCGACTTGCCAAGAGATTGTCCGATGAAGCTTAATTCCGTCCGCCAATCCATTTGGAGCCGGGGAACAAGCGAAGTGGGGGCAAGCTCTTGAAGCTGCTGCTGCATGGCGGGACTTAGCGCTTGCTCCAGTCCCAGAATATAATCAGGGCGGAGGGAAGCAAGCTGCTGGATGCGGATAGCGTCATCTTGGTCAAGCGGCAGAACCGCATCTGTCTCATATTTACGGCGGTAATATTCAGTCCAGGGATGGTCAGCCGGTGCGGCGCAGGGAATAATATTCAGCGTAAGCAACGCCCCAATCAGGCTGCCGTGGTAGGCAACGATCTTCAGCTTGGCATTGCGCATGAAGGTGGCCGGAGCTACACCGGTAATTTGCTTGAACTTGCGCCGGAAGTAAGGAACATCCTTGTAACCGACATAAGCGGCGATATCCTTTAATTCATAATTCGAATGCGGAAGCATAAGACTTCTTGCTTGTCTGATCCGGTATTCGGTCAGGTATTCGATGGCGCTAAGACCATATTTGTGCTTGAACAGCCGGATGAAATGCCTTACGCTAATGCCTGCCTCGCCCGCCAGCAGGGTGATCGAAAGCTCTTCACGGTAATGCTGCTCTATATAGGCCTTGACCCGTTCCATAATCGTATCGGTATCGTCTGGCTCGGACTGCCTGGCATCGCTGAGCAGACTGTACAGCAGCTCATAGAATCTGCTCTGGGCAAGCAGCTGCTGTAAGGGGTCTGTACTGCCAAGGGAAGCGGTGATAGCCTCACAGTGTTTGCTGTATGTAACAGTTGAAGACATCGCTGTTTCTCCTTCCAGGGAGAAGGGGAGCTGGGGCTCCGTTGAGCTTATCCGGCCCGGTTGTACAGGCAGATTCCGCTGGCTAAATACATCAAACCGCAAAATGTATATATTCGGTTCGTCTGAACCGTCCAGGCAGGCTTCGATTAATTGCCCCGGCAGGCAGACAAAGGCAGCTCCCGCTCTGAGTTCGCCATACTTGCCGTCCACAGTGATCCAGCCCCGGCCCGAAACTGGAATCAGGAGCAGATGAGATTCAAGGAATTGCAGTCGGAGTGAACACCCTCCCGTGAGACTGCTGTTCTGCTCGCTGCTCCGAAGCCTGAACCACATCTGATCAAGCTGTCCGAAGGCTCCCGCAGGCGGGATTCCATCCTTACTGTTCATTCTTTGCACCCCGTTTGCTATTGTGCGCTTATTTCTTACATTACTGGAGCATCGTCTGCTTACTGGCCAGTCGTTCGGCAATATCCTCCGCTTGCAGGATAGAGGTATACGGGTCTGAGCTTAGGTATTGATGAATATCCAGCTCATACACCTGGCCGTTACGTACTGCATCCAGTTCGCTCCATATCCCGGGAAGGGTCTCGTCAGATGCGCCTACTGTTTTCATCACCAGCAGATAATCACCTACATACTGCCCGAATACCTCGGAGCTGATTTCAATGCTCTCCTTATTCTGATCAAAGAGCTCCGTCTTTACTTTCTCAGCAGGAGTCAGTCCAAGCAGCTCGTAGACGGCCTTGCCGCCCCGGTTTGCACTTTTGCCTACAATACCCACACTTTTTAACCAGTTAAAATCCGTTATCGTGAAGGTTGCGCCAGCCGGTACAGCGGCCTGTGCTTTGGCACGGGCGGCCTGGGTCCGCTCCCCGAAGGACTTGTTCCACTTCTCAGCTTCTTCCTGACGGTTAAGAATCTCTCCCATTGCGCTGACCTCTGCCTGCATGGAGTCATAATCATCGGCTATGAATACGACAGTAGGGGCGATTCTGGAATAAGCTTCATAAGCCTCCTGGTTCCAGGTAATGATCAGGTCCGGATTAAGCTCAATGATCTTCTCCAAGGATACCTCGTTATGGTTGCCGATATCTTCTACACCTTCAAGCGGCTTGCGCAGGAATTCCCCGTAGTCCAGCAAACTGCCCGGAACGCCTACCGGTGTCAACCCAACAGCCAGTACATCGCCAATGTTCCAGTCCACAACCACCCGGGAAGGGTGTGCAGGGACCTCCACATCTCCTTTTACAGTTGAGAGAATACGCTTATCCTGTGAATGGTCGGCTGTATTCCCTGGACGGCTGGAATTCTGCTTAGAGCATCCTGTGAGCAATATAGCCATTGCCAGCATACACAATAAGGCTATGTAGTACAAATTGAACCTTTTGATAATGTTCGACCCTCTTTCTTATTGAGAACTATTATCACTATAGAAGGTGGTCTCTATTTACACAATGACCAATCAGGAACATTCGGCATACCTGTTTCGGAACATGGGAGGCATTGCACTGAGAATCATTATCATATACTATGGGGACAGATGATAACGAATCTTGAAGTGTTCAAGTATTGAGACTGGAGTTTTCTTATGAATATAGAGGGGTATATTGAGCTTTGGGATAATCAGGCGGTCCGTCTGCTGGATATCCGTCAATCAGGCATGGAACCGGGAAGGGAATACAGAGAGCAGCGGCTGTCCTCCCATACCTTTATTTTGGTGCAGGGACGGGGACAGCTGTGGTTGGATGAGACGCCTCATGCATTGGATGGCTGGTATGTATTGCACGGAAGTAAAGGCGCCGTTGTGCGCATGAAGGCTGACACGGGGATTGAGCTGTACTCAATCATGTATATGCTGGCTGAGACTGAGGGGGAGGTGCAGGAACCTCTGGATGAGCAGCTTCCCGGCATAACCTTACAGTGTGAATATGGGTTGAAGCCGCATTATCCGCTCCCGCTACTGGAGCTTGCTTCCAGGCTGCATGAGAAGTGGGGAAATATAGCTTTTCTTGAACGGATTCAAGTCACGGCGATATTCTACCAGTGGCTCTACGAGCTGCTGCAGCAGATGCAGCAGCAGGAGATCAGCATCTTTGGTCCTGACCGTACCCGTCTGGCTGTTCGATATATGCAGGATCATTACGGTACACCCCTGACTGTAGCACATGTTGCTGCTGTGACCCATTGCAGTCCGAGATTATTAACCAGACTGTTTAAGAGCAAGCTGCAGACAAGCCCCGGGCAGGTACTGGCGCGTATTCGTCTGAATAGAGCCTATGAGCTGCTGCATACGGAAGCAACCTTGCAGGAAATCGGAGAGCGGGTAGGTTATGCCAACGCCTATGCCTTTAGCCGTTTTTTCAAGAAGCACGAGGGTGTATCTCCCGATTATTACAGGCGGCAGATCAGCGATTGTGAAAGAGAAGGCATACAGGACGGGATAACCCTGCAACCGCGCACTATACAGATGGCCCATGAGCCCCTTATAGAACAGACAAGAGGGAGTACTTCCCCTATGGCGGGTATCGGGCACAAAAGAAGAAATATACAAACGGTGATGGGTGAGATTATTATTCCGGACAAGCCTGAGCGGGTAGTTATAGATTGGAGCCTGGGAGAAGTACTGGCTCTGGGTCTGACACCTGTGGGAGCCCCGCATACCTTGTTGGACAGCAACCGGCTGCTTGGGCAGTATATAGGTTCTGAGGTACAAGATATCGGCAACCACAACCGGGTATCTATAGAGAAGGTGCTTGAACTTGAACCTGATCTGATCATTACCTGGGACAAGACAGCCTTTGCTTCCTTTGCGAGGATAGCTCCTACAGTAGTCTTTCAGAGTGATCATTTCCGTTCGGCCGGGGAAGGGATCGCCGCTATGGGGCATATTCTGAACCGCGCTCAGGAAGCGGCGAAGTGGAGTGCCGAATATGAGACACGGGCAGCTTATGTGCGGAATGCGATATTGCGGCAATGTCCGGAACGGCGGACATTCACTGTGATTGACCCGAATTGGAGTCAGGAGATTCGGGTTATAGGCAATGCAGCCACCCGGGGCGGGAGAGCTGCCTATGAAGTGCTGGGGCTGCAGCCGCCATGGAAAGTGTGGCAGGAGCTGTTCGAGCAAGGACATGAGTCGATTTGGATTGATCGGCAGGACATTGCCCAATACACGGAGGATTATCTGCTGGTTCTAAGAAGCAAACAGAGTGGGAGGGAGGGGCACATGCCGGATATGACTGAACTTCACCGAGCAGCCGGCTGCGGGATCATAGAGCTGCAATGGGAGAACTACTTCTTGTCCGACCCGCTCTCGGCTCTGTTGCAGGCAGAGGAAATGACCAAGCTGATTGCTCAAGCGGATCAAGGATAAATGAAGAGAGTTATACAAATATGTAAGCTTATTAGTTATAGAGGTGCTTTTATGGAGTGGTCAGAAAGAATACGATTATGGAATCATGTGCCTGTGAAAGTGTTGGATATCCGTCATGTGATCATGCAGCCGGGAGAGAAGCTTCAGAGTTATACTTTGCCTTCAAGTGCGTTTGTGTTCACGAATCAGGGAGACGCCAAAGTCATGCTGGACGGGTACGGGAGCGCATCAGACGGAACCGGATCTGGCTGAACAGATCGCCCGTTATATCCGGGAATATTATCGCCAGCCCCTCTCTATGACAGCTATGGCTGAGCTGTGCTTGGAGGCGAAGGAGGAACCTTGGGCAAGCTGATCTATCAGGATTTCGGTTTTGCAATGCCTGAACAATTCAAGCCCTATGCGAATGGGGGAACGGTACTGTCCATGGAGATGCTGGTGGACAAGCCGGCTGGATCTGAAGCTGCCCCGGAAATGGAGACATCAGACTTTGAAATGATGATTTTTTTGACAAAAGACACTCTCCTCAGAACAATGAGAAGAGTGTCTTTGAGTTACCGGCTTCCCCTCATAACGAATCGGGTTTCTTCTGGTGCAATGAACTCGTGAATGATGTGACGGAAGGATTCGTGATTATCATAGCTGTTGTACATGCGCCAGGCCAGTGTGTGGGAGCTGCCGAAAAATAACCGCTCAAACTGGATTTGTCGCCCGCCGAATGCACCCGCTCCGAGTTCCCAAGCAAGCCGGAATAAAGCGTTTCGGAACCACGCCTCCGAAGCCGTACCCTTCAAATACTGACTGAGGTATGCACCAGCGCTTGTATCGAAGTCGGACTCCGAGAGGATCATGATGAGACCGCTTGAACTGAGATGTTGAACCATTTCAATCAGGTCCGGATAAAACTCCGAAAAGTGAACGGACGAAGCCAAAAGTGGACCTTTGTCTGGAACGAGATATCCGAATTTGTCCGGGGAAGCGCCTATTTCAGAAGCGAGTCTTAAGGCTTTGAAGGTCTCCAAATAGGTTATCGTTCTGGAAATAGGCTGAATAGTATGGGGCTCAGGGATAACGTTTTGTTCTTCCGCCAAAGATTCCAGCAACCCGAGAAAGAACTCTGTTTTTGCAATATAGCGGGTGATGATTTGATGGGCCAGATGCGTATGGAAGTGACTCTCGCCGAACAATCGGGAACAGTACATTTCATCTCCGTAATAAAATACACGGTCATGAGGGATAAGAACGCGGTCAAATATGACTAGGGTATCCATTTCTTCATATCTTGAGCTTAACGGATGGTCGTAGGCAGATGAGGCTGCGTAGCTTTCACGGCAAAAAAAAGTCATCCCTTGCAGATCATTAGGCACGCCGAAGGCAAACGCGAACGGATTATCATCATCCACAAACGAAGGGGAAGGCGTTGGGAATACAAGCATTTCATCGCATGTAGCCCCTTGTGTTGCCATCATAAAAGCACCGGTTACAATCATCCCTTCAGCATTGATTTCAACGACTTTAGCAGCGATAGAATCCTCTGTAGCATCAATCTGGCCGGATATTTTGCTTGCTTGAGGCTGGATGAAGGCATGGGATAAGGTAATGTCATGATCCCGGCAGTAAGCATAGTACTTCCTGAGGTTCTCAGCATATTTCGGATTCAGCTCCTCAAGGATATCGGCAGCTGTAAACAGAGACATGAGGGCTGTATTCATATAATCCGGAGAACGTCCTAAAAACCCATGATGGCAGTTGGACCAGAGTTCAATCATTTTTCTGCGGCGCTGTAAATCCTCAGCATTCTTGGGTGGAAGAAAAGATAGACCGACAGGCTCTCCTGTATCGGGTGAAGGGTAGGTCATCTGTGCTAAATAACGCTCATCACACTGCATGTTGTACATTTCGGCTTGGGTTTGTATGAGACCTTGAAATGCGGGATGCTTGGATAAAGGGCCTTCGATCCGTGTTCCTTTGTAAAAAATATTGATATTTTGCCGGTCGATACGTTCGATGTATTGGCTACCTGTTTTAATAGGCACACGGTTCACCTCTTTAAAAGACAGCTTTCACTAAAAAGCCGTGATATTGCTTTTAATATACGTAACCATGATCCGCTTTGTACATTGTCCGTAGATCGTGTGAGAGAGCCCTAATCCATCTGCAATTTCAGTGAGCCCGAATATGTTGTAAAGCATTCTTTTACCGCCTGCTCCAAAAAAGTTATAATTTCGTTAATGCTCCATTCTAGATAGAAAAGGTGAATCACGCTATGAATCCATTTATGAGAAAAGTCAATGTTCCTTACGTCAAATTCCGCAAAGCCAACACCCTCCGAAATGACTCGACCCAGCATGATTGGCAGCACTGGGCGGGCTACCGGGCTCAGATTCAGCAAGTTCTGGAACAAACGCTGGAACATAACCGCTGCGGGCGCGGGCATATTTTACTGCTCGGGGCCGGGAACGGAAACGATGTGCCCATTTCGTATATCGAGTCTATATTTGAACGGATCACGATCGTCGATATTGATGAAAAAGCGCTGGACCGTTTTCTGGCCAAGTCGGCACACCCGGAAAAATACGAACGGGCAATCATTGATCTGACCGGAGTAGGAACGGAAGTGTCTTCACCGGATGACTTGAAAGCAAAGGTTGACGATTTGCTGCCCAACGTGGATTTTTCGCCGTTGAATCCTCCTTTTGACGTGGTCATGAATTTATGCTTCACGACGCAGCTCATTTCCGCCTTTTTTTACCGGAAGAAAAACAAGGTTGCCCATAAACCGGAATTCAGCGCTCAGCTGGATCGGCTGCTTGAACGGATTCATATCAACATCTTTCAATCTTTGCAGGGCCTCCTGGCACCGGGCGGGGTGATTGTCCATTTAACCGATACTCTGCTGCTGCAGCGCATATCAGCAACCGGTTATACCAGCCCGGCCACTGTGAAGACTCTGGAGCTGACGGGAGGAAATCTCCGTGAAAACTTGGACCTGATTTACGGGCATCTGCCGGAGATGGCGCAACAAGGCTTGTGCTTGCCGGGGGCATTTGTCCACGTTCATCCGCAAATTATGCGGTTGTATAAAGTTGAATTAAGGTTTTCGTTGCTGTGGGAGTTCGTCCATGATGAATACGAAGACAGGGATTACTTTGTGAGTGCGCATGTGCTGACCAAACTGTAGTAGAAGGTAGCCGGACCGGTCATAGGTAGAACTGACGAAGGGGAGTGGGGCTGCTAACCCGGAACGTTTGCAAGTTGTTGACAGGAAAGCCCAAAGAGGGCTGGGACAGGTCACTGCCTTTTAACCTGTCCCAGCCCCCAAACCTGTGTCCGACGAAGCTTCTCGGTTCTGATCGGTTGCTTAGCTTTCGATGATAATGCTTTCCAGCTTGAGATTAACCGGGTTTGCGAGCGTATCTCCAACGGGGCATTTGCTTTCCAGGAATCGTACAAATTCTTCAACCTGTTCTTTGGGTGAATCTGTTTTAATACGGAAGGTATACCGAATTTCTGAATAGCCCGGACGCACCTCCGACTTGTTGAAAAAGCCATCCAGATCAAGATCGCCTTCTACATCCACGAAGAAATCCTTGAGGTTCACGCCGAATTTAGGCGCATACACTCTGGCCACGATAGACTGGCATGCTCCCAGCGAGGCCAGCAAAGCTTCGACCGGATTCATACCGGTATCAGTTCCGCCCAAGCTTTTGGGCTCGTCAATAATAAATTCAAAGTTTCGGGATGCTACTTTCACTTGGACTCCGTCTTGCAAATGCGCAGATGCTTTAAAGGTTTGGAGAGCCGTCATTTTAAAAATCTCCTTCTATGGTTAGTTTATAATAAATTAAATCATACTTTTCCGCTGTGATTATTTTAAATTTAACTTGTCATATTGTCAATCCTCAAATTACCAACTTGTCGATCTCTGGAACAGCGTGCGCGAAAATGCCGAAAAAGGGCCGTGAGCAGCCTGCCTTCCGGCAACCTGTCACAGCCCCAAAACTCAAATCCGATGCGGTCAATCGGCTTTTACTCGTCTCCTGTGGCCACCGGGTTATCTTCATAGCTAATCCAGTCACTCCAGCTTCCCGCATACAGCCGCACATTCGTATATCCGGCCTTTTCTAGCGCCAGTACATTCGGGCAGGCTGTTACACCGGAGCCGCAGTAGACGATGATCTCACGGTCTTTGTCCAGTCCGGCAAAATGTTCTTCAAGCTGCTCCGCACTCTTGAAGCTACCGTCGAGATTTTGCGTGTCTTTCCAGAAGTAGTTGACCGCACCAGGGATATGCCCGCCGACCGGGTCCAGGGTCTCATTCTGGCCGTGATAGCGGTCATTGGCCCGGGAATCGATCAGCACGGGAAGAGCAGGCACGGCATCCGCAACGTTGACGTCACTCTCAGACTCAGCGCCAGCATTATTAACTGTCTTCTCCGATACCTCGCGCACCTCCTCAACTCCCGCCAGCATCTGCGGCTGAACATTAGCTGTAAAGGTACTAGGCACCCGCACCGGCTGATGATCCGTCACCGGATATTTACCCTCTTTCCACTGGCTGAAGCCGCCCTCCAGAATGAATACCTGCTCATGCCCCAGGTAACGCAGCAGCCACCACAGACGGGCGGCGTTCATGCCGTTCTCATCGTCGTAGGCGACAATGCGAGTATCATTACCGATTCCGAGTTTGCTGAGCCGTGCAGCCAGCACTTCAGGGTCAGGCAGGGGATGGCGACCGCCATGCTCGCTCACCGGAGAGGACAGATCCAGTTTCAGATCCAGATAGATCGCGCCCGGAATATGCTCTTGTTGATAGCTGTCTCTGCCGGCCTTAGGCTGGCCTAATGTGAACCGGCAGTCTACGATGGTCTGTTCCGGCTCGTAGAGTCTGGCGAGCAGCCAGCGTTTGCTAACGGTTGCGTCCATATGTATCCCATCCTTTGCTTGTATTGTATGGATTACATTATAGCGGATAATCAGGCATTCCGCATATTATTGAAGTGGTGCAAGCATAGGCTTATCAGGTCAGGAGTGATCGTGATAGTGAGCGGGCTGCTATTCTGTACAGTTTTACCAGAAACAAAAAAAGCTCAGGACTCGCCTGAGCAATGAAATGAAGTTAACTAAGGACGGGACCGATGATGTTCCAGTCTCCGAATGGATATACCTGATCAAACACTATGAATCCGGCTGCATCCCGGGCTACTGCGTATAGCGAGATGTCGTTCACGAATCCGGGAGCACCAGGTGAAGAAACGGTGATACTGTAATTGGCCACTGTCGTTGGTATGATGAGCGTAACCACACCATTTGGAGCGGCAATCCCGAACGTTGTTGTGAAATTCAGAGTTTCAGCTATCCCCTCCGGGCCGGAATCTGCGACACTGTAAGCATTGACTACAATAGGTTCCAGCCTTGCAACGGTTGTGTTGGTGATTCGAAGCTCGACGAATTGCGATATTACTGTTCCGGTAGGCTCAAGGTTGGGCACTGCACCGATAGTATAAATTGGCATTTGGAAGTCCTCCTTTTCTCTTGATACAGTAATATATGTAAATCTGATAGTTTGTTTTGTATAATTGTCTTTTGCAGCTAAAAAAGGCGACTGGATCAGAGGCTAGCGAACCGCCCCAATCCTAGTAGATTTGACATAGCCGTACCCGGATTCTACAATTGCTTCTGAACCTAATAGAAAGGGGCATAAGCCTACGGAAGCTATATTGAGTCAGGTCTGGCCTGAATGGAAGGGCACGCTGCGCAAGCGGAGCGGAGGATGGAATAATACAACGTATTTCGTGGAGAGCGGGGAACGCCGCGCTGTGCTGCGTATCTATGACACCCATAAGGACAGGAACAAAATAGAATTTGAACATACGGTGCTGCTGAAGCTGGCCGCTGAGGGTCTGCCGTTCAGTACACCTCTTCCGATCCGTACTGCCAGTGGAGAGACCTTGGTTCAACTTGAAGAGAGCGGGAAATTCGCTTGCTTGTTTGCTTATATTAAAGGGGAATCCCCGTCCGGGCAAGCTGCCGATTACTATGAGTCTTTTGGAGAAGCGGCAGGCATCTTGTCCGCTGCACTGGCTGAGATAGATACGGGCATCCCGTCCGTATACCGTCCATACTACGAGCTGCGGACCTCCTATCCGCTATGCACCCGTGAAGCGCTGCATGGTCTGGTGACGGACCCGCCCGAGTCTCTGAAGGAGCTGCTGCCGGAGCTGACCCTATTAGTGGATGCCTACGACAATGTGGCTGACTCGCTGGAACAGCTTCAGAGCCTGCCGCATCAGCTGGTGCACGGCGATCTGAATGCTTCCAACCTGCTGGTGGATGAAGCGGATACGGCCCGGGTGACGGCGCTGCTGGATTTTGAATTCTGCACCCGGGATGTACGGGTTATGGATGCTGCTGTAATCCTGTCGGCCTTGCTCAGTCATGAGGACTCGGAACGGATCATCCATGATTTCTGGCGGGGTTATAACCGCAGGGTTACGCTGACTCCCGAGGAACTGGCGGCGATTCCGGTGCTCATGCTCCTGCGCAAGATAGACGTATTCCTGCATTTCGCCACCCGTTACTGGGAAGGGACCGATGAGGTGAATGTCCTGCAACAGCAGGTCCGTGAGCTGGCGGCAGAGGTAGCTGCGATGTAGGCCGGAAGCTGCATGGAACTTGCACTGCCTTCAAGCTTCCCTACAGGAAAAGCTGCTGATTATGTATTCTTTTCATGAGCTCTCTGCTGGATCGGACGACTTCAGGCTGATGATTGTGAGTACCCCAGCAGATATCGCCGAGGGCCATTTTGATGCAGCATATTTGTATTTCAGCAGACTGGTCCTTAAGCACTTCAAGTCCATACCCTGCAAAATAAGCATCTCTGGCTGATGGATGATCTATGAAATATCTGGCGAACAGAATGGAGAAGTTGTCCACAGCCAGCCCCCACAGCATATTCTCGAAGTCAATCATTCCTGTCAAAATACCCTGGTCATCCACCAGCCAGTTGCCTGGTGTGGAGTCCCAGCTAATAGGAACAGGTCTGCTGTGCCGGAATACATGAGCGTTCTGAAGTGCCCAATCGGTTAAAGAGATTTCAGAAGATTGCAGCAGATCTTCCTCCATACATCGCGCTGTAACTTCCCTAATGGAACTAGAAACATAATTTACCGGGTCCTCATTATGGGATAACTCGATTGGATTTCCATTTATATCAGGGCGGCCGAACCAATCGCCAATCTGTGAATCATGCAGTACTTTTGTTAATTCACCTGCCTTACGGTAAGCGGCTTCCACAGCCAGGGGACTTAGTTCAGTATCCCTCATGATTAATCCATCCATGGATGTGATTAATATGGCTTGCCAACCTTCGCCTTCGTAAGAAGCGATGAACTCTGGTACATACGGCTTCAAGTGACCTACCCAATGCAGATAGGCATAAACCTCAGGATGCCATCTCTGTTTGCGGCTGTAGGTTTTTAAGTAATAACATTTAGAGTCCTGATCGGATTGCAGCTTCCAGACCCCGGTTCTCACACTATTCAGTCTGTAGTTTCTCAAGACCTGAAAGCTGCCAATGTCGGACTGAACCTGCTCATACAACGCTGTTGGATGGATATCCAGTGGCTTCATATTCTGTTGGTCCTCCTCGCGGAATGCTAGTTTTCACAGTATATACTGCCGGCCCGGTGATCTGGTCTGAAGATACTATTGAATTTGATTAGCTAAGTCTATAAAGGCGGAGACCTCTAATTTATTAGTGTGGATCGGATCTAGATTTCCGTTGATATAATATACAAATCGCGCCAAAAATCCGTTCTCCCCCTCCCACCAGATGGATTGAGTAGTTTCGTCTTCGTCATAGTATGCTTCTTTTCCATTATCAAGTTCTAAGCGTTGCTTGCCTTGGGTGGAAATTTTCTCTGGTGCACTCATAACCTTGCTCAGGATGTATCTTATTTCTTGCAGGGTCTGCTTGTTTTTATAATGAAAAACATACTGTTGTAGCACATACGGGTTATCAACTGCGATTTCAGTACGAACTTCATTGATCTCAAACGGAAAAAGATGTGGTTCATTGAAGCTGTAATTCATGTTTATGATTCGCTCTCCGGTTGGGTTGCTACATCCACTCATCAGAAAAATAGATACCAGAATGGAAAAGCAAATACTCCGCATGATCTCACCCCCTATAACTTTAACGAAAAAGGAATCATTTAGTTGTGCTAAAAAGTACGTTGATCATGATAATCCAATACTAAACAGGGCACTCTCCGGCTGGGCGATACCAGAGGGTGCCCTGTTTCACGTGCCTATTCTGTTAGATTAAGCGGTAGCCTGGAGGAAGTTCCCCGCTGCTGCGGATACGGCGGATCTGGTCCAGCGTCAGTCTCTGGTTGGTAGAGATGATCGATTCTACGTCATTGCCGGAGATGAAGTCATCCAGATCACGGATACTGTGGTTGCCGCGAAGCACGCGGAAGCTGCCTCTGAACCGGGTTCTGCTGAACAGGACGAGCGTAGCATTGCTACTGGTGGAGAAGAAGCGGAGGCTTTCGATGCCATCCAGAATATTGTCCGTATCGCGGATACCGAGATTGCCTCTGTAGATTCTGCTTCTTCCCCGGAAGTTTTCTTCGCTGTACACCGTTAGTCTTGGATAAGTCTGAGAGATATGAACCTCTTTATTCATGTGTATTCCTCCTTGGAGCGGTTTTTGGCAAAAGCAGCACGTACTGCCAGCTGCAATACTATTCTATGTATGCTGATAGAGATTGGTATGGTTAGAACCCCTGCACGAATAGCCTGTTTAATAGTGCTTCAGGAAATTTTTCACAAACCTGCTTTACAAATCGAAACACCTAGTGTACTATTTAACTAACACACCAATACAACATTGAAAATACACATGTTCCAGCTTAGCAACAACCCGTGGAATTAATACTCCACCTATACCGATCCGCACAAGGAGGCTGTCATGAATTCAACCGCTCATAATGTTCAGGAGCCGTCAGGCCCTGCGCAAGAACAAACCGTACTGGAAATGCAGGGCGTCAGCAAATTGATAAAAGGGAAGGCCATTGTAGATAATCTAAGCTTCAAGATCCATAAGGGAGAGATTGTCGGGCTGCTGGGACCGAATGGCGCCGGCAAAACGACCACCATCCGGATGATGACCGGACTGATCCGCATGAGCGGAGGGGATGTTCTGATTCATGGACACAGCATCCGGAAGGAATTCAAGCAGGCGATCTCACAGATCGGGGCGATCATTGAGAATCCTGAGTTCTATCCGCATATGACCGGGTACGACAACCTGCTGCAATATTTACGCATGAGTGATGGAGCCGGGGTATCACGGATCAAGGAGGTCGTGGAGCTGGTGGGGCTGCAGGAGGCGATGAACAAGAAGGTTCGGGCCTACTCCCTCGGTATGCGCCAGCGTCTGGGGATTGCTCAGGCCTTGCTCCACTCGCCGAAGCTGCTCATTCTGGATGAGCCGACTAACGGGCTGGACCCCGCCGGCATCCGGGAGATGCGCGACTATATGCGGAGAATAGCAGAGGTAGAGGGCATTGCCATTCTAATCTCGAGTCATATGCTGGCCGAGATTGAACAGATCTGCCACCGCGCGGTGGTCATTCAGAACGGCAAGCTTGTAACGGTGACACAGCTTACGGAAGCACCAGAGGCGCAGAGTGAGGTAGCGCTTGCCATCCGGGTAGACAAGATTGAAGCTGCACGGACTGTGGCCGGAGCCTTGCAGGGCGTCAAGGTAACTGGAGCGGATGAAGCCCATTCCGAGCTGCATGTACAGCTGCCGGATGGATCCGTACCGGAGCTGGTGGCGGCGCTTAGCGAAGCCAAGGTCGGGATATACCGGATCACTGAGAATAGACAAAGTCTGGAAGAGGATTTCCTGAAATGGACAGGGGGCAACCGCATTGCGTAAATTTAATCTGCTTGTGCTGAATGAATGGCTCAAAATATCGAAGAAACGCAGCAATATCATTCCTTATGTCATCCTGCTGGTGCTGTCGCTGGCAGTGGGCTATATGACTCGTACATTTGCCGCAGATATGTATGCTTCAGCGGCAGATTTTACAGCGGATTCCCTTCAGCCCAGAGGCATTGGTCAGCTTCTGGCCATTCTGGTGATCGTCGGGACGGCGGGGATTGTATCCAGGGAATACAGCCAGGGGACGATCAAATTTCTGCTGATCCGTGCCCGCAGCCGCACGGCGATTCTGGCCTCCAAATATGTAACTGTACTACTCTATACACTTAGCATGCAGGTAGTTGCGACGGTGGGGCTTTTCCTCTCAGGAGCGGTCTTCTTCGGACTCAGCGGAGGGGAAGCGGGAATCGGTGAGATCCTAACTTCGCTGCTGTATTCAACTGTGTACTGCACCGTCTACGCTACGATCGGCTTCATGCTGGGGATTCTGACGAAATCGACTGGCGTAACCATTGGAGCAACCATCTTCGCGACCACCATCGACAAGCTGGTCATTTCCCGTGAGTTCTACAAATATGTACTGTTCCCTAATCTTAATCTCGCAGCCTACAAGGATGGCGGTGCACCGATGCAGGGAATGACACTAACCTTCTCCATTATCCTGCTGTGCATCTACATGACGCTGTTCCTGCTTGCAGGCTTCGCCGTCTTCAGACGCAGGGATGTTGCTTGATGGGGATCGAATTCGATAATAACCAGCCGATTTATCTCCAGATCATGAATTACATCAAGGGAGAGATTATCACCGGTAAGCTGAAGCCTGGAGATAAGATCCCCTCTGTCCGAGAATTGGCCGCTGAACTGCAAATTAACCCGAATACCGTGCAAAGAACATTTCAGGAACTGGAGCGTGAGACCATCGTGGAGACCCGCCGCGGCATGGGCAGATATGTGACCGGAAGCGAAGAGACGATTCTGACTGTCAAGAAGGAGATGGCACAGGATGTGCTGGACCGTTTTATCCGCGGAATGCAGGAGCTAGGCTTCCAGGGCGAAGATATACTAACTGCAGTAGCAGAGAACATTCACCAGCGGGACCAAGAACAGGGGGAGTAAGAAGAGTGGACGATATACTTGACATTCAGAATGTAAGCAAACAGTTTGGCCCCAGACAGGCGCTGAACCAGGTCTCCTTCAAGCTGGGCAGCGGCACCATCACCGGCCTTCTGGGAAGTAACGGCAGCGGCAAAAGCACGCTCATGAAGCTGATCGCCGGACTCGCCTGGCCCGCCTCGGGCCGGATCTCAGTCCTCGGGATGCCCGTGGGCGTAGAGAGCAAGAAGCTCGTCTCCTTCATGCCGGATGTGCCGGTCACGGAGTCATGGATGAATATCGGGGATGCGCTGAGATTCCAGCAGGATTTCTACCCGGATTTCGATCAGGCCAAGGCACTGCGGATGCTGGATTTCATGAAGCTGCGTGCAGCGGATAAGGTGCGGACGTTATCCAAAGGGATGAACGAACGCCTGCAGCTGACATTAGCGCTCTCCCGCCGGGCCAGATTATACCTGCTCGATGAGCCGATTGGAGGCGTTGATCCGGTGGCACGGACCAAGATTCTGAATGCGCTGATGGAGTTCTATGAGGAGGACAGCAGTATTCTGCTCTCTACTCATCTGGTGACGGATATCGAACGGATCTTTGATGAGGTGATTTTCCTGAAGGAGGGGGAGATTGTGCTGCATCGTCCGGTGGAGGAGCTTAGACAAGAGCATGGGAAGAGTGTAGATGAGCTGTTCAGAGAGGTGTTTGCCGAATGCTGAAGCTATTAAAATATGATCTTAAACGCCGACAAGAACGCATTCTCGTCTTCATCGTCATTGCGTTGCTCGCTCAGGCCGGACTGTGGATCTCCAGTGCAAAGATAGACACGGGCTTGGCTTCCCTGAATCTGGTTATTTACTGCATCCTGGCCATCGCGATGATATTTATAGCGGTCACCGGATATTTCCGTAATCTTAAATCCTATCAGCGGCGGCTTCTGCCGGTTACAGCACTGCAGACGGTCCTGACTCCCATGCTGCTGGCGCTGCTGTTGATTGGGGTGGTCATCCTCCTCGGCCTGGCCCATCTGGGAATCCTCAAGCTGCTGAACACGGTGGATTTACTGCCCGGCAATCTATGGACGGTTGGCTTCCGGGCATTGCTTCAATCGATCTGGTCTACCTTATTTCTAATGGTGATGGTGATGTTCTCCTTTACAGTAGCCTATAGTCTGCGTATGAAGTGGAGAGTATGGCTTGGCATCGGCCTTCTGGTCCTGCTGCAGAACGGAATAGGTTATCTGGAGAAGCTGCTCTTTGACACCTACTTCATTGGTCTGGATATTGCCTTTAACTTCGAGATTTACACTGGAGAGCCCCAATCCGGCAGTGAATTTATTATACCATACCTTCCGGTTGATCTAAGGGCGCTGCTGTTTGAAGTGGCGGTGGTCTGCCTGATGATCTATGGAATGGTGGCGCTGGTGAAGAGAAGAATCGAAGTATAAAGCGAAGTGTAGCAGAGGGATAGCGCATCGTTCATAGTTCACGCAAGCAAGGCTCCTAATCAGCCTTGCTTGCGTTTGTGTGCATTATTGGGGATAGGATGGACTATAAGCCTTGCGCGCTTCTTCCGCTGGTCCAGAGCTCCAGCTCCCGCAGCAGCTGTTCTTCCTCTTCTTCCTGCAGGTCCAGTCTTACCCCGTACTGGTATTGCCCCAGACCGAACATCCAGCCCCAACGGACACTGCCTTCGTACTGCAGCTTCTCTTCCGCCAGCTGAAAATGAATAATCAGCTTCGTATCCCCTGCGGTGAAGCGGAGGTTCAGCGACGTGCGGACCTTGCAGCCGGAGCGGCTAAGGTCAAGCAGAATACCTTCAGTCAATTTTCCCGCTCCCGGTCCCGAATTACTGGCGGGAATCTCAAGCCAGCAATCGATGGGCTGGTTCATTACATATCGGAATGGTTCTTTTCTGCTGGAGTCATCCATCATTTACCTCCGCTATTTTATTTGCTATTATATCGAAACGGCTACACTTGGACAATCTCCTAAAGTAGTATATTTAAAGAATTATATAGTATCTGTTATACCATACCTTTGCTCCAATACCCAGATAAAGAGGTGCTTAAACTATGTATCAATACCATAATGAAACCTTTAATGAGCATAATTTTGATTACGCAGCATTGCAGGATGGAGAAATAAACGGCTGCACCTTTGAGCGCTGCTCCTTTCGGGGAGCTTCAATGGAAGAGATGACCTCCACCGGCTGCCGGTTTGTCGATTGCGATTTCACCGGTGCCCTGCTGAATGCTTCGCTGCACACGGATGGCGCATTCACCAACTGCAAGTTCACCGGAGCGAATCTATTCGTGGCGAAGTTCGAGAACTGCAAGATGGTCGGATCGGATTTCGCCAATGCCTATATGGACGGAATCACACTTAGCGGAGGGGACTGGGCCTATACGAATCTGCGCCATCTGAATCTCAGCAGGCAGGATCTGCGGGGCATCCGGTTCACCGAGGCAGACATGCAGGGCTGCGATTTGCAAAAGGCGGATCTACGCGGGGCGGATTTAAGCCGGGTTCAGCTCGCTCAGTGCAAGCTTGCAGGGGCAGATCTGCGTGACGCCAAGCTGGAGGGGATTGACCTGAAGAGCCTGGAGCTCAAAGGAGTGCGGCTGGAAGTGGAGCAGGCCGTGCTGCTGGCCCGTTCTATGGGAGCGAAGGTAGGGTAACGACTCAAGAAAAAACGGCTGGTGCCTGAAGCTGTATTATATTTCTGCCGGACTCTTCCGATAAAGAAATATCGACCCAGTTCGACATGTTGCCGCAAGATATCTTCAGTGGTCGGAAGCATGAACAAGGTCATCGGAAGAGGAGAGTGTACATGTCATTAAGTCTTCGCACTTTATTTTCAGCTGCATTTGCGGTTATTATCATTCTGCTCACGGCTATTCTCAGCTATGTGATCGGCAACCGCTCCACCACTTCTGTGGAAGTCAGTATCGGCAGCTCCCTGGCCGCAGAGGCCAATCAAATGTCCGAGAAGCTTGATCAGTTCATGTGGTCACGTTCCGGTGAAATAGAAGTTTTGAGTAAGCTGAATGCTTTTCAGGAACCCGTTGAACAAGCAGAGGCCGGCAGATTGCTGAATCAGCTGAAGAAGAGTCTGCCGGTATTCACCTGGGTGGGCTTCCTGGATAAGACAGGGAATGTGGTTGCTTCCACGGATCAGATCTTGCAAGGAACGAATATCAGCCAGAGGCCTGTCTTTCAGCAGGCACTTAAGGGAACCTTCGTCGGGGATGTCCACGATGCGGTGCTGCTATCTAAGCTGCTGCAGAGTAAGACGGGGGAAGCCCTGCAGTTTGTTGATGTGAGTGTGCCGGTCATGGACAAGCAAGGACAGACAAGCGGCGTGCTGGCGGCACATCTTAGCTGGGAGTGGTCACGTGAGGTCGAGGCCTCCATTGTGAATCCGCTCAAGGAACGGCTTAAGGGTGTGGAAGTGTTCGTGGTCAGTAAGAAGGACGACACCATTCTATTGGGGCCAGAAGCGCTCACCGGCAAAAGAATGACGGCTGCGGTCCTGCAGCAGGCCCGCAGCGGTAAGAGCTCATACGCGATCGAACAGGATCGGGGCCGTGACTCCTATTTAACGGGATACGCCTATGGTGATGGCTACATGAACTACCCGGGCCTTGGCTGGACGGTCATTATCCGTCAGCCGGCAGACATCGCTTTTGCTTCAGTCCATCAGCTTGAACGCTTCATCCTGATCAGCGGTCTGCTGACCGCTGCGGCCTTCGCACTAATCGGCTGGCTGCTGGCCGGATGGATCAGCCGACCGTTGAGGGATATCACCCGTACAGCCGACCTGCTCAGCTCCGGTGCCGATGTGGAGATCCCGGCCTCTACCCGGTTCAAGGATGTGGCGATTCTGTCGGCCTCCCTGCGGAGCCTGGTGAACAACCTGACCAAGACAGAGACCAAGCTGAGCTATATGTCGGATATGGCGCTGCATGATAAGCTTACCGGCTTGCCCAACCGGGCAGCACTGGATGAGTTTTTGGCCCATGCGGTCAGTAAGGCCAAGCAGAAGCGGACGACACTAAGCTTTTTGTACATGGATCTGGACGGCTTCAAAAAAGTGAATGACAGCTTCGGCCATGCGGTTGGAGATGCCCTGCTACAGGAGGTGGCCTTCCGGCTGATGGATTGTACGCGGGACAATGAGATCGTTGCCCGGCTGGGCGGTGATGAATTCGTGATTATTCTGAATACCTCGGCGGGCAAACCGATGAAGGAAGCGGAGGTGGTGGCTTCGCGGATTATCAGCAAGATCAACCAGCCGATTCTGATTAAAGGCGAGGAGCTTCGTGTAGGCTGCAGCGTAGGTGCTGCTGTATGGACTCCGGACGGCGGAGATACGATCGAGACCCTGCGGCTCGCAGACGAAGCATTGTATATCTCCAAGCGGAGCGGGAAGAACCGGATTACCTTCGAGGCGGCATCTTAGCATCAGCAATCAACAGCAGACAGAAACAACAAACAACCTTTTATCGGCAGGACGGGGATGCTTCTCTTGTGCCGGAAAAAAGGTTGTTTGACGTTATCTCATTACGTTCAGCGTAACCGCTTACGTGGATTAGACCATCTCTTTATCCACAGAAATCCTTCGTCGTCCCGGAAAAACTTGATGCCTATCCAGCTCAGTGGTGTCCAAATTTCCTTGAAATAATATGAAGGCATAGTAAATTAGTCCCTCCGATATAGTTAATTATTACTAGTTTAAGCCAGGATGGAAGATTTAACAATACTTTTTTTTACATATAAATCCCATATTGTGCGTTCGCCCAGTTTTTTTGGGACTACAGGCATATGATGTAGAGGGATCAAAGCTGGGCATGTGCGTAAGAAAGGAGGGCTCCAGATGAGTGGAGGTCTGAGAACGTCAACGGCTACGATACTGGTGTTGTTTATTTTGCTGATTATTATCCTTAGCGTATTTTAGTGGAAGGGAATATAGTGGGTTATTGAAACAGTGCCGGTGCATCCGCTCCGGCGCTGTTTGCGTGCGTATAAGCTGCAGCTCACTTCCATATACATCATAACAGGGATAAGCACAGGCAGTTTGGCAGGGCGGGGCATTTAATATAGTAGGAAAGGAAGTGAAGCAATGACGAACTCCGAATTTATCGCCCGGATCGCTTCTTTCGCAGTAGCGGATATGCAGCGCACCCGTATCGCAGCTTCGCTGACGATTGCCCAGGCAGCGCTGGAATCCGGCTGGGGAACGAGCGGCTTGACGCTGAAGGCAGGCAATCTGTTCGGTATCAAGGGCAGCGGGCCTGCGGGCAGCCTGGCGCTTCCGACAACGGAATACAGGAACGGCCAAGCTGTACAGGTGACTGCTCAGTTCCGTTCCTATCATAACTGGGGAGAATCTATAGCGGATCATTCCGCACTGATTACCGGGGGAGTGTCCTGGAACCCCAAGCTGTACAACAAGGCTATTGGAGTCGACGGCAAAACAGCCGCCCGCGAGATTGCTGCTGCAGGCTACGCAACGGACCCGGGTTATGCGTCCAAGCTGATTCAGATTATGGATTCATATAACCTGTATCAATATGACGAGCTGAAGGAGGATGAAGAGATGTCAGCTGAAGATAAACAAAAAATTGCGGCGCTGGAAATCGAGCTGCGGGAACTGAAGGAGCTGCTGGCAGGGCTGTCTGTCAGCAGAGATACACTGAAGGCCGGGGTTCAAGAGCAAGGCCAGGCCATTAAAGGTGTCGCGGAGCGGCTGGCGGTCATTGAGGGCCGCACAGTAATGAATGTGCCGGCCTGGGCTGAGCCTGCGGTACAGGCCGCGTCTGCAGCCGGTCTGCTGGATACGCCGTCAGGAGCCAGCTATGATTTCTACCGGATGCTGACAGTATTGAACCGCGCCGGTCTTCTGGTTACAAGCAAGGGGGTGTAGCCGTTATGTACAATGATGCACTTAACAATGTACTAGCTTTTGCATCCGTATTGGCGGTATTCGTTATGGCGCTGGTCCAGTTCGTCAAGAACAGCGTTAATCTTCCGCGCAACGTGGTTCCTGCGGTGGGGCTGGCCATCGGCCTGCTGGTAGGAGCGGCTGCGTACCCTTTTACAGACATGAATCTCATTCTTCGTCTATGGGCCGGAGGCTTAGCCGGATTATCGGCAACGGGGCTGTTTGAACTGGCGTTCAATAAGCGGAGCGGGACTACCAAAGAAGATTAGTAGAGCGGCGGCTTCAAGCGGTAATATAAGATGGGGAATAAGTAATGGTGATATCATCCAAGCGATTTAGAAGGAACGCGAATATATTAATTAAGAAGAAAGGAGGTGCTTGATATGGGAACTTATGTTGATGGAAGAACCTCGCAGAATGCTAGTTTTGCTAACTCTATTGCAATACCTATCCTAGTAATTAATACTCCGCAGCTGTTCGGGCAAATTGGGCTGATCACTGCAGGGGTAGGCACGAACCCTCGCGTAATACTAAAAGGAACCATTTCGTTGCAGCTTCCGCTTGCGCTGCTAGGCATAACTGTAACAATTGTTAGAGGAACACTACCAACTGACCCGCTGGTCTATTCCGCCACCTCTACCTTCAATCTTAGTGTTCTGGCTCCACAGATTATCACATTCTCTGCAGATGATTTCCTTCCGACAATTACTCCGCAGTTAACGTATACTGCGTTTGTCAGTTCGAACCTTCTGGGTACAGTCCGTGTAGGTCCGGAGAGCTTCGATGGAATTCTGGTATCCGATTAAGCAATAGCATGGGACATCCTGGGCTGCCCGCAAGGAGGGCGGGCAGGATGCCCTTGTACATACGCCCCAAATTATGTCCGTTTCGCCCAATCTGATGAGGCAACCGGCTCATATGCTGTTCTGTAGTCAACATTATGAAGGAGGTAATCTCATGGGTGCAGATTGCGGATACGGTGGCAATGTAGGCGGCGTGAATACGTGTGGAGTAGGTCCCTGGACATCTACAGGTGCGATTCTGGTTCTTTATATCCTGCTCGTTATTATTCTGAGTGCCTGCTTCTACTAGGAGATCCAATCAGTCAGCGCAGTCCCGGCAATCCGGGACTGCGCTTGTTGCAGATGCAGGATGGACAAGCTATGCTGCATGACGGTAAATTTAAATTCGCCTTGCCCCGAATGGATGTGCGATAATAGAGGTCATTGTCTTCAGGGCAATTAGTGCTGGCATGAAAGAGGTGTACGATGGAAGAGAAGGAAAAGATATATGCCATCCTCAAGCGGATTGAAGCGGAACAGGCGGTTAATCAGGAGGTAATGGAACTCGAAGCCGAGGCCTTCGCCGATATTATGGAGGAGCTTATCGACAGCCGGATGGTGGAGAATATTAAGATCTCCCGGTCAGGCAGCGGGATCGTGACAGTCAGAACTACTGACATCAAATTGACCCGGCGTGGTCATGATTTTATTTTATTGAAGGAGTCCGGCCGAATTTGATCGGAAAATAGATGTCATTACCCGGCACTGTAAGAGGCCGGGCTATTTTTGTTGACTAGGGTCCCTGCTTGATGAATCAACGCTTAAGGCTATTTATTGCTGTATTTTTGCAGAATCCCTTTCTTCTCAAACAACAGATAGACGCGGTCCAGAATCGTTGCCAGTTCTGCCCGGGTAACAGGGGCGAGCGGTCTGTAGTATCCACGGGAATCGGCTGTAATAATCCTTTGGGAGTCCATCGCTGCAATGGCGTAAACCGGCAGAAAGGTGAAATCTCCAATTAGCGAGATAGATCCATTTTGGTATGTATAAAAAATCGCTGGGGAGAGCTCATCCCCGGGTATGTATGTATCCCATCTGGTGCCGGCCCTTGCTCTTTCTGTATCCATGTATTGATCCATAGCATTCTGAGTATTGAATTTTCTCAAGGGAATATCCTTGAATTTACTTAACCGCTGGTATAACTCTTTGTCAGGATCATCGGTATTCGTACCCTTGTCGAAATCTTCAGCGAATAATTGGTAGAGCATAGACGTTAGCTTGAGTCGTGTCAGCCGGGCTTCAGGTTGGAAGGTATACTTGCCTGTTGAAGGGTTTTGGGAAATCCCGCCGCCGCTGACCGCAGAGGAATTGTATAGCTCAGATATTTCTTTGTAGGCCCAGTGATCTTTGGGGACATCAAGGTAGCTGGTGACTTTTTGTTCATAAAATAAGGGCTTTACATTGGGTCGGTATTTATCGAATAGACGGTAGAGCATAACGGAGAACTCGGCCTTGGTAACCGTTGCTTCAGGTTTAAAGGTGCCGTCGGAATACCCTTTTAGCACATCGTTATCCGTCATGAAAAGAATGGATTCCATCGCCCAGGAATATTTCTGCTCGTTGACATCGGAGTACAAGCTTTGCGCACTTGCGGATGAAGACGGGGCAGAGCTGAGAAGCATCATGCTGATGACGGGGAAAAGGATTGTTTTTTTGAACATGGGACCTCCTGATCAATTGAATTCTTATGATGAATGCGGGAGCCCTAAGCTCCCTTACCCTAATGAACGGTATCACCATCATTCCTGAATTGTCAATAAATACGGGAGGTCCCATGCCGGAGACATAAGGAGGTTTACTTGGTTGTAATCTCCGACAACGCCTTGTCCATCTGCGTTTCATTCGATTGTACGGCTTCGCTGTCCACAGCATCAATTCCGCGGAAGACATTCTTAGTGTTCTGATAAAAGTCAAAGGCAAACTTCTTAATAGCCTCACCGTCAGGGTGATTGCGCTCAACAACGGTAGCCTTGAACAGGTTCGTCAGCATGTATCCGGCATCCTCGCTATGCGCGAGATAATTCCCGGCGGTGTACTCCTCCACGATCTGGGATTCAAAATCCTTAAGCTCCACAGCCGACGGAGTGTACGATTTCGCCAAAACTTCCGCGGCATCTGCTTTTTGCGTGGCCTCCGTATCCGTAGTCGCGATTTGCTGGATCGCAGATTCCCAGTTCACGGACGCCTTCCCGGTGGAGGGTTCAGTGGCTGGTGCTGACGTGGGTTGCGCTGCTGTCGGCTGTGCTGTCCCGGCGGGAGTTGGGGTGGCCTGATTAGCCGAAGTGTTGCAGCCTGCGGTCAGTCCAATGGCACCGCTGAATAGGATGACTAGGGCGAGGGACGACATCTTTTTATACAAGGACTTCTTCATAGCGGTTCCTCCTGAATCTATCTGATATTCCTATACTATATATGTAACCTTGTCCGGACGGATTGAATTTATTCGCTAATGTGACTAATAGATATGTATATTTGTCAAGATCGACAAGGTCAAATGATGTAGAATAATAAATTGGATTCTGGTACAATCTATATATTAAGTTTGAAGGAGCGGAGCACATGGATAATGACCTGGTACAATTATTGCGGTCCGTTATTCGGGAAGAGTTAGTTCCTGTTAAGGCGGAATTAGGAACCGTCAACGAGCGTTTGGATCGAATAGAGACAGAGCAGCAGAACATGAAACAAGATCAGCAAACAATGAAACAAGATCAGCAGACAATAAAACAAGATCTGCAAACAATGATGCAAGATCAGGAACAGATTAAACGTGCTGTGCTGGAAACAAACGAGCGGCTCATCAACGTGGAGTCTTTATTGGAGAATCAGCACAGAATTATCGAACTTCTCTCAGCGCGCTCCATTGAGCAGGAAGCCAAGCTGAAGCGGATTATATAACTATATACACAGCAAGCCCACGTATCTTGATTTCAAGGCGGGGGCTTTTTTTGCGTAAAACAAAAATCGAGGCTCCCTTTCGGGAGCCTCTTTCATGGGAGAGGAGAAACCGGACGAAGAGCTTATGGGGAAACGTAAGCCTGCTCCGCGGTTGTCTACGACATTTTGTGATGTCGATAATTACAGGATGACCCGGATGCGGGAGTTTTATACATTTTCTTGCGAATATTCTTCTGCTCCGCATTGTGACAAAGTCGGACAATCTTTTTATTTCATGGAATAATTGTGGTACTATAGGCTTGGACTTATGCCCTGTAACGGCATAGTAATGTAGAGACAAAAGCTAAAAAGCAGGTGGATGATCGGTGAGAGTCATATCGGGAAGTGCAAAAGGCAGGCCGCTTAAAAGTGTTCCAGGCAATGGCACACGGCCTACTACCGATAAAGTAAAGGAAGCGTTATTCAGTATGATCGGGCCTTATTTTGAAGGAGGTACAGTGCTTGATCTGTATGCCGGTACTGGAGGGCTGGGAATTGAAGCCCTAAGCAGAGGGATGGAAGCTGCGGTGTTTGTGGACATGGAGCAGAAGGCGATTGACACGGTGCGTGCCAACCTGAAGGCGGCCCGGCTGGAAGCGCAGGCTGAGGTCTACCGCAATGATGCGGGAAGAGCGCTTGGTGCACTCGGGAAGCGGGGGAGAGCATTTGATCTTGTTTTTCTGGACCCGCCTTACCGTATGAAGCATGGAGACGAGCTGATGGTTACGCTGGCGGACAAGCTGCTGCTGAACCCTGATGCAGTGATCGTGCTGGAGCATGAATCGGGGTATACCTATCCCGAGGATATACCGGGGTTCGTGAGAACGAAGCAATCTGTCTATGGAGAGGTTACGATTTCTATCTACAGGTATGAAGCTGTTCTTCCAGAGGCTGCCGCAAGCGGCAAGGAGGTTAATGATGAGTCTGCAAATTAGAAAAGAACGTGTCGCTATCTATCCAGGAACCTTCGATCCGGTTACGCTGGGACATATGGATATTATTCACCGGGCCGCCAAGCAGTTCGACAGGCTGATTGTGGCGGTGCTGAACAACCTGAGCAAGAATCCGTTGTTCTCGGTCGAGGAACGGACAGAGCTTCTGCGTCAGGCGACAGCAGATATACCGAATGTTGAAGTGGACAGCTTCCGTGATCTCCTGGTTAACTATGTGAGGCAAAAGGATGCGCAGGTTATTGTCCGGGGAATCCGGACCGTTACGGATTTTGAATATGAGCTGCAGAATGCTTCCATTAATCATAACCTTGACCCTGAAGCGGAAACTATATTTATGATGACTAATCCGAGATACTCCTACCTTAGCTCCAGTGTGGTGAAGGAGATTGCCCACTTCGGCGGGAAGGTCTCGGATTTTGTAACCCCTGAGGTGGAGCAGGCCATGAAGCTGAAGTTCAGCCGGATGGACGGCGGCTCGAAGTAAACAGCTTCACGGCAGCAGACAGCAACAGCAGCAGCATAACAAGCACGGCCATAAGTCCCAGAATCTGTGGTGCCAGAGTCCATATTCTCAGCGAAGTGCCTATGTCTTGCAGCTGTACGGCCGGGGGTGAGCCGGCTAGAACCGGCAGCACCGTAGACTGAATATGGAGCAGCGGTGTCCACAGCAGGAGCGTGAACGCAAAGGCAAATAGTCCATGCAGCAGCCTGACTGCGGTGAACGGAAGGAAGCGGACATTCGCTGCCTTCAGCACAGTCAGTGCCTGGAGCTGGGCGCAAATGCCGCTCCAGGCCAAGCCGGCCGACAGCAGTGCCGGGCCAAGAAGACCGCCGATGACGAAGCCTTCGAGCCCTGCTGTGGCTGAAGTCATTGACTGGGCTCCGAGATGAATCTCAAGCATGCTTGCTGTAACCAGATTCGGCAGCCATGGCAACAGTCTGGTAACAATACTTACAACAACTGCGAACATAATCATATAGCCGCCTACAATCATCAGGCTCTGTACGGCGGAGGATACGGATTCACCGAGCACCTTGCCGAAGCCCCGTCCATCCCTTGACCGGGCATCCGCTGCTGCCTGATGGATACGCCGGGGCAAGGATGCTTTTTTGCTGCGGGGGCGGCTGCCCGTCAGGCTGGAATCACTTTCTTGCGGAACTTGCGGAAGAGCTTGCGGAAGCGGAATAGGTGAGGTTATCTTACGGGAGCCATTGAAGCAGGCGGATAGAATACCTGCGGCTATCCCTGACAGCCAGTGGATGGCCAGCAGGGCATACCCGGCGGCTGGACTGTGCAGGAAGGCTGTCCCGACTACAATAAGCAGTGTGACCGGACTGGCATAATGCACGATAGCCGCCAGCCGTCCGGCCTCCTTGTCCGTAATGTCCCCCTGCTTGTGCAGTTGCATCACTCCTCCGGCTCCTGCCGGGAAGCCGGCGGTAAGGCCGAGCACCAGCGTCCAGCCGCCCGCCCCGGGAAGCCGGAAGCACCGCTTCATCAGCGGCTCCAGCAGGACGCCGATACCATGCACGAAGCCGGATGCGTTCAGCATCTCTGAGAGGATCAGGAAGGGCAGCAGCGCCGGAAAGACCAGGGTCCACCAGAGCGTAAGGCCCGTAAGTGAAGCCTTGAATGAGGCTTCAGGTGCTATGATTATTGCTATAGCTAGCAGAATGGCTGCAGCCCCGGGTATAAATGAAGCTGAACCCGACAGGAAGCGTCTGGATCTAAAGTTTATCATTAGAGTTATCCCCTCTTCATAGCTTAGGACATGGGCAGATCTTGTTATCAATTTATGCAGGGGAGACAACCATCATGCCACAGCCGGAGTGAAGCTCCAGGCTAAGGTACCACATTCTAAGTGCCGGGGCATCATCCGCAGGAAAGAAGGGGAAGAGACTTGAGGCAGTACAAACGCCGGGTAGGCATCCGCGCTTCAGCCTATTTATTTTCATTCGTGGTCATTCTCTATGTTGTCGTCTTTATGAACACGCCTTACATTGTATATCAGCCGGGAAGCGCCTCCGAGGTGGCACCGATGATCAAGGTTGAGAATGCCGATCCGCAGGAGCAAGGAACCTTCATGATGACCACGGTCTCTGCAAGCTATGCGAATGTGGCTCTTCTAATCGCCTCTGTGTTCAACTCGAATGCCGAGGTAGTATTGAAAGAAACCCGTCTGCAGGATAAGACGGAGCAGGAGTATGCGGCGGAGCAGGTGTTCTATATGAATAGTTCGCAGTCCTATGCCGTGCAGGCGGCCTATCATGCGGCAGGTGTACCTTATGAGGATGTCGTGGATTATCTGTATGTGTTCTCGGTACCAGAGACTGCTAATCAGGACCGGTTCAAGCCGGGGGACAAAATCATCAGTGTAGGCGGACAAAAGGCAGCCGATCCGGCCGCGCTGTCCAAATTGCTGTCGGTTCATCAGATTGGAGATAGCGTGGAGGTATCGCTCCAGCGTGACGGCAAAGAGATCAAGGAGCAGGTCAAGCTGGTGGGGGTCAAGGATAAAGAAGCTGCGGTTGCCCGGCCGGGCTTTGGAGTCGTTATTGGTGCGGTTCAAAAAGTGGAGCCTAAGCAGGAAGGCAAAGCCGTCAGCTTCGTGGATACTAACGTGGGCGGACCCTCTGCCGGTCTGATGTTCACCATGGAAATCTACAACCGGCTTACGCCGGGGGATCTCACCAAAGGCCGGAAGGTAGCAGGCACGGGTACGATCGATCCCGAGGGGAACGTGGGGCCAATCGGCGGTGTGAAGCATAAGATTGTAGCTGCCGACCGTAAGGGGGCGGAGATCTTCTTCGTTCCGCTTAAGAACTACGACGAGGCCAAGGCAAAAGCGGATCAGATCGGCACGAATATGAAGCTGGTTCCTGTCTCAACCCTACCCGATGCCCTGAAATACATGGAGGAGCTGCCGGTCATTAAATCCTGACCGGCGGCTCAAGATAATCACTGTACAGATCGCTGCGCAGCGGGTCGGCATAAGCCCCGGCGAACACAGCAGCCGCCTGGAGGTCACGCTCCAGCATGGGATGGGTGCACCGGGCAGGGCTTGTAATCACCGGAAGCGCCGCTGTCTGCTTCATCTGCTTCAGCAGCTCCCGGCCGCTCTCGCGGAAGCCAAGAACTCTTATGTAGCCGGGACCCCGGGAGAGGACGGAGGGGGACAGCTCTGCTTTGCTGTGGTTCAGCAGGGTGTGAAGCAGCAGACGCTGGAGCCGGGTAAGGGTATACCGTCTGCTCTTAAGCTCCTGCAGCAGGCCGCCGACTGTGAACTTGTCCAGCTGATGCAGGACGCGGAGCAGCCGGTTCTCCAGGCCCTCGTTCATATCCTGCAGCGTGTGCAGCTCCGCAGCGGAGCGCGTATAGAGCACATGGCGCAGCGGACCGGCGAAGTCTTCTAGCAGTACCGGGCCCCGGCCTGCGTCACGCTCCCGCTCCAGGATGGACAGGGCATACTCCGGCATGTAAGCCGCCGGTGATCCGCCCTCCTGCAGCAGCCTGCGGATGGCTGTTGCACTCGCAATGGCCGACCCGCCCTCCAGCGGGTCGTGGAAGCCCGCGCCGGTACGCGGCACGGTCAAGGGCCTGATCGCGCTGCCCAGCCGCCGTAGCGCGATCAGGTAGTGCAGGCCGAGGCTGTTGTTGGGCTGCCGCAGCAGCGCCTCGGCTTCTTCAGGGCTCCCGTTCCACCCGGGAGCCCCCTTCCAGGCCGCCGCCGCCGCTGCGCTGTAGGCGGCGGGGAATCCCGCGCCCTCAGAGAGGCGCGCGCGGATCTCCTCCTTAAGCGCACTGCTCTCTTCGGCCAGGAAGCCGGCCAGAGGCAGCAGCACGCCCAAAGTGCCTGCTTCGGAGCCAAAGCACAGGCTGTCGACGACGCCGGTCGCCTCCAGCAGGGACACCGCTCCGAAGGCGAACCATTCCGCCGGCTGGACGGCGTACGCCACCGGCAGCTCAATGACCAGATCGGCGCCCATGTGCAGCGCCATCTCGGTACGGGCGCGCTTGCTGACCGCCGCCGGCTCGCCGCGCTGGGTGAACGGTCCGCTCATAATGACAACGGAGCGGTCCGCTCCCGATATTCTTTTGGCCTCGGTGAAATGATGGACATGCCCGTTATGTAAAGGGTTATATTCGGCTATAATACCTACAGTTGCCACAGTTGCTTCACGCCCCATTCTGGAAGATATATTGTATATCATAAATTGTCACGCTCCCTGAAACAATATAAAGGGAAAATGGTTGACAAACTCAGGGAATAATAGGTATAATAAATTTTGTTTGTTTGGAGTGATAACGATGAACATTCACTTTCGCAAATTAGCGAATGCCGACGAGCCTCTGGTCCTCCACGAAGTTGTGGATGTCAGCGGGGTTGTCACAGGGCGCAAGGATATACTTGCTGTTGCACCACTCTCAGTAGACCTTAAAGCGCTGCCCGCGGGAACCGATAGTGTGAACGTGGTGGGAACACTGAACGGAGAAGTGGACATGTTATGTTCACGTTGTCTCGGTGAGGTCAAGAGTAAGCTGAATATTCCTTTCGCTGAGACCTTCAAGTGGCTTAAGCAGCCAATTCTTCCGGAAGATGAAGATGAGGAACTCATTTACATCAAAGATGAGATTGTGGATCTTATCCCGTATGTGGAAGAAAATTTCGTACTGCACTTACCGGATTCGGTATTGTGCAAGGCAGACTGTCTTGGTCTTTGTCAGAAATGCGGACAGAACTTGAACGAAGGCACCTGCAGTTGCGACAACACAGTGATCGATCCAAGACTCGCTGCGTTGAAAGGATTCTTTACCAAGCAAGATGACTAAGAACAAATCCCAAGGAATTGGGTTACAACAAAATCAGGAGGTGTCTAACAATGGCAGTACCACAACGCAGAACGTCCAAGACTCGCCGTGACAAGCGTCGTACTCACTTTAAACTGGTTGTTCCAGGTATGGTGAAATGCGAACAATGCGGAGAGCTGAAGCTTGCTCACCACGTATGTAAAGTTTGCGGAACATACAAAGCAAGAGAAATCATCAAACAATAGTTTGCACATAAGAGTAGCACTTCATCTGCCGGTGGAGTGCTATTTTTATGTGAAAATAAAGCTGGGGCAGAGCTTATATGCCTTGCGCTGCGCGGGTTTTCAGGCGCTTTTCAAGCCAAAGCTTTATTTTTGCGCCGGCATGCTTTATACTACATATTAGTACCTGGTTCTAATTGATAAGGTAGAACAGAGAGATATGATTACAGCGGCCACTCTTACGGGCCGGAAAGCTGCACATCAGGCCTGTGCCGGGAGGTGAGCCGCTATCGAGCGGATGTCCAAGAAGGAACGTCAGCAGCAGCTGCTGGCTATAATAGAAGGGAACCCGTTTGTAACGGACCGGGAATTGACCCGCCAGCTGAAGGTGAGTATCCAGACGATCCGGCTGGACCGGCTGGAGCTGGGGATTCCCGAGCTGCGTGAGCGGATGAAGCAGATGGCGGAGCATTCCTATGATCAGGTGCGTTCCCTGCCAGCCGATGAAGTGGTCGGTGATATTGTGGATCTGCAGCTGGACAAGAGCGGGATTTCGATCTTCGAGATCCGCGGTGAGCATGTGTTCTCCCGCAACGGGATTGCCCGTGGCCACTACGTCTTCGGCCAGGCGAATTCGCTGGCAGTAGCCATAATTAATGATGAGATTGCCTTAACGGCTTCTGCCGACATCCGGTTTGTGCGCATGGTCCGGCTGGGTGAGAAATGCATTGCCAAGGCGCAGGTGCGCTCACTTGCGGGCCGGAACGGCAAGGCTGAAGTGGATGTATTTACATATGTCGGAGAAGAGCTGGTATTTCAAGGCCATTTTATAGTGTATCGTTCAGCAACTGAAGAGTACAGCGAAGGGGGAAACCGGAGTGCGGATCGCCATTGATGCCATGGGCGGGGATAATGCTCCTGAATGTAATGTGGAAGGCGCGCTGGCAGCGGCTGCGGAGTGGAATGACATAGAGATCATACTGGTCGGTGATGAAGCGCGGCTTGAGCCGCTGCTGAAGACTAAGCCTTCTAACGTTACCGTACGTCATGCCGGGGATGTGATCGGTTCGGATGAAGAGCCTGTGAAGGCAGTCCGCCGCAAAAAGGACTCATCCATGGTCGTGGCCGGACGGATGGTCCGCGAGGGTGAGGCCGATGCCATGATCTCCTCAGGGAATACCGGAGCATTAATGACTACAGGACTTCTGGTAGTCGGAAGAATGGAAGGGATCGAACGGCCTGCGCTGGCTCCGATGATTCCGACGCTGGATGATGTCGGTGTGCTGGCCCTGGATCTTGGCGCCAATATGGATGCCAAGCCGCAGCATCTGGCACAGTATGCCCTGATTGGCAGCATATACCGCAACAAAGTGCACGGCATTGCGAAGCCCCGGGTAGGCCTGCTGAACGTCGGGACGGAGCCGGGCAAGGGGAATGAATTGACCAAGGAAGCCTATCCGCTCCTGGAGGCGCTGCAGGGCATTCATTTTGTCGGCAATGTAGAAGCGCGGGATGTGCTCACCGGAAGCTGCGATGTGCTGGTCTGTGACGGCTTCGCCGGTAATATACTTCTGAAGACGCTGGAAGGAACAGCCGGCGCGATGTTCTCTCTGCTGAAGGAGCAGTTCAGCAAATCCCTTAAGACGAAGCTGGGGGCGGCGATCCTGATGCCGGAGCTTAGAAGCCTGAAGGGCAAGATGGATTATAAGGAACATGGCGGAGCGCCGCTGCTTGGTCTTAGCGGCCTGGTAGTCAAGGGGCATGGTTCGTCCGACGGCAATGCGGTGAAGAATGCGGTAAGACAGGCACGGATTGCCCTGAAGGCGGATCTGGTGCCTAGTATATCGAAGGAAATTAGCGGGAAGTGAGTGAAGACATGAGACAATTACGTCCGGTAGGAATTATTGGGACTGGGAAATATGTGCCTGAGAGAATATTAACCAACAGCGATCTGGAGAAGATCGTCGAAACGAATGATGAATGGATTGTCAGCCGCACAGGAATCAGGGAACGGCATATTGCGGCCCCGGAGCAGGCTACCTCTGATCTGGCCTATGAAGCGGCCCTGAAGGCACTGGAATCCGCAGGCATGAAGGCCGAGGAGCTCGATCTGATTATTGTCGCTACAGTTACACCTGACAGTGCTTTCCCATCCACTGCCTGCATTCTTCAGGACAAGCTGGGGGCCAAGAACGCAGCCGCCTTTGACCTGTCGGCAGCCTGCTCCGGATTCGTCTACAGTCTGGCTACAGCCACGGGCTTTATCCAGAATGGAATGTATAACAATGCGCTGGTGATCGGTGCAGATACGTTGTCGCGCATTACAGATTATACAGACCGCAATACCTGCGTGCTGTTCGGTGACGGTGCCGGTGCGGTAATCGTCGGCGAGGTTCCGGAAGGACGCGGCTTCCAGTCCTTCGATCTTGGAGCGGAAGGCTCTGGAGGCAGCCTGCTTAATCTGGAAGCGGGCGGCTCACGTCTCCCGGCTTCCCAGCAGACCGTAGAAGACAAGAAGCACTTCATCTATATGAATGGCCGCGAGGTCTTCAAGTTCGCAGTTCGCGTCATGGGATCGGCTACGGAGCGTGTGCTTACCAAGGCGGGATTGTCTAAGGAGAATATCGACTTGTTCGTGCCGCATCAGGCCAACATCCGGATTATTCAATCCGCTATGCAGCGTCTGGATCTGCCGCCGGAGAAGGTTGTAGTCAACGTTGATAAATACGCGAATACCTCCGCTGCCTCCATTCCGCTGGCTCTTGTAGAAGCAGCCGAGGAAGGCCGGATGAAGGCAGGCGATGCAGTGCTTATGGTCGGCTTCGGCGGCGGACTTACCTGGGGCGCTTCTGTGCTGATCTGGTAAGAATCGGGGCATTAATAATAGTGACGCAGCAGCCCAATCCGGGGAATATCCGGGCTCGCTGCAGTTAAAGGGAAGGAGCTGTATACCTCATGAGCAAAATCGCATTTGTCTTTCCCGGTCAGGGTGCACAGGCAATCGGTATGGGTAAGGATGTATATGAAGCATTGCCTCAGAGCCGTGCAGTCTTTGAAAAGGGTGACGAGGTGCTTGGGTTTCCGCTGAGCGGGCTTGTATTTGAAGGGCCGGACAGCGAGCTTAAGCAGACGGTGAACACGCAGCCGGCACTGGTTACAGCCAGTGTGGCTTATCTGGAAGCGCTAAGCGGCCTCCAGGTTACGCCGGATTATGTGGCAGGCCACAGTCTTGGCGAATATAGCGCTCTTGTGGCAGCCGGTGTGCTGTCCTATGAAGATGCTGTAAGGCTGGTCCGCCTGCGCGGACAATTCATGGAAGAAGCAGTTCCTGGAGGACAGGGGGCTATGGCAGCGGTGCTTGGAGCAGACCGTGAGGCGCTTACGGAATTATGCCGCAGTATTACAGCAGCGGGTACTCCCGTTGAACTGGCGAATGTCAATTGTCCGGGACAGATTGTGGTGTCCGGTTCCGTAGCTGGTGTAGATGAGGTGGTCCAGCGTGTGAAGGAAGCCGGTGGCAAACGGGCGATTCCGCTGGAGGTTAGCGGGCCGTTCCACTCCTCATTAATGAAGGGTGCGGCTGAGCGGCTGGCTGCTGAGCTCGAGAAGGTAACCTTCAATGCTCCTGCTATGCCGGTAGTGGTCAATGTCACCGCTGCTCCGGTGACAGACCCTGAAGAAATCCGCAAGCTGCTGGTAGAACAGGTATATTCTCCGGTACTCTGGCAGGATAGCGTGGAATGGCTCATTGGCGCAGGTGTAGATACTTTTGTAGAGATTGGCTCCGGCAGTGTGCTGGCTGGCCTGATCCGCAAGATTGACAGGAAGGTCAAGGTTGTGAATATCAACAGTCTGGAGAGCGTGCAGGCTGGCTGGTAAGCAGCTTGGCCTAACCGCAGCCGCATGATTATCGAAGGGGGACAACATAGCATGTTTGCAGCACTAAAAGGTCAGACCGCCCTTGTAACCGGAGGGTCCCGGGGGATCGGCCGCAGCATTGCCTTGGCACTCGCTGCTCATGGCGTGAAGGTCGCGGTGAACTATTCCGGCAGCCTTCAGGCGGCTGAAGAGACCGTGGCCCGGATTCACGAGCTGGGCTCGGAAGGAATCGCTCTGCAGGGGAATGTCGGCCGCAGCAGTGACGCCGAGAACCTGGTCAAAGAGGTTATCCAGACCTGGGGGAAAATCGATATCCTGGTGAACAATGCGGGCATTACCCGGGACAATCTGATCATGCGTATGAAAGAGGAAGAATTCGATCAGGTCATCGAGACGAATCTGAAGGGCGTCTTCAACTGCCTGAAGGCAGTAACCCGCCCGATGATGAAGCAGCGTTATGGCCGGATCATCAATATTTCCTCGGTTGTGGGCGTGACGGGGAATCCCGGACAGGTGAATTATACCGCTGCCAAGGCAGGGGTAATCGGCATGACGAAGTCTGCGGCCCGCGAGCTGTCTTCACGTGGAATCACAGTGAACTGCATCGCGCCAGGCTTCATTGATACCGACATGACCCGCGAGTTGTCCGATGAGGTTCGCAGCGAGCTGATCAAGGGGATTCCCTTGGGAGAGCTTGGGCGGGCGGAGGACATTGCGAATGCGGCGGTATTCCTGGCTTCAGAAGGGGCAGCTTACATGACAGGCCAGACGCTTCATGTGGATGGCGGAATGTACATGTAAGGCTTCGCAGGGCGTTAGATCGTTACGGGTGAAGATGGACAGAGGCGGCCAGGGCAGCGTTTTTTATGCTCTATGGTATTTTGACTTCATATCTCGTATAATACCAAAAGAGGAGGTGAACCGGATGTCCGATGTATTGGAGCGTGTAACACGCATTGTCATCGACCGCTTAGGTGCCGATGAAGCAGAGGTAACATTAGAAGCGTCTTTCAAAGATGATTTAGGTGCTGATTCTCTTGATGTTGTAGAATTGGTAATGGAATTGGAAGATGAATTCGACATGGAAATCTCTGATGAAGATGCAGAGAGAATTACGACCGTGGGTGAAGTTGTGAAGTACATACAATCTCATACCTAGAGTCATATGATTGAGGGTCCCGTTCCTGCCAGGGCGGGACTTCTCCTCATTTTACAGTTCTTTCAGTTAAGCTTCCGTGAAGAGATGTATGAGCATCTTTATGAAGATAATAACAGAACCGCAGATTAACTAATCCTGCGGCGACTGCAGTTTATATAGACATCTGGTATGTTTGCGTTTACACATTGTAGAGGTACACAGCCTATAGACGGGGTGATTATGTTTGAATCATAGAGTAGTTGTAACTGGTATGGGTGTAATGACTTCGCTGGGTAAGGATCTTGAGACGTTCTGGGATAGCCTCATGAGCGGCAAGTCCGGAGTATCCCTGGTTGAAGCTTTTGATGTCAGTGAATATCCAACAAGAATTGCTTCCTCGGTCAAGGATTTCGATGCGGAAGCACGCTTCGGCCGCAAGGAAGCTCGCAAGATGGACCGGTTCGTACAATTCGCAGTTGCTGCCGGTGAAGATGCGCTGAAGGACAGCGGACTTACGATCGGTGAAGATATCGATGCAGAGCGGATCGGGGTATCTGTCGGCTCTGGAATCGGCGGCCTCGGCACATGGGAAGATAACCACAACCTGCTGCTCGAAAAAGGCCCGAAGCGGGTCAGCCCGTTCTTCATTCCGATGATGATTGCCAACATGGGCTCCGGCCAGCTGTCGATCAATCTCGGGGCCAAGGGACCGAATACAACGACAGTGACTGCTTGTGCAACAGGCAGCCATTCCATCGGAGAATCCTTCCGTCTGATCCAGCGCGGTGATGCGGATGCGATGATCTGCGGCGGTGCGGAAGCCACCATTCGTCCTACAGGAATGGCAGGCTTTTGTGCAATGAGAGCCATGTCTACCCGCAATGACGAGCCGGATAAGGCCAGCCGCCCGTTTGATGTGGACCGTGACGGCTTTGTCATGGGCGAGGGTGCGGGAATCCTGATTCTCGAATCCCTGGAACATGCCGAGAAGCGCGGAGCCAAGATCTATGCCGAAGTCATCGGATACGGTCTCAGCGCCGATGCCCACCACATGACGGAGCCTGATCCTGACGGTGCAGCACGCTGCATGAAGATGGCGATCCGTGATGCCGGTATTAATCCTGAGGATATCGACTACATCAATGCGCATGGTACATCTACACCGGTAGGCGATAAATCTGAGACAGCCGCTGTGAAGAAGGCGCTCGGAGAGCATGCGTACAAGGTTGCGATCAGCTCAACCAAATCGATGACAGGCCACTTGCTTGGCGCTGCCGGCGGGGTGGAAGCGATTATCTGCGGGCTGTCCCTGCAGAAGGGTATGATTGCCCCTACCATCAATTTGGACAACCCTGACCCGGATTGCGATTTGGACTATGTTCCGAATGTGCCACGTCAGGCGGAGCTGAATATCGCGATGTCGAATTCCTTCGGATTCGGGGGACATAACGCGACCGTTATTCTCAAAAAATATAATAAGTAAGGGGAGACAGTGCAGTGAAAGGAGACCTGAAGCAGTTACAAAGCCAACTTCAAATCCAATTTCACGATCCTGTACTTCTGAAGCAGGCTTTCACCCATGCATCTTATGTGAACGAACACCGGTTCAATCAGCATCAGGACAACGAGCGCCTGGAGTTCCTGGGTGATGCGGTGCTTGAGCTGACGGTGTCCGAATATCTGTATAATCTGCTCCCGGACAGGCCCGAGGGAGAATTGACCAAGCTGCGTGCTGCGATTGTCTGTGAGCCGTCGCTGGTCCGGTTCGCCGAGACCTTGGGCTTCGGGCGGTATGTACTGCTGGGAAAAGGGGAAGAGCTTACGGGCGGACGTACCCGCCCGGCTCTGCTGGCTGATGTGTTCGAAGCCTTCGTGGGAGCGCTCTATCTCGATCAGGGACTGGAGACGGCCCGGAGATTCCTGGATAATCACGTATTTCCGCTGGTGGAAACCGATGGTAAGCTGCAAATGCAGATGAGCGACTTCAAGACAGAGCTTCAGGAACTGATACAGCATCATGGGATGGGTACGCTGGAATATCGGATTATTGAAGAACGCGGACCGGCGCATGAGCGTGAGTTCGTCTCAGAAGTATATATGGCCAGCCGTTCACTCGGCAGCGGCAGCGGCCGCTCCAAGAAGGAAGCGGAGCAGCAGGCAGCGGCGGCGGCATTATTGCTACTGAAGGAAGATGGTGCCTGAAGGCACAGATGAACATCTGAAATGCGGAGTAGAGCAGCAATGGTCTGAATGCCGGCGGTTCGGCGGAAGTCAGACTTTTGCTGCTCTTTTTCGAAAGATCAGAAATGATATGTTTTGGGGTAAATATCGAAGCAGGTGCACCACTTTATGGGGTTGTTTTGGCAAGGAAACACTATGGTATAATGGGTCAGAGGTGAGTAGCGAGTTATGTTTCTGAAACGGATTGAATTAGCAGGCTTCAAATCATTTGCCGACAAAACAGAGATGGAATTTGTGCGCGGAATAACGGCTGTAGTCGGCCCAAACGGCAGCGGCAAAAGTAACATATCCGACGGCATCCGCTGGGTGCTTGGGGAGCAGAGTGCCAAATCCCTGCGCGGCGGCAAGATGGAGGATATTATATTTGCCGGAAGTGATGCCCGCAAGGCGGTCAACTACGGTGAGGTCTCGCTGACGCTGGATAATGAGGATCATGTGCTGCCGCTGGATTTCAGCGAGGTGACCGTGACCCGGCGTGTCCACCGCAGCGGCGACAGTGAATATCTGATCAATAAGCAGGCCTGCAGGCTGAAGGATATTACGGAGCTGTTCATGGATACCGGTATCGGCCGTGAAGCTTATTCGATTATCGGACAAGGCCGGATTGAAGAGATTCTCAGTACCCGTTCGGAAGACCGGAGGGGGATCTTTGAAGAGGCTTCAGGTATTGTTAAATATAAGTCACGCAAAAAGGATGCCGGCCGCAAGCTTGATGAGACCGAGCAGAATTTGCTGCGGATTCATGACCTGATCAGCGAGCTGGAGGATCAGGTGGGACCGCTGAAGGACCAGTCCGAGAAGGCGATAAGATACAAGGAGCTGCGGGAGCAGCTAAAGCATCTGGAGATTTCGGTATATGTGCATCAGATCGAAGGCATACATACATCCTGGCAGGAGGGCAACGCCCGCCTGGAGGTGCTTAAGACGGAGCAGCTGGAGCTGTCCACTATAGTCTCTGCCCATGATGCCAAGCTGGAGAGCGGCCGGGCGGAGCTGCGTAATTTGGAGCAGGAAGTGGAGAAGCTGCAGGAACAGCTGCTGCGCAGCAGCGAAGCCAACGAGAAGAGCGAAGGCTACGGAGAGCTGCTGAAGGAGCGCCGCAGGAATCTGGAGCAGAACCGGGAACAGCTCATGCAGACTCTGGGTTCTGTAGGCGAACGCTCTGAGGGGCGGCAGCGTGAGCTGGCGGAGCTGGAGCATAAGCTGAAGCAGACCCGGCAGACGCTTGCGGAGCTGCGGGCACAGCTGGCGGATGAGGAATCGAAGCTGCAGGGTGTGGCCGGAGGCATCAGCCAGAGCAAGGAAGAGAAGCTGAAGAGCGCTCTGCTTGAGCTGATGAACCTGATGGCCCAGGCGCGCAACGAGATCCGCTATGCGGATCAGCAGAAGGAGAGCCTGGAGCGGCGGATGAGCCGCAGCCAGGAGGAGAGCGGCAAGTGGACAGCGCGGCTGGAGGAGCTGGTCTCTGCACAGAGCGGGCTGAAGGATAAGATTGCCGCGCTAGGCAAGGAAATCGGGCTGCTGCGCGGCGCATACATTACGGAGAGCGAGCAGACCGGCAAACGGCAGAAGCTGCTCGAAGAGACGCAGAGCGGCCTGCGAAAATGGGAGCAGAAGCGCGAAGCCCAGGTGTCCCGGCATGAGACGATGAAGGAAATGCAGGATGATTTTGACGGCTTCATGCTTGGGGTCAAAGAGGTGCTGAAGGGCGCGCGCAAAGGACAGCTAAGCGGTGTACACGGGGCAGTTGCCGAATTGATCTCCGTTCCCGAGAAGCTGGAAATGGCGATTGAGACCGCCATGGGCGCTTCCTTGCAGCATGTGGTTATGGAGAATGAAGCGGTGTCCCGGCAGGCGATTGCTTTCCTGAAGCAGCGTCAGCTCGGACGGGCGACCTTCCTCCCGCTTGATGTGATCCGGCCCCGGCAGATTACCGGCAGTGACCGCAGCATGGTTCAAGGTGCTGAAGGGTTTGTCGGTATCGCCTCGGAGCTGGTCGGCTATGAAGACAAGTATGGAAGCATTATCGGAAGCCTGCTCGGCAATGTCGTAATCGCTGAGAGTCTGGAGCAGGCGAACCGCATTGCGGCCAAATGCCAATACCGCTACAGAGTGGTTACGCTGGAAGGCGATGTGGTGAATGCAGGCGGCTCAATGACGGGCGGCAGCCAGCATAAAAAGAACAACAGCCTGCTTAGCCGCAAGCGTCAGCTTGACCAGCTCTCCGGCGAGATTGAAGAGAGCGAGCAGCAGATTGCCAAGCTGAAGCAGGGGATCAGCCGCTTGCGCGCTGAACAGGACAAAGGCTCCCAGAAGCTGGAGCAGCTGCGGCATGACGGTGATGAGAAGCGGCTGGAGGAACAGCGCGTATCCGGCGATCTGAAGCAGCTGGAGCAGGAGCTGCGGCATGTGCAGGAGCAAGTCGAGGGCGCGGGCGCGGAGCGCAGCGGCTTCGAGCAGGAGGTACGCGGGCTGGATGAGGCCCGCAAGCAGGCGGAAGCAGAGCTGTCCCGGCTGGAGAAGGAAGAGCAGGAGGCGCACGCAGCAATCCGCAGTGCCGAGTCGGACCGCAAGGCGAATGAATCGGCCAAGGAAGAGCTGCAGGGCAAGCTGACCGGGATGAAGGTCACGGAGGGCAAGCTGGATCAGGAGATCTTCTCGCTGGAGGAGCAGCTGCGCCGGATGAGGCAGGACGCCGGCTCCCAGGAGAAGGAGCTGCGCCAGAGCCGCAGCCTGCTTATGACCATCGAGCAGGATCTGGAAGAGAATGCACGGGAGACCGTGAAGCAGAAGGAAGAGGTCAACAGTCTGAGGCTGAGCAAGGAAGATACGTCTGCGAGGCTTGACCTGGCCCGTGCCGACCGCGCGGCGATCTCGCGCAAGCTGGAGCTGGCCGAAGGCGAGACCAAAGACCAGCGTCAGGCGCTCCGGGCGGTCGAAGACAAGCTCCGTTCCACGGAGGTTGCCGTTGGCCGGCTGGATGTAGAACTGGACAATATCCTCCGCAAGCTGAGCGATGACTACGAGCTGAGCTACGAGCTGGCGAAGCAGCGTTATCCGGTGCCGGAGGATGTGCCTGCGGCACAGCTGGAGGTGCAGCGTCTGAAGCGCAGCATCTCCGGTCTGGGCGAGGTCAACCTTGGCGCGATTGAAGAGTATCAGCGGGTGCATGAGCGGTATACTTTTCTAAGCGGGCAAAAGGATGATCTGGTGGAAGCCAAAACAACGCTGTATCATGTCATCCATGAGATGGAAGAGGAGATGTCGAAGCGCTTCAAGCAGACCTTCGATGCCATCCGCCGCGAGTTCGGCACGGTGTTCACGAAGCTGTTCGGCGGCGGCCGGGCAGATCTGCAGCTGCTGGACCCTGAGCATATGCTTGATACAGGGATTGATATCGTTGCCCAGCCGCCGGGCAAGAAGCTGCAGAATCTCCAGCTTCTCTCCGGCGGAGAACGCGCCTTAACCGCGATGGCTCTGCTGTTCGCCATTCTGCAGGTCAAGCCGGTGCCGTTCTGCGTGCTGGATGAAGTGGAAGCGGCGCTGGATGAAGCCAATGTGGTGCGCTTCGCCCAGTACCTGCGCGAGTTCTCGGAGCAGACGCAGTTCATCGTAGTGACCCACCGCAAGGGAACGATGGAGGAAGCAGACGTACTCTACGGCGTTACGATGGAGGAAGGCGGCGTGTCCAAGCTCGTATCCGTGCGGCTGGAGGATGAAGAGGCAGAGATAGCTTAATTAGATGCAGGATTCATGAAGTGATCCTTATAACCCTTTAGGAGGAAGCATAAGCATATGAGTTTTTTCAAAAAACTGAAAGACAGCATTTCCGGTAAAACGGAAAGCGTAACGAAACAGTTCCGCGACGGTCTGGAGAAAACACGCAAGGGCTTCGTTGAGAAGGTCTCGGATCTGATTATCCGCCGCAAAAAGATAGATGAAGAATTCTATGAGGAGCTGGAAGAGATTCTGATCGGTGCTGATGTCGGCGTGAATACGGTCATGAATCTGGTAGAGGAGCTGCGTGCCGAAGTGAAGCAGAAGCGGATCGAGGACGCGGCAGAGCTTCAGCCGATTCTCTCCCGCAAGCTGATGGAGCTGCTGCGCGGAGATGATGACAACAGTCTGAACGAGAATCCGGATGGCATTACCGTGATCCTGTTCGTCGGCGTGAACGGAGTCGGGAAGACGACGACCATCGGCAAGCTGGCGCACCGCTACAAGCAGGAAGGCAAGAAGGTTCTGCTGGCGGCAGGCGACACCTTCCGTGCCGGAGCCATTGAGCAGCTTGAGGTGTGGGGCAAGCGTGCCGGAGTGGATGTGATCAAGCAGCAGTCGGGATCGGACCCGGCAGCGGTGATGTTCGATGCGGTTCAGGCTGCCAAGCAGCGCAGTGTGGATGTGCTGATCTGCGATACAGCAGGCCGGCTGCAGAACAAGAGCAATCTGATGGAAGAGCTGAACAAGATCTTCCGTGTCATTCAGCGCGAGATTCCAAGCGCGCCGCATGAGGTGCTTATGGTGCTGGATGCCACCACCGGGCAGAATGCGCTCACCCAGGCCAAGCTGTTCGGCGAGAAGAGCGGCGTGACCGGCCTGGTACTGACGAAGCTGGACGGTACGGCGAAGGGCGGAATCGTGGTAGCGATTCGCCAGGAAATGAACCTGCCTGTGAAGCTGGTTGGTCTGGGCGAGAAAATGGAAGATCTCCAGCCGTTCGATTCCGACCAGTTCGTGCATGCCCTGTTCGCAGGCATGATCTCGGAAGAAGCAGATTCGGAAGAATAACCACAACAATAGATAGCTGCGAAGCAACCTCCCTTTGGAATGAAATATTCCCGGGGAGGTTTTTTGTTGAACGGATTGGACCCGCTGAGAGGGGAGGGGAAGAGGAAAAAGTTGGACTTTCTCCACTTGCTGATGAAAGAAAGGTCTCTGTTAGGGCAGGAGTTGGAAAAACAACACTTAATTGAGTGCATTTCAGCCCATGTGGCTGATACTAACACTAGCAGTTGTAGTTTTTCCGCTTGCTTTCCCCTATCCCTCAGAAATCGAAGAATTAAGATACGTTTGTCCACCTGTTGTTGCGGGGCTGCCGCTTCTTGGCTTCCCGCGCAGAATCCCCCGCCACGGACATATCCTCCTCTGCCGAAAGGAGCCTCCACCAGTACATACCATCCTTCGGCTTACTCCCCTTTTGGCATTTCAAAGAACACGAAGAAATTATATTAAAAATACATCATATGAAAAATTCATAATAGTACTGCTTGTCAGCATCCCCGCATACAATTGGATGTGGAATCATCATGCAGCACCCCGAAAAGCAAGTTTAAGAGAAAGGAAGCGATTCCAAAGCGGCAGGATAGTTCAAAAACTCCATTTTGCTGTTATATATATTGACATGGATAATATCATTTACGTATTATGAAGGTAGTAAATCATATTTTCGTGGTGAACTTCTAAATTTTGAACTTATTTGTCAAGAAACATAACACATTATACTGATCCGAGAGGAGTCGGGCTCATGTCCAAACTAGATCCTTTGCCCGGTCTGTCTCCGTATCCGCTGCAGCATTTCTATGATGAGATGTATGCGGATGAACGGAACGTCCGGCCTCATTACAAGCATGTGAACCGCATGTTTTCCGGGATGAGCCCCGAAGAGCTGCAAGAGAAGCAGAAGCTGATGCAGCGTCGGATGATGGAAGAAGGCATTACCTTTACACTGTACAACCCGGCACAGGATCAGCCTATGGAGCGGACGATTCCCTTCGATATGATTCCGCGCATTATCCCCAAGGGGGAATGGGGACGGCTGGAGGCGGGCATCGTGCAGCGGATTACCGCACTGAATCTGTTCATTCATGATATTTACCATGAGCAATACATCGTGAAGGACGGTATAGTGCCGAGGCGGATGATTATTTCGAACTGTTATTTCCGGCCGGAAATGACCGGACTCCGTGTACCCGGCGGTGCGTATATCACCACTTCAGGGATCGATCTGATCCGCCATCATGACGGCGAGTATTATGTGCTTGAGGATAATCTGCGTACACCCTCTGGCTTCTCGTATCTGTTCAAAGGCAGATCGCTCATGAATCAGCTTTTTCCTGAGTTGTCGTTTGCCAGCTCGATCCGCGATGTGGATCACAGTCTGAACCGTTTTCTCTCCGTGCTGCGCAGCCTGTCCCCGTCCCGGACCAAAGACCCGGTCATTGCCCTGCTGACACCGGGGGAATACAATTCGGCTTATTATGAGCATGCTTTTCTGGCGCAGCAGATGGGCATTCATCTGGTTGAGGGCCGCGACCTGGTTGCGCAGGACCACAAAATCTACCTGAAGGTGATGAACGGTCTGCGCAAGGTCGATGTGCTGTACCGCCGCCTGGATGATGATTTCATTGATCCGCTTGCTTTTCAGCCCAGCTCGCTGCTGGGGGTTGCAGGTCTGATGAATGCCTACCGGGCGGGGAATATCGCGATTGCCAATGCGCCCGGAACCGGGGTAGCCGATGACAAGGCCATGTATGTGTATGTGCCGGATATGATCCGCTATTACCTTAATGAAGAGCCGATTCTGGGCAATGTGCCGACCTATCTGCTGTCACGGCCGCAAGAGCGCCAGTATGTGCTGGACCATCTGTCTGAAATGGTGGTGAAGGAGACGTCTCTCTCCGGGGGCTACGGCATGCTGATCGGGAGTGAGGCGACGAAGGAGGAACTCATAGACTTCCGGCTCAAAATACTGGCCGAACCCGAGCGTTATATCGCCCAGCCGATTATGTCGCTGTCCCGTGCACCGGTCTTGTCAGAAGGCAGTATGGCTCCGCGGCATATCGATCTGAGGGCATTTGTGCTGATGGGGGCTGACCGCAAGCCGCATGTCATTCCAGGGGGCTTGACCCGGGTAGCGATGCGCGTAGGCTCGCTGGTCGTGAACTCCTCCCAAGGCGGCGGAGTGAAGGATACCTGGGTAATGGCCTAGAGACTATCTACGTTAAAGGGGTGGCTAGAATGCTGAATCGCAATGCGGAGGCTCTATTCTGGATCGGCCGTTATATTGAACGGGCTGAGAATCACGCCCGGCTGATCGACGTACATTACCATATCCAGCAGGAAGAGGATTTCAAGGAAGAGGGCCACAAGTGGTCGCGCCTGATTGACGCGCTTGGGGTACGGAGTGAATATCTGCGGCAGTTCGAAAGCTTCAGCGAGCAGGATGTATTATCCTTCATTACGCTGGATCTGGGGAATACCAATTCTCTATTCTCCTGTGTGCATCAGGCCAGGAATAATCTGCGCACCCTGCGCCAGCATCTGCCGAGTGAGCTGTGGGATATTGTCAACGGCTTCAACCTGTGGCTGGGGGAGCAGTCGGTAGCGGATATCATGCGCGGTCCCCATCAATTCTATCAGCAGGTCAAGGAACGGGCGGCGATGTTCCTTGGCGCGGAGCAATCGGTAATGCTCCGGGGCAATGAATGGCATTTCATCGAGAGCGGCCGGTTTCTGGAGCGGGCGGAGAATACGACGCGTATCCTGCAGACCGTCACCGTATCCTGCAAGTCGAAGGATATCAATTCTATCTATACCCAGCTTCAGGCCGTGCTGAAATCGGTGAGCGGATATCAGTCCTTCCGCCGGTATTATGCTGATGATATGTCGCCGGAGTGCATCCTGGAATTCCTGATCGTGAACCCGCTGTTCCCCCGTTCGATCCGCTTCTCGTTCCACAAGCTGGAGGAGCATCTGGCCAAGCTGGAGCTGGACACTACAGAGAAGGGCTCGGGGCATGAGAAGGTGATCCGGCAGGCGGGCAAGATCAAGGCGGAGCTGGATTATATGGAGAAGGACGAGATGTCCGGGGACCTGACCCTGGATGTGCTGGAGTCACTGATGATATCCTGTCAGAGGCTCGGCCGAACGATGGACGGTGCTTTTTTTCGCCGTGAAGGAGTCTCGGTATGAAAATACAGATCAACCATACAACCACCTACAGCTACCCCGAGCCGGTGACGGACAGTGTCAATGAGATCCGGCTGACGCCGCGCACGAACTACCGGCAATCCTGCTATCACCATGAGGTGGAGGTGCACCCGCCAGCCAATCTGCTAACCTATGAGGATTTCTTCGGCAACCGGGTCCATGCCTATTCGGTGAATAAGCCGCACACGGAAATGGTGATTCACACCAAAGCGACCGTGGTCACGCTCGACAAGGCGCAGGGCACGGATCTGCCGCATATTCCGCTGGAGGAGCAGGTGAAGCTGCTGAATGACGAGAAATTTCAGAACCGGTATATAGAGTTTATTCTGCCTACCCGGTACACCGAGGTGACGCCGGAGCTGGTGGAATTTGCATCGCAGCATCCTTTTGAGGATGCAGAGGATATGTATGAATGGACCCGGAAGCTGTCGTCCACCATCTATGAGCAGTTTACGTACGATCCTGAGGCGACAAGCGTCAATACTACGGTAAAAAGAGCACTGATGCTCAAGCGCGGAGTCTGCCAGGACTATGCGCATCTGATGATTGCGGTCTGCCGCAGTGTCGGCTTGCCATCGCGGTATGTGAGCGGGTACCATTTTGTCGGGGATCTGCAGGGGGGCAATGCGAACTTCGAACAGGCCTCCCATGCCTGGGTGGAGACACATATTCCGGGTACGGGCTGGCTGGGCTTCGATCCGACCAATAATGTTGAAGTGAACTGGCGGTATATCAAGCTTGGACATGGACGGGATTATAAGGATATCGTTCCGGTCAAAGGCGTATACCGCGGAGCAGCGGGCACGCTTACGGTTAAGGTGGATGTACGGCAGCTGGAAAATTAAATGAGCCAGAGCAGGCCCCCGCAGATGTGGGGTTTTTGCTGTTGCAGACAAGATATGCAGGGGCTTATCAAGCGGATAGGCTGTGCATGTTGCACTGAGCTTGTGCAATTTTTTGCATAACATGATTATAATCAAGCATCATTTGGGTAATCTTGAAACAGAGCCATTACATGCAGAATGGTATTCACGGAAGGAGAGTGTACATATGAGCCCCAATATAGCAAAAAAGCAGCGTTTTCAAGGGAAAACAGCCATAATCACAGGTGCGGGCTCGGGAATCGGCAGAGCGGCAGCAATTCAGCTGGCACGTGAAGGTGCGAATGTCGCCTTGTTCGATCTGGTGAACGAACGTACTTCAATCCTTGAACAGAAATTGAATAAGCTGCGCAGGGATTGCGCGTTAGCTATTGATGTGGATACTTCGGATGCCGGCCGGATGGAGGAAGCGGTGCGCAGAACCGTGGAGCATTTCGGAGGTCTGGATATTGTGTTCGCCAATGCTGGCATTAACGGAGTGGTCGGGCCGATAGAGGAGCTGAGCGTGGATGATTGGGAGAAGACGTTGTCTGTCAACCTCACTGGCACCTTCCTGACCCTGAAATACACCATTCCCCATCTGAAGGAGAAGGGCAAAGGCAGTATTATTATTACCAGCTCGATCAACGGCAACAGCAGATTTACCAGCTTCGGCTGGTCACCATATAGTACTACTAAGGCCGGTCAGGTCGCTTTTGCCAAGATGGCTGCACTGGAGCTGGCCAAGTTCAAAATCCGCGTCAATGTCATTTGCCCGGGAGCGATTGCCACGAATATCGACGAGAGCACGGAGTGGAACGATGATGTGGAGTCCATTGTCATTCCAATTGAATTCCCTGAAGGAGCACAGCCGCTGGCAGACGGACCGGGCAAGCCGGAGAATGTCGCCGATCTGGTCGCGTTCCTGGCCTCGGATGAATCCATTCATATTACCGGCTCGCAGATTGTGATTGACGGTGCGGAGTCGCTGCTGTCTTAAGTTCATTCTCCAGGAAAAGGTGATTCCATGAACCAAGAAGTGACGGATTACATTGCTCAGATCAAGCTGCCCTGGCAATCGGAGATAGGCTCCAAGCTGCGTGAGGTCATTCACGAGGCTATACCGGAGGTAGCGGAACGAATTCAGTATGGCAAACCGCATTTTCTCAAAAACGGGAAATATGCCGCTGTCCTCTCTACCGCCAAAGGCTGGGTGAGCTTCTCCATCTTCAACGCAGCAGCGCTGGAAGTGCCTGAAGGCCAATTCGAAGCGGGGAGCGGGGATCGTCTCACAACCAAGCTGACGGAGGGCAAGGCTGTTGATTATGAACTGCTGTCTACCTTGCTGAAGCAGGCTTCTGCTGCATTGTAAGAACTGATAAATAGCGATCCTCCGGGATATAGAGACACTGCCATGATTGGCGGTGTTTTTCTTTTGCTATAAACAATCTAATTAGATGGTTGTAAAATAACAAACGAAATGATAATATGTCTATATAAAAGTAAACAAAGGGTGTGGTGGTCCAGTTGGAAGAAGAGAATGAAGCAGTGCGGATATCGGAGAAATTCTGGATTGCGTCCATTGCAGAATTGAAGCAGGGCTATAATGTGGAGACGGAAGAGCGGACGGAAAAGTATTATTGTCTGGTCTGCGGAGCTGCCTTCGAGAAGGGCTTGATCTATAAGGATGAAGGGCAGTATTACGAAGCGGAGAAGTTCGCAGCTCTGCATGTGGACAGGGTTCATGGCGGGATGTTCCATTGGCTGCTGACGCTGGACAAGAAGCTCAGCGGGTTAACCGAATTGCAGAAGGGGCTGCTGCAGGCCTTCCGCCAAAGTCTTAGCGATGCAGAAGCAGCCAAGGAGCTGGGGATCGGCAGCACCTCCACGGTGCGTAACCACCGGTTCACGCTTCGCGAGAAGGTGAAGCAGGCCAAGCTGTTTTTGGCGGTTATGGAGCTGGCGGAGGAGAAGCCGGGAGCTTCATCGCCTTTTGTGAGTATTCCGCGTACGGCTGTGATGGTTGATGAACGGTTCGCGATTACCGAGCAGGAGAACGCCGAGATTCTGGGCACCTATTTCAAACAGGGGCCGGACGGCCCGTTGTCAGAGTTCCCTAAGCGGCAGAAGCGGAAGGCGGCTATCCTGCGCCATTTGCTGCAGCGTTTTGAGACCGGGCGCAAGTATAGTGAGAAGGAAATCAATGCGGTGCTCGAAGCCGCTTACCCCGATTACGTGACGCTCCGGCGGTATCTGATCGATTACGGGCTGCTGGACCGTGAAGAAGACGGAAGCAGCTACTGGGTGAAATTATAACGGAGAGAAGAAGGGGAGAGAAGTAATGACGGATAAAACCAGACGCAAGGAATTGGGATATAATTACGCACACTCGCACAGGCCGATGGGGGTATACCGGATTGTGAACACCGGCAATGACAAAATGTATGTGGGAAGCAGCCTGAATCTGGACGGGGTCTGGAATAAGCATAAGTTCATGCTGGATATCAAAGGCCATGACAACAAGGCGCTGCAGGAAGACTGGAATGAACGGGGTGAAGCCGGCTTCCGCTTCGAGGTGCTGGAGCAGATTAAGCCGGAGGAGGATTTCGTGGCCGATGTACAGGAGCTGAAGAAGTACCGTAAGATGCTGCCGGACATGGAGAGTAAGTGGCTGGAGCAGTTGTCTCCTTACGGGGAGCGCGGATATCATAAGCAGAAATAGCTTTCTGCCTGGTGATAAGAAGCGATAACTTACAGGCAAACCGGGAATGAATTTCAGCAGCACCCGTGCTAAAATAAGGACAAAGCTGTAGCAGAATGTGCCGTTTGGAATGTAAAAGGGCAACGGGGCGCTGATGAAAGGAACGGTGTGGATGGCTATATTATCTTGGCTTGCAGAACAGAGAATTCAGGAAGCGATGCGCAGCGGAGAGTTCTCCAATCTGCCGGGGCACGGTAAGCCGCTTGCGCTGGAGGATCTCTCCGGCGTACCGGAGGAATTGCGGATGTCCTACAAGATTATGAAGAACGCCGGGCTGTTGCCGGAGGAAGTGACGTTGCGGGCAGAGTGCGTAACGCTCGAAGAGCTGCTGGTGGCTTGCCACCGCAGCGGCAGCAGCACTGCCGGGGAACGCAAGGAGCTGGAGGGCAAGCTCTCGCTGAAGCGGTTGCGTCTTCAGATGCTTTTGCAGGAACGGGGTCTGGAAAGCAATGCTGCATATGCAGATTACGGGGACGCGATCGGGCAGCGGCTGACCGGGGTGGAACGGGATGGTAGGGAGTAGTGGGTGAGGAAACGGGTGAGTAGACGAGTATTGAAGTAAGTATGAGACCTCCGGTTCATGGAACCGGGGGTTTTTGTGCAGAGATTAGGTGGGAGTGTATTGTTGAACGGGGCATCTATCTTGCAGAAGCAATGAACTGCTTGATATCTGGAATGAATTCGCCGATGATAGGGAGATGGAGATTTAACTTAACTTTTAGCAGATGATGGAGAGATGAAATGAAGCAGCTTCCGATTATGCAGGTGCTCCCTGACCTGAAGAGAATTCTGACAGACCGTGCAGCGGCCGTTCTGATTGCCGAACCTGGAGCGGGGAAGACAACGGCGGTGCCGCCTGCTTTTTTGGAGGAGCCTTGGCTGACCGGTAAAACCATTCTGATGCTGGAGCCCAGACGCCTGGCAGCGCGTTCGGCCGCAGCTTATATGGCGTCCTGTCTGGGGGAGAGTGTGGGTCAGACCGTAGGCTATCGCATGCGGATGGATACCAAGGTGGGGCGGAATACACGCATTGTTGTTGTGACGGAAGGCGTGCTGACGCGAATGCTCCAGAGCGATCCTTCGCTGGGGGATGTGGGTCTTGTGATCTTCGATGAGTTCCATGAGCGAAGTCTGCATGCGGATCTTGGACTGGCACTGGCGCTTGAAGCGCAGAGTGTGCTGCGCGAGGATCTGCGCATTCTGGTGATGTCGGCGACCCTGGACGGAGAACGCGTAGCTTCTCTGCTGGGCGAAGCGCCGGTCGTCCGTTGTCCGGGCCGGACGTATCCGGTGGAGACGGTCTATGTGCTGGAGGCAGGCAATGCTACCCCTGAGAAATCCGCAGCCGCCGCTGTCCGGCGCGCGCTTGCTGAGCAGCCGGGGGATGTGCTAGTCTTTCTGCCCGGCGAGCGGGAGATCCGCCGGACGGAGCAGGAGCTGGCATCAGGAAGTCTGCCGCCGGGAACGGTGCTGCGGCCGCTCTATGGCCAACTGCCGCAGCCGCAGCAGGATGCGGCGGTGGCTCCTGCAGTGGAAGGCGAACGGAAGGTCGTACTGGCAACCTCCATTGCCGAGACGAGTCTGACAATCGAAGGGGTACGCTCGGTGATTGACACGGGGCTTCGCCGGACGCAGGTATTCTCTGCGCGTACCGGCATGCCGCGCTTAACGACGGTGCCGGTCTCGAAGGCCTCGGCCGATCAGCGGCGCGGCCGGGCAGGCCGCACAGCACCAGGCGTCTGCTACAGGCTATGGAGCCGAGAGGCGCATGATCATCTGCCGGACGACAACGTGCCGGAGATCATGGAGACCGACCTGGCGCAGCTCGCCCTGGAGCTGGCGCTGTGGGGCGTGCGCGATCCGGGAGCGCTCGCCTGGCTGGATGCGCCGCCTGCCGCGCCTTACGCGCAGGCCTCGGCGCTGCTGCGCCAGCTCGGTGCGCTGGACGCCGGCGGCGCCATTACGCCGCACGGCCGCAGCATGGCCGTGCTTGGCGCGCACCCGCGCATCGCGCATATGCTGCTGCGCGCGGCAGACCTTGCAGCTGCGCCGCTCGCCGCCAGGCTCGCTGCGCTGCTGCAGGAGCGGGACCTCTTCCGGGGTCCCGCGGCTCTAGATAGCGACCTCACGCTTCGCGTGGAGGCGCTGCTCGGGTTCGAGCGCTCCGCCAGTAGCGGCGGAGCGGACCCGGCGGCCTTGCGCGCGGTGCAGCGCGAGAGCCGCAGCTTCCTGGCGCAGCTGCAGGCAGCGCCGGGAGAAGGGCCCGGCGACATCAGCCGCAGCGGCCTGCTGCTGTCGTTCGCCTATCCCGACCGGATCGGGCAGGAGCGCGGCAATGGCGCGTTCCTGCTCTCCGGCGGCCGGGGGGCGGCGATGCGCGAGGGGCAGCCGCTGGCGCGCTCGCCCTACATCGTGGCACCCGGCGTGGATGACCGTGCCGGGCAGAGCCGGATTATGCTTGCCGCAGCGCTCTCCGAGCAGGACCTGCTGAAGCATCATGCGGACAGCCTTCTTGAGGAGCGCGAAGTCTACTGGGACAGTGAGAGCGGAAGCGTGAAGGCGCGAAGAGTGACCCGGCTGGGGGCGCTCATTCTGAAGCAGACGACCCATGAGCGGGCTACTTCCGAGGAGACAGAGAGCGTACTGCTGAAGGTGATCGCGGCGGAAGGGCTACAGCTGCTGCCTTGGGAGAAGGGAACCCTCCAGCTGCGGCAGCGGATGGAATTCATGCACTCGCAGCGGGCCGACTGGCCCGATATGTCGGATGAGGCGTTGAAGGATACATTGGAGGAATGGCTGGCACCCTTTATACAAGGGATGCGGAATCTCCGTGATTTACAGCGGGTGAAGCTGGCGCAGGCGCTGGAGGGGATGCTGGACTGGAACAGCCGCCAGCAGCTGAACAAGGAGGCGCCGACGCATATTAAGGTACCGAGCGGTTCGCGGGTTCCCTTGGATTACAGTAATCCCGGGGCGCCGGTACTGGCAGTTAGGCTGCAGGAGATGTTCGGGCAGACGGATACTCCGCGGATCGGCGGAGGGAAGGTCCCGGTGCTGCTGCACCTGCTGTCTCCGGCGAGAAGGCCGATGCAGATCACCTCAGATCTGGCCAGCTTCTGGCAGAACACTTATTTCGAGGTGAAAAAAGATCTGAAAGGCCGTTATCCCAAGCACTACTGGCCGGATAATCCGCTGGAGGCAGTGCCGACCAACCGTACCCGTCCTACCAAATAGAATGAGAGGGGTATCAGGTATTAATTCATCCGGTGATGCTTTTCCTGTTTGGGCACCGCGTGAACGGGTAATAGAGTAGCGAACAACAATTACGAAGGAGGGCTTCAAGTGACAGAGAAAATTATTGGCGTATTCGATACGGAACAAGAAGCAACCAGAGCAATTGAAAGTTTGCAGAGTCAAGGCTTCACGAACGATGAGATTTCAGTAATTACGAAGGATCGAGATGACCTGAAACACATCTCCGAGGATACAGGAACGATGGCGCCGGAAGGCGTTGCTACAGGTGCGGCCACCGGCGGCGTAGTGGGCGGAATTACCGGACTGCTAGCCGGGATCGGTGCGCTGGCCATTCCGGGAATTGGTCCAATCCTTGCCGCAGGCCCAATCGCAGCTACGTTAACAGGGGCTGCCATTGGAGTAGGAGCAGGCGGTCTGGTGGGCGGATTAATCGGACTCGGCATTCCCGAGGATGAGGCCAGAGATTACGAAGGTTACATCGACAGCGGCAAAATTCTCGTCCTGGTCGATGACAACGGCCGTGGAAGAGATATCCATACCGTATTCCGGGGCAACCGTTCACTCAACTCCGGCCGGTACGACAGCCTGTATCCGGAGGATACGCTGGCTGACCGCGGAGCAACTAACCCTGATCTGGTCCCTAGGGACACGACGGTTGGCAATACCTTGGGCAACAGAGGCTCGATGAATGCAGACCGTGACCCGGACCTCTACAACCGCGGCAAAATCTAAAAATTATAGCAGGCTTAAGCCCGCTCCTATAGCATACTTAAGAACTGCCTGCGGCGAACATGCCCGGGCAGTTCTTTGTGCTTGATTTTGTGCTGATTAAATTAATTGTGCTAGAGGATGATTCTGGTCATGATCAGATCTGTTTGCTCCTCGTCACCCATATAGAAAGAATGAGTTCCTGTCTGTACGAAATTCAATTTTGTATAAAAGGCAACTGCGTTTCCGTTTTGTTCCCAAACCCCCAGCCAGAGCTTCCTCTTATTCTTTTCGGCCGCGATTTCCACCGCTTTCTCAATCAGCTGTTTCCCTAGCCCCAGCCTATGAAAGGGTCTTCTAATATAGATCCGTTCCACTTCAAGCGAGTCCTTGTCCATATGTTCAGTTTGGGCATCATCGGCGTTAACCTTCAGGTACCCGGCAATTTCTTCATTATAATAGATGAAATAAAATTCAGAATGGCGGTTGGCACATTCTTTTTTTAATTGCTCTGTATGAAAGGATCTTTTCAAATAAGCTTCCATAGCTTCTGGTGAATTTTGATTTTTGAAGGTGTCCGTAAACGTTTCGATACTGATTTTTTGCAAGGTCTCCAGATCGCCGGAAGAGCATCTCTTTATCAATATAGTCATCAATAATTCTCCTTTTGTATAATTAATAATCCCTTGTAAATCAATAGTCTCGTTTGTTTCCCTTTTTTACATATTCCCAGTCTTTTTCCACATTGGACCTGACTCTTTGCAGGAGTTTTACCAGGGTTTCTGCCTCACTTCCGGAGAAGCCGGACAGCGCTACGCTACTAGAATAATCGTTCTCCCTTTTGAGCAGAGGGTAGACGGCCTGCCCTTTGTCTGTAGGAATCAGCCTCTTGATTTTTTTGTTATGCCGATCTTCATTTTTTTCAATAAAACCGTTAATCTCAAGCTTCTGTATAGCACGGGCAGCCGTTGTCCGGTCCACCTTAATCATTTCAGCCAGCTTCTCCTGGATCATCCCCGGATGCTCACAGATCCGCATCAGATACAAATATTGCCCCCTGGTAAGGTCGTATTGCTTAAATTCGATATTGCTGATCGAGTCCAGTGACCGGGCAATCATTCCAACCTCGCGTAGAATCTCCTTCATAATCACAGCCCCATTGAGCATGTATTTTCCAAGCCTATAGTTTTAAAATAATACATGATTTTTGTTGCAATTACAACAAAATAAATCTACAACACCAAGCAATCAAACAACATGCGTACCTCCCCCCTCAAGATCAATGTATTGCCGCACTCAGAACGGCCCTTCTATACATAAGAGTGATCTTCTGTGAGGAGGGCGAGGAGCGAAGTTATTTATGTCATTTCATCATATGAAAAATTCATAATAACAACCCCAAAATATTAATAATAGACATATTTCATCCACAATAACCTTTATTCTGCATAGGTAATAAGCAACGGGTGTCAGGCGCCGAAAGTTAAAGTCGCACTCTATTAATATAATTTCATTATATGAAAAATTCACAATAGAGTACATGAAAACACCAGCCGTATCTACTTATACCATCTAACCGTCTCACCATATGCGTACCTATCTTCTTCAAAACGGAAAAAGTAAACCTAAACTCCGCACCGGAAAAATGAAACTATAAAATATAACTTGTTGTGAAAACTGGGAAATAGAGTTTATACTAGAGTTGTAGCTGGAAATGCTACCCACATCATTTGACTGCCGGAATTAAGTGACAAGGGGCTATGGCTGTTCTTCTCTAAGGATTCTAACAAAAAAACACCCCGGGAGGTGTCTTATGGCGTTTATGATTGCTCAGCGGGCGTTTATAAAGGTATATCTGATTACAATGGTGGAGCAACACAAGGGGTATGGTTATCAGATGCTGGAGGATTTGCGCAGAGATTTCAAAGCTCATGGCTATTCGCCTCCCCAAAGTGAAATTTACCGCGCTCTGCATGAGTTGGTGCAGCAAGGGATACTTTACCGTACCAAGCAGCTTAAGGGGAGCGATCCGAAGGTCGATTTTCAGGAGATTGTCCTGTATCACTTCACTTCGGACGGGGAGGAGAAGGCCAAACTATATAAGAAGCAGGTGAAGGCCGATCTGGACCGTTGTCTTGGTATTCTTAATAAGGCAGTAGCAGACAACTTCTGATGGGAGATCCACGAGCTGGCGGGCTCATGCATATCGATCTGGCCACGTTCCGGCGGACTCATCTATATCAGTCTATCCAGAAGCCTCACAAGTCGTGAACAGCCGGCTCAGGAATCCTCATCTTCAGAATCCTGGCCCGGCGGGGTTACCGGCGAGCTTGCGCTGCCATAATCCTCGACGGCTTCCCAGGCACCGGCGTCATCAAATCTTCCGCTATTCTGCTGACGTCCTTCGCCTGCACCGGCTGGCGGCGGGGTCATAACCTCTTCTTCCACAGGGCGTGCGCCGGTGTCACGGCTGGTTGGGGCATGCTCCACGGTATAGCGGGTGTAGGGGATGGCCTCAAGCCGCTCATAAGGAATCTCTTGCTTGCTGGCTTCGCAGATGCCGTACGTTCCGTTATCCATCCGCGCAAGAGCAGCTTCGATCTCCGTTAATTCTTCGGATAGCGAGGTGTTGATGGACAGGTCGCGGCTGCGTTCAAACGTCTCTGTTCCTGTATCGGCGGGATGGTTATCGACCGAAGAGAGCTCGCCCGTTGAGAGGATAAGGGAATCGCCAAGCAGGCTGTCTTCTGCTCCATTGCCGGAGAAATGCTGTTCCAGTTCAGCCTTGCGTTCTTCAAGCGAGGCTCTAAGCTTAGTCAATTGGTCTTTGGTTAAGTGGCTCATCTGTCATCTTCCTTTCAGCTTGATTAGTAGTTATACTGTCGTAATCTTTCCTTACCCTAATGTGTTATAGGGCAATCAGCAGGCATCCCTATGCTGAATTGTAACTTTAGTGATATTTTCATGCTGCTTTCACCCTGTTATAATAATACCTGCCGGATGAATGCAGCATACACTTGGAGGTTATGAAATGGACGAACATATGAAACGGCGGCTGGATAAGCAGAGAAAGCTGTTCAGCCAGCTCGGTATTACACTTGATGCACTTACCATTCATGAAAAGGAATTCAGTATGAAGCTTCGCGGCTATGATGCCGAAGAGGTGGATACGTTCCTGGACAGCGTCATTAAGGATTATGAACGGTTCTATGCTACCATAGCGGATCTGATGGATAAATGGCAGGAGCAGCAGATTGAGATGAAAGAGCTGAAGGCAGAGGTGAAGACCGCAACCACTCCGGCCCCTGTGCCGATTATTAAGGGCATTGATCCGCAGGATCTCGAAGATATTATCATCAAGCTGGAAGCCAATGTGCGTCAGCTCAAGGACAGATTGCCCATTCCCCGCACGGAGGGGTATTTGTAAGCCCTGTGCAGCCACAGCGTGAGAGACAACAATATGCAGCATAAGTATAACTCTGGACGGGGGTAGGACCATTGCCGGAGAAGCATGCTTGGAGCTTGAAGATCCGCGGCAAAATCGCACTTGGATATGTCATCATATTATTAATGCTGGGGCTATTTCTGATTATAGTCTCTGGCCGGATTAACAGCCTGGAGAAAGAAACCGTGTTCTTGAGCGATCATGATATAGAAGTTCATGAACTTACATATCAAATTGAGAAAAATGTACTCGATATGGAGACTGGACAGCGGGGATATGTCCTTACCGATGATGAGTCCTATCTGGCACCGTATAATGACGGGCTGGTGCAGTGGAGGATTAATGCAGCGAAGCTGAATAATCTCATTGCCGATAACCCGAAGCAGGTACGGAATCTGGACACGATTACGGATAATATCGAGAAGTGGGTCGATGTTGCCGGACAGCATGTGGTTGAGCTGAAGAAGAATGGTCATACGGAAGCGGTCAACGCTTTTTTTCGCAACGATACGGGAAAAAATCTCGTCGATACGATCCGTTCCCAGTCCGATTACTTCCGTGACATCGAACGTACGCTCACGAACGACCGGATCAGCAACCTGAAGGACAGCAATCATAAGCTGCTGATTACCATGTACATATTGTGGGGATTGGTGGTCGTACTTGCGCTGCTCATCACTTATCTGCTCTCGGCCAGCATTGTGAATCCGTTGCACAGCGTCATACAGGCCATCAACAGTATTGCCTCCGGCGGTAACCGCTCGGAGCGCATTAAGGTGAAGACGCTGGATGAAATCTATGACCTGGGCGAAGCGACGAACGGGCTGCTGGATAACGTGCAGCGGGAGCAGTGGACGAGTGAACAGCTCACCTCAATGTCGATTGCCCTGCAAGAGACCATTGATATGCCTTCGCTGTGCAGAATTTTTGTCAGCCGGTTGTCGGTTATGCTGGAAATGCAGTATGCCAGTATATACGTCGTGAATAACGAGGAACTGTTCGAGCGCATCTATTCCTATGCAGGCGCAGAGAATAAGGAAGAACGCATCGGGCCCGAGGTTATTCAGCCGGGAGTAGGCCTGGCAGGTCAATGTGCGCTGGATCAGCGGATGAATGTGATTGAGCAATTGCCTGATGACTATATCTCCATCAGCTCCGCTCTGGGCAGAACGCCGCCGAGGTTCGCTGTGATTGCTCCGATTATTTTTGAGAACAAGACTGTTGCTGTACTGGAGATTGCTGCGCTGACCCGTTGGGCGCCTTACCATTTCGAGCTGCTGAAGGAATTGCTGGACATGATGGGGGTTACCGTGAATTCGGTGAAGACCCGGATGGAGATCCAGAGGCTTCTGCATAAATCACAGGTGATGAACGAAGAGCTTCAGGTTCAATCCGAAGAGCTGCAGACTCAGTCCGAGGAGATGCAGATGCAGACGGAGGAGCTTCAGAGTCAGACCAGCGAGCTGCTAACCGTGAACAAGGAGCTTGAGAATCAGAAATATGTAGCCGAGAATGCAGCGATCGAGCTGGAGCGGTACAATGAACAGCTGGAACAGAGCTCGCGCTACAAGTCTGAATTCCTGGCCAATATGTCGCATGAGCTGCGGACACCGCTGAACAGTATGCTGATTCTCTCACAGCTGCTGACGGAAAACCGCAATCATACGTTAACCGAGGAAGAACTGGGCTATGCCTCTGTCATTTACAATTCCGGAAGTGATCTGCTTAGTATGATTAACGATATTCTGGATCTTTCCAAGGTGGAAGCGGGCAAAATGCTGGTGGAAATGGATGCCGTCAATCTCACCGAGCTGCCTTCGCTGCTGCAGGGTTATTTCGGCAAGCTTGCAGAAGCGCAGAATGTGGAGTTTAACGTAACTCTGAACCCTGAGGTTCCGGATCTGTTTTTCACCGATGAGATGCGCCTGCACCAGATTCTGCGGAATCTGCTGTCCAATGCCTTCAAATTCACGGAGCAGGGCTCTGTTACCATGGAGATTACCAAGCTGGCGGAATATTCAGATCAGAGTTACATAGCAGAGGGGCCGGTACTGGCCTTTGCTGTCCAGGATACCGGAATCGGCATCTCTGAAGAGAACCGTGAGCTGATCTTCGAGGCCTTCCGCCAAGTGGACGGAACGACTGCCCGCAAATTCGGGGGAACTGGTCTGGGCTTGTCCATCTCCCAGCAATTGGCTCAGCTGCTGGGCGGGCATATCAGCCTGGAGAGCGAAGAGGGCAAGGGCAGTACATTCACCTTGTATCTCCCTTGCCGTGAACTGGACAGTGAAGAAGAACCGTTCCATCCGGCGGAGCTGGCTCAGACTGCAGCCGGGGCGGAGCACTCCAGAACCGTTCATGATACAGGGCAGCCGGGTAATAGCGGGGACTCCCTGTTCGAGAAAGAATACGCCATGCTGCAAGGCAGAACTGTCCTGATTGTGGATGATGATATGCGCAATATTTATGCCTTGCAGAAGGGTCTGGAGCCCTACGGAATGATCATCATTACCGCTCAGACAGGGTATGAATGTCTTCAAGTGGTTAGAGAGCAGCCGGAGGTGGATATCGTGCTACTGGATATTATGATGCCGGTTCTGGATGGATATGACACGCTGTCTATTATCCGTGAGGAGATGCATCTCACCGACCTCCCGATTATTGCGGTCTCTGCCAAGACGATGAAGGAAGACCGTGAGCGTTGCCTGGCCGCCGGAGCCACTGATTTCATCAGCAAGCCGGTATTGATACAGGACGTCATTACACGAATGTGCCGGTACATTTGACTTTTCCAAAAACCCATTGACGGGAATACAAGGTATGCTTTATGATGGGTTCATAAATGATCATTTATATGCAGTGGCGTGTTACCTTAACAGGGCATGAGCCAAGATTCGTACTCAATACTTTGAGTCCAGTCTTGGCTCTTTTTTGTGCAAAAAATCAGGATATGGGCGGAAAGGAGGGGGAACTTGGCGAGGGACACTGAACAATTTCAGGTGCTGCGGGTGATTGGGAATAATGTCGTAATGGTAGAGGGCGGCAAGAAGAGCAAGGAATATGTAATTATCGGCAAGGGCATCGGGTTTGCGCTTAAGGATACGGGTGTTATTGATTCGGATGATCCCCGGATTGAAAAGCTGTTTCGGCTGGAGGACCGGGAGGAATGGAGTCAGTATCAGATTCTGCTGGAGGACATTGATCCCAAGGTCATGAGGATTACGGATGAGATTATCTCTGATATCGCCCGTGAGTTTCCCGGCAAGTTAAACGACAAGATCTATTTGGCGCTCCCCAGCCATATCCAATTCACCATTTTCCGCTTGCGCAGCGGGATGGACATTGTGAATCCATTCCTGGAGGAGACCCGGATGACGTTCCCCAAGGAATTTGAGATCGCTTCCAAGGCGGCGGGGAAGATCAGCGAAGGCTTTGAAGTGCAGATTCCTGAGGACGAGGTCGGTTTCCTTACTTACCACGTCTATTCTGCGGTCAGCAATGTGCCGGTGGGCCAGCTTGTGAAGGCCTCCAACATTGTCAGTGAGCTGATGGAGATGATCCGCAGTGAACGCAAGATCCGCTTTGAGCAGGGCAGTATGAATCATGTCCGGCTGATGGTTCACTTGAGATTCTCGATTGAACGGATTCTGCAGGGTTCGCTCATCGACAATCCTTTTGTGAAGCATATCAAGAAGGAATACAAGGATGAATACAAGCTCGCGCAAAGGATGGGCAAAGTCATGCAAGGCAAGCTCAGTGTAGACGTACCCGAAGAAGAAATCTGCTTCCTGGCTATGCATCTGCACCGGCTGTTCCAGACCATAGAGAAGAATAAATAGCAGCAGCAAGGAGTGACTTTTATGTTTTCGAGATGGAAAGCTAAAAAAGAAGAGAAACCTACTGAGGCGGTAACCCGCCTGGAGATATACGCTCCGGTCAGCGGACAGTCCGTACCGTTAACGGAAGTGCCGGATGAGACCTTTGCCGGTGGGCATATGGGCCAAGGCATCGCCATAGAACCTATAGAGGGACGTTTAACGGCCCCTTTTGACGGAAAAATTGCGCATGTGGTCAAAACCAATCACGCTCTAATCCTGGAGCATGCCTCTGGTCTGCAACTGCTGATGCACATCGGAATTGATACGGTCAGCTTACGGGGCGAAGGCTTCATCAGCCATATTGCCACCGGAGATGAAGTGCAGGCAGGGCAGACGCTGATCGAATTTGATCTGGAGGCAATCCGCGCTGCGGGTTATCGTACGATCACTCCGGTAATTGTAACGGGCAACGGGGAGGACACCCCGGAAGTGGATTGCCATTACGGCCAGGTTACGGCAGGAACAAGCAGTGTTCTTACAACAGCAGTAGCTTCACAGCCTTAGAACATACATGTACTTAATATGAAACCAGGGGGATGATTTCATTATGTTGGCTTTTCTACAAAAGTTAGGGAAATCTCTGATGCTTCCAGTCGCAACTTTACCGGCGGCAGCGATTCTGCAAGGGTTCGGACTGATTAATTATGAGAAGGATTTCCATCTGGGCAGTACCGTAGGGGGATTCCTCAACCAGTATGTGGCTCCTTTCCTGAATGCCGGTGCGGGCGCAATCTTCGGTAATCTGGCGCTGATTTTTGCAATTGGGGTAGCGATCGGGTTCGCAGGGGATGCGGTTGCCGCGCTGTCTGCCCTCATTGCTTATCAGGTGCTGGACAGTATTCTTAAGGTGCTTCCAGCCCAAATGCCGTTCATTGCCGATGATGTGAAGCTCAATATGGGCGTGCTGGGCGGGATCTTTGCCGGAGCCTGGGCTGCGTACTTATACAAGAAATATCATACTATCAAAATGCCCGACTGGCTTGGCTTCTTCGCAGGCAAACGGTTCGTACCTATTATTACCGCTATAACCACTATGATTCTTGCTGTGCTGATCGGCATGATCTGGAGCCCGATTCAGGATGTCATCAGTAACTTCGGTACCTGGGTTGTCGGTCTCGGCGGGGCAGGGGCATTCGTATTCGGGACAGCTAACCGTCTGCTGCTTCCGTTCGGCCTGCATCATGTAATCAACGCCATCGCGTGGTTCCAGCTCGGTGATTTCACGAACGCTGCAGGGGATATTGTTCACGGAGATCTGACGCGCTTCTTCGCCGGAGATAAGACTGCGGGAATGTTCATGACAGGCTTCTTCCCGATTATGATGTTCGCTATGCCGGGTGCAGCCCTGGCGTTCATTCATACTGCTAAACCGGAGAAGCGCAAAATGGTCGCATCCATCTTCATCGGATCGGCGATTGCTTCCTTCCTGACAGGGATTACGGAGCCGCTGGAATTCTCCTTTATGTTCATCGCACCGCTGCTGTATCTGGTACACGCTTTGCTTACAGGTTTTGCCGGCTTCCTGATGTATGTGTTGGATGTGAAGCTAGGGTTCGGATTCTCTGCCGGGCTCATTGACTACCTGCTTAACATGAAGCTCTCCACCAATGCGTGGGTGCTGATTCCGGTTGGTCTTGGCTTCTTCGTCCTCTATTATGTGCTGTTCCGGTTCATTATCGTCAAGTTCAACCTCAAAACTCCTGGACGCGAGGATGAGACGGAGGATGAGGTCATTGAACTGTCCAACGGCGGGGCGACCGTGTCTGCTTCTTCCAGAGCCGCCAAGATTCTGGAGAACATCGGCGGTCCTGCGAACATCCGTAGCATTGACGCTTGTATCACCCGCTTGCGCCTTAACGTGAATGATGACAAGGCGGTTAAGGATTCCGCGCTCAAGCAGCTTGGTGCATCGGGAGTCATGCGGCTTGGTCAGGGTGCCGTACAGATTGTGTTCGGACCACAGTCCGAGCAGCTGAAGGATGATATTAAGAAGCTGATGTAGCTTGAAGCTTGTTAGCACAGCAGAATAGGGAATTCCATGCAGGCATCCTTCACAGGATGTCTGTTTTTTTGTGCGCAGACTATTGCAATATCTACAATACCGAGTATAATACTTGGTATAAAGAAAAAAGGAGTCGGTCCCTTTGTCTATAGATGATTATCTGGATTTGCTGAATTATGCCAAGGCAATTAACGATGAACAGTGGCAGGCTGATCTCCTGGAGCAATTGAAGAACTATGAGGCGCTTGTCGAAGAAAAGAAACAAGTGGATAGCGTGAGAGCGCTATGGACGCGGTTCGATGATATTAACGGACTGCTGATGCAATTATTCGAGAAGCTGAGAGAGCATGAGGATACACCGGATAGCGCTCTGTGGAAAGAGCGGATTTGGGAGCTGAAGATGGAGCGGATTCACGTGGCCAAGCAGCTTCAAGCGCGGTATATCAAGATTAGATAGAGAAGTAATAATCGGAGATATGAAGAGGTAGATATAGAGATAATATAGTTTTACTAAAAAATGGCATGCAGTTAGTCTGCTCAGCCATGACATGCACAGTAAAGGTGAATTTCGCAGATTCACTCTCAAGGGCTTGCCGTCGTGTACTTGGACTTACTTGGACATTTCCATTCCATTACGCATCATGGTCATGCACATGGTCATCATTTCATCGCACTGCTGCATTTGAGTCATCATCTTGTCCATATCCATGTTCATCATGCCCATTTCGTTCATGCTTTCCATGCACATCTTCATGTTCTTCATCTTCGACATCATGTCTTCCATACACATGTTCATCATCATTTCCATACATTTCTGTTCCATCCTTAGCTCCACCTTTCAATTTATAATAGTTTACACCTAATAAACTACTATATTTTATTGGTGAGATCAACCTTTTTATGGATATACACCAGATATCAGTCCTACCGCGTGCGGGAGGGCTATTTCTGTGCGTTTGTATAGGCTCTTCTGTGCTTTGCTCATTCGTCCGCTTGCTCCTTATCGTCCGACGTTGATCACCTTGCGGGTCCAGGACGGTTCGCTGCCTGCCGCACGCAGCAGGCAGTCGGCACAGGCAGCATAAGGCAGCGCCTGGAGCGGATGGATGCGGGCCGATGGGCCTGCCGTATAATTAGAAGAACTCTCTGCGTATTTAAGCACGGATGCCCGTACGATTACCCAGTCTAATCCGCTGCGCATTACTGCTTGTTCAGCGGCTGCCTTATCCTCAATCGCTTTGCGGAACATGCGGCGCATCAAGCGGACAGCCCAGCGGTTGACGAGTGACAACTCCCTTCCGTCACTCAGATTAATCCCGCTCTGCATCACCAGCCGCTGAACTCCATGATGCCGACAGGCTGCAAGGATATTTGGAATTCCTTCTGACATGACGGTACCCGGCGAGAAGTTCGCTGCCATGACATTTTTGCCTGCCTTAAGATTTACAAGGCCCTTCTTGCCGGCAGCATCCGGGGAGAAGTTGCTTGGAGGACCAATACAGCTGATGACCGCTTCGCTTCCGGCGAGGGCCAGGATCATGCTGGATCTGTCGAATACATCCCCTTGCCGGATAGTGAGCCCCGCTGCAGGGGAGAGCGCCTCCGGTCTGCGTACCACAGCTATCACCTCGTGTCCCGCTGCAAGTGCCAGCTCCATTACTTTTCTTCCAGTTCCTCCAGTGGCTCCGATAATTGCAATTTTCATTATAATATTCTCCTTTAAATGCACAGTCGTGAATTAATAAGCATGTATGTATAATAATAAGCAGAACAAGAATCGATACAAGTCTTAAAAAGCCTGATTCTGTGCATTAATTCACGACTTCAACGGAATTGTGCAGTAATCTGCAGGAAAGCTGGTGAGGATAGAGTGTTAAAGATCGACCGGAGAATACGCAAGTCCCAGGAAGCCCTAAAAAAGGCTGTTATTGAGCTGATGCTGGAAAAGGATTTTGATCAAATTACAATACAGGACATTGCTGATAGAGCGGATGTCAGCCGTAGAACCCTTTATCTTCACTACACAGATAAATTTGATCTTCTGGACAAGCTCATAGAAGAGCATATCAGCAATATACGCGAAATCTGCGAAAGTTCAGACGATGCCGCCGGATATACCGAAATGGGATTGGTGTGGTTTGAATATTTTGAGAAGCATTCGATGTTCTTCTCTGTTTTGCTGGGGAGTAAAGGCAGCGTGTTTTTCCGCGGGCGGTTTCTTGAATTCTTCCTCGGCGAGCTGGAGAAGGATAACAGCCTGTCTGGAGGGAGCGACAAGGATTCAGCCAACATCAGAAACGTGGACATCCAGTTTCTGGGATCGGCGATCGTTGGGGTAGTGGAATGGTGGTTCAAGAATGGACAGCCGCTCCCTCCAGACGTAATGGCGCAGCGGATCGGGAACTTGCTGGAGAGAAATCTTGAGGCAAGGTGATACAAATCCGCCTTAGCCTTCGTCTTACTTATAGCTGCAGCGGATAAGGAGGATTTACCTAATGAATATTCCGGAATCAGACCCATACAAATTAATCTTTTATGAGCATTACCCGAGTGTGCGCCGCAAGCTGGCGGCACTTGTGAGGGACGAGAGTGCTGCCGATGATCTGGCGCAGGAGGTTTTTATCAGACTCTACAGAAATCCGCCGGATGATCCCGCGGCTCTGGGGGCGTGGCTGCATAGAGTGCTAACACGGATCGGATATGATTATCTGAACCAGCGGGTGAGAGAGCGGCGTCTGATCAACAAACAGGAGCTGTTATATGATGCGGGTGCTTCTGCTCCTACGGGGGAAGAAGTAGTCCTCAGCAAGCTGGATCAGGAAGATGTGCGGAGCTGGCTGGAGGATCTTCCCGAACGGGACCGGCAGGCCCTGCTGCTTAAGTATTCGGGCTACAGCTATGCAGAGATCGCCGGGGAGCTGGGAGTGAGGCCGCCAGTAGTCGGAACCCTGTTAAGCCGGGCGACAGCCAAACTGAAACACCATGCGGTGAAATCCATTCCGCAAGAATAATGAGATCCGGGAGGAAAGAAACCATGAATAGAGCAAACGGGCAGATACAGCCCCAGAGCACAGATGAGGCCTGGGCTAAATTACAGGAGAAGCTGGAAGACGAGCCGGTCAATCCGGTGTGGGCTACATGGGGCAAGCAAGAGACCCCTATAGAGGAACAGACTGTCAAGGCTGATAGATCAGATAGAACAGAACCGGAAGCAGATGTTGTGCTTCAGGCAGCTAAGGCGGGTAACCTTGCAGCAGCGGAGCCAGTGCAGAATACAGGGCGGAAGTCACGCCGGCCTATGATGAGCCGCAGCCGCAAGTGGGCCGCTGCGGCAGCGGGCGTAGCGATTTTCGCAGCAATTCTGGCTACTCCGGTAGGGAATACAGCCATGGCAGCCTTGCTGAACCAGTTCAAGATGCAGGAGGCTACTGTTGTTGAAGAAGGCGATCTGCGGGATATGTTCTATCAGATAATTCAGAATGGCAATGGCAATATTGAGCAATCCCTTGAGGCCTTCGGTGACATCTCCATCACCAATGGTGAGATGAAGGAGAATGTTCCGCTCAAGGATATCCAAGGCTTGCTGGGCTACGAGCCGCTGAAGGGGGCCGTTATGGATTCAGTCAAGTTTGTTCAGGTCAGCGGGTCCCATGATATCACACTGAACCTGAAGGTGGATGAAGTGAACAAGGCACTGAAACGCCTGGGCTCGGACAATCTGCTGCCTGCATCTGTAGATGGCAAGCCGATTACGCTTCATATCCCAGAGCAGGTGTATTATGATCTGGGCACCGGTCAGCACTGGGGATCCTTATCACAGATGAATACACCTGTCGTTACCGTAGATCCTTCTGTGGATCTGGACGAAGCGATTGATGCGGTCGTGAACTTCCCGCTGATTCCAGATAATCTGAGAAGCAGCCTGCAAAAGAGCCGGATCTTGTCCGGAGATCTGCCGATGCCGCTGATTAAGGGCAGTCATGATGAACAGATTACGGTGGCCGGTACGCAGGTCATTCTTTCTGAAATGAAGTTCAGTAACAGCAGCAGCTACACGGCTGTCTGGGTGCAGAAGGGGCAGGTTCTGCAGCTTACCGGCGGAGACCTCTATCCTGAGCGCGAGCAGTTCATTCAGAAGGTACAGGAGTTGATCACACAATGAGCAGTATCCCTGCGATTGATGCGAACGCCTTGACCAAAGCTTATCCGAACGGGCGCGGTTGCCGGGATGTTACCTTGACTGTGGGGAAAGGGGAAGCCTTCGGCTTCCTCGGCCCCAATGGTGCCGGCAAGAGTACTTTTGTCAAAATGCTGGTTGGACTCATCTCACCAACAGGCGGCCATGCTTCCATCCTGGGCCATCCGCTGGGCTCTATGGAAGCCAAAATGAAAATTGGCTATCTGCCGGAGCTGTACCGCTACCAGGATTGGCTGACCGGTGAAGAGGTGGTCAGGCTTCATGCCAAGCTGTGCCGGATTCCGAAATCCGTCATGGATCAGAGAATCCCTCACCTCTTGCAGGAGGTAGGTATCGGGCTGCGCGGAAGGGACCGGGTTAAGCATTATTCCAAGGGAATGCAGCAGCGGCTGGGTCTTGCGTGTGCGCTGGTGAATGACCCGGAGATTCTGTTCCTGGATGAACCCTCTTCAGCCCTTGATCCCATCGGGAGAATGGAAGTGCGGAAGATTCTGCAGCGGCTGAAGGACCGGGGAATTACTATTTTTCTCAACTCTCATTTACTTGAGGATGTTGAAGTGCTGTGCGACCGGATGGCTCTGCTGAGTAACGGAGCGGTCCTGCGGCACGGCAAAGTAGCGGAGATGCTGAACAAACGGACAAGCTGGCATTTCAAAGTGGGCGGATACACGCCTTTTTTGCTGTCCTGGCTTAATGAGCATACAGGGCTATCCATCCGGCAATCCGTGCCTGCGGCGGGTAAATCGGGCTATGATCCGGCACAGGAGGAGTCAGATTCAAGCGTCGTGTGGCTGGAGGCGGAGCTGGATCATGAGGAACAGGCAGGCTGGCTGAACGGGCTGATGGTGGAGCAAGGGATGACGCTGTACCAGGTAAGCCGCCAGACTGAACGGCTGGAGGACTGGTTCATGGATGCGGTAGCCGGGCTCAGTCATAGGGGGGAGAAGGAATGAGAACCATATTAGCAATGACCTGGAAAGAAATGCTGCGCAAAAAAGTGATGCTGCTAACCCTCCTGCTTACCCTGGTGTTCCTGATTGCCTTCTGGTTTGTGGCCGATACCGTAGGAACGAACGATCAAGGGGCCGGAACGCTGGGAAATGGCAGCGGGTTGTTCATGCAGTACATGAACGGCGCTTTTATTCTGAGTCTGGGCTTCTTCTTCGGCGCGTTCGTTATTGCCTTTCTGGCGATCTTCAGCTCTTTCTCGGTGATTGCTGGTGAAGCGGAGCAGGGGGTCATGCAGGCTCTGTTACCCCGGCCGCTGCCGCGCTGGAAATGGTATCTTGGCCGCTGGCTGGGCTTTGTCACGCTGGGAACGATCTATGCCCTCATTCTGTTCACTGCAATTCTGCTGATTACAAGTGCCCACGCGAATGTTCCCAGAGATGCAGTCGTGCTTGCGAAGTCATTCCTGCTGTTCGCCTCTGTAGTTCCCTTGTTAATCTCCGTATCCATGCTGGGTTCAGGACTATTCTCGGCGCTTGGCAACGGTGTGTTCATGACAATGCTCTACGGGGCGGGATTTCTCGGAGGGATGGTAGATAAGCTTAGCGGTTCGCTGAGACTGGAGGACGACGGACTGAAGGTGCTGAATAATCTGACCGGAATGATCTCGATGATTATGCCCGCAGATACCTTGCAGCGCCGGATGACTGTCGAGCTGTTCAGCTTACAGGATATGAATGGTATGTTATCGATGGATAGCGGGGCGCTTAGTCTGATGAATTTCAATTCATTTCCGTCTAATACCTTTGTCGTATACGCTGCAATCTACACTGTGGTTATCTTTGGGCTGGGGCTTCTGCGCTTTCAGCGTAAGGATCTGTAGGAATCGACCATGCTTATTATAAAATCAAACAAAGCAGCGCCCCGAAGGTTCCTGTTCAGGAGCTTCAAGGGCGCTGCTTCGCGTGCCGTGCGGGAATCATTTGGTCACGCCGATCTCGATCCAATCCGTAGACCAGTTACCGATCTCTCCAAGAATGGGAGCCAGGGCCGTACCTTTATCGGTTAACGAATATTCAATTCGTACGGGCATCTCAGGATATACAGTGCGCTGTATGATCCCTTCCGTCTCCATCTCCTTCAACCGGTCTGACAAAACCTTGCCGCTAAGGTTGGACAAACAATGCTCAATTTCTCCGAACCGCCGCGGACCATCCATCAGGACGAACACGATCAGGGCGACCCACCGCTTACTCAGCACATCCACCGCTTTCTCAAACCGGGGGCACATCTCAAAATCATTCATAAGGATCACCTCAGCATTCATTATATCATAAACTTACAATAAGTAATTATAAATATTTAAATATATATTATAACTTGACGAAGTTATATTACAATGATAAACTAACTTACAAATAGTTACTAAGAAGCGTACGCTATCAAACTTTTAGGACGGTGCTCTTATGATCAACCCAGATATCCTATCTATACTACAGAACAAAATCAACCGGATTCCTATGGAAAACTCCACGAATATATTGGTCGGACCTATTACCCTGCCTGTCAATCTGGACGGGGAGACGATCACCTTCAAATGGTACAGCTGGCTGAATGTGACGGACGAAGAGCTTCAGCGCGCTGAAGGCAAGGAGGCTACCGAGCTGCTCATCAGCCGGTTGTCATCGATGAAGCTTGCGGATGGACAGCAGTCCAGTGTCCTGGTCTACGGAGATTTCGAGCATTCCGAGGATGCGCTGATCCGGATGCACAGCATTTGCCATACCGGGGATATCTTCGGCAGCAAGCGCTGCGATTGCGGCTTCCAGCTGCACCAGTCGATGAAGATGATTGCCCAGCATGGCGCCGGGGCCCTCTTTTATCTGGCGAATCATGAAGGAAGAGGGATTGGCTTGTTCAGCAAAGCAATGGCATATCTTCTTCAGGAAGAAGGGTATGATACAGTAGAGGCCAATCTGGAGCTTGGGTTCGCCGATGATTCCAGAGATTACACAGATGCGATTAGTGTGCTTCAGCATTTGCGCAGCCATCCGGTGACTCTGATCACCAACAATCCGAAGAAGCTGGAAGCACTACGGGCTGCCGGAATGAATACAGTGAAGCGGGTGCCGCTATGGGGCGACGTATCGGCCTTCAATGAGAAGTACCTGCGGACCAAGGTGGCCCGTTCCGGACATCTGGAGGCTGTGCCGGGTGCAGAGTTTTTTGAGGGAAGAGTGGCTAAATAAGCAGGCTGGACGGATATGCATCCGTTCCATTATAATGGGGTACTGAACCCAATACTTAGCTTAGTGAGGTAACCTATGAATGCTATACAAGTGCAGGACTTGCGCAAGACCTTCAAAGTCCAAAAAAACCGCGAGGGCCTCAAAGGGGCCTTCGCTGATTTGTTTAAGCGGCAATATTCCGAAGTAACAGCAGTGAAGGACATCTCGTTCAGCATTCCCGAAGGTGAAATCTGCGGATATATTGGGGAGAACGGGGCAGGGAAGTCTACTACGATCAAAATGCTTACCGGAATTCTTGTCCCTACCGCCGGCAGTCTGACTGTCGGCGGCTTCGTGCCGTACGAGGAGCGCGAGAAGTTCGTGCAGAACATCGGCGTTGTCTTCGGTCAGCGGAGCCAGCTCTGGTGGGATATCGGTGTGATTGAGTCGTTCCAGCTACTGCGCAAGGTATACCGCGTGTCCGAGCAGGACTTCAAAAAACGGCTGGATGAGCTGGTGGAACGCCTGGAGCTTCAGGATCTGCTGAACCGTCCGGTCCGCAAATTAAGCCTGGGCCAGCGTATGCGCTGCGAGCTTGTAGCGGCACTGCTGCACAATCCGTCCATTCTGTTCCTGGATGAACCCACGATTGGACTGGATATTGTTGTGAAGTCGGAGATCCGCGAATTCCTGAAGGATATGAACCGGGAGCATGGCACAACCATCCTGCTGACGACTCATGATCTGCAGGATATCGAAGCGCTCTGTTCGCGGGTCATCATGCTGGATGACGGGCGGATTATCTATGACGGAGGTCTGGATGATCTGAAGCAGCGCTGGGGAACCGGGCGTGAGGTGCAATTCCAGTTCGGAACAGCCACGAAGCTGCAGCAGCTGATCGGCTGGACGGAAGGCATGCCGGTGACCTGGACCGCAGAGAATGAGCTGGCGGCGAAGGTCTGGATTCCGCTGGAGCTGAATGTATCGGATGTGCTGGGCCGGGTCGTCGGACAGGCCGATATTACAGACATCAAAATCATCGAAACAAACACGGATGACATCGTCCGCAGTATTTATCAGTCAGGCTCGGCAGAGAAGCCGGAGGAGCGGATCGCCGCTCTCAGCGATGAGAAAGAGGTTATCCATGTCTGAGAAGCTGGCAACGGCAGTTCCCTCCTCCGGCGGTTCTCCGGGCGGCTCCCGGGAGAATGGGCGGAGGCTGCTGCTTGGCGCTTATTTTGATTTTATCCGTATCCGGTTCCTGACGATGCTTGCTTACCGGGTGAATTACTATTCGGGGATTCTGATCTACACGCTCAATATCGGGGTGAACTATTTCACCTGGAGAGCGATCTATGGCGATGGTGAATCGCTCGGCGGCTTTACCGGGGCGCAGATGACCACGTATGTGGCGGTGTCCTGGATGGCGCGTGCCTTCTACTTCAATAATCTGGACCGGGAGATCTCCACGGATATCCGTGATGGAAGCATCGCGATCCAGTTCATCCGGCCTTATAATTATGTTCTGGTCAAAATGATGCAGGGCCTCGGCGAAGGCCTGTTCCGCTTCATGATGCTGATGATCCCGGGCATGGTGATTGCCATTCTGCTGTTTCCGGTACAGCTGCCTACGGAGCCTTCGGCTTGGGCCGGGTTCCTGGTCATGCTGTTCTTCAGCTTCCTGATCAGCTCGCAGATTAATATTATCACAGGCCTGTCTGCCTTCTTCGTGGAGAACAATGAGGGGATGATGCGCATGAAGCGTGTTGTCGTCGATCTGTTCTCGGGGCTGATTGTGCCGATTACCTTATTCCCGGACTGGTTGTCCTCCGTGCTGAAAGTTCTTCCCTTCCAAGCGATTACCTATCTGCCGGGCTCAGTATTTACAGGCCGGGTGCAGGGGGTAGGCATCTGGAATGTGCTGGGTATCCAGGTCATCTGGTTCCTGATTCTGCTCATTCCGATTGTCTGGCTAAATCACGCAGCGCGTCAGCGGCTGTTCGTGCAGGGGGGTTAAGCTGAGCTATGTACTACCTGGGCTTATTGATTGAATACCTGAAGAATTATATGAAAACACGGTTAACCTACCGCGCGGATTTCTGGGTGGAGGTCATCTCCGACCTGCTGTTCCAGGCGACGAACTTTATCTTCATCCTGGTCATCTTCATGCATACTGACAGCCTGGGCGGCTGGAATCAGAACGAAGTGGTGTTCGTCTACGGCTTCTTCATGGTTCCGTTCGGCGTGTTCAGCTGCTTCGTCAATATGTGGGGCTTCAGTGAGCGGTATATTGTCAAAGGCGAAATGGACCGCATCCTGACCCGTCCGGCACATAACCTGTTCCAGATCTTCCTGGAGAATGTGGACCCGCCATCCCTGTTCGGCTCCTTCATCGGGCTGATTGTCATGGCGATCAGCGGCAGCAATCTGGGCCTGCCGTTTGAATGGTGGACCCTGCCGATGCTGATTCTTCTGACGCTCAGCGCTGTAGCCATTTATACAGGGATCTATACGACACTGACCTCGTTGTCGTTCTATTCGGATGCGCCTACAGGCATTCTGCCGCTGATGTATAACATCCAGACGTACGGACGTTATCCGGTAACGATCTACAACCGGGCGATTCAGGTGCTGCTTACCTGGATTATCCCGTTTGCTTTTGTCGGGATCTATCCGGCAGCCTTGTTCCTGCACCGCGATGAGATGCGGACGATGGCCCTGCTGACCCCGCTGGTCGGCGTGGTCTTCCTCAGCATCGGCCTGATGGCCTGGAGCTTCGGCGTCAAGCGGTACAAGGGTGCCGGTTCTTAAGAGAATGGAATGAAATAGATATACAGTGAGGGTTGTCCCGCAGCTTCTGAATTGGCTGCCGGGGCAGCCCTCTTTGTCAATAAAATAACAGCAATCGCTATCCGCAGGATGTTCGCTTTCAAGTGAAACGTACTATCCAGATGCTCGGAAAATGCTACTTATCTAAATGCTGAAAGCGCATAATAAGAGAAGAGAGGTACAGCATTCTAATAGGGAAAGAAGGATGGGACAGAATGGATAAATACATAGTCGGCATTGACCTGGGCGGAACCAATATCAAGGCAGGCCTTTTTGATAAGCATTTCACAGCCCTGGAGGAGTTGTCGATACCCACAGAAGCGCAGAAGGGTCCGGCACATGTGCTGGAGCGGATCAGGCTTGCTGTTACACAGCTAAGTGCAGGAAGCGGAATTTACGAGTCGCAGATTGCCTGTATGGGAATGGGAATCCCTGGTCTGCTCGACCCGGAGGAGGGCCTGTCGGTCTTCTCACCGAATTTTCCCGGCTGGGAGCAGGTCCATGTGGTCAACGAAATGAAGCCTTACTACGACTTCGAGGTCTACATAGATAACGATGTGCGGGTTAATCTCTACGGAGAATGGCACCATGGTGCCGGACAAGGGCATAAGCATCTGATACTGCTCACACTCGGGACCGGTCTCGGCTCCGGGATGGTTCATGACGGCAAGGTGCTGTATGGGACAACCTTCAGCGCAGGTGAAATCGGGCATATGAATATGTACCGGCAGGGACGTCCCTGCCGCTGCGGAAGCTCTGGATGCCTGGGGAGGTATGTATCTGCGGTGGGGATGGTGAATACCTTCAAGGAGAAGCTGGAGGCAGGTAGGGTCAGCCTGATTCAGACCTGGACCAAGCAGACCCAGAAGCAGATTACGGCGCAGATGATCTCAGAGGCTTATGATCTTGGAGACCCCTTGGCCATTGAGGTTATGCATGAGACGGGGGAGCTGCTGGGATACGGGCTGGCGAATGTGATTAATCTGCTGAACCCGGAGCTGGTTATTATCGGGGGCGGCATGGCCGCAGCAGGAGACCGTCTCCTGAACAGTGTCCGCGATACTGTAAATGCCCATGCGCTGAAGCTGTCCGCAAGCCGGTGCCGGATTGTTCAGGCTGAACTGGGCAGCCGTGCAGGTACGCTGGGTGCGGCTGTATATGCTTATCAGAAACAGAAGCATGTACAACTAGACCATTCTAATTGAGCGGAAATTCGCGTGCTACTGGCCGCACCTGCCTGATGCAAAACTATTGATTTTCAATAATTCACCATATGTCCATATAAAAGCTTGAAATCGACATTAATCGTCAAATTAACCCAATGAATACAGGAACTTGAAGGCGGTATACTGGGTACAGTGGCATATTTACTGGTATATATATCCTGCATCTCTTGAGGAAGCAACATGGATATTCCGGTTCATCATGACTGCGAACCATACTCACGGGCAGATTGAATGGACCGTCATGCAGCTTGCTGAAGGTATTCATGCGTTCGTTAAGGAGCCGTTAATGTTATGAATCTCGTAATTGGAGGCAATGGCGGTCTGGGCCATTCCATCACACAGAATTACTGTCACGGGGCAGACTGGTGAAGGCTACCTACCACCGTTCCAGCCAGGCTTTACACAGGCTGAGAGGCCCGCTGTTGACCCTGGCGGCAGTAGATGTAAGGAATGAGAAGGTGCTTGCTGAAGCGCTGAATGGGGTAACAACCGTCTATTTCTGCCTTAATGTACCGTATCAGGATTGGTACTCTGTCATGCCAGAGGCGCTGGAGCGGGTAACCCGTCAGCTTAAGTCCGGCCAGACCCTGGTATTTCCGGGCAATATCTACGGTTACGGCAAGCTCCAATATCTTCCGGCGGATGAACGCCATCCGAAGGAGGCACGAACCCGCAAGGGGAAGCTGCGGAATCAACTGGAGGAGCTGCTGAAGACGGAGGCTGAACGGCGGGGATTCCGTTACGTGATTCCGCGATATCCGAATTACTACGGTCCCAATGTCACGAACCGCTTATTCGGACCGATCTTTAGCGGAGCCCTCCAGGCAAAGACGATTAAGTGGCCGGTGAAGCTGGACGTTCCGCATGATCTGGTCTATATCCGGGATGCGGCCAGAGCAGCTGTATTGCTGGCGGAGAGCGGTGAGCAGGGGGAGTGGCATGTGTCCGGCTCCGGAGCTATTGAGGGGCGGCAATTTCTGATGAATATCCACCATGCGGCTGGCAGTCCGGGAAAGTGCTGTGCGGTGCCGAGCTGGGCAGTCGGATTAGCCGGTGTGTTCAATAAGGAAATAAGCGAATTCCATGAGCTTCTATACGAATTCGAGTATCCGCTTCTGCTGAATGATAATAAATTCATGATGCGGTTCCCCGAATACAATCCGACATCGTATAAGAGGGCCATTAGGGAAACCATAGAATGGTTCCGTGAAGAGCTGGGTTAGCGGATGAAGCCAAGGGAAATGAGCAGCAGTGCTTTTTCATGACAAGCTTGCAGAATTGTACGCCGTCCCGGGTAGCATGATATGCTATAGGCAGTAATACACGGGAGGTAATATGATGACACGTGACATACAACATATGCCTTATGGCTATGACCCGCCAGCCAGTGAGCGTAAGGGAACGCTGATCTTCTATGATTCGTTCGAGCATATATCGGATATGGAGCTGCTTAAGGCGGCGGAGACGGCAGTGGAGCGCAAGTTCACGAAGCTGGTGCTCTACCCGCTGCATGAAGAAACCGTCCGGCGGATGACGAAGGAGCCGGTGAAGGCCTGGTATAAGCGGGATGACCGGCTGCATGCGTGGAAAAAAGAGCAGGGACAGTCCTTCATCACCGTAGAGAGCCTCGAAGGTAAGCGTAAGAAGTATACCCCGCTGGATTCGGCACTGCGTCATATCAGCGACATTTACCCCGCGCCTTATTTTCTCTATCTGACTCCAGATATGGCGAATCTGTTCGCCTCCTTCTCCTCCTTCGAGGAGTGGATCGTCAAGCTGCGTCTGCTGCTCTCCGAAGCGCCGGCTGAGGTCCATCCGCGCCTCGAGAAGTTCCGTCACCGCTGGGATGTGGCAGGCAGGGAACGCTGAACGGGCTACACCTTAGTCCGTCTCATTCCGGCAGGCGCTTCCCAAGGCCTGATTCTTAATATGGATGGGGGCGCAGGCCAGCCAAGCCTTGACAGTAGTGTTCTACTGCTGCAAGGACTGGCTGGCCTGTTCTGTACAAGGGGTAGAGGTATGCAGCAGGAAGGAAATCCCGGATTATTTGTGAAGCCCGGCCTGCTTGCGTCTGTAAGTGTACATTCTCCACTGATAATGAATGAAGCAGCCGATGCAGAAGCCGAGAATGGCAACCGTTGCTGCGATTCCGACCATCATGGTGAAGATATATCCGGTGATCGTCCATCCGGCCAGAAAGCTGACCAGTCCGCCCGCCAGACAGAAGACGGCAATCTTCTGGTTGAATTGCTGCTGCTCCGGGTCTTCAAGCACATAGGCGGAGCGCGGTTTCGTCAGCAGCGGACTGCAGAGCCTGATGACAGGATTATATCCGAAGATTAGACCTGATAATCCGGCAGCAAGCGGGAAGGCGAGAATCCAGTGGAGACCTGTGAGCAAGGCCAGTAATACAGATATGACAATGAAGGCCTGATTGAGCTTCACTAGCGGGCGGGGAATTCCCTGCATTGCAGGCTTTTGACTCATTGTAATCACACCTTTCACATTGGAATAATTAATTTTAATTCGATTATAGCGGCAGAACGGATGCGTGGCAATCCTTAAGTCTTATGAACCAACAGTGAAAATTAAAATTTAATATTATTATCCATTGACAGGAGGAGTTTTTTTGTGGTTTTATTATGTAGACCAATTGTTATAATGGTTGGATCGTCAAGATAAGGAAGTGTAGAGCTTGTCGAACAAGCCTAATGCACGCGAAGCCATTGTGGATACGGCTTCCAGGTTGTTTTTTACACAGGGGTACCATGCTACCGGACTGAATCAGATCATTAAAGACAGCGAATCGCCCAAGGGTTCCTTGTATTATTATTTTCCCCACGGCAAAGAGGAGCTGGCCCTGACCTGCATTAACCGGACTAGTGAAGAGGTAGCCCGTTTATTGCGCCATTATATGGAGAGTGAAGCGGTGCCGGCTCAGGCTGTGCAGAATTTCATCATGTCTATGGCAAATGAGGCGGAGAAATCCTCTTTTGAAGGACTGGTTCCGTTCAGCTTCTGGGTAGCCGTGGAGACCTCCTGTGTCAGCCATGAGCTGCGCACTGCTTGCCAGTGTGTCTTCAGGGATTGGCAGGATATTATTGCGAAGCGTCTGATCCGGGAGGGGGTACAGGAGGAAACGGCAGAGTGCAAAGCTTCGGTGGTGGTCTCCTTGTTCGAGGGGGCGCTGCTGCAGGCGTTGACCTGCAGAAATATTCAACCGCTGGAAGCAGCAGCAGAGTGCATTCCGGCAATACTGGCTTAACCGTAATACGCAAGACCCTAGAGAGATATACACAGATACCAGGAGGATACGAGAGTGAATGCAACTATGACTGACAAGGGTTCAAGTAAGCCCCGGCAATTCAAGACTTTACCCATTCTGATCTCCCTGCTGATTGCCGGCTTCATCGGCATGTTCAGTGAGACCGCCCTAAATGTAGCTTTAAGTGATCTTATGAATGTCCTGCAAATTACACCATCGACGGCGCAGTGGCTGACTACCGCCTATCTGCTGACGCTGGGCATTCTGGTTCCGATCTCAGGGATGCTGCTGCAGTGGTTCACCACAAGACAGTTGTTCGTCGCTGCCTTATGCTTCTCTATTCTGGGCACGTTCCTTGCGGCGATTTCGCCGAATTTCGAGTTTCTGCTCACTGCGAGAGTGGTGCAGGCGATGGGAACCGCGCTGCTTCTGCCGCTGATGTTCAATACGATTCTAATCATCATTCCCGCTGAGAAAAGAGGGGCGGCGATGGGACTTATCGGCTTGGTAATCATGGTAGCTCCGGCGATTGGACCTACGATTGCCGGTCTGCTGATTGAGAGCCTGAGCTGGCACTGGATCTTCTGGCTGTCCCTGCCGTTCCTGGTAATGGCTCTAATTAGCGGAATTCTCTTCATGCAGAACGTCACGGAAGTGACGAAGCCTAAGATTGATGTCCTGTCCATTATTCTGTCCTCCTTCGGCTTCGGCGGTATTGTCTACGGCTTCAGCAGTGCCGGTGAAGCGGAAGGCTGGGGAAGTCCTAAGGTTATTATCGCCATCGTGATCGGTGCGATTGCCCTTATTCTGTTCTGTATCCGCCAGTTGACGATGAAGCAGCCTATGATTGATCTGCGCGCCTTCAAGTTCCCGATGTTCGTGGTTGGGGTACTGATGGTCTTCATCTGTATGATGGTTATTCTCTCCTCGATGCTGATTCTTCCTATGTATCTGCAGCAGGGACAAGGGTATTCAGCCTTCAAGGCAGGATTACTGCTGCTGCCGGGTGGAATCATCAACGGGCTGATGTCGCCGGTCATGGGACGTCTGTTCGACAAATACGGTCCGAAATGGCTGGTTATCCCAGGGCTGGCGCTCGTCGCCGTCTCCTTGTGGTTCTTCTCGGGAATTACAGCTACTTCGACCGTTGTCTTCGTGATCGTGCTTCACAGTGTGCTGATGATCGGAATCTCCATGATTATGATGCCTGCACAGACGAATGGTATCAATCAGCTTCCGCTGGAATACTATCCGCATGGTACAGCCATTATGAATACACTTCAGCAGGTAGCGGGTGCGATTGGTACAGCGCTGGCGGTAAGCATCATGACCTCCGGCTCCAAAAGCTACATGCAGACCGTCACTAACCCGGCTGATCCGCTGAACATCGGCGCTGCCTTCACTCATGGAGTGCAGAATGCCTTCATCTTCGGGATGGTCATGGCTATTATAGGTCTGGTGATTGCGTTCTTCCTTAAGCGTGTCATCGTATCGCACAAGACTCAGGCTTCTATGCATTAATTATCATGGAATTGAATAAGAACCTCTCCTTGCTAAAATGGGCAACCATTTGGCGGGAGAGGTTTTTTTGTGCGTGTTAATGTATGGAGGCGGATGCCGGAAAGGCTGGACTTCATTTGGTTAATACTGTATATTAAGCATAGATTAACGATGTATAGGCAAAACAAACAGGAGGAAATGCCGATGAAGGTCAGCAAAGAAATGCTGAAGGGGAGCACGGGGACGATGATCCTCACTCTGCTGCTGGACAGGCCGCTGTATGGGTATGAGCTGATTAAGGAGCTGGAGCAGCGCTCGCAGGGAGTTTTTGCCTTGAAGGAGGGTACGCTCTACCCGATTCTTCATGCGATGGAGAGTGAACGCTGGGTGGAAGCGTATTGGATGGAGGTAGACGGACGCAGACGCAAGTATTACCGGCTACTGGATGAGGGCAAGCACAAGCTGCAGGAGAAGAAAGCGGAATGGGCGCTGTTCAAGGGTGCCATGGATACCGTTCTGGGGGAGGGCAGCGGCTGATGGAACCAAATCAGAAGGTGTTAAACCGCTATTTGAATAAGGTGTGCGCCGAAGTAAAGGCTAAAGGAATGCACGATGAGATCCGGGAGGAGCTGAGCGGACATTTCGCCGACCTGATGACGGAGAGGCAGCAGCAGGGGGCATCCGAAGAAGAGGCGCAGCAGTATGCAATTGCACAATTGGGTGATCCGCAGGCCATCGGCCGGGATCTGCACCAGATTCACAAGCCCAGGATTCCTTGGTCGCTGCTGGCGGGTGTTATTCTGTTGTCGGCGGTAAGTCTGCTGGGGATGGCAGCTGTGGAAGCGGGGTTTGGGGATTATTACAAGTTTCCTGATGCCCTTATGCTGCGGCAGGGTATGTTCATTGTTCTTGGGATCGCGGTAATGGCTATCATGTATTTTATCAATTTCAAGCAATTGCAGCGGGCTTCGGGGTGGATCTATGGCGGAGCGCTGCTGTTGATTGCCGTCGGTATGTGGTTTAATCCGAATATGATAAACGGCACGAGGCGTTATGCTTTCATTCTGGGCTTCCCGTTCGATCTCATTGGATATAGTCCTTATCTCTTTATAGTCGGACTGGCAGGGCTCTTGAAAAGACCCGGGGTGCAGAATGCTTCAGGCAGCCGGATTAGAAACTGGAAGGAGGTAGGCTTGCTGCTGCTGCCTGCGGCCATCTATCTTGTCATACCTTCTTTTGCCGAACTGGTTGTATATCTGGCGGTTGCTTTACCATTATATGTGTGGATTACCCGGAGATGGGGCAGAGCGGTGGTTGTTGCCGCAAGCTGTGTATCTGGCCTTGCCCTCTATGTTTGGAGTGAAACGTATTTGCGCGACCGGTTCAACAGATACTTATTTATCAATGATGCGGAGAATGGCGTAGGTTTTCTTAACCGGATGATTCACAGCACCCTGACCTCCGCAGGCTGGGGAGGACAAGGTATTGTCGAGTTAGCAGAAGATAAGCGTTTGCCCTATCCGTATACAGATTTTTTCCCTGTGTACCTGGTTCAGAGCTTCGGCTGGGCCGGCGGCCTGCTGCTGCTTGTGCTGGTCTGCTGGTTTGTGCTCAGAATGTTATCCTCTGCACGCACCGTAAGCGATACCTATGGACGGGCACTGATTCTGGCACTGGCTCTGATGCTCTCCATCCGTCTAATCTATGGCCTGACTATTCTCACCGGCAGAATGCCGCTGATCTCCATACCGTTCCCGTTTTTGAGCTACGGCCAGCATGTGTTCATTGAATTCGCGGCTCTCGGGCTGCTGATGGGGGTCTACAGGCGCAAAGATATGCTCCCAGCGGGGCAAGCTCCATCTTCGCTATAGACGCTCCCTGGGGCTGCACCGTATACTGGAAGGGTAAATATGGGATGAGGCAGGTGAGGAGTAAACATTGTGAATAAGCTGCGATATAGAGGCACAAGACTGGGATTACTGTTAGGCGCAATAATTGTAAGCGGGGCTGTGTTTCTGGGCGCCATGACAACGGCAACAGCAGCACCCGTGACTCCTGAGACACCGTTTACACCAAGCACAGTTGTGAAGAAAAACAATCTCCCCGGCGGTTTTGTCTATCTGGATGAGGTTATTCCCTCGGCGCAATATGAGATCCGTTACTATAGTGAGAATAATTTTACCGGCACCAGGGTGGATGGATATAAGGCCCCGCTCGCGATCTTCTCAAAGAACGCCGCTGCTGCGCTAAAGAAGGTTAGCGAAGATCTGGAACAGAAAGGCTATATCCTGAGAGTCTATGACGCTTACCGTCCGCAGCAAGCCGTTAATCACTTCGTGCGCTGGTCACAAGACGCCGGTGATCTGAAGATGAAGGCGCAGTATTATCCGAAGCTGGACAAGCGGAATCTGTTCAAGCTGGGCTTCATCGCCAAGAAATCCGGGCATTCCCGGGGTAGCACGATCGACCTGACGCTGGCTCAGAAGAGTACAGGCAAGCTGGTGGATATGGGCAGTTCTTATGATTTTTTCGGCGAAATCTCTTACTATAATACGAATCTCATCAGCAGTACCCAACATGCGAACCGGAAGCTGCTGAAGGATGCGATGGTGAAGCAGGGCTTCAAGCCGTACGCCAAGGAATGGTGGCATTTCACACTGATCAAGGAGCCTTACCCGAAGCAATATTTCAACTTCAAAGTGGAGTAGAGCTGTTCCAAAGCAGTATAGAACGGTTAATGGATTATGCAAGGTTAATCTCTGAAGCATGCGTGCATAATATTCGAATATAGGAAAGGTGGGATCGATTTGTTCAAAAGAATCGTAGCCGTATTCCTTAGTGTAATGTTATTTGCAGCAGGAGCAGGTGTATTGACCAGTAATAACGTTAGTGCCGCCGGAAGCTTGAGGATTATCGTGAACAGTCAGGAATTGCAGACGGGTGAGACATCGGCCTATACCAACGGACCGGACGTCATGCTCCCGCTGCGGGAGACGGTAGAGGCCCTCAAATATAAGGTCACCTTCAGCGGAGCTACCGGGACGTTCCTGCTGGAACGGTTCCAGGAGAGTGTTCAGTTCAGATTATCCGGTAAGGAGCTTGTGCTGGACGGCAAGAACAAAGTACCGTTTACAGGCGGCTTTGAGTTAAAACAAAAAAAAGCGTACGCGCCGCTGTCTTTTTTTGCAGCGATCGGGTTGGTTACTTCTTATAATCCGGAAACCGCTCAGGTTGAAGTATACACACGGGAGGTAATGGCAAGTGCCGTAGCAGGTCTGCTGGCAGCTGGTAACTATCCGGCACTGAAGGAGCGGTATTACGCCAAGGACGCAGAACCCGCTGCTCTTCCGGTTCTCCAGCAGAGCTGGGAAGGGATTAACATGCTGGCGGGCAGTTACCGCGGAGTGAAATCGACCACCAGCACACAGCAGGATGGAGTAATCACGATTGTGAGTGTATTGTCCTTCACCAAAGCGGAGGCCGTACTGACTCTGGAACTGGGCGCTTCAGGCAAGCTCACCAAGCTAACTCTAACGCCGGTCCAGGCAGCCAGTGAAGTATTGGCCGGCCCGGCCCCATCCTAGATTCTCATAAGACATAACTCTGCTCCCAAGGGAGAATTCCACGGCTTAAGTATAGCTGCAGGAATTCTCCCTTTAACTTTCTGTTGACAGAACGCCGGAAAGAGAGTAATTTTAAATTCGAATTAAACAATGTTTAAATCGTTGATTAGATCAATGATTAAGATTCTGTGACAGAGGAGGGCGACAAGCTGCATTATGGTTAAATTGGGCAACAAAGCTGATTCTTCAGATAAAGATACGAAGCAACTTATCCTCGATGCCACGGTTGCGCTGATCCGTGAGGACGGATTCCAATGCATTACCCTGCGCAGTATCGCGGCAAGAGCTGAGACCAATCTGGCCCTGGTGAACTACCACTATGGCTCCAAGGAGAAGCTGTTCGGCGATGCTGTGAAGCAGCTCGTGGCGACCTTTGACGATGCTTTTAAGGCACTGGAGGACACTTCGTTGCCGCCGAAGGAGCGCATGAAGCTGTTTTTTACCCGTTACATTATGAATCTTAGCCGTTATCCCGGGATGGCCCGGCAGATGCTGGATCAGAGACACCATATTATGGGCTCCCACGATGAATATGCGAAATATTCCAAGCTGATGAGAATTGAACGGATTCTTGATGCACTTGCCGAGATTACCGGAGAGCAGGACCGTGACAAGCTGATGACGATGACGATGCAGATCTACGGGGCCATCGTATTTCCGGTGATTATGGTGAGCAGTCTCCCCAAGGAGCGTGAGGATCTTCAGCAGATCTTCAAGCTGGCCCCGCTGGAGGAGCAGATTGACGGGTTGTTTGAGCTGTATTTTCACAAGTATAACTAATCATGAATAGAGAAAAGAGTGGACAAGAGAATGTCAAAACCTATGAATCCAAGTAACACCGCCGCCGCAGAGGCGCCGTTCTCGCTGAGAGCTATAATTCCATCATTGCTGGCGATTATTGTCGGCATGATCATGGTTATTCTGGACAGCACCGCAGTCAATGTGGCCGTTCCGAATCTGGTGCAGTATTTCGATACGGACCTGAAGACTGTTCAATGGGCGATTACCGGCTACACGCTTGCGCTCGCTGCTGTAATTCCGCTGGCAGGCTATATGACCGACCGGTTCGGGTCCAAGCAGGTATTCCTAACGACCATTGCCATGTTCGTGCTTGGCTCTGTGTTATGCTCGGTAGCTCAGACTTCGGGGCAGCTTGTCTTGTTCCGCGTCATTCAAGGTCTTGGCGGCGGCATGGTCGCTCCGATCGGGATGGCGATGGTCTTCAGACTCGCTCCGGCAGAACGCAGAGGCTCGATCATGGGGATGCTCGGTATTCCAATGCTGCTGGCTCCGGCCCTTGGCCCGATCCTCGCAGGTTATCTGGTGGAGTATGTGAGCTGGCACTGGATTTTCCTGATTAACCTGCCTATCGGTATTGTAGGTATTATTCTTGGCCTTAAGTATTTGCCGGTGACCGAGAAAAAGGGAAGAGCCCACCTCGATATCCTCGGAATCATTCTGGCTCCGCTCGCGTTCTCGATGCTGGCTTATGGCGTCAATCAGGGCGGCGGAGAGAGCTGGACTTCAACCGGGGCTATCCTAGGCTTGTCGGTTGGGGGAGCCGCGTTGATCGTCTTTGTCATTGTTGAACTGCTGCAAAAGCATCCGCTGCTGGAGCTGCGCGTCTTCCGTTCCTCGGACTTTACGCGCGGGATTATTCTGTCCTGGGTCACACAGGCGGCATTGTTCGGCTCCATGCTGTTCGTTCCGCTGTACCTCCAGCAGATCCGCAATTACACACCGCTGGAGACCGGGCTGATCCTGCTTCCGCAGGCGCTGGCTTCCGGAGTAGGGATGCCGCTGGGCGGCCGATTGTTCGACCGGATCGGAGCGCGTCCGCTAGTGTTCGTAGGTCTCAGTATTATATCGACGGCACTGTTCCTGCTCTCAGGAGTTACAGTAGACACCAGCCTTCCTGTTATTATACTGTCTCTGGTCATGATGGGCCTGGGAATGGGTCTGTCGATGATGCCGGTCAACACCCATGTTCTGAACTCTGCGCCGCGTGAATGGGTGAACCGGGTTACCCCGCTTACCGCCGCTGCCCAGCAGGTTGTGGTATCGTTCGCTGTTGCCGGCATGACCGGGTACCTGACCAGCCAGATTGCGGTGCATATGGGTAAAATGACGGCCGGAAGCAATCCGCTTGCCGCTGCCGTACAGGGCTTCGGGGATGTCTTCTTCCTCTCGGGCTGCATCGCCGTGGCCGGAGTGGTCCTCAGTCTGATTCTGCGCCGTCCGAAGACAGCAGGCGCTGCACCTTCTCCTGAAGAACAGCAGACAGATGCCGCTATGATGATGGGGCATTAATCGGTCACAGCTGTTATAGGCGACACATGTTATAGACTAACAAAGAACGTCCCTGACTGCCGGTTGGCAGGGGGACGTTTTTTTGTGCTTTTTGAACGCTCAGGTGGGGATAAGAGATATAGAGGGGCCATGGGTGCGAGCCGGATGTATGTGGAAAACTGAATACAATGTGCGGGTGAGGGGGTGCATGGGAGGATGCTGGACCAGCTCAAGGCTGAAGGTAGAAGAATGAAGAGCACTAGTGCCCCTGAATTCGCGGGATGTGGGCGAAAGGAGCAAATGAAGAGCACTAGTGCCCCTGAATTTGCGGGATGTGGGCGAAAGGAGCAAATGAAGAGCACTAGTGCCCCTGAATTTGCGGGATGTGGGCAAAAGGAGCAAATGAAGAGCACTAGTGCCCCTGAATTCGCGGGATGTGGGCGAAAGGAGCAAATGAAGAGCACTAGTGCCCCTGAATTCGTAGGATGCCCCAAAAGTGGACGGATGTCTAAGATGTTTGTTCCATTTCCACTCAATCTAGCAGAAGAAGAGCTACAGATGCGCCCGCCGCTTCTTCAGCATCCTTGCCGGAGGAACCATATGCAGCTTGCCCAGCAGCTCAGAGGCCAGAATGCCCAGCAGCACAAGGGCGGCACCGGTGTAGCCCTGGAGCGAAAGCTGTTCGTGTACGAACAAGTAGCCGAAGAAGGCAGCGAATACCGGCTCAAGGGCGAAGATCAGACCAGTGCGGGTCGGTGTAGTATACTTCTGGGCCACCGGCTGCAGGATGAACCCGCAGGCGCTGCACAAGATCCCCAGAGCCAGAATCGCGATCCAGCCCGGGAGGGTGGACGGTAGCGAAGGCGTCTCGAAGATAGCAGATAGAATCAGGGCATAGCCCCCGGCGAAGCCGAGCTGCAGAATGCCGATATTCAGTGAGTCGCAGGTCTTAACCGCCCGGCTCGTCACGAGAATCTGCACCGCATAGAATACTGCTGACAGAATGCAGAGGAGATCACCAGGCTGGATTTGCAGCGAGCCGTTAAGCGTAAGCAACCCGATGCCGCTGATGGCGAGCACAGTGCCGAAGATTTGCGGGGGCGCGACTTTTTTTCTAAACACCAGAACCTCAAGCATAGGAACAAAGACAACGGTCAACGCAACCAGGAATCCGGCATTAGAGGTCGTGGTCGTCTTCAGCCCGAAGGTGATGCAGGTGAATACGCCAAGCAGCAGGAAGCCGAGCAAGGCTCCGTATTTCAAGGTTCTGGCATCCACACTGCGCAGCCGTTTGCGGAACAGTAGTCCCGCCAGGATGAATGCAAGCCCGAAGCGCAATGAAATCAGATTGAATTCTCCCAGTGTACCCAGTCCCAGCTTCATGAACAGGTAGGAGGAGCCCCAGAACAGTGTTACTACAATGAGCATTAGCTCGGCCTTAAGCGGCTTCATTCAGTCATCATCCTTCTTTATTTCAAGTGAGTATAGTATAATACGCTCGAATACATAAGGTAACTGAATGTTTATCATAGGATACATGAGAAATTGTCATGCTAAATGAGGGGGCTGGACATGAGTCTGATTAAGTACGAGGTGTTCTTGAAAGTGGTGGAGCTGGGCAGTCTTACGAAGGCAGCGGAGGCGCTGGGCTTTACCCAATCCGGCATCAGCCATACGATCAGCAGTCTGGAGCAGGAGTTCGGGTTCCCGCTGCTCGTGCGCAGCCGATCGGGCGTGAAGCTGACGGTGAACGGGGAGCAGGTGCTTCAGCCGATCCGGGAGATTCTGAATTGGAATGAGCAGCTTAAGCAGCAGGTAACGGATATTCACGGCCTGGAGACGGGGACGATCACGATCGGCACCTTCACCAGTGTCTCTGTGCATTGGCTGCCGGATATCATCAAGCAGTTCCGTGAGGAATATCCGTACATTGAGTTCAAGCTGATGGAGGGTGGTTATCTGGAGATTGAGCAGTGGATCGAGGCTGGGGTGGTTGATTGCGGCTTCCTCTCATTGCCGACAAGGGAGCGGTTCGAGGTCATTCCGCTGAAGCAGGACCGGATGCTGGCGATCCTCCCGCTCGGCCATCCGCTGAGTAAGGCCCCTTATATGCCGCTGGCCCAGATCGCCTACGAGGACTTCATCATTCCGAAGCCCGGCTCGGATTATGATGTGCAGCGGGTGCTGGAGAAGGCCGGGATTAAGCCGAACATCAAGTTCTCGGCCGGGGACGATTACGCCATTATTGCCATGGTGGAAAAAGGCCTGGGCATCAGCATCCTTCCAGAGCTGGTCACCCGGTTCCAGTATGAGCGTGTAGCCATGCTTGAGCTGGAGGAGCGGAGCTTCCGTTCCCTGGGCATCGCAGTCAACTCGATGAAATATGCTTCACCTGCCACGCGGCGATTCTTACAGCATGTGCAGCACTGGTCTTCCAGCCAAGGAGCCATTTAACTTGCTGAAAAAGCGAAAAAAAGGCATGTTTTCAAAATAGAAAACATGCCTTTTTGCCAATACGTATCCGCGTATCATTCGCTTAATTTGCGCCCTTCATGGTCGAGAAACAACAGCTCGTAGTATTTTTTGGGACGCCCCTTACTGTTGTCCCTCTTTTCAAATACCGTTTGTACTTGTTTACTTTCCTCAATTTTGTTAAGAATTCGGTTTGCACCTTTAACGGTCATGGACAGGCACTGTGCAACATCCTCAGAGGATAGCTTATTGGTTCGCATGATTTCTGCATAAGATATGATTTTTTGCAAATTGATGTTGTTGATTCCGATGGTTTTGGCTAACGCAAGGATTTCCGGGTCCCCCTGCTCGGAGAACTGGATGACATTCATGCTCCGCATGGGGCCGGCAACCTTCTGATTCTCGTCTATAAAAAAGCTGCTGCTGCCCGTATAGGCTTCCGCCTGTCTGTGAGCCTTGGTGGCGTTGACGTTCGCTTGAAAATATTCATGCCCCGAGCCCCAGCCGATCTTTACCTTGCCCTGTATACGCTCCTCCAGATACTCCAGCAGGGAACAGTTATGAGCGTTAGAGGTGATCCTCATGAAATGGCCGAAGGTGGTGTACAGTCTGACATAGCCTTCTGAGATTTGGGCCGTGTCTGCCATATTCACGCTACGCAGAAAATGGCCGACAAGGACTTTCAGCTCATGAAGCTCCTCTTCGGAGAAGTGCTGCTCATTTTGGACCGATAAGCACGCAACCACTGCCCTCTGGTTCTTAAGCTTGAGAATGGTAATCTCGTTGATGATCTCGCTGATGGTTTCTTTAACGCTCTCCAAAGTGGGCCGAATTAAGATATATTTGACGCCGTGCTTTTGGAGTTCCGGAACAAAGTGGCCGAAGGCCGTGATGGACAGATCTATTTTCTTGTCTTCCCATAGCGTGATATGGTTCTCCAGCATGGTCTCCACCCGCTCCAGCAGATTTCCGCTGTTCACGGGCTTTCCTTCATGAGTCAGGTATTGCTGGAATTCGCTGAAAGACTCGATGATATACGCATAATCCACATAGATCCGGGAGATATCAAGTCCAGGCTCTGTAACCAGCAACCGGAAAAGCTCCCTGTACAGCAAGTTCTCATCATCATGCAAAATGTGAACAGGTACCTTGTCATCCAGGTATTCCTTGTCAATGGCCTCGTAAAGCATCCTCCCGCTGATCACAAATCCATCCACCGAATCCAGGTTTTTGAGATAGATGTCCGTTGTTTCCCGGAAATTGCTGATGGTAAGGAAGCGGAACTGGCATAGGGGCCGCATTTCTTCTTCAATGGCGCGGAAATAATCCATATGGGACTCTGGCGTGATAATACCCAGCTTGATTGTCATAATAGATTCCTTTCATGAACAGTTCAATCAAAAGAGTTATATCACAATAAATGTGATATTACAATGTTCCGGCAGCCTCTGAAATAATGTTCTTAAAATGTCTTAATATCTCTTGACAGGGTATAAAAATGCCAGTACGATAAAAGTGTTCTTAAAAAGTCTTAAAATGAAAAGGAGGGAATGCCCGCACTGTTCTTACGTTCATTCAATTTATGCTTTGGGAGATGTTCATTGTGAGTGAAGAAGCTGAAGACTTAATGAGTATGGCTCATCAGCTGCAGGACAAAATGGTCATGTACAGACATCATCTTCATACGGTTCCTGAGCTTGATCTAAGTTTGCCCAAGACAACGGCCTACGTGAAAGAGGCGCTGGAATCGATGGGGCTTAAGCCCACTCTCGTCGGGGAATCTGGGCTAACAGTTACCATTGGCGGACAGCATGAAGGGAAGGTGGTTCTGATCCGAGCGGATATGGACGGGCTGCCGATTCAAGAAGAAACGGATTTGTCTTACGCATCGTTGAGCGGAAACATGCATGCTTGCGGTCATGACATGCACACTTCCATGCTGCTGGGAGCGGCGGAGATTCTGAAGGCGAGCGAACAGCAGCTTCGCGGGACAGTTAAGCTGATGTTCCAGCCGGGTGAAGAGACGCTGCACGGGGCACAGATGATGCTGGAAAATGGGATTCTCGACAATCCCAAGGTGGATGCAGCCATGATGCTTCACGTGTTGACCGGAATGCCGCTGCCTCTGGGACAATTTGTAGTACCTGAGGAAGGTGGAGCGATTTCAGCTTCGTCGGATTGGTTCGAAATCATCATCCGGGGGAGGGGCTCACATGGCGCTATGCCCGAGGCCGCAGTGGACCCTTTGAATGTGGCTGCTCATCTTCATCTGGCACTGCAGGGTATCCTTAGCCGGGAAATCTCGCCGATTGATAATGCAGTCCTTACCATTGGCGTGATGGAAGGCGGAACTACGAACAACGTGATTCCCGATACGGCCAGATTGAAGGGCAGTGTACGCACCTTTAACGCCGCATTGCGGGATAAAGTGGAAGCCCGTATCCGCGCAATTACCGCAGGGATCGGAGAAACTTTTCAGGCCAAGGTGGAAGTGATCTATACGCGGGGTTGTCCTGAGGTGAAGACGGATGGCGGACTTAATAGGCAAATGAAAGCTTCAATTGCAAATACCTTTGGCGACGGCTCCTATATCGGTATCACTGAGCTGGTACCCGGCGGGAAATTAATGGGCTCGGAAGACTTCGCCTTTGTCTCACAGGCGGTGCCAAGTACCACGGTGTTTCTTAACGCAGGCAATACCGAAGAAGGTTATAGTTACCCTGTACACCATCCTAAGACGATGTTCTCGGATGAGGTGCTTCATAGAGGGGCTGCGGCTTATGCAGCTTTTGCCAGAGACTGGCTTGAACGAAACAGTTAAGCTCTAAACCAAACTTAGGAGGAATTACAATGACAGAGAGACGTATGATTGGACCCACCAAATTCGAAGAGTACTCGGAGAAATACAAGGAATTCCTGTTAATGACCCGCCGTGACGGAATCCTTGAAGTGCGTCTTCACACGGGTGGAGATTCGTACACGCACAATTGGGAAGCTCATACCGCCTGGTCTCATGCCTGGTCAGATATTGGCCGTGACCCTGAGAACGAAGTCATGATTATTACGGGAACCGGGGATAAATGGCTGATTGGCGACCCTGAGGTCTGGAATACGAAATTCATGGACTGGCCGAAGCAAAAGAAGCTCGAACAGTATCATGAATCGCTGAGACTGCTTGAAAATCTGATCTTCTGCATTGACATTCCGACCATCGGGGCGGTAAACGGTCCGGGAACGCACTGTGAGCTCGCAACGCTCTGCGATATTACCATTTGTACGGAAGACGCGGACTTTTTCGATCCGCATTATCTGGGAGGCACGCCTCCGGGAGATGGAATGCTGCTCACACTGCAGAGCATGATCGGGTTCAAGAAAGCAGCCTACTACGCCTACACCGGCAAGAATATCAATGGTCAGACCGCACTAGATCTGGGTATCGTTAGTGAAGTCCTGCCCCGTGAAAAGCTTCTTCCGCGCGCATGGGAGCTGGCGGAGATGATCATGCAGGCACCGCGTTCAACAAGACATCTGTCTCACTCCATTATCTCCCGGCCATGGAAGCAGGCTCTGGTCGCCGATCAGGGATTCCAGCTTGCCCACCAGATGTACGATATGGCCATTGATGAAGAAGGAGCGCTGGAGCGGCTGAAGAAAATGCAGGGACGCCTGATGGGCAACGATGTTCAATAGAAAGATGACGGGACCTACCCGGCTCGAAGAGTACTCGGAGAAGTATAAGGACTTATTCCTCATGACCCGCCGCGGCGGCATCCTCGAAGTGCGTATGCACACTAACGGGGGACCGTTACAATTCGACTGGCCGGTCCAAGCCGCATATGGTCATGTATGGTCAGATATTGGCCGTGATCCTGAGAATGAGGTCATGATTCTAACAGGGACAGGAGAGCTGTGGCAGACCGGCACTCCTGAAGTCTGGAATACGAAATTCATGGATTGGCCGAATCGCCGGAAGCTGGAAATGTACCATGAATCACTCCGGATGATTGAAAATATGGTTCATTGCCTGGATATCCCCACGATTGGGGCGATCAATGGCACAGGCGCACACTGGCAATTGGGAACGCTCTGTGATATTACCATCTGTACGGAAGACACGGCCGTTTTCGATGCCCATTATCTGGGTGGTGTTCCGCCCGGAGATGGAATCGTCCTGGCACTTCAAAGGATACTTGGAACCAAGAAAGCGGCATACTATGCATACACGGGGATGAACATTACTGCAGAGGAGGCACTAGACCTCGGTCTGGTCAGTGAGGTATTGCCTCGTGAACAGCTTCTTCCACGGGCATGGGAGCTGGCAGAGCTGATCATGCAGGCCCCCCGCTCTACAAGGCATCTTACGCATTCGATTGTGGCGCACCCGTGGAAACAAGCTTTGGCAGAGAATCAAGGTCTTCAGCTTACTCACCAATTGGTTGACATGGCGATTGATGAAGAGGGGATTCATGAACGGCTGATGAAGCTTAAGGAACGTTTTCAGAGGAATGACAACTGAGAAGGGATAAGGGTGCTATGAGATCGTTGACTGAGCTATTTAAGATTGGCAGCGGACCGTCCAGCTCCCATACCATGGGACCGGAGAAAGCGGCCGGAATCTTCAAAGCAGAAAATGAAGACGCAGACCAGTTCAAGGCACGGATCTATGGTTCCCTTGCCAAAACAGGTAAAGGCCATATGACGGACAAGGCTATTATTCGGGCACTCTATCCCGTCCGGACGGAGGTTCAATTTGTTCCGCAGCCTGACTTTGATTTGCTTCATCCCAATACAATGGACTTGTTCGCTTACAAAGACGGTCAGCAAACAGCCTCCATGCGTGTTGCCAGTATCGGCGGCGGGGAGATCGTGATTGATGGGCGGGAGGAGACGCGGGGACCTGATGTCTACCCGGAGAACAGCTTTGCCGAGATCAGTGCCTATTGTAAAGCGAATCATATCCGCTTAAGCGATTACGTCGAGCAGCGTGAAGGCCTACAGATCTGGGAGTTCCTCCAAGGCATCTGGGAAGCGATGAAGCGGTCGATCGACGAAGGACTGTCTGTCACAGGTATTCTGGAGGGCGGCCTGAATGTCGAGCGCAAGGCGAAATATCTGTATCATCAGGGGACTGTGGATGAGAGCCCGGAGACGCGGGAGAACCGGATCGTCAGCGCGTACGCTTTTGCCGTCAATGAACAGAATGCGGCTGCCGGTACAGTCGTAACGGCTCCAACCTGCGGGGCCTGCGGTGTTGTACCCGCCTCGCTCCGTTATATGCAGGAGAAGCTGCAGGTCCCGGACGAACAGATTCTCCGGGCGCTGGCCGTCGGCGGGCTCATTGGCAATCTGGTCAAGCATAACGCCTCGATCAGCGGCGCTCAGTGCGGCTGCCAGGCGGAGGTGGGCACGGCTTGCTCTATGGCAGCGGCTGCACTGGCTGAACTGTCCGGGATGGAGATCGACCAGATTGAGTATGCGGCGGAGGTGGCCATGGAGCACCACCTGGGGTTAACGTGCGATCCGATTAACGGACTGGTTCAGATCCCTTGCATTGAGCGGAATGCGGTCGGTGCGATGCGGGCAATCCATGCGCTGAGTCTGGCCAAATTCTTGTCGGGTACCCGTAAAATATCCTTTGATCTGGTTGTTCAGACCATGTATCAGACAGGCTTAGATATGAACAGCAGGTACCGTGAAACTTCGGAAGGCGGGCTTGCTAAGTTCTACAACATGGGCAGTTAACTGAAAATGATATCGCTATATACGAGGAACGTCCCTTGCTGCCGGTTGGCAATAGGGGCGTTTTTTTACTGTATAGGAAACTATAGTTTCCTGCTGCTGTGAAAAAGGTGAGTGTAGATTTGTGGACAAGACTTCTTGGAATGATTCGTAGAGAGGCTTTAATGCAAAATGCGACTGAAGGCTGGATGTATGTGAAAAACAACATACATTCGGTGCGACCCCCTTATCCCGGAGTCCTCCGTATAAAATCAGCACTTGTCGTAGATATGCTCTTTATTTCGCTTTTTCTCTCGGCCAGAAGAAGCGGGAGCGGTCTTCTAGGGTCAAGACCCATTCCGCAAAGGTAGCTGGCGGCATGTTCCGAAGGCTTGTATGCATTCTGCGATTGTTGTAGAAGTCCATGTACCGGTCCACGGCTTCATAGGCCTCTTCGAACGTCTCGAAGGCCTCTTTGCGGAACAAATCCCGATCGATATTACTGTGGAACGATTCAATAAAAGCATTTAAATCCGGCGTTCGAGGCGGAATGCGTTCATGGGTCATTTCCCAGCTTTCACACATGTCGCCAAACAGATGGCTGACGAACTGTGGACCATTGTCGGTGCGGATCACCGGGCGTGCGCTGTCAGGGGCGCAGTGTTGCTCCATGGCGCGTCCCAGCGTCTGGCAGGCGTGCTTGGCTTCACACGACGATCCGCGGTGGTAGCCGACGATGACACGGGTAAAGACATCGATAATACTCAGGACAAAGAAATGCCTGCCCTGGCCCGCCACGTAACCGTACTTAATGTCCATCTGCCAGAGCTGACCCGCCCCTGTAATGACCCGGTTCTCCGGCAGCTTCCGAGGATGCTTAAAACGCTTGTGACGCTGCGGCTGTAGGATATCCAGCGCCTGACACAGCCGGTAGCTTTTCTTGTGATTGAGCCTCAGCCCGTGCTGGTTCCACAAGCACTTGGCCAGCAGTTTGTACCCGTACACGTGCTCCTCTCCAGCGATTAATTCCAGCAGCCATTCCTGGATTTCCTCGTCGCTAATCTTCTCTCCAGACTCGGTCAGGGAATAGCCGGGTACGGGTCTTCCGCGCCCCTGGGGTACGGCCTGTACATCCTGCTTCTTGCGTTTCTTACGGTCGTAATACGTAGACTCTGCTAGCCCCACGAGACGTAGTACCAACGCTGCGGTATTCCCCTGCTTAATGAACATGTCGGCTACCTCGATTTTTTCGGATAAGCAGGGGTTGGCTTTTTTAGCAGTTCACGCAGAATCTCGATCTCTAACTCCTTTTCGCCGAGGATCTTGACGGCCTTCTCGTATTTCTGCTCCACGTCCAGGAGGCGCTTCAGTTCCTCCACCTGCTCCTGGGGATACGGATGATCTTGTTCCCCATGGGCCTCTCGGTAGTCCCTCACCCACTGATTCACCGTCGATGGGGTCACCCCATACTTGCGGGCAACCACCGCTGCCTTAATGCCAGACAACACCTCTTGCGCTGCCTTCTCTCTTGTTCCTGTTAAGTGTCCCATACCGTTCATCCTCCTCCTATATCTAGTCTACATTTTTGTGGGGGAGGACTCCAACTTCTTTAGGGGGCTGTGGAGCATTGTATTCGCAAGCAGTCACACGGCCTGAATGTATGTGAAAAACAGCATACATTGTGCTCGTATGCAGACATATGGACCAAATGTATGTGAAAAACAGTATACATTGTGTTCGCAAGCAGACGTATGGTCCAAACGTATGTGAAAAACAATATACATTGTGTTTGCGCCAGGTTTATCTTATTCACCCGTTAGGGTGATTTTGTTCCTTTGCGGGAGATCTGTAGGGCGGACCCCACTGTATGACAAGAAGGGATTTGACTTAAGCGCGGCCTGAATGAGAAAATGTATGCGTGTACATCGAGTAGTCTAATCAGTGAGGAGGCACCAAATGAAACAGCTACGCATTGGAATGATAGGTTATAAATTCATGGGCAAGGCCCACAGCAACGCTTACCGCAGTCTGCCGATGTTCTTCCCCAAGGCAGTTAAGCCGCAAATGTCGGTCATTTGCGGACGTAATGAGGAAGCGGTTACAGAGGCGGCAGCACAGCTTGGCTGGTCAGACAGTGTGACTGACTGGAAGGAGCTGATCGCACGCAGCGATATTGATCTGGTCGATATTAATGCGCCAAGCAATGCCCATAAAGAGATTGCCCTGGCGGCTGCGGCCGCAGGCAAGCATATCTTCTGCGAGAAGCCGCTGGCGCTGAATCTGGAGGATTCCCGCGAGATGCTGGAGGCTGCTGAAAAGGCTGGAATTGCGCATATGATTGGCTTCAACTACCGTTTCTCCCCGGCGGTGCGGCTGGCGAAGCGTCTGATCGAGAGCGGCCGGCTGGGCACAATCTATCACTTCCGCGCGTGGTTCCTGCAGGACTGGATTCTAGATCCGGAATTCCCGCTGGTCTGGCGGCTGCAAAAGGAAATTGCCGGCTCGGGGTCACATGGTGATCTGGGGGCGCATCTGATTGACCTGGCCCACTTCCTCGTAGGAGATGTGGAGGAGGTTATCGGCATGAGCGAGACCTTCGTCAAGGAGCGGCCGCTGGCAACGGAGATGACCGGGCTTAGTGCCAAGGCAGGCAAGGATGCGCCGCGCGGTCCGGTAACCGTGGACGATGCGACGCTGTTCCTGGCCCGCTTCGCGAATGGTGCGCTGGGCAGCTTCGAGGCGACACGCTTCGCCGCTGGACACCGCTCGACCAATTCCTTCGAGATCAACGGCAGCCTGGGCAGTGTGAAGTTTGATTTTGAACGGATGAACGAGCTGGAGGTCTATCTGACCTCGGATGACGAGGATGTGCAGGGCTTCCGCCGGGTGCTTGCCACCGATCCGTCCCATGACTATGCGGAGGCCTGGTGGCCGCCGGGCCACACCATCGGATTCGAGCATACCTTCATCCATGAGATGCTGGAGCTGTCGAATGCCATTGAGGAAGGCCGTCAGCCGGAGCCGAACTTCAATGATGGCGTGAAATGCCAGGCGGTGCTTGAAGCGGTCGAGCGTTCGATTGAACAGCGGCGCTGGGTGCAGGTATCAGAGATGTAAGGGAAGACAGGGAAACACCGCCGGCGCTTGATGGCCTGCGGTGTTTTTTTGAATGTCAGGGAGGCGATGGGGCGTTAGCCAAATGTGTGTGAAAAACCGACCACAATTGGACTGTGAGTGGCGTGCGGGTCAAATGTAGTCGAAAAACCGATCACAATTGGACTGTGAGTGGTGTGCGGTCCAAATGTAGTCGGAAAACCGACCACAATTGGACCGAGAGCGGTGTGCGGGCCAAATGTAGTCGGAAAACCGGCCACAATTGGACTGTGAGTGGCGTGCGCGCCACGTAAGCCTGATGGTTGGCCGGAGCACCCACTTGGATTTACTCTTGTTTCCGTGCCTGGGAAGGGGTTAGACCCTTGTACTGCTTGTACAGCTTGGTGAAGTAATTCGGATTGTCGCAGCCGACCCGGCCTGAGATCTCGGTAATCGTCAGATTGGTCTCCAGCAACAGCCGCTGTGCCTCATCCATTCTGCAGAAATTCACATAGTCGATGAACGTCCGCCCGGTGAGCTTCTTGAAGGTTTTGCAGAAATGAAAAGGGTTCAGATTCACGAACCTGGCAGCAGCCTCAATCGACATCTTCTGATCTGCATGGTTCTCCAGGTGTTCCAGCAGCGGCTTGAAGCGCTCCCGGTAGATCGAATGGCGTTCGCTGTGCTCCCGCTCGCTGCGCTGCCGGGCCGGGAAGGCCCGGGACATCAGGGTGAAGAACAGGTGCAGCTGATTCTTCACCACGAGCTGAAAAGCCGGCTGCTTCGCCTCCACTTCGGCAATCACCCGCTCCAGCAAATGATAATACGCGGCGCATTCAGGCTGCTGGGCGGCAGGCATAACCGGGAACTGATTCAGATTATTGAGGTACGGAGCAACAAATTGCTCATGCTGGGAATCCTGGTTCCGGTCCTTGAACAGCGAGGCATGGAATACAATCGAGACATATGACAGGTCACCGCTGCACTGGCTATAGCCGACATGAAGCCCTCCGGACGGCACCATCAGGACATCCCCCGGCCCGGCCTCATAAGGCTTGCTGTCCACATGAAAAATGGCGTGTCCTTCGCGCATAATGATGATCTCGAAATGCTCATGCCAGTGCAGAAACAGGATATTCTGTTCAGGCGACACCTCCCGGCAGGTGTTGAAGAACAGACGGAACGGATACGTTTTCTCTTCCAGCCTTGGATATTCCTTAAGTTCCTTCGGATAGGTCATGCTTGGTTCAACTCCCGCAAGATTCAGCTAGTTTAGCACAAGATAAGTAGAGATTTTGCCCAATATGAGCGATATACTAGGAATGTTGCATTAACTATAAACCAATATTGGAGTGGCATACAAGATGCAGGATACATTAAGAATCGGAACACTGGTTGGAGGCGGGGATGCGCTCAGAGTCATTCCGCAGATTATAGGGCATGGATTCGAATCCTTCAGCTTAACCTTTTGGCAAACTACAGGAACTACTGATTTGGCAGAAACAGCGGCACGGGTGCGTGAACTGGCTGCAGAGCATGATTTCACAATTTCTTCAGTCGGCATATTCGGGAATCCGCTTACAGGAACAGGCGACAATGCGGATACGGTGGCCAGCTGGGAACGGCTGATCGACCATGCCCATTTGTTCGGTACCGATCTGGTCTCCGGCTTCACCGGACGTCTGCCCGGCGTATCTATAGATGAGTCGATTCCGAAGTTCGCTGAGGTGTTCGGTGAGCTGTCGAAGCGGGCGGCGGAGCGCGGAGTCAAGATCGCTTTTGAGAATTGCTCGATGGATGGGAACTGGCAGGCAGGGGACTGGAATATTGCGCATAACCCTACAGCCTGGGAGAAAATGTTCAACGCGGTCAATGCCGATAATCTCGGCCTGGAATGGGAGCCCTGCCACCAGATGGTGCAGCTGATTGACCCGATCCCGCAGCTGCGCAAATGGACGGACAAGATCTTCCATGTCCACGGCAAAGACGCAACTATCGCTTGGGATATTATTAAGGAATACGGAATCCACGGGCCTAAGCCGTATGTATGGCACCGGACGCCGGGCTTCGGGGATACGAACTGGACAGATGTGATCTCGATTCTCCGTCAAGCTGGATACAAGGGCACGATTGATATTGAAGGCTGGCATGACCCTGTCTATCGTGACGATCTGGAGATGACCGGTCAGGTTCATGCACTGAATTATCTCAAAACCTGCCGGGGCGGCAGCTTCATCCCGAACCCGGTGTAACTGGAGGAAAGAGTGATGACAGCAGGACATCGTGTGGTTGTGGCGGGCTGCGGGGCAATGGCTAATGAGTGGATTACCTATGCACTGAAGCATACTGATGAAATAGAGATTGTAGCGCTCGTGGATATCCGCCGGGAGTCCGCTCAGGCCATGGCAGAGAAGCATGGGCTTACTTGTCCGGTATTTACTGATGTGAAACAGGCGATTGCCGATACAGCGGCTAATCTGGTATTTGATGTGACAGTGCCGGCCAGCCATTACAATATTGCCAGCAGTGCGCTTGAGGCTGGTTGCCATGTGTTCGCGGAAAAGCCGCTGGCGGAGACGATGGAGCAGTGCAATTCGATCGTTAGCATCGCTGAACGTACCGGCAGGAGCCATGCGGTGATGCAGAACCGCCGGTATGATCCGCGCATCCGCTCTTTGCGGGAGCTGATCACTTCAGGGGCTATAGGGCGGACAGGCTCAATCAGCGCGAATTTCTTCCTGGCTCCGCATTTCGGCGGCTTCCGGGATGCGATGGATAGCCCACTGCTGCTGGATATGGCGATCCACACCTTCGATCAGGCCCGCTACATCAGCGGCGCTGATCCGGTAAGTGTGTATTGCCAGGAGTTCAATCCGCCGGGATCGTGGTATGCAGGGAATGCGGCGGCGGTCTGTATTTTTGAAATGTCGGACGGCTCCGTGTTCTGTTATCAGGGCTCCTGGTGTGCGGAAGGCGCGCCTACGTCCTGGGAAGCTTCTTGGCGGGTTCAAGGTGAAAAGGGTGCTGCGATCTGGGATGGCCGGGATCAGCCGTTTGCCGAGGTGATTAGTGCCGGGAGTGAACACTCCGGCCAGTTCCTCCATGAATTCGAGCGGGTGGAAGCGCCGGAGGTACAGATGGAGGAGACCTTCCATCAGGGCTGTCTCGATGAAATGTTCCGTTCGCTGGCCGAGGGCCGTCCGGCCGAGACGGATTGCCGCGATAACCGCTACAGCATGGCCATGGTGCTGGGCGCTCTGGAGAGTGCGCGGACTGGCCGCAAGCTTAGTATTGCCGAATTCATAGAGGAGGGTTGAGCTGGCGGGGAGTAAGGCGTAAGGGGATTTTAGCAGAAGAAGCAAAATGGAATGCAAAAAGGCATGGGGAAAGCCCCATGCCTTTTCTTTTACCGCCGTCTTCTCAATTCTGGTTATTTATCCGTCCCCAGTAACAAGTTCACAACCGTATCCAGCTGCTGCTCCAAAGAATAGGGGTCCTCCATGACGAATTCATCATGATAATTATCCCCGTATAAAAATACTTTGCCCTTCTTCACAGCAGGTACACTTTTCCATATATCACTTTCCATTGCTTGGTTCGTAATCTCAGCATCGCCATTATAGACAAAAATATAATCACCTAAGTATTCAGGAAGCACCTCAAGCGAGATTGATTCGAACCCCTCTTTCATATGTAAGGCACTTTCTGTTGGAGGCAGCTGCAGCATTTCGTAGATAGTGGAGGAACCATAATTTCCGCCCGTTGCTGCTAACACATATACTGTTTTTTCGGCAAACTGAACGATGGATACCGTCTCCCCTTCCTTGATGACGTTAGATACCTTTGACCTTGCTTCAACAACCTTCTGTTCGTATTCCTCAATCCAATTCTCAGCCTGCTGTTCTTTTCCGAATATCGAGGCTACTCGTCTGAATTTATCAAGTGGCCCGGCTGTTGACAACTCTTCCCAGTATGGCAGAAAAACAGTGGTGCCGATCTTCTCATATTGGTCAACGTAATCTTCGATGGAACCGATAATGAGGTCTGGCTCCAGCATGGTCAATTTCTCCAGATTCATCGGGAATTCCCCTAAATCTTCGATCGTATCGAGTGTTTCTTGTGGAATCTCCGCCTTGTCCATCCAGCCTTCGTCGAGCATGAATGTTCTTGCCCCGATAGGGACAATGCCCAGCTTCAATAAATGACCCATATATTGGTCTGCCGCGACTTTTACCGGCTCTGCGGGTACTTCAATGTCTCCTCTTGGCGTGGATACGATCCGCGTCTTCGGACTTTCTTCTGAGGCAATCGGAGTTGCCTGATTAACTTTATTGTTTGCGTTGCTTGAATTCTTCGCCGCTGTGTTCGTGCCGTTGGAGCAAGCGCTGAGCAGCAGGGAGCCGCACAGCAGGATTGCAGCCATGGCTACAGATCTGGTTGGTTTTGATGTAAACATATGTATTTCCCCTTTGTCCGTATTATGATAATGATTATCATTATTAATATACAGATCAGTAACATTATCAGAAATAGAGGATGTGGGGAAGTTTAATGGACTTTCAGCAACTTTGTGCTGCAGCAGCTCGCTATTTCTATGATAAGCAGGGGCTACACCCTTACGCTTTTTATAAATCCTGCTGAAATAATACACGTCTTTATACCCGACACTCGCCGCAATCTCCCCGACTGAAGCATTAGTTGTCATTAGAAGCTCTGATGCAAGGTCAAGCCGGTAGCGGATTAAGTAATCAATCGGACTGACGCCTGTATGCTCTTTAAATAAGGATGACAAGTGATAAGCGCTGAAATTGAACACTTCCGCAAGTGAGTCTAAGGTAACGGGTTCCGCATAATTCTCCCGGATATAAGTGATTACCTGCACTGCAACAGAAGTTGTTCTGACCTCGGTCTCATGCTCTTGCAGGCGCAATTCCTTTAACGTCAGATGAACGAATTGGTAAAAAAGTGCTTTTACATGAAGACGCTCTTCCGGCTGATCCCATTTCTGATGCATCTGCTGAATTTTGTTATAGAGTAAAAGCGGAGCCTCAGGGCTAAAGCAATACTGCTCTTGAAGAGGATTCGCTTCATGGAGCAAGGCTTTGTAGTAAATGATATAGTAAATAAATTTATCTTTTATGGGAACGATGCTTAGGATGGCCCCTTTGCCGCTATGTAAAAGTTGAAATCCTGTCCAAGCAAATTCAGCCTGGTCTGACTGAACTTGTGCGCTTCCTTGTACCGATAGCAAAAATATATTGGCAGGTATTATAAATGGAGGAAGAACTTCGCCTTGGGCTAACTCCTTCTGCCGGATATCCACCAGTGTAATTGCAGCCTGATCCCAAAGTAATAATTGATTGCTGATGTGCATGATGCGATATTCCCCTCCGTTATCTGTCTACTCCTCATTTTAAATGATAACTATTATCAATGACAGTCTGAATAATACTTGTTATATTAAAAGTCACATAACTCCATATCTTTCTAACATCGCTGTATTCCAGATTCTTGCAATGAAGATTAGAATAAATAGCAGATAGTGGATGTGACTAACAAGGGGTGATCTCGATGGATGAGCGGTTAAGAGTTGTGATTGGGAGCGGCGGAAGTCTGCATAACCAGGGGTGGCTGCATACGGAGGAGAGGGAGCTTAATCTTTTGCAAGAAGAACAGTGGGCTGTCAGGTTCAAGAAAAACTCCATACAAGCAATCCTTGCGGAGCATGTCTGGGAGCATCTGACGTATGAGGAGGGGATACAGGCGGCAAAAATCTGCTATCCTTATCTGGCATCTGGCGGGTATATCCGCTGTGCTGTGCCGGATGGGTATTTTCCGGATGAAGCTTATCAGAAAATTGTACAGGTCGGAGGACCGGGTCCCCTGGATCATCCCGCGGCGTCCCACCGCATCGTACATAATTACAATACCCTGCGAGGCATGTTCACAGCTGCCGGATTTCAGGTCAAACTGCTGGAGTATTGCGATGCATCCGGGAAGTTTCATTATAACTACTGGGATGAAGGCGGAGGGTTTATCTACCGCTCCAGGCGCTTCGACCACCGAAATACAGAGGGAAGATTAGGCTTTGTCTCGCTGATTGTAGATGCCGTTAAGAGATGACACATATTGTCCGTACCTTGAAAAAAGGCTGATCCCCGCAGCACGACTCGCTACGCAGAGATCAGCCTGTCCTTCTTTCAATCAACCCGCCCGGGCTAGAAGCCGCGGTATTGCGGTTCTTCCTTTTCAAGCTGGGTAACGCGTCCTTCTACCTGCTGAACAATCTGCTGAGTCTGCTCGGCGGCATTGGTGAACAGGGTCTTGGCATCCTCGTTTTGAGTCTCCATGGCGAATTGCTCCAGGCTGGCCTGGGCGCTTTTTAGCGAAGCTACGCACGTCTTGACTTGTGAGGCGACAGTCATCGGTATACCCTCCTCCATATCTTAGAAATGGATCATCATCCACGGACTCTAGTATCTGCATTCCTGCAGCTCATATTCTGGAAAATCACTCCAGCCTCATCAGAGCATAATCAACCCGCACGAAATCTTTTGGTTAATTCACCCCTGGTTTGACAAATACTGAAGCAGAATGCCTGAGCACACAGAGCATGAAATATCACAATACAGGGGGTTATTCGAATGCCTGAAGCGCTGGAGGTTGTCTTGCGGACCTTGTTTGCTGTGGTCGTAATGTTTTTTCTAACCAAGATACTCGGCAAACGGCAGGTTTCGCAGCTGTCTTTTTTTGAATATATTACGGGAATTACGGTGGGGAGCTTGGCTGCTTATATCTCGCTGGACACGGATAAGACCTGGCATCTGGGCCTGATTGCCTTAGGCGTCTGGGTTGCCTGCTCGCTGGGCATCGAATATCTGCAAATTAAGAGTAAGAAGGCCCGGGATTTCATTGACTTCAAATCGACGGTGCTGATTAAGGACGGCAAGATTCTCGAGAATAATATGAAAAAAGAGCGTCTGAGCGTCGACGAGCTGCTGGAGGAGCTGCGTAAAAAGGATGTCTTCAAGGTAGCCGATGTGGAATTTGCGATTATGGAATCGGATGGTGCGATTAACGTGCTGTTGACCAAGGAGAATCAGCCCTTCACCCCCAAGGATCTGGGGATAAAGGTCGCACCGGAGAAGGAGACGCTCGCTGTGATTATGGATGGTGAGATTCTGGACGAGCCTCTGGATACGCTGAGTCTGTCCCGGAAGTGGCTGCAGACCGAGCTGGAAAAGCTGAATCTGACCGTGAAGGATGTCTTCCTCGGGCAGGTAGACTCTTATGGTGAGCTTACCGTGGATCTCTATGCTGACAAAGTCAAGGTGCCGCAGCCGCAGGATAAGCCTCAGCTGTATGCGCTGCTGAAGAAATGTGAAGCCGATCTGGAGCTGTTCGGTCTGTCCACCAAGAACAAAGCGGCGAAGCAAATGTACGGAAATTGTTCAGAGCAATTGCAGGAGCTGCTGCAGAAGCTGAAGCCTTTTATCCAGAACTGACAGCATGAGCAGTTTCACAAGCAGGAGCCGGTGATCCGGCTTCTTTAGCATGTCCGGGCATAAATCCAGGAACGAGCTGGAATACTAAGGCAGAATTCCCACTACCGGAAGGAGGCTGCCAGATTGCCTGATCAGGATATGCTGGAGCTAATCAAGGAGCAGCTGACAGATTGCAGCGATGCGGTCTACCAGTCTATTAATGTCTACGGGCATTCCTGTATGCTGATCTATATTCCTTCCATCGTGGATACCCTAAGCCTGCAGGAATTTGTCGCCACGCCCCTGAAGGCAGAAGCCAATGCGGAGCCGCACTGGGCGGATTTCATGGAACGTCTGGATCACGGATCTGCATTCGCGATTCCTTATATCAAGGCCTATCATCCCGGCCGGGTGGTGGAGCTGATCGTCAGCGGGAATCCTGTACTCAGCATCGCAGGTTTGCCGTATGTGTATTATTTTGAGATTGCCCACTATCAGAAAAGGGCGGTGTCCGAATCACAGAACGAGCTGGTGGTGATCGGTCCGCAGGAAGCTTTTATCGAGGATATTCAGACGAATCTCTCGCTGCTGCGCCACAAGATCAAGCATGCGGATCTGAAGACCAAGCATTTCGCTATCGGCAAATACACTAAGACCGATGTATATCTGGTCTATCTCGAGGGGCTCTGCAAGCCGGAAATTCTGGCGGAAATGGAACAGAAGCTGGGCAGTCTCGATGTGGACGGAATTCTGGGCATCAGCTATCTGGCGGAGCATATGTCCCGGGAGCAATTCTCCCCTTTTCCGATCTATCAATATACGGAACGCCCTGACTCTGTCGCCGCCTCGCTCATGGAAGGCAGAGTCGGCATTCTGCAGGACGGCACACCGTCCGCTTTGCTGGCGCCGGTCACTTTTTTTGCGCTGCTGCAATCCTCCGAGGATTATTACCAGAGCTTTTATGCGGGCAGCTGGATCCGGCTTGTCCGCCTCTTTTTCTCGCTGATCTCGATGATACTGCCGTCATTATATGTCGCCATTACAACCTTTCACTCACAGATCATTCCCTCTGATCTGTTGATAACGATAGCTGCGGCCCGCGAGAATATCCCGTTCACTGCCCTGACGGAGGCGCTGATTATGGAGCTTACGTTCGAAGCCCTGCGTGAAGCCGGGACCCGTATTCCGAAGCCAGTGGGTCAGACTGTCTCCATTATCGGAGGTATCGTTATCGGACAGGCGGCGGTCCAGGCGGGAATTGTCTCGGCACCGATGGTCATTGTAGTGTCCATTACCGGGATCGCTTCGTACATCATTCCGCATCTGGAGCTTGGACTGACTTTCAGGCTGCTGCGCTTTGTGCTGCTCATTCTGGGCGGAACCTTGGGACTGATTGGTGTCTTTATTGCGGTATTTATGATCTATGGGCATTTAGCCCATCTCCGGTCATTTGGCTCACCCTACCTGCAGCCGCTGGCGCCGCTTGTTTTTGAAGACTGGAGAGATACCTTGTTTCGCGTCCCCTCTCAGTATATGAATAAGCGGAGCAGCTCTTTTACCGACAGCAAAAATAAAAGGAGGCAGAAGCCATGAGAGCCGTCAAGCTGGGCTTGGCACTGCTGCTGCTCTTCAATCTGACCGGCTGCTGGTCCAAAACAGAGCTTGATAAATTGACCTTTATCTATGGAATATTCATTGACCAAGGGAAGGAGCCGGGTACCGTTGAAGTCACAATCAGCTCGCCTCTGCCGAACCGTCTGATGTCAGGGACCCAGGGAGGGAGCGGCGCGTCTGACGGCAAGGCATATTCAATGATCACCAAGACAGCCAAAACTATACCGGAAGCAGTAATCCTGATTCAGAAGGATCTGTCCCGCAAGATTGAGATTTCCCATATCAAGATTGTTGTCGTGGGGAAGGAGTATGCAAGGGAAGGCATTGGGGAAATGCTTGAATGGTTCAAAAGGCAGCCGGAGATCCCCCTGGGAACCTTCATCATGGCTGCACCCGGCAAAGCCAGCGAGATTCCCAAATTGTCTCCGATCTTCGAACAGTTACCGGATCAGGTACTCAGCAATATTGCCCAAGAAAACCTCCTGTTCAGCACTACGATCAGAGACTGCATGCTCTCGGAGGCCTCGCATGTGGGGTATGCCATGGATTATTTATCCTTTGGACTAAAGAGTGATAACGCTGAGAAGAAGGAGGAGTACTGGGTTGGGGTCGGCGGCGTAATGCTGTTCCAGGAGTTGAAGATGAGAGGTCTGATGAATGTCAGTGAGGGCAGAGCCTTGGCCTGGGCTGCTGGGAATCTCGCCGGACAAATCGCGTTCCCGGTATATTCGATAGACTGGGATGATGACGGCTCAGGAGCTGCAAATGCAATCTTCCTCAGGAACACCGCAGCTTCCTCCGTAAGCATGACCCCGGAAGGTCCGTTGTTTCATGTGAAAATAAAAGGACACGCCAGCATCACCTACTTCAAGGATTCCGAGCACCGCGATGCGAACAAGCTCAGCCCCCTGCTGCTGAGCAAGCTTGAACAGAAGGTGGCCGGAGAAATCACGGCTGCCCTTGACCGTATTCGGCAGGAGGGTGTGGATGTGCTGCATTTGGGTATGCTGGTGGAATGGAATTATCCGGCGGAATGGAAGAAGCTGCGGGAGCGCTGGAAAGACTACTATACCTCGGAAGCCCGGATTAAGGTGACCGCGAAATTCGTTATCGAGGATTTCGGTTCAGAAAAATAAGGGGAAGAACATTATGCAGACATCGAAATGGCAAATCACCAGGTTCTCAATCGTATATCTGGGCTCCCAGAGTACCATGTTTCTAGTTCCCGGCCTCATTGAATCCTCCGGCTATCAGGGGTGGATCGGGATTGTGGCTGGCTGTGCCCTGGCGCTGATTCCGCTGTTCTTCACCGTTCAGCTCGGGAAGCTGAAGCCCGGGACGGGCTGGGTGGATTTCGGAGCAGAGATTACGGGGAAGTGGATGCACCGGGTTATAGTCCTTCTGCTGCTATGCTGGTGTGTTTACTATGCTTCGTATGATATCGAGAATTTTGTTCTGTTCTTCGGATCTAACTATCTGCGCGGAACACCGCCGCTGCTGATTCAGCTCCTTATAGGACTGGTCATTATGTACACGGCTCATCTCGGAGTCACCTCTATAGTGTATATGTCTGACGGCATATCGATTATTTTCGTAGGTTCGACGATGCTGAGCATCTATCTGTTCATCCAGCATGCCAATTACGCCATTCTCCCGGCGTTTCTCCATTACCATGATCCGTTCATCGCCTTCAAGGACTCGTTAACCGTCATGTCCTGGCTGGGGGAATGGGTGGTGTTCCTGTTTGTTGCCCCGGAGCTCAAAATCAGCAAGAGCACCATGAAAAAGCTGGCTCTTGGGGGCATGTGCGTCATGCTGACGATTCTGCTGGGCTGGGTGATGACCTTGCTGAATTTCGGAGCCTATCTGGGCAAAGAGCTGACGTTCCCCTATCTGCAGCTCGTCCGGAGCTCGTCCAACAACGAGCTTCTGGGCAATTCCGATCCCCTGCTGATCGGAATCTGGTCCGCCTCTATGTTCATTCACAGTTCATTTCTGATCTATGTAGCGAGTAAATGTGCTGCATATCTTATCGGCCAGAGAGCGAAGAAGCTGCTGATTCCCGGCCTGACAGTCTGCTCTGTGACGATTGCCTATCTCTATTCCAGAAATCTGGCCCGGTATGATCACGACTATTACTCCTTCAATATGGCTCTTGTGTGGCTGATTGTAGAGTTTATTCCGATGTACTATTTCTTTGCGTTAATGCTCCGGAAGAAGCGGCAGCCGCAGGCATAAGCCAGGGCTGCAATTTCCGCTATTATATAATGTAGGCGCTTTCTGGTATGATTAGTTTATATGTACATACCTTTTTATGGAATAGGATGGTGTTATTATTCATGAATCTTCAAGAAGCAACCGCTCTAATTGAATCGATCCGAAGCAATCTGGCAAAAGTTATCGTAGGCAAAGAGAGCGGTGTGAACCTGCTGCTGACCGCTTTGCTGGCCAATGGTCATGTGCTGCTGGAGGATGTGCCGGGTACCGGAAAGACCCTGCTCGCCAAAACATTGGCCCGCTCCCTGGACTGCACGTTCAAGCGGATTCAGTTCACGCCCGACCTGCTGCCGTCTGACTTAAGCGGCATCAATTACTATAACCAGAAGAGCGGCGAATTTCAATTCCGTCCCGGTCCGGTATTTGCCAGCATTCTGCTTGCGGATGAGATCAACCGGGCTACGCCGCGCACCCAGTCCAGCCTGCTGGAGTGTATGGAGGAGCGGCAGATTACAATTGACGGCGTGACACATGAGCTGGAGCGGCCGTTCCTGGTCATTGCTACCCAGAATCCGGTGGACAGCCAGGGGACCTTTCCGCTGCCGGAAGCGCAGCTGGACCGGTTCCTGATGCGGATTACCAGCGGGTATCCGACATTTGAGGAAGGGGTACATATCCTCCAGAGATTCCGCCAGAATAACCCGCTGGAGGATACCGCTGCGGTGGCCACAGCCCGGCAGATTCAGGACATTCAACGTCTGGCTGCGGAGGTTACTGTCAGTGACGAGCTGCTCGCTTATATGATGCGCGTGGTTGAGGCTACCCGTACCTCCCCGGCGGTCCGGCTGGGAGCAAGCCCCAGGGCAGCTTTCGCCTTGCTGCGCGCTTCGCAGGGATACGCACTGATCCAGGGCAGAAGCTACTGTATCCCGGATGATATCAAAGAGGTTGCGGTCCCTGTGCTGGCGCACCGGCTGATTCTTCAGCGCGGTCCCGGAGTCCGTGAAGGCCAGTCTGCAGAGGTAGTGCTTCAGGTGCTGCGTGAAATTGAGGTCCCGGCTGAACCTGCTGTCCTGTCCAGAGGCGGAAGGGTGGAGTGATCCATGTCGCTGCCGTGGTTCATTGCAAGCACGTTCATCCTGCTGGTCCTGATCTCGCTGGTCTATGACCGGCATGCGCTGAAGAAGGTCAGCTATACCCGTTACTTCTCTGCCAAAGCGGTGTACGCCGGTGAACAGGTAGAGATGGTTGAGGAGATCATGAACAAGAAGCTGCTGCCGCTGCCGTGGTTGCGGCTGGAATCCAGCATAGCTAAGGGGCTTGAATTCGGTAACCAGGAGAATCTGGGCATCAGCAGCGGAGAGATTTCCCAGAATCATGTCAGCCTGTTCTTCCTGAGGTCTTTTCGCCATATCAAACGGCGGCATAATATCACTTGCAGGGAGCGGGGGCTGTTCGTCCTGGAGACGGCAACCATGACTACCGGCGATCTGTTCGGACTGAGCCGCAGCGCCAAGACCTTCCCGCTTCATCTGGAGCTGCTGGTCTACCCCGGATTGCTGCGTTTCCATGACCTTCCGTTGCCGGTTCACAGCTGGCTTGGAGAGCTGCCGGTCAAGCGCTGGATTGTCGAAGATCCGTTCCTGACCGCCGGTACAAGAGAATACAGCGCCGGGGATTCTCTGGCGAGCATTAACTGGAAAGCGACAGCCCGTACGGGAAGTATGCAGGTGCATCAAAAGGATTACACCGCCGATTCCCGGCTGGTCATCTGCCTGAACGTGGAGACGAGTGAGTCCATGTGGAGAACGGTTACCGATGTGCAGCGTATAGAGCTGGGAATCCGCTATGCGGCGACTGTAGCCGAGTATGCGATCAGCCACGGGATTGAGGTCCGGCTGCTCAGCAATGGAAGATTGGAGGGGAGCGGGGCGAGAGATTCGGTGGACACCTGGTCCATTGTTCATACCGAGGAGTTCCTTGGCCTGCTGGCCAGACTGAATCTGGACCGGACCGTGCCGATGAGCAGGCTGATGGAGATTGAAGCGGACAAGGGGGAGGCAGATAAGGATTATCTGATCATTACCTGTCACCGGGGGGCAGAGCTTCAGCTGGCAACCTCAGGCTTAAGCTTCCTCGGAAACGGTGTAGAGTGGCTGGATATTCCTTCTGAAGGGGGCGGTGAGCTATGACTTCCCGAATCCCGGATGCCTTCAAAGAAAATTACGCCATATGGATGGCAGCCTTCATCGAATGGCTGCTGCTGCTCCCGGTATGGCTGGTGCTCCAGACTTATTTCCAGCCGGAGGCCGAGGCGCTGCGCTGGATCTATCTGCTGCCGGTACTGGCCGCAGCTGGTGTGCTGCTGCGAGAGATATGCAACCGCCGCTGGAAGCAGCTGCTCGCGGCGCTAATTCTCGGAGCTATATCTGCGGCGTTAACCGGTACGCTGACACTTATAGGTCTTCCGCTGGCAGCCGGAGCGGCTGTGTCTGCCTTCCTTGGCATGACAGCGGCCACACGGGTGAACCGGCTGTGGCTGTATATCAGCGGGATCATGCTGTATTTTGTCGCTTCGATTGCCTTCTCGCGCATCCCCGGTCTCCAGCCGAGTGCACCGGTGCTCACCTGGAGCGGCAGCTTGTGCCTGATCCTGGCACTGCTGGCTACGAACAGCACCCACCTGCGTTATAGCTCCTTGAACGGAGGTGCAGGAAATCTGCCTCAAGGACTGCGGCGGCATAACCGGACGTTCGTGGTCGGCTTCATTATCCTGGCAGCATTGCTTGCAGCGGGGGGCGGTAGGGCGGTTGGGATGCTGCTGTGGAATATAACACGGGCATTCTTCGCCTGGCTCAGCCGGTTATCCTCCGGTTCCGAGGAGGCACCGCCGGCAGAAGCACCGCCTGAGGCCATCCCTGCCATGCCGGCAGCGGAGCCGGGTGAACCGGGCTTGCTGTCGATGATTCTAAATATAGGCTTCTATATTCTAGGAGCGGCAGCCATTCTTGCGGTACTGTATTTTATCCTTCGTTGGTTGTACAGGAATACAGGAGGCATCCTGCGCAGAGCGATGGACAGGCTGCTGTCCCTGCTGCGCAGAGAGACTCCTGCGGCTGCCGGGTATCAGGATGAGGAGACCAGCCTGTTCAACTGGGAGCAGACCGTTCAGGACTTCCGCCAATACGTGCGTTCCAAGCTGACACCAGCCAGCCGACGGGACCGCTGGGAGGGGATGGACGGAAGCCGTGAGCGCATCCGCTGGCTCTACCGGCACTGGCTGCGGGCCAGACATGCGGAAGGGTATGAGGTGAAGCCCTACCTGACCCCGCAGGAGACAGCAGCTGATGTAGCCGCCTGGTCGCAAGGCCAGAAGCGTTCGAGCAAGCACTCTGTCGGAGATGCCTCTGTCAATGACCGTCTGCTGGGCCTATACCACAGGGCCCGTTATACCGAGGAGGAGCTGCCTGAACTTACTGGCGCTGAGGCGGCGGCGCTTAAGGAGCAGCTGAAGCTGTAGCTGAATCATCACGTTCAGCGAACACTGGAAAGGAGCGGCAGGCATGACCCCTTATCTGCGAGGTGAGCTGGCTAAAGAGGCTCAGATTAATATGGAGACGCTCAGATTCTATGAGAAAAACGGGCTGATTCCGCTGCCGCAGCGTTCAGCAGGCGGGTATCGGCTGTATCCGGAGGAGACGCTCCTCCGGATCGCTTTTATCCGTAATACCAAGAGCTGCGGGTTCACGCTTAAGGAGATTAAGAAAGCACTTGATAAATCGGCAGACCGCAGCATTGGCATCAGTGATTTCGCCCAAGTCATTGAGCGGAAGATCGCCGCTGTCGATCTGGAGATTGCCCGGCGGAACGAGACACGCAGACAGCTTGAAGCACTGAAGTCCGGCCTTCTGGTTCAGGACAGGCACCCGGGCGTGCAGGATACGCTTAATATGTTGAACATGAATGATTAATCTGTTGCCACCTGTAATTCTGCCGGGATTGCCGCTTGACTCTGTACATTGCTACAGGGTTTATAGTATGGGCATCCCAGGATAACAGGAGGAATTACATGTATGTTGTATCCGAGCATTACCCCAATTGAACAGTTGCAGGCCATTACAGCTTATCTGAAAAGCAATAATAGTTACTCCAGAAGCCCGGTTCAGGAGATCCGTGCGGCGGCTCTCGAAGCTTCCAGGCAATTACCCTTTCTTGAAGGCGTGAAGGTTGAACCGGTTGAGGTGGAGACCTTCAGCGGAGAGTGGGTCAGAGCGGAGGAGAAAAGTCTACAAGGTGAAGGACAATCGCAACCCGCGGAGAACAAGGTAATTCTTTATTATCACGGCGGAGGGTTTGTGTCTGGCAGCTGCGAGATCTATAGGGATCTGGCAGCCCGTCTATCTGAAGCAGCGGGGGGAATTGCCATTTTAACTGTGGAGTACCGGCTTGCACCGGAGTTCTGCTTCCCTGCAGCCAATGAGGATTGCCTTGCAGCGTACCACTGGCTACTGGAACGGGGCGTTCTTGCGGGGAATATTATAGTCTGCGGAGAGTCCGTCGGAGCCACGCTTGCGCTGATGACATTAATTACGCTGCGGGACCAGGGGGATAAGCTCCCTGCCGGTGCATGCCTGCTATCTCCCCATGCCGACCTTATTCATTTGGACGGGGAGTCTTATGACAGCCGTGCGGGAACGGACCCGACAGGAAGCCGGGAAGCGAATCAGAGAATGATTGAGGAATATATGGGGGACTATGGCGGTGCATGGCCTGCAATATTATCACCATTAAGAATGGATCTCCGGGGCTTGCCGCCCCTGCTCATACAGGCGGGAGATCATGAGGTGCTGCTGAGTGATGCAGAGCGCTTGGCTGAACAGGCAAAGGCGGCGGGCATCACTGTAGAACTTCAAATCTGGAAGAACATGTGGTGCGCCTTTCAGCTGATGGCTGCCATGCTTCCTGAAGCGCAGCAGGCTATCGGGAACATAGGCAGCTTCATTAAGAGAGTATTGCAGCTGGAGGGCAGGCAAGATTAGCACCCGTAGCCTGAAAGCAATCGTACAGCGTATCCAGCGGACGGGGTCAGAACAGCAGACGCAACAGCATCAGCGTCACAATACCGGTCAATACGGTGGCCAGCAGGCTGCGGGTCTTGACGGCTACCCAGAAAGTGGGGAGGGCGGCGATTAGCTCCACATTGGTGGACAGGACTGCGAACCTGCCGCCGGTTACGAGCAGTTCTTGGGCAACCAGCGCAGCCATGACAGCAATCGGCACATAGCTCAGCCAGCGCATGCCCCATTCCGGGATCGTGATCCGGCTTAGCAGCATCAGTGGAAGGACACGGGGAATGAAGGTAACGAGCGCGGCACCGAGAATGATTATGGCAATTTCCAGTCTTATTTCCATTGTTCCATCACCACTCCAATCGTTGAGGCTACCAATGCGGCAGCTATGACGCCCATACTGGGCGACCAAAGCACAGAGACGAGCACGGCAACAACAACAGCCGCTAAGCCGACAGTGATATCCAGTCTATACTTGCGCCGTCCCATAATGGTCAGGACCAGCAGGCCAATGAACATAGCCGGCAGGGCGAAATCCAGTCCCCACTTCTCGGGGCTGGATATCCATTGACCGAGAATAGCGCCGGCGATATTAGCCAGGAACCAGTTCAGATAAGCGGTAATATTCAGGCCGTGCATCCATCTCTCGCTGATCTGCTTCCTTGCGGCGCTCTTCTGAATAGCTACGCCGAAGGTCTCATCTGTAAGAAGTGAGCCGATCAGCAGGTTGCGCAGCGGAGTCAGATGCCGGAAGTACGGCGACAATGCTGCGCTTAACAGCAGATGCCGCAGGTTAACCAGCAGAATCGTAATGACAATACCGGAGGCGCTGCTCCCGGCGGCAATCATGCCAGCGGCAATAAACTGGGCCGAACCGGCGTACAGGATGATAGAGATCATGGCGATTTCGGCAAGGGTCAGCCCCGCTGTTTTCTCCACAACGCCTGCGGCGAACCCGATGCTGAGATAACCGAGCAGAGTGGGGAGGCAGTCCTTGACCCCTTGCCAGAACGTATCACTGCTCTCCGGCACACTTGGGCTATCTGTAACCAGGCTGCCGCCGGATAGCGGCTCCTGATGAATGGATTCTGGCTTCATGGGCATGCTCCTTCTGGTTCATGGAATAGCTACTATCGCCGATAATAAATACATTGTATTAATATCTAATAATTCATAGCGAATTGCAAGGGAATATTAGCTGTAACTGTAAAAAGGGTTCCGCCGTCCGCAGAGCGATCTGCGGCAGCGGAACCCTTTTGGAGTTCGTGGTTATTTCAAGACGAGTACGCCGAACCCTTCCATCGTATAGCTCCCTGACAGGGTCTGGCCGCTTAAGAGATCCGTCTTGGCTGTCTTAAGCACAATCTGTGCCGGTTCTTCGCTGTAGTTGAGCAGGAAAGCGATACCTGTAGAGACGTCTTCCCCCGTAGCACGAATCTGCAACTCAACCTCTGGCGGCAGCTCCGCCCAATCGGCGGCTGGCGAGACCAGCCCCAGACTGCCAAGCATCTGCAGCACAGCAGGCTCATTGAACACGGCGCCGTAATACCATACTTCGCCTTGGCCCCTGGTGTTGCGGGTTACCGCCGGTTTGCCGGCATAGTAGTCGGTCGCATAGGTTGCCATGACCTCCACACTGTCCTCTTCGACATGCAGGATGTCATTGAAGGCATCTGCACCGGTCAGCGCCTCAGGATCATGGTTCCAGCGGATGGAGGTAGGCTTGCGCGTTCCTTTGACCAGCGTGAATTCTTCCACGGTTACCCCGCACATCTCCTGCGCCGCTCCGGGAAAAGGCCGCATGTAGCATTGTCCGGTAATATCCTTGTAGCCTGTGCGGCAGCCGAAGACCAGCTTCCCGCCTTGCTGTACATACTGGTCCAGCAGAGCCGCCGTATCATCGGTCATAATCGCCGGATGCGGGTAGACCAGCACTTCATAACGGGCAAGCTCTGCAAGGGTGGTATGGCTGCGCAGGTACAGAACGTCATTCGGAATATGCTTCCGCTGCAGAGCCTTGAACCATTCCTTGTTGCTCTGCCACATGAACGGGCCGTGCCAGACATCATATTCCCCGTCCCACTCATTGTCATAATCACGCACGATAGCAACGCTCGCCTGAGTCCGGCTGCCGATGAACTGCTGCCCGATGCTTGCCAGCTCCCGGCCGATCTGCTCCGCTTCCCTTACCCGCCGATTAGGCTGGTTATGGTAGTCGTTCAAGCCGTGCCAATAGATCTCATTGCCCATGGTGGCGGTCCGCCAGCGGAAATAGAGCAGCATGTCAGCGCCGTGGGCGACGGACTGGTAGGTCCACAGCCGCATCTGTCCCGGCTTCGGTGAAGGCATGTCCAGCCGGTTGACCCAGCCCCCCGGACCGGATTGCTGCTCCATGACACAGAAGTTGCTGCTGACCGAACGTACGGCCGACAGGGACAGTCCCCAGCCGCGGTCAAGCATCGGGTTCACCTCGGCTGGATCGAAGCCGATGGTAGAGAACTGCGGATACGAGTCATAGCTGAAGAAATCCAGCAGCTCGTCATTCAGCTCATGGCTGTCCAGATGTCCGAACAGCCCGTTGGTGGTAACCCACTGATTAGGAGCCAATTCCCGGAGGATATCTGCCTGGATTTTGGCAAAATGGATGGTGTTATCGGAGATGAAGCGCTTCTCATCCAGAGCCTGGTGCGGATTCGGCTGATTCGGTGAAGGAGTAGGCCGGGTGAGGCAGACCTGTGACCAGCTCGTATAGGTCTGATTCCAGAACACCGTGCCCCAAGCCTGATTGAGCTTGTCCAAGGTGGCATACTTCTTCTGCAGCCAGAGGCGGAAGGCCTGATGATCACTCTCCGAGTAGAATACATTGATCTCACAGTTCAGCTCGTTGTCAATCTGCCAGCCGACGACGCCCGGATGATTGCCGTAATGTTCAGCAAGCTTGGTTACGATACGCGCACAAAGCTCACGGTATTTGGGACTGCTGTAATTGTAATGGCGGCGCATGCCGTGCTGTAGCGTCACACCTTCATAAGTAACATTCAAGGCCTCAGGATACTTCTCTGTAAGCCAGGCAGGCGGGGTAGCCGTAGGCGTTCCCAGAATGACCTTCAGCCCGTAGCTGTGTGCCATGTCGACCGCACGGTCAAACAGATCGTATTGAAACACGCCTTCTTCCGGTTCAAAAATGGACCAGGCGAACTCAGCCAGACGTACAATGGTGAATCCGGTTTCAACCATACGCCGGTAATCGTCAGCCCACATGGATTCAGGCCAGTGCTCGGGATAATAGCAGACGCCCAGTTCAAATCGTTCTGCTGCAACAGGTTTCTTCATGTTAACCTCCAAGTGTAAAAATGTGCTTTCATTAAGCTACCAATCTATTGTATTATCAGCAGTGTATCCACTTATATAACAGAATATTGCTATTATATCATTATATTGCGTGCTTGATTCAGCGCAGGGCAGGAGGAGATTCACATGAGAAAACACTGGGTTCTGCCGCAGCCTGCTTATGCCCACTATGTATGTTATCCGGAGATGCTGGGGCATTACAGCGACTTCCCGGAGCATGCAGAGCGCAGAAGTGAGGGGTTCCTGAACAGCTATAATCTCCACATGGTTTTCGGGGGAGAAGGGTATGTATTTCAGGGAGGGGAGCGGATATCCATGAGGCGGGGCAGCGGGTTTCTTTTTCCCAGAGGGGCTTATCAGCAGTACGGTTCTGATCCCGGAGCTGCCTGGGATGTGCGCTGGATGCACTTCGCCACGGCGATGCCTCTGCCTATGCTGGAGGAGGCGGATCAGTCACGCGGCTACTTCTTCACCTTCGATCCCGGCACCGGTTATGAAGCGCTCTTCGAGGAAATGTACCGGCTCAGTGCAGGCTATGAGACCCGGAGTGAACCGCGCCTCTCCACACTGCTCTATGAGATTCTGGTTACGCTGATGCAGAACACCGAGCCGCTCCACGGCTCCGTTCCGCTGGAGATCCGGCATTCCATCCGGCTTACCGCCGACAGGATCTATAGTGAGTGTGAGCGGCCCTGGACGCTGGAGTCTATGGCCAGACTTGCCGGTTATAGCAGCTACCACTTTCTCCGCCTGTTCCGCAGCATTATGGGCAAGACGCCGAACCGGTATTTGAGCGATTGCCGGATGGCCCGGGCCAAGCTGCTGCTGGCCTCCACCAAGCTGTCCGTTGCGCAAATTGCACTGCAGAGCGGCTTTCAACAATCCAGTTATTTCATCAAGGTGTTCAGACAGCTCGAAGGGATGCCGCCGAACCAATACAGACGTTCCTTCAACTCATAGAATCAAGCCATTTTAGGACCAAGTATTAAGAAAGTTTGTTACATTTATGGCAGAATTCACGCCGCGATAGCCTTGGTTAGGTGACAAAAAGTTACAAATGGAAACAAAGGGTTACAAAGTGGATACAAATTCCACGCGCCAAGCAACTATACTATTGCTAGTAAATACATCTGGAGGGAAATAAATGAGAAAGTATAGAGTTACATATGCTGCATTGCTGGTGAGTTCACTCGTTGCCGGCCAGGTGGCTGGCAGCATCACTGCGCCTGCTGCACATGCAGCCCCGGCGGCGAAGGCCCCCGCAGTATCCGCTCCGGCGGCATTCAAGTTCAATTCCGTTCCCATGGGTGCCGGAGTGACCGCAGTACTAGAGAATATCAACATATGGAGCCAGTCCAGCGGAAACATCTTGTCATACACACTTAAATATACGAATTCCGGCAATTCAAGCGCAAGCCTAATGCATTATTTCTCACGCGTTGTCACTCCGGGAGGATCAGTACTTCCAGGTAATCCCTTAGGTGCAGATGCCCTGAAGAAGAAAGTCGGCGCCAAAGAAAGCCTTAGCGTGACTTACTATGTAAATGTGGGACAAACCTCTTCTTTGCAGGGGATTAAAATCTCGATGCTGGTCTGGGATGCCAAGACGAAGGGGTATCTGAAGCAGACGGGATCTTTTGGAGTGCCCGCTAATTATTCAACTACGGCTGCAGTTGGAACAAGCCTGAGTACAGTCATGAACGACATTCCCGTCGCGGCCAGTGCAGACTCCCTCCAGCTCTATAAATACAGCGGCAAGGTCTATGCCAAAGTAGGGGTCAGTCTGACCAACAAGGGCAATAAAGTCCTCAGTGATCCGGGCTATTCGGCTTATCTGGTATCTGCGAGCGGCACCTCCTTCGAGCTGGCGCTGAGCGGCACACAGGCGGATTACAAGATTCAACCGCAGGAGAAACGGAGCATTTATTATATTACGGAAATCCCGGCCTATCTTAAAACAGATAATATGAAGCTGCAATTCACGCAGAGGGACGAGACCACGAAGCTGGAGCTGGCTAAATCCTCTTATAAGCTTCCCGTAGCAAGCTCGCCTAATCTGGTAGTGGGCAGCGGGGTAGTCAAAAAGATTGTAGTCAATAACAACACGGTAGAAACGCTGCTCCGCAATGCCAATGTGTACGCACAGGATGCAGATGCGGTATGGACGTTCCAGATGCAGCTTAAGAATACCGGCAACAAGGCGGTAACCCTGCCAAGCTACGACCTGGCGGTCAAATCGGTGAAGGGCAAGGTTTTTCCGGTGAATTCCAAAGGTGTAAGCGGAGTCACCCTCAAGCCGCTAGAGACCAAAATTGTACCGCTTACGGTCCGCGTACCGCTTGAAGTGGATCAATCCGGATTGCAGCTGATGATGATCGAATCGGTAGGCGCCGAGAGCACAAGTGTACCTGATCCGGGCGGAACCGGCGAGACAACCGGAAATACCGGGAATACTGGAACTCCGTCCACTGCGGCTCCTGCAACACCGACTGCCAAAATGATTTTCCCGGTAGCCTACTTCGTCATTCCATATGCACTACGTACGGAAGTCACGTCCGGCCAGGAGTATATGACCACGAATTCATACGGCTCCTTCTCGTACAGCATACAGTCTCTTCAGCGTTACCCTTGGAGAGATGATGATATCGTAGCTGCCAGACTGAGAATCACCAACACCCAGAACGTGTCTCTTACGCTGCCTGAGCTGAAGGGTACCATTAAGCTGGACAAAGAAAACCTGCCTGTGACTACAGAGCTGTATATGGACAATAAGGATTCTTCTGTCCTTGCGCCAGGGAAGTCCGTGGAGCTGTATGTACTCGGCAAAATCGCCTATACCTCTGAGTTTCAGAATATGCGGATTGCCCTGAACGGCACACAGAATTCAGAGACCGTTCCGTTCCTGGATGTCAGCGTCAACAACTCGATTAACAGTATTCCGACCATCGAGAAAGACAAGAGCTACACCATTAGCGGCAAAGGCAAAACAGCCAGTGTACAGGAGAACCGGACAACGATCTATCAAGGGGAGAGCCACAATCTGGTATACACAGAGCTCTATCTTAGCAGTGAAGAGAAAAGACAGAGCAAAATGGCCCGCCTCCAGGCTTATTATAAGACCAAGGACGGCCAGTATTTCGAAGCGGGCACCAGCCAGTCGGAGAACAGCGCGTCTCCGGGTGCCAAGCAGCTCGTGGTCCTGTGGGCCAAGGTGCCTAAGGCTACAGACCTCGCGGATGTCTTACTCTACCTCGGTTCCGGTATCAAAGAGGGTAAGCTGATCGAGGCCAAGGAGGAAGCGACCGGATTCGTCAATGTGGCAGCGCTGCAGCTGAATCCGCAGGCTAACGTACCGAAGAATACGCTGGAATCAACGGCATTATATCCTTATACGATTTCTGTTCTGACCTCTGAAGGCAAGCGGGTGAAGTCATCCGATACCTTGGATATTACTATGAACTACAGCCTGAGGAAGGATAACCTCTACGATGCAGGTGTGCTGGAGCATAAGCTGATTCTGCAGATTACCGATCCGTTCGGCATCGCTACCGAGAAGGTTCTTACACTGGGCACAGACCTGATTGAAGGGACGAACAACCAGTATTCCTTCTCCCTCAGCAGACCCGTGTACAAGACGATGGACGGCGGCGCTTATAAGTTAGCCTTCTATGATGAATTCCAGGGTGAACGTCTGATGCTGGGCAGCCAGGCCTTTGGAGTCACCAACGTGGTTCCGAACAAGACACAGGAATAATCTTCATTCGCTCAACTAAAACATTCTTATATTTTTATAAAAGGAGCAGCTTCCATGTTGCGTGTTGAAGATATTACGCATTCGTACAAAAGCGGTAATGAATGGACCTCCGTTCTTCATGAAATCAATTTTTCCGTCAAAAAAGGAGAGATGGTTGCCCTGCTGGGCAGTTCAGGTTCCGGGAAGTCAACGCTTCTCAACCTGATGGCCGGCTTGATGAAGCCCACGGAAGGTCATATCTACATTGCTGATCAGGACATTGTGAAAATGGGCGAGAATAAGCTGGCTGAGTTCCGCCGCAAGAATATCGGATTTATCTTTCAGGCCTATGAGCTGATTACCAGCCTGACGGTCCGCGAGAACGTGGAGCTGCCGCTGGTCTTCCAGTCAGTCTCTCCCAGGGCACGCAAGGCCAAGGCGCTGGCGCTGCTGGAGCAGGTGGGAATTCCCGACAAGGCGGATCTCTTCCCCTCGCAGCTCTCCGGAGGACAGCAGCAGCGGGTCAGTATCGCCCGGTCGCTGATCACAGAGCCGTCGGTCATCTTCGCCGATGAACCGACGGGGAATCTGGATTCCAAGACTGAAGAAGAAATTATCGGTATTCTGCTGAACCTGAACCGGACGATGAAGACGACTTTTATCGTCGTTACTCATGAATACAAGGTGGCTGAACAAATGCAGCGGATTTTCACGCTGAAGGACGGCTTCCTGGTCACTGAATCGCAGGCAAAACCGCAAGCAGATATAAAACTGCAAAAAGAACCGCAGCTTGAGACGCAGACAGAAGTACAGGTTGAAGAGCAAATCGCTGAGGAAGCTGAACCGCAGACCATGGTAGAGGTTGAAGAACAATTAGCTGCAGGAGCTGAACGGGAAGATGTAGAGCCAGTACCGCAGACAGCAGGAGCGGATGAAGATCTGCCGGCTGAGGAACCTGAACACCAGACCGCTGAGGAAGCTGATCCTGCAGAGGGAGGGAAGCCGTGAAGATCAGAGACATTTCACGGATGGCCTGGGAACAGGTCAAACGGCGCAAGGTGGTTACAGGTCTATGTATGACCGGGATATCCATCGGCTGCGCAGCAATTATCGTGGCTTTGAGTGTAGGCCAATCTGCACAGGTCTATGTAACGGAACAAGTTAATGCCAACTTCAAAATGGATGAAATCATGGTCTCGCCCGGCGGAGGAATTCCGTCGGCAGGCGGACAGAGCGCAGGCGGTAACGGTAGCAGTGTATCGGGAGGGGGAGACGAGAACCCCGATCAGGGCAAGCTGACCGATCAGAAGCTGGAGATTATCCGCGGGCTGAACCATGTGAAGGCGGCTTCGCCTTTTCAGGAGGTCGGATATTTCCAGATGGTAACGGTAGACAACAAGATCTCGGATGTGAAGATTGTGGTCACTGATCTCCAGAAGCTGACAGCCTATGATCATAAGTTCAAGCAGGGCGGGGCGAACGACCAGATAGGAACGATAGTGCTCAATCACGGGGCTACGCTGGGCCTGATCGACCAGGAGACCCGGCAGAAGCTGTTCGAGCAGATGAGCAGCGGGACGTATAACCCCGAGCTGTACGAGCAGTATGATAAACTGTCCACTGTGCCGACTGAATTGTACCGTAAGCAGGTCCAGATTCAGGCTCAGGATTACAGTTCTACTTCACAGACAATCAAGCTTAGCTCGCCGCTCCAGGTCGGCGGCATTCTGGCAAGTCCTAAGGGAATGGATGATCAGCGGGCCTCTTTTGACCAGACTATGTATATGTCGCCGGAGACTGCCCAGCAGCTGGCCAAGGAGCTGACCTTCGATAATTCCACCACCAGTGTGGTCAATCTCCCGCCGGAAGGAACCTACAACTCGCTTACGGTCAAAGTAGACGATGTGGCGAACATTAAGCCGGTGGAGCAGATGCTTCAGAAGCTGTCACTGAACGCTCAAGATAATCTGTACCAGCAGGAGATGCTGAAGGAGCAATTTGATATGATCAAAATGGCGGCGCTCGGTATCGGGGTGTTCATCCTGATCATCGCTTCCATCTCCATCATAGTGGCCATGACCATGTCCACCCATCAGCGGCGGCGCCAGATTGGGATTATGAAGGTCCTCGGGGCCAACATGGGACAGATCCGTAATATGTTCATTACCGAAGCTGCACTTTTAGGGCTGCTCGGAGGCATGCTGGGTGTCGCTTTCTCCTATTTAATTGTCATGGCGCTCAACAAGCTGGTAGGCAGTGCAGGGGACGGGATGAATTTCTTCATTCCGACGACGAATCTGCCGATCGGGATATCCTTTGCCATTATGACCGGCGTGCTGTCGGGGATCTATCCGGCGATCAGCGCTTCCAGAACCGATGCATTAACTGCTATTAAACGAGACTAACCCTAAGCTAGAAAGGAAGCCGAAACAATGAAGAGGACTCTAAAGAAGAGCCTGAAATGGATCATAATCTTAGGTATCATCGGAACTGCCGGTTATTTCGGATATACCAAATTCTTCAAGGCTGATGATACCGCTGATCTCCCGCCTGAACCGATGCAGGTAATCAGCTTCCCGGTAACGGAAGAGACGTTAACCAGCTCCGTACAGATCAAAGGCAGATCGCAATACCAGAAGGAGACGCTGGTGTATGCCCCCTTTGCTTCCAAGGTGACTGCCTGGAAGGTGGAGAACGGGGCACAGGTGAAGAAGGGCCAGGTGCTCTTCACTCTGGATCAGAGCACACTCCGTAATGAGATTGCCACGGCGGAGGCAGCCGCCCGCAAGGCGAAGCTGGAGGGGGAACTGAATGCTTTTGTCGCGCAGCAGGAGGATGATTCTTCGGCCCCGGCCGGTACGGAAGCGGAACGGCTGAAGGCCCTGGCTGCCCAGGAAACCGCCCGTCTGAGCGATGAGCTGAACCAGGTGAATGCCGAAATTCAAGCCAAAGAGCTTACGGAGAAGAAGGCGAAGCTGAACACTGCGGTATTCCATGCACCGGAGAACGGCATCTTCCTCTTCGACAGCAGCACAGAACGGCCGCAGACTGTCACCGATAATCAGTACATCGGCAAGATTGTGGACACCAACAAGGTAGAGTTCATAGCACAGGTCGGGGAGCAGGATATCTTCCGCATCAAAAAGGGCATGAAGGTGAAGGTGAAGATGACGGCCGTAAAAGATCTGGTCCTGGACGGGGAGGTAACCGATGTGGCCAAGTTCGCCACGACGACCACCGGACAGAACACAGCCGGCCAGCTTCCGCAATTCGAGGTGGTCATCTCCATGCAGCCGGACGAGCATTTGATGGGCGGCCTTAGCCTGAGCGGAGACGTCGAGACCTCACGCAAAGAGAAGGCGGTAGTTGTATCCAATATCGCCGTCATCCGTGAAGGGGATCTGGCCTTCGTTATGGTGGACAAAGGAAACGGCCAATACGAACGCAAAGAGATCAAGACTGGAATGGAAACAACCGATAAAACAGAGGTGCTGTCGGGACTGAAGGCAGGAGACACGGTGGTTCTGCAGTAGTTGACAGCAGATGATGGGCCCAAACCGTATATAGCCCCAAACCTGGTTGATTGCCGGGTTTGGGGCTTTTTGAATAGAAAGTATAGGCGTGAGTGGCGCGCGGCGGATCATCTAAGTGGAAATAGTACATCTAATTTATGGTCGCAGGAACAATTACTTATAGCAGTTGGATAAATAACACTTAATCAGACCGAATTCTGTTGAGATTATGGGACTTGGTGGATTAAATGTACTTTTTCCAACTGCTTCCCCACAGCGCATGGTTTCGGCTTAATTAAGTGCCTTTTTTCCAACTCTGACGGTTCATCCCACGGGTTAGTGGAGTAATCTCCCCCTAAGTATATAAATGGTTGAGAGTGTACCGATTCCGCGTGTTAACTACTTGTTCTGCTGATACGGCTTACGCCAATCCTTGATATCACTGTTCAGTCCGGTGAGATCAGGCAAGGGCACCGCTTCGTCCGTTAACTGATACTTGGCCTTCAGCGCCAGAATACGGTAGACACTCTCATCAATCCGGGCTTCGGAGATGCTGCCGTTCTTGACGCTGTCCAGCAGCGCGGCGCGAACGGCTTGTTCATTCTTGTATTCATGGGCGACCAGCAGGATATCGCTTCCAGCCAATACGGATTCTACTGCCGCAGCTGGGAGGCTGTAATTCTTAATGATTGCGCCCATGGTCATGTCATCCGTAATGACTACCCCTTCGTATCCCATCAGCCCGCGGAGCTGCTGGCCGATAATCACTTGGGACAGGGAGGCGGGCTTGTCCGGGTCGAGCTTCGGATATAGAATATGGGCCACCATTACAGCATCGGCCTTCTCCCGGATCGCTGCCTGGAATGGGAGCCATTCCAGTTCTGCCAGTTGGGTCTCCGTCTTGTTGATGACTGGCAGCTCCAGGTGTGAGTCTACCGAGGTATCGCCATGGCCAGGATAATGCTTGACCACGGGAATAACGCCTTCACGCTCGAGCCCCTGCATCTCGGCAATGCCGAGCCGGGTGACCAGCTCTGCGCTGCTGCCGAAGGAACGGTCACCAATTACCGGATTATCCGGGTTGCTGTTGATGTCGAGCACCGGCGCGAAGTCCATATTGAAGCCGGAGGATTTCACTGCCCGGGCAAGCAGTTCGCCCATCGCTCCGGCAGCGGCGGTATCATCTCCGCTGCCGACAGCAGCGTTCGATGGGAAGGTGGCATAGTCATCGGGGAGACGGCTGACCTTGCCGCCTTCCTGATCGACACTCATGAACAGCGGTGCGGGATTCCCCGCATTGCTCTGCTTCAGAGCGTTGGTCAGCTGCACCAGCTCCTTCAGGCTGCCGACATTATTAGAATACAGAATGATTCCGCCGACCTTATCTTCGGCAATCATCTTCAGGGCTTCTGCTCCTGCCGCTTTGCCTTGGATGCCGACCAGCAGCATCTGCCCGATCTTCTCCTCCAGGGTCATTCCGGCGAGCTTCCGGGAGACCGGGTCAGGAGTCGCCGAAGCCTCAGGTGACGGGGTCACTGGGGCATCGGTTGCCGCAGGCACAGGCGTCTGTGCGGCAGCCGGAGAGGCTGGCACCGCTGCCTGGGAGGAACCTGCGTTTGTCAGTTGTGCTGAATTTCCATTCCCCTCACAGCCGCTTGCCAGCAGCAGAGAGGCGGAGGCAGCGAGCAGGAGGAGAGCGCGGCGGGGGGAAGTATTGTTTATTTTTTGACGGCTGAACCATTTCATAGGGGGAATCTTCCTTTCGATTGCGGTTTGGCGGATAAGGATGATAGAATGAATAAGACATTACATATGAACTGCTTCAAGCATAATCAATACTATAGGATGAGGTGACCTGTCAATGAAAGAGCAATTAATGAACACGCTTAATGAACAAATGAATTTCGAATTCTATTCTGCTCATGTCTATCTTGCGATGGCTGCGTATTGTTCCGGTGAGAGCCTGGACGGATTCGCCAATTTCTTTCTGGTGCAGGCTGAAGAAGAACGGTTCCATGCCATGAAGATCTACAAATTCCTGAATGACCGCGATTACCGTGCCACCCTTGCGGCGATGCCTGAACCGAACAATGAGTATAGCTCCATGCTGGATGCATTCGAGCATGCCTTCGCCCATGAGCAGCAGAACACGAAGAAATTCTATCATCTGGCGGATCTGGCCCTGGATGAACGGGAGCATGCGACGATCTATTTCCTGAAATGGTTCATCGATGAGCAGGTGGAAGAAGAGGCACTCTTCAGCAACATTATCGCCAAGCTCAAACGGATCGAAACCGACAGCAATGCCTTCTATATGCTGGATGCAGAATTTGCAGGACGTTCATTTACACCGCCAGCGGAGTAGAGGACAGCTAGGGTAACCATTCATACGCAAGCTTAGCGGCATTCTCCTGAAGAGGGGGAAGCCGCTTTTTTGTGTGCAAATATAAGAAATTATATGTTTCACACGATAACTTATCCTTCTATTTCTCGCTGAAACGGTACCGTCCTTGAGAGGACGGGAACGCCGTTTCTGCTTGGCCGACCTAAGGTCCCCATATACTTAGACTACGTTTTGCGAGAAAAGTTACACGGCCTGTCAGCAGCAGATAGACTGCAAAGTTGAACAAGGGCAAAGAATGTAGGGAGCCGCAACTTACTTCCGGGTTGCCAACTCTATTTAGCGGGGTTAACTCTTGCGCTGTCCGGCAACACTGTTTCTCTAGACCCACCCGTAAGTCAGCGTGTAGTATGGAACAATACTAATCTTTGGAGGTCCTTTTTCTTGGAAAATTACAGCGATATCAAACAAAGTGAAAAAGGAGCATGGCTAAGTCTTTTAGCATACATACTCTTATCTGCAGTCAAATTATTCATAGGAACGGTGTCAGGCTCTCAGGCACTCCTGGCTGACGGGCTGAATAACAGCACCGACATTATTGCTTCCCTGGCCATTCTGACCGGACTCAGGATTTCCCGCAGACCCCCGGATTCGAACCATGGCTATGGTCATTTCAGAGCAGAGACAGTTGCCGCACTGGTCGCCTCTTTTATCATGATTGCTGTAGGCTTCCAAGTGCTCTATCAGGGTGTGAATAAATTCATCCAGCCTGTGCTGGAGACCCCTGATCTGATTGCCGCATGGACGGCAGCTGCCTGTGCTGTGGTTATGATCGCAGTATACCGGTACAACATCAGGCTTGCCCGCAAGCTCAACAGCAATGCCATGCATGCAGTGGCACAGGATAACCGTTCGGATGCGCTGGTCAGCATGGGAGCCTTCGTCGGTATTATCGGCTCACAGTTCGGCATTCCCTGGTTAGATCCGCTCACAGCTACGATTGTCGGATTGCTGATCTGCAAGACGGCCTGGGATATTTTCCGCAAAGCTACACATGACCTCACCGACGGCTTCGATGCCGGTAAGCTGGAACTGATGAAGCAGACGGTAGCTGAGATTGAAGGTGTGGAGTCGATTAAGGATATCAAAGCCCGTATTCACGGTAATAATGTGCTGGTCGATACTACAGTACTGGTGGATTCCAGTCTGAATGTGGTGCAGAGTCACGATATTACGGAGGAGATCGAAGATCAGCTTAAGGACCGTCATCAGGTCGCTACCGTACTTGTCCATATCGAACCGATGTGATCAACAGGTGTACAACAAGAATAGGTTATATGAATTGCCTTGCCTTCGGGTGGGGTGATTTTTTTGTACTGTATTTTAGGAAAAGCGTTCATCTTTCTAGCCCAAACTTGCCCGCATTCCATTACCATGTATATAATAACAATATGTTATTAACAACCGAATCCTATTAATCGATTCAAGACAAGGAGAATATCCATGCCAAATCAACCCGTAACCGACTCTAACGGCTTGAACGAGGAGCAATTCCTGCAGAATTATAATGCGGGCAACTACGAACGTCCGTCTGTCACCGTCGATATGCTGATTTTCACCGTGATGGAGCGGGAGCAGAATAACTACCGCAAGCTGGCGGATAAGTCCTTACAGCTCTTGCTGATTCAGCGCGGGGAGCATCCTTTTCTGGGACAGTGGGCCTTGCCGGGAGGGTTCGTAGGGATCAGTGAGAGCGTAGAGGAAGCAGCCCGCCGGGAGCTGTACAGCGAAACTAATATCGATAATATCTACATGGAGCAGCTGTATACCTGGGGCGAGGTAGACCGTGATCCGCGGATGAGGGTGATCAGCTGCTCCTACATGGCGCTCGTGGACCGCAAGGCTCTGGACGTACAGGCAGGGGATGATGCAGCCGCAGCTGCCTGGTTCGATGTCTCGTACCACATTCTGGAGACCCGCCGCGAGGTGCTGGAGCAGGACGTCCGTCAGGAGACACTGGTGGAGATTATACTGGAGAGTGAGCAGGAGAAGCTAAGCGGGGTGGTCAAGCTTACCGAGACTATTCAAGGGCATGTCCGACAGGTCAGCCGTGAGATCGTGCGCAGCGCGGGGTTTTCTTTTGACCATCTGCTCATGGTGCAGTATGCCATCGAACGTCTGCGCGGCAAGGCGGAATATACCGATATTATCTTCAATCTCATGCCGCCGTTGTTCACCTTGTCCGAGCTGCAGCGTGTGTATGAGATTATCCTCGGCAAAGAGCTGCTCGCCGCCGCCTTCCGACGCAAAATCGCAGAGCGGGTCATCGAGACGGATCAGAGCACCCGGGATGCCGGACACCGTCCCTCGAAGCTGTACCGGTATAACCGGGAATGGAATTTATTTTGAGAATGCCCTTCTGTCCGGCAACGCTGCCTTGTGATGTTCTTAATAGAACTTTCATAGGGAAAAGCAGACAATTAGTTATATTTTGACTATTGTGTTTATGGCAAAGGACAGGGTGAGCCTATGATTAGCTGGAAGGATTCGTATGATATCGGAGTAGAAAAGATTGATTGTCAGCACAGGCAGCTGCTGGTGAAGCTGAACGACTTTTTTGACGCTTGCAGCAACCAGCAGGGCAAAGAAAAGATCGAAGAGACGCTGAGGTTCCTCAAGGATTACACCGTGGAGCATTTCGGCAGTGAAGAGCAGTTAATGAAGGACATCGACTTCCCGGAGCTGACGGAGCATCAGAAGACACACGCTGAATTCGTGCAGACGGTGTTGGAACTGGAGGAGACGATTAAGACCAAGGGCGTATCCGTATTATCCACGATCAAGCTGAACCGGACGCTGACGGATTGGCTGATCAATCATATTCACAAATGCGACAAGCTAATCGGTGAATGCATCGCTGCCAAAGGTAACCGGGCGGGCTAACTGAATGATCGGGAACAAGGAAATGCTGTAAGGCATTTCTTTTTTTATATTAGCTGCTTGGACCGGATGCGCCGCGTAGGCCGAATGTAATCGAAAAACCGATCATAATTGGACTGTAAGCTCTACGTAAGCCGAATGTAATCGAAAAACCGATCATAATTGGACTGTAAGCTCTACGTAGGCCAAATGTAATCGAAAAACCGATCATAATTGGACTGTAAGCTCTACGTAGGCCAAATGTAATCGAAAAACCGATCACATTTCTATAAGAGTTACCAAAATACTTCAATGAACCCTATTGCCTGTTGATATTATCATAGTATTCATTGTGTTTAAGGGGGGAGGATCATCATGGAATGCCTCGGCTGCAGAATCGCGAACGGGCTTGAGCCTGACCTGAATATCGTCTATGAGAATGAATATATCACCTGTGTACTCGATATCGAGCCCTTCAATGAAGGCCATACCCTGATTCTGCCGAAAAAGCACTATTGGGACGTCGATGAGATGGATGCGAAGACTGCACATGCTGTTATGGAGGCTTCACAAAAGCTCTCCGCGCTGCTCAAATCTCTTTACCAGCCGGACGGGATCAGAATTATTGCAGACGGCGGTAAATTCAATGATCTGACCCACTATCATATGCATGTGCTTCCCCGGTATGAGGGGGACGGGCTACTGTGGGGAGAACCGCTGCACCCGGACGGAGCAGGGGAACGGCTGGGCGAGACGAGACGGAGAATGGTCGAAGGATTGGTGGAGAAAGAACCGATGCTAAAAAAAGCGATGGACACCCTGGAGTTTCTAAGTCAGGATGCGGCAGCGCGAATGGCTTATAATGCCCGGATGAAGGCGCTGAGCGATGAACATTCCCGTATTGAAGGAGCCAAGTCCGAGACGAGCAAAGAAATTGCCATTAAACTTCTGGAGCGCGGCATAGACCTGCAAACCATTTCCGAAGCCACCGGCTTATTGCTTGAAGAAATTAAGGAACTGAGACAATAAGCGAAAACACACATTCCTTCAACGGCAGCCGCAGGGCTGTCTTTCTTTTTTGTCCAAGGGGAACTCAGGTTTATCACAGGTTGACGGCACAGTTTATACCTGGTGAATACTTTGTGTTATGATTTGAAGTAGATCGTATAGAAACTTACTTTAAGGGAGTGGAATGAAGTGAAAAACATGCGGATGCTGGCCGGGGCTGCGGTCATGGTGCTGGTGCTTGGACTGGTGAATGTCTACATTGGATGGCATCTGTCCGTATTGCTCCAGGCATGGCTGCCGGGGATGAATACTGCTGCGTACTGGACTATCTTTCTTGTCATTTCCTTCTCTTATATGATTGGCCGGGTGCCGCTGCCGCAGGCGCTGAGACCGGTAGGCAGGTTGTTCAAGGTGATTGGCTCTTATTATCTGGCTTGTATGGAGTTCGCCGTGATCATGCTGCCGCTGACCGATCTGCTCTATGGTGTGCTGGCGCTCGCAGGCGTGGGACTCTCCGCATTCGTAACGGAAGCCGGGACTACAGTGCTGGTATTGCTCGCTGTCTTCCTGGTCTGGGGATCGCGCAATGCCTGGAGTACTGTGGTGCGGACCCACCGGCTTAAGGTGGAAAAATCCATCGGAACCAGCGTTCCGCTGACGGTAGCAGTAGCCTCCGACCTCCATCTGGGCAACATTGTCGGCAACCGCCATCTGCGAAGAATGGTCATGGAGATGAACGCGATGAACCCGGATATCATTCTGCTGGCCGGGGATGTGCTGGATGACAGCATTGAGCCTTTTCTCCGCAATGGGATGGAGCAGCAGCTGAAGCAGCTGACGGCACGTTATGGAGTCTACGCCGTGCTGGGGAATCACGAATACTACGGCGGCTCGATTGCGCAGTATACCGAGGTTATGCGGAGTGTTGGCATTCAGGTGTTACAGGATGAAGTGGTGGAGACGTCGGGAGTCTACGTGGTCGGGCGCAAAGACAAGACTGCCGAGCACATGGAGGGTGGACGGCTCAGCGTGGAGACTCTTCTACAGGGAGTGGACCGCAGCAAGCCGATCCTGATGATGGATCATCAGCCGACTGGCTTCGGGATCGCTTCGGAGGCTGGAGTGGATGTGCTGCTGTCTGGACATACCCACCGGGGGCAGATTGCACCGAATCACTGGATTACCCGGCGGTTGTTCGAACTGGATTGGGGCTACCTGCTCAAAAACAAGCTGCATGTCATTGTCTCCTCCGGCTACGGAACCTGGGGACCGCCGATCCGCCTGGCCAGCCGCTCAGAGCTGATTAAGCTGGAACTTGTGCTGGATGGCAGCATGAGCTTTGGTGCAGACAAGGTGTCACCTGCGGCTAAGCCTGTTTTGATCTAACGGAAACCTGCATGTGGCAGGATTGAACCCTCTACCTTCCTTAGGGAAGATAGGGGTTTTTTTCGGGTTATGGAGGAGTTATTCATTTTCTTTTGACATTCCTGCCGGAATCCGCTAATCTATCTGTAGAAATAGTTAAGCTATTAACTAAATGGAGTTGACGACTGCTAATGGATGATTTACAAAAGATTGTGCTTGAGCTGCCGCTTGAAAATGAGGTTTTTTTCGCCTTGGTGGGAGCGACAGCGGGCACTGTGGCCGTCTCCGAGAAATACTGGCAGGCGCAGGGGCTGAACGGGGCAAGAATCCGCGTACTGGTTGAGATTGCGAAGCACGGGGGATCGATTCTGCCCTCACTGCTTGCTGAGCGAATCGCGGTAACCAAAGCCAACATCAGCCTGCTGCTGACTCCGCTGGAGAAGGATGGCTATATTACGCGGGCGGCTCACGCACAGGATGGCCGTAAGACAGTCATTTCGCTGACTGAAGCAGGTAAGCGCCTGCTGCTGGAGCAGCTGCCGGGGAACCGGAAAGCCGTTGCGGCGGTAATGAACCGGCTGGATGAGCCGGAGCTGCAGCTGCTGCTGGAGCTGCTGAATAAGCTGAGCAGAGGATAGAAGGTGTGGAATGTTCCGCATGCCGGGAGGCTGCCCGCAGACAGAGATTATATATAGCAGATGGAATATGACGGTGGATATGTGAAGAAATCTGATTCCAATAAGGAAAGGATGTTATCGCCTATGACGACAATATTGATTACGGGAGCAAACGGGCAACTGGGAAGTCTAATTCTGGAGAATCTGCGTAGCCGCATCCCTGTAGGGCAGATCATTGCCGGAGTAAGAAGTGTTGAGCAAGCTACTTTTATCCGGGAGCAGGGAATTGAAGTCCGCAAGGTGGATTATGATCTGCTGGAAACACTGAATGAAGCTTTTCGCGGGATTTCCCGGCTCCTGCTGATCTCCAGCTCGCATACGGATGACAATGTTCGTCTGTCCCAGCATAAGCGGGTGATTGATGCGGCTAAACGAAGCGGTGTGAGGCATATCCTATATACTGGTTTTGCATTCTCAGGGCGGAGAACAGATCAGAGCAAGCCGGATAATGTGCATACATTGACGGAACAGGCGATTATAGAGTCCGGGCTGGAATATACCTTTTTGCGCAATGCTCTTTATATTGATTTCGTAGGGGTGCTGGGGCTGAAGGAAGCCCTCTCCAGCGGAGAGCTGGTGACGGCACCGGGAGAATGGAAGTTTAACTCGGTAGGCCGACGGGATCTTGCATTGGCTGCTGCTGCTGTGCTGGCCGAAGAGGGAGCAGGCAACCGGATCTATGAATTGACCGCTCCGCAGACCTGGGATTTTGGCGATCTGGCCGAAGTTCTGACAGAGGTTGCCGGCAAGCCGGTGGTGCACCGTCAGGATGACGGAATTCAGCACTGGATCTATGCTTTTATGAGCAAGCTGGATACGGCTTCCACCTCCGGGGATTTGGAGCGGCTTATGGGCAGACCGGTCACCCCCTTGCGGGACAGCATTCTGCCTTTTATAGTGTAGGACGTACTGACCTAAGTGAGCTTGTTGGTTTGGAGTCCTATTGTTTTGAGCAGGGTTTGTTGCTAGTATGATGACATTGATCAGGCAAGCCGGAGGGAGCGTATGTAAGTTGAAAAAGATACTGGTAGCCGACGACGATGTTCATATCCGCACGCTGCTGCGGCATGTTCTTACCAGAGAAGGATATCAATCGATAGAAGCCGGAGACGGGCTGGAAGCGGCGGCACGCATGAAGGAGCAGACGGTCGATCTGGCGGTGGTGGATGTGATGATGCCGCATATGGACGGATTGGAGCTGTGTGCATACATAAGGGAGAACTATGACATTCCCGTCATTCTGCTAACGGCCCGTCAGCAGCTCAGTGATAAGGAGCAGGGTTATCTGCACGGGACGGATGATTATGTGACCAAGCCTTTTGAACCGGAGGAGCTGATCTTTCGCATCAAGGCCTTGTTCCGCCGTTATTCCATAGCTTCAGATGACCGGATTCGCCTGAATTCGCTGGTGATCGACCGTAAGAATTACGAGATCAGTGACGGGACAGAGGTGCTGCTGCTGCCCGTGAAGGAATTCGAACTGCTGGCCCAGCTGGCCCAATATCCGGGACGCCTGTTCACGCGTGGTGAGCTGATTGAGCTGGTCTGGGGAGCGGACTACGAAGGGGACGAGCGGACGGTGGATGTGCATATCAAGCGCCTGCGTCAGCGGTTCAGTGAATACCAGAATGATTTTATCATCCGCACGGTCCGGGGAATTGGCTACAAAGTGGACATGGTGACCTCATGAGATCGCTCTATGTACGGATGAGTATTATCTTCTGCTCGGTGATTATGATCAGCAGCGTGCTGGGATTTCTGGTCTCCAACCTGTATTACCAATCCCAGGTCAAGCCGAAGAATGATGCTAAGCTGACCCGGATGGCCATAGGTTTGCAGCAGTTCATTGAGGATCACCCGGATGCTGTGGAAGAATATCTCCTGAGCACGGCTTCTCTGGGGTACAAAATGTATCTGGTCAATGCCGATGGAGAGGAACGCTTCTACGGCCTGCCTTTCCGCAAAAATGACCTCAAGGAGGAAGCGCTGCGCAGTGTGCTGGCCGGAGAGATTTACCATGGGGTGGGTAATTTCCCCGGCCAGCTGTTCGTGACAGGGTTCTTTGATAACCAGCTCAGCAATTCCATTGGGGTGCCGGTCCATATTAACGGGGAGACCTATGCCTTGTTCATGCGTCCGGATGCCCAGGTGCAGTTCGGGGAGCTGCGGATCTTTTTTGTCGTGATTATCGGGGTCATTATTCTGCTAAGCCTGTGGTTCATGCTGATTACTGTATTTCATGTGGTGCGGCCGATCACCCGGTTAACCGAGGCCACGCTCCTTATCTCCAAAGGGCGCTACGACATTAAGCTCTACACCGCACGCCGCGACGAGATCGGCCAACTGGCTTCCCACTTCATGACGATGAGCCGTGAGCTGGAACGCACAAACCGGGCAAGACAGGAGTTTGTCGCCAATGTCTCGCATGAGATTGAGTCGCCACTAACCTCTATTCAGGGCTTCGCCCATGCGCTCCAGGACGGTACTCTGCCGGAAGCCCAGCGTCTGGAGTATCTGTCCATTATCGGGGATGAGAGCCGGCGGTTGTCCATGCTCAGCACACAACTGCTCACCTTGTCCTCACTGGATTACGATGAGAATGCCCTGCAGAAGAGAAGCTTCGATCTGCGCGCCCAACTGCGCCAGGTCATTCAGATTATGGAATGGCATCTTACGGAGAAAGAGCTTGCGGTGCGGTTGCATGCCGGAGACATCACGCTTGCGGGCGATTCCAATCTGCTCTATCAGGTGTGGATGAATCTGGTGACGAATGCGATCAAATACACCCCGGCGGGCGGGACCCTTAGTATCGCAGCCCATGTGGAGGGCCAGCAATGTATTGTGACGGTGACTGACAACGGTGCAGGCATTCCGGCGGAGCAGCTGCCGATGATCTTCGACCGGTTCTACAAGGTGGATCAGTCGCGATCCCGTGAGCCGGGTAGCAGCGGGCTGGGGCTGGCCATTGCCCAAAAGATCGTCCAGGCGCATGGCGGAACCATCGAGGTGACGAGCACAGTAGGAGAAGGGACCACGTTCACTGTCACTCTGCCCTGCCACCCTAACGATATAGATTGATTAGTCCTTCATAAAATAGATGAAAGCAACGGAGGGGAATTTGGAACTGTAGGAGCGATAGCGTACGCCTTTGTTACCGGATTTCTACCACGGATAGTGGTATAAATCAAGAAATCCGGGAACAACAGCGGCCGGAAGTCCAATATTCACCGCAGTTGCGTCTGCCATCTGTTTTTGGAAGCGGCTATGTTCAATCTATATAGTGTAATTCTTTATTCATACTCCGTTCATCTTCACTCTCTAAACTGTGGATATACAGATTAGAAGGAGTGGTTATATGTTCTTGGCAATTCGGGAGATGAGGCACTCCAAAGCACGCTACAGTCTCATTATGGTGATTATGCTGCTGGTCTCGTTCCTGGTGCTGTTCGTCACCGGCCTGGCTAGAGGTCTTGCTTATGCCAACATTTCGGCGCTGAAAAATATGCCCGCCAATTACTTTGCCGTGCAGAGCGATGCGGATCATACCTTCAGGCGTTCACAGTTAACGGATACGGAGCTTGCGGCTGCCCGGTCAGTAGCCGGAGAGGCGAACGCGACTCCGCTGGGGGTACAGACTAGTACAATTACAGCTGCCGGTGCGGATGTGAAGGCGGATATTACTTTTTTTGCCGTAGATATGACGGGCATGCTGGCTCCTGAAGTAACGGAAGGCGCCGGATTCACCAATGAGGTTCAAGGCAGCGCGGTTGCAGACTCCAAGCTGGAACAGTCCGGCGTTACCATTGGCAGTACGATCCGTGATCAGGCTTCCGGCATGAGCTGGACGGTTACCGGCTTCGTGAAGGACAGCTCCTACAGCCATACTCCGGTGGTCTATATCAATCAGCTGGACTGGCAGGCGATGAAGCAAGGAACGGTTCAGGGAGGCGGAGGTTCAGGCAAGGCCAATGCCCCGTACAATGTAATCGCGCTGGATGTAACGGCGGCTCAAGCTGGGCAGATTGCAGATCAGCTACAGTCCGTAGAGGTAATTACGCAAAAACAGGCGATCGCCAGTGTTCCCGGTTACTCCGCCGAGCAGAATTCGCTGCTGATGATGATTGTGTTCCTGTTCGTGATTGCCGCAGTAGTTCTTGCTGTATTCTTCTATGTCATTACGATCCAGAAGACCAGCCAATTCGGTATCCTGAAGGCGATGGGGACCAAGATGTCCTATCTGGCCTGGAGTGTAATCGGTCAAGTGATGCTGCTGTCTGTCGCCAGTCTGGTGCTGGGCATATTGCTTACGCTTGGGATGAATATGGGCCTGCCCGACACGATGCCGTTTGAGCTGGACGGACAGACGATGGCGATGACCAGTCTGCTGTTCATAGGGATGTCCCTGCTGGGCTCGTTAATTTCGGTAGCAAGAGTAGCTAAGGTGGATGCCTTGGAAGCGATAGGGAGGACTGGAGCATGAGTGCGAAATTAGTGATGAAGCAGGTAACCAAGACTTACGGGGATGGGGACGGGGCGATGACCGTTCTGAACCATCTGGACCTTACGGTGAACGAAGGCGAATTCATAGCAGTACTGGGGCCATCCGGCTCCGGGAAAAGCACGTTTCTCTCCGCAGCTGGTGCGCTGCTTACGCCCACCAGCGGAGAAATCCTCCTCGACGGCGAGTCGCTGCGTGACAAGGACAAGGGGGAATTGACCGAGCTGCGGCTGAAAAAAATCGGCTTCATGTTCCAAAGTGCGCAGCTGCTGCCGTTCCTGAAGGTAGAGGAGCAGCTGCTCTATGTAGCGAAGCTGGCTAAGCTCAGCCCGAAGGAAGCGAAGGTGCGTGCCGCCTATCTGCTGAAGCGTCTGGAGATCTGGGAACGCCGCAACCATTACCCCGAACAGCTGTCCGGGGGCGAGAAGCAGCGGGTGGCGATTGCCCGGGCGTGGATGAACAAGCCGGCCATTCTGTTCGCAGACGAGCCTACAGCCAGCCTGGATTACAGCCGTGGCCGGGAAGTGGTACGGATGATAGCCGACGAGGTGCGGAGCGAAGGCAAGGCTGCTGTAATGGTTACTCATGACGAACGAATGCTGGACTGGTGCGACCGGGTGCTGCATCTGGAGGATGGCGTGCTGGTTGAAGCGCATAGCCTTAATTAATTGGAACTGAACCCTGGGGACGGGGTTCAGTTTTTTTGATTGCCGGTTTCCCGCTGCAGAATGCCTTCACACGCCCGAGTAGGCCATAAACCCGCCGTCTACGGGAATGGTTACCCCGGTTACGAACCCGGACATGCGCTCATCGGCCAGCCAGAGCAAGGTGCCGAGCAGATCCTCCGGTGTGCCGAAGCGGCGCATCGGGGTCTGGGAGATGATTTTGAGCGAACGTTCGGTTAGTTCACCGTTCGGGTCCTTCAGCAGCTGTTCATTCTGTGCAGTGACGAAGAAGCCGGGGGCGATGGCATTCACCCGTATGCCGGACTCTGCCAGATGAACCGCAAGCCACTGTGTGAAGTTGTTGATGCCTGCCTTGGCCGCACTGTAAGCCGGAACCTTAGTCAGTGGCGATGCGGCGCTCATGGAGGAGATGTTGATTACCGCTGCTCCGGGGCGTCCGAGCATCTGCTTGGCGAAGATTTGGGTTGGAATTAATGTTCCGGTCAGATTGAGGTCAAGGACCGTTCGGAACCCGCTCACGGACAGATCGAAGAAGGAGACGACATCGGGGTTCTCAAGGTCTCCCGGCTCTAAGGTCTCCTTGGTGGTGATCGCAGAAGGCTGATTCCCCCCGGCTCCATTGATCAACAAGTCGCAGAGACCCCAGTGCTTGCGGATCTCATCCGCTGCCTGCCGGACACTCCCGGCATCCATAACATCGCAGGCCAAGGCCAGGGACTGGCCGCCGCCGGAAGTGATCTGTGCAGCCAGAGCGGCCCCTTTGGCCTCCGTACGGTTCAGGATGGCGACCTTCATGCCTTGACGGGCCAATTCCAGCGCCATAGCGCTGCAGAGGGCTCCGGCTCCTCCGGTAATTACAGCGGTCTTGCCTGCCAGTGCAGGCTGTAATGCCAACTCGGACATAGTGATCCAACCCTTCTTGGTGAAAATATGATCGTGCGTCAGGTTATATCAGTCTGCGGATCTTTGCTTATAATATTGCGGATATTTCTCCATCAGCATCTCCTGGTCGGCGATCGTCAGGGCCATATGCTCCTGCATAAGCTGATCCCCTTGCTGAATATTATGCTGCTCAATGGCTTCATATAGACCATAATGCTGCCGGTACAGATGCTCCCAGTTGTGATCTGCCGTGAGCTTGAGCATCCGGCTGCGGTTCAGATGAACCTTGATCTGCTGGATGACCTCCCAGGTATTCTTTTTATTGCAGCCCATGAAAATCACATGATGGAACTCTTCGTCCAGCATGAACATTTCCTTATAGTCCTGATCCTCGATGCAGAGCTTCTGCTTGTCCAGATTAGCCTTCAGATCGATAAGATTCCTGGCCTGGAAGTCGCTGCAAGCTTCCCTGATAACCGCCCGCTCCAGATGCTCGCGCATGAAGCGGGCTTCTTCCACGAGCTCGGAATCAATCAGGGAGACCACCGTTCCCCGCTGGGGGTATACGGCAAGCAGGCCCTCCTGGGCCAGACGGACAAAAGCCTCACGGACCGGAGTGCGGCTGACACTGAACTTCAGCGAAATCTCCTTCTCCGAAATCCCGGTTCCGGGCGGCAGCTCCAGCAGCAGAATCTGATTCTTCAGTGAACGATACACGATGTCCCTTGTGGAGAGTGCTTGTGTACCGATAGTGTATTCCATCGTGTAACCCTCCTGTTAATGATTAATGTAAGCACTACCATACTACCATACTTGTATGGTAGTATGGTAGTGCGAATGGGCAGAAGCGCCTGCTGTCCGCTTCAGGACGGTATCCGTGGCCCGTCAATATCATACACGAGAGGCTGGATAACAATATGAGTACCTCATCTTTTATTCATGACGACTGGCTGCTGTTAAGTCCAACTGCACAGAGACTGTATCACGATTATGCCGCTGCAATGCCGATTTATGATTTCCACAGTCATCTGAATCCGCAGGAGATCAGCAGTAACCGCAGGTTCCGCAATATTGCTGATCTCGCCTTATCTGGGGACCATTACAAGTGGCGGGCGCTCCGCTGGCTGGGCGTTGACGAACAGCTCATTACCGGGAATGCGCCGGACAAGGACAAGTTCATGGTCTGGGCGCGTTCCCTGCCTGAGATGGTGGGCAATCCGCTCTACCACTGGACTCATCTGGAGTTGAAGCGCTACTTCGGGATCGACGAGCTGCTCTCCGGGGAGACTGCGGACAGTGTGTGGGAACGCTGCAATGAGCAGCTCCAGGGAGATGAACTGACTACGCAGGGGATTCTCAAAAAACTCAATGTCGATGTGGTCTGCACAACGGATGATCCCATTGATTCACTGGAGCATCATATTCAGATTAAGAAGGACAATGTGCTTCAGACGGTGGTTGCCCCGACCTTCAGACCGGACCGGGTGCTGAATATCCGTGATGAAGGATTCACCGGATACGTGGGCCTGCTTGGTGAGGCGAGCGGTATTGAGATCCACGATTACTCCGGATTCCTCCAGGCTGTGACCGCGCGGATCGATTATTTCCATCAGCATGGCTGCCGGCTGTCGGATCAGGCATTCGGTGAGCTGCCGCATGCCCAGTCTACAGAGCATGAAGCGGCCTACATATTCGCCCGGGCCTTCAAAGGGGAAGAGATCAGCCCGCACGAGGAACAGAAGTTCCAGAGCCATACGCTGATCAAATTAGGCCGGCTCTATCATGAGCGGGGCTGGAGCATGCAGCTGCATATCGGAGCACTGCGCAACAACAACGCACGGATGTTCAGTGCCATCGGCAAGGACAGCGGCTTCGATTCGATTCTGGATTTCAATATGGCCCGCAGTCTCAACGCGCTGCTGAATGAGCTGGATGCCAGCGGACAGCTGCCGAAGACCATTGTCTATACGCTGAACCCTTCGCAATACGAGATGATCGCTACCGCAATCGGTAACTTCCAGGGCGATGGCATCAAGGGCAAGGTGCAGATGGGTTCCGGCTGGTGGTTCCATGATCAGAAGGAGGGTATGCTGCAGCAATTGAAGGCGCTATCCAGCATCGGCCTGATCAGCCCTTTTGTCGGCATGCTGACTGACTCCAGAAGCTTCCTCTCCTTCACGCGTCATGAATACTTCCGGCGCATTCTCTGCAACCTGTTCGGCACGTGGATGGAAGAGGGGGACCTGCCGCGAGACTATGCCTTGATCGGCCGGACCATTGAGAATATATGCTACAACAATGCGGATGCGTATTTCGGGATCAAGTAGAGAGCAGGAGCGCAGCATACCATTCATGGGTTGGAAAAGCACAAGTGGAAACGGCTTTGCCGTCCTTTTAAAGGACGGTACCGTTTCGGCAAGAAATAGAAGGATCATTCATAGCGTGAAACCTATAAATTCTTATATTTTCAAAAAATCAGCAGGCTTCTTAAAGAGGCATGCTGATTTTTTGTTTCTTGAGGAAACTATGATTTTCCTCTGTTGTGGATAAGTGGTACGCAGGCATGTGGCCCGAATGTATGTGGAAAACAGCATACATTATGCTGATGCGCAGGCATGTGACCCGAATGTATATGGAAAACAGCATACATTTGCTGGCGCGCAGGCATGTGGCCCGAATGTATATGGAAAACAGCATACATTATGCTGATGCGCAGGGGCGTGGCCCGAATGCTCCACAGCCCCCTAAAGAAGTTGGAGTCCTCCCCCACAAAAATGTAGACTAGATATAGGAGGAGGATGAACGGTATGGGACACTTAACAGGAACAAGAGAGAAGGCAGCGCAAGAGGTGTTGTCTGGCATTAAGGCAGCGGTGGTTGCCCGCAAGTATGGGGTGACCCCATCGACGGTGAATCAGTGGGTGAGGGACTACCGAGAGGCCCATGGGGAACAAGATCATCCGTATCCCCAGGAGCAGGTGGAGGAACTGAAGCGCCTCCTGGACGTGGAGCAGAAATACGAGAAGGCCGTCAAGATCCTCGGCGAAAAGGAGTTAGAGATCGAGATTCTGCGTGAACTGCTAAAAAAGCCAACCCCTGCTTATCCGAAAAAATCGAGGTAGCCGACATGTTCATTAAGCAGGGGAATACCGCAGCGTTGGTACTACGTCTCGTGGGGCTAGCAGAGTCTACGTATTACGACCGTAAGAAACGCAAGAAGCAGGATGTACAGGCCGTACCCCAGGGGCGCGGAAGACCCGTACCCGGCTATTCCCTGACCGAGTCTGGAGAGAAGATTAGCGACGAGGAAATCCAGGAATGGCTGCTGGAATTAATCGCTGGAGAGGAGCACGTGTACGGGTACAAACTGCTGGCCAAGTGCTTGTGGAACCAGCACGGGCTGAGGCTCAATCACAAGAAAAGCTACCGGCTGTGTCAGGCGCTGGATATCCTACAGCCGCAGCGTCACAAGCGTTTTAAGCATCCTCGGAAGCTGCCGGAGAACCGGGTCATTACAGGGGCGGGTCAGCTCTGGCAGATGGACATTAAGTACGGTTACGTGGCGGGCCAGGGCAGGCATTTCTTTGTCCTGAGTATTATCGATGTCTTTACCCGTGTCATCGTCGGCTACCACCGCGGATCGTCGTGTGAAGCCAAGCACGCCTGCCAGACGCTGGGACGCGCCATGGAGCAACACTGCGCCCCTGACAGCGCACGCCCGGTGATCCGCACCGACAATGGTCCACAGTTCGTCAGCCATCTGTTTGGCGACATGTGTGAAAGCTGGGAAATGACCCATGAACGCATTCCGCCTCGAACGCCGGATTTAAATGCTTTTATTGAATCGTTCCACAGTAATATCGATCGGGATTTGTTCCGCAAAGAGGCCTTCGAGACGTTCGAAGAGGCCTATGAAGCCGTGGACCGGTACATGGACTTCTACAACAATCGCAGAATGCATACAAGCCTTCGGAACATGCCGCCAGCTACCTTTGCGGAATGGGTCTTGACCCTAGAAGACCGCTCCCGCTTCTTCTGGCCGAGAGAAAAAGCGAAATAAAGAGCATATCTACGACAAGTACCGATTTTATACGGAGGACTCCGGGATAAGGGGGTCGCACCGAATGTATGCGGAAAACAGCATACATTATGCTGATGCGCAGGGGCGTGGCCCGAATGTATGCGGAAAACAGCATACATTATGCTGATGCGCAGGCATGTGGCCCGAATGTATGTGGAAAATAGCATACATTATGCTGGTACGCAGGCATGTGGCCCGAATGTATGCGGAAAACAGCATACATTATGCAGACGTGCAGGCATGTGGCCCGAATGTATATGGAAAACAGCATACATTATGCTGATGCGCAGGCATGCGGCCCGAATGTATGCGAAAAACAGCATACATTGTGCTGATGCGCAGGGGCGTGGCCCGAATGTATGCGGAAAACAGCATATATTCGGTGCTGGTGCGTATTTGTTCTGGCACCTTCCGGTGCATTCTACCGCGTACTGCTCCGGTAAGCAGACGGAGATACGCCGGTGGACTTCTTGAACACCTTGGAGAAGTGGGCCAGCTCCATGCCGACCTGCTCGGCGATACTGGAGATGCTGAAATCGGTGTAGGAGAGCTGCCTCTTCGCGAGCTCCATCCGTTTCAGCTGGACGTACTGCATCGGCGGAACGCCGATGAACTTCTTGAAGTAGGGAATGAAATAGTTCGGGTGCAGATGGACCCGCTCTGCCAGCTCCTCGACCGTCAGCGGCCGCATTAACCGTTGATCGATGTAGCCCAGCACATTCGCCAGCTTGCCCTGGTCGCTCGTATGTGTCAGATCGTCAAGGAAATTGCTATAGCCCCCCGATTCCAGACAGAGGGACAGCAGCGTAAGCAGCGCGGCCTGCGTCCGCAGGGTAGCGAGGAAGCCGGTATCCTGGAACCATTCAATCATCTCCGCGAACATCGTCCGGGTGGCCTCCGGATCAGGCACATCACAGATGTAGAGCTTATTCGCCGAATGAAACAGCGGCCATTCCCCAATCTGCGCATCGAAGTGGCAATAGTAGCGTGTATAAGGATCATCACGTGAAGTATCCGTGGTCTGGGTGGAACCTGCGGGCATAATCATCAGCTGTCCGGGTCTCGGATAGTACGCCACTCCGTTGATAATCACCTTGCCTTCGCCGGAATCAATATAATACAGCCGGTTGAAGGCAGGGGTCTCATTCGTCCGGTTCCATCCCGGATATCTGCTGGTTAACTGGGCATGGGTAACGGTAACCGTCAGGTTGTGCAGCAGGCGTCCGGTCAAATTGCCGTTCGCAATCATATTCATGTCAGGGCTCCTCCATTAAGGATATAAATCTATTATAACGCTTCCATTTATCCAATACATCTTATTATTATACAAATATACCTTAATTACAGTCATGTTCACCACCGGCAAATAGGGTTATCCTCATAACATAAACTGTTTCAGGAAGGGAATGGGAGATGGATAAGGTACGTTATGGAATTATTGGCGTTGGGGGTATGGGGCGGACCCATGCACAGAGTCTGCTGAGTGATATTAAGGGGGCCGAGCTAACGGCCGTCTGCGACATCAGCCCTGAGCGGCTGGAATGGGCAGAGGAGCATTTGCCGGATCATGTGCAGCGCTTTCTGTCGCCGGAGGAGCTGTTCAAGTCCGGGATCATTGATGCGGTGATGATTGCCACCCCGCATTATGATCATCCGCCACTGGCGATTGAAGCGCTGGGCTATGGGCTGCATGTTCTGATCGAGAAGCCTGCCGGTGTCTATACGAAGGCAGTACAGGAAATGAATGACGCCGCAGCGAAGTCTGACCGCAAATTCGGCATTATGTATAACCAGCGGACGAATCCGCTCTATCAGAAGCTGAGAGAATTGATTCAGTCCGGGGAGCTGGGAGAGATCCGGCGCACGAATTGGATTATCACCAATTGGTACCGCTCTCAGAGCTACTATGATTCCGGCGGCTGGCGGGCGACCTGGGGCGGGGAAGGCGGCGGAGTGCTGCTGAACCAGGACCCGCACCAGCTTGATCTCTGGCAGTGGACTACCGGAATGATGCCTAAGCGGGTACGCGCTTTTTGCCAGTTCGGGAAGTACCGGAATATTGAGGTTGAGGATGATGTGACCGCCTACGTGGAGTATGAGAATGGAGCAACCGGGCTGTTTATCACGACTACAGGGGAAGCGCCGGGGACGAACCGGTTCGAGATTACAGGCGACAACGGTAAAATCGTCATCGAAGACGGCACGCTGACCTTCTTCCGCCTTCGCACCCCTGAGCCGAAGTTCAATGCGGAATATACCGGGGGCTTCGGAGCGCCGGAATGCTGGAAATGCGAGATTCCGGTGGACTCCGGGAATGGAGAGCAGCATAAGGGGATTCTGCGCAACTTCACCAATGCGATTCTGCATGACGAGCCGCTATTGGCTCCGGGGGAAGAGGGCATTCACGGGCTGACCCTGTCCAATGCCATGTATCTGTCTGCGTGGACCGACAACTGGGTGGACCTGCCGATCGACAGCGAGCTGTTCTATGAGAAGCTGATGGAGCAGGTGGAGAATTCGACTTTTCAGAAAGCTCCGGTCAGCCAGAAAGCCCTTGATGTATCGGGTACCCACTAGATTAACTTTACTCTCTTACGCCAATTAAACTTATCTAGGAGTGGATGAATACAATGAACCGTTCAACGATTGCCGCCCAAATGTATACCCTGCGTGAATATACCCAGACGCCGGAAGCCTTACGGGAGAGCCTGCGGAAGGTGAGCAGCATCGGGTACCAGGCTGTGCAGATCTCCGGGATCGGTCCTATGGACCCTAGGCTGGTGAAGGAATATGCCGATGAATTTAATCTGAAAATATGTGCGACACACGTTCCCTGGGACCGGCTGGTGAATGATCTGGATGCGCTCGCCGCCGAACATAAGCTGTGGGACTGCAAATACATCGGTCTTGGCTCGCTGCCTGCGGAATATCAGACCAGCCAGGAGGGCTACCGCACCTTTGCCAAGCTGGCTTCCGGCATTGCACGTACACTTAAGGAAGAGTATGGTCTGCAATTCGTTTATCATAATCATGATTTTGAATTTGAACGTTTTGACGGTCTGACCGGTATGGATGTGCTGCTGCAGGACAGTGATCCGGAGGTCTTCGGGTTCGAGCTGGATCTGTACTGGGTTCAGGCGGGGGGCGGAGATCCTGTAGAGTGGATTCACAAGGTGGAAGGCAGAATGCAGGCCGTGCATTTCAAGGATATGACTATTCTGAACCGTAAGGCAGTGTTTGCCGAGATCGGCGAAGGCAATATGAACTATGGAGCGATTATTGATGCCTGCCGCAAGACGGGGGTGGAATGGCATATCGTGGAGCAGGATGTGTGCCAGCGTGATCCGTTCGAGAGCCTGGAGATCAGCCTCCGGCATCTGCACTCCAGATTGGAGGTGCAAGCATGAGCCGCAAGGATGGAATGATGCATGCTCCGGTACATGAGGCGAAGCCTGTCGTGGGACCGGGTGAATTCGTAATTGCTGCGCTGGCACTGGATCATGGGCATATCTACGGGATGTGCAACGGGCTGGTGGAGGCGGGAGCCGAGCTGAAGTGGGTATACGATCCTGACCCCGAGAAGGTAAAAGCATTCCTGAACAAGTATCCCGGCGTCAAAGCCGCACGCTCTGCTGAAGAGATTCTTGAAGATCCTGAGGTCCGGCTCGTAGCAGCAGCGGCCGTTCCTTCGGAGCGCGGTCCGCTCGGTCTGCGGGTGATGGCACACGGGAAGGATTATTTCACGGACAAATCTCCGTTCACTTCTCTGGACCAGCTCGCGGCAGCACGCCTTCAAGTGGAGCAGACGGGGCGGAAATACATGACGTATTACAGTGAGAGACTGCATGTAGAGAGCGCTGTCTATGCCGGTCAGCTGGTGCAGCAGGGGGCGATTGGCCGTGTGCTTCAGGTGATGGGACTGGGGCCGCACCGGTTAAATGCACCCAGCCGGCCGGAATGGTTCTTCCAGCGTGACAAATACGGCGGCATTCTCTGTGACATCGGCAGCCATCAGATTGAACAGTTCCTCTTCTACGCGGGCTGCCGTGATGCCAAGGTACTTCACAGCAAGGTCGCCAACTACAACAATCCGGCTTACCCGGAGCTGGAGGATTACGGGGATGCTACGCTGGTTGGGGACAACGGGGCTACACAGTATTTTCGCGTGGACTGGTTCACTCCGTCAGGACTCGGAACCTGGGGCGATGGCCGGACGATCATTCTCGGCACGGAAGGCTATATTGAACTGCGCAAATACAGCGATATCGGCCGCTCCAGCACACCGGACCATGTCTACTGGGTAGACGGCGAGGGAGAGCATTATGAGCATGTGGCCGGGAAGATCGGCTTCCCGTTCTTCGGTGAGCTGATTCTGGACTGCCTGGAACGGACGGAGAAGGCGATGACGCAGGAGCATGCGTTCAAGGCTGCTGAGCTGTGTCTGGAGGCGCAGCGTCAAGCGGTGAATCTGACCCCGGATACGCTCAAATAGTTGCATTACAGCTATCAGAAGATCGGAAGGTGGTTAAGATGAATACCAATGGAGCAGCGATTATCGGCTGCGGGGCGATTGCCCCGCTGCATGCCAGAGCCATTGCTTCCATCCAGAATGCGCGGCTGGTAGCCGTGGTGGACAGTGACCCTGTTCAGGCAGCACAGTCTGCTCAGGATTACGAATGTGAAGGCCTGACGGATTACAGGGAGCTGCTGGAGAGGGCAGATATCGGCATCGTCCATCTCTGCACGCCGCATCATCTGCATGCCGGAATGGCGGTAGAGCTGCTGAAGGCCGGCAAGCATGTGTTAACCGAGAAGCCTATGGCGCTGGATGTGCCTTCGGCCCGCTTGATGCAGGAGGCGGCAGAGCATGCTGCGGGACAACTGGGTGTAGTGTTCCAGAACCGCTATAATGAACCTTCGGTGCGGATCAGACAAGTGATCGATTCCGGCAGCCTGGGCAATCTCCTCTGTATGAAGGGCCTGGTAACCTGGACCCGGACTGAGGAGTACTACACGAACAGTCCATGGAGAGGCCGCTGGTCTACGGAAGGCGGAGGGGTATTGATCAATCAGGCTATCCATACCCTGGATCTGCTGCAATGGTTCGGCGGTGACATCGCTGCCGTGAAAGGGAGTGTCAGCACCGATGTGTTGAACGATGTCATTGAGGTCGAGGACAGCGCACATGCGTGTATCGACTTCAAAAACAAGGCGCGCGGACTTTTCTACGGAACCAATGCGTATCAGGCCAATTCGCCGGTGGAGCTGGAGCTGGTCTTCGAGCAAGGGACCCTGCAGCAGCGCCGTGACAGTCTCTATCTGTGGAAAGAGGGTGAGGAGACGCTGCTCTGCGAGCCGCAGAGCATCAGCAGCGGCGGGAAATCGTACTGGGGCACCGGGCACTCACGGTTAATTCATGACTTCTACACCCACATCCGTGAAGGCCGCAGGTTCTGGATTGACGGTGCTGAGGGCATCAAAGCGCTCACGCTGATTGCAGAGATCTACAAGTCCTCGGGCAGCCGGAATCTGGTCCCTCAGCTCTAGCATTCATCAACCGGCTGATGCCGGAATAGGCTGTCTCTTAGGCAGAGTTCTGCTTAAGGGATGGCCTTATTTGAAATATAGAAGTTATATGTTTCATACGATAACTTATCCTTCTATTTCTCGCTGAAACGGTACCGTCCTTTAAAAGGACGGCAAAGCCGTTTCCACTTGTGTTAGCCGCTACAGCTTAATCGCAAGCCAGCAGGCTTCAATGGTCTGCTGAATCTGCTGCTCGTTAAGCGGATATTTTCCGTCCAGGTATCCTTTGATGACAGCAATTAATATCCCGTAGATCAGCTGGTAGCACAGACAGACATTCATTTCCCGGATGATTCCCTGCCGCTGGCCTTCTTCAATGATGGAGAATATCTCTAAGGTTGAGGGGGCCAGCGTGTTCCGCAAGTCCTCGGAAATATAGGGCGAGGAGCAATAGTTCTCTGTGAAATCAACCTCTTTGGGGTATTGAAGCGAATAGTTGGCCGTATTCTTCAGAAGGCTCTTCACACGCTCATAGATGGTTAAGCCGGGATCATAGCCGTTCATGACGAACTCATTTTTATGTATGCGGACTTTATGGTACAACTCATTGACCAGCTGCCCCTTGTTCTCGAAATAATGATAGAATGTGCTGGAGCCTACATTGGCCCTCTTAAATATTTTGGCAAAAGTAACAGATTGTAAGCCTTCTTCAGTAATTAAATCAAGGGTTGCCTGAAGAATATCATCGCGTTTACCCATCATTACACCTCACTAGCGGAAAAATCATTCTATAAAATAGTACAACCCCTGCAAGGAATTGTCAATTAACAGAATTTGTATTCCACTTCCAAGTATCAAAAAGATAGATTTTGTGGTGAAATAGACAATAGAAAAACTATATTTTAGTCATTATTCTGCAAAAAGGAATTTCCATTCCGAACATACTTGAAGTTTAATTATTCTCTTTCTGAACTATCAATAGAATAAATATTCTATTTCTTAAGTTTATCTAAGGGCAATCAGTACTAGCGATCAAATTGACTTTCAGATCGTTAGGCTTTATCTTCAGTACAGGGTTTACCTAGAGTCAGCAGAAGAGAGACAGGGAGTGGGAGTGTGGCTATGGAACAGGCAATGTTTGCCGGAGGCTGCTTCTGGTGTATGGTTACACCGTTCGAAGAGCTTCCCGGTATTCACGGAATCGTATCAGGTTACGCCGGAGGTACGGTAGAGAACCCTACTTATGAGCAGGTGAAGACCGGTACAACCGGTCACTATGAGGTAGTGCAGATCACTTATGACCCTGAATTGTTCCCTTATGAGCGCCTGCTTGCGCTATTCTGGCCGCAGATTGACCCGACGGATGACGGCGGACAGTTTCAGGACCGGGGAACGCAGTACCGCACGGCGGTATTCTATTATACGGAAGAGCAGCGGCTGGCTGCACTTGCTTCCCGGGAGCAGGTGGCAGTCAGCGGCAGATTCGAGCTTCCGGTGGTGACGGAGATTCTGCCTGCGCCGGTATTCTATCCGGCAGAAGACTATCATCAGGACTATCATAAGAAGAATCCGAAGCATTATAAAGAGGACCGTGAGCAATCCGGACGGGATACCTTTATTTCGCAGCACTGGCACAAGTGATTCGTGAATATCCGTTAGAAAAAGCCTGTGATTACCCGGCATCTGGGAATTGCGGGCTTTTTACTATTTTCGCAGTATCCTGTGGGTTAAGCTATAGATCATTATGCCAAAAACCAAAATATGGGAACCTAAATCCGAAATTCCGTGCCTACTCAATTGCCGATTGTGCAACTATAATCATATTTGTAAACGGATACAAGCATTGGTAATTCTGGTTTTGATGCAGCGGGAAGAGAGAGGAGGGAACAGGGGATAGAATAAGCAGCTCAGCGAAATACAGAATGCTCTATAGCTCCTGTAGTTGAAGGGAAGTGCTGCAATGCCAATATTATTCAGGAGGAATCTAAGAATGTCCAAAAAATGGCTAATGACGATGCTTGCGTTCGTGCTTCTGCTCTCTTGCCTGCCCTTGTTCAATTCCAAAGCAGCCGCAGCTGATTATACCCAAGGGGTAGATCTGTCGGGAACCTCAGCTACCATCTGGTTCAAATCTACGGTCAGTACCAGCTGGACCGATGTGCATTACAAGGTGAACTCGGGAACCCAGCTAAACTACCGAATGACTTATAACAACAGTAAAGCGCGTTATGAGCAGGTGGTTACAGGTGTCGCCAGCGGCACAGCACTCTCGTACTTCTTCACCTACAACAATGGGACTCCGGCTTATGATACCGGCTGGTTCAACTACACTGCGGGAACCGCGCCCACTGCAGCGCCGACTACTCCGCCTTCCGGGTCTTCCGGTTCGATCTATTCTATCGCTGCCTCTTCTATTCCGACACCGCCGGGAGGCTCCGTGTCTGTCAAAGTCATGAATGGAACGGGAGGCGCTTACCCCGATAACCAGGTCTATTGGGGCGTCATCGGCATCAACCCGGCCAACGGCAAATGGAGTTATCTGGATCTTAGCGGCAATCTCATTCCGATCTCGAATGCGCTGAATAATGCTTCCGGCCATCTGACCAAGAACGGGGTCAACTATGCCAATATTTATCATACGGTTAGCCAGACCAACTGGGTAACGCTGCCCAAAATTACCTCCGGCCGCATGTTCCTAAGTGTTGGCACGCCGTTGTATATTAAGACCTATGACGACGGCTTTGCCGGACCGGATATCGATAATCCAACCGATCCTAACCGTAATCTCTATTTCGACTTCGTTGAATTCACGGTGGATGCTACAGGCTACCATGGCAATACGACCCGTGTAGATGCCTTCGGCTTCCCGATCCAGCATCGGCTGGTCGGCTTGTCCGGCGGTTATGACAAGACGGTAGGCGAGCTGGAATCGGAAACACGTGCAGGAATTTTCACCAAATACCAGAATGAAGTTCCGTCCGCGTTCAAATCACTTGCAACCGATCAGGCGCCTTACCGGATTATTGCTCCAGTCCATGGATCGTTCAAGGCCGGCGGTGCCAACGCGAATTACTTTGCAGGCTATTCCAGCTACAGCACCCAGGATATTCTGCGCAATGACGGTTCGTTAATCGATGCCGCCACTTCCGCTGCGATCAACCGCCATGTGTACACCACTAGTAACTGGAACAACGTAGCGAACTATTACAATGCGGCTCCCGCCAACTTTTATGCGAAATTCTGGCATGACCATAGCATCAGCGGACTGGCTTACGGCTTCCCGTATGATGATGTCAACGGCCAGGCAGCTTATCTTGAAGTCGGCGACCCTAAAGGCCTGATTATCCGCGTGGCCTGGTAAGCATAGAGCCGATGGCTTCCAGCAGCTCAGCTTCCTCAATCATCAGCAAATGAGAGCTATCGCATATAGAGCCGGTCCTGAATATAAGCAGGCAACCGGCTCTTTCACATGTCTATTCAATCCAAAGAGACTAAAAAGGCTAATCTATAGAAAATAAACAGGAAGAAAGGTATGATAGATAGCAATTGCACACGAAGGGAGCATCCGGGAGAGATGAAGGACAGCTTGAAGCACATCTTATTTGATCTGGACGGCACATTGACTGACCCCAAGGAAGGCATTACCAAAAGCGTGGAGTATGCGCTTAACCAATTCGGTATCAAGGTGGAGCATCCTGACCTGCTGATTCCATACATAGGTCCGCCGCTATATGATTCTTTTATCGAAATTCAGGGCTTCACGGCGGAGGTAGCGGCACAGGCTGTGGAGTTCTACCGGGAGCGTTACCGGACGCTGGGGATGTTCGAGAACCATGTGATTTCAGGCATTCCAGAGCTGCTGGAGAGCTTGAGAGCCAAGGGGTTCGAGCTGTATGTGGCGACCTCCAAGCCTATTGTATTCGCTGAGCAGATCCTCCGGCATTATGAGCTGGACGGGTTCTTCAAGTATGCGGCAGGCAGCAATCTGGACGGGACACGCTCGAAGAAGCGCGAGGTGATTCAGCATGTACTGGACGAGAATGATCTTGTTGCTTCGCAGTCGCTGATGATCGGGGACCGGGAGCATGACATTATCGGGGCAAAAGCCTGTGGCGTAACCTCCATAGGGGTTCTGTTCGGCTATGGATCGGAGGAGGAGCTATCGGCTGCCGGAGCAGACTCTATTGCGCATACGGTGGAAGAAGTGGGGGATATCATCCTGCGGTTGCAACGGAATGAACTAGGTGGGTAAGGCCCATGGGCTGAGGGATTAAGGGACTAAAAGATTAAAGAATTAAGCGGTCAAGCGTGAAGCGGATTTTATGTTTTTTTCTGCGCGCTATTGACTTCTGGCGAAGACCGTGCGTATTATGTAACCAGCAACACTATAACCAAGGCAATGACCAGAGACAGGATATCCCGTGAGGACTGACCAGAGAGAGAAGTGCAAGGTGAGAGCTTCTTACAGAGACCAGCCGGATGTTACCCCTCTATAGCCGTGACACTGAACCCTCCTGCTGTTAGCGAGGCTGTAAATGTCACCGCCCCATCCCCGTTAACGGATGCCATGAGGATTGTACTGATCACGTTTCCGCCGAACAGCCGGGGGTGAAGTGACGTATAGTCGAATTAGGGTGGAACCACGAGCTTAAGACGCACTCGTCCCTTTCCGGGATGAGATGCGTTTTTTTGTGTTCACATATACTAATTATTCACTGAAGAAATGGAGGCCATAATCATGGAGATTCAAGTGCAGCTGCCGGATGGAGCAAATAGGAGGTATTCGCGTAACACCACAATTGCGCAGATTGCGGAGTCGATTAGCGTAAGTCTGAGGAAGAATGCAGTAGCCGGAAAAATCGATGGCAGACTCGTTGATCTTGATTGTCCGGTTGAAGCGGACAGCCTCGTGGAGATCGTGTCAGCAGACAGCAGCGACGGGCTGATGATTCACAGACACAGTACAGCCCACGTGATGGCCCAGGCAATCAAACGGATCTATGGAGAACGGAACGTGAAGCTGGGCATTGGTCCGGTGATCGAGGACGGCTTCTATTACGATATAGATATTGAACAGCCACTGTCCAGCGAGGATCTTGCTGCGATTGAGCGGGAGATGGGGAAGATCATTAAGGAGAACCTGCCGATCCGGCGCAGGGTGGTCAGCCGGGCGGAAGCGGTGAAGTATTTTGAACAGCTGGAAGAGCCGCTGAAGCTGGAGCTGCTCCGGGATCTGCCGGAGGACGCGGTCATCAGCCTGTATGAGCAAGGCGAATTCACGGACCTGTGCCGGGGGCCGCATCTGCCCTCCACTGGCCGGATTAAGGCGTTCAAGCTGCTAAGTGTAGCAGGTGCCTACTGGCGCGGAGATGCTGACAATCAGGTGCTTCAGCGGATATACGGCACGGCTTTCCTGAGCACAGCTCTACTTGAGGAGCATCTGCACCTGCTGGAGGAAGCGAAGAAACGGGATCACCGCAAGCTGGGCAAGGAGCTGGGCTTGTTCATGTTCTCCGAGGAAGCGCCGGGCATGCCGTTCTACCTGGCCAAAGGGATGCTGATCCGCACAGCGCTGGAGGATTTCTCCCGCAGGCTGCAGCGCGCGGACGGGTACGAGGAGGTCCGCTCGCCGCTGATGATGAACCGCCGTCTGTGGGAGCAATCCGGGCACTGGGATCATTACAAGGATGAGATGTATTTCACGAAGGTGGATGAGACAGACTTTGCGCTGAAGCCGATGAACTGTCCAGGACACATGCTGATCTACAAGAACAGCCGCCGTTCCTACCGGGATCTGCCGATCCGCATTGCGGAATACGGCCAGGTTCACCGCCATGAATCCTCCGGTGCGTTGAACGGGATGATGCGGGTCCGTACTTTTTGCCAGGATGATGCCCATTTGTTCGTGCTGCCGGAGCAGATTGAATCTGAGATTACACGGGTGCTGGAGCTGATCGATCAGTTCTATTCGATCTTCGGATTCGAGTACACGGTCGAGCTGTCTACACGCCCGGAGGACTATATGGGTTCCGAAGAGCTCTGGGATCAGGCGGAAGAGTCGCTGGAGCGGGTGCTGAAGAAGAATGGAATCGAATACCGGGTGAATGCGGGAGATGGCGCTTTTTACGGACCGAAGATTGATTTCCATGTCCTCGATGCCCTGAAGCGGAGCTGGCAATGCGGTACGATTCAACTGGATTTCCAGATGCCTGAGAAGTTCGACCTGACTTACATTGGCGAAGATAACAACAAGCATCGTCCGGTTGTCATCCATCGTGCGGTGTTCGGCTCTATTGACCGGTTCATGGGTATTCTTACAGAGCACTATAGCGGAGCATTTCCGCTGTGGCTGTCTCCGGTGCAGGTCAAGCTGCTGCCAGTCTCTGTGGTTCATGACGAGTATGCCGAGCAGGTCAGAAGACAGCTGGCAACAGCCGGACTGCGGGTGGAGGTAGATTCCCGGAATGAGAAGCTGGGCTACAGAATCCGTGAAGCTCAGCTGGAGAAAATCCCTTATATGCTGGTACTGGGAGATCAGGAGCAGAATGACGGAACAATCTCGGTACGAAGCCGTGCGGAGAACACATTATTCACACTGAGCGCCCAGGAGTTCATTCAGCAACTGACAGCTAAGATTGACGGTTGGGAATAAATCGCTTCATATATAATAGTTGAAAAGCATAACAGGTAAAAAGATATAGGGGGAAGTCAGTTGACAGTAATAGAAGCAGGCCAGCTTGCAGGTGGCGTAATCCGGCTTGTGCCTTTGACGGCGGAGCATAAGTCTGAGCTTACGAAGTTGCTGCACAATCCGCTGATCTGGGAGTATACCTGGAGACGGATCAGCTCAGAGGAAGAGGCAGGACAACTGGTGGATGCGGCTCTGGCGAATGGGGCGGTGGGCAAGGAAATCCCTTATGTGATGGTGGAGCAGGCATCCGGCCGGATCGTAGGGACCACGCGGTTGATGCATTTGGACCGTAAGCATCGTAATGCAGAGATCGGCTGCACCTGGATCTCACCGGATTACTGGAGGACTGCGGTGAATACGGAGTCGAAGCTGCTTTTGCTGCAATATGCCTTCGAAGTGCTGGGCCTGATCCGGGTGGACTTCTCCATTGTCAGTCACAATCTGCGCTCCCAGCGGGCCATTGAGCGGATTGGAGCGGTCCGGGAGGGCATCCTGCGCAAGCATAGGATCACCGCTCAAGGCGCTGTTATGGACAATGTGCTGTACAGCATTATCGATGAGGAATGGCCTGTGGTGAAGAAGAATCTGCAATATCTGGTGAATGAGAAATACAAATAGCTGTGTGCTATGATGTGGTATGAAGTAGCTTTAAAATATAGAGGGGGCCCAGCGCGGGCGCCTCTATTTTTTTGCAAATAGCCATATCTATGAAACATTGATATAATAGAATGACATGAGAATAGAAACATACATTCCCATTATCTCGGGGTTCTGAGCATGAACAAACCGTCTATAACTGTGTATGTTCCGGCCCAACCTTCACCCTGCGGTGCGGATTTGGGTTTATGTTATGTTGTAGGGAAATTATGAAGTGATGGCGAGGTTGGCAAGAGCATGAACTGGAATGATTTCGGAGAACGGAACAAGCGGCTGAACCCCTTGTGGAGTCTCGGTGCAGGCATGAATCTGGGTGAGCTGCAGCCGTATAAGGAAATGATTGCGCTTAGTGTGCTGCTGCAGGTCTATTATCTGGAGCTGGAATCGAATGAACAGCGGGCCCGGGAGGACCTGGTGGATCTTGCTTGGAGCTCACTTGAGCGCTTCGGCATAGAGAAGCTCGGCAGCCCGGAATCGGTCGAACGGCTGGTAGACGGACTGCTGTGGAGCGGCAGCGGCGGGGATTTCGAGTCCCATTATTACGATGACCACACCCGGCAGATCGGGGTCCAGAAATACAAGTATTTCACTGTGGACGAGGATGCTACGCGTATCAGCTGGGAGGAGAACGGGACGACCATTTACCGGCTCTCCGAGTATGCGATGGAGCTGATCTTCATGAGCCACGAGATTATCGATGAGTTCCAGGTCAGCATCAAGCTGCTGGAGATTCAGATGCATATCAAGCATGGACGGGTTACCCGGGCGATGCAGGATGTGAATGAGTTGATCTCCCGCGTGCGCAAAATGACCCAGCAGCAGCAGGAATACCGCAATGCCCTGCGCCGTAATCCGAAGCATATCTTCAGCGAATACGGCACCCAGCGGCATGAGCGACTGGAGGAGATCCACCAGCAATTTGACGAGGAACGCAAGCATTTCGATAATATCCATCGCTCGCTGGCCCGGCTGGCCAATGATGAGAAGGATGTCATTGATTTTAATGAGCTGCGTCAGCTCTCCGAGCGGGTAGAGCTGTCCCGTCGGGTGCATGACGAGCTGGCCGAGGTTGTGCTGAGCATCTTCGAAGCAGAGACGAATCTGCGGCTGAACTTCCCGGAATTATTCTGGGGAGCAGCGGGCTTTAACTTCCGCACTCATGTGTGGGAGGAATGGGTGAAGCCCGAAGGACTGCGGGATGGGGATAGCCTGGAGACGCTGATCAGCGGGCTGTTCTCGCCCAGCCAGGATTTCATCTATCCGCTGGCCTGGGCCTGGGAAGAGCAGGAGGTTGGCTTCCTTGCGGAGGATACGCCGGATGTGACGGAGGAAGCTGGGGAAGACGAGGACATCCATTATGTGCCCAGAGGTATTCCCTGGACCGAGGTATGCGAGCTGTGGCTGCCGGTCATAGCCGGAGTGGCTGCGCACGGCAGCTTCACCTTCACTGCCGAGGTGTTCACGGAGCAGGAGCAACGGCGCTGGGCGGATTGCCCGGATGCCGTGGATTTGTGGGTGCAATTTTTCCATACCGTAATTACTGTCGAGGAACAGGAACCAGAGGGCCACGGGGTGGCAGACGAATGCCAGAAGCTGCTTCAGCGGCTGATGCTGGATCACCCGGAGCTTGCGGTGCTGCGCGGCGCAAGGCTGCTGACCACCATCTCTGCACAGCAGCAGGGCAGCATCCGTATCCCCGGCCTTGAGATCAGCCCTTATACCATTACTATAGTAGAGAGAAGTGAGATGATTCGGATATGAGTTATTCCCTAGAGCAAGTTCAGCAGGCTTCCCGGCTGTTCTTCGACCTGCTTAAGCGCAAGGTGATTCCGCTGGATGATCCCGCTGCCGCCGAATGTCTGCAGGATACCGCCGCTTATGACGCCTTGCAATACGTAGCCAAAGAAGCCGGCTGCCGGATTATGAATTCCGGTCACCGCCTGCACCTGCTCGTGAGTCCGATCGGCTCCGGATTCGCCAGCAACTTCACTCAGCTGCGCAATAAGTATTCACGGATTGAGCGTAAGACGCATCTACATATCATTAACGTTATTATCCTCGTCTTTCTGGCGGAGATGGACCAGGATGAGCAGCACTTCAAGCCGGGACAGGACAGCATGTCCTATATTCAGTTGTCGGATCAGGTATCCGAGCTGTTCCAAGGCTGGATCGGCATGGATGAAGACGGCAGCTTCAGCAAGCAGTGGCGGCTGGATATCCAGGCGATGCACAGAGTGTGGACCAGCCTCTATATGCAGACCCGCAGCCAGGAGGAGGGCGATTCGCTAACCCGCGGCGCAGGCTCACGGATTGGCCTCATCCACGAAGGGATGAAGCTGCTGGAGGAGGAGCATCTGGTGTTCATTTCCGAGAATGAGAAGCGGATTTTCCCAAGGGAAGAGCTGTACGAGCGGATGCGTTATCTCTACCACGATGTGGACCGGTACAAAGAGCTGAAGGCTCTGGTTGGCCGCACACTCAGCGAACAGGAAGGTGAAGCCCATGCCGCGCATTGAGCGAATCCGCATCGCCGGACTGAAATACGAGAAGATGCTGAAGAAATATGAGGATATGATCCTTGATCTCTGTAATGAAGAAGGCCCGGCCAATACCCTGATTACGCTGATGAACGGCGGGGGGAAGGGCGTGCTGCTGCAGTCGATTTTCCAGTTGCTGATGCCTAGAGCCGCCTGGGGTAAGGATAATGAGAACCAGGTCGAGGCCTTCTTCCATAATCACAAAAAACAGCTGAAGCCCTACACCTTCCACGTGGCGATCGAATGGCGGCTCGACGATAAGGAGCGGACGGAGTATGTCACCACCGGGATCGCGATGACTGCTCAACATTCCATGGACCAGCTTGAGATCAAAGTGGATTATCTCCTATACGCGCTGCTGAAATATGAGGAGACGGCTGAGCTTACACTATCCACCCTGCCCTTATATGATCATGAGCTGAATACGCCTGCGAGCTTCGAAGCGATTCAGCAGTTTGTGCGGGAACGGCGGGGTGAGATTAATGTCTACGGCAGCAGCAGCTCCGATCTGAAGAAATACTATGCCTACCTGGCTGACCATGATATCCATATTGATGAATGGCGCAATATGCGCAGAATCAACGGGGAAGAGGGCGGCATCAAGGGCTATTTTCAGAAAAATGACGCATTCACCAATCATAATCTTTTTGAGCGGCTGATTATTCCAGAGATTGGTTCCAGTCTTGGGGGAAGTATGCGCGAGGATGAAGGCTCGCTTCAGCGGATGTTCGTGGATACCGCTACGGTTGCACAGCGGCTGCCGATGCTGGAGCAGCGGGAGCGGGCTTTTGCCGAGTTCACCTCTCTTGCGGCTCCTCTGTATGAAGCGGTGAAACTCGGAACGGAGGCGGACCTCAGCTTCCAGGAGACCGAGAGGCTAGGAGCGCAGCTCTATACCGTTATTCATGATGAACTGAAGCAGGCGGAAGACAAGCGCCGCAGAACGGCGGATGAGCTGGCCGGACATTATCTGGAAGCGAAGACGCTCAGATTCGAGAGCGATAATCTGAAGTACCTGCGGCTGAAGGAAGAGCATGACGGCAAGCAGGAGCACTTCAGAGTGGTCTCTGACAATCAGACACGGGCCAAGCAGCGTCTGGAAGAATCCAAGCAGCGGGAGAAGTCGCTGGAGGTTGCCCATTATCTGGCCCGGCGCAAGCTGCAGCTCCGCCAGATGGAGCAGTGGCAGAAGGAGATTGAAGCCATCGAAGGGTCGCTTGCGATGAAGGAGCGCCAAGAGGTGATTCAAGGGGCCAAGCAGGAGCTGCGGGTACAGTGGGAGCAGGTCTACCGGCTATGGCAGGCGAAGAGCCTGTTCTACAGCGGACAGCAGCATTCCCATGCAGCGGAAGAACAGATTCTGCGCAAGGGCAGGGAGGAATTACTGCTGGAGCTTGGCAGGCTGGATGGGAAGCTGCAAGAATTAACAGCCATGATCCGTCAATATACGGAGGAGCTGGGTGTGTTCGCTTCCCGCCACGGACAGGAAGCCGCCCACTCACCGGCAGCCGCCCTACAGCGGACGCTGATTGCGGCCAGAGGGCTGACTGAGCAGATTGAGGCCTTGAACGAACAGCGTAAGACCGCTGAAGACCAGAAGCTGCTCCTGCATACGCAGCATACCCGGCTGGCTGAGAAGCTGCAGGGGGCCGAGGCCCAGGCAGAGGAGCTGAGCGGACGCATCGAAGCCCAGATGAACAAGGAATCACAGCTCTGGTCACAGCTCGTAGTGCTGCTGGGGATGTATGAGGAGCATCAGCAGCTGGGCGCGACAGCTCTATTTGAAGCGAAGCCTCTAATCCAGGAGCGGTTCATCCGCAGACTGGAGGATACCGAGCAGCAGACGAGGCGGCTACGGCGGGATTATTATCAGCAGCTATTGGATGTCGAGCTGCAGCAGGAAACCTACTGGCTGCCTAACCATGATATCGTAACGGTGAAGGATACGCTGGATGCCCTCAAGATTAGCTCCATGACCGGCACCATGTATCTGAACGATCAGCCTTATCTGGTCCGCGAGGAGGAACTGGAACGTCATCCGCTGCTTCCTTACGGCCTGATTGTCACGAAGCGTGAAGCGGCTAAGCTCCAGCCGGAGCTGCTTAAGGAGCTCCTGCTTAAGGCTCCGGTCCCGATCTTCGTGCGCGAGGAGATGGCGGAGGGCGGTACAGACGCCTTCCTGCTGCTGGCGCATCAAGGGCCGCAGATGGTCTTGCAGCCGGATCATTTCCAGGAGTGGAAGCGGAGGATGGCCTCCAGACTCCGTGAGCAGGAGGAGGAGCTTCAGGCGGAGGAAACGTATCTTGCCAAGCTGAGATCCGCCCGGCAGGAATATGAACGCCTGCATCAGGGCGAGCATACCGCAAGTCTGCGGATTAGACAGAAGAGTGCGGAGACCCTGCTGCAGGAGCTTCGCACCCAGCTGAATGAAATGAACGCAGAACAGGCACGCTATGAGGAGGTTCTGGCTGGAATTTCCAGAGACCTGTCAGCCTGCGAAGCAGATAAGTCCGAGCAGGAGGCACGGGCGGCGGCGCTGCGGGAGTGGAATGAGCGGAGCCGGAAGCACGAGCAGAATTATACAGACAAGCACAAGTCTGTGGAGCAGAAGAATAATCTCAGCAAAGAGATTGCGGTTAAGGACCAGCAGCTCGCCCGGCTGAAGGCGGAGATGGACAGCCTCGCCTTGCAGCGCGAGAAATGGATCGGGGATGCCCGCTATTCTGTATTCCCGCGGCTGCAGAACTGGTTCCCGGACATAGAGTTCCCCGGTGAATTTGGGGGTGCAAAGGTTCAGGGTGCTGATGCTGAGGCGGATGTTAAGGCAGATGAAGCTGCTGCCGATGAAGTACTAAATGAGACGGTACAGGACAAGCTGCTGCAGCTGCTCAGTACAGTTGAGAGTCTTCAGCAGTCGCTAAGCCAGAATGAGCTGGAGATCCGCACAAGAACAGCCCAGATCAAGGCAGCTAGAGAACAGCTGGCTGAGCTGGAAGCTGCTGTGCAGCAGGTAGATGCCGGATGGCCGTCTGCCCCTGAGCCGCAGGAGTCACCGGATATGATTCAGTCCGCCAGAGTCCGACAGAAGAGCGACACGATGATTCTGGACGAGGACTATCAGCAGCTCCGTGATTCCTTCATCCGCTGCCAGACCGAGCTTGACAGCCTGCGCAAAGAGCTGGGCAAGTCCGAGAAGGCGATCAAGGAGAAGCATGAGCGGACGGTAGAGCTGTGGCATGAGCCGCTGGAACAGAAGGAAGAAGAGATCAGTCTGCGGGTCCGGGAGAATGAGCATCTGCTGAATACCAGTAAGCAGGTGCTGGCTTCTATGGATCAATGGCTGCTCGTTCTCGGCAATCAGAGCCGGATCATGGCTACCCATGTCGAGCACCGTGTGCCGCTCCGGGAGGTGCCGGAAGAATTGCCGCTGAATGTGCGGGAGAGCTGCGAGACGCTGGTGGAGGATTGGCTGCAGCGCAGCAAGACCAGCCGCAGCCAGCGGGCGGAGATCTCCCGTAAGGTGAAGGAAGAGAAGACTGAGCTAAGCGGCAAGGTGGCCAAGTCCGGCTGGAATGCGGAGCTTGAGACCAAGATTCAGGAACGCCTGAACAATGTTCACTGGGACGATTTCGCTATCGCCTTGCAGGTGCTGGATTCCATGCTTCAGAGCTCGCGTGATCAGATGGAGAGCATCCGCAGCGATAAAGAGGATATGGAGCTGTCCCGCAAGCTGTGGGTAGGCCGGGCAACCAAGCGTGTGGTGCAGATCGTTGATATTCTGAAGCGGATGGAACGCCGGATGATCATTCACAATGAGAACGGCCATGCCTTCCCGCTGGTTAAGCTGAATTACAGGAATATTAACGTTCCACGGACGACCGATGACATCGAACCGCTGGTCAGCGAGTACTTCAACCGCTGCATCAGCAGCCTGCTGGAGCGGTTCCCGAAGATGGAGCAGGTTCCGGCTTCAGCTGTCAGAGAGCTGATTAACGATGGACGCATGGTGTATGCTGCACTGCAGAACCGCTTCCCGGTGTTGCAGGTGTATAAGCCGGTGACGGAGAATTACTTCCTGTATGCCGCTCCCGAGGACTATCATTATTCCGATTGGGAGGTCATCAACCGCGGCGCGCTGGATGAGGCGGTGGGCAGCGGCGGACAGCGTCAGTCTGTTCAATTGCTAGTGGCGATGATGATTATGACTCACAAGCGCGTTAACCGGGAAAACAAAGGCTGGACGGTCTTCCTGTACGATAACCCGTTCGGTGAGATGGTCTCGAATAACGTGCTCGATCCGGTCTTCGAGATCTCGAAGGCGCTGAAGTTCCAGTGGCTGATCGTCACGCCGCCGGAGCTGGTCAAGAATGATGTCAGCATCCGCTTCGGCGTGTACTGGCAGCTGTATTTTGGCGGAGATAAAGGGGATGCCCTGGATTCGACCCTGATCAAAGGCGGGCGCAAGCTGATCCCTGCTTCATTATTCTAGTTAATCTAACCAATCCAATAGACAGGTGGTAGTGTGATTATGATGAACTTAAAATCGGCAACGAAATTAGCTAACGGTGTAGAAATGCCATGGTTCGGGCTGGGTGTCTTCAAGGTACAAGAGGGCCAGGAGGTTATTGATTCGGTCAAAGCAGCCATCAAGGCCGGTTATAGAAGTATTGATACGGCATCCGTCTATGGAAATGAAGAAGGGGTCGGACAGGCTATCCGTGAATCGGGAGTTGCGCGTGAGGAGCTGTTCATCACCACCAAGGTATGGAATACAGAGCAGGGCTATGATTCTACGCTGGCTGCATTTGACCAGAGCTTAAGCAAGCTGGGACTGGATTATGCCGATCTGTATCTGGTACACTGGCCGATCCGGGCCAAATACAAAGACACCTGGCGCGCACTTGAGAAGCTGTATGCGGACGGTAAAGTCCGTGCCATCGGAGTATCCAACTTCCAGATCGATCATCTGGAGGATCTGCTGGCCGACGCCACCGTGAAGCCGATGGTCAACCAGGTGGAGCTGCATCCGCTGCTTAACCAGCAGGAGCTCCGCGAATATTGCAAGGCACAGGGCATTCAGATTGAAGCCTGGGCCCCGCTGGCCCAAGGGCATCTGCTAGACAATGAGGTACTGGCTGATATTGCAGCCCGACACAACAAAACACTGCCGCAGATCATCCTGCGCTGGGATCTGCAGAACGGAATCGTGACGATTCCGAAGTCGGTCAAGGAGGAGCGGATTATTGCGAATGCCGATATTTTTGACTTCGAGCTGTCTGAAGAGGAGATCAGCCGGATCAACGGCCTGAACCGCGATCAGCGCTTCGGCTCTCACCCGGACCGGTTCAACAACGAGTAAAGGGCCCGGCGGTCTCTTTCGAATATTTGCTAGATTCGGACATACACATAAGAGAGATGGAACTATAAGTCCATCCTATGCGTAACCGATATAGTAATAGAAGAGAATTGAGAAGCCGGAGGGGTAACTATGAATCGTAAAAGTATACAAGCAGCACTTACCGCCATCCTGATGATTGTGCTTCTGCTGCCGCTGGCACCCGGGCGGGCGGAGGCTGCTGTTCCGAAACATTCAGAATCATTCTATGTGAATGACTTTGCAGGCGTAATTGATGAGAAGACAGAGAATTACATGGTCAACTATGGGGTGAAGCTCTATCAGGAGACCGGGGCACAGGTAGTGCTGGTCACCGTGGATTCGACGAACGGTGTCTCTATGGAGAAATATGCGACCTCGCTGTTCAATTCATGGGGAGTCGGCTCAGCAGACAAGAATAATGGACTGCTGCTGCTGCTCTCCATTAAGGACGATGATTACTGGGCGGTTCCCGGCAAGGGACTGGAGACAGAGCTGAACAGTGGTGTGATCTCGAAGATTCTCTCGGCATCGCTGGAGCCGGACTTCGCTGCCAAGAAGTATAGCGCCGGTGCTTATAAAACCTATGGCTCCTTCATTCAGAAGCTCGGCGGAAGCTACTCGGAAACGCTAGGCACCCGAAGCTATGTGTCGGACAATGCCGGAATCTTCCCGCAAGTTACCAAGGATTATCTGAACCAGTCGAGTAACCGTTACGCGGCTACCACCGGGAGCGGAATCTATGTGGTAACTGTTAAGAATACTGGCGGCAAGAGCCTGCAGGATTACACCTATGCGAAGTTCGCCGGGGTTGCTGCCGGTCCCAGAGATGTGATGCTGGTGCTGGATATCGGCGGGGATAACTATCATGTGCTACAGGGCAAGTCGATCGACAGAGTGCTGACGAATGAGCGGATCAGCGGGATTCTGAATACAGTGCTGGAGCCTAAATTCGCGGCAAAAGATTACGCTGGCGGTGCAACCGGGACGGCGAATGCCTTCTACAGCTTCTTCCTGGCCCGTGCAGATGCTGCTTCGGGACAAGCCGCAGGCAACTCCACATCTACAGCAGCCTCCACCGTCAGCAAAGCACCTGTGAAGGCAAAAGAACCTGTGGAGCTGGTGCCTGTCTCCAGATCGAAGGGGATGATGATTCTCGGGATTTTCCTGGTTGTTGTCGCGCTAATCAGTCTCGCGGCTGCCGCGCGCAACCGTTATGTTGCCCGTTACGGGATACGGCTGAATCCGCATAACCCTCGCAATATCCGGCGATATGGCGTCTGGACCGGCCAGCCCGGCTATGGCTACAGCCAGAGAAGAAGATACCGGCGGCCGCACCATCACTCCTCCTCGGGGAGCGGCTCATCCAGCTCCAGCAGCTTCTGGGGCAGTAACTCCGGGGGCGGCGGTTCTTCGAGCGGAGGGGGATCGGGGCGGTATTCCTCCTCTCATAGAGAATCGAACAGTGGAGGAGGGGGTTCTTCCAGCGGTGGCGGCTCTGGCCGGCACTCCTCTGGCTCTTCCGGTGGTGGAGGAAATTCCGGCGGTGGCGGCAGCGCAAGCAGCGGTGGCGGCGTGGGCAGACACCGGTGAGCCGGACACACTAACCCGTTAAGGGTTAGGTATTGTTCATCCACATTCTGAAGTGTAACACGCATAGAATGGACAAGAAGGGGAAGCCGTGCAGGGATGCGCGGCTTCTTTTCACAGCTATTATGTGGTTAAGTAAGCAGCGTAACACGAGTTGAGAGGAATTATGGTACGAGTTAAGAGGAATGCAGATTGTACACGTACTTACGGAGGGCATGCAGCAAATAGATGTATTCCGTGCAGCTAAATGACGGTGTAAATCTGGATTTGTAAGCTTAAATGTATTATGTACAACTATAATTGGTCGAAAGCCCTCTTTTACCGAATAAGGGTGAATTTAAATGTACAAAGTGCAATTAAGTCAATCCCGGCGCAATAATGGACCGTTTTAATTGTCAAAGTACACTTAGGGGATAGGCACAGTGCAACTGGAAAGGAAGGATTGATTTTATGAGTACAACTATAAGGGTCCGCCGGATGAAGTCCGAAGACATTACATGGATACATGAAGGGCTGGCCCCGCATGATGTCAGCAAACCGTTAACGTATATTGAACAGTGTTGGAAGGAAAACGAAGGGGAGAAGCGGCTTACGCTATTAGCCTTCCATGAGAATCTGTTTGCAGGCTGGGGACATATCGTGTATACCTCACACTATCCTTATTTTGCAGAGAATCATATTCCTGAGATCCAGAATCTTGATGTGATTCCTACCTTACGGAAATGCGGCATTGGCAGTGTGTTGATTGACGCTCTCGAAGCAGAAGCATTCGCCAGATTTGACACAATTGGCATTGGTTTCGGATTATATGACAGCTACGGTACGGCCCAAAGGCTGTACACCAAACGCGGCTACATTCCGGATGGCCGGGGACTCATGTATGACAACAAGCCTGTGGTTCCTGGAAGTCAGGTGCGGGTGGATGATGAGCTTACTCTATACTTGACCAAATCAAGGTAGAGCACGAATTACCATTACTATAGCGGCAGTCAGGGATATTAATGTCCGGGCTGCCGCTATTAGGTTTCTTTAAATTTCAGCATCATAGCGTGCCAAAAATTCAGAAACTATTTCAGGATTTGTCATAAGCGCCACTGATTCATTCTCTAATTCCTCAGCCAGCTCATCGTCGGTCATGGATACAAAGAAGGTAATGTCCTCTTTGGTTTGATTATATTTTGTGAATACATCGTCCTTGGTTTCATTAACAGCCTTGGCAATGATTTTGACCATTTCATCTTTATATTGGTATACATTATCCTCTGCATATAAAAAACGGCTGATATGATTGAAATGCGAATGCTCACCATATTGAAATTCGGAAATTGCCCATTTGTAATAAAGCTCTGTTTCAGCATCATCACATAAACCTTCACTTGTCATATCGGCAATATGTCTGGCAAGTGATTGCTCAGTATTGACAGCAAGGAACAGAGTGACAAAGTCGCTATCGGTCCCGACTGCGCAGACATATACCTTCTCATGTGCTACTTCGGCCAATATAGCTTCAAGGTCAGCCACCAAGCCCTCGCGAATCCGTTGTTCAAATTCAGTAAGAAAAGCGTTCATTAAAACCCTCCTTATATTACGATTAAGTATAACTTCACTTATAGAATAGTGGCGTTGCGTATAGGAATGCAAGCACCTGTCCTTATTTCCGGTTTGCGTCCGTAAGCGCATTCTCCCGGATCGTATTCAACTCCTCCACACTGAACAATCCGGCCCGGTACAGATTAACGAACTCGTCCGACACACTCTGGTCAAAAATAATCATATCATCAGTGTTCACCGTGACTGTGACGCCATAATCATAGAGCTTGCGGATGGGATGTGACGCATAATTGGCCACCCGGGAAAGCAGAACATTGCTGGTAGGGCAGATGTTAAGCTGAATATGATGGTCGGCAAGCCACTTCATCGTCTCTGGTGATTGTGCGGCTGCGATGCCATGCTGAACCTGATCGAGCTCCAGTTCCTCCACAGCTTGTTTTACCAGATCAGATGTACCAAACTCCCCAACATGCGCTTTGAGAATTAGCCCTTGTTGCTTCGCCATGCGGAACACCTGCTTAAATCCGGGAACGGCAAACTCATCGCCAAAGATATCGAGGGATTTAAAGTAGTTATGCTCCAGATATTGTTCGAGCATCTCAATGGTTTCTTGAATCGGCGTATGGGTGAGAAAAGCAAGCTCCGGGACAAAATGAATCTCTGGCGCAAACCGCTGGTGAATGCCCTGGATGGTCTGAATCAGTGTTGCTATAGAGCCGTCAAACCACTCTTCTTCACCCATCGTCACACTCATATGCAGCAATTGAACACCGTCTGACTTCGCTTGAACAAAGGACGCCTCAATACGCTTCTCATAACCGATTCGCCCAGTTAGTAAAGGCTTGATATAGCGGGCATTCCACAGGTTCATCTCCCCAAGATCCTTATATGTTGGACATTCCGGTATAGCCGTACCGCACCAGGCACTTATATATCGTTTGTTGCCTCCCCGGGTGATATGGTTGTGCAGATCGCCTTTAGGTATTTGCCGGATGCTGTCCAGATTGTTCTGCTCCAAGGCTGTGATGAATTGCTGTTTCATGCCGCTGTCCTCCTATGTTTTAATTGGGCCGGCCTGCGCTTATATGAACTAGTTTACAGTTTCTGGACAGAGTTAAACAAACTGAAACTTTTAAATCAGAGATTTCGTCTATCATGGAAGTTGTGAGTTTATAGACTTAACCATTATCGGTATGTTAGGGAGGATTTCAGAAGTGAGCTCTTTACCACAACGTTCTACTGTACGTAAGAAGAAGAAACCGGCGCCGAAGCGCAAGAAAAGAGGTTTCTTCCGCACACTCTTCAGGGTGTTCATGGTCTGTTTCATTCTGGTTATAGCAGCCGGAGGCTGGCTCTATTTTGCACCGTCGGCCCAGAATACGCGCTTCCTGATCGCAGATACGCTGATTACGACTCAACACCGGCACTGGGCCAAATATATTATCGGCGAAGAGGAATTGAAGCACCGCGTCAGCGATTATACCAAGCGCTTCGAGGAGATGGGCGACGAGGTAGACACCCATGAGATCAAGCCTGAGCCTCTAAAGGAAGCTGAGCATACACCGCTGGTCCAGGTTGAAGAGGTTTCGGGCAGCGGCTACAGCGGCTATGTCATGATTGTGAACGACCCCAAGAAGGTGCGCCTGGGTGTGCCTAGCAAAATCGGCTCCGGGGAAAAGGTATCCAGCATGGTGGCGCGGACCGGGGCTATCGCCGGGGTGAACGGCGGCGGCTTCGCCGATCCGAACTGGAAGGGCAATGGCTTCAAGCCGATCGGGCTGGTGATCTCGCAAGGGAAGCTGTTCTACAATGGACTGGGCGGCAAGAAATCCACACAGATTGTCGGCATCGATAAGGAAGGCAAAATGGTCGCCGGTAACTACACTCTGGATCAGCTCAGCAAGATGGGGGTGCAGGAGGCGGTTTCTTTTCAGCCACGGATTATTGTGAACGGTAAAGGCCAGATTAAGAATGCCGCCGAAGGCTGGGGCATCGCGCCAAGAACAGCTATGGGCCAAAGGGCAGACGGTGCGCTCATCTTCGTAGTGATTGACGGGCGGCAGCCGGGCTACAGCATCGGGGCGAACCTGTATGATGTGCAGCAGATTATGCTGAAGCATGGGGCGGTCATCGCGGCCAATCTGGACGGGGGATCTTCGACGGTGCTGGTGAAGGACAATGAGATTGTCAACAAGCCCTCTTCGCAGTATGGGGAGCGTTACTTGCCGACGGCATTCCTGGTATTCGATGACCCCGAGAACGCGAAGATCAAGAATATCTGGGAAGGGCTGGACCCGGCCAAGATCGACGCAGGCAAGAAGCGCACCCAGTAACATACGCTAGGTTCCCTGCTTCATAATCAATAGTAGATCAGACGCGGCAGGTGTGCTAGGATAACAAGTAAATTCTTATTTTGCTGAACCTGCCAGGTGAAGTCCATGATCGGAGGGGGAAAGGTTTGACTTTGCAGCAGCTCCGCTACGCAATTGAGATTGCGAACAGCGGCTCTATGAATGAAGCGGCCAAACGGCTATTTGTGTCGCAGCCCAGCCTCTCGAATGCTATCAAGGAGCTGGAGAACGAGCTTGGCATCACGATTTTCGAACGGAATAACCGTGGGATCAGCATCTCGGCGGAAGGCATGGAATTCCTGGGCTATGCCCGGCAGATTATTGAGCAGACTGAATTCATGGAGAACCGCTATACCGGCAAGAAGCGCAGCCCGATCTATTTCTCGGTATCTACACAGCATTATGCGTTTGTTACGGATGCTTTTGTGAAGCTGATGAAGGAGAGCAAGGTGCAGGAATACAATTTTAGCCTGAGAGAGAAGCAGACCTATGAGATCATCGAGGATGTGCGTACCCTGCGCAGCGACATCGGGATTCTGTATATCAACGAGAGCAACTACAAGATCATGAACAAGCTGTTCAGTGACGGGAACCTGAAGTTCACCCCGCTGTTCAATACGAATCCGCATGTATATGTGCGGGAAGGGCATGTTTTGGCTGCAAAAGAGAGAATTACGGCCGAGGACATTCATCCATATCCTTACATTACTTTTGAGCAGGGTGATAACAACTCGCTGCATTTCTCGGAGGAGATGCTTAGCTTCACGCAGATTGAGAAGAATATTAAGGTGACTGACCGGGCCACACTGACTCATTTGCTGCTCGGAAGTGATTCGTATACCGTGGGGACCGGGATTATGGCCTCTGAGCTGGATGATGCGGGGCTGATTACGATCCCTTTTGACAGCAAGGAAGTGTTCTCTGTCGGCTGGATTGCCCACAAGGACCGCAAACCGAGTGAGATTATGTCTACATATATTGATATTCTGAATGATCTGGTGTCGGGTAATGTTTTCGAGCTTGAATCTTTCTTACTATAAGAGCAGGAGGGACGTATGAGCAGTCCAGTGATCGGATCGACAAGAAATGCACCGCCCTTCCGTTACGACATTGTCGGGAGCTTCCTGCGTACAGAGGAGATCAAGAATGCACGCAGCCTGCATGCGGAAGGTGAACTAACCGCGGGACAGTTGGCGGAGATTGAGAATATAGAGATTGGAAAGCTGCTGCAGCAGGAGAAGGCGCTTGGGCTGAAGGCTGTGACCGATGGCGAATTCCGCCGCTCCTGGTGGCATCTGGACTTCTTCCTGGGGATTGAGGGTACTGGAAAGATCACTCTTGGCGGTACTCCCGGCGCTTCCAAGGAGCAGACGAACCGGGCGGAGAGCTTCAGAATTACCGGTAAAATCGCCTTCGGGGACCATCCCATGGTCGCGGAATTCCGTACCTTGCAGCAGATGGCCGGAGAGACGCTGGCCAAAATGACGATTCCTTCACCCTCTTTGTTCCATTTCGTGCAGGAGTATAACGGAAACGAGATTTATTCCGATACCGAAACGCTGTACGGAGATATCATTCAGGTGTACCGGACGGCGATTCAGGCCTTCTATGATGCCGGTTGCCGTTATCTGCAGCTGGATGATACCACCTGGGGGACGCTGTGCAGCGGCAGACATCGTGCTCATCTGCGCAGCAGGGGCGTTGACCCGGATCAGTTGGCAAAAGATTACGTCCGGCTGATTAATGAGAGCATTGCCAGCCGCCCGGCGGACATGACCATTGCCCTGCATGTATGCCGGGGCAATCTCCGCTCCACCTGGTTCGCCGCCGGCGGGTACGGGCCGGTCGCCGAGGAGCTTTTCTCGAATACGAACGTGGACGCGTTCTTCCTCGAATACGACAATGAACGCTCCGGCGACTTCGAGCCGCTGCGCTTCATCCGGGACCAATTCGTTGTACTGGGACTGGTGACAACCAAGCATGGCGGCCTGGAGAGCAAGGAGCAGCTCATCGCGCGGATCGAAGAAGCTGCACAGTACGTAGACATCAACAAACTGTGTCTTAGCACACAATGCGGCTTCGCCTCTTCGGAGGAAGGCAATATTTTGACGGAAGAAGAGCAGTGGGATAAGCTGCGGCTGGTGATTGAGACGGCGAATGAGGTTTGGGTGTAAGTGAGTGGGGAGGATTGCCGGGGGCGATCCTCCTTTTTGCGGGGATCGCCAGGCTACGGGCGGAGGATAGATGGATTTTCTCCACTTGCTGATGATATGTATGGCTGTGCCGGGGCAGCAGTTGGATAAACGACACTTAATTTCTCCCATATTCCGCCATAGTGGTATATCCCGATCCAGTAGTTGCTGTTTTTCCACTTGTTTACCTGAAACTATTAGAAACGAGGGAAATAAGATACGTTATTCCATTTGTTTGCTGCGGATGGCTTGTGTTCTGTGTGATTGCAGTTGTAGATCAATAGAACGTTATAAGGCGTGCATCTAATCACAAGTAGCCCTCCGAAGAGCACTGATCGTTTGGCCATATGAGCCGAGGCATTCGATTCTAATAGTCGCATAGACCTGAATCGTGATTTTTTACTGTTACTGTTACATACTGTTGAGAGCGTTTTCTATTTTTACTCCAAACTCTGTTTCGTTTAGCTTGGGTGTTCGAGTTTTTGAATCGACGAGAGGGTAATACAGAATTAAATATTTTCCAGATTGGTAGACAATTGGTGCGTGGGAACTAAGAAGCTGAATACTTTCTTCAAAATGCTTTAATCCACTTTCTTGTTTCTCCTCCGATCCGAGAGTGTAAACTTTTATAATTTCCTCATTACTCAGTTTATAGCTAACAGGTTTAATACCCTCAAGAATGTAGTCGTCAGGTGATTCAATTTGTGTAATGTTTTTTTCAAGGGACATTATGGCTTCATTCACGTTAGAATATTTTTGTTGAGAAGAACAAGCAATAAGAAATAAAAAGCTAATGAAGGTGAAGAATAGATTTTTTTTCATGAATAATCCTCCTTTTTTGTTCAGGACACCGATAAGAAGAGACTTGACCCACCTAATGCAGAAGTTATTAACAAAACTGAGCTTGCTATGTATTCCTTATGATTTTATCAAAAATAGCGAAGAAAAGTATGGCATGGGCTTAGGGTGATGAATTTTCTGGAGTTCTGTCTTTGGTTCGAGATGCTCAAGCGAAATCCCTGACAGCTATTAAAGGTTATTTTAAACTTAGTAATTGACACATTCTCCCTCCCGCAGTATTATTGCACATAATAACTTACAGCAACAAGCGATGAAGAGAAGAGTAAGCAGGCGGCAGCGTTTACAGAGAGCTCCAGAGTGGTGAAAGGGAGCAGCGAAGCGCCTGATCTGAAAAAAGTCTCCGAGCTGCATAGGGAATTGGGCACAAGTGTCCAAGGATGGTATGCCGGGTTCTCCCGTTACAGAGATAGGGTATAAGCGTCATGGCCGTACCCGAAGAGGCGGATCAGGCAACTTGTCCGTGAACAGAGGTGGTACCACGAAGCTTATCCAAGCTCTCGTCCTCAAGATATTGATCTTGAGGGCGGGAGCTTTTTTGCGTTCACAGGCGGGCGGCTCCGAGCGCAGTCAAGCAGGCTCCAAGTAAGATTCATACTATCAGTAGAGGTGATTCATTGTGCATTGGGCAGAAAAAATTGCAAACCGGTTAATCGCGGAGCATCCGCAGCGGCAGACGTATGTATGTGCATCTGGGATCAGTCCGTCCGGGTCCGTTCATATCGGGAATTTCCGCGAGGTGGTAACGACTGCATTTGTGGCGAAGGCGCTGCGGCGGGCGGGGAAGGAGGTGCGGTTTATTTTCTCGTGGGATGACTTCGACCGGTTTCGTAAAGTTCCGGCCCATATCGATCCCGGCTTCGCTCAGTATATTGGGCTGCCATATTCGAAGGTGCCTTGTCCGTATGGCTGTCATGCTTCGTATGCGGCACATTTCGAGTCGGAATTCGAGCAGGCGCTCCAGGTATTTGAGATTGAGCCGGAGTTCATTTATCAGAGCCGGGAATACCAGTCAGGCCGTTATTATCCGCAAATTCTGCACGCCCTGCGCCGCCGGGGAGAGATTTACGATATCCTGATGTCGTTCAAGACAGGTGGGAGTTCAGCGGATGAGCGGGCGGCATTCTATCCCATCCATCTCTATTGCGGGCAATGCGGCAAAGACTCGACCACCATTCTGGACTACGACGACACGGCGGAGACCGTGGCTTACCACTGCGGCTGTGGTCATTGCGATACTGTACATATTCCGCAGGCGGACAATATCAAGCTGCACTGGAAAATCGACTGGCCGATGCGCTGGCAGCAGGAGCAGGTCGTATTCGAGCCGGGAGGCCGGGATCATTCGTCAGAGACAGGAAGCTATAATGTGGCTGCGGTAATCGCAGAGCAGATCTACGGGTATTCGCCGCCCATGTATGAGCCATATGAATTCATCAGTATTAAAGGCAGTTTCGCCAAAATGTCCAGCTCCTCCGGGCACAATTACACTCCAGATGATCTGCTAGAGGTCTATGCCCCTGAGAACATCCTGTTCCTGTTCGCCAAATACCAGCCGAATGCCGCCTTTCATATCGGGCTGGATGAGGATGTGCTGCGCAACTATGCGGAGTTCGAGCGGTATGCTGCGGGAGCACGGGCAGGCAGGCTAACGGGCGATCTTGCAGGTGCGCTGGAGCTGTCTCTGCGAAGCGACTCCCCGGTGAGTGCTGGAAGCAACGTTAGCTTCGGCCAGGTAGCCAGTCTGCTTCCCTTAATCAACTTCGACAGGGGAAGGCTCCGGGAGATGTTCAACAGAAATAATGTGGAGATTGATGAACTCCGGCTTCAGAGGGTGGCGGACCGTGCGGAATACTGGATTAGGAACTGGATGCCGCACAAGCTGGTGACGATCCAAGCTTCGCCCAACTATGCATATTATCACTCCCTTACTGGAGAACTGAGATGGCTGCGGAGCTTGTGCAGTCTGCTGCGGAGCAGGGAGCTGGACGAGACGCAGCGGATGACCGAAATCTACGCCATTTGCCATCATGAAGACAAAAAGACGATGCGCATCCAACAAAAAAGACTGTTCACCATCATCTATCAGCTGGTGCTTGGTGCAGAGGAGGGGCCTCGTCTGCCTTGGCTGATTCAGGCAGCCGGAACGGAGCGGATGCTGAATTTGCTCGAATTGTGAAGGAGTGTGGACTGCCCTTTACGGGATAGATCGAACAGAGGTATAATATACAAGACTGTTTTTAATCAAATGTTGGAAAGCGAGCGGTAACGATATGGGTCGTAAATGGAATAATATTAAGGAAAAGAAAGCATCCAAGGATGCGAATACAAGTAAGGTCTACGCCAAGTTCGGGGTAGAAATCTATGTTGCAGCGAAGAAGGGCGAGCCTGATCCGGAATCCAACCGGGCGCTGAAGGTCGTTCTGGAGCGTGCCAAGACCTACAATGTACCGAAGGCGATTATTGACCGTGCCCTGGAGAAAGCCAAGGGTAGCGGCGATGAGACTTACGTTGAGCTGCGCTATGAAGGCTTCGGTCCAAGCGGCTCGATGATTGTAGTCGATGCGCTGACGAATAACGTCAACCGCACGGCTCCGCTGGTCCGTTCCACGTTCAGCAAGAACGGCGGCAACATGGGCGTCAGCGGATCGGTTACGTATATGTTCGATCCGACAGCGGTAATCGGGGTAGAAGGCAAATCAGCGGATGAGGTGATGGAGCTGCTGATTGAAGCAGATCTGGATGTCCGCGATGTGCTGGAAGAGGACGAGGCGGTCATCGTGTATGCTGAGCCGGATCAGTTCCATGCGGTTCAGGAAGCCTTCCGCAGCGCGGGAATCACGGAATTCACCGTAGCGGAGCTGACACTGCTCCCGCAGAACTACGTAGCTATTCCTGAAGATGCACAGGCACAGTTCGAGAAGCTGATCGATGCGCTCGAAGAATTGGACGATGTGCAGCAGGTCTACCACAACGTGGATTCTGAAGAATAGAATAGCGGTAACTTGAATAAGCGGGCAAGCCGATTTCCAGGCTTGTCCGCTTATTCTTTCGGGAGTGAGAATGGAGAGGAAGAATTGGAATGGAAGTCTTTCGATTAGTCAGTGTGGTTCATGTTTTTCTGATTAAGGACGGACAAGTCCTGCTGCTGAGACGGAAGAATACGGGACATCATGACGGGGAGTATGGATTGCCTGCCGGGAAGCTGGATGGCGGCGAGCCGCTGCATACCGCCGCCATCCGCGAGGTCCGGGAAGAATGCGGTGCGGTTATAGCTCCCGCCAATCTTACCCTGATCGGAACGATGCACCTGCGGACCTCCGGGGATGAGCGGGTGGATTTCTTTTTCAGGGCGGAGCAGTGGACCGGAGAGATCCACAACATGGAGCCGGACAAATGCGATGAGGTAAGCTGGTTCCCGGTGGATGCGCTGCCGGAGAATATCATCCCGTTCGTACAGGAGGCCTGGAATACATTCAGGAACGGCGTCTGGTATGCCGCTCACGGATGGAATTAGATTAGAGTAGCGGGGGGGATGGCGCAGTAATGGAAGACTGGACGCTCAGTATGGTTCTTATATTGGTGGTATGCGGATTTCTGGCCGGATTAATTGATTCTGTAGTGGGCGGCGGCGGACTGATCGCGATTCCGGCGTTGCTGGCGGTAGGGATTCCGCTTCCGCTGCTGCTGGGCAGCAGTAAATTGGCCGGTTCGATGTGCTCGCTGACCAGCACCGCCTCGTTCGTGCGTTCCGGCAAAATCAATTTCAAGCTGGTGCGGACGCTGATCCCGCTGTCGATCATTGGAGCGATGGCCGGAACGCTGACTGTCCGTCAGGTGCCTTCCGAGTTCCTGAAGCCGCTGGTGATCGTGATGCTGGTGGTCATTACAATCTACACCTTGTTCAAAAAAGCCTGGGGAGACGTCTCCACCTTCTCTGCCAGCAACGGTAAATTACGTCTGGCGGGAAGCATGGCAGCGCTCATAATCGGCTTCTATGACGGGTTCTTCGGCCCGGGAACGGGGTCGTTTCTGATTTTCGCTTTTCTGATGATGGGGTTTGAATTTGTCACCGCCGCAGGCAACGCCAAAATCCTGAATTTCGCCAGCAACATCACAAGCCTGCTTACATTCATTGCCCTGGGCTCTGTCAGTTACACCCACGGGCTGATTCTGGGGATTCCGATGGTGATTGGAGCCATTGTCGGCTCCCGGATGGCGATCCGCAAAGGGGCAGCGTATATTCGGCCGTTATTCATTACAGTCACTGTCATATTGATCGGCAAGCAAATATGGGATACGATGCATTAAGCACAACTAATGGAGTGGATGAGATGGAGATCAAGCTTATACATAAGGAAGAAGTCTGGAAGCTTAGGCATGAAGTCATGTGGCCCGAGCGGGAGCCGGATTATATTAAGCTGGCAGATGACGATCAAGGCAAGCATTACGGGCTGTATGTGGGGGATCGTCTGGTTTCTGTGTTATCCCTGTTCGTCAACGGCACAGATGCGCAGTTCCGCAAATTCGCTACCCTGGAGCTGGAGCAGGGCCAGAGCTATGGCAGCAAGCTGCTGAAGACGGTTCTTGCGGAAGCGGAGCTGGCGGGGGTGCGGCGGATTTTCTGTAATGCCAGAACGTACAAGGCAGGCTTTTACAAGAAATTCGGCATGCAGAGAACGGATGAAGTGTTCAGCAAAGGCGGCAAGGATTACGTGGTCATGGAGAAGTTCTTCGGACCTGCAACGGATGCGAATGGGGGAGCTTAAGGGATGACCAAGAAGCTATATTATGATTCAGCTTATATTCAAGAATGGAGTACCGTGATCACTTCCGCGATAGAGCGTGAAGACGGGAGCTATGTGACGCTTGCGGAGACGGCCTTCTACCCGCACGGCGGCGGACAGCCATGCGATACGGGAACCATCGGCGGAATTAATGTACTGGATGTGGTGCTGGAGGATCAGGAGGTACTGCATAAAGTAGCGCAGCTTCCCGGGCAGACTGAAGTAGACTGCGCCATCGACTGGAGCCGGAGATTCGACCATATGCAGCAGCACAGCGGCCAGCATCTGCTATCGGCGGTATTCCGCGAGCTGTATCAGGCACTGACACTGAGCTTCCACCTGGGCAGCGATTATGCCACGATTGATCTTGATCTGGGGGAACTATCTGCGGCGCAGCTGGCGGAGGCTGAACAGGAGGTGAACCGTCAGATCTATCTGAACCGCGCAATTACCAGCTACTTCGTGACCGCAGAGGAAATGGCCAAGCTGCCGCTGGTGAAGCTTCCTAAGGTAACGGAGGACATCCGGATTGTCGAGATTGAAGGTGTAGAGCATAACGCCTGCGGCGGCACCCATGTGTCTTCGACAGGGGAGATTGGGATGATCAAGCTGCTGCGGTCCGAGAAGCAGAAGGGCAATATCAGGATTACCTTCAAATGCGGGAGCCGGGCGCTTGCGGAATTCAACGATCAAATGCAAATCCTGAGTCTGTTGTCGGCCAAATTCAATACGAACAAGGACGAAATTATGGACCGGATCAGCAAATGGGAGCAGGAGCAGAAGCTGCTGGTAGCAGAGCTGGCTGCCGTGAAGGAGCAGAACGACAGCTATCTGGCCCGGGACCTGTTAGCTTCTATGGAAGAGGGCAGCCGGGTGCTCACGCATATGTCGGACGGGAGAACGCTTAAGGATCTGCAGAGTCTGGCTGCGAAGCTGACGGCGCTGACCGACCTTCCGGTGCTGCTGCTGAGTGCGGCGGAGAATAAGGCGGTACTCGCGCATAGCGGATCTGCGGATTTCTCGTGTGGCACCTTCTTCAAGGCTCACTTGGGCGGATACCAGGGCAAGGGCGGGGGCAGCGACAAGCTGGCTCAGGCTGGATTCCCGGCATGGGAAGACGCACTGGCATTTTACAATTTTGCTAAAGGGCAATTCTGAGGCAGGGCAGTTAAGGAGCTATGGAGCGTTTATTCCGTAGCTCTTTTTGCTGTTTTCATAGGGTAAGCAAGGATTGGACCGACTTAAGGATTATTTAACATTTGAAGTCTTATAATCAGGACAGAGCTTGACGAAGGGAGAAAATTAACGTGTTCCTGACTATTCTAAAAAAGGATTTGCGGCGTAAAAAGGTGATGAATACCGTTCTGCTGATCCTCATCATCCTGGCCTCCACACTAGCTGCAAGCAGCTCCAGCCTGATGTATTCCACCTCCAGCGCCTTGGGCAGTTTCATCGAAGCCAGCAAGGTGGCGGATCTTAATATCACGCTGGCCAATGACCCTGGCTATAACTCGGCAGTAGAAGACTGGGTCAAGCAGGAAAAGAAGGTGGAGACAGCTTATACAGAACGGCAGCTCAATCTCTTACTGAATCAGGTTACGATGCCTGAAGGCCGCAAGAGCTTCTCGGGAAATGTAAGCTTCGTGCTGTCCGCCATTCCTGAGCAGGTGAACCTGGTCTTCGGTGAAGACAATGAGCGATATTCGCTTCGCCCAGGGGAGATCGGTCTTCCGGCCAGCCTGATGCTAAGCAGCGGTATCGTACCGGGAGAGCAGCTGAAGCTTACGTTCGGTGAGATTACGAGAACGTTCACGGTGAACGGTTACTTCAAGGATGCGTTCATGGGGGCAGATCTGCTGGGACTAAAGCGCCTCATGTTGTCAGCAGAGGATTTCAAGGAAATAGAGAAGCTGGTGCCCGAAGATAAACGGATGAATCTATGGAGCTTCGTGGCGGCACCGGGTGTAGCGTCTACTGAGATATCATCTTCTTTTGCGAACAGTGATCTGCCTATCAGCTTCGAGGTGGATAAGGCGCTGGTCAAGATGACTTATATGACGGACCGGATGATCTCAGCCATGATGTTTGCAATTAGCGTGTTTCTGATCTTCATTGCTTTTCTGACCCTGCGCTTCACCATTGTCTCCACCCTGCAGGATGAATACAAGGAGATTGGCGTTATGAAGGCCATCGGGTTCAGGAACCGGGCGATCAAGCAGCTCTACCTGACAAAATATACAGGGCTGGCCTGTCTCGGCGGCGTTCTTGGACTCGGCATCAGTCTCCCATTGACTGCGCTGATGTCCCGCAAAACCTCGCAGTATATGATTTTACCCGGAGGCAGCACCAATATAATGATCTCGGCGCTTAGCACGGTGGTTATGATCGCATTCATTCTGCTGTTCTGCTTACTCTGCATGCGCAAGATTAACAAGGCATCGGCCATCGATGCAATCCGGCAAGGCCAGACCGGTGAACGCTTCAAGGCGTCCCGGCGCATTCTTTTACATAAAATCCGTTTCATCCCGCCCCCGTTCTTCCTCGCGCTGAGCGATGTGCTGAACCGGCTCAAGAGCTACACTTCGCTGATCCTGACGCTGATCCTAAGCTCCGCGATCATTCTGATCCCGGTCAATCTGACCAATACCATTGTAACGCCTAAGTTCCTGGAATATTTAGGTACAATTGGTGCGGATTTTTATAGCTCAACCGTCGTGGCAGAGAAACCCGTTGAGAAGATCCAACAGGACAAGGCACTCCTGTCCAAGCGGCTGAAGGATCAGGGCTTCGAGGTCACGCTTACAGCGAATTATACGGTAAGTACCAAATATATCTCCGATAACGGGCAAGCCAACCGGCGGATTAACGGCCAGAAGAATGATCAGAACGGATCTGTTGAGATTCTGGAAGGGACAGCCCCGCTCCTGAAGAATGAAATTGCGATTACAACCATCATGTCCGAGAAATACGGGAAGCGGGTGGGCGATAATATTACTTTTGAAATCGGCGGGGTTCAGGGGACCTTCATGATCAGCGGACTGTTTCAAAGTATCTCCAACGAAGGGTACGCGGTCTGGATTGCACGGGACTATGAGCTGAAGACAATACCCGCTTACATGTTCTCCGGCGAACTCCATGCCCCGGAGCAAGCGAAGGCAGGGATGATGAAGGAAATTCAGCAGCAATTCCCGGAACAAGGCTTCAAAACCTCGTTTGAACTGCTGGGAGAGATCACGGGCGGCTTCATGGGCCAGCTTCACAGCATCAATGGGCTGCTTACGGCTATCATCTGCCTCATTACGTTCTTCATCACCAGCCTGTTCGTCCGATTGATGATTGCGAAGGAGGTTCACGGCATTGCTGTCATGAAAAGCATCGGCTTCACGAATGCCGCGATCCGGCGGTGGCAGGCGCTGCGCATTCTGATTATTATGTCCGTCTCGCTGGTGTTGGGCGTAATCGCTGCGAACACCCTAGGCAGCCGCCTGCTGGGTCTCATTTTCCGGATCTTCGGACTGACCAGCCTCCAGTTAAATATTCTTCCGCTCCAGGTCTATCTACTGTATCCGCTGCTGATCCTTGCCGTGGTCATGCTGGCAGTGTACACCAGCTGCGGCCAGATCAAGCGTGTGCAGATATGGAATATGAATAAGGAATAGGCTTATATTTTAAAAGAAAAGAAGGAGTGGCGAAATGGCAGCAGTACTGGAAGTAACCAACCTATGTAAGACCTATATCGTCAATAAAAGTCAGAATAACGTGCTGCGGAATATCAATTTCTCGCTTCATGCCGGGGAGTTCGTGTCTGTCATGGGGCCGTCCGGTTCGGGCAAGTCTACGCTGCTCTATACCGTCAGCGGGATGGACCGCCTTACGGCGGGCGAGGTGGTCTTTGACGGGGAGAGTCTCTCGCAGCTCTCTGAGAAGGGCATGGCTGAACTGCGGCTGCACAAAATGGGCTTCATCTTCCAGCAGATGCATATGCTGAGCAATCTCTCGGTTTATGATAATATTATTCTATCAGGCTATGAGTCGCTGAGCGGCAAGAGAGGCGGACAGGGACGCAGCCGCAGCGAGGTGAATCAATATGCCGATGAGCTGATGCGGAAGCTGAACATTATGGAGACAGCGGGCCATGACATTACAGAGGTGTCCGGCGGACAGCTGCAGCGGGCCTGCATCTGCCGGGCGCTCATCAACAAGCCGGCTATGCTGTTCGCGGATGAGCCGACAGGTGCGCTCAATTCCAAAGCCGCACAGGAGGTCATGTCCGAGCTCTGCCGGATCAACCGGGAAGGAACAACGCTGATGGTGGTTACTCACGATGTGAAGGTAGCCGCGCAGAGTGATAAGGTGCTGTATATGGTAGATGGCAATATTCAGGGTGAGCATGTGCTGGGCAAATATATACCGGAGCAAGGTCCGAGGGAACGTGAACGCAGCCTGACCGGTTGGCTGATGGAGATGGGCTGGTAGGAAGCTGCAAGCAGCAGGAGGAGAGAGCCGTGGCGGATATTCTGATCATTGAGGATAATGCGGAGCTGGCGGAGGTGATGAAGGATTTTTTGCAGGTGGAAGGATATTCTGTATGCAGTATGGCCTCTGCGGAAGAGGGCTTGGCTTATTTGGAGACGAATGCCGTCAAGCTGCTGCTGCTCGATATTATGCTGCCGGGGCTGGACGGCTTCGCCGTATGCAGAATCGCCAGGGAGAAGTTCAATCTGCCGATTCTGATCATGAGCGCACGCCACGGGGATGAGAGCAAGATTATCGGGCTTGAGCTGGGTGCGGACGATTACCTGGAGAAGCCCTTCTCGGCTCCTCTGCTGACGGCGAAGGTCAAGGCGCACCTTCGGCGGAGCTATGAGATGAACGAGAACAAGCTGCTGCTGACGGATGGCGAACTTACAGTGAATCAGACCGCAAGAGTAGTATATAGAAGCGGCCAGCCGCTAGGGATGACAGCCAAAGAGTACGAGCTGTTGGTCTTGCTGATGAGCAACAAGGGCAAAGCGCTTCGCAAGGAGTGGCTGTTCCAGCAGGTATGGGGGGCAGACAGCTTCAGTGAGCCGTCCACGTTGACCGTACATATGAACAAGCTGCGGGACAAAATCGAACATAACCCCAAAGATCCAAGGCGCATCGTTACCATCTGGGGAGTGGGATATAAATATGAAGGCATTTAACAGGCTGATGCTCTGGGCGTTACTTCTCGGGCTGACGTTCATAGCGGCTCTTAATGGATATGTATCCTCCAGGGAGACAGGGACGGCCGGGAAGGCTTACCGGATAGAGATAGGCCGTATCTATGAGCAGGTGCAGCGAGGAATTCCTCCGGAGGAACTGCTGCCTGATCTGAACAGGTATACCTACGTGAACGGCTTAAGCTGGATCGGGAAGGAGGCGGGGCCGGATGAGGTTCAGCGCTTTTTTGCCGGTATCGGGGTGGAGGACAGCAATGAATTCATGGTCAAGCCCTTGTATGCGGATCAGCAAATCGCAGGATACTTAAGGTTCTCTTACCGGATGCCCGGGTCGGATGTTCATGCGTTTCTAGTTCTGGATCTGTTCCTGCTGGCGACGCTTGGAGCCGTGATGGTGCTGCTGTTCTACATCCGTAAGCAGATTCTGCGGCCGTTCCATACTCTGCAGGAGTTGCCTTATGAGTTATCCAGGGGCCAGCTGAGCATAGGTATGAAGGAGCACCGTAGCCGGTACTTCGGCCGGTTCGTGTGGGGGCTGGACCTGCTGCGGCAGACACTGGATGCCCAGAAAGAGACGAATCTCCGCCTGGAAAAGGACCGCCAGACGCTGATCGCGTCCCTCTCGCATGAGCTTAAAACCCCAGTCGCCACGATCAGGCTCTACGCCAGCGCCCTGGCGGACGGCCTCTATGACAGCGAAGTCAAGCGGCAATCGGCCGCCCGGCTGATTGGTCAGCAAGCAGAACAAATGGAGCAGCTGATCGGCGATATCATCACCGCTTCCGTCTCTTCTCTGCAGAATATAGAGGTGGCCCCGGGAGAGTTCTATCTCAGCGGGCTGGTCGGCAAGGTCATCCGTAACCATAAGGAGCGGCTGGAGCTGCTGAAGGTGGAGCTCACGGCAGGTGCTTATCAGGACAAGCTGCTGCTTGGAGACGAAGAACGGCTGCATGAGGTGCTGAATAATCTCATTGAGAATGCCATTAAGTATGGAGACGGCAGGTCGATCTCTATTACCTTCCGCGAGGAGGATTACCGCCAGCTGATTGTGATCGAGAATTCGGGAGAGCCGCTGCTCCTGAGCGAGCTGCCCCATATCTTCACCAGCTTCTGGCGCGGGTCCAATGCGGACGGCAAGCCGGGCAATGGCCTCGGCCTCTTCATCTGCAAGCAGCTGCTGCAGAAGATGGGCGGCGATATCTTCGCGGAGCCGCTTGAGCGGGGTATGCGGTTTGTACTGGTGCTGCGGTATTGAAGTGAGATACATACATGGAGGGAAGCGTAATGAATGAGCTGAATAAGCTTTTGGAGCTGCAACCTGAGGATTTTGCTGCAGTTTATGATTTTTATGCCGGTAAAAAGCATCACCTTCCCGCCTTATCCGTCCTGCTGGAGAATTATCCCGGGCGGGTATTTGCTGATTATACGGAAGCGCCGACACTGGCTGTGGTATGGGCTACGGGGAGATGGATGTATGCTGCCGGAGATATCAGTACTGAGATCAACCGGCTGAAGCTGATGGTTTTTTTGCAGACGGTAGTCGTACCTGATTGCCAGCAGAGGCAAGAGAAATGGTTCGAGATCTATACGGATGATAGTGATTCATGGACGGAACTGTTGACGCTTGAGATTGCCGGGCTGAGCGTAGACAGACATATGGAGTCGGTCTATGAGTTCAATAGCGAACGATTTGTTCAGCTAAAAAACAGGCGTGCTGCTATCCCCTTGGATGGAGATCTATCTGTCGCCTACGAGGAATTTCCCGTGCTCACCCATAAGGGGTCTGTACGAGAGGACAGGTTCATTGGGCTGACAACCACTGGTGCTGTAGTGAAGATCAGGGATGAAGTGGTCTCTATTTGCAAAAATAACGGCTTCAGCGTGAATAACAGGTACTTCATTGATGTAGATACTTATGCAGAATCGGAGCGCGGGAAGGGCTATGCTACACTCGCCGCTGTATCGTTAATTAGTCACTATCTCGTTCAGGGAATGCTTCCTTTATGGGAAACAACTCATGAAAATGTGGCTTCACATAAGCTGGCGCTGAGGCTTGGCTTCGAGCCGGTGGAGAGTTATCCGGTATTTGCTTTTGTCATGGAAGGATAATACCTATTAACGTAGAGGAGCGGTATTGATGAAGAGGTTAGCAATCCTTACAGTCGGTAAAACGCATAGCGGGAAGACCACATTTGGTAGAGAATTAGAGCGGCGCTTACCTGAATCGGTTGTTATTGACCGGGATGATGTTGCTGAATTCATCAATACCCGGTACGAAAGTCTGCTGCCCAAGCAAGGGGCGAATACGCTCAAGGACGCTCTGACCCGAACGTTAGTGGATTATGCCGTCCATGAATCGGAGAAGCACATCATCATGTGTAACAATAACTCCAATAGGGAAGGCCGACTGCGAATGCTGGATTGGTTTCACCAGAAGGGATTGGTTAGTGTGCTGGTATATTTCAATCTGCCCGATGAGCTGCTGTATTCGCGTATAGCGAGTAGTGAACGGAGCACAGCTATCCTTAGAAAATCAAAGAGCTTCGATGTAGTGCTGACCCGGCAAATCGCAGATTTACAGAAGGGGCAGGCTGAGCCGCCAACGGAGAGGGAGTCGGAGTATCTGTTTGTAATCAACGACAGCGATGAAGTACCCGGCACGATTCAGAAGATCGTCCAGATCGCAGGCGGGAAGTCCATATGAATGTTCGTTCGCCGCAAGGACGACCATGCTTCAAGTTCAATCCGGCTGCCAACTGGACCTGACCGCCCAAACCCTTCATAATAAGAAGAGTTGTGAACGGTTCCACACAAACTCATAAACGGAGGTTCATAGAATGAAATACCGCGAACTGGGAAACACGGGTCTGTCTGTCAGTGAGGTCAGCTTTGGCACTTGGGCGATTGGCGGGGACTGGGGGAATAGCAAGGATGAGGACGGGCTGAGAGGCTTGCAGGCGGCGATGGAGCAGGGCGTGAATTTCTTCGATACGGCAGATGTCTATGGCGGAGGCCATGCGGAGGAGCTGCTCGCCAAGGCGACCCGGGGCAAGCAGGATGAGATACATATCGCCACGAAGTTCTGCCGCGCCGGTGATATCCATGACCCGGAGAATTACTCCGCGCGCCGGATCAGTGAATACTGTGAGCAGAGTCTGCGGCGTCTGGAGCGGGAAGCGATTGATCTGTATCAGATCCATTGTCCGCCGATTGAGATTCTGCGTGATGGCAGTGTGTTCTCGGCGCTGGACCAGTTGAAGGCTGAGGGTAAAATCCGCCACTACGGCGTCAGCGTAGAGACCATCGAAGAGGGCTTGCTCTGCCTGGAGCATCCTGGTGTTGCGGCACTCCAGGTGATCTTCAATCTGTTCCGCCAGCAGCCGGCACAGGAGCTGTTACCGCAGGCTGCGGCCAAGGGTGCGGGAATTCTGGTGCGCCTGCCGCTGGCCAGCGGTCTCTTGACGGGCAAGTTCACAGCGTCCAGTACCTTCCAGGAGAACGACCACCGCAGGTTCAACGCGAACGGGGAGCAGTTCAATGTGGGCGAGACCTTTGCCGGACTGCCTTTTGGTAAGGGGGTAGAGCTGGCGCAGAAGCTGGAGTGGATCGCTGAAGGACGCGGCAATATGGCACGGGCCTCCATGCGCTGGATTCTGGACCATCCGGCTGTCAGCTGTGTGATTCCGGGCTTCAAGAATGAGGCTCAGGTGAACGATAATCTGGCCACACTGGATGTACCCTCCTTCAGCCCAGGGGATATGGAGCGCCTGGCTGCCTTTTACCATTCAGAGGTGGTTCCGCATATCCGTGGAGAGGTGTAGCGGTACTGTATGAATATAACTGTCGGACTGCTCGCCCATGTAGATGCCGGGAAGACGACCTTCGCCGAGCAGCTGCTCTACCATACCGAAGCCATCCGCAGCAGGGGGCGTGTGGACCATCAGGATACGTTCCTGGATACCCATGAGATTGAAAAAGCACGCGGGATTACCGTCTTCGCCGATCAGGCGGAGTTCACCTATAAGGATGCCCGCTATTTCCTGCTGGATACGCCGGGCCATGTCGATTTCTCCCCGGAGATGGAGCGTTGTCTGCAAGTGCTGGACTATGCAGTGGTGATTCTCAGCGCGGTGGAAGGTGTAGAGAGTCACACCGAAACGCTCTGGCAGCTGCTGCGCCAGCACCGGATTCCGACCCTGTTCTTCATTAACAAAACCGACCGTGCAGGCAGTGATCCTGAACGGGTCCTGGAAGAGATCCGTCAGCTGCTTAGCGGCGATGCCTTGCTGTTGCCGGAGCAGCCGGAAGCAGCATGGACCGAGGAGATGAAATCGTTCCTTGCCGAACGCGACGAGACGCTGCTGGAACCTTATCTTGAAGGCACGCTGACGGACAGCGATTGCCGTAGTGCGCTGAGGTCTATGGTGAAGTGCGGAGAGATTTTTCCGTGTATGCAGGGCTCTGCGCTGCTGGATCAGGGCGTGGGTGAATTTCTGGAGGTTCTGGATGCGCTCACGTTCACGGAGTACGATTATACGCTGCCTTTTGCCGGGAGGGTCTACAAGATCCGCCACGATGCCAGAGGTACCCGCATCACCTACATCAAAGCCCTTCAAGGCGTGCTGAAGAGCCGTGAGTTCTTGACGTATGGACCTGAATCAGAACAAATATCCGAACGGATTACCGGAATCCGCAAGTACAACGGTACTGCTTATAGTGCTGCGGACTGGGCTGCCGCCGGGGAGCTGTTCGCCGTTGTCGGCCTAAGCTCCGTGCTTCCGGGTGCGGGAGTGGGCGCACTTCAGGACGCGCAGGGCAGCGGACTTATTCCCACCTTGAAATCCAAGGTGCTCTTCAAGCCGCCCGTGCACCTGAAGGAGCTGATGCATGCCTTCGGACAGCTCGGCGCGGAAGATCCGTCACTGAATGTAAGCTGGGATGAAGATCTTCAGGAGCTGCATATTCAAGTGATGGGCGGGATACAGCTTGAAATTCTTGAGCAGATTGTGGCGGAGCGGTTTCAGCTTAAGATCTCTTTTGGCGCGCCGGAGATTCTCTATAAGGAGACTATTGCCGGTACGGTCTATGGCTGCGGGCATTTCGAGCCGTTGGGCCACTACGCCGAGGTTCATCTGATGCTTGAGGCCGGGGAACGCGGGAGCGGGATCACCTTCATTAACCGCTGCCACCCGGATGATCTGGCGGCAGGCTATCAGCATCAGATTGAGCAGCATCTGCTGGAGAGCGGCCATCACGGCCTATTGACCGGTTCCCCGCTGACGGATCTGAAGATCACCCTGCTTACGGGAAGGGCGCATAATAAGCATACGAGCGGCGGCGATTTCCGGGAAGCGGCTTACCGCGCGTTGCGCCAGGGGCTGGAGCAGGCAGAGAATCTGCTGCTGGAGCCGGTCTACGACCTGAAAATCCGGATAGATCCGGACGATGTGGGAAAGGTTATGAGTGATATCCAGCAGGCTGGAGGCCGCTTCAATCCCCCGGATATTACACCGTCCAAGGCCGTAATTACCGGCACAGTTCCGGCGGCAAGCTTCATGAATTACGGAGTGAGACTGGCAGCGATGACGCAGGGCAAGGGATCGATGTCGCTAAGAGTAGCAGGATATGAGCCCTGCCATCAGAGCAAGACGGTGGTGGAGCAGCGGAATTATAATAAAAATGCAGATCCGTCCTACTCCTCGGCGTCTATTTTTTGTGCCAAGGGGGAGGGATATGCTGTAACCTGGGAAGAGGCCGGACAGCATATGCATATTCAAGCAGCAAGCAGGAACGGGTACACGGTTCTTAAGAGAGCAGTACCGTTTCAGCGTGAAGTAGAAGGAAAGGTGCAGAATGACAATGACTAATGTAATAGATAAGGTAGCCTGGATTTACGTCGTAGACGGCAAGGTGCTGGGCGCGCGATCCAAAGGTAAAGACACTTATTATTTTCCCGGCGGCAAGCGGGAGCCCGGCGAGAGTGATGCAGAGACTCTGATCCGTGAGATTGAGGAGGAGCTGTCGGTGCAGATCCTGCCGGAGACGATTGCAGAGTTCGGAAGCTTCGAAGCTCCGGCCCATGGCAAAGCGGAAGGCGTGCTCGTGCGGATGACCTGCCTTACCGCAGATTTCACAGGCGAGCTTGCCCCGGCTTCGGAGATTGAAGAGCTGGCCTGGTTAACCTATAAGGACATAGACCGGGTATCGGCGGTCAGCGTCATCATCATGGACAAGCTGCGGGAGATGAGCCTCATCTCCTGAATATAGAAGAGAAAGTAAGCCCGTTTTGAGCCGGAACCCGGCCTGAAACGGGCTTGTTGTCTCTTTAGCAGGGCGATGCAGGCGGCGAGGCGAGTACACTTTTACCGAATAGGACATATGTCCTTCCACAATCCGGCGAACTGGCTTTTAATAAGTACAGAGAAGCAAATAGAGGAGAGAGACAGATGAAAGGAATACTATTCGCATTTTTGGCCGGGGCCTGCATTACACTTCAGGGGGTAGCCAATGCCAGAATCAGTCAGGATATCGGCACGTGGCAGGCGGCCACCATTACCCAGCTTACCGGATTCATTATGGCGTTAGCGATAGCGCTGGTGGTACGGGACGGGAAAAAGCAAGGCTTCCGCAAGGTACATCCGCTATACATCAGCGGCGGGGGTCTGGCCGCCTTCGTGATTTTCAGCGAGGTGACTGCGATTCAGAACATCGGGGTTACGCTGACGATCTCGGCGCTGCTGATTGCCCAGCTCTGCCTGACGTTTATCATTGAGATCCGGGGCTGGTTCGGAGTCGTCCGGCAGAAGATGAAGCTGCCGCAGTTTATCGGCATCGGGATGATGATTCTCGGGGTAGTCGTACTGAAGTTCTAAACGAAGGGGGCAAGAGATATGTTAACAGGGTTATTACTTGCACTGATCGCGGGCGCGCTGGTCAGTTTACAGAATATTTTCAACGCCAAGGTTAATGAGCACACAGGCTCCTGGTCAACAACTACACTGGTGCTGGGTATGGGCTTCGCCGCCTCGCTCGTCATGGGGCTGATTATGGAAGGGAAGAATATGTTCACGCTGCAGCACATGCAGCCCTGGTACTGGTTAAGCGGAATGATCGGCGTGGGGGTCGTGATCTGCCTGGTCCAGGCCACCAGAATCCTTGGCGCCACCTATGCCATCTCGATTGTACTAACTGCCCAGCTCGGCTTCGCCTTGCTCTGGGATTCACTGGGCTGGCTGGGCCTGGCAAAGGTTCCGTTCTCGTTCAACCAGCTGATCGGCGTGCTTATTATCGTAGGCGGGATATTGGTGTTCAAGCTGGGTGGCAAAAGTGATGCCAGAGAGCCCGCCGGGAACTCAGGTTCCGGCAAGCCGCAGGGAGCGCTGCATACGGATTAACGGAAGTATTTGCATTAACGGAAAAGAGCGTGCACCGCAGGAATGCGGATGGCACGCTTTTTTGGGATGTGTGCGGAAAACCGAATACAATGGGGAGCTGCTACTGGTGCGCGAACGGGATACTAGCCAAGGGTGTAATCAGGTGCAATATTGCACCTGATTACACCGAATACCCTTACACCACTTCACTCTCAACCCTGCCCGAGTGAAGCGACCCTTCTGCCCGCCAGTGTGTGTTGCCAGCGCTGGTAAGTCTCCCAAGCCCGCCCGTTGTCCAGCAGAGGCTTGCAGGTATAGACGCCTTCCTCAATAGAATTCACACGCCCGGCGGCATGCAGTCTGGCAGCGGCATTAAGCAGCGTCTGGTTGTAGTAGGCCATGTGCCCGCCGCCTTGCAGGACCTCCTCTGCTATACGGAGCTGCCGCAGAGCCGTCCACTCCTGCTCCTCAGGCAGTGTCACCTCCAGGCCAAGCGAGTCGGGGTCGATGATATCCAGCTCCGCCGCACCGTCCTGAATCCGGTATACGCGGTTCGGCCGGTCAATGTACAGATCCTCCGAGCCTTCCACGCCCTGCACCACCAGCCCGCGCTGATAGCCGAGCTTCACTATGAGCCGGGAGATTCGGTCGAATACCGTATTATGGAATATCCCGAATACAATAAACGGTGAACAGGAATAGTCGATCAGCTTCTCAGCCGTATTGAAAATCGTCCGCATCCCAATGTCCTCACGTAGTCCGCGAAGCTCCCCCAGCGGCGGGCACCACTGCTCCGACTTCACGAACAGAACCCCGCTGGCTTCGGCGGCATGAACCGTGTCGCTGCGGCGTAGTCCGGCTACATCCACTCCGCTGGCCTGGATAATATCCTGTAGCGTAATGCCCCATTTGGGCGGCAAGCCCGCTGAACCATGCAGGGTAACCGGCAGACCTGCGGCTGACAGCAGAAAGGCCGTGGGGAAGGTAGCGATGAAGGAATGCACTCTCCCGTCATACGGACCGGCGCAGTCGATTCCCTGGTGAACAGGCTCACGGAAGGCGTATTTACGGCAGACTGCCACAAAAGCCTCCAGCTCCTCCAGGCTCTCCAGCTTCATTCGCTCTGCGATCAGGAACGCGCCGATCTGGACCGGTGAAGCAGCCCGGGTGAGTATGGCTTCCGCCGCATATTCGGCTTCTCCGTAGCTTAAATCCTTCGCACCGCGTTTGCCGCGGGCAACTTCCTTGAGAATATTAATCATAGGGTGTTCTCCTTAAGTTTGATTCTGCAGCATCTGGTAGACCTTGACGATGGAGGTAGCTACATCGACGATCCGTTTGCGTTCATTCATCGCCTGCTTGCGCAGCAGGTCATAGGCTTCCGATTCGCTGATATTCTTGGCCTTGGACAGAATGCCTTTGGCCATATCGATCCATTTGCGTTCTTCGATCCGGGAGAGCAGCTGCTCCCGTTCCTTCAGCCATTGCTTGCGCTCGAAGCATTGCCTGGCACTGAAATGCAGCGTCCAGTGAATCTCCGGCGGCTTCATGGCGGGGGACAGAATACCGTCCACAATGATATCGTCGCCGCAGGCAGAGACGGAGAGGTTAGCGGTATGCGGGGTACACCACCAGATTACCGGCGCAACCTTATGCCGCACCAGCAGGGTTCTCCAGTGGCTGATATCCGTCACCGGAAGATTGAGGATGAAGGCGTCGGCATCGCCGATGAACGGAGCGGCCTGCTCCGGTGACGCTGCGGTTCCAACTACATAGCCGCAAGAGCTTAAGATGTGATCAGGCCCATCAGAGGAGCGCGCTTCTGCGGGATTCTCTGTTCCAGCAGGTTCTATTACGAGCAGGGAATGCATGGGGGACGACGCTCCTTTTACCTAAGAATAGAGACATCTTGTATAATTGCAGATAATCCAATTACAGGATAGACTATGTTATATTATATAACACTAATTCAGCGTTATTGTCGATAAATTAAATTAATTAAATTTTATATGTCATAATTATTGACGTATCGTAGACGGCTGTAGTATAGTCGTTTTAACAAATTCAACAATTCACGAATACAACGATGTATTCGGCTGAAGCGGCAATGGCGCCTGCTCTCACTTATATCGCTTACGGGAAATGTATCTTTTCCGGGCGGAGTGAAGCGGGCTATTTCTGTTGTGCACCTGGAGAGGAGAGAGATACAGATGACAGTGAAGCGTAAAAAACTGATATTAGTCGGCAATGGGATGGCGGGGGTCAGAGCCATTGAGCATCTGCTCAAATTGGCGCCGGAGGCCTACGAGATTACGATTTTTGGCACAGAGCCTTATCCTAACTATAACCGCATCATGCTGTCTTCTGTTCTGGCAGGCGGGGCAAGTCTGGATGAAATCATCATTAATGATCTCGAATGGTACCGTAGCTTCAATATTACCTTGTATACGGGACACACAGTAACTTCTATTGATACTACTGCACGTACAGTCTATACGGATAAAGGAGTTACCGCCGCGTATGACGAGCTGATTCTGGCTACCGGCTCCAATCCCTTCATGCTGCCGATTCCCGGAACGGAGAAGGAGGGCGTCATTGCCTTCCGTGACATCAAGGATACTCAAATCATGCAGGACGTCTCACAAAAATACAGCAAGGCGCTTGTTATCGGCGGCGGTCTACTTGGACTGGAGGCGGCCAGAGGGCTGCTGTATCTGGGGATGGACGTCTCGGTGGTTCACATCCACGAATATATTATGGAGCGTCAGTTAGACGAGGCCGCTTCCCGGATGCTACGGGGGGAGCTGGAGGCTCAAGGTATGAAGTTCCTATTGAAGAAGCAGTCGGAAGCCATTCTCGGCAAAAAGAGAGTCAAAGGCCTGCTGTTCGCAGACGGCGAGATGGCGGAGGCCGATCTGATCGTGATGGCGGTCGGCATCAAGCCGAATGTGGAACTGGCCCGCAGCAGCGGGATTGAGGTGAACCGGGGCATCGTGGTGAACGATTATATGGAGACCAGCCTGCCCGGCGTTTACGCCGTCGGGGAATGTGCAGAGCATCGCGGCATTGCCTACGGCCTGGTAGCCCCGCTGTATGAGCAAGGCGCTGTGTTGGCCAAAAGACTGGCAGGCGCTTCCACGGAGGGATACGCCGGTTCGGTGACTTCGACGAAGCTGAAGGTGTCCGGCGTCGATGTTTTCTCGGCAGGACAGTATAACGAGCAGCCCGCAACGAAAGCGCTCCGCTTCCAAGATGAGACGGAAGGAATCTACAAGAAGCTGGTCATCCAGGAGGATAAGCTGATCGGTGCCGTGCTGTTCGGCGATACGAATGACGGCGCGCAGCTCTTCTCGATGATCAAGAAAGGCGAGAATATCAAGGGGCGCGAGAAAGAGCTGCTGCTCGGCATTCCGGCCGATGCGCTGGCTGCGCCCAAGGGCAACCGGCTGGAAGGGATGCCCGATGACGAGATCATCTGCGGCTGCAACGGAGTAACGAAGGGAACCATTGCCGAAGCGATTACCGCCGGCGGCTGCACCAGTGTCGGACAGATCAAAGCCTGCACCAAAGCTTCCGCCTCCTGCGGCGGCTGCAAGCCATTGGTAGAGGGACTGCTCCAGCTCTACGCGGGAGAGGCTGCCGTTACGGTCAAAGAGGGCATCTGCGGCTGCACGACGCTGGGCCGGGATGAGATTGTCGCCGAGATCAGGCGGATGAAGCTGACCACGGTGAAGGAAGTCATGCATGTATTGTCCTGGAGCAACGAGGAAGGCTGCCCGAAATGCCGCCCTTCACTGAACTATTACCTGGGCATGCTCTGGCCGGAGGAATACATGGATGAGAATGAATCCAGATATACGAATGAGCGCTACCATGCCAATATCCAGAAGGACGGAACTTATTCTGTGGTGCCGAGAATCTACGGCGGGGTCACTTCTCCGGCGGAGCTGATCAAGATAGCGGAGGTCGCGGTGAAATACGATGTGCCGCTGGTCAAATTCACCGGCGGGCAGCGTCTGGATCTGCTGGGTGTGAAGAAGGAGGATCTGCCGAAGATGTGGGAGGAGCTGGATATGCCTTCCGGCCATGCCTACGGCAAGACGCTGCGCACCGTAAAGACCTGCGTAGGCTCCACCTTCTGCCGGTTCGGGACCCAGGATGCGCTGGGGATGGGAATTCGGCTGGAGAAGGCTTTTGAACGGCTGAATGCGCCGGGGAAGGTGAAGTTGGCTGTATCCGGGTGTCCGCGCAACTGTGCGGAAGCGACAATCAAGGACTTCGGGGTGGTGGCGATTGACGGCGGCTGGGAGCTGCATGTCGGTGGTAACGGCGGCGTTCATGTCCGGGCGACCGATCTGCTCTGCGTGGTGAAGACCGATGATGAGGTCCTGGAATGGGCAAGTGCGTTCCTGCAATACTACCGCGAGCAAGCCGGATGGAATGAACGGACCGCACAGTGGATCGAGCGCGTGGGTCTGGACAGCATCAAGCAGGCGCTGGAATCACCGGAGGAACGGGCGGCGCTGGTGGAGAGAATTCAGAAGACGCTCAGCCTGACTACCGATCCATGGAAGCAGATTGTGAATACCCCGGAGTTGCGCAAAAATTTCGAACCGATCTCTTTGCCAGAGACGGTATAAGGAGGCCCCCAGGATGACAATGACGAAACTGCTGATCGGCAACCTGAATGATGTGGATCTGAAAGGATCACGAACAATACGGATAGATCACTTGGAGATTGCCTTGTTCCGGCTAAGCAGCGGAGAGGTGCTGGCGGTGGAGAACCGTTGTCCGCACAAGGGCGGCCTGCTCTCAGAGGGTATGGTCTGCGGCTCCAAGGTGCACTGCCCGCTCCATGACTGGCGGATCGAGCTGCATACAGGCGAGGTGCAGGCCCCCGATACGGGTCATGTGACCACCTATGAGGTGGAGGTCGATCACGCCACAGGCAGCTTGTACTTAACGATCTAATTCATTCATACAGGGACAGTATAAAGGGGGATTCATAATGGACTATGTCAAACCAGGCGAAGTGCTGGGCTCCATGATTGAAGCGGGAAAAACCAAAGCAGAACTGGGCATCATGCAGCTCATTGTCCGCGGCAGTCTCGGCGGTGCGATTCTGGCATGCGCCACCACACTGGCCTTCACCGCAGCGGCACAGACCAAGATCCCTATGGTGAGCGCGATTCTTTTTCCGGTAGGCTTCGTAATGATTATTCTCCTCGGACTGGAGCTGGTTACCGGAAGCTTCGCCTTGATTCCGCTGGCCGTGCTGGAGAAGCAGACCACCATCGGGCGCATGCTGGGGAATTATTTCTGGGTCATTATGGGGCATTTGATCGGGTGTGCCATCTATGCCGCATTATACGGGCTGACGATTACGAAGATGGGGACCGATCTGTCGAACCCCATGGTGCAGACGCTGATTACGGCAAGTGAAGGGAAGACGATTGCTTATCAGAGCCTGGGGGCAGAGGGGCTCGCGCTGGCCTTCATCAAGGCGATGCTCTGCAATTGGATGGTTACGCTGGGTGTAGTGATGGCGATGACCTCGAAATCCACCTCCGGCAAAATCCTCGCCATGTGGCTCCCCATCCTGACCTTCTTCGGACAGGGCTTCGAGCACACGGTTGTCAATTTCTTCGTCATTCCGGCGGGGATGATGCTTGGAGCGAATGTGACGATGGCGGACTGGTGGGTCTGGAACGGCATTCCGGTGCTGCTCGGCAACTTCGCGGGCGGTCTGCTATTCACGGGCCTGCTATTCTACTTATCGCAAAAAGGCAGCAGGTCGCAAAAAGGCAGCAAACCCGGAGCAACTGCGGCAGCAGAGCTTCCGGGACGCGGAGAGGCGGGGCTCGCGGGCACACCTGCCCTGGAGAAAAGCGTATGAAGCAGGGCAGCATATCTATTGTAGGCGCAGGTCCGGGTGATCCCGAGCTGATTACATTGAAGGCGCTGCGGCGCATTCAATGTGCCGATGTGATTCTGTACGACCGGCTGGTGAATGAGGAGCTTCTGGACTATGCCCGAGGCGATGCCGTGCGCATCTACTGCGGCAAAGCGCCGGGTCTGCATTCGATGCCGCAGGAGACGACAGAGCGGCTGATGATCCGCCATGCCGCAGCTGGAAGTCATGTAGTCCGGCTGAAGGGCGGCGACCCGTTCGTGTTCGGCAGGGGCGGGGAAGAAGCGTTGTCCGCAGCTGCAGCCGGTATTCCCTATGAGGTGATTCCGGGAATCACCTCGGCGGTGGGCGCAGCCGCTTCTGCCGGCATTCCACTGACTCACCGCTGTGTGGCGGCCTCCTTCGCCATCGTGACTGGCAGCCGCTGCCAGACCCAAGATTCGCCGCTGCGTTGGGATGCGCTGGCCCATGGTGTGGATACGCTTGTGATTTATATGGGCGTAAGCAAGCTGGGGGAGATCTGCAAGGAACTGCTGATACACGGCAAGGATCCGCAGACCCCGGTTGCATTAATTGAGAACGGAACAACGGTGCGCGAACGGATCGTGACCGGCACGCTTGGCAATATCGACAAGGTTGCCACCGCGATGAAGATCAGCAATCCGGCCATGATCATTATCGGTGAGGTGGTCCAGGTCAGAGCGGAGCTGCTGAATCTGGAGGAAGCCGTACGTTCGCAGATCGGGTGAAGCAGAATAGGGCAGGCGTTGACATCTCCGGGCGGTAGGCCAGGTTATGGCAGCGCCTGTTTCTGTGTTATATTCAAGGGGAAGTATTCATCGCTGATGTGTCATGTGCGCTGAAAGTTATATTTTCACATTCACAGTGACTGCTGTCACACGGGTCTGCGCAGATTAGAGACTATACTTGTCGCCTACAGATACAGCATAACGGACAGGTTGTCCTGAAGGGAGAAATTACAGATGCAGATTGAACTTAATGCAATGACCCGCGAACGGCTGGAGCAGAGTCTGGCCGGGAAGCCCGGGCAATTCAAAATGTTCTACGATACGGAGGACTGCGGCTGTAATGGCATACTGGTCATCCGGGTAGTCAGCGAGCCTTCGCCAACGGATATTGTGTTTCAGACCGAGCCGTTCACCTTCCTGTGTGACCGCCAGCAGGAATTGCTGTTCGATGACGTGATGCGCCTCGAAGCAGAGGCCGGGTATCCGGCCTACAAACTAACGAGTGATTCCACCTTGTTCGGGAGCAATATCAGGGTGCAGGATGCACGGAGCTAAAGCAATAAATGTAGTTTAAGAAAAGAGGCCATCTTCCCGTAGCATGCGGGGGATGGCCTTTGCTAATAAGCCGTCCATCCGCCGTCTGCGGTAATGACTGCCCCATTCACAAAGCCTGCTTCCTCTGAAGCCAGAAACAAGGCGAGTTGTGCGATTTCTGCGGGCTGGCCCATCCGTGGATTAAGCGCCATGCCCGGCTGTGTACGTTCCATGCCAAAAGGATTGATATGGGTCATGGTTGAACCAATATTGGTCTCCACACCGCCCGGCGCAATCGCATTACAGCGGATTCCCTTGGCAGCATACATGAATCCTGTATTCTTCGTAAAGCCGATAACTGCATGCTTCGAGGCTGTATAAGCCGCCCCGGCACGGGCACCGAACAGACCGCCTACCGAGGCGACGTTAATGATAACACCCTGTTGTTTTTCCAGGAAAATAGGCAGTACCTTACGCGTAGCACGCATCACCGAAGTTGTATTAACGGCGAGAACCCGCTCCCAGCTCTCATCCTCAATATCACCCGCCGGTTCAAAGTTATCCATGATCCCCGCATTATTTACCAGAATATCTATCGTGCCGTAGGTGTTGACTGTACTGTCGATCAGATTCTGGATGTCAGACTCGTCTGCAACATTGGCTTGTACCGCTAGGGCTTCCCCGCCGCCAGCTTTAATGTCACCGGCCACCGTCTCCGCAGCCTCCAAATGAATATCCGCCACTACGACCTTGGCCCCTTCCTTCGCATACAGGACGGCAATCGCCTTCCCCATCCCGGATGCCGCCCCGGTTACTACAGCTACTTTGTTGTGAAGTCTCATATATGTACCTCCGTGTATAGTTATCTTTCTCTGGTCTAGTATCTTTTGCTTCATAGTGTTTTATGCGCCCGGTTGACGCTATCCTTCGCGAAGGCTTAACATATGGGCTATACAACAGGGAAGAGGATGGAGTCTATGATTACGGCCGGACTAGATATCGGAACCACATCCATCTCCGGGCTGCTCTATGATCTGGAGAAACGTACGATTCTATATAGTATTACGGAAGCACAAGCGAGCCTGCCTTTCAGCCTGAATCAGGAATGGGAGCGGCTGCAGGACCCGGAACTGATTGTGAAGCAGGTGGAACACATACTTGACCGTCTGCTGGCGCAGCAGCCGGAAGTAGCAGGAATTGGCCTAACCGGGCAGATGCATGGGATTGTCTATTTGGATACAAATGGCAGAGCAATAGGTCCGCTGTATACCTGGCAGGATGGACGGGCGGGACAGCTCACCGGAAGGACGGGCAGTCCTACCTATGCGCAGCAGCTCAGCAATATTACCGGGTACACTGTAGCTCCCGGCTATGGACTCGCCACCCATTACTATAATGTGTCCGGGCAGCTTGTCCTTGAGCATGCAGTCGGCTTCTGCACGATTGCGGACTATATTGCGATGAGGCTGGCGAACAGTGATGTGCCGCGGATCGATGCAACGCAGGCAGCGGGAATCGGGGGCTTCAGTCTGGGGACAGGGGATTTCGATAGAACTGCGATTAGTCTCGCCGGGATCGACCCTTCGTTTTTGCCGCAGGTCGTCCCCTCCGGGACGGCAATCGGTAGCACGGCACAAGGCATTCCCGTATACACCTCGCTCGGGGATAATCAGGCCAGTTTCCTAGGCAGTGTGCCGCGGCCCGGAGAAACTCTGCTGCTGAACATCGGCACAGGGAGCCAGCTCTCGGCCTGGTTGCCTGACTGCGCCAAAGCTCCTTCTGCAATGGAGGTACGACCGTTCCCTGGCGGCGGGGTGCTGATGGTTGGCGCAGCCCTGAGCGGCGGCAAGTCTTATGCCCTGCTGGAGGGATTCTTCCGGCAGCTGGTCACCGCATACACGGGAGAAGCGCCGACAGATGTCTATTCCCTGATGTCCAGGTTGCTTAATGAAGAGGTGCTGGGAAGCGGAATCACAGGGCTTACGGTGAACACACAGTTCCTGGGGACAAGGACAGACCCGGAGAAGCGCGGCAGTGTGAAGGGGATCACGCTGGAGAATTTTACTCCCGGCGGGCTGGCCCATGCTTTTTTGCAAGGGATGGTAGATGAACTGCACGGCTTCCTGGCAGATCTGGAACAGCAGGGCGCGGGCACATTCAGCTGTCTTATAGGCTCAGGCAATGCTCTGCGGGCGAATCCGGTGTTGTGCGCCAAGGCCGAAGCGGCCTTCGGGCTACCGCTTGAGCTTGGTGAACATGCTGAGGAAGCGGCGGTGGGAGCGGCGCTCTGTGCCGCTGTCGGCGGCGGGGAGATCGCAAGCTTCAGAGAAGCTGGTGCTTATCTTAGAGCAGAGCCTAGCTGAGTTAACGGGAAGGGGGCTGTCTCAAAAGTGATTTTCTCTGAGGCGGCGATAGCCCTTTGCAGAAATCTCCCGAAGCTCCGGTTGTTCTTCAGTTGTCGCTTAAACAACAGCGATGGGAACAACGTTCTGTTTGCGGAGCGTCCACCCAAGTGCTAACGTAGATTCTTCCCATTCTCCCCACCTTCCCTGACACCGTCTGTCAGGGGAGTTTTACTATAATAGGCTATATCAAATAGTGATGGGAGAGTTGCAATTATGCACAACAGACAAGCTTATCTATATGTATTCAATACGATTTCAGACTGGGAATACGGGTATTTAGCCGCAGAACTGAACACAGGCCGATTTCTTTTTCCAGCTAATGGGCTCGTTAGAACAGGGATGAACAAGGAATATTGTAACATCTATCATTGACAAAAAATATTTTTTATGCTATAATTTACATATTAATAGTTTGTGTATATAATAAGGTTCTCCTGGCCAGGGGAATCTTATTTTTGCATGGAGGAATCACGAATGAAGCAGAACAAGTCCAGCATGACTGCCTTAGTGGCCGCTTTTGGCCGTGCGTATCACAGTCAATTTGACAGTCCAAAGATCTTCAATGATGATGTGGCACAAAAGCTGATATCACCGCAGGAATTCGCGGATATCCGCAGGAATATGGTCCAGGGGATTGCGTTCTTCAATCCCGAGATCGCGGAGAGGTACCCGGATGATCCTGAATCCATCTTGAGATGGATTGTCCAGGTTCAGTTATCCCCCACACCGCTGGCACGTGCTGCCTACTGTGAGGCTATTGTGCTGCATGAGCTGAGTCTCGGGCTGAAGCAGTATGTGATTCTTGGGGCGGGGCTGGACAGCTTTGCCTACCGTTATCCTACGCTTATGGAGCGGCTCACGATTTTTGAAGTCGATGCTCCTGCTACCCAGGCATCCAAGCAGCAGAGGCTTAAGGACGCACAGCTTGAGGTTCCGGGCAATCTTCATCTCGTCCCCATGGACTTCACGGGCGAATTCACGTATTCCAGTCTGCTTAATCGGGGATTCGATCCCGAAGCTAAGACCTTGTTCAGCCTGCTGGGGGTATCCTACTACCTTACCAAGGAGGAGAATACCCGCCTGATTAAGGAGCTGCTCGCAAAGGTTCCCTCAGGTAGCTCTATCGTTCTGGATTATGCAGATGAGTATCTAATGGAAGAGCAGGGCGTGTCCGGCCGGGTGGCCAAAATGGTGCAAATGGCTGCTGCCAGCGGCGAGCCCATGCAATCCTGGTTCAGCTATTCGGAGATAGAGGAGCTGCTGGCCGGGGCCGGGCTGCTGGTCTACGAGCACCTGTCTCCGGTTGAGATCAACGAGAGGTTTTTCAGCGGCCGGAGTGATGCTCTAAGCGCTTTTGAGACGATCCATTATGTTCATGCGGTTAAGCAGTAGGTTCCTCTCCATAAATAAAAGCTTCCACCTCCGCTACCGCGACATTCCGGTCGGGATGGGAATTGTCGATCTGCGCCACCTGTGCAGGCGGGAGCGGCCAGGCTACGGTACGGGGGCCTAGAGAAGCGCTGAAGTTCTCCCAATGGGCGAACTTCCAGGTGTCGAGCGCGGAATGCCTGCCTTCAAGCCGTTCACGGAACATGGCTGCATCCGCAAGTCCTACCAGGACTACCTTGACCTCGACTTCCTCCAGTGTGCGCCCGATGCGCGCCAGTTCGCGGCCGATCCACTCCGGATCGGCCGCTTCTTTGGTAAAGGGACCCACCACGTAGATATCGCTGGACAGACCGATATTATCCAGCGCTGCATCCATAGTAATGCGATAGCCGAGGTCGCGGCATAGTCTTTTATACTCATCAGAATCCCTGTCGTCAGGATCAAGCCCATGCATAGTCATGATCGCGGTTGCTGCCGGACGCAGCAGAATGTCCATATCGAACACTGCCGCCGGACGCCGGGCTGCAACAGCCTTGGCTAGTGTGGTTTTGCCCGCCCCTCCGGGCCCGAGGAAAAATACCAGCTTGTTCATCTGTCTCACTCCTTATCCTGCTTGCAAATCCCAGTATAGCAGGCGAATCGTTCAGGGGGAAGGAGCCAAACCGGAGAGGGTGGCCTAGCTATTGCGAGTGAATGACAGCAATCAGCAGCAAATGATATGATAGGTTCACTAAACATCGAAGCAGGAAACGAAACAGATAGAGGTTAAGAGGAGGACAACGATATGATTACCATCCGTCCCATTGAGCGCAGGGATAATGCGGCCATTGAGGGGATTATCAGGGAATGCCTGATTGAATTCGGCGGCAACCGCGAAGGCTTGGCTTGGGCAGATGACAGCCTGCAAGACTTATATACCTATTACAACAGTGCGGCGAACCGGGCTTACTGGATAGTGGAAGTGGACGGGCAGGTGCTGGGCGGCTGCGGGATTGCGGCTTTTGACGAAGCACAGCAGATCTGTGAATTGCAGAAAATGTACCTGTCCGCAGCCATCCGCGGCCAAGGCGTTGCAGCAAAGCTGCTGGATAATGCGCTTGCCTTCGCTAAGCAGCATTACCGCAAGTGTTACCTGGAGACGCTGTTGACGATGCAGGCCGCTGGCCGTTTCTATGTCAAGCACGGATTCGGCCAGATGGATGGTCCGCTGGCCGGTTCCGAGCATTATGCGTGTGATGCTTGGTATATTCGAGAGTTACATATCTGATTGCTGTGGAAATATGGACACTATGAAGAATTCACTTCGGAATCCATTCTGGAGAAGGAAGCAGGGATCATAGTGTCTTCCACGAAGCTAGTATTTAACGAAGATGAAGTCAGGCGCCTGCAGTCGAAAATTGGCCAGGTGAGTCAGGACACCAACCGGTTATATCTTCAATTGAAGGGCCAGTCCAGTAACTGGGGCGGCATTCCCATGGGCGACCATCTGGTCAGGGCCCAGGTGATGATTAATGAATTAACCGTAGAAGCGGAGAAATTAGAGGATATCATCCGTGTCGCCTTGAGAGGCGTATCGGAGCTGCAGGAAGAGAATAAGCGGGAGGCGGATAAGCTGACAGGCCAATTTAATCTGTTGCTCGCGGCTTTCGGCAGCTTGGGGCTGCAACCAGCCGCCGGACGGGTCTCCATCCCTGAATTTGTGCAGCGAAGTGCGACGAATCTCATCACTTCGATTGCCGCTTTATCGGGAAAAGATGAACTCAGCAGGGACCCGATGGTGCAGCAGCTCAGGAATGTCATTCAGACCTCAGGCCTGCTGACCGTAGCGAGTATAGCTGCACATAGTAAACTGAACGATATCTTGGCGGCGCGCAATGAGATCGCCAAGGCACAGATGGCCTTCAAAGTGTATCAGGCGTTCGGAAATCAGGTACAGATGGAGGCTGTCCACGCTCAGGCCGAAGAGGCCCGGCAGAAGCTGGCTTCTCTAGGCGTAGCCAAGATCTACTATGAAGCCGGTAAGGATCTGAGCGCCTATTATAAGCAACCGGCGATCACCGCCTGTGAGTATGATCCGTCGATTACGGCGGGCAAGGTTCCGTTACTACATAACGAAGAATATTTACTGCTCCTGCGGCTGGCGATGGAGAAAACCGCCGCCGGAGCATATGCGCGGAGCCAGCTTGTGGCGAAGCGGCAGGAAATTCAGATCGCAGCGGCTCTTAAGGAGGTTCAAGAGCAGATCGAAGCAGAGCGGCGGTTGAACGGGCCGCCGCTCATGCTGCCGGACGGCACGCCAATTACCGCAGACAACAAGGAAAATGAGACCACCTGGGACTTTTATCAGGCCAAAGTCTATGTGCCGAATGAATATCTCACCCCCATGTACACCAGTTATCTGGGGTGGCTGGATAACACGTACGGCCTCACGAAATGGGAGAGCAAGGTACGTCAGTCGGGAGATGTAGTGCTGGCTTTTACCGAAGGATTGGTGAAAGAGGTCGTCATGGGCGTGGCGGATACGGCAACCTTTGCCTTCAAGCTAGTTGTGGACCCGGTTAAAACCACCACAGAAATGAAGCAGCAGGCGCAATATCTGATTGACCATCCCGAAGTGCTGGTGAAAGCGGCGAAGATGGCGTATCATCAGTTTGACGAGGGCACCCCGGAAGAGAAGGCGAAGATGCTGGGTGCGGTCGCTTCGATTCTGGTTCCTGGACTCCAGGTCACCAAAGCAGGCAAAGCGGGGAAAGTCCTAGGCGAGGTAGAAGACGCCGTCAGCCAAGCGGCGAAGGATGCCCTGCAAGGGATTAAGCAAAAGCTCCCGGATCTGGGACGTGCAGTGCAAACGCCGGAAGGATTTGTTTTCAAGATAGGAGAGATCCCCGATACGCCAGCCTTGCCGAAGACGCCGGTGCAGCAGCGGTTTATGGATGGGTTGGAGGGGAAGGGGAACTTTGACCTGACAGAACCTACACGTTCTCCGGGAGGAAAACCTAAGGGCAAATATGAAAAGCCTGACCCTAACGAACCGAATCCAATTACTTTCCAGAATCAAGCGGCAGATTTATTAGCAAACAAAGGCTATGAGATTGAAATGTTGCCCAACACAAAGGGGGGAAATGGGTATGGAATTAAACAAACCTCTAACCCTGACTTCCTTATTAATGGTAATGCTTTTGATTGTTATTCTCCAGAGACGCTTAAGGTTAGGAATATTTGGGCGACCGTAGAAAAAAAGACCGAAGAGCAAGCGAGTCGAATTGTTATGAATTTAGACGGATATAAGGGTTCGTTGGATGAACTTTATGAACAGTTCAAGAATTATGAAATTCCTACATTGGATGAATTAATTATTATTAAGGATGGACAGATAACGAGATTAAAACCTTAGAAAAGGAGAGAAAATCATGTTTTGTAATTTTTATTTCGGAGGGTTTTCTAATTTCAGTGAATTAAAGAATTCAATAACAAGACTGTTTCAAGATGTTGATATAATAGAAACTGATGATACTCTCACAGTTTCTAGCGATGGCTTTACACTTTCCATCAAGGAGGGTGGGCATGGCACAATGTTTGCAAGTGAGGATTATGATATTACATTAAAATTTAGTTGCTATATTGATATTTTAGTTTCCCATACGAATTGGGCATATGATCTAATGGTCTTCATTGGGAAATTCCTTAACCAAATGGATGGAGACTGCATTCTTGAATTAAATGATAAGTCAATACTATTGCGAAAGAATAATGTAATAACTGTCGATGATAAGAAGTTGAACGGAACGGTTCACTTTCCTTTTTTTGCGATGGGCTTGAGTTATCAGATTGGAGATATAGCTTAGGAAGTGTACTTGAATCTGCGATGTAATATCCGTATAAAGATGCATGCAATCCCTATAAATTAAGCAGGTCACTAATGGTTAGATACCACCATAAGTGACCTGTTTTTGTTGTCTTAATTCTAGTCCATCCTGCTCAATGATCAGTTTCATAGAATCACCTATCTTTTCCGTAGAAATAGCTCTTAAAGAGTGCTCTGCATTAAACCTATAATGAGTGTGTATTGCAGCGAGGGGAGGGCGGGAAAGGGATCTCAATAGTTGTAATCGCTATCATTAGAGGGCTGTGAATATCACTGTGTGTCGTTCCACATCAGATTAAGGAGGAATAGAATGCGCAACAAGTCTGTTACATGGTCGCTTGTAATTACGCTGCTCATCTCAACGCTATTCATGGCGGCTGGACCGCTTACCCGTTCGTCGGCAGCGGGCGGACCGAATCTGGTACTTAACAAAACCATTACCGCCAGCGGGCAATCCCAGAATTATACGCCGGATAACGTTAAGGACAGTAATCAGAATACGTATTGGGAGAGCGCAAATGATGCTTTTCCCCAGTGGATTCAGGTCGATCTGGGTACGCTCACCAGTATAGACCAGCTTGTGCTGAAGCTTCCGGCAAGCTGGGAGACCCGGACGCAGACGCTGGCTGTTCAGGGAAGTACGAACGGCTCTACCTTCACGGATATCGTTGCTTCGACCGCATATGTCTTCAACCCTGCGGTGGGGAACAACAGTGTCACGGCAAACTTCAATGCTGCCAGCACACGTTATGTCCGTCTGCTGTTCAGTGCGAATACGGCATGGCCTGCGGGCCAATTGTCTGAGCTTGAAATCTACGGTGCGAGCACCCCAACCGCTGCGCCAACAGCCAGCCCTACTGCATCACCGGTTTCAGCGGGCACCTATGAAGCAGAGGCTGCTGCATTATCCGGCGGAGCGCAAGTGAACACGGACCATGCCGGATACTCCGGCACAGGTTTTGTGGACAACTATCTGGCCCAAGGTCCAGCCACCACCTTCACGGTAAATGTGCCTGCGGCGGGTACACGGAACGTTACGCTGAAGTATGCCAATGCAAGTGGAAGCGACAAGACGATCAGTATCTACGTGAACGGAGTTAAGCAGCGCCAGACCACCTTGCCGAACCTGGCGAACTGGGACACCTGGAGCACGAAGGCTGAAGCCCTCCCGCTGAATGCTGGCAATAATAGCATTGCTTACAAATACGATGCGGGGGATACGGGCAACGTTAATTTGGATCTAATTACGGTAGCATCTGCAATCATTGCTACACCTGTACCTACATCTACAGTAGCTCCAACAACTGCCCCTACACCAACGCCAACGCCGGTAACTACCCCTGCCCCTACAGCTACGGTGGCACCAACTTCCGCACCAACACCAGCACCGACAGCAACACCGGTGCCTACACCAACGGTGTCCCCTGGAGGGAACATCGCCATTGGTAAGGCGATCAGCGCCTCCTCCAGCACGCAGAATTTCGTTGCCGCGAATGCGAACGACAATAACACGGCAACTTACTGGGAAGGCAGCGGGAATCCAAGCGCCCTTACGCTCGACCTTGGAGCCAATCATAATATCACTTCAATTGTGCTGAAGCTGAATCCGGCGACCGAGTGGGGAACACGAACCCAGAATATACAAGTCCTGGGGCACAATCAGAATACAACCACCTTCAGTAGCCTCGTTTCAGCTCAGACCTATACCTTCAATCCGGCTTCGGGCAACTCGGTGACCATCCCAGTGACGGCAACCGTTAAGCGGGTACAGCTTGCCATTAATACGAATTCCGGCGCACCGGCCGGACAAATTGCCGAATTCCAGGTCTACGGCACGCCGGCTGCGAACCCGGATCTGACGATCACCGGCATGAGCTGGACGCCTGCTTCTCCGGTGGAGACAGGCAGTGTAACTCTGAATGCAACGGTAAAAAACATTGGCAATGCCGCGGCGGCAGCCACCACTGTCAATTTCTACTTGAACAACGAGCTGGCGGGTTCGGCACCCGTTGCGGCTTTGGCTGCAGGGGCTTCAGCTACAGTCTCCTTGAATGCCGGAACGCTAACAGCCGGAACTTATCCGCTTAGTGCCAAGGTAGATGAAGCGGGCCAGATTATTGAGCAGAACGAAAGCAACAACAGCTATACGAATTCTTCGCCGCTGGTAATTGCTCCAGTCTCCAGCTCCGACCTTGTCGGGACGACTTCCTGGTCACCGGGGACACCGGCTGCGGGAAACAATGTATCTTTCACAGTTAATGTCAAGAATCAAGGCAATGTTGCTTCCGCAGGCGGTGCCCATGGCATCACAGTAGCCCTGAAGAACGCCGCAGGCTCGACAGTGCAGACCTTCACGGGTTCATACAGTGGCGTGATTGCTGCCGGGGCTTCTGTCAATGTGTCGCTTCCCGGCACATGGAGTGCAGTGAACGGCAATTACACCGTCACTACGACCATTGCAGTAGATGCTAATGAGGTAACAACGAAGCAGGCCAACAACGTGAACACTGTGAATCTGGTTGTATATGCTTTGCGCGGCGCAAGTGTTCCGTACAGCCGATATGATACACAGGATGCGACCCGCGGAGGAGCTGCGGTGGTGAAGTCCGCTCCCAATTTCGATCAGACGCTGATTGCCTCCGAAGCTTCGGGACAGAGTTATGTGGCCTTACCGTCTAACGGTGCATATGCACAGTGGACAGTGAGAGCGGGGCAAGGCGGTGCCGGAGTCACCATGAGATTCACGATGCCGGATTCGGCAGACGGAATGGGTCTTACCGGTGCGCTTGACGTATATGTGAATGGAACCAAGGCCAAGACCATTCCGCTCACCTCCTATTATGCCTGGCAATACTTTTCTGGAGATCAGCCGGGTGATGCGCCAAGTGCTGGACGTCCGCTATTCCGGTTCGATGAAGTTCACTGGAAGATGGACACCCCTCTGCAGCCCGGAGACACCATCCGTATCCAGAAGAACAACGGAGACAGTCTTGAATACGGGGTGGATTTCCTGGAGATTGAACCTGTACCGGTAGCCATCGCCCGTCCGGCCAACTCGGTATCGGTCACCGATTACGGCGCAGTGGCAGGAGACGGGCAGGATGATCTGGCCGCCTTCAACAGTGCGGTTACAGCCGCCGTCTCCAGCGGGAAATCACTCTACATTCCAGCTGGAACTTTTAATCTGAGCAGCATGTGGGTCATTGGCTCGGTCAGCAACATGATCAACAACTTCACAGTCACCGGTGCAGGCTATTGGCACACCAATCTGCAATTTACGAATCCCAATGCGGCTGGCGGGGGCATCTCCTTCCGCGTCCAGGGCAAGCTGGATTTCAGCAACTTGTATATGAACTCGAATCTGCGGTCCCGCTACAATCAGAATGCCATCTACAAAGGCCTGATGGATAACTTCGGCAACAATTCGGTCATCCATGACGTATGGATTGAGCATTTTGAATGCGGTATGTGGGTGGGGGATTATGCGCGGACACCGGCGATTTTTGCGAACAATCTGCTTGTAGAGAACAGCCGCATCCGCAACAATCTGGCAGACGGCATCAACTTCTCCCAGGGGACCAGCAATTCTACTGTCCGCAATACCAATGTGCGCAATAACGGGGACGACGGACTGGCTGTCTGGCCGAGCAATACGTTCGGGGCGCCGGATGGGGTGAATAACACCTTTTCGTATAATACAATTGAGAATAACTGGCGTGCTGGCGCTATCGGCATCTTCGGGGGCAGCGGTCACAAGGCGGATCACAACTACATTATCGACACGGTGGGCGGCTCCGGTATCCGGCTGAATACGACCTTCCCGGGGGCGCATTTCAACAGCAATACGGGGATGATTTTCTCGGATACGACGATTATTAACAGCGGCACCAGCCGTGACTTGTATGACGGGGAACGCGGCGCAATTGATCTCGAAGCTTCGAGTGACCCGATCAAGAACGTTACCTTCACCAACATCGACATCATCAACACCCAGCGCGATGCGATCCAATTCGGATACGGCGGCGGCTTCTCAGGTATCGTATTTAACAACATTAACATTAACGGCACCGGTCTCGATGGAGTAACCACTTCACGATTCTCCGGTGCCCATAAGGGAGCGGCTATCTACACGTATACCGGCAACGGCTCGGCGACCTTCAACAACCTGACGACCAGCAATATTGCGTATCCAAGCTTGTATTTTATTCAGAGCGGGTTTGGGCTGTTGATTCAGTAGCCAAGAGATTGACAGGGGAGGGGCCTAAGTGGCTCCTCTTTTTGTGTAATCTTTTCATAGTAATTTCATATTTGCTTTCGATCTTTTGCGACAGCAATACAGCATCTCTGCATGTTATTCTATTCATTAAGTACATAATGACTTTACAAAGGGGAAACGTTGATGAAAAGGTTGCTTTATATCATTTTGGCAGTAGGTTTAATGATGAGTGTAACGCTCACGGGAGGGGCAGGTACTTCATCTGCTGCACAAGCTAATAAGGTATTGCGTATCGGTCTGGGAAGTCTTCCTGATCAGCTTGATCCGGCAGCAGCTGCGGATGACAGCACAGTGACGGTTCTCAAAGGGTTATTTGAAGGACTGGTCCGGTTGAATGCGGCTGGTCAGGCCGTTCCGGCAATAGCAAAATCATGGACCCTCTCGAAGGATGGCAGAACGTATACCTTTGCGCTTCGCGGGGATGCGAAATGGAGCAACGGGCAGCAGGTGCTGGCCTCGGACTTCGAGTATGCCTGGAAGCGGGCGCTGGCTCCGGAAGCCAAGAATGTCTACGCTTTTAATATGTACATGATTAATAATGCGCAGAACTACAACGAGGGACTTCTGAAGGATACCTCCAAAATCGGCGTAAAGGCGTTGAATAACACCACACTACAGGTCACATTAAAGGAGAAAACCTCCTATTTCATCCAACTGCTCGCAGAGAGTATCTATTTTCCGGTGTTCGCTAAGACTGCGAAGGCTAACAACCAATGGGCAACAGACCTTAAGTCTATGGTAACCAATGGTCCCTTCAAGCTCAAGACATGGAAGAGTAACGAGATTTCTATAGTTAAAAATCCTGCTTATTATGCGGCCCAAGAAATTAAGCTGCCGGAGGTACGTCTGCTGCTGCCTGAGAATCCGACAGTCGCTTATATGAACAAGGAGGTTGACTGGGTTGGAGGCGGAGGGGTGGAATCAGTGGATTATACATCCTTAGATAGCGCATCTTACCGCGACCTGCATGAAGGGCCGTATGCTTCCACCTATTTTTATCAATTCAATCTGACTAAGCCGCCGTTTGACAATCTGAAGATCCGCCAGGCATTGGCGATGGCGATTGACCGCGAAGCCTTGCGTTACGGCAATCCGGCGTTTGGATTTGTGCCGCCAAGTATTCATGGGACCCAGTTGAATTTCCGCACAGAGATGTCGGATAAGATGTACTTTCATGAGGATGTGGCGGCGGCCAAGCAATTACTGAAGGAAGGCATGAGAGAAGCGGGACTCACCAAGTTCCCCAGCTTCACTATTATCGTGAATGAATATATCAATCATGACGTTATCGCAAGTAAAGTGATCAAGGACTGGCAAAAGAACTTAGGCATTGAAGCAAGTGTAGAAATCCAAAGCTTCGAGGAACTGCTGGATAATCGTATACATCAGAACTATGCTATAGCAAGAGCGGGATGGAGCGCTGATTTCAATGATCCGGCCTCGATGCTGGAGCTGTTCAGTTCACAGAATGTCTCCAATGATACAGGGTGGAGCAATACAGTGTATGACCGTTATATGCAGCAAGCCCGGCAGGCGGCCGACCCCGGCACGCGTATGCAGATCTATGCCACGGCCGAACAGCTGCTCATGGATCAAATGGCAGTTATTCCGCTGTTTTACACTGTGACTGATTATTTGAGTCATCCGAATATCAAAAATGTATATGTTGACTATGACGGGTCCATAGCTTTCACAAGAGGCTCGTGGCGGTGAAAAGCATTTAGAATACAAGGATCAGGAGGCCATGAGCAGATTGCTGCTTGTGGCTTCTTTCTTTTGGCCCGGAAGCTCTTCACCAATCGTTCAAAATCAAGCCGTGTCCGTACAGACAACAGCGCATATCTATGTTAATATACGTTATGAATGAATATAATAAAATTCATTCATGATCTGGGCTGGTATCAAGAGAACTACTATTTTGCATTCTATTCTGGAGGGACTATCATGAAGAAGGTCATCGCAATCATCGGCAATCAGCAGAAGAACAATACGTACAGAGCGGTCCGTGAGTTTGAAGCACAGCTCCGAACCTACGGGGAGATTGAGTTTGAGTATATTTTCCTCAAGGACTATAGGCTGGAGTTCTGCCGGGGCTGCAAAACCTGTTTCAGTAAGGGCGAAGAATATTGTCCGCTCAAAGATGACAGGGATGTGCTGATCGAGAAGCTGGAGCGTGCGGACGGTGTGATTATGGCGACTCCCAATTACGCCTTCCATGTCTCGGCATCGATGAAGAATCTGCTGGACCGGCTGGCGTATGTGTTCCATCGGCCGCAGTTCTTTGGCAAGACGTATACGTCGATCGTCAATCAGGGGATTCACGGCGGGAATGCGATTGTCAAATATCTTAGCAGCATGGGAGAGAATCTGGGTTTCCAGGTTACCCAAGGGTGTGTGCTTAGTACGATGGAGCCAGTTACCCCGGCAGCCGCGCAGAAGAATGCAGTGAGAATCCGCAAGTCTGCGGCCCGCTTCTACAAAGGACTGATGCGTCCGGCACCGCCGGCTCCCACATTGTTCCGCTTGCTGATGTTCCGGCTGTCCCGGACCAGTATTCAGCATATGCTGGATGAGCGGTCGAAGGATTACCGGCATTACCGGGCTAACGGCTGGTTTGAAGCGGCGTATTATTATCCGGTCTCTCTGGGTCCTGTCAAGAGCTTGGCCGGGCATCTGTTCGACAGAATCGGTAAAAGAATGGCTAAACGCGCTTAATGATGAATGAACACAAATATATTCATTCACGACGAGGGGTTTAAGAGGAGGGTCAACATGAAAAAGAAGTGGAAACGCAACCTGCTGCTGGTGTGCCTAACCGTGATTCTCGTGGGACTAATCGGCTCAGGCGCGGCATTGCTGTATACAGAAAAAGAGCGCCGTGAAGCGCGGAATGTAGAGATCGATCAAGTGAACTTCAACAAGCTGCATGCAGGTGAGTATACAGGTGAATATGCTGGCGGAATGTATAAATGGAGGGCGAATAAGGTGCTGGTTACCGTCACAGCGCATAAAGTTACAGCGATCCAGCTCCTGGAGCATGCGGAGAATCAGCCTGCGGCGTCGGCAGATGAATTGTTCGGCAGAGTGATCCAGGCTCAATCGCTTCAGGTAGACAGTATCAGCGGTGCTACGCTAACAAGTAAAGCCTATCTCAAGGCCATCGAGAATGCTCTTCACAAGAGCGTTGAAATGTAACAAATATTTTGCAATACTAGCAATACCATTATGAGATCCTTACGCGAAAAAAAACCAAAGGAGCAACATCCATATGCATACTGATTCATTATCCGCCATCGCGGCGGGATACCGCCATTCTGTTCTGCTCTTGCCGGACGGAACCGCGCGGGCTTGCGGCGAAAATACATACGGGCAATGCGAGGTAAGCGGCTGGCGTAATATAATTGCGGTTGCAGCGGGTAATGCTCATACAGGGAATTCGCATACAGTAGGGCTAAGATCGGATGGAACGGTGATCGCTGCAGGCTGGAATAAGCATAATCAATGCAACGTGGACGATTGGCACGATATCGTTGCGGTTGCGGCAGGCTGGCGGCGTACGGTCGGGCTGAAGACAGACGGAACAGTGGTTGCGGCGGGAAGAAACAACGAGGGTCAATGTGAAGTCAGTGGCTGGTCGGATATCGTTGCGGTTACCGCAGGAGACTGGCACACAGTTGGACTCAAGGCCGATGGTACGGCTATTACGGCGGGGAACAACCGCTATGGGCAGCGGAATGTGAATGGCTGGCAGGAGCTGAAGATGATCTCAGCGGGTTATCTTCATACGGCCGGACTTAGAGTAGACGGTACAGCAGTAGCTACAGGTCTGAACAAGCGCGGACAGGGTGAAGTAGGCGGTTGGCGCAAGATTAAGGCCATCACGGCTGGCAGTCATCATACGGTAGGTCTTCAATGGGATGGTACGGTGACGGCTACAGGCTGGAATGATTACGGGCAATGCGAGGTAAGCGGCTGGACGGATATCGTTGCCATTGCGGCAGGCTGCACCCACACGCTCGGTCTACAGAAGGATGGCACAGTGGTTACGGCGGGGAGTAATGCGTATGGGCAATGTGATACAGCGCTGCTGCAAGGTCGATCATCTTAATGCAATCTTAATGCCACAGCCGAATCCGTAATACTATGCTCATTATGCACATGCTATACTAACGCTACAGTGTACAATGGCTGGCCTATAGATGGGCTTAGAGGGAAGGAAACCTTTAGATGATAGGGGAAAATACAGCGAAGAAGCGGCGCGGAAGGCTGAGGATATTCTTCGGTTATGTACCGGGAGCAGGGAAGACCCGGGCGATGCTGGAGGCTGCCCATACGGAGCAGAAAAACGGCCAACAGGTGCTGGCAGGCTACATTGAAGCCCATGACAGAGCAGATATAGCGGAGCTTATTAACGGATTGGAGCTGTTGCCGCCGCTGGACATTCCTGTAAACGGGACCACCCGGCGGGAATTCGATCTGGACCAGGCGATCCGCAGGAGGCCGGACTTGATTTTACTGGATGAGCTGGCCCACATCAATGCTCCGGGTGTACGCCACAAGCGGCGGGTTCAGGATATGGAGGAGCTGCTGCGCGCGGGAATAGATGTCTACACTACGGTTAGTATAGAACAGCTGGAAAGTATGAGCGATGTTGTAGCATCCACGACCGGAATGGCTGAGCCAGCGCGTATTCCCGACAGTGTGTTCGAGCGTGCGGACCAGATCGAGTTCATTGATATCAGTCCGGACATTTGGCTGAAGCGTCTGCATGAGGGGCGAATCTTTTCCACGGAGCAGCTCCGGCAGGAGGCCGGTGATCTGTACACTCCCCAGAAGCTAATCGCTTTGCGGGAATTGGCTCAACGGTACAGGGCGGATCAATTCAAACGTTATGAGGGCAGGTTAGGGGAACGGGCAGTGGAAGCCAACTTGTACAGCAGAGAACATATCCTGGTCTGCCTGTCGTCGGCAATATCCAACAAGAAGGTCATCCGCACAGCGGCGAGAATGGCCGAAGATTTGCAGGGGGAATTCACTGCTCTCTACGTGGAGACCTCTCGAACGAAAGAGTTAACGGCAAGGAACAAGTCGGAGCTGCGGGAGAATCTGCGGCTGGCCGAACAGCTTAATGCGCAGGTTGCCACTGTCTACGGGGAGGATGTGCCGGCACAGATCGCCGAATATGCCAAAACCAGCCGGGTCTCCAAAATCATCCTGGGCCGGTCGCAGAATCGCAGCCGCTGGTCCGTCGGTTCGGGTTTTGTAGATAAACTGACGGCTGCTGCCCCGAATATCGACATCTATATCATCCCGGATCAAGAGTCTGCCTTGCAATCCAAAATTCCGCAATATGCCAGACCTCCGCTTCTCACCCTGGCTGATACGGGCAAAACCCTGGGGATTCTGCTGGTCTGCACGATCATCGGGTTGTGGTTCAAGGTGCTCGGCTTCAGTGAAGCGAACATTATCACCGTCTATATTCTGGGTGTTCTATTGGATGCGATGGTTACAAAAGGACGGCTGTACAGCGCGGTGACATCGATTTTGAGCGTGCTGGTCTTTAACTATTTTTTCACTGAGCCATATTTCTCGCTTCAGGCCTATGACTCGGGGTATCCGGTGACCTTCCTCGTGATGCTGGCCGCCTCGTTCATCACCAGTACGTTGACGTTGCGGGTGAAAGAGCAGGCCAGAGAATCGGCACAAAAAGCCTACCGCACCGAGGTGCTCCTGGAGACCAGCCGGAAGCTGCAGCAGGCCAAAGACACGCCCGCCATTCTGAGCGAGACCGCGCTGCAAATGCTCAAACTGCTGGACCGGAGCATCATCATCTATGAGGTTGTGGACGATGGGCTCTCGGAGCCGCTGCTGTACAACAAGGATGGAAGTACGATTGACGCTCAAAAGGCTAAGCTGGAAGCGGAACGCGAGGTAGCGGAATGGGTGCTGCGGAACAACAAACGGGCCGGAGCGTCTACCGATACCTTCTCGGCGGCCCATTGTCTGTATCATGCGGTGCGAAGCGGCGATACGGTGTTTGCAGTAGCAGGAATTGTGATGCAGCAGGAAGAGCCGCTGGAGGTGTTCGAGTCAAGTCTGATGATTGCCATGCTAGGCGAATGCGCCCTCGCGCTGGAGAAAGACAAGCTGAATGAGCTGCAAAAAGAAAGCTCCCTGCAAATCCGGCAGGAACAGCTGCGTGCCAATCTGCTGCGCGGAATCTCGCATGATCTGCGTACGCCGCTTACCAGTATTTCCGGTAACGCGGGCATCCTGATCGGCAATTCGGCGGTGCTGAGCGAGGAGCAGAAGCAGGAGCTGTACAACGATATTTATGACGATTCGATCTGGCTGATCAATCTGGTGGAGAATCTGCTGTCGATTACGCGGATTGATAATGGCGCGCTTCATTTGAACTTTCAGGCGGAGCTGCTGGAGGAAGTGATCGCGGAAGCGCTGCTGCATGTGAACCGCAACAAGGAGGATCATGTGATCCGGGTGGTGCTCGAAGAGGAACTGCTGATGGCCCGGATGGATTCACGGCTGATCATTCAGGTGATCATCAACCTGGTGGATAATGCGATTAAGTACAGCGGGTCGGGTTCACATATTACCCTATCCGCCAGACAGGAGAAGGGGCTAGTAGTGGTCGAGGTCGCTGACGATGGGCCGGGGATATCCCCGGAAGCGAAGGCCAAGGTGTTCGAAATGTTCTATACGGCGGACAATGTGCGGGGAGATGGCAGGCGCGGTCTGGGCCTGGGCCTTGCGCTCTGCAAATCAATTATTCATGCCCATGGCGGGCATATTGAAGTACAAGATCATGCACCGCAGGGAACGGTCTTCCGCTTCACCCTGCTGGCAGAGGAGGTGAATGTCCATGAATAAACCCATGATTCTGGTCGTCGAAGACGACAAGCCGATCCGCAAGCTGATTACCACAACTCTGGAGACTCAGGGCTATAAATACCATACCGCAGAGACGGGGGAGGCATCCATCCTGGAGGCCGTATCCAGTCAGCCGGACCTGATGATCCTGGACCTCGGTCTGCCCGATATGGACGGTGTGGATATTATCCGGAAGATCCGGGCGTGGTCGAACCTTCCGATCATCGTGGTCAGTGCCCGCAGCGAGGACCGCGACAAGATCGAAGCGCTGGATGCCGGAGCCGATGATTATCTGACCAAGCCTTTCAGCGTGGAGGAGCTGCTCGCCCGGCTGCGGGTCAGTCTGCGGCGAATCCGGGGGGACAGCGAGAAGCTGATGAAGGATTCGGCCTTTTTTGCGAACGGAAATCTGCGGATTGACTATGCTGCGGGCTGTGTCTGGCTGGACAATGATGAGATCCACCTGACGCCGATTGAGTATAAGCTGCTGTGTCTGCTGGCGAAGAATGTCGGCAAGGTCCTGACCCATAATTATATCCTGCATGAAATCTGGGGCAGTCCTACGTATGATATTCCGGCGCTCCGTGTGTTCATGGCTACGCTCCGCAAGAAGATTGAGCGCAGCCCTTCCCAGCCCAAGGTGATCCAGACCCATATCGGTGTGGGCTACCGGATGCTGCAGGCGGGAGACGACAGCCGAGTGATTTGAAACGGCTTACGGAAGCCGTATAGCGTGTTTCATAGTGTTCCTAACCATGCCTTTGCAGGCATGGTTTTTTGCCGTTCCGGCGGATGATGCGAGAGCAGCTGGAGCAGCGTTCCGGCGGTATTTTAACGTAATCTTAATCTGTAGAACCAAACCCTAATCCTGAACTAATGGCGGGAGTGGTACGCTGAATTCTGAAGTTAACATACTGGAGAGAAGGCATGGAGATGGATGTGTGGATGAGAAATATCGGATGGGTGACGGTGCTGACGGCGCTGCTGGTGCTGATCAAGCGGCATTATGACCGGATCTATCTGCTGCAAGAGTGCACCTATGAGAATAGCGGGGTGTACGCTGCGGCATACCAGTTTGCCTGCGGGGCTTCGGCACGTAAGGTCAGTGAGCTGCTTGTGACCAGCTTCGAATTCGATCGTCAGGAGACGGAAGTGATCCTTGCCTGGGCGCTCCCGCACCGGATGGAGGCGGACGGAGGTTATGGTGCTTTTATCGGGGCGGTCAACAGGGTGCTGGGTGAAGAGATTTACCATTCCTCCTGAAGTCTTAATACAATCTTAATGCGCCTGAGGAAACCCTTACCCTGAACTAATGGGAGAAATGATACGCTAGACCGGAAGTTACAAGAGAGAGATTACCATAAGGTGAGGAGTGGCAAAGACGATGATGGATGTGTATATGACGGCAATGCTGGCAGCGATATTCACGGTATTCTATGCGTTTGTACAATGGTGCAGCCGTGTGACCGATGAGCAAGGGGGGACGGAGTAATGGCGGTTGTCCTCGCAGCTACTGCGCTGCTGTTTCTGTATTTGGGCTATGCTTTGATTCATCCTGAGAAATTCTAAGGTGGGGCTGTTCAAGCTGACTGAGAATCTAAGTTATGGATCATCCGTGCCTGCGGAGAACATTTGACTTCCGGCCGCTGTTGTCTCCAAATTTCTTGATTTGTATCGCTAATTGCGGATGAAATCCGGAGACAAAGGCGGTCGCTTCCGCTCCTACAGTTCCAAATTTCCCCTCCGGCACTCTATCCATAAAGATCAATTCAAAATTCAGCTTGTACAGGAAAGGGTAGGGCAGAAGAAAGACAAAGACTGAAAATGATAGTTATATTAAAAGGAGGGCCATCCGTGGGGATTGTGCAGATTGTAGTCGTCATCTTAATACTGGTACTGCTGGTGAAGCCGGTGGGCACTTATCTATATCATGTATTCTCGAATGAACCGAACCGGACAGACCGGGTATTTGGTACCGCGGAGAAAGGAATTTATCGTCTGATCGGGCTGAAGCAGCGGGGCGGGATGTCCTGGAAGAAATATGCGCTCAGCTTCATCGTAACGAACCTTGTACTGGTGGTATTCAGTTATCTCTTCCTGCGGCTGCAAAATGGGCTTCCGCTCAACCCGGGCGGGATTGGCAATATGGAAGAGACGCTTACCTTCAACACGGTGATCAGCTTCATCACCAATACGAATCTGCAGCATTACAGCGGGGAGACGGGCGTGTCCTACTTCTCACAGATGGCGGTCATGACGATGCTGATGTTCACCTCGGCGGCCAGCGGCTTCTCGGTCGCGGTTGCTTTTGTCAGAGGGATTACAGGCCGCCGCTCGGTGGGGAACTTCTTCGAGGACTTCGTCAAAGCGCATATCCGGATCTTCATTCCGCTGGCACTGCTTGTAACACTGGCGCTTGTAGCGCTTCATGTGCCGCAGACCCTGAAGCCTACGCTGGAAGTCACTACGCTTGAAGGGCAGACCCAGCAGATTGCTATCGGTCCGGTGGCCTCCCTGGAGTCCATTAAGCACATCGGCACGAACGGCGGGGGCTTCTTCGGAGCCAACTCTGCGCATCCTTTTGAGAATCCGGGTCCGCTGAGCAATGTGCTGGAGATCCTCTCCATGTGGCTGCTGCCCGCATCTCTGCCGTATATGTACGGGAAGTTCGCCGGGAACAAGCGGCAGGGTTGGATGATCTTTGGCGCGATGATGACGCTGTTCGTGGTATTGCTCGGAGTGAATTACGCTGCGGAAAGTGCGGGCAACCCGGCGATTAACGCCATGGGGATAGATGCTTCACAGGGCAGTATGGAGGGAAAAGAGGTCCGGTTCGGCATCGCACAGTCGGCGCTGTTCACCACCGTTACAACGGCGGCAACCACCGGCAGTGTGAACAATATGCATGATACGCTGACGCCGCTCGGCAGTATTACCCCGCTGACCCTCATGATGCTGAATAACGTGTTCGGCGGCAAAGGGGTCGGGCTGATCAATATGCTCATGTATGCAATCCTCGGCGTGTTCCTCTGCGGGCTGATGGTGGGCCGGACGCCGGAGTTCCTGGGCCGCAAGATTGAAGCGCGGGAGATGAAGCTGATCGCCATCGCCATTTTGATTCATCCGCTGATTATTCTGGTGCCGACGGCGGGGGCTTTTCTGACAGAGCTCGGTAAAGGCAGTATCAGTAACCCCGGCTTCCACGGAATGACCCAGGTGCTGTATGAATACGTATCGTCTGCGGCCAATAACGGCTCGGGCTTCGAAGGACTGGCGGATAATACTTCCTTCTGGAATATCACCACCGGGGTGGTCATGCTGCTGGGCCGGTATGTCTCGATGATCGCTATGCTGGCGGTTGCCGGTTCCCTGCTGCGCAAGAAGCCGGTGCCGGAGACCATTGGAACCTTCCGCACAGACAACGGCCTGTTCACCGGCATCCTGATCGGTACGGTGCTGATTATCGGCGCGCTGACCTTCCTGCCGGTGATTGTCCTCGGTCCGGTTGCAGAATATTTGACTTTACGGTAGGGAGAGGGAGAGACGAGAATGAGTACTGTACACAGAAAGAAGCTGCTGACGGGTCCCATCCTGCTAAGTGCTGCCAAGGATAGTCTGGTGAAGCTGAACCCGGTGACGCTAATGAAGAATCCGGTCATGTTCGTCGTGGAGGTTGGGACGGTTATCGTATTGCTTATGGTGCTGGCGCCGGGGTATTTCCATGCGGAGCACGCGGTAGGCTTCAATATTACCGTGTTCTTCATCCTGCTGTTTACCGTGCTGTTTGCTAACTTCGCAGAAGCGCTGGCGGAGGGCCGGGGTAAGGCACAAGCCGATTCGCTCAAAAAAACCAAGCAGGACATCACCGCCAATAAGCTGGCGGGATCAGGGGTCAAGCAAGTACCGGCCTCTGAGCTGCGCAAAGGCGATATCGTAGTCGTCAGCCAGGGCGAACTGATTCCCGGCGACGGGGAAGTGACCGAGGGGCTGGCTTCTGTGGACGAATCGGCCATCACCGGGGAGTCGGCTCCGGTCATTAAGGAAGCCGGAGGCGACTTCGGCTCCGTGACCGGCGGTACCCGGGTAGTCAGCGACCAGATCAAGGTGCGGATCACCAGTGATCCGGGAGAATCGTTCCTGGACCGGATGATCTCGCTGGTCGAAGGGGCGAAGCGCCAGAAGACACCGAATGAGATTGCCCTGAACACGCTGCTGATCAGCCTCACGATTATTTTCCTGATTGTCGTAGTCACCCTGCGTCCCATCGCGGATTATATCGGGGTGAAGCTGGAGATTCCGGTCATGATCGCACTGCTCGTCTGCCTGATTCCGACCACCATCGGCGGACTGCTGTCGGCCATCGGGATTGCGGGAATGGACCGGGTGACACAGTTCAACGTCCTGGCGATGTCCGGGAAGGCGGTGGAAGCTGCCGGGGATATCAACACGATGATTCTGGATAAGACGGGGACGATTACCTTCGGCAACCGGATGGCCAGTGAGTTCGTTGCGGTAGGCGAAGCAACTGTAGCCGAGCTTGCAGCCTGGGCGGCGGTCAGCTCGCTGAAGGATGAGACGCCCGAAGGGCGCTCTGTCCTGGAGCTGGCGAAGAAGCTGGAGCTTCAGTATGAGAGCAGCCTCGCGGACGGCGGGGAGTTCATTGAGTTCAAGGCAGAGACCCGGATGAGCGGGATAGATCTGCGGGACGGACGCTCTGTGCGCAAGGGAGCGGTCGACTCCGTGAAGAAGTGGGTGCTGTCGCAAGGCGGTGCCGTACCGGCCGATCTGGACAGCAACTCGGATGCTATCGCCCGGCTGGGCGGCACTCCGCTCGCGGTTGCTGTAGATAACCGGATCTTCGGGCTAATCTATCTGAAGGATACCGTCAAGCCCGGGATGAAGGAGCGCTTCGACGAGCTGCGCAGCATGGGGATCAAGACGATTATGTGTACCGGGGATAACCCGCTGACCGCCGCTACGATTGCCCGTGAAGCCGGGGTCGATGATTTTATAGCTGAGAGTACTCCGGAGGATAAAATTGCGGTGATCCGCCGGGAGCAGAACGAGGGTAAGCTGGTCGCCATGACCGGGGATGGAACGAACGACGCTCCCGCGCTGGCTCAGGCCGATGTCGGGCTGGCGATGAACAGCGGGACAACTGCAGCCAAGGAAGCGGCCAATATGGTCGATCTGGATTCTGATCCGTCCAAGATCATCGAGGTTGTAGCCATCGGGAAGCAGCTCCTTATGACGCGCGGGGCGCTGACCACCTTCAGCATCGCTAACGATATTGCCAAGTATTTTGCGATCATTCCGGCGATGTTCACGCTCGCTATTCCTGAGATGGAAGCCCTGAACATCATGAGTCTAGGGTCCCCAAGCTCCGCTATTATTTCGGCGCTGATCTTCAACGCGATTATCATCCCGCTGCTGATTCCGCTCGCGATGCGCGGGGTCTCCTATAAGCCGATGAGTTCGACCAGACTACTGACGCGCAACATTGTCATCTATGGTCTGGGCGGAGTCGCTGTTCCATTCGCCGGCATTAAGCTGATTGATATGCTCGTCAGTATATGGATCTAGGGGTCCGGCAGACGATTGAATATATAAGGAGGGCGTAATCATCATGACACAATCTACACATGAGACAACCGGAGAGCAGGTCTCCGCTTCACCAGCAGCTTTTGTCTTCACTACAGTGAGGTTAAGCATCGTATTCATTATTCTCTGCGGAATGATCTATCCGCTGGCTTCCACCGCGCTTGCCCAGGTGCTGATGCCTGCCCAGGCGAACGGCAGCCTGCTGAAGGATGCTTCCGGGAAAGTCGTCGGTTCTGCGCTGATCGGGCAGAGCTTCACGAACCAGGCTATGTTCCAGAGCCGTGTATCCAGTATCGGATACAAAGCCGAAGCCTCGGGATCGAATAACTATGGCCCATCGAATCCCGATATGCTGCAGCGCACGAAGGATTCCATTGCCCAGTGGAAGCTGGACAATCCCGGCGTCCCTGTAAGTCAGCTCCCTGTGGATCTGATTACGAATTCCGGATCGGGTCTTGATCCGCATATTTCTCCGGCTGCGGCGCTCGTGCAGGTTCCCCGGATCAGCAAGCTGACCGGCATTCCGGCAGATACCCTTGAAGCGCTGGTGAAAGAGCATACCGAAGGGCGTGATCTGGGGCTTTTCGGAGAGAAACGGGTGAATGTGCTGAAGCTGAATCTGGCGCTGACGGAGATGGCGAAATAAGCTGACTCCGCACAGACTGCTTCCTCTAGTTGTGAGTTGTGAGAATAGAAAGAAGGTGAGTCGGTGGCGCCCTATAAACGCAAGTCTCCTGAGGAGATTCTATATTCTATCTATCAGCTCCAGCGGGGGCGGCTGAAGATCATCATCGGCTCGGTCAGCGGCTCCGGCAAAACCTATCATATGCTGGAGGAAGGCAAGCTGCTGAAGCAACAGGGAATCGATGTGGTGATCAGTGCGGTCTCCACAATGGGCCGGGCGGAGACGGTCCAGCAGCTTGGCGATCTGGAGCGCGTGCCCAGCATTCACTGGCTGAAGGACGGCAAGGAGGAGAAGGATCTGCCGCTTGAGGCGCTGGTGGAGCGTAATCCTGAGGTGCTGCTGGTCGATGGTCTGGCCCACCGCAACCGTCCGGAGGCCCGCTTCCCAACCAGGCTTGCGGACATCCGTTATCTGATGGATCAGGGAATCAGCGTAATCACGACTATTAATGTCTATGAGCTGGCCGGTGTGGGCGAGCAGATCTATGAAATGACCGGCATCCGTGCGGAGTGCACCGTGCCGCTCAATACACTGGAGCTCGCCGATGAGGTTAGGCTGATCGATGTGTCGCCGGAGACGATTCTCAAGCGGCTGGAGGAGGGGGTGCTTGGAGAAGGTGCGCATCCGGCACTATCCCTCAGGGGGAACCTTGGCGTTCTCCGTGAGGTGTCGCTGCGGCTGATGGCCGAAGGGGTCAATGATTCCCTGGAAAAGCATCGCGAGGCCGAAGGACTGATCGGCCCTTCGGGTGCAACAGAGCGGATTCTGGTATCCGCGCAGTATCATTGGAACGGTTCCCTCTATATCAGAAGGGGACAGCAGATTGCCAAACGGCTGAACGGAGACCTGCTAATCGTTACGTTCCTCCTGCGCGGACGTCCCCTGACCAAGGATCAGCAGGTATTCAAGCGCTCCATCCGCAAGCTGACCGAGCGGATTCAGGCCCGGTTCGAGGAGCTGGAGCTGCTGCGTCTGCGGATGCTGCCCGCCATGCTTGTGCGCTATGCCATACAGAACAATGTCACCAGAATTGTGATGGGGCATTCGCAGAAAAGCCGCTGGCAGGAGAAGTGGCAAGGCTCCATTGCCAGCCGTGTCCTGCGGCGGACGCGGAATATTGATGTGTTCCTGATGGCTGACCGTGCCGAGCAGGAGGGAGAACGGGTTCTGCCGGTCCGTCCCGCCGTGAAGATGGCGGCAGAACCGTTCCACCGGCTGACCGGCCGGGAGCTGGAGCGGCGGATCGAGGACATTCGCCGGGGCACCTTCAAGGTGTATATCGGCGCAGCCCCCGGCGTAGGCAAAACCTACAAAATGCTCCAGGAAGGCAATCTGCTGCTGGGCAGGGGCATCGATGTGGTCATCGGGCTGCTGGAGACCCATGGGAGAGAGGAAACCGGCAAGCAGGTGGGCAAGTTAACGATGATTCCTAGAGCGCGGATTGCCTACCAGTCCACCGAGCTTACGGAGATGGATACAGCGGCCATTATCGCCCGCCGTCCCGAGGTGGTGCTGGTGGATGAGCTGGCCCACACCAATGTCCCCGGCAGCCTCACCAAGAAGCGGTATGAGGATGTGATCAAGCTGCTGGAGAACGGGATCTCTGTCATTACCACGGTTAATGTACAGCATTTGGAGAGCCTGAACGATGCTGTGGAGCAGTTAACCGGTGTGCGTGTGCGCGAGACGGTGCCGGATGCCATCCTGCGGATGGCGAGTGAGGTGGAGCTGATTGATGTGACTCCGCAGATGCTACAGCAGCGGATGCGGGAAGGGAAGATCTATGCGCAGGAGAAGGTCAATCAGGCGCTGGAGTCTTTTTTCAGAATTGGCAATCTGATCGCGCTGCGTGAACTGGCCCTGCGCGAGATTGCCGATGATGTGGATGAGCGGCTGGAGGCCTGGGAGCGTGAGCCTGCCTTACGCGGACCCTGGAGCAGACGGGAAGTGATCTTCGTCTGTGTAGACACAGGACCGCAGGCTGAACGGCTGGTCCGCCGCGGCTTCCGCATTGCACACCGCCTGAAGGCGGAGTGGCATGTTCACTACGTGCACTGTGCCCGCATGAAGACGGCGGAGGAGCAGAAGCGGCTGGATACGCTGAGGGCTCTGACCGAGCGGCTGGGCGGGGTAATGGACATTACGGAGGCAGGAAGCCGCAAGCATCTCTATAAGCATCTGCTCCAGCGGATGAATGATATGCAGACTACGCAGGTAATCATCGGCCAGTCCCGCAGACCCTTTCTGCGCAGCCTGTTCTCAATGAGCTTCGTTCAATATCTGCTGCGGCATGCCCGGCATATGGATATGCTGATCGTGGCCGTTCATACGCAGATAATGGAATGAAGCGGCTCTGCGGCATAGGAGTGGTACGGATAATGTACAATTTACACGGGTTTGTTCAGTAATTGACATCCTTGGCACCATTGGCAATTGCGCTAGTAGAGTCCCCGCTGCTAACCTAATGAACAGATGTTCATTTAACAAGCCCACAGAATATTGCGTTTGGCTTCCAGGTAAACGGCGGGACGCGTGAGGAAGACGGGCGCGTAATTGTTATTAGCGGTGGCGGCAAGATGGTGCTGGGCAGTCTGGAGGGTGAGGTTCCGTTCAAGACGGAGCTTGCAGAAGCCTTCCATAAGACGAAGTATAAGCTGGATTATTCGCAGGATATTAACGCCTGGCTCCCTAAGTCACATTGTTTCAATTATCCCGGTGATGTCGGTCATTTATCTCTATGATTTTGATTTGACAAAAGCAAGCAAAGACTCCGCCCGCTGGAAACAGGCGGTTGCCGTAATGGATGAAGGGTTCCGCGTGCTCTCCACGCTTGGCCTACCCGTTAACCCCGCCTCCCTGGTTAACGGGGCGAAGAAGCACCCGGCACTGCTCGCCCAAGGGTTCAGATTGTTACAAAAGCTGCCCTTCATGAAGCTGATTGATGGCTCATTCAGCGAGATTGCGGCGCTCTATCAAGCCTTTGAACCTCTGATGCAGCAAGCCCGTCTGTCCACACCAGCCTGGGATGACTTCAAGCAGCAGACGATGCGGAAATATGCCCTGGAGCAGGCCTAGGATGAACGAGTGCACGGAGTACAGATGAACATATGAACAGATCAACTCCTCCAAAAGAACAGCTCAGGAAGCTCCGCTAAGGCGGAGTTTGCTGGGCTGTTTTTGCTAATTAAGTAAATCACTATGGTTTTCTTATGTGGATGCTAAAAACCACATGCAATGTGCAGGTACGAGGGCGCCCGGGCCCAATGTATGCTAAAAACCACACACAATATGCTGGTACGAGGGCGCCGGGCCCAATGTATGCTAAAAACCACACACAATATGCTGGTACGAGGGCGCCCGGGCCCAATGTATGCCGAAAACCACACACAATGTGTCGGCCTGAAGTTGTGTGAGCATGCTGCTGCCCAAAAGGAGCAAATGAGCGGCAGCCAGTGCAGCAACATTTTCCCATGAATTCGCCAGATGCCGCTATCAACATAACATACATAATGTTCCATTCTAGTTATAAAGCCTTGTAATTTAACGTGTTAAAGAGATATGCTTATTACCATGTGGATACAAATACAACAGAAGGAGTGGACTACCTATGACTATTATCGATACTATTCAAACGAGAAGAACGATTAAAGCCTTCCGGCCAGACCCGATTAAGGAGGAGGAGCTGAATACTTGGCTGGAGGCTGCCAGCTATGCTCCGAACCACCGGATGAATGAGCCGTGGGAGCTGTTGTTCATTGGACCGCAGACCCGTGCAGCGCTGAACCATAAGACAGATTTTGGCGGTGCTCCCGTGCTGATTGGAGTCTTATCCAAATCTGCCGCTACCACAATGGAACGTGAAGAGAACATCATGGCCGTGTCCTGCTATATCCAGAATTTCATGCTGGCAGCCCATGAGGCAGGAGCTGGTGTGTTCTGGTCATCACTCGGCGGTACAGCCAAGGGCCGCGAGGTGCTAGGTGTTCCTCAAGAACAGGATGTTATTGCGGTGCTTGCCGTAGGGTATCCTTCGGAAGTGCCTGCTGCCAAACAGCGAACACCAATGACTGATAAAATCACATATTTACCCTAAACGGACGAACAGATGCAACAACTGATGAGATGAAGGTGAACTGAATGTGGAAGCTCAGGGGCTTCATGAAGCCGTACGCCCTCTGGAGCGTGCTTGCCCCGCTGTTAATGGTAGTTGAAGTAGTGATGGACCTGCTGCAGCCTGCACTTATGGCCAGCATTGTGGATAAAGGCCTGATGAAGAATGATTTATCGCATATCCTTTCAACAGGCGGAATGATGATTGGAATCGCTATCATCGGGATGACTGGGGGTGTGGGCTGTGCGATATGTGCAAGTATCGCCTCACAGAATTTCGGGAATGATCTGCGAATCAAGCTGTTTGAGCATATCCAGACCTTCTCGAACCGCAATCTGGATCGGCTGAAGACCGGCTCGCTGATCACCCGGCTGACGAACGATGTCGTGCAGCTCCAGACCTTCGTGCAGATGATTCTGCGGAGCTTCGTGCGGTCACCGCTGCTGCTGATCGGCAGTCTGGTCATGGCGGTCCGGATCAGCCCGTCCTTGGCGCTAATCCTGCTGGCTGCGGTTCCGCTGCTGTTCATCCTGCTGTTTGTGCTGATCCGGCTTTCTTTTCCGTTATTTGCCCGGATGCAGGAGAAGCTGGATGGGGTGAGCAATGTACTGCAGGAGAATCTCACCGGCATTCGTGTAATCAAAGCCTTCGTCCGTGGAGACCATGAGCAGAAGCGCTTCGATACCGCAAATACCGGCTATACGGATACCGGAATCCGGGCGATCCGTCTGATGGCGCTGAATATGCCGCTTATGATGCTGATTCTGAATGCCAGCATTATTGCCGTGCTCTGGTTCGGGGGCCTACAGAACTGGAACGGGGCGCTGCCCGTTGGTGAACTAATTGCCTTCATTAACTATGTTACTCAATTGCTCATGTCGATGATGATGCTGAGCACGATGCTTGCCTTCGTATCACGGGCTAAGGTGTCGGGGGACCGTGTGAATGAAGTTTTCGCCGCCACAAGTGAAATTACCGAAGCGCCTGCGGCGGACCAAGCAGCCATTACGCTCGGACGGATTGAGTTCAGCAAGGTCTCCTTCGCCTATAACCGCGGGGATGAAAATCTTGTGCTGGAGGACATCAGCTTTGCAGCCAGCCCCGGGGAGACGATCGCTATTCTGGGGGCTACCGGAGCAGGGAAGTCTACCCTGGTTAGTCTGATTCCAAGATTCTATGAGGTCTTGTCCGGTGCCGTTCTGATCGACGGAACAGACATCCGGGAGATTAGCCTGGAGCATCTGCGGAGCCGGATCGGCTTCGTAATGCAGCAGTCCCTGCTGTTCAGCGGCAGTATCAGGGATAATATCCGTTACGGACGGCCGGAAGCAACAGATGAAGAAGTGGAGCAGGCGGCTGTGGCCGCAGAAGCACATGGATTCATTACAGCTATGCCGCAAGGCTACGACACGCAGCTCGGACAACGCGGGGTGAACCTGTCAGGCGGACAAAAGCAGCGTCTGTCCATTGCACGCGCGCTGTTAATTAAGCCGGCCATTCTGATCCTGGATGACAGCACCAGCGCTCTGGATGCGGTTACCGAAGCAAGCATCCGCCTGCTGCTGAAGACGGAGCTTCAGGACTCTACTGTCGTTATGATTGCCCAGCGTGTGTCTTCCATTATAGATGCCGACCGGATTCTGATTCTGGAGAACGGCCGGATCGCCGCACAGGGTACGCATACCGAGCTGATGGCAGGCAGCGAGATCTACCGGGACATCCGTCACTCCCAGTTGAAGGAAGAGGAGGAGCCCTATGTCCAGTCAACGTAAAAGGGAGCAGGCTCCCGGCGGACCTGGAGTGTTAGGCGGCGGGCCTCCCGGCCGTGTTGGCGTAACACCCAAGGTACGTCCGAAGAATAGCAAGGCAACGATCCTCCGCATCTGGTCCTATCTGAACCGTCAGCGGACAGGGCTGATTATGGTCTATGTATTCACGATTCTGAATGCTGTCCTCGCCCTGATCGGACCCTACCTGCTAGGAAAAGCCATTGATACCGCGATCCTCCCGCAGGATTATAGTCTGCTGGTCCGGTTCTGTCTCCTTCTGGGCGGCATTTATCTGCTGGGCAGCGCCGTCTCGTGGGTCCAGGCTTATGTGATGACCTCCGTCTCCCAGCGCACGGTGTACGAGCTGCGGCGGGATCTGTTCGCCAAATACCAGGAGCTGCCGGTCAGCTTCTTCGATACCCATGCTAACGGTGAGCTGATGAGCCGTGCAACCAATGACATTGACAACGTCTCCAACTCGCTGAATCAGAGTGTAACCCAGCTGCTGAACAGTCTGATTACACTTAGCGGCTCTCTGGTCATTATGCTGATGCTGAATGTGCCGTTGACTGGAGTTGCTCTGGTAACCATTCCGCTGGTCGTGCTGGCGAGCCGCCGGATTACCGGCTTAAGCCGGATCTACTTCAAGGATCAGCAGCAGCATCTGGGTGAGCTGAACGGCTTCATTGAAGAAGCGGTCAGCGGCCAGAAGGTGATTAAGCAATACCGCAGAGAACAGGCGGAGGTCACCAGATTCCGCCGAATAAGCGGGGAGCTTAACCAAGCTAGCATTAAGGCGCAGATCGTATCCGGCCTGGTAGGACCAGTAATGAACCTGATTAACAATCTGAACTTCGCGCTGATTGCCGGAATTGGCGGCTGGATGGCTTATCATGAGCTGGTTACCGTGGGGGTCATCGTCAGTATGCTGAATTATGCCAAGCAGTTCGGCCGCCCCATCTCCGACCTTGCGAACCAATATAATCTGATCCAATCGGCAATCGCCGGAGCGGAGCGCGTATTTGAAGTGATGGATATGTCCTCCGAGTACAGCGGGGAGCAGCCGCAGGAGCTGGATCGGATTCGCGGGGAAGTTGTTTTCCGGGATGTAGTGTTCGGCTATAAGCCGGGCGCGCCTATTCTGAACGGTGTAAGCTTCACCGCACAGCCAGGCGAGACGATCGCCCTGGTCGGGCCGACCGGAGCGGGGAAGACGACCATTGTCAACCTGCTGACGCGCTTCTATGAAGTGAGCGGCGGTGAGGTGCTGATCGACGGCAGGGATATCCGGGAGCTGGGTAAAAACGGGCTGCGCCGCCAGCTCGGCATGGTGCTGCAGGACGCCCATGTCTTCTCGGGGACCATCCGTGAGAATATCCGGTTCGGCCGTCTGGAGGCCACGGACCGTGAAGTGGAAGAGGCGGCCAATCTAGCCAACGTCAGCGGCTTCATAGCGCGAATGCCGCAGGGGTACGACACGCTGCTGGGCACGGACGGGACCACCTTGAGCCACGGCCAGCGCCAGCTGTTGACCATTGCCCGCGCCATCCTGGCCGATCCGGCCATCCTCATTCTGGATGAGGCAACGAGCAGTGTGGATACCCGGACAGAGATGCATATTCAGCAGGCTATGCGGACACTGATGAAGGGCCGCACCAGCTTCGTGATCGCCCACCGGCTCAGCACCATTCAGGATGCTGACCGGATTCTGGTCATCCAAGGCGGACAGATCGCCGAGCAAGGTAACCACAGCCAGCTCCTTGCGCTGCAAGGGATATATGCCGAGCTGTATAACAGCCAGTTTAAGCAAGCCTTTGAAGCCGGGTAACCAAGGCGGCGAATGCCGAATATTGTATCTTAAAGTTATAATTACAGGAAAACAGCGATCCTCCTTTTATAAGAGAATTGCTGTTTTTCGTTTTTTGCTTCAGCCGCTATTGAATTTGTGACCGTTCATGTTATCGCGTTCTTTCAAATGTTCATATTATTGGTTACAAAGTGCAACAATGCACCATATCCAGCTAGGCGCAGATAGAATTCCTGCACAGAATACAACAATGCGCATGACCCAGCACCGCGCTGATGGAATTCCTGCGCTAATTACAACAATCTGCGCTCCTCAGCTGTGAATCTAACCGAATTCCTGCAATAAATACAACAATGTGCATGATCTGAGCTCAAACGAACAGAGTTCCTGCAAAAAGTACAACATTTATATTCAGTGAAGTGTTCAGTAGGCGTTCAGTGGGGCGTTCAGTGGGGCGTTCATTGAGGCGTTCAGTGCGGCTATTTCTTTTTCAGATTTGTGTTGCATGAGAACACTAATCTTTTTCAGTATGTTTTAAGTGCACTCGCACCTTACACTCAAACAGCGGAGCGGGCGGAACGATTGTGAAAAAGCGAAGCGTTCGCCTTTGTGTCCGGATTTTCACCGCAAAGGGGAATGAAAAAAATCTGGACACAACAGCGATTGTAACAACGTTCCGTTTGCGCAGCGTTCACCCAAGCTAAGACGTATATCATACTCGAAACCAAGGGCCTTCCATGTAACTCCAACATGCTTTTCAGAACACACTTTCCACTTAATTTTCAGCCAATTTCACAACAGGACACATAAAGGACATAACACTCGACTATGCTGAGAGGTATAAACGGGTTGAAAGCAGGGAGTACATTGAAGAAAAAGTTACTGCTTGTCGAAGACGAGCTGCGTATCCGTGAGCTGGTGTCGGATTACTTCATACAGGACGGCTGGGAGGTGCGCGAAGCCGATAATGGGCAGGACGCGCTCCTGTGGTTCGATTCGCTTGAGCCGGATCTGCTGATTCTGGATATTATGATGCCCAAAATGGACGGATTTCAGGTATGCCGGGAGATCCGCAAGAAATCGGCGACCCCGATCATTCTGCTGACCGCCAAATCCGCCGATGACGACAAAATACACGGCTTCGAGCTGGGAGCCGATGATTATGTAACCAAACCATTCAGTCCCAAGGTGCTGGTGGCCCGGGCTGCCGCGTTGATGAAACGGGTTGAAGGCGCACATCAGCCAGAATCCGGGGTAGTGAGATTCGGCTCGGCCATCTTCAACGCCATGGCGCACCGTCTAGAGGTGGAAGGCGCCGATGTCGAGCTAACCCCGAAGGAATATGATCTCCTGTGGCTGCTGATCCGCAACAAGGGCCATGTGGTCTCGCGGGATACCATCCTCAGCCGGGTGTGGGGAATTGAATTCGAGGGGGACTCCCGGGTCGTGGACAGCCATATCAAGAAACTGCGCAGCAAGCTGGGGTATGAATCCCGCCACATCCGCACAGTCATTGGAACCGGCTATAGATTCGAGGATGAAGAATGAAAAGATGGGGAATTACCTTCAAGCTGTTCGTGATGACCGTGATCTTCTTCGTCTGTTTCTACGGGATGGTAATCCTCAGCCAGTTCCTGCTGTTCGACCGCTTCTACCAGACGCAGAAGGAGTCCCGTGTAGAGAAGCATCTTAAGAGCTTCGGGACAAGCTACACCAAAGAAGCCTGGGGCAGAACCCGCACTTCCCGCGAGCTGGTCCGGTTCATGCTGCGCAATAAGACACAGATGGTCATTCTGAAGCTGGACGGGCGGATGAAGTCGGAAGATCCGTTCCGCATGAAGCTGATTGACGATAAAGGCCAGACTCAGGTGATCCCCATGTCCCTGTTCATGAATCAGTTCGGGGATATGCTCCGGTCGGCCCATTTGAAAGAGAATGATCGGGTTACCATCCAGGGAGAGCTTGTCACTGGGGAGAATGACCTCGGCAATCAGTTTTTCCCGCTCACGATTATCAAACAGGGGTTCCAGCCGGTAGGCGAGGAGGCGGAGCTGGGCAACACAAGCATTACCGGGACGATTACCGAGCTGGTCCTGCCGGATCTGAAAATATGGAACCCGCGCCAGGGCATCCTTTTCGAGGCCATCGAGGACTGGTTCCCGTTAAATACGGGGCAGCTGGAGAGCCTAGGCAAGCTGAATATGGTCAAGGAAGAGTGGACGGCTCCCTGGAGCGGTATCCGCAATTCCGTGATGATTCTGCCCGTGAAGCAGGCCAGCGGGGAGATTGAGCTGTTGTTCTCAGTGACCTCGCTGCAGGATGTTAAGGATTCCAATGAAGCGCTGCGCTGGTTCTTTTTATACTTAGGGCTTGGCGGGTTCGTGCTGATTCTGGTCCTCTCGCTGTTCTATTCCAAGATGGTGACCCGGCCCTTGATCAAGCTCAATAATACGGCCAAACGAATGGTAGCGCTCGATTTCACCGGCCATGCCTCCATCCGCCAGAAGGATGAGCTGGGCAATCTGTCCAGAAGCATGTTCACCTTGTCCCAAAGTCTGGACACTGCACTGGGCGAGCTCCGGGAGACGAATCAGCAGCTGGTGGAGGAGATGGAGCAGAAGAAGAAGCTGGAGCAGATGCAGCAGGACTTTTTTGCCAGTGCCTCCCATGAGCTGAAGACGCCGCTTAGCATTATCAAGGGCTTCGCCGAGGGTCTGGAGGATGGGGTGAGCGCCGGCAAGCAGGATCATTACATCAAGGTCATTATCGAAGAGGCCGACAAGATGGAGTTCCTGGTAAAAGATATGCTGGACCTGGCCCGGCTGGAGTCCGGCACGATCAAGCTGCGCAAAAGCTCCTTCATGCTGAGCGAAATGACGGAGAAGGTGACCGATAAACTGGTGCATTCCCTCCAGAATAAGCAGCTGGATGTGGTCATTATTCCGGCGAATGAATTGCCCGTATATGCGGATGCTACATGGATTGAACAGGTGCTCAGCAATCTGCTGACCAACGCAATCCGTCATGCGGAAGAGGGCAGTACGATAACCGTCACCTTGGAGAGTTCACCCAAGAAGCTGCTGTTCACCATACACAACAAAGGGGAGCGAATCCCCGAGGATCAGCTGGCGCATATCTGGGAGCGGTTCTACCGGATCGAGGCTTCACGCAGCCGTCTGACGGGCGGGACCGGACTCGGATTATCCATTGCGAAGCAGATTTTAGATATGCATGGCTGCCGGTATGCAGTGATAAACACCTCGGACGGCGTCTGTTTTAGTGTAACCTTTGGAGGCTGAGCCGCCCATTACTAACTTGTCAGGAAAGGAGTGAACAGCATGAAATGGAGCTGGCTGCCTTCAATGTGCACACTGGGAAACCTGGGCTTCGGATCAATTTCCCTGCTATTCACGATTGAAGAACGTTATGATCTTGCTTTATTAATGATACTGCTGGCTGCGATATGCGATGTTATGGACGGACTGCTCGCCCGGATGCTGCATTGCACCAGTGATTTCGGCAAACAACTGGACTCTTTGGCGGATATTATTTCTTTTGGCATCGCTCCCGCCTTCCTAATTCTGTTATACCGGCTGGAGAACGTGCAGTGGGTCGGACCTGTCGCTGCGGTCGCATTCCTGATCTGCGGGGCGCTGCGGCTGGCCAGATTCAATATCTCGGCTCCTTCCAAGGGCTTCGTGGGCATGCCGATTACGGCAGCCGGATTGCTTCTGTCGATGACCACACTTATAGGTGAGCGGTTGAAGCCGGAAATGGTCATTTTAATTATGGGACTGTTGTCTATACTGATGATAAGCAGGGTTCCGTTCCCTTCGTTCAAAAAATTCGGTAACAGGAAGTGATTGTTCATGCCATGGGTCATCGAGATGATCTCACAATACGGTTATATAGCTATATTCGCGCTGCTGGCGCTGGGGCTTGTCGGACTTCCCGTTCCCGATGAGCTGCTGACGCTGTTCGTTGGCTATCTATCCTCTACCATGGTGCTGGATTTTTCACTTTCGGTTCTGGTCTGTTTCATAGGTTCGATTACAGGCATGCTGATCAGCTATACCATCGGTCTCCGAGTGGGGCAGCCTGTCGTGGACCGGTACGGGAAATGGGTAGGCCTGACGCCCAAAAGGTTCGCCTATGTCAAACGCTGGTTTTTCCGGTTCGGCAACTGGACGATATTCATCGCTTATTTTGTTCCGGGCATCCGGCATGTGACAAGCTACATCTCCGGCATCAGTGCCATGTCCTTCCGAAAATACTTAATGGTCACCCTGGCTGGTGCCTTTATCTGGTCACTCCTGTTTGTCTCGATCGGTTATCTGATCGGTTCGAGGCTAACCTTTGCTTGAGTTAAGTAATAATCTTTTATAATCAAACAGGAACTTACAGCGGCTTAACGTTCTGTTATATACTGCAAGTAGTATTTATTGCTATGAAGCTAGGAATTATAGCGATCCGAGGAGGTATGACTGTAATGCCCGAATTACAAGAGATCGAGATTGAAGAATATGTGCCGGCTAAGCATGCCGCTTCCATTGCCGAGATGTGGAACAGAAGCGCAGAGAGCTGGGGCGGAGACGGCGCGTACCGGACAGAGGAAAGTGTGCTGCGGGAACACGAGAACAGCCCCATGCTCAAGTTGTTCCTGGCGGTAAGCGGCTCAGAGGTCATCGGATACTGCAGCTTCTCTCACTATAAAGAGGATACCGGGGCGCTCTATATCGCTCTGCTCAACGTGAGACCGGATTACCATGGACGCAAGGTGGGCAAGGCGCTGGTAAGGCGTTCGATTGAAGAGACGATTAAGCTGGGCTGGCCGCGGCTGGATCTCTATACGTGGCCCGGTAATGTCAAGGCGGTGCCTACGTATAAGAAAAGTGGGTTCTTCTGGGAGAACCGGGATGACACGACTCATCTGATGAACTTCATTCCCTCGGTGCTCCAGACTGGAGCGGTGAAGTCTTATTTCGAGAAGATAGACTGGTATAACGACAGCATCCGTGAGATCAAGGTGGAGCCTGATGGTCATGGGGAAAACGGCTTCGACTATTTTACATATGAATGGCTGAAGGATGGCCTGTCGCTGAAAATGGAATATGAGCGGACAGGTCGCGGCCTGCGCCTCATTGAGACGGAGGATTACCGGATACAGGTAACGATTCCTGCGCAGCATGAGCTGCCGTTTGGAGCGGAATACCCTGTCATTTATGAAGCCGTTAATAAAAGCGGGAAGCCCTTGTCGCTCCAGATTAGCGGTAAAAGCAATGCGCAAATCCGCTTGGAGCTGGAAGCTGCTCAGGATATCGAATCCGAGGCGCGGATCGAAGGCCGCTTCTTCATCCATCCGGTGGAGGAGGAGCAGGATCTCTATCAGACCCATCCTGTGGTGGAGGCAGAACTGCTCATTAACGGCCTGCCTGCCGTATTCAAGCTGGGCATTAAGCCAAAGTTCCCGGTCAAGGTGAAGCTCCAGGTACCGGACAGAACGCTTTTCGCGGGCGAAGAGGTGGAGCTGGATGTGACGGTGGAGAATGAGTACAGCAAGGACACCGTGTTCAGCTTCGAGCTGCCGGAGGACGAGATTCTGTCGTTCAGTCAAAAGCATTACACCGTTGAGGTTCCTGCCAAGAGCCGGAGGACCGTTACCGCAGCGGCCCGGCTGCTTGGGTACGGAATTTGGCACCATTCGGTGAGCATCCGCAGTACAGAAGAAGGAGCGGATTCAGCTATACTGGAGCAGGAGCTGAGCCTGGTCTTCACCGGAGCAGAGACGGTCTTCGGCGGCCCGACCGATAAGGACTGGATCATCAGCAATGGCCGCTACTCCGCCGTTCTGAACAAAACGAACCATTGGCTTACTTTTTTTGAGAACCGTAAATACCTCATGAACCTGCCTTATCCGAAGCTTGGACTGCCTTATACGAATGAATTCAAAAAATTCTCAGCGCTGGATGTGAAGATCTCCAGGGATCAAGAGGCTATCGTGCTTGAGGCCACTTATGAGGTCGGCATCCGGAAGGGCTTGCTGCTGACGATGGTTGTGAAGCTGTTCAGCAACGGTATAGTCTCCCGTTATTTCAGAATCGACAACCCGCAGGCTACCGTTCAGGAGGAAGAACTGTTCCTGAGGGACAGCTTCCGCTTCAACCTGCATGGAGGCGTCATCCCTTACCGCGGCCAATATATAGATCTGAGCGCAGGGGTTGAAGCCTCCGGCATGGATTACTGGGAAGCGCAGGAATTCACGGAGAACTGGATGTTCGCTGCGGATGAAGGCTTCTCCAGAGGGATTAGCTGGCCGTCAGAGCTTAAGCTGATTCAGGACTCGTGGATGCATGCTGTGGAGCATTCTCTGGGACGGATTCCCGCCGGCGGGCAGAAGGAAACGCAGCCGCTGCGGATCGCTCTGGGAACCTGGGACCATTGGCAGGATTTCCGTGCTTATGCGCTGCAAAGCGGTAACAGCAATGCTGAGGAACTGACCACTACAGAGCAGCTGGAGCTGAGCCTGAATAATGGGAATCCGTTCATAAGCGGAGAGACTAAGCTTCTCCTTCAGGAGCAGAAGAAGAGCTATCTGGTGGGTGAGATTCGGATCTCTTCCGAAGCAGGCAGCATGGAGGAAGCGCGGTTAACGGTTCAAGAGGAAGAGAAGCTCAGAGAAGCGGCTCTGCCGCTGACAGTACCGGCAGGCGCTGCCCCGGATGTGCTGACCCTGCATCTGGATATGGACAGTTATGTGCAGGATCAATCCTTCCTGGTCTTGCCTGTCGCGGATGAACGTGTCCGGCAGGAGAGACTTGTAGCAGAAGGGGCGCAGGTACTGGCTGTAGACAACGGGATACTGCGGATACAGGCCAGCCCTGACTTTGCACCAGGATTATTCTCGCTTGCCTATCAGGGCGAGGAATGGCTGGAATCTTCTTTTCCGCAGCCTATAGCGAAATCCTGGTGGAATCCTTGGGTGGGCGGAATCGTAACCAGTGTGGGCGACATTGCCTTGCGCAGCTTCATGGAGGAGCCGTTAACGGATGATTTCGCCGAACTGAACGATAATAAGGGGAACCGCTGGTCGGGTATCCGGATGAGCGTCACCATTCAGAAGAATGATAAATACAAAGGACTCGTACTGCATCAATATTACATGCTGCTGCCAGGCGTTCCGGTGCTTGCCTCTACGGTACATGTGGAGCAGAATACAGGCGGCCCGCTATGCCCATTGAAGCTTGAGACTTCAACCTTCTATACTGCCGCCTCAGGCATACAGGATGGAAGAGGATATCTGAAGAACAGCAAGGGTCAAGAGCTGGTATATAAGGCAGGGAGAATACAGTCAGGAGCTAAAAGTTCAAATGGGCTTCTGCAACTGGGTTCTGAGGAGCGGAAGCAACGCTTGACGTTAATTGCAGCACCTGATTCCTCACCTTCTCTTATGGTTAATGCTGTTGCAATATTATCGTATGCGGAAGAGTACCTGCATCTGCAGGATGGCAAAGAGCAGTTCAGCAAGCCGCAATTCTATCTGATCTCGGATCTCCAGGTACCTGAGCAGGCCTATGGCGATCTGCTGTCGATCCGGTTCAAGAAGTGAGTCAGAGAAAGGAAGCTTCTATGAAAATCATTGACGCACATGTGCATTATTCCAATATTGCAGCTTTCCACGAAACGGCGCAGACCTTGGCGCATATCGATTATACCGGCAAGGGACTCCAGGAGGAGTTCCGCCGCAGCGGTGTCATTGCCGGTGTCGGCATGGGAGTGACCGAGACGGTTGCCGGAGCTTTTCCCGATTCCGCTGCCCTGAATCCTATGCTGCTTGACCTGAGCGAGACACTGCCGGACAATCTGTTCACCTGCGTGGGCATTAATCCGCTTACCCTTCATCTGGAGGGGCAGCTTGAAGCACTGGAGCAATCGCTGCAGCGCTCCGATGTCGTTGGCATCAAGCTGTACGCCGGGTATTACCACTTAAATGTGGGGGATGAGATCTATGATCCGGTCTATAAGCTGGCTGCCGCTTACGGCCTCCCGGTGGTCATTCATGGAGGATTGACTTATGCGGACCAGGGATTGTTGAAGTATTCCCATCCGCTGTCCATGGAGGAGACCTTCCTGAAGCACCGGGAGATTACCTTCATGCTCTGCCACCTGGGCGATCCTTGGGTGATGGACACCGCAGCCCTGCTGGAGAAGAACCCTAACCTGTACACAGATCTATCCGGCTGGATTGTCGGCGATCAGGCCAAGGTGGACCGGCTGCTGACCGAGCAGACCTATACCGATCATTTCCGCCGGGCGCTGGTGTTCGCCGAGAAATACGACCGGCTGGTCTTCGGCACCGACTGGCCGCTGGTCCCGCTGGACGCCTACATTCCCTTCGTGAAGCACCTGGTGCCGGAAGCTTATCATGAGGATGTCTTTTATAATAATTCACTCCGCGTGTTCCCTAAGCTTGCGGAGCGGATCAGAGAACTGAATCTATAATGAGATGGGCTGCAAACTTCCCCCGGAATGGTATTCCGGGGGTTTTTAGTTTCGTTTCCACTTGTTGAGTGGGGGCGGGTTACTACTTCTGATGGACGACCTGTGGTAAGCTGAGAGTAGACAGTATCAGCTTTAACACTGTAAGAATGAACCTCAGGGGTGTTAAAGTCTGAGCATGAACGAGCTGATATTGGGGTGGGCGGAGGAAGAATCCATTCTGTTCGTAGCGAATCATTAGCGATAAGTGTATTTTGTACAACTAAAAACAGGGAAACGAAAGGCTTTCCTCTTCTAAGTGTATTTTGTACAACTATATTTGCCGGGATGGGCGAAAATCCAGGTAGAGAAGCATTTTATTTGCACGAAATACAACTAAACGGAGATTTGGCGGCGCATCAGACGTTTTAGTTGTATAAATTGCATTTAAGCCTACCCTTTGCATCCTAATTGGGGTGGAGTAAACCCTCAGCAGCGATTAGTTAAAGTAATTTTCATAAGTTGAAATCTCATGAGCTAGTAGTTTGTAGCCCGTTAAGCAATCAATTGTTGCTAGAAGTTGAGAGGGAGGGGTATTATGCCATACATACAGGTACACGATCTTGAAATGTTCTATGAACAGATGGGCACCGGAGAACCGGTAATCTTCCTGCACAGTCATTATTCCCGCAGCATGCTGGCCTTCGGGAGCCAGGTTCTGGACTTCCAGAGCCATTACAGTTGTTACTTCCCTGATCTTAGAGGGCATGGCAGGACCCGCTGCCGGGATCTGGACTGGTCTACTCCACGAATAGCTGAGGATGTGGCCGGATTCATGGATAGGATGAACATTGAACGGGCACATCTTATTGGATATAGTATGGGCGCGGGCGTAGGGCTGTACCTGGCGGTGAATCATCCGGGACGGATTGCTACGCTTACTACGATTGGAACCAGCGGATTCTGTGAACCGGCTGGAGCCGGAGAATACGAGCCTGAACAGCTGCTGGCGAATCAGCAGCAAGCCTTCATTAATCAGATGATCGAGAGGCATCAGGAGGCCCATCAGGGGAATTGGCAATACTATCTGCGGCAAACGGTGCAGGACTGGATCAGATACCCGGATCTCACGGAGGAGCAACTGGGCAGTATAACCTGCCCGGCACTGCTAATTTCAGGGGAACATGACCCGTTCGCGGGAGAGGATAGAACGGTGAAGCTCGCTTCCCTGCTTACGGATGCAAGGACGCTGATCGTTCAGGGAGCAGGGCACCGCCCGCATATGTTAAGGGAACAGCCCATTCTGGTGAACGATACGATTCTTGAATTCCTTGCACAGAACCCTATCCACTAACACAAGGGGATGTACACATCCAGAAAGGAGTTACAGATGAAGAAAGTCATCGTGATCGGAGCAGGGATTCTCGGAGCCTCGGCAGCTTACCAGTTAGCAGTGATGGGCGCAGAGGTGCTGATTATAGACCGTCAAGACCCTGGACAAGCTACGGATGCAGCAGCAGGCATCATCTGTCCCTGGCTGTCGCAGCGGCGCAATCAGGCCTGGTACCGGCTGGCGAAGGCGGGGGCGCGGTTCTATCCTGAGCTGATTAGCCAGCTTAAGGAAGGCGGCGAAGCGCATACCGGTTATGCCAGGGTTGGAGCGCTTAGTATACATACGGATGAGAGCAAGCTTGACAGAATAGAAGAGCGGGTACGGATGCGGCTGGCAGATGCCCCGGAGATCGGAGTCATCACGCGGCTTAGCGCAGGGCAGACCCGTGAACGCTTCCCGCTGCTGGCGGAAGGATATGCCTCGGTTCATATTAGTGGAGCTGCCCGAGTGGATGGCCGCGCTTTGCGGGACGCTCTGCTTCATTCTGCGCAGCAGCAGGGGGCGGTCATGATTAGCGGTGACGCTGCGCTTGCCTTTGAACCGGGCCGGGTCACCGGAGTCAACGCAGGAGGACACTATTATCCGGCGGATGAAGTTATTATCTGTGCAGGCGCATGGGCGAACCCGCTGCTCCGGCCGCTGGGCATGGACTTTAAGGTGAGCTACCAGAAGGGACAGATCATGCATTTGCAGGTATCTGACCATCAAGATACGGAAGTCTGGCCGGTGGTGATCCCGCCAAGCGATCAATATCTGCTCGCTTTTGCCCGGCAGCAGATTGTTATCGGAGCTACTCATGAGAATGACGTAGAAGGATATAATACCAGTGTGACCGCCGGCGGGATGCAGGAGATTCTGACTAAAGGACTGGAAGTAGCGCCTGGACTGGCGGACGGTACTTATAGTGAAGTGAGGGTCGGCTTCCGTCCGTTCACTCCTGGATTTCTGCCGGTCATAGGGGCGGTCCCCGGGTGGAGCGGAGTCCTTGCGGCCAATGGTCTGGGAGCCTCAGGACTTACGATGGGGCCGTATATCGGTTATCAGCTGGCGAAGCTGGCGCTCGGCAGAGAGCCTGATCTGGAGCTGGACGATTATAGCCTTCAGAGAGCCATAACGGGCGGATGATTACGAATACATTTCCTTCATTGGAACATTATGATTCAATTCGGCTTGCCGGATGAATTTTTGTTTGACAGAAGTGAAGGTCTGATCCATAATACAATCCATACTAAACATATATGATTTATAGGAAGGGTGGATCACACGTGATTAATTTAAAAGCTTCTATGAGAAAAACAGCAGGGCTGGGCACACTTGCGGTATTGTTCGTATCGCTGCTTGCCGGCTGCTCCGGGTCTGCCAATCCTGCGGATTCCAATAATGGGGCTAAGGCCAGTACGGCTCCAGCGGCAACAGAAAGTGCAAGCACAACAGAGCCTGTAACTGGAGGCACCTTCGTGTATGGCCGCCCGGCTTCCGTAACGTCGTTTGATCTGCATAACCAGATTACATCGAATAACGCATTCGCGATTGATAAAGTGTTTGAGTCACTGGTTGCTTTTGACAGCAAGGGTGAAATTACGGATCAGCTCGCAGCCTCGCATACGATCAGCGAAGACGGCTTAACTTATACGTTCGTACTCCGCGACGGCCTGAAGTTCTCGAACGGTACGCCGGTGACCGCAGAGGATGCGGTATTCTCCCTCCAGCGGCATCTGAAGGTTGGCGGTCCCCTGGCCATCTCGGCCAAGGTAGATACGGTGAAGGCACAGGATGAGAAGACACTCGTAATCACGCTAAAAGAACCCTACACCCCGTTCATCTCGGAGTTATCGAACTTCTCGAACGGGATCATCCCGAATAACTTCGGCGGAGTGAGCGAAGAGGAATTCTTCAAGAAGCCGGTAGGGACCGGGCCATTCGTGATCGAGACATGGGACCCGGCAGGTGATGTGACCTTCACCAAGAATACTAACTACTGGAAGGAAGGTAAGCCTTATATCGACAAGCTCGTCTATAAGCTGATCCAGGACGACAGTCAGGCCATTAACCAGCTTAAAGCCGGGGCAGTGAATGCAGTTGAAGCCCTGTCACTACAGAATGCGGGCGAGATCAAGGACGGTGCAGACACCACAGTAGTAACGAACGGCAGCTGGGTGACAGAACAGCTCTTCTTCAACACACTGGATAAGCACTTCTCCGATGTGCATGTCCGCCGGGCACTGGCACTGGCGCTTGACCGTGACGGACTGACCAAGGCCTTGACCTTCGGCTATGCACAGACTGCGACTTCGCTGCTGCCAACTACGATTCCTTACAATGCCAATGATAAGATCAAGGCACTGAGCTTCGATCCGGCGGCAGCCAAGGCAGAGCTGGCCAAATCGGCCTTCCCTGACGGGTTCTCCACCAAGCTGCTGGTTGCTTCCGGCAACAGCACCCGGGCTCAGGAAGCCCAGATTATCCAGGCCGCCGGTCAGGCGATCGGGATCAAGATTGAGATTGAATCGGTGGAGCTGGCTACCTTCCGCGAACGCTTTTTCGCTTATGATTTCGCGGCGATGCTGAACAGCGGTCAGGCGGATTCCCCGGAAGCGAACTCGATCTTGGCGTTCCAGACCGACCCGGAAGGCTTCAGCAAATCGTACTGGACGCATTACACGAATGAGAAGGTAACCAAGCTGCTGTATGAAGGCCAGAAGACAGCTGATGGTGAAGGACGGGCTACGATCTACACCGAGCTTTTACAGACGCTTGCCGATGAAGTTCCTTACATTCCGCTGTACTATCCGGATATCCTGATCGGCGCGCGGTCTTCTGTAGACGGACTTGTGGTTCTGCCTAACGGCAGCATCCGTCTGGAAGATGTCCGACTAGCTAAATGATGAAATCCAAGCTGACCCTAAGCGGTGCAGCTGGAAACAACGGTTCTTACAAGTGGCTGGCTTTAGCCCTTGTAAGAGCCTTACTTGTTATCCTCTGCGTAATGACGGCGGTCTTTTTCCTGATCCGAATTGTACCCGGCGACCCCGCCAAAATGATTCTCGGTGAATACAGCACACCTGAAGCGCTTAAGAATATGCACCACACACTGGGACTGGATCTCTCCTTATGGGATCAGTTCACCCGGTTCGTGAAGCTGCTGTTCACTCAGGGAGATACCGGAAACTCTATTATTGCCGGTACCTCGTCAAGAGAGCTGATTGCAGAGCGTGCTCCGGTCACACTATTGCTGATTGTAATTGCTTCGGTGCTTGCGGTAATTGTAGCCCTTCTGCTGGCAACGGTTGCTGCCACCCACAAGGACAAGCTGCTCGACCATCTGATCCGCATTATTCCAGCGGTCACCCTCGGGATGCCGGTCTTCTGGGTTGGGATTCTGTTCATTCTGTTCTTTAGTGTGCGGCTGGGCTGGTTCCCCGTAGGGGGAATCGGGGAGGGATGGTCGGGTACTCTCCATAGTCTGGTGCTTCCGGCGGTCACGATTGCTTTTTCACAGATTCCTACGCTGGTCCGCTCGCTGCGTGCGCAAATGCTGGAGGTGCTGGAATCCGAATTCGTGGTCACTCTCCGTGCAGCTGGAATCCCGTCCAGAGTCATCCTGTTCAAGCATGTGCTGCGCAATTCGGCATTGCCGACCCTAATGCTGCTGGGAGTCAATGTGTCCTACCTGATCGGGGGAACGCTCGTTGTGGAGCAGGTCTTCGGGATCAAGGGGATCGGCAGCCTGCTGTTCACCTCCATCTCGAATAGAGATTTTCCGGTGATTCAGGGGATTGCGCTCTATTGTGCGCTGGCTGTTGTGATTATCAGTCTGCTAATCGAAATTATCTCCGGGTGGCTTGATCCCAGAACGAAGGGGAAATCATGAATACTACACAGATAGATACAACCCTGCCGGACCTCGGGAAGCCCGCAAGTGGACTCCGAAGAGTACTTAATACCCCGTCACTGCTGATCGGGATCATTATGTTCGCGGTACTTATATTGCTCGCTATATTCATCCCTTACTTAAGTCCCTACAACCCGACGGAGCAGAATCTGAGCGCCTTCCTTCAGCCGCCTTCCGCAGCCCACTGGCTCGGTACCGACCAGCTTGGCCGTGATTTGTTCACCAGACTGCTCTATGCCGCCCGGACGGATCTGACGATCATGGTGCTGGCTGAGATGATTCCGTTCTGCACGGGCGTCATGCTGGGCATGATCTCGGGGTACTATGGCAAATGGACCGATAGAATTATATCGCTGATCACGGACACTTTTATTGCTTTCCCGTTCTATCTGATCGTCATTATCGTGGCCTTCGCCAGCGGGGCAGGGGGGCGCGGAATCTATATCACCTTCATTCTGGTAGGCTGGATTGTATTCGCCCGTGTGGTCAGAGGACTTAGCGCTTCCTTCCGGAAGCAGGAATGGATCGCCTCGGCGCAGACGCTTGGTCTGCCCGGATACCGCATCCTTCTGCGCCATCTTCTGCCGAATGTATTGCCGCAAGCCGTTGTCGTGCTGATGACGGATATGATAGGACTCCTGGTAGCCATTGTTACGCTAGGTTATCTGGGAATAGGGATTGCCCCGCCTACGCCGGATTGGGGAACGATGATCGCAGACGGACAGCCCTTCATTACCACAGCCTGGTGGCTGTCGGCGGTTCCCGGCTTCGCAGTCGTGTATACGGGAATTGCGTTGTCTCTCCTGGGAGACGGACTGGCCGATATCTGGAGGAGAAAAGGATGACAACACAACCTGTACTTGAACTCGAAGAATTGACACTCGCGGCCCCGTCCACAGAAATTCTGGTCAACAGCATCAGCTTCTCCCTTGAACGCGGCGAAAGCCTGGGACTAGTCGGCGAATCCGGCTCCGGCAAATCGCTGACACTGCGGGCCATTCTCGGCTTGCTTCCGCGCGGTGTGGAGCAGACCGGGGGAGAGGTCCGCAGCAAGGTAAGCAGTGCCATGGTGTTCCAGGACCCCAGAGGGGCCCTGGACCCGCTCTGTCCGGTAGTGAAGCAGCTGACCGAGGTTGTCTATTACAGACAGAGAACCAGTCTGAAGGCTGCGCGGCGCATCGCCCTGGAACTGCTTGAGCGGCTGGGTCTTCCAGCGTCGCTGAAGACAAAAGACCGCTACCCGGGGCAGCTCTCCGGCGGCCAGTGCCAGCGTGTCGTCATTGCTCTGGCGCTGGCCTGCAAGCCGGGCATTCTGCTCTGTGATGAGCCGACCACTGCGCTGGATGTGACGGTTCAGCGCCAGATTATAGATACGATTACGAGTCTGCAGCAGGAGCTGGGCTTCGCTATGGTCTTTGTGACCCACAACCTGGCGATTGCCGCCAATCTCTGCTCCAGACTGGTTGTAATGAAGCAGGGCCGGATCATTGAGCAAGGCGAGACGAATAGCCTGCTGCGGCATCCGGCTGAGGCTTATACACAGATGTTAATGGATTCGGTGCTTCCTCTGCCGGAGCTGGAAGGAGGCGGGATCTCATGGAAGTAGCACTGCAGGTGCAGGATGTAACCGTCCGTTATGGCGGGTTCACCGCCCTCGATCAGATCCGGCTGGAGCTTGCGCGGCATACCACACTGGGGCTTGTCGGTGAGTCCGGCTCCGGGAAGTCTACGCTGGCCCGGGTCATTGCCGGACTGATCACTCCGGATGAAGGACAGCTTCTGCTGGGTGCGGAGCCGTTAGGCAAGAAGCGGAGCAAGGCGCAGCATAAACAGATTCAGATGATCTTTCAGAACCCGGATTCTTCGCTGAATCCTCGGCATACTGTCCGGCAGATTCTGGCGGAAGCCTTGCTGTTCCACCGGATTGTAGAGCGTTCGCAGGTTGAGCGCAGAAGTAAGGAGCTGCTTAGCCGGGTGCAGCTGGATGCCAAATCTCTGGACAGATATCCGCATGAATTCTCCGGAGGTCAGCGCCAGCGGATCGCCATTGCCCGCGCGCTTAGCGTGGAGCCTAGTCTGCTGATCGCCGATGAGCCTACCAGCGCACTGGATGTCTCAGTGCAGCGCAGCGTGCTGGAGCTATTCCATACGCTGCAAGCCGAGCTTAATCTGACGATGCTGTTCATCTCCCATGATCTGGGAGTCATTCATGCCGTCAGCGATACCGTCGCTGTGATGCGCCAGGGGCAGCTGGTCGAGGTGAATTCGAAGGATGAATTCTTCGTCCGGCCCCAGCATGAATACAGCCGGGAGCTATTGTCTGCGGTGCCCAAGATGCCGCAATATTGAACATTCATACCATCAGGAGGATTATATGAACCGTCAAATTACAGGATTCGTACCACTCACGCTATCTGAACTGGACACATTAACACAGCAGCTATCCCGGCTATTAGGGACACAGCATCCTCCGGTAATCATTCCGGGGGAGGCGATTCTAGGCATTGAGGCGGTAGCAGCAGGAATTGCTGCGCCGGGACGTACGATTCTGAACGTAGTGACCGGACCTTACGGCAGCTTGTTCGGGGAATGGCTTACGCGCGGCGGGGCTACCGTTAAGGAAGTGAAGGTTCCCTTCGACCAGGTGGTTACAGTAGAGGAGGTGGCCGCAGCGATTGAGAAGCATCAGCCGGTTGCGATTTCTTTGGTACAGGCAGAGGTGGTTACAGGCGGCTCGAACCCTGCGGAGGAGATCTTCAAGCTGGCCCGCAGGCATGACCTGATTACGGTAACGGATTCCGTGTCGGCTGTCGGGGGAGAGGCGCTGTCTGTGGATGAGTGGGCGGTGGATTTCGCTGTAATGGGTGCGCAAAAAGCGCTCGCCGGTCCTAACGGAATCAGCGCGGTCAGTATTTCTCCCCGCGGCTGGGCCTTCCTGGAGTCGAACGAACGGGCTCCGCGCAATTCCATTCTGTCCTTGCTGGATCTGCAGCCGTCCCCGGACGGAGCAGCGCCGCTCCGCGTCCCGCCGAATATCCCGGTCCTGGAAGCCAGAGCTCTAATCGAAGCCCTGGAGGCTGTTGCCGAAGAGGGACTTTCACAGGTTATCCAGCGGCATCAACGGGCAGCGGTCTCTGCTGTCGCCGGGATCTCGGAGCTTGGGCTTGCGCCTTGGCAGAAGGACAGCAGACATTATTCTACGCTGACTACGACTGTTCGGATAGATGAGCAGCCGCTTTTGCTGATCAAGCAGCCTATCGGTATCGTTGCTCCCGGGGACGGAGAATTATTCGGTCAATTGCTGCGGATCAATCATTTCGGAACGAATGCCAGCCGGGAGAGTGTCGAAGCAGCGGTGCAGACGCTGGCCAGACTGCTGAAGCTGGATGCTGAACCGGCAGTGCAGGCCGTCCGCCAGGTCTGGGGGGAAGCGGAATGATCCTCAAGCAGCCGCAATTTCAGGCATACACTGGAATCCATATTGCAGGTATCCAAGGGAAACGCTTCGATATCGAGATTACGAACGGGCGGTTCACCTCAGTGGCAGAAGCGGGTTTGCAGCCGGGACAGGCGGAAGGCTCCAGGCAGCAGCAGCTATGGATCAGTCCGGGCATTCTGGATCTGCACACCCATCTGGCCTGGACCGACTTCGACCATGACGACCAGCTCCGCCGGGACTCCCGCGAGATTGAGGTCATGCAGGCGGAGGCCTTCGCCGCTACCTTGCGGACGGGAGTAACTACAGCCCGCGATGCCGGCGGTATTCTGCCTGCCACGATCCGGCATCTCGTGAAGTATTACCAGCAGCCGCTGCGGGTAGAGACCAGCAGTGAAATGCTGGGAGCTTCCGATGCCAAGGGGATTAAGCATCTGGAGAACCGCCTGACGGAGATCTACGCGACCGGGGCAGGCTGGGTCAAAATCATGGCAACCGGCGGTCTTGGCGCACCTACCGAGAAGGTTACGGAGCCGAATTTCTCCGGGGAGGAATTCGCCTTCATCGTCCGTCATGCCCATGCGAACGGGAAGAAGGTATTGGTGCATACCTGGGGCGGGGTGACGATTGACTGGTCCATTCAGGCCGGTGTGGAATCTATTGAACACGGGATGTTCATGACCTGGGATCAGGCCGGGAGACTTGCCGAATCCGGCGTGGCTTACGTGCCGACCACTTCAATCTACCGGATCGCCGCCGATCCGAAGGGAGTGCTGGCGCTAAGTCCGCTCATCTGTGAACGGGCCGCCCGGGCCGCCGATGCTCACGCCATCGCGCTCGGATATGCCAGGGAGGCAGGGGTGCGACTGGGCTTCGGCACCGATTATGCTACGCCTGCGCTGCATGGCTACAACCTGCAGGAATTAGACACGCTGCTGGACTACGGCCTGAGCCGGGCGGAAGCGTGGCGGTCAGCTACAGAAGACGCAGCCGGGATTCTCGGAAGCGGACATGAGCTGGGCCGGATTGCGGAAGGCTATATTGCCGATGCCGTCATCTACGCCGCCGATCCTTATCAGGCCAAGAATGCGGATCAACTGCGCACAAGCATTGTTACGGTCATTACTGGAGCGCAGGAAGAGGATTTGGTGTAGCAGGATTGTTGTATACGAAGGGGGCTGTCCCAAAAGTCATGAAATGCTGCTTGGGATAGCTCTTTATTTTGGATTAGAATCAACGTGAGCACTTGGGTGAACGCTCCGCAAACAGAACGTTGTTCCAATCGCTGTTGTGTCCAGATTTCTTTTATTCCCCCTTAGCGGTGAAAATCCGGACACAAAGGCGAACGCTTCGCTTTTCCACAATCATTCTGCCCGCTCCGCTGTTTAAGCGAAAATTGATTCTTCCATCCTTAAAAAGCAAACAAAGAAATCGCTCATTTTGGTAAATGGAGGTACCACCCAACCATTCCCAAAGGAGCGATTTCTTTGTACATTCAATATTTCATAAACCAACTTTGCTTACCTATTGACCCATACCCATTAACCATTCACAGCTCAGTATACTGCTTAACCGCTTGATCCAGGTAGGCTGCTACCTCAGGGCTCTTTTTATTTCCGGCAGCATCGAGCAGCGGCATCAGCTGGGCCAGAATATTCAGCACCTTATTGTCACCCGGCCCCTCCATCAGGGCTTGGTCGTAGGCCCGGCGCAGCTCAGGGTCGAGTTCATTCGTGTCGTAATCGTAGGCTGGGGTGTTATCCGAGCCGAGCAGTACTAGTGGAACCGTATAAGACATTTCATTGCGGATGGCCGCGGTCCGGTTCGACTTCGGATAATCTTGGACGTAATCGCTCATGATGGCCGCTCTGCCGATCAATTCATCCCAAGTGATCACGATACCCGCATCGAAGGTAGACGGCTTGTTGCTCTCCGTTGCCATGATATCAATATACGCGGCGATATCCTTGCTGATATAGGGTTTGAATACCTTGAAACCTTCATAATGCATAACCGCGTAATACATACCTTCGCTGGTCTCCAGCTTGTAGCCTTTCTCCCAGATTTCCTCCATCAGCTTGCGCACCGCAGGTGCTTTAACCCGCTTTTGAATCTCCGTATAGGTCATATCGTTGTTAATTTGGGCGTCCATTAGTGCCTTTTGCACAGCATCTGTATATAGCTTCTCAGAGAACCGCTCAAGCCCCGCCTTCTGGGCATTTTCCAATTGAAGGGTCATTACCGTGCCGTACCAGGATCCAACTTTGGAGATATGGTTCATAAGATATTTGCGTGCCTGTGCGAGGCTTGCGGGATTGCTGGTATATTTGCGGAACTGGTTGTAGACCGCCTGGGCATCAGCTGTGGATGCCGACGCTGCAGCTACGGGCTGTCCACCAACGCCTGCAAACACTGTACCGCATGCCAGAGTCAGAGCTGTACCTAGCAGCACCGCTCTTGCTGTTTTTGCTAAATAATTTGGTAATGTTCTCATTATGTACCTCCTGTGGGATAAGATGCTTTCTGCAACGCCTATATAAATTGAACTTAAGGATTTAAGTTAAGGGAAAAGTGGCGGAGGGGAATTTTGGAACTGGAGGAGCGGTAGCGACCGCCTGAAAGCTTTCCGTAGGAAAGCTCGCTATCTACAGCATCAGCAGTCTGCGGATTTCTACCGTTAAAAACGGGATAAATCATGAAATCTGCTGACAACAGCGGCCGGAAGTCCAAAACTTCTCTGGAGTCACGGCACATCCCAAAACATAAAAGCCATTAGTTCAATCTATCCTATTTATTTGGACAGATCCGGAATGGATGAATCGGGCGAACCATATGAAATAACGCTTGACTTGGAACGCATTTCATAACCTATAGTTCAGTGGAAGACTAGACAAAGGGGAGAAGAGGATATGAATCAGACCAGCAGAAAGATTATTTTCATCGATATTGACGGAACGCTTCTCATGGAGAATGGAATAGTCCCGGAATCGGCAGTGCAGGCATGCCAGCAGGCACGGAAGAACGGGCATTTGCTGTACCTGTGCACCGGGCGCTCCAAGGCTGAAATCTATGATTATATCTGGGAGATCGGGTTCGACGGGCTGATTGGAGCGGCCGGCGGATATGTGGAGAGCGGTGGCGAAATGCTTTATCATAAAAAAGTGACCCCGGAGGATGCGAAGCATTTGATTGATTATTTTAACGCGAACGGGGTCGATTTCATTCTGGAATCCAATACGGCGCTTCACGGCAGCCGCCATTTACAGCCTCATCTGGAACGCAGAATCTATGGAGACTTGCTGAATGACCCCGAGGCTCAGGAGAGAAAACGGCAGTCACCCCATCCCTATATTGCAACACTAACTTATGGGGACGAGGAGTTATATCTGGATGACGTTAATAAGATATGCTTCTTGGAGAGCAGCCTGCCCTTTGATCAGATTCAGAAGGAGTTACAGGATCGCTTCACGGCAATTCAGTGCTCCATCCCGATCTTCGGGGAGAACAGCGGGGAGCTGATGATGCCTGGTGTTCATAAGGCTGCGGCTATTGCCGATGTCCTGCAGCATTTGAAGATCCCCCTGGAGGACAGTATGGCGATTGGCGACGGACTTAACGATCTGGAGATGCTGGAATATGTCCAGGTGGGGATTGCCATGGGCAATGCCCGCGAGCCGCTCAAAGCAATTGCCGATGATATTACCGATTCTATTGAGAACGATGGACTATATAATTGCTTCCTGAAGCACGGAGTGATCTGACTAACGGGTTGATCTCCGGGAAGACTCGTGTTAAAATGCACTTAATTAAGCGATTGGAGTTGAAGAGTATCGTGCGGACATTTCTTGCGTAATGTGACCAATAAACAAGCGTTATTTGTGGCGCGCAATTTATGGTTGATATGCAGGAAGGGTCTGCCTCTTTTCACTCTGGTCCAAATATCCTTATTCAAGTCTGCCTGGAGGTAAGTGTCCGGGGGAACAGATTTGCTGTGTTTATTTGAGCTGCTGGAGGAGAACCTTCTTGCAGCTTTTATTTTTGTAAATACAGGAGGATACGTGTATGTCTTTGATTAATGTGAGCAAGCTGACTTTTGCCTATGAGGGCACTTACGAACATATTTTTGAGAATGTGAGCTTTCAGCTGGATACAGATTGGAAATTGGGCTTCACCGGACGCAACGGCCGCGGCAAAACAACCTTCCTGAACCTGCTGCTTGGCAAATATGAGTACAGCGGGACGATATCCGCGCAGGTGGGCTTCGAGTATTTCCCGTTTGCGGTGGCTGACCCTGCGGCTCTGACCGTGGATGTCATGCAGGAGATCGACCCGGAGATGGAGCACTGGAAGCTCATGCGCGAGCTGTCGCTGCTGCGGGTGTCCGAAGATACGCTCTACCGGTCGTTTGAATCGCTGTCGAACGGGGAGCAGACGAAGGTGCTGCTGGCCGCTCTGTTCGTGCGCGAGAACCAGTTCCTGCTCATAGACGAGCCGACGAACCATCTGGATGCGAAGGGCCGGAAGCTGGTCAGTGACTATCTGCGTACGAAGAGCGGGTATATTCTGGTGTCGCATGACCGTGCTTTTCTCGATAACTGTGTGGACCATATCTTGTCGATTAACAAGACCAATATTGAGATCCAGAAGGGCAACTTCAGCAGCTGGTGGGAGAATAAGTCCAGACAGGATCAGTTCGAGCTGGCGGAGGATGAGAAGCTGCGGAAGGACATCAAGCGCTTATCGGACTCTGCCAAAAGAACGGGCGGCTGGGCGCATGAAGTCGAGAAATCTAAGAATGGCACCCGGAGCTCCGGCAACAAATTAGATAAAGGCTACGTCGGCCACAAGGCCGCCAAGATGATGAAGCGTGCCAAGTCGATTCAGCAGCGGCAGGAATCCGCCATCGCGGAGAAGTCGAAGCTGCTGCGTAATCTGGAGAGCGCGGACAGTCTGAAGATTGCACAGCTTCCTTATCATAAGCAGCAATTGGTGGAGCTGGAGGAGGATCTGTCGATCCGCTATGACGACAAAACGGTATGCTCCGGTGTTAGCTTCGCTCTGGAACAGGGGGACCGGATATCCCTCTCCGGCAGCAACGGCTCAGGCAAATCAAGCATTCTGAAGCTGATCTGCGGCGAGGACATAAGCTATACCGGTTACTTCGCGCGGGACAGTCAATTGTCTATCTCTTATGTATCCCAGGATACTTCGCAGCTCAAGGGCAGCCTGAGTGACTATGCGCGAGAGCAGGGGATCGACGAGAGCCTGTTCAAGTCGATTCTGCGGAAGCTCGATTTCTCACGGCTGCAATTCGAGAAGGATATGTCCACGTACAGCGGCGGGCAGAAGAAAAAGGTGCTGATTGCCGCCAGCCTCAGCGAGCAGGTGCATCTGCACATCTGGGATGAGCCGCTGAACTTCATCGATGTCATCTCCCGGATGCAGATCGAGGAGCTGCTGCTGGAATATACACCGACGATCCTGTTCGTGGAGCATGACCGCGAATTCTGCGCGAATATTGCAACTAAGCAGGTTGTACTCGACTAAGCAGGTATCAAATCTGTACCGGAAGCTCAAATTGTTCCTTCAACCGCTTGATGTCGGCCCGCGGGGGAGCGCCAAACATACGGGAATATTCCCGGCTGAACTGTGAGGCGCTCTCGTAGCCGACCCGGAAGGCAACATCTGCTGCATCTGCAGACTCGGCTAATAGCAGGCGGCGAGCCTCCTGCAGGCGCAGCTGCTTCTGGAACTGGATCGGGCTCATAGCCGTAACTTCCTTGAAATTGCGGTGGAATGCGGAGACGCTCATATTGGCGATATCGGCCAGCTCGTCGATCCGCAGAGCCTGTTCGCTATGGCTGACAATCTGCTCAATTGCTTCCCTGATCCGGTAAGTGCTGCTGCCTTCCATGGCAATCTGGGCCAGCGTTACTCCATATGGTCCCTGCAGCAGTTTATACAGAATTTCCTTAGTATATAGAGGGGCAAGGAACGGGATGTCTTTGGGAGTATTGAGTAACCGCGCCAGACGGAGAAGCGCATCCAGCAGATCCGTGTCGATGTGTCCGACGAATAAGGCACGCCGGGCATTCTCCCGGGGGAGAATCTGCAGCTGCGATTCATGGAGGACCTCCAGAATCTGGTTTTGCGTGAATTCCATTTTGAAGCTTAAATAGGGAACCTCCGGGGACGCCTTAATCACTTGTCCCACTACCGGCAGGTTCATTGAAGCCACCAGGAAATCAGAAGAGGTATATACAAAATGCTCCTGAGCCAGCATAATCTCCTTCACGCCTTGGGTAATGAAGCAGAAACACGGGTTATACACCCGGTAAGCAGGCTCACTCGCCTGGGAGTAACGGATGAATTGCAGTGCAGGCACGGCCGTTTCATGAGCGCCGTCCCGGCCGGTATGCCGCTCAATCAGCCGGCACAGCTCAAGCTTTTGCGTTGCGATTGCTTCGGTCACTTGAGAGCCTCCTTAGGTTCATATGGTTTCATTATAGGGCATATCCGGCGGGAGTGTTAATGAGAACGGTAGGATTAGGCAATCATTCGCGACTATTGTGATAACGCTAATCCATTATCTGTTGCACAATAAGAGAGACTGATATATACACTATTCTCAGGAAAGCAGGGAACAAGCGAATGGATTATACAAAAATGGGCAACACCGGCCTTGATGTCTCCAGACTGTGCCTGGGCTGTATGAGCTTTGGCGATGCCAAGCGCTGGGTGCACCCTTGGGTGCTGGATGAAGAGCAGAGCCGGACGATGATCCGTACCGCACTGGACCTGGGCATTAATTTCTTCGATACGGCCAATGTCTATTCTGACGGCACGAGTGAAGAAATGCTCGGACGGGCTTTGAAGGACATGACTGCCAGGGATGAGGTGGTGATTGCGACCAAAGTATTCTTCCCTATGCGAACCGGACCGAACGGCGGGGGCTTGTCCCGCAAAGCGATTATGAGCGAGATCGACCACAGCCTGAAGCGGCTGGGAACTGATTACGTTGATCTGTACCAGATTCACCGCTGGGATTATACTACGCCGATTGAAGAAACGATGGAAGCCCTGCATGATGTGGTGAAGGCGGGAAAAGCCCGCTACATTGGCGCTTCCGCCATGTATGCCTGGCAGTTCCAGAAGGCGCTGCATGTTGCTGATATGAACGGCTGGACCCGGTTCGTCTCCATGCAGAACCATCTGAATCTCATCTATCGTGAAGAGGAACGTGAGATGCTCCCGCTCTGTAAGGAAGAGGGCATTGCGGTCATCCCCTACAGCCCCTTGGCTTCCGGCCGGCTAACCCGGGACTGGGCGGAATCTACGCTGCGCTCGGAAACGGATCAGGTACAGAGATCCAAATACGATGCTACAGCCGATAAGGACCGCCTGATTGTCGAGCAGGTAGCTGCCATTGCGGCGGAGCGCGGAGTTCCGCGCATCCATGTTGCACTGGCCTGGCTGCTGCAGAAACAGCCGGTCACTGCGCCGATTATCGGGGCGACGAAGCTGTCGCATATTACCGATGCGGTGGGAGCGTTATCCCTTCAGCTGACAGCTGAAGAGATTGCCCGGCTGGAAGAGCACTACGTGCCGCATGCTATCGTTGGTGCGCTTTGAAAATTTCCATTCAGTAGACAGCTGAATCAGCTCCATCCATTGAGCGCGTGCCGGTATGATCCGGCATGCGCTTTTTGCTGGAGCAGGAAACAGCCCTGCTCAGGGAGAAACTAACAGGAAGCCGGGAAATGCTACCGGAGCGTTTGATTAAGGATTTGACTGGAAGCTGGATGCACAGTGATGAACTGCTGGATTCATGGCGACATCTGGCCGCAAGAGTATAGAGATTACCATTACTAGGAGTGATAATTGTGCTGTCAAAGATCAGCCTTGAAGGCGAATGGAAGCTGCAGCTGGAAGAGAAGGGGCAAGGACTGGTGCTACCTTTTACCGATGTAATTATGCTGCCGGGAACTACCTCCTTCGCCCGTAAAGGGCCGAAGAATACCGAGATTCTCGTAGGCGCACTAACGGATGAATATCTGTACGAAGGACCGATCTGGTACTCCAGAGAGGTTGTGATTCCGGAAGAACTGGCAGGTAAGCACTGCTGCTTATATCTGGAACGTACAAGGCTTACCACCCTCTGGCTGGACGGTCAGGAGATCGGCAGCCGCGACAGCTTGAATACTCCGCATGTATATGAGCTGCCGCAGCTGCAGCCCGGGAGTCATACACTTATTATCCGGGTGGACAACACCGGCTATCCGACCAAAGGCGGGCATATGACCTCGCCGGACACCCAGACCAACTGGAACGGAATTACCGGGCGGATGGAGCTGCAGTTCTATGGGGAAGCCCGGATTAGCGGCATCCGGCTGAAGTCTGATCTGCCTGCACGTTCGGTGCAGATCTCGGCAACGCTGGAGAGCATGCAAGGTGCTACACTCGCGGTATCTGCTAATAGCTTCAATAGTGAGATAACACATTCCGTAGAGGAACAGGAATATGTCATCACACCGGGTCTGTTCACTATAGACTATGCACTGGGTCCCGAGGCGCTGCTGTGGAGTGAATTCACTCCCCATCTGTATACTGTCAGCCTTGTTCTCAAGGGCAGCGATGGAATTACCGTGGACCGGCAGGAGGTGATCTTTGGGCTCAAGTCATTCCGGGCTGAGGGGGACAAGTTCACCATTAATGGGGAAAAGACTTTTCTGCGCGGCAAGCATGACGGCCTGATCTTCCCGCTCACCGGCTATGCTCCGACCGATGTGGAGGAATGGGTACGAATCCTGGGGATCTCCAAGTCTTACGGGATCAATCATTACCGCTTCCACACCTGCTGCCCCCCGGAGGCTGCGTTCACCGCTGCCGATCTGCTCGGGATCTACATGCAGCCGGAGCTTCCGTTCTGGGGAACCATTACTGTAGATACCGATGAAGGGCATAATCAGGCAGAGCAGGACTATCTGATCAGCGAAGGATACGCCATCCTGCGGGAATTCGGCAATCATCCTTCCTTCGTCATGATGTCGCTAGGCAATGAGTTATGGGGCAGCAAGGAGCGGATTGATTCGTTCCTTGCAGATTATAAAGCGTTCGATGACCGTCCGCTCTACACCCAAGGCTCCAATAATCATCAATGGGTGCCGGAGGTGCTGGAGCATGACGATTTCTTCAGCGGTGTGCGCTTCACCCGGGACAGGCTGTTCAGAGGCTCCTATGCCATGTGCGATGCTCCGCTTGGTCATGTCCAGACTTCGCTGCCAAGTACAATGAAGGATTACGACGATCAGATTATTCCGCCGGGCTTCGGGAATGGTGAAGGAGTGTCCGTCGAGGCAGGCGGCGAGATCCTGATCCAGTACGGTACCGAATCCAAGGCTGTACAATCCGGCAGTGAGTCCGGTGAATGGATACCACAGGTTCCGGTAATCTCGCATGAGATTGGACAATATGCAACGTTTCCGAATTTTGCGGAAATTGAGAAATATACCGGTTCGCTCAAAGCGGAGAATTTCATTATCTTCCGGGAACGGCTGGAGAGCAAGGGGCTTGGCCATCTGGCCGATGCATACTTCAAAAGCTCAGGCCAGCTCGCTGTCGCTTGCTACAAGGAAGAGCTTGAGGCTGCCTTCCGTTCCCGCCGGCTTGCAGGGTTCCAGCTTCTGGATCTCCAGGACTTCAGCGGCCAAGGTACAGCATTGGTAGGTGTTCTGGATGCCTTCATGGATTCCAAGGGGCTGATTAGCCCGGAAGAGTGGCGGACCTTCTGTAATGATACCGTGCTGCTGGCAAGATTCCCTAAGTATAACTACGCCGCCGGGGAGACCTTCGAGGCCCATGTGGAGCTGAGCTGCTTCCGCAGCGGTATGCCGGATGCCATCGAGCTTCGCTGGGAGCTTGCGGTTGAAGGGGGAGTTCGGACAACGGGCTCAGCCGGAGCCTTTATTCCTGCCGGAACCCATTACATTGACATTTGCGATCTGGCGATTGAGCTTCCGGCGGTTGACCGGATGAGCCGTGCGGAGCTGGCGCTCCGGGTCCAAGGAACCGATATCCGTAAAAGCTACGACTTGTGGATATATCCTGAGCAGAGGGATAACCCGCTTGAAGCTGAAGGCATCCATGTGTTCACAGAGCTGTCTGAGAAGGCAGTCACCCTGCTGGAGCAAGGCGGCAACGTGCTGCTGATGCCGGAGCCGGAGTCGGTTCAGAACGGAATCGAAGGCTATTATTGCACGGATTTCTGGTGCTACCCGATGTTCCGTTCGATCTCGGAGAGCATGAACCGGCCGGTTCCCATCGGTACGATGGGCCTGCTGATCGATAACGGGCATCCGGTGCTGCGCGATTTCCCGAGTGAAGCGCATTCCACCTACCCGTGGTGGACCATCGCCCAGCATTCCAAATCGCTTATCATGGATGAGGCGGACCGCAGCTGGAATCCCATCGTACAGACCATCGATAATTTCGAGCGTAATCACAAGCTGAGTTTCCTCACAGAGTGCCGCGTAGGTAACGGTAATCTGCTGCTGTGTGTACTGGATGCCGCTAAGGTGAGCCGGACCACTGAAGGCAGACAATTCTTGACCAGCATAGGCGGTTATATGAATTCTGCTGATTTCCAGCCGCAATACCAGGCAACCATTGAAGAGCTTCGGGCATTGATTCGTTAAAAGACTGGGTAGAGCTGTCCCACAGCCGTGAAGCGGCTGCTTGGGGCGGCTCTTTAGAATGCGGAAGCCTCGTTTGAAGCTAATATTCGGAGATAGGTGTATTCCGTGCAATTAAAACTAGCAAAAAGGAAGGCATTCTGCTTCTAACTGTAGTTTGTATAACTAAAATTGCCCGAATGAGCGAAAACCCGGCTGTGAGGGAATTTTAAATGTACCTTCTACAACTAAACATACTATCGGTAGAAAATCGGATGCTTTAGCTGTACAGATTGCAATTAAGCCCAACTGTGTACCTTTACCAGACGCTCGGCAAACCCTCAGCTTGTAGTGGGTTAATGTGTTAATGGGTTATTGTATTACTCGCAAGGCTAAATCTGCTACCTCCCTAGTTTCCCGAATATACTCCATGAACCTTCTGGAGGCGGGGGACAGATAATGGTCCCGCCGCCATTGCAGGCCCACCTCCCATTCCCAGCCCGGTTCCTGGATGGGAATCCAGACCAGACCGTCAAGCATCAGTCCGAGCGTCTGCGGAAGTACGGAGACGCCGAGCCCGGCTTTGATGAAGCCGGCCACAGTAATCAGATCCTCTGCATAATAGGTGGGTGCCAGTTCGAAATTAGTATTTTGGAAGAGGGAGGTAATGGTGTCCCTGAGTCCGCAATTCGTCTTCAGTCCCACAAACGGCTCACCCGACAGCTCGAACAGACTCAATGAGGAACGCGAGGCGAACCGGTGGGAACTGGAGACCACAATATAAATCGGTAATCTGCGAAACACCATCCATTCCTTATTCTCCGCCGTAGTCTCTCTGGACGTAATCAGCATATCCGAGGTCCCGTTATCCAGCGCTTCGTCGATATCCCCGTGATTCCCCTGATACAGATCAAACCGCACCTTCGGATGGTCTGCCTGATAGTCTCTGATAAGCGATGGAATCAGGTCCACGCCAAGAATATTCAGATAAGACAGATGGACGGTTCCGCTCTCCGCATTGGCCGACTCCTCAATCTCCCGCACCCCATTCCCGATACTGCGCAGCGCTTCTTCGACCCGTGAACTGAACATAACCCCATAGCGGTTCAACTGGACATTGCGGCCCTTACGCTCGAATAAAGGAACCCCCAGCTCACTTTCCAATTTGGAAATCGCATGGCTCAAGGCAGGCTGCGTAATTCGCAGCGCTTTGGACGCTGAGGTCATATGCTCAAGCCGGGCTACGGTCAGAAAGTACTCCAATTGTGTAAGCTCCATGCAGGCAGCCTCCTTTATATATTAATATTATTCATGACTTTAATGAAAATAATAAATTAGACGCTCATATTAATCAAGTCTAATATATACATATAGACCTTAGGGCGGCTGGACTTCCAGCCTATCCTGAGGAATCCCTATTGAAATGAGGCTGTAACGATGGCTGTAACTTATGCTAGCCCGCTGACAGAATACGAAGGTAAAAGAATCTTGGTAACAGGCGGTACCAAGGGGATGGGACAGGCAATCGCTGCCCGATTCACAGCGGCAGGCGCTGAAGTTATGACTACTGCCCGGACACTTCCGACGGAAGGGCCCGCTTCGGATTTGTTCGTCCAGGCCGATCTGTCCACGCCCGAAGGCGTGGAGCGAGTCATTGCCGCAGTCAAGGCCCGGTTCGGGCGGATCGACATTCTGGTGAATAACGCTGGCGGCAGCTCAACACCAGCGGGGGGATTTCTCGCAGCATCCGATGAACACTGGATGGATGCGCTGAATCTGAACCTGCTGGCAGCTGTGCGGCTGGACCGGGGGCTGATCCCGCTCATGCTGGAGCAAGGCAAGGGAGTCATCATCCACATCTCTTCCATTCAAAGAGTGCTGCCGCTGATCGAATCGACCATCCCCTATGCAGCCGCCAAAGCTGCGTTAAGCAGTTACAGCAAGAGCTTATCTAAGGAATTCTCTCCGAAGGGCATCCGGGTGAACCGGGTTGCGCCGGGCTTCATTCAAACCACAGCAAGCGAGGACTTCCTAAAGAGTATTGCGGAGGTAACAGGCAGTGTGGAAAGTGCACTGCAGTCGGTAATGGACGCGCTGGGCGGCATACCTATCGGACGCCCCGGCTTCCCTGAGGAGGTGGGCGAGCTGGTAGCCTTCCTTGCTTCCGACCGCGCAGCCTCCATTACGGGTGCTGAGTACGTGATTGACGGGGGAACCGTACCTACGGTGTAAGGTGAAGCTTCACGGTTAAGCTCTGCCTAAACTAACCTCTACTATTAGGACAGTCCGTTAAGCCATTCATTGGCTGAGCGGGCTGTTCCTTTTTCTTTTATTTGTTTTGGAACTATTAAGAAGGTTTTACAAACGAAAAGCAAAAAGAAGCGGAGGGGAAATTTGGAACTGGAGGAGCGAATGCGACCGCCTTTGTGTTTGGATTTCTACCGCGAGTAGCGATTATATTCAGGAAATCCAAACACAACAGCGGCCGGAAGTCCAAATGTTCACCGCAGCGACGACCAAGCTTCGAGTTGTAATGTCAGTTGTAATAATTCTTTATCTTTTCTTTAGATTTGGTTTAGACTGGATTAAGAATGGCAGGCTATAGTTACAAAGAGTGCGGCTTGCATGACAAGATAGAGGGGGATTCACCATGTATACCATTCTCATAGCCGATGACGAATCGGAGATTGTTGAGCTTCTGCAGCTGTATCTGGAGAAGGAATATAACATTTTGACGGCAGAGAACGGAATCGAAGCCTTGAAGCTGATGCAGAATAACAAGATTGACCTGGCGATACTAGACATTATGATGCCGGGGATGGACGGGCTGCAGCTGCTGAAGCGGATTCGGGAGCATGAGCATTTCCCCGTATTGTTTCTGTCCGCCAAGAGCCAATATCATGACAAAATCCTGGGGCTGGAGCTTGGAGCGGATGACTACATCGCTAAGCCTTTTAATCCGCTGGAGATTGTGGCGCGTGCCGGGGCCATGCTGCGGCGGGTGCATCAGTTTGATGCCAAGGCACCGGAGGAGGAGAAGCCAAGTGAGCAGATCGTGCTCGGCAGGCTGACGCTGGACCGGAGTACCTGTCAGGTTGAGGTAGCCGGGGAGGCCGTCGCTCTGACCTCTACCGAATATAAAATCCTGGAGCTGCTGATGCAGCAGCCGGGCCGTGTTTTTACACGCAAGAAGATCTATGAGACCGTCTGGGAAGATTTCTACGTCTATGAGGACAACAGCATTATGGTGCACATCAGCAACATCCGCGACAAGATCGAACGAGATTCCAAGAGACCGGAATACCTGAAGACGATCAGGGGATTGGGGTACAAAATTGAAGCACCCGTGGAAAAGTAGAGATAACCGCCCGCTGCAGACGTCGCTGACCATCGACTTCCTGCTGTTCAACTGTATGCTGCTGATGCTGGTGTTAGTGGTCTATCTATTCGTACAAAAGGATATTGCTGAGGTTATCCGGGAGCAAATGACGCCTGACCCCAATCTGTCTGTGGAAGCCGGGGCATACCGGGAGGAGCTGGGCCAAGGGCCGGAGAGTGAGCGTCTGCTGAAGAGCGGAGGCTGGCTGGAGCTGCTGGATTCCGGCAAGCGGGTGATCCGTGTTGTTGGCGAGAGGCAGGATGAGATTCAGGTTTATGACGAGGACAGCCTGTTTCAGGGACTGGAGAACCGCAGCGACCAGCCCTTTTATTATTCTATTACAAGCGTAACGGAGCAGGACAGCGGGGCAGCCTGGATGTTGCTTAAGATTCCCCGCGATGTAATCAATGTCTCTATTAATAACGAGTTTCTAGTCTCCTATCTGAATCATTCGGTGTTCTTTTATGTATTCCTGGTCAGCGGGTTGATTCTGCTGCTGATTTTTGTATACAGCTATTGGGTCTCCAGACGGATCAAGAAGCCGCTGCGGGTGCTGAATCTAGGCTTGAACCGTATGATGGAAGGGCATTACAATACCCGAATCGCTCTCTATGCAGAGACGGAGTTCCTGCGGATCGGCCATAGCTTTAACTACATGGCTGATGTGATTGAGAAGACCACCGAGGAGAAGCGTCTCGCCGAGAAAAGCAAGCAGCGGCTGATGGTCGATCTGTCACATGACCTGAAGACCCCGATTACCAGCATCCAGGGATACGCGCAGGCCCTTATCGAAGGACGCGTTACCGACCCGGAGCGGCAGACGAAATATTTGAATTACATCTACACCAAGTCCGTGCAGGTCACGAAGCTCATTACGCATATGCTGGATCTGCTTAAGCTGGACTCACCGGATTTCATCCTGCGTATAGAGCGCCTTGAGCTGGGCGACCATCTGCGGGAGATTATTGCTGATACCTATGGCGAGATTGAGCAAAAAGAATTCGAGCTTCACCTGCAGGTGCCCGAAGAAGAGGTCTATGCCCGTTATGATCCCGAGCTGTTCGCCAGTGTCATTAATAATCTAATTTCTAATGCTCTGGCCTATAATCCCGAAGGGACGCGCATCCGGGTATCCGTGATTCCCGAGGATACACAGATCAGGATCGAGATTGCGGACAATGGAGTCGGCATTCCGAAGGAGCTGTGGACTACGATCTTTGATCCGTTTGTGCGGGGAGATGAAGCCCGGACAACGGCAAGCGGGGGTACCGGTCTGGGCTTGTCCATTGCCAAGAAGAACGTAGAGAAGATGGAGGGCACGCTGCTACTGGAGAGTAGGGAAGGGGAGCCGACGGTATTTGTGATCCGTATTCCGAAGTAGCGAACGGCTGAAGGAATACAGATAAGTGATTTTATATAGAGGAAATAATTAACTTCTTGTCGAATGTACTGATCTGGAAGATTCCGGCACCTTGCCGGGACACCTAACTTACATCGGGGGAAGGAATTAGAACATCTATGAAAAAACTTGCATTACTGCTCACCACTCTGCTGCTTGCGCTCGGACTGGTCTATCCGGGAGGCGCCGGACAGGCAGCCGCCGCAGCCGCACCAGTGTACACGGAGATTGCTACGTTTGTCGAAGGCAACCTGCTTATTTCGCCAGCCAAATCTGTACTCGTGAATGGCTCTGCCTATGTTCCGGTTAAGCTGGCCGGGCAGATCCCGGGCTTCACTGTGGCGGCAGATGCCACTGGCGTAACGCTCACAGGCAGCAAAGGAAGCGCCAAGCTGAACAAGGATAACTCTATTTTGTACAAAAGCACCAATTACGTAGCCTTCAAAACCCTGCTCAAGCTCGGAGCGATTGACGGCAAATATGCCTCCAGCGCCATAGCGTTGTTCGTTTGGAGTACAGAGGACGGCAAGAATAAGAGCAACAGTATGCTCTACGCGATCAGCAAGCTGCCTGGAACGATGGGCATTGTGCTTGGCAAAAAGGTCTACTTATATGGACATCCGGGAAGCCATTGGGTGAAAAGTGTACAGTATGTTGATGACAACAACCAGAACTTTGTGATGCAAAATGAAGCCGGAACCGAGTGGGTTCTGGACTTGAACGATTTTGTGGACAATACTATGTACACCATGGAGAATATTGATTATTTGAAGTATTACTATAATGGACTAACGGTGTGGACCCGGAACGCCATGATCAGCGATAGTCCGTTCAAGAACTTTGAGAAAGCAACCATCGCCAATTTCCGCCCGAACCCGGCCAATGGTAATTTAGAAATGATCATCCGCCGGGCCAACGGGCAGGAGGTTCCGCTCAAGATTGAACCTCGTGATGACCCTAGTGAGTATGTCGAAGAGGTACTGTTTTTCAAGAATCCGCAAACGAAGTTCAAGATCAGCGATAAAATGTGGTCAGCCATCCGTGAAGAGCGGGCGGTCAGCGGCATGACGATCACAGAGCTTCTGCTCTCCTGGGGAGACCCGGACGAAGTTTATGACGGGTATGTAGTGTACGGCCACCAATACGTCTATTTCATCAATGATAAGGTCTTCTCTATAGTTAATCTTTAATTCTTAGCATCTCCAGGCTTGCTTAAGGAATTCTTAGAGTTCCTTGGGCAGGCTCTTTTTTTCATGTATAATAAATGCACTGGAACCAGCTATTCTTTTACACTCTAGGAGGACATTATGCAGCTCATTCAACCCCAAGCTATTCAGACTCGGATCGACGATTTCGTCTCTGAGGATCTATATATCCATCTAGAACTTACAAACGGAGCCTACGCCAGCCATTTCGACAGCTCCCGTGCTCCGGGCTCGGTGTTCATCAGCAATGCCGAGATCCGTTACACGAACGGCTCCATCTCAGGGACAGGACCCTACCGGGTGGGCTTGAAGACAGAGAAGGGCTGGATCTATGCAGAAGGCCTGACCCATGTGGATGAGCAGGATAACGAGCGGCTGATTCTGGCCGGACATGACAGTATGGGCAAGCTGATCGTGGCGTTGCAGCTTAGCCGGAGCCCTTTTTAATGATACTGGAGGAGTAAGCAGACATGAATAATAAATCTATGGACCATGCAAGAATCCTGGTGGTACTTCCCCATCCTGACGATGAAGCCTACTTCGTATCCGGGACGCTGGCGATGTATATCGCAGCAGGTGCAGAGGTGACCTATGCCTGTCTGACACTGGGAGAGATGGGCCGGAATATGGGCGTTCCGCTCATTGCGAACCGCACGACCTTGCCAGCCATCCGCCAAGCGGAGCTCGAAGCTTCCTGTAAGGCCATTGGGATTCAAGACCTGAGGATGCTGGGCTTCCATGACAAAATGATTGAGTTCGAAGACCCGGCGCTTCTGGATCAGCGGATGGAATCGCTCGTGAAGGAGCTTACCCCGTCGCTGGTGATTACGTTCTACCCCGGATATAGCGTGCACCCGGATCATGATGCCACTGGTGCTGCGGTGATCCGTACAATGGCCCGGCTGCCCGCAGCGGAACGTCCGGTTGTACATAGTGTGGCTTTCTCGAACGGCCATCAGCAGCGGATTGGAGCAGCCGATGTAGTCATCGATGTAACGCCTTTTATCACTGTCAAAATCAACTCCATTCTGGCGCACCGCACCCAGTTCCAGGAGGAGAAGGTGCTTGGAAGCCTTAAACCCACCGATGCAGCAATCCGCAGCAAGTATGGTACGGAACGCTTCTGGACCTACCGGTTCCCAGAATGCAAGGAACAGCCAGAGGAAGAGGCATTGTGCTGTAAGTGAACAATTATAATGTATACTATAGACCGGATTGGAGATATAGAGATGACAGAACAACGGGTATACATCCGCTACCCTAAGGCGGGAGATGCTACGGAGCTGACGGGGATGTATTTGCGTAACCGTGAATTTTTTGAAGAACATTCACCGGAGATCAGCGGGGATTTCTATACAGAGGAGTACCAGCGGGACAAGCTTGCGCAGTATGAAGAGTTCAGGGCAGCGGATGAGAGATACGACTTCCTGGTCATTCACAAGGCTGACCGCCGGATTATCGGTACTGTCAGTCTGTCTTTTGTGGTGCGGGGACCGCTGCAGAGCTGTATGATCGGGTACAGTCTGGACAAGGACTATAACGGAAAAGGCTATATGACGGAGGCGGTGCAGCAGGTCGTGCGCTATGCCTTCGAGGAGCTGAAGTTCCACCGGATTACTGGGGAAGCCTCACCGGATAATCCCGGCTCCATCCGTGTGCTGGAGAATGCAGGCTTCCATAAGGAAGGCATTGCCCGTCTGAATGTGAAGATCCGCGGGGTGTGGAAGGACCACCAGATTCTCGCAATTATCAACCCGGCCGATATCAGTTAACGGAGTTAACACTAACGGATTAGTAGCTTAAATATTAACATTGTGGAGGATCACCAATGAGCCAGCGTTTACGAATTACCCGTTCCATGCAGGAAGAGAATGCAGAGCAGGCGCTAGCCTTAGAGGAATGCAAGCAATACTTTGCCGATAAATCCGGCTTCAGCTATTCCGGGGTCTACACCGTACAAGGTGCGGAGAGCACGATGTCGATTGATGGAGATTTTTTCATGTGGAGCCATGAGGGGACGGAGTATCCGTTCCGTCTGTATATGGGCGATCTGTACGTTGCCTTGTCAACGGAGGCTATTGTACCCGTGATCCTTGAGATTGCCACGGACCTGCGGGCCGATGTGGTTGAGGGGTAGGCTGAGTAAAGTTCGGATTAAGCTGTTTTTTACACATTCTGTATGCTCCCCGGATGTTATATTGATCCAGTACATATAAGAACTGGGGGAACCAGAATGAATACATATCAGAGCAGAGTACAAGAGCTTCACACGATGCTGACCCGCTTTATGGAGAATGGACCGTTTACCGGATTGCAGGTGGGGATCGTTAGTGAGGACAAGATTCTTTTTACAGGAGAGTATGGCAGCGCTAATGTGTCTACAGGGGAGCCAGTGGTTAACAGCACTCTTTTTCACCAGGCATCCGTCTCCAAGACCTTCGTAGTTACGGCTGTGATGCAATTGGCAGAGCGTGGGCAGGTAGAGCTGGACTCACCTATAGTGAGCTATCTTCCGTATTTCAAAATGAATGATGAACGCTATCATCAGATTACGGTCAGACAATTGTTGAATCACACCTCCGGGATGCCGGATGAGGAGGATTATGCCTGGGACCGGCCTGAATATGATGAAGAGAGTCTTGAGAGGTATGTCAGAGGAATCTGCCATCTCGGCCTGTTGAGTGATCCGGGTACTCATTTTGCATACAGTAATATCGCTTATGAAATTCTTGGAGATCTGATTGCCAAGGTTAGCGGCCTCAGCTTCGAGGAGTATATGCGGCAGCATCTTCTGGAGCCTGCTGGGATGAGCACGAGTTCTTTTCTGAAAATGGAGGTTGAACAGGTGCTGGCTGCGCCCCATGTGCTGAGGAGCTCTGCAGGGTACGAGCCATACGTTAGTGAAGTGTTCCCTTACAATAGAGCGCATGCTCCCAGCTCCACACTGTATACCAATGCGCAGGAGATGTGCCAATATATGCTGATGCAGCTCGGTCAGGGCAAAGCTAAGGATAGATATAACGCCTTACAGCCCGGCAGTTATGATCAGATGTGGAACCCTACTATGGCTACAGGCTGGGGGCCGGAGCATGAAGCTGTGGGGCTGGGCTGGTTCCTGGGCCACTATAATGGCTCACGGATACTCTCGCATTCCGGCTGGGATACCGGATTCCTTAGTGAGCTGATTCTGCTGCCGGATGAGAATCTCGGCATCTCTGTAATGACCAACTGTGACCATGTGTGGCTGGGCAGTGTGACCCGTCCTATTCTGGATCTGCTGCTGGGCATGGAGGTCCGCCAGCTTAAGCAGTCGATGGTACACCATCTTGCCAAGACCGTTGTCACGAGCGGCGCAGGTGAGGCCATTAACGAATACCAGCGTATCCGGCGCTTAGAGCAGGATAAGTATTATGAAGCGGATTTTGAATTTATGCGGATTGCTGATACCTTAAGTTATGGCGGCCACCGGGAGGGAGCAATACGCATTCTTACCTGCGCTGCTACAATATACCCGGACAGTGAAGCCGTTGCAGGCAAGCTGCAGCAGCTTTTGGACGAAGCCTAGATTTTTCAGTGGGGTAAGACCCGTCTTCCAAGCGCTCCCTAGCGGTCATCAAGACTGTGAAGGGAGTCTTTGGGCTTGCGGGAACGCCGCCGGGACATGAACAGCAGACACAGGGCAATCACGGTGAGGATCATTCCCAGCAGCCGGAATCCGCTGAAGCTGAACTGGTCGCCCATAATGATTCCGATGAGCAGGGAGGAGAGGATCGTCCCGAAATATCTGGAGGTGCTGAATAAGCCGGAGGTTACGCCGATGATCTCTTTTGGCGAGTGGTTGAACAAGGCGGCTTGCATGGCGACGTTGTTCAGTCCGTTGCTGATTCCGAAGGCAGCCAGGGCCAGGATGATGCTGATTACAGGCGATGCCGGATTCAGCATCACGATCCATAGCGACCCGATGGTCATGAGGATTGCCGAACCTGCCTGCGCGGGCTGGGGCCCTGAGGCATTGATCCATCTTCCGGCGATTGGAGAAACGGCGAGTGAGCATAGACCCAGACTTAACATCAGAAGCCCGGTGTGGAATTCACTGACCTGACGAACGAGCTGCAAATAAGATGGAAGACCGAAGAAGACAGAATAAAATAATAGATTAACCAGCATGAATTCGACATTGACACGGATCAGCCCGGGATACGCGGCGAAGGTACGCAGAGGAATGAAGGGCATGGCTGTTTTTAACTCATGCCTTACGAAGACTGCAAGCAGGATGAACCCGGACAGGCCGATGATTACATTGAATAGGGAGACATGACCGGAGGACTTGGCCGACAGCATCTGCGCAAGTACAGCCACCAGCCCCACAGTGAACAACAGGATTCCAGGCACATCCATCCGGCTCATCCATTGCCGCAAGGACGGCTTGGGTAATAAGGCTGCGGACGGCTTATCTTGCGGGATGGTTCTCCAGGCTAACAGGAAGCTCGCCATTACAAACGGCAGGTTGATGTAGAAAATGGAAGACCAGCCCCACACATGGATCAAGACCCCGCCGATGAACGGTCCTGCCGCTGCCGCTCCTGATGTAAACATCGACAGCACGGACAGAGCAGAGGCTTGCTTGTCTGTAATATTCACCCGGATGATAGCCATCCCTACAGCCACCACCATACTGGTTCCGATAGATTGGATAATCCGCAGAACAACGAGTCCCCCGAAGCCCGGAGACCAAGGGGCGAGCAGGGAGGCTGCGAATACGATTACCAGTCCGGCCAGGAATATTCTCCTGCGGCCGAAGATATCGCTGGCTCTGCCCATGACAGGCTGGGCAACAGCGCTGCCAATATAGAACGAGAAAATGATCCAGGAAACCACAGTGAACTCAAGCCCGAACACATGCTGTAACCTGGGGATCGCCACAGCTACCATCGAAGAGTTAAGCGGGTTAAGCATGATTCCCAGCCCAACGGATATCATTAACCACCAGTTGCGTGCATTCATTGTTATTCCCCCTCAAGTGCTGTACAGTTATCGTACAGGATATGAGTTATTTACTCCAACGCATTTCATGTTATGATTTCATAGACTTGAGGGAATGAATGGAGGCGGGATATGGAGCTTCTTCAATTGCAGTATTTCATCGCGGTTGCCCGCCTGGAGCATATGACCGAGGCTGCACACAGGCTGCATGTTACCCAATCCTCACTGAGCAAGACCATTCAGCGGCTTGAGGAGGATCTCGGAGTTCCATTGTTCGACCGGAGCGGGAGGAAGCTGCGTTTGAACGAGCCGGGACGCCGATTTCTTCAACGTGCAGAGAAGGCGCTGTTCGAATTGGAGCAGGGGAGGCAGGAGCTTAAGGACCTGTCCAGCCTGGAGTCCAGCAACCTTGAATTAGCGGTAACCACCGCGAGTACCTTGCCCGGTATTCTCCGGGAGTTTCGCCTCAAGCTGCCGGACATCCATTTTCACGTACAAATGCTGCCCATGCAGGAGATGATTCCCCTTCTTCAGAGGGGAGAAGTTGATTTCTGCTTGTCCTCTCCTCCGGTCAGAGGGGAAGAGCTGGAATGTCAGGTGGTCTGTAACGATCACATCTACCTTGCCGTTCCAGCCGCTCACCCTCTGGCGGACCGCAAGAGCCTCGCCTTGATAGAGCTTAAGAATGAGTGGTTTGTGGGTGTCAAACAAGGTTACGGGATTCGAGATTTGGTGGATTCCGTCTGCCAGGCTTCAGGATTCCTGCCACGCTATGTGTATGAGGGAGACGAACCGGCCCGCTTGATTGACCTGGTGGAAGCCGGAATCGGCTTAGCCTTCATCCCGGGTACGGCGAGGAATGCGCAGGAGCATATCCGTCTGATTCCGCTGGAAGACGAGGGACTGGTCAGGGAAATCGCCTTGTTATGGCATAAGAACCGCTATATTTCACAGGCGGGCCTGATTTTCCGCGAGGTTGTTATCGAATATTTCGCTAAGCTATAATGTCACCGGGAGGAATGAACCTATGAACGACACACAGATTACAGAACACAAGCGCATACTGGTGGTGTTCCCGCATCCTGACGATGAGGCTTTTACAGCGGCTGGCACACTGGCGAAGTATATTGAGCAAGGCTCAGAAGTAACCTATGCCTGCCTGACGCTTGGGGAGATGGGGCGGAATATGGGGATTCCTCCATTCGCGAACCGGGTAACCTTACCGGAGATCCGCCGGGAGGAGCTGCGTGCTTCCTGTCAAGCTATCGGGATACAGGACTTAAGAATGATGGGCTTCCACGATAAAATGATCGAATTCGACGACCCGCGCCTGCTGGAGGATACGATGCTGTCCCTGCTTCGGGAGCTGACGCCGTCCCTAGTGATTACTTTCTATCCCGGCTACAGCGTGCATCCGGATCACGATGCTACCGGAGCAGCGGTTATCCGGGCAGTCCACCGCCTGCCTGCCGCTGATCGGCCGGTTGTCCACTGTTGCGCCTTCTCCATCGGCCATGAGGAGCATATCGGACTATCGGATGTGCATGTCGATGTCACCGCATACTTGGACAAGAAGATGGCTTCTATCCAGGCACACCGTTCGCAATTCCAGGCGGCGGAGCTTGTCGGCAATCAGGAGCTGACGGCGGAGGAGATTCAGCTCCGCTTCGGGCAGGAAGCCTTCTGGACCTACCCCATGAACACACAACACTAAGAGAAGGCAGGAATCACCTATGAATCTAATGAATCAAAAAGATAGAATGCTTGCAGGATTACCCTATAAAGCATGGCTGGACGGATTAACCGAAGAACGGACAGCCGCCAGGCTGCTGGTTCACCAGCTCAATTCACTTTCTCCAGACGCTCATGAGGAGAGAGACGGGCTGATCCGTAAGCTTTTGGGCGAAACGGGGGAGCTTGTGCATATTGAGACTCCCTTCCGCTGCGATTATGGATCGAATATCACTGTAGGGAATAATTTCTATGCCAATTTCAACTGTACGATTCTCGATGTAGGCAAGGTGGTCATCGGCGAGAATGTCATGTTCGCTCCGAATGTATCGCTTTACACAGCAGGACATCCTGTCCATCCCGATTCCCGGAATTCAGGCTATGAATACGGGATTGCCATCACCATCGGCAACAATGTGTGGATCGGCGGCAATGTCATTGTGAATCCGGGGGTAACCATCGGGAATAATGTAGTTATCGGAGCGGGGAGCGTAGTGACCAAGGATATCCCGGATAATGTGATCGCCGTAGGCAGCCCGTGCAGAATTGTCCGTGAGATCACGGAGGAAGACCGGAAATTCTATTACAAGGATAGAGAATTTGACGTCACGGACTACGTGTAGAATCGCTGCTATACCGTCCTTAAGGGACAGAATTCGTTCTAAATAAGCACATAAGTAGCCCTCAGCGGCCCATGCACCCCGACGACAAGCTTCATTTCGATATCGGCGGAATTGGAGGGACCGGAGATGAAGTTAATCGATGAACCCACCGGTTCCCCGTCCTGAATTCTCCGGTTAAGCGCTGCGGCGGCATCCGTGGAGCGGAGCACCAGCTTCTCACGTTCAACCACCGCAATATAATGGGCGGGCAAGAAATGGAGCGACCGGCCCTGATCGGGGCGGCTCTCCAGAACAACCGTTCCAGATTCCGCAAGTGCACAGTCGGCGAAGACTATGGCTGTATTCGCCGATTCAGCACGCCTGATATTCTCCGCCCGTCCCGCAGCTTCTTCCCATACGGCAGCATCCGGGAAAGCCAGCCCGTACTCCCTGAACCGGGGATCACCGGAAGTCATCACGTTCCCGCCGCCATTTGCCTCTATCAGATCATCTAACGTTCTCTGCAACAGCTCCCGTGTCGATTCAATTACCTGGGTGTGGATGAAGAAGCACTGTTCCTTAAGAATCTCCACCAGATCGTCCGTAGTAAGCGGGCCGTAGCTGTCAGGAATGAACTCCCGGATTGCAGGACGCTGAACCTCAGTCCTCCGTTCCCGGCCCAGCGTGGCGGCAATCGTATTAAGAAAAGCCTCCTTATTCGTGTTTCTGTTCGTGCTCGTGTTGGTGGTTGCTGTCATTGCTCTGCGCCTCCTTTCCGTTGCTCCAGCCATGCCCGGAAGCTGTCCTTCTGCTTGACGGGCTGCTTCAGGTCGCGGGAACGAATCCAGCCCTGAAGCAAGGCTGGTCCTCTTACAATACGGCCCTGCTTGCTCATCATCCGGCTTGCAGAGTGGGCGAACCGCAGGGTTTTGCCGAACAGGGCAGGGGAAGAGAGTAGCTTGGCGGCGGCCTTCATCTGGATCCGGTCGGCAGCGCCGGTCCTCTTCTGCTTCACAATATTCTGGCGGTGCATAATGAGCTGCTCATGCAGCGGGATTTTTACCGGACAGACATCTGTACACGCCCCGCACAGGCTGGAAGCATACGGCAGCTCCTTATAATCGTCATAACCGCCAAGCAGCGGGGTGATGACCGCCCCAATCGGCCCCGGATAGATCGATCCGTAAGCATGGCCGCCGATATGGCGGTAGATCGGGCAGACGTTCAGACATGCACCGCAGCGGATACACTGCAGCGCTTCGTTGAATTCACTTCCGAGAATATCGGACCGCCCGTTATCGACGACTACCAGATGGAATTCCTCAGGGCCGTCTGTCTCACCGGCGGAGGACGGTCCCATTACTGTGATATAGCTGGTCAGTTTCTGTCCGACAGCGCTGCGGCAGAGCAGATTATCCAGCACCTCCATCTCCTCCAGAGTCGGCACAATCCGCTCCATGCCCATTACCGCGATATGCGTCTTGGGAATGGCAGCCGTAAGATCGCCATTGCCCTCATTGGTGACGAGATTAATCGCTCCGAGATTGGCTATGGCGAAGTTGCAGCCTGTAATTCCGACCTCCGCTTCCAGGAACTTCTGCCGCAGGACCGTGCGGGCAAATCCGGCCAGATTCTCTGGAGTTTCATCGCCTGTATAACCAAGCTTCTCTGTGAATACCCGCTTGATTTGCCTCCGGTCCTTATGCAAGGCGGGAGCCACGATATGCGAGGGCGGGTCCCAATCATCCATCTGGAGGATATATTCTCCAAGATCCGTCTCCGTCAGCTCACAGCCTGCTTCAAGCAGAACGCGGTTTAGCTCTATTTCTTCCGTGACCATGGATTTCGATTTGACGATCTTCGTGGCTTGTTTGCGCACAATAACATCCCGGATATAAGAGCTGGCTTCTTCTTTGGTCGCTGCAAAATAGATATGCCCGCCCTGTCGCTCAATATTTCCGGCAAGCTGCTCCAGATAATAATCCAGATTCTCCATAGTATGCTGGCGGATAAGCTGGCCTACATTCCGCCACTGCTCCCAGTCACCGAGCGCAGTGGCCGCAGACAGACGTCTTGTCTTGAGACTGTCCTGCGCCGAACCTACGGCACTGCGCATGAAGGAATCCCCAAGCCCATCCGTCGTCCGTTCGCTGAAATTACGTGAATCCGTCTGCAGGCTCAAGTCCGGCTTCCCCCTTTGCTAACTATAGGCTGATGTTGATTCAATACCTCTGCAATATGCATGATCCGTACAGGCTCACCCTTACGTGACAGGCGTCCTCCGATATTCAGCAGGCAGCCCATGTCTGCACTGATCAGGATATCTGCTCCGGTATCCAGCACACAGCCGCATTTCTCATCGGCCATTTGCTCCGAGATTTCAGGCATCTTCACCGCAAAGGTTCCGCCGAACCCGCAGCAGTTATCGCTGTTCTTGAGCGGCTCAAGCTTCAGTCCCTTCACCTGCTCCAGCAGCTGGAAGGGGGTTTCCTTCTCTCCCAGCAGCCTCGTCATATGGCAGGAGCGGTGGTAAGTAGCTGTTCCTTCGAGCGTGGCACCGACATCGGTGATACCCAGTACTTTTACAATGAACTGGGTAAGTTCATAGGATTTTTCTTTTAGAGCAACCGCTTTCAATTCCCAATCCGGGTCGCCCCGGAAGATCTTCGGATATTCATGAAACATAGCGATGCAGGAGCCGGACGGTCCTACGACATAATCCGAAGCCTCGAAGGCCAGTATCATGTTCTGCATAGCCAGCTTGGATTCCTGCAGATAACCGCTGTTGTAGGTAGGCTGGCCGCAGCAGACCTGTGAAGCGGGATAATCGATCTCGCAGCCAAGCCGCTCCAGGACCTCCACCATGGCAATCCCGACATTCGGGCTCATAAGGTCTACCAAACAAGTAGAAAAAATACTGACTCGCACTCCTACCCCTCCCATCAATGAAAACCTATATCCCCAGCTTAACTCAATAAGTCAATGAAAAACAACACAAAAACAAATAAAAAATGTGAATCTTATTGACAATAAATATTGATAGCGTTTACACTATGATTGGGTAATTGGGATAATGGAATAATCTACCTTGAGGGGGATGGACAGTGACCAAGCATTTGATGTATATCGACGGCCAATTTACGGAATCCGAAGGCAAAGAGTGGATGGATGTTACCAATCCGGCAACCGATGAAGTGATCTCACAGGTGCCCAAGGCTACAAGGAATGATGTCATACGTGCCATTGATGCAGCAGAGCAGGCCCAGGCAGCGTGGGAGGAGACTCCGGCGGTAGAGCGCGGCAAGTATTTGCATGCGATTGCTGACGGTATTCGGGCAGAGGCGGACAGCATCGCCAGGCTGATCTCGGAGGAAGTCGGCAAGACCCTGGAATTATCCACCGTAGAGGTTCATTTCACTGCGGATTATTTGGACTATATGGCGGAATGGGCACGGCGTTATGAAGGGGAGATCGTGCAGAGCGACCGTGATAATGAGCATATTTTTGTATTCAAAAGAGCAATTGGCGTCACCACAGGCATTCTGCCCTGGAACTTCCCGTTCTTCCTGATCGCGAGAAAAATGGCCCCGGCGCTCATCACCGGCAACACGATTGTCGTGAAGCCCAGCGCGGAATCTCCGAACAATGCCATGGCGTTCAGCCGGATCGTGGATCAGGCTGGATTACCTAAGGGGGTATTCAACCTTATTACTGGCAGAGGGGCGGAAGTGGGCAACGAGCTGTCCAGTAATGCCAAGGTAGGCATGGTTAGTCTTACAGGCAGCGTACCGGCAGGGCAGAAGGTAATGGAGGCGGCGGCTGAGAATATCATCAAGGTCAGTCTGGAGCTGGGCGGCAAAGCGCCTGCCATCGTCATGAAGGATGCCGATCTGGGGCTGGCTGTTCAGGCGATTGTGGCTTCCCGGGTCATTAATACAGGCCAGGTCTGCAACTGTGCGGAGCGTGTCTATGTCCATGAAGATATTAAGGAGGAGTTCACTACGCGGCTGGTTGAAGCGATGAAGGCCGTGAAGTACGGAGACCCGCTCAAGGACACAGACATCCAGATGGGACCGCTCATCAACAAGGCCGCGCAGGAATCGGTACAGCAGAAGGTGGACCGGGCTGTTCAAGAAGGGGCTAAGATTGCCCTGGGCGGTAAAAAAGTAGAAGGAACAGGCAGCTTCTTCGAGCCGACAGTGATCACAGATGCTACGAATGATATGGAGATTGTGCAGGATGAAATTTTCGGTCCGGTCATTCCAGTCATTTCATTCTCTACCCTGGATGAGGCGATTGCTCTTGCCAATGACAGTGAATTTGGCTTAACCTCATCGCTGTACACCCAGAATCTGAATGTCGCCATGAAAGTAATCAAGCGGCTGAAATACGGGGAGACGTACATCAACCGCGAGAATTTCGAAGCGATGCAGGGCTTCCATGCAGGCTGGAGAAAATCCGGCATCGGCGGCGCTGACGGCAAGCACGGCTTGAACGAATACCTCCAGACGCATGTCGTCTACCTGCAATATGACAAGTCAGTTAACTGAATGACCTCATAATGTAAGCATATAAGCATATAAGCATAAAAGAGAAATGCTCCCATGCAGTTTGGGGGCATTTTTTGCGTGTGAATATAAGAAGTTATAGGTTCATCCGCAATTGAGCAGATTTACAAACGATTTCACAGATATGGGGGCCTTCGGATTTGGGAGCCCGGTGCTATCATTGGTAATGAAACGGCAGGTATTGTAGATTGTAAGCGCATTAACGGGATGGCGCCAGAGCCGCTCTTGGTTAGTGGCAGCGCCAAATTACCAGGGTCTGGGGGAACGGAAGAAGCGATGAGAGAAATTCTGTTGAACGAATTGAACTGGGAAGTCAAAGGATATTGGCCTTGGGTGCCGCTGAAGGGTACAAGCATGGAGCTTGGCCAGGAATTAATGGGGGTGACCGACTGGATGCCGGCAACGGTGCCGGGGGGAGTTCATTACGATCTCTACAGACAGGGCTGGATTGCCAATCCCTATGAGGACTTGAACAGCTTGAGCTGCGAATGGGTAGAGAATCGCTGGTGGGTGTACCGTATGACCTTGAAACGACCGGAGTTGAAGGGGTCCCGAGTTGAGCTGGTCTTTCTGGGGCTTGATTATGAAGCAGCGGTATACGCTGATCATATCCTGCTTGGGGAGCATAAAGGAATGTTTGATCCGGCTGTGTACGATGTTACAGAGCTGCTATCCGTTAGGGAGAAGCTTGAGATCTCCGTGCTTCTGAAGCAGGCGCCCGATGAAATGGGGCAAATCGGCAAAACCTCGGCCACCTTCACACAGAAGAGCCGTTTCAATTATAAGTGGGATTTCTCTACCCGGCTGGTTAACGTTGGAATCTGGGATGATGTGCTGCTAAGGATACATGAGGATTACTCGTGGGGCGAAATGTCCATCACAACCCATACTAATTTTGAAGAGGACGGCAGCCGTCAGGTGACTGGCAGTATTGAAATACAGGCAGCCGTCCCGTCCACAGCTGGAGCAGAACCTGCCCGGATACTGACGGCGAATATTACCTGCTCTGATCCCGGAGGTAATCTGCTGTTGATGCAGACGCATTCCGTCTGTGCTGGAGCGGTGCTCAAGACCACACTTGATATCCTTGAACCTGAGCTATGGTATCCGAACGGTTACGGGGCGCAGCCGCTCTACTGTCTTGAACTGAAGCTGCTGGATGAAGACGGGAAGGAACTGGATACGCGGGTTATACGAACCGGAATCCGCAAGCTTGACTATATCCGCAATGTTGACAGTCCTGACAATGCGCTGCCCTATACAGTGGTCATCAACGGCCGCCGGATCTATATGAAAGGGGTGAATATGACCCCTCTGGACCATCTCTACGGAAATATAACAGTCGAACAGTATCAGCTTATGGTCCGTCTCATGAAGGCGGCTCATGTCAATCTTGTCCGGGTATGGGGCGGGGGGATCATTGAGAAGCAGGTCTTCTACGACCTATGCGATGCGAACGGCATTATGGTCTGGCAGGAATTCATCCAGTCGAGCTCGGGGATTGACAATATTCCTTCCAAGCAGCCGGAGTTCCTTGAGCTGCTGCACCAGTCCGCCCGCTCAGCACTCAAGGCGAAGCGTAATCATGTCGCCATGACGATATGGAGCGGCGGCAATGAATTAATGAGCGAGCCGAATAAGCCTTCGGACTTAAGCGATTCCAATCTGGCAATGCTGAAGGAACTCGTTGAGCAGTATGATCCGCAGCGGCTGTTCCTGCCAACCTCGGCTTCCGGTCCGGTGGAGTATATTAGCGAGACCAAGGGGCAGGGGCATGATGTACACGGTCACTGGAAGTACATGGGCAACCCGTATCATTATGAGCTATATGGCAGCAACGATAATCTGCTGCACAGTGAATTTGGGGTGGACGGTCTGAGTTCACTCAAGAGTCTGGAGAAATTCCTGGGCGCAGCGCACCGCCAGCCGGTCTCCATGGAGAACAGTGCAGTCTGGAGACATCACGGGGAGTGGTGGGATACGCTGAGCCGGGATGAAGAAATATTCGGCAGTCTGACAGACCTGGCACAATTCTCCGCCTGCAGCCAGTGGATTCAGGCGGAAGGAATCCGCTTCGTGCTGGAGGCCAACCGGCGGCGCAAGTTCCGGAACAGCGGAAGTATTGTCTGGCAGCTCAACGAACCCTGGCCGAACGTGTCCTGTACCAATGTGGTTGATTATTATGGTGAACCGAAGATGGCTTACCACTGGATGAAACAGGCCTTCCGTCCACTGCATGTATCACTGGACTACCGGAGTCTGCTGCTCACACCGGGTACCGGTTTCCAGGGAGATGTATACGTACATGGCTGGGAAGGGGAATCGTGTGAAGCTGATGCGGAGGTCCTGGATTCGGCGGGCCGGAGCCTGCACCGGCAGCATTTCATAACCCAAGGAGACAGAGACCGGGCAGTCTGCGCCGGGACCCTGAAGTTCACAGTACCTGAGCTGGAGGACCAGTTATATTTCGTCAGATTGTCCTTTATGAACCGTGAAGAAGAACCGCAGCAGAATGTATATGTATTCTCTACCGCCAGGGAGCATCTGTACGCACCAGCGTTAGCGCTTACAGGCGGCAATCTTCAGGTGCGCCAGGAGAATAGATGGCTGCCCGCTGTTACCGGAGAGCTGAGTCTGCAAGCCTGCTTCATGGTAGCTAATACAGGCAGTGAAGCGTTGCTGCATGTACATGCGGAAGAGAAGGGAAACCGCTACTGGATGGAAACAGACGAGCAGTTCCTGACCTTGTTCCCTGGTGAGGCAAGAATGGTGACGGTGACCTGCACGCCGAGACAGGCGGGAGGATTCCTGGCCGGGAAGAATCACAGCATCTCCGGGGACCTGCCGGTTATACAGTTCAAATCGTTCCTGGCTGTCCAGGGCACAAGCAAACCGGACGGGGGGCAGGAGAATCGTGAATAGACCATTATGTTATGTTCCAGGGCCATTCGTACCGCTAAGCCGGTATGTTCAAGCGGGCGGGCATGAGCCCGTTACCGTTCCGGTAAGCCGGGCAGTGGCGGACTATCTAAGACGGCATCGCTCTATTCTGAAGCTGGCCTGTCAGCGCAGCGGCGAGGTGACCTACCTTAATGCACGGTGGTCCACACTTTATGAAGATACCGTTGAAGCTGAAGCAGCAGCCCGGAACAGCAATACAGCGGAAGGCGTGTTCGTACTTGTCAGCCCGCTGCTTACCAATATGTTCCCGGTAGTATCGCACTGGGATAACGATTCAGCAGAGGGCGGAGGCAGGTTCCGCTATGGAGGAACAGACGGCATTGGAACGCTGCGCATGGACGAAGCGGGCGAGCAGGTTATTTCCGAGCATGTAAGGCTCTATAACAGCGACACCGACAGCCCTTATGTATATAACACGGAAGATTATGAGCTGTTTGGTGAGGGTGAATTGGAGCGAACACTGAGAACTCCGCAATTCGAGCACTACATCGGGGACCGTTACAGTCTCTATGCCGTCGATGATCTGGTCGCCGTATCCTTGAGTGACCGTATGCTCAAGACCTTCGGATATCCAGTGGTCTTCGTTAATGAATCCAGGGAGGAAGGGGCGCTAATAGGTGATGCACCTGTATTTCAGCTAATCAGCAACAGGCTGCTGAATTCGGAGAACCGGTATAGCCTGGCTTCCTATATTCTCCCGCCTTATTGGAATCCGGCGAACGCCAAGAGGTATCCGCTGTTGTTCAATGGTTATTATGACGCCAATGAGAACACCTTCAGTACTGTGGGACCTTCATTTCTGGAGATCATAGGCAAGACGCTGGCCGGTACGGGCCAAGGCGTGGTTGGCATTCTCTGGAACGGCGGAGGCTACATCGGAAGCCGCTCCCTGCAAGGCTCAATCTATGGTGGGATCGGGGCGGCAATTGCCAGCGCCCAGGACCGTTATGGCGGTGATGCAGACCAGGTAGTGGCTGTGGGAGGTTCGCGCGGCGGATTGACTGCACTGCTGGCCGGAGGCAACCCGCACCGGCTGCCTTACCGGGTACGTTACACACTGTGCTATGCACCGCCGCTCATCCTTAACGGACTTATCCGAGAGTATGCGGAAGGCGCCTGTCCGCTGATCTGGCATGTAGCAGAGGTGGACACCGGTTACCGTGATATTTGGAAGCAAAATTGGCGGCATCCGGTGACAGGAAGTACCGCAATTGAGACTCTTCTGTGGACACTTACAGGTGAAAGTGACTCCGGCCTTCTGAAGGAAACTGCCGGACTCGAATCCGGGTTCTTCCTGCAAGGGCTGAAGGCGAGCGGTACGAAGCTGCTGATCAATCACGGTACACATGATGCCTTCACTCTCAGCCGGTTCAGCTTTGCTTTTGCCGCATTGGTCCGAAGCTATGGCATTCCGCTGCGTCATGAGATCGGCTACCGCTTCGGCCATAACAACTGTACGGATCTCTACGAGCAGGCGGCCCTATGCCTGAAGGCTTTGCTGCAGGATCAGGAGCTTGACTTCACAGGAACGGTGCATTACCGCAGACGCAGTCCGGCTGCAGGAGAATGGGAACAGGCTGAACGGTTTAGCCCGGCCCGTCAGCCGGTTTTTCTGGAGGCGCCGAAGATTATACCCGCAGGCAGTCCGGTAGCTTGGACACTGTATGGAGAGCAAGGCATGGAATACCGGCTGGAGCTGGAGAGCCTGGATCAGCAGGCATGGGAACAGAACAAGCAGGTGATCCGTAACAAGCGCATCACGCTTGCGACCGGGAGATTGCCGGACAAGCGCCATCCCCTTGAAGTCTGCTCGTGGCAGGAGGGGATAAGCCCATCCACTGACGCGTTAAGTGCAGGTTATTATCTGTATGGGCTGTCCTACAGGCTGAGAGGTGAATTGGACTGGACTGAGGTCTCACCTTCCCGGGTGCCGCAGCCTGGTGTAGAGCCGCAGTCGGTTCTCCGCATTCTGGAGGAGCAGCCCAATCCGGCAAGCGAGGCCTTCCGCGCGGAAGCGGCTGTGCTGTGCATCAGCTCCGGGCTGTCTGAAGCCTGAGCAGGAAGCTTAACCGGTACAGAAGGTATACCAACTATACAACGCCTGACCGGAGTGAATTACGGTTCCGGGAGGAAGGAAGGACAGGAGCATGATTGGAAGAATCAATGAAGCAAAGCCTTTTATCGCAAAGAAAAAGAACGGGAATCCTCTGCGGCGACTGCTCAGAGATTGGTCCTCCTGGATATTAATAGTGCCAACGGTGTTAGTCTTTTTCTTTTTTTCCTGGCAACCTCTCGTCAAGGGGATTGTGCTCTCTTTCTTCAACACCGAGGGTTATAATGCTGTAAGCTTTGCCGGATTGCAGAACTACAAGGATGTTATTCAGAATTCGGCATTTCAGCAGACACTGGTCAATTCATTTATGTATGTGATCTGGTCGCTGCTGATCGGCTTTGCCGTCCCGATTGTAGTCGCTGTTGTAATTAATGAACTCAGACACGGGAAGTCCTTTTTCCGCTTCTCCGTCTTTTTTCCCAGTATGGTTCCCGGTATTGCGGCTTCCATGTTATGGATGTTCCTGTTTGAGCCCGGGCAGGGCGGTTTGCTGAACAGTATGCTGAGTGCCTTGGGCTTCCCGGTACAGCAATGGCTCCAGGACCCGAAGATGACCATAATGCTGATCATATTCACCATCACCTGGCGGAACTTCGGAGGGACGGTGCTGCTCTATCTGGCAAGCCTTCAGAGTATCAATCATGATCTGTATGAAGCAGCTTCGATCGACGGTGCCAATGTATGGCGGCGCTTCAGAAGCATTACCCTTCCGCAAATTTCCAGCATGATCGGACTGATGATGATTCTGCAGATCAGCGGGGTATTTCAGATCTTCAATGAACCGCTGGTCATGACCGAGGGCGGACCGAATAATGCTTCCATGACGCTGATGCTGCAAAGCTATTATTATGCATTCCGCAGTTTCGAGGCAGGCCATTCCATGGCGCTGGGGGTTATTACTTTTCTTGTCCTGATGGTGCTTACCGTTATTTATTTCAGGCTGGATAAGAAATTGAACAGGGAGTAGAAGCCATGAAAACCAATGAAGCTTACGGCATTATCGGCAATATTGAATACAGATCACCCTGGGTGCGCCTGTTGTACTGGAGCTTGTTCCTTCTGATGATTGCGCTCGCCGCCGTCTGTATCCTGCCTCCAGTCTGGATCATGGTCTCAAGCCTTAAGGACATTAAGGAGTTCTATGCGATTCCGCCTACCTTAATCCCCCGCACCTTCAATCTCAGCAAGCTGTGGGAGACCTGGCAGGAGTTCAATTTCCTCAGTTACTATCTGAATACAGCTTACCTGGCTGCCGGTTCTGTGCTGTTCTGTCTCACCTTTAACGGGCTGGCCGGATATTTCTTCTCCAAGCTGAAGCCGCGCGGGAGCGCGCTGCTGTTCGTGCTGATTGTATGGACGATGATGGTTCCGAATACGGTGGGCATGGTGCCGCTGTTCAAGAACCTGATTGATTTCCCGCTGCTGCATGTGAATCTAACTAATACCTTCTGGCCGATGTGGTTTATGGCTGCCGTGAATCCGGTGGTGATACTGATCTTCAAGAACTTTTTCGACTCCATTCCCCAGGCGCTGCTGGAAGCGGCCAAGATCGACGGGGCGAGCACTATCGGCATCTTCATCCGGGTGATTCTTCCGCTCAGCGGCCCGGTTATGGCCACGATTACGATTCTTACGATGAATAGTGTATGGCAGGATTTCTTCTGGCCTTTCATGGTATTGAAGGATAAATCGACCTGGTCGGTCATTGTGGCTATCTATAATTTGAAAGCAACATTACCGCAGGACATTCAGTTTATTGCCCTGACGTTCGCCATCCTGCCGCCGATTGTGCTGTTTATTTTTTTCCAAAGGTACATCATGAACGGGCAAGCCTTCGGCGGCAGCATTAAAGGGTAATGTCACCCGATCACAAACCATTTCACAGTTTTGCCCCGTAGGGCGCTCTAAAGGACGCATGGTAAGATGATCTCAGCATTAAAGAAAGCGCTTTACAAAAAGCAAAATTGCTATAAGAATAATTATAGGGGGAATTACTTTGAGAATGGCACACCACAAGAAAATAACCGCAACCCTGGCGCTCACCCTGCTTACGGCCGCCGGACTGGCCGGCTGCGGCGGCTCCAATGAAGGACAAACAGGCGGGAGCGGAAATGCAGCAGCCGGCAAACAGGTAACGATTAAGGTCAGCAACTGGCCGAAGCCGAATGAGGAAGCCAAGATCGCCCAGTATGAACAGCTCATGGCGAAGATGAAAACCAATTATCCGAACATTACGGTGGACAAGGATGAATGGGGCTATGACGTCAGCTCATTCCTGCCCAAAGCGGCGAGCGGCCAGCTTCCAACGGTATACGAGACCTTTTTCACCGAAACAAGCAAAATCATCAAGGCTAATTACGCAGCGGATATCACGGACACGATGAAGAAGTATGGATATGACAAGGCCATTAACCCGGATCTTCTGAAAATGGTGACCAAGGACGGCAAGTATTACGGGATTCCGAAGGACGGTTATGTCATCGGCATGCTCTACAATGTGAATCTCTTCAAGGAAGCGGGCCTTCTAGATGACAAGGGGATTCCGAAGTTCCCCAAGACGTATGAGGAGCTGGCGGAAACGGCGCAGATCATCAAGCAAAAGACCGGCAAAGCCGGAATGTTCCTGCCGACGAAGAGCGGCCAGGGCGGCTGGATGTTCATGAACATTGCCTGGGCCTACGGTGCGGAATTCGAGAAGCAGGTTGACGGCAAATGGCAGGCGGTATTCAATTCTCCTGAGGCTGCCGCGGCGCTGCAATATGTGAAGGATCTGAAGTGGAAATACAATGTGCTGCCAGATAACAATCTGGTGGATGTCACCAATGACATGTTCCGTATGCTGGGAACCGATCAGGTTGCCATGAGCTTCGGCACCAACGACTGGCCTCCGGTCATCCAGCAGCAGACCAAGATGTCCAAGGACAATATTGCCATGTCAGCACTTCCTGTAGGTCCGATCGGAGAACCTGTTACCCTGCTGGGGGGCGGCCTGTATATGTTCTCGCCGAATGTAACCCCGGAGCAGATTGATGCCGGCTTCAAATGGCTGAAGACCTATGGATTCACACCCGAATCCTCAGAGGAGGCTCTGACCGGCTGGGATATCGAGAAGAAGACACTCAGCGATCAGGGGCTGATCATCGGCCCTTACGGGCTGCGGATCTGGACCGATGAGAAGCGTATTGGGGAGGAACAGAAAATTCTCGACAAATACAACAACGTGAATCTGGACATGTTCCGTGATTATATGGACAACGGCAGTAAGGGGATGCGGGCGGAGGAGCCCATCAATGCCCAGGAATTGTATCAGAAGCTGGATGTCGTGCTGCAATCCGTGCTAACCGACAAGAATGCAGATCCGCAGAAGATCCTGGATAAGGCGGCGGAAGAATTCCAGCGGGATTATCTCGATAAAGTCAAATAAAATGCAGTCAAACACCGCCGTCCTTCTGAAGGGCGGCGATGCCGTTTATATGAAGGTGAAGGGAGATGCGGATAACATGGCGGCAAAAGAATGGGGAGACTGGAGCGCCCGCTGGATCTGGTTGCAGGAAGAGCAAGGAGCTATGGACAAGGATGCGCGGCATGAGCGGGTATATTTCCGCAGAGTGTTTGAGCTGCCAGCCGGTACAGGGACGGCGTACAGTTTGAATATGGCGATTACCGGAGACAGCCGCTACAGGTTGTTCGTCAATGGCCAGCGCCAATGGGCGGGGCCTTGCAAGGGGCATGAACATGTACAATATTATGACGAATTCAGCCTGGAGGGCATCCTGCAGCCGGGGATCAATGTAATTGCTGTTACAGTGGTTCATTATGCCGGGACCGCTCCCTTTGAAATGGGGGAAGACGGTCCTTTATCCGTATGGCGTTCGGAGCAAGGCGGTTTGCTAGTAGAAGCGGAGATTACAGCGGACGGGCAGCTTGTGCAGGAACTGCCTACGGATACTTCCTGGAAAGCTATCCGGGATCTCAGCTACCGGCTCCGCCCGTTTCCGATGATGCGCTGGATGGGCGGATTGGAAGAGGCCGCCGGGGACACGGCACTCCGGGACTGGACGCTGCCGGAATATGATGACAGTGCCTGGAGTGCTGCCCGGATAGTACAGCCGGTAAGGGATGACTACGGTCAACTGACCCCCTGGCAGCTGGCCCGGCGTCCGGTTCCGCTGCTGTATGAGCAGGAACAATGCTTCTGGAAGCTGATGCGCAGCAGCTGCGGGGAGGGAAAGGCCCTCTTCACGGCCGGGCATCGTCTGGAGCTGCGCGATGGAGCCAGCAGCACTGTCCCTTCTATTGCAGGGCCTGCTGCTGAAGGTGTACTTGTCCAGGCGGGACAGCAGCTCTGGCTGGAGCTGGATGCAGGCGAGCTGACCACAGGTTATCTGCAGCTTAAGCTCCAGGGCGGAGGAGGCAGTCTCATTACACTCCAATACGCAGAATGCTATGAAGAAGAGACAGGGGATGAGGAAGTCCGCCGCAAAGCCGTCCGTGATGATATGAGGGAGCAGGTATTGCGGGGCGGTTACGACAGCTATCAGCCAGCCGGTTACGGTACAGAAGACCAGCCTGAAGTATATGAGCCTTTCTGGTTCCGTACCTTCCGTTACGTGCGGCTGGAGGTTCATGCCGGACATGAACCGCTGAGGATAACCGGAATCAACTACAGGGAGACCGGATATCCGCTCCAGCTGCAAGGGAGCTTTCACTGCTCGGATGAACGGTATAACCGTCTCTGGGAGCTGAGTGTACGGACGCTCAGCCGCTGTATGCACGAGACCTATGAGGACACTCCCTATTATGAACAGCTGCAATACACAATGGATACCAGGCTGATGATGGAATTTACGTACCTGCTGTCAGGAGACGACAGGCTGGCCCTCAGGGCCATGGAGGACTACAGAGCTTCGCAGCTGCCAAACGGGATGCTGCAAAGCCGCTATCCCTCAGTGCTGCCGCAGGTCATTCCATCCTTCTCCTTGTACTGGATCGGAATGATTCATGACCACTACAGGGTCTTCAGGGATCTGACGCTGGTGAAGCATTACCGGACGGCTATGCTGTCCGTGCTGGACTGGTTCGATCAGCGCTTGACGCCGGAAGGACTGGTTGACCGGACTCCGCGCCAGTACTGGAATTATTACGACTGGGTAGAAGAATGGCCGCTTGGCGCTCCGGATTGCACGAATGAGGCACCTGCCACTCTGATGAGTCTAATGTATGCTTTTGCACTGGGACAAGCGGCCCAGCTGCTGGAAGCGAGCGGCTGGACACAGATTGCCGCAGAACTGCGCCAGCGCAAGGCTGCAGTCAACGCTGCGGTATTGGATAACTGCCGCCAAGCGGACGGTCCGCTCTTCCGCGACAGCCCGGAGGCAGGACCAGAGGTACAGCTCAGCCAGCACACGCAGGTCTGGGCAGTGCTTGCCGGTACTGTGTCTGCTGCGGAGGGAGAGGCTCTGCTGCAAACGGTATTGACCGATACGTCAATGGCTAAGCTCTCGCTGCCGATGAGTTATTATCTGTTCCGCGCGCTGGAGCTTAGCGGAATGTATGACCGGTCTTACGGGCTATGGGTACGCTGGATGAAGCAGCTGGAGCTGGGGCTGACCACACTTCCCGAGATCGACTCTGCGGATACCAGAAGCGACTGCCATGCCTGGAGCGCACTGCCGATTACTGAATTCACCAGAGGGATATTGGGGGTCCGGCAGGACATAGATGGCATTATTTTGCAGCCTCATTGCGGAGAGCTACAATACGCCAGCGGAGCCGTAAGCACAGAACAGGGCCTTATCACCGTGAGCTGGGAGATTACTACAGAGGAAGGCGTCGAAGTGTTCCGCTTGGAAGCCGTCTGGACACCCGGCTCAGCCATTACTGTTATTCTGCCGAATGGAGAGGTTCAGAAGAGTGACACAGGCCGGATAGAGATCGACATTAGGGGCTTTAACTGCTAGTATAGCATCAGACTTTATACGGTAAATTGAATCAGTAAGCTCGAACCACCTACTATTGTGTTCCGTTTTCCGATTACATTCGGCTTACGCGGCGCTCCCAGTCCAATTGTGATCGGTTTTTCGATTACATTTGGCCTACGCAGCGCTCCCAGTCCAATTGTGATCGGTTTTTCGATTACATTTGGCCTACGCAGCGCTCCCAGTCCAATTGTGATCGGTTTTTCGATTACATTCGGCTTACGCGGTGCACCCAGTCCAATTGTGATCGGTTTTTCGATTACATTCGGCTTACGCGGTGCACCCAGTCCAATTGTGATCGGTTTTTCGATTACATTCGGCTTACGCGGTGCACCCAGTCCAATTGTGATCGGTTTTTCTTCGCTCCAGCATAATGAGCACGATTTTTCGCATACATCTGGCTCAATGACTTCACTCTTATAGTCCTTCAGGCCTCATCGCGCCCACTCTACCTTTTTAAATCTGACTCTGCATTAGTATATGGTCAGATTTAAACTAGTGGCAGGCTTAATTGTACTTCGTACAACTAGAACGCCTGATTTCAAACCAATTATTCGTTTAGATGTATTTCGTACATTTAAATTATCACTGTACCTTGATTCTCACACCTTCGGGCTGATTTAGTTGCACAGACTACAGGTATACGCTGCTCTTATGCCTTATGGCTGGTTTTAATTGTACATTCTACAGCTATCGTTGAATTGGGTCTTATTTCAGCTTGATTTACTCTAACACCGGAAGGGGATGGGAAGCCCTATGTTCAGATCGTTCGGCCGCAACATCCGCCTGGTCCTGGTGTTGTTCATTACGGTCTATATCTCTGCTTCAAGCTTCATTCTGTACCGCAATATGGAGCACAGGAGCATGGATATGCTCAGGCAGCTGTCTGTCCAGTACACCGGCCAGCAGCATAAGAATACACTGCTGTTCATGAACTGGCTGGAAGAGACCTCCAAGCTGATTTCCAATAATCAGGTGGTGCAGCAAGCGCTGAAGAAACCAGCGTATGACGGGGCAATTTCCCCGATACTGGAAGGTATACGTTCTTCCAGCAGTGATATACTCGGCATTTACATTTGGGGTGAAGCAGGCGTGGCTTATTCTTCCAGCAATGTGTCGGGACTGCTCCCGTTCACCGAGATTAAGAAGGACCCGGGAATGCAGCAATTCCTGGGAGATCGTGAGCAGACCTTACGCTGGACAGTCCTGAACCGCGAACAACTGATGAATGCGCCTACAGATCTGCGTGACCGTCTGCTGCTTGAAGTGAAAATTCAGGAAGCGGGAGGACGGGTCCTCGGTCTGCTCTCCCTTGAAGTGGAGATTGGCAAGCTGTACAGCTTCTACCTGTCAGACAAGAATTCGATCTACGGGGAGAATGAGGTCTACCTGCTGAAGGAAGACGGGAAGCTGCTGATGGCAGCGGACATGCCTCCGGTGCGCCTTCAGGAAATCGGAGCAGCGCTGGCCACACCGGGAAAGAGCAGCCTGAACGAAACGGACTTCATGGTGCGCGAAACAGCCGGTGGCCTAATTCTGCTCTACCCGCTGCCCGATTCGGCTGATCAGATTGTCACCTATATCTCTGCGGACGGCATGAAGGCAGAGCTCCAGGCGTTCAAATATATAATGCTGGCATTGAACATCGCAGTATTCATATTGTTCTGGCTGCTGATCTCTATGCTGAGCAGCAGTATTGTGAATCCGTTGAACCAGCTGTACCTGAAGATCAATTCAACGATGAAGGAGTAGGCGACACAAAAGAAATCCAGCTTCGATCCAAGCACATGCATTACGGCGAACCGTATCGCAAGTAGGGGTGAGTTTTTTGCTGACTTTTTCGTGCAGAAATTGCAAGGTATTCATTTTTTATTTCCGATAAAATAACCTTGAAGGGAGGGAATACGATGGATTGGTTGGACTAGGATGAATAAGCTTTTTGCGTTTTTTCATCTTCCTCCATGTTTTCACGCGGTAAATGAAATGTAATTATTGTCTGCCAATTGAGGAAGGAGGATAAATTCATGTTTACCTATATAGGAAATGGTGCGTATTGTTATTCCAATTCCACTTCCATGCTTCTTGACACTGTCGGGGAAAGAATACCCGCGGAATCTATTGAAGTCTTGTCTGGCGTTGGACTTGGAGCGCTCTGGTTCAAAGAGGACAACATGGTATTCTTTTCGAACGGAGTTCCACATATCGGAGTAAGCAAGGCACTGGATATACTGGGATTCACCATTACCGAACATTCAAGCATAGATAGTTCAAATATTGAAGGAATACTTACAACTGCAATCAAACAACATCCAGTATTGCTAGGACCGTTGGATATGGGTTATTTAAGATATATGCCTAATCATAGTTATCTACATGGCTGCGATCATTATGTGCTGGCTTTTGGGATAGAGAATGGAGTGGTTAGACTCCATGACCCTGCAGGATATCCTTATGCAATGCTTCCAATGGAAGACTTGATAAAAGCAAGTAAAACAAGTCATCTTCAATACCGATTGTATCCACATGATATGACCTATCATTACTGGTGTGCCCCCAAACGAGTTAAGCACCCGAGTCATCAGGAAATATGCGTTGAGGCTATCCGGTATTTCAGACAAGTTTATAACGATATAGAAAAACAATACTCGGAACGTAACTGGTTAATAGGAAGTGATGCCATAGCAGAGTTAAAGAGATATATTCTGGGTGGCGATATTAACCCTAGTTTGCTGGGTCATTTGACACATTTTGCGTTTCAGGTAGGGGCAAGACGTGCATTGAACTTTAGCGAATTCTTCCGAGGTGAGTATGGTGGTTTAGCCGAAATTAAGCTGTTGCAGTCAGAAGTGTATGGCAGGTGCCACTCGCTGGCGGTAAACAGTGATTGGCTTATGATAGGTGAAGCTTTAAGTCATTTAGCAGAGCTAGAAATTAAGTTTCAAGAAGCTATATTCACCTAAAACCAGAGGCATTTAAATTTTGAGAATCATGACGATCTACAAAGATAGTTGGAAAATATCTTTAAAAAAAGAGCCATCCTTTGCGGGATGGCTCTTAAACCTTGCCCCTTCAGCTATCGTGGTGAACCTTAACGCTGGGCAAGGTTCCCCCCTACCGAATAGGTACTGCTAAAACAACATGCAACAATTGATTCACTTTAAGGTGTTTCGTGATGCAGCCGCTATCCTCTAATAAATCAATGAGCTTGGGGAATTGGATATAATTCTCCTGAATAGCGAGCAGCATTTGGTCACTCGTCAGATGATGCAGGGCAAAACTCGAAACAATAAAATCAAATTTCCCGTCAAGGTACGGCAATGCCAGGAAATTGCCGCACTGCCCTGATATCATTTAGACAATTCCTTCTTCAAGCGGATGGTCACGGTGGTGCCTTGCCCGGGAGTGCTGGAGATGCTGAGTCCGTATTGGGGACCATATTCCAGCTTAATCCGTTCGTCCACATTACGCAGACCGTATCCGCTCTGAAACAGCACATCCTCTTTGGCCTGGCTGAGTGTGGCCCCATTTGCGAATCCGACGCCGTCATCGGTCACCGTGAACCGGATCTCTTCCCCCAGGAGCTCGCCCTTAATCCAGATCCGGCCTGCGCCGCGCTTCTCGCTGATGCCATGTTTTATCGCATTCTCGGCAATAGGCTGGAGAATCAGCTTCAATATGCGGACGCCTTGCAGAGATTCATCCATCTCATATTCAACTCCGAACTTATCCGGGAACCGCATTTGTTCGACCGTCACGAAGCTCTGCACCAGACGGATTTCCTCTTCGACCGTGACGAACTTGTCCCCTTTATGCAGGCTGATCCGAAAAAAGGTGGCCAGGGAGGAAATCAGCCGTTCAATGTCCGGCTGCTTTTTCAGCCGGGCAATCCAGGCAATCGCATCCAAGGTATTGTATAGAAAATGAGGATTAATCTGCGATTGAAGCGCAGTTAGTTCGGCCTTGCGCTGCTTTTCCTTCTCCTCATCCTTCTCCAGCATCAATTGGCTGATCCGCTCCACCATTTGGTAATAGCTGTTCTCCAGTTGGCTAATCTCATCAACTTGTCCCCGCGGGTCATAGACAGCAGCCAGATCTTTTTTGCCAAAGAGCCCCAGCTTCTTCTTCAAATTCAGCAGCGGGCGGGTAATCTGCGCTGCCAGATAGAAGGACAGCAGTAGCAGTACAATGAAGGTTACACTGGCGAACAGGAGCGCATTGCGGTTGCCCTTGACGATTCCCGCGAACAGCTTGTGGCTGGAGATCACGCTGGTGAATTCCCAGCTGACCCCAAGGCTCGCCAGCCGGGGATTCAGCGGATAGGTCGCAATGATATAAGTGTTGCCATTCTCCGACCAGGTGCGGTAGCCTTCTTCCTTACCCGGACGAATCGGGGCGCTCTCCTCCAGATAATTGCCCAGCAGCCGTTTGTCCGGATGGGAAACAATCCGGTTGCCGGACGTCAGGAAGGAGTAGCCGATGCCTGTGAAGCTGGAGGAATACAGCGCCGCCAAGGCCGACTCTCTGACATAAATAATCACGACACCGATATTCTGCCCCGTATTGAAGTTGCGGAACTGCTGTCCGAAGGGAATGTAGGCATTGCCTTCGCCATCGCGTTTGATCTCACCGACCACAGGCATACTGCTCTCCTGAATACGCTTGATGAACAGGGCCTCAGGTACCTCCAGCATCTGCTGCTTGGTCTGGTAAGAATAGAGCACATTGTCATTGGTATGGATGATAACATTGCCTGCCAGGTCATTATCGGCCAGCATATCGTCAATAATGGTTCCAATCCGCAATTCCTTGTCTGCCGCCGGGAGGTGGTCATTATTGATGATCTGATAGATATCACTGTTCACCAGAAACCGCAGGAACAGCATCTGGATGTCATCGGCCATCAGCTCCACGCTCAGTCCAATCTGGCGCTGCGTCTGAACGACATGGCGGTACAAGTCTTTTTGCAGATAGGTATAGGAGTAGAAATTGAAAATAACCAGCATCAGCACCAGATGCAGAGACAAGCCCGCTAACAGAATAATCACAATCCGGCCATTGATCTTGAACCGCCGCAGCCGGGAATTCATCCATTTCTCCAAATTCGGCTTAACCATAGGTTTTCGCATATTCACTTGGCGGGATACCGGTCATTTTTTTGAAGATCTGGCTGAAATACTTGGAATCGGTAAAGCCGACCTGATTGCCCACCTCATAGACCCGGTACATCGGATTACGCAGCATACGCTTGGCTTCCTCGATGCGGTATTCCGTCAGACATTCGTAGAAGGTCTTATTCAGATCCTTGCGGAACAGATGCATCAGATGGGTCGGACTCACAAATACCGCCGAAGCGACCCGTTCAACGGTAATATTCCCGGCATAATGCTCCCGGATAAAAGCGAGCGCTTCCCTGATTTCACGCCGGCAGCGCATTCCGGCCTCTTCCTCGGCATACAGCACGCGTTCAACACCAGTTAAGGCCCGCTGTGCGGCAAGTACAGCCTGCCGGTACGAGTCTGCGATTCTGTGCCAATCTCCTTCAGGCTTGCCAATACCTATACAGAGCGGCTGCCCGAAGTGCTGCTGGCTCCATTCGGACAGCTGTTTGCCCAAGCTGCGGGCAGCATCACCGGCAGTGTTGATATCTCTGGTTCTGAGTACCATAACCCACTCCAGATGGCTGTCCCGGAAGAGGCAAAGCTGCTCCAAAGAATGCGCTTCCACGAAGTCCGCTGCGGCATCCTCCAGTGCTCCCGTTGCCTCGGCCGTCCGCTCCATGCCATTGTCGGGAGGGAAGGCGAGAGATAGAGGCATGACAGCCTCTCCAGGTGCGAGCTCAAGGTTCAATAGCTTCAGCTTACCGGCTACAAATGCCTCATCCTGCAATTGGCCGTGCAGCAGATCCTGCCAGAATTGCTTGGAGATCGAAGCGATTTCCCCGTTCAGCTGGGAATACCGCTTGGAATGCAGCTTCTTCTCCAGAATTTCTGTGCCGACACAGCGTACCGTATCTGCGAGTTCTTCTATATTAATGGGCTTCAGCAAATAAGTGGAAGCTCCATAACGGAGAGCTGCCTGCGCATATTGAAATTCATCATAGCCGCTAAGGACGACAATGCCCACCAGCATGTCCTGTTCGCGGATTTGCTCTATAAGCTCCAGACCATTCATGAACGGCATGCGGATATCCGTAATAATCACATCCGGGCGGTGCTGGAGGGCGAGCTCCAGGCCTTCTTCGCCATTGCTGGCTTCTCCAATGATCTCAACGCCGTATTCTGCCCAATCTATAGTTTGTGTGATGCCCATACGTACCAGGTATTCGTCATCGACTACAAGCGCTTTCAACATTAGCTTTCACCCCGTAGTAGTTTACTGTGTCTTACAGTCAGTATAAACATGAATTGTCTTTTAGAGTAGCCGTAAATAATCAGGTGGTCAGGATCGCAAACCGTTTCACAGGATTCCATCCTAACTTTCGTAAAATACACTGTGATAGACTTTAAGCGTGAATAAGCAGTAAGCGCTTTTATAGATGAAAGACTATCGAAATTGAACGCTTCAGGAGGAGTTACGTCATGCAAGATCCATTTGTTCCATTCGGGTTTCAATATTACCGTTCCCCAACCCCCTTCAAGGACCAATGGGAACAAGACCTCGGCAATATAGCCGGGCAGGGGTTCAATTGTGTGAAGTATTGGGTGCAGTGGCGGTCCAGCGTCTCCAGGGAAGGGACATTCGTGTTCGATGATATTCAGGAGTTGATGGATATAGCTCACCGGAATGGATTGAAGGTCATTTTGAATGTGATTTTCGATGTGGCTCCGGCCTGGTTCTACAGAAAATATCCGGATTCCAAAATGGTCACAGCTGACGGTTCCATTCTGGAGCCAAGAGCGATTAACTGCCGCCAGATTGGCGGAGCGCCAGGACCTTGCTATCATCATGCGCCAGCCGCTGCGGAGAAGGCACGCTTTCTGGAGGAGACCGTCAAGGCCTTCAAAGATCATCCGGCGCTTTGGGTCTGGGATTTGTGGAATGAGCCGGAGCTGACTACGGGGATTAAGCGTGAGCTGTCTTTTGACAACCAGGTCTGTTATTGCAAGCATTCGATTCCGGCATTTCATGACTGGCTGATCCATAAATATGGTTCTCTGGAAGCACTCAACGAATCGTGGCAGCGGACTTACGGGGACTGGGAGGAAGTGGAGGCACCGCGGGGTCAAGGCGTCTTCAACGATCTGATAGATTGGCGGCTGTTCATGTCGGACACCCTGACGGAGGAGCTGCGGAGCCGGGTACAAGTGGTGAAGTTGCTGGATGTGCAGCATCCGGTTATGGCTCATACGGTACCGGCGCCAATCTTCAATATGATTACAGCCGGTTCGGATGACTTCAAGCTGGCAGAGCCCTGTGATCTGACAGGCAACAGCCTGGGGTCTTCGGCGTGGTCGGCTGATCTGCTGATCTCGGCTGCCAAGGGCAAACCGATTATTAACTCGGAAATTCACGCGCTGCCGGGCAATACAGCGATGAAGCCGCGCCAGCCGGATCTTCTGGAGATGAAACGGCATATTCTGACCCCGCTTGCCCGCGGCATCACCGGATATCTGTTCTGGCAATACAGGCCAGAGATATTGGGTCAGGAAGCTCCGGCCTGGGGCAGTGTCTATCTGGACGGCAGCGCTACGCCCTGGTACAAGGACATGGCACAGCTTAACAAGCTGGTACAGGACAACAAGCGGGAGCTGATGCTGGCCAAACGCCGCGGGGACGGGATTGCCATTCTGTTCAGCCCGGAGAATCAGATTGCCAACTTCGCAGCGCATGATCATCTGGATACCTACAACGACTCCATACAAGGCGCCCATAAGCTGCTGCATGAGCTTAATTATAAAGTAGAGTTCCTGCATGAGTCTGATGTTACAGAGGAGTCACTGAAGCCATACCGCTGCCTGTGGATGCCTTATCCGCTCTACCTGAGCCGCAAATTGTGCGCCATCCTGCGTGTGTGGGTGGAGAACGGCGGAATTCTGATCTCGGAATGCTCCTTCGGTGCTCTTCAGGCGGAGAATGGCTGTCACAGCTATAACGTTCCGGGATACGGATTCGATCAAGTGTTCGGCGTCCGCGAGACCTGGATTCACTCTGCCGAGAATCTGGATCACAGCTATCATCAGGTTGCCTTCGAATCCCGGACGGCGATTCCGCTGCGGAATGTGATGGGGCAAAGCGGGGAAGAAGAGCCTGCCGCTAGCGATCTGGCTCATGGCTCCTATTACAAATCGGATATCGGGCTGGAAGAACATGTGAAGGTGCTGTCCCAATTTACCGAAGACCTCATGCCTGCCTTAACCTGCGCCGATTACGGCACCGGACGCGCTGTGTGGGTAGGCACTTTGCTTGCGGCTGCCTATTGGAAGGATGAGCATCCCGGTACGCTTCAGCTGGTACGGGATCTGCTGCAGCAGGAGCTGAAGCTGGAGACTTATGTGCAAGCAAGCGGTAAAGTCCGTGCGGATCTGTCCGAATGGGGCGAAGGAACGGACCGGGGCGCATTTCTATATGTGCACAATGAAGGGCAAGAAGAGACCACGACTGAAATTAAGCTGCGTGCTGTGTATACCTCAGCCGAACCCTGGTTCATCGGCGGCCACGCGGAAATTCGGCCGACGGACAGGAAGGAGCCTGCAACAACCCACCTGACTGTACAGATGCAAGCCGGGGATATTCAGGTATTCCGCTTAACTTAGGGCGGCAGAGGTACTGAAAGATATTATAGAGCCGGCCGGTGCGATCAGGCCGAAGGGAGTGTATTGGTGTGAAGTTATTAGATTATGTTAATCCCATGCAGGGAACAGAATCGGATTTCCGGTATTCCAACGGCAACACGCTGCCGCTTACAGCGATGCCGTTCGGTATGGCAGCCTGGTGCCCGCAAACTCATGAAGCGGGCGGCACCTGGTTCTTCCATCCCCGTCACCGCCACCTGGAGGGCATCCGCCTGACCCATCAGCCCAGTCCCTGGATCGGGGACTATGGACATCTGACGCTGTTACCGCAGAGCGGGCCGCTGCTGCTCAGCCCCGGCGCACGCTCCTCCTCCTTCAAACCTGGGGAGATGCAGGTCTCCCCCCATTATTTCAGTGTACACTTGCAGCGTTACCGGACCCGGCTGGAGTTGACACCGACCGAACGCTGTGCCGCTCTGAGAATAACTTATGATGAGCCGCACCAGAGCAGGATGATTATAGCTCCGCTGAAGGGGGAGTCACATCTTGTCTTCCAGCCGGAGACACGCAGAATTACCGGCTATACCAGAGGCCATACCGCCGGGGTTCCCGATAATTTCGCCATGTATTTCGTCTTCCAGTTCGATACAGACCTGATCATGGAGGAGTCGGGAATCTTCGATGGAGAGTATCAGCCGTTAGGGACGTATGAGGGAACAGGAGAACGGCTCGGTGCCTATGCAGGATTAGCCCTGCCGGAATCCGGCGTAGCAGGGGTCAAGTGCGGCACCTCCTTCATCAGCGGGGAGCAGGCTCTGTTGAATCTGGAACGGGAGATTGGTGACCGGAGCTTCGGGGAGATCTTAAGCACAGCAGAGGCAAGCTGGGAAGAGCGGCTCAGCCTGATTACGGCAGAAAGCGCAGATGAAGAGAATCTCCGCACCTTTTACAGCTGCATGTACAGGGTCTGCCTGTTCCCCAGAACATGGCATGAATATAACGAGCAGAGCGAACAGATCCATTACAGCCCATTTAACGGCAGCATTTGCCAAGGTCCCATGTATTCAGATATCGGTCTGTGGGATGTATACCGTACGAGCCTCCCGCTGTACAGCGTTCTGTTCCCAACTCTACTGGGCGAGATTATGCAGGCCTGGACGCTGGCTTATGAAGAGAACGGCTGGCTGCCGAAGTGGCTGTCTCCGGGTGAGCGCAGTGCGATGCCCGGGACGCTGATTGATGCGGCAGCTGCGGATGCCATTGTCAAGGGAATCGGAGGCTTCAATGCGGAGCTGCTATATGAAGGCCTGCTGAAGCACGCAGATCATCCAGCTGCGGATGAGAGACTGGGCAGACGCGGACTTGAATTATATTTACAGTATGGCTATCTGCCTCATGACCGGTTCCATGAAAGTGTAAGCAATACACTCGATTATGTATACGGGGATTTCTGTATTGCCCAGATTGCCAGAACACTTGGCAAGATGGACGACTATGAGCGCTTCATGAGCCGTGCGCAGAATTACAAGCGCTTATTTGATCCGGAAGTCGGATTCATGAGAGGCCGTAACGAGGACGGCACCTGGCAAGAGGCCTTTGATCCTCTGCAATGGGGCGATCCCTTCTGTGAGGGCGGTGCCTGGCAGGGGAGCTGGGCGGTCCCCCATGACTTCCCGGGGCTGGCCGGACTGATGGGCGGAGAGCAGGCATTCGTCCGCAAGCTGGACCAGCTAATGGCTGAAGAACCGGTATTCAAAGTAGGCTCCTATGGACAGGAAATTCATGAAATGTCGGAGATGGCTTCGGCCGGACTCGGGCAATTCGCCATCAGCAATCAGCCCAGCTTCCACATCCCTTATCTATTCTCCAGACTCGGGGCGTTGCCCACAACACAGTACTGGGTCCGCAAAACGATGGCCGGACAGTTCAGCAGCAGGATGGACGGGTTGCCCGGCGATGAGGATAACGGCAGCATGGGGGCCTGGTATATTTGGAGTGCCCTCGGCCTGTATCCGTTAAGTCCCGGAATTCCTGAGTACGTACTCGGCAGCCCCCTGTTTGACAAGGTTACCATCCAGCTTGACAACGGGCGGCAATGGGTCATTGAAGCGGAGAATAATAGTCCCGCCAATGTATATAGTGCATCGGTTCACTGGAACGGTAAGCCATGGGAGCATCACTCCTTGCCGCATGACGAGATTATGAGAGGCGGAGTGTTAAGCTTCAATATGGTTCCGGGGCCTGCCCCGCTATAAGAACCAGTCAAGGCAGTCCGGATATTCCAGGCTGCCTTTGTTCTACCTTATAGACCCTTCCAGCTAAGGAAGGAAGAACCAGACACTGCTGTCAAATCGTGAAATGGCAAACCATTTCGCAGGTTTCACTCCTGTCTTTTCACGAGCAATATGTCTAATATCGAAGATGTTGAAAGCGCTTAACAGAAAATCGGAGAGGAGAGATCAACCCATGGCTCAAAGGTTTCATTCCAAAAGGAAAGTGCTCGCCGCTGTTCTGGCTGCATTGATCGCCGGAAGCCTGATAATGATTGGAGCAATGAGCACGGCAACGCCCGATGAAGCAGCTCCGCTTCTGATCGTCAATGGTCAGGAGGCCACCACCGCTGAGTTCAACTGGCATCTTCAGCTGAACCGGGCGCTTACTGCCGATTACTTCATGCAGACTTATAATGCCGGTTATTCGGAGGACTTCTGGTTGACCGATTATTCCGGCGAGATTCCGCTGCAACGATGGATCAGGGACGCTCAGACTCAGCTATTGACCAAGCAAGCAGAGCTGCAGCTTGCAGAGGAAGCTGGAGTGATATCAGACATCAGCTTTGAGGCATTCCTGATTGGAATGGAGCGCGAAAATATACGGCGGAGTCAGGCGGCAGTGAACAAGGAGGTGGTGTATGGTCCTAAGCATCTGGATGGACAGGCTTACTACAGCTATTACATGAGTAATCTTGAGGATGCAACGATTGATGCGATGCGCCGTAATGGCTCCATCGTCATCACTGCTGAACAGGAGAGACTGGAATATGAAGCCAATCTGGCTGCGAAATATTCCAGGCAGGGAACTATCCATCTGGAATGGGTTACGCTGCCCTACGGACCGGAATCCGAATACAAAAATCAGAGCGGGGCCATGGACAGAATGAAAGACCTCCAGGCAACAGTACTGGCCGGAACAGAATCGAACGGAACCGAACTTACCGGAACAACTCTCCGTGAACAGGCGGACAAGCTTGGGGTCTATGCCCGCGAGCTAACCGTTACCAGCACCTCACGGCGGACAGCAGCGCTGGAGAATCCAATGGTGTTACTTGCTGCGGAGCAGCTTGCACAGGGACAGATGAGTAGCTTGATTGCGGAGAACGGGGCTGTCCACCTCCTGTACTGCCTGTCCGAAGCTGAGCCGGAAGTTCTGCCGTTCGATCAGGTTAAGGATAAGATTGCACAGGATCTGGCACAGCAGAAGTTCAGAGCTCTTGTGGATCACAAGCGGTCCGAAGCCGTCGTGGAGTGGAATAAGCAAATGGCTGAGGATCTGGCACAGCAGGCGATTCAATAACAATCTAAGGAGGAATTACGCAATAATGTTGAAAAAACTGATAATAACCATACTTGCGCTGGTGATGATCTGCACGGCGATGCTCCCCGCAATGGGTGTTTCTGCCCATACAGAAGAGACGGTGACCAATGAGTTCTCGGCCCTTCCGGCAGAGGAGTTACGCTCGGAGAATTGGGTGATTGACAGCAGCAACCCTCAGTTCTTCAGCGGAGATGCTGACAGAATGGTCAGAACCTCAATGGATGCCGGATATGCAGTCTATCCAATGACAGGCATCCAATCGTTCTCGCTTCAAACGTATTATTTCTCCGGCTCAACCGCCGTAGTCAAGTTCTACGGATCAGAGGATGCCGCAGATTGGACGGAGCTTCCGGCCGTCAATGACAGCCCGGCGGCGACCGGTTCGGGCTGGTACGGAACCATGTATACACCGTCAGGAGCACTGCCGGATGGTGTTAATTACCTCAAAATTGAAGTCAGCGGCGATCTCGATACCTGGATGACGCAGCTCGGCAGCCTTAATCTCTCCAATGTATCCTTAGCTCCGCTAACGTTGAACGATGAGCTGGACGATGTCTCACAGCTCTCCGCATACAGCGATAACTGGACCATGGATACGAGCAATCCCGATTATTTTGGCGGAGATGCTTCCCGGGCGGTAAGAACGGCAGAATCTGCTGAATTTATCGTATACCATCTGCATAACCTGCAGTCCTTCAAAGCCCGCCTGCATTCCTTTGCCGGCTCCAGCGGGAGCATCAAGTTCTACGGTTCGGCGGATGCCTCAGTCTGGGCGGAGCTATCCGCTGTTCAAGATGCTCCCCAGTCCACAGGTGACGGAGCTTGGACAGGAAGCAATTATACGCCTGCAGCGGTTATTCCACCCGGTATTCATTATCTGAAAATCGAACTAAGTGACGATTCCGCTCCCTGGCAGATGCAGCTAGGCTCGGTCTCCTTATCCAATAGAGTGCAGGGAGGCGGCGGAAGCAGCGGAGGAGACGGGGATTATTATGTCGATGCCCTTACAGGCAGCGACAGTAATGACGGGCGAACACCGGAGACGGCGTGGAAGACGTTTAGCGTAGTCAATCAGACTACCTTTGAAGCCGGGGACCGGATCTTGCTGAAGAAGGGCGGCATCTGGAACGAACAATTATATCCCAAAGGCAGTGGAACGGACGAGAAACTGATCACTATCGGTGCATACGGCACCGGAAGCAAGCCGGTTATTAATGGCGGTGGTATGGCCGGCGGGGCCGTATATTTACGCAATGCCTCGAATTGGATGATCCAGGATCTGGAGGTTACCAACTATGCCTCCGAGAGGGGAACGGTCTACCGCGAAGGGATTATGGTAGAGAACGCCAATGGAGGAATCTTAAGAAATATACACATTAAGGATAACTATGTGCATGATGTATCCAGCAGCTTCCGCTATCCTACCGTATCCGGGGCCGAAGGAGGTCCGCATGCGTTCGGCGGCATCTCTGTCTATGTTGGAGGAACAACGGGTACTGACAAGTTCGACGGGGTATGGATCGAAGGCAACACGGTGGAACGGATCGGGCGTACCGGGATTGTGGTATGGGATCAGCGGTTCAACGGAACGGATTATGCTAGTGTCAATGTCACCATCCGCGGGAACTATGTTAAGCAGGCGGACAGTGACGGGATTCTCACCTTTGGTGTGAATGGGGGATTGATTGAACATAACATTGCAGAGGAAGGAGGGAACTATTCCGAGGAAGGTGAATTTAACGGCTCCGCCGCGATCTGGCCGACCCGGGGCCGGAATAACGTTGTACAGTTCAATGAGTCCTTCAACACGAACAAGCCGGAAGGCGACGGCCAGGGCTTCAATCTGGATATTGATACCATAGACAGTGTGGTTCAATATAATTACAGCCATGGCAACAAAGGCGGATTCATGCTTTTCGTCGATGCGCGTTTGACTCCGGGGGTGCTGACAGGCTCCTCTAACAATGTGGTGCGCTACAATATCAGCCAAAATGATCTGACGCACACCTTCAACTTCGCGGGCGGGGTTACGCCGGATACACAAATCTATAATAATACAATCTATATCGGAGCAGGGCAGAACACCAGAATTATCGACCATGAATGGGATGACGGCGGCAATATCAACGCTCCCTATTCCTTCAAGAATAATCTGGTCTACAACCTTGGACAGGGAGGATATAATCTGCCGGGGGTGAACGGCACCTTCGATCATAATCTGCTGTATGGCAACCATCCTGCAAGTGAGCCGGAGAATGCTAATTCCATCACAGCGAATCCGCTGCTTGTCGCCCAAGGCAGCGGCGGTACCGGCTGGAATACAGTGGACGGCTACAAGCTGAGAGACAACTCGCCTGCACTCGGGGCCGGAGCTGTTATTGCCGACAATGGCGGACTGGATTACTGGGGCAATGCCGTGTCAGCGGATGCTCCGCCGAATATCGGAGCGTATAACGGTCCCGGACTTGATCCGGCAACGCTGCCTGAAGCACCCATAGATGATCTGAGGCTGTATTATGAAGGCCTGAAGATTGTCCCGCATATTAAGGACGGAAGCGGCGGCGGGATATCGCTTCAGCTTCAATTCACGAACAGTTCGGCCGCAGACCCTCTGGTCATTAAGAAGATTACCTGGTCTATCGGTGAAGGCAAAGAGCAGATTACCGGCAGCGAATCGAAGTTGCCTGAGATCGCACCGGGCAGCCAATTCCCTTATTCCATTCCACTGCCGGGATTCTCTGAAGGCGTGAAGTATCCTCTGGAGCTGACCGTTGATCTGGAGGGTTACGAGGATGTCCACGTGAAGCGGAATATAGATATTAACCGGATGCCGAACCAGTCGGACACAAGCACTCCGGCGCTGATTGATCTTGCGGACGGAACGCCCCTACTGACGGATTACACTGGTGTTGATGATCTCAGTGGAACCGCGCAGCTGCGCTGGGATAAAGATCAATTGTATTTGACAGCCGATATCCGTGATGATGTCTTCACTCATAAGGCTTCCGGGATTAATATCTGGCAGAATGACAGCATCCAGTTCAGCCTTGCTCCCGGTGTACCGGGAGACAGCCAGTCCTGGTATGAATACGGGATCTCTCAGACACCGGAGGGTCCGCAGATTTACCGCTGGCTGTCCATGAAGGGGGCTGCCACTGGAGTATTGACCACAGGAACGCTCAAGGTGACCAGAGATGAGCAGAATAAGGTAACCTCCTATGCCCTGGCACTGCCCTGGAGCGAAGTCAGCCCGGTCCGGCCAGCGGCGGGTGAAGTCTTAAGCTTCTCGATGCTGGTCAATGATAATGACGGAGCAGGCCGCAAGGGTTATATCGAATGGGGCTCAGGCATTGGCGGTGTGAAGGACCCGACTCTATTCCGCACCTTTCAGCTGATGAATACCAGCGGGGAAGAAGAGCCGGAGCTGAGCAGCAATGCCGATTTGAGCCGGTTGAGTATTGACGGTACAGATATCTCAGGGTTCGGGCAGGATAAGCTGAATTACACCATCAGCCTCCCTTTTTCCAAGACTGAGGTGAATGTAACGGGGACGCCTGCTCATGCCGGGGCCACCGTGACAGTAACAGGCGGGAGCGGGCTTCAGGTAGGAGACAACAGGATTGATGTCAAAGTGACTGCTGCCGACGGAACTACTTCCAAGACTTACACCGTAAATGCGGTTCGGAGGGGGGACAACGCGGGGACGGATACGCCTGAACCTACGCCCGGCAACAATAACGGCAACAATAATAATAACAGCGGCGGAAGCAGTGAAGGTACTCCCGGCACAGTAGGTGGTGAGATCATTACTCATTCACCGGGACTCCTTCAGGTACAAGCTGAACCGGGAGCCGATGGAATCATTCACGCGCAACTTCGGGACGGAGAGATCCGGCAAGCCATGGATGGTGTGCAGAGCGGAGCACTGGTGCTTAAGCTGGCAGCAGAGAATGCTAAGACCAAAGGAAGTGCTTTTCAACTACCGGTTAAAGAGCTGAAGGATCATGTAACCTCGCTGACCATACAAGCTGGCGGAGTGACCTTAACGATTCCCGTGGCTTCTCTGGTAGATAGTATTCCTGAGGGTTCCCAAAAGCTGGAGCTTTCCGTTCATGTTGCAGATGCTTCACAGCAGCCCGCGGACATGAATAAGCAATGGGCAACGTATTCCTTACACCGGGTCTCTCTGACCGTGGACGGACAGCAAATAGAAAGACTACGCGGGTCTGCATCCATGAAGGTATCCGTTGCACACAACTTGAAGCCGGGAGAAGCGTCGCATCAAGCTATCGCCTATTCCGTCACTGGTGGAGGGCAAACCGAAGTGATTAAGAACTCTAAATATGTAGCAGGAGCAGGCGGCATTACATTTACAACACCAAATTTCGGCCTCTATGTCACTGCCAATGCAGGGGTTCACTTCTCCGATACGGACTCTAGTAACTCCATCATCCTGGAGGCATTGGCTGCTCGTGGCCTGGTTCGCGGTACAGGGGAGGGCAAATATGAACCTGACCGGCAGATCACAAGGGCAGAATTCATTCAACTGCTGGTATCCGCACTGGAACTTCAAGGAGGGAATAACCAAGGGGAGTTCAAGGATGTCACTCCAGGTGCCTGGTACTACCAAGCCGTTACTACGGCTCAGGCTTTAGGTGTTGTTAACGGGCGGAGCGAGGACTTCTTCGGTGCAATGGAGCCGGTTACCCGCCAGGAGATCGCTGTTATGTTGTTCCGCGCTATGCGTCTGAACGGACCGCAGCCGGAGGCTTCCAGCCCTGCCGCGTCCTTTACGGATCACAAGCAAATCGGAGCGTACGCTCTGGAAGCAGTTAACTATCTGCGGCAGACAGGTATCATCAAGGGCTATGGTGACGGTACTTACAAACCGCAGGGTTTGACCACGCGTGAAGAGGCTGCAGCGGTAATATACAGAATCATGGGATTGTGATTTCATTCTAGTGGAGGCTGCCGGGATTTCCCGGCGGTCTTTTACTGCTTCAGTTCAATTTGATAATCTCTAGACGGATTGCAGCTATACATTTGACTAACCACTACATTGTGTAGTAGATTATAACTACTACGTAGTGTAGTAATCGAACGTTATGGACGCATAACGAAATGAAGAGGTGTTCACGGTGAACAAGATTCAGAAGCTATCGGATACAGAATTAGAGTTAATGGAAGCCATTTGGGCGAGTACGCCGCCAGTCACTTCAACGGAGCTGCTGAACCTGTTCGCGCATAAGGGAAGGGACTGGAAGGCGCAGACGATATCTACCTTTTTGTCACGGTTAGTGGATAAGGGGTTTCTGACGGCTACCCGGCATGGGCGGCTGAACAAATATGTGCCCGGCATTTCGCCTGAGGACTATAAGCTGGTGGAGACTCAGCATGTCCTGGACGGGCTGTATCAGGGTTCGGTCAAGAATCTGATCTCTGCCATGTATGACGGCGACAAGCTGTCGGACCAAGATATTGACGAGCTGAAGCAATGGTTCTCGGAAAAGTAGGTGATGACGATGAACACTCTGCTGAATCTTCTGATTTCACTAACCGTTGCCGGAAGTGTAGTAACCATCAGCATCTGCGCACTGGGGAGGTTATCGACCGGACAATTCCCGGCCCCATGGCGTTACGGACTCATTAAGCTGGCCTTAGTCTTTTATTTATTCCCTATAGCTCTGATTCTGCCGTGGTTATCCCAACACCTAAGCGCGCCGCGCGTAGCCACAAGTGTACAGAATCTCCAGAGTGGGGGGCTAACTGGGGATGTAGCGGAATCTCTGCAGCCTGCAGCATTAACTTTAACAACAAGTACCGCCTATATTTTGCTGGGCATTTGGGCAGCGGGAGCCATCATTTTTGCCGCCTGGCAAGGGTATGCGTACCGCAGGTTTACCAGAGTACTTAAGCGTAACCGTACCATGGTACCGGAGAATAGTGAACCAGCCAAGATGCTAAGGAGCATCAAGGAGGAGCTTGGCCTCACATGTAGCGTGAAGCTCGCATACAGTTCTGTCGCACGCAGTCCTTTTCTGGCCGGTCTATGGAGACCGTCGATCTATTTGCCTATAAATAGTCATGCCAATCTGGATATGGAGATGGTCCTGCGCCATGAATTGGTTCATCTGAAGCGGAAGGATCTGTGGATCAAGGCTGCACTGCTTGTAGTCCGTACATTACATTGGTACAACCCGCTAGTTCACACGGTTCGTCATGAGCTTCATACCTGGAGCGAGCTGACCTGTGATCAGGAAGTGGTGCAAGAGATGTCTCATGCCGACCGCAAACGTTACGGCGGGACGATTCTGAATGTCATGGCAGGGCCCACCAGTCAACCCGGAGCTTTCTACGCCTCATTATCCGGTGACGGCAAACAATTACAAAGGAGATTAACCCATATGCTTAACGTCAAAAAACTAAACAGACAGACCCTCTTCCTATCGGTTACCGCAGCCCTATTAATTGCAGGGATCGGCACCTCTACGGCGGCATTGGCCTCCAAGGTGACACCGCAAGTAGTCGCCGACTCGGAGTATACTTCTTCTGATAATGCCGCTTCCGAGATTGCGGCTTCTACAGTGCCCGAAGGTAAAATAACCGAGCCAGCCAAAGTATCTGGAACCCAGCCTGCCGAGAGCAGCACCATCCCCGCCCAGAAATATAAAGCAGGACAACTTGTTGCCGGGCCAGCTGAATCTGATGATTCTGCAACGGTTCCCGCTGAGCAGTCTCCAGGATCTGCTCGAGCAGAGATAATTGCCCAACCGCTGCCTGAGCTTCTACCAGCCCCTGCTGAAGGTGCTCCTGTAACCGTGCCAAAAGCAAGCACTGCCCAATCTGGTTCCGGGCTTGTCCCTGCACCAGCCCCTGCCCAGGAAGAGGCCATCGCAGAGGCGCTTCCTGAGCTAGTGCCGGCCCCGGCTCCTGCTGAGAATGTTACAGCACCGGCAAAGTAACATTCCCGGCACTAAGGCCTGCCGGTATATCTTCACAGCCAGGGGCAGCTTCCCAAGCGGAGGCTGCCCCTGTTTTTTTCACAAACACGTTCTAATCCCTTAAAGGTCTAAAGAATTCACGGATGTCATTCGCCAGCGGCCCCGGATCTTCCATCGCTGTGAAGTGTCCGAAGAGAAGAAATATCATGATCAATGTTATGATACTTACGATTTATTCGAGCCAGGCTCCTGGCTGCACAAACCCGTTGCTACAGTCATTAATCTTATTAATCAGTATAAGGATCAAGAATACATAAGCATACTGGATCTGGGAGCTGGGGTTGGCCGGAACTGCATTCCGATCGCCGAATCGATTAAGCATAGGAACGGAATAGTTGTATGCGTAGACCTGCTGGAATCAGCCATAGCGAAGCTGAAAAGTTACAGTCAGCAGTTCGGTGTCGAGTCTTACATTGTACCCATTCTATCTGATATTGAACACTTTTCTATCAAACCAAATGAATATGATATTATCGTAGCCGTATCTTCATTGGAACATGTGAGGTCGGCACAGGTACTGGAGCAGAAACTGAGTGAAATGAATTCCGGGACAAGAGCAGGCGGGGCGAATTGCATTATTATCGCGTCCAATATCCGGGAAATGCTTCTAGAGAATAAGCAAGAGCTGGACCCCATGTTTGAAGTGAATCTGTCTACTGAGAGAATGATTGACCTTTTGAAACAGCAGTTTGCCGGATGGAAGATAGAGCAGCTGATCGTAAAACCCTTAGCATTTGAGATTAACAGAAACGGGCAGCCCGTCAAGCTGACCTCTGATTGCATAAGCTTTGTAGCCACAAAAAGCTGATCTTATAGAGATCGGCTTTTTTGATTAGTATGAGAGTAAATTGAAGTTTTCCTCCCCGCCTGTGACCACACGCACCACATCTTCTGCGGAATCGGCTACATTAAGAGTAGGCCAAACGAAAGCTTTCACAAACTTCCGGAATTTGATTTGAATCCTCCTTTTTAAGCAGCTGGCGTAATAGAATGAGGTTGCTGATAAGGATTATCAATTAAATATTGGAGGCTAACACAAATGAGTACACAAACCAGACAAATCGCCGAGGGCATCCACTGGGTAGGCAAAATAGACAACCGTGAGGTCCCGTTCCACCGCTTGATTCTCGCCAAAGGCACCACCTATAATTCCTATCTCCTCAAAACCGGCAAGCCGACCGTAATCGATACGGTGGATATGGAATTCGGCCGCGAATATGCCGAGTGTCTCGTCGGAATGATTGATCTCATGGATATTCATTACATCGTCATTAACCATACTGAGCCTGACCACTCCGGCGGACTTGCGGCTCTTGCAGCACAGGCCCTGAATGCTACGATTGTCTGCACCGAGATCGCTGTACCGGAGCTGCAGGAGATGTATAAGCTGCATAGCCGCAACTTCCTGGTGGTGAAGGACGGGGACACGCTGGATATCGGCGGCAAAACCCTGCTGTTCAAAGAAACGCCGTACCTCCACACCGCAGAGACGATGATTACATACTGTGTGGAAGACAAGATCCTGTTCCCCTGCGATATTTTCAGTACGCATGTGGCAGCTGAGCATCTGTTCAGCGATGAAGCAGGCTTCGATATCACTGAAGATTACAAAGGCTATTATGCAGCGATTATCCACCCGCACAGAAGATATGTAAGAACGCTGCTGGAAGCCGTGAAGGATCTGGAGATCCGTATGATTGCACCCTCTCACGGGTTCCTGATCCGCGAGGACATTCCAAAGTTCATCGGGCTGTACGCTACAATGAGCCGGGAGACCACCCAGGGCAAGAAGGCTGTCATTGTCTATACCACCATCAAGAACAGTACGAAGAAGATGGCTGCGATCATTGAGAATTGCCTGAAGGAGAACAATATTGAGACAGAAGTCTGGAACGCAGATAAAAGCAGCACCGCAGACATCCTGCGCAGCATCGAATCAGCAGACGCCGTCTTCATCGGCAGCTCCACGAAGTATGCGGATATGATCGGGAACCTGGAGGAGGTGCTGAAGGGTATGCAGGAGATGAATCTGGAAGGTAAGCTTGCTACGGCGTTCGGCTCCTACGGCTGGAGCGGAGAAGCGATCGAGGTCATTCAGGATTATCTGAACGGAACGAACATGACTGTACAGAGCACCTCTGAGGTTATCAAAACCACGGGCATGACCCATGTGGAATTCCCCGTCCGGGTGAGATTCTCCCCAAGAGAGCCTGAGAAGGTCCAGAAGATTAAGCATGCCACCGAATTTGTCTCGGATCTGCTGCTCAGTTCAATCTAGGGAGGAGGAAGCGAACATGACGAAGCATTACGTAATCGTTGGGGGCGGTGTAACCGCCGTCCATGCCGCCAAAGCGATCCGCGATCAGGACGCGGACTCGGAAATCTCGATCATCGGGGAAGAGAGCGGCCTGCCGTATAACCGGATCAAGCTGACCAAGGGCCTGTTCACCGACCTGCACAGCGAGAAGGTTCTGATTAAGAAGGAGAAATGGTACAGCGATAACCGCATCACCGTACAGTCGTCCACCCGCATTGTGTCCATCCACCCGGAGCGCCAGACGGTAGAGACAGAGAGCGGCCAGTGTGTGGAATACCATAAGCTGCTGCTCTGCATGGGAGCGAAGAACCGCGCATTAACCATCCAGGGTGCCGGACTTGCCAATGTACACAGCATCCGGGAGCTGGCTGACGCAGACCGGCTGAAAGACAGCCTTAAGGAAGGCAGCCGCGTAACCATCATTGGCGGAGGGGTGCAGGGAATTGAGACCGCCTGGGCGCTTCACGAAGCAGGGTATACGGTGACTGTGGTTGAATACACACCTGCCCTGATGGGCAGACAGCTCGACAGCTACTCTTCCAAGCATCTGCAAGAGACCCTTGAGCAATCCGGGGTGAAGGTGATTCTTCAAGCGGGTGTGGCTTCCATAGAGGGGACAGAGTATGTCACCGGGGTTACGCTGAATGACGGCACGAGCTTCCCGTGTGACCATGTGGTCTACTCCATTGGGATTGTTCCGAATACTGCTCTGGTTGACGGCTCGGAGATTGAGGTCCGCAGCGGCATTATTGTGGATGAACATCTGCAGACGAGTGCTCCGAATATCTATGCAGCGGGTGACGTTGCAGAGTTCGGCGGGCTGGTGGAAGGCCTGTGGGGCGGAGCGATGGAACAGGGCAAGATCGCAGGGAGCAATATGGCTGAAGCCCGGAGTGTATACCGCAGAGCGGTTCCGGTGACCTTGTTCAATGCGTTCGGGGTGTCCTTGTTCTCCATCGGCAACACCGATGAGCGGAATTGCGATGAGTCGGTATGCGGTGAAGAGAATGGGGCGTATACACGAATTTTTGTGAAGGATCATGTCATGGTCGGGGCGTTGTCCTGGCAGGGCGCTGCGGCTTCGCTGACTTACAAGGCGGCTGTTGAGCAAGGCGTCCGGCTGATCGGAAGTGCTGACGGCAAGAGCATCGAAGACATTATAGCGGAAGCGCAGTCTGTTCTGAACTGATTAACTACTAAGGATATAGGAGCTGATTACGATGACAAAATATATCTGTACCCCTTGCGGCTACATCTACAACCCGGCGGTAGGCGATCCTGATGAGGATGTAGCTGCCGGCACAGCGTTCGAGGATCTGCCGGAGGATTGGGTCTGCCCGGTCTGCGGAGAGGATACCAGCCATTTCGTGCCCGTTGAGGAAAAGAACACAATTGCCCATTAGAGGTTTAAGGCTACACATTTCACATCACAGGGGGAACGGTATGAAAGAGCATTCCTGCCAGCACGCCGCAGAACCTTGTACACGCAAGGTACCGATTTTTGCCGCGCTGACCGATGAGGATCTTACCCGGATCAGCGCCATGATTAAGCACCGCAAATTCACCAAGGGCCAGCCACTAATTCTCGAAGGCGCGCCGTCCGATACGCTATACATTATTCAGCAGGGACATGTGAAATTATCCAAGATCACGCCCGAAGGGAAGGAACAGATTTTACATATCCTGACGAACGGGGATTTCTTCGGGGAACTTAGTATCTTTAACAGCGACGAGCTTAGCAACTTCAGTGCCTATGCGCTGAAAGACACCAATATCTGCCTGCTGACCCGCAGCGATATGGAGCAGTTAATGACCGAGAACCCCGACATCTCCCTGCGCCTGCTCTCAAGCGTAACCAAACGCCTTGCCCACACCGAGAATCTGGCACAGAGTCTGGCGACCAAGGACCCGGAAATCCGGATCGCGTATATGATCATGGAGCTGAGTGAGAAATACGGCAAGCCGCGCGGCGGACGCGTACATATCGACCTGCCGCTGTCCCGCGAAGAGCTGGCCAGTTATGTCGGAGTGACCCGGGAGACGATCAGCAGGAAGTTCTCCCGATTCGAGGACTCCGGCCTGATCAAGCTGATCGGCAACAAGCAGATGGTCGTCATGGACCCGGCTGGTGTGGAGCGGTTCATGGGAATATAAGGGGAGTTGAATATAGGCTAAGCGGCATTTCTACCGTCCGGTGATGGGGAATGCCGCTTTTTTAGCATGGATAGCCGCTTCCTATGATAAATCTTAAGGCAATGTTAAGGTTACCCGTGTTTAACTGAAAGGTAGGGCCGCCATAATGGGCTTACAGCCCTGCAGGAGGAGAGGTGAAATGATGAACCAAACGATTCTGATTGTGGATGATGAGAAGGAGATCCGGGAGCTTTTGCGCTTGTATGTTGAAAAGGATGGATATACCGTGATCCAGGCCGGGAACGGAAGGGAAGCACTGAAGCAGGCTGCAGCTGCACGGGTTGATCTGGCGGTCATCGACATTATGATGCCGGAGCTTGATGGCTATCAGCTCATTAAGGGCTTGAGAGAGCACAGCAATCTGCCCATTATCGTTGTCAGTGCCAAGACAGAGAATCACGAGAAAATTCTGGGGCTTGACCTTGGTGCGGATGATTATGTGACTAAGCCATTTGACCCGCTTGAGGTGCTTGCCCGAATCAAAGCCCAATTACGCCGCTATAGCGGTGGTGCAGCGGATTCCGCAGCGGCGGTGCTGACGGCTGGGGAACTGTGTATGGATATTTCTGTTTGCAGTCTCCGCTTGGGCAGCGCCGCAATCCATCTTACCGCTACAGAATACAACATGATGAAGCTGTTCATGCAAAGTCCAGGACGCGTCTACACCAAACAGCAGCTGTATGAGGCGGCATGGCAGGAGACGGCTATCGTGGATGATAATACGGTGATGGTGGCTATCAGTAAGCTGCGCGCCAAGCTTCCCGGCGGCAGCGGGGTGTCCATTGGAACTGTGCGGGGATTAGGGTATCGGCTGGAGGTGCATCCATGAAGAACAAGCGCAGCTTCAGAAGAGTCATCATGCGCAGATTCATAGGCTACACCTTCGGCATTGCGCTGACGCTCCTGGTTCTGGAGCTATTGTACGGTCTGTTGACATGGAAGAACGGGATGAACTTCGCGGAGCTGGCCTCTTCCCCGCTGGCCAAGGGAACGGAATCGCTTCAGATCACGCTGTCCGTGATCTGGATTCTTATTACAGCCGCCGTGTATTTTATCGGGATTGTCCTGTTCGGGCACGGGATCAACAGGAAGCTTATGGAGCCTGTAAGGAAGATGGAAGAAGGGTTCAAGGCGGTGACCTCGGGCCATTTGAATACCAGGCTGGATTTTGAGACGGAAACGGAATTTGGAGAAATGCGGGATGCGTTCAACTATATGGCCCAAAGGCTGAAGAATGCCGAAGAACAGCGGATGAGCATGGAGAATGAGCGGATGCAGCTGTTCTCGCATATTGCCCATGATCTGAGAACTCCCATGACTACGATTTCAGGCTATGCAGGGGCCTTGGCAGGCGGGTTGGTTGAGGAACCGGACAAACAGCGGGAATACCATCTGTCGATCCAAGCGAAATCGGGACAGATGAACCAATTGATTGACCAGCTGCTGGCCTACTCCAAGCTGGGTGCGCCTGAATACAAGCTGAAGCTGGCGAAGGTTGATCTTGTGGAACTGCTTCGGGTATCTTGCGCTGCTTTGTTTGGTGAAATCGAAAGCAAACGGATGAGCTTAGAACTGCAATTACCGGACCAGCCCGTATTTTATATAGCAGACCCGCTGGAAATTAGCCGGGCTATCGGCAATCTGCTGACTAATGCAATCCGCCATAACCCGTCAGGCAGCCTGTTATTCGTAGGACTGACGGATGAGCCCAGCCGGATTAGAATCCATATTGCCGATAATGGAGCAGCGATCCCGGAGGCCATCACCGGAAATCTCTTCGATCCGTTTGTCTCCGGCGACACTTCAAGAACCAACAGCAGTGGAACCGGGCTAGGACTGGCTATTGTGCACAAGGTGATGGAACAGCATTCCGGGGGAGTTAGCGTAATAGACGCAGTCTCACCCTATACCAAGGAGTTCGTCCTCATTTTCCCCAAAGGTTAAACCTGTAAGGTCACAAATAGACGGAGGAGTGACATGTATCTAAAATTAATTAAAAATGATCTGCGCAAAAGCAAGCTGATTACCGGCACGATTATGGCGTTCATCCTCGTTGCCGCTATGCTAACCTCGCTCGCCGCATCGCTTACAGTGAATCTGTCCGGCGCGATCGATAACATGCTTCTATCAACGAAGGCGCTCCATTTCATGCAGATGCATACAGGAAACGTTGATATGGACCAGTTGCGGCGCTTCGCAGACACGAATGGAAGTGTTGAGGAATATCAGGTGCAGGAGTTCCTAAATATTGAGGGTGCAGAGATAGTGATCGGGAACGATTCGCTTGCAGGAAGCATTCAGGACAACGGTCTTTCCGTACAGGGCAAGAAATTCGACTACCTGCTGGACTTAAACGGTAAGGTGATCCATCCTGCTGACGGTGAAATCTATATTCCTGTCTATTACAGGCAGGAAGGGAACGCAGCACTAGGAGATACACTGACGATCCACGGTATTTCCTTCCACGTTGCCGGGTTTTTGCGGGATTCGACTATGAACGCGGCACTGGTAAGCTCCAAAAGGTTCCTGGTCAGCCAGACGGATTTCGAGAGGGTCCGTGAGTTCGGACAATTGGAGCACCTGATTGAATTCCGGCTGTCTGAGGGGGTTAACTATCCCGCTTTTGAGACAGCGTATCTGGATGCGGGTCTCCCGGCCAACGGTCCGCCTGCGATCACGTACAATCAGGTGAAGATGATTAACGGCATTACGGACGGCATTATGATTGCTGTGCTGGTGTTAATCGGCATGCTGGTCATTCTCGTGGCGTTCTTATGTATCCGCTTCACGCTATTGGCAACGGTCGAAGAGGATTACAAGGAAATAGGCGTACTGAAGGCCATCGGGATGCGGGTAACACAGATCAAGAAGCTGTACCTTGCGAAATACGGCGTAATCGCAGGTGTAGCTTGTATGCTGGGTTTTCTGGCTTCTCTGCCGCTCCAGATCCCTTTTATGCACAATATTCGTCTGTATATGGGTGATAGCGGGAGCCGGTTTCCCGGCTTGCTCAGCGGACTTGCCGGGGCGGTGCTCATCTTCGCGGTGGTCATGCTATATGTGAATGGTGTGCTGCGGCGCTTCCGTAACATCTCCCCTGCTCAGGCGGTGAGGTTCGGCGCATCGCGGGAATCCTCGAAACCGGGCAGAAGCTTCCGGCTGAGTCACAACAGGCTGTTCACCCGGAATATCTTTCTAGGCATCAAGGATGTGCTGTCCCGTAAGAAGCTGTATGTCACCATGACGATGGTGATCGTCATCTCCTCATTCATTATGATTGTGCCTTACAATATCAGCAATACTATCTCTGCCCCCGGCTTCATCACCAATATGGGTATGGGCATCAGTGACCTTAATATCGGAGTGCTGCGGACACAGGTGGAGGATGTCCCGGGGAAGGCGGCGGAGGTTGCAGCCAGGCTGGCGGAAGATAAGAACGTTGAGAAATATGCTATGTTCACCAGCCGGATGCTAGAGAGGAGAACGGATGACGGAACGCCAGAGAAGCTGCGGGTGACCTTCGGGGACTATTCCGCTTTTCCGGTTACGTACTCCAAAGGCCGTGCACCGCAAGCGGAAGCGGAGATCGCCGTCTCGGTACTGAATGCGGAAGACCTTGAAATGAATGTTGGGGATGAAATCGTTGTTATCGCTGACGGTACGGAAAAGCACCTGAAGGTGTGCGGAATTTACTCCGATGTCACGAATGGCGGGCGAACAGCTCAGGCTAATTTCAAGATGAATCACGGGGAAATTCTAAGCGCCTCAATTGCGGTTACGTTCCGTGACCGTCAGAGTGTTCAGGCGGCCATATCACTGTACCGGGAACAATTCCCCTTTGCCAAAATTACCGGGATCGACGAGACCATCGGGCAGATGCTTGGTCCTATGCGCAAGGCTATACAAAAGGCATCCATCGTCGCAACTCTGGCAACCGCCCTGCTCACACTGCTGGTAACAACGCTATTCATGAAGTTACTGGTGGCGAAGGACCGTTATTCCATTGCCATCTTGAAATCCATAGGCTTCACTAGCAGGGATATTCGCAGACAATATCTTACACGCTCCGTTACCGTGCTGGGGATGGGTGTCATCACCGGCACGCTATTGGCAAATACGCTCGGAGAGCTTGCCGGTGTGGCGATCGTGTCGTCCTTCGGCGCGTCAGCCTTCCATTTCGAGGTAAATCCGTGGTTTGTCTATCTTTTTTCGCCCCTGCTGATTACAGGCTGTGTCGTTGCAGCTACCAGGTTAGGCAGTTCCGGCATCCAGGCTTTGCAAATTTCCGGGCATATCAAGGAGGATTAGCAGATGAACAGCATCATTACAGGTACCCATATTGTGAAAACTTACGGTAAGGGTGCAGAGCAAGCCATGGCATTGAATGGAGTAGACGTAGATATAACAGAAGGTGAATTTGTTGCCGTAATGGGGCCCTCAGGCTCAGGCAAAACCACACTGCTGTTCGCACTCAGCGGCATGGATGAGATTACTGAGGGAACCGTGAAATTTGGCGATACTGAACTAGCCGGGCTCCGGGGAAATGCGCTTGCCGATCTTCGCCGGACCCGCATGGGCTTTATTTTTCAACAGCCCACGATGCTGAGGAACCTGAATCTGCTGGATAATATCATGCTTCCCGCCGTGCAGGACAGCAAGAGAAATACAGTGGAACTCTTGCTAAAAGCGAGAGACCTAATGATCCAGACAGGCATTGCCGGGCTGGAAAACAGGGATACTACTGAGGTATCTGGCGGGCAGCTCCAGCGGGCCGGGATCTGCCGCGCACTAATCAATACGCCGGAGATTCTGTTTGCCGATGAGCCAACCGGTGCGCTGAACTCGAAGACCGCGGAGGAAATCATGGAGCTGCTGGCAGGCATCAACCAAGGGGGCACAGCCATCATGCTTGTGACCCATGATGCGAAAGTCGCCGCCAGGGCGGACAGGGTTCTTTTTACGAGGGACGGGAATATCGTTTCCGAACTGATACTGCCAAAGTTCAGCGGCGGGGAGCTGGAAGCGAGAGGGGAGAAGGTGCTTGCCCGGATGGCGGCTACGGGCATTTAGTTTCAGCATCTTCACGTGGAATGGACGGAATTTCCCCCGCTGCTGGAACCTTACAAATACCTGACGCATATTGTATGGTTATAAGCCTATCAGGCTGCAACGGGAAAGGAAGTGGGTGTATGGCTGCGGGGATATTAAGATATTTTGCAGACGGGAATACGGCTCTTGGCTACTTCAGTTTGTTCGAATCGAATCTTCAAGGACTCCGGCGGATCTTCATCTTGAAAGGCGGTCCCGGTACCGGCAAATCCTCGCTGATGAAAGCAATCGGCGCGGAATGGGCGGAGCGGGGATACGCTATTGAGCTGATCCATTGTTCATCCGATAAGGATTCCATTGACGGGGTCATTATTCCGGCGCTTGGCGTGGGCATTGTTGACGGGACGGCGCCCCATGTGATAGAGTCCAAGGCTCCCGGAGCAGCCCGGGAATACGTGAACCTGGGGGAAGCGTGGGACTCGGTAGCGCTTATCGGCCAAAGGGAGATCATTGAGGAGCTTAACCGGAAGGCTGCGGATGCCTATGCGGCAGCGTACAGCAGATTTGCGGAGGCCCTGAGCATTCATGACGAATGGGAAAAGATTTACTTCGAGCATATGGACTTCGGCCAGGCGGATCAATTAACGGCCCGGATGCTGGAACAGTTGTTTGGCGAAGCGCAGCTTCAGAGGCATGCTGATGTGAAGCACCGGTTTTTGGGCGCAGCAACGCCGGCAGGATCGGTTGACTTTGTACCTAATTTGACCGAAGGGCTATCCAGACGCTTCTTCCTCAAAGGCCGGGCCGGAACAGGCAAATCAACCATACTCCGCAAAATCGCCGCCGAGGCGGAGAAGAGGGGCTTTGATACGGAAATCTATCATTGCGGATTCGATCCCCACAGTCTGGATATGGTTATTGTGCGTGAGCTTGATTTTGCGGTCTTTGACAGCACCAGCCCGCATGAATATTATCCGGAGCGGGAAGGAGACGTAATCATCGATACGTATGAAGCTGTTATTGCACCGGGAACGGATGAGCGCCTCGCCGGACCGCTGGAGGAAATAAGCGCACAATATAAGGCCACAATGAAAACGGCAATAGCCGCTCTGGCAGAGGCCAAGGTGCACCGGGATGAATTAAAGGAAATTTATATCGCAGCAATGGATTTTAGCATGGTGGATGCGGCCAGGAACCGGATTTCCGCTGAACTGGCAAGTATGCTGGCTTAGCACTTACAATGATCCGAACCAGCTTTGGGGCTTACTCGGCGGAGGTACTTGCCATCCGTAGAGTAAGCCCCAAGGCTTATTAAGGGTGCGGTGCCTTTTGCCCGGAATACGCGGTTGCGCAGCATCCGGAAGAATTATAGACTTCAATATGTAACAGTGTGAGAAATTATAACGACTACAATTATGGAGGAGAGAACAGCGATGAGTACTTACGAAATGGCTTCCTTTAATATCCGTCTGGATATTCCGTCAGACGAAGAGAACGGCTGGGCGTTCCGCAAGGAGCATATGCTGCGCCTGATTAGGCATTACCGCTGGGACGTGTTCGGACTGCAGGAGGCGCGGGGCAATCAGCTGCGGGATCTGGCGGCACTTGAGGATTATGAGGTGGAAGGCATCAGCCGTGATCATGATCCTGAGAGTGAACACTGTCCGATCTTTTATAACAAGTCGGTATTCACCAAGGAAGCCGGAGGCACTTTCTGGCTGTCGGAGACGCCGGAGGTTCCGTCCAAGTCCTGGGGCTCTGATTACAACCGGATCTGCACCTGGGTGAGGCTGCAGGACACAAGAAACGGGAATAGGATTCACTTTGTGAATACCCATCTGGACCATATCAGTGAGGAGGCCAGATACCGCGGTGCGCTGAAGATTCTGGACTGGATTCGTAATCAGGGCGGGAATCTGCCGGTTGTACTGACAGGGGATTTCAATGCTATACCGGACGAACGATGCTACCGGGAGATTACAGCGCAGCTGACCGATACCCGCAGAGCGGTTGATGCCCATTATGGCCCCTGGGGGACATTCACCGGTTTCCGCTACGATATTCCGTGGGATGAACTTGAGGAGATCGATTATATTTTTACGGACAAGCAGGTGAAGATACTGAAGACCCGGACGGTAACCGACAGCTTCGACCGCAAATACCCTTCGGATCATTATCCTGTTACCGCAACTCTGGAAATCTAACGGGGCGAAACTTAGCGCAGTGACTCGGGGCTTGCAGAGCCTGTTCCCCTAACACAAAGAAACCGGACCTCAAGGAGGCTGGTTTCTTTGCGTTACATGGAGATATGGGGGCAGTGGATTGTTTAGGCGATAAATGTCTGATACGATAGATAAGCTTCATGATGGAAGCCCAAACACTCTGAGGAGTCACGGCTAGCCCATTTTGAATAGAGTATCTTATTATCACACACAAATGGGGACAACAGCATGATGAGGATATTCAGACATAAGGGTTATTTTATCGGAGTGCACATTGTATTGTGTATTTCCTTGTTCTCCACACTGTACGCGTATTCTCCGGTCATCCGTGTGAAGGTGAAGGAGATGATCGAGCCGGCGGACAAAGTCTATACGATTGCCCATCGCGGCGCATCCGGTTATGCTCCCGAGAACACGATACCGGCCTTTGAGCTGGCACGTGAGATGGGTGCCGACTCGATTGAGCTCGATATTCATTTGACCAAGGACCTGATTCCTGTTGTGATTCATGACGAGACGGTTAACCGTACCACGAGCGGCAAAGGTTTTGTGAAAAATATGACCCTGAAGCAGATCAGGCAGCTCGATGCAGGCTCTTGGTTCAATCAGGACTACCCGATGTTCGCCAGAGATCTATACACAGGGCTTACCGTCCCAACGCTTGAAGAAGTATTCGAGACATTCGGCAAGGACATCAACTATATGATCGAAATCAAGGAGCCTGCATCGAAGTTCGGGATCGAAGCGATCCTGAATGATACGATATTGAAATATGATCTCGCCAAAAGGGTGTCCGTTCACTCCTTCAGCGCAGCCAGTCTGCGGCAGCTTCATGCGATTAACCCGGATATTCCGCTATACCAGCTGGTATGGAATGATTATGCGGCTACGAGGGTGACTCAGTCCTATCTGGATACCGTGAAGACCTATGCCGTAGGCATCAGCCCGAATTTCCAGGGAATCAGCGGGGCTTATGTGGCTCAAGTGAAGCGGGCGGGGCTCAAGATCATCCCGTATACGGTGAACTACCAGCTCAATATGGATAAAGCTTACTCCTGGGGAGTAGACGGAGTGCATACGAATTATCCCGACCGCTTCCTTGAAGTGATTGCCGCCAACAGGGCAAATGCCAAATGGTAGGAGTGGATCTCTCACATTTAGGTGGAAAAACAGTATATTAAGTACCCTTTTTCCAACTGTTCCCTGGAGAGGGCTGTTTTGTTCAGGAGCAGGTGGAGAAAATCATCTATTTCTGGAAGCACCTAATTCCAGCTTCTCAAATTTAGTGAATTCATACAGCTTCGTCGCTTAAAATGCACTCAACACGATATTCCGCAGCTTGCGTGTAATGGGCAGGGTACCGGAGTCCTTTCTCTGGATCATGAACAGGATGGTCAGACGTTCCAGCGGACAATTGGCAAAATAAGCTCCCAGCCAGCCGTCCCAGCCGTATTCTCCCAGGCTGCCGAGCCCTCCGGCTTGACCCGGATCGGTCAGGATGCGCATCTGATTGCCGTAGCTATAGCCTTGCAGCGAATGCCAGGGATTGAAGCCTTGCTGCTGCGGGCTGGTCAAGCTGGCCGAGGTCATAAACTGAACGGTGCGGGGCTTCAGCAGCTGCACCCCGTTCAAGCTGCCCTGATTGATCAGCATGGTGGTGAATTTGGCAGCATCCTCAATCGTCGAGACCAGCCCGGCCCCGCCTGCTTCATAAGCCGCCTCCCGGTCCATATGATGATTAACGCCCAGAGGACTCTCCGAAAAGGGTATCAATCCGCCTTCACCATCATCCTGGTAGACAGAGGCCAGCCCCTCTCTCTTGTCTTCGGGCAGCCAAAAGCCGGTATCGTTCATTTGCAGCGGACCGAAGATCTCCTGCTGCAGGAATTCGCCGTACCGCATGCCGCTGACGACTTCAACTAATGCACCGAGAACATCCGCAGAGGTTCCATACTGCCAGGATGTTCCCGGGTCGAAGGCCAGCGGGCCTTCGCCCAGCCGGTTAGCGAATTCTAGGGTGCTCATCGGGTTCGTTCCAAGCAGGCGGTTGTTCAGTTCCTGGTACAACGCCTCCGCATACTGACCAGCCAGGTCGGCTCCTCCGTAGACCAGACCGGAGGTCATGTTCAGCAGGTCGTTAATATCAACCTCACGAGTTACGGGTACAAGCTCCCCGTTTTTCCCCACCTTCTGATTTTTAAATCCAGGTATGTACTGGCTGACCGGATCGAACAGGTCGATCTCCCCGCGCTCCATGAGCAGCATAACGGCTGCGGCAGTAACCGGCTTCGTCATCGAGTAGAGGCGGAAGATCGAATCTCTGGACATTTTGCGTCCAGCTTCAATATCGGCATAGCCGTCTTCGTGATACCAGCTTTCTTGTCCGTCCTGAATCACCATGAAGTTCGCACCGGCGATTTCCTTATTGGCAATGCTTGCGCTCAGCGCTTTGGTGATTAGACGGGTAGTGTTTGAATCCAGCATCTCTAGGTCTCCTTTGGTATGATCCGTTATCTATATTCCAGGGTGAATAGCATTTCACATAGAGAATATTATACGTCTTTCAGAGTGAAATGTAAGCGCATTTCAGTGAAAAAATTGAATAAGTATAGTTTTTCGTTGCTTCGCTTAATTTAATGTTACCTTCCTGGTCATCTATACTAACGGTGAGACTAATACAGGGAGGGAATATTTTGAAAAAGAGAACAAGATGGCTTGCGGCGGTTCTTACTTTTACAATGCTAATCATGTCGCTGACTGCACTTGGATTACCGGCACAAGCTGGAGCGGTTCCGATTCCGCAATCCTTCGCTAAGGGCGCAGATGTCAGCTGGCTGCCGCAAATGGAAGCTGAGGGCTACAAATTCTATAACGATCAGGGAGACGAAGAGGACCTTCTCCAGATTCTAAAAGATCACGGAATCGATTCGATACGCCTCCGGGCTTTTGTCAATCCATCCGATGATCCGATCAACGGCCATAACAGCATCGAAGAGATGGTTACGCTGGCCTCCCGTGTAAGCGCTCTCGGTTTCAGGGTGATGGTCGATCTGCACTACAGTGATTCCTGGGCCGATCCCGGGAAGCAGGTTACTCCGGCCGCCTGGGCCAGTGATAATCTGGAGCAGCTCAAAGCACATGTCTCAGAGTACACCACAGAGGTGATGCAAGCGCTGAAGACTGCGGGGGTAACCCCCGAGTGGGTGCAGATTGGCAATGAGATTAATAACGGGATGATGCATCCGCTGGGCAGCTATAGCAATACTGCGAATCTGGTGGAATTGATCCAGGCGGGATCACATGCGGCCAAGGCTCTTTTTCCTGAGACCAAAATCATTATTCATAGAGCCAACGGGGCAGACACCGGTGTAGATCCGTTCTATGCAGGTCTGGTCGAGGCAGGGCTTAAAGACAGTGATTATGACATTATCGGGTTATCTTATTACCCGGATTCTATCTACACTTCTTCTATTAATGAACTATCCTCCAACATGAATCTTCTGGCTGCAAAATATGGCAAGGAGGTCATGGTCGTCGAGGTTGGCGGCGATGTGAGCAAGAATGTGGATAATGTATACAACATGCTAGTTGCTGTGCAGGATGGCGTGAAGGCTGTACCTGGAGGCCAGGGAACAGGTGTGTTCTATTGGGCACCCGAGGGCGTCTACTTCGGCTATGGGCTGTCTGCCTGGAACCCGGACGGGAAGCCTTCCTTCGCGATGGATGCTTTTATCGACGGTGCTTCGGCAATCAACCGGGTACCAGTTCAGTCTGTAAAAGTTGAGAAGCAGACCGCTATCCTAGAAGTAGGCGGAACCGGCAGCGTTAAGGCAACAATCAGCCCGGCGAATGCAACCTATAAGGGGCTAACCTTCACCAGCTCTGATGAAGCCATCGTCAAGGTAGACAAGTATAAAGGAACCATCTCCGGGCTTGCTGCCGGGACCTCTACAGTAACTGCGGTTACGTATGACGGCGGATTTACAGATTCAACGGAGATCACAGTCTCGCCAAGCACAAGCTTCATTCAGAATCCAGGCTTCGAGGACGGGCTGAACGGCTGGACCGTAAGCGGCGATAGCGCGGCGGTCAATGTGGAGTCAGATGCCCATTCCGGTTCGGCTGCACTGCACTACTGGAGCTCAGGGGCTGCGGAATTCCAAATCTCCCAGACGGTCACCGGACTTGAAAATGGTACCTATCAGTTATCCGCTTGGGTCTCGGGCGGGGGAGGGGAAGAAACGGCAGAGATTTTTGCGGGTAATCAGAAGCAGCCGTTCGTCAACACAGGCTGGCAGCAATGGAGTAATCCAACCATCGATACCGTTGAAGTTACAGATGGAACGCTGACACTAGGCGCTAATCTGAAATACGCTGGAGACAAGTGGGGGAATATTGATGATTTCAAGCTGGTCAAAAAAGCCGGATCTGTCAGCACCAATAATCTCACGGTGAACGGCTCTAAGTCCGACTGGTATCTGAGCGGCACTAAGCCCGCTACCTTCGGAGACAGCAATGCTTCAGGCGGCTTCGATTACGGGGATGACAAGCCGATTAACTTCAGCCTTACTCATGAAATGACCGGACTGGAGCCCGGAACCTATACCCTCCAGGCCAAAATCTTCGGGGACAAGGGTGAACCTTCTCCCGGTTCGGTAATGTATGTGATCTCCGAGGGGCAGACGTATTCGGTGCCGGTTACCTATTCAGGCAGCGCCTGGCTGAAGCCCCGGACTCTGACGCTAAAGCATGTGCACATTGGGGAAGACGGCAGCGCATCGCTGGGCTTCAAAGTCCTCACAGACTCGGATAATCATTACGGCTATCTGCAAGAGGTGACCTTCGTGCGCAATAGCACAACTACACCTGAGGTTCCTAGCGAACCAAGTGAACCGAGTGAACCGGTAACACCTCCAGTAACGGAGCCTGTAACACCCCCGGTCACAGAGCCGGTGACACCTCCGGAAGAGAATCCCGCGCCAAGTGCGGAAGCCAGCCCGGCACCAAGCCCGACTACGGCACCAGGAACGGGCTCCGGTTCAGGCTGGACAGCTCCGCTGGCAACAGCACAAGCTTCAGCTGCACCACAAGCTACGCCGCAGCCGGAGATTCTGACTGTAACTGAGCCGAAGGTGAATGCCCAGAACCAGATTGTGATTCCAATGGCTGAAGGGCAGAGCGAAGTAAGAATTCCCGCTGACGCTGTGGCCCTTAAGGGAATAGCCGCTCTGAAGGTGGAAGGCAAGACAGTGGCTGTAGAGATTCCAGGCAAGGTTGCTCAGCAGCTTCAAGCGTTGGCAGGACAGCAGCAGAAGGGCTCGATGATGTCTATCCTGCTTGAGCCAAGGTCCCCAGAGCAGAAGACAGCCTGGATACTTCAGGCTAATAAGAAGAGTGAAGCTGAACTGAGAACAGCCGGAGAAATGTTCAATCTCAGGCTGTCTGTGCTGAATCAGCAGGGAGTTAAGACTCCGCTGGTCTCGTTCGCGGAACCTGTTACACTTCGCTTGAAGGTTCAGGAGAACGGGAACCCGATGCTTGCAGGTGTCTATGCGGCCGCAGACGATGGAACGCTTGAATATGCAGGCGGAACCTGGGAATCGTCCGTATTGACTGCACAGATACGGCAATCCGGCAATTATGCTGTACTGGAGTATGACAAGAGCTTTGCAGATGTGACTCCGGCGGATTGGGCCTACTCAGTGATAAAAGAGATGGCTGCCAAGCATATTATCGAGGGCGACCGGGAAGGACGCTTCGCACCGAAGAGAGAAGTAACCCGGGCCGAATTCGTTACGATGCTTGTCCGTGCCCTTGGGCTGAAGGCGGAAGGCCTGCGTTCGTTCGCTGACGTAGACAGCAGCAAGTGGTATTCGGGCGATGTGGCCGCCGCTTTTGCAGCCGGAATCGTCAAAGGGGACTCTGCCGGCAAGTTCGCCCCCGAGTCGCGTATTTCGCGGCAAGAGATGGCAACGCTGCTTGTGAGAGCCTACGAGCTGCGCTCTGGAAGCAAGGCGCCGGCAGGTTCCTTGCCTGCTTTTGCCGATGCCGCCAAGATTGACAGCTGGGCTAAGGACGCCGTGAGTGCCGCCGGTTCACTGGGTTTCATCACGGGGACTCCGGACGGATTCTTCAAGCCCCAGGCCAATGCGACGCGCGCAGAGTGTGCGAAGGTATTGAGTTTGCTGCTTAATCTGTAAGCCGAAGGATTAGAGAGAAGTAGAAGTAGAGCAGCGATTCTCCTGGTTTGGGGGCGCTGCTCTTTTTACTGGCATGGGAAAGTTCGATTACGAAGGAGCCGGGCCGCATGTAGGCGGAAAACCGAACACATTGGGGCGAGGGAGGGCGAACGTGCCAAATGTAGTCGGAAAACCGATTACAATGGGTCGCGGCGAACGCAACAGTAGGGGGCCGTGCGCTTCCTAAGTACAAAAAAGATCTACTCTAGCTTGCAGCTCCTCCCTTACTTCATCCGGCATTTCCTTCACCTTAAGGTCATCGCCCAAGAATAACAGCCAATTCGTGAACTCCTTCAGCTCCTCCGTGCGGTTCGCCTCGACTTCCATTTTCAGGATAGCGGTAGTTTGGTAGGGGTCAGTATAGGACAGCGCCACCCTGAACGGGTGATATTTCCGGTATTGGGCAATGGCGCGGGGACCGAGCTCCAGAACAAGGTTGTTCTTCACTTGCTGCTTGCTCAGCTTCTCCTTAATTTTTTTGGCGCTTGGCCTGTCGGAGCCCGGGTAGGGGATGACATCCGTTAGCTGATCAACCGGGATGATCCGTTTCCTGGAGGCGTGCAGGTCGAAGCCCTCGATGAGCCACAGGCTTTTCTCCTGGTAGAGACGTAAAAGATACACAGCATAAGAGATATCCTTCTGGTCTTCCCGGCAGGTGATGAACAGATAACGGTCCGCCAGCAGGAGCCGGATCAGCTTGTCCAGCATAGGGTGGGGGAGATCGGACAGGTCCAGCAGATCAGGATTGCCCGGGTGGGTGCCCTCGAACAGCAGGATCTGATTGAGTAGAACAAGATCCTCCTGCTGATTCTCCGAGATGAGCCCCAGTAATTTCTCCGTCAGCGACTGGCGGCTCTTGAGATAAGGAAGCTGGCCGTTTCTTGTCGCCATGAAGGCAATGAACAGCGCTTTGACCTCATTATCCGTGAACCGGACCACGGGAAGAAGAGAGTTACGCATAACGGAATACCCGCCATCCCGGCCCACCTCTGCAACCAGCGGCATCCCGAGCGCCTCGATCTCCCGGATATCCCGCTGGGCGGTCGAACGCGAAATATTGAATTCCCGCATGATTTCCGTCAGGGTAAAATGGGCACGATTGTTAATGTACCGCATGATGATGTTGATCCGTTCTACTTTTTTCATCGCGGCTCCTAAACAGGTTCATTTTTTGACATGGTTCAAGGTTATCATATACATAGCAGGTGAGGAACACAAATATGAATAAAGGCGGGATATAACAATGGCAGGGTATACTATTGAAGAAAAAGACAGCTTTACGGTGATTGGTCTGGGCGTTGATCTTAAGAGTGATTACACGGACTATGCCGGTATTTATAAGGAGAAGATGGATTTTTGGCAGGCGGTTAGTGAAGATGGCAGGCTCGACTTGTTAAAAGGGATTGCGGCGAATGACTATGTGTTTGTGGTGAACGAAGCGGTGAACGGCAAGATGATGCATTATGCCGGGGTAATGGCAGGTGCAGCCGCACAGATTCCGCAGGAAGCCCGGGTGATTCAATTCCCGAAGGGGGAATACCTCGTAGTGGCAGGCGAAGGAGCGACAACGGAGGAATTAAGCAATACTTTGACGGGCTTGGCCTTCGGACAAGCTTTGCCGCAAGCAGAAGGATACGCCTACGTGGGCGGGCCGAATACGGCTGTGGAGATGGGCAGCCGGGACGGCTCGCTGTATGGTGAAATGTGGATTCCTGTAGTCAGAAATTAAAAATGTAATGGAGGATAAGTAACTATGCCATATACAGTGGATTTCAAAGAAGTGTCTGTGCAAGGTCTGGAGTCATCGCCTGTTGCTGAAGCGCTGGCGGGATTACGTGCGAATGAGGCGCGTTATTTCATGAACAAGTATAAGCATGAATTCACAGTCGTTCCGGCCAGTGAAAGCCAGGAGACGTTGGATTACGTCAACGGGATTCTGAGCAAGGAGCGGGGTCTTGAGTTTGCTGCCAAGCCACTCCAAACGTCGCAGTTTCAGGTGGAGAATATCAGGTTCGCCTACGTTTTCTATGAGGATGGCCTTGCGCTTAACGTAATGTACACGGTGGATGATCCCAAGAAGCGGGCGGTCGGGTTCAAGCTCTCCGAGGGGATGGAAGTTCCGGCGGAGCTGGCGGACAAGTTCAAGTTCGCGCGGCAAAAGTCGAAGCTGGCTGGAACGATCCGGGGTTCGTTTTTTGTGATTAAGGGCGAGTACTAATAAAAATCCCCACAAAGTGAAGTTAAGCTTCGGAGTCTATTCAGAACCTTTGCGGGGGCCCCAAAACCATATACATTCTTGAACGGCCATAAGGGGCTGCCAATCTGGCAGCCCCTTGTATCGTTCAAATCTCCTCCGCTGTATACGTCTTCTGGGTGCGGAGGACCGGGAAGAACCGGTACATCCAGAGCACGGTAATAATCAGGGTACCAACTCCGCCGATCACGGTTGCAGGCACGGCTCCGACCAGCCCGGCCATCGTGCCGGACTCGAATTCGCCAAGCTGGTTCGAGGTACCGATGAATAACGAATTCACTGCGTTCACCCGGCCCTGCATCTCCTGCGGCGTATTGACCTGCACCAGTGTCGAGCGGATAACGACACTCACGACATCCGAGCCGCCGATCAGAACGAGCGCGAACAAGGACAGCCAGAAGCTGTGGGAGATGCCGAACAGCATCGTGGCCAGGGCGAAGACGACCAGCGAGGCGAATAGCATCCGGCCGATGGCCCGTTCCACCGAATAGCGGGTCAGGATGAGTGAGACGATGATCGCGCCTACCGCCGGGGCGGAGCGCAGCAGGCCAAGACCGAGCGAGCCGGTCTTCAGAATATCCTCGGCGAAGATCGGCAGCAATGCCGTGGCCCCGCCAAGAAGTACAGCGAACAAGTCCAGCGAGATTGTACCCAGGATAATCTTGCGGGCGAAGACAAACCGCAGGCCGCTGAGGAAGGTGTCCATGCTGACCGCGTCCAGCTTCTTGACGAAATGAACAGTCTTGACGAAGAAGATCAGCACCGTAGATACCAGCAGGGCGGCAAGCGAGGCGATATAGGCGGCAGCCGTACCCCAGACTACGAGAACACCCCCGAGGGACGGGCCGACGATCATTGCCGTCTGCATAGCAGACGCAGACCAGGCCGCTGCCTTAGGTAACTGCTCACGGTCCACGATATCGGGGACCAGCGCCGCCGAGGCCGGACTCTCGAAGGTACGGCACGCGCCAAGGATTGCTGCGGCTGCCAGCAGGTGGACTGCGCTGAGCCAGCCTTCGATGCTGCCGAGGACAAGCAGCAGCACGATGAGGCACTCTGTAAGCTGGCACAGGAACACAATGGTTCGGCGGTCATAGCGGTCTGCCGTCTGTCCGGCAGGCAATGTCAGCAGGAGCATGGGCAGGAATTGGGCCAGCCCGACCAGTCCAAGCTGATAGGCGCTGCCGGTCAGCGCATACATCTGCCAGCCAATCGCCACCGACAGCATCTGGAAGGCGCTGGTGGAGAAGATCCGCGCGATCCACAGGCGCAGGAATGAGCGGTTATGCAGTACAGACGAGCGTGGAGTATTCGCATTCGATGTATTCAGTGTATTCAATGGGTGTCATCCTCCAAGCGATTAGAATCGGGTTCAGATTCGGGGGCCGGCTTCCGCCCGCGCATCTCCGGGTGTTCCTGGAATATTAAGGCGTAATTCTTGCCGTAACGCGCCTCCAGCTCCGCGGCGAAATCCTGCTCTATGCGCATCATCACGACATCGTGATAATAAGACGTCTGAAGCACATCCAGCACAGCCGGATGGTTGCTCTCCAGCGCCGAAGCCTGCGAATGGCGGGTGAAGCTGCCCAGAAGCGAGGTCTCCTTATCCAGCAGGAGCGAGAAGTTCCGGGCGGCCTTCGGCCCGCCTGCCGGAACACTATGCACAGTGACACGCGACAGCGCTGTAGGTATGTCACCTATCACCATCAGGTGGACGGCAATGCCCCGTTCTTCGGCGGCAAGCAGTGTGTCTTCTATCCGGTGCAGATCCTCCGCCCAGATATCTGCCAGAATCTCTGCGCTGGCATTGGCAGCAAGCCGCTTTACCGCCAGATTCACCTGAGCATCTCCCTTCCAGTTGCTGAAGAAGGGCGGTACAGCAGGCAGGTGGCCCAATTCGTTCTCCAGTAGGTGGGCGGTGCGCTCAAATTCCGCCTGAAGCAGCTTAACGACCTGCCGGACCGGAATGGCAGCGAAGGTCACCGGCTCGCCTTCGACTGTCCGGCAGACTCCTTTATCGACCAGACTGCGCAGCGCGGCGTATACATTGGACCGGGACACGGACACCTGCTTGGCGACCTCATAGCCCGAGGAGGGCGGCTGGCCGTGTAGCGCCAGGTAGCAGCGGGCTTCCAGATCGGATAAGCCGAGCTTGCGTAATGCTTCAATCATGGGTGAACCGCCTTTCTGTGAAAGTAAGTATTGCTTCGTTGTATGTAGAAGTATTTCAAAATACTACTCCGATCTCAAAGTGCTGTCAAGCAGCAATTCGCGTCCGTCCGCAGCACCGATCGTCTCACAAAAATGATTACAGTCGGGTGAAATCAGGTAATAACTCTCAAGACGGCTTTAAAAGCCGATATGCAAGAGAGTCTCGACTATAAACCAATGACAGGATGAGGACTTATGCGAAAAGCAATTCTGACTACCATGCTCATCTCCAGTCTGTTAATGGCTGGCTGCGGCAATAACGGGGCGGCAAATGGCGGTACGGCGGCTACTCCAGAGACCGGACAAGCAGCGACGGCAAGCCCTGAGGTTACACCCGAGGTTACGCCGGAGCCGGCAGCTGAGGCTACCGCAGAGCCTGCACCGGATGCAACGGCACAGGCACCAGCGCAGACGACCGCACCGGAAGCCACGCCGAAGGCCAGTGCGGCGGGGGATTCGCAGCGGCAGACGTATTTTGATAAGCTGGATAAGATTGAAGAGGGCCTTAGCGATCTGAAGGCAATGTCAGACAGTGGGGTCATGACTGATATGAAGGAAGCCGCTTCCAAGGAGCATGAGCGCTGGGACAAGGCGCTGAATGAAATCTACCAGGCGCTTAAAGTGCAGCTTCCCGAAGCCGATATGGCGAAACTGAAAGAGGAGCAGCTAAGCTGGATCAAGGAACGGGATAAGGCCGCAGAGGAAGCGGCTGCCAAGTATAAAGGCGGAACGATGGAGGGGCTGGAGTACGCGGCGACCTTGGCTTCCGTGACGAAGGAACGTTGTTATAAGCTGGTGGAGTTGTATATGAAGTAATCAGAGAGCGCAGTGACTCTCCAATGGGGAGGTCCGCTGCGCTGTTTTTTTGACGTTAGTTTGATTAATGAATGGATTAGGGGTTACCCGTTATAAAAGTCGATTCTAGGCTGAAAGTGCTTTTTTTTGAGCAGAACGGATCCCTATTATTTGTTACGCTCCATATGAATGTTACCAGGAAAGGAGGCGGGAGCGCTCAAGCTCAAGCTGGAAGACAACTAGGAGAGCATCTGCACAAGTTTCCCCTGATTTCTAAATTGATTTTAGAATAATAGGAGGAGTTAAGCCCATGGGTAGAAAAAAGAGGTCTGTTCAGAAATCATTGCTCACATTCTTATTATCCTGTCTGCTGGTCTTACCGCTTGCTCTCCCGCCCGCACCGGCACATGCAGCTTCTACCGGAAATCTTCCTCCCAGGCAGGCAGAATATCTGGACCGTGGCTTGGTGGCGGTTCTGACCGATGGCGGCGTCTTTGTGAGCTGGAGGTACTTGAATACGGATTCGGATGAAATCGCTTACAACGTCTATAAGAACGGGATGAAGGTGAACCCGGCACCGATCGTAGACTCTACCAACTATGTGGATACGACGGGTGCGGACAGCTCGCAATATCAGATTTCTACGATTGTTGCCGGGAAGGAGGAAATGCAGCCGGAGCGGGCGGCAGTGTGGCATAACTCTTATCTGCCGATTCCGCTGGATAAGCCTGCTGATGGCCGGACCAAAGACGGGGGGACGTATTCCTATTATGCCGGAGATGCCTCTGTTGGGGATCTGGACGGGGACGGGGAATATGAGATCGTTTTCTTGTGGAGTCCCAGCAATTCTAAGGATAATTCACAAGCAGGCTATACCGGGAACGTCTACATCGATGCGGTCAAAATGGACGGGACCAAGCTCTGGCGCATTGATCTTGGCGTGAACATCCGGGCCGGGGCGCACTATACGCAGCTGATGGTGTATGACCTGGACGGCAACGGCAAAGCCGAGGTGGTGGTCAAAACGGCAGACGGCACCAAAGACGGTCAGGGTACAGTCATCGGTGACGGCACCAAGGATTACCGCAATGACGGCGGATATATCCTGGACGGGCCGGAATATTTAACGCTGTTCGACGGCCAGACCGGCGCTGCGGTGTCCACCGTTGACTATGACCCGCCAAGGGGCAACGTCAGCTCGTGGGGAGACGGATACGGCAACCGCGTCGACCGGTTCCTGGCCGGGATTGCATACCTGGACGGCGTGAAGCCAAGCGTTGTGATGGCCCGTGGCTATTATACAAGAACAACACTTACCGCATACGACTACACGAATGGCGCATTGGTGAAGCGCTGGAACTTTGACACGAACGAAGCTGGCGCGCAATATGAAGCACAGGGCAATCACAACCTCAGTGTGCTGGATGCAGACGGTGACGGCCGGGATGAGATCATGTACGGTGCGCTGTCGATTGATGATGACGGCACGCTGCTCTACAGCACCGGACTTGGACATGGAGATGCGATGCACGCCGGGAAGCTTGATCCGAACCGGGAAGGGTATCAGGTTGTCAGTGTGCATGAGCATAAGGATGCTGCTTACGGGCTGGAGATGCGCGATGCTGCTACAGGAGAGATCCTTTGGGGACAATTCACCGGCAAAGATACCGGGCGGGGAATGTCAGCAGATATCGATCCGGAGCATCCCGGTTATGAGTCTTGGGCATCCACGATTGTGAATGGTCAGATGGACCCGTTATCCCGCGGCTACGCAGCGGACGGTGAGGTGATTTATGAACAGAATGAAGTGCCGCGAAGTGCGAATTTTGCGATCTGGTGGGACGGGGATCTTCAGCGGGAGCTGTTCGACCACGACTGGAACAACACTACCGCGCAAGGCATTCCGCTGATTTATAAGTGGGATTACCGCAATAAGCAGCTGAAGGAGATTCTCCGGGCAGCCGGTTCATTGACCAATAATCATACCAAAGGCAACCCGGCCCTTCAGGCGGATCTCCTGGGCGATTGGCGCGAGGAGCTGCTGCTGCGCAGCGAAGACAGCTCGGAGTATAGACTCTATACCACTACGATTCCTACAACCTACAGAATTCCGACGTTTATGCAAGATCCGGTGTACCGGCTGGGGATTGCATGGCAGAACGTGGCGTACAACCAGCCGCCGCACACAGGCTTCTATCTAGGGACGGAGGCCACTGCATTCCCTAAAGCGAATCTGGCACTGACCGGCGCGCCGCAACCGCTGGAGCAGCTCTACCACTTCGGGTTCGGTACGGAGCCGCCAGCAGGAACAACTTCTGTGCAGGCTACCCCTTACACGGAGGGAGCGGGATATGGTTTCGAGAGCATAAGCGGAATCACCCTGGGCGCGAGCCACGCTTCCCTGCCGGAGAACACCAAGTTTGCGGTGGACCTGCCGGATGCCAATTACAAGGTGACGCTCAAGCTGGGCAGCGGAGACAGAGACTCAAGTGTAGGGGTCAAATCTGAATTTGTGCAAAAGCTGGCGCTCACCCAAGTTCATGCCGGAACGCCGCTGCTCTACTCCTATGACATTGCAGTGATGGACGGCCAGTTAGAGTTTATTTTCTCCGGCACGGCTGCCGATGTGCAAGAGATTAAGATCGAGAAATACCCGCAGAAGGTCCCGGGAAGCGGAACAACCATCTATATGGCTGGTGACTCGACGATGCAGTCCTACAGCGGAATGCAGGCTCCGCAGGAAGGCTGGGGCCAGCAATTCAGTAAATACTTCAGCAGCGGAGTAACGGTCCAGAATGATGCCATCGGCGGCAGAAGCAGCAAGTCGTTCATGGTGGATGGCCGTCTGGATAGTATCCTGCAGCGGATCAGACCGGGCGATTATTTCTTCATCTCCTTCGGCCACAACGATGCCAGCGCGGGCATTCCTGACCGTTATGCCTCTCCGGCAGATTATGCAGCGTACTTGACCCGCTACGTGAACGGAGCGAAGCAGCGCGGGGCCACTCCGGTTCTGTTAACGCCGGTAGGACGCAGGGATTTCAATACGATCACTCAAGAATTCAATGTAAGCTTTCCGGAATACGTGAAGGCGGCAAAAGAAACAGCGGCTGCGCTGAACGTGCCGCTGATCGATCTGAGCCAGCTCAGCATTGCGGAGTATAACCGTGTCGGCCTGGCCGCTACGGAGAAGCTTTTCCTGTATGCCAATCCTGGCGAGTACCCGAAATACCCGAACGGTGTCAGCGATAATACCCATTTCAGCACGTATGGCGCACAGGTCATTGCCGGTCTGGTGGCGGGCGCAGTGAAGGAGATGAACCTCAGCATCTCCCCGTTCGTGATTGATCCCGGTATTACCGAGCCGGAGCCAGAGCCGGAGGTGCAGCAATATGCGGAGGACTTCGAGGGTGACCCGGCCGCAGCACAATATTCGATGGTGAATGCTACTGGCATTGCCGGAACTATGGCGGGGACGGTTACAGAAGAGAACGGGAACAAGGTATTGTCTGTGACGGGTTCCGGCTCCGGCAACCGCGCTAAGGTATTCCGCCTGTTCGATGCGGTGAACGGCGACATTGTGAATGTCGGTTTCAATTGGCATTCTGGCAACGTCAGCGCTGTCCCGTCGGAGGGGCATTTAAGTCTGCAGGATGCCAGTGAGAATATTATTTTCACCTTGTTCACCAAGACTGGAGCGGCAAGCCCGAATACGAACATTCATTATTTCACCGGCCCGTACACACCAGACTATGGTACCGGCACCACTGCCATTCCAGGGGGCGGAACCGCTACGACGATTCCCAAGAATCAGTGGGTGAATATCAAGCTGAAGATTGATTTTGCTGAGAAAAGTCTGGATCTCACCTTGACCAGTCTCGCTAACCCAAGTGTCACCCAGACGATCCGCGATATTCCGTTGAGTCCGGGAGTCTATGACAATAACGTCAGGGGCTTGCGGTTCCTGGGTACGCGAAAAGGAGGAGGAGGCACGCTGAATTGGACCACCCAGATTGACAACGTGAAGATTGAGGGTATGAAGCTTCCGGTGGCGGCAGGCGATATGACGGCATTGATTGCGCTGCATCAGGAAGTGAAGGCTATCGATCTCACATCCTACACGGAAGCTTCTGTAGCTGTGGTGCATAGAGCCTTGAACGCTGCCGAGGCGCTGATCGGGACAACAGCCTCGCAGGCGCAAATCGATCATGCTGTGAATATGCTTAAGGTTGCACGCGACTCACTGACCCGTGAGCCTGCGGGTGATGTAAGCACGTACTCATTTGATTTTGGCTCCGGCAGCGCAGCAGACGGCTATACGAAGGTGGATGCCAAACGGGCCTACGTGGAAGGGAACGCATACGGGTTCGCCGACACCGCGCTGGTCCAAGACGAGAACCGGGGAACCGGCAACCCGCTGACAGAGGACTTCACCCGTGTAAACGGGACCTCTCTCGTAGTGGAGATGAAGCCGGCGAATTACCGTGTAACGATGACCATCGGGGATGCGCAAGAAGTGACCCAGACGGGTGTTACGGTGGAGCAAATGAACAAACTCCCGGTCACCACCATCCCCTCAGGCCAATTCAAGGAAGTGACATATGATATCGCCCTGATCGATGGCGTATTCAACTTCAGCTTCTCCGGCAGTACGCCAAAGATCAACGCGCTGAAGATTGAACGCCTGCCGGAGCAGGGGGGAGCCGATAAGCCAACTCTGTATCTGGCAAGTGACTCCACGGTCGCCAATTATGCGGAGAGCTACCGTCCGCAGGCGGGCTGGGGCGAGACGTTAGGCCGTTATTTTGACCCCGAGAAGATTGTCATTGATAACAGGGCAGTCGGCGGACTAAGCAGCAAAACCTTCCTGAACGGCGGATATCTAAACGATATTCTGCTAGGCATTCATGAAGGGGATTATCTGTTCATGCAGTGGTCACATAATGACTCCACACCCTCCCGGCCGGAGCGTTATCTTACCCCGGAACAGTTCAAGGTGTATCTGAAGGATTACATTAACGGTGCTGTGCAGAGAGGTGCGATTCCAGTGCTGGTTACACCTGTCAACCGGAGGGATTTCAGTGGTGAAGTGCTGAACAAAAGCTTCCCGGCATACGTACTGGCGATGAAGGAAACGGCGCAGGAGACGGGCACGCTGCTGATTGATTTGAATCAAGCGAGCTGGGAGTATTTTCAGGAGCTGGGCACAGAGGGCACCAAATCCATCTTCATGTGGACGGGAACCACGGAGGACAACACCCATCTGCAGATGAACGGTGCGATTAAGGTATCGGAGCTGGTAGCGGGGCTGGTGAAGGAGCTGAATATTCCGTTGTCCGCCTTAGTTACTCTGGAAGGAGAGCAAGCGGATCAGACCCCGCCGCATACGTCTGCGGCAGTGAAGGGGGCTGAGCAGAACGGCTGGTACACATCGGCAGCGGAAGTGACATTCACCGCGAGCGATGAGCAGTCCGGGGTTGACCAGACCTTTTTCAAGGTGAATGGCGGGGAGCTTCAGACCGGCAGCAAGCTGACGATAAGTGAGGAGGGCAAGCATACTCTGACCTATTGGAGCGTGGATAAAGCGGGTAATAAGGAGACCGAGCAGACACTGGCAGTAGCGGTTGACCTCTCGCCTCCGGCGGTAATTATTCAGGGAGAGGCACAGTATACGATTGACCAGCAGGTCGAGATTAGCTATACGGCTTCCGATTCGGTGTCCGGTGTTGCAGAACCAAGCGGCGAGTTGCTGAATACACCTGCGTATACACTTGAACCCGGTCTGCATAAAATAACGGCCACCGTCAGCGACCTTGCTGGCCGTGAGACAAGTGTGGATTTCAGCTATAGTATTTACGCTACGTTTGCGAGTCTGGCTGAATTGACCCGTGCCTTCGCGGGTGAATCGGCAGACCCGGGTGCAGCGGCGCTTGCAGAGCAGCTCGCCAGTAAGTTAATGCTGGCGGAGCAAGCGGCGGGGGCGCGTGAAGGGGCGAAGGCCAGAACGCTGCTTGCAGCATACAGCCAGGAGGTCAGCTCTGGGGCCGCTGCGGCTTTTACGGTGGAACAAGGGAATGTGCTAACGAGATGGGCTGCCTGGATCAGCCAGGGAATACCGCTCGCGGACGGCGCTCCAGGTATGCCGGTGCTGTCCGATAATAACGGGCATGATACGGGCCTGCGGGACGGCGATTATGCGATTACGATGAATCTCTGGTGGGGCAATAACGGTACCCGCTTCAAGCTCTATGAGAATGGCGAAAAGATTGAAGAAGGCGCTCTGACAGACCAGTCACCGTCCGCCCAGTCCGTGCAGATCGAAATTGCGGGCAGGCATAACGGGACATATGTCTATACGCTGGAGCTCAGTAATCTGCATGGATCGGTGACGAGCGCACCCTTGACGGTGACGGTCACCGATGCCTCTCCTGGGCAAGCGATATTATCGGGTGATAACTGGGACGGGGACGGCAGCTATGCGGTGATGATGAATCTGTGGTGGGGGACGAATGCAACGGAATACCGGCTGTACGAGAATGGAGTATTGGTTGATACACAGACTCTACAGGCGCATACCCCGGATGCCCAATCCGCAGTCACTGCAATCTCCGGCAAAACCCCCGGAACCTATGAATACGAAGCCGTCTTGCGCAACGCAGCAGGCGAGACCAGATCTGCGAAGATGACAGTGACTGTAGGGAACTGAGCGGCTGGCTGAAGACGGATGGTGCGCTTGATCGTGCAAAATTTAGTGGAAAAGCCCGGGGAACCGGGCTTTTTTGTGCTTCGAGAGATACATCTCAAGGCTTGGTCTGGATGCCGCTAAAAGTAGGCGAAGAGTAAAAGAGAGTGGGCATTCATGCAATTTGGTGGAGCTATTACAATAAAAGCCGCCAGTTACAGCAATCTTGAAATAGTACAGTAACAATCCTTATAGCAGCATGCTATTCTTGGTCCAGCAACAGTAACAGTAACAGTAACAGTAACAGTAACAACTTGTGTACAGTAGCACATGTCACACACTAGGACCAGGCATACGAACACCAGGATAGTTGCTGGAACAGGGAGGCGGGACCGGAGAAATATGTATGCGTTTACACTTAGGTGATTTTGTGTTCGTCGGTAATTTTGTATTCGTCTTTTTCTTTTGTGTTCGTTTCTCTTCGATAACATTCCATTCAGTAGGCAGGTAATGCGTTCACATGGCTACCCGGTATCTATTTATGTAAGTAAGACCAAGAATTAAGGGAGGCGTAATCGTTGAAGCAGATCAAACAATGGATGCTTACTCTTGTGATGACGTTGCTGCTGACTGTAGTGCCAGCGGGGGCGGGGAGCGCGGCGGCTGTGCTGGAGGAGGTGCCGTTTCCGATGGATTCCAGCAATCAGGCGGGATGGTGGTCTCCTCTTGCCACTTACGGGCTTGGTTATGAGTATGCTTATATGGCTTATAACGCCCCGGGATCGATCACCGGCAAGCATACGGTAGCTATTGCAAGAAGAGACAACGACGGGATATGGAGCAAGCTTCCGCTCATGGATGGGACAACCCCGGCGGAATATCTGGATGATCTCGGGCACAACCAGCCTTCTATAGCCAGAGACGGGAGCGGCCGGTTCCACGTTTTCGCTTCCATGCACAGCAATCCCTGGCGCTACTACCGCTCAGATACCGTGGGCGGGATTCCGCAGAACCACTCGGACGAGCTGCCCGCAGGCATGACGGTAACCTATCCCGTAGTCACGACCGCTCCGAATGGAGATCTGTATTTGCTGGTGCGCATTGACAAAGACCCGGCCGGCAAAAGAGAGGCTGTTCTGCTCCGCTGGAACAATGCCGACTCTGTATGGACTCAGGTCAAGACCATTGCGGCACATTTGAACCGGTCTGTCTATCCGGATGACCTGGTCTTTGATGCGAACGGCGATCTGCATATCTTGTTCGAGTGGGCGTACTTTGCGGCCAGCCCGCTGCGCCATCAGTTGTCCTATCTGAAGTACAGCCCGTCCACGGGGGTATTCAGCAAAGCGGATGGAACTCCGGTCACAGCGCCTGTCTCCCTGACTACGGCGGATATTGTGCAGCCGATGGCTCCAAGCGAAGCCTATGTGCAGAGCGGCAGTGACCCCGGCGGTCCGGGCGTACAGAGCGCCAAGATGACGCTTGATGCTGCGGGACGTCCGGTGATCGCTTACCGTTACCGTGAGGAGGGCAGCACTAGCTTTGCTGTGAAGCAGGCCACTTACGGTGCAGGGGGCTGGAACCTGCAGACCGTCTATAACGCTGCTCCCACCAATGCGGCCATTGATGTGACCTGGACGGGTACAACATCCAGAATCTATTATGTCAAAAGCAGCGGTACTGACCGTGCGTTCATGGCAGTGAATACCGGCGGAGGCTGGACAGAGAGCTCGCTTGCACCGGGTATCCCGGTTGAAAGGCTGGCGGTAGACCGCAGCCCGAAGGGCATTGACATCTTGTACCTGGTAGATGTAACGAACCTGAAGCTTTACTATGGGCGAAATAACTAGGCAGTGCAGGTGAATCTCCTTAAATATGCGATCTATCCAAAAGAAAGAACCCGGACATTCGCCCGGGTTCTTTCGTATTGCATCTATACATACACGATGATATAATCAACTGCGACTATTTTTTTGTAGGAAGACATAAATAAGACATCTTATATGAATAGCATAGCATGCCGCCATAATGATGTCAATTTATTTTTTCGCCGAATTTGTTTACGGTTTACGGGTTCTAATTCACAAGTTAGGGGAGATTGGGATGGAAGCATTGGTTCTGGATCTTAAGGAGTTGGACAATGCACCGCTGCTGCTGGTTGGCGGGAAGGGATTGAACCTGGGCAGACTGTCGGGGATAGAAGGCATCATCGTGCCTGAAGGCTTCTGTGTGACTACAGCGGGTTATCAGGAGGCTACCCGGCATAATGATGCGTATCATGGTTTGCTGGAACGGTTAACGGAGATGCAAGCCGAAGACCAAGACCCGGGGCAATTGGCCGACATCAGCAGAGCGATCCGCCAAACGATTGAAGAATCAGAGATTCCGCCCGGAGTTGTGGCCGCAGTAACGGAGCAGCTCTCCCGGCTTGGAGACGGTCAGGCGTATGCGGTGCGGTCCAGTGCAACGGCTGAGGATCTGCCGCAGGCTTCTTTTGCCGGTCAACAGGATACGTTCTTGAATATTGTAGGCCTGGACGCCATTCTGGAGCACATCCGCAAATGCTGGGCGTCGCTGTTCACGGACCGTGCGGTGACCTACCGGATGCAGCAGGGCTACGATCACAGACAGGTCTATTTATCTGTCATTGTGCAGAAGATGGTCTTTCCGCAGGCCTCAGGTATTATGTTCACTGCCGATCCCGTCACGAATAACCGCAAGCTGCTGTCCATCGATGCCGGATATGGTCTGGGTGAAGCACTGGTCTCGGGCATAGTGTCTGCGGATGTCTATAAGGTGCGGGGTGAGAAAATCGTGGAGCAGCGGATCGCCTCCAAAAAGCTCGCGGTCCATCCGTTACCGGAAGGCGGAATAGAAGTCCGCCATATTGATCCCGTTCAGCAGGAGGCACGGTCGCTTACGGAACGGCAGATTGTGCAGCTATCCAGGCTCGGTAGGCACATTGAAGCCAGCTTCGGGGTTCCGCAGGATATCGAATGGTGCCTGGCAGACGACATCTTTTATATCGTTCAGAGCCGGCCGATTACAACTTTGTACCCCATCCCTGATTCCGGCGATTCCGAGAACCGCGCGTATATCTCGGTCGGCCATGGGCAGATGATGACAGACGCGATGAAGCCGCTGGGCTTATCTTTTCACCTGATGGTTACTCCTGCCCCTATGCGTGTGGCCGGTGCAAGACTGTTCGTTGACATCACCGCGCATTTGGCTTCACCCGCCAGACAGACGATTATTGATACGCTTGGCAAGTCCGATCCGTTAGTCAAAGACGCGCTGCTGACGATCATTGAGCGGGAGGATTTCATCCCCATGCTGCCAGCGCCTGAGCCAGCATCCGGTTCTGCTGCAAGCAAGCCAGGCACACACGCTCTCCAGGAGCAGGCATCGCTCAAGTCCGATCCGGCCATCGTTACAGAGCTGATTAAGAATAACGAAGCCTCGGTAGCAGAGCTGAAGCAAGCCATCCAGGGCAAATATGGTGCAGCATTGTTTGATTTCATACGGGAGGATATGAAGGAACTCAAGCGGCTGCTGTTCAATCCGCGCAGTACAGCTGTGTTCATGGCTGCTATGGATGCTTCGGCCTGGCTGAATGAGCACTTGAAGGAATGGCTAGGCGAAATCAACGCAGCAGATACCTTATCACAATCCGTCGACAACAATATTACCTCAGCCATGGGTCTTGCGCTGCTCGATGTGGCTGATGTGATCCGTCCTTTTCCGCAGGTGATAGATTATTTGCAGCAGCATGTACAAGATGGTGATTTCCTGGCCGGTCTATGTACGTTAGAGGGCGGGCAAGCTGCACATGCTGCGCTGACAGGGTATCTCGATAAATACGGAATGCGCTGTACAGGGGAGATCGACATTACCCGAACCCGCTGGAGTGAGAACCCTGCGATTCTGATTCCTATGATTCTCAGCAATATGAGGCAGTTTGAACCGGGGGCCGGCAGCCGGAAATTCCAGCAAGGGCTTAAGGAAGCACGGGAGAAGGAGCAGGAGATTATGGAGCGCTTGCAGTTATTGCCCGATGGCGGAGACAAGGTGCGGGAAACCAAACAAAGAATAGAGCTGGTCCGTAATTATATCGGGTACCGTGAGTATCCGAAATACGGGATGATCAGCCGCTATCTGGTCTACAAACAGGCGATGATGCAGGAAGCTGAGCGGCTCGTACAAGCGGGCAGCATCCGTAACAAGGAAGATATCTTCTACTTGAAGTTCGAGGAACTGTACGAGGCCGTTCGCACTGGTGTGTTCGCTGACGAGCTGATTAAGAGACGCAAAGACGAATTCAGATTAGCCGAAAAGCTTACGCCACCACGTGTCATCACCTCAGAGGGTGAAATCCTGTCCGGCCGTTACAGACGGGAGGATCTCCCGCCCGGCGCTCTGGCAGGTCTGGCTGTCTCTACAGGAGTGGTTGAAGGGAGGGCACGTGTAATCCTTAACATGGAGGAGGCGAATCTGGCGGAAGGAGATATTCTGGTCACCTCGTATACAGACCCCAGCTGGACACCGTTGTTCGTCTCCATTAAAGGGCTGGTCACCGAGGTCGGCGGGCTGATGACCCACGGGGCCGTAATCGCCCGGGAGTACGGCTTGCCTGCCGTGGTCGGCGTGGAGAATGCGACCTTGAGGATTCATGACGGGCAACGCATTCGCGTTAATGGAAGCGCAGGATATGTTGATCTGCTATAATATTTCATTAAAGAATATTGCGAGGCAAGGGGGAGCACCGGAACATGATTATATCGCTTGAAAATGTATCCTGGCGGCGTGAGCAGACGATGATTCTACACGAGATGAATTGGCAGGTGGAGAAGGGACAGCACTGGTGCATAGTCGGTCTGAACGGATCAGGCAAGACGACGATGCTGAATGTCGTGAACGGCTATATCTGGCCGACCCAGGGACAGGTGGAGGTGCTTGGCCATCGCTTCGGTGATGTGGATCTGCGGGAGCTGCGCAAGCGGATCGGCTGGGTCAGCACCTCTTTGCAGCAGAAGCTGTACGGCCATCAGACGGCGCTGAACATCATTTTGAGCGGCAAGTTCGCCACAATCGGACTGTACGACAAGACGGAAGAAGAGGACCTGAAGCAGGCAGAGGAGCTGCTGGAATTCCTGGATTGCTCGGCCCTGGCCGCACGCACTTATGATACCTTGTCACAGGGACAACGCCAGAAGATTCTCATCGCACGGGCACTCATTGCAAATCCCGAGCTGCTCATCCTGGACGAGCCGTGTACGGGACTGGATATTTTTGCGCGGGAGCAGCTGCTGCAGATGATCGAAAAGATCACGAAACAGGAAGGCGGCCCCACCTTGCTGTATGTGACCCATCATATCGAAGAGATTACACCCTGCTTCACGCATACCCTGCTGGTTAAAAAAGGGGAAATCTATAAAGCTGACGAGACCGCAGAATGCCTGAAGTCCGAGGTGCTCAGCGAATTCTTCGATACTCCGGTTGAGGTGCAGGAGCACCATAACCGGAGATGGCTGACTTTGGGCTAATATAAGAGGCGTTCCGGGGAAGCTATGACAAATAATATTTTGTACCCGGGAGACATGCCGTGTCCATTCCATCAAGTCCGCAATATTGTGTAGGGCAGGACCATAAAAACCACAATATTAGGAGGAATGGCTTATGGCAGATGAAGGATGCAATCAAACCGCTTCCGGATCTTGCTCACATGCAGAGGGGAACTCCACGACCGCAAGCGGGTTTGCTTCTCACGCTGAGGGGTACCAGACCACAGCCAACGCTTCTGCGGCTCATGCTGAAGGGTACCAGACCCTTGCAGTTTTGGACACGGCCCATGCCGAAGGGAATGGTTCGCTTGCATCAGGACCGGCCTCACATGCGGAAGGCTACAGGACCTTTGCAATCAATGACGCTGCCCACGCTGAGGGAGGTTTAACTACTGCTTCCGGAACTCAATCTCACGCTGAGGGTGCTCAAACGGTTGCTTCGGGTGTAGCTTCACATGCGGAAGGCAATCAGAGCACTGCAAGTGGAGAATATTCCCACTCAGAAGGCTACCTGACTGTAGCTGCTGGTTCTGCTGCTCATGCAGAAGGCTTCTCAACACTGGCAAATGGGTTTATTTCTCATGCTGAAGGTTCCTTCACTGAGGCCAATGGAAACTTCTCTCATGCTGAAGGTTCAGGTACAATTGCAGGTGCTCAGAACTCTCATGCTGAAGGGAACAGTACAGTTGTTCTGCCAGAACACACTGATGCTCATATTATGGGTACTTATGGTGAAACACTGTTTCCTGCTTCTTGGCATTTAGCCAATGGTAATCCGGCCGCCCCTGACCTGGCTGCTGTGCTTCAGGGTTCTACAGGAAATTTATATCTTCAAGGCACTGTAATATCTCCTGGGGCAGACTATGCCGAAATGTTTGAGACGGTGGATGGATTGCCGATAGAGCCTGGATATTTTGTAACCACGGATGGAGAGCGGGTCAGAAAAGCAACCCCGTCAGATCAATATATCTTGGGCGTGGTCAGTGCAAGTCCTTCTGTGCTTGGTGATGCAAGTCCTTTGAACTGGAAAGGCAAATACGAAAGGGATGAATGGGGCAGGGTTAGATATGAAGACCGGGAAGTGAGGGCTGTGACAGACAGCAAAGGTAATGTTATGGCACCTGCATATACTATGAGCACGGCTGTTGTTAATCCCCAATTCGACCCTTCCCAAAAGTATGTATCGCGGATCGATCGTGCAGAATGGGTGGCTGTAGGAACCATGGGCAAGCTTCTGGTCCGGGATGACGGAACCTGCCAGGTGAACGGATACTGTCTGCCTGGTGAGAATGGAGTAGCGACCGCTTCAGTAACAGGGTATCGCGTTCTTGCAAGAACAGCACCGGATCAAATTAAAATTTATGTGAAATAAATGGTTCTGCAAGCGCGCAACTCAAAAATAGAAGGCAGCAATTCTCCAGTTATAGAGGATTGCTGCCTTTGTTATTGAGAATTAATTTTTATTGATACTTCGGCAGCCAGTCACCATGAGCCGCGAGCAGGTCGTCGCACATGCTGACAATGTCGTCCATCGACAGTTCGGCGGCGGTATGCGGGTCCAGCATGGCGGCATGGTAGATATGGTCTTTTTTGCGAGTCATAGCGGCTTCTATGGTCAGGAGCTGGGTGTTAATGTTGGTCCGGTTCAGCGCTGCGCACTGCGGCGGCAGATCGCCTACGAAGGTTGGCGTTACGCCGCTTCTGTCCACCAGACAAGGCACCTCGACACAGGCTTCACGCGGCAGATTGGTGATCAGGCCCGTGTTCATCACATTGCCGCCGATCTTGAACGGTACATCCGTCTCCATGGCTTCCAGGATGTAAGAGGCATACTCATGGGAACGCTCATGCGTCAGATCCTGGTTGTTCACCAGATCTCCGCGCATCTGCTCCCAGCCCTTAATCTGTTCCACGCAGCGGCGCGGATATTCGTCCAGCGGAATCTGGAAGCGTTCGATCAGCTCCGGGTAGTTCCGCTTGATGAAGTACGGATGATACTCGGCGTTATGTTCAGAGGATTCCGTAATATAGTAGCCGAACTTCAGCATCATCTCGTAGCGGACCATATCGTAGTGAGACTCAAGCTGCTTCTCGGCCGCACGCCGTTTGATCTCCGGGTACAGATCCTCGCCGTCTCTCGTGACTTCAAGCAGCCAGGCCATGTGGTTGATACCGGCGATTTTGGCTTGTACCCCTGTCTTGTCAATGCCGAGGTGGTCGAATAATCCAGGGATACACTGCTGCACGCTGTGACAGAGTCCAATAGTATTCACCCCGCCGTAAGTGTTCATGACATTCGTCAGAACAGCCATCGGGTTCGTATAGTTCAGGAACAGCGCATCCGGGCAGACCTCACGGATATCGGCCGCGAAGTCCAGCATCACCGGAATGGTCCGCAGGTTGCGGAAGATGCCGCCGATCCCTACAGTGTCAGCGATCGTCTGGCGCAGGCCGTATTTCTTGGGAATCTCAAAATCGGTAATCGTACAAGGATCATACCCGCCAACCTGAATGGCGTTCACCACATATTTGGCACCGCGCAGCGCTTCCTTGCGGTCGGTATACGTATTGACGGTACAAGTGCTGCCGCTGCTTTTCTTCAGATTCTGGAGCATGCTGGCAGAGTCATTCAGACGCTGCAGATCGATATCATATAGGGCAAGCTCTAAGCCTTGCAGAGCGGGTGTAGCCATGATATCTCCGAGTACGTTTTTGGCGAATACTGTACTTCCGGCACCGATAAATGTAACTTTAGACATAAGTGATAAGCCTCCTATAAGATGCGTGAAAAGCCTTCTGTCATACAGGCGCTTGCGGATGAAACTGACAGAAATGTGCTGGAACAGAAGCTTTTTGCGCTGATTTCTACTATAATCACTATAGAATAGAACCGCTGCGCAGGCTATGGAGAAAGACAAGATACATATGGAGGAATGTTGCATGGACCCGGAGCATTATGAATTCACCCTGGGCATCAACCTGACCCCGGAGGAGCAGGAGCTGTCCGTGCTGTTCAGCGGGGAAGGGAGGCCGCATCCCGGCCACACCGTCGGACCGTCTGTACATGATTTCTACCTGATCCATACCGTTCTTGCGGGCAGCGGCCGGTTCGAGAGCGATACATTCTCGGCGGAGTGCAAGGCAGGAGATACCTTTGTGATTATCCCGGGGATGTTATTCAGTTATAAGGCGGACGAGGACCACCCGTGGCATTATGCGTGGGTCGCCTTGCAGGGCATTGGCGTGCTGGATCAGCTTCGGGCGGTCGGGATCACCAGGGAGCGGCCCTTCGCCCATTCGGATTCGATCCCGGAGCTGCATAACCTGTATAAGGGCATCCGGCAATCCTTCAAGCAATCCGCATATCCACGGCTGGAGAGCCTGGAGGCTTCGGGCTGGGTGCGGCTGCTGCTTCACCGCTTCGGGCGGCACAATCTGGATCAATTGCCGCCGCATCCAAGCGAAATGCCGGAGATGATCGACCGGCAGATCGACCAGGCGATCCGCTGGATTACGCTGCAGTTCCACCAGCAGCTCAGCATTGATCACATCGCGTCTTCGCTCGGCTATCACCGGGTCCATCTATCCAAGGCCTTCAAGCAGCGGACCGGAATGTCACCGAAGCAGTATTTGCTCAAAGTGAGGATGGACAAGGCCAAAGAGCTGCTCGCAAGCCCGCTGACCATCGAACAGGTAGCCTCATCGGTCGGCTTCAATGACGCCCTGTATTTCTCTAAGCAATTCCGCAAAGCTACGGGCATGCCGCCGAGTGAATACCGGGCCGCGCTTAGGAACGGGAACGAAAAAGATACAGGAGGATCAAACATATGAAACCGCAAGTTCAGCGAATCCGTGATCTGACCATAGTACGAAGAGGGGGAGGCCGGGTGCTGGTCATCGGCTGCGATTCCAGCGCCAGCATCGGGAATAAGCCGATGGATGCGGTGCAGACACCCCCGGCTGTCGCAGGCTATTATGCTGCCAGAGTTGCAGTAATGGAGGTGCTGTCTGTGGGGGCGGAGATCTTAACGGTCATCGATACCTTAGCGGTAGAGAAGGAGCCTACAGGGAATGAAATTATCCGGGGCATCCACAGGCTGCTTCAGGAAGCCGGACTGACTGCCGCCCACGTGAACGGCAGTACCGAGGATAATTTCGTGACCTGCCAGACCGGTATCGGTATTACCGTGATAGGGGAGGCGGATGAGACGCAGCTGAAGCTGGGATGTTCAAGTGCAGGAGACTGCATCGTGATGCTGGGCGAACCGCTGGTCGGAAGCGCTGTTCTGGAGCAGGAAGCAAGCCAGTGTACCCTCCGGCAGCTTCAGCTTCTGGCAGGCGCGCCGGAGGTCCATGACATTCATCCGGTCGGCTCGAAGGGAGCCGGGTATGAAGCAGGACTGCTGGCGGAGCTAAGCGGCTGCAGCTTCCAGCCGGTGCCTGGAATAGAGGATAAGCTACAGGCATCCGGGGGGCCGGCGACAGCGGTGATTTTTGCGGCAGAGGAACGCAGGATTAGCGAGCTTCAGTCCAGAATAGGAGGCAAAATGGAGATTATCGGTTATTTGCAGCCTTGAACGGCTTGCGTAAGATCCATACAAGTGCGAATCAAGGCGGCTTTGATTAAGGCAAATCTGCCTTGCCAGCAAACAAATGGATAAACGTATCTTAATTTCCCTCTTTCTGCGAAATGTCCTGAAGCAAGTGGAAAAATAGCAACTGCTGCTTACAGATTAGGCCGTTTCAGGTAACGAGTGATTATTTAAGTGCCATTTTTCCAATTGTTTCCCTAGCATGGCCCATACGTTCCTCAGGAAGTGGAGAAAATCCAACTAAATGCGCTCCCGCAAACATACACATCCCAGTCTCATCCGCTATCCAAGCGCAATGGGCACTGCCAGCCCCTTGCAGACAGGGAGTGGTATGAGCTGGAGAATGTACAATCTTTCTATCAATTTTTCAATCAGCATAAGCATCTGTTTGAATAAGGCTTAATAAGCGCTAGGAAGCGCCACAATTGACATCATTCAAATTCAAAGTTATTATAGACACACATAGTCCTTAATGAGGGCGATGCTGATGTACATTGCAGATTGGCGATGTACATTGGACGATGCAGGTTGGTCGACGCTGATGTACATTGCAGATTGGCAGTACAGATTGGTCGATGCAGTTGTGCAATACAGATTGGCGACGCAGGTGAGCGAAGGAGATGCGGTGTCTATTTTTTTGTAATATTCACGGACTACAGAAGTCTCTAATATCCGCAAATCTACCTGCCGTCACCGCCAACACCAGACACCAACCACTCAAACCAACCACAGGGAGGAATTACAAATGACGAATCTGAAAAATAATGATGCCGCAAACGTAGTTGATACAGATGCAGCAAATGCAGACGCAGTAATTATCGGCGGTGGCCCAGCCGGGCTTAATGCTGCGCTGATGCTGGGCCGTGCACGCAAACGGACGATTGTTATAGATGCCGGGCAGCCGCGTAATGCGGTCACCCGGGAAGCGCACGGCTTTCTGACCCGGGACGGGATCGCTCCGTTCGAACTCCGGCGGATTGCCATAGAACAGCTTGGCTCCTATCCATCCGTTTCACACATTGAAGATACAGTAGTGTCCATTACCGGGGAGGATGGGGCCTTCCTGCTGGAGACTGCTTCAGGGCTTAAGCTGACCAGCAAGAAGCTGCTGTTCGCCGCAGGCATGAAGGACCGCAGGCTGGACATTCCGGGGCTGACCAAGGTCTACGGGAAGAGCGCCTTTGTCTGTCCGTACTGCGATGGCTGGGAATTAAGAGATCAGCCGCTGGTAATCATCAGCAGAGGAGCAGCACTCATGCATCTGGCTCCGTTGTTATATGGGTGGACTAAGCAATTTGCGGTCTGCACAAATGGACCCGATGAGCTGACAGAAGCAGAACGCGAAGAATTGCGTGCCCACGCTATTCCGTTATTCGATACTCCTATTCGCGAGATTGCATCAGATGAAGGCATGGTTAACCATGTGAAGCTTATGGATGGAACAGAAATTCCGTGTACCGGAATATTCTTCCGGCCCGAGCTGGCTCCGGGAACGGATCTGCCGCATTCCCTGGGCTGCCGGATATCTGAGCAGGGTATCCTTGAAGTCGGCGAGTCCGGCCAGACCAGCGTGCCCGGGATATACGCCGCCGGGGATGCCGCCTCCATGATGCATCAATCCATCGCTGCGGCCGCATCGGGCGCGCTGGCTGCTGCTGCGGTGAATGGTGAATTGAACCGGGAAGCCTGGAAGGCCGGACTTGCATAATTCTTCCCCCAATAGCACAGGATAACATGACTATGAATATGAAATTCAAAGTGTAGAGCAGGGAGGGAGTACGGATGAATACTGCATCGGAAGCAGAACCGGAGACCCAGCTGACCCGGCGGCTAGCAGAGAATGAACAAGTGCTGCGCGGAGTGTTTGCGGGCTGTGAGGATGTGGTGTTCCATTCGTTCGAGACTGTTCATCGTACTTCTGCGCTCTGTGTGTACTGTACAGGATTATGTGATACGGAGCGGCTGGAGCAGCAATTGCTGGCACCTCTGGAGCAGACCGGCCTTGCAGTTGAAACGGCTGTGCAAGGGTCTGCTGAGGTTCCGCTCGCCTCGATTCACCAGATTAGAACCGTAGGACAAGCCGTAACAGCGATCCTGGACGGTGAAGCTGTGCTTTTGCTGGACGGCCAGGCTTCGGGTAAGGGCTATCCTCTATACAAGGTGCCCACCCGGACTCCCGAAGAACCGGCGGCTGAATCCACTGTGCGCGGTGCCCGTGACGGATTCACGGAAGCTCTGGCTACGAATCAGTCTCTATTGCGTATGCGGCTTAAAACGCCAGCATTGAAGCTGCACTCTAACACTATTGGAGAGTACAGCCATACGAAGGTCACCCTCGTTTATGTGGAAGGAATCATTCAGCCGGGACTGGTCACTGAAGTCAATAAACGGCTAAGCCGCCTGAATATCAAGGATGTGCTGGAGAGCCAGTATATTGAACAGGGCATCATTGACCAGCCCTTTTCGCCGTTTCCGCAGATGATTGCCACGGAGCGCCCGGATGTGGTGGTCTCCAATCTGCTGGAGGGCCGGTTTGCGCTCTTGATTGACGGGACTCCCTTCAGTCTGATTGCCCCGGTTAACATGTTCTCCATGCTGCAATCCCCGGAGGATTACTACGAGAACATTTACATGAGTATTTTTGTCCGCTGGCTCAGATACATCTTCTATGCTCTGTCGCTCCTGCTCCCTTCGGCTTACGTCGCCATCACCACCTTCCATCAGGAGATGATACCTACCGTACTGCTGCTGAGTATCGCGCGGGCGAGAGAGGAGATCCCTTTTCCGGCCCTGGTGGAAGCGCTCATTATGGAGATAGCCTTCGAGGCGCTGCGGGAGGCCGGCGTCCGGCTGCCGAAGCAGATAGGTTCCGCTGTCAGTATCGTGGGCGCACTAATCATAGGCCAGGCTGCCACCACTGCGGGAATTGTCTCTGCACCGATGATCATTATCGTGGCTATCACGGGCATTGCATCCTTCATGGTTCCGCGTTATTCCGCCAGTATCGCAACCCGTCTGCTGCGGTTCCCCATGATGATTCTGGCAGGCACGATGGGGCTGATCGGCGTCATGCTCGGCATCATCCTGGTGGTCATTCATCTTAGCAGTCTGCGTTCGTTCGGCAGGCCCTATCTGTCACCGGCAGCTCCGACATTCAGCAAGGGCTTGAAGGATGTATTGTGGATCTCGCAGCCGCGGAGCAAATGACGGCAGCCGGACTTCACCAGAGAAGGGGATTCTTATGTTGACTGACAAAGGTAAAATATCTGTTACCCAGCTCGCCTTCCTTGTTTTTCCCTCGATTCTTGCCACCGCTATCCTGTCTGTCCCCGGGATCACCATGCATTATGCAGGACATGATATGTGGTTATCGCCCATCCTGGGCTCGCTGATTGGAGTAACGGTTATAGGGATCTCGCTTGGACTGAACCGGCTTTATCCCGGCAAGACCATTATGCAGTCCAGTCTGCTGATCGCCGGGTGGCTGCCGGGCAAGGTGATCGGGCTGGGTTTTCTGCTCTTTCTGCCCCATTTGAACGGCCTGATTATTCTGGAATACGGCGAGTTCATTGTGAATAATGCACTTCCCAAGACGCCACTGCTTGTCATTATGGGGACGATGGTTGCGGTCTGCGCGATTAATGTAAGGCAGGGCATAGAGGTGGTCAGCCGGACCGCCCAGGTGTTCGTTACGCTCCTGGTGGTGATGCTCTGCCTGATCTTTGTGCTCCTGACCGGAGAACTCCGGCCTGCCGAGCTGCTTCCGTTCATGGAGAACGGATTCGTTCCTATCGTCAAAGGCGCGGTGGCTCCGGCGGCATGGTTCAGTGAATATACTGTGCTGGCCTTTCTGCTGCCCTACATCAACAGCAAGAAACATCTGGGCCGGACGATGCTCGTTTCGCTTGTCGTAACGACACTGGCGATGACGGTGACCAATCTGTTCTGCCTGCTGCTGATGGGTGATTTGACGGACAGCTTTGCTTTTCCGGTGATGATTGCTGCACGTTACATTACGATTGCCGATTTCTTGCAGCATATTGAGGCGCTCATTATTGCGATCTGGATCTTCGGGATCTTTGTCAAAATCTCTGTCTTTCTCTACATCTTCGCCACCTCAGCCGCTGAATGGTTCGGGCTGGACGATTATAAACCGCTGGTGATTCCGCTTGCCTTCGTAAGCATGTTGTTCTCTTACTGGGTAGTGACGGGCGCTGCGGGCGCGGCTGCGCTTATCAGCGCTTCGGCTAACATATATACAATGATGTTCCTGGTGGCGATTCCCGCCGCAATCTATGGACTGGCTCTGCTGAAGAAGGGGCTGAAGCTTCTGAGCAAGGGATGATGATAAGGAGGGAGGGCAATGCGGGGCTGCAGAGTCATGATTATGCTGCTGCTGCTGAGCAGTATACTGCTCAGCGGATGCTGGGACCGGACGGAGATCAATGACCTGGCCATCGTGCTCGCCACCGGCGTGGATTATAAAGACGGCCAGGCACAATTGACGGCCCAGATCTTCATTCCGCGTAAAGGAAGCGGCGGCTCGGAGAGCGGCGGGGCAGGCGAAAGCGCAAGCGGAGTCACCATGACCCGCACTGCTGAAGGAGTGAACATTGCGGAAGCCTTGAACCGGCTGCAGCGGAAGGTCGCCCGCCATATGTTCTGGGGCCAATGTGAGGTGATTGTGATCAGTGAAGAGGCGGGGAAGCAGGGGCTGCGTGAATTCGTCGATTTCTTCCTCCGTTATCCGCAGTTCCGCGAACATGCGTATATCTTCTCCAGCAAGGATTCCGCCAAGGATATTCTTGCCCTGCTGGACCCGCTGGAGCGCAGCTCCTCCGAATCTCTCCGGGAAATGGCGAATATGAACCTGGGCACGCGTGTGACTCTGCTGGAATTATCCCAATCCATTCAGGGAGCCAGCGGTTCGGCCATCCTAACCCGTATCCTGATTGCTCCCCCGGAACCGAACGATGGACCGAATGCGACGACCCCCTCACTCAAGGGGTTAAGCCTGTATAAGCACGGCCGTTATTCCCTCACTGTAAAAGAACCGGTAAGCCTCGGAGTATTGCTCATGATTAATGAGCTTAATAATATTATCATGCCGGTTACTCTGGAAGGGGAGAAGGGGGCCTTCTCGATCCTGTCCAAACAAATCACCACCATGCTGAAGCCAAGCATCGTTAATGGGGAATGGATGATGAAGGTCCGGATTGTGGCGAGTGGAGAGGTCGTTCTGAATACAACTGATGCCAATCTGACTGATCCGTCGAAGGTGATAGCGCTGAAGAAGGCTTGGGAGAAGCGGCTTAAGGAAGCTGCCGATCAGGCACTCCATATGTCCCAAAAGGAGCAGAAGACCGACTTTTACAGATTTGCCGATTCCTTCCGCAAACATTACCCGCAAGAGTGGAAGGCAAAGAAGGAACAGTGGGAGACTATGTACCCCGAGCTGCAGGTGGAGGTCTCCGTCAAGACGAGTATTACTGGTAACGGAAGATCAACCGGGCCTCAAGGCATACCAGAGCAATCGGCCAACTGACGGAAGGTACGCCTGAATTCCAGCAACCATAGAAGGATGGGGGAAGCATGAAAATAGCAATGATCCTATCAATTCTGCTGCTGTCCTGCGGGATCATTATTTTTGAATTCCGGGGCAGTAAGGACAAGAAAGCCAGAAAGGTGATTGCAGGCATTACGTTTGCTGCGGCGGGTCTTACCATTCTTCTGTTATTTCAACCAGGCTTGCCGGGTCCCACCGAGCTGGTGAAGCTGTTGTTCGGCAGAATCGATCTGATTATGAAATGAAGCTTAAGGCAGTCCCTCCGGGGGCTGTCTTTTAAGTTATTACCAAATTCATTTAAGCGATTACATTTTCATATCTCCCGGGGTAGCTATAATAAAGAACAAGAGAGCTCCTTAATACAGCCGGAGGGATGGGAGAAATGAAAGCGGTTTTAAACAATCAGCAAGATCAAATCGGACTCACGCGAAGACACACCTTTTGGCTCAGGATCAGGAGAGATGCCCTACTCTACATCCTTTTGCTGCTGCCACTCCTGTACATTGCCATTTTTAAATATGCACCGATTTACGGCTTGATTATGGCCTTTCAGGACTACAATATTTTTCAGGGGACGAGTGGAAGCGAATGGGTGGGACTGGATGTGTTCCGGTTTATTTTTCAGCAGGACAGCTTCTACCGTGCCCTCAAAAATACGCTGGTCCTGAATGTGCTGGATCTGGTGGCAGGCTTCCCGGCCCCGATTATCCTGGCGATTCTGCTTAACGAAGTCCGCATGGCCCGATTCAAGAAATTAACGCAGACGATTCTCTATCTGCCTCACTTCATGTCCTGGGTAATTATCGGCGGGATTGTCTATCTGATGTTCTCTAACAGCGGGATGGTGAATCTATTCCTGGATAGCCTGGGACTGTCGAAAATTGAATTTCTGTCGCAGAAGACCCCTTGGCTGGTCACCTATATTACTGTGGGGGTATGGCAGAACATCGGGTGGGGGACGATTATTTATCTCGCGGCGATTACCGGTATCAACAAGGAGCTGTATGAAGCGTCCGATATGGACGGCTGCAGCAGACTCCGCAAAATGTGGCATATTACACTGCCGGGCATTAAATCTACGATTAACATTCTGCTGATTCTTCAGATTGGCCGAATGGTATCGATCGGGTTCGACCGCCCGTTTGTCATGGGGAATTCACTGGTCAGCGAATATTCCGATGTCATCAGCACCTTCGTGTACAGAGTGGGTATCAGCTCGGGAGACTTCTCCCAGGCAACAGCCGTCGGGCTATTCCAGTCTGTGGTAGGTCTGACCCTGCTGATCGGTGCCAACTATATTGCGAAGAAATTGGGTGAGGATGGGATATGGTGAGAGCGGCAAGTACGATACGAACAGGGCGGATTGGCCGGAAAACAAGTGTGGCAGATATTGCGATTATAGTCTTTATAGTGGCTTTGTCGTTCACCTGCATTGTCCCGTTTTTATATATGATAGCGCTATCATTCAGCTCCAACGAAGCGATTATCTCGCAAAAGGTTAGCTTATGGCCGGTAGACTTCACTGTAGAGACGTATAAGACGATTCTTAGCGATGCCGATATGCTGTATACGCTGGGCTATAGTATTGTCCTGACCATTTTTTACACGGTGGTGTGTATGTTCCTGACGATCTGTGCGGCGTACCCGTTAACGAAAAAGCGGCTGTGGGGGAGAAACTTCCTGTTGTCCGCTCTGGTCTTCACGATGTATTTCAGCGGCGGTCTGATTCCTTCCTATATCCTGATCAAGAACCTGGGGATGATGGATACGATATGGAGTCTGGTGCTGCCTGGCGCGATGAGTGTATTTAATCTGATTATCCTGAAAACCTTCTTCAGCTCCCTTCCCGAGAGTCTGGAGGAATCGGCGTCCATTGACGGGTGCTCGGATCTGGGAATTCTTCTCCGGATTGTCCTGCCCCTCTCGCTGCCTTCGATTGCCACCTTAAGTCTCTTCTATGCCGTAGACCGGTGGAACGGATTCCAGGATGCGTTATTTTATATTACCAAAAAAGAGCTCTATCCCATGCAGCTCAAGCTGTACCAGATCATCTCAGCCAACCAGCAGCTGGACAGCCAGCAGGGCGGCGAGGGCAGTGTCGGCTCGTTCATCGTGCCAGAGTCGCTGAAGGCCGCAAGCGTCATGTTCACCACGATTCCGATTCTGCTGATCTACCCCAAGCTGCAGAAGTATTTCGTAGACGGTGTAATGACGGGCGCGATAAAGGGCTGAGGCGGGTATACTCTGCGGAAGGGGGGAGGCCAGACTGGGGGAAGTTGAAGCTGCCTGGGCAAGAAAGCTATAATCTGGATTACTATCATGATAAGAGATGAAAGGGTGGTATACCGTGAAGACAGGCATTAAGAAAATATCGGCCGTTCTGTGCAGCACCGTGCTGCTGGCCGGCGTTGCAGCGGGCTGCGGCGGCAATGATAAAGAGAGCAAAGAGACAGCCGCGCCGGAGTCGTCTAATGCAGCAAAATCTCCTTCTGATCCTCCTGCAAAGCTGACGGTGGAGGTGTTCGACAGAGGGGTTCAGGGCCAGCCGGATCTGAATAATAATTTCTGGACGAAATATGTGAATGAGCATTTCGGCAAGCCGAATAACGCCATTGTGGAATATGTACCGGTTCCCCGGTCCCAGGAGGTTGATAAGCTGAACGTATTAATGGCTGCGGGCCAGGCTCCGGACATCTCGTTCACCTATGACGGGACACTGGTGACCCGCTTTGCCAAAAGTGACGGCCTCTACACGCTCGACGAGCTGCTGGAGAGCCACGGCCAGCAATTAAAGGCTTATCTCGGGGAGAACGTTCTCGCTTACGGCAAATATAACGACAAGCAGGTATCCATCCCGGGCAAGCGCACCCTGCTGGCCTGGAACGGGATGTTCATCCGTAAGGATTGGCTCGACAAGCTCGGGATGCCGCTTCCGACCAATAGAGATGAGTTATACAATACGCTGGTGGCCTTCCGCGACAAGAACCCGGGCAATGTGAACGGCGTCATTCCCTGGGCAACGGCGGCAGCCGGCATGAACTACACCTTCGGCAACCTCGTTCAATCCTTCTGGGGCCAGATGTCAGAGGAGGAATTCGTCACCACGCCGAACTGGCTGAAGCCGGGCAACAAAGATGCCTACAAATGGCTGAATAAGCTGTATAATGAGAAGCTGATCAGCCCCGATTTTGCCCTGGACAAAACCACCAAGCAAGCGGATGCCGATGTCACCAACGGCAAGGTCGGCTTCTATGCCGCCAACTGGGATTATCCGATGACCCAGAAAATCCGTGAACCACTGAAGCAAAACTCGCCGGATGCCCACTATGTTCCGGTGGATACCTTCAAAAATGCCGAAGGCAAATACCTCAAAGAGGTATATAATGAGAACGGAATCTTCTCCTTCATTCCTAAAAGCAGCAAAAACGCGGAGCTGGCGGTCAAATATCTGAACTGGATGGCGGACCCGGAGGTGATGTTCTTCCTGCAGTTCGGTGAAGAAGGCGTTCACCATACCCTGAAAGACGGCATTCCGCAAGGGATATCACAGACCGGCGAGAAAATGCAGATGAGTAATTTGAACATGGATTATACGATGATTGTTAACGGCGCTGAGCTGGGTGACACCGAAAAGAACGTCAAAACCTATGCCGCAGCCCTGGCCTCCGGGGATAAGCAGTATGAGGAACTCGCTATGGAATCGTACAAAATTAACACAACAGACGGCTATTCATCCTTCTATTACGGGGTACCGAACGAATCCAACATCAAATACGGCAAGACGCTGGGCGATATGAACAAGCAGATGATTGACCGGTTGATCGTGGCCAAGGAGTCCGAATTCGACGCCTTGTACGATAAGCTGGTCAAAGAATACATGGATGCCGGCGGTAAAGCGGTTCAGGAAGAGAATGTGAAGAACTACAGGGAAGTCACAGCGAATAAGAAGTAACACCTGAAATACGGATAAACCACCGGCTGTTCATTGGCCTGGTTTATCCGCATTTCCTTTGTGTAACCACATCAGAAGAATCCACAGTCTCAGGAGGATATCCATGTACAAGGTCATTATTGTAGATGATGAGTCGTGGGCGATTAGAGGGATCAGCAATGCCTTTGACTGGGAGCAGTATGGCTTTGAAATCTCGGGACAGTTCACAAGTGCATATCAGGCGTGGGAAGCCATCGCCTTGCAGGAGCCGGATCTGGTGGTCACAGATATCCGGATGCCGGAGATTTCCGGGCTCGATCTGATGAAGCGGGCCAAAGCGCAGGGCATAGACTCGGAATTCGTCATTATAAGCGGGTATGCGGAATTTGAATACGCCCAGGAAGCGCTGCGCTACGGGGCCTTGGATTACTTCCTGAAGCCGCTGGATGTGGATATGACCGATACGTTCCTGGCGAAGCTCGCCCTGCACTTCTCCCGGCGAAGTGCGGCGCGCAATCATCTTCTATTGGATGCGCTTACCTCGGCAGATGAAGATGAGATCAGGCGCTGCCTTCCTGCTGGCATGAGTGCAGGCTGCTGCCGGGTGCTTGCTGTCCATTATGAGGCAGACCGGCCGAAGCTCGGCGAATTGCTGAAGCTGGACGGGCAGCCGGTTCATGTGCTGGAGGTAGAGAACGGAGCAAGCACCCTGCTGGCGGTTCTGATCACAGAGCAGGAGAGTGAGCTGGAAGGAATCACGGATGAATGGCCTGCGGCCGCAGGCAGTCCAGGGCTTCCTGTGGTGGGGATCAGCAGCATCGGCAGCGGGCTTAAGCAGATCAGCAAGCTGATCAAGGAAGCAGAGCTGGCGGCCTCCCGGGTATTCGTGGATGATGCTTCCGGCGCATTTCACTATTATAATCCCAAGCTGCCTCTGGTGAAGCCCTGTATAGATGAGCTGCACTCTATAGTTCATGGTAATCAATATGACAGCATCGAGACATACATCCTGGGCTTGCAGGAATACTTCAGGCTTCATGAGCTGGGAATGATTGAGGTGGTCTACTTATGGAATCAGGCCGTCGGACTTCTGACTAGCGCTTATTCGGAAGAACTCAGAGACATGGAGCTGGAGTTCCTGAATTATGCCGAGCTGAAGGAGCGGTTCGAGGATCTGGAGTCGCTGTGCAGCTTCCTGCATGACGTTCTTACCGTGCTCCGGCAAGGGAATAGCCGTGCTTTGCAGGAAGGGGATATTCTCTCCTGCTTCAACCGGATGGTCGCCTATATCGACCGGAATTATGAGCAGAAGCTGTATCTAAAGGAGCTGTCGGTCCAATTTTTCATCAATCAGGTGTATTGCTGTCAATTGTTCAAGAAGAATCTGGGCAAAACCTTCTCTGAATACGTGGCTGAGCTGAGGATCAGGAAAGCCCGCGGGCTTTTGCAGCAGACAGACCTGTCTATTGAGAGCATTGCCATCCAGTCCGGTTATGTAGATTACTATTATTTCAATAAGGTGTTCAAGAAGCACTGCGGGATGACGCCCGCCAAATTCAGAAAAAGGGAAAGTGAACGGAGCAACAGGCCATGAAGACCGGCAAGGTGAAATTGAAGCATCAGCTATGGCTGTTCATCGTGTGCTCCATCCTGATCTTCATGGTCATGGAGTTCTACTTCTTCTACAGCTTCTCGAATCTGACACAGAAGCGGGCGGTCACCTACAGCAACAAGATGATTGAGCAGACCCGCCGCAAGATTGATTCGGTGTTCAATGATATCCGGATCAGCACCGGCTTTGCGGTCAACAGCAAGCTGATTCAGGAATTCACCATCGCCGATGATGATTACAAAAGGGCGTTCGACAGCGCTCCCTATGCCCTGGATCTGATGGAATATATGCGGTCCTTCAATTCGTATGTGAACGGCATCATGATCAATGACCTCCAGGGAAGACGCCTCTCCAGCGAGGATTCTGCAAGCGGTGATATTTTTTATATTAACCTGTATGAGACCTTTATCCGCCCGTACAAGAACGATCCTGCGCTTCGGCAGAAGGGGAAGTTCACCGCCATTCTGAAGGATGACCGGACAGGGACAGATCAGTTCTTCTATATTGCTCCCATTGTGGAGTCGATCGGGGGCGTCCATTTCTCACAGATTACGGGTTACTGCATGGTGATGGTCAATATGGACAAAATGCAGGGACTGGTCGCGAATACGGAATTAACGCAGAACTCCACCTTGTATATTCTGAATAACCGGGACGAGGTGGTTGCCTCCACCAATTCCTATGCGCGGGGCAATGTGATCAAAGATGTGCTGTCTATGGACAAGAACCAATTACTTAACGGGGTAAAAGCAACGATCGGCGGCAAGGAGGTTCTCGTTCAGGTTAAGGGGCTGGAGCAGGCTGACGGGTGGCGTGTGGTCAGTATGATCCCGGTGCAGGAACTGACGGCCGACATGATTCCCATGCGGAAGGTTAGCATTATGGTCGGCCTTGGTATTATTGTGAGTATGATTATTACAGGCAGCTTCTTCTTGCACAATCTGATGCGTCCCCTGATGGGATTGGTCATGGATATGAAGAAGGTGGCAGGGCGGGACAGAGGCTTCCGGATCAAAGTCCGGTTCACCAACGAGGTGGGCCTGCTGGCCCAGGATATTAACCGGATGATGGACGAGATGGACGAAATGACGCGGGAGATGTTCAATACCCAGGCCAGACTATACGAATCCGAGCTGAGCCAGAAGCAGGCGGAGTTCTCTGCCCTGCAGAGCCAGATTAATCCCCACTTCCTGTATAATACGCTGAATTGTATCAGCAGCATCGGACTGGAGTATGGAAGCCGGGAGATTGCGCAAATTACGTACTGCATGTCCAAGATCTTCCGCTATAGCATCAAGAAGGATGATCTTGTGCAGATCCGTGAAGAGGTAGACTGCATACAAGCTTACATGAAGATCATCCTGATCCGCTACGAGAATAAATTCTCCTTGTCGCTCGATGTGAAGGAGAGCTTGCTGGAGCTGCAGACCCCTAAGATGATCCTCCAGCCCATCGTGGAGAATTCGGTCTATCACGGGCTGGAACGGATGGATCAGGGTGGAAGCCTTCAGATTACCGGGAGCCTGGATGCGCGCGGAGATGTGTGCTTCTGTATTACGGATACCGGCAGGGGAATGGAGCCGGAGGAACTGGCCGCCCTTCAGGCCAAGCTTGGCCTGGAGCATAAGGAGCTGGCTCTGACCGGGCAATCGGCACAGGGCATCGGGCTGCTGAATATTCATAACCGGCTCCGCCATCTGTTCGGAGCAGGCTACGGACTTACCGTTGACAGCCGGCTGGGCTATGGGACAACCGTGAACGTGAAAATCCCGAAGCTGCCGGGAGGAGTTAATAGTATATGAGTTTGGACAGGGTACCTCCGTTTAGCGGGAGGTGCCCTGTTTGGCTGCATGGGGGAGGGCAGGCTTCAGGAGGATTCAGGCGGGAAGGGGGAACAGTTGGATTTACTCCACCTGCTGATGGAGATACGGCCTTGCCTGGCGCAGCAGGTGGATAAACAACACTTACTCAAGCGCTATTTACTTAAAGTGCCTGAATCCGTGAGCAGCAGTTGCTCTTTTTCCACTTGTTCCCCTGCAATCGCCAGATGTCGAGAAATTAAGCTGCGTTTATCCAATTATTTGGTTACTGACCTGGCTCGTTTCCGCGCTGTAATTATTTTCTACTAAAACGGTTACAAAAACAATTTAAGATAGTCCATTTTTTTAAGCGGTCCTGGAGGGTATTATGAGTACGCTAGCCGGAGTCATCATTCGAACGAGAAGGAGATGAAAAAATGAAAGCGGTTAATTCAGCCCGGAAAGAACAGAAGTGGTCCAGCACAAACGTCAAAGCTCTGCTGCTCAGCCTCGCGATCCTGCTCATGCTGCCTCAGTGGGGAGGGAGAGCTGCGGCGGAAGAGTCGGGGACGTCACTACCAGAGCCTGTTGTGGCTGCACAAGGAGGAACGAATGTGACGGATTTCTACAATGTCATCATGCAGACCGGGGCCGATCCCTGGGTATACAAGCACACGGACGGCTATTATTACAACACCTTTGTTAATGCCAGTGGAGTGATGGTCCGCAGGTCGAAGACGATTACCGGTATTGAAGCAGGCGAGCGGAGTCTGGCTTGGTCGCCGGTTAAGGGAACCATGTACAGCTCCAACGTGTGGGCACCGGAGATGCATTATCTCAAAGATACGGACGGCCAGTACAAATGGTATATCTACGTTGCAGCCGATAACGGAACCAACGCTAACCACCGTATGTATGTGATGGAGAATGCCAGTGCCGATCCGATGACCGGAAGCTGGACCTTCAAAGGCAAGATTACCGATGCCACGGACCGCTGGGCGATTGACGGCACTGTGCTGACGATCGGTGACCAGCACTACTTCATCTGGTCCGGCTGGGAGGACACCGATGGCAGCTTTCAGAATCTGTATATCGCCAGAATGAGCAATCCGTGGACGATCAGCTCGCAGCGAGTGCTCCTGTCCACACCGGAGTATGACTGGGAGACCTCACCCGGCCGGATTAATGAAGGCCCTCAGATTACTATCAAGGGGAACAAGATCAATCTGGTCTACTCCGCCAATGGGAGCTGGACAGACAGCTATAGTCTCGGCTTGATCACCGCCAGCACCAGTGCCGATCTGATGAATCCCGCTTCCTGGTCCAAGCGTAATCAGCCGATCTTCTCCAGCGCGAACGGTGTCTACGGCCCGGGCCATCACGGTATCGTGACCTCACCGGACGGCAGCGAGGACTGGATCATCTACCATTCCGCCCGCTGGCCTGGCTCAGGCTGGACACGCAATGTCCGAGCACAGAAGTTCACCTGGAACGCAGACAACACGCCGAACCTGGGAGAACCCGTTAATCCGAACAGTCCGATAGCAATCCCATCAGGCGAGCCAGCCCGGTTTCGTTATGAAGCCGAAGAAGCTCTGCTTGTAAAAGATCCCGCTGGCACTTCATCCCCAGCGGTCCGGCGCGAAAGCTCCGCCTCCGGCGGGATGAAGATCACCAATCTGGCTAACGCTTACGACTACGCCCAGTTCAACGTCAACGTGCCGGAAGCGGGCTTCTATGTGATGTCCGTGCGCAACAGCAACGGCTCTGCGAATGCGGGGGATGCCTCCCATATCCTGTCGGTCAACGGCGGGCCCGGAGCGTCGATGAATATTGTCTATTCCGGCGCGAACCGCTGGGGAGCCTCCACGGCGAAGATCTTTCTTCAGCAGGGAGACAACGTTCTCCGCTTCACCAAGGGGAATAATCTGGCCGACATCGACAGCCTGGATCTATCCCGGCTGAATACATCGGAGCTGCTGTTCGGGACTCCCGGATATACGCTTGGTCTTAACGAGACCCGCAGCCTGCCCCTTTATACAGTAACAGGAACTACCTATGCTGCTGTCACGGCAGGTGTGGTCCTGACCTCGTCCGATACGAACGTAGCCGTGATTCAAGCAGGGAATCAGGTGAAGGCCGCCGGAGCAGGAAGCGCAACCATTACCGCCACCTATAACGGCAAAACTGCTGCCGTTGCAGTTAACGTCAAGGCTGAACCGAAAACAGTACAGTCCTTGACGCTCACCGGGCCTGAGTCTGTGCTGATCAGCGGCCAGATCAGCTCACCGTTGCGGGCAACAACATATTACAACAATTATGAAGTTCAGGATGTAACAGGAAGTGCGCAGTACACCAGCAGCAATCCAGGCGTGGCAGTCATCGACCCGGCTACCCATACGGTAAATGCCGTTCAACCGGGCACGGCTCTAATTACTGCCTCCTACGGTGGCAAGCAAACCACTCACCGTATAACGGTCATTGCCGCGTCAAATGCCGTTCAGGTCACTTCAACAGAGAAGACACCTTCAGGCGTGGTTCCCGTGCTTCCGGGCGTTGTAAATGCCGTCTACCACAACCAGACGGTTCAGGCCCAGGTGACCGGCAGCGAGACGGCAGGAATGGACTTCAGCACCATTGGCACGGTTCAGATTCCTGTGACGCTCAAGATCAGCGGCCAGGAGTTCTCCTCCACTATCTCTGTAGAGGTTGTACCTGGTTATGGTCTGGATGAGATCGTAAGTCAGCTGCGCAGCAAGCTGGCAAATAACTCTTATCCGCTTGGAAACGGGGCAGGCAATTATAGTGCAGCCAAGTATGCGGACTTCGTTGCCGCTGTGGATCAAGCGGAGACGCTGGCCGGCAATGCGGAGCTGACGGAGGCGCAGTTCAATGCAGAACTGAATGCGCTGGCTAATGCGGAAGCCGCCCTACTGAATTCGCTGAATACCACGCAGAACGGCATAACTTATAAGGCGTACCGGGATTTCTCCGGCGATACAGCAGGCAAATATCCTTACGGCATTACTGCGCAGGATTTGACGAATGGCGCTACGGCTGTAGTCCAGGAAGAAGCCGGCAACAAATTTCTGCGGCTGACCACGACCGCGGTATCAGGCAAAGCCAACCTGTTCCTGCCTTATCTTGGGGAGGTTAGTGCTGCGGGGAATCAGCGCATTGTCATAGAGTACCGCGTCCGGTTAAACAGCAGCTTCCAGTATGCCAACGGCGCCATGGTAAGAAATGATAGCGGTACAAGCAACTATTCGATGGTTACAGCGTTCGATTCCGGTAAAATCCTTGTGCAAAATGGCGGTTCCAACAAGGTCAAGGTGAGAGACTTCTCGCTGGGCACATGGTATGCCATCAAAATGGTCGCGAACTGGGATGCCAAGACGTACAGCGTGTATATCAACAATGAATCTGTTCCGGCTGCTACGGATTTCGCCTTCCGCCATACCGGCGGCAGCTCACTGACAGGACAGCTGTTCGGCGTCGACGGTTATGCGAACGCGTCCATCGATTTTGACGATTTCAAGGTGAGGGTTACCGGAGATTAACCAGCGGAGGGAAAGACAACATGTCAAGTCAAGCTTACGAAAAGTTCACACCGTTACACAACGCCAAGCTCGTTCTGGGGTATCTGACCTCTATGGTTGATGCGCAGGAAGACAATCTGCCCTACTGGCTGATACTGCCGCACAAGAAGCCAGCCGAGGCTGCCCATTGCCGGGTGGACGATGCGGAGCTGGTCGGCTCTTGGTATGAGGCCATAGATGCGGTGCGCAAAATGCTAAAGACGGAGGAAGGCGCTGCGGTGCAGCAATCCTTTTACCGTCATCTCATGAAGTCCTGGGGAGAGCACGGCCTGCGCTTTCATGAGCCTTATCCGTGGACGCATACGAATCATAGCTCTTTTCACGAAATGGGCTATATTCTTCCTGCGCTGAACCGGATGCTGGAGAATGATCCCGGGGATCAGGAGGCGGAGAGCAGAGCGGCCGGGCTGGTGAGGGGAATGCGTTCCCTGGTGATTGAGCGCAAGGTCAGAACGTTCTGGTCGGGGGATTATGAGGAGCAGGAGCCCCTGTACGAATTCCCCAATGATGTGTACCTGAAGGACGGCGGCTTCGATCTGTCCAGGCATACCGGGCGGGGGGAGCAGGCGATCCGCAATGCCATTGTCCTGCATTCTCTGGTGCGCAGATATGAAATTGCCGGAGATGAGGCCGCGCTTGATCTGGCAACGGGCATTGCCAACCATCTGCTCGGACCTTCTCGCTATTTCAATTACAGGATGGAATTCTTCGGACATGTCCATTCCGCAGGCTGGGTAGCTTCCGGGCTGGTACGTCTGGGCCGGGTAACAGGCAAGGAGCGGTATATTACCGCAGGTAAAGGAATCTATGATTATATCCGCAGCCTGTCCTCCTCCTTCGGCTGGGTGCCGGAATATGCCCAGTGGCATCCGCCGCATGAGGAGCATTGTGAGACCTGCTGCATCAAGGATATGATCGAATGTGCGAATGAGCTGATTCTGGCCGGGTATGAGGAATATTGGGAGGATATGACCTTGTTTGCGCGGAACCAGCTGGTGGAGAATCAGCTTAAGGTATCTTCCTACGTAGTCACAGACAACACCCGGCCTGACGAAGCAGGCATAACCTACAGGGAGATTGATAAAAGAATGATCGGGGGCTTCACCGGAGGCTCGCTCGTCAATTCCATGTCATTATCCAAGTTCCGCTCGATTGCGGGCTGTTGTGTCGGCATGGCTCCGGTGGCCCTGGAGATCGTATGGAACCGGGCGGTGGAATTCCATGACGGAACGGTAATCGTCAATATGCCGGTGGATAAGGAGACGAAGGAGGCTGCCGTCACCATGAGCTATCCCGACCGGGGCTATATGTCCATTACAGCCAAACAACCATGCGATGTTGCGGTACGGGTCTATGACTGGATGGGTCAGAACCTCAGCATGAAGATTAACGGAGCCTACTGCACGCCTGAGAGGGAAGGGAACCTGCTTATTATCCGTAGTATTGGAGCAGGGGATACTGTAGAGCTGGAGCATCTGCTAGAAACGCTGAATGTGAAGGAGACGGTGCGCGGTGAGGAATACAAGGTATCCTGGAGAGGCTGTGATGTCGTGGATATCTCTCCCCGGGGAGAGCATTTGAGACTATATCAGCGGGATCTGCGCATCCCGAAAGTGTATCCCACGCCAAATGATGTTCACTTCACCGGAGCGGCGAATTACGGGCCTACCCAGCAGGCGCAGGGGAGTAAGTGATTTTAGCACTGGAGCATTCATAAGCCGTAATTAAAGCATAAGCCATAGCTAAGCCGCAATTGAAAAACCGCACCACGCAGACATTGCTTGCGGGGTGCGGTTTTTTGGCGTTTTAGACAGAATATGGACTTCAGCGCCGGGTAGATATTTCTCTGTTGCCGGTGAAAATTGAGACTGTACGGCTCACTTATTATTGGTCTTCCTGACCAAGTCCACGCCATCGTAAGCCAAGCTGTCCACACTTGCCGCCTTCTGCCGGAGGTAATGATCCAAAAAGGTCTTCGTATAGTCTGTAACCAGATTTCGCATCTCCATCGCATCCCGTTCGCCTCTGAGGTCCTCATTAACTCCGGTAAACACGATGTCACAGTAATCTAAATGCGCAACCCGGTCAACAGAGAAATAATAGGTTTCTCTGCTATTGTTAGCGCCAATGACCGCATTCATGTTGTAGTTGGGTTCACGATACAGCAGCAGGAAGGGCGTATTAAGGTCGCTATCGAGGAGACCGAATGCACCGCTATCCAAGCCAATCCCGCAGGTAAACCGGTCGTCGTCCCGGCAGACCATCGCCGTCGTAAGCCCACCATAAGAATGTCCGACGATGCCCATGCCGGTGTCAACAAGCAGTCTGCCTTTAAAGATAGAATCCAGCTCTCCAGTGTCCAGCTTGTACAGAACATCGGCTACAAAACGCACATCTTCTGCCTGTAACTCACTAAACTCTGTTAACTTGGCAAGTACCGGGAGTGCAAGCACGCTACGGCACATCTGAACGGCAGCTTCATCGTCAGGCCGCATCTCCATCTTACCAGCCAGCGCCAGCATCTCCGGATCTTCAGACAACGCTATGATAGCATCGGAGAAGTCCTTGGATACATTAAACAGACGCCCGTCTTTACGCTTGTACATCGTGCTATTCGGATGGCCGATGCTAACCACAACGTATCCCATACTGGCCAAGTCCGTACAGAGCACTGTGCCCCATTCCGGAGAGCCGCCCCCGCCGCAGACATAGAATAACACCGGATAGCGCTGCTCCTTCGCGGAGAGAGCAAGGTCGTCGTAACACCGGGTCTTGAACTCTATGGAGAAAAAATCGCTCGTAACATACCCCGTGACGAGCGGCTGATCCTTTAACATCCCGTAGACTTCAGGAAACATGTATGCTGATGTAGCTTTACCTTCGCTGCTGTCAGACGGATAGAACACGAACGCTGTCAGTTCTCTTGTGGAATGGTCCGAAGCCGTGTACTCCAGATCCATCTGAGTCCGGCCAACCGTATAGCTGCCAACAGGTGCTGGAAAAACCTCGTAAGTTCTCAAATGCTTGTTCATACACTTCTACTCCTTTGCTTTTTTAATATCGCTAACCAGCTCGGAATATTTATGATCTTCAAGCAGACCATGACCCATAAAGTCAGCAAAGTATTTGCTAAGCTTATGCTGCATCTGAGAATCCTTAATCCCGAATTCCCTATAAAACATGACTAAATTAAACTGCATAGATTCAAACATAAATGAAATCAGGTCATCGTCAATATCAGGCCGGAGATATCCGTCCACCCTCAGCCGCCGTATAATGTCCTTAATCAAGGGGAAGGACTCGCCCTTTAGCACGTTCAGATATACTTTCAGCAGTATGTCCTCGGGAATGTGTAAAAAAGTCTCAGTAAGCTTGATCTCCAGCTCATTCAGCGGCTCGGCCACCGTACCATTCACGTTACCAAATAAGCCGGTAAGGAAAGACCGGAACAGGGAATCTTCAGTACTGTTATTAAAATACGCAGCTCTTTTCCGGGTCACATTACGGATTAAGTGACAATACAGGTCATCCTTGTCTTCAAAATAACGGTAGAAGGTTCCGGGGTGCATAGACAAGCTATCCAGCACCATCTTCATCGATATATCCTCGTAAAGATGATCCACAAAAAGCTGCATAGCCCTGTTCGATATTTCCTCGCGCCTGGCTTCATCCAATCGAAAGAACGTATTTTTTGGCATCGTTTCCTCCTTTAATACGTGGTGTGAACTGATTCACACTATATCGATAATCAATTCACATGTCAAATATCCGAGCCGGAATAATGGCACAAAAAAACCACCCCCCGCAAGCATCTCTTGCGAATTGTGGTTTCTAAGTGTTAGAGCAGAATACGAACTTCGCCGCTGGACAGATATTCCTCGTCGCCATTCGGATACCGGACCTTCAAGCGGCAGTCGTTGTCGATATCAACGGCAGTTGCCGCTTGCTCTTGATGCTCCTTAACAACCATGACCGTCTCACCCAGCGACATCATGCGCTGCCGGTATTCGGGCAGAAACAGCCGTTCCTTAAGCTGCTCATAATAGCCCATGAAGCGGTTCAGCACTTCGGCTGTAAGCCGGTTGCGCAGATCGCCTGGAGGCTTGTCCTCCTTGTATACAGAGGTTGCAATCTCAGACAGTCCGGCGGGGAAGCCCGCTGCGGGCAGCGCCACATTGATCCCGATCCCGAGTACGGCATAATCCAGCCACTCATTCTCCAGGGACAGGGAAGCCTCGGTGAGGATTCCGCACACCTTTTTACCGTTCATGAATACGTCATTCACCCATTTGATCTGCGTGCTGAGGCCGGACACACTCTCGATCGCCAGAGCCACCGCAACGGCAGCAGAGGTAGTCAGAAGCGTAGCATCTGCCGCCGACAGCCGGGGTCGCAGCAGAATGCTCATATAGATGCCCGTCCCCGCAGGGGAAAAGAAAGGCCGGCCTTTCCGGCCCCGCCCGGCGGTTTGCTCCTCCGAGAGGATGACTTTGCCTTCCGCTTCACCGCCGGAAGCCAGCGACTTCACCAGCTCGTTCGTTGAAGCCACGCTCTTGAAAACTTCAAGCCGCAGCGTTTGCCCCCTGGCATCCAGGTATTTGGCGACCGCTGCGGCGGACAGAATGTCCGTCTGCGGGGACAGGGAGTATCCCTTATTGGTGACGGCCTGAATGGAATAGCCGTCACTCTGCAGCGCTTTGATGGCCTTCCACACTGCGCTGCGCGTCACGGATAACCGCCCGGCGATGTCCTCGCCGGAGAAGTATTCACCCTTATTGCTATCCAGTAAGGCCAGGATATGTTCTTTAACTGTCATGCCTATAACCCTCCACAAGTCTAACGTTCCGATCTCATCTCTTTAAATATATTAACATGCTTAGGATCATTAGAAAAATCAGGTATACTCACATCATCATTGTGAACCTATTAATAATTTATGGTTTACAATGGAGGCGTCCTCCACTATAATTCAGCTTGTTGGCTGGACTCCTTGACCGGAAGGCCGCCCAATTCCTGTATCTTATCTTGTGGAGGTTATTGAATTGAGAATCAAAGAGTTGGTCTATGCGGCCTTATTCGCCGCGCTTATCGCGGTGCTGGGCTTGGTTCCGCCCGTATCGCTAGGCATTATTCCTGTACCTGTCACTGCCCAGACGCTTGGCGTCATGCTGGCCGGCTGTTTTCTGGGCTGGCGGACAGGTGCACTCAGCCTGATCATTTTTCTTATCCTTATCGCTTTAGGCTTACCGGTATTACCAGGCGGACGCGGCGGGCTGGCCATACTCGTTGGACCGACAGCAGGCTATCTGTTCAGCTGGCCGCTGGCCGCCGGGCTGATCGGCTGGTTCGCTGAAGCGGTCTGGCCGAAGCTCCGGGCCTGGAAGCTGTTCGCCGTTAATCTGATCTTTGGCGTTCTGCTCGTTAATCTAATCGGCGCTTCGACCATGGCCTGGATTACGAATACTCCGCTCTGGACCGGACTTGCCGGGTCTGCGGCTTTTCTGCCCGGAGATCTGATCAAGGCTCTGCTGGCCGCTGTCATCACCATGCAGCTCCGGGCGTTCAGTCCGGTTGAGGAGAAGAGGGGGGCGTGAGATTCCGGTGAATCTGGCAGAACACATTCTGGAACGTGCCGCACTCGTCCCTCACCGTATTGCAATTTCAGATGGACACGAAGACTGTACCTATGAGCAGCTCGCAAAGCGGGTTCAACAGGTTGCCAGCGGTCTGCGGCAGGGCGGACACACGAATCAGACCGTTGCGCTTCTATCCGGTAACCGCATGGAATTCGCCGAATTTGTCCTGGGTGCTAACTATGCAGGCTGTACTCCCGTACTGCTGGACCCGAAATGGTCTCTAGCAGAGCTGGAGCAGGTCATCCGGCAATGCGATCCCGGGCTAATTGTAAGTGAAGTATGCTTCGCAGCTGATCTGACTGGTCGTTACAGCGGAATTCCTCAGCTATATTTCGGCAGGGGACAGGTCTCCGGCAGCTATGAGGCTTGGGCGGCAGGCTTCGGGCCGGAGGCTGAAGCCGCAGATAGCCCTGAACTGCTGTTCATCGGGTATACCTCAGGTACCACAGGTGTCCCTAAGGGGTACATGCGGACCCATCAGTCGTGGTTCAGCAGCTTGGAGGCTACAGAGAAGGCGTTCAGCCTGAACCGGATGCAGCATGTGCTTGCCCCCGGGCCGTTCGTGCATTCGCTGTCGCTGTTCGCCCTGCTGCAATCCCTGTACAGCAGAGCCACGTTCCATCTCCTTCCGGAATTCGATGCAGAGCGCGTGCTCACCCTGTGCTGCCGCGTACCGGATATGATTCTGTTCGTTGTGCCCGCTATGACCGAGGCGTTATTGCGCCAAGCGGAGTCAAGCAACGCCGAGGTGTCCATCCAGGCCTTGATTAGCTCCGGCGGCAAATGGCCTGTGTCTTCAATACCTAAGTGCCACGAGAGGTTCAACGGGGTTAGGCTCTACGAGTATTACGGCTCCTCTGAAGCCAGCTACATCAGCTATCTGGAGCTTACCGGAGCGGAGCCGCAGGACTCTCTGGGCCAGCCGTTCAGCGGTGTAGAGCTATTGATCTGCGATGAACAGTTCCGCGAGGTTCCTCAAGGCACAGTGGGGGAGCTATATATCCGCAGCGATATGATCTTCTCCGGATATCATCTCCTGCCGGAAGAGACGGCGCGGGTATTCCGGGACGGCTGGCTGCGCACAGGGGATTACGTATATCAGGACCGGCAGATGCATCTGCGCCTGGCCGGACGCGCGGGCAGTATGATCAAGAGCGGGGGGCTCAAGGTGTTCCCGGAAGAAGTGGAGGCAGTACTGCTTCGCCATCCGAATATCCGGGAGGCGATGGTGTTCGGCATACCGGATGAACGCTGGGGGGAGCAGGTAACGTTACTGATACAGTGGCAGGGTCAGGAACGGCTTACGCTCGATGAGATCAGGAAGTATTGCCGCCCCTATCTGGCGAGCTATAAGCTGCCTAAGCAGCTGATTAACGTAGAGGGATTCAGCTACACGGGTTCCGGCAAAATCGCCCGCCAGCTCATGAAGAGCCGCGCGGTAGAGGGGTTGACATGAAGAAGGCCGTGCAGGAAGAAGTTTCGCCCATACTCGTTTTTGACCAGGTCGATTTTGCTTACCGGAGAGGGCAGCCGGTTCTCCGTCAGCTCAGCTTTGACATACGCCAAGGCGAATTCGTTGCCATCATCGGCGCGAATGGCAGCGGCAAATCCACCATCGCCAAGCTAATGAACGGATTGCTGCTGCCAAGAGCCGGAGAGGTGAGGCTGGGAGCGCTGAGTACCTCGAAGCGCCAGAATCTCGTAAGCATCCGCGAGCAGGCCGGACTGGTCTTCCAGAATCCTGACGATCAGTTCATTACGGCTTCCGTGCTGGATGAGGTGGTCTTCGGGCTGGAGAATCTGCGCGTCCAGAGAACCAAGATGTTCGGCAGGGCAACCCGTGCACTGCAAGCCGTTCACATGGAAGACTATATGGACGCCGCTCCGCATCAGCTGTCGGGCGGGCAGAAGCAGCGGGTTGCAGTGGCGGCCGTTCTGGCAATGGAGCCCTCCATCCTCATCCTGGATGAAGCCACCTCAATGCTTGATCCGCAGGGCAGGCAGGACCTTCTTCAGGTGATGCACACGCTTCACCGGCAAGGGCTGACGATCATCCACATTACCCATCATATGGATGAGATTCTGCATTCAGACCGCGTGCTGCTGCTTAGCCGGGGAGAGCTGGCTTTTGACGGGACGCCCTCCGGCTTGTTCAGCAGTGTAAGCATGACGGAGCATCAGCTTGCGCCTCCTTTTGCCGTAAGATTATTTCAGGCGCTCGGGCTGGACGCTCCGCTGCATGCAGAATGGAAGGAGACGATCAGAACCTTATGGTCTACGCATTGCAGGATGTAAGTGTGAAGATGAACGGGCGGGACATTCTTGAATCCGTAAGCTGCACACTCCAGGAGGGAAAATGGATTTCGGTGATCGGTCAGTCCGGGGCCGGAAAATCCACCCTCGCCAAAATATTCAAGGGTCTGCTCCCGATCCATAAGGGTGAATATACGTATCGTCAGCAGCCATTACCAAGAGATCAGCAAGGCAGGCTGAAGGCCGTTCCGCACATCGGTTATGTCTTTCAGTATCCTGAGCAGCAGCTGTTTGCGGCAACGGTGTATCAGGAGCTGGCTTTTGCGCTTAGTATGAGGGGGGAATCCCGGGCGAACGTGGAGCAGGCGATCAAGCAGGTTATGGAACAGATGGGCCTACCCGCAGCCCTGCTTCAGCAGCATCCCTTACAGCTCAGCGGGGGAATTAAGCGGCTTGTGGCTATCGCTTCTGTGCTGATGGCCGGGCCGGAGCTGCTTATTCTGGATGAACCGACCGCAGGACTTGATCCCGGGAACAAGAACGACTTGCTCAGAAGGCTAAAAAAGTGGCAGGAGGAGAACAAGCGGACCGTGCTGTTCCTGTCGCATCAGCTGGAGGATGTTGCCGAATACTCGGATGAGGTGATGGTTATGGCGCAGGGCCGGTTGTTAGGACATTGGGAGGTCAACGAACTGTTCCTTAAGCATGCGGAGTGCATGGAGCAAGCGGGTCTGCCTGTACCGGAGCCGATTCAGCTTTTGAGAATCATCGAGGAATGTTCTGGAGAGAAGCACCAGCCTGCAAGCTGCAGGGAAGCGGAGATTTTCCGAATGGTGAATGCTATCTGGCAGGCAAAGGGTCTCTGAGTGATGACGGATAAAATTGTACTCGGGCAGTATGTCCCCTCAGACTCTGTCATCCACCGGCTTGATCCGCGAACGAAGCTGCTCCTCCTTGTTGCCTTCACAATGGGCAGTATGCACCTCCAGGCGCCCTCCGGATATATTGCAGCGACAGTCCTCTCCGGGGGGCAGGTCCTATTATCAAGAATCCCTCTTCGTATGCTCTTACGGGCATTGCGGCCGCTTCTGTTCATCCTGCTGCTGCCAATGCTCTATCATCTCCTGTTCAACCAGGAAGGGATCAGGAATGAACTCTTCGCACTCTGGCGGATTCTGCTGCTGGTCTCGCTTGCTCTCATCCTGACATTAACGACGAAACCGCTCGATCTGGCCAAAGGTCTGGAACAGCTCTGCAAGCCGTTAACCCGTCTGGGCGTTCCGGTAGAAGCGCTGGCCTTGACGGTCATGCTGGCTATTCGTTTTATCCCCACTATTACCGAGGAGCTGGACCGCATTCTTGTGGCGCAACAGGCCAGAGGGTATGATATCAAGGATACCAAAGGCTTTAACCGGATACAGGCTTACAGCCAATTAGTGATTCCGCTGCTCGTCACCACCCTTGCGCGGGCGGAGCAGCTGGCGATGACGATTGAGGCAAGGGCTTACGGGAACGGGAAGGGACGGACTTCCTATCGGGTGCTGAACTATGCACGGATGGATTATGCAGCCGGCGGGATTATGCTTGCGTATGTTCTGCTGGGAATTCTGCTAGAGAGATGAGGAGATAGAGCTTGAACAGAACAGCCATACTGGAGCGGCTTCAGTTAGAGCTGCGCGAAGGCAACCATATTATCGGCGTCTCGACAGGCACGGGAATTACAGCCAAGGTTGCCGCTGACAGCGGAGCAGACTTCATTCTAATGCTGAACTCCGGCAAGTTCCGGCAGATGGGGAGAAGCTCGCTGGCGGGGTTCCTGCCCTTCTGCAACAGTAATGAAATGGTGATGGATTTTGCCTCGAAGGAGATTGTGCCGCTGGTTAGAGACACTCCGGTGCTGTTCGGGCTGAATGCGAATGATCCAACGAGAGAAATGTCCCTGTATATAGAAGAGATTAAGGCCAGAGGCTTCGCGGGAGTGAATAATTATCCGACGGTCGGCCTGATCGACGGGGTGTTCAGAGAGGCACTGGAGGAAGACGGCATCAGCTATGACAGGGAGGTGGAGGCTATACGTCTGGCTCATCAGCAGGAGCTGTTCACGGTGGCCTTCGTCTTCGACGAAGCCCAGGCGGTCCAGATGGCAGAGGCGGGAGCGGATGTGATCTGTGTGCATCTCGGCCTAACCGTAGGCGGATTGCTGGGGGCACGGAAGGTGGTCTCGCTGGAAGCTGCCAAGGCGAAGGCGCTGCGTATTCTCACTGCCTGCGGAGAGGTTAAGCCTGAAGTCATTAAGATGATCTACGGCGGTCCGGTCAAGACTCCGGTTGACGTCCAGTATATGTACAGCAGCAACACGCAGATTATGGGCTACATTGGCGGCTCTGCCTTTGAACGGATTCCCTCCGAGCAATCGATTACAGCCATAACCCGCGATTTCAAGCGCCTGGGCAAGCTGGATGAGGATGATCTCATGGTCAAAATGCTCAGCGGCATCACCCGGCATTACGATTACGTAGAATTCGTCAAAGAGTATGTCGCCCAGAATTACAGCGAGGAAGTAGTGTTCGCGGATCTGGCCAAGGTGGCGCATGTGTCGCGCAGTTATTTGAGCAGTTTGTTTAAAAAGGAGGTAGGGTGCAGCTTCCAGAACTATCTGGTCGGCTTCCGTATGCAAAAGGCTGCCATCCTGCTCCAGGCCCCGCATCTGCAATTATCCGAGGTGTCCACAATGGTCGGCTACCCCGACTATGCCCAGTTCAGCAGAATGTTCAAAAAGCTGATGGGCAGCTCGCCCAAGCAGTACAAATCTAACCTAAACACAAAAACATAGAACATAAAAGCGTTTTCATCCATAAAAATGCCCGGTATGATGAATCTATGATTCGTATACGAGGAGGCCACAGAATGAAGACGATCGCCATAGCTGGAACGTTTGATACGAAGGGTGAGGAGTATCTGTACATCAAGCAGCTTGCAGAGGAGCTGGGCCTCAGAGCCCTGATGATCCATACCGGTGTATTCGAGCCAGCCTTTCAACCCGATGTGTCTAACCGGGAGGTCGCATCCGCCGCAGGTGTGGAGCTGGACGAGCTTGCCGCGAAGAAGGACCGGGCGTTAGCTACAGAGGTCTTGTCCAAGGGGCTGGAGAAGCTTGTTCCCCGGTTATACCAGGAGGGCAAATTTGACGGCATCATATCCTTCGGGGGCACCGGCGGAACTTCACTGGTTGCCCCAGCCATGAGAGCCTTGCCGATCGGCGTACCGAAGGTGCTGGTATCCACGGTTGCCTCCGGAAATACCGCCCCCTATGTCGGGACCAGCGATATTATGATGATTCCGTCTGTCGTGGATGTCTCAGGCCTCAATTCGATCTCGACGAGAATATTCAGCAATGCGATGTTTGCCATCGCGGGCATGCTCCTGTTCGAAGCAGACTATGAACCGGAGAAAAAGCCGCTGGTCGCAGCCACTATGTTCGGAGTGACCACGCCGTGTGTGACCGAAGCGCGCAAATACCTGGAGGAGCGCGGCTACGAGGTGCTGGTATTCCATGCTACCGGAATCGGCGGACAATCGATGGAGGCGCTGATCGAAGCGGGCTTCATTGAAGGGGTGCTGGACTTAACCACCACCGAATGGGCAGATGAACTGATCGGCGGCGTCTTGAACGCAGGACCGCACCGCCTGGAGGCCGCAGGCCGCAACCGCATTCCGCAGGTCGTCTCGGTGGGGGCCCTGGACATGTGCAACTTCGGCCCGGCGGATACCGTACCGGAGAAGTTCAAGGATCGCAAATTCTATCATCATAATCCTACAGTCACCCTGATGCGGACGACCGTGGAAGAGAATGAACAGCTCGGCAGGAAGCTCGCCGAGAAGCTCAATATGGCAACGGAGAGTACAGTGCTTATGCTGCCGCTTGGCGGTATTTCGGCGATTGATGTGGAGGGTCAGCCCTTCTACGGCCCTGAAGAGGACCGGATGCTGTTCGATACCCTGCGCCGGCAGGTGGACCGCTCAAGGGTTGAACTGATCGACATGGACGAGGCGATCAACGATCCGGTCTTTGCCGGGGCGGCAGCCCAGAAGCTGATTGATCTCATGCAGGCCGCGAAGGCCTGAACCCCACAATAAGGAGGAGCTGCTAATGAATAAGCAGACCAGAGCTGAGATTATGGACAGATTCAAGCAAGAGGTGAAGGCGGGTAAGATTCTTCTTGGTGTCGGGGCAGGCACGGGGATTACCGCCAAGAGTAGTGAGGCAGGCGGAGCCGATATGCTGATTGTGTACAATTCCGGGCGTTACAGAATGGCAGGACGCGGTTCACTGGCAGGCTTGCTGTCGTATGGGGACGCCAATCAGATTGTGGTGGAGATGGGCTCGGAGGTGCTGCCTGTCGTCAAGGATACACCCGTTCTGGCAGGGGTATGCGGCACCGACCCGTTCCGGGTGATGGAGGTATTCCTGAAGCAGCTGAAGGAGCAGGGCTTCAGCGGTGTGCAGAATTTCCCAACAGTGGGTCTGATCGATGGCGTATTCCGCCAGAATCTGGAGGAGACCGGGATGGGCTACGGCCTTGAGGTCGAAATGATCCGCATCGCCCATGAGCTGGATATGCTGACGACCCCGTATGTGTTCGACCCTGAACAGGCACGGGCCATGGCAGAGGCGGGTGCAGATATTCTGGTCGCCCACATGGGCCTCACCACCAAGGGCACCATCGGCGCAGTAACCGCGTTGACCCTGGACGATTGTGTAGAGCGTATCGAGGCGATTATCGAAGCCGGATGGGCGGTCAACCCGGAGATTATGATTATCTGCCACGGCGGCCCGATTGCCGAGCCGGAGGATGCGGCTTATGTCATTCAGCGGACGAAGGGCATCCATGGATTCTTCGGCGCATCGAGCATAGAGCGCTTCGCGGCGGAGCAGGGAATTACCCGCCAGACCGAGTCGTTCAAAGCAATTCAGCAATAAGCAAGAGGATAGAATCAGTGACCACAGCCCGGCTTCCGCCGGTTGTGGTCTTTTTTATTTTCTGCGGAGAAGGTGTGTGTGAGGGAGCCATCTCCATGCTCCGTAGTCCGTAACATTTTAGAGAAATCCTGCAAAATATGCAACAATGCTGGCCAATAGAAGCCCCTTACGCTGAAATCCTGCATGAAATGCAACAAAGTCAGCGTTAAGTTGCAATAAACACCGGAATTCCTGCAAATGATGCAACAATGTAGCGTAACCCATAACATTTTTAGAGAAATCCTGCAAAATGTGCAACAATGCGATCCACACCATATGTAGAATGGATGTGGTTAATTTATAGAAGGGACTACTGTTGTATGATAGACAAAACGAAGGGTAAGGAGTGGATGATATATGACCAATAGTTTGTTCATAACCGAAGATGCACATGTTCTGCTGAAGCAGGAAGCAGGAGACGCTCTGCTGCTTAAGGGCGGCATTACCAGTGAGGGCTTCGCGGTCATTCATGCCTTTCATCGCGGCTGGCTGCCGTTCGGGTATCTGCAGGATGTCCGGGGGGTATGGTGGTTTGACGGACGTAAGAATAAAGTCACCTTTGTCAGCGGGGACACTAGTGCCTTCCGAGTTCTGGATAATGACTATGGACTGGATACGCTGCATGTCTATTTGGAGAACAAGCAGATCCCGGGAGCAGACCCTGAGACCTTTAAGCTTCTGGAGGGCTCACCGTATTTCGCTAAGGACAAGCACCGTCTGTATGTGAAGAACGTTGACCGGTTTCATACCTGGGAGGATATCGATGTGGAGACAGCGGTGGCACATATGGACTATTGCATGGACAAGGACCATGTGTTGCATCTGTATCAATCCTTATCTTATGCCAACAGCAGCAAGTCCGGGCTGGCCCCCCAGCTGCGGGATGCTTATCCGAGTGTGTACGGCTGGTGGCATGCCAGCTATGACAAGCCAGAGGCCGGAGCCAATCGGATTCAGGGAAATTGGTTCAAGACAGACCTGGCCGTCTTCTACGCTTCCGAGAGCGGTGCTGCCGGAAGGACAGGGACGCACCAGGTCTTCAATCTGGTGAGAGGGGCAGATCCGGTAACGTTTAAGGTGCTGGATGACGAGTATGGACAAGATGCGCAAGGAGTCTACTGTACCTGGAGGCGGGCCCGGGCAGCGGATGTACAGACCTTCGAGGCCCTCGGGGGCCTGTTCGGAAGGGATGCGCAGAACGTCTTTTATAACGGATATGCGGTTGCCGGAGCAGACCCGGCCAGCTTCACTGTATTGATGCCGGCAGGCAGCCAGGGGCTGTCCAAAGACAAGCGCCAGGTCTATCATGCCCGGTTCGGCCGTACCTTCCAGCCGTTCGGTCACCCGGATTATATTCTGGAGCCGCTACCTGGAGCCGATCCGGGGAGCTTCACAGTCTTATCAGAGAATGGAAGCTGGGCGGTTGACCGGGAGAGGGTGTACCAGTGGGGAGATCCGGCCAGGAAGCTGGACCGTGACAGCTTCGTTTATCTGTTCGATCACGGCCCGGAGAGCTGGGCGGCAGACAAGCACGGACTGTACAATGCCAACGGCCGCCGCACGGTGAAGGGGATTGACGGCGAAAGCTTCCGTATGCTGAATTCATTCTGGGGCAAGGATGATCATGAGGTGTTCTGCTTCAGGACAGGAGGCGTGCAGCGCGCTGCGGACGCGGTTACCTTCCGGGTGACAGACAATGACGGCGGTGCAGAAGACGCCCGATTCATCTATACAGTTACGGATAACAATACGATTAAGAAGACGAAGAAGAAATGATCGGCCAAGACACTTAATCACATTTTAGACACATTTTTTGTCCGGGATAGCTAAAATGGGCTATGGTCATCAGATCTCCTTTTACCTACAATGGGAGCGTTATCATTACACGGCTATAAGCTTGAATCGGGAACATTACTACATCGAGGGAGTGAACAATGCTAATCTCACAAGGCTTTCGTCCATCCCGTAGTACCAAAGTAAGAGCTGTACTGCTGGCAGGCTTGTTCATGATATGCCTGTTCTTCTGCTCCTCCAATCATGGCACCATTGTAAGCGCAGACACCAGCACCGGAGTCCTTCCGCTCCAGCCCATCATCGACTCAGCCCGTGAGGGAGATCTCATCACCCTGGCTCCAGGAGCCTATTCCGGTCCGGTCCGGCTGGATAAGCGAGTGACGATTAACGGTAACGGCGAGGCGATTCTGCTGCATACGGCAAAGGACGAGCAGGCGGCGGTGCTGATCACGGCAGACGGTGTAAGGCTTGAGAATCTGAAGATTCAGCAGAATAACGACGGGGAAGCGGCGGCTGTACGCGTTGAAGCGGACAGGGTCACCCTGAAGGGGCTGGTCATTCATTCGGCAGGGTTCGGCATACTGCTTCGTGAAGCCGATAGCGGGGTGATCTCGGACAATACAATAAGCTGGTTCATCCCCACAGGAGAAGCACCGGGAACGAGAGGCAATGGGATCGATCTCTATAACTCTCACGGCGCTGTGATCCGGGGCAACGACATCGCTTATCTGCGGGATGGCATCTATCTGGAGAACAGCCGCAATACGGTGGTGGACCAGAACAAGCTTACTTATCTGCGGTACGGGGTCCACTGCATGTATATCAATGGCTCGAAGGTCACTAACAACACCGGTGAATACAACATTACCGGCGCGATGGTGATGGGCGTAACCGATGTGGTGGTGTCGGGGAACTCTTTCCGCAAGCAGAGCCGGAATGTGCATTCACAGGGGATTCTGCTCTACGATGTAAGGAATTCCGCGATTATAAACAACCGGGTGGAAGGCAACCGGGTGGGGATTTACATGCAGCAGTCCTCGGATAACAAGCTGCAGCAGAATCTGGTGCTCCGCAACTATATCGGCGTGCAGTTCGAGAATGCAGAGGGCAACCGCTTTGAGCGTAACGGGTTTGTTGCGAACGTCATTGAGGCCCAGGCCACAGGCAGCAGGGACAATGAGATGAACGGGAATTACTGGGACGCCTTTGGCGGACTGGATCTCACGGGGGATGGGGTCAGCGACCTGAAGTATGCGATCAACCCCTTCTATCAGCAATTGGTTGCGGGGAATGCAGCGTATCAGCTGTTTTTCCAGTCACCGGGGATGACCTTCCTGAGCGATATGTACACCGGCGGTTCGGCAGGGTGGTCCACCGATTCAGCGCCGCTCATGCAGCTTGAGGCAGGTACGGTTAGCCCGGATCAGGCGGCAGGGGGACAGGGCACGGTCATGGTAGCGGGCTGGCTGCTGCTGTTCCTGTCCGTAATTACAATCATATACTTGGGGGTACTGCGATTATGAAACGATGGAGTCTGGTCTTGATGGTAGCAATGAGTCTGGTGATCCTCGCGGCCTGCGGACAGAAGAAATACGAACCGGTAGCGATTAATGAAGACGTCGATATCTGTGTGGTCTGCAATATGCAGGTGAAGGATGATGCTTTCGCTACTCAGCTAACGACCAAGGACGGCAAGAATTACAAGTTCGATGATATCGGCTGTATGAATGAGTGGAAAAAGAGCAACGGCACGGAGCAGATCGGCATGGATTATGTCCGCGACTATAACGACAAGAGCTGGGTTGAATTCAGCAAGGCGAGCTATGTGTATGACGCTTCTCTGCGTACGCCGATGGCTTATGGAGTGATCAGCTTCAAGGACAAGGCGGCAGCAGAAGCATTCGTGAAGGAGCAGGCGCTAGGCACTGTACTAACCGCCGGAGAGCTGGCCTCCCATGAATGGAAGCAGAACAAGGATATGATGAACATGGACATGCAGAGCGGGGAAGGTCATATGGAGGAGCATAGCTCAGAGGAAGGTACGCATTCCGAAGAGACGGATATGTGAGTATGGCTGACATCCTGCATATTGCCCGCAGAGAGCTTAAGATCGGCTTCCGCAACCCGTGGGCCTATTCCTTCCTGGCCTTATTCTGTACCTTCAGTCTCGGGCTGCTGCTGATCCATGCGAATAACGCGGTGGAAGGCTATACTGCGGTTACGGGCTCCATGCTGAGCCTGATTCTGTATCTGTTGCCGCTGATGACGTTATTTCTGGGCTCCTTCTCGCTGACCTCGGAACAAGAAGACGGAAGCTGGCAGCTCTTATCCACCTATCCCATTGGAACCTTATCCTTCGTACTGGGAAAATATACCGGTCTGGCCGCTGTCCTGCTGACGATTGTAGCGTTTGGTTACGGGCTGATGGGGCTGGTCAGCGGCCTGCTCGGGATGGCTTTTGCGGCGGATACTTACTTCCTGTTCCTGGCCTTCTCGGCAGGTCTGGTCTTGCTGTTCCTGACACTCGCCCTCTTCATCGGCTCGTTATCCCGCAACCGCTGGCAGGCCTTGACGATCTCTGTAGCGGTCTGGTTCTTCGCGGTGATCGGCTGGCCGACATTCCTGATCGCAGGCCTCGGGCTGCTCCCGTATCTCTGGATCAAGCCAGCGCTGATTGTGCTCACGATGCTTAATCCGGCTGAGCTGGTGCGCCTGTTCGTGGTGGTGAAGCTGGGCGGAGGTTCGGTCCTGGGGCCGGAATATTATCAGTGGGTGGAATGGATTAGCCGTCCGGGCGGCAGTCTGCTGTTCCTCGGAGTCTGCGCTGCCTGGGTGCTGCTGTCCATCTTAGCGGTATATTGGATCTGGGAGAGGGGGCGTTCCCGTGGATAATCCGCTAATTCAGGTGAAAGAGATTACCAAGCTCATAGGGCGGCAAACACTGGTCGAAGAGATCAGCTTCCAGGTTCCAGGCGGCAGCATACTTGCCCTGTGCGGCGGGAATGGGGCCGGCAAAAGCACGGTGCTGCGGATGGTAGCTGGCATTCTACAGCCGACTTCAGGCGAAATTACGGTAAACGGGCTGAAGTGGAAGCAATCCCGCAAGCGCTTTTCCATGCAGATCGGCTATATGCCGGATGATTATCAGTTCAGCCACGGGCTGTCTGCGGAAGAGCTGCTGAATTTCTGGGCGGCACTGCGCCGGATTCCCAGACGCAAACAGCGGGTAGAGGAGGTGCTGGCTCTAGTCGGACTTGCGGATAAGCGCAACAGCCTGGTGACCACCTTCTCCAAGGGGATGCGTCAGCGCGTCCTGTTCGCGCAAGCGCTGCTGGCGAAGCCGCCGCTCCTGATTATGGATGAGCCGACTAACGGGCTGGACCCGTTCTGGATGAACGAATTCGTGAAGCTGCTGCAGGACATCCGGGAAGAGGGGCATACGGTCCTCTTTTCCACTCATCAGCTGGAGATTGCGGATCGGGTGGCCGATCAGATTGTCTTCTTGAATCAGGGCAAGCATGTGGGGTCAGGCACTACGGCAGAGATCCGGGCAGAGTTCGGTTCGCTGTACGCCGCCTTTCACCACAGTCTGGGGCTGGGATGAAGCTGCGCCGGATCGTTACTCTGCTGATTATTGCTGCTGCCTTTGCTGCCGGAATCGGCCGGAGCTGAATAATGAAGGGGATATTCTATTCTAACTACAGCCTCCGCCTGCCGGGAAAATGCTTCCGGTGCAGGCGGAGGCTGTTTTGCGGGCATAAAAAGAAAAATTATTTCTTTTTTTAATTTATTTTAGGAAAAATACTTCATTTAATTAAAATTTCTGCTATACTCATTGCAAAGAGGGAGCAATAAGTCAGGAACCCTGACGCGGGAAGGGCGCTCGCCTTACACTTAATCTGAGGGGGAATGTGGTGTGGGAACTAACAGAAAGGGCTTCACAGTATCGCTGCTGCTGACCATGTCTATGCTGCTTGCGGCTTGCGGAGGAAATGGCAATACGAAGGGGACACCGGATGCAGGAAGCACCGGAGAACCCGGCACGGGCGCTGAAGCTACGGCTGCGGCGGAGCCGGTGAAGCTTGAATTCTGGACGATTGCACTTCAGCCAACGTTCAATGATTACTTCAATAATCTGATCACCCAGTATGAGGGCAGCCATCCCGGAGTGACGGTGGAGTGGAAGGACTATCCCTATGATGCCATCTCGCAGCGGCTGTTGACCAGTACAGCGAGCGGTAAGAGTCCCGATGTCGTGAATCTTAACACCGAGTTCGCCAGCCAGTTAGGCAGTAAGGGAGCGCTGTTGAATCTGAACGAGTACCTGACGGATGAGCAGGCGAAGAGTTATTTCGAGGGGATTTATAATTCTACAGTATTCGACGGCAAGGCTTATGCGCTTCCCTGGTACACAGGCACTGAAGTGCTGTTCATGAACAAGAAGCTGGTGGAGAAGGCGGGCCTCGACCCGGCCAGTCCGCCACAGACTCGTGAGGAGCTGGTGGAGTGGGCCCGCCAGGTTCATGAGAAGACCGGGACTGCGGGATATGCGCAGCAGCTGGTCTCCAAGCTGTTCCCGATCGACGGAATCCCGATTCTGAACGAGGACAAGACGGCCGCGGCCTTCAATACGCCGGAAGCCGAAGCGATGATCGCCCAGATGCGCGATCTGATGAAGGAAGGGGTAGTGCTGAAGGAGGACGCGGATTTCAGTAAGCAGATTCAGTATTTCTCCGGTGAACAGGTAGCCTTCCAGTTGTCCGGTCCAACGTTCATTAACTTCATCAAGACCTCCGCGCCGGATGTCTACAAGAACACCATTGCGGTCCCGCTGCCGACAGGCAAGGCGAACCTGCGTCTCTCTAATTCGATGAATCTGGTCGTGCCGCAGAAGTCGAAGAACCCGCAGCAGGCGGTGGAATTCGCCGCCTTCCTTACGAATGCCGAGAACCAGACAGCCTTCTCCAAGGTCGCCAACACGCTGCCGTCAAGCAAGGCTTCGATTCAGGACCCGTTCTTCACCGACTCTGACGGCTCACTCGAAGCTGAAGCGAAGGTGGCTTCCTCGCAGAGTCTGGATAAGGCTACCGATTATATGGTCGGCGTACCAAGCGCCGCAGATATCAACTCTGCGCTGGCACGGGGACTGCAGGAGATTCTGATGAACGGCGCGGATATCAAGGAGACACTGAACAAGGTAGAGAAGGAAGTCAATACTATTATCAGTCAGGGTTCCTAAGCTGCTGAAGCATAGCTGATACGGGGGAGTTTCTCCCCCGATTGATATATTTTGAGGGTATTTGAAGGAGTGGGAGGTGTAGCAGGTGTACAAGGGGTTTCGGTCTGAATCTTTTACCGCATGGGCTTTTATGACGCCGGGCCTGCTGTTTCTGGCGGTGTTTACCTTTTGGCCGATTATATACGGAATACCGCTATCATTAACAGATTACTCGGTCATTACCGAGACGCATTATGTGGGTCTGGATAATTTCACCCGGGCCTTCCAGGATCACAATTTCCTGATTTCACTGTGGAATTCACTGGTATATGTGCTGATTGTGCCGGTGATCCAGATCATTTCGATCTTAATGGCGATTCTGGTCAACAGCCGGATTCCTGGAGTCAAAATGTTCCGGGCCTCCTACTATATACCGGTCGTGACCTCGATGGTTGCGGTGGCGCTGATCTGGAGCTGGCTGCTCGGCAATAACGGAGTTGTCAATTACCTGCTGCTGAAGGCAGGGATTATCAGTGAGCAGGTCTCCTGGCTATCGACGAGTAGCACGGCGCTGTATGTTCTAATGTTCATTACGATGTGGAAGGGCCTCGGCTATTACATGATGCTCTATCTGGCTGGGCTTCAAGGCATTCCTGCAGATCTGTATGAGGCCGCAAGAGTGGATGGTGCAGGGCCGTTGCGGCTGATTGTACATGTGACGCTGCCGCTATTACGCCCGCATATTCTGTTCTGCACACTGATCTCGGTCATGGGCGCGATCCGGGTGTTCGATGAGGTCTACATACTGACTAAGGGCGGGCCGGGGACGTCCACGCTGACCTCAAGCGTCTATATTTTTCAAAAAGGGCTGGAGCAGTTCAACTTCGGCTATGCCTCGGCGCTCGGGCTAATCGTCAGTGTGATGGTGGGAGCGCTTAGTGTACTCGTATTCAGACTGAACCGGAAAGGCGGGGTGAATTCCTATTGATGCCGCGTAGCTTGCGTGTTCTAATCACTTATCTGCTGCTGATCCTGCTTGCCCTGTTCATGATGGGGCCGTTCCTGTGGCTGCTCAGTGTCTCGCTGATGCCGGGGCGCAACGTGTTTGCGAACCCGCCTGCCATTCTGCCCACCTTCATTGCGTTCGATAACTATGTGCAGGTGTGGAACTTCATGAATTTTCCGCGTTACATTCTGAATACGGTCATCATTACGCTGCTGGGAGTCGTGTTCAACATTATTCTATCCTGTCTGACGGCGTATCCGCTGGCGGCCTTCCGGTTCAAGGGCCGGAATCTGGTCTTCACGCTGCTGATCTCGACCATGATTATTCCGTCGGCCACCGCTATGATTGTACATTATCTGACGATTCAGGCTTTTCAGCTGGGCAATACGTTCTTCGGCGTCGTTCTTCCGGCTGCGGTGTCCGTGTTCAATATCTTCCTGATGCGGCAGACGTTCCTGGGTATTCCGGCAGATATCCGGGATTCGGGTAAAATGGACGGAGCCTCAGAGCTGCGCATCTTCATTCAACTGGTCATGCCGCTCGTCAAGCCGGGGATTGCGGTGATTGGATTACTGGAGGTCATGGCGTTCTGGAACAACTTCCTGTGGCCGATTGTCGTCCTGGACGACCCGGAGAAGTATCCGCTCGCCGCAGCCCTGACGTATCTGAACGGGCAATTCTCCTATAACTTCGGCTGGATTGCCGCTGGAACCATGATCTCGGTGCTGCCGATCATCCTCGTGTTCCTCTTCACGCAGAAGTATTATATGGAAGGAATTGCTGGCGCGATAAAAGGCTAACTAAGGAGGCATAACTCAATGGGAATTTCGTTACGGGACTGCCAATATCTGTTCCGCGACTATTATACGCAAGGGAAAGAGCTGGTTGTGGAGGGTCCGCAGCTGCGCTGTGAGCTGGCCTCGCGGTATGCCATGAATCAGGATGTAAACGGGCTGCTTACGGAAGACGGAGGAATTGTGATTCTGGAGCCAGCCGGACCGGGCGTAGCCACCGCCGATAAGGGGAATGCGCAGCTGATGCTGGAGTATGACGGCGGGCTTGCTGCGGACGGATACCGGCTGGTGATTGGAGAGGATGCGAAGCTTGTTGTCGCTGCGTCTAACCGGCGGGGACTGAAGTACGGGCTGGATGCGCTGAAAATGCTGCTGACCGTGGAGGAGGATTGCTGCCGGCTGCCGGTGGTTACGGTGGAGGATGAGCCTTCTTTTCCGGTGCGGGGCATTATTGAAGGCTTCTATGGCGTGCCATGGAGCTTCGCGGACCGGATGGATTCGGTCAGTTATATGAGCGGGCACCGGATGAACGCCTTCATGTACGCACCGAAGGATGATCTCTATCACCGGAAGCTATGGCGTGAGCCGTACCCGGACGATGTGTTCACCAGAATTCATGACCTTAAGCAGGAATGCGACAAGCATCTGGTGGATTTCTACTATTGTATCAGCCCGGGCAATGATCTGGAATTCCGCAGCCAAGGCGACTTCGCGAAGCTGGAGGAGAAGCTTGGGGCCATGATCGCGATTGGGGTGCGGCATTTCGCACTGCTGATGGATGACATCGATTATGTGCTCCAAGGCGACAACAAGCAGTTCCTGGAGCGCTCCGGGAACGCCCATGCCTATGTGACGAACCGGGTCTATGATTACTTAGCCGGATGTCTGCCGCACTTCACCCTGGCTATGTGTCCTTCAGAATACTGGTCGTATTGGAATACGGAGTACAAAAAGGATATCCGGGAGCAACTTCATCCCGCTGTCAAAGTGTTCTGGACCGGCTATTTCGTCTTCGCCCCGGAGATTGGCCGGGGGCATGCGGAGGATAACCATGGATATTACGGGCATGAGCTGTGGCTGTGGGACAATATTCCGGTGAATGACTGCGATAAGGACCGGCTGTTCCTCGATCCGGTGCGCGGACGCAGCTCCCGGCTTGGCAGGTACGGGCATACAGCGGTCGTCGCCAATCCGATGAATCAGTGGGAATGCTCCAAGATCACGCTTAGCACAATGGCCCACTATATGTGGAACAGCGAGCGCTACATGCCGGAGCTGTCCTGGGAGCTGTCCGTGCGTGAATTCGCCGGAGCGCTTGCGGAGGACATGATGTTCTTCTGCCGCCAGAATCTGAACAGCCGCCTGTATTCCGGTGGCTACCCGGAGCTGGACGATGCGCTGGCGGAGCGTGATCTGGACCGGCTGGACGCTTATTTCAGCCGGCTGGAGCAGACGGCCGTGCGGCTTGGCGGCTTAGAGAATGCTAAGTTCATCGAAGAGGCTGGGCCATGGCTGCGCCGGGCCATCGGAGATGCTGTGCTGTGGCGGGCTGTGCGCAGACAACTGGAGAATACGCCGGAGCCGCTGGCTGGGAAAGATGTGCTTAAGTGCCTGGAGACCTGCCGCAGTTATGGTGTACGGCTCGGCAGTGATCCGGCCGTGCGTGCGGCTGAGGCGCTGGGGATCGAGCTGCCGGAAATGGAGAAGGAGACAAAGGAGGAGGACCAGCATGTCTAAGCACCATAAGCTGATTCTGGTTCCGCTGGATGAGCGGCCCTGCAATTATGAATTCCCTTATCTGCTGGCTCAGGGAACAGATTATAGGGTAGAGCGTCCGCCCGCCGGGATTATGGGGCTGAAGAAACGCCCTGGAGATGTTGAACAGCTATGGTCCTGGTTCGAGGCTGCCTGCGAAGGGGCAGATGGGGCGGTGGTCGCACTGGATACGCTGCTCTACGGCGGCATTATTCCCTCGCGGCTGCACCAGCTGGAGCTTGAAGTGCTGGCTGCGCGCCTGGAGCGGCTGCGGGAGATCCGGCGGCGTTATCCGCAGCTTAAGCTGTATGCGTTCCAGCTGATTATGCGCTGTCCGCAGTATTCTCTATCAGACGAGGAACCGGATTATTATGCCGACTGGGGCCGGGAGATTTTCCGCAAGGGCTTCATAGGCCACCGGCTGGAGCTGGGAATCGCCACCGATGAGGAGATTCGTGAGCTGGCGGATATTGATCACCGGCTTCCAGCCGAGGTGCTGCAGGATTATCTCGGCCGCCGGGCGATTAATATTGAAGCGAACAAGCAGGCGCTGGAGCTGGTCCGGGACGGGGTGATCGACTTCATGATTGTTCCGCAGGATGATTCGGCGCCATATGGGCATACCGCCAAGGACCAGGAGAAGGTGCGGGCACGGATCACGGCGCTTGATCTGGAGCTTAAGGTTTATATGTATCCGGGAGCAGATGAGGTAGGCTGCACGCTGCTCGCCCGGATGCTGAACAAATCCGAAGGGCGGAGGCCGATGATCTACCCGCGTTTGTCCGCTGTGCAGGGGGCATTCGTGACGCCGCTGTTCGAGGACCGCTTTTTCTATGAGACGCTGAAGTATCAGATCCTGGCCGCCGGGGGGCTGATCGCATCCAGTCCTGCCGAGGCAGACCTGGTTCTGCTGGTCAGCACGCCGGGTGAGACGATGGAGGAGGCGGTGTCGCAGAAGCATGCTTTTCACAGTTATGACGTATACCGGAACCTGATGGAACTTGTAGAGTACGGGGACTACCTTCTGCTGAGCAAGGAGATGCCGGTGGCTGTTGCGGACGTAGGCTATGCCAACGGCGGTGATCAAAAGCTGGTTAAGATGCTGCGGCAGAAGAACCTCCTGTTCGATCTGGCCGGATATGCCGCCTGGAATACCAGCTCCAATTCGCTGGGGACCGTAATCTCGCAGGCGATGATCTATCTGATCTACGGACGTACACAAGGGCATCTGGATTTCCTGGCGCTCCGCTATGCCGAGGATGTATGCTATTGTTCAGTAGTGCGCGGAGAGCTTAGTGAGGGCCCGGTGCAGGAGATGGGCTATGGCAAATACGAACTGGACGGACCGCGCGGCCGCGTAGCTGCCCGTGTACAGGAACGGCTGAGTGAGGAGCTGGCTGTACGGATCGACAGTCCAGCGGGAAGGGTTAAGATTACCGATTGCTATATGCCATGGAACCGGATGTTCGAGGTGGGCTTAACTGTAGAGTATGAGCCATCGTGAGGGCAGGGCTGGCTCTATCCATTGAATGGTTCATTTTTAATTGAAGCGAACATTCAGAGATAGGTGTATTCTGTGCAATTAAAAACAATGAAATGGAAGGATTTACTCCTCTAAATGTAGTCTGTACAACTAAATTTCCCAAATGAGCTAAAACACAGGCACTGCAGGCATTTTAAATGTACAAAATACAACTAAACGGATCATAGGCCGAACATCAGATGATTTAATTGTACAGAATGCACTTAAGCATATCGCGTGTACCTTACACGGGGCATCGCAAGCCCTTGGCATGCGGCTTGTTACAGTAATTCTTACTAGTTAAATTCTGATGTTGTACTTGTTCAATGGATATAGAATATAAGGAGAGAGGGTGGGGACCCTGAGCAAAAATATACTGGAAAGACTGCATCTGGGGCTGATTGTATCCTGCCAGGCGCTGCTTGACGAGCCGCTGCACGGGCCGGAGATTATGGCCCGGATGGCGGTGGCGGCAGCGGAAGGCGGGGCCATCGCCATCCGGGCGAACGGGGCGGCAGATGTGCGGGCGATCAAGCAGGCAGTTGCGCTGCCGGTGATCGGCATCGTGAAGCGCAATTACCCGGATTCGGACGTCTATATTACCCCTACGCTTAGAGAGACTGAGGAGTTGCTGGAAGCGGGGGCGGATATTATAGCCTTTGACGGGACCCGGCAGACCCGGCCGGGGAATTGTACGCTGGAGCAGATCATAGACCTGCTGAAGGCAAGCCCGGTGGCTTCCATGGCGGATATCTCCACTCTGGAGGAAGCGCTATACGCTGAGTCGCTTGGAGTCAGCTGCGTCTCAACCACCTTGTCGGGATATACACCGTATTCCCGCCAGCAGGAAGGGCCGAATCTGGAGCTGCTGGAGCAGGCTGCACAGCGGCTGAAGATTCCGGTCATTGCCGAAGGCCGGATCAGCCAGCCCGCCCAAGTGGAGGCAGCGCTGGACCTGGGGGCCTATGCGGTGGTGGTAGGCTCCGCAATTACCCGGCCGCAGCTGATCACCCGCCCGTTCGCAGCAGCAGCGAGAAAAGTGAGGATGAACCGTAATGGAAATGAATGACCGGATCAACACATATTACCCGTCCATGACCAAGTCTGAGCAAAAGGTAGCCCGGTGTGTGCTTGAGCATCCGGATAATCTGATCTATCTGTCTGTGACTGAGCTGGCGGATTTTGCCGGAACGGGCGAAACTACGGTGATGCGCTTCTGCCGCAAAATCGGCTTCAAGGGCTATCAGGATTTCAAGCTGATGCTGGCCCAGGGCCTGCCGAAGCGGCAGACTCAGGCGGATGGCGAGCAGGGGGCAGGCGGAGGGGATTACGCCGACCACCTGTATGACTTAATGGTGGGTGTATTGCAATCCAGTCTCGGGATGCTGGACCGGGAGCAGCTGCAGCAGGCGGTAGACGCTCTGGATCAGGCCCGGTACGTCCAGTTCTTCGGCGTAGGCTCTTCCGGGATCACGGCACTGGACGCCAAGAACCGCTTCCTGCGGATCGGGCGGCGTGTCGAAGCCAATTCCGACAGCCATATTCAGTCGATGATGGCGGTGACGATGGGAGCGGGCGATGTGGCATTTGGCATCAGTGTATCAGGCAGCACACTGGATACGAATGACATGCTGATGAAGGCCAAGCAGAACGGGGCCAAAGTCATTGCCATGACTAACTATGCCAAGTCCCCGATTGCTTCCATTGCCGACATTGTGCTGCTGACGGCCGGGAAGGAATCCCCGCTGGAAGGCGGCTCCGTAGGGGCTAAGGTCTCCCAGCTGTTCATTATCGACCTGCTCTGCCAGGGGCTGGAGCAGCTCCATGCCGAAGAGACCAAGCGGATGAAGGAGCTCACCGCCCGGGCGGTCATTGACCGGATATATTAGGATTCGGGGAATGAAGCGATGGTACGTGATGTTGCATGTAACGGTAAGGGATTGGCGGGGGCTGAGGTGCTGGTGCGAGGGCAAGGGGGCAGAATGTATGCGGAAAACTGTATACAATTTGCTGGTGCGAGGGCAGACGGGCCAATGTATGTGAAAAACAGTATACATTGTACGAACGCGAGTGTGCGTGGGCGAATGTATGTGGAAAACAACATACAATTTGCTGGTGCGAGGGCAGACGGGCCAATGTATGTGAAAAACAGTATACATTGTACGAACGCGAGTGTGCGTGGGCAAATGTATGTGAAAAACAGTATACAATTTGCTGTTACGAGGGCAGAGGGGCGAATGTATGCGAAAAACAGCATACAATGTGCTAGCGCAAAGAGTAGTGGAGGTGGCGCGAATGCGGCAAGTCTTAGGCGTGGATATCGGAGGGACAGGCATCAAGGGGCTTGTGACCGATGAAGCGGGGACGATTCTCGCGGAAGCCGGACGCGACACGGAGGCCCGGCTGGGCCGGGAGGTTATTCTCGGCCAGCTCCACAGCCTGGTGGAGGAACTGCTGGCTGGCCATCCTGCGGTGGAAGCGCTGGGGATTGGCTCGGCGGGCAGGGTAAATGCGGATACGGGCGAGGTGGTCTACGCCACCGATAATCTGCCCGGCTGGCAGGGGATGCAGCTTACGCAGTGGGCAAAGGCTGCGTTCGGACGGCCTGCGGCGGCCGATAACGATGCCAACGCGGCGCTGCTGGGCGAGGCCTGGCTGGGCGCGGGGCGCGGCAGGTCGAGCCTGGTCATGCTGACCCTGGGCACCGGGGTCGGCGGGGCTAATCTGGAGGAAGGCCGGCTGCTGCGCGGAGCCGCCTGGAGCGGTGGCGACTGGGGGCACAGCGTGCTGGTGCCGGGAGGTCGCCCCTGTAATTGCGGCAAGCGCGGCTGCGCGGAGCAATATGTGTCCGGCCAGGCGCTGCTGCGGCTGGCACTGGAGGAGACCGGCCGGGCGTATGCGCACGGGCGGGAGATTATGGCGGCGGCGGAGCAGGGCGACGCGTCAGCGCTGGCGGTGCTGGAGCGCTTCACAGCGGATCTTGCGCTGGTGACAGCTAACATCGGGGCGGCGGTAGACCCCGAGCTGATTATTATCGGCGGCGGAGTCATTCAGAGCCGCACGGTCTGGTGGCCGCTGCTGGCCGGGAAGGCAGGCGGAGAGCTGGCCGGCCGGATCGTGCCAGCGGAGCTGGGCAACCTGGCAGGCTGCTTCGGCGCAGCCCGGCTGGCTCTGGAACGGCTGCGCCGGGACGAAGGCGAAAGACAGATCTAACTGCTGCGGCAGGGAGGAGACAGAGAGATGGCTGGTGAACAGGAGAAGCGTTCGGATGTAGTAATTATCGGCGGCGGACTTGGAGGAACGGCGGCGGCGCTGGCCGCAGCCAAAGCCGGGCTGCGGGTGCTTGTGACAGAGGAGACGGACTGGCTGGGCGGGCAATTGACCTCCCAGGCCGTGCCGCCGGATGAGCACCGCTGGATTGAGGAATCGGGCAGTACCGCGTCTTACCGGGAGTTCCGCAGCAGAGTCAGGGAGTATTACAGGCGGAATTATCCGCTTACAGAAGATTCCAGGAGCAATCCTATACTGAATCCCGGTAACGGTTGGGTCAGCCGGCTGGCACATGAGCCGAAGGTAGCACTGGCTGTTCTGCAGGAGATGCTTGCCCCGTATGTGAATACCGGGCGGATCGAGGTGCTCTATCATACGGTGCCGGTCGCTGCCGATACTGAAGGAGATTACGTTACTGGAGTGACCGTCCGGCAGGGAACGGGCGGTAAGCTTTTCAGGCTGCGCGGCGACTATTATCTGGACGCCACGGAATGTGGCGATCTGCTGCCGCTGGCCGGAGTGGAGCATGTCAGCGGCGCTGAAGCCCGCAGTGAGACAGGGGAGCCGCACGCCCTGGAGGCTGCAGACCCGCTCGACATGCAGTCGATTACCCACGTGGCGGCGGTGGACTATGTGCCAGGTGGAGACTATACAATCCCGCGTCCAAGAGATTATGTTTACTGGCGCGAATATGTCCCATCGTTCTCGCAGTATCCGATCTTAAGCTGGTTCGCTTCAGATGCAGACGATACTAGCAAGCTGAAGCAGTTCACAATGTTCCCGAATGAGCAGGGGATTGTCTCCCTGTGGGATTACCGGCGGATCGTAGACCCGGCCATCTGGACGGAGCCGCTGAATGACGGCGAAGTCACTCTGCTGAACTGGGCACTGAACGATTACTATGCCGGGTCAATTATCGGCGTATCACCGGAGGAACGGGAGCGGCATTTGGAGGGAGCGAGACAGCTTACCCTCTCACTCGTGTATTGGCTCCAGACCGAAGCGCCCCGCCTGGACGGCGGGCAGGGCTACCCGGGCGTGCGCCTGCGCGGAGATGTGCTCGGCACAGAAGACGGGCTGGCCAAGGCCCCTTATATCCGGGAATCCCGGCGCATCCGCGGGATGTACACAATAGCGGAGCAAGATGTAAGCAAAGAGCTGCGCGGGCCGGAGGGGCCGAAGCGTTATGAGGACAGTGTGGGCGTAGGCAGCTATCATCTAGACCTTCATCCCACAACCGTAAGCCAGCGGACCTTCTATATCCCGAATCATCCTTACGAGATTCCTCTCGGATCATTGATCCCGGTACGGGTCAAGAACCTGCTCCCGGCTTGCAAGAACATCTCCATGACCCAAATCGCCAACGGCTGCTACCGGCTGCATCCTACGGAATGGAATATCGGCGAAGCTGCGGGCACCCTCGCGGCCTATGCCATCAGGCAGCAGGTGGAGCCGGCGGCGGTCAGGGAATCGGCAGAGCATCTAGAGGCCTATCAGCAGCAATTGATTGCGCTCGGTGTTCAGCTGCACTGGACCCCGGAGGAGCTGGAGGTGTAAGCGCACCTTCTCCGGTAATTCAGTCTATCTCAACAGTCTATAATCTCACATTCAAGGTAAGGTGCCTCCTCAGCGGGGTGCCTTTTTGGTATTTTCTTTTTAGTAGATGTTACCTGGCAGCAAGTAGGTGGATAAACGTATCTTGTTCAGTTGGTTTTGGCAGAAACGGAGGAAGCAAGTGGAAATTGTACAACTAAATTGCTTCAGTCTCGCTGCTCAGTAGAAAATATGAAAAATTAAGTGCCCTTTCTCCAACTACTATCCTACTATGGCCTAATCGTCCATCAGCAAGTGTAGAAAATCCAACTGTTTCCCTGATCCAAAGAAAACAAGTTCTAATCTGGAAAATAAAGCAGTACTGTATTGCATGTAATGAGTATTTTTTCAGAGCAGATCCTAGCTCACCTGTAAATAAGCATGATGTTCCTGGAGGACTTTTAAAGCTATGGAGAATGGATCCTTATAATATTTATTATAAAGGGATTCCAATTAGCCAAGCATACGAGCCCAAGTGGATTAGATTGCTTCGAAAATTTTTGAGAAAATGCAAAACGTTAGTCAAATAACAGCGGCAGTTGAGACTTTTGTCAAGTCTTATTCTGCCGTTGTTTTATATTAAATTTTAAATATAAATTTATATATAAAAGTTCAGGCCTGTTATATACTCAATCTAGCTTTCCCAAGCAGCGCACACCATGAGATGAGGAGAACTGAGAGAACATGCCAATTCTGAACAGATTCAAAGGAAACACACACGCAGGTGCACCGCCCCAAACAGACCATCAGCTGATCGACCTATTACAAAACTATGTGGAGCGTGCTGAACGCAAGGAAGAAGAGCAAACCGATACATATTCTGCCGCAGTCCCTGATGAACTGCAAGCATTGTTAACGCGACTAACGTCCGTGATACATAAGCGTGAGGACTATTACAAGGTTCGGTTGGAAATGATCACTGAAGCGATTGAGATCTCCCTGTGGGAGATGGATGTATATGAGGGTGATCCGGTGAATCCGAATAATGAGTTCAGGTGGACGGATGAGCTGCGCCGGATGATCGGCTATACGGATGAGCATGATTTCCCCAATGTGCTGGAGAGCTGGTCCAATTGCCTTCATCCCGAGGATAAAGAGGGGGTACTGCAGCTGTTCGCAGATCATATGCTGGACCGGACGGGCACGATCAAATACGACATTGAATACCGGCTCAAGACGAAAGCAGGCGAGTACAAATGGTTCCAGGCGACGGGCACAACCGTACGTGCCGCTGACGGATCACCTATTATGGTAGCCGGAGCTTTGCTGGATATTCATGATAAAAAAATCAAACAGGACGAGCTGGGCGCACTGGTGGTCCGCTATGATCTGGTGAACCGCGCCCTGGTGGAAGCACCTTGGGATATGGTGGTTATCGCAGGAGATCCGGTCAACCCGGATAATGAGTTCTGGTGGTCGGAGCAATTCCGCCGAACGATTGGTTTTGAAGGCGAACATGATTTCCCGAACCTGTTAAGCAGCTGGAGCAACCAGCTACACCCCGAGGATCTTCAGCCCACGCTGGACGCCTTCGCCAATCATCTTAATGACTACACCGGGCAGACGGACTATACAGTGAACTACAGATTGCGCTCCAAAAATGGCGAGTATCGCTGGTATCACGCAGGCGGTGAAACGATCCGGGACGAGCAGGGTATCCCTCTGCGGGTAGCAGGAACGATTCGTGATATTACGCAGGAAATCAATAAAGAGGATACAATCAGACGGGTAAACCTGCAGATGGAAGGCTTGCTGACTGCGATTAACGAGATTGTTCACGGGATTGTATCGGTAACAGAGCAAGCTCAGGATATCGCCGAAGTCCAGGAGCAATCCTACAAGGCTGCAGTTGATGTGAAAGAAAAAACGAATGAAACCAAAGAAATCACCAAATTCATCAGCGAAGTCTCGAATCAGACCAGTCTGCTCGGGCTGAATGCTTCCATTGAAGCTGCTCATGCGGGGGAGTATGGCCGGGGCTTCTCTATTGTGGCAAGTGAGGTGCGCAAGCTCGCAGACCACAGCAAGATGGCTTCGAACAATATTGAGAAAACTACGCAGGAGATGAATGACCGCATCGACCATATTATCAGCACCATTAACGGCATGTCTAGTTTGACCGAAGCACAGGCTGCACTGACGCAAGAGGTTAATGCTTCTGTCGAGGAAGTAAGCAGGATGTCGGAGGAGCTGTTAGGTATTCTGCGTACTTTATAATAACCACTTAAATTACCGGTTAATGAAAAAAATACAAAAGTGTCAGTGATCAAAAAGCGAAATGCAGATAAAAGCATTTCGCTTTTTCTGTTCAAATTAGAGAAGATACGAGGGTTCATCATTTTCAATAAATACTTACTGGTGATGATGGAAAAACAAACTCTAAAAGACCTATAATCTGTAAGGTTGTCAAAGAAATAACAACCAAATAAAATAACTATATGAAGAATACAGTTTATATGCGAAATGGAACAGGAGGAGTAATGTGCATGAGTTGCAGTTATTAATGGATGGATTTCTGGAGTTTAGTGCGAAAAATTGGACTGATAAACAATCAATCGATAAAAAGCTTTTGAGATTTATACAAAATCATAAGCTTATTGGAAAAATTGATGGATTCTTACTTGAAAAGCTACAACACACTGAAATGATAAGTCAGTATTTTTATGAACAGTTAAAGTCAATGAGATACAAATTAGGGGTAGAAATTAAAGAACATACTCTGGCAATAATCGAAATAATGAACATCTTCTTCGAAATGGAAATAAAAGATCTTCCGATTGTTTTAAAAGGATTATCTATTTATGGTTTAACAAACAATGTAAACAGTATTAAAAAAAGTTCAGACATTGATTTGATTTATTCCGATCCTGTATTACTCGAAGCCTTACTTAAGAATATTGGATATAGGCGTGTAGAACCGAAAGGAACACATGAACACTGTGTAATGCTTAAAGGGAATATAATATTAGAAATTCATAACTACTTCCCGGTGATTGATTATACAGAGGAAATAAGTAACAAAGCAAAGAAAGCAAAGGCTAATCATTTCAATGTTTTTTTTCAAATTCCAACTCTACAAACAACAAAATTAACTTACCAAGACATGCTGAGTGGTGTTATATCTTGTGACTTTCTAGGCGGAGCTTTAATTTTAGATGCGAATTTTCAGGTTTTGCTAATTTCGGCACATCTCTTTAGAAGCTATGTAAATTCTCAATTTCAATATTCTTGTGGTGTTACTTTGTGCGAGTTGCTTGATGTTTTGGATATGGTTAATCACAGTTCGTTTGATTATCTGATATTCGAGAACTATGTGAAAATGTATAATGCAAGTTCTTCTGTAGAATTTGTAGCTTACTTAATTAAAACAATTTTTAATCATAATAAATTTAGTGAATATTTTCACAAAAAAGAAAGCCTTTTTCCAAAATCCTTATTTTGGTCTGGAGCAATGTACATTCCATCTCACAAGGAAGAGTTTTTGTATCATGGAATTAATGAATTCGTCAGTAAACTTGTTACAAATCGAACAATTCCACTTGGAGATGTAGAAACAGAACCCCTTCAAGAACTTCTTTATAATTCTCATGGGGTGGCAAATGTAGAATATATTAGTTTTAGAAAGAATGATGGATCTCTTGTTATCAAATTGAAGTTCCCCAAATTAATTAATGACTTAACCGCCGATGTATTTGAAATATTCTTCAATAGCAGAAGGTGCTGTTTTGTTGTGGAGAATGGTGAAATTCAGACAGAAGCGAAACCTGAAGGCTGCAACTGGATGTTAATTGATTATGTGATGAAGTATAGCGTAATTATTGAGCTGCCGTTTAACTTATTATTTGAATTCAAGCAAGACACGATCGGGATGGTTATTGGAATTACCAGATGGGGAAACGGTCCATTAACAACCTTGGTCCCGGTTCTTATAGATTCTCCAAATAAATGTTAATAGAAACGATTCAGGGAGGGAGTTCCTTGGGATTGCTAAAAAGATATTTAGATTTATTGAAGTTAACATATAGATCTATACCGCTTTGGTCATCCTATACAATATTTAACAATATATTCGGTGTTATTTGTAACTTTTTAGGTTCTGTTATTCTAATCCAAGTTGTATTGAACGGTATTAATACCAATAAATCATTCATCGAGATTATAATTCCTGTTGTGTTCATTCAAGTTGTGGCCCTACTTGGTGGAATAAGTACATCACTGTATTATAGCAAAATTGATCCAATTGCCCGGCAAATTCTTCACAAGAAAATTGTTTTACAATTATTACATACTATTATGCGGACAGATATTAAAAACTTGGATAACTCAGCTTATCTTAACGATTTTTCCTTTACTATAAACCAGGTCGAGAAGAGAACAACGGGGAGCATATTGTTAATATCCAATTTGTTATCAAATCTAGTAGGAATATGTGTAACCGTTTCAGTCATTGGATTTATGCATTTTGAACTAGTTGCAATAGTAATTGCAACGCTCTGTGCCGCCTTTTTAATCAACACTGCATTAATAAAGACGCAATTCCAGTTCGACCAGAAAATCATCTTACCAAATAGAAAGAAAAAATACGTTGAAAGAACCTTTTATATGAAAAGATATGCGTTAGAGCTAAGATTGTATCCAATAAAAAAGTTATTGTTTAAATTGTACGATAATTCTGTAAAGGAAATATTGCACACCACGAAAAAGTACGGCTGGAGAACAGGTGCTTTGAATTTCTTGAAAGCCTATAATCAAGAAGTTATCTTGTATTGGGGAACCATGTTAGTTCTTTTACTCTCAATGATTCACAATCGAAGTGAGATTCAGGCTGTTAATATAATTCCTATAACAATAGCAGTATATAGTTTTTCAGGCTATTTATTTGGATTGACAGAGGTCATTACTTCATTTAAAGAATATCAGCTTTATTCAGATAAGTTATTTCCATTTTTGCAACCGAAAAATTCTTTGGAAAATCAAAAGGGTTTACCTATTCAATTAAATACTGGCAATACTATCGCTTTTGAGAATGTAAGCTTTAAATATGCAGCAAATGATAAACAAGTATTAGAAAATATAAACCTCCGCTTTAATCCAGGTGAAAAGATAGCTTTGGTAGGAGTAAACGGTTCAGGAAAAAGTACTATCATCAAATTATTGCTCGGTCTGTATGACCATTACTCTGGTGAAATCACAATTAACGGGCGTTCTGTTTTGGAGCATGATATACAGAAGTATCGTGAGCAGTTCTCAGTAGTGCTACAGGATTTTCAATATTATGCATGTACGGTAGCGGAAAATATACTAATGGACAAAGCGGATAGACCTAAAAATACTGTTTTAGAGCAAATCGAGTTAGCCATTAATGAGGTAGGTTTGGATCTGAATTTAACGCCGGATGAACTATTGAATAAATTCATAACAACTGAATTTAGTACCGATGGTTTGAGCTTATCTAAAGGGCAATATCAAAAGATGGCTATATCCCGTGTTTTTGTGAGTAAAAGGGATTTTATTATACTTGATGAACCTACCAGTGCATTGGACCCTGTTGCGGAATATCAAGTATTCAATCACATACTAGAGCATTTTCATGATAAGACTATTATTATTATTTCCCATCGTTTAACAGCTACAAAATCTGCCGATAAGATTTATTTAATTGATGAAGGCGCTATAAAGGAAAGTGGTACACATGAACAGCTCTTAAGTCAAGATGGGAAATATGCGCAACTCTATAGACTTCAAGCAGATAAATACCTGTAATACAGGGCTGGTGGTGAAATAGAATGAACAAGAAATATTTTCTTATGGATAGCATATTTTACCTTGAATCAATTTTCAAATATGACTGGATCAGGATACCTGGCATAATTCTTACCGCATTATTTGTTGCTTTCGACACTTGGTTCATAAAGGTGTATGCAATTAAAGTAATCTTAGACGCTTTAATGAATAATTTTGACTTCAGACGAATTATCATTATGGTTTCTATTGCTGTTGGTTTCAAAACCATTAAGCTAGCTTACGATTCTGTTTGGGAATATTACGCGAAACGCTCTGACCATATCATCATTTCTGGTTTTCAGCATGTTGCTTTCAAGAAGGCAAATGAGGTAGATATCAATTGCTATGACAATACAGATTACTATAACCAATATATCTACTCTGTAGAAGAAACATCCACAAGGCCGATTCTTTTCTTAAATAGTTTATTTCAACTATTCCAAACATTTTTCACCATTACATTAGCTGGAATTTTTATTCTGATTAGTGATCCTCTAATATTGATTTTTGTTATTATTCCCATTCTAGGAGATTCATTCGTAAGAATCAGGATGATTAAGGCCCGATTAGAGCGGACAAATGCAATCCTCCCCGAAAAAAGAAAAATGGATTATGTGCTCCGAACCAGTTATATCCGTGACAATGCGATAGATATTCGTATAACCAATATTCATTTAGTGCTTAAAGATCTTTTTTTAAGTGGCGTAGAAAATATAATTGATATCTATAAGAAATTCAGTAATCGTTTTACAAAATTGTACTTAGTTAGTGATGCCTTTACTCATATTAATAACACTTTGATCTTGCTGTACCTCATTTATAAAATCGTAGGTACACAAACACTTAGCGCAGGAGATTTTATCGCGATTAAAGAAGCTGTTGCTCTGTTGAGCAGCAATCTTGGCAAGATTATGGAGAGAATTCAGGCATTTCAGGAGCATAACATTTTTATAGAACGTTTCCGTGCTTTTTGCAGTTATAAAAATATGATAACTGATGGCGATTCCGGGATTCCTCAAGCTGATTCATCACCTTATCTTCTTAAGCTGACTAACGTGTCGTTTAACTATAGTAATCATTTCGATGTTCTGAACAATATCAACATTGCCATTAAGGCTGGAGAAAAAATAGCGATTGTAGGCAAGAATGGTGCTGGCAAAAGTACGTTAATCAAGCTTATTATGCGCTTATACGATGCCACCAAAGGTTCAATAGAATTTAAAGGAGTCGATATTAGAAAATTCAATAAACAAGAATACCTTTCTCAATTTGATACCGTGTTTCAGGATCACAATAGCTATGCCTCTTCACTGATTGAGAATATCCTGTTTGAGCATAACCCTTCACCTGAAGAGATTGAAAAAATGATGGATATATTGGATAAAATAGACTTTACTTTGTTTTTAGAGGATAAGAACAAGATAGAACTCGAGTTGACAAAAGAATTTTCAGAGGAGGGGATCGTTTTATCTGGCGGCCAAAATCAAAAAGTGGCATTGGCTCGTGCACTGTACAGAGAGCATTCTGTATTGATACTCGATGAACCCTCAAGTGCATTAGATTCCATATCAGAACATAGGTGGATGCAATTAATGGAGAAAGTTTCCATCAACCGTACAATCATTTTAATCTCGCACCGGCTGTCCTCCGTAAGAGATTCAAATTGTATCTACTATATGGAAGATGGCCGAATTCTTGAATCTGGCCAACATGATGAACTAATGGCTCTTCGCGGACACTATTTTCAAATGTTTAAAGTACAAGCGGATGCTTATGCCGGGTAACATGACAATACTGGAAAGGGGGTGAATTTAATGAAAAAAGAAAAGTCTCAAGTCAATGCACAATTGAGTGCAGATACAATTGATCAACTGATAAGCGAGATCGTGAATACAAAGGATTGGTCAACTCTAGTGCCTGACTACGATGAAGATGCACTAATGGTAAGTTGGACTAGCAAGAGTTAAGGGGTTATGGGCACTTAATAGATTTTGTATTAAGTGCCCTAATCAACTACGCCTATAAGGAAGAATACGTTTATGAACAATATATTATTAATTTCATTACCCTCGTTTTGGGGACGTAAATATGTTTATATTGAAAATCATTGTCTAATTCTGTTATCTCAATATGCTGCGGCATGTGGCCTTCAAGTATCTATCATGGATGTTGCTTTGGAACAAACGAATTTTTCAGATCTGACAAAAAAAATAAACGAAATTAAACCGGAACTCTTAGGCATTCTTATATCAAAGAAAAATTATGAATTAGCCTTGAAGACAAGGGATGAACTTGCTGATCAATTTTCTTTTCATTGCGTATTGATATTTGATGATTCTTTTGAACACCATGAACAAGCTCATTACATCACTCATGATAGTTTATCTGCGGATACCAATTTTAGCGGGTTCGTTTCAGTAGTCTCTATGCTTCTCCAATGTCCGTTTCAAGCTCCTGCTTATAATGAAGCAATTTTTTTAATGGGTAGAGACTACTTAAAACAAGTACTTATGGAAGGGGGGGAATGTGAGGTGTTTGGCGGTTTAACTGAAAACATGCGTTTTTCTCCTACAGATTATTCGCTTGACACTAATCTTCACCCTACCCTCAAACGCGATTTTAATACTTTGCTTTGGGAAATTAAAGTATTATGCAGACATTTCAATGTTCGAAAAGTAAATATTATTGACAGTCATCTTTCTAAGAATCTTACGAATTTAAAAAAAGTAATAGAGTACTTAGATACCAAGCGATTATCATATGTGAAAATTGGTCTTTTACTAGAGTTAGAATGTTTATCTCAAGCTGATGTATATCTATTAAAACATAATTACAATTCGATTTTTAAAATATCTCTTTTATCGAATTATGTAGATTCCAGGCAAATTGAGCTTATTCAGAGCATGACTATTTATAACTGGCGTATCAAGCTTTGCTTTGAATTGTTTAATAAAAACTCAAACGTTGATGATGTTTGCTTTGTACTCAATCAATTACGAAAAGGTATGTTTTCTATTTCTCCTAATTCGCTGATTAAAGGGAGTAGTGATAATCAGGTCCTCAATAAAACTCAAACAATTATCGCATTGCTTTATTATCGTGTATTCTATACATTTCATCAAAAGATAATTCAATATGAGAATCAAAATAAGTATGAATTGAGAAGCGGCATAAGCAAGAATTACCATTCAATCCCCCACATACAAAAACAGATTGACAAAATGTCAAATTTGCTAATGAGTGTATTTCTGGATGTTATCGAATCAACAATTTGCCATTGTCTTCAAACAAATCTCAGCACAAAGGAGATTATTCTCCTATTATTAGAACAATTTCATGACCAAATACTGTGTATTGAAGGTGATTTTGATGCTCATTTATCTGATCCATACAGGGTTTAAACAATATGAGAACGCTTATATCGGAGAAAATATGAGCCTAGCTTACATTAGCTCTAGTGTAAAACAACAGGGCCATGTTACACGTATTTTAGATTGCATGGTAGATCATTGGGATGAGGAGATGTTGGTTCAAGAATTGATTGAAAAAAAACCTGATATGGTATTGATGACTTTATATGAAGAGAACAGTAAAGAGGTACTAACCTTTATTAATATGCTACAAGAGGCTGGATACAGTGGTCAAATTCTACTTGAAGGAATTTATGTGACTCTAAACCCGCAGTTAGTCTTAAAATCTTTAATTAACTCTCACAATGTGTGGTGTATTCGAGGAGAAGGTGAAGAGGTAATTCTGGATTTCATAAAAGAAATCTCGAAAGGAAATGAATCCCCTAATATTAGGGGGATAGCTTATATGAAGCAAGGAAATATATACAATACCAACTATATAAACATCATCGACTCTCTCAACAATCTCCCGTTACCTGACCGTTCAGTGATGGATCGTATATATAACAATCAAGACGTTCCAGTCTACGTTGTTTCCTCCCGCGGGTGTTATGGAAACTGCACCTTCTGTATCTTAAATAATTATTACACAGCTCTTTCAGGAGATAATAAAAATAAAAAGTGGAGGGAAAGATCAATCCCTTCAGTAGTAGATGAAATTGAAGCTCTAATACTTCGTTATCCAAAAACAATAATCAAGTTTCTTGATTATAATTTTATGGGATTAAACCCTGAACGTAGCTTTCAATTTGCTGAAGAAATTAAGAAACGCAACCTTTCTTTTAAGTTTAGCATAGAGTGTCGCGTTAACGATATTCGGGAAGATTTATTGGTAGCACTAAAAGAAGTGGGATTGGTGTCAATTTTTTTAGGAATAGAATCAGGATCTCAGGGTGCATTAAACCGGTTTAGAAAAGAGATTACGGTTGAACAAAGCCAGAGGGCCATTGATTTAGTGCGTAAACTAAAAATAGGTTTAAAAATGGGGTTTATTTTGTTTGATGAATTTACTACTTTATCAGAGGTTGAAGAAAATACTGAATTTCTTCATAAAAACCATTCGTGCGTTTTCCATGCGTACCGTCCGCTAATTGTAAAAAAATACAGTTACAACAATCGAGAAATTAAACAACCAGTTATCCGTGATAAAAAAGTTAGGCTAATATATGAGGTGATTAAAGAGACTCGTGAAAAATTTCTTCCCTACAGGGATGAATTGGAGAAATACAGAAAATCAGCGGCTAAAGCTGGGGAACTCCATGAAAAAAAACTATATTCCATTATTGGAAGATTTATTATTTTTGATAAATACGCAATGAAGCATTTATTTTTATTATGTGAAAGTAATGCCTTCAGCCCGGAGTTAGTCCGCAGCGAAATGCAAAATTTCACGACAGAGTTCCTTAGTGAAGTTCAAGCAGAGTTCGGAAAAATAATAAAATAAACAGAGGTGTACAATTATGGAAAAAATATGGATGAATGTTCTTGGATTTAAAATTTGTATTCAAACCTCAGAAAAGCCCTTAACTCGTGATCTTTATAATACATTTCATCATTTTATTGACCAGAATGAAAATTGTCTAGCAGATATTGATATTTGTATTAAAGAAACCGATAGTAAAGATTTTCAAATCCTGTTTGGAGATAGAATGAGTGCATGTGTACGGGTAAATCTGTATCCCAAAGTATGTGATATCATTAGGCGCGCAATAATATACAATTCGAACTTATTTTGTTTTCATGCAGCTGCCCTAGAAAAAAACGGAAAAACATTTGTATTTATATCGACAGGAAATAGTGGAAAAAGCACTCTATGCACTGCATTAATCTACAATGGATATAAACTATTGACAGATGATACATGCTGGATAGATCCCATAAAAGGAATTATACATCCATACCCTCTTGCAATCGGCACGAGACATAAAACGTTAGAGTTGTTTCCATCTCTACATAAAATAGCTATTGAAACATCGTTCCCTGGTAAACTTATACTGCCAGTAAGTGAAGAACGAGTGGCTTCAGCCAGTAAAGTTTTCGCTTTTTTTAATTGGGAGTTAGACTTTGATAAGTCCGAATTTCATAAAGAAGCTGTTAGCTTTGAAGAAATGACCTATCATTTGCTAAGCCATTCATATAGTTTTAAATACTGCGAAAACAAAACTAAAACTGTTAATGAATTAAAAAATACGGTTGAAAACTGCAGAAGTTATCATCTCATGGGCCACAATTTAAATCAACTTCCGAATTTATTAGAACGTATCGCAGCAGTAGAGGAATAAAATATGAACAGGTATATATACAATTTTTTAGACGAAATAACCAATATATATGACGATATCTGGATTCAAGGGACCCATGACACGGGAAAGACTACATTTCTAAAATACCTTTACGATCTTGACTCACGTCATAGTCACAAATGGCTGATTGGAGGATGTTCGCCAATACATAGCCTGAGATATTACAACACCATAATAGAAAACATCACTAGGATGACGTTTAAACCTGGTAGCTCCTTATGCATATACATTGACGAAATTGAAGATAAGAATTTAAAGAAGATTAAGGATACTATCAATAAATTAAAAATACCAGTGAGGCTGGTTGTAGCTTCTCATAATTCACCAAATGATAATACAGGTTTCATTAAATATGAAATGTCGAAAATCCTTTCACTAGCAACTTTGATTGAACATTTTAAAAACCAGCTTCCCGATGACTCCTTATTTTTGTACGCTCAAAATATAGCAGATTTCTTCTATTTATTAGATCATATTGAGGACATTAATTCTGATATGGATATAAAATCTATAATTCGAAGTAATCAGATTATTACTGAGGATAGACAACATACAAAAAAAACAATTGGACATAGCATTTTCAGATTCAACGCAACGGAATACGAGCAAATCACTGTATTAAAGTTTAAGGAGTTGGAATAATGAGCGTAGCTTTATCAATTAGCACCCAAGTGATTCTTTTATCAAATATTTTAGACGGACGTTGGTTTGCTTTATCAAATCTCAGTGCAATCCCAGATTGCCGCAGTATAACTGTTAACGAGCATAACTTAACTTCATTAGTCGGAAACAAAATTTCAATATTATTACAACCTATTGTTGAAGAATTATTAAAAGAAAATATTGAATGTAAAAACTATAATGATCTTCCATTTCATCATCTGATATTTAATACTACTGAGAAATGCAACTTATCATGTAAGTATTGCTATTTCTCAGCGAACTCATCAGGAGAATCCATTAATGAAGATATTATTGAACACTCTATACGCAAATGCTTAGATTATATGAATGATGACTCGAAGTTGACAGTACTATTCCAAGGCGGTGAAGCCTTATTAGGCTACAATGCTATTCGTAGAGCTCTTGAAAATCTGGGTGAACAGCCGCGTATTCAATATCAAATTCAAACCAATGGTACATTAATCAACAAAGAAATTATGGATTTCTTTGAAAAGTTCAATATTCATGTGTCCTATAGCATGGACAGTTACCTGCAAGAGCACAATAACCTTCGCTCTTCTCACACAGGTTCATTTACCCGGAAAATCCTTCAGGTAGCTGATATGTTTAAAGAACGCGGAATTGATTATGGTGTAATCTCAGTCGTGTGCAAAAACAATATTGAAGATCTGAAGCAACTGTTCCATGAATTCGTTCAGCATGGCTCTAACATGTTTGCGTATAATCTTTTATGGCCTATCGGTAGAGCAGAGAGTGAAGGATTGGATGATCAAGTGGTTCCAACAGACGATCTGATTGATAGCTTGTTTGCGGTTTATAAGGAGATCTATGAGTTCAATATTGAACAAGGTTATGCACCCTTTGAAAAGTTTCGTGAGCGCAACCTTTATATGTTATGGAGAAGACTTTTTTATCGGAAGCTGTCTAATTATATGTGTATGAATACGCCATGTGGAGCTGGTGTTAATACATTAACAGTAGATACAAATGGTTTAGTATATCCTTGCGCTCTGATGCTTCCATCTCTTCGAAAGGGGTTTGAGATCGGAAACATATATACTGATAGCATATCCACCTTACTAAATCAAGACAGTTTAATAAAGCATCGCCACTTGGACCAAATACCTAATTGCGGGACATGCAGCTTCCGGGCCTCATGCTCTGCTGGAGGCTGTGGTATGGCATTTTATCATTACAAGGATAGCAAGAATATCAATGCGCCAAGCATGTATTGCAATTATTATTATGGAATCTTATTTCGTATGATTGAACATGCAATGCAGAGTTCAGGTGTTCATTCTCTTAAGAATTATTAATGGGGGGAATATAAATATGAATATTTTCTTGGAAGTTACCAATTACTGTGAGTTAAAATGCCGCTTTTGTGTCGCGGATTTGGGTTACAAATATCCAAGTACAAACCTTTCGATGAATGTCGTTGATGAGATCATAGAAAAATATAGATACGATAAAAAAAATGCAGTATTTATAACGGGAGGGGAACCTCTGTTACATCCTCAATTAGCAGAAATAATTCAGAAGTTCGCTTCAAACCATTTCTATACCTATATCACCACAAACGGACAGCGCTTACAGGATGAAAAATATGCGGTGAAGTTTATGACTAGTGGAATTCGCCGCATTGCGATTCCTATATACGGAAGTAACGCTGAAGTTCACGATAATATGACAGGGATCACCGGTTCATTTGTGGCACTCCAAAGAGGCCTGGATCATATTTTTTATATTAAAAATAATTATTTACCTCACATTAAAATAGAACTTCGTTTACTTATGGCAAAATTTAATATCAGTGAAAATGAACATATTATTGAATGGATCATGGATAAGTATCCAGAGGTAGACTATGTTTCATTGATGGGACTACAATTGTCAAGTCGAACAAATAATTATGAAGATATGATTGAAATATCAATGAGTGAAGCCGCTGCCGATCTTCGCACCTGCTTGACCAAAATTCGCGAGTATAATGTTAATGGCTTGATTTCCGGAATACCACTATGTGTATTGGGCGAAGATTTTGCAGATTTTTATGCTACTCAATCCACAAAGGAGAATTCAATTCGCTTATTTCCGCATCTTTCAATCCAACCACACCTAAAGACTTTGAAAGACGGCCTTTATAGGGAAGAGTCATCCAAACAAAAAGCACCGGAAATATGCAATAATTGCAGATTTGAACATTTATGCGATGGAATTCAAGAAAGATATGTACATAAATATGGATTTAGTGATTTAAAAGCAATCTTATGAATGAAAACATAACCAGTCTGAAAACCGAAGCCTGCTCTGATAATAACAAAACGCTATGGTCCAAATTTTGTACTTGCCTTAAACAAAAGAACTTCGATGAAGCTATAGAATTTTGGGAGCCTCAAACACGTAATATATTTCGTAAAAACTTAAAAAACTTTAGGCGTAAACAACTACATTGGAAACTGGTTCAATATGTTACAACAACAGATGATGGATATATAATCATTAAATACACAGGACCTAAAGGGTTTTTACCAAAAGTCTGTTTAATATTTAACCGTTATCGAGCTGGACAGTACAGCTATTGTGGCAGGTTAATTTCATGTTCATACGATATTGTCAAAAAATTGAGAAATAATGGTTATGGATTCTTTCGCTCTATTTGTGGAGTTGCACTTAAAAAATTTGATGTTGCATGCAGAGAATTTAAAAATGAAACTGTTATTAAAAAATTCTCCATACTACAGCAAGAAGAAAAAAGATTTTTAGGATGGTCGTACTCTAATTCAGTAGCTTCTTTTTCTCCCGCGCGTGAGTATATTTTTGAAACCTTTATCATTTATTCCACTTCGGACTGCTCTGATTATTTGGTTATGTTTCATGAATTGGATGAGTTCATAAGGGGGGTCTGGAACAGCATTCATAAATCAATTATACGAGTAAATATATATCATCGTATCCAAAATGATTCAAAAAAAAAGGCAGTTCCTAAATCAGCATTTGTAGCACCAGGGAATAATGATATTTTTATTTACAATGCTTCTATTAATTTAAATGTATTAAAGCATGAAATGCTTCATTGTGTCATTTATTCTGTTACATCCGCTTGGCCACCTTTATTTTTTAGAGAAGGTTATGCAGATTCTTATATGATAAATGAAAAAACAAAACACTTTATTTTAAACGAACACTATCCCGCTTCATTTTTACAGTACGATTCCTTATTTTTTGATTATACTGAATACCCGCCCATGGTTTCAGGCTTAATGGTTTATTATCTAATTCAAGAGTTTGGAATTGAGCGTTTCTACTCAGCTTATAAAGCAGCCGAAACCATGAGCGTAAATAAAACATTAAAATATGAATATGGTTTGAGTATTACCCAATTAAGGAAAAAAACTATTCATTACCTAAAACAAGTTTTATGAACCGGGCTAGATTTGACAATCCTCTTGAGTAGAGCTATATTGAATTTCGGTAAATTATATTTCGCACAATCAATAGGAGGATCATACTGATGTCCGAATCCAACCAAGCTTTTGGTCAAGCGCTGGTGAAATCTTTGGTAGGGGAGCGCGGACATATTCCGATCGCCCGGGCCTTGCCGGATCTGACACTGGAGCTTGCAGGTTATACAATAGAAGGAATTCCTTACTCCATCTATCAGCTGGTGAAGCATATGGACTTCTGGCAGGATTTCATGCTGACCCACCTGGAGGGCGGCCAGCCTCAGCGGCCTACAAGCGTACAGGAGAGCTGGCCTGCGGAGAAGGCCCCGGCAGAGGAAGCCCAGCTTCAGGAGGCCATCACACATCTGCTGCAAGGTGTCGATAAGGCGGTTGCTATCGCTCAGAGCGCCAAGCTTGACGAGCCATTGGCCCATTTTCCCGGGGAGACCAAGGGCGGACTTCTGCGCAATATCGCCTCCCATAACTCCTACCACCTGGGGGAGATTGTTCTGCTCCGCCGTCTGCAGGGTGCGTGGCCACCGCCAGGGGGCGGTTATCCTGCTTGAGGACCAGCTAATAGAAGCCACTAAGTCATTCAGATCCGAAGGAGCATATCGGCATTGCTCGTGTTCTCAAGATTTTTGATCAGTCTGATTCTGTCCTGTCCGTTTCTCTCACACGGCGTGCCTGCAATCAATTGACTGAATTTGTGTTCAAGCATCTCCCAGCCGAACGGGGTTTCTGTATCGCCAAGCGGAACAGGCATCCACTTCTCGTATGTACTGCCGTCATGTAATGTCAACACAACACGTGCAGCACAAAAATGCGTCGGGTTCTCATGCAAGTACTGCTGCACTTCCTCATCCTGGGTGACTGTTATTTTTTGAACCAATTCATGAATCTCAGGATCTTCAAAGCTTCTGAAAATTAAAGCCTCTGAATCCATACGGCCATACTTGAGTGCTACGGCTGAAGTAAACTGTGTGCTGGCCTGAGCTCCTATGGCTGTCTTGGGTTTGGGGTTATTTAGACGATAGACGAAGGAAGACGTTCTCACATCGACGGATTTTATCTTCGAAGGTGTGAGATCATACTTATCCCGCATTTCCAGCATGGCATCCAGTGTGGCATGAAGCCCGCGCTGGCAGGCATGACGTTTGAAATAGATACTGGTTATTTTGAAGTTCTGGCCCAATCCCTCAAGCACCTGACTCGTATTACAATGACCGCTGGTACCCTTGAACGCCTGGAAAAACCCATATTTCCCTTCAAGCGCAGCATCCGGGCCGGTAAATCCGCAGGCCGCCAGTCTTACAGCCCTCATCCCTGTTAGAGCAGCCCAGCCGCTGCACAGAATTTTGCCGGAAGTCCCGTCGTTCTGATATTCTATTAATCCCCCTGTGAAGAGCGAAGCAATTCCCATAGCATCCTTGGTCCGGGAAGTATCCGCATCCGTTAATTTGCTTACCAAAGCAGCAGCCGCGACCGCCCCGCATACCCCGGTAGCATCAAAGCCCCGTTCCCGGTACATAAAGGGATTAATCGCCTCGCCTAATCTGGCGTACACATCATATGCTGCCACAATTGCCGTAATCATCTGTTTGCCGTCCTTGCAGTGCAGCTCTGCCATACTAAGCAGGAGGGGGACCAGCACAGAGCCAGGATGCCCCATGGCGTGGCGGTATCCATCATCCAGATCTGCGCAACGTGCCAGCATCGTATGTACGAACACCGCTGTATCTGAACTGGTATGGATCTCCTCCTCACCGATCAGCGATACCGGAGCTTCACTTGTATTCAAGCTATCTGCCATCTGCGCATACTCCATAATGCGCTCACTTGTTTCAGAGTAACGGCCGAACACCAGATTCCCGTAGGCATCCAGGATCACCTGTTTACCAACCTCTATAGCCCTTTCGGATAGATCCTCATACCGGAGACGGGCCACATAATCTGCCAGTTCAACAATCATGTAACTCACAACCTTCACCTCATTATTTTGACTTCAACCTGCAGAAGTTTACACAACAAAATATAAGGTTGCGTTATTGCTTAACTCAAGCACAAGTTAACTGCACTTACTCAACTTTTGGATGCATAGGAGCAAATCAAGCATGCTTAAGACTGCTGGAGATAAGATGCAGGGCTACAGTAGCGTTTTACTATTTTTTTCAAATCTTCCGTATAGGACGGGAAAATTTTATTTCTATGATAAATTAGCGCCAGCGGGTTAAAGTAAGCAAAGTCCGAAATCGGAAACACATGAAGATGGGAGTTCGTATTACCGGACTCATTAAGCCCATCGATTCCCCTGAGATACATTGTGAGACAGAAGCTGGCTGCATAGTCTTCGGCACACAACAGATGATGGATATCAGGCTGAGTCAGTTCATTAATGCAGTTCAGCGAGATTCCGCGTTCAGACAGATGCTTGTCAAGCAGAATACGGGAATTGAAGTTTTTCTTGTTCAGCACAAACGGCACATGCTGGAACAGTCTGAGGTCGGCACCATCGGCAAACGTATTGATACATCCCGGATATTGATCCGGAAAATACTGCTTCAGCAAATTGTCCGAGATCACAATATACATCTGCTCATGGAGAATCGTCTCGTACTTCACAAGTGGAGTAACAATATTATCAACACCAGACAGAAACAGATCCAGCGAATTGTTCAGTACCATCTCCTGCATCTGCGGTGAAGTCCTTCGATGAATAATCAACTCGACCTTGGGGTGAAGATCGTAGAACTCCTTTAACAGCTTTGGAACAATAATGGGATAGCGCCCTTCAGTGATCCCGAAGTGGATGGTACCCGATTTATCTTCCTTAAGGTCTATGAGCTGATTCTCCATATTTTGATCCAGAAGCTCAATCTGACGCAAGGTGTTCTGCATGATTTTCCCGGCGGAGGTTAAGGTTATTTTGGGCTTCCTCTCAAAAAAAGCAACACCATGCTTCTCTTCCAGCCCTTTTAAGTATTTGCTTAAAGATTGGTGGGAAATATATAGACGTTTGGCTGCATTTGAAATGTTCAGCTCTTCGGCCAGAACTAGAAAGTATTTATAGTTATTGAGCATGAGTACCTCCTGATTAGATCCATTCGAGATTTTGACGGTAATTGTGATAGTAACTGTACCATCTTACTGCAGCTAATAGTTACATACAAGCAGTATATATGTGCTTTCGAGTTGCGTATGTTCATGCTAAATTATGAATGTAACCGCGGCTACATTAGCGTTGTAAGCGTAAGCAGGCGACTGTTGTCCTGCAGGAAATTGAAATAACAGGAGGGTATGAACGTGAGCAAAGTTGCAGTTATACTGGCAGAAGGATTTGAAGAGAGTGAAACACTGACCATTGTGGATATTTTGAGACGGGCACAGATCGAGTGTCACATGTTCAGTACAGCAGATGAACTCGTTCGCGGCAGTCACGACATTGTAGTCAAAGCAGATGCAATTATTGGTGATGATGTTAAAAGCTACGACATGATCGTACTGCCCGGAGGCATGCCGGGAGCGGCTAATCTTCGCGATGACGACCGGGTCATCAGACTGCTCCAAGAGATGAATGAAGCGGGGAAATTTGTAGGAGCGATGTGTGCAGCTCCTCTTGCATTAGGCAGAGCAGGGGTGCTGGAGAATAAGAACTTCACCGCTTATGTCGGTTATGAGGACAAGTTCGAAACGAGCGGCTCCTTTAAGGAAGATGTTGTTGTCATTGACGGCAATCTCATTACAAGCCGGGGACCGGCAACCTCTTATGCGTTCGCTTACGCATTGGTGGATGCATTAGGTGGAGATAGTAGGGCTGTCAAGAACCGAATGGTATATTTCAACGCATTTGATGCTGAATAGGAGGAATACACATCATGAGTAAAATAGCAGTACTGATGGCGGAAGGTTACGAAGAAGGCGAAACATTAACCATTGTAGATATCTTGAGAAGAGCCGGACTGACCTGTGATACATTCTATTTCGGCGACAAGCTGGTTAAGGGCATGCACGGCATTTATGTGGAGGGTGACAAGCCTTTTGGCGAAGAAGTTAAAGCGTACGACATGGTTGTACTGCCGGGCGGCCGTCCAGGGGGACAGAATCTGAAAGAGAATCCGGACGTTATTGCAATGGTGCAATACTTCAACCAGAACAATAAATACATCGCTGCAATGTGCTCGGGAACCGTCGTCTTATCCGATGCTAAAGTTATTGAAGGCAAAGAGGTAACGGGATATGTGGGCTATGCGGAAAAGCTGATTGGCGGTATTTTCAAAGACCAGGTCGTTGTAGCGGATCAGAATCTTGTTACGAGCCAGGGTCCGGCAACGCCATATCCGTTCGCCTATAAGATTGCGGAAATCTTCGGCAAGGATACTTCAGCTCTGCGTGAGAAGATGTTATACGATATGGCCGGGGGCAAGTAGAGACAGCTAAGAAGGCGGGGGAACTTATGAAAACAGAGGATTTGGCAAAAGAGATTATTGCCAACATAGGTCAGGATAATATTACGTATGCCACCCATTGTGCAACAAGATTGAGATTCAATGTAAAAGATGAATCTCTGGTCAATTTGAAAGCGCTTGATCGGTTGGAAGGTGTGCTCAGAGCCCAGTTCAACAGCGGACAGCTGCAGATCATAATTGGTGCAAAAGTCAAAATTGTATTCGATGCAGTAAGTGAACGACTCGATCTGGAGAATTCAGATATCGAAGTCAAAAGTGTGAAGCAGAAAAAGAATGTGATATCACGGGTTGTAGAGACGATTGCAGGTATATTCGGACCTGTAATCCCTGTATTGATCGGATGCGGCATGGTCAAGTCTGTACTGGCCATTCTGACTACCATGAAGCTCTTGGAGACAACAAGCGGCGCGTATGTAACCTTTAATCTGATTAGTGATCTGATCTTCTATTTCTTCCCCTTCTTCCTAGCGGTTAGTGCAGCCAAGAAATTCAAAACAAACGAGTATCTGGCAGTCGCCCTCGCTGGGGCGTACATGTACCCTACCATTATGGAGGGGGCGGCCAAAGCAGCGGAGACAGGTATTACCAGCATAAGCTTTTTTGGGCTACCGTTACTGCTGGTCAATTATAAATCCACCATTATTCCGATCATTCTCTCCGTATGGGTCATGAGCTATGTGTACCGCTTCGTGGACAAACGCATCCCGGATATGTTCAAAATCCTGTTCGTTCCGATGCTTGTGCTATTCATCATGGTTCCACTGGGACTGATCGCCATTGGGCCGCTTGGAACCTACATCGGCAAGGGTGTAGCCGCGGTTGTCACATATCTGTATACGGTGAATGGTGTCATCGGCTCCTTCCTGTTCGGAACCTTCAGACCGATTCTGATTATCTTCGGCATGCACTATGCGATTACACCCATCAACAGCCAGCTGATTGCAGAATACGGCTATTCCGTAATTTCACCGGCGAACCTGACAGGGAATCTGGCTCAGGCCGGAGCTTGTCTGGGCGTATTCTTCTTATTGAAGCATAAAGCCAGCAAGTCAAGTGCATTATCCAGCGGTGTAACCGCATTATTCGGGATCACAGAGCCGGCGATCTTCGGATTCAATTTGAAGTACAAAAGACCATTTATCTGTGCCATGTTAGCCGGTGGTATTGGAGCTGCTTATATTAACTTCTGGGGCGGCGGTGCTACAGCCTTAATCTTGCCGGGCATCCTGGCATTGCCAACGTATATCGCGGACAGCTATATTCACATCATTATTGGTATTGCAATCAGTATTATTCTTGCTATGGGGGCTGTGCTGATCTGGGGCATTGAAGAGGATATTCCGGCAACCGCTAATGCTGCTTCCGGAGATGCTCCTGCTACACCGGTTAGCCCTGGGACCAGCGAAGCTGCCCGTCCGGCAGGCCCCCTTATGATCTGCTCCCCTATTAATGGAACAATCAAAGATATCACAGCAATTGATGATCCGATCTTTGCTCTGGGCAGCGGGGCAGCCATTGAATCCGTGGATGGAAAGGTATATGCCCCGTTTAACGGAAAGGTTGTATCCTTATTTCCAACCCGTCATGCGATTGGTCTGATGTCCGATGAAGGTGTTGAGATGCTGGTGCATGTCGGAATCAATACGGTCAAGCTGAAAGGCAAGCACTTTACTGCACATGTGCAGCAGGATCAGATTATCCGGCAAGGTGATGTGCTGCTGGAATATGATGTTGAAGCGATCAGGGCAGCCGGATATGATACTGTCGTTCCCGTTATTATCTCTAATACTTTTGATTATCAAGGTGTAGAACAGGTTGCTGCCGGTCGTGTGGCCCCGACTGAGCACCTGCTGCGTATACAAGTCTGAAGGAGGAGACATCATGAGCAAGTTAGCAGAAGACTTCCTGTGGGGAGGCGCTGTAGCAGCCAATCAGGTTGAAGGGGGCTGGAACCGGCGCGGCAAGGGTGTCAGTGTTGCAGATGTGATGACAGCTGCTGCGCATGGTGTAGAGCGGAGAATCACCGATGGAATTGAAGAGAATGTGTATTATCCCAGCCATGAGGCAAGTGATTTGTATGCCCGCTACAAGGAAGATATCAAGCTGTTTCATGAGATGGGGTTCAAATGCTTCAGAACCAGTATCGCTTGGACCCGGATCTTCCCCAACGGGGATGAAGTAGAGCCGAATGAGGAAGGGCTGCAATTCTATGATGACCTGTTCGATACTTGCCTGGCCTACGGAATTCAGCTCGTGGTCACAATCTCGCACTTCGAGATGCCTTATCATCTGGTGACAGAATACGGAGGATGGCGCAACCGCAAATTGATTGATTTCTACCTGAACTACTGCGAAGCCATCTATACCAGATACCGGACCAAGGTCAAGTATTGGATGACTTTTAATGAAATCAATATGATTGTACGGAAGCCCTGGAAGCCTGGAGGTATTAAGTGGGCTGAAGGGGAGAACAAGCTGCAAACGATGTATCAGGCAGCACATTATATGCTGGTAGCCAGTGCAAGGGCTGTCAAGCTGGGTAAAGAGATCAATCCCGAATTTGTCATCGGCGGAATGTTCCTTCATCCAACGTCTTATGCAGCAACCTGTGATCCTAATGATGTGCTGGCCCATGTCAAAAAACTTCAACAAGCCTACTTTCTGCTCGATGTTCATGTCAGAGGGAAGTACCCGGCCGCGTACTATGCCTTTCTGAAGCAGCACGACCTGGAGATCCAGACAGCGCCTGAGGACGCAAGAATTCTAACCGAGGGAACGGTAGACTATATCGGCTTCAGCTATTATTCCAGCTCTGTTGTTATGGCTAATCCCACAGACCAGGATAAGAGCGAGGGGAATGAGATCAGCGGATACAAGAATCCGCTCCTGCCGGCCAGTGAATGGGGTTGGCAGATTGATCCGGTCGGACTCAGAATTACGCTCAACTGGCTGTATGACAAGTACCAAATTCCACTTTTCATCGTAGAGAATGGTCTTGGTGCCGTAGATACACTGGAGCAGGATGATAAAGTGCATGATCCTTATCGAATTGACTATCTTAGACGGCATGTGGAAGAGATGAAAAAAGCCATCCTGGAAGATGGGGTAGAAGTGATGGGCTATACCCCTTGGGGTTGCATTGATCTTGTCAGTGCAGGAACAGGAGAAATGAAGAAGAGATACGGCCTGATCTACGTTGATAAAGACAATGATGGCAAAGGCACCTTAAGAAGGGTCAAAAAAGATTCGTTCCACTGGTACAAGGAATGTATCGCCAGCCACGGGGAGAATTTATAGGCAACAATCATTCGGCATGATTTGCAACAAAAAAGAAATATACGTTTTTATGTGGAAAGTCTGCAATGCTAGGTTGCAGGCTTTTTGCTATGGAAGCAATAACATTCATTGACAGTTCGTGAAAAAGTAGATGATAATTTAGTAGATTCATCCTATAAATAATGGAAATTAGATCTATCAAATCTTCAAGGAGGCGGGCATGGAAGCAACCTATGATCTGTTTACGATTAAAACGCATTGCATGAATTTCCTGAACTACGCATATCTCGGTATTGACAAGACTTCCCGCAAAGCTTTTGTAGTTGATCCATCCTGGGATGTATCGCAGATGATCCGTATTCTGGATTCGCATGAGGCCACAGTCACGGCTGTTCTGCTGACCCACTCTCATTTTGATCATACCAATATGGTGAAGAAGCTTGAACTGCTCTATCGTCCTACTGTCTACATCTCCAAAACCGAGGCAGATTACTATAAATACCGCTGCAACCGGCTCCGAACCGTCGAGGACATGGACCTCATTCGTATCGGTGATTCACGGATTACCTGTCTTGTGACGCCCGGCCATACGCAGGGAAGTGTCTGTTACTGGGGGCAGGACCATCTGTTCTCCGGGGATACGGTATTTATTGAAGGCTGCGGCTTATGCGACAGTAGCGGAGGCTCGGCTGAGGATATGTTCAATAGCATCCACCGGCTCATCCGGCTGATTCCTCCCAGCACGCGGGTATACCCGGGACATTCCTTCGGCGATCCGCCAGGCAAAGAGATGAGCTATCTCTACAAAAATAATCTGTATTTCCAGATTGATGATATCAATCATTTTGTGAAATTCAGGAACCGTAAGAATAATGCCAGACTGCTTGATTTCAAATAAGCCGCTCTACAATCAGGGGGGACGGAAATGCACAGCGAAATCGTATTTATGTTCTCCGGGCAAGGCTCGCAATATAATAAAATGGGGCTTGAATTGTTCGGGAAGCAGCCGGTATTCCGGCAATCGATGGAACGCCTGGACCGGATTGTTCATCAGCTGACCGGCAAGAGCGTGATTGAAGAGCTGTATCAGAACTCACGAGGTAAGGGCGCCAGCTTCGAAAATATTGTCTTTTCCCATCCTGCAATCTTCATGGTGCAATACGCGCTGGCGGAGACTCTGGAAGCTGAGGGAATCACCCCACGCTACACGCTGGGAGTAAGTCTCGGGGAGTATGTGGCGCTGGCGGTGGCTAAAGTACTGACGCCTGAACAGGTGCTGGAGCTGATCGTGACGCAAGTACGGCTGCTAGAGGATACCTGCGACAACGGTGCGATGATTGCTGTTCTGGATCATGTGCAGCTCTATCACCGGAACGCCGAGCTGAACACCCGCTCCGAGCTGATCGCAGTGAATTTCGACAAGCACTTCACCATCGCCTGCAGAAGCGGGCATACCGGCGAAATCCAGCAGTTCCTCAGAGCACAGGGTGTGGCCAGTCTGAAGCTGCCTGTGAACTACGCCTTCCATTCCTCATTCATCGATGAACTGGAGAAGCCTTATCGTACATATATGCAAAAGATCGATTACAAGACGCCTGCTCCGGGAGTGACACTGGTATCGGCCATGACCGGGGGGAAGGTGCAGACGGTGGATGAATCCTTCCTGTGGGATGTGGTGAGGAAGCCGATGAATTTCCGCACAGCCCTGGAGGGTCTGAGTGCCGGCGGGCCGCGGTTGCTGCTCGATCTGAGCCCGTCGGGTACACTGGAGAACTTCAGCAAGTATATTCTCGGCAAGCCGCTGGCCCATAAGGTCCGGTCAGTGATTACACCGATGGCCAGCGAGCTGAAGAAGCTGAATGAGATTGTGAATGATACCTTAGAAGTCTGATTAAGCCCAATCCCTACAAGCAGCGTTTTCTCTAAGTTATGGAGAGCCGCTGCTTTTCTGTTGTTGTAATTTGTGTATAATACATGTACAACCATACATGTAACGGAGGGAACGATGAAGCGGTTCATGCCATATCCATCCCTCTCGAAGAGGTTAAGGGCGTATATGCCCTTTCTATTCAGCGGAAGTATGCCGCTGCGGCGGAAGATTCTGCTAAGCAACCTCCTGATTGTCCTGCTGGCACTGGTGATTTTCATGGTCAGCATTCAGCGGATTGTCTTCAATCAGACCCTGGAGAGAACCACGGCAAGCTCACAGCAGGAAGTGAGGCTAGTCAAACAGTCGATGGAGACGGTGTTCCAGTCGGTCCAGAATTTCACCAAGTTCGTGCTGATCAATCAGGACACCCAGAAGCTGCTCAGCAGCGATGCCGGTGCCGGCAATGATGTTGCTGCACTGAAGTCGATCTACAATACACTTGCAGCGATGCTAGTAACCGAGCCGAATATTGATTCCGTAATTATAGAATCCTTGAGCGGCAATCTCTATTACACCTCCAATCTGACTGGCGTGACCCGGGAGAGTCTGGGAATCTATCCCAAAGCGGAGATCGATGCAGCCAGAGGCGGGGCGGTCTGGGCGGATTCGCTTACGCCTCACTTTCTGTCCGGGATGAAGCATAAGAATATGATCAGTGTGGGCAGAGTCATTAAAAGCATGGAGAGTGGGACCCCGCTAGGCTATATCTATGTCAACATTGACGAGCGGACACTTGCCCGCCTCTATCATAATGAACAGAGCCCGGAGAGCGCTACACTGGTCATTAACCGGAACGGAAGAATCATCTCTGCGAATGAAGCCTCAAGGGTGAATCAGCCGGTCCCGGAGGCATCCCTCACGGATTGGGTCAAGTCAGTCTCTCAAGGGACCCGGACCCAGGAGGTCGCCGGAGACCGTTATTTAGTATCCATGCAGAGTCTTGCTCCCTATGACTGGAAGGTAGTCCAGCTGGTGACGATATCAGAGCTAACCTACGGGTACTGGAAAATCGCTCTGCTGCTGGCCGGGTTTGGCCTGATCAGCATCCTGTCGGCCGTGCTTCTGTCTATTCTGTTCGCCCGCCGGCTGACCCGGCCGCTCAGCCAGCTTAGTGAGGTGATTGTCGAAGTGGGCAGCGGGAATCTGGAACGGCGCGCCGCCGCCGATTCTGAGGACGAGGTCGGGCGGCTCGGAGCTACCTTCAATGAAATGGTGGAGCGCATCCAGGGCTTGATGGTCCAGGTGGAGACGGAAGAGAGGACCAAACGGATGCTGGAGCTGCGGTTGCTCTATTCGCAGATCAAGCCGCATTTCCTGTACAATACACTGGATACCATTCGTGCGATGGCTGTGATGTCCGGGGCGAAGGACATTAGCAAGATGCTGAAGGCACTGGGTGAGTTCTACCGGATCTCGCTTAGCAACGGACAGGAGCTGATTACGGTGGCCCAGGAGCAGAAGCATCTGGAGAGCTACCTGTATATTCAGCAGATCCGTTTCCCTAAGCTGAACTACCGGATATGGATCGAGCCGGGGCTGGAGTCCTGCCTGGTGCCGACCATGCTGCTTCAGCCGCTGGTCGAGAATGCGATCCACCATGGCATTAGAGGGATGGCGGACGGAGGCTGGTGTGAAATTACCTGCGAAGCGGAGACCACGAAAGGACAGAGCCGGCTCTGCTTCACCATCCGCGACAACGGCAAAGGCATGAGCGAAGAGCAGCAGCGGCTGATCTGGTCCGGGCATGACAGTGCGGAGAGGTACAGCTTCGGACTCCGAAACATTCAGGACCGCATCCGCCTGCGGTTCGGCGGGGTCTACGGAATCTCTCTGACCTCTGAGCCGGGCAAGGGCGTAGAAGTGAAGCTGCGCTTGCCGCTGCTTCTGCAGACGAACGAACAGGAAGAGGGGACAGTCAGACTATGAGTACAGCACCGGTAGCCCGCGTCCTGATTGTGGATGACGAATATTATTTCAGGCAGCTCCTGATCCGTCTGGTGGACTGGGAGGCCGCCGGGTTCGAGGTGGCCGCAGAAGCGGATGACGGCACGGCCGCATTGCAGATCATCGGGGAGCAGCCAATCGATCTCATCATTACGGATATTGAGATGCCGAATATGAACGGGCTTGAATTCATTGGGGAAGTTCGTAAGCTGAATTCGGCGGCCAGGCTAATTTTCATCACCAGCTACGATAATTTCTCTTATGCCCAGCAGGCCATCTCGCTTGGAGCGGACCATTATCTGCTGAAGCCCGTCGATGAGGATGCTGTCGAACAGGCCCTCCGCACGATCCGGACGCAGCTGACGGAGAAGTGGGAGGCAGAGCGCTACATCAACCGGCTCAGAATCAAAGCCGGGGATGTGCAGGAGCCGCAGGCAGGCGATGCCCGTGCGCAGAAACGGCAGAGCAGCGGCACGGCCTTAATCGGCAAGACCATCGCCTATGTGACGGCACATTACGCTGAGGATACATTGTCACTCCAGAGTACGGCCAGCGCCATGTTTGTGAACCCGAGCTATTTAAGCCATGCGTTCAAGAAGGAGAACGGCGAGTCTTTTGTGGAATATGTAACGAACGTCCGTCTTGGGGAGGCTATGAAGCTGCTCAGCCAGGGGGCCACCGGGGAGGAAGCCCCGGCACCCAAGATTGCGACGATTGCCCGGCAGGTGGGCTATAAAGACCCGTTCTATTTCAGCAAATGCTTCAAGAAACGTTACGGAATGACCCCGAATACCGTATACAGCGGTTCCTATTCGGATACATAAAGAGCAGCTATACTCAGAGTCCGGTGTTTTGCAGCCGGGCTTTTTCATTTGATTACATTTTCGCTGATTAAAGTTAACCCTGTGTAAAGCTGCCGTAAAGATGGGAACGCCCCGTAAATTAAGTGTAAAGTAATCTGACATACCTAAAAATTTTACTGTTAGAACCAATATATCTCCATTCGTGCACGGCGGTTCACTTGTTAAGATGATACCTGTAAGTCAAAACCCGAAATATTGAAAGGTGGTCCAACACAAATGTTCGGAAAAAAGCTTGGGGTAGTTGCAGCATCCATCGCGCTCAGCAGTGTAGTGCTTAGTGCTTGCGGAGGAGCCAATGGTAACGAAGGGGCAACTCAGAATCAGGATGCGAAACCGGCGGAAGGCAAGGAATCTGTCTCCTTATGGATGTTCGATGCAGATCCGATGTATCAGGCTGCTGCCGAGGCTACCGCAGCGGAAGTCGGCGTGGATTTGAACTATGAGTACATACAGGACGAGACCTACAAGACCAAAATCAGTGTTGCACTGGCTGCCAATGAGCTGCCGGATGTCTTCCAGCAGCATGCCGGGAAGTCCTACCGGACACCTGTACTGCAATCAAAAACGGTAGCCCCGCTGAACGATACCCTGGATTCCACGGGACTTGGTGCGAAATTTTTGGACAACCAGCTGGTGAAGGAGGAAGACGGCAATATCTATTCCGTTCCTTCCAACATCAGTACAACCCTGGTCTTCTACTATAACAAAAAGCTGATGAGCGATCTGGGCGCTACGCCTCCGGCAACCTGGGACGATCTGCAGGCGCTTGTAACCAAGGCCGAAGGTAAAGGGATCATCCCTATCGCCCTCGGCGGCAAGGAAAGATGGCAGGGCGATCTGCTGTACAACATGCTCGTAGCGCGTCAGGACGTTAACGCCTTCGACAATGCGATTAAGGGCGATGCGAAGTTTACAGATGCTCCATTTGTAGATGCAGCGAAGCAGGTAGCCACCCTGGTAAGCAGCAATGCCTTCCAGAAGGGCTTCCTCGGCTCGGCTTACCTGGATGCCCAGGAGCTGTTCAAGAACGATAAGGCTCTGATCTGGATTGACGGCAGCTTCAACTTCGGCGCGCTGTCGAAGGCCATGGGCGATAATCTCGGATATATCGCATTCCCTAAGACTGGTGCAGAGGATGTCTACAGTGCGACGATCGGCTTCCAGAACTCGGCGGCACCTTACTCCTTGTTCGTGAACAACAGCTCTAAGCATCTCGACAAAGCCAAGGAATTCGCTATTAAGCTGTCCCTCAAGCTCAATGATGAATTCGTACGCAAAGGCCTGCCGGGCTATGCCGCCAGCGAAGTGAAGTCGGAGTCGCAGAATGAGCAGCTCTCCGCTTATGCTACGGATATCAGCAAAACAGCCAAAACCCAGGCGATGTGGTTCGGCCTGCTGTCGGCAGATACAGGTCAGGAATACCGCGATATGACGCAGCAGCTCTATGGCGGCAATCTGACGCCTGAGGAATACACAGCACAGCTGGAAACATTGCTCCGTTCGGCAGAGTAAGACGGGTTTTACAAATATAATAGGGGAAAGGCGATGCAGTCTCTTGGACCGCATCGCTTTTCTGCACTCTGATAGGTGGATAGTGATGGAAAGAGCGCTCTCGGATAAGAAATTAATCGCTTTGTTTCTAGTGCCCGGTTTAACCGTATTTCTGGTCTTCTATTTCGTGCCGATCCTCATGACGGCGTATTACAGCTTCCAGGAGTGGGACGGGATTAACCCTATGGCCTTCGTGGGCCTGGACAATTACACCAAGATGTTCACCGCAGATAAAAGCTTCTGGAAGGCGGTATGGAACAGTGTAGCCTTCCTGCTGACAGGCGTATTCGTTCAGCTTCCGCTCTCGTTCGGCCTGGCGCTGCTGGTCTCCCGCAAAATGAAGGGACGTAAATGGTTCCGCAATATTTACTTTTTCCCGGTGGTCATGTCAACGACGATGGTCAGTCTGCTGTGGGTCAAAATCTACGATCCGAACATCGGGATGCTCAACACGCTGCTGGAGGCTGCTCACCTGGGCAGCTGGGCCCAGGCCTGGCTTGGAGATACCAAGACGGCACTCTTGTCTGTTCTGATTGTAACAACCTGGCATTATGTAGGCTATAACATGCTGATCCTGTTCGCCGGTATCCAGGGCATCTCGGAGCAGTACTATGAGGCCGCGAAGCTGGACGGAGCCGTCGGCTGGAAGGCCGTCCGTTATATCACGCTTCCGTTATTGTCTGATGTGCTGCGGATCTGTGTCGTGCTGAACGTGATTTATGCGCTCAAGACTTTTGAAAGTGTGTATGTTATGACCAACGGCGGACCGCTGCATTCTACGACCATGATTGCCCTGAAAATGTTCCAGGAAGCGTTCCTGAAGCAGAACTTCGGTTACGGCAGCGCACTTGCTGTGTTCATGGTGCTGGAGTGTCTGATCATCGCCTGGGTGCTCAATAAAGTGCTTACCCGTGAAAAAATTGAATATTAAGGAGGACCGGACATGCTGAAGAGTACTAAAAACACAGGCCTCTATCTACTGATGGGCCTCATTGCCGTCCTCCAGTTGTTCCCGCTCTACTGGCTTGTGGTCAGTGCATTTAAGGATAATTCGGAGATTATCGGTGGAGTAGTCTGGGCGCTCCCTACAGAATGGCGGTTCAGCAATTTCTCAGAAGCCTGGGTAAGCGCCAAGGTGAATCAATACTTTTTCAATAGTGTGTCAGTTACGCTGATTACCCTCTTGTGCGTGCTGCTGTTCGCTTCGATGATGGCTTACGCGCTGACACGGATGAGATTCAAATATAACGGATTGATTCTGTTCATTCTGCTCATGGGGGTCATGGTGCCGATTCATGCTACGCTGATCCCGCTGTTCATGATCCTGAAGAATCTCGGCCTTCTCAGCTCACGGCTGTCGATTATCCTGCCGTACATCGCTGTGAATCTGCCGATTGGCGTCTATATGCTGTCGGCGTTCCTGCGGAGCATGCCGAAGGAGCTGGAGGAGGCTGCGTTCATCGACGGCTGCGGGGTGGTGAAGTCCTTCTTCAAGGTCGTGCTGCCGCTGCTGAAGCCGCCGCTTGCCTCAGTTGCGATCTTCGTATTCCTCGCCGTGTGGAATGAGCTGCTGATGGCGGCAACCTTCATCCAAAAGGAATCGCTGCGGACGCTGCCACTCGGCTTGATGAACTTCAGCGGCCAGTATAGTATTAGCTGGGGACCGCTGGCCGCAGCGATGGTGATCTCCACGCTGCCGATTCTGCTCGCTTATGTGCTGTTCAGCGACCAGATGGAGAAGAGCTTCACCGCAGGTGCAATTCTGAAATAGAGAAAAGAGAAGGGTGAAAAGAGATGATGGAACCGGCAGCAGGCCGTAACCTGCGCAAGATCGTGATTATCGCTACCTCGGATGTTCATGGCAATCTGTGGGGCTACCGTTATGAAGACGGACTCGATACCGTAAATGACGGGCTCGCCAGAGTAGCCGCTTACGTCCGTGAACTTAGAGAGAGCGGGACGGAGATTTTGCTGATTGATAACGGTGACATCTTCCAGGGGAATATGCTGACTGACGATGTCTACAATAAGCGGCCGGATGAGAGGCATCCGGTTGCGGCGGCACTTAATGCCATGGGCTATGCCGCGCTGACGCTGGGCAATCATGAGTTTAACTTCGGCCTTGGCCTGATCGAGCGAATCAGGCAGGAGCTGAGCTTCCCGGTGCTCGCGGCGAATGTCTGGGATTCAGAAGGCAGACCGTTTGCAGAGCCGTATGTGATCCTTGAGCAGCAAGGCATCCGGATTGCGGTCATCGGACTGACGAACCCCAACGTTCCGCGCTGGGATGGAAATAAGGTTGAGGGACTAAGGTTCGGACATATGGCCGAGACCGCGCAGGCGATTGCCGCCTCCCTCCGTGCGGAAGGGAAGGCGGACCTGATTGTGATCAGCGCCCATGCAGGCATGGTTGCAGAATTCGATGAAGAGAGCGGCTCGGATGCCGCCGGACGGATTGCGGAGCTTGTTCCTGAAGCAGATGTGCTGCTGGTCGGCCATATGCATATTACCGTGAACCAGCGTATAGGGAATACCGTTATTGGCGGACCGCGGGACCGGGGGCGGGAAGTTGTACGCTTCGACCTGACACTGGAGCTGGACGGCGGCCCACCTAAGGTTGTGAGCCGCGAGGTCACGGTGGTAGATATGAGCGGCTGGGAGCCGGACACGGAATTGCGCAGTCTGGTTGCCGAGGCGCATGAAGAGACCCTACAGTTCATCGCCGATGGCGGCGGTGCCTCTTCCATAGAGGGGGAGGGCGGCATTTTGGGCTATGCGGCCGCCGATTTCCAGCCTGAAGAGACTGCCGGCCTTCCGGCGGGACGAGTGCAGGATACGGCGGTCATTACCTTGATCCAGCGTGCCATGCTGGAGGCCAGCGGAGCAGATGTTGCCGCTACAAGCCTGTTCAACGACAAGGCGGATCTGAAGCAGGGACCGCTGACGTATGCAGATGTCTACCGCATTTATCCTTTTGACAATGTACTGTATGTCGTTAGGGTCACCGGCAAGGAGCTGAGGGCTTATATGGAAGCTTCGGCTGCCCACTTCCGGCAGTGGCAGCAGGGGGACACGGAGATTGCCGCTGATCCCGAGGTGCCGAGCTACCTCTACGATATGTTCGCCGGGATTAATTATCAGATCGATATCTCCCAGCCGGTAGGCCGGCGGATCATCCATCTGGCCTACCGGGGCAGACCGCTTGCCGATACGGACGAGCTACAGCTTGCCGTCAACAATTACCGATACAGCAGCCTGTTGAAAGCCTCTGGACTGGTCAGCGCCGTCAAGCACTGGGAGTCGGACTGCAGCGTCCGTGACATGCTGGTTCATTACATCAGGGAGCGCCAGACGATCATACCGGAGGTAGATCATAACTGGTCTATTGTGGGGATGGATTGAAAAGGAGCAGCACCTCTCATTGATGAAAAGTCAATGAGGGGGTTGCTCCTTTTTTATTGTATAGGAAACTATAGTTTCCTTCTGCTGTGGAAAAGGTGTGTGTAAATTTGTGGATACGAATTCTTTGAAAGATTCGTAGAAGGACTTTGATGCTGAATGTGACTGAAGGCTGAGGGTATGCTTACAACCGAATACAATGGGCTGTTACAGTGGAATATGGACCCAATGTATGTGAAAAACAGCATACATTGTGCTCGCAAACAGGCGCACGGCCTGAATATATGTGAAAAACAGCATACATTATACTCGCAAGCAGGCATACGACCTGAATATATGTGAAAAACAGCATACATTATACTCGCAAGCAGGCATACGACCTGAATATATGTGAAAAACAGCATACATTGTGTTCGCGCGAAGGTAATCTTGTTCATCCTTTAGGATGATTTTTTTCTGTTCACTTATTTTCAGATATTAACCAACTATTGACAATCCGATGTATTAACTGCATAATACACTGTGTAGTGTATGAACCACTTAATACACACACTTGCAAGTATAAGGGGTGTCAATATTGAACACAGTCAACGATTGGTCCGGCATCTCCTTCAATAGCCGTGATCCTGTTTATTCTCAAGTCGTTCGCCTTTTCAAAGAGAAGATCGTAACCGGCGTTATTCAGTCCGGGCAAACCATACCGTCCAGAAGAGAGCTGGCAGCAATGTTAAAGATCAACCCGAATACGGCTCAGCGGGCCTATAAAGAAATGGAGGATCAGCGATTGATTATAACAGAGGGGAACTCCCCAAGCCGCGTCACTCTGGAACTGGATGTATTAAGGCAAATCCGTGCGGAGCTGCTCGGTACAGCCGTTGAGGCCTTCGTGGCTTCCATTCGCAACATCGATGTTCCTCTTGACGAGCTGTTGAATGTGGTTCAACAGAAATATACCGAGGCACAAACGGAAATCAGCCAGAATCCCCCGGGAGACTCCGTTGATGATGGAAGAGGAGGAAAGAATCTTGATTGAACTTATGCATGTTAGCCAACGGTACAGAATCAGGGAGGTCCTTAAGGATGTCACATTCACTGCCGAGAAGGGACAGATCACTTGTCTGATCGGAGTTAATGGAGCAGGTAAATCCACTGTACTCAAAACGGTAATGGGACTTACACCGATTCAGGGGGGAAGCATTCAGATTGATGGCAAGCCGATTAGCCCGAATACTTATGAACAGATATCCTATATCCCGGACCATTTGGCTATTCCAGCTTCCATGAAGCTCTCTAATGCACTTCGGTTCATGGAAGACTTCTATAACAGCTGGAACAGGGAGAGGGCAGACGAACTTATGCGTTTCTTCGATCTTGATGGCAAGGAACGGGCGGGGCGCTTGTCGAAGGGGAATGCCGCGAAGTTCAATCTGGTGCTCGGCTTGGCTCAGAATTCCGATTATGTGATTATGGACGAGCCCTTTGCCGGGATTGACTTGTTCATTCGGGAGAGGATCGCAGAGGTGTTCTCCAGTGAACTGGTCGGCAACCGCGGTGTACTCCTGACGACACACGAAGTGAGAGAGATCGAGCATCTGATCGACAAAGCCGTATTGCTGCGTGATGGAACTGTAGCCCGTAGTTTTGAATGCGAACAAGTCCGAATGGAGGAGAACAAATCTGTCGTTGATATCATGAAGGAGGTGCTTCTCCCTTGAATCGATATCTTAAGCTTGTCCATCTGGAAGTTCACCGCTTCAGGTATGCTATCCTCAGCCTGATGTTCCTGACGGCTACTATTCAAATGATCGGACTGGTGCACACTACCCGGCTAAGAATTGCGGGGCGGAGAGAGGCAGCCCTCCTGGGAGATCATCCGCGTAACTTTTCATTTGCCGATATCATCGGAGATTCGCAGTTCTTGTTCACGATACCTATTTTGATCAGCATTATCGTATTGGGGTTGTATATCTTTGGGATTTGGTACCGTGACTGGACTGGCAGAGATAAGTTTGCCTACCGGTTATTCACCCTTCCGGCGGCAAGGCGCCACGTATACATGGCCAAAGCCACTGCAATCTTCATATTCGTCTTTGCTATGGTTTCATTCCAATTGTTGCTGCTGCTGCTCGAACGCCAGTTGTTCGACTGGATGGTTCCCTCCGAATATCGGATGCCCTCACTTCTGGCCGAAGCGGTCGCTTCTAACCTGGTGTTTGTGCAATACTTGCTGCCGCCAGATGGATTAATGTTTGCCGTCTATTACGGAACCGGGATTCTGGCTGTCTTTGTGATCTTTACGGCAATATTGCTTGAGCGAAGCTACCATCTGGCCGGTATGATCTATGCAATCTTGTATGTTGCTTCATGCGCGGCGGTAATCGGATTCGCATTCTCCCTACATCCGTATGTGTATTTCTATCCCCGGGAGATAACAGTCATCCGTTTGTGCCTTTATATTGTTGTCATGAGCCTTACACTCACACTTGGCTTCAGGCTCGTCTCGAAGAAGATCACCGTTTAGGGAGTGAATGACTAGTGAAACGTTACACGATTACGGGCGCGCTTATTCTGTTAATAGTGGCTTCGCTTGGAACTTATTATGCTTATGGGGCAGAGTTGCGCCTGCCGGAATATCAGTTGCAGACACTGGAGGGGGATTCGGCCGAAGCGGCCCCTGTGAATCTGCTTGGGAGCTATGTGGGCGGGAAAGGCTCTTATGCTATTGAAGTGTCCGCATCGGGCAGCAAGAGAATTGAGCAAACATTTAAGGATCAATGGATGACAAACAAAGGACCTTCAGATGCGCTGGCTTATTCCGAGTTCAATGCGCTGTATGAGGAGTATTCAGAATTTATGAGGGGGAAGAAGGGGACGAGCGGCTATTACCGGGATCAAGACGCACTCATTTTTGCCAAGTCGGCTTCTATCGGTTCAACTAACTTGAAGCAAGAGGGCAAGATTCGCTGGAGCATCGATGTGCTGGATCTGGCCACGCGAAAGCAAGTCCATTATACGGATGAGCAGCCCTATTCCGCACAATACGCCAACGTGGAAGACGTACAGAAGGCTGGGTCAGAAATTCATGTACTTACTAACGTTAACAAGGTGAACCAAGATCAGGAGATAATCGACAACGTGTATAATGCTCAGACGGGTTCACCGATCCGCAGTGTCAAACTGCCCTTAGGCAAATCTTCCGAAAAGGATCGTGAGCTGCGAATACAGATCATCACCGAAGAAAAGCCGATAGTTGCCAACAGCAGGGTGCTGTTTCTGGTGAAAGAGCGCAGCAAGATCTGGACTGATGGTACACCAGCGGCAACAGACAACACTTCTGTTGTGTTCTATGAAAGACTTTTTGAATACCAATATGCTTCTGGAGAAGTGAACGAATTGCCGTTAGCTGCCAAGAGGGAAGAAGAACAAGCGCCGTGGGTTTGGACTCATTATATCCTGGAGGGAGATACGCTCACTATACTTCACACATCAGAGGAGGCGGTGACACTCAACCGTTATGACCTGTCAATCAAGATGGCTCACCCCCAAGTGACTATACATGCGAGCCAACTCGGCAAGGGGAAAATCAGTCAGGCCCAGGCGGCGAACGGCCGGGTGTATCTGCTGCTGCAAACCGGGAGCGATGTTATCAGGAACTACAGCATGCCAATTACAGCGGTAGCTGACATAACTGACGGCCATATTCTCTACAAAGGTACACCAGCGCTGGTCAAAGCCAATGGGAGACCCGTTAACCAGTTGGATGATGTCAGCTTATTGAATATGAGTATTACGCGATAAGTATCCCCCTGTTCATACTCCGTTCATATTCTCGTCACGAAGAGGACATCTTAAGCAGGTACACTGTGCATATACCGCTAAGGCGAATCTACAGATAGAAGGACAGGAGAAGATGGACATGGCAGGAACCGCTGAAATAAATAAACCTGAAAAGGGACGCAAGAAACGGAGATTATGGTTGAAAATATTAGGTGGCATTATCGGAGTGCTCGTGCTGTTCATAGGCATCACCTTTATCGTTAATGTCATCAGTAACGGGATAGAGAAGAAGAAGATCGAATCGTACGGGCAATACGTCAATGTAGACGGGAAAAAGATGAATGTGTTGATTCAAGGCAGCGGGGAACAGACCATAGTTCTCTTGCCGGGGCAAGGAACCGCTTCGCCTGTGCTTGATTTCAAGCCGCTGATAGATCAATTGACGCCTTCGTACAAAGTCGTAGCCATCGAGCCTTTCGGCTATGGCCTGAGCGATGGGACGGATAAAGAAAGAACGACAGAGAATATCATCAGTGAAATTCATGAGGCTGTGGAGCAGCTCGGTCTGAAGCGTTACATTCTGATGGGACATTCCATTACAGGACTCTATGCTGTATCATATGTAAATGCTTATCCGGATGAAGTTCAAGCCTTCGTAGGAATTGACAGTAGTGTGCCCAATCAGCCAGGCATGGATGTGAAATTGCCGCTGAAGGCCATGAAGTTTGCCAAGGATTCAGGTGTGATGCGGCTGCTAACGAAGCTCAGCGGAGATTCGTTTAAATCGCTTGACTATGATGAGCATACCAAAGAGCAGATGAAACTGATCACCAATGTACACGGCAATAACTCCACACTGATGAATGAGCTTAGCCACCTTGGTTCCAATTTCAAAAACGGCTCAAAGCTGAAATACCCGCAGGATTTGCCGGTCTTGCTGTTCGCACAATCCAATAACGAGAACAACAAGCAGTGGATTCCGCTGCATGAGGAGCAGGCGAAGCAGTCTTCACAGGGTAAATTGATCCCAATGGTAGGCTCCCATTACCTGCACCATACGAAGTACAAAGAAATCGTCGAGGAATTCAAGGAATACATGAAGACCGTTCAATTGAAGCAAGCCCAGTAGGGAGAATGGAATACTATAGTGCGGCGCCCCTCGGGGTGCCGTTTTTTCGTAGAAAGATAAGAATTTATATGCTTCGCGCTATAATTATCCTTCTATTTCTCGCTGAAACGGTACCGTCCTTTAAAAGGATGGCAAACCCGTTTCCACTTGATATAACTAATTATAAATGCTCAATTTCGCAACCTATTCCAATTATTGGAGTCTAATTTAAGAATCAGCAATTCTACAAATTAGATGAAATGGATGAGATGCACGTATGAAAAAATGTAGTTGGTTCCTCCTGTTGGCTGTCCTATTCTTATGCTTCTCGCTCAACGGGCAGGCCAGTGCCGCTGTGAAGACAAGTCCGACCATAATACTGGACGGGCAAGCAATCCCTATGCAAAAGAAAGACAAAGTCGAATTGATCAACGGCAGTGTGATGGTTCCCTTGCGGATCATTGCGGAGAATATGGGAATGGGGGTTCTCTGGAATCAACAGGTTGGAACCGTAACCATCCCGAAGGAATCCGGCAGTATAGTGCTGACGATCGGCCAAAAGAAAGCCCTGATCGATGGGGCCTCCCATTCGCTGGCCACCGCTCCCCGGAACCGTAACGGAACCACGCTGGTTCCGCTAAGGTTCATCAGCGAAGCCATGGGTGTCCAGGTGAGCTGGGACAACAGTCTCAAGGTGGTGGGCTTGACTTCAGCCCCGCTTCCGCCGGAGCAGCCGGCCATCACTCCTGCTCCGGCAAGCCCTGAAGTCCCGGACCAGCCGGTGCCCCTGCCCGCCGCAGCCGCGGCGACTTCCACCGTCCATAGTCTCAGCTTCAGCGATGACCGCCTGATGCTTGCTTTTACCGGCGATGTCCAGCCGTCTGTACATACCGGAAACGAACCGCTGCAGATTGTAGTGGAGCTGCCCCGAACGAACTTTTCCTCAGATTTCTTACAGACGGTATCGTGGGATAGCCGCACCCAATCCGGCGAGCAGACCGTTACCGGCGTTCCCAATGTCAACAAGCTGTATTACGGGCTATTCGAACCGGACGCCGCCACCTTGCGGATTGTGATTGCGCTCTCTGCGGATACGAAGTATACCAGTTACATCGAGGAGGATGCCGCCTCCCGGCTCCTGGTCGTCGATCTGAGCTCTGCCACAGCCGAATTGCCTCCGGCAGAGCCGGTCCAGCTGGGCAACGGGAAGAAGACCGTTGTTATTGATGCCGGCCATGGGGGTGCGGACCCGGGAACGATCGGCATTACGAAGAAGCTGGAGAAAGATTTCAACCTTAGCGTCGCCTTGAAGGTGGAGCGCCTGCTGCTGCAGGAGCCGGCGTTCAATGTTGTGATGACACGCCGTGAGGATACCTATCCGCCCAACAAGCAGCGGGCAGAGATGGCCAATGAGCTGCAGGCCGATGCCTTCGTCTCCATCCATGGAAATTCTGTCACAGGGTCGCCCAAGGTGCGGGGAACCGAAACCTATTATTACAGCCAGGAGAGTAAAGCCTTCGCCGATATCATGCATCGGCATCTGCAAGGGACCACCGGCTTTCCGGACCGCAAGGTTAAATACAATAAATATATCGTATTGAAATATTCCAACATGCCCGCTACGCTGCTGGAGGTTGGTTTCTTGTCCAATGCCGCCGAGGAAGCCATCCTGTTCTCCGACGATTTCCAGAACCGGGTAGCGGCTGCTATCGTAGCGGGACTGAAGGAATATTTTGGGATCGCTTGACCCCGTCTGTTCCTGCATTTATAGCTTTCAAGATCGCGGTCCGCTCCTTATAATATAGAGAGTGAAAGGAGAAGCCCGCCTTAAGAAGCTGAGCGTATTTTATCGATAAATAGGGGGTTAAATGATTGAATCAGCATGACCAAAGCGCAAATTCAGCAAGCCTGTTCCGTAATCGCTTTCTGCAGACGATTTTATTATCCAGCGTGCTGCTGCAGATCGGGATCTGGGTGCGTAATTTCGCGATTCTGCTCTATGTTGCGGAGCGGACCAATAATGATCCCTACGCTATTTCGCTGATCAGCGTAGCTGAATTTGCGCCTATCTTTGTTTTTTCCTTCATTGGAGGAACCTTTGCGGACCGGTGGCGCCCGAAGCGGACGATGATCTGGTGTGATTCCCTGTCTGCGGTATCGGTGTTCGCCGTTCTGCTCAGCATTCACTTCGGTTCGTGGGAATCCGTGTATCTGGTCGCCTTCATCTCGGCCATTCTGTCGCAGTTCTCCCAGCCTTCCAGTATGCGGTTATTTAAGTTCCATGTACCGGAGGAACAGCTGCAGCAGGGGATGGCGCTCTTCCAATCGCTGATGGCCATCTTTATGGTTCTCGGACCGATGTTAGGCACTTTCGTGTACAGCACCTTCGGCCTTGAGATCTCCATTGCCGTAATGGGCGTTGCTTTTCTGCTGTCGGCGCTCGTGCTTATTCGTCTGCCGGAGGATCATATGGAAGCCGGGACAGTTGCGGCGAAAGGGCAATTCCGTAAGGACTTCACCGAAGGCTTCCGGTATGTCTGGCAGAGCCAGGTGCTGCGGATGCTCGGACTTGCGTTTGTACTGGCGGGACTTGCCGTGGGCGCAGCCCAGGCACTGAATCTGTTCATCGTTACAGAGCGGCTTGGCCGAAGCAAGGAGTTCCTGCAATACATGCTTATGGTCAACGGTGCAGCCATGCTGATCGGGGGAGGGCTCGTGGCCGCCTTCGCCAAAAAAGTTCCGCCTCAGCTGCTGCTCGCCATGGGGATGCTGGCAGGTGCCGTATGTACGACCATTGTCGGGTTCTCGACAAGCATTCCGCTCACGCTGACCATCCAGTTCCTGAACGGGCTGATGTTCCCTTGTATTCATATCGGGATCAGTACGATGATTCTGAGATGGTCTAATAGCTCCATTGTCGGCCGGGTCAACGGGGTGCTGAATCCGATGTTCGTCGGGATGATGGTGGTGTCTATGTCTTTCTCGGGTGCGCTGAAGAGCGCTTTGCCGCTTAGTACCATTTACAGCGGAGCCGGACTCCTGTTCCTCCTGGGTGCACTTATGATGTTACCGATCATGAAGCATAAGGCGCCGGATCAGGCGCAGGCTGCCTAGTATTAATTTAATGATTTCTTTACAGGTACTCTTAATAAGAGTACCTTTTTATACATAACAGGCTACAACGGAGGCCCTTAAATATGACACAAATATTGCTGGTTGAAGACGATCCGGCCATTGCGCGAAACCTGGTGCTGCTGCTTCACTCGGAGGGGTTCACTGTCACGCACGCGCCTACGCGCAAGGAAGCAGCGGCTGCGCTTGACGGATATATGTTTGACCTGGCGCTGATTGATATCTCATTGCCGGACGGCAATGGCTTTACGGTATGCACGGAGATCAAGGAGGAGCAGGACATTCCCGTCATCTTCCTGACGGCTTCGGGCGACGAGGCGAGTGTGGTGACCGGGCTGAATATGGGGGCGGACGACTACATCACCAAGCCTTTCCGGCCACGGGAGCTGATCGCGCGGATGGGCACGGCTCTGCGAAAAAGCGGGCGCTCCGGGTCCGCGTTTGATCTCGGCGGGCTGCATGTTGATCCGGCCAGCGGAGTTGTGAAAAAAAACGGCCGGGAGGTATTCCTCTCCGCGCTGGAATACCGGCTGCTGCTCGTATTTGTGAACAATCCCAGAACCATTATTACACGGGGCAGACTGCTGGATGAATTGTGGGACGCAGCGGGCGAATTTGTTAATGACAACACGCTGACCGTGTACATCAAGCGCCTGCGGGAGAAGATCGAGAGTGATCCGGCAATCCCGCAGCTCATCCTGACGGTGCGGGGGACGGGATACCGGCTGGGGGGCAGCGATGCTGCGCAATAGAGAGGTCCGGCAGTTTGCCGTGGTGTTCGTCCTCCTCGCCGTTGCCGCTGTAACGGCTGGATTCGTCATGAACACGGCAGCGGGCGTCCTGGCCATAGGCTGCGCTGCTACTTTTGGCATAGCGTTCGTTGGATTTACCCGGGCCAGATACAGGAGCCTGGCGAGATTGTCCGATGAAATTGACCGGGTGCTGCATAATGCGGACCATCTGTTCATCGCTGATTCGGAAGAGGGCGAGTTATCCATCTTACATAGCGAGATTACCAAAATGACGCAGCGCCTCCGGGATCAGAACCGCGAGCTGATTAAGGAAAAGGGCCATCTTGCCGATTCCCTGGCTGACATCGCCCACCAGCTCCGTACCCCGCTCACCTCGGTGAACCTGATTATGACGCTGCTTGCGAATAGTCCTGCGGAAGACGAGCGGAAAGCTTTTATAAGGGAGACCGAGGAGCTGCTGATGCAGATGGATTGGCTGATTACCTCTCTGCTCAGGCTATCCCGCCTGGATGCGGGTATTGTTGTATTTCAAAGCGGGCCTATCGCCGTTAACGACCTGCTCCGCACCGCTGCTCGTCCGTTCCTGATCCAGATGGAGCTGCGCAATGTAGACTTTAGGATCGCTTGCCCTTCAGGAGTAGTGATCCAAGGCGATCCGGCCTGGCTTCCGGAAGCGATCCAGAATATCCTGAAGAATTGCCTGGAAAGCGCAGGGGAGAACGGGAAGATTGAGCTGGTCTGCACAGACAATCCGCTGTATACCGAGCTGATAGTACATGACAACGGCCCGGGCTTCAGCAAGGAAGAAATCCCCCGGCTGTTCGACCGCTACTATCGCGGCAGTAACCCTAATCATGCAGGGTACGGAATCGGACTCGCCCTCTGCAAAATGATTATCACCCGGCAGGGAGGTACCGTTACCGCACATAATCACCCGCAAGGCGGTGCGCTCTTCAGGCTTCGTTTCCCTAAGTGACGGATCTCTCACCTGAAAGTCACAGAGATGTAAGCTTGCGGCTCTATGATAGGGATAGATCAGGTGAAGGGAGAATTGCAGCATGGAGTTTTTGAGAATTGACAAGCTGAGCAAGGTCTACGGGAAGGGAGATAACCGGGTTACGGCGCTGGACGAGGTGTCTCTGACGATTGAGAAGGGGGAATTCACGGCGATCATCGGCTCCTCCGGCTCCGGGAAGTCTACCTTGCTTCACATCATCGGCGGAGTCGATGTGCCGACAAGCGGCAACGTTTATCTGGACGGACAGGATGTATATGCGCAGAGCAATGACAAACTGGCGATCTTCCGCAGGCGGCAGGTCGGGCTGATCTACCAGTTCCACAATCTGATTCCCACGCTGGATGTGGTGGAGAATATCACCTTGCCGATTCTGATGGACAAACGCAAGGTCAACGAGGAGCGGCTGAACGGTTTGCTTGAGCTGCTGGGGCTGACGGACCGGAGAACGCATCTGCCGAATCAGCTCTCTGGCGGACAGCAGCAGCGTGTATCCATCGGACGCGCGCTGATGAATGCCCCGGCGGTCATGCTGGCGGATGAACCCACAGGCAGCCTGGACAGCCGGAATGGACATGAGATTATTAATCTGCTGAAATTAAGCAATCAGAAGTATAGGCAGACCCTGCTCATCGTTACGCATGACGAGAATATTGCCCTCCAGGCAGACCGGATTATCGGCATCTCAGACGGCCGGGTTGTGCGGGACGAACGGGTACGGCCATGAATATTTTCAATAAGGTTACCCTCCAGAGCCTCAAAAAAAGCCGCACGCGGACCATTGTAACGATTATCGGAGTAATCCTATCCACTGCTATGATCACTGCTGTCTCCACCTTCGCCGTATCCTTGCAGAGCTATATGATCAAGGGCTCTATTGCCAAATACGGCGGCTGGCACATCGGGTTCCCGGCGGTGGATTCCTCCTTCCTGCAGGAACGGACACACGATCAGGCCGTAGCCCGTACAGCATCCTTCGAAAATATTGGCTATGCGGCACTTAGCGGCGGGAAGAACCCGGATAAGCCTTATCTGTTCATTGCTGGCGTAAGTGAAGACGAAGCTTCCCCCGGTACCTTGCCCGTCACTCTGGTCTCCGGCCGAATGCCGGATAACAGCAGTGAGATTCTAGTCCCGTCACATCTGGCGGCGAACGGCGGGATCAAGTTCGCGGAAGGCGACATGCTCACACTGGCTGTGGGAGACCGAATGAACGGCAACCAGCGGCTGAACCAGCATGATGCCTATCAGGCGGATAAGGCCGCTGAAGCTTTGGTGCCCCGTGCAGAGCGAACCTACAAGGTCGTCGGAATCTGCGCAAGGCCTGCTTTTGAGGAATCCGCTGCACCAGGCTATACCCTGATTACCAGAGCCGATCCGTCAGAGCGGGCGGACAGCTTCAGCTTATATGTTACCCTGAAGCATCCGCGTGAAGTGAAGGCTTACGCAAGCAGCACCGCTTCAGGCCATGCTTACATCTACAACGATAATGTGCTGCGCTTCATGGGCGTCTCAAGCAGCGGGTTGCTAACTGCTCTACTGTACACGGTTGGTGGGATCGTCGCTTTTATTATTGTGGCCGGTTCGATCTTCATGATCTACAACGCCTTCACCATCTCCCTGAATGAGCGCACACGCCAGTTTGGCATTCTCTCATCGGTGGGAGCCACAGCGAAGCAGCTGCGTAACTCTGTGCTGTTCGAAGGTCTGTGTATTGGTGCGGCCGGAATACCGGCTGGCATTCTCTTGGGAATAGGCAGCATGGGACTTGTGCTAATGGCCGTATCCAGGAACTTCGGGAATATTCTCTATTCCGGTGTACCGCTGAGCTTGAAGGTGTCTGTTCCGGCCATTACGTGTGCGGCAGCGCTAAGTATGGTTACGATTCTGATCTCGGCCTACATTCCGGCCAGGAAGGCGGCAGGCACTCCCGTGATGGAGAGTATCCGCCAGACGAACGAGGTCAAGGTTGAAGCCAAGGCCGTGAAGACGTCTAGCCGGGCGCAGCGTATCTACGGTCTCGAAGGCACCCTTGCACTTAAGAATTTCAAAAGAAACAAGAAACGCTACCGCAGCATTGTGCTGTCGCTCATGTTAAGCGTCGTGCTGTTTATATCGGCCAGCGCTTTTGTCACTGATTTGAAGCAGATGTCGGAACAGGCAGTAGCGTTCACCACCTATGATATCGGCTTCGCCACACCAACTATGAAAGACAGTGAAATGCTGGCGCTCTACGACAAGCTCAGAACCGCAGGCGGCATCTATGAGAGCTCTTACCAGACGCTGCTGAAAGTGACGGGGACAGCCCAGGCAAGCGAGCTCTCGGATGCCTATTGGGGCACAGAGGGGGACTCGGGGAAAGCAGTCAATGATGGAAAAGCAGGAAATGCAGGAAAAACAGGTGCTCCTTCGCCGGGCCGGTCGGATGAGCAGGCAACGCTGCCCGTAGATCTGCAATTTCTGGATGACAGCGCTTATCTGAAGATTCTCGAAGGGCTGGGCTTGTCCGCAGCGGAATATACAGGTCCGGACGCCAAGTTCCTCGCCGTTGCCAAATCGATGAGTCCTGCCGACGATAAGCGGCTGAAGGAGGCTGACGAGTTCCGTAATTTGTTCAAGCGTTCATCCTCTACCCTGACCATTGCCCCCGAATCAGAGGGAGGGTCGAAGATTGGGCAGGGGCATGACGTAACGGTTACGTTCGTAGAGACTGTACCGCCGGATACCCTGCCAGTTACAGGAAGCCCCGCCTCTAGTCAACCGTTCTTCTTCCGGATAATCGCTCCTTATTCACTCATCGGCAAGTTTGAGACGGCGGACAGTCCGCCGGCAGTGAAGGGCCTGACCTTTCGTTCCAAGCATCCGGCACAGTCGGTCGCGGAGATGGAGAAGACGATCCAGGGTGCGCAAATTACGGATGAATATAAGCTGTATAATGTGTATGCGATGATGGATGAGAGCCGCAATACGATATTCATCATCAACGTGTTCGCCTATACCTTCATTATCATGATCTCGCTGATCGCGATTGCCAATGTGTTCAATACGATCTCGACGAACATTAAGCTGCGCCGCCGGGAGCTGGCGATGCTCCGCTCAGTGGGAATGTCCGACCGCAATTTCCAGAAGATGATGAATTTCGAGTGTGCCTTCTATGGCATGAGGGCGCTCTTGTTCGGGCTTCCCATCGGGTTGGCCTCCTCCTGGCTGATCTACCAGGGCATGCTCATCGGCGGGGCGGACCAGATTGACTATGTCTTCCCTTGGATCAGCATCGGAATCAGCGTGTTCAGCGTGCTCCTGATCGTATTCGTCACCATGCTGTATTCGGTCAGCACAATCAAGCGGGAGAATATCATTGATGCGCTGCGGGATGATATGACTTAGGCGATCCCATCGATCCCAAGCTTGACCCTGACGTATACTGGAGGGTTTACAATGGGGGCAGGAGGGATGCACAATGGATAGAATAACACTACCTGCAAGACACAACGATGGCCGGGGATCAGCCGGGAGATGGCTGGCAATTACAGCGCTTGGGTGGCTTGCCATGACGCTGGGACTGTTCACGGCCACGGTTGCCGGCAACGCCGTCTGGGCTTCCGGTGCAACGGACAACGAAATTGCCGTTGTCCAGGCCTTGACCGCGGCGCTGCTTATTGTGCCCGCGGTCTATCTGATTCAGCGCCGGTTCCGCCTGACCGCCAGACTGCTGCCCTTGACACCGGCTGCGTTCCTGCATATGCTGGGCGGTGCAGCGTCAGCCTTGCTGATGGGGGGACTGGGCTTCATAATTACGGGTGCGCTGGGCTGGACCACCATTACAGCCTGGCATTTCTCTATGGACCTGCTGCTGGCTGTAGCCTTCAATACATGTATTGCCTTCCTGTACGAGGCGCTGCCGGAGGAATTGTCAATGAGAGGGATTGTATACAGCGGCTTACGGCTGCGCCTGCCTGCCTTCGCAGCTTACGGCGCTCAGGTGCTGCTGTTTGTGCTGGTGCCGGTTACGGTGAACCAGCTGCAAGCCTGGAGCGGAATAGGCCGCGGAAGCAGCATTAACGCAGAATATATGATTATGCTGTTATGTTATGGCACGATGCTTCAGCTATGGCGCAGCTTGACCGGATCACTGTGGGCTTCCATCGGCTTTCATGTGGCCTATCTGGAAATTGCGCGGTTCGTTATCCTGCAGCAGGACCGGCGCTTGCTGACATACAGTGAGCTGGAGGCAGGGACCGGTCCCGTTGTGATCCAGTTTGGTATAATCATTGTCGGCAGCGCTGTGCTGCTGGTACTGCTCAACCTGTGGCGCCGGCGGCGTCTGCGGACAGCCTCGCAGTAATAAACCATCATCCGGGCATGCCAATGCCGGATGATTTACTGTGCCAAACCTTCTATATAAGAAGCGCTAAAGAAATAAACTAAAAGCAAAAGAAGCGGAGGGGAAATTTGGAACTGTAGGAGCGTCAGCGACCGCCTTTAGGTTTGGATTTCTACCGCATTCAGCGGTATAAATTAGGAAATCCAAACCTAACAGCGGCCGGAAGTCCAAATGTTCACCGCAGTGACGATGAAGCTTCAAGTTCAACTCTTAAGTGCTTCTTATATAGCCAATAATATACCTATTGGAGGGAAGCCGATGTATACCGTAGGGCAGCTGTCCAAGCGAACCGGTGTGTCTGTCCGCACCCTGCATTACTATGAGAAGCTGGGCTTGCTGCAGCCGGACAGGGATACCAGGAACCAGTACCGCTCTTATAGCGAGAATGAGATTTTGCGGCTGCAGAAGATTGCTGTGCTGAAGCAAATGCATTTCAAGCTGGGTGAAATTAAAGTGATCCTCGACAACGGTGAGGTTGCACATCATGATGTTGCTGTCTGGAGCCGTGCGCTTACGCAGCAGATGGTCTTCGTGAAGCAGGAGCAGGAGAAGCTGCGGGCGGTAGAGCATCTGCTGTTCTCCACCTTGTACGCTATGCGGGCAACCGAACAAGTAAATATTGATGAGATGCTCGGATTTATCCGTGAGCTTGAACAGCCTTCCCAGGGTCCACAGCCGCGGCAGCAGGTCTTCACCCCGGAAGAGCTGGAGGTGCTGCCGATCAGCGATGTAAGTAACCCGCTCGCTATGGAGTGGTCCGATATCCTCAGACGGGTCTCAGGACTGCTGGCGGAGCCGCCTGATTCTGCAGCGGCGCAGCAACTCGCCGCCTCAATCATAGAATACGCCGACAAGATGTTCGGCGGTGATGAGCAGCTGATTCAGAAATATTGGGAGTACATTACACCACAGGAAGGACAAGCTGCACGGGTGTACGGGATGACAGACGAGGTCATGCAATATATAGATGCAATCATCCGTATTTATTTGGGTGAGGATGATAAATAAGCTGAAAAGAGAGTGCATAAATGCTAAGAATTTTCTGGAGATCGGCCATCGTGCTTAGTATTATCGCATTACCCGGATGTTCCGGCGCCCGGAACACGCCGTTATCAGTTCAAACTTCGCCGGAAGCTAAGCCGGAATACACGCAAAGTACAGCTCCGGCCCCGAAGTCCAGTGCAGTGCCGCAGCCGAATCAGGCCAACACTTACTATGTGGCAGTCGATGGAGCTGACAGTAATCAAGGGACCATAGATTCGCCCTGGAAGACGCTTCAGCATGCTGCGGACCTCGCAGAGCCCGGAACCCGTGTCTATATTCGCGGAGGCGTGTATCACCAGAAGCTGCACATCTCCAAGGGAGGCTCGAAGGATGCCGGTCCTGTCGTATTCACCGCTTATCCGGATGAGACGGCGGCTCTCGACGGCGAAGGCCTGCCGGTTGACGGCTTGGAGGGTCTGGTCGAGATCCATCGGGCAAGCTATGTAACGATTCAGCAACTGGAAATCCGCAATTACAAGACGGCATCCCTTGGCGAAATTCCCGCAGGCATCTATATTCACGGTTCGGGGAAGGACATCTCTGTGCTCAATAACCGCATTCATTCCATAGCCAATACTGCCACGCCTGAAGGAGACGGGCTAACCGGCAGGGATGCCCATGGTATTGCCGTGTACGGAACCGAAGCGAAGGAAGCGCTGCAAGGACTGACGATTGATGGTAATGAAGTGTACGATTTGGTGCTTGGTTCAAGTGAGGCGCTGGTCGTGAACGGCAATGTGGATACTTTTGAGATTACGAACAATATCGTTCATGACAATGACAACATCGGGATCGACCTGATCGGGTTTGAGGGAACGGCCGGAGACGAGCGGGTGGATCAGGCGCGTAACGGGACGGTCAAAGGAAATGTAGTATACGGGATTTCATCCAATCTTAATCCGTCATATGGGAACCCTGTACCGAATAACAGCCATTCGGCAGGCGGAATCTACATCGATGGAGGAAGATCAATCCGGGTGGAGCAGAATCGCTTGTATGATAATGATATAGGCCTTGAACTTGCTTCTGAACACAAGGGGAGGCTAACCAGTGATATTACGGTCAAAGACAATCTGATCTACCGCAACCGGCTGACAGGCATTGCAATGGGCGGTTATGATGAGGGGCGTGGAGGCACCAGCGATAGCATTGTTGAGTCGAATACGCTGTACAAGAACGACCTGCTGGGCGACGGTAATGGTCAATTGTATCTGCAAGCTAACTTAAGCGGTAATGTCATTACCGGCAATATTATCGTAGCAGGTGATTCCGGCGTTATGATCAGCAACGAATATACGAGCAACAGCAAGAATACGGTGGACGGCAACCTTTATTATGCAGAAGGAGGGGCAGATCAGGCTGTATGGGTATGGAAAAAGAAGGAATACCCCGGCTTCGCCTTGTATCAGCGCGGCACGGGGAACGATTCCAGCTCGCAGTTTGCCGATCCGCAGTTCAAGAACGCCGTCCATGAAGATTTCCGGTTGAAACCGGGGGTCCCCGTCCGATAAACGCTTAACTGTGATTCTCCCCGCCAGCCCGCTTGCGGTACTCACCCGGCGTTAAGCCAGAGGCACGCTTGAACATACGGATGAACGAGTTCACGTTCTGGTAGCCGACCTGAAGCGCGATATCCTGGATGCGCAGGTCGATATTCACCAGCAGCTCCTTGGCCCGCTCAATGCGCAGCGTGTTCAGATATTCGCTGAAGTTAATGCCGGTCTTCTCCTTGAAGATGCTCGACAGATAGCCGGAGGTCAGATTCAGCTTGTCGGCTACGATATTGAGATTGATGTCTTCCCCGTAATGCTTCTCCAGATACTCCAGCACGAAGCTGATGACCGGGTCCCGGGTCTCCGAGCCGCTGCGGACCGCCGCAAGCACAGGAGTCACCAGCTCCCGGAGCCATTCACTATACTGCTGCGTGGAATAGAAGGCGGCGAACGGCTCACCGGACAGGGCCGCGACCAGCCCCATTTCAAGCTCCGGCAGATTCAGCTTCATGACGGTCTTGCTTGTCTGTTCTGCCACTCCCGCAGCAAAAGCCCGGAAATCCTCCGCAGCGGCATCCTTATTCTGCAGCTGCTCCAGCTGGCGGTCCAGCCACCCGAACACCGCCTCTTCGCTGCCGGACTGCAGCAGGTTATGCAGCTCTTCCCCGTGAGTGACCTTCAGATGAAACGCCTTAGCCGACGAGGCCCGCGGCTCCACGATGATCTGTGTCTCCCCGTTCAGTCTGCGTTCCTTCAGCAGCTCGGACAGGTTGTGGTAAGCATCGGTAAACGGGGTTTCCCCCGAATACACCGGGCTGACCGCTATCGTGAGGTAGAGGGAATGCTCCTCTGCCAGCAGCTCCTGCAGCGTGCCCAGCACCTGAAGAATGGCGCTCTGCGGACCGGGATCGAAGAGCAGCAGCAAGAGCAGATCCTGCTCCGGCTGCAAGGCGACGTTCTCGGATTCCTCCCCGGTGAACAGGCGCTGAATCAGCTGCCATAACGCCAGCGTATGCTTCTCCGGCTCCTCCGGCAGGCGGGTGAAGCTGAGCTTGAACAGGATGGAGGCATACGGGCGTTCGGAATGCAGGGCATCCTCCAGCTCATTCAGACTTGCGTTCAGCGGAATATTTTTCACCTTATGGGTATAAGCATACTGGCGGACCAGCGAATTCTTGTGCGCCAGATCGTTCTGGATGAACCGGTTGTTCTCCAGGATGGAGCTCAGGCGGTCGCCGATAATGGCGAACTCCTTGACGCTGCTCACCTTGCCGGGGACGCTGCCGGATTTGCGGTCGAACGCGGCGATCAGGCGCTGGAGCGGCTGGTTCAGCCGGTAGCTGAACAGGAGCGAGAACAGAAGGCTGACCAGCACCGCAGCAGCGAGCAGAACTGCGAGCAGCAGCCGCATGCCGCGCAGCCCGCTCGCGATGGCGGCAACCTCGGTGACCCGGACGTAGGTGAAGCCGGTCTGCGCCCCTTTTTGATAGAAATAATACTTGTCCCCGATCCGCTCATGAGCGTTTGTATTCACGGCATACTCCAGCGCTGGCAGTTCCGTCTCTGCGGTGGAGAAGAGCAGCCGGTCCTGCGCATCCATTATATAGAAGGGATTCTTCCCGGCATCCCCGTACGCCTGCTCCAGCCGCTGCGGATTCAGCATCACAATGCCGTAGACCTCTTCATAAGGAATAGCCTTGATCATAACTGGCATCAGCCGCCCGAGCGCACGCGTGGAGCTCATTGTTGTTTCCGTAAAAGAGGCGGCAGGGAGGACCTTCAGATACTGGTTGTCCATGGTCTGGCCGCTCCAGAAATCCGCCGGATACTCCCCGCTGTAATAATATTTGCCGAACATGTCGGCCGCGGTACTCAGTCCCTCTTTCTCAAGAACATAGTCCTCCGCCTTGAAGTACAGAATGAAATTCTCAATATGCAGAAAAGGATTCCCGTACAGCGTCATCAGATCCGACTTGACCTCGCTGAGAATATCATACCGCCGGTTCTCCTTCAGATGGCTGAGAATGCCCAGGTTGGCTGTCCACGTATCCGACTGGGTCAGCGCCAGAATCATATTCTGCGTCAGCCGGAAGTGATTCTCGTACCCTTCCACCGTCTGCTTCAGACTCTGCTCGTTCTGCCGGACCACCTCCTGATAGACCTTCCCGCTAAGATATAGATGAGAGAACAGATTGAATGAAGCCAGCAGCAGGATGACGCTCAGGAAGCTGAGCATGAGCTTCACGAACAGGCCGCTAAGGGCAAATTGGCTGGTAAGCGGTCTCTTCATATGTATTCCCCCTTCAGGTGCAGCCGCTTGGTTATCGTTTTATCCTATCATAGCGGCACAAAGCTGACACGCACAATATGCACTTTTGCTGATTTATACGCTATTCTAGGGAAATACGCAAATAGGGCGAAAAGATATATAACATGCTGATAGCGCTTCCCAAAGACTTGCCGCTATAATTCGGAGACAAACCCCGGAAGCAGAGGGGAAGTTAGCTGACATTCAGCGAGCTGCATCATTAAGAACAAGAGGGGAATGCCTATGGCTCAAACGAGTGTAGTACAAGACAACTTGCGAAAGGAAATGAAAGATCCTTACCGGCGTCAAGGGCGTCTGCTGCGGACCTGGAACCATAACAAAACGCTATGGCTGCTGTTCCTGCCGTGCCTGCTGTACTATCTGATTTTCCGGTATGCGCCGATGTTCGGCCTCGTCATTACGTTTAAGGATTATAATCTGTTTAAAGGAATCTGGGCCAGCGACTGGGTGGGGCTGAAGTATTACCGGATGTTTTTTGAGAATCCTGACTTTTGGCCGCTGATGAAGAACACCCTGCTCCTGGGTCTGTACAAGCTGGTGTTCGGTTTCCCTGCTCCGGTGATCCTGGCGATTCTGCTGAATGAAGTCCGTAAGGCTGCGTTCAAAAAATTCGTGCAGACCGTCAGCTATCTGCCGCATTTCATCTCGAATGTCATTGTAGCGAGCATGGTGATTATGTTCCTGTCGCCGACAGGCGGCCTGATTAACAATCTGCTGGGCACCTTCGGGATCGGACCGATTAACTTCATGAATGAGCCGGGGATGTTCCGGGGGATCTATGTTCTCTCGGAGATCTGGCAGCATATCGGCTGGGAGACCATCATCTATCTGGCGGCATTAACGGCGATTGATCCCCAGCTCTATGAAGCAGCCGACATGGACGGGGCCAGCCGGATGCGCAAAATATGGCATGTCACGCTGCCCGGCATCTCACCCGCGATTGTCATCACGCTGATTCTGAATATCGGCAAGGTGCTGGAGATTGGCTTCGAGAAGGTATTCCTGATGCAGAACCCGGCGATCTATGATACAGCTGACATCATCAGCACGTATGTGTACCGGGTCGGTATGGAACAGGGGAACTTCAGCTATGGTGCGTCCATCGACCTGTTCATGGGGATTATCAGCCTGATCTTCATCTATAGCGCCAATTACATCAGCCGCCGTGTCAGTGAGACAAGTCTATGGTAGAGAAGAGGTGTGGTGATGAGATCACCGAGAATATCCTTGTTTAATATTGTCAGCACGTTCTTTCTGCTGATCGTTGTGGTGATTACGCTCTATCCGTTCCTGCACATGCTGGCGGTGTCTCTGAGCAGCGATATCAATGTCATCAAGAACACAGTCTCGTTCTGGCCCAAGGGCTTCAATGTGAAGATGTACGAGCTGGTGCTGGGAGACCCGAAGATCTGGACGGCCTATAAAAACACGCTGATCTACACCGTGCTCGGCACGCTGATCTCGCTGGTGGTTACGTCAACCGGGGCTTATGCGCTCTCCCGCCGGGATATGGCGCTGCGCAAGACCTTCACGATGCTGATCGTCGTGACGATGTTCTTCAGCGGCGGGATGATCCCGACCTTCCTCGTGGTCCGCTCCCTGAATATGGTCGATACCGTATGGGGCATGGTCCTGCCGGGCGCGGTCAGCACCTGGAATCTGATTCTGATGCGTACTTTCTTCTCGGGCATTCCCAAGGAGCTGGAGGAATCCGGGCGCATCGACGGGTTGAATGATATCGGGATATTCATGCGTATCATCATCCCGCTGTCGAAGGCTTCCTTCGCCACTATTGCTTTATTTTACGCAGTGGGCATGTGGAATAACTTCATCTATCCGCTCCTGTATCTGCGCACCCCGGATTTGTTCCCGCTACAGGTGCTGCTCCGCAATCTGGTGCTGGCCGGAAGCGCAAGCTCGGGGGATGTGACCGGGATCGGGGGAGACAACCAGGTCGTTGAAGAGTCGCTCAAATATGCAACGATTATGGTCTCTACGCTGCCGATACTCACGGTATATCCGTTTGTTCAGAAGTATTTTGTCAAAGGCGCCATGATCGGTGCAGTGAAGGGCTGAACCGGTCTGAACCATAACTACTACTTAAGGGAGAGATGAAGAATGAACAAATGGAAGTCTGTAATGCTGCCCCTCGCGGCAGCGGCAATACTGGTGAGCGGCTGCAGCGGGGGCAATAACAATCCCGCTTCGCCTGCGGCTACGGCTGCACCTGGAGGAGAAGCTTCTCCGGCCACTTCGGAAGCGAAGCAGGCCCACACCTTCACCGCACTGCTGGACAACAATGCCACCTTCCCTTATTCCAAGGACTGGCCGGTCTGGGGCTGGATCAAGGATCAGACCGGGGTTACGCTGGAGGTGCAGACTCCTTCCGGGAAGCTGGCTGAAGCGCTGAATCTCGCGGTGGCCTCTAATGCGCTGCCGGATCTGATGTATATGCCCAACCGCAAGGAATCGAACAAATTCGGCCAGCAGGGAGCACTCGTGGACCTGATGGAATACATGGACAAGCTGCCGAATCTGACCGCCTGGATGAAGCAATATCCGGATGAGGCGAAGGCGGCGCTCTCCGCTGACGGCAAAATGTATATGTTCCCGAACCAGGGCTTCGGGGAGACGAACCGGATGATCTGGATGTACCGCCAGGATGTTTTTGAGAAGGAAGGCATTCAGGCTCCCAAGACTTATGATGAGCTGCATACGGCTCTGAAGACGCTCAAGACGAAATACCCGGACAGTTACCCGCTGTCGCTCCGTTACGGACAGATCCCCGATGAGATGAACACGAATATGACGGTCAACTATGGAACGGGCGAAGGGGCTTACTACGATTTCGATGCAAAAGAATGGCGCTATGGGCCGACAGAGGACAGCTACAAGGAAATGGTCGGCATGTGGAAGCAATTCTATGATGAAGGGCTGATTCCGCCGGACTTCCTCTCGCTGCAGACCAAGCAGTGGCAGGACATGGTGTCTACCGGCAAGTCTTTTGTAACCGTGGATTATATCAGCCGTGTGGACTTCTTCAATAATGCGATGCGCAAGGAGAACCCTGAGTTCAATATGCAGTTCTTGGCTCCTCCCGCAGGGCTTGAAGGCGGCAAGCAGCTGAATCCTTACTTCCATTACATGGAGGGCGGTCTGACGGTTGCTTCTACCTCCAAGAATATCGAAGATATCATGAGTTATATGGACTTTTTCTATTCGGAAGAAGGCCGCACGCTCAGCAGCTGGGGTGTGGAAGGTGAGACGTATGTGAAGGAAGGCGATACGATCAAGTTCAAGCCGGAATTCACCGATGTGATTGAAATGCGGAAAGCAACGGGACTTCAGACCAGCGGAACCTATACGTGGATTGACTTCAATGCCCATCTGTCCCTGTTCTCGGATGACCTGAAGCACGCCTATGAAGAAGCCGTCAAATACGATCCGGCCAACATGCAGCCGCGTCCGGCCTTCACCGAGAAGGAGAATGAAGTCATCTCGATCACCGGACAGGCGATCAAGAAGCACCGTGATGAGAGCTTTGCCAAATTCGTGACCGGCTCCCGTAAGCTGGCGGACTGGGATAAATATGTTGAGGAGATCAACAATCTGGGCGTGGACAAGCTGCTGGCAACGTACAAGGAAGCGTATGACCGTGTTCAGAATATTCAATTGAGCAGCAACTAACCGGGTACTGACCGCAGGGAAGAACCGCTGAAGCACAGGCAAGGCATTCAGGGTAATCGCTTGACCATTAAAGGAGGCGCCGCTTATGAAGCAATGGCTGCAAGGCTCTGGCAAACGGCTTGGATGGATTCTACCCTTGGTAGGTCTGATTGTTGTACTCTCAGCAGTGGCGGTTCCGGGCACAGCCCGGGCCGCAGGCACCATTACACTGGATGAACCGCCCGGGGGATATGTCTCCTCCGGCGGGCCGGTGGAGGTCAGCGGTACCTATAGCGGACTGTACGATGTCCGGCTATATGTGAACGGGACGGCCCAGTTCGAGGCGCTGCTGGATGACCCGGACGGGGATGACAGCGGCACCTGGTCTTATACGCTCGACACCTCACGTTACAACGGTTCGGTGGAGCTGGTGGCCCGCGGGCTGGATACCACCACCCGCTATGGGGTGTGGAGTCCGTCCGTCACCCTTGAGGTGAACAACCCGGCAGGCGTTGCGCCAGTGGTGACGATTACCGGACCGGACGAAGGCATTGCCGTGACTGGACAGGTGGCGGTCACCGTTCAGGCAGAATCGGCTACGCCGGTCTCGGGCGTGCAAGTCCGGGTGAACCGGGGACCGTGGCAGCAGGCCGCTTATAACGGCACGCAATATGTATATGCCTGGAATACGGCGGGCATCGGTGACCGCACGATCAGCCTGGAGGCCCGGGCCACGAATGCGCCCGGACGCTACGGCTACAGCCCGACCGTCTATGCGCAGGTCGGTGCGGGCACACATGAAACGGCGGTGCCTCTGCCCGACCAGGACCGGGCCATGTGGATCTGGGAGCCGGAGAGCTATAAGCTGCTGCTGAATCCGGGTTCGCGGGAGGTGCTGGAGTCCTTCGTTACGGACACCGCAACCTTCGGATCAGAGCCGGTGACGACGCTGTATCTGGCTGTGGGCAACTACGCGGGCTACCGGGCGCTGGAGGAGCAGGAGGATGAGCTGCGCTCCTTCATGCGCTGGGCGCATGAGCGAAACTTAAGCGTCCATGCCCTTGTCGCGGGCGGAACCTCCCCGGCTTATATGGGTGCTTATGAGCGCTACCATAGTCATGCTGTACGGGAGATCGAGCAGATTATCAACTACAATCTTGCGGTGGATGCGGATGAGAAGTTCGATGGAATCAATGTGGACATCGAGCCGTATATCTCCCCAGACTTCAAAGACCCAAGCAAGTTCCTGCAAAAGGAGTACCTGGATGGTCTGCAAAAAATGATTGACCGCCGGGATACAGCCGGTATCCAGCTGCCCTTCGGCCCTGCTGTCCCTAAATGGTATGATTCCTCCGAGCAGGGGGCGAATATCCAGTGGAATGGCACGACAAAATGGCTGTCCGAGCATATCCAGGATATCTCCGATTATATCTCGATCATGGATTACCGGGATTCCGCAGACGGCACAGCGGGCATCATTGCCGGCGCAGCTGGAGAGCTGGCTTATGCCGAGGCGATCGGCAAGCCGAATTCCGTAGTCATCGGGGTAGAGACGCTGGATATTGCGAACAGCGGTGACCCGGAGACCATTACCTTCCAGGAGGAAGGCCGCTCTCATATGGAAGCTGAGCTGGACAAGGTCTATGCCGCTTCCGGGCAGAGCAGCGCCTTCGGCGGAATTGCTGTCCATCATTATGATTCCTACCGGGCATTACCTTCATATTGGGGACCGGGCGGCGTCTTCTGGACAGCGCCGGAAGACCATGAAGCACCATCTGCACCTGCGGGTACGCCAACCGCTATTGCCAGTGACTATCAGAGCATACGGCTGAATTACGGAATGGCTACTGACAACTTGGAGGTAGACCGCTACATTATTTACCGCAGCACAGTACCCGGCTTCACGCCAACCTCCGCGGATATTGCCGGACTCGCCCGGGGCCTGAATTATCAGGACAAGGGACTGCTCCCGGACACCACTTACTATTACCGTATTGCTGCCCGTGATCTTGCGGGCAATATCGGGCCGGTCTCCAGCGAAGTGTCTGCTGTTACTGGAAGCACAGCGCTTAAGCCGATGATTGTGACGGATATGCAGCTAGCCTACACCGGGACTGCGGCTTCCGCTGCCATGAAAGTGCGCGACTATACTACCGGGGCGGTGCTTGCAGGGGCAGCGATAGAAGGCCGCTTCACGTATTCGGCGGGCCGTTATGCAGCGACGGTAACCGGAGCGGACGGGCGGGCTGCCTTCACTTCAGAGGCTATTCTGTCGGGGCGTCAAGCCGGATTCGAGCCAAGAAGAGTTCAGTCAGCCGGTTATTACTATGCCAGCGCCCATGACTTGCCGCATACTACCGCATTACTGTCGCATGGCGGGCTTAGTGGATTAACGTTATCGGCAGGAGTGTGGAATAAGCCTTTTGCTGCAAGTGACAAAGCCTATACCGTTACAGTCAACAGCAACGTAACCGTGCTACAAGTCACACCGGTTACCGTCAAGGCCTCGGATGCAGTACTTGTAAACGGAATGCCCGTGGCATCGGGAACAGCCGCGTCCGTTACGATCGGATCAGAGCCTGCCGATGTATCGGTCCTGGTGTATCACGAGGATGGAACCGCAGATCTCTATCTGCTGCATATCGAGCGAAATGCCCCGGCAGATCCGGTAATCCCGGTGACCATGGATGCTTATGTCCATGAGCATCAGCCTTCGGCCAATTTCGGGCAGGAGCCTGTGCTGGAGGTGGCCGATCTTCCGAATGCACAGGGCGGAGGGGACCGTATCGCCTTCATGAAGGCGGAACTGAATCTCTCTGGAACGGCGGTGCAGTCCGTAACGCTGAACGTCTATGTTACCGCTGCTCCAGCTTCTCCGGTTACGCTTGCTCTGAAGGGCTACACCGGAACGCAGTGGACCGAGAGTGGAATTACCTGGAATAACCGCCCTGTCAGCGGCGGAACGAATCTCGGAACAGTCCGGGTCACCGGGTCCGGGTGGTACAGCGCGGATGTGACCGCTTATGTTGTCGCGGCAGCGGCGGCTGGACTTACGCCGACCTTTCAGTGGAGCGACCCTAATACTGCGGGAATCGTTGTAACGCTGGCCAGTTCTGAGAATTCGGATAACAAGCCATATCTGTTAGTTAATGACGGGTTGTAAAAGAGAAGGGGCGGTCACTTCCGCCCCAATAAGGAGGAGAGGGTTCATCATGGAAGAGACGTTGACTCCGGCGGCGGAGCATCTAGTGGAGCGTATGCGCGTTCTGGTCTATAACCAGCGCAGCGAGATGGGTGCTGCAGCGGCAGGAGCAGTTGGGCGGCGAATCAGAGACTTGCAGGGGAAGTCCCAGGCTCCGGTCCGCATTGTATTTGCCGCAGCTCCGTCACAGAATGAGCTGTATGAGGGGCTGGTGCGGGAGCAGGGGATTGACTGGTCCCGGGTGCACGCTTTTCATATGGATGAATATATCGGCCTGCCGGAGAAAGCCCCTCAGCGCTTCGGGAACTATTTGCAGGAACGGTTGTTCAGCAGAGTCAATCCCGGACGGATCGAGCTGCTGGGCCGGACGGGCAATATTGAAGGGGAGTGCCGGAGATACGCGGAGCTGCTGAATGAAGCGCCTATTGATATCGTCTGCCTTGGCATCGGTGAGAACGGGCATATTGCGTTCAATGATCCGCCTGTAGCCGATTTCGCCGATCCGCTGCTTGTTAAAGCGGTTGAATTGGATGAAGCCTGCCGGACGCAGCAGGTGAATGACCGCTGCTTCGCCACATTGGACGATGTCCCTACTCATGCGCTGACGCTGACCGTGCCCGCCTTGATGGCAGGCCGCCATCTGTTCGGGATTGTACCTGGGAAGGCCAAGCAGGCCGCATTGCAAGCGGCGCTTCATGGCCCGCTCAGTACCGTGTGCCCGGCGAGCATCCTACGGTCTCATCCCTCCATTACGCTGTTTACGGACCGGGATGCCTTCGGCTCATGAACGGTGTGATCTCGGGAAGACATTACAGAACCGGCCTGCCGCTTGAGGTCCACGTTAACGGTGGCGTCATTGAAGCGGTTCATACGCTGGCCGAGAGTCCGCATATGGCCGATTGGCCATTGCTTGCGCCGGGGCTGGTTGATTTGCAGGTGAACGGCGGCTGGGGGCTTGACTTCAATACGCTGCCGCTTGCACCGGAGACCGTGGCTGGACTCTCGCACCGCCTGCTGGCCCGGGGAGTTACCTCGTATTGTCCTACCCTGATTACGAACGGGTCGGACCAGCTCGTCCAGGCAGCATCCGTGATTGCTGAAGCCGTGCGGACACAGCCGGATATCGCCGGGCTGATTGCAGGCATTCATCTGGAGGGGCCCTTCCTGTCCCCGGAGGACGGTCCGCGCGGGGCGCATCCCCTGGAGCATATCTGCCCGCCCGATTGGGAGGCCTTCTGCCGCTGGCAGGAGGCGGCAGAGGGCCTGATCCGGATCATTACCGTGTCGCCCGAATGGCCGGGAGCCGCAGCCTTCATCTCCAGATGCACCGCTTCCGGCGTCAGGGTCTCCATCGGACATACGGCGGCCTCACCGGAGCAGATCCGGCAAGCAGTTGCCGCAGGGGCGGTGATGTCTACTCATCTGGGCAATGGTATGCATCTCACGCTTCCGCGCCATCCTCACTATCTGTGGGAGCAGCTCGCAGCCGATGAGCTGTACGGCTGCATGATTGCCGACGGCTGCCATCTGCCGGATGCGCTGCTGAAGGTGATCCTGCGGGTGAAGCAGAGCCGGGCGATTCTGGTCAGCGATGCCGTCTCGCTGAGCGGCATGGCGCCGGGTGCCTACCGGCTGCATATCGGCGGCGACGTGGTGCTGACGCCGGAAGGAAGGCTGCATCTGGCTGGCCATCCGCGGCTGCTGGCCGGATCGGCCATGACGCTGGCGGACCAGGTGGCCTACCTGGCCCGGGCCGGGTTGGCAACGCTGGAGGAGGCGCTCGACTGCGCTTCCCTTCACCCGGCCCGGCTGCTGAGGCTCCCGCAGGCTGCCGGACTTACCGCCGGTGCCCCAGCAGATCTGATCGGCTTCCGCAAGGGCAGCGGCGGGGGCCTGGAGATCCAGGCGGTGTGGAAGAATGGCCGGATTACAGCGGCCAAGAAGGACTAGGAGAGTAGCAGAATAAAAGAACTGATTCCATTTGATTAACGCGATAGAGTAGGACGTTGCGTTCGTTCCGAACAATCAGAGATAAATGTAATGGAGTGGTCATAATGAGGCCATCCGTCCCAATGTAATCGAAAAACCGATCACATTGCGACTGGGGACGGTGCGTAGGCCCAATGTAGTCGAAAAACCGAACACATTCGGACCGGGGGCGGCGCGTGAGCCAAATGTAGTCGAAAAACCGATCACATGGCGACCGGGGACGGCGCGTAGGCCCAATGTAGTCGAAAAACCGATCATATTGCGACCAAGGGCGGCGCGTGAGCCGAATGTAATCGAAAAATCGATTACATTCGGACCGGGGATGGCGCGTGGGCCCAATGTAGTCGAAAAACCGAACACATTGCGATCGGGGACGGCGCGTAGGCCCAATGTAGTCGAAAAACCGATCACATTGCGACCAGGCGCGGCGTGTAAGCCCAATGTAATCGAAAAACCGAACACATTGCGACCGGGGGCAGCGCGTAGGCCAATGTAGTTCAAAAACCGATCACATTCGGACCGATGGCGGCCCGTAAGCCCAATGTAGTCGAAAAACCGATCACATTGCGACCGGGGGCAGCGCGTAAGCCCAATGTAGTCGAAAAAACGATCACATTGCGATCGGGGACGGTGCGGAGGCCCAATGTAGTCGAAAAACCGATCACATTGCGACCGGGGACGGCGCGTAGGCCCAATGTAGTCGAAAAACCGAACACATTCGGACCGAGGATGGCGCGTGAGCCCAATGTAGTCGAAAAACCGATCACATTGCGACCGGGGACGGCGCGCGAGCCCAATGTAATCGAAAAACCGATCACATTGCGACCGGGGGCGGCGCGTAAGCCCAATGTAGTCGAAAAACCGAACACAATAATAGGCGGTTTCGTCCTTACTGATCCAATCCATAAATTTAAACCTGACGATGTACTAGGAGGAGAGAGCGATGCTTAGCTTAATACCCGAGCCAAAGCAGGTGAGGAGTACAGAGAAGAAGCCATGGAGAGCCGGCGGGGAATTCCGTCTGCGGCTGGCTATGGAAGTGGAAGATCCCCGGCTGGTGCTTCATTGCCGGCGGGCTTTTCCCGGCAGGGAAGTCACCGCCGCCGTCTCGGGAGCAGGCGAGGGATACTCACTGCTGATTGAGGAGATTGTGAGAATCGAGGGAGCTGCGGGAACTGAGGACACTTCAGCGCAGGCTGAACCCGGAGCTTCCGGGCAGGATGCAGCCTGGGCAGCGCCTGGAGAAGCCGGACCGACTAACGGCCGGGCTTCGGCTGCTGATCCTGATGAGACAGGCCTGTTCCCACTGAAGGGCCGGGCGGAAAGCTACCTTCTGGACGTTAGCGCAAACGGAGCTGTAATCCGCGCACTCGACGCCCCCGGACTCTATTACGGCTTGCAGACGCTGCTGCAATTGCAGAGCCTGCACGGGGACGGCAGTATTCCGGCGATGTCCATTACGGACTGGCCCGATACGGAGCTTCGGGTGATGAATTTCGATCTGCGCCAGACCTTCTCGAAGCCGGAGCGGCTGATCGAATATCTGGCTGAATTCTCCCGCTACAAGACGAACGCGGTGCTCATTGAATACGAGGACAAGTTCCCATTCCAGACGCACGGGGAATTCGCCCATCCGCAGCACGCGCTTAGCCGGGAAGAGCTGGAGGCGCTCCAGGCTGCGGCCCATGAGCATTATATCGAGATTATTCCGCTGCAGCAGAGCTTCGGCCATCTGGAGTATGTGCTGCGCCATGACGCCTGGAAGCATCTACGGGAGACAGAGGAATCTACTGGCGAGATCTGCCCGTCCCATCCGCAGACCTATGAACTGATTACAATCTTGCTGGCGGAGATGATGGATGCCCATCCTGAATCACGTTATATTCATCTGGGTTGTGACGAGGTGTACAGCCTGTGCGAATGTGAAGCGTGCCGGAAGGAATTCGGCGGCGTACGGGAACGGGCCTTCATCTCCTTCCTGAACCGCCTGATTGAATTCACGGCCAGCCGGGGACGCCAGCCGATCTTCTGGCATGACATGCTGGACAAATGCCCGCCCGAGGAGTTGGCGAAGCTTGATCCGCGAAGCGCAGCGATGATCTGGATCTATAACGGCCGCAATATACAAGCGGAGGTTACTTCCCTGACCCATAAGTTCAGAGCGCTCGGCATTGAGGTGATGGGTGCACCAGCGGTCCGCAGCTTCGACTGGGCGGAGCATCAGAACTACCCTGTCATTGACAACCGGACCGACAATCTGCTGCAGTGGGCAGAGACAGCTGAGAAGCTGGATATCCGCTGTATGGTCGCTACGAACTGGACCGGGCCGTTCAGCCTTGGCGTTCCTTATGGCGTGTTCGAGACGACCTGGTATCCGATGCTGCTTCATGCCGATCTCGCCTGGAACCGGCGGGCAGATGCTAGTACGTTCATCGACCGCTTCCTGGAGCTGTTCCATGGTATAACTCCAGAGACAGGTCATGCGCGGCTGGGAAATTACCAATTAGAGGATTACTACGATATCATCTGGAAGCTGCGGGAGGAGGTACAGCGGAATCACGGCTACGCTGAGCTGATCGCGATCATGCATGATTTCGAGGTGGCCACCGACCGCTCCAGGGCGATTCACAAGTATGCCTACCGCTGGGAGCTGTACCCGGGCGACAGCGCAGAATGGCGTTCTCTGCTGAACAATTACACCCGTAACCATAACGGACGCGAAGCGGTCCGGCCCCGGATGCTGGAGGCGCTTCTGAAATACCAGCCCCGGGATATGGCTGAGCATTTCGTGAAATCGCGCTTCTATCTGCATGATTACCTGGAGCGGACGCTCTACCGGGAGATCGGGCTGGCCCAGGGAGAATGAGCACTCAATATACCGAGAGGAGGATGGAGCAATTATGCAGCTGAACGAAGCAAATCTAAAGCATGATCCGGACGCCATGAGCCTGGAGGACAAAATAGCGCTTATGTGCGTAGTCGGCACCCCTTCTATAGCGGCAGAGCCGGAGTTCCGTGAACGGGTGTCCGGAAACCGGTTCGGCGGGATTGGCCTGTTCCCTCATAATGTGAAGGATGAGCAGCAGACGCTGAAGCTGATGGCGGAGGTTCAGGCCATTGCCGGAGACTCCGGCATTCCGCAGCCTTACTATGTGTCTATCGATGAGGAGGGAGGCACGCTCTCCAAGTTCAAGACCTTCTATCCTTACATTCCCGGCAACCGTGCTGCCGGATTAAGCCTGGATGCTGAGACCGCCTATCTCCAGGGTAAAATCATCGGCAGCCAGCTCCACGCGCTGGGCATCCCGATGAACTGGGCGCCGGTGCTGGATGTGAATACGAACATTGACAATCCGGTTGTTGGGGTGCGTTCTTTCGGCGAAGACCCTGAAGTGGTGGCCGCCTTCGGCAAGGCATATATTCAGGGGATGCACGAGACAGGTGTAGCGGTAACGGCCAAGCATTTCCCCGGCCATGGACAGGTCAGCGGCGATTCCCATGTCGTCCTCCCCGAGTGTGAACTGACGCTGGAGGAATTAATGAACGGGCCGCTGTTGCCATTTATCGCTGCCATCGAAGCCGGGGCCGATTCAATCATGATGGGACATCTCGTATTTCCTAACATTCCCGAGTCGGCAGGACTGCCTGCTTCACTGAGCCCCTTCTTTGCCGGAGACTTACTGCGCAGCAGGCTGGGCTTTGAGGGTATCATCTGCACCGATGACATTGAGATGGGCGCGATCAAGAAGAATTTCAACCCGGATGAGGTGGGCGTACTGGCCGTGCTGGCCGGCAACGACATGATTCTGATGTGTCATACCCCGGAATTCCAGGAGCGGATCATCGCGGGTATCCGAAAAGCTGTTCTGGACGGCGTCATCGCCAAATCCAGAATTGACGAATCAGTCAACCGCATCCGCCACCTCTATGCGAAATTCCGGCAATACCGGGCGGCGGCCCGGCCCATTCCGCGCGAGGGATGGAATGAGGCGGCCCTGCAATATGCGCGCCGCACGGTCAAGATCAGCCGCGATCCGCAGCAATTGCTGCCACTGTCTCTATCGCGCCAATATATGCTAATCTTGCCGCGCCAGGAGCAGCTCACCATCGCCGATAACTCCGGCGGTAGTGACATCGGCTTAGCTGCGTTGCTGGTAGCCCGGGGCTTGTCCGTGCAGACAGAGTATTGCAGCATGAAGCCGGACGCCGCCGAAATTGCGAACCTGTGCGCCAAGGCCGCCGGCCGCACCGTCATTCAGGGAACACTGAATGCCCATCTGTTCCGGGGACAGCTCGAACTTGCCGCACAGCTTGCCGATGCCGGACCGCTGCTGACCCTGGTGTTACGCAACCCGTATGACGATGCTTACCTGCCGCAGAGTGCCGGCAGCATTCTGCTATGCTCCACCTCCGATTATTCGCTTCAGGCTCTAGCGGAAGTGTTGGTTAGACAGGCTTAATAACTCACTCAAGAGCAGACTCTCATGCCATACTTGGGGTCTGCTCTCATTTGTGTTGATAGAATAACATAGTATTATTGTTGATATATGGGAAATAAGACGGTGTTCGTCACAGAGGAGGATCTGCAGCATCTCTGATCCAGCGCACAATCGGCCGGAATTGATCGGTATGGATCAATTTTATCGTTGTATCCATCATTGGTTTGCGGGACGGGCTGCTTTATAATTTCATTGTGCAAGCAATGCAAGCAATGTCATTCTATTAAGGGGCTGCAGCAATGAGAGAACTGAAGGGCAAACAGGTCATTCTTCAAGATCATGATTTGAGACGCAGAGAGGACGCCAACCGCCGGTATCTGATGAAACTGACAAATGACAATCTCCTCTTTAACTATAAGGTGGAGGCAGGAAGATATGACGGCAGAGATATTCCAGCGGATGCACACGGGGGCTGGGAGACGCCGGTCTGCCAGATCCGCGGACATTTTCTGGGACACTGGCTGTCTGCGGCAGCAATCCGTTATCATGAGACCGGGGATCTGGAACTCAAGCTGAAGGCCGATCTTATCCTGGACGAGCTGGCTGAATGCCAGAAGGACAACGGAGGGCAATGGGCTGCGCCGATTCCCGAGAAATATCTGCACTGGGTGGCCCAAGGCAAGGCGATCTGGGCGCCGCAATATAACATCCATAAGCTATTTATGGGTCTTGTCGATATGCATCATTTCACCGGGAGCCGTAAGGCGCTTGACATCGCAGACCGATTCGCCGACTGGTTCGTCGATTGGAGCAGTACCTTCACCAGAGAGAAGTTCGATGACATACTGGATATGGAGACAGGCGGTATGCTGGAAGCTTGGGCTGATCTGCTGGAGCTTACCGGGAACGATAAATACACTGTTTTGCTGGAACGGTATTACCGCAGCAGATTGTTCCGCCCGTTACTCGAAAATAAAGACCCGCTGACCAACATGCACGCCAACACGACCATTCCCGAGGTACTCGGCTGCGCCAGAGCTTACGAGGTTACCGGCGAGCAGCGCTGGATGGATATTGTCACGGCCTACTGGAAATGTGCGGTCACTGAGCGGGGGATGCTGGCTACCGGCGGCAATACGGCAGGTGAAGTATGGATGCCGAAAATGAAGATCAAGGCCCGCCTTGGAGATAAGAATCAGGAGCACTGTACAGTGTATAACATGATCCGTTTGGCAGAATTTCTTTTCCGGCACACCTCGAATCCGGCCTATGCGCAGTATATCGAATATAATATGTACAACGGAATTATGGCGCAGGCCTATTACCAGGAATACCATCTGACCGGCAACAAGCACAGTGATCCGGCAACTGGGCTGCTCACGTACTTCCTGCCGATGAAGGCCGGGTTACGTAAGGATTGGAGTACGGAGACGGATAGTTTCTTCTGCTGCCATGGAACGATGGTCCAGGCTAACGCCGCGCTGAATAGAGGGATCTATTATCAGGAGCAGAACGATATCTATGTCTGCCAGTATTTCCGTTCGGAGCTGACCACCGAGATCCACGGAGAGAGCGTGCGGATTCAGCAGTCCCAGGATCATATGAGCGGAAGCATGCTGAACTCCTCGAACACAGCCGGGCAGCAGGAGCTGAATGAGATTACTGCACTTCATGAGAACATGCCGGATTACAGAAAATATGACTTCACCGTCCATGCCAGCTCTGTCAGCGAGTTTGCCGTCCATCTGCGGATTCCAGACTGGATCATGTCAGAAGCTGTGATCTATGTGAACGGCGAGCTGCACGGGAAGTCTGCGGATCACTCCGCCTTCTATACGATACTGCGAGAGTGGCAGGACGGCGACCGGATCAGCATCATTCTGCCTCTAGGCATCCGTTTCATCCCTCTGCCCGACGACGAGCAGACCGGCGCGTTCCGCTATGGCCCTGAAGTACTGGCTGGCATCACCGAGAATGAACGGATCCTCTACACCCCGTTAGCGGATGCAGCCGGTGAGATCATCATGGAGAACGAACGGGAGTGGGGAAGCTGGCGTTACTTCTTCAAGACCACCCGTCAGGACCCCGGCATCCAGCTCAGAAGAATCCGCGATATCGGGTATGAGCCTTATCAGGTGTATTTCCCGGTGAGAAACGAATAGAGGTTAGAACGGCCACCTGTATCCTTGCAGGTGGTTATTTTATGCGTAAATTTATTTTTTGAACGATCGGTCGTTAAATTATTGACAATTCATTAGGTTAATCCTTATAATGACATTAATTCAATCGAAGGGAGCCTGAGGGTTATCAAGAAAAAAGAGATTACATCCAGTTACATCATCCAGGCAGCATTTGAGCTTTTTGCTGAGTATGGAATAGAGAAAACGAGTTTGGGTTTAATTTCAAAAAAAGTGGGGATCACCAAATCCTCTATTTATTATCATTTTGCTACAAAAGAAGAGCTGATCAGCCGGACCTTTGAGCATATTTTCCGGGATCATCATTTTACAGCGTATTTTGATACGGAATCCGTTAATAAGGACAATTTTGCAGAAATCCTAATCAGCGGCGGTCTAAACATGCTGCCAAGCGGCGAGGAAGAGTATCGCTCCACTTTAAGGGTGCTCAGTGAGTTTGCCATGCTGGCTGAACGGGATGAGCAATTTCGAGCTCCATTCTTGAGAATCCAACAAGATTTTGTAACCGGTTTTGTTCAACTTCTGTCGAAGGGCGCTGAATTTGGCCTTATTGCTTCTTCAACCATCGGGGTTAACGCAGCCATTCTTGCCTTGCTTATAGATAATTTGTCCAGATGCAAGATGATGAGGATGGATCTCGAATATGAGCTGATTTGGGAAGAGGCTGTCCGAAGAATGATACTTCGTGAAGATCACCAATAACTTACAGGGGGCAGATACACTTGAAACATATTATTATTACAGGTACATCCAGAGGAATCGGTGAATCCCTGGCTAATCAATTCATCGACCCGTCCCACCATCTGATATGTATATCCAGAACGGCTAACCAAGGACTCATGGAGCGAGCGAAGCAACTGGGTTGTCACATGGATTATTTTAATTATGATTTAACGGATATCAGTGGTATCGATCAGCTTGTTGAAAATATTTTCAGCCGAATTGAGCTTCGTTCCAGCGGGGAAGCCGTCTATCTAATCAATAATGCCGCCATGCTGACGCCTGTAAGCTCGATTGATAGGTTAGAAACGGGACAGATCATAGAGAACCTCCACTTGAATCTGTTAGCACCCATGGTGATTACCTCCAACTTTTTACGACTTACTAAGCATCTGAATGTGGACAAAAGAATCCTGAATATCTCCTCAGCTTCTGCAAAGTACATACTGCCTTCACAAAGCGCCTACAGTACTGCCAAAGCTGGTTTAGACTCTTTTACCAAGTGTATAGACATAGAACAGAAGCTGGCTACGTATCCGGCAAAAGCAGCAGCAGTGTATCCCGGCATGATCGATACAAGCTTGCAATCGGAAATACGGTCTGTAACCACTGAGCTGTTCCCCTATGTGAATGAATTCATTCAGCTCTCTGCGGAAGGGAAACTGCAATCACCGGAATACACAGCGTCTAGATTAATTGAAATTCTTGTACATGATGATTTCGGAAAGACTGTTATTATTGAAACCATCGATTAATGCTGAGAGAGAGGTGATTAACATCAGTCCCTCCAGAAAATTAAGCAGCTTCAGCCAGCTTGATGACTTCATAACATACGGCGGTTATATGGAAATACCGGAGAATCACGGACGGACACTTCAGGAGCTTATGCTTGACTGTCAAGTCAGCTACAGAAGTGAGCACGGGCTCAGCCTGGAATTTGAGTTCCGGCAATGCAGCTTAACAGTGATTTACGCAAAAAAAGGCTATTTCGGATCGCAGCTTGACTTCAGCCGCAGAGGACGAAGAGTTACGGAGAGGGACATGCACCTATGGCAGGATTTTGCCACTTACCTGGCAGAGCTTGGGTTGACCACCGTCAACTTCACTCAGAACAGCAAGAGGATTAGAGCGCAGCTAAGCAACGGATTGCGGGTTATTTTCCAATACTCGGCGGACCATGGCGATTATCTGCTGGATCAGATCACCAGCCGTTACGGCAACCAGAGAAAATTGAACCGCATTATCGCTGAGCCAATGATCCTGGAGCTGGAGAGCATGGGCTGTATGGTCAGCGAATACCTGAAGCAAGGCGGATTCTTCAAGCTGCCGGGGCAGCAGGACCGCCGCTTCACGGATCTACTCATGCGGTGCACCACCAAAGAAAGCCACAGCAGTATAACAGGCACTATATTGGGATTTCAATTTAAGCGTTGGCTGCTGGAGATCTTTTATGATGAGAGGCTGCAGTTCACAGGCGAGAATATGAAATTCATCGGGGAACACGGAGAGGATAGGAAAGAGGAAGGGCAGCAGGATAACGAATTCCGCACATGGGGAGATTTTCAGGCGTTTGCCCGGTATCACGGCATTCAGATCGTAGAGCAATGCCGCAGCCTGGATGTCATGATCGTCTTCCTGGATACAGGGGCCAATGTGCATTTTAATTATTCCGAAGACCTGGAGGATTATGTTGTCACTGTGTTAGAGGGCGACGGAATGCGCTTGCGCGACAGCTACAGGAGAATTTATAAGGATTAATGCGTGTATTCATATGAAAATAAAAAAACCACCGTTGAAGGGCTTTCCCTTAACCGGTGGTTTTTTGCTGATAAACGAACTCCTGCCATGATCACCTACAAAAAGTAGGTCAAATGGAAATTCAATTGCCATTTTTTTGCGCATCTGCACGTTGATTAGAGTATTTCCATTCATCTACTTCACGGGGATCAACACCACACAAGTGACTGATTAGAAGCGCCAATGTAACGTTCGGGAGTACCACACCGTACTCAATATTCTGGTAGTTGCGCAAGGTGCATTTCATGGTGTCGTTAATCTGATGTACGATGGATTCTTGGGTATACCCTGCGGCTTTCCGTGCATCCTTTATCCTCAAAATGCAATATCTCCCTCGACTTTTCGGTATGTTTTTATGATAGGGGAGGAGACTCGTTAATTTAACGCTTTATAATACACGAAATATATTGCGTATAATGATTTTAGGTATATAATAATAGATGTAAACGGGATAATTAGTAAAATATCCCTTTATATTGACCGCCGTTTGATTCATCCTTAGTATCAACTATACGTATGCTTTTAATCCTATTTTATGGGAGGAGGGGTGTTGGTTTGGGATCGGTACATTCTATCCGGGAAGAACTGCTCGCGTATATGAACAGAAATCAAATGATACATTCCCATTTTGCAGAGTTAGCGGGTCTCAATTCAGGTACGCTCAGCCGGATCTTAAAAGGTAAACATCCAATCTCTATGGCACAGCTTGCTGCGATTACTGCTGGAATGAAGCTGCCTGAAGACTATTTTTTTGAAGACTATATCGATGAATGCTTTTCTTTTGTAGTCTCCATGCGGAGGATCCGACCCTTTATTTTCCGATGTGCAGAACTAGATCGTTTGGATTGTATTGAACAGATTGTGAACCGTCTGCTGGAGGATTTGTCTTATGCATCTTTACTGTTTGAATTCGCTGAACTTTTGTATGAGGACAATAAAAGCCAAGCTGCAAGGATACTGTATCAGGGTGTGAGCGAAGCCGAAAAGTATCAGCATTCCGAACGGTTAGCATTATGCCAGTACCGTATATTTCAGATTGAATTAGAAGAACAACAGGATCTGGAGGAGAGGTTACGTGCAGCCACTCAATTTGAGTTGTATGTCAACCGGTTAGACGCAGCCGATCAGCTCGATGCAATGAAACAGCTAATGCATATTTATGGTCTGGTACACAAGTGGAAGAGAGTAGACGAACTCGCTAAGGAAATGCACCGGATTGCATCCGTTCAATATGAGCTGGAAGGCCGTAGTTCTAACACAATAGAAGAAAGGGTGAAGCGTCCTGATCGTCCTTTTTACTATTATATCCTGTACGCATACTTAGCCAGATCTACTGCCAGCGAAGAGTGCGGCGACTACAAGAGGGCATTATCCTTTGTGAAATTGTATGCAAATGGTGAACGCTGGGTTCAGGAGAACGATGAAGAATCCCGGCAGGTCATTGCACAATTTACGGAATGGGCCGTTGCTAACACTTATCTGTACCGGTTAATGTCCGGAGATTTGGATGTAATACATGAGTACGCAGACTATATAGCTATTCAAGAGGATGAAATATTTGTGGCAGTGCGTTATATGGTTCAAGCGGCGAATGTATTTAAGCTTAATATCGACAGTATCTTAGAGCGGTTCGCGGCATACATACCTTATGAATCCAGCAAGACAGAGTTCGGTGAATACAATCAGGCCATCCTGCAAGAGAGCTACGCGCAATTCCTCATCGACCTGGCAATCTATTTTTTCAATCACAGCAAGAGTAAGGAACAGGCATTGAACACGGTACTGAAAGGCTTGGAAATATCAATTAGGATCAATAGCAGCCGAAATATCATTGTTTTTATGAGTCTTTATGAGCAATATAGGGAATTTACGGATCAGGAGCTGGAGGAAAGATTCAAAAATCTATCAAGTGAGGTGTATCAGCCTGTAGTGTTTCAATTGTTATTTCAACGACGATAACCTTGGTGACTACACTGGGACATGGTTGGGGAACTTAATCATTTTCGCGAAAATATACAGGGGTGCTCCTGACATTTCGGGGGGCGCCTTTTTTGTTATGTTCTGAAGTTATTTTGTGCAATGCAAAAGACATCCTATTATCTGTCATAAAACCCTAAGATAGCATAAAGGGAGGATTCTATGGTGAACAGAAATATGCTCGTGCAGGTCCGGATTGAACGTGCCCGGAAGCGGCTTCACATTCTGGCGGAGAAACATCATGATCTTCAGCACCCTGCGGTCCTTAAGCAATCCATGGTATTGGATGAATTGATTAACCAGTATAATATGGAGGGAGAGCAGCAGAGATTAATAGAGAGCAGGAAATCACTTGAGAACAAGCATACTTTATATTGAAGATAATGAAAAAATAGGCACTTGGGTCAAAGAGGAGCTGGAGCAGCGGGGATATTCGGTACAATGGCTGCAATCCGGTGAGGGAGCCGAGGCTGAGGTTACGCAGTATGATGTCGTTATTCTGGATATCATGTTACCGGGCTTAGATGGATTCACTATAGGCAAACGGTTGAAAAAGGCGGCACCCGCCGTTCCAGTGCTGCTGTTGACCGCCCGAACCTCCGTCGATGATAAGGTAGAGGGCTTACAATTCGCGGATGACTATGTGACGAAGCCCTTCCATACCGATGAATTGGTGGCCAGGCTGGAGGTATTAATCCGCCGGAGCGGCGGAGTCTCTTCGGACCGTATTACACTGGGCACTCACATTGAAGTGGATACGAAGCTTCAGACCATCTATGACAAGCGTACAGGAGAAGAGATTATTTTGACAGGGAAGCAGCATCAGATCCTGATGTATTTCCTGCGCCATCCGAATCAGGTTCTGCCGAAGGAACAGCTCTATGAAGCAGTCTGGGAGGAAGCTTATATCCCTGGAGACAAGACTTTACTGGTACATCTCCACCGGCTGCGGCACAAGCTGGAGCGCGACCCGGAGACCCCGGAGATTATTGAGACGCTGAAGGGAATCGGCTACCGGGTGAAGCTATGAAGCAGCCCCGTTCCTTGTTCCGGCATTTTCTGAAGCTGCACTTTCTGTTCATCTTGCTGCCGCCCCTTGTGCTGATGGTATTCTCATCCTTCTTTGGCACTTCCGGGACAGAGCCAAGATTCAATACGCTGAACCTTTTTTACATTACAGTGCTTATGTTCACTTGTATCATTGTCGCGTTCGTTGTTCTATCCTGGCTGTTCTTCTGGAGACTCCGCAAACGTCTGACCCGCTTACAAGAAGCTATGTCCGCTACTCCAACTAATGTGGATTCGTGGCCTGAGCCTGTCCTGATTCAAAAGGACCGCATGGATGAAATAGACCAGTTAGGCGGTTCCTTCAACCGGATGATCCGGCAGCTGGAAGACAGCCGCAGGCGGGAGCAGGAAGAGGCAGGGCTGCGGCAACGGCTCATTGCCAACATGTCCCACGACCTGCGGACGCCGCTGACCATCATGCGGGGACATGTCACCCGGCTGAACAAAGAACCTTTGAGTCCAGAAGGACAGAGCTCTTTAGCCGAGATCAACCAGACTATTACCCGGACCGGAGAACTGATGGATGATTTGCTCTCGTACACCTTGCTTACCTCGGGAAAATATCCCTTCGAGCCTGCACCCACAGACATGGGGCGCCTGGTAAGAGCCTCGGTTGCTGCGTGGTATCCGGTTTTTGAAGAACATGGCATTCAAGTCGATGTTGATTTGCCCGCAGAAGAAACCTTCCACTGGACAGCAGATCCTGGGTGGATGACCCGGGTGCTGGATAATCTGTTTCAGAATATCATCCGCCATGCAGCGGACGGGAAATATGTCTATATTGCTGTAGACGTGCAGCAGGAACGGATTCTTGTGGCTGACAAAGGCCCTGGCATGGATCATTCTGCATACGGTGGCGGGGCGGGAATAGGGCTATCGACCGTACATTACATGCTGAATACAATGACCCTGAAGGCTGAATTCAGCTCAAGCGGGCAGGGGACAAATGTAGTCATTGGCAGAATGTAACCTGAAATTAACCCGGAAGTAAACGGCCTGCCCACCGGGATGTAACCTTGTATCTGTATACTTAACACCATAACGAAAGGATGTGTTATGGTGCTTACCATCAATAACTTAGTCAAACGCCGCGGTACGCAGGAGATTCTATCCGGGATCACCTTCGAAGCGAGCCCCGGAAGAGTCACGGGATTCCTCGGGCCAAACGGGGCCGGCAAAAGCTCTACACTCCGCATTCTGCTCGGACTGGATCATGCCACCGCCGGCAGCGCCTTGATTCATGGCAAGCCCTTCGCAGAATTACAGCATCCGCTGCGAACCGTAGGTGCTGCACTGGACGGATCTGGAGCCCATCCGATGCGGACAGGACGGGCACACCTGCGCTGGATCGCTTGCGCCGCCGGTCTGCCCCGCTCACGGGTCGAAGAGGTGCTGGATATTGTCGGTCTTACCACGGCAGCGGGCACTAGAGTCAAGCAATATTCGCTCGGCATGGGGAGAAGACTGGGAATCGCAGCAGCGCTGCTTGCAGACCCGGAGATTCTGATTCTGGATGAACCGGTGAACGGGCTCGACCCGGAAGGCATCCGCTGGATCCGGACATTTCTGCGTAAGCGGGCAGAGGCCGGGAATACGGTGCTGCTCTCCAGTCATCTTATGGGCGAGCTGGCCGAAACGGTGGACGATGTGGTGATTATTAAGCAGGGGAGAATTGTCGCAGACGGCACCTTGCAGGAGGTAACCGGCAGTCATTCCACGCTGGAGGATGCCTTCTTCGCCCTGACCTCTGAACAGGCAGGTGATGCTTGGTGAAGGCATTCCATGCAGAAATCTCGAAATTGCTCTCGCTGCCGGGGATTTGGCTCGCCCTGCTTATTGGAGCATTGGCTCCTGCGGTCATTGCTGCCTTGGACGCTATAGCAGAAAAAGAGGCGATTATAGCTGGAGTCAGCACACGGCTGCCCGAAATGGGCTACAGCGGATTAGGTCTTGGTGTGCAGGGCGTTATTATCCTTGGCGTGCTTGCAGTCAGCAGCGAGTACCGGACAGAGAGCAGTGAAGGGGCCGGAGGGCAGCAGATTTCCACAAGTCTGATGGTTGTGTCATCGCGGCTTCAGTTGTTTCTGGCAAAAGCAGGCGCTGTATCTGTCATCAGCATCCTCCTGTGTATCCTTGCTGTAATTCTGATTGTACCAACCACACACTATATATTAGGTGACTATGCCCCGCTACTTGAATGGACCCGGCTTGCCGGTGCCGTCTGCTACTGGACCTTCACTGCACTGTTGGCCTTCGGGCTGACGCTGCTGACGAAGCAGGGCATGATCCCGCTTACCGTGCTCATGATTAATTCATCGCTGGTATCCTTCAGTGTCCTGCTGGCCAAGGTGACGAAGCTGGCATTCTATTTGCCGGACCGGGCCGGCTTCGAGATGTTTATGTTTACTAAGAACAGTGCCTCGACCGAGGTTACAGGCAGTCTGTTCGACAGCTATCACACCCCGTTCACCGGCGGCTTGATCATGTTTGCCTGGGTGGCCGTGCTGCTTGGGATTGCAGCTATTGTGTTCCATAGGAGGGATGTTGCAGCATGAATGTCTCATCCGGCAGGAAGACTATTCGAATCCTTAGGGCTGAACTGGACAAGCTGATGACATTGCCATGGATATGGACCGCAGTTACGGTTACATTTCTTGTTCATCTGCTTTTGACTGCGGCCTTCACTTCCGCCTCTCTGCAGGAAGGAGCCGCAGCACCCGGAATCCTGAATACAGGACTTGCCTCGATGAGCTATCTTCAGGCAGGGTTCATTATTCTGGGGATCTTGGCGGCTTGCTCCGAGTATACGGGCGGACAGATCCGCACAACGTTAACGGTAATCCCCTGGCGCGGACGCCAATTATTGATGAAGCATCTGGCACTCACCCTGATTACGATTCCTGCGGCGTTTATCCTTACGGCCTCCGGTGTCCTATATGCGGGCTGGAGGCTAGGCGGCCGTGCAGCAGGGATTGAACCTCATGAAGTCATACAAGCATTGCTGGGGGCAACGGGCTATCTGACCTTGACCACACTGCTTAGCGCGGCGATAGGGGCTTTATTGAGAAGAACCCTTCCGGCCCTGGTGATCCTGCTCGGCTATTATTTCATTATCAGTCCATGGTCGCGGGGGCTTCTGCCGGCCTGTTTCCCGGATACGGCTGGACGTTACATGTACCTGCTGCCTTCCTCTGGCGAACTGAATGTCCTTACGCCTGTGCAGGGGGCCGGTATTGTAATGTTCTGGATGGTGTCCTTTGTGGCGACAGCGATTGTTGTCTACCGTATCCGGGATGCCTGAGGCTAAGCGGAGGGTCACGCGGCTGACGGGCTGGACTTAGAGACGTTAAGTATATTACCATAGAGGCAATGAGTCATGAGACGGTACAAGAATGTACCGTTTTTTGGCGTCCAGGAAGATTGTATTACACCAAAGTACCTGACAGAGGTGATCCCGCATGATTGATGAATTCCCGCTTGCCGATTCATCTAAGTGACTTAAGGTGAAGGCTATAGTGAACACCGAACCATGTAGAGGAGCGAGAAGGCGATGAGAAAATCATATTTGTCCTTATTTACTCTGGTATTTTGGATTCCTGCAGTGATCCTTAGCATCCTGGTCTGGAACGATTATTCCGGTTATGTGCGCAGTGCAGCGGACCGCCTGCTCCCGGTCAAAGCGTTGTACTATCTGGACCAGGGCAAGAAGGTGCTTGCGGTCACGGACAGCAGCAACGGGCTAATGGCAACGTTGTATGACGCAGGCACCCATAAGGCTGAGCAGGAGGTGGAGCTGCGCTCAGACATCCACCGGCAGCGGCTGGTCTCTTATCAGGCCGGTAAGCTGGTGATCGCAACCAAGGATAAGGCAGGCCTGCAGGTGAATGTTATTGATCCGGCGGGGGGCGCGAAAGAGCTGGTACAAGGAAGCTTTAATATCCCGACCTTTCTGAGCTCCGACGGGCATGAATGGCGGGGCAGATTACTGTTCGCCGGGGCGGATAAAAGCTCAGCGGTCCATGTGGCGGAAGTCAGCCAGGCTCAGCTCCACTACGCGAATCTGAACGGCTCAGCCGCTCTTCCAGCACGGCCGGTCTCCATTCGTGAAGCCTTCTTCAGCTTCCAGGAGGGGCATTCTCTGCCCGTCTATGAGGTGGGACTCAAGGACGGGCGCACTGCTTATGCTTCTGCCCTCTTCGGCAAGGACGGCATACCTCTACTTGGGCTGAAGGGCGCGCAGGAAAGTGCTCCCGAAGCGCAGAAGAGGGTAGGACAGGAGTTTGCCGCGCAGCTCGGACTGGACAATACCCGGCTACTGCGGGTAAGCAGCGAATATCCAAAACAGGTTCACTATTACAATGAGGCTGCGGGTAAATGGGGCGAAGCCGTCAAGACGCCGGAGCCGGTCTATCAAGCCAGGCTCTTCCCGCTGAACGACCAAGAGACGCTGATTGCCGGGTCCACCACGGAAGACGAGATCAAGGGTACCTTACGCGGTTATTTGTATCATGAGCAGACTGGGGAATTTACGAATGTCAATGCCGCGCTTAAGACATTATCCTACGATAAGCTGCAAGATCCGAAGCTGAGCTTCTATAAAGAAGCGAATAATGATACACTGTACTATTCAAGTCTGGATTCATTGGGAGGCTGGCTGCATGTCAAGGAGGGGCTTAGCGGACAGATCAGCAACGGGGAGCTGCAGCAATGGCAGATGGCTGCCGGGGAGGATCAATTATCTGCAGCGACCTTCAAGAACTATGTGCTGACATGGAATGCCCTGGTTGTGAACTGGGTGATCTGGCTCGCAATTCCTTTACTGATGGTGGTGGGACTACTCTGGCTGCCACAGCTTCTCATCCGCAAGCGGTGGCAGAAGCTGGCCGAGGGGGTTCTGATTCAAGGCACGGTTATGAATCTGGCCGAGACAGGGATGCTGGTCAACGAACAACCACAGGTCCGGCTTACCGTCCGTTTCACGGACCAGGGCCAGAGTAAGGAAGTCCAGATCAAGCAGGTCATTTCTTATCTGAACCCGATCCGTCCAGGCGATCAGGTGATGATTAGCTATAACCGGAGCAAGCATACGGCGATCTTGGTACGGGAGAGCGACCTTAAACACCAGGCGCCGCCCCGGATCATTCATGATGCGGTCTTAAGACAGATAGAAGCCTGCGGACCTGTAAACCGCGGGCAAGCACTGCTGCTGCACCTTGAGGCAGCAGGCCAAAGCTACAGTGTGCCTGTGGTGCAGCCCTCCGGCTTCGTCTACCGTACCGGAGAACGGGCAGATCTGATAATCACAAGCGGCAACGCCCGTTTGTTGAGATACGGTCCTGCGGAGCGGAGTGATCAGGCAAACCAGCTCACCTTAGAGGCTGAAATTACAAGAGTTCAGCGGTTGCCGGTAAAGATTGCCGGCCAGAATCTGCTGCTGCTTGAGATAGTGATGGTGAACGGAAAGGAACGTCTGCGCAAGGTGAACAGCCAGTTCGTCCCGGAGAATCTGGAAGTCACTGTAGGAGCAGTAGTTCCCGTAACTGCGAAGCCGGAGGAGGTTGCGCTTCAATCGCGGCTTCTGCAAGGCAAGCAAGGCAGTGCCAGCGTTCGATCGGTCGACTACCGGGGAACGACCGGCGACCGGCCGCTTGCCACGATCACCGTCGAACGCAGTGGACAGAGCTACCGGATCAGGCAATCTATAGAACCGGTGTATGGCGTAGAAGCCGGGGATGAATTATGGATTGCTTACGATGAGCGCACCGGGGAAGCCACTATTGTTAATTATGCTACTTAGTCATTTATCATATGTATGCGGGAAGGGGAGAACAGACGATGGACAGCGGCAGCCAAATATACGATTACAGTAATTTTATGTTCCGGTTAAGCAGGAAGCCTACCCTTCCCCCATTGCAGTATAGGTCTGTCCTATTCAGTCTATCTTCAAGCGCCTCTTATTGACTGAGCAGGATAGCTTTATATTCTTATGAATGAAGGAATGTGCAACTCTCCCTGCCTAAGGCAGCGGAGAGTTTTTTTATTTACCTCAGATTGGAGTTGTACATTATGCAAATGAACTTTTTCCATCAAGGGAATCAGCGGAGAACCTTGGGCTGGGCGGATATTCTCGTCATTTCCTTTTTGTTATCCGTCCTGTATGCCGCAGCGAAGCTAGGCTCGGGGATGCAGGTGCCTCTAGATCCAGAGGAACTGTCTTCGCTCAGTCTGGACCCTAAGTGGCTGCCTTACTATGCAGGCCGCTCGCTCTTACGCATGTTTATCGCTTTTGCAGCATCCCTGATCTTCACCTTCGTGTACGGCCGCATTGCGGCGTATAACCGGACTGCTGAAAAATTCATGATTCCCGCTATTGATATCCTGCAATCCGTTCCTGTGCTTGGATTTCTGTCGGCCACAGTCCTGGCCTTCATGGCCTTGTTCCCAGGCAGCTTGCTCGGCGTGGAAATGGCTTCGATCTTCGCTATTTTTACCAGCCAGGTCTGGAATATGACCCTTAGCTATTATCATTCCCTTAAGACGATTCCGCGCGAGCTGAATGAGGCTGCCGCGATGAACCAATTGGGCGGATGGCATCGTTTCACGAAGCTGGAAGCGCCATTCTCGATGATCGGTCTGGTATGGAACAGCATGATGTCATTTGGCGGAGGCTGGTTCTTTCTGGCGGCCAGTGAATCGATCAGCGTGCTGAATCAGGATCTGCATCTGCCGGGAATCGGGACGTACATGGCCCTAGCCGCAGAGGATGGCGATATTAGAGCACTTATCTATGCGATCCTGGCGATGGTGGTGCTGATTGTAATGGTAGACCAATTATTCTGGCGTCCGGTGATTGCCTGGAGCCAGAAATTCAAGAATGAACAGACGGAAGCAGGCGAAGCACCAACCTCCTGGGTGTTAGAGCTTCTGAAGCGGGCCAGCTTTGTTCATTATCTTAACCGTAAGCTGCACGGCGGCGTTCATGACGGATTCCTGCGGCTTGCCACCCGAAGCGCACAGTTGAAGCTGCCTCATGTCCCGTCAAGGGTCAAAAAGGCTCTTCAATGGCTATTCCTGTCTGCGGCCGCTGTGCTGATGCTCAAGTATTTGTATTCAGGCATTCTCGAGATTGCCCAATTAAGCTGGGGCGAGCTGGTGCATGTGGTGTACCTCGGCCTGCTGACCGCACTGAGGGTAGTCGTCTCAACACTGCTGGCTGTACTCTGGACGCTGCCCGTGGGTGTGTTCATTGGAACGAATCCTCGGCTATCACGAATTGTTCAGCCTGTTGTGCAGGTGTTGTCTTCTTTTCCGGCGAACATGGCATTTCCGATATTCACGATTCTGTACTTGAAGTTCGGGATATCGATGGAGATTGGGGCAATTCCGCTGATGATGCTGGGGACACAATGGTATGTATTATTTAATGTTATTGCCGGTGCGATGGCCATTCCTTCCGATCTTAAGGAAGCTGCGGTGACTTTGAAATTGACACGCTGGCAGACCTGGAAAAAACTAATTCTCCCCGCCGTCTTTCCATTTCTTGTAACCGGCTGTATTACGGCAAGCGGAGGCGCCTGGAACGCCAGTATTGTATCCGAAATTGTATCGTGGAAGGATCAGGATCTTCAAGCAGCCGGGTTAGGTACGTACATCGCTGAGGCCACTACGAACGGCAATTGGCCGGAGATCATCTGGGGAATATTTGTCATGTGCCTGCTCGTTGTAATTGTGAACCGTCTGGTGTGGCGCAGGCTGTATGCACTAGCTGAAAGCAAATATCATTTGGATTAGAGGTGTGGAACATGACCAAAGTATTGATTGAATTAAAGCAAATCAGCAAACGTTATGATCAGCCGAAGCAGGCAAATGTGAGTATTATGGAGGATATTAATATCAATATTAAGGAGGGCGAGCTGGTATCCATCCTGGGACCTTCAGGGTCAGGGAAGTCGACTCTTTTGCGAATCATTGCGGGACTTGTCCCTCCTTCACAGGGCACGGTGCTCTATAATGGACGGGAGATTGCCGGTACCAATCCGGGTGTGGGGATGGTATTCCAATCATTTGCATTGTTTCCTTGGCTTACAGTCCTGGAGAATGTGAAGCTGGGGCTGGAGAACAAACCTCTGCGCGAAGCCGACAAAATGCGTAAAGCCCTCTCGGTCATCGATATGATTGGGCTTGACGGATTTGAAGGAGCGTACCCCAAAGAATTGTCCGGAGGGATGCGCCAGCGTGTCGGTATCGGCCGGGCGCTCGTCATGGAGCCGGACATTCTCCTGATGGATGAGCCGTTCTCCGCCCTTGACGTATTGACCGCAGAGAACTTGAAGCGGGACCTGCTGGAATTATGGACGGAGAAGCAAATCCCTACCAAATGCATTATTATGGTCACCCACAGTATTGAGGAAGCCGTCTATATGTCGGACCGGGCCATCGTCCTCTCCAGGGACCCTGCCCGTGTAATCTCCGATATTCCCATTCCCATGGCGCACTGGAGGGATAAACAAGATCCGCAGTTCACATCGCTTGTGGACCAAATCTACTCCATACTGACCCAAAGGGAAGTGAAGCCTGCCGGTCCGGCCGAAGAAAAGAAAAACACCATCGAGAAAATACCACCGGTTCCGGCAGGCGCCCTTACAGGCTTCATTGAACTGATTGACGATCTGGGTCAACAAGTGGACTTGTACAAGCTGGCCGATCAATTAAGTCTGAAACTGGAAGACTTCCTGCCCATCGTCGAAGCGGTGGAAATGCTGCAATTTGCTACGGTTCTGCATGGAGATATCGAGCTGACAGAGGTTGGACATCAATTCGCCGATGCAAGCGTCCTGTTGCGCAAGGAAATTTTCAAGGCCCAGGTGCTGGAGCATGTTCCGATCATGGACAAAATCATCTGGATTCTGCAATCAAAATCTAATAACAAGATGGAACGGGCCTTTTTCGTGGAGATTTTTGAGAAGCATTTTGAGGCAGAGGAAGCCGCACTTCAACTGGATATCCTGATCGACTGGGGCCGGTACGCGGAACTGATTGCCTACGACAAAAAAGCAAAGGTGTTGTATCTGGAAAATGATTCAGATTAACTTGGACATTCGCGCGGAGGAGGTTCCCGGTTTAAGAGAAGCCGTGGGCTGGTCAAGAAGAGACTCTGACTATCCTGCCCTGTTTCAGCGGTGCAATTTCTGGGCCGGAGCTAGAGATCCCGGAGGGAGACTCATCGCTTTTGGCTATGTTGCCGGAACGGGTCTGGAGCACGGGTATATGGAGGACATTATCATCCATCCAGATTATCAGAGGCGCGGAGTAGGACAGCAGCTTGTTAAGGAGCTTTTGAACGAGTCTATTCGACGCGGATTGACCATAGTAACCCTCACTTATAGCCGTGAGCATAAGGAATTCTATGAAAAGTGCGGATTCTCGTCTACAGCGGCCGGGATCTGGAAAGCGGAGGAAGGAAAGTAATTCATACAAGAACTGAGAAGCCAGCGAACTCTTATGGACGCTGGTTTTTTGGAGACCTTAAACCGACAGTAATTCTATAATATGTAAGGTGATTTACTATTATTAGGCAGGTTAATTCCATCATCCCGATCCGTTATGATTACATAAGCTGCGCCCTTTGAAGGAGGTTATGCGGACTTATGAATCCGACCCGGACATTGATTAAGGAGATATTGTCTAATAGTAAGAGAATCCTTGTTATGATCCTACTCTTCAATATTTTAGCCGCATTCGTCTCGACTGTTCAGCCCCTCCTGTTCAAAGACCTATTCGACGACATCCTGCCTGACAAGCAGATCGGTACGGCTGCATTCTATATGCTCCTGCTTATTCTGATTCCCGTAATTTACGCAGCTTTGAACAGCGTCACCTCTTATTATAATAATGAGCTGGGCAACCATTTATCCAAGAATCTGCGCCTGCGGCTGTTCTCTGACGTACTCCAGACCCGGCCAAGAAACGTGGACAGCATCGGCAAGGGGGAAATCATTAACCGGATCACCTTGCAGGTGGGGATGCTATGTGAAATTTTCGTGGTAGACACCCTGATGTCCATGGTCTCGAATGCTATTCTGCTAATCGCTACCCTGTGGATCATGTTCTCGATGAGTACCGAGCTTACACTCGCAGCCATCCTCTCATTCCCTCTATGTATGTATGGCTTCAAGCGCTTCAGGAGCAGGACGGAGCGCCTGGATAAGCAGTATCATGGCATTTTGGATAAGGGCATCAACTATTTGAATGATTTCTTCACGAATCTGAAGGCGGTCCACAGGTGTAACGGACATCAGGCGGAGCAGAAACGCTGGAGGGAGTGGAATGACGAGGCGTGGAAGATATCCCGGCAGTCTAGGCTATTTCATCATGTGGTGTTGAACCTGGTCGCGGATACGGTCATTTCCATCATTACGGGCATCATTTACGGCTATAGTCTGTTCCTGATTCTGAGAGGCCGCATCTCACCAGGCACATTGCTGGCTTTCATTGTGATTCTTCCAAGACTGTATCAGATTTTCAAGTCGCTGTTTACGCTGAACATCGATAGGAGCCGCATGACGGTCATTATTAATAACCTGAATGACGTCCTTGAACTGGAAAAAATTTCATCGGGAGCTACAGCTCCCGACTATCACAGTGTCCCCCTCCTGCAGCTGAGGAATGTCTCGTACCGGTACGCTCCGGCAGATTCTTTTGGGATCACGGACTTTACTCTGGACATTCAGCCCGGAGCCTTCGTGGGGATTGTTGGATTAAGCGGCTCAGGGAAATCTACGATATTCGAGCTAATCCACAGGTTCATTGAGCCGGATGAAGGGGAGATTTGCCTGGACGGCGTTCCGATCCAAGAACTGGACATTCATGAACTAAAACGATATGTCGGCTATTCCCCGCAAAAGGGAGTGTTATGGAACAAGTCCATTCTCGACAACATTATTTATCCATTGCAGAAGGAAGACATGAATGAAGAGACCTGGCGCAAATTCAGCACTGCTGTTGATCTTGCCCATGTGAATTCATTCGTACAAGCCATGCCTGAAGCGTATGATAAGCAGGTGGAGAACCATGGAGACAATCTCTCCGGCGGCGAGATCCAGCGGATTCTTTTAGCACGGGCTTTCATGAGTGAACCCCGGATTCTGATGCTGGATGAATACACCTCAGCTCTCGACGCCTTGACAGAGAGTGACTTGAACGATACCTTGTTGAGCCTGAAAGGGAAGCAGACGTTCCTGGTGATTGCACACCGGCTGTCCACCGTGAAGAATGCAGATGTCATCCTGGTCGTGGATAAGGGAAGAATTGTTGAGCAAGGCAGTCCAGCCGAATTACTGGTCCAACAGGGAATGTATTACAAGATGGTGGAGAAGCAGAAAATTTAGCGCTTCAGCAGAATAACACAGCTTGCACCGCCTCAATTATCACCTTTTGGTGACTATATCACAAAAAAGTGGGTACTGTTTTTCTTGTAACTTTTCCCCCATACTAGCGTTCATAGGAACTACAAACCATAAAAGGAGTGTATAATAGTATGGGTAGATTTGATGGGAAAGTAGCAGTTGTAACCGGAGGAACAAGCGGCATCGGGCTTGCGGCGGCAGAGCAGTTCGTACGAGATGGGGCTTACGTGTTTATCACAGGACGCAGACAACGTGAATTGGATGAAGCGGTACAGCAAATTGGTCAGAATGTTACAGGCGTTCAAGGTGACATCTCCAAGCTGGAAGATCTGGACACCTTATTCGATACCGTCAAGCGGGAAAAGGGACATTTGGACATTCTGTTTGCCAATGCCGGACTAGGGTCATTCCTGCCGTTAGGCGAAATTACGGAAGCCCACTACTACAAGACCTTTGATGTCAACGTGAAAGGAACTATTTTCACCGTTCAAAAGGCACTACCCTTGTTCCCTAACCAAAAAGGTTCCATTATCCTGACAGGCTCTACAGCCGGCTCAATGGGGGTACCTGCGTTCAGTATCTACGGCGCCTCTAAGGCAGCGATCAGACAGCTCGTCCGCAACTGGATTCTGGATATCAAAGGAACTGGAATTCGGATGAACGTCCTTAGTCCGGGTTCAGTCGTCACACCGGCGTACGATGAATTGTTCGGCTCCGAGCTTGACAATTACCTGGAACAGGCCAAAACAGATGTCCCGCTCGGCAGAGTAGGGCAGGTAGAAGAGATCGCCAATGCAGTCATGTTCCTGGCCTCGGATGAAAGCAGTTATTTGAACGGCATTGAATTATTCGCAGACGGTGGAGTGGCTCAAATCTAAATCAGCTTAACGTTTGTGTATCAACTCGGGAGATGATGGATTATTATGAAACTCTTTCACTGTGAACTGGAAGTGACACTAGAGGTGATCGGAGGGAAGTGGAAGGGACTTGTGCTGTACTATTTAATCAAAGGACCCAAGCGGACAGGGGAGCTTAAGCGGCTTGTTCATAATATCTCGCAAAAGATGCTGATCCAAACGCTTCGGGAACTGGAGAATGACGGATTAATCCGCAGAACCATGTACAATCAAGTACCGCCTAAGGTGGTATACTCAACAACAGAGCTGGGGCAATCCCTCGAACCCGTTCTGAGATTACTCTGTAACTGGGGAGGGGAATACGCAGAACAATCCTACGCTCCTGGCGAGATTGAGGTTCTAAATTTGGAATAAGTATTGATAATAAACTATAGTTCTAACCAGAGGAGCCTGCTGCCAGCAGGCTTCTTCTGCGTTTCCGCCGCACTGCTTACGCTCAATTAGATTTGTAGTACAATGTCAGCAACCCTTTTGACCAGTGACCAGGGGGACGTCTGGCGACGGCCGGAGACCCAAACTTCTCCGGAGTCACGGTAATCCCACACCGAGGAACTTTTGTTTGGGAACTTTAATTTGGAATATTTAGGATGTCAAATAAGCCGAGGCTTAGTATAATAAGTGCAGACGGATTCCAGGGAGGAGGTGGTTGTATGAGTGCAGGCGATATTAGCGACATTAGCGATATTACTCCGATTACCCAATTGAATATGAAAAGGAGAGGCTTTCATGAGCTACAACCCCGAAATCCCGAGAACCCGGTACGACAACTATGGCGACCGCGAATGGACACGGCTTACGAAGGATGGTCCCGGCGAACTTTTGTATCAAGTGCATCTGGACATTCTACAGCGTTACACTAAGCCTATTGATACAGTGCTGGAGATTGGTGCAGGTTCAGGCAGGTACACCAAAGATCTGGCTACCATGTGTTCTGAGTTGACCGTCGCTGATCTGTCCAGCCATCAGATTGAATTCAACAAGTCCAAAATGCAAGAGCTGTCCCTGGTGGACAGAATCAAGGCATACCATGTGTTAGATGTGCTGGATATGAGCGTGTTTGCAGATGCTTCTTTTGACTCAGTAGTATGTATTGGCGGTGTCATCAACTATCTCTTGGAAAGAGAGGCGGATGGTATCCGGGAGCTGTTAAGAGTACTTAAGCCGGGCGGCATCCTGATTGTCGGGTCGATGAGCTTCATCGGCGCTTCTATGTATTATCTCGAAGGCATCCGCTATGAGAAGGACCAGTTCGGGATCGATGCTACAAGATGGCTCATGAATACAGGGGTTCAGGACGAAGATCATTATCCAGTTCCCAGCAAGCATTACGTCCATATGATGAGGAGCTCTGAACTGGATGCTTTATTTGCACAGTTTCCGGTTAATATTCTGGAGAGAAGCTCTGCCGGACTATATACGCAAGCTGGAGATGCTGCCTTAGAGAACGCCCGGGCTGATCAGGAATTCTGGAAGCTGCTTGTCGAACAGGAGATCGCGTTCACCAAACTGCCGGGCACGCTGGATTGCGGCATGAATCTCATCTACGTGGTGCGTAAGCTATAAGGCTGCCGCTCAACAAGCATGACTTAATCAAAATCCCGTCTGCCACAAACAGGCGGGACTTTTTATATCCGAAGGAACGGGGGAACACGGAAATGGGAGTATGGACTAGCTCAATGAATGGAGCACCTTGGACAAAAGGTAAAATGGATCAGGCGGTGAAGGAGCTCAGACAGCGGGCGCTTATTTCGTATGTCATCGATGTGGACAAGCTCCAGGATCTGCAGGAATTGGATCAGCATGTATTTGCCGAACGCCCGGATCTGGTCTTGTCAATTAGCCAAGTGGACAGGAAAGTGCGCTATTCCGAGGAATTGCTGCAGACCTTAGCGGAACTACAGCACATCACAGCCTTAGAGTTGAATCTGTTTCATAGTGTGGATCTGAGTGTGCTTGGCAAGTTGCAGCGACTGCAGTTTTTATCCATTTCGGCCAAAAAGCCAGTGGACCTAAGCTTCCTCGCAAGCTTCAAGCAGCTGCAATATCTCTCGGTCCATGGGAAATTTCATGACTTAACGCCGATAGGCGATGCCGCCAGCCTGGATACCTTAATCTTGCGGACTACGATTCATGAGCTGGAATTTGTCCGCCGGTTACCGAACCTGCTGTGCCTCTTCATTCACGACTCCATCTTGAAAGGATCACTGGATGCGCTTGCAGATTCTACCGTCCCCATGCTGAGTCTGGCGGCTATCCGCAACTTAACGGAGGTGGATGCCCTGGAGTCCATGAGCAATCTTACATACCTGAACTTATCCTTGCCGAAGCTTGAGGCTTTGTGTGACTTTTCGAATATGCCGGGGCTTATACAGCTTGAACTCGATCAGATGAAATCCCTGGAGGATATTGACCCTTTATGGACCGCAACGCAGCTTGAAATGTTACAGCTAAGAGAGATTTCAGCAGCCGTGACCGCGAAGGAGTTAGAGCCTTTGACCGCAATGAAGCATCTGAAGCAGATCGACTTCCAGTTCCTTGATCTCAAAAAAGGAAGGATCGCAGCCTTACGTGAGTCGTTTGCCCATGCCGGCAAAAGCCATCTTCTGTATGAGAATATTGCCGAAGCCCAGCGAATCCAGCCCATGTCGTTAGTGCATTTACGTAAGCATATGGGAGTAGTTCAATAAGTTATTTCAATTAGACAGAAGATAGGAGTGATCACAGTGATTGATTTAGTACAACTCCAGAAGAGAGTGTATCAGAACAAGCTGGAAAAGGGGTTCAATGTCACAGATATTTATCAGGAATTTTGCCTGACCCACGGCGAACTGTCTGAGGCCTGCGATGCTTACCGGAAGAAGAAAGATGACCTCGGTGAAGAATTAGCGGATGTTGCCATCTACCTGATTGGACTGTCGGAGATCCTGGGGATTAACCTCGAAGAAGAGATCATGAACAAGATCGAAAAAAATGAAAGCAGAGTCTATGAGAATAGGGATGGAGTGCTCATAAAAGTTAAGGACTAAAGCGCATTCTCCAATCTTCGTGCATAAGTACCCCGATAGTATGGAAAAACTTCTATAGTGCAGATAAACAGCATGAATAGATTTCTCAGGAGGTTAGCGTGATGACAACTCAGGACCCGAAGGAGCTTTTGAAGCTGAAGCATGAGCAGGACGAGGAGAAGAGACAGTTCACTAGCTTTGCCCGGGCTGTATCCGAAGATGGGGAAGTAGAAGCAGGTCAGGAATTCAGTCATGACCGGGTGCCTGACGACCAGAACCGTATGAAATCGGTGGAGAACAGACAGAACTGAGCAGGACACTGACGGAAAAGTACAATGGATGGACCCCTCAGGAAGCCTTCCATGCTTTCCTGAGGTTTTTTTTGTTTATTATTGTATACATACACTACTCATGGAGGTTCATATATGGTTTTTATCATTTCAATTACTATCGTAGCGATTTTTGCCATATGGGGAGCAGTGGCGCCTGACCAGATGGCAAGTACCGCTAATGCCGCGTACACTTTCTCCATCCATAATTTCGGCTGGTTCTATTTGCTGGCGACTCTGTTCTTCTTGATCTTCACCTTCTATTTAGCCTTCAGCAGGTTCGGCAGTATCCGGCTGGGAGACGATGACGATGAACCGGAATATTCCACAGTCTCCTGGCTGTCGATGCTATTCAGCGCAGGAATGGGGATCGGGCTGGTCTACTGGGGAGTAGCTGAACCGCTGTCCCATTATTTATCTCCGCCGGAGGGCGTAACAGGAGGGACGACAGAAGCAGCACGGATCTCCATGCGCTATTCTTTTTTCCATTGGGGACTTCACCCATGGGCCATCTATGCCGTTATTGGATTGACGCTTGCTTATTTCCAGTTCCGCAAAGGGTACAAAGGCTTGATCAGCTCTGCTTTTATCCCTCTACTCGGTGAGAGGCTGGTATCCGGCTGGCTGGGCAAGGCCATCGATATTTTGGCGGTGATTGCTACGATTTTTGGAGTAGCGACTTCGCTGGGTCTCGGGGCTCTGCAGATTAACGGAGGTCTGCATTATTTATTCGGACTTCCGAACACCGTAGCCGCTCAGATTGCAATTATTGCGGTTGTGACCGTGCTGTTCCTCATCTCCGCTACCAGCGGTCTGGACAAGGGTATCAAAATCCTCAGCAACACCAACCTGGTGATCGCCGTTCTTTTGATGCTGTTCGTATGGATGACGGGTCCGACCTCGTTTATCTTTGATACCTTTACCACCACATTAGGCAGTTACCTGCAAAACATCGTCAATATGAGCTTGAGGTTAACGCCTTTTTCCAAGGGAACCTGGGTAGGGGCGTGGACCTTATTCTATTGGGCCTGGTGGATTGCCTGGGCACCCTTTGTCGGAACATTCATTGCGAGGGTATCCAAAGGAAGAACAATCAAGGAATTTGTCATTTGTGTGCTGATTATACCGAGTCTGTTCGGTTTTATCTGGTTTTCGGTATTCGGGGGAACGGGCATGCAAATGGAGCTCTTCGATGGTGTCCAGCTGGCTGAAGCCGTTAAAGGAGACACGACCACAGCTCTTTTCGTCATGCTGGAGCAATTGCCCTTAGACACCACAGTATCGTTAATAGCTACGATCCTGATTATGATCTTCTTCATTACATCAGCCGATTCGGCTACCTTTGTACTGGGCATGCTGACATCAGACGGCAAGCTGAATCCCAGCGCAAGAGTCAAACTAACCTGGGGAATTCTGCAATCCTCCATCGCTGTTGTGCTGCTGATTAGCGGCGGCTTGGGCGGCCTTCAGACTGCTTCCATTGTAGCTGCGCTGCCTTTTGCCATTGTTCTGATCGGCATGTGCTTCTCCCTGCTTAAAGCGCTCAAGGAGGAGGACAAAGAGCGCCGTCAACGGGAAAAACGCCAACGCCAACAGCTGAAGCGGCTGCTGGAGGAACATGAGGCTATCCAAGCTAATGCGGATTCCATTTGACCCGATGTTATCCTTATAACTAAAATTATAAAAAGGTGTGCGTTAAAGATCACAAAGGATAATCTAAGGATAGAAGCTAACAGAATGGAGGTACTTCATAGAGGCAAGCTAACGCGCGTATCGTCAGAGGTGCCCGGCCCCCTGGATACTAGCTCTCACCGTCGCCTCGCTCACTGTCGTTTATTTTATCAGTGCATTTCCGCTTGTCTCAAGGTACTCATGCAGCAGATTTAGCCTGAAATAATATACAATGGCTGAACCCTCAGGAACGCGATCCTAGCGTCCTGAGGTTTTTTTCGTAAAGCCTCCATTCACAATTCAGATTAATATCTTATAAGAAATTCTAGAAATCACAGAAATTTATCCGGGCAGGGGGTGCTACTATACAACTATAAATAGAGACGAGGTGATGACATGCAAGCGAAATTGGCAGCGGACGCCATGCCCCTACCCCAAAAGCGGAACTCATGGATAAGAACGATAAAAAAGTATAAAGTGATGTACGCTCTCCTGTTCCCGGCGTTAGTTTATTTTGCCGTATTCAAATACATTCCTATGGCGGGAATCATTATTGCTTTTAAGAACTATAACCTGGCTTTAGGACTATGGGACAGCCCGTGGGTGGGATTTAGAAATTTCACGGATTTTATGAACGGCGTTTATTTCTGGGACATCATGAGAAACACGATTATCATATCGCTGTATAAGCTGTTGTTCGGTTTCTCGGCTCCGGTCCTTCTGGCTTTGCTGCTGAATGAAGTGTATACCCAATGGTTTAAGAAAATCGTACAAACGATCACTTATTTGCCCCATTTTCTGTCATGGGTCATTGTGTATGGAATGATGGTGGCGTTATTGGCCCCGGGGGATGGGCTGTTCAACATGATATTGAAGGAGGCTGGAGTTGAACCCATCTCATTCCTGACAGAACCTGCCTGGGGCCGGCTGCTGATTATCTTATCTGAAATATGGAAGGATATTGGCTGGGGCGCGATTTTGTACCTTGCCGCATTAGCAGGAATCGATCCAAGCTTGTATGAAGCGGCCAGAATGGATGGCGCCTCCAAATGGAGACAGCTCTGGCATGTAACCCTTCCCGGCATCCGGGGAGTTATGATTCTGATGCTGATCCTCAAATTAAGCCATATTCTGGATGCCGGTTTTGACCAGATATTCATGTTTGCCAACAGCTTCAATCAGGAGAAGATCGACATTATTGACACCTGGGTCTACCGTGAAGGGCTTGAGCGGCTGAAGATTGGCCTGGCTACGGCTGTGGGATTGTTTAAAGCGGTCATCGGATTTGGTTTAGTGCTCGCGGCGAATAAGCTGGCCAAAAAATTCGATGGGCAAATCTGGTGAGGGGGTGATCCAAATGATCAATTTGACAACCGGGGAAAAAGTCTGGCAAGCCGTCGTTTATTTTATTCTGATTTTGCTGTCCTTGATGTGCTTACTGCCCTTTCTCTATGTGGTTGCTGTTTCAGTGACTCCGGAATCAGAAGTGTTAAGAAGAGGAATTGTGATTATACCAGAGACCTTTACCTTTCTAGCCTATAAAGAAGTATTCATTTCTCACGGGATCGGGCAGGCGTATAAAATCACCTTGTTTCGGACGATTGCAGGCACTGCGCTGAATGTGTTTTTTACGGTAATCGCGGCTTATCCCTTATCCAAAAAATATTTACCGGGACGAAGCCCGTTCCTGCTATTCATTGTCTTCACCATGATGTTTGGGGGAGGATTAATTCCGACTTATTTATTAGTCCGCTCTCTGGGATTGCTGAACAGCCCATGGGTACTGATCATTCCACAGCTTATTAGTGCCTTTAATCTGGTCATCATCAAAGGGTTTTTCGAGCAATTGCCCGCAGAAATCGAGGAATCCGCGAGGGTGGACGGTGCAAGTGAGCTTCAGTCGTTATGGCGGATCATTTTACCCCTGTCACTGCCCGTCCTGTCCACAATTTCTTTGTTTTACGCAGTCGGGCACTGGAACAGTTACTTCGATGCGATTGTGTATATCAATGATTCGGGCCTAATGCCGCTTCAAGTGATCTTGCGCAACATCCTGCTTAACGTCGCCACACAAAGTGCGGATTCGCTTGCCAATTCCGGCACGGTCAGTACGTTTGCTGTGCAAATGGCTGCAGTTGTCGTGACTACGGTTCCGATTTTGATCGTCTACCCGTTTATGCAAAAGCATTTTACCAAAGGTGTGCTCTTGGGATCAGTTAAAGGTTAAAAGGCATTCCAACCTGAGTTGTTACGGGGAAACCGTGATAATATAGAAGCAAAGGAGAGGTCATTATGCAACGTAAAGCAATTACATTGGCTATGCTGACAGCAATAGTGGGTATGGGAACGGTATTGTCAGGATGTGGGGGACCCAAAGAGGAACCGCCGGCAGCATCGGGGAATTCAGAGGGCCAGCAGAGTCCCTTTGAAACCAAATTGAAAATTACGATGTTTAACCAGGGTACGTTCAATGCGGCTGCTCCGATTCCTCCACGTGAAGAAGATATTCAGCGCCAAATGCTGGAGGAAGCCGTAAACATTGACCTCGAAATGATGATTCCCCAATCCGGGCAAGCCACGACTAAATTAAATACGCTCATAGCTGGCGGAGATATTCCGGATTTGATCTTCTTGAAAAGCCGGGCGGATCTTGCTCAATATTATGATCAAGGCGTTCTTGCAGATCTGACGCCGTATCTTGATCAATTTCCTGAATTGCAGAAACGTTTCAGCAGCGACTCCTGGGAGGCGGTGACCTATCAGGGACAAACCATTGGTGTTCCGGGTTATGATAATGTAAACGGTATCAGCCGAAGCTACTTCATCCGCAAGGATTGGCTGACAAAGCTGAATATGGAGGTGCCAACAACACCTGACGAGCTGTTTGAAGTTATGAAAGCCTTTACAGAGAAGGACCCGGACGGTAACGGCAAGAACGATACGTACGGATTCATCGGCGGTATGAATAAAGAAGGCAATCTGCAAACCTACGGCTTCGATAGTCTGATGTGGATGTTCGGTGTCAATCCTCCCTCAGCCATTGATGTGAAGGACAATGAACCGGTGTTCCTGTATACCGATCCCAAAATGAAGGAAGCGCTCGCTTATATCCATAAAATGATGGAAGCCAAAGTTGTAGATCCGGACTGGGTGACGATGAATACGCCCGATTTGCTCGACCAAAAGTTATTTAAGGGGAAAGTGGGCTTCATGATCAGAGACGCCCGCAGGCTGGAGCCGGATTATCAGCAGAAAATGAAAGAAATCAGCGGAGAGGTACCGGAATGGATCGTTATTCCTCCAATGACAGGTCCTTATGGTGATCAGATTGTAGAGAGAAAATCGTTCCAGGGCAATTCATGGGCCATATCCAAGAAAGCGGATAAGGAGAAAATCATCCGGATCTTGTCCATGCTGAATTATTTCTTCACGGACCAAGAAGCCTATCCGAATTTTGCCTACGGAATCAAAGGAATTCACTGGGATGTGGTGGACGGCAAGATCAAAAATAAAACCTCCGAATTATCGAAGGACATGAAAGAAAAGTACCTCTGGGTCGATCATTACAGAATGCCGCGCCGCGGGGATGATGCGGAGTACTTCAGCTTCCAGAATCCTAAGACGGCAGAAGCGTTTGAGAACAATCAGAAATACGTGGCGCCCACGTTGCCCGGGAACTTATTGACTGAAGACCCGAACGATTCATTGGCAGCTGACCGCCAGCGTTACATTAATGAGAGCCTGGTCAAATTTATGACTGGCAAGGAACCTCTTTCGAACTGGGACAATTTCCTTGATACACTAGCGACCAAGTTTGACATGCAGAGGTATAAGGAGTCTGTAATCAAACAATTTAAGGAAGCAGGCTTAATCAAGTAAAAAATATACGAAGAGAGCGGCTATCCTTAGCCCTCTCTTTATTGTCATATGCTATGATTTGTTCCATACCGATGCAGAAGGAAGATGATCGATGCGAAGAAGAATTAGCCTGCCTTTAAAATTATTTTTGATCGTCTTTGCCTTTGTATTAAGCTGCATCATCTTGATCAGCCAATTATCTTACCGCTATGTCCAGAAGGAAATAAGAACCACGGATGTGTATTACACCAACCAAATTCTTGACAAGATAGACCAGTATTTCACCGTTAATTTTTCCTCCTTCCAGACGATCCTGTTCTCGGTGGAATCATCGGTGAAAGCCAATATTGACAATACGGACGTAATTAAAAAGCAATTAAGAGAGCTGTATGAACTCAACAGCAGTTACGTCAGTAATATTTATCTGATCCAAAGCGATTTATCCATTCTAGGCGGAAGCACGGCTACCCGGATATTCGATGAACCTTTAGCTGAAAGAGAACCCTTGTTTGCTGCCGCTGACCAGAACAGAAGGACAACCTTTGTCAGCGACCCTTACAAATCTAAATATTCCGGCTGGACCGTTACCATGGTCCGGTATCTGAACGGCACTCCGTTTCCTATGGCCATTGCGGTAGATTTGGATCTCAATGCCATTGAAGAAACCTTGTTCAAGATTAATAGACAAGAACAAATGAATCTGGCTCTAATCACCGCATCGGGTAAAATCATTGCCGGATTTTCGGGAAATAAAGGCTCCCTGAATATTCAAGACCATACGTTTTCAATCGGTGAAACGTCAGCGGAACAAATTCTGGATACCGCAGAAACAAGCCTTCAATTGCACACCAAGGAGGGAGCTCAGGTCTCCCTGCTGAAAAAACCGACGGAAAAGTTCAACTGGACCATTATCTCAATCAATGATGAATCACGCTTGAAAGCGGCTTTGTCCAGATTGGAAACCTATTATATCGAGCTTCTGGCTGCGGGTTTTCTCTTAAGCCTGTTCGTTTCCTTTTTTATTGCCAAATATATAAGGACTCCGCTCTACGCACTCAAAACAAAAATGAAACGGGTGGAGCAGGGTCTCCTGACAACTACTATATCTATTAACCGAAACGATGAGTTTGGCGATCTCTCCCGGGCATTCGATCGTATGCTGCAGCAAATTGTGGAACTGATCCGGGGAGCAGAGCTTCATCATGACCTTGAACGCAAGCTGGAAATTCAAGTGCTGCAGTCGCAAATCAACCCTCATTTCCTGTATAACACGCTTGGTTCTATCAGCAATGTCATACGGCTCGGACAGATTGAGAAAGTAGATGTGGTGATCGAGTCTCTGATTTCAATCCTGGAATACGGGATCGCCGACGCTTCGGAGAAGGTCTCACTGCGCCAGGAGCTGCAAAATGTATCGGATTATATCGCGATCCAGAACATCCGTTATAACCGGAGCTTTCAATTGATTGAAGATCTCGAAGCAGGATTAACAGACTTTCCGGTATTTAGAATGCTGCTGCAGCCGCTTGTGGAGAACAGTATCTTCCATGGTTATAACGGAGGGGGGATCGAAGGCCCTATTACTATTCATGCGTACAGAGAGGGCGGCAGGGTCATCATAGAAGTCGTTGATCAAGGCGAGGGTATTCCGGCTGATACCATACAGCATATTTTAACTTCAGAACCCAGTGATGTGGAAGTGAAAAGGAAAAGAATCGGATTAAACAATATTCATGACCGGATCAGACTTCACTACGGAGAACAATTCGGACTCCAAATCACGAGCATACCTAAGGAAATAACCCGTGTTCAGGCCGTATTCCCGGCAGGCTTGTTTAAAGGAGATGCATGATGGTGAGAGAATACACCTGCTTCATTGTTGATGATGAGGATCTGATCCTTCAGCGGCTGGAATTGTTTTTTCAAGAGCTCTCCCTTAGGGATAAGCGATTTCATCTGGTGGGCAAAGCGAATAATGGGCTGGAGGGGATAGAGGAGATCGTAAAGCTTAAGCCGGATATCGTGATATCTGATATTGTGATGCCGCGAATGGACGGGATTTCCATGATAGAGCAGCTAAAGTCAACGCTCCCCCGTACCCAGTTCATTCTTTTGACCGCTTATTCCTCCTTTGAATACGCCCAGAGAGCGATTCAAGCCAACGTAATGGAGTACATTGTTAAGGTTCCGCTCAGGGAAGCGGATTTGAACCGGGCTTTAGATAAGGCAGCCGGGAATTTAAATGAGCTTAAGAAAAAAGAAGCGGAATTTCAATCGTTAAACGTATCCGTGCTTGAAAATAAATATAGAGTCCGCAAGCAGTTTTTTAACGAGCTAATCAGAGGGGAAATTCCTTCTCACCGGGCATCGGATTTTGCCAACCGCATGCAGTTTCATTTCTTCCAAGCTAATTATTGCTGTTTTATTGTCGAAATGAACAGGTATGAAAGTTTCCGGAACGCTTATTCAGCGTCTGATCAAAGCATCCTGAGGTATGCGATTACGAATATCATCGAGGAAACGGTGATGAATGGGGGCAGTGGTGTAGCTGCGGATTTATCCGCTAACCGTTTTATTGGCTTCCTATCCTGGGAGAATAACCGCAGTGATCTGGAAACGGAATATGATTGCCAAGCATTAGGGGGGCAGATCGTCTCCCATTTGCACCAATACTTGAATGTAAGGGTATCTGTCGCTTTTGGAGGTCCGCACCGGGGCTGGGAATCGATCAAACAAGCTTACACGGAAGCACAAAAGGTGAGTGATGATTTCTATTATCATACGGAGAAAGCAGTAAAAACACCTATGCACCGCTTCCATTACCATAATGACAGAAAAGAAGAATTTCAGCAGAGGCTGGCTGAATTTCTTGACGGGCTGAAAAGAAAGGTCTCCAAGGATGAGCTGGAGCAGGCCTTTGCTGATCTGAACCAGTTCGTTACGGACCATAAAATCCATAAGTCCATCATGGTGCCTATGCTGCGGGACTTGTACAGAGACATTACGGTGAAGTTTAAATCAGGAAACAAGCTGACCACGGAGGTAGCAGAGTTTCCCATCGAGTGTATGTCTTTCCGGGAGCAGCTTGCCTATATTGGCGACTTCACCTACGACTATGTACACGCCGGCCAGCTTTTACACCGCGCTGAAATCATGAGTGCTATACAGTTTATAGAGCGTAACCTGAAACAGCGGTTAACGCTCGAGGCGATTGCCGAGGAAGTGAATTTAGCTCCATCGTATTTTAGCAGCTTATTCAAAAAAACAATGAACGAGGGCGTGATCACTTACATCAACCGTAAAAAAATCCAATTAGCTCTCGAGCTGTTAAATGTTCGGGATTATTCAATATTGGAATTGTGCGAGGAAGTAGGGATTGTGAACGAAGGTTATTTTTGCAAATTATTTAAAGAATATACGGGGGATACGCCCAAGCAATACCGGATTAAAATGACCCGGTATGAATCCGGATAACCTTGCAACAATCGTATAATTTTTTCGTGAAATTATGTAAAAAAAAGCTCCACAAAAAGCTTACCATGAGAGAAGGATCTAATCATGGAGGTTATCAAAATGGAGCTTATTAAAGCAGATGTAACTGTCGTAGGCGGAGGTATTGCCGGGATCTGCGCAGCCATTGCTGCCGCACGCCAAGGGCTGCAGGTCTCACTTATAAATGACCGGCCGGTCCTTGGGGGAAATGCGAGCAGCGAGGTCAGGGTTCATATCAACGGGTCGGCATATCTCGGAAACAGTCCATCCTATTATGCGCGCGAGGGCGGATTGGTGGAAGAGCTCAAGCTGAAGATTTTTCACTATAATCCGTTGTACAACAAGAAGCTTATGCTTTCGCTTTCGGATACGGTCTTGCTCGACATGGTCTATGGTGAGGCTAACATTGCTCTATTCCTGAATACATGTGTGCATGAAACGGGGATGGAGAACGGCAGAATTAAGTGGGTGGAGGGTCTTCAATTAGCTTCCGAAAGAAAATTCCGTTTCGAAAGCCGGACCTATATCGATTGTTCCGGAGATGGCATTGTCGGCTATCAGGCAGGGGCTCACTTCCGGCAGGGGAGAGAGGCGAAGCATGAATATAAGGAAGAATTGGCACCTGAAGTGGCGGACCATTACACCATGGGCGATACGATCCTGTTTCAGGCCCGTGACGTAGGGTATTCCGTTCCCTACCAAAGACCTGGCTTTGCGTATGATATTACGAAGCTGGCTTTTTTCGATAGTATCAGACAAGGCTTAAACCACCGGTCATTTCCAAGGAAAATCAACGGGCTTGGCGGATTGTGGTGGCTGGAATACGGCGGGCATCTGGATATTATCAAGAATAATGAAGAGATCGCCTTGGAACTGCGGAAACTGGTGTACGGAATTTGGGATTATATCAAAAATAGCGGCGAATTTGATGATGTAGCCAATCTCATACTGGATTATGTATGCCCGATTCCGGGAAAGCGGGAGTCCAGGCGGTTTATTGGTGATCACATGCTGTCCCAGAACGATCTTACCACAAAGCCGCATTTCGAGGATGCTGTATCCGTCGGCGGATGGTATATGGACTTACATGCCAATAAGGGCATCTACGATGAGGGGCCGGCTACAGCCTGGAATTTCGTGCCCGGATTGTACAATATCCCTTTCCGCAGTTTATATTCACGAAATATTCCTAATCTTATGTTCGCCGGCCGCAATATAAGTGCTACCCATGTGGCCTTCGGATCAACCAGGGTAATGGCAACCTGCGGTTGTATGGGACAGGCGGTGGGAACGGCTGCTTCGTTATGCTTTAAATATGAGGCAGATCCTGCGGCTATAGCTGAGGATCATATGAGTGAGCTGCAGGCGCTGCTGCTCCGGGACGGACAAACGATTGTAGGGCTTCAGGAGGAATTGGACCCGTACTTCGCTGACGGATTAACGATTCGTGCTTCATCTCAGCGCAGCTACGACAATCTTCATCCAACCGAAGAGCTTTCCCTGGAGACAGGGTTATGTCTGGTCCTGCCGATTCAGACATCCGTAGCTGAAAGCGTACGGATCAAAATTAAAAACAGGTCCGGGCATCCGGAAACCCTGCAGGTGAAGCTGTTCGGCGGGGAACGGAAGGAAAATTATATTCCCGTCAGCGGGTTGAAAGACTACAGCTTGGCTGTTGCACCCGGTCATGACGACTGGATTACGCTGGACCTCGGCTGCCAGAAACCGGCTGACGACAAAATCTACATCGTACTGGAAGGTACGGCGGGCCTTGCCGTATACGGCAATGAAGAGAAAATGACCGGAGCGGTCAGCTTCTATTATAGACCGGAAGAGCCGTCCGGACTGAAGAAATTCAATAAGAGCATTTGCTTCAAGGAGCTGTTGCCGGCCCAGGATATGTATAATCCGGGGAATGTCGTCAACGGCTTCTCCAGACCTTATGGTCTGCCGAACAGCTGGATTTCTGAGCGTACGGAAGGACAGGAATGGCTGGAATTTGGTTTGGCCAGCCCCAAAAATGTGGACGAAATCCAGCTTGTTTTCAACCCGCAGCTGAATTTGGAGCATTTCGACGATCCGATTGAGTCTCTGATCCAAGATTATGAGTTGACCTTAACCTTAGAAGACGGAAGCGAGCGGACAATCATAACCCGCGGCAATTATCTCACCCTGAACAAACATAAGGTGGACGCGAAAGCGGTCACCCGAATCCGTTTTGATTTCTATGCGACGTATGGTTCGCCTTATTTTGAAGTGTTTGCTGTAAAATGCTTTGCTCCTAAAAACGATAAGTGAGGTCAGGTGAAGTCGAGATGAAGGATGTATTCCCTCGAAGAGGGCTCCCTAATGTCATTCAGAAGCTGGAAAATGGGGATACGGTCACCATCGTCTATTTCGGTGGCAGCAATACGCGTTCTGAAGGATACAGGGTTATGACGGCGGATTGGCTTCGTGGGCAATATCCCAAGGCGGATATCCGCGCGGTGAATGCAGGTATTAACGGGACAGGCTCGGATCTGGGCTGTGCCCGTGTGGAGACAGATGTACTGCGTCACCGGCCTGATCTGGTATTTGTTGAATTTGTCGGTAACGATGGCGGAGATCCCGAATCCAAGGCGCGGATCGAAGGGATTGTCCGTCAGATCCGCAAGCGGAGCCGGTTTACCGATATCCTGTTCGTGTATACGCTGAAGGAGCGGGATGTGGCCTTGTTCCAGTCCGGGGAATACCAGAAGGGCGCTCTAATGCAAGAGGAAGTGGCTGACTATTATGGGATTCCATCGATCCATCTGGGCGTAGCGGTCAGTCATCTGGTGTCGGAGGGACAACTCGTGTTCACCTCAAGAGAAGACGTATCCATTCCCGGCGCCGTTATTTTTACGCATGATTCGATCCATCCGACCATTCCCGAAGGACACCAGATTTACACGGATACGATCACCCGGTCCTTTGAGCTCATTAGAGAGCTTCAAGATCAGCCGGGAAGGTTCGTACATCACCTGCCTCAGAATCCGCTGGTCCCCGCTAATCCTTGGGAGTATGCGGCCATGCTGCCACTGGATAGTCTGACTACTTTTTCTGCAGGATGGTCATATCTGACACCGGGTGATTCTGCTCTAGCTCGCGAGTACAGCTGGTTGTTTCCCGGCCTGTGGCGGGCAGCCGATCCTGGAGAGGCGGTCACGGTGCAGTTCGAGGGTACCCGTATCGGATTATTCGATATCGGAGGGCCTGATTCCGGCAGATTGAAGGTGTCGGTGGATGGAGGGGAACCCTTTATTATCGATCGGTTCACCAATTACAACGATCATAATCGTAATCAGTATGTATTCCTGCCGGAGCTCCCGAACGGGCAACATACGGTTCGCTTCGAGCTCGATACCGGCAAGACAGACAAAGCGGCCGTGTTCGAGGCATCCGGCAATGAACGGAGCAGTGAGCATTTCCGGCAGCATCCGGATTGGTATGATCAAACGGTGATCCAGCTTGGGAAGCTGTTACTGGTGCAGCCTCCCTTATAATGGCTCATTCGACATTGTACAATGGATGAACCCTCAGGAACGCTATCCTAGCGTCCTGAGGGTTTTTAGCTTTTGATGCATTTCTTTTGTCCGTTCATATTCAGTTCATATTGACGTCACGGGGAATACACTTTCATTGGTTAAGCTTACATCTTAGCAAAAGAAGAAGTAGAAAGAGAGGGTGTCAAATGAGATTATTTGAGATACTTTTAGTTCTATCCTGTTTCGCGCTGCTCGCAGATCTATTGTTTATCAGAAGAGGGGCAAAGACAACAGGACTGGTTTTGGGGATAGGAAGCAGCGTTATATTAGTAGTTCAATTATTTGTAGAGGGATACAGATGGCAGTTGCTTTTGGTATATATGATGACGGCGTTACTCATACTCATCGTTATACTCAGGCATTTAGGCAAGATGGGAAATATAGGGAATATAAAAGCAGGGAAGCTGTTGAAATATAGTTCATCTTCCATCATCGTCATTCTGCTTGTTATATCTACCGGCTTGTCTGTATACTTGCCAGTCTTTCATTTGCCGAAGCTTGAAGGTCCGGAGAAAGTGGGTACTCAAACCTTTCATTTTACGGATCAGAACAGAGATGAAGTCTTAACTGCAGATCCAAGCGATAAGAGGGAACTAATGGTTCAAGTGTGGTACCCTACTGCAAATAGCAGTAACAAGAAGAGTGAAGCTCTTTTTCCAAAAGATAAAGAAATGTTCAAAAAGTATATCCAGACCTATTCTAATTCATTAAACCTACCAGACTTTGTATTCGATTACTGGAAGTATAGTAAAACCAACTCTTATGAAAATGTAGAAATATTGCCTTCTACAAGTCCTTATCCTGTGGTACTGCTATCTCACGGTATGGGAACCAGTCGGGTTCTCCATGCATCACAGGCCGAGAATCTCGCCAGTCACGGATATATCGTGGTCACTATCGATCATACGTATAGCACCTTTGCTACCATTTTTCCGGATGGCCGTGTAACGGACTATACCACCAAGACGACTACCGTAGAAGATCGCAGAAGAATCGGTAAGATATGGACGAAAGATGTGGAGTTTGTAATCGACGAAATTGAAAAGCTGAATTCAGGTGCAATCGAAAGTCAATTTAAAGGAAAAATTGATCTAGATCATCTGGGCGTAATGGGGCATTCCTTCGGTGGGGCAACAGCGTTTAACACAACTTATGTAGATCCTAGAATCAAGGCCGGGGTCAATATGGACGGGTCACTGATCGAAGTGGACAATAGAGATGATCTAAACAAGCCGTTTATGTTCATAAGATCCGGAGTTTTTAAAGACTGGTTGACAGATTTCAAGAAGGGGACCAATCCGGATAACGAAGTCACTAAACAACTTGAAGAAGAGCTGCACATTATTAAAAATGTGATCAATCAGGGAGGGCCTGCGATTTATATAGAGGGTACCCAGCACTTCAATTTCACGGACCTTCAATTCTATTCTGAACTGATTAAACTGACTGGAATCACAGGAGATATTAATGGTAAAAGAGGATCAGACGTCGTAAATCACTATGTCCTCGATTTCTTTAATAAGGAATTGAAAGGAGAAGGGGGACAACTATTGGAGGGGCCAAACGACAGTTATCCCGAAGTGAAATTTATAAAGCCGGAAGAGCTTTAATATGAAACAATATACGATTTTGATATAATTACAAACGATTTCGGGAGCAGCACTCCCTTCTTTATACTATTCTGAGAATAGAAATAAGAAGGGGGTGCTGCTTATGATCGTTCAGGCTGCGATAGGAATTCTGTTGATTCCATTCCTGTTTTTCGGTATACGGGCAATAGTTCATTCTATATGGTGTGACAAACTAGCCAGACAGCAGGATAAACGGTTCACTTATTATATCAGTCAAGAATACGTTGACGGCAAGGAATGCCGTCGTTAAGAATCGTTGCCGGCAGCAGCAGATTGCTTGCGAAAGTCTTGCGGGATCTGTCCTAATTGTTTACCGAACACATACGAAAAATAACTTGCCGTTTGAAACCCGCAGGCATGGCGATCTCTCCAACAGGCATCTTTGTCTCTTTCAGCATCTCACAGCTTTTTTGAAGACGGTAGCGGGTCAAATAATTATTGGGTGTCCATCCAACATGCTTTTTAAATAGCTCACAACATCTGCTTCTGCATACTGAACCGGCGGCTGCAATCTCATCAATGGTTAGTTTAGCGTCATAATGCTGGTGAATATACCTGGTCATTTTACGGATTGTCATCCATACCTGTTCATCATTCGGATTGCCCGGTGCCTGCTGTATATGATCGGCTATACCCGCACATATGGACACAGCCTGGGATAATAAGCGGAGCAGGTTCCCTTCATTACTGTGCACCTCATCATACAACTCAGTTAGCGCGAGCAGAATCGCATGCTGCCAAGACGTTTGGGAAGATAACAGTAAATAATCGTCGGTGCCGGAAGCGAATTTTTCTTCAAGATATGCTTTTCCCGCAAGCGTGTTTTCGCCCAGAAGGGCAGGATGAATGACGATGACCAGAAAAGTACAATCACTCTTCGCAGCAGAGAAGCCATAGTGGAGGCGTTTACTGTTAACGAAAATTCCATTCCCTTTATCGAGATGAACCGTTTGTCCATTCACATAATAATCCATTTCCCCGTCCAGCACTACAATGAACTCCAGGTCCGGATGCCAATGATACGCGGCCGCGAAGCGGTCAAATTGATGCAGCGCTCCCTTTTTAGCATACAGCGGGAAACCCGGCAGATTATAATTCAGTCTTTCGGATAAATCAGAGAATACCTCAAGGGCGAATTTATCCATAGCTACACCTCACTAGTGGATTATACGATTTTGACATAATGATAACTGATTCTGGAGGGTAAAACAAAAAAATGTCATAAGGATGGGATTTCCAAAGCAGAGGATAGTTGTATAATAAAGCTTGGAAAGAACTTTTCTGTTTTTGCTACATGTAACCTACTCATGGAAATATGCTAGCAAGATTGGTAGAGACCTTTACTATGGGTAAAAAAGCGGGGAGAAAGCATCTATGAAACAAAAGAGTTTGATTTATTCGCTAATGTTAGCACTTATATTATCGGTCGTATCTGGGGCTGGAAATATAAGTGCGGCTGCACGGAACATTACCGACATTGTCAAAGTAACCACACCTAGTGAGATTAAAATTGGAGAGTGGAAGTCATACGAAATAGCCATCACTGACTGGACAGATGGAGACGTTGCAGACCATGATTTTACTCCGATTTCTTCAGATGAGAATATTATAAAGGTTGTCCGGAAAACGAAATGGGTTTCTGAACTTCATGCCTTAAATAAAGGGACTGCCACCTTAACTGTCAATATTGGAGAAAAGTTTGAACCTTATATGTTCACTGTTCAAGTGGTCGATGATTATACAGTTAAGCCTGAAACAACTCCTACACCAACTCCTGAACCAACAAGTCCAGGAGTCAAAAAATCACCTACCCACGAAGAAGTTATGGTTAAGGACTTTGAAGAGTATAACAAGCAATTGCAGATTATAGGAAAGTATGAAAATAAAGCCATCACTTTGTATAATGAGCTAATTGACTTAGGAATAAAAGACTCAACAAGAAAAACATTTTTTCTTTCTCTAAGCAATACTGTAGTGCCCAACTATACTAAGTTTGTATCCGGATTGAAGTACCTAAAAGTGAATAATGCAGAGTTAAAAGAAATGCATAATCATTATCTAGCAGGGGCAAAACTCCAGTTAGAGGGGTTAACTATAATGCGGGATAGCCTGAAGACAACCAAAATAAATTATTCCAAATTCGAAGCAGGTTACAATAAGGTTGGAGAAGGAGTCAAGCAATTGAATAAAGCGGAGCTTCTCATGGATAATTACGGAAGTAAATACATCAAATAAATCATAAAAAGAACCCTTATATTCATATAAGGGTTCTTTTTATGATTCTAAGAAAAACGCACACCATAACGAACATCATTCTTGACGAACAGTGTTCGTTATGGTATAAATAGTTCAAATCCATTATTCATGCTGGATAGCTGTTCTGAAGCTTGTATTACTGTAACTTCATACGCTTATTTAAGGAAAGGAGAAGAGCGTTTATGTCAGAGACAAAGGATAGCGACAGTATGAAACCAGCCTTTTCCTTAAAGCAGATACTGCCCATAATTCTCGCAGTTGCTTCAGGGATGTTCCTGGTGATCTTAGACAGCACTATCATGAATGTAGCCGTGCCGAAATTAGTAAGTGCCTTCGATACCAATCTTAGTACGATTCAGTGGGTCATTACGGCGTATACCTTGTCTTTATCGGCAGTCATTCCGTTAGCCGGCTGGTTCTCTGACCGTTTCTCGCCCAAACGGATGTTTATGATTAGCATTGTGTTATTTGTTCTTGCTTCTGTACTGTGTGCAATGGCAACCACTCCTACTCAGCTTATCGTTTTCCGCATCATTCAAGGTCTGGGCGGGGGCATGGTGGCTCCCATCGGAATTGCCACTGTATTCATGGTCGCTCCTCCGGACAAAAGAGGATCTGTCATGGGCATCCTCGGGATCCCAATGCTGCTTGCTCCCATTCTAGGCCCCTTATTGTCGGGCTGGCTGATCGAGTACATCAACTGGCACTGGATCTTTTTCATCAACGTTCCGGTTGGCATCTTGGCTTTATTCATGGCCTGGAGGTACTTACCTGCATCGGATGCAAAATCGAACAACAAGCTGGATGTAATCGGCGCGCTTTTGGCTCCGGTTGCCTTTACTTCCATTGTGTTTTCTGTTCATCAAGCAGGTGAGAAGGGGTGGTCCAATCTATGGACGTTAGCTCCACTGGCATGGGGTCTCATTATACTGGCCATCTTTATATGGAATGAGCTCAGGCAAAAGCACCCGCTGCTGGAGCTAAGAGTATTCCGTTCACCTACCTTTGTACATGGCATTTCTGTCGCCTGGCTGAATCAAATTGCTTTATTCGGGAGTATTCTGTTATTCCCGCTGTATTTACAGCAAGTGAGGGGGCTAACTCCTCTTGAGGCTGGATTATATGTGATCCCGCAAGCCCTGTTATCTACTGTCGGGATTAATGCCGGCGGCCGGTTGTTTGACCGTTTCGGTGTTCGCCCGGTAGCCATCATAGGTATTCTGAACTTTGCGGTTCCTTACTTGCTCTGACACAGATTGATGCCCATACGAGTTCTCTATATATTATTTGCAGCTTTGCTTTTGCAGGACTTGGGCAAGGATTAACAATGATGCAGATCAATACACATGTCCTCCGATCAGCTCCCAAGGAATTAATAAGCCGTGTTACTCCCATCACCACTTCAGCCCAGCAAATCATGTCCTCCTTCGGCGTTACCATCACGATGGCTTTTCTGGCCAAACAAATCAGGGGACTTCCCGCACAGCATTCACCCGATCAATTAGGTCATGCCTTCGGCTCAACCTTCTGGATTACTTTGGGGTTTGCAGTTAGTGCATTGGTTTTATCTTTGTTTTTTGCAGGCAAGAAGCAGGTTTCTTAAGAAAATAACTATCTATACAAAAGGAGATGTCTACACATGACAACTGTTCATTCGACTGAACAACGCCGGATCGCAATTATTGGAGGTGGACCAGGGGGGCTAACGCTTGCCCTGATTCTGCAAAAGCATGGTATTACCTCGACAATCTATGAACGTGAGCATAAGAACCTAAGCCATGAACGCGGAGGCTCCTTAGATATCCATGAAGAGTCCGGGCAGCTCGCACTGAAGGAGGCCGGATTATATGAAGCTTTTCTGCAGGCAGCACGGTTTGAGGGCGAAGACTTCCGGCTCATGGATAAGACGGGGACCCTATACCTGGATGAAGTGGCCGACGAAGAGAGCTCGGAAGGGCAGAGACGCCCGGAGATTGACCGTGGTGTGCTTTGTGACTTACTCTTAAACAAACTAGATCCGTCTACCATACAGTATGGCTATAAACTGGAGAAGGTGGTGTCTCTGGGCGAGGGTAAGACGGAGCTTCATTTTGAGAATGGACATATCGCTGTGGCAGATCTTGTAATTGGTGCGGATGGTGCCTTTTCCCGCGTTCGTCCTCTGCTTACGGATACAGACGTGGAATATTCAGGTCTGACGATGCTGGAGCTTAACGTAATTGCAGCCGATCACCCGGATCTGGCCGCATTTAACGCACGTGGCAAGATGTTCGCCCTGGATGATCACAAAGGGATTCTGGGCCAGCTGAACGGCAACGGACGGATCAAAGTATATGCAAGCTTCAAGGTAGAGCGGGACTGGTTAGACGAAATCCGGAACGATAATCCGCAGGAGACGAAGGCCAAGCTGCTTGAGCTGTTTCACGATTGGAGTGAGCCGCTCAAGAATTATATCCGGTATGCCGAAGATGCGGTTGTACCCAGACGGATTTACATGCTGCCCGTCGGGTTTCGCTGGGAACACAGCGCTGGTGTCACATTAATCGGTGATGCAGCACATGTCATGTCTCCTTTTGCCGGAGAAGGGGTGAATCTTGCGATGCTGGATGCGCTGGAGCTGGCTCTTGCCATTGTAAGAAATAAGGACACAGCTGGGGCAATTGAAGAATATGAAGAGAAAATGTTCCAGTATGCTTCAGAGAAAGCATATGTATCTAACGAAAACCTCATCCTGAGCTTCTCGGAGAATGCCGCTCCAAAGTTCGCAGCACTCATGCAATCTTATCAAGACCTGTATGAGCAGCAAGGCTGATGTTATCTTCCATGATGTATTTACTATTGGCTTCCGGCATGTTATAAGGAAAGTATGATGAAACCTAAACGTGAAATTGTGAGCCGCCGTAACCGGCCAGCCAAAGAACCCCTTAGTCATGAATTGATTGTCAAGACCGCGTATGAGCTGCTGAAGCAGGAAGGGACCTCCGGCATGAGCATGAGGAAGGTAGCCAAGCAACTGGACACTGGACCTTCCTCCCTCTATGTGTACGTCAAAAATTTGCAGGAATTGAGTTCTTATGTGCTTGACCTTGGTCTCGGAGAGTTGAATCTGCCGGAGCTGACGAACGAGAACTGGAAGGAGCAGTTATTTCAAGCGCTGCAGGCTTATGCAGAACTGCTTATCGAGCAACCTGGATTAGCTGAGCTATCCCTACAGACGATTCCCATTGGGAATCATGCTTTTCGTCTGAATGAGTATTTACTTACCGTCCTCCAGAAAGGCGGAATCACCTCTACGGCCGCTGCTTGGGGAACGGACCTGTTGCTCCTGTACGTGTCTTCCATTGCGTTGGAGAAGGCTAAGAGAGCAAGCGAACTGATGGAAACTGCCCAAAGTTACTATAATGAAGCAGATCCGGTACGGTTTCCGCTCATGAACAGTCTGAAGACTGATTTATTCTCGGGGGATACCGCCTCCAAGGAGAGGTTCTTCTGGGCCATTGAAGTAATACTCCAGGGGATATTGCACAAACAGTTGGGAGACAATGGTAAGTAACCAAGCGACGAAGTTCATGAGAGAGGTGTCTATTGAAATGGAAGAGAATCAACCGGCGAAAGTAACCGTACAAACTGTGGTACAAGCCCCTATCGAGAAGGTATGGCGCTACTGGACTGAGCCGGAGCACATCACGAAGTGGAATCAGGCCTCCGAGGACTGGCATGCGCCAAGAGCCGAGAACAATCTGCGGCCTGGCGGAACCTTTCTGACACGGATGGAAGCAAAGGATGGCAGCATGGGCTTTGATTTTGGCGGCGTATACGATGTCGTGAATCAGCATGAGGTGATCAGCTACACCATAGAAGACGGAAGAAGAGTGGAGATTACGTTCGCCCGTCAAGGGAATGAGACGAAGATCATTCAAACGTTCGATGCGGAAAACGCCAATCCCGTCGAGCTCCAGCAAGCAGGCTGGCAAGCGATCATGGACAATTTCAAATCCTATACTGAAAAAAACTGATTAGAACAAAATCACCCTAAGGGATGAACAAGATTACCTTCGCGCGGCCTGAATGTATGCTGTTTTTCACTTACATTCAAGCCGCATGCCTACTTACGAGCCCAATGTATGTTGTTTTTCACATACATTCGGTCCATATGCCTGCTTGCGAGCACAATGTATGCTGTTTTTCACATACATTCGGTCCATATGCCTGCTTGCGAGCACAATGTATGCTGTTTTTCATATACATTCAGGCCGCGTGCCTGCTTGCGAGCACAATATATACTGTTTTTCACATACATTGGTCCATATTCCGCTGTACCGACAATTGTATTCGGTTTAAAACACTAAACTATCAAAGAAGACGCCGGGGAAGATGCCCGGCGTCTTTCTTTTGCAGCCTTAGTACGAGTGTATTCGTCGTTAGCCTCAACCCTGTGCCGCGTCCATGCCCATATAGTTAATCGCCCACAGATGGCCGTCCAAATCCACGAAGCCCCAATGATACATGAATCCATGATCTTCAGGCTCAGCGTGCAATTTCCCGCCTAAGGAGAGTGCGGTGTTCACGATTTCATCAACCTTGTCCCGGCTCTCGAATTCCAAAGCAATCGTAATCTGCGCATACTTGCCCGTATCGACGGCTTCCTTCTCCGTGAGTGTAAGAAAGAAGGCTTGATCGATCAGCATGACCTGCAGGTTGTCGCCGATCAAGAGGGCTACCGAAGTCTCGTTATCCGGATATTGCGGGTTGAGCTCAAAGCCAAGTCCAGTGAAGAACACTTTCGATTGGGCTACGTTTTTAACAGGCAGGTTGAGGCTCGTGAATGCGGACGTTAATGCCATTAGCAGAACACCTCTTCGTCATATATTTTCAAATATTTTCTTATGATTATACCACATTGGAACCTCTGGATTATTTTCTTCCAGCCCTCGAACGGGCGTCCCATATCAAACGTATTTCTGTCCCCTCTTCGGGATTCGATCGAACCTCAATTCGCCCTTGCATGGCCTCAATCAGCCCTTTGGTTACCGCCATGCCCAGGCCTGAGCCGACATCGGGCGCACCTGTATCTGTGCCGCGATAGTATCGTTCGAACAGCTTCCACACCGTCTCCTGATCCATACCGCGTCCATTATCGGCAAATTGAACGATGAAATCGCCTGCCTGTATACCTGGCTGCACACTTACAATCAGCTTCGCCTCCGGCGGATTATGCAGCAAGGCGTTGGCGGTCAGATTATCAACGATCCGTTCAAAGGAGGGGACGTGTACATAACCCTGTACCCCAACCGGGGCGGGATGGAACGTAATGCGGCCCACTCCAAAAGCCGGGTTCCGCTCAGCACGCTGTACCAAATCCTGCAGCAGAGCATTGATATCCGTTAGCTCAACAGGAGGCTGGTATCCGCCGCTGCGCAGACGATATGTCATGGCCAGGTCGCTTACCAGCCTGTCCATGTACATGGACTTGTCCACCATAATGCCCGCGAATTCGCGTACCTCTTCCGTAGTCCACTGGTATTTCTCTGCCTCCAGCATGTGTGCATAACCCTGGAGCGAGGATAGCGGTGTCTTCAGATCATGGGTAATTCCAGCAATCCATTCCTCCCGCAAAGAGTCGGTCTGTTTGCGGAGTTCTTTATCCTGCTTCAGGGTAGCGGATAACGTCTGGATGGAATGTAACACTTCCGTATATACCCGATAGTTTCGCCGCCATCTCCCGTTCTTCTTCTGGCTAAGCGGCCTGCCGCGGGGGCCGGCCGGCTCCTCATATTGTCCCCTTTCAAGCCGCTGCAGCCATTGCAGCATATGGAGCATCGGATACCCGAACAGGTTGGCATACCAGACAGCAAGCAGGATCAGCAAGCCGATAATAGATACCAGAAGCGCAATCAGGGCAGGACCAAAAATAAACCCGAAGGGGTTCTCATTGCTACCTGCCGGCTTGCTCCCAAGAGGAATACTCAGCATCCAGGTAGAATGATTCTGCTCATCATAGCTGGTCACTGTACTCACTCCATACCGGATGGGGTATCGTGTACGCAGAATCAGATCCTGGATACTGTAGCTGTCAGGGATCCCTGTTACGGGCTTATTGAAAGAAGTAACCTCCAATCCCTGTTCATCCAAAATCTGAAGATAGGCATCCGCCGAGCGGATGATTTCCTGCTGCCCGGATGCCAATTCCAGCTTGTTATTGGCATAACGGCCCCCGTTATATGCTTGCTCCAGCATGGTTACAGCCTGGTTGTTCTCTCCATACAACAGGGTGAAATTAATGCCTTCTCTTTCGCGGATAAGCAGATATAGCCGGTAGGGAAAGGGCTTTTGTCCTTGCCAATAAGATATGAGTTCTCCAGGTTTATAGTGATTCGGCACATCGGAAGGGGTATGAAAAGCATCCAACACACGACCCTGCTCATCGAGAACCTGAAGCCAGCCGTTGTTTTCATCAATTCGCTTCAGCAACCCCGGATCATACTTAACACTGCCGTCCGGCAAAATCTCTGCTGTACTGATTAGCTGGTCGAGTCCGACAGTGGCAAAATCTTCAACAAGGCTGGCCTCATTCAGCTGCTGAATGACCCAGTAAGCTATACTTCCGCCGATGATCAAGATCAGAATCACCGTACCTGCAAGCAGGCCAATGAACCGCGTCATCAATCTGCGTCTTACACTCATCGCCCAGATCCCATGTCGGACTGAATGAGCTTATACCCTAGCCCGCGAACGTTCACCAATAATTCAGGGTTGGAGGGATCAGCCTCAATACGCTCACGAATCCGGTGAATATGTACCATGACGGTGTTATCATCCGAAATGGCCTCCGATCCCCAGACCCGCTCATACAATTCAGACTTGGTGAAGATACGATTGGGATGTTTGCAAAAGAATAGCAGCAGCTGGTATACCAGCGCAGGGCAGTTCACGGGTTGACCTTCGACTCTGAGTTCACCGGCTGGCTCCATAACCTGGAAGCGCCCATAGTCATAGATCCCTTCCCGCGGCAGTTTTTCCGCTTCCGTCTGTCTGGGCAAATATCGTCTCAGCAGGGATTTGATCCGTGCGACTACTTCCAGCGGGTTAAAGGGTTTAACGACATAATCGTCTCCGCCAACCGCGAAGCCGGTCAGCTTGTCATAATCGGTGGTTTTCGCTGTCAGAAAGAGAATAGGGGCATCTGTAATTTGACGCAGAAAAGGGCAGATTTCCAGCCCGCTTCGGCCTGGTAGCATCACGTCCAGCACGATGCAGTGATAGGTTTTCTTTTCACATGCAGCAATTGCGTCTTCACCGGTAGTGACCGTATCAATATCCAGGAATTGCTCCTTGAGCAATACCGTTCGGAGCATATGCAGAATCGCCTGTTCATCATCAACAAGCAAAATTGAAACTTCATCCATGGCGAAATAGAGCCTCCCAGCTTTTTATATAAGTATCATACCATTCTGAAACACTGTGCTGCTTGCCGGTAACCTTAACGGATGCTTAATTTTGGAGAGGTAGCCCGCCGCAAAGTTATGATAGTCGTAAGAGTAAGTTAGACGGCAGATAAGATTGATGTCGTACACTGGACTGTAAAGATATCGTTCAAACAAAGGAGTGCAGGGAAATGACTAGAGGATATTCGAAAAGCTGGAAGGGGCTTGCCGCAGTTCTTGGTACGTGTGTGATGCTGTCTGCGTGCGGCACTTCGGAAGCATCTGAACCACAAGAGCAATTACCGGTAGAACAGACAGCCGAGGAGGACGCAATGATTACACCAGACAATTTCATGGATACCTTAATGAAGGGATCGAAGGAGGACATCTACAAACAGATGAGTCCGGAGCTACAGGAAATCATATCGCTGGACGAATTCAAGACGACTGCCGATAGCTTTATGGAAGGCACTGCTTCATGGGAGAAGGTTACCGAGTTTAAAATGAACCATCTGGTTGAAAGCTCATGGAAGGATCAGACGGGGACAAAGGGGATTCAAGCCTCTTTTGCCGAAGATCACCAGATTGCGGGGCTGCTGATTCAGCCGCTTGAAACGCATGAAGCAACGGATAAGGCGATGACCAAGACTGCATTCCAGTTTCCGATGAAGGGCAAATGGTTTGTGTTCTGGGGCGGAAACGATGTGTTATCCAACTATCATTATGCTCATGAAACCCAGCGCTACGCACTCGACATTATCCGCACACAGGATGCTTCAAGCTATCAAGGTGAGGGAAAAAACAACGAGGACTATTATGCTTTTGGTGAACCGCTCTATGCAGCCGCAGATGGCAAGGTGGTTGAAGTCAAAAATGACATCCCCGATAACACGCCGGGCGTGATGAACGCTGAAGAACCGGCAGGGAATGTTGTGGTCATCGATCATGGAAATGGGGAGTTCAGCATCACAGCACATCTCAAGAAAGGCAGTGTAGCCGTCAAAAAAGGGGATAACGTACAGCAGGGGGATCTCATCGGACATCTTGGTAATTCAGGGAACTCCAGTGAAGCACACTTGCATTTTCAGGTATCGGATGGGCCCGATCTATTCACTTCCCGTTCGGTTCAGATCCGCTGGGCCGATCAGAGTCAGAAGCTGACACGAGGGAATTCTTTTCAGGGACTGCCCGAATAGAGAGTGTAAAAAGTGTTGACTTTCGGCTTCCTATAAGTAATATAATATACCTACTTATAGGAAAGGATGATGAAGGAATGTCCCTGTCTCAGCCGAATACCGGAATTAAAGCGATAGAGCTGCAAATGGGATCATTTATTGTATATCCAACTTTGTTGTGGGATGAACGGAATCTTGTACTTGTGGATACTGGCATTCCCGGGCAATTGGATAAAATCCGTAAGTTACTTGAAACGGAAGGCTTTGGACTAGATAGGCTGACGCACATCATCATTACGCATCAAGACAGTGATCACATTGGCAGTCTGCCGGAGCTAGTTCAGGCCAGGGGGAACGAGTTGACGGTGCTCGCACATGAGGAGACTGTACCCTATTTGACGGGTGCGCTTCCGCTTATTAGAGGTACAACTTTTGCACCGTCCGTGCACGTTCATACAGCACTAAAGGATAGAGATATTCTGCCCCTGGCCGGCGGTATTCAAGTCGTCTTTACACCTGGACACACACCAGATCATATATCGCTATATCATATCCCAACTCAAACGTTAATTGCCGGCGATGCATTAAATTCGAAAGCTGGTAAGCTCCTGTCCTTTGACAACTATTACACGTTGGATCATCCGACTGCGTTGAAGTCGATTGCCAAACTGCTAGAGCTGGATATTAAAAAAGTGATCACATATCATGGTAACGAAGTTACACATAGAATCAAGGAAAGTCTCCAGAAAATAGTAAATACAACAACTTCTATTTGACCTGAAAGTTTCTTTTGAAATCAGTTTTGTTTGTTAAGCCACTCCGATCGCAGCATTGCATATTGAAATTCATCTACCCAAATGCCTTTGGACATGTAATTTTCGAGCAGGTGTCCTTCACGTCTCATGCCTAAACGCTCTAGCACTTGAATCGATTTTGTGTTCCTCACATCGGTAAAAGCGATCAGCTTATGTTTATTTAGTAAGCCAAACACATAGTCAATCAGGGCACGAAGCGCCTCATTCATGTATCCTTTTCCTTGATGCTCAGGTGCTAGAGTGAATCCTATCTCAACCATTCGGGGTTCATCTGCGAGTGTGTGAATGGCACAATCACCGATTAATTGATCTGACTCCGTTAGAGCAATTGCATATTGGAACCAAGTCCCGGGCTGATCCGGGGAATGTACTATTTGTCTGCTGATAAATGCTTCAGCTTCTTGAAGCGTATAATGATCCCAGGATTGAAAACGGGAAACCTCTGGATTCGTCCGGTATTGATAAAAAGAATGTACATCCTGCAAATCAAACTTTCGAATAACAAGCCGGTCGGAAACGCAATATACTTCGTTTGATTTCTCCATAAGTAAACCTCCTGCATCAATAATTTTCGTTTGTTACAATCTGCGGTGGGCTTGTTCTGCGGCCTCCATGATGATTTCGCCTAAAGTTGGATGCGGATGAATGGTCATGGCCATATCTTCTACCGTTGCTCCCATCTCAATCGCAAGGGATAGCTCAGATATAAGAGTAGATGCTTCAGCGCCTACAATCTGTGCACCTAATACAAGACCAGACGCAGCATGAGCGACGATTTTGACAAAGCCTTCGGTTTCTTTCAGAGCCAGCGCACGGCCATTAATAGAAAAAATAGATTTTCCAACGACAACAGGAATCGATTGTTGTTTACACGCCGTTTCGCTAAGACCAACGCTCGCAATCTCCGGGTGAGAGAACACAACCAGCGGAAGAGCTTTGTAGTCGATGACAGAGGGTTTACCCGCGATCGCTTCTGCTGCAATTTTTGCTTCATATGAAGCTTTATGAGCCAAGGCAGGGCCTTGAACAATATCTCCAATGGCATAGATATGCGGGATAGATGTTCTGCACTGCTTGTCAATCTTGATCAAGCCTTGTGGAGTAGGGGACAGACTTATATTTTCAAGACCCAAGGTTCCATCTGTGTTCGGTTTCCTGCCCACCGTAATTAACGCATATTCAGCTTGAACAACATGGTGTTGATCCTGACGCATATAATGTAGATTGATGTGACTCGTATATTGGTCTGCTCCTGTAACCTTAGCTTCCGTTAAGATGGTTATCCCGTCCTTCTTCAGTTGACGAACGACAGGTGCGACAAGCTCTGCTTCAAATCCGGGTAAAATCTGTTCACCGCCCTCAAGCATCGTAACTGTGGTTCCAAATCTCGCAAACATCTGACCCAGTTCCACGCCAATATAACCGCCGCCAACTACAACAAGGCTCTTAGGAATACCGGCCAGCGATAGCGCCTCAGTGGATGAAAGAATCCGTCCGCCGAAAGGAAGAGCGCTGATTTCAATCGGACGGGAACCGGTTGCCAGAATGAGATGTTTGAAGCCTATTCGGCGCTCATTCTGTTCAGCGTGATGAATTTCAACGGTATTCGCGTCTATCAAGCTGGCTTCTCCTTCGATAACTGTCACACCTGCTGTTTTAAGTAAAAACCGAACTCCTCCAGACTGCTTATCCACCACAGCTTGCTTAAAGAACTGAGCCTCCTGAAAAGAAGAAGCTTCGTCAACAGTATACCAGTGTCTGCGCAAATGAATACGCTCCGCTTCAGCAATCAGCGCTTTGGAAGGAATACAGCCTACATGTGTACATACCCCTCCGATCTGGTGGCGCTCCACAATGACTGTTTTCATGCCCAGTTGTGACGAACGTAATGCGGCTACATAACCGCCAGGCCCCGATCCAATGACCAGGGTATCTACAGCTTCTAATGAGTTCATGATGAGTACCTCCAAAATAAAATATGATGATCGTAATATATTATAATCATCATATTTTAAAAGAGTCAACACTTCATAATAAATTGACATCAAATAATATGATAATTATAATATTTTAAAAACATTCATAAATACAGACTTATACAAAAGGGAGAGAGCAGGATGCCTTATCCGAAAGGACACAAGCTCAAAGTTCGAAGCCATATTATTACCAGCGCAGCCAAAGCATTTCGCACCCACGGCGTGCGGAATATTAGTCTTCCCCATATTATGAAAGGTGCTGGACTGACGCACGGAGGATTTTACTCCCATTTTGCAAATAAAGATCAGCTTGTGATGGAGACCTGTCATTTCGCAATTAGTGACACCATCGACACACTTCAGAGAATTGCAGACCAAAATAAAAATGAAGATCAGACGCCGATTGAGGCCGTCATTGATTTTTACTTAAGCCCTCTGCATCGGGATCAGACGGAAGCCGGTTGTATCTTACCTGCTTTATCAGGAGAGGTTGCCCAGCTACCGGAAAATATTAGGCAAGCGTACACACAAGAGCTGCAACGTTTCATTGCGTTTATTACAAATATGGCTGGGATCGATCCCTCTAATGGTTATGCGTTGGTGAGCAGTATGGTGGGTACTGTGGCACTGGCAAGGGCAGTTAGTGATGAGAAGTTCAGTGATGCTTTATTACAGGCAGGTCGTGTGCAATTCAAACAAATGGTAAGCGCCGGCTCCAGGTTCCCCAGTTAGAACGGAATTGTTATTTGACGAAGTAAGTTGATTGTGCTAGCATTGCTTTAACTTAAAACGAAAAGGCTATGATGAGAAATAGTAACTATTAAGGATCTCACAGAGAGAAGATGGTTGGTGCGAATCTTCATTGATCTAATAGTGAAGCAGTCTCGGAGCTGTGGACCGAACAGAGGAATCTTAGTAGGCTTCAACGGAGTTCCACCGTTATTCAGGAAACAGTATCGGAGCAATCCCGTACTGATAGAGCGCAGAGCAATCTGAAGTTAGGTGGTAACACGGACATAATCGTTCGCCCTAAGTTGACAAGAAACATGTCAGCTTAGGGCTTTTTTGTTTTAAGCATAACTAATATTTAATGGAGGGTTTAGAATGACACCAGATGAGTTGAGACAATCCTATGTTGATTTTATGAAAAGAATAGGGGCTAGCCAAGTGCCTTCTTCTAGCTTGTTACCGGAAAATGATCCCTCAACGTTGTTTACAGGAAGCGGTATGCAGCCGATGGTTCCCTATTTATTGGGGGGAAAGCATCCGATCGGCAATGAGATTGCTAATATTCAGAAGTGCTTAAGGACAGTGGATATTGATGAAGTAGGGGATACGTCGCATCTGACATTTTTTGAAATGATAGGCCGTTGGGAGTTCAAAGCTAATGAACATAACTATAAGCAAAAACAAATCGATGCCATTTGGCATTGGCATATCATCGAATTAGGAATTGATCCGGGCAGGCTGTATATCAGTGCTTTCGCAGGAAGTGATGAACTGAATATACCGAAAGATACGGAAGCCCTTGGGCTCTGGTCAGCAAAATTCAAATCCGTCGGGATAGAACCCATCATTGAAGATGATCCCTGGCAATATGGGGCATCCAGAGGCGGGAAAATATTCTTATACGATGAAAAAGAAAATTGGTGGAGCCGGGCCGGAAGTCCTCTCCATATGCCGGTTGGTGAACCGGGTGGACCCGATAGTGAAATGTTTTATGATCTTGACCCAAGCGGTGATCCACTGGATCATCCTGCTTCTGAAAGCGACAGATTCCTGGAAATTGGGAACAACGTATTTATGTGTTACACAAAAGGAGAGACCGGATTCGTAAAAATGCAAAATCCCAATCTGGATTATGGAGGCGGATTAGAAAGGGTGGCTACAGCCCTTAACGGGGACAAGGATATTTACAATACGGCTTTCTTCCTTAATCCCAAGAACAAGTTGATGGAGCTAAGCGGTAAATCCTATGCTGACGATCTAAAGTCCTTTAGAATCATACTGGATCATGTGAGAGCGGCTACGTTTCTCATTAATGACGGTGCAGAGCCGGCAAATAGTGATGCAGGGTATATAACAAGAAGGCTATTAAGAAGGGCCATCCGTGCGGGTAAAAAAATAGGGATACAAGGAAGCTTTGTGGGTCAGTTGTCTGAAGTTTATATCGATGAAGCAACAGCTTATGAAGATTTGATCCGCAATAAAAAGAAAGTAATTGAAATCGTAAATAAGGAAGAAAGTCTTTTCTATAGAACATTACAGCAAGGAGAATTTGAAATACAGAAGCATCTGAAGAATAAGGGTAAAGTTACGGGGGCAGATGCCTTTTATTTTTACGAAACCTATGGATTTCCCTTGGAGTTGACAGAAGAGTATTTAACTGAAAGTGGATATAGCATGGAAGACAAGGCGTCTTATACAGAAGCGGCAAAGAAACATGCTGAAATGAGCAGAACTGCTTCTGCGGGTAAATTTAAAGGTGGCTTAGCTGAACATTCCGCAGAAACAACCGCGCTGCACACGGTATCTCATTTGCTACTTGCGGGGTTAAGGGAAGTTCTAGGTGATCATGTTCACCAACAAGGAAGTAATATTACTTCCGAACGATTACGGTTTGACTTCAACCATGATGAAAAACTTTCCCCCGAGCAAATAGCTAAGGTGGAGAAGTATGTGAATGATGCAATTTCATCGAAAGCAGTTACCTCTATTTCAGAGCTGCCTAAACTTGAAGCGAAAGAAAGTAATGTGGAAGGAAACTTTTGGGATAAATATCCGGATATCGTTAAGGTGTATACCATCCAAGATCACGAAGGGAAAGTGTGGAGCCGGGAAGTATGTGGAGGGCCTCATGTAGAAGATACCACAAACTTAGGAACATTCCGTATTGCAAAAGAACAATCTTCGGCTGCTGGAGTCAGAAGGATTAAGGGAGTAATTAAAGATAAAGCAATTCGGATTTAATCCGAATTGCTTTTTTACTGCTAATAGAAATATTGCAGAGAGTATCAATCTGACATCATTCACTCTGATGAATATCGTTCGGAAGTTCATCATTGAGTTTCTGGTACCCGAGTCCCCATGTTTCCATAGAGAATATAATTGGCTTCAGTGAATTTCCTAAGTCACTTAAGCTGTATTCGACTCTCGGAGGGACTTCTGCAAAAACAGTACGAATGACAATTCCATCCTCTTCCATTGAGCGTAAATTTTCAGTGAGAACCTTTTGACTGATCTCCGGGATACTTTTACGAAGTTCTCCGAATCGTTGAGTTCCCTTCAAAAGATCCCTCATAACCAATAGCTTCCACTTGTTACCTATCAATCCAACTGTCGTTGCGACGGGACACAACGGCAACTCTTTTTTTGAAATCACTACATTATCGCCTCCAATAGTTACTAATAGGTTCCTATATAACAAAAAGGTGCCTACTTTCAAAACCAATACATTGCTTATATTATAATTCTGTCGATGAAAAATCAAATGAAAATGATGAAAGGGGGAGGGAGTTTGAGAGAAAGTTTATGGATGCAACTGAGTGACTATTTTTCGAATCATATGTCAACGTTCTTGAATTCTTGGAAAGAGCATTTAGAGATCAGTTTATTGGCATTGATGATTTCTACACTTATAGGAATGATCTTAGGTACCTTATCAACTAAATATAGTCGTTCCGAAAAATGGATCACCTCGTTATTTCAAACATTACGAATCATTCCCAGCCTAGCAATCTTACTTCTGTTGCTTCCTATCATGGGTACTGGAATTAGGCCAGCCCTTGTCGCTCTCATTATTTTAGGAATCCCTCCAATCTTAATGAATACAGTATCCGGATTACAAAGTGTGTCCATGTCTTTACTTGAATCTGCACAAGGTGTAGGGATGTCTGAACGACAAATCAGATGGAAAATCCAATTTCCAGTGGCTGGACCATTGATTTTGACAGGGATTAAAACCGCTGCGATTGAAATTATCGCCAGCGCTACCTTGGCTGCCAAAATTGGAGCTGGTGGATTAGGAGAGATCATTTTTACCGGTTTAGGACTCAATCGAACGGATTTACTTTTAATTGGTGCTATCTCAGTAGCGATTCTGGCTATTGGGATAGGCTTCATTTTAGATGTGTCTGAACGTGTATTGTTTAGATATAAATTCTTGCAAAGGTAGGGTTCACACAAATGAAAAAGAACATAAAGAAAAAATTAGTTTTAACCATTTCAATCACACTTGTTTTGTCCATAATGTTGAGCGCATGTGGTAATAAAACGAATAATCATGGATCGACAATACGAATTGGTTCAAAAGACTTTACTGAGAATTTAATTGTCGGGGAGCTATATGCATTGGCTTTGGAGAACGCGGGATACCAAGTAGAGCGGGTTCCTAATATTGCGGGTTCTATCATTCATTCATCGATTGTTAATAACGATATCGATATGTATCCAGAGTACACAGGTACTGGGTTGTTGGCCGTATTACAGATGGATTTGATGACAGATCCGGATGAAGTGTATACAACAGTCAAGGAAGAGTACAAAAAGCAATTCAATATCACATGGCTCGATTATTCAAAAGCAAATGATGGAGCGGGTCTCGTTATGCGAACGGAAGTATCACAAAGATTAGGGATCAAGACCATTACTGACCTGCAAAAACATGCCGGGGAGATTCGATTTGCTTCCCAAGGAGAGGTGGACCAGCGCGCTGACGGTATTCCAGCACTGGAGAAAGTGTATGGCAAGCTCAATTGGAAATCATCCAAAGTATATGATAACAGTTTGAAATATGAAGTGCTTAGAAACAACGAGGCTGATGTTGCGCCCGCATATACTACTGAAGGTCAGTTGGTAAACAAAGACGAGTTTACTCTATTGGAAGATAACAAACAAGTATGGCCCCCTTATAACTTGGCGCCTGTTATCCGTGATAATGTGCTTTCAACGGATTCCGGCATCGCTGAAGTGATCAACAAGGTTAGCTCGGTATTGGATACAGACACCGTAACCGCACTAAACGCGAAAGTGGACGTAGACAAAGAAGAATATGAAGATGTGGCCAAAGAATTTTATGATTCCATTAAATAAGGATGGCGTTAACATGAATCCAACAGCAATCGAATTCCATGATGTGAGTAAAACATATTCAGATTCCAATGAATATGCAGTGGATCATGTGAACCTGTCGATAAGTGAAGGGGAGTTTATTACCATCCTCGGCTCCTCTGGATCAGGAAAAACAACTTTATTGAAGATGGTGAATCGGCTTAACGATCCTTCCCACGGAATTATTAAAATATTTGGGGAGGATATCGCTGGAGTTGATCCTGTAATACTTAGAAGGAAAATCGGCTATGTTATTCAGCAAGTAGGCTTGTTCCCCCACATCAATATTGAACAAAATATAGCTACCGTTCCTCGTCTTTTGAAATGGGACAAAAAGAAAATCGAAGATCGGGTACAAGAATTGTTAGCTTTGGTTGAATTAGATTCAGAGAACTTCAAACGACGTTATCCTTCACAATTGTCCGGAGGGCAGCAACAGAGAATCGGTCTTGCGCGAGCATTGGCAACCGATCCCAATATTATGCTGCTGGATGAACCCTTTGGGGCCTTGGACGCTATTACGCGCTTGAATCTCCAGGATGAACTCTTAAAGATTCATGGGGGAATGAAAAAAACCTTTTTGTTCGTGACTCATGATATTAATGAAGCATTCAAGCTAGGAACCAGAGTTGTGATTATGAATCAGGGTAAGGTTTGTCAATTCGATACCCCGAGAGAAATTATAACTCATCCTGCAGATGATTTTGTGTACTCACTCATTCAATCTTCGAAGGAGCAAGAACGCTTCTGGGGGAACTTAACATGATCAACTATGCCATTAAACATCCGGATAAGTTGGTACAAGCATTATTGGAGCATGTGGAGATCCTCATTCTGACCATGCTGCTCTCTGTGCTCATTGCCATCGTTTTAACCATCTTAGCTCTGGCCTCTGATAAGGTATCTAGATCACTCATTTACATGTTTTCAATTTTGTATTCTATTCCGAGCTTGGCTTTGTTTGCAATCATGATCCCTGTGACCGGATTGGGGAAAACGACAGCCATTACCGTGCTCATTGCTTATAACCAATATATCCTTCTACGTCAGTTCACTGCAGCTTTGAATCATGTTGAACCATCTGTTATTGAAGCTGCTACAGGGGTCGGTATGAGCCGATTTCAGATCTTACTTCAAGTTCAGGTACCCTTAGCAATCAAGCCTCTGTTTGCAGGCCTTCGACTTGCTTCGGTAACAACCATTGGCATGGCAACCATCGCTGCCTTCATTAATGCAGGAGGGCTAGGTACGATATTAAATGATGGATTACGGACCATGAATATCGATAAGATTTTGTGGGGGGGCTTATTGTCAGCAGGACTTGCCATTGTGACGAACGCAATATTCATGCTGTTTGAGAAACGAATCCATTTGAGATCGGAGAAATAAATAATGAAGGCAGTTGTATTGGAAAGGGTCTGTACCCCACAAGAACTACAGATCACTGAAGTACCTATTCCTATAGTCAAACCTGGGTGGGTACTTGTAAAAATCAGGGCGTTTGGAATAAATCGCTCGGAAATGTTTACTAGACAGGGGCATTCACCGTCCGTTCAATTTCCGCGTATTATGGGGATCGAATGCGTAGGGGAGATTGAAGACCCTTCTGATAGCACATTTATAAAGGGAACAGCCGTCGCTTCATTAATGGGAGGGTTAGGCCGTGCATTTGACGGAAGTTATGCTGAATATGCACTTATACCTTCGGACCAGGTGTATCCTATTCCTAGGGATATGAAATGGACTGAACTTGCAGCGATACCGGAAATGTATTATACCGCGTATGCATCCTTATTTGAATGTCTTCAATTGACTTCAGGAGAGATGCTGCTTATTCGTGGTGGGACAAGTTCCGTAGGCTTAGCAGCACTTCAGCTAGCTAAGAGTGTAGGAGCAACAGTCATATCAACGACTCGAGACAAAGAGAAATTTGCACTTCTCCAACAAGCTGGAGCAGACTATGCACTGCTCGATAATGAGCATTTGAGAGAACAGGTGTATGCTATTGCTCCAAATGGGGTAAACAAGGTTCTAGAGTTGGTTGGTACACCAACTGTAAAGGAGTCCTTGCAATTCATCTCAGAACGAGGGATATGTTGCATGTCAGGAATATTAGGAAATGAATGGACTCTTGATGCCTTTGAACCTTTAGTGGATATACCCACAGGTGTGTATTTTACAGCGTTCACCAGTGAAGTTATCAAAGAAAGTTCACTGATCCCTTTATTTGAGCATCTCCAAAAACATGGTATAGTCCCACCTATTGCCCGAGTCTTTACACTCGAGGAGATTGGAGAGGCACATCTTTTAATGGAAAGTAACACCGCAAACGGTAAGATCGTTATATCTTACGAAATAGAAAGGGGTTTAAATATGACGATTACAGAAAACAAACAATTGATGCATCGTTTCACGAACTTCATTAATACGGCAAGCAAGGAACTTGCTGAAGAATTGATTTCTCCAGATGCTGTTTTTTATGTACCTATGCAAAAAGAACCAATGAATGGTCCAAATGGTTATCTCTCCATAATTCATATGATGAGATCTGGTTTTTCCGATATACAATGGACTGTTAAGGAGCTGGTAGCAGAAGAGGATCTAATAGCAGCTCATTTTGTCATGAAGGGCACACAAGACGGAGTGTTTCTCGGGTTTCCACCAACAGGAAAGAAAATTGAAGTAAATGCAATGAATTTTTATCGGATCTCTAATGGCCAAATTATTGAAGAGTATGGTCAACCCGATATGCTTGGCTTGCTCCAACAAATAGGGGCAATTCCAAAAGCATAATTATATCACCACTTGTAAATAAATTAATTGATCTCAGAAAATGCTGCTATTAAAAGCGGCATTTTTTTGATTTCTAATTTACTTTACAAAGAAGGTGTAGGAGACAAACAACAATCAGATTGGAATTTTTGACAGGCAGCACAGGGCGTTGACGATTGGTATTATGCTCGTTCTAACCACCGTAGCTTTCGAGGGGCTGGCTAATACGACATGGACTTGAGGGCATTCAAACAGCCCATGTTTACGTTTGGCACTGTTATGCTTATGATTGCCGTAATGTTGATGATGTCAGCCATGATTATTAAAAGCAACTCCTTAGAATTTGTTTTTTGTCGGAAGACAAGAACATGGTACTATTGCCGATTTGATAAACATCTAAATATAACGTCAGGTGAAGGCAGCAGTTGGAGAAAATCTGGAGCTTGCAGATTGAAGTTGAAGAGACAGGAGATTGAAATCTTTGAAACCTGCGCAAGTTGCAAGTTTTTTTCGGTTGAGAGGAGCGAATGGCAATTTAAGAGCCAACAAATTAATTGACCACAGGATGGAAAAGACTTATTATTGCTATAAAATGGTCTGTAAGGAGTGAAATAGGAGTTGTTGGAACTTGATGGTATGGATACCGACTCTTTAATAGCTATGCTAAAAGCTTCATTCACCTTAGACAATTTTACAGCAATGATAGATATCTCTGATAAGATTATTGGGATGATCGCAGTAATACATGCTACAGCCCCCAAGGGATCTGAGACCCAAAGGTTAAAGCGTTCTCTAGTGTATTACTTTGGGTTTAGTCTTTGTGCGAAGGGCATTGCTCTCCAAAAACTTGGGGATTACAAAAACGCCCGCCAGTGTATAGAAAAGTATTCAAATTTGAGCTGGGTTCAACTTGATGACGAGGAATCATTGGCAGAAATTGAATATTACAAAAGTACAGCTAGAGCAAACACCTTCGTTCTTGACTTACTTGAGGGAAAGGAGGAAGTATTGCCTGAATACGTGAAATTTTTAAAGATGGGTGCAAGGGAAGAGTTGACCGCCGGGTTGCTAAATATCTTGGACTCCGCTTTAAGATACAACTACCAGGTGGACTGGGCATTGGAAGAACTGCAAAGTGACATTGAGAAACCTGATGATACCTCACCTGCTGTAGATGTTAGGTACTACATAGAATATATTCATCTACTATCAATTTATTGGTTTAAACGGGGGAAGTCAGCCATTGCAATAAACCTAACACTGGAAAATATCATATTAAGTGGTAAACTATTTGATAGAGCAGGTTTTAGAAAAGCTATTGCTTTTTATGAGCTTGTTAGAGCTAAGGCCAATATTTCACAGCTACAAGAGTATCATGCAATTATGCGAAATATTTTAGAAGGGGAGTTCAATGATGAAAATGTTGAAAAAGAAGCTTTTGTTATTGACAACCGTATTGCTGATTAGCTCATTAACCATTTTGACTGCCGCAAGTGCCGAAGATGTCACTTTATTTCAGTCCACAACAGTAACAACAAATAGCCACGGCATGGGCCATTGATTTGTCTGAGATGATTTACAGAGCCATTCAGTAAATCAATCCAGAGCTTATTATTGTTGATTTACATCATACAGGCCAATGATCCTCAGGATCATTGGCCTGTTATTCTGTTTTAGTAGACGCCTACCGCATTGTAAGCTTTGGTTACAGCAGTTACTTGAGCCGAGCCTGCTCCAAACAATTCAGTGGCCGATTGAATGATGGCTGTACGTGCAGCAGAGAAGTTGGAGGAGGTTGTAAGATAATATACAAGTGCATTGTAATAGATTTGAACGGCATCCTCACGGCCAATGCCTGTGACTGTTACACCGTTAAACGTACCGCCTTGAGCAGCCAGATAGAAAGCTTTATTATTGATGCCGCTATTCGTATGCACACCACCTTCGTCTGCCGAGCCGGTATAACGGTCGCTGTATTTGTCAGGCTGGCCGTACAATGGCGGATTAGCTAGTGAGCGGAGTGCGTCACCCGCTACACCCGGTGTATATATTTTATCACCGATCAGCCAGTTCGCACCTTCAATTGAATTTCCGATGATGTCGGAGAAGGACTCATTAAGTGCCCCCGGTTCTCCGTAGTATTCAAGATTGGATGTTTTCTCAGTCACACCGTGCGTCAGCTCATGGCCGACCACGTCCAAATCACCGGACAGCAGTGTAAAGGTAGATCCATCCCCATCACCGAAAACAATTTGCGCACCATTCCAAAATGCGTTGTTATAGGAAGTGTAGTAATGAACGGTCGAACGGATCTGCAGTCCGTTGTTGTCCAGGCTGTTGCGGCCGAAATGCTGGAGATAATAATCATAGGTTCTCTCAGCATAGGTGTGGGCATCAACCGCGGCTTTGTCTGTCCAGACATTGTTAGTGCTGGTTAAGAGCGTCCCCGGAAGAGAAGTCTTGTTCTTGGCGGTATAGGTCACAATGCCCTTGCCGCGGGTGCTGTCATAGAGCTGGTAGGTTGAACCCGAGAGGCGTGTCTCGAACGTTTTGGTATCTCCAAACACTCCAGTGCCCGTACCCGTCAGGTTCTCTAAGATGTTATATTTGAACAGTACGCTGCCATTCTCCGCAGAAATGAAGTACCGTATCCGCAAAGGCTCGGGTTCCAGCACGTTCACTTCCGTTTTATAGGCTAATTTAGGTTCTCCGTCAACGATAAAATAATACAAATCCGCTGTAGGAGTTATTTGCGGCTCACCTAGCGGTCCATGTTCCAGCGTGGCATCCTGGCTGGCTGCCAGAATGGCCTCTGCTCCGGATATGGTTTGGAGTTGAATCAGCGGCTGCGGAATGGTCTGGTATACATCTTCAACTACACTTCCCAGCAGGGAGGTAACGTTGCCCGTTTTGTCGATATGCAGGGTCTGATCGGCTCCATATACCGGTATCCCCGAGATATACTGGCTTAACCGGTAATGCTGGCTGCCGGTCCTGCTGTTTGTTTTTTGCTCTGTAATTTTGAATTTCTCCCGGACATCCTCCTTAGCCGAAAGATGCAGGTTCCCTTTAACATTCTCAAGATATCCCCATACTTTGTCCTCAGAAGCGGAGCCTGCCGGGGCTTTCCAGGCTTGGTCCGTAATTGAAATAGGGGAAGAGCCTGAGAAGAGCTCTATGGGATTATTCTGCTCATTGTTTTCAGCCGCAGTGCCCACCGAGGCAAAGGATCCAAGTGCTACAATACCTGCAAGAAGTGAAGCTACAGTCTTTTTCATATTTAATACTCCTCCGATCAAATTGGTTGGTTTTAAGTTGTGCCGGGTTCTTATAATCATCCTTTATCAAGCCTGTGTACTTACTCAAGCTGCGATCTGGGGTGCAAGGACTAAGGCGGCGAACAACCTTAATGTACGGAGGGAAGTGTGGAGAGGGCAAGACCCCTTTCGTGAAATTTACAACTACATCCTTGTTCACAGATCTCCAAATTGGATATAAATGATAAAAATGTAATTATAGTGTTTTCAGTATATTTAGGTTTTTGAATAGTAACTATGATCAGAATCACAATTAATGCAATAAAATTAGTAAACAATCATTATGCAACATTGAAATTGGACATGGCGGCTTCAAAAGAACTGAAGCTTGTCAGTCTACAGCATTATTCCTGGGAGCAAGACAGCCCCGATGTGTGTCTGCACTCGTGACTCGCCCTCCTTTTGAAACGTTTCCAAAATAAATATTGAAACGTTTCCATTTTGGTGATATTATATTTTCCAGAGAGAGTTCGGAGGTGTTATATGACAAGTATTAAAGATGTTGCAAACTTAGCAGGCGTTGCTGTAGGAACCGTATCCAGAGTCATTAACAACTCTGGCGCTGTTAAACCCAAGACACGCAAAAAAGTGGAGGAAGCGATACAAGAACTGAATTACTTCCCTAATGAAGTGGCCCGGAATTTCAAGATGCAGAAATCCAAGATGGTAGCTCTACTGCTTCCGAGCATCTGGAATCCATTCTTTTCTGAATTGGCTTATTACATTGAGGATGAGCTGGATCGGGAAGGCTTTAAGCTTATGTTATGTAATAGCGGAGGTAAGCCTGAGAAGGAGCTGTACTATCTGGAAATGCTCCGGCAGAACAAAGTGGCGGGGATTGTGGGCATAACTTATAACGATATCGAGAATAATGTGAGCAACAACATTCCGATTGTAAGCATCGACAGGCACTTTAACAAGAAGATTACCTGTGTGACCTCAGATAATTTTGAGGGAGGACGTCTTGCTTTAAGGGAGCTGGTGAGAGCAGGAGCCAGGAAACCGGCTTTTATGGGGAGTGTTACTTCCGTTTTCAGCGAAACCATGAACCGCAGGCAAGGATTTATCCATGAAGCGGAGGCTTTGGGTATCGATTATGTGATCTATGAGAAGCCGGATCCAATAGTAGATGACAATGCCTATATTCACGAGTTCCTCAACGAGCATGGCGATGTAGATGGAATTTTTGCCATTACCGATATGCTGGCTGCCAGCTATATTGACAAAGCACGCAGGAAGGGTATTCGTATACCAGAGGATGTGAAGGTCATCGGTTATGACGGTATTCAGGATAACCCTTATTTTCATCCTATTCTATCTACAATCAGGCAACCGGTAGAAGAGATGGCACGTATGACAATTAGACTGCTCTATAACAAGATTGAAGGCATTCCCTTAGATAAACAAGTGTATCGTATCCCTGTTAAATTCAAACAAGGTGAAACGACATGATCCCTTTAATCGAAAAACTTCAGCTTATTCTGTGGATGCACTCTATGAACTGATGTTTTTCACTCTAAATTGGAAACGTTTCAATATTGATTTTTATGAAGTACTTGATAGAGATCTACCGACTGAGTTTTTCTAAATTTAAATTGGAAACGTTTCAAAAAAATTATTTGCACACGAAAGGGAGAATATGCGTGAATTCAACAACCAACCGTGTGGATCATTCCATGATCCAACCAAAACGCAAACCGTGGAGCAGGTTCAAACGCGATTACGAACTGTACCTGTTTTTACTGCCAATCATTATTCTTTACCTCGTATTTAAGTACTATCCGATGTATGGGGTGCAAATTGCATTTAAGGATTTCTCACCCAGCCAGGGGATCTGGGGAAGTGAATGGGTAGGATTTCAGCACTTTGTAGATTTCTTTGATTCCTATAACTTCTGGACCATTATCACAAACACGCTCTCACTCAGTTTTCTTTCACTGTTATTTGGCTTCCCGGCTCCAATCATCATCGCAATTATGCTGAATCAGATGCTGGGCAAGTCCTATAAGAAATTTGTACAGACCGTGATTTACGCGCCTCACTTTATCTCTACTGTAGTACTCGTTGGCATGCTCAATGTTTTTTTGTCTCCAAACAGCGGAATCGTGAATCATATAATTACCTCGTTTGGCGGACAGCCTATTCTCTTCATGGCTGATGAGGGTTGGTTCCGTCCCTTGTATATTTTATCAGGAATCTGGCAGGAAACAGGCTTCGCCACAATTATCTATCTTGCTGCACTTGCGGGAGTCAATCCCGAGCTGCATGAAGCGGCCATTATGGATGGAGCGAGCAAATGGAAGCGTGTCTGGTATGTAGATATTCCCAGCATCCTGCCGACGATCGTTATCCTGCTGATTCTCGCATTGGGCAACATTATGAGTATCGGTTTTGAAAAGGCGTTTTTGATGCAGAGTGATCTAAACTACGCCACCTCCAATATTATCCCTACCTATGTATATGAGATGGGGATTCAGAAGGCCCAATACAGTTTTTCTACGGCAGTCGGCCTGTTCAACTCCCTTATTAATATTATCCTGATCTTCACCGTTAACCGGATCGCTAAAAAGATGACAGAGACCAGTCTGTGGTAAGGAGGAAATGATGATGAATCAATTAGTGAAGCGAAAGAGCAGAGGGGATGTATGGTTTGACATCATCAACTACATTCTGTTGACCATTATTATGCTGCTAGTACTGTATCCATTGTATTTTGTACTGGTTGCCTCATTCAGTGACCCCAATTACATTTACTCCGGTGAGGTCTGGCTATTCCCGAAAGGCTTCACACTGGACGGTTATGAACGGATATTCAGTGACTCCTCCATTTGGATCGGATATGGCAACTCCATTCTTTATGCAACGCTGGGAACATTAATTGGAGTAGCCGTGACGGTATTTGCAGCCTATCCGTTAGCCCGGAAGGATCTGGCCGGGAAGTCTGTGATTATGTGGTTTTTGCTGGTGACCATGTTTTTCAGCGGCGGGCTGATTCCCACTTATCTGCTGATTAAGGATCTGCACCTGCTGAATACGATGTGGGCGCTGGTCATTCCCGGGGCAGGCGGTGTTTTTAACGTCATTATTGTAAGAACCTTTTTCCAGTCATCCATACCAGACGAAATGTGGGAAGCGGCTTCCATTGACGGGTGTTCCAACACCAGATTCTTCTGGAGTATCGTTCTGCCGTTGTCCAAGTCCATCCTGGCAGTAATGGTGCTCTACCATGTGGTCGGCTTCTGGAACGGTTTCTTCGATGCCTTGATCTATCTGAACGATGAGAGCAAGTATCCGCTGCAATTAGTGCTGCGCAACATCCTTGTCCAGAATCAGGTCAACTCCGGCATGATGATCGATGTGGAATCCTATGCCGCCAAGATGCGTGTGACAGAGCTGATCAAATACGGGGTCATCATGGTATCCAGTCTTCCGCTGCTGATTTTGTATCCTTTCCTCCAGAAGTACTTTGTTAAAGGCGTAATGATCGGCTCCATCAAAGGATAGTACTCTGACGCGGTACTTGAAAGGGGGGATGCACCGCATATTCAGAGCAATAGGTGAAACCAAAACAGGAGTAATTAGCAGGCGGAATGAACAAAAGGGAGGTTATCGAAAATGAGTTCTTTATTTAAAAATGCGGGGATTCTGGTATTGGCCGGAGCGTTTGCGCTGAGCGGATGTTCGGGTAACGGTAACGGGACAAACAATCAGGCGGAGAATTCCAATCAGAAAGACAATTTCAATGCAACTGGTCTTCCTGTTGTAAACAAACCCGTGTCGTTAAGAATGGTAGCCCCGAAGGCGGCCCTGGCACCAGAGTTCTCAGAGATGGAAATCTTCAAGCGGCTGGAGCAGGAAACCAATGTGAAGATTGATTGGGAGAACATCCCGGATACCGATTATACAGAAAAGAAAAACCTGCTGCTTGCAAGTGGCGATTTGCCGGATGCCTTCTATGCCGCCGGATTCACTGATTACGAGCTGATCAATTACGGTAAAGATGGAACACTTATTCCGCTGGAGGATTTAATTGATCAGTATGCACCTAACCTGAAAGCGCTTCTGGATCGCCGTCCTGATATCAAATCATCGATCACAGCGCCGGATGGGCATATCTACGGGCTGCCGTCCTGGGAAGAAAACAATCTTGGAACCAACCCTTTCTTCCACGTCATTAATAAAAGCTGGCTGGATAAGCTGGGCCTAAAAGTACCGGAAACGCTGGATGAATACACGGAAGCGCTGCTTGCCTTCAAAACAAAAGATCCGAACGGCAACGGCAAGCAGGATGAAATCCCGTTAAGCTTCATGCATATGCAGTGGTGCATGGATATTGCCGGACTATTCGGGGCCTTTGGTCTCCCGGATAATCTGGAGCACCGTGTCGTCCGTGAAGGAAAAGTCATTTTCACCGCAACTCAGCCTGAATATAAGGAAGCCCTGAATTATTTCCATGAAAAATGGTATAAGCAGGGCCTGATTGATCCGGAATCCTTCACCCAGGATGCTGCACAGTATCTGGCCAAAGGCAAAACGACAGATGAGACACTGGGATCTTATATCTGGTGGGAAGTCGAAGAAGTTGTCGGAACCGAACGTGCCAAGGATTATGTACTCTTATCTCCGCTCAAAGGCGCGAATGGAGAGCAAACGATTGGACGCGCGAATGGCGGAGGTCCAGGCCGAGGGTCGTTTGCCATTACCAAAGCGGACAGCAATCCGGAAATCACCATGCGCTGGATTGACCAGCAGTATGAGCCTTACATGGCTGCTCAAATCCACTGGGGACCGCTGGATGTCGTGTACAAGAAGGACGAAAACGGAAAACTGGTGAATTTACCGCTTCCTGAAGGAGCCTCAGCAGGTGAATTCCGCCAGAAGGTTGCTCCGGGATCGGGCGCACCTGGTGTCATTACTATCGATGACTTCGGTAAAGTGGTGGACATGGAACCCCGGGCTCAGCAGCGCGCTAAAGATCTCGAGCAATATTACAATCCATATATGGAAAAGGAAAACTATCCGAGTATCTTCTTCGAGCCGGAAGAACTGGACACCATCAACAAGATCGAGCCAGAGCTGATTAAATATGTAAATACCCAAAGAGGAAGATTCATTGTAGAGGGCGGCGCAGATAAGGCTTGGGACAACTACATTAAAACACTGGACAAGATGGGCCTGAATGAACTGATGGAGATCTACCAAAAAGGGTTGGATCGATATAATGCAAATCTGAAAAAATAAATAGAAGTTAGGTGGGGGAGAAACTGTGCTTGATGTCATCGCAATAGGAGAAGTGTTGATAGACTTTACACCGGCAGGCCAGACAGCAGGAGGTAACGGGCTGTTTGAATGCAATCCAGGGGGGGCTCCGGCAAACGTAGCCGCAGCACTCTCACGTCTGGGTGCCAGATCAGCACTGATCAGCAAAGTTGGGGAAGACCCCTTCGGTTCATTGCTGCAAAATGCACTGCATAATAACGGGGTAGATGTAACAGGGGTGTCGGTTACCAATGAAGCGAGTACAACATTGGCCTTTGTTCACCTGGATGACCAGGGGGACCGCTCTTTCAGCTTCATCCGGAAGCCGGGGGCAGATACCTTCTTACACGCGCAGGATGTTCCGCTGGGGCAGATTGAAGCTTGTCAGGTGCTGCATTTCGGCTCGCTGTCCATGACCCATGAGCCTGCCCGCACGGCAACCCGGACGGCAGTCCGCAGAGCGAAGGAAGCAGGGGTTCTACTGTCGTTTGATCCTAACATCCGGTTTGCGTTATGGGAGAGTAAGGAGGAGGCCAGACAGAATATTCTCTGGGGGATGAATTATGCCGATGTGTTGAAAATCTCGGAAGAAGAGCTAGCTTTTGTTACTGGCAGCAGCAATCTTGAAAAAGGCGTACAAGAACTCCAGCAGCAATATGACATCGGACTCCTCGTCGTCACTTTAGCGGAAAAAGGCTGCTATTACCGGTTGGCTGGTCAGGATGGATATGTGCCGGGCTTTAAGGTCAAAGCAATCGACACGACAGGAGCAGGCGATGCTTTTCTAGGCTGTTTGTTATACAAGCTTTTAGAAAGCGGAAGTTCCCTGCAGGAGCTGACCAACCAGCAAATTACCAGTATGCTGATTTTTGCCAATGCCGGCGGAGCGCTAGTAACCACACGAAAGGGGGCTCTTGGTTCTATGCCGACGACAGAAGAGATTAACCAGATGATAGAGTCTGGGAACCACAATAATGATGAGCAATTCAGACCAGGGTTTCACTTTTCACCACCCTCCAGCTGGGCCAATGACCCGAACGGATTAGTCTATTATGAGGGAAGCTATCATCTATTCTATCAGCATCATCCTTACGATAATAAATGGGGACCAATGCACTGGGGCCATGCTGTCAGTGAAGACCTGATTCAATGGGAGCACGCGCCTATTGCTCTATTTCCGGATGAGCACGGAGCAATCTTTTCGGGATGCTGTGTAGTGGATTGGAATAACAGCAGCGGCTTATTTGAAGATTCGGATGGACTTGTCGCGATCTTTACGCATGCCGATCACCATCCGGATACAGGGCAGCCGCGCCAGCGGCAGAGCCTGGCTTACAGCAGCGATAAGGGCATGAACTGGCATAAATATAACGGAAATCCGGTGCTGGCCGAGGAAGAACTGATAGACTTCCGGGACCCCAAGGTGTTCTGGCATGCGGAAAGTGAACGGTGGATTATGGTGATTGTCGCTGGAGATCATGCCCGGTTCTACGCATCCGAGAATCTGCGTGAATGGTCGCTGACCGGTGAATTCGGTAGAGAAGAAGGATCACATGACGGCGTCTGGGAATGCCCTGATCTGTTTCAACTGCCGGTGGATGACACCGGGCGTTCGAAATGGGTGCTGATCATCAGCATCGGAGATCATCCCAATTGTCCGGAGGGATCGCGCACACAATATTTTATTGGAGAGTTCGATGGAAAGACGTTCATCAATGACAATCCTGCGGATCATATACTGTGGCTTGACTATGGAAGAGATAATTATGCGGGAGTTACCTGGTCCGATATTCCGGAGCAGGACGGACGCCGCGTAATCATCGGATGGATGAGCAACTGGAAATATGCCAACGAGACGCCTACCGGCTCCTGGAGAGGTGCGATGACTTTGCCCCGTGCCATGTCCCTGACCAGTAAGGACGGAAGTGTCGTGCTGAGCCAAATGCCTGTCCGGGAAATAGAGCAGCTGCGGAATGAATCTATGAGCTGGAACGATATCACAATTACGCCGGCGACTCCTTTTAGACAGCAGATGAATAGTGATCTGTTAGAAATTGAAGGAGAGATTGATATCCTATCCGGGGACGCGGTATATATCCATCTGCAATCTGTCGGACAGCAGAGCGAAATTATTATCGGATATGACCCTGCTCAGGAATGGCTGTTCACGGACCGTTCAAAAAGTGGTCTGACGGATTTCCACCCGGCGTTCGCAAGCCGTCACGGTGCCAGGCTGGCCGCTGCGAACGGCAAGCTTAAGCTGCACATCTGGCTGGATCGCAATGCAGTTGAAGTTTATGCAGCTAATGGTCTGGTTGTGCTAACCGATCAGATTTTCCCGGATGCTCCGATTGAGAATATCCAGGTAAGCACACAATCAGGACAGGCTGTTCTGAACTCGCTTCAAATCCATACGCTGAAGTCCATTCAGATTCCAAGTGTTAGTACAAGGCAGTCTCAAGGGAGGAATGACGAATGAGCGGCCATGAAGGTGACCGGGGACTAATGATGCATTGGGCTTTCGATGAAGGAAGCGGAGCAAGCGCTATGGAGAGCGTCACTAAGACGGTAGATGAGATTCATTATGTATTCAATAATGCGGAGTTTACCGACCCTTGTACTCCGCCGTGGAGACAGGGAGTAGCAGGAAGTGCTCTCCTCTTCGATGGTTACTCAACGTATATTGCTCATTCTGTCCACGGAGAAGAGCGTAACGGAGAGCCGGAATTTCTATCGGCTCTCAGCATTGGAGTATGGATTGCCCCGCGCACCTATGAGTGGGGACATGAAGGCAAACTGGCTGCCATAGTGAACCGCTACAATAACAAGACTAGGCAGGGATATCTGCTCGGCATGTTCCGTCATGGCTCCTGGTCCTTCCAAATCGGGCTTGAGGGAGGAGAATGGAAGGAAATCTGGGCGCCGGATGGTTATGAACTTCCCAAGAATGAGTGGTCTTATGTGAACGCCGTATTCGATGGAGAAGCGGGTGAAATCAAGCTGCTGCTGAACGGCACCGAAATCACATCGGCTGCTGTGCCCCGCGGTTCCCGCATAGCGGAGGCGATGGACACGGATTTGTTCATCGGCAGGAATAATCACGGCAGCAGGCTTGCCGAAGTGTTCAGCCTTCATATGTTCAGCGGGATCATGGATGAGATGAAGATTTATAACCGTGCCCTGAGTAACGAAGAAGCAGCAGCTTTTTATCAGGAAGTGTTGGATTCCGCACATGGAGGCGTCCGGCCGAAGTTGAATTATGACGACATTAAGCTGGATCGTATACCTCTGCTTAAGGACCGGCACAGGCCGCAGTATCATGTCAGCCCTCCGGCACATTGGATGAACGAGCCTCATGCGCCAATATATTTTGACGGGCAATATCATTTGTTCTATCAGCACAATCCGCAAGGACCGTACTTTCATCATATCCACTGGGGACATTGGGTGAGTGAAGATCTGGTGCATTGGCGTGATCTCCCTGTAGCGCTGGCGCCTGAGAGGGATCAGCTCGCCCCGGATGGGATCTGGTCGGGAAGTGCGGCTTATGATGCAGAGGGGCTGCCGGTTCTGTTCTTTACAGCAGGCAATGATAGTGCTTCACCGAATCAGAGGGTTGCACTTGCCCGTAGCACTTATCCGCAGGACGGAGACCCGGATCTCATTACGTGGATTAAACACCCGGAGCCGCTCATCGTGCAGCAGAAGGGGATGGGCGCATTCGGAGATTTCCGGGACCCGTTCGTGTGGAAGGATGAGGACGGCTGGTATGCCCTGGTAGGATCGGGAATTGAGGGCGAAGGCGGGGCAGCATTAGCATTTGCCTCGCAGGATATGCTGAATTGGACGTATAAAGGTCCTTTCTATCAGGCGGATATTCAGAAGTTCCCTTATCTTGGCCCCATCTGGGAATTGCCTGTACTTCTTCCCTTAGGCACTGACAACAAAGGGGACAGCAAGCATCTTCTGCTGGTTAGTCCTGTAGGAAAGGGTGCCGATGTTGAGGTATTCTATTGGATCGGGCAGCTGGAGAAGGATGAGCTGTCATTTATTCCGGATCAAGAAGAACCGCAACTGATAGATGTTGGTGATTTCCATTTTACCGGTCCGAGCGGCATGGTTGATCCGAAAACGGGCAGAAATATTGTGTTCACAATTGCCCAAGGGGACCGTACGTCAGAGATGGAATACAAATCGGGCTGGGCTCATAACGGAGGTTTGCCGTTAAGCGTGTATTTAAGAGATGATGGGCGATTGGGAATAGAACCGATTCAGGAACTGGAGTCGCTGCGGGGCACCAAGCGGCTATCCCTCCAAGACAAGTCGTTGGCTGAAGCTAATCTGCTACTGGGGGATGTACAAGGCGACATGCTTGAGATTCAGCTGGAACTGGAGCCGGGCAATGCCGGACAACTCGGAATCAAAGTCCGGTGTACACCGGATGGGGAAGAAGAGACACTGCTGGTTTATGACTGTAATGAAGCTAAGTTCCTTGTGGACCGCACGAAAACGACACTGCACCCGGGTGAAAAGTGTAGCGGGATTCAAGGAGGCAAGCTGGAATTGTTAGGAGAAAACCTGAAGCTGCACATCTATTTGGACCGCTCTATGGTCGAAGCATATGCCAACGGATTGAAAAGTCTGACCACCCGGGTGTATCCGAGCCGCAAGGATGCTCTGGGACTTGAGATCTGGGGCGATGGGGAACCGCTGGTTAAGTCCATGGAAATATGGGATATGCAATCTATATGGTAATGGGAGCGCCTAGGCGCTCCTTACTATACCATGGATAATGCAACAAACACTTAAGCCACTTTGCTCCCTCGATATGAAACCGCTTCATTCACGTCTCTCTTACTTCATGACTATGCATCCTTGTATCCGGAGAGTCATTTCAAAAATACGTATGAATGATTTCATGAATAAGAAATGATGAAGGAGGCTCGTTGATGAAAGAAGCCAAAAGAAACAAAGCATGGATCTCCAGAATGGTTGCAGGGGTGATGGTTCTTCAGCTTGTAGCTCCCGGAATCTCGGCTGCAGCCGGAGCTGGAGTAGGCACTCGGGAGACATTCACCCCTAAGGCTGACGCAGGATTGTCGGTTACGGATGCGGTCTATTCAATTACCCAGGCTGACGAGGGGTTGTCAGTTACGGATACAGTCTATCAAATCCAGAATCCGGGCTTTGAAACCGGGGATATATCAGGCTGGACCGTTGTCAGAGGCCAAGCGTTCGGCCAGGACAGTGTATCGGGTGAATCCACCTGGTGGGCGGAACAAATCCCGTACAATCAGGAAGGGGCTTATCATCTAAACGGCTGGAAGCATGACGAAGCTGCGACCGGTGTGCTTCGTTCCAGCATCTTCGAGCTCGGCGGCAGCGGATGGATCAGCTTCAAGCTTGGCGGTGCCAAAAATCCAAACAAGGCTTATATCAATGTCGTGGAGGCTGAATCGGGACAAGTGATTGCGAGGTATGGCAATAGCGCTTTTGCCGATGTCGGCTTCCCGAACCCTGCACAAGGTCTGCGGCTTGCCAATATGGAGCAATATAAGGCGGATATTTCCGAATATTTGGGCAAAAAGCTGTATGTGGAAATCGTTGATAATGCCACCTCGGATTGGGGAGTGGTATTTGCAGACGCCTTCTTCATGTACCATGAGTCCGAGCCTGCGGAAGGAATTACCGCCACGGATATCAAGCCGGATTTCCAACGCTATCAAATTGAGAATCCCGGCTTTGAAACCGGGAACTTAACAGGCTGGACAGTTGTCGAAGGCGAAGCGTTTGGACCGAACAGCGTGTCAGACGAAACCACCTATTGGGTTGAACAAATCCCGTATAACCAGGAAGGCACTTATCATTTAAATGGATTGAAGTATAACGAGAGCGCAACAGGTAAGCTTCGGTCCAGCACCTTCGAGCTGGGCGGAACAGGCTGGATTACCTTCAGACTGGGCGGAGGCAAGCATACGGATCAAGTGTATGTGAACGTTATCAATGCGGACACAGGTGAACTAATTTCCAGGTATGGCAACACCGAATTTAACGAGTCCGGGTTCCCGGATCCGGCACAGGGCCTGAGACTTGCAAATATGGAGCAGTATAAAGCCGATCTCTCCAAGTATATCGGAAAGAAGCTGTATGTGGAGATCGTGGATAATGGTCACGCGGATTGGGGAGTAATCTTTGCGGACGCCTTCCACACCTTCAATGAGCTTGTACCGGAAGAAGGAGTTATGGCGGATAACATTATGCCGACCGAAATCCAGAATCACAGCTTTGAAACCGGAAATTTAGAGAGCTGGACTGCTCAGGGCAACGCTTTTCAAGTGGACAATGATGCCCAAGCTGGTAAAGAAGGTAACTATTATGCCAAGTCCACTTTGGAAGGACAGGGTTCGATTACCTCCAATATCTTTACACTTCGAGGGACCGGGACAATAAACTTCACTGTTGTAGATATCGTTAATCCTCAGGAGGCCTATGTCGCATTATATGATGCCAGCACTAGTGCGTTGCTTGAGAAAACTGGTGTAGTCAGTGCGAATGAGAAAATTTCCTGGAAAATGCAGAAGCACTATAATAAGAGGCTTTATATCAAAGTTATCGATCCATCCAATCAAGCACGTATCTCCGTTGACGCTTTTCAAGCGAATAATACGGGAACCATTTTCTACATGAACCTTGATGAAGGCGCAGGAAAAAAGGCACATGAGGAAGTAAGTAATCTTGATCATGATGTAAACTACGTATTTAATAACGCCAGATATATGGATTCCAAAGATCCAAGATGGACTCCACGCGGAGTAAAAGGCGGCGCTTTGCTATTCGATGGATACTCAAATGATATCGAGGTTAATGCAAAGGATGCCGTTCCAGTAAGTGACGCGTTAACGATTGAGGCTTGGGTCGCTCCACGCAGCTACGAATGGGGAGACGGGAACAAGCTGTCTGCTATCGTGAACCAGTCTGATCAGGATAAGACCGAAGGTTTCGCTTTGGGGATGTACCGGCACGGCGCATGGTCAATGCAGGTCGGCATTGGCGGACAGTGGATTCAGGTATGGGTCAAGGACCATCCACTCGAAAAGTATAAATGGAATTACGTAGCAGCTACATTCGACAAAACGGACGGAATCATTAAATTATATCTAAATGGTCAGGAAGTGGCTTCTGGGGCAACTCCTGTCAACGTTCCGATAACCCCTTCTACGGAAAAGCTGATTATCGGAAAAAACAATAAATCTGCAGAGTTTGCGGGATTGTTCTCCTATAATATGTTCAGCGGACTTATAGATGAAGTGAAGCTGCAGAACAAAGCGCTCACGGGTCAAGAGATCCTTGCTGAGTATAAGAATGTGAAAGCGCTTCACGGCGGCGCGGTTCCGGAAATTCCAAATGGTGACATTGACGAGGATCCCAGTGTGTTTGACGGTGATCAGCACCGTCCGCAGTACCATGCGATGCCTCCGCAAAACTGGATGAATGAAGCGCATGCACCGATTTATTATAACGGCCAGTATCATTTATTTTATCAGCATAACCCGCAAGGTCCATTCTGGCATCAGATCCACTGGGGACATTGGGTGAGTGACGATATGGTGCATTGGGAAAATGTGAGACCTGCACTTGCGCCTGAAGCGGGCACGCTTGATCCTGACGGTGTGTGGTCAGGCAGCGCAGCGTATGACCGTGACGGCAATCCTGTTCTGTTCTATACTGCCGGCAATGACTCTTTGTCACCAAATCAAAGAACGGGCCTGGCGACTCCCGCAGATCTGTCCGACCCTAGTCTGGAGCAATGGGTGAAATCTCCTGAGCCGGTAACGGAGCAGAACGGCAACGGCATCCATAATGAGTTCCGTGACCCGTTTGTATGGTATGACCAAGAGACCGACAAGTGGTATCAGCTGGTGACATCCGGTCTTCAAGACTTCAGCAGCGGTACAGCTCTGGTGTATGTGTCTGACGATATGTACAACTGGGAGTATAAGGGGCCTTTATACGTTAGTGACAGAAATCTTTATCCGGAGCTTGGTACGGTATGGGAGCTGCCGGTATTATTGCCGATAGGTGAGGACAGTACAGGACAACAAAAATACATTTTCATGGTTAATCCCCATGAGAAGCCAGAGCAGGTTCCTCCAGCTGACGATGTGCAAAGAGATGTTGAAGTCTTTTACTGGATTGGAACCTGGGATAGAGATAATTTCAAGTTTACACCTGATCAGGACGCGCCTTCCAAAATGGATGTGGGAGATGGATATTTGACCGCAGAGAGCGGGATGGTTACACCTGACGGAAGAACGGTCGTATACTCTATGGTGCAAAATGTAAGAACGCCGCAGGCTGAATATCAGGCTGGATGGGCTCATAATCTGGCATTGCCGGTTTCCCTGAGCCTGGATGAGCATGATGAATTGCGCATTGAGCCCATTGAGGAATTGCAGAGTCTCCGGGGAGATAAGGTGGTTGATTTCTCGGACAAAAATTTGCCTGCCGCTAATCAATTGATCCGGAGTGTCAAAGGCGACATGCTGGAGATTGTGATGGAAATTGATCCGGGCGAAGCCCAGAAATTCGGTCTTAAGGTACGGCGCTCCGATAACGGCCAGGAAGAAACGCTGATCTACTATGATAAGGCGAACGGGACCTTCAATGTGGACCGGACCAAGAGCAGTATTGATCCGGATGTGCGCGTGGACGGCATTCAAGGCGGATACGTGGATCTGGACGGAGAGAACCTGAAGCTGCATATTTTCCTGGACCGCTCTGTTGTCGAAGCCTTTGCAAATTACAAGAAAAAACTGACAACCCGCGTCTACGTGGGAAGATACGATTCCTTGGGCTTGCAAGTTTGGGCCGACAACGATATTACAGTCAAGTCGATGGAAGTATGGAATATGAATGCTTTGACGGGTGAACCGGCTGCTCCCGTTGATGTGCCTGACAACTGGGACAACTCTGTATACACCGATATTACGGATCTGCCTAACCACGATTTTGCTACAGGAGACTTAACAGGCTGGATTACGGAAGGAGATGCCTTCCAGGATGTGCATGTGACCGATGCCAAGTTCTTTTGGGACACGATCTACTTCAATCCGTCGCATAAAATTCCGGGAGGATATCATTTGTGGGGCTTCAACGAGGCGGCCGGCGGTGACAGCTTGACGGGAACGCTGAAATCGCAGAATTTCATCCTTGGCGGGAACGGCAAGCTCAACTTCCTGGTCAGCGGCGGGCGTGATATCGATAAGTTGTATGTTGCGCTGGTCCGGGCATCGGACGGCAAAGAGCTATTCAAAGAGACTGCGACCAACTATGAGGAGTATCAGCGGAAGATCTGGGATGCTTCGCAGTATATCGGCGAGGAGCTCTATATTAAGGTGGTTGACCAATCCACAGGCGGGTTCGGACATATTAATGTCGATGATTTCAATGTACCGGTTAAGGTGCAGCATCCGGTGAATCCGAATAACCCGACTGATCCAACTGATCCGCCAGATCCAGCCCTTCCAAGTGAACCAGCCCACACGGCCAACCCGACTGACACAGCCGTTCCAAGCAATCTTCCGGGGAAGCCGGTGGTTCCGGTAGGCAAACCGGAGAGTCAGGGCAATTTGGCATTCGAACTGGCAAAGGGCGAGCGGCAGGTGCTATTTCCTGTGACTATGGCGGCTAATGACGGCAAGAATGCTCTGAAAGTTAAGAACACAGATGTGGAAATCGAAGTTCCTGCAGAGGTATTAAAGGGGTTACAGGCGCTGGTTACTGACAGCGAGCTTGGGCAGTCGAAAATCTCTATTGAAATGGATGCATTATCTTCAGAGCAAAGTAAAGAGCTGCTTGCACAAGCCGGAAAAAAGAATCATGCGGACATCTCCGCAATAGGAGAGGTCTATGACTTCAAATTGGCTATTGTAAAAGCCGATGGAACGATGCTTACACTTGAGAAATTCTCCAAACCGGTCACCATCAGGCTGAGTGCAAAAGAGAATTCCTACCAGGATCTGACGGGTATCTATAACATCGCTGCGGACGGCAGAGTGGAGTATAGGGGCGGAAGCTATTCAGACGGTAAATGGAATGCACAAGTGAACCATTTCAGTAAATTTGCCATCCTTACCTATGACAAAACCTTTGAAGATGTTCTTACCTCTTATTGGGCCTATGACGTAATCAAAAGAATGGCTGCGAAGCAAATTGTCTTGGGCGTGAGTGAGACGGATTTCGCACCGAAGCAAAAAGTAAGCAGAGCGGAGTTCGCTTCCCTGATCACCCGGGCACTTGGAATAACAGGGACGAACTTAACCGCATTCAAAGATGTAGAATCCACGGAATGGTACGCTTCTTCCATTGCCGTAGCATACGAAGCGGGAATTGTAACGGGAAGAAGCACAGATACCTTTGCCCCTGAGGAAACGATAAGCCGTGAAGAAATGGCATCCATGATCCACAAGGCGTATTTGTTTCATACAGGGCAGAATCCTGTCTTCAGTCAAAGGAGTAATTTCAAAGATGCCGGTACGATTAGTGCATGGGCTGTAGATGCAGTGGCTGCCTTACAGGAGCTCGGATTAGTTACTGGGCGCGGCAACCAGTTATTCATGCCACATGAAACCGTAAATCGTGCGGAAAGCGCGCAAATCATCTCGCTGTTGCTGGATACAGTCAATCAATAATGGCGAAGGAAAAGCCGGGGAGGCAAGGTGATGTCCGCCTTCGCCATGACTCCGGCTTTCTCTGCTTTATACCGAGTATCATCATACTTAAGGAAGAGGGAGGAATTATTAATGAAAGAATTTTTTTATCGTCCAGACAACGCTTGGGTGGGGGATGTAATTCCTTACTATGAAGATGGAGAGTTTAAACTGTTTTATCTGCACGGGTGGAGAGACAATTACCGCGAAGGTCTTGATCAGGGCTGGCATCTTCTTGGCACGAAAGATTTCGTGAATTACCGGGAAGAAGGAGCCTGCAAAATCGAAGGCGGGACCGGTCATATTCTCAAAGTGGAAGATATCTATCATATGTTTTACTGTATTTTTCCTGATGGAAAACAGTTTGCCTGCCATGCCATCAGCAAGGATCTGCGAACATGGGAGCCGATTCCTGAAGACACTTTTGGTCCAGACGGCGAAATTTATGAGCTGGCGGACTGGCGTGATCCCTTTGTGTTCTGGAATGAAGAAGAAGGGCAATACTGGATGCTGATCGCCGCTCTGGCCAAAGGACCGACTAACCGTAAAGGCTGTACCGGTCTGCTGTCGTCCAAGGATCTCAAGCATTGGGAGTACCGGGAACCGCTCTATGCACCGAAGCTGCATGTGGGAGCGCATGAATGCCCTGACCTGTTCCGGATGGGAGACTGGTGGTACCTGATCTACTCTTCGTATACAGGGCGTTTTGGCACCTTTTACCGAATGAGCCGTTCCTTGAATGGACCGTGGATTACACCGCAGGAAGAAGCATTTGATGGACGGGCTTATTATGCGGCCAAGTCGGTATCGGATGGGCAGAAGCGTTATCTATTCGGCTGGAATCCAACGAAGGATGACGACCTGTTCGGCTGGAACCCGCCCAAAGCTCCAGGCAAAGATTATGACACCTGGGATTGGGGCGGCAATATGATTGTGCATGAAATTATTCAACGTCCGGATGGGGCATTAGGCGTGAAGGTTCCGGAAACGGTTGACTCTGCTTTTGCTGAACAGGTACCTGCGAAGTTTGAGGGAATTATCGGAGATTGGTCGATCACGGACGATGTGCTGCTCTGCGAATCTCCATATGCCTTTGCAGGTGTATCACACAGGAGGAGCTGCCTGACTTGTGCAAAATTTCTGCAACCGTTCGTTTCTCGGAGACGACTCAGGGTCTGGGGATCATGCTCAGGGCAGATAAGGGTCTGGATATTGCCTACTATATCACGCTGGAACCTGAACGAAGCCGGATTACCTTTCGTGGACTGATAATGCAAACGGAGGAGGGGGGCAAAACCTTTCCTTACGATGTGGAACTGGAACGCCCACTCAAGCTGCTGCCGGATCAGGAATATGAGCTGAAGGTGTTTATCGATCATACAATTTGCGAGATTTATGTCGGTGGGGAAGTGGCGCTGAGTGCCAGAATATACGATATTCAACATGGTAAACTTGCCGTTTTCGTTAGCCAGGGCACAGTGGAGTTTAGCCGGCTCAAGCTCGAAACTGTATAATTCAAGGTGGAGTCAGCATTTGAACTGAACCAACTACTAGACACAACCTGTTAGTGATTGAACTGTGTTAGTAAAGAAGAAAAAGACCCGTGCCCCGCACAGGTCTTTTTCTTATAGGGGACCGGACATATTGCTTCTTATTTACTTTGATAACTACTGCTTAAGAGTAGTCAGCATACTCTGAATATGGCTTTCCATTAGCTGTCGGGCTGTTTCGCTTTGCCGCTCCTCGATGGCAATGGCGATCAGAACATGGTAATTGGAAGCCTTGGTCCGCATATTGGGCAGCGTATTGGTCTGCTTGCGTCCTTCGGCCAGCAAGGGAAGAATCGAATGGAGCATCCGCGCCACCACCGGATTGGCTGCCCCTTCGGCGATTAACTGATGAAAGGCGAGGTCGGTCTCGAAGAAGGAGCCGCCTTCCTCCATTTGCTGCACCATACGATCTGCCAGTACCCGCAGCCGGCGGATCTGATCCTCATCGGCCCGCTTCGCGGCTAAAGCAGCAAGTTCCGGCTCAATGAGCAGTCTGGCTTCCAGCAGATCCACGATCGATATGTTATCTAATTCCTCTAAGCCAGCCGCCGGATCATCCAGCAGCAGCGGATCATTCCGCACATACATCCCGCGCCCGTGCTCAATGCTGACATTCCCCTGACTCTCTAATATCCGCAGCGCCTCACGTACTGTAGTGACACTAACAGAGAAATCAACAGCCAGCTGCTGAAGAGTAGGGAGCCGGTCTCCCGGAGCCCATTCCCCACCTATAATTTTCTGCTTCATAAGTTCTATTGTCGCTTGAAACGCGGTTTGTTTATTCTGTTTCATAATTAGCCGTCCCTTTGACTTGGAATACATTCATTCTAGCATATGAGCTTCGTGACAATAAACAGATACGTCTGACCATTGATTTAGTATTGACTGGCGAAGAGCAAGATAATATGATCATAGCGTAAAGATCATATCTATAACTAAAATTCATGTAAAAGATACGATCTTTACGAGGAGACTCAATTAGTGAAACAGCAGAAGGAGGAGGGGCAATGGAGGTCGTAACCTTTGGGGAAACCATGGTGCTTCTGGCACCGGACCGGATGGTTCCCCTGGAGTATGTGAACGGTTTTCAGAAGCATGTTGCCGGAGCAGAGACCAATGTGGCCATTGGGCTTACCCGGATGGGGCATACCGTCGGCTGGTTCAGCAAGCTCGGAAATGATCCGTTTGGCCGGTATATCAGGCAGTTCGTCAGAGGACATGGCGTTGATACTTCCGAAGTCAGGGTTACAGATGAAGCGCCGACGGGAGTGTTCTTCAAAGAGCAAATCTCCCCGGACAAAATACAGGTGTACTACTATCGCAAATATTCGGCGGCCAGCCTGATGCAGGCGGAGGAGCTTAATGAGGCATATGTGGGAGGTGCGCGCATCCTGCATGTTACGGGTATTACTCCGGCGCTTAGCCATGAGTGCAGGAGATTAACCTTTCGCGCCCTCGAAGCGGCCAAAAAACACGGTACAGCCATTGTATTTGATCCCAATATCCGCTGGAAGCTGTGGAACAGAGAAGAGGCTTATCGTGTTCTTAACGAAATCGCGGCTCTGGCCGACTACGTGCTCCCCGGTATGGAAGAGGGACAGTTCCTGACAGGATGTAGTGACCCTGCAGAGATCGCAGACCGGTTGCAGAAAGCCGGTGCCGGCGCTGCCGTTATCAAGCTCGGCGCGGACGGGGCTTATTACAGTAACGGACGAATCTCTGGAACTGAGCCCGGGTTTCCCGTGAAGAGACTCATTGATCCGATGGGTGCCGGAGACGCTTTTGCCGCAGGGTTTATAAGCGGATTGCTGCGTGGGGAGGAGCTACCTTCTGCCGTGCGGCGCGGCAACGCTGTAGGTTCCATTGTTGTCGGGGTAAGCGGCGATGTGGAAGGTCTGCCGGCCCTGCAGGATGTGGATCTTCTCCTGGCAGGGGAAACTGGCATGGAGGATATTATCCGGTAAGTGAGGCACATTCCCAAGGAGGAGGAAGGACATGGACAAAGAAACGCAAATCGAGCAGCTGATAACCTCCGGTCTGGTCGCCGTTATCCGCAGACCACCGCCTGAACGGGTTGAGCACATTGCTGCGGCACTGGCAGAAGGCGGGGTCGGGGCGCTGGAGATTACAGCCGATACCCCGGAAGTATATCGGCTGATCGCGGACATGAAGGCGAAATATGGGGATCGCCTGCTGGTAGGGGCGGGAACCGTACTGAAACTGGCGCAGGCCGAACAGGCGATCGCGGCGGGAGCCGATTTTATTTTCTCCCCCAATTTGAATGAGGCGATTGTAGCACTGACCTTACAGCACGGACGAATCTCGATTCCAGGTGTAATGACACCGACCGAAGTGGTCAGAGGGCATGAAGCGGGTGCAGACCTGCTTAAGGTGTTCCCGGGCGGTTCACTCGGTGCCTCCTACATCAAGGAACTGCAGGGGCCACTTGGCCACATCCGCATGATGCCGACAGGAGGCGTGACCCTTGCGAATGTCGGAGACTTCTTTGCTGCCGGAGCCGTTGCCGTCGGTCTTGGAAGCGCTCTCGTCGACCGGGAGGCGGTGGAGCAGGGCGACTATGGGCAGATCACAGAGACGGCCCGCCAATTCGCCAAGGAAGTCCGCAAGGCCAGAATGAACAACAGCAAAGGAGCAAAATAAGATGAAAATAACCGGATTTGAGACCTTTATCGTTCCTCCACGCTGGCTGTTTCTGAAACTTGAAACCGATGAAGGTATATCCGGCTGGGGGGAGCCGGTGGTCGAAGGCAAGGCGCATACGGTGCAGGCCGCAGTGGAAGAGCTAATGGATTATGTGATTGGGCAGGACCCCCAGCGGATTGAAGACCTGTGGCAGCTGATGTACCGGGGAGGCTTTTATCGTGGCGGGGCTATTCTGATGAGCGCGATAGCGGGGATCGATCAGGCGTTATGGGATATTAAAGGGAAAATCTACAATGCGCCTGTGTACCAGCTGCTGGGCGGCGCTTGCCGCAATTCCATGCGGGTGTACTCCTGGGTAGGTGGAGACCGTCCCATTGATGTGGTCAAGGCGGCGCTGGAGAAGAAGGCCGCCGGGTTCACGGCGATTAAGATGAATGCCTCGGAAGAGATGCAGTTCATTGATACCCATGACAAGATTTATGCTATCGTCGAGCGGGTCGCCGCCATTAGGGAGGCCTGCGGACCAGAGTTCGGAATTGCTGTTGATTTTCACGGACGGCTTCACAAACCGATGGCACGGGGACTGGCCAGAGAGCTGGACCCCTACCGCCTGATGTTCATAGAAGAGCCGGTGCTGCCGGAGAACAACGAAGTTCTGCGGGAGATCGCACATCATACCAGCACTCCGATCGCCACGGGTGAGCGCATGTACTCACGCTGGGAATTCAAAAATCTGCTGAAGGACGGGGTGGTTGACATTATTCAGCCCGACTTGTCCCATGCAGGAGGGATCACGGAATGCAAGAAAATCTTCGCCATGGCCGAGGCATTCGACGTCGCAGTCGCGCCACACTGCCCGCTTGGGCCGATTGCTCTGGCCGCCTGTCTTCAGGTGGATGCAACGTCTTACAATGCAGTCATTCAGGAACAAAGCCTGGCCATCCATTATAATCAAGGCAATGACCTGCTGGATTATATCACCGACCCGGCCGTCTTTGCCTACAGTGACGGGCATGTCCATATTCCTTCCGGACCGGGTCTTGGCATTACCGTGAACGAAGAGTATGTGCGGAGGATGGCGAAGGACGGCCACCGCTGGAGAAATCCGGTATGGCGGCACCGCGACGGCAGCATTGCTGAGTGGTAAGGTTTAGCATTTATAGTCCCATTGAAGCCGCTAATTTAGCGGCTTTTTATTTTAGATGTTGTCAGAAAACCTGCCATGGGAGTAATATGATATACATAAAGTAGACAGGTATAATTCATACTTAACATTAACGTAGGAGTGGTTGCAGTGAAGATTCTTGTAGATGATCTAAGTGGAGCACAGGTGATTGGATTAATTGCAGAACATCTGCAAGGAATGGCAGAGGACTCTCCGCCAGAGAGCATTCATGCCCTTAATCTGGACGGGTTGAAGCAACCGGAAATTACCTTCTGGTGCGCTTGGGAGGATGAAGAGCTTCTGGGCTGCGGGGCAATCAAGGAATTGGACAAGGAGCATGCTGAGCTCAAATCGATGCGGACCGCTAAGAAGCATTTGCGCAAAGGTGTAGCCAGAAAAATTCTTGCTCATATTATTGAAGTAGCCATAAGCCGCGGATATAAACGGATCAGTCTGGAGACTGGCTCCATGGATTCATTCATCCCCGCACGCAAGCTGTATGAAGATTTCGGCTTCACGTATTGTGAGCCATTTGCAGATTATATCCCGGATCCGAATAGTAGTTTTATGACGAAGGAACTGTAGTTTATGATATAACACTTGAAGAACAGCATTCTGTAGTTGCAGAGGATGCTGTTTTTTGAGGTGCTTTTTCATTGTTAAAAATAGAGAAGATATTAGATTAGTAGTATTGACTTAGAGTGCGCTTAAGCTTTTATACTGGTCACGTAGATGCAAGTAAGTGGAACTTAATAGATGTTAAAGGGAGGATTTCGTGTGAAACATTTTACGTTGGGAAATACAGGATTGGTGGTAAGCGCTTATTCTTTGGGGTGTCTGAATTTTGGATCGCGAACCGACAAAAAAACCTCTTACCAGCTGCTTGATCATTTTTTTGAAGCAGGTGGGAACTTTCTGGATACAGCCAATAATTATGCGATATGGAATGAAGGCTGTGTGGGCGGAGAAAGTGAGTCTTTGCTTGGCGAATGGATGAAAGAAAGAAAAAACAGACATCAGATCATTTTAGCCACCAAAGTGGGAGCGAAACCGGTCGTGCCGAAAAGCGAAAAAATGGAAGGCTTAGGCCGCCAAGCAATTGAGAAGGGAATTGACGAAAGTTTGCTGAGGCTTGGAACAGATTATGTAGATTTATACTATGCTCATATAGACGATAACGAAACTGAACTTGAGGAAACCTTGGAGACCTTTGATTCCTTGGTCAAATCGGGTAAAGTAAGGGCTATAGGCTGCAGCAATTACCGGCTGTCCAGACTCCTTGAGGCCAAAGCGGTCAGTCAGTCAAAAGGATGGCAATCCTATTGCTGCATCCAGCAGCGGTATACGTATTTGCAGCCTAGAGCGGATGTGGATTTCGGAGTGCAGGTCAGTGCGGATGAAGATTTACTTGCTTACTGCAGTCAACACGATGATTTTACGCTCTTGGCTTATTCCCCCCTCCTTGGAGGCATGTACAACAGAGAGGAAGCTATCCTGCCCGATGCATACCGGGGAGAGGATCAGATGTCTCGATTGCATACTCTAAGGAAGGTTGCTGGAGAGCTTGGAGCGACACCAAATCAGCTTATCCTGGCTTGGATGCTGCACAAGCATCCGAGAGCTCTTCCAATTGTAGCTGCAAGCGGTCTGACGCAACTGGAAGAAAATTTGGGGGCACTTAAGCTCCAAATTAGCTCAGAACAGCTTGATCAATTAAACTGATGTTGAAAGGAGCGGACTCGTTATGACCGGTAAAGAACTGACCATTCAGCAGGCTGCTGAGATGACGGGGTTAAGCGTACATACCCTTCGTTATTACGAAAGGATCGGTCTGATGGACCCCATACCCCGTGCCGAGAATGGTCATCGGATGTATCGGGAGCATGATTTTGAATGGATCGTATTACTCGCAAAGCTTAAGACTACAGGAATGCCGATCGCTCTTATGCAACAGTTCGCTGATATGATGCGGCTTGGCAATGAGGGTATTCCCCAGCGCAGAAAACTTCTGGAAGAGCATGAGCGGAAATTAATCGAGCAGGCTCAAACGATTCATCAGACTTTGGATATTCTGCGGGATAAAATTGATTACTACCGTTCTTGGGAAGAGGATACAAGGCGGGAGGAGGCCAGTTTGAAGTCAGCCCGGTGACCAGTTCATCTGGAATTAGTATCCCGGGGTTCATACATTACCTTTATCAAAACAACTCTTGATGAGTTGTTTTTTTCTTGCTTTAAATATATGTATGCGATATATTGCATATAAGATAATTGAGAAGTGAGGAATATAACTATGCCAGTACCTAAAAATTTTGTCTCGCCTGCACGGATGTCTGCGAAAGAAAGAGCCTTCTCCCAAATTCAACGATGGATTATCGACGGTACATTGCAACCCGGGGAAAAACTGCTTGACGCCGACTTGGCTGAGTCGCTTGGCGTAAGCCGCACACCGATTCGGGAAGCCTTTCAGCTACTCGAAGTACAAGGGCTCGTATCTACTCATCCTGGTAAAGAAACCAGGGTACAGGAAATTGAGAAGGATGACATCTTCAAGATGTATTCAACGATGGCGGCTCTTCAGGCTTTAGCGGCTGAAACTACCACAAAAATTATTATTCCAGAACAAATTGAGCAACTGCGGGCACTTAATTTGGAATTTGCCAGTGCCATTAATAGCGGTCAACCTTACCAGGCCATGGAGGCGGATGAACAGTTCCACAACCTGATTGTGGAACTGTCTGATAATCCCTATATCGCTTCATTCAGCGCATCACTTCAGATTCATATCCGGCGATTTAAATATGTGTTCTTAGAGCGGCCAATTACGGAGACACATGCTTCAGTCGATGAGCATGGTTTAATTATTGCAGCGTTCGAGAAGAATGATTCTGATCGTGCTCAGGCAATGATGAGGCAAAATTTCATCCGTCCGATGCAGGAACTGCACGGATTACTTTAAGCAGACAGGAGCGGGGACAAATGGTGGATGGAAAAGATCTTCGTATTAACAGCAAAGTAATTAGCGAGGGTGTCAACCGGGTGCCGAACAGAGCAATGCTGCGTGCTGTTGGTTTTACAGATGAGGATTTCAAAAAACCAATAATTGGCGTAGCCAGCACTTGGAGTGAGGTAACCCCATGCAATATGCATATCAATGAATTGGCTGTTCAAGCGAAACAAGGGGTGCGTAACCATGGTGGTGCTCCGCTGATTTTTAATACGATTACAGTCTCAGACGGTATTTCAATGGGACATGGAGGCATGCTGTTCTCACTGCCAAGCAGGGAAGCCATCGCGGATTCTATTGAGATTGTAACCGGAGCTGAACGCTTTGACGGCCTGGTGGCAATCGGTGGTTGCGACAAGAACACGCCTGCCTGTCTGATGGCGATCGGGCGGTTGAATATTCCTTCCGTTTACGTATACGGCGGAACGATTCTGCCCGGAAAGCTCGACGGTAAAGACGTTGATATTGTAACGGCCTTCGAAGCGGTAGGACAATATCATGAGGGGAAAATAACAGATGAACAGCTCCATAAGGTAGAGTGCAGCGTTTGTCCGGGTCCGGGCTCTTGCGGCGGCATGTACACCGCCAACACAATGGCTGCTGCGGCGGAAGCAATGGGCATGAGCCTTCCCGGTTCATCCTCTACGCCGGCCGTTTCGCCTGATAAAGCGGGAGAATGTGCGGCGGCGGGCAGACAAGTCATAGCGCTGCTGGAACAGGAGATTTACCCGAAAGACATCATGACGAAAAAAGCGTTTGAGAACGCCATTACGGTCGTTATGGCTCTGGGAGGTTCAACCAATGCATTCCTGCATTTGCTCGCTATTGCGCATTCGGTAGGCGTGGATCTCACCTTGGATGATTTTGAGCGGATACGCCTGCGTGTTCCCCATTTGGCAGATCTGAAGCCTAGCGGCCAATATGTAATGCAGGATTTGAACGAAATTGGCGGCATTCCCGGCGTGATGAAGTTATTACTCGCTGAGGGACTTCTTCACGGTGATTGCCTGACGGTCACAGGTAAGACCTTGGCAGAGAATCTGGCGGAAGCAGATCCATTGAGAGACGATCAGAAGATTATCCGTCCATTGAAACAGCCGCTGAAGCCAAATGGACCATTAGTTGTACTTAGAGGTAATCTTGCTCCTGAAGGCGCCGTAGCCAAAATGTCAGGCATGAAGAAGCTCCGGTTTGACGGACCGGCCAAGGTGTATGACAGCGAGGAGGCTGCAACGGAAGCAATATTAAGAAATGAAATCGACAAAGGCGATGTACTGGTTATCCGTTATTGTGGTCCAAAGGGCGGTCCAGGCATGCCGGAGATGCTGTCTGTTACCGCATTAATTGTAGGTAAGGGTCTTGGCGGGGAAGTGGCCCTAATTACGGATGGAAGGTTCTCAGGTGGCTCGCATGGATTCGTAGTCGGACATGTATCACCTGAAGCGCAGGTAGGCGGACCGATCGCGTTACTGAGAAGCGGGGACATCATCACTATCGACAGCGAAACACAGCAGATTATGTTTGACGTGTCAGAAGAGGAATTGGCTGCCAGAGCTCAAGCATGGGTACAGCCTCCGCTAAAAGTAAAATCAGGCGTGCTGGCCAAGTATGCAAAATTAGTTTCCTCTGCATCTAAAGGTGCAGTGACTGATATTTTATAATATTGTCGCCGGAGCCTGCCCAGAGTATCATATAGACTAGAACATGTGGTCAGAGCGATCAGGAGGGAGGGATGTAAGCATGCCTGACGTTACGTTTTACCGGGATGAAGCGCTTCCCTTTCTGGAGGGGAAGCACTGTACGGCGGACGATCTAGCCTACCATAGGCATTTTCACGAAGAATATTCGGTCGGACTCATAGATGCAGGCCATACCAACGCCTGGTGCGACGGCGAACAGATTCAGGTGGAAGCGGGGAAAATAATCAGTTTTCCGCCGATGATGCTACATGCCTGCCATCCGGCACCGGACGTGGAATGGCGCTATAAGATGTTGTTTATCCGCCCCGACTGGCTGCACAAGCTTGGACCGGGGGAGCTTAACCGGCTGCACATCCCGTTCTTGCTGGGCGGAGGCAAGAATGAAGCGTGCCGCAAACGATTAAAACATACGATGGGTGCGCTCGCAGGCGGCGGTTCTCCGCTTGAAACCGAGACGGCTCTTATTGAACTCGTGCAAGCTTTGGTTGACCCTAACGAGAATGACCTGGGGCATGCAGACTCACCAGGTATTCAGGAACAAAAATATGTGAAGCTGATCAAAGACTACTTACAGGCCAATTTTACCGGGCAGGTCACTCTGGAACAATTGGAACAGGAAGCCGGAATCAGCCGCTTTCATCTGATCCGGCTCTTCAAGAAAGGGAGCCATCTGCCCCCTCACGCCTATCAAAACCTGCTGCGCATCAATCATGCCAAAATCCAGCTGGCGAAGCAACGTCCGATCGTTGATATCGCGGCAGAGGCAGGTTATTATGACCAAAGCCATTTTACCAAGGCTTTCTTGAAAATTGTAGGGGCAACGCCCAGGCAATATGCGATGTCGATTTAGAAGAGCAATTTTTTACAAGATTACATCCTTCTGCGCAAGTACACTTGAAATACTTGTAGAAGGGGGAAACGTAATATGCATGATAACAAAGACTGGGAACAGCAAGCGGCAGACGCATTAAAGTCGGTCGCCAGACGAATGGATATCAAGGCTTATGTGGAGCAATCGCCATTGCTTTACGGGCTACTGAAAAAGGCTGCTTTACAGTATGTAACAGGCGACTCCCGTAAAGACGGGCTTGAAGCGGGGCAGAGGCTTACTGCCAAAGGCTATGCTATTGCGCTAGAGTACATTGGCGAGAATACGGTAAATGCTGAGGAATGCGAGGCGGCTGCTCTGGAATTCACAGCGCTAATCGATGATCTTGGTGAACAGGGGGCAGCCGCCCGCGTATCCTTCGATTTGTCGCATATCGGACTCATGCTGGATACCGAGCTCGCTTATACGAACTTGGCCAAATTAGCGGAACGGGCGCTGGGAACAGAACTGGAGCTGTTCATCAGCATGGAAGAGTCCGCTAAGACAGAGCAGATCCTTGAGGTATACAAGCGGGCCGCGTCCAGGTATCCGAATATCGGCATTACACTGCAGGCGCATTTACATCGGACGCCGGATGATTTGGCCGCGCTATCCGCTTCGCCAGGCCGGATACGAATCGTGAAAGGCGCCTATCAGGAGTCGGCTGAAGTCGCGATATCCCGATCCGAATCGCTGAATGAGCGATATTTGCAGCTAGTGAGACAGGCGCTCGGAGACGGGCACCGGGTTTCAGTTGCTACGCATGATGAGCGCATCATAGAGGAAGCGATACAGCGGGGTCTATTGACGGAGCGTGGCGCGAGGCTGGAGATGCTGTACGGCATCCGGCCGGAGCTGGGCAGCAGGCTGAAATCAGCCGGTTATCCGGTTCAGATCTATTTGACCTATGGCCATGAGTGGTACTTGTACCTATGCCACCGGATCGCCGAATATCCACCGAATCTGTACCGGGCAGTTGCAAATATAGCTGATTCGCAGCGCGTTGATCCTGTTGAGGCATATGATTGAACCAATTGGGAACGTTAGTTAAATAAACCCAACTTGGCAGCCGGTAAAAGGTCCGGCTGCTTTTTGTTGAACTTCTTCCCATACGTGCCCGCGCCCAGCGTGGGTTTTCTGTTTTAAGGGACCAAGTTCTTGTCTTTTGCTGATGATTTTGATGGCAAACATTGTTGAGGTTCGAACTACTGCATTTATTAGTCTTGCTCCTCGGATGGAGATCAACGTAAACCAACAGCTTAGGCATCATAAAAGCCAGTCCCTCACAGGACTGGCTTTTATATAGTAAAATAAAGCTAATCTGAAAATACCCGTAAGTTAAAATACACTTTAATAAAAGGAGATTAGCGATGCGGATAAAACAACTGATTGTAGGATTATTATATGGATTCTGTGCCAGCCTAGTTATTGGTTTCCTTATAGCTATTTTCGGAAACGGCATTGCAGGAGGAGCAGGAAGTGATGGCTGGTTATGGTTTTTCTTGACGTTATGTGTACCATTATCTTTGTCTTTTTCGATATCCGGTTTTCAATTCCACCATATCCAATTTAAAGGCGCCAAATTTATGGTGTTATGTATGATCATCGCTTTTATAAACGTGTTAATTATGGGTACAGCAGGTGCCATTATTGTTAGTGGTGAAACCAGAGGGTATGAGACCGTTAACATTGAAGGGTATTTGCAATGGGGTCCTGTATATGCAGTTCTTTTCCTCCCATTATCTACTCCCTTGGTAGCAGGACTTTTACTCGGATTCCGAAAATCATTGAATGTGATACAACGTTGAATGATTACAACTTAGAGTGGATTCAAGAATAATGGTTACCGGAATAATGCAGGTGAAAAGAAGGGAGCAGAAGGTATTGAGCTATTGAATAAGATGGAGGCTCTACTTGATAAGTATACAAAAAAATACTTCGAATGAGTTAAATATAAAAGAGCCCTTAAAGTAATTTGAGGGTTTCTTTTTTTAATTCGTAAGAGTGAGGCGTACTACTGAGAAGGGGGGCGCCAGTAACTCCTTGACGCAATGAAACATAATAGTTATTATAGACATCTAAAATCCTTATTTAAAAGGAGAGCGAGAAGATGGATGTATTCAAAGGTCAGTATGAAATGATCCAACGCACAAGGGAATCATTATTTCGGTTTTGCGAATCCATGTCCCCCACAGATTATGTGAAAGAAATAGAAACCTTTGGCGAAGTTTCTATTAGCAGTCTGCATGCTCATGTAGCCGATTGTTATCGGGTATGATTAAGGATTCGCTCCCTTGGCAAATCACTTCCCACAATAAACGTGGAATCCGTTGACGATGTAGAGAAAATGCGTGAAGTGTTTAAGAACACGGATGAGCTGGTTTATGAATTTCCAACTGACTTTAAAATCAAATGGGATCCCACCAAACCAGCAGCCTGGCATAGTGACAGTGTAGAGCTAACCGAATTATGGTTATTCTCGCACACCATCACCCACGAATTTCATTATAGAGGACAAATTGTAAAAATGGGCAGGCAACTCGGGTACATCCCGCCGAAAATGAACCTCGCTAAACCTTAATGATTTCATAGCATCCCAACCCAAACACGAATTTGGGTTGTTTTTTTGTCATTCCCGGCCAAGTGGTCAAGAAATTCACCTAAAAGGTCATGTAAATGCCCTTAAAGCAAATACCAAACGGCAGGTACAATGAGGATGTCACACGGATAAGAGATTATGACTAAGGGTTAAGGAGGTAGCCTATGGATTCAGATTTGGCATCGGCGGATCGCAAGCCCGGTAACCATCCCCTTCGTACGGTCAAGCCGGAGCGGTTTCAGGCCCTGAAAAAGTACTGGGACTTATACCTGATTATGCTGCCGGGACTCGCGTATTTTATCATTTTTAAATATGTGCCAATGGGGGGCATCATCGTTGCCTTTCAGGATTTTAGCGCCTTTGCCGGCATCCGCGGCAGCGAATGGGTGGGACTTACGCATTTTAAAAATATGTTTACGGACAGCGAGTTTTACACGGTATTCAAAAATACGCTGCTGATCAGTTTGTACAAGCTGATCTGGGGATTTCCGGGTCCGATCATCCTGGCCTTGATGCTGAATGAAGTCCGGCACATGCTGTATAAGCGCGGGGTCCAGACGCTTGTCTATCTACCGCATTTTCTGTCCTGGGTCATCATCGGAGGCATTCTGATCAACGTGCTGTCCCCGGCAACGGGCATCGTCAATCAGTTTCTGGGCATGCTCGGTTTGGAGCCGGTCTTCTTCCTGGGCAGTCAGGAATGGTTCAGAACGGTGCTGGTGGTCAGCGATATCTGGAAAGAAGCGGGATGGGGGGCCATCATCTATCTGGCTGCGCTGGCATCGATCGATCCACAGATCTACGAGGCCGCTGTCGTAGACGGCGCGGGCAAATGGAAGCAGTTACTCCACGTTACCCTGCCATCGCTCATCGGGACCATCGTGATCCTGTTCGTACTGCGCCTCGGGAGCGTTCTGGATGTCGGCTTCGAACAGATTTTTGTGCTCTATAATCCGCTGGTCTACAATGTGGCCGATGTTATCGAGACTTATGTCTACCGGACCGGAATCACGCAGGGCCAATTCAGCTTTACTACCGCTGTCGGGTTGTTCAAATCGGTCATCAGTCTGATATTGGTCGTCCTCGCCAACAAAGCCGCCAGGAAGCTTGGCCAGAACAGCTTATGGTAGAGGGGGTGAATCTATGAGACTTACTAGGGGAGAACGTCTGGCATCGGGGCTTAATTACCTGATCCTGGGTTTCATTGCTCTGCTTGCGCTTCTGCCTTTCCTGCATGTCGTGGCCCAGTCTTTCAGCAGTCATCAGGCGATAACATCCGGCAGGGTGACGTTATGGCCGGTGGATTTCAGTTTCGAAGCGTATGTGAAGGTACTGCGCGAGCATGCCTTTGTGAACGCCTTCAAGGTCAGTTTGCTGCGCACGGTCATCGGCACGCTGTTGAATGTGGTGATCACTTGTATGCTGGCCTATCCGCTGTCCAAGGCTTATATTAAAGGACGATCAGCCATCATGTTCCTGATTGTGTTCACGATGCTGTTTAACGGGGGCATGATTCCGACCTTTCTGGTCGTGAAAGCGACCGGGCTGCTGAATTCCTTCTGGGTCTATATCATTCCTGGAGCGGTTAGCGCGTTCAATGTTATTATTATGAAAAATTTCTTTCAAGGCGTGCCGCCCGAATTGGAGGAATCCGCCAAGATTGACGGCTCCTCCAATATCGGAACGCTCGTCCGGATCGTTGTTCCGTTATCCATGCCGGTCATTGCAACGATTACCTTGTTCCATGCGGTTGGACATTGGAACGCCTTCTTTGACACCGTCCTGTATGTGACGGACCGGAATCTCTTCCCGCTGCAGGTGTATCTGCGTGAGCTGATCATGTTCAATCAATCGAACATCAGCAATAACAACGGGTATTCCGCCAATATCGACAGCACGCTGCTGGCCTTGGAGTCCTTGAAGGCTGCGGCGCTGATTGCCAGCACAGTTCCGATCCTGCTCGTGTATCCGTTTCTGCAGAAGCATTTTGTCAAAGGGATTACGCTTGGATCCGTAAAAGGCTAGAACTGCATGTAACATGAAAAGAGAGGGGATTGTCACATGAAAGTCTCAATCTTGGTAAAAAGATCCGTATCCATTCTGGCGGTGACCTCCATGCTGCTGGTGTCCGCATGTTCATCCGGCACGAAGGAGGAAGGTGGCAAAGGGAAGGAAGAACGCCAGGCCATTGATATCGTATTAAGCAATGCCGGACGGAAGTTCCCGCCGGGCATGGACGAGAACAATAATCCTTACATTGATTACATCCGCGAGAACACGAGCTTGGACATCAAGCTGCTCACGCCTCCTGCGGACGGTTACGGGGATGCCCTGAACGTGATTATGGCCTCCGATGATCTGCCGGATATGCTCCTGTCCTATGACGCCAATTGGTTCGAAAGCTATGTCCGGCAGAAGGCCCTTACCCCTCTGAATGATTTAATCGACGAATACGGACCGAATCTGAAGAAAAGTATCCCGGAGGAAGCCTGGAAGGTCGTCACCGTGGACGGAAAGATCTATGGGATTCCCAGCTTGAACCCGATCCCGGGCAATGAAATCATGTTTGCACGTAAGGATTGGCTGGACCGTCTGGGACTCAAACCACCGACAACGCTGGAAGAATACAAACAGGTGATTCGCGCTTTTGCGCAGGATGATCCCGACGGAAACGGCAAAGATGATACGTTTGGCCTGATCCTGCAGGAAAACCTCGGCAGAGTAGCTCCGTTTATCGGGGCATGGGGAATCCAGCGGGGCCAATGGACTGAACGGGACGGGCAATTGGTGAATTCCAGCACACTGCCGGAAATGAAGGAAGCACTAAGCTATCTTGCCGATCTCTATAAGGAAAAGCTGATTGATCCCGAGTGGGCTCTAAATAAGATGGCTAATGTTGACGAGAAAGTCGCCAGCGGCAAAGTGGGCCTGTTCTCCGGGAACTGGTATGATACCCGCGGCCCCATCTTGACCAACCAGAAAAATGATCCCAATGCAGAGTGGATTCCCCTCGAATATCCAACCGGACCTGACGGGAAGCAGGGAACCTGGGGCAACAGCTATGTTGCCGGGTTTAATGTGATTCCGGTTACGAGCAAACATCCGGAGGCTGTTATTAAGATGCTTGATTTCATGATCGGAGACGGATACCGCACACTCATGCTCGGATTTGAGGGCGAGGTATGGAATATGGAGGACGGGAAGGTGGTTACGAACTTTGATGAGCACAACAAGCATATTTACCGGCTAACGCTCGGCGAAGCGATTGTACCGTTCAATTCTGAAGTATCCAGAGAGCGTCTGGACTCGCTCGGTATGGAGTTTAAGCTGAATGAGATTGTCGACAAGATTAACGAGGTTGCCATCCGTAATCAATATCTGGGCGTACCGACGCCAGGAATGGGTAAATACGGGCCTAAGCTGTCCAAAATGGAGGTCGAAGCATTCACGAAAATCATCATAGGCCAGCAGCCGGTAGACAGCTTTGATCAATTTGTTGAAGACTGGAAGAAAAACGGCGGCGAGGAAATGACGAAGGAAGTCAACGGGCAATGAACAGGACGGATAACAGGGTCTAAGCTATAATGAAGGCATGCAGAATCGTGGGGGAATCGTATGAAGTGGCTGACGCAATTCCGCAACGTCTTGAAGCAGTCGATTCAGTTTAGGCTTACCTGTTATTTTCTTCTTATCTTGCTGCCGCTGGTGGCGTTCAGTATGTTTGCCAATGTAAAGTCTCAGCGGATTTTGGAGCAGGAGCTTGGCGAGCGCACACTCAGTGCCATGAACTCCGCGTTGGAGTTTGTTGACCTGACCTTAAAAAGCATCCACAATCTGTCCACCTTGATCGCAACTGATACCAATTTATCCGCCCTGCTGTCTCATCAGGAGAAGACCCTGACCTCCGGGGCAATTATGGACTTCACGCGTGTCATGAAAGAGCTTACGAATATAACTATGGTCAATGAATATTTAAGCGACACCATGATTTATCATCGTCCTTCCAACTCGCTGATCACAACAAAGCTCGGGCTGCTGCACCGTGAATCCCAAGGCCCTGAGCCATGGTACGGTGAGGCTCTGAAGGCAAATGGCGCAAGCATATACTACTTGTCAGAACGCCATGAAGAAAATTTGTCCGGAATCCCGGATCCTATCTATAACCGGAATCAGCTTATTATGATGAGACTTATGGATTTCTATCGCGGCGAAAAAGGCGAAAATGTCCTCATGCTGTCGATTTCGAAAAATCAGCTGCTCCGCTCGTTGTCCCATTTGCTGGCGAACAGCAGCTCCAAGGTCTATCTGTTTGATGCCCGGGAGCGGTTAATCGTATCGAGTGCTCCTGCAGAAACATTGTCTTTCGAATGGAGGGACGTCGAGCCAGGCAATGTTTTGGTCCGGGAAACCCCGGAAACGGATGAGAAAAATTTGATTCTGCGGGTGACTTCTCCCCGAAGCGGATGGTCGCTGCTGCTGATCCAGCCCGAGCGTGAGATTTATGATAAGTCGAGGCCGCTGCAAATTTTTGCGTACTGCATTATTGCACTCAGTGTCGTGCTTGCCGTCTGGATTGCCTGGTTTATCTACAGCGGAATTGCTTCTCCGATATCAAGACTTGTGTCCGGCATGCGGCAGCTGCGTAAAGGCAATCTGAATATCAGGCTGGAGAACGGGCGGCAGGACGAGTTGGGGTATTTAACGGAGGCTTTCAACGAAACGGCGAGTCAGCAGCGTCATCTGATCAAGGACATCTATGAGCAACAGCTCAGAATGACCAAGACGGAGCTCAAATTTCTGCAGGCTCAGATCAATCCCCACTTCTTGTACAACACGCTGGATTCGATTTATTGGACGGCCAAAAATTATGAAGCGGAAGAGATCAGTACGATGGTGCTCAACTTGTCGAACTTCTTCAGGCTGAGTTTGAGTAAAGGGCAGGAGTCGTTTACGGTGGAGGAAACATTCAAGCACCTTCAATACTATATTCGGATTCAGCAAATCCGTTTTGCCGAGCGATTTACGGTGGAGTACTGCGCTTCTGAGGATAGCCAGCATTTGCATATTCTGAAGCTGCTGCTTCAACCGCTGGTTGAGAATGCCATATTGCATGGATTGGAGAAACGAATAAAAGGCGGAGCATTAAGCATTCGCACCGATGTCTCTAATGACCGGCTGATCATCCAGGTAACCGATAATGGAAGAGGGATTCCAGGGCCAAGGCTTATGCGGATTCAACAGGCCCTGGCAAGAATCAGGTTCGGGGATTACACGGCCCCCCTGAAAAGAACTCCGAGTTTTTTGCGCTGCTCAATGTCCAGGCTCGAATTACCATTTACTATGGGGAGACGGCGGAATTGAAGATCGTCAGCGGGGAAGGGAACGGAACGACGGCGATCATCGATTTGCCGGCAGAGCGCTGCCGGGAGGAGAGAGGGGAACCGGAACATGAATCTCATGATTGTTGAAGATGAAATTCGAATATTGAATAGCCTGGCCAATAATATACCGTGGAATGAGCATGGCATCGAAGTAGTGGCGCTTGCCGAGAACGGCTTAGAAGCGCTGTCCATGATCGGGCGCAGGAAGCCGGATATCATGCTGCTCGATATCGAGATGCCGGAGATGGACGGGTTGACCTTGGCGAAAACGGTGCTGCAGCAGGAACCGCACATGAAAATCGTGATTTTAAGCGGCCATGACGATTTCCCGTATGCGCAGGCTGCTGTGGGGCTTGGCGTCATGAAGTACTTGCTGAAGCCGGCCGGAGACGATGAAATTTTGAAGGCTATTCTTGCGGCTGCGGAAGAGATACGAGAGGAACTGATGGAAAAGCACAGCATGATTGAGCTGCAGCGGAAATGGCATGACCGCCTGCCTCAGCTCCAGGATGATTTTTATAGAAGCTGGATACAGGGCCGGTATGCGGACTGGGAGCTCAAGAAGCATATGGAGGAGCTGAATCTGGAGCTTGCCCTCTATACCTGGTTTGCAGTAGCCGTATGTGAAATCGATCCGATTCACGAGCAAGGGGAACGGTTTACGTCTTCGGATCAGGCGTTGCTGCAGTTTTCGCTGGAATGCATAGCGGCTGAATGTTTACAGCATGAAGACTGCCGGGTCTTTAATGATGCGGACGGAGCAACCGTGCTGCTCTTTTTAGGAAAACCGGAAGAACCGGCTCCAGATATCATCCAGCGGATCAATGTTCACATTCCCCGTCTCTTCAACATTGTTAAAGAGTGTCTGAAGCTTACCGCCAGCGCCGGACTAGGGACCCCAGGCTCATGGGAGCATGTTTCGCTGTCCTACGGGCAGGCACGCCGTGCGCTGCAGGAGCGGGCCATTTACGGAAATGAGGTGTTCGTTCCTTACCTGGACGTAACCAACATGGAGCAGCCGTTTCACTATGACGCTGAGTTCGAAAAACAGCTGGAGATTGCAGTTCATACGGATCATGCGGCAGCGGTTGCTGAGCTGATAGACTGCTACTTCAAGGACGTATACTCCCAAGCGGTCTCAACCCAAAAGGTATACGAGCATTTGCTGTATTTGAGCAGCTTATTTACACGTATGATTCAATCGCGGGGCTGGTCGATGCAGGAGGTGCTGCAAGAGGATTATTCGATGCTTCTATCCTTTGAATCCCTGCTATCCAAAGAGCAAATCGTGGAATGGTCCAAAAGAGTGGCCAGCCGCATTACCCAATACCGGGAACGGGAGCGAAAGCATTCCAGCCATCGGCTCGTTAAACAAATGATCGAGGCCGTGGAGGAAATGCTGGGGAAGGAAGAACTGACCTTGCACACGCTGGCCGAAAGATTATATGTCAATCCCTCTTACCTTAGCCGGCTCTTTAAGCGGGAGGAAGGGAAATCCATTTCGGAATATCTCCTGAAGCGGAGTATGGAGCATGCCAAAGAGCTCTTATACAGCGGCGTTAAGGTGTATGATGCAGCAGAAGCGGCAGGATATCGTGATGTCAGCTATTTTGCCAGAGTGTTTCGTAAATATTGGGGTGTAGCCCCGAGTGAATTAAAGAAACAAGAGCGTTCAGTCTCACCGCGGTTGATGTAAGTTAAAGCTACAATGGAAGAAAACAGGTGGAGGTGGTCAGAATGACCGATATGGCACTAACCGTTAAAATACCCGAGCGCGATATTCCAATCTACACGGAAGTGGATGTTGTTGTTGCCGGAGGAGGACCGTCAGGAGTAGCGGCAGCGCTCGCAGCTGCAAGAAACGGGGCATCCGTATTGCTGATAGAGCAAAGAGGATACCTGGGCGGCATGGCGACGGTCTCTCAGGTTCCTGCATTTTGCCCGTATACCGATCAGATCAAGCCAGTAATCCGCGGGATTGGGCTGGAAATTCTGCTTGCTATGAAGAGCAGGATGGAGGAGACGTTTCAGGAAGCATGGAAGGACCGGCTGGATTGGGTGCCGATTGATGCGGAAATTTTAAAGCGCATATTGGATGAGAAGATGATGGAGGCTGGCGTTAAAGTGCTGTACCATACCTTCGTCAGTCAAGTTCTTCAACAGGACGGCATCATTGAAGCGGCGATCATTAATAACAAGACCGGAACCCAGGCGGTGAAGGGGAAGATATACATTGATGCAACCAGCGATGCGGATCTCACCTATCTTGCGGGCGGGCAGCTCGCCAAAGGTGGAGATGACGGAGAGCTGCAGCCGGGGACGATGTGCTTTGTCCTGAATAACCTGGACCGGAACAAATTTCTCTCAAGTGCTGAGACGCACGGCCACGATCTGAAACATGCGATCAACAAGGCGAAGCTTGAAGGGAGATTACGCGTCGCCAGAGATTGGGCCGGTATTTCCTGGCTGAACAATCATACGGCAGGCTTCAATTTCGGGCATGTATTCGGGATAGATGGTTCAAATACGGATGATCTGACCCGCGGAGCAATCGAAGGCCGCGCACTTGTTGAACACATTACCGGATGGCTGCGGGAAGCGATTCCCGGATTCGAGAACGCTTTCCTGACGTTGACAGGCGAACAGATCGGCATTCGGGAGACCCGCCGGATCATCGGCGATTATATCGTCACCGCCGACGATTTTCTGGCGTGCCGTTCGTTTCCGGACGACATTGCCCGAAATGCCTACTTTATTGATATTCATATGGCAAAGCCTACGAGCGGCATGACGATGGTACGTCTATCGCCGGGAGAGTCGCACGGCATTCCTTATCGCGCCTTACTTCCGGTTGGTATTCAGAACGTAATCGTAGCCGGCAGAGCGATATCAACCGATAGAGCGGCCCAAGGCTCCACCCGGGTCATGCCGAATTGCTTTGCCATGGGCGAAGCCTCCGGTACGGCCGCGGCGATTCTGGCCAAGACAGGTACGCGGGAAACGCGCAGTATCGACATCACGGACCTGCAGCGCAGACTTGTCCGCCAAGGCGCATGGTTAGGGGAGCAGATCAATGAGCGGTACTAGGAAGGTTGAACTGTATTACAGTCAACTGTGATAGAAAGCCAACTAGTAGAGCATCAGAATTAAACAAGTGATTTCATTCCATAAAAGTGGTAAGAGATGATGCTGGGTTCGTAGCGAAAAAAAGCAGAGATAAGTGTATTCTGTGCAACTAAAAATAGGGAAACGGGTGAACTTCCTCTTCTAATTGTAGTCTGTACAACTAAATTTTCCCGGATCGACGAAAACCCAGATATAGAGGCATTTTAATTGCAGGAAATACAGCTAAACGGAGATTGAGCGGCACATCCGATGATTTAGTTGTACGAATTGCAATTAAGCCTCCCCCTTGCAGCCTATTCGGTGCAGATAACCTTCAGCAAGCTATTAGTTAAAGTAATTCCCACACGTTTAGATCTGATGAGCTAACTAGTATCAAAAGGCTGAGCCCAAAGTCATATTCTTGACTTAAGCTCAGCCTTTTAAAGCTGTTAATCCGGGCGGTTATTTACAAGCGTTGTGTCTATTCGGATTCAGAACGAGGAAATCCTCTGGAAGCTCGAACAGCTTGGCCACCAGTTCGTCTATACCGGACTCCAGCTTGAACTCCATTTCCTCCCGGTACAGCGGAACCAGGAAATAAACCTGAACCTGATTGCCATCTTTCGTATGGACGGTGCTAACCTCTTCCGACAGAGCATACAGGATCACACCGGACAGCTCCGTGTTATCCGCGTAAGGCTCGTAATCCTCCGTGTTGGGGATCGTATGTCCGTATCCAAGCCACGTCTGATACATATGCGGGAATCGGGCAAGCATCTTCATCAGGCGGATCGGCCAGTAGTTCTCCTCCACTTCAAAATCCTCCTGCGTAAGCGGCCAGTCCGCCGGCAAAAACATCATCAGCTCCGCGCGTTCCAGATGCTTATACTCTTTACGGATCTCCTGAGGGAGCGTCAGCGGCAGATCGCTCATCCCATTGGTGTACAGCACCCGGTAGGGCTCATCAGGTGTAGCCTCCATAATATTTACATCAATATGTACGATGTCTGAAATCAGTTCGTGGAACACGCCAGTTTCCCGGTTTGGAAAGACCCGATTGAAATGTTCGTTTAAATCTTCCATGTACAAAATATTGGCGGGAGGCGTAACCTGCTGCTCATCCGAAGCGTCATAACCATAAATGGTGGTACCATCTTCCGATTTGCCCATTTCCTTGCCGCCAAACAGTTTTTTGAAAAAGTTCATGTCTTTGCGCTCCTCTGTGTGGGTGTATATTAAAGTGCGAAATGAAGTATTTGAAACCTCACTTGGAAGTATAACAAAAGACATAGCCCCGGAGCGATGGGTCTATCGATTCGAATTTCAAAAGGAGCAGATATGAACTATATCATTTTTGATCTGGAAGCCACCTGTTGGGAAAATGACCGCAAGCGGGGCGTAGGCATGGAGAGAGCCTTGACTATGCTTGAATTGCCGCTTGAAGGTACTCACCATAGAGGTATCGATGATGCCAAGAACTTCGCGAAAATATTCGTTAAGATTTTTGACCAATTGAAGGTTTGATAATTTAAATTGATCATGTCTATAGCAGTGAATAATAGGATACTGATTCTGCAAATAAAATGGTTGGATTCAGATGACTCTTCACCGTATTAATTGAATGGATTCTTTGCTTTGTCCTTTGATGGCGATACCGCTCCGATCCGGCTCCTACCTTCATTCGGATTTGGTCATTTTGAATGAACATACTATCGAGTGCAGTCTTGATCATGTTAAGTTGATTGGGGGCCCATTCTTGTCCGTGCATCCGGACGTATTCTGTGGCTTCTTCTGCAGTACAATGACATATCTCTTTCAGAAAAGAGCCCCATTTGATTAAATCCACCGCATTGTCACCCGCACAAAGAATGCAATTCCCATAGCTGATCTGTCCTCCGAAGGTTAACTTCAACACCCCATACCAGTATCCGTAAGGCTCTGAAATATGCATGAAGGAAGGGCGGCAGCTAAATGCGAACAACTCGATTCGTGACAGTCTGGCGTTAATCATGAATAATGCCTCCTAGGTTGTCTATAGATTTCATATAACGCTGCAGATTATGGGTCTGCTCAGCTGTGGCTACATAGGCTGACAGTTCAGTTTCATTCTCACATACAGCAGCATGCTCAAGCCAAACGGAATATTTGGTTTTCTGTACGATGGATAAGTGTAATGGAAAGGTTTTGCGGGATCGCAGCAAAAAAGCATGGTTAATGCAGGCTCTCTCCAGTGCTTACGAGGTTAGCTGACGGATTCGGACGGTGAGAGTCGTCCTACCAGTGAAGAGTTCAATCTTCTTTGGATTCACCCCATTTCGGCTGGCCACAGCCATTTGGTTCCCCCGCTTCCCGCCTGACGGGAATTCAGCATTTGTTAAAAGGAATCTTACGCTGAGCATCACCGTTTGTAAAATGCTGAAAGTTCTCTAGGAGACTAAATAAGACTCTATAGGATATAAAAATGAAGAAAATCCCTTGTAATCTAGCATTCATCCTCGATTTTCTTAAGTTATCGCGTATTTATTAACTTTTTAATGCAACCTAAATGGGGCTAAATGAATCTTAATGCTTCTTTAATCATGATTATAAAAAAGAGAATCGGAGAGATTGAGACTGGTTGCAGAGATACTAAGAGGTTTATTGTCTGCCTTTACAGGTGAACATGTGCGAGAGCCCGATTAATTATTTGCTTGTATGGAGTGCCGCCATTATGAATCCAATATTGGAATGGATTGAGAATAAATGTTCTGGTATAATCAACTGAGAACATCAGTTCTGTTATCAAATGCCATTTGCCGTAAGTTGCATGGCAAGAAACATCGGATTGGGATAAGATCCTCAAGAGTGCAAAATGGACGCCTATATAAAGCTTTATGGGAGCAAATGCTAGGGGCGTTGTACTTACCGATACTTGGACATACTAACACTTTGAACTTGTAGGTTTACCTTTTATTCCGAGAAAAAATGAGTTTATATATAATATTGACCTTATTTAAAATCAAAGGAGAATGCGACTCATGGATAAGAAAACCATTTACTTTTTGTGTACAGGAAACTCCTGCCGGAGTCAGATGGCCGAAGGCTGGGCCAAGAAATATTTGAGCAATGAATGGAATGTGTATAGTGCAGGCATTGAGGCTCATGGGTTGAATCCGAAAGCCGTTCAAGCGATGAGTGAAGTAGGTATAGATATCTCAGGTCAAACATCAGATATTATTGATCCGCAGCTGCTGAACAGCTCTGATCTCGTCATTACTTTATGTGGAGATGCAGCAGATAAGTGTCCCATTACCCCGCCTCAGGTGAAACGTGAGCATTGGGGATTCGACGATCCGGCAAAAGCGCAAGGAACAGATGAAGAGAAGTGGGCAGTCTTCCAGCAGGTTCGTGATCAAGTGGGAGAGCGCATCAAACAATTTGCTGAAACGGGTGAATAGTCACGATAGTGGAGTAACTGCTGCTAATGAGACAGGAGAGAAACTATAATGGTAAATTATCATGAACTGATTGAAGGTAAAGTATAATAGATCTTTTTTGCTAAAACCCCAAATTAAACCCGACCTTTATTACTAGGTCGGTTTTTTGGGTGCGCCTGGCATGGATGATAACTTGGCGGTGAAACGAGCTTGCCACATAAAGCGAAGTTCAATACTGCCCGAATCCCAGCATGTATATGTGGTGGTCTAACAAAGGACTGTGTGTTCTCCAATATCCGTACCGGGCTGGAAGAACTGCTTCAGTTGATGAAGGAGCTTCAGCAGGAACACGCCAAGAGTGACTCCTCTTTGGCACCCATGCTTGCCGCATGCGGGTGGTCCCTTGATCGGTCAGTTCCAGAATAATGTTACATTAATTAAATCCAAACCCCCAAGTTAGCTGTCTATATAACAGGAGGTGAACGACAATGATCGATGCACAGCAACAAATCAACGCCGCACAAAACGGAGATCACGATGCCTTCGTTTCTCTTATAAAGGATCGGACGGATAAGCTGCACCGAGTGGCCCGCCATTATGTACGGGAGTCCAAAGATGCGGAGGATATCGTTCAGGATGCCCTGGTTAAGGCTTATGAGTCACTGCATACGCTGCAGCAAGCCGAAGCGTTTGAGAGCTGGCTTACCAGAATTGTGGTGAACCGGGCACTCAATCACTTGAAGAAATCCAAGCGTGTTCACCTGAGCGAAGACCCGCAGGCGCAAGAGACATTGGTCGTTAATGATATCGATCAAACCCTGGATCTGGAGCGAGCATTGGCCAGTCTGAATCCGAAGCTGCGTCAGCTCCTGTTCTTAAAATATAAGAAGGACCTGACCCAGCAGCAAATCGCCCATCTCCTGGACATGCCATTAGGTACTGTAAAAACACAATTACGGAAGGGGCTGGAGCATTTGCGCAACGAAATGGCTCAAGATTTTCCCGAACGAGACCTGGATACATTACGCCTGCAGTTAAGACAACAGGCAGAGCACCAGTTTGCCGTTTCACCGGATTATGATTTGATCGTCAATGATTATCAAGAGAACACCATGAGGGGAACAGGGAAGGGAGAAGCGGGATTCTTATGGGTTAAAACGGGGAGTGATGACGCCGTTTCTGCTACACTCTCCAGGGACGGCAACTTGCTAGACTATGCCATTTCCTGGGCCTCATTGGACAACGGGACACGGCTATCTGAGGAGGAGCTCAAACAGCAGGCAGAGCAATTCCTGGAAGATCATTATCCCGGCGCACTGCGTAATTTTCCGTATTGTGAGATGGAGTGGATGGAAGGGATGTTTGGGTACACACGACAGCAGAAGGCAATGGGGCTGCCGCTTCCTGAGACGGGATGCCTGATTATGGTTCACCCCAGCGGTCGCGTGGTCGGATTTAGGTACTACGGAACCGTTCCAGGGCCAGCACTCCCAACCATGATCACACCAGAAGAGGAACAGTTGGCGTGGATGAAGGCGCATTTTTTGCTACATGTGGAATATTGCATATTGGACAAAGCCGTGTACACGGATGGTGACGATCAGGTCCATCTTGTTTACGCCCCCCGAAGTAGAGGACTAATCTATACTGCATCATCACAGGAGGAAGTTCCGACAGCCTATAGGGCAGAAGCTGTCCCTTCTGACCCAAGAACTCTGGACGAGTGGCCAGGTGAGTTCCCGCCCGCACGAAGCCTAGAAGAGTGGATTGGCGTAGACAAGGAACAATTTCAGTTAGTACAAGACGACAATATTGGCTCGAACACCAAGTTGATGGTGTGGAAGCAACAGAATGAAGAGCGTCCAGCCAAGAATGACCGGTCTTGGAAGGCCTATTGGGCTAATCAGATGGAGGGAGCGGTTAAGGCGCGAGTAGACAGCCAAACCGGACAACTGATTGACTTTGTTTCGCATGTTAAGCCAGATCAACTAGCTCCATTAACCTGGGATCGAGACGCATGTATAGAAGTAGCTATGGACTATGTCCGAGGACTAGCAGCCGAAATGTTGCCGTATCTCAAGCTTCTAACTGAAGAGACCGACGACGAAGATCGTTTGGAAATCATTCGCTTTGGTGTATATGTTCAAGACGTATCTGTCAGGGATGAATGCTATCAACTAGCTGTTGACCGCTCTAATGGGAGGGTCAAAAGCTTGATGTCCCCCTCGATAAGGCCAGAACAGTTAAAGAAGCTGGAAACCGTGCCTTCATTTGATTCCCAGTCAGCCATCCTCCGATGGACGGCACAGGCCAAGCTGCGTCTGCAATGGGAACGGATGCACAATGCTAGGGCGAAAGAGGCCCCGTACGAACTAGTGTATCGAATGATTGGTAGCGAGTACGAGCGGACGCCCGAAGTGCTTGATGCGCATACGGGGAAATTATACGAAAATACTTTTTACTGACGAACAAAAACATCTTTTGTCAGTGGACAAGAAAATAGCCCTATTAGAACCCGCGCCCAGCGTGGGTTTTCTGTTTTAAGGGATCAAGTTCTTGTCCTTTTCTCAGGACAAGAACTATAACAACACTGTAGATTGATATTTGAATAAACTGTGAAATTCTGCATAGGGTGAAATAATAACAAATTTATGGAGGAGAAAATATGAAAGCGCTATTATATTCGCTGCGATGAAGTAAGCTGTTGAAGCCTTGGTGTTTACGATATGGGTAAGCCGTGGGTGCACGGATCGAAAAAAGGAGGATTTTCAATGATATCAAAACGATTTGGCAAAATGCTCGTGTTCCTATGTTGCTTGCTAATGGTGGCGTCACTAATGCCTGCCAGCTTTGCCGCCGCCACTGACAACAACGAGTATACAGAAGCACTTAATGGCGACAGCAGTTCTACAGATCTTACAAGCTTGCAGACAAATGAAACGCCTACCGCCATTTTTGGCACTCCCGAACTCGGGTCAAACGACCCGCTGTGGGCCCTGACAATGGAGCATCTTATCAACAAAAGCACTGTGCCCGACGACCCCAGGCCCCATTCCACAGGCACAGCCAGGATTCTTTGGGACCAAGACTATCTGTATGCCCGCGTAGTCGTGGAGGACAGCAATCTATATCAGGGACCCGGCAATGATTATCAGTACGACGGCCTGGAGTTTTATGCCGGCGCTGGAACCCAAGGTGCGAATCAATGGCGCATCAGCGCAACGGGCGTGTTTTCAGGGCAAAACGCTCCGGGCAGAGCTGCGTGGACTGAGATCACGGACACAGGATATATCGTGGAGATGAGAATCCCTAAAAGAACCTTGAACTTGCAGGCAGGCCCGTTTACCTTTGAAGTATATATCAATAACTCGTCGGAAAAGGGCGGTGACCGCTATGAAGTCGTTTCCTGTTTCGGAACTCCGGATGCGGCTTACAACAATGCTGCTTCTTATACAAACAGCCTGAATCTCATTGCCGCTAGTGGAGCGGACGAGAGATTCTCAATCACCGCCACGGCGGAATCGGGCGGCCGAATAACGCCGAACGCACCCGGCAATGTTCTGAGAATAGCCAGCGGCTCAGACACAACCTTAACGGTTACCCCCGATTACGGCAAAATTGTAGATACCGTAAAGGTAGACGGAGAGGACGCAGTTCTATCCGATGATGGCACTTATACCTTCTCAAATGTTGTCGCTAACCATACCCTTCAAGTGACTTTCAAAAATGATTCGGCCGCGGAGTTGCTCCCCTTTATCGTATGGAATGACAACTTCGCCCGTGGCGAGTACACGACGGCTGTCATCATTGACTTAGGCGAAGGGAAGGCAGCGGAAGGCTCCAAGCTTAATCCGGACTTGTTTACCGTCGCGGCCAGGAACACGACCCTGAACGGCGACTCGGTAACCTTTGAAGGGACGCGCAAGATCACTAGGGTATACGCCAATGACGAACCGAAGGTACGCGGCTATCTGGGGACGGTAAGCCGTTCACCGGATTATCAGGAGGGACTGGAACGCGGCCGTTACATCGTAATTGAGTTTGAGTTCTATTCAGAGAGCGGCGGCAATATAACGCTGGATGGCAACATGAACTCAACAAAACAGGTTTACAGCGTGGTCCAAAACGGCGAGATCCCACTGACAGAAGGGGATCCGCTTAACTTCGCGGTTTTTGAACAGGATAAAGTTGTGAATCCGATCCTTGACCAATTTACAACACCTACGGGCAATTCGGTCAATCGCGCACTCTACCTTCACAAGGATGGAAACGGTGAGGTGTCGCGGGGCTTGCCGCTGTATGTCTATACCCACGGCATGGGGCGCGGCGGCACAAGCGCTGCGACTGACCCAAAAGCGGCGATGAAATCCGCGAATGGCTCGGTCGCTCTGATGAAGAAAATGGAAAAGTCCCCCGAGAAATACGCCAGCCATATCCTGAATATTTCCTATAATGGCACGAGTACTCCCTCCACAGCCAATGTTAAGAAGGTTATAGATGACCTGGTTGCCAGCGGTGCAGTAGACCCTAACCGTATTTACGCGGCGGGCTTCTCATGGGGCGGTCAGTATACGAACAGCTTAATTAACGCTTATCCCGGCTTCTTCGCGTCCGCCGCACCTATGTCTCCGGTAAGCGGCTCACCGAACGCGAACGCCAACTACGTTCACACCAACCTGGCCTATTGGATGTTTATCAATGAGTATAACGTTGGAGTATACCAGACTAACCTCGCTAACTTCATAAACACCAATATGCCAAAAATGATCAACGCGAAAGCTTCGCGCTTTGAGAGCAATGAGGCTCTTGTATGGCCTTACAATCAATTTGATCAGCCGAATCAGAAACCGAATCCGAACCATTCACCTGCCCTGAGTGATTCGGTGGCGCATGAAGTTGAAGCGGCTGTTCTTTACAATGACATAACGATGGGGACTTGGAGCATAGCGCCAACAGCGCAGTCCTCTAACTTGCCGGCTTGGAACAATGACTACACTGACGTCTTTGATTGGATGTTCGCGCAGACCGCAGCAAACAATCGGCCTGTTGCCGGATACGGTTCACCTGTACTCAGCACTAACGACAAACTGTGGGAACAAGCTGCGGAGTTCGACATCAACAACAGTAGCGCACCCGACCAAAAGATAGGCCCCAAGGCCACCGGCAAAGCCAAAGTATTTTGGGACGAAGACTTTCTATATGCACGCGTTGTGGTTACAGACCCGAATGTCTGTGCCGGTCATACGCCTGGCACTGAGTACATGACCGACAGTGTGGAATTTTATGTCGGTGACGGAAAAAGTGGCTCAAACCAGTGGCGTATTGGCGCAAGCGGTATTTTCTCAGGTCAAGCCGCTGAGGGCCGCGACGGTTCAGTTACACGAACGGATACCGGGTATATCGCGGAAGTGAAGATACCTAGAAGAACCATTGAATTCACAAGCAATTCCCCGATTACGTTTGATGTGTACATCAATAACTCAACTGGTGCAGGGAATGACCGTTATGAGGTTGTATCCGCTTTAGGTAAGCCCGACGCGGGTTATGGCAGTTCTGACAGCTTCAAAAATAGCTTGCTGCTGCTTGGGAGCTCCACGGTAACCAGACACCCCGTTAACGCCACGGCAGGATTAAACGGCACCATCTCGCCATCCGGCTTGATTCGGGTAGCTGACGGCGGAAGCCAATCCTTTACATTCACTCCGATCGGCGGTTATGTCGTGGATACCGTAACTGTAAATGGAGAGTCTGTAGAGATTGCAAACAATACCTATACCTTGAATAATGTGAACACCGATGACAAGGTAATCCATGTTACATTCAAACCCGATCCTGCCGCAACGTTACTTAACTTTATCGTATACAATGATAACTTTGCCACCGGAGAATTTACCACAGCTGTTATCATTGATCTGGGTGAGGGAAATGAAGCTGTGGGTGCCGACCTTAGTTCAAACCTGTTTACAGTATCGGCGAGGAATACTTTGCTGGGCGGTAGCCTCGCATATCAAGGCACACGCACCGTCAACAGAGTATACGTCAATGACCAACCTAGACCCAGAGGGTATAAGGGTGTGAACCAGAACTCCCCTGATTATCAAGCTGGACTTACTAAAGGCCGCTACATCGTTGTAGAATTGGAATTTTGGACATTAACCGGCGGACAATCCACTTTGGAAGCATCCAAATCCACCGTCCAGAATTACAGCATTGTATCTAGTGGCGATATCAAGCTTGATGGCAAGGCTGCCATTGTTAAGTCGGCTTTCGCACAGTCAGGTACCGTCAATGAAATCATCGACAAATTTGAAGTGGGTCCCAAAATTGATAAAGCGGACGCGATGCAGTATGGACTCTATATTCATAAGGACGGCAACGGCGCTCCGGTAAAAGGGCTTCCCCTTTACATCTATGCTCACGGTTCTACCCGCGGCGGTACACAGGACGGGGATACCTTTGCGCCCATCAGGTCCGCCAACGGAGCCACCGCGCTTATGAAAAAAATGGAGAAGAACGCTAAATACGCTAGTCATATCATCGCTCTGCGGGCTCAAAACAACGTTCAGGCAACACCCGCTACCTTAAAGGCTTATATCGATGATCTGGTAAGTAAGGGACTTGTTGACCCCAACCGTATCTACATGGCAGGCTTCTCTATGGGATCCGCTTATACGAATACTTTCTTGACGACATATCCCGATTTGCTCGCAGCCGCGGCGCCTATGTCTTTTCCACCATCAATCAACGCGAAACAAGCCGAAACTCTTAAAAACTTTGCATACTGGTCATTCGTTAACACAACTGATTCTTCAACAATAAAAACAGGGGCGGAAACTTATATAGCGAATATAATGCCCCTATTGGAAAACGCTAGGCACACGTTCATCGACAGAAATGAAATATTCGTCTGGCCTTATGACCAATGGACCAAGGCGGAAGCACCTGTTAATGGAACCAATTGGATTCCTTCCGGCCATGAGATGGAAGCTTCAGTTCTGTGGAACAATATTTCAGGGTACACAGATACTTTGTCCAATGTAGGTTCCAACAAAGAGTGGAGCCTTAAGCCTACGGCGCAGTCCTCTAAGTTGCCGACTTGGAACAATGACTACACTGACGTCTTTGATTGGATGTTCGCGCAGAGAAAAACGAGCGTACCCGGTGCTTCTGGTGGCAATACCGGCAATACCAGCAGTTCGGGCAATACCGGCAATACGGGCAATACCAGCACCGGGACAGTCACTGGATCGTTGAAGCCGACCTACAAAGTGAACACACCGAAGGATAAGCCCGCGGTCACGGACAAGAACGGCAATACCATCCTGCCCGGCGGCGGCGAGATTACGACCAAGGGCGGGACGAAGATTAAGGTACCCGAAGGCACGACTATAGACTCAAAAGGTAAGGTGACCATTCCGGCGGGCAAGAGCGCCGAAGTGACACTACACGGCGGCGCGAGTGCCGGCTTAGACAAAGGCATGTCGCTGAACATCCATGAGGGTACGGAATTTGTATTCGATGACGACACCCCGCTGGGCTTCCTCGTGGTGTCTGGCAATCCTTTCAGGGATGTCAACATGGACGACTGGTTCTACAGCTACGTAAACTCCGCCTACACATACGGTCTTTTCAACGGCACGACGTCCACAACGTTCTCACCGGGCACCTCAATGACGCGTGCGATGTACGTGCAGGTACTGGCCAATCTTGAGAACGTAAACCGCTCCAGCTACACGAATTCCCGTTTTAGCGACGTGACGGATGGGCAGTGGTACACGGCGGCAGTCGAGTGGGCGGCCCAAAGCGGCATCGTCAACGGTATAAACGCAGACCTGTTTGAACCCAATTCACCGGTTACACGCGAGCAGATGCTGGTGATGCTGTACAATTACATGAAGTACAAGGGCTATGAGATACCTGAAAGTCAATCGAAGTCCTTCGCGGACGAGAGTCAGATCAGCTCATGGGCGTTGAAGGCCGTTCAGGCACAGCAGGGCATCGGAATTGTATCAGGCAAGCCAGGCAACTTCTTTGCCCCCCAATCCAATGCCACCCGCGCTGAAGTAGCTACTATCTTTATAAAGTTCATCGAATATCTCGCTAAGTAAAAGCGTAAACAGAAACATGCGGACCCTTTCGGCTGAGCAAGATCCAGCCGGAAGGGTCTCTTTTTAGCAATCCTGATTACAAGGGAAGGAAAACGTCGTTATGTGGCGAAAATACTCAAAGAAGTAAAAAAATCTCATGGGAAAGGAGACCCCATGTTCATTGTTAATAAAGAACATTATGACCAGCATGAACTGGAACGTCGAATACACGCGATATACGTATTATTGGGTTCCTCTGCTTGGAAGAAACGGCGGACAGCTGTATGTATGAAGGAGCCGGCGAATATTCTGGCCGCCACGGAGCTGATGATCAGGAATGAGGGTTCGGTGCTTCTGATAAACGGCGACACCCCGATTGAAACCGCTCTCAGTCAAGCCGATGACGCAGGCTGTACGGGTCTGCTGACCGACGCAGGAGGCAGCACCGTCTTTCACCCTCTGCACTCACGCCTGGATCGGATGAACGGGGAGCCGTCCTTGCTTCAATTCAGCTCCGGCACGACCGGCGCTCCCAAGCTAGTGGAACGGTCTTGGTCTCATGTGCAAATGGAAATCGAGGCCTACAACAAGCTGCTGCCCTGCAGCGGGGAGGATACACCGATCATTCTGGTGCCCGTGTCCCATTCCTTCGGATTCATCACAGGCACGCTTTCCGCACTTAAGCGCGGTGTAGCGCCGGTTATCGTGACGGACAAGAACCCCAAATTCGCCCTGCATCTCATGCAGCAGCATGATCGCCATGTGGTGTATGCGGTGCCCTTCCTCTTTCAAATTCTGCTCAGTCTGATGAGAGAGAAGGTGCTTCTTAGAAAGCTGGTATCCTCTGGCTCCCCGATGTCTGCAGAACTGCTGAACAGGCTTGGGGGTGCAGAGGTGGAGGTGATCCAGCAATACGGGTGCTCTGAGGCGGGCTGCATCTCGCTTGGCGACCGGCCCTCTGATTCTACGGATGCCGGGATGCTTCTGGAGCATATGGCAATGGAAAGGGCCGGAACCCGGGAGCAGCCGGATGAAATCATCATTGCCACAGGCGGACGCCGGATTCATACCGGAGATTTGGGATATTGGCTCAGCGGCAGGCTTCATGTTCAGTGCCGGATGGATGATCTGATTAATGTGTCAGGACTGAAGGTAGCTCCCTCCGAGGTGGAGGATGTCATCCGAAGGCTGGACGGCGTTCAGGAAGCTGTCGTGCACAAGGCTCCGCATCCCGTTTGGGGGGAAGCTGTCAAAGCCCGAATCGTCCGGAAGGGCGATGCGCTGTCTCAGGAGGAGGTGAAGAGGTGGTGCGCGCGGTTTCTGCCTGCTTATAAAGTTCCGGGCTTTATTGCTTTTACGGAGGACATTCCGAAGACGAGTACAGGGAAGGTTATGCGAAAACAATTGGTAGAAGAGGAGTATGGTATTCATGGATAAGGAACAAACGATAGCTCAATTGAGGCAGGTCATGTCCGAACAATTGGAGCTCGCTCTCCCGGACGTCATTAAAGAGGAAGACCGGCTGTACGAAGACTTAAACGTAGATTCGATCATGGTACTCCAATTGGTGGTCTACATCGAGGAAGTGTTCAACGTGACTGTGCCCGAGGAGGATTTGGATCCTGCCGTCTTCCAAACGGTCGGTTCTTTAGTCGATTTCATCCATGCCCTTAAGGGGGAGCCCATCATACAATTCGTGATTGACCGGGTGGCCGATTTGACCTCCAGACCGGAGCTGGCGGAGGAATTGAATGGGGACTCCCCATTGGAGGATGCAGGCGTGGATTCGGTGCTGCTGGTCAACCTGATGATGCAGATTGAACAGCAGTACGAGATTTTTTACGAGGACGACGAGCTTCTGCAGGAGAACTTCGCCACCGCGCGCTTGATCTCACAGCGCATATTGGCCAAACGGGCCGTTAAAACCGGGGGTTGACGTGAAACAAGCCCATTGCTTTCTGAACGGACTCGGTTATGGCTTGGAGCAAGCCGGGTGGGATGAACGTCCGCTCTATATCGGTGCTTGGGACGCGCCATTCAGCGTTACGGAGGACGGCAAGCTGACCTATTTCTCAGCGGACATCACCCCGTCGGAATATTTGCGGCTGTTCACCCGTCTGTACGGGGAAGGGGCCGTGGAGTGGTATGATTACGGGGCCGAAAAGCTCATCAACCTGAAGAAGTTCCTGGAGGTCCTGCGGCGTCATCCGGAGCTTCCTGTTCTGGTACAGCTTGACCTGTTTCATATGCCCTATCAAAAAAGAACGTTTCAAACCATGCATCAGCCCCATTTTGTCATCGTACACGGAACGCGGGGCGATCAATTCGTGGTATACGACCGCTATTTTGAATGGGAAGGGTTAGTGGCCGCGAGCCATGTACACGATGCTTTTCTGAGCAATGAGCTGGGCGGGGGACTGCTGCTTCATCCCGAATGGCTCCATGCGCCGGACGCTCACGAGGTGGCGAGAATCTTCGAGGATACGATTGAGACCGATCCGGGTGAACGGTCGCTAACCGGCACGGTGAGGCGGAGGATTATGCAGACGGTGGAGTCGCCCGATATGTATCCGCCCGGGGCCTTGAAGGATGCTATATCCCAGCTCGGCATCCTCTCCAAACGCAAATACAGCTACGGACTGCTGTATCAATATTTTTCGGAAGCGCTTAATCAAGGTACGGAGCTGTATCAGGAGCAGCTGGAAGGCTTCATAAAAATGTGGAGCACGCTCGCCTACCTGGCGATCCGTACGTCCATGCCGGGACGAACCGGGGAAATCGGACTGCTGGTGGATAAGGTGGAGCAGCTGCACAGGACGGAGCAACAGCTGAAGGAGGAATTGACCGATGTCTATCACCGCTGGAAACCTCGATTTACATGCTGAGTGCAGACCTAGGGTGGGCTGCTTCGATGGCCATTCCCCCCGGTTGAACGAACGGGTGATTGATGACCAATGGACAGGGTATCTGGCTGAATATACGGAGCTGGTCCGCATTCCGCCGGTGCGCTTTGCCAAGATCTTCGGGGGTTCGCTTCGCCAGTTCTCCAAGCAGCCGATGTCTTCGCTTCCGCAAGCATCGGAGCGGCTGGCCCGATTATGCGAGGAATACGGAATGGATACGCTTTATGTGAACGCTCCTTATTTCATGCCTTTCCTGATGCTGGTTCGGAGCTTCGCCAAGCTTCCGCTTCGCTTCATGGTTATCGCCCATTCCGTCGCATCCGCCCGTTGGCTGACAACCTGGCTGTCCTGTGCGCCTTGGATTACCGAACAGGATGTGCTGCTTGCCAGTACGGAATCTTGCAGACAGGCGCTGGTGAATATCTCCCCCCGGTACGCGCATGCCCATAAGATTCCGTTATGCATCGACACCTTGCTGGCTGCGGAGCCGGTTCGGCCGCTTGCTGGTAAACGTCTGCTATCCATCGGCCGGCTGGAAGAGGTCAAGAACATTCATGTGCTCTTAGAGGCTATGACGGAAATCAAGCAGCGTGTCCCGGACACGGTATTGACGATCGCCGGAGAATATACGGGGTCATTGCAGGATGCGGACCGATATCAAGAACGGCTTGAAGCAATCGTAGCGGAATATAGACTGGAGCAAACTGTGGAGTTTACAGGTCCCGTCCACGGGAGTGAGAAAGACCGCCTGTTCCGGGAATCCAGGCTTCTGGTCAACCTCTCCACCGATCCGGGAGAGACGTTTGGCTTCAACCTTCTGGAAGCGAAAGCCTACGGTCTTCCTGTGGTCTGCACCAGCTGGGACGGTTTCCGGGAGCTGCTTGTTGACGGCGGGGACGGTTCCTTTGTCCAGGTAGACTGGTCCGGTGAACAGCCGAAGATCGATCTGGACGAGCTGGTTCGCTGCTGCACCGAGGTTCTGCTGGATGAGAAGCTTCACGGCAATCTCTCGCAAGGCGCGCGGCGCAACGCTCTAATGTACGACTATCGAACTATTATGCCGCAGATCAGTAGTCTCCTGAATGCTCCCCTTGGACAGATAACGGGTGAGGCGGAGGAGACCGCCCTGCTGGAAGCTTCGATGAGAACGCTGAACGAAATCTATCATTGCAGCTTATTGGAAGCGACAGGCTGCTTGAGTGAATCGCCGCTGTCGGTTCTGGATTGGCAGCCGCCCGGTGACACGGAGGAATGGATGCGCAGGGTGAAGCCGCTTATTCAACATTTTGCCGGGAGGAACCATCATGCACACGTTTAAACTCTTCCGACGTCTTGCTCCCTACGTGAAGATCAAATGGAATTTAACCTTGATTGCTTATGCTTGCACGTTCCTGCAATTGGGACTCGTCATGCTTCAGCCCTTAATCTTCGCCTATCTGATCGACCACGTGCTGATTGAAGGAAACCGTGACCTGATTGTCCCGCTGCTTAGCCTTTCCTTGGGAATCGGTGTTCTCTCCATCGTGTTCCTGTTTATCCGGGTAGGTCTGTTCCGCTATCTGGGCATCTGTAATATGCTGGATATCCGGGACGAGCTGTTGAAGCATGTCCGGCAGATCCCCATTCCGGAAATTCAGAAGCATGGACCCGGGAAATTCACGGCCTTGCTCGGGATGGATACAGCTACGATGGGAAATTTTCTCAACCACATTCTGGTCGAGATTACCTCACAGCTGTTTATGATGCTGATCTCCCTCGGAATCCTGTACTATATGGACTGGCGGCTTGGCATCGTTGCGACGCTTAGCATCCCCTTCCTCTTATGGGTACCAGGGCTGTTCCGCAACGCTGTGGTGCGTTATTCGTCCGACGTTCGAACCCACAATGAAGAGATCGGAGCCTATCTCTATGAAGCGATCGAAAGCTCGCAGGAAATCCGGGCTTTAGGACTAGAGGGATGGGAACGGAAGCGGAATGAAACGATGTACAAGGGGCTGGTGAAGGCCAGCACCCGGGAAACGCTATATGCCGTTATGTCGTTTCAAATCAGTGGTTTCGTGATTAGCCTGATTCTGGCTGCCATCTATTGGATCGGCAGCTATCAGGTGCTCAACCAAGTTATGACCGTTGGCATGATGGTTGCTTCCGTAACCTATCTGCAGAACGCTCTGAACCCGGTACAGCAGATTAACAACTTTTTCAGAGAGCTTCAAGGCGCGGAAGTTGCAATGGGCAGAATCGAGCAATTCATCCAGACCCCGATCGATCTCTATTCGGAAAATGAGAGGAAGCAGGCTTCGCCTGCAAGGGAGCCTCAGCTTGAAGCAACGCCGTCCGATATCGAGGTGTGCAGTCTGCGCGTCGGGTACGGTGGAACGGAAATCTTGAAGGATCTATCCCTGTCGCTGTCTCCGGGCAAGGTATATGCTTTCGTCGGACGAAGCGGGGCAGGGAAATCCACCCTTTTCCGGGCGCTTATCGGGATGATGCCCATTCTCGAAGGTGAAATTCGCATCGGGGGACAGAATCTGGAGGAGATGACCCGCAGCGCGATCAGCCGCAAGGTTGGCATCGTGTTCCAGGAGCCTTACTTGTTCCGGGGTACCCTTATGGAAAATATTGCTGTCGGGAAGCTGGACGCGACGGAGGAGATGATCCTGCAAGCAGCCCTAAATGCGCGGCTCGGATCTCTGCTGGATCAACTGCCGGAAGGACTCCACACGAAGATTGACCATAAAGGCTTCCAGCTATCTGGCGGACAGCGGCAGAGGCTGGCTATTGCGCGTGCCCTCTTGCACAATCCCGATATTCTTATCCTGGACGAACCGACCTCCGCCTTGGACCAGCTTACGGAGAGTGAACTCATGAATTCCATACGCCACGCCATGGCGGGCAAGACGGTTCTGGTAGCCACCCATCGCCTGCAAACCATTATGAACGCGGACCGTATTCTGGTGATGGAGAACGGTTGTCTGGTGGCGGAAGGCGACCACGAAGAGCTCATGAAGCAATCGCCTGAGTATTATGCTATGGCATCGACCTTCGAGCGCGATACATCTGTGGCTGGACAGGCATCTCATAAAGAGGAGGTTACGGCATGAATGGCACAGGCACCCTCAGGGAATTGTTTCAACGTGCACGAAGGCATGACCGGGGAATCACTTACGCGGCACGAAGCGGCGAGTCCGATTGGACAAGTTATGCGGAACTCGGAAACCGCATGGACCTGCTCGCTGAACGGCTGAAGCAGGAGCAGCTGAGTCCGAATTTTATCGGGGCCGTCTGGATGGCTCCGACGCCGGAGTGTCTGGCTGTCATCGGGGCAGTCATTTTGGCGGGAGGCATTCCGCTCCCCATCCACAGCTACATGCCGGGACAGGACATGCTTCGCCTCATCCGCAAATTTGAACCCGAAGCTGTGTTCGTCTCTGAAGAGAAGCTTCCAATCCTTGCGGAATGGAACATGCAAGGGGAAGAGCTGCCATTCTGCCTGTATGCAGGTATGACAAGCGGACCGGTTGCAGGAATCAGCGCCGCTCCGCGGCCGGTACGCCGGTACACGCCGCCAGAGGCCGCGCGTATGATATTCCTCTCCTCCGGTTCGACGGGAGAGCCGAAGGGTATCATGCTGAGCGACCACAACATGCTGTCCAATGTGGACGCAATCCTGGACTACACGTCTCTGTGCGACAAGGACATCGTTCTGCTCTCGAAGTCACTGGGGTACTGCTCGACCATTGTTGGGGAATGGTTTGCTGCCATGGCCTCCGGAGCCAATCTTGTGCTAAGCGGGGGCTTCGTGCATCCCTTCGAGATGATCCAGTGCGTCCGTACGAACAAGGTGACCTTCTTATGTACTGTACCATCTGCGATCCTGCCTCTAATCCATTCCGCCAAATGGTCGGCGGAGGATCTGCTCACGCTCCGGCAGATGCTCATTGTCGGCGGCCCGATGCCTGCCGTCATGCTGCTTCGTCTGGCTGACCGTCTGCCTCACGTGCGGCTGACGCCCTCCTATGGACTGACCGAAGCCTCTCCGCGCGTCTCGTATTTGCCCTACGCGCAGTTGAGGACGAAACCGCAATCCGCCGGGATACCCATTAACGGCGTCGAGCTGGCCATCGTTCAGGACGGAAGGGAGGCGGCAACTGGGGAGAGTGGAGAGGTGGTCGTTCGCGGGCCGAATGTGATGATCGGCTATTATGACGATCCGGACCGCACCCGTGAGATCCTAGGCCCCCTCGGCCTGCATACCCGGGATACCGGGTATCTGGACGAGGAAGGATATTTGCACTTGACCGGGCGGACCGATAACGCTCTCCTTGTCGGGGGACACACGGTGTACCCGGAAGCGGTCGAAAGCGTCCTATTAAGCTTGCCGGGGGTGGCAGACGCTGCTGTGTCGGCCGTAGAAGACCTTCAATGGGGACACCGTCTGATTGCCGTGGTCGTATCCGAAGCTTCCACAGAGCCTGTCCGCAGCTCGGAGCTGCATGCCTGGTGCGTAAAGCGGTTATCCCCGGCCTTGCGTCCCAGGGAATTCCGCTTCGTTACGGCTCTGCCCAGAACCGCCAGCGGAAAGCTGGACCGCAAAGCCCTGAAATCTATGGTGAAGGAGGAAGAGCATGTCCACCGAGCATGAAGATCTAATCTTTAAGGTGAGAGATACGATAGCCGCTGTGGCCAAGAGGCTAACAAGCGAGGTCGAGCTGGACCATGCCTTGGTAGATGATCTGGGAATCGACTCCATTCAAATCCTGGAGCTTCTGGCGGCTCTGGAGGATACATTCGGCTTTGAGCTGGATGTGGACGATATTCGCCCGGAATCGTTCCGAAGCGTCCAGGCCGTATTGCATTTTGTAGAACGCAAGGTGGCTTCATGACAGTGTTTGCCTCTAGCCATTTGCAAGAGCTGGCCGACGAATTGCGCCGGACGTACCCGTTTTATAGCCCGTATACGGACGTTGATTTCCATCAGCTGCCGATTACAGACAAACACTTGATCGCAGGCAACCGCGCCCTTTTCGAACATCCCGATGCGGGGCGGGTGATCGAATCGTTCACCTCGGGAACTACCGGAGTGCCGCTGCGCTGCGTGAAAACCCCGGAGGAGATATGGAAGCTCTCGCTGACCCTGTATAGGCATAGAAAAAAGTGGGGGCTGCCGCTCAGACACCGGATGCTGCTGCTGAGCAACCGTCTGCTGGCGGAGCCCAGGTCTCTTAGACATTATGCAGAGCTGATGATCAGGGAAGAACCTCATTTTATCCAGGGGAGAGCTTCCGCTCTCTGCGCGTTGGCCGAATATATGCGTGACGGGGGATATTCGTTGCCGTCTTCCCTCCTGTTTACCCAGAACTGGGGCGAAACGCTGCATGGCTCCCAGAAAGAACGGATCGAGGAGGTATTCCGCGTTCCATGCGTAGACTATTACGGACTGGAAGAGTTCTGGTGTATCGCGTTCGCAGGCCAGAGCGGCCGACTGGAAATCGATGAGTCCTCCGTATATGTGGAAATTATCGATTCGGCCTCCGGACTCCATGTAGAGGAGGGGGAATTCGGCGAGGTGTTGGTCACCTCGCTGATCATGAGGAGTCTGCCTTATGTCCGTTACCGGACAGGGGATATCGGAAGTATACGCAGGGACCCTGAAACCGGCCGTCTCCTTCTTGGGCTGCTTCCCGTCCGAACATCCCAGATTCGGCTGCCGGGAGCGCAGGTGCATTCCGCCGTCTTCCGGTATTTGGACAAGTTTTTTTGGGAGCTTGCTGCAGCCAGAGGAGTCCGTCAATTTCAGATCGTACAGAATACGTACACCTCTTTTTCCGTCCGGCTGGCGACTGAAGCCCCGCCAAGCGAGTTCGGGGACGTACAGACCAAGTTATCCGCTTTTCTTCACCAAGCGGCGGGCAAGCCGGTGAAATTGTCCATAGAAACCGTCTCAAGGCTCGAAGCCGATCCTGTCAGCGGCAAAATACCGTCCTTTGTCTGCCGTATTTCCTCAAATGAAGAAGGAGAATGAAGAGATGACGTCTCATACGGATACGCCGGCTGCCAAGCCGGAAATGTTGAAGCTGGCGGCGATGGAATGTGCAGCTTCCTGCATCCTGACCCACTTATACCGGTCCGGGGCCAACCCTGATCTGTTCCTGCTGGATTACTGGAACGTCAATTATGTATCGCGCATTATTACGGCGAGCCAGCATGTTCGATTGAACAAAAGCTTGCCCTTTCTGTACGGCATCCATCTGGTCTACAAGGGAACTGGACCTGAGCCTCTAAAGCAGTCTGTTCAGTCAGGGAACCGTGCGGTAGTGAAATGCCGCCCATCCGATCTGGATTTTTTCCCTCACCATATGCTGAGCATGGCGGAGAGCGGATTCGAGCATTATATCCTCGCAGACAGCTTCGATGAAGCGCGTAACGCCTTCAGAGTATTCGATCCCATTGTCGATTTCAACGGATTCCTGACCGGAGAAGAGCTTATGCGGGCATCGGCGGAGCCGGGAGAGGAGGAAATCATTTTCTATGAGCTTCAGCCGGATCAAGAAGGGAAGGGGTTCGAGGCTCCCGGCAAGCATGATATCTTCGCCTACGCAGCCAAGCGAAACTACGAAATGTATGTCCGTTCTCAATACAGTTCGGGTACCGCCGCATTGGACAGCTTTGCCCGGGATTTGCAGGAATCTCTAGCTTTAAGCCCGGAACAAACGTCGAACTGGCTGAGCCAGAACTCGATCGGCATTGCTTCCATAACTAAGCTCCGCTCTTCCATATGGAATAGCTTTGCCCAGCTGGGCGTGATGGACAAGGGGCAGGCGCTGGAAGGGACGAACCGAATCAGCGGGATCGTGAAGTTATGGACGACACTGAATTTCTTGCTTGTGAAATACCGCAAGAACATCGGGGACGAAGCGCTGCTGCGTTCGGCTCTTGCCAGGCTGCGGGAAATTCGGGATGCGGAGCTTCAATTCCTGGCCTGGATGAATGGAATAGGCGGTGATCTGACTGCGGTATAATCTATGCACGATTTCTTTTCGGCATGAGCTGGTATCCTTCCAGGAGCTGCTTCGTTATGCTCTTGATAAGGGCTTCAACGGTATAGAACTGTGGGGCGTGCATGCCAAGGCTTTGCTTCGCCAACGGGGCCAGGAGCTGGGAGATATGCTGGACGAAATGTTCAGCTACGGGCTCGAAATCAACATGCTGAGCGATTATATCCCTCTCATGGGGAATCTCCCAATGGACGTTCTGCTTAAGGAATGGCAGGACACCGTACAGGCGGCCAAAGCGTTCCACACCAATAAGCTGAGGATTTTCGCCGGAAGCCTGAGCAGTCAATCTCTTGATGAGAAGGACTGGGAGCTTTGCACCGAACGTCTAAATATCCTTTGCGCCATAGCAGAGAGGGAAGGGGTCTATACCGTGGTTGAGACTCATCCGGGAACCGCTGCCGACGGCATAGATTCCACACTTCAACTGCTCAGGCAAACCGGCCACCCTGCCTTGAAGCTGAATTTGGACTTTCTGCACATTTGGGAATCGGGCGCTGATCCCCTTGCCGCCTACGAACGCCTGAAGCCATGGATTGTCAATATCCATCTGAAGAATGTGGAAGCCCGGCAATGGCTCGAAGTATTCTCTCCTTACAATATCTATTCTCCGAGCGGCAGCCGCAGAGGTATCGTATCCTTGGCCGATGGAGAAATGGACTGCCAAGCCATCATGAAGCGCCTTATCCTGGACCCTACCCAGGCCCCAGTATCTCTGGAATGGTTCGGAGCCAACCCCTTTCAAATCTTAAAGTCGGAGCTAGGCTGGCTTAAAGGGCTGGAGTCCGGTCTCAAGCCGGAGAAAGTGGAGGTGACGGGAACATGAATAACGCACCTTATGTGGAGCATCTGACCGGAACGCGCGCACCGAAGCTCTGGTACTCCAATATTAATTGGGAACAAGGAAAAGCCGCTCAAGAGATTCGCTTACCCCATATTAACAATGCGTCCGGAGACCGGCTCGTATCGCAAATGGATCTCTACCAGATTTATTTGGCTGACCGGGATGATCTTGTTCTCCTGAAAGAGGCTCCAGATCCTGAATTTCTAGCTTATTTGGAAGAAGAGAAGATCATCATGCCATCCATCGCGATTGGCGCACGGTCTGAATATACGGGTGAGTTTCGCAGCCGGATTGCTGTTCCTTACTTGATGGACGAGCAGGAGGAGCAGTTTCTCAAGGAAAGCGGAGGGAGCTGGATCGGCCCGCCAGCCCGATTGTCCGTGGAACTGAACAGCAAGATCGCAACGCGTAAATTATGCGAAGAAATCGGCTTTCCAGTCAGCGACGGCAGGATATGCGAGGGGCTTGACGCGATCCGCCGTTCTTGCGCCGAGTTGGAGGGACGGCATCCTGGAGCCCGGCTGGTTGTAAAAACCGCTTACGGTTCTTCCGGCAAAGCGCTGTTCCATATCCATCGGGGCTCGGATTTGGAGACGCTGCTTGGATATTTAGAGAGGCAGATCTCTCGGGGAGGCGGGCAACCGGTTGTGACGGTGGAACGCTGGCATCAGGTCGAGCGCCATCTGACGGCACAGCTCTGGCTGGGGAGAACAGATTGCGAGATCCTGGCTATGACCGAGCAGAGGATTACGGATGCAGGAGTTTACAGGGGGAGCCGTCTGCACCCGGACCTGCCTGAATCCTTGATCGTAGCTTATACCGAACAGCTGCAACAGCTGGGTAAATCTTTACATTTCCGGGGCTACGAGGGTTTCATTGGGGTAGACTCCATACTGGATGAAGACGGAACTTTAATACCGGTTATTGAGATCAACGCCCGTCTGACCATGGTCACGTATTTGCTGAAGATCCGCAAGCACTTGCTCGAACGCGGGTTTCCTAGAATGGAGACTCAATCCTATGATTTCAAGCTCCACCCTGGAGCCCAATTTGCAGAATTTGCCGAAAAGGTGACCTCGATAAGGATCTCTGCCGGACAAGGCGGGGCATTCGTGTATGGTTTCCACCAAGACGGGGAATCGGCAGACCGTATCCGGCCTTGCCGGGTCTCGGCTCTGAGCTGGGGTGTGGACGATGAAGCTGAGAAGCTTGCCCGTCAAGGGCTGGAGGAAGCAATCATGGAATGGAGGGGAGCTGTCATATGACTATGGGTTCACAACGACTGTCGAATCAGCAGGAAGTGGGCCATCCCTTTTGGCTGGAAGCAGCCCGGCGGTTTGGATCACCTGTTTATGTGTATGACGAGGGCAAGCTTGCCTCCGATTATTTGTCGCTGCGAGACGCTTTGCCCAAGGATGTAACGCTATATTATTCCATGAAGGTCAACCCCAATCCGGAGGTATGCCGTCTCATCAACGGCTGGGGTTCGCCGATCGAAGTCGCATCGGTGGGGGAATATGAGATGGCCCGCTCTAACGGGATAAATCCCAACAGCATCGTGTTTACCGGACCGGGCAAAAGCGCGGACGAGATTCATCATGTGCTTCGCCATGGGATCTACGCGATTAATGCGGAGTCCATCCCGGAGCTATTCGTCATTCACGATGAAGCTACTGCGCTTGGTATTACTGCTCCTGTTATGTTAAGGGTCAATTTGTCTACTGGAGCCAAAGGCTCGCGTATGTCATCGGTCGGACTTGCCTCCCAGTTTGGCATCGACGACAGTGAAATTAATGAAGCGGTGCATACCGCCATTAACCTTGAAGGGCTAGAACTGATCGGATTGCATACGTACCAGGGCACGCAAAATTTTCACCTCGACTTTTATCGGGAGAGCGTTCCGATGATGTTCGGTCTCACCCGGCAGGTGCGAAACCAATTCGGCCTGCAGCTTCGATGCTTAGGGCTCGGCGGCGGTTTCGGTGTTCCCATGTTTGAAGGCGATGAGCCGTTTCCTGTCGAAGCTTTCGGGGCGTATCTTGCCGGGGAGTTAGAGCGCAACCGGGATCTGGAATTGGAAATGGTATTCGTAGAATCAGGGCGGCGGATTGCCGCAACGATGGGGATTTATGCGGTCAGAGTGCTGTACACCAAGCTCTCCAGAGGCAAAGCCTTCGCCATTGTCGATGGGGGAACCCATCACCGGGCTTTTTCCAGCCTGATGGGACGAAGCTTCAAGCAGCCGCTGCCTCTTCAGCTTTGGAAGGCGGGGGAGCGCAGGCTATACGAATCAGGTGAAGGAGAAGGCCGGATCTCCTACAATGTTTGCGGTAAATTGTGCACTCCCGCAGATGTGCTGCAAGGCAGCGTCATACTACCCCCTCTAGAGCCGGGGGATTGGATCGCGTTTCCCCATATGGGGGCATATGGCTTAACCTGCGGCAATGTTCATTTTCTGTCTCATGCTCTTCCGAAGGAAGTGATTCTCCGCCCTGACGGTACGTTAAATGATGTGAGCTGGCTATCCACCTAATCAGTGAGTTCATCAAAGGGAGTTGACCATGTGACACCTGCCCATCGGATTGTGCCTTATAATGACATATGGCTTGATTGTGTCAATAATAACTTGATGGCGATTCTGATTAGTCATCATTCATCGTTCGAGAAGCTGCCGCTGACCTTTAAAACACAGTACTGGAAAAAACTCATCAACCAGACCTTCCCCGAAGACAATTTTGAAAGCTTGCTTCAGCAAGGATTAATGCTGCCGAAGGTTCAATATGATACTGAACAGCTCTATCATTATCTTCGCTTTGAGGATCAGCTTCTGGAGCAATCGGATATCCCTTTCCTGGATGAGATGATTCAAGGCGCTTTAGACAAGAAGAAATATGTCTTTCTTGATGTGGACCGTTTTTTTTATTCCAGTGGAAGAGAAGCCGGAAAAATACATTTTATCCATCCGACCTTTATTCATGGAAAAAGTGCCAGTGGGGAGGCATACACGGTAATTGAAGATTGCTTATCTCCAGGGCGAATGCACGATTATCAAACTCCACTTGAAGTCATTATGGAATCTACCCAATATCTAATGAAAAGCGGCAAAAAAGTTAGATTCATAATGGTTTTTGTGCATGAAGGATCGATCAGGAATTTTAACCACGAATTTTCAGTACAGGACTCGTTTATCTCAGAAATGAGAAGCAATCTATTGGAGGATAAAGTCGTTTTTCTTGAGCAATATGGTCTTCATTATCAGTTGGGTCTAAAAGCGTTGACCGATTATGTAGAGGAATTCGAAGAACTTGTAGGTAATTTGAACGAGATTAGCATATTTGCCTTGAGAAGCAGTTCTTTTGCGCAGAATCATAAGAAGAATAACAGGCTTTTTAAGTTACTGGAAGATCAATCGTCCCATACCAATCTCTATAAGCAGTTAGCAGAACAAAGCATGGACCTAAGTCGTTTATGGGAAATTTATAGAACGACAGTTATTAAAATGATCGCATCTAATCGTGTTCGTGATCAAGCTATCGTAAAACTCGAAGAGATTGTGAAGAAAGAATATCACATGGTCCAGACGATGGAAATGGCAGCTGAGGTTAGTAACCAATGCAATTGAGATGATCTAAATGATAACTAAAGAAAAGACGCCTTTTAGTCAGGTGTCGAAGGACAAGAACATAGTCCCATTAGAGACCGCGCTTTGCGTGGGTTTTCTGTGTTATGGGATCAAGTTCTTGTCCTTTGCTCAGGACAAGAACTTGATCCCATTGCCGATAATGGACAAGAACATGGTACTATTGCCGATTTGATGAATGACTAATCATAAGATCGTTCAGGTATATTAAGAAGTAATTTCGCAAGGCTTTTTTAATCTAATCCTTAACCTTACGATTACAACAAGACGAAAATCCATCATATTGATAACCTTATCGAATGTGCTTTGAGGATTAATCAAAACAAGACTTCTCGATGCTAAGACGATTTCGATTCATTTTTCTAAAAGCAGTTCTTGAGTTATAATGTATTTTCAAAAAGAAAATCAATAGGATGGTTGGTTGTTAATGGCAAAGATAGTAATAGCGGTACTTGAAGACGATGGAACATTCAGGCCTAATGCCGTCCAAGACATTAATGAATGGAATAATGGTGAAAAAAATATCAATGTTATGTTAGAAAAATCAGGATATACACTGTTTGATATTTTATTTAATGACTTAGGGAAAATTATATTAAATGAGGGTAAATTCAAATTTACACATATATTCACAAAGTCGACAGAAGAAACGGCAATGCGACTTATGGGAAATATAGCAGAAGCAATAATAGTTAGAAGATGTTCCGAAAGTATTGAGTTAAATGAACGGTATATAACTATTGCAAGAAAGGGGAAAAAGCTCCTAAAAACTACAGAAAATTATATTGCAGTTGCTACAGGCCACAAAAAAACAAAGTCTTTACATCCCACTAAATATAATCCTAATCATACACAGAATGATATTATATGGCTGGATAAAAATAATCCAGATTTTCAGCTTTTAGAAGAGGGGGCAAAGGTAACAAGCGGGAAAAGCGCAGCATTACAAGTTAAAGCGAGCAATTTTAACAGTGATTATGTATTTAAGGAATTAAAAAATGAAAAATATAAAGTTCCAATTGTATACTTTGGAATGAGAGATAACTTTTATAAGATAAAAAATAAAATTATATTGTATCAAAATGTGAATAACGTCAACAATAAATTTATTGATATAAGAGATATTGATTCTGAGGCATATATTCAATATCTTGAGTACAAGCAAATTATTAAGAAATTAATTGATAAGGAGATTGAAGTATCAGATTTGATCAGCACTAAAGATACTCTACTAAGTACCGGGTTGTTACTAACAGAAAAAAGTAACAAAAGTCCCATCATTTTTACGTGAAGAAAAAGTTTGCTTGAACCGCTTCAATTAACTAAAAAAGGACTTATGTCTGTGGACAAGAACATAGTCCCATAAGAGCCCGCGCCCAGCGCGGATTTTCTGTTTTAAAGGACCAAGTTCTTGTCCTTTGCTCAGGACAAGAACTTGGTCCCATTGCCGAAAATGGACAAGAACATAGTACTATTGCCGATTTGATAACCATCAAGTATGTTATAAACAGCAGGATACAGCCTCACCACTGAATAGATAGTGCTACGGGAGGTGTGCATCGGTCAAAAGAATTTGTGTTTCTATGAAATTTACCCAGGATATGATGATGACGCAAAGAAAGCCATGCTATGAAATGACTTAGAAACCAATCTCGCTAATCAGCCGTTAAAGAAGTCTATGGAATTGACGATATAGACATTTTACACGTCCATGGGTCATTGAATAATGGTCCATTCGGTGATGACCCGATATTGGGCGTGGTAATATTACAAGAATGGAAGAGATCCAAGAACAAGCAGGTGAAGCAGAAGAGAAGAGAAAAATTGTTGAGCATCTGTGGGGCAATTCAACGTTATTACGAGGAGACCTATAAGAACATAAAAGAATATATGTACAAATTGGATAAATTACGAGGGAAATGTATCGATGAAATTATTTCTATCAGTCATTCTATCGTCGGTGTGGATCTTCCTTATTTCAGCAGTATAGATGAGCTTTCACAGGAGCAGGCTAAGTGGATGGTTTACTATTATTGGGAAGGTGAGAAGCAAGCTATGTATAATAGTTTGCTTGAATGTGGAATTTACCTTGATCGGATTGAAATGAGACAATCGGACGAGTTCTAAGATTTTTAATCAATTAGCTGCAAAATGGACGGTTCATCCAGTCATCGGTAGAGGAAGGAGAATGGCGGCACTTCTTTGCTACTACCGGGTTCATCGGGTAACGAGAAATAAAGGAAGAATTCTCGGCACCACCGATGAGGAGTAACTAGTCGTATCAAGCTCCGAAGCGGGGGAGTTTGCCTGACAACCAATCTCCTTTTTGGACAGGCAATAAAATAGATTGTCTGGTGCCACTGACGCTTCTTCACATCAGTTTGGGAAGAGTGGGAGAGTCATGTAAAAACATGTCCGAGTTTGCCAGACATTCGAGCTGAGAATGTTAGTTGAATAAACTGAACTTGGCAGTCGGCTAAAGGTCCGGCTGCCTTTTTTTGATCCATTTGGAGTTTAGTTAAACAAGATAAGTGGAGATTCTTTGTCGCATTTAATGCAACCATTGTTTGAAGGAGTAAGGGCATTTTATTGTTTATATAGAGATGCCAAACAGCAGAACGCGGCTGGGTGCGGACCGAGGGGCCACGTTCTCTTTGCCATGCGTATCCGGTCAGACGCGCCGGACGTACCGAAATCAACTGTGCTCCGGATCACCGGTAGGCCTGATGCTCCACCACACCGAGCTATAGAGCAGTGTGACATTTCATAATTAATTCTAAGCATATCAACCTAGACACCTCCTGTTAGGAACGTCACCTAGTTGTAACGGAGAAGATTGAAAGGATGGTTGGAGCCGATTAAAGGTCCGTCTACATTTCTACGTGCCTGCATCGCTACCGGAGCCTGCAGATGATAAGCGTCACCGATCTGCTGCTGGGTCACCGATGCTGCGGTACCAATAAGGTTGGCGCTGTACATTAAGGAATGACCCTGAGACAACCGGTGAGGCGTTAGAATATGTACACATTGATTGTAAACAACTTATGACGAGTGGGGGTGGAGAGCGGACTTTTGGCAAGACGGAATTCTTAAGGTTCACATTAATATTCCCTTTCAGAAGCCAAAAAAAATGAAACTTGAACCCTTACAGACAGACACATGGGTTCCTTTAGCCAAAGACCTTCAATCCGTAGAATTATTGAATTCCATGCTTCGTTCAGATCCTTTGAACCCTGAAGGAGTTGACCAGTTTGCACAGACATTTGGTTTAGAGAGCTTAGCTTTTCTGTCCTTTGATCATCTTAACATGCTGGATGACAGCATGCTTGAGGAGAGAGGGATTATTACGCTCCTTGAGAATAAGTCAAAACTAAGAGTTAATGAAATCATACTGGATGTATTGGAGGAGCCTCTAAAGAATTGTGGTTATACTCTCTTACCTACTGCTCAAGGAGGATATAATGAAGATAGAGTGATTTTCTTTAAAATGATAGATTCCTACCAATATAGGATACTACTTAGTAAAAATGGAGATCTGTTTTCTAAATGGATTAAGTTACATTATGCCCCCCCCTATAATAATTATGAAACATATATCTGGCTGAATGAGAATGGATATGAGCCAATCTTTCCGTACAATAACGAAAGTGAGCTGAGAACCTCTCTACTGGAAATACTTCGGCATATAGAAATGAAAGGAATTCCATGGCTGGAGTCCCAGCGGATTGAGTCTATAAATGTTGAAGCGGTTTATGAGAATGTATTGAATCCTTATTTAAATAAACATGGCTTTTTTTTGCGTAAAGAAGTTGGAATAGGTAGAGATGATAACTATAGTTCAGAGTTTATCTATCAGACTATGGACGAAAAGTGGCGCATTTTATTTAGACATGGGAAAGTTTTCCCAAAAGTTTATATTTATATGAAAAGATATAACGAGCTGATTGATGCTACTCTGCATGACCCTGAATCAAATATATCAATATCTGGGGGGATTTTTTCTTACAAAACATCGCATGAACTTGGGGAGCAACTTCTTGTGGCTGCGAAGGGTTTTATTTACTTGATGCAATATGAAGCCACATTAAGATTCAGAACAAATCAAGAAGGTCCTCAGTTTTAACAATTAAGTTTAATCTAGAGCAAATAAATTTTAAAACAAGGCTGAGCCCATAGTCATATCCTTACTTAAGCTCAGCCTTTTAATGCTGTTTCAACCCGTTAATTCGGGCAGTTATTTACATGCGTTGCGTCTATTCGGATTCAGAACGAGAAAATCCTCTGAAAACTCGAACAGTTTGGCACCAGCTCATTCATACCAGACTCCAGTTTAAAGTCCATTTCCTCCTGGTAAAGCAGAACCAGAAATAAACATGAACCTGATTTCCATCTTTCGTATGGACGGTGCTAACCTCTTCAGGAAGAGCAAAGAGGATCATTGCTAAAGGGATTTGAAATTTCTAGTATTCCACTAATTGAGGCGCTACCTAATGCAAAAATTTCAAATGTGAAGGATAAGGGCTGGCAGAGGTGCAGGAGAATTAAAGAGACCGTGATACTGCCCGTGTCGAGCGAATAATATGTACAACTACTGAAGCTGACAATTTCTCATTTGTCACAATGACCATTAACTAGCTTCATTAATTCATCACTTCATCGCTTAATCAGGGCAGATAGTCTATTAGTCAAGAACGCTAAAATCCATTTTAGAAAATAATGTTTCTAATGGTATTCCTTTTATCTCGCAATATTTGACGAGACTGGATACTAAAGGCCAACCAGCACCTTTACTGGTCACATAATAATAGTCCCGGTTATCTTCTTTGTCGTGGTAGACAAAACCAGCTTGTTCTAAAACAGTATATTCTTCAAATAGTGCTCTGCTGTTCATTCGAAGGTGAGACTCTACTTCTCTGACTAGAGCGACCCTATCCTCATTAAGCGCCCTCGCTGATGGCTTGGAACGCTCAAGAATGCCTGTGAGAATTTCTCTTGAGTTCTGCGTTAAATTGCGCAATTCTGAAATGTATCGTACGATACTCTCTTTAGTTTCATGCAGATCATCGGCACTTAAATCCCATTGTAAGATAGTATTCATCTGAGCTGCGGTTTGAGGTTCAGCATAACTGTACTCTTTTCTTCTCGCCAAGTAGCCTTCAGCGGTCTCGTAGTCTTTCTTATTTAACGTTTCGCTTAACATTTGCTTTAATTCTTCAATATTATCGCGCTCATATGCAAACCGCTGATATTCAAGATTAAATTGTGTTTCGTCCAGCGTGTTAAGGTTTGTAAAGAGTGCAGCAGTATGATCGGGTCCAAATACGCAGTGATAATTAGTTTTCAGGCTGCTTAATTCGTTGATCAAATGGCTAATTTTCATTGTGTAATTATTGGTTTTGTCCTGTATTGGACTACAAATTAAGATGTAATATTTATCTAATGCATGGAAAAATGATTCTGCAAGCTGCCGTTTTACTTTGGACTGAAATTCTTGTTCTGAAACGTCATAATGGCTTTTAACCTGAAATCCAATTTTGCAAAATCCTTCTATGGTTAAAATAAGGTCTACTCCGTGATCATTCATGGCTTGGGTAATTTCGAGATGGATGTTTCCTCCCAAGAATTTTCTGTTAGCATCAAGGTAATCTCTTAATTCTTTAACCAAATCATCATGCTTTTGACCGTTAAATAATGTGGTTTGTCCGCTGTCTATTCCCCGATTAAGTAAGATTGTAAGGCTTGTTATAAGTTGTTGTTTCTCCATGGTTTCCCCCCATAGTAATATCGCATATCAATATAAGTTACACAACGTAATTATCATTCTTGAACATAATTTTACCCTATTTGAAATGGATTAACTACTTACTATGGCCTCTACTGCTAAAAAGAATCTTTTTGAAAGTTTAATAAATTATGAGTTGAAAAGATTGTCTCTAATTCGCTGAGAATGAGGTGCGCCTAGGTCGGGCCGACAATATCACAAGGACTGCGGCAAGTTGGATTTGGCTTAGACGATGGATAAAACACTAATAGACCGCAGCTGCAGGCGGAAAAACGGTGCCCCGATACTGGAAGTGCAGACTCGCGAACATTTAAGAAAGACTTCCAAGTGTAGTCAGCAAGGAAACCGAGAAGAACGATGAGAGTCGGGGCCGGAGTCGTTTACAGTTTAACGTCTGGTATTGTTCCAGGACCAGGGCCGGGCATTATGTTTGAAGACGACAGTTTTTGCTCTATATGCCACCTAGTAGTAGCTAGAATCGCAGATGCCGTGCTGGTCAGTATGGTCAGCGATTCAGTCAAAAAAAGATTAGCAAGCGGCGTAAGCGAGGGGAAAAGGAAGATGAGCATCACTGAGATGGTCCACCTAGAGCGTCACCGATCTTGCTGATGCAGTTGGGCCGTCAGGGTCGGCAATACTATAATCGATGACCAGGGACAACCAGTGATGATCCCATCATGGGCCTCAGAGTTGGTCGAAAGTCCAAGCACATAGTAAAAACTGTGTATCTACAACCTAGAATTAGAGAAACAGTTTTTACTTATGGCTAGGAAAAAGAAAGCATGGCTTACTGCCTGCCTATTTATCTTCTGGACTATCGAATGCTCTAGTAAAAACACTGCTCTTTCCTCGTACTGATGTATCCCATAAAGGTAACCAGAAGGCACTTGGAACATGAGCGGTGTTGTCCCGGTTACGATCCGGTTCTATCGGTGACCGTTGCAACTGGAGCTGATGGAATTCGCCAGCGGTTCAAGCAGTAGGGGGGTGAGAACCAATTAGTGTTATGGTTTGATTTATAGGGACGATCCGGCTGCCGGTATCGGCCATTGTAACTGGTGAGCATTAATGGTGGTACCGGCAAGCCTGACAAGAGTAATTCGTGTGAGCTATTATCAATATTTAGTTGACTAGTGTAAGAAATTTTTTTAATGTAATTTAAGAGACTGCTTTCATAATGAATGGAGTGAACATTTCAAATGAATAATGCCATGTCTATTTATGAGAAGATTATTGATGAAGGTTATATAGGGATTCAAAATATGATTGGTTTTAGGGAGGAAAACTTATTTTTGGATTTTAAAGAGAAAAGTTCACAGGTTAAACCAGGAATTGAAAAAAGCGATAAGGGTACATATGCTAAAGCATTATCAGGTTTTTCAAATTCTTCTGGTGGAGTCATTGTGTGGGGGATTAAAGCAAAAAAGCTTCAAGAAAATAGTGCAGATATAGCTATAGAATTGAAGCCAATTAAGGTGCTTAAAACTTTTTTGACTGATCTTAATGGATTAATTAATGAGGCAGTTGTTCCGTTAAATACAGGTATAATAAATCAAGCTATTTATGTAAATGATGATTCGGGAACTGATGAAGGATTTATAATTACTTATGTTCCTGAGAGTGATTTAACCCCGCATAGGGCGATGCTTGGGGATCACTCATATTATACTCGAGCTGGGGACAGCTTTATTAAAATGGAACATTATATGCTTGAAGATAGTTTTGGAAGAAGACAAAAGCCAAGACTCGGGTTATATTATCATTTGAATCCTGGAGCAAGAAATGGTGATAAAAATTTGTATTCAATTACATTTGGTATAAAAAATACTGGTAAGTTTCTTGCAACTTATCCTGCAATAAAACTCACAAATTTAAAAGGGTTAGATCTTTCTCAAGGTTTTAGGAGCTTAAATTTAACCCATATACCAAATACTATTCCAGGTTACTTTGCAGGTGGTATTAACGATGTTATTCACCCCAATACACATATAGAAGTCTCTAACCTCCATCCACAAGACGATTGGACTACAAAGCAAGGATTAGCAAAAAAAACAGCTGCTAATGAGGTATTATCCTTCACATTTGAAATTTTTGCATCAGGTTGCGCCCCAACTAGTGGAATACTTGAAATTTCAAATGAAGAAATTAGGGATTTTATTATTTATAGTTGATTGTTGCACCTTAATCGGGCACGGCAGCCCTCAGCAAGCGATGAGTTATAAGTAATTTTCACACGTTTAAATCTGATGGAGTACTAGAGTGATTATAATAAATGGTAGGCATAAATGCAGTCAAACAACTAAATCGCCCGAGTTGTCGCCAAATTCTGTTTAGCTGCATTTCGGAGACAATTTCATAAACATTTTGTACCATTCGTGTTTGATGAGCATTAATGTCACATCAACAGTCATCTCTAAACAATAAACAAACGATTTTCGCTAGATGATTATGCGTCTAACTATGATGAAAATTATGAAATTGTCTCTTTCATGCAATTAAAATCTTAAAATGCTTCTACACCCAGTACATTTGCAAAGAATCTAACATGAGATCCATGAACATGGTACTATTGTAGCTGGGCCCTAAGCGTTCCATGACCTTGGAGATCCCTCGGAGCGAATAGCGATGATTCCATTCTCGCATCACATAGGCGGCAATGAGTTCAAGCTTCCAGTTGTGTTTAGCCGCAAAGCCGACCTCATGCGGAACCGAATAGGCGATCGTCTGTTTCAACTGATCCTGCTGCTCTTTAGTGAGCCGAGTAGGCGCACCTGAGGAGTACTTCAGGTGCAAGGCTGGTAATCCACCGGTTTTGTACGTGTGAATGTAGTTGCTCACCGTCATTCGATTTCGATTTAGAATGCCAGCGATCTCCAGCATGGATGTGCCCTTCAAATGCAAATAGATCGCTTGATAACGCTCATACATGCGTCGCTCTTTGGCCTGTTTCATGGCCTCTGTTACTTTTTCCAGTTCGGTATGCTTATCCATGACGTTCCCCACTTGTCCGTTTTTTTAGATTTGTTTCTTATTCGACAAATAGTTCGTTTTTCATTGTCAAAGTTTGCTAAGAACTTTGATTCAACTTATATAGCATATTTTGAAACAAGATCTTTAGATTATACGGTTTTTCAAGTTCTTTATATTTCATCTTATTTAATAATATGTAGATAATGATATGTACGTGACATTAGATATTTAACAGTTGGAGGCTGAGCTATGTATTATAAAAATGAAGATGAAACTTACGTATATGCAGAATGTGAGAGATGTAACGAAGAAGTTAAACTTAGTAAGTATGCACTTTTAAAAAGAGTTGGAGATAGCTATAAAGCAAGTAGATACATCACCTGCTTTAAATGTAAACAGGAGTCAAACTTAATTGTGAATATTGAAACAAGGCTGGAAGAATTGAGAGAAACTCAGCTAAAACCTTACATAATTTTTAAGAATGAAACCGAAAAAGTATTCGAATTACTAAATAGTGACAACGAAGTTATTCAACTAATGCGCAATTTTATCCAAACATTGGACTCAGATATTGGAAATAAAAACAATATTTTATATTTTGAACATTTACTTAGATCGCAAATGCCTATCGGCAACTTATTACTGCGAAATATAGACAAAATCAATATTATTCCTACTACACCTAAACAGAATGTAGATGATGATTACAAGGATAAATTCCACAAGCTAGTATTTATATTGAACAAAAATTATAGATTAAAATCAGAAGAAGAAGCAATGTATGTATCATGGATGCTTCTACAGAATGAAATAATTCATCATAGAGCAGCTGATTTTTCGAAAGAATTCGGGGTTGATTATAATAATGTTGAAAAATCTTTAGAATCTTATGTAGAAAAGTTTTGCGGTAATCCCATCGTTAATTTGGATTCTTCTCAAACGATTAATTCTTTTACATACTATTTAATCAGTGAGGGATTACTACCTTCTAGGGATATTGTAAATGAGTTTGACTATGTTCAAAATCATATTAAAGCTCATTTGAATAAAATTAAAATAGATAAATTCGAAAAGCAACTTTTGGGACTACATACAACTCCAAAAAAAATAAGCTGGGATATGTCAGATATTGATCTTATGACAGGACATGAGTTTGAACATTTTGTTTCAGGTTTATTTACAAAGATGGGTTACTTAACAACGGTTACAAAAGGATCTGGTGACCAAGGAATCGACGTAATTGTTGAAAAGAATGATTTGAAATATGGTATTCAAGTTAAATGTTACAGTAATACCGTTACAAATAAAGCTATACAGGAAGTAGTCGCAGGAATAGCACATTATAAATTAGACAGAGGGATAGTTATAACAAATAATTATTTCACATCTTCAGCTACTGAACTAGCTTTATCTAATAATATTCTTCTGTGGGATAGAAATATAATAAAAGAAAAAATCAAGGAATATTACTAGGGCCTGTACGCATAAGGCGATCAGTAGAGATTTTCTAGCAAAAAGAGAGATGTTATATAATGATAAACATCTCTTTTTAGCCATGTTCTCCACTAAATTAAAGTTTTAAACTCATTTAGTAATAACCCCCACGACAGAGTTGATGACTGACTACCGGATTCAGTACCAGTTATATAACAGCGCTGTTCCAATTTTGAACAACTTTATCGATCCTTAATCATTGACGTAGAGATGGCTGAAGTGTACGGCAAAATCCAACGGAATTCCCAAGCCGTGCTGGACAATAAACAACGGCGATGCCCACAGCACCAGCGGATCGCTGAGCTGTAAAGGGAAGGATCGCCGGAACCAACTCAGTGAAAAGGTCGGTCGAGTTGGAATAAATGAAGAAAGCCCCCTAGCAACCAGGGTAGAGAAACCAGGAAAGGTGCTGAGAGGCAGGCCATATAGTCCGTTTTAGTACCTTTAAGAAATAAAAACCAAGAACTTCACAGGAGATGTGTAGTTCTTTCACTGAAAATATTATTTAAAACTGTGAATGTTATTCTTCGAGTGACAGTGTAGCATCCGCTATAAGATGCACGCAGATATCAGTTACAACAATGTGAACCACTCCGTAATTACTTCCGAAGTTAATCGATTTATACCTATAACACCCTATATCGCTTTATCATTACTCTAATACTTGAGGAGTGTAACAGTTCCACAATTATTTAATGCGACTTTTTGCACAAAAAGTCTTATATATTGATGTTAAAGTTGCAAAGATATAAAGATATAAGATTTAACTTCACCAATAGTAGGGGGAACTAGCATTATGAATAGTAAATTCGCATTAGTCTTAAAAAGTATAATGGCAATGATCATACTTATAAGTACACTAGGAATAAGGACAAATGGTAAAGTATATTCAGCGGTTGAGCAGAAGAAAGTTATTGGGCTTAAATTCTATTACAATGACAACGAAGAGATGCAACAACTAGTTCCTACGGTTTCAGTCTATGAGATGGACTACTCTACTGGCGATGAAACATTTAAAGAATATGAGTTTGTGAATATGGCATTTTCCTATCCGGACGGGTACTCTACTGATTGGAACGTTATACGTCAGTATACTGGGGAAGCAATGGAGGGAGAGGATTACAATCTGTTTATAGACGATCGAACAGTAGTCATTGATGGCCGCGTATATGGCTATGGCTTATATCAAAACAATAAACGAATATACAGTGGAAAACACCCTTTCGCTGATTCGGAGCATATCTCAGAAAGGCTATATTTTTTTGACTATGCCAATAAAGAGTTGAAGCTATTAAGGACGGCAGCCCACATCAATAAAAATAGATTTTATCCTATTCCCACTTGGGATAGCGAGGGCAATTTAATTTATTCTTAGACCTGGGACACTACTATTATGGGTACCACGCTCTCTGTGCATCCTAGTAACAATACATACATTGTAGATAATACCGCTACGAAACAGCTGCAATTCTATTCTTTAACTGACAATACAACCTATCTTACTGTAAAATCCGGAGATTTTCTGGGAACACGAGACCTTTCTTCCTGTACCAGATCTTATGCCTGCTATTTTGGCAATGATATAGTATCAGTGAACGATAGTCTGGTCATACGGAAGAACGGGAAGATATATGAAATGGATCAGCAAAGGCATTTATCTGAAATTAAAAAAATCGACACCTCAGGTGAACGTTGGAAAATTCAATTTGGGGATTATATCTTAGAGCGCCAACAAAGATTATACATGACCAATCAAAAAACCAAACAAAAAATAGCAATAACACCTCAGAATTCCTATGTACGAGCACTACATTTATCACCTGATCGTCGCTATTTGGTAAGTGAGCTATGGCCTTCACAAGGAAAACCAATATATTCGGTATATGATACAGTTGCACAGAAAAAAATTCGCAACATAGAACTCCCTTACACTCAATATCCAACAGATGTCACATGGCACTCAAATACAGTGTTTGAATATACTCCTTTCACAAGCAGCCGTCCTGATTATATCAAAGATGTTCATATTGATATATTAAAAGGAATTGTTACTAAAGAGGATAGGAGAGCCTTTGATTCACCTGAGGAATATGTCATTATCCCAAATTCGATTCATAATTATTTCACCTACGCTCGACCATGGAAGATCATTTATAAAGATAAATCAGTACTTCACACTAACCAACCTGCATTTTTGGGCATGAACGATTTATTGCTTTGCTCTGTAAAAGACCTGGCAACTGCTCTGGGAGCAGGTATACGCCTTGAAGGAAGGCAAGTGATTGTCTCATTAAAGAACAAACAGGCTTCCGTCGATTTAGATAATAAGGATGTTCTTGTTCAAGGCGGGGTTGTATATGCTCCGCTAAAAGCGATTGTGTTGAAGTTGGGGTTACATTATACAAGGGGTGAGGAAGGAAATTTGATTGTGATCAAGTAATATAAATGTTAGTTACAATTAACTTTCAGAAAATATTACTTACAAATTTGATCAATATATACTAACTTAATATAACAATTAAAGGAGGCTATTTACTATGGGGAATCCTCAGATTATGTTGCCGGAAGAATCACTTGAATGTTTGAAGTATCTATTTAATGAATTATTAAACACTAAACAGCGGATCCAACTTCAGTTTTACAATGATAATATATACATTCCGAATTGCATTATTAAATCCATCAAAAATGACATTATTATCGAATTGAATTTCGGTGGAATATTTTATCTAAATTCTCATGATATAACATCCGTTACTTTTGATTTTGGCGTTGATGAAGCTATTCATAAAGATTTCAAATCAAAATTCACACATTTAAAAACTAATCCTGAAATATTTGATTTTATGATTAGTTTTAGTTATTTCGATGAAATTCATAAAGATATAAATTGGCTCTCTGTGAAATTATTATAAGATAAAGAGCGGGCAGACGGTAGTAAACGTGGTTAACAGACAATGATAATTTAACATCTACCAATCGGGCACTCTAGGTAAATAACCCCAAAGAGTGCTCTTTTTTCTACAGTTGACTAATTAACTAACAAAGTTTGTTTTCAATCTGTTTTAGGTAGGCAGTAGGGTCTCGGCGGAAGCGTCTGCGTTTAGTAGTTTCGTCCAGCCTTTTCGTCCACTGACAATGTTCTTGGTAAAATGCTTCATATGAAACTTGTTGACCAAATGTTGCTGGTTTAAAGCATCGTTCACGAGTACGACAAACTCACCACAACGAAGAATATGTTCATTCCAACTGCGGCCCCGTCGTTCGCCGATGTTTTGTTTTCGTTTGTCGAAAGAAACGTTCATGGTCATTGTTCGTGCGAGGAACCCAAGGCCATTTTTGTGTCCACATAATCCCAGAAAGGTCGTAGGATTGTACCCGGCTTTGGGAGAGTGACATAGCCCGTAGAGAAAATTTATCCACTCAGCCAGTGCTGACCTGTTATGTAGCATTAAATGAAGATTCCTGGACGCAATCTGTGAGGACACCAGCATGGTCAGTGAGAGTTGGGTAACTCAGGTGCTCCGTAATCACTGCATAATTGTGACCCGAATCAACGGGCGCGAGGGCAGTCTCCCGGGGTCGAAGCTACCTGCGCGGTAGCGGTAGGCGACCCTGGACCCCACGACTGGTGTCAAATGTATAGTGCAGTTCAAATTTTCGCTTAAAGGTGTGCGGGGTAAGGGGATCCCTGCATGGAATTCACGGTAAACCGATCAGAAGCATCCATGCAACCTGGACATGACGCTGAACGTCGTGTCAGGGAGTGTCTGCAGGTGAATGCGAACAATGGTCCGCCGCATGTTTCGAAGTGGGTTGTCTTGATGCGGCGGAAGGTCATCTGTATCGCCTTTATCGGTCAGACCGTGGTTCAGCGGAGTCGGTCAAAACGATGAAGAGGGAGCCGATACAGCCAGAGATAGGCCAACAGCAGAGGCCAGCATCCTTCAGGGTCGCGCCGCTGAAAACGACCCGCTGCACTATAAGGTCGATGAGGGTCATTAGGATCTGAGCTGGTTCGGCCGATGGCTTGGACGACGTGGGAGCGCTGACATACAATGTCGTCTACGACGTGGGTATCCCTGCTTAGCTGGTGATGTTCCGCGACACGAGGTTTGATAGGCTGTTGTCTGCCGGGGAGACAAACATCGAGGGCCTGACACAAGGCGATAGGCCGTTCGCTTCGGTAGCCTACGGCCCGCATAACCTGACCGACCTGTAAGCACAGGCAAAGTTGTTCACGGGCGTTCTGGTAGGAGAATTTCAAGCGCAATCGCGCAGCAGCTAGGCCTGGATCTTAGCCAATCAACCGCCGATTTCAGCCGGAACACATAGGTACGGGTGACCACTAAGCCGGGCTCCATCACCTCGTTGAGTCCGGCCGGCCGCACGTGCCGGAAACCGCTTGCTGTTCGTCCCTGTCAGAGACCGCTACCTGTATACTGCGACAGTGGTCGACGTCATGGATTCTCCTAGCTACCTTCACCACCCTCGAAATCCGGCATGGGCCGGAGAGATGGAAATCGGCAGTCTCGCGCTAGAACGCTACTTACCAATGAGAATCAGTTACCAGAAGAGTAGATGATATGGCGGCCATTCGACAGTCGCGATGCCGAGTTGCAAGGAAATCTTCTGGCGGGTTTGACGGAGGAGCATTAAGAGTAGGTTAAAAGACCATTAATCAGCGTACACGTATCATTATATAGCTGGAGCCAGAGCCCGTATTCTGGACCAGACTGTGGCCGTCACCATAGAACACTTCTTCCACACTTTCGCCGAGTTAAGCCGGATCTCCAGTTTCACAGACACTGCCCAGGTCAGGCGGACAAACATCGAAGGAGTTGAGCAAGGCCGTCGGCGCGGGGCCAAGGTTTGCTATAACTTTAGTTTAACTTATAAAGTAGAAACTACTAATAAAACTATCCGTATTAGAAAGAAGAAATAGTTAATATGAAGGGGGCTGTAACTTGATTCGACTTGATCCCAATAATCCTACGCCTGGAGATTTACTCTACGTTAAAATCGACAAAGGATTTTCAAGTGTTTTGGATAAATTTTACCGAGTAGCAGCATGGGATAGCAAATTGAAACTCCATTGGATTCGGTATTGTCTTTTACCAATCATTTTGATACCGAATATCAAACATGCAATTGAGTGGTATTCCGAATACCGGCATATTTCTTTTAACCAATTGATAGAGAGCCTTCCTTGGGTAATTTATTACATACTATCGGTATTAGCAAATTCATATATCTGGTTCAATCAGAGTGGATTGTTACACCTAATCGTTGCTCCCTTGTTTGCTTTTGGGTTTTTGTCGACACTTCGAAAATCAGACAAGAGCGAGAGACGTGTTCGCCAGAAGGTTACTATATCAAGTGTTATTGGTGTGGTAGTAAATTACGCTTTCTTATTGATGGGAGCGAAATATCTATTACCTGGCTTTCATAGAATCATAATTATTATTCTCGTTATTTCCGCAGCTCTTGAACTTTTTCGAATTCCGGCTCTTCATCGCTTCCAAAAAGAAAATGGACCACTGGATGTTGAACGGTTTCAAATAAAAAGAGATCGGAAAATGCGAAGACAAGAAAAAAAGAATCGAAGAAAGAATAGCCGTAACAAGAAAAGACACGGTCGTTAGCGATTTGGAAAGATAGGGCAGCAGCACCTCTTTTATTGTGTTTTTGCTTCAAAAAGCTAACAGACCTTGAATTTTAAATATGTGGTTTATTGAATGACGTTTAAAAGATCCCTTCACAACCTATAAAGTGCTATGACTACATTTAAGGCTGCTGGGATGAAACGGGCCAGTTATGTGACAGAACGATGTATCAGAAGGAAATCTCTCCTGAGAGCCGAAAGTTATTGTTATAGGGGGATGTAACATGAAAGCTTTGGATTTATATGAATATGAAGATGTACACCACTGGTTGGATTATTCTCCAAAAGATCCACAGTATCTTAGATTTTCGCCCAACATACTCGCAGCTGGGTTTAAAATTGTTGATGTCTATCGTTCCTTTTGTTACGGAAGGCAATCATTATTATTTGTTGAATCTGATGATTATGGTGAATTAGTTTTTCCCAAAGGAGATAACATAGGCACGCTTTCTTTGCGTGCTAATTTCTTGCTTAACGCCCTAGCTTTTTATAATTACTCTATTGATTTATCTTGGCAAGTTTCATGGTTTCTTTATGGAGATTTTGGTGTTGAAATCATTGAAGATAGTTCTAAATTTTCTAAAATTTCAACTTTATGCACCTTTGATGAGTTGAACTACCTACTCACTTTAAGCAGAGATTATAAATCCAGAAAGATCTATCGTGATTTTTTCAACCACAAACTAACGGTAGAACTTAGAGAAAAATATAATTTGATTAAGCATAGAGGCTCCCTTCATTTTAACGGACTGGGTATCCAATATGAGCATATTGGAATTCAGATCAATGGGAAAATACCAAGAATGCTAGTCAATGAAGTAGTCGAAGTTGATCATTTAAAAAAAGACCTAATAGAATTCGACATTATGTTCAAACATTATTTTGAAGGCATAATTAAAAACATGCCGAATGATTATTTGAAGAATAGCTATAGTCTAGAGGATATAATGAAATTTAATAACGATTCTTTATAAGGTCAATTTCTATTTTATATTATTAAGTTAACTGGCAAACGTTAGTTCAATGAATGCAGCGACGGTCTAGGACTTTATTTTCAAGTCTATGGCAGTCGCTGTTTCAATTTCAAGGGTCAGTCTAAAACTTATTCTATGGGATCTAGCGGCACGACAATTCGAAACCCCTATGAAATATAGAAATCCAGCCTAATACTATATTTTCTGCCGACAGTTATACGTATTTCTGAAGATATACATGTTTAAAATACTAGAAAACAGAAAGGATAGTAAAATAAAATCGAATTTACGAGAGGAAGAGAGACGTGCAGAAGTATACAACTATAATATTTAACTATTAAGAGTTGTCACAAATTGTTGGGATATATTTCTCACAAAAATTAAAAAGACCAACACCTACTGAGCTCAAGATGTTAATTAGCGATGATCTAATAAGTTTTGAAGTGAAATTGTGGATAGAAAATAATGAACTTCAAACATTAGAGATTGAAGAATACGCCGCATGGGAACCCTGGTGCTGGTGATGGGCTGCTGCTGCAGTATCAGCTAGTCCTCCGACAGAACAAACGTCGGGGGACTAGCATTTTTTCCTATTACGATTTGACGATTATCTAAACCTTCACTAATGCAAAACTTACTGCATATTCACTGTGCTGTGATCCTGCACTGCTCACCAGTTATGAACATCTTTGAGAACGGTACTTCCCAGGTAGAGCACAACCATACCTGAAAGGAAGAAGAGTATAGTAATAGCGGAATTAAATACGTTTAAGTTAAAAAGACTACTTCTTAAACTAAGATTTCCAACAAATACTTAGAAGTTCAAAAATAAATCAACTTTCTATAGATGACTTATGTCAACCATAATTAAGTACGGTTTGTGTAAGTCATTTTAATTCTAATACTGAAGTTCTTTAGTACTTTGCAACGAGGGTGATGTCTGAAGGACAAGACTTGTTCTCATTGTCGAAAATATCTAAGTAAAGTTCTCTTTTTGAAGCCTTCAAAGCAAAATAGTTTAACCTTATCAAACTTAATCAATTCAATAAAATAACGTCTCATGCCTCCTAGGAATCATCGAACTGACCAAATGGGTTAATGCGATCTACGAGTGAGGTTCAAGATCACAATCAAATGCTTGTTTTATTTTATTTCTTTTAAAACGAATTGCCATTATCTCTGCCCTATTGGTAAGATATAATTATCATCGTTTAATTATGATAGGAGCAATATGAGAAAACTCGATTATTTATTAAATACTAGTAAAGGCAATTATCATGCTCACATTAATCGTTTTTTAAGAAGAATACGATTCGAAATAGAACAAGAACCATGTAGTAAAAAGAGCATGAGGGAACCAGAGAAGAGAGATTTCCATGAACAAGTAAATGCATACATGCAAACAAAAAATCGTCGCTCGTTCAGAGGTCCAGTCATTATGCAGCTTGATTTTTTTCCTTCTAAAGGTAATCCACCAAGTATTCAACATCTGACAAAAAATTATATTGATTTATTATACCGAAGGTCTACACAACAACATTACAAATTTCCGTTACTTGATGATCGCCAAATAAGTATATTAATTGTTAATTATCATGTTCAATTTCCAGTTAGGAATCCAAATATTAAGATATCTATGACTTCTCTAGGAGACTACCTAAAAGACTTAAAACTATTAAGCTTAGTTAAATCAGGGCATATTTTCGCTAAAGATGACTGGTTTAATGGTTATGATACGAATGAAATTTTCAATCCTGATAATATAAATATTGATTTTGAGAGAGCATATGATCTGCTATTAGAACATCGTGAGCTTATATTAAACTATGGGGAGGAAAATAGTGGAGGTGAATTTGAAAACGTTTTAGTCAAAGAGGCTCAGGCAGCATTTTTAAGTTTAAATAGATTTGTTCCAAGTGATCTTGCTAACATTCATTACACTAAACTCTCCGGGATAGGGAGTAGCTATGACAATACATTTTCTTTTAACCGCAAGTGGAGCATCTCAACATCCTTCGATACTTTAAAGCCACTTACTCTTCCAACACAAGAAGGAGACACAGAAATATTTAAAGAACGAGTTAGACAAACGATGGATGAATTCAGTAAGCAATTCCCCTTATTAAAGCCCTTGTTAACAAACTTAAGTCTAACTATTCTATATGTACCACCTAAAAATCAAGATATCGATTTAGACAATTTGGCTAGGTATATTGTGCCTTTAGTGAATGAAGCCATCAAGCCGCCTACAAGCTTTTGGTTTTCAGAAGTACCAAAAAAATTTCCTAAACATACTATAATTCAATATCAAGTCATCAAGTTACCACGTTCGTTCAACGATCCACTTAATGGATTAGTCAGTATACTTCTGAATGAATATAAACCTTTCAATAACATATGGGAAGAGACAGATGCTGTTCTTCAAAGATGGTCAGACGTTGCATTCGATTAATCAGGATTATTTGATTATATAATTCACTTAATACAATATTCAAATTTGTCCTGTGGTCGCCTCGGTGGCATTTGCCCACAATAACTCATTTGTGAAATTTTAGTATTTTCCAGGAAAGAAGGCTATTCCATGATCGATATTACTGGCAGTGATATTCAATTATTGAATGATACTGACTTAAGAAGCCTTATTGGTCTTCTTTGTGAAGCTGATCTTCATGCTCTCGGATTATCTACGTCAGGTGTGACATGGGGTGGAAACCAAAATGCTCCTGATGGTGGTATAGATGTTCGCGTTACACTATCAAGTCAGTTACCTGATGAAGGATACATTCCTCGAGCAAATACAGGGTTTCAAGTAAAAAAACCTGATATGCCTCGTTCAGCTATCATTGATGAGATGCGTCCAAAAGGGGTTTTAAGGCCCGCCATCGGTGAACTTGTTAATAGTGGAGGAGCTTATATCATTGTGAGCAGTCAAGGCTCTTGTTCTGATTCGGCACTGGCAGACAGAAGGTCTGCTATGCAAGAGGCTATAGCAGATGTTGATAATATGAAAATTGATTTTTATGACCGGGATCGTGTTGCAGGATGGGTTCGTTCTCATCCTTCTCTAATTTTATGGGTTAAAGAAAAAATAGGACAATTACGTCTTGGCTGGAAAGGATATGGAAACTGGACAAATACTCCTGGTGGAGTATTCGAGGAGTATATTCAAGATGAACATATACGCTTATATTCTGACACAAGTAATCATCTTGATCGTTCCAATGGAATTTCTATCATCGAGGGCATATATGAACTTCGTACAAAGCTTCAAAGATATGGATCTTCAGTTCGCTTAATTGGACTTTCCGGTGTTGGCAAAACACGGTTACTTCAGGCGTTGTTTGATGAGCGAATCGGAACTAATGCATTAAGTAAGTCCATAGTTTATTACTCAGATGTTAGTGATAACCCCGTTCCAGAACCAGTTCATTTTGCAGAAAGTTTATGTTCACTCAATACGCCAGCTATTCTTGTCATTGACAACTGCTCTTCTGCTTTACACAGTCGTTTAACTTCAATATGTACAGCTCCAAACAGCTCCGTAAGTCTGATTACTGTAGAGTATGATGTGCGTGATGATCAACCTGAATTAACTCATATTTTTCGCTTAGAACCCAATTCCAATGAATTAATACAAAAGATAATTTCTAAGCGATTTCCATTACTTAGTGAAGTGAACGCACGTACCATTGCCAAGCTTTCTGATGGAAATGCACGAGTAGCAATTGCACTAAGTAATACAATTGAATCAGGTGAAAACTTGGCAAGAGTTCGAGATGATGAGCTTTTCAATCGTCTATTTGAGCAAAGAAAAAAAGCCGACAGTAGTCTTATGAAGGCAGCTGAAATCTGCTCGATAGTCTATTCATTTAGTATTGAAACTACTGAAGAAAATAACGATGAGCTTAAATTACTTGGATCACTAATTGGAATGAGCGTAAATGATCTCTATTTGAATATCAGAGAACTTCAACGCCGCGAACTAATTCAAAAAAGAGGAGTATGGAGAGCAATTTTGCCACAGGCAATTGCAAATAGGTTAGCACAAACAGCCTTAGAAAATATACCTCTGGATTTAATTTGTAATACCTTTGAATATGGTGCGTCTGAGAGATTTCTAAAATCTTTTTCTCGACGACTGAGTTATCTCCCTAATAGCAGTGAAGCAAATATGATAACAAAAAAATGGCTTTCAGATGATGGATTATTATCTCAAATAGGTAATTTAAATAAATTAGGAATTCAACTCTTAGAAAATGTTGCACCTGTGAATCCGCAGTTGGTTCTTGAGTCTATTGAAAGAACCGCAGCAAATGATATAGAAAATGAAGCATTTCTTACTCTAGATAATCCTCATTATGATGAAATAACCAAGATATTACGCTCAATAGCATATGATAAGCGATTCTTCAACCGATGTTGTCGGTTATTAATTCACTTTGCTTTATCAAATAATGCTGAAGATAAGAACCCTACACATGAATTATTTAAATCTCTATTTTATATTCATTTATCTGGAACTCATGCTACTCCTGAACAAAGATTAAATGTTATTACCGAATTAGTAGAATCCACTAGTGAAGAACAGTTTCTTCTAGGATTATCATTGTTAGATGCTGCATTAGAGGTTATGCATTTTAGTTCTTATCATGAATTCGATTTTGGTGCACACTCTAGGGATTATGGCTTTGCTCCACAGACTAAAGATGATTTTCAAAATTGGTACAAGATTTTTTTAGGTTACACAGTAACCATTTCATTATCTAATCAGCCCTTAGCTTATAGAGCAAGAGTATTGCTTGCAGAGAAGTTCGGAGGACTTTGGATAAAAACTGGTTTGTATGATGAATTAGAGCATGCTGCCCTAAAAATTTCCGTCGAAAAAACATGGCTGGAAGGCCTCGTTGCAATAAAAACGACTTTGAGTTTTAACAAGGATGAATTCCCTGTAGAAATATTACATCGATTAATTTCACTAGAAAACATGCTCGAACCAAAAAAATTATCAGACAGAGTCAGATTGTTTTCTTTTTCTATAAAGAACTCAGATCTAAATTTACTTGATACAACTATACAGGAAGATGAACAAGTTCTTGAGCAATTAAATAATACAATAAGATTGTTAGGTCAAGAGTTAGCATGTGATTACAAGTTATTTACAGAGCTATTACCTGAAATGTTAAACCAAAATTCTGATAGGTTATTTGAACTCGGTAAAGGTCTTGCAATAGGTTGTACTAATTTAGAGCAGATGTGGTTGGAGTTTTATTACGCTCTTTCGTCTAATTTGTGTATAGACACAAATAATACACAAGCATTATGTGGTTTTTTTAATGTACTAACAACTCGGAATAATAATTTGGCAATGCGTATCTTGAACCAGGCTGTTACCGATAAAGTATTAGCTCCTATTTTTATGCATTTGCAAATAAATGCCCAATTAGATGATCAAGGAATGAATAGAATCAGACAATCAATCCAATATGGGGCTGTTCCAATTCAGCAGTATGTATATATAGCGTATGGAAGATATCATGAAAATATAAGCGATAATGACTATTGTGAAATAATGAGAGACATTTTATTAAAAGCCGATGGATTTGATATAGTCCTGGATATGTTCTGTATGAGAATTCAAAAAAAAACAGAAGATTATTTGATAAGTGAAGCTATAATAGCTTTTGGCAGAGAGTTATTATTAATGATTCATCCTTCTCGAAATGTCAATTTCATTCAAAAAGATTATAAGCTATCAAAAATTATGAAGCGATGCCTCATTGGCGAGGATGCCGTAGAGATTTCTAGAATTATTATTAAGAGATTTATTGAGTCCTTAGTAAAACATGATATTCACGTAAAAGAATATAAAAACATATTAAAGGAATTAGCTAAAACTCAGCCAAAATTAATTGTAAGTATGTTTCTTTCAATTCCTATTGATAATGTAAGAAAAATTAGGAATAGGTACCTATATTGGAATCATATTAGTTACTTTCCAATTTCATTCGTTGACGATGAATTAATTCTTAAATGGTGTGCAGACTCTCCAGATACAAGTTATCTAATATTAGCAGCATCCATTATTCCCTTTAGAAATACTAATGATGATTCAGTGGGATGGACACCTTTAGCATTAGAGATCATTAACAAAGCTTTAGATCCTATAGCGATTCTAGATGAATTTAAACATACAATTCGTCCATTGGCATGGAGTGGATCTCGCTCAGTACTAATGCAAAAACGATTAGTGTTGTTTAGCGAACTAATGGTACATCAAAATAAGACTATACAAGAATGGGCCTTTAAAGCAGCAAATGAATTCCAAGAAGAAATTCACTCAACGCGGGATTCTGAGTTAAAAATGTCGATGGATCATTATAATGGCTTCGAATAGAAGTTTTTTCATCTTAATAGATAGATGAAGCGTACTTTTGAACTTGAGCCCCATGTAAAATGTAACTTAAGACTTACGGTGGGAAATAGATTATGGGTGTAATTTCTGAGGACATGGGCGTCCTAAAATAGCTTTACTGATTTGTGTGCTTCGAAAAACCTATCAAAGGCTTCCTTGCTTTATACAAGAAGAGGAATTGAATTTCATCATTTTTTTCCGTATAGCAGCGTGTGTAGGATCTTCTAGGCAAGGAGGTTAGGTATGGCTAATTCATCTGAGAATAAGGTTCAGCATTGGGTACCTCAGTGTTATCTTCGGCAATGGTGCGATATGAGTATCCCTAAAGGATATACACCTTATGTATGGCTTTATTCCAAAGATTGGGCAACTCAAAAACGTAAGGCGCCTGCTAACATTTTTGCAGAAAATGAGTTATATACCGTTGAGATGCAAAATGGAATACGAAATCTTTACATTGAAAACGGACTATCCAAACTCGAAACCTCATATAGTAAGATTGTTTCAAAAATCGTAAGGAATGAATCCCTCATTAAGGATGATCATGAAGTGCTCTGTGTATTTATCGCTGCGATGCGGGCGAGAACTCCTTTTCAACGAGATCATATGCAGGATCATTGGGGAGAAGTATTAGGCATGATGGAGAGCATGCAAAGCCAATATGAAGAAACTACTCACAAACCAAGAGGGAGTATGAGTCGTACCGAGCATGTCAGTGACGATATTTCCGCCTTCTCCATGAAGGAAGTGAAACGGCTTGCGGAAACCCCCCTTCAAGAGATGCTGCCGACTATGCTTTCGGTACAAACATCAATTCTGCTGCAAATGAACATATCTATTCTCTATTCTATAAGTAAAGCCCGGTTTTTGACGTCGGATAATCCTTACGTTTTATTTGATCCCGAATCAAACAAGCGACACTGGATGTACAGAGGCGGCATGGGATTCGATACGGTCGAAATCTCTCTACCTATTACTCCAAGACATTTGCTGCTCTTAACCTGGAGGGAACTTCCACCCTATATTGATATCACCCGAAAACAGGTGGAAATGTTTAATCAACGACACTGGGCTTACGCTCGTAATTATGTCGTGTCTAATTCAGAAATAAATAAGCCTTCATGGATATCAGATGACTCGTATGATTAATAAATAAAAAAGAGCGCCTCAACTAAGGTGCTCTTTTTATTTTATCCCAACTTTTCCTCACTCTTCTGAGTAGTTTCTCTTGGTTTCGATTTACTTTTACTCATTTTAACACTCTTCTGAAGTGCCTCCAACAAGTCGATTACAACCTCAGCTTCTTGTGCTGGTTTAGAGATGATTTGCTGACCAGCAATCTTAGACTGAATAGCTGCTAAAAGTCTTTCTTGCTCAGGACTGGAGAGAGAGGCCACATCAGACTTTCCTGACATCCCTTTCACAATCTGCAAAGCCAACTTCAATTGGCTCTCCTCAACAATATTACTGTTTAGTAAATTGGGGACATTAGTTATTGAACGAATCTCATTTGCGTAATGCATGGTGGCCAGTTGAATGCAATTCCCATTAAGAGGCTTCATTACGCATAGCTTAGTGTTAGATCGAAGAGTAAGTTTGCCTATTGCCAATCGTTTGGATGTTTCCAGAGCTTTTAGGAACAGATAATAGGCATTACTCCCATGTGTATCCGGACCGAGGAAATAAGCCTTCTGCGTAAACATCAGGTCAATTTGATCTTCTTTAATAAAGTCAATAATGTTGATCCTCTTGCTGGACTCTTCTTGTATCTTATCCAATTCTTCTTTCTCGAAAGTAACATATTTTCACTATTCAAGATATTGAGTGGGAGAGCAGCGATGAAAGAGGCATGGGTGAAGAAACACAATACAGCTTCACCGAAGATGTTTCTTGCCCCCATTGCGGACACTTAAATGAAGTGACCGGAGAAGTGTGGGAACATCCGATAGGAGCGGTAAACCTTATTCAAATAACTTAGCTAGGACGCGGAGATGGAGAGCAAAATCCAGACTATGAGAATTTTTTAGTAATTAGATCTTTCAGGTTTGGCATGAGTTGACTATGGTTAATCTTCCTACGAGTAATTCAAGCTGCCGCGAAAATCGGCAGCTATTTCTTTGTCTTGGATACATGACCTTTCTAAGGTATAGGCTAAAGCCCAATATTAAAAATTTAGTTCTGCTTGTGATTGTAATTGGGTGAGAAGGATATTTATGGCATGTGTCGAATTAGTTCTCAATACCCACATTTTCTTTGAAGAGTGATTGTGAGTTATCTTAAAGGCTTTAGAGACACTTTCAACGAAAAAAGTGAAACAAAGATGACGACAAGCTGGATTATTAAAAGGAGGTACCACAATGAAATATTTATTTCTTGACACTAACATCTATATTGATATGATTGTTTCTCGAAACTCTTCACACTCCGCAGATTCCTATGAGTTACTAAAGATTTTACTGGATCATGATCAAGTAAAGATTTTAGTTCCTGCAATTATTGAAACAGAAATTAATAGGCATATTGCAAGCGAAGTTAAGAATGTAGGTAGATTAGTGCAAGAGGCAAGGAGGTCAATAGATAACGTCTATTGGATTAATCACGTTGAAGAAATCAGAACCTACAATGAAAAAATTGGACCACTAAAACAAACGCTTGGAAATATGGTTGATGAGTTTGGAAGAAATGAAGAGCGATACAAAAATGATGCGACTCAAAAAATAACGGGATTAATGCAGTACAGAAATGTAATAAGACTTGAGGAAAATAGTGACTTATTACTTAAAGTACAGAAAAGAAAATTATATAAGCTATGCCCATTTCATATTGAAGATAAGGAATCTTGGGCAGATGCTTTGATTATTGAGACACTGATTAATATTCGGGATTTTGTAGACATTGCTGCTGAAGACGAGTTATATTTTATAACAAGAAACCACAAAGACTTTTCAAAAGGAAATAGCCAGACGGAAAGAACTATAATTCATCCTCATATCGAAGAACAACTATCTCAAAAGGACTTGCTTCCGATCTTTCACTATCGATCACTTTACACAAAAACTTTATTAGAGGACTTTGCTGATGAAGTTACGGAAGCCAATATCTATCAACAATTGATGGAAGAGGCTGAAGAAGAAAGAAGAGAAATGATTGATTCAGCACGTCATGAATGGCATGCAATGGAAAGAGAATCAGTTGGGTTATCTTCATTATCCTCTGATGATGCTTACATTGAAAGAATCTGTGAAAGCGACGAAGTTGAGGCTCTGGTCAGTACAATTGAATCTTCAATTTCTTCACTTGATGCTGAAATTGAAAGTGCTATTGAAGAATATTCTCAGTTTGAATATGATCTTAGTACAATATCAATCGAGAATTTAATTGAAAGTATTCTTGCATATAACACACAATCTCCTTTTTTACAGATAATTTATAAGCGCACTTTTAGCGAAGAGGAAGTAAGGGATTCAGTTTTGGAATTTGTGAAAGACCATTTGTTCCTAGTGGAAGATCTAAATTCTTTTTTAGCTAGTATCAAATCTAAGGATTACTTCGAGATAGACGAGCTGGTTAGTTTTAGGGATTTAGATGACAATATAATTAGACTTTCTGTAGATGGGCAATTAGATCCGAGGGATGATGATACAGACTCTCTTTGGGTGGAACTTTACAAAAATGAAGAACGCATTTCTTATGGTGAAATTGAAGTGTATTACGGTTTTATTAACTTCGATGAAGACGGCGGAGCTGCTGATGGATCGGATGAGTCATTTACCTATCGTCTTGAAAGAGTCATTGATGATATGGCAGATGCTGTTCAGGAGAGCGCAGAGTCTGTTGTTCAGATGAAGGGAAACCTTAACAAATTGCGCGCTGTTCTCAATATGTAATTAGTTTCCACAGCACAAGGGGAAAACTTGAAGGTCAAGGTTCCATACTCGCCAGGAGAGACAACTAAATGAAATAATGAAATTGAAATAATGAAATCGAAGGTGCTGATAATATCAGCACCTTTCTTTATGCCACAGGATAATGGCTTATATGCTAGCAATGCTATTATTTTTATTGCTCAATTAGGACTGAATTATAATCACTTTGACCTAACTCAAAAGTGTGGAGTAAAATGGAATAGTAGTACAGAATTAGGGATGAGGGGAATCAGATATTGCTCCAATCTACTTTGAGAATGGAATCCATTTACGACATACATGAGTGGTTGAATCGGTGTGCCGAAATTAAGAAAGAGCTTGATACTGCAGTTAATCTCTATGTTGAGCTGGGTAAGCTGAAATGGGTATCACCCGCTGGGATTACGGTGCTCTTATCGACCTTGAACTACATGGATAATTATTATTACTTAAAGACAGGGGCGCCGTCGTATGAAATGACGGATCGTTTTGATATCCTGGGGTATCTGGAACGAATGAATTTCCTGAAGTTATGCCCAACAGACGTAAAGGACTCCTTTGAAGAAACCAATAATATGGAGGCTTACTATCACCGAAATCGGCATAAGAAGGACGACGAACTGGATGAACTTCGCCTTTCGAAATCTGATGATGATATCGTTGATCTTGATAGATCTGTCAAAAAGATCATGAGGGCAAAGGGACTCCATCGAAACAGAGTAACTGATATAGCCGGTATTGTTACGGAGTTGGGTCAGAATGCTGTAGAACATGCCGCAACAGATAGCTACTCCTGCGTTCAGTACTACAAGAAGTCACGGACACGCCCTGAGCGTGTAGAGATTGCTATATGCGATACTGGCCCAGGGATCGTTAAATCGTTGAAGAATCATATTAATTATAAGAACAATCACGATATCGTAAAACAGGCTATATTCACCCGGGCAACCAGTAAACCAGAGCAGGATCGGGGTAAGGGGCTGATGGATGTAAAGCAAACCACATTTATTAATAAGTTAAATGCAGAAGGTATTTAATCTTCATATATACATATGTACAAAATACGGGTTTTGTGAAGAAGTAGCGAGTAAATAAATAAGACCAGCCTAATTTAAGCTTCTTCGAGCCGTTTTTACAGTTTTTACATCTGATCTGGCTTATTGTACTTGTATACTTATAATACTGATTCATTCCTCTTTATCTTTACATAGATCATTTTGTAAATTATTTTTCTTTTATTGACACAACACTTTTCATTTAGTTAATACGGCCGGTCAAATATAGTTATTTTTTACGATGCTTTTAATAACTGTGATCCCTGAGTCCCATCATCTTACATTCCATATAGTTCTAATTAGTCCTGTTAATCAATTGGGTTAATTTTACTATTTAGTGCAAGGCCCTTAGTATCTAGCTGCAGAGTCTATTGAGTCCCCAGAATAGATTGCTACATTTCTTCTAGCTAGAATACCTTGTGTTCTTAAGCGCAGGATAGAACTATTAAATACTAATCCTTCTTCTTTTTCAAAATCAATATATCGTCTTGGAAAAACGGTGAAGCACCGCGGGTTTATCGATTGTTGTTGATTGATACAAAGTTCCCTACTAAACGCTCTATTCGTTAAAAATTCTAGAATTGTTTAGAACTGATTTAGGTAAGTAGGCAACTTTGTATCGAAGCTTCTTCGGCGTTCTCTTGTTTGATCTGTTACCAGAGAAAACAAGTCATCAGGCTATTCATTATTCAAGCTTGCGGCAGACTGCCATTAAGATTGTGGTCAAACAATTTCCGGTAGAGCGCATTCTCCAGCCACAATTCATGATGACTGCCTTCTGCTACAATAGTCCCTTCATCCACCAGCATAATCCGGTCTGCCCGCAGCACTGAAGAGAGACGGTGGGCAACCGTTATTATCGTTCTGTCATCCGGCAATTGCTCGAAGGCCTGGTGAATGGCTGTCTCCAATTCATGGTCCAGCATGGACGTAGCTTCGTCCAGAATAATAATGCTGGCATTCGAGAGCAGTACCCGGGCCAGAGCCAACCGCTGTTTTTGCCCGCCGGACAACTGGACCCCCTTCTCCCCGATTACCGTATCATACTGTTGCGGCAGCTTGACAATGAATTCATCCATATGCGCTAATCTGCAAGCTGCCTCAATATCCGCTGCCGCAGCTTTGGGCCTGGCAAGCTTGACGTTGTCCATGATCGACATGTTGAAAATCGCCGGGTCCTGCATCACAGCGCCAATCGTCCGCCTTAATATAGATTCATCAATGCGATGAAGTTCTTGACCTGCGAGCCTTATCTTTCCGGTATGTGGCGGATAGGCCCCTAACAGCAGCTTCACCAGCGTGCTTTTGCCGGAACCGCTTCTGCCTACAATCGCAATTCTCTCTCCTGCCTGAATTTCAAAAGATATCTGCTGCAGAACCGGCTTGCCTCCGAGACCATATTCAAAGGAAATGTCATCAACGCTCAGCGCACAATCACCAGACAGAATGGCAGTAAGCGGTACGTTGACATCCGCTGGTTGGTCATTTGCATCACCGATCATCTCTTTGATTTTCTCAAGTCCGGGGAGATCGCCTGTAAACTGCATGTCGAGCTCATTAATTGCTCCCAACTGCGTGAACATCATTTCATAATATTTCATAAATACCAGCAGACTTCCGATCGTCATCTCCCCGTGCAGAATAAATAATCCGCCTATGAAGTAGAGATTCATCCGGGTAATGAAAAGATCCTTGAATTCCTGAAGTATTCTGCCTGTGAACCAGTACATTTCCTTTTGAAAAAAAACCTTGCTGATGTCGTGCCAATATTCCGTAAACTTCAGTGATACCCGTTTTTCCATCCTGCTCGTTTTAATTTCCCGCCAGCCCTGAATCGAATGCTGCAGCCAGCCCTCATATTGTCCATAGATCCGGCGGTAATCCGTTGAGACACGTTGGGCACCAGTGCTCAATCTTCTGGTGATCCAGAAAGAGACCGGTACCATTAATAAGCCAAATAAGGCCAGCTTCCAGCTGAAGATCATCATCATTACGGCTCCGATAATTAGAAAAGCATAGCTGTAGCCATAGTCCAGAAGCTGCACCTTGAACAATCGGTCAACTGAATCCGCATCCTGGTCTACTCTTGCCTTAAGATCCCCAATGTTCATCTGATCATAGGTTCTGAGAGGCATTCTTAAATATTTGTCCCACACCGCCTTGCGGACCGCAAAGCCCAGCAGGTTGGAGAACTTGTTGCCGATGGATATCTGACCTCCCGAAATGACAGTCTCAGCAATGTAGATCACAACGTAGCCTGTGCACACCATCCAGAGTACATTCAATTCTCGATTCACAATCACCTGGTCAATTAAGAGCTTGAATAACAACGGGGAGGCGAGTCCCAGTCCCAGCAACAGCACTTTGAACAAGATGAGGAGGACTAGACTATCCCTTTGGCGGTACCATTGCGCCCGGAATATCTTCGCCCAGTACAGCTTCATTCTTAGGTTATGTAGTGATTGCTTCATTCCGCACCCCCAAACCGCTTTCTGAATATTGCTCATCAAAAAGCTGACGGTAGGCATCACTCTCGGCCAATAGCTTCTCATGATGATCGTAAGCTGCAATACGACCCTGATTGATGACCGCAACCTTATCTGCATGGACAATCGTAGACAGCCGGTGGGCAATAATAATTGTTGTCACTTGCTCTCCAAGAGCCTGCCAACTGAACCGGATGGCCTTCTCCGCCTCACCATCCAATGCCGATGTCGCTTCATCAAAGACCAAAATCCGGGGTTTCCTTAAAAACACACGCGCCAGAGCAATCCGTTGCCTTTGCCCCCCTGACATAGAACTCCCATGCTCTCCGCCAATGCGGGTACTCAGTCCATCCGGAAGTCCGCGGACATATTCTGCGATAAACGCCTTCTCGCAAGCAAGCCATAGTGCCTCATCCGGTTGATATGGACTGCCCCAGAGCAGATTCTCCCGAAGGCTCCCTTCAAACAGAAAAGTTTCCTGGGAGACCACACCTATCGATTTGCGCAAGGAATGAAGATTGCAATCGGCAATAGAGACACCATCAATGAGAATGTCACCTTCATCCGCCTTGTATAGGCCTAGTAGCAGCGAGATCAGCGTGCTCTTCCCGCCTCCGCTTCTGCCTACAACAGCGACCGTAGTCCCCCCTTCTATGAAGAAGCTGATACCCAGCAGAACCGGAATTTCCGGCGAATAGCGGAAAGAAACGCTCCTGAATTCAATTTCCCCTTCAGTTACAGCAAGGCTGGGAGCGCCAACGTTCATCTCCTCCCCTTTTTCCTGAAGCAGCGAGAAGACCCGGCTGATTGCAACTTTGTTCCTCTGAATGCTTCTGCTGGCGCCGCTAATTTTTTGCAGAAGTTCGCCTCCCTTGGAAAAATACTCAATAGTGGCAATAAAAACACCTAAAGTTATGTGCTGATGGACAATGAGGTAACTTGCCGTGGCATATAGGGCCAAGTCAGATCCAAGACTGATGACCTTCACCGTTCTCTCAGAGATCCACTCCATCTTGCTGGAACGGCTCCTGGTCCGCATATATTGAATCATCATCTGCACAAAAACTCTTGTACTATACTTGCTAGCTCCAAGAAGGCGGATGTCACGCATTCCGGCAATTCTCTCCAGGCACCAGCTCATCCAATCACCATACTGCTCTCGCTGTTCTTCCATACGCGATTTCAGAGCTTGGCCGAAAGCCATGGCAGTGAATACTGCTGCAGGGATAGCCAGCAGCATCAGCAGACCCAGATATATATTGGCATACAGCACAAATGCCACAGCTGTAGCCAGACGGATGATATTAGCGGTCAGAAAAAAAACATTCAAGTGAATGAAGGACATCACTTCATCGGTATCCCGGTTAATGACGGCCATCAGGTCACCGGATTTACTGGTGGTGAAAAATACGGACTGCAGTGAAAACAGTTTATCATACAGCTTCTTCCGGATATCAAATGAAAACCTGGTGGCCAGATACGCCCAAACGCTGTTGAAGCATATATGCAGGCACTGTTCGCCCACAAAAACCAACCCGTAAGCGGTCATAATATAGACTAAAAAACGGAAATTCCTATGGTAGAACACCTCATCTACCAGCAATCCAAAGATATAAGGATAGGCCATTCCAATGACTGACGTAAACACAACACATATAAAAAGGTTAAGGAAGCTCCATTTGTACTTGCGGATGATAGGCCATAAAGCCAGAAGCTGATCTCGCAAGGCTCCGTTCATTGACTCACCTCTTTGTTGATCATCTTGGCCCAAACCGTCTGCTTGCCTTGGGGGAGATCAATGTATACATACGGTTCGTAGAGCCGACTCCCGGATTGCGCCTTGGCTTGCAGCCACTGCTTGCGGCTGATTTCGACTTCAATAATGCTATCGCTCAGCTTATTGTCCGCACGGATAACTGTGCCCTCATACCTGTCTCCACCGGCACTTAGATACCAGGTTATGGGAGCATGGAGTCCTAACCCGGCAATTCCGAAATCCCCCTGCACACGGACAAGTGTAGAATCTGCCTGCTCAAGCGGTATACCTGTCACTGTAAGGTAGCTGCGAATTGTGGTGTTGTTCATCCAGGTGAATAACCCTAACGTCAAGATGATAATGATGAAGATGGCGGCAATCGGAGTTTTAATGAAAAAAAACGAAAACCTGTTCCATAATCGTCTGCGCATAAAGCTTCCTTTCTATGGGATCATCTGGAGAAGCTTCCAAGCAAGCCTTCATAGGCTGCTACCATTTGAGTTGAAATCCCCAATTTGTCAGCGTATTTCACACACAGATATGAAGGACCATAGAAATCATTCAAGGCAATCTCCGAACCGATTCTGCATTTTTTAACAGTTGGCCCGCAGTGATCGAAATGCTCGCAGCCGGAGCAGACCGACAATTCTTCCCTCGTAATCACCTTTCTGGCTCTGTTCATACCTTGGGAATTCCATATTTCCAACAGCGTATGGTCTTTGACATTCCCACAATAATCGTCGTCCTTGCCGGAGTTGGCATAAATCATGCACGGATACACAGCGCCGGTATAATCCACGAACATCTGGCTAGTTCCCCCATCGCAGTTCATCAAGGTCTCGGGCTGCTGCCTGTTGATGCTGAATTGATTGATCTTATTCTTGTCACCGCTGAGGATGCTCTTCAGGAAGAGCTCCGCTTCCTTCCGGGACCGGGCGGACTCCTTCTTGAACAGACCCGCTGGAAAATAAGGATCGCTATAACGGACATCCACGCTGTAACCGCTCTGAGACATATCCTGTATGCGCTTGAGGAAACGGATTCTGAAGTCATAATCAAGCTCAAGCTCCTGAATTCTGGAGTCCTGGTCGAAATTGAACACAGGATGCAGATATAAGCTCTTGATGCTGTAGCGTTCACAGATGGAGATAAGCGAATCCAGTTCTTCGTACAATTCCCGGGTAGCCATACTCTCCACGGAAGCAACCGGTATTCCTGCTTGCTGCAACCGCTCCAGGGAAGTCACGATTCGCTGAAAGCTTCCTTTAACGCCTCTGATTTCATCATGCGTGCCTGGTGTTCCGCCATCCAGCGAAACATGCAGCTGCAATCCTCCCGGCTTGAGGCTCTCAATCTTCTTGAATATCCCCAGCCACTTATCATTAATCAGCATACCATTCGTGTACAGTATTACTGTATAACTTCTATTCAGCGAATCTTCCAGCACCTTGGCGATAGACTGCCACAACAGAGGTTCCCCACCAGACAGCACCAGATTATCCAAACCATGCTCATCAATATCATTCAGAAAAATGCTCAGTTCCTCAAATCTGAGTACTTCCCGCTGCTGATGATGCTTGTCGGAAACAATGCAATGCTTGCAGAGCAAATTACATTTAGGTGTACAGTTAATCATAATCGTCCGTGGAACTAGCGGAATGCCCGTTAACCGCGGGTCCTCCGGCGCCCGCAGCAGCCTGGCATAATTCTTCGTTGGCGCATCAACCTGAATAAGCTCATGCTCATGCAGAATACGCATTATCTCCTTAAGCTCCTCTTCTGCATAATGACTCGAGAATACGGAATAAGGAGTGGGCTCTATTAACATTTCCAGCAGCTTGAATGTCTCAGCGTTCAGCACTGTAGTGCTTCTGCTGGCTTGGTCCCGCACATAATACGCCGGTAACAGCGGCAGGCCTGCCGGTGCGCCGGCGGCTCTTTCGGACTGGTCGATCAACAACAGAGAAGGCTTAGCCTGATATAGATTCATGAGATTTCTCCTTACTGTATGAGATCTGCCCAGTTGCCTCGCTCCCTGCTCCAATAGAAGTGTTCAACCCAGCCGCTTCTATTGTCTGCAGCGCATGCGCCAGTGTGACGACAAACCGGTTCTCACCATAAATATGGTATTTATCCGACTCCTTCTTGGGCGTGTAGTTGACCGTAATAACGTTGGCTCCAGCACGAAGCCCGGCAACCTGCCCGCCTGTGCTGATCTTCTCCAGTGCACTTACCGAAGGGATGAGCCAGTCGGGAGACAACAGCCGCATGATTGCCATCGCATTCAGTGTCATTTGAATGGAGCCGGGAGGATGAGACTGCAATGGTGTGTTCGGAGCTGGAAGAAAAGGCGATACGCTGCACATCTGTACCTTCAGCGACTGAGCCAGAAGAATGTCGTCGGCGATGGTGTCGAGAGTTTGGCCGGGCAGTCCGATTATCATTCCAGTGCCTACGCTATAGCCAATGTTCAGCAAATGGCGGATAGCCTCAATTCGCTGCTCGTAGGACTCATGCCGGAGCCGCTCATGATTGACGGAATCGCTGGTTTCGAATTTTAAAATATAACCGGTTGCTCCCTGCTCATACAGGTAGGCATATTCTTCAACCGTTTTGACTCCCAGATTGAGGATAATAGCCACATCTCCATCATATAGTGATCTGATCTTCCCTATGGCTTCACCCAGACTTCCGGTTGTCATCGGGGTCTCTCCGGCCTGCAGAAAAACAGTATGAATTCCGCAAGTTCTAATCTGCTGAACCGCCCCTAATATCTCCTGTTCATTCAATGAATAAAGCTCGTTCATTTTCAAATTATCACGCCGCATGGGGCAATAATCACAATTGCAGGTGCACAGGTTCGTCGTTTCAATGACACCCCGTACACAAACCCCTTGCGGAAAGTGCTCATCTCTAATCTCCCTGGCCCTTCTGAAAAGCTCCTGCTGCTCCTCTCCCGAGGCGCACAATTTATGAAGAATATCCTCTTTGTTCAAGTGATCCCCCCCTTTCCTCTTGTCGCTTCTCGATATATCGGACCACATCGGCGAGCCGTTCAAAGGCTACCAGATCCTGGTCGGGAATGCTGAAATCCAGCCACTTCTCCAGCTCGGAAACGAAGATAAAGACATCAAAACTCCCTAATCCCAGCTCCCGCAGCCTCATCTCATTATGAATATGCTGGATTTGAATCGAGAATCGGCTGTGCAGCAAACTATAGATATACTCCTTGACAGTCAATAGAGGCCCTCCTCAGTGAAGCTCTGCAACCAGTCTTTGTTTGTCAAGCTTCCCGTTGGTCAGCTTCGGTAATTCACTTCGCTCAATGATGCGAAATTGGGCTTGGGACAGCATATGGTTCATTAGCTCCAGAATATCAATGTACGCGGCATGCGCATCGGCCTCTCCCGAGTAGAACACGCCAAGTGTATGACTAATATCGGAGTACAGGACAGCTATCTCACGTATGCCTTGAATTTGCCTGATCTGCTGCTCCAGCCCATACAGGGACACTTTACGTCCCCCTGCTTTGATGAAAGCATCCCGCCTTCCGGCGAACGCCAACAGTCCCCCTGGACCTTGTTCCACCAGATCACCCGTGTGATAATAACCGTACCCGTCAACAGGAGGCGGCTCCGTGCTTTTCCAATATTCCTTCATGACGCATTCTCCACGAATCAGTAATTCCTGTGTGTCTTTTTCAATGCGGATCTCGTAGCCCTGCACAGGACTTCCCAGAATACTTCCCTTTTGCAAAAAGAGCTCTTCCGGCACAACCAGCACAATTCCGGTAGTTTCCGTGCAGCCCCAGGCGATGAGCAGCTTCTGTCTCACCTGTGTGTAAAATTTCTCTCTCAGCACATAGGAAACGCTCTCCCCGCTTCCGATCAAATATTGCACACTGAGCCAGTCCTTCTCTTCCGGACATATCAGCAATAGATTGGTCAAGGTATGCGGAGTGGCAAGCAGATGAGTGATCTGATACCGCCTCATGTAGCCGCCAAAGCTTCTTAAAGAGTGGTTGTTCAGCAGCAGACACGCCGCTCCGAAGACAATTGGCCGGGTGAACAATTCATGGGGATGCATATCGGGTGCAAACAAACAGCAATAGCAGTCCCCGGCTTTCAAAGGAAGCCGCCGGTCAACAAGCCAAGCATTCAATATTATTTCCCTGCTTCCGGCTCTGACCGACTTGATATCTCCCGTTGATCCGGATGTAAGATTATAGTAGATAGCCTGTTCTTCCATAGAAGAATAGTTATGGCGGATATGCCGATAACCCAGCTCATGCGGAACAAAGAAATACTCCGCTGCCGCTCTGGTATCGCCTTCGGCTTTGCCGGTTCTTTTTAGACAATACTCTGTCCTGCTGTGTCCTGTATTTCCTTCAAGGGACACCAGCGCATCCATAGGTATTAATGCTGAAATTTTGTTATAGTGGTTGGCTTCAAGCTGCTCGGGCAGAGGGACCACAGACAATCCTAAGCCCAGTGCCGCCAAATAGATGAGAACCAGCGACACACAGCGGGGGCTGGATATACCGACCGTATCGCCTGTACGTAGCCCAATCTCTTCATAGAAATATCCTTGCAAGCTCCGTACCCGGTTCAGCAGCTCCCTAAAAGTCAGCTCACCCTCTGCATCGGCTAAGGCAACCAGCTTACTTCTATGTAAGGCCCAATGCTCCAGATAGTCATTGAACGTATAATTAATCATAAAATCTCCTCTTTAACCGGGGCTGAAACTTCAGCATGCACAACTGACAGATGGGGATGATTGGTTTTCTTGTAATGCATTTTTTTATAGGAGGCGCGCCATTTGCTGATTTTAAGCAGTAGATTCATAGATACGAATCTTCCATCCAAATAGGTTAGGACATAGTCAAAGATTCGGTCGTCAAAGCTCAAGAAATGAGGAATGACCAGTTCCGTTCTGGACTGTCCCAGCAAGACCTCCAGCCCGCTTCCAGGTGAAATCCGTATGCCGAAGGAGAAAAACAGCTGCCCCGGCTCAAGATAGCGGTTGGCGAACTCGCAGGTCTCCCGGATCGTCAGCTGGGTCTCCTCCGGGCCGCCAAACAGCAGTAGGCCGACAACAGGCAATTCATATTTCTTGCACAGCTCCAGAAATTTCTGAACAGCCTCCAGCGTGAAGCCTTTCTTCAGACTAATCAGCATGCTAGGGGAGAAGGTATCAAAGGATACACTGAGCATCCTGCACCCAGAACGAGCAGCCAACCTGATAAATTCTTCATTCCCTGTAGGTCTTGCATAGGCAGACCATCTGAGGCCCGGAAGGTTCAATTCAATTAGCAGCTTGCAAATGTCTCTGGCGTGGCCCAGTGAAATATTAATCAGAGAATCTGTAAAGAACAGCTCTCTGACGCCGGTCTTGTACAAACTCAGAATTTCACTGCGGATATGCTCCAGTGATCTTGTATAATTAGTATTCTGATCAAGCAGACCATAAGAGCAATAGATACATTGCATAGGGCAACGCCCGCCGCAGCGAGTTGGGATGCCGATCTGTGTGGCCCCAATTCTCAAATAAGCCTGGACAAGCGCCTCGTCATAACCGATTTCGAAGGAAAAGCGGAAAGGACAGGGACTCAGCATCTGAACAGCCTGCCCTTCATCCTGCAGCTCATGAATATGTGCGCTAATGAAGCTGAACAACTGCTGTTCAGTATCATTCTCTATTACAGCATCAAAGGGAAACTTCTCGGTGAACCCCTCGGGATAGGCGGTTATGGCGCTGCCTCCCAGCAGAATCTTTACTGCTGGATTATGTTTCTTGGCCCGGGCAATTATGACTTTTGTAATTTCTAGATAGTACTCGAACAAATACTCGCCATCCAATTCCATAGAGTCCAGGTTGCGTATAGAGAAAGCAATACAGTCGAATTCCCAGCTGCAAAATTCCAGACTTTCAAACAGATCAGGACGCTCTACAAAATCGATAAAAGCTGCTTCAGTGTTCATCTCCAGGAGCAATGATCGGACATAGTTGCCACCGACCGGAAATACCGGACTGAAGCCCAGATTGGGTAGAGAATTCAGATTGACTACGGTCAGTTTGTATTTTCGCATGGAAGAGTTCCTTTGATTATTTTGGAGAGATAGCCTGTTTCATGACCACGTTCATTGGTATATGGTGAATATCCTGACAAACGCAGAAGTGTCATTTTACGCTGATATTCCAGATTCACTCTGTAAGTGTTGATATTATCCAAATTGACCAGACTCAGCAATTTAATTACTGCAGGAGTAATGTCCAGTTCGGGGACTACTGAGAGACTGAACATTAGGAATAAGGTGTCTCCGTAAATGAACCATCTGATGGCAGCAGCCACCTCCCTGCCATTCTCTCCAACTAACCAGCCGGAGCGGCTATCAAAGTCGCGGAAATCAGCATGGGCAACAATCGAATTGACAAAAGAGCTATTATATCGCCCCAGGTCTTCAATAAAAGGACAGTCCTGGGGTACCGCCATCCGCCAGTGCAGTGATTCTTCCTTCGATTCGGACCGCAGCAGATTCTGAAGTCCCTTATCTTGGAAGAAAATCCTGTATACCGGGGACGGAGAAGCTGTAAAATCCAATCTTTTCATCATTACTGATTTCCAGGAAGGCTGATCGTCAATCCATGTTATGAAGCCTTCCGTTATTTGGCCGGACAGATCTCCCACAGTATGCTGAACTAGCTTATAGCAGGTCCAGATATTACTGTCTGAAGGACGAACATACACTCCGTACAAAAACCCCCAACCTGACAGCAGTACTGTACGGTGGCAACCTGTAATTACACCATCGTCCTTAAGCACATCCCACCGTATAAGCCCGGAACGCTGTGCTTCAATTTCCGCATTCAATTCCTTCATAAACGGAACATTCAGCAGGGACATTTCTTCCAGATCAGATTGCGAAGCTATACTGAGCATTTCCTCATTCATTGGTTCCCGGTCTCCTTAACTGCCTCTACAAATTTATTAAAAGCTGAGTACGGCTTGGGGGCGCATACTCAGCTTGCTGGTTAAGTATTTAGATCATTTAGGCGTATCACATGAACTCAATGCCATATTCGATCTGTTAATGAACTCCACATTGTTGGACAATTTATCAACTACAGCTGAAAATAATTGCTGGTCTTGTCCTAACTGCTGGGTCAATTCGGCCAGACTGATTTCCAGGCCGGCTTCTCTCAACGCTGCATCAGGATTACTGGCAAATTGCTTGACAAAGTCAATATTATCCATACGTTCAAGCAAGTCGGCGAACAGGTATTCCGATTGTACTGAAGCAGTTGCTCTCATAACTATCACCTCCTTCCTTATATTAAATATAAAGAAATTGAGTGTCTGTCTATGCTAGTCCCTTTATTTTACATATACCTATTTAAAATGTCAATTGTTGCTAATTATTTTTATTTTTAGATAAATTTCAACAAAATAAAATATTAGCTTTCTTTACTCTATTAAAAAAGAAAATAAGATTGCGGCTGTCCAGATCGTCTTCGAAGTAAGCGTCAAATAGCCCACACCTTGTAATCAGATGCAGGCAGGAACTCCTATGAAATTAAGAAGTCTGGACGCGGCAGTGCGGAGGAAGATCGGCAGACCAAGGCAAGAAGGGAGTCACGGTCTGGGGATCGTTCACATTCTTCAGTTGCGGAAGCTGCTCGAATAAAAACGTCAATATGTTATGTCACAATATATACAGATCAACATTTAATTGAATAAATCAAGAGTTTATTTGAACTAAAAGAAATACGGGTTTTGTGAAGAAGTTATAAGATAACTTTATAATTGACTACAAAAATAACTACCGCTGCATCATCAGCGGTAGTTTCATTAATGGCTATTAATATTAACTTTTAACGATAAAAATGCTCTCCATTTAGCTACTTTGAATTTGTTACCTTGTCTAATTTAAACTGAAATAATTGGTAACCATTTTTTAATAAATAAAGATATCCATCTCCGGCATAATAATACGTCATTTGTTTCTCATCATACGGAATATGATACATAATGTTAAGTGTAATTGGATCAAGAATGTCCATCCAATTTTCAGAGTGAATTCTAATCTTATTATCTGTAGTTTTTAAGACCAAATTCATAGGATCACCTAATTGAATTGGCTTTTTTACAATGAGTCCTTTTGCTCCAAAAACACTTAACTCATTATTCTCATATACTGCATAATTCTCGCCTATGGATTGAACCGAAGCGTCTCCAGCTATATTTTTTCCCCACAACGTCTTGCCTTTTGAATCTATTGCGATTAACCGGTTTCCTGTTTTTGGTAAGTTCATTCGCAGAAGAATATCACTTTTATTTATACGCCAGGACATTTCGTCAACGTATAACACTGCTCCTGCAGGAGGCGTATAAGTAAACAATCGATTTAACGTTGGGCCAAACACTTCAAGTTTGGATTTTCCAAATGGCCCGGTTTGCGTGACAAGATATTGTCCGTCTATAACCGAGTACATTTGTGTTAGTGATTTCTCCCCCATCTTTTTTCCGTTTTGACTATATGCATAAGCCCATGGTGTGCGGTTACCTTTTGAATCTACTTTATCGGAGTTTATTAACAACACTGTACCATTGTTCATTGCGTATAGGTCCTGGGCATCCGGAACGTTTATCACCCAATTCTGCTTTCCGGAGGAGTTAACAGAATATAATCTTGATCCACCCCCGTCTTTCACCAATGCATAAATAGAACCGCTTTGACTGTATGCGAAGTCAGAAGTCGTCCATGGATAAGGCATCCCTTTTTTATAAAACTCAAATGACCATTTTTTCTTACCTGTAGTCTTATCTACCGCTGAAACTACACTAACTATCCAGCTTTTTGTCTCCGAATTAACCGAAGTGTTGGTGTGAAGATAAACTATATTGGTATTTGGCACATGGTAAGGTGCTTGTAGGAACATATCCAGTTCAGATTCATTTGAGATGTTCCATAATGGTTTGAAGTCACTACTTGGTGAGATGCTGTTAGCAGCCGATACTCCACTAAATAAATAGAATACTGCAAAAATAGTGATTAAAAAGGTGCTGGTTACTCTCCGTTTACGCAATTGCTTTTCCCCCAATTAATTTGATAAAGTTAACTTTCTCATTATTATCCATCTTTTCTCTTGTTTCAATCTTTTATTTAAAATGTACTATCCAGCTTAACCAATCTCTCCACGAACACCTCGTTCGCCCGGCTGGGAACATGACCGGGCAGCCGCACAATTGAGAAGTCTCTTACAAGGCTCAGGCCTTGCACAGGAATTTCTATGAGCTTACCGGTCTCGATCTCCCTGCGGACCACCCACTTAGAGAGAATGGAAATCCCAAGTCCGGCTGCGACAGCCTCCTTCACGCCCTGACTGCTGTTGATCTCATACGAGCGCTTCATTCTTAGAGCAGCCTGTGCCACAAAATGATTGCTGAACGAACGCGTCCCTGAACCGCTCTCACGCAGCACCCATATCTGATCCTGGAGTACGCCCACCTCCACCGCACCCGTTCGTGAGAGCGGGTGATTCTCAGCAGCGATGATAATCAGTTCGTCTTTCATAAAATGAACAACCTGCAGATCCGCCGCCTCGATGCTTCCTTCGATCAAACCCACTTCAATCTTATTCTCCCGCAAGGCAGAGACAATCTCTGTTGAATTCGCAATCGTCATCTCCATGTCTACATCGGGATATTGCTTGGCGAAGGATGAGAACAGCCGGGGCAACACATATTCGCCAATTGTAAAGCTAGCCCCAATATGTAAGCTTCCACTGACGGTATCATGCAGCCGGGCCAGATCGAGCTTAACAGACTCATAGAGATTCAGCATTTCCTTCGCCCGTCTATAGAACAGCTCGCCTGCTTCCGTTAGCTTCACCCATTTGGGCGAACGGTTCATGAGCTTCACACCGAGTTCCTTCTCCAGATTACGGATCTGCAGACTGACTCCAGGCTGTGACAGATGCAGAAGCTCTGCCGCTCTGGAAAAGTTCCGCTGCTCCACAACCGTTACATACACCACCAGGGATTCAAGCATGATCGATCGCACGCCCCTTTTAAAATAACAATTTATTATGATATAGATTTAAAATCCGTATTTCCCTAATCAATCATAACTTACTATAGTGGTTAAAGGAACTAAATCCAACCTATTGGACGTGACTTCGATGAATCCACAACTCGCGGTACACATGGAGGAAAAGAAAAAACTGGGGTTTGCGCTCGGTATCGCTTTGCCTCTAATGCTGGCCCTGTTCGCCAAATACGTATCTATCTTCCCTTTCCTGAGCATTATGGGGCAATTAGTAATAGCCATCCTGCTCGGAATGATCTGGAGAGCAACGCTAGGCGTTCCAAGTTATTTAACACCCGGCATCTCCTTTACCTCCAAAAAGCTCCTGCGGTATGGCATCATTTTGCTGGGCATGCGGCTTAGCCTGAAGGATATCCTTCAGGCTGGCCCCAAGGTGCTGCTGATCGCCATGGTTTGTATTGGGTTTACAATCTGTACGGTGCTTGTGCTTGCGAGACTGTTCAGGGTAGAAAACAGACTGGGACTGCTGACGGCCTGCGGCACGGCGATCTGCGGAGCGGCAGCGGTAGTAGCCATCGCCCCGCAGCTCAAAGCAAGTGACGAGGAGACGGCGGTCAGCGCGGCAACCGTTGCGATTTTAGGCACCCTTTTTACACTGGCGTATACCCTTCTTTACCCTTTCCTTAACTTGACTCCACTGGGCTACGGCATCTTCTCAGGGGCCACCCTCCATGAAATTGCTCATGTCATTGCAGCAACCGGGCCAGCCGGCAAGCAGGCAGTTGATCTGGCAGTCATCGTCAAATTAACGCGTGTCACCATGCTGGTGCCGATCGCTGTAATCATCGGAATCTGGGCCAACCGCAAGGAGCGGCAGGCGAACCCGGAGACCGGACCATCCAATTGGAGATCTGTACCGGTTCCTTGGTTTATCCTGGGGTTCCTGCTAATGAGCACCGTCAATACTTTGCAGATCATCCCTGAAGCAATCACGGATAAGCTTATACTTGCTGCGTACTTCCTCATTGCAATGGCTATGGCGGGCCTCGGCCTGAACGTAGATTTAGCTGCTTTTAGACGCATGGGCCTCAAGGCCTTCGGAGCCGGCTTGATCGGATCGGTCCTGCTATCCGGGTTAGGTTTCCTGCTTGTGAAGGTTTTGAACTTATGTTATTAAAAGAGATGCTTACGAGGAATTCCTGCTGGATGAGATCGTTATAAAGCATCCGGAGGATTATTTGGTGCGGGTGATGGTGCATATCGAGGAGCCAGGGCACACTATGAGCTACACACCCTAACAAAAACGGCGACTCCCCCCGGTGGATTCCAGGGCAACGTCGCCGTCTGATTATAGAGTAGAGATCAGGCTAATTCCCGGTCATCTACATGCCCATGGGATCAGTCGCATTGGACTTAGGCGGGATGCAGTATGTTGGGTTAGTTCTGACAGGTTCATAGTTGTGTCCTTTCGGAAAACACACCCAGCCACCTCATGAAGGGTGGCCGGGCGGTTCTAGATTCCCCCTGTAAATGATTAGTTAACAGTAGGGGATACTCTGATTCTGCTTGCATGAAATGTCCAGGTTGCCGGCATCTGCATACACCACCTTAGATGGATTCCATTGTATTATCTCAGTCTACAGGAAAGATGTCCAATCCATGCCGCAGCTGTTCGACACTGGTAATGAAGGAGTCCACGCCACCGGAAGGAGTAAACTACTCTCCATGGAATCCGAAGATGATCATTGAATCGGCTGCGATGATGCGCCGTATTTCTTTCAGGTATTTTTATAAGAAATACTTATATCGATCTGGAGTTTGTTAATCTTTCTGTTAGAAGAAGCCCTTCGCCTGCTTAATACGGAAGGAAAGCATAAAACTTAAAAGAACGAAAAACAATTGAAGAGACAGAGCCAATATAATCCCAGTCAACAACCCCAAATCCAGTGATTGACTGACGGCGATAAGGCCTCCGCCGATTCCAATGCTTAACCCCGGACTAAATGCGTCTGTAAACTGAAGGCTGGCGGCTATCTCTCCTTCCTCACCTGTTGTGGTATGCTGCAGTGCAATCGCTCCGGTCGTAGGATGTGCCAAACCGATGCCGAAGCCAGTGAAAAGCTGTGAAATCACTGCAAATGCGATCCCTCCTTCGGGAAGGCCAACAGCGAGAATGACCGCAGCCACTCCAATAATCATAAATCCAATACCAACGGTTACCCGCTTCTTCCGTCCCGTCCCATGATCCTTGGCATCTAACTTGGACTGGATCCAGGCTGCCGCTGACCAGCTTAATGCACCTGCGGCTACAATTAATCCCGCCATATCCGCAGGAAGCTTTTTCACATCTGTCAAAGCCAGGACAACATAGCTCTCGGTCGCATTATAACTGGCCACAAAGAATCCTCTGGAAGCAATCGTAGCCGGCAAACCTCTTCTGGCACTTAAGGTGCCCTCTGGCAGCAGCTTCCGCAAGGGCTGAATCATGATAAGCAAGCCTGCTGCCGACAGCACCATGCCTTTCCAATCGGTTATAAAGCCCAGCCCAGCCAGCAGCATTCCCGCTCCAATAGTCAGGAGTACAGCAAAACCTTCTTTTCGGTTACTGTGGGAAGGGTTGCTCTCTCTAACTGTAAATTTGCGGAACGCGGGAAGCGTCAACATGACAGCCAAACCTATGAAGGGAAGCACAAGCCAAAAAACAATTCTCCAGGAGATATGCTCCGCTATAAGCCCGGCAATATAAGGGCCGATTAATGCTGGCAGAATATATGCGCCGGAAAACAAAGCAAGTATTCTCGTTCTCAGCTTATCGGGATAACCTACAGTAATGCTGTAATACACACATGTAATGATAGCACCTCCACCAAAACCTTGAAACACCCTCCCTATGATTAGGGTAATCATATTCACGGAAGTCGCCGCAATCACGATGCCGATCACAAAAAATAGTATGGATAGGCCAAACGATGCAAATACGCCGTTTTTGTTAATCCGCGCTCCTATGATCATCGTCCCCAGGATTTGTGCCAACAGAAAAGAGCTAAATATCCAGCCGTATAAATGTAGCCCGTTCAATTTTTGTGCCAGGCTTGGAGCAATCGTAACCACTGCTAAACCTTCAAACGCAACGGTAGTTACAGCAAGAATAATTCCAATGGTTAATGCTCTATACTTGGCGTCGAAGACCCCTGCTTCTTTTGCTGATAGTTCCATCTGACAATTCTCCTTTTAAGAATAAGTTTTGGAATTATAATAGTCACAGCTATAGTTGCCGCAGCAAGTATATAACCGAGAAAACTCTCTTCCCTTTGATTATAGAGAGTCTCCTCTTAAGACTATAGATCTTTTACGTTGTTGTAGATTACAGTAAGAACCCTGCGAAACGTCTCAACTTCCTCTTTGGATAACCCCTGGATCGTTTTGTTATATGCCTCATTGGAAGGGGTAAGGATTTCTTCTTTGATATCCCGTCCTTTAGGCGTTAAATATACACGCAAAGACCTTCGATCCGTCTCATGAACCACACGATAAATGAATTCCTTCTTCTCCAGCTTGAACAGCATTCGTGCAACATTAGTCTGGTCCTTGTGCAGTCTCTCGGCAAGTTCTTTTTGCGTAATCCCTTCCTTTTCCCATAGTACGATGAGGATTTCCCACTGATCTACAGTGATGTCGAACGGATTGACTACCTTTTGATAGTAATTATTCAATTTAAGTGCCGCGCGCTGCACATTCACACCAATATATTGTTCTAACTCCAAGGTCGGCCTCCTTTATAACAGTCATGACTATAGTTGCTACGACCATTATAATCACACTTCTTTTGCGTGTCAAATCATATAAATAAAGCCTCTAGAAAGTCTAGAGGCTCTTCGTCTTACATATTTAATTGCCAGTCATCTTCTGATAAGTGCTCTCAGAAATGGTTCTTCTGGCGGTAACATAGCGTTCCTTATAGTAACCTGATGACAGGCTGGTGATCGTAACGCCCTTGTTGCTTGAGGAATGTGCAAATTTGTTGTCGCCCACATAGATGCCTGCATGCGAGATGCCGTTGCCCCCGGTTTCGAAAAAGACAAGATCTCCCGGACGTAAATCGGACTTGGCTACATATTCGCCTGCACTTGCCTGCGACTTGGATGTTCTCGGAAGATCTAAGTTGAACTTGCCAAATATGTATATGATAAATCCGGAACAGTCAAACCCTTCAGATGCCTTGGTTCCTCCCCATTTATATGGAGTTCCCATCACATCATTAACCTCTTGATCAAGTCTGGAGCTGTCATCCGCAGATGCTTTTTCAGATCCAAACGATAGCAATAGCACAATACTCAGTAGCCATACGATTCCTTTCTTCAAAAAGAACTCAGTCTCCTTTCTTGCCGGCTAATGCTGCCTGACAAATATTAATTTTTTGTAACTATTATGAATGATAGTTTAATATTCTCCTTTCGTCAACCCCTTCTATGATTTTTTGAAAGAGTTTACATCCCCCGGCCCAGGTTAATCTCTCTAATCCGCTCCAGCGGCACCTTCGGCTCGCGATCCGCAGTCATTAACCCGTTAACCTCATCCTGAACGTCTGTAACCTGCGTATAACAGTACCCAGAGATGAATGGAATGGCCTGAATCGCCCGGGTCAAGCTGCCGAACCGCTCCAGAAAAGCTTCCTCGCTATCCACCTGATGGCCATAGCCCCAGCCGTGTTCGCTTTTGAAGGCAATCCCCCCATATTCGCTGATGATGATTGGCTGCCCCTTATAGCTGTAACCTTCTGCAAAAGCAAACTTCCACTCGTTATACGTACCGCTGCTGCCGGTAATAGAGTCTTTATCCTTGTAGGTTTCATATAGTGCTTCTCCCCGCTCTACATAATCATGCAGGGTCAGAATGTCAGATACCGTATGCTCCCAGCCGTCATTCGTAATCACCGGACGGTAAGGATCGATAGACTTAGTCAAATAATAGATGCCCTCCGTGAATGTCTGCTGCCGGACGTCATGAAGGATATTCTGCACCCCCCACGATTCGTTAAAAGGCACCCAGGTGATGATGCACGGATGATTATACTGCTGCCGCACGACCTCCAGCCATTCGTTGGTGAACCGCTCCAGCGCCTCGTCGTTATATTCATAAGCGGCCGCCATCTCCGACCAGACCAATACCCCTCTGACGTCACACCAGTACAGGAACCGGGCGTCCTCCACCTTCATATGCTTGCGCAGCCCATTGTAGCCCATCTCCAGAATCGCTTCAATATCTTGAATCAGCGCTTCTTCTGACGGCGGGGTCAGATGACTATCGGTCCAGTAGCCCTGGTCCAGGATCAGTCTTTGATACAGCGGGAGGTTGTTCAGCAGGATCTGGCCGCCCTTGATCGAGATATTGCGCATACCGAAATACGAGCCGACCCGGTCTATCTCCTGTTCACCCGCATACAGCACGAACTCGATGTCAAAAAGATTCGGGTTCCCCGGAGACCACAGGTTCTGCAGCCAAGGCCCGTTAATGCCTTCCATCATGCTGACCTCCACGGTCATCGAAGCTCTATCTACCGGCAGGCTAAGCTTATTCACTCTTTCCCCTTGAAACGTAATTTCCGTCTCCAGCCGGAGATCCTGTGCTTCATTTAAGCCTTGCAAGCAGTAGTCCAGCCGGAGCATTTGGCGGTTAATGTCGGGCGTCATTTTCACGGAATCCAGCCGGGTAGCGTGGACATGCTCCAGCCAGACGCTTTTCCAGATGCCGGTGGTCTGCACATAGAATGAGTCGTGGTTCCGGCCCGCCCAGCGCTGCTTGCCCCGGGGCTGGAGACAGCTGTCGCTGTCGGTCACCATCAGCACAATCTCGTTCACGCCATCCTGCCTGAGCAGATCGGTAATATCGAAGGAGAACTGCGCATACGCCCCCTCATGCTCTCCGGCATAGCCGCCGTTTACCCAGCAGACCGCCTTATAATCCACGCCTTCAAAATGCAGCACCGTCCGCTTCCCTTCTATCGCCGGGGACAGGACGAGTTGCTTGCGGTACCAGATCCGTGGGTGGAAGGTCTCCTCACCGATGCCGCTGGCCGCTGTCTCGTAGGCGAATGGAACGTTAATGGTATGTGTGGCCGGAAAATGATCCATCCAGCGCGCCGCAATGCCTGCGTGATCATCATCAAAGCTAAAGTCCCATGCTCCGTTCAGATCCAGCCACTGGCTGCGGACAAATTGGGGTCTCGGGTAGTTCGGGGTATAGAATTTCGTAGCTGCTTTCGTCGTTGTTCCAGTCATATTAGAATTAACCCTCTTTCTCATTACTGAAGTATTCTCCATATTCACTATCACAGAGTACTCCCTTGTCCCGGGAAAGAAAATGAATTATTCTATTGATTGACTGATCTATCCTCCAAAAAGGTGGAATTGTGTATGATCACCCTAAAGCGGTGCGGTTCGAATGTTATTCATCCAGAGGGCATGACGATTGACCGCCCGGAAGGCTCCGGCGATTACGTCTTTGTATTCTTTCGGAGCAAGATGGAGCTGAGGCTTCAGACGCGGAGCGTCTACGCTGAACCGAATACTTACATCATCTATAACAGAAACAGCCACTACTTCTACAGAGACGCAGAGCTGCCGCTGGTGCATGACTGGTTTCACTTCGAGCTGGAGGGGGCGAATGCTTGGTTTGAACGCTTGAAGCTGCCGCTGGACACCTTAATGAAGGCCCATGACCCTCTCTATATCACTAGAAAAGTGAATGAGCTTCACTGGGAGAATCTGCAGAACGGCAGCTTCCGCCAGAATATTATCGACTCCATTATTCGTTGCCTGTTCATGAAGCTTAGCGATATGCGGCATCATGTGGAGTCTAGCCAGCCGGTCAGCAAATACTATGATTCATTCCTGAACCTGAGAAATGAAGTGCTCAGCTCCCCCTCCACCTGGTACTCTGTCGAACAGCTTGCAGAGCGGATGAACATGAGCCCGTCCTATTTTCAGCAGATCTATAAGCAAATCTTCGGCATTCCGGCCGTCAGCGACATCATCCTTAACCGCGTGGGCCATGCGTCCTATTTACTGAAGAGCACCACCTATACCATCTGCCAGATCTCTGCAAGTTGCGGTTATGAGAACGATGTCCATTTCATGCGGCAGTTCAAGAAGTTCACCGGCCAAACCCCGAGTGAATATCGAGGGAAGGGCTGATGGCGAAGGAAGAGTGGCTCGGGGTTATTGGCTTAGATGAGCATAAAAAAAGCAGCACTCCAGAAACTACATACCTGTTCCAGACCACCGCTCATTTGGAGATGTTAATCAAAAAATCCACATGATCACAACAATAATCAAAGCAATAACACCTACTGCAATTAACAGATCAGAGATCTGCCGCCATAATCCCTGAGGCCCTTCTTTATGAAGCTTTTGTTCATTAACGTCATGATTGGCTTTGTGCCCGCCGGGATCAGTCGAATTCGCATGAGGTCCCGGATTGAAGAAATCAGACATAAAATCGCCTCCCTTTCCTTTAATTATACACCATTTTATCTCATTAATGGTAAACAGAAAGACTTTGGCTTAGCTAACATTTGAATTTTGGCTTTAAATATCCTATTTTAAAAAGATAGAGTTTCAGCAGCTAACGGAAGAGGCGAACACAGTATGGGCGATATACATGAGAGGATGTCAGCGGGAACCCGGGCTTTGATCGAGGATAACTTCCTCCAGCTCATGGAGCAGGAAGGATTTCACAAGGTGAGCGTACGCCAGCTGGCGCTTAGAACACATATTAACAGGGGAACGTTCTATCTGCATTTTACAGATAAATACGATCTGCTGGAGCAGCTGCAGCGGGAAATACTGACAGGTCTGGAGCAGGTGATGGTTGTCAAAATCGTACGCGAAGAGATGTCGGAGCATTATCTGAAGGGCATACCCTATCCGCCTCTGGTGCATATTCTTGAGTATCTGCAGCAGCACGGCGAGCGGCTCCGGTTATTTCTCGGGGCTAAAGGGGACACGGTATTTCCGGGGCAATTCAAGGAGGTTGTCAAACGCAGCTTCTACCGGAAGCTGGAGATGAATGGCGTATTTGCCGAACACCCGGCGGTTCCTCCAGAGTATCTCGCTGCGCATTCCGCGTCTATTTTCCTCGGAATTACGGAAGAATGGCTGCACAGCGGGATGCCTTATACTCCGGAGGAGCTGGCGGTGATCTATAATGAGGTCTTATTTATGCAGTCGACTCTGATCGCTAATGCTTAAATTGTAATCAGTACCTTACCACGGAGCTTACCGGCCTCGCTCATGGCATGGGAGGCAGCCAGCTCGGCCAGCGGCAGACGCTCAGTAATCCAGAGCTTCAGCTTGCCCGCATCCACCAGCTCTGCAACCCGCGTCAGCAGCGTACGATCCTCTTGTGCAAACAGCCGGTGTGCCTTAACGCCAAGCTGCGCTGCCAGCGCTTCGTCCGCAGGATTCACTGCCGAGATCAGCGCTCCTCCCTCTTTTAGCAGCGGCAGCCATGTGTTGAGTACCTCAGTGCTCTCAGGGGACAGATTGAGGATCAGATCCACCTTGTCCGTCAGCTTGTCCGTGACGCTCTCCTTGGTGTAATCAATAATCTCGTCAATCCCCAGCTCCTGAAGCATCGGCATACTGGCCGCTGAGGAAGTCCCTATAACATACGCTCCATGCTGCTTGGCGAATTGCACCGCATAGATGCCTACCCCGCCAGCGGCTCCGGCAATCAGCACACGCCCACCCTGCGGCAAGTTACCGTGATCGAATAACCCCTGCCATGCGGTTAAGACACCAATCGGCAGCGCAGCTGCATCGGATAGCTCCAGGGAGACTGGCGCCAGCGCAGCATACTGCGCTTTGGTGACCACATACTCTGCGGCAGCACCGTCCCGGGACATATCGAGTGCAGCATAGACTCTGTCCCCCGGCTGAAAGTCCGTAACCTCTGCTCCTACTGCCTCCACCGTACCCGACACCTCAAAGTTAGGAATGTAAGGAAATTCATGCGGGAAAATAGCTTGCAGGTATCCCTTGCGGATTTTGACATCTGCCTGATTGAATGCGGTCCCTGCCACCTTAATCAGAATCTCGTCCGCTGCGGGAACGGGGATCGGTGCATCCTCATACCTTAACTCTTCTAGCCCTCCAAATTGATGTATCCGAATCGCCTTCATATGTGTAGCTTCGTTCACTGCGATCACTCCTCCAGATGAATTGGGAATCCGCGTACCGTTGAAGCAAGATGTGTACTGTTCCTGTAACTCATTGTAGGGTCCCGCCCAAGCGGATACAATCAACAATCAGGCCTGAAGTGTTCATTCTTCTCTCTAAGGGGTAGTAGAGTATAATGGCACTGGCATCCTTGATGAAACCTGCTACTGAAAGGAGACTACCTATGGACAATATGGATACGATCGATCTCGTCGCCATTCTGGCGCTGGTGCTGGTATTATTGCTCATGCTTAGCGTGTTCAGCCTGAAGCGGCGTGTGAACGAGCTGGAAGCCCGGCTCAATCAAAGAGATCCTTACGGAGGAATGCCCGCTGACCCCTCCTTCAGCCGAACCAGCCATATTCCTGCGCCGATGTTCGTGCAGAACCCGGAGCTGGCACCGGACCTCGAGCGGAGAATCCGCCTGCTGTTAGCCGAGGGCAAGAAGATCCAGGCAATAAAGGTCATGCGTGAAGCGCGGAATCTGGGCCTGAAGGAAGCCAAGGACTTCGTAGAGAACCTGGAACGGGGCGGAACCTTCCGCTAAGCGAACCATGAGTGAATGATCAAGAATGACCTCAGACTGCCACTGGACAGTGGAAGCTGAGGTCATTCTTGGGATGAGGCTGATACCAGCAATGAAGCTAGATATCCTTGTGCACATAAATCCGGGTCGAAATCAGATAAGAGCTATAGATCATGACGAGGTATGCCAGCACGCCGATGGCAATAAGCAAGACATTATCCAATCTGCCAGTGCTAATCCATTCGGCAAGTGCCGGAAACCGTTTAGACAAGCTGGTAATTGCCGTGAAATTCAGCATGATCACCATTATAAAGATGAAGTTGACGATCTGCATCCCTTTTTGTCCAAGCCAGTAATACATCGGCAGATAAATTGAGGCTAATAAAGGGAACGCGGCAGTAGCTATTCCCAGCTCTCTCCAGCGCAGCGGTTCATCCAACTTGCCCATCGTAAAAGCAACCAGATACAGCAGAATCGTACAGGTCAGGCTGAACAAGGAGAATGGAATCAGCGTCATATATTTAGCCTGAATCAGCCGTTGCCTTGGCACCGGGAGCGTGGCCAAAAACTTCTGGTTGTTATGCTGCATATCGATGGTACAGGAGTTAATGAGCAGCAGCATAGCTGGGAACAGCGAGAACACCGTATAGGCTTCAGCGCTCATATAACCCATAATCAGATAATAGGGAATCAGCAGGAGGATGAACTTCCGGGTGAGCATGAAGTCTTTACGGATCAGCGCAATGGAATTATGCATGAGCTTCGTCCCCTTTTACCGTATAATACATAATCTCTTCCAGCGTAGGTGTCTCGCAGATTGCGGTGTCCCTGAAATAACGTTCACCTTCCGCGCGGTTGCTGATCAGCCCCTCGAATCCCAGCCCGTTCTCCCGCAACCCCACGAACCACTGGCGTACATCCCGGTCCAGCAGTTCTTTCCCGCCTTTGACCAGCAAATAGCGCTCGCTCAGACTCTCCTTCATCTCATTGAATACAATCCGTCCCTCATTAATGAATACAATATAGTCGGCAATCCGGTCCAGATCTGTGGTGTTATGAGTCGAGAACAGAATCGACTTCTTCTCATCCTGAATATGCTCACTGAGCAGCTCCAGCATCTCCCGGCGGAAGATCGGATCAAGCCCCGAAGTAGGCTCATCCATAATCAGCAGATCGGCACCATGGGACAGAGCGATGGCGAGCGAGAACTTGATCTTCATCCCCTTCGACAGATCCTTAATTCTCTTACCCGGCGACAGCTTGAACTGCTCCTGAAATCTCAGATATGTATCGTTGTCCCAGCCTGGATAGAACGGAGCAATAATATTCTTCATCTGCTTCACGGTCATATTCTCATAATAAAAGCTCTCATCCGAGACGTAGCCGATCCGCCCCCGAATCGCTGCCTGCTCCTGATGGTTGTTCTGGCCGAAGACCCGGATGTCCCCTTGGTCCTGCGAGATCAAGCCCATTATCATCTTGATCATTGAGGTCTTACCTGCGCCATTCGGGCCGATCAGCCCGGTAATGTAACCCTCCTTAATCGATAACGAAATATCCTTCAGCTCAAAACGGTCGTAGCTCTTCGTTACATGGTCTAGCTCAATTACAGTACTCATTCCTGTTCCTCCTCATAGAGCAGCTTCAGCATCTCCGCGAGTTCAGCGTATTCCATGCCCAGCTGTCTGCTCTCGTCAATAATCTCCTTCAGCTTGCCCTCTACCATCCGCAGCCGCTGTTCCCGGATATATTCCTGATCGGCCCCGGAGACAAAAGATCCCTTGCCGACAATCGAGTTGATCAGCCCCTCCCGCTCCAGCTCCTCATAAGCCCGCTTTGTGGTAATGACGCTAATCTGCAGCTCCTTCGCCAGTAAGCGGATCGATGGCAGCGGCGTACCCGAGAGTAGCTCGCCTTGGAGAATCATCTGGCGGACCTGCCCCACAATCTGGGCGTAGATCGGTTCGCCAGATGTACTTGATATCACGATATTCATGCAGCAGCATCAGCTTCCTTTGTGTTTGTTGTAACTAGTGTATATATGTAATATATACACTATATTCAGTTGTGTCAATCCCTTGTGTCATCCCCTTAATTAGCCGATCATCCCCTGAGACCGCAGAAAGTGGTAGACGATCTCACTCTGCAGCCTTACTCTTAAGGCATAGTCCAGGCTCCAGCAGGTCTCTACGGTCACCGCCCGGGCACCGAGCAGGCGCTGAAAGGCCATCCGGGAAGTTCCTGCACGCTCCCTATGCCGTATGTTGAAGCGGTAAGCTCTATTCGTGATCGTCTGATTCATCCGCTTCACAATTTGCTTCGCCAGTCCATGCGCCCGGCTGACCGGGCTGATGATCAGGGTCTGGCCGACCCGCTTCGGATTCAGCTCGGACAGCCCGTTCGCCTCATGCAGATCCAGCACCCACGAAGGGCGGTAGCGCAAGGCAAGCTGCCATACGGCTGCCGACAACGGATGACGGGCCGGGGCGCCTTGTCCGCGCGGGAAGGTACGGTTCAGGTCAGGATTCCCGCGAATCCCCTTGCGCCGTGCGATTTGGTTCACCAGCGGGACGATAATCAGCTTCCCTGAGCGCAGCATCAGATCTCCCCGGCTGAGCCGGCTGGCGATGCCTTGCGCTGCACGGCTGCTCGCCGGCTCATTGCCGTGAACACCGGAGATGATCATGAATACAGGTCCGGGGACCCCGCTGCTAATGACATAATAAGGTGTGGCATAGGGCGTTCCTGCCGCCAGCGTATGCTTCTCTACAGACAATGCGGTTCACCTCGCTCTGGATAATGCGGATCATGTGGATGATGGTATACAAGATTCTGGACAGCACCAAAGGTTACTCTGTAATGTATGCGGATTACCTGCGGGGGATTGGACGAATAGGACAGCAAAATAACCCCACAAAGTGGAGCTTTAGCGTAGGTGATGACTCAAAAACTTTGCGGGGACCCCAAAACATATAAACTCTATTAAAAAAAGCCGGACAAGTCCAATATGGACTCATCCGGCTTCTTCTCTGGATGCACGATAGTACTAATAAAACACGACCTGGTTCTTCCCGGCAGACTTCGCCTCATAAAGAGCCTTCTCCGCCTTGGCAATGAAGTCAGACGGGCGGTCAGAGGGAACCGGTACCTTCAACAGGCCGCCTATACTTACAGTGACCACCCCTTCCTCTTCAAAGCGGTCGCGGGGAATCTGCAGATCAGAGACACCTTGACGGACGGACTCGGCTAATTGCTCCGCCTGGGAGGCGGACGCACCCGCCATCGTGAGGATGAAGTTCGCCCCGCTGAAGCGGGCCACGAAGGTGCCGTGCGTGATGCTGATGATATTCAGTACATCGGCTACCGACTGGATGCAAAGATCGCCGCCCTTCAGCCCGTGTACCGCATTATAGGAATGGAAATCATCGATATCAATCGACAGCAGCAGCAAGGGTTCCCGGGTATTCAGCGTATCCTCCCAGCGCTGATCCAGCTCATGCACAAGGGCCTGGCGGTTCGGCAGATCGGTTAGTGAATCGGTCGTCAGATAGCTTTGCATCTGATTGGCCGCATCGATATAGGCTTCACCCTTCGCCTCTGTACCGGTTCCAGTGTTAAGCACCGCCATAATGGATGGTCTGCCGCCATGAATGACCGAAGCCAGACTCAGGCTTACGTCCAGCGGTTGCCCGTCGCTGCTCACGAACTGTCCCTGATCAGATACGAACTGGGTCACATTCTGGCTCAGGTCTATGAAGTGCTGCTCCAGGGCTGGCCGGTAAGACTCCTGCACATAGTTCAGGAACGGCTGCCCGATCAGGGATTTTCCTTTCTCTTCACCTATCAGCTCCACTGCACGGTTATTGCAGTAGGCGATCACATCATCGGTAATCATGAAAAAGGCTACCGGAGACAGATCCATCAGCTGCAGATACCGCTGTTCGTTGTGGCGCAGACTGCGGGCATTCTGCAGGGCCTGTTCTTCCGCCTGACGCAGCTGGTTCTCGGTCTGTCCGCGCAGAATAGATTTGAGCTGAGGCAGAATGTTAAGATGCTGCTCTCTCCACGGAAGTGAGGTGGACTGAACCACCTGCCGCCATTTCTCAAAGGACTTGCGGGGAGACAGGCGCTGTCCGTCATTCTCCTGAATGACAGCCTTAGCCGGATCTCCGGCCCAGTCCACAATCTCGACCACCTCAGGCCTGAACCAGATCATGTAATTCTGATGTCCTGGAGTCAGGGCGAGATAGATGACCCCTGAGGCTTTATTCTTGTAAGCTTTGGCTGATTCATATTCCAGACTGAGCCTGGAGGTGCAGTAGGTGTAATCCTTCGACTTCCCTGCCAGCCAGCCGGCAAGCTCCCGCACCTGCTCCTGGGAGGGTGTTACTCCGAACAGCATCAGCTTGTCCTGATAACACACGGCTGCGCCGGAAGCCTCCATCATACCCAGTAGTGTCTGCTCTTCATCGCCGAGCTGTTCAATCACCCGGGAAGAGCTGACGTTACCTGTGAAAATATCAACAATTCTCATCGCTTTGGTCCGCATCTCCAGCTCCGTCTGATAATTGTCGAGCTGCTGACGCTGGTACAGCTCACTCGAGAAGAAGGCACCCAGGAAATTACACAGATTACGGATACGGTGCGGGACATACTTGGGAGAATAGTGATGACAGGTGATCAGTCCCCAGAGCTTGTTATTATTGATCAGCGAGATGGTGGTCGTTGCGCCGACTCCCATATTCTGCAAATACTCGATATGGAGCGGAGACACACTGCGGAGGATGGACAAGCTAAGGTTCAGGGGCTTACCGGTAAGGGGCTGCAGCACCGGGGTGATCGGAACCGGAAGATAGTTCACATCGACGATTGTCCGCAGCCAGTTGCGCAGATACAGCTCACGTGCCTGCTTCGGAATGTCAGACGCAGGATAATGATGGCCAAGGAACGGTTCCAGTCCTTCTTCCTTGGCTTCCGCAATCACCTTGCCGTTCCACTGTTCATCGAATTCGTAGATCATGACCCGGTCATAACCGAGCATCTCCTTCACCTGCTCGGCGGCGGCCTGGCTGGCTTCGAGACGGTTCGCCGTATGCTTCAGCCGTCCGAAGAACGTGCGGATCCAGTCGAAGTCATTGGAGCTGTCGCTCTGATCGATGGAGGCAGGCTCCAGTTCAACGATCATCAACCCTTCACTTTCGTGAATGATGCAGAAGAAGTCCTCCGGCTGATCTGCCACTTTAATCGTTATAACTATATATTGTAAATCTGCTGTTTCTTTCGCATTCACACTGCGTTCAAGCATCATCTTCAGCTGCTCCGGGCCTACCAGGTCAGCCATAGGCGTTCCTAACAGTGATTCTGCAGCTGTTCCCAATAACTTACCCGTATTCAGACTGGCTTGGACAATCCTAGGAGCTGTGTCCTGAGTTACGGCCAGCAATACACCATGCGGCTGAATAAGTCCGGGAATATGGATGGGCTCCTTCTCGCAGTTATTAAGATCCACGGGTTCCTTGGGGTCCAGCCCGGCTTCATTTAACAGGGTCCGGTTCAGCGGCTGATTCTCATGTTCTGTATTAAAATCTGACATAGGTGCAATGCCTCCATTGAAGTAAATGATTTCTAAGCTGTTTTGGCGTAGGTTCATTCTAACTTACTTTGGGCAGCAATAACAAACATAAGTCTGGTCTGCACAGCCTGTTTTGGCTTGTATTACAGTCTTGGAATAATTATGTATAATATGGATGGATAGAGCATAACCTGTGACGGCTAATCCATTCCTATACTCCGAGGTGACCGTAATGCGGCGAACCAAACGTTCAGGTAGAGAGATTGTTTCTTTTCTGCTAAGCGCCTTCTCCATACTGATCATTGCCTTCTTCCTCATCCGCTATGTGCTTCAGACCGTTTCATTCGCACCTTAACAGCCTGCCCACGCAAAAAGGAGCATTTGGGGGAAATGCTCCTCTTCGGCTTGCATATACCAAGTATTAGGTTGCACTTCCGGAAGATTTGTAATCCGAAAGTCTTACCAATAATTTACCTTAAAAACCTCAATAATACAAGTATTTCCTTCTATTCCAGTGAAAATGTGACTAATTCATAACAGCGCTTCGCCGCTTGGCTGCGCATCCGGGGATTTGGGGTGCAGCAGGCTTTGCCGCCTGATCTATACGCCCGTTATAATGAACCTACTCTGCGCAGAGAATAACCGAGAGAAGGAACATTCACATGGATGCTAATCCCTTGTTACAGCGCAAGACCGCACAATTTACACATCTCGTTACCGAAGGCACTCATTATGAGGTCGGGCGCGCCTTTGGCGCCCATCATAAGAATAACTCCGCCATGCTATCCTTCTTGTCCTCCCCCTTCATGGGAGCCTCCCCGCTGACTCCCTATGCTGCAGACAAAGCCATGGAGAGCTTCGAGCGCTACTGCCCCGGCTTGAATGAAGAAATTCAAGGCTTCGCCGATGAGACCGGCGTAGAGGCCGCCCATGTCGTATTCTATTATTCCTATTTTCAGGCACCGGGCCACTGCACACAGGCAGCCTACCGAACTGGAGCAAGTGGAGAACAGAGCGGACATATCTGTCATATGCGTAATTATGATTTTGGCTGGGAGGATGAGCCGTATAATCAGCTGCTGCTCAGCACTACCCGGGTGAAGGGCAAACCGGCGCATACCGGCTTTGCGCTGCAGCTGTTCGGGCGTTATGACGGGATGAATGAAGCAGGACTTACCGTAACCACCACCTCGGGGAGAGTCCGGCCGGAGATGACCGGGGAGGGCTTTATTTTTCCAGGCGTAGTCCGGGCCTTGCTGGATCAATGTACTACCGCAGAAGAAGCTGTCCAGCTCATGCGCAGCATGCCGGTGGCCGACTACAGAAACTTCCTGATCTCTGACGCCCAGGGGAACATCGCCCTTGTGGAGACGGCTGGTACCGAGAAAGAGATCCAGTACCATCCTGCTACTGCTGCCAGCTTAAGCGTAAGCCAGCTTGTGCTCTCGGCGAACCATTACACCCTGCCCTCCATGCAGCTACACAATCAGCAAGTCATGGAGAACTCATGGACAAGATATGACGCGCTGCGTGCAGCACTTATGGACGATAACACCTCTATCAATCCTGTAGAAGGCATGAAAGCTGCCGCAGGACGCGAATATCCCGAAGGGATCTGCTGTCACCATTACAGCGAAGGCTTAGGCACCTTATGGTCCATGGTCTGTGACAACACAGCCCGCGAGCTGCATATCTGTTTCGGTTCCCCGCAGTTAAACGGCTGGAGAACATTCGGGTTCCTTGACCCGGCGGGAATGCGTGTATACGAGGCAGTGCTGCCGGACAAGTCGTCCGCAGAGGGATTCTGGACCCTTCCCAGCTAAGCTCCCTCTCACTCTTGCTGCTGTGACGCCCTCTGCAAAATAGACTGCACAAACGCGGTCTTCCCGTCACAATACGCATCAATATCATAACGGTACGCTTCAGCCAGCCGCTGCTTGACCGCCTGATATTCCTCCCGGGCAGCGGGATGGCTGCGCAGATAATCACGGAACCGGATATGCTCCACGTAACCTTTGCCGTCTTTGGGACATACATACAGATGGTATTTCATGAATCCGTCATCCTGGTTGCTTTTGAAGGCTTCCCGGCCCTCAATGCCCATATTACCCTGATGCTCATAACCGAACTCCTGCAGTCTGCGGATGATCTCCGGCAGCTGGTCATAGCTCTCCATCACCAGATCGATATCAATCACAGGCTTGGCCCACAGTCCTTCAATCGAGGTGCTGCCCACATGCTCCGCTGCGATAATCAGATCTCCGGCGATCTCCAGCATCCGCTTCTCAATTCTGCTATATTCCGCCTTCCAGGCCGGATCATACGGAACCACCTCTACAACCTTAGTCTTCTCAGCCATAATCCCTCTCCTCCTTCGGCTATAACCTGTACCCGCCACTGGAATAAAATACAAACCTCTATCTCATACTAACCCGCAGAGACGGAGGTGAACAGTATGCCCAAGAATAGTGCAGACCCGAAGCATGACCGTGCAGACAACCGCGCCGATTCAAAAAACAACCAGCAGAATCACGCCAGCATCAGCGAAATCCCCCAGATGGTGACTCCTGATAAAGCGGCAGATGTCGTGCCAAGTCTAAACGGCGTGACCAAGAACGAGAGCTGATTTCAGCTTTGCTATGCTCGTAGACCAGGCTTTCCCCATGGCATGGGCGAACAGCCTGGTCTTTTGCTGGGAAGAGAAGTTATACTATAAATCTAATGATAGAAATAGAAGATATAGATTGAGCTTGAAAACACCCATAAGGATAGTGGCGGAGGGGAATTTTGGAACTGGAGGAGCGGTAGCGTCCGCCTTTGTCACCGGATTTCAACTGCAGAAAGCAGGTTAAATTAAGAAATCTGGGGACAACAGCGGCCGGAAGTCCAAATATTTTCTGGAGTCACGCCCATCCCGTAATGGATACCTTACAAGTATAATCTATGGAATAGAATCATCAAGAAAAGAGTGGACGTATGCGAATTGGATTTTTTGACTCCGGAATTGGCGGGTTAACGGTGCTTCATCAGGCGCTTAAGCTCTTGCCGCAAGAGGACTACCTCTTTTATGCAGATACAGACCATGTTCCCTACGGGGAGAAGACAAAAGACGAAGTCAGGGAGTACATCCTGCAAGCGGTGGATTTCATGGCCAAGCAGCATATCAAAGCGTTGGTTGTCGCTTGTAACACAGCCACCAGCATTGTGATCGAAGAGCTGCGGCAGCGGTATGACTTTCCGGTCCTCGGGATCGAGCCGGCAGTGAAGCCTGCGGTTGAACAATCGGAGGGCAAGCAGAAGAAGGTGCTGGTACTCGCCACCCGCTTAACGCTGCAGGAGAAGAAGTATCATGATTTGGTGCACCGTATCGATCACGGGGAGATTGTAGATAGTCTGCCGCTTCCCGGGCTGGTTCAGTTTGCGGAGCATTTTGATTTTGACGAAGAGAGAATTATTCCCTATCTGAAAAGTGAGCTGGCACACTTGGACCTTAAGCGGTACAGCACAGTGGTTCTTGGATGCACCCATTTCCCCTACTTCGAGGGAAGCCTGCGGAAGATATTCCCCGAAGGGGTGAACTTCATCTCCGGCAGTCTCGGAACCGCCAGGCATCTGAAGCAGATTCTTCAAGCAGGGGGCCGGATCAATGAGGGGACGGGCGATATCCTTTTTTACAGGTCCAGTGTACAGGTAGACGATCCTGCATTGTTATCCAAGTATGAGCGCCTGTTCAAGCGTCTGGATGACATTGAACAATCTATTAATCTGAGCAAAAGGAGTGATCCCGCATGAGTCACTATACAGCCCTAATGGAGAAATTACGCCGGAATCCGCTGAAAAATGTTACGCTGCTCAAAATGATGACGGCGTATCATGCTCAGATCGACAGCGTGCTGATTGAACAGCAGGAGGAGTGGGGCGTGCTGCTACTTATGCCTGCCGCAACCTTCGGCTATGATCACCGGACTTACCCGGAGGCTGACACAGTTGTGCTGATGGACTACAGCAGTCCTCAGGTCTTCCCTGCCCTGCTGAAGCGGTTGCCGCGGGACGCCAACCTGGTCTTCAAGCTTCAGGAGGATGCATACCGCCAGGCGCTGGAACCCTATTTCACGCTGCGGCGGGTCCGTAGTCTCTACTCGTATTCTTCGGCCGAAAGCCAGAAGTTCAGCCCAGATGAGGCCTGCACGGTCAGTGAAGCTATCGATGAACGGCTGCTGCCGCTGTGGATGGCGAATGATTATTCGCTAGAGGAGATCACGCAGTATTTTGAAGACGGGGCGTTCGCTGTGACGTTATTTGACGGGGATACGCCACTCAGCACATGTATGGTGTACCGCAATGAGGAACGAATCTGGGAGATAGGCGGCGTACGTACCATAGAAGCTGCCAGACAGCGGGGATTGGCACAGCGTGTAGTCCATACAGCAGTCTTTCATACCCTGAAACGGGGCTACATTCCCAGGTATCAGGTGCTGGAGAACAACCTCGCCTCCATCCGCCTCGCCGAATCCATTGGCCTTACCCGCGCTGTTACGCTGGAGCACTGGGTTAATTATTGATGCGACCGCCGGACTGGTCTGCGGAATCGTCTCCATCTTTTTACGATGGGGTATGGGTTATGACTAAGTTTATAAAGGTATGAAGCTGCGTTCATAGCTAATATTCAGAGATAAGTGTATTTGGTGCAACTAAAAACAATGAAAACGAAGGCACACCTCTCTTAACTGTATTCCATACAACTAAATTTGGCGGAATGGGCGAAAAGACGGATACAGAAGCATTTTAGTTGTACGAAATACAGCTAAACAGAGATTCAGCGGCACATCCGGTGATTTAGTTGTACAGATTGCAATTAAGCCTATCCCTTGCACCTAATCAGGCACGGCAACCCTCAGCAAGTGATGAGTTAAAAGTAATTTTCACACGTTTAAATCTGATGCTCTACTAGGAGGTAGACAATGCAAGCAAGCGAAAGATACGTTTACCACATTGTAACCCGGAAGAAGATGGCCCTGAATCAAATCATTCATTTTGACAACCAGCAGAAAAACACCTTGTATCGCTTCTTTTTTGAGCAAGAACAGTTGAATTCCAAAGGGGAAGACGTTATTCAAATCCTGCACGGCAATTATACTAATGACGGTTTGAAATTGGATAAAGAGGATGCAGATGTTACGGTTAAGTATGCGGAGCAGACCATCCGAGCGGTTCGAGAGGTGATCGTTGAAATGGTAAGGCTACAGGAACATCCTGAGTATCCTTCACGTTTGTCTTGCTTATACGCAGCGAAGAGCTATGAAGACGCCCTGATGTGGAAAAGCATATTCGATTCGTATCACCGGAAAGTGCTGCAGATCGTGAAACTTAAGGTCACTGGAGCTATTTTTGAAGGTGATGGCAGTCTATTGCCCAAGGAAGACGGGGCCCCATTCTCCCGTAAAATCGAACAAGCCAGAGAATACTGGAAAGGAAATTATAATAATGCGCTCCCAGAGCTGTTGATTAACGGAAGAATCGAAGTCGCAGACATCCTCACAGAGTACCCTTGCTCCTAAGAATGCTGATGCTCTCCTGCTGGCGGTATTCTGTGGGGGTAAGGTTGTATTTCTTGCGGAACATTTGGGTAAAATGGCGCATGTCCTGGTAGCCTACCCGCTCTGCGATATCGGCCAGCTTCAGCCCCGGATTCAGTAGTAGCAGCTTCGCCTGCTCCAGCCGCAGCGAGGTAACATATTCCTTGTACCCCTGCCCCGTCTTCTGCTTGAACAGCTGGCTGAAATAAGCCGGATTCAGGAACACCACCGAAGCGATTCTCTCCAGTGACAGCTCCTCGTAGAAATGCTCCTTAATGTAGTGCAGCGCCACTTCAATCGCCTTCTCCCCACTCCCCTTGAGCGGCTCAAGCGGCGGCCCCTGGAAGGCCGAAGCTTCCCGCATCCGCTTCACGATCTGCGGCACCGTATGGAAGTCACAGCTCCGCCCGGAATAGATCATCTGAAAAGGGATTTTCAAATAATGCGTCAGATGCGTCTTTACCTCCTCCTGGAACTGCTCTACCCGGACGCTCTCGCCCGGTGAGATCAGGCCCAGCAGGTGCTGGCGGTCATAGCTGACCACGAAGCCCCGCCCATACCGCTCAATCAGCTCGGAGAGAACATTCTCGACAATGAAATGCTCCAGCCGGGCTCTCTGATCCCCAGGCTCCAGCTGAACCATCACCAGATAGAAGGAGTGATAATCTTCAATGAACGCGTCGATGTCCAGATTCCCGATATCCAGCCCGGAGGCCAGCCGCTGAAAAACCCCCTCGCGCAGGAACCGCAGACTGGCCTTCAGCCGCTCGCCTTGCCGCGAGATTTGGTTATCCTGCTGGATTTCGCTTGTCAGGCTGTCGATCAGCTCGGTCAGCTTATGCTTGCCGATCGGCTTCAGCAGATAGTCGCGCGCACCCAGCCGGACCGCTTCCTGGGCATAGGAGAATTCGCTGTGGGCAGAGATGACAATCCATTTCACATACGGATACCGGCGTTTCGAGATTTTCATGAATTCCAGCCCGTTCATGCCCGGCATCAGAATATCGGTCAGCACGATATGGATGTGCTGCTCTTCCAGAATCTTCACCGCTTCCTCCGCCCGCTCAGCCACGAACACCTGATGCTCTGCACTAATCTGCTTAATCGTACGCTTGATGCCTTCACGGATGGCCCGTTCATCATCGGCTATAAGAATGTTCATCCCGGTCGCTCTCCTTCCACTGGAATAGGCAGCACGATCGCCACCTGCGTCCCCTCACCGGGGAAGCTCTGAATTTGCAGACCATAGCCCTCCCCGAACATGAACCGCAGGCGGCGGTGCAGGTTCTGGAGTCCGATCCCGCTTTTGCCGCCTTCTCTGCCACTGGAGCCCGAACTATCCGGACCATCCACATTCAGCGACTCCTGTAGCCTTGCAAGCTGCTCCCCGTTCATTCCGTCCCCGTTATCCTCCACAATTAGCTCAAGGTGGTCGTCCTCTTGCCGGGTGTACACCTTAAGAATCCCCTGACGCGAGAGCGGCTCCAGTCCATGCTTGACCGCATTCTCAATGACCGGCTGCACCGTCATCTTCGGGACCCTTATGTTCAGCCAGCGTTCATCGATATCCGTCACGATTACGAGGCGGCCCTCCAGACGGATCGAGATAATCTTCAAGTAATGCCCGATCTGCTCCAGCTCCTCCCTCAGGCTCACCTCAGCCCCGTCTTCCCACTGGCTGCTGTAGCGGAACATTGAGGACAGCGACAGCACCAGCTCGCCAAGCTGTTCATTGCCCTCCTCATCGAGCATCCAGTAGATCATATCCAGCGTATTGTATAGAAAATGCGGGTTCACCTGGGACTGCAAAGCGTGCAGCTCCGCATTCTTTTCGCTGACTGAGGACAGCTTGACCCGCTCAATCAGCTCCTCGATCCGCCGGACCATCCGGTTGAAGGAAGCGACCAGAATGTTAATCTCCTGATACGAAGAGACCTTGACCATGCCGCCGAAGTTCCCCACCTCCACCTGGCGCATCTCGCGGATCAGCTTCTTCAGCGGCGAAGAGATGGTCTGCGATACGATCGAAGCAATCAGCGTGGAGACCAGAATGAGCGCCGAGATCACGATCAAGAGATAACGCTTCATCTCCACCAGCTCCACATTCAGATCCTTGTCCGGCGTAATACTCATCACCCACCAGCCCGAGAAAGACAGCTTAGACGCCACAACCAGCTGCCCGCGCTCCTGCTGAACCATCACATGCTCCGAAGCGGGAAGCTTGGGCAGACGGGCAGCGTCCGGCTGCGGATCTGTGGCCGAGGTGACAAACCGTCCATCCGGGGACATCAGGTAGACCTGGCTGTGCGCGCCCAGCTTCAGATTCTCCAGCGCGTCCAGCACCGGCTGCGGGTCCGTCTCATACAGCACGATGCCTATCGGCTTATGCTCATTCAGGTCATAGAGCTGCCGCCCGAAGGCGAAGACCGGACTATCCTCCACCTGGTCGATCAGGGAGTGCGGGTACACCCCGAGCCAGACCATTTTCCCTGAAGAAGCCTGCAATTGCCGGTACCAGTCCTCCTGCCTATAATTCGGATCGACCACATTCATATAGTTGCCATAGTTGTAGATCTTGCCGCGGTCCGTGATCACATGAATACCCACCAGATCGTCCCGCGAATAAAAGATCGAGCCGATGATATTCGTCACCGTCTGCTCATTGATATAGGCCACCGCCGGCCCGTCCGTCTTCTCATTAATCAAGCGGATCATCTCGAAGTTATTGCTGAGCGATTTGGACAAGGCGTCATACCCCTTATAGAGAAGCGTGAATAAGCCTGCGCTCTGGGCGACGTTTTTTTGCGACAAATCACCGATCTTCTCATGCAATTGGTCTGTAGTCCGGTTATAGTACAGCAGGCTGACAATAAGCAGAATACTGGACATGCAAAAAAGAAACAGCAAGAACAACCGATGATGAATGGAATGAAAGCCGAGCTTCATAAGACTCTCCCCTTTACGCACCTGTTCTGCCGTTTCCTATTATAAAACTTTTCCATTTTTATGCAATGAGGGAATTCAGCACGCCTTACCCTACCCCTTAACCGCTCCGGCCACCATCCCTTTGGTAATCTGATTCGACAGGAAGAAGTAGATCAGAATGACCGGCAGCGCGCCCATCACCAGGAAGGCCCCGATATTCCCGTAGTTGACCGAATACTGGCTCACGAAGGTATAGACCCCGAATGGAAGGGTTTTGAGCTTCTCTGACGAGATGAACGTAGCAGCCAGGATGTACTCGTTCCAGATATTGATGAAGGTTAAGATACATACGGTCATGACAGGCGGAATCGACACCGGCAGGATAATGCTGCGGAAGATCCGGTACACGCTCGCCCCGTCGATGAACGCCGATTCTTCGATCTCATGTGGAATAGCTCTCATGAAGCCGCTCAAGATGAACACGGCGATGGGAGTCGAGAACGCGATGTACGGCAGAATCAGCGACCAGTGGGTGTTGAGAATATGCATGTTTTTGAAAATAATCATCAGCGGCAGCAGCGTGGCCTGCATCGGAATCATCATCCCCATCAGGAAAATGGTCATCACGACATTGCCGTATTTCCACCGGAACCGGGAGATCGCATAGGCTGCCATAGAAGCCAGCAGAATGACACAAATCATCGTAAGGGCGGTAACGAACACGCTGTTCGACAGGTACTTCAGATAACTGCCCGAGGTGTAAGCCTCATAGTAGTTATGCCACTGGAATTTTCGCGGAAAAGAAAAGAAGCTCCCGTCCTGAATCTCCTCATTCGTCTTCAGAGAGTATAGCAGGAGCCACAGTAGCGGGTAGAGCTGGGTAATGACAGGAATGGCAAAAAGAAGATACACGATTCCTTTTTTAAGCTTACGCATGGTCCGCGCACTCCTTTCCTATTCGAATTTTCGCTCAAGCCGGTTGAAGATCATGTTGATGATGCCGGTAAAAATGAGACAGACCACCACGAGGAACGTCGCAATCGCGCTGCCGTAGCCATACTTGAAGGACAAGAAGGAGCTGTTATACATATGGGTGGAGATGACATCGGTTGCATGCGCCGGACCGCCGCCAGTCATGACCATGACCAGGTCGAAGGCTTGCAGGGACCCGATGAACGCCAGGATGATCGAGATTTTGAAAATCGGAATGATCAGCGGAAGCGTAATGTAACGATCCGCCTTGAAGCCGTCTGCCCCGTCAATTCTGGCCGCTTCGTACAGCTCGTCGGGAATGTTCTGCACTCCGGTATACTGAATCAGCAGATGGTAGCCGAAATACTGCCACAGGGACACCAGATACAGAGAATACATGGCGATATTAGGCTCGGTCAGCCAGTTATGCGTCCAGCTCTCCAGCCCCAGGGACACCAGCACACCGTTCAGCATCCCCCCCATCGAAGTAGGGTTATAGATGGTCTTCCAGAGTTGTCCAATAATAACGACTGATAAGATAACCGGCGTGAAGTAGATCGACACCAGCGTGTTGGCTCTGCGCAGATAGCGGTTCAGCAGGATCGCCATCCCCAGACAGAGCGGGATTTCCAGCATGGAAGCCACGGCGTACAGCAGCGTTCTCCGAACAGAGGGCCAGAACACCGGGTCATTCCAGAACATATTCTTGAAGTTGCCGAAGCCGACGAACTGAGAGGTCGTTAGACCGTCCCACTTCAATAAGCCCGTATATAATGAGACCAGTATGGGAACGAAAACCAGGCACACATAGAGCAATAGACATGGCAGTATGAAGGCAGCGATTGTGTATGCCGGAACCTTAAGGACTTTCATCTTTCCCGCCTCCTAATCAAGCAGATTCTTCTTTATCTACTCATTCATATCATTAATGATTAATGCTATTAACTTTAAAAAGTGCATGATAAACCCGATGCGAAGCAGCCTGAATCAGCTGGCTTCGCATCGAGCAGGACGGCTATACGATTGCAGGGAATGCGTTAGATGGCGTAAATTGAGTGAAGCTTAGATTATACGAAACGCTGAAGTCTTAGGCTTATTTATTGGCTTCAAATGCGGCCTGATGCTCTTTGGCTACCGCCTTGGAATCCATCTTTTGAACGAACAGGTTCTGAATGCTGCTGAGGTGGACTTGTGAAGTTGCTGGATTCATCGTGTTGTCGAAGGACAGATCGCCGCCTTTTACTTGGTTGAACAGACCGGCCACAGTGATAGCCAGCTCGGAGTAACCGGCAGCTTTCAGGTCACCGTCTACCTTTTGCCCGATACCTACAGCATTCTTCAGCTCGAACTGTTTTTTAGGATATTCAGAAGCGAAGAAGTTCAGGAAATCCTTCGTTTCCTTCAGATGCTCGCTGTTTGCAGACACGGCAAATGCGCTGCCCGGTGCAAGCATGAATTCGTTCGGATCACCTTTACCGTTAACAGTAGGAAATTGGAAGGCTCCCACTTTACCGGCTACGGAAGAAGCATCATTCGCGCCCGTCTCCCAAGTACCGATAACCCACATTGCTGCCTTACCGGATCTGAAAATATTCCCGCCGGCATTTGCATCGATGGAAGTTGCCCCGTCAGGGAATGCGCCTGCTGCTACCAGTTGCTGGAACGCGTCTACCGCTTCAACAAAGGCAGGATCTTCAAATGTTTTCTTACCATCCACTACGTCTTTCAGGAAGCCAGGACCGCCGTTTGTACGAAGCAGGATGTTCATGAACAGGAACGAGCCGGTCCACGAATCCTTTTCACCGATAGCCAGTGGAGTAATCCCTTTGTCTTTTAAGAGCTTAACGTCCTTCAGTAATTCTTCAAACGTGGTTGGAGGTGCTGCAATTCCGGCTTGGGCGAACAAGTCTTTGTTGTAGTAGACCACTTCGATATTGTTGCCGTCAGGAAGCGCATACACATTGTTATCGAAGCTGTAATAGTCGAGCAGACCCGCTTGGTACGTATCTTTCAGTCCATTCTGATCGAGCACATCATTCAGCGGGGCTAATAATCCTGCATCTACAAAGGGCTTCATTTGAGCGGCAGGGTTAACCATCGTAATATCAGGTATTTCTTTGGAGGCTGCTTGTGTTTTCAGCTTCACCTTCTGTTGATCCGTGTTCAGCGTATCCAGCTCAATCTTTACATTGGGATGCTCTTTCATGTACTGGTCAGTCAGCTCGTGAATCATTTTGTAAGACGGTGTTGCAGGGTCAGGGTAGATGTTCTGGAAGGTAATAGTTACCTTCTTATCGCTCGGAGCGTCTGTAGCAGCGGCATTGCCGCTGCCTGTGGCGGCGTTCGGTGCGGCGGTGTCCTTAGCCTTGGAATTGGCGTTGTTGTTCGAGTTCCCGCATGCGGCAAGGCTTACTGCCATTAGCGCGGCGAACGCGACGGTGGTGGTTTGCTTCATTTTTCTGTTGACCATTCATTAAAGCCCCCTCTGTCGTGATAAGCTAATTATCATCGCGTAGAGCGCTTCCGGGCAAGGTGGGAACTGCAGAAATGAGGTTTGTTTTTTCTAGGGTATGCTTGGGCGGGCTTATAAAAAGCACTAAAGAATTGAACTCTAAGCTTGGTCGTCACTACGGTGAACATTTGGACTTCCGGCCGCTGTTGTCACCAGATTTCTTGATTTTAACCGCTAATCGCGGTGGAAATCCGGTGACAAAGGCGGACGCTATCGCTCCTACAGTTCCAAATTTCCCCTCCGCTTCTTTTGCTTTTTGTTAATTTCTGAAGTGCATCTTCAGTACAAGCAGCCGATCACGATAGATCGGCTGCTTCCAGATTCAACTATTTTCTAAGCCCGGCTTCGCGTACATTTTATTCAGGATGACTGTCTGCACGATAATGAATATCCCGCCAACAAAGGCAAGGGTGACCGGCCACTCAATTTGCTATCTGGATGAGTTTCACTAACCCCGTGGGCTTAATAAATGTAATTCTTGAAGAACTTCCTTTACATCACAGCTTGAATTCAAGATATGGATCATCTCTTCCGTAATGGGGACATCATCGTAGATTTTTGCAACAACCTCTAAGGATAGGGGTAAATCAAAATAATCTGATGCAAATTCCTCAAAATCCTCTGGTGTATGGAATATACAGCCCAGTAAAAAATCAGAACCATCGCTTGCACCTTCTGGAATCTCAACGTTTCCCTTGTGCCAGTTCGTGTCACTGTTTTTACGCCAAATACAAAAAGTCACATCGTCTTTTTCAATTGCAGCATCATCAAGTAAAGATAATAGTTCCATTGGGACGTCATCATAAATCCCTTGCCATACTTTATGTTCATCCTGCGCATATGGGCTTAATCCGGATTCATGATCGAAGCCTTTTATGATGGAGCCTTCAGGGGAAAACAAAATAAACAGATGATCCCCTGATCCATTATCTATTTTCGCCATAGAAACACCCTCATTCCAATCTTGAACATAGCTATGGTAACGAAGCCATTCCTCCTGACAAAGAATAATATTCAGTGATGCTTGGATTTTCATTAGCTTTTGTAACATTGTTGGATCTGGTAAACGCTCTAACATATTTGCTTCCATGAATTCTCACCCTTTCTTCTTTCATTGCACAACTAGAGTAACCCTTCATCTGAGCTTACTTTTTCGAATAATTCTCTATAAAGAGTTCAATAGAGAAGCTCCGCTGGTTTATTTAAGCAAGCCAGAGATTCCGCGCTTGATTGTGGAATGAATCCCAGCTATATGGTGCAAAAGTTATAATTCCCGCCGTATAACAAGAAGCAGCCAGTCACTATAGGATCGGCTGCTTCTTGTTGTAGTCCCATACTCGCTTATTCAAGCCTTTTCAAATCCATAATCCCTTTCAACCTTGCAAACCCTTGTTTTATAAGCGAGATACCAATCAGATATCCCTTTGCGCTGGGCTACTAAATGTCGTTCGTTTTGTTTCCATTTGTGTATAGCTTCGAGAGAATCCCAATAAGATACAGTAATACCTACACCTTCTCTGGCACTTTCTACTCCGAGAAATCCAGGTTGGACGGATGCAAGGTTCTCCATTTCATCCGCCATTTCCACATATTTGGTATCCGCATCTGTTCGTTCCGATGTAAAAATCACTGCGTAATAAGGTGTTTGTGGTGTTTTAGCAATCTCGCTCATGATTTCACCTCCGTTATTTGGTTATCCCTATATCCATTATGCCGTAGGCTGCTCCCACTGTTTGATCACGCTGACCAGCCCCGGTACATCAAGACCGTCGAGCGAAAAGGCTTTGCGCAGCAGGTCATGCGGGATGAACTCATCGTATTTGCCGAGGTAAGGGGCTTCATCCGGCTTCAGGAGCGTGAGTGCATCCGTAGCGGCAGCGGTCTCAGCGATAATCTCATCCTCCAGCTTCTCTGCATCCACTTTACCGGCGACTACCATGTAATACGGTTCCATCGGCACGACCGAGCGCAAGCCAAGCGGCTCCTTCAGATTGTTCTTGAGCAGGCGCTCCAGCGTGCGGAACTGGCGGCTGCCAGCCCACGGAAGGATGAACATGGAGTCTCCCCCGGCTGGCAGAACGGAACGCGTCAGCAGTCCGCTCTCCTTCGCGAGCCTGCGGGCCCGTTCCAGTCTGGCGGCCGCGCTTGGTGCAAGGTATGGGTACAGGGCCGTAGATCCTAATACTTCGCGGATCTTCGTCATAATCCGGATATGGACATCTCCGCCTGCACCGAGCCATAAGGTGTCCACTTTGCCGCGTGAGCCTTTGACATAGACGGCCTTATGGCGGTTGTCCACCTCCTCGACCTTCCACAGCTTGCCTGCCAGTGTGAAGCAGTAGCCTGGAGGCGGCACGGTGGTAATGGACCCGATCTCCTCTGTCCCGTTATAGACGACATGCTCTTCATCGTCTTTGAATACCGCATAGAAGCGGAAGCTGTTAACGATCTTCTCGCCTGCCATCCCAATCAGCAGGCTTCCCTCATCCATCTTCTCGATATGGCCCATGCCCAGCATGTACTCCATGAAGTCATCATAATCAGCGGGATCGATGCTGCGGAAGGACGGCAGGCTCAGCACAGCCTCTTTCAGGTCCTCCGGCTCTGCTTCGCCCATGCTCTTCAGAATGCTCATCGTCTGATGATACAGGAGACCGACCGGCAGCTGGCGCACGGCCAGCGGCTCCACCCATTTCTCGCGTACATACAGCTCAATTACGGCTATGGCCCGCAGCAGCGTCCACGGCATGCGCGCCGGGAGCTGCGCCTCCTCGTCCTCCTCCTCGGGCGTGACGAAGATCATCTCGGAGGCGGCGTCCCCGCGCCTGCCCGAGCGGCCCAGCCGCTGCACGAAGCTCGCGCAGCTATAAGGCGCGCCGAGCTGGAGTACCCGCTCCAGCTCGCCCAGATCAATCCCCAGCTCCAGCGTCAGCGTCGCTGCAGCAACAGCCGGCCCCGTGCCCTCACGGAGCGTGGCCTCGGTCTCCTCGCGTAGCATCGCGGAGATGCTTCCATGATGCACATGGAAGACATCACGCTCGCCGCGCTTGGCGGCAATGCGCCGCATCTCCAGGATGGCCTCTTCGGCATCGGTGCGGCTGTTCGTGAAGATGAGCGCCTTCTTCACATGCGTGTGATCATAGATGAAGCCATAATAAGCCTGTCGCGCCCGCTCCAGGTGCTCGGCTTCCTCCTCATTCCGCGCATCCGGGAACGAGAAATGCTCCACGCTCAGCCGCAGCTTGCGCCCGCCCTGCGGCGCGCTGACCTCCACGCTCTCGCGCGTGCCCGCCGCCAGCCACTCCGTGACGGATGCATAGTCGCTTAAGGTCGCAGAGAGGCCAACCCGCCGCGGATGACAGCCCGCCATCCGCGAGATCCTCGCGAGTTGGCTCAGCACCTGAATGCCGCGGTCTGCGCCCATGAAGGCATGAACTTCATCGATGACGATGAAGCGCAGGTCATGGAACAGGGCCGGGATCGCATTCGGGCGGTTCATCAGCAGGCCCTCCAGCGATTCAGGAGTAATCTGCAGCACGCCGGAAGGGTTCTGCATCAGCTTGGTCTTGTCCGCCTGCGGCACATCGCCATGCCAGTGCCAGACCGGAATGTTCCCTTCACGCAGCAGGTCGTTCAGCCGCGTGAACTGGTCGTTGATCAGCGCCTTCAGCGGCGCGATATACAGAATGCCTACAGATGCAGACGGACGCTGGTGCAGCTCCGTTAGCGCCGGGAAGAAGGCCGCTTCGGTCTTGCCTGAGGCCGTCCCTGAAGCGATCAGCAGATGGTGCGGCGTGTCAAACAGCACACGGCAGGCATCGACCTGCGCCTCGCGCAGCGTATCCCAGCGGTTCTTGTAGATGAATTCCTTGATGAACGGGGCCAGCCGGTAGAACGGGTTATCGTTTTTCATAGGTCGAACTCCGCCAGGAAGCCGTCCAGCTCATTCTGTTCCGTCTCGGCAGGCCGCGAAGTCCGCTCTCCAACCAGCTTCTCGAATGAAAGCTCCGGATGCTGGTGCAGGGTATGCAGCAGATCCATGAAGTCGCGCACCACCTCGCGTGCAGTGAGCAGTTCATCAGCTCCCAGCCGGTTGACCGCCTCTTCCATGAAATGCACCAGCTGCTCCTGTGTCAGTCTTGCTTCATAACCGTAATGGAGCGCATGGATATCCCGCAGCTTCTGGAGCAGAATCAGAATTTCTTCGTGGGAGAGCATGTCCAGCGCGATAATCGGCCCTGTGTAATTGTTCAGTCCGCTGCCTGCATACCGTCCGGCTACCAGCCGGGAGCGCAGGGCCTCATAGCTGAACAGTCCGCGCCGGTGGTCTTCCACGAACTGCGGCGTTCCCCCAACGAAGATGCCCAGCCGCTCGGCTTTGCCTTGCATCGTATCATTGAACATGGTCAGCAGCTTCTCGTAATTGCTCTGCCGCGAGATGCTGTTGGTAATCTTGTAGAGGTTCACCCCTTCATCGATAAACAGCAGCAAGCCCTTATAGCCGATGGCTCCGGTGAATTCCGCCCACAGCTTCATGTAGTCATACCAGTTGTCATCGTCGATGATGACACCAACGCCGAGCGCCTTCCGCGCTTCCGTACGGGTCGGGAACTCTCCACGCAGCCAGCGCAGGGAATCCTGCTTCAGCCCGTCATCGGCCAGCTTGTGCCCGTTCCAGTAAGAGGCCAGCACCTTAGCGAAGTCGAAGCCATGCACCAGCCCGCGCATCTCGGAAGCAACCGAATAGATGCGCTGCTCAACCTCATCTCCCAGTTCCGGCGCGTCAGGGCCGTAGCCTTTCTCCTGCATCACCGCCTGCTGCAGCGTCATGATCCACTTCTGCAGCATAATCTCCAGCGCCCCTCCATCCGGGCGGGTCCGGGTCGAGAGATGGCTCATCAGCTCGCGGTAGGTGGCGAGCCCCTGTCCCTTCGTGCCAACCAGCCGCCGCTCCGGTGACAGGTCAGCATCGGCAACCACGAAGTCGCGGTCCATCGCATAGTTGCGGATGATCTGGAGCAGGAAGCTTTTTCCGCTGCCGAATTTGCCTGTAATCAGCTTGAAGGCAGCTCCGCCATCGGCGATATTCTCCATATCGCGGAGAATCGCCTCCACCTCCGGCCGGCGGCCGACGGCGATATGTTCAAGACCGATACGCGGTACAACTCCCGCTGTCAGCGAATTGACGAGCGCGGTGGTCATCCGCTTCGGTATTTTGAGTGGGTTCATTTTACGAATTTCACCTCTTTATATAGTCCAGCATGGATAGACATTCTTCGGTCAGCTCTTCCCCGTCAATAATGAGGTCTCCCAGACTGTCCATTGCCAGCTCATTAATCTCATCGTATAGCAGCTCTGCCATCGTTCCTGCTCCTGCAGCCAGCCGCTGCACCTTCGCAGGACCGTCCTCTTCTGCCAGCGCCAGCACGGCCTCCCGTTGCAGCAGAGTCAGCTCCGAAGCGAACAATGTCCAGCGGTCCGCTTCCCTATCTGAGGCTGGCGGCTGGGAAACGGTAAGCTTCTGTCCGGCAGACGGGGAATCACCCGGGAGCTCTTCCCGCGTGCCTCCTAACCGCCCACCACTGGTCATCCGGGCCACCTGCTCTTCAGCTTTTGCAGAGTTATCCTCATTTGCCGATACAGCTGATGCAACTCTTGCATTCGCATTCGCAACACTTTCCTCGCCCGCTGATTCAGCGCTTCCATGTGTTTCCGCATCACTTATCACATCTGCTGATCCGGCTCTCCCAGCCGCAGCCGCATCACTTCCAATACCAGCCAATTCGGCTCCTCCATGTGCTCCTTCAGACTCAATTATCCATTCCGCGTCATCCTCTTGACCCGGCTCCCCGGTGTCTTCCACCGTAAGCAAGGAACGCACCACCTCGGAGTCGCTTGCCAACTGCTCCAGCTTCTGCTGGTCAATGACCACTGCCGGTCCCTTCTCTTCCTGCTCCGCCTTGCGGAATTCACGCTCCAGGAACCGGGTGACGAGATCATCCATATCGGCATCAACCCGGACATCCTTCAGTCTTCCCCGGTATCCCATCAGCGCCCGCAGCTTATTCTCGGTCAGCCGGAACAGCCGAGTAATCAGACTGCGCAGCGGCGGGGACTTGCTGACCCGGATAACAGGTACAAGAACAGAATAGCCATACAGGGAGATATCGTATACCGCGCTGCGGAACAAATAACGCTCACGGACGACAGGCGGGGCGGGCGGGAACATCGTGATTAGATTCGAGCCATGCTTCCGCGCGACATAAGCATCAATTAGGGCTACAACCTGGGGAATATAACGATCCGCAGCGATTTTACCCTCGCCGGTATAGAATTTGGACTTGCTGATATCATAGTCCGACATCACACTCAGTACCTCGATCCTAAGCTGCTCCGGGGCAGCCGACAGGCAGCGGACCAATTCAAGCTCAGCCAGATCCCCGGCCAGCCCGCGCGAACGGGCCACAATCTCCGAGAGGGGGATATCCAGCTTATGGACAAAAGAGAAATCCGCAATCCACCCGCCAAGGTACTGATCCAGACGTTTGTAACTATCACGGTAGGCCTCCCACAGCAGACTGAGCTGACGGCAGCCCTCCTGAGGCTCGTCCCAGCCCACACCGTTAATCAGCTCATAGATATGCAGGAAGATGTATGAGAGATCGGTCTTCGGGTATCTCCCCTGCCGGACTTCATCCCGCCAGAAAAAAAACCATCTGCTCTGCGCGCCGGTCATATGCCCGTAGGTGGGCCAATAGCTTTTGAACGGGACGAACAGCGCCGCAGGCTCCTTGTGCTCTACAAGCTCACGTGCACGCTGGACGAACTCGCTCTCTGTAGTGGTTACCGGCTCCACACTCTCTTCCATATCCCAAAGCTGGAGCTGGACTGTATCGTAACCGGACGTTGTCTTCTTAACCGGCTCTGACTTAGGCTTCCGGCTGCCTTCATCTACAGTACCGCGCGGCGGAATCGCCACATTCTGCTCCGTACTCTCCCAGACCAGCTCCGAGAAATGCAGCCCCTGCCTGTCTTTAGCCATGCTTCATCGCCCCACCCGTATGTCTTGGTAATTCTCACATTATATCATATACCCTATGCAGCGGATGCAGCCGCTCCAGTCATGTGCAGGTACGGTTAATGCAGCTACTCTCACTGCTACTTCCTGCTTCTTTCTCGCTACTATTCATTGCAGCTCACTGTTATTTACTGAAACTTACTGTAATTTACTACAACTAACTGTTACTTACAGCTACTCGCTACTATTCACTGCAACTAACTGTTACTTACAGCTACTCGCTACTATTCACTGCAACTCACTGTTACTTACTGCAACTCACATCTACTTACCGCTATCCCTACCACTTCCTGCTACTATTACTCCCCTAGTTATCTCTGCCGGACTGAGTGGGATTAGAATTGAAAGTAGACGACAGTTAACGGACGGAGGGATAATAAGGGCAACGGAGGTGCATCCCTATGGGAGAAAAACGACAACGGTATAACGAAGAATATAAGAAGCAAACGGTAAAGTTCATTCAAGAGCAGACGAAGAGCATAGGGGACATCGCGCAAGAGCTGGACATTCCGAAAAGTACGCTGCACCAGTGGATGGGGCAATACCGGGAGCTAAAGAATGAACCGGTAGCCAGTATGGATCGGGTACGGGAACTCGAAGCCGAGCTCCAAGAGATGCGCCGTCAGCTCCAAGAGAAAGACAGTCGACTTGCCGATACAGAGGAAGAATTAGCAATCGTAAAAAAAGCAGTGCACATCTTCAGCAAACCAAGGAACTAAGATTCCAGTTCATGAAGGACCATCGCTCCGCGTTTCGCTTGGAGAAGATGTGCAGTACCCTACAGGTATCCAGGAGCGGATATTACAAGTGGCTGAACGCCAAAGTCAGTGTGCAAGCCCTCCGCAAGGCTGCCGTTATGGAGCGAATCCGGTACCATTTTGACGACCATCAAAAACGGTATGGAAGTCCGAAGATCACCCGCCTGCTGCATCAGGAAGGCTATACGGTCACGGAACGCACAGTGAGTGTGTACATGCGAGAAATGAAGCTCCGCTCTATTGTATCTAAGCCATACCGTGTGCAGACGACCGATTCCAAGCATAATAATCCCATTGCACCAAACACACTGAACCAAGAGTTTAAGGTGCTTAAGCCCAACACCGTATGGGTCACCGACATCACGTATATCCCTTGTCGTGGAGGTCGCTTATACCTAGCTAGCGTCATGGATTTATGCACGCGAGAAATTGTAGGGTGGCGGCTGTATAACCATATGGAGACGAGCCTGGTCTTAGACGCGCTGCAGGCGGCGTACACGGCGAAGCGACCCGGCGAGGGCCTACTGCACCACTCTGACCGAGGGTCTCAATATACCTCAAAAGAATATGTCGACCAACTAAAGACATACCACATGAAATCCAGCATGAGCCGTAAAGGAAACTGTTACGATAACGCCTGCATTGAGTCTTGGCACAGTATTTTAAAGAAAGAGCTCATCTACTGTAATCCGCGCTTCAAAAACCCGGAACAGGCATATGATGCTATTTTCCAATACATTGAGTTCTATTACAATCGCAAGCGAATGCACAGTTCACTGGGGTATCTTTCCCCCGCCCGCTTTGCTAAGCAATTCACTGGAAAATCCGTTGCGTAACAGTCTACTTTCTTGACAGAAGTCCAGAATCCCTTATTTGAACGATAATGTCTCATTTCAGGGCCGAATAACCCTAATAAGCGCTTCTCAGTCCGCTCGGGGCTCATGAAATAGCTTTTTGAAGAAATAACGGATCCTCAGTCCGCATAACCGCGAAAATATCCGAGGTGCCCACCTATGTAGTCGCACAGGCGCACAGTTGCACAGCAGGAATCCGCCCACCCTCCAGCATCCCGCCATAAATCAATAAAAAGACCTTGAGAGACTGACTCCTCAAGATCTTGGATGAGAGCGTCTGTCACCGCACCGCAACTTGATGTTACCTGACGGGCAATGAGAACGTTCGTTTGTGTCTCCATAAGAATATACTATACTCACCCTGCGGGCTGCAATAGCCCCAGCACCCTCACCCCTTCAAATAATCACTCGGGCTGCGCCCGGTAATCATCTTGAACACCTGACTGAAATAGGCGGGGTTGTTGAAGCCGACCATTTCACTGATCTCATACACCATATGCTGGCCGGATTGCAGGAATTCGATGGCCCGGTCCACCCGGTACTGATTCAGGTAACTGACGAAATTCTCACCGCTGATCCGTTTGAACAGCTGGCTTAGATATTTCGGATGCACATGCAGCTCCTGCGCGAGGCCCATGAAGCTGATCTCCTGGGTGTAGTGGGCTTCCACATAGCTTTTGACGCTCTCTACCAGACGGTTCTTCTTGACATTCATCTCGGTGAACGCTGCGTTCAGGAATGCCGGAATAATCTGCCCCATCCACTCCGTCAAGCTTCTCCAGGTATAGTAGCCCGTCACCGCCTGCAGGAATTCGGACATGCTCATAGGGGGAGTGCGGCCCGGGCAGCAGGCATTCCAGTAATACATCAGCGTAGTGAACAGCCCGACACACACCGTCTGTATGTCCTGAATATTATTCTGATCCTCCTGCCGGAGCCTGCCGAAGATGATCTCCCAGGTCTCCCATACTTTTGAGGAATCCCTGCACAGCAGCACCTCATTCCACTCCTGGAGCAGCCGGGAATAGTCCTCCAGCGTCCACGGGTTGGTGCTTTTGCACGGCTCATAGGCGTAGATGGGACTGGTCTCCTGAAACTCCGCGGAAGCAAGCGCCTCTCTGCTCTCAAGATAAGAATCGATCAGTTCATGGATGGCAGATTTGACCGAACCAATACCGGCATAGGTCTGAAGCTGAATGTAATTTCGGATCTTATCCATCGTCTCCTGCACTACTTCCTTCAGAACCGGGATTGGTTCTCCCGCCTCACGGTCCAGCAGCAGCACCACCAGCAGATCGTCGGAATAGTCCAGCACATGACCTTGCACAGAGGGATGTCCGGCAAGCTTGTGCTGGAGTGTCTCCCGGCAGATATTGCCCGCTCCGAAGCGCAGCAGCTGCCATTCGCGCTCCTTCAGCTTATGCAGCGGCGAAGGCCGGTTCAGCTGGATGCTGGCCGCCGCCAGCCGCTGCGGACGGGTAATCTGGAGATATCCGAGCCGCTCCTCGGAGCATTCCTCCGCGCTGTAGCGGGTAGTCAGCAGCTCCATAAGCAGGCGTTCCCGCAAAAAAGGAAGCGTGCGGCCGAATTCCTGCTGATAACGCTCCTCCAGCCGCTTCTTCTGCTCTCCGGCATTCAGATCCAGCAGCACAACGCGGAGCACAGCTTCGATCTCATCTACCCGGGCCGGCTTCAGCAGGAAATGGCTGACGCCCCAGCGCATCGCCTGCCGGGCATTCTCGAATTCCTCGTAGCCGCTCAGGATAATAACCGGCAGCTCCGGTGCCAGCTCCCTCAGGGCCTCTGTAAGCTCCAGCCCGCCCATGCCCGGCATATAGACATCGGTCATCACCAGATCGGGGGAGAGCCTGCGGAACAGCTCCAGCGCTTCATGGCCGTTGACCGCTGTTCCAGCCAGGGTCAGGCCCAGCTTCTCCCAGCCGACATGTCTCGTAAGGGCTTTCAGAATATGCGGGTCGTCATCCACCAGCAGAATAGAGCGGCTCATAGCTGATCGCGCAGCAGCCGCTCCAGCTGCTCCTCCGTCTCAATGACTGGCAGCGTAATCATAGCCGCAACCCCTTTCTCCGGCCGGTTGGCCAAGTATAGTCCGTACGGTTCCCCGCAATACAGCTGAATCCGGCTCATCACATTCCGGGTGCCGATGCCGCTCACCTGCTCCATCGACCAGCCTTCCGCCAAGCCCCGGCCGTTATCCAGCAGTGTGATTTGCAAGTAAGGCTGGCTTCCCGGCGTTTTGACCTCCCTGACCTCCAGGTGAATTTGTAAAGGGCCGGAGCCAGGCTCCCGGCTGCCATGAATAATTGAATTCTCAATCAGCGGCTGGAGAATGACCTTGGGAATGAAATAACTCCGGACCGCCGGGTCCGCAATCGACTCCGTATACTCGATGGCAATCGGCAGCCGTTCCTGCTGGATGCTCACATAACACCGCGCATGCTCCAGCTCGTCACGCAGACGAATGAGCATTCTGCCGCCGCTGAGGCCGATGCGCAGCATTTTGCCAAGCTGAGTGATCATGTAGCTGATATCCTGGGCGTCGTAATCCATGGCCTTCCAGTGAATCATATCGAGCGTGTTGTACAGGAAATGCGGCTTGATCTGGGCCTCCAGCAGCCCTGCCTGAGCCTCCCGCTTCGCGGCGCTTGCTTCCCGCTCGCTCTGCACCAGCTCCTGCAGCCGGTTCACCATGTGGTTGAAGCCGTAAGACATCTGCGTGTATTCCTCCGTCAGCGACTCACTCATACTGGCCCGGAAATCTCCGCGCTCCAGCTTCCGCATCTCCTGAATCAGCCTGCGCACCGGACGGATCATATTACGGATGAAGAAATACGCCAGCAGCGCCGACAGGAGCAGGCAGAGCAGTCCGATCCCGATCACCTGCCTGTCCGCCTTACGAACCTCCTGCAGCAGCTCACGCGTCGGGATGACCTGGACCAGCCGCCAGGAGATGGTGCTCGGTCTGGAGAACAGGACGAGATAGGACTGCCCGTCTTTTTTCAGCAGCTCATAGCCTTCATTGCCTTCATACGTATGCTGATAGAGCCAGTCTGCCTCCAGTACAGCCTTACCGGCAGAGCCGCTCTCCTTGTTCACCAGCAGCAGGAGATTGCCGCTTGTATCCACCAGATGAATCTGACCGTCCAGCACAGCAGGTATATCCTTGAACTGCTTCAGGATATCGTCTGCGGACAGGCGGATATAGAGGTAGCCGATCGTTTTGCCTTCATTTCCGAACAGATGCTGGATATGGCCGATCAGATAAGGCTCGTCTTCGCCGCCGCTGCCCTCCAGGGGAACCCAGAGCGAATCCGCCTGCTTCAGCTTGGGGTACCAGCTCTCGTTCCTAATTGAAGAGACCGGAAAGACAAGATCCGTCGAGCTTTGCGGCACCCCGCTGAACAAATCGCTGTAAATCTCAATCGAGCTTACCCCTTCGTTCAGCACCAGCGAATGCTGGAGAATCTCCGTAATCTCCCGCCTTCTGGAGATCATCTGATACTTGGAGCCAGGCGTAGTCTCCAGCCCCTCAATCACGCTCTTGTTCGCGGCAATAGAGTAGGCGGTGCCTGACACATTGGTCATGAAGTCGAAGCCGCGCTTCGTGCTCTCATTCAGCAGGGCAAGCCTGGTGGTGCTGATCTCGCTGAAGGTTACATCCGAGAAGGTCCGGTATGCCAGCAGAACAATGAACCCGAGAAAGATCAGATTGAACGTAATAATACTGGCCGCCATCAGCGTGGAGAGCTTGCTCCGCCTGATCCGCAGCAGCCAGGTGCCGAGCATTCTTTTTTGCATCTGCCCCATCCCTATGCTTTTCCCCAGATTCTATCCTTTCAGGCCGGATGTCGCAATTCCTTCCACGAAATACTTTTGCAGCGTGATGAAGAGAATGAAGCACGGCACCAGCGACAATACCGACATGGCGAACATCGGGCCCCAATCCGACTGCGAGCTGGAGTCCAGGAACAGTCTTAGCCCGAGCGGTACGGTGTATTTCCCGATATCGCTAAGGAAGATGAGCTGGCTGAAGAAATCATCCCAGGTCCACATAAAGGTGAAAATCATCGTCGTAATCAGCGCAGGCAGCGCCAGCGGAATAATAATCCGGCTGAAAATTTGAACCGGCCCGCAGCCGTCGATCGTTGCCGCTTCGTCCAGCTCCTTCGGCAAGCCGCGGATGAACTGTACCGTCAGGAAGATAAAGAAGCCGTCCGTTGCCATCCACTTGGGCAGAATAAGCGGCGCGAACGTGTTCACCCAGCCCAGGCTGTTAAAGAGGATGTAACGAGGGATAAGGGTCACATGCAGCGGCAGCATAATCGTCATCAGCATCAGCGCGAATCCCAGTGCCTTGAACCGGAAATTCAGCCGCGCGAACGCATAAGCCGCCATGGAGCAGGTGATCACATTACCGAGCACGGCCCCCAGAGAGACCAGAGCCGAGTTTTGCAGGAACCGGGCGAAGGAGCTGCCCTGGAAGCCGAACCAGCCGCTTACATAATTATGGAAATTCCACTGCCGGGGCCAGAACCAGATTTCCGAGAAAATCATATTCGCCGGCTTGAACGAGCTGCCTACCAGCCACAGCACCGGGTACAGCATGACAAAGGCGATCAGACAGATGATGAAGTGCTTGAGCCATATGGCACTTTTCGACGCGCTGCCTGTATCCATAGCTTTATTTCCCCCCATCTTCATAATGCACCCACAGCTTGCTGCTGCCGAATAGCAGGAGTGTGAATATCCCGATCAGCAGCACCAGTACCCAGGCCATCGCCGAGGCATAGCCCATCTGGAAAAAGGAGAAGCCCTTCTTGTACAGGTACAGCGAATACATCAGGGTGGAATTCACCGGTCCCCCGCTGCCGTTACTGATAATGAAGGCTTGGGTGAACGACTGGAAGGCGGTGATCGTCTGCATGATGACATTGAAAAAGATAACTGGAGACAGCACCGGCAGCGTAATATGCAGGAATTGCCCCACCTTGCCCGCACCGTCCACCGAAGAGGCGTCATAATATTCCGGCGGCACCTGCTTCAGCCCGGACAGGAAGATGATCATCGACGAGCCGAATTGCCATACCGACAGCAGGATCAGCGAATACAGCGAGTATTTGGGATTCGATACCCAGTCAGGTGCCTGTATCCCCACCATGGCCAGCAGCTGATTAAGCAGCCCGTCGCCGCCGAGCATCTTGCGCCACAGCATCGCAATAGCGACACTGCCTCCAAGCAGCGTAGGGATGTAGTAGACCGTCCGATAGATGCTGAGGCCCCGTATTCCTTTGTTAAGAAGCAGAGCGACCGCCAGGGCAAACATCAGCTTCAGCGGCACCGATACGAATACGAAGATAAACGTCACCTTAAGCGATTGGATAAATAACGGATCTGCAGTGAGCATCGTTGTGAAATTATCCAGTCCGATCCATCTGGAGCTCTCCAGAATACTGTAATCTGTAAAAGAAAAATAGAGTGAGGCCGCCATCGGCCCCAGGGTCAGGCACACCAGCCCCAGCAGCCAGGGCGACAGGAACAGGAGGGCAATCCCGTTCTGATTGTAGCGCAGCTTTGTTTTACGCCGCTTCATGCCTGCTGGTCTATCTACTGTCATCAGATCTGCACTCAATGGCTCTCTCGCTCCTCTGTATTTATTTGGCCTTGTCCAGTATGGCGTTAGCACCGGAGATGAACTGCTCGCTTACCTGCGGAATGCCGGCCTGGCCGAAGGAGATCTGCTCGCTGGCGCTCTTGAAGTTCTTATCAATCTCCGAGAAGCCCTGCGGGTAAGGCGGGTCAATATCACTGGAATGCTTGGAGACCACATCGATAAAATCAAAGATTAACTGCTCCTCGGCGGTAAGCGACGGCTTCAGCTGCTCCCGCACTGCGGAATTGACCGGCACTCCCCGTTCAGCCCCCAGAATAGCGGTGCCTTCCGGGTCATTGACCATGAAGTCAATCAGCCTCGCTACCTCCTTGGGATACTTAGTCTTGGCATTCCCGGAGATGAACTGGCCGGGCTTCAGATATTCACCGATCTTCTGCTCCCCTTCCATATGCGGAATCACCTGCATCTTCAGCTTCTGGCTCTGATCCTTCAGCACATTCTGATAGGTAATCAGCTGGTTAGACCAGGCGAAATCAAGGGCAGACTGGCCAACGGACAGCGGCCGGGTCTCCAGAGCATTGGTCATCGCGGCAGTTACCTCTGCCGTTGTAGCGCCGCCACTGTCCCGCAGCCCCTGCCAGTAATTGAACCATTCATCGATGATCTCCCGGGAGACCCCGAGCTTATTCCCGGCGAACAGGCCGCTCCCGTTCTGGCGCACGAATACCTCGAAGATGTTCGTAGTGCCCGAAATATCCGGCGTACCATAGTAGCCGTTGCCTTTCTTCTTAGCAATCGTATTCGCCATCTCCGCAAAATCCTTCCACGTCCATGACTCCTGCGGCTCCGCAATTCCCAGCTCCTGAAGCACGGAAGCATTATAGACAACGCCGGGAGCGTTCACTCCAAGCGTAACGGCGTACAATTTGCCGTCAATGCTTCCTGCCGAGAGCATGCTGCTGTCATGGTCCTCCGTCCGCAGCGTTCCATCCTGGGTATAAGGCGTCAGGTCAAGCAAGGTGCCGCGCTTGGCGTAATCGGACAGGAACGCATAGTCCATCTGAATGATATCCGGAGCATTCGAGCCTGCTACCTGAGTAGACAGCTTATCGAAATAGCCGTCCCAGCCGGAATATTCCGGCTTAATCGTGAGGCCCGGATTCTTCTCCTCGAAGCGCTTGATCATCTTGGTGGTCAGATCGTGGCGTGTCTGCGAGCCCCACCAGGTCATACGCAGCTCAATTGCAGGTGCCGAACCCTCTGTCTTGGAAGAAGCCTTGGCACCGTCCGGTGCATTCGATCCGCCGGATGAGCATGCAGCCGTAGTCATTAGCAATATGGAGCTTAGAAGCAGTACAAGTCCTTTGGTCCCCTTGATTGTCATCTGTTGCCTCCTCAAATTTGTGAAGTAAGCGGTTACATTAATGATTATACGGAACGCCCTGCATAGGGTAAATCCAGAAAAGTAAGGGGTTATATCAAATAAGTAAGACAAAAGCCAGCCGGAATCTTCCGGCTGGCCTGTTAGTTCTGGTTAGTTCTTTTAAGTATAAATCTGTTCCGTAAGCAGTCTACTCTAGCTCCAGTCCCTTCGTTTCCTTCCCCAGGAACAGCACCGCCAGAGCGCCGATTACAATCGTGACGAAGAAGATCATGAAGATGGAGCCGATCCCGACCGCCTTGCCGACCAACAGGCCGACCAGCGTTGGGGCAATAATGCCGCCAATCCGTCCAAAGGAGGTGGCGAGTCCGGCGCCTGTGGAACGGATCTTAGTCGGATACAGCTCAGGTGTGTAAGCATACATCCCGCCCCATGCTCCCAGGTTGAAGAACGACAGGCAGATTCCGGCAGCCATCAGCATGCCCTCGGTCGTTGAATTCCCGAACCAGGCAGCACTGACGGCTGTCAGCAGCAGGTAGATGACCAGTACGAACTTGCGGCCGTATTTCTCGATGAAATAAGCGGCGGTGAAGTACCCCGGCAACTGGGCGAGTGTCATGATCAGCACATACTCGAAGCTTTTGACCAGACTGAAGCCCTTCAGCACCATCACCGTCGGCAGCCACAGGAACATTCCATAATAAGAGAACACCACGGTGAACCACAGAATCCACAGCATGATGGTCGAACGCCGGTGCTCTGCTGACCAGACTGCCGCTATACGCTTCTTCAAAGGCACTGGAGGTGCTTTCTTGATCTCCGCGAACTTCGGGGAGTCATCGATCGCCCTGCGCAGATAGAGCGCATATAGCGCCGGTACCGCACCAATGGCGAAGGCGATCCGCCAGCCGTAATCCGGAATGACGAAGTATGCAATCAGCGCCGACAGAATCCAGCCCACCGCCCAGAAGCTCTCCAGCAGCACAACAGCACGGCCTCTTTCCTTAACCGGCATGCTCTCGGATACCAGCGTAGAAGCCACCGGCAGCTCTCCGCCCAGCCCGAAGCCGGCAATGAAGCGCAGCACACATAATACGGCATAACCTGCGGCGAATGCCGACAGTCCGCTTGCAATCGAGAAGATCAGCAGCGTCCAGAGCAGCACCGATTTGCGGCCGAAGCGGTCCGCCATAATTCCGGCTGCGGCTGCACCGACCGCCATCCCTACCGAGTTAATGCTGGTTAAATAGCCGATCTTTTCCGGCCCCAGCGACCATTCCTTGGCTAGTGCAGCCACGACGAACGAGATCATCCCTACATCCATCGCGTCGAACATCCAGCTTAGACCTGCACTGAAGAGCAGCTTCCGCTGCTTCGGATTCTGCAGCAGCGACATTTGATTCCACATGACTTAAGGCCCCTCTCCCCTGATTCCCGCTAATCCAATAGTTTCTGACTAGTATCACTTACACATTCTAGAAGCGGATGATTCAAAAATCAAGGAATAACACGGCATTGAAATATTGCCGGGCCATCGCCTGAAAATAACAGGTCTGCACCGAAATCGCAGCGATCAGCAGCATATTCTGCACCGCATCCCGCTGCCCTCTGCTCAGGTGGCTGAGCCGCTTCATCATTTTGTCCATGGCCGACTTGATTGCGCTGTCCGATTTCCACAGGTATTCCTTGGGATTTCCGGTCAGAGCCTGCCCCTCAGCCGGCACCGGGGAACGGGTCTTGATCTCCTCGAACAGCTCCGCATACCCGTGATACAGCTGTGCCGGCTCTACCAGATCATCGTCATCGCGATCAGGCGCCAGGAACAGCATACGAAAGAGCTGCCTGATGCTCTCGAAATCAAGCGCCGCCTTCAGATCATCTATTATAAATAGAATGGCCGCCTGATTAATGGAGTACTTCTTCCCTTCACGCGGGGACCCGAGATATTCCTTGAAATCGCGCTTCACCCAATTCTGCATAGCAGAGACGGATAAAGTGGAATACTCAATCAGACCGCCAAGCGAAGCAATTTCACCCAGGGACAGCCCTTTGACGCCGCCGCCTTTGATCAGCTTTTGCAAAATCGGGGGGATATCCGTAGACAGAAAAGCGGGCAGGCTTGTCCCCTCCCGCACCTCGTCGCGGTGGAACTTGGTCCAGGCTTCCTGCAGAATATGGAGCGGCTTCCGCTCCGAGTTGGGCCCTAGAGACAGTAATAGTCCGGACATCTCTATCCGGCTAAGTGTAAAAGCTTCCATAGCTGGCAACCCTCCACCATTTGATATTTCACTGAAAAGTTCGTACAATAGGTTCATATGAACTCATAATATGAGTATAACCTATTTTAGGGACGAAAGGGATGGTAAAGATTATATGGGTATAGGACTTAGTTTGACGCTCGTGGCAATTTTGATTATTTTAACCGCATTTTTTGTAGCGACGGAGTTTGCAGTAGTGAGATTACGGGGCAGCCAGGTCAGCCAAATGGTGCTGGACGGCAAGAAGAACGCATTGGCAGTACAGCGGGTAGCCGCTAACCTGGACGGATATCTGTCCGCCTGTCAGCTCGGTATCACGATTACTGCACTCGGGATCGGGGCATTGGCAGAGCCTGCCTTTGAGCAGCTGCTCATTCCACTGTTTGATCTGGCTGGTGTGAGTCACAACGTTAGTAAGCCCATTGCTTTTGCATTGGCCTTCATTATCGCCACCTTCCTCCACGTCGTGGTCGGAGAGCTTGCACCGAAGACCGCCGCTATTAATATTCCGGAGAAAATTGGTCAGATTACCGCACCGCTGATTATTTGGTTCTACAGAATATTGTACCCTTTGATTTGGTTCATGAACGGTTCCGCCAACCTGCTCGTCCGTATGTTCGGCATGAAGCCTGCCAGTGAACACGGCGACGCGCACAGTGAAGACGAGATTCGCCTGATCTTGTCCGAGAGCTATGAGAGCGGCAAAATCAACAAAGCGGAATATGGTTATGTTAACCGGATTTTCACCTTTGATGAGATGCTCGCCAAGGAAATTATGGTTCCCCGGACAGATATGGTATGCCTGTTCACCGATCATTCGCTGCAGGAGAATTTTGAAATTATCCGCAAGGAGCAGTATACCCGCTTCCCTGTAGCTGACGGCAGCAAAGACAATATCATTGGCATGATTAATACCAAGCAGCTCTACCTGCAATACGACAATAATCCTGATTTCGATTTCAAAAGCCTGATCCTGCCTCTGGTGACAGTATCGGAGGTTACGCCAGTAAAGACCCTCCTGACCCGTATGCAGAAGGAGCGTGTGCATATCGCCCTGCTGCTGGATGAATACGGCGGCACCTCCGGTCTGATTACGATTGAGGATATTCTGGAGGAGATCGTCGGTGAGATCCGCGATGAATTCGACGAGGATGAGCGCAGAAATGTGGAGAAGCTGAGCGACACTCATTATCTATTCGACGGCAATGTCTCCCTGCTGGAGGTCAAGGATCTTACCGGACTTGATTTCCATGATGAAGAAGTCACCACAATCGGCGGATGGCTGTACAGCCATATGGAAGAACCGGCTGTCGGCAAAAGCCTCACCTACGAGCATGTCACCCTGACGGCCCGCGAGATGAACCGCCACCGTATCCGCAAGGTGGAGATCCTGATCGATCTTCCGGTCACCGAAGAATCAGATGCACACCACGAGTAAGTCTTATAGATAAGCTGCAACAAGTAAGGCGCTCCCCTTGAGTTACTGGGGAGCGCCTTTGTTCTTATTTAGGAAATTATAGTTTCTTTCTTTTGTGGATAAGGGAGGCACAGAGATCGGGGGCGCCACGTAAGCCGAATGTAATCGAAAAACCGATTACATTCGGACCGGGGGCGCCGCGTAGGCCGAATGTAATCGAAAAACCGATTACATTTGGATCGGGGGCGCCGCGTAAGCCGAATGTAATCGAAAAACCGATTACATTTGGACCGGGGGCGCCACGTAGGCCGAATGTAATCGAAAAACCGATTACATTTGGACCGGGGGCGCCACGTAGGCCGAATGTAATCGAAAAACCGATTACATTAAGCAAATGAGGGGTACTCCTGCCCCTGAATTCACCGGATGCCCCTTGAAGTGAGCGGATGGGGAAGAGCGAGGTTTCCAGATGAGTTGTGAGGACCGCATAAGTTCTTACATCATTCACCCACAGGGTGATTTTGTTCGTGTAGGCTATCTATCCATATAGTTAATGCAATTAATTATAGATCTTACCCATATAATATTCGTCCACCCATTGTCCATCCACCAGCAGTGACTTTCTCTTCAAGCCCTCAATTTCAAAGCCCTGCTTCTTATACAGCGCAACCGCCTGTTCATTATGCTGCATCACGGTAAGCTCCAGTCGCATGATGCCGCTGCGTTTGACCCACAATTCCATCTCACGGAATAATCCGCTGCCGATTCCCATGCCCTGATAAGCCTTAAGAATGCCTATAACAATATAGGCACTGTGTTTGTTGCGGCTGAAGGTTCCGCCTTCGACAGAGAGATATCCTGCAAGCTCACCGTCTGCTTCGGCACCGATCAAGAGTGAGGTTTCCGCCTTAGTGTAGTCTGCAATTCTCTCCTCCACCTGAGGAATACCCGTCCGTCTCTCCCCTGGAGCAAACATCATGTAGGAGGTCTCCTGATCCAGCCTGTGTTGCAGGCACAAGAGCGCAGCGGCATCTTTCGGGATGAGCTCCCTTAGGGTTACGTTCATTCCCGTTCAGTTCCTCCCGTAGGTTGAAGCGATATGTATTTTTTTGAAAAGCTTGCTTCCCTCTCCGTCGTACCCCAGACGCTCATAGAACCGGTGAGCATCCTTACGGATGCTCTTGCTTGACAGCATCACCTTAAGTGCACCTCTGGCTGCGGCAGCCTCTTCTGCGAACCGCAGCATGGAGGCTCCTATTCCCTTGCCTCGCAGCTTCTCGATGATGACAAAACGCTCTATCACTGCGAACGGACGATCACCGCTAAGCGCATCCATACACAGATGCAGATGAACCGTGCCGGCAACTTCCCCGCCCTCTACATAGACAAACAGCAGACTGTCCGGATTATCGGCAATTTGACTTATTCTTTGGGGGGACACATGAATATCGCTGGAATCCGGCAGCAGAATCCGGTATAAGCCCTCTATGCCGGCAGCGTCCTCCGCCCGTGCTTCTCTTATCATCTATAATCCTCCTCTTGTACAATAATTAATGAGATTAACCTTTATAATTAATCTCATTAATTAACTGATATAACGGCAGATCATTAACACGTTTCCGTCCGGGTCCTTGAAGTTAAACCAATGGTCATTCTCTATATCGGTAAGGATCTCAGCTCCGCTGGCTTTGACATAATCATAAGCGGCATCAATGTCGTCGGTAAGCAGATGGAAGGACGGCACCTTCAGCACGGCTTCGGCTGTGAATATTTTGCTGTCCAGTACAATCCCCGGCCCCTGCATCGGCACCTCATACAGATGCCCGAATAATACTTCGCCTTCAAGCGGCAGTCCGAGCAGACTGCAATACCAGTTCTTGGACCTTTCGATATCACTAACCGGGATGAAGACAGCACCAATCTGATTGCGTATCGGACTTGTCACAGCAGTATAGCCTCCTCATAGAGTGCAAGTTGTTGAATCCTACAGCCTTTAATGATTTCGATAAAATATGTCAATTTCCTGCCTGTTTAGGGATGAGAATATAAGTTATGCTATAATCTTGTCAGATCCTATCCCTATTGTCAGGAGAATGAACTTGGCTAACCTTTTCTTTGGGCATTTGAAGCTAACGCCGCCCAAAATACTGTCCCTCGGCTTCGTGATCCTGATCGCTGCCGGAACCCTGCTGTTATCGCTGCCCGCTGCTTCCACCGGCGGAAGAATCTCATTCATTGATGCGCTGTTCATGGCAACCTCGGCGACCTGCGTAACCGGTCTTGCCGTTGTCGATACGGGAACACAGCTCTCGACGTTCGGACAGATCGTACTGCTGGTGCTGTTCCAGTTCGGCGGTCTCGGCTTCGTAACAATGGCTACGCTGATTACGCTGGTCCTGAACAAACGAATCTCATTGAAGGAACGCCTTTTACTGCAGGAATCCATGAACCAGAATTCCATGCAGGGGATCGTGAAGCTGATCCGCCGGGTTCTGATCTATTCCCTGGTGATTCAATTAACCGGGGCCATTCTGCTGGCTGCCCGCTTTGTAGTGGATATGCCTATAGGCAAAGCAGCTTATTACGGACTATTCCATAGCATCTCCATCTTCAACAATGCGGGCTTCGACTTGTTCGGCGATATTCATGGACCGTTCAGCGGATTAACCCGTTATGTAGAAGATCCCGTTGTGAATATTACCTCCATGCTGCTGATCTTCCTGGGCGGAATCGGCTTCATCGTCTTATCTGATGTGATCGATTATCCCAAGCGCAAGCGGCTGATGCTGCACTCGAAGGTCGTGCTGGCGACTTCAGCCGTGCTGATTCTGGTCGGAGCCATTGTCTTCTTCTGGCTGGAGCTGAATGCTACACTGAAGCCGCTGCATGCCGGAGGCAAAATCATGGCCTCCTTCCTGCAAGCTATTACGCCACGGTCCGGCGGGGTGACCACCATTGAGATTCCGCTGCTGCGGGAATCTACCCAATTCCTGATGATTCTGCTGATGTTCATCGGGGCGGCTCCCGGCTCTACGGGCGGCGGAATCAAGATTACCACCTTTGCCATTCTGGCCAGTACCGCCTACGCCAAGCTGCGGGGCAAAGAGGATATCGTCATGTTCCGCCACCGGATCTCGAAGGAGAATGTCTACAGGGCTATTACTATGACCTTGCTCTCCTTAATGCTGGTGGTCATCTCCACCATGCTCCTGTCCGTAACGGAGAGCGCCGATTTCCTGAGTGTATTGTTCGAGGCGGTGTCCGCCTTCGGTACCTCAGGCATCACCATGGGACTGACCACAGAGCTCACCACGATCGGCAAGGTGCTGGTGATCATTCTTATGTTCGTTGGCCGGACCGGACCGCTTACCCTGGCCTATGCCCTCAAGCCTAAGAACAGCAAGGAGTTATACCGTTACCCGGAAGGCAATATCACCATCGGTTAAGGGCCGGCAACTATAAAAAATGCGACCCTGCTCGTCCAAGGCAATCAGACGGGACGGGGTCGCATTGTTATATCCGGAATAAGCTTAAGCTTCCTCTTCCGGGATCTCCTGGGTATCCAGCGCTGCATCCAACAGCTGATTGTACAGATCATCGTCATTCTCCAGCAGCGCATCCACTTCCAGGAACTGCTCCTCACTCCCCGGTTCACCGGCGAAGCTCAGACTGTAATCCCATTCGGTTCCACGAGAGCTGAAGAATGTAATCTCATAAGGGGAACGGTGATTCTCTAATGTAAATACCGTTCTCCCCACAAAACTTCTATCCTCTACGCGTTTCATTTCTGCTTTGGTGATTTCCAGGTTCATCCTCTTTCCTTCCTTTCATCTGATCATGCCCACAATATTCAGTATAACATTGATATGTCAGCATTTCTCTTTCCTTTTGCGCTGTAATTGACTTTTTTCATCCGGCGGTTAATAATTTAGTACAATGCTTATACAGAGCTAAAAATTATGGTAATGGAGGAAATGTCAATGACTGAAACAGAGCTTCAGGACAAGCTAAGTAAATACGCTGATTTAGCAGTACAAATCGGTGTGAATGTTCAGCCGGGACAAATCCTGGTTGTGAACGCTCCGATCACTGCGGCTGAGTTCGTCCGCCTGATTACGGCCAAGGCTTATGCCATTGGCGCCAGCCAGGTGAAGGTGAACTGGAGTGACGAGTTCATTACCCGCCAGCAGTTCGAGCATGCCGCACCCGAAGTATTCACCAAGGCCCCAACCTGGTTTGCCGGTGAAATGACTGAGCTTGCAGAGAACGGTGCCGCCTTCCTGTCGGTCATTGCCGAGAACCCGGATGCCCTCAAAGGCATTGATCCTGAGCGGATTGCGAGCTTCCAGAAGACACGGGGCGCAGCACTTACGAAATACCGTGAATTGCAGATGTCCGACAAAGTCAGCTGGAGCATTGTAGCGATCCCGTCCCAGCCTTGGGCAGACAAGGTGTTCCCTGAGGTCCCTGCTGACCAGCGCGTAGACAAGCTGTGGGAGGCCATCTTCCATACCGTCCGTCTGGACCGTGAGGACCCTGTTGCCGCCTGGCAGGAGCATCTGGACACGCTGGAGTCGAAGGCCAATGTTCTTAACGCGAAGAAGTACGCGAGTCTGCACTACATAGCACCCGGAACTGACCTTAGCATTGAGCTGCCTGAAGGCCATTTATGGGCGCAAGGGGACAGCATCAATGCCAAAGGTCATTCTTTTGTCGCCAACATGCCAACGGAAGAAGTGTTCACAGCTCCGCTGAAAACAGGCGTGAACGGTACGGTCCGCAGCACGAAGCCGCTCAGCTACGGCGGGAATGTAATTGACGGCTTCTCGATCACTTTTGAACAGGGCCGGATTACCAGTGTGAGCGCTGAGCAGGGCCAGGAAGCCCTCGAATATCTGATCAGCCTGGATGAAGGCGCCAAGTATCTCGGGGAAGTTGCACTTGTGCCGCATCAGTCGCCGATCTCGGAATCAGGGATTCTCTACTTCAATACCTTGTTCGACGAGAATGCCTCCAACCATCTGGCTATTGGCACTGCCTATGCCTTCTGTCTGGAAGGCGGCAAAGAAATGAACCAGGATGAACTGACCGCCCGCGGCCTCAATAACAGTGTGACTCACGTTGACTTCATGATCGGCTCGGCCGAGATGGATATCTACGGAATTACCGCTGACGGTACGCGCGAGCCGGTCTTCCAGAAGGGCAACTGGGCATTCTAACCCCCTTTATAAGCTATTGCATTTCATTAGATAATGAATGGAGCTGAAGCTATTGCTGGATTTCAACCAAAAGCTGGAGAATTACGCACTGCTCGCTGTAAAGATCGGCGTTAATATTCAACCCGGCCAGACCCTTGTCGTGAATGCGGATATCGTATCGGCTGAGCTGGTCCGCCTGATTGTACGCCAGGCCTATGAAGCAGGTGCGAAGCTCGTCAAGGTTAACTATTCCGATGAATTCGTCACCCGCACCCGATATGATCTCGCACCGTCCGAGAGCTTCCTGGAGCCGCCGAAGTGGCAGGCTGATGAGCTGGAGGATCTGGCACGGGGCGGAGCGGCATTCCTGACAGTCATCTCCGCGAATCCGGACTTGCTGAACGGAGTAGATGCAAGCCGCATTGCGGACCATCAGAAGACCGCCGGTCAAGCTATGGCTCCTTACCGCGAGATGCTGATGGCTAACCAGGTCAGCTGGACCGGCCTCGCCTTCCCATCTGCTTCTTGGGCCGCGAAGGTGTTCCCGGACGCTGCACCTGAGCAGCAGATTGAATTGCTCTGGGACGCCATCTTCAAGGCCGTGCGCGCAGACCAGGAGAATCCGGTGCAGGCCTGGAGTGTCCATCTGGCCGGCTTGAAGCAGCGCTGTGAGCTGCTGAACGCGAAGAAATACCGCAAGCTGCACTACACGGCTCCGGGCACCGATCTGACGATCGAATTGCCTGAAGGACATATCTGGTGTCAGGCGGGTGCGGTGAACAGCCGCGGCATGTCCTTCCTGGCGAACATTCCGACCGAGGAAGTATTCACCGCTCCGCTGAAGACGGGTGCGAACGGCACGGTCCGCAGCACGAAGCCGCTCAGCTATGGGGGCAACATCATCGATCGCTTCAGTCTGACCCTGGAGAATGGTAAAGTTACAGACTTTACCGCTGAAGTGGGCCAGGAAGCCCTCGCTTCCCTGCTGGCCATGGATGAAGGTGCCGCCTACTTCGGCGAAGTGGCGCTTGTGCCTTTCCACTCCCCGATCTCGGAGAGCGGCATTCTCTACTACACTACCCTGTATGACGAGAATGCTTCCTGCCATCTGGCACTTGGCGCTTCCTACGCCTTCACCCTGCAGGACGGCATTAATATGAGCAAGGAACAGCTTGTAGACAAGGGCATGAACCAAAGTCTCACTCATGTAGACTTCATGATGGGCTCCCCGGAGATGAATATCGACGGAATTGCCGATGACGGCTCCACCGACCCGATCTTCCGTAATGGAGACTGGGCCTAAGCTTAATATTTATACTATGAACGGGACCCCGCTATCTCCTCTTGAGGAATATGGCGGGGTCTTTGTGTTTACCAGGGGACTTTTCCCCTAAGAATGCTATGCGATGAGAGAGCTATGAGATTTAATGAGTGACTGAGTGGCTGATTGCACTTTCTGCAATAGAATTCACGGAAACTACGGTTAAAACACCTTCTGCTGTATTTCGTACAACAGATTTCTGGATTTCAGCTCAAAACCCCGTTTTCTCAAAATTCTAGTGTATAAAGTGCAAGAGATTCATTTTTTCGGCGAAATTAGCGCTTATCTAATGTATAAAGTGCAACCGAAGATGAAGTTAAGTAGGTAAAAGCAACCCAAACAGCCCAAATGTGAACATTCAGTCAAAGAATTTTCACAATATTGTTGAAATTAGTTCACAAATATGTCACAATACAATTATAGATAGTGTTTACAGTTCCAAAAGAGGAATGTTTTAGTCCATGAATAATCTAAGGAGGGAATTCAGATGAAAGAAACTTTCACTCATGACAACACGGATTCTATGGAAACAGAACGTCTGGAAGTCCAGGCTCCCAAAGACTTAAGTATCGTTGCCTCCGACGCCATCAAGTACACCGCCTACATCATGCTGCTGTTCGGATTCCTGTACTTCCTGGTTGCCTACCTTGGCCCCATGCTGTAAGGCTGCTTCAATATACACAAGATACGCAGTACAATCACATATTCGTAAGCGCTTACGGCCAGTCTCCTGCGGGAATGAGATTAGCCGTTTTTATTTGTATCCCATGTCAAAACGCCAAAAACGGCAGCCCTCTTCATATGAAGGACTACCGTTCTTTGTCTACTTCCAGCCCAGCGCCTTGTTGATCCAGGCAACCGCCTCCGGTGCCCACGCCGCTTCCATACGTGAACGCAAGCAGGCTCTCGCCTCTTCTCTTGAACCCTCAAAGGGCAGAATGCCCGCTTCATGCATCCAGTGCCCCGAGGTTTCAAAAGAGGTGCTGTTCCAGCCATTCGGCTCTCCGTCCGCATTCACCCGTTGCTTCACGCCTGAGATTACGATATCCAGAGACCCTTGCAGCTCCGTTACTGCATTGTCAAAAGCCGTTTTCTTCTCCTTGGCCTTCATATCCGCCATAGAGCGCAGCTGGCGTGTCTCTATTCCCTCATTCGCCCGGATAATCTCCAGCAGAGTCAGTGCTTCTCTCGTGGCCAGACCGCTCTGATACCGCTCTTCCAGAGACTTCCGAGGCCCGGACGCTGCCAAGTAAGCCGGAAGCCACTCGCGGGATACGAGCACGGCTTTTTTCTTGATGAATTTTCCGTAGCCGGCTAAGCCTTCTCCGGGAAATCTGACCCGCCAGCGCCAGGGGTCCAGCTCTGTATCCGTATGCCAATTCTCCGCCAGCGTCAGCCCGTTCACAGACGGATGCTCCGGGATCAGGGGTGCCAGCGGCACAATCCCCAGTCGGGCGACTACCTCAGCCATCTCTTCAAAGGTGGTTACATTCTCTTGCTTACCTGCTTCGCCCACGTCATTCAGCCTCCTAAATCAATCTGGCTTGTACACCAAATTAAGCTTATCACTATAAACGGGAAAATTCACTTCCTGCAGGTTAATCACATTTTTTAACTTCCCCCCGATAGTTAGCCATTCGAAAACTGGCCCCGCATCCACATGAGGCTTTGGCATTAGGGTTATTCATGGTGAAGCCGCCTATCATTCCGCTTTGTTCATAGTCAATTTCAAGACCATCAATATATGGAATACTCTTCGTTTGAACTAATATACGGAACTTATCTTTATTGAATACCATATCCTCCTCTGTCTGCTGCTCGTCCAAGACAAGGGTATAAGATAATCCGCTGCATCCCCCTTCTTCAACACCTACTCTAAGAAAAGAGTGCCTTGTCTCAGCGTTTAACAAGATTTCGGCAATTTTCTCTGCTGCGATCTCACTGACCTCAATATTCATCTTCATTCCTCCTATACAAGCTTAGTTTAGTTTTGGCAACCCCAGTCCATTAAACAAGGTATGAACGTAGCGAGAGCTACTCCTTTTGGTGTAAGTTCATACATGGTTTTTGTAGGGCGCTGCGGACTGGTTCTCTTGACCAGATTATGATGTTGAAGCTCCTTTAAACGCTGGGAAAGGATTCTTTGCGTAATGGAAGGGATACTCCGGGTTATTTCGCTAAATTTCTTCGGACCGCAAGAAAGAGTGAATAAGATATGGATCGTCCATTTAGACCCGATGATGTCATAGGCTATAAGAAGCTTCTCCCTATCCTCATTGGACAATGACCGGTACACCCTCTTTCTTAGGATCAGCATTCTTGATGGATTGCGGTGAGATCCGGGTGCTGGCAATGATACTTATGACGATCAACAAGAGATGGAAGCCCATGGCTACAATTAAGCCGGATTGCAGTGACATTCCAGCAGCCTGACACACGACAAGGATGGAACCCCCAATCCCAATAACTACACCGGGTGTAAAAGAATCCGCAAATTGCAGATTTGCCGAGGTTTGGCCCGCGCCGCCTTCCCCTGTTTGGGAAAAGGCTACAACACCGCTAACCGGATGCGCCAATCCAATGCCGACCCCGGCGATGATCTGACCCATAACTGCAACGGCAACAGAAACAACCGGTATCCAAAAGACGATAGCAATCCCGATGGCAAGCAGAAATACCCCCAGAATAATTCTCATATGACGTCCACGGCCCTGATCTGCCGCATCCCAACGTCCTTGCAGATATGAAATGATACACCAGCTTAATGCTGCACTCGCTACGATTAAACCCGCCTGAGAAGGTGTAATTCCCTTCACATCAATTAAAGCCAATACCAGGAAATTCTGTGTGCTGGCATAGGCAGCGAAGAACAGCCCGCGTGTTGCCAGAATCGCTGGCATCCCTCTTCGCAGCGTAAGCGTTCCCTTAGGCAGCAATTGACGGAGCGGTAATATCATACCGACGAGGCCAATCAGGCCGAAGACAAATCCCATCATACTCGGAAGCATACTTAGAGCAATCAGGAAAAGGCCTGTACCCATCGTTAAGAGTAACGCCATCCAAGTAGATGAAGATCCGCTAGCCCCTCCCGTCTGCTGCACTTTCAATTTCCTGAAAGCAGGTAAACTAAGCACTGCTGAAACAACCAGCACAGGTAAGATCCCCCAGAAAACAAACCGCCAGGACCACTGATCTGCTATAAGGCCTGCTACATATGGACCGAGCATGGACGGAAGAACATAGGCTGTACCAAAGGCTCCAAGTATTTTGGCACGTAACTCATCCGGGTAACTTAAGGAAATAGCCGTATACACACAAGTCATCATAGCTCCGGCACCCAAACCTTGCAGGGCCCGTGATCCAATCATGATATACATATCGCCTGCTGTTGCAGCAACGACCAGTCCTGCGATAAACAACAACAGCGCATAAGTGAAGGGTGCAGCAGGGCCTCTTTTATCTATGATCCGACCGACGACCAGCGTTCCGATAATCTGTGCAAGCAGATACGTACTGAATATCCACCCGAACAGGCTAAGACCGTTCAAGTCTCCGGCAATCGAAGGAGCAATGGTGGTTACGGACAGACCTTCGAATCCAACGGCCATCACTGACAGGATAATTCCTATGGATAGTGCAAAGTAACGCGGACTGAAAATACTTTGATGATTAGACGACATGAATGGTGACCTCCAAGAAAGTTTGGTATGTATACATCGTATCCGGATACTTAGTAAACATTTTTGTTTATAATGTCTAAGCTACAGTCCGGCTTTGACTTTGTCAACATTTTTGTTTAAAATGTAGGGAGTGATGTAGATTCAGTTGCTTCAAACAGGAGGTGCACCATGAGCCGGAATCAAATCAAAAAGGATGTCTCCACCAGTACCCGAAGAGCGATCATTGATCTGTTAAAGGAGCGTGGGGGCATGGATGTTATAACCCTCTCCTCTCAATTTTCGTTGTCTGGAATGGCTATTCGTCAGCATTTGAATGCACTGAAGGAAGAAGGATTGGTTACCAATGTGGAAGAGGCGCGTCCCATGGGCCGCCCCACCAAGCTGTGGATATTAACTCCCGCGGCTAATCGTTTTTTTCCAAGCGGATATTCGGATTTATCCATCAGTCTCATTAATTCGATGAAAGAGGCATTTGGCAATGAAGGGCTGGACAAGCTGCTGGATGTTCGAAATAAAAATATGCAGGCACAATATCTTCAGCATCTTGGCGCTGCATCGGATGTGAGAGAGAAATTGGAGAAATTGGCTGAGATTCGAACGAATGAAGGTTATATGGCCGAGGTTAAGGAGCAGGAGGATGGCAGTCTCTTATTCATCGAGAAACATTGCCCGATCTGTGAAGCGGCGGCTGTATGTACCGGGTTATGCAAGAATGAGTTGCATTTATTCAGAACGGTTCTAGGAGATGATGTTCATATTGAACGAGGGGAGTACATTTTACAGGGAGGCAGAAACTGTATTTACACCGTTAGGCAACATAAGCCGTGACAACAAGAGCAACCTCACTTGGAGATTGCTCTTTGTTGTTATTTCAGGCTGTCTGCGTCCGATCCCATACAGCGGATTCCCGCAATATAGGTGTTAATCAGCCGGGTGAGAGTGACATTCAGGTCCAGCGGCATTCCAAATCCGCCCTGGTGCTCCAAGGTGGAGAATCCGTGCAGTATACTCCGCAGTCCACGGACGGCATGCAGATTGCCTTCCTCATCCAAGCCGAATGCGGATATCACCTGGATGATGAGCGACAGGATCTTCCCGCCCGCCGCTTCCAGAGCGGTGTCTCCTTGTTCGGGTGCTTTTAGCGTCGTCTGATACAGCCCCGGGTGCGCTCTGGTGAATCCGATGTATGCCTGACTCATGGCATGTACTGCAGCCTCTCCGCTTAGCCCCTCCGTTGCCTCCGATATGACCTCATACAGCTGCTCCAGACCATATACCGCCATCAGTGTACGCAGCCCCGCAAGCCCGTTGATGTGATTATAGAGTGACGGAGAACGGACACCCAGCTTCGCGGCAAGTGCAGCCAGCGTCACTGCTTCCATCCCGTATTCATCCGCCAGCTCTGCGGCAGCCAGTACCAGCGTGTGCGTGTCCAGACCCGCTCTAGCCATGTACCCTCTCTCCTCCCTTTACTTGCCCTTCGGCCTCCGCAGCCGCCCGCTTCATCGCCTCTACCGGAGCTATAAGCAGATCACCATGTCCTACCGCCAGTACAGAAGGGGCAAGATCAATCAGCCTGTAGGCACTGACTAAGGCCTGTTCGGGGCTCCAAGTCGCCATAGCCGGAAAAGGAAACCAGGCGACCTTCTTGCCGGACACCGCCGTTGCCCGGAAGGTCTGGAACGCATCACCAACGATCAGCGCTCCACTGCGCCGGTCCTGGAAAGACATCGATCCAGGCGTATGTCCGGGAGTGCTGAACGCTGTCAGCGAGCCGATGCTGTCGCCGTCATGCAGTAGAATGTCGGGGCGGGTCACTATTTTGGCGGGTACACTGCCCTTAATAGGAGTCTGCAGCTCACCGGCTCTAAACGAGCGGTCACCAGCCAACAATGCAGCATCCCGCTCCGAGATATAGACCTTAGCCTCCGGCACCTCCTTCTTCAAGGCATCAAGCGCCCCGACATGATCCATATGACCATGAGTGAGAATAATACGGGTCAGCGGCTTACCAAGCTTGGCAACCTGATTCAGAATCCCTTGCAGACTATAGGACATTCCCGCGTCAATAAGTGTAAGCTCCTGTTCTTCCTCGATCAAATAGCAATTCACTGGAAAAATACGCGGCAGCCACGTAAGCTGATGCAAATGGCCTTCTCTTGTTACTCTCATCGTAAAACCCTCCCCAAAACTAATATCATTAGTTAAAATATAAACTAATATGATTAGTTTTTCAAGAGATATATTTACTTATACAAAAGTGAACGGCTCACACAGCGGTGTTACGAACATCTCTGCACATGCACGTTGTGGTCATTTTTTTGATTTCATTTGGTCCACTCGCCTCCGCAGCGCTCAATGTAATCGGTTTTTCGATTACATTCTGCACACATGCCTCCACCTAGCCCAATGTGATCGGTTTTTCGATTACATTGGGCACACTTGCCTTCCCGCAACGCAATGTGATCGGTTTATCGATTACATTTACCCCACGCATCCCTTTCCGGCCCATTATCCTTCAAACAGCAAAAACACCACCCGCAATGGATGGTGCCTTGAGCTATCAGCTTTACCAGTGGTATCGATTTTGTCTATGCCCGTCTGTACCCGTCTCCCAATCAGCCAAACCGGCCCATAATGTATTCCTGCGTCATCTGGTTCTCGGGATTCGTGAAGACCTTCTCGGTCTTGTCGTATTCCACCAGGGAACCGAGATAGAAGTAGGCGGTGTAATCCGAGATCCGCGCGGCTTGCTGCATGTTGTGGGTGACGATTACGATGCGCAGCTCTTCCTTCAGCTCCTTGATCAGCTCCTCCACCTTACCGGTTGATACCGGGTCAAGGGCCGAAGCCGGCTCATCGAGCAGCAGGATCTGCGGGTTGACCGACAGCGCCCGGGCGATACACAAACGCTGCTGCTGTCCGCCGGACAATGCCAGAGCGGAATCCTTCAAGCGGTCTTTGACCTCGTCCCACAGGGCGGCGCGGCGCAGGCTGCTCTCGACAATTTCATCCAGCGCCTGCTTGCCCTTGATGCCATGATATTTCGGGCCGAAGGCGATATTGTCGTAGATCGATTTGTAGAACGGATTGGGCTTCTGCCAGACCATGCCGATCTTTTGCCGCAGCTTGATTACATCCGTGCCTGTAGCATTGATATCCACACCGTCAATCCAGATGCTGCCCTTGGTCGTAGAGCCGGAGATATCGTCATTCATCCGGTTCAGTGAACGGAGAAAGGTTGATTTCCCGCAGCCCGACGGGCCGATCAATGCGGTAACCGTATTCTGGGCAAAAGGAAGGCTAATCCCCTTCACCGCCTCATACGTCCCATAATAAATACTCAGATCCTCCGTTTGAAATGATTCGCGTACGACTGGCTCTGCTATTCCCATTTTAGTTCCTCCTACAGGCTCTTTTTGAAAAGCGGATTGCCTTGTCTATTCTTAGCTCATTCTCTTGGATGCAGTAAGCTTGCGGTAGATAAATCTGCCGAAGTAACGGGCAGCCAGATTGAAGATTAATACGGTCAGCACCAGGACGGCTGAAGCACCCGCTGCGATCTGAAGTGCATCCGGGGCCAGGCCCTCACTGTTGACCTTCCAGATATGCACCGCCAGCGTCTCCGCCGGACGGAATGGATTGAGCGGTGAGGACGGGCTAAGCGGATTCCAGTTGCTGAAGTCCAGGCGCGGGCTGCTCATCCCTGCCGTGAACATCAGCGCGGCCGCTTCACCGAACACGCGGCCGGCCGACAGGATCGTGCCGGTGATAATAGTCGGCAAGGCTACCGGGAGCAAGACCGAGGTAACGATCTTCCACTTGGACAATCCGAGCGCGAAGCCTGCCTCCTTCTGCTGCTTAGGTACCGTGCGGAAGGCTTGCTCCGTAATACGCACCATCAGCGGAAGGTTGAAGAAGGTTAACGCGAGCGCACCCGAGATCAGGGAGAACCCGAGATTGAAGGTGTTGACGATCAGCAAGAGACCGAACAGACCCACGATAATCGACGGGAAGGACGACAATACCTCCACGACCAGACGGATGAAGTTGGTCAGCTTGCCGGGACGGGCATACTCCGCCATGAAGATTCCGGCACCCAGCCCCAGCGGCACGGTGATGATCAAGGTCAGCACCAGCAGGAACAATGAGTTGAACAGCTGCGGCCCGACGCCTCCGCCTGCGCGGATCTTTTGCGGCGCGGAGGTCAGGAAGTCCCAGCTAATATGATTGAAACCGCGGATCAGGATATATCCGAGTAAGCTAACCAGGATGGCTACGATCAGCAATGCAAAGGTAACGATAACGACAGTGGCTATTTTATTCGCAGTTCTCGGCTTCAAATTTTATTTCTCCTTTCGAGCATTCTCACCAGCAGGACGAATACGAAGGTCATCAGCATCAGCACCAGCGCCATACTCCACAGCGCATTGTTCTGCGGTGAACCCATCGTGGTATTCCCCATGCCCAGCGTGATTACACTGGTAAGGGTGGACGCGGACTCGAACAGGGAGTGAGGCACGAACGGCGCGTTACCGATAACCATCTGCACAGCAAGAGCCTCGCCGAAGGCGCGGGCCATACCAAGCACAACACCCGTCATAATCGCCGGGAAGGTCGTCGGGAGAATAACCCGGGAGATCGTCTGCCAGCGTGTGGCACCGAGCGCAAAGGATGATTCTTTCAAGTTTTGCGGCAATGAAGCAAGCGCGTCTGCAGCCACGCTGGTAATCGTCGGCAGAATCATGACCGACAGCACTAGCGCGCCTGCAGCCACCCCGATGCCCTGTCCGGGCAGCGTATCCCGCAGAAATGGAACAATGACGCTTAAGCCTACGAAGCCGTAGACAACGGATGGAATGCCTGACAGCAGCTCGATGACCGGCTGCAGCAGCTTTTTACCCCAGCCCGGCACAATCTCCGTCATGAAGAGCGCAGCGCAGATACTGAGCGGACTTGCGATAAGCGCAGCCAGCAGCGTGACCAGGAAGGAACCCGAGATGAACGGGAAGGCTCCGTAGGAAGGTGTGTCTGCTTCAGGCGACCACTTCGTGCCGAACAGGAATTCAGAGACCTTGACCTCACCGTTAACGAAGTTGGCCACGCCTTTGGAGGCTACGAAATAGACCATGGATATAATGATGACAATGAGCAGCAGCACACAAAAGGACATATAAATACGTCCGATTAAATTTTCTATATGATGTTTTTCCAGCCGCTTGTTTGTTGGTTGTCCCCTCAAGATGCTCCCTCTTTCTAAAGTGAAAAGAGAGGCAGAGTTTATCCGCCTCTAATCACATTAAAGTTGAAATCCAATCCTAACTGTGAACCGTTGAAGGTTATTTAGGTGTTACAGTACCTGCAACATCACGCGATACCTGCATTTTGGAAGCCGGGATGTAGCCAAGCTCGACCACGTCGCCAGTCTGTACTTCATCCGTCAGGAAGTAATCCAGGAACGCTTTTACAGTCTCATTAGGTTCACCGTTAGTGTACATGTGCTCGTAAGCCCATACCGGATATTTACCGGCCACTACGTTGTCTACTGAAGGCTCAACGCCGTCATAGTTTAATGTTTTCACGGAATCATCGAGGTAGGACAGGGCCAGATAACCGATAGCCCCCGGTGTTTCGCCGATCATTTTCTTAACTGTACCGGAGGAATCCTCCTGGATCGAGCCCTTCAGGTCCTCTGTCTTGGTGCCAAGAGCGAAGCTCTCGAAGGTAGCACGGGTACCTGAGCTTGCCGGACGGTTGATGATCTGGATGGCCTGGTCTGCACCGCCGACCTCTTTCCAGTTCGTGATTTTACCTGTGAAAATGTCCACCAGCTGTTGCTTGGTCAAGCTGTCTACGCCTGCCGCCGGGTTGCTTACTGCCGCAATCGCAACAACCGCCACCTGATGATCCACCAGCTCAGCCGCCTTCGCAGCATCCTTCAGCTTCTCTTCAGCGAATACATCCGAGTTCCCGATATCGACTTGCTTCTCAGAGACCTGAGTCAAGCCTGTTCCGCTGCCGCCGCCCTGAACCTGAATGTCCACGCCAGCATTCGCATCCATGAATTTCTCAGCTACCTGCTCTACAAGCGGCTGAAGTGCTGTGGAGCCTGATGCCAGGACCGAACCGCTCAGCTTCGCACCGCTGCTGGATTCTGTGTTTGTAGCAGCCGGTGTATTCCCTCCGTTATTGGTTGTTGCCTTATTTCCCCCGTTGTTTCCGTTGCCGCATGCTGAAAGTGCCAGTACGCTGGTAAGAGTCAAAGCCATGATCCACGATTTTTTGAATTGCATTGTTTTTTTTCCTCCTAAAGGTTTTGTGAGTGTCTGCTGCGTTCCATCTGCTTCGTACAAAACTCACTTGGGAAGCATTATTGTGTGTCTATCAGCGTCTCTTCTGACTCTTCTTATTCTAGGGCCCGTTCGTTAGATAAAAGTACTGAGTTTGTAAACCGGAGGATAAAAGTTATAATATTAATTGAGTAGTTGAATAGATAAAATCTATACCGAAACAACAATAGGGGTCTTTCTGCCCCATCCCCGGAGGAATCTTCATGAACCTTGTAAAGCTGCAAATCTTAGTTCTCATCGAAAAATATAAAAAAGTAACGGATGTCGCCGCCGAGATGAACCTTAAGCAGCCAACCGTCTCCTTCCATATGAAAAGTCTGGAGAGTGAGCTTGGCGCTTCCCTCTTCCAATACCGGAGCGGCCGGGTCCTGCTGACGGACGCCGGACGCGCCTTGTATCAATATGCAGTCCGTATTGTCTCGCTGAGCGCCGAGGCCGAGCGGACGGTCAAACAGTTCACCTCGCTCGCCTCGGGGAATCTGGAGCTTACCGCCAGCGATATCCCTGCCAGTTATCTTGTGCCCAAACTGCTGTCCCAATTCACACAGCAATATGACGGGATCGATGTCTACTTATCCGTACTGCCGGATGATGCCATCCGGGAACGTCTGCGCAGCCGGGAGATTCAGCTCGCCGTACTGCATAGTGCAGAGGGCCAAGACGATACCTTCCATACGCAGGTGATTGCTGAAGAGGAGACGGTGCTGGTCTTTGCGCCGGAGCATCCCTTTGCCGGGGAGCAGGAGCTGACAGTTGAAGCAGTAGCACGTGAGCCTTGGGTCCAGCATGAAGCCGCCTCCTTCCTGCGCGGAATCTCCGACCAGTGGGCACAGCTTAATAACGTAAGGGTCTGGAACCATGCGGTACTGGGCTCACCGGAGGCCGTCAAGGGGATGCTCTACACAGGCAGAATGGTGGGCGTGTTCTCCCGCTCCGGGATTGAGGCTGAAGTATCAGCAGGCCGTCTGGCCTACGCGAAGCTGCCCGGAATTCTTCCGGCTGACGGATCCTTTGTGCTGGCCTGGCGCAAGGACTATACGCTTTCCCCGCTCCAGCAGGCTTTTGCCGGGATGGCAGCGGGTTCTGCACAAATAAACGGTATCCCCGGAGCGCCTGTGTAACTGCGCTAACGGGGATACCGTGTGGTGGTGAACCTTATTATCTTTTGACAGCAACCAGGGTGAAGGTCTTGGGAATTCCCTTATCGTACACATCCGACGACAGATTAGGCTCCTCCACCAGCTCTCTTATAACCAGTCCGCTGGCTGCGGCAGCAGTAACCAGCTCGCCCAGTGTCCAGCGCCGCCAGTAGACAACATTCGGCTTGTTCGCCTCCGCTGCTGCTCCTGAAGAAGGCATGTATTTGGAATAGGACACCTGCTTCTCTTCAAGCGCCGTATCAAAATAATCCCCGCTCACCTTATGCTTGCGCACCTTGGCCGTCGACCCCTTGGAGGAGATCAGCTTGGTCGTTACCGGATGGAAATCCCGCAGTACGAACGTTCCGCCCGGTGCCAGCAAGCGGTAGGCCGTAGCCATGAACGGAGCCAAATCCGTAAAATAGTGAACAATCCCCATTTCGGCAAAAACCGTATCATAAGAGCCGTTAAGATGCGCTTCCGGCAGCTCTAGGACATCCGACACGATATAGTCAAGCTGCACTCCGGCCGCCTGCGCGAGTTCACCGGCATAACGGGCATTGGCCTCCGAGAAATCCGCGACAGTCACCTCAGCCCCCAGCAGCCCCAGTGCCACCGCCTTCATGCCGTTGGAGCCCATCAGATTCATGATCCTCCGGCCCTTCAATTCACCGAGATAGGTATTCAGCGGATACAGCTTCCCCGCAGGGTCCTTCGACAGCTTCTCCGCAGCCTCCGCAGGGGTTCCAAACCGGCGGGTCCAGGCCGCATAGGTATCCTCATTCCACAGCTCCTCGCTTGTGGGTGCCCCCTCCTTATTGAAGCCATCCGGTTCATTCTGATTAGGTTCATTCATTGCTTTCGTTACCCCTTTATCTATGTTCTATAAAATGTAATCAAGTTTGCCTCACGGGTCTGTCCGCGTATAAGTTAGGAAGCATTCGGCAGAGACTGCCGGAGCTTCAGCGCTTTCCTTCGCCCGGCATACAGATAGACACCCAGCCCGGCCATGACCAGCACGCCGCCCGCCCACTGCAAGCTGCTAAGTTGCTCACCCAACAACAGGAACGCTAGAATGCTCGCGCCGACAGGCTCGCCCAGTATATTCATGGAGACGGTAGTCGCGGACGTATATTGCAGCAGCCAGTTGAACAGGATATGGCCGAAGACGGTGGGCACCACCGCCAGCAAGACGAAGATGCCCCATTCCCGGGCCGGATAATTGAAGAACGGTGTGCCGGTCACGAGATTGTAGAGAGCAAATACGGCGGCCGCAGCGATAAATACAATCAGGCTGTACAGATAGGACGGCATACGCGCCACCAGCTTTTGTCCAAGCAGCATATGTGCGGCTACCGCTACGGTTCCGCCAACCGACAGCATGTCGCCCCTCAGATTCTCAGCAGACAAGCCAATATCTCCCCAGCCGATAAAAGTAACGCCGAAGATAGCAATCGCCATCCCCAGGATAGCAAAGATCGAGTTACGCTCTTTATACAGTATGTACGCACCGAGCATAATGAATAACGGCTCCAGCGCCATAATCATCGTCGAGCTGGCCACCGAGGTATAATTCAGCGAACCCATCCACAGCAGAAAATGCAAGGCAAGCATGACACCGGACACGCCCAGCAGCAGCCAATCCTTCCGCCGCAGCTGAAAGAGTGCGCCGCTATAGGGACGGGCGAACGGCAGCATCAGCAGCGAGGTGAACAGCAGGCGGTACATCCCTTGGACCGATACGGGCGCGGAGGACCATTTAATAAAGATGGAAGAAAACGAGATGGCCACAATTCCGATTACCATCAGGAGAGGCACGGGAACGGGCGGTTTATTGGTACGCATGACAGAACGCCCCTTCATAGGATGTAAGACTCATTATGTTAATTTAACGTAAATCGGCGAAAAAAGCAGCATTTTTTCATATTCAACGCAAAACAAAGGCACAGAATCCGCCTCCGACGGGTTCCATGCCTTATAGAAGCTCAGCTGACAGAGGCTACTCTTCCCTGTTACGGCTTAAGCACTACCTTGATACAGTCCTCTTCCTTCTCCTGAAATACCTTGTAGCCATGTTCTGCGCGGCTGATCGGCAGCCGGTGGGTGATAATATCTGTGGGATCGAACTTGTTCTCCTTAATCATCTTGTAGAGCTCAGGCATATAATGGATCACAGGAGCTTGGCCCATCTTCAGCGTGATATTGCGTTCGAATAGATGGCCCAGCGGGAACATATTGTAATTCAGGCCATAGACACCGATTAACTGAATGGTGCCGAACTTGCGGACCACCTCGGAGGCGATACGGAAAGCCCCCAGCGAACCGCCTTGCAGCATCAAGGCTGTCTCCACCTTCTCTACAACCGTCTTCTTGGCATCCAATCCCACGCAGTCAATCACCACATCCGCTCCACCGCGTGTAATCTCCTTGAGATTCAGCTCTACATCCTTGGTCTGCTCAAAATTCACCGTCTCCACTTGATTCGTCAGCTTCGCATGCTGGAGCCGGTAATCGATATAGTCCACCGCGATGACACGGGATGCGCCTTTCATCCAGGCGAACTTCTGTGTCAGCAGGCCTACCGGGCCACAGCCAAGCACAATGACGGTATCACCGGGCTTCACACCGGCATTCTCGACGCCCCACCAGGCGGTCGGGACGATATCCGAGAGGAACAGCAGCTTCTCGTCTTCCATCTCAGCGTCCTCCGGGACGACAAACGGCCCGAAGTTGCCGTAAGGCACCCGCAGCAGCTCCGCCTGCCCTCCGGCGAATCCGCCGTATGAATCCGAATAGCCCAGGTAGCCGCCGGTATCCTTCGCTTCATTCGCATGGTCACATTGGCTCTCCATCTCATGCTGGCAGAAGAAGCATTGCCCGCATGCTACATTGAACGGGACAATGACCCGGTCGCCCTTCTTGACCCTGGTAACCTCCGGGCCCACCTCTTCCACAATCCCCATCGGCTCATGTCCGATAATGTAGTCATCATGCATTCCCGGTATTTCTCCGTTATAGATATGCAGGTCAGATCCGCAAATAGCGGTTGTGGTTATGCGGACGAGGATGTCATCCTTCTTCTCCAGCCGCGCATCGGCGACCTCCTTGACCTCTACCTTCTTCTTGCCTTGATAGGTTACTGCCTTCATAAGTGTAGGTCACTCCTTCGGATGTAAGGTTATAAACATGGCAAGCTGATCAGAACAGCCTTACTATGTTATAGCCCCAAATCGTCCGGATTTATCCGTGCAGCAGCGGAGAATACATCATCAGCGCGTGGTTCTCGGCCACCGCTTCGTCACCGGCCAGCTCTCCGCTATGCGTCAGCACTCTGCGGCGGATCGCATTGCGCCGGATATACCCGCCCCACGGCTCCAGGCTGATGCGGTGCCCATCTTCATAGACTTCGTAATGGTAGAGCTGCTGTCCTGCACAGCGCCATTCCCCGTGCAGATGAGTCTCATCCAGGTGCAGCTTAAGCTGATAAGCATGCTCTGTATCATTGCGCAGCTGGAGATCCAGATAATTATAGGCACAGGTAGCCCCGCTGCCAAAGGGCTGGGTCCGCTGCTCATCGGGGAAGACATCATAGCTGTGCCGGTGCCGCTCGGTAACCGTAAGCGGCGTATGCAGCGTCATCCAGTAGATCAGATTGGACAATTGGCAGAGCCCGCCGCCTGTGCCGGAACGGAACCCGCCATAATGGAGCACCATTCCGTCCAGGTAGCCTTTTCTTCGTGTGGGTTTGCCGATCCTGCGCCAATAGGAGAAGCTCTCGCCCGGTTGAATGACAAGCCCGTCCAGCTTCGCCACCGCGAGCCTCAGGTTTACAATTTTGTTGTGCTGAAGCTGCATATCCACATTGCGCAATTTGCGCAGCAGCGGGGTAGCATGGCTGGCCGCTTCGTACGGCAGAGCTTCACTGCGCTGTTCTGCAGCCAGGCGTCCGCTGGCTGTGATCCATTTCCAGTATCTTTTCCAGGTGAAATACCGCTTCCCTGCAAATAGTCGCAGCTTGGAACGCCGGATGGGCTTCATGGCCTGCATCGTCATTTCTGATTCCTCCCCCGTATAGCAATTCTGCTGGAACTATAAATTATAATTAACCCATCATTCCGGTAATTTAACAGATATCACCAGGATAAGCGTTGCGAGCGGCCCCAGCAGTAACGACAACAGGAACCAGTTCATTCCGCTGCGGTTCTTCCCTTGCGCCAGTCCGGCATTAATCAGGGCCAGCGTTCCCCAGCCTGCGTAATAACCATTCTCCATTCTTAATTCCCCCTCTGTTTCCTGCAAATAGTAAAAGACCGGACCTCCCTGCTCAGGAAGCCCAGTCTCCAGTATACCTAATCCTTATGAGAAAATCTTACTTTCCCCGCTTATTATGCCAGATCAGGGCATGCAGCTGCGGCAGCACCCGTGCACGGTTCATTTGCGGATCGGTAATCACCCGCTCGAACAGCCATTCCAGCCGCCCCAGCAGACGGCCTGAGATGTCACCTTCCTCGGTGACGTTATCGTTGCCCGGCTGCAGGAACAGCGGGACCTCAGGGTACCTGAAATGGACCTTGCGGGCATATTCATAATCCTCCTGGTTAAAAACAACCACCTTCAGGCTATGCGCAGCCTTGCCGTTATCAGCGACTCTATGCATAATCTCATCCAGCTTATCCCAGTCTGTCTGCATCCCGGAGCTGGGCGGCTTCGGGCTGATCGTCAGCACATCCACCTCATGGAACCAGTCCTGCCAGCGGCTGCCCTGCGTCTCAATCGCCGCCTGGATGCCCCGCTCATGGAGGAGGGAGATGAATTCTCCCATCGCCTCCCCGATCAGCGCCGGGTTACCCCCGGAGATGGTGACACAATTGAAATTCTCCCCGGCCAGCTCCAGCAGCCCGTCGAGAATCTCCTGCGGCGTAAGCATCGTTACTTTATCCTTGGCCGAGCCGTCCCAGGTGAAGGCGGAATCGCACCAGCCGCAGCGGTAGTCGCAGCCGTAGGTGCGGACGAACATCGTTTTGACCCCGATGACCGCCCCTTCCCCCTGGATTGTCGGGCCGAACATTTCAATAACCGGGATTCTACTCATCATCGCAGCCTCCATACAGCCGGTAAGCCGGTCCCTCCTCGGGGATATCTGCTGCCAGCACCTCAGCCCAGGAGGTCGGAGTTTCCCATAGCTTGACCGAATACACCGGCAACGCCGCTTGCTTCAGCTCATAGGCAATGTAGGCAGACAGATTCTCTGCTGTGGTGCGGAAGGAGAGCATCGCTACCTTGGAGCCGGTCGCCTTCAGCGTCTCCAGCACAGGCTCATTGCCCATCGCCAGAAAAGCATGATCCAGCCGCCCAACTACCGCCTCCTGCACAGCCGCCTTAATATCGCTGAAATCGATGACGAACCCTTCATCCGACTGTCCTTCTAGCGCGGACGGCACACCCTTCAGCACTACCTCCAGCTTGTAGGTATGCCCATGCAGATTGCTGCATTTCCCTTTGTGTCCGATGAGTTGATGGGCAGCGTCGAAGGTGAAAATTTTGCAGACGGTTACTTCGCCCCGCATTATAGTCCCGCCTCCTGACGCTCTGCCTCATATTGCTCCAGACCCCGCTTACGCAGGAGACATGCCGGACAGGTGCCGCAGCCGCTGCCGATGATTCCGTTATAGCAGGTCAGGGTCTGCTCCCGCACATAATCGAACTGGCCCAGCTCGTCTGCCAGCTTCCAGGTTTCTTTCTTGTCCAGCCACATCAGCGGGGTATGAATGACGAACTCCACATCCATCGACAGATTAAGTGTGACATTCAGCGACTTCACGAACACATCGCGGCAGTCCGGGTACCCGCTGAAGTCCGTCTGGCAGACCCCGGTGATAATATTGGAGTAGCCGAGCTGCTTGGCCAGAATGGCCGCGAAGGACAGAAACAGCAGATTACGTCCATCCACGAACGTGCTGGGCAGCTCTTCTCCTTCCCCTGCGGTAATGTCAATATCCTCCCGCGTCAAGGCGTTCGGAGCAAGCTGGTTCAGCAGCCCCAGGTCCAGAATATGCTGCTTCACGCCGAAACTTGCAGCTATCGCCTTGGCGACTTCAATCTCGGCCGCATGGCGCTGATTATAATTGAACGTGACCACCTGAACCTCCTGGAATTCCTGCAATGCCCACGCCAGGCAGGTCGTGCTGTCTTGGCCGCCGCTGAAGACGACTAATGCTTTTCTATTTACCATAATGATCTCTCCTCCTGATTGCTCTGTGAAGCTGGCTTCTGCGGATTAACGGTTGTCCACTTTCTCGGGATACAGATCATGATTCATCAGCCGGTGCTCGGCCATCGCCTCATATTTGGTTCCCGAACGCCCCCAGTTGCAGTAAGGATCGATGGAAATGCCGCCGCGCGGCGTGAATTTGCCCCACACTTCGATATAACGCGGCTCCATCAGCGAGATCAGATCATTCATAATAATATTGACACAGTCCTCATGGAAATCCCCATGATTGCGGAAGCTGAACAGATAGAGCTTCAGTGACTTCGATTCCACCATTCGGATATCAGGAATGTACGAGATATACATCACCCCGAAATCCGGCTGACCGGTCACGGGACACAGGCTGGTGAACTCGGGACAGTTGAATTTGACGAAATAATCGCGGCCGGGATGCTTGTTATCGAACGCCTCCAGAATCCCCGGATCATAGCCGAACTTGTACTGCGTGCCTTGGTTGCCCAGCAGGGTAACCTCCTGCATTTCCTCTTGCATTCTGCCTTCTGACATGACAAAAAACCCCTCTCTTTTCCCTAGGCCCCTGGCCTGAACTGGAAAGAAGAACGAGATTTCGAAAACCTGGCTCTACTAAAAATAGCTTAGTTTTTTATAGAGGGAGTTCGCGAACCTCTCCTGCGCGCGGCGCAGATTCCTTCTTTATCTTGATGCGTACACTTATGATGATACTTATGGTGCGTCTTGAACTATACCATGATTACAGCGGGCTTGACAACCCTCACAGCTGATCCAGAATCAGCGAGCACAGCAGTCCCATCGCAGCGATGAACCCCGTGAGCGGCCCCCCTTCTTCGTAGGCTTCGGGCATCATGCTGGAGGACACCATAGCAATAATTCCTCCCCCGGCAAAAGAGGCAATCACAGCTTCCGTATACCCGCTTGCGTGATCCATGAACTCATATCCCGCCCCTGAGGCCAGTGTGGAGATAGCGAGTACGCCGAGCCACAGCAGCATAATCTTGCCTTTGCCATAGCCGTCCTGCTTCAGTCCAGCCGTGCTGGACAAGCCTTCGGGAATATTGCTGATGAAGATGGCAATGACCAGCAGTACGCTAACGCCTTGACCCGCAATGAGACTTGCGCCAATCATGATCGATTCAGGAATCGCATCCAGTACCGTTCCGGCAAAAATAGCCAGCCCTCCGCCCTTGGCATCGCTCTTCCCTGAAGAGGCTCTGGCTGAGCGCTTGCGTCCGGCTCCGCCTTTACGCGAGATCAGCCAGTCGAACACCGTGAACACCAGTGCTCCAGCGGTGAACCCGATAATCGTCGGGGCCAGTCCGCCGTCACTGGCCGAATCCTCTAGCAATTCATACGCCGCCGCGCCGATCAGCACACCGGTCCCGAACGCCATGATGAAGCCGATCAGCTTATTCGGAATCCGCAGGAATAAGGCCAAAAGTGCGCCAATCAAGACCGCCGAGCCGGAGACTGCGCCCCATAACAATGCGTTTCCCATCCGCTTCACCTTCTTATAAGATATTGGCATTATTACAATGCATAAGAATAGTTTACACACGAATGAAGAACGGCAAACACCTTGCATAGTTCAACTAATTTGCACGGATTCATTTGCATGGAAAGGGGTAACTTAGAATTAACAATCTCTATTAACCGAAGGATGGGATCATACGATGGAAGCAAACGTACAGAAGCTTATAGATTGGCTGGAAGCCCGCAAGGGTACAACACTGGTCATCGAAAAACGGGAGCTGGATGACCTGGACACCGTCCATTTCAAGCTGGAGACCGTTGACTACCGGAACGCTGACGATGTCATCGATGATTATCTGGACAGTGCGGTCATTCTGCGCGGGACAGGCAGTACCTTGAATGCGGACGGTGAGCTTGTGCCTCTGCCGCAGCCGGGATATGAGCTGGCAGTGAGCGGACTAGAGCTTCATGAGGTATCCGAGGCTAAGGTGGATCTGCAAACGAGCCGGGCGAAATATTCACTGGCTGTAAGCTGATTATCCGGCAGCTCCGGCCATAAGAAGTTAAAGAAGGTGCAGCTCTAAGCCAACATTCCGGCTTAGGACTGCACCCTCTTTTTCCACAACTATCGCCTACAATTCTTCCCCGATAATCTCCACTTCCGTCTCCAGCTCCACATCGAACTTGTGCTTCACCGCTGAGCGTACATGCTGGATCAATCCGATATAATCGCTGGCCGTTGCATTGTCGGCGTTGATAATGAAGCCCGCATGCTTGCGTGAGACCTCTGCGCCTCCGATGCGCGTCCCCTGGAGTCCGCTCTCCTGAATCAGCTGCCCCGCGAACCGGCCCGGCGGCCGCTTGAATACACTGCCGCAGGACGGATACTCCAGCGGTTGCTTCGATTCCCGCAGATAGGTTAACTCATCCATGGACGCTTTAATCGCGGCTGGATCGCCTGGCAGAAGCTTGAATCTCGCCTCCAGTACAATATATTGTCCAGTGGCGAAGATGCTGCTGCGGTATCCCCATTGCAGCTGATCGCTGTGCAGGGTAAGGAGTTGCCCGTTCTGATCGATCACGAGCGCACTGTGCAGCACATCCTTCACTTCCCCGCCGTAGGCTCCGGCGTTCATGTAGAGTGCCCCGCCTACCGTGCCGGGGATGCCGCAGGCGAATTCCAGACCGGTCAGCTTCTGCTCCAGCGCATAGCCCGAGACATCGATAATCTTCGCCCCGCACTGCGCATACAGCAGCCCGTCGCGGACGCCCATCCCGGACAGATCCGAGGTCTGGAGCACGATGCCGCGGATGCCTCCGTCCCGGATAATCACATTGGAGCCGTTGCCGAGAATCGTAAGCGGGATCTGATGATCCTGGGCATAAGCATAGATGCTCTGGATCTCTTCATATGTAACAGGAGCCGCCAAAATATCTGCTTCGCCGCCCATGCGGGTATAGACCAGATTCTTAAGGCTCTCCCGGCGTTTCAGTGAGCCTGCTGTAACAAGCGGCTGCAAATCCTCATATATGTTGTCAATATTCATTCTTCATACTCCTAACTCTATAAACAAGATAATGTCGTGCTCGCTGCCGGTTAATTACGGCTTCAGCAACCACAACTTTAACAACGAACAGGCTCCCTTGTCAATGACAGGAGCCTGTTACGAAGCTGCATACAGCATTATTATGTTTCGAAATTCCTAATTATACCCTATTCGCCAGCCGCTGCGCGCTCGGCACGGAATTCCTCCCGCCGTGCGGACCGCTCCTCTTCCTTCATCCGGGGGCAGGTATAACACAGCCGTCCGCCCTCAGTCCGGTAATACATACAGCAGCGGTTACGCAGCTGAACCGTCTGCTGCGGGTCCGTGAGCGATTCAATTCTCCGTACCTTCACCTGGAACGGATTCCGCGGCATCCCGAATACGGCAGCGGGCAGCTCATCCTTCAGATACGCGTAATCCTCCTCCAGCCGGCGAAGCAGGAGCGGATCTGTCAGTTCAGCGGCAAAGGCTTCCGCATAATAGTTGAATTTGGTCGGCAGCTGTCCCCAGATCTCCCCGGGCGAAAGTCCGCTCACCTGTGAAGCCATCCGGATCAGCGGCCCGGCTGTGTTCTGGTAGAAGCTGGTTAACGCTTCATTGCGCCAAGCCTTCCGGCCCGGCTCATCTGCCGGAGCTTGTACCATCCCCCATTCACGAAGCGAGAAGGCAATTCTGCAGTAGCCATCTTCCGGAACAAGATGCAGTTGAAGGTTCCGTAAGCTGAAGTCCGGTACGCACAAGAAGCCGGTCACGGAATACTGGACCGCGAGTGCCATAATGCTCAGATAACCGCCGAAGTACGCACCGGCCGCTTTATCGTCAAGCGCCTTCATCAGCGGCCGGTAAGCCTCCATGAAGGCCCTCATCTCGCCCTCCTCTGCCAGCTCAGCAGCAGCGAAGGAATACACGGCTCCCTCCGGCACCTCAAGATGGAGGTCAAATTTAGACTTATATTCTTGTCTCAGGAATTCATTCATGTTCCTCTCCTACAGCCCGGCAACTTTGTACGCAGCCAGCTCGTAAGGCAGACAGAGCGGCACACCTGTACGCGGATCAGGTACAATATCTGCCTCAATACCGAATACCTCGCGCAGCACCGCCGGTGTCATTACCTCATTCGGAGCGCCTTCGCTGATCACATTACCGGATTTGATCGCTACCATATGCTGCGCGTAACGCGAAGCATGGTTCAAATCATGGACAACCATAATAATCGTCCGGCCTTCCTGCTCATTGAGCTTCTGCAGCAGCTGAAGCACCTCCAGCTGATGGGCCATATCCAGGAAGGTCGTCGGCTCGTCAAGGAACAGAATATCCGTCTGCTGGGCCAGCGCCATGGCGATCCAGGCCCGCTGCCGCTGTCCGCCGGAGAGACGGTCAATCGGCCGGTCACGGAATTCATTCATGCCGGTCAATTCAATCGCCTCGGCAATAATGCTGCGGTCTTCAGGCGTCAGGCTGCCGAAGCCCTTCTGATGCGGATACCGTCCATATCCTACCAGCTCAGATACCGTTAAGCCATCCGGGGCAGTAGGATTCTGCGGCAGAATCGCCAGCTGGCGGGCCACCTCTTTGGTGGAGAGATTGTGAATGGACTTCCCGTCAAGCATTACATTGCCGCTCTTTGGCTTCATGATCCGGGCCATTGTCTTCAGAATCGTGGACTTCCCGGAGCCGTTCGCCCCGACGAGCGCCGTAATCTTCCCTGTCGGAAGCGACAGATTCAGCCCCTTTACAATCATAGTCTCCGCATATCCGATGCTCAGCTGCTCTGTATTTAAACGTTCCGACATGATAAACACTCCTTAGATTTTTTAATATATACATCCCTGTACTACGCTTTCGATGTGGCCAAAAGATATAAAAAGTACGGTGCTCCAATAATCGCTACTACGATACCAGTAGGTACCTCCGCAGGCTGCAGGATCCAGCGACCGATCGTATCTGCCGTAAGCAGCAGCAGGGCTCCGATCAGGGCAGCCGCAGGCAGCAGGATCTGATGGCGCGGGCCGACCAGCCTGCGGGCCAGGTGCGGCGCAATTAGCCCGACAAAACCAATGCTGCCGCTTACCGATACACAGGCTCCTGCCAGCGCAACAGCCGCAGCCAGCAGCCACCGCCGTTCCCGTTCGAGCGGCAGGCCCAGTCCCTTGGAGAGCTCATCGCCCAGATTCAGTACGTTGAGCACCCGGGCTTTGTAGAATGCGAAGGGCAGCAGGATCAATATCCAGGGCAGCAGGGCCAGCACAAACCGCCAGTCTCCGCCCCAGATTTTGCCGGCCAGCCAGATGGCTACGAACTGATAATTCTGCGGGTCGAGTCTTAATGACAAAATAAGCTGAAAAGCGTATATCCCGGCACCCACAGCAATCCCGATCAGGATCAGCCGTGTCGGCGAGAGCCCATCCTCCCTCCTGTAAGACAGGAAGTAGATCAGTGTTGCAGTAAGCGAGGCCCCTGCAAGCGCCAGTAGCGGAAGCACGAAGATCGGAGCTGCTGTAGTAGCCGGTACAAAGGAGATAAAGATCAGTACGGCGAATCCGGCTCCGGCATTGATCCCCAGGGTGGAAGGCTCAGCGAGAGCATTACGCGACAAGCCTTGCAGAATCACTCCGGCGACCGCAAAGCCTGCACCAATCAGCAAGGAGATCACGATGCGCGGCAGCCGGAAATCAAACAAAATCAGCTGCTGCTGCTTGGTGCCGTTGCCGGATAGGGTATGTAGAACTTCGAGCGGTGACAGACGCATTAAGCCGGTATTCATACTGACCAGAAACAGAATGACGATAAGCACAGCAAGCAGTGTCAGAATACCAGCCTCTCTGGAAAGGCGCGGCTTGGCCGGGGGGAATGAGGTGGAACGGTTCATTTCAGCTCCCCCTTGCGTTTGCTGGCCAGATAGATGAAGAACGGTACGCCGAATACTGCAATTAAGGCACCTATTGGTGTTTCGTATGGCGCATTAATCATCCTGGCCGCAATATCGGCCACCAGGACCAGAATGCTTCCAAGGACTGCGGAGCAGGGAATAATCCAGCGGTAGTCAACCCCAACGAGGTAACGCGTAATATGCGGAATCATTAATCCGACAAAAGCGATCGGCCCTACCGTGGAGACTGCCGCTCCGGCGAGGATGACGACAATAATCATCCCTGCAGTCTGTACCAGACCGGTGCGCTGTCCGAGACCTGCTGCAACATCCCTGCCCAGGCTCAGTAGCGTAATCGAACGCGACAACATCAGCGCACCGATCAGGGCCGCCGCGACCCAAGGAGATATTACCTGCAGCTGCTTCCAGCTCGCTCCTCCAATCCCCCCGGCCATCCAAAAGGCGATATCCTGGGAGAGGCTGAACAGGATAGCAATGCCCTGACTGACCGCCAGCAGCATGGCGCTTACTGCCGCACCGGCGAGGGTCAGCCGAAGCGGGGTCAATCCGCTATGGGAGAGCGAACCGATCCCGAATACCAGCAGTGAGGCCACAGCCGCTCCAAGGAAGCAGTACAGCATGATGTAAGCGAAGGATAATGTTGGCGCGAAGGCAAAAGCCAGGGCCAGTCCAACGCCCGCACCTGCATTAAGACCAAGCAGTCCGGAATCCGCCAGCGGGTTGCGGGTCATCCCCTGCATAATCGCACCGGCAACGGCAAAACATGCGCCGACCAGCGCTCCTGCGGCAGCCCGGGGAATCCGCAGCTCCCGGATGACCTGATGCTGGGGCAGCTCCGGATTGAACCGGAACACCGCCTCCCATACGGTAGCCAGCCGGATATCCGCCGCACCGACCGATACGGATACCATCAGGCCGAAGACAATCGCCGCTATTCCCAGCACCAGAATAACAGCAGCGGCAAGCGGCCGCGACCGGACAGATGTGTTCCCTTCAACAGAAGGAGCTTGTAGAGCAGAATCTGTGGATGAAGCCATATGCCGTCTCCTTATCAGGATTATTAGGGAAATATAGATGATTATGATTCTCATTATCGCAAAGATATGAATATTGTTCAACTTAAAAAAAGAGGCAGGCTTCTATATCCTTAGGACATAAAAGCCTGCACAATTCTCCGGCCGGTAAAGAACCTATTTTACAAAACTGCTCAGAATATCATCGATGGTCTTGGAATTGGCTATAGGGCCGCTATACAGCCAGCTGGTATCTTTGCCGAATTCATGAACATTCCCTGCCTTAACGGCCGGAATTCCCTTCCAGACTGCACCTTCTGTAATCTCAGCTCCGCTTGCCTTGTCACTATTCACCAGAATGATATGCTCTGCAGTCAGCTCAGATAATTTCTCCAGTGAAATCGGGTTCCACGGTGCTCTGGATTCTGCAGGAATGTCGGTCACGAGATTCGGGAGCTTCACTCCAAGATCGCCATACAATACCGCACCGCTGCTGCGGGTCTCATCTACAATGAAGAAATTCTTTGATACCAGCCACAGAACCGCTACTGAATCATCGCCGATTGCCGCAGATACAGCCGCTTTGGCTGAAGCCGCTTTCTGGTCATAGTCTGCAATAGCCTTCTCCGCTTCCGGTGTCTTATTGAGCAGCTCTCCGATCTTGAGCAAGGCTGCGCGCCAGTCACTGCTGACCTCATCACCGAGTACATAGGTTGGTGCAATCTTATTCAGCTGGTCATAAAGACCGTTCTGAACCGAGCCCTCCGACTGGACGATGTGAAAATCCGGCGTGAAGCTGGTGACGGCTTCAAGCGGCAGGTCATAGCTGATCGGCGGAACGTCCTTAAGCTCAGCGGCCAGGTAAGCCTGAGTACCATTCTTCGTAGACCACTGGGCAACCGGAGTCACGCCGAGTGCTACCAGATAATCCTCCAGATAAGAAGCAATTACACGCTGCGGATTAGCGGGAACGGTCACCTTATGTCCCATTGCATCCGTTACGGTCTTCTCCACAGCGGGTGCAGCAGTTGCTGCAGGTACCGCAGTGGCCTCCGCAGTCGCTTCTGCGGTTGCCGCAGGTGCGGTGCCTGCTCCACCGTTACTGCCTGCGTTGCTATTATCATTTCCGCAAGCGGACAGCAGCAGTGTTGTAGTCATAAGTCCGGCCACCGCCAGCTTCCCGCTTCTTGATCCTTGCAGGTTGAACGAAAACATTGAATACCCCTCCTGTATGTTACCCTCATGATTGGCAAAAGCTCTGTTACCTTCATCTTGTCTATACTGATGATATTGATTCTCATTCTCTATGTCAACCAATAACTTATAATAACGTAAAAACGGCCGTCTCCGCATTAAGCAGAAACAGCCATCTTCCTAATCTTCTATATTATTTATGCAGATGGAAAGGTACAGTCGCGATTACAATGTCCTTCTGATTCATCAGATATGAACGGATGAACAAGCTGGTCTGATTATGCAGCACCGCCTGCCACCAGTGCTTGGTCACGAATTGCGGAATCAGGACGGTAATATGATCCGTTGAAGAGGTCTTCCACTCTACTGTATCGATGAACTTCACCAGCGGGCGGATAATGCTGCGGTAGCGGGAGCGCAGGACGATCAGGCGTACGCCGGGGTTCCACTCCTCCCACTTCTGCTCCATCTTGTGAATCTCTTCTTCATCGAAGCCTACATATACAGCGACCACATTATCTGTCAATGACTTCGCATAGCTGATCGAATGCAGTACAGCACGAGTCACACCGGCGACCGGAACGACTACGGTGCTTCCTTTGATACAAGGCTTATCGGTAGCCGGGCAGATCCGCAGCTGATCGGCAATATTCATATAATGGCGGTGAATCCGGTGGAACACGATGATAACAGCCGGCAGGAAGATGAAGGCCATCCACACGCTGGAGAATTTAGTGATTATGAAAATCAGGGTGATCGTTAATGTAGTGAGCATCCCCACCGTATTGACGGCGAACTTGCTCTGCCAGCCTTTCGGCTTCGTTCTGTACCATTGGACCATCATGCCCAGCTGCGACAGCGTGAACGGAATGAATACCCCTACTGCATATAATGGAATGAGTCCTTCCGTATTCCCGTGAAACGCCGCCACCAGCACAGCCGACATAACACCGAGGAAAATAATACCGTTGGAGAAGCCCAGCCGGTCGCCGCGCACCATGAAGGCATGGGGCAGATATTTGTCTTTGGCGAACATGAACGCCAGCAGCGGGAAGGCCGAGTACGCCGTATTGGCTGCCAGGAACAGGATAACCGCCGTAATCCCCTGAATGAAGAAGTACAGTCCGCCGCGGCCGAAGGTAGATTCGGTAATCTGTGAGACCACGGTGGCCTTCTCATCAGGCATGATACCGTACCAGTAAGCGAGCAGCGTAATACCTGTGAACATTACCCCGAGAATGAGGCCCATGAGCATCAGCGTTTTGGCTGCATTTTTCTCCGCGGGCGCTTTGAAGTTAGGAATGGCATTGGAGACCGCTTCTACCCCGGTCAGAGCCGAACAGCCGGAGCTGAAGGCCTTCAGCAGCAGAAACATACTCACGTTCGATACGGCCGAGCCAATCTCAGGAACATGGGCATGGGCGCCGCCGGTCATATATTTGAAGACCCCCGAGATGATGAGCACGAAGATGGAAACCACGAACAGATAGACCGGGATAGCGATGAAGGAGGCCGATTCGGTCACTCCCCGCAGGTTAACAATCGTTAAGAGCACGATAACAGATACCGCTATCAGAACACTATGATTATGCAGACTTGGAAAAGCTGAAGTGATTGCATCCGTCCCCGCCGACGCACTTACCGCCACCGTCAGAATGTAATCCACCAGCAGAGAGCCGCCGGCCAGTAAGCCGGTATGCACCCCTAGATTGCTTTTGGCGACAATATACGCGCCCCCGCCTTGGGGATAAGCGAAGATCGTCTGCCGGTAGGACAGAATCAGAATAGCCAGCAGGCCCAATACGGCTAATGCAATTGGCAAGGAGTACCAGATAGCGGTGAACCCGGCGGCCACCAGTACAATCAGAATTTGTTCTGTTCCGTAGGCTACAGACGAGAGCGCATCAGAAGACAGGACAGCCAGTGCTTTCACCTTGGATAACTTTTCATGATCGAGTTCGTTCGACTTCATCGGACGCCCGATCAATAGTCGTTTTACCTTGCTTACCATTGTAGTAACAGTTCCTCTCTTGGTTAAGTTGAAACGGGTTTCCCTGCGCTGTTTTCATAAGTGGATTTCATAAATGCAGGCACCAAAATAAGCATACGGAAATGATCCGCATGCCTTAGTGTGCATGGTCATTATCCCACTAGTGGCTTACGAGGTTAGCTGGCGGATTCGGACTGTGGTAGCCCTACGGTTACAGGTCAAGTAGCCTGCTCCGATTCACCCCTTTTGGCCTTGGCCAAAGTGTGGTTCCCCCGTTTTTCCTTCCGGAAAATTCAGCGCATATTCAACTTCTCACAAGGACTAATATTAAGCTACAACACGTCTTCCGTAAAGCGTGGAAACAAATGAAAAAAGAATGAAAAGCACTCAAAACAACCAAATTCATCATCCGGTATGTCTTGATCTTTCATTCTCTTTCATTATCCCTTTACCACGTGATTTTACAGGGTTTTTGCATATTATTTTTTACTAAAATTAAGGGTATTCTCTTCTCTTCCTTCTGCCCGTCAGCTTCTTACTCCGCAGGCTCCTCTTTGCGTCCTGTCCAGAGCAGAATGGAGATTAAGGCAAAGGCTATAAGTGCAAGCAGAGGGATCGTTATAAATCCGAACCAGTTCAGATAATCCTTGTTGCACGGTACGCCGATGGTACAGGGAAGCACCTTGCTGAGCGCCGGAATTTTCTGCTCCGCATAATGATATATGGAGATGCTGCCGCCAATCAGACTAAGGGGAAGCACGTATGGAATGATCCGCTTGTCCCCCCGGTAGGTGGCGATCCCCAGCAGGAACAGCTGCGGATACATGAAGATCCGCTGGAACCAGCACAGCTTACAGGGCTCGTAATTTAGGACCTCACTGAGATACAGGCTTCCTGCTACAGCCACCACACAGACGAACCAGGCCAAGTAGAGACAGTTACGCCGGCAGAAGGCAGAGAAGGCGGTCATTGGGCGGTCCCTGCTCCCGCTGCTGCTGTTGCTGCCTGAATCTGGGCGTCAATCGCCTCCATATTGAAAGGCTCCTTCACCTTGATGCCGTTCACGTACAAGGAAGGCGTATTCGTTACGCCCGTATCGGTGCCAAGCTGAATATCCCGCTCCAGCTCGCTTACGTAGGTACGCTCGTCAATGTCCTTGCGCAGCAGGTCGTAATCCACCGGCAGCTCCAGCTGCTTGGCGAGACTCACCAGGAAGTCAGGTGTAGCCCATTCCTTCTCTTCATTCCCCTGATTGGCATAGATCGCATCGAAATACTTCCAGAACGCTTCCTGGTTCTGATGATAGACCGATAGCGCTGCCAGGGAGGCCGTTCTGGAATCCGTACCGAGGAAGGCCAGATTCACGAAATAGAAGGCTGCTTTATTCTGATCGACATAGCCCTGAACGATCTGCGGCTTGATCACACCGGTGAACTGGGCGCAAGCCGGACATTTGAAATCGCCGAATTCCACAATTTTGACCGGAGCATCCTCCTTGCCAAGCCGCATCATTTCGCTGTAATTGAAGGCAACCGGCTTACTGTCTGTACCGGCAGGCGAAGAGTCCTTCGATGCCAGCATAAATAAGCCTACAAAAATAATAATGACGATGGCCACCGTACTCACGATCAGAATTCTCGTTTTCTGCTTCTGCTGCTCCTGCTCTGCCCTGCGCTTCTCCTGCTTGCTCATCTGGGGAGCCGTGACATTGTTCTTTTTTGTTTTGCTCAAAGAGAGTTCCTTTCCGTCCTCAGGACTATCGTGATAAAAGAATAGTTACTTTCAAATTATATAATGTTAACTCTCTTGTTGGCAATCGCTGTCTTATACGGCTTCATTCTCCTCCGCTGACTCCCCCTCCCCTGTATCCTTGCCGAAAAATACCTCCGGGGAATGCTCCTGCGACTGCAGCTTAATTCTGAAGAAGAATTGTGTGCCGCCCCCTTCTGCCGGTTCTGCCCAGATCTCTCCTTGCATCAGGTCTACAAGCTTCTTGCAGATCGCAAGGCCCAGACCCGTGCCGGGGTACTTACGGGTATGCGACCCGTCCACCTGCGAGAAGGACTGGAAGAGCAGCTGCAGCTTATCCGGTGAGATGCCAATGCCGGTGTCGCGCACCATGAATTGCAGCGCCTGAGCGGTCTCCCTGACGCCATAGGACTCCACCTTAACCGTTACCGTGCCGGATGGCGTGAATTTCACCGCATTGCCGATCAGGTTGATGAGAATCTGGCGGATACGCGCAGCATCCCCGGTGAACTTGTCAGGAAGCCCCTCCTCGATCAGAAGCTCCAGAGATAACGGCTTGTCTTGTGTGCTCACCATGAACAGGTCCATACAGCCCTGGAGCAGCGCCTTCAGCCCGAAAGAATCCTTGTTCAGCGAGAGGGCATCCGCCTCCAGCCGGGAGATGTCGAGAATATCGCTCATCACATGCAGCAGAGCATGGCTGCTTGTACTCTGAAGCCGCAGGAGCTCCAGATGCTCAGGATTGCTGATCTCCTCGGACAGCAGCTGGTTGACGCCGATAATGCCGTTCAGCGGCGTGCGGATTTCATGGCTCATGGTGGCGAGGAACTCGCTTTTCATCGTCACCGCACTCTCCGCGGTATCCCTGGCCTCCAGCAGCTCATACTGATACTTCATCAGGGCAGTCACATCCTCGGCCACAATATAGACCCACTGCTCCGTATGATGCAGCAAAGGAAAGACGGTGACACTACAGATCAGCTGCTCCCCGCCTTTGCTCCGTACCTTCAGCTCCAGCTTGGAGGACTGCCCCCGTGAAGCGCGCGTTATGGCATCCCGTACGGCAGCTTCATCCCGTTCGCTGTATAGTATCGCCTTATAATTCCCCAGTTCTTCGCTGCTATATCCGGTAATGTCCCGCAGAGCAGGATTAGCACTGATTATCTTCTTACGGGCAGGATCAATGCAGATTACCATATCAGGGTTATGCTCGAACAGCGCAGTATACCGCTGCTCATTGAAGGCGGCTGACTGGAGTACCCGCTGCCGGTCCCTGTACAACAGAGCAAGGACGATCGACACAATGAACAGGAAGGAGCCGCAGAGGATCATTCCCAGTATCGAATCCTGCAAATAGAGCACGTGCGCGGCTGCACTGGACGGTTCTCCTGGAGAGAATGAAGCGCCCGCCATGGCAGCGTAATGGATGCCTGTGAACGCGCCGGTCAGGGTCAGGACAAGCAGCAGCTTTTTGAAGCTGAACATATTGTAGGCCTGCTCCAGCCACTTCGGATCGTAGGAAGCGGTGACCACCGGAACGATCAGGGCGAATAATACCGCCATTATAATTGAGAAAGCGCCTTGCTCATACGTTGCCGTAAGTCTCATCGACAGAATTCCGCTGAAATGCATAATCAGGATGCCGCTGCTGAACAAGAGGCCGCCCAGAGCCAGATAGACCCTGCTGCGGGTGTGCGGGTTATTCAGCATAGCTAACAGCATATAAGAAGCTGCCACGGGAATCACTAGAGAGAACGCCAGTAGCGGCAGATTATACGATACCGGAACGGCCATATCCATTGCACGCATCCCGATGAAATGCATGCTCCACAGGCCTGTGCCAAGCACCAGGGAGATGAGCAGGATGAACCGGGAGCTCCGCTGGCCGCGAAGCAGACGTTCCGTCAGATCGAGCGCCGTGAAGCAGGAGAGAAAGGCTATCGCCACCGACAAGAGGACAAGCAGATCATTGTAAGTGTTAAAAGGATGCTTCAACGCTCCCGCCCCTTTCTTGAATCGGATAGATTACATGTATTTACACTTCCTTACCCGCCTTAAATCCGGCCGAATCGGAGATAGGTCAGAACACTTCATCCTTATAACAAAAAAAGCACAGCGCTGTAGTAGCGCCATGCTTATATTGTATGCAGCAGCTTATGCTCCGGCTTCTTCCGTCAATAACTGCAGCTTCAGCAGCTTGATCCGGGAAATCCGCTTATTATCGGTTTCTTCGACCACGAATAAATGATTGTCGAACTCAATGGACTGGCCCTTTTGCGGCGGATTAACCTCCAGCTTGGAATACAGCCAGCCGCCGATCGTATCATAATCATCAGTCTCCATATGGATTCCGAGCTTGTCGTTAATCTCTTCAATCAGCATCAGGCCGTCAACGGAGAACTCATCCTCTCCCAGCTGCTCAATGCCGGGCCGCTCCTCGTCGAACTCATCCTGAATCTCACCGACAATCTCTTCCATAATATCCTCCAGTGTAACCATCCCCGAGGTACCGCCGTACTCATCAATAAGAATGGCGATCTGGGTCTTGGCACGCTGCATGACCTTCAGGAGGCTGCTGATCTGAATCGATTCCGGTACCGTCAATATCGGACGGATCAATTCATTATAGCTCGGCGCCTTCTCCCGGATCATATCCTTAATATGAATGAAGCCAAGAATATGGTCCTTGTCTCCGTCACAGACCGGATACCGGGTTCTCATTCCATCGAAGGCAATCTCCAGATTCTCCTCCGTCTCCAGATGCGTGTTCAGACAGATCATCTCGGTACGCGGAATCATAATCTCCCGGGCCATCGTGTCGGCAAATCCAAAAATATTATCCACCAGTGTCATTTCTGTGTTGTCGATCAAGCCGCTTTTGTTACTCTCCTGCATCAGGATGCGGATTTCTTCCTCCGTATGCGCAGTAGCCAGCTCGGAAGCCGGTGTCAGACGGAAGATCCGCAGCAGTCCCCGGGCCAGCCCGTTAACCACCCAGATGAATGGAAACATGATCCGGTAGAAAACGTTCATCGGTCCCGCAGTTAACAGAAGCACCGCCTCAGCCTTATTCACAGCAATGGTCTTCGGTGCAAGCTCGCCGAGTACGATATGGAGAACCGTGATGAACATGAAGGCAATAATCAGGGAGATGACAAATACAGTAGTATCATCAAAGCCCAGACCCCTGACCAGCGGCCCCACAATCGTGGCCACGGCCGGTTCACCGAGCCAGCCCAGTGCAAGTGAAGCAAGGGTTACCCCAAGCTGGCAGGCCGACAGGAAGCCATCCAGATTATGGACGATGTTCCTTGCGGCCAGCGCTCTCTTGCTGCCTTCCTCAATCAGCGATTCAATGCGCCCGCTGCGCACCTTCACCATCGCGTACTCCACCGAAACGAAAAAACCGTTAAGCAGCACAAGCAAAATAATAAGTCCTACATGTAATATACCGGGTAAAGGGTCGCTCAATTTATACTCCTATCCACCGTAATCTGTACGGCTGGATAGGCCCACCTCCTTCGTTTGCTCAAAATGTCAGACTCGATTACGCTAAAAGAACCCTTGCGTATCAATTCCCCAATGCCCTCATCTCCTATACAAAATCACGGATTAGAAATAATACTTTCATTATATAAATATATTAGGTGAAACAGCAAGCATGCGTGTCCCCTCGAAAAATACAGCATATGTACGTACGGGAGCATAAGTAACGGCTGACCGCCTCAAACCAAGGCGGACAGCCGTTTTTGGATGATTCTATGGATAAATGGCCGAAAAAAGCGGATTAGCAGTTGCGCACTCCAAGCGGATTCCCGACAACGCCCGGATATTGATAGACAAGCGGCTCTTCGAAAGTAGCGTAATCAAAGTTAACCATCAGCAGCACTACCCGCTGGCCGGTAGCACGGTCACTGATAATCAGGTGGTCACGGCCCGCAGCTTCCAGCACCCCGGTATAGACCTTGGCATTCCAGTCCTTGTTGTTCTCATATGTGAAATAGAAGGTGCCCACCTTGCCCAGGTTCAGGCGGAATATGTTCTCCACATAGGACTGTTCAAACACAGGTGCGGCTGTGGAGACCACCGTGCCGCCAGGCATCATGGGACTGCCGCTGCTGACCTGAGGCGGCATAGCGACCATGGTGCCCATGTTCCCCATGTTTCCCATTTTCCCCATATTCCCGATGTGCCCCATGTTGTTCATGTTATTCATGTTCTCCATATTATTCATATTGTTCATATTGTTCATGCTGCCTGCTGGATTGCTGCCCATCATATAAGGAACTGGGCGGTACGGTTGAACGATCATGTACGGATTACCTCCTAAAGTGTAATAAATACCTTGTCTTGCCTAGTATACTGCCGGACAATCTCCCTGTGTCGGAGTGAAGAAGCAGTGAGCCTTGTAGCGTCCGGTATTCTGCTGATTGTACCAGGTCGCCGGACAGTCGCCGACAGGGCGGAAGAACCAGAGCGCATTCGAGGCCGGCCAGGTTCGCTCCCCGGCAATCGCACGTTTCGCCAGCCGGATATCGGCTTCCCGCGCCCGTTGATAGAAGTATCCCTTCTGCGGGGCTTCGAAGCCGCCGGGGCTCTGGTACACCATGTCGTTCACACTGCGGATGTTGTTGAAATCCAGACAATTGCCAAGAATCCGGTTCACGCCGACATTGCCGACCATCAGCATGCCTGACTCTCCATCCTCTTCAGCCTCTGCCCGCATCAGCCGTGCAAGCACTCTTACGTCCTCCGAGTTTGTTTTGATGACAGCCACGCGTTCTCCTCCTTACATTCATTTCATAGACGGGTGAAGCTATGAAAACTATGTGATTCTCCGTTGTTCTTTTGCTGCTCGCTGTATTGTATGTGTATTCGCCCAGGAGGTGACAGTCTGCGCCCAATTTCCTGCTTCCTCTTCTTCCATCTCTATGCCGGATACACGCAAAAACCCCCTGGCTCCACAGCGGGAACCAGGGGGTCCTATCACCATCTATAATACATTGCCATCTTAGCTACTCCGCTGTGGAGTAGTGAGGACGCCGCTGAAAGCCATGATACCGTGTCCCCTGATACGTCAGTATGCCTTGATCCCCCTCAGCGCTCATCCCGTATTCCTGTCCCTCCACCTTGAATTCCCTGCGCACCCCATCCTCAGCTTCATAGGTCAGATAGTAGGTGGTGCTGGTCCGGCTGGAGAGACTATCCTCCTGGGACTGCTGCTGGCGCACTTCGGTCCGCTTGCTCACGATACGGGCGGGAATGGACTGCAGGGGGGCATTATTGTTCCGGCTCCACTGAAGCAATCCCCGGCCAGCAGACACAGCGATGATCCCCACGACCAGAGCGAGAAAGACCGGCAATACCGTTCCTGTAAAATCGAACAGCCAGGATGGATCACTCCCCGTTCCCATTGTCTCTTCCCCCTTATTCCCAAGTAGTTAGCACACCTGCCCCTACAGGCTTCTCTACATGTATATGCCTCTTGTCTGCAAGACAGCACCGGTAGAAACGGCAAAAAGACCATTCAGGCTCCGGTACTGCCGGGAACTCAAATGGCCTTCTATAATACCCGAGTGGCGGTTAGATTAAGCATGTACGAGGTCTAACAGTTGTCTGGTTTCGTTCGTTTCTTCCGGCATCATGCCGTTCTCTGCCCAGCAGGCTTTGCATTGTTCTTCAGTCTGGCACAGGTGAGCGTCATCGCAGTTGTAGCACAATTGCATCAGGTTTCTAGTCATATAATCCGTTTCAAAAGTTGTCATTGTAATCTCTCCTCTTCGGGTTGGAAGTTTGTTTGAAAGTTTGTGAAAAAAATAACTTGTTCTCTATGTGTTAAATATATCACAGGATTCAAAGTTTGTCATGTGATTTTTTTCACACTTTTAAAGAAAATTTTAAATAAGATTTTTCCTTATATTGTAGAGGCCTTTAAGCGGATTTAATGTAAAAAAAGAGGGTGTCCGTCAGAACGGACAACCTCTTGTACAGTATTACATTACACGCCAGCTCTCGCCGCCGTTAGTGGTCTGAAGCAGGATCGACTTGCGGTCCTCCTCCTTCGAGATCAGCAGCCAGCCGACATCATTTGAAATGAACTGCAGCTTCACTACCTCCGGATACTCCAGGAGCTTGGACTGCAGCACCGTGCTGGCCGGGAGGGCTGTCCAGGTCACTCCCTGGTCCACCGTCTTATAGAGCAGATTACCTTCCAGCGACCAGCCTGTCATGGCATTCAGGAAGTCGGGGGCCACATTCCGGTTCATGCCGGATAGCGCCGGCCGCCCGAAAGTGGTGAATTTCCAGTTCTCTCCCCCATTGGCGGTAAAATAGCCGTTATAGGTCATGCTGCCTTCCTTTTCCCTCTGACAGCCGACCGGCATCCAGCCCCCCGACGCATTCTCCCCGAAGAATTCAGGAACACCGGTAACCACCCGGTCACATCCGGCAAAGCTGTCATTGACCAGGAATTCCGAACCCGATACCCAGGTCGCTCCTCCGTCCCTGGTCATATAAATCTTGGGCAGAGCGCCGGTCTGCAGCATAACAAACCCCCGGCTCTCGTCACCAAAGATCATCCCGGTCGTTACCCCCGCATGCGGTATGGAACTAGTCGGCAGATTCGGATTATACTGCTCATTCTGCATCACCAGATTCCAGGTGGCTCCGCCATCCTTGGTAGCATACAAGGCTTTGCTCTCTTTGGTCGCACTTGCATCCCACTTGGTCATCAGCCAGCCGCTGCGGCTGGAGCTGAAATAGATGGAGGACAGCTTGTTGGAATCGGGGAACGCTGAGATCTGCCAGCTGTGTCCACCGTCTGTGGTACGCAGCACCACGGTCTCGGTGGAGCCGAACGAGCTGCGGATGATCCAGCCATGCTCAGGGTCGGTGAAAAAAATCTCTTTGCCGTAGACCGGATTGCTTAGAAATTGTACATTCGTAGCTGGAGAGATATTCGCCCAGGTCTTGCCGTTATTCAGCGTCATGTACATTCGAAGCTCATTGCGCGTTACCCCCCAGGCTAGTCCTGCTGAGGGGTTGAGCAGCCGGAAATCGGTCAGCCGCGTCTGAATCTGGTATTTCTTTGCATTTTCGGGTTCGACATTCTTGTTATCCGGGGTAATGACTGTAATCATCTGCCCTTCTTCCGGCGCTTCAGTCGGCTGAGGAGGCCGGGTTGCCTCCGGCGGAGGGGCGGACGAGCAAGCTGAGAGAATCAGCAGAGTCATAAGAAGCATCAACGCCACTCTTAGAACCTTGGAACATGAAGCTTTGGCTGACAATGCTCTCTCTCCTTTTCTACATTAATGAGTAGTTAAAAGATTATTTCTTCGTATTCAGATTACTGCGTTTGTAGCCGTACAATGAGTAAATCACCAGTCCGAACGCAACCCAGATGATGAAGCCAATCCAGGTCTCTCTGCCGAGATTATACATTAAATACCCGCAGGCTGCCGCACTAAGGAGTGGAACCAGCGGAACCCAAGGAACACGGAAGCCTCTGCGGAGATCTGTCTTCGTCCGGCGGAGCATAATGACCCCGAGAGACACAACCAGGAAGGCAAATAAAGTGCCGATACTCGTCAGATTCGCCAGCCTGTCCAGAGGTACGAAGCCGGTAAGCACAGCGATCAGGCTGCCCACCATCCAGGTGCTGCGCACCGGGGTATGCGTCTTGGCGCTAACCTTGGACAAGCTCTTCGGCAGCAGCCCGTCACGCGAGATAGCGAACAGCAAGCGGGTCTGGCCGAACAGCATAACCAGCAGAACGGTTGTCATTCCGGCAATCGCCCCGATGGAGATCAGTCCGGCAATCATATTCTGGCCCACAAACCGCAGCGCAAAGGACACCGGATCGCTGACATTCAGGCTCTGATAAGGCACGATGCCCGTCAGGACCAAGGATACGGCGATATATAAGACTGTACAGATCGCAAGGGATGAGATAATCCCGATTGGAAGATCGCGCTGCGGACGCTTCACTTCTTCTGCCGCGGTTGAAATGGCATCAAAGCCGATATAGGCAAAAAATACAGTGGCCGCGCCGTTCATCACGCCATGAATCCCGAACGGCAGGAAGGGCGTCCAGTTCTCCGGCTTTACATAGAAAATACCGGTGATGATGAACAGCAGCACCACGGAGATCTTAATTGCGACCATCACTGCGTTGAAGCGGGCGGTCTCCTTGACCCCCCGTGTCAGCAGATAGGAGATCAGCAGGATAATGATGACGGCAGGCAGATTGATGAATGTTCCCTTATCCGCATTATACGCTCCAGACAAAGCTGTGGGCAAATGTATCCCGAAGCCCTCCAGCAGACCCTGGAAATAACCGGACCATCCGCTGCTTACCGCTGCGGCGGCAACCCCGTATTCCAGTACAAGATCCCAGCCGAGCACCCAGGCCAGCAATTCGCCGAAGGCGACATAGCTATAGGCATAGGCGCTGCCGGATACCGGCAGGGTCGAAGCAAATTCAGAATAGCACAAGGCGGATAGCACACAGGCAATCCCCGCGATGATGAAGGACAGCACCAGTCCCGGGCCGGCATGCTCCGCAGCAGCCACCCCCGTCATAACAAAGATCCCGGTGCCGATAATGGCTCCTACCCCAAGCATCGTCAAATCCAAGGCGCCCAGTGTCTTGCTAAGTTTCTCCGCTCCGGCATTCTGGGGAATGGCCAGCGGTTTTTTGCGGAATAAATCCATACTTCAGTTCGCTCCTGTCAAGTGGTTGAGTGGATAACAGAAAAATCGTTGTTAGCTTACCCTATTACGGGTAATGGATGAAAAACGGATAGCTTGAAAACACTATCCCTAGCGATTATGATGGATAAGATTGGACAGCAAGTGGAATGGCTCTGCCTTCCTTATACTACCAAAATACAAATGCTGGAGGAGATTTGACATGGCCCCATTTAAGCCCAATCGTGTTGTAGTCATCGGTACCGGTGCAGTCGGAACCACTACAGCCTATACGCTGCTGCTGCGTAAGCGCATGCCCGAGCTTGTACTGATCGATGTGAACCACCAGAAGGCGCTTGGTGAAGCGCTGGATATGAACCATGGTATGCCTTTTGTAGGAGGCGTGAAGCTATGGGCCGGTACCTATGAGGATTGCCGCGAAGCCGACATTATTATCGTCACTGCCGGAGCCTCCCAGAAGCCTGGTGAAACCCGGATCGACCTGCTCCGCAAGAACATCTCGATCTTCAAAGATATCATCCAGAAAATCACGAAATACAACCAGCACGCGATCCTGCTGATTGCGACCAATCCGGTCGATATCCTGGCGTACGCCACCCTGAAGATCAGCGGCTTCGACCGCAGACGGGTTATCGGCTCAGGAACGGTACTGGACAGCGCCCGCTTCCGTTACCTGATCGGGAAGCACAAGGAGATTGACCCGCGCAGCATCCATGGACAGATCATCGGGGAGCATGGCGATTCCGAGCTGCCGGTCTGGAGTCTCGCCAATGTCGCCGGGATTGATCTGGGCTTCGATGAAGCCGAACGCAAAGAAATCTTCGAGGATACGAAGAATGCCGCTTACGAGATTATCGATGCCAAGGGATCGACCTCCTACGCCATCGCGCTTGCACTGGACCGCATTGTAGCGTCCATCCTGAACAATGAAGGCTCCGTTCTGAATGTATCTACACTACTGAACAATTACAACGGCGTCTCCGATGTGTTCCTCGGCGCTCCGTGTGTTGTGGACCGCTCCGGTGTGCGTGAGGTGCTTGATCTTCCGCTCAGCGAAGAAGAACAGAGCTTATTCCAGCAGTCCGCTGACAAGCTCAAGAGTGAAATTACCAAGCTGGAGCTATAATTCCAGCCGGAACGAGCCGGCCGCCAATCCGCAGGGATTGGCGGCCTTTTTTTTGAAATCTAAGCATCCAAGCATTTACAAGACGCGAAGACGCGTTAAGCGACTAAAGCGAATGATGCGGTTGATTTCTCATCTCCGTTTTTCCCTTTCTCATGGTAGCAATTCATAGACAAGTTGTCATCATTAAAATGCACATTGCATGTAATTTATGAGTTAGGATATGAACAAAAATTCATAGTTCAAGTGATAATAATGCTAGACAGTTCGATTACAGGCTACCACTCAGCTTATCAGCGCTGCTGATTTGCAGTCGGGACATCGCCTCTTCCTTCTCCCGGCTCGTGATATGGGTATAGACTGTAGTTGTCTGAATGGAAGAGTGACCCAGCAGCTCCTGCACCGTCCGCAGATCCGCGCCCTTGCGCAGCAGCATAGTGGCGAACGAATGCCGCAGCTTATGGCTCGAATAGGCACGCTGCTGGGAAGAGGGCAGCTCACTCTGGAAGCGGCTGAAGGTATCCGCAGCAATGCCCTGAATTCCCCGGATCGACAATCTGCGGCCCTTCTGCGAGATGAACATGGCCTCTTCTTTGCTGCGCCAAGGGGCCAGCCGGTCCGCAATCGCCTGATCGAGATACGGGGCTACATCCTCCGGAACCGGTATGCCCCGCCATTTGCGCCCTTTGCCGAAGACCCGCAGAGTGCGTCGGTCTACATTATAATCACTCAGATTCAGCGTATGTACTTCCCCTACCCGCAGCCCCATATAGGACATAAGCAGGAAGACCGCCAGATTGCGGCTTCTGTACTTGCCGTCCACCGCTGAGAGGAACCGCTCCAGCTCTTTCTCCTCCAGATAGACCGGCTCACGGTTTTTGTCGGTCTTGGATTTCTTGATCCCTGCCGCCGGGTTAATAGATAACAGCTCCAGCTCGGACAGTGCCTTGAACAGACAGTTAACCGAGGCATGCTTGCGGTTACGGGTGGCATCGCTGACTCCCCGCTCACGGACCGAGGTCAGATAGGACACCACATGCAGCTTCTTAACCGTTCCCAGCTCCTTGCCGTTCAGATGGTCCAGGAATTCCCGCACATCCGCAAGGTAGGATTTCTGGGTATGTGCTGTATAACCGGCATCCTTCATCCAGATCAGGAAGGCCTCCAGCTCTTCTTCGTATGTTCGTTCCAGCTCATTCATGATCTGTCCCCCTCCCTCTTAAGTACAACTATTATATCATTCCTCCGCAGTAGCTTCCCTCCATCCGGCAGCATGCTTCTCTACCATTCTGAGGAATTCGCTGAGCGCAGGAGACTTCCATTTCTTGTTATGGTAAGCGATCTGGGTGGCCACCCGCTGCGACTGGTCATTCCAGTTCAGCCGGCCCAGCTTGCCTTCCGCAAGCTCGCGCTTCACCGTAATCTGCGGCAGAAAAGAGAGACCGAGTCCGGCCATCACGCACTGCTTGATCGCTTCAATGCTCCAGAACTCCAGATTCGGATCAGGAAAGACACCGTGGCTGTTCAGATGACGTTCAAACAAGGTGCGGTAGGTGCAGCCCGCTTCGGTATGCAGAATCGTTACGTTCTTCAGTTGATGCGGCTCCACTTCAGCAAGCTCCAGCAGCGGATGATCCAGCGGAGCCACCAGAGCCATAGCTTCATGAATCAGCGTCTCACAGTATATATCCTTATACTCTGTTTCCGGCTGCAGCAGGAAGGCCAGATCCAGCTCCCCGGAGCGGATGAATTCGGTCAGCTCCCAGCAGGCCCCCGGCTTCAGGGTAATCTGCACCTGCGGATAACGGCTGCGGAAATCCTTGATAATTCCGGGAAGCCGGAAGGCCGCCAGGGATTCCGGTGCGCCGATCCGCAGCGAACCGGCGATTTCGGTCTCAGACCGGAGGGCATTCTCAGCCATCGTGTGCATCTTGGAGATTTCCTGGGCATATGGCAGCAGGCGGCGGCCTGCATCGGTAAGCATAATCTTTTTGCTGATCCGGTCGAACAGGGGTTGCCCCAGCTCTGCTTCCAGAGCCTGAATCTGTGCGGTAATGCTGGACTGGGCATAATCCAGCTTCTGCGCAGCGCGGGTGAAGCTGCCGGTCTCTACCACAACGAGAAAGGTGAACAGATGCTTCGATTCCATAGCGAACCTTCCTTTGATCCATCGGTTTTTTGAATGGATGTTATTTGATAATTCCGTTTTTCCAATGGATCTATTATCTGATACTCTATAACTAAATACAAGGAAAGCGGGATTATACATATGAAGAAACACACCTCGTTACAACGTACCATCGGCATGCCTCAGGCCGTTGCCTTATACATCGGGGCTGTCCTCGGTTCGGGGGTATTAATTGTCCCCGGACTGGCAGCCGAGATGGCTGGCCCGGCTTCGCTGCTGGCCTGGGGCTTCATGACCCTGCTCATTCTTCCGCTTGCCTTATCCATGGGCCTGCTCTCTGCCAAGTTCCCTAACGCCGGGGGCGTCTCCCACTTCGTGACTCTAGCCTTCGGGCCGAAGGCCGGGGCCCTTGTCGGCTGGTTCTTCCTGCTGTCCGTTCCGATCGGCGCGCCAGTCGCCGCATTGACCGGTGCAGGATACATGACCGCAGCGATGGGCTGGGGCGATCCGGCCCGAATCGCCCTTGCCGCCGGGATGCTGGTCATTGGACTCCTTACGAACTGGATCGGCATGCAGGTCGCCGGTAAAGTGCAAATTGCTGTGGTGATCGCTATTGTTGCCGTACTGGTCTTCTCTTTTGCCGCTGCGCTTCCAAGGATGGAGCGTGCTCACTTCACTCCGTTTGCGCCGCATGGCTGGATGAGTGTCGGGCAGGCGGCGGCGATCCTCTTCTGGTGCTTCATCGGCTGGGAAGCAGTCTCGCATCTGTCGGAAGAGTTCAAGGAACCTGAGCGGGCTGCGGTTAAGGGTGTGACCATCGCGGCCATCATTGTCGGTGTCCTGTATTTCCTCTCGGCACTTGCTACCGTAGGTACACAGAGCTATCTGCACGGCGGGGCAGATAGCTCCCTGCTATGGATCATCAGCCAGCCGCTGGGGGCATGGGGAGGCTTCATCGCCGGACTCACCGGTCTCTTCATCTGCACGGCGACGATCATTGCCTATGCAGGTGCGGCTTCACGCGTGGCTTATGCCTTGTCCCGGCAAAGTTATGCTCCGGGCTGGATGGGCCTTTTATCCAATCGTTATCAGACGCCTGTGGGGGCCATCGGCTTCCTGGCGCTCTGCTTCACCTTGATATTATCGCTCTACGGCAGCGGGGCGCTCTCGATAACCACACTGATCACCTTCCCCAACGCCACCTTCATTCTTACCTATATTGGGGGTTGTGCCGCCGGAATCCGCCTCTTGCGCGGCAGCCGTGCAGGCGTAACGATCAGCGTCATTTCCTTCGCCGCCACACTAGCCGTGTTCCCGTTCACAGGCTGGGCGATTCTCTACCCGCTGCTGATTACGGCGGCGTTTGCCGGGGTGGACTATTGGAGATCCGGGGCAAGGCGTGTGGGTGAGCGGTGAGGGGGGATTTACTGTTACTTTACTGCTACACGCTTTGGAGTGGGACTCGAAGCTTGGTCGTCGCTGCGGTGAACATTTGTCCCTCCGGCCGCTGCCCAGTTTGGATTTCCTAATTAAAACCGCTCTTCGCGGTAGAAATCCAAACCAAGCCTATGCTGTAGATAGCGAGCTTTCCTGCGGAAAGCTTTCAGGCGGACGCATTCGCTCCTCCAGTTCCAAATTTCCCCTCCGCTTCTTTTTGCTTTTCGTTATTTCTTAAGTGCATTAAACAAAATAACCTGTGGGCTGTGCTTCCAACCCTTTGGCCTGCACGCCTCCGCACTGCCCATTGTGTTCGTAAAATTCCTCTACAACCGCAAACAGGCCACGCCATCCATAACAGGACGGCGCGGCCTTTCTTTTATAAGCGTTGAATTTCAGCAGCTATTGGGTCCACTCAATTGGAATGCGAAGACGGAACTGTTGTATATCCTTCGTATAAGTGAAGGAATTGGCCACAATTTCGAGCTGATCGGATGGCTGCACCGGCGGGAAAATCAGCTTAAAGGCTAATTTATCCCGGCTAATGCGCACCGGCTGTCCTTTGGGGAAAATCGGATGATCCTTGTCCTGCTCCTCCTCTAACCGAAGCGGGGTATTCTGGCTCGTGACCTGACTGGCCTCATAATATACGACCGTCTGCTTTTCCTCATAGTCAACGGAAGTCACCGTTACCGTTCCTCCTTCATCACCCTGCAGCGTTATAGGGAAAGATCCATTCAGGCGCTGACGGTCCTCCGCTTGCTTGGCTTCTCCATTTTTCGGGGGTTCAGTAACGATCAGGTTCACATAGGCCGGCTTAGGATTGAGCGCTGTCAGCGGTGAGAAGTTGAAATAGTAGTAGTCATTGGTGGCCCCATCTCCACCTTGATTCATATATAAGGTTCCAATATCATCTTCTAGCATTACATTAAGCCATGTATCAGGATACCTGTTCATCACAATAACTTGCGAAGTTACAGGACCCAGGGTCAGCTTGTCTACAGTATATAGTGAGTTATCATACATGAAATCCAGATTCTTGGGATAGACGGTAGTGCTCAGCGCGTTACTCTTAGCCCTATCTAGCAGGACAGATAAATCCCAGTTCCCCCTCGTCGTCCCTATGCAGTCGATACTCATATTTAATCTTAGCTGATCAGGCAGATCCTTATCCCCAAAGCTTAGACGGGTTGTACCTACGAAGGTATGGTCTCCTGTAATTGTGAAGTCATGGGTTGATATCGTTTGTGGATGATACCCTTCAAAATTAAGCTTATAGAAGACTGCCGCTTCTTTGCCGGTAATAGGCTCTGACGATGACGGATAGGTTACCTCATAATTTAGCACCAATGATATACCATCGTAATATTCCTCTACCAGATGGAAGGTTATTCCTTGATCTGCAATGACCGCACCTGTCGGACTGCTTAGATGCTTCTCTTCAATGGGCTTCAATCCCTCTCGATCCCCACCTTTAGCATACAAATAATCGAAGAACGGAATGACGCGCAGCGCCTCTGCAACCTTGGGCGAGACGAATCCGATCCCGGTAATGGATCCAGCTGTAACAGCCAGCGCAGCTGTGACGCCGATGACCCACTTCCTGTACGATGATAACCGATGTCTGCCTCTTGGGGCTTTCCCTACTCCTCCAGTATGTAGCTGCCACAATTCATCAAAATCAACAGAAGAAGGCATACTGTGTATGATGTGTTCTGCTTCCTTCTGTAATTGAGCGGATAATACTTCGGATTCAACATCCAGCCTGTCCTTAACTGTCGTCATTTAAGCCCCTCCTTCATCATCAGCACACCGGGGTCAAGTTCACCGCATTCTCTCAGCTTGCGCAGTGCCGCATGAAGCCTGGATTTGCAGGTTCCCAGCGGAATACTTAATACCTCTGCGGTTTCGGGAAGCGATAATCCGGCATAATAGTGCAGGGAGATCACTTCGCGCAGCTTCGCGGACAGATGGCTGACCGCCTGCCATAATTCCAGCTGATTCTCACTATGCAGAGCGATGCTCTCGGCGGAGTGCTCTTTTCCCTCTATAGGAACGCCCGCCAGCAGTTGTATCCAGGTCTTCCTGCGTAACAGATTACGGGACGTATTGACGGCAATCCGGTACAGCCAAGGCCGAAGCGGCCTGGAGGGATCATATAAATGATATTTTGCAAAGGCACGCAGAAAAGTCTCCTGGGTAATATCATCGGCCAGCACCCGCTGCTTGGTCATCATAAGGGCAATACCATAGATATAAGCGGAGTGTGCTTCAAACATGTCCTTGGCCTGTTGTTCTGTGATGGGATAATCCTTCAACGCTCGCTCCCCCTTTCTCTACTTGATATACGCTTTGACCCGGGCCATCCGTTCGCTTTACGTTTCAGAAACTTGTCAGGCGGTTATGGATGAGAAGAGCTTGACCTAATCTGCTAGAAGAAGGAGACTGTAACCTATGTCTGATCATAAAAGAGTGATTCTTGAACCTGCAGCTCAGAAATTCGCCGATGATAATGCCAAGCCTCCCTTCCTGCCCGATCTGGGTCCGGAAAAAGGCCGCGAAACGGTCAACACCGTCCAGGCTGGCGATATCGAAAAACCCGAGGCAGATCTTCAGGATCTGACCGTAACCGGCGGCCCCGGCGGTGAAGTGAAGGTCCGCATTGTCCGTCCGGTAGGCACCTCCGGTACTTCCCTGCCGGTCATTCTCTATATTCATGGAGCAGGCTGGGTATTCGGCAACAGTCACACGCATGACCGGCTCATCCGCGAGCTGACTGTGGGTACGGGCGCCGCCGTGGTATTCCCGGAATACAGCCTGTCCCCGGAAGCCAAATATCCTACGGCCATTGAAGAAATCTACGCAGTCCTGGAATGGATTGCTAGTGAAGGCTCCACGTACGGCCTGGATGCATCCAGGCTGAGTGTCGCCGGGGACAGTGTCGGCGGTAACATGACTGCTGCCATCACCCTGATGGCCAAAGAACGCAGCGGTCCGGCCATCTCTAAGCAATTGCTTTTCTATCCGGTTACAGATGCTTCCTTCGATACCGAATCGTATCATCAGTTCGCAGAAGGATATTTCCTCCAGCGCGAAGGCATGAAATGGTTCTGGGATCAATATACCACCGATCCTGAGAAGCGGGCACAGATTACGGCCTCTCCGCTGCGGGCCAGTCTGGACCAGCTTAGCGGTCTGCCGGAAGCCTTGATTATCACAGGTGAAGCCGATGTGCTTCGTGATGAAGGGGAGGCCTATGCGAATAAGCTTCGCGAAGCAGGCGTTCCCGTTACGGCTGTGCGCTTCCAGGGCATTATCCACGATTTCGTGATGCTGAACGCGCTGGCAGACACTAAGGCTAACCAAGGAGCTTTGCTGCTGGCAACGGCATGGTTGAAGGACTAAGTCACTAGAATATAACTATGTAAAAATAAAGCAAGCCCGTACCGGAGAATTCCAGTGCGGGCTTGCTTACATATATGAGGTTGCCGGAACTGGCAGCAGTGCGGTTTAGACTACCTGCTTCGAAGCAACCTGCGGTCCGTCTATTTCCGCTGGGAATAGAACTCCGCTGCTTTGATCAGCATATCCTTCAGTGAACCGAAGGAAGTCGTCTTCGCTACATGCTCATCGAGCTGATCCGACGGGAGCGATTTTATCTCCTCTGCTGATCCGGCAGAGAATCCTCCTTTTTGCAGCAGATCCTTCAAGGACTCGAAGGGAGTGAACTTTTGCAAAAAAGAACTCGATAGCAGTTGCTCCAGCGGCAGCTTCTGCAGAAGTTGCTCGACAGGCAGCTTGTCCAACGGCAATTTCTGCAGCAGCTCGTAGGCACGCCCTTCTTTGAGGGAACCGACTACTCCTTGTATTTTATCGCCTAATCCTCCAATGTTAAATCCCATAAGGTCAACCTCCTGAAAATCTGTAGTTGATCCTTATTACCCCGAATTCAGATCAGTGAATTATAAAAGTTAACATAATGTTGATTATGTTACTCAATGGCACTTCTCACATCCTCATCTCCCCGAACGCAGAAACTCCCCGATCCTCCGGGCGGCTTCCAGCAAACGTTCTTCCTCCTCTACCAGTGCAATTCGCACATACCCTTCCCCCTGGCTGCCAAAAGCATCTCCCGGAATAACCGCTACTCCGGTTCTCAGCAGCAGGTCATGCGCGAAGCGGCGCGAGCTTCCGGCTTCACCCTTACTCCCATAGGCATCCGGCAGCCTTGCCCAAATAAACATAGTAGCTTCCGGCGAGGGCAGCGCCCACCCTTCAAGATGCAGCGCTTCTACCACAAGGTTCCGCCGCCGCTCATACAGCGCAGCCACTCCTTGGTCCGACCCGGAGTCCATCGCCTGCTCCAACGCCACAACCGCAGCTTCTTGAATCGGCTCGAAGACACCGTAATCGACATTGCTTTTCAGCTCCCGCAGCGCCCCGACGGCCTGCGCATTGCCCGTCATGAAGCCGATGCGGCATCCGGCCATGTTGAAGCTTTTGGAGAAGGAATGAAATTCAACGGCGATATCCCGCGCCCCCGGTACCTGGAGGATGCTGATCGGCCGGTAACCATCGAAGCCCATCTCTGAATACGCCAGATCATGCACGACCAGCACCTCCCACTTACGGGCAAGCTCCACGAGCCGCTCCATATAAGCCAGATCCACAGTAACCGAAATCGGATTGCCGGGAAAGCTGAGCAGCATAAAAGATGCTTCCCGCCAGACCTCATCAGGAATACTCTCCAGATCCGGCCGGAACGCATTCTCCTCTAGGAGCGGCAGCGGCCAAGACCTAACCCCCGCTATTGCGAGCGCTCCTGAATAGATGGGATAACCAGGGTCAGGTACAATCGCCAGATCACCGGGATTGCAGATGGCCAGGGCCAGATGCGCCAACCCGTCCTGCGAACCCATCAGGGACACCATTTCCTCCTCCGGGTCTACCTCCGCGCCGAAACGCCACTGCATCCATCTCGCCGCCTGATTGCGCAGCGATATACTCCCCTTGGATGACGGATAGGCATAGCTGTCTTCCCGCAGTACTGCTTGACTTAATGCCTGACGGATCTCCGGCAGAGGCGCCCGGTCCGGACTGCCAATTCCAAGATCGATGATGTCCAGTCCCGATTGCCGGGCTTCTGACTTCCATGCCGCCACCTCGGCAAAGATCGATGATCCCAGATGAGACAGTTTGTCTGATCTCCATTTATGCTGCTTGCTGCTATGAATCAATGGACTCCCTCCAGCGTATGTTTTTCAATGCCGTTTCCACTTGATAGTATAGCACGGGTTCCACACTCCGAAGAGGAGAAAGAACAGATGAACTTTTTGGATGGGTTTTAATCCTATTATTGATATATTATTCTAGCAAAATCATTCAATTTAAGGTGACAACTAGTTCGATAAGTCATATAAAAGTCCCTTAGAAGTGAAACAGCGTATAATTTATGTTATACGCTGTTTTTTGGAGGCGATTTTGTTTGTTATTAAGGTCATAGGTATTCGATTATTACAATGTAATAGAATACATACACCAATTCCTGAGACTCCCCATACAGCAATAAAAATGCATCTCCGTCGAATCGCTACCGACTCCCGGGCATAGGATAGAGTATTACAGACGAAAGTGGGAATTCACATGTCCAAGAATAAGCGCGGTAAAGCACTTTACACTACCCCCTCCCGGGCCAGGGGCACCTGTCCGATCTGCGGGAGCACCCGGATTAAGCTTTTGTATTTCGGCAAAGGCCCGGAGGGTGAGAAGCTGACGGTCTGCAAGAAATGTGACGGCAAGCAGCAGCAAGCGGTCTGAACTACGGCTTAAGCACTAACCGCATCACGCACAAAAAAAACGGCCTGCTCCCCCCCTTCAGGAGAGCAGTCGTTTCTTTGATCCTACTGAAACCCCGATTTCACCCACAGCTTGGAGATATCCAGAAATCCGAAGGAGCCAGGCTCCAGGCCAAACAAATTCTGACTTAATTGCGCTTTTTTATTCATATGACAGCCATACAGTACCCAATCGTTATCACGCAGCTTGCCTTCGGCCAGCTCCAGTATCTCTGCCCTCTCCCCGGCGGCCAGCCGGGCGAAAGGCTTCAGCACCTCTGTGAGCTCAGATTTCTGGCTGTCCAGCAGCAGGTGATGCAGATAATTCGACTCATTGCGAAAATAATTAATCATCCCCCACTGCCAGTCATCCTCCAGTACTTCTTCGCAGATCACAAGATCTGCTTGGTTCACCAAGTCCGGCAGATCATACTCCCCTAAAGGATACAGCTCAAGCTGTAATCCAATTTTCCTGCTGCGCTCCTGCAGCCAATTCGCCTCATCCTGATCCTCTTTACAGGCCCGGTAGGCCAACTTAACTGCCTCTCCTCTGTATCTGCCTTCCTCAAGCAGCGCCCACGCTTCCTCCAATTGCGGCTCAGCGAACTCATACTTGCTGCTCTGCCAGGGAAGGAAGCTGTCTGCCGGCATAATCCGGTTGCCTCCCAGCTCACGAATCAGGGCAAGCTGATTATAGAGGATACGCATGGCCTGCCGGACTGCAGGATGATGGTGTACGCCTTCTTTTCTAAAATTAAACAGAATGTATCTGCACCCGACTGCCGGATAATCGATATTGTGACTCCTCCCGTCCTCCGCTGCCGGCAAGCTGTTCAGGCTGGTACTGGCACCCGTCAGCTGATATTGTCGTACCCCCGAGGCCAAATGTGGCAGGTACCAGATCTCGACCCGGTCCAGCAAAGGGCGTATTCCATAGTAGAAATCGTAGGCACCGAGTACAAGCACATCCTGACTCAGATCCACTACCTGATAAGGCCCCGTGCCGACCGGATGCACAGCGAAATCCACATCGTATGGAACAATCGACATATAGATCGAGCTGAACAGATGCAGGAAGAAGAAATTAGGCTGCACCAGATCGAACCGTATAACGTAGTCCCCCTCCAGCTCCACATGAATGATATCCTCAAAATGACAGATCGCGGGACTTCTAAGTCCGATCAGACGCTGTAGGGTTTCTTTTACATCCCTTGAAGTCATCATGCGGCCGTGGTGGAATCGCACCCCCTTGCGGAGATAGAACAGGTAGCTTGTACTGCTCTCGTTAGCCTCCCACGTGTGGGCCAGCCCCGGCAGGAAAACCTCGTTCTGTGCATCATAGGTAATCAGGGTACTGCAAACATGCCCCAGCAAATAGGTCTCAAAGGCGGTGTATACGGTGGCCGGGTCCAGCTTCTCCATCGCACGGTTACGGGAGATTCGCAGCACCTCCTGCCCGGATATGGAGCCGGGTTCTCTCCAGAAGCCCATTTGCTTATCGAGAACCGCCAGCAGGCGTTCTTTGAGCGGCTCGTTAACCGGGTATTGACCAATCAATTCGATGGCAGGCTTAATCCGGCCTTTGCTGACCAGCTCCTGAAATCTCTCCTCCAGCACCTCATCTATATGACGCAAAAAAGTCATCTGCGAGCGATTCCCTCTCCCTCTTCCGGGTATCCAGGCAATCAGCTGCTGCTCCTCCAGCTTCCGCAGAATAAACTTCACATTGCGCGGTGTGCAGCACAGGATACCGGTCAACTGCTCAATCGTCACCGGAATCGGCTGCTGGAGGTTATATGCCGGAGCCAGGGCTGCGGTCAAACAAAGATAATGTGTACTGCTGGTATCCATGTTCTCAAGCTCCTTTTAAAAGGTGAAAAGTGACATGTAATTCTTACACTTTTATTTCCCCCTTTGTTCTATACAATTATACATAATCATTCGCTAAGAAGCATGCTTCAAATTCAAACCATTGACTAGGAGACAGGGATTCAAATGAAACAACATCTGCGCCACATTCACCCGCTGGCCTGGACCATCATCATCGGCACGATGTTCGGCCGGCTGGTTACTTCAATGAGCATTCCTTTTCTCTCGATCTATCTCACGCAGGTGCTTGGAGCTTCCGCTACCCAAACCGGGTTCACGGTGGCCGTCAGCTCGCTGGCAGGGGTAATGATCAGCTTCTACGGCGGTTATATCTCGGATGTGATCGGGCGCCGGATCGTCATGCTGGTCTCCGTGTTCGGCTGGGCCTGCGTATTCTTCGGCTTCGCCGCAGCTCAGCATTTATGGGTATTTTTCCTGGTGAACACGCTCAACGGACTGTGCCGCGCCGTATTTGAACCGACTTCGCGGGCGTTATTATCGGATATCACCCCGCCGGAGCAAAAGCTGCTGGTCTTCAATCTGCGGTATGCCGCGGTGAATCTGGGTGTGGTCTTCGGCCCGATTATCGGCCTCCAGCTTGGCTCCGCCAAGTCCACCTTCCCGTTCGTAATCGCAGGGATCGTCTATATTGCCTATGGACTTGTTCTGTTCCTGCAATTCTCGGTGCACCGTGCCAGCCTGCCTGTTCATGGAGAAGTGCGGACGCCGAAGCTGCTCGATGCGCTCGCGGTCACCGGAAGGGATAAGGTATTTCTGCCTGTTCTACTGGGAACCATCTTCTGCGTCCTCGGGTATGGCCACTTTAGCTCTACACTGGCGCAATTTCTGGCGATGAACACCCATTTCAGCAATGGCAGCCAAGTCTTCTCTTACATGCTGTCGCTTAATGCAGTCACGGTGCTGGTCGTACAGTATCCCATCGTGCGTACAGCCAGCAAGTTCGCGCCGATTATCCCGCTCATTCTGGGCAATGTCTGCGTAGCCCTTAGTCTGCTGCTGTTCGGAATGCCCGGAGGGGTGCCCCTGCTGATGTTCAGCGTGGTTCTGTTCACGGTCGGGGAGGTTCTGCTCTTCACGATGATGGATATGCTGATCGACCGGATTGCCAAGCCGGAGTGGAAAGGTACCTATTTCGGCACGATCGGCTTCAATAATCTGGGCAGCGTAATGGCACCTATTCTCGGAGGACTGCTGCTGGATCAGTTCGGCGCTCTGAACGGGCCCGCTGTGTTCGTACCGCTTGCGCTGACCACGGCGCTCGGCCTTCCTTTCCTGATTACCGCGCATAAAAGACTCCGCATCCGCGAGCTTGCTGAAGTAAGTGCGCAGCGTAAGCTTGGTGCTTGAGCTATTTGAGACGAAAATAAACCCCAGACCTGCGTAAAGCGGATTTGGGGTTTATTTATATATACTTATCATTGTTTTTAACTCTTGTGATCGTTAATAAGTTAACATAATAATTATTATGTCGCAAATAATAATTATACTGCAACTAACCGCCGCTGCACTAGCCCAATGTGGTCGGTTTTCCGACTACATTCCGCCCATGAACCATTACAGTGCCCAATGTAGTCGGTTTTTCGACTACCTTCCGCCCACGAACCCTCCCAGTGCCCAATGTAGTCGGTTTTTCGACTACCTTCCGCCCACGAACCCTCCCAGTGCCCAATGTAATCGGTTTTTCGACTACCTTCCGCCCACGAACCCTCCCAGTGTCCAATGTGGTCGGTTTTCCGACTACATTCCGCCTACGAACCATCCCAGTGCCCAATGTAATCGGTTTTCCGATTACATTCCGCCTACGAACCATCCCAGTGCCCAATGTAATCGGTTTTCCGATTACATTCCGCCTACGGGACCCTCCCAGTGCCTAATGTAATCGGTTTTCCGATTACATTCCGCCTACGGGACCCTCCCAGTGCCTAATGTAATCGGTTTTCCGATTACATTCCCGCTCCGCAGCTCTATAAAACTACCCCATCCCGCTTCAGCTGCTCCTGCAGCTGAAGGATATCGAGCGTCTGCGGCTTCACCCCTGCGGCCGCCGCGAGCGCCGCAGCTGTTCCGGCCGCCTGACCCGTGGCCATGCAGCTTGGCGTCAGACGGGTCGTGGCCAGCGCTTCGTGCGAGGTCGAGATGCATCGGCCTGCGGCCAGCAGATTGGACACATTGGCGGATAGCAGACAGCCGTATGGAATATCGTACGCGCCGTCTCCGGCGATGAAGGAGGCTGTGACCCCCTTGCCGGACGGATCGTGAATGTCAATCGGGTACCCGCTGCGGGCAATGACATCACTGAACTTGCGGCCTTCTATAACGTCTTCCTTGGTCAGCAGGTAATGGCCTTTGATCCGCCGCGATTCGCGAATGCCGATTTGCGGCGCAACCGCTGAGATCGAAGCCCGTTCGAAGCCTGGAACGTCGCGCTTCAGAAACTCGGCCATGAGTAGCACCTGCTTGCGGCCCTCCTGCTCCGCCAAGGTCAGATCCTCCGCATTCGTTGCATCCAGCCCTTGGACACGGGTGCAGTTGATCAGCACCTCGTCATCAGCCGGACCGGCAAAGAACAACACCTGGTCACGGTTAATCGGTACCTCGGCCCGCTTCCATTGCGAGTAGAATCCGCTTACCCCGGTCAGCGGCAGGTCCGGCAGCTCAGCGATCGGCGTTTTGCTGTAGAACTCTTCAGGATGGCTGATCATATAAGCCTTGACCTTGTGCAGATCAACGCCGCGCATTCTGAACTTCATCGTCATCGGCTGGGAGCGGTTATCCCCCTCCCGGCCTTGCAGCGTTTCGGCCCCGGACAGCTTAGCTACGTCGGCATCTCCGCTGCAATCCACGAAGATGCGCCCTTTGATAGGCGTACGCCCTGATTTATTGGTCACCACGACATGTTCAATCGCGCCGTCACTGACCATCACCTCATCCACAAAGCTATGCAGAAGCAGCTTCACTCCCGCTTCATGCAGCATATCTGTAGCTACCACTTGATAAATCTCAGGATGGTATGGCGTCAGCGTATGGACGAAGCCGACCGTATCCCGGAGATGGCCCGGCGAACCGCCGTTTGCCTGCAGCCGGTCTACGATTTCCTGAGCTATGCCCTTGATCACCTGCTCGCCGCTATCGGTGTGAAAGGTCATCCAAGGATAGACCATAGCAGCGGTGGACATCCCGCCCACGAACCCGTAACGTTCAATGAGCACGGTCTGTGCTCCCAGCCGTCCGGCGGCGATGGCCGCCGTGATTCCTGCCGGGCCTCCCCCCACGACAACGACATCTGCCTCTATTGCAGGATTCATATCATCTACTCCTTTATGTGTGCTATTCCTTCAGCCCCGTCATGGCTACGCCCTCGATGAACCGCTTCTGCGCCATGAAAAAGACGATCAGCAGCGGCACGGTGGCCATGACGGTGGCACTCATCAGATAATGCCAGGAAGTGCCCACTTCATCTGTAAACAACGATAATCCCAGCGGTAAGGTCATCAGCTCACGCGTATTAATGAAAATAAGCGGGTCGAAGAACTCATTCCAGATGGACACGAACGTGAAGATCGTCAGTGTCGCCATGCCGGGACGGGCAATCGGCAGCATAATTGTCCAGTAAATGCGGAACCTGCTGCAGCCGTCGATCATCGCCGCCTCCTCAAGCTCCGTGGGTACAGTAATGAAGAATTGCCGCATCACGAAGATTCCGAACACGCCGCTTGCGCCGAAGATCGGCAGCATAATCAGCGGCAGATGCGTGTCAATCCAGCCCAGATCGCGCATGAACAGGAACATCGGGATCGCCGTCACTTCATGCGGGATCATCATGGCGCTGAGCAGCACCAGAAACACGGCATTTCTGCCTGTGAAGGGAATTTTGGCAAACGCATAACCGGCCAGCGAAGCGAAAAACACCGTTCCCGCCACGACGACAAACGAGATATAGACACTGTTAAAATAGAAGCGGTGAAACGGGATCAGTGTAAAGACATCCACATAATTCCGAAACTGGAAGACCGGCGGAATCAGCTGCGGCGGGTAGGTGAAAATATCCTGCGGCCGTTTGAAGGAGGTGGACAGCATCCACAGAAACGGAACAAGCATAATCAGCGATACCGCCGTTAATGCAGCATACACTCCTGCTACAGACCACTTTTTGCTGTTGTTAGGCGTCGCCTTCATTGAATACCCACCTCTTTCGCAGCTGCCACTGCAGCAGAGTCAAGATCAACACGACAAAGAACAACACAAATGCCAGCGCCGAAGCGTAGCCCATCTGGAACAGCTTGAACGCTTTTTCCCAGATGTAATAGACCAGCACCTTGGTGCTGTTACTCGGTCCGCCCTGGGTCATGACATAGATCTGGCCGAACACCTTCAGCGAGCCGATTACGGTCATCACCACGGTCAGAAATACGGTGGGCGTAATCATAGGCAGGGTCACGTTGAAAAAGGTTTTGGTCTTGCCCGCCCCGTCCAGCTCAGCCGCCTCGTAGAGCGAACGCGATACCTGCTGGATCGCAGCGATAAATAACACCATATTCAGGCCCACGTTCTTCAGTACACTTGTCATAATAACGGCTGGCATCGCCAGTCTCTCATCATACAGCCAGGCGGCTCCTTTAATGTTGAACAACATCAGCAGCTGATTAATTAGCCCGGAATCGGTGGCAAACATATACTTCCAGACGATGGACCATACAATCAGCGAAGTCATTACGGGAACGAAGATCGCGGTGCGGAAGATGCCGATGCCCTTCAAGCTTCGGGATAACAGCAGCGCCAGCATCAGAGCCAGCACAATGTTAAACGGCACCAGACCCAGCGTGAAATAAGCCGTGTTGCCGAAGACCTTCCAGAACAGCGGGTCCACCGCAATATCCTTGTAATTATCCAGTCCGACAAACCGGTGCCCGCCAAGCAGCGGCCAGTCATTTAAGCTCATATAGAGCGCTTTCCCCATTGGAAATAACAATAATAACGTGAACCCGAGCAGCATTGGCGATATAAAAAGCCATCCGGTCACCTGTGCCTCGCGGGCAAGCGGACCCTTGTTTCGTCTCTTGACCTTTCTGTTCATGCCGGAATTCACCGCCCCCTAGCTCAATTTGTCTATAGCACCACGGAATGAGCTAACCGCACGCCGCAGCTCCTCCTCTGTCTTGCCTGTCACCACCGCGCCTAACATGATCGCTTTCACTCCCGCGCGCTGCAAGGACGGTACATCTCCTGTAACCAGCTTACGCTGGGAAGGCACCAGCACGGGAAGACCGGAATGGTCGGCCAGATACCGGTATTTCAGCAGATCTGCGAAGCTAAGACCCGTACCGTATTCGCTGCCAGGCACAATTGATGCTTCAAGCGCCGTGATCCCGAATTGCGCCCCCTCCCGCACCTGACTGAGATCATAGGTGTCATTAATGGCAAAGGTCCGGTCCAAGCTGTGATCCTCCAGCATGAAGGACGGCAGATGATGGGCATAGATCGAATAGAAATCGAACCCGAGCGGAGCAAGCCGCCTAATTTCTTCTTCCGCCACACCTTCTAAGCTGCCTGAAGGAACTACCCCCAAGGGACCGTCAAAGGTAGAGCGGATCTCGCTAAAAATGTCTTCATAGCTGTCAAGCGGACCGAAATGCGTACCACTGGCCCGGTGGCCGACATTAAAATGAACCTTCAAAGCATCGGCGCCTTCCTCAAGCGCTGCCTTTGCCAGTCTTACATCATTGGCAGGAAGGCTGATGATCAAGGACAAGCCGCTTTGCTCCAATCTTTGCTTCAATTTACCCATTGTATTTCGCTCCCCATTTCGGACGGTCCGTCAAGCCGGACACTGCACTCTGCTGAACGTCGGTTGACGGACCCTTGCCCGGAATCTTATTTCAAAATAGCCTCGACATCGCTCTGCATCTTCGCCATGTTGTCCTTGGCGGACGCGGACCTGCCGAACAGGCGGTCAAACCCTTGCAGCACCGCATTGTCGATATCCTGCCAGCGGATGTGGCCCGGAATGATGCGCGCCTTCGGCATTTCATCGATAACCGCTTGCACGATGTGCTCAGCTGGCGGGTTGTTCGGCTGATTCAGGAACGCATCAGAATTGAGCACCGATGTGCGCGGAGGTACGAAATAGGTGGATGTCGCCTCAATGCCTGACTGGCTGGCGAACAGCTTGAGCAGCTTTTTGGCTTCCTCCGGATGCTTGCTGTCCTTGAACAGCGTATAACCTGCTTGGCCCAGCATCGGAACACTGCCTGCCGAGCCGGACGGCATCGGAGCAATGCTCCATTCAAACCCTTTAATGTCACGCGCTTTCGAGACATAGCTGTAGTTGTCGAAGAACATGCCCAGATTCCCTGCGTCGAAGCTGATCTGCTCGCCTGCTTTCGGATGGGATTCATCCTCATACATCATCCGCTCCAGCAGCTCCATGGTCTCCACGCCGTACTGGTCATTCCAGGTGAATGCGGTCAGATCCTCATTGAACGGGCCGCTTCCATAAGACCACGCGTACGAGGACAGAATCGCCCAGGTCTTCCAGTCACGGAAGAAGTTCGCGCCATATACCCGGCCCCCAGCGTCTTTGACAGCAATTGCTTTGGCCGATTCCTCAAAGGTCTTCCAGGTCCATTTCCCTTCGGAGGCCAGCGTATTCGGGTCTGTCAGGTTCGCCTTGTCGAACAATGTCTTGTTGTAGAACATGACCACCGGCGGTGTTGAGAACGGCAGGCCAAGCAATTGATCCCCGTCCCGGAACAAATCGAGTGTGCTCGGAATATAATCGTCCAGGTTAAAGGAAGCATCGTCTTTGAAGGAGGAGACATCCGCCAGAATCCCGTTAGCCTTGAACTGCGGGATCATCCGCTCCGATACCCAGGCGATATCCGGAAGGGATTTCCCTGCGGCCAGCACCGATATTTTCTGCTGATAATCCGTGAATGGCACCGAATCCATAGTCACCTTAATACCCGGATTGTCTGCTTCGAATTGGCTGATCAGCTTGTTGTACACATCCATATGCCCTTGATTGCCCCACATCAAGAACTTTAACTCCACATCTTCCTGTTTCCCGGGACTCTCGGCATTTCCGCTTGCTGCGGGCTTGGCACAACCTGCCGTTAAACCCAGCAGCATGGCTGAAAGAAGCACTGCTCCTGCTTTTTTCATGAATATCCCCCTTTGATATGTTAGTTTTAATGACTCTTTCAGTATAAAGGAGACGTATTCGCTGTAGAAATCATCCAAAATACAGGAATGGTTCGTTATATTTATGTTTTACGTTAGATTAACTAACACTTCACTCTTGACTATTAAATTGATTGCGGTATTCTCCACCCGTCATCCCCGTCTGCTGCTTGAATACCAGCATGAAATGCTTCGGGCTTTGATGGCCGGATAGACGGGCGACATCATAAATTTTGAGCTGGGTATGGCTGAGCAGCCACTTCGCACGTTCCATCCGGGAATCGGTTACATAGTCTGAATAATTGCAGCCCGCCTCCCCCTTGAACAGCTGGCTCAGATACGTAGCGTTCAGATTGACATGGGAAGCTACCGTCTGCAGGCGCAGATCACCGTCAATATGCAGTCTGATATATTCCTTAACATCCCGTATGATCTTGCGTGTATCTCCTCCGCTCTCCACCCGCAGCGGGCCTGTCGTCTGTTCCAGGGAAGATATGCCCTGACGGTTATCGAGCAGGAGCCGTGCTTTTTCCATCACACTAACCAGCTCATGGCGTTCGACCGGCTTGAGCAGGTAATGGAGGACACCGTATTCAATGGCTTTTTGGGCATATTCAAATTCGCCGTATCCGCTCACAATAATGACCAGCAGCCCGGGATACATCGACTTCACCTTTTCGGCCAGCGCCAGTCCGTCCATTTCCTTCATACGAATATCGGTAATCATCACATCCGGCAGCTCGGACTTTAAGTACAGGAGCGCCTCCCGTCCACCCGGCATTTCAGCCGTCACCTCGAAAAAGGGTGCCGACCGGCTAATCAGCTCGCGCATCCCTTGTCTAATCACGATTTCGTCCTCTACGAGCAGCACTTTATACATCCTCTTCTCCCCCTGATTCCGGTATCGTTATCGTAATGGTCACGGCCAGCCCTTGCCCCGGACTTCCGTCAACCGTGAGACTCCCGCCTTCCCCGTACAGCAGCTTGATACGCTGACCGATATTGCGCAGCCCCAGACTCTCCTCCTCGCTGCGTCTAAGCGAATCCATGGAAGGATCTTGTTCGATCTCCCGGTTCAGCGCCGTGAGTTCCTCCTCCTCTAAGCCGTTCCCGTCGTCACGCACCGTAATCAATAGCTCGTTGTCAAAACGCAGCGCTGACACCCAGATCGTCCCCTCTTCTCGCCCGGCGATCCCGTGATCGATGGCATTCTCCACCAGCGGCTGAATGGTGAGCTTCGGAATGCGTAGATGCTGCACTTCCTCTTCAATCTCGTTATGCACCGTCAGCTTACCGCCGAAACGAATTTGCTGGATACGGACGTAAGAGTCTACGAACGCGATTTCCTCTCCCAGCGACACGAGCCGGCCGGCCTTGTCAATGGTATAGCGAAGCAGCTTGCCCAGTGCGGATACCATATCGGATACCTCATCATGCCTGCGCTGGACGGCCATCATATTGATCGATTCCAGCGTATTATAGATAAAATGCGGGTTGATCTGGCTCTGCAGGGCAGACAGCTCAGCCTCCTTTTCCCGGAGTCCAATCACGAGTACCTCATGAAACAGGCGGTTGATTTCCTCCATCATCTTATTAAATCCGCGCCCGAGCTGCCCGAATTCATCTCCCCCCAGCGGACTGACCCGCATGTTGAAATCCCCCCGCTCCACCCTGGACATATTGCTCTTGAGCTCCACCAGAGGGAGGGTGATCCGGTACGATACCGCATAAGCGAGCAGCAGCACTGTCACCAGGCAAAAGAGGGCAAGCCATAACGTAAAAATCATCATCGCGCGCGATTCCTTCAGCATCACTCCAATGGGACTCAGGCCGATGACGGTCAAGCCCGAATACGGGGACTTATGGCTGACAAACAAATAATCCGTGCCTCCCAGCCTCTCCCGCTCCCCGCCATGCAGTTCCTTGATCCGCCCGGAGCCCATAAGCTCGCCGTAGGCCGACTGCCCGTTATCCGGCTTTTGCTCATACAGCAAGCGCTGGTCTCCGTCAATGATCATCAGGTTCGTGGATTGTTCAATCTTCAGCTTTGAGAAGACGGAGCCGAAGGCTGACTGCTTAGCGTCGATGAGTATGTAGCCCAGACGCTTCAGCGTCCTGGGTTCCTTGATCACCCTGGCTACCGAAATATAGGATGAGGGGTCGGTTCCGGCATAATAAGAGGGATGATGCGGAGGAAGAAGGATCCACTCGCCGTCCGACCGTTCCAAGGCGCTGAACCATTCGTCATGCCTGCCATCCCATGAGGTGTTGACCGCCAGCGGCTCCACGTTGGAGAACAGGGTTCCGCTGTTGCTCAGCAGATGGATCCCCCGGATTTCAGGACGATCGTACGCCTGTGCGGAGGTATATAGCTTCATTTTCTGATAATCGTCAGACAGCGCCCATGTGCCTGAGCCCATAGGACCATCGTATTTAGCCAGAATAGATAACACCTGCTCGTCATACAGAGGCATCAGCGACAACCGCTCCAGATCCTTAAGCAGCCTGTCCAGATTGGCGTTAGCCTGTCCGGCGACATCCACCGTATATTGCTTTGTTTTCTCGTTCAAGGTGGAGGAGAAATGACGGTACGTTACCATCCCCTGCACACTTAACGGCAGCAGTGTCAGCATGGTGAACAAGAGCAGCAGTCTGGTACGCATTTTACTTCTTCTCAACCGTAGGATCAGCCCCCGCAGCATCTCATGCCCTCCTTTTGTCAAGTTATCTGACATCCAAACCTCTATACAGTTTATCGTATAATGTTCCGTAATTGAATTCTATCCTCTTATGTTTGGAAAAGGTACGGTTCAACAAAGTCAATAAACCCCAAACCTGCTGAAAAGCAAGGTCTGGGGTCTATTATTTTCACTCTTCGATTGTAGAATTAGTTAACATAATGTTGATTATGTCGCCTTGTTTCAATTATACATTTTATCCCACATTCGTACTTGATTGCTGACGTACTCTCTCAGCTCCGGCGGCCCCACAATTTCAGCATGAACCAATAGCGGCAGCACCCTCGCACAGGCCGAGCTATAGTCATACATATTCACAGTAAACAGCCAGGCATCTCCATCAGATCCGGTATTCATAACCTCCAGCCCCTGCAACATCTGCTCATTCTTAACACGGGTACGGATGACCACCGGATAGAACTCCCGCGCTCTGCTGCTCTGAACGAAGGCTTGCTCTGCTTGACTCCAGTATGCTTGGAGGGAGAAATGCTCAGGGATGGCATAGGTCTCCTCCAATAAAGTAACGGCTGTGAACCGTTCGCACTTGAATGTCCGCAGATCCCCGGCGCTCTCGCAGTAGGCGGCAAGATACCATTCCCCCTGCTTCACGATGAGTCCATAAGGCTGCAGCTTCCGCTGCGAGCTCTCCCCATTCACCTTAAGGTACTCTGCCGTAATCTTCCGCCCCCTCCACACTGCAGTGCGCAGAATCTCAAGATACGGCACCGCTGCCTGACCGCTCCACCACGGCGTATCATCGAACAGAAACCGGCGCTGCGCGGTACGGATATCCTCTTGATACGGAGCAGGCAAGCTTGCTTCCAGCTTCAGGAGCGCATTTTTGAGCAGCAGACTGGTCTCTCCTGAACCGCCCGCCGGCATTCCCATCCCGGTCAAAAATAGCTGGACCACCTCTTCCCCATGCAGTCTCCGCAGACTCACCGTATAGCCTTCCATGAGCGAAATCCCGCCGTTCGGCCCGGTGGTGGTGACCAGCGGGATTCCAGACTCCGCCAACACATCGATATCTCTGTAAATGGAGCGGACGGACGTTTCGAGGGCGCTGGACAGCTCGTTCGCCTTCATCCGGCCCCGGGATTCAAGCAGTAAAAGTATAGCAATCAAACGGTGCAGCCGCATGCGTCTCCTCCAAGCTTCATTATTCGTCATCTATTCTTGCCACTCTGTTGTCAACAATACTGCGTTAAGATGAATGTATCAAAATCAAGGAGCTGCTGCAAATGAATATTGGCCTATTGGGAACTGGATTCGGGGCGTATCACGCCTCTCTGCTGAAGCAAATGGAGTTCGTGGACCGGATCGTGGTCTTTGGGAGAAATAAGGACAAGCTGCTGAAGCTGAAGGAAGAGCTGGGGGTAGAGGTTACAACGTCCATCGAGGACATATTGTCTGATCCCGAAGTGGATGTCATCGATCTCTGTTTGCCTTCTGCGCTACATAAGATCTATGCGGTAGAGGCACTGAGACGGGGAAAACATGTCTTTTGCGAGACGCCGGTTGTTCTGGAGCCTGAAGAAGGACGGGAGCTGCTGGACGCCGAACAGCGGTATGGCCGCAGAATCCTCGTCAATCAATTCATCAAATTCGATTATGCTTATGAATACCTGGAACAATCCGCCCGTGAATCCGCCTACGGCCAACTGCTGCATGTCAGCTTCCGCAGGGAGACCGCACCGGTGTGGGGGGATATGGGCCTGTCTGCCATCGCTGCCAATCTGATGATTCATGACTTGGATGCTATCGCGTGGCTGCTTGACACACCTGTACCCACTTCCGTCTGGGGGACCTCTGGAGGTATGGACGGTCAGGCGCTGGTTCATGCTTCTTTCGCGAAGGCCGGTGTTAGTGCGCAGTTAACCGTCTCTTCACAGATGCCGGAAGCGTACCCGTTCACGGTTGGTTACGAAGCGTATTTCGAGCGCGGCAAGCTGGTATTTCATGAGACCAATGCTGCGAACGGAGAGGTTGAAGCCAGCCTGACCAGCTATACTTCTGAGGGCAAGACGGCTATCCCGGTAATCCCGAACAATCCTTATGAGAAAAGCCTGCGGCATGCCCTGCTCTCTTTGCAGAACGGGACCATCTCCCAACTGTCATTGCAATCTGCACTGAAGTCCGTGGATATGGCCTGTAAGCTGACGGCTCAGCTTACAGTAGCCCCGGTGTAGCGGGCTTTTGGATGGTGTACGGAAAGAGTTGGATTTGCTACACTTGCTGATGAACGAACAGCCCCTGCTGGGGTAACAGTTGGAAAAATGGCACTTGCTTAGGAATATTCTCAGTAAATCTGCAAAATCGCCTCCAGTAGGTGCTGTTTTTCCAATTGCTTAAGGAAATCTATCGGAAAGCGTTGATACAAGATACATTTTTCCATGTATTTTCAGGATTCTGGTGCGAAACCTCGCCCGGGTTGACAGCGAGAACCTGTTTTGGCAGGGGGTTGGCCTCACTTTTTCCTTTTGTTAGTTGCTAAGTTAATGTGATGTGCCGGATTTGAGCGTAGTAATTAGGAGAGCAGGTAATTTTGTTTTACTATTATGAATTTTTCATATAATGAAATATTATAATTATAGGGGGTAGATTTATGTTAAATCATCATTCGATGTTTGGGGCTAGACGTTTGGCGGTTAATCGGTGAGGGGATATGGTTCGAGTTAACATAATTATTTTTATGTTACTTTGCAGTCCCTGCTCATTACAACTATCCCTCGTTCCCTACCCTACTCGCCTGCCGACATCGTATGCGCGAAACGCTCCAGCTTATCCATGGACAGCCCGCCTCCTGTCTTGTGCTCCTTGCCTTTTACCATACGTATAATCCACTTGTCTAAGGCAGATATCCGGTCCGGGTAGATCTCATCGCCCATGATCTCCCTGGCAAGCGCCTTGTTGTAGATAATCTCAGGGTAAGCCTGCTTCAGTTCCTCCTCCCCCTTCTCCCCTGTCATTCCTGCACAGATGAACAATCCCAGCCGTTTGGTTAAAAGCTCTTGCTTGTGCGTTGCTGTGAATGCAGTCATCTCCTTCCGGATTCTGCCATAGTAGATGGAGCCGCCTAGGATTACTGTGTCATAGCCAGTTAGAACCGGCAACTTGCCAGTTCTCAGATTCACCACTTCGGCCGCGTTCAGCCTAGCTTGCAGCAGTAAAGCGGCTTTTTCCGTACATCCGTATTTGCTTGCATACACGATCAAGATCCGGTTGCTCACTTAAGTCCGCCTCTATTCTATAGGTAATGGGCTTGCAGGTGGTGCGGGTTCCTGCGCGTTGCGCAGTACAAGAATGAGACACCAGATGACTGCCAGATTGAAGATTGGGAACAGGATCAACTCTACCATCGAGACATGAACTCCTGCCCTCAGCATCCCAATCATCATGGAGGAGATGGAGGTCAGCAGGGTGGCGGCTTTTACCAGGACGACTGGAGCCAGAAGGTAACCATAAGACTGTCTGCGGACGAGCAATGCGCCTGTTAGAACCATGAGCGGAAGCAATACAGCTAAATCCAGTGCCTGAATCACCAGCGTGGTGTAATGCTCAAGCAGAGCAGGTGCGGTTCCATTCCGCCAGCCGCCGGCAATCCGGCCCAGCCATAGCATAATAATCAGGAAGGCGATCAGCAGCAGGATGAAGCCAATGCTTTTACCCGGAAGCTTCGTCTTCATCAACACCCCCTCCCGCTCCACCGAGCGAAAGACCAAAATAAATGCAAATAAGCTGCCCGAGAACAGCAAGACGTAGACCAGAAACAGATCATTATACATGGCCAGAAAGCTGTATGAAGCATAGGTATAGGTGAAGTATCCGAGCGCTCCGGCCAGCAGCAGCCGACCCCGGATCGTTCCTCTGAGACTCAGCAGCAGGGATACGAGCAGCAAAGGAATGCCCACCACTAATGTAACGCCATCCTGAGCGATCGCCTGTGCTGCTGCGGACAAAGAATCATTCTTGTAGATTCCGCTTCCGTACAATTCAATCTGTTCTCCCCGGATGGTGGTGAAGATGGGATGGCTCCCTTCATTCTCAGCTCCTTCCCCTGAAAATAGCCCGATGCCTGACGCAACAACACCAAGCACTATCACCATCCACGTTAAAAAGGTAATCGTTCGTCTATGGCTCATTCTAATCCTCCTATCCTTGTGCAATATGCACCATGGCTTCTATGTGCCGGGTAATCAGAGCCTCCTTCTGCGCCTCAGGCAGATTCTCCTCCACCATCAGCCTCATAATCAGCCCGAATGCTGCGCTCCAGATGATTTGGGCAGTGAGCTCAAGCTCCCTCTCCTCACAGGAGGCCATCCCGCTGAATTGACGGAGCGTATCACAGAGACCCGCGATCCCGCTGCGTTCCAGGGCAGCCCCCTGATGCAACACCCCGGTGTGGCTAAGCACGGACGGAGAATCATTCAGCATCATACTCCGGTACTGTGAGCCTTCTGCGGTTGTGATCTTAATGAACTGTCTCAGCGTTCGTCTTAAGCGCTCTTCTGGAGATGTTTCATCCGGTGAAGCTTCCGATCCGGCAATTAGTCCGCCCATTAGCTCCCGGTAGCCCCGCTGAAGAAGCTGCTCCACAATGTCCTCTTTTCCCTGAAAATAGTGATAAATAATGCCGGCCGAATACTCCATCCGTTCAGCGATTTTGCGAATCGACAGCTGCCTGATCCCCTTCTCCGCCAGCAGTTCGCCAGCCGTAGTCAGAATCAGATTACGCATCGCTTCGCGCTCCTGCTCTTGTCTCTCTGCTTTGCCCATGATTGTTAGACTCCTTCTGTCAGGGTGTTGCTGTTCCGCTTCGTTGAACACTGTAATGTTTTTGAACATCGTTCAACTTAGATTATAGACGCCGGAACCTGGGAAGGTTGTGATTATTAATACATTACAGCAAAAAAGCCTGAAACCCCGCAGGTGTCTCAAGCTTTCGAGCTTCGGCAGATGCTCTGCCTAATCAATATTAGCGATCTTCCACTCCCCCTGCTTATTCGGCAGCAATGAAATCTCGTAAGTGCCCTCAGTAATATAGCCCTCAGAGGTCATCTGGGTAAACTCCACATAGAAGCCTGCCCGCTTAGTTCCCTCGATAGGAATTCCGACTAAGGTCAGTTTATTGAAGCGGTAGACATTCTTCTTATCCAGCAGGAACTGCAGAGCTTCATTAAGCTGCGGTGATTGCATAGTTGCAGCAAATTTCTCTTTGTCCTTAGCTGCCCAGGCTGCAATACAGTCCAGTGTCTCCCGGAGCGCTTGCTTGTTGCCTGGACTTGTACCTACATCAGGGGCTTTGAAGAACACTCCCGGCTTAATCGGGGGTTGCTTCTCCAGGTATTCCATACCACTCAGCATGGATGTGAAGAGTGGAAGCAGCTTATCGCGTTGCTCATCCTGAATATGGATCTCGGCCCGGTAAGAATCGTTATAGGCTGTGAAAATAAATGCCTCAACCCTCCGGTCCTCCTCCATCCTGCTCCCTTCATATTCCTTGAACTTCAGCAGCCTCCGGTCCGTGCCCGACTCAAACTTCCCTCCAGCTGCATCCTTCGCAGAGCTTAGCTTAATTAACGTAATATAATTATGCTTGTCCGCTGTCCCCCATGCCGTTCTGCCATCCTGTTCAAAACGGATCATCGTCTCCGGCAGAAATACCCCGAGCGGTAAGGTCTGGTCTGCGGAATAATCCGCTTGGACATTGACGCCATCAAGTTGGTAGCCCCTGCCGCTTCCTGAATACTCCCGTACTTCGGGAATCAGCGACACGGATTTAACAGCAGGCGCGGCTGTTGCAGACGGAGCCGGAACCGCGGTTGCAGGAGCAGCTATTGCAGCAGTAGCAGCGGGCGTTGCTGACGCCAGATCGGTGTGCTCTGCACTCGAAGACCCCTGATCCGCAGCATTGCTGCAGCCTGTGCTGATTGCTATTGCAACTGCTATACAGCCCGCTCCCCATAAGCTCATTCGCTTGGACAATCTAATCACCTCAGTTACCAGACGCTGGATACGATCCAAAGTTGCGCTGAAGCCTGCCAGGAATAGGTAAATTTATTTCTTAACCCTATTTGTATTTAATGTGCTGAAGTATTGGCTCGGATTGCCTTGGCGGGAGTTGAACCGCTCCTGGAAATCACCGCCGGTGTAAGCTCCGATAACCCGGTGCCAGAAATCCCTCGCTGGAGTGTTGGCACGAATCTGTGACACCTTCCAGTTGCCGGGGAACATATCGAACAGCCGGTGTGCGGCCCAGGTCCCTACGCCGCTGCGCCGGTAGCGCTGCATTACAAAAAACTCCGTCATATAGAACTCGCCCTCCGGGTCGCGCAGCAGACGGTCGATCAGGGCAAAGCCTGCGACATTGCCGTCTACAGTGAACAGGTAGGCGAATTTATTTTTACCGCTGCTCCAGTAAGCCTCAAGTCCGGGATAGGACGGGAACAATCCTTCACGGTCGACCTGCAGCTCCAGATAGCGGGTAAAGTCATACAAGTAGAACTGCATTAATCTGCTGATAATCTGCTTCTGCTCTTTAGGAACAAGCTCGATTCCAAGTTCCATTCAGGTTCACCTCAACCGTTTTCGTTTACTACCCATCATATAACTTTGTCTCATCAGGAGCAAGGTTTGCCAGAAACATGGTAAGATAGAAGGACAGCCCTCCCCCTTGGAGAAACTATAAAGAAGGTGAAGCTCATCAGTATTCAAAAAGCGACCGACCGGACAAAACTGGATCAGCGGCTGCCGCAAATGCCCTGGTTTGTCCAGCAGTTTATCGACTATAAACGGCCGGATTTGTCCCCCTCCACGCTGCTGGAGTATATCCGGGACTATGAATCCTTTTTCGGCTGGCTGCGGGGTGAAGGTCTCTCTGTAGCGGCCAGCAATGCTGACATCACACTGCTTGAGCTGGAGACCCTGCATATGGACAGCATTGTCGGCTACCGTCTGCACTTGACCACCCGGGCTGAGAATGCCAATTCGCGGGTGACCGTATCCCGTAAGCTGTCTGCGCTGCGCTCGCTGTTCCATTACTTAAGCCAGATTGCCGAGGATGAGAACTTCTACCCGCTGCTGAAGCGTAACATTATGGCCAAGGTTGAGATCAAGCGCATTCACAAACCGAAGGACACCGCCGCCAAGCTCAAAGGTAAAATTCTGGAGGACGAGGAGCTGCTGGAGTTCGTAGGCTACATCTATGAAGGATATGGCACAGCTGTGGAAGCCAATAAGCAGGCTTATTATTCTTGGCAGCTTAACCGTGAACGGGATGCCTGTATTGCCAGTCTGATTCTGAATTCCGGCCTGCGTGTCTCCGAGGTGGTTAACCTCAACGTGGATGATCTGGATGTCAACAATAAGCTGATTTATGTCTTCCGCAAGGGTCATAACGACGAGACCTTCAAGACCCCGGTCTATTTCCGGGAACAGTCGAAGGATGATCTCAGCTTGTATCTAAGCCTCCGCCAGAGCAGGTACAAGACGCCGAAACGGGAAAAAGCGCTCTTCATTGCCCTGCCCAACGGCAGCAAAGAAGGCAAACGGATGACCAAACGGGCGATCCAGGAGATGATCATCAAATACGCCAAACGTTTCGGCAAGCCTTATCTGACGGTGCATAAGCTGCGGCACTCTTTTGCCACCGATTATTACCTGCAGAATGACATCTACCGGACGAAGGAACAATTGGGCCATGCTTCTACGGAGACTACCGAGATCTATGCCCATCTCACAGATAAAACGATGTCGGAGGCGATTGAACGCCGTCTGGACAATGAACCGCCGCAGTAAGCTGTGTGGCCGCTATGTTAATCTCATTTACTTTTTGGAGGAATACGTTTGTCAGACAATCATTCATTTCCTGAATCCCATACTACGAATCCCGGACTGCCGGAGCTGCAATCGGATTGCCTGAACTGCTTCGGGCTATGCTGCGCAGCGCTTCATTTCTCTACATCCTCAGACTTCGCCATAGACAAGCCTGCCGGACAGCCCTGTCCCAATCTGCGGGAAGACTTCCTCTGCGGCATTCATATTGAGCTACGGGAACGCGGCTTCCGGGGCTGCACCGTGTACGACTGCTTCGGGGCCGGGCAGAAAATCTCCAATCTGACCTATGGCGGACGCGACTGGCGTCAGGCTCCAGAGACTGCGGGACAGATGTTCGTGGTTCTTCCAGTAATGCGCCAGCTGCATGAGCTTCTATGGTATCTGCACGAGGCACTCACACTGCGCGGGGCCGAGACCCTACATGATTCGCTTATCAAAATGCTGGAGCAGACGCAGGCCCTCACCCTGCTCAGCCCGGACAAGCTGCTTCAGCTCGAAGTGCCCCTGCACCGAGCTGAAGTCAACGAGCTGCTGCTGCGTGCCAGCGAGCTTGCGCGCACCGCTGCCCGCAAGCAGCTCTCTCCGGCCCCGAAGCGCCAGAAGAACTATGGGCGCGGGGCCGATCTGATTGGAGCCAAGCTGCGCGGGGCCGACCTCCGCTGCCTCAGCTTACGGGGCGCGTATCTGATCGCTGCGGATCTCAGCGGCGCTGACCTGCGGTTCGCCGATCTGATTGGCGCGGACTTCCGCGATACGAATCTGCGCGGAGCCGATCTGCGGGGCAGCGTCTTCCTGACTCAGGCGCAGCTGCAAGCCGCCCAAGGCAGCCCGTCCACCAAGCTGCCGGAATCCTTAAGGCATCCGGAGCACTGGGCTTGATAAGTGGAAATGGCTTTGCCGTCCTTTTAAGGACGGTACCGTTTCGGCGAGAAATAGAAGGATAATTTATAGCGTGAAACATATACATTCTTATATTTGGAGAAGAAACCGGATGATGTTCTATCCGGTTTTTTTTGTGTCGTCCAGATGGTTGGTTCAACGATTTTCCCTTGCCATTTGCCTGCCGATGTTTTATATTGACATGACAGCAGGTCTAAAATAAATGAGGTGAACGGATAAGATGACTCCCCGCACGAAGGAACAGAACGAAGATATCCGGCTGCGGCGGCTGGTGCAGATCCGAAAAGCAGCAGCGGACGTATTTTTGAATAAAGGGCCTTTATTAGAAATCCGGGATGTGGCTGCGGAGGCCGGTCTAGGTTATGGTACGGTCTATCATTATTACAGCAATAAGGGTGATTTGCTTCACGACTTGTTATGGGATGCGCTCGACCGGGCCGGGGAATGGCTGAAGTTCCCGCCTATGGCAGAGCCCGGGCTACCGCTAAAGATTCCGCTGGAGGGTTCTGCCGCCGGTGTGCGGCTATTGCAGCTATGGGCGGAGGATCACGCTATCTATCTGCTGTGTAAGCAGGCTGGTGAGGGATTCCCTTCCCTGCCTGAAGCCCGTTCTTCCCCGCTCACTGCCGAGTTCCGGCGGGAGGTGCTTACCCCGCTGTCCATGGTGCTTGGCACTGGACTTACGGAGGAATCACTTTCTCCTGGAGGGACAGTAGTCGATGCGCCGTGTGGATTACAACATACAGAGATGCTGTTAGCCGCCCTGGTTGGCTGTGCTGCATTGTCCCTCCGCCGAGGGCAGCTTAATGAAGATGCAACGGAGATCGTCAGGGTTCTTAAACTATAAAAGATTGAAACTATTAAAGGATGAAGGAGCGGATACACATAACATGATTATTCTTAAATCCCCCAAAGAAATTGAAGAGATGAAGCAAGCCAGCCAAATTGTTGCCGATTGCTACCGTGAAGTCTCCAAACACATTGTACCTGGAATCACTACGCTTGAAATTAATGATTTGGTAGCCAAACATATCACCAAGCTCGGCGGCAAGCAGTTTACCAAAGGCTACAACGGATTCCCCGCCGAGACCTGCATATCCATTAACGATGTGGTTGCCCATGGGATTCCATCCAGCAGACGGGTCGTGAAGGAAGGCGACTTGCTGAAGCTGGACATTGTGGCGCAATACGGGGGTTGGTTCGGAGATTCGTGCGTGAGCTACGCTGTCGGTGAGATCGGGCCGGAGGCACAGAGATTAATGCAGGTAACGAAGGAGTGCCTGGATCTGGGGATCGCCCGGGCTGTTCCGGGAGGACGGCTGGGTGACATCACATCGGCCATACAACAGCATGCCGAAGCACACGGTTATTCGGTCGTGCGCGATCTGCTGGCGCACGGCATCGGACGAAGCCTGCATGAGGAGCCGAGCTACGTGCACATCGGCATCGCAGGCAAAGGCATCCGCCTCAAAGAAGGCATGGTATTTACGATTGAGCCCATGATTAACGAAGGCACATACCAAATCACCATCGACGATGATGAATGGACCGCAAGAACGGCTGACGGCAAGCTCTCCGCGCAGTATGAGCACACGATTGCAATTACTGCAGATGGACCGCTGATTTTAACAGCCCAGGAAACATTGTAGTAGAACGTTAACACATAGGTTAGATTTTGTTGTTTCCTTACGAACCCTAAGAACCCTTCCGTTTCTGTTAGGGACTGTCCCCTATTAGAAAACTGAAGGGTTTTGTTTGTTACCTTTATGACCGGATTTTGCGGTTACGTCAATGGATGCTGTCGCGCGATTGGGTGATTCTGTTTGTTGGCTGCTGGTTAGTGTTTTGAACTTACTATTGTGAATTTTTCATGTGTTGAATTTTTAACTAATTTTGAGTTCAAAGCAGCAGTTATTCGGATGCTGTAGGCGCTGGAACGATAGCAACTGCATTTTGTACAATGGAATGCTGTAAAAAAGGCTTCGAAAATAGAATCTATTGTATTCGGTACAATTGAATGTTGAACAAAGGCCACTTTTCATCCAAAACACAACACTCCACTGTATGAAATACAATAGAATCTCATTTCACGGTCAACTATGCATTTTCTATTGCAGGAAATACAATCAGCTACTTTTAATTTAAGAGTAGGGGGCGGCAAAAAGTCCCTATTTCAGTTCTGAATTCTGTGCCCCCTTTTAAAGGGTTATTAAGATATCCTCCTATCCTTTATCTAAAGTAATTATTGTGAATTTTTCATATAATGAAACTTAATAATCAAGATTTAGTCGGTTAGTCCTTTGACTTGTCGGTTTGCTGGCCGATCGTCACTAGAAATGCTGAGACTTGCCGTGCCCCGATTTAGTTACACGCGATATGCTTAAGTGCAGTTTGTACAACTAAATCTCCTGATGTTCCGCCGATAATCCGTTTAGTTGTACTTCGTGCATTTAAACTAACCTGATTCCTCGATTCTGGCCTATTCGGGCAAATTTAGTTGTACAGACTACAATTAGAGGAGGAAATCCTTGATTTTTACTGTTTTTAATTCTACTGAATACATCTATCCCTGAAAGCTCGCCTCAAGCGAACGTCCTCAAGTCATCCATCCATTCATTCATCCATCCGTTCGTCCGTTCGTCCGTCCATCCGCTTATCCATAGCCTCATCTCCCTCCTAACTGAACTCACTTCATAAGCTCTGATACTCCCCAAATCCTTTGCTTCAAATTCACCCTCGAATCTCACCCGGCAGCTTCAGCACAGTTACTTTGTCACCGGCAGATAATTGTCCGCTGTCCGGCGGGATGATGATCAGGCAGTCGCTGTCTTTGATCGTAACTGTGACGGATGACTCGTCCACGGCGGCTGGATAAACATAGAGAACTGCTTCGCGGATCTCCAGGCGGGCGCGGACATAGCGGGTGAAGCTGTTGGCCCGCTTATAATCTTGACCCAGCACTGCTGTCCACTCTGGCAGATACGGCTGGGCTGCACCCTGCATTAGCCCGATGACCGGACGGGCAAATAGTTGGAATCCTACGAAGCAGGCGCCCGGATTGCCGGATAAGGCGAGCAGGATGCTCCCGCCGCGAACGGCTGCCGTAGTGACGCTGCCGGGGCGCATGGCTATTTTATTGAACAGCATCTCTCCGCTCTGCTCACGGACCAAATCACCCATAATATCATAATCCCCGACAGATACGCCGCCGGTAGTAATCACCAGATCATAGCTCTCCAGTGCCATCTGCACCTTACTGCGGGCCAGCTCCAGATCATCGATGATTGCACCCAGCATCACGGGCTCCCCGCCCGCCTCCCGGATTAGCGCCTCCAGCATAGGGGAGTTGCTATTGCGGATTTTACCCGAGACTAACGGCTCGTCCACCTCCAGCAGTTCAGTTCCGGTAGCAAAGACAGCCACCTTGGGTCTGCGGCGGACAGGTACCTCCGGCACCCCGAGCGCTGCCAGAACAGCAATCTCGCCAGCGCCGATTAGAGTCCCCTCAGGAAGCACTGGATCACCTGTTCTAAGCTCCAACCCGCAAGGAGTAATATGCAGTCCCCGCTCTTGCGGCTTGCGGATACCGACATAAGTGACTCCGCCCTCTATCCGGCTCTCCGTAGCTTCCATCATAATTACGGTGTCTGCACCGCCAGGAATCTGCGCTCCCGTCATAATGCGCGCAGCAGTGCCAGCCGTAATCTCCCTTGAGGCTACTGCGCCGCAAGGTATGACATCGACGACTTCAAGCCACACCGTGTCAGGGTCTCCTGCCGCTAAAGTGTCTGCTGCAATCACGGCGAAGCCGTCCATACTGGAGCGGTCAAATGCCGGAAAGGGATGTGGTGCATGAGCAGACTCAGCCAGATAACGCCCGCTGCTGAGATGCAGGGGTACAGCTTCCGGCGCAAGCAGCGCAGCATAAGGCTTCAGCCTGCCTTGCGCCTCTGCAACCTGCAGCACTGACCGCTGAAATTTATCACTGCTGTATTCCTTGTTATTATCCCTGCTGTATTCGTTGTTATATTCCTTGTTATGATGCTCTCGGTTAGTCAATGTTGAATTCACTCCTTCTGCTTCTCCGGTAGATTGCTGCTGATTAAACCAATTACGCCCTATTCTAACATGAAGGCATGGCAAAAGGGATGCACAGGCCTGTAACAAGCGCATGCATCCCTTAGTCCATTGCGATTCTATTCCGCAGTCAGCAGCGCAGCCGCAGCCCAGCTCCAATTCAAGCTTAAGATGCGCGGATCACTCTGACATCAGCCGAAAGGACGCTTTCACCCTCATAGAGCATGAACCGTCCATTCTGCCATTCCACACGCAGCAGCCGCGAATCATCCGCCTGGTATTGCCAGACATGCTGCTCCCCGCCGTTCATATAAGGCGTCTGCCCGGTAACGGCGGCATATCCTTCATATTCTTCCTCCAGATAGAAGGTCCGGTCATCCAGCTCCAGGGTAGCCGGGACCTCGGAAGGACTGTCCAGACGCCCGTCTATCGGGTGATACAATCTGTATTGCAGCTCTTCCCGCTCTTCTATATACAGATAGGCGATCCGGCTCCCATCACGCAGCGTCAGTACAACTGCATTACGACCACTCGTCTTCGTCCGGCCCGTCACTTCATAGGTGACCAGGGAGACCTCACAGATATCTCCGGGAGACAGGGTCAGCATGCTTGCGGGCGCTTTAGGCGCCTCCGGCTTCGAGAACAGATTGCCGATTCTTTTCCAAAGACCCAAAGCCATCATCCTCCTACAGATTGGTACGCTAATCCTTCTTCTTATCCGCGAATAAAGGCCGCTATAATCAATGCCCCCGTCACATGCAGCGAGCCTGCCATCAGGCCGTAGCCGACCTTGCCAAGCTGAGTGCCATGATCCAGTTCAAGGTTCCCCCACCGGCTGAGGAGCTGCTCTACCGTCTTCTCCAGCACGAATAACAGGATAAAAGAGACAATCGAGACGATAAGGGCGGTCCCGAGCCGGTTCGCCGCAGCAATGGATGCTGATAAAATATAGCCTTGTGACAGCAGCTTCAACACCAGCCGGGTAGTCACGGCCATATTCCCTGCCTTCAGCTCTTCCATATCATTATAACGGGTAAACAGCGAATCCACGAGCATCAGCACACACAGCAGTACTGCGCCGCTGACCGTCCATACTACCATGGACACCAGGGTATCGAAATCCATTACTCCAGCCCCCGCTTGTTCATATTTCACAACAGGTAAGACAAACATAAAGCGAAGGAGAAACCGCTGGTTCTGTCTCCCCTTCGCCTGTGGCCATCAGCCTAAAATCCGGCTTATGCCAATATGTTATTGTTTATCGTATTGCTTCATCAGCGCAGCCAGCTCATCTTCAACCGCCTGGTCTTTGCCCAGCTTCTCGAACTCATCATCGAGCGACTTGTTGCCCGAGCTCATCTCGTTGCTGGCTTCTGCCTGTGCTTCGGCCTGCAGCATCTTGTCTTCCATCCGTTTGAGTCCGGCAGAAGCAGAGTCGGAGCTGAAGCCGCTCATCGCTTTGTTGATTTCGGTCTGTGCCTTCGCAGCGTTGTAACGGGCAACGAGTGTCTCCCGCTTGTTCTTCATCTGGGTAAGCTGTTTGCGCATTTCATCAAGCTTGCCGCGCAGGTTGTCGGCGGAAGCCTTGTTCTGGTCGAAGCTGGCCTTGTACTCTACAAGCTTGGCTTCTGCCGATTTCTTCTCTTCAAGAGCACGGCGGGCCAGATCGGCGTTACCGGCTTGAGCGGCTGCATGAGCTTGTTGATTACGCTTGTTCACGAGCGCTTCCTGCTCTTCGTACAACTGTTTGAATTTCTTCTCAATAGCGATCTGGGCAGCTACCGCTTTCTCAGCATCCTCCAGATCCTCCGTCATGTCACGAATGTACTGGTCGGTCATTTTAACCGGATCTTCAGCTTTATCGATAATCGCATTCACATTGGACATGGTCAGATCACGCAATCTTTTAAATATAGACATCATTCATTCCTCCAAAATAAAAGTTAGTTGTTCAATGGTATCTTTTACGCAGGGAGATGGGGATCGTTTCAAAAATTTGTTCCGGCCTTCTGTACTAAATATTGCTCCACCTTATCATTCACAATATTTACGACCGCAAGGATGCCCTCTTTGCTCAGATCGTCATAGTGAATGCCCATCACAACCGTGACTGTCCGGTTCAATGCGGCAGCAGCCTTCAGCGCAATGGCTTCACTGATCGTATGCTCCTTATGATGGGGAACGGCAGAGGTCATCACCCGTGCTAATTCTCCGTCCATGTACGCCGTGCTTGCTGCACCGATATGGCGCACTCCCCCGGTAATCAGCAGCAGCAGATCACGGCCCACCTCGGTCTCGGACAGCACAATATCGTCAGGATGCACCAGATTCGTTGTCAAGCAGAACTCCCCTCCCTTTATATTAACCATAGGCTGTAGAGATCTCTCATTCTACGGCAAAAAGATCATTGCAAACCGGCTTGCTGCCTATACAATACCACGGATCTCATCCAGTGAGGAAATATTCTCTTCCTTCATAAACTGCTGCAATTCTTCCACAAGTGTGCTGCCCGCCCGCAAATTCATGAAATTGTAGGTTCCAACCTGTATTACAGTCGCTCCCGCCATAATAAATTCAATAATATCCGTGGCTGAAGTGATGCCGCCCATTCCGATTACCGGAATGGTTACCCGGCGGGCTACCTGATGCACCATACGCAGAGCCACCGGCTTAACCGCTGGTCCGGATAGTCCCGCATAGAGGTTATTGAACACACTGCGGCGGCGGCGGACGTCGATCTTCATCCCGGAGATCGTGTTGATCAGAGAGACGGCGTCCGCCCCCTCTGCTTCACACATCACAGCCATCTCCGCAATATCCTCGGCATTGGGCGACAGCTTCACGGCCAGCGGCAGACTTGTAGCCGCCCGTACCGCACGAACCACTTCCTGCGCTGCCGGAGTCTTCACGCCAAAAGCAATTCCGCCCTCCTTCACGTTCGGGCAGGAGATATTCAGCTCAATCATATCCACGGCCTGCGTCCCGGCCAGAAGACGGGCATCCGCATCCCGCTGGATCAGCTCAGCACCCAGCACGTAATCCGCCAGCGTGTTGCCGCCTAGGTTCACGATACGTGCGGTATCCAGCGTCTCCCAATACGGCAGCTCCTTGGCCAGAAAGGCCTCTACTCCCGGATTCTCAAGCCCCACGCTGTTCAGCATACCGGAAGGCGTCTCATAGACGCGGATTCCGGGATTACCAGCTTTGGCGTGAAGCGTTAGCCCCTTGCCGGAGATTCCGCCAAGCAGGGACACATCATATAACCGGCCATACTCACGGCCGAAGCCGAAGGTGCCGGAAGCCATCACAATCGGATTCTTGAAGGATACACCGGCAATCGTTGCAGTTGTATCAATAGTTGTATTAATCATGGAATAATACCTCCTCAGCCAGGAAGACAGGACCGTCTGCGCAGGCTTTGCGTTGCCCGTCCTTGCAGGAGACGCTGCAGACCAGACAAGCGCCGATACCGCAGGCCATCCGGTTCTCCAGTGACAGATAGACGTCAGGGCGCTTACCCGCAGGATCTGGAGCGCTGCCCTTGAGCTGTGCAGCCTTCAGCATCGGATGCGGGCCGCAGACGAAGATATGGTCATACGCCGAGAAATCCACGCTGTCCAGAATTAGTCCGCCTACATCGACGGTCAGCTCAGCAGCCAGAGGACGGAAGGCTTCTGTACGAAACGGCTCGCGGCTGAAGCCGAGATAGATATCGCTCTCTGGAAGCTTCTGCGCACAATAATAAAGCGGAGCAATTCCGATCCCCCCGCCCACTAACGCTACCCTGCCTTCCACCTGCGGGAAGCCTGTGCCGAACGGTCCCTCCAGCTCCAACGGATCGCCCGGATTCAGTCCGGCAAGGATCTCTGTTCCTTCACCCACTACGTGATATAAGAATTCAACACCGTTATCATTCACCTGATGTATGCTAAGGGGTCTTGACAGCAGCGGATAGGCTCCCCATGCCCGCAGCATGTAGAACTGACCCATCTCCCCGCTGTTTCCTCCTTCAACTACCAGGTGGTACACTCCTTCAGCCAGCCGCTCATTACTAATCACCGTCGCCACGTTATCAAGCTCCTTCAAATTTAATCTTATTAACCATGCCTGAGAAGGAACTTAAAATCTGTGACATTATTCACAAATGATGCCCTCTATTTCTTGTTCCAGATTCCGCGCACGTAAGGTGCGGGCAGCTCGGACGGATCAATTCCGCCCAGCGCCTCAGCAGCATGATGTACCCAGTACGGATCGCTAAGCATGCCTCTGCCTACAGCCACCAGCTCTGCCTTCGCCTCCGTAATCACTGCCTGCGCTTCTGCATATGACTCCAGACGCCCTACAGCGATAACAGGAACCTGTAATCCGCTGCGTATGTATTCGGCAAGCCCCACCTGGTAAGCCGGCCCTGCATTAGGGCCTCCATTCGAGCCAATCGGCCCTTCCCCGCCCGAGGATACATGGAACAGGTCTACACCTGCATCCTTGTAGCGGCGGCAGAATTCCAGCGCATAAGCTTCATCATAACCGCCCTCGACGTATTCCTTGGCGGACACCCGCATAATTAGCGGCATCTCAGCCGGCAGCATCTCACGCACCGCCTCTACCACCTGTTCACCGAACAGGATGGGGTCTTGGCCATACTCATCATCCCGGACATTGGATAGCGGGGAATGGAACTGGTGAATGAGGTATCCATGGGCTCCATGCAGCTCAACGGTATCGAATCCCGCTTCAACCGCGCGCCGCGCCGCTTCCCGGAAGGCGATAATCAGCTCCGCAATCTCTTCACGGCTAAGCGCCTTGGGCATAGCATAGGTATCATCAAACGGGATTGCCGAAGGTGCAACCGGCGGAGCGGCATCGACGGCCTTGCGGCCGGCATGTCCGAGCTGGATGGCAACCTTAGCACCATGGGCATGAACGGCATCCGTCAGATGCTTGAACGCCGGAATCTGCCCGTCCTCCCAGATCCCGGTGTCCCGGTTCGTGATCCGTCCATCGGGGTGAACTCCGCTCATCTCTACAATAATGAAGCCGCTCCCGCCGACAGCCCGGCTGACATAATGCACATGATGCCAATCCGTCGGAATACCGTCCTGCTTCTCAACCGCATACTGGCACATTGGAGGCATGACCACGCGGTTCTTCAGGGTCAGAGCCTTCAGTTCATAAGGTGTGAACAAATCGGTCATTCTTGTCTCCATCCTTCCCGTATCTATGATCCATTTCAGTATACAACGATTTGCGGATGTGATAAATCTTTGAATGCTCTGCTGCCTGTACGGCATAATTTCACGGCTGCTTGGAAATAACAACCCTTATATTCTAAAATAACCGGACCCGTGGTTGGAGGAGGCATCATTCCGATGAAACTGGTAATATTCCGCCGCATTGTGCTGCTCATAACCGTCATTGCCCTGGCCCTGTCTGCTCCTGCACCAGCTGCGGAGCTTGTGTCTGTCTCTGCTGCAGCGGCTGATAGTCCTGCGCCAGTGCCAGCACAAGAGATCCTGCCATCTTCCCAGCCACAAGCTTCTATTGAAGAGGAAACGGCGGTACCGGCGGGATCAGCGGCCTCCCAGTCTTCAGAAAGGCGCCATAAAAAAAGCAAAGGCCTCTCCCTCAGCCAGTTGCTGCGCAAATACCCGGAGACCCTCAAGACCCAGGGTCCCCGCCGCAAAATGATCGCTCTCACCTTCGATGATGTGCCTGATCCGCGCTTCACCCCACAGCTCCTGGATGTGCTGCGCAAATATAAAGTCAAAGCTACATTCTTCGTGGTCGGCAGCCGTGCGGAGAAGCATCCCGCCCTGGTAGCCCGGATGATCCGCGAAGGCCATGCTATCGGCAATCACTCCTATAATCACCCCCAGTTCAGCAAGCTGAGTATGAATGCCTTCCGCATCCAGATTATCCGGACGGAGAATATTCTGCAGCTGCTGGCCGGATACAAGCCAAAGCTGATCCGCCCGCCGTATGGCGACATCAACGAGCCGCAGCTTAAATGGGCGAAAGCGCATGGCTATAAGATGGTGAACTGGAACGTCGACTCGCTCGACTGGAGAGGACTATCCAAAAATCAGGTCAAGCATAACATCCTCTCCCGGGCCGGCAGAGGGGCCATCATCCTACAGCATGGGGGTGGCGGCAGGGGCAGTAATCTTCAGGGAACATTGCAGGCCTTGCCCGAGATTATCAGCAATCTGCGCCAGCGCGGATACAGCTTCGTAACCGTTCCCCAGATGCTACAGGTCAGCAAAAGCAAATAACCGCTTGATAAGCAGGGTAACAAAAAAGGAAACAAAACCGGCGAAGCTGCCTGGTTTTGTTTCCTTTTCATTAATACCTGTTATGCTTGCATTCGTGCAACATTGGTGCAACTTATCATTATCGGTTTATTCAATAATATATAAATGTACATACTGATAACCGAAATCGGCTACAAAGCTCTGGCTGCCCGGAATAAAGATATCGATCCGGTTGCCCTTGATCGCGCTCCCCATATCCGTGGCTGTAGCTACGAAAGCTTGCTTCGGAAGGCCCGGATGGGTATACCCGGTTACGAGCACCTTCGTTCCCAGCGGAATCACGCTCGGGTCAACGGCGATGGTTCCGAGCTTCAGCGTATTGCCGAAATAATCGACTGCGCCCCACTTGCCATTCTCGCTGGCTGCTGAGGAATAGGCGGAAGCCTTGACCTGCAGCACTTTGGCATAATTGAATTCTTTGCCCCAGGCTTGAACAGTGTTGGTTGCCGGCTGCACACTAAAGGCTTGAACTTCTGCGGCGTCCACAGCTTCTACTGAAGCTGCTGCAGTATTGGCTGCTGCCACAGTCTTGGCTTGAACATCACCCGGAATGGTGAATTTCAGCCCGGGATAGATATTTAGCGCTGAAATCTGCGGGTTCGCATTCATAAGCTCTTCTACGCTTATGCCATAATGATTGGATAGAGTATAATAGGTTGTAGTCTCTCCAGCGATATGTACGCTGTCGGCTTGAACGGGAGCTGCGTGAAGCAAGGTGCCGAGTCCCAGTACGGCCGCCAGGGCGGTGATGGCTCTGATCTTGAGTTTCATGAATTGCCTCCTTCAATGGTGACGCGCGGTTTGTAAACTAACAGTAATGAATATATCACAACTTTGTAACCATTGGCTATGTTTTTGTGGATATTGGAAATAATTAGCCCTAATAAAGCGTTATCAAGGATGCAAATATTACATATTCTTAATCATTATGAAGAGACTCTGCAGAATTATGCCATGTTTCCTGAATATTCGCAAAAATTTTACACAGTTTTAACATTTCTCGCTTAAGCAAATAGTAGAATGAAAGAATACGATATCTTAACTAGACATTGAAGCAACTTGGAGGGTCCATGAACGTGAATACAGATGAGAAAAAAATCAACAATATCAGTCCTGCAACAGCCTATCTTAACCGTGACCTCAGCTGGATCGAGTTCAACCGCCGGGTGCTCGGCGAGGCACAGGACCCGGAGAACCCGCTGATTGAGCGGGCCAAATTCCTGGCCATTGTGTCCAGTAACCTGGATGAGTTCATCAGTGTCCGGGTAGCGGGCATCCAGGATCAGATCCGGGCGGGATATACCAAAAAAGATTTTACCGGCTACACGCCCTCCGGCCTCTATAAACGCCTCAGCAAACGGGTGACCAAGATCGTCGCCGACCAGTACCGCACCTTTAAGGATATTTCACGCAGCCTGCACAAAGAGGGCATTGTGTTCGTTGATTATGAAGACTTGACACCGGCACAGGAGCTGTCGGTTGAGGAATACTACCGTGATATTATTTTCCCTGTGCTGACTCCGATGGCCGTGGACCAGAGCCGTCCGTTCCCGCTGGTTCACAGCCAATTCATCTATCTGGCTGTCGTGCTGACACGCAAGGACAGCCAGGAGGATGAGCCTTACTTCGCCATTCTGCAGATTCCGTCCAATCTGCCGCGCTGCATTCCCTTGCCTCACCGCTCGAACAGCAAAAAACGGCAATTCGTATTCATTGAAGATGTGATCCGCCATCATATTCAGACCTTATTCAGCGGTTATGATCCGGTAGCTGTCAGCGAATTCCGTCTGACCCGTAACTCCGATCTGACGATAGATGAAGAAGGTGCGGAGGATCTGCTGGAGGAGATTGAGAAGGAGCTCCGCAAACGCCGCCGTGGTGTGCCTGCCCGTCTGGAGGTCCAGAAAGGCATCCATCCCTATGCACTGGAGCAGCTTCAGGCTGAATTCGAGCTGGAGGACTTTCTCTTCGAAATTGAAGGTCCGCTTGATCTTGGCTTCCTGCGCAGCTTCAGCAGCAGTCTGAAGGGCTTCAGCTATCTGCTCAACCCGCCTGTCGAACCGATGTATCCGGCAGAATTCGAGGAGAATGAGGATTTCTTCGAAGTGCTGAGCACCCGTGATGTGTTGGTCTATCATCCGTACGAATCCTTCGATGCGATGACGGATTTCATTATCCAAGCCTCCGAGGATGAGCAAGTGATGGCGATCAAAATGACGCTGTACCGGGTCAGCGGCAATTCTCCGCTGATTACTGCCCTCGCCAACGCAGCCGAATCCGGCAAGCAGGTTACGGTGGTCGTGGAGCTAAAGGCCCGCTTCGATGAGGAACGCAACATCGCCTGGGCGCGTAAGCTGGAGCAGTCCGGCTGCCACGTGGTCTACGGTCTCGTCGGCCTCAAGACCCATGCCAAGGTGACGCTGATCGTCCGCCAGGAAGGCTCAGAGCTGCGCCGTTATGTTCACGTGGGGACAGGCAACTACAATGACAGCACGGCCAAGGCCTATACCGACCTTAGCCTGTTCACCGCCAATCATGAGATTGGCCTGGATGCGTCAGAGCTGTTCAATCAGATGACAGGCTACTCCGCCAACTACAACTGGAACTCCTTCATCGTAGCACCGACCAATATGAGTCTGTCGCTCCAGAAGCTGATTCTGCGTGAGGCGGAGCATGCCGCCGCAGGCCGGCCTGCACGGATTATCGCCAAGATGAACTCTCTGTCGAACCAGGAGGTTATTGATTATCTGTACAGCGCGGCCCAGGCGGGAGTGTCTATCGACCTGATCGTCCGGGGAGTCTGCTGTCTGCGTCCGGGAATTGAAGGCCTCAGTGAGCGCATTACGGTACGCAGCATTGTGGACCGCTTCCTGGAGCATTCACGCATCTATTACTTCGAGAATGGCGGCGATCCCGAGGTCTACCTGTCCAGTGCCGACTGGATGACACGCAACCTGACCCGGCGGATCGAGCTGATGTGTCCGGTGAAGGATAGCAGTATCCGCGGTCAGATTGTCAAGATTCTGGAGCTGTCGCTGATGGACAATGTCAAATCCAGCTTCCTTCAGCCCAACGGATACTACGAACGGATCGACGACAAAAAGGCCCCGCTCCGGAGCCAGTTCGCCGCTATGGATGTTACCCGCTGGAAGGGAAGCCGAGCTTTACCTTCACCGACCAAGCATTCCTGAAGGCTTTGAGTGCATTCTCAATGTCCTCCAGGCCGATAAGCACCTGTCCGCCCTGAAGCTCCAGATCCAGCGTATGATTATGCAGACGGGACTTCAGCCCGCTGACAATGCCGATCTCGGTGCTGTCCAGCGCAATGCTTAACTGCACTAATGTACCCAGCTTATGAATCCATTCCTCGTCGGAAGGCAGCAAAATGTCCTTATGCATCAGGGACAGTTTCTGCTTCCGGCTTTTTGTGCTGTAGGAAGCGATGTACGCGCTAAGAATCAGCTGGCGGTGCGTCAGTCCCCGGATGGGTGAATTCATCAGCCAGTAGTGAGTGTGCCGCTTGGATTGATAATAGTTAATGTTGGAGCCTGTCCGGTGCAGCATAATCGCCACATAGACCAGCATCTCCTGCTCCTCCCGGTCCCCTTCACGATCAAAGGCCCCCAGCAGGCTCAGCGCCAGCTTGTTGATATGGTCGAGATGCCGCTTGGAGGTACGGATATCGAAGCGGATAATCGTATCCAGACTGTACTCCAGCGCGCTGTCACGCACCGGCTGCTCCGGCTCCAGCAGATCATGCAGCATGCCCTCACGCAGGCCTTCGCCGCTGATCAGTGCCCGGCTGGCTCCAATGTAATGATAGACGGTATGGAAAATAATCAGCCCGGACACGATGATATCCGCCCGGCTTTTGGACAGCCCGTCCAGATCCTTGCGCTTCTCAAACGGGGTAGCGGGCAGAACCTCCATGAACCGTTCGATCGTCTCGTTCTCCAGTACGTAACCATGGGAATTAGGCAGCGAATAATCGCGGTTCCTCTGATCGAGCTTAGCCAGTGAGCGAAGCGTTCCTCCCAGCCCGTATAGCGGAAGTCCTGTGCCCGTCGATAGCCAGTCATGCTCCACCAGCCTGCCGGTTACGTATAATTGCAGCTTGCGGAGCTGATCCGCATTCCAGTTGCCGCCCTGGCTGAACATCTGATTGGTGTTGACCGCACCGAACGGGAACGAGATACTCTGCTGATAACGCCGTCCGCGGAATAAGGTAACCTCGGTACTGCCCCCGCCGATATCAATCACGAAGCCATCCTGGACGTCAAAAGCATTAATCACCCCAAGGAAGCCGAAATACGCCTCCTGATATCCGCTGACCACCTCAATCGGAATCGACGAAGCCTCTGACAGATAGCTGATGATCTCCGCTGAGTTCGCTGCATTTCGAATGGCGGCGGTGGCGCCTGCGCGGATTCTCTCTACTTCAAAATCATCACAGATCTCCTTGAACTGCTGAAGAACAGGTATGATCGTATCCATATCCTTCTTCTCCAGCCTGCCCTCCTTCGTAATCTTCTCGCTCAAACGGGCAGAGTACTTACATTCCTTGATGATTTTGTAGCCGCCTGCCTGCGTCGTGTCATAAATTACAAGTCGTATAGAGTTGGAACCAATATCAATAATGCCGATCCGGCAAAGATCATCTCTCATCTGTATGTACTCCTTTTCAAGTAGATTGATCATTTGTATACTATATCACCCATTGTGCACTCCGCCAAAATAAAATAACCCCATATGGTGGGGTTATTTAGCCAGCCTTCTATAATACCTTGCTGAGAAAATCGCGCGTACGGGCATGCTTGGGATGACCGAACACCTCTGCCGGTGTCCCCTGCTCCACAATTACTCCGCCGTCCATGAACAGGATTCGGTCCCCGACTTCACGGGCGAAGCCCATCTCGTGCGTCACAATCACCATAGTCATGCCGTTCACCGCCAGCTGCTTCATAACCTCCAGCACTTCACCGACCATCTCCGGGTCCAGCGCCGAGGTTGGCTCGTCGAACAGCATGACATGCGGCTGCATAGCCAGCGCCCGGGCGATTGCGATCCGCTGCTTCTGTCCGCCGGAGAGCTGCGCCGGATAAGCATCGCGCTTGTCTTCAAGGCCTACAGTCCGCAGCAGCTCCATCGCGTACTTCTCGGCCTCAGCAGCCTGCTGTTTCTTCACCTTGAGCGGAGCGAGCATAATGTTCTGCAGCACGGATTTGTGCGGGAACAGGTTGAATTGCTGGAACACCATCCCCATTTTCTCGCGGGTCATGTTGATGTCATGGCGCTTCGCGGTAATGGATTGACCCTCGAAGCTGATCTCCCCGCCTGTGGGCTGCTCCAGCAGGTTCAGGCAGCGCAGAAAGGTACTTTTACCCGATCCGCTGGGACCGATGACAACAACGACCTCACCCTTGTGAATATTCAGATCAATGCCCTTCAGGATCTCCAGCTTCCCAAAGCTCTTCCGCAGGTTCTTAACCTCGATCATCCGTGTTCAGCCTCCGTTCCAATATACCCAGCAGCTTGGATAGTGTGAATGTTAGTACGAAATACATGACCGCAATCACAAGCAGCGGACTAAGTCCTTCATAAGTAATGGTGGTTATTGTTCTGGCTTGGAACAGCAGATCCGCTACACCAATCATCGATACGATAGAGGACTCCTTAATAATTGTAATGAATTCGTTGCCGATGGCAGGCAATACGTTCTTCAATGCCTGCGGCAAAATGATGTAACGCATGGTCATACCCTGCTTCATTCCGAGTGAACGAGCCGCCTCCATCTGGCCGCGGTCCACCCCTTGAATTCCTGCACGGAAAATCTCAGCCAAATATGCCGAGCTGTTAATCGTAAGTGTGATCGCACCCGACTGAATCGGGGACAGCGAAATACCAAACTCCGGCAGGCCGTAGTGAATCAGAAACAGCTGCACCAGCATCGGCGTCCCGCGTAAGAATTCCACCCATGCGGTGGCAATAAAGCGCAGAATTCTCCATTTGGACATCCGCAGGAGCGAAACCAGGATGCCTAGTACGAAACCGAAGAATACCCCCAGCACCGCAAGCAGCAGTGTGTACTGCAGACCGGATAAGAATAAATTGCGGTACTCATAAGCCATATCGAATATATTCATTGCCTCAAACCCTCCTCTTCTCAAAAAAATAGAAAACGGCGGATCACCGCCATTTTCTGCATGGTAGAGCATGATCCCGCAGCCAGCTGCGGGCCTATCTTGATCTCCGCTAACCGTATATGCGGCTTCGCGTGTTATTTGCTCTCAGCAAGCTCGCTTGCTGCCGCTACAAATTCATCAATCTTGCCTTCGGAGTTCAGCCGTCCGAGCGTCTTATTCACTTGATCGAGCAGCTCGGTGTTGCCCTTCTTCACACCGATGACATAGCCGTCATCTTCAACCTCCGGCTTGGCATCCGTGATCACGAGGCCCTTGACGTTCTTCACAAAGGACTTGGCAACAGGTCCTTCCATGATGGAAGCATCCACCCGGTTCGACTGTAGCTGCAGGACGATTTCGGAGATTTTGCTGAGGGAGGTCAGCTGTGCGCCTTCGATACCCTTGGCGATCCCCTCCTGGATGGAACCGGTCTGAATTCCGATCTTGGCACCCTTCAGTGCGTCCATGCTGGCGAATTTGTCCTTGTCGGCTTCACGCACTACGACAGCCTGCTCTGCCTTATAGTAGATGTCCGAGAGACCTACAGCTTCAGCGCGTTCCGGTGTCGGGCTAAGTCCCGAGATCACCATATCGATCCGGCCGCTTGCCAGCTCATTCAGCAAAGAGTCGAACGGAAGATCCTTAACCTCCAGCTCCTGGCCCAAATCAGCGGCAATCTCCTTGGCAATCTCGATATCGAAACCAACAATCGTATCCGTACCTTCAACCATCTTGTGGAATTCATATGGAGGAAAGTCTGCGCTTGTACCCATAATCAGCTTCTTAGCCGGCGCCTCCGTGCTTGCAGCACCGCCATTTCCGCTTGCTGCGGTATTGTTCTTATCGTTATTGGAGCCGCATCCGGCCAAGAGTCCTGCTGCCAGCAGCAGTCCCATAGAAAGTTTACCCCATTTGTTCATTTGTCTCGTCTCCCTGTTCTATTTATATTCTCTATTCTATCCGTCCCATGGACCGACTTATTATAAATCACTTCGCATGAATATGCAAAGACGATTTTGTGACAAAAACCTGTTACGGCGACAAAAAAATGCACATCCTATGAAGGTGGTATATAATACTATCTACTATAGATTATCTCCAAATGCCGCACGAATCATTACAGCTTCCACACAACTTACAGGAGGTGCTACTATGCTGCTTGAAGCGATGTACCATGTTCCCCGTGACAAATGGGCCTATGCCTATGATACTGAAACGATTCATCTGCGTGTGCGCACCAAACGTGATGATGTGGACTACGTAGTCGCCCTTACCGGCGACAAGTATGATTGGCAGCATACCTCTTATGACATTATCATGGAGAAGGCCGCCTCCGATGACAAATTCGACTACTGGGAAGCGGCGGTCCGGCCCAAATATAAGCGGCTTAGCTATACTTTTCGCGTAAGTAAGGGTATGGAGACGGTCTATCTGCTCGATAACGGTATTCGCTCTGAGTGTCCTCCGCCGCCGAATCACTTCTACGAATTCCCCTATATCCACGGGATCGACTTGTTCCGGGTTCCTCCCTGGGCAAAGGATGCCGTATTCTACCAGATCATGACCGAGCGTTTCGCGAATGGCAATCCCCTGATTAATCCGGAAGGCACGCAGCCTTGGGGCGGCAAGCCTGAGCTGAATAATTTCTTCGGCGGGGACCTTCAGGGCGTGCTGGAGCATCTGGATGATCTGCAGGAGCTGGGCGTCAACGCCCTCTACTTCACGCCGCTGTTCGTCTCCCCTTCCAACCATAAATATGACATTGTGGATTACCGGAGAGTTGACCCGCATTTCGGCGATAATGAGCTGCTGAAGCAGGTCGTCGAGGAATGCCACAGACGAGGCCTGCGCGTTATGCTTGACGCGGTGTTCAACCATTGCAGCGACCAGTTCCCGCCCTTCCAGGATGTGCTGGCCAAAGGGGAGTATTCCGTCTACCGGGACTGGTTCCATGTGAACTCTTTTCCGGCTGAGATTGTGGACGGTATTCCCACCTATGACACGTTCGGCTTCTACGGCAATATGCCGAAGTTCAATACCGCCAATCATGAAGTAAAATCTTATCTGCTGGAGGTGGCCGAATACTGGATCAAGGAGATCAAGGTGGACGGCTGGCGGCTGGATGTGGCCAACGAGGTGGACCATCACTTCTGGCGTGATTTCCGCAAGGTGGTCAAGGCCGCGAACCCGGATGCCTACATCGTCGGCGAGGTATGGAGCGACTCCTTAACCTGGCTGCTCGGCGACCAGTTCGATTCGGTGATGAACTATCCCTTCTCGGGGACGGTGCTGGAATTCTTCAACGGCGGGATGGACGGCATCACCTTCGGTCACCGGATCGGCGGCCTGCTCATGCGTTATCCGCAGCAGACGAACGAGGTGGTCTTCAATCTGCTTGGCAGCCATGACACCCCCCGCCTGCTCACCGTGCTTGGTGAAGACAAACGGAAGCTGAAGCTGACGGTCGTCTTCCTGTTCACCTTCATGGGCACCCCCTGCATCTATTACGGCGATGAGATTGGCCTGACGGGCTACGAGGACCCGGATTGCCGCAAATGTATGGAATGGGATCAGGGCAAGCAGGACCGCGAGCTGTATGACTTTTACCGGATGATGATTAGTTTGCGCAAGGAGCATAAGGCGCTTCGTGAAGGCCGCTTCCGGATTCTTCAGGCCTGTGAGCATGACCCGTGCATTGTCTATGAGCGCGCAGATGAGCTGATCCACTTCACGGTCTGGATGAACAATTCACCGCAGCAACGCACGCTCAGCCACCCGATGGAGACCAGTGACTGGCTGGATGCGCTGACCGGCGAAGCAGTAGCCCCGGAACGCGGGATGATGAATGTGGCACTGGAGCCGTACGAGTACCGGATTCTGTTCCGGCATATTGTGGAGGCTTGATGAAATTAGACACATTTAAGTTTTGAACACGTTGCATGGTCGCCGTTGCGGTGAACAACGTCAAAAAGGCATCCCTAAGTTCATCATGAACTGAGGGGTGCCTTTTCCCATCTAAACCTTACTGTACCTATTCCTCCGCAGCCACAGTAATCTTGTTATAAATATCAATGTACTGCTGAGCGGATACGTTCCAGCTGTAGTCGCCGGAGAATGCGTTTTTGGCTACTTTTTTCCAGTGCTCGGGCTTGTGGTAGAACGATACGGCGCGGCGGAGCGTATGCATCATATCATGGGCGTTGTAATCCTTGAAGGTGAAGCCGTTGCCCTCACCGGTATATTCGTTGTATGCCTGCACGGTATCGTTCAGCCCGCCTGTCTCACGGACCACCGGAATGCTGCCGTAACGCAGCGCGAGGAGCTGGCTGATGCCGCAAGGCTCGAATTTGGACGGCATCAGGAAGATGTCGCTGGCGGCGTAGATTTTGCGGGACAAGGCATCACTGAAGGTAATCTGTGACGACAGCTTGGTCGGATAACGCCACTGCGCCTCACGGAACCAGCGTTCGTAGACCTCATCCCCCGTCCCCAGCAGCACGAACTGAATGTCATCGTAGTACAGCAGCTCATCCAGCACACGGGTTAGCAGATCCAGTCCCTTGGAATCCACCAGACGCGTAACCATAGCTACCATTGGAATGTAAGGGGCCACCGGCAATCCAAGCTCCTGCTGGAGTCCCAGCTTGTTCTCGGCTTTTTTGGCCAGGTTAGAGCGGTACTTGGTGAAGATTGCCGTATCACTGGACGGATTATAGCTCTTGGTATCAATTCCGTTCACAATGCCGCTGAGCGCGTCAGAGCGCGCAGTCAGGAGACCATCAAGACCATAGCCGTAGTACGGGGTCCGGATCTCATCGGCATAAGTCGGGCTGACGGTGGTGACATGGTCACTGTAGACAATCCCGCCCTTCATATAATTCACATTCCCGTAATACTCCACGCCCAGGAAATAACTGTCGTCCAGACCCAGCAGCTCACCCAGCACGGTATACGGGAAGACTCCCTGATACAGGAGATTATGTATGGTGAATACCGTACGCATCTCACTGTAGAACGGATTATGGCGGTAATGCGCCTGCAGCAGCAGCGGAACCACCGCAGCATGCCAGTCATGGCAATGGATTACATCCGGCTGGAAGCTAATGGCCGGCAGACATTCCAGCACCGCCCGGTTAAAGTACGCGAACCGCTCGCCGTCATCCATATAGCCATAGATTCCGTCACGGCCGAAGTAATACTCATTGTCGATGAAATAGACGGGAATCCCTTCAAATACCACCTTTTCGATCCCGCAATACTGATTGCGCCAGCCAATCGGGACCTCCAGAGTAGCGACATGCTCCATCTGAGCGGAATACTTCTCAGGAATTCCTTTGTATTTGGGCAAAATTACCCGGACATCGACCCCGGCCGCCTTGAGGGCTTTCGGCAAAGCGCCGATGACATCGGCCAGTCCGCCTGTTTTGATAAATGGATGGGCTTCCGCCGCGGCAAATAATACTTTCATTCCATCTCCCCCTTATATAGTGGCTTATTCGGACACTTCCTGCCCTTAAACGGTCTTGCGGCCTGACTTCTTAAGCACCAAGAAGCTAAGTGGCGGCAGGGTCAGTTCTATACTGTTCACCTGATTATGCCACTCGGTCTTGGTGCTCTTCAGCGGCTCATTGTGGAAGCCCGATCCGCCGTATTCGTTGCTCTCTGAGCTAAATAACTCTTCATAAACACCCGGACGCGGCACGCCAATACGGTAATGGCGGCGCTCGGCCGGCTGGAAGTTGATGATAATTAAGAGCGTGTCTACCGGACGTTTGCCTCTGCGGATATAGGATACGACACTCTGCCCGCTGTCATCGGCATCGATCCACTGGTAGCCCGTCATGTCATGATCGAGCTCCCACAGCGCTTTTTCGGCAAGGTATAGCTTATTCAGCGCAGCTGTATAGGCCTGCATCCGCCGGTGGCTCTCATAATCCAGCAGCAGCCAGTCGAGCTGATCCTGATCCTTCCATTCAATGAATTGCCCGAACTCTCCGCCCATGAACAGCAGCTTCTTGCCCGGATGGCTGATCTGATACCCCAGAAGCTGGCGCAGACCGGCGAATTTCTGCTCATAGGACCCCGGCATTTTGTCCAGCAGCGACTTCTTGCCGTGCACTACTTCGTCATGCGACAGAGGCAGTGTATAGTTCTCGGCATACGCATAGCATATCGGGAAGGTCAACAAATTATGATGATAAGGGCGCGAATCGAAATCCCGTTCTATGTAGCCCAAGGTGTCATTCATCCAGCCCATATTCCATTTGTAGTTGAAGCCCAGGCCCCCTTCATGCACCGGCGAGGTTACGCCCGGCCAGGCACTGGATTCTTCCGCCATCATGAGCGCCTTCGGATAATACTGGAAGATCGTCTGGTTGAGCTGCTGAATGAACCGGATGGCCTCCAGATTCTCCAGCCCGCCATGCTCATTCGTCCGGTACTGATGGGGTTCCTTCTCGAAATCAAGCCGCAGCATACTCGTAACCGCGTCCACGCGCATGCCGTCAATATGATACTTCTCGAACCAGAACAAGGCATTGGAGATCAGGAAGGATGAGATTTCCGGCTTACTGAAATCGAAGGACAAGGTGCCCCAGCCCGGCTTCTCCGCCAGCATCGGATCAGCATACTCATACAGCGGCGAACCGTCGAACAGACGCAGGCCATGAGCATCCTTGGCAAAATGGGCAGGAACCCAGTCCAGAATGACCCCGATGCCGGCCTGATGCAGCTGATCGATCAGATACATCAGATCCTGCGGCTCTCCGAAGCGGCTGGTAGCCGCAAAATAACCGGTTCCCTGGTAGCCCCAGGACAGATCATATGGATGTTCAGCGAGCGGCATAAACTCCACATGGGTATAGCTCATTTCGCTCAGGTAAGGAATCAGCAGACTGCTGATCTCCCGATAAGTATAGAGTTCGCCGTCTTCCTTTTGCCGCCAGGTGCCCAGATGCATTTCATAAATATTCATGGGTGCCTGATACGGACCTTTACTCTTCCGCCTCCAAGCAGCATCCCCCCATTTGTAGCCGTCCAGATTCGCTACAACAGATGCTGTTGCCGGGCGAACTTCCGCGTGGAAGGCATATGGGTCTGCTTTGAGGAAGCTTGTACCATCTGCTCCTGTAATCCTGTATTTGTAAAAAGTTCCCGGCTCCATTCCCGGAAAAAAACGACTCCAAAATCCTGAATCGGGTATCTTATATAACGTATCAAGATCGGATGTTCCATCCCAGCTGTTATGATCTCCCGCCAGTCCTACATATGCCGCATGAGGAGCCCACACGGTAAAGCGAACGCCGGCCTGCCCTTCTTGGACGGCAATGTGCGCGCCAAGCATCGTATAGCTGCGATAATTCGTGCCCTCATGGAACAGATAAATATCTTCAGCGGACGGGAGGTTTTCTGTTTTTAGTAAATCGGCCAAATCATCACCACCTTAGGATATATGATGCACCTATTACATTACCCGAATATATAGATTTTGAAAATGATTTTGAGAGAAGTCCGGGCAATTTCTGAATATTGAAAATAAACATGTAATTTTTGCAGATATGCAGCAATATAATTCACCTATGTCGTTTCAAGCGCTTGTTCTTCGTGTATATTACAAGCATTGACAAAAAAATGGGAGGGATAACACATGAGTAAGAAAGAATGTATCGCCATGCTCCTGGCGGGCGGGGAAGGCCGCAGATTGGCCCCGTTAACTTCCAGCATGGCTAAGCCTGCAGTCCCTTTCGGCGGACAGTACCGAATTATTGATTTTCCCCTAAGCAACTGTGTGAATTCCAAGATTGATACCATCGGAGTATTGACTCAGTACGAAGCAGAATCCTTGCACCAGCATATCGGTGAAGGTGAGCCCTGGGGGCTGCATAGCCGCAGTGACCGGGGTGTAAGACTGCTCCCTTCTGGGATTGAAGGCAGAGACAGCTATACAGGCACCGCCGATGCTATTTATAAGAATATTGAATATATTGACAGCCAGAACCCGGAGCATGTACTTATTCTGTCGGGAGACCATATCTACCACATGGACTACCGCAAAATGCTCGATTATCACATCGCCAAGTCTGCGAAGGCAACGATATCGGTTATGGAGGTTCCTTGGGATGAAGCGAGCCGCTTCGGCGTGATGAACGTGGATGAAGATTTCAAGATCTCCGAATTTGCCGAGAAACCGAAGGCTCCGAAGAGCAATCTGGCTTCCATGGGTATTTATCTGTTCGAGTGGGCGTACTTGAAGGCTCATTTGCTGCGGGATGCCGTGAATGCGGAGTCCGGTCATGATTTCGGTAAGGATGTCATTCCATCCATGCTGAATGCGAATGATGAACTGTTCGCTTACCGCTTCGAGGGCTACTGGAGAGATGTGGGTACCGTTGGCAGCCTCTGGGAAGCTCATATGGATCTCTTGCAAGAAGACGGCTTCCAGCTTGATAACTCACGCTGGCCGATGTACAGCCGTGCACAGCGGACCAAGCTGGCTGCGCTCAGACCCCGCACTCAACAAGCTACTTCAGCAAATTGCCTGATTCACGAAACCTGCCAACTCGAAGGCAGCCCTCAGCGCTCGGTCATCTTCAGCGGTGTAGAGATCGGCAAGCAGAGCAGAATCAAGCAGAGTGTGGTAATGCCCGGTGCCCGTATTGGACGCGGTGTTCTGATCGAACACGCCATTATCGGTGAAGGTGCTGTGATCAAAGATGGTGTTGTAATCAAAGGCAGTGCAGACAACATCGTTGTTGTCGGCCCGCATGAGATTGTAGCTGCCAAGCCGCTGGTCCGTACCCAGCCTGCCCGCCTGCTTCAGGAGGTCTATGAGAAGGCCGGCCGTCTGCGTGCGGAAGGAATGCCTTCATAACAATCGTTCAGCACAATCGTTCAGCCCTTAGGGCTGCTACATACAAAGGGATACAGCTCCGGTCTGTCCGGACGAATGCTGTATCCCTTTTGTATAAATATAAGAAATTATATGTTTCACACGATAACTTATCCTTCTATTTCTCGCTGAAACGGGTGCCGTCCCTGTAAGGACGCCAAAGCCGTTTCCACTTGGCTTGCTTATGAAGTTACCGGTGAGTTGCTGGGACGGGCATTCCCCTGCTGGCCGTCATCCAGCGGCAGAATGACAGTAACCTGAGTACCCTTGCCCAGCTCACTGTCCATTTCCAGCTTGCCGTTATGAAGCTCCACAATCTGCTGGGAGATCGCCAGCCCCAGGCCCGTACCGCCATTAAGGGCATCGACCTGGAAGAAGCGGTCCCGCACTCTGGACAGATGCGCTTCACTAATGCCAATACCGCTGTCACGGACAGTGACAGCCATCTCGGTACCGGTTAGACGCTCCGCCGACAGCACGATACTGGAATCCTCGGGCGAGAACTTCACCGCATTATCCACCAGATTGAGGAAGACCTGCTTCAAGCGGTTGGCATCTCCTTTGATGAAGATCGTCTCCTCGCATTCCAGTAGCAGATGAATCCGTTTCTTCTCGGCCTTGGCCCAGATATTGAGCAGCGTCTCCTGCAGCAGAACCTTAATATCCACCTGCCCCATCGACAGCTTCATTTCGTTCTGCTGCAGCTTCGAGAAGTCGAGGATTTCTTCCACCAGCCCGATCAGCCGGTCACTCTCCCTGGAGATAATTCCGACCCCAAGCTTGGTCTCTTCAGGGTCATAGCCCCCGGAGACCAGCGTCTCGCTCCAGCCCTTGATGCTGGTCAGCGGGGTCCGCAGCTCATGGGAGATCGAGGAGATGAAATCATCCTTGATCTGATTGCTGCGGACAATCTCGTCCGCCATATAGTTCAGCGTTGAAGCAAGTGCCCCTATCTCATAACGGTAATCGCCTTTGATCCGGGTCGTGAACTTGCCCTTCGCCATCTGTGCTGACACTGCCGTAATATTATTCAGCGGACGCACAATCGAATTGGCGAGACCGAAGCTGAGCAGCAGAACAATCGTCAGCACTACCACACCGATGCCAATGGAGAGCAGGGTCAGATTAAGCAGATCTTTATTAACGCCTTCCATGGAAGTCAGATACCGCAGAATATAAGTATCGTGAGCATTAATACGCACCATCTTGGAGACCGCCATGACACTTTCATTAGTTCCGGCTTGCCGGCCTAGCCAGCGTCCTATACTGCCGCCCACCGCCTCCGGGACATCACTGGTGGTGATGGTCCGGTCCGGCTGAAACCCTGTTGTACTGGTAAGGATGTCCCCCTTAAGGGTCAGGACCTCCAGCTCGGTATACTCCAGATTAAAATAATCGAGTAACCCCTTCAACTGGTTCGCTGATGTGCCGTTTAAGACCCCATATTTAACCATACTTTCGGCTGCACTAATCTGTGTAGTGATCTTGGTGTAGATGCTGTCGTAATAATAGGTGCGGATCGCCAGCAGAAAGGTTGTCTCAACCAGGAGAAGCGCTACAAAGACTACAAGAATATAGTGCAGTACGATCTGTCTGCGCATCCCCTTCTTGATCATTGTACCTGGCCTTTCCATTTATAGCCGTGCCCCCACACCGTCTGCAGGTACTCAGGCTCCGATGGATTGTTCTCGATTTTTTGGCGCAAGCGGCGGATATTGACGTCAACAATCTTAGGGTCCCCCATATATTCCTTGCCCCAGACATGATCAAGCAGGGAGTCACGGCTGAGCGGCGTATTCTCCTTCTCCAGGAAGAACTGCACCAGCGAGAATTCTGTTGGGGTAAGCTCAATGGCTTCCCCGCTCCGCTTGAACTGCTTGGAGATCAGATCTAATGTGAACGGACCCGACTGGAACGAGACCTTGGCCGACTGCTCGCGGTGAACATTGACCCGGCGCAGCAGCGACTGGATACGTGCGATCAACTCGGTTGGACTGAACGGCTTGCTGACATGGTCATCTGCTCCCACCGACAGCGCATAGACCTTGTCCTGTTCCTGTACTTTGGCCGTCAAGAAAATAATTCCGAGGCGTTCATTGGTCTCCCGGATGCGTCTGCATACCTCAAAGCCGTCGATGCCGGGTACCATAACATCCAGCAGGGCGATATCAATGTCATGTATAGTAGTCAGCTTATGCAGCGCCTCATGGCCATCTGCCGCCTCCAGCACCTCAAAGCCGTTACGCTTCAGATTAATAACAATAAAACTGCGGATAGACTCTTCGTCCTCCAGTATCAGTACTTTACTCATTGATTCCCTTCCTTTCAATAGAGGATTGAATTCGCCCGTCTCCTCCTCCGATTGTATTTTGTTCCAGTCCTCCCCGGTACCCGATCATTTTATCCAGATCGCGGCCGAGCAGCTTCCAGCCGGTGTTCTTCGCATTGTCCCATTCCGCAGGCGAGAAGAATGTTACTTCGGCGACCGTCTCTCCGGTATCCGTCATAATGAATTTGAGTGATTTGTTCTGAACCGACTTCGTGTCCACGGTCACCCGCTCCTGCCATTCGGGGGCGAAGTTAATAGTGAACCGGTCCAGCGGATCATTATAGAGCTGGGTACTGAAGGTCAAGCCGTCTTTCCCGTCCCATTTGTAATAGGAATTGAAATACGGAATGGTCTCCGGATCGAAATACTCCCATCCCTTGGGGGGAACCAGCATCCCTATCTCAATAATTCCGTCCGAATCAATATCCTCGCTGACTATTTTGCGGTCCTTGAAGGTGAGGTCATTCCCGGGAATAGCGACACGCAGCTTGTTATTCTCCATTACAACCACTGTTGTATACGCTGAGTGAGAATCCACGGCTGAATCCAGGACTATACCTTCTTTGTTCGCAGCTACTTTTCCTGAGACAATATTGTAATAACTATTGAAATAAGGGTCTAAGTCGTCCAGTTGATCCAGCACCTGGAAGCTGTCATTGTACTGGTAAGTAGCAATTGTTGCGAATTCATTACGCTTGAAATACACCACGGTAATATCCGCGATTCCATCCTCATTCAGATCATCGATGATGTATTTGGTGTACGGCTTCGTTAGAATCTCTTCCAGCACTCCCCCGGAATAGCTGTAGACGACCATGCCCTTCTCTTCCCCACGGGAATACCCGGCAATAATGTTGAGCTTACCGTCACCTGTTACATCCTTAAGATCTACAGAATCAAGATTGTTGCCAACACCATCGAACGTAAGCTTCTTGACCCAGGTATCCCCCTGCTTCTCCAGAATCATTCCGTGATTAACCACGGCTTCATTCTTGTTCTGGTAGAACACAAGCGTCTCCATCACGCCATCCTGGTCCAGGTCCTCTGTAAAAATAGAGCTGTTATCATCATTGGCCGGACGGGTCAAGGTGCCATCCAGCGCCTTCAGAGAAGAGTTAATGGCGGCCATCAGCGAAGCCTTGTCCGCAGGCAGCTGGGGCACCCTCATCTGGGATACCGGATCACTGATGAAAGTGCAGCCCGACAGGGCAAACAGCGACAGGGCGGCTGCGGCAAGTCCTCCCAGTAGACGCATACGCATATTAAACTTCATTTACGCTCTCCTTACTGAACGCCTTGCCTCACTTCACAGATGCAGCCGCTCCTGTGAGGTTAGCCGGCGTCCTTTGACATCATGCTTGATTCTTCCGTCCTCCAGCACCCACAGACGGCTGGCATAACGCTCGGCCAGCTCGATCGGCAGCACCGTAAGCACGGTAAGGCCTGTCTCCTTGCACAGATTGCGGAGGGTCTCCAGCACATTCTCCGCAGTCTTGGGGTCAAGGCCCGTCACCGGCTCATCCGCCAGGATGACTTTGGCGCCGTGGACCAATGCCCGGGCAATGGCTACACGCTGACGTTCACCGCCGCTGAGCTGGCCGGACTTCAGCTTGGCCTTGTCCAGCAGGCCAAGCAGATCAAGCTGGTCCATCGCCCCCATATAATCATCTGAGCGGACCATGCCTGTAGCCATCCGCCACAGCGGCGTCTGGGAGGCCTGTCCAATCAGCACATTCTTCAGTGCAGTGCGGTTCGGATTCAGCTCCGCATTCTGCTCCAGATAAGCCCATTCCCGGCGGATTTTACGTTTGCCGGCGAAGGGGCTCTTCATAATATCCTGCCCATCTACCCTGAAATTCCCTCTGTCCCACTTCTCACGCAGGGCCAGGCAGCGCAGCAGTGTTGATTTCCCGCTGCCGCTGGCTCCCAGCAGCGCTACAAATTCTCCCGGTTCTAATTGAAATCCGATATCCTGAAGCACCGGTGTTTTATCTTCCCCGACCGCTTTGGCCAAATGTTCAACTGTAATCATAGGTCAGCCTCTCCTGTCTTCGACTCTACTCTATAGTGTACTCTGAAAGCGGGATCAAATTCCATGCGAGCATTCGTTCTTATTCTACCTCATATCGTCTTCCGTGGCGAGAACAATAACCCTGCCAGCCCAAATACAATATACAGGCCGCCCATTACGGCAAACACACTGCCGCCCCAGCCGAATTGCAGCAGCAGCCCGCCGATGCCCGGCCCCGCAATACTTCCCAGACTATAATGGAAGGAAGCGACTACATTGGCAGCGGGAAGCAGCCTGCGCGGCAGGATATCGGCGGCATAGCTTAATCCTAGCGAGAAAAAGGAGCCGACAAGCCCCCCGGCCACCATCAGCACCAGCAGGGTGAGCAGGACATGGTCGCCGGTAAGCGGCAGCAGCGTGAAGGCCAGGCCTCCTCCTGTCCCCGCAGCAATCAGGATGGCCTTGCGGCCATAACGGTCGCTCCATATGCCGAGCGGCAGCTGAAGCAGCAGGCCTCCAATGCCTGCAAAGGGCAGCAAAGCGGCAATCTGGTCTGCACTGAACCCAGTGCGCAGCCCGTATACCGGAAAGCTGCTGTTCAGGCTGGCTTCCATATAGCCGTATAGCAGCGCCGGAATCAGCGCATACCAAGCAAGCCGGTAGCTCCGGCCGAATCTGCTCGCCTGGCCTTCGCTGTGATCCATAGCTTCCGGCCGTGAGTCAGGCAGCTTGAAGCCCACAATCAGCAGCACGATTACGAACAGCAGGGCTGTAATCAGGAACGGTGCGGGCTGCCCGAACCGCAGCAGGCTGATGCCCAGCGGTCCGAGGCTGAAGCCGAGTCCGTAGGACATCCCGTAGAGCGACAGGTTCCGTCCACGGTGCTCCGCCGGTGTCATGAGCAGCACCCAGAGCTGTGCGGCGTAATTCACCGCTGAATCGCCGATCCCGACCAGCACGCGGAGCACGAACCAGACCTTCACGCCGGTAAGGAGCGGGAACAGCAGGAGTGATACCAGCACCAGCGCGAGACCCGCGGCGATTAGCTTCTTGAAGCCGATGGCGCCAAGTACCCTTTCTGCAATCAGGGTCATGGCAAATGAGCCTACATACAAGGCAGCCGCATTAAGTCCGTTCAGCGAGGACGATACGCCTTCCTGCTCCAGCAGAATAGATAAGACCGGCAGCAGCATCCCCTGGCTCAGCCCTGCCAGAATAATCACGGCAATCAAAATCGAATAATTCATTCTACCGCTCTGTCCATGCGGCATCGGTATAGAATCTGACACAAATAAATCCTCCTATGTAATTCATTGATGAACGGAACCTGATGTCCATGCGGCAAACACCGAACATTATAGTAGACAACCCTCTTCAAAACAAGAGATAATATATAGAAGTGACTGATTTTCTGGAGGTGACCCGGCTTAAATGAAGTATGAACTGAACATTGATGTTTCCCCCGTATACGAACTGCTGGACAGTTTCATGTTATATGTGACCAAGAAATGGACTTCCAATCTGGACATCGGCACCGACTGGATCCGAGATGTGGATGGCCGCTTCACTCCCGCACAGCTGGCTGCACTGAAGCAGGCCGCCGAGTGGCCGTTCGAAGATTATGATGTACTCTACGCCTGGGCCTACAGCCGGGGCGAGGCTTCCAAGGTGCTGCAGTTCCTGGCAGAGCTGGAGAGCTTATCTCTGGAGGATTGCCTCCGGCGGACCGAGCCTTTCTTCCATCAATTCACGGCCGAGGAATGCGCGCGGATCAAGAACGGATATACGCCTCTTTTGCGGATATGGTATGAGCATTATTTCCGCCATGTGGAGCATACCCTGCTGCCGCTGCTGATTGAAGACGCCTCTGAGAAAAAAATGCTGGAAAGCAAAATGGACATGGTCCCGCTGATCGAATATGCTTCCGGCGGAATTGTCATTGAGGACATTCCCGGACTGAAGACGATTGTGCTGCTGCCTACCGTGCATAACCGGCCGATCAACACGTACTGCTTCTTCAAGAACCTGATGCTGGTGCAATATCCGGTTGATGTCCCCTCAGACAATGAGGAGGAGCCTCCAACGGTGCTGCTTCGTTTAACACAGGCTCTCTCTGATCCTACCCGGCTGAGACTGCTGCGCTTCGTAGCGAACGAACCGAAGACACTGTGGGAGATGCAGTCCGAGCTGAGCCTGTCCCGGGAGATGCTGATGCATCACCTGCTTAGTCTAAGAGTCGCCGGGCTTCTGCGGGTCCATTTGCGCGGTGAAGGCACCGAACGCTACAGCATACGTCCTGACGGGGCCTCGGAGCTCCAGATGTTTCTGGAGTCCTACATCCGTATCTAACAGACCAACTTAGGAGTGAACCTCATGAAGTATTTGACCCAACAAGTGATCTTTGATCTCGACGATACCCTGGTGCATTGCAATAAGTATTTTGACCTTATCCTTGGACAATATTTCGAGTTGATGTCTGACTGGTTCAGCGATTTCCAGCCTACCATCGGCGAACTGCGCAGCAAGCAGGTGGAAATTGATGTCGAGACCGTTAGCACAAGCGGCCTGGCCAGCGACAATTTCCCGAAATCGCTGATTGCCACCTACCGTTACTTCTGCAGCAAATATAACCGCAAGCCGGATGCCTTCGAGGAGCGGCAGCTGATGAAGCTGGGACTGAGTGTGTACGACCAGGAGGTGGAAGCTTATCCCGGCATGGTAGAGACGCTGGATACGCTCAAGCAGGACGGCCATTCCCTCTATCTCTATACCGGCGGCGACGACACCATTCAGCAGCGCAAAATCGCCCAAATGAAGCTGGACGCCTATTTCGATGACCGCATCTATATCCGCCAGCACAAAAATGTGGAGGCGCTTGAGAATATCCTGACTACCTATCCGTTCGACCGTAATATCACCTGGATGATCGGCAACTCCCTGCGTACAGATGTACTGCCCGCGCTGACTGCCGGGATCAATAGCATCTATCTGAAGCAGCCGAATGAGTGGCTCTACAATCTGATTGAGCTGGAACGGGAGATGCAGCAGTCCGTCCTGACCATCTCTGCCATTCACGAGGTGCCTCCGGTGATCCGCACCGCTGCGCTGCGGGAGCATCACGGCTGATTGACTTGCACCATCAGAATCGGGCAATTGTTACAAATGGCATAGGCAGCCTGCCGCCGGTATGATTATACTATTTGAGTAGATTTTCACATCGTGCAGGAGGCTGGCCATGAATAACAAAGCTAACCGTTCCAGGAATACCCCGAATCACGGGCGTCTGCTCCCTATGCTGCTTGCAGTGATTGCCGTGCTGCTGATCGCCCTTCTTGCCTTCTTCCTTACACAGGGCAAATCGTCCGGCACTGAGGCGCTCGATAATCTCCCCAACTACACCGATGTGAAGGGCAAGATCGTGGTGGACGGGCTGAAATACGAGAAGCAGCCGCATCTGGGCAGCGAATCCGCCAAGGTGAAGGTGATTGAATTCGCCGATTTCAAATGCCCTGCCTGCAAAAATTGGACCGCCTCCTACCTGGATACGTTCATCAAAGACTACGTAGACAGCGGGAAAGTCCAGTTCTACTTCATGAACTTCGCCTTCATTGACCGGGACTCTTACCTGGCCGCCAGTGCGGGGGAAGCTATCTATCAGCAGAATAATGAGAAGTTCTGGGAGTATCTCCACAAGCTCTACGAGAGCCAGGGCGATGAGAGCAAGATCTGGGCAACCCAGAAGTTCATCCTTAAGTTCGTGAAGGACAATATTGCAGGGATTGACCAAGAGCGGTTCGAGCAGGATCTGAAGAAACATACGTATATGTACGATGTCAAAGAGGACTTCAAAATCGCCGGAGCCTACGGCGTCAACGGCACACCGAAATTCATGGTGAACGGCGTCCTGCTGCCGGATTCCTCCTATGAAGGCTTAAGCGCCGCCATTGAAGAGGCTTTGAATGAATCCCCGTAATCTTTCTTGCAGGTGAAGCTCATCATCCTATAACAAAGCGCCCCGCCATGAAAATCTGGCCGGGGCGCTTTTGATATTCAGGAATTATGATTCCACGGCCAGCTGGCCGGTATCCATATTCTGCAGCACCAGCTTGCCTTCAAGCGGCGCGCCGTCCTCACCGGTCAGCTTCAGCTTCCCGGTTCGGCCCTTCTCAATCAGGGCCTTCACCTGGGTGTCGGTGAGCGTGCGCCCGTGATTCTCCTTCCAGATCACGAAGGCGCAGCCCTCCTTATAATGGGAGCAGCCGTAGCCCTTGCGGCCCATGAAGATCATGCCGCCGCAGCCTGGACGCGGGCAGCTGCCGATGACCTTCGGCCCGGCATCCCCGCTCTTCCCGGCAGCGGCAGACGCCGCGCTGCGCGGTTTGGCCGTTGCCGGCTTGCGCCCGGCCGCCTTGGATTCGGCGGTCTTGCGCGGCGCAGCTGCGGAGCTGCGGCCCTTGCCGCCGCTGTTCAGCGAAGGTGTATCCCCTTCGAAGGAGGTTTTAGCGGCGCGCGACTGCACGCGGACCTTGTCCACAATCATCGAAGCGAACCGCTTGACGTTCTCCATGAATTGCCCGTCCGCCGCGGTGCCGCGGGCAATCTCATTCAGGCGGCGCTCCCACTGCCCGGTCATTTCCGGGGAGGTCAGCAGCTCCACGCCAGCCCCGCGAATCAGTTCAACCGCCGTCCGCCCCTTTTGGGTGATGGCGATCTTTTTCCCCTGCATCTCCACATAGCCGACATTCTTCAGCCGTTCAATCGTAGCGGCCCGGGTCGCCGGAGTGCCCAGCCCCGAATCCTTCATGGCATCGCGCAGCTCTTCGTCCTCAATCTGCTTGCCTGCGCTCTCCATCGCCTTCAGCAAGGTTCCTTCCGTGTAATGCTTCGGGGGCTGGGTATCCTTCTCCTTCACAACCGCATCGCTGCAGATCACTTCACCCTCCGCTTGAACCGAGAACGGCTCGTTCACCTCAAGCTCTTCTTCCTCCTCGTCCTCCTTGCCTTTACCCTTGGCCGGTTTGGACTTGTCCTTCTTCTGGTCTGCGTAAATCACCTTCCAGCCGAGGCTGAGCAGCTCCTTGACTGTAGTCTTGAACTTCTCGGCTTCCACTTCGGTCATCACCGTATGCACCTTATATTCCGCTGCCGGATAGAACTGGGAGAGGAAGCGGCGCACGATCAGATCATAGAGCTTGGCCTCGTCCGCACTCAGGCCGTTCGCCTTACGGTTCGTAGGCAGAATCGCATGGTGATCCTCGACCTTGGACGGATTACAAATAAACTTGTTGCCTTTATGAACCAGGTTACGGTTCGCACCCTTCACCCAATCGTCGTACTGCGTACCCTGAAGGGCCGACAGCGTCTTGTGCATTTCAGGAATATTCTGCTCCGTGACATAGTTAGAGTTGGTACGCGGGTACGAGATTACTTTATGCTTCTCATACAGCGCCTGGGCGATATCCAGTGTTTTTTTGGCGGAGAAAGCATATTTCCCGTTCGCCTCACGCTGCAGCAGCGTCAGATCGTACAGCTTATTCGGATATTCCTTGGTCTCTTTGACCTCATAGAGAACAATCCGGGCGGGCTTGCCTTTGACCTTGGCCGCAAGCGCCTCTGCCTTCGCACCCTCCGTTAACCGGTCGCCCTGCCACATTCCCTTATACGTCAGCTCATTCTGGGTGAAATGCCCTTCCACCTCAAAGAACTTCAGCGAGGAGAACGCTTCAATGGTCTTCTGACGGTCATAGATCAGCGCCAGCACCGGGGTCTGCACCCGGCCTACCGAGAGCAGCACATTATGCTTGGTGGTAAAAGCGCGCGAGCCATTCATCCCGATCAGCCAGTCCGCCTCGCTGCGCGCCCGGGCCGCTTTGGTCAGATTCTCGTATTCCGATCCGTCCTTCAGCTCCTGGAAGCCCTTGCGGATCGTCTCCGGCGTCAGGTCGGAGATCCACAGCCGCTTCACCGGCTGGTTCAGCTCCAGGTAACGCTGGATTAATGAGAAAATATGCTGGCCCTCACGCCCGGCATCGCAGGAGTTCACCAGCAGATCGCTGCGCTTCGCCAGCTCCCCGATCACCTTCAGCTGGTCCATGGTGCGTGCATTGGGCAGCAGCTTGAACTCCTCGGGAATGATCGGCAGATCATTAATGTTCCATTTCTTATATTTATTGTCGTAGGCTTCGGGCTCTGCCAGGCCAATCAGATGCCCAATCGCCCAGGTGATGATGTACTGCTCCCCTTCCAGATAGGAACGGTAGTTTTTGGCCTTCGGTTCTATTGCGGCGGCGATATTCCGCCCCATGTCCGGTTTCTCCGCAATAATGAGTGTCTTCAACAATAATCGCTCCTTACCCTTGGTTCATTACAAAAGTTGTCCAGTAGTCTATTATACCATTCCTGGCCCCCAAAATCCGCTGTTCATTATTGAGGCCTGCTTACGCGCAGCACGGCCTCGCCCATATCAACTACTTCCTTGTTACCCGTTCTCCGGTCCATGTATTCAATCCTTTGCTCTGCGGCCAGCTTGCCGACCACCAGCGCAACCGGTATACCGATCAGTCCGGCATCCTTGAATTTGACCCCGGCCCGCTCATCGCGGTCGTCCAGCAGGGTATCGATGCCCAAGGCGGTCAGCCGTGCATACAGAGCTTCGGCCAGCTCACGCTGCGCTGTATCTTTGACCGACATCAGCAGAATATGAACCGCATACGGAGCTAGGTCCTGCGGCCAGATCAGCCCCTGGTCATCGTTGTTCTGCTCAGCCACTGCGGCCAGCAAGCGGGAGATTCCGATGCCGTAGCAGCCCATTACCATAGGCCGGGTGCGGCCGTCTGCATCCAAATAATCTGCCCCCAGCTTTTCACTGTAGACCGTGCCCAGCTTGAAGACATGCCCTACCTCGATGCCCTGCTGGAAATCCAGCTCCCCTTCGCCGCACTGCGGACAGCTGTCGCCAGCAACTGCATTGCGGAAGTCACCTACCTGCGTCAGCGGAAAGTCCCGGCCGGGCACCACTCCACGCAGATGGTAATCCTCTTCCCCCGCGCCTGTGACTGCTTCTGTCATGGCTGCAACAGCAGCATCCACCAGGATAGGCACGGACAAGCCGGCAGGGCCGACATAACCGCTTCCGGTTCCGGCAGCCTCCTGCACATGCATGGCATCAGCCAGCGTAATGTCCCCGCAGCCGAGGTACTTTTGCACCTTCAGCTCATTCACCTCATGATCTCCACGGACCAGCACAGCAACTGTCTTGCCTCCGCCAGTGTAGATTAAGGTCTTGATGATCTCCTGCGGTCTGAGCAGACTCTCCTGCTCCAGCTGCTGAATAGTCTTCTGGGCAGGCGTATGCAATCGCTCAGGGGCAGGGCGTCCGGCAAAATCTTGTCTATCCGGTTCGGCTCCGCTCCGCACTTCCGCCTGCTCCAGATTCGCAGCATATCCGCACAGGGAGCACACAGCTATCGTATCCTCACCTATCTCTGACAGGGCCATAAATTCATGATTCTGGCCTTTGCCGCCAATCGCTCCGGCATTCGCCTGCACAGCCCGGTACTTCAGGCCGCAGCGGTCAAAGATCCGCTCATAAGTGCTGTACATCACCTGATAGGCCAGATCCAGGCCCTCCCAATCCGTATCAAACGAATAGGCATCCTTCATCAGGAATTCCCTGCCCCGCAGAAGCCCTGAGCGCGGACGACGTTCATCCCGGAACTTCGTCTGAATCTGATAGACAGTCACCGGCAGCCGCCGGTAAGAGCTGATCTCTGCGCGCATTAGCGCTGTAACCACTTCCTCATGGGTCGGACCCAGCACGAACTCACGGTCGTGACGGTCCCGGAGCTTCATCAGCTCTTTGCCGTACACCTCATAACGTTCCGATTCTCTCCAGAGCTCTGCCGGCTGCATCGAAGGCATGAGAACCTCCTGCGCTCCGGCGGACTCCATCTCCTGGCGCACGATCTGCTCCATCCTGCGCAGCACCCGCCGTCCGAGCGGCAAATAGGTGTATACCCCGGCGGCCACCTGCCGGATATATCCGGCACGCAGCAGCAGCTGGTGGCTCCTTGTCTCTGCTTCGGCAGGAGCTTCGCGCAGAGTGGTAACTAATAGATTGGTTTGACGCATACAGATCAGCCTCTTTCGTCGATAAGTGTGAACGGGTCCAGAACATTTCGCTGCCATAATGAGAACGCAAAAAAGACGCATCCGTCAGGGACGAATGCGCCGTGTTACCACCCTGTTTCAACCACAAAACTATCTAAGTTTGCGGTCCTCTAAACCGGATAACGGCCGGTTCCGGCAGACTTATGCCCATCTTCAGCATAAGCTGCAGCTTCCAAGGCAGGATTGGTGTCTTACGCACTCGGGGGATCTTTCAGCCGGTGAATCCCCTCTCTGTTCCGGCGTTTACGGATACCAAGTCCTTGGTCAACGCTGTTACGTTATAAATGTTGGTTCTTAATCTATACGATATTCGAGGCCGCGTCAAGCGGGCGATGAATAGATTGTGAATGCAATTAAATATTTTACACCAAATCCTTAAGATCTGAAAAGAATGTGTCGATAAACCGAATATGAGTTGAGGTATTTAGAGAGAAACGGCTAGCTACCAGCCGATTTCCATGTACCAGAGGGGGAACCGTTCCAATGTTCAAGTCAGTCAACCGCTTCACCGGCAAGCTCAGATCGCGATCACTGCAAAGACAAATGATGATGCTGTTTACCATTATGCTGGTGATCCCGATCCTCTTGGTCAGTTATTTCTCCTATTCCAGTGCGAAACGGGAATTGGAGCTTAAAATGCAGAAAGCCACGCATTCCAGTGTAGATCTGGTCGCCGGGACCATCCAAGAATATGTATCCGCTGCTATGCGGAATGTAGATTTGCTCAGCCGCCAGATTGAGTCTTCCGGGCTCGATGTGAAGGCTCCTGCAACACGCACACTCATCGATCAGTTCATGAAGGCACATCCTGAGCTTGAGATTCTTACGGCGGGCAACGAACAAGGTGCCTGGATGAAGGCTCCGGACCCCGGCAAACAGGATTATGATCCGCGTACACGGGACTGGTATAAGGCGTCCATGCAGAATGCCGGTACCACTACAATCATTGATCCTTTTGTCTCCGCAACAACCGGCAATTATACGCTGTTCATCTCCCATTCGCTGGAGGATGGCAAAGGAGCCGTGACCACAAGCCTCAATCTCAAGGCAATGAGTGAAAGAATCCATACTACCCATCCGGGTGAAACCGGCTACTTCTACATTGTGGACCGTAATGATAAATTCGTCTCTTATCCCGGCAAAGCAGCTGGTGAGGATGTAGCAGATTATATAGTGAAAATGCTGGCAAACGACAGCGGGGACCTGCACTATACCAATCCGGACACGGAGATGGACATGCAGGGTTATTATACAACCGATCCGAACACCGGCTTCAAAATTGTCGGCATCCTGCCTACCCAAGAATTCTCGGATGCCTCACAGCCCATTATCTATACCGGACTTATGGTTCTGGCCGTTGCCCTGATTGTCGCCTTAACCCTGATGTACTTGATTGTCCGCTCCATCACGAAGCCGATCCGCAGCCTGAACCGTTCTGCACAGCGGGTAAGCGAAGGCTATCTGAATGAGCAGATTCAGATGAACCGGGTGGATGAGATCGGTCAGCTGGCACAGAATTACAACCTGATGGTAGGCTCTCTGCGCGGCATCGTATCGGATATTTCGGACACCTCGGGACAACTCGCAGCCTCCAGCCAGCAATTGAATGCAACCACCGAAGAAAACTCCAGAGCCACCGCTTACGTGGCTGAACTGGTGCAGGACTCCTCCGAGGGTGCGCAGACACAGACCTCGGCCATGGCAGAGACCTCGCGCGCGATGGAGGAAATGTCTTCCGGTATTCAAAGGATCGCCGAAGCCGCCGCCTCCATCGTCGATTCTTCCGCAAGCACTGAAGCAGATGTGCGCAGCGGCAGCCGGAAGATGGAACAGGTCAGCCAGCAAATGGATGCCATCCGGACCTCTACCCACCACTCTTCGCAGCTGATCGGGCAATTAAACGGCTTGAACGATGAGGTGTCCGCGATGAGCAGTGCAATTTCGGCGATCGCCGTACAGACGAATCTCCTGTCGCTGAACGCCGGCATTGAAGCGGCCCGGGCCGGAGAGCAGGGCCGGGGCTTCGCCGTCGTGGCTGCTGAGGTGCGGAAGCTGGCCGATCAATCGAAGAATACCGCCGGAGATATTCAAGATACCCTCCAGCAGATGACCCGGTTGATCGACCAGACCTATGAAGCGATCCGGCATACCGTTGCAGCTGATGTTGAGCTGGGTATTCAGGTTACCGCCGAAGCCAAGGAATCCTTCAACAGCATTGAACAGTCTACGGCCAAAATTAACAGCCAGCTGCATGACATCTCGGCTATTACCGAGCAGATGTCAGCGGGAGCGCAGGAGGTCGCCGCTTCCGTTCACGAGATCTCCGGCATCTCCCGTTCTACTTCTGACGCCTTCCAGAGTGTAACGGCAGCTACAGAGGAACAGCTCGCTTCCATGGAAGAGATCTCCGCCTCCTCTACGGAGCTGTCCAGGATGGCGGGCGATCTGCAGCTTAAGATTGAACGGTTCAAGCTGGAAGACTAGCCCCCGTAATCATGTGAGCGGTGAAGGCTATTCAATAATATAGCAGCAAAATAAAAAGCCGTCTCTCAGCAATGCTGAAGGACGGCTTTTTGGTGCATACAGGGTTAAGCAAGTACAGTCGAACCCATCAGGTATTTATCCACTTCACGCGCTGCTTCACGTCCCTCGTTGATAGCCCAGACGACCAGACTCTGCCCGCGGCGCATATCTCCGGCTGCGAATACTTTATCCACGTTCGTGTTGAATTTGCCATAACGGGCCTTCACATTGGTACGGCGGTCCGTATCCAGCTTAAGCTGCTCAATGATATCCTGCTCCGGTCCGTCGAAGCCAATCGCGATCAGCGCCAGCTGGGCCGGATAGACAGCCTCGGTTCCCGGAACCGGCTGGTAGATCTTCCGTCCTGTCTCGTCCACCATCCGGCGGATCTGCACCGTGTGCAGCTCCTTGAGGTTGCCTTCTTCATCGCCGACGAACTTTGTCGTCATGATAGAGAATTCACGCGGGTCTTCACCGAAGACCGCTTTGGCTTCCTGCTGGGCATAATCCAGGGTGTAGACATTCGGGAACTGCGGCCAAGGGTTGGCAATCGGATCACGCGTAAGCGGCGCTTTGTCATGTGTGCCGAACTGGGTGATGCTATTGCAGCCATGCCGCAAGGAAGTCGCTACACAGTCAGAGCCTGTGTCGCCTCCGCCCAGCACGATTACGTCCTTGCCTGCGGCGGATACATAGTTGCCATCCTCCAGATTGGAATTCAGATAGCTCTTGATCGTGCCGTTCAGGTAATCCATGGCATACATAACCCCTTTGAGGTCATGGCCCTCCACGTTGAAGCGTCTTGCCTTGGTAGCCCCGCCGCAGAGAACAACGGCATCATATTCATCCACCAGCTGCTGCGCCGGAATGTCTTTACCAATCTCCGTGTTAACCACGAACTCGATACCTTCTGCAGCCAGCAGATCGACACGGCGCTGTACGACACGTTTGTCCAGCTTCATCGTCGGGATGCCGTACATCAGAAGTCCGCCGATACGGTCACTGCGCTCAAAGACCGTTACCGTGTGACCCGCCTTGTTCAGCTGGGCTGCTGCGGCCAGTCCTGCCGGACCGGAGCCGACAATGGCGATCCGTTTGCCTGTACGCTTCTCCGGCGGACTCGGGACTACCCAGCCCTCTTCAAAGCCCTTGTCCACAATGGCCAGCTCGATCGTCTTAATCGTAACAGGCTGTCCAATCAGACCGACGGTACAGGAGCCCTCGCAGGGTGCAGGACAGATGCTGCCGGTGAATTCAGGGAAGTTATTGGTCTTGTGCAGGCGCTCCAGTGCTTCCTTCCACAAGCCACGGTAGACCAGGTTATTCCACTCCGGAATCAGGTTATGCACGGGACAGCCTGAAGTACCGCCGCTCATATCCATGCCGGTGTGGCAATACGGTGTGCCGCAATCCATACAACGGGCACCCTGGGTCCGAAGCTCGTCCTCGGTCAGATGCTCGTGGAATTCTTCCCAATCCTTCACGCGCTGCTCGGGATCGCGGTCCCCTGGGAGCTGGCGCTTATACTCCATAAATCCAGTAGGTGTAGACATATATACGTTTCCCCCATCCGTTCTCTTCGTGTTGATGTATAGTACACCATTTCTAATTTTAATTATATTAGCATTCAATACTTTCGCACTGTAATGGACTAATCTGCTGATTATTTGTACTATTTCACATCTTGTGTCAGAGAAAACGCTTCATTATCACTCCTTGCGGTCGTACACCATAAAACGATAATCATACGGATTCTGCTCATTCTTGAGTCCTGGTGTATTGGAAACTTCCTTCCACTGGCTCCAGTCTACCTCAGGGAATGTCGTATCGCCTTCAATCTCCGCCTCTATCCGTGTAACACGCAGCTTGTCGGCATACGGCAGCATCAGGCTATAGATCTCGGCTCCGCCGATCACCATCAGCTCATCGTCTTGGCGCCCCTCAGCCAGCGCCTCAGCCAGCGTATGGATGACCTCAGCCCCTTCGGGTGCGAAGCTCTTATCGCGGGTCAGAATCAGGCTGGTACGGCCCTTCAGCGGCTTGCTGCCCAGCGACTCCCAGGTTTTCCGGCCCATCAGCATCCGTTTGCCGAGTGTCTCCGCTTTGAAATAAGCGAAATCCAGCGGCAAATGCCAGGGCATGTCATTATTTTTGCCAATTACGCCATTTGAGGCCATCGCCCATATCATGGTAATGCTCATATAGCAACCGGTGCCTTGATTCCCGGATGATAGACATAGTCGGTAAATTCAAAATCCTCAAAGGTATAATCAAAAATACTGTCCGGTACTCTGCGGATGTTAAGCTTCGGCAGCGCATAAGGCTCCCGTGCAAGCTGTGTGGCCACTTGTTCCATATGATTTGTATATATATGCACATCTCCGCCGGACCAGATGAATTCTCCGACCTCAAGCCCCGTCTGCTGCGCCACCATATGGGTAAGCAGCGCGTAGCTGGCAATGTTGAACGGAAGACCAAGGAACGTATCCACCGAACGCATCGTAAGCATGCAGGAGAGCTTGCCGCCCGCTACATAGAACTGAAACACGAAATGGCAGGGCGGAAGCTTCATCTGCTCAATCTCGCCTACATTCCACGCACTAACGATATGTCGCCGTGAATCGGGATTATGCTTAATTGACTCAATCACATTCGCAATCTGATCGATATGCTGCCCGTCCTTGCTCTCCCACGCCCGCCACTGCGAACCGTATACCGGTCCCAGCTCCCCGTTCTCATCGGCCCATTCATCCCAGATCGAGACGCCATTCTCCTTCAGATACGTTGTATTGGTATCCCCTTTGAGGAACCATAGAAGCTCATGTACCACCGATTTCAGATGAATGCGCTTGGTGGTCATCAGCGGGAAGCCCTTCGACAGATCGAAGCGGAGCTGACGCCCGAAGACGGACACTGTACCTGTACCTGTCCGGTCGCTCTTAGCTGTACCGTTGTCGAGAATATCCTGCAATAAATCCAAGTAATTACGCAAGCCGTATCACACCCCACTCTCTTTTTTCTTCTATTAGTTTACCATGAGCTGACGGTCGTTGTAACTTCCCTAACGATAAAAATACGCAAAAAAACATACATTTCTCTGCCCGAATTGGGCTGACTGCCAGCTATTTCCGAACGTTCATGACAGTGACCTCAGTCAAAAGAGGATGTTCCCTGACCATCTGCATGGCTTCGGGAACATCCTCTTGTGTTCTTACCGCATAAGCTTAAGCGGTTATTATTTCATTACGTGGATCGGGTGGCCTTCTACCAGCTCAGCCGCTTCCATAACGATCTCGCCAAGGGTTGGATGCGCATGGATGGTCAGTGCGATATCTTCAAGCGTTGCGCCCATTTCAATCGCCAGACCCAGCTCAGCGATCAGGTTGGAAGCTTCAATACCGACGATTTGTGCGCCGAGCACCTGATTGTTGTCGCTCTTCGCTACAATCTTGATGAAGCCTTCAGGAGCATTCAGGGACACGGCACGGCCGTTGCCTGCGAACGGGAACTTGCCGGCCTTAACCGCATAGCCCTTATCCTTAGCTTCCTTCTCTGTCAGACCTACGCTGGAGCATTCAGGATCTGTGAAGACTACAGCCGGCATTACCTTGTAATCTACAACCGATTTGTGTCCGGCAATGGCTTCCGCAGCAATCTTACCTTCGTAAGAAGCTTTGTGCGCCAGGGCAAGACCCGGAACGATATCGCCGATTGCGAAAATGTTAGGAATATTAGTCCGTCCCTGATGGTCTACCTTCACCAGACCGCGGTCATCCAGCTCAACGCCGATCAGATCCAGGCCCAGCTCGCCGTCAGTATTCGGACGGCGTCCTACGGTTACCAGCAGGTATTCAGCAGTCACTTCTTTGGACTCTCCGCCTACGGAGTACTTTACAGTAACTTCCTTGTCGTTCTGAACCGCAGATTCGGCTTTGGCGTTAGTTACAATTTCAATGCCAGTCTTAGCCATATTCTTGGCAACCAGACGGGTCATGTCTTTATCGAAGCCAGGCAGAACGGTATCCAGCCCTTCAATGATGGTAACCTTGGTGCCGAATTTGGAATACATCTGACCCAGCTCCGCACCAATGTAGCCGCCGCCGATAACGATCATGCTCTTAGGAATTTCAGGCAGATCCAGCGCTTCCGTGGAGGACAGGATACGTCCGCCGAACGGGAATGGCTTCAGTTCAATCGGACGGGAGCCCGTTGCAATAATGCAGTTATTAAACTTGTAACGCGGGGATTCATGATCATTGAACAGACGGGCTTCGTTTGTGCTGATGAACATAGCTTCTCCGCTGAATACTTCGATCTTGTTGCCCTTCATCAGGCTGGTAACGCCGGAAGTCATTTTCTTGACTACGCCGTTCTTGAAGGCCTGAGTCTTAGACCAGTCCACCTTAACGTTCTCGGCAGTAACACCGAATACTTCACCGTGCTGGGCAGCCTCGAATTGATGAGCGGCCGAGATCAGGGCCTTGGAAGGAATACAGCCGCGGTTCAAGCACACGCCGCCGAGTTCCGATTTATCTACAATGATGACCTTTTGGCCGAGCTGGGCGGCACGAATTGCCGCCACATATCCGCCGGGACCTGCACCAATAACCAATGTGTCAATTTCGATTGAAGCGTCTCCGACTACCATTAATTACACCTCCATAACTAACATATCAGGATTTGCAAGCAGGGTCTTAATGTAATTCATGAAATTCTGTGCTGTTGCGCCGTCAATAATCCGGTGGTCAAAGCTCAGGGACAGTGCCATTACAGGTGCTGCAACGATTTCGCCGTTCTTCACAACAGGCTTCTCAGTGATACGTCCGGTTCCGAGAATAGCAACTTCAGGGAAGTTGATGATCGGAGTGAAGAACATACCGCCGGCAGAGCCGATATTGCTGATCGAGATCGTGCTGCCCTTCATTTCATGCGGAGCCAGCTTGCCGTCGCGTCCGCGCACAGCCAGATCTGAAATCGCGCTTGCGATCATCCAGATGCTCTTGCGGTCAGCGTCCTTGATGACAGGAACGATCAGGCCGTTGTCTGTATCTGTAGCAATACCGATGTTGTAGTATTTCTTGTAGACAATTTCGTTCGTAGCTTCGTCAATCATCGCGTTAAGCGCAGGGAACTGACGGGAAGCGGCCACGAGTGCCTTCACGATGAACGGGAGGTAAGTAACCTTCACGCCCTTCTTCTCGGCTACCGGCTTCATGCGGGCACGGAAAGCAACGAGCTCCGTAACATCCACTTCGTCCATGATCGTAACATGCGGTGCAGTGTAAGCCGATTTAACCATGGCATTGGCAATCGCCTTACGGATACCCTTGAATGGTACGCGTTCTTCTTCCAGACTTGCATTGCCGGAAGCTGCTGCTGCCGGTGCTGCTTCTTTGGCTTTGGCTTGCGGTGCTGCCGCCGCTGGTGCAGATGCTGCTGGAGCCGATGCCGCTGGGGCTGTAGAACCGCCCTTCAGGAAGGCTTCCACATCTTCAAGTGTGATCTTACCGTTCTTGCCGGAGCCATTCACCTTGGAGATATCTACGCTCTTATCACGGGCATACTTGCGCACGCTTGGTGTTGCCAACACTTCACGGTCAGGGGCTGGAGCTGCCGCCGCTGCCGGAGCAGTACTTTGGGAAGGAGCTGCTGCCTGGGCACCGGATGCTTCAGCATGGCCGCCCTCCTCGTGAGGAACATCACCTTCTGCAGCAATGATCGCCACAACTTCACCTACACGGCAGATCTGGCCGTCTTTGGTGAACACTTCGACTACAGTACCGTTGACTGGAGAAGGAACTTCCACCACTGCTTTATCATTCTGAACTTCCATAATGATATCGTCGTCAGTGATTTTGTCTCCAACCTTGATGTGCATCTTGATGATTTCCCCTTCATGCAGGCCTTCGCCTAGTTCAGGGAACTTGTATTCGAAGTTCGTTGCTCCGCCAGTAGCCGGGCTGCTGGTTGCCGGAGAAGAAGTAGTATCCGCTCCGCCCTTGGCTGCATCAGCTTCCTGGGAAGCCTGCTCTGCCGGATGGCCGCCCTCTTGCTCAGGGATGTCGCCTTCTGCTTCAATAATGGCTACAACTTCCCCTACACGGCATACTTGTCCGTCCTTGGTGAAGACTTCAAGCACTGTGCCGTTGACCGGACAAGGAACCTCTACTACCGCCTTGTCGTTCTGAACTTCCATTACGATATCGTCATCGGTTACTTTGTCGCCGGCTTTGATATGCATTTTGATAATTTCGCCTTCATGCAGACCTTCGCCCAGCTCAGGGAACCGGTACTCAAATTTTGCCACCTTGATAACCTCCTATAAATTATGTTGAGTTATTCCAACAGTCCTGTTTGATAGAAGACAGAAACGGCTGCCGCCCTTTATACAAGGACGGCAAGGTCGTTACTTCCTAGAATTCCATGACTTTCTTAACTGCCGTGATGACACGTGCAGGGGTAGGAATCCAAGTATCTTCGATTTGAGCAAACGGGAAAATTGTATCTGGACCTGCCACACGAAGCACAGGGGCTTCCAGGTGCAGCAGAGCTTTTTCGTTAATCTGGGCAATAACCTCAGCGGCTACGCCGGAGCTCTTCTGAGCTTCTTGTACAACAATCGCGCGGTTAGTCTTCTTGATGGAAGCCACAATGGTGTCGATATCAATCGGGCTAACGGTACGAAGGTCGATAATTTCGACTTTGATGCCTTCTTTTTCGAGCTGATCGGCCGCTTTGGTCGCTGTATGTACCATTAGGCCGTAGGTAATGATAGATACATCCGTACCTTCACGTACTACATTCGCTTTGCCGAGTTCAACGGTATACTCGCCTTCAGGCACTTCTGCCCGGAAAGCATGGTACAGGTTCAAGTGCTCCATGAAGAATACAGGGTCATTGTCGCGGATCGAAGCGATCAGCAGTCCCTTCGCATCATAAGGATTAGAAGGAATAACTACCTTGATCCCAGGACTCTGGGCAATCAGCCCTTCCAGGGAGTCGGTGTGCAGCTCGGCTGCCTTAACGCCGCCGCCGAATGGAGTGCGGAAGACTACAGGAGCATTGTACTTGCCCCCGGAACGCCAGCGCAGGCGCGCTGCCTGAATAACGATCTGATCCAGAGCTTCAAAGATGAAGCCTACGAACTGGATCTCAGCGATCGGGCGGAAGCCCTGCACGCCAAGACCAAAAGCCAAACCGCCAATGGCAGACTCTGCCAGCGGTGTATCGAAGACGCGCTCCTCGCCAAATTCCTTCTGCAGCCCTTCCGTTACACGGAATACGCCGCCTACATTACCAACGTCTTCTCCGAAGATAAGAACATTGGGGTCACGAGTCAGTTCAACGCGCATTGCGTCACGAATTGCTTCTTTCATATTCATCTGTGCCATTGCCTGATATCCCCCTTATTCAAAATCGGCTTTTTGTTCTTCAAGATGTTTCGGAGTTACCTCGAACATGCTGTCGATCAAGCCGGGAATGGTCATTTTTTCGGTCTGTTCTGCTTTCTTAATCTGCTCGTTGACAGTAGCTTTCGCTTCTTCTCTTACGCGCAGAGTGTCCTCTTCAGTCCAGAGGCCTTTCTTCTCCAGGTACTTGGCAAGACGGGCAATCGGATCTTTCTCATTCCATTGGCCTTCTTCTTCCTTCGTACGGTACTTACTGGCATCATCGGAGAGGGAATGCGGACGGAAACGGTAGGTTACCGCTTCGATCAGTGTGGCGCCTTCGCCTTTGCGGGCACGTTCAGCAGCCTGCTGTACAGCAGAGATTACTGCAAAGACGTCCATACCGTCGATCTTGATTCCGGGAATCCCTGCGGCAACTGCCTTGTGGGCGATGGATTTCGCTGCTGTCTGCTTCGAGAACGGAGTGGTGATGGCATAGCCGTTGTTCTGAACGAAGAAGATCACCGGCAGCTTGTATACTCCTGCATAGTTAAGGCCTTCGTAGAAGTCGCCTTCAGACGAACCGCCGTCACCGGTATATGTGATTGCAACGTTCTGCTGTTTCTTCAATTTGAAGCCCATAGCAATACCGGTAGCATGAAGAATCTGTGCTCCGATAATGATCTGCGGCATAAGTACATTAACGCCATCAGGAATCTGTCCGCCATGCTGATGTCCGCGGGAATACAGGAACGCCTGATATAATGGAAGGCCATGCCATACGAGCTGTGGAATATCGCGGTAGCCCGGGCAGACGAAATCTTCCTTCTGCAAAGCGTACTCGCTGCCGATCATTGTAGCTTCCTGTCCGGATACCGGTGCATAGAAGCCGAGACGGCCTTGACGGCCCAGGTTGACAGCACGGTCATCCCAAGTACGGGTAAATACCATACGGTACATAATTTCTTTCAATTGATCATCGGTAAGGTTAGGCATCATTTCCTTGTTGATAATTTCTCCATCCGGGGAAAGAACCGTAAGGGCTTCAACGTCCTCTGTATACACTTCATAAGGAACTCTAGTCATTATCTTCACCTCAATAAAAAAATTTGAATATCAGTGGTCTCTGTTATAGAATTATTATACACCTGTTGTATCTGTTTCGTCAAAGAAATACGCATAAAATTTATGTTTCCATAAATTTTGTATGTATAACAGGCGTTTAAATATCCTATAACAGATTGAAGGATATTTATCAAGTAAATGATATATCCCACATTTGCCGCTTGGTTAATTTTAACGCAACACTAAGTCTTAAGCAAAATCCGACATGAAAGGTGACGATTTGACAATGAGCGAACCTGTTTTTCTGAAACGTACAATTGTAAAACAAACACTGTGGAGCGAACACCTGCAGGAAGAGCGCAAGCTGCGTATCTATCTTCCCCCCGGATATAATGAAGTACTCAGCTATCCCGTCGTCTACTGCCAGGACGGTGAAGAATTCTTCAACTTCGGCCGGATTGCCACCTTGGCTGGTCAGCTGATTCTGGAGCAGGATGTGGAACCCTTCATTATAGTGGGCGTCGAAGTGAACGTGGCAGTCCGCACCGCTGAATACGCTCCGTTCGGCAGCCGCTTCAAGCAGTACCTTGCATGCTTCGCCGAAGAGATTATTCCCTTCATTGAACATAATTATCCTGTCCGGCGCACACCGGAGGAGCGGATCGTAGCCGGTGATTCCCTGGGCGGCAGTGTCTCCCTTCACCTTGCGCTGGCGTATCCGGGATTATTCAGCCGTGTGCTCAGCCTCTCCGGCGCCTACTATCCCGAGACCCGCGAGCTGCTATCACAAGAGGAGGATCTCTCCTGGCTTCAGATCAACATGGTTGTAGGGCTTCAAGAGCGCGAATATAAGACCGATACCGGCGTCTATGATTTCGTGGAGATGAACCGGGAGACCAAGGCCATGCTTGAAGCCAAGGGAGCCACGGTGTCCTACCGCGAGAAGGACGGTCAGCATCTTTGGGGTTTTTGGCAAAAAGAGCTCCCGGAATCATTACTCTATTTCTTCAGCTCCTGAAACAGCAAATAGAACCCCAAAAGTGAACATCTTACGAACTTATGTATGCAACACGATTGACTGCGCTTTCATCACGAATCGGACATACGGTGCCGTTCCTTAAATCATAAGGACGGCAACCGGTCCGGCTGTAGCACTATGCCTGCCAAGTGGAAGCGGCTTTGCCGTCCTTTTAAAGGACGGTACCGTTTCAGCGAGAAATAGAAGGATAATTTATTTCTCCTGAATAATCCGTTCCAGCAGCACATCACAACCGGCGTTGATTAAATCATAGACCTGCTCGAAATTACCGGTGAAATACGGGTCAGGCACTTCACGCAGCTCCTCATCCGGCAACAGATCCATGAAGAACAACAGCTTGGACTGCTCACCGCCGGGAATTTTGCGCACATTCTCCCCGTTGGACTTGTCCATGCAGATGATATATTCGAATCTCTCGAAATCCTCACTGGCTACCAGCCTTGCTCTCATATGCTCATAGCTGATGCCATGCAGATCAAGGATACGCCTTGTCCCTTCATGCGGCGCTTTTCCGATATGCCAGTCTCCCGTTCCTGCAGAATCCACTGTAATCTGATCCGTAAGCTGACGCTGTTCAATCTTGCTGCGCAGCACAGCCTCCGCCATCGGCGAACGGCAAATATTCCCCAGACATACAAACAACACGTTAACGATCCCTCTCACCTCCTGCGCTCAAGCATTCCTTATCATCCGTAATGGATGGGTGCGGTCAGACGCACTAACCCTATTTTAGCGTCAGCGCGGCAATTGTACAACTTTTGAAACTGCTATATACTGTTCAGGATGATGAACTTAATTGAACAACAAGGAGGGGGAGCTATTGCCATCCGGGCGTATTGTAATTGTTGCAGGCGGTGAACTGACCGCGGAATGCCTGCGCTTATTAGATGAAGAGGATTATATTATCGGTGCTGACCGGGGAGCGCTGTTCCTGATTGATCATGGCTTCACCCCCCAGCTTGCCGTTGGTGATTTCGATTCTGTCTCTCCTGAGGCACTGGAGCGGATTCAGGCGGGAAGCAAGAAGACTATAAGCTGTGATCCGGTCAACAAAGACCTTACCGACAGTGAAATGGCCCTGGATCTTGCCCTGAACCTCCAGCCGCAGTCTATTCTGATGATCGGGGTAACGGGTACGCGCATGGACCATACGCTGGCCAGCATTCAAATGATGACAAGAGCACTGCAACGGCAGGTAGCCTGCTCTATTATGGATGCGAACAACTACATTACGCTTACCGGCTCTCAGGCGGTTGTAGAGGAACGGGGGTATTCCTATGTCTCCTTGCTGCCTCTGACTCCCGAGGTAACAGGCATCACCCTTCAGGGCTTCCAATATCCTCTGGAGAACGCCACCCTCAAGTTAGGGCAATCCCTGGCCGTGAGCAATGTGCTGCTGGAGCAGAGCGGAACCGTTCATATTGAGAGCGGACTTCTGCTAATTATTCAGAGCAAGGACTGAATACATAGATTTTTGGAGACATCGCTGTAACCTTTGTTTCAAAATCGTAAAGCCGGGAATCCCTTTGTGTATCAAGGGTTTCCCGGCTTTTTTCGGCGAACTCACTACGCAAATATTAATATTTTGTAACTTTTAATGTGATTTTAATAAAACGCTTACATTGCATATCCCGCCTGCATTTAGCCCATCTCTTCCATAATTTAGGCCTGTCATAACCTGCTATACTACGAATCAGACGAACGAAACTACTAGAATTCATTACAACCTTGGAGGTATACAACATGAATAAACAACACTGGTTCAAGCAAGCAATGACAATTGGTCTGTGCACAACAATCGGGTTCAGCGCCTTACTCGCAACCGGAGCAGGAACAGCCCCTGCTGCCGCTTCAGCTGTATCCGCTGATGCTGTATCTGCGGATTCTGTAAGTGCCGATTCTGTATCCGCATCTTCCACTGGCTCCAAAGTGGTCAGCTTCGGTAAAAAGTATCTGGGTACGCGTTACCAGTTCGGTGCCTCCACTTCAACTACACGTTATTTTGACTGCTCCTCCTTTACTCAATATATTTTCAAAAAATATGGTGTAGATCTGCCCCGTACGTCCGTTGCCCAATCTAAAGTGGGTAAATCGGTCAGCAAAGCCAATCTGCGTGTCGGCGATCTGGTGTTCTTCTCCAGCGGAAGCCGGGCCAACGGCAAGAACGTCACCCATGTGGCTGTATATGCCGGCAATGGCAAGATCCTGCACACTTACGGCTCACCCGGCGTGACCATTTCCGATCTGAATTCGGGTAACTGGAAAAAAACCTACCTGAAATCACGCCGCGTACTGTAACAGCCAGAAGATCTATTATAGCTTGTACCAAGAGAGTACATGTCTATTAGCCGGAGAGCTGCTTGCAGCGGCCGTCAGCTTGTGGCCCCGCTCTCCGGTGTCCGCAGTACATATCCGGTTCCACGCACCGTATGAATCAGTTTATTCCGGCGGCCTTTATCCACCTTCAGTCGCAGATGCCGGATGTACACATCCACCACATTGGTATCCGCTTGAAAATGATACCCCCATACCTGCTGCAATATTTCAGCACGGGGACAGACTTCACCCAGATTCTCTGCCAGATAATACAGCAGGTCGAATTCCTTGGGGGTCATCTTCAGCTCGGCTCCATCCCGGATGACCTGCCGGCGTCCGCGATCGAGGAGCAATCCGTCCACCTTAAGCAGCGAGGCCGCATCTCTACGGCGGCCTGTCAGCTTAAGCAGATTCAATATTCTGTGTTTGAACTCACCGGTATGTACAGGCTTCTCCATGTATTCGTTGCCTCCGGCATCGAATACGGAGACAGCCGCTTCCCCTTTCACTCCAGGCGCCCCTCCGGATATGACCATCACCGGCAGAACCATCCCCTCCTTCCGCGCCTCCGAGACAGCTTCCCAGCCCGCCCAGCCTCCGGGTTCCTCCAGCTCCGCGAGCAGAAGCACAGGCTCACCGCCTGAGAGCAATAAGCGAAGACTATCCAGGTCTTCGCTTATTGCTGTTCTTATACCAAGGCTATGGATGGCCTCCTCAAGCCCGATATGGCCGGCAGCCCTATCCTCTCTGTCTGAATCAGCTTCAAGGCTATCCGGGCGCGGACCGGGTATATACCATGCTATCTTTTCATTCACCGGGATAGTCCCCCTGTACCAGTCTTGCACCGGCTGTGCCGCCGCAGATGATACCTAGAATTCCCGCAAAACAAAGAGACCATTCGGGGGAATGGTCTCTTTGCGGCAATAATTATAGTACGAAATCGATCTCCTGGAATGCGGCCACCTGGGTGTCCCAGCGCTCTGCCACAAAAGCCTGATGCGCCGGATGATTATTGTAGGCATCATAAGCCGCCTGATCGGCGAACTCCATCGAGAAGCCGAACTGGTGCTCACATTTGGCGCTGACCTGACGCAGCACCTCGAAATTCTCCACCACCGGAATAGCGCTAAGAATCTCAGCTCCATCCCGCAGAAAAGCTCTGGTCTCCTCCGAATCCGGGGCGGATTTCAGTGTAAATACAGCCATATGACGGATGGTTCCCTTGTTCATTGCGCTTCTCCTCCATTATCCGAAATACCGGTGATAATAGCTGCGGGCGGCAGCGATATCACTGGTTCCATGTATTAAGGCTCTCCCGTCTGCGAACACAACCATCCGGTACGGCTCCTCTGTAAAAGAAACCAGATACGGATTGCTCTCCACCTTGCCGCTATTCAGCCTGGACAAGCGGGCAGCTGTCTCCTCCAGATCTAGACTTCTGCGGTGTGCCGGACGGATCTGCACCGTATCCCTGCCGCACAGCACATCACTGCGCTCTGTGTTAGAGGCTGACAGATACGGATAGTTCCGTGATTCACCGCATGAGGGACAGTCCGACTTCTTCGCCATCTGAACCCCAATCTCCTGCTGCTCATTACGCCAGATATCGAAGGTGAGCAGCTTGCCGCGCAGCTTGTCCTTGAATCCGCCGAGCAGCTTCAGCGCCTCAGCCGTTCCATTCGTGGTAACCATCTGCACCGCTTGCGGAAGAATGCCCGCCGTGTCGCAGGTATCCCCACCGATCGGGATAGTGCCCAGCAGACAATTCAGACAGGGGGTTTCACCCGGCAGAATCGTATACGTAATGCCGTAACTTCCGACACAGGCTCCGTAGATCCAGGGGATGCCGTGCTTTTGCGCCAGGTCGTTAATGATCAGCCGGGTATCGAAGTTATCGGTCCCGTCCATAATCAGATCTACGCCGGGAAGCAGACTCTCCAGCTCCTCTGCACGCACATCGAGCACATGGGCTTCAATCACAATCTCCGAATTGACCGCCATCAGCCGGGTACGGGCTGCAGCCGCCTTGGGCGTCCGCACACGGGCGTCTTCTTCCGTATACAACTGCTGGCGCTGCAGGTTGCTCCATTCCACATAGTCACGGTCAACAAGGATAAGCCGCCCTACCCCGCAGCGGGCCAATGTCTCGGCGATGCCTGTTCCCAGTGCCCCCATGCCAACGACCAGCACACACGAACGTGCCAGCCCCTGTTGTCCTGCTGCGCCGAACGGCGCGAAGCGGACCTGTCTTGAATATCTGCCGTCCCTGCCGGCCAAAGAAGCAGGAAGCGGCGTGTTTTGATTAGGACCCATCTCTGAACAGCCCCCTATGTACGTAGGTTTTTGGTAAAAAACCGGGAAAAGCGCAAACCTCCACTTTTCCCGGACTCCATTAGTATACGGTCTGCGCGGACCACTGCTCCACATTCCAGACCTTCGTCACCCAATCCTCGTAAAATTCCGGTTCATGAGACACCAGCAGAATCGTTCCCTTGTATTCCATAAGCGCCCGCTTAAGCTCAGCCTTGGCTACAATATCAAGGTGATTCGTAGGCTCATCGAACAGAATCCAGTTGCTCTCACGCATCATCAGCTTGCACAGGCGGACCTTAGCCTGCTCGCCGCCGCTCAGCATGTTCATCGGACGGGTGATATGCTCGTTTTTGAGACCGCAGCGGGCCAGATGGCCACGCACTTCATTCTGGGTCAGACCGGAGAATTCATTCCATACGTCTTCAATCGGCGTGATATTCTCCGCCTTCAGCTCCTGCTGGAAATAGGCAGAACTCAGATAATCACCAAGGTAGGTTTTTCCGCTGTACGTAGGGATGACACCCAGGATCGTTTTGAGCAGCGTCGATTTGCCGACCCCGTTGTAGCCGACAATCGCAATCTTTTCACCGCGTTCAATCATCATATTCAGCTTACTTGGCAGTAGCGGACGGTCATACCCGATCTCGAAATCAACGCCCTCGAACACCGTCTTTCCGCTGGCCCGGCTCTCCTTGAACTGGAACGTAGGCTTCATCGCCTCTTCCGGCTTGTCAATCCGCTCCATCCGTCCAAGCTGCTTCTCGCGGCTCTTGGCCCGGCCTGAGGTGGAGGCACGCGCTTTATTGCGCTGAATGAAGTCCTCCTGTTTTTTGATGAAATCCTGCTGCTTTTCGTACGCATCAATATGCTGGGCCTTGTTCATCCCCGCCATCTCCAGGAACTTCTCGTAATTGGCCGTATAGCGGGTCAGCTTCGAGAACTCCAGATGATAGATCACATCGACCACTTTGTTCATGAATTCCGTATCATGGGAGATCAGCATGAACGCATACGGATATTGCTTCAGATAATTCGTCAGCCAGTCAATATGCTCCACATCGAGATAGTTGGTAGGCTCATCGAGCAGCAGTACATTCGGTTTCTCCAGCAGCAGCTTCGCCAGCAGAACCTTGGTCCGCTGTCCCCCGCTCAGGGAAGTGACATCCCGGTCCAGACCGATCGCCGTCAGGCCCAGTCCGTTCGCCATCTCTTCAACCTTCACATCGATGAGGTAAAAGTCGCCGATATCGAGCTGCTCCTGAATGTCGCCCATCTGCTCAAGCAGCAGGTCCAGCTCCTCGGGCGTCGCCTCCCCCATTTTATCGGTAATCGCCAGCATTTCATGCTCCAGCTCCAGCAGCGGCAGGAAGGCATCTTTAAGCACATCGCGCACGGTTTTACCGGCGGTAAGCAGGGTATGCTGATCCAGATATCCGTAACGGACCCGCGGCGTCCATTCCACCTTACCGTTGTCCTTCAATAATTTGCCGGTCAAAATATTCATCAGCGTCGATTTGCCCACGCCGTTCGCACCCACGATTCCCACATGCTCTCCATCCAGCAGACGGAAGGACACATCCTTGAACAACACCCGGTCCCCGAAATTATGGGAAACGTCTTCTACACTAAGTAAACTCATAAATTCTCTGCAAGCTCCATTCTATATTGTAAATACCAAGAGGTTCAATAATTATAGATATCGCTCCATTCTAGCACACCTGCACCCTGCACTGAAATAGAAATAAAGCCCGATTTCTGAAAAACTGTCAAAAAACTCTGAGCGTTCAGCTCTTTTTCTGAAACAATCTAATATTCTTTGCAGGAAAACGTGCACCCTTAAGCGGTCCAATCAACCCCCTAATGGCCTGAACCAGCTTCCCTTTACTCTGAAAAGGGTCCTGCTGAAGCGGCAGGCTGTATACGCTGGCAGGTTCAAGCAGGGAAGCCAGCAGTGATACGGTAGGCTCCCCGGCCAGCGGCAGACATATCCGCCATTCCGGCCGGGGAATCAGACCTCTGCGGCGCAGCCAGTGCAGGGTATCCTCCAGCCGCCAATCCGCACCGGAGGCGATTAACAAGGGGAAGCTGCTGCCGGTGAACACCTCCAGCGCCCCCTCCCCGCCGCCGGTTCCAAGATCCAGGACGATATAAGCATAGGCTTGATCCGGCAGGTGCGGGAGTCCCTCCGAAGGGGGAAGCTTCCAGTAGTCTACCCCCATCCAGGTGAACGGCTGCTCCTGTGTTCCCTGAACACCGCTTATTTCAGGACCTCCCGCCATTTCCTTCATGCGGTTAAATACCTGCGAACAGGGATTACAATCTACCCATGCCGTCCTTCCTTCGGGTGACAGGCAGCGGCTGACAGCAAGCGAGGTATGCGTGGTCCCAATCCCGGGGGACACCCCTAATACGGCCACCACCACAGTAGAGGACTGCGATTGCTTGTCATCAGCAGCCTTGCGTATGTACGTCCGCTCATGTCTGGCTTCCCCCGCACCGCCAATCTCCAGCTGCTGGAGAGCCGCCCTTACCTCCTCAGCACTGCCATAGCGTTCCTCCGGGTGATACCGCAGCAGCCGCCGTATGACCGGAATCATCCGGTCCGGGAGATGGCCCTGCAGCTTCCGCTCCATCCCGGGCTGCCAGGCGCTGAACTCCCTGCGGGAAGCCATATACAGCAGCAGCGCACCAAGCCCGTACAGGTCCGACACCGGGCTGCTCTGCCCGCCGCCGAATTGCTCCGGGGCCGCGAATCCGGCAGTTCCAAGCTTCTCGGTGTCCTCACCGGAGCCGCTCCTCATCCTGCGCGCAATCCCGAAGTCAATGACCTTCAGCTCATGCTCTCCAGTCAGCATGATATTCGAAGGCTTGAGATCCCGGTAGACGATCGGTGGCTCATGGCTGTGCAAATAATGCAGCACCTCCAGCAGCTGCCGCGCATAGCTGAGGATTCGCTCCCCCGTCATTGCAGCGGGCTGCTCTGCCATATATTGATTCAGGGTGATGCCCTCAATATAATCCATCACCAGGTAGGTGTAGCCGTCAGCGTCTGGCGGAAAGAAATCCGCAATCTGCGGGAGCAGCGGATGACGTAGCGAGATTAACAGCTCCGCTTCCGCCTGAATGGCGCCCGCACCATAACTCCCCTCCCGGATGACGCTCTCTTTAATGGCCCGCAGCATACCCGGCAGCCGTACATCCTCCGCGAGATATACCCGGCTCATTCCGCCTGTTCCTATCAGCCCGGTTACATAATAACGCTCTCCCAGAATCTGTCCGGGACTTAGCTTTCCTGTGAATTCCATCTCTTCCCCGCCTGTTCATATAGAATGTTGTATAACGCAAAAAAAAGCCCCCACTGCCCGCACCGGAACCGGCAAGAAGCCGGAGGTGCAGACTGCGGGATGCTTTCCCATAATCCTGCAAATATGAATTAATACTTAATCATATAAAGTGTAATCTCGTCCCGGTTGTGGAACAGCTGCTTCGCACGCTGGACCTGCATCCGCTGGCCTTCAAACATGGTGATGATCTCCTTGATCACCGCCATTGGCTTCTTGTGCATCAGCTTCACGGTAACAATCGCGCTGCCGCCCGGTGTCAGGCTATGCAGCAGTTCAGTGACCAGCTTCGCCATCAGCTTGGGGCTCCAGCTCATATCGCAGACCAGCAGATCGAATTCGTTCTCACGGAATTTGACCTCTCCGGCATTTTTGCGCAGAATCTTGAGTGCCGGATTCTTACGTAAGGATTCGTGCATCAGCGCCGGATCAACAGCGGTAACCTTGAGACCGCGCTCCAGCAGGAACGAAGTCCAGCCGCCCGGAGAAGCGCCGATATCGACCGCATTCTTGAAGCTGTAGAACGGAATGGCGAATTCCTTCTCCGCTTCCATCAGCTTGAATTTGGCCCGTGAGATCTGTCCGTCCTCCTTGCGGAAGCGGATCATGCCGCCATTCCAGCTGGACAGGTTCGCCTCCGGCCGGGATACCCCGGCATACAGCGCGTCACCGTCCGCATAGACGGAGATCACCCAAGCGGGCTCCTGCACGGTGAACTCGGCATCCAGGCTGTCAAGCCTGCCTTGCAGCCACTCGCGCAGCTCACCCGGACTCTGCTCCCAGAAGGAGGACGAGCCTTTACGGACATGCAGCGATACCTTCTCGCCTTGCAGCTCCGAACGCCGGCTTAAGTATACCGCCAGCCGTTCCAGAGCCGGCAGATCGCCGGTGTCCTGGAAATCAACAGGCTGGATGTGGCGCAAGAAGACCGGCAGGTTCTGTGCCAGCCGCTGCACTACCTCCTCCGGCTCCGCCTCAAGCGTGGCCAGGAAGATTTCTCCCGGCAGCAGCAAGGTGCTTTTCACCGCTCCGAACAGGCGTCTAAGCTCCTCCTGTGCATAGGGGGCGAAGCCATGATTCGCCGTGCAGATATATCTTGAAATGATCTTGTCTTCCGTAGCATCGTTCAAATTGCTTGGCCTCCAGAACTTATTTTTATCCAGGGACGTCCGTTATCCCATTCAACCTTGACCGGAAGATCATAGGTAGCCATCAGCATCTCCTGCGTCAGAACCTCTTCCTTGGGACCGGCTCCTGCCAGCTTCCCGTCACGAATCAGCGCCACGTGAGTGAAAAGCGGAACAATCTCCTCCACATGATGGGTGACATACACCACTCCAACGTTATGCTGCCGCAGCTTGTCGATCTCGGCAAGCATTTTCTCCCGTTCATATAAATCAAGACCGGCGCAAGGCTCGTCCATAATAAGCAGCTTAGGCTCTGCGATCAGGCAGCGGGCCAGCATAGCCTTCTTACGCTCCCCCTGGGATAACAACCCGAACGGATGATAAGCCAGTTCGCCGAGGTTCATCTCCTCCAGCAGCTTAAGCGACCGGTCCTTCACACTTTGCGGAATGTCCTGGTAGAAGCGTAAATACGCATAGGCACCAGTAGCTACAACCTCCCAGACCGGGTCGGTCAGCGAGAGCTTTTCCATCAGGGACGGACCGATATAACCGATTCGCTTGCGCACCTCGCGCAGATCACATTGACCGTACTTGTACCCCAGCACTTCAACAGAGCCCTTGCTGGGGAACAGGTAGCCGGTCATCATTTCCAGCAGGGTGGTTTTGCCGGAGCCGTTACGCCCGAGAATGACCCAGTTCTCCCCCTGCTTCATAGTAAGGGATACATCGTCAAGAATCAGGCTCTCCTCCCTGCGCAGGGACAGATGTTGTAAAGATATCATTATAATGTCACTCTCCTTATGTATGCCAGCACCCGTTCAACAGAGTGAATGGAATAGATGATGTCCGGTTCAGCGCTACGGTCAGCAGATACGGCCAGCAGAGCGGGCACACTTGAGATTTGATAGGTGTTCACCAGATCAGGGAGCATATTGACATTCCCCTCCGCAATTAAAAGGCCAGGCGGAAGCAGATGCTCCGCCACCTCAATCATCCGCCGGGCTGCCTTGCAGGTTCCGCATAGCGGGGTATGCAGGAACAGGACAAGCGGCTCGCCCTTCGTGGCCAGCAGCTCCAGCAGCTCCGGCTGATTCATTTCGTTCATCTTCAATCCTCCCCCGCCTCAAACCAGGTCCTCACAGCAGCAATCTCCGCTCTGTGCGTGCCATCCGGTCCCTTTTCTGTTTCCATAACGATTACTTTATCAGCCAGGAACTCCATCTTCACAAGCTGGCTTAGCGCCGCACCCCCGATGTATCCGCTACCGATTCCAGCATGTCTGTCCCGCCTTGAGCCGTAGGGGAACCGGGAGTCATTCAAATGCACAGCCGCCAGATTCGCCCAGTACCCCAGCTTCTCACCGCGTACGATAAGCTCGTCCGTCTGCTCCGGATTCCAGATGCCTGCAGCGAAAGCATGGCAGGTATCGAAGCAAAAGCCGATCTTCTCCGGGTAGCGGCACAGCTCACGGACCTTAACCAGCTCTTCGGGCGTCATGCCTTCATACCCATGATTCCCTGCCATATTCTCAAGCAGCAGCTTGGTTCGTCCGGTCCAGTCTGCCAGCACCTCGTTCATACATTGTATAATTTTTTGATAACCCTGTAACGGCTCCATCCCGGCAAAATGACCGAAATGCACCACAATGCCCACCGATCCGCACGCCTCGGCAATCTCCAGATCGTTGCGCAGGGAGGCAATCATCACCTCTCTGTCGCCCGGGCCAGCAGCCAGATTCGTCGGATACGGGGTGTGGGCAATGGAAGCCATCCCCTGCTCCCGGCAGTATTCTGCGCAGCTGCTTGCATCGCGGTAGTCTACCGGCTTCAGCTTCAGACTGCGCGGATTCTTCGGAAAATACTGAAAACATGTAGCCCCGCTCTCCCTGGCGGACCGGGCAGCCTGCCCGTACCCGCCGCGTATGCTGACATGCGCCCCTATGAAGGGGCTATGCGTCATGCTGGCAATCCGGGCAATAGAATACCTTGCGTCCGGACAGCTCTGTCTTCACTATGGTTCCCCCGCCGCGCAGGCAAGGCTCGCCTTCACGGTCATACACTTTACAGGCATCATTATAAGAACCGGTCACGGTGTCGCCGGTCATGAACGGCATTTCCATATACCCGCCGATTTCAGTGGCATCCGTTAACACCTTACGCACGCTGTCGTACAGCCGGGTCACCGCTTCCGGTGACAGATTCTGAACAAGCGTAGATGGTAGCAGACGGGCTTCATAAGCAATCTCGTCAGCATAGCAGTTGCCGATTCCGGCCATAACATGCTGGTTAACCAGCAGACTCTTCAACGCGCCGCGCCGTCCCTTGAGCAGTCCGGCGAAGCGTTCGGCCGTCATCCGGCGGTCCAGCAGCTCGGGTCCAAGCTTCCCCATTGCCGCTTCACCCTCCTTGACAGACAGCAGATGGAGATAGCCCAAACGCAGTCCCATGAAGTAGAGGATATGCTCACCGAACGCAAGCTCAACCTGTGTAGTACGGTCAGGACGTTCTTCCTCTGTACCATAGAACAGTAGTCCGCCCAGCATCAGATGCAGCAGCAGTCTACGGCCGTCATGCAGATGGAAGAGGATATGCTTGGCGCGGCGTTCCACGAATACAATTCGGGCACCGACCAGTCCCTTCACGAATTCTTCAGTCTCCATATTGATAGTCTTTTCTCTATTTACGGTTACCCCTGTAATGGGTACGTTTATTAGATGCTGGCTAAGCAGCTTTCTGTAATTCTCCATTTCCGGCAATTCCGGCATATTGTCATCTTCCCTTCTTGGATGGTCAAATGGTCACCTTTGTCATTATACACCGAGCAGTACCATAAGTTCAGCTAAATCAGCACAAATTTCATCAGGCTTGACTCCGGTCAGCTGCTGGTAATGCTCCAGATTATCCCAGGTGGTAAGTCCCGTAAGCACCAGTACAGTCCGGCAGCCTGCATTGGCACCCGCCAAGATATCCGTTCTCATATTGTCACCCACCATCACCGCATCCTCCGGCTTGATACCGAGCAGAGATGTCGCATATGTCACCAGGTGCGTCTCGGGCTTGCCGATGACCACGGGCGCCACTCCGCTGGCTGCTTCAATAGCTGCTCCTATCGTACCTGCACCGGGCATCACTCCGTCATCGGAGGGAAGCATCAGGTCGGGATTGGTCAGGACGAATCTGGCTCCTTCACGAATCCAACGCGAGGCGCTGGCCAGTGCTTCATATGTAAAAGAACGGTCGATCCCCTGCACGACATACTGCGGATGCTCGGAGACCAGGGTTAGCCCTGCCTCTGTGCAGGCTTCCACCAGCCCCTCTTCTCCAAGTATCGCCACGGATGCTCCCGGAGATTCTCCGGCAATGTAACGGGCGGCAGCCAGCGATGAAGTGCAGACCTCCTCGGGCCTGGCTTCAATGCCCATTCCGCGCAAATGTGCAGCTACACTCGCCGGTGTTCTTGAAGAGTTATTCGTCACATACAGGAACGGAATCTCCGCCGCACGAAGCGCTGATATCAGCCGCTGGGCCCCGGGAATCATTCTGCCGCCATGATACAAGGTGCCATCCAGATCAATTAACAAGCCTCCGATATTGTTCATAACTCCTCCTGTCGATTCGAACTCGTTGGTTCATCTCATTTATTATTAACCCTATGAATTATATTTCAGAGCAGCGGCGGCTTCTCCGGGAAGCACGCTGTGAATGGATTTATTGCCCGCCTGCCTGCTATTTTTAGCCGCTTCGTTTCGGCATTTTCTCTACTGCTTCGTACGCTTAATCCTCAGCTTTTACTTTAAATTTAACGTTCTTCGTCGAACGCTAGCGAACTCCTGCAGCGCCCGGCTATTTTTGGCATAGCCCTGTCATTTCCTGCGCTTTCCCGGAAAATAATTCAGTCCGCAGCGTCATTTCCCGGGGTTCTCCGGTAGACCGGGAAGGTGCAGAATTCCTCTGCCAGCAGCGTATTCGGGAAGATCTCCTGCGCTTCCTTCAGCAGCGGAGCGAGCTCCTCCTGCGAAGTGTAACGCGAGCTGAAGTGGGTCAAGATCAGCTCAGCCCCGCCTGCATCCCTTGCCAGCTCCGCAGCCTGCTGTGCAGTGCTGTGATGATATTGATGAGCCATTTCTGCTAGGCCATGGGCAAATGTCGCCTCATGAATAATCAGATCGGCATCCTGCGCCAGCGGCAATGAGCCCGCACAAGGCCGGGTATCTCCCAGAATAACTACGATACGTCCGCGCTTGGGTGCATGAATCACCTCGGCCGCCCGGATCAGCACGCCTTCATCAGTCGTGATATCCTCGCCTTTTTTTAACCGGCCATATAGCGGTCCCGGCTTCAGTCCATAGCTCTTCAGCAGCTCCGTATTCAGGTTACCCGGACTGTCCTTCTCCGTAACCCGGTAGCCATAGCTGTCAATCCGGTGCTCCAGCAGTCCTGCTTCCACCTTGAAGGTCTCATCCTCAAAAATCAGCCCGCCGCTGTGCTCCACAATCTCCAGCTTATAAGGAATGCGGGACTGGCTGACAGACAGCGATATGTCCAGATATGCCTTGAGCCCGGGAGGTCCGTACACCGTAAGCGGTGAAGTCCCGCCCTGGTAGCCCCTGCTGGAGATGAGTCCGGGCAGGCCAAACAGATGATCACCGTGCAGATGGGTGATAAATAGCTTCTCCAGCTTGCCCAGCCGCAGCGGCGAGCGCAGAACCTGATGCTGTGTCCCTTCCCCGCAGTCGAACATCCAGAAGGTTCGCCGTTCTTCAAGCAGCCGGAGTGCAACCGACGTCACATTGCGCTGCAGCGTCGGCACCCCGGCATTCGTTCCGAGAAAATAGATTTCCATTATGCCCCTCCTCTCTCTCGCTCTGATGTCTTCATTATTTTTTGTGATCTTGTCTGTTCTTATGACAAGAATTCTACTCTGTTTTTGCTGCAAAAGCATCTTTTGCAGCAAAAAACCTCCCGGTAACGGGAGGTTCCGAAAAGTCGGGGCAAAGCCCCTTCTGGCCGGTTAGCATGTGGATGGCTCAGAGCTTCTCCACATTGAAGTACTGCGCTTCAGGGTGGGCAAAGACCATCGCCGAGACAGAAGCCTCCGGCTCCATCATGAAGCCCTCGGTAAGCTGCACGCCGATATCCTCAGGCTTCATGAGCTTGAATAACGGCCCCTGATCCTCCAGATCCGGGCAGGCCGGGTAGCCGAAGGATACACGGATGCCCTGGTAACGCGCGCCATGTCTTTGCTTCATAGTCATATCTGCCGGGTCCGGGAATCCCCAGGTATCGCGCATCATATGATGGACACGTTCAGCCAGACCCTCTGCGACTTCAAGAGCGACTGCCTGCAGAGCATGGGAACGGAGATAATCTCCTTTATCCTTAAGTTCAGTCGATAATTCACGGACACCATGTCCCGCAGTAACCACCAGGAAGCCAACATAGTCCATGACTCCGCTCTCCACTGGCTTCAGGAAATCAGCAAGGCAGAGATACGGCTCCACATTCTGGCGCGGGAAGGTGAAGGTATGCAGTACCTTAGCCTGATCCTGCGGATCATAGATCAGAATGTCATTCCCGCGTGACTGGGCCGGGAAGAACTGGTACATCGCATGCGGGACGATCGTGCCTTCGAGCATCGCCTGATGCAGAATATCGTCAACGGTCTCTTTCAATTCTACCGTACGCGGGTCCCGCGCTGCCAATTGCGCCTCTACAGAGCCGCGCAGACCGAGATGATGGCCGAGCAGCATCTGCATATTTACATAAGGAATCACATGTCCCAGCGGATAATTCCGCAGGACATGACGCTCCAGATCAGGCGGGGTGAACACCGGAGCATCACCAGAGATTTTGGAGCGGACTGCGCGCGTAAGCTCGGGAAGCGGCGCTTGCGGAGCGACAGCTACGGCAGCCTCAGCCTCCTCGCGGACCTCCTCCTCAATCTTCACCCGCTCCAGCGGGTTCATCAGCCGGTTGGCGATATCCAGACCGTCCATGGCATCCTTCGCGTATAAGACGAGTCCGTCATATTCCGGACGGATTCGGGTCTTGGTGAATTTGCGGGTCAGTGCCGCACCGCCCACCATAATCGGCACATCAATACCGGCGGACCGAAGATCCTGCGCAGTCAGCACCATCTGCTGCGCCGACTTCACCAGCAGTCCCGACAAGCCGATGGCGTCAGCCTTTTCCTTGCGGAAGGCTTCAATAATATTCTCTGGCGGAACCTTGATCCCCAGATTGACGATCTCATAACCGTTGTTGGAGAGAATAATCTCGACCAGGTTTTTACCGATATCATGCACATCACCCTTGACGGTCGCAAGCATGATTCTCCCCTTAACCGAGGTCTCATCCTTCTGCATGAACTGCTCCAGATGGCTTACAGAGGCCTTCATGACCTCCGCACTCTGGAGTACCTCTGCCACGATTAATTCATTGTTATTGAACAGCCGTCCTACTTCAGACATCCCCGCCATCAGCGGTCCATTAATGATCTCCAGCGGAGGTGAGGTCTTCAGCGCTTCATCCAGATCCGGAATCAGCCCCTCCTTAGTGCCTTCTACCACATAGGAAGCTAAGCGCTCCTCCAGAGAGAGATTGGAGATCTTCTCCTTCTTCTCCACCTTTTTGCCGCGAAAAGCCGCCACGAACGCAGACAAGGTATCGTCATTCGTATTATAGATCAGCTCTTCTGCAAGCTTGCGCTCCTCTTCAGGGATCGATGCGTACCGCTCCACCTTCTCGGTGTTCACAATGGCATAATCCAGACCGGCCTTGGTGCACTCGTACAGGAATACCGAATTGAGCACCTCGCGGCCGGCTTCCGGCAGACCGAAGGAGACATTACTGATACCGAGAATCGTGTGAACAGCAGGCATGGCCTCCTTGATCAGACGGATGCCGTCAATCGTCTCTTTGGCGGAGCCGATATACTGCTCATCTCCGGTTCCTACAGGGAATACCAGGGTATCGAAGATCAGATCCTCGGGAGCCAGACCGTATTTGTTGACCAGCAGATCGTAGGAACGTCTGGCCACCTCCAGCTTGTCCGAAGCCAGGATAGCCTGGCCGGTCTCGTCGATGGTGCCAACAACAATCGCTGCTCCGTATTTATGAATCAGAGGTGTGACATGCTCGAATTTTTCTTCACCATCTTCAAGGTTAATGGAGTTAATGATCGCTTTACCCTGACAATACTGCAAGGCCAGATCAATGACCTTCGGGTCCGTCGTATCGATCATTAACGGCACCTTGACCTTCTTCACCACCAGCTCCAGGAACCGCATGATGTCTTCCGTCTCATCCCGGTCCGGGTCCTGCACGCAGACATCAATAACCTGTGCGCCGCTCTTCACCTGGGCACGGGCTATCTCCGAAGCTTCCTCATATTTCCCCTCGACAATTAGACGCTTGAACTTCCGGGAACCGAGGACATTGGTCCGTTCACCGACCATATACGGACGGTTCTCACTCTCCACGTACACCGGCTCTATCCCCGATAAGGCCGGAGGATGCTGGCCGTCAAGCTTACGCGGCGGGTAAGCCGCCATCACTTCAGCCATCGCCCGGATATGATCAGGAGTCGTTCCGCAGCAGCCGCCGGCAATGTTCAGCCAGCCCTTCTCCGCGAAGCCGCCCAGCTTACGGGCCAGGGAATCCGGGGATTCATGATAATTCCCGTTCTCATCCGGCAGACCTGCGTTCGGGTAACAGCTGACGGCCGCTGAAGAGATCGCGGACAGCGAACGGATATGATCCCGCATGAACTCCGGTCCGGTAGCACAGTTCAGTCCAATGGACACCGGCTTCAGATGCTCCAGCGAAATATAGAAGGCTTCTATATTCTGACCGGCAAGTGTAGTTCCCATAGGTTCAATCGTTCCTGAAATCATCACCGGCAGCGTAATTCCGCTCTTCTCGAAGGCGTTACGGATACCAATGCTTCCAGCCTTCACGTTCAGGGTATCCTGGGATGTCTCCAGGAGCAGCGCGTCCACCTTGCCGTCGATCAGGGCAACCGCCTGTTCTTCATAGCTGTCTATAAGCTCCTTGAAGGTGACTCCCCCGGTGACAGAGAGCGTCTTCGTGGTCGGTCCCATAGCTCCTACAACATAACGCGGGCGCTGCGGTGTATCATATTTATCTGCGGCATTACGTGCAAGTCTGGCGGCCGCAAGGTTAATCTCCCGGGCACGGTCCTGTATATCATATTCGGCAAGCACCACTGAAGTGGCACCGAAGGTGTTCGTCTCAATCAGATCCGCACCGGCCTCCAGGTATTTCTCATGAATGTCCTGTATAACCTCCGGCCGGGTCAGCACCAGCATTTCATTACAGCCATCCAGGTCATCCCCGCCGAAATCCTCGCCGGTGAGCGGCACCTGTTGAATCATGGTACCCATAGCTCCATCCAGTATCAATATGCGCTGCTGCAAGCTCTCAGCAAGTGTGTATTTGGCCACTTTCCATCCCCCCAGTGAAACATTAGAGTAATTTTAGCAGAATAAAGAGATTTCGGAAAGCCTTCCTTTCCACCCTGCATTATTTGTATTTCCATTGATTTCATTTCTATTACGGCGCTACCACAAGTTTCTTGCTTGGCATGGAATGCTGCGTCCGGGCAGTCACATGTGAAGTGACACTGAATTCGCCTGCCTCTGCAAAGGTATGTTCCCCGACATAAGCCCCTTCTCCGGCACTTTCACCCTTGATTTCAACCTTCTTGGTCTTATCCGCTGCCTCGTTGACCTCAAACATTATTTCTCTCGCATCATCCACTGGTTCACCGTCCTGTGTCACCACAGCCTTGAAGCTAACTGCCGTCCCTGCGGTTACTTCCTCCGGGGTCCAGCTCAGCTCCACCTTAATCGGTGACATGGAGGAATTGGCCGCAGCATGCATCTGCATCTCATTTTCCTTATTCCCCGAGCATCCGGCTAGCGTCATCCCCATTACAATGCATATAAGTCCCCTGCGTATCCTTGGCTTCATCATCTGAAGTCCTCCCGGTTCATAGGTAGATTCTTCTTCATCCACGAACATATCCATTCTATATTACAATGAAAGTCAGATCGCTACTCTTCTTATTATACACATTTTATTCAATTTGCCTTAAAGAAGCTGCATGATTCACTCGTGAACATGAGAATAGTCATATCTTTATAAAAAAAAGCCAATATCCTAAAATAGGATACTGGCCTCATAGAATTCAATTATAAGGAGTCTACCAGCGGCAGAAGCTCTGAAAGATGGCTGATCTGGTAATCCGGCGTAATCTCCGGGTCCGAGGCTTTGCTATTGCGGTTGATCCAGACCGTGGTCAGTCCGGCAGACAAGCCCCCAAGAATATCTGTCGTAAGCTTATCGCCCACCATTATACCTTGTTCCGGTGCAATATCCAGCAGTCCGAGCGCATGCTCGAAGATTCCCTTGTCCGGCTTGCCTTTGCCGAAGCTTCCCGAAATCACAATGTGGTCAAAATACGGGGTAAGCTCCGGCACACCATCCAGCTTCTCCTGCTGAAGGGCCGGGCAGCCGTTCGTCAGCAGCAGCAGCTTCACCTTACCGCGCAGCTCGTCCAGCACCTGAAGCGTCTCCTCATAGATATAAGGACGGCTGCGGCGCTCTGCGGCGAACTTGTCAGCCAGCTGTGCAGCCAGCGCTTCATCCTCTACCCCGAGTGAGGCCAGGCCACGGCGCCAGGATTCCTTACGGTAGACAGGGGCAAGCTGTTCCAGTTGACGGAACTCAGTCTGCTCACCGGCAGTGAAGTTCGCCCACAGCGCTTCATACGGGTTAATACCGATCAGCTTCGTGAACGGATACGTCTCATAGGATTCGTACAGTGTACGGGCTTCCCTGCGTACAGCAGCTTCCAGCTCTCCGGGATCAACGGAATCTCCAGCAGCCTCACAAGCATAGCGGAAGGCTTCTTCCACACTGCGGTCATCCCACAGCAGAGTATCGTCAAGGTCAAATAGTACGGCGGTAATCGGCATTTGTTCTCCCACTCCCTATATGCTGGTCTGTCTTCCTATTCGTGCACGACCTCAATGTTGTTGTTCTTGGCGAACTGCTCCAGGCGTTCCCCCATCGCAGCAGTGTCATAACGGTTAATCAGCTTGGAGAAAATCCACTGCTTGCGCTTACCCTTATACTTAATGGTAACTACACTGCGCGATAAAGTGATCTTCTCAATATCCGCCGCAGCCAGGAAGCGTTCGCGGTTGTATTTAATAGTAGAGATACGCGCACGCTCAACCTTAAGGAACGGACGGCGGAAGAACAGCAGCGCAGCGAGCAGGAAGTACAGCACTACACCCAGCCAGTTAGCTAGAATCCCGCTTCCTTTGGCTTCGTCAATTGAGCCGACCACCCAGAACATGATACCGAGCAGCATCAGTACAACGGGGAATACAATATTGCGGCCTTTGAAAATATCGATGCTTTTCGCGGCAGTCTTAGTGCTGGAAGTGTAAATGGAGTCCTTCCCCTGCTTCTTTCTTTGCTGGTTAATTTGCTTTGTGTTGCGTTGAACCATTCTTTCCCAAGAACGGGCCATGTAAGTTCCCCCTAGTCATCCTGTATTATCTATGAAAAGGCAACAGGCTAATGCTTAAGTCCGTTATTGCCTTCTTCATGCTCCGGATTGTCCACAATTTCGATGGTATCAAGCTGGGCCCGAAAGTTAGTGCGGATATTCCCCAGGTACATCTCGCGGAGCTTGGCACGTTCAGCCAGTTCCTCGTCATTCAGGCCGCCGTTCTTAGCTTTGCGTGCCAATTCATTGATGCGTGCGACCAATTCGTCAATATTCAATACGTTTCCCTCCCTCTAAATTCATTTTAACTTTGCCATGAGAAAAAGAGCTTGTCAAGGTCTACCCCCTGAAAGCTCTCACAGTCGATCATTAGTCTGACATATTCCTTCAGTATAAAGGTAAAGTCAGAATATCTCCGGCCTTAATGCCGCTGTTCTCCAAATGATTCGTCTTCATTATTCCTTCTATATATACGGCAGTCTTCATGTCCTCAGGCTTGTTGCTTAACGCAATACTCCATAAGGTATCTCCGCGTTCGACTACGATCCGTTTATCCGGCTTCAGTGAAGAGACCGAACCGGCAAAAACATTCCCCACCACAGTGAATCCCGAAATAACAAGCATCAGCACCAGGACCAGCTTCATCAGGCTGACCTGACGGAATAGTGATGAGAGCGCAGCGAGACTATGAAGAATCCCGTCCTTGATCTTGGTTACATAACTATAAGCAGTTGGATTACCGGGAGCGGACACCTTGATATCCTCATTATTGTAGATGCTGTTGTATGTACTATACTTTAACATGATCATCATCCTCCAAACACATGTTCTTGCTTTCGAAAATAATATAACACGAACATGTGTTTCGATCAATAGTTTTTTCGGAACATTTGTTCTCTTTATTTTCATTCTCTTATTTTCCTCATTTTAGAACTTATGTTTGTACGAACGGAAGTTCTATGTTATAATTTTCCCAAACATAGTATATGGGGTTGATACCGATGTCAAAGATTTCTAGTCGTCAGCTGGCGATCCTGGAATTTATACGTAATGAAGTCCGCAGCAAGGGTTATCCTCCGTCCGTCCGCGAGATTGGCGAGGCTGTCGGCCTGGCCTCCAGCTCTACCGTGCATGGTCACTTGGACCGGCTTGAGAAGAAGGGCCTGATCCGGCGTGACCCAACGAAACCGCGTGCCATTGAATTACTCGGCCAGGAAGATTCAGAGAATGTGCATCAATTTGTCCAGACCGTTACCCGCATCCCGGTCGTGGGTAAGGTTACAGCTGGTGTTCCTATTACAGCTACAGAGAATATTGAGGATTACTTCCCATTGCCTGCTCATTATGTAGGCGATAACAAGGTATTTATGCTATCTGTTCTTGGTGACAGTATGGTGGATGCCGGAATTATGAACGGGGATTATGTCATCGTGCGCCAGCAGCAGACTGCCGACAACGGCGATATTGTTGTAGCGATGACCGAAGAAGATGAAGCAACTGTCAAGACCTTCTACAAGGAACGGGATCATATCAGGCTGCAGCCGGAGAATCCGGCGTACGAGCCTCTCCGCCTCAACCGCGTTACGATTTTGGGCCGGGTCATCGGATTATTCCGCGATATCCACTAATCTACTCCCCGCTTAAGAACAGGCTGCTCCGCACCATGCGAAGCAGCCTGTTTTATGTTCATTTTACTTCGTGTAGTGGCCAAAAAGCCGAATGCAAACATTTGTTCTCATTCGGCTTTTTGGCCACTTTTTCTGTGAACCGCTGCTCAGCTCCGCACATATCCTGTTACAAAGGAGTGCTGATCTGTATGCCCAATTACCGAATTATCGTCGATCTGTCACAGCGCATGCTGTACCTGCTGGATAATGACGTTGTCACCAGAGGCTTCCCTGTCGGCATCGGCAAAATGTTAACCGTCTCGCCTGTAGGCGAATACACCATCATTAACAAACAGCCCAATCCGGGCGGTCCGTTCGGTGCCTTCTGGATGGGACTGTCCAAACCGCATTACGGCATCCACGGAACCAATGACCCATCCTCCATCGGCCACATGGTCTCACACGGCTGTATTCGTATGTATAACGCAGATGTTCTGGCTCTAGCCGCCCTCGTTCCCATAGGTACACGTGTCACCATCCGGGAATAGGAAAGTCGCAAAAACCCTTGAGACGCCAGATTGCGTCCCAAGGGTTCCTGTGACTCATATGAATTAGAGCGGATACAGACTACAGCACACTTCTCAACAGACGGATAGCCACCGTATTCAAACGGATGGCCTCGCGGATCGATTCTCTGGCTGCCAGCAGTTCTCTTCTGGCCCGCGAACCTCTAGGCACTCTGCGCAGATTCTCATTGATTTCTTCCAGTCTCTCCAGCAGAATTGCCCGCTGTGTCAGCAGGACATTAATGGCTCTGCGAATCCGGTTACGTTCTCTTTGGCTCATCTGTACACCTCTTTTACACTTGGATAGTATAAGAGATGCCAAGAATGGCTCCAAAGATTGTGTGATTCGGCAGTAATGTTAGTTAGAGCTGCAGGTAGTGGGCAGCGAATCTGCTTACTTTTTGTTCAATCGTACCCGGAATTCAAATTCATCGCGTCTATAAGTCATTCCGGCCAGCACAATGTACTCCGGTGTCCATTTCTGTACAGGTCCGGCATAATCAGCAATCACATGCGGTTTGCCATCAACCAGCTGAACGACGTAGACCTGTACCTGTGCCAGTGCGGCAGCGAATAGATCAGCATCACTGGACAGTACTTTATAAGCCGTATTCAACTTCGTTCCTCCTTGTTCCACAACCATATTAAAGATTCCGTCTCGAATCTATTCAATTATACCGGGTCATGGAACAATATGTAAACCATATTTACAGCTTAATAAACAGGATTTTGAACAATCCGATATACTTCTTCGTGGCCCCGCCATCCCGGGTAAAAAAATTGGTATTCTTAAGGTCCGGTACACTGAATACAGAAAACAAAATGTAGTTATCCCTCACGGTCAAAGACTCAATTACAGGCTGGGCCACCTGCTTGGTAATTCCGTCGCCTATTTCCTGACCGAGCGTATTTTCCAGATTCTTTACAGAATATTCACTGAATGCTTCCTTTCCCGGATTCGTAACCGCCATCACAATCAGAACAAGGATAAGGACCAGAAACGACTTACCGCCCGATCTCCTGCGGACTCTGCGTGCAGGGCTTGGCGTATCATAACGCGAATTCATTCTTTTCCCCCTCTACTACAGAATATATAGTATCTCTAGCAACATGACCCCCAGCGGATTCAATATCATCCGGTACACGAACAGCATCCCACTGCCAATACCACTGCCCCCGATATCAACGCTGCTCCAATCCCACAACGGCAGAGCCGGCGCATCCAGCCCATATTGCTCCATGATCCTAGCTTGGGTCTCCGCTGGCACAGCCGCTCCTTCCGCCCCAGCCACCGGACCTATCAACGCCAGGATGAGCATCAGCGAAAGTATAATCTTATATGTATTCTTCATCATCCGCTCCCATGTCTGCCACTAGGATTCTCTTCTGGTTAAGTATATAGGAGATGGAATAGTATGTAAAATGAAGTGGATTGATCTGGAATTATAATTCCTTTATATTATGATGTAAGGGCTTTGCTTAGTCCTCATCTTCAATCTCTCCCCCACACTTTAATATTGGGAGAGTTTTTTATTTAGGAGGTAAATGTATGAATGGAAATAAAGTTATCATCATTCTTCTGTCCATATCCATACTGGGTATACTCCTTTACTTCGGAATAGCTTATGGACTGCTATGGTATGCCTTCCGGTCCTCGGTTCCCATTGAAGACTAATCTAAGACTTCACTATTTAAGTGATGTTATCGTGGAGAGTTTACTTACAATCAAATATTCCCCCTAAAGGAAGAATATATAGGAAGCATCGGGTGATCATTTGAAGAAATACAACAGATCTGAAAAAGTCATTATTGGAGTGCTACTTGGTATGACTGCTGGGCTAGCTTTAGGAGGCCTGTTCTTTTGGTATGTCTTCAGCACAATATAAAATAATCTCCTCGCGCTCAGGGTGGGGACTGTCACCTCTCTATTTATGGCGACTTTTTGTTTATTCATGGCATAAAAAAAGAAGCCAGGAAAAGCTTCCTGACCTTCGGTATTAGTTCATACTTCTATGGATTAATAATATCATTGGTTTTATTCGGGGTTACTACGGATTTATGAATTTATATTTTAATGGATTTTCTATAGACTGGTTTCTTCAACTCATTTAATGGGACAATATCAATAGTGTTATCGGTATCATCAATTCTAACTACCGCTTGTCCTTCATGAAAATCAAATATTGTGCCAGAACGCCCATCCCGAGTTTTAACACTATCACCTTTCTCAAAAAAAGTTGTCTTGTTATCATTGTTATCATTGTTTATATAGTATGTTATTCTGTTATCTTTATCGTTTTCAATTGCATTTATCCTAGAATACAATTGTTTAATTGAATCTAGTATCAGTGATGTATCCTGACTAATTTCAGTTTGGTGTACTTTTGCGGGAGATATTCCAAGCAATGATACAATTGAATTTATGTGTTTCTTTTCTCCGTTGACAAAAGCATTATAAGTTGAAGTAAGCGCATCGCTAAGAGCATCAATCGATACCCCAACCGTGTCTATTCTCAATGTATGATCATATTCCACATCTCTAAGACTTGAAATATCGAATATTCTTGAAGTGATATCATCCTTTATTAAGACAGTAGGAAGTTCGAAGGCTTGTCGAATACCCAATTCATACATCACGTTTGGATTTTTAGCACTTAAATCACAGATAACCATATCAGCATTATAAATTTGTTGCAGTATATCAAGGATGATTAGGTTTGATGATTTTGTATCATCAGCTCGCGAAGCCTTGAAACCCGCTTTTACACATGCTGGAATAATGAGATGTTTATATACTCTATCAAAATGTCCTGCACCATACTCCGGAATATCTGCAATAGGCATCATTACAAAGCATTTAATAGGTTCTCTTTTTTCTTCTTTTAATGCTTCTTCCAATTAAATTCCCCCTCCAAATAAAATATTCCATTTTTAACCTCGCTTTATTGTAACACCTCCAATACTAGGAAGCATACATGTTTATTGCCTCCTGATAGTCACGCCACCAATGGACGGAACCATGATATGTTCAGGTGCTTCGACCATAAATTCTCCAAAGGTAAGCACGTAAGCGTCAGCTCGGTCGGGGGACTTGAGTCCGCGCTTCTTCATATCGTCCTTACTCTCCAGAATCATCTTCCCTTTTGAAGTCATACGCCACTTCCTTGTAGCCAATTGAGAGATCAAGGTATCATCGTCTGGTAATTGCATGACTCCAGGATCTCCATTGATGAAGTTGGTCAGATTAGTTTCCAAGTCCGTCCTGATGGACTGCCACATCTCCGTGACTAGGTTAGCGCAATACTCATCCAGCGATGATGAACCGTTGTTAACCGGCACCACTTCCCAGCCATAAACTTCTTCTTTGATCACTTCAATAAGACGATCCGTAACGCTGCCGACTCCGGTATCATCGACATTGAATTTAACATATTCAATTTCCGGGTGCTGCTGAAGCATATCTTTTGCCAATCGAATCGCATTTCCCACCGTAACCATTGTGCTTTCTTTGAAGTGGCTATGCCGTCCAACTGTCTTCTTACCGATACCAGCATACATCGCTTTTTCATCATCACCGTAACGTGCAACGTCTACTCCGATAAGCAATGTTGTTCCGGTTGCTTTAATCTGCACCTATTTGGCTGCATTGCTCCGCCGCTTCAAGAGTTATGAATGTGCCAGCCTCACCGCGTGGGAACTGAACCTGCACCCGAACACGATATACGTCACTGCCCTCGCCATACTTGCGTTGAGCATTTCAATGTTTTCTTTGCTGGGGTGCGCGGTCTATTCAGGCATGATACCTGATGCGTTTTGTAGATTGTCCGGTCTCTATTATGAGAATTAAAAAAGAACCCACTCATTTTAGTTGGGTTCCCGCACATAAATAATTTATTATATTCGTCGGACAGCGTACCGAAGATGCAGCCATGATCCTATCTTTTACCCCTGATGCTTCACCAACAATGAATAGCATGTAATCCTCGTGAAATCCCTGCATGTTCTCCGGCTTGGTCGCTGTCATTACTGTAGCAAACCAACGTTCCTCATGGTTCTTCATGTATACCTTGGTTTTAGTCATTTAAGGATACGTTTTAATATTGGACTTTTGGATTGCCACTTACTGATTTATGCCCATAAGACATCATTTAGCTGCCGCCTTGTAGGCGCCGTACAAACTACGCGAGGATAGGGGAAGCAACAAAGGAACCATAAGGCTATGACTGCTTCAAGAGTAGTCTTTCCCACTCCTTGGCCTGATCAAACTGTCACGAACCAATGATTTGCAATATCACTTGAAACTTCACTTTGCCATTGATCTGGGATGAAGTTAAGGATCTCTTTGAAGAAAGTTTTTGGGCTCTTGCGGTATACTGGTATCCTTTGTTTGAAAGCTCTCATTCTTTTTGTAATACTTTCTGTCTTATTCATTACAGTGCCTCCCACTTTTATCATAATTAAATTAAGGAGCTACTTATATTTTAGCATTCACTAACTTTGGCATTACTGCGTTCTCTGGCCATGCTACATGTCAGCCCACCGGATATTGATGTATAATTTAGGAAACATAAGGAGGATATCTATGAACAAATATTCCCGTCTTGAAGATTATTTAAAAAATCAGATTGAGGTTGAGATGTCCTACTCTGAAATTGAAAGGATTCTCGGAGATAAACTTCCTGATTCTTCTCACACCGATCGAACTTGGTGGGCTAACACAATGCACCCCAGCCGAACACAAGCCCACTCTTGGTTAAATGCCGGTTGGAAGGTTAAGACCGTAAACCTTGGTACCAGTGTGATTTTCGTACGAACTACCGAGTAGTAAATATTTGTAGGAGGGCTAAAATGGGCCATGAAATTAAAACTGACTCGTCTAATCAAAAATTTGTAGAAATTGAAACGGTGAAGGGAGTCGAAAGCTTAAGAGTAACTTATGTTGAAAATGGTTTTACAGGAAAGCCTTGTCTTCGATTAAATATTCGACCACATGGTAGAGCTCCTCGGCAAGGTCCTGAGTTTGAAGTAGCTCATACGCCAGATCTTCTTTCAGCTATCACTCAATTACTGTTGGATTCAAAATGATAAACAAGGGGCTGTCCCAAGCAGCCATTTCATGGCTTTTGGGACAGCCCCTTCTGAAAATGTATACAATTACTTTGTGCTGGAAGACTGGCCAGATCAGTGGCGTCCGCTCCGCATCCGCTCTCCTTCCTGCTTCGCCTTACTCTTTCTTCTTGCCATCTGAAACCTCCGCTATTAAAAAAGCTTAGCTTCTACAATATCTATCATGGTTGAACTTTTATAATCTTCTCCTATAATTGTGAACTCAATTCTTAATTTAAGTACACCAGACATATCCAAATTGATTTCTTTTGGTAAATCTCCACCTAACATTTCAGATGAATAGTATACTTCCTTCCCATCCGCAATAAATTTAACTGTTCCTGGATTAGCACTATCTTTGGAATGATCATCAATACCAACATATCCAGTCAGCTTTTTGTACTTACCGTTTAAGTTGTATTCAATAGATCCGAGGCCCTTATTGGACATAAAAAACCTTTTTTCCAAGCCGAGCCCTTAAAAACTAGATGCTATGAAGAAATACTTATATTTTTAAAATACACATGACTTCATCATGTTTTCGTTGTAATCAAACAAGATTTCGCATATCAGACATTCTTCCTTTATCTATTACATACGGAGTATCAAATTTTAAAAAAACAGTTGAATTTACTAATGATAAAATAGCTTCACAAAACGGGATGCTGAATTCAAAATAAGACTTAACTAAAGATTGTTATATTATAAGTACTGTTTTTGATACTATAGTGCCACAAATTAATTTATTGTCAATCCACTGCTCTCAACGGAGGATTAAAAGCAATGAGATCTTCACTACTTTCATAGGCCTTTGAGTACTCTTTGCTTTTCTTCTTTAATTTTCTTAGAACGGATTTCTTTAATTTATATTTCCTGCCTAACGAATCCTCAACATATAGTGACCTAAGTTTTTTATGAAAAACATGAGGTGCCTCTTTATAAAACAGTGTGGAGTCCATTGGACTTATAGTTTCTGAATTTGCAACACCAGCTAATGAAAAGTTCCCCCTACCCTCACTCATTTTAATTGTCCCTGAAATACTATTCACGCGTAATGGTTTATCCGTTAGATTAATCAATTTGTATTCAACAAAGTCACCAGCATGCGGACTTTCCTCAGTTCCTCTTAAAAAAACAATTCTACATTCCAATTTAAGTCTTCGTTTATTGAGTCTCCATGTTAAGACATTCCATGCAAAAGTTGATGTAGCTATTATTGCAGCATATATTGCTATGTACTCAGTTATTTTCATCAAATCACCTCTATCCAAAGATTAGCAGATCATCGCTATTTCGTCAGTAAAAACAGCCGATGACGTTCAGTCCCCGACTGTTTTTATGATGTCTGAACTTATGTGCGAACCCAGACCGATACGCTCTCGATCCATACCTTATAACCGCTGAGATCACGATCTCCCGGAGGTGGTAGGCATAAGCTGCGGTGTGATATGCCTGTCACAGATTTCCGCAACCAGATAAGGAGTAGTACGGAAGCTCTCGCTTCGGTAACTTTGTTATGTTTGGGGCTTATTACTGTACACTACGGTTAATTCTACTTGCATGCGGATAATATGGGATTCCCGAATCAAAACCGCGAGTAGTGCCTCCATGTGGGGCTTTGCGTTGAAAGTTAACCATCATAACAATGGTTGTATACTCTGCGTCTTTTTATGCATCAAAGGTCAACACTGAAATATCATGCTCTTTCAGCAGTTTCAACAATTGTTCTAAGGTCTTCTCATCATGATCCGTTACAAGTGTGACCCGCTCTATCATCGGGGAATTCAACCAGCTGATCTGCCCGTGAAGAATGATCTGTCCCAAAAAAAGGATCAGGGCAACCCCTATGCCAATGAGATACATACTGTCTCCTATGGCCATTCCAATTCCTGCTGTAGCCCAAATTTCTGCGGCTGTAGTCAGGCCCAGAAATATAAAAAGCCCCCAGCGTGTATAGCGACAGGGGCTGCTTGTATCCTAGTAAAGCGTCATGTACTGATCTCTTTCATTTTTTACGATTATTTTTAATTATCCTATAGCTTTCTATTTTATGAATTGAGCTTTCATTTATCTATTTTTGATGGTTTTGTCTGTTGTAGCATTAGCTTGCCTACCTGGTACCTCTTTCGCAGATAATGTCCAAACCTCTTTCTCAAAACAAAAGCTATAACCATAATGGGTGACGTATTTAATAGTCGGGATACGTATTTATTAAGTTCCGTCGAAACGTACACATTTAATTATGATAAAAGTGATGGAAGCTTTTTGAGATTTTATTTGGTAGACAAAAACCACAAAGGAATGAAAATAATAATATATTCGCCTAATGGTTCGGTTTATTTTAATGGGCATACTACGGCAAGTAACGGTTATCAAGTTTACAAAGAAGGACATGCCGGGCCAGCAGGAGTCTATACCATTAAAGTTTCATAAGATAATGGAGCTACTAGATTCGATTATCAATACGGAGTCGCAGCTAGAGCTTATTCATGATAATGAATTGAAGCCCCCAGACCACTTAAGGTGGCGGTCCCCCCTGTTTACGGGACAGGGATCACAACATCTTGAAAGTTCAAACAGCCAGTCGCCGGAAATCCACCGGTGACTGGCTATTTAGATTCTCCTAAATCCGAATTATCCCAAGAGTTCTACAAGGCTCCTGTCCCCGCAAAAAGAGGCAGTGGCTCCAATTCCCCTCTAATTTGCAGGGGCTTGGTGGGGATTGAACAATTTTCGAGGAGAGGTTGGTTAACCCGCCCCTTTATTGAAGTGTAGTAATTACGTCCACTCCATATTGATCCCAGGAACATATTCTGTTATATGTCAAATCAATAGGAGGCAGCTACTATGTCTTGCCCGAAGCATCGAAAAGTAATTGTCGTAAAACTGCACCCGGGTCAAAAAGCGATTATCGTTTGTAAGCATAAAAAACGTCGGCGGCATTGCTAAGATGAATTACAAGGGGCTGTTCCAAAAGCCATGAAATGGCTACTGGGACAGTCCTTTATTTTGGAGTAGAACATCGTTAAAAACAAAAAGAAATCCTCCCGCGTCCACATACAAAAAAAACCCCAGCGCGTATAGCGCCGGGGGCTGCTGTATCCTAGTACAATGTCATGTACTGATCTCTTTCCCACTCGTGAACCTGGGTGCGGTAGATGTCCCATTCAATTTCCTTCAGCTCGTAGAAGTGGGCCAGGGCGTGTTCGCCGAGGGCTTCTGTGATCACGTGGCTGCGGATCATTTCGTTCAGGGCTTCCTTCAGATCGGCTGGCAGACTTGGGATGCCTTCTTCGATCCGCTCTTCTTCGGACATCACATAGATGTTACGGTCGATAGGAGCCGGAAGATCCAGCTGACGCTTGATTCCATCCAGACCTGCCTTCAGCATAACAGCGAGTGCAAGGTAAGGGTTAGCCGCAGGGTCCGGGTTACGAACCTCAACGCGTGTGCTAAGTCCTCTCGAAGCCGGAATACGGATCATCGGGCTACGGTTACTAGCAGACCAAGCTACATAACAAGGTGCTTCATAACCAGGTACCAGACGTTTGTAAGAGTTGACCGTCGGGTTAGTAATCGCTGCAAAAGCACGTGCGTGCTTCAGAATCCCCGCCATGTAATAACGGGCAGTCTTGCTAAGGCCCAGCTTATCACTCTCATCGTAGAACATATTCTCTTTGCCTTTGAACAGGGATTGGTGAGCGTGCATACCAGATCCGTTCATACCGAACAGCGGCTTAGGCATAAAGGTTGCATGCAGGCCGTGATGGCGGGCTACCGTCTTCACGACAAGCTTGAAGGTCTGAATCTGATCCGCTGCCTTGATGGCATCGGCATATTTGAAGTCAATTTCATGCTGGCCGGAAGCTACTTCATGGTGGGAGGCTTCAATTTCAAAGCCCATCTCTTCCAGTGTCAATACGATTTCGCGGCGGCAGTTCTCCCCAAGATCCATCGGCGCCAGATCGAAATAACCACCCTGGTCATTCAGCTCTGTAGTCGGATTGCCCTTCTCATCTGTTCTGAACAGGAAGAATTCCGGCTCCGGTCCGACATTCATAGCTGTGAAGCCCATTTCTTCCGCTTCCTGCAGACAACGCTTGAGGATACCACGCGGGTCTCCGGCAAACGGTGTGCCATCCGGCATGTACACATCACAAATCAGACGTGCCACACGGCTGTCAGTCACCCAAGGGAAGATAACCCAGGTGCTCAGGTCAGGATACAGATACATGTCGGATTCTTCAATCCGCACATAACCTTCGATAGAAGAGCCATCGAACATCATTTTATTGTCGAGTGCTTTTTCAAGCTGGCTTACCGGAATCTCTACATTCTTGATCGTTCCCAGCAAATCGGTGAATTGCAGGCGAATAAACCGGACGTTCTCGTCCTTGGAAATGCGCAGAATATCCTCTTTAGTAAAGCTCACGTTACCCTCTCCCTTTCAACAGCTCTATATTATTTATTAAAAAACCGGGATAGCTCACCTTGAATTAGAGACACTTGTCCCGGTCTTTTACCGGAAACCAGCTCCTGCTTCAGCAGACGGTGAAGCTGCGAATCAGACAACTCTCTACGTCTCACCTCTGTGTCAGGGGTAATAACCGTAGCTTCTTCAGATTCCTTCGAGACAGGATTCATCACCTGCTTAATGCCGGCAATATTAACACCCTTCTCAATCAACGCCTTGATCTCAAGCAGACGTTCCACATCATTAAAAGAGAACAAACGCTGGTTGCCGGAGGTACGCGCAGGTACGATCAGGCTGTGCTGCTCATAATAACGAATTTGTCTGGCGGATAGATCTGTTAACTTCATTACGATTCCAATAGGAAATAATGCCATATTTCTGCGGATTTCATCACCCATGACTCATCCAACCTTCCAATGATCTTTTTCTCATCTCATTGTACATTTCCTAATATGGCGTGTCAATGGTATGTGAGTTTTTCTCACAAGATTTCTTTCACCCTTTGTGAGATTAACAGATCAAAGTGTCAAATGCATGGGATTGGCTTCCCCGAAGTATATCACAAAGAGCAATCCGCAGGCAAAATCCGCCCATATAACGGGGCTTCAGCTTCGATGACGAAACAGGTGCTTTGCGGGGGCCTTAAAGGCTTACTGTACATGCTTCATGGCATGTCATGCTTCAACGATCCATTCCCCTTCTCCAGCCGGAGTCTCGAATCCGTTCAGGAAGCGGGTCAGAATCTCCTCGGTAATGGTGAATGCCGCATTGGCATCCATCCGCTCGCTCCTCAGCAGGAGCCGCTGCCGTAATTCTTCAGGCTGGACCTTGAGGAAGATCACAGCCCATTTCCCGCCATGCTCCCCGATTAGCTGCTTGTAATCATCCCGGCGCTGCCGCTGCCAGAAGCTGAAATCCACCACCACATGTCGCTTCGCCTGAACCAGCTGCACCAGCTCATTGCGCAGCTTGCGTTCCGATTGTTCCTTCAAGGATTCATACTCTTCCTCAGGATAATCTATCCCGAAGCGGCCATGTGTACTCCAGATATCCTCATCGATGGACAGCCGGACGAACCCCTTCTGCTCCAGCTTAAGCGCAAACGTCGTTTTGCCCGAACCCGCTACTCCGCACATCAGGACGACTAACGGAGCCTTGTCGGCACTCCTTATCTGCAACAATCCTTCGATAGCTTCTGCTTCGTTCATCAGCCTCTGCCTCCTATGTGTTCAAGAACTACAACAACTTGCGCTCCCTCATACTCTGCAAAGCCATTAATACCCCGTATTTGACATGAGAATATGTTAATCCGCCTTGCATATACCCGATATATGGTGCGCGGATGGGCGCGTCGGCTGACAGCTCCAGGCTTCCGCCCTGGATGAAGGTCCCGGCAGCCATGATGACTGGATGCTCATACCCCGGCATGTCCCAAGGCTCAGGCACGACGTGGCTGTCTACCGCTGCTGCGCGCTGGATACCTTGTACGAAGGCAATCAGATGCTCGGGTCCGTCAAAAGCCACCGCCTGAATCAGATCCGTACGCGGCTCATGCCAGGCAGGCTTGGTAGTGAAGCCGCAGCGCTGGAATACCGCCGCAGCGAAAATACTGCCCTTCACGGCTTGTCCCACCGTATGCGGGGCCATGAACAGGCCTTGATACAGGCCGCGCGTCGTGCCGAGCATCGCCCCTACCTCGCCGCCGATGCCAGGGGCTGTCAGGCGGTAGGCCGCCAGCTCCACCAGCTCTGCACGGCCGCAGATATAACCGCCGGTCTCAGCGATTCCGCCGCCGGGATTCTTGATCAGCGAACCGGCGACCAGATCAGCGCCTACCTGCGGCGGCTCCAGCGTCTCGGTGAACTCACCGTAGCAATTATCCACGAATACGATTATATCCGGCTTAATGGCTTTTACCCGCGCTGCCATCTCTCCAATCTCTGCGACCGTGAAGGACGAACGCCAGTCATAGCCGCGCGAACGCTGGATTCCGATGACCTTGGTCTTGTCATTTATCGCTAAGGCGACCTCCTCCCAGTCAACCTTCCCCTCTTCTGTCAGTGCTGTCTCCCGGTAGCCGATGCCGAAATCTGCCAGAGAGCCTGTCCCGTCTCCCGGCTTCCCAACTACCTTATGCAGCGTATCATAAGGGCGTCCTGTAATGTATAGAAGCTCATCTCCGGGCCGTAGCACACCGAATAGAGCAGTAGATATGGTATGAGTTCCTGAAGCGAAATGCGGCCGGACTAGCGCCGCTTCCGCACCGAATACTTCGGCATAGACCAGATCCAGCACCTCGCGCCCCCGGTCGTTGTAGGCATATCCGGTAGAACCCGCGAAGTGAAAATCACTCACATGCTGTCGCTGAAAGGCTTCGATCACCTTCCACTGATTATGATCCACAATCCGGTCCAGCGCCTTGACCGCACTTTCGATTTCTAGCTCTGCAGCTTCCGCCGCTTGTAATAAATCCTCTGCAAATCCTGCCATGTCCCCTTCATCTCTCCTAACATTCTGTATAATGATGTCCTGCTTATGCATCAGGCACAACCCGCACAGCAAAGCCTGCCTGGATCAGCATCCAAAGCAGACTGTTGCAATGCGGGGATATAGATGCTTCATCTCTAACCAGCCGAGTCAGTCCAAACGGGTTCAGATAAGCAATTATTGCGGCTCCACGAATTCAGCCAGCTTGTAGCTCCATTTATCGTAGTCCTCTTTATTCAGCCTCACGTTATAGAGTACATCGCTTCCGTCATAATCCTGTTCAAGCACCTCGCCCACCCGGTAGAGCAGAGAGGACAGATCCCCGCGGTCACCGGGAATGCGGAAGATTAGAGTATCCCCAGCCAGCTGATCGTTGATGATCTCCGTGATCCGTGAGAGGTCCTCCTCATTAAAAGCACTGATCTTTAGGAAGCCTTCACCGGTCGGGAGCATCTCCAGCTGCTCCGGCTGACACAGATCGATTTTGTTGAACAATACGATCTGCGGCTTGCCTGCCGCGCCCAGATCCTGCAGAATCGTCTGAACGACCTCCATCTGCTCCTCACGCATCGGAGAAGAGGAATCCACCACATGCAGCACCAGATTGGCTTCATTGACTTCCTCCAGCGTAGCGCGGAAGGAGGCTACTAGATCATGCGGCAGATTCTGAATGAAGCCGACGGTGTCCGTAAGCACGACCTCCTTGCTGCCCGGAAGCTGAAGCACACGCGAAGTCGGGTCAAGGGTAGCGAACAATTGGTTCTCGATGTACACATCGGCATCGGTCAGCTGCTTCAGCAGCGTGGATTTGCCCGCGTTGGTATAGCCTACCAGTGCCACCTGAACCGCACCGCTCTTGCGGCGGTGTTCACGGTGCAGCTCACGGGTCTTGACCACCTCATCCAGCTGGCGCTTCAGCTCTGTAATCCGCTCACGGATATGCCGGCGGTCCGTCTCCAGCTTGCTCTCTCCGGGACCTCTCGTACCGATTCCGCCACCCTGACGCGACAGATTCTTGCCTTGCCCGGACAGGCGCGGCAGCAGATAAGACAGCTGGGCCAGCTCTACCTGGATGATCCCTTCCCGGGTCTTCGCGCGTCCGGCGAAGATATCGAGAATCAGCTGTGTGCGGTCAATGATTTTGAGATCCAGCGCCTCTTCCAGATTACGCACCTGCGCCCCGGACAGCTCCTGATCGAAGATCGCGGTATTCGCGCCAAGCCCGTCAGCGGCCATCCGAAGCTCTTCCACCTTACCTTTACCGATAAACCACCTGGAATCGGGGGTCTCCTTATTCTGCCGCAATACATCCAGCACTTCCACCCCGGCGGTCTCTGCTAGTTGTACCAGCTCCTGGAGCGAGAGCTCAGGGTCGATCCCGGTGCGTTTGATCTTGTCAGTTACCAGACTGACAAGAATCGCCCGGTCCTGCACTTCTGTCTCTGTGTCATGTGTTGTAGTTGCCATTCGTTCCATGCTCCTCATCTATTCTTCCTGGACTATCCTTTGAAATCCTCGGTCCGCAGCGTCATCAGCTCCTGCTTGCCCGGACTTGTACTCTCATACTGGTTCAAGAGCCGCACAGCCTGTGCGCGTACCGCCTTCTCAATACTGTTGCGTACATACCTTGCATTGCTGAAAGCATGCAGACTCTCTGTCTTTTCCATAAGCAAATGCTGCTTGAGTCTGAGTATGGCCTGCGGCATCAAAATATAATCACGGTCCTTGGCCATCAGCTCGGCAATCTGCAGCAGCTGGTCGATGGTATAATCGGGAAATTCAACCTGGATCGGAAACCGCGAGGGCAGACCCGGATTGCTCATCAGAAAATAGTCAATCTCGCCGGAATACCCGGCCAGAATCAGGACAAACTGGCTGCGGTGGTCCTCCATCGATTTCACTAAAGTGTCGATGGCCTCCTTGCCGAAATCCTTGTCTCCGCCGCGGGCCAGACTGTAAGCTTCATCGATGAAGAGAATACCGCCGAGCGCTTTTTTCACCAGATCCCGCGTCTTCTGGGCAGTATGTCCGATATATTCGCCTACCAGATCTGCGCGCTCTACTTCAATCAGATGCCCTTTGCTGAGCACACCCATCCGCTGGAACAGCTTCGCCACAATCCGTGCAACCGTGGTTTTGCCAGTCCCCGGATTGCCCTTGAATACCATATGGTAGGCCTGGCCTCCGGTGGCAAGTCCGGCTTCACTGCGCATCTGGGCCACCTGCAGCAGGGCATAGATCTCGAAGACCAGCTCTTTGATGTTATCCAGACCTACAAGTGCATCCAGCTCCCGGCTCAGCTCCTGGAACAGTCCGCTATGGCTGCCGGGCTTGGGAGCTGCCGTGCCGCCTGCGCTATCAGCCGGCAAGCCGGACACCGGGGCCGGAGCCTGATTATTCAGCACAATGTTAATCTGCCTGGACGGTCTGCGTTCTTCCCGTCCGCTGCTTGCCGCCGCTACATGTCCGTTCACCTAGTTCACCTCATTATACAGGTCTGACTTGCTCTAACCAGTCTATTCCAGTATAAAAGGCGTTATTAGCAGTTTTGGAAATTAGCAGATTTACAGCGACAGCTCCTGCAACTTCCATTTGGTGTAGGCCAGAATCTCGCGGGACTTATACTTAAGCATCGACATCACTTTAGACTCTGTGACGCCAAGCTCCGGGTTCTTGTACCCCAGCTTATGCGCAATTTCCAAGGCGCGGCGGCCATGGAAATCATGGGTAATCACGACGGCTGAAGACAAGCCCTCCTGCTGCATGACTGTCTTGCTGAAGAGCAGGTTCTCGTAAGTGCTGGTAGACTGGTCCTCCAGATAGATCACCTTATCCGGTACTCCATGGGCAACCAGATACCTCTGCATGCCTTCGGCTTCTGTGTACTTATACTCCGGCTGATCCAGCCCTCCAGAGACAACAAAATGGCTGAATGCACCAGACTTATACAGCTCAAGCGCATAATCCAGCCGTTCCTTCAGCCCGGGGCTCGGTTCATCGCCCCACATCGACATCCCCAGAATAACTCCGGCGTCCGCCTTCACCATGGGCGAGGTGGTTGCTGCACTGTTAATTCTGTTAAAGACTACTCCGCACCAGATGAATCCGGCCACAATCAGTACCAGCAGCGAGACCATCAGCACCCTCTTCGTGCGGTGGTGGCGCTTGCGCGACACTTTGCGGATCGGGGATGAACCCCGTTGATAGACATACCAATCCATGATCTACTTCCTCCTAAATTCTCCGTGATGAAACAATTCGGCACGATGCTTCAGTGAAAGGGAGAAATACGGAAAGGCATGAGCGTCTATCGCACGCAGAATTGCATTGGCTGTTGACCAGGCTAACTGATAATCACTGTCCGTGATATCTTCCCGCTCCAGCGCTTCCTCCAGCTCATCCTCATCCAGCAGAAATACTTCACCATTCCACAGCACTACAACATCCAGATACAGATCGTCGAACCAGGGAACCCCTTGATCGGTCACGCCCTGGACCTTGCAGGTGTCAATGTACCACTGCACAATATTTTGCCGTTCATCAAACATGGCCGTCACAATATAGTGGCTGTCCTTGGGAAAATACTGCAGCCATGAATATCCCTTGTCCGCAATGCGGTATGTATGCCTGCCGTAACTCTTCCATAGCGGCTCCTTCAGCCCGTATATAGTGTAGAGTGTGATATAACCGCTGAACTCCCGGGTCTCCACATAGCGGCAGGCAAAATGGCGGCGGGTAATCCTGCGCCAGTTGGCCCGGTCTCCGAATTTACGTTTCATATGAATAACCCTCTTCTGATAATGGTGCATTCAGCTTAACACATTTTGCAGAGACACTCAAAACAAGAAAACCCCGACATCCGGCAATTCTGCATAGCGCAGAGCTCTCGGAGCTGTCAGGGTAATCGTTAATGCTATGAATTTGACTTCAAGTCAGTCTAATGCACATTGCCGGGTCCTTCAACAAAACCGCTGCCCGGATCACTTGCCGGATCGGTTCCGGCATTCGGGTCAGGGATGATTCCAGGATCGACAGTACCGGTCGTCGCCTCCGGTGTCGGTAGTGGCTCTGCCGTGGCAGCCGCAGGCGGCGGTGTCATCTCAGGCGGGGTTGTGGCTGCTCCGCTGCCGTTATCCCCTCCTTGACCATTGCCGTTATTACCTGGACCGTGATTGCCTGGACCATTATTACCTGATCCGTTATTCCCAGGTCCATTGTCTGGCGGATTGCCGCCGTTCTCTCCATTTCCGGAATCGCCGCCGTTATCGGGGTTATCCGTAGGCAGATTCGGGTCAGGCGTCATCTCTGGCTCAGGGGTCTGAAGCTCATCCTGAACGGACACCGTTATAGTCTCAGAAGGCTCGCTCTCCTGATCTAGTTCCTGATAATATGCAGTAACATAATATTCGTAAGACAGTCCCGGCATCGCACTGATGTCCCCGATATTCGAGGCCATAGTGTTCATGAGCGGGGTGAAGTCTGCTTCAGACGTCTCGCGGCGGTAAATACGGTATTCTACACCGCTGGCCGCAGCAGGATTCCAGCTCATATTGACCGTCATCGTGGATGGATCATACGCAGCCTGGAAGCCCGTTACCGCCGATACCGCTTCAGGCGTCGGCGTAGCCTCTACCTCTGGAGCAGCGCCCTTCGGTACCGGGAACTGCTTGGCAGGCACACCTTCGAGCGCCTTCTCCATGACCTTGCCCCAGAAGGCAGCGGCTAGCGGACTGCTGTTCTTCAGCAGATGGGTCTTGCTTGGCTTGTCGTAGCCCATCCATACCGCTGCCGTCCATTCCGGCGTATAACCCACGAACCAGACATCGCGGTTCGAGCTGATGCCCTTATATCCGCTTTGTGTTGTACCGGTCTTACCGGCTACCGGACGGTTAATTTTCGCTTTTTTACCTGTACCGTCCTGTACAACACGCTGCATCATCTCTGTCATCTGATAGGCCGTCTGTTCACTCATCACACGGTCTGCCTTGGTGTTCGCCTTGTAGACGGTCTTGTCATCAGCGTCAGCTATAGACTTGATGGAGTATGCCTCCCGCAGTTCTCCGCCATTGGCGAACGCACTATAGGCCTGGGCCATCTCCATCGTGTTCGTTCCCTCACTCATCCCGCCGAGGGCGAGCGACAGGTTCTTGTCTTCATCCTTCAGGTTGATCCCCAGCTTCTTGGCGAACTGGAAGCCGGTATTTACACCGATCTCATTCAGCAGCCAGACCGCCGGAATATTCTCCGACTTCGTCAGCGCATCGCCCATGCTGATCGACTTCGAGTACCCGTGCAGATTGTTCGGACAATATTTGCCGAAGCACTGCTTCTCATTGCTCAGCATGGAATCATTCGTGAATTTGCCGGATTCCAGTGCCGGTGCATAGGATACCAGGGGCTTGAAGGCAGAACCCGGTGAGCGGCGGCTGCCGTCGATCCGGCTGTAGCCTTTTTTCTCATAATTACGTCCGCCCATCAAGGCTACAACGCTGCCATTCTCCTGATTCACAATGGTCATTGAGCCCTGAACCAGCTCATCGTCCACACTTTTCTCGAAGTTATCACTGTCGGCAAAAGCATCCTCGATCGTCTCCTGGGCATGCTTATCCATGGTTGTATAAATCTTATACCCGCCGATATTGAGATCATCCTCGGTCAGCCCGAATTTGTCCTCAGCCTCACCAATCGCATAATCAATGAATGCCTGGTAACGCTGCTTCTTCTCAGGCGGCTTGTAGTTGTAATCCACGGCCTTCGCTTCGTCCATCTGCTCCTTGGTAATCAGCTTCTGCTCATACATGAGTTGAAGCACTACGCCCCGGCGTTCCTTCGACAGCTCAGGGTTACGCAACGGATTATAGCGGGACGGCCCTTTGGGCATTGCAGCCAGAGTGGCTATTTCCCAAAGCTCAAGTTTATTCAGATCGCTTTCCCCGAAATAACGGATGGAAGCGGCCTTAATCCCATAAGTGGTTCCGCCGAACGGAATCCGGTTCAAATACATCGTGATAATACTCTCTTTGGATTCTTGCTTCTCCAGTGCAACGGCAATCGACACCTCGGTCGCCTTACGGAAGAAGGTCTTGTCGCGGTTCAGAAAGATGTTCTTCGCCAGTTGCTGGGTAATTGTACTCCCGCCTTCTACCATACTGCGGGCCGCAATATCCTTAACGGCCGCGCGTCCGATGGACCAGAGATCCACCCCGTTATGCTCGAAGAACCGTTTATCCTCGGTGGCTACGAATGCTTTAACCAGCATCTGGGGAAGATCCTCATATTCCACCGGATCGCTTTTCTCCAATGACAGCTCTCCGATCAGGTTCCGGTTCCGGTCAAAAATCTGTGTCGGCGGATTGATCGTCAGCTTGTCCCTGTTCTCATCCAGCAGCTTCTGCCCGTTCAGCATGATGAACAAATAACCGCCCAGCGCACAAAAAATAGCTAGCGCAACTGAAAAAAACAAACTCCACAGCACACGCTTTTTGGTTAAGAATCTTTTCTTTTTTTTCTTCGGCTTCCCTTGGGAGCTTGGCGGCTGACTTCCTCTGTTTCTGTTGCCGCCGCTCCGGGTTAACTGGTCTCTGGACATGCTGCCTCCTGACTCCCTTAACGGAAAAAACGTAAATGATGTTCACGAATGAAAAGAACAACCTTCTCAGGTTGCTCTCTCGCACTCTCTATTCAAACGATTTATAAACAAAAAGGTTTCGCTTCAAGACGGTAAAATCTTAATTCTCGCTGTTATTGTCCTGCATCAGTGATACGCTTCGCTGCGGCGTAAATGTGGAGATCGCATGCTTGTACACCATCTGCTGACGCCCGTCACTGTCGATGACAATGGTGAAGTTGTCGAACGCTTTGATAATCCCCCGGATTTGAAAGCCGTTGGTCAAATATACTGTAGCAGGGATATTCTCTTTGCGCAGCTGGTTCAAGAACGTATCTTGAATATTAATGGACTTGTTCATATGACGTACCCCCAATGGTTCAATTAGATTGTTCAGAAGTATATTCAAGACCTGTAAGAAACTTTCCTGCTATTATACCATTTAATTTTGCAAAATTCTCAGAAAAGTTTTGGCTCTCCAGGACGTCGACCCACTGGATCTCCTTCATGTGGCGAAACCATGACAACTGCCGCTTGGCAAACCGGCGGGTATCACGCTTCAGCAGCACCACGGCTTCCTCAAGCGTCATCTCCCCCTCCAGGTAGGCGGCAATTTCCTTGTAGCCCAGACCCTGCATAGACACAAGACTCCTGCCGTAGCCTTGATCCAGCAGCCGCTGCACCTCAGGCACGAGGCCCTCCGCCAGCATCTGATCGATTCGCTCTTCAATACGTTTATATAGTATTTTCCGGTCCATTGTCAAACCGATCAGGCATAATTCATAGGGAGACTCCTTGTTCTGGCCGGCCAGCGAGTCGGATAACGGGACGTTCGTCTGGTGAAAAATCTCCAGCGCGCGGATGATCCGCCTGCGGTCATTGGGATGCAGCCGCTCCGCGCTGGCCGGGTCTACCGCTGCCAGACGGGCATGCAGGGCATCAGCCCCATGCTCCTCTGCGTAGGCCTCCTGCTGCTCGCGGAAAGCCTCGTCAGCCACCGCTTCGGAGAAGCGGAAGCCGTAGCATAACGACTCAATATACAGTCCAGTACCGCCCACAATAAAAGGCAGCTTGCCCCTCGCGCTGATCTCCTCAATCAGCCGTGCTCCCTGCTCCTGGAATTCAGCTGTGGAATAGGCATCCTGCGGATCATGAATATCAATCAGATGATGGGGAATGCCCTTCATCTCGGCAGGCGTGATCTTGGCCGTACCGATATCCATCCCGCGGTAGACCTGCATCGAATCCCCGGAGATGATCTCGGCTCCGTGAGCCTCGGCCAGCTCCAGACTCAGTCTGGTCTTGCCGACCGCTGTCGGACCCAGCAGTACAAGCACTTTGCGTTTCTTCTTAGTTGTCAATGGTAATCACCCCGTACGATGTTTTGGCATTGGCCCGCAGCAGCTCCTTGAAGCCCAGCCGGGTGAACTCTCCGCTCAGCGCCTTCTCCTTCAGCAGCACCGTCTTGCGCGCAACCCTGGTTGCCTCAGCCACGCTATCAGCTGACAATGCAGCAGGATTCGCGAATTGCCGCAGCGGCGAGATCGCCGCCGAATCCGTCAGCGGCACCCGGAACATCGGGTCGAAGTATACGATGTCGATGCTCTTGTCGGGCTGGGCCCGCAAATATTCCAGATGGTCCCCGTGCTGCACATCAATACGGCGCAGCGCCTCGTTCACCTTCAGCTGGCCGGACACATACCCGCTCATCCCTTCCAGCAGGAGAGCATACAACGGCAGCGAGCTCTCCAGTGCCGTCACCTTGGAGGTCTCCCCTCCGGTGACTGCGAACAGCAGCGAATCCGCTCCGAGTCCGGCCGTGCAGTCCAGCACGCTGTCGCCGGGGAGCATGCCTGCGGCATCGATCATAGGGTCCGGCTCGCCTCTTAAGATTCTTTTGGCGCGGACAAACCCCATGCTGGGATGGAATTCCATCGGCGGCATTCCCGGCGTAATCAGCCGGACGGCCTCCTGCAGAACCACCAGAATCTGTTCGTCCCCGTAATGCTCCACCAGCTTGCCCATCGAGAATTTCGCTCTCGGAGCATAGGCGCAGCCTGTGCGGTCCGCAAGCTCCCGGGCCCGGGCCACCACTTGCGGTATCGGGTCAAAGCCCGTCGTTATAATCATGTTGCCTCCGTTCTGCACTCTATAAATGTACAATATAGCCACTACATAACGCGCTTAAACAGCTTCTCCAGATCATAGGCCGAGAACGACACAACGATCGGGCGTCCATGCGGGCAGGTATAAGGCTGGCGGCAGGCCGCGAGCCGGGTGAGGAGCGATTCCACTTCCAGCTCTGTAAGCTTCTGGTTGGCTTTGATCGAAGCCTTGCAGGAGCAGAGAATGGAGGATTTCTCACGCAGCTTGGCGAGGTCAATTGACCGTTCGCTCAGCACCCACTCGGCCATCTCTTCAATTACCGCCTTCTCGTCCCCTTCCGGGAACCAGTACGGCAAGGAACGGACCAGGAAGGTCTGCCCGCCAAAATGCTCAAGCACAACCCCCGCCTGCTCGAACCAGTGCAGCCGTTCGCTAAGCTGCCTGCTCTCCGAAGGCGTGAACTCCAGCGTAATCGGCAGCAAAAGCTCCTGTGAGGCATCTTCAGGCTTGCCGAATTTCTCATAATAAAATTCATAATTCACCCGCTCATGTGCAGCGTGCTGGTCAATCAAATACAGCCCGCTGTCATTCTGGGCGATAATATAGGTTCCGTGATGCTGGCCGATATAATTCAGCTCGGGAAACTGTGGAAGACCAGTGCCGGTCTGCTCCGCAGGAGCGTACAGCTCCCCGGCCGCCTGCTGCTGCCCCCGGCCAGCCATAGCTGCCTGGGGGCGGTAGCTATCGCGGGGGCCGGAGGACGGCTGGCGGTATGAACCCTGAGTGGCGTTCCCGCCGCTGTATGCAGCGGCCGTCTCTCTGGCCTGCTGCTCCTGTGCATTGCTGCCGCTATAAGGCTGGGTATTCCCGGATGCTTGGGCAGCAGCATAAGATCCTCCAGCGGCAGGGGCGGTTAATGGACCAGCGCTGCCAGAGAACGGAGCGCCGCTCCCTCCGCTGGAAGGCAGCTGGTTGCCCGCTGCGGCGCCAGCACCGCCAGGCATTCCCTGGCCGGAGCTGCGCGGATCTGCTAACTTATCCGCACCGCCCGCTTCCGTACCTTGCTGAATACCGCCCGGAGCTGCGCCTTTGGAAAAGGCGAATTGCTCCTGAATGAATGAGCTGCTGTTCTTGCCGCCGATGATCTCCTTCGTGGGGCGCGGAATCAGGCTCTGGCCCATCAGCAGCGAGCGGAGCTGCTGCTCTATGAACCCGTACAGCTCGGGTTCCTTGCTGAAGCGCACTTCAAGCTTGGCCGGGTGCACGTTGACATCCACCAGTGACGGGTGCATCTCTAGCTTCAGGACCAGCAGCGGATAACGGTTAATCGGCAGCAGCGTATGGTAAGCGCGCATGATGGCCGCGTTCAGTCCGTTGCTGCGGATGTAACGTCCCCCGACCAGTGTCGTAACCGCATTGCGGTTCGAGCGTGTCCATTCGGGACGGCTGATATAGCCGGAGATCCGGAAGTCCGGGTCTTCCGCCGACACCGGGAGCATGGCCTTAGCCGCTGAGGTGCCGTATACAGCAGCAATCACCTGCAGCAGGTCTCCGTTGCCCAGCGTATGCAGCAATTGATTGCTGTTATGCTGGAGGGTGAAGGAGATATCCGGGTGGGCCAGCGCCATCCGGTACATGGCATCCGAGATATGGCCCAGCTCAGTCTGGATGCTCTTCATATACTTCAGGCGTGCAGGCGTATTATAGAATAACTCCCGCACGGTGAGGTCGCTGCCCTTGCCGGAAGCCGCATCTTCATTACGGATCAGCCTTCCGCCCTCGATGTCCAGCACCCGCCCTTTACCATCGTCTCCGCTGGCGGTCAGCAGTGTCAGCTTCGATACCGCCGCGATACTCGCCAGCGCTTCTCCCCGGAAGCCTAGGCTGGTGATCAGGAAGAGATCACGGCCGCTGGCAATTTTGCTCGTGGCATGGCGGTAGAAGGCGGTCTCGCAATCCTCCGGCTCGATCCCCGAGCCGTTATCCTTCACCCGGATGCTCTGCAGTCCCCCCTCTTCCACAGAGACTTCAATGCGGGTGCTGCCCGCATCGATTGCATTCTCGACCAGCTCCTTCACTACAGAAGCAGGACGCTCGACTACCTCCCCGGCAGCAATCTGGTTGGCAATATGCTCATCCAGCACATGAATTTTAGCCATATTCATTCACCCCGCATTGATTTATGGTATAGATCAAATTGAACATTAACGGACTGTAAAAGCCTTATTCGGACAAGTAGAAATGGCTTTGCCGTCCTTAAAGAACGGTACCGTTTCAGGAACAAAATCACCCTAACGGATGAATAAGATTACCTTCACGCGAGCACAATGTATGCTGTTTTTCACATACAATCAGGCTGTGTGCCTGCTTGCGAGTATAAAGTATGCTGTTTTTCACATACATTTGGTCCTTATTCCACTGAACTACAGCTCCCTTGCCTTCAGCTTCAGCTCATTCAGCAGGCCCATCGCCTGCAGCGGGGTCATGTTCATCAGATCCGCGCCTTGCACGGCGTTGATTAACTCTTTGAGCAACGGATTGTCTTTGACAGCAGGCATCACTGCTGCTCCCTTGCGGTTCTTGCGCGGCTCTTCCTCGCCAAAAATAGACAGCTGCACCACTTCATTGTCCTCTTCCTCTATAGAAGAAGCAAGGGATACGGCAGCCTCCCGCTGTCCGGCAGCCATAGAAGCTGCTGCTTCGGAATACGGGTCCGGATGTGCTGGAGCTTGTGTGGTACGTTCAGACGAATAGGACTGGCTGCCTGCGGCAGCTCCTTCTCCGGCATCCGGCGTCTGCGTTGTGGTAGCCTGATTCTCCTGTATAACCGTTCCGCTCCCGCTCCGGTCACTGTAACCCGTGCCGTAATTCAGCGCTGCGGCGCCTGGCGGAGAAGCCTGCTCAATGCTCTGGAGCAGCCCGTAGGCCCGGTCAATAATCCCTTCGGGCAATCCGGCCAGCCTTGCACAATAGATCCCGTAGCTGCTGTCCGCAGCTCCCGGCACCAGCTTGCGGAGGAAGTTCACCTTGTCGCCGCTCTCCTGGACCGCCATCGAATAATTCCGCAGACCGCTAAGGCTCTGCTCCAAATGGGCCAGTTCATGGAAATGTGTGGATACCAGTGCCTTGCAGGCAATGGTATCATGCACATATTCGATCACCGCCTGGGCAATCGCCATCCCCTCACTGGTTGAGGTCCCCCGGCCCAGCTCATCGATGATGATCAGGCTGCGGGCGGTTGCTTTCTCGGTCATGACCTGAATGTCGGCCATTTCGACCATGAACGTGCTCTGGCCGCCAATCAGATCGTCCGCTGCACCGATTCGCGTGAAGATGCGGTCGATCAGTGCTACCTCGGCGCTGGCCGCCGGCACGAAGCAGCCGATCTGGGCCATGATGCAGATGAGCGCCACCTGGCGCATATACGTGCTTTTGCCGGCCATGTTCGGCCCTGTAATCAGCAGGATATTGCCATCGTCCTTGCTGAGTGTGCTGCCGTTGGCAATAAACGCCGAATCCTTCAGCACCGCCTCTACGACCGGATGGCGTCCGCCTTCAACCCGCAGATCGTAGCTGTCAGACAGCTTCGGCTTCACGAACCGGTGCTCCGCGCTGACGGCTGCGAGGCACTGATACACATCAATCTCCGCCACCTTCTCGGCCAGCGCCTGCAGGCGCGGAACCTGGCTGCTGATCCGCTCGCGCAGCTCGGTGAACAGACTATATTCCAGATCTGTCATCTTATCCTGGGCTTCCAGGATCAGGGCTTCCTTCTCCTTCAGCTCAGGAGTGACATAACGCTCGGCATTGGCCAGTGTCTGCTTGCGCTCATAACGGCCTTCCGGCAGCGAGGACAGATTGGAGCGGGTAATTTCTATATAGTAACCGAAAATTTTGTTATAGCCGATCTTGAGGGATTTGATCCCTGTCACCTGGCGTTCCTTCGCTTCAAGCTCGGCAATCCAGCGCTTGCCGCTGCTGCTGGCTTCCCGCAGCTCGTCCAGACGCTCATGGTAGCCCGCGCGGATGATTCCGCCGTCACGCACGGACACCGGTGCATCCTCCACAATCGCCCGCTCGATATCCTCACGAAGCTCCGCGCATTCATCCATAGACGCGCCGATCTCCCTTAAGGTAGAGGAGCCGGAGGTCAGGCACATCTCCTTCAGCGCAGGAATCTGGGCCAGGGACAGTCTGAGTGCGTTCATATCGCGCCCGTTCGCACTGCCGAAGGCAATACGCCCGACCAGCCGCTCCAGATCGTAGATCTCCTTCAGCGCCCCGCGCAGGTCCTCGCGGACGATGAATTGGTTATACAGATAGTCGACGGCTTCCAGACGGCGCTCAATCGGCGCGCGCTGCAAGAGCGGCTTATCAATCCGGCGGCGCAGCAGGCGTCCGCCCATCGAGGTCTCGGTGCGGTCCAGGAGCCAGAGCAGCGAGCCTTTTTTGGAGCGTTCCCTCACAGTCTCGGTCAGCTCCAGATTCCGCCGGGTGAACGGATCGAGAATCATATAATTCCCCGGCTCGTAAGGCGAGATCTGGGTAAGCTGTCCCAGTGAACGCCGCTGGGTCTCGCTGAAATAGGAGATCAGCAGCGCCAGCACACGGCCGCGCTCCTTCTCCAGCCGGACCCAGGCCGCTTCGCCGAACTGCCGGCGGGCCAGCGCTTCCTCCTGCTTGTCCCACGGCGTATAGACCACAGGCTTGGCCAGCAGGGAAGCTTCACTGCGCAGCTCCTCCAGCAGGGCTGAATCCCCGATAATCTCCGCAGGCTCGTAGATGCCAATCTCATCGCGCAGCCACTCAGTGCTTGAGAGAACCGATGTGACATACAGCTCACCTGTCGTCAAATCGCAGGCGGCCAGCGCCATCATCCCGTCCTCCTCTGTTACGCAGACGAGGTAGTTGTTGCTTTTGTCCGAAATAATCTTGCCGTCCATCACCGTACCCGGTGTTACGACCCGGACGATATCACGGCGGACCATCCCTTTAGTCACCGCAGGATCATCCAGCTGCTCGCAGATCGCGACCTTGTAGCCCTTCTCGATCAGTCGCTGTATGTACCCCTCGGCGGCATGATACGGCACTCCGCACATTGGAATTTTCTCGCCCACTCCGCCGTCGCGGCCTGTTAATGTAATCTCAAGCTCTTTGGATGCCAAGAGGGCATCCTCGAAGAACATTTCATAGAAATCGCCCAGACGAAAGAAAAGGAAAGCGTCTTTAGCCCCCTCCTTAACTTTGAGATACTGCTGAATCATCGGCGTATAATTTGCCATCGTCTACCTCCATACCTACTTCATACTGTTCTCTATTATAGCAGAAACTCCGCTCCCCGGGTTACCCCCGGCACGCCCGCAGCGTGTGCTAAAAGTTGGTCGGGGTGTTCTGGGGGATGGGGACGGGTTGGCGCGTGGGGGATTAGGGGTTAGTGAGAAGGAGTGTCAAGTGTGCGTGTGGGAGATGTATGGGTCTGGGGTGGGAGGAATGTGGAGATGTTGGGGCGGGTGTAAGGGCGGGTTGAGGCGGGATGCTGGGGCGGGCGAAGATGTGGGTGAGGATGTGAGGGCGGACGTGAGTAGCTTGTTAGGTGTAGATGAGAGTGTAATGTGTATGTTTACGAATGCTGGTCAAAAAATCAGTATGGGATGTGGGTGAGCCTGTAAGTGCAGCTGAGAATATTTGGTCAGAGTGCGGGCCATATGTGACGGGAATACAGGTGAGAATGCTTGGTCCAGATGCGTATACGCGAGTGCGAGTGTGAAGTGGCAAATGCGGATGCAGGTGTGAGTGCGAAATATGGTGACGGAGGCTCAGGCAGGCATAGTCAAGTATGGTGAAGAGTGTTCCCGGCAGTTTTTTTATTCTATTGTAGTTTGTGCATTAGATGGCCCTGTGATTAGCTGAAAAATAGGATCTGTTGCACTTTGTACAGTAGAAATCCTTAAAAGGAGAGTTTTCGGACCAAATCCTGGAAATCTAATGTACGAACTACATCAGAATGAATCTCAGCACTGGGAAACGGCGATTCTGCTGTAGTAAATGCAATCACTTTGATATTCACTTCGTTAATTACTTCACCAGACCCATGTAGTTGCGATAGCGTGATTAGAATAGTAAGTTGTATTGGGCGTTAAGCTTAATTGTAATTCATACAACTAAATCGTCCGATATTCCACCGATTATCCGTTTAGTTGTAGTTTGTACATTTAAAAATCCATCTGAACCCGGGTTCTCGCGATTCGGGCAAATTTAGTTGTACAGACTACACTTAGAAGGGAAAAAGGCTCTTTAGAAGTGTGTATAGTTGTACAGAGTACACCTATCGCAATGCACCTGTCCCTGAATGTTCGCTCCAAACGAAGTTTCATGGATGGGCGCACGTTTGAAGGGGATGATTGGTTGACTAACTTAAGTATTCAGAGTAATTTAGAGAACTTGGAGTAATTTAGAGTAGTTGAGCGGAGTATATGAGTACGATTGTTTGTTTAAAAATATAGCCGCCATAGTTAGAGCTTCCCACACCTAGCGGTGCAGAAAAGCTGTAACTGGCGGCTATCGGGATTTGACGGGCGGCGGGCCCTATTGATATGCATCCGCCCGCCCGGAAGGCAGCGCCCCGGAGTCCGGCGGGGCGCTCCGTACCCAGGAGCCGCGGATATCCCGCGACTCATCCCAGCTCTGCTGCTCCGCTATGGCGCGCAGCAGCGGATCAATCCACCGGGCGGCGGCTGCGTAGCCGCCCAGTGCGCGCAGCTGCGCCTCCAGGGGAGGCCAGGCTGTGCGCAGAGGAGATTTGCCGCCGCTGTAGAAGGCGGCATGCAGGTCTTCCCGGTCGAGCGGGCGCAGCGGCAGGTCTTCATAATGGCTCACGATCAGGTGAGCCAGACAGACCGCGCCTTTGGCGATGACCGGGGAGACCAGGAAGCTCGGCAGGGTCCGGTACTCGAAGCCGCCATGCGGCTGAGGGCGGAAATCGCCGAGTACGCCATAGCGGGGACGCCGGGCCGCAGCCCGGATGTCCTCCAGCAGGAACAAGGGCAGCGCCAGATAGTTATCTAGCGCGCGCAGGAGCGGCGCACACAGCGTGACGCCGCTGAAGTGCAGGTGGCCGCCGAGGGCCCAGCCCCGCAGCGGCATACCTCCCGCCCGCCAGCAGAGCGAGCGGTCGGCAATGAGCCGGTCCGCCTCGCGTGCGGCGGACATCAGCTGCGCCAGCAGCGCGCGCGGTTCTCCGCGCGGCGCGGGGCGCAGCTCCGCCACCGGGAACACGCCGCGCGTTCCCGGGGGTCCGGCGTCGCAGCCCGCGACGCCGTCCATGGGCAGGTACCGCGACGCCGGCACGACGCGGCCAGAGGATTCCCGGAGCAGCAGGAACTCCGGGTCCATGCCCATGAGCAGCCCCGGCCGGCCCAGCTGCTCACTGTCAAGCATCCGCGCAAGCGCTGCGGATGCTGACCGGTAAGGCTCAGGCAGCGCTCCTGCGGGATCAGGCAGCACCGGAGTGATGCCTGTCACCATGTACCGCCGCCCGCCCATGGCCCGCAGCTCCACCTCGCCGCTGTCCAGTCCCAGACTATACAACGCCCGCACCGCAGTGGTCCGCAGAACCCCTGCAGCCCCCCGCAACTCCCTTCCTCCACCACCTAAACTTCCAAACTCATCCCCACCACTCCGATACTCACCCTGCCCCCCATCTCCTCCCCCACTATTCCCATACTCTTCTTGCCCCCCAGCTACTCCCCGACCTCTCCCATACTCCTCTTGCCCTCCACTCTTCCACCACCATGTCCATACTCCTCTTGCCCCCCAACTCCTCCCCCACTATTCCCATACTCTTCTTGCCCCCCAGCTACTCCCCCACCATTCCCATACTCCTCTTGCCTTCCAACTCCTACCCTCCCACTCCCATTCTCCTCTTGCACTCCAACTCCAACCCCACTACTCCCATACTCCTCTTGCCCTCCAACTCCTACTCCCTCACTCCCATTCCCGCCTTGCCCTCCAACTCCTACTCCCTCACTCCCATTCCCGCCTTGCCCTCCAACTCCTACCCCACCACTCTCATACTCCTCTTGCCCCCCAACTCTTCCCCCACCACTCCCATCCCCAGCCAACCATCCAGCCCCAAGCCCCCCGCCCATAGCCGCCCCCGCTCCAAGCGGCTGGCAGTCCAGCACGGCCAGATTGAAGATGAGCACGCGGTAATGCTGTCTGTAGCTTGCGGGGTCTTGTCCATGCGAGTGGTTTTGGGTGTCTCTTGTATCTTGCCGCCGCGACCCTCTAGCGATAGAACCGGAGTCGGCCTCAATCCCGCAGCGCCGGAGCCTGCGTTCGATCTGTTCCGGCGCCAGCTGCCGGAATACGTTCAACCCTTCATTCATGTCTAATGCCTCCGCCCATACGAAAATTCCTCAGGGCCGTATCCCCTCGCGTACAGTCCTGAATCAGACGATACCCTTTGAGCATAAGCCGCTGAGGAAACCTGACCCCCAAATCATCTTAGCAAAATAGCACAAACCGCCCCTTATTGAGACGCTATCATCCTGTGTGAAAACTAAGGTTAAAATAAAAAAAACATATTAGACCCGCATAAAAATTGAACTCAAAGCTTGCTCTCTGCTGCGGTGTATACTTGAACATTCGAACGCTGCCCTGTTTAATATTCCTGATTAATGACGCTTCTCCAGCTCCAGCATCCCCCTCCGCTTCATTTCGCCTTGAAGGGTACTCAACAGCATGAAGCCTACATCCTTACCATTCAAAAAATATTTTTATATTTTAAAAAAAAGAGGGCATTCGCCCTCTACGCCGCTGCCCTCTCATCATATAATGGATCATAACCCACACAGTACTTCAGGCAGCGGCGCACACCTTCCTACAACTCATCATCCAGGGCGTCAGGGTCCAAATCATCGTAATCATAATTCTCGCCTTCAAAATCATAATCCTTGTCTTCCAGATCATCGGCCTGATCACTGACAAACACGCGGAGCTTGGTCTCAGCCACCAGTTCCGCATCGAACTCGCGTTCCACCCGCAGTGTCACACTGCCTCCGCCCGGCGATACCCCGGCTTCCACACAATTGGGTTCCTGCGTTGCCTCCGCAGAGACCTGTGCCGTGGAAGCACGGTGTCTCGGGTCGAGGTACGACAATGGAATAAGCTCCACATAGGAGACCGTTTCCTTGGCAACCTCGGTCTGCTTGTTTTTGTCGTACGAATACCAGATGTTCACATCATAGGTACCGATTACTTCGATTCCGTTCCCGGCGGCAACCGCTTCGTACTGGTGGTTAATGATCCAAGCCCCCAGAATACTAGTCGGATGATGTGGCGGAGTCACGGTATGGGTTGCTGTAGAGAACTTACGACCTTTGCCGCAAATTGCCTTCGTAATGATCTCCCTTGTTTGACGTTTATGGCTTAATGACATCTTTGAACCTCCTCCATACAATCATTCACTATCAAGTGTATGCACGTTCTGGGCATTTGTTGATTGTTAGAGTAGAAATAAATTTGGGTAAGCCCTCAGATGCCGTAACTGAAGCCCTTTGCTTCATTTTATTGCCGGATTTAGTCCATTATGAGTCTCCTGAAGCGAAAAAAAACAAAAGTAGCGGCTCCCCCAAACCGGGAAAACCGCTACTTTTTGTTGTGCCAGCATTTTAAGCCGGGAAGGGCAGAGGCCCCCTGCTAGGAAAGTACACGTACGATGCCAAGCTGCCGGTGGCGGCTGAGATCGATGAAGTCCTCACCGATGTTCACCAGCGGACGCAGCGGGTCGTGGGCCAGAATCATAATGATTTTGCCGATCTGCCCGTCCGTCAGGAGCACCTCATTGCCGATCATCGACTGCATTAGCTTATTAATGAACACACTGCAGATATACGGGTCCAGCTTGCCGTAGACGTTCTCGTCCATCTGCTTAAGCACCTCATACAGCGGTGCGGCTGTTCGATAGAACCGGTCTGAAGTCATCGCGTGGAAAATATCCGCCACCGCCACGATTTTGCTGAAATCCGTAATCCGGTGGCCCAGCACGCCGAAGGGGTAGCCGCTTCCGTCCATACGTTCATGGTGCTGCAGCGCCACAAGCGCCTGCATATGATTGGTGCCCACCGTATCGCGGATCATCTCATAGCCATAGGTGGTGTGCTTTTTCATCAGGGCATATTCATCCTCACTCAGCGGACCCGGCTTAGTAAGGATCTCGGCCGGGATCATAATTTTGCCGATATCATGAAGCGTCGCAGCAATCGTCAGCATGCTCAGCTCGTCCGGCTTCAGCTTCAGCCATTTGCCAAGCAGCGTAGAGATGATGCCCACCGCCACATTATGCCTGTATGTATAGTCATCCTTAGTCTGCAGCGCAGACAATATTCCAAAGAAATCATTCTTCTCGCTCACCTGCTGGATGAACGGGATCACTTCATTCCTGAGCTCAATCATCGGCAGACGCTTCGTCTTCGTATAGCGCAGCTGCTCAAAAATACTCTCCATCGCCGCCGTACAATCATCCACAGCCAGCTGATAGAATGCAGCGCTGTCGACCTGGACCACATCCTGCGGCTCCAGAACGATCTTGTGCTGCGTAATCAGGCGGATATGCTCTCCGGTGAGCAGGGTCAATGCCGGCAAGACAAATACACCGCTATGATTAAAAAGGTTCGCTACCAGCTGTTTGCCGATATATTGATCATTGCTGTTATTCATATTCCTCACCTGCCAGACCAAGATTCTTGGGTTTTGGACATCACTTAAGAGACAAGCTCACTTTGGGTGCTTATGTTTCTTATCGTTATTTTACACCGGAATGTGAATACCTGACACCTAAATTACATGGATTTGCTTACGCTTTGCCCTTCGCAGGCTGCTTATCCTTCGCCGGACGCAGCTCCACCGGGCTCTTATAGCGCTTGGCAATCTTAAGATACAGCGCAAGCTCGCGGCATAATTGCAGAATCGCTGAGCGGATCTCGAATTCCTCACGCGAATCCGGCAGCTCCATCTCCTGGAACTCCTGCTGCAGCTCCTCAAGCAGCCGCTCGGTCCGGCCGGTATATTCCTCAGCCAGCACATCACCGCTAAGCTGGTCGAACAGCTCGGCCACCATATCTCCATGCGGCAGCTGCCGGTACACCTGCGAGAGCAGCTGCATCATATTCTGGATGGACTCCAGCTGCTCCTTGCGCATATAGAAGTACACATTCCAGGCTTCATCCGGGTGGATCACATGATTCTCCATTTCCCTGGATGCCGCGCTCAGCCCCTTCTCCACAGCTTCCCCTGCCCCGATCAGCTCTTTCCCGTCCCAGATATAACCGGGATCACGGAGCGTTCTGGCCATTTGCCGGAAGATGACCGAGAAGTAGCCGTCCACCTCTTTGCGGATGCCCGCAATGATCCCGCCGGTCTGCGGCATATAGATGAAGTTCACAAGTCCGGCCGAGCCGAGGCCGATAATCAGCAGCTCCACCTGCTGCAGCAGGATATGAACCGTGATATCAGCTTGTCCAAACACGCGGAACACAATTACCGAGCTGGTGACGATCCCTTCCTTGAATCCGGCTTTGACAATCAGCGGGAAGCCGAACAATACATACAGTCCTAGTACCCAATAATGAAAGCCCAGGGCCCAGAACAGGATACAGCCCAAAAAGAGTCCCACCAATGAGGCGAAAAAGCGCGCCGAAATCGTGCGTAGACTCCTTTTACGGGTCGTTTCCACCCCGAGAATGGCCAGCAGTCCCGCGCTTTGCGCATTAGGGATACCAGCGGCGGCTGCCAGCAGAATAGACAGCAAAGTTGCAGCCGCCGTTTTAATAATACGAAATCCCATGTGAATATCTCTCCTACACCGTTAAGCTTCATCATTTAAATAAAGATATAGTCATGGTACAAGATTTTGCCAAGAGACACAATATGACATGGTTCTTACCGTCTCGACAGCAGCAGCTTCTCCACATACACCACCAGCTGGTACATAGCCGTAGCCACAGCCGCAATAATGAGCAGACTCGACATGACCAGGGTGAAGTTGAACACCTGAAAGCCGTAGATGATCAGATACCCCAGCCCCGATTTCGCAACCAGAAATTCACCGACAATAACCCCGACCCAGGACATGCCGACATTCACCTTAAGGGTGGAGACCACCGCCGGGAATGAAGCCGGAAGAATGACTTTGCAGAACTCCTGGCTTTTGGAGGCACCGAAGGAGCGGACCACCTTGACCAGATTCGGGTCCACGCTGCAAAAACTGTTGTACACTACCAGAGTCGTGATAATCACGGTAATCGATAAGGTGGTAATGACAATGGCGGTGAAGCCTGCCCCGAACATGACAATGAAGATCGGGCCCAGCGCCACCTTCGGCATACTGTTGAATACGACCATATAAGGGTCCAGCACGGCGGACAGAAAAGGTGACCACCAGATGACGACAGCCAGCATCGTCCCGATTAGGGTACCCAGAATGAAGCCCACTGCGGTCTCGCCCACGGTCATTCCCAAATGCGGCCACAGACTCCCGCTGACCATGTCGTCCCAGATCTGCCCGAACACCTTCGTCGGATAGCTGAACAACAGCTCATCGATCCAGCCCATTCTGGCCCCGGCTTCCCAGAGCACGAAGAACACCAGCAGCAGGCTGCTCCGGACCATAAGCACCTGACTCTTGCGGCGCAGCTTCTTCTTCCTGTAATCCGCATGCTTCTGTTCCAGCCACTGCGCACGGGAGGCCGTCTCACGGGGCTGCGCTTCTGTATTCACATTTCTTCCCTCCCTGCCAGCTCCATTTCCTTCCATACCTCGTGAAAAAGCTCCGCGAAGCCCGGCAGGTCCCGCGCATACAGCGGCGGGGTGCGGCGAATCGCTTCCGGAATCTCAAAAATCCTGCGGATTCTGCCCGGATTCGGCTGGAGCAGAATGACCCGGCTGCTGACCGCAATCGCTTCAGACAGGTCATGCGTAACCAGAATCGCCGTGGTTCCCCGGCGCATTAGCGTCTCCGAGACCAGATCCTCCAGCTGCAGCTTAATCTGGTAGTCCAGCGCCGAGAATGGCTCATCAAGCAGCAGCAGGCCGGGGTCGGTAGCCAGTGTCCGCACCAGAGCGACACGCTGGCGCATCCCTCCCGAGAGCTGTGCCGGATAAGCCTGCTCCTTGCCCTCCAGCCCCATATCGGCCAGCAGCTGCAGCGATTTGGCACGCGAGCTTCCGGTGAGCCTTCCGGTCAGCTCCAGCCCGAGCAGCGCGTTATCCTCAATCGTCCTCCAGGGGAAGAGATAGTCCTGCTGGAGCATATAGCCGACCTCCGGCGAAGGTCCCGCGGTCTTACGTCCGCTGAGCAGCACCTCACCGCGTGAAGGCTGCAGCAGCCCGGCGATGATCGACAGAATCGTCGTTTTGCCGCAGCCGCTCGGTCCGACCAGGCTGACGAACTCGCCTTGGCTGACGCTGAGATTCAGATCCTCTATAGCAAGCGAAGCCTCGCGGTCTCCCAGGTAGGCGTGCGTGACTTCCTTCAACTCGACTACTGGAAGCATAGTGGTCGGCCTCCTCACTCCTTAATGGTGCTCTCTGCCCGCTCTGCAAAGCTGTTATTAACAATCTTAGCGGCTGGAATCCGTTCCTTCAGCTCACCGGCATGGTCAATGACATCCAGCAGATTATTCCATTCCTTCTCATCGATCACCGGATTCACCGCATAGGTATCCTGTTCCTTATAACGGCTGATGGCAGAGACCACAATGCCCCGGTCAATCTTGTCAAAATACGGCATTACCGCGTCAGCAATCTCCTCAGGACTATGAGCCTTCACCCACAACTGGGCACGCTGGACCGCATTGGTAAATTTCTGCACCGTGTCCTGATTCTTAGAAATGTAACTCTGCTTGGACATGAATACGGTATACGGCAGATACCCGCTCTCTACCCCGAAGGAAGCGACCACCTGGCCCCGGCCCTCACTCTCGAAGATCGATGCCTGAGGCTCGAACAGCTGCACATAATCTCCAGTCCCGGAAGCAAATGCACCGGCAATATTGGCAAAATCAATGTTCTGGATCAGCGTCAGATCCTTCCCCGCATCAATCCCCTTGTTCAGCAGTGTGAATGCGCCCGCCATCTGCGGCATGCCCCCTTGCCTTTGCCCAAGGAAGGTCGACCCCTTCACTTTGTCCCATGTAAAATGGCTGTCCGGTGTACGCGCAAACAAGAAGGTTCCATCCCGCTGCGTGAGCTGCGCAAAATTAATTACAGGATCATCCGCCCCCTGCTGGTACACGTAAATAGAGGTCTCCGAACCGACCAGCGCCACATCGATTGCCCCTGAGAGCAGGGCCGTCATGGTTTTATCTCCGCCAGGTATCGTCTGCAGCTCCACATCCAGCCCTTCATCCTTGAAAAAGCCCTGCGATAAGGCCACATATTCAGGCGCATAGAACACGGAACGGGTAACTTCGCCGATTTTCACCTTGACATCACCGGTTTTACTGCCGCAGCCTGCAAGAACAGAGCCAAGCACAAGTATCAACAAGAACGGCAATGACAGTCTTTTGAACCCTTTCATCCTCTCCACTCCTTTCCTCCCGGGTCTTTCGCCCTTGCTCTATGCATATGCGGGAGTCTATGGAAAGGTTAAAGTACAATATATGAAGCGCTTACATTATATTCGGTTCGTCAACCCCGCCCACTCTATGAATGATCGCAGCGCCGTATTCACGCTGTACCGGACCAGCGAGCCAGACCCGTCTGAATTGGGCGGTGCTTCCGCCGGGGTTATTTTGCAAGAACAATCTTAATAGAGCAGCCATTCCCCAAAAGCATGACACAGCTCCGCCCGGGTCAGCGGGAACGCAATGATATAACCGTCATCCTGCTCACTGCTGCTGCGCAGAACCCATCCGCCCGAAGAAGCTTCAATGTAAGAAATCTGCTGCAGGGTCCAGCCTTCCCCATTCTTCGCACATAACCGCAGTTCACCGGAAGCTGTCCGGTTCTTAAGCACTTTAGCCAATTCAGCGGAGCTGTCAGGATCACCTGTCTCCGCTTCCAGTGAAGCCGCCAGCACACACAACGTCCATGTTCCGGCCTTCTCATGAATCTCCTCATAACTCCGTCTGGACAGGAATACCGCAGGAGCGGACGGTTTCCGGGACTGCGCACGCTCGAAGCAATTGAACAGGTAATAGCAGGCGCGCTTCATCTCTGCCGGCTCTTTCAGCTCGCATCTGAAATCTTCCTCTTCCGTTAACCCTGTCAGGAGGATCTTATCCTTATGTACTTGCAGGCATACGTCCTGCGCATATTCACGCTCATTAAATTTCATTCTGCAGATCCGCTTGGAGCCGGAGGCTGTGCGCAGGAGCTCTGCCACCACTCTACGCCGGGTCTCACCCGGGAACAGATACTGTGCCAGACAGATACAATCTTGCTTATTCACATTCTTTATCCCTTCCTCTGTAGCATACATGTAAGTATTAATGTAAATGAGTGGCTTTCAAAAAAACTGCAAAACTATAAAACTTGCAATCTTTATGTTATCATAAGCTAATTTTAAGGTAAAATTAAGAAACACAGGGTAAGATCAATACCATGAAATACTTTTAGCGAGGTGGTTTTCAAAATGAGAATGCTCATCACTTTTCAAAACAAGCTTGTCCCTGTATATTTCACAACAGAAAACAAACAGCCGACCCAAAAAGTACTTCGACTGCTCAACAGTACGCTTGAACTCAAAATTCAAAAAGGCAAAAACGCCCTGCAGACCTGTTTGAATTCCCTGATCAGTATCGAAATTAAAGGCTCAGAAGCTATATTGCACAGTTACAGTGAAAATGATTCATTGGCCTTATCCCTCTATTAAACAGAGGGATATTTTTTTGCCGGTATACATATAAAGTTAAACAACTTAAAAAAGCACATGCCCGCAAGTGAGGGATGCGCTTAGTCTATGGGTTACAGGGGCTTAGCAGTCAACATTATACCATCAGTCAGCCAATCCGGAGGTTCCGGTTCTCCTCTTTCTCCGCCTTTTTAATTCGCAATTTGAACAACTTCACCAGGTTACGCCGGGTATGCTCTTCGTGACAGCTGTCCAGCTTCTTCAGGATGAAACGGTCGATGGACATGTCAATCGCTCCTTTAAATGGGGGCTTAGTCCCGTGATCTGGAGAGGGAATCATTTCCTCTTCTCCTTATATCACCTATATAACCGGGCCGCTGATTCCTTAAACTTGTCCCTGGCTGCGCCTCCACCGCTTGCGAAATTAGTCATACTACATATGGGCCTTTGAGTGGCAAATTAAGAATCCGTTATAGAAGATATGGTACCTTTGACGAAGGACAGTAGCTTCTATAGGCAGAATAAAAATTTTATCCGACGGATATTTACAAACTAAAAATTAAATGCTATATTATCGATAGTTAATATTAAATAGATATCTAAGGAGAAATCATAATGTCGAATGTACTGTTTATCAAAGCTAATAACCGCCCTGCCGAGCAATCCGTAAGTGTTCAGCTCTACAACGAATTCCTGTCCAGCTATAAGGAGACTCATCCGCTGGACCAGATTACTGAACTCGACCTGTTCGCTGAACAGCTTCCTTACTACGATAACACACTCATCACTGGCGTATACAAAGCCGCTCAAGGCTTTGAAGCCACTCCTGAAGAAGCAGCAGGCGCTGCACTTGTGAAGAAATATCTGGACCAGTTCCTGGCCGCTGACAAAGTAGTCTTTGCCTTCCCGCTCTGGAACATGACCGTTCCGGCTGTACTGCACACTTATATCGACTACCTGAACCAGGCTGGAACTACCTTCAAGTATACTGCTGAAGGTCCTGTAGGACTGTTGACTGGCAAAAAAGCAGCTGTTCTGAACGCCAGAGGCGGCGTGTACTCCGAAGGCCCGGCAGCAAGTGCTGAAATGGCCGTTAACTTCATCATGGGCAACCTGAACTTCTGGGGCTTCAAGGAAACTACACAGGTAATCATCGAAGGACACAACCAGAACCCGGACAAATCCGCTGACATTATCGCTTCCGGTCTGCAACTGGCTAAAACAGCAGCCGCATCGTTCTAATCTGCTAATACTTTAACCAGCATACGTAAAACGGGCTGTCCCAAACTTGGGACAGCTCTTTATTTCGGAGTGGGATCAACTTGAGCACTAAAAAAAACCAAAAACGGAAAGCAGCGATTCCCCCATAATGGGAGAATCGCTGCTTTTTTTAACGTTTGAAGCTTTTAGAAAATCGAGAACTTGGCTCCACAGTAGAACATCTAAATTGTGGGACAGGGCCAGATGCCACTGCTATAACAGTTGCTGAAGCAGGTGGATTTTCTCCACTTGCTATTGAACAAGTTGCCTTAAGCTAGATAGCAGTTGGAAAAAAAGCACTTAATCTGCTTCAACTCTTCCCAATCGAGGTATAGCGGGGTAACAAGTGACGTTTATCCACCTAATTTCCCAAAATGCTCTTAAGTCATCAAATTAAGCTACGTTTTTCCAACTACTCTCCGGGATGGCGTAGCTCCTACTTACACAATGCCTCAGCACCCAGTAAGCTTATTCCGTTATGCAATATTTCATACCTATTCCCCTGCTCGCTTCAATGCATCTACAACGCTCTGGGATTTCAGCGCCGCTCAATATTCGTCCAGCACCCGCTGCCAGCTGTTGCCCTTGGCACGGGGAGGGGTGCTTTTGGCAGAGGCGGCGGCTGTCTTGCGCTTCTGTCTCGCTTCCTTGCTGTTCTGGAATTGCAGCTCCTTTTGCGTCTTGTGGTAATTCTGCAGCCGCTTCCCGTCCAGCACACCGCTGGCGGCAGCCTCAAGCACGGCGCAGCCTTCCTCCCGTGTATGAGTACAGTCGCTGAAACGGCATTCCGCCGCAAGCGTACTGATCTCACCGAACGCCAGGTCCAGTCCGCCGTCATCCTCCCACAATTGCAGCTCGCGCATTCCCGGCGTATCGACGATGATTCCGCCATCTGGGAGGACGAACAGCTCGCGGTGTGTGGTCGTATGACGTCCGCGGCTGTCCCCTTCCCGCACATCCTGGGTGAGCTGCAGATTCCGGCCGCTGAGCCAGTTGACCATCGTCGATTTGCCGCAGCCGGACGAACCGGTCAGAGCTACCGTCTGGCCGCTGCCGATGTAGGGCTGGAGCTCCTCCCGACCGTCGCCCAGTAAGGCGCTGACCACATGGACCGGGACACCGGGAGCCGCCTGCTGCATTTCGGCCATTTTCAGCTCCGCATCGGTGCACAGATCTGCCTTGGTCAATAGAATGACCGGATTCGCCCCGCTGTTCCAGGCCATAATCAGATAACGCTCCATCCGCCGTACATTGAAATCATCATTCAGTGCACTGACCAGGAATAAGGTATCCACGTTGGAAGCCACAATTTGCTCCTCCTGAGTCGGGCCAGCCACCTTGCGCGAGATGACGCTGTGACGGGGAAGCACACCATGGATCACCGCATGCGCTCCGCCATCCTGCATCGCCAGGACCACCCAGTCCCCTACCGCCGGATACTCGCCGGACCCGCTCAGCGAATGCCGGAACTTGCCTGACAGCTCACCCCATATTTCACCTGCTGCAGTAATCACCCTGTATTTACTGCCGAAATCTCCGGCAATCCGGCCCGCTGCATACTCCCTGTCGTCCAGCAGCCGCAGCTTATCTGTCCATTTTCTGTTCCATTCTTCATTCCAGCCGTACTGTTCTAGCTTGATATCGATATTCATGCATTTCCTCCTGAATGGGTTATTATCGTTCTCATACCTCCGCTTATCACATCATCCATGTATCTCCGGGCAGCATTGGCTCCACATGCGCACACAAAAAACCGCCGGAACCCAAAGGTTCCGGCGGCAGAGGCAGACTCGGCCGCGGTCCGGCTTTTGCTGTTGTACAGCAAAAACCGTCCGCTGCGGGCAGAGTCATTCCAGGATAGTGAGTCTGCTCCTCTGCGCGAGAAGAAGAGCAGAATCCACTATCCGGGCGTGATGCAGCAGACCTGCACACGCAAAAAAGCCGCCGGAACCGATACGGTTCCCGGCGGCTCTAGAAGGCATCATAGAGCTTACCTGCGAAGCTGGGTATCAATTATTACTCCACAGCCGCATTTCCCGGAAGACACGTATCCACAACAGTAGCAACCAATCCTGAACCGCTAGTATAAACTGCCATTTGACATCGTCTCCTTCCGAAATAATATGCTGTAATAATATACGGCCCGTATACCGTTTGTCAACAGTGGGCCTAACTTGCTTAAATAATATCCCGGAGCTCCTCCAGCTCCTGAATGACAGCGAGAGGCTTCACGTTCAGTGATTCATCCCAAGGGTGGTTGCGCTTCAGCCAGATCGTATCCATCCCGCTCTGCGCCGCCCCCCAGATATCATTCACCGGATGATCGCCGATGAATACAGTCTGTTCTGCCGTGGAACCCAGACGTTCCAGGGCTAACCGGTAGATCTCTGGATCAGGCTTGCTGATCCCGGCTTCACCCGAAATGACGATCGTGCGGAAGTAGCCGCGGAGTCCGAGCAGATCGATTTTGCCATATTGAATATCTGTGCCGCCGTTCGTGACCAGTCCCAACGGATATCCCCGGTCCCGGCAATACTCCAGTGTCTCCAGCGCATGCTTCATCATCGCCCCGTGACGGATATAGGTCTCGTCATAATAGGCCCGTATGTCCGCAGTGGTCAATGCCTTCTCCCAAGGAAGAACCTCGCTAAGCTCCGCGAAGAACCCATCCTTATCCCGGTATCCGTCAGCATCCCTGATAATCATATCCTCTACAACCTCCGCGGCCTGCTCTTCGCTAAGATGTCCCAGAAAATCCTGAACAAACTTCGTACTGAAGCTGCGGAAGGTCTGATCACGGTCCATCAGGGTGTTATCCAGATCAAACAGCAACGCTTGTACCTCTCTCATGTATACGCTCCCCTTCTGTCTTCCATTTCTGCAGTCAAAACACCAGATGCTTATTGTACTACGCTCCGGGGAGCAAAATAAAGACCATTCCGCCCGGAAGGATAACCTCTCCTTCGTCAGAATGGCCTGTATAGGGGAATCAGGTACGCAGAGCTTTCAGGATTCAAGATGTTCAAAATGCTCTGCCCGGTGCGTAAGCATCATTTCCTCGTCGGTAATGTAGAGCGGGAACGGCGGTGTCTCCTTCAGATAACGCTCGGTGGACAACAGCCGGTAATGAACCTCAGGGAGCCAGGCGTCTTCGAGCAGCGGCAGCTTGCCGGTGTCACTGATATAATTGTCTACCGCCGATTGAACCATGTCGAGGTAGTACGGCACCAGCTTGTCAGATTCTTCAAAAATCTCAAAGGTCTCGCTGGACATATAGAATTTCTGCTGCGGGACTCCGCCTAAATATCGTTTGAGCCGGTTCAGGTCAATACTCTTATCTTCCTGGATCAGAGCGGTACGGTTAATGGGAGCGGGCATATCTTCTTCAAATTGCCTTACAGCCTGCTTGATCTGCGGCAAGGTAACGGTCGGATGAACGGGTTGCAAGTTTTTCTTGGCACGTTTGAATATCATACTGAAGGTCTCCTTTCGAAGTTATGTCAGATAACGCTTACAATTCCATTTTATTCGTTATTTGAACATTTAATCAGCAGTTTCGCACTTGTCATAAAAAATCCCCATTTATTAGATCATTATTTGACATTTTCCCAGTGAGTCCATAACTCCGGCGGGTTAAGCTCGTACTTATCATTCTCCCGGTACATGAACTGGTGCATAATGAACTCGCGGCGGATTGTGGCATAATCATCGTGAAACGGCTTAATGAACTCGTTGATCTCTTTCTCCGAATAGACCACACCCGGCTTAAGCTTCTCAACCATATATTGCAGCGCGATTAATTTCTTCTTGTATTGTGCGGGAATCTGGCGCAGGCGACCGTCTTTGGCAAAAAAATTACGGAGCACCGACTCCTTCAGACTGTGTTCAGGCGACTCTTCCTCCATCTCCTCCACCCCCTTTGCAAAAATAAATTTCAGCGAGGCCTCAGAGCCTGCCTGGATAAACTCGGGATTCAGCTTGAAATATACAGTGTTCTTGTCTCTGCGCTCCAGGATCAGTGCCGCTTCACGCAGCTTGGCTGCATGATGGGTCACCGTAGGCTGTGACAGATTCAGCTTCTCGGCTAAGGCGTGACCGTGAACCTCGCCCCGGGACAGGAGCAGAAGAATGCGCAGCCGGGTGGGATCGGATAAAGCTTTGTGATAGGCGACAATTTTGTCTAACTGCAAGCGGGATCACGCTCCTACGGATATTCGTCAGGCAGTCTGGGGGAACTGCCATTTCATACTTTAGATATATATCTAATTATATACCCATCTTGACATCTGATCAATCCCCAATTTGCGGAATTCGCCGGCCATGGCAAAAAACAAAAATATAAGGTACCATTTACTGAATAGAATACTACCTTAGGAGGACATAGATATTATGCTAGACGTTATTATTATCGGCGCCGGTCCCTGCGGACTGTCTGCAGCCATCGAATGCCAGCGCCAAGGGCTCTCCAGCCTGATTGTGGAAAAGAACTTCATTGTCCATTCCATCTACCTGTATCCGACCAACATGCAGTTCTTCAGCACCACCCCGCTGCTTGAGATTGGAGATGTGCCCTTCACCTCTCCGAATGACAAGCCCTACCGCCATGAGGCGCTGGTCTACTACCGCCGTGCGGCCGCGCAGCATCAGCTTGAGATTGCCGCTTATGAAGAAGCGCTGTCCGTTCTGCCGCAGGAGGATGGCAGCTTCGTTGTACATACGGTCAACAAGCGCGGTGAGGAGCAGCAGCGCTGCGCTGCGAACGTAGTCATCTCTACCGGTTACTTCGACCAGCCTAATCTGATCGGGATTCCCGGGGAGGAGCTGCCGAAGGTCACGCATTATTTTGGCGAGGCACATCCCTATTCCGGCATGAAGGTGGCTGTAATCGGGGGCAGTAATTCAGCGGTGGATGCTGCGCTGGAGCTGCTGCGGGTAGGCGCCAAGGTGGATATGGTCTACAGGGGAAGCAGTATCTCGGACAATATCAAGCCCTGGGTGCGTCCGATCTTCGAGAGCATGGTGCAAAAGGGTAGCATTACGCTGCATCTGGAATCGCGCGTCACGGAGATCACCCCGGCCTCTGTCTTGGTAACCTCCTCTGTGAACGGGGAACCTACCGAGCTGGATAATGACTTCGTACTGGCGATGACCGGCTTCCGTCCCAGCAGAGCCCTGCTCACCTCTGCCGGGGTGCAGATGGATGACTCTATGGATAAACCAGCCTTTAACCCCGCTACCATGGAGAGTAATATACCGGGCATCTATGTCGCCGGGGTTATCGCTTCCGGACGGAATGCCAACGAGGTATTCATCGAGAGCGGGCGTGGGCACGGCAAGCTGATTGCCGATCATATTGTGAGTACAAGGCTTACTTAAGAGAAGGAGTGTATCCAAGCTATGGATATAACCTCGTTATTGCTGCTGGGTCTGGCAGCGCTCGGTGTCATCAGCAGTAACTCACCGATAACCATCGCCATGGTCGTGCTGCTGCTGATCCGTGTGCTGGGACTTCAGCAGGCTTTTCCCTGGCTGGAGAAATACGGGCTGACCGTCGGCATTATCATCCTGACCATCGGGGTCATGACGCCGCTGGCCAGCGGAAAGATCTCCCTCCAGACCGTCGGACAGTCGTTCCTGCACTGGAAATCCCTGGCCGCCATCGGAGTTGGCGTCCTGGTCGCTTATCTGGGCGGACGCGGAGCCATGCTCATGGGCAGCCAGCCGACCATCGTCGCCGGGCTTCTCATCGGAACCGTCCTTGGAGTGGCTCTGTTCAAAGGCGTTCCCGTGGGACCGCTGATTGCCGCCGGCATCCTGTCGCTGCTGATTGGCCGGATGTAAGCCGGTATCCACCGCAAGACCAAGGCAAGACGAAACAGGCTGCAAGCCCACCTATGCGGGTGGACTTGCAGCCTCTTTTATTGGACTAAGAATAGTATATCCGCGTTATGCATCCAGCCGCTGAACGTTGAATAGCCGGGCGTAGCTCCCCGCAAGTCCCATCAGCTCTTCATGGGTGCCGCGTTCGGTGATCTCCCCGTTCTCCAGCACGATAATCTGGTCGGCATGGGTAATCGTGGACAGCCTGTGGGCCACAATCAGCGTCGTCCGCTCAGATGCTAGGGACTGCAGCGCCTGCTGGATGAGATGCTCAGACTCCAGATCCAGCGCGGAGGTCGCTTCGTCCAGAATCAGCACCTTGGGGTCCTTCAGGAATACCCGTGCAATCGCCACGCGCTGCTTCTGTCCGCCGGACAGCTTCACACCCCGTTCCCCCACTTCGGTATCATAACCTTCCGGCAGTTGCATGATGAAGTCGTGGGCATTCGCAGACACCGCCGCCCTCATCACCTCCTCTTCCCCCGCTTCCGGGTTCCCGAACCGGATATTGTCGCGTACCGAGCCGCTGAACAGGAAATTATCCTGCAGCACCATGCCCACCGTCTGCCGCAGACTCTCCTGGGTCAGCCCGCGGATATCGTGGCCGTCCATGCGAAGGCTGCCTTCGCTGATATCGTAAAAGCGCGGGATCAGGCTAATCAGCGAGGATTTGCCGCCTCCGCTCATTCCGACAAAAGCCACCGTCTGGCCCGGAGCAATGCTCAGGTTAATGTCCCGCAGCACCCACTCGTGCTCGTCGCTATACTTGAACCACACGTTGCTGAATTCGATCTTTCCGGCTGCCTTCAGCAGCGGCTTCGCGCCTGGAGCATCGACAATATCATACGGCTCATTCAGCAGCTCCAGCACACGTTCAAGCGATGCCGAAGCCTGGGTCAGCACGGTCGAGGAGTTGATCAGGCGGCGCAGCGGCGCATACATCCGGTCCAGATAGCCGAAGAAGGCCACGAAGGTCCCGAGCGTCAGATTGCCCTGGATGACCTGGTATCCCCCGTATCCGATGACAAGCAGCGGAGCAATATCGGTCAGGGTGTTGATAATCGCGAAGGTGAAGGCATTCCAACGCGTCTGCGCCAGCGCTTTTTGCAGGAACTTGCTGTTGATCTCCTCGAATTGCCGCTGGTCCACCCGCTCCATCGTAAAGCTGCGGATGACCGCAATCCCCTGAATCCGTTCATGCAGATAGCCCTGAATGACGGCAAGTGCCTGAGACCGGTCTTTGGTCAGCACCTTGAGACGCTTGTACAGCGTATTGACGGCAATCCCATATAGCGGCAAAATGGCAATCGCCACCAGCGTCAGCACCGGATTCAGATAGAGCATGAAGCCCAGCGCGAAGAGCAGGGTGAACATATCCAGCCAGACATTCATCATTCCGACCTCAACCAGGTTCTTCGACTGCTCCACATCGTTAATGAACCGGGAGATGGCCTCGCCCACCTTCGTATTCTGGTAATAACGCAGCGACAGCCGTTGCAGATGCCCGTAGAGCTTATTGCGCATATCGAAGAGGACCTTGCTCGTAATCAGCTGGGCGAAATACTGGCGGTAATACTCCACCGGCCCGCGGACAATCACGAACAGAATCAGGCCCCCGCCGATTACCGTCATCAGCTTCGAGACCCGCTCCGCTATCGTCAATGCCGGATTACCCAGCAGCTCATCGACTACATATTTGAGAATCATCGGCAGCGTCAGCGGAATGCTGAATTTGACCATCCCGATGATCAGAGTGAGCACAATCCATTTCATATACGGCCGAACAAAGGTATAATAAGATTTCCAAGGTTTCACAGCGTGTCAGGTCCTTTCCAATTCATTCTTCATCAGGGTGCAGTTGACATTTGCGCGCTGCAGTGTTTTATTATTTTTAAACAGTTACGGTTGCAGTACCGAAATTCAGGAGGATAATGATGCCCAGACAATTTGTGACGGAAGCCGTCATGATGGCGATTTACGGCCAGCTTCTCATCCCGCGGAGCCCTGTAGAATATATAGTCCCTTATACCACAATTATGGAGCTTTACGAGCTGCGGGACAGCGATGAGCCGGTGATGAGCCAGGCGGATGATGACAAGCATGTCAGACTCAGAATCCGCGAGCTGATCAACTATTTCGAGGAGCCGCTCAATGCCAAGAAGATCAACCGCTGCCTGAATATCCCCTGGGCCAAAAGCTCCGGCATCCTCCTTGGCGGACACGCGCAGATTACCATCATCAACAGCATCGACAATGCCTCCTACGGCGAAGCGTTCGATCCGATTGAGACAGAGCTGCTGCTGGCGTCCCAGCGTGAGAAGGTGCCGATTCTGACCGACCAGTTCGAGCTGATCCAGCGCATCATCGAAGGCGGAGTTCCCGTCCAGGTATATGACATTGATGATTTCGAATTCGCCATGGAGGAAGAGACCTTCCGCAGCTCGCACTGATCGCGCCACCTGAGCGGCGGGCAGCTTCGTTGGCCTGGTGTGTACAAGTGGACACGGCCTGACCGTCCTTTTATAGGACGGTACCGTTTCAGCGAGAAATAGTAGGATAAGTTATGGTGTGAAACCTATAAATTCTTATATTTTGGAACAAGCCCCTGCCTGACGGCAAGGGCTTGTTCCGCATCCCCGGCAGTGCCGGGATCTGCCAATTGCTCCAGCTCTCCCCTTATGCTACCGGCACAGGCTCATACTTATATTCGATGTCATCCTCTGCTTGCGAATAGACAATCGACAGATTATACCCCTCCATATACCACAGATCCTGCTCTTCCATGTAGAAGGTCAAGCCGCCCTCCCCGAACTGCACAGCAGGACGTCCCGGCTGCTCGGTAGCAATGCCCAGCGAGAAGCCGGGATGCAGGCCTCCGCCTGAGCTGTACCGGGGGAACAAACGGATATATGCGCCCTCCTGGAGGCTCAGTTCTCTTTTGAACCAGGCGGCTGCTTCCGGACTAATTAATATGTTCATCTCTCCACTCCTCCCCTCTACCCCAATCATACCCAAAAAACTTCAATTCACCAAATCGAAGCGGTATTACGGCAAGGTGCCGTCTCCACCACAAAATTTAAATTTGACAATTCTTAAAGTGTGATGATAAACTCGGAACATAACGAAACGTCTTCAAGTAATTACCAAAATGAAGAAAGGGTGATCTCGGTGTTGAATATGGATATGGTATACCTCGCCACTATTGTAGAAAACTATACCCAACTGAATACCGAAGCAGCCCGAGCAGTGGAGAATTCCTGAGGTTCATGCGTATTACGCGTAACGTATGAGAACAGGCTTAACTTATCTCTCACATGTCTCTGTGCTGCTTATAGCACCGTGGACATGATAACCGCAATTAGAGGCGTATCATCCGTTTTCGGATGGTACGCTTTTTCGTGTGCTATGAGGTTATGATCCGCTGCGAAATGTCCGTAAATGTTCCGTTAAACAAGCTAACTTCGAAATTACTTCAAGCACGAAAGGAAGGGATTCACCTTGTTCTCCGTACTCCGAAATCTCGGCTGGTTCTTCCGCCGGGAAAAAAGGCGCTATACTATTGGCCTCATCCTTCTTATTGTGGTAGGTGTGTTAGAACTCCTGCCTCCACGCCTGCTGGGCAACGCCATTGACGAAATCGTCACCGGCGCCATCACTGCAGGTTCACTGATGAAATACATTGGCCTGATCGTACTTATGCTGCTGATCATTTACTGGATCACCTACATATGGATGCACAAGCTGTTCGGGGGATCTAATCTGGTGGAGCGCCTGCTGCGCTCGCGGTTCATGAATCATCTCATGACGATGACCCCCGCCTTCTTCGAGCGTAACCGCACCGGCGATCTGATGGCCCGCGCCACCAACGATATACGCGCCGTCTCCGCAACCGTAGGCTTCGGGATGCTCACTCTTGTCGACTCCACCGTATATCTCACGGTCGTCCTGTTCGCCATGGGGTTCCTGGTCAGCTGGAAGCTGACACTGGCCGCGGTCATCCCGCTTCCGATGATTGCGGTAGCCATGGTGTTCTACGGCAAAGCGATCCACGACCGCTACAGTCTGGCGCAGGATGCCTTTGGCGACATGAATGACCAGGTACTGGAATCCGTATCGGGTATTCGCGTCATCCGCGCTTACGTGCAGGAGCGGCACGATGAGAAGCGCTTCTCTGACATTACAGAGGATGTGTACCGCAAAAATATGGCGGTTGCCCGGGTCGATGCCTTCTTCGAGCCGACGATCCGCTTGTTCGTGGGTCTCAGCTATATCATCGCCCTGACCTACGGAATCTATCTCGTATTCCGCAATCAGATTACGCTGGGCGATCTGGTGTCGTTCAACATGTACCTCGGGATGATCGTGTGGCCGATGTTCGCGATCGGCGAGCTGATTAATATCATGCAGCGCGGCGGCGCTTCACTGGAGCGGATCGACGAGACGCTGAATGCCAAGCCTGATGTCAAGGATGTGGCTGATCCGGTTCCGGTTGACCAGCCGACCACCATCGAGCTGAAGAATGTGACCTTCCGGTATCCGACCTCTACCATCGATAATCTCAGCGGAGTCAGCTTATCCCTCTCCCAAGGCCAGACGCTTGGCGTGGTCGGACGGACCGGCAGCGGCAAATCGACGCTGCTGAAGCAGCTGCTGCATGAATACCCGGCGGGCACAGGCGAGATTCTGATCTCCGGTGTGCCGATCACCCAGATCGCCCTCGACCAGCTTCACAGCTGGATGGGCTATGTGCCGCAGGAGCAGATCCTCTTCTCCAAATCGGTGCGCGAGAATATCCAGTTCGGATACTCCGGGGCCAGCGATGAACGGATCATGCAGGCAATTACCGCCGCCGCCTTCCAGAATGACCTTGGTACCTTATCCGACGGGCTGGATACAATGGTTGGCGAACGCGGCGTCTCCCTCTCCGGGGGACAGAAGCAGCGTGTTTCCATATCGCGCGCCTTCATCTCGAATCCCGATATTTTGATTCTGGATGATGCCCTGTCTGCCGTTGACGCGCGGACAGAAGCGAAGATCATCGAGAACATCCGCGAGGAGCGCAGCGGCAAAACCACGCTCATCTCCACCCATCGCCTCTCGGCGATTGAGCATGCCGATCTGATCGTTGTCCTCGAAGACGGGCATATTACAGAACAAGGTACACACCAGGAGCTGCTGGAGCTGAACGGCTGGTACCGTGAGCAGTTCGACCGCCAGCAGGTCGAGAATAATCTGACGAATGAATAACCCCATACAGGAGGTGTCACCGTTGACACAGAGTACAGGCAAACGTCTGCTGCAATATGCACTGACCGCCAAAAAGACCTTTATCGCCGCCCTTCTGCTCCTGACCATCGGAGTAGCGGCTGAGCTGGCAGGGCCTTTTATCGCCAAGAGCATGATTGACAATCATCTGCTTGCGATTGAGAAGCCCTACTTCCAGACAGCCTCGCCGGAAGATGCTGCGGAATATAACAACACTTATTACAAACGCGGTGACCGTTTTGCCGCAGGTGAAGCCAAGGGCCAGGAGGTCCGCCTGCTTCAGGCGGGCAGAAGCTTCTACTTCATCAATGAAGCGGTACCGAAGGCCGAAGGCGAGCGCAGCTTCGCAGACGGGAAGCTCCAGATCAAATACGGCGAGCAGACGACGGCCTATCCGGCTGTCAAGCTGTCGGCGGGTGATCTGTTTTCCTTTTACAAGCCGGAGCTTCCTGGAATCTATCAGTTAGTCGCTCTATACGCCATGTTCCTTGTCATCTCCATTATTGCTGAGTTCGGCAAAACCTACTGGCTGCAATCGTCTGCCAATCAGGTCATCCGCAAGCTGCGGACCGATGTCTATGCCCATATCCAGCGCCTGCCGGTCTATTTCTTCGATAATCTGCCTGCCGGTAAGGTAGTGTCCCGGGTTACCAACGATACGGAAGCAGTCAAGGATCTCTTCATTGCCGTGTTATCCAACTTCGCTACAGGAATCATCAATATCACCGGTGTCTATGTGGCCCTCTTCCTGCTCGATGTGAAGCTGGGACTGGTCAGCTTGTTCATCGTGCCGATTATTATTCTCTGGATCGTGCTGTACCGCAAAATCGCTACCAAATACAACACGATCATCCGCTCGCGGCTCAGTGAGATTAATGCCATTATCAACGAATCGATTCAGGGAATGTCGATCATCCGGATTTTTCGCCGCCAGAAGCAGAGTAGCGCTGAATTCGAGCAGCTCAATGACGACTATCTGAAATATCAGAACAAAATGCTCAACCTGAACGCCTTCACCTCCCACAACCTGGTGAACTCGCTGCGCAGCCTCTCCTTCGTGCTGGTGCTGTGGTACTTCGGCTTCGGCAGCCTGGACGGGTCGACCTTCGTATCGCTTGGCGTCCTGTATGCCTTCGTCGATGTACTGGGCCGGATGTTCCAGCCGATTACGGGGATGGTCAACCAGCTGGCGAATCTGGACAGCTCGATGGTCTCTGCAGGCCGCGTGTTCACGCTGATGGATGAGCCCGGAGAACCCGTCACTGACGGATCGATGCCGCGTTACAAGGGAAATGTCGTGTTCAAGGATGTCTCCTTTGCTTATAAAAAGGACTTCGTCCTGCGCGATATCTCCTTCGAGGCGCGCCCGGGCGAGACCGTCGCCCTTGTGGGCCATACCGGCTCCGGCAAAAGCTCCATCATCAACCTGCTGTTCCGCTTCTATGATCCGCAGCAGGGAAGCATAACGATCGACGGGCAAAAGGTCAAGGATCTGCCGAAGCAATGGCTGCGCAGTCATATGGGCATCGTGCTTCAGGACCCGTACCTCTTCACCGGAACCATTGCCTCCAATGTCAGTCTGGGTGACGAGCGGATCTCTAGAGAGCGTGTCGAACGCGCCTTGCGTGAGGTAGGGGCCGATAAACTGCTGGCTCATCTGCCGCAAGGCTTCGATGAACCGGTCATTGAGAAGGGCAGCACCCTGTCCGCCGGACAGCGGCAGCTGATCTCCTTCGCCAGAGCCTTATCCTTCGATCCGGCGATCCTGATTCTGGATGAAGCAACGTCCAACATCGATACCGAGACTGAGAGCATCATCCAGCAGGCGCTGGAGGTGCTGAAAAAAGGCCGGACCACCTTCATCATCGCCCACCGGCTGTCAACCATCCGTAGTGCGGACCAGATTCTGGTGCTGCACCGGGGCCAGATTGTTGAACGCGGCAACCATGATGAGCTGATGGCACAGGGCGGCAGGTACTTCCGCATGTATCAGCTTCAATTGGGTGCGGGAACCGGGAACGGCTCAGGCGAGGCAGCTCCTCTATCCAGGGACCATGCTTCTTCCGCTGTACTCCGGCCATCGCTGGAGCAGATCTAGTTCAGTTGCTTGAGGACAGCAACTTAGCCTAATGACGGGCAACCGCATATACCTATCATACATTACAATAAGAACACTCCCTGACGCTGGAAGGCATCAGGGGGTGTCTTTCACTTGATATCAGAACGTTTGTTCTGTATAATGGAGCAATACATATTATGGATGGGGTGAAGATGATGATAACCTACAGTCTTAGCAAGCGGCAAGCCCGGCTGTTCCTGCTGCGCCATCAGCGGCTCGTCCCGGACGGATTGCCCGGCGGCAAGCAGAGCATCTATGACTTCGTCCGGCATGTAGGCTGTATTCAGTATGATCCGCTCAGCATAGCCGGACATAACCACGAGCTGGTGCTTCAGGCGAGAATCCCCGGCTTCGTGCCTGAGATGGCCAATGAGCTGCTATATAAGGACAGACTGCTGATTGACGGCTGGGATAAGAACATGTCGATCTACTGTACAGAGGATTGGCCATATTTCCAGCGACGCAGGGAATCTGCTGCCAGGCATCAGCATAACGAGGCCATGGCGGCTATGATTACCCATGTCCGTGCGGAGCTGGATGCACGAGGGCCACTCTCGTCACTGGACCTGGAGAGTACGGAGAAGATCGACTGGTCCTGGGCTCCGGCAAGACTTTCCCGGGCTGCCATGGAGAGCATGTACTTTTGGGGCGAGCTATCCATCCATCACCGGGTGCACACCCGCCGTTATTACGATTATACGGCCAAGCTGCTGCCTCCTGAACTGCTAAGCGCAAGCGATCCTAACGAGACGCTGGAGCAGCATCACGATTGGTATGTGCTGCGCCGGATCGGCAGCATCGGCCTGCAATGGAACCGGTCCGGGGACGGCTGGCTTGGCATCGCTGGCCTGAAGAGCAAGGAACGGACAGCGTCCGTGCAGCGGCTGCTGCAGAAGGACCTGCTCCGCGAGGTACAGGTGGACGGCCTGAAGCTTCCGCTATACATCCGTACAGCAGACATCCCTGAGCTTGAAGCTGTATTGCTTGAAGATGATACTACGGGTGCAGATGAGTCCGCAGCAGGGCCGCAGGCTGGTAATGAGGGTGGGACCGGTCATGCCGGAGGAGCGGCCTCCTTCGCGGCGGCACTGGCTCCGCTGGACAATCTGCTGTGGGACAGAGAGCTGATTCTCCAGCTGTTCGGCTTTCAATACCGCTGGGAGGTCTACAAGCCTGTGCTTGAACGGGAATACGGATACTACGTCCTCCCCCTCCTCTACGGCGACCGCTTCATCGGCCGGCTGGAGCCGGTGATGAACAAGAAGACAGGTGTTCTAACCATCGTCCGCTGGTGGTGGGAGGCCGGAGAGGCGCTTGAACGCTCCATGCTCCCTGCGCTGACCAGGGCCTTCTCCTCGCTGCAGCACTCAACCGGAGCCTCCGCAATCCGCTTCGCGCCGGACATCGTCCACTCCTGCGGACTGCATGAGCTGGAGGAGGCACTGTCTGCCACTCCTGTAAAGACAAATTAATTCAATCATCTGAATCATCCTGCGGGCAGAGGATGTAAGAACTTTAGGGGGCCACACAGCTTGTGTCGGTGGACCCCCTCCCCACAATACTCATCCGCCTACTTCGGAGCAACCGGTTTATTCGGGGGCATTAATGCCCCTCCTTTGGGGATTTAGCTCGTATCCGACAAATTCAGGTGCACTAGTGCTCTTCATTTGGGGTTTTGGCTCGTATCCCCTGAATTCAGGGGTACTAGTGCTCTTCATTTGGGGATTTAGCTCGTATCCGACAAATTCAGGGGCACTAGTGCTCTTCATTTGGGGTTTTGGCTCGTATCCCCTGAATTCAGGGGTACTAGTGCTCTCCATTCGCGTGCGTTGCCCCACATCCGCTGAATTCAGGAGCACTTCTCCCCCTCACGACTCAGGATCTCCGTCAGCAACATTTCGGCCCACATTCCTCCTCCCCGCTAACACATTGTATTCGGTTTTCCGTATACATCCGGCCCACTCACACCCCCGCCAATACATTGTGTTCGGTTTTCCGTATACATCCGGCCCACTCACACCCCCGCCAATACATTGTGTTCGGTTTTCCGCATACATTCGGCCACTCACACCACCGCCAGCACATTGTATTCGGTTTAATACGAAAATAAAAGTACCGGAAAATGCGCCGCAGACCGGGTTTTGACAAAAAAAGACCCACCGCCCCAAAAAAACGTTTCGTTTTTTGTGAAAAAGGGAAGACTATGGGGTAGGATTTAGTTGCACGCTATATCCTAACTGCTGGATATATTGCACGTACCGATCCAACCGGTTTTTCTTGGACGTCTCATCGCCTAGTGAGACGTCTATTTCTTGGTATGACCTTTTCTCCCGCATCAGGGCATGGAGGATTCGAATCAGCAAATGTGCGGTGGCGACGTTTGCTTTTTTATCGCCTCGTCTCTTACGAATTCGTCGAAAGAATTGGCCGATCCGGTTCGAGGAGCGAGCGTTCGCCCAAGCCGCCTGACACAACGCCCCTTTCAGGTGCTTGTTCCCTTGCATCGTTTTTGACTTTCTTCGCTTTCCCGCGCTTTCGTTGTTCCCTGGACACACCCCCGCCCATGACGCAAACTGCGCATCACTCGGGAACATTTCCGCGACATGCGGCCCCACTTCGGCAAAGATGGTCACGGCAGACGTCCGCTCAATTCCTGGGATGGAGTCAATTTGTTCAATTACCTCCAGGTAGGGTTCTGCCTTCGCCTCGATTCGAGCTTCCAGTTCCGTGATCCTTTTCTCCAAATAAACCAAGTGGTCCCAATGGTCTCGAATCATCTCCCGATGATGACGGCGCAACTTGCCATTGAGCGCGTCTAGCAACTGTGGAACTTTCTTTTTTAAACGGGTTTTGACCAGGTTTTTAACGGCCATTTCGTCGACGACCTCGCCGTCCATGATCTTCTGGAGCAGGCCCCGTCCCGAAACCCCATATAGATCGGACATAAAGGTGGTTAGCTTGATGTTGGCATCCTGCAGGATTTTGTGGATGCGGTTCTTCTCCGCCGTCACCGCCTGCACCATCTTACTCCGGTAACGGGTCAAATCCCGCAAATCCCGGATGTCCTGTTCGGGCACCATACTGCCTTCAATGAGCCCGCAACGGTGCAATTGCGCTAACCAGCGCGCATCTTGCATGTCACTTTTTCGACCCGGCATATTCTTTACCCGCTGGGCGTTGGCCAAGACCAGATCACAACTGCCCTCTAAGATGTTCCATACCGGTTTCCAAAACACGCCGGTACTCTCCATCACCACTTCCCGACAGCCGTGTTCACTCAGCCAATCTTGCAGGCCTAGCAATTCTCGGGTTGTCGTCCCAAAGGTTTTCAGGTGACATTGTGGTTTCTGTTCGATCGGTCCTTTCAACACGCAGGCCACAACGGTTTCCTGGTGCACGTCTAGACCAGCGCAACACATACGTACAGCATCCATTCCAACCATCCTCCATCGTCAGTTTACAAATCATGCGCTCGAGTGAGTGTAATTTAATACACGTACTTTTGGGGGGCTACAATAGGCGATGCTCGAAAAGCGCAATAGAACGGTTTTTCGCACGGGGTGTATCCCAGTAACCGTTTCCGCCCTTTGATTTGTATATGTAGTGTTGACGACTACAGCCTCATTTAGAATGGTTGCGACGGATGCCACCCACTTATTTTCATTCCTGGGGGTGACAAGGCCTCTGTCTTGTCATGCCTGTTTTTTCGCCTACATTCGGCCCACTCACACCCGCACCAGCCCATTGTGTTCGGTTTTCCGCATACATTCGGCACACTCGCACTCCCACCTCCCCATTGCATTGTATTCGGTTTTCCGCATACATCCGACCCACTCTTACGCTCAGCTCGTATAACCAAAGAAAACTCCCTCTGGCGCAGTCTTGCTGCGTTAGGGGGAGTCTTCTCGTAAGGTTAGCTATATTTCATCGAGTGCCTTATTGGATATGCTCTTCTTCAAGGCCCAGCTTGCTGTACATCTCAGTGCAATAGCCCTGAAGCTTAATCTCCAGCCGGCTCGCCTTGTTCTTAAAGCGTTTCAGTTCACGGATCATATGGGCCCGGCCGGCTGGGGTGAAGGTCTCTTGAATCCGTTCCTTGAAGTAATCATGGACAATATGATTGCGTTCCTTCCATACGGCCTGCAATTGACTCGTCTCTTCCTCAGAGAAGGGGAAGTGATGCTGGATTTCTTTGATGAGTTGGCCGAGTGAATTGCTAAGCTTGCGTTGATACAATTCTGCGATTTCGGCGTCAGTTGGCGTCTTGCCCTGCGACAGCTTCGTCAGCAGCAGCAGATTCGTTAATTGCTGCTCCAGCGCCTGGCAATAGTAGACAGCCAGCCCGAAATAAGCAAATAGCTCTTTGGATTGTTCACTCTCCGGTATTTGTGTATCCTTCATCGTTCCTCCCGTTCTTGATCTGGTTATTTGATTTGTGTGTAGATTGAACTTTTCGTTCTATTTTGGAAGGGCCGTTGCTGCGGTGAACATTTGGACTTCCGGCCGCTGTTATGTTTGGATTTCCCGATTCAAGCTGTTAGCCGCAGTAGAAATCCAAACATAAAGGCGGACGCTACCGCTCCTACAGTTCCAAATTTCCCCTCCGCCACTTTTTTCAAATTGTAAATCATCAAGTTCAAAGGACACAGCTCAGTTTGTTTTGTTATAGTCCATGCGGCCGGAACGGTAAATGTAGAACCCGGCAAGCAATAGTATGTACGCCAACGCGTGGGCATAGGCTCCTAGCACGGAGGACACTGGCAGAGTCTCTGCATTCATCATCCTGTCCATGACCGGATATACCGGGGGCAGGAGAATAGATACAACGGGCCCTGGCACCACTTCAGCCACTTTACCGGCGCTAATAGATAGAATGAGGAGGATCAGCATCATTCCGGCCGCATATCCAGCCCGTGGTACCCACGAGGATTGCAGGTACAAGGAGAGTGTAATCCCTAATAACCCCATTAGAGCATGTCCGGCCAAACCAAGCAAGATCCGCTGAAGTCCGGCAGGTTCATGGAAGCTTCCGGTCAAGACGGGATACATAACAATGATTACATCCAGCAGCAGCGTAAGCAAGACCATTGTAAGCAGACCGCCGATACTGTAGCGGCGGGCACTGCGGAGCTGAACGATAACCACCTGCTTCTGTACCGCCTGCTCATGGTTAAGGAAGCTTAAGCCGAGCCACGCACAGGCTATGAATAGAAAGACTGCCGTAGCCGAGTAGCTGCTCATGACCGGATTAGGCTTATAGGAATAGAGAATTAATACCGCAATAATTACACCGGCAACCGGTCCGAAGAACCGCTGGGAGACTGTATAACTGTGCAAAAAATAACCGATTAGCCCTTTCACCCGCGTCCACTCCCGCTCTGATCCTTGGGGTCCATCCACTCGGCCAGGTCACTTAATCCCCCGAGAGGCTTCACTGAAACTATGGAACCGCCCGCAGCAAGAATCTGCAGCAGGCAGGTATCTGACATTTTCTGTTCTACAGTCAACCCTGTACAAGCTGTACCGGCGAAGTCCGGCTCCGACAGCATGTGGATGACTCCAGGCAAGGCTTCCAGAGCCCGCTGGGCTTGTCCCGTCAGTGTCGTATAGACGATATTCACTGCTGGAGCACTCTTCAGCTTCTCTGCTCCATGAATCGTCCGGATAGTCTGTCCTTCATGTAATACATATACGGTATCCGCGACAGCTTCGATGATCTGCGGTTCATGAACGGACAATACGAGTGCCGTCCCCTCCGCCTTCAGCTCCAGCAGTATTTCGATAAGCGTATCTTGTGCCGGCAGATCCAGTCCCGACATGGGCTCATCAAGCAGCAGCAGCTGCGGCCGGATGAGCAGGCTCTGGATCAGGTTGACCTTCTGCAGCATTCCCTTGGAGAAGCCTGCCAGCTTGTGACTGCGGGAGGCTTCGAGACTGAACAGCTGCAGCAGTTCGTTGATCCGGGACGCCGAAGCCGCTTCGGAGAGTCCGGCAATCCGGCCCATACAGCTCAGATAGTCCTCGGCGGTGAGCTTCAAGCCGGGAAATGCCTCGGGTGCATAACCTGTGGTTATCGCCCGACGGTCACAGGTAAGATCACCGGAGGACAGCTTCAGCAGCCCCGCGAGGATGGATAACAGCGTACTCTTGCCGGACCCGTTACGGCCGATCAGAGCCGTGGCCGTGCCGGGAAGAACTGTCATCGATATTCCGGTCAGTACTTGGCGGCTTCCATATCGCATGCTTCCTTCGGTAATTGTAATTAGAGATGTTGCATTCGTAGCTTCCAGGCCTCCTTCCATTCGTGCATGCCTATGGGCCGCATCGAACGGCAGCCTGATCATCCTCTTATGTAACATTCGCCGGAATGGCTTTATTCTCCTTTTTATTTTCCCAGATCCATGAAATTCACATTGAAAAAACCAGAACTGTGCAGAAAAAATCCGCACCCGCCCTGGTTCCTGTTAAGTATTTGATGCTATATATGTTAGTCCTAAAGGGTGATGTCAGGCGTAGACTTCAACAGCTTCACTGACCCTTCTGCAGGCCATGGCTGCATTGCGGCAGGTATCGATGCAATCCTGGCAATGGTTATGCTTATGACGGCTGCTTGTGTCCGCGCAGCGGTCACAGATGTCAGCACATAATTTGAGGATTTCGGCCACGAACGGGCTTCGGCGGGTCATCGCCTGAATAGCGAAGGAACAAATGTCTGCGCATTCACGGTCCAGCTGGATGCTCTCCCGCAGATCGGCCAGATCATATTCCTTGAGGCTTGAGACATAGCTATAGTTACAGGCATCCATACATTTAATCAAAGCATTAATGCATTCCTGATATTGAATTCGGGTCATAGCCTTACAACCTCCTGCAATTAGTATAGGGTATGCCTATGTATTAACCTGCAAGAATAAGAACGAACCATTCATAAGGAACTGCAGATGGTTAACTATAGGCTTCGTTTGACCGCTGCGGGTCTGGTCAGCAGACGTCTCTCCAGGCGCAGAAGCTCCCTGCGCAGCTCACCGGAGGAGAAATGCTCACCGATGAATACCGCAACATCCGGCACCTCGCCCTGGGGCGTAATTCTCATGAAATCCGCTTCTCTGTAGGCGTACTGAAACAGAAACCGGCTGGAGGTATCGGTAAAAGTTACGATCCCCTTAGCCCGGTACACATCGCGTGGCAGCTCCTTCACAAACCGTTCGAATTCCTCGCTGTTCACGGGATTCTGGAAATAATGCGTGTAAGCCATCACATGATCATGCGAAGCATGCATCGCCCCTTCAGCTCCGCCCTCCGTATGCTCCCCGCCCTCAGGCCGGTCTTCCATATGAACGGCTCCTACACTGCCCAGCAGCGCTTCTGGCTCCAGTTCACAGCGTACCGCCGGCAGAATCTCCGCGTACGCATTCCACTTACGCAGCACCTCCGAGATCTCTGCAATCTCTGCGGCTTGAATGCGGTCTGTCTTGTTCAGGATCAGGACGGATGCACAGCGGATCTGCTCCTGCATCAGACGGTAGGTAGCCCCTTGCTGGGAGCGGTACAGCTCCAGCAGATGGGCGGCATCGACGACGGTAATCAGCCCCTTCAGCTCCACCTGCTGATATAGCGAAGTCTCCGTTACTGCATCCACAATCTCCAGCGGGTTGGCTGCACCCGTAGCCTCGATGATAACTACATCCGGCGATTCTTTTTTGACCAGCGTGGTCAGCTCCGTACTTAAGTCCCCCCTGCTGGTGCAGCAGATACAGCCGCCCAGCATCTCTGCCATCGGCACAGACTGCTCCACCAGCAAGCCGTCCAGATTCACCTCACCCAGCTCGTTCATAATCACGGCCGGCCGGAGGCCCTGATGATTCCAATGATCCAAAAGACGCTGTAGTAATGTGGTCTTGCCGCTGCCGAGAAATCCGGACAAGATATATACTGGTAATGACTGTTCCAAGTTTGCTCTCTCCCTGCCTCAATCGGTTATGGTAGCGAGTGTACTACAATGACCGCCTCTGTGCAAGGCGGCCCTGCCTGGTGAGGCATACATCAGCTTCCCCCGGGGAGCTTGTTATTGCCGCTTCCATCCCCTATCATGGGAAATATAAGCTGCACAGCAGATACAAAAAGGAGCTGGTTCGTATATCATCCGTCGAAGAACACCGGAGCGAAGCCCCGGATTCAGTCGCTTGCTACATCATAACGGTCTCGGATACCCGCACCATCGATACGGACACCGGAGGTCCGCTGATCCAGAGTCTGCTGGAAGCCGCCGGTTATACCGTGACCGGCCGCACCATCGTCAAGGATGATTATGAAGATATCCGGGAGCTGGTCTACAAAAGCTCCGTTCATTCCGGCATCGAAGCTGTGCTTCTGACCGGAGGGACCGGCATTTCCCCCCGAGACACCACCTATGAGGCCGTAGCCTCTCTGCTGGACAAGTCGCTGCCGGGCTTCGGGGAGATTTTCCGGCTGCTGAGCTTCACCGAAGATATCGGCTCTGCCGCCATGCTCAGCCGGGCCATTGCCGGGACAATCTGCAGTACCGCTGTCTTCTCCATGCCCGGCTCCACCGGTGCAATCAAACTGGCTATGGAACGGCTAATCCTGCCCGAGCTGCGCCATGTCATGCGCGAGATCTACAAGCGTTCGTGAGACGCAGCATGGCCGGACACCTATTTTGCCGGAATCTAGACGAATGAACAAGCAGGCTCCTGCATAACGCGTATACTGGCATAAGTCCACTGCGAAGGAGCTGAGTGTAATGAGAAATTGTCCGAAATGTCCTGTTGAAACAGTTACAGATCCCACACAGGTTGTATATGAAGATTACTATCATCCCCAGGAAGTCCAGGTAGTCCACCATGTTGAGGTCGTCAGACGCCACCACTGTGTTCCGGTCCCCCATCATATCTACACTTATTCCGTCCGGGATGAAATGTGCGGTCCGACCGCAATGGTGCGCAGCAGAAGAAGATAACCTGCCATTCCCGTCTGTACGATAGTATATTGTAAAAGACAAAACCGCCGTCTGCGCGTGAAGGATACGCGCAGCGGCGGTTTTGCCTTTTCCGGGAAGTCTATACGATTGGCGGGTCTGTATGAACGTCTGCATCGGGTGCTGTAGCCGCCCAGCGTGTGAAGGTGACCTGAAACCCGGCCCGCGTTGGAGCACACAGGAAGGGTCCCGCCTGGCTGCCAGTCTCATAAGGGAACCGGGCAACGCGGATAGTCCGCCAGGGATGATTCTCTGTTCGCGCTCTGAGGATTACCGCATCCTTCATCCGTGAAGCCCGCAGGGTAATCACTTCGCCCTTCCACTCGGGCACAGGGGACAATGACCAGTCAGAGTAACCGTCCGTCACGACTGCACCTATATGGGGAATACCGTCATTCAGCTCAATACCGGCTTTGATCCATTGCTCACCGCTGTGCCATAGCATAATACCTGCCTGGTCGTACAGCTCCGTGAACCCGTCCAGCGTAAAGCTGATCTCTATCGCCTCTGCCTTATCCCAAGGGGCAAGCAGCGCATGACCGTTGTCATGCTGGAAGCCGTACATCGTCTTTTCCCAGTAATCGCTGCCCTCCGCTGCATGGACCACCAGTTGACCGTCCGCGGTGCTGCTTGATACCGGTTCATTGCTCCATGCTCCATCCTGCCATTCTATGAATCTCATTACAGGCTCACCTCTCCTTGTCGTCTGCTCATCATCCGGTTAATCACTTCAGAGCTTACTATCATCACTATTATATACCCAATCATTGCCGGCGGGAGAATCATGAAGGTGCTCCGCGCCGCCGCCCAGCCCAAGAGCGGAGGCAGAAACGCACCGCCGGTGTAGGCCAAGGCCATCTGATATCCCATAATTTTCTGCGAATGTTCCTGTCCGAACCGGGCAGGCGTCTCATGCAGCATACAGGGGAAGATCGGTGCCGAGCCGAGGCCAATCAGAATAAAGGCAACCAGTGAATATATCGCCGGAAGCGGCAAGGCCAGCAGCAGCGCACCCGCGAGTGAGATTGCCAACCCTCCGCGAATCAGCGTACGGTTGCTGAACCGGAAGGTAATGAAGCCGGTAATCAGCCGCCCGGCCGTGATTCCGCCATAATAGAGCGAGACCCATCCGGCCGCCGTTGCCGGGGATACCTCCTTGACGTTCACCAGATAACTGCTGCCCCATAGCCCCACCGTAGCTTCCACTCCGCAATAGAACAGGAAGGTGAGCATCGCCAGCTTCACGCCTTTGATCCGCAGCACCTTACCCTCAGCAGGAACGGCCGTAGGCCGGGAATCTAACTTCTCAGGCATCTCTACAGGCTGCTGGCCGCCCCGTTTGCTTACCTTTGTCCACAGCGGCAGACTGAAGAACAGTACCACGACTAACGCGAACTGAATCATGCTGACCGCGAAAAATCCCATTCTCCATGACTCGCCATTCGCAATATAACGCGACATCAGGATGGGCCCCAGCATAGCCCCTATCCCCCAAAAACAGTGTAGCCAGCTCATATGATGCGCTTTGTAATGAGTCGCCACATAATTATTCAACCCTGTATCGATCGAACCTGCACCCAGACCGAGCGGCAAGGCCAGCAGGGCTACCCACAGAACCGAAGAGGAATAAGAGAAACCGAGCAGGGCTAGAGCGGTTACCGCCACGCTGATAAAAGTAACCATCCCCGTGCCGAGCCGTTTTAGCACTACACTGCTGGCCAAGCTTGAGATAATCGTCCCTGCAACTACGATCATCGACAGCAGTCCGGCCAGCTCGACCGGCGCCCCGAAGTCCAGCCGGATAATCGGCCAGGCTGCGCCAAGCATCGAATCCGGCAGTCCCAGGCTGATGAACGCCAGATAAATAATGATTAAGAATACCGTTGCCATGTTTCCCTCCTAACCTTCCCTTGCAGGTGAACTACACCATCGATAGAGTTGCAAGCTTCTTGAATGCAACCTTTTTCATTTGCGTTTCCCCTCGTTACTATATCACTTTGCATGATTATTTTATAATATTCTTCCGTTCTAGTTACAGCTGCAAAATAGCCCGGCAGAGTGACTCTGCCGGGCGGTGCTGACTTTAGCTACTGCTACTGCGGATGAATACTAAAATTCCAATAGACCTTACACCTTACAAATCTGGATGCTCATGCTTCGCCTTGAGGCGGCTCCAGCGGCGCTGAACCTCACCCTCGAAGCTGCGCAGGGCCGGTTCATTCTCCGGCTTCAGCAGATGGCGGGTCTTGCCCATCGTCTTCAGCCAGGCGGATACTTCTATCCGTTTGTCCTTATCTTCCGGGTTGTAGGTGATATTGGTAATTCCCTGTTCAACTTCATAGAGCGGGAAGAAGCAGGATTCGACAGCCAGGGACACGATATCTGTACCGTCCTTGTCTTCGCTCATCCAGTTCAGCGGACAGGCAATGAGAATCTTGCCGTAGACCAGACCTTCATTCTGCGCGTACCACTGGGCCTTCGCCGCCTTCTTCAGCATATCCTGCGGATAAGCCTCACAGCCGGTGAAGACATAAGGAATGTTGGTAGCCGCCATAATCTGCGCTGTATCCTTGTGCTGGGTCACCTTACCCTGCTGGGTTTTGCCGATGCTTGAGGTGGAAGTCCGGTGTCCGAGCGGTGTCGAATAGGACTGCTGTGCCCCTGTATTCATGTATCCTTCGTTATCATATTCCACGATGATCATCTTGTGGCCGCGCAGCGCAGCGCCGATCGCAGGTCCCATCCCGATGTCCATCCCGCCGTCGCCGGTAACCATAACGAACGTGAAGTCTTCCTTCAGCCCCAGCCCGTCAAGCTCACCGCGGCGTTTACGTTCCCAGAACATCTCAACCACACCGGACAGTGTAGCAGCACCATTCTGGAACAGATTGTGGATGAACGTCGATTTATGGGAGGAATACGGATAGCCGGTAGTCGTTACCATCGCGCAGCCAGTGTGGTAGAGCGCTACGATATCGCCTTCGATCCCTTTGAAGAACAGCTCCAGCCCGGAGAAAATCCCGCAGCCCGGACATGCGCCATGCCCTGGAGACAGACGTCTTGGCTTCTTCATCAACGAACGCACCGGCGGAACTCTGACACTCAGCTTGCCGGTCTCTTCGTTCTGGGTTACCGTGATCAGACCGGTCTTCAGCTTATCGAAGTCCATCGGCTTCAAGAGGCGTTTCGGCGCATTCTCCAGCGCTCCCGGATTGTGTCCATAGTAATCAAAAGGTACTTCCACACGGTCTGCAACAACAGCATCCATTGCCAGTTGGAAGAAGTGGTGCCCGTCCTCGGCATAGAAGTCTTTACCTCCCAGACCGTAAATCCGGCTGATAACCTTAGTCGTTGTGTTGCCATAAGTGAACAGTGCTGCCTTAATCTCGTTCACCATGTTACCGCCGTGTCCGCCGACCGAATCGGCACGGTCACCTACAGTAATGGCTTTGACATTCTTCAGCGCTTCGGCAATCTGCTTCTGCGGGAACGGGCGGATCATGTTCGGAGAGATCGCTCCTGCCTTGATTCCCTGCTCACGGAGCTGATCCACTACATCCTTAATGATCTCCGAAGCAGAGTTCATCAGGAAGACGGCGACATCGGCATCCTCCATCCGGTACTGCTCGATCATCTCATAATGGCGTCCGGTCAGCTCTGCGAATTCCTGGGCGATTTCTTCAAAGACTTCACCCGCATTGTACATCGCAACGGATTGCTGATAGCGGTTGTTGATATAATCCGGTTCATTCATGTAAGGTCCCACAGTGACCGGATTATTGCGGTCCAGCGTATCGGTGAAGCCTGCAGGCGGCTGTTCGCCAACGAACTTGTGAACATCCTCACGGTGGGCAAAAGCCTGTACCCGGCGCTTCTGGTGCGAAGTGAAGTAACCGTCAGAGGCCACCATCACCGGCAGCCGGACTTTGGCGTGTTCCGCCAGCTTCAGGGCCATCAGGTTCATATCATAGACCGACTGCGGATCACGGCACATCAGGATCGGCCAGCCGGTGTTCAGGGCAAAGTACAGATCTGAGTGGTCTCCGTGAATATTCAGCGGTCCCGAGATCGAACGGCAGACCAGGTTCATGACCATCGGCATCCGCGTACCTGCTTGTACAGGCAATTGCTCCAGCATGAACATGTATCCTTGAGCGCTCGTTGCGTTGAACACACGGCCGCCTGCCGTCGAAGCACCATAGCAGATCCCGGCGGAGCTATGCTCGCCGTCGGACGGTACCAGCATAATATCGTGCTGGCCGCTGGCCTTCATCGTATCGAGGAACTGGGCCACCTCAGTCGATGGGGAGATCGGGAAATAACCCATGACATGATAGTTAATCTGATGCGCGGCATAGGCCGCCATTTCATTGCCGGACTCGTATAGGAATTTCTGCTCCACCTTGGCGGAGCCTAGTTCTTTTTCATAATCAATAGCCACAATGTATTCCACCTTTCTTCCGGGTTTTAGACTGGAGTAACCAGATCGAACTGATGCTTCACGGCATGGCTGTCCGCATAGCCTTCCTTCTCCCTCATGCTGGATAATGCCGAGGTCGGGCAGGCACCGATGCATTTCAGGCAGCCTTTACAGTACTGGTAGTCAATACCGAGCAGGAACATCTGCGAACGGCCCTTGCGGTCCAGGCGCTCTTCCCACACGAAGCATTGGTCAGGACATACTGTGTCACACTGTGCGCAGTTGATACAGGACTCGATCTCAAATGCCGGAAGCATACCGGAACGGGAGATGCTGAGATTCTTCAGGAAGCTGCCGCCCGGGTTGGTGATCGTACCGCCCATCGGCTGAGTCTCGTAACCGAGAGCCGAGATATCGGAACGGACATATTCCGGCATGCTGTCGCCGGCAGCCAGCTCGAACTGCATGAATTTCACTTCATTGTAGCCGCGCTCGAAGGTCGTGATGGCCGACTGGACGGCCTGCGGATATTTTTTGCCGAGCGACTTCTCAATGACGCCCTTCATGATATCCGTATCCAGGAACGGGCAGAGCCGGAACAGCGCCCCGAGCATGGCCATGTTAACACGGTTCTTCTCCTTGAGTGCGATGCTGGTAGCATCGATTACCGCAATCGTGCCGGCCTTCATCTTCAGCAGTTCTCTGAGTTCTTCCGGCGTCTTGGCCGAGTTCACAAGAACGGTGCTGTGTTCATGAATTCCGCTGGTTACATTCACGGTCTTGGCAAGTGCTTCGTGAAATACGCCGACAACATGCGGACGCTCGACTGGTGAAGTATCGCGGATATGGGTATCCATATCACAGAAGCGGATGTGAGCCTTAACCGCAGACCCCTTCTTCTCCGAACCGTACGATGAGAAGCTGACGCCGTTCAGCCCTGCGCCGACCACTCCTGCTTCCGCCAGCATTTTACCTGCCAGGTTCGCGCCCAGGCCTCCAATGGATTCCAGACGAATCTCAAAGAATCCCAGTTCATTTACTATTGGCAATTGTACCACCGACATAACCCCTTTCTTAGTACATCCTTTTGACTTTTTAGAGCGATTGTAACTTGATTTTGCAAGCCGCGAAGTGACATATCTTGCATTTTCCACGCTCAGGAAATCACAGTTCTTTATAGATTTATGCAGGTTTCTTTATATGCGACAGTGCGGTGTTATTTCAATAGAAGGAAAGCTTCCATGAAAACGACAAAATGTGAAAATTCTGTGTAATTCCGCACTTTCCCAAGCAAACTGTGGATGAGATGTCATCCTTAATTTAGCAATAAAATTAAAAATTAAGATGTTAAAAATATCACAGAATTTCGTGTAATGCGAAGCATCGTCAATGATCTTTATCCCTTTTGGGGCTGTATTTACTGTAGGGCAAAGTAAATAAAGTAGATCCATTAAAACAGTGGGCAGATTTTAGTCCGCAAGTTATGCAGACATAACTTTATTCGATAGAGTTGATTTATGTACATTTGAACAACGGTCCGTCCTTGGAGCGTCCACCCAAGTCCTCGCTTCGAGCCCACTTAAAAACAGAGGGCTATCCCATTGGGACAGCCCTATTAAATATTCAGCTCATATTAGAGTACTTCGTATGCAGAAAAATTCAAATGGTAAGCAGGTGGTGAACTAAAGTTCGGAGCATCTACAACGATATATACTGTTGCTCCTGGTGGCACAAAAATGTTACCAAAGGTTTGTGATTCTGTTGTACCCGCCTTTTCTGTATAAAACAATTGGGTTTCACCAAAACCATTATTATAATTAATTTTATAACCAGCTCTTGTCGGTCCGTTCCCAGTAAAACCTCCTACAGTCGCATATACTCTTTTATAAGTAGAAGTAGTATTAGTCCATTTAAACCAATCTTTTTCTGTGGAATTTTGAATAAAGAGATCGTAAATAACCCCGCCTAATACTCCACCTTCTCCATTTAATAATAAACTTATTGCAGTGGACTGGGTATCTCCAATTCCAACTACCATTGGCCGGACTTCAGATAACTGACTATTTTCTTCGGCAAATGCGGAAGCCGATGGAATCAAAACAACAGCAGAGATAAGAAGAACAGACAAAAACTTTTTAATTTTCACAATTCTTCCGCCTTTCCAACCATTGTTAATCGGCCGATTACAACTTAAATAATACATCTGACCCTATATTTTTAATATAGTCCATAAGATGTCATATGATAGATATTTACTGAAGGTTATTTTGTTATTATTTGTTATATTATTGAATTAAATATCACATTATGTCATATTCCTCTAATCATGCATATTCAATGTAGGGACAAAGTCTGACAGATGTAGACATAATATAAACGTCTCAAGGAAACAAGCCATTTATAACCAGTACTGCTAGAGTGATAATCTTCTCCATAATGCCAGAACAAAATGCCTGCGGCATCCCCATTGTAGTCGCTTTTTCGACCATATCCGGGCCACACACCTCTGCCGCACCGAATGTAGTCGGTTTTTCGACCATATCCGGCCCACACACCTCCGCCGCTCCGAATTTGATCGGTTTTTCGACCATATCCGCCCACACACCTCTGCCGCACCGAATGTGGTCGGTTTTTCGATCGTATCCGGCCCACACACCTCCGCCGCTCCGAATGTGATCGGTTTTTCGACCATATCCGCCCACACACCTCTGCCGCACCGAATGTGGTCGGTTTTTCGATCGTATCCGGCCCACACACCTCTGCCGCACCGAATGTGGTCGGTTTTTCGACCATATCCGCCCACACACCTCTGCCGCACCGAATGTGGTCGGTTTTTCGACCATATCCGGCTGTTCGGTGAAATCAGCGAAGTCATTCCTATTACTGATCCAGAATATAGTCATCCTGCCGATGCTCCAAGACACTTCCCCCAACTTTATGCACAACTTATCCATATCGGACGTAAATCATAATTTCCTAATCAATTAAAAAAGCAGCTTCACCAGTTTACACCGGGAAGCTGCTAGGTAACGCTTAGTACGCCCACCAGTTGCCTGACATGACAATCATGGAGAACAGCTTAATGCTGTCTTCATAGTAGTCCTCTGCCGCGCTGTTCGCCGTATGGCTCCACAGGGAGTTCAGCCAGCTCTGGTTGGCGGAGGAGGTCATTGCGCTTACGCCGAAGGGGGCATAGAATGCGCCGCTGTTATAGCTGCCGAAGGTGGTTCCGTTCAGCTTATAGCCGTCCTTGATGTTACCCGGTGTATTGCTTGCTTTGGTCTTGATCCAGCTGTTCAGCTGATTCAGCTGGGATAAGGCCCGGTTATCGCCTGTCAGCAGATAATCGGTGGTGATCCGCCACGGGGTGCGGCAGGAATTATAGTTATAGTTGCCGTCGTTGGCATCCTCCAGGAAATTAGCCGCAGCCGGCTTATAGGTATTGCTGGAGTAGACCACGAAGTCCGGCAGCAGGCCGGTGGTTGAGCTATAGCCGGTGTAGAGGCTGTTGATTAAGGTGTAGGTCTTGTTCGTTACATTCTGCCAGCGGGCATCCCCTGTAGCAGCCTGGAAGGCCTTCAGGTGATTGAGCATGAAGTCTGAAGGGCGGGTAGCCGTATTGTATGAGCCGCTGTTCGCCCAGTCTCCGAGACGGATCGTCCACTGGGTCTGATTAATCTCATTATCCATGATGGCGTTAATCATATTCGTCGCAGCCTGCAAATAGTTGACGGTTCCGCTGCTTCCCCATTGCTTGTGGGCCAGCAGCAGCGAGAAGGCAATATCCATATCTCCGTCGGTTGCGGAGTCTTCCCCTTCGATATTCTGGAAGCTGCTGTTCTGCTTCCAGGACATCAGATAGGGGTTGATGGCGCTTGGATGTGCTGTGTAATAATTGTAGAGTCCGTTGTAGTAGGTCTGTGCGTTACTGTCGTAGCCGGCCATCAGCACGGTGAACAGCATGCCATAGCCATGTGCTTCAGAGACCGTCTCCCCGGCTGAATTATATTTCACATAATATTTGCCTGTTCCGGCAGGCTTAAGATATGCGCCTTTCCAGGCATCCCATTTGGTCTTGACGGCGTTATCCATGACGGTCTGAGTGACATTATTCGGTTTAATGGTTCCGCTTGTATAGGTGGTGTGCTGCGGAAACGGTTTGTTCACAGCGGCGAAGGCAGATCCGGCAGGCAGGATAAATATGGCCAGACATAGAAGCATTAGACTTTTCCAGTGCAGCTTGCGTTTCCCTTGCTTGTTCATCATCCATTCACTCCTTGTGGTTGGGGTGGATACTTAAGAGAACCCATTGTATTCACAAACGGACAGCTGTAGGAAAAGCTCACCTCCTTACTGGATATTGCGGATGCTGCCTGCCGGACAAAAGTTAAAGCGCTTATACTTTTGTCCCAAAAAAATAATCTTCTTCTACCAAAATTGTAATTCGGAACATATTTAATATATTATTCCAGAGAATCTATGTCAATAAGCATATGGTCCTACGTAAGAAGTGCCCGTTATGATAGCAAATAGGAGCCTGCCCAGCGGCCTTCCTCCATTGATGCAGCAACAGCCCCTTCAGCCGGAAGACAATTCATCCGGTTGAAGGGGCTAAGTCAACATCTCTATTCCTGCACTACGGTCCGGTTACTCCACATCGGTAATCATATGCTCCGCAATCAGCTGCTGCTTGCGGTTCCATAGCTGTTCGCTGAGATTCACGCGGAACACTTCCGGGTTCAGCTTGCGCAAGTACTCCGGCCAGAAGAGGTCGAGCTGCTCCTCATGGTAACGGCGGATCTCCGCCAGTTCCGGCAGGGTATAGACCTGGAAACCGTTCACTACAATCGGCTCCAGCATCCGCACCGCGTCGTAACGTTCCACATGCTTCTTCATATAAGGATGCAGCGGGTTGAACAGCTTCAGCCGCACTCCACTGCGGGGCGCTGGCTCATCGGCGGAGCTGATATAATCAGCCAGCGCCTTGCCGTTCTGGCCGATAATGCGGTAGACTTCCTTTTTGCCGGGCGTGGATACCTTCTCGGGATTCGAAGAGATCTTGATCGTGGGGATCATCTCGCCGCTTGGCGCTTCGATCTCGACCAGCTTATAGACACCGCCCAGTGAAGGCTGATCCGAAGCGGTAATCAGTTGGGTTCCGACCCCCCAGGTGTCGATCGCCGCCCCCTGCGACTTCAGGTTCATGATGGTGTTCTCATCCAGATCATTGGAGGCCACAATCTTCACATACTGCAGCCCGGCTTCATCCAGCATCTCGCGTGCCTTGCGGGACAGATAAGCAAGGTCACCGCTGTCCAGCCGGATGCCGTTCATCCGTTTGCCCTGCGCTTCCAGCTTCTTCGCCGTGTTGATCGCATTCGGCACACCGCTGCGCAGGGTATCGAACGTATCCACCAACAGCGTCACGCCGTCCGGCATCACCCGCGCGTAAGCGTCGAACGCCTCCTGCTCGCTCGGGAAGCTCTGCACCCAGGAATGGGCATGGGTGCCCTTCGTAGGGATGCCGAACTTTTTGCCGGCCAGCATGTTAGAAGTCGCATGGAAGCCGCCGACATAAGCGGCGCGAGCGCCCCAGACTGCGGCATCCGCTTCCTGCGCGCGGCGCGTTCCGAACTCCAGCAGCGTATCATTCGGGGCCACCTGCTTGATCCGTGACGCCTTGGTAGCAATCAGCGTCTGATAGTTCATGAAGTTCAGGATCGCAGTCTCGACAAGCTGCGCCTCCATAATCGTACCCTCGACCCGGATCAGCGGTTCATCCTGGAACACCAGGGCCCCTTCCTTCATGGAATGAAGACTGCCTTGGAAATGGAACTGCAGCAGCTCCTCCAGGAAGGCCGGCGCATAGTTCTCCTCCTGCTCCGACAGGTAGCGGATATCCTCTTCCGTGAACCGCAGCTCGGCAATATACTGGGCGATCCGCTCCAGCCCGGCAAATACAGCGAAGCCGTTGCCGAACGGCAGCTTGCGGAAATAGGCTTCGAACACCGCCCGGCGCTTGTGTGTACCATTCATCCAATGGGCATACATCATATTGATCTGGTATTTGTCTGTATGTAGAGCAAGTTCTCTCCTCAAGTCCTCATCTCCTAGTCATTCCACTGTTGTATTTGGGTTCTGTCTCTGCTGATGTGCTACTTCTCTATAGCGCCCGTGACAACGTTCGCGCCAAGACTGCCGCGGAAGTGTCCAAGCGCCCATACATGACCGTCAGGATTGAAGCTGGCGACGGCATCCTCATGCACCGTAATCCCGAAGCCGTGGTTGTAGGCATCCACTGCCGTATGCAGCACACAGATATCCGTACATACCCCGATCAGATGCACCTCGTTAATGCCCCGCTCACGCAGCTTCAGCGCAAGATCCGTGCCGCAGAAGGCGCTGTAACGCGTTTTGTCCATCCAGTAGATGGCTTCCCGGTTCGCCTCGTAGACAGCCTTCAGGCTGCCGTACAGCTCACGCCCCTCGCTTCCCCGCAGATTATGCGGCGGAAACAGCTTGGTCTCCGGGTGGTACGGGTCATCCGCTTCATGCAGATCTACAGCCATCACCACATAGTCCCCGCTGCGCACGAATTGTTCCGTCAGTTCACTGACTCTGGGCGCAATATCGATGCCGGGCTGGCCGACAGGCAGGTTCCCGTCAACGAAATCATTCGTGAAATCAATTACAATCAGTGCTCTCATGGTAGGATAGCCTCCTAAAAGGTTAATGGGCCTGCACTTACCGGCAGCTTACGTATAAATGGATAATAACGGCTCATGGTCCGTGAACATATAGAGCTGTGCCGGGCGCTGGGAGTATTGATTGGAGCTGAGCGGATTCCCCGCTTCATCGCTCACTTCTTTTAATATACCCTGACGGCTGCGTGTTGACGTAATTTTGCGGATAAAATTCGGTTCTTTGAATTCCGGCACCACCGTCTGGATCACCTGGTACAGCTCGCTCAGCGTGAAATGACGCGGCAGGAACTGCCGGGCAATCGTCGTCTGCAGCATCTGCTGCTGAATCCGCAGGTAGGCATCGGTAATAATATCATGGTGGTCAAAAGCCAGCTCCAGCTCCTCCAGCGCTTCCTGCAGTGTGAACAGGCCAACCTCGCCTGCATCATCCGAGGCCTGCCGCTGCTCCAGCATCCACTCCTCCACCAGAGCAAAGAAAGCATGGCTGATAATCCAGCCGCGCGGATCACGGCCCGGCTGGCTGTAGACACCGAGATACTCCAGATGTCCGCCGTCCACGCCCGTTTCTTCCTTCAGCTCGCGCGTAGCGGCATCATAGATCGATTCATCCTCCTGGCAAAAGCCGCCCGGCAGGGCCCACATGCCCGCACACGGCCATTTTTTGCGCCGGACCAGCATCACCTTCAGCTCGCGCAGCGGCAGCGTCTTCGTGACGGTCTTCCGCTCGCGCTTGGTCAGTGTAAACATGACAATATCCGCCGGAACGCCATCCGGAGTGCGGTACTTCTTGGCGTTATAGGTTTGTTCCGCGTTCTCAGTCACTATAGATCATCCTTTGCCGCAGCTATTGTTTGTTGTTCGTATCTTTTAATGTACCAAACCTGTCCGCCCAAAATCAACCGGAGCAGGCCGCAGATATGTAAAAGGGACGGATTCACATCCGCCCCCGGGTGATTCTGCATTAATCTCCGCAAGTGGAGGGCGGCGCCTCGGTGCCTGCTTCCACATTGATTTTATCCGAAACGGTATCCCTGATCACTGAAATCACCATCTGCAGCAGATAATTGATATCGCTCTGGCTCTGCTGGAACTCGTTCACGACCGGGATGCTGTCGATTTCATCCTGCAGTTCTTCAATCTCACGTTCAATCTTCGCGACCATCGCCTGGTTCTTGAAGCTCTCGAACGCCACGATCTCCTTCTGCTTCTTCTTAATTGTAGCAATAAGTCCCTGCACACGCTCGTGATTCAGAATCTTCTGCTCGGCTTGCTGGAAATGACGGACCTCCTCACTGGTGGAGATGAGTGCAGCCAAGTCCTTCGCCTTGCCCATAATATCCTCCCGGACAATTAAATCGCGGGTATTGTGGGTCTGCATGCCATATTCATTCAGTCGTGCTTCTTCCTGGCTCATTCTTCTCGCCTCATTTCTCTATAATTAGAGGACCGCTGCGGCTTCCGCCTGATAGTCCCCTCTAATGTACCAAGTCTTCGCGCCGGTGATGCTCACCTGCACCAGCGTGCCGATCAGGGAGGACGGGCCTTCAAAATGCACCAGCTTACTGTCACGGGTACGTCCAGCCAGCATCCGGGCATTATTCTTGCTCGTACCTTCCACCAACACCTCCACCCGCCGGCCCAGCATCCGCTCATTCCCCAGACGGCTCTGCTCCTTGATCAGATCATTCAGACGCTGGAGACGCGCGCTCTTAACCTCTGACGGAACATTATCGTCCATCCCGGCTGCCGGAGTCCCTTCGCGCGGAGAATAAATGAAGGTATACGCCATATCATACCCTACTTCGCGCACCAGGGACAGTGTCTCCTCGAACTGCTCCTCCGTCTCACCGGGGAAGCCGACGATAATATCCGTAGTCAGCACCGCATCCGGCACGCCTGCCTTAATCTTACGGACCAGCTCCAGGTAGGCTTCACGGGTATATTTGCGGCTCATCCGCTTCAGCACGGTTGTACTTCCCGACTGCACCGGCAGATGGATATGCTCCACCAGATTGCCGCCTTTGCCCAGCACATGAATCAATTTATCGTCAAAATCACGCGGATGCGAGGTCATGAACCGGATACGCGGAATATCAATCCCCCGCATGTCGTCCATCAGGTCGCCGAAGGTATAATCAATGTCCGTAAAATCCTTGCCGTAGGCGTTCACGTTCTGCCCCAGCAGCGTTACTTCCTTGAAGCCCTGGCGGGCCAGCTCCCGCACCTCAGCAATGACATCCTCGGGACGTCTGCTCCGCTCCTTCCCCCGGGTGAACGGCACAATACAATACGTACAGAACTTGTCGCAGCCGTACATAATATTCACCCAGGCGCGCAGACCCTCCCGTTTCTTCGGCAGATTCTCTATGATATCGCCTTCCTTGGACCAGACCTCAATGACCAGCTCGCGGCTGAACACCGCTTCCTTAATCAGCTCCGGCAGGCGGTGGATATTATGTGTGCCAAAAATCAGATCCACGAAGCCGTACCGGCTCATGATCCGGTTGACCACGCCCTCCTCCTGGGACATACAGCCGCAGATCCCCAGGAGCAGGCCGGGCTTCTCCAGCTTCAGTGTTTTGAGATGGCCCAGCTCTCCGAATACCTTATCCTCCGCATTCTCGCGGATCGCACATGTATTAAGTAGTATAATATCAGCTTCGCTGCGGTCTTCAGCCGCCCGGTAGCCGAGCTGCTCCAGCATACCCTTCATCGTCTCCGTGTCATGCTCATTCATCTGGCAGCCGTATGTGGTAATATGATAGCTCTTGCCTGCACCGAAATCTGCCATCTCCGGCGGAATGTCGAAATGATACAGCACTTCAATCTCTTCCTTGCCCCGCCGCTTGCCTTCCTTGTAATCGGGCTGGCTGTTGATCTGCACGTTCCTGCCTTTGATCCGGTAAGTGGTCTTGCCTTCAGTCTCGCTGACGATCTTGGCATCCGTGAAATCGAAATACTGCCCGTAATCCTTGCTCCCCTTCGCCATGCTAAAGTCACATCCTCTGCTGATGTCCCCATATTTTCCGTGCTTTTCTAATGTAAAATTATATCATACCGCTCCCAAGATAATCCATTCTGAACATTTCAGGAGCTAGGGGCTTTACTGTAACGTATACGGGCCACCAGCCTACGCGCCAGCAAATGTATGCTGTTTTTCACATACATTCGGGCCACCAGCCTACGCGCCAGCAAATGTATGCTGTTTTTCGCATACATTCGGGCCACCAGCTTACGCGCCAGCAAATATATGCCGTTTTCCGCATACATTCGGGCCACCAGCCTTCATGCCAGCAAATGTATGCTGTTTTTCGCATACATTCGGGCCACAAGCCTGCGCGCCAGCAAATGTATGCTGTTTTTCGCATACATTTTGAGCTCCTCATATACTCATGCGGCCTCCGGATCATTCAAAGAGTACTTCTCCCACGCTATGCCCCCTTATCCACAACAGACGGATAATATAATTTCCTATACGACAAAAAAGCCCGGCCTAAAATGTAAGGTCCCGGACTTATTTATTACAACCAGCTTGCCTCCGGACGTTTTAACCCCCAAGCCTATAGATCAAAATCGATGCGTTGGAGTTGATCTGCGTTCCTCCGGCTAAGGTCTGTAAATTGATTGCAGCGGCACTGGAATGGTTCCTTAAAGTGATTACATCGCCGGGGACTACAGAGATAATCACCATCCCGGGGTTAGGCTGTGTTCCCGCTCCTGAACCATAGACGCTGCCACCTACAGGTGCACCGTTCAGATACAAAGTGAACTGATTCGGTTCCACTGCGGTGACAATAAAGATTACCGCATAATCTCCTGCGTTCTCAACATTAATCTGAGCTGTATTAGGGGTATGCGAGAAGCCGACAAGACTCTCATTGCTGTCAAAAGTAACATCCGCTTCGGTAGCCACGGTCTGAGCCGCCGTATTGAAAATATAAGCATAAGATGACGCCAGTGCGCCTGTGGCTCCCGTCACTCCCGTTGCTCCCGTCACTCCCGTTGCACCCGTAGCTCCCGTTACTCCCGTCGCACCCGTTACACCCGTTACACCCGTTACACCCGTTACACCCGTTACACCCGTTACACCCGTTACACCCGTTGCACCCGTTACTCCAGTGGCACCCGTCACACCCGTTGCACCTGTTGCACCCGTTACTCCCGTCACACCCGTTACTCCCGTCACACCCGTTACTCCCGTCACACCCGTCACACCCGTTACTCCCGTCACACCTGTTACTCCCGTTACTCCCGTTACTCCCGTTACTCCCGTCACACTCGTTACTCCAGTGGCACCCGTTACCCCCGTGGCTCCCGTTACTCCCGTCGCACCCGTCGCTCCCGTTACTCCTGTGGCTCCGGTGACTCCTGTTGCCTCTTCTCCCAGCAACTCCTGCGAGACCAGCCGGTGTGCTGTCACCAGCTGCCCGCTGGCATTTTGGCCCCATAGGGATACCTGCGCTTCGGAGACTGCCGTTCCTGTCGTGTTGAACACGAATTCAAAAGCATCCAGGTCCGCATAGTAAATTTTGGTAACCACTTGGGAGGGGACCACACTGATCTCCTCCTGCACATATAAGGTGCGTATGCCGTTCAGGGTATAACCCAAAATAAGAATATCGAAGAATCCGGTTATATTACGGCCGTCTATTTTGAGTGTTACCCTTTGAGTCGGGCGAGTCCCCGTATTGCTTGCAATATTATTCTCAATCGGTCCTGTAGATAAAATTGCCATTTTCCAGCTCCCCTCTCAACCTAAATCCAGCTATATTAATAGCAATATTCGAGAGAAAACAGAAGAGTGTTGGCATATTGGCATTATTATAAGAAACAATAACAATCAGTACATCTTCAAAGATTCACCCGCAAAAAAACACCCCATGCAGGCAGCCATGAGCTGATAGACTTGAAGTCTAACCTAATGGCTTGGCACAGGGTGTTACAGATCAACCTCTATTGATTAATACAATGTCTTGGTAGACTCCGAGGTGAACGGAATAATCTCGTTAATCTTGCCTGCCTGTACCTTGGCAGGCCAAGCCGGATCGCTGATCAAGGCTCTGCCTACCGCCACCAGATCGAACTCTCCCTGATCCAGCCGGAGCAGCAGCCGCTCAAGGTTGTTATCCTCATTCTTCTCCATAACCGCACTGGTGAATGCGCTGTCCAGGCCGACAGAGCCCACTGTAATCGCCGGTTTGCCCGTAATCTTCTTCGTCCAGCCCGCCAGATTCAGCTCAGAGCCTGCAAATTCAGGCTCCCAGAACCGCCGGGTGGAGCAATGGAAGATATCTACCCCGGCATTGCTGAGCGGGGTCAGGAAACGGGCCAGATCCTCCGGCGTCTCCGCCAGCTTAGCGTCATAGGCCCCGCTCTTCCACTGCGAGAAGCGGAGTACGATCGGGAAATCCGGTCCTACCGCACGGCGGCAGGCATCGATCACTTCCACCGCGAAGGTGGTGCGGGCTTCCAGATCACCGCCGTATTCATCGGTGCGGCGGTTGGTCTTCTCCCAGAAGAACTGGTCGATCAGATAGCCGTGGGCGCCGTGCAGCTCTATGCCGTCGAAGCCGACGGCTTTGGCTGCCTTCGCTGCCTTGGCGAAGGCACTGACGATAGCCTGAATCTCGCTCTTAGTCATCGGCTCTGTGACTTGCTCTCCGGCCAGATTCAGCCCGGACGGACCGATCGGCAGCGCCGAAGCATTAGGCCCCTCACCGATCTTGCGGGCCATGCCGACATGCCAGAGCTGAGGCATAATCTTACCTCCGGCAGCATGCACCTCATGCACGACCTGCGCCCATCCCGCAAGGGAGGCTTCGCCATGGAAGTTCGGGATATCCTGATGGCTGACTGCCGCCGGATGATCGATGGCCGTGCCTTCGGTAATGATCAGACCCACCCCGCCTTCCGCGCGGCGGCGGTAATATGCCGCCACCTCAGGGCCAGGTACGCCCTCAGGAGAATGCACCCGGGTCATCGGTGCCATCACCACACGGTTACTGAGGGACAAGCCTCCGTATTCAAAAGGTTCAAACAATGCAGCAGCATTCATAATTCACTAGCCTCCATTTCATACGATGATTACTTACTTGATGATTACTTTAAGTAAGCATAGTATGACGGTTCCCGGCGGCAAATGCAAATGACTGCCAGTTCAAGAGATTTGATAAGTCTTATAAGTCCAGCACTCCGGCTTTTGGAGTCACTCGGAAGGCTGCGGCCAGATCTGCCAGCTGCTGATCGGTAATCTTCTGCCGAATCTCTCTTCCGCCGATCAGGTTATAGACAATCGCGGCCTTTTCAATCGTTTCAACCAGTCCGAAGGTGGCATCCATCGTCGCACCAGTAACAAATATCCCATGCTGCGGCCAGATGACTACACGGTATTCCTTCATCCGGTCAGCGGTGGCCCGGCCGATCTCGCTGCTCCCCGGCACCATCCAGGGAATGACGCTGACGCCATCCGGGAAGACCACCAGACATTCCGTGCACATCTCCCACAGCGTCTTGGTGAATTTCAGCTCATCCAGATCATGGGTGAAGGTCATGGCAATTACATTCGTTGCATGGGTATGCAGCACAATCCGGTGCGCCGGATCTACCTTCAGCCGTTCGATATGGCTCATGAAGTGGGAAGCCAGCTCACTGGTCGGAACAGCGCCATTACGCAATCCCCATAACACCTCTACACTCTCGCCGCTGCTGCTGACACGCAGCACACCCAGATTGGCCTCCGGGTCCTTGATCACATTACGGAAATACTTGCCTGATCCGGTAACGATGAAGTATTTGCCCGCCAGCTCGGCTACAGGGAAGGTAAGGCTGATCGTGCGCAGCGGCTCGCGGATATTGATATACTTGGCTACCTCTTCTTCATCCAGGAGGTAACTGACGTTGCCCCCGTTCAGCTCATCCCAGCCCAGCGACCACATGTGATGGGTAATTTCGGACATTTCCTCGATAAAAGGCGCGGTGACGCCGGATATATACCCTTTGGATTCAATTACGGAAGTACTCATATGCTCTCTCCTTCTATATGCACCCTAAGCGTGCGGGTACTTGTTATTTATTATTTCAGCAGTCATTGTGATTTCAGCAGCCTGATCTTATCTTAAAGCCAATACATCCTGTTCATAGCGCTTCACTTCAGCCAGCCACCCCTCGCGGACCGGGGTCCCCTGCGAAGCGCAGTAGTAATCCCAGACAGCACCGAACGGGTAGGACTTGAATTCTTCCACCAGGGCCAGCCGTGAGGTGTAATCTCCGGCCCGCTCAATGGCCCGAAGCTCCTCTACCGGCTCCAGCATAGCGCGCAGCAGCGCCTTGATCGTATTGCGCGTGCCGATTACCCAAGCCGCCAGGTGATTGATACTGCCGTCGAAGAAGTCGAGGCCGATATGCGTGCGCGGCAGCAGATCCCCGCGAACCAGCTCGCGGGCAATCTCCAGCAGCTCATCGTCCATCGTGACCACATGATCGCTATCCCAGCGGACCGGTCTGCTGACATGCAGCAGCAGCTGCTCGCTGAACATCAGGATAGAGCTGAGCTTGTTCGAAATCACTTCCGTCGGATGGAAATGCCCGGCATCCAGGCAGATGGCCTTACCGCGTGTCAGGCCGTAGCCCATGTAGAACTCATGCGAACCGACAACGTAGCTCTCCGAGCCGATACCGAACAGCTTGCTCTCCACGGCATCGATAGTGTACTGCGGATCCAGCTCCTCGCTGAAGATTTCGTCCAGCGATTCCTTCAGGCGCATGCGCGGCGCCAGCCGGTCTACCGGAGTATCCTTGTAGCCGTCAGGCACCCAGAAATTCGTTACACACGGCTGGCCCAGCTCGCGGCCGAAGTGCTCGGCAATGCTGCGGGAAGCCTTGCAATGCTTAATCCAGAAGCTGCGGATCTCTTCGTCCGCATGGCTCAGGGTGAACCCGTCTGCCGCCTTCGGATGCGAGAAGCAGGTCGGATTGAAATCAAGGCCTAAGCCCTGCTCCTTGGCCCATTCCACCCAATTCTTGAAATGGCGCGGCGCCAGCTCATCCAGATCCACCTGCTCCTTCGTATCGGCATAGATCGCATGCAGATTGACCTTATGCTTGCCGGGAATCAGCGAGAGGGCCTTCTCCAGATCCTGACGCAGCTCATCCGGTGTACCGGCCCGTCCGGGGTAGCTGCCGGTCACGGCAATGCCGCCGCTCAGCTCTTTATCCTTGAACAGAAAGCCCCGTACATCATCGCCCTGCCAGCAGTGCAGCGATACTTTGATCTGCGCCAGCTTCTCCAGTACCTCATCCGTTTGAATTCCATGGGCTGCATATAATTTCTTGGCTTCGTTGTAGCTGTTAATGATGCTCTGATCCATGCTGTTGCCTCCTAATACGTATTGTGAACATCCGCTCCCGAATGAAGCTGCTCCCAGCGGACCAGCAGCTCCGCCAGCTGAGGAACCGGCTGCGGAAGATAAGACTGAATCGCGAAGGACTGTGAGATGATCTGCCGGGCTTCATGGATATCTGCCATGCGCCCCGCCTCAATCATCTGCACAGCCAGATTACCCAGGGCTGTGGATTCGGTCGGTCCGGCCAGCACCTCCCTGCCGGTAACATCTGCCGTCAGCTGGCACAGCAGCCCATTGTTAGCGCCACCGCCAACAATCTGCAGCACTTGGGTTAGCTCCCCGGTGAGTTCTTCCAGCTCAGCCAGATGACTGCGGTAGGATAACGCCAGACTGTCAAAGATACAGCGGGCCAGCTCGCCCGTAGTCTGCGGCACAGGCTGGCCGCTCTCCAGGCAGGCCTGGCGGATCTCCTGAATCATATCGTCCGGGTTCAAAAACCGCGGATGATTGCAGGGAATCAGGCTGCGGAAGCCTGGGCATTCACCTGCCTGCTCTGCGAGTTCCGCGAAGCTAAATCTTCCGCCGTCCAGTCTGCGCACTTCCTGAATCAGCCAGAGGCCCATAATATTCTTCAGGAACCGGTAAGTCCCGTAAGCGCCCCACTCGTTGGTATAATTAGCGGCCATCGCTCTGCTGTTATTGATCGGGTGATCCAGCTCTACTCCCAGCAGAGACCAGGTTCCGCTGCTAAGATAGGCTGATGCACGGTCCTTCTGAGCAGGCACACCGAGTACCGCAGATGCTGTGTCATGCGTAGCCACGCAGATCAGGCGGCATTCCGGCAGATCATACTCCGCGCGCAGCTCCTGCGTAATGAAGCCGAGATCTTCCCCAGGCTCGGTTAACGGAGCGAACTGTTCACGCCGCAGACCCAGGAATTCCAGCAGCTCGGCATCGAAATCACGGGTCGCAAGATTCAATAGCTGCGTCGTGGATGCATTAGTAACTTCGTTCATCTTACGTCCGCCGAGCCGGTAGTAGAGATAATCCGGCACCAGCAGAATCTGATCGGCCGCCTTCAGCTCTTCCCGGTCATGCGCATATAGCTGATACAACGTATTGAAGGGAAGCTGCTGAATGCCCGTTTTGGCGTAGACCTTCTCTGGCGGAAGGAGCCGCCCGACTTCTTCCATCACCCCGTCGGTCCGGTGGTCACGGTAGGCATAGACCCGGCTTATCTGCTTGCCTTCGGCATCCAGCAGCACATAATCTACCGCCCAGGTATCAATGCCGAGGGTGCATTCGTGAATGCCTCTTAGCTTCGCCTGCTGCAGACCGTTAATAATTTCATTCAATAAATAATCCATATCCCAGAAGCAGGAGCCTTCCTGCTCTGTGAAGCCATTGCTGAAACGGTGAATCTCCTCCAGTTGGAGGCTCCCGTCCACGAGCTGTCCGAGCACCAGCCGTCCGCTGGAGGCGCCGATATCGACGGCGATATGATAGGTCATAGGGAATCTCCTATTCTATGGGAGGTGATTTACAGAATTTTGCGGAATAACGCGATTACTTCATCTTTGGTAGGAATAAAAGGATTCCCGGGCGCGCAGGCATCCTTCATGGCGTTCTCAGCCAGCAGATCGAGATCTACTTCCGCTACACCCAGCTCGGACAGCTTGGCAGGAATGCCAACCTCTTTGGACAAGGCCTTGATCGCCTCAATGACGTAATCCGCACATTCCTTGTCGCTGCGTCCTTCAGTCTGCATACCGGCCGCTCTGGCAATTGCTCTGAACTTCTCCGGCACATGCTTGGCATTCTCTTCTTCCACGTAAGGCAGCAGCATTGCATTGCACACGCCGTGCGGCAGATCATACACCCCGCCAAGCTGATGGGCCATGGCATGCACATAGCCTAAGCCTGCATTATTGAAGGCAAGGCCGCCGAGGAAGATCGCATAGACCATCTGCTCACGCGCTTCAATATCCTGTCCGTTCGTTACCGTCCGCGCCAGATTGCCGAAGATCAGCTCCACCGCAGCCAGTGCCGTAGCATCGGTTACCGGATATGCGCCTGGAGTGACCAGCGCTTCAATCGCATGCGTCAGTGCATCCATGCCCGTAGCCGCCGTCAGCGCAGCAGGCTTATCGACCATCAGCTCCGGATCATTCACCGAGATGGTGGCGATACTGTTCTTGTCTACCATGACCATCTTGATCTTGCGCTCTTCATCTGTAATCACGTAGTTGATCGTCACTTCACTTGAAGTCCCGGCCGTCGTGTTCACCGCGACAATCGGCAGAGATTTATTCTTGGATTTGTGAACGCCTTCATAATCGGCAATATGCCCCCCGTTGGTGGCAACAATGCCGATTGCCTTGGCCGTATCCTGCGGCGAGCCGCCGCCGATGGAGATCAGATAGTCACATTCGTGCTGCTTCAGAAAGTCTACGCCGTCATGAACATTTTTGCAGGTGGGGTTCGGCTTCACTTCATCATATACCACATACTGAATCCCCGCCTCCTCCAGCACAGCCAGCAGCCTTCCGGCGATTCCGCTCTTCATCAGGAACTTGTCTGTGACCACAAGCGCCTTGTTCAGCTTCAGCTCTTGAATGTACGGGGCGATGTCCTTCAGACAGCCCTTCCCCATCATGTTAATCGACGGCACATAATAGACATGAGTACTCATTGCTTAACCAGCCTCCCGGGCACGTAAATAGTTAATGAACACTGTAAGCGCACATCTCCCTGTTGACCTTCTCATCGTATCGCCGTTAATCTGTGTTGTCAACACTTTAAACACTAAATAAGTTGTTTTTATTTGTTTATTGTTTGTTTTACGGGAAATAAGCAATCATTATTGTGGGTTTCAGAGCAAATCAGGTGAATTGTGTTGTACAACACAGAAATAACAGTCTATATTAAGACTATCAACTCTGGAAAGGTGATACGTATGCTCGCTGCCGAAAGACGCAAAAAAATAATCGACCTTGTCCATCAGGACAAGCGTGTGCTGGTGTCCGATCTGAGCCGGATGTTCGAGGTGACAGAGGAGACGATCCGCAGAGATCTGGAGAAGCTGGAGAAGGATGGCATTGTAAGCCGGACCTACGGCGGAGCCATGTTGAACAGGCATACCAATGAGGACCTTCCTTTTCTGACCCGGGGAGCGCTCAATACGGATATCAAACGCGCAATAGCGATCCAGGCGCTGGATCTGATTAATGACGGGGATACGCTGATGGTCGACCCCAGCTCGACTTCGTTTGAATTCCTGAAGCTGCTGGGTAATAAAAGTAATCTGACGATCATCACCAATTCGATCAACATTCTCCATGAGTTCGCAAGTTCGAGCCACAGCATTATTTCTACAGGCGGCTCACTCCGCCACCGTTCCCTGTCGCTTGTCGGCCCCGTAGCCCATGAGACCATTCAGCGCTACAATGTGGACACCGCCGTAATCAGCTGCAAGGCCCTCGATATGGACCGCGGGGTCACCGATTCCAATGAACCGGAATGTGAGCTGAAGAAATATATGCTGCGCCAGGCACATAAGGTTGTGCTGCTCGCGGACCATACCAAGTTCGACCAGACGGCCTTCGCGAGGCTCGCAGAGCTAAGCCGGATCGATGTGCTGATTACCGACCGTAAGCCTTCGGAGGCGTGGCTGAAGCTGTTGTCCGAGAAGAATGTGGAAGTGCTGTACTAATATCATGGGAAATCATTTTAGGGAGGAGAAATGTTCAAATGGGCAAAAAGAGAAAAACCTTACCCGCCGACTTCGGCGAGCTGGTTAAATCAGGGGATGTCGATGCACTAAAGGCTGTTTTTGAAAAATGTGATTGGGATGCAACCTTGGGATATTACAAAGAACCCGCGCTCAGCATGCGGCAGATTCCGGATGAGCTGGTCCGCTGGCTGGTGGAGCAGGGTGCCGATATTAATGCGAGGGACAAATACCAGCGTACCCCGCTGTATTCCCAGGCTGGAACCTGGTCCGGCAATATTCCATTATTCCTGGAGCTTGGTGCAGAGCTGGAAGCCCTGGATTATCAGAACCAGACCCCGCTGCACGCTGCGGTTAACTATTACCGGACTCAGGCGGTACGGGATCTGGTGGCCCATGGCGCAAATGTCCATGCGGTAAATAAGTCGGGGAACACCCCGCTGTCCAAAGCTTTATTACAATGCCGGAATAGCGATATCGATAGCATGCTGGAAATCTCGCAGATCCTGCTTGATGCCGGAGCGGAGATCACACCGGAGATGAAGGAATCCGTGAGTAAGATCGGCAAAGCATTTGAATTCGCCAGATCCAATTTCAATAAAGAGCGCTTGAGTGAAACCTCAGATGCACTCGAATCCCTGTACAAGCTGTTCGATGTGGAGCCTGTAGCAGCGCGGGTGATGCATGACGGTGTTTCCAAGATCGAGGTAAACAGCACAAGATGGCAGGATCAGCACCAGGAGCTGTGGGAATTACTAATCCCGGCGTCAGGACATGCGCTCACCGTGCAGGGAGAGGTCATTCGCATCACCGGCCGGATCTCACATGAAATCATGAATAACGGCGGAGGCAACTGGGATGCCGATTTCCGTAAAATGCTGAATGCGCTGCTCCGGCACTTCGTCTCGGGCACACCTCTGGACCCTGCGCACCTCAAGGAAGCGGCGGAATTAGCCGGTTACCTGCGCCATGGCAACGGCAATGATGAGCCGGCCAGATTATGCGAATTGGCCGTGAATTGGGTACTTGCCAATCCACAGCCCGTTTCGTTGCCGCAGCCGGATTACAAACGCTAAATGCTGAGACATCCAGCACTTGTCCTGCTCCCTATGAAGAAGCGGCTCCCTTGGAGAGCATAATATTCAGAATGGCCTGGTCTGTGGCGGCAAGCCCCTCCTGGACCAGGGTCTCCATATTCTTGATCGTATCCTCCACCTTCTCGAAGATGACACCGTCACTCGGACTCGCGGAGATATTGTTCATGGCGAGAGTAGCAGACTGAATGGCCGCGTTGGTGGCCGTTGAGATTTTGAGTGCACAGGTTGGCTTGGCACCATCGCAGATCATGCCGGAAGTAGAGGCAATCGTATTCTGGATGGAGTGCTTGATCTGCGCCAGCGTCCCGCCCATCAGATAGACAATGCCACTGCCCGCTCCCACTCCACCGGCAATGCCTGAGCCGCAGAGCGGGGACAGACGGCCAATGTAATGCTTCACATGGATGGTAATCAGATTGCTGAGCGCCATCGCTCTTGCCAGGGTCTCCTCATCCTTGCCGAGCAGCTCGGCCAGGGCAATGACCGGCATGGTACAGGCAATCCCCTGATTGCCGCTGCCCGCCGTCGTCATTACCGGCATGGCACTGCCGTCCATCCGTGCATCGGATGCGGCTGCCGTTGCGGCAATGATCCGGTTCGCCACATCCGCGCCGAACAGATTGAGGGCGGATTGCTGGCTCATTTTCCGGCCCACCTGGAGACCATACTCCCCGCGCAGCCCTTCCTCCGAGATCGCCTTATTCATAACCGCTCCCTCCAGCAGGAAGCGAAGATCCCCGAATGGTGTATTCTGAACGAAGGCATAGATATCTTCGAGTGAGACCGAGTATACCTCGGGGTCCAGACTAAGCGGGTCTCCGCAGTCGGCCTTGTCCATTTTCGGCTCAAGCCGCTGGCCATCCTTCGCCAGATACTGCACATTCGTGTGCTCTTTTACCAGGATCGCTGTGGCTGTATGGTTCTTGCTGTGTACTCTCGCTTCTATATATAGCTTCTCCGGCGTATCCTTCAGCTCAACCTCCAGCAGCTTACGCTCCAGCAGTCCCTCTGCACTTGCCAGCTCCGCCGGGGTCAGCCCGGACAGAATCTCCAGCTTCCGCTCCGAGCGGCGCACCACCGCACCCAGGGCAGCCGCTATCGGCAAGCCCGTCTGGCCTGTACCAGGAATCCCCACACCCATCGCATTCTTGATGATATTGCCGCTGAGGAACAGCTCGATTCCTGTAATCTCTTCCTCAACCAGCTCAGCCGCCAACGAGACGGCATAAGCTACCGCAATCGGTTCAGTGCAGCCTTCTGCCGGCATAATTTCTTTGTGTAATACTTCCAGTAGGTTAACCATCTGTGCATCACCATTCCCTCTGTCTGTCTGTCTATCTATGTCTAATCTGTTTCTATATATAGTACATCAGATAGACAATCCGGGGAATCCCCGTTATTACCCATCACGCGCCTAGCTTCACCAGCCGCTTCAGCCCTTCTGTACAAGCCCAGCCTCCGGCACCTGCCAGAATCGCATTATGACAAAGGTTCAAAGCCAGCTTATACGTCATACTGCCGATAATGATTTCAACCACGATAAACCGTAAAATATCTCTCTTTGTGACCAGATAGACTCTGAATTCCTGATTGCGGGACACCTGCCATCTCCCCCGTCCATTTTCATGTTTCTGTACTTATATGCTTCGGGCGGGTTGTCTGATTCTCTGTGCAGGCACAACAAAGAGCAGTACTTCTCCATTGGCGGGAAAAGCACTGCTCCGGCCAAAGCCGAAATAGAAAAGGCTGCCCCAAACAGCCATTTCATGGCTTCGGGACAGCCCCCTGATATCACCGCTTCAGCCTAATTGCCGCCTCTTACTTCGACTCCACCGCATGGCCGCCGAATTCGTTACGCAAGGCGGCGACGACTTTGCCGGTGAAGGTGTCGGTCTCCAGCGACCGGTAGCGCATGAGCAGAGCCATGGCGATAACCGGAGTCGCTGCCTGGAGGTCGAAGGCGGTCTCCAGCGTCCAGCGTCCCTCCCCGGAGGAATGCATGACGCCCTTGATGTCTTCCAGCTTGGCATCCTTGGAGAAGGCGCGCTCGATCAGCTCCATCAGCCAGGAGCGGACGACAGAGCCGTTGTTCCAGACGCGGGCCACCTGCTCGAAGTCGAAGTCATATCCGCTTTTCTCCAGCACCTCGAAGCCCTCACCAATCGCAGCCATCATCCCGTATTCAATGCCGTTATGCACCATCTTGAGGAAATGTCCGCTCCCGGATTTGCCGGCGTACAGGTATCCGTTCTCTACCGCAGTGTCATGGAACAGCGGCTCGACCACCGCCCACGCTTCCTCATCGCCTCCAACCATATAGCAGGCCCCATTGCGCGCGCCTTCCATTCCGCCGGAGGTTCCTGCATCCAGGAAGTGAATTCCGTGGGCACCCAGCTCCTCATGACGGCGGATCGACTCTTTATAATGAGAGTTCCCGGCTTCAATAATGATATCTCCCTTGGATAATAGCGGCGTCAGTTCAGCAATGACTGAATCTACAAAAGTATGGGGAACCATGATCCAGAGAACGCGCGGGGAATCAAGCCGGCCCGTAAGCTCCTCCAGGCTTGCTGCCCCGGACGCACCGCGTTCGGCCAGTTCCTGCACCGCAGCAGGATTCACATCATACGCTACTACTTCATGGGCATGCTCCAGCAGGTTCTGGCCCAGATTGAAGCCCATTTTTCCAAGTCCGATTAAACCGACTTTCATTACGAATCCCTCCGAATTGTGTAGTCATATATAAGCTAACTCTGTCCGCTTGCTGTTACCGCCGCCGCTTACGCTCCCGGCCGGATGACTTCCGGCTCTATCCCGGCTGTCCGGTGAACGCGTGCAGGCTCTGCATTCTCCGGCTCATCCAACCACCAGTGGAACTCGCCAAGGAGCTGATCTGCCGCCGCCGGGCCGTTAGATCCGGCAGGATACAGGTGCAGCGGCAGGCTGCCATCTGCCGTTGCTTCGATTATAGGCTGAACCCACTGCCAGGACAACTCTACTTCCTCCCAGTGGGCAAAGAAAGTAGCATCGCCGAGCATAGCATCATAAATCAGATTCTCATAAGCCTCCGGCACATCAGGATTGCCCGGCTCATGCTTAATGCTAACCGGCTCAAGCTTCCCGTGCTGAAGCGGATTCTTGGTATTCAGAGTCAGAGAGATGCCCTCATGCGGGCCAATATCAATCACCAGCAGATTAGGGTCAAGCGGCAGCTTGTTACGGTTCTTGTTATGCACATCATTAAACGGCTCTTTGAATTCTATAACAATCCGCGTGGATTTCTCCTTCATGCGCTTACCTGTACGAATGTAGAACGGCACATCGTTCCACAGCGGATCTTCAATCCATAGGCGTGCAGCAATATACGTCTCATTCTGTGAAGTGGCTGCGATCCCCGGTTCAGCGGTATACGCAGGCACTTGCTGTCCGCGCATCTCCCCCGCTGCATACTGGCCGCGCACTACATGCTGTGATACCTCTTCGGGCAGCAGCGGCCGGACGGAACGGATGACATGCCGTTTTTTGCTGCGGACGTCTTCCGGTGTACTGCCCTTCGGAAGCTGCATCGCCATCATCATCAGCAATTGGAGCATATGGTTCTGGAACATGTCACGCAGCGCCCCAGCCTTATCATAGTAACCCGCCCGCTCTTCCACTCCTACCGTTTCACTGGCAGTAATCTGGACATTCGCGATATACCGGTTCTGCCACAAGGCACGCAGCACAGGGTTAGAGTATTTCAGCACCTCCAGGTTCTGCACCATCGGCTTGCCGAGGAAGTGATCAATCCGGAAGATTTCCTCCTCTGCAAAAGCTGCGCTCAAGCTCTCATTCAGCACACGCGCCGACTGCAGATCCCGTCCGAACGGCTTCTCGATGATCAGACGTTTCCAGCCCTTGGTATTCCCTAGTCCGCTGGCATTGATATTACCGGCAATCTCCCCGAAGAATTCGGGACCGACTGACAGGTAGAACATCCGGTTCTGCGGAAGCCCCAGCTCTTCCTCCCGGCGCTGTACATGCCCAAGCAGCTTCACATAATCCTCAGGACGCCCAACATCCAGCACACTATATTCAAAAGCCTGCAGGAAATTCTGCAGCGCCGCTGTATCCTCTACCGGACGGCGCGAGAAGGTGCGCAGGGAATCCAGCACCTGACGCTGGAACGTCTCGTTAGTGAGCTCCCGTCTGCCCAGCCCAATGACTGAGAGAGGACCGGAAAGCTTGCCATCAGTGAACAGGTTGTATAGAGCGGGGAAGATTTTCCGCTTCGCCAAGTCCCCGGTTGCGCCAAAAAGTACAAATGTAGATGATTCCACTTTCATTCCTCCCATTGTTATCATTTTATTATATAGTTACTTAATATTACTCAGGAACTTTTATAACACACATCATACGACTATAAACTCAATTCGTCAATCTCAATTCGACATTTACGAAAAATACCCGCTGCATGCCAAATAGCAGGCCTTCAACGAGAAGACCTGCCAGGATGTTCCGAACCCTTGGATCAGAACCATGAAGATACCAGATCATTGATCGGCTTGTAGATGAATATAATCAGCAGCAGCGGGCTGGGAACCTGGATTTTGAGCAGCGTGCATATCGTGGCCGCCATTCCGCCGATCCAGAGCAGACCCCAGATCACACGATCACGCCGCTTCTGCCTGCCCTTCAGGGAGGACAGATCCATGGCTGCACAGCCTGCGGCAATCAGAGCAAACATCAGCACCAGCAGCATACAGCCTCACTCCTTAATATCTTGAAGAAATGAATTATCAATCGTACCGATCCGGTTGATCGTCACACTGGCCTCGTAATGGACAGGCAGGGTCTTGAGATAGCCTTCTCCCTTCCGTTCCTTCAGCCTCTCCCATGCCTTGGGGCTCTTACGGTAAATGGATTGGCCGAAGCCGAAGATATCCACATTGAACTGCTTGCTGATTCCATCTACAGCATCTTTCATCCGGTTGACAACCCGGTCTTCTGTCACCTCTTCAAGTAATTTGATCTTGTCCTCCGTATCCAGCTTATAATCACCTTCAATCTCCTCCACATTGCATAGAGCTTCCGTGCTCAAATAAATATGCGGCTCGCCGTCTATGATTTTCACCTTTCGGCTGGTAGCGGAGGTAAGCGCCTCGATAATGATCCGAGTTCCGTGTTCGTCTTTGAAGTTCCCCGTATTTTTGGTGACATTATCAGTCACATAGTTGAAGCCAACCGTTAAGTCATCATCTATCCAGCCGATCAGCCGGTCCTTTTTGAATACAGCGACACTCTCATACCGGAGTTTCGTTCTCGGGTCTGTCTGCTCAACATTGGTTTTCTCACTGCCCGCCTCTGGATCACCCAGCACCTCTACTCCAGTCAACACCGGATTCTCTCCTTGGTAGAGCAGGTCCTCGATGAATTTATCCAGCGTGACCGCGACGGTCTTGGAAGAGATCCTGTAGGACTTGTCGAGGGAACTAAATAATTTAGTAGCCGGCAGCCGGTCCAGCGGGGTCAGCACCTTCAGAACATTCTCGGCGGTCGTCTTCCGCGCAACCATCACATAGAAGTCCATGCGCGGCTCCCGGCTTCTTTTGATCACATCCAGCGTCTCACCCACCCCTTCGCGCGCCAGCTCTTCTCCAATCACGAGTACCCGGATATGGCCCATATATGGGGAACGGGAGCTGATCAGATTGAACTTGCGGAGGGATTCATAGATCGTTGGCACGTTAAAATTATACACTACTACGGGAACCCCGCTCCCCCCTGTTCCCCCCGCATTCTGTGAAGAGATAGAGGAGGGGATGACCACCTGCATCGTTACGTTGTAGCCTTTCTCCGCTTTATCAAGGCCCAGCGCCAGCACAAAAGCCAATTCATTCAGCTCCTTCCTCTCCCAGCACCCGCTAAGCAATAGCGAAAGCAGCAGCAGGGGAAGGCAAGCAGCGACGGCTCTCTTTATACGGCTTGTCATATCAGGAACCTCCGCGTTTGGATCTGTTCTGGCGATACAGATTCTGGGTTCTATTCTCTTGCGGTCTTGTTCTCAGGAACGGCCAGGGGAACCTGAAGATCGAATCCTTAAGGTCTGCCGGCCGGAAGGGCCCCAGCGGACTCATATAAGGAACGCCGAAGGAGCGCAGGCTGACGAGATGCAGCACCACTAAGAATACTCCGCACAATATTCCGTACAGCCCCATGAACCCGGCCAGTGCAATCAGGAAAAACCGGATGATGCGTGCAGCGATGGACATCCCGGCTTCGGGAATCACAAAGCTTGAGATTGCTGTTATGGATACAATGATAACCATAGCTGAGGAGATGAATCCCGCCGCAACCGCTGCTTGCCCGATGACCAGCGTACCGACGATAGAGACAGCCTGGCCCACGTTTTTTGGAATCCGTACGCCTGCTTCCCGCAGAATCTCATAGGTTAATTCCATCATCAGCGCTTCGACAAAAGTCGGAAACGGCACCGTCTCCCGCTGGGCCGCCAGGCTGATCACCAGATTGGTCGGGATCATCTCCTGATGAAAGGTGGTTATAGCTACATAGAACGCAGGGGCAAACAAGGTGATAAAAAAAGATAGAAACCGGATGAACCGCAGCAGGGTAGAAATATCCGCCCGCTGATAATAATCCTCCGCCGACTGAAAGAACGAGACAAATACGGTTGGGGCCAGCAGCACAAAAGGCGTACCGTCAACCAGGATAGCCACCTTCCCTTCCAGGATGCCCGCCGCAATGGTATCCGGCCGGTCACTGTTATAGATCGTGGGGAAGGGAGTTGCCACCTTATCCTGAATGAATTCCTCGATATAGCCACTCTCCAGAATACTATCTGTATCAATGCTGTTCAGGCGCCGCTTCACCTCCTGCACCAGCTCTTTATTCGCAATGTGGCTGAGATACATAATCGAGACACTGGTCTGGGTGACGCGTCCGACCTGCATCGTCTCCAGCCACAATTGACTGTCTTTAATTTTGCGCCGGATTAGTGCGGTGTTGGTCCGCAGATTCTCGCTGAATCCCTCCATAGGTCCGCGGACCACAGACTGCGAGCTCGGCTCACTTACACCCCGGTCTTCCCAGCCGGGCAGCCCGATCCGCAGCGCTGATGCCGTCCCCTCCACCATCAGCATCACGTTGCCGGATAACAGGTCGTGTACGAACTTGGCGTAATCCTGAACCACGGTAAGATCACCGGCCATTAGCACACGGCTGGTTAAGATTTCTATTTTCTTATCCGGGTCCTGTTCTTCCAGAAGAGCCGAGGTCCGTCCCTCCTGAAGCGAATATAGAATCGAATTATGCAGCAGCTGATTATCTATCAGGCCATCAATATAAAAAATAGCCAGCTCTGTATGCTCTCCCAGCTTCAGCTGTTTTCTCACCAGGTCAGTGCTCTCGCCCAGCAGCTTGTACAGCTGTTCATTATTGACCTCCAGCCGGCTGGATAACTTCCCCTCCACCGCACTCTTCATCCGGGCCACTCCTCCTTCCCGTGAACCTTCTATTCAGGTTAGTTTGGTAGCATTGCTTGATAATTATTCCTCAAAATCAGATCCGTACTTGATTCACATAATTCTGGAAGGGGATGCCATACTAAGAGGGTTCCGGGTTCATAGGCCCTGGAGGTCACATGTAAAGGGGGATAGAGATGAGTATTGAAAAAGATCGGATCAGTACGGCACAGTTGGTAATCCTCGGTCTTTTCACCTTTATCGGTGATATGGCCCTGGTCTATCCTGCAGCCATGACTTCCGAAGCCCATCAGGATGCCTGGATCGCCGCCTTATTCAGTATTCCGCCGGGGATTGCACTAGTCTTCCTGTTTGTTGTAGTAGCAAATATCAGTCCGGACCAAAATATTATTGAGATCAGCCGGCAGGTGCTGGGGAAATGGCTAGGCAGCGCGGTAGGCGGGTACTATCTGTTCTTCTTCATCATCGCGGCCTCTACGTATGTCCGGGAAATTGAGGATTTCATGTGTACCCAGATCTACGAGGGAACTCCCGGCGGAGTCATCCGGTTCATGAGCATTGTTCTGCTGGTGTACGGTCTGCGTCTGGGGCTTGAGACGGTCGGCCGGGCAGCGCAGGTGTTCTTTCCGCTGTTTGCCTTATTCCTGGTGGCCCTGATGGTGCTCCTATTTCCGCAAGTCCAGCTGGAGCGTGTCTATCCTATGCTGACCACACCCCTGCCGGATATGCTGCATTCGATCATGATCGGTGTATTCTATCCCTTCGGAGAGATCTGCGTATTCTTCATGATCTACCCTTACACCCGCAAGAACAGTAAGATTAACCGTGATATCTTCATCGCGCTCTGCATAGGCTCCGTAGGTCTGAACCTGATTCTGTTTCTCTCGCTGACCGTTCTTGGCGTCTATTTCTCCGAGCATAATTTCTATGCCGCCTATATCCTGGCCCAAAAAATCAATATCGCCAACTTCTTGCAGCGGCTTGAAGCGCTGATGGCTACCGCCTGGATTATCACGACCTATTTCAAAACAGCACTCTACTTCTATGCCTTTGTGCTCGGAATGGCGCAAATATTCAAGCTGAAAAGCCACCGCCCTCTAATCTTCCCTGTCGCGTTCCTGATCTACGGACTTTCACAGCTCATCTCCAAGGACATCATCTTCTATGTCAAAGAAATCCCCCCTTACTGGGTGGACTGGAATTTAACCTATTCGCTCGCACTTCCACTGCTTATTCTCGTAGTACACAAAGTGAGGCAGCGGCGCGCTGCCTCCTAAGCTGTAGAGCTATAAGCTGTGCGGGGCTGATACGTCCAGGCCTATATATTCAAAGTAGTCAAAATACGCCGCTCTCGCCTGTTGATCCAGATCCTGCGCGCAGATCGCGGCATAAGAGCCCGTGAAGCCCAGCTTGCCGCCATGCTCATCCGAAAGGGTGCCGAAATCCAGCGGTGTACACATCGCTGTCCAGACCTCCCCGTCCCGGGAAGCGTAGAACATAATATCTCTGCCATGAACCTCTGCCTTCAAATAGTAACGCTCCCAGTCCTTCACCGAGATCTGCATGGAGGAGATTTCTGCATATTTACCGGCCTGGCACATTACAACGCCTAGAGCTACCCCTCTGAGTTCATCCGCAGTTACGCGCAGATAATAGTAATCCTTGTCATCATAGTAGAGCACCAGTCCAGCCATCTGCATGAAGCTGTCCGGCTTGTATTCCAGGCAGGTAGTCACGGTGCAGGCAAAATGCTGAATCGGCCTCCCGATCAGACTCTGGTCAAACAGCGATGCCAGGGATTCCCGGCCGCGGAGCCGCAGGAATCCGGGACGCTCCTGCAGGCTCACCCATGATTCATCGAACGGCACGCGCAGACTCTGGTAGGGATAACCCAGCACACGGCCGTCAAAATCATCCCGCTCCGGCAAGGCATCGAACGGGTGCGGGGGAAGCTCCGGCGCTTCGGACCGCAAGGCCGGCAGCTTCCCGCCGTGTGCCAGGCGCAGCCAGCCGTCCTCCGTCCATACGCAGCGCTGGATGGCCGTCTCCCGGCCCAGCGGATTCAGCTTGCCCGTTCCCGGGATCGGCCGGGTGCACAGATGAGCCATGTACCATTCCCCCGACTGCGTCTCCACCAGTGAGCCGTGCCCTGCCTGCTGGAAGGCATAGGTCAGATCATGAGCCGTAGTCATAACCGGGTAATCGGGATCGGTCTCATAAGGTCCGGTCAGGCTGCGGCTGCGCGCCATCGTGACCATATGATTCACTCCGGTGCCCCCTTCGGCAACCAGCAGATAGTAATAATCCCCGCGCTTGTACAATTGCGGTCCTTCCGTTACCCCTGTAGGAGTCCCCTGGTATATTTCATGAATAGGGCCGCTCAGCCTGCCGCTCTCAGGGTCATACTCCTGCATCACGATGCCGGAGAAATTGCTGTGATTCTGCCGGAAATCCCAGCGCATATTCAGCAGCCATTTACGTCCGTCACTGTCATGAAACAGGAACGGGTCAAACCCGCTGCCGTTCAGCCGTACCGGCGGACTCCAGGGTCCTTCAAGACTGGCAGCAGTGATCAAATAGTTATGCAGATCCTTATATACACTCGAGCGGGACTTCACATCCGTAAACAGCAAGTAATACAAGCCGTTATCGTAGGATATTGCCGGTGCCCAGATGGAGCCGGAGCTTCCGTTGCCGCGCAGGTCCACCTGTGAGGTCTCGGTCAGCACACGGGTAAGCGTATGCCAGTGCACCAGATCACGGGAATGATGAATCTCCACACCGGGGAACCATTCGAAGGTTGAGGTTGCGATATAATAATCATCACCCACCCTGAGGAAGGACGGATCGGGATGAAAGCCGGTCAGCACCGGATTGACAATAATTGGAGCCATAAATATTACCCCCTGGTCAATGTAAATTACAGATTGAATTGTACCTCTTGGATTCTATTGAAGAATCCCCATTTTTATTGTAGCTCCTAAGGGAGCGGAAAGTTATAATGAGTTATAATAAAATGTTTGTATTTTGTCTTGTTGGAGGCGTCATAGAGTGTTATGAAACAGCTATTCGAACCTGTTCTGTTTGCGAACCGGCAGTCTCTGATCTGGGACTACCGCATCTATACCGACGACCATTACAAGGGATACTACCACTGGCATCAGTGCTGTGAGATCATGTTCGTGCACGGCGGGCAGGGCAGCATTGTTGTGAATCAGCAGATGTATGATATCCGGCCGGGCATGCTTTTCTTTTTCCAGCCGTATCAGCTGCACCGGATCTATTCAGAAGTATCACCAGCTTGTCCATTCGTACGCACGATCTTCTATCTCGATCCCCATATGGCCGAGAATCTGCTGCAGGGCTTCAGCAAGCGTAAGGCATTATTCGCTGCTCTCTGGCAGGGGGACAACCCGTATTGCGGCTTTGATCTTCGTGACCGGATTGAAACCATAGAATGGTTCTACCAGAATTACAATGAGTTAAGGATGAAATCGTCTGAGGAAGACCCTGAGGATATCACGATGCTGCTCCTGCAGCTGCTCAGCTGCCTGGGAACAGGTGGGCAGTCACTGATCCATACCGGAGAACGGCGGAATCTCCGCTATTCGGAGCAGATTATGAACTGGATCGAGGCGCATTATCAGGAAGAGGTGAATCTGGATCAGCTTGCGGAGGAGACTCATCTCTCGAAATCCTATGTCTCGCGGATCTTTCATCAGGAAACAGGCGGCCGACTGGTCGACTATCTTACCGCCAGGCGGCTCAAGCAGGCCTGCCGGCTGCTCGGAACTACCGATATGCCTGTAGAGCAGATCGGCATCGCCGTCGGATTCCCGAACGCCTCCTATTTCAACCAGCTGTTCAAGCGGGTCCTCGGGACCACTCCGCTGAGGTACCGGAAAGGGAACCTGTAGGTAAATGACAATTTAACAATATTTCTTCATATCAAAGTGCAACTTTCTATAACCATATGACGCTATACTGAGGCCATATTCTAATTAATGGAGGCATCAGTGATGAGTACAGCATATTGGCAGGAAGTTATGAACCGGCTGGATACGAAGGTTACGCGGATGATCGGGCAGATCGGCGGGAAATGTCCGCATTTCGCCGGAGAAGACGGTAAGTTCGATGATATCGCCTCCGACTGGTGGACAACCGGCTTCTGGCCGGGGATGCTCTGGATTATGCATGATATGACCGGCAAGGACCACTATAAGGATGCGGCCTGGCCCTGGGATGAGACACTGGAGCAATGGTTCGTTAAGCCGACCGTGGAGCTGCATCATGATGTTGGTTTTCAGTTCCTGCCTACAGCCGTAATCAAGAACGTTCTGACCGGGGATGAAGATGGCCTGCGCCGGGGTCTTGAGGCGGCTAACTTCCTGGCTGCACGTTATAATCCGGTTGGCAGGTTCATCCGCGCCTGGAATGAGGACAAACACGGCTGGGTGATTATCGACTGCATGCTGAACATTTCCCTCCTGTTCTGGGCCAGCAAGGTGACTGGCGATCCGCGCTATAGACATATTGCGGTCAGCCATGCGGAGACTGCGATGCAGTATGGTGTACGGAAGGATGGATCGACCAAGCATATCCTCTCCTTCGATGCCGAGACTGGCGCATATATCGAGAATTTCGGCGGTCAGGGCTATTCCGCGGAATCCTGCTGGAGCCGGGGGGCTGCCTGGGGACTGTACGGCTTCATTAATACTTACCGCCACACCGGAGATGAACGTTTCCTGAATACTTCGAAGCGGATTGCCCATTATTTCATCTCTGCCCTTCCGGAGGATCATGTGCCTTACTGGGACTTCCGGCTGGCAGACGACAAGAGGATGTTCAGAGACAGCTCCGCTGCATCCATCGCGGCATCAGGCTTACTGGAGCTGGCTGACATCGTGCCGCTTGGCGAGAAAAGCCTGTACGCAAATGCGGCAGAGCGGATTCTGCGTTCACTGACCGAGAACTATGCCACCTGGGACCAGCCGGAGCATGAAGCGATTCTGCTTCATGGTGCAGGCAGCGGCGACTCCTTCATTGATGTATCGCTGATCTACGGTGACTATTACTATGTCGAGGCTGTCGCCAAGCTGAACGGCTGGAAGCATCGTATTTTCTAGTCTGGTAATGGCATAACAACAAACAGCGGACCTCCCTATCCTTGGGGATTCGCACATAATACAAACAGCGAACCCCCGCATCCGGGAGGCTCGCTGTTTGTATTTTTAAACTTATGCTTCTTGAAAACTCACCCTTTAATCCTGCGTATCCACATCTGCGCTTCAAAATCCTGCAAAGAATGCAACTTAGCTACTGATAACAGTATCCTTATTTCAACAATGTTGAATAAAAAGCACTATTTCTCATAATGTTTAACACGTTCCCCCGCTTATGCGCCGTCCGAATGATTACCCCCGCTGCTCATCCAGCCACAGAATAGCCGTCACACCGCGCGGATAATATTTGCTGCCGGTGATCTTGCCGGAGATAATCTGGTCGCTCCAGCTCCAGACCGAGAGCTGCGGATGCGTAAGCCAGCTTACATGTGCCGAATCGGCTGCATGGCCTTTGTCCCCCCACTCCAGACCGAGAATTTGTCTGGCGATGAACTGGCAGAGATAAATCTTGCTCAGCCAGCTGTTGTTGCTGGTGGAGGAGATTTTCCAGCCGCCGTCTTCGAACAGGCACACCCCTTCCACAAGCACGGCTTCAAGATGAGTGTCCAGCGCCGCAATATATTCGCTGAACCGTCCACCACGCTCCAGAGCTTCCTTGCAGCCGGTGAAGTAAGGGAACACGAGGCCTTCAATCGCCGGAATAATCTTCGAGTCATTGCCTTCTCCGATTACAGCCGGGATATAGCCGCCCTCGGTAACACTGCCCACAATGGTTGCTGCGCAGAGCTCTGCCTGTCTGCCGGCAGTCTGTGACAGCTCCGTATTGCCGTTATCGCGGAAAATCTTCTCCATCGCCAAATATGCTGCCCAGCACTTACCCGCCAGGTAAATATTGTTGCGCGCCTGGCCCAGTGACACATCCAGACTGTCGTACGTAGTAATCTCCGCACCGCCCATGGTCCGTGAGCTGTCGAGCGCCATCACACCGTTGCGTTTCGCCGGGTCCGGATGATCCCGGTTGAGCATACTTTGCAGGCAGCTCTCCAGTACCGTCAGATTGCGCTCCATCCAGCTGCGGTCGCCCGTGTGCTCCACATAGGTTGCTGCAGTGAGAATCCAGTTGACCAATTGCTCGTGAGTCATATGCGAGAAGCAGCCGTCAATGCCGTACAGCTCATAGGAGGAATACCCCGGGCGCGACACGGCGTTGGCTACTCCCATATCATGCGTGAAGCTAAGTCCGCCCGGATATTCGGTGCTATCTCCCGGGAAACGGACGGTGTCCACATAACTGAACCGGTCCACGAACATATCCAGCTCATTGCGTACGGTCCACGGGTTCATCTTCAGCTCGTAGAACAGCTGGTCTACCGTAAGGTCGAAGGTGTTCATCATCCGGTATTCGCCTTCGTTGACGACCCAGAATGGCTGGCCTTTGTACTCCAAGAGTTCGGTGGAGCCGTAATAGCTGCGGATGGCGTGAGCAAGCATGAAGGTCTGATCTTCGCTGAGCCCTGTTCCTTCCAGCATGGAGTTAGCCTGCATGGCCTGCTGCTTCAGCTGATCGAAATGGGACAGCGCATATTCCGCTACCGCCTCTACATTGCTGTAATAACGGTTATAGTAATAACTGGCATCCATCCCCGAGGTCACATAGCCGGACCGGTGGAAGCAGACTGCGAAGCGGTAGACCTTCCGTTCACCCGCAGGTACATCCATGATAAGTGCACCCACTTGACCCAGCCCGAAGGTCCAGTTCTCCTCCAGCTCCGCAGTGAGTATATCCTCCATAGTGAAGTGCATGGCGGACTTGATGCTTCCCTGCTTCGCGGCGATCGCCAGGAACCGGCCCTGGCCGACACCCGTCAGATCCTCCTTGCCTCCATCGAATCTTCTAAGGGCGCTATACGGGTCATTCCCCTGGAAGCCGAAGAAAGCACGGCGCGCAGAACTGCCCGCTGTGTTATCGACTTCAAGCTCTACCAGCACGGCTGGCAACAGCACTTCCTTCAGCTCTGCATCCGAGGCCGTCTCCGGGTCCGGCACCGGCCGCACTGGTGACAGAATGCGGAAGGTCAGATCCCCCGCCTGCCAGCTGTCCGTACCCAGCCGGAAATCACGGGTGATCTCTTCGTCCGCATAATGATACAGAACCTGCGGCTTATCCGGGTTCGGATCAGGATTCTCGATGTCATAGCGCTTACTCTCATCGTCACTGCCCTGCTCATGGAAAGGCAAGGTATCGAAGCCGCGGCCATCCTTGCGTTCCAGGCCAATATATACATTCTGTCTCGGCGGCTTACCCGCTTCCAGGTCGAAACCGCCGGACGCTCCCTTAAACCCTAAAGTGAAGCTGGAAAAAGAACCAATCGGTGAATGATGGGCATTAAAAAACTGATTTGTTGGCATAACGTAAATGCACTCCCTCCAGGCTGTGTCCCGGCAGTTCCGGGATCATAGCTCTATGTTAGCTCCGGCCCGGCTTATGCAACAGGCGTAAAGCCGCCAATTATTTGGACAAATCAATCGGACGCGGCGGCCTATGTTATAATAGAGCCAACTTTTAGTGAAAAAGAGGCCTGAGTATGAACGCATTAGATCCCGGAACACAGCATTCCATGGACGGCCGTATGTCCCCGGATATACAGGCTGCCTTCCATATATTCGCTGCCCACTGGCGCAAGGTGAACAAGGAGTGGCAATATCCGGCGCACACCCATCCGATGTTCGAGATCAATATCGTCCTGCAGGGTTCGCAGCAAATGACCGTAGGCGGGCAGTCTTACATCCAGCACAGCGGCGACATTCTGTTCATCCGCCCAAGTGTCCTGCATTCCAGCCTGGGTACGGTTTCAGAGGATGAAATGACCTATTATTGCCTGCATTTCGACATTGATGATCTGGTCCTGCGCCGCTCCCTGATGACGATGGACACTGTCAGCCTAAGCGGTGACACTCCGGAGCTGCAGGCGATCCGTTCTTCGCTCGATGCCATTATCAGCTCGACGATCCTCCCTGATGCCAGCGATACCCAGCGGGGCAGGCTGGTGACGCTCAATGCTTCGCTGCAGCTGTTCACCGCACTCAGCAGCTGGGTGCTGGCTGCATTGTCCTCCCCTGCCCGGAGCACCCTGCCGGGCGTTACGGAGAAAACCGTTGCCCTGGCGAATGCCATTGAAGGACTGCTCCAGGAATCCGTATTCACCGCTGCGGCAACCGGCAGCCGGGGCGGAAGCATCGAAGACATCGCCGCAAAGCTTGGCTATAGCCCGAGTCACTGTAACCGCGCCTTCCGGCAAATCTACGGACTGCCGCCGAGGCAGTATCTCTCTGACCTGATTATCCGCCATGCCAAGCTGCTCCTGCTGGATAACAGCCTGTCGGTGGAGAGTATCGCCTACAGGCTCGGCTACCGTGATGTCTCCCATTTCAGCAAGCAGTTCAAGCGCTGGACCGGCCTGCCGCCCATGGGCTACCGCCAGCTAACGGAGGAACCGGGGAAGACAGACGGCAAAGCGTTATCCGCTACTGCGCAGGAAATTATAACAAAAACTCCGCAAACCATTATATAATGGCCTGCGGAGTTTTTTATTCTCCCCCAGAAGACACAGACCTCTTACCCCTTGGTGGCCCCTGAGGCAATCCCCTTAACGAAATACTTCTGCAGGAAGATAAATACGATCAGCACAGGCACGACCGACATGGCGGTTCCGGCAAAAATCATATCCCAGCGCGAGGAGAATTCCCCGATATACCGGTAGATTTCTACAACCATTGTCTTAGCCTGGCCTGAAGGCAGAACCAGCATCGGCATCAGGAAGTCATTCCAGATCCCCAGACCGTTCAGCACCACCATACTTGCCGTAACCGGCCCGAGCAGCGGGAAGACGATCCTCCAGAAAATCCCGTAGCGGGAGCACCCGTCAATCTCTGCGGCCTCTTCAATCTCCCGTGGAATACCTTTGACGAAGCTGGTATAGAGCAGGCATCCGAAGCCTACAGCACCGGCGACATAGATCATGATAGGTCCCGCCAGACTGCCGTACAGGCCGAGTATTCTCAGCTCTTTGAACAGCGGAATCATATACGCCTGGAACGGAATCATCATCCCGGCCAGGAAATAGATGAAGACCAGCCGCGTCCAGCGGGCATTTCTGCGTTCAATCGCGTAACCTGCCATCGGAATAATCAGCACCTGGGCAACAATCGCCACAACGGTCAGAATCAGGCTGTTAAGTATCGCACGCGGAAATTCGGTCTCTGTGAGCAGATATTTGAAGCTGTCTAAATACAGTGTCTTCGGAAGAGCAACCGCATCGCGCATAATCTCGGCGTTGCTTTTGAATGCGGACATCAGATTAAAGAAGATCGGGAAGAAAAAAACAACCGCCACCAGGAGCGTAATGACAAACAGGACAATTTCAGTGATTCTCCGCTTGGTCTGCATCGTCATCTTAGAGCTGCACCTCCCGTTTCTGCAGGAATTTAACCTGGATGACCGTAATGATCAGAATAATCAGGAACAGAACCATAGCCAGCGCCGTGCCGAACCCTTGTCTCAGCTCCCCGAAGCCTACTTTGTAGATAATATAAGTTAATGTCTCTGTCTCAAAACCCGGGCCGCCGTCGGTCATTACGGCAATCTGGTCAAATATCTTCAGCGCACTGATCATAGAGAGCACCATACACACGGTCATCGAACCCGCAAGCAGCGGGAACGTAATATGCCGGAACTGCTGCCAGCCGCCTGCGCCGTCAATGCTGGCCGCTTCATTAAGCTCCTGCGGAATACCCTGCAGTCCGGCCAGATAGATGATCATATAATAGCCCGCGCCCTTCCAGACCGTGGACAAAATAATCGACAGCATAGCGTATTTCGGATTACCCAGCCAGTCCACGATATAATCGCCCAAACCGACGGAGGTCAGGATCTGGTTAAACACGCCGAAGTTGTAATTCAGAATCATTGCCCAGACAAAACCCATAACGATCCCGCTGAGCAGGGTCGGGAAATAGAAGATACTTCTGAATAAATTGCGGAACCAGCGTACCTTGTCAACCATTAAGGCCATCGCGATTGCAGCAATGTTCTCAAGCAGAACCAGCGTAATTGTCATAACCAGAGTGTTCTTCAGGGCGTTCTGCACCCGCGGACTCTGGAAGATCTCGACGAAATTGGCGAATCCGATATACCGGATATCACTGCTGATCCCATCCCATGATGTGAAGCTTAGGTAGACGCTGCCTGCTGTAGGGACAATGACAAACAGTGTGTATAAAAGGAATGACGGCAGGATGAACAACAGCGCGTAGGACTGCCATTTTTTCTTTTTCTTGCCTGGCTTCTCTGCGGCTATAAAAGACTTGTCTGTATTCACAATGGATGTAGCCATGGTTCCTCTCCCCTCCCTGGGACGCGCTTGTCTAGATAAGAGGAACCTCTGCCGGAGCAGAGGTTTCCTTCCGGCGCTTTTTATTTACAGCGAATTGGCTTTGACCTGATTGTCGTATTCGGCGTCGGCCTTTTTCATATATTCGGTTACGTCGGCATCGTTCACCACCATATCCTGGAGCAGCTTATAGTACCAGTTGCGGAATTGAGGAGGAATAAGGTTATCGCCCCACCAGTTGTTGATGGCCAGAGACTTGGTGACACCCGTGTCCGCAATAAGATCCAGGGCAACCTGCATTTGCTCGCTGGTCTCATAGGTAACTTGCTCTTTGGTCGACGGGATGGCATTAATCGAAGCCAGGTAGACCGAGTATTGCTCGGGTGCAAAGAAGAAGCGGATAAAGTCTTTGATCGCTGCCGTCTTATCGGCATCCTTAGCGGCATCCGCGGATAACGACCAGCCGGCCGGTGACGGGAGACCGATGACATTCACTTTACCTTCGCGGTCCGGGATCGCGTAGAAGCCGAATTCGAAGCCTGGATCAGCTTCAGCAATCTGGGTAAACATCCAGGTGCCGGAATACAGCTGTGCGGCTTTGCCGGATACCAGAATCGACGCGGTCTGATTATCAGCGGTGCTCAGCCAGCCTTTGTCCACATAGTTCTTGAACAGCTCTTTGAAATCAGTCATGGCCTGGACTACAGCAGGATCTGCGAAGCTGACGGTCTTGGCCGTACGCTTGGCGTTCCAGTCCGGGTCTTTGCTGTAGACATCGTCAATCAGGAATTTATTGACCCAGAAGCCCATATGGAAGATATCCTTGCCGCCTACTACCAGCGGGGAGATACCTGTTGCTTTCAATTTTTCCTGGATGGCAATGAACTCGTCATAGGTTTTGGGAAGCTCGGTGATCCCGGCGTCCGCGTAGGCTTTTTTGCTGTAGATGATTCCCTGTGGCGCGTTGACCTGCATCGGAGCGTTCCATACTTTGCCGTCCACCTGCGGCGGCGATTCGAACAGATCCAGCAGATCGGCCGGAAGCTCTACAATTTTGCCGGCATCCGCGAATACCTGGGTGTCACGCATTTCCACCAGATCCGGGAATTCTCCTACCGCGTCCTTCGTCTTTAACCAGTCCAGATAAGCCGCCGATGAGGTTTCACTTAAGTCTTTGATGGTGACGTTAGGATTCGCTTCCATGAATTTCTTAACGGTATCGGCAATGGCTTTCTTGGTCGCCGGGTCACCTGATGCATAACCGATGGTGAAGCTGACGTCCTTCTTCGCAGCATCAGTAGCTGCAGCAGTCCTAGCCGGAGCTTCAGTCGCGGCTGCGTTGCCGCCGCTGGCCTTGTTATTGTTATTTCCGCCGCATGCGGTGAGTACAGTGGTCGCTGCGAGCAGCATGACGGATAATTTCGTAATGGTGTTCTTCATATCTTGAGTAACCTCCCCTTGGGTATACAGCCCGGAAGCTGGCGGCCCGATGTGCGCATCATCGCCCGTAAGCGTTTCCTTATGCTCCAAGAATAGCATTCAGCCCTCGGGGTTAGAATGAACTAATTTAAGAGGGAGGTGCGGTAAATTTAAGAAGATGTGCAACATGTAAATTCTTAATTCACAGCAAAAAACGAAGGTCCCAGAGACCTCCGTTCTTGCGCGGGCTATAGTGTAATGTCACTGCCAGTATTCCTGTACCTGCCTGTCATATTCAGTATCGGCCCGCTTCATATATTCCAGTACATCCCCGTCCTGAACAACCATTTCCTGCAGCAGCTTGTAGAACCAGTTACGGAACTGCGGAGGAATCAGGTTCTCTCCCCACCAGTTGTTGATCATCAGGGATTTGGTAACGGCCGGATCGGCCATCAGATCAAGCACCACCTGCATCTGTTCACCGGCTTCCCGCCTGAACTCCTGCCTGGTCGAAGGAACCGAATGAATCCGGCTCAGGAATGCGCCATAAGGCTCCGGTGAGAAAAAGAAGCGGATGAAGTCTTCGATCGCCTGCTTTTTGAGCGGCTCCTTGGCCGCCTGGGCAGACAGCGACCAGCCGGAGGGCGACTGCAGACCGACCACATTCAGCTTCCCTTGACGGTCCGGCACAGCATAGAAACCGAATTCGAAGCCCGGATCGGCTTCCTGGATCTGTGAGAACATCCAGGAGCCGGAGAACAGCTGGGCCGCCTTGCCGGATACCAGAATCGATGCCGTCTGGTTATCCCCTGTGCCCAGCCAGCCTGTATCCACATCATTCCTGAACAGCTGTTTGAAATCAGTCATGGCCCGGACTACATTGTCATCGGCGAAGCTAACCTCACCAGCCGTCCGCTTCGCGTTCCAGCCGGGATCAGCGGCATACACCTCATCTATCAGAAATTTATTAACCCAGAAGCCCATATGAAAAATATCCTTGCCGCCTACAACGAGCGGGGTGATCCCGCTTGCCCGCAGTCTGTTCTGGATCTCCAGAAACTCCTCGTAGGTTGCCGGAAGCGTCTTAATGCCTGCCTTGGCATAAGCCTTCTTACTATAAATAATGCCCTGCGGGGCAGAGACAAACAGCGGGGCATTCCACACCTTGCCGCCGATCTGCGGCGGCTGATCGAATAATTCCGCCAGTTCATCGGGGAGCGGAACGATCTTTTCCGCATCGGCGAAGGCCTCAGTATCCCTCATCTCTACCAGATCGGGGAACTCGCCCACGGCATCCTTAACCTTTAGCCAATCCAAATAAGCAGAGGAGCTTGTCTCACTGACATCCTGGACGATTATGTCCGGATTGGCCTGCATGAAGGCCTTAATGGTATCCCCGATAGCCTGCTTCGTCGCCGGATCACCGGAGGCATACCCTATAGTAAAGCTTATTTTACCGCTCTGGGATGGTGTATCCGGGTGGCTCCCCTGATCAACCGCCTGGCTCCCTCCGATTCCGCCTGATCCGGTTTTGCCTCCACAGCCGGACAGGATCAGCGCGGCCGCAAGCGACACTATTGTTATTTTCACACCTGATATCCTCGGCATTTGCACCCCTGTGACCTCCTCATTCTGTGATAACCGGGAATGTCAGCGTAATAGAGGTCCCGACATGCTCTCTGCTGTTCACAGACAGGCCATACCCCTCGCCGAAACTGGAGCGGATGCGCTCATGCACATTTTTCATGCCAACATTCTTGCTTGGGGCCTCCGGGTCTTCCAGAATCTTATTCATGCGGGACAGCGTCTCCCTGCTCATCCCCACGCCATCGTCATATATCGTTATCGCCAGCACTTGCTCTCTCCGTTCGACCGTAATGCCGACGGTTCCTCTTCCCTGCCCCCGCAGCCCATGCTGAACTGCATTCTCCACCATCGGCTGCAGGGACAGCTTCAGGATGGGCCAGTCCAGGTTAACATCTTGGGCAATATCCAGATGCAGCTCGAAGCGGTTCTCATACCGCACAGAAATGATATAGAAGTAATTCTGCAGATGGGCGAGCTCGCTGGCAAGGCTTACACGGTCTTCCCCGTAATCAATGACATACTTCAGCTCATTGGATAACGCCAGAATCATATCCGCCACCTCGCCCGCTTCCTTATCCACCGCGTTCATCCGGATCACCTCAAGGGTGTTGTACAGGTAATGGGGCCGGATCTGACTCTTCAGTGCATTCAGCTCGGTCTGCTTCTGCTTGATCTGGGCCACATAGGCCTCATCAATGTAGACCTGCAGCCGTTCCACCATCCGGTTGAACCCGTGGGCCAGCCTGCCCATCTCATCATTGCTGTTCACCGAGAGCTGGATATCCAGCTTGCCCGACTCCACCACCGCCATCTGCCGGATCAGCTCCCGGATGGGAGCGGCGAGACGTCTGGAGAACCAGGCCCCCATTACAACCATCACAAAGGCACACATGCCGATAGCGATATATACCGTTGCCCGGGCCGACAGCAGCTGCTCGAACAGGTTGCCGCGGTGGATTTTGGCGATAACCTGGCCATTCAAAAAAGGGATCGGCTCACTGAGCACAATCATCTCATTGTTAGTTAGCTCAGCAGCCCCAGCTCCCGCCGCACCCGCAGGCTGGTTGCTGAAATACGTCCGACCCTCTCCGTCCAGCAGGTACAGCTCATCCTTCTCCCCGAGACTCAGCTCACGGAAGAACTGCTGGAATAACGAGGTATCAATATCGAGGAAAAGCGTTCCGACTACCTTGGGCTCTTTGGTCACGCGCCCGGAGGTATCAATCAGGCTGCGCCCGATCGTGAACACCCTGCGGTCCGAGCCATAGAAATAACTGTCCTGATGAGTCGGGAAAATAGCCACCTTCGCAGGATCACCTGCCATAGCGGACAGCCACTCCGCACTCGGAACCGTCTCCATATTCAGCGACCGGTTGCCGCGCTCCTGAACATACAGCTTACCGTCAGACTGGCGGATAAACTGGACACTGGATATATAAGAATCACTGAATAGAATCGTCTTCAGGAAGGATTCTATCGGAATGGTGTTGATTCTCTCCAGCTCATTCACATTCTGTGTCTGATTCTGCGAATAGCTCTCGATGAACCCTTCATAACGCCCTGTATACATTAATTTGGATACTTCATTATACTGATTGAATGCTGAATTCAGATTATAGCTCATATAGAGCACCATTTGCTGCAGATTGCTGGTGGTATACCGCTCCACATAACCCGAGAAGGTCTGGACGGAGAAGAAGCTCAGCGCAAAGAGCGGAATCAGCCCGACCAGCAGGAAGGATGCAGAAAATTTAACAAAAATACTCTTCGGTCCCCGTCCCCAGACCGGCACAGGCCATCGTCTTGTCACTCTATGATCCTCCTCCAATCCGCTTAGCTCCTGACCGATTGCTTGTATTCCTGCGGCAGCTTGCCGAATTGCTTCTTGAACATGTCACTGAAATGCCGCGCGTTGTTGTAGCCGACCCGGTCGGCAATCTCGTAGACCATCAGATCACTCTGCAGCAGCAGCCGCTGGGCATGACCCATCCGCACTTCGGTAACATAATTCTTGAAGTTCTGGCCGGTATGCTTCTTGAAGAAGCTGCTGAAATAATAGGGATTCATATACACCATGGCGGCTATGGACTCCAGCGTAATATTCTCGGCATAATGCTCCTCCACATAGGTTTTCACCTGCGCAAGCTGCGGCATTTCCTTGCTGGAGATCCGGCAGATCAGCTGCTCGGACATTTTGGACAGGACCGCTTCAAATTCCTGCTGCAGTGCGCCGAAGGTCGGGGCATCCGCCAGCTTTTCCAGCAGCGGCTTCTCTCCCTGATTCAACAACCCCGCATCCGCGCCGAAGTCAGCCATATCCTGTTCAAGCTGGATCACGGCATTATACACATAGGACACCGCCTGGTTCCGGCTATCTCCAGAGAGCAGCCGCACGGTCTCCAGCAGCTCGCCCGTTAATGCCGTTAGCCGCTCCTTGTCGAGTGATTTGAGCGCTTCCGGCAGGCTGCCCTGGATGGCAGCAAGTGCAGATACAGGTACAGCGGCCTCCAATGACTCTTCGGGATAGGGAATTACCCGGTTCAATCCGGCGAAATATCTGAATCTTAGCGCTTTCAGCGCTGACTGGTAGGAATCCGCCGCCTCTTCAATGCCGCTGGCCGGGCGCCCGATGCCTACCGACACCTGCAGCTTCAGAAAGCTGTTGATTTTGTGATGCAGATCCTCCATTAATTGCTGCGGTTCATTCAGATGCTCATGCTGGAGCAGCACCCCGAAACGCTCTCCTTTGCGGAACACATACCCGTTGCCCCTGCTGTCCACTGTCTCCTTGATGATGTTCAGCAATGCGAATTCCACCAGCTTGCGTTCCCGTTCCTCCCAGCGCGAAGGCTGGCCGCTGTATTCATCCGTCTCAATGACACATACGCTGGCATAGCGGGTAATCGCCGTGCTGCCCATCCGGGCAAGCGTAGCTGCCGCAGCCTTATTGCCGTCGGTCAGCTGCTCCAGCTGCTCCTCAACCGTAACAGACAGGTTCTTCCGCTCATAGGATTTGAGCATTTCCTTGTTGCGCTCTTCTTCGGACTCCTGGCGGATCACCGTTACTGCGCGGATCACTACCTGCTCCAGCTGTCCCGTATTCACCGGCTTGACCAGATAATCCAGCGCCCCGTATTGTACCGCTTGCTGGGCATAACTAAATTCCTGATAGGCGCTAATAAAGACCACTTTGATCGGACGCCCGGAATGATGAATTTCACGGATAATATCTATACCCGAATAACCCGGCATACTGATGTCACTGATAATGAGATCGGGATGACAGCTGTCGATCATCGCCTTCAGCTCTATCCCGTCACATGCTTCCCCTACTATATCAAGCCCGAGCCTCTCCCAGGCTATGAGCTTCTTCAGCCCGCGCAGAATAACCGGCTCGTCATCCGCAAGCAGCACCCGTATGGTTCTGTTCATTGCTGCACCTCCGCATGGTTGTCATTGATATATTATTACAGGATTGCGGCTGTTTCAGTCTGTATTCATTATTGAAGAGATGCATCCAATTATACTGTATCATGACACCTCCGGCAGCCAGGTGAAGCTTTTTAAGAGGAAAGCGCAGTTTTTTAAGACAATTGTGAAGCTGGGAACTCCCGCCGGACTCGTGGTACAATATCTGATATGATCCTCGAAAAAGTTGGTGAACTCTTGATCTATCTCATTAAATTCGTATACAGCTTTATCTTGCCGCCCGGGATATTCGTCCTGCTGCTCCTGGGGATGGTAGTCTGGCTGTGGAAAAATAACCGCCGTCCCGCAATCGTGCTGCTGGCAGTCACGCTCCTGCTCTATCTGTCGATGACCTCTGCTGTCAGCGACACGCTGATCGGAAGCCTGGAGCGGAAGTACCCTCAGCCTGCTTCCGCAGAGGGGGATGTGATCGTAATCCTCGGCGGCGGGGCCACCTCCGGCACCCCGGATCTGGACGGGCAGGGCAATATGTCCGGTCCGGCAGCGAACCGGCTGCTGGCAGCTGCGCGGCTGTACCGCGAGACCGGCCTGCCGATTATTTTCTCCGGGGGACAGGTATTCGCCGACAGCGGCAACGAAGCGGATATCGCCCGGCGGCAGCTCATCGGCCTCGGCATCCCCGCAGAGGACATCCTGCCGGAGAACCGCTCGCTCAATACGGAGCAGAATGCGGTCAACACCGCGAAGCTCATGCAGGAGCATGGCTTCAGCCGTCCTGTTCTGGTGACCTCCGGCTTCCATATGCCGCGCAGCATGGTCCAGTTCGGGCATGCCGGACTAACCCCGCAGCCTTTTCCCGTGGATTACCAGGCCAGCCGTCCCGTGTCACTCTATGTAAGCAAATTCACTCCGTCTGCCGGAGCCGTCTCCACTACCGGACTGGCGCTGAAGGAGTATCTGGGGTTAATCGCTGCGAAGCTGCTGCCTTGACCCCTGCAGCTAGCTGCACGCGGCCGGACGCCCATCCAAGAAAGCGAGGTGCCGTAACCAGTGAACCCGTATGATGAAGAGAAGTTAACCGGCGGAAATGTAAACGAGATTATCCGCAAGGCAGACACCGTCTACCGTCCCACAGGGAGCTGGAGCACAAGTATTCATGCACTGCTACAGCATTTGGAGCAGCAGAATTTCGCAGGAGCACCCAGATTCCTGGGTGTAGATGAAGCTGGGCGCGAAATCCTATCCTTTCTTCCCGGCGAGGTTGCGGGCAACGCTTATCCTGAGCTGGAGCCGTACATGTGGTCGGAAGAGGCCCTTACGGGCCTGGCGCGCCTGCTGCGCAGCTATCATGATGCAACGGTGGGCTTCGTACCGAATAGTATACATACGGAGTGGCAGCTTCCCTATGCCGATCCTGACGCACATGAAGTGATCTGCCATAATGACGCGGCGCTGTACAACGTGGTGTTTCAGCATGGTTCGCCCGTGGCGCTGATTGATTTCGACATGGCTGGTCCAGGCCCGCGCCTATGGGACATTGCCTATACCCTCTATACTTCAGTACCGCTCGCCGGTTTTGCACCCGACTATCTGACAGGCTCCACGGTACCTTATCAGGCAGACCTGCATGCGGCAGACCGGCAGCGGCGGATTGAGCTGTTTTTTGAAGCCTACGGACTCGCTGTCCCGGAAGATCTGCATGTCTGGTTGACCCGGCGGCTCACGGCTATGTGCGATACGCTGAAGAAGGAGGCCGGGGCGGGCAATCCTGCTTTTGTCACAATGGTGGAAGAAGGCCACCTGGCCCACTACGAGCGCGAGCTGCAATTCATAGCGGAGCATTACAGCGAATGGACTACTGCTTGAAGCAAAAGCCGGAACCCTACACACATAGGAGTTCCGGCTTTATTCGTTACACTTCCTCTTTAATCAACTCTGTAAAAACCGCAGACACCTCTTCAGCCAGCAGCTTCGGCTCAAGCTCCATCTGAACGCCAATCCGGCCTGCGCTGACCGCGATTGTCTCAAGCTCCGCCGCACTGCTGTGAATGAACGTAGGGTAAAGCTTCTTCATCCCGACAGGGGAACAGCCCCCGCGGACATATCCCGTGTGCTTCAGCAGGTCCTTCAGCGACAGCAGCTCAATCTTCTTCACTCCGGCGGCTCTGGCGGCTCTCTTCAGATCCAGCTCCTCAGCAACCGGGATCACATAGACATACGGCTGCGGTCCGCTGTGTGCGACCAGTGTCTTGAATACTACCTCAGGAGGCAGGCCAATCTTCTCAGCAACCGCTGTTCCGTGAATCAGCCCGTCCTCATTGTCGTAGCTATGAATGGTGTAGCTTATCTTCCTTGCATCCAGTATGCGCATGGCATTCGTTTTGTTCATCTGCCGCTCCCCCTAATCCCGGGGATAATTGATTTGCATAATGTCCATGAACGGCACCTTGATAATCTCTTCGTTATTTCTGACATGCACCCTGCCGGTACGCGAATCCATCTCTACAATCACCCCGCGCACCTCTTCTTCCTTCCCCCAGACCGTCAGCAGAATCTCGGAATCCTCCTGCTTCGCCTCTACCAGCTGGTTGCCCAGCTCCTCAAGCACGAATTCGTCGCGGGTGGGACGTTTTGCCACTTTTGCCTTCGCCACACTTTGCCTCCAGTAAGCCATTACAGAATATAGGATAATGCCCGGTGTAAATGCTCGTGTCTATTATACCATGAGAGCAAGCCTGATTTTACACAAATCACGATTATTATTCATGATTCAAAAGCGCTGCCCCCGCGATGCCGGGATGGGTCATTTCATACGGGTCCAGAATCAGGTTCAGCTCTTCCTCGCTAAGCACATTGTACTTCAGACACAAGGCCCGCACCGATTCTCCGGTCAGAATAGCTTCCCTGGCAATCCGCGAGACGACCTCATACCCCAGATGCGGGTTCACGGCGGTAATGATGCCGACGCTTCTCTCTACCTCACGCGCAAGCTTCTCCTTGTTGGCTTCAATCCCTGCCAGACAATAGTCGGTGAACACCCGGAAGGAATTGTTCATGATGCTGATCGACTGAATCAGATTGAACACCATCACCGGCTCCATAACGTTCAGCTCCAGTTGACCGGCCTGAGCAGCGAGGCAGATCGTATGATCATTGCCAATCACCTGAAAAGCCACCTGGTTAATCACCTCGGCCATCACAGGATTCACCTTACCGGGCATGATGGACGATCCCGGCTGGCGGGCCGGCAGCGTAATTTCATTGAAGCCGGAACGCGGGCCCGAGGCCATCAGGCGCAGGTCATTGGCGATTTTGGACATATTCATCATGCAGACCTTCAGCGAGGCCGAGACTTCGGTATAGGCATCCGTATTCTGCGTAGCATCCACCAGATGCTCCGCGCTGACCAGCGGCAGACCGCTGATCTCGGCCAGCAGCTCGACGACCCGCTTGATGTACCGGGGATCGGCGTTCAGTCCGGTACCTACGGCGGTCGCGCCCATGTTCACCTCATACAGATGACCGCGCGTATGCTCGATCCGCTGAATATCACGCTCCAGCACCCGGCTGTACGCCTCGAATTCCTGTCCGAGACGAATCGGCACCGCATCCTGCAGGTGGGTCCGCCCCATTTTAATCACAGAATCGAATTCAGCCGCCTTCTGCAAAAACACACCGTGCATCGTCCGCATCGTAATCAGCAGCTGCTCCAGCAGCGATAGCGTGGCAATATGAATCGCCGTCGGAAAAGCATCGTTCGTCGATTGCGCCATATTCACATGAGTGTTCGGACTGAGCTGCAGGTAATCCCCCTTGGCCTTGCCCAGCAGCTCCAGCGCACGGTTCGCAATCACTTCATTGGCATTCATATTCAGCGAGGTGCCTGCGCCGCCCTGAATCGGATCAACGATGAACTGCTCATCCCAGTTCCCCGCGATCACCTCGTCTGCCGCTTGGACGATGACCTCACCCAGGCCCTTATAGAGGCGGCCGATTTCCATGTTGGCGAGCGCAGCGGATTTTTTGACAATCCCCATCGCCTTGATTAATTCATGATGCACACGGTAGCCTGTAATCGGGAAATTCTCCACCGCCCGGAGGGTCTGTATCCCGTAATAGGCCTGATGCTCCACTTGCTTGCTGCCCAAAAAATCCTTCTCCAGCCGATATTCCGTCTCTGTCATCCTGCTCTCCCCCATGTCTTCAGTAGTAGATCCTCTGCTGCAAATTAGTCAACTTATTCTTTCCTTGCAGCACCAAAGATATTACCTTCATTGCTGCGCCATGCTTAAGGCCAATGCGGGTAGCGCAAAGAACCCGGCAGCCATTGCTGACCCCCGGGCTCTATGTCATTGTAGCTTAAAATTTAAGATAGTTCCAATCCGAAAAAATCCTAATGTCCCCAGGGAGCGAAGTGTCCCGTTTAGACCTTATAATGTTCAAATGATACCGGTTTCCCGTTAATCAACGCCTGTATTCCCGTATGCTTATTGTCTATGCTGAGCTGCAGGCGCTCATTCCCGATCCAGGCCGTATACGCTGCCGAGAGGATCTCTCCTTCCGTAAATTCCGGTGTCCGCTGTATAGCGGCTGCGGCAAATTCCTCAAGACTGTATATCCCCAGCTCCGCCGCCTGATCTGTGCTTAACGCTTCAACCACGACGGCTCCGGGCATGTTCTTGGACGTTACCTCCAGATAGGATGGCCGCTCCAGCAGTTCATATTCCTGTGATAGATAGACGGCAAAATACACATTGCCCGCATAGCCAAGCAGCGCCTTGGGCTGCCTGATCCATTCGCCTAACGGGAGCACCCCGACGATGGCCGTATCCTCTCCTTCGGGCACCGGGAACAGCGACAGGATCGTGTTCTGATGATATAGTACCTCCATATAAGGACTCTGGTGCCGGGGATCTCCTGGCTGATAGCCTTGACCCGGATGGAAAAAATAAAGCCGGTTCACGCCCGCCGCCGCCGGAACCGGGAGCGAGAAGGCCCAGCGCAGCTGCTCATTGTCGAATTCCTCCACCCGCTCCCACATCCCGCCTGCCGCGTAATCCTTGCAGATATAGGCGTAAGAATGCAGCGCCGGCTGGCGCTCCGTGGAACCGGCAACTACTTTCTCAGTCTTCTTGCAGACTTCTGCCGGTAACCGGCGGTTCAGGGCTGCGGAACGCACCTCCTCCGGCGCTTCATAATAGAGGAACCCTGCATATTCAGTACGGGGCATCTCCTCAGGCAGCGCGAAATCCCCGAACTGCACATAGTCGTGCAGCAGATTGCCGTCTGCCGGAACATCATGCGGCCAGCCCCGGGAATGGGCGCCCGCCCAGGCGCCTTTAAGGTACCACTGGCTCCGCTCGGTCCACAGGAAGTCCAGCATCTCGCCAAGCGTCTCTCTGACGCTGTTGTCTGTTTCAAGCTCCCAGGCGCAGGTGAACGCCTGCACCCAGTGCCAGAACCACGGCAGGCTGCCGTATTCCGGCATGCCCTTCGCCCGGATATGCGCCAGCGTCAGCTCCAGACTGTGCCGCCCGTCCTCCCTCAGCAGATCATCCTCGAACAGCTTGCCGAAGATCAGCTTGGCGGCCGTATATTTGGCTTCATGATGGCCGAAGGTCGCTACCTGCTTACGGAAGAAAGCGCTGCGGTAGATATGGCCGATAGCCGTATGGAACGCCACCCGCAGTCCCGCGCTGAACCGGTCGCAATATTGCCGGTTGAACCAGACCATCAGGCTGCCCATAATCTCAACCGGCAGCTCATGCGGTGCAGCCTCTCCCGGAGTGGGATGCAGCCCCAGCGGCCAATGTCCATAGAGGGGGGTCCCCGGCATCCGGTTCTGGAGCCTAACGGTTTCTAATAGTACAGACTCGGCTTTCCGCTTGGCATCCTCCTTGCCAAACGGCAGCTCCAGGGTGTCATCCACCGCAGCGGCAAACAGATAAGACGCATAATAGAAGTTGTTCCGCACATCATCATGGAACCAGAGTCCGCTGTACAGCAGCGGGCGGCGCTCCGCCTCCACCGCGATAGCGGATATAATCTGCCGCTGGCGTATTTTAGAAGTCGTCTGTTGCTGAGGCATATCTGCCATCTCGTTCACCCTCCGTAGGTATGAATTCCATATTTTTAATCCTGAATAATTCCCCTGTACTCCAGCTCTATTGTGCACGCTTTCAGTTCAGATGGCAAACTTATTCCCGAACAAATAAACTAAAATAAACATACTAAAAAAGATTATGCTTGATAAATGAACGTAAATGGATTAAGTTGTACCTATACGAACGAAAATATATTTTCTAAGGAGACTGAATATTCGATGGAAAGACGTTTTGCATCACATCCGAATGAAGTGAAGCAGTTTGACACTGAGCGCCTGCGTAAGGAGTTCCATATCCCGGTTATCTTTGCACCAGACGAGCTGAAGCTTGTCCTGACCCATGAAGACCGCATGATCGTTGGCGGAGCGAATCCGGTGAACGGAGAGGTGACTCTGACTACGGACCTCAAGGAGCTTGGCGTAACTTACTTCCTGGAACGCCGCGAACTGGGAATCATCAATGTCGGCGGCCCGGGTTCGGTTGTTGTGGACGGTACTGAATATGAGGTTGATTTCAAGGAATGCCTGTATGTGGGTCAAGGCTCGAAGGATGTTATTTTCAAGAGTGCGGACAGCGCTAAGCCGGCAAAATTCTATCTGAATTCCGCTCCGGCACACCAGTCTTACCCGACTACGAAGACTACGCTCGCTGAATCCGAATCCGGAGCCATGGGCGGTCTGGAGAATTCCAACGAACGGACGATTCACCGCTTCATCCACACGAACGGCGTGCAGAGCGCACAGCTTGTAATGGGAATGACTCAGCTGAAGCCGGGCAGCATGTGGAACACCATGCCATCCCACACGCATCCGCGCCGGATGGAAGCCTACTTCTATTTCGATCTGCCGGATGATTCCATCGTCTTCCACCTGATGGGCGAGCCGACCGAGACCCGCCACATCGTAATGCACAATGAACAGGCTGTCATCTCGCCAAGCTGGTCCATTCACAGCGGTGTCGGTACACATAACTATACCTTCATCTGGAGCATGGCCGGAGACAACAAGCGGTATGATGATATGGACCCCGTAGGGATGAAAGAATTACAATAGTAGCAAATCAACTACGGAAAGATGAGGCAGGCGGATGAACCCGATACGGCGGCACGAGATGATTATGGAAGTTATGCTGAACCAGAAGGATGTAACCGTGAATGAATTGAGCGACAAGCTCCAGGTCACTGGCAAAACGATCCGCGAGGACTTAAGCAAGCTGGAGGAGCAGGGACTGATTATGCGCGTCCACGGCGGTGCCGTGCTGGCACAGAGCGATCAGTTCGGCATTCTGCCCCTGCGCAATCCGCTGGATAAATACGCCGAGGAGAAGACGGAGATTGCCCGGCGTGCGCTGGCGCATATCGCTCCGGATGACATCATTGCCCTGGACGGCGGAAGCACAACGCTTGAGATTGCCCGGCGGCTTACGAATATGCCTCTTACGGTCATTACCAATGATGTCTACATCATCAGTGAGCTGGTCCAGAGAGATAACATCCGTCTGGTCGTACCCGGCGGCTACCGTGTCCGCAATATGCTGGCCGGTCCCGAAGCCGTGTCCTATGTACAGAAGCTTAATATTCAAAAAGCCTTTCTCTCGGCCACAGCCGTTCATATTGAACACGGCCTGTCCATCTATACCGGCGATCTTATAGATTTCAAACAGGCGCTAGTCTCCACAGCCCGTCAGGTGTTCGCCGCTTGCGATCATCACAAGTTCGGACAGACCGCGCTGCGCACCTTCGCCTCCCTGCAGGAGGTCGATGTGCTGCTGACAGACAGCGGGCTTGCCCCGGAGACCGCAGAGCTGTTCCGCAAGGCCGGCGTCAACATTGAATGCGGCTAATTTCACAATTCAAATCGCTCAAAGGAGAGAATAATCATATGTCATCTTTATTCAGCTTGGCAGGTAAGACAGCAATCGTAACAGGCGCAGCACAAGGTCTTGGACAAGGCATTGCCATCGCCTTCGCAGAAGCCGGTGCAGACGTAGTCTCTGTATCTCTTAATTCCAGTGACGAGACCGTAGCAGCCTGTGAAGCTTTTGGCGTCAAAGCACTGAGTATCGCCACAGACCTCAGCGACCATTCCAAGCTTCAAGGCATGTTCGACGAAGCAGTTGCCTTCACCGGCAAAGTGGATATCCTAGTCAACTGTGCAGGCATGATCCGCCGTACTCCGGCCAAGGACCACAGTGAGAAAGACTGGTTCGATGTCATTAACCTCAACCAGAACACTGTCTTCCTGCTGTCCCAGATCGTCGGCCGCCACTTCCTCGAAAGAGGCAATGGTAAAATCATCAACATCGCCTCCATGCTCTCCTACCAGGGCGGCATCAACGTGCCGGGCTACACCGCAAGCAAGCATGCCGTAGCCGGTCTGACCAAAGCCTTCGCCAATGAATGGGCAGGCTCGGGCCTTAACATCAACGCGATTGCTCCAGGCTACATGGCTACAGAGAACACCGCTCCTATCCGTGCGGACCAGAGCCGCTCCGACTCCATCCTTGACCGTATTCCAGCCGGACGCTGGGGCACTGCCGATGATGTGAAGGGACCTGCCGTATTCCTGGCCTCCGCAGCATCCGACTACCTGAACGGCCACATTCTGAATGTGGATGGCGGCTGGCTGGCTAGATAAGTATAGGCTAGTATACGGCCATTACAAGATTTAATAGAGAAAGACCCCCGGGGCTTCGATTGAAGCTCGGGGGGTCTTTTGCCGCTTATAAGGATCAGGCTGTCGGGTCGCTGAAGACCACGAATTGTTCCGGATTCGCACGGATGTACTCCGCGATGATCCGCAGGCTGCCTGCTGTGATCTGCTGATACCGGGTGTAGAGTCCGCTTACCGCAGTTTGAAGCTCACTATCTGTGTTCAGGTCTGGGATCGCCGCCTCGCCCCAGCCTCGTCCTACCCGCCGGTTCCTCGCTGCGAATATCCCCTTAGACTCTTCCAGAAGCTGAATAAGTGCAAAGTCTCCAAAATACTGCAGTCCCTCCAGCACCCCCTCCCAATGCCCGGGCTGATCCAGCAGATAGCAAATCCACCCATAGTATTCTTCGGCAGAGTTAGAACTATGGCCATACAGAATCCGGAACATACAGAGTGCCTTCTGTCCTCTTCCAAGATGCGAGATCGCCTCATTCTTCACCTCCGGAGATTTCGCGCGGATCTGCTGGAAGGTCGGCTCCATACAGGCCCAGCCGAGCCGCTCGGCGCTTAGGGATTCGAAAGTAATACGGTCCATCGTTACCAGCGTCACTAATGTTCCTCCTCAATTGTTATACATATAGAACAGGAATCCGGCCAGAGCGAGGCCGAAGCCACAGCCTTCATGGCGCCCCCGTTCATCCATCATGTGCTCTAGGGCTCTATCCTCTAATTTACTGGATATTATTGTATTTCCTTATTTATGGTAAGCTGTTTATAACTTATCGTCAACCCATGCGCGGTATCGTGCACGGGATCAATTAGCATTTTGTGAAGGAGCAACTATTATGGTCCAGGAAATACTTACTACGTTTGATGAACAAGGGAACCGGACGGGGACGGCTCCCCGGGACGAGGTTCACCGCCAAGGTCTCTGGCATGAGACCTTCCACTGCTGGTTTGTCCGCAAAGCTGACAGCGGGCTGAGGATCTGCCTCCAGCTGCGCAGTCAGCAGAAGAGAGATTATGCCGGGCTGCTCGATATCACTGCTGCCGGGCATCTGCTGGCTGACGAGACCGTTATGGACGGTATCCGCGAGGTACAGGAGGAACTGGGACTTTCAATTGCTTTTGACGAGTTGCAGCCGCTGGGGGTCATCCCCTACCAGATGGATTCCGCCGGATTCATGGACCGTGAACGGGCGCATGTATTTGTCTACGAGAACCGCTATGCACTAAGTGAATTCACCCCGCAGCTGGAAGAAGTGGCTGGAATCGTAGAGGCCCGCTTCGCTGACTTCCGCAGCTTCATCTCGGGAGCAGACAACACGCTTCATGTGCAGGGCTTCCAGGTCACCGGGAACGGTGAACGAACGGACATCGACGAGCTGGTGAACTTCACGCACTTTGTCCCGCATGAGCGTGAATACTTCAGGCGGGTGATTGAGGGGATTGAGCGGTTGTACGGTCCAGCCACAACCTAAAGCATACTCAAAAGGCAGAACCCGTCGACGGGGTTCTGCCTTCTTTTGTAACTCACTCTATCTGTGCTGATACTTGTAACTATATTACGCGATTTAGCTGCTTCACTTATGCTTTGGCCGCTGCGCGCTTCAGAATTGCCAGTCCATTCACTGCCAGCTTCAGCTCGGCCGGAGCCGCTGCGCCGGATTCTACATCAGTATAGGCTTGTCCGTCCAGCGTCACTACTTGCTCGGAGCCGCTGAAATTCTGCACGAATACATACTCATGCTCACCATCGGAACGCAGCTGGGCAGTTACACCGGTCGGAAGCTCACTGTTCAGTGTGCGGCTGATCCGCTCTTTTCCAGTAATTGCGGCGTACAGGTCCACATAGAACTGCGCGTCCTTCACACGTGTTGCCAGATGATAAGCCTTACCCGCTCCCAGCTTGTTCACAGTGAGTGCAGGTCTGCCGGCGTAAAAGTCGCTGCGGTAATGACCCAGCGCCTCCGCGCCTTCAAGATGAATCAGCTCGGCGATCTCATGCGCATCGTATTCCCCGCTCAACTTCAAGCTGTTGCCAGGGTCCAGCACCAGACCGTTCAGGTCGCGGCTGTGCAGCCCTTCTGTCTCTTCGGCCCAAATGCCCAGCGTTCTGCGCAGCGGTCCAGGGAAGCCGCCCAGGTGACACAGATCGGTCTCGCCGACCACTCCCGACCAATAGGTGGCAAGGAAGGTGCCGCCTTGCTCTACATACTTCTCAATCCGCTTCCCGTTCTCTTCGCTGATCAGGTACAGCATAGGAGCAATCACCAGCTTGTAGCCGGACAGGTCATCGCCTGAGCCTACCACATCCACCGGAATTCCCAGCTCCCACAGTCCCCGGTAATGCTGAAGCACCGTCTCTTCATATTTCAGGCCGGAATTGCGGATACCTTGGGCATCCTTTACCGCCCAGCGGTTATCCCAGTCGAACAAAATGGCTGTCTCAGCAGGAGTTGTTGTACCTACAACATCCTCCAGTCCCGCCAGGGTACGGCCTACCTCAGCTACATCCCTGAATACACGGGTCTCCGTGTGTCCGCTATGGTCGATCACCGCGCCGTGGAATTTCTCGCTGGAGCCGCGGCTTTTACGCCACTGGAAGTACTGTACAGAATCTGAACCATGCGCTACTGCCTGGAGTGAGGACAGCTTGTGCATTCCCGGACGCTTCAGCTTGCTGACAATCTGCCAGTTCGTGAGGGAAGGCGTGCTTTCCATGAGCAGGAACGGCTTCTTTTTGAAGCTGCGGTACATATCATGGTGCATCGCTGTCCAAGCGGCCAGACGAGCGTCATCATCGTCCTCGGTATATCCCCAGTCCGGGTAAGCATCCCATGATACCACATCAAGAATCTTCGCCATATTACGGTAGTCTACGCCGTCAATCATATGCATGTTGGTGGTCACCGGCAGGTCAGGGTTGAAGCCCCGCACCGCGTCAATCTCATGCTGGCAGAAGTTAATCGTCTGATCGCTTACGAACCGGCGCCAGTCCAGGTTAAGACCGTGAACCTGAGTCTCACCATGCGGAGCAGGGGACTCGATCTGTTCCCAGGAAGTATACGTATGGCTCCAGAAGGTAGCCCACCAAGCGTGGTTCACCTCATCCAGATCATTATTGTACTTCACCTTGAGCCAGTCTCTGAAGGCATCCTGACAGTAATTACAGTGACATTCGCCGCCGAATTCATTAGAGATATGCCAGCCGATTACTGCCGGGTGATGCGCATAACGCTCAGCAAGCTTGGAGTTGATCAGCGCTGTTTTTTCACGGTAGACCGGAGAAGTGAAGCAGTGATTATGACGGACGCCATGCAGGTTGCGCACCCGGTTCCGTTCCACCCGCAGCACTTCAGGATACTTCTCGGACATCCATGCCGGACGCGCACCGCTCGGAGTAGCCAGGAACGCATAAATACCATTCTCCGCAAAACGGTCCAGCAGCTGGTCCATCCACTCAAAGTTAAATACCCCTTCTTCGCGCTCCAGGGAGACCCAGGAGAAAATCCCGACAGACATGACATTACAGCCTGCCAGCTTCATCATGCGGATATCTTCTTCCAGCACCCCCGGATATTTCAGCCATTGCTCGGGATTATAGTCGGCGCCGTGAAGCATTACAGGAGCCTTGCTGCTGATTGCAGGAACTTTGCTGCTCATATTATTTCATCCTCTCGTTTAGGTGTGATGGTAGATGTCAGGATGGGACTTTTCACTGATACAATTTCTTCTGTGGCTCTGTCCCTCTTGCTTATAACGATTTACACTATTTATAATAAAGGATAATCCGTGATCAATGGTAGGATAATAATAGCGTTTGCATAGCACAAAATGAATATGAGGTGTTCGTATGCTCCCCTTCTCTCTGATTGAAATGCCGCGTGACCTGAATGCTTTCCCTCTCTATCCGTACTCTGTCGGCCGTCATATCCAGTATCACCATGTGCGTCCTGCCGGATTCCCGGTGCATCAGATTTTCCTGATCCGCAGCGGCAGCGGGCGGTTCCGTGACCTGGAGGACGGCACCGAAACGGTGCTGCAGCCTGGGATGGCCTATGCATTTCCGCCTGACCGCGGGCATGAATATTATCCGTTATCCCACGAGCCGTGGCATGTCGGCTTCATCGGGTTCCACGGCAGCCAGTCTGCCTCCGTTCTGGAGGGTCTTAGCCTGCTGCCGCCAGCCCCGTTCCGCCTCGAACGGTTCGAGGAGTGCTGGGAGATGCTCGGCGGGATCTGGCACACGGTGAATGGGAACAGCTCGGCGCGTCAGGAGGAACAGTCGATGCAGGACTTGTCGGTGACGCTGTACCGGCTGCTGCTGATGCTGCGCAGAAGTGAAGTCTCCACAGGTGCAGCGACCCGGCTGGAGAACGAAAACGTCCGCAACGAGGCACTGAACAAAGCAGTCAGCCTGATCAACGAGCATTTCACCGAGCCGCTGCTGATCACCAATCTGGCGGCGGCTGTCGGTTATTCCGTCCAGCATTTCCAGCGTCTGTTCCTGCAGGAATACGGGGTCACTCCGCATAAGTATCTGCAGAACCTGCGGCTGCAGCGCGCCATGCAGATGCTGACCGAGGACCCTGAGCGTCCCGTGCAGGATATCGCCCTCAACCTTGGCATGGAGACCAATTACTTCATCCGGGTCTTCCGCAAGGCCCATGGAGTGACTCCCGGAGTAATGCGCAGCCGGCTGCATCCGGGCAAGGATCATACCTAAGCTGCGCCGGGCTAAAAAATAGCTGCGGCACACTTCCAAAAGAAGTTCTGCCGCAGCTATTCACGCTAACCATATTCCTAGTTACACCGCCGTAAACTGGCTGTTGTACAAGCGGGCGTAGTAGCCTCCGCTCTCCAGCAGCCCGTCATGCGTTCCGCTCTCCACGATATCTCCATCCTTCATGAACAGGATGAGGTCCGCCTCGCGGATCGTGGACAGCCGGTGGGCAATGACGAAGCTGGTCCGCCCGGTGATCATCGCCAGGAACGCCTTCTGTATCCGCGCCTCTGTCAGCGTATCAATGCTGCTGGTCGCCTCATCCAGAATGAGCATCGGCGGATCAACCAGCATGACGCGGGCAATGGTGAGGAGCTGCTTCTGACCCTGAGAGAGATTATCTCCCGAGGTGCTGATCCTGGTGTCATAGCCTTCAGGCAGGCGCTTGATGAAGCTGTGCGCATTCGCGGCCTTGGCGGCCGCAATCACCTCCGCTTCGGAGGCCTCCGGCTTGCCGTAAGCAATGTTGTCGCGGATGGAAGCCCCGTACAGCCAGGTCTCCTGCAGCACCATGCCGAAATTGCGCCGCAGACTGTCGCGGGTGATGGAGGTAATATCTACTCCGTCAATCCGGATCGTTCCGCTGTCTACTTCATAGAAGCGCATCAGAAGGTTGACCAATGTGGTCTTGCCCGCCCCGGTCTGGCCGACGATTGCCACGCGTGTGCCCGGCTTCACCTCCAGGCTGAAGTCCTTGATCAGCGGGCGCTCCGGTGTATAAGCGAAGCTTACCTTGTCGAAGGTGATCGTCCCCCGGCTGTTCTCCATCACATATGCATCCGGCTGGTCCGGGGCTTCCTGCGGGAGATCCAGAATGGTGAAGATCCGCTGCGCCGAAGCTGTGGCGGACTGCAGCTGTGTGATCACACCGGTTATCTCATTGAACGGCTTCGCGAACAGACTGGAATAGATCAGGAAGCTGGACAGGTCCCCTACGGAGAACAGGTCTCCGATAACAAGCACACTTCCGATCATCGCAATCAGCGAGAAGGTGATATTATTAACCAGCCGCGTAGTCGGGTTCGAGAGCGAGCCATAGAACTGCGATTTCGTCCCTGTCTTGTACAGCTCATTATTCCGCTCCGCAAAGCCTGCAAAGGAGCGGTCCTCGTAATGATAAGCCTGCACCACCTTCTGCCCGCCGACGATTTCCTCAACATAGCCGTTCAGCCCCCCGAGAATCTTGGCCTGCTCACGGAACAGCTGCTGGGAGCGCATCGTAATGAAGCGGGCAACGAAGAAGGTTGCCGGGGCAGACAGCAGCACCACCAGCGTCATTATCGGGCTGATATAGAGCATCAGCCCGATGGCCCCCGCAATGGTTACGATCCCCGTCAACAGCGTAGAGAAGCCCTGCAGCAGCCCGTCAGAGACGGCATCCATGTCGTTCACGAACCGGCTGATGCTGTCGCCCTGGGGATGGTTATCATGGAACTTCAGCGGCAGGGCGTCCAGCTTGTCAAACAGCTCGCGGCGCAGGTCATAGACCGTGCGGAACGCCAGCTTATTCGTATAATAAGTGAGCAGCCAGCCGAAGAAGCTGCCGACCAGATATACACTGCCCAGAATCAGCAGCAGGCGCAGAATTTCCGGGAACTCCACCCGGTCCGGTCCGATCATATGGTCGATGGCGCGGCCAATCAGGAGCGGCCCGATCAGGCTGGCAACCACGCTCAGGATGGCGCAGAAGATAGCTCCATACGTTATTTTCCGGTACTCACGGGTATATTGAAACAGACGTTTCCAGGTCATTGTACTGGTCATTGTAAAGCCTCCTCGCTTGAGAGCTGTGACATGCAGATTTCCTGATAGACTGCGCAGCTCTCCAGCAGTTCCTCATGCGTACCGATTCCGGCAATCCGGCCTTCATCGAAGACGATAATCTGATCGGCCTGCCTTACTGTGCTCACCCGCTGGGATACAAGCAGTACGGTCATATCTGTACTGTTCTTGCTTAGTGCGCGGCGCAGTGCCGCATCCGTAGCGAAGTCCAGCGCACTGGAGGAATCATCCAGGATGAGAATCGGCGGACGTCCGACGACAGCGCGGGCAATGGTCAGGCGCTGCTTTTGGCCACCGGACAGGTTATGCCCGCCGCGTGCCACCAGCGTATCCAGCCCTTCCGGCAGCCGGGTGATGAACTCCTCTGCCTGGGCAACCGCCGCTGCAGCCATGATCTCGTCCCGGGTAGCAGACGCCTTCCCCCAGCGGATATTCTCGGCAATCGTGCCGGTGAACAGCACCGCCTTCTGCGGCACGATGCCTATTCTGCTGCGCAGCTGCTCCAGGCGGTAGTCCCGTACGTTTACACCCTCGACCCTAACCTCCCCTTCCACAGCGTCGTAGAAGCGCGGAATCAGATTCACGAAGGTGCTCTTGCCCGAGCCGGTACTGCCGATTAATCCTACCGTCTGCCCCTTGAGGATATCTACAGAGATATTTTCCAGGGCCAGCTCACCGGTCGTGTTATAGCCGAAAGAGACATTGCGGAAGGAAATCACCGGCGCTGCTCCGTCCCGCTTCGCAGCAGGTGCATGAGCAGGCACTTCAACAACCGAAGCTGTAATCGCCAGCACCTCATTGATGCGGCTGGCAGACGACGAGGCTTTGGTGAACAGAATGACCAGATTGGAGACTACGATCAGGGCCAGCAGGATCTGGGTTACATAGTTAATGAATGCAATAATCTCACCCTGCGACAGACTCCCGGCTTCAATGTGAATGCCGCCTGCCCATAGAATGGCAATAATCGCCGCGTTCACTACCAGTGTCGTCATCGGTCCCAACCAAGCGGAGATCCGTCCGACACGGATGGCCGTCTGCGTCAGATCCTCAGAGGCTTCATTGAAGCGCTGCTTCTCGCGGCGGCTCTCGGCGAAGGCCCGGATCACCCGGATGCCTGAGAGATTCTCGCTGAGCACCAGCGCCAGAGCGTCCAGCTTCGCCTGATATTTGCGGTACATCGGTGAACTGCGCGTAATGATGAAGTACAGAATAACACCGAAGACCGGAGTGGCGGCAATCAGGATCAGCGACAGGCGGAAATCCAGAATCATCGCCATAATAATAGCCCCGATACAGATGAATGGCGCACGGATGACCAGCCGGATGAGCATGGCTACTGCCAACTGCAGCTGGTTAACGTCGTTCGTGATCCGGTTGATCAGCGAAGGCGTGCCGATGACATCCAGCTCGGCATACGACAGCGAAGAGATGTGCTTGAACATTTTGTTGCGCAGCGTGGTGCCGAACCCCTGTGAAGCCCGCGCCGCATAATATTGACATACCATGGAGCAGCCGAAGCCCAGAATTGCCATCAGCACCATCAGGGACCCCATCCGGTAGACGTAGCTGCTATCCTGCTTGCCAATTCCGTTGTTGATGATCAGGGCTACAATCGTCGGCAGCAGCAGCTCGAGAATCGCCTCCAGCAGCTTGAAAATCGGCCCAATTGTCACTTCTTTCTTGTACGGTTTTAAGAATACTGCAATTTTGTGCACATTCATCCTCACCTAACTTAGCGTAGTATTTGAACTTCCACACCCTTAAAAGGGCGGGATTCTTAGCTAGTTAGCGGGCGCATACGTTTCCGCTTTGCCCTACTGCTAAGTTAAGGGCGAGTTCATTCGCCCATCCTAGATCAGAGCTTATAGCTATCTAGGCTGGCAGACTGTTACCATCTGCCACAGGTTGACGCCTGATGTTGATGGCACCGACCCGATCCCGATGTGCTGTATAACCGCAGTTGCAATGATACGTTCGATCCTTCGCTTTGTTCCGCTCTCCACAAGAGGGACAGGCTTGCGAGGTGTATGCCGGATTCACTTCAACCACTTGGATTCCAGCAAGTGTCGCTTTATATGCGATGAACATTTGCAACTGATAGAACGACCATTGATGTAGATTTTTAGCGTTTTTACGACTTGTTCTTGTCGTCTTACGAATATTCGTCAGTTTCTCTAGCTTGATGACAGACACCTTTTCTTGAATCGCCATATTCACGATCTGGCGGCTGATTTTGTGATTCTGATCTTTCATAAAACGACTTTCCTTGTCGGTCTGTTTACGGATCGCGGATAACTTTTTAAGCTTTCCTAATTTGCGGCGATAGCTGCTGTACTTACGACGAACAAATTTGTTTTTACGTCCATTTCCGCAAAATTTTGTCTTGCCACTTGAGGTTACGGCAACAGCAGGCACTTTCAAGCCTAGATCAATCCCCATCACTTCATCACCATCGACTGGTTTGGTAGGGCGTTCGATTGAAATTTGAACAAACCATTTTGCTGATTTTTGAACCACGCGCAGAAGTCCAAGCTTCCCATTCGAAAGGATGTCTCGCTCCCGATCCGAAAGAAGCGCAGGAACCGCAAGACGTTGTACTTTTCCATCCAGGATCACCGGGAAAGAAATGGTGTTGCCCCAAATCGTATAATTTTGATTGTTCACGTAGTACACCCTCTTTTGGAGAAGAGGTCGCTTCTTCGTTTTCTTGAACCGCTGAAATAGGCTTTTGGCATCTCGAATCACTTGATTCTTTACAGCAGAGGGGAGATTGGCATGAACGGTTTTTGAAGTTAGTTTCGGAAACGTTCCAGATCTTTCTGCTTGCTCCGTTAATTCGTTGACGGTTCGAATATATTCGCCCCCCATATCCACCAGTACAGACGGACGGGGTGGAAAAATGCGGATTTGAATCGTTACGGTTTGCAGGGTCTCACCCCCTTGTTTATTGTTCCTCAACATATCGTTTCTGTTATCCTTCTTGAAAAAAATAAAAGACCCGTTATGATTATGTCATACCCGCTTACATATTCATAATATTGGTTTCGTATCTATCCCATATGGATAACGTATGTCATAACCCTTACAAATGGAGGCTCAACCATGGATATCCGCCAATTAAAGTATTTCCTGGCGATTGCCGAGGAGGGACAAATTACATCCGCAGCCAGGAAGCTGCAAATGGCCCAGCCCCCGCTCAGCCAGCAGCTCAAGCTGCTGGAGGAGGAGCTCGGAGTCAAGCTGGTGGAGCGCGGACCGCGCAGCATCCAGCTGACGGATGCCGGAATCATTCTGCGTAACCGGGCCCAGCAGATTCTGGAGTTAACGGACTCCACCGCCCGGGAGATCAGCGACTATGCCAAAGGACTAAAGGGGAGCCTTACCATTGGAACGGTCTCTTCATCAGGCGCTACCCTGCTGCACGAGCCGCTGACAGCGTTCCATAAGCGGTATTCGGGCGTAACCTTTGAGATTCATGAAGGCAATACGTTCTTGATTATCGACTTGTTGAACAAGGGCATTGTTGAGGTGGGCATTATCCGCACCCCGTTCAACACCAGCAATCTGGAATGCCTGTATTTCCATTCGGAGCCGATGATCGCGGTGATGGCCGCTGATTATGACTGGGCCCCTAGCCAGAGTGCTGCTCAGCTTGGCGAGCTGCAGGACAAACCGCTGATTATCTATCGCCGCTTCGAGCAGCTCATCCGCGAGACCTGCCTGGAGCACGGCTTTGGGCCACAGATCTTCTGTATGAATGATGATGCCCGGACCACGCTGCTCTGGGCCAATGCAGGACTCGGGATCGGCATCGTGCCCAAGTCGGCGTTCGAGCTGGCCAATCACAGCAACCTGATCTACAAAGAGATCCTTTGCGAGACCCTGCGCACCCGCGTAGCCGCCGTATGGATGAAGGATAAGTATTTGTCGTCCCTGGCTACCAAGTTCATCGAGACCTTCAAGTCACTCTAATGGCCTGCTTATCTTCTGGAGGATGTCCAATTTCGACTCCCTTCATCCTGAGGATGAACGGCCCGCAGCTTGGCTTCATGCGCACGCCAAAATCCCCGCACCGGTCAAGCGTCAGCGCGGGGGTTCTTCTGAATTACGGTCTTAAGGCTGGCGGTTGCGCCTGCTTAGACCATGATTTTGCAAATATCATTCGTGAACTGCACCGGATCATTAACCTGCAGTCCTTCGATCAGCAACGCCTGGTTATACAAGAGGTTGGTGTACAGACCCAGCTTCTCCTTGTCGCCTTCGGCAGCCGCTTTCAGGGACTTGAAGACATCATGGTGAATGTTGATTTCCAGCACCTTGTCCGCTTGCACATCCTGGCCGCCGTTAGGCATGGCCTTGAGGATTTTCTCCATCTCGATCGTGAGCTCGCCTTCAGTGGACAGGCAGACCGGATGGGATTTCAGCCGTTTGGAGGCTTTGACTGCCTTCACTTTGCCGGACAGAATGCCCTGCATAGCTTCGAACAATCCCTTGTTCTCGTTCTCTTCCTCTTCGGATGGCTTATCCTCGGCACTCTCTTCAATCCCCAAGTCGCCGCTGGAGACATTTCTGAACTCCTTCTCCTTATAAGCCATGATCATCTTGATTGCGAATTCATCGATATCATCAGTGAAGTAGAGAATCTCATAGCCCTTGTCCAGCACCATTTCGGTCTGCGGCAGCTTCTCGATGCGCTCTACCGATTCACCCGAAGCGTAGTAGATATATTTCTGGTCTTCCGGCATTCTCTCAACATATTCAGCCAGCGTCACCAGCTTCTTCTCCTTGGAGGAGTGGAACATCAGGAGGTCCTGCAGTGTTTCTTTTTCCATACCGTAGTCGTTATAGACCCCGAACTTCAGCTGTCTGCCAAAAGACTTGTAGAACGTCTCATACTGCTCACGCTCATCCTTCAGCAGGCTCAGGAGCTGGCTCTTGATCTTGCTCTTAATGTTCTTAGCAATCATCGTCAGCTGGCGGTCATGCTGCAGCATCTCACGGGAGATATTGAGCGACAGATCCTCGGAATCGACCATCCCCTTGACGAAGCTGAAGTAATCCGGCAGCAGATCGGCGCATTTGTTCATAATCAGCACGCCGTTGGAGTAGAGCTCCAGGCCTTTTTCATATTCCTTGGTATAGTAGTCAAACGGAGTATTCTCCGGAATGAACAGAATTGCGTTGTAGACCACTGCGCCGTCCGCACTGATGTGGATGTGCTTCAGCGGCTTGTCGAACCCGTAGCGCTTCTCTGCATAGAAGTTGTTGTAATCTTCTTCGGTCAGCTCTTTCTTGTTCTTGCGCCAGATCGGCACCATGCTGTTGACCGTCTGCTCTTCGGTGACATCGATGAATTCATTCTCAGCATCTTCCTTAGGCTGTTTGCTGGTAATGTCCATCTTGATCGGGAAGCGGATAAAGTCCGAATACTTCTTGATGATTGATTTCAGACGGTATTCTTCCAGGAATTCGTCGTAGTTATCGTCCTCGGTGTTCTCTTTGATCTTCAGCGTAATTTCGGTACCGACCGTATCCTTCTCACAAGGCTCAATCGTGTAGCCGTCCGCACCCTGGGATTCCCATTTGAACGCCTGCTCGCTGCCCAGCGCCTTACTGATTACGGTCACATCGTCCGCCACCATGAATGCGGAATAGAAGCCGACCCCGAATTGTCCGATGATATTGTGTCCGTCCTTGGCTTCATTATCCTTCTTAAAAGCAAACGAGCCGCTGTTCGCGATAATCCCCAGGTTGTTCTCCAGCTCTTCCTGCGTCATCCCGATGCCGGTATCGGCAATGGTTAACGTGCGGCTTTCTTTGTCAGCGGTTACTTTAATGTAGTAGTCCTCTTTATTGAACACCAGACTATCATCGGCCAGTGCCTTGTAATAGATTTTATCGATGGCATCACTTGCATTGGAGATCAGCTCCCGCAGAAAAATCTCGCGCTGCGTATAAATGGAGTTAATCATCATTTCCAGCAGTCTTTTGGATTCAGCTTTAAACTCTTTTTTAGCCATGAATAAATAAATCTCCTTTCAAAAGTAACCTTCGGATTGCGGAGCATCGTTTAGCACTCCACTCACTTGAGTGCTAACACTCCCTTTTATATACCATATTCTAGTTTTTGATGTCAACATCTTGCCGCCTAGGAAGCCCACAAAAAAAGAAATGCATTCTATTTTAGTCCATGTTAGCATTCGGGTTGTACTCCATTTGACCACTTAACCACAGAAAGGATAATGATTAATGATGAACATTCAGCTCGAAAGCATTCCGGCAACACGCATAGCTTATGTACGGCAGACAGGCCCTTACGGCCCCGGCAACGCTCAGGCGATGGAACAATTGAAAGGTTGGGCGCGGGAACAAGGCTTGCTTCAAGGCTCGGCGGTGCTGTTCGGCATTCCGCAGGACAACCCTGCAACTACAAGGCCGGAGCTTTGCCGATATGATGCCTGCATCAGCCTGACTGAGAGTCCTCCCGCCGGGGCCTCAGTACCTTACGGTGAGCTTCCCGGCGGAGTCTACGCAGTGGTAACCCTCCAGCATACGGCTGAAGCTGTCGGACAAGCATGGGCCGAGATTCTCCCGGCGTTGTCACGCAGCGGCCATAAGCTTGATCCCGGGCGGCCGATTATAGAGAGATACACGGAAGACTTGGTCAGCAGGCATCTTTGTGAGCTTTGTTTTCCTGTGCTTGAGTAAGGGCAGGAAGGTGCTTTGAAAAGCGGAAGACCCGAAATCCATGATATAGCTACTTAGGACAGCCTTTATTTTGGAGCAGGATCAGTGTGAGCGCTTGGGTGGACGCTCCGCAAACAGAACGTTGTTCCCATCGCTGTTGTGTCCAGATTTTTTCATTCCCCCTTAGCGGTGAAAATCCGGACACAAAGGCGAACGCTCCGCTTGTCCACAATCATTCTGCCCGCTCCGCTGTTTATGCGGGTTGCGAAATTTCTCTCACCGACCGCTTGCTTGGAGCCGCATTGTTGCACATTTTGCAGGATTTCTCTAAAAATGTTACTGGCTATTGTACATTGTTGCATCAATTGCAGGAATTCCGGTGCTTGGAGCAAGTTAGCGCTGGCTTTGTTGCATTTTATGCAGGATTTCAGCATCAGTCGTTTCTATTGGGCCGTATTACTGCACTTCTTGCAGGATTTCTCTACAATGTTACGGCCTGCGGAGCATGAGGCCCATCCACATCACAGCAGCACCGATTGTGTTCGGATTTTCGCCTACATTTGGACCTCACGCCTCGCGCCTGCCCAATGTGTTCGGTTTTCCGCCTACATTTGGCCCACGCGCCGCCCCCCAACAAATTGTATTCGGTTTTTCAAATACATTCCATCCGCTCCCCTTTAGACATCCGAAGAAATTCATAATTTCCTAAAAAATAAGAAAAGAGGCCATCTCTATAAGTGGAATTTCCGCTTACGAGAGACAGCCTCTTTCATCTTTTCATAGTTAATCCAAATCCAGCGTTTCCCCCGGTCCCATAGAATGCAGCGTGCAGCCCATCAGCTGCCCGCCCTCGATCAAGGCTTCGCGGAGCTTGTCGGTCTCCGGTTTCGCGGCATGAACCAGCACGGCGTGCCGGACCGGAAGAGACTTCAGCATACGCTGCACATCTTCCCGGCCCTGATGCACCTTGTAGCGCAGCTTGAGCACCTCGCATTCTCCATGCTGTCCCGGTTCATGCAGCAGCTTGTATCCGAAGGTACCGGCCGCTACATGACCGGTGATCAGCACGGAATAGGTTGAATGGGACGCCCACCTCGCGTAGTACCAGCGGGACAAGGACGATTGCATCATGCCATCCGGCACGAACCACAGGGAAGGGCCGCAGCCTGACAGCAGCTCCTCCCTCTCCGCCTCGCTCTGCGGCATCGTCCATCGGCGGGCGGCAAGAAAGTCTGCTATGTGATCCGCTGCGGAATACCCTCCTGTTCGCTCAGCACTCCTAAGCCAGAACGGCGAGGCTGCCAGCCGCCTCATCCCCTCTATCAGCTTCGCCTCCACTACCATCGGCAGATCACCGAATAGCTTGGCGGCCCACAGCATCATCTCCTGGCCGCGTCCGCCTGCCGGAACCGGGAGCAGCACCTTGCCCCCCCGTGCCGCAGTCCTGCGGATGGCCTGCTCCAGCTGCCTTAGCTTATCGGACTGGGTCTCCTCGTCCATTCCGTACGCCGCATCGGCCACCGCCAGATCAAGACGCTGCCCGCACGACCATACCCTCAGCCTCTGGCCCGCATCCGGGATGCCCCCGGCTGCTTGTATCGCCTCAGCTGGTGAATCAGCCGCAAGTAACAGGGATTCCGCCGTATAGTCGCCGGAATAGAAGATTGAGCGCCCTTCCGCAGCGATCAGGAACCATACAGATCCCGCCAGATGCCCGCTTCGTCCCCACATGACCTGAACCCCGGGAATCAGTCTGAACCAGGACAGGCAGTTGCCCTCTTCCTCCAGATACCGGTAACGGATCGCTTGTTCATCTGCTTCAGTGTATGGCAGCTCATGGCCCTCACGGCTAATACTTGAACGCCAGGAGCGTAAGTAAGCATCCAGTTGCGCCCTTGTTTCCCGCGTTGTCCATACCTCACCCTTGTAACCCTCCGCATACAGCAGCGGCAGCGCTACCGAATGATCCTCATGGGCATGGGAGAGCAGTACCATGTCCAGCATTGCCGCCTGCCCGGGTTCGATGAGGGGATATTGTCCGGCTCCGCCTTTTTTGACGCCGCAATCAAGCAGCAGACGGTAGCCCCTTCCACTCAGGAGGTAAGCGGAACGCCCGTGTTCACCGGCTCCGCCCCATATGGTCAGCTTCGTCATAATCCGGTCCACTTTGTTCTGGAATTCAGCAGTTCAATGCCGAGCAACAGCAGCACCGTCAAGCCAACCGATACCACCGCCATGGCCATGCCAAGCGATACCTGCCCCTGTTCGAACTGGGCAAAAATATACGTAGCCGAGGTCTGCATCGAAGGCGGCAGAATCAGCAGCGATCCAACCAGCTCCCGTACAGATATGGTGAAGGTCATCATCCAGCCTGCCAGCATACCGGGCATAATGAGCGGAAGCAGAATCCGCCGCAAGATATAGAACGGGCCTGCTCCGCTCACCTGGGCCGCTTGAAACAGCAACCCGTTAATTTGCGAGAAGCTGGACTTCACATACTGCACAGTATAAGGAAGAAACAGCACCACGTACGTAAGCACTACCATCCCGTAGGTGTTGTAGAGCGTGAAGGGCATCCATGGCGCATTCCAGAGCAGAATCAGCCCCACCACCATTACAATGCCCGGAACCGTATTAGGCAAAAGACTCAGCAGATCAATGATCCGCTGCAGCCGCCCCGAAGACCTGCCGATGGCCAGGGCAAGGCCGGCTCCAAGCACGACAGCCACCGATGCTGCGGCAAGCGACAGCCCCAGACTGTTCCCAATCGCCTTCAGGCTCGCCGATCCCCAGGAGAGCAGCTCCCTGTAATGATCCAGCGTCAGATTGTCCAGCGACAGCCCGGAACCGCGCAGCTTCATCAGCGAGGCGGCGATAATCGAGAAGTAGGGGATGCCTATGGATAATAGCAGCAGGGCAGCCAGATACAGGCCCGCTAGCCAGCCTGCACCGCCGCGCAGGGAATACATCTTGGAGCGCTGTCCCTTGCCCCCCACCAGACGGTAAGTGAACCGGCGGCTGACCGCCGACTGCATGTACCAGATGACCAGACAGACCGACAACAGCACCGATGCGAGCGATGTAGCCTTGCCGAAGTCAATCGGCCAGCTGGAAATGTATTTATGAATTTCCGAGGTCATGACATAATAGCCGATCTTGCGGCCGAAGGTAGCCGGTGTTCCGAACTCCGCAATCGTCTTGACGAAGACGAGCATCACCCCCATGCCATAGGCCGACAGCAGCAGCGGCATGATGATCCGCTGGAAGCGGTAGCCTGCCTTTGCCCCGTGCACCGCTCCCGCCTCTTCCAGATTGCCGCCTATGCGGATAAGTGCATCCCGAAGCAGCAGATACAGGAACGGGAACAGATGCATGCTCATAATGAAGACCATTCCCCAGAAGCTGAAGAAAGAATCACTTAACGCAACCGCACCCGGAAGCCACTGCTGAAGATATCCGCCTTTTTGCATGAACAGAATCCAGCCCATGGAGCCGATATACGGCGGGGTCATGAATGGAATCAGCAGAATAACATCAATCCAGCGGTGCAGCCCCATGCGGGTCTTGGCCATCATCCAGGCCAGCGGCATCGCAAGCAGCGTAGTTCCTGCCACTACGCATATACCAAGCCATACCGAGTTCAGCAGCACCCCGGACAGACTCTGTCCGGTGATCGTACGGAGAGGGGCCATCCAGTCCAGCCGCTGATCCGGGGTAACGCTTTGCCAGAAGATGAGCAGAAGCGGAATGCCGATGCTGACCGCCAGCAAAAAGAAGGAGAGCAGCAAGCCCGCTCTCCGAAGTATCCGGTTACTGTCCATGGAGACTGGACTCATTGCTTTCACCTCAACCTTAATCCTTTATTTGTAAATTTCCGCGAATTTCGAAGCCGTCTCATTTCCATGCTCACTCATCCAGGTCCAGTCTGCCTTAAGCTGCGGGATGTCTTTCAGATTGGTCCGGTTCAAAGCTTCAATATCCTCGCGGCCCGGTATGAGATACGCATCCGCTACCAGCTGCTGAGCTTCATCAGACAACAGATAATCAATGAATGCTTTAGCATTGGCCACGTTCGGACTCGTTTTCAGAATGGCTGCCGGTCTCGGACTTACCACTGTACCCTCCTCAGGATAGATAATATCCAGCGGCTCTCCTTTGGCTTTGGCCTTGTAGGCCATATAATCTACTCCAGCTGCCACAATACTCTTAGCTCCTGTAATCACCGGATCAAGCGCCTCCTGGTTCGCTCCAGCCATGGCAACACCGTTCGCCTTGTAATTCTTGAACAGCTCCCAGCCCTGCTCGCCGTTCACACTCAGATAGCCTGTGATGAAATCCAGCGCCGAGCCTGACAGCGTCGGATCAGGAATGTTAACGGCATCCTTCCACTCCGCATCTGCCAGCTCTGCCCAGGTCTTGGGCGGATTCGCTACCAGCTTCGTATTATAGACAATCCCCAATGCTGATGCGCTTGAGCTGAAATAATTGCCTTCTGCATCCGACCAGTCCTGAATCAGCTTGTCCTTATTGGCCGCTTCCGGGTAGGGCAGCGTCAGCCCCTCCGCCTTAAGAGCCTGTGCGGAAGGCAGGGAAGCCAGAATCACCACATCGGCCACCGGGTTTGCCTTCTCCGCTTCCATCCGGGCCAGAATCTTGCCGGTCGTTCCCTGGAACATCTCCACCGTGACACCTGTCTTGGCCTTGAAACCATTCACAATATCGTCTGCCAGGCCCTGCGGTCCGGCGGAATACAGCACCAGCTTGCCGCTTAACGCAGCTTCTGTAGCTTCAGGAGTTGACGAGGCTGCCCCAGTTGCCTCAGGTGTACTCGTGCTGGCCCCGCCGGCACTGGTGCTGTTGCCCGTACCACAACCCGCCAGACTCATACTCATCACAGCAGATAACAGCAGCACTGCCCCTTGTTTACGCGGTTTGTTCCATTTCATGGTTATGATTCGCTCCTTTTAGGTTCTTCTTCATTTGAATTCGAATTCATCCGGCATATCCGCCGCGGTGAGACATAGAGCTGAACCCTTTCTCCTACAGGAATCCGGTTGTTCAGATAGGCTGTCCATATTCCGGCCCCCTCCACCTCCGCACGGATCTCATAACGTTCTCCGGCATAACTGACACTTCGTACAACAGCGGAATAACACAGATCATCGCCCGCCGTCCGGCTCCAGCCGATATGCTCAGGCCGCACCATCTCCTGCTCCGGCGTAAGCCAGTTCGACTTGCCGATGAATGAGGCCACGAACGGTTCTGACGGTGTCTCGTATACCGCTTCAGGAGTTCCAGTCTGCAATATCCGCCCGCTTTTCATAACGACAATCTCGTCGGACATCGACATCGCTTCGATCTGATCGTGGGTCACGTAGAGTGCAGTGAGACCCATGTCCCGCACCAGCGACATCATCTCCACTCTCATCTCTTCCCGGAGTACGGCATCAAGCGCGCTTAACGGCTCATCGAAGAGCACCACACCCGGACGGACAACTACCGCTCTGGCAAAAGCAACCCTCTGCTGCTGACCGCCCGACAGCTGATGCGGATACCGGTTCTCCATCCCCTGCAGCCGGACCATCTCCAGTGTCTCCAGTACCTTGCTCCGCAGCTGCGCACGCTGCCCTGAGGCCTTCAGCCCGAAAGCCACATTCTCATACACCGTCATATGCGGCCAGAGTGCAAAATCCTGAAACACCATCCCGAAATTCCGCTTGTGCACCGGAACATCGATCCGCTGCGCAGCGGAGAAATAACATTTCCCGTCAGCGTATAATTCCCCGCCATCCGGGCGCTCAAGGCCCGCTAACATCCGCAGCAGCGTGGTTTTGCCGCAGCCGGAAGGCCCCAGTAAGGTAGTGAACTTACCGTGCTTCAATTCAAGCCCGGCAGGCAGCAGCGCCGGTTGTCCGCCAAAGCTTTTATGAATCCCCTTTATCTGAATATTCATTTCGATCCCTGCCTGTCTTCTTGAGCTGTCCTCAGTCTAACGTCTGTATTCGCAGGTTGTTTATTTTTCATGTAAACACGTAATTAACTTTATATATGAATTCTGTTAACGTTCATAGATAAAATCTACGGTGGGGGATATCCCACTAACGATTGGAAGAGGTAACTCCATGAATCTGATGAAACTGCAAATTATTGAACTGATCGACCAGCTGCACCATATGACCAGCGTAGCCGAGGTACTCGGGATCAAGCAGCCGACCGTAACCTTTCATATGAAGTCGCTTGAAGAAGAGCTCGGGGTCCGGCTGTTCGAGGCCCGCAGCGGCAAAACCTTTCTCACCGAGGCAGGACAAGCCCTCCTTCATTATTCCGTGAAGATTAATGCGCTTGCCCGTGAGGCCCGCCGGGTAGCCGGAGAATTCGACACCCTCTACCGGGGAACGCTGCTGATTGGGGCCAGTTATGTACCTGCAACCTATTTGCTGCCATCCATATTACATGCGTTCTCCCAGGAGTTCCCCGGCATCCGCATGGCTCTGTCTGTGAAGCCCTCCCCGGTCATCCGGGAGATGCTGATCCGCCACGAAATCGACTTAGGTGTGATCTCCTCCGAGCCTTTCACGGAGCCTGCTCTGCAGGCTGAATCGCTGATTACAGATGACCTCGTCCTGATCTGTTCTCCTAAGCATCCTCTCGCCCGCAAGACTCAGCTTACTATGGAGGAGATGAGTAAGACTCCCTTTGCGCTGCACGGAAGCGAATCCAGTACCCGCCGCCTGACGGAGCGCTGGTTCGGACAGCAAGGGCTGCAGCTGCGCAATACGATTGAGGTCGATTCACTGGAGGCCATCAAGCAGCTCGTGCAGCTGGGCGGCCACATCTCCGTGATGTCCCGGATGGCGGTACAGTGGGAGCAGCAGCAAGGTCTAATTCAAGTGCTGCCTATTCAAGGGGAGATGTCACCGCGTTATATCTATGCCGTGCATAACAAGGACCGGCATCCTTCAGTGCAGATGGAGAGCTTCCGGAGCAGCCTGCTGGCCACCAAAAACTGTTAGCCGTCATTGAGTAAGTCTATGCAGGATTAACGCAATTCCCCTTTCACTTTAACTGCTCCCATATACTCAACCCGTAAAGTGGGTCATGTACCCAAACCTGATCATAGGAGTGATGATGCTTGAGAAAATGGAAAAAGCTTACCCTGTCCTTCATGCTGAGTATTGTGACAGTAGGGGGTGGAATGGCCGGACAGGGTATTCTGCTGCCGGAGCGCGTCTCAGCCGCAGCTAACGCCGTTCCAGCCTATGAGGTGAAGTTTCTGGCAGACCCTGATCTTGTACTGGACAGCAGCGGATCACCGCGCAGCGAGGTCGTGGATACGTTCGACCTGAATTCTACTCCACAGGCAATTCGAGTCGGGTATTTCGATACCGACACGCTTGAGCTGAACAGCAAGGGGTGGGATGTGCGGTTGCGCAAAAAAGAGAACAAATCCGATTATGAATTGACCTACAAGAAACGTTATCCTGTCGTGAACGGAAATATCCAGGCAGCGCTCACCCTGGCGAATCAGGAGGGCTTCGACGCTTCAGATGACAACTATGAAGCAGAGGTGGATTGGGGGTATGGTAAGCAGACCCTCAGCTTCTCCAATACCAAGAAGGTCAGCACCAAAGCTGCCGGAGCCGTACTCCCTTCTGAGGAAGAAGCCTTGAAGCTGCTGCTGGACAAGCTGCCGGGCAAATTGAAGAACTGGTCTGCATCGAACTGGGGGAAGCAGAAGCTGGCAGCCTCCCGGGCGCATGGCCCGTTGACCTTCGAGCGGTATACAGGCACCTGGAACAATCAGGAGATCACTCTTGAGGTATGGCCAGTGCGTGATGAGGCGGGAAGCGGCATCCAGAATATCGTGGAAATTTCGTTCAAAACCACCGATAGCACCAGTGTAACCGGGTTACGTGCCGGGCTGATGAGCCTGCTGAACGCCGAGGGCTGGCTTCTTCCTGCTGATGGCCTCAAGACCCAGCTGATTCTGGAAAGGTATTAAAGTAATCATCAATATTAGCTTATAACTCAAAAAGAGCACTGCCGCACCCTTCATGAGGGCGATACGGCAGTGCTCTTCTGCTGATATGAATTTGTTACGAGACGGCTCCCCGCTGCCCGGTACGTTACCATTACAGCGCAACAGTCTTCGCCTTGGCATCCTCAAGCAGCATCTGAATCAGCGACTGGAGCGGCAGGGACTTCCACTTCTTCGGATGCAGCAGCAGTTGCAGATCGAAATGAATCTCCGGGTGGGCAAAAGACAGCTCGGACAGGTTCCCCCGCTCGATCTCCTCCTCCGCCACAATCCGCGGCAGCAGCGCTATGCCCAGGCCATTGCGTACACAACGCTTAATCGCCTCCAGATTCGACAGCTCAAAACCAATCCGGAACACGATCCCGTGGTCCCGGAGTAGGTTCTCGAACAGGCTGCGGTAAATGCAGCTCTCCTCGGAGACAATCAGCTCGCAGTTGTTCAGATCCTGGAGGGTCACCTGCTCCAGCCGGGCCAGCGGATGGCTGGCTGGTGCCACGAGGACAAGCGGCTCATCACGGATAATCGTTCGCGTAAGTGCGCTATCCACCGTGCTGCGGTCCAGCAGAAGACCGATATCAACCTCTCCGTCCCTGATTTTAGAGATCAGATTGGCCTCCTGCTCGGTCTGCAGATGAATATTCAGACCAGGGAACATCGTCCGCAGCTGCTGCAGGAACGGCGGCAAATAGAAGGCTGCGAGCGAATCAATCGTTCCAATCGTAAGCGTTCCGCCGATCTGCTGGGCGATTGTTTCCTTAGAGCGGTCATAGAGATCCAGAATCTCCACGAACAGCTTAAGCAGTTCTTCTCCCGGCGGTGTCAGGCGCAAGGCGCGGCCATGCCGTTCGATAAGCGGCACGCCGTATTCCTTCTCAATCTTCTGTATCTGCGTCGTGACGCTGGACTGTGCATAGCCCAGCTCTTCAGCCGCACGCGTGAAGCTCTGCCGCTTGGCCACTTCGCGGAAGGTCCGCATATACGTTAAGTCCATCGTCTCACCCTAACATCAATATTATTGATAACCTACATCATTTATTATAGCTAACAACGATGCAATAATCCATGGTACAGTAGAACAAACGGATTTTACATTTTTGGAGGACGATATTCATGTTAACAGAAGAACAGATTTATGGAATTTATGTTCCCGTGGTCACCCCGTTCCATGCTGCTGGTGAGCTTGATCTGGAATCGTATCAGCGTTATGTGAACAACATCATCAAGAACAATATTCATGGTCTGGTCGTCAATGGAACCACTGGAGAATCGCCGACAGTCAATATACAGGAATTACAGTCGCTCGTGGATACCTCACGGGAACTTCTGAAGTCCAGCTCTATCCCGCTCGTGGTGGGCACAGGTACAAATGATACCTACTCTACCGTGGCCCGTACTGAGCTGGCGGCGAACGCAGGTGCCGATGCCGCACTGGTGGTTGTCCCTTATTACAGCCGTCCGTCCCAGGAAGGCATCATCGCCCATTTCCGCAAGGCGGCAGAAGTGGGTCTGCCCATTATGGCTTACGATATCCCGGGCCGCACTGGAGTCGGCATGACGCTGGACACCGCCCGTACGATCCTGGAGATGAACAATGTCGTAGGGTTAAAAGACTGCTCCGGCTCCCCCCTGCTCGTCTCCGAGCTGTCCAAGAGCGGCAGCAAGCCTGTGCTCTGCGGCGACGATCTGCATTTCTTCGACATGCTGGGCTACGGGGCCGCCGGAGGCATGCTGGCCTCAGCCAATGTACATACCGGCCGCTTCCTAAGCATCTACGAGCAGTACAGAGCCGGTCAGATTGAGGCTGCACAGGCTGCGTATGATCAGCTAGTGCCGCTGATGAAGCTGCTGTTCAAGGAGTCCAACCCAGCCCCGATCAAATGGCTGCTCAGCGAACTCGGAGAGCTCTCCTCGGATACGCTCCGCTTGCCAATGACTTCCATTAGCACCGCGCTGCGCGAGGAACTGGGCGCCTACCTTGCAGAGGAAGCTGTCAGCGGCAGACAAGAAGCGATATAACCGTTAAGAGGCCATGGAGCAGACAAACACCCGCCATTTTCAGTGAGATACTGAGAATGGCGGGTGTTTATGTTAGATAAGGTCAAGCATTACTGCACCTTACAAAATCGAATTACGAGCGGCCCGCTTTAGCCGCTGGACGGCTGGACGGACGTCCGCTCTGACCGCCAGGTCTGCTGCCCGAAGGGTTTGAACGGCCGTATGAACCGCTGGACGATTTCTGGCTCTGGCTGCCGCCTGGACGCCCGTTGGCATTAGCCTGGCCCCCCGAAGCACCTCTCGCTCCACCGCCAGCATAACTGCTGCCCGATGCGCTTCTAGCTCCACTGCCTGCTTGACCGCTTCCAGAAGCGCCTTTAGCGCCACCTGTGTTGCCGCCGCTCTGCTGTTTGCCTTGCGCAAACCATTCCGACTTCGGCTTGCGGGGCGGATTCGTCTTGGCTTTCTGCGACGGTTTGACCGGCGCTTTGCCAGGACGGTCTGCCAGCAATGCCAGATTGCTCTTAGACATCGGATACGCATGCTCCTTGATCTCCGGAATCGTCTTGCCGATCAGCTTCTGGATATCCTTCAGATAGGGAATTTCCTCCGCTTCGCACAGCGAGATGGCGATGCCGCTCATCCCCGCACGGCCGGTCCGGCCAATACGGTGAACATAGGTTTCCGGAATATTCGGCAGGTTGAAGTTGATGACATGGGACAACTCATCAATATCAATTCCGCGCGCAGCGATGTCTGTAGCTACCAGTACGCGTGTCGCTCCGCTCTTGAAATTTCTCAGCGCATTCTGGCGCTCATTCTGTGATTTGTTCCCGTGAATGGCCTGTGCTGTAATATTAATGCGGGTTAAATCCCGGGTTACCCGGTCCGCGCCGCGTTTGGTGCGTGTGAATACCAGTGCCGATACAATCGACGGGTCCTGCAGCAGACGGTTCAGCTGATTCTGCTTATTTCCGTTCTCCAGCAGATAGATCGACTGCTCAATTCTGTCTACCGTGGAGGATACCGGAGTAATCTCGATTTTCACCGGATTGACAAGCAGTGTCTTTACCAGCTGCGAAATCTCCGCAGGCATAGTGGCTGAGAAGAACAATGTCTGCTTCTTGAGCGGCATCTTGGCGATAATCCGCTTCACATCATGAATGAAGCCCATGTCCAGCATGCGGTCCGCTTCATCCAGCACGAGAATCTGCACATGCTGCAGATCCACACGCTTTTGGCTGATCAGGTCGATTAGACGGCCCGGTGTAGCAATCAGAATGTCGGCACCGATTGCAAGCGCCCGCTCCTGTGCCTTCTGTGATACTCCACCGACAATGGCTGTCGAACGGATGGTTGTGAACTTGCTGTAAGCCTGAATGTTCTCTTGAATTTGCAGCGCCAGCTCACGGGTAGGCGTAAGAATCAGGGAACGGATGCGCTTGCCTCCGCCGGTTCTGCCCGGCTGCTGGCTCAGCAGCTGAATAATCGGCAACGAGAAGGCCGCCGTTTTACCGGTACCTGTCTGTGCACAGCCCAGGATGTCTCTGCCGGCTAATGCCGCAGGAATAGACTCTTCCTGGATCGGGGTCGGGGATGTATAGTTTTCCAGGCTAAGCGCCTTAAGAATCGGGGGGATCAGGTTCAAATCGTTAAATGTCATTTTATCTCCTTCATTGTGCATACATATATTGGTGAATCCTTAATTCCATTACTGTATATTCCTTTTGCGGCGTCTCCACATAGCGCTCAGCAAAGTCATAACACATAATGATAACACATAAAAGCGAATATGAAAACTTTCATTTCTTTCTTTTCAAAAAAAACTACAACAAAAAAGCAGAGGAAGGGTCCCCTGCTCTTGTCTTACCTATTATAAAATACTAGTCTAGGATTTCAGCGGTATCGCCATTATTGGCACCGGCAGCGTTAGCTTCATCGGTATCGATGTGCATGTCCAGCTTGAAGCTGTCGGATACGCGTGCAATCACGTTCTCCAGCACCAGCCCGCGTTCGCCGCCCAGACGTACCTTCAGGAGCTGCTTATCGGCAATGCCCCAAGCTTCTGCTTCGGAAGTATGGAAGTGGATGTGGCGCGCTGCTACAATAACACCAGTCTCCAGCTCAACTTCACCGGCAGGTCCTTTAATCGTAATTCCTGGTGTTCCTTCAATATTGCCGGATTCACGGACAGGTGCCTTCACGCCGAGGCTGAAGGAGTCTGTGCGGGATACTTCCAGCTGCGAAGCCGGACGGGCAGGTCCGAGGATTCTTACTTTGTCGAACTTCCCTTTCGAACCAATGACAGCCACTTGCTCATTCGCTGCGAATTGTCCGGGTTGGGACAGCGGTTTGAACTCGGTCAATTGATAACCTGGGCCAAACAATGCTTCTACGTGCTCCTGCGTAAGGTGAATATGCCGGGCCGACACACCTACGGGTACAGTCTTGCTCATTTTTAAGTCACTCCTTGTATTTTCTCTAGTATCTGTACAAGCCACTGAACATTATACCTCTAATTACCTGAAAATAAAAAGACCCGCATCACAATGCGAGGCTTTTTTCCGGGCATATTACGATTCTGTGAATGCTTCATCCTGGTTTTTCCAATTCATAGTCACTTCCTGGTGAGAAAAGAGGGTAAACCTGCGGAAGAAGGCAGCTGCTCCCTCAAGAACCCCAGCGCATTCTCATACAGCCAGCCCCGTACATCAGCTTCGGGATAGTATTTCAGCAGCATCTCGGCGAACTCCGCATATTGCCCCGGATGCTCCAGCCCTTCTACCCACGCTTCAATTCCGTCAAAATCCGAGCCGAACATCAGCTGTCCGCTCCCGCCAAGACCACAGACATGCTCAATATGCCTCCGCATATCCTCCCTCCGGGCTGCTCCTTCATCCCGCACGAACCAGGGGACAAAGGTAAGCCCGATTCGCCCATCCTTGGTAATCAGTGCCTTCAGCTGCTCATCACTCAGGTTGCGGGGATGACTGCAGACCGCTGCGCAATTTGAATGCGAAGCAATGAACGGACGGGTACTGAGCTCCAGCAGCTCCCAGAAGCCTGCCGGGGCCAAATGCGACACATCCAGCAGCATTCCGCTCCCGTTGCACCAGTCGATCAGCTTCCGGCCATGCTCAGTGAAACCGCCGTTCCGCCGCTCCAGCACACCGTCCGCAGCCCAGTTGGCATAGTTCCAGGTAATCCCCAGGCAACGCACACCCAGCTCGAAGCATAACTGGGCATAGAACAGATTGCCCTCCAGACCGTCCACGCCCTCCAGAGAGAGCATTCCATAGGCCGGTGCAGTGAAGCTGCCTTCCTGCGCTTCTTCCTTCCACCTCAGCCACTGCAGCCCTCCAGGACCGGTAACCTTTTGATGGAAGCACTCGATTTGCCCCAGAATATCCTCGAACTTTGCCCTTCCGCGCACCGCAGACAAATAGATGGCAAAAACCTGCAGTCCGACATTTCCCTCTGTCAGCCGCTCTGCGGTCACATCCAGCCGGGGATCATTCTTGAAATCTATCCCTGGATTCGCCTGCAGCTTACTCAGAGCATCACAATGAAAATCCGCCACCTTCAGCCTCCTGTTTCCCACCATAGGTCAGCTCTCCTTCTTTCTTCACCTGCTGAATATCCAAATGAACCGTTGACAGCCCAGCGTCTATTTCATGTATATGCACCTAACTGAAGCGGCAGTCAGCACAGCAAAAAGCCTGTTTACAATGTAAACAGGCCTAATCTAAATGATTCACTTGAGTTATCTAGGTTCTACAATAAGTTTGATAGCCGTCCGGTCTTCCCCATCAATCACTATATCCGTAAAAGCCGGAATACAGATCAAGTCCACTCCGCTAGGTGCGACAAATCCCCGGGCGATGGCAACGGCCTTCACGGCCTGGTTCAGTGCTCCTGCTCCAATAGCTTGTAGCTCGGCCGATCCACGTTCGCGAAGAACACCTGCTAATGCGCCAGCAACGGAATTTGGATTGGATTTAGCTGATACTTTTAATACATCCATAGTAAGTACCTCCCCTGGGAAAATGATGGTGTTCTTCTTCCACTACAGTAGATGTTATTCGCTTCAGAAGAATTAATTCCTTCTTTTTGCGGACCTCTCCGGAGAAAATAGTTCAAAAGATACTCTTTTTCGATATAATAAATATCACACTTCACCCAAAACAAAATGAGTATTACCGAATTACCTATTTGCAAGTAGAAACGGCATTGCCGTCCTTAGCTCATCACCCATTCATCCTCACGCAGCCGGATCTTCTCCAGTCGTGTCGCTCTGCCTGTAGCTTCATCAAGTTCTGCGAATAGACCATGCAGCTGCCATTTGCCTTCGTCGACTACAAACCGGGAGGGAAGCTGAGTTGTAAATTTATAGATGATCGCATCCTTTTCCATACCCAGAATCCCTTCTCTTGAACCAACCATACCCGCATCTGTAAGATACGCTGTACCTCCAGGCAGGATCACATCATCATTACTCTGCACATGAGTATGTGTGCCGACTACAATCGAAGCCATTCCATCCATAAAATAGCCCATCGCAATTTTCTCGGAGGTTGCTTCAGCATGGAAATCCACCAGAATGCACTTATGCTCTCTGCGCAGTTCCTCCACAATCTCCTCGCCTACCCGGAACGGGTCATCAATCGCCGGAAGAAAGGTACGGCCCTGCAGATTCACAATCGCCAGCTGCTTGCCGTTCCCCTTAACAACGGTATATCCACGGCCCGGTGTCCCCGGCGGAAAGTTAGCCGGACGGATGATCCGCGGCTCGTCGTCGATGAACTCGAAGATATCCTTGTTGTCCCAGGTGTGGTTGCCCATCGTAATACCGTGGATACCCCAGTTAAAGAATTCGTTAGCGATAGCAGCGGTGATCCCTCTGCCGGCAGCGGCATTCTCACCATTGGCAATGATGATATGCGGCTGATATTTGCTTTTCAGGGAAGGCAGCATTTCACGCAGCGCTTTTCTGCCAGTATTGCCTACAATGTCTCCGATAAATAAAACTTTAATAATCTTCTCCTCCTAAATTTTGGGTTTGTGTATGCTCTGCCAACCATAAATCGCTGCTTAAGTATAATTTCACCTATTCTGCTTCATTCCAAACTCCACGACGTGCTGCATGAAAAAAGGCCCCGCAAGGGGGCCGATTTCCTTATTTATTTCGCATATTCTACAGCGCGTGTCTCGCGGATTACCGTAACCTTGATATGACCTGGATAATCCAGCTCACTCTCAATCATCTTCGTAATATCGCGGGCCAGACGGAAGCTTTCGGCATCATCAATCTTCTCAGGCTGTACCATTACGCGAACCTCGCGGCCCGCCTGAATGGCATAGGATTTCTCGACACCCTCGAAGGACTCCGAGATCTCCTCCAGCTTTTCCAGACGTTTGATGTACGTTTCCAGGGTCTCACGGCGTGCACCTGGACGGGCAGCCGACAAAGCATCAGCAGCACCAACCAGCATAGCAATAACCGAGGTAGCCTCGCAATCTCCATGGTGGGACGCGATACTGTTGATAACCACCGGATGTTCCTTGTACTTCTTCGCCAGTTCGACGCCGATTTCAACATGCGAACCTTCCACTTCATGATCAAGCGCTTTGCCGATATCATGCAGCAGTCCGGCACGTTTTGCAAGCACGATGTCTTCCCCAAGCTCACCGGCCATAAGTCCAGTCAAATAAGCAACCTCCATGGAGTGCTTCAGTACGTTTTGACCGTAGCTCGTGCGGAATTTCAGGCGGCCCAGAATTTTGATCAGATCCGGGTGCAGACCATGAACGCCAACCTCGAAGGTAGCTTGTTCACCGTATTCGCGAATCCGTTCATCCACTTCTTTGCGGGATTTCTCCACCATTTCTTCAATACGTGCAGGATGGATACGTCCGTCTGCGACCAGCTTCTCCAGTGCAGTACGGGCCACTTCGCGGCGGATCGGATCAAATCCTGACAGAATAACGGCTTCCGGCGTATCATCAATAATAAGATCAATCCCGGTCAGAGTCTCCAGCGCACGGATATTGCGGCCTTCACGACCGATAATCCGGCCCTTCATCTCTTCATTCGGCAAGGTAACGACAGATACCGTAGTTTCCGCCACATGATCAGCCGCACAGCGTTGAATCGCCAAGGTGATAATCTCACGGGCTTTCTTGTCCGCTTCTTCCTTAGCCTGCTGTTCGATTTCCTTGATCATCTGAGCAGTTTCATGGCGAACTTCCTGTTCTACATTGCTGAGAATGATACTTCTGGCATCATCGATGCTCAGATTGGAGATACGTTCCAGTTCAGTAACCTGATTCTTGTAAATAACATCAATTTGCTGTTGGGTTTCATCAATTCGTTTCTCTTTGTTAGCTACTTGTTCTTCTTTTCGTTCAAGCGATTCCATTTTTTTATCCAGCGATTCTTCCTTTTGCAGCAAACGTCGCTCTTGCCGTTGGATTTCATTCCGACGTTCACGAGTTTCTTTCTCAGCTTCGGTACGGATTCTATGAACTTCGTCCTTAGCCTCAAGTACCGTTTCCTTCTTCAGCGCCTCCGCCTCTTTCTTCGCGTTCTCCACGATGACTACGGCTTCTTTCTCTGCGCTGGAAATCTTAGCTTCTGCAAGGGATTTACGAATAAAATAACCGAATCCAAAGAATGCTGCAGCTACAACGAGAACGACTATGACCCAGATCAATGGATCCATCTGTTCACCTCCTCGTTGATATCCTCCAAGGATCTTCCCTTGGGTATTTGTGCAGTTGTTAAACTATCCGTTCATCACCATACAAAAAACCGGTAATACACCGATTGCCATACTGCACATGCTGCACATGCACATTGCCCGCCTTATCCGGCGATTACATTTCATATGAGTTGTACGCGAACCGGAACATAAGAGTCTGCTTTTTGGGAAGGAAAAAGGAATCTTAGTTTATGCCGATTCATGTTATATTTTATTATTTATAAAAAGACCTTGTCAAGAGAGTCGATAACCGTAATAAAGTCAAGAGAATCAATCCGGGAAGTAAAACTCCTCTTCTTCCCCCTCAGAATCCTGCTCATCCCGCAGAATCCCGATCACTTGGCGCACCATTTCTCCTGAGAATCCCCGGCGCATCAGGAACGCCCCTGTCTTCCGGCGTTTGTCGTTCACATCTCCCCGGAGCGTATTCCATTTCTTCCGTCCGGTCTGCAGCGCGCTCTCCAGCTCCTGCTCGGGTGTGATCTCATCCAGCGCTTCCGCAATCAGCGACTTATCAATCCCTTTTTCCCGCAGCTCCTGCCGGATCCACATCTTGCCCTTACGCTGATTCAGAATCCGCTGCTCCGCCCACTGCTTGGCGTACAAGGGATCATCAAGCAGACGTTCCTCCTGCAGGCGGAGCAGAACTTCGGCAATAACAGTCTCCCCTATTTCCTTCTCCCTTAAACGGCGGGCCATCTCCTGTGCGGTTCTGGGCTTGCGCTCCAGATACCTAAGCCCCTCCACATACGCCCGCTGGCGCTCGTCTGCGGCAACGATATCCTCCAGATCCGCTTTTACAAAAGCACTCCCGGTAATCATCCGGTATTTAATCATGACATCTTCATGAACAGTCATGTTGTAGTCTCCGAAATGGATTAGATAACGATAATTAGACTTCTTAAGCCGCTCTACCTTTGTAATTACCAGCTCTTGATCTGCCGGGAAATCCGCCAGCACCTGCTGCTCATCCTGTTCTTCGAATTCCTCATCCAATTGGATAACCATCCTGCCATTCACCTACTTAAGCTGAAATATTTACGAAAAGGCACCCTGTTATATCTTCACAGGGCGCCTATCCATCTTGACTTCATTATTCAATTAGAAGTAGAGGAGTACTTAATTACTCAATCTCAAGCAGCAGCTTCTCTTCTTCCTCTTGCTCCGCAGCCACAGCCGCTTCAGATGGTGCCTCTACCAGAGTCGTGAGATTACTTGCCTCACGGATCTTGTTCTCGATCAGCAGAGCAATATCCTGATGTTCCTTCAGGAACTGCTTGGAATTCTCCCGTCCTTGACCCAGACGTTCGCCTTCATAGGAATACCAGGCACCGCTCTTGTTGACAATATCCATCTCCGTACCGATATCCACAAGGCTTCCCTCTCTGGAGATTCCTTCGCCGTACATGATATCTACATCCGCTTGCTTGAACGGAGGCGCTACCTTGTTCTTCACAACCTTGATCTTCGTGCGGTTACCCACGACATCGTTACCCATCTTGATACTCTCTACCCGGCGCACATCCAGACGGACAGAGGAGTAGAACTTCAGAGCGCGCCCACCCGGAGTGGTCTCAGGGTTACCGAACATTACGCCGATCTTCTCACGAAGCTGGTTGATGAAGATCGCAATAGTGTTGGATTTGTTAATGGCACCAGACAGCTTCCGCAAGGCCTGGGACATCAGACGGGCCTGCAAACCTACGTGGGAATCACCCATATCGCCTTCAATTTCTGCCTTCGGCACAAGTGCTGCTACAGAGTCAACTACAATGATGTCTACTGCTCCGCTGCGTACAAGCGCTTCAGCGATTTCCAGGGCCTGTTCACCCGTATCAGGCTGGGACAGCAGCAGTTCATCAATGTTAACGCCAAGCGCCTTGGCATACTTGGGATCAAGCGCATGCTCAGCATCGATGAAGGCAGCTTGTCCGCCCTGCTTCTGTACTTCAGCGATCGCATGAAGTGCAACCGTCGTCTTACCGGAAGATTCCGGTCCATATACTTCAATAATACGTCCTTTGGGAAGTCCGCCAATACCTAGTGCAATATCAAGTGCCAAAGATCCGCTAGGTACAACTTCCACTTTCATGTGAGTGGATTCTCCCAGTTTCATTACCGAACCTTTACCGAATTGTTTTTCTATTTGACGAAGCGCCATATCAAGCGCTGCACGACGATCTGACAATCAGACCACTTCCTTCACTGTTTATAGTATTATCATAACGTGTTTTGAAGGGCTTGCCAAGTCTTTTTTAGAACATACATTCGTTTTTTTTGCTCCCGGGGATAACAATCCCTTTTATTGTAAGATGCAGGCCTCCTTCCGGATGCAAAACTCAGCAGGTGCTTCTCTTCCGCTTCTTACGTTAATAGGAACAGCCATAGGATAATTTGTTATACCTAATATAAAACAAAAAACCGCAGCATGATCGCTCAAGCCACGGTTCTTCCGTATACATGAATTATATACCGGCCCGTACAGTTATTGCAAGGCCGAGCCTTCCAGCGGAGTAGCAACCTTGCGTTCTTCCAGGCGGCGCCACAACCGGTACAGCAGCGCCTTGACGGTACGCAGCCGGATGTTCTCACGGGTGCCCTTCAGATTCAGCTCATATACCTCTGTCTTGCAGCCCCGCTCAGCCAGTCCTACGAACACAAGACCCACCGGCTTGCGCTCAGAATATCCCGGTCCGGCTACACCAGTAACCGATAAGCCGAAGTCCGTGTCACCGATCATACGCACCTGCTCAGCCAGTACCTCCGCAACCTCGCGGCTCACCGCTCCCGGGGCATCCGGACCTTCAAGCATGGCGGAAGGCACATTCAGCAGTTTCTTCTTAATATCATTGGAATAACACACGATTCCTCCGGCAAACATGGAGGCGCTGCCCGGAATATTCGTAATGCTCTCCATCAGCAGACCGCCTGTACAGCTCTCGGCAGCACTCAGAGTGAGTCCCGCATCCGCCATCCAGTCCACAATCAGCTGCTCCAGCGGCACATCGATGTTGGCATACAGATTCTCCGGCAGAATGTCCGCAATCGTCTTCTCCAGAGCATCGAGCTTGACCATAGCTTCCCGCTCGGACGGCGCCTTGGTGGAGATACGCACGGTCACTTCGCCTTCCTTGGCATACGGGGCAATCGTTGGATCGCTCTGGCTGCGGATCAGTTCAATCAGCTTGTCCTCCAGCAGCGACTCGCCAATCCCGGCGAACTTCAGCATCTTCGAGTAGAGCGGCATTTCATCAGTAAGTGCATGCTGCTGAAGCCATGGCTTGGCCTTATCCGTGAACATCGGCTTCATCTCCCGGGGCGGGCCGGGCAGCACGATATAATATTTGTCTTCTTCTGCAAAAGCAATCCCTACCGCAAGGCCGGTATCATTGGACAGAGGAGTCGTCCCTTCAATAACAAGCGCCTGCTTGCGGTTATTCTCAGTCATTACAATCTTGCGGTCATCGAAGAAGCGCTGCACATGATCCATGGCCAGCTGGTCGATGTGCAGGGTCCGGCCAAGCGCCGCAGCCAGCGCATCCTTGGTCAGATCATCCTCGGTCGGACCAATGCCGCCCGTGAACAATATAACATCCGCCCGGCTCTGAGCAATCCGGATCGCTTCCAGAAGGCGGTTTTTGTTATCTCCCACAACGGTCTGAAAATAAACGTCAATGCCTAATGCAGCCAGCTCGACTGAAAGAAACTGGGCATTGCTGTTCACGATTTGTCCAAGTAAAAGTTCTGTTCCAACGGCAATAATCTCTGCTTTCATAGCTGACGTTCTCCTCCTGATTGTAGGTATCCTGCAAGGTTAAGCCTGTTCCAGCCTCTCAGGCTTTGTTCAAATCCAGCAGATCCTTATTCTTCACGAAATAATCAATGCCAGAGTAAATGGTAATGATGGCTGCCGCCCAGATGGCAATGTCATCCACAGGGATGCTGACGAACTGGAACGGGAAATTGTTAAGCAGCAGCAGGGAAATAGCAACAATCTGAATCACTGTTTTTACCTTTCCCCATTTGCTTGCAGCCACTACCTTCCCTTCCAGCAGTGCCACCTGGCGCAGGCCGGTCACGGCAAACTCGCGGCTGATGATGACAATGGCAATCCAGGAATCGCATCTTCCCAGCTCGACCAGCGAGATCAGCACGGCCGAGACCAGCAGCTTATCCGCAAGCGGATCGAGCAGCTTGCCCAGATTGGTGACCATGTTATATTTTCTGGCTATGTAACCGTCAATTCCATCGGTACTGGCTGCCAGCAGAAAAATAACTGCCGCGACCAAGTGATTAATTGAAAGCTGAAAGGAGCCCCAATGTATCGGTTCCGGATAGAAGCTGAAGTCCACCAGCAGAAAAAACATCATGATTGGGATAAGGCAAATACGTGCTAATGTGATGCGGTTGGGTAAATTCACTGAAGTTTCCTCCCCTAGTCCATACGAATCCGGTATTCCAGCATTTTCTTCAAAACTGCTTAGCTAGTATATTATAGCCATAAATAAGTGTCAAAAAAACATGAAGCACCCCGCAAGTAAGGTAAGTATACACTGCGGGGCACATGATCTTACTTTAAATTGTTAAACTGTAAATCAAGCGGCAAATCAGCCTTGCGTAAAAGCTGGATAATCTGCTGGAGATCGTCGCGGCTTTTGCCAGTCACACGGATCTGATCACCCTGGATCGTGCTCTTAACCTTCAGCTTGGAATCGCGGATCAGAATATTGATCTTCTTCGCATTCTCCTGGTCTATCCCTTGCCGCAGTCCCAGCCGCTGGCGCACCGTGCCGAGCGAAGCCGGCTCCACTTTGCCGAAATCCATATTCTTCAGCGTGATTCCCCGCTTCACCATCTTGGTCTGGAGGATATCAATAACTGCATTCAGCTTGTATTCATCCTCTGAGGCGATGACAAGCGCATCCTTCTCCAGCTTCAGGCTGCTCTTGCTGTTCTTGAAATCAAACCGGTTATCAATTTCCTTCTCGGTTTGATGAACCGCATTGGTCAGCTCCTGCATATCCATCTTGGATACGATATCAAATGAACTTTCTGAACTCATGGTTCCACATCCTTTACTTCCAATTAGTCTGTTCCTATTATATGAGATAGGGGCTCTTAAGTCTAATACTGGAAAAGAGTGCACCTAAAAACACGCCTCCCGGAACCTGTCCAGGAGACGCTCACCTCTAAATATTATCTGCTGCGTGCAGGAGCCCGGAACATATCCAGAATCCCCAGCAGAACATGTGCCAGTCCAAAGCCCAGAATACCATATCCCCAGGCGCCCGGTGTCAAATAATACCCCAGGAGACTGACAATAATGCCAAGCCCTGTTACAATCCAGCTGACGGTCATGAGAGAATACACCTCACTTTGGCGAGAGAACTGTTAAACACTTCTAGGTTCTCCAATCCGCCAAAGACTATACATCGGATGTATTATTCTCCGGTAGTACTCCCGCCAGCAGCGCCGTCCGTACCGCTGTCCAGTTCAAGCAGCAGACGCGAGGAGGTTTTGCCGTCGGTAATAGCCTGTCCGTTGACCGAAATCGCGGTAGCCGGTGAATATCCCGATTTGATATACATGCCTTCGCTGTCCAGCGTGAAGCTGAGATTATCGCCGGCCTTAGTGTTCCCGAAGCTGAGCTTCTCCCCCTTGGAGTTCTCGCCCTTGTACACTTCAAGCCAGCTGACTCCGGTTGAGGCAATCACGACCTGAACCTGGCTTCCGGCAGGCGCGGAGACCTTATAGATCGTTGTCTTGCCCGATTTACGGTCCTGAGTAACGGTGACAGCACCCGGAGAAGCCGATGGAGACGGCTCTGGAGTTGCAGCAGGCGCAGTGGTTGCCGCGGCTCCTGCATCAGGTGTAGCTGCCGCATCCGCTGTCGCTGAAGGCACTGCACCGCCTCCAGCGGCAGTAGGAGAAGGCTTAGCCTTAGCCGGATCTTGCGTCGCGGTAGTCATGCTTGCATTATCCGCTTTCTCCGGCGAATCATTATTCATCGTGGAAGAGGCATATAAGTAGATGACCACCAGAATCAGCACCGGGAAGGTCCACATCAGCAAGGTCGGGAGCCACTTGGCGTTACGCTCCGTTTCAGGCTTGCGGCTGCGCTTCTGAATCACGGTCTCCATGGTAGTATCGACGGGAGCAGCAGGCACATTGCCGTGCTCCTCCATCAGCTCATCCGGGTTGACCCCGACCGCCTCGGCATAGGTTTTGATAAAAGCCCGGACATAAAAGCTGCCGGGAAGCACTTTATAATCCCCTGCTTCGATGGCTTCCAAATATTTTTTGCGGATCTTTGTTACTTCCTGGACATCATCAAGACTCATCCCCTTTTGCAGACGAGCCTCCTTCAAATGCCGGCCCAGTTCCGACATACCATCACCTCCTGAATGTTGTGTGAGCAATGCTCTTAATGAAATATATTAAAGATCTTCACTGTAGCTTGTCGTAAACGACTCGTACAATATCTCTTCGTTCGGTGAATTGCGCAGCTCAATAATAATATCGAAGTCATCGAAGGTGAATTCGGACTCCCGCACAAAAATATCAGGATGCTCAATCACCTTGGTGCTTGCCATACTCATGACATTCTGCAGCAGGTTATAATGCTTCTCATTCGAGCGGATGGTGCTGACGATCCCGTCAATGATAAATACATTATGCGGATTCATCTCGTCTTCGGCGAGCTGGCTGCGGACGGTCTGGCGCAGCAGCGTAGAGGAGACAAACGTCCAGCGCTTCATCGCACAGACGCTGCCGGCAATAATCGATTCTGTCTTGCCTACCCGCGGCATGCCACGTAGTCCTATAACCTGATTGCCTTCTCTCTTAAACAGCTCGCCCAGGAAATCGACCAGCAGCCCGAGCTCATCGCGGGTGAAGCGGAAGGTCTTGCGGTCATCCGAATCCCGGTCGATGTACCGTCCATGCCGGACCGCCAGCCGGTCCACAAGCCGCGGTGTACGGAGTGCCGTAACCGTTATATTATCAACTTTCTTGAGCATTTCGCCCATCAGCATGATCTTCTCATCGTCGCTGGTTTCCAGCAGCATTCCGCGCGTCTTGCCTTCCACGCCGTTAATCGTCAGAATATTGACTTCCAGCATCCCCAGCATGGAAGCAATGTCGCCTAACAGACCGGGTCTGTTCTTATGTATCTTATACTCCATATACCATTGTTTATATTCCACTTGTGCGCACCTCATAGATTCCTTTTCCCTGCATGTTGTTTCAGATACACGGGTCATGTTAATGATATATAAAAAAAAATTGAAAGGCAAGGACACGATTGTAATAATTGCAGAAAAGCTCCCGCAAGGGGAGCTTCTTCCGCGTACCTATGCGTTTTTCTTCGCCAGTTTGACCATGAGTCCGGCAATGGTATGCTTCTCATCATCCGTTCCGACATCCCACAGCTCTTTGATGGCCCGGTTGGAATAGTTGCCCGGATCGACCTTCTTATCGAGGAATTCCCCGATTTCGAACGCCAGCTTGGTGATGGTCTCGTCGCTCATCCCCATTTTTTCAGCCTGAATGACCCGGTCGCCCAAAAAACTTTTCCAGGTATCAAAGTTCTTCACTACGGAATCTGTTGACATCTTAAATCCTCCTCAGGTTTGTAATGATATTGAGATTTAGAAGCAACAGTTATAATATGTCTCAAGCCGGAAGGTCTTATGCTGGAGCATTTCTCCAGAGCAGGCTCATGGTTCCTGGCATTATACCGGTTATTACGTAATCCAGCCGCCGTTCGGACTGATGACCTGACCCGTAATATAACCGGACTCAGGCAGTGCCAGAAAATAAACAAGCGAGGATATATCCTCAGGGGTAGCCAGCCTCCCCGCAGGGATCTCCTCCTCCAGCATTTTCAGTTCATCCGCCTGCAGATTGGACAGCATGGCCGTGTGAACTGCTCCAGGCGCTACAGCGTTCACAGTGACCTTGGAGGGGGCCAGCTCTTTGGCAAGCGCCTTGGTAAAAGCATTAACTCCGCCCTTACTGGCCGAATAAGCCACTTCACAGGAGGCACCCGAGATTCCCCACACAGAAGACACATTAATGATCCGGCCGTAACGCTGCGTGACCATATAAGGCATGAAAATCTGGCTGCACATGAAGGTGCCCTTCAGATTCACCGCCATGATATCGTCCCACTCCTCCTCGGTCAGATCGGCTAACATGCCATAATGAGCTTTACCGGCATTATTGACCAGGATATCCGGCATCATGCCGCTGCTCTCCAGCCTTTCGGCCATGCGTACGAGCTGACTGCGGTCTTTCATGTCCGCCGCTACGGTCATTACCTTCGCCCCCAGCGCCAGACAGCGCCGGGCCACATCATTTGCCGCTTCATGCGAATTCATATAATGAATCACAATGTTCATTCCCACCGAAGCAAAACGCTCAGCGATCGCGCCGCCGATTCCCCCGCTGCCTCCGGTAATGAGCACTGTCATTTCGCCAATCGGTTTGCTGTCCTCTCCCGGTAACATCATTAAGGACTCACCACCAGCGATACGGCCAGCTGCTCCCAGTTCACATGATCATGGAGCCGGGCATTCACTTCATCCAGAGTGATCGATTCATACAGGGGAAGCACTTCAAACAGATCTCCTCCACGGAACTGGTAACGGGTGAACTCATGGGCAATGCTCTCCGGCGAATTCAGCATCCGCAGGAAGCCGCCGATTTTCTTTTTACGGGCCCGTTCGAAATCCTTCTCCGCGAAGCCCGTCTCCAGAATGCGTCCAACTTCTGCCTTAATCCGTTCAAGCAGCAGACCCGGATCTTTGGTATCGCCGCCGATCGCCGAGAAGGCATACTCCGCAGAGCTGTTAAATTCATGGCCGAAGCTGTCCGAGATCAATTCCTCGTCATAGAGCTTCTGATACAATGCCGTACTGCTGCCAAACAGCAGGTCCAGCATCAGCTTCGTGGTCAGATCACGGCGCACCGCCGCTTCACCGATCAGACCATCCACCTTTTCCTTAAATCCGAACATCATTTTGGGAATGGAGACAGCAAGTCGGCTCTCCACATGCTTCGAGGCTACCTGCTCAGGCTCCTCCGCGAAGATACGCGTAATTTCACCCTGCTTCTCATAGCTCTTGCCTTGCTGATTGCTGCGGATCAGTTCAAATACCTGCTCAGGGTCCACTCCGCCGACAACGAACAGCAGCATATTGCTGGGATGATAGAAGGAGTTGTAGCAGGTGTACAGCGTTTCCTTCGTAATGGTTGAGATGGATTCGATCGTTCCGGCAATATCAATGTGAACCGGGTGAGTAGCATACATGGCTTCAATCAGCCCGAAATAGACGCGCCAGTCAGGATTGTCGGCATACATATTGATTTCCTGCCCAATAATTCCCTTCTCCTTCTCCACGTTCTCATCGGTAAAATAAGGACGCTGCACAAAATCAACCAGCGTGCTGAGATTCTGCTCAATGTTCTCCGTGGCCGAGAAAAGATAGACCGTCTGGTCGAAGCTGGTGAAGGCATTGGCCGATGCGCCATTCGACGCAAAGGTGGCAAAAATGTCGCCTTCCGGCTCCTCGAACATTTTATGCTCCAGGAAGTGGGCAATTCCGTCCGGTACTGTAGTCTCCTCGCTGCCCGCCACCTTGAAGTGATTGTCTACCGAACCGTATTTCGTGGCAAAGGTGGCGTAGGTTTTGAGAAAAGCCGGCTTCGGCAGCACATACACCTGCAGTCCGTTATCCATAACCTCGTGATAAAGCGTTTCTTGAAGCCGTTCGTAATGGAGCTTCTCCATCCCTATTCCTCCTTCCCTGTCAGGAAATAAATCGTATCCAGCTCAAAAGTATCCGCTGCAGCCTTCACTTCAGCCGCCCCCATGCCGTCGACCTGGTCCATCAGCTCCTGGGCAGAACGGTCTTTGCCGGATAGCTGGCGGTTGAAATCAAAGGAAATCATCTCAAACGCCGAATCCTGAATCTCGGACAGCAGGTTGCGGATCATCGCCTTCGTCTGGCTAAGCTCCAGGTCAGTGATATTGCCGGCCTTCAGCTCATCTAGCTGCTTGCGGATAATATCAACGGCTTTGCCGTAGTTCTGGGTCTCGATCCCCGATTGAATCGTTCCGATGCCCTTATGCCCGTCATAACGGGAGGAGGCGTAATACGCCAGACTCTCCTTCTCACGGACATTGACGAACAGCTTGGAATGCGGGTAACCGCCAAGAATACCGTTGTACATCAGCGCGGAAGCATACCGGTCATCCTTGTAGGTAATCGAGGTCCGCAGCCCCATGTTCAGCTTGCCTTGATTCACATCCAGCTTCTCCTCTACCGTCCGCACTTCCGTAACCGATACCGGAGTGAAGTCCGAGGTGTAGCCTCCGGCTTCGGAGTGATGGGCCCGGCCGAAATGAGCTGTCACCAGCTTCTCGACCTCCTCAGGTGTGGTATCGCCCACAACATACAGATCAAGCGTAGCTCCATTCAGCCAGGAGGTATAGCTCTGGTACAGCGTCTCAGGCGTGATAGCATCCAGATCGGCCCGTTGACCGAGGGGATGGAGACGGTAAGGCTCGTTGCGGCACATTTCCTCAATGCAGCGTTCTGCCGCGTAGCGGATTTTGTCATTCACAATGGATTCCAGCTTCTTGCGGATCGTCTCGCGTTCTGTAGCTACATAAGAAGCCCGGAAGCTTCCATTCTCAAGCAGGGGACGGGTCAATACCTCTCCCAGAAAAGCGAAGGATTCCCCAAGCAGGCTCTCCTTGCTCTGCACAAAGGAATCATTGATCGTATCCATCCGGAACTGGACAATCTGGTAATCCCCGCGTTTATAAATATCGAAGCCGAAGCCGGCACCGTACAGCTCCTCCAGACGCTCGCGGAACTGGGTAGTCTCCGGGTAGGACGCTGTCCCCCGGCGGAGTACAAACGGAACCAGTGCGGTAGAAGTCACTGTACTTTCTTCAAGCGGAACGCCTGCATACAGTGAGATGGCGAATGTCTTGAACGCCTTGGTCGGCAGAACATGTATGCGCATGCCTGCGGCATGGCCATGTTGAAATGCATTATTAGTCAAGTCCAAAACTCCTTTGCAGCGTGGATGGATGCTCTATAACAAGTTTATGAAGTATTATCCATTCTAAACCATTCCAAAGTAAGGAAGCAACCGGAGGACAGCGTACCGGTTGCTCTTACGGAGGGTTGTATACAGACACAGTAAGCTACATGCAGAAAATATGCTGGCCGATCGTCTTCACCTGCGGACGGGACCAAATCCACTTGGAAGTCGCCGTCTTGGGATTGAAGTAATAGATACAGCCGCCCGACGGGTCCCAGCCGCTCAGTGCCTGCTGCACTGCCTTGCGTGCCTGTTCATTAGGCTCCAGATAGATCTGTCCGTCAGCAACGGCGGTGAAGGCTCCCGGCTGGAAAATGACGCCCGAAGGCGTATTTGGGAAGCTTGGGGATTTTACACGGTTAAGAATGACTGCGGCTACAGCCACCTGTCCTTCAAAAGGTTCGCCGCGAGACTCGCCGTAAACCGCGTTAGCCATGATCTTCAGGTCGTTTTCGGACAAGCCCATGGTATTTCCGGAGGACAGTTCAGCCGTATTGGTTTTGGCTGCAGCTGCGCCGGAGGGCGCTTTCTTCTGGGCGGTAGACGTCTCGGGCGCTGTCGGCTTCCAGGCTGTAGTCGCATTGTATAGCTTAAGCTTCGTCTTGGCCCCGACTACCCCGTCGGATTTCAGGCCGAATTTCCACTGAAACCAGGTGACAGCATTTTTGGTTTTGGTCCCGAACTGGCTGTCAATCTTCCCGTTAAAATAACCAAGGTACTTCAATCTTCCCTGCAACTCATAGACATCCTGCCCGGAGGAGCCGACCTTAAGCGGAGTTGTGCCGAACACGGGCATGGCTTCCTCCCCTTCATCAGGGCTATCTGCGGCAACCTGTTCTGCTGCATATGGCTTGGCATAGATCAAATCATGATCTTTGAAGACTGCACCGGCAAACGGTGCAGCTGCAAGGGCAAGGGTAACGGCGGCAATGATCCACTGCTTATGTTTTGTCATGGGATTCGCTCTACCTTTCTCTTGGAAGTTCTGCATGAATGGCTAAAGTTATTATGACGACTGGCAGGACTTCCTATGCATGACCGCAAATCAAGGAACCGTAAATTCATTGCAACTGAGAACGATTATCAACTATACTTGGGTTATGAAACAACAGGAGTTGAGAAGAAACATGGATTTTAAGGACCATATTGTACTGTGGAACCATGCTGCTGTAGAAGTTATCGATATCCGCAAGGCCTCATTCATTTCTGGACAACCTCCGCTGAAGTATCGCCTTCCGGCTAGTACATACCTGTATATCGTTCGCGGCAGCGCAAGTCTGCTTATAGATGACAGCCGATATGAAATCAGCGGCGCAACTGTCTTTCACGGGGGCAAAGGCACTACGATTAAATTGCTGAAAACACATGAAATTCTGGATTATTACCTTATTATGTACCGTTCAACGTTAACTCTGCCTACGCGCCGCAATCTTACAGCGCTTTTGGAGCGCAGCAAGCCTTTTACAGCGCCATATCATTGCATTCCGGCCCATCCCCTGCCGCTGTATGAGCTTCTAGACCAGATGTATGGGGAGTGGCAGACAGGGCGCGACCTTGAGCATCTGCATGTCAAAGCCCTGTTCTATCAGTGGGTCCATGAGCTGCTTCATCAGATGCAGGGGCAGGAGCTGCACCTGCTTAGAGCAGATGTGCTCGACCAGGCTGTACGCTATATGCATGATTCTTACAGCAGGCCGTTCACCCTGGATACACTAGCCGACACTTTGGGCACCAGCCCGAGGACATTATCGAGGTTATTCCGCATGCGGCTTCAGAGCAGCCCCGCCCAATATCTGGTACAGATTCGCATGGACAAGGCACGTGAGCTATTGCTGGGCACAGAAGCCACACTGCATGATATTGCAGCTGCTGTGGGCTATCCGGATGCGTATTCTTTTGGCAAAATGTTCAAAAAGCACTTCGGAAACTCACCAGTAAGATACAAAAATTCTGTGCAGGCCGCTTCCCCGTGGCGGGATATGATATCTGCGCTGTCTGCAAATGACATTGCCCGTGAAGGCACTCTCGGATATATTGATGATGATAATCATTATCAATATGATCTAAAAGGAGCGTCATCCATGTTCAGAACGTCTAAGCCATCCCTAATGTTAACCTTGTTGTTATGCTTCACCATAGTGTTAAGTGCCTGTTCCTCAGGAAATGCCACTACAACGACGGCGGGCAACGGCAGCAATACGCCAACCTCTTCGCCTGCTGCGACGGCATCCTCTACAACGTCCCCTGACAACACTGCAGCCGAGGCACAGACCCGGACAATCTCTACAATAAAAGGGGATATCGAGGTGCCTGCCAATCCTCAGCGTGTCGTTGTGTTGTACTTGCTGGGCGATGTTCTGGCGCTGGGCATTAAGCCCGTAGGTGTCTCTAGTGTAAATGAAGGTGCTGCCTTCGAGAACGAATTGAAAGATGTACAGAAGTTGGGAAGTTGGTTCGAGGCCAGCCCGGAAGCTGTCTTATCGCTTGATCCCGATCTGATTATCGTTCCTTCCGAGGAAACCTACAATGCATTGCATGATATCGCACCCACCGTATTGGTGCCTTATGAGAAAATGACAACCGCTGAGCGGGTCAGCTTTATTGGACACACTCTTAATAAGGAAGATCAGGCCACCAGCCTATTAAATGATTTCAATGCCAAAGTGGAGAACAGTAAGCTGAAGCTGAAGGAAGCGGGAATTCTAGATTCGACCATTTCCATCATGGAAGGCGGCGGAGAGCGCAGTATGTTAGTGATTATGAGCAAACAATACGGCCGGGGTTCGCAGGTCTTATATGAATATCTTGGCATGAAGGCACCGGAGAAGATTCAGCAAAAAATAGATAGCAAGACCGATGTCGGCGGGGAGTCTGTATCCTTTGAAGTCATTACCGATTACAGCGGAGAGTATATCTTCCGTTCCTCTTATGACGGAATGACTGACCTGACGGGAGACCCGATCTGGAACAGTATTCCGGCAGTCAAGGAAGGCCGGTTAATGAATATCGACTTCGGATTATCGTATTACAATGATATCTACTCCCTAAATGCGCAGCTTGATTACATGGTTGATGCTCTGCTTGCAGCTCCCCGGGTAAAGTAATAGCAGTTCAACCAACCGTTGCATAACTTATCTTTAGCAAAAAAAGAGATGGCCCAAATATTGGGTCATCTCTTTGCCTATGAACTAAGTCTACCATGCTGATACTGCTCCAGCGACATCAGCACCTCACGCGGCTTGCTGCCCTCGTAAGGGCCGATTACGCCTCTGGCCTCCATCGAGTCGATCAAGCGTGCGGCACGGGTGTAACCGACGCGCATACGCCGCTGAAGCAGCGATACAGAGGCCTGCTTGGCTTCCAGGACAATCTGGACGGCCTGTTCATACAATTCGTCCTGCGGCTCCTGATCCTCGCTCATGGTGTCGTCTACCTCAGGCACAAGCGACTCATCGTAATTCGCTTCCCCCTGGCTGCTGACATACTGTACAATTGTCTCTACTTCCTGATCGCTCATGAAAGCGCCCTGGACACGAATCGGCTTGGAAGCCCCCATCGGCAGGAACAGCATATCGCCGCGTCCGAGCAGCTTCTCGGCACCCGGCATATCCAGAATGGTCCGGGAATCCACATTCGAAGAGACGCCGAAGGCGATCCGCGAAGGAATATTCGCCTTGATCAGGCCGGTGATAACGTCAACCGAAGGACGCTGTGTGGCGATAATCAGATGAATTCCCGCCGCCCGCGCCATCTGGGCCAGCCGGCAGATCGCATCCTCTACATCATTGGCCGCAACCATCATCAGATCCGCAAGCTCGTCCACGATGACCACAATATAGGGCAGTACTGCTGCCGGATTATCCTTCATCAAGTTGTTATAGCCTTCCATATTGCGTGTGCCTGATTTGGAGAACAGCTCATACCGCTTCTCCATCTCCACCACAATCTTCTTCAAGGCCAGACTGGCACGCTTGGGGTCTGTCACTACCGGAGCCAGCAAATGCGGAATGCCGTTATATACATTCAGCTCGACCATCTTAGGGTCAACCATAAGGAATTTCACTTCATTCGGCTTAGCCTTATATAGAATGCTGGTAATAATACCGTTGATGCAGACCGATTTACCGGAGCCGGTTGCTCCTGCTACCAGCAGATGGGGCATCTTGGCGAGATTGCCGATAATCGTCTGGCCGGAGATATCCCGCCCGAAGGCAATGGACAGCCGTGAATCCGCCTCCTGGAAAATCTGCGTCTCCATCACTTCACGCATGGTGACGACCGAGACCTCCGAATTCGGCACTTCGATACCTATGGCTGATTTGCCGGGAATCGGCGCTTCCATACGGATATCCTTGGCTGCCAGTGCCAGCGCAATATCATCGGTAAGATTGACAATCCGGCTAACCTTCACGCCGATATCCGGCTGAATCTCATACCGGGTCACCGCTGGTCCACGAACCACTTCCAGCACCTTCGCCCTTACACCGAAGCTCTCCAGTGTAGCCTCCAGCTTGCGTGCCGTTTGCATATAATCATTCTGATCGCCCGCCTTCGCCCCGTTACTCGGCTTAGCCAGCAAACGGAAGGACGGCAGCTTGTACGGCTTGGGCGGAGGTGGAGGCGGTATAATCGGAGCCGCTTCGCCCTCCTCTGCCGTTCCCGGCAGCCCGTCCAGCTCTACAGGCAGTATACCCTCCGCAGATTCCCCTGACGGAACAGAATCTGCTCCCGCTCTCGTAAGCTCAGCAGCACCTGTTCCGGTGACAGCACCACCACGTGCCGCTGGTGAGAATTCGCTCCATTCCTCCCGGTCCTCGGCATTCAGCCCTTCCGAGCGGATATGCTCGAAGAAGTCCCGGATGATCGGCGTTACAGGCTCAAGCTCCTCATCCGGGAAGTCCTCCTCGCCATACTCCTCCAGAGGAACACCTCCCGCTGCTGTCATTCCGGAGATGACCGGACCACCCCGCGGATCAGTAATGATAATATCCGGCAGTTCTTCCTCCAGATCATCCATGACTTCCGGCTGATTCTGGCGGGCAGCCCCGCTGAACCATCCGGTAATTCTGCCCAGCAGCTTCGACTGTCCGCGTCTTGGCAGCTGCTGACCCGATCTGTCGTCCTCTTCAAAGTAATCGTCATCATCCGCAGGTTCCGGCGTTGTAACTCTGCTGGCTCTGGCCGGTTTGCTGTTGACCACTGGAACGGCAGCCGGGCGGTTCGCCGCCCGGAGCTTAATTCCTTCAATCAGCTTGACGGCCCTTACCCGGAGTAAGGTAAACAGCTCTACATAGGAGAGATTGGTAATCAGCATGAAGCTGATGGCCAGCAATACAATCATCAGCAGCTTAGCGCCCAGATTGCCGAACAGCCACAGGAGCGCAGCGTATTCAAGCGCACCGATGTACCCCCCGCTGATGTCCTTGCCCAACATGTACACGCTGCTGTCGCCGGCGCCCGGTGAGAGTGCGCCGGATAGATCATTATGTATTTGAGACAGTACATTGCCCGGATGCAGCATCCCAAGCGGGCCCAGCTTCTGCTGCATCGCCGATATGGTACTCATCAGGCACATGGACAACAGCAGGAGCAGGCCGCCGGTATAGCGGCTGTTCCAGGTGGACGGCCATTTCCTGTGAATCATTACCATCAGACCATAAAAGGTTCCCGCCAGCGGCAGCACAAAATAGAATCTGCCGAGCAAATAACCTGCCATGCTTGAGAGCGAGCGGCCGACAGCCGCTTCCCCCGACAAAGCAATGACGGAAATCGTAATCAGCAGAATTCCGTAGATTTCATATTTTAAAACACTGCCCAGCAGCGCTTTCTTCTTCTTTCTTCTCCGTTTAGCCACGCCAGCCACCCCCGAGTCAACATTATACCATATAATGGCGTGGCGTACCTATGTTCTCTTTTGTCAGAATATGCATCTTTAGGGGGGTTGTTCGTACTTAGCGGTCCAGCTGAACGATTGCACCCGGGGAGAAGGCCGCATCCAGATATTTATCCAGCGGACACTGCAGCAGCCGGACCACCTTCGCCTGACCTCCATCCAGCAGCTCTACCTGCATCAGCATGCCCTGAATAGTCATCTCCTGCACGGGAGAGGCATAACTCAGTGCCCCCTCGAATACCTGCTCCATCGGCAAAATGGTATAAAAGGTCATTGGGGCAGCCCTCCTTGCGGAAGTGTCTCATTTGTCAGAGTGGGGGCAGCAGCAATCATCCGGTTCAAATGGGCGAGTGCGGCACCTATCCCGCCCACTTCATCCATCAGACCATACCTGACGGCATCCTGCCCGCCCACTGCGGTACCGATGTCGCGGTTCAGCTCTCCGGTCTTGAACATCAGATCCTTGAACTGCACTTCCGTGATGCGGGAATGAGAGGTCACGAATTTCACCATCCGCTCCTGCATACGCTCCATGTACTCGAAGGTCTGCGGCACGCCGATCACCAGACCGTTCATCCGGATCGGATGGATTGTCATGGTGGCACTTTCAGCAATAATGGAATACGTGGAGGATACCGCTATAGGTACACCGATGCTGTGACCGCCGCCGATGACAACTGTTACCGTAGGTTTCGACAAGGAAGCGATCATCTCGGCAATGGCCAGTCCAGCCTCTACGTCCCCGCCGACCGTATTGAGAATGATCAACAGCCCTTTAATGGTCTTGCTCTGTTCAGCTGCAACGAGCTGGGGAATGATATGCTCGTATTTCGTGGTCTTGTTATGCGGCGGCAAGACGAAATGCCCTTCAATTTGTCCTATAATCGTCATGCAAAAAATATCCGGCTCCCCTGTCGGCACCGCCGTCTGCCCCAGCTCCTTCAGCACCCCCACAGGTCCCGGCATTCCTGGAGGAACCGGCTCACTTACTGCTGGTTTAATCTCCCCTGGCAGGATCTCTTCGTTACGCCCTCCGCCCGCCTTGCTTGCTTCTGTGATTTCCATCGTACACAGCGCTCCCCTTCTGCCTGCAACACCCGTCCGTGTGCTTCAGGATTCTGATTTCTATTAGTATGACATTCCGGGGGACTCCCTTATGCACTATATAAATTGCACTTGTATTTTTCTGCTGCTAATTCAAGAGGGCAGCCCCTCTCTTTAAAGGGCCGCCCTCTGTATTTCATATTTAGTATTTGTCCACCACCGCACCCAGCACCGCTCCGCGCACGTATGTCTGGTCCTTGAGGCTCTTTAACCCGTCCGCCGTGCCGGTTACAACCACACCCAGTATGCGAAGATCACCAGCCTCCGGCGCAGCCTTGTCTTTTTTCAAATAATTGAAGATACGCTGATACTCACTGTGATACTTGCCCTTCTTGTCCACACCGGTCTGTACTGCGCCGATGAAATCCTCGGGCTTCGCCTGATCCCAGTCCGGCTGGACGCCGAACCCGTAGACTCCGTAATTCGCACTCATCGGGGTTGGATAGTTCATTTTAGCGGGATCATTCTCATTTGGATACGGCTTGAAGTTGAACCCCTCGCGGTCATCATACGTATCGACCCAGTACCAGACCTGTTTTATGCCTGTAGGCAGCAGGCTCTTCGCCTCTTCAAATGAATAGTCCTTATCAAAGGATAAAGCCAGCTCCACCCGCTTGTCTCCGTTCATCTTGTAAAGTTCGGGGAGATCATTGATAATTTTTCCGTTGTAATCGACTCCCGGGATATAGAAGGCCATTTCTCTTTGTCCATTGTCGGAATTGTAATTCCGGTAATACTCGTACCCCTCCTGCTTCATACGCGGTTCTTCTACAGTCAGGTTTGACACGCCGCCGTACGCACCCGTTGTGAAAGGGAACCACCAGGGATTGTAATTGAGCCATCTGGTTTTCCAGGGGATAGGTACGTCATCGACAATCTTGTAGGTATTCATTTCCAGGACGCCTGACAAAAAGCCGCGATTGTCCTTGTAGCCGGAATCGAATTCATTGGGACTGCTGATCCGCATATACTGCTGCTCGCTATAGTGGACATTTAAGGATAGATGACCTACAAGCTGTGCAGCTCCATAGAATACGATCAACAGCGTAAGTATACTGACTCCGAGTGAAATCACGATGCTGCGGATCATGCTCTTCCGTTTGGTTTTTTTCAGGGTGGTCATAATATTCTGGTCTTCTGCTTCTTCTTCCCATGGGGCAGTCATTCGCCCTCACCTCCGTATAATTGTTGAAATTGCTGCCGCGCCCGGTAGAGCGTAGCCTTCACTGTCCCTTCGGAAATGCCGAGCAGGGCGGAGATTTCCTTATAGGACAGCTCCATTTCATATTTCAGCAAAATCAGCTGCTTATTGACCGGATTCAAGCGGTCCAGCACTCCTTCAATCTCTTCCTTGCGCTCCCGGCGCAGCAGCACCGCTTCCGGGAGCTCATGCTCAGGCGCAGGATGAACCTCCACTTCCTCGCTGTATTGAAACTTCTTCTTCCTGCGGCACAGGTCAAAATACCGGTTGATCGCAACCTTGTACAACCAGGCGCTGAATTTGCGCTCATCGATCGCTTCCAGATACAGCAGCGCCTTGTACACAGTGTCCTGCACAATATCCTCTGCATCTGAGGCCCCGGCGCCGAGGCGGATCAAGTAGCGGCGGATCTCCGCCAGTTTGGGTTGGAGCACCTTCTCCAAGTCTCTTGGCTCCATGCTGCACCTCCTTGCCTGTATAACGGTCAGGTTACCCAAATGTTGTTTTGTGCAGTGAAAAAAACATTAAAAAGCCCCCTTCCCCAGGAAACCGTCCAATATTTCCGGGAAAAGAGGCTATTGCCAAAGCTATATTGTTAAGAAATGCTTCTCTTATACTTCCATAATAATCGGCAGGATCATCGGTCTGCGGCGTGTCTGCTCATAGAGGAAACGGCCGAGGGAGTCTTTGACACTGGTCTTCAGGGAAGCCCATTCATTGACCTTCTCACTCATCAGACGCTGCAGCGTACCCGCAACAATCCGGTTTGCTTCGTCCAGGAGACCTTCCGATTCCCGTACATATACGAATCCGCGTGAGATGATGTCAGGACCGGAGACAATCGCTCCGTTCTGCTTGCTGAGGGTAACCACAACCACCAGAATACCATCCTGCGACAACAGCTTACGGTCACGCAATACAATGTTACCCACATCGCCGACACCCAGCCCGTCGATCAGTACGTTACCGGCAGTTACCTTACCCGCTCTGCGTGCAGCTCCACCGGAGATCTCAATCACTTCACCCAGCTCGGTGATGAAGATATTGCTTGGCTCTACGCCAACAGACTCCGCCAGAAGTGCATGCTTGCGCTGCATCCGGTATTCACCGTGGATCGGCATGAAGTATTTCGGCTTCATCAGGTTGAGCATCAGCTTCAGCTCTTCCTGGCTGCCGTGACCGGATACGTGAACGCCGGAGTTGGAGCCGCTGTAGATAACATTGGCACCCAGACGGAACAATTCATCAATGGTACGGCCTACATATTTCTCATTACCCGGTACCGGTGTAGCCGCAATAATAACGGTGTCGCCCGGCATAATGTCTACCTTGCGGTGGCTGGAACGCGCCATGCGTGTCAGCGCCGACATTGGCTCGCCTTGGCTGCCTGTGCACAGTACTACCACACGGTTGCCTGCCATTCTGTTCATCTCTTCAGGCTCAATGAGCATGCCGTCAGGGATATGCAGATAGCCAAGCTCGGAAGCAATGGATACTACGTTAACCATGCTTCGTCCAATAACGGTTATCTTACGTCCGGTTGCTTCAGAAGCGTTCACTACCTGCTGAATACGATGCACGTTGGAAGCGAAGGTCGCTACTACCACACGTTGTTCAGCTTTGCGGAAAATATCTTCCAGCACGATGCCGACATTCTTCTCCGAAGGCGTGAAGCCCGGCTTCTCGGCATTGGTGCTGTCAGACAGCAGGGCCAGAACGCCCTTCGATCCGATTTCAGCCATGCGGTGCAGATTGGCAAATTGACCGTTGACTGGCGTGTGGTCGAATTTGAAGTCACCGGTATGGACAACGTTGCCCTCAGGTGTCTCAATGCATACCCCGACAGAATCCGGAATACTGTGATTCGTTCTGAAGAAGGTTACCTTAAGCGATGTGCCCAGTTCAACCTCGGAATCCTCGTTAATCAGAATCCGCTTAGTTTCACCCAGCAGGTTCGCTTCCTTGAGCTTGTTCTCCACAAGACCCAGGGTAAGTCTTGTTCCGTATACCGGAACATTCAGGTTCTTAAGCACATAAGACAAGCCGCCAATGTGATCCTCATGGCCGTGCGTAAGAACAATCCCTCTTACCTTATCACGGTTCTCGGTGAGGTAGGAGATATCCGGTATTACGATATCAATACCCAGCATATCTTCTTCAGGGAATTTCAGACCGGCGTCTACGACTACAATGTCGTTGCCATACTGAACTACGTACATGTTCTTACCAATTTCACCGACTCCGCCAAGTGCGAATATCGTCAGTTTGTCGTTGTTGTTATTGTTTTTTTTGGACAAATGAATCTAACCCTCCTATGATGTTGGACGTCATACTTTTTATTTGTTAACAATGAGCTTCAATATTTCAGCGGCGCTGTAATATACATCAAATTGCTGTTAACTCCTTATTTCGACAAGGAATTCCCGGTAAGTCTGTATACTTGCACAGGTCTAAACTCCCGAATCCGGGCAGTAATATCCTCTTGAAGCGGGCAAATGCCCTCAAAATTCCACCACCGCGCCCCTCGCGCGTAAATCCGGCATATTTAGCACAGACTTATTCAAGGACCTATCCTGTCTTACAATGCAACAAATCCGCATTGCCGGAAGATTACCGCATATTCAATTAACCGCACCAAGTCACTTAAGTTCATTATACATGATTTTTTTGGCAAAAGACAAGTCACCCTGTACCTGGTCCTATTCTTTCCTTAACAAACAGCCAATATTTAAGGAAAAGACAAGCAAAAAACGCTGCAATGCCTGACTTTTTTAACATAGAGTTAATCCTGGAGAAATAATTACCATATGCGATTTGCGGCAGCCAGAAGTCCGTAACGTAAAAAATCGGCCGCTCCATAAGAGCGGCCGGTTGCCGTTGTACCTATCTTCGCCTATCCACTTATCCATGCCTGGACTAACTTATCTGAGCAGGGCAGCAATGAAGGCCGCCTCTTCTTCCGTCGGTGAAACCAGCGGCAGGCGGACCGAGCCGACATCCATCCCGCGCAGCCCGAGCGCATACTTCACGGCCGAGGGGTTCGGCAGCGGCTGCGGACACTCGAACAGTCCCTTGAAGACCGGAAACAGCTGCCGGTGAAGCTCGCCTGCACGGCGGACATTCCCGGAGGTGAAGGCCTCGATCATCTCTGACATCTGTGCTCCGACAACATGGCTGGCCACACTGATAATACCGTGTCCTCCCACTGCAAGCGTCGCGAGACCGGCGGAATCATCTCCGGTGTAGACATGGAAGTCTTCAGGACAAGCTGAGGCAATCCATGTAATCTGGTCTACCGAAGCACATTCCTTCGTAGCCACAATATTAGGAATCTCCGCCAGACGCAGGGTGGTAGCTACACTCATGCTTACTGTCGTTCGTCCTGGCACATTGTACAAGATGCATGGCAGTGAAGTCGCAGCAGCAATGGCAGAGAAATGCTGGTAGAGCCCTTCCTGATTCGGTTTATTGTAATAAGGGACGACCAGAAGCACACCGTCCACGCCGATTTTCTCGGCTTCCTTAGTAAGCTCGGTGGAATGTCTGGTGCTGTTGCTGCCGGTGCCGGCAATAATTTTACAACGTCCGGCTGCCTGCTGCTTCACGAAGGAGAACAGCTTCAGCTTCTCCTTATCGGTTAGGGTCGGCGATTCGCCGGTGGTTCCGCAGACTACGAGCGCAGCGGACTTTTGTTCCTCGATCAGGTAATCGACCAGCCTTGAAGTTGCTTCCCAGTTGATTTCACCTTCCCCGTCAAACGGGGTAACCATTGCCGTGATCAGTCTTCCGAAATCCACTTTGAATTCCTCCTTGTCAGCGGTGCAATTCAAACTTGGCATGCAGGGCGCGAACCGACTGCACCATATCTTCTTTTTTCACGAGAACCCAGATCGTTGTGTTGGAATCAGCAGACTGCAGAATCTGGATGTTCTGCGAGCTGAGCGCCTCGACGATATGCGCCATAATTCCCGGAACACCGTTGATGCCCCCGCCGATGACGGAGACCTTGGCACAGCCGGACAAGCTCTTGGGACGCAGGCCCAGCTCCTGCAGCGCAGCAATCGCCTGCTCCGATTTGTCATCGAACACGGTATATACGGCCTCGGTCGGTGTCACATTGATGAAGTCCACGCTGATTCCGTTATCGGCCATGCTTTTGAAGATCTGCAGCTGCACCCCGGTTCCATTGCCCTCCGGACATTCCACCGAGATCTGCGTAATATTGCTGACATAGGCAACCCCTGTGACGAACCGGTCCACCACTCCATGGGATACATCACTGAAGCCCTCGGGATGGGTCACAAGCGTCCCTTCCGCTTCGGAGAAGGTCGAGCGTACACGCACCGGAATCTGCGCCTGCATGGCAATCTCCACAGCCCGTGGATGAATGACCTTGGCTCCCTGATACGCCATGTTACAAATCTCGGTATAGCTGACATAAGTAAGCTGTCTTGCATCTTCAACAATCCGCGGATCAGCAGTGAGTATTCCGTCCACATCCGTATAGATGTCTACCATATCCGCACGCAGCGCAGCCCCAAGGGCTGTAGCTGAGGTGTCGCTTCCTCCGCGGCCCAGCGTGGTGAAATCACCCGCTTCAGTCTGACCCTGGAAACCGGTTACTATTACTACTTTATGCTCACGCAGTTCCCGTAGAATGCGTTCTGTTCGCACGTCCAGGATTCTGGCATTGCCATAGCTGTTGTCGGTCAGGAATCCGGCTTGCGCTCCTGTCAGCACCGTCGACCGGATACCCTCCTGCTCCAGCAGACCGCACAGATTGGCCGCCGAGATGATCTCCCCGCAGCACATCAGCAAATCCCGTTCCCGGTCCGGCAGTGAATTCCCGCTCTGAACCGCCAGATCAAGCAGTGTATCGGTAGCATAGGGCTCCCCCTTGCGGCCCATAGCCGAGACTACGACCACCAGGCTGAATCCGCTGGCCAGCTCCCGTTTGACATGACGGATTACGTGTTCTCTGGCCACTGGTGTGGAGAGTGAGGTTCCGCCGAATTTTTGCACCAAAATACCCATGTATAATTCCTCCATTGCTTCTCTCAGCAGACTTACTGAACCCTACGTGAAATAAATCACCCCGCGAGGCAGAAGTGTTCGTAGCCGCGATAACCTGACTCTTATTATAGCGTAAAATTGTTCGTGCCGCCCCCGGGATGAGGACGGCAGAAATGAAGCTTATGGGTCCGTCAGCTAAAATCCGCTCTTCCGGGCCAATCTTGTACTGATTATATAAGCTATGCAGAATGAAATCGTTGTACTAACATAGGCTGTAACTGGTGACCCTGCAGGGCGGCGTAACAGGCTTCGGGAATGAGATCCATCTGCGCCACCAGCGAATTCGGCTTCCCCTCGGGATTATCCTGTCCGAACGGGACGAAATAAATATGTTTGGCTACCAGGAGCTTCGCAATATTCGCAGCGTTAAGCCCAAGTCCGTCATTCGTCGAGATCGCCAGCACCAGCGGACGCCCGTTGCGCATCTGCGATTTGGCTGCCATCAGCACCGGACTGTCCGTCATCGCGTTCGCCAGCTTGCTTGTTGTGTTCCCTGTGCAGGGAGCAATCGTCAGCACATCCAGCAGCTTGGAAGGACCCAGCGGCTCCGCTTCAACAATTGTAGAAATGATATCATTCCCTGTTATATCTTTCAACTGTTTTAACCAATTTTCCGAGGTTCCAAAGCGGGTATCCGTGTTCAGTACCGAAGCAGACACAATCGGCACCACATTCGCTCCTGAGTCCATGAACCGCTGAATCTGCGGCATCACCTCAGCGAAGGTACAGTGTGAGCCGGTAATGGCATAACCTACTGTTTTTCCGTGCCAATCCATTCATTCATCCCCCCTGATTAAAGTCTCGTCCGATATCGACTGTACCAGCGCACCTGCCATAATGATTCCGGCGCTCTTGGGGGCAACAATCCCGGGCAGGCCCGGTGCCAGCATCGCCTTGATCCCGCGCTTCTCGGCATAACGGAAGTCGCATCCGCCCGGTGCGGACGCCAAATCGATGATCACGCAGTGCGGCTGAAGCCGGGACAGGACCTGTGCGTTGATAATCATAGCGGGTATGGTGTTGAAGATCAGATCCGCCTCAGGCGCATGCAGCAGCAAATCCTCTGTCATAAAAGGCTTCCAGCCCATTTCCTCCGCCCTTGCAAAGTGCTCCTGCTTCCTGACGCCTACTTTGACCGTTGCCCCCATTCCCTGGAGGGTTCTAGCCATGGTGAAGCCGGTCCGGCCCATCCCCAGCACCATCGATGTGGAGCCGTGTATGGTAAAGTCCGTGTTCTGTACGGCCATCACCAAAGCTCCCTCCGCTGTCGGAATAGAGTTGTAGATCGCCACATCATCCCTGTTCAGCAGTTCCACCAGCTTCAGCGAATGTCCGGCACACAGGCCGCGCAAATAGCTTTTAGCCATGCCGGTGTATACCAATGCCCGGGACGGCAGTGCCGCGATGTGCTCCTCCCGCAGCTGGAGGCGTTCCGAAGAATACAGCGCATTAATGTAACCCTCATCATCGCAGCCGACCGCCGGCAGCACCAGCACATCCGCTTCACCTAGCAGCTCGGGCGACAACAGTTCCAGGCTTACCCCCGGGCATGGGGCATCCCATGTATCGAATCCGGCAACGCTTACGGCCGCATCCAATTCCACACATTTCCGAATCACTTCAATTTGTCTCGCGTCCCCGCCCAGGAACACGATCCTGATGCCAGTAAGCATAGGGATGACGCTCCTTTCCACAACCACATTCGACTATAGAGCATCTTATGCCGGAAGCCGCCGATGGGTGAAGAGCGGAGAGGAATTCTAATTACCAACAATACCTATGCACTTAACTAAACTAATAAATAAAAAAAGCTTGCGGCTGCACCCGAGGGTACAATTTCCGCAAGCTTATTAGTACAGCTATGAGTTAAGGACGCTTATTTGCCAGTATGCCCGAAGCCGCCGGCTCCGCGAACCGTGTCAGACAGCTCATCCACTTCCACCAGAGTCACTTCAGGCACAGCCTGGAATACCATCTGGGCGATCCGCTCGTTACGGGCAATCGCAAACGGCTCCTGTCCCAGATTGATCAGCAACACCTTAATTTCGCCCCGGTAATCCGCATCGATGGTGCCCGGTGTGTTCAGGCAGGTGATGCCATGCTTGAGGGCAAGCCCGCTGCGCGGACGGATCTGCGCCTCCAGCCCGCCTGGCATCGCCAGGGATATACCGGTGGGGATCAGCGTCCGCTCGCCCGGAGCAAGCACCACAGGCTCTCCTACAGCGGCATACAGGTCATATCCCGAGGCCTGCTCGGACATTTTGCAGGGTAGCAGCACATCCTCATTCCCCGGTAGTTTGTTAATTTGAACGTAATGAGGCAAGATCATCTCTCCTAACATTGGCTATCGCTTTATCAGTGGAGCCCACCATCGCCAGGGACAACGGCTGTGCGAACATAAAGTCCAGCAGAGCATTGATATCATCCATGGTTACAGCTCCGATTTTAGCTATCATTTCATCCAGCGTATCCTGACGGCCGAGCATCAGCTCATTTTTGCCCATCCGGTTCATCCGGCTGCCAGTGCTCTCCAGACTGAGAATCAGGCTGCCCTTGAGCTGCTCCTTGCCTTTACGCAGTTCGTCCTCGCTCAGACCGTTCACGGCCAGATCACGCAGCATCTCTTTGATCAGCTCTGTTACTTCCTTGGTCTGCTTCGGCGCTGTCCCGGCATACACCGTGAACAAGCCGCTGTCAGCCTGGGCACTGTGGTACGAGAAGACGGAATAGGCCAGACCGCGCTTCTCGCGGATCTCCTGGAACAGCCGCGAGCTCATGCCGCCGCCGAACGCATTGTTGAGGAGTGCCATCGGATATTGCAGCGGCCCGCCGCTGCGGACGCCCGGCAAGGAGATGCAGATGTGATTCTGCTCGGTCTTCTTTTTGTGGAACACCAGCTCCCCCTGATATGCAGGCTCAGTCAGCACCGGCGCTTCACCATGATTCGTGAAGGAACCGAAATGCTGCTCCAGCAGCGGAATCAGACCGTCGTTAATATTACCGGCTACGCTGATCACTGTATTCTCGATGGTGTACTGCTCCTTCATGTAAGCACGCAGATCATCCGGCGTCATCTCCAGCAGGCGTTCCTTCAGCCCGAGAATCGTATAGGCCAGCGGGTGCTCACCGTAAGCGGCAGCACACATCAGCTCATGGACAAGATCATCCGGCGTGTCCTCGCACATGGCGATTTCCTCCAGGATTACATTCTTCTCCTTGGCCAGCTCCTCGGCATCCATTCGTGAGCGGAAGAACATATCTGCCAGCACATCCACGGCAATCGGCAGATGCTCATCCAGCACCTTCGCATAAAAGCATGTATATTCCTTCGAGGTAAACGCATTGACGTTCCCGCCAATGGCATCGAACTGTTCGGCAATATCCTTGGCGCTATAGCGGTCAGTCCCCTTAAAGAGCATATGCTCGATGAAATGGGAAATCCCATTGTTCAGCGGGTTCTCATTGCGGGAGCCCGTCTTGACCCAGATTCCGAAAGATACGGACCGGCCGGTCGGGATCTTCTCGGTCACCACCCGGAGTCCGTTCGATAATAATATTTTGTCCAATGTGTAATCCTCCTGGCACAGCCCCTGGTTCTGTCTGTATTTGTTATTCGCGCCTCTTATCCTATCAGAAATAGGACGTTCACTCAACTTCCGCAGTCATGATACGCTCAGCGGAGAGTGTCTGACTGACAGTTCCCAGCTGCAGGCCCTTGGCTCTAATTCCCCGGATCATCCCTCTCAGCGCTTGCGAGGAGGATGCCGTCGGATGCATCAGAATCAGGGTTCCCGGCTCTACCCGGCTGCTGATCTTGGCAACAACCGATTCGGGGGACGGATTGCGCCAATCGACCGTATCCAGCGTCCACAGCACCGTCTTCAGTCCCAGTGAGGCGGCGATCTCCACGGTCTGCTGGTTAAAGTCGCCTGACGGCGGAGCAAACCACTTGTTCGTCACACCCAGGCTTTCCTTCAGCAGCTTCTGCGTCTTCTCAATCTCGGCAGTAGCACGTGTCCGGCTTAGACTACTCATCTTAGGATGCGTATACGCATGGTTCTCCACCTCATGCCCGCGCTTCAGCATCTCTGCTGCAAGCTCCTTGTTGCGGCTTAACCAGCTTCCGTCCAGAAAAAAGGTAACCTTCACCTTCTCTGCATCCAGAATGTCCAGCATCGGACGGATATACTCATTCCCCCAGGCCACATTAATCATCAGCGAGGCCATCGGCTTCGCCGGATTCCCCCGGTAAATCGGCTGCGCTCCCAGATCATCCAGTGATACCTTAGGCTTAATCTGGCGGTACAATAGCTTAAGGCCTGCTTCGGGTCCCCGTAAAAGCGCGCTCCGGTAGGTTGCCTCTACATCGACCTCCAGCCCGTTATACCCTGGTATGGCTTTCCATACCCGGTCCACAACAGCATTCACCGGCTGCGCATTCAGCGCCTCGGCACGGCGGGTAATCTGCGCGCGCAGATCATCCTCCGCCTGATTCATTGCATAGCTCATCACGGTGGCCTCCGCCTGAGGCTTAAGCCCGGCAATCATCTCTTTCACGGGTCCATTCGTGCTGCCAATTCCAATGACTACTGCGATGCAAGCCAGCACTAGCGCCGCCTTGTCCGTCTTCATGACGTTATACCTCCCCGGCACAAACGGTCTGTTCCGTCTCCGCACCAGGGTCAAGCCGTGCGGGGACGCTTTGTCCCAGCCTATGTATGAAGGGTGCAAATTATGCATACTCGTCAATGCCGCCTCAAGTGGGTATGGTATAACCGTCAGTCAGGACGGTACTGCTGCATATACTTTTCCAAAAAAAAGAGCCAGAACTGTACTGCTTCTGTCTCTTCTTACTCTATAGTCAGGATAGCGGTGAAGCGGCAGCGTAATGCTTACGCCTTCGCTCCGCTCTCTGAAGTCAGCACCGCTTTGCGTGACAGGTTAACGCGTCCTTGCTGGTCGATCTCCGTTACCTTCACGGTAATCGTGTCGCCAATCGCCACAACATCTTCCACTTTCGCCACACGTTCAGTGGACAGCTGGGAAATATGCACAAGTCCGTCTTTGCCAGGGATCAATTCAACAAATGCGCCGAATTTCTCAATGCGTCTAACCGTACCCACATAAATCTCACCAACCACTACTTCCTTCACAATTCCTTCGATGATGCCGCGGGCCTTCTGGATCATAGCTTCGTCAGAAGAACCGATAAATACGCGGCCATCCTGTTCGATGTCGATCTTCACGCCGGTTTCTTCAATGATCTTGTTGATGATTTTACCGCCGGCACCGATCACATCACGGATCTTGTCCGGATTGATATTGATGATAATGATCTTCGGAGCATATTTAGACAGGCTCGATCTTGGAGCAGCAATCGCTTCATTCATTTTACCCAAAATGAACATACGGCCTTCTCTGGCTTGCTCAAGCGCTTCATGCAGAATTTTGCGGTCGATGCCGTCGATTTTGATATCCATCTGAATCGCCGTTACGCCTTCTGCTGTACCTGCTACCTTGAAGTCCATATCGCCGAGGTGATCTTCCATGCCTTGAATATCGGTCAGGATGGACACATGCTCCCCGTCCTTGATCAGACCCATCGCTACACCGGCTACAGGCGCCTTGATAGGTACCCCTGCATCCATCATCGCCAGAATACTGGCACAGATACTTGCCTGGGAGGTGGAGCCATTGGATTCAATCGCTTCGGATACCAGACGGATGGTGTACGGGAATTCAGTCTCACTTGGAATCACCTTGGACAATGCGCGTTCACCGAGTGCCCCGTGGCCGATCTCGCGGCGTCCCGGTGCTCTTAGCGGACGGGCTTCCCCAACGCTGAACGGAGGGAAGTTGTAATGGTGCATGAAGCGCTTGGTTTCAGCCGGATCAATACCATCCAGAATCTGCACATCGCCCAGTGCACCCAGTGTACATACGCTGAGGATCTGTGTCTGGCCGCGTGTGAACAGACCGGAACCGTGCGTACGCGGCAGCAGCGCTGTATCACATTCGATCGGACGGATCTCGTCCAGCTTACGTCCATCCGGACGAACCTTGTCATGTGTAATCAGACGTCTTACTTCATCCTTCACGATATCGTGCAGGGCTTCCTTAACATCCTTAAGAAGCTCTGGGGTTTCTATGTATTTCTCTGCGAAATACGCCACCGCTTCATTGTTCACCAGATCAATAGCATCCTGACGGGCATGCTTCTCGGCAATTCTTACGGCTTCCACCAGACGACTCTCTGCAAAAGCACGAACCTCTGTATTCACATCCGCATTAACCGCATGCAGCTTCACAGCCATCTTCTCTTTACCGGCAACGGCTACGAGCTGTTCAATCACAGCCACAATCTTGCGGACCTCGTCATGTCCAAACATGATCGCTTCAAGCATCACTTCTTCAGTCACTTCATTGGCTTCAGCTTCCACCATCATGATGGCATCCTTCGTACCGGCCACAACCACATAAATATCGCTGATTGCCTGCTGGGCTTGATCAGGGTTGATGATGAATTCTCCGTTAATCCGGCCGACAGCCACGCCGCCGATTGGTCCGTTGAACGGCACATCGGAAATACTGAGCGCAGCGGAAGTACCGATCATGGCAGCAATATCAGGCGCACAGTCCTGATCCACGCTCATTACCAGGTTCAAGACTTGAACGTCATTGCGGAATCCTTCCGGGAACAATGGACGAATGGGACGGTCTGTCAGACGGCTGGACAGAATCGCTTTCTCGCTCGGACGTCCTTCACGTTTGATGAATCCGCCAGGGATTTTGCCTACTGCATATAATCTTTCCTCATAATTCACTGTAAGCGGGAAGAAATCCAGATCTTTAGGCTCACTGGATGCTGTAACCGTACACAATACTGAAGTATCTCCGTAACGCACCATCACGGCTGCGTTCGCTTGTTTGGCCAGACGGCCTGTTTCCAGCACAAGGCGTCTTCCGCCCAGCTGCATTTCCACACGTTGTTCCATAAAACCCCTCCTTGAATGGTAATAATACGTTCTTGTATGTTCTACAAGCAAAAACGGCTTGTCCTCCGCAGAAGTGCTATAGCCGTTTTTGCGAATGCTATCAACTTGTCAACTGTAAAAGTTTACCCTAAATTTTCAAAAAGCAACCCGGCTGTCCCGCTGTCGCTCGTAAGAAGGACATACGGTATACAACCAGGCTGCTTTTGGGCTTAACTTATGGAAAATTAACGACGCAATCCCAGTTTTTCGATCAGGGCGCTGTAACGTCTGATGTCTTTGTTCTTCAAATACGCCAGCAGTTTACGACGTTGTCCAACCATCTTCAGCAGTCCGCGGCGGGAATGATGATCCTTCTTGTGCGTACGCAAGTGGTCAGTCAAATTAACGATGTTCTCCGTAAGGATAGCAACTTGCACCTCAGGGGATCCAGTATCGGATTCATGAGTTTTGTGCTCGTCGATCAATTGGTGTTTACGTTCTTGAGTCAATGCCATCCTGTTCACCTCCTTCATTATAATCGCCAGTAGCCTCGTCACCGTCGGTGAGAACAAGTAACCAAGCTAAGGTTCACATGCTGTCATTCCAGCAACGTTAATCAGTATAGCACCTTCACAGGCAAAAGTAAACGGCTTGTCCGGAAAGATTAGGAATGATATCCCAGCATCCCTTTGGCCGTCTCAGCATCTGCGCCGATCTGTGCAATTAAGGCCTGGATAGACTCAAATTTGCGCTCTGAGCGGATATAGGAGACCAGCTCCACCTTAAGCTCCTGCCCATAGATATCTGAGGCAAAATCAAACAGGTGAACCTCAAAGCTCGGAGTGGTCACGCCTTCGTGAAATGTTGGCTTCACGCCGACATTCATCACCCCGTACAAGACCTCATCCCGGTAAAAGACCTTGACGGCGTATACGCCCTTGGCCGGAATCACATAGCGGTCTTCGAGCTGCAGGTTCGCGGTCGGAAAGCCGATGGTCCGGCCCCGCTTCTCCCCGTGACCGACGATACCGCGCAGGTGATAACAACGTCCAAACCAGGCATTGGCCTTATCCAGTTCCCCGCTCAGCAAGCTCTTGCGGATACCCGAGCTGCTGACCTTCTCTCCTTCAAGCAGGAACGGGGCGACCGTCTCTACCTTCATCGCACCCTGTCCCAGCTCCGAAAGCGTGTCCGCATCTCCCCCGCCCATGTAGCCGAAGCGGAAGTCGAACCCTACAACTGCAGTTATAATCTGCAGCGGAAGCAGCATTACAGAGACAAAATCCGCCGGACTCACCCGGGAGAGCTCTTCATTAAATTCAATGATATATAAAAGCTCAACACCCATCCCGGCAAGCAGCTCCTGCTTATCCTTAGAAGGGGTCAAATATCCCTCATAATCCCCCTTGCCCATAACATCCTTGGGATGGGGGTAGAAGGTCATCACCGCAGCGGGTACACCTGCCTCGCGGGCAAGAGCAACAGCTGATGTGATGACACTGGCATGCCCGAGGTGCAGTCCATCGAACTGTCCCAGAGCAACTACTTGAGGCTGCGCGTACTGTGCTGCCGCCTCAGGCAGCATCGGATAGCTTAACGTTACGGTTCTCACGCTGTTTCTCACCTACATTCGCAAATAAATTAAAGTTTAGACTTGGGCAAACACCTTGACAGGTGCAATAGCTCCGGTAGCCTCCAAAGCATAAATACCGAGGAACTCCCCTTGCTGATCATAGAGACGGAAATCTCCGGCCTGCTTCACTTCCGGCATTACAAAACGGGACGACAGACGCTGCCCCTGCAGGGCTGATTTCTTCTTCTCTGCCGCAACGGTATGTCTGGGCAAATGTGAAATCGCCTCGTCGGCAGCAATCAGATGCTCATCCAGTGTACCGCCTTCCTTGTGTTCGGCAATTTGCTCCAGAGTCAGGCAATGACTGGCCGAGATCCCGGCCGACATCGTCCGCTCCAGCTTCACCATCACACCGGGAAGACCAAGCTTACGTCCGATATCTACACAGAGGGTGCGGATATAGGTTCCCTTGGAGCATAACGCCCGGAAAGTGATCTCCGGATAATTGCCGTTCCAGACCATTTCCTGCATCTCAATCTCATAAATCTCCACTTCACGGCTCTTGCGCTCTACGGTCTTGCCTTCCCGGGCCAGCTCGTACAGACGCTTGCCGTCCACCTTCACTGCGGAATACATCGGCGGTACCTGTGAGATCACGCCCTGAAAGGAGTTCAGCACAGCCAGCACTTCGGCTTCTGTGATATGAACCTCCTCCACAGATTCCGTAATCGTGCCGGTCAGGTCCTCTGTATCGCTGGCCATTCCCAGCCGCAGTGTGGCAACATATTCCTTGGGCAGCTCCTGGATATACTCAACTACTCTAGTAGCCCGTCCCAGACAGAGCGGCAATACACCAGTTACCTGAGGATCAAGTGTCCCGGTATGTCCAATCCGCTTCATGCCCAGAATGCGCCGTGCCTTGGCCACAACATCATGTGAAGTGAACCCTGCCGGCTTATATACAGCCAGAACTCCTGTAAGCTCACTCATAAGTGACGTTTGACCTCCTCAAGCACCTGTGCCACAGCTTCTTCCAGACTTCCATTAAGACGCGCGCCCGCTGCCCGGGTGTGTCCGCCGCCGCCGAAGGCTTGCGCAAGTAACGCCACATCCACCTTACCTGCTGAACGCAGGCTGGCCTTCACCGCATGGTCATCAATGACCTTGAACAGAATGCCTACCTCTACCCCGCGGATATTACGGGGATAGTTGACAATCCCTTCAAGATCCTCATTGGCCGCTCCACAGTCCAGCATATCCTGAGGTGTAACATACACCCAGGCTATATCTCCTTCAGGACTAAGCTGTAATGTGCTAAGTGCGCGGTTGAGCACCTTAACCTGGGGAAGCGTCATCTCTTCCAGCAGGGTCTCTGCCAGGTCCGGTCCATTCACACCCAGTGCCAGCAGCTCGGATACCGCCGCCATCACTTTAGGAGAAGTATTGCTGTAACGGAAACCGCCGGTATCCGTCAACAGCCCGGTATAAATGGCTGTGGCAATATCAATATCCCACTCCAGTTCAAAGGTCTTCAGCAGATCGAACAGAATCTCTGCTGTCGCTGCCGCATCCGGCTTGATGAGATTCACCGCGCCGTAGCCGTTGTTCGTTGGATGATGGTCTATATTCAAGATTAGGGCATCATTGGTGAAATGTTGCTGGGTCAGCCCTACACGCTGGAAATCCGCACAGTCAACACATATCACATGGCCGAACTGGCGGGGCAAAGAACCTTCAGACAGATTGACAATCTGATCGGCATGCCATAAGTATTCCATCCGCTGCGGAATCTGGCCTTCATTCAGCATCAGATATTTTTTGCCCAGACATGAGAGAAGCCAGCCCACCGCGAGGGTGGAGCTGACTGCATCTCCGTCCGGCTGAACATGCGACACTACAAGATAATCGTCGTGTTCCAGCAGAAACTTACGCGTCTGCTGGAGACTTTGTTCATAGCTCTGCATTCGCCGTCTCCTTTATGTTCCGTAGCCTATTCGTTTTTGCCGATTTCGCCGAGCAGCTTCTCAATATGACTTCCGTAAGCAACGGATTCGTCAATCTTGAAGATCAGCTCAGGCGTATGGCGCAGGCGGATCGCTTTGCCAAGCTCCGAGCGGAGAAAGCCATTAGCTTTCTCAATCGCTCTAAGCGAGTCTGACTTCTGCTCCTCGTCCCCGAATACGCTCAGGTATACCTTGGCCTGTGACAGATCGTTCGTCACATCTACGCCAGTTACAGTTACGAACCCGACACGTGGGTCCTTCAGTCCGCTCTGGATGAGCTGGCTCAGCTCTTTCTTAATCTGCTCGCCAACCCGTCCCGCTCTGATTTTAGACATCTTATTTCACCTCTTCGCTTAGCGCTCTACCGTTTCCATGATGAATGCTTCGATGATGTCGCCTTCAAGGACATCATTATAGCGTTCCAAAGTTATGCCACATTCATAACCCTGTGCCACTTCTTTTGCATCATCTTTGAAACGCTTCAAGGTGTCGATTTTGCCTGTGAAGACAACGATACCGCTGCGGATCAGGCGCATTTCAGCATTGCGGGTAATTTTGCCGTCGGTAACCATACAACCTGCGACACTGCCCACTTTGCTGATTTTGAATACGTTGCGCACTTCAGCGTGGCCGATAACGTTCTCTTTAAAGATAGGATCAAGCATGCCCTTCATGGCACTTTCGATCTCTTCAATGACATTGTAGATGATGTTATGCAGACGCACATCCACCTTCTCCTGCTCAGCTGCCGCTTTCGTCTGGGCATCCGGACGAACGTTGAAGCCAATCACAATAGCATTGGAAGCTGCTGCCAGGGTAATATCGGATTCTGTAATCGCGCCGGCACCGCTGTGAAGGATCTTCACGCGTACGCCTTCCACTTCGATCTTGGCCAAGGAGCCCTTAAGCGCCTCTACCGAACCCTGAACGTCACCCTTGATGATTACGTTAAGATCCTTGATCTCGCCGTCCTTGATGTGCTTGAACAGATCATCCAGCGTAACGCGGGTGTTCGTGTTCAGCTCGGACTGGCGCTGCGATGTAGAACGTCTGTCAGAGATTGCGCGTGCTTTACGCTCATCTTCGAAGGCCATGAACGGATCGCCCGCCTGCGGCACCTCGGTCAGACCGGTAATTTCCACTGGAGTGGAAGGTCCCGCTTCCTTGATTTTGCGTCCCTTGTCATTCACCATGGCACGTACGCGGCCGAAGCAGTTACCCGCTACAAATGCGTCTCCGACCTTCAGTGTACCGTTCTGTACGAGAATACGGGCAACCGGTCCACGGTTCTTGTCAAGCTCAGCTTCTATAACAGTACCGCGTGCCCGTTTGTCCGGGTTCGCCTTGTACTCATTCACTTCGGCAACGAGCAGGATCATTTCCAGCAGCTCTTCAAGGTTAATGCGCTGTTTAGCCGACAGGTTGACGAAGATTGTATCGCCGCCCCACTCTTCCGGCACCAGCTCATAGCTTGTAAGCTCCTGCTTCACCTTGTCAGGGTCTGCGCCCGGCTTATCGATCTTGTTAACTGCCACAATGATCGGAAGTCCGGCTGCCTTGGCATGGTTGATCGCTTCTACGGTCTGAGGCATTACGCCGTCATCTGCCGCTACAACGATAATCGTCATATCTGTAACCTGGGCACCACGGGCACGCATTGCGGTGAACGCTTCATGGCCCGGAGTATCAAGGAATGTGATTTTCTTATGATTAATCTCAACCTGATAGGCACCGATATGCTGCGTAATTCCGCCTGCTTCGCCGCCGGATACATTCGTGGAACGGATGGCATCGAGCAAGGTTGTTTTACCATGGTCAACGTGACCCATGATCGTTACAACCGGTGGCCGTGTCATCAGATCGTCTTCGGAATCATTCTCTTCAACGGTCTCGAAGCTGTCTTCATCAACCGGAATCTTCACTTCTACTTCTACGCCGAATTCGCCGGCCAGCAGCAGAATCGTATCGATATCAAGCTCCTGATTGATGGTGGCCATAACCCCCATCGAGATCAGCTTCTTAATCACTTCCGAAGCATCCTTGTGAAGAAGCTTCGCGGTTTCACCCACGGTCATGCTGCCACGGACAATGATCTTCTTAGGTGTGTTGTCAATCTTCTCACGATATACGGTCGGCTGGTTTCTGCCGCGGTTGTTCTTGCCGCCACGGCCGCGATAGTTGCCGCCCTTGTTGTCGTCGTAACGTTTCTGGCCGCTGTTGTTGCCGCCAGGTCTGCCGCCAGTGGTATTCTTCTTAGGACCGTCATTGCGTGAGAAACCTCCGCCTGCATTGCCTTGACCTGACGGACGGTCACCTGTACGTGGTGCGCCGCCTTGTCCTTGCGGACGGCTGCCAGTAGAGCTGCCCTGTGGGCGGCTTCCGCTAGTAGAGCTGCCTTGTGGACGGCTTCCGCCAGTAGAGCTGCCTTGCGGACGGCTGCCAGTGGAGCTGCCCTGTGGACGGCTTCCGCCAGTAGAGCTGCCTTGTGGACGGCTTCCGCCAGTGGAGCTGCCCTGTGGGCGGCTGCCGGAGGAGCTGCCTTGCGGGCGGCTTCCAGTCGAACTGCTTTGCGGACGGCTGCTGCTTGAACTGCCCTGCGGGCGGGAATTCTGAGCGGAGCCTGATGTTTGTGTTCTGCGGGAATCTTGTCCGCTTTGGGGCCTTGGGGACGTCGTCGATTGGTTGTTGTTTTGGTTACTGTTCATACCTACCTGCTTTTCCGAATGAATTTTGTTGGTATTCTGAGCACTGCGTACTTCGGCGGTTACCGCACCGGTAGTCACTACCGGACGGCTGCTGGTGCCGTTGTCCCGCTTGGCTGCAGCGTTTGACTTGATGTCCTTGAAGAATTGTTCAACTTTGTTCACGGAGCCATTCTCCATGACACTCATATGATTATTCACCGGGACATCCAAACGCTTCAGAATGGTAATAATTTCTTTACTGCTCATGTTCAAAGACTTGGCATATTCGTATACGCGCAGCTTATCCTTATTATCTTCTTTAGTCAATAACTCCACCTCCGACAGTATCTCCAAGCGTTCTGGAGATCATTTCCGCGAATCCTTTATCCGTAACGGCCAGCACCACGCGCTGGTCCTTACCAATACTTGCACCGAGTTCATCCCGGTGAAATGCGATTACTAGTGGAATATCGTAGGTTCCGCATTTATCGCGGAACTTCTTCTGGGTATTATCTGAAGCGTCACCTGCCAGGACGACCAGCTTCGCCTCTGAAGACCGCACTGCCTTAAGCACAGCCTCATCGCCGGTGACAATCTTGCCTGCTCTCATCGCAAGCCCTAAATAAGAAAGTGTCTTACTCATTGTCCTCACTATCCTTCGCTGCCAAAAACTGCTCCTCCACGGATGCAAAATCCCGGGCAAGCTGGGCATAGATTTCAGGACTGACCTGACATTTCAATGCCCGGTCAAGTGCTTTGGTCTTCTGTGCTAGCTTAAAGTATTCCAGTTTACCGCAGATATAAGCGCCACGGCCCGACTTCTTGCCTGTCAGGTCGATCAGCACCTCGCCTTCAGGCGTTCTCACCACGCGAATCAGCTCTTTCTTGGGCATCATCTCCTGGCTGGCAACGCATTTACGCAGCGGCACCTTTCTTTGCTTCATAACAAAGCACCTCCCGTCAGTCAGCATTCATTAATCGATGGAGACGGAATCCTGATGCATTTCATCATTGGACGATCTGGGTCTACCGTATTCCTGCTCCGCCTGCGTCTCGCTCTTGATATCGATCTTCCAGCCGGTCAGCTTGGCGGCAAGACGGGCATTCTGCCCCTTGATGCCGATAGCCAGCGACAGCTGATAGTCAGGAACAATGACGCGGGCCATTTTCTCAGCTTCAAAGACTTGAACCTCAAGCACCTTGGACGGGCTAAGCGCATTGGCTACATACTCCTGCACCAGCTCGGAATATCTGACGATATCAATCTTCTCACCGCGAAGCTCAGTCACGATGGTCTGTACACGTGTGCCTCTCGGCCCTACGCAGGAGCCCACCGGGTCCACTTCAGGATTGCGTGAGAACACGGCGATCTTGGAGCGGAAGCCGGCTTCGCGGGCAACGGAACGAATCTCCACCACCCCGTCAAAAATCTCCGGCACCTCCAGCTCGAACAGACGCTTCAGGAGACCCGGATGACTGCGGGACAGCATGATCTGCGGTCCTTTGGTCGTGTTCTCCACCTTGGTGATATAAGCCTTGATGCGCTCGCTCTGCTTGAACTTCTCTCCAGGCATCAGCTCGCTCAGCGGAAGAACCGCCTCGATTTTGCCAAGATCCACATAGATATTGCGCATATCCTGACGCTGTACAAGGCCGGTAACAATATCATCTTCCTTGTCGATAAAAGCGTTATAGATCAGGCCGCGTTCCGCTTCACGGATACGCTGGGTAACCACCTGCTTCGCAGTCTGGGCGGCAATGCGGCCGAAATCACGCGGCGTGACCTCCTGCTCGGCGATGTCCTCCAGCTGGAAATGCGGGTTGATCTCCCGGGCAGCCAGGAGTGAGATCTCGGTCCGTGCATCGAGAACCTCCTCAACAATCAGCTTGCGGGCAAACACCTTGATTACGCCTGTGTTGCGGTTCATATCCACACGCACATTCTGCGCCGCATTGAAATTGCGTTTATAGCTGGAGATCAGCGCCGCTTCGATGGCTTCGAACAGCACATCCTTGCTGATGCCTTTCTCCCTTTCCAGTTCATTCATAGCTTCAATAAACTCCATACTCATGAAATTCCGGTCCCCCTTTCAAGACGTTAAAAAATAATGGCCAATCTCGCACTGGCGACCTTGGCGTAAGGTACCACATGTTCTTTTTTGCCCGCGGAGATGAGCAGTTCCTCGTTCTCGAACGAGAGCAACCGGCCTTCGAATTCTTTGAGTCCTTGAATCGGCTCATAGACCGTTACATATACGTCCTTGCCCACTGCCTTGGCGACATCCGCAGCTTTCTTGAGCGGACGCTCAGCTCCCGGCGAGGAGACTTCAAGGAAATACGCTTCGGAGAACGGATCATTCTCATCCAGCTTCTGGCTGATATATTCGCTGATGGTACCGCAGTCATCGATATCGATGCCGCCCTCTTTGTCTACGAATACGCGCAGAAACCAGTTGGAGCCTTCCTTCACGTATTCAACGTCCACCAGTTCGAAACCATTGTCCTCGAGATAGGACCCGAGCAGCTGCTCTACCGTTTGTTTAATTTTGGATTTGGGTGTGCTCAAAAGAAGATTACCTCCACGAACTTGTCTTTTGCTATATACCAAAGATAAAGAGTGGGTTTCCCCACTCTTTACACAACGGACTTATCTCATTATTACCAAAAAAATTATACCATAGTGAGGCAGCACTGACAAGTACCAGCCCTTGACTCCCCTTTTTAAAGGACTCTATATGCTATCACTTAAGCCAGTTGTTAGAACAGTGAAAGCTGGTTGCTCTCCGGCAATCCCCGGAAGCAGCCCATTCCCGTGAGCAGCTCAATCACCGTTTTACTGGCCTTGGATTTCTGCTGGAAATCCTCAATGGAGAGGAATTCTCCTGCGTCCTTGGCAGCGGCGATATTAATCGCAGCATTATCCCCGATTCCCGCAAGCGAGGAGAATGGAGGAATCAGGCTCGTACCGTCTACCGTAAATTTGGTAGCGTCCGAGCGGTACAGATCAATGTTCTTGAAGGTGAATCCGCGTGCGGTCATCTCCAGGGCCATCTCCAGGACCGGAAGCATAGCTTTTTCCTTAGGCAGCGCCTGGAAGCCCTTGGCTTCGATCTCTACCAGCTGGCGCGCAATGGCTTCGTAGCCTTTGCAGCACAGCTCGATATCGAAATCCGCCGCGCGGACCGAGAAGTAAGTCGCATAGTATTCTATCGGATGATACAGCTTGAAGAAGGCTGTTCGCACCGCTGAAATAACATAAGCCGCGGCATGGGCCTTCGGGAACATATACTGGATTTTGAGACAGGAATCAATGTACCACTGCGGCACCTTGCAATTCTTCATCTCTTCAATCCACTCCGGCGGCAAGCCCTTCCCTTTACGCACGCTCTCCGTAATTTTGAAGGCCAGACTGGCATCCATGCCGGCCTTATAGATCAGATAGAGCATAATATCATCACGGCAGCCGATTACCGTCTTAATGTTGCAGGTGTTGTTCTTGATCAGCTCCTGGGCATTTCCCAGCCACACGCCGGTTCCATGGGACAGCCCCGAAATCTGCAGCAAATCGGCAAAGCTGGACGGCTTCGCTTCGACAAGCATCTGGCGGACGAACTTCGTCCCCATCTCGGGCACTCCATAAGTGGCTACCGGGGTGCGGATCTGATCCGGCCTTACCCCGAGCGCATCCGTAGAGTTGAACATACTCATCACCTTCGGATCATTCATTGGAATGGTCGTCGGGTCGACGCCAGTCAGATCCTGCAGCATCCGCATCATCGTCGGATCATCGTGGCCGAGAATATCGAGCTTGAGCAGGTTGGCATCGAAGGCGTGATAGTCGAAATGGGTGGTCTTCCACTCGGCTGTCACATCATCCGCCGGGAACTGCACCGGAGTGATATCTTCGATCTCCATGTAGTCCGGCAAAACAACGATACCGCCGGGATGCTGCCCCGTACTGCGCTTCACACCGGTACAGCCGGCGGCAAGCCGTCCAACCTCCGCGCCGCGCCAGCGCTTCTGGTGATGCTCCTCATATTTCTTAGTGAAGCCGAAGGCGGTCTTCTCCGCCACCGTACCGATGGTTCCCGCGCGGAATACATTGTCCGGACCGAACATTGTTTTGGTAAAATTATGGGCGTTAGGCTGATACTCCCCGGAGAAGTTAAGGTCGATATCGGGAACCTTGTCCCCTTTGAAGCCCAGGAAGGTCTCAAACGGAATATCCTGCCCTTCTCCCTTAAGCTTGCCGCCGCAATCCGGACAGTCCTTATCCGGTAAGTCAAAGCCGCTCGGCACACTTCCGTCCAGGAACCATTCGCTGTGCCGGCATTCGGAATTGGTGCAGATATAGTGGGCCGGAAGCGGATTAACCTCCGATATTCCAAGGAATGTTGCCACTACCGACGAGCCTACCGAGCCACGGGAACCGACGAGATAACCGTCCTGGTTCGACTTTTTGACCAGCCGTTCCGAGATTAGATAGTTGGCGGAGAACCCGTATTTAATAATCGGGGCAAGCTCCTTCTCCAGACGGGCAACCACAACCTCCGGCAGCTCCTCGCCGTAGATCGATTTGGCAGTGTCATAGCAGGTATTGCGGATCTCATCATCCGCACCTTCAATAATAGGTGTGAAGAGATCGCTTGGGAACAGATCGTATTCCTCGAACCGCTCAGCCAGCTCAACAGTATTCGTTACCACGACTTCCTTCGCTTTGGCTGCACCCAGGTATTCGAACTCGTCAAGCATCTCATCGGTTGTACGGAAGTGGGCATCCGGCTTGTTCTGGTCCTTCAGCGGACTGAACCCGGTAATCCCGTGTATCGTAATATCGCGGAACAGCTTATCGCGCGGCTCCAGATAGTGCACATTCCCAGTGGCTATCACCGGCTTGTTTATCTGCTCGCCAATCTCACAGATTTTACGCACAACTCCCCGCAGGTCCTCAGGGCTCGCTACGAACCCTTTATCCACCAGATGCATGTACATGGTCAGCGGCTGGATTTCCAGCACATCATAGAACTGGGCAACCTCAATCGCCTCTTCTACGGTCTTGTTCAGCACAGCCTCGAAGAACTCGCCCCGCTCACAGCCGGATATGACGAGCAGTCCGTCACGATGCTCTTCAAGCTTCGATTTGGGAATGCAGGGTACCCGCTTGTAGTACTCGGTATGCGACATGGAGATCAGCTTGTAGAGGTTCTTTTTGCCGATGGGATTCAGTGCATAGATGCCGCAGTGAAACGGCCGCACATTCGACAGGTCATTGCCTACATAATCATTCAGCCGGTCCAGCCGGGTCATCCCCTTCATCTTCTCCGCATCGGCCAAGAGACCGTTCAGAATCCCGCCCAGTGCTATCGTATCATCCACCGCACGGTGATGGCTCTCCAGCAGTACCTTGTACTTGTCAGCAAGCGTATTGAGCCGGTGGTTCTTCATTTTGGGGAAGAGCAGACGCGCCAGCTCCAGCGTATCCAGTGAAGGATTCTGCAGCTCCGGCTGCCCCAGCTTCTTCAGAGAAGCTTGAATGAAGCCCATATCGAACCGAGCATTGTGAGCAACGAGAATGCTGTCTCCTACAAACTCCACGAATTCCTTAAGTACCGGTTCCAGATCCGGGGCATCCTTGACCATTTCATCCGTAATGTTCGTCAGCTGCTGGATGTGGTAGGGAATTTTCTCATGCGGATTGACAAAGGTGGTGTAGCGGTCCAGCTCCTTGCCTTCGCACATCTTGATCGCCGCAAGCTCCGTGATGTTATTGCGTGTGATGGACAACCCCGTGGTCTCGATGTCGAAAACGACATAGGTTGCCGTCTTAAGCTCCAGCGGCTGCGCATTCTCCACGATATTGACCGCGTCATTGACGACATTAGCCTCGACACCGTAGAGCATCTTGAGCTTATGCTTATGGGCGGCATGATTCGCATCCGGGAAGCTCTGAACATTGCCGTGGTCGGTAACTGCAAGTGCCGGGTGGCCCCATTTCGCAGCTGTTTTGACATAGGCATCAATCGGTGCTACCGCATCCATCGTGCTCATAGTCGTATGCAGGTGGAACTCCACGCGCTTCTCCTTAGCATTGTCCTTACGGGCAGGCGGTGCCGATACCTCGGTCAGATCCGAAGGAATCATCACCAGCTCGGGAATCTGCATGAACCGGTCATATTCCACTTTGCCGCGCGCCCGGACCCATTTGCCGTTAGCCAGCTGACCCATGATCTTCAGCTCTTCCTTGGTCTTCGCGAACATCTTCATCTGCAGGGAATCTGTAAAGTCTGTGATGCAGAAGGTGAACAGCGTATTCCCGTTACGCAGCTCCTTGCTGTCCAGCCCGAAGATCGTCCCCTGGATTGTAATCTTCTTCTCTTCATCCTGAATCTCCAGAATGGAGACGGCCTGCTCCTTAATGTCATTCCCGATCTGAAGCTTAATGACCTCGCCCGGGTCCCCCGCTTCTTCAGGCTCGTCCGGCTCACTGTTCATCATCATCAGCTCTACCAGCTCACGCTGCTCCTGCTGGAGCTTCTGCTGGAATTCCTCATAGGCATCCGCTTTGTTTTTGGTCTCATCCTCGGACATCTGCAGCTTGACCTTGAGAGGGAGCGCGAAGTATTTATCATAATATTTAATTATGGCGGCTTCGATACCCTTTTTGCGGGCCAGTTCGAGCGACATGGAATCGTTCAGGCTTAGGATGAGCGTGCCGTCCTGCAGCTCCTGGCTGGAGCGCGTCAGCCAACCGTTGACGGACGGAATCTCACGCTGGACCCACTCCAGGAACATGCCCCAGTACTCCTGTACAATATCAGCTCTGCTTACAGTATCATCATATAGGAACAAGAAGCTGACCTTGGCAATATGCTGCAGCTTCTCACGCATTCTAAGGATAAATGCCCGGTAGGTCTGGGCGGGAATCAGGGTTGTCTTCGCAATCACGATATGCCAGTCATGGTTGCCGCGGCTAATCTCCACCCGTTCAATCTGTCCGTCTACAAAATAGGGATCAATCATAGCAGGTGGAATCTCCCCCTGCTTCATCAACAGCTCAAACCTCTTTCTTCTCTCCACGTTCTGCTCCATGCATTCCCCACCTAACTCGGCAATAATTGTAAGAAAAAGCCTCCAGCTTAAAAAGCATTGGGTACTTGCGGCCCGCCGACTCCTCTCGCCAGAAGCTGATATAAAAAAATAACAAATATAAGGTTGCCGATTAATATGCTTTGGCAAATACAACCGTATGCTGAGCAGGCTTGCCGCAGCAAATACAGGTCTCTTTCGTTTCTGACGGGTGGAACGGAATATTACGGCTGCCTGCGCCGGTCTCTTCCTTGACCTTATCTTCACATTCCTCAGAGCCGCACCAGCCTGCAAGCGCAAAGCCGCGTTTCTCCTCCATGGAATCCTTCATCTGTTCAAGAGTGTCTACGGAATAGAAATGATCCTCACGGAATTTCAGTGCCCGCTCGTACATTTCCTGGTGGACCTGCGCAAGCATCGCATTCACTTCTTCAACCAGGTTCTCCTGCTGAATGACCTTCTTCTCGCCGCTGATCCGGGATACGAGCACGCAGACGCCATTCTCCATATCACGCGGTCCAAGCTCCAGACGGACAGGGACGCCGCGCATTTCATATTCATTGAACTTCCAGCCCGGGGTTACATCCGCACGGTCATCTACACGCACGCGGATTCCGGCGCTCTTAAGCTCACCAAACAGTTCGTCGGTACGTCCGATGACTGCTTCGCGGGTCTTAGGCGGTCCGATTGGAATCATAATGACTTGCGTAGGCGCTACCTTCGGCGGCAGAGCCAGTCCGCGGTCGTCACCATGCACCATGATGAGGGAACCGATCAGACGCGTGGTAGAGCCCCACGAGGTGGTATGTGCATGTTCCAGTACATTCTCCCGGTTCAGATATTGGATATCAAAAGCAACCGCGAACTTGGTGCCCAGATAATGTGAGGTAGCGGCCTGTACAGCCCGTCCATCCTTCATCATCGCTTCAATGGAATACGTATCCACAGCACCGGCAAACCGCTCGGATGGCGTCTTCTGTCCGGTCACTACCGGAATAGCCAGAAAGGTCTCCACGAAGTCGCGGTAGTTATCAAGCATCTTCATCGTTTCTTCGCGTGCTTCCGTCTCATTCTCATGCGCGGTATGGCCTTCCTGCCAGAGGAATTCTGTCGTACGGATAAACGGCAGGGTACGTTTCTCCCAGCGGACTACGTTGGCCCATTGGTTGATCAGCACCGGAAGGTCTCGGTAAGACTGAATCCACTTGGAATACATATGGCCAAACATGGTCTCGGACGTAGGGCGGATCGCCAGACGTTCTTCCAGCACATCGCCTCCGGCCTCAGTAACCCAAGGCAGCTCCGGGTTGAAGCCCTCCACATGTTCCTTCTCCTTCTGGAAAAAGCTCTCGGGAATGAACAGCGGAAAGTAGGCGTTCCGGTGACCGGTCGCCTTCAGGCGGCGGTTCATTTCCTCCTGAATATGCTCCCAGATTTCATAGCCGTCCGGTTTGAACACGATACAGCCGCGGACCGGCGAATAATCCATCAGGTCCGCTTTTTTGATAACATCGATATACCAGCGTGAGAAATCCTCGCCCTGCGGCGTGATCTCTGTAACGAACTGCTTGTCTTTGGCCATGTGAAGAAATCCTCCTATTATTCGCCCCTCAGATTGCACATTAGGTGTGAAGCCCAATCAAATGCATCGTGGGATAAAAAAGATATGACATCCGTCAGCCGCTTATGAGGCGTAAAATATCATTATACGTAACAGCGATCATCACCAGGAACAGCAGGGCAAAGCCTACAAAGTGGACCATGCCTTCCCGGCTCGGGTCCACCGGCTTGCCGCGCAGTGCCTCAACACCCAGGAATACAAGCCGGCTGCCATCCAGTGCAGGAATCGGCAGAAGATTGAAGATCCCCAGATAGAGGCTGAGAATAGCCGCCCAATAGGTCAAATACTGAATCCCCTGCTGGGCAATCTGCCCGGTCAATTGGAACGTGCCCACCGGCCCGGAGATATCATCCATATTAAATTTGTTGATCAGCTGCTTGAAGCCGATAAAAATCAGCTTGGTGGTGTCGACCATAGCAGTACCGGACTTGGTAATTGTCTCCCCCACTCCGGCCTTGCGGGTAGGAAGCTCCGGCGTAATTCCAACCTTGCCGCCTTGCTCCCCTTCCATTCCACGGGGAATCATGGTCACATTCAAGGTCTCTTCGCCGCGCTTCAGCGTCCAGTTCATTTCTTTGCCTTTGGAGGCTGAAGTCAGCTTGATCATCTTCTGGTAATCTCCGCCGATGGCCTGCCCGTCCACAGTGACGACGATGTCGCCCTTCTGAAGACCTGCTTCCTGCGCAGGCATCCCTAAGCTGACATCACCGATCTTCACATAGGTCGGATTCTCCACCGGGATTCCGGCCATCTGCAGATGAAGTGCAAATAGCACAAATGCCAGAATGAAGTTCATCACCGGTCCGGCCAGGATCGCTATCGCGCGCTGGCCGACGGTTTTGCTGCCGAACTGGCGGTCTTTGGGCGCAATTTGCGTCTGCTGGGTGCCTTTGATCATCATCGCCTGCGGATTCACATCATAGGTGGTCACTTCACCATCTACATCAAGGCGGATCTTCAGTTCATTCTCCAGATCCGTGAACTGTGCTTCGCCGCGTATAACATTTCTGCGCGTATCCAGGGAATCGAGGTAAATATTCTTTACCTTGTTATCCTGGCCCAGCCGGACAGCAATGGTCTGCCCGGGGCCGATCTCAACCATCTCCGGGTCTTCGCCGGCCATACGGGCGTATCCCCCGAAGGGCAACAGGCGGAGCGTGAACTGGGTTTCACCGCGTTTATAAGAGAACAGTTTCGGACCGAAACCGATCGCAAATTCCCGTACAAGAATTCCGGCGCGTTTGGCAAAATAATAATGTCCCCATTCATGGACAGTCACCAGAACAAAGAACATAAACACCGTTAAAAAAACAACTCTTACCATCTCCATAGCGCAACATTCCCCCTTAAGGTGTAAGACCGAAGTATGTCCTCTTAATTTATCATTATTCCAAGGCAGGGCACAAGAGAATCAACAGTCCACACCTATTTTTCAGGGTACAGCCATATTCACCGTTTCCAAAGGCCTCTTATCCCTTTACAGGACAGCCGCAAGCTCCCGGGAAGCTATATCGCTACTGTGAATCTGTTCCAGACCGGGGTTCGCTTCACCCTGATGACGCTGAAGCACTTCATCAATAATCTCATCAATCCGCAGGAAGGGAATCTCACCGCGCAGGAAGCGGGCCACGGCGACCTCATTGGCTGCATTGAAGGCGGTTGTGAATGTGCCGCCCGCTATGCCGCAGTCAATAGCCATCTTCAGCGCCGGATAACGTTCATAATCCATCTCCCGGAAGGTCAGGCTGGCTACCTGAGCCAGAGACAAACGCTTCGCAGGAGACGGCCAGCGGTCGGGATAGGTGAGCGCATATTGAATGGGAACCCGCATATCAGGAGTCCCAAGCTGAGCAATAATGCTGCTGTCGCAGAACTCCACATAGGAGTGAATGATGCTCTCCGGATGCAGCACCACATCAATCTGCTCATACGGAAGGGCGAACAAATGGTGGGCTTCAATAACCTCCAGGCCTTTGTTAACCATGGTTGCCGAGTCAATAGTAATCTTGGCCCCCATGCTCCAATTGGGGTGGCGCAGTGCGTCCGCTACGGTAACATTCGTAAGCTGTTCACGCTTATAATCACGGAACGAGCCACCCGAGGCAGTAATGGTAATTGAAGCCACATCTTCACGGTTCTCCCCATTTAAGCATTGGAAAATCGCCGAATGCTCGCTGTCCACTGGCAGCAGCTTCACACCTTTGCGTCCAGCCAGCTCTGTAACCAGATGTCCGGCGGTCACCAGTGTCTCCTTATTAGCCAGTCCAATATGTCTGCCGGCTTCAATCGCCGCCAGCGTAGACTGAAGTCCTACACTGCCTACAAGCGCAGTTACGACCGTCTGTGCATCGCCTCCGGCAGCAATCTCCACCAGACCTTCACTTCCGCTGTACAGCTCTACACCGGCAGGCAGACTGGATCTGATCTCCTCTGCAAGCTCCTTCGTGGATACCGATACACGGCGAGGCTTGAAACGGCGGACCTGTTCCAGCAGCAGTGAAGTATTACTTCCCGCCGCCAGTCCATCGACTTCAAAAGCTTCCGGATGCATAGCTACCACATCCAGCGTCTGGGTACCGATGGAACCCGTGGAGCCGAGAATACTAATTCTTTTCACAGTTGCTTTCCTTCTCCCTGTCGTTAATAGTAAGGCATCAGCATTACGATATGTACGAAAGGAAATACGATGATCCAGCTGTCGCAGCGGTCCAGGATGCCACCGTGACCCGGCAAGAGTGAGCCTGAATCCTTAATACCGTACACCCGTTTATAGGCAGATTGTACAAGATCTCCAAGCTGACCCAGCACAGCGCAGGCAATTCCAATCAGCAGCGCGCGTCCGATAGTCAGCAGATCAGGAACCAGTATAGCAAACACAATCGATATGACAGCAGAAATCAATACTCCGCCAAGCGCGCCCTCTATAGTCTTGTTAGGACTGATCGCAGGCCACAGCTTGTTCTTCCCGAAGCTTCTGCCGACAAAATAGGCTCCGGCATCACTGCCCCATATACAGCACAGCAGCAGGATCGTCCAGAAGAGGCCATGGCCATCCCCCGCACCGCGGGCGATTCCCATATACGAGAACCCCATTCCTATGTAAACAATGCCAGTGAACATCATCGCGGTGATTTTGATATCAAGCTTATTCTTACTGAAGACAGTGACCAGCAGGAACAGCAGCAATACCAGCCAAATCCCCTGTTCCCAGGAGAATAACTTATTCGTTCCCAGGAGATCCCAAGGAATCATAAAGCCTACTACAGAGGCATAACCAAATACAGCAGTCAGTCCGAAGGTTGCTGTACCTGTCATTTTCACAAATTCATAATAGCCGATGAGGGCCATCGCAGTCAGCATCAGCTGATACGGCCAGCCACCCCAATAGCATAACCCTAAAAACAAGGCCCCGGCAACAATTCCGGTAATCAATCGCTGCTTCAAAGAATCCCTCTCCCATCAGGCTACTTCAATCCACCATAACGGCGTGTGCGGCGCTGATATTCAGCCACAGCCTGCATCAGATGCGTCTTGTCGAACTCCGGCCAGTACGCATCCGTAAACCAAAATTCACTATAGGCGATTTGCCACAGCATAAAGTTACTGAGCCGCATCTCCCCGCTCGTACGGATGAGCAGGTCAGGATCGGGTAATCCGCTGGATGACAGTCTGTTGTCAATCAGCTCTGAAGTGATCTCTTCAGGTGACAGAATTCCTGCCTGGATATCCTTGCCCAGAGCGCGCATACAGTCCTCAATTTCCTTACGCCCGCCGTAGTTCAGAGCAAAATTAAGTATAAGTCCGGTATTGCTTAGTGTGCGGGCGACCGCTTCTTCCATCGCCTTGCGGGTATGGGAAGGCAAAGCCTCCGTGTTGCCCATTACGCGCACCTGTACATTCTTCTCAATGAGTTCATCCAGTTCAATAGCCAGGAATTCTACGGGGAGGCGCATCAGGAAATCCACTTCATCCTTAGGCCGGGTCCAGTTCTCCGTAGAGAAAGCGTACAGAGTCAAAAATTCTACTCCGAGGTCATTCGCTGCAATCGTAGCACGTTTGACTGCCTTCATCCCGTTCTGATGGCCCACAACCCGGGGCATACCGCGCCGCTTCGCCCAGCGTCCGTTGCCATCCATAATTATCGCTACGTGCCGGGGAATATTATCCGGTGAAATCTCGACTGGCTCCTGCCTGTCTTTACGGCTCAGCCATTCTTGAATCCGTTTGATCATTTCCGTTTCCTCCAAGCTCTTATCAGAAAGAGACAAACCCCACCATTAACGGAGGGGCCTGAAGTCTCATGAATTTCGTTATACTTCCATAATCTCTTTTTCTTTGGACAAGAGCACTTTGTCGACTTCAGCTATGAACTTATCCGTTGATTTCTGGATATCTTCCTGATGTCCATGTGATTCATCTTCTGAAATGCCGTTCTTCTCCATCTTCTTGATGTCATCATTGGCATCGCGGCGGATGTTGCGGATCGCTACCTTCGCTTCTTCACCGAACTTCTTGGTGAATTTCACCAGCTCAGTGCGGCGTTCTTCGGTAAGCGGAGGAATAGACAGGCGGATGATCGTACCGTCATTGGCTGGAGTAATCCCAATGTCGGATTTCATAATCGCCTTTTCGATGTCTGACATTGAAGTTTTGTCCCACGGCTGGATCAGCAGGGTCCGGGAATCCGGTGTGCTGATGTTGGCCAGCTGATTAATAGGAGTTGGAGCACCGTAATATTCAACCTGGATGCGATCCAGCAGCGACGTCGAAGCGCGTCCTGCCCGCAGTGTTGCCAAGTCGCGTTTCAGCGAGAGAATCGCTTTTTCCATACGCTCTTCGGCATTCTTCTTAACCGATTGTGGCATTTAATTTACACTCCCTTTAACGATCGTCCCGATCTTTTCGCCGAGAACGACGCGTTTAATATTGCCTTGCTCTGTAATAGCAAACACAATGAGCGGTATATTATTATCCATGCAGAGTGAGGAAGCGGTAGAATCCATAACCCCCAGGTTTTTGTTCAGAATATCCATGTAAGTAAGCTGCTCATATTTCACGGCTGTGCTGTCCTTGAACGGATCTGCTGAGTAGACGCCGTCTACTTTATTCTTGGCCATGAGGATAACCTCGGCTTCAATCTCGGCTGCTCTAAGCGCTGCCGTAGTATCTGTCGAGAAGAACGGATTCCCTGTCCCTGCGGCAAAAATAACTACGCGGCCCTTCTCCAGATGCCGGATCGCCCGGCGGCGGATATAAGGCTCAGCAATCTGCTGCATGGCAATAGAGGTCTGAACCCGGGTAGGGACATCGATCTGCTCCAGAGCGTCCTGCAATGCCAGCGAGTTCATCACTGTTGCCAGCATTCCCATATAATCGGCTGTTGCCCGGTCAATACCGCTTGCACTTCCGGCGATTCCGCGCCAGATGTTGCCACCGCCGCATACAATCGCAACCTGAACTCCAAGCTCCACGACTTCCTTGACCTGCTCTGCAATAGAGATGATCGTATCGGCATCGATGCCATAGCCATTCTGTCCGGCGAGCGATTCACCGCTTACCTTAAGGACTACTCTCTTAAATACCGGTTGTTCCAATTATATACCCTCACTTTCTACAAAAGACGGAACACTACTTGTATGTGTTCCGCTCTTTTGATGCTTGCCTGTATTCAGTTCTTAATCAATGTCATGCAGTTATTATTGTTTTACTTGTGCCATAACTTCTTCTACGAAGTTGTCGACTTTCTTCTCAAGACCTTCACCCAGTTCGAAACGAACAAAGCGGCGGATTGTGATGTTCTCGCCGATCGTGCTGATTTTTTCATTCAGCAGCTGGGAGATTGTCTTGTCCGGGTCTTTAACGAAGGATTGCTCCATCAGGCAGTATTCTTCATAGAACTTGCTGATGCGGCCTTCCACCATTTTTTCAACGATCTTCTCAGGCTTGCCTTCGTTCAGCGCTTGTGCCTTAAGAATTTCTTTTTCCTTCTCTACGTCTGCAGAAGGTACTTCTTCACGGCGGACATACAGCGGGTTCGCTGCTGCGATTTGCATAGCGATGTCACGTGCGAATTCTCTGAAGGAATCGGTTTTGCCTACAAAGTCAGTTTCGCAGTTAATTTCTACCAGAACGCCAATACGGCCGCCAGCGTGGATATAGGATTCTACAGTACCTTCAGTAGCAATACGTCCTGCTTTGTTGGCTGCTGCGGACAGACCTTTTTCACGAAGCAATTCTGCTGCTTTGGTGATATCGTTGTTTGCTTCTTCCAGCGCTTTCTTACAATCGAGCATTCCTGCCCCGGTTCTTTCACGAAGTTCCTTCACTGCTTTTGCATCTACTGCCATTGTTATTCCCTCCAGGATCATAGTCGTTGTCATACGCAGGCATAAAGTGATACTCGCATGCATTTTAAAAAAAGGGCAGTGAGAGGTTATCCACCTGCCAACCACCCTTTTTCATTTAAGTTTATGTTTTATGTTCCGGTTACTACTTAAGCTGTAGTTGTGTCTTCGCCCTGATGAGCTTCAACAACGGCATCAGCCATCTTACCAGTCAAGAGCTTCACGGCGCGGATAGCGTCGTCATTGCCTGGAATTACGTAGTCAATTTCATCCGGATCGCAGTTAGTATCAACGATAGCTACGATAGGAATACCCAATTTGCGAGCTTCTGCTACAGCAATGCGCTCTTTACGCGGGTCAATGATGAACAGCGCGCTTGGAAGACCTTTCATGTTCTTGATACCGCCCAGGAATTTCTCAAGACGATCTTTCTCTTTGCGGAGAAGGATAACTTCTTTCTTAGGCAATACTGCAAAGGTACCGTCTTCTTCCCAAGCTTCCAATTTCTTCAGGCGGTCAATACGCTTCTGAATAGTCTGGAAGTTAGTCAGGGTACCACCGAGCCAACGCTGGTTAATGAAGAACATACCCGAACGTTCAGCTTCTTCTTTTACGGAATCCTGTGCCTGCTTCTTTGTTCCTACGAATAGGATTGTGCCGTTGTCGCCAGCGACGCTCTTTACAAAGTTGTAAGCTTCCTCTACCTTTTTGACTGTCTTTTGCAAGTCAATAATGTAAATTCCGTTTCTTTCAGTGAAGATATAACGATCCATCTTTGGGTTCCAACGACGAGTCTGGTGACCGAAGTGTACCCCAGCTTCGAGAAGCTGCTTCATGGAGATTACTGCCATCTTCACACACCTCCTAAGTTTGGTTTATTGTGTGTCTCCTCCGCCGCGCGTCATCTTTCAGCAAGACTTTCTTCAGAAGAAAGCACCCCTTGTCGAAATCAACCGGCGTGTGTTTTAACACCGTCAATTAATATATCATAATAAAACAGCCTATGCAACGATTACTTTTTTACGGTAATCAGCTTGTCAATAATGGAGTTGATGCTCTCTCCCTTGGTGAAGCTGTAGCTGCCATATTGAATGATAGTATTCACCTTACGGCTGTTTGCCGTCTGGAGGAACTTATTCTTATCCTCAATAACCCCGGCTTCCGCAAGTAAATCTGCCGTCTGGGCGAGAGTAATTCCAGTGGGAATCTTAAGAGAGATTACCCCGTCAACCGCAGCCACAGGCGCTTCAGGCGTAGCCGGAGCCTTGGTAACAGGTGCTGCGGTGCTCTGCGGCTGTGCAGGAGCTGAAGGCTTGCCCGGAGTCGTTGCGGCGCTTGGCACTGCAGCCGGCTTGGGCGGGACAGCAGGCGTAGATGCCGGTGTTGCTGCTGGCGCCCCGGAAGCCTGGGCCTTGGCCGCTTCCTCCGGGGACGGCGTTGCTGTTGCAGCAGCTTCTGCCGGATCTACAACAGTCAGTTTCAGGCTAGCCGCTTGCCGGATCAGCTCTTCTTTGGTCAGAGGCGCCGTCCGTCCGGCTATCATCAGCTGCAGCAGCAGCGCGCCGGCTATCAGCCCGACCCCTAGTCCCAGCATAAAGAACCGGTTCTTCATCATACGGATTCCTCCTGCTGGGCAAGCTGCAGGATCAGTTGCACCTCACCCCGCTGCAGACCGGCGGTCTTGGCGATAGAATCGATTGATTTCCCTTGCTCATGCAGCTCGAACAGCCGGGGATACCGCAGCTTAATGGAGCTGACGGGTCTTGGCTTAACAGGAGGTTCTGCCTCGGCAGCCTGCTCCCTGCCCTGGGGCTTCTCCGCGTGACCGGACGAAGCTTCCCGCGAGAAGGTGGCTGCCAGCTGAAGCAGTCCCTTCTCTTCTGCGGTCAGCCGCGCATCCATCAGCAGCAGGCTCTTCTGCAGCTCGCCCACCTGCTCCCGCAGTCCACCGATCTCTTCCTGCAGGGCCGCCTTATTGCTCTGTGACTGTGTCTTAATACTGCCCACCAGCTTCAGCAGCTCGGAGTTCTCATGCTCGATATCGGCCATGTAGAGCTCCAGAGCCGCCTCCGTCTCCTTCAGGCTCTTCTTCTCCGAGTCTTCCTTACCCGTTCTGGCCGGCAACCGCAGGGCATAAACAATAGCAACTGCGCCTACCAGCACGATGTATACCCATGGTTCCAAGTGTGTAATCTCCTTCTGCGTTTAATTCATAGGATGCCTTAACTGCATTTGCGGTTATTCTGTCCCAATCAGAGACTGAAATCTATACGGTGCCCTTTATAAGGATGTTCGGCATCATGGGTGTTCTCCTGCTTATCCGGCTTGCGCGGATGAGACTGACTGCCAGAGCCGCTCCCCTTGCCGCCGTCCCGCAGCGCGGATTCTGCGGACTCGTCCACCTCGCTGCTGCGCTGCGCAATCTCCTGGGTCTGCTTGACATTCTGGCCTGCCAATTGCTGCTGGTCGAGTGCAGGACGCTGCTGAAGGTTGTTCTGAACTTTGCCCGCATCATGGGTACGGGGCAAAGCAATTTGCAGTTCCACCGGTTTCAGACTCATAAGATCCCTCTTTTCCACTCATTGGTTACAGAATCAAGGAATAGCAGGCCGCCTCAGCTGCCTGCCTGATTATACATACGGTATTATGGATATATCCCCTTCACTGTAAATGAAGGATACCCGCTCCGTCGGGTCCTTGACGAACCTGGTATATCTGCCGATTACGATCTTAGAGCCTCCATAGATCGTCTTGACGACATCAACCTTAGCTCTGCCGGTGTCCTCCAGCATGCGCTCGATCTCCAGCACACGCTCTTTAATTCTCTTTTCATCACGCATATGGGATTGCTTGGTTGCATTAAGCTTGACGCGAAGCGCCACCTTATCGGGCGATAGCTGGCCATTGTTCGCCAGCTGATTAAGCAGATACAGCGCCTTATTGGTCTTGTCCTCATTCTCAAGAAGCTGACGAAGCTCCTGGCGCAGTTCGTTGATCTCATTTCTCAGCTCGGGAACAACGCCCACTTCAATCGCTGTAGCTGTAGACATGGTATTGCCGATGGTGCGGGCAATCACGTGTTCACCCGCCTGCACAATACCGCCAACAATTAAGCCTTTGGCGCCGTTGCACAACACGTCGCGGCCTGCCCGTATGCTGGAATGCATGATGCTTTGTGAGACTATAACATCCTCCCCGGCCACAACATTGCCATCCTGGATGAACGAGACCTTAACATTTTTACCGGCATGAACGAGCCCTTTATTATATCCGATGATGCCGCCCGTAATCTCGATGGACCCGCCCGATATCAGCTCGGCCCCCTCTACACCGCCGACCACCCGGATATCTCCTGCGGATTTGACGGTGAAGCCGGTAAGCACATTGCCGCGGATGACCACCGTGCCCACGAAATCAATATTGCCCGTGCTGTAATCCACATCCCCATTGATTTCATACACCGGAAATACATTGATCTTGCCCTTGTCTGTCAGCGTGACCAATCCGTCAATCGCCGAATACATGGAGGTCTCTTCCTGATCCACCACCACATTCTTGCCTACCTTGAAATGAGCCTCCTTCCCTGCCCGGAACGGAAGCTCCTCCCCGGTTACCATTTTGCCGCTCACACCGTTCTCTGCCGGAATAACCTTGGCAATAAGCTGGCCCTTCCTTACGTTATGCAGCCGGACCAGCTCTTTGTAATCCACCTTGCCATCCTCTTTCTCCAGAGGCTTGCGGTCCTCCTCCATATCAACGGTCAGCACAATACGGCCATCCTTACCGTTGACAGCAGGCTGTCCAATCGCGATCGGCACCCGGTTCCAGAAGTATTCTTCCGGGTTGCTGCTAATCCGCTGCACAATATCATGCTGGATACCGAAACGAATATTGTGACTGGACAGGAAGCTCTCAAGGTCCTCGACCGAACAGGTGAAATTCTCATCCTTCTTGGTGAACTGAAGGTAAGCAATCCCCTTATCCTCCGAAAAAGTAATGCTCAGGTATTGGCTCAATACATATTGACCGATCAATTTCTGCTCCCCCTTGTCACCGTCACCCGGTTAATCATTTTGCATCAGAAGGTCCCGGTTCTTCTCAAGTGTTCCTCTTAGCCGCAAAATAGCTTTGGAATGAAGCTGGGAGATTCGCGAAGGAGACAGTGACATCACTTCCGCAATCTCGCTTAAAGATAAATCCTCATAATATAAAAGGGACACGACGGTCCGTTCTTTCACTGTTAGTTTCTCGATGCCTTTGGTTAGCGTATCCCGCAGGTAGAACTCATTCACTTTACGGTCCGGATTCTTGGCCTTGTCATCTACCAATATGGACATTCGTGTCTCTGATTCTTCTTCACGTATAGGATCTTCCAATGAACAGAGCGACATTACTGCGACATCCTGCAGCATCGTCTGAAACTCCGTTTCCGAAATATTCAGATACTTGCTCATTTCATCGTCACTTACCGATCTCAAATACTTCTGCTCCAGCTGCTGGTAGGCATCCTCGATTTTTTTCGCTTTTTCGCGTACGGATCTGGGAACCCAGTCACTTTGCCGCAGAGAATCAAGGATTGCTCCCCGAACCCGCCACGAAGCATAGGTCTGGAATTGAAGCCCCCGCTTGTAGTCGAATTTTTCGATCGCATCAATGAGTCCCATGACACCGTTGCTGGCCAAATCGTCCTTGGAGACGTTTTTGGGCAGCCCTACTGCCAGACGGCTGGACACGTAATCAACAATATGGAGATAACTCTCAATCAGCTTTTTTTTAGCTTCAGGATCGCCGTGCTCTTTCCACTGCTCCCAAAGCAGGTCTGTTTCCGACTGAGCTGCTTTACGCTCGTTCAACGGCTTTCACCCTTCCCAAAGTTTAGTCAGCGGGCAAACATGCGGCGCAAGATGACGGACTTTCGCCGCAGTACTCGCTTATTCTTCTTTCAGGTGACGAACGGCCTTGGCCAATTCTTCAGGATCTTTCATAGAGACTAGCTTCGGAGGCTGCAAAGGCGTGAACCCCCCGGGCTCTTCACTGACCGCCTCCCGTTTTGGGGTTAACAAGTCTTTGAGCTCCTGATCCTCTTCAGGTGTACTAATATCAAGCTTCCCGCCAAGAGACTCTCCGTTATCGAACAAACCGGCTTCCGGGTCTGAGGCTTCTTTTCCGATAATAAAACCCAATACCCATCTCAGGAAGAAAGCAAGCACAAACCAGATAATAAATCCGTACATGCCCCGGATCAGGCTGGTACCCAGCAGGTTCTGTCCGTTGTTCGCAAGGAAGGTTAGTACAAATCCGATCAGTCCGGCCACAATATTCAGCAATAGTTTCCTGCTCATGGCTAAATTTCCTTCGGGCCTTTTTGAACGCTGCGGATAAAAATCACTCCGGTATTGCAGGAGATTTCTATCGTGCGCCCATAATTGCCGCCCGTGTCCTCCGCGATAAGCGGAATATGAAGGCTCTCAAGAGCAAGCTTGCAGGATTCCACATTCCGAGGCCCGATCCTCATGGTGTCACTCCCTCCGGCAAAAGCAAACATCTGCGAGCCTCCGGCCATCTTGGCCACAATCCGGCTTCTAACCGCCCCCAGCCCCAGAAGGCGGGCCAATAGCTCAGGCACAGCAGTATCTGCGAACTTGGCGATATTCAGCTGTCCCTCCCTGGCAATCTCTGAAGAGGGCAGCATGACATGAGCCATCCCCGCCAGCTTTTTACCGGGATCAAACAGAGTCAGACCTACGCAGGAGCCAAGACCGGTCGTACGAATAAGGCTGTCCTGGCTGCCTACGTTCAGATCCGCCATACCTACTTTAATGATGCTCTGCTCTTCAATCATTGTCGAACGGTACTCCTAAAGCCTTGAAGATTTTGGGGAACGATTCCGGATCGGGAATAAGGAAGAATTGTCCTTCAATTTCATTTTGGCCTTCTAAAAAAGTCGTATCGATCAGCAGCGCATCATCGCCCATCTGACCGAACTGCAGCAGCCCGTAGCCAAGAATGGCTCCGGCCATATCCATTGCAAGCGCCGGCACTGTCGGATACATGGTCAGGGAGGTGAAGTCCGCCAGGGAAGAGAGATAAGAGCCGGCCAGAATATTGCCGATCTCGCTTAGTGCGGATAACTCCATCTCACTCAGCTCATCGCCGCCGGAGACTTCAATACCGGCAATCCGGCTGAGCAGGTTGCTTGCCGCCTCCGGGGTAAGAATGAAGAACAGGTTGCCCGGGGCTTCACCTTCCACACGCAGGAATACCGCATATACCAGTTCCTCCGCTCCGCCCACCTTATCAGTGATCTCCTCGAAGCTAAGCAGCTGTACCTTCGGAACCGCCATATCAATCGGCTTATTAAGCAATTGAGATAAGGCGGTGGCAGCATTGCCGGCCCCGATATTTCCGACTTCCTTAAGCACATCCATTTTGAAGTCTTTGAAGTTCTTGAATAGCTCCATAGGCTAGCCCTCCAGGCTTTCCAGCTGCACGATTTCACTCTTGTTCAGCACTTCAGACAGGTTAAGCATAATCAGCAGGCGGTCATCACCAATTTTGGCCACCCCGTCCAGATACTTCGCCTTGATTCCGCCCACGACATCCGGCGGTACATCAATAATGTCACGGTTCAGATCAATGACATCGTTGGCTGAATCAACAATGAAGCCCACTTCCATCTCATTCACATTGACGATGATGATCCGGGTCTGGTCGGTGTGCTCCGCTTCCTCGATGCCGAACCGTCCGCGCAGATCGATAACCGGAATCACGACACCGCGCAGATTGATCACACCTTTGATAAAGGAATAGGTCTTCGGTACGCGGGTAATCGGCATCATACGTTCAATCGTCTGGACCTTCTCTACTTCAATGCCGTATTCTTCAGTGCCAAGCTTGAATACAATTACTTTGATATCTTCAGCCATGGAATGACCCTCCCTGTTCTAACCTGATTATTTGATAAAAGCATTCGGATCGATAATAAGCGCTACCTGTCCGTCTCCAAGAATCGTGGCTCCGGAAATTCCCTGCACCTCTGGGAGATACTTGCCTAGGTTCTTGATTACAATTTCGTTCTGGCCAATGAAATCCTGCACAGCCAAGGCAACCAGCCGTTCTCCCTTGCGGACAACCACGATCTCCGTCTCCTCTTCCGTGCTTTCATCATAGTCCGGAATGGAGAAGATCTTGCTCAGGGAGACCAGCGGAATATGGCTGCCCCGGAACTCCAGCATCCGGTTGCCGTGAATGGTGCGGATCTGGGATTGCTTCACAATTCCAGTCTCCACGATGGAAGAGAGCGGAATGGCATATTTCTCTGAGCCAAGCCGAACCAGCATCGCTGCAATGATCGACAGGGTCAGCGGAAGCTGAACGGAGAAATTCGTGCCCTTGCCTGGTGTAGAGTAGATGGTAACGTTACCGCCCAGGGAAGAGATTTTGGATTTGACCACATCGAGACCCACGCCCCGGCCCGATACGTCAGAGATGACCTCAGCTGTACTGAATCCAGGCGCGAAGAGCAGCTGGTACGCTTCGTCATCTGTCATCGTGCCCGCCTGCTCTTGGGTAATCACACCCTTTTTGACAGCAGAGGCTAAGACATTCTTCGGATAGATGCCCTTGCCATCCTCTTCAATCTCGATGAACACATGATTGCCGCTATGGAAGGCCCGGAGCTGGACGGTCCCGGTCTCCGGCTTTCCAGCCGCAATCCGGTCTGCAATAGATTCAATCCCGTGGTCAACCGCATTGCGCAGCAGATGGACCAGCGGATCGCCAATCTCATCAATCACGGTACGGTCAAGCTCTGTATCTGCTCCAGTGATGATTAAATCCACCTTCTTGTCCAGCGATTTCGCCAGATCGCGAATCATCCGCGGGAACCGGTTAAATACGGTGTCTACCGGAACCATGCGGAGCTTCATGACGATATTCTGCAAATCTCCGCTCACCCGGCCCATATGCTCAACCGTTTCGGTAAGATCCCCGTTCTGGACCTCGGAGGCCAGCTGCTCCAGCCGGACACGGTCAATCAGCAGCTCGCTGAACAGATTCATCAGCACATCCAGCCGCTCAATATCCACACGGATGGTCCGGGAAGGCGACGGCGACCCTCCTGCCCGGGCCGGGGCTGCTTTGCCGTTCTCTTCCTTGGGATGCAGAGAAGCCGCAGGGGAAGCATTACCGGCAGCAACGGGAGCAGCTTCCTGCACCGGAGCCGGAGCGGGCGCTTCGGCTGTAGCTGCTGCAGTGTCTTGCCCCATTTGGCGAAGTGACTCCTGATCAAGCGCCACAGCGGTAACCGCTTCGATCTCTGACAGATTCAGAATCATCTTCTGAATCTCGCTGGCATCCTTTTGGGTTATGTAGTAGAGGGAGAATCCGTAATCGAATTTCTCCTGCTCTATGTCCTGAACCGAAGGGAAGGATTTCACGACTTCTCCTGAACGCTCCAGAAGGTCGAAGACCATGTAGGCACGTACAGCCTTGAGCTGACAGTCCTTGCGGATCGCCACATCCACATACAACACCTGATGGCCTTCCTGAAGGGATTGCTCCAGCACTGAGTACTGGAACTCATCCAGGAACACCTGGGCCGCGCTGGCATTGCCGGACGCAGCAGCAGTGACTTCAGCAGAAGCATTGCCGGCAGAAGGAACCTCTCCGCGTACGATGGCCTGCAGGGAAGAGACAATCTCTGTTACATCAGCCTTGCCCGCTCCCCCGCCGGTGATATCCTCCACCATAGATTCCAGAGCGTCAATACTTTTGAACAGGGTATCAAAAATGAAGTCCTGCATCCGCAGTTTGTTATTGCGCACCAGATCGAGCACATTCTCCATTTGGTGCGTAAGCGAAGCCAAATCTTCAAACCCCATTGTAGCCGCCATACCTTTCAAGGTATGGGCGGAGCGGAAAATCACCTGAACAATACTCAGATCCTCCGGATTCGCTTCCAGCCCCATCATGCTCTCGTTCAAAGACTGCAGATGATCATTTGACTCATCAATAAACATGGATAAGTATTGGTTCATGTCCATGAGCGGGTACCTCCCCTTCGAGTTCGCTATTCCATTATTTAACGGCTTGTACCAGCCTTGGAGCAATTTCTTGCAAAGGCAGGATGTGTCTTACACACTTCAACTCTACTGCAGACCTCGGCATTCCGTATACCACACAGGTTTCTTCACTCTCTGCAAAGGTTGATGTCACCCCCGAATCATAGAGTGCTTTCATCATACGGGCCCCGTCGCTGCCCATCCCCGTCATAATGACGGCATGACGTTCCAGCGAGGTAAGCTGCAATACCGATTCAAACAGTGTATCTACAGAAGGACGATGTCCATTACGGACCTCTTCCTTAGTAAGCTCTATCATGTATTGGCCGCCAGGCACAGGAACCACTGTCAGGTGATAACCCCCGGGGGCAATATACGCCGCACCCTGCCGGAGAATCATACCGTGCTCCGCTTCCGCGACCTCCAGCGCGCTGAAGGTATTCAGACGCTGGGCCAGCGATTTGGTGAAGTTAGGCGGCATATGCTGGACAATGACAATCGGTGCCGGGAAGTCACCGGGGATGTTCTCCAGGAATGCCTTCAGCGCTCTCGGACCTCCGGTTGAGCAGCCTACAGCAACCAGCTTACGCACGCTCCGGCTTCCGCTTGCCTGGCCTCCTGTTGCTGCGGGAGGTTCAACGAACGAGCTTGCAGCAATTTCAGCAGCCGCACGTTGTACAGCCCTTCCGGAGCCCAGCGCCTCCTGGGAGCGGCCTTTCAACCTGTCGGGAGCCGGTTTAGGCACTGCCGGCGCAGGCTTGGCTACCCGCTTCGCAGCCGCCGGCTCAGTGCCGGTCTCCGGCTTCCGTTTGTCAGCGGGAGGTTCAAGCGGCGCCCTGACCCTTGGCTTCTCCGTGCCCTGAAGCGGCGCTTTATCCGCTTCTTTCTTGGACGGCTCCAGCTTCCTTCTTACCGGTTCCACAACAGCCCGCGGAGCAGGCGGTTCAGCAGCGGGAGGAGGAGGCTCAGGCGATTTGACGGCGGAAGCGCGGGCTTCACGGCGCTCGCGCGCCAGCATCGCTTCCTTCATTTGCTCCCGGAGGGACTCTCCGACAGCGATGATATCCTGGGAGTTTGAAATGGACGGCTTTCGGATGAAATCGAAAGCCCCCCACTCCAAGGCCAGAATCGTCTCCTTCATACCCTCTTCATTAATACCGGACAGCATAATCACCGGGAGCGGACGCTGGGCCATGATACTTTTGAGCGCCTCCAGGCCATTCATCTCAGGCATCTCCACATCCATGGTTACGAGATCCGGACGAAGCTCGTTAACCTTCTCAATCGCCTCGCGTCCGTTGGCAGCTGTCGCTGTGACTTGAAAGTCGGCATCATTCTCTATTAAATCGGAAATAATCTTGCGCATGAATGCTGAATCATCAACAACCAGAACTTTATATGGCCTCATAGCTTTTCCACCTCTGTCCCTCAAATTCAGAACAATTATCTGTTTCGTTTCAACCACTTGCTGATGAATCCCTTGATGCCTTGAACTTTAGCGGTTTCTACTGAATCCACAGCCAGATAGCTCTGCGCAAGCCTCTGCACATCCCTGGCTGCAATACTGTTCGGAAAAGCCACTGAGAATGGAATTTGTTTCTTAACGGCCTGTACTACATGCGGATCACTGCTGATGTAACCGAGAAAGGGAAGCTCAAGCTGCAGGAACCGGCTGGCCGCCATCCGGATTTTGTCACTGGTGGCCCGTGCCTCCCGTTCATCCCCTGCCTGATTGACAATCAGCCTGAACGAAACCTCAGGATGCGAATTATGAACAACCTTCATCAGCGCATATGCATCTGTAATTGCGGTAGGCTCAGGCGTGGTCACCACCAGGCAGTCATCAGCAGAAGTGATGAATTTCATCGTTTCCTTGGACAGCCCCGCCCCTGTGTCGAACAGGATGAAATCCATGGTATCGGCAATGCTGGCAATCTGTGTGGTAAAGTAATTCAGATCCGCCTCCGAGAGTGTGAACAGCTCGTCCATCCCGGAGCCCCCTGCAATGAAGGGCAGCGCCTCCGGTCCGAGCTGAATGATCTGTCCGATATCCGCTTCCCGCTTGAGCAGATGGTACAGATTGTATCTGGAGGAGACACCCATAAGGACATCAATATTGGCCATGCCGATATCGGCATCGAACAGAAGAACTCTCCGTCCCATGGCCTTCAGTGCAAGCGCGAAGTTAAGGGTGAAATTCGACTTTCCGACTCCCCCCTTACCGCTGCATACCGTGATGATCCGGGCGGAGGCACCGCTTCCGGGAGCCTGCCTTGTATCCTGGCTGGAGACCAGCCGTCTTAATGCCTGCGCCTGGTCCATCACCCGCCCCCTGTTCCCAGCAGCATGCCGCCAATCTGCTCCCCTGTGGCCATAAGAAGATCATCAGGAACATTCTGTCCGTTGGTAATATAAGAGAGCTTCAGCGGATAATCATTCAGGACATTGAACAGCGGGCCGTAGCTCCCCGTTTCATCCAGCTTCGTGAATACAACCTTATCCAACTGGTATCTGCCGAAGTGCTCCGCGATTTTTTTCATATCACGGCTCTTCGAGGTGAGGCTCAGCACCAGCAGGGTCTCGCTCTTAAGCTCCTTGGCCAGCAGGCTCTGCAGTTCAGCCACCAGCATTTCATTGCGGTAATTCCGTCCGGCGGTATCCATTAGCACCAGATCACAGCTCTCCAGCCGGAACATCGCCCGCTGCAGGTCTCCCGGCGACTGGACCACCTCCAGCGGCATGTTGAGAATGGAAGCGTAGGTTCTGAGCTGTTCAACGGCAGATATCCGGTAAGTATCCGAGGTAATCAGCCCAACCTTACGGCCCTGCTTGAACAGCTGCTCCGCTGCCAGCTTGGCAATCGTTGTCGTCTTGCCGACCCCAGTCGGCCCGGCAATATATACAATCCGGGTATCCGGGGCAATACCGCCGGCAATGCGTCCTGACAGAAATTCATCAATCTGCTCTCTGAGCACAGCCTCGAATTGTTCCGGCCCCCAGCTGCTTCCTTCCTCACGGTAACGCTCCAGAACATGTCCGATCCATTCCTCTACGAGAACAGCGTCAGTCTCCTGGTCAATCAGGCGGCTGCGTAAGGATTCCAGCGCATCAGGCAGCTCGGCTGCCCCTGAGGAATAACGTGCGATACGTTCCATCCATTGCTTCATATCCCGGATCTCCCGCAGGACATCACTCTCAGTTGCAGCGGCAGTATCAGGTTCAGGCTGTTCTGCAGCAAGCGATTCATAGATGGCAGCAAGTTTCTTTCGGCTCTCCTCCGGCTGCGGTACAGCCGGCTGGCCTGCTGCAATATCCTCAGTGCGGATATCCGGCGGCTCCGTCTTGACTAAAGGCGGCATCACAGCGACACCCCCACCCTGCTCCAGCGGATCAGCCAGCGCTGCGGCAATCTCGGCAAACGACTTGGCTGCTGCCGCATCTCTTACCGTCACAGGCGGCGGGAGAGGAGGAGCAGCGGCTGAGGCAGCCTTTTGATAGGCCTCGGGCACTACATTTCGTGGTACATTCATTGGCGGTGCAGGAATCTTCTCCTGCGCGGCTGCCTTTGCACCGTTCTCCACAGCAGCCACAACCTCAATCTTCTTTTTAGAGAACATGCCCATGAATCCGCCAACCTTTATTTCTTTGGTGCTTAAAATAACGGCATCGCTTCCAAGCTCGCTGCGGATCGAATGCATGGCGTCAGGCATCGTATCGACCACATAACGCTTCACTCTCATAAGTTCACCACCCCGACGCTTTGAATTTCAATGTTTGGCTCCAGCTCGCTGTAGGAGAGCACCGGGATATCCTGCATGGTTCGCTCAATCACCTGGCGCAAATACATGCGAATCGTTGGAGAGGTTAGTACAATCGGCTGCTGGCCGGATTGCAGGAGACGGTTGATCTGCTCCGTAAGCCGCTGATAGACGGTTTGGGTAGACACCGGATCAAGCGCCAAGTAGCTGCCCTGCTCCGTCTGCTGCACGCTCTCGGAAATTTTCTTCTCAAGTCCGGGGCCTACGGTAATGACACGCAGGGTCTCCCCCGTCTGAGAGAACTGTTGGGTAATCTGTCTGGATAGGGATTGCCGCACATATTCAGTCAGAATGTCAGGGTCCTTGGTATACGTGCCGTAATCGGCAAGCGTTTCGAAGATGGTGACCAGATCGCGGATGGATATTTTCTCCCGCAGCAGCTTGCCAAGCACCTTCTGAATATCCCCAACTGCAAGAATGGAAGGGATCAGCTCGTCCACCAGCACAGGATAATTCTCCCTGAGGTTGTCGACCAGTTGCTTCGTCTCCTGACGGCCCAGCAATTCGTGTCCATACCGTTTGATCAGCTCGGTCAGATGTGTCGCTACAACGGAAGGCGGGTCAACCACGGTATAACCGGATAATTCAGCCCGCTCCTTCACCGACTCATCAATCCATAGGGCAGGCAGCCCAAAGGATGGTTCAATAGTCTCAATCCCGCTAATCGACTCATCATCATAACCGGGGCTCATGGCGAGATAGTGATTAAGTAATAATTCACCGCCGCCAACGTTATTTCCTTTAATTTTGATGACATATTCATTCGGTTTTAGTTGAATATTGTCGCGTATGCGAATAACCGGCACGACAAGACCCATCTCCAGCGCACATTGCCGTCGAATCATGATGATGCGGTCGAGCAGATCGCCGCCCTGTCCCGTATCCGCCAAAGGAATCAGACCATAACCAAATTCGAATTCGATCGGATCCACCGTAAGCAGATTGATGACACTTTCGGGACTTCGCACCTCTTCGATCTGCTTCTCCTCGACCAGTTGTTCATCAGCAATCTGCTGCCTGCTGGCCTTTTGCCCCATACTGTAAGCCGCGTAAGCCATCAGCCCTGCCAAAGGAAGCGTGGACATAATCGTAATCGGGGTGAAGAAACCCAGAAACGCAATAGTCGCAGCCACTATGTATAAAAGCTTCGGATAAGACAGCAATTGTCCGGTCAGATCCTCGGCCAGATTGCCTTCCGAAGCCGCCCGGGTAACGATCAGACCGGAAGCCGTGGAGATCAGCAGGGCCGGAATCTGGCTGACCAGACCGTCACCGATGGTCAGTACAGAGTAGGTGGAGAGTGCTGTCTGGAACGACATACCGTGAACGGTCATACCGATAATGAAGCCGCCGATCAGGTTGATAATGAGGATGATGATACTGGCAATGGCGTCACCTTTGACGAACTTACTCGCACCATCCATGGCTCCGAAGAAATCCGCCTCGCGTTCGACATTACGGCGGCGTTCCCGTGCCTGCTGCTCATTGATCATCCCCGCATTCAGATCCGCATCAATACTCATCTGCTTACCGGGCATCGCATCCAGGGTGAAGCGGGCGCCTACCTCGGCCACGCGCTCAGAACCCTTGGTGATAACAATGAACTGAACCACCACCAGGATCAGGAAGACAATGAACCCGATCGCGATCTGTCCCCTGGCAATCCAGCTTCCGAAGGTCGCTACGACCTCCCCGGCATGGCCATCAGCCAGAATCAGCTTAGTTGTTGACAGGTTCAGCGCTAAGCGGAACAGCGTTGTGATCAGGAGCAGTGAAGGAAATATTGAGAACTGCAGCGGATCTCTGGTATTCATAGCGACCAATATAATGGTCAGGGCTATCGAGATATTGACAATTAACAGTACATCCAAAAGCCAGACAGGGATGGGCAGAATCATCATCAGCACGATACCGATAATGCCCAGTAGAACTGTTAGATCTTTAGCTTTCAATGTCCTTAACCTCCCCCGGCTTATCTCCTCTTGCCTTTAAGCTTGTATACATAGGCCAGCACTTCGGCAACTGCCTGGAACAGATCGGCCGGCACTACATCACCGATCTCCGCTCTCTGGAACAATGCCCGTGCCAGCGGCTTATTCTCCATCGTTACAACACCATGCTCCTTGGCCAGTTCCCTGATGCGGAGTGCCACATAATCCTGACCCTTGGCTATAATCTGAGGAGCCTCCATTGTGGAACCGTCATACTTCAGGGCGACTGCAAAATGGGTCGGGTTCGTGATGATAACATCGGCCTTGGGGACCTCCTGCATCATCCGCTGCATCGCCATTCTGCGCTGACGTTCCCTGATCTTGCCTTTGATGATGGGGTCGCCCTCCATCTTTTTGTACTCATCCTTAATGTCCTGCTTGGACATCTTGAGACTCTTCTCATGCTCGTATTTCTGATAGATATAGTCCAGTACAGCCATTATAAAAAGAGCCGCTGCAATCTTGATGCCCAGGCTCATGGTCAGCTTCGCAACGAAGCTGTATGTCCCTTCCGCATCGACATGCGAGAGGCGTGCAAAGCTCTCCTTCTGTCCCCAAAGCGTACTGTAGACCAGATAGGCAATCAGGATGAGCTTGAAGACAGATTTGAGGAACTCTACTACGGAACGCATGGAAAAAATATTTTTGAAGCCTTTGATGGGGTTGATCTTGCTGAACTTAGGCGTAATTCCTTCGCCTGAAGCCATAAAGCCTACCTGTGCGAAGTTGGCCACAAGCGCCAGCAAGAAGGTGATGCCCAGCAGCGGAGCGAGCAGAATGAGGATCTGCAGCCCGTACTGGTTGAACAGCGCCGAGATATTCTCTGGTGTTACCTCAAGCATCATCCGGTTCTGGAACACATCTGTATACAGCTTGATAAACCGTTCTTTCATGAAGCCGCCGAAGACGCTCAGTGACAGCAGCGCCGAGAAGAGGACCACTGCACCTGACATTTCAGCACTTTTGGCAACCTGCCCCTTCTTGCGGGCATCCTGCCGTTTCTTCGGAGTGGCCTTCTCTGTCTTATCTCCCCCGAACAGCTGAAGGTTCAGTTTGTATCTTGCCTGTTTTGCCAAGACAATCTCTCCTTACCGTAGCCTAAGGACTCTTCCCAATGAGGCCAAGCAGATTGTGCATGGACTCGAACATAATCTCGAAGAGATTCTGGAACAGCGCAGCCAGCCCCGGCATCAGTATAAGAAGCAGCGCCAGACCGATAATGATTTTGAGCGGAACACCGATGACAAACACATTATATTGCGGAGCCGTTCTCGCCAGGAAGGCCAGGCCTACATCCGTCAGGAACAGTGCAGCGACCAGCGGAGCCGACATTTGGAAGGCCAGCATAAAGGACTGTGCAAAGGTGCGGATCAGAAACTCAGACAAGCTTCCGCCGATCATTTTGAGGAACAGATCATTATCTATCGGCACCCATTTATAGCTGTATACGATAGCATCCAGCAGGTAGTGGTGGCCATTCATGCTCAGGAACAGCAGCAGTGCAATCATATACTTGAAGTTACCGATAATCGGCGCCGAGGCCCCGGTCATCGGGTCAATGACGTTCGCAATCCCGAACCCGATCTGAATATCGATAAAAGAGCCCGCAGTCTGAATCGTCATAAACATCAGGTAGGCGATAAACCCAAGCAACAGCCCGATTAATGCCTCCCTGATAATCAGGAGGATAAACCCCAGATCCTGCGGAACGGTAATATTCATACTGCCTGAGCTGAAGATGACCATGGACACAAAAAAAGACAAACCAATTTTGAACGTTGTCGGCACGCTTTGCGACGAAAAGACAGGAACGACAACAAAAAAGGCGGTAATTCGACAAAAAATCAACAGAAAGACAGGAAAACTTTGCAGCAGGGTCTCTATATTCATAGTCTCAACCGATATACATATAGAGACTGCCCAGAATTTGGCTGGTGAAATCCACCAGCTTCGTTATAATCCACGGACCGAACAGCAGTAAAGCAAGCAGTACGGCAACGATTTTGGGAACAAACGCCAGGGTCTGCTCCTGAATCTGGGTTGTGGCTTGAAAAATACTGACGATCAGTCCTACCACCAGACCAAGAATCAGCATGGGGGCGCTGGTCTCCAGCACTAAATATACGGCTTGGCCGGCCAGACCGATAATAAACTCCGCATTCATCCCATGTGCCTCCTCTTACAAGTCAGGTGTTAAAACTCAGCAGCAGTGATTTGACTACTAGGTACCAGCCGTCCACCAGCACAAAGAGCATAATTTTGAAAGGCAAAGATATCATTACCGGCGGCAGCATCATCATCCCCATGGCCATCAGGGTGCTGGACACCACAATATCAATAATAAGAAAAGGAATAAAAATCATAAAGCCCATGGTAAAAGCCTTCTTCATCTCGCCGATTGCAAAAGCAGGTACCATTACTGTTAAAGGAATATCATTATAGCTGGCTGGCTTTACTGTAGCGTTATTGCCTGTATAGTTCATGAACAGCAGCAGGTCCTTCGTGTTCGTCTGCTTGAACATAAACTCCTTAATCGGCTCCTGCGCTTTGTTCAGTGCTTCACTCTGGGTCAGAGTCCCCTTCATATAGGGCTGTAAGGCCGTCTCGTTCACGGTTGCCAGCGTCGGCGACATAATGAACAGGGTTAAGAATAGAGCCAGTCCTACAAGCACCTGATTCGGAGGCATCTGCTGTGTACCCAGTGAGGTTCTTACGAACCCAAGTACGATCACGATCCGCGTGAAGCTGGTCATCAGCACCAGGAATGAAGGAGCAATGCTAAGCACCGTTACCAGCAGCAGGATGGAGATGGAGCTTGTCCCCCCGCTTGAAGCATCGTTGTCCCCCACCGAGATATTGATATTAGGAATCGGATCGGCATGAACCGGATGCAGGAGCAGCACACTGAAAATACCAAGCAGCATAAAAGAAAGAATCAGCTTTTTTTTCATAAATCCTCCGACTCTTTCCTGAGATCCTCATCCCTGCGCAGTTCCTCCAGCTTCTCTTTGCGCTCTGGCGCCAGGGCAAGCTTGGATTGCAGCGTCTCATAGAAAGACGAAGTCTCATGAATCTCAATTTCCTGGGACGGCACCTCACCGCGCAGCTTGGACTTGATTTTGGCGATAAGCGGTGCAATGAAGTTGTCCGTTCCTGGGGCCTGGTCTTCAAAAGCGGATATAATCAGCGCCACCTCTGCCGGATCGGTGATCTTATCCATCATAGTGATGTCCTCGCCCACTCCGATCAGATAGAGGCTGCCGCCCAGCTCAATGACCTGAATCGACTTATTCGGACCCAGCCCCAGCGCACCCAGCGTACGGATGGAACGGCCGCTCATCAGAGTCTGATTGCGGCGTCCCAGAAAACGGATCAGCAGCACGATAAGAATAACAATGACTGCCAGAAAAAAGACAACCTTCAATAAATTCAGCAGGGCATTACTACTGTCTCCGAGCGTGCCGGAAGCAAATAACATACCTCGTTCCTATATACCCAGCGTTTTATTGATGGCTTCAATGACACGGTCTGCCTGGAAAGGCTTCACAATAAAGTCCTTGGCACCGGCCTGTATTGCATCAATAACCATAGCCTGCTGACCCATGGCTGAACACATAATGACTTTGGCATTGGCATCTACTTTTTTGATCTCCTTAAGGGCGGCGATCCCGTCCATTTCAGGCATGGTGATATCCATCGTGATCAGATCCGGGCGCAGTTCCTTAAATTTCTCTATAGCCTGTGAACCGTCCTGGGCTTCACCCACTACCTCAAATCCGTTCTTCGACAAAATGTCCCGGATCATCATTCTCATAAATGCTGCATCGTCCACGATTAGAATTCGGTTAGCCATTTTTACAAAATCCTCCCTAAGTATGCTTATTGTAATTTTTGTATACGGTCCCACTGGCTGACGATATCCGTAACGCGGACACCGAAGTTCTCGTCGATAACTACGACTTCCCCCTTGGCAATGAGCTTGTTGTTAACCAGAATGTCAACAGGCTCACCTGCCAGCTTGTCCAGTTCAATAATTGAACCTTGCGACATTTCCAGAATATCTTTGATCTGCTTCTGGGTCCTTCCTAATTCTACGGTTACCTTCAGTGGTATGTCCATTAATAAATTTAAATTATTTTCGTCAATATTGCCAAAAGCCCCTGCACTCAGATTCGCAAATTGCACAGGCTGTACATTCACATTACGGCCCTGTGCCGGATTCTGCGGCTGAGCCTGCGGATAGGGCGTGCCCTGAGGCGGCATTCCGTAAGGCGGCATGCCCTGCATCCCATACGCCGGCATCCCTGCCGGAGGATAATAATATCCCCCTTCCGGCATTCCCGGATAAGGCGGCATGCCCTGACCCTGCGGCGGATATTGCGGCGGGTAACCTCCCGCCTCCGGCGCAGGCATCTGCTGCTGAGCTGTAGGCGGCGCCTGCGCTGGTTCCGGTGCTGGCGCTGGTGCGGCTGCAGCAGCCGGAGGCGGTGTGGCTTCTGCCGAGGAGACTGCCGCTTCCTGGTCAGCCTGGCTGACATCGCCTAGCAGCATGGTCACCATATCCTTGGCGAATTGTACAGGTAGCAGCTGCATGATGGTGGAATCAATCAGATCGCCGATCTTGAGGCGGAAGGAAATCTGGATCAGAGTCTCATCATCCGGCAGGCTACCTACACCTTCTCCGCTGGACATGTTAAGAATATCAATGCCAGGCGGAGAAATGTTGACGAATCTGTTGAAGATCGTTGACATTGAGGTAGCGGACGAGCCCATCATCTGGTTCATCGCTTCCTGCACGGCACTGATATGAATCTCGTTCAGTTCCTCGTCTTTGGGATCTCCTTCCCCGCCGAGCATCAAGTCGGCAATAACCTGTGCATCCCTGATCTTGATCACCAGAGAATTGATTCCCTGGAAACCGTCGACATACTGTACGTGAACAGCTACATGAGGTTTGGGAAAGGCTTCCTCGAACTCTCCGCGTGTAATAATGGATACCTTAGGGGTAGTAATGTCTACCTTCTTACCCAGCAAGGTGGAGAGTGCGGTTGCCGCACTTCCGAAGGTGATATTGCCGATCTCTCCCAATGCATCCTGTTCAAAAGGTGTTAAGTAATCATCCACGGTCTTCGGTGAAGGAGCCAAATTGCCTTCCGCAGACTGTCTAAGAAGAGCATCTATCTCTTCCTGGGACAAATAATCTTTACTCGTCAAACTCTTCAACCCCTTCGCTGACAATCTCGTCTATTTGCACAGCCACACGTTCTTTGATCATCCCCGGACTTCCAATGAATTTCAGCTTGTCCCCCACCTTAATCGACAGACCGGAATCCACCGTCTTGTTAAGAGAAATCACGTCGCCGATGCTGAGCCCGAGAAATTCAGCAATGGATAAATTCGATTCGCCCAGCTCAGCCACGATGGGAAGCTGCGCCCGGTGCACTCTTGCCCGGATGGCTTCGAGCTCTACCTCATCCCGCACCTTTTTCTCAGAGACAAACCACTGGTGCACCGAGAGTCTTGACATAATCGGCTCCAGCACAACGTGTGGGATACAGAGATTGATCATCCCCGTTGTGTCTCCTATTTTGGTACTGAGGGAGATCAGGGCAATCGTTTCATTAGGCGATACAATTTGCATAAACTGCGGATTCGTTTCCAGCGCCTCCATCCGGGGATGGATATCAAGCACCGTCTTCCAGGCTTCCTGCAGACTTTCAAAGCATCTGCTGAAAATCCTCTCCATAATGGTCGTTTCGATTTCAGTCAACGCGTTGATTTTGGAGGGTGCCGTTCCGAAGCCGCCAAGCAGACGGTCCAGCATGGCAAAAGCAATATTCGGATGCACCTCCATCACCATCCGGCCCTCCAGCGGCTCGGCCTCAAAAATATTCAATATCGTCATTTTGGGAATGGAGCGGATAAACTCGTCATAAGGGAGCTGCTCTACTTGAACGACATTGATCTGCACGAAGGTGCGCAATTGAGCCGAAAAGTACGTTGTAAGGTAGCGGGCAAAGTTATCATGAATCCGGGTTAAGCTGCGGATATGATCTTTGGAGAAGCGTACGGCCCGTTTGAAATCATAAGAGCGGATCTTTTTAGTAGTTTCCTCTTTTTTAAGTTCGTCGGCATCCATTTCACCGGATGAAAGTGCAGCAAGCAGAGCATCAATTTCGTTTTGTGATAGTACATCAACCAATTCAATCACCCCCCCATCAAAGAATTGACCCGCCTGCAGCTACATTGGTGCCATTATGAATTTGGTGAATTCAATCTGGGTAATCGAACCTTCTGTCAGGTTTTTGTTGATAATGTTCACCAGTTTGCTGCTGAACTGATCTTTGCCGCTGGCCCCATTCAGCTCCTCGGGTTTGGCATCGGCAATCGCTTTGATAATCAGCGGTGTTATTTTAATCGATTTTATCTTTTCGAATTCTTCCTTGGACGCCGCTGAATCTAATTGAAGCGCGATGTCAACTGAAAGGATGTAATCGGGATCGGCGAGATTAGTTTTGATATCCTGGATTTCGGCCGTCATCTTAACAATTTCATCAGCAGTCATCTTCTTCGTCTCCACGTTCTGGACAGCCTTGTTCACTTCATTCCCGTCACCCGGGAAAAATCTGTCCATCAGCAAGAATGCAGCGACTACGATAAGGGTAACGGCCAGCAATATCGTGATGAGCCATGGCAGCATCTTTTTCATGAAAGCTCCTCCATTGACTGGACTTTAATGGTGGCAGCGTGTGTGCCTATGTCCCTGTTATATTCCTTGATCTTGCTAATGACTTCATCGGCCTTCTCAAGCACGATCAGCCTTTTGCCGGTTACCAGCGTAATATACGTGTCCGGTGATTCTTCAACCATTTCAACCAGCAGGGCATTCAGCCACATCCCCGCCCCGTTCAATCTTGTTACCGAAATCATGACAGGCCTCCTAACCTAAATAGGGGGAGGAGATCCTCCCCCACGACTGCAATAACATTTCCGCTGCAGGCAAAACGTTATTATTCAGCAAGTTACATATTACGGTTCAGGCTTAACGCTTCAGATTAACTACTTCCTGCAATACTTCATCGGAAGTGGTGATAATCCGTGAATTCGCCTGGAATCCACGCTGGGTAACAATCATTTCTGTAAACTCGCCGGTCAGATCCACATTGGACATTTCCAGCTGGCCGGTAACGATGGTACCTGTCCCGGCTTCTGGATCATTGGCAGTTGTCGGCTCCAGTGCACCTCCATCGTTTGCATTTAAGGTCACCCGGTACAGATTTCCGCCGATTTTCTCAAGCCCCTGCGGATTGCTGACTTTAGCCATGCCAATCTGTACACCAGCCTCAGTAGTGCCGTCTGCCATTGTCTGCACAATCGTTCCGTCACTGGAGATGGAGAATGCCGTAACATCGTCAGCGATCTGAATGGGTCCGCCTCCGGAGTCAACGACATGCAGGCCATCCGATGTAATCAGATTGCGGCCCGCATCCACATGAAAATCTCCGGCACGGGTCAGGAATGGAACCTCCTGATCACCCGAAAGCTTCACCAGAAAGAATCCGTCTCCATCGATTCGCAGATCTGTAGGGTTATTCGTTGTCATCGCACTACCAGCTGTGTGCAAAGTGTCAATGGAACCAATGGATACCCCAAGACCGATTTGCTTGGCATTGACACCGCCTTGTCCCTCTTCTCCGGGTGCTGTAACCCCAGAGACGGTCTGGCTCATGATATCCTTGAACATCACGCGCCCTGACTTGAAGCCGATGGTATTGACATTCGCAATATTGTTACCAATGACATCGAGCTTAGTCTGGAATCCGCGCATACCTGAAACCCCTGAGTACATAGATCTTAACATTATTAATCGTCCTCCCGGTTATAGAGTCTTCTGACTCTTAAGAATTGAAAGATGAAGCTGGAGCGGTGGCCGCGTCAGTCGGTCGGCAGCCACTTTCGGCTCTCCAGTAAGGACCAGCCGAGGTCAAGATATAATTACTGCACTGTCAATCTGCGTGAATACATTGTCTTTCATTGAATTGCCGTCCATCGCTGTAACCACTGTCCGGTTCTTTACACTTACAATCAATGCCATGTCCTTCATAAGAATCAGGGATTCTTTGCTTCCCTTAGCGGCTGCTTTGTCTACCGCAGAGGAGATCTGATCCAGCTGGCGGCTGCCAAGCTCGATTCCCCGCTGCTCCAGACGCTTTGCTGCATGATTGCTGAACTTCAGCATATTCTTCTGCAGCACACTCTCGAACGACGCTTCAGGACTTGATGAGCCCTTAACAGATTGCTGACGCTGCAAGGCGGAAGGATGTACAGCTGCCGGATATAATTGTCCGATAGTTATTCTGTCACTCATGATGTCTCCCCGCTCTCCCCGCCACTTGTTTCAGTCTCGCTGGCTGCCGGAGTCTCACTGGCCGCTGGTGTCTCGCTACCCGCTGGAGTCTCGCTGCCCGCTGCAGGTGTAGTGCCGGCATTCTGAATTTGCGTAATATCCGTCAGAGCAATCCGCTCCTTGCCTACCACTGCGTATTGCACACCGCTGCTGACCACAATTGATTCGACATTGCCTGATTTCGGCAATTTCGTCTCGGCATCCGTCCAGGTGATATCCTTCCCGATCAATCCGGACACAGAGCCAAGGGACTGATTCAGTGCTGTAAGCTGGGTGGATATATTCATAAGCTGCTCTACAGATGAGAACTGAGCCATTTGAGCGATGAATTCCTTATCCTCCATTGGCTGCATCGGGTCCTGGTTCTGCAGCTGGGTAATCAGTATTTTCAAGAACTGATCCTTGCCCAGTGTAGAGTTGCCTGTGGTCTTGGGTGTCTTATCATTCGCTACATAATTCCACTCGTTGCTGTTAGACACGGGATTCGTTGCCATATCATTTCACCTCGCTTATCCTGTAGATCAAATCTTGGTTGAGAATCCGCCGCTCTGGTTACTGTCCTGCTGAGCTGCTGATACCCAGTCCTTCCATTCTCCATTAAGCTCTGCGGCAAGCACGGCATCTGCCGATTCTTCCTGGCGTTCCCGTGAACGTCTGCCTTGCTGCTGTCCGCCCGCGCCTGTCTGCTGACCCTGACCTCCGGTCCACTGTGACTGAGGGGAGCTGTTGTTCTGCGTAACTTCCAAGCGCTCTACTTGAAGTCCCTGGGACTGCAAGGCCAATCGAAGCTGACTCATCTGCTGCTCAAGCATATCCTTGGTTCCGGCATGCTGGGTCATGAACTGTGCCACCAGATTACCGTTTTGCATGGAAATCTTCACATCCACTTGTCCCAGATTCTCCGGGAATAAGGTAATCGTGGCTTCAGCCACTCCACCCTTCTTGACAATCTCAAGCTTGCCGCTGATGAAGGTGTTCATCTCCTGGGCGAATTGCTGAACCGGCACTGGCGCGGCTTCCGCCTTGAGCGGTGCAGTAATTCCGTGCCGCAGGGATAATTGGCCGGCCGTTACAACCTCCGGCTCCGCGGTCACTGCTTCGCCAGCGGGCAAAGCCTCCTCGGCTGATACGGTCTTCTTCATCGAAGCTGCCATTCCTGCAAGAACAGGAGTGGAGCCCTCATCTGCAATTACAGCTTCGGCGGTACCGGCTGCTGCTGCATCCAACATGGAACGAGTGCTGGCTGAAGCCCCCAATAACCTACGGACATCCGTTGCCAAATCTGCTTTGCTATACATTTCCACCTTGGGCTCGCTTCCTGTTGCCTGCTTAAGCGACACCGCTGGAGCATCCACAACTGCTGGAGCCTTGTTAGCCATGGACTTGTGATTAACAGGCGCACTCTCCGCCATAATAGCCGAGAATTGATTCAGAAGCGCCGCTCCTTTGGCAGCAGTCTCCTGATCCCCGCTGACAGCTGCCGTCTGAACCTGTTGAAGCAGGCTGTTCAGTTCATCTTGAACGGCAAAGCGCAGGGTTTCAGGGTTCTTGGCAAGCGGCGACAAGCTGATGGATGTATCAGCAGCAGTAGCCAAGGCATCCTGTGAACCTGTAGAGGGATTGCCGGACACAAGAGCAGATACTTGAAGCAGCCAGCCTTGAAGCGCTGCAATCAGCGCCGGATCAGCCGCAAGGCTGGTGTCCAGCTTCTCTATATCCTGCACAAGACCTTCCAGCAGTTTCGTTTGCTTGACATCTGCGCTACCTGCCTCTTCTCCCTTAGCCTGAACAGCACTCAGGAGTCCCTGCAATAATGAAGCCAAATTACCGGCTGCAGGAGTCTCAGTGCCTTTGACAGCGGTAACTCCCACCATGCTCTGCACAAGCGTCTGGGCAAATGGCGTCGCCGGATTAACCGTTCCGGTTGTTCCCTGCGTTGTTCCGCCGGAAGCAGCCAGATTGCCTGCGGTTAAGGTTTGTAGAATAATACTCATCTTTTTCACCTCCCTTCAAAAGTTATTTCCCGCCCATCAGACGGTTGACAATTTTGGCTGTCTGTTTGCTGTCTTTCTTGGTCATCTCCCCCAGAATCGAGGAGCGGACCGAGTCACTGACCGTATTCAGCACCGTGATGACCTTATCCGGACTAAGGCTGTACATGGAGCCAAGCAGCACTGCCGCATCCGCAGCGGGCATGCTGGTGAAAGTCTGGCCTAGCTTCTCCTGATCCAGATTAGCTGAAGGCTTGGGAGTAGTGGTACCCGCCTCCTGCTTCAGCCGGGATTGCAGGGCTGCAATAGCCATATCGGTTGAATTTGTGGTTTCTTTTAGCTTTATGGAGACATCTGCCGCTTTTTTGGCATCCATTTTTTCCAGGATGGCCGATTTTGCCGCATTGCTCATCACACTGAAGATTTGAACCATCTCATCGGTAGTCAAATTCTCCATGATCGGTGCCGCTTTGGAGGCCTTCATGCCGGCGTAGAGTTTGGCCAGATCCGTCACTTTCTTCAGATAAGGATCTTCCTCTTCCTCGGTGGCTGCGGCCGTTTCAGCGGCAGTCTTTAACTCTTCAACCTGCTTTTGAAGCGCTTCGGCCTTGGTGGTCTCCGCCGCCTTGTCTTCCTCAGCCTTCTTCAGCTTCTCCTCCTGAGCGGTAAGCTGTGCTTTGAGTTCTTTGATCGTGCTCGCGGAGCTGGCGGCTTGCTCCTTGCTCTCAGCCGGCGGATTCTCTGCGGCTTCACCTGGCGCTGCCGGGTCCGGCGGGGGATCAGGCACCCATTTCTCTATAACAGGAATTTTGTTGGCAATCGCCAGCACGTTGTTACGGATATCCATATTAAATAGGGTGAGCAGTACCCCAAGCAGTACAAGCGTGAAAATGATTGGAATCATCAAGAACAAAAAACGCTCTAATTTGCCTGCCGACCCTTCATCTTCAAGTTCCATCTGATTATTTGCCACTAGCGGAAACCTCCCGGGTTAGAGGGATTTCATCGCGAAGCGGACGGTAGCCATCTCATCCAGTTCGTTTTGTTCCCGTAAACTCATATTCTGCAGAAATGCGGTTTGTGCTTTGTCTTTGGCCTTAAGCCATACCTTCTCATCCAGAACCTTAGTACTCAGGTGATCCTGCTTATTCTGAACCTCAACATGTGCAAGGCTGATATCGGAATGCTTGCGGGCAATGCATTTGTCGAGATAATCTACGTAATCCTGCATTTCGCGAAGCTTAGCCATCGGTGTCTTCTGCTGTGCTGCACTTTGCAGGGACAACATCAGCGTACTGCGCTGGCCGATTAATTCATCAAGGCTTTTTTCCTGTGCCTGCAGTTCTCCGAGCGCGCTTGAGAGCATCCACTCTGCCTGTGTTTTTTCGTTACCCTTCAAGTCCACCACTTTTTGAAAAGTATAATGGAATCTCATGATCAATCAACTCCTCGAGAACTGTGAAATTAAAGTCAGCTGCACTTCGCTAAGGGTTACCTTCTCGTTCACTTTTTGCTTGGTGAAATCCCAGATGCTGTCGATGTAATGCATCGACTCATCGATTTGCGCGTTAGAGCCCCTCTGGTAGGCTCCGATGTTAATCAGATCCTCGGAATCCTTATACACCGCCATCAGGCGCTTCACATTCTCGGCTGCTGCAATCTGCTCCTCCGGGGCGATATCCTTCATCACCCGGCTGATGCTTGCGAGAACATCGATCGCCGGAAAATGTCCTTTGTTGGCTATATTCCGGTTCAGAACAATATGCCCGTCCAAAATACCGCGTACAGCGTCTGCTATCGGCTCGTTCATATCGTCACCGTCAACCAGCACCGTGTAGAACGCAGTGATTGAGCCTGTAGGACCCGTTCCGGCCCGTTCCAGCAGCTTAGGCAGACTGGCGAATACAGAAGGTGTATACCCTCTCATCGCCGGAGGCTCGCCGACTGCCAGCCCTACCTCACGCTGCGCCATCGCATAACGTGTTACCGAGTCCATCATCAGCATGACATTCAGACCACGGTCGCGGAAGTACTCGGCAATCGTAGTAGCGATCAGTGCCCCCTTAATCCGGATCAGCGCAGGCTGATCGGAAGTGGCCACAATGACTACCGAACGCTGAAGGCCTTCCGGCCCCAGATCACGCTCAATAAAATCAAGCACCTCTCTGCCACGTTCACCGATCAGCGCAATCACATTGACATCTGCCGAGGTGTTGCGGGCAATCATCCCCATCAGGGTACTCTTCCCCACACCCGAGCCGGCAAAAATCCCTACGCGCTGCCCCTTGCCGATCGTCAAAAGTCCATCGATAGCCCGGACTCCAATGCTGATCGGCTCGGCGACCCGCGGGCGGTTAAGCGGATTGGACGGAATGTTGAAGGTAGAGCTATGCGGCATTCTGGCCGGTATCAGTGAACCATCCAGCGGCTGTCCCAGACCGTCGAGAACCTTCCCGAGCAGCTCCGAGCCGACTTGAACGCTCAGCGGCTTGCCGGTGCCCACCACATCACAGCCAGGCCCGATGGCCTGCAGTTCGCCAAGCGGCATTAACAGCACCTTGTTATCACGAAACCCGACAACCTCTGCCTGAAGCGGCTTACTTCCTTTGGCAGGATAGATATAGCACACATCACCGATGCTGGCGTCAGGCCCTTCCGACTCCACCATCAGCCCGATAACCTGCGTAACCTTGCCATTAATCCTTACCGGATCGAAGTTACGCAGCTGATCTTTGTATCTTCTGCTGTCAAGCATCGTCGTCCCCATTTCTGTGTTCATCCGAGTCCAGAGCGATTCTTAGCAGTTCTTTTTTAATTTCGGCAAGCTGGGTATCGACACGGGCATCGATGCTGCCGAAGGAAGACCGGATTACACACCCCAGATCTCTGACCGTTGAATCCGGCAGAATCTGCAGCTCAGCCTGTGAGTCCACAGCAAGCGAGAGCTCTTCCCGGGCCGCATTGACAAAAGCAAACTGTGCAGGAGACACACAGAGTGAGATCAGCCCCTGCTCGCGTTTTCGGGCCAGGTTTTTACGGATCAGATCCATCGCAAATTTCGGTTCAACGGTCAGCTGCTTGTCCACGATTTTCTCAGCAATATCGCAGCTTAGCTCTACAAGAAACGGTTCCGCCTCCTGTATAATTACATCTCTTGCCCGGTATGCTTCCTGAAGCACGGTCCGCGCTTCTTCCATCATCTCGGCAAGACGCAGGGACATCTCCTGCTCTGCTTGAGCCAGACCTTCCTGATACCCCTGCTGGTACCCCTCGGATTTGACGGCTTCGATCAGCAGCTCATCCTGTTCCCTCCGCTCGCGCCACCATTCTTCAGCTTCAGTCCGTGCTGATTCCACAATATTCTCCGCTTCCTCGGAGGCGCTGCGGACCTGACTCTCCGCGAACTCCTGAGCATCCTTCAGCATTTGCTTGCGGGACTGCTCCGCTGCCTCCCTGGCGGGGTCCTGGTAGTGGACTTCACCCGGAGGCTCTTCTGGAGCCGGCTCTTCAGTCAGGCCTGCATGATGTCTGGCCTGTTCAAGACGCTTCAGCACATCTACCGGAATATATTGAGAATGCTTGATCAGCTTAGACAATAATGTCATCTCCTCCGCCACGGGCGATGATAATTTCACCAGACTCTTCGAGTCTGCGGATCGTGCCTACGATGCGGGTCTGTGCTTCTTCCACATCACGCAGCCGCACAGGTCCCATGTACTCCATTTCCTCGCGGAAGGTCTCGGCCATACGCTTGGACATATTGCGGAAGATCACATCCCGCACTTCCTCGCTGGCCACCTTGAGCGCAAGCTGCAAGTCCGCGTTGTCGATATCCTTGATAATCCGCTGAATCGAGCGGTTGTCGACATTGACGATATCCTCGAAGACGAACATCCGCTTCTTGATTTCCTCGGCCAGCTCCGGGTCCTGAATTTCCAGGGAATCCAGAATGGTCCGTTCTGTACCGCGGTCTACGCCGTTCAGAATCTGTACAATCGATTCGATACCGCCTGCATTCGTATAATCCTGTGTTACTGTAGCAGACAGCTTCTGTTCCAGGACACGTTCGATTTGGGTGACCACCTCTGGAGAGGTGCTGTCCATAATCGCTATTCTTCTGGCTACCTCCGCCTGCTTCTCCTGAGGCAGGGAAGACAGAATGGAGGCCGCCTGTTCAAATTGCAGATAAGAGAGTACAAGTGCAATGGTCTGTACATTCTCGTTCTGGATGAAGTTGAGAATCTGGTTCGGATCTGCCTTGCGGGCAAAATCGAAAGGTCTTACCTGCAGCGTTGCTGTCAGGCGGTTGATGACTTCGAGCGCCTTGGCTGAGCCGAGAGCTTTCTCAAGAATCTCCTTGGCGTAATTGATACCGCCCTGCGAGATATATTCCTGTGCGAGACAGATCTGATGGAATTCGGACATGATCGACTCTTTTTCCCCGCTGTCCACTTTGCGTACATTCGCAATTTCCAGCGTCAGCTGTTCGATTTCCTCATCCCGCAGATGCTTAAATATTTGTGCCGATACTTCAGGCCCTAGTGTGATAAGCAGGATCGCCGCCTTTTGACGGCCGCTGAGTCCCTGCTGGCTAGCTTTTGCCATCTCTTCACCTCTGTTCTTCAGCAAGCCAGGTGCGGAGCAGATTTACGAATTCATCCGGCTTCTTCTTTGCCAGACTTTCCAGCTGCTTGCGGACCTGACTTTCATTCGTCACGCTATCCATATTAATTGAAGGGAACTCGGTAGGAACCTGCAGCGGAATATCTTCTTCGACCTCTTCCTCCTGCTTGTTCTTGCGGCTGCGGTAGATCAGATAACCTCCGCCTGCACCGACCAGCAGAGCAGCCGCACCGATGGCCCAGATCATCCAGGTTGCCATTCCGCCGGATGCGTTCTCGGCAGTAGCACCTCCAAATTGTTGCGAGAATACCGAAACTTTTTTGGTCAGGTCTGCGTCTGTATAAGTGATACCTGAATCTGCCAGGGACGCACGGACAATGTTGACCAGAATGTTCTGTATCGCTCCTGAAGTAGCCTCGTCCAAAGTTGTTTGTCCTGCAGGTGGTTCAACCGCGACATTTATGGTTAAATCTTTTACAGTATATGGACTTGCGATGATATCTTTAGTGATTCTAGTAACTTCATAGTTCCTTGTCTCCGATGATTCCTCAGAAGAAGAAGCACCTGTGTCAGCCCCCGCAGGATAACCTGCAACATCTTCAGATCCTGTACCTGCGACTCCTCCGGAAGTGTTCCCTTGGCCCGAGAATGTTTTGCTGATAATCTGCGAGCTGATCTCAATCCCCTTCATATTCTCAGCATCCACCGGTACTACAACATCTTCCTTTCTGTTCTCCTTATCGAAATTAAGCTTGGAGAACACCAGGACATCAACCTTATCGGGACCTGTGAGGGTAGTCAGGAATTGCTTGACATCTTTCTTGACATCGTCTTCGAATTTCTTCTTGAGTGCGAAGTTCTCTTCAACCTGGCTGGAGATTCCCGCCTGGCCGCCCTTGGCCGTCGGTTTCAGCTCCACCTCGTTGTTGGTGATTGTAATGTTGTCGATGGGAAGATTCGGGACAGCGGTCTTCACGAGATTGAAGTAGCCGTCAATATTTTCCTGGGAAGGTCTGAATCCCGGATTGAAGCTCATCACCACGGAAGCCTGCGCTTTCTCCTGATCCTCCTGTGAGGCGAATACCGTCTCCTTCGGCAGGGTAATGAGAACCTTGGCGTCTTTAATCCCCTGCATCCTTCTCATCAGCTGTTCAACTTCACCATTAAGCGCATTGTTGTATTTAACATTGAATTCACTGTCTGTAGTACCGATCATGGACGAGGATTCATTGAATACCTTGTACCCGATCGAGCCTTGCTGAACGATTCCCTGAGAACCAACAGCTATCTTGATACGTGCAGCGTCCGTACTGGGAACGGAGATACTTTTACCATCCGGGCTTAAACGGTAAGACACCCCTGATGTATCCAAATAACTCATAACTCCCGCTGAATCGGTACTGTCCAGGTCCTGAAAAGCAACCTCGTATTCCACCTTCGATAACTGCATGGTCGTAACTACGATTATTATAATGATAATAAACAGAGTGGAGAAAAACATTATCTTCTGTTTACCGCTGAATCTGTTCCAATACTGGGTTATCTTCTCCCGGTACTGGGCCAATCTTTCATTCACAGTGTCACCCCATCCGAAACGTAGCTAGGATTATTTAGATTTGAGTTCTCATAATTTCCTGATAGGCTTCAATCACTTTGTTCCGGACTTGTGTAGTCAGCTGCAAACTCAGCAATGCCTGTTGGGACGAAATCATAGCCTCATCAATGTTGACCTCTCCCAGTACAAATTTGTTACTCATGTCCTTCGCCTGCTGTTCCTGATCTGCTACCTGGTTAAGCGCATTCTCCAGGTATGAACCGAAGCTCTGTCCCGGCTCTTGCACGGCTGAGGATTCTGCAGCTACGGACTTCATAGCCAGCGGCTGAACCGCCTGGTTCCCGATCAATAAATTCTGTATCAATTCTTCTCCTCCTAGACAGTCAATTCATTCTACCGGCCGATTTCAAGCGCCTTGGTCACCATGGATTTGGATGCGTTCAGCATCGTTACATTCGCTTCGTAAGAACGCGAGGCAGACAGCATGTCCACCATTTCCTTGGTCACATCCACATTCGGCATATATACATAACCGTCAGCGTCCGCATCAGGATGGCTCGGATTATACACCGGCTTGAGCGGAGAAGAATCCTCGATAATCGATTTCACCTTGACGCCATCATTGCCGCCGCTCATCTTGGAGCCTAGTATATTCGCGAAGCTGTCAGCCTGGGTAGTTTCCAGAACTGTGAGCTTACGGCGGTAAGGTACGGCTTTGCCGTCCACCACGGAGGCTCTTGTGGTCTCGGCGTTGGCGATATTGGAGGAGATCACATCCATCCGCAGACGCTGGGCGGTTAAAGCTGATGCGCTAATACCAAAGCTGCTGCCAAAGTTCATTATTGATTACCCTCCCTGTACAACAGTACGCATCATTGTGATCTGACTGTTCAGCTGTTCAACATAAGAGTTGTATCTCAGCTGGTTCTCGGCGCTCAGCGCCTGTTCTCGATCCATATCCACATTATTGCCGTTGTTATTCATAGATGTAGTCTCATCGGTACTGACCACAGCGGCCGGCATGCCGGTCACTGTCCCGAAGCGGAAATGACGGGAGTCTGATACTTTCGCACCCAGTGTGGCTTTAAGTCCGCTCTCCTGATCTCTCAGGAAGCTCTCAAAGCTAACATCTGAACGTTTAAAATTTGGTGTATCATTATTTGCTACATTATTAGCCAGAACACTTTGTCGTTTGGTGGCGGCATCTAGGCCTCCTTGTAATCTTTGAAAACTGACACTGTTCAGCAAACCCATAGTAATCCCCCTTCCAAACCTATCATAATGAAAAGAATTCCACAACTTTGTTCAAATCCCTGCTTATTTTCGACAAATAAAGTCATTTTTTTCACAACATATTCGTCTTAAAGTCGAACCATGTCGATGAATGATTCTTATGTCAATCTCACATACATTGATTCTCTTAGAATTTGTATATTATTACAATAAGAAATAAGCCCTATCTTTTCAGAAAAGAGAGGGCTTAAAGCATGTTTTTACAATTATTTTCCTTTTATATTACATTTTCTGCTTTATTATAGAATTTTTTAACTTTTTATGCATGAATTTAGAATCAAATTTGTATAACCATAATTCGAATTACCTATATTGATGATTTTATAGCTCTGCCTTCTCACAGAATATATTGGCTTAAGTCGCGGTCCTGCGCGATTCCTGCCAGTTTTTCGCGAACATACTCCGGAGTGATGACCATAGTGTCGAGCGTCAGCTCAGGTGCCTCGAACGATAGATCCTCCAGCAGCTTTTCCAGGATCGTATGCAGACGCCGTGCCCCGATGTTCTCCATATTCTGATTCACGGAGGCCGCGATCTTGGCAATTTCCTGAATGGCTTCCTTCTGGAACTGGATTTCAATGTTCTCCGTCTGCAGCAAATGCACATATTGTTTCGTAAGTGCGTTCTCAGGCTCCGTAAGAATAGATACAAAGTCCTCAAGTGTGAGACTGCTCAGCTCTACACGGATCGGGAAGCGCCCCTGAAGCTCAGGGATCAGATCTGAAGGCTTGGCAATATGAAAAGCGCCTGCGGCGATGAACAGCACGTAGTCTGTCTTCACAGGCCCGTATTTGGTCATGACTGTCGATCCCTCGACGATAGGCAGAATGTCACGCTGCACGCCTTCGCGGGATACATCGGGACCGGAGCCCTTGCCCTGGCTGGCCACCTTGTCGATCTCATCGATGAAAATAATCCCCGATTGCTCTGCACGGGCTACCGACTCCTGAATCATGTCGTCTGTGTCAATCAGCTTGGCCGCTTCATCCTGAATCAGCACCTTGCGGGCTTCACGGATCGGCAGCTTGCGCTTCTTCGTACGCTTCGGCAGCAGGTTCCCGAACATCTCCTGCATGTTCATGCCCATCTGGTCATTGCCCTGCCCAGCGAACATATCCATCATCGAAGGCGTCGTGTCCTCGACATCAATCTCAATGACGTCATCCTCTAACTGGCCTGCAAGCAGCTTGAACTTGATCCCTCTGCGGCGTTCGCTCAGACTTCCATCCTCCGGCTCTTCCTTGGATTCCTCCGCCCCGCCGGTGTTTCCGCCAAAAATCATCTCAAACGGATTGCGCTGCGATTTCCCCTTCGAGGAGGAAGGGACCAGAATTGCCACAATCCGGTCATTCGCCAGCTCTTCTGCGCGGTCCTTCACCTTTTCGGTGCACTCCAGCTTCACCATACGGATAGAGGTCTCTACCAGATCCCGGACCATCGACTCCACATCACGCCCCACGTAGCCGACTTCCGTAAATTTGGTCGCTTCGACTTTGATAAACGGGGCATTAACAAGCTTAGCCAGACGCCGGGCGATCTCTGTTTTACCTACACCGGTAGGGCCGATCATCAGGATATTCTTCGGCACAACCTCATCCCGCAGCTCCTCGGACAACAGACTGCGCCGATACCGGTTGCGGAGGGCAACGGCCACTGATTTCTTGGCCTGCTTTTGACCTACGATATATTTGTCAAGCTCTGTTACGATCTGGCGTGGCGTAAGCGATTGATTCACCATTGTGACTTCCTCCCTTTATATATGGCACCTTGCCTATAACTCTTCGACAATAATATTGGAATTGGTATACACACAGATCTCGGAGGCAATTTGCAGCGCTTCTCTGGCAATGTCACCGGCACCCAGATGGGAGGCATGGCGCTTGAGCGCCCGCCCGGAAGCCAGCGCAAAGTTACCGCCGGAGCCGATCGCCAGTACATCATCATCCGGCTCGATAATTTCACCATTGCCGGAGATCAGCAGCATGCCTTCCTTATCCATTACGATCATGAGCGCTTCCAGCTTGCGCAGAATGCGGTCCTGGCGCCAATCCTTGGCCAGCTCCACCGCTGCCCGCTGCAGATTGCCGTGGTGCTCCTCAAGCTTCCCCTCGAACTTCTCGAACAGCGTAATCGCATCAGCTACAGAGCCTGCAAACCCGGCAATGACCTGACCTCTGTACAGGCGGCGGACCTTCTTGGCCGTCGTCTTCATAATGACACTCTCTCCGAAAGTAACCTGGCCGTCACCGGCAATCGCCGCATGGCCGTTATGTCTTACCGCACAAATCGTAGTTGCATGAAAGCTGGGTAACATGATGAGCACCCTCCTCAGATTAGGTAATACAGGTCTGAACCTATTGTGCCGGTTGTGCAGGACTATCCGCTTCTGCCCGATCAGCATCCATCGGCTCCGGCTCAGCATACTTCAATTCATGGGCTGCAGCATAAGCAGCAAGGCTGTCAAGCGCCCGGTAAGCCAGACGTTCGTTCTTTTCTTTTTTGCTGCGGAACCGTGTCTCAAGCTTCGGCAACAGGCCAAAGTTGGCATTCATCGGCTGGAAGTGTTCAGGATCTGCCGAAGTAATATAGGCGGGCATGCTGCCCAGCACCGTGTCCTCGGGGAAGATCAGGCTCTCTTCGCCAAGCGCTGCTCTCGCTGCATTCATACCGGCGATCATACCGGAAGCCGCAGATTCTACATACCCTTCCACCCCGGTCATCTGGCCGGCAAAATACAATCTCTCCCGGCCCTTCATCTGGTAAGTGGGCTGCAGCAGCTTAGGGGAATTAATAAAGGTATTGCGATGCATGACCCCATAACGAACATATTCCGCCTGCTCCAGGCCAGGAATGAGTGAGAATACCCGTTTTTGCTCGCCCCACTTCAGATGGGTCTGGAAGCCGACCAGATTATACAGCGTACCGGCAGCATTGTCCTGGCGCAGTTGCACAACCGCGTAAGGGAGCTTGCCCGTGTGAGGATTGAGCAGTCCTACAGGCTTCATAGGGCCGAACAATGCCGTCTGCTTGCCGCGTCTCATCATAATTTCAATCGGCATACAGCCTTCAAAGTAAATCTCTTTCTCAAAATCTTTGAGTGCAGCCGTCTCAGCCGAGATCAGCGCATCATAAAAAATATCGAATTCCTCTTCCGTCATCGGACAGTTCAGATAGGCGGCTTCGCCTTTATCATAGCGGGAGGCCAAATAGACCTTGCTCATATCGATGCTGTCTTTCTCTACGATCGGAGCCGCTGCATCATAGAAATAAAAATACTCTTCGCCAAGCAGTCCCTTGATCTCCGAGGACAAGGAGGGTGAAGTCAGCGGCCCGGTGGCAATAACAACAATCCCTTCCTCCGGTATATGCGTAAGTTCTTCGTTTATGACTTCCACCAAAGGGTGGTTATGCAGCATGGACGTGATTTCACCGGAGAATCCGTCCCGGTCAACAGCAAGAGCGCCTCCCGCCGGAACGGCATGCCTGTCGGCTGCACCCAGTACCAGAGAGCCCAGACGCCGCATTTCTTCCTTAAGTACACCCACTGCATTTCCGAGGCCATTCGCCCGCAGTGAGTTGCTGCAGACCAGCTCGGCGAACTGATCTGTATGATGCGCCGGTGTCTTTACGACCGGACGCATCTCATACAATCTGACCGGAACTCCGCGCGAAGCGATCTGCCAGGCGGCTTCACTTCCGGCCAGACCTGCTCCGATAACGGTTACTTGTGCTTTTTCTGTCAATTTCCGTTCCTCCTGTAACCCTATTATTCTGCTAACTCATCGCTTTCGATTACAGCCTCTGTATGGTCGCATGAGGTGCACTGCAGCTTGGTTCCCTGCTTGTTGCGCTTCTCGATCATCCAGGAGCCGCAAGCCGGACATGGCTTCACTGACGGCTTATCCCAGGAAACAAAGTCACAGCCCGGATATTGGTCGCAGCCGTAGAAGACACGCCCCTTCTTGCTGCGCCGCTCCACTACCTTGCCTTCATGGCATTTCGGACAGCTTACACCGATATCCTTAATGATCGGCTTGGTGTTGCGGCATTCCGGAAATCCGGAGCAGGCCAGGAATTTGCCGAACCGGCCCAGCTTATAGACCATCGGCTTACCGCATTTCTCACACAGCTCATCAGAGACCTCATCTTCAATCTCGATTTCCTTCATTTCTTCTTCCGCATATAGGAGTCTTTTCTCAAAGGATTCATAGAACTCGGCCAGCACCTTCACCCAATCCTCTGCACCTTCCTCCACATGGTCAAGGTCCCCTTCCATATGGGCGGTGAATTCCACATTGAGAATTTCCGGGAAGAACTCTTCCATTTGCTCTATGATTAGTTCTCCAAGCTCAGTCGGCATGAACTTCTTCTCTTCAATCGCCACATACCCGCGCTTCTGGATCGTCTCCAGGGTCGGCGCATACGTACTTGGACGGCCTATGCCCAGTTCCTCAAGCGTCTTGACGAGACGGGCTTCTGTATATCTTGGCGGCGGCTGGGTGAAATGCTGCTTCGGCTCAATCTCGCGCTTCTCCAGCTCATCGCCCGCCTTCAGCTGCGGCAGGAACTTCTCTTCGTCTGTTGTGCCGTCGTCATTGCCTTCCACATACACCTTCATGAAGCCCGGGAACGAGACCTTGGACCCTACCGCTCTGAATATCGCTGTACCGGCTGTAATATCTACCGACAACGTATCCAGCAACGCGGAAGACATCTGACTGGACACAAAACGCTCCCATACGAGCTTATACAGCCGGAATTGATCACGGCTCATGAATTCCTTGACCGTATCCGGCTCACGCAGCGCAGAGGTCGGACGGATCGCTTCATGCGCGTCCTGGGCGCCCGCAGCCTTCTTGGAATATTGACGCGGCGTCTCGGGAATGAACTTCTCACCGTATTTGGATTGGATCAGCTCCTTGGCTTCATCCTGGGCCGTAGTGGATATACGCGTGGAATCTGTACGCATATAAGTGATTAACCCGACAGTGCCTTCCTTGCCCAGCTCCACTCCCTCATAGAGCTGCTGTGCAACAGACATCGTCTTGGACGCGCGGAAGCCCAGCTTACGGGCAGCCTCCTGCTGCAGTGAGCTTGTCGTGAACGGAGCGGATGGATGCCGCTGTCTCTCCTTCTCTTTCACTTCTTTGACCTGGAAGGCCGCGTTCTTAATCGCTTCCAGCACTTCCTGCACATCGCTCTCTTGACCCAGTTCCTTCTTCTCGCCGTTCAGGCGGTGGAACTTGGCTTCGAATTCAGAATCCCGAATCGCTAGCCGAGCAGTAATGCTCCAGTATTCTGTAGGAATGAATTCAGAAATTTCATTCTCCCGGTCCATAACAATCTTAACCGCTACCGATTGTACCCGTCCGGCGGAGAGGCCTTTTTTGACTTTCTTCCATAATAGAGGGCTAATCTTGTAACCGACAAGCCGGTCCAGAATCCGCCGCGCCTGCTGGGCGTTCACCAGATCCATATTAATCTTGCGCGGTGTCTTGAAGGCATCCTTCACCGCCTGCTTGGTAATTTCATTGAAGACCACGCGGCATTCCTGTGTGTTGTCCAAATTCAGCGCATTTGCCAAATGCCAGGCAATAGCTTCCCCTTCGCGGTCCGGGTCAGCTGCGAGATAGACTTTTTTCACTTTTTTGCTGGCATCCTTAAGTTCCTTCAAGATAGAGCCCTTGCCGCGGATCGTTATATATTTGGGATTGAACTGATTCTCCACATCCACACCGATCTGGCTTTTTGGCAAATCTATGATATGCCCCATTGATGCCTTAACAATATATTTGCTGCCCAGATATTTACCAATCGTTTTCGCTTTTGATGGTGATTCTACAATAACCAACGCATCTGCCATAGGTTTTCCTCCCAAAAGTTCGTAAGCAGATCACCTCCTGAACCAGTCATCGGACCCGGCTGTACCAGGAAGTCTATGCTTACCACAGTTACTTCTATATTAAATTACCTTATAAATTGCACCCGGTAATTGTGTTACCGCTTTTTTTATGATTAAAGATAACAGAACTGAATGCAAATGTCCAAAATCCCACCTCGTTGACGCGAGCAGCTCATCGAGTGTAAACGGGCCTTGATGCAGTATATGGTAAAGGTGCAGCTCCTCACTTGTCAATTTCTTTTCCATCAGATCGGCTGGACTCTCCCGCTCTACAGCGCCTGCTGAAGCTGATGCAGCCCCCTTGGAAGGCAGGCTGGAGACGTATTCTTCCACAATATCTGAGGCACAGGTTACCAGCTTCGCACCTTGCTTAATCAGCTCCAGTGCCCCTCTGCTCTTGGGAGAGGTCAACGGCCCCGGCACGGCAAACACATCCCGGCCTGCTTCAAGCGCAGCATCGGCGGTGATCAGGGACCCGCTGCGGCTGTCTGCCTCCACCACCAGTGTTCCCAGCGACAAGCCAGCGATAATCCGGTTGCGCTGCGGGAATAATCCGGGATGACTCGGAGTTCCGATAGGATATTCGCTAAGAACCAGCCCTTCCCGAGAAATCTGCCGCTCCAGCTCACGGTTATCCGGAGGATAGACCTTGTCCAAGCCGGTTGCCACCACCGCAATGGTCCCTCCTGCTCCGCCTAACGCCGCTTCATGACAGACACTGTCAATCCCCCTCGCCAGGCCGCTTACAACCGTGAGACCGGCTGCACTTAGCTGTCCCGCCAGCATCTCCCCCACCCTGCGCCCATAAGCGGTAGGCACCCGGGTCCCCACCATAGCAACAGAGGGACGGGAAGCCAAATCCAGACGGCCACGATAGTACAATACCCAAGGCGGCTGAGGGGTTTCCCTCAGTTGTACTGGGTAGTGATCATCCAGAATAGTGACCATCGCTACACCGCTTTCTTCCATTAAAAAGCGGCGCTTCAGCACCCATGCTTCATTGAAGTCTGCCGCCAGCCGGGCGGATATTACACCGCTGATTCCAGCCCGTTCCCACTCCTCGGCAGAACAGGAGAAGACAGCATTCGTCAAAAGACCTGCCCGGCGGATCTTGTCGATACTTTTCCAGCCAATCCCTTCCATCTCATGCAGACCGAACAACAGCTCCCGAATTTCCAAATGTATTCTCTCCCCGTGCGGAAGGGCCAGCCTTCCTTATTGTCTTAAACCAAATTGACTTAAACCAAAAAAAGCAACCTTTCATCCGCGTAATCCGGGACAAAAGGTTGCTTACCTTCAACATTCATTATACCTGCTTCGGCAGGAAAAGCTGTGACAAAACAACCCCACAAAGTGGAGATTTAGCTTCGATGATAACTCAGGTACTTTGCGGGGACCCCAAAACATTTCGAACTAGCGTAAGAAGCGCCCTAGTGGGTGGTGAAGGCATTCAGGATGCCGCGTTCCTCAAGCACACTGACGAGGGTAGAGCCCATTTCAGCAGGCGTTGGCGCTACCTTAATGCCGCAGGACTCCAGCACAGCGATCTTCTCGCTCGCCGTTCCTTTACCGCCTGAAATAATTGCCCCGGCGTGACCCATCCGTTTGCCCGGAGGTGCCGTAACCCCGCCGATGAAGCCCACTACAGGCTTGGTCATGTTCTCTTTGATCCACAGTGCAGCTTCTTCCTCTGCCGTCCCGCCGATCTCACCGATCATAATGACAGCCTTGGTACCCGGATCTTCATTGAAAAGCTTCAGGATGTCGATGAACTCCGAGCCCTTCACCGGGTCGCCCCCGATGCCTACCGCTGAGGATTGGCCGATTCCGCGCTCCGTCAGCTGATGCACAGCTTCGTAGGTCAAGGTCCCGCTCCGGGAGACTACACCGACATATCCCGGCTTATGAATATAACCCGGCATAATGCCGATTTTGCATTCTCCAGGCGTGATGACACCCGGACAGTTGGGACCGATCAGCACTGTGGAGCGGCCCTCCATGTATCTGGACACTTTGACCATATCCAGCACCGGAATGCCTTCTGTGATACAAATGACCAGGTCCATCTCCGCATCCACCGCTTCCATAATCGAATCTGCGGCAAAAGCAGGCGGAACGTAAATGACACTTGCAGTTGCACCAGTGGCTGCTTTGGCGGCAACAACCGTGTCGAAGACAGGCAGACTCTTCTCGGTACCGTTGTCCAGGGTAATCTGAACCGTAGTGCCCCCCTTGCCCGGTGTTACACCGCCAACCATCTGAGTACCGTAGTCCAGCGCGCCTTTTGTATGAAATAAACCCGTAGCACCGGTAATTCCCTGGGTAATGACTTTCGTATTTTTATCTACAAGAATGCTCATGCGATAGGTCACATCCTCACTTTTATTGTCGAATATTACACAAGAGCAACGATTTTGCGGGCACCGTCCGCCATGGAATCAGCAGCAACGATATTCAGTCCGGAGCCGGCGAGAATCTCCTTGCCCAGTGCCACATTCGTGCCCTCAAGACGTACGACCAGCGGCTTGGTTAAGCCAAGCTGTCTTGCCGCTTCGACTACACCGGTAGCGATGACATCACAACGCATAATGCCGCCAAAAATATTAACAAAGATACCGTTCACCTTGTCGTCGGACAGGATGATTTTGAAAGCTTCTGTTACCTTCTCAGTCGTCGCACCGCCCCCTACATCGAGGAAGTTGGCCGGTTCGCCGCCATAATATTTAATGATATCCATAGTCGCCATCGCCAGACCCGCACCGTTCACCATACAGCCGATGTTGCCGTCAAGTGCGATGTAGCTGAGGTCGAACTTGGACGCTTCGATTTCTTTGGCATCCTCTTCGTCCAGATCACGCAGCTCCAGGATATCCTTGTGGCGGAACAAACTGTTGGAATCGAAGTTAAGCTTGGCATCAAGCGCCATCACATTACCGTCTGCTGTAACGACCAGCGGATTGATCTCTGCAATTGAGCAATCTTTATCCACAAAAGCCAGATATAGCGCTTGCATGAACTTGACCGCTTTGTTCACCAATTCGGGAGGAATAGCAATGCTGTAAGCCAGTTTACGCGCCTGGAAGGTCTGAAGCCCAACCGCCGGATCAACGATTTCCTTGAAGATCTTCTCGGGATGTGTAGCTGCCACCTCTTCAATCTCCGTACCGCCCTCCTCGGATGCCATCATGACGACCCGTCCGGAAGCGCGGTCCACAACCAGACCGATATAATATTCTTTGACAATCTGACAACCCTCTTCAATCAGCAGCCGCTTCACTACCTTGCCTTCGGGTCCCGTCTGATGGGTCACCAGTGTCTTGCCGAGGATCTCGGACGCATACGCGCGAACCTCATCACTGTTCTTCGCCACCTTGACGCCGCCGGCTTTGCCGCGTCCGCCAGCATGAATCTGCGCTTTGACTACAACCACAGGTGTACCCAGCGCTGCGGCAGCTTCTACGGCTTCGTCCACTGTATAAGCAACTTTTCCGTTCGGTACGGCTACGCCATACTTCTTAAGTACTTCTTTTCCCTGATACTCGTGGATATTCATTCCGGAAGCCTCCTAAAGTGTTGCGGTGACCTGTGCAGGCAGCCTGCGGTCATTCCGCATTCCGTTTTGATTGTCCAAAGCCGGGGCCAGACCGGTTGTTAACCGGCAATATCCCGGTACAAGCAGAGAACCTGCGCCTGATCTATATAGCTGCAAACGATACAGTTCTCTGCAAGTAGCATATAGAACCTATCACAATAGTGATATCTATAATTACCTATATGCCAGAATGTGAAACCCAGAATATTGTAACATGTTTTATAAGCGCTTTCCTTAAAAACTTTCACTATTTATACATACATTTTCGCTCGGTTTCATGCCGGAATGCGAACGATTGCATTGACATCCATGCTGGAACGGCTTTACCGCCCTTATTCAGGACGGTGAAACCTATACTCTTATATGGGAGCGAGACTACGATTTCGAATTGCTAACGTTAGCTTCATGCACCCGGTTCAGGAGATTTTTGAACTGTCCCAGCAAATCTATGAACTCTACCGGAGAGAGCATCGTGCCTTCTGCCATTTTGCCGGGAATGCCCATAGCATCATGCCGCAGCGCCAAGCCTTGGGGTGTTAATGAAATCAGCACCTTCCGCTCATCCTGCAAAGAACGTTCACGCAAAATTAGTCCTGCAGCCTGCAGCCGCTTTAGCAGCGGAGTCAGCGTGCCTGAATCGAGGAACAAAGCTTCACCCAGCTCCTTGACTGTACATTGCTGTCTCTCCCAAAGGACGAGCATAACCAGATACTGCGAATACGTTAATCCGATCTTATCCAGATGAGGCTGGTATAGCTTCGTAAATTCACGCGAACAGGCATAAATCGTAAAGCAGAGCTGGTTCTCCAGCATAAGCTCAGGGGTTGTAGTGGATTCTTTTTGCATTTCTTCTTCACCTGCCTTTGTGACATTAGTTTATCACAATTCATCCACAATATCATGTTAATAGCGGAAAATAGATTGACTTTTATTTTAATTGTGTTAAATTAAGTTGTGTACAATACAATTTGAAAACGAACGGGAGCGATTTAATATGATGACCATCCAACAGAAAATGTACGAAACAACAGTAAAAGCCGTAGGCGGCAGACAGGGTTCTATCGAATCCGACAGCCCTAAATTGAATCTTGCGATCAGCACACCACGCGAAATGGGCGGCGCCGGCGGTGAAGGCACGAACCCTGAGCAGCTGTTCGCAGCCGGATATTCCGCTTGCTTCGACAGCGCTCTAAATATGGTTGCACGTATGGGCAAGGTAAAGATCGAAGGCTCTGAAGTAACGGCTACTGTCAGCTTCGGCAAAGTGGAAGACGGCGGCTTCGGCATTGCCGTGAAGATGGATGTTCTGGTCAAGGGTGTTGACCGTGAGACCGCTGAACGGCTGGTAGAAGAAGCTCATGGCGCATGTCCTTACTCCCGCGCTACCCGTGGTAACATCGAAGTAGAATTGAACGTGCTGTAAGAATAGCTTCACAAGTGGAAACGGCATTGCCGTCCTTTTAAAGGACGATACCGTTTCAGCATGCCCTCCCCTGCCCGGCGGCCCCGGACGGGGGTTTTGGCGTGTCAGGCTTCTTCCTCCACCATGACCTGCCTGTCCAGATTGCGGTATTGGACCGCTTCGGCCAGATGCGCAGCGCCAATCTCCTCCGCCGCTTCCAGATCGGCAATCGTGCGGGCCAGCTTAATAATCCGGTCATGCGCCCGCATGCTGAGCCCGAGACTCTCGAGAATACTGTCCAGCAGCATTTCCTCTTCCGGCCGCAGCGCAGCATAACGGCGAAGCGCCGCCCCGGACAGCTCGCTGTTCCAGGAGATCGGCAGGATTCTATACCGCTCCGCCTGAATCGCCTGAGCCCGCAGAACCTGAGAGCGCATCTGTGCCGTTGAGACCGGAGGTACACTCCTGTCGCCTTCTCTTGGATGCGGCACATCAACCTGCATATCCATCCGGTCCAGCAGCGGGCCCGAGATTTTGCGCCGGTACTGGGCGATTTTGGCCGGACTGCAGCTGCACCGCTGATGCGTGTTGCCACTACCAAGAAATCCGCACATGCATGGATTCATGGAGCAAGCGAGCAGGAACTGGGCAGGGAAGGTGAAGGATGCCCGAGCCCGGCTGATGGTGACAACCCCATCCTCCAGCGGCTGGCGGAGCACTTCAAGCACAGTCCGGGAGAACTCGGGCAGCTCGTCCAGGAAGAGAATACCGCGGTGTGCGAGACTAACCTCACCCGGCTTCGGAATCCCGCCCCCGCCGATCAATCCGGCTGCCGAGATGGTATGATGCGGTGAACGAAACGGGCGGTCACGCAGCAACCCGCTCCCTCCGTCCCTAAGCTTCCCGGCAGCACTGAATATCTTCATCACCTCAAGCGATTCTTGATCGTTAAGATCGGGAAGAATTCCGGGTAACCGCTTAATCAGCATAGTCTTCCCCGTACCTGGAGGGCCGATCAGAATAATATTGTGCATTCCCGCTGCCGCAATCGTAAGGGCACGCTTCACATGATTCTGGCCGATAACATCGCTGTAATCTTCATTCATTGGCTGCTTCACCGCAAGCAGGGAGGGAATATTCTCCGCTGGCTCAGAATGGTATCTCAAATGGTCCAGGGACAGCGCCAGAACGGGCGGACGCTTCCTGGAGGTGGCATCAGCGCTTACAGATACCGATACCGGAAACGGTAAATCAGCCTGCGGCAGTTCAGGCTCGGCCACTTCGGATTGTTCCACCGGATTCGGCGGAGGAAGCTGACCAGGCTGGGGCAGCTCCCGCAAATGCCCGGCAGTGTACACCTTCATTCCCGCGATCAACGCAGCTTCAGCCGCATTGCCGGGCGGTACCAGAACAGCATGAATCCCGGCTTGCCGCGCAGCCTGGGCCATGGATAATACCCCATTTACCGGCCGCAGACTTCCGTCGAGCGCAAGCTCACCAATCAGCAGCATCTGCCCGGCTTCCGGCATAACAAGCTGGCCGCTGGTCGTCAGTATCCCCAGGGCAATCGCCAGATCAAACGCCGAGCCCTCCTTGCGCAGGTCCGCCGGGGCCAGATTAATCGTCACCCGCTGTTGGGGATAGCTGTAACCGCAATTCTTGACGGCGGACCGTACTCGCTCCACCGCTTCCCTGACTGCCGAATCCGGCAGGCCGATAATATGGGTCTGCGGCAAGCCGTTAGCCAGATCCACCTCCACTCCGATCATTACACCTTCAATGCCATACAGGCATGCGCTATGCATTTTTCCGTACACAAATAAGCACCTCTTCTCCAGAAATACACCCGCAACGGGCGTTCGTTTCCAGGAAAAAAGGTGCTTCCTCTTTTTCCGTAAGCTCAATTACACTCAGTATAACTAAAACCCTACACAACATGCAAGGTTATTGCGCATATAGTGCTGCACAAAAATCAGCTTTTAATCGTCTTGCATAAATATGCAACTATGACCAAAGAATCATTTTATTCAGCCTTCTTCGCTGGCTACCACCGAATCCCTTATCTGTTCAAAGGACAGCGGGGTGTAATTCCAGTGCTCCACACAAATATTAAAGTGATGATTGCCCTCATATTTCTGTCCATGAATATGACCATGCACATTCACGTAAGGCATATGCTTGTTCATATACATCGGCTCATGCGAGAGCAGAAAAAACTCCTTGTATATCAGCGGATACTCACTGACCTCATCAAATCCGGCTTCCAGCCACCAGCCTCGTCCGCGTCCACGGTCATGATTGCCAAGAATCAGTATTTTGTACCCGTTCAGGGCAGACACAATGCTACGGGTATCCTCTTGATTCCTGAAAGAAAAGTCACCCAGATGAAAAATCGTGTTCTCCTCTCTTACGACTGCATTCCAGTTCGCTACCATCACCTTGTCCATCTCTTCCACACTGGCAAAAGGCCGCGATTCAAAATCAATGATCAGCTTGTGGCCAAAATGATGATCTGAGGTAAAAAATACGTTGGACAAGATCGCTCCCCGCTTTCGCTAAGTGCTGGATTGCTTATTCATTCCACTTCCGTTTGGCTCCGCGCCGGTTCACATCCATTTGTATTAATTCCGCCACCGGCGGAGCTTCCTCGTGTTCGATCAGCCATTTGCGCATTTCCTTAATGGCCTCCACTTGCCCGTTACCCTTGTCACGCCAGGTCAGCAGCTCAATCACATTGATGACCAGTGACAAGAGGCTGCTGTTGCTGTCTTGGGTTTTCTCAGCACGCATCTTGTGGAATAACGCTTCATTCTCCCAGTCAATCAATATCTCTTCCGCTATTGCAGGCCGCATAACGGTAAATGTCTTATTACAATTACTGCAGCATACAACGGATAAGGGCTCTGCGCCAAGTTCCGCTACTATATTATGCTCACAATTTTGGCAAGTAAAGCTTACCTGTATATTCATTGATTGATTCCTCATTCCGGCAGCCCTCCTCATGGTGGCATTAAAAGTTACACTAATGTTTACCCACTTCTTTTGAGAAATGACCCATGAAGTCCGGCATCTGTCAAGGATAATTGTTAAATTTAACACGGTTTTTGCAAAACAGAGACAGCTAAAAGACTTCCCGGAGATGCCGCAGGGAGGCGATGCTTAAATCCGGCTGAAGCTGTACAGCAATCACATCGAAAGCAATTGCAGCCGGCTGCAGTCCCTTCATGTGCAGGTAGACCCGGGCTGTCTCTCTCACCTGACGGATTTTGCGTGCATCGACCGATTCCTCCGCAGTGCCCTGCACAGCTGAGCCGCTCCGGCTGCGCACCTCAATGAAGACCAGCGCGCCTTCATACTCCGCGATAATATCCAGCTCTCCGCTACGGCAGCGCCAGTTATAATCCCGGATGAGGTAGCCCCGCGAAGTCAGATACATTCGGGCTGCCTGCTCGGCAGCAGCGCCTTTCTCCTGACGGGTGTAGGTTCTGCCGTCTCCGTTATGGCTCACTTCTGTCTCCGTTCACCAGCTGTCCGGTCACTCTGGTATACATAGCTGAGAATCTCAGCCACCAGCTGATAGAGCTGAGGCGGAATCTGCTGGTCCAGATCGAGCTTCGACAGCACCTCTACCAGCGCCGCATCCTCCTGCACCGCTACTCCGTTTTCCTTTGCCTTTTGCAGGATGATGTCCGCTACCGAGCCTTGCCCCTTAGCGACAACCACCGGCGCATCGCTCTGGCCCGGAATATATTTGAGCGCCACTGCCTTCTTGAGATTCTGCGGAACCTTCTGCTCAGACTCACTCATATGCGGTAATCTACTCCTTTGTACTCCTGCGGAGCATAATCGGACGGCTTCACCGCAGCAGCGGCCACGCTCCGTTCCGGCAATGCTTCCGTACGCAGGCTGGACAATTGATAGCCTATGCCTTCGACCGCCGCCTTCATCTCCTCGCGGCGGCCCTCCAGCAGCTCCAGTACCCAAGGTTCATCGTTATGCAGCTTCAGGCTGACGATGCGGTCGACCACCTGCACATCGACCATCGTCTGGCCGAGCTGCTTCATGTCCAGATCGAACCACAAGCGGCAATTCGCCGCGTCGAGCTCCCCTTTGCTGCCGCGCCGCGACTGGATCTGGACAGAGGCCGTCTCCCGGCCATCCGGACCGTGCAGCGGCAGGAACATCGTCACCTGCGCGAACGGCGCGGTGCGGTCTGTATTCAGCAGCAGCTGCTGGCCTGTAAGCTGCTGCACCAGCTGGCCCGCGGCTTCCTTCACCGCGGGCGGGGCCTCGCTGCTGCCCAGTACCTGCAGCAGCACGCCCTTGAGCGTACCGGCGGCATCTTCTGCGCCGCCGGACGCTGCCTGCGCGGTGTGCGCCCCGCCGCCGCGCAGGATCTGCTGCTCGTGCTCCGCACCGAGCAGCTTCAAGATCCGCCCCACCCAGGGGTCTGTCCCCTGGGTGGCGGCGGGTTCCCCCTGCGGCGGCGCAGCCGCAGGGGTTGCACTGCCGCCCGCCGCGCCGGAGGCGGGCGGCGCTTCGGCGAGCTGCGGCAGAGTGCCGCGCAGCTCGGAGAGCACGCCCTGCAGCTTCGCGAGCAGGGCCGGCCCCGCAGCGCTCTGCGCCTGCGCGGCAACGCCCGCGCCCTCACGCACTCTAGCTGCAATTCCCGCACCTTCACGCGTTCCTGCCGCGTTCCCCGCGCTTTCTCGCACTCCAGCTGCGTTCCCTGCACCCTCACGCGCTCCTACCGCGTTCCCCGCGCTTTCTCGCACTCCAGCTGTGTTCCCCGCTACTTCACGCACCGCTGCCGCGTTCCCTGCGCTTTCTCGCACTCCAGCTGCGTTCCCTGCACCCTCACGCGCTCCTGCCGCGTTCCCCGCGCTTTCTCGCACTCCAGCTGCAATTCCCGCACCTTCACGCGTTCCTGCCGCGTTCCCCGCGCTTTCTCGCACTCCAGCTGCGTTCCCTGCATCTTCACGCGTTCCTGCCGCGTTCCCTGCGCTTTCTCGCACTCCAGCTGCGTTCCCCGCACCTTCACGCGTTCCTGCTGCGTTCCCCGCGCTGTCTCGCGCTCCTGCTGCGTTCCCCACACCATCACGCGCTCCTGCCGCAATTCCCGCACCATCACGCGTTCCCGCTGTGTTCCCCACACCTTCTCGCGCTCCCGCTGCGTTCCCCGCGATTTCTCGCGCTCCTGCTGCGTTCCCCGCTCCTTCGCCACGCGTTCCCGCTACAGCACCCGATCCAGCCGTATTCCCGCTTCCTGCCGGCTCCGCATCTCCCGTCGGTACTAACGCAGCTTGTCCGTTGGCACTGCCAGCAGCCTGCGAAGTCCCCGCATTACCGGTTACTCCTGCCTGAGTATTCACCCCGGCAGCTCCTCCCGGAAGAGCACCGGCTGCTGGAGTATTACCAGCCAGACCGGCATTGGCTCCGCCTGCCAGCAGCCCACCCGCAGGTCTGCTATTCCCCGCAGCTTGACCTGATCCGTCGCCGTCTTCCCCTTGCTGCACCCAGACATTCAGCGCAGTCTCCAGCTTCGCCAGCAGATCATGCAGCTTCGGTCCGAATACAGCCTGCTGCAGCCCCTTCACCGTCTCAGCCGTTACAGGCAAACCACGCTTCACTGATATTACAGCCGCCTCCAGCCACTCTGAGGCAGGGACACCGGGAGGTTTGGCATTCATGACTGCGTCCAGCTTCGCTGCAGTCTCCTTGGTGAAGGCCAGCCCTCCGGCCTGCATCGCTTGAACAATCTCCCGTCCCGCCTTGGAATTGGCAAGTCCAAGCGACTCCAGTGCCTCGCCCATACTCTGCGGCGAGACCATAGCAGCCTCCCCCAGAGAGACCGGCTTAAGCACCGGCAAGCCGCCTTCTCCTGGTGCACCCACCTGCAGGTTCAGCGTCTGACCGGCTGCCAGCGGTGTTTCCAGTTCAGCCCGTACCGGCGTTCCCTGAATCTGCACCACCGCTTCTTTTCCGGAATCGGATACGCTTAGCACAACGCCGCGAACAACCTGACCTTCCTTAAGCTCTACAGATTTGGCCTCCCCCGCCTTGCTGTCGCCAAGCAAACCGCGAACCAGTGATCCGATGTTCATGTTGTCCGCCTCCCTTCTTTCTATTTATATCGGTATTTCGCCTTCATTTGTGATTATCGGGATGATACGCCAAGTGGAAACTGCTATGCCATCCTTTTAGAGGACGGCACCGTTTCAGCGAGAAATAGAAGGATAATGTAGACGTGAAACCATACATTCTTATATTTTTAGAATAAAGACAACTGTTCCTGCTCGGCAAGAATATTGCCGATGAAGCTGCGCCGGTGCATCGGAGTTACACCCAGTGCCTTGATCTGTTCACGGTGCAGCTTGGTAGCATATCCTTTATGTACTTTGATCCCGTAATCCGGGTATAATTCCTCCCACAAGCCCTCACAGAGCCGGTCACGTGTCACCTTGGCTACAATGGAGGCGGCAGCAATCGACTGGCTGTTGGCATCCCCTTTAATGATGGCACGCTGCGGCAAGGGCAGGTCCACCTTCTCCGCATCAATCAGCATATAGTCCGGCTGCTGGCTTAATCCTTCTACCGCCAGGCGCATCGCCAGACGCGAAGCCTGCTTAATATTAATTTCATCAATCACCGCCGCCTCCACATGCCCTAAGCTTACTGCCAGCGCCTGCTCCATAATGGTCTCATACAGAGCATCCCGCTTTTTGGCCGTCAGCTTCTTGGAATCATCCACACCCTCAATAATCAGCCCCATTGGCAAAATTACCGCTGCAGCCACCACATCTCCGAACAAACAGCCCCGCCCCACTTCATCCACACCTGCGATGTGACGGAAGGATTGTTCCCAGCCTTCTTTTTCATACCCAAGCATATCGATCTCACTCACTGTCTCTCCACCTGCCCATTAAAATTAAAGTAAGCCACATCTATGATCTTCCTACGAATATATGACAGAATTCGAATCCCATAAGAACTTCGAACTTGCACTCATTTCCATCCAATCCCAGTCTCAGAATCTTAAAATTCTGCACTGAATACAACAATCCCTTCATTAATACTGCGCAAATCCAAAAAAGTTGTATGAATAACAGCATTTCTCTTCCCTCAAGCTGACTAAACGAGGACATTCCTGCATTTCATACAACACATCTGCTACGCCGCCCTATTCCCCATCTATACGCAAAAAAAGAGCCACCCCACATTCACGGATGGCTCTTCCATTCCACATTACATTCTACTATTCAGGTGTCTCCAGCGTGAAACGTCCAAGCTTCCCTGCACGAAGCTCATGCAGCAGCGCGCGTGAAGCCTTCTCCAGATCTACTCGGCCACCGCTCATCAGACAACCGCGCTTACGCCCGACTGCTTCCATAACAGCCACGATTTCGTCCGGGTTCTCTAAGTCCTCCGGCAGCTTACTGATATCGAAGCGTTCCTGGAACCGGCTTCCGTAATCCTTCACCAGATACTTCACCGCATAATAAGCAATATCCTCAATATTCAGGATCTCTTCCTTAATGGCCCCGGTTACTGCCAGCTTATAGCCTACCGTCTGGTCCTCGAATTTCGGCCAGAGAATCCCCGGCGTATCCAGCAGTTCCAGACTGCCGCCGGTTTTAATCCATTGCTGGCCCTTGGTAACCCCCGGACGGTCACCGGTAATCGCAATATTTTTTCCAGCCATCCGGTTAATGAGAGTCGATTTGCCTACGTTGGGAATGCCCACAATCAGTGCCCGCATCGCACGCGGATTCATGCCCTTGGCAATTTGCCGGTCGATCTTGTCCTTCAGCAGCAGCTTCACCTGCTCCGGAATTTCTTTAATCCCGGTGCCAGTAGAAGCATCTACCGGATAGGCAACATGACCCTGCGCCTTGAAGTAAGCCAGCCACTTGCGTGTAGCTTCCGGATCGGCCAGATCCGCTTTGTTCAGAATAATCAGCCTTGGCTTGTCCCGCAAAATATCGTCAATCATCGGATTGCGGCTCGAGATCGGCAGACGGGAATCAAGCAGTTCTATTGCAACATCAATTAGCTTCAGCTTATCCTCGATTTGCCGTCTAGCCCTCGTCATATGACCAGGAAACCATTGAATGGCCAATGCCGTCACCTCCTTTGACTTCTGTCAGCTTAAAATAATTAATGATTTATCAATGAGATATTCTTCACCGGCCAGAAAATAAGGTCTGCACGGCCGACAATATCCCCCAGCGGCACATAACCGATCATCCGGCTGTCCGTACTGTCAGAGCGGTTATCCCCCATTACGAACACATGGCCTTCCGGCACCTTGTTGTCCGTAAACTGCTCATTCGGGAAGTTCTTATTGTTGTACAAGATGTTGTTATTATGCGCATCATCAATCGCGCTCTGGATATACGTCTCGTTCACAGGCTCTCCGTTAACTGTAACGACATCCCCTTCAACTGTGACTGTGTCGCCTGCCACACCAATGACACGTTTAATGAAATCCCGGCCCTCAGAGGGCACATGGAACACAATGACTTCCCCGCGCTCCGGCTTGCGGATATCGTAGAGAATTTCATTAACAATCACTCGTTCGCCGGTATGGAAGTTAGGCTTCATGGAAGGGCCGTCTACGATAAACGGTTTGAACAAAAGCCAGCGTATTAGAATAACCAGAACCAATGCAATCGCTATCGCTTTAATCCATTCCAGGACTTCATTCTTTGGCTTCCGGGGGCTCTGGCCGTTAGAATCAATCACTTCGCCTTGCCCTTGCTGCAAATCCTGCTGCATAGTTCACCGTCCTCTCCATCAGTTGTTATCTCCACTATACAATACAAAAAAGCTCCTGCCAAAAACTCCCCCGCGATTACTCCTTCAGGAGGCCTTTTCGGAGAAGCTGTTCCTAAGGCACATATGTCTAAAAACCCCACAAAGTGATGCTTTAACTTCGTGCTTACTCAGGTACTTTGCGGGGATCCAAAATTCTTTAATCACAAGAAATAAACGAAAGGGGCTTGAATTCAAGCCCCTTTCCTTTGTCACTATTCTAGCGACGAATTTCTTTAATTCTTGCAGCTTTACCGCGCAGGTCACGAAGATAATACAGCTTCGCACGACGCACTTTACCACGGCGAGCCACTTCGATTTTCTCGAGTTTAGGGGAGTTGACTGGGAATGTTCTTTCCACACCAACACCATAAGAGATTTTACGAACCGTAAAAGTCTCACCGATACCGCCGCCGCGACGTTTGATTACAACGCCTTCGAACAGCTGGATACGCTCACGAGTTCCTTCGATAACTTTTACATGCACCTTCAAAGTGTCACCCGGGCGAAAACTCGGGATATCTTTACGAAGTTGCTCTTGTGTAATTGCTTGTAGGATATTCATTAAGGACTTCCTCCTTCCGTACAGGTGTTCTTGCCTCTTCCGGAGAGCCATTGCTCTCCCTCATTATCCGCAGAGGACCACCGTATTCCACACAACAGAAGTAATTTTATCATAAAAGACAGGCTCATGCAACATATATTTATTATTTAAAGCGGCAGCATATCCCGTTTCTTCGCCTTCACCTTGCAGTCCTTGCAGAGTCCGACCACACTTCCGTCATCCTGGGCATAAAAAATCAGCTTGCCGTTCTTCTTCTTACAGGAGGAGCACTGCTGATCCGCAGCATTCTGCTTGGCCCTACGGTGCCCTTCCATAGAAATCACATTACTGGCCTTCCCTTGCTTCGGCGCTTCAGACTGTTCTTGGCTTATCCGGCTGCGGTACACGGTATAGACAACTGCACCCACCAACACAACGATCAGGAATGCTGCATACTGCATTTGGCTCATCCGCCCCTCTGACTTGTTCAGTCCAAATAGTAAACAGACCGTCTCCCGGGTCTGCTTCCGTGCCGGCCCTCCAGCTGTCACATTTCATTCTTCCGGTCCTTCATCTAACGACAGTGTACCATAATGCCTCTCTAAAATGTAGTAGCTAAGCTTACTGGACTATAGTCCAGTAGAACAACCCGCCGCCAGGCTGTTATCCAGTGTTTTCCCATAATATATAATACTGAGTATACATAAGCAAATAATCATGCCTTTAGGAGGGCCTATATAATGAAGAAACATCACAGTACAGCAATTATTGCAGCCATGGCCGTGTTTTCTATTGCACTTACCGGCTGCCGGGAGCTTCCCGGCAAGGAAGCGGCAGATAACCAAATGGAGCAGACGATCTCCGGCAGCTTCAAGCAGGAGGCGGCAGAAGCCGTGAAGCAGAGTCTCAGCGATGCCAGTGCTGCTGTCGGTGACGCCATCCAGAACACAGCAGGTATGATTAAAGAGCAAATGAACACCAATGGAATCAGCCGGGAGTTCTCCACCTCCCTGCCTATTGCTTCGGCTTCCGTTCTTAAGCTGGATAATGCAGTGGGGGAAGTCGCAGTAGTGCCCGCTTCAGGTGACGAGATTACTGTCCAGGCCACCGTCATTGTCCATGAGCAGACTGGCCACAAGCTGGTATCCGGTGTGCTGGATCATACTGAAATTTCTATTGAACATAAAGGAGACGCTCTAATCGTCTCTGCTCATGGTGAAGGCAATTCGAAGAGGGATCTCTGGGAATGGGCGCAGCATGAGTATGGGGATTCCAACTTCAGCATTAATTATGTAATCGGGATTCCAGAGACCGTTGACCGGTTTGAGATTGATAATAATGTAGGCACCGTCCAGCTCCGCGGGCTTGAGGGAACTTTTGAGATTAACAGCAATGTCGGCAGCATCATCCTTCAAGACACCATATTCACAGGCAAGTCCAGTGTGGAGTCAAATACGGGAAGTATTGAGCTTGGGGTATCCGGCATGACAAAGGGCAGCAGTCTCAAGGCCAAGAGCGATATTGGAAGAATCTCCGCCGATCTGTCAGCATCAACCGCATGTACGGTCAAAGCCCGCAGTGAGCTCGGCCACATCTCCGGCGCCGACAACGGTACACCCAAGGATTATAACGGCGGCGGTCCGCTGGTATCGTTAACCACGCAGATCGGAGCCATATCTGTTAATTAGATCATCCTATAGTGACGCAAAAAGTGGGCCTTCCTGACTTCCAGGAGCCCACTTTTTGTGTTGTTCAGGCTATCGTCAGATTAACGCAATTGCCAGAAGCGTGAACAGGCTTAAGGTAAGGATCTGGCTGCCGTAGCCATAGTATCCGCCATAGTAGTTCCCTGCACCGCCCGGGTAGAAGGCCGAAGTTTGCATTCTGCCATTGCCTTTTGTTTTCAGATACACATTATTCCGGTCCACATCCACAATAATTCCTTCATGGCGTTTGCCGTCAGTAGTCATAATGCGTACACGCTTATTCTTGCAATGAAGACAATTATAATAAGCTTCCATCTGCTGTTTCCTCCTTAATCGTGGTTCTGTATCTTATGAGGGGAGGGATAAGCCGGTAACGGCTATCGTCACGCAGCAATTGTCTATATGTAAAATAGTTGTGAATTGAAGAACTTGTGAACATTGTGTATCAATTTTGTGTAAAAAGGGGTAATATTAAAGTAACAAAATCAATGAACCGCTTACGGTTGTGAACAATCTTCTACAATCCATAAGGAGGCAGGAATCATGAGTACAGCAGGCAGACGTTTTATTAATGAAGGAGTACTGCGGATCGCCTGGTTTATCATCTTCGCTTCGCTCACCTACACGGTGCGCAATTATACTTGGGCCATTGTATTGCTCATGGTTGTTGGCTTGTATTCACTGGTCACGGGAGTCATCATGCTTACCCGCCGGGATGGTGACAGGGGCAGGTTCTAGCTTAACAGCACATGAATCTTATCATCTAAATAAAAACACTTCCTACAGAGCGTGATGCGCTGACGGAAGTGTTTTTTGTTTTTAGCGAAAACCGGAATAATCGGAGTAACAGGATTTGAACCTGCGACCTCACCCACCCCAAGGGTGCGCGCTACCAGGCTGCGCTATACCCCGACATTGCAAATAAATCCATTACTTCATACTTACGTTTGCCGCATCCCTACGATTAACATACGTTAATCTAATGCATAATATGCCGGTAAGCGGTTACTTACTGTTATACTATAAATATACCTCACTAGTTCAGCAGTTTCAAATAGAGTTCAGTATTTTTATGGTGTTCAATATTTTTTCACATCTCATTAAAATTTAATGGATTTTCCGTAAAGGCTGTGCTATACTCTTGGCACAAGGAAAGGAGGTGCGTTCACATCAAGCATGACATGCTGAACGTATCCCTTACCCGGACCAACGGCTGAATAATTAAGTCTTGGTGGCGCGGGATACGGATCAAAGTTACAAACTAGCGCCTCGGGTAGAGAGACCGTCTTCGGACGGTCTTTTTTTTGTTTGCCCGCACTCTTCGCACCCAGCAAACAAATAACCGCCGAAGCCAGCGAACCTGGGGTTCGTCTGTCTTCAGCGGCTATTTGTGGAATTTGCTGTATTACTGAGCCTATTGAACCTGCTTCCAGGTCTAATTCATTTCTTCAATTATAAGATTACGATTTACGATTCTTATAAAAATCAATTATATCACTTACCGTGCGGAGCGGCTCCGCCTCCTTGTGGACAGTGTCCACGGCTGGCTTGAATGATTCATGCGTATTCGTAGTCACTTCAGTCATTCCTTTCGATAATTAAGCTAGCTGCGTCTATAGCTGCATGTCTACTTGCGGCACCTCTATTCATTACCCTAGAAAAAGGGTATTGACGCACATCTGCTCGTATTTATTTCGCTGGCAAAACTTCTTCTATGCGTATCCGTTCTAGTTCGTAATTCCCGTTCCCGGTTCTCAGAACACAGCAAAAAACGCCTCCCTTACGTAATATACGTTAGAAAGACGCCAGCTATGACTCTATTTAAGCCCAATTTTATCATTTATTTCTGCTCCAGGCTTGCCTGCTCCTGCAGCCGCTTCAGCGTCTGCTTGTCCTTCGCTGTCAGCTCAGCGGTCTCCAGCAGATCCGGTCTGCGTTCGAGAGTACGCTGCAGCGCCTGCTCACGCCGCCATACCTCGATATTGGCATGATGTCCGCTGAGCAGCATGTCCGGCACCTTCCAGCCCCGGAACTCAGCCGGGCGGGTATAATGCGGGTACTCCAGCAGCCCGGTGCTGAAGGAGTCGGAGATTGCAGAGGTCTCATTGCCCAGCGCCCCCGGCTGCAGCCGCACTACCGAATCAATGACGGTCAAGGCCGGGAGCTCACCGCCGGTCAGTACATAGTCGCCAATCGACAGCTCGTCCGTCACCAGATGCTCACGGATTCGCTCGTCATAGCCCTCATAATGACCGCAGATGAAGATCAGATGCTGTTCCTGTGCCAGCTCTTCGGCGATCTGCTGATTATACGTCCGGCCCTGGGGGCACATCAGAATAATACGCGGCTTCACCGCCTCTGTATTGCCATGTTCCCCTTGCTCCCCTCCAGCACTACTCTGAGCCAGCACATGCTCCACCGCTGCGAAGATAGGGTCAGGCTTCAGCACCATGCCTCCCCCTCCGCCGTAAGGTGTATCATCCACGCTGTTATGCTTGTTGCCCGAGAAGTCGCGGAAGTTCACTGTGTTCAGTGAAGCAATGCCTTTCTCACGGGCCTTACCGAGAATGCTGGTGCCGAAGACGCCTTCACACATATCAGGGAACAGCGTCAGCACGTCGATACGGATCATGGGAGCAGCCCTTCCATAAGGTGCACAGTGATTTTTTTGGCTGTAATATCGACGTCCAGCACTACATCGTTAATAACCGGAATCAGAATATCCTGGCCCTTCTTCGGCTTCACTACCCAGACATCATTGGCCCCGGGCTGCAGAATCTCTGTAATCGTCCCCAGCGGCTGGCTGGCATCTTCATCCGTGTAAACCTCGCAGCCTACAATCTGGTGGAAATAATACTCGTTCTCCGGCAACTCAACCAGATTATCACTAGGCACCTTGAGCAGGCTGCCTTTGTATTTCTCGATCTCATTAATGTTCGTATACCCCTTAAGCTTGGCGATATACATCCCTTTGTGCTCTCTCGCCGATTCGATCGTAACCTCGAATTTCGGGCTTCCGTCTGCGGGAATCAGCAGCAGCTTGTTGCCGGGTGCGAAACGCACTTCCGGGAAATCGGTATGCGACAGGATTTTGATCTCCCCGCGAATGCCGTGCGTGTTCACCAGCCTGCCTACGGTTAACTCTTCTGTCATGTGTTCATCTCCTTCACGTTGATTGCGTACAGTCTATAAATTCTTATATTTTCAACAAAAAGGAGCCGGGATATACTATCCCTAGCCCCTTCTTGTGCGCATCCTTAAGATAAAATATCCACGGTAACGCGTTTATCACTTTTGACTGCTGCAGATGTGACTACGGTACGAAGCGCTTTGGCGATCCGCCCCTGCTTACCGATGACCTTACCGACATCATCAGGATGCACGGAGAGCTCATAGACAATCAGGTGATCCTTCTCCACGGTCCGTACGGCCACATCCTCCGGATGATCCACTAAAGCCTTAGCAATAACACCAACTAATTCTTCCATAGAGGACCCTCGCAATCAGTCATTATTTCTGAAGCTTTGACTCATGGAACTTCTTCATCACGCCAGCTTTGGAAAGCAGGTTGCGGACGGTATCAGATGCTTGTGCACCTGTCTGAAGCCATTTAAGAGCCTTCTCTTCGTCAATCTTAACGACTGCCGGTACTTCGATCGGATTATAATAACCGATTTCCTCGATAAAACGGCCGTCACGAGGAGACCGGGAATCGGAAACCACTACACGGTAGAAAGGCGCTTTATGTGCTCCCATTCTTTTCAAACGAATACGTACTGCCACGAAATTCACCTCCTTAAAAGAATATCGTTTTCGATCCCTCCCAAACCCTCCCTTCCCGAAGGGAGGGCCCCAAGGGCTCTGCCCTCTGGACACCCGCTAAGTGCAACTAGCGTAGGCGTTCAGACTGGCGGGACTTGGGTGAGTTCGGGGAAAGACCGCTTTTCCTCCCTGCGGGATACGCTTGACTGGCGGCGTTCCCTGGTAACGAGGGGAAGAGATTTAAACATTAAGATCAAGGTCAAAAGATTAAGGTCAAAAGATTAAGGTCAAAAGATTACTCGATCTTCTGATGTTGTACTATATCAGATCTAGGGGGAAACCTAAAACTTAAAGCTAAACCTTAAACCTAAACCTTAAACCTAAACATTAAACCGTAAAGATTAAGGTCAACGGAATGGGAACTTCATTCCGCCTTTACCGGCAAGGCCCTTGAGCTGCTTCATGGCGTTCTTCTTACCGCCCTTGCCGCCTCCGCCGCCCATCATACCGGAGAACTGCTTCATCATCTTACGCATTTCATCGAATTGCTTGATGAGCCGGTTCACCTCAGCGACGTTGGTACCGCTGCCTGCTGCAATACGCTTGCGGCGGTTGTGGTTGATAATCTCAGGCTGGGCTTTCTCGGCCTTGGTCATGGAATGAACAATGGCTTCAACGCGGCCCATCTGCTTATCGTCCACCTTCAGGTCCTTCATGCCCTTGGCCTTGTTCATGCCGGGCAGCATATCAAGAATCTGGTCGATCGGGCCAAGCTTCTTCACTTGATCCATCTGCTCCAGGAAATCATCGAACGTGAACTCTGCATTACGCATCTTACGTTCCATTTCCTTGGCTTTCTCGGTATCGATGTTAGCCTGAGCCTTCTCGATCAGCGACAGCATGTCGCCCATGCCGAGGATCCGCGAAGCCATCCGCTCGGGATGGAAAGGCTCCAGCGCATCAATCTTCTCGCCGAGAGCGGCGAATTTGATCGGGCAGCCGGTGACCGCCTTGACGGATAATGCAGCACCACCACGGGTGTCGCCGTCAAGCTTCGTAAGCACTACGCCGGTAAGCTCCAGCTGCTTGTTGAAGCTGTCGGCCACATTCACGGCATCCTGACCGGTCATCGCATCGACTACCAGGAGCACTTCATCCGGAGTTACAACGTTATGGATCTGCTTCAGCTCTTCCATCAGCTCTTCATCAATATGCAGGCGGCCTGCCGTATCAATAATCACATAATCCAGGTTATTGTCCTTCGCATGCTGAACACCTTGTCTGGCAATCTCTACCGGACTCGTCTGATCACCCAGCGAGAAGACAGGAACCTTAATCTGTTCTCCGAGCACCTGCAGCTGCTTGATCGCAGCCGGGCGGTAGATATCGGCGGCTACGAGCAGCGGGCGGTGGTTGCCCTTCTGCAGCAGCTTCGCCAGCTTACCGGAAGTGGTCGTCTTCCCTGCGCCCTGCAGACCCGTCATCATGATGACCGTCGGCGGCTTGTTCGACTTAGCCAGCTTCGCCTGGCTTCCGCCCATCAGCTCCGTCAGTTCCTTGTTAACAATATCGATGATGACCATGCCTGGCGTGAAGCTGTCCATCACTTCCGTACCAACAGACTTCTCTTTCACCTTGGACACGAAGTCCTTGACGACCTTGAAGTTAACATCGGCTTCCAGAAGGGCCAGCCGCACTTCACGCATCGCTTCGTTTACGTCATCTTCGGATACTTTCCCTTTGCCGCGCAGTTTGCTGAACACATTCTGCAATCTTCCGGTTAATCCTTCAAATGCCATAGGCGGCTCGCTCCCTTCTTCCTACTCTAACCTCTGCAGCCGGTCCATGATTTCCATGAATTGCTGCTTATATTGCTCCGGCAGCATTCCACTGTCAGGGAATCTGCGCAGTTCTTCTAAGTACTTATTGCGGTCTTCATGCTTGGACAGGAGTCCAAGCTTCTCTTCATAATTCTCAAGCACCTGCTCCGCCCGCTTGATATGCTCGTACACAGCCTGGCGGCTAATTTCAAATTCCGCTGCGATCTCCCCCAGGGAGAAATCATCATGGAAATAATATTTGAGAAACGTCTGTTGCTTGTCAGTAAGCAGCCGTTCATAGAAAGCAAATAACAGGTTGATCCGGTTGGTTTTCTCGAGCCTATTCTCCTGACTCATCAAGGGCACTCCCTTCGTCAAGGAAAAACACTTTACAGCTTCACAACGTCCCTTATGATACCGAAAACAAAGAAAGATGTCAAGTCTTTTTACTTGTCATCTTTTTCTTTGCCCAAAACCGGCATTCCCGCCCTGAAATCCTGCAGCAGTACGGCACTATACCTCCCGCATTAATGAATAGGGAGAATGTATAACAATACAACGAAGAAGTGCAGAACGGTTCCCGCAAGCACGAATAAATGCCAGATCGCATGATGGTACGGGAAGCCGCGCCATACATAAAACACGGTGCCCAGAGTGTACAGCAGTCCGCCAATCATCAGCAGAGTCATCCCGCCGCTGGCGACGGCCTGGGACAGAGGGCTCCAGGCGATTACGATCATCCAGCCCATCGCAATGTAGAAGACGGTGGACATGAACAGGAATTTTTTGACGAAAAAAGCCTTAAAGAAAACACCGAATACCGCCACTCCCCAAGCGATACCGAATAACGTCCAGCCTAGCGGTCCGCGAATCGCCACCAGCATAAACGGGGTGTAAGTTCCGGCAATGAATAAGTAGATCGAAGCGTGGTCAAGGAATTCAAAGAAGTCCTTCGCCTTGCCGTCTCTGAGACTATGCACCATCGTTGAATTAAAATACAGGATCAGCATAGTAGCGCCGTAAATGGAGAAACTGACTACATGCCAGGCTGTGCCGTTCTGAACAGCATATACGATCAGCAGGACCAGCGCAGCAATACTTAATAGAGCGCCGATCCCGTGTGTAACCGCATTTGCTACTTCTTCCTTGCGGCTGTAAGTGTGAGTATTTGCCATACCACGATTCCTTCCGTTTGCGGTTTCCTTCTATTATAGCCATTTCTCCGAAGTCCTTCCAGCTTACGGACGCCTCAGGGCAGGCTTCTGCAACAATCAATCGCTTAAGAAGTCATCATTTGCTGTTACAGCAATTCAAGTCCTATAGCTTGTAGAGTTCGGTATACTTCGCTTCCAGATAATCCGCCAGATAATCGGGATTCAGCGGTTCGCCTGTGACTTGCTCGATAATTTGCGAAGGGGTCAGGCTCTGGCCGAAGCGGTATACCTTTTCAGTAAGCCATTCTTTGATCGGCAGCAGGTTACCAGTGGCAATCAGCTCCTCGAATTCCGGCAGTTCCTTACGCAGGGTGTTCAGCATTTGGGCCGCATACATGTTACCCAGGGAATAGGAAGCGAAATAGCCGAAGTCTCCACCGGACCAATGAACGTCCTGCAGTACGCCAAGCGCATCCGTAGGCGGTGTAATCCCTAAGTATTCCTGATACTTCGCGTTCCAGGTCTCAGGCAGATCCTTGACTTCAAGCCCTTCGTTGAAAATCAGCTTCTCAATCTCATAGCGTACAATAATATGCAGGTTATACGTCAGCTCATCAGCTTCGATCCGGATGAAGGAATTGCCTACACTGTTGATTGCCCGGTAAAAGTCTTCCATCTCCACGTTCGCAAGCTGCTCCGGGAAATGCTGCTGCAGATCGCCGTAATAACGCTGCCAGAAGGCCCGGCTGCGGCCGATCATATTCTCCCACAGTCTGGACTGGGATTCATGGATTCCCATGGAGGCCCCCTGTGCCAGAGGTGTACCGATCAGCTCTTCACCGAAATTCTGCTCGTACAGGGCATGTCCGCCCTCATGCAGCGAGCTGAAGATGGAGCTGGTCACATTGTCCAGCAGATAGTTCGTGGTTATGCGGACATCGCCGGGGTTCAGCCCTGTAGCGAACGGATGTACACTTTCATCCAGACGTCCTGCCTCGAAATCATAGCCCATCTGTTCGAGTAAGAAGAGGCCGAATTTCTCCTGCTGCTCCTTAGGGAAGATCTGGCTCAGGAATTCGGTGTCCGGCTTGTTCGGCGAAGCATTGATCGCTTCGGCCAGCGGCACAAGACGGCTGCGCAGACGGGTGAAGATCGCATCCACCTTCTCAACGGTCAAATCCGGCTCGTACATATCCAGCAAAGTGTCATAACGCGAGCCTTGCACACCCCAATAATCAATGAACTCTTGTTTGAAGGCCACAATCTTGGTCAGATAAGGCTCGAAGGAGGCGAAATCATTATCATCCTTAGCCTCTTCCCAGATCGTCTGCGCATGGGCGGTGAGCACCGAATATTCCTCGAAGGTCTTGGAGGGAATGCTTTTGCTGCGCTGGTACTCCTTGCGGGTATCCTTCACAATCTTATTCTGATTGCTGTCCAGCTGCTCCGCTACTTCCGGGCGGCTGAAATATGCTGTGAACGCTCCGACCTCCTCCGATACCTGGAGTCTGAATGCTTCTGCACTCAGCATACCCAGCGTGGCGGAACGGATCTCTACACCTTTGCGGGGCGCGCCTGTACGCAGATCCCAGCCCAGAAGTCCAATTGCTTCATAATAGCCTTTGATTTTAGATAATAGCTCACTGAATTTATCCCATTCTTCCTGGATCTGCTTTTCCATGTTTTGAGCACCTGCCTTGTTTTTTTATCTACTCCTATTGATGATACTTTTTTAAATAGTTATAATCAAATTCGGGCTGTATCTCTTCAAATTTGAAGTAGTTAACAGCTCACAGGCGCGGAGACAGACTCCGCTTAGATTTTGCAATATTTGATTGCAGGAAGCCCTTTATGTTCGCGGCAAGACGCAGTACAATGAATTACAGTTTAATCTTAAGGAGGCACATGGCTTATGAGTCAGGTTACAGACATTTTAGAGTTCAACAAGCATTTTGTAGAGGAAAAAGCATATGAGAGCTATCTGACCAGCCGCTTCCCGGATAAAAAAATGCTGATCATCACCTGTATGGACACACGGCTTGTTGAGCTTCTGCCCAAAGCAATGAATTTCAAGAACGGTGATGTCAAAATCATCAAAAATGCCGGAGCCATCATCTCCCAGCCGTTCGGGAGCGTCATGCGCAGCGTAATGGTTGCGCTATACGAACTGGACGCGGACGAAGTGATTGTCGTCGGCCATTATGAATGCGGCATGGCTTCCCTGAATGCTGACCATATGATTAACTCCATCAAGGAACGCGGCGTGTCCGAGGAAGTACTCAGTACCCTGGAGAATTCAGGGATTAAGCTGACCAAATGGCTGCGCGGGTTTGACAACGTCGAGGAAGGGGTAATTCAGACTGTGGAGCTGATTAAGCGCCATCCCTTACTCCCCCCAAACGTACCTATTCACGGCATGATCATCGATCCGGCTACCGGAGCGCTTGAGCTTGTCTCGGACGGATACGCGGACTAAGGCAACTCTCTAATACTGCTGTTTGCGCGGGTCCCGGACCCGCGCTTTTTTTGTGTCCGGGTATCCGGGCCAATGCCGGGTGAAAGTTATCGTATGAAACATATAAATTCTTATATTTTAAAAATTGAAACCTTAGCCTCCGCCTTGCGTATTACCGGGCAACAGCCAGGTAAACTGGGTGTTACCAATACTTCTAGGAGGTTCTCGTACTCAATGAAACCAATGAAACGTGTAATGATGATCGTCATGGCCTTCACACTGTTCTTCGCAGTCACTGTTCCTGACTTCGCAGATGCCCGCCGCGGCGGGGGCTTTAAATCAGGAAGCCGGGGATTCACAACGACCCCGAAGAAATCGACTACCGATAATGTGAAAAAAAGCGATAGCACTAAAAGCAACACCAACGGAACTGCAGCGAATGCGAACCGCGGCTTCTTCAGCGGCGGCAGCCTGATGAAAGGCCTGATGATCGGTGGGATCGCCGGGTTCCTCTTCGGCGGAATGTTCGCCGGTATGGGCGCTTTTGGAAATATCATCGGATTCCTGATTAACATGCTGGCCATCTACTTCGTGATTACGCTGATTATGTCCTTCTTCAAGCGCAGACAGGAACGACGCCGGCTGGAAGAAAGGGACGGACGCTACTAATGGGTGTTACCGTTCTCAGCATGGACGAGATTATCAATGCGATCTGCCTGCATATGGCGGAACGCAAGGCTGTACGGGTGGAGGAAGTCCAGGTGGAACTTAGCTGGGACGAGGACACCGGCTACACAGCAGAGGTCTGGATACAGGGAAGAAGCCAGTATCTGGTGGAGTCCAACATGATTGAGTCCATTCTTCGCTACGTACACAGCGAATACGGAATCCGTGCCTACCGTGAAGATGTACGGCTGGAGCTGGATGAAGAGATTACAGCGGTTGTGAATACGTAAGCAGCCTGCTGACAGGCTGCGGTGAACGAAGTTTCAATTACAATTGCACCAAACTAAGGGAGGACCCGTCAGCCGGGTCCTCCCTTTATTGTGCCTATAGCCGGCAGATTAGCTCCTACAGCGCCTTGTCCTATCCCGGAAACTGGAATCCGGCCAGTACATCGTCCCTGCCCGCCCGCGCAGTGCCGCTTCCGTGCAGCTCAGCCCAAGGCGCACGCTGCTTCCGCAGAATCGCCGCAGTTCCTTCAGAAGTGTACTCCGCATACCTGACCGTCTGCTCATTAGCAGGCTCGCCCCAATGAGCCCAGCCTTGGGGGTGGATATGCTGGCCCATCCGGCAATCCACAAAGGCAGTCTTGGCATGCTCCCGCCATGGGCGGCCCAGGAATACCGGCGCTGTTCCCGGCTCAGCACTCAGATAACATTGATTGAACACGTAGCCGTAGGCCTGCCCTTCAGGAGTGGAGGCAGCCGTGATGTAGCCTGCATGGCCTCCGCTATTCCGCAGGCTGTGCAGCGTACAATGCTCGAAGTAGGCCGTTGCTCCGCCAAAGATATAATCTACCGTTCCCTCAATGTAACAGTGCTGGTACAACTGGCGGTACTGCGCATGATGCTCCCGCAGCGGAACGCCGCCGAACAACAGGCGCTCTCTGGGGGCTGGCGGCAGCGGACCGGTGAACAGCGTGTCCTGATGACCCTTGAATGTACAATTTCGGAATACCGCCTCATCACAATGGGCGTACACCGCCACTGCCTGCCCCACCTCGCTGCCTTGTCCGGCTGTATTGGAGACGGTCAGATTCTCCAGCACCAGCTTCCTGCCGCCCAGGAACAGGGTGGGAGTGGCAAAGGTCCCGATCTCTTCCCCCTGCTCATCCTGCTCCCGGGCATAGCGGTTCATCGTGATCTCCACTTGTCCGATGCCGATGATACGGAGACAGGAGCGGTAGACCCGCACCTCCTCCTTGTACACTCCCGGCATAATGTAGAGCGTTGCCTCTGTGTCCGGGTCCAGCCGTTCCAGGGCATCGACTGCCGCCTGAATGGTAGAGTAATCGCAAAAGCCCTCCTTGCCCACCAGCATCCCTTTTCCCATCCCCTCTCAGACTCTGGCCTTCACTTAAAGCTTGCCTGCTTGCTTACTTCTGTGTCAATTTGTATGCAGCTTCATATTCTTCCGTGATCTTGGTTCCGCCCGAATCCTTCCAGGTCTGTACGGCTTTCTTGAAGGCCGCCTCATCCGATTGGCCCATGATATATTTGAAGGTAGCATCTGTGATGATCTTTTGCAATTCCGTTCCCTGCTCATTATTGGTAGCCGAATCCAGCGGAACGGTGGGGTCAAGCACAGCGAACTTGTCATTCTCGCGGATCAGCTCATTGGCCAGCTGCTTCTCAGGGTTCGCGTCCTTAAGTGTATAGGCAATCTCACTAGGTCTGCTGGAGGAGAAAGGCTGCACATCCGCCTGCCACAGCTCGGTGTTCAGAATCTTGAAGGCGCCGTTCTCATCATATTCATAATGGGTGCCTTCAATCCCGCCGGTCATCAGCATGAACGCCTTCTCATCGATCAGGTCATTGACGAACTTCAGCAGCCGCTTGAGCTCTGCTTCGGTCTTCACCTCGGATTTCGGAAAAGCCATCAACCCGCCGATCCCGCTGCCCTCGGACCAGATATGATACTGCCCGTCTCCATTAGAGATCTTGTTCACCGGCACCAGCTCCATGCCAGGCTGAAGATCCTGTGCCAGGGTTCTCAGACTGGAGATGTCGACCATACCGGTATAGATCCCGGTTTTACCCTGCGCGAATTGCTGCTGCTGGTCTGTTTTGGCTGTAACTGCGAAATCCTGCGCCAGGTATCCGTTCTCGTAGAGCTTTCTGGAGAAATTCATCGTGTCGATATACTCTTGAGTATCGAATTCAGGGATAAACTTGCCGCTATCCTCCACCTTCCAGCCATTGGGCGTGCCAAAATAGGAGCTTAGTGTTTTAAAGCTGCTGTATTTCAGCTCTGATCTGTCCCCGAAGCCTGTCGTGTCCTTCACACCGTTGCCATCCGGGTCATCCTCTGTGAAGGCTCTGGCCACTTCATACACCTCATCCAGCGTCTTCGGAACCGGCAGACCCAGCTTATCCAGCCAGTCCTTGCGGAAGATCAGCCCGGAACGCGCCAGATTCTTCTGGAAGGGAACGCCGTAGAGGACGCCTTCAATCGAAGCCGCTTCCTTCAGCTCAGGAGCAATCTTCGCCAGATTACTGAACTCTGAGAGATAAGGGCCCACATCCCAGAACAGCCCTGATTTCAGTGAGCTTCTAACCGATGAATTCGTCATCATGGTCAGGGTGACAATGTCTGCAAGCTCCCCCGAGGCCAGCGCCGTAGTGATCCGCTCTTCCTTGGAAGCATCAGGTACCCAGTTGAAGGTGATTTTACTGTTGGTATATTCCTCAAGCAGCGATTTGATCGTATCGGTCGGCGGCGAAGCTGTGTGCAGAATATTCAGCCAGCTTACTTCCAGCTTCGAGTTCAGATCCTCTGGTGCGGCATTCTTCTTCTCTTCCTTGTCTCCGCCGCATGCCGAGAGCATAGTGGTAGCCATTGTAGCGATTGCAATTAGAGTGACCCATCTTTTGTTCATAACACTTCTCCTTTGGTAGATGAAATAGGTAGCCTTAGCCTTAATACACGCCGTCTTCGCCCATCTTCTTGGCCAGCTTATTGGAGAGCATCACGAGAATTAACCCGACAACGCCCTTGAACAAGCCTATCGTGGTGCTGAAGCTTAATTGCCCGTTCTTGAGGCCCGCCGTATAGATATAGGTATCGAAAATCTCGGCGACACTGCGGTTCAGCGAATTCAGCAGCAGATACATATGTTCGAAGCCGAGATCCAGCGTGCTGCCGATTTTGAGAATCAGCAGGGTAATAATCACGGGACGGATCGCCGGCAGTGTAACATGCCAGGTCTTGCGCAGACGGCTGGCCCCGTCCATCTCGGAGGCTTCATAGAGCTGCGGGTCCACTACAGTAATAGCTGCCAGATAGATAATGGTCGACCACCCCAGCTCCTTCCAGATAATCTGCAGGATATAGATCATCCGCAGCCACTCCGAAGAGGTGAGGAAGCTGATTTTGTTGCCGCCGAGACTTGCGATCAGCTCATTGATGACCCCGCCATCCACCGTCAGGAACACATACGTAATAGAGACAATAATAACCCAGGACATGAAGTGCGGGATGTAGATAATTGTCTGAATCCAGTTCTTGAGATAGCGTCCCTTCAACTCGTTCAGCATCAAGGCTACAATAATCGGCAGCGGGAAGAAGATCACAATGTTCATGGCAAACAGAATCAGGGTGTTGCGCAGCAGCTGCATGAACGTAGGCTCCGTAAATAGACGGATGAAATGCTTCAGGCCGACCCACTCACTCCCGGTAATTCCCTGGAACGGCTGATAATTCTGGAACGCAATGATCAGCCCGCCCATGGGCAGATATTTGAAGATGATGAAATACAGCAGCCCGGGCAGGATCATCAGATACAGCAGCTTGTATTTGTTCAGAGCCGTAAGTGCGCGTGCGCCTTTCCCCTTTTCGATAGTCAGATTTGGTGTTGCGGTGATGCTTGTTGCTTTCACATGTCAGCCTCCTTTGCTCGTTCCTGTTACGGTCTCAGCGTAAGAAATTTCTTACATTACGTATATAATCATTATGTGATAGCGTTTACAGAACCTGCGTGGCTGCGGGGTTAAGGACGATCAGATCTCCTCTGAGGATTACCTGCCTAGGCTCATGATTATCTCCGGAGAGGGGGCTGCACAAGGCAAGTCTGCGAACACCTCATGCCCGGATTATATACGTAATTTCTGCTCCTTGTTACAGTGAAGAGGTACTGAAAACCGAGGAGGATCACAGAATGAACCATAGCTCACGTAGAAAAGAATCGGTCGGCGGAAGGATCTTCACCTTCGTTAATACAGCCATACTCGTTCTGATTGCGCTTGTCTGCTTATTGCCCTTCATCAATATCATTGCCAGCTCCTTCGCTACCACCCAGGAGGTCATGGCCAAGCGGTTCATCTTATTCCCGACTACCTTCTCCCTGGATGCGTACCGCTACATTCTCTCAACGCCTACCATCTTCCGGGGACTCGGGGTATCCGTTGGTGTCACCGTAGCAGGAACCGTAGTCAGTATGCTGCTTACCGCGCTGATGGCCTACGGCTTGTCCAGGAGATACCTGCCTGCCCGCAATACCATTAACTTCATCGTCGTCTTCTCCATGCTGTTCAGCGGCGGAATGATCCCTACCTTCCTGGTCGTCAAAAGCGTCGGCCTCATCAACTCGTACGGTTCCCTGATCTTCCCGGTTGCCGTCAATGCCTTCAACATGATTATCATGCGCAACTTCTTCCAGGCGCTGCCTGACAGTCTGGAGGAGTCGGCCAAGATCGACGGAAGCAATGACTTCGGGATCTTCATGCGGATCATGCTGCCGCTGGCCCTGCCTTCCATCGCCACCATCTCCCTGTTCTATGCGGTTGCTTACTGGAATACGTACATGAACGCGATCCTCTATATGAATGATTCGGCAAAATGGCCGATCCAGGTGCTGCTGCGCCAGATCGTCATTGTCTCCAGCGGGATGCAGGCCGAGGGAACCTCGGTCGATATTGTGCCGCCGGCCCAGACGATCAAAATGGCGGTCATTGTCATCGCCACTGTACCGATGCTGGCCGCTTATCCTTTTGTCCAAAAGCATTTCACCAAGGGCGCCCTGCTCGGAGCAGTCAAAGGCTGACGGCCCGCTGTTCAGCATCCATCCGAAACTACCGGAACTTTAGAACATATACAGAAACGGTACCGCCTTGAAGCAAGGACGGTACCGTTTGTGCATGAACCCCTGATCCAAGCTCTCCCCTGAACCAAGCCCCTATTCCTGCTAAAATATCTGCTGCTCGCCCTGCTTCAGCTTCCGGTAAGCACCAGGTGTGACCTGCTCCTTCTTGCGGAAGGAGCGGATGAAATTCTGCGGATTATGATACTGCAGCCGCTTCGCAATCTCCTTGATCGTCATATCCGTCTCCGTCAGCCACCGTTTGGCTATCTCCAGGCGGTAGTTCATGAGGTATTCGCTGAAGGCGGTGCCGTACTCTTTTTTGAAGATGCTGCTTAGATAATTCGGATTGTAATGAAGCCGCTCGCCGATCCCCTCCAGCGTAAGCTCACGGTCATATTCCGCATGCACAATGTCGGTGATCTTATCCGAGAGACAGCGGAACTGCTGGCTGGTCTTGTCCTTCATGCTGTACATCATGGGGTAAATAACCTCCTGCACCAGCATCCGCTCCATCTCTTCGGGATTGCGGATATCCAGCAGGCGGTGATACAGCTTATTGTTATCCTGAGTCAACAGGACACTAACTCCCAAATGCTGCTCCAGCTGGATCAGATTATTCACGAGCCGCACCAGCATGACCTCGAATTTCAGGGTGCTCTTATTCTTGCCCATCAGCTCCGCCAGGAACGGATAGAGCGCAGCCGTAACCTGCTCCCTGTCCCCCAGCCGGATGGCATTGAACAATTGCGTCTCCAGCTCTGCCGGATAATGCAGCGACACCGGACCGGAGACGACCATGGAGATATCCTCATAGAAGATAATCGATTCCTTACCCAGATTCAGCCGCTGATGCAGTGCCTGCTTGCTCATCTCCCCGGCTTCCTTACTCTCTAACAGATTGCTGTAAAAGTTGCTGATGCCGATGCTGATCGACACCTTCAGATAATCGCGCACCGCCTTCAGCAGAGCTGCCGCATAATCCGTCACTTCCTTATTCATCCCGGCATCACTGGTCCCGGCGAAGGTCAGGATCGTAGCCTGGGTATCATCGTTCAGGATAATCGGCTGCAGCCGCTGACCTGCGGGGATCAGCTCCTCCACCATCTTATTGACGGCAAGCAGCAGGACATCCTTGTCCGAGGCCTCCCGGCCGCCCAGACTGTCCAGCTGAATCAGCATCGCAGCATAACGGTGCTTCTCTGACAGGTTATACCCGAACCGGAGCAGACTCTGCTCCAGCTCCTCCGCCGAGACGCGGCTGCGGAACAGATTAAGGATCAGCTGCGTCTCCAGCCGGGGCATTTCCGATTCGATCAGACTTTCAAGCGAAGCCTTCTCCGAGATAATCGTATCAATTGAATGCCGGATATATTCCAGCTCATTCCTGGAGTTCACCTGCGGAATAACGGGCAGACTGCGCTTAAGCTGCTCAATCGGCTTGGTGAAATATTGGGAGATCATATACGCCACCACCCAGATCAGGAGAATCAACAGCAGCCCCATCGCGGAGATTCCGAACTTGGTCATCTCCAGAGAGCGGGTAATCTCCGCCTGATCCAGCACGGTCAGATAGATCCAGTTATTATACGAGGACTTGGCATAGATAAGCTTGAGACTGTCGCGGCCGGAGATCTCCTGCTGGACCGTCCCCTTGTCCTCCATGGAATTGATTGTCCCGGCAAGCTGGCCGAACTGCTTCGGGGCTAACAGCACATTACCAGGATCAGATTCATACATCAGTTCACCATGCTTGTTCAAAATGTAGACGGCTGCGTCTTCCCCGCTGCTTATTGTGGCATTAAGGGTATGTAATGAAATGTCGGATAAGGCAATCGCCTGCTTCTTAGTGGAGAACACCGGAAGTGTATTCACGAACCGGATTCCCTTGTCCGTCTTCATCCAGAAGAGGCTCTGCTCCTGATTCTCAATATACTGCTCCCGGAGCTGCCGGACCTCCTCGCTGCTGAGATTGCTGAGCTTCTCATTCAGGATCTGCCAGTTCTGCACCAGACTGATCAGCGAATATTCCGTCCCTTCAGCCGCCATGGAGGCGATATAATTCAGCTGTGAGTTCACATTCCGGTAGGCGATGAAGTCTTGCTCGGTAATGGGATGGGTCACGACCTCCTGAAAAGAGCTGGTGGTGCTATAGGTATTGAACGCGTATTCTATCGTTTGGATTTTGTGCTCCAGATTGTTCTTGATCTGCTCGATATAGCTCTGCTTGCTGCTGGAGAACCGCCCGACCACTGAATCGATGGTACTGATGTAGATATAGCTTCCGAAGCCGACCACCAGTCCCACGCCAAGGATTAATATAGGAATAAAGATGCCGTAGAACATTCTTCCTTTGCTCATTGTGTTTCCCCTTTGATTTGATAGACTCTATTAAATTATAGCGCTTTCATGAATACGGTTCCATGATTATTTTCACGTGTGCAATTGGTCCAAGGTCTCGTTGAAGCCGTTCAGCCCTCTCCTTGAGCGCAGTAGATCATACAAAACAACCCCACAACGTGGGGCTGTAGCTCGATGATGACCCAGGCTATGAGCCTTGCTTAGAGTAACGCAATCGTCAGCAGCTCGAACAAGACCAGCGGCATAATCACATTGCTGTTCACCGTACCGGGATACGGGTAGCCCGGGCCCGGATATCCCGGACCTGGATAAGGCTTGTAGTACGGATTGTAATATCCGCGGCCCATATCTGTGGCTATGGTTACAGCCAGATACATATGCTTACTGTCCATACCGGCAATCGTACCCTCATGCATCTGACCGTCAAGGGTCTGCACCTGCACTTTATGATTCAGATACGGCTTACAGGACTGGTGAAGCGAATCGCGGACCCCGTTCAGATGCTGGACCACCGCAGGGTCTGCCTGATAGATCACCGGCGATTGCGTGCCGGAAGAAGTTGTCGACATAAGTGCATGACCTCCGTGTAATTGGATTTGCTTCATACTATGCACCTGCCCAGTCCGGTGTGCCTAGCCTGCTCCCCCCGTTCATTCGATCCACATACGCAAAGCAAACAGCCGTTCACCGGAAAGTCCGGTATACGGCTGTTATCAATACTTTAAAGTGCTGTGCGTTCAGAACGCTCAAAAAGCCACTCCGATTCCGCCCTGCCCGGCATAGGTTCCCATCACGGGTCCCATTGTTGACAGCAGAACCTCCTTGAAGGGATGCTTTTCCAGAATACGCCGCTTGATCTCCAGCGCCAGCGTCTCACAATTGCTATGCACAATTGCGATTACCGCCTGCTCATAATCATGCTGCTTCTGATCCAGCTTGGCCAGCAGATGAGTCAGCGCCTTGGGCAGTCCGCGCGTCTTCTCGACCACTTCAACAATACCCTCGTCGCTAATCTTCAGCAGCAGCTTGATGTTCAGCACGGAAGCCACAGCGCCGGAGATCCGGCTCAGCCGTCCGCCCTTGATCACATTCTCGAGGGTGTCCAGCGTGAAGTACGCAGTCGTCTCTTCGACCTTCTTCAACACTCTGTCCTTCAACTCAGCCAGACTTGCTGCAGTGAGTGACCATTTGGCCGCCATGGCGACAATCAGGGTCAAGCCGCCGGAGAACAGCTTGGAATCTATAATTTCAATCGCATTCGGATGTCCTTCTTCCTCGTACATCTCCTTGGCGATCATTGCGGTCTGATAAGTACTGCTAATATTAGAAGACATGCAAATGACCAGAATGTCAGTGCCTGCTTCCACTTGCTTGAAGCTGTCCAGGAAGGTCTGCGGACTCGGGCTTGCAGTCGTCGGCAATTCCTTCGATTGATGCATTTTGTCATAGAAATCCTTCGCATTCATATCATCCGGCATCAGTTCATGGCCGAAATGGACCGGCAAATGAACAATGGAGATGTCATACTGCTTCGTGTATTCAGGGGGTAGATCCGAACCGCTATCCGTAATTATCTTGATGGGCATCAGAATGCTCTCCTTTCAATTCTATACCATTATAGTTACCCTTTCCGGAGATCAATAGTACAATTTATAACTTGTCAAAATCGGACTTTTATGCTTAGTCCTACTTATGTTATGGTTGAAGCATAAGCATACAGAAATGGAGTGTACCAGGATGAGCAAGAATAGAGTATGGAACCGGGGAAAGCATAATGGTGCCGGCCTGTCCAAGAAAGCCCCGGCTGCTGTTGAATCCGAGGGTGTTGCCGAGACCGCTGCGTCAGAGGACCACAGTGCCGAGGTAATTAACGAGCGGATTGATACCGTCAAGCCGATGAACCGCAGCAACTGGGTCACCCGGCCCGCCCGCGTGAAGCCGCAAAACCCGGAACGTAAGAATTAAGCAGCTTAACAACTGACATGCTTCGTATTCTATGGAAGCACAATTCCCCCAGCTAGCGGGCTTCCCGCAACCTTTGTTATCATGCAGACACAAACGGCTACGCCGTCCTTAAGAGGATGGCGTAGCCGTTTCTGCTTGCAATAGCCGGCTGGAGAACGGTGAGCTTGTTAGGGCTGGTAATATCCAAGCGGGGTATCCCGCTACAAGGATTCAGTCAGACTATCCGGCACATAACGGTTCTCCCGCATTAGCGCCCGGATTGCCTTCAGAGTATTCCGCTGAATCGGGACACCCGTAGTCCGGTGCAGCTGAAGCCAGCGTAGGGCAGCCAATGCCTCGAACAGCTCCAGCTCTGCCGGGCTATACCTGCTGTTGGCGGCAAAGGCTGACTGGTACAGGCTGGCATTCCGCTCCGACAAATATACTCTAAAGAGCAGAATAGACCACGCTATATCATACCTTGGATCGCCAAGCTGAACATTCGTCCAGTCTATGATGGTAAATACCCCTGCGGCCTCCAAAATATTGCCCAGATGATAATCACCATGAATGAGCTGGTGTGCGGTAAGCTTGCCCCGCTCCGCCAGCTCCTGCGCCAGCGTTCGGATCTCCGGCTGCTCCGCCCAGGCAGGGAAGAAGTAATCTGCGAAATCATAAGCTGGTACCTTCAAGCCGCTGGCTGAATCAATGTGCAGCTTATGTACATCAAGCAGATTGGCTGCTATAGCTGTAAGGCTGGCGGCATTTACCTTCTTGACAGGCATACCATCGAAGCTGGTTAACAGCACCTGATGGTCCTTAGCGTCTAGACCCCAGGCATACGGCTGTGAGACCGCGCAGCCCTGCCGGAACAGCTGCTCCAGCACTTGATACTGGATCGAGATATCCGGCCGGGACTGGCGGTTCCATATTTTCAGTACAAGCTTCGTATCCGGCAGTGTAATTCTGCACACCTCAGCTTCCAGTCCCCCCTTCATCGGGGTAACGGCCGCCTCTTCCAGCCTTGTCAGCAGCCGTTCACTATCTGCCCCCTGCTCTTGCCAGCGGATATCGCTTAGAACATTATTCATAGTTATAATTCCCCTCTCCAAGGAACGATCTGCTGCTCATTAAGCTGCTCCGAATCCCTCAGACCATATTCTAGGCATTTTCCCTATTCCAATGAATAACATATTTCAACTATACCAATCAACAGTGAATTGAGGGATGCGAAATGGAACATTGGATTAGAGTAGAACCGAATGTGAAGGTGTATGTGAATGATCTTAACCCGCTAGGCACCAAAACGATACTCTTCATTCACGGCTGGCCAGCAAATCACCAGATGTTCGAATACCAGTACAATCAGCTGGTGCCCATGGGTTACCGCTGCATTGGAATGGATATGAGAGGCTTCGGCCGGTCTGACAAACCGCTTGGCGGTTACGACTACAACCGTCTCGCAGATGATATCCGCTGTGTGATCGGCGCCTTGGGACTGCACAATATTACACTCGGCGGGCACTCTACCGGCGGAGCTGTAGCGATCCGGTATATGGCCCGGCACAAGGGATATGGTGTCTCCAAGCTGGCCTTATTCGCTTCGGCAGCCCCCAGTCTGATTCAGCGGCCGGGCTTCCCTTATGGCACGACCAGAGAAGCTATAGAGCAGATTATCCAGTCCACCTACAAGGACCGCCCCAAGATGCTGAAGGATTTCGGTGATATTTTCTTCTATCAGCCGGTATCACAGCCGTTCTCGGACTGGTTCTTCCTGTTAGGGCTGGAGGCGGCTAGCTGGTCCACCATCGCAGTCTCCGAGGCTTGGCTGACCGAAGAGCTGTTCAACGATCTCCCCCGGATCCAGGTGCCTACCCTTATTCTGCACGGGGTTCATGATCAGGTGTGCTTCTTCCCGCTCGCAGAGGCGCAGCATCAAGGGATTAGGAATTCGGTCCTTATTCCCTTTGAGAACAGCGGCCACGGATTATTCTATGACGAGCGGGAACGGTTCAACCGGGAGCTGGCGGGGTTCGCCGTGTAGATTTTCCGCACAGCCAGAACAGGACTGCCCGAGAAGAAATAGCTTCATGGGGCAGTCCTGTGTTGATTCGCAGGCGTAGGTGCGTGTGCGAATGAGAAGCTCTACAGCTCCAGCGTCTCTCCATAAGCAAGCGCCGAGCCTCTGATCCCCGCCTCCTCCAGCGCCTGAACGAAGGCCCCGGCATCCTGCTTGATCGGCGGGAAGGTATTATAGTGAACCGGAAGCACCTGTCTTGCGCCCAGCCACTTCGCCGCGATAAGCGCATGCTCCGGTCCCATGGTGAAATGTCCGCCGATTGGAAGGATCGCGAGGTCGATCTCATACAGCTCCCCGAACATTTTCAAGTCACCGAACAGCCCTGTATCCCCTGCATGCAGCACCGTGTGTCCGTCCGCCTCAATAATGAAGCCCGCCGGAGTTCCGCCATAGATCCTCTGTCCGTCCTCCAGCGTGATGCTTGAGGTGTGGAAGGCATGAATCATCGTCGCCTTGGCAAAACCAAGGTCCACCGTCCCTCCAATGTTCATCCCGATGGTCTTTTTCGCTCCCTGCCCCCCCAGATGGCCCGCCAGTTCCACGTTGGCTACAACCACCGCCTGATTCTGCTCGGCAATCGGCAGAGCGTCCAGGATATGATCCATATGGGCATGAGTCAGCAGAACAGCATCTGTCTTAATATCCTCTACCTTCGTCACCGCCGCAGAGTTACCGCTAATGAATGGGTCGATGATCAGCGATTTGCCGTTCACCTCAATTTGAACACAGGAATGGCCGTGGTAGGTAATTTCCATAGAATTCCTCTCCTCTTCTTGATTAGATTTCAATAGGTCCTAAGGAATGCATCGTGCAAAAACCCAAGGTTTACGATACAATGACAGCAAGTTGCTCTAAATCCAAATCCAGCAGTGCGATTGACGAATATAACATAAATAATTACGTTCGTTGGTTTTTATGATATATCTATTCCTGCCAGCTGTCAAGAGAGGTGTGAAGAAGTTGCTGTCCGTTGAGAAAACAATGCTGTTTCTGTTATCTAAGGTGAAGCAGATGGGCGCCCAGCAGATTGTCGAGATCTATGAACAAAGGGGGTACACCTCCACCTATATCCGCAATGCCCTGTCCCGCTTGAAAAAAGAGGGCTATATCGCATCCCCGGCACGCTCCTGGTATAACGTCACTGCCGAGGGGCTCGCCTACATTAAGGCGATTAACAGCAAGCCGGCCCGTTATCAGGAGCAGTGGGACCATACCTGGGATGTGGTGATGCTGGAGGTTCCCGAATCCGAACGCAAGAAGCGCGACCTGTTCCGCTCAGCACTCGGGCAGCTGGGTTACGGGCTTTTATATAACAGTGTGTACATCTCACCGTGGAACTATCAGGACGAAGTCGCAGCCCAGATTCAGAAGCTGGAGCTGGATGGCAAGGTGTCCATCCTGCAAGGCCAATTTCAGGAAGGTATGATTACACCGCTCAAAGCACAGGACATCTGGCACCTGAACGACATCGAAGCCTTATACCGGAAGAAAGCAGTCTGGCTGAAGGAAGAATTCGCTCCGCGATTAGCGGATACCCTTCAGGCGGGGCAACCGTTACAGCTGTTCCTGCTATATTTGCTAATGGGCGAGGAGTTAAGCGGACTGTTCATGGCTGACCCCTATCTCCCGGATGAGCTGCTGCCGGACCACTGGCCAGGCAAACAGGTCCTCTCAGACATGAGAGAATACATGGTTAAAGCCGCGCAGGCGATACCTGCGGATTCGTTCTATGCACCCTTCGTCCAATAAAGTATGGCAAAGAGCAGCCCGGACTCCGGGCTGCTCTTCGTATATAAACTACTCCGAATGGCTGCCGGAAGCCAGCAGCTCCCGGACCGCTTCCTTATTCGTAAGCGGGGCCCGGCAGGCAAAGTTGCGGCAGACATAGGCCGTCGCTTCACCGCGGATCGCCGGTTTGTCCGCCAGATGCGGCAGCAGGCGGAGCATCTCTCCGCTGTCCCCTTCCCAGTTGACGATGAGTGCTGCGTCCGGCAGATAGGTCTGCTGAACCTGGGAGAGCATGGCGTGCAGCGCGGGATCTTCTTTTTTGCCGGAGAGGACCCATTCTCTGCCGCCGGAGACCATCCCCAGATGGGCCTGCAAATACATCGCATACCCCGGCGGATACTCTGAAGCAGCGGAAGCAAGCACCGCAGCGGTGCGCTCCGCGATCTCTTTTAACTCCATATCCTGGGTAATAACCGACAGCTTCCACAAAAGCTTCGCCGCCACCGAATTCCCGGACGGAATCGCCCCGTCATACAATTCCTTCGAGCGGACCGGCAGCTTCTCCCCGTCATGCCCGGTGAAGAAGAACCCGCCTCCTTCGGTATCTAGGAACAGCTCCAGCACCCCATCCTTAAGCGTCAGCGCCCGCTCCAGATAGACCGCTTGACCTGTAGCTTCATATAATTCGCTGAGCCCCCAGATCAGGAAGGCATAATCATCCACATACGCCGGGATCGCCGACTCCCCGTCACGGTAACGGGCCAGCAGCCGTCCATCTTCACGCCGCAGCTTGTCCCAGATGAAGTCCGCTGCACGTTCGGCGGCCTTGGCGTATTCCGGCTTCTGGAGGGCTTTGGCTCCCAGGGCCAGCGCAGCAATCATCAGCCCGTTCCATGAGGTCAGCACCTTATCATCCTTAAGCGGGTGAATGCGCTGCTCCCGGTACTCGAACAGCTTCGTACGCCATTCCTCCATCCGGGTCCGCAGACCAAGCGGATTCATGCCCATACGCTCCGCAATCTCTTCCGGCAGACCGTGAAGGAGATTCGGAATATTTTCCCCTTCGAAATTGCCCTCCGGCGTAATCCCGTACACATTACAGTAGGAATGCATATCTTCCAGCCCAAGCGCTTCCTCAATCTCCTCACGGGAGAAGACATAGAACTTGCCTTCCACGCCTTCGGAATCGGCATCCTCCGCAGAGTAGAAAGCGCCTTCCGGTGAAGTCATATCACGCAGCACATACATGAAGATCTGCTCGGCAATCTCCGCATACAGCGGCTTTCCCGTAAGCTGGAACGCTTCCAGATAGACATTCGCCAGGAGAGCGTTATCGTAGAGCATTTTCTCAAAATGCGGCACCAGCCACTCCCGGTCTGTCGAATACCGGGCGAAGCCGAAGCCCACATGGTCGTACATGCCGCCCTTGTACATCGACTCCAGCGTATGCTCCACCATCCGCAGCGCATCCGGCTGATCATGCAGCTGGCTGTACGCCAGCAGGAAAGACAAATTATGCGGCGAAGGGAACTTCGGCGCATTACCGAACCCGCCGTACTCCTCATCGAACTGCCGACGATACAGCTCATACGCCTCATGCAGCAGCTCCGCTCCGGGAATACCGCCCGCAGTTTCAGGGTTGTACGCATTCTTGCGGTCCAGCGTATGCAGCTCTGCCAGCAGATCATCGCCCAGCTTATCCAGTGCCACTCCATCCTGCTCCCACTTCGCATGGATCTGCTCCAGCACATCCATTAGCCCGATCCGCCCGAACATCTGCCGCTTCGGAAAATATGTCCCGGCATAGAACGGCTTCTTCTCCGGCGTCAGCAGCACCGTCAGCGGCCACCCCCCACTCCCCGTCAGCGCCTGACACACCGACATATACAGCGCATCAATATCCGGCCGCTCCTCGCGGTCTACTTTGATCGCTACGTAGTGATTGTTGAGGAGCTGGGCAACCTCGGCGTCCTCGAAGGATTCGCGCTCCATTACGTGGCACCAGTGGCAGGTGGAATAGCCGACAGATAAGAAGATCGGCTTGTTCTCCGCTTGCGCCTTGGCAAAAGCCTCCTCTCCCCATGGATACCAATCCACGGGGTTGTGGGCGTGTTGGAGCAGGTAAGGCGATTTTTCGTTTGCTAATCTATTGGATGATTTGTGAGTTGTCACGGGGCATCACCTCTTTTCGTGTTTAATTTGGGTAAAGTATTGCTTAGGATTAGTTTACCCAAATTAAACATGAATGCAGTACAAACCATAATTCAGTTTAGAAAACCCTGAAAATCGCGCTCCAATTTATCGGATATTTCCAACTGAATCTCGTCATGTATTTTAACATCTAATTTTGTTCTATGATGTTTTGGGAAGCTTTCAAAGTCAGATTTATAGATTATTGCTGCCTTTTTCACCAGTGAATCAAACTTTTTTTGTTTGGACAACGACATTTTTTGATAAGTATCAAATTCATCATCAAGATTATCTTGATCCTCCCAGTCTAATTCCAAATGCTTTGCCAGAACAATATTAAAAACCGATGTAACATTGAACATACTCTCCACTCCCTTATTGTAATATTAACTGATCACCAGTTAACTTGCCTTTACTATAAATCAATTGGGAGTGAAAATATGTGAGTAACCCGTAAAAAATTAAGCGCTGCCTTTTACAAATTGTTCTAAACCTAATTCAATAATTTTCTTAACTTCATCATCTTCTATAACTTCGTAGAATTGTTGCAACCTAACAACTTTACTAACACAGTCAATCCTAAATTTTAGGACAAATCGCTTTTCAAAAGTATTATTATAATTTAATGAAAAATTATGAATTACTTCTTTTATAATAAAGTTTACGTTCGGTAGATTTCGATATCCTTGACAGAATTTCATTACTTCTTCTGCAATATATTTTGTTAAATCTTCAATTAAAACCTCACTAATTAAAAATTCACGAAACATATCGAAAATATTGATGTCCTCAATTTCCGTTTTATAACCACAATATGAAAACAACAGTTCACTAAAGTTCTCGCACAGCTCTTCAGCTAAACTCCGACTGATTAAACAACGTGATATAAAACCTGTAATAAAATTGTATGCAAGTTGAATGTCCTCTAAATTTTGATATTCCAAAATTCTAGATGTTATTTTATATAAATTAGTATCTATTCTTCTTTTAACTTTAAGCATTTCAATAGCACCAATATTTACAGCATATCGGTTTTCAATTCTTGATATCCAAGCAAACTTTTCAATTGACCTTAATCTATCAGGATTTTTCAAAGCAGAAATCAAAGATGGATTTTGATATTTGTTACCATAATATTCATTTTTAATATTATCTTTGTTTCTTTTCAAAAAAATTATTTCTTGAATTGATGTTATTAGTACACTAAGAGGATATCCATTTGTAAAATCATATGGCTTAAAATCCTTAATCCATTCCATTAAAGTTTCTATATAATTTAATGCGGATTTCAAATCCTTTTTATCTTTAGGATCAATTTCATTTTTATCAAAGATCATAAAAATGAATAGTTTTCCTAAATCATTCGTATTATCATTAATAATTCTATATATCAAATTTATATCTTTAAATAAATAATTTTCATATTTAATGAATGTTTGTATATTTTCCTCTGAAGGTACATTATCAATTGAAATCTGTTTGTTTATATTAATCAAATCTGATCTAGTACATAAGTGATGGTGACAAATAAGAAGATTATAGAAAACATTAAATAGACTTTCACGATAAGGTAACTTTAACATTCTTATATCGGGAATTTTATTAAGTATTTTCAATTCCAGAAATTTTTCTATACGATTAAGCTCAAACAAAGATTGGCCAGGATTAGCTAAAGCCTCATCAGACATAATAAACTTAAAACATAAATTTTGAAGTGAATTCCATCTATCATTCATTTCTTTTATTTTTCCCAACTTATCTAGTCTGACCTCATCTTTGATTTCCACCCCTATATCTTCTTGAATCTTAGTTAGAACATCTCCATACTCACTATTGCTCTGATTTTCAATAACAATATTATCCATGCTGGGTTTATTGAGTATATCGATGATTCTAATACGCTTTAGCTTCCTCCCTCTATTCAGTCCTTTTTTTTCTATATTATATAGATACTTCAACAACTTCAATTTTTCATAAGCTTCATTAAACTCCTCTATTCTAAAATTTATTTTTTCATTTAGTTTATCAATCAGTCCACTTTTATCCGAATTTTTAAATTTATTACGTAATGTATCTGTAGAGTTATTATCCATTTCCTGGTTTTCCAATGCAATCTCATTGCATAACTCTGTAATCGAAAGTTTAAAAGAACCATCATATTTCATTCCTAAATTGAAATTTGCCAACTCTATTACCCCCATTTAATATAAACCGTAATCTTTTAGGAATTAAATTAAATTATTTATGACAACTGGTATAAAAACCAAATTCATAAAGAGATTCTGCCTACCCTTAATATAACTTTCGCATATTTTTTTACTTACGAACATGGTAAAAGTATGGCGAATCAAAAAAAGCCGCCTCAAGGCAGCATTTTTATGTATTATTTTATTAATTCACAGGAACATCTCATCAATGACAAGTACTATAGCCGACACATAAGAAGATCGGCTTGTTCTCCGCCTGCGCCTTGGCAAAAGCCTCCCCCCCATGGATACCAATCCACAAGGTTATAAGCGTGTTGCAGCAGGTAGGCGATTTTCCATTCGGTAATCTATTAGGTGTTTTATGAGTCGTCACCAGGCATCCCCTCATTTCGATGATTTGGGTAAAGTGTTGTCTAGGAATAGTTTACCCAATTTGGTGGGGGAGAGCTCTGGGGAATATAAATTTCCATAGAATGTTTATTTAATAATAGGTCCTAGAAGAAAATCTAATCCTAATTTAGCAACTGAGCCAGTTATCCAGCTATGTTTCTGCATTATACCAGAGAATCTAGAAAGTGAACCCTTTTTAACTTTCTCTGAATCTTCAAACATTTCTTTAATCTCGTTTATCATACTTCTTAATTCTTCTTTATCCTCGTCACCTTTTTGTTCGATTTCTCTCTCAAGTTCCACAACATTAAAAATATTTACGAGAGAAGCATTGCTTTGATTACCAATTACTGAATTCTGGGCACTTCCAATATTGAAAGAAGTAACATTATGCTGTACCTTATTTTGCAATCGTTCATTATCATATTTGTTTGTATAGTAGGCTTTCTTCTGAAAAATTGCTCCTTTATGTAATCCCTCACTTTGAATATCTTCGACACAAATTTCTTCTTTAGTAAATTGACTAACTAAAATGTCACCAGGTTGGATATCACTATTAGTGTTACATACAATATATGATCTTCCAGTGGATAATTCATTATATTTTATACCTTCTAATGTACCTATATCTTTATTCTTTCTATAAACATTAAAAATTTCTTGCTTAGTCTTCATAGAATTTTCAAACATAATTTTACTCCTTATCTCAAATCAATAATTCGACGACCATTTTGTTGTATTAAAAGTCTTTCACTTATACATCAACCATTTAATTACTAATTCAGAAATATACTCCCTTAATTCTTGTTCATCTTCTAAAAACTGTGAATATTCTTGCAGATCACCTTTACTAATTTTATTTTTGCTTTCCAATAACTCTTCTACTATTTCCAATATCATAGAATTATGATATCCTTCAATATTTTCTGTATAAGCATTTTTGAAGGCTAAATCATTAATTGTAGCACTTTGTTGATTCCCTACGATGGAATTAAGTGCATATTTAACATTATAGGCTATATTAGTGTATTTCTTGTCTTTTTTATCAAGATCCAATTTAGCATTTTCTACAAATAGTCGGATTCTAGTTGCCTCTTTTTCGATAAATTTTAATTCTTCTTGGAATTGTCTTGTGTTTATTTGGATGCTATACTTGAACACTTCAATCTCATGATGGGGATTTAACAAATCGTTTACTGTCAATCTTATAAAAGGACAAGCTACTTCATTATTTTTATCATCATGCCCTTGATTAATTAATACTTCTACATTTTTAATATCTGTTAAACTGTATAAAAAATCCTCTCTTTCTTTTCTATAAAAAAGAGCGATTTTTTGATTTATTTCATTAATTAATAAAATTTTTTCATTATTGAAATTGGTAATGTAATAATCGGTCTTAAAATCATATATTTCTGTAGGTTTGCCGTTTTTTATATCTGCTACTTTATCTTCATCATTATTGATTACAAGCAAAGTATCTTTATATCTAATTTTAAATAAAGCAGGAAAATATAATTCTTTTAAACTGATTTCAAAGAAATTATTTATTTCCTTCTTTCTTTTGTACCATGCTAAAAACTTTATTGCAAAAAGAATAAATATGATTGCACCAAATAAAATTGGTGATAGACTTTCCATAGCCCGACTCCTTGAATCAAGAATTATATCAGCTTAAAAATAATAATATCAATACTTAATTTCAAATTCACTTGTTGCTTGGAACTAATGATCTATCCAACAAAACCCAATACATTTTCAAAAATGCTAATACGGGTATATTTTTTTCTAAAGCATATTCATATTCTTGCTCCGTATAACTTTTCTGGGTGCTTGGATTTATCCGATAATTTTTTTAATGTACTTAAACTGCTCATCATTGGAAGCAGAGAATGATTCCATCCCTGCAGGTATGTGTTTTGAATTCAGGATAGCTTCAATTATCGCTTTTCTTTCTTCTTTCAAATCCACATATGTAGAACTAATAAAAATTTGATATTGTTTATTCAATCGATATCACCTCATTCTTATACTTAAGATATTTTATATTTTTTCACCTTGCTATGGTTACCTACAACTTCATTCAAAAATTTGTTATCTACTATCTCTAGAATTCGATCAAATAGCCCATTTTCAAACTCATGTAATGTCAATGCTCTAGAGAAATCCTTAATATTCACATTTCTTTTTGCTATATCAAAAATTGTTTCAAATAGCTCTCCTATTTTTTTGATATCTGCTCCTTCATTGTCAAGCTCAATTATTATTTTTTTAGCTTTTTTAAAATTCCCACGCTCATATTCTATTAAAATCAATCTGGGATTATACGTATATTCAAGATCAAAATCAATTTCAAGCTTGTCTAAAAACATCATGTATTTCTCATCATGGAAATAGTATTTCTTATCTTTAATTTTAATAATTTGCTGAAAATCATAGATATCTTCTTCAAAATAGCCAGGCAAATAGAAGTTGATATATTTACCAGACTTGTAGTTAAATCTGTCTATGTAATTTAGAATATAATCTCTGTTCAACTGTTGACGATAATCAGCAATAAGTAAACCAAAAGTAATAGGGATTTCGGAATTTTCTCGCCTTTTAATTTCATGTACTAATCTTTCATACTCTCCTAAAGGCCACATGGCATCTCATCTCCATATTTCTGATAAATAACTGTAGGAATATTGTACCATAGAAAAAGAGACTTCTGGAATAATTTTCACAAGCCTGTATATAACATCCTAACTAAATTCATTTATAACAAACCGTCAATCCCACCCGATTCCCTGCCCGATTATAAAAAATCCGCTCCACCAGCTTCTTCAACGCCCGATTCTTCTCATCATTAGTCACCGCTTCACTCCACAACTCCCTAAACTGCCCAATCCGATTAACAATCTGCTCCATCGTAGGATAATTACTTTCATCTACTATCAGCTTCCGTAAATCCTCCAGTTCTTTCTCCAGTTGCTGAATCTGTCTTGTCCTAAAAGACTTTCGTTTTAAAAACACTTATTTCGTAATAATGTCCTCTTCATAGGATTGTTGTAGTTTATCTAATACCAGATTATACTTTTGCAACTCCTGTTTTTTCACGGCAATCATGGCCTTCGTATGGTTATAACTACGACTTTGCAACATGTTCGGGTCAATGATCCGCTCATATAAAGTTATATTGCTTAGGTATCATGTTATCAGTTAACCATATAGCAATATGCCCAAAATTAAAACACAAACCCTTAAACATAATAAAAAGAAGCCAATACGTTAAATGGATATACGCATAGGCTTCTTTTACCTCAGACTATTCCGAATAAATTCCTGCTCCGCTTTTTTCAACTGCTTTAAAGAATTCTCAAATGAATACGGAAACCTACCTCTAAGCTCAATAAGCTTATCAACCTCTCCTACGGCAATAGCTTCCTTAATAGCAGGAATCCATTTCTCTTGAACAGTGCCCCAACTTTCTGCCTGAAGAAGCTCATCGATCAGCATAGGCTACTTAGAATTAAAAGTATCATAACTGTCTCCAATCCGACTTTATTTGTTCAAAGGTCAACTTCTTCTTAGTCTGTATAAGTTCTGCCTTATGTTCCAATACTTCTACGAGCATCGCAGCTCCCGTTCTGAAGCCAAGAGTATAGGCAGAAGCGGATGAGATAGAGATCAGGAGACTATTCAGATCCATCACTTCTTCTAGCATTGTGAAGTCTTCTGGAGACAGCTTTGCTTGCAGGATGTGTATACGCTCCGAGATTAGCTTAGAGTTATGTACATACTCGGGATCATTTAAACAGATTTGTTCATTTGGGCAGATTTTTCCGTAATATAGATCTTCTAAAAAACTCACTTTTAACCCCTCCCAAATCATCTTCCTGATCATTTTAGCGAATTTTTCGCTAAAAATCAATAGCGAATAATTCGCTAAGATATGCTTGCGTTGGAGGTGTTCGATATGTATCAACGTATCCGGGATTTACGCGAAGATAAGGATTTGACGCAAACTCAAATGGCGGAGTATTTGCAATGCAGCCAGCGAATTTATAGTAATTATGAACGCGGTGATGTTGATATCCCCACGGCGATTCTGATCAAGCTGGCAGACTTTCATATGACGAGTACTGACTATTTACTTAACCGAACAAACCAAAAGAAACCTTATCCCAAAAGTTAAACTAATCTTCGTAAGCGCCATAAACTAAGTTTATAGCGCTTACGAAAAACTCCGGAGGACTTAATTAAATGAAGAAACTTGTGTTTATTATATTTGTTTTCTTTCTTTTATTAGGATGCTCAAATGACAAGGTTACAAGCAACAATAATATGTCTAATAGCGATCCCGTGACTTGGCTCACAATTGACGGAAATAAATACTACTATACCACTACTTATGACAGTATGGATGAGACCACACTAGTTGATACAGGAGACGTAACTGATAGTGAAGACGGAATTCAACTTGGCCTTAAAATCTACAGAAGCAATGTCTTCGAAGACCGTTACTTTATAAAAAGCCAAGATTATGAAACCGCATGGCGAGAATATAAATTACGCGATTAACACTGTTCATATCAACACATGGTTTACACTTCCAACCCTAACCACAAAGCCAATCCAGCGGTGAATTCTTTTTGAGACTCCAGCTTCAATTCGTTATACACTTTAGTCATACGTGCCTGTGCTTGTTCCATATCACCTGTTAAGCGATAGAGTACAGTTAAGTGATGCGGGTTCTCATATATTCCAGCTTTCTCCCTTTGCTCCATTACCCGAATGACATCTTCAACCTCTTCAAACTGCTGCAGGTGAGGAAGTATAAACTCTGAAATGTCATTCGTTATTCTTCGTTTAAGTTCTTCAACGTTCGAATCAGGGGTCAATTTGTACCAATTATCGTTGTTCGTTAGCTCAGTACCGCGAATCTGCAGAACTGAACTCACGACTGTTGGAAAAGCTGGTTTCGGGTATAGATAAACTGTTCCGAATAATTCCTCCATATAGATTCCAGTATTGAAACAGAATTCTACCTCACCTTGCGTGTTCCACTTGGATGCCTGAATGTTCGCCGTCACCGAGAAGTTAGGCGATACACGGGCAAAGTTATTGCCCCGCCTCATAAATCCTGCTCCTTTTAACAAGGGAGCAATGGTCTCCTTGATAACATCCTTAAGTACTTGCTGCATTCCCATCCTCCAAAACCTTTCAAATCCCCAAATTCTCATTCACATACAGCTCGCTAGGTTGAATACAATGCTGGCCGGTGTGCAATAGCTCTGGCAAACGCCCTATGCGCTCAGCCAAGCGGGAGAGTTGTTGCTCATGAAAATAAGCTAAGCCCGTATGAATCCGGTCCTGGAAAGGCTCAAGCCATCTCGCATCCAAGCTGTCCGGTCCGAAATACACTCCGAGCAGCGAGCCGGCAGTTGCTCCGAAGCTGTCGGTGTCGTTGCCTTGCATGACCTGTTTACATATTCCGTCTCCGGCATTCTCAGCAAAGCGAAAGGTATTGATCAATGTTCCAATTTCTTGATACACCTGACAGTGGCAATAATTCGCGTACTTCTGATGAATGCCATAATACGCTTCCAGCCAGTTATCTGCATTCGCTACGATCTGAAGACAATCCGCAGTAATCTCATAGAACCGGCTCCTTCTAGGGACGAATTGCAGTGCAGTTCTTATGATTTCAAGCCGATCGCTCAGCACATGTGCGGCAGCAATTGCAGCGGCAATGAACATCGTGGCATAGATTCCCGTCCGCCGATGTGTAAAACTGGCATCACGCCAAGCCAGCTCGGCCGCAAGCGCAGGTTGACCAGGGCAGGCATAGCCGTAAGCATCTGCACGAATCGCCGCCCCGCATAATTCTGTATCTTGCACCAGGAAGTCGGGCCAAGCCTCTATTTCCGAATGATTGAATAATTCCCGGTCATGCTCCAAATAGCTAATCCCCGACCGAACCAGGATGGCCCTCTCCGGCCCCCAAGTTGTACTTATCGGAAGATGATTTATCCATAAATCTCTTAGGTTTCTTTTCGTAAAACCCTTACCGAATTGCTCTAACGCCATCATTCCCATTAAGGTGTAATTGATATCATCATCAGGCGCCACATAGCGAATCCGCCCCCGCGCCGTCTCGAACCAGGACCAATGACGACGATCCAACGCATGGAGAGCTTCTTCCGAAATATAATCATTCAGCGGCCATTCCCCTACAGCGGTTAACGCTTGACGTAATTCCGACAAGGTGGGATTGACCTCGATCGGCTTGCCCAGCATTGAACCACAGACTGAAGCGAGGAAGCCTGCCTCCACACGCTTGGAGCTGTCTTTCAGATTCAACACTCCGATCTGGCCTAGAGGTCTACCCGGGTCGCATTCCCGCCATATCTCCTCCAATTCGTCCGGCTCATAGTAAGGCCAGTTGTCCCGCATTGGAATGTCAGCCAAGCTATGGGCGAATTCCAGATAAGCATCATAGCTTGCCGGAAGCTGTTCCAACCGGGCCAAAAAACCGGAGGTTTGATGCCCCTGTGCAAATTTATTACGCAGAATTCCCTCTAATTGATGTTTTAGAAACGTTAGTGATGGTAGCATGTTGTATCTCCTTTATTTTGATTATCACAAAACCCCAACAACTTAGAAAAATAAACAGATTTCAAAAGTTCACTGTTTATCGCTTGAATCTCCTTAATAAATTCAATAATTTTAGTTCTTATCTCATTTATAAATTCACTTTTGTGTACTCTAATATTTGAGAATGACCCGTATGGTGCATCTATCATTAGGAACTTATCCGTTTGAAGTAAATATCTATAGGGTATTTCATGATTTAACTCGCTTAAGATTAGAACCTCATCATCCACTTGTATTTCTAACCAGGTCCAGCAATTTTCAACATACTTCAAGGCTAAGTATTTATGCGAATTTAAGTAGTAGCAGGCATCAACAAGCAGATCTAAATTGGTTAGAATGAGTTCAGAATACAGATCTTTTGCTGATAAAGGCATGTCTGGAGGCGGATATGGAATGAATTCATGTCCGTCAACAATCACGGTAAATGGCCCATAGATCTGATGCCACTCTTTATCAAATGTCGCTGTATCCACCGCCCTCAGTTCCTCTACCTGATCTTCAAGCAACTCATACTTGATCTCAAATACTGGGTGCTTAGACACTATTACTTTCACCTCTTCTAGGATTTCTCCCAATACTCTATCGTCACATCTGAATATTCATCCTCGCTCAGAACAAATCCAAAGCCCAATTCCTCCGATACCACAATCAAGTCATTGTGCATTTCAGACATTAACTTCATAATCATTTCTCTACAATCCCGCAGTGGAACTGCTACAGCAAGCGGAAAATTTAAATAGAGCTGATCGCCAGTCCTTAGATTTGAACCAACCGTAAAGATAGACGGGTAAAAAAGTATTGTTGTATCCTCGTATTTCATAAAGTAATTGAATATAAAATCAATCTTCGACGGAAGCACTTCTTGATCGTACGGGAATTTCAAAATTTGCACCTTATCTGCTCTAATACGCTCATACACTTTCCTACGGACTTCCTCAGATTGTTGATAATCAACGTAGTCCTTTTCTGCAAGGTCAATGTCATGGTGCTTTTTCAAGTCACGCGTGAGCTGTCGTTTCGCTTGCTTTATTTTGTTGTCCTTAATTAACTGCTCTAGTTTTCTTCTTCCATCATCAGTGATGCTGTCCCCTCTCCTTTCTTCGAAACTCAAACATCATAACAATAGCTCATTCTTATATTTCAATTTTACTGGATCTGGCAACTGATTATAAATATGCATTGGTAATCCACAATCTTTTTTTAACTCTTTTTCCTGCCCATCCAGATACACGCTAAGGAACTTCCAGTAAGCAATAAATTGACCATCTTCGTGTATAAACTCCATCCACCCATCGGCAACTAATTCTTCTTTGGCATTAAAAATCATGATGTCAGAGAAGTTTTCTACTTCACCATCTAAGTACTTAGTCCGATGCCCTTCTATACAACAATCAGACCAATCAAATCTATAATCAGCCTGGATGATTCCATACCACTTCAAATCCTCAATTAATTGCCTCTCTACTTCCGCTTTTAATTGAATACCCATACAGTCAGCAAAGCTGAACTGGGAATGCTCTGATACCATCTGAGTCCCTCCCAACTATAAATCTGATCTACATGCCCCTCCGCACCTCACAAAACAAACACAACCGCAATCACCACATACGAATACCGCACATTCTTTCTCAACATTATGTATATCGTTCCGTAAAGTAGTGACATGAAGAACGCATAAATCCCCCTCGGTCCGCCCTGGAGCAGAATGTGGATCAGGCCCCAAGTGAGTGCGAGGAACATCCCGCCGTAGGGCAGACCGTCTCTTTTAAAAAGCACTTCACCGAACTTTTGACCAAACGCAATCGTCAGCAGAATCAAGCCCGCTTCAAACAAGTAATAGATATTCTGAAATACGAATCTCACCACGTCCTTGTACTCCTGAACCGGCTTAAAGCCCTCCCATACGACAGTTGTCGTTGCAATGGCGATCACCGAAACCACCACCGCGAGCAACCATCCCCTGGAATCTGGCTCAGCGTTCAACCTCATGATGTCAAAATCGTGTTTCCGCTTGGAGAGCCTGATCAGAAATACGGCCATACTCCCCCACAACAAGCAGGTAATTCCCCAGTGAATACATTGATGAAGCAGCGTATAATCAGAACTTTTCACCCCCAAGACGGATGGTAATATCATCAACAATACCACTTCAAGACCAAACCCTGCAAACGCATACAATGCTAAAGACAGATAATCGCTCGCTCCAACCTTCTTCTCCACCATCCCGGCATCCCCCATCATCCGCATCCTCCAGTTCAACTTAATTCACCTTCATTTGGAAAAATCTCATCCCGCCACGCTCACCAATCTACACCGCTAATCCCCCTCATACTTCCTCATAATCCCCCGCACATATGCCTTGAACCCATTCCGTATCTCTGGCGGCCCCAGCACTTCACACTTATCTCCAAAAGCAAGCAGCCGGTCGTAGCCATAGTCATTCGCAATAATAGGATACTTGGCCCAGCAGTGGTGTTCATCCACCTGCAGAATATGGTCAGCGCCGAACCGTTCGATCACCCGATCCATGACGGAGCGGTCCAGCCGGATCGTAACCTCTACCCAGCCCTGGCTTAGCCAATCGCCGCCATCCATAGGAAGGGGTGTGAATGCTCTTGGGGCGAAATGCTCCTTCAGAACCTGGAGACCGCTCATTCTGGCCAGCTTGAAGATCCGATAGTCCTCTTTGCCGAGACAATAACCTTGCAAATACCAGCTACTCTCCTTAAAAACCACCTGATACGGCTCCACCCGCCGTTCACTGCTCTGTCCCCGCGCATCCGTATACGCAAAAGCCAGCACAGCGTGCTCATTCATCGCCGTCTCGATCATCCCGAACAGGCTGCGCAGCGACTCGTTTCCTTCATTCAAGGACAGATCCATGACGAACGGCGCATTCGGCCTGCCCTCCGCATTGTCCGGGTAGAGAGCGTTCAGCTTCTCCGCTGCATACACCATTTCCCTTCTTCCAAAAAGCTGCTTGTAGCTGTGCAATCCATTCTGCAGGTTCTGAATTTCTTGCGGGGTGAACAGGGTTTTGCCCACTTTGTAGGATTTCATCAAGCCGACACCGCCCCACGCTCCCATAAGCGTATAGATGGGCAGGCCGGCTCTATTCAGCGTTTCAATATCCCGGTAAATCGTTCGTCTGCTGACTTCGAGACGCTCTGCTAACTCGCGCGCACTAATCTGCTCATGCTCCAGCAGGATCATAATGAGCGCAATTAAGCGATCCATTTTCATGATGACCACCTCTAATCAAGTATGCCATACAGGTGTCACAGTTGGTAGATTATGCTTGCTTGGAATACACCAATCCCACTATCCAGGAGGTACATTGTCATGATTTCGACCAGAATTGAAACGAAGGAAGCATTCCGCATCATTGGGTTCAAGACGGCTATAAGTGAAGGTGGGGCGGTCCACGATCCTGCGTATTCACAGCTCAAAACGGCTTTTTTCAAAAGCACGCTGGAGAACGGCTCTATGGCCTCCCTGCGTCCCTTATCTGAGAGTCCCTACGGCTTCGCCGCGATTGCCCAGGAAGATGGAAAGATCCTGTATGTTGCAGGCGTTCAGTCGCCCAGGCCCCAGCCGGAGGCTGCGGGTGAAGTGCTTTTTCCGGGAGGAGAGTATTTGGTGTTGTCGGGTCAGGGCGGCTTGTCGCGTCTCGCGTTTGACCGGCTGGAGGATGAGGCATTCGATGCCATCCTGAACGATAATTATGAGTATGTGTATACCGGACACCCGATCGCGGAGGTACTAACCAATGGCAATCCTATGGATGCCGAAGTTGAAGTATGGGTGCCGGTGAAGAAGCGGTAGGCAAATTGAGGATTAAGCTTGAGGAAATAACCTTGGGCTGTAGGTAGAAGCAACTTCGTTGCGTTGGAGCGTGTTGGATCAGCGGTACTCAGAATTTGAGGTGTGGCTGATCCAGCGCTCAACCATCTGCTCATGTCTAGCGGCTTTCGCGCTGACCAGCCCAGTACGTTAAGGTGTAGGCGTATAGGATGATAAAGGCAATTATGCTTAGGACAACGGGGATAACAAAATTAATATTAAGCAGAGACGTCATATTTAGCTGCACTACGGATAACAGGATAACGAACAAGAAGCTTGCTGTAATCATAAAATTCGACCAGGCACGGCGGTAAGTTAAGTCTTCCCTAACCTGCTGCTTCCCTCTGCGCATTCTCCAATATTCATATATGAACAGAAGGATTCCTAACACCTGCATGATCGTAGGTATAAACACGATACTATAAGATTTATCTATATAGCGGTCTACGGTCCAACTGCCGTTGAAATGGACCGGAAGCTGGTCAGGAATCAGATCGTAGTTGCGCAGCACTGTTACAATATTAACCACAATAATAACAGCATGAATGAGGAACCAATGACTGGGCAGGCCAACATTTCCTTTCCGCAAACCTGGTTCCATGATCGATGATTCCGGAGCAGCAGGTAGCATAGGCAGTACGCTTTTCATTTTCAAATGATACCTAAAGTTAATAACCAGGGAGATTACGAGGATGGCGAGTGCATAGGAGATAATGACCCAACTGATTTGCCTCGAATGTTCATCGCTGTAGAGTAGGCATAAGATGCCAACAATGAATAGGATGGTATGTAAAATTGCACTAATCCTAGCATACGACTTCCGCATCTGACGCATCGGCTCACTGTGGAATTGGACAGCGCTGACGGTGACTCCGAAACTAATCGTCTCTTTTGTTAAATACGGCATACTCACGATGAGTACAATGGAAGGTACAAATACCAGGATAAATATTATAACAGGCAGTATCGTCATATCGTTCACCTCATTCTACATACGTATTATTTTACATAGTCCTCGAAAGCGATCTTATACTTAATAGAAGTTGAAGCCCTCAATTTCCGCACAATGCAATAACCCTACCATATTATGGTGTACGTATCACATGCTAAGAAAGTTTCATCCGAGGCCTATCGGCAGCATACCTTCTTCGGTGTAATGCTTCAAGCTTGAAGTTCTGGAGGCGTTAGAATTACTTCATGTATTAAATTCAATTGTCTTTCCCTCTCCTTTGTTGAAGAATCTGTGGAGTTATCAGTTAATACATTTGTTGCCCTTATTGCGTAATCACTGCTAACTAAAGCATGTCCTCTCATATGTCCTGTTGCAATGGCTTGGGCAAATGAACGTGCAGAATACTTGCTAATGTCTGATTTGGATTCTTTCGCCAATTCATTAACTACAAATCCAACTTTCCGTAAATCGGAGGCTCTAATGCTTCCGTCTATTCGTTTTTGTAAAGTTTCTATCCCTAAATGTATTCGTGAGTCATTTTTTAAATGGTCATCTAAGTAATCCAAGTACGGAGTTGCTACTTTTAAAGTCCATTGAGCAACTAACTTCTGCGGTATTTTTTCAAGAGCCTCTTCAATTTCATTGCGCAATTCGGTGTTATCTATAATTTTTATTTTAGGGTTACTATGCTTGAATTCTGTTTGTTCTTCTTTTAATTTTTGCTCATGTTTATTCCATGCGTAATCTTCTAATCTCACTGAATTCACTCCTATTAAACTACAAAAGATTTGATTAGAAAACGAAACCATAGCCTCAATTCCTTATTGTATTACAATCATAAGGTACCCGCAGCATCACAGCAATTCTTTAACCGAAACCTGATACAACATATCATCTGCACAGAACAGCACGAGATCTTCCCGAAAATCTTGCGTGACTGGCACAAGAGGCTCAGATTTTTCATTCAGAAACTGTATCTTATGCCCTTTGGTCAAGCTTGCTTTTTCATGTTTTTTGATAACATATTCTCCGTGTTTGCCGTAACCGCCATCGAACAAGAAGTGACAACCATCCGTGCAGAACCCGGCCGAACCTGAAATCTCAGGATTGATAAACGTAACCTTGGGCTGACTGGGTCCGCCTGAGATGCAGCCGAGCAAAAAGTCCGTATAATAATAAAACCAGACCTGCTCTTCACGGACAACATTTAAAGCGTAACAATCGGCAATATCCGACACATGATCTTCGTATAATTTGTTGCCATGCTCATCCCAGGCCACCAGGCCGTGTTCACCGACAGGCTGATCCCAACCGTTATTCCCGAATACACCTTCGTCAAAATAACTGGTCCAGATGGTACCTTTCTCCGTCACTTGAACATTCTGAATCCCGTCTCCAAGCAGGAACTCACGAACGGTACGTCCTGTATAATCACACACTTTGGCGTTCAGATCATATTTACCTGCACCATAATACGTACTGCGTGCACCAACCAGCAGCAGATGTCTGCGAAGCGGCTGAACATAATGATAATTGAAATGCTGATCTGGAAATATAATTTCATCGATATAATCTTTACTTTCTACCATCAGGACCTTGTAGGTATGTGGTTGCTTCAAAGCCGGTTGGACGAACATTCCTCGTTTCCGTTCCGGGATCTGGTTAATCAGCAGGACATATACGCAGCCATCTCCACCTAATTGAGCCGAGACGATCTTGAACCCTTCAGTATACTCCGAAATATCTGCAAAAGGCTGCAGCGTCACTGTTTTATGAAACATGCCAATTCCTCCTTAAGAGCTGGTGTAAAACCATCCTCTGTTCTATTACCGTATTATGTCAGAGTAGATGGAACCAGAACATGGCGGAAGTATGGCGAAGCTTAGGAATAAATGAAAAGACACTAACATGGAGTTAGCGCCTTTATCGATTTAACTCAGTTTATACCATAATCTAAAGAGTGATCTTCAACATGCTGTTTGCTCCCTTTTGAAACTCGTATCCGACCGTTATTTCTTCAGTTGAACAACCTTGTTGATGTAAGAAGGTGAGCAGCTCATCCAATTGACGATATCTCTCTCCTGAAAGGCTGACTAAAGGAAAAATCCGGATTTCCTGTTTGGTTACCCGAAGTAACTCTTGGATTGCTTGCCTATGGAAATCAAAATCTAGCCGATCTGAATACATAAACAAAAAGTGTGCAGACAGTGTCATATCAAATTGCTTATCCTTGAATGGGAGCGAGGGCAATGCGGATGCAATGTAACGCTCGGGATAGTTCTTCATATCCTCTGCACAATCAGTTAAGGCGCGGGATCGATGTTGTTTCAGTTCGTCAACGGATTGGAAATAATCCCATACGTAGTTCGTTTGGGCACTTTCCATTTTGGTCATGGCGTGTTCCAAGTCGTTCATGCCTTTTGTGTGAAGATCCTCATAATCATGAAAATAAGCGATATCCGTTGCCGTTACGTCGGCACCTAGTTTATTCGCATAGGCCGTGAACGAACATGCTCCAGCGGGGCAATCCAGAATGGACCGTCCCTTCAATTCCCTCTGTGTTAAATTAAACATGGACATATACTCTTCAAATGTACGTCCAATAAACACGATACGGCTTAAATCCAATTTAATCTCTCTGCTCATCTCAGCTCACCTTTCCTCTACTCATCTAATCTTACCCGATCTTCATACAACAACACCTGTTCATCCGGCAGTTCTGCATTATGATGAAAATGCCCAAAGAACCATTTCCCATAGTCCAGTCTGAACTTAATTTCGTTGAAATACGTGTGCATGGGGTCAACTTCCACATTCGTATGATAGCGCCCTTTGATCCACTGAAGCGCATCATAGGAGCAAGTGTGCGTCAACACATAGTCCACTCTCCACTGGTTCTTTTCCAGATTGCGGATGCCTTCCTGGTATTCTTCCGGGCTTGGCATTTCGCGCTCCTACCAGGATACGCCAACCTTCCTGTACTCCTTATCATGTGAAGCCGCCCCGCCAAAGGCGAAAAAGCTTTTCCCTTCGAGCTCAAAGACTTGGCCGCGCATTAAATGAATGATACTAGGGGTAATGTGATGCACCCGACCGCCGTTCCATTCGGAGACGGGATACGATTCGAGCAGATCAAAGTTCTCGTGATTCCCGTCAATAAACAGGGTGGTCCACGGTTTCTCAGTCAGCCATTTTAGCCAAAAGCGATCCTCCGCATCATCTGCCCACAACAAGCCAAAGTCCCCGACGATAATAACATAATCCTGCTTCGTCAGCGTCCTGCCTTCAGGGAAGTTCCTTGAATTAAAACGGCTGGCCACACTGATGGAACCGTGAATGTCGCCGGTTATGTAGATCATGGGATTTGCTCCTTTCATAATAATCAATGTTCGCTAGACTGCTGGAGACTCCAGTCACCGCCAATTCCTGCCCGCCAGAACCATAGACAACACGCAGCTAAACGATGCCAGCCCCATCCACAGCAATATCGAATAGGACATCCATACACTAATCATAGTGTAATTGTAGTTTACCAAAAAAGGCCAGCCTAGCACCAATACTAACAACAGCGCTCTGATGAGCAGGGTAACACGGGCCTTGAGCTTTTGACGGCGGATTCCCTTCTCTGTGGCAAAATCGCTTCTCCCTCCTGCCAGCCGGATGAGCTTAAACGCAATCCCAATCACAGTTAACACTACTAAAAGCGAACCTATCCCGTCCATTAGGATATAGGTGTCGTCATACTTGAAGGTCTTCATCGGCTGCCCTTGCATCTGGTCATAAATATTCTGGGCAATCAGCGTAGGTGCGGTAGAGTTCAGATTAGCCAGTACGAACACCCCCTCCTTACGTTCTGGATCGATGATCGCCTGGGAAGAATAATTCGGATTGCTTCCACTATGACGGATCACCTTCGTCTCCCGGTCTTGGCTCCAGCCGAAGGCATAGAATTGGTTCTCAGCTTCATGCCCCGTTGTACGAAGGTCAGGCTCATGGGATTGTTGAATGGCCTTTCTTAGATTATCCGGCACCTCACCGCTTCCCATCTGAGCGTTGACCCAGTGCTGCAAATCCTTCAGATTGGTCACCAGATACCCTGCGGCTATATTTCCGTAGTATCTGGGAGCATCGTAGGCCATGCTTTTGCCAAAAAACACCCGATAACCCTGTGCAAGCTTCTCCGGCTTCCATTCCTGTCCTGTCGAGAAATAGCTGTCGTTCATCCCCAGCGGCTTAAGGATCTGCTGCGTCACATAATCCTGATAACTCCGCCCTGTAACCCGCTCAATGATCGCTGCCAGGATATCGTAATTCACTGTTGCGTACTGATAGGCACTGCCTGGATTAGTATCCAGCGCAAGGCTGGACATCTTATGTATGGTCGCTGCAAGCTGCTCCTTACCTGAACCTTCAGGGATCAGGCGAATGCTCCAGGATGGTATTCCGCTGGTATGTGAGAGTAGCTGGTTAATGGTGATCTTAATCTTCTCCCCCTTATAGGTCGGAGCGAACTCTGGCAGATATTGCGAGACGTCATCGGTATAAGCCAAAGCCCCCTGATTCTGTAGCATAATCACAGCAAGCGCCGTAAACGCCTTAGTCGTTGAGCCTAGCTCAAAAAGCGAATCCGCTGTGACCTCCTTACCCTGCGCCTTATCAGCGTAGCCGTAGGTTTTGAATTCTGTTTTGCCGCCTGTGGCGGATAGAATTGCTACCCCTGGAGTCGCTGTCTTGTCCATGATGCTCTGTACCATAGCGGACTCACTGTCAACCTTCCCTGAGGTCAAAAGCGTTCCAATCTCATGCCGGCATGCAGCCGCAGCAAGGATTAGGATTAGCAGCATCGCAATGCCTTTCAGCAGCATTTCTTTTCTTCGCGTTGTCTTCTTCATGATTAAGCTCCTTCAAGATCTGTCGTCTGGTTCAAGATGTACTTAACTAGTAAGACGTATTGATGCAGCCGTTCCCTGCAACGAGGGTAAATCCAAAAGCTTGCCTTGACCTTGAAGTATACTTCAACCCTTATAGTGAAATATAGTTAATGGTACACTTAAAAAACGGGCAAATATGCTTATAACGAGAGAGGTAAACTATGAGAAGTCAATTAAATCGAGAATTGTCGGGGATTGTATTCCTGATTCTAGCGCTTGGTACTTCTGTATTGATCGGGAAAGAAATGTCGTTCGCTGTACTAGCAATAATCGTACTTTTGGCACAATTAGGTATTTATACTTTTCACTTCAAAAAAAGAGGTAAACTGTTTTGGCTCTATGCTGTTGCCCTGGTAACCGAGATTTTATTCTTGGCCACTAAGGAGTTTTGGATATTCGCATTTGCTATTCTACTGCTAATCGTAGCAGGGATATGGAATGTGTTTTTTGCAGGTGATGTGCATAAGAGCCGGAAGGTCTTTCTAGTGGTTCGGAGAGTGTTGTTCGGAATTGTAGCTTTAGTTGCCAGTGTGGTTTGGATCGTTAACCTATATGTTCAGCCTATTACGGGGTCTGTTACTCTGCCAGCTGAATTAACTGTAGAAATCAACAATGACCAGCTTGATTCTTCAACCACCATGTTGGACAATATTGAAAAAATGAATTCCTTTGGCAGCCGTACAACGGGATCTGAAGGTCACAATCAGTTCATTGCATGGATACAGCAGCAGGTGACGGGTATGGGTCTTACTGTGTACCGTGATAAGTATACTTTTGATCGCTGGGAAGAGAAGAACAGCTCTGTAATCATTGATAACCAGGAAATTCATGTATCCTCTGCGTTTCCTTACTCAGGCAAGACCGATACAAATGGAGTTACCGGAGAGTTTGTCTACACCAAACCTGGTAAATATGAGGAAGCCAAGGGCAAAATAGCCGTCGTTGAAATCAAGAACTTTAAGAATTTCCCCATGGCACTGGTGATGAATATACGCGAAAAATTTGGGGCGCCGGGCGGTATTCCTTCAGATGAAGGCGATCTGGTCCTTACCACAGCTTTGAAGCATGCTAAATTGGACGAAGCCAAGGAACAGGGCGTCAAAGCAGTCATTATCGTCTGGGATGGTGTTTCAGATGAAAAGGCTGAGAAGCAATACCTCCCCTTCACCGAGCATTATTTAGGAATTCCAGCCGTTTGGGTCAATAAAACAGCTGGGCAGAAGGTAATCAACGCAGCTAAGGAACATAAGGCGGGCACAGTGATTTTAGAGGCAGAAAAACAGGAACATGCGCCGACCGAATCTTTTTATGTGAAACTTGAAGGAAAGAACAAAAAGGAATCGATCATTGTAAATACGCATACCGATGGTGTGAATGTGGTAGAAGAAGACGGTGCGATTGGCATGCTCTCCATGATTCGTTACCTGCAGCAGCAGGAGCAGCCAGAACGGACTATGATCTTCACCTTCGTAACAGGACATTTCAGATTGCCCGAATTCAAAGGTACCTCGCAGGCAACCTCAACCTGGATGCAGGCTCATCCTGAGCTGTGGGATGGTAAAGATGGACATCTGAAAGCCGTGGCAGGACTCACTGTAGAGCATCTGGGCAGCTTAGAATGGAAGGACAATGCTTCCGGACAATATGCACCGACTGGTAAAATAAGTACAGAATTCACCTACGCAGGGAATGAAAGGATGGAAGCCATTTGGATGAAAGCTGTTGAAGATAGAAATAACACCCGGACCGTTATCCTGCGCGGACATAATAAGTTTCAATTCGGTGAGAGTCAGCCCCTGTTCAATGCCGGGATTCCAATGATTGGACTGATCCCCATGCCAGATTATCTCCTGGTAGATAGCGCAGACAGAGAAATGGATAAATTCGATGTGAACCTGATGCACGAACAAGTCGGGTCTCTATTGAAGGCATTACAGCTTATGGATCTTACAGAGACTACGGAGTTGGGGACGGCAGATAAATATTCGTTTTTCTTTGGGCGGACGAAGTAGTTGAATGGTAACAGCTAACACCGAAAGCAAATTACAATGAGCGTAGTTATGGTATTATTATATTCGAGTTTTTGAGTCTAACAATTTTCTTATACCGGAGGGAAACATGGATATCACTGAATTTCAACAATGGGTTAGGGAATATTACAAGAATCGTAACTGGTCGGACTTAGATATATTTGTTCGTATTGGATTTCTTGCTGAAGAAACTGGGGAAGTCGCCCGCGCAATTCGTGCATTAGAGATTGGCAGGGATCGTCCAGACGAGGTTGCAGGCACATTTCAAGAGAATAAAGCTGAATTAACAGAAGAACTTGGAGATGTTCTAGGAAATCTCATTGTCATCGCCAATAAATATGATATATCGCTTGAAGATATCTTGATATCGCATAAGCAAAAGCTTCAGGCACGCTATTCAGAAAATTAAAATAAATGCAAAAATAGGAAGAAGGTATACACATGAAGCTTTGCGGAGTTTGTATTCTGACTGACAATGCGCCGCGCCTGGCTGCTTTTTATGAAATCGTGCTCAAGGAGTCTCCGGTTGTTGAAGGGCAGCATTATGGATTCGACAGCGCCCAGCTTGCGGTCTACAATCCAGGCCAAGTGAATGTGGTCAATGACAAGAATATGTCACTAATGTTCTATGCCCATGATGTCTTGGCTGAATATGACCGTCTCATGCAAGCCATCCCCGGCATCGGGATTACCTCTCCACCTGAGCGCAGACCGTGGGGCGCCTACTCCTTCTGGTTCCTTGACCCCGACGGCAATACGGTGAGCTTCATTGAGAAGAAGGATCTACCGTGATATACCAGTACACACCGTACTTATCGACGACTTCAGCACAGCAGGAGCTCCAGGGAAGGGCGCCTAACGGAAATAACACCGTGCCGCCCTTCGCTAGCATTTCATATGCCTTGTTCACTTCTTCTTCACGCTCAAAGTTAATCCCATAACTCATAGTTGGACGTGATCCCTCTAGTGATGATGAGCGCATGATATCCACAAAGCTATCATTATGTGATTCACTGACTGCAAATATCTCTTGTCCATCTCTAAGTAATGATGCGTGCATAAATGTGCCATCCGGGAATCTCTCATGATAGCCCAGGGTAAGTCCAAAGGCTTCTGAATAAAATGCTACAGCTTCAGTGGTATTCTTAATGTATAAGGTTGCTCCTAGTTTCATGGTGTGGACTCCTTATAAATCATTTCTTTCTTGCAATCTCAAAAACTTGGCCGCGAATTAAGCAGTTCGAAAACTCTTCTGTCCAAGATACATGTTCAGGATTATTTCGATCTAATACAATCTTCCCGCCTTTTCTAGGTAATCTTTTAGCAGTTTTAAGGAAAGACATACTAATACCTTCAGGTGTTTTATTCATTTAAGTCGACCTCCACTAAAAATCTATCACTATGATTAAGTTTACTTATAATTGTTCAGTATTATAACACGTAAGACTATGAAATACCATAAATTCCCACATGCTATTGGTATGTCCATTTAGGAATGAATAATGAAATTTTAACTTGATATTTCGCAATAAAAAACCGAAGATCCCCTACGCCCCGGTTCCTTCACTGCTAATTTATGCCTTAGTGATTACTCCCTCTCTCCGCTAAACACCTCAATCATCATTAACGCACCTATTTTGTACCCTTGGATAAAAGATAATGCCGAATGCAGCGAACAGGATTCACTATGTAGCTCCAGCAGTTCCTCGACCTGATCAAAATCTTCTTTTGGTAGTCTCTCTTTAAGCATCTCTAATGAATCAATAATCCGCTGATTAATCCTTCGAGATTCCGGATCGTTTGGCTTCATCCGCTCATTGGGACGCAAACTCCCATAATACAAATCCTCCAAAATCATGATTATCAGGCCTCCCTTTGAATGTGATCCGTATACTTGTGGACAATAGTGATCCCTACCAAATCAAGTTTAACTGATAAAGTGGGTATATATTGTTTTTTATGCAGTATTCGCATAGAATCACAACCTCAACAAAAACAAGACCATATGCCGATGTTTAAAGGAAATTAAATATATAGCTAGTGCGGCGCTTCATTAAGCTAACGGGCAGTTTAACGCAAAATTAATCAATGAAAAACGCGGACATGATCTGCCCGCGCTTTAAATATTCAGGAATTAGATGCCTTCAACGATACGCTTAGAGCGCAGTGATACTTGCTCTAATAACTCGTCTTCATCGATGGTGAGCAGCTGACGGCCCTGCATTAACACTTTTCCGTTAACGATGGTGGTGTCCACGTCCGCACCGTTGGCGCTGTATGCGAGCAGTGAATGGATGTTGTGTATCGGCTGCAAGTGGGGTTTTTTCATATCTACTAAGATGATATCTGCCTTCTTCCCGATTTCGAGCGTGCCCACCTCATGGGCGATGCGGAGCAACTGCGCACTTCCAGCCGTCGCCATGCGAAGAGCATCCATTGCGGGAAGCTTCGTGGGGTCCCCGTAATCCAACTTTTGCAGCCATGTTGCTGCCCGGATCTCCTCGAACATGTCTAACGTGGTGGCGCTGCCCGCCCCATCCGTGCCTAAACCAATTGTAATCCCTTGGTCAGCCATATCCTGAATCGGTGCTATGCCGCAGCCAAGCTTGAGATTGCTCACTGGATTATGGGACACTCCGCCCCGCATACTCTTCAGATAACCGATATCACGGCGATTTAGATGCACGCTATGTGCGAGGAGCACATGCGCCTGTTCAAACAGACCGAGGTGATACAAATATTCGGTTGGGGTCTGATTATGCTTTTCCCGAATCTGAATGACTTCCTCTTTCGTTTCGGCTAAATGAGTATGTAACGGTATGTCCTCCTGCTCCGCTAATTCGATAAGCTCTCTAAATGGCTGCGGAGGAACAGTGTAAGGGGAATGCGGACCTAGCATGGTCGTGATTCTGCCTTCCGCTGCACCGCTCCAGTGACGAACGAGATCAAGCGCCTCGGACATTCGCGGCCCTCCGTCATTTTCGAGGAAGGTGAGCCCCCGTGTTAAAGAAGCCCGCATACCGGCCTCTTCTACCGCTGCCGCGATTTCATTCATGTGAATGTACATGTCGGCGAAGGTTGTCGTACCCGATTTAATCATTTCCGCCATCGCGAGCTTTGCTCCCCAATAAATATCCTCTGGAGTCATGCGTGCTTCAGCAGGGAGCATTTTCTGGTTCAACCAATCCATAAGCTTCAAATCGTCGGAAAATCCCCGCAATAAGCTCATAGACGAGTGTTGGTGGGCGTTGATCAGCCCGGGCATTGCAGCCATCCCCCCGCCATGAATGATCACATCTGCCCCAGTAGATATAATGGACTGAATGTCCGCTATGCGGTCCCCGTCAATGAGAATATCCCCGATGTAGGGTTCCTCGTTTCCCATGGTTAAGATGGTCGAGCCTTTGATTAACGTCTTCATCGTGACAGCCTCCTTTTCTAGGGTTTATACTAAACCTTGACGTTAAGTGAGGGTCAAGAACATAAAGGGGTCTAGCTCATGAAAATAAAAGAAGTCGCTGATATGCTGAAAATATCGCAACGCGCGATTCGGTTTTACGAAGCCAAAGGTCTCATTGCTCCTTCCAAACAAGCTGACAATCAGTATCGGAGGTTTGACGAAGAAGATATTTGGCGCTTGCAGACGATCATTGCACTCAGGGAATCAGGAATGCCGGTTAGTGAGATTCGGACTGCATTGCTAGATATCGAAGACCAAGGAAACAGTCAATTACGATATTTGTTGGAGCTCCAGCGGTCCGTCATGTTCTCCAAGTGGGTGGAAATGCAGCAGATTATCGAGACAACAGACCAAATGATTGAAACTCTCAAGAATGACCAAGCACTTCCGCTTGACGACATTTACATTCTGGCGGAGGGTTCGAGAAGACTGAGGGAACAACGGACATGGAAGGATAAATGGGGGTATGACCGCTTAGCCGGCGTTCACGATCAGTTGGTTCAAGAGGACACACGGAAATATGGGGACTATGATGAGGCGCTGCGGCTCGTTGTGAAGTGGGTCTCGCCCATCCTTGGTGATAGGGGTTTGGACATTGGAACGGGTACGGGAAATTTAGCCGGCCGACTGATCCATGAAGGTGCGGTGATGGCTGGAGTGGATCAGTCCAACGAAATGTTAAAGAAGTGCCAGCGCAAATTTCCAGAGATGGAGACCAAGCTTGGTAATTTCCTGGCACTTCCGTACCTTGACGGGAAATTTGATTTTATTGTTTCGAGCTTTGCCCTGCATCATCTGACAAGTGACCAAATGCTGCTCTCTATTCAGGAGATGCGCAGGGTATTAAAACCTCACGGACGGATCTGCATCGCCGATTTGATGATTGACGGGGAAGGCAGCACAGCGCATGAAGGTGATGAGGATTCTGTTCTGCTCCCCAAGCTCATTGATTTATTAGAGGATAGCGGATGCATCACGAAGCACGTTAAAGTAAATAAACTGTTGCATGTTGTTTTAGCAGTACCTATCCGGTAAGCCAAAAAGCTTACCCCTGCGTCAAGGTTCACCAAGCCACAACTCCCTGCTCATCAAAAAAGCCGCCAGTTGGACCATCACTAGTTATTGTGGCAAGCTCCACTACAACGGAAGCTGCTTGTTCGACTGAACGATAGCCAGTATTACCATTTAAATCGGTAGCTGTAAATCCAGGGCAAACGGAGTTGATTTTAATAGGAGAATCGCTTAATTCTTTGGCTAAGGAAACGGTTAAAGCATTTACAGCCGTTTTAGAACTATTGTAGGCGAGCGAATTCGCATTATAAAATTCCGACGTTGAGTCTGAATTCAAGGTTAAGGAGCCTAAGGCGCTGGAAAGATTAACGATTCTTCCGGCAGAAGAATTTCTGAGCTGTGGAAGCATTGCTTTAGTGACAGAAAATACACCGAAAACGTTTGTCTCATACGTACTCTTGAGAACAGACAATTCCAGTTCAATTGGAGTGATATTTTCTTCGAAAAACACGCCTGCATTATTAATCAAGATATCAAGCAATCCATACTCTTGCTCAATCCATTCTGCTGCGGAGAGAACGGAGCTGGGGTCCGTGACATCAAGAACCACTGTTTTAGCTGTAATTTTCTCCTTTTCCAATAACGTTACGGCCTCATGTCCTTTATTTTCGCTTCTTGCTCCTATTAAAATCTCATACCCCATAGTTCCCAATTGCCTTGCTGTCTCAAAACCGATACCTTTGTTTCCACCTGTAATTAATACGATCTTAGATTTATTCATAAAATTGCCTCCCTATTCTTGTTTTAATACGGCTGCGTTTACCGCATGAGATAAGAATATCAAGGAGACGAATACATTTCTTTGCCTACAAGCTCATTCTATTTGTTTATTTAGCTCATTTCCAAGCCCCTTTAGGCATCCTTCTCCAACCTCAGCTGCCGTCTAAACTCTGACGGTGGAAGTCCGAATCTTTCTTTGAATACTTTGGAAAAGTGAGCGATATTTTCGAATCCGGTCGAAAAACAGATATCCGTAACAGATAACGCTGTTTCCGCTAACAGTGCCTTGGCTTTATCTAGCCTTCGATTGCGAACCCATTTGAGCGGGGAGGTGTTGTATATTGCTTGAAAATCCCTTTTGAACGCCGCCAGGCTTCTGCCAGACAAATAGGCCAAGTCGTTAAGGGAAACGGGATTCATGAAGTTCTCCTCCATGATCTTTGTGATGCTGCCTCTGTCCTTGCTTATGGGTTGCATCATTTGATGCAACAAACGATCATTCGAATCTGCTATATGAAACAGCAATTCCATCAGTTTCACACGAACCAGTCCTTCTTTGACGTCGTCAGGGTTCTCGAAATAGGGTTTTAACGACTCGATATAGCTTCCAATGCGGTCATTGATCGGAAAGACTGTTATCGGAACAACATCATTCACGGGATAAAGCGGGTTTAAACCGGCGAATTTGAGAAATTCATCTACGATCTTCTCGTTCAGGAAAAACATCATATAGTCGAGGATGTATTCGGAATCGGGTTCACCCGCTTTCTCGTACTCGACTCCCATTGATTTATGAATAAACATCATTTCGTTGCTCCGCATCGTATATTCTTGATCACCGAAGCGAACTGTATAGACACCCGACTTGACAATTAGCAGAAGATGATCCTGCAAAAAAAAGGTTCCTTTTATGCCTTGCGTGTAAAAGCAGATTTCGATAACGGACATCCCATCCAGCTTTAAGCTCCCTTTTTTATTCGGAAACTTTACCAGTTCATTAGGCACCTTGACCATTTTGCTTGATCTCATAGTCATGGACGTCCCGCCCTACTTGTACCTGCGATTGCTCTAGTTTCCATTTCTTAATCATCCTTTCGGTTATGCCAGTCTGCGCTTACGTTTCAACACTTATCCTTTTAGTATAACTGGAACCCGGCGAGAATACTTTGCTGAAAAGCTCAAACGACTTGTTCATTTAGCTCCAAACGAGCAAGTGCTATAATAGAATGAAAATAAAGGATTAGACTGTGCAAATGTGGGTATGTATTGTTATCACTAACCAGCACAAAAGGGGAGAATAAAACATGGGAGTTTCTGTCTATTACACTTGTACGAGAAATCATAACCTTACGGGCAGTGAGGAGCAGGAGATCAGGGCCATCATTGATAAATACAATGCGGGTTTTGAAATGAAGGATATTGGAGAAACATTTTATGTTTATGACTATGATCAGGATGAACCAACGGTGATCTTTGCAGGTTCGACAAAGCTACCCCTTTCAGACAATTTTGAAGATACATTGAATGCGCTGTATTATTGGTTGGCCTGTTTGACGGATATTAGAAGAAGTATTTCTAGTGGGGATTGGCATGTGCATCTAGATGATACGGATGCTGTTTGGGATGAGGAAACAGGTTGGAAAATGCCGGAAGGTTAGTATTCTAAGGTGGAATATGGTGTTATTCCATTTACATTGTTTTCCTTTGATGATATTAGAAGACACTAAGAAATTTTTCTCTGATTTTGTTTATTTTATAGCTCCAACCTTTTCAAATCTTTTACAGGATACTATTCAAAATCTTGAAGACCATTGGTATGAAGAATGCCGATGAAAAACAAAAAACGTAAGTTGAACGAAAACAGCAGCAGTCTAAGACTTATCCAGTCTTATTCTGCTGCTGTTCCTTTTGATGACTTGTTTTGGGTTAAACTACCGCCCCGCGTCTACACACATAGCACCTCATTCCCCAACCTTCTTCCTAAAACTAAACCGAGCCCCGCCCAGCTCCGAGCGGGAATAGGTCAGCTCTCCGTTCAATCGTGCCGCAATCTGGCGGCAGATAGCTAGCCCGAGACCTGTTACTCCGTTCGCTCCGGTATAGAAACGCTCGAAGACCGCTTCCCGCTCCTCCTCGGCCAGCCCCGGACCGTTATCTTCAATATGGATCGCCCACGCCGCTCCCGGAGCCTCCGGGTCCACCCGGATGACCACTTGATCCGTGGTATGTCTAACCGCATTCTGTAACAGATTGACCAGGATACGGAATAGCTGCTCGCCGGGAATCGTAGCTTGCAGGCTCTCGCCTTCCACGATGAGCTTCAGGTCCCGCCGGTTGGCCTCGGGCATGAGCAGCATGGCGGCTTCTTCGGCCATGGTCCGCAGGTCAACGGTGGCGGCGGGCCAATGCTCATCAACGGCTTCCAGCCGGGAGAGCTGGAGCAGCTTGTCTACCATATCGATTAAGCGCTTGACTGGATGGCTATCGCCTCAAGCCCCTCTTCGTGTCTGGATAGTGAACGTCCAGTAATTCCTGAATTTGAAGTGCCCCATCGACTTTTGTCCATCTTTCGCAAACCTGAAAATGACGTCATCCCGCTAACGGTTCCGTAAAACAAGCTTCCCTTTCGCACGTACTAAAGTCCAGACTGTCAAAGAAAAAATCCCGCGTTTCCTTGGTCAAGGTACTAGTATTCTTAATTGTTTTTTATTGACAATTTTTGTCGAAAATAACCTTTTATTTTTTTGGTGAGTTATGATTATTATGTAAAAACCAAAAAAAACATATCGAAAGAGGAGGTGGTCCTTCATTTAATATATTCACATTTACTAATTTGAGGAGGATAAAAATGAAAAGAAACTTTCTGGTTGGTATAATTACTTTGTTCATAAGTACTTCATTCTTAGTAAGTAATGTGAACGCAGTTCCGGGAACTAATGGGAAATGGCCCAGTAGATTTAACACATTATATATTAATAGTAATAGCATAAACTCTCCTTGGGCTACAGGTGCTGCAAAATGGTATAACAACACAAATTTTAAAGTATCAACTTCTGTAGGTGTCAGTTCAACTTATTATGCCGTCAACGTATTTAATTCTTCTGTAACTTGGGATGGGTTGACTTCTAAGGCTGTAAATAATGGTATACTTCAAAGCGCTATATTAAATTTAAATACCTACTATACATCAAGTAGCATGTTTACAAACAGTATATTAGCTGGAGTGACAGGCCATGAAGTGGGACATTCTCTGGGCTTAACACATACATCAGTTGTAGAAAGCAGTTCAATTATGCATCCATATACTTTTAATAGTGATGGTAGTTTAGCCAGAGCACTTTCACCTTCGTCATCGGATATAGATTTTGTGAATGGACTTTATCCTGCTCTTGCTATTTCTTCTGAAGAGGCTGAATCAGAACTTGAAGATACTAGATATGATTCTTTAGAGGATGGAGTTTATATCCATCCTTCGTGGGCAGTGTATTATGAAGATAAAGAAGCTTTAACAAAAGCTGCTGATCTAGTAGTTAAAGGAAAAGTGATTGGAGAAGCAAAAAGTGACTTTACTAAGGGTGATTACCTCAATTACTCTACCAAAGTCAATATAGAAATTATTGATACTCTAAAAGGAGATGATAGTCCTGGGCAAATCATCACAATCTCTCAGATGGGAGGCACAGATGGTCAAGTAACTGTTTTTTCTGAGTCTTCAACTCACTTAAAGGATAATCAGGAGGCCATTTTATTTTTACGTAAAATAAATGAAAATACATTCATACCGCTTAATGAAGATGATGGTATTTTTATTTATGAATTAGGACAATTTAGAAATATAAAATCTAATAAAGAGTTATAAAATAATCTTGTAAATAATACTTTCTGAGTGACTTCAGAAAGTATTTTTGATTAAGGAAACATTTTCCCCAGAAGTTACGTCATGAAAGAGAGGTGATGATCAATGAAGAAAGTAATAATCTTGTTTTTAATAATCCTTACGGCATGCTCCAATGCTAATAATGCTGGAGATTTAAAAAACAATCCTGCCAATGTAGATGTAAATGTTGAGTCTTCCTTCCCCTACCCTTTAGTAATATGGGACAATCAAAAGTATAAGGTTACAACTGATGAAAAAATCAATATCAACAAAGTTATTGGAGAAATTCTAAACTATTCTACAGATGAAGCCCAAATTAAAGAAGATACTGATAACTTTTCAAACTATTACCCGAAGGGTACTCAAATTTGGTCAATTCAAGGAGTCGATACCAAACAAGCTGTTGCGATTGAATATGAGAAAAACATGTATGTTAAAGCTGTAGTAGAATAGGCGAGAACAGTCTAATTCGGTATGAGGTCAGCTGAATGACAACAGCAGCAGTCTAAGACTTATTTAGTCTTGTTCTGCTGCTGTTACTTTTAATGCGTCTGTCTGTAACACCTCATTCCCCAACCTTCTTCCTAAAACTAAACCGAGCCCCGCCCAGCTCCGAGCGGGAATAGGTCAGCTCTCCGTTCAATCGTGCCGCAATCTGGCGGCAGATAGCTAGCCCGAGACCTGTTACTCCGTTCGCTCCGGTATAGAAACGCTCGAAGACCGCTTCCCGCTCCTCCTCGGCCAGCCCCGGACCGTTATCTTCAATATGGATCGCCCATGCAGCTCCCGGAACCTCCGGGTCCACCCGGATGACCACCTGATCTGTGGTATGTCTAACCGAATTCTGTAACAGATTGACCAGGATACGGAACAGCTGCTCACCGGGAATCGTAGCTTGCAGGCTCTCGCCTTCCACGCTGAGCTTCAGGTCCCGCCGGGTGGCCTCGGGCATGAGAAGCATGGCGGCTTCTTCGGCCATGGTCCGCAGGTCAACGGCTGCGGCGGGCCAATGCTCGTCTACGGCTTCCAGCCGAGAGAGCTGGAGCAGCTTGTCTACCATATCTATCAAGCGCTGCGATTGGTTGGTGATCACCTCCAGGCCTTCCTCCTGCGTAACCACCTGATCCTGAATGGCGAACACGAAGCCGTGGATGGACATCAGGGGTGTTTTGAGCTCATGGGAGATATTCTGCAGGAATTCAATCTGGTTCCGCTGATGCTGCTGGATGCGCCCCGACATGGACTGGAAGGTGGTCATCAGCTCCCCGATCTCCGTCCGGTCCCCCTGCGGAAAAGGATTGCCCTGTGCATAGGAAGGCTCATATCGCCCAACGGCTTCCTTCAACCGGTTCAGCGGCCGCACCACCCGCGACACGGCGAACAGCCCGATCGCAAGAATCACAATAAAGCTGGCACCTATGGACAGCAAAGTGGTTCGCATCAGAGAGCCGTATAAGGCTCTCAGCGAGGACAGCGGCGAATAAATGAAGATTTCATCGGACAGCCCTCTCAGCTTTTCTTGCGCATATAATACCTTCCTGCCGTGCAGGAGGGCAATTCCCTTTTTCCCCGTAGGCGTGTAGTGCAGCTGCTTGCCTTCCTCCTTCTCATCGCTGGCGTCTATGATCTTCTGATCCGCATCCAGAATCATATAATCTGCGTTCATCATCAGTCCCTTGACGACATACTTGAACTGTGTGCTGCTGAGATTGTTAAGGTCACCATCGCTGAGCAGCTTCTGCGCCTTCCCCACCTGTCCGTGCAGCTCAGCCTTCACCTGATTCATCAGGATATCGTCGATCAGACGCACGAATAGCTTCATCGTGATTGCAACAGTGACGAGCATGGCAATGCAGAGCGAAAACAGCATTTTACCGCGAATGGTCCGCATGGCTACACCTTCCGCACGGATGCCCGGTATCCGAAGCCCCACACCGTATCAATCAGGAGCGTGGAGTGGTGCTCGGCGAGCTTTTTGCGGATTCTTTTGACCACATCATCTACCACCCGGACATCCCCGAAAAAATCATATTCTCACACCTGCTGGAGCAGATGCTCACGCCCGAAGGGCCGTTCCAGGTGAGAGGCCAGGAAGAGCAGCAGATCGAATTCCCGTGAGGTCAAACTCACTTCCTCTGTATTCACCTTCACTGTCCGGTAATCCGCGTCAATCTCCACATTCCCGGACTTACAGACTTCCTTCGCCATTACCACCTGGGAGGTCTCCTTCGCAGCGGCATTACCCGCTCTAGCCAGACGCAGCATCGACTTCACCCGGCCCACCAGCTCACGCGGATTGAACGGCTTACTCAGAAAGTCACTGCAGCCCAGCTCCAGCCCCTGAATCCGGTCACTCTCCTCGCCCCGTGCAGAGATCATAATAATAGGAAGCTTGGTGAAGGTGCGCAGTTCGGTGAGCAGTGCCAGACCGTCAATGCCGGGCATCATAATGTCGAGGATCAGGCAATCCGGGTGCTCTGTACGCACATACTCAACCAGCGCGCGGCCATTCGAGAACGAAGTCACCTCGTACCCTTCCTTGCGCAAATATTCTGAGAGCAGCTGTAAAATGAACAGATCGTCGTCTACGACTACTATTTTCGCCATCACTTAATCCCCTCTACCGTCCTTAATCTAGCTCTATCATACAGGGTTATCTATGTAGATAAAAGACAGGACTCGTCATAAACCCCGTCTTCCTCTTCTTCGAAAAAGATGTAGAGCTCTGTTCTTACATATCCGCAGACTGACCGTCACAACATGTCTCACTCTTCAATAGTATAAAACTAAAGGAGGAGTGATTATGACTCGATGGGTTAGCAGATTCCTCTCATGCTTACTGGCTGCTGCAGTTCTAACACTGGGCATCCATATCGCCGCAGCTTCTGCTGTCAGCAAAGTGTCCATTACATCCACGACGGTCACCAAATCCGTTATCAAGGTCCGGCCTTACACCAGTAACCCGGCATTATCCAAGGAGCAGCAAGAGAAAGCGTATCGTAATTACAAAAATTTGACACGTGTCGTGATGATAGAAAAGTATGTACTGTCCGGTCAAGGGACCAAAACAAAGATTGGCATTGGTGCAGGCTTCATGTTACCTGGCGGATACATTGTCACTAATAATCACGTTGCCCCCGCCAGCTATAATGGGAAGAAATTACGCTTCCAAATTACTTTTTATGCGCAAAAATCGGACGGGTATCTGCTTGGCTCACTAGTGGCAACAGATCTCAAGGAAGACCTCTCCCTGCTGAAAATTGACGCTACAAAAATCCCCAAGACCTATCAAGACAGCTATTTCAAGGAGTTCAATCTTCAGCCTGCGGCAGGCGAAAAGGTGACGGTTATCGGGCACCCTACCAAGCCAACAGGAAATTTAGACACTGTGACTACCAAGAGGTCCCCCTGGACACCACTCTACGGAACATTCATCGCCGATGATGTGGCCGTTATCCGGAAATCGAAAAATACATCAACACCCGATGTGTACACCCACTCCATGGAATTCAAGGTGCAGACCTGGCCCGGAAATAGCGGCAGTGCTGTCATAGATTCGAGCGATAAAATAGTAGGCGTAATCTCCTCCACGATCCTTGGTGAACCCCGGTCCTTTGCCACCAGTTCGAAGCTTATCTTGCAGTTCATAGAGAACAACCATTTGTCTGAAGCCATTTTTGGACACGCCGCTGAAGGAGGTAAGAGTTAGTTAGATGTATAGATCAAAAGCGGGACTCTTCATGAGCCCCGCCTTCGTGGTTATACGTATGTGGCTGCGGAAGAATCTATTGAGTGCTTATTTCTTTTTGGTGATCACCGTTGTCTTGTTGCCGGATTTAGCGGGGGCAGCAGTTTTAGCTACAGTTTTGTGCTTGGTGAGCGCTGCTGTTTTTACTCCGGCTTTGTGCTTGGCATGTGCGGCTACTGTCTTTACTGTTGCTTTGTGTTTAGCGGTTACGGTTGTTTTGGCTGCAACTTTGTGCTTGGTATCTGCAGCTGTCTTTACTGCTGCTTTGTGCTTGGCTGGGGTTGTAGCCTTGACCGGACTCTTAGTAGCTGCTGTACTTTTCACAGAGGTTACTGCTTTGGCAGGAGTGGAAGCTTTTACAGGAGTTACCTTGACTGGGGTGGAAGATTTCACCACTGGTGCAGTCACCTTCACCTCTTTCACTGATTTTACAACAGGGGCCGTTGCTGCGAATGCGCTCGTTGAGCCGCCCACTACACTCACTACTGCCAACACTGCGATTACTCTTCTTGTCCATTTGATCATGTCAATCACCTCTTCTTTGAAAGTATCTTCATCTTAGCAGGCGATTGCGGGAATTCTGTGGAACAAGTATGAGTAAAGTATATGAAAATGCTTGTGCGTGTCTAATGTCATTCATGGGGTTGCCAGCCCCAGACCGTTCATTACATAGGAACGAGCAACGTCTACGAGCACATCAGGCCGATTATTCTCCTCGGCATTTAACCAATAATGTGCAGCGCCATAGATGGCTGAACCGGTCATGGCCGCCATGATTTTGATATGATGAATGTCCGCCCCATGGCAGGTATCCCCCTTCATAAAAATGCTTTCTATGGTTTGCTGCAGCATTTTCTTTATTTTGTCATCGACCAGTTTAGCCATCGGATTGGAATCTATTCTGCAGATCCGGTAAAAATCTATGATGTATTGGTGCGTCATTATGATCAGCTGGTCACATATATCGTTCGTAAACTCCTGTGCATTCACCACTTGCTCTGGAATCCTCTCATGAAAAGCCTGTTCTGTGACTTCGTCCAGCAAAGCATATTTATCTTCAAAATGGGCATAAAAGGTGGCGCGGTTAATGGTTGCCTCCTGAGCGATGTCCTTGATGGTGATTGCATCAAATCCTTTTCTCTGCAGCAAATCTCTGAACGCTGTTCGAATTAACTGTCGTGTGCGCAATACCCTCGGATCTTCCTGATTTACCATCCCTATATCTCCTTGTTAAACATCAATGTTCGCAATGTGTTGCCTATGCAACGTTCCTCTAACTCTGGCGGTTGAACTCTCAAGCACGCAATATTATCATCTTATCAAACAGGTGTTGCTTAAACAATCTGTGAATAATACTTATTGTTAAATTTATGAGGAGGATCATCATGAAAGCTATTGCTTTGACAAGCTTTGGAATTCCCGAAGTGCTAGAGGAACTGGAAGTACCCGTCCCCGCACTCACCGGCACACAGGTTCTCGTCGAAATGCGCGCCTCATCCATCAATCCCGCAGATGTTCTATTTCGCAGCGGTGCAATTCTTGAGAGTCCGGTGGCCGATAAATTCTCGGATCAATTTCAATTGCCGCTTGTTCTTGGTAATGAAGTAGCCGGCATTGTTAAAGAGGTTGGCGGGAAAGTCCGGCATTTCAAGCCGGGGGATCGTGTCATGGGCATGATTCCGCGAGGTTCCTACATGGACTATGTTGCCGTGGAGGAGGATCTCCTGGCCGTTATTCCTGAGAGTCTCTCCTTCGAAGAGGCTGGCGCCGCGCCTGCCGTTGCCCTACCGGCCTGGCAAGCGTTGTTTGAACATGGCCGGCTTCAACCGGGGCAACGCATCCTTATTCAAGCTGGTGCCGGAGGAGTCGGACATGCAGCAGTCCAGTTGGCTAAGCAGCATGGAGCATATGTTATCGCAACTGCGAGGGACTATAATCATGATTTCGTCAAAGGACTCGGTGCTGACGAGGTGATCGATTATACGAAATCCGACTTCGCCACCCAAATCACAGAGCCTGTTGATTTCGTGTTGGATGCCGCTATGGACCGCGCCACCTTCGGTACCGGGTTACCGGGAGACATCGGAAGGAAGAACTACTCGGTCATCAAGGATGGCGGGACCTATATTTCAGTGGTGGCCTTCGCGCTCAATGAATACCCGAAGGTCCGCGGCATTAACGCCTATTTCTTCCAGGCAAGAGCTAACCGTGCTGATTTCGAATCCATTGTCCGCCAGATGCAAGAGAATAAATTGAAAATCTATATCCATGAGGCCTATCCCTTCACTGCCCAAGGCCTTCTTCAGGCGTATCGCAAAAGTGAAGAGCCGACCAAACGGGGGAAAATCATCATATCAAAAAATCTTGGATAAATGCCATGCCTGCCGGGATGGGAATTTGTAATCTGCATGAAGGGGCTGTCCCAGAAGCCATGAAGCGGTTGCTTGGGATAGCTCTTTATGCTGGAGTAGATTCGGCGTGAGCACTTGGGGGAGGGGGACGCTCCGATTCGGGCCTCAGGCCTACGTGTGTGCAAATGTATGCTGTTTTCAACATACATTTAGCCCATGCGCCTTCAGCGAGTCCATTGTATGCTGTTTTCCACATACATTTGGCCCATGCGCCTTCAGCGAGTCCATAGTATACTGTTTTCCACATACATTTGGCCCACGCGCCTTCAGCGAGCCCATTGTATGCTGTTTTTGGCATACATAATTCCTGCAATAAAAAGGGCTATCACTTTTGGGACAGCCCTTCATACCTCATCCACCGTTCAATAATTGGCTGTCCGCTCAGGTGGGGCATGTCATCGTGATCTTCGCAGAGGAGCCATTGAACTTTTTTGGAGATATCATAACAGTCCTCGGTAATGAACCAGATGGATTCATCTTGGATAATGTCTCTTAGTTTGGCATAGTCTTTGTCTGCGAAGCTGGCGCTATGCCGGGGTTCCTGAAGCCGGTTCCAAACTTCTCCAGTTCGCCTCGAGCGGGAACATTATTTTAGCGCAATAAACATCTCAATCTCATTGTCCAGGCTATCCGGGCTGTACCGTTCATCCCATACCTCAAAATCATAATCCTTCGGCTCATTCCCCGTCGCACTCATCCACTCTCCATACAAATAATCATAGGAGCGGCTAAGCTCGGATTCGAGGCCCGTATGGGTGTACGTCACATATCTGCTCTCAGGAACTGTATGACTCACCATATCCAGCGGAATCTCGTCGGGATGAGAGACGGTATAACACAGCATATGAACGAAACGGTCCACCTGAGGGTCAAACTCCGGGGTCAGCGGATACAATTGCATCAGGATCACATGGTCATTAATCTTGTTCAGTACCTGGTCCCTGCCTGCTGTTAGTGAATGATAGGTCCGCTTACCCAGACCTGACTCGAATGCTGCAACATCTGCTTCTACTTGATAACCTACGACATAGAAAGCGGGTAATGTTATCACTTTGGCTTCCATCCGTTATCTTTTCTCCCCTCTCATAGCAATCACCTTATATTTGAACAACAGCGTAATCCCCAGATTCATCAGAAAATGAACAAGGATCGGAACCAGCAAATTATGCGTCTGCACATACACCCACCCGAAGACCAGACTTGGAATGGTGATGTTTAGCAGCATGAGCGGCTTGCTGTAGTACTGGACATGCATTCCCACAAACAGCACCGTGGTGATTGCGATAGCGATCCAGGGGTTGGGAAGGTAGAGAGTAAGTACATTTTGTATAATTCCTCGGAATAGCAGCTCCTCGAATAAGGCTCCAGCGAACGTGAAGGCCAAAATCGCTGGCAGCGAGTAGTTCTGATAGCTCTTGTTGGTCTCGTCAATGTAGCTGGCGGGCGTAAGCAGGGTTAGGATAATTCCGAACAACAGCAGGCTGATTGTTGGAAGGACAACGTATATTGCCAATTGCAGCGGATTTTCAAAGGATAACAGGTCCTGAAGGGTCAGGACATCGTATACGACAAGGGCAAAGATAACGGCTGCGCTGATTAGCGCGAAGGCGAGGAAAACCAGTACAGCGTCTTTAGGATAGAATTCTTTTTTGCCTGGTGGCGGGGTCATAGCAGCACGATTCATAGTATAGCTTCTCTCCTTATCTTCCAGTTTCTTATTTCTGCACGGACAACAGATGTATCTAAGTACTCAACAGCCTACTCATATTATCTATGTATAAGACGGTCTTCCGCAAGTTGCTGGTCACGACAATCATAGGTCAGCATCTGCCGGGTAGCCGCTGAGGGTTCATCCAGACGCCTGGGCGCAATACCGCACAAAACTACAGTAATCCAACGCTTGAGTAATCCAACGCTTGCTTTTTTGCAGCCCATCCCTTATATTATTTGATGTATCAATGATTGATATGTCAATTAATAAGTTGAGGGGAGGGAATAGATGATCACGGGGACCGATGAGAAGAAGTGTATCCTACAAAAAATGCAATTATTGAATACCCGGATCAGCAGCGCTTTTTCCGGGTGTACCGGCCTTAGCGCCTCCCGCTTCCGACTGATGCAGGAGCTGCTTGTCCATGAAGAAGTAAGTCAGAGCGCCCTGCAGAAATCCCTTGGCATTGACGGCGCCGCTGTGACCCGTCATCTCAAGCAGCTTGAACTATTGGCATTTGTCAGCCGGCGCAACTGTCCGGACGATAACCGCATTACCCTCGTAAGTCTCAATGAGAATGGCCGGCAGCATGTTAATCATTTTTTGCAGGCTAATTCAGAAGTCGTGGAAGGACTGTTTGCCGGCTTCGCTACCGCAGAGCGCCAAGCGCTGGCAGATATGCTGGAGCGGATGTACCGTAATGCCCAGAATCTCTAATCTCTCAAAGGAGCTGTCTAATATGAGCAGTATACAAAAAGTACAAGATTTCATGGAAGTGGTTAAAAGCCGCCGGTCGGTCAAGCTTTATGATTCCTCCTTCAAAATTAGCCGTGAGGAAATGACGCAAATGCTGGAAGAAGCTTCACTGGCCCCCTCCTCTGTCAACTTACAGCCTTGGCGTTTTGCCGTGATTGAAAGTCCTGAAGCGAAAGCCAAATTGCTCCCGCTGGCCAGCTCCAACAGCAACCAGGTGGAGACTTCCTCCGCTGTAGTAGCCGTATTCGGTGACCTCAATTTCCCCGAGTTTATGGACGAAATCTTCAGCGACACGGTTGCCTCAGGCTATATGCCACAAGAGGTGAAAGAGCAGTTCATGTCTGCCTACTTGCCCCTCCTGCAAAACTTGTCCTTGGAACAAAAACGCGATACCGTCTTAATTGACGCCGGTCTGGTGTCCATGCAGTTCATGCTGGTTGCCCGTGCGCACGGCTACGACACCAATCCCATAGGCGGATACGATAAAAACCAAATTGCCGCTGCCTTCGGACTTGATGCACAGCGTTATGTGCCGGTCATGTTAATCTCCATTGGCAAAGCTGCGGCCGCCGGTCACCCTTCCACCCGTCTGGCGGTTGAGCGCACGACAGTATGGCACTAAGCCGTACACAGCAGCGGCACCAAAGCAAGAAGCGCTTGGGATCATCCCAAGCGCTTCTTGCTTGTATACCGGCGGAATCCTCTTTATTGCATCCCCTGCATAATGGCATTGATAATGCCTTGCTGGGTGACAGTGTTGTTATAACGGTTGAACAGGGCGAAGCCGTTCTGGCCGTTATAGCCATTGTCCCAATAGACGGGCACGGCCTTGTACTTCTTGGCGGTTGCGGTTACGGCTTTGGCATAGGCGGCGCGGTAGATATTATTGCTTGAATCGTAGGATGATTTGTCAATGGAACCGAATTCTCCGATCACCACCGGGTAGCCTTGGGTCGTGAATTTGTTGTACATGGATTGGAGCTGCGAGTTCAGGTAATCCTCCTGTCCCCAGGTGGATTTCTTGGCAGGGTTCGTCGCCGACGCTCCCCACTGCGTGATATTCCCTGATTCCTCACCGGCAAAATCCCAAGGGGAATAGTAGTGGGCGGAGATCATGATTCTTTTTTCTGAGCTGGGGATGGTGGAGGATCTGTAGGTGTCGGTTGGGAGTACGAATCCGTAATTGCCGGCCGTGTAGTCGATATTCGTGTTCCAGCCCGGAATCAGCAGCCATCTGGCGCTATTGTTGCCGCCTGTCTGTCTGACCGTATCCACGAAGACCTGATTGTAGGCGTTCAGGTTGGCGTAGTACGCCAGATTCGGATTGCCATAGTTGCCGTCAAACACCTCGTTCATCGACTCCAAAATAAGCCGCTCCCCATAACCAGCGAACTTATTCGCAATCTGCTGCCAGACCTTCTGGTACTTCTGCTTAATGGCCGTCTGGTTGCCGCTGTTCACCAGGAGCCAGCTTCCCTGAACGGAATTGAAGCCATCCCCATGAATATTAATGACGACATACAAGCCTTCATTGTAAGCGTAATCCACGACTGCCTTAACGCGGTCCAGCCATGCCGAGTTGATCGTATAGCCGGGAGCGCTCCCGATATAATTCAGGTAGGAGACCGGGATACGGATGGTTTTGAAGCCTGCTGCCTTGACCTTCTGGATCAACTGCGGCGTAATGGTCGGGTTATTCCAGGCGGTCTCACTGGGGATCCCGTTCACCGAAGCTTCGAGCGAGTTGCCCAGATTCCATCCGGCCCCCATCTCGCTGACGATCTGCGAAGCCTGCAACGATCTGAAGTCCGAGGTCAGCGCAGCTGACGCCTCTGCCGCAGATGCGCGGGAACCCGTGCTGCCGAGCAAGGTGGAAGCTAGTAATACTAATGCTAGGCTGTAGACTCCGCATTTTTTGATTTTGGTTAACATATTAGTACCTCCTCTTATAGTAATTGCGTCACACGAAAACGGTTACAAGTTTATTCATTGACGATGAAGTGGCTTGGATTGCATTCTAACGATCAGGCAAGACAGAAGCATCGCTATGGAAATCCCGAACATCAAAATGTATCCATTATAAAACAGAGTATTTGTATATTGATTAATCCAGCCGAAACGAAAAACTATGGAATCCTTATCATTTGTGAAACCGTTTAAGTTTTGTTTTAAGGCACTGATTTTGTTTAGTTCGCCAAAAATAGTAACCCCTAAAGTGACTATTGCAAGAGCTGGAATGACTATCCCCGTGATTGCCTGTGGCTGCTTTCTTAGAGATTCAACAGATTTCAAACCTAAGTTTACGAGGAAAATCGCAAGCAATATCAGGCTAAAAATCAAAACTACTATTCCGGGATTCCCGTTACCTGATGTCCCTTTCCCAAGTCTATACTTAATAGTCGAAATATCGACCGCAAAAATACAAAGTACATTTAACGCCAGCAGTATTATTGTTGACCTATACCTTCTTATCAAAAGAACACCTCCGGTATAATGAATTCCCCGCTAAATACATAATTTTATTACTTAGCGGAGAATGGGTCAACAACTACGGTTGAGGGCGTTTAAGGCTCCATCCCCCACACCAGCTGCCCGTTCACATATCCCGTAACCTGCTCATGATCGGTGAACTGGGTACCGGCGGCGCGGAAGGAATAGTCGTTGGCCTGATTGTAATTAGACCAGTCTTGTTTGGAGAAGCGGGTCTGCAGCTCTGCGCTCTGGCCAGGGTTCAGGGTTCCCGCAGCGCTGGTGAAGCCAATCTCCAGAGCATAATCGGCACCGGCGGCCGGGGTGTCCAGCTTCACAAATGTACCAGTTACGTTAGCGCCTCCGATGCTGGCCCAGTCGGTCCAGAAGCTCTGCTGCTGCTCGCCGTCAATGGTGTAGTAATACCGGAGCTTCACATCGCTGAGCTGGACCGGTTCATTCCCGGTGTTGATTACTTTGAACTTGGGTGCGATTCCATTGGTCGAAGCACCGGTGCTGCCGTTGTAGGCCTGGATGGTCAAGTCACCCGAAGGCAGCGGAACGCTGCTATCCTCTACGTTCACAGTAAGCACAACCTCTGCTCCGCCGCTAAAATGAAAAGCGATCGCATGCTGACCGAGCGGCAGCGTGGAGAGATAAGCTTTTTTCAGAACAACCGCAGTGTCAGTGGCCGTGTAATCCTGGCCGGATACAAGGCTGTAACTGCCTTGCTTCAGGCTTGTCAGCTGATGCCCCTGTAAGGTAAGCCCTACAGAAATATCCTGTGCAAGATTCGCCGCCCGGTCAAACACCGCATGGTCTGGTGAGATGGAAGCACCTGGCGTTGTATCGATGACTTTTACTTTTAACACGGGATCTTGGCCCTGATTGAAATCCAGGATGATCGAATGCTCGCCAACCGGCAGCGTTGCAAGGAACGCCTTAGTGAGCAGCAGTGTGTTCCCGCTTACGGTATAATCCTCGTTCTCAGTCAAAATGGCGGTACCAGAACGAAGGGCCGTTAACATGTTGCCGTTCAGGTTCATGGTGACGGTCTGGTCGGTCTGATGAGCCGGAGCTTTGTCAAATTCGACCATGGATGGTGTAATGGTTGCGCTCGGATGAGGATTATTCCCCTTCAGATCAGGCAGCTCGTCCAGCGTAATGACATAATCACTCTGATACAGAGTGGTCAACGTAGCCGGATAATTGAACGCCGTACTCATCAGATGCTCACCATACCATGGCAGGAAGTAGAGCCAGCCCGCTTTTTCATCGATAAGATTCTGCACACTGGGAACGGTGTCGTTCTCGGTCATGGCTACCATCTTCTTGCCGCCAGTCAGATCCACCAGCTGATAAAAGGTCGAGCTAATCGCGTCCTCATTCGGCACGCCGGACAGTCCGTCATAGCGGTTGTAGATGGTGTTGTATTTATCGTAGCCGACAATATCCACCTGATCATCCCCTGGATACCAGGCCGGAGAAGTGCTGTACACATAACTGTTATAGGTCCAGATCAGATTGTGCAGGCCGTAGGTCTCCGTAAGCTCGGTATAGAGCTGATCCCAGAGCTGCTTGTACACCTCCGCACCTGCCGAAGCCCACCAGAACCACGCGCCTTCCCCGTTCAACCCGCCGTTGCCTTCTGCCTCATGGTAAGGACGGAAGATTACGGGAACATTGTTGTCCTGCAGAATCTGCAGTTGCTCTGCCAGATCCTGAATGGCCAGTTGCAAGTATTGGTACTCTTTGGTCCCTGGAATCACAGCATTAGCGGTATTGAAATTGGTCTCGGTCGGCTTGTAGGTGGCTTCCTTCCAATCGACAAACTCCCCAAGCTGATAGGCGGTGAAGTCACGGGGAACCGTAAGATGCCAGCTATTGGTCGCAATCCCGCCCTTGTTATTCACCCAGTCGATCATGCGGGCGGTAGTGCCGTCTTCCCAGCCATACAGCGGATTATAGTTCATGAGGTCGAACCCGCGGACTGCCGGATATTTGCCGGTCAGGTTGTGAATCCAGTCGAATTCCAGCTCGGAGTTACCGTCATTCCCTCCGCCGTAGATCTCCTGCTGGCCCGAGAGCATGTGCTTCCCGTACACCTCCGTCAAATAATTCATCAGGAGCTGCGTTTCGGGCGTGGCCTGAGCGTCAGAGAGTACGGGCTGCACAATCAGGGGGTCCAGGTTCGCATGATCCACCGTTAAGGCGTCGAAATAAGCGAATCCCCAGGCTGCTTTTACCTGAATGGTATTGCTGCCTTGATTCAGCTTGTGATAGCCGAAGTTGAAATCCTTCCACGTAGTGGTGTAGGGCAGCATATACGAACCCTTCGCAGCACCGTTAACGATTAATGCCTGCTGTCTGCCATCCGGGCTCAGCTCCTGCATATACCGGGTCGAGATCGTATACATGCCGGTTGCCGGGACAGTTACGGTGTAGGTTAGCGTACCGGAGTTCTGCATCCAGACAAAACCGCTTCCCGAATAGCCGGGCTTCGGCGTTCCGTAAATCTGGGTCGTCACTTGCAGATCCGGGGTGAGCTGGGCATCCTCGCTTTCGATGGTGATCAGTGCGGGGTCAGCGTGGGCGGTACGCGGCGGTGCCGTCAAGCCTCCAAGCAGCAGTGTGCAAGCGAGCAGCATGGTTCCTGTTCTTTTGAGCCATTTCTTCATTTTCTTCCTTCCTCCCCATGAACAAAATGGTAAAACCTTGGTTAACCTATCAGATCATGGTTGCGCTTTCATAGCAAAGATAGCATGTATCCCATAATTTGTAAATACAAATTAGCAAGTGTACTCAACGGGATGAATTGCAGGAGGAATGGAAGGTTAAGTTCATCGTGCGGTGAGAGAATGGGGAGGGAATCTAGTGGAAAAAGTACAACTATTCGAGCGCCCATGGCGTACTTGGGGGTAGCAGTTGGATAAACTACACTTAATTTGTGCAAATCCAGCCGATTTCATAGAATCGGCTGAAAGAAGTGCCTTTTTTCCAACTGCTTCTTGAAAAGGGAGCGATTCGGCCGAAACAAGTGCTCTTTATCCAACTGCTATGTTCTCTAGTGTGTCGGTTGCAGGAAGGGCAGCTCTCCGGCAGCTCTCCGCGATTCTAACGAAAGCTTGTCCTACCAGAATCAGCCCTCCCCTGCTCATGGTGCAAAAACCTCCGGGTTATCGCTCCGCCAAGCGCCGATGCAGCCGATTAGGCAGGCGATATAGGTTCGTAGCACTCTACCTTCCCTGCTATACTCGTATTCTAATGCGATGTTTATGCCCTCGCCCCGCCAGGCTATAATGCGGCCGGAAAATCCGGGCCATTCGCATTCTTCATCCAGCTGCGGAGGGCCATAGGCCGCGATCGCTTCCTCAGGCGAAGAGTTCATCGTAATGTCCTCAGGTAAAATGACGGGATAAGGCACTTCGTTCTGGTTGCCCGAACCAGGGGGAAGGAAGTGAATAGCGCCGATGATCCAATCATCGGGCTTCGTATACTGTAGTCCGGTCAGCTCATTGATTTTGGGTATACGGTAGAGATCCATCCTTAGAGATGCTTTGGCGCACGGGATCATGGTATCGTTGAAATAGCTCTTCGGAGCCGGCATGCGCTTAACGCCATAGGGCTTAAGCACGGCTTGGACCCTCTTGGGATCATACGGCTGGCCCAGCATGCCGATAAGCTGAACGGGCGGCTCTTCAACCCTATCCACATCCGTATCCATATCCATATTCATATTCATATTCATATTCATATTCATATTCATATTCATATTCATATTCATATTCATATTCATATTCATATTCATGTCCTCCCCTTCACCTGACTTGTACTCTGGTCACCCGTTCCCATTATAACAAATAACGCACTCCAGGGCATATCTCAAGGAGCGCGTTAACGTGTCATTATCTTCTCTTTAACGCCACAGCCATCCCGTCAAGGGTTACTTGGCATTCTGGAACTTCAGGCCGTCGGCATTCAGCTCGAAGCCGTACTCTTCCTTAGAGCGTTGCCCTCGCGGGAGCTTCTGCCTATCATCAGTTGTACCGCGATCATAAGTAGAGTGATCACAGCCATGCCGATCAGCGCGGGCTGGAATGAACCCGAGGCATCGTAGATACGTCCAACCGCGAGCGGTCCCAAAGCTCCGAGAAAATACCCGCCCCCCTGATTAAGCGACGACCAGGAGCTGGCCTCTTCCGCCCGCTCCGTCATTAAGAGCGGCAGCATTAGAGCCAGCGGGAATAATCCGCCAGCGCCAATGCCGAGCAGCACTGCGCTCAGCAGCGGTGAGGCTGAGCCCAGAAGGAGCAGCAGTCCGCTTAGCTCGAACAGACTGCACAGCACAAGCCATAACGTGCGCCGCTGGAATCTGGCCACCAGGATGGGCACGAGGATGCTTACCGGAATCTGTATCAAGGTGAAAAGTGTGAGTAGATTGCCCGCTTCATGCTTGCTATACCCCATGGATGCTGCCATCGGCGCCAGCCAGGCCGTCAGCGAATAGAAGATGCTCGCCATAAGACCGAAGAATATGGTCAGCAGCCAGGCTCTGCCGTTAGCCAAGGGCAGCCGGGCATGTGCAGTCTGCTGCTTCAGCGGCTTGGACCGCGCGGCAATCCTCCACCAGACCGGGAGAGCGGCGAGCGACAAGAATGCCCATACCGCCAGGGACAGCTGCCAGGAATTGTCCAGCCAGGTATAGACCGGAACAGCCAGCCCGGCAGCCAGTGAAGCACCCACCACCATTGAGGCGGAATACACACTGACCATAGCCGAGCGGCCGGGAAAATGACGCTTAATGAAGCCGGACAGCAGCGGTCCGGCAATTCCGATCCCTACGCCTGCTGCCAGCGCCGTCAGAATGAGACCGGAGGATGAAGACAAGAACCCGCGTGCGGCTGTCGCCGCCCCGATCAGCACCATAGCTCCGAAGATCGTGCGCTCCAGACCGAAGCGCCGGCTGATGCTCACGGCAAGGGGTGCAAATATCCCCATACACAGGACAGGCAGTGTTGTCATCAGACTGGCCTGCAGGCTGTTCATCCCCAGATCACTCTGAATGTTACCCAGCAGCGGTGAGACCGAAGTGATTACCGGACGCATATTTAATGAGGCTGCCAGCAAGGCAACGAATAATAGTAAGAAAGGCATTTCCATCACTCCATATCAGTATTTTGTATTTAGCCTGAGTATACGGCGATGTCATATATTGATCAATACTATTGTTTATATTATTATAATAGTAATTGACTATGATCTTATCCTGAAAGAAGTGAATTTCATGGAAACCCGCCACCTGCACTATTTCATGGCCGTCTGCGAAGAACTGCATTTCACACGCGCCGCTGAGGGACTGGGTATCAGCCAACCGACACTAAGCCAGCAGATTAAAGTACTGGAAGGTGAAATAGGCATGCCCCTGTTCGACCGGATCGGCAAAAAGATTGCCCTAACCGAAGCTGGTGTCCTCCTTAAGGACTACGCAGCCCGGATGATTCAGAATGAGCAGAATGCCAAGGCAGCGATTAATGAGCTGCGCTCCGACAACCGCGGCATGATCCGGCTTGGGGTGCTGCCCTCTGACCTGGACTACCGTCTAACGCCGATGCTGGTTAAATTCCATTCCGATTTTCCGAATATCCGGCTCCAGGTCTTCGCTTCAACGCTTATTCAGCAGGAGGTGCTGGAGAACAAGCTGGACATCGGCATCTGCCTTCCGGGTCCGCGTGATTCCATGCTGACTCAAGTGGACCTGGGCTGGGAGCCTTATCATCTGATTGTCCGCGAGGATCATCCTTATGCCGCCATGAGCCACATTGAGCTGTCATCACTTCAGCAGATCCAGCTTGTAATGTACCCGCGCACCTACATCGGCAGAGAGCTGGTGGAGAATACCTGCCGGGAGGCAGGCTTCGGACTGGAGCCGATCATGGAGACCGGATCAGCCACCTCGCTGCTTCAGCTGGTCAAGGCCGGGATTGGCGGCACCATACAACCGCGCGGACTGCTTGAGGGCATGGAGAACAGCGGACTTTGCTCCATTCCGATCCTGAATACTGCCCCCTGCCGCAACCTCAGACTGATCTACCGGGCCGACCGCTACATCAGCCATGCCACTCATACCTTCATCAGCAGCCTGCGCCGGTTCCTGATCGACAATCTTCGGCTTGAGGAATGAGCCGGGATTAGAGAAGGCGATGGACACCCTGCAATATCTGAGTCAGGATTCAGAGGCCAGACGATTGTATGAATTTTTTGAGAAAGTAAAGAATCTGGGAGCATCCTATGGGCGGGTGCCCCAAAATAAAGAGCTGTCCCAAGCAGCCATTGCCTGGCCTTTAGGACAGCCCCTTTTTATGCAGAGGTTCAACATTAATCATTCAAAACTTCAATCATCTGCCTTGTCTTCGCCAGCTGCTCCACAGTTAAATCATGCTGGGCAGAAGCATATACGCTAAAGACAATATCAAGCACAAATAATTGGGCGAATCTTGAGCTGGTTGCCGCACTGCGAAGTGTGGCTTCCGGGGCACGTGATGTAAATAAAGAAACATCCGCCAGCTGGGAAAGCTTATTATTTCCAGGTCGGGTAAGGCTGATTGTTCTGATCCCATGCTCCTTGGCCCGTCTGGTTAATTGAATGACCTCGCCCGTTTCCCCGCTATACGAAATCCCCCAGAAGACAGCATTCTCTGATTTCGTAGCCATAGCTGCCGCCAATAAATGACGGTCAGAAATAGCATATACATTTTTGCCGAGCCGCAGCCATTTCTGTGCCGCATCCTCTGCAATAATGAAAGACGCCCCTATCCCATACACATAAATAACCTCTGCCTGCTGTAACAGGCTCACGGCCTGCTCAATCGAATGCGCGTCCAGTTGACTGGCCGTATTCTGAAAGGTCAATATGGTATTGGACAACATTTTATCAATGATAGAATGCACCGTCTCATTGGATTCAACATCAAAGTAGCCGACATAATTCGTGTTCTCTACTTCAGCGGATAAGCGGATTTTGAGCGCGGGGAAGCCCTCGATGCCCAGCGACCGGCAAAAACGGACAACCGCCGCACTGCTCGCCTCCGCTTTAGCCGCTAACTCATGTATGCTCATATGCATCACTTCTTTAGCATTGGCAAGAATGTACTCCGCTACTTTTTTTTCCGATTCCGGCAGTTCATTTAAGACCAGTTCAATTTGAGAAATCATGCTTCCTGCTGCCAAGTTCTAAACTCCTCTCCTCAGTCTATTCTCCTTATTGTAACAAAATAGAGGGGAGTAATCATTAAGTAGCAGCTGTGAAACTAAAGCGTCTTCCGCCTTGTCTGACGTAGTCTAATAGAGGAAGGTCCTCTTCTATCACATGACCAATCACATTAACCGCTTCATGTGCCGGCAGATCTCTTAGTGTGATCTGTAGCTCATGTTCATAGCGGCCATATAAATTATTATCGACGGTAATCGTCCCTCTAGGCCGCTTGTTCGTATGCATAGGCGCAATACTTCGGCTCCTTTCAAAACGTTCCTGATCTGACCGTGCACTCTCAGAGCGAATCACATCACGGGCAGCGTCCAAGCGGTTCCGGTGGACCTTATCCCATAAGGCATAAGGTAATTCTTGGGTTACCCGCAAAGGAATAACCCCTTCCTCATACCGCTGAAATTGAATCTGAGACCCTCCTGAGAGGGTTAAATCGCCAACGAAAATTTTGTCCACGGCACAATCTTGCTCTAATTCCAGGTAGGCCAGAAAAGAAGATTGATTCCGGTGCTTCTCTAAGGTAGGCAGACTTTGAAATAACGGTTTTCTCTTCAGCCCGTCTCCCGGAATAAAGGCCATCGTCGTAATCCCTTCGGCTTGCAGCCACCTGTTCTTCGCTATGAACGATTCTTTATCCAGACCTGTCTCCGGGCGGGGATAATAATTATGCCAGGCTTCAATGTTCTCAAGACAAATATGATGCTCTTTTAAGTCAGCCAAGAACTCTGGGGTTAAGGTGCTGGCATTTAAGGCAATTTTCAGTTGTTGTGAGTAGGCTGCAATTTCATCGGCGCTAAATCCAAAATCCATCCGCAAACCTGTAACACCAGCCTCCAACAGGAAGGGTAACGAAAAGTTCTCCAATGCCTTACCGGAAATATCCGCCATCAGGTCCATTCCTAACCGCCGGGCAGCCTTTGCGATCTCCAGCAGCTTCTCCTTCAATGCTCCGAACTCATCCTCCGGCATATGAAGAGAGGTGAATATTTCGGTACAGCCTGCAGCCTTCATGTGTTCCATATACTTCACGTTGTCTTCTAACGTGCGGTCCGCCGCAAAAATTGAAATTCCGAGCACTGGAATCACCTCAATATCTCAGGGTCGCTTAATCCTGTTCTGCCATAGCCTCTTTGGGTGTACCGAAGAGATAAGTCGCGATAAATCCGCCAGCGTAAGCTGCAATTAAGCCTATTACGTATTTCAGCCATAATCCACCCGCAATCAAGGGAATTAACGCAACTCCGGAAGGACCAATAGCAATGGCTCCAACGTTGCCGAATAATCCAATGACCGCACCACCAATCCCGCCGCCAATACAAGCTGTAACAAACGGACGGCCCAGTGGTAAAGTAACCCCGTAAATCAATGGCTCGCCGATTCCCAGAATACCGACCGGAAGAGCGCCTTTAATCATGTTCGTCAATGATTTATTCTTCTTGCAGCGAATCCATAAGGCGATGGAAGCCCCAACCTGACCTGCCCCGGCCATAGCCAGCATCGGAAGCAGCAGCGTCATCCCTGAATCATTGATCATCTCAATGTGAATCGGCGTCAATACCTGATGCAGCCCTAACATCACAAGCGGCAGGAACGCTGTTCCTAATACAAAGCCTGAGAATGCTCCGCCCACTTCTAACGTCCAGTTAATCGCTCCGATTAGATTACTGGAGATGAATCCGGCGAACGGCATGATGAAAAAGATTGTAATCAGTCCTACGGCCAGCAAGGCAATTGTAGGGGTAACGATAATATCAACCGCATCAGGAATCACTTTACGCAAATATCTCTCCACGATGGACAGAATCCATACAGCGATGAGAACGCCAATAACCCCGCCTTGACCCGGTGTCAGAGGTGTACCCGTAAATATATTAGTAATGGTCAGGTCCGCTGTTACTCCTGTTAACAGCGTTACCCCGCCGATTACTCCCCCGAGAGCAGGCGTAGCTCCGAATTCTTTGGCAGCATTAATACCGACATAAATCACCAGGTAACTGAAAATCGCATTTTTGATGACATTTAAGATCGTCACATATTGCTGCCAGGTTGCTGTGTCTAAATTACCCGCTGTCATATTGTTCGTCAGAATCGAGCCAATACCGGCAATTAATCCGGCTCCAACGAATGCAGGGATAAGCGGGATGAATATATTTCCGATCTTCCGCAAAAAGTTTTTGAACGGCGTATCATTCTTCTTTTTTAGCTGCGCTTTCATTTGTGCGCCTTTGGCCTGTAATTGTTCAGCCGAAGTTGACGGATCGCCCTCAGGACTGCTTGCTTCCAACACTTTACCGAATTCTTCAGCGACTTTGGTTACGATTCCCGGTCCGAGAATGACTTGATAGGTTTCATCATCCACTACTCCCAGAACCCCGTCGATTTGCTTCAAGTCCGCTTCAGCGATCCGGCTGCGGTCCACAACGGTTACACGAAGACGAGTCATGCAATGGGTGTACTCGGATACATTTGCACGGCCGCCGATGGCCCCTAATATGTTGACCGCTAAATCATGATATTTACTCATGTTGTAGCCCCCTTCTTCTTATCGTATTATTGAATCGCCTGACGGACGAAGCCTTGTGATGCTTCCAGCCGCTGCACAGCTTCTTCCTTAGTTAGCCCCGCAAGGATCATCACAATGGCAATCTTCGGCTTCTGATCTGCCTGCTTCAGAACACGCTCTGCCGTTTCAGCGTCACACTCAGTCGCATCCATCACAATCCGTTTGGCACGTTCTACAAGCTTTTCATTGGTCAGCTGTACATCCACCATTAAATTTCCATATACTTTGCCCGTACGAATCATCGAAGCGGTGGAAAGCATGTTGCAGATTAATTTCTGCGAACTCCCCGCCTTCAAACGTGTTGACCCGGTTAACACTTCCGGTCCGTTTACGACTTCAATCGCAATCCCGGCAATTCTGCCAATCGCTGAATCTTTGTTACAGCTCACAGCTACAGTGGGTGTTCCAATAGAATTCGCATATTCTAATCCGCCGATCACATAGGGTGTGCGTCCGCTGGCAGCAATGCCGACGACAACATCTTTGGCTGTCAGCTTAATATCCTGTAGATCCTGCACCCCTAATTGTTCATTGTCCTCCGCACCTTCGACGGCTTTGATAAACGCTCTCTCTCCCCCGGCAATTAACCCGATGACCTCCTCAGGTGCTGTTCCAAAGGTTGGCGGACATTCAACAGCATCCAGCAGGCCGATACGTCCGCTTGTTCCAGCCCCCATATAAATTAAGCGTCCACCTTGTCTGATCGCCATTGTAATCACTTCCACAGCTTCGGCAATCTGCGGAATGACTTGTTTCACAGCTTGTGCGACCTTGTGATCTTCTTCATTCATCACTTCCAAAAGCTCAAGCGGTGTTAACTCATCCAGGTTCATGGTCTTCTTATTGCGGGTCTCCGTTGTCAAATGCTCTAACATGATTTCCATCATCCTTTTCCGTTTATGAAATCGCTCTCTAAATGCAGAATACCATTACTGAAATATTATTTCAACATAATTATTATTTTATTAAAATTAAATATCAATAAGAAATTGAACACATACAAAAACAAACCCCTGCGATGCACACAGGAGCTTGTTCATGTATCCTTCTTCTATATTTTCCCCTTTACGCCTCCAGCAAACCCCGCCTAACCGATATCCAACGGATCAATTCCGAATTCCTTGTAGAGGATAGCTGATGAACGCTTCACGTTTATTGGCATTCCAGTCCATTGTGCCGCCAATGGCATCATTAACGAACCGCAAAGGTATGTATAGCTGCATATTCACTTGCTGGAAGGCAGCGGAATAGGTGACCTGCTTCCCGTTCACAGTGGCAATCCGGCTGCCGATCTTCATGCTGCCTGTCGTGAGCAGGTTGTTAATGGTGATCATCCTCGTATGTTCATCATAACTAATTGTAGCCCCGCTGACATATAGCTTGTCCAGTGAGAGCATCACGGTACCATTCATCAGTGTGGCTCCCCCTGCGGAGGTATTGATCGGCGAGTTATTAAGATAGATATGAATAGCGGGTAATTGGGCGGATTGGGTGGAACCGGAAGCTGCGGCAGCCGGGGCCGGGGAATGAGCAACACCCGTGACCAGAACGCTAAGACCAATAATCTGCATGATTTTTTTAAAAGTGATCATAATGTGCCCCTCCTCTCTCAGAAAATACCATATTCCACATCATAGCATAAAGCGGATGGAACAGCAGAATATTACATGGTAGACTGAGAAAAAAATGCCCGCATTCATCAGTTGGATGAAAAGCGGACCTGGGAGAGAGCTTCAAATGGCAAAATGGGATAATATGCTGGCTATGCTATGGATGCTGCGGTCCGGCAAAAAACTCACTGCCGCACAGATTGCGGACAGTCTGGAGATCAGCATCCGTACCGTGTACCGGTATATCGACGCGCTTGGCGCCAGCGGCGTCCCGGTGGTTGCCGAATCTGGACATGACGGCGGAGTCCATATTCTGGAGAGCTTCAGTGAGACGCCCCTGTTCTTCAACGCGCTAGAGCTGAAGGCACTGGTAGATGCTTATAAATTCGCGGTAGGCGCAGGTTATCCTTATGCGAGGGAGCTGGAGAGCGCCCTCAAGAAGGTGGAGAATGGATTGCACGAAGAACAGCGCCATGACTTGTCGCTGCTAACCAGCGGCCTCGATGTCATTGCCCCGTCCCGTCCGCCGTCTGTCGTCCCTTTGCTGCGGGAGCTGGAGCTGGCTGTGAAGGCGGGACAGACCATTCACCTCACCTACCGGAAAGAGAATGCTGCACAGGATGAAGAGCGCGAAGTCGATCCGTATGGTCTGGCTTACGACCGTTCGGAATGGTATATGGTTGGATTCTGTCACCGGGCACAGGCCATACGGACCTATCGTGTGGACCGTATTGTCAATCTTGCATTAACGGATGCCTGCTTCCCTAAGCCGGCCCCCTTCTCGGTATCTGCCTATTTCCGCAGCCAGCTGGAGCCGGAACATGAGGAAAACGCCCTTCTAGTCGTGATCCGTATCGAAGGGGAGCCGGATACGCTAAACAAGCTGTGCAGCAATTGGCATCTGCGTCACTACTTGACGGAACGGACCGACCGGGAAGCGCGGTTCCTGCTTGATGTTCCGTCCATGAACAAGTACCTGCCCAAGTATCTGTTAAGCTTCGGTACTTCCATTCGTATTCTGGAGCCGGTGGAGCTGAAGGAGCAGATCCAGGAATTGGCCTGTGCGATTAGCAGACATTACATGAACGATGCGGATTGAACTTCACTGACAGCCCTAATCCAAGGTCCCCCTTAGAAGACCCTGCCAAATGAAGCAGCTCCTGCGGCATATTCGCTGCAGGAGCTGCTTTTTCACCTTGTACACTGAGGATTTATTGCAATTAAGCGCCTGCCAAGGCCGTGACCTGAACCTTAAGTTCATTGACCTGCTTGCGCATGTCTTGAGCTTCCTTCTGCTGCTTCTGGACTACCGTGGTCAGTACGCCGATGATGTCCATCAGCACTACAGACTTATGATCGGCAGTGGAGAAAATCTGCGGCACATCCTCGGCAATGAAGCCGATATTCTGCTTTTTTCCGTTCTCTGTCTTGTAGTTGAAGGTCACCGGCTTCAGCTTGTTCAGCAGCTCCAGCGCCTTCTTCACCGGCAGGCTGGCGATGTTCTCCTTGTAGGTCCGGGAGGAGGTCTGCGCGAAGTTCGTTGCCCTCACATTGCCGTCCACATCCAGCTTGTAATCATCGGCCGGAGCTTTGCCAATTCCGATATTGCTGCTGGAATCTACCGTTAATGCACCTGCAACCTGGACAAGCTCATCATAGACTGAATCCTGGGTGACCAGATTCAGCATACTCCCCTCAATGCCCGCCTGCCATACATTAGCCGCAGTATCCCAGAGAATCCGTGCGTTCTTATCCTTGCCACGGGCAACCTCGATCCCCTGGGTGACCATCAGGCTTCCGCTGATTATGGCATCCTTCACGTTTAGTGTATCGCTGAGAGTCAGGTCCTTCGCTGACAGCGCGCCGCTGACTGTGACGTCCTTAGCAGTGAACGATCCAGTCACTTCGGCATCTGCAGCCGTTAATAAGGTGTTGATTACAGCTTTCTTTGCATTCAACGTTCCGCTGACCGTAGCCTCCTTCACCTCGGCTGTGCCACTCAGCATTGCGTCCTTAGCGGTTAACGAACCGTTCACAACGGCGTCAGTGACCGTTAACTTCCCGGATACTAGGGCATTGCCGTTCACATCGAGCTTGGCGGCTGGTGCGGCGGTGCCTATCCCGATATTACCGGAAGCCACCTTCACCACAGCGTTCAGATCCGTAAGCTCCTGATGCGTATGACCGCTGTAAGCGAGCTGCTTCAGGCTGCCCGCAAGTCCCAGCTGCCATTCAGCCAGTGCTTCGTTCCATACGATCTGCGCCTTGGCGCCTGTGCCCCTGCCCACATCGATCCCCTGGCTAAGAGTCAGGCTGCCCGTAACTGCAGCGTCCTTCGCGGAGAACGTTCCGCTTACCTCGGCATCCGTAGCCGTTAATACGCCGCTGACGTTGGCGCGCTTAGACGTTAACGTTCCGCTGACTGTCGCGTCAGCAACGGTTATACGGCCGGACACAGCCGCATTGCCGATCACCTCAAGCTTGGATGTTGGCGCTGCGGTGCCGATTCCGACATTTCCGGAGGCGATCTTCAGCACTCCGGTCAGCTCCGACAGCTCCTCGTGCGTATGGCCGCTGTAGGAGAGCTGCTTCATGCTTCCTGCAATACCCGCCGTCCAGACATCCTGGGCTTCATCCCAGAGCAGCTGTGCCTTCTGATCCGTTCCCCTGTCCACTGTAATCCCATGGCCTAGCGTAAGACTTCCGGTGACGGTGGCGTCCTGTGCAGTGAAGTCTCCGCTGACGGTGGCGTCCTGTGCAGTGAAGCCTCCGCTGACCGTGGCATCCTGTGCGGTGAAAGCTCCGCTGACCGTGACATCCTGTGCGGTGAAAGCTCCGCTGACCGTGACATCCTTAAGTGCAGCCAGGCCGCTGATCTTTGCACTTGCTGCTGCCAAGCCGCCGCTTAGCGAAGCCTCTGTAACCGTCAATGATCCGCTGACAACGGCATTCCCTTTGACCTCCAGCTTAGCAGCCCGGGCATCCGTGCCAATCCCGACATTGCCTTCGTCAACAGTGATCGCTCCCGACAGTGAAGCATACTCGGGGTGGGTATGGCCCTTGAACTCAATAGCCTTCAGGGTATTCGAGACTCCGGCCAGCCACTCATCGGCGGTCTCATCCCATAGAAGCTGGGCTGGAAGAGCGGTCCCGCCGCGGAATACCTCCAGACCGGCATTTTGGACAATGTGATCAATCTTAGGATCATATTTGTTAACTCTTATAATGTTGTCCTCAACCTCAAGCGTAGCCGCATTGATCGTCACAATGTCGCCATTCACCGTCAGATTGCCGTTCACGGTCAGATCTTTGGATATGGCGGCGCTGACTGCGCTAAGCTCCCCGCGGATTACTGTATTCCCTTGAACATCAAGCTTGGACTTAGGGTCAGGGCTTAAGGTTCCGATGCCGACCTCTCCGTTTTTGGTTACACTGAACAAGCTGTCTCCGCCAGTTGCTCTAACATCCAGCAGCGCCAGCGGAACCGTGGTTCCGATGCCGACATACCCCTTCGCATCCGAGAACAGGGCGATCGTGTTACCGAGCGAATTGAACAGCTTGTTCTGGCCGCCCTTCCCTGTTCCGAATTCAGAGAAGGTGACCCCATCACCATAGAACCAGGCATTCTGCTCATTATTCCAGTAGATCCGGGCATTCGGCTGAAGAATTCCGTCTTTGTTCAAACCGCGCGGAGCTTCAAACCCTCCGGCAGTAACATTCCCGGAGATAACTGCATCCTTACTAATCACAGCACCAGCTGCATCAATCCCTTTGTTAAAAGAAGCTGACCCTTCAAATACAGCATCACTATGAGCTGTCAGCTTACCTGAGAAGGAAGCCGCTCCAGAGACCTCTGTCTCTGTCCGGAAGACCGCCTTGCCTGCCACATCCAGCACCTCGGTAGGATTATCCGTACCCACTCCCATCTTGCCGCTGCGTGTCAGGCTGAGTACCGTTCTACCGGCAGTACCCAGCTTCCAGCGGTCCTTGGCCCACTTGATCTGCGCGTTGGTCTCGGTTCCCTGCTGCACCTCGATGCCGTCTCCAACCGTCACTGTTCCGGCAATTGCCGCGCTAGCGGCAGTCACTGCTCCTGTAATCGCGGCACCCGCAGCCTTCACTGCGCCGGAGGCCTGGACATTGCCTGATGTATCCACTACCAATGCCGCGCTATCTGTAGGTGTTGCAAGCTGCCACTGGGACTTGACCTCATCCCAGGCAAGCTTAGCCGGATTCTCATCCGCGCCGCGATAGACCTCAAGTCCGCCACCTGCAAGCGACTTGACCGTACCGGCATCCTTGTTGACAGTAATCCAGGGACTGCCGATGTCCAGCTGATCTGAGGCGATTCTGGCGGAGGCTCCCCGGATTTCCAGATCTCCGGCTACCGTCAGATGACCGCCCACCGTCAGGTCATGGTGAACATTCACATCCCCTTCGGCGCTGGCGCTGAGTGCCAGGATGTCGCTCTTCGGGTTGTACAGCTGACTATGGAGATGCAGAGCATCTGCACTCGCCATCTGTGTCAGCTTGTCCCAGGAGCTGCCGCTGGCGACATTCTCCAGAGAATTCCCGATACCCACCTTCCACTTCCGCTCGCTTTCGTTCCAGAACATTCTGGCAGGCGGCTGCGCTTCTCCCCGGAACACTTCAATACCGCTCTCAGTGGCTGGCGGGGTATCCCCTGCGAATTTGTTGATCTCAATGACGTTATTAGTGACGACCAGATCTTCACGGTTAAGCGTTGTCGTGGTGCCTTTGACGATTAGGTTGCCATCTACCTTAACCAGGCCCTGAACCGCCAGACCTCCGCTGACCTCCGCCCCGTTATTGACGGTCAGGGAGCCCTGCACCTCAGCATCATTGATCATTTCAATATCACCATCTGCAGTAACCTGGACAGCCGTGTTGCCCGCGCTATCGCTCAGGGAATTGTGCCGGTGCAGGCCATCGGCATCCGAGCTGACCCCTCCGGTCAATGCGTCCCAATTGCTCCCGTAGGCAATATTGGACAGCTCGTCGCCCAGTCCCAGCTTCCATCTGCCATCCGTCTCGTCCCAGAGCAGCTTGGCGCTCGGGTTCAGCTTGCCCCGGTAGACCTCAATGCTGCTTTGCTTCAGGGAGGAGCTGTTCCCCTCGAATTTATTGAGCTCAATCCGGTTGCTGACTACCACCAGATCTTCCTTTTTGACGAAGGTAGTGGTGCCCTTGACCGTCAAATTGCCTTCAATCGTGGCCGAGCCTCCGACACTCAGATCGGACTTCAGCGTTGTACTGCCCTTGGCTAGCAAGGTACCGCCGAGCTCCAGATTCCCGGATGCCGACAGCTTTCCCTGCCCGTCAGCCGACAGAATCGTTCCGCCGGATGGTGTGCTCAGTGTGCTGTGCTTGTGGGAAGCATCCGCCACAGACCCGCTGGTCAGCGAGTCCCATTTGTTCCCGTAGGGAATGTCGGACATACTGCCTTCATGCCCGATTTTCCACTTGCGTTCTGCTTCGTTCCACTCCATGCGCGCTGCCGGAAGCTGGCTGCCCCGGTAGACATCAAGCCCTCCCTTGTTGCCCAGAGCTGTGTGATCTTCCGCCTTATTGACCGTCAGGAAGCTGTCCGCCACCTCCTGCTCGACCTTCCGGATCACCACCTCTTCTTCCCGGACGATCAGCTTGTTCACGGTCAGGGTCTCGCCGACCATCAGCTCATGGGGGATATTCACATTGCCGTCGGCACCAATCTCCAGCGCAAGCAGGCTCTTGTCTTCGTTATGGAACTGCCTGTGGGTATGCAGAGCATCTGCGTTCCGGTTGCCGCCGGTCAGCTCTTCCCACTGCTTCCCGTCAGGAATATTGGTCATATCCCCATTGGCAGTGCCGGTCTGCCAGGATTTCGCGGCTTCATTCCAGGCAATCTTGGCATTGGGCAGCGTGGCTCCCCGGAAGACCTCCAAGCCATCCTGCCGGGATACAAGTGTACCGGATACACTCATCCCCCGGTCAACCAGGACCGTACCTGAATCGTCCGTACGTAGTGCCGGCTTGCCGTCCGCAGCATTCAGCTGGCTGTGGCTATGCAAGCTGTCCGCATTCGCGCCGTGATGCAGCTGCTCCCAGTCTGCGCCGTAAGCAACCTTGAACATGCCGCTGGCCTTGTCACCCTCCAGCGCTTCGGTTCCGATCATCCAGCTCTCATTCTTCTCATCCCATTGCAGCTTGGCACTGGAATGATCCTTGCGCAGGATCTCAAGGCCCATCCGGTCTTCTTCAGCGGCATTCTGATTCAGGGTAACCTTGCTTCCGCCGATGATAACCTGCGGAACGTCCAGCACCGCCATTCCTCCGCTGACTTCAATCCCTTGCTTCGCGGAGAGGGGCCCCTCCATAGTGGACGCGCCGGAGACCTCCAGATCGCCGGACTCATTCACCTTGAACACCGCTGCGCTGCCCGAGGTTACTGATAGCGTGCCGTCTATATCCACCGCTCCATAAGTGCTGATGGCTCCCGCCTTGATATCGCCAGTGAACTCAGTCAGCACAGCGTGAACATTGAGCCGGCTCCCTGCCTCACCGTCCAGTTCCTCCGAATTGCTAAGGAAGGGCGTCTCAGGCTTCTTCTCTTTGCCGATGATGATCTGATCTGCCTTAAGCACCGTCCCGCCTGCCGCCCTGGTCACCAGCTGAGACCCGTCTACATCCGTCTCATAGATCCCGCCGATCGTTAAGGACCCGTCCTGGGAATGCTTCAGATTCACACGGGCCAGCAGGATATTCTGGTGTACATCTGCGGGCTTCCGGGAGCTTATATCAATGTTCGCCTGCTCCAGCACATGGATGGGGTTGCCTCCGCCCTTGAGCAGATCTGTATCCGTCAGCTTTTCCTTATAGCTGATAGAAATATAGATCTGATCCGAAGTGCTGTACCCGGAGAGATTAATCACCCGATCCGGGTGAGCGTCACTGACCATAATTTCCTGGCTGATCTCCTCATTGTGCTCCGGGTCGGTGACACGGTTGAGGGCAAAGCCCGGAGCGATCTCAACGGTTATCCCGTCCCGCATGGTGACCTTAAGACCATCCACGACTCCCCAATCATGAAAATGACGGTTGTGCAGCTGCCGCACACGCTTATGGTAATTCTGATCCAGCGTCAGATCCTCTTCCTTCAGCAGCAGCCCGTTGAAATAATTCATGCGTTTCATATCCTTTGGCACAATCCCACTCCTCCCGGCTCTTCATAGTTACAGCTTGCTTAGGCCTGAACGGACTCCTCTTCTGCGGCAGCCAGCTCCTCCAGCACCTGAATGGCCCCGCTGATGCGTGTTAAGGTATATCCCAGATTGGTACGCTTCTCGTCCAGCTCCTGGATCATCTGCCGCCCGGTTTCAAGCTCTGCCTTCAGTTCGTTCATGCGTGCTTCTAATTGTTCTTTCATGAGTTCATCCTCCTAAGGTTTAGGCACCCTGCAGGGTGTCGATTTGTTTTTGCATTCTTGTGATCGCTTTCTGCTGATCCTTCATCACGCTGGTCAGCACAGCAATGATATCCATCCCGCTGATCGCCCGCTGCTCCGGATCGGCCAGAACGGCCGGTACTTCCTCCGCAATGAAGCCGAGGGTCTTCGGCTTGGTGCCTCCTTTGTATTTAAAAGAGACCGGGTTCAGCCCGTCCAGCAGTTGCTTCGCTTCCTTGACCGGAATGTCGGCAATATTGTCCTTCAGCTCGCGCGAAGACCACCAGTACATGCTGCCGTTGGCATAGACCCCGCCGCTGGCATGAAGATAGATGCGGTCGCCGGCATCATTTGAAACTCCGATGTCCAGCACGCAGTTCTCCCCGCTGGTCGGATAGTACTTGATCCAGGCCGAGTCGCCGCTGCCGCCGCCGGGATCGGACGGGAAGATAATCCCGTTGTTGCCGCTGCCTGCGCTGGGGATCAGGGCATTTCTCACTTCCAGGCTGCTGTGGACAGAAGCATAGGACCAGTCGTTGCCGTAGTTGAGCACCAGATGGCTGCCATTGTCGACCAGCGCCCGGCCGGGAGCCCCACGGCGTCCGGGATAACCGATGTAGAAATCAGCGCAGCGTACAACGGCGGCGAATTCCTCAGCCACATCCAGCTTTTTGAATTTGCCGGCGAAGTTGAATACCTCTGTCTTGATACTGCCTTTGATCTCAAGGTCGCCGCCAATATAGGCGCCCCCCTTCACCTGCAAGGAGCCATTCACATCCAGGTTATCCCAGATAGAGACTCTGCGGACTCCTGATTTCCCGTTTCCCGCGATCATCAATGAATTGTAGTTCGTAGTATCGTTACTGATCTCGGCATGGTTGGGCGATTGACCTGTGAAGCCTGTCCAGCCAGAGGTGAAGCGGACCGGATTCTGGCCGCTCAGGATACGCAGCTCCCCGGCCACATCCAGCTTATCGGCTGGCTCCAGCGTTCCGATGCCCACATTGCCGGAGGCGATCAGGGAGATATGATCACTCCTGTCATTGGAGGTGCCGATCTCCAGCGTGCAATCCTCACCTGTACGGGGATAGTACTTAATCCACGCCTGATCCGACCCGCCTCCGCCCGGATTGGCCGGGAATATAATACCGCTGTGCGCCCCGTTCCCCGTGCTTGGAATAATCTCCTGGGAGGCCTGCATTGTCCCGTTCACATACAGAAATCCGTTCACATCCAGCCGGTCCCAGATGGCGACCTTTCGCTTCTGCCCGGCAGAGTTGTTGCCGACAATCATCAGCGCCTTGTAATCTGTAGTATCGTTACAGATCTCCGCACCGTTCATCTGCTTGTCGGGAAAGCCCGTCCAGGCGGAGGTGAAGCGGAGCGGGTTCCGGCCGCTGAGCAGGCGTACGCTGCCCTCGACATCCAGCGAATCCTCCAGTACCTTCTGCGGGCCGATGCCGACATAGCCGTTCTTATTCCAGGAGAGCGCCTGCTTGTCTGTGCGGGAGCCGTCGGCGTTAACCGTCCGGGTTCCGAGGGCCCCGCCGCTGCCGCCGAATACTACCGGACCATCCACCTCTGCCGCAGCGAAGGGTTTCCCGGCTCCGAACCAGCCCAGACCATGCGAATGGTCAACCGTGTCCGGGTTCGTTCCTTTCAGCAGCAGGATTCTGTCGTCCTGCAGGGCAAGATCAGCATCACTGTACAGCTTGCCCGCCCCGGTGAAGCCGAAGCTTTGGCCTGCTGATGAAGACAGCTTACTGTGCCGATGCAGCAGATCAGCGAATTCAGATTTGATCAGGCTGTCCCACTCATTGCCGTAGGCAATGGTCTTAAGATCGTTGCCGAGCCCGGCCTTGAAGCATTTATCCTCCTCCACCCAGACAATCCGTGCATCATGCTTGCCCCCGTCGCCCCGGTATACTTCCAGGCCGCCATCACGCGCACCGGGGAATACATAGTTCGGATCATCCGTGTTGGGGCTGTTCACCTCAACGAAGCTGTTCATAATCCGCATCTCGCTCTGGGCCTTGTCCTTGCTCTTCAGAATCAGCTCGCCCTCAATTGTCAGCGCTCCGGCCACACTCATAGCCCCGGTGAAGCGGGTCTCGGGAGCTCTGATCTCCAGCACTTTACCGGCCTGAAGTGTAGTCATAGACGGCATCGCTGCCAGAACGGCTTCACTCAGCCCCGCGCTGTCCATGCTGTCTTCACTCTGAACCGGGATCACCAGCTTCTCCGTGACCAGCTTCTTGCCAGCGGCACCGGCATAGGTTCTTAAGGGCGTCCGGGCCGCATCACTGTCGTAATCGTAAATACATGTACTGTCGATGGTAATGCCTGCCCCTTCTGTGCGGGGAACCACCCGGGCCAGAAGGATCGTATCGGTACCCTCAGGCTTAGTGGTTCCGTGACTGATTTTTCCCCGTTCCCAGATATGGATCTGTTCCCCTTGACCACGCTCAATGCTGCGTTCGGCCCCCACCTCTTCGTAGCTGACCCAGATGTAGATATTCTCATTGGCGTTATACTCGGAGAGGTTGACCGGATTATCCGGATGCCCTTCATAGATCAGGATTTCCTGGCTGATGCTCTCATACTTGTCACCGTTCTTGACCAGCACCAGATTCAGGGCAAGCCCCTCCGCAATACTCACTTTCATGGATTCCCCCGGCTTCGCCGAGGGCAGTACCTTGAGCCCGCAGACAATTCCCCAGGTATGCAGATAACGGTTATGCAGACGCTGCAGGCGCAGGTGAAACTCCTGATCGAGCTTATAATCCTCAGCGTTCAGGAAGAGCCCGTCAAAGTAGCTCATTCTTCTTAATTCTTTTCCCATGATTCGCTTGCCTCCCGGTCTATAATCTCTATTGCTCTGTCATACCCCCGACTAAGGTCTCCATCCCCACACGCCCATAGACCCCCAGACGCATAGACGGGACTTCAATATTCAAGCTGGAATTGGTGTAAAAGGGCCGCTCCTTCCGGATCACCTCCTGCAGATTCCGCACCTTCTGCTGCAGCAGGCTCCGGCTGTACGCCGGGAGGATGATATGGACGGAGAAGTAGCTCGGCTCGGCCGCCCCAACCATCGTATTGATGCCTATACGCCGGGCATTACCGAGACGGACAGGCTCCTCGTAGCTATAGATACGGATGGCCGCCTCTTCACCGGCGTGAACCTGCAAATATTCGGCCAGACCGCCCAGGGTTCCGCGTTTCTTGTAGAGCTGGACGATGCTGCTGATCAGCTTGCGGTTAACGGTGCTGCGTGTGTCCGCAAGCGGAAGAATCTGCGTAGGGGCAAGCGTGCGCTCCAGGTTATCCTCCTCACCGTCATACTCTACGCCTCCGGCCAACTGGAGGCCCACCCAGCCTGCAAGCCAGGGCAGAAACTGTGAGGGAGCCGTCTGCGGATCGAAGTATTGATGCAATCCGTCCAGCAAGGCCTCCATTCCCACAGATTCCGCGCCTTCCGTCCCCGTATTGCCGGAGAGCATGGCTTCGAAGGCCTTCAGGAACCGTCCCAGAAAAAACTGTTCATCGGACTCCCCCGATTTCTGCTGGAACACCCGGGGGAGATACTCCACATAACTGTACCCGTCTGTATTGCTCATGCTTCCACCTCAATCTTCAGGTCCTTCAGCTTAAATAACTGGAATGGCAGCAGGTCGGGCGAGTCCAGAGTCACGCTGGTGACATGATCAATGCCGGCGATTCCCTCTACCAGATGATACAGATCCGAGGCGTACAGCTTCCTCCCCGGAAGCCAGCCCTGTCCGTGCTCTCCCCCGTTAACCGGGTCCAGGAACTGTACAATACTATCGTTCACGATACTCCCGATGCTCTGATTCCCGGCGGCAACCGTCATTTCGATCACAACGTCCCGGTAATCAGGCTCAACGACATGGACACGGGTCGTCAGCAGCTTGCTCTTCTCCAGGAAGGCCTTAACCTGCTGCTTGATCTCCGTCATGTCCCTGCGCAGATCCTGCTGATTCGCAGTCTGGAGCACCAGAACCACCGACACATGCCCGAAGGCTTCTTTATTCCGCCCGGTGCCGTTCTCCATATCCGTATTAATCAGACAGAGCGTTCGGACCGCAAGGTCGGGATACGTGCTCCGAATCCCCGGGATATCCAGCAGGCTCTGCCTCGCCAGCAGCTGGTAATCTTCTGCCGTCACAGCCCTATAACATTCGGAGAACTGCTTCGCTCCGCGGGATATTCCGCTGGCCAATGCCTCTCCGTCCTCCAGGGTGATACCCAGCAGCTTGAGGAATTGCTGCTTGCTCTCATCGGTCACCTGGTCAAGCCTGTAGAGGACCATCTCCGTGAAATAGGCGAACAGCTCCACCAGCGTAATGCCGGGATCGGAGGGATTATAGTTCGTCCATTCCGGATCGTAGAGCGGAATCAGCGCAGTGGCGTCAGCCACAAGCTGGTCAAAGCCAAGATCATCCAGCTTCAATACTGGAAGCGGCATAGGTTCTTCCTCCTTTCTGTAGTTACGGCTCCAAGGCATTACAATACGGACACCGCGCCACTGTGTCCGGTATACCGGACAGCCCCGTCAGATACCTCCGCTCTTCCATGCGGATATCCTCCAGCCCGCACGCTGCCGTAGTTGCGGTCAGATCATGCAGCAGGCCAGCACGCTTATCCACAAGATATGGAAAAAGATGCTCCTGAGGCTTGTTCACCAGATGCAGCCCGCCGCAGATCAGCTCGTCCTCTTCCAGATGAATATTGCCGCTGCCGATGGTGCGGATCTTGAGCGGCGTGGTATTGATGTATTCATCCGTCCGGCTCAGGAAGACAATATCCTTCTCCTCGAATACCGCGGTCTTCACCACAAAGGTTACCAATCCCGATTCCAGCCTATTGAGGATATACGTCCGGACCGTCAGATCATCCGTGAGTCCAAATTCCAGATCGCTGCCCTCGGGATAGCTCTCTGCAAGCGGTTCTTCATCAAGGGTCTGGCATTCGAGCATGTCACCGTCGATGGAGAGGACTATCAGCTCTACCGGCTTCCGGGATCTGTAGCGGAGCGTGATGATTCCGTTCTCCTTGAATCCTCTGATCACCAGCGATTTCACTTCATCCCCGGCCTCCACCGGCTCAGCAAGGGCAAATTGAAGCGCGTTGTCCTCAGAGCGCACCAGGCTGTATTTCGGATAGGCGGCCTGGGGCTTATACGGCCCGTTCTCAAGCGGCTCCAGCTTCAGCGTGAAGCATTGCACGGAAGCCTTGACGAGCACATCCGATACATAGTCAACACCCGGCGTCTGCTTAATCACGGCATAGACCTCGGAGACATACAGGTTCTGTCCCAGCTCCCAGCCCGTGTTCCCGTCTGCGCCTTTAAGCGGATGAAAGAACTGCTTCAGGTTATCGATGATCCGGCCCTCAGCTACCTTCCGCTGGTCCGGAGAGGTAAAGACTACGGTTGCCTCCACAGCAGTGCGGACATAGTCCGGGCCAATGACCTCAATCCCCGGCTCGGCGGTGTTCAGGGGGGCTGAGATCCGTTCACACAGATAGGCTTCAATCTCACTGCGCAATTCCTGGCTCGGGACCGGTCTCGGATCATCTGTCTCAGGTACCACGATCAGGGTAGCCCTACCCGGGGTAAATTCCAGCTCCCGGTTCATAGCACTGAGACATTTCACCTTGGCAATCTGGGGCATCGCTTCACGCACCAGCCATTCCATGTCCTCAGCGGTTACGCCCCTGTTCCAGCTCTTCAGCGTATGCGGCCCGCGAAGCTCGGCCTTCTCCGCTTCCTCCTGATCGAAGCCGCCATCCGCCGCCACCGGATTCGTTACGGAATCCAGCCAGCTGTAGCTGTCCCATATGCGCGATACCGAGCCTGCAGCAACATTCCCGGACGCCCCGCCGCCATGCTTGTAGTCACATAGGATGTTGTCAGTGCCCATAGGCGGAATCATGCCGCTCCGTCCATCCCCGAACATGATCATTCCGGTGCTTCTGTCCAGCATATAGTGCCTTGAATCTGAAGAGGATACGGAGAATGTATCTACTTCCTCCCACGGTATCCATGCCCCCTGACCGGTGGCTTCCCGGACCTTAAGAAGCTGGCCGGGCAGCACGGGTATCTTGGACAACTGAACGATCTGATTCTCCTCACCATTGCTGGAGCCCAGAAGCTCTCCCGCAGCGGTATTGGAATTGCGGGCCCAGACCGCATTAGCGAGAATGGCATCCACCTGCGGGACAATCTCGAACCGGCCTTCATCCAGCCGGGCACGTATCCAGTACTGCTCCGTACCGAACAGCGGCCGCTTCGCAATATCTCCCGGCACGGCAAACTGCAGAATCTCCCTGCGGGTGAAGCCTCTGATCTCATCATTCACGCTGAGCGTCAGCCATCTTCTGCCGTCCCAATACTCCCACGCAACCACCGGACGCCCCAGCTGTTCACCGGTTAGCGGAAAGAAGAGCGACACGGGCAGATCGCTGATATCACGGTCAAAGCCCAGATAGAAGGTCGGCTCCGTCTCAGCGCACGGATAGAAGGGCTTGAAATACTCGCCTTCGTTCCGGCAGGCCGCCGACCTGTCGGCGAAGCTGAAGTTATTCTCTGTGAGTACGGTCTGCGGGTGCGCCTCCAGCGTGTAGCTGTAGGCAATACTGAGCTTACGGATGGAGGGCGGCGCGTAAGTCGCCTGGGTCACCTTGAGCTTGGCTACATTGATGCTTCCCTCCCCAAGCTTGACCTCTTCATCCTGATATTCGTAATTCGCATCCTCGCCGTAATTCCCTCCGGTGATGCGGGCCCGGACCCAGTACTGCTCTTCACCGCCCAGCGTCAGCTTCTGGATACCCGGACAGACGAAGCTCAGCGTTCCGCTGGCAGTAAGACTGCTGACCGCACGGAGGGCAGCGCCGCCATCAGCTGCACCTCCTTCGTCCGTTCTCTCCTCAAGACCGGTGATCGCAAGCCATTCCTGCCCGTTCCAATATTCCCAGCCAAGTCTCACATACGGTGTGTCCGGCAGCTTGCTGATCTCCGGCTCTGACAGCTCCACCCTCAGCGTAATCCGGGCACCCGGCTTCGAGAAGGCCTCGCCGCAGGCGATATAGAACGTATCGTTGATTCTGGGCTTGTCCCCCAGCGGATAATAATCCTTGCCCATATCCAGCAGGTTCCCGTTATTCACCGTCACATCCGGCGGGAGCGGCTGCGGACTCACCACGTTAAGCTCCAGGCGGATATCTTCGATATCTGGCATGAGCACTCCGGCGGTTATAGGCTTCTTCAGCTCGGCGAAGATCCATTTGCCCGGCCATTCCCGTAGCGTCCCGGACGATCCGTACCCCGCCAGCGTCTTCGTATGCACGCCAGTCAGCCGGTCGAACCGGACCACTGCCCTCCACAGAGCATTCTCTTCCTCTTCCGCTTCGGCTATCGAGGAAGGATACAGCTGCACAGAATTCCCTTCTTCATCGAAACAAAACCAGTCCATATGGTTCAGCAGATTCCCGGTTCTGTCCTGCCCTGGCGCGGCCTTGCTCAGCGCAGCTGCATCAGGCTTGTTGAAATAGACCGATAAGCTGCTGCCCGCTTCCTGGAATCCTAACAGCTCTGTATGCCCCAGATACAATCTGTGGACTACTGTAGAATCGCCCCTGAATAGCCGGGCAGGTCTGCCGGCAGGTCCCCCGGCAAGCAGCTCATCCTGATTGCTCCACTGGTCCTCCTCCGGATCGAGACTCGCCGCCCGGACCGGCTGCGCCATAATGACGGTCAGATCCTTGTCTGTCTCAAAAACCACCTCCGCCCCCTGCTCCGGCTGGGCGGATACCCGGGTTCCGGCCGGAACCGTGTTATAGCTGCCCGAATCCGGCTTCAGCCGGAAGAGCAGCGGAACTTTGGCAGCACGGGGCGGAGTAGGATGAATGCCGATCAGATTCAGGAAGGAGGTGAAGTTCTTCGCAGGCGCCTGATTCAGCCGGCTGATCACTTTGCCCATCATCCCGGTGAAGATATGGACCAGCGCATCTGCCTTCTTGTCTGCCTCAAGCTCCGGCACATCCGTCCATTCCCGGCTGCAGTATTGGTAGATTAAACGTCGTAGCTCGGGAACCAGCTGTTCCTGATCCCGTTTATCAATAATAGGCATTTGGTTTGGCATTATTTCCCCACGCTTTCAAGGAAGAATGGATAGACCAGATTATATTTGCTGTTGCTGGCCCTGATCGAATAGTCAATGGACACCTCAAGCTCGGAGCGGTCCGAGCGCGGGGTAACCGTAATGTCGTCCACTTCAATGCGCGGCTCCCAGTTCTGCAAGGCTTCTTCAATGAAGCTTCGCAGCAAGGTTGCGGTGCTCATGGTATTGGGCGAGAACACCAGCTCATTCAGTCTGCAGCCGAAATCGGGCCGCATGACCCGCTCGCCGCGGGCCGTTGACAGAATCAGAATGATCGATTCCCGGATGGAGTCTTCTCCACCGGAGGATCGGAGACTGCCCCGCTGGACAGCGAGCGGATACGTCCAGCCCCGTCCCAAAAAATCTACAACTTCCATCTCTCAGCCTCCTATTAAGACCGTTCCCGCCGCAGACACTTTCCCTACCGGAAGGTCGGCCGGATCATTACAGACAAGCGCCGGATCACCGTTTCTAGCAGCCTTTTTCCCGTTGATAAATACCGTCGTGCTTCCGGCGCTGATAGTCCCCTTATTGGTTGGAGGCTTCTGAAACGGGCCTCCCTGCGGAACATGGGCCGGCGTATTCGTGGCCGTAGAATCCATGGTGGCTGCCGGCTGCCCCATAATCTTGACATTCGTGCTCAGCGCACCGTCCAGAATTCCCGTGAAGGGATGGGGCAAGGGTGTCGGAACGAGAGCCGATCCGGCTGGAAGCATCACGATATGTGTATCCGTCGCCAGAATCCGGTCGCCTTTTTTCGCTGCAGGTTGTCCCATGAATGAAGCCCCCTCTCTAATTAATGTTGACCGTAGCCCCTTTGATCGTCATACTTGCGGCGGCTTTGACCTCCATCCCGGCCGAGGCTTCGATGGCGGTGCCCGCCGATGATTTCATTTCAATGGATTTGGCGGACAGGGCCAGCTTGCCTCCCGCCGAGATTTCAATATCCGCACCGGCGGATACCGACACCTTATTCGCCTTGGTATCCAGGATGATCCGGTTCTTGCCTGATTTGTCGCTAATCCGGATCTGCTCCGCGCCGCCCTTGTCATCCAGCTTAATTACGTGGCCCTTGGCGGAGGTAAGCGTGATGCTCTCTTCCCCCTTGGTGTCGGCGAACTGCAGAACATGCCCGCTGCGGGATTTGAACAGGCGGATATTATTCTTGCCGTCCTTGTTGGTCTCCGGCGGCAGGTCTTGTCCATTCCACAAGGAGCCAATGATATAAGGGCGGTTGACATCCCCGTTCTCAAAGGCTACCAGTACCTCATCCTCCACCTCCGGCAGGCAAAAGGCTCCCCGCTCCTTTCCGGCCATCCAGGACGCCATACGCGCCCAGTTGGATTCCGGCATCCCCATCAGCGGGATCTTCACCTTCACCCGTCCGGGCCCAGGCTTATCCGCATGGTTCGCCGAGTCATTATTGATGACAATCCCCACCATTACACCGAAAATCCGTCCCTCATTCATGATGCTGTCCATAAAATTGCTAATTCCGGGTCCTTCACTCATAGGCCAGTCCTCTTCACCTTGAACGTCGTGGTATAGCCCTTGCTGTCGATCTTGTGAACTGTAGCTACAATGTAATAAATGCCGCTGAAGCGCTCGCCCAGACCCATCAGCTTCACAGTCTGCCCCGCCCGGAGCTTAGGGTTCCCCCAGCACATGCCTTCCCCGGCAATGAACTCTCGCAGGCGGCTGTTGTAAGCGGCGGCGGCCAGCACCTTAGCTTCGTTCATATCCAGCAGATTCTCGGCCATAATCGTAATCGGTGATTCCCCGACCGCTGCGGTGCTGATCGAGAAGCCGCCTTCCTTCCCGCCCATTCTGGTCGTCTCTTCCCCGCTCTTAGCGATGGCCTCAAGCTCCTTCTTCTCCTTCACATCCCAGCCCTTAAGCGTCACTTTACTACCCCGGGTAAGAGCCCTAAGTTCCAGATTCAGCCGTTCAAAATCCTTCTTGAAGCTCATCTCCGGCAGCACCGGGGCCTTCACAGACCGCGACTTGACGAAATGCAGCTTCTTGTCTGCCGTGAACAGCTCATAATCGAGCAGGGCTGCCCGCTCCAGCAGAAATTCGTAGTTGCTCTGATTATTCTGGAAGAGGTAGGGATACACCGTTCCGGTATCCTCTACCACAGGGGTCAGTCCATGCTCCTTGGCGATTTCCGCAGCAATGTCACTATCCTTCTTCTTCAGAAAAGCTTTGCTCCTCGTCCCCATACGCAGCCTGTGCAGCAGATCATATCCGCGGATATCCAGCACCGAATGCTCCGCGAAGTTCAGATCCAGCGAGGTAATCTCCCCGCTGATCATTGGCTCCGGCTGGTCGAGTCCAAGGGAGAGCTTCAGCTGATCGCCCGGCTTAAGGCTCGTCAGATCCGTTCCCCGCCACATGCCGCTTCCGGCATTCACCATATTCATCTGGATGGAAAATACCGCCGGCAGATTAAGCTCATCCTCCAGCGTGACGCCTTCCACCGCCGCTGTCAGTTCAGCGGACAGCTTGCTTCCGTTCAGCTCAATTTTGTAATTCGCTACACTGGTGCCCATGCAATCCCCGCCTTAATCCGGGATAACCAGAGTTCTCCCGATATCGTTTTTGCCAGGAAAGCCAACCGGATTGACGATCCTGTTCAGCTCGGCAATTCTGCGCCAGGCCAGCGGCTCCTTCAGCGCCTCATTCGCAATGAGATCGAGCCGGTCCCCGCTTTTGACCACCCACAGCTTCCGGCAGGCATTCAGGCCCTGGCTGTCCTCCACCGACTTGTCCGGCTCATCCGTAATAAAGGTCACATCCAGCAGCGAGCGGACAGGCGTGCCGTTATCCATGAACATCGTGAACTTCTGCTCAATCTTGCTCAGCAGGCCGCGGTAGGTGAAGCCGCCCCAGACGAACATGCAGACCGGCGGTTTTTTCGTGCTTTTGCCGCTGACCTTGGGATCAAGCAGCGAGGTCAGCTGCCGGGTCTTCTTGCGGACATCCTTGCGCTGCTCATAGGTATCGTAGAACAAGGAGACCTTGAACTCCGGTGTCTCTGTAATCTGGAACTGCTTATTGTTCTTCTCCCCGGTATATTTGCCTTCAAAAGAAACGGTGTACTCATTGGGGTTAAACATCACCTCAATGGCACCCACGGGCAAATCCAGAGGAATGATCTTCGCTTTCTCCGCCATTATCTTAGCCCCCTCCGATCCTTGCGTATTGCCATTCTCTTCTCCAGCACCTGATATACCCGCTCAGCCAGCTGATTCAGCTCTGCTGCATTCATGGCCGGCGGCGGAACGGCCTTGGTGAAGGTCTGCGCCGGAGCCTGGGCCGCCTGTTCCTGCAGCACCCGCTCCAGCTGCTGCTGCATGGGCTCCGGCAGAGCCGCGCGGGGCGCTTCAGGCTTCCGCAGCACCAGGCGGCTATGGCTGGCGGCAGGCTGAAGGTCCGGTTCATAAGCATGGCCATCCCCCCTAAGCGGACTGCCCGGCCTTCTTCGCTGCGGGGCAGACGGAAGCTCCGTCCGGTCCGCAGCGTAGATCAGGCTGGCCTCCACCGGCGCCCCAGGCCCCGGCCCTCTTGGAGCTGTCCGGCCTCCGACTGCGGCCATTCGCGCGGAAGCCGTCCGCTTGGCCGCATCTGGTACACCTGACGTGTCCCCAAGCGGCAGTAAGATATGCGGCTGCGCCAGCTGCAATGACTTCATCGGCTGCCTCAGATGAACCGTACCAACGGCAGCGAGCAGCGGGCTCAGAAGCTCCTGCCTGCTCTCCAGCTGTTCAAGCGTTGCCGTCAGCTGCTGACCTAAGCCGAGCTGAAGACTGGTATTTACGCTGGAATGCGGAAGCAGCAGATTATCGGGCTTGAAGCTGAGGGTGGGAGTCTTAAGCTGTGCTTCCACAGCGGTCCCGGCTGAGCCTGAGACGGCCTCCCGTATATGCTTCAATGCTTGTGCCGGTACCGGATGCCTTGCCTGCTGCCCTAAGGGCTGCGTATCGGCTCCAGTCTCCCCTTCTTGCTTAAGGCCATAGGTCCGCAGCAGCTGCATCACCTGCACCAGCTGCTCATGACGATGGACTGCATGGGCTGGTCTGCCTGTCATCCTGTCCTGCTGCCCTGGAAGGACAGAAGCAGTCGGCAGATCGCCTCTGTTCTGCCTGTCTCCCTGGCTTCTTTCGGTTGTAACGCCTGGAGGCTGCGTCTTCAGAACAGACGACCCGGACGGCGCAGAGACTTGTACCTGTCTTGCTCCGGCTGGATGAGCAGCTACAGGTTCAGCCGGATGAAGCGCTGTATTTTGAATGCGATACTCCGTTGTTAGCTGATGTTGATTGCTTCTATGCTGCGAGACTCTCTCTTGCAGCACCTGTACGGAGTTAAGTCGTCCTGCTGCTGAATGAAGTCCGCTCCGTAATTCCTCAGCTTGACCAGGAGAAGCAGATGGAGCGCTAAGTCCAGCCGTGCTCCTGCTTTGAGTAATGAGCAGGATGCGGCTTGCCGGTCCGGGATTGTTCTTCCCCGTTACTGCCGGATAATAGAATGACTGATGGATATGGTTGGTCACCATGTCCGTACGCTGCAATGTCTCCGGTTCCGCAGCATATAGCGTTTTGTGCCGCAGGATCAGGCTCTTCAGCTTGCTCCGCCAACGGGTCAGGCCGTATTTTGCCAGAATCGACTGAATGAACTCGGTCTGCTTCTGATTCGCAGGAGCCGCCGTGCTCCGAATGCTCCGGCTCATTACCGGTACCTGTACAGACCGTTATGAGTCAGAACCAGACTCTCGACGGCTACCGCGCTGCTGCTGGCGTTGAACGCCGGCCCTTCCCATTTGATGGGGCAGGCTTCGATGAAGTTCCACCACACCTTGGGTGTGCCGGAATGATCCAAGAGACAGATGGACCCGCTACGCCGCCGGATGACCCCATTGACCACATTCTGATACCAGTTCCACAGATATTCATCATTCGTGACCCCGTTTTTCAGCGTCAAATCCGAGTATTTGGTCGGTCCCAGGAATACAAATTCCTTATGATTCTCACCGCCGAAGGTTTTGCGCTCCACCTGTGTCTCCACGCTGAGGCCTGAGACCTCAGAGAATCCGGCCACGGAGATCCCGTCAATTTCCACGATGAAGTTATAAGCAAGAAAGGGATCTTCCCGGTACCCGGGTACCCAGCTACTTTTCGCGCCGATATTTAGCATATTTGCCTTCATGTTATCCTCTCCTAAGCCTCAAAGAAGTTCTTCTTCTCTTCCCCGCCACTCAGCTTCTGGTTGATCCGGCTGACTTCACTGCACCAGCGGTCCCGTTCAGCATGCTCCAGGTTCAGCACCGCCGTATAGTCCCAGTGCAGATAGTAGGTCAGAAAGGCTACCTCCTCGTAGAGGCGGTCAAGGGGGTAGCCGACTATTCCCCCGGCGGTTCCAGTTCAAGCTCGAAGCGCTGCTCGCATTTGGGGCACTGCGCATGAACCGCATTACTTCCGTTCTGGTTAATCCGGTTATACAGATCCTGCAGATAAGCGAAATCCGAGGTATACAATTCTTCGATGACTCTCGGTGTAATCATGCCCAGCCCGCCCAGTCCGGTGACCACTCTGGAGAGCAGAATGACTGTCAGATACGCAGGGTTCTGCTGAACCCTGGAATCCCGTAGCGGTGTAATCTCATCGGCTGCGGTAGCCAGACGCATGGTCCCCTGCTTATGCAGCGTGCCCGCTTCATCCACGTACCCTTTGGGCAGGGTGAAGCTGAATTCAGTTTGTAATAATTCCATGATCTCCCTCACTTCCTCCTCTAGACCATCCTCATGTCTTCGCTTCCTTCCGGCATCCCAGCCATGAATATGATGTCCATACCGTCCATCTTATGTTTTGGCGTATCGCATCACATCCACAGTGACGATGACGAAGGGCGGGAAGCTATTTCACTCTGCGTACCCCTTCATGCACCAGCTCCATCGACTCGACAGAGACCTCGTTGCCTTTGGCGCTAAGGGCGCTGACATCATACTTGATCGGCCAGGCTTCGAGGATATCCCACTGCGCCTTGTCATTGCCTTCTTCATCCACCAGGATGATCGACAAGCTCTTGCGGTTCTTCAGCGCGCCTTTATCCTCAATCGACTTGCGCCAGTTGTAGAGCTCCAGGGAGTCGGTCAGACCTTTTTTCAAAGTGATATTCCCGAATTTGGTCAAGCCCGACAGCTTGCGTGCATGCGGGGCATCGATGCCCTCCCGGTAGTCCACAGCCTCTGTGGATGTATCCGGTATCGTTGCGTCTGCGAAGGCTGCGGTCTGAATGCCGTCAATTACAACGCGGAAGCGGTAATTGCGGTAAGGGTCTAATCTTTTGCCGGTTGCCATAGGATAAATCTCCTCTCAATCTCTTATTTGGATAAGGTCTTCTGGCTGACCCGGATGACTACGAATTCAGCCGGTTTGACCGGGGCTACACCCACTTCGATAATCAGCTGGCCGGCATCCCGCACGGCAGGCGGGTTGTTCTCCTCGTCCACTTTGACGAAGAAGGCCTCTTCCTGCGTAGTTCCGTAGAGCGCACCGTCTCTCCATACACGGGTCAGGAAGGCGGTGAGATTGCGTTTGACTTTGCCCCACAGGCTCGGATCATTCGGTTCAAACACGACCCACTGGCTGCCCTCATCCAGCGATTCTTCAATGTACATCATCAGCCGCCGGACGTTGACGTAGCTCCATTCCGAATCCGCGGACAGCGTTCTGGCTCCCCAGACACAGATGCCTTCCGGCAAGGAGCGGATCACGTTGATGCCGCCTGGATTCAGCAGCTCCTGCTCCGCCTTGGTAATGATCTTCTCAATACCGACTACGGAGTCCAGATAGCCGTCGTTGGTGCCTGCCGGTGCTTTGTGGACACCGCGTACGGCATCGACATAGGCATACGTACCGGCAATTGCCCCGGACGGCGGCACAAGCTTCTGCTTCCCGGTCAGCGGATCGTTAATATAGACCCAAGGATAGTACAGGGCGCCGTAGGACGTATTGAATGAATTGCCCGAATAATCGCCCGCCCCCTCCTTGAAATCCTTGACCTCCAGCGGACTTAAGCCATGCGGAGGATCTACGATGAAGATGCAGTCTTTTCTCAGCTTGCAATAATTCAGCATATCCAGGATGGTGCCCCGGCTGTACGCCATATCTGCAAGGTCTGGAGCCGCTACAATGTTGATGCCGTCAATCGTATCGAACGCGTGGATACCGGCCCGCTTGACCGCATCCCCCAGGAAATCAATCGGGGACATCCCGTTCACACCGCCGCTGAGGGACAGGGCTGTTTCATTGAACGCCGGCGTTTTCTCCATATTCTCCAGAATGGTCAGGTCCACCAGCGGCTTCACACTGACGAAGGCGGATACCTGATTCACCTTTTCTTCAAAATTGATCAAGAGCATGTTGTCGAAGATTTCGACGATTTTGCCCTCTTCGTCTTCTCCGCTGTATTCATCATTGAAATCACTGTCCAGCAGATACTGCACAATCATCTTGAAGCCAAATTGCTGCTTGTTAGAGGACGGGCTGATCTTGACCGAAATCCGGTTGCCCCACTCCCCTTCCGAACGTGCAACTACTTTGAATAAATCCAGATTATCGGTATCGCGAACCACAAGCGAAGCCGGCCGGATATCGGTGGATGCCGCTCTCACTACGTAGCAGGAGGTGCCTCCTTCCGCAAAAAAGTTATACACGGCATAAGCCAGATAGCCATTTGGAATAAACTGGCCGAACTCATTGACGAACTGGCTCCAGTTGGTAACCAGTACCGCTTTGCCGATGACCCCTTTTTCTGCGATCCCGACGAAGGCCCCGACTGAGGTGCCCACACCGGCAATCGGCTTGACCCCGCTTGAGACTTCCTCCACATACACGCCTGGCGATAAATAATTTGCCATCTCTTACCCTCCTAAAAAAGTTGAATTAGCTTCTGCTTCTGAAAGAAACCTTCGGCGAAACTGGCTCCGTGTGCATAAACTGCAGTGTAAACAGTGTTTATACAATCCGGTTAGGCACAGCTGCCTTTGTCTGCGGAATATCCGCTTGTACGGGTGCCTTGCATGTCATTCCCTCCATGAATCACTCCCTTCACAGAAGCAGTCTCTGCCAGCCTGACTACAGGGGATGAACGCCCAGCTCTTTCACCTCAACCCGTGGGATCAGGATCGTCTTATCCGCAGGCAGCCGTACCGGCGACACCAGATAGGACAGGCTCACCTTAGCCGGCTTCCCGGGGAATACTTCCCACAGCTGCTTGATATCCTGAATCGTCAGGTTGTTATAGGAGATCCGGATTTTCTCATTGCCGCATTCGGCCAGGTTCCCCCGCAGATCGCTGCCGCTAAGCACCGGATGCTCATGGAACAGCTGAAAGATCCGGCCCAGGATCAGCTGCTCAGTCTCCCTGTCCTTGGCATAAGGTGTGAGCAGATAGTACAAATCCAGATAAGCCGGCGGATACATGAACTCATTCTTGCCGCCAGTCTCTTCCTTCTCACTGTTGCGCATACTTGGGCTATGGCTCAAATAATACAAACACATTGAGAGCTTCATCGTTGAGCTGTCAATGTCACTCGGAGAGCCGAAGCTGATGAAGCTGTCATCGTTCAGCTCAGGCACATGCGCCTTCAGTAGCGCCTTCAGGCTGGTGCTGACATCTCTTATTACCGTACCTGTATCCACGGCCATGCTTATTTCACCTCGATCAGTGTGTGATAGGGCGCATAATCCGATTGCAAAAAGGTTCTGCCCAGCTTCAGATACTCCCGCTTGGCCGCCAACATGATCTGCTTCATCCCGATCGAACAGCCCTCATGAGCCGCATAAAAGGCTGCATTCAAGGCAATGTTCTTGATGTTGCCTCCGGCCAGAATAAACTTCTCTGCCATGAAATCGTAATCCAGGCCGGCATCAAGCGGCGCTCCCGCCGGGAACATTCCCTGCCAGATCCGGCCGCGCTGCTGCTCCTCCGGGAACGGGAATTCCAGCTTGAAGTGCAGCCTGCGGGCAAAAGCATCGTCCAGATTCTGATTCAGGTTGGTCGCCAGAATCACAATTCCCGTGTACTCCTCCATCTTCTGCAGCAGGTAGCTGATCTCCACATTCGCGTACCGGTCATGCGCATCCTTGACCTCAGAACGCTTGCCGAACAAGGCATCCGCTTCGTCGAAGAAGAGAATGGCGTTCGAGGTCTCCGCTTCATCAAAAATCCGCGACAGATTCTTCTCGGTCTCTCCGATATACTTGCTCACAATCTGCGAGACATCGATCTTGTAGATTTCCAGACTCAGCTCAGTCGCAATCACCTCAGCGGCCATTGTCTTCCCGGAGCCCGGCGGCCCCGAGAACAGGATGTTCAGCCCTCTTCCGAGCGACAGCCGTCCCGCAAAGCCCCACTCCCCATAGACGAGCGCGCGGTATTTCACCTGGCGGCAGATTTCCTTCAGCTGATTCAACTGCTCTTCGGGAAGCACCAGCATGTCCCAGGTATACATGGCCTGGACCTTCGAGGCCAGTGCCTGAATTCTGCGGCTGGACTGGAAGTAACAGGCTTGATAGAGATCCTTCGTGCTAATCCCCTTCTCCCTGGAGCCATTCCAGACGGCGATGTTCTCACTCCCGTTCAGCGCGGCCCGGATCTGGCTTGAAGTGAAGCGGAAGCTGCCGCTGACTTCATCCAGTTCCATCTGCGGAGACAGCTTATACTTCTGGCCGAAGGCTGTCCACGCCGCCTTGCGGGCCGCTGCATCCGGAAAGGGCAAGTTGATCTGCATGAAGTTCAGCGGAATTCCGGTGAAGCTGATTCCCCACTGCGCTTCTCCAAGGATGAACGTCAGCGGTGCACAGTCTGCCAGCATCTCCATGAGGAGCCGGATCTGCAGGCTGTAGCGGTCATCCTCTGTCACCAGGCTGTCGAAGCCGGTGAAGCAGAGGGCCGTCTTCATCAGCAGCGCATGCCGTCCAAGCAATCTCAGCATTTCGCTGAAATCAGCCTCAGGGCGCAGCAGCTTCTCCAGATCGGCAACCAGCACAGAGAGTCCCAGGGTGCCGCAGACCTCGCGGATACCTCCGAGCTTCACGGCCTCGTCCGGCCCGCTGACGTATAGCAGGCTGCGAGAGCTGCCAGCACCGCTGCTGCTGTAATGCCTCACGAACCGCAACAGCTTCTGCTCCAGCTCAGCCGGGAAACGGGACTGCTGCGGAAGGGGCACAGTGCTAAGCTTCGCCGCCTTCGTCAGACGTTCATCCAGCACCTCATAGCCGAGCAGCAGATTCACCGCCCAATCCTCCAGCTTCAGCGGCCGGGCGATTAACGGAATGCGGCTGTCACCGTACTCCCCTCTTCGCTCCAGCAGCAGCTTCATCAGCGGCGCATTCGCATCGAACAGCAGACGGGCCGCCTGCCGCTCATCCTCTGCCCCGGCGAATACTTCCAGGACCAAAGCAACCAAAGGGCGCTTGTCCGACATATCATTCTGCAGGTAGGCATAGATTCGCCCATACTTGCTGTCCAGCTCAGGCGCCAGACAAGCGACCAGAATGCTTACCTCCAACCCCGACAGGTTAAGTGCTGAAGCCACCTCCGGGAGCATGAGCCTGGGTGCGGGACTGGATGCCTGCCCTGCGGACGGGTAGAAGCTTGCCTTCAATCTGGCAGCAATCTGCCGTTCCAAATGAGCAATTTCCGCTGTTAATAGATTGATGTAACGCTCATCTTCTGGCTGGACATCCAGCAGACTGCGGATCTCCTCGTCCACCAGCTCCAGCTCTGCGTGCGGCTTCGGTCCCGCAAGGTACCTGAGCTTAAGCCGGAGCTCCAGCAGTTGCAGCTCTTCTGCGAGATGTTCTTGGTTGGAGCTGTAGGGCGGAGCGGGTTCGCTGCTCTCCTGTCGGGAAACTGGTGCTCTGGATATTTCTTCAGAAGCTGCTGCTTCATATGCGGAAGCAGCAGCAGCGCCTGCGCCAAGCTCGGCTGCTTCGACCCGTTCCACACGGTCAGCAGCCTCCGCTGTTTCCTTTCGATAGCCTCTAGCCAATTTTTTGAATTTCATCGGCAGTTCTGTCCTCACTCTATATTTTCTTGTTCATATATAAAGTAAGTTTTGGGAGGGGGATTACAACTGGGGGCGAGGGGGAATGATGATTTTTTTGTAATAAGATTACTTAAAAATAAAAGAATAGCATATATTTCTATTACTTTCATTTTATCAGATTGGATTTTTCGTGAATGTTAAAAAAAGAAATAAAATAAATATAATAAAAAAAGGTCAATAATGGTAGTTTTTGACCATAATTGACCTTTTTGATTTAACGGAATAGCATTATTGAGTTTATTAATAAACACTTAAAAACATTTCCATAAATAGATTATATTATTAAACTTCATCGTCCTCTTTTAGCAATATTGCATCCAATCGTTCTCTCTCCTGTGCAATTTGGCGTGATAGTTCAAAGCTATTCATGAACATTTCAAGTGGTAACTCTTCTACCCCGTCTTCAGTTTGTTTAAGAATCCTAAATTTTGATTGATGTGTTGATAATACCTGGACTAAATTTTTCATTACCTCCAGTTCCTCTTTGTTTCTACGATTTACAATCATTATCGGTATATGATTCATGCTGTTAAATTTAATTTCATGAAGGGATAAGTTCACATGTTTTTTGGTTGTCATTAACAATTTACCGCTTATATTTGAATCCAGTAATAAAGAATATGTGGACAAAATACCTCACCTCAAATATATATTTTATTCTAAAATTCCTCTGGGAATTGCGGATTCATTGGTTTACCAGGTAAACTCTTACGATATGAATTTCCATGCCAACGTTTTAAATGTTCTTTAAACGTTGCCGGATATATAATCTCTCCTTTGTCTGCTAGATGGGGATTCTTAGAAACTGAATAAGCATGATGTCCTGTAATAGTTTTCCCATTAAAAGTGGGTGCTTTATCATTTAAAATATCATTTATTTGTTCTTGCGACCATTCACGAGTTGTTTGCTCACCATTCCTAATTCTTGCTCTTTCCTGATCCCAGAATTTTTGCACCCCTTCATCCCTTCTTGAATCGAGTCTTTTATTCCATTGAAGTCTTTTCCACTCTTCTTTAGTTATTGTTCTATTATCAACCTTTTTATTGAATTTTTTCTTTGTCCTATATCCCAATTGCTTATAGGGGCTAGACTTCGGTGATAAATCAAGTCCTGCTTTCTTCGCCCTTTGGTTAATAACATCACTCGGGTCCTCAAAGCTATCAAAATCAATCTTATCTTTATCCCCATCTGCATTCATAGAGATTTTTTTTAGCTCTGTATCTTCTAGCTTACTGAGTTTGCTATATTCTGCATCACTAAGCTTAATCGGCTTCTTACCATCGAGTTCCAGCTCTTTTAATCGCTTCTCAAGTTGCTTCTCATCGATCTCCTGCATAGTCCCATCAATCAGCAACACCCAAGGATTAACCTCGCCATACAGACGGATATGCTTGCCCTTGCGCACCAGCTTAAACTTCTTGAACTTGAACTTTTGCAGAATCCGGTCCAGCAGGCCCCGGAGATTTTTGGCCCCCTTCATAAGCCCTTTTTGCAGGCTCTTGATCACGATTTTACCATTACGTATGATCATGCTGCCGCTCCTGGAGGCCAGCTTGGCTCCGGATTTCAGCAGGCTCTTGATGCCTTTGGCTCCTGCGCCTACAACGTTCTTCACCCCGCTGGCTGCCGCTCCGACGCCCTTCTTGACAGCTTGTCCGGCTTTCTTGAGGTTGGCTCCGACAGCTTTGAAGCCACCCGCCATCGCCAGCTCAACCAGTCCCATCGCCAGTGCAGTAGCGAGCGCAATCGCGGCAGGTTCGATCATCTTCTGCCAGCCCTGGCTCAGGTAGGTGCCGATGTAGCCGGCAGCTTGCGCTAAGGCTTGCGCAATAGAAACAATTGCCTGAGCCTGCATCACAACCGTGATAATATTAATGATCGGGGGAATCAGCACCGTAATAGCCCCGCCCGTGACGACAAAAGCAGCGCTAACAGCCACTAATGCTCCCGCTATACCCGCAAGCAGCTGTAATCCATGGGCCTTCATCCATTTTATTACAAATGATTTAATTTGGTCAAACAACATTTTCGCATTGCCTGCGCGCAGCTTCACACCGTCTGCGATCTTGCCGCCAAGGCTCTGATTGGCTGCTCCGGTGTCGAATTCCGCCATAATGCTGTCCATTGTAGCCGGGTCGCGGCTGCCGGATATCTCCTTCGTTTCTCCATCCTTCAGGTTCGCCTCCTGCACCAGTGCAGGGTCCATTTCACCCTGCTCCACCGATTCCATCTCAATATCTTCGGCGGTCAGCTTTTCATCCGCTGCCGGTCCTGCGCCGTCCGTCTGCTCTACAGCTCCGCCTTCTGCTGCTCCAGCCCCCATTGGCTTGGAAATATCTACTCCTAGCAGATACTCCCACATCTTCCCTTCCAGATGGCTGAATGAACGCTTCGCCGCCTTCCCGAGCGCCCCTATACGGACGAGCACATCCAGGAAAGTCGCAATCAGCAGATTGCCGAGCGTTGAGATCAGCTTGGAATAGAAGTTCTGCACTGCTGCCAGCGCCTGATCCACTTTAGCGGCCAGGAAGTCCATCACCTGAGTGACCTTGGTCTTGAGCTTCTGGGCCAGCTGGTTGACCGCTTTAATGGCCTTATTGACAACTCCGTCAATCTTGCTGCATATCTTGGCTGCAATGCCGGGGAACTTGGCAAATACAACGGACACCAGCTTTTTGAGCAGCACACCCAGTCCCTTGATCAGGGTTGTAATCAGCTTGCGGCCCAGTTCAATGATGCCCAGTACAGCCTGCTTCGCTTTGTCAAAAATAAACTTAACCGCTTTGCGGAGACCCTCAAAAATGAAGTTGACTGCTTTCTTGACGAGTTCGACCACAGCTTCCAGCTTGCCCTTCACCCAGCCGAGGAAGCCGCCCTTCTTCTCTTCCTTGGCCTTCTCCTGTTCATGCTTGCCGTCTGCTTCCTTCTTAGCTTTACTGTAGGCCTGCGTCGCTTCCCGCTCTGCTTCAGACTGCTTCTTCTGGGCTTCCCGCTCTTTGTCGGTGCGGACGCTGTTGATCTCCTGCTTCTTCTGCTGGGCGGCTGATCCGGCCTGCTTGGTATAGTCCGTCTCGGCAGCATCCAGCTCCTTTTTCCACTCGCCCTGCAATTGGGTGACTTCTGCTTTGGCTCCGGCCTGCTGGCTGATCTGCTTGTTCTTCGCCTCGGTCTCGGCCTGCCGGATTTGCGCCTGACTGTCGGCTTTGGAGCCCAGCACTTTACTGTCGAATTTCGCTTGTTCCTTCTTATATTCCGCCTGCTTGGCACCGAGCTGCTTCTTCATCTCCGGAGCCAGACTGCGGTTCAGTCCGGCAGTCATATCCGCAGGCAGTGCCAGTGCGGGCATTTTTTTGCCCCCGGGTGCCTGCCCGCCTTTCAGCCCTGCAGCAGCCTTCACCACGGTGCCATCCGGCTCGGGATAGATCTCATTCTCCCCGAACGGCTGCTTGATCTGGCTCACCTCCGCCTGCTTAGCTGCGCTCACCTGCTGGGTGGCCTCCTGATGAAAACCCTCCATCTGGGAGGGATCTGCCTCCCCGGTCATACTGATTCCCGGCGGCTGGGCGGCTGCGGAGCGGATTTCGCTGAGCATCGCCTCTGGATTGCTCCCGGAACCGGATGCACTAATGTTCATTTTATCCAGCTTCCCTGTACTAACAGCCCCGCCAGTACGCTCGCTTTTGAAGCCTTCCTTCACCGTGTGCTTCAGCGCAGCCGGTTTCTTCCGTGCCTGCAGGACCTTCCCTTTCAAGCCGGTCGGCACTGGAACAGCAGGCAGCCCTTGCTTAGTCTTCTGCGTCTGCTTCGTGAAGGCACCAGAGGATACACTCACAGCCTGGGCATAGGCGTCCCCCAGCTCTGTGGGCTGAACCTGTGTCAGCTGATCCAGAATCTGCCCCGGATCTTCACCGCTGATCTTCACCGCCTTGCCCTTCGCCGGCTTCTCCTTCCCATCTCCCGCCAAGGCACCTAGTGCTGCTCCGAGCGATGGCTCCTTCGCTGCTTTCTTCGGTGCATCAGCACCTTTGGAGGCGGCGGACTTCTTGGCTGGCTCCGGCGCATCCCCTCCCTGAGCTGCTGCGGGCTCCTCCGCCTTCCCGGCATGTACCGGTCCCGCAGACGGCTCTTCCCGGGCCTCTTCTGCAGCCGGAGCAGCGGAATCTGGTTCCGCCGCTACAGCGGCCTCCACTCTCCCCTTTGAAGGGGCGGGCGCTGCCGTCTTCTTGACAGTCCCTGGGCCGGAAGAACTGCCCCCACTAGCAGGCTTAGTTTGTGTGACAGACGCAGCAGCGCTTGCTGCCTGCCCCTCGGGCTCCTCCTTGCTCTGCATCTTGGCTTCAGCCGGAGGGCTTGCTTGCTCTGCTTCTGCTTGCACCGGTTCCGGTGAATCCGTATGCTCTTCCATCTGGGCTTCTGCGGCCGCGCTCTTACTTGGTCCAGCCGCCTGGGTTCCATGATCTGCCTGCTCTTTCTTCTTCCCATCCTCCTTCAGACTCGATAACAATTGAACCACGGCCCGGTTGCCGAGTGTGCGCTGGAGCGCCAGCTTGTCTTCACGGCTTAAGGAAGCCGGATTCTGGCGGACACGCCGGATAATCTCTACCGGGTCCGGTTGTTTCGCGGCTGCCGGATGAATGAATACCTGAGGATTGCTGTATGGTTTATGGCCGCCGGATGCTTTATCTTTCTCCTTACTTACGGTTGCTTGGGTCTGCAATGGAGTCCCCCCTCTGTAAAAAATCGATCCTATAGATAAAGTAAAATCCATAGCGCTTTTTACAGCCGGAGTTATAAATAAATCCATTTATTCTAATAATTATGTATAATCGCATGTCAAAAAGTCCGCCCTAAGGCAGCCTATAATCCTTCTTGCGGATTAACGGTTATTCGGGTCTGCCGCTTGGCCCGAGGCTTTGCGCAGCTCATTAGCCAGACGGTGAAATTCTTTTCCAGACTCTGCATTACCTGCAGCCATATAAGCCGCTTGAAGAAAAGCAATGATCTTGCCCGCATCCTCTTTCTTCATCATATAGTCTTTTCCCTCCCCGTTTACATTGCCTGGTGCAGGAACCGCAGCAGACTGTGTGCTCCACCAGCCCGCCTCTCCACTCGACTGATTGAGGTCCACATTCACCCCGTGAACCGGCTGACCCAATCCCTTGGGGCCGTTGTCGTATTGATAAATGTGGATACCCTCCGCTTTTCGGCCTTTACTCCAGGCATACGTCTGCCAAAAGCCGGTGCAGGCCTTAGCGGCCATTGCAGCTTCAATAACGGTCACGCTCCCGTAAACACCCGACTGGTAATTCCGGGCGGCTTCTCCTGCTGCCGTAATATACTCTATCACCGTATCCATCTGTTTTGCAGAGGCATCGAAATCAACGGCGAAGTAGATCCGGCTCCCGGCAGGTTGTCCAACCGCAAGGGCCGTCTGTGCGGCAATCGCCCCGTCTGTCAGACCGGCTGCACGGCCTCCCAGCGCACGGCTGGCGGTCGTTTCATACACAGAGACAATTTGCAGCCCCGCAGCGCTGATGGCAACCGCCTCCGCCTGGGTTAACCTTTTCCAGCCGGAGGGCACGAGGTAACGGCATACGAATTCGTGACCATCCTCCTTGAATTTTTTAGCCAGTGTACGTGTTAGCGGTGCTGCGCAATCAAAGCCTTTGGCCATTCTCCCATCTCCTTCTTCCTGTCTGCTACCCGATTAATATTTTCATCAAAAGTCCCGCTGCGGCAATACACATCCCCACGCTGCTAATGATCGTGCCCACCAGCCAGCGCTGATTCTCCCCTTGCCTGAGCTTCAATCTGGACAGCTCATCCCGCATCTCATCCATCCGTAAATGCGCCGATTTGCTGCTCTGCATGGCCTCAAGCGCAATATCCCTTGCACTGTTCATGATGTCGAGCTTGGTCTCTACCCGGGTCAACCGTTGAAGGATTTCATTCATGTCGTCTGGCATATCGTACCCCCGCTAATGGAGCTGGTTGATCTCCCGTTAATGAATAGCTCCAAGCTGCAGCCACTGATCCGGCAACAGCCTGGAAGCCGTGCAATGCTTACTTAGCCGCTTACGGTTCCATCCCTGCAATCAGATTGCCGGAGGAGTAGGCCGTAATTTTGCTGGTATCTGTAAAGCCCGTTGCCTGTCCATTGAAGGAATAATCATTGGTCTGATAATAATTTGAGAAATCCGATTTCCAGAATCTGCACTGAATTTCTACAGTTTCTCCCGGCTTCAGACTTCCGGCACCATTGGTGAAGCCGATTTCCAGATAATAATCACTGCCGGTTTTGCCTACTGTCTTCTGGAAGCTTCCCGTAACATAGGACTGAATCACCCTGGTATTCGAGCCTGATACTCTGGCATAATCCGTATAGAAGCTCTGGAATCTCTCTCCATCGACGGTGTAGTAATATCTGAGCTTGATGCTGGAGAGCTGCAAGGTAGACTTACTGGTATTCTCAAAGGATATTCGCGGAAAAATCGTATTCGTCACGCTGCTTCTGCTCGCATTATACGATTGAACCTTGAACGTCTGAGTAACGGTTACATTCTGCACCGCCGTCGATACATTACCGTTAACATCCGTGGCCGTCCAGGTGACCACTGTTATTCCTAACGGGAAGCCGTCAGCCGGAGCATCATTCTTCAGCACAACTCCGAAGATGTCGCTCGCTGTCGCTTGGCCCAGGTTCACAAGCGTCTTGGTTCCGGTTGCCGGAGCAGCAACATCTGCCGGAGCTTTCAGCACAGGCTTCGTCGTATCCACCACCGTAATCTTCTGCACACCAGTGCTGACATTGCCGTTCGCATCTGTAGCCGTCCAAGTCACCTCAGTGGTTCCTAGCGCATAGCTCTCAGGAGCATTACTGGTTATTGTGACTTTGAAAATATCTGTCCCTGTTGCCACGCCGATCTCCACCGGGGTTTTCAGGGCTGATGCTTCTACCGTCTTGTCAGCCGGAAGCTTCAGCACAGGCTTCGTCGTATCCACCACCGTAATCTTCTGTACACCAGTGCTGACATTGCCATTCGCATCTGTAGCCGTCCAAGTCACCTCAGTGGTTCCTAGCGCGTAGTTCTCAGGCGCGTTGCTGGTTATTGTTACCTTGAAAATGTCCGTCCCTGTTGCTACGCCGATCTCCACCGGAGTTTTCAGGGCTGATGCTTCTACCGTCTTGTCAGCCGGAAGCTTCAACATCGGCTTCGTGGTATCCACCACCGTGATTTTCTGCACGCCAGTGCTGATATTGCCGTTCGCATCCGTAGCGGTCCAAGTCACCTCAGTGGTTCCTAGCGCATAGCTCTCAGGCGCATTGCTGGTTATTGTGACTTTGAAAATATCCGTCCCCGTGGCCACGCCGATCTCCACCGGAGTTTTCAGCGCCGTTGCTTCTACCGTCTTGTCAGCCGGAAGCTTCAGCACAGGCTTCGTCGTATCCACCACCGTAATCTTCTGTACACCAGTGCTGACATTGCCGTTCGCATCTGTAGCCGTCCAATTGACTTCGGTTGTTCCCAGTTCATAGCTCTCTGGCGCATTACTGGTTATTGTTACTTTGAAAATATCTGTCCCTGTTGCTACGCCGATCTCCACCGGAGTTTTTAGGGCCGTTGCTTCCACCGTCTTGTCAGCGGGAAGCTTCAGCACAGGCTTCGTCGTATCCACCACCGTAATCTTCTGTACACCAGTGCTGACATTACCGTTGGCATCCGCAGCGGTCCAAGTGACCTCGGTGATTCCCAGCGCAAAGGCCTCTGGCGCGTTGCTGGTTATTGTTACCTTGAAAATGTCCGTCCCTGTTGCTACGCCGATCTCCACCGGAGTTTTCAGGGCTGATGCTTCTACCGTCTTGTCAGCCGGAAGCTTCAACACCGGCTTCGTGGTATCCACCACCGTAATCTTCTGCACGCCAGTGCTGACATTGCCATTCGCATCTGTAGCCGTCCAAGTCACCTCAGTGGTTCCTAGCGCATAGCTCTCAGGCGCATTGCTGGTTATTGTGACTTTGAAAATATCCGTCCCCGTGGCCACGCCGATCTCCACCGGCGTCTTTAGGGCGGATGCTTCTAGAGTAATATCAGCCGGAAGCTTAAGAGCAGGTTTGGCCGTATCGACAATCGTCACCTTCACGATGCCCACTGCGGAATTTCCGCTGCTATCTATAGCTGTCCATTTTACAATCGTAGTACCGATAGGGAAATTTGCGGTTAGGGTCTTCTCAGAAGTGATCGCGCCATGCTCTCCCGGAGCATCTGTAGTTAGAGTGACCGGGAAGAAATCCAGCGCCGCTGGCACTTCCAGTTCTACCGGGGTTTCCAGAGCCGTTGCTTCCTTGGTCAGCTGCAGTGGTCCTTCGAATTTCAGCAAAGGCTGTGTCGTATCCACTACGGAAATCCGCTGTACCCCGGTTACCTCGTTACCATTGATATCTTTGGCCTTCCAGGTAACTGTCGTTGTTCCCAGCGGATAAGCAGCCGGAGCATCCGATGTCACCGTCACCTTGAAAATATCCGTGGCCGCTGCTTGACCGATCTGCACCGGAGTCTCTACAGCTGTTGCTTCTACCGTCAGATCTTCCGGTACAGTTAGTGTCGGCTTCGTCGTATCCACGACCTTAATCTTCTGTACCTTCGTAGTCACGTTGCCGTTCGCATCGGTTGCCGTCCAGACCACTTCTGTTACGCCCAGCGGGTACGCTTCCGGGGCATTATTCTTCACCGTCACCTTGAAAATATCCGTGGCTGTGGCCACGCCGATCTCCACCGGAGTCTCTACCGCTGTTGCTTCTACCGTCAGACCTTCCGGTACAGTAAGTGCCGGTTTCGTCGTGTCCACGACCTTGATCTTCTGCACCTTCGTTGTCACGTTGCCGTTCGCATCGGTTGCCGTCCAGATCACTTCTGTTACGCCCAGCGCATATGTTTCCGGGGCATTATTCTTCACCGTCACCTTGAAGATATCCGTGGCAGACGCTTGACCGATCTCCACTGGAGTCTCAACAGCTGTTGCTTCTACCGTCAGATCCTCTGGCACAGTTACTGCCGGCTTCGTGGTGTCCACAACCTTAATCTTTTGCACCTTCGTAGTCACGTTGCCGTTCGCATCGGTTGCCGTCCAGACCACTTCTGTTACGCCCAGCGCATATGTTTCCGGGGCATTATTCTTCACCGTCACTTTGAAGATATCCGTGGCAGACGCTTGACCGATTTCTACTGGAGTCTCAACAGCTGTTGCTTCCACTGTCTGATCCTCCGGCACGGTAAGCGCCGGTTTCGTCGTGTCCATGACCTTGATCTTCTGCACCTTCGTTGTCACGTTGCCGTTCGCATCGGTTGCCGTCCAGACCACTTCTGTTACGCCCAGCGGATACGCTTCTGGGGCATTGTTCTTCACCGTCACCTTGAAGATATCCGTGGCAGACGCTTGACCGATCTCCACCGGAGTCTCTACCGCCGCCGCTTCTACCGTCAGATCTTCCGGTACAGTAAGCACAGGCTTCGTGGTGTCCAAGATAGTAACCTTTTGCTTACGCGTGGATACGTTGCCGTTCACATCCTTCGCTGTCCAGGTGACTTCAGTCACGCCAAGCGGATAGGAAGCCGGAGCATTGCTGCTCACTGCGGCAATCCCGAAGATATCGGTGACCGCAGGCACCGGCAGCTTAATCTGCATCGTCTGTCCGGTGGCTTCTGCAATGTAGTCCGGAATTTCAGCGATGGCTGGTGCTGTGGTATCTGTTACTGTAATCGTCTGCGTTCCGGTACTGAAATTGCCGTTCGCATCAGTCGCCTTCCAGGTGACAATGGTCTTGCCGAGCGGGTAGCTGGCCGGAGCATTGCTGACCACCGTGACCGGGAACAGATCCGTCGCCGTAGCCTTGCCGATTTGAACCGGAGTATTTACTGCGGTAGCCTCCACACTGATATCCTGCGGAACCGTCAGGATAGGCAGCGTGGTATCTACTACGGTCACCCTTTGCTTGCCGGTGGTTACCAGACCGTTGGCATCCTTAGCCGTCCAGATTACCTCAGTAATGCCTACTGCATAATTCTCGGGAGCATTGCTGGTTACAGTGACCGGGAAAATATCCGTGGCTGTGGCCTCTCCAGTCATTACTGGAGTTCTAATCCCCGTAGCCTCAACCTTAACATCTGCCGGGATAGACAGCTTAGGCGCAGTCGTATCCACTACCGTCACCTTCTGCTTCGCGATTGCCACATTGCCGCTTGGATCACTGGCCATCCAGGTAACCAGTGTGGTGCCGACCGGGAAATCAACCGGAGCATCGTTAATGATCCCGGTCTCGAACAGATCGAAGACTACCGGCTCGCCCAGAGCAACCTTGGATCTGACCGCCGTGGCTTCCACCGTAAGATCCTCAGGCGCTGTAATGACTGGTTTGGTCGTATCTACGATCTTGACCTCTTGCGTTCCCTTAGTTGCATTGCCATGCTCGTCCGTTATTGTCCATGTTACTTTGGTGGTTCCAAGCGGGAATTCCGCCGGAGCATCATTCTTGACTGTCACGGCAAAAATTTCTGTAACCACCGGCTGGCCGATGTCTACCTTTGTGCTTGCTCCCGTAGCTTCTGCCGTTATGCCCCCTGGCAGTGTGACCAGCGGCTTCGTCGTGTCTACGATCTTCACCGTCTGTGTTGTCTTGGTGGTGTTGCCGTTCTCATCTGTAGCCGTCCAGGTAACGACTGTTGTCCCGAAGATGAAGCGTTCCGGGGCGTTGTTGGTTACAGTAACACTGAAAATATCCTTGGCAGACGCTTCCCCCAGCTCCACGGGAGTCTTAATGGCGGTTGCCTCGGCGGTGATGTTTTCAGGCACGGTTAATTGTGGAGGCGTTGTATCTGTAACTGTAATCTTCTGCACTTTCTCGGTAACATTTCCATGCTCATCTGTGGCGGTCCAGGTAACCTTGGTCACGCCCACCGGATAATCCGCCGGGGCATCCTTAGTTAGAAGCACATCGAACAGATCGCTGGCTTCGGCTTGTCCAATATTCACCTTCGTCCGTCTAGCCGTAGCTTCTACGGTAATATCCTTCGGTATTGTCAGTACAGGCTTGGTGGTATCCGTAACATGTATCGTCTGATCTGCTGTAGAGATATTGCCATTCTCATCCTTGGCCGTCCAGCTCACCTTGGTTATGCCCACCGGGTAATCCTCAGGCGCATTATTCGTAATATTCACCTTGAAAATATCTGTGGCGGCGGCCTTCCCCGGATCTACCACAGTTCTTCGGCCTACAGCTTCTTTTGTAATGTCGGCCGGAACCGTCAATAACGGCTTTGTTCTGTCTACAATGGTGACCTTCTGTGTTGCTGTAGTTACATTGCTGTTGGCATCGGTTGCCGTCCAGGTGACGGTAGTCGGACCAATGGGGAATTCCTTTGGCGCGTCATTCACCACAATGACCGGGAAAATATCCGTAGCCGACGCTCCGGTGACCACAAGCGGCGTTTTAACCGCTGTAGCTTCCACAACCATATCTCCCTGCACGGTTAATACCGGCTTTGTCGTGTCTTTTACAGTAATTCTCTGCACCTGTGAGGAGGTGAGTCCTACCGGGTCCACCGCTGTCCATTTCACGGTAGTTGTCCCGATCGGATAGTCTGCAGGTGCATCATTCGTCAGGAGAACATCCGGGACCGAGATATCCTGAACGGAGGCTTGTCCAATATCGGCAGGGGTACGGACCGCCTTCGCTTCCATTGTAATATTCGCCGGAACAGTAATGACCGGGATCGTCTTGTCAATCTTTACTTCAGTCTTCTGTGCAGCCGTCAGATTGCCCGCATGGTCTACGGCCCAGAACTCCAGAGGAATAATTCCCTCCACCGGGACGTCAAAAGCAGCCGTGCTGCCTGCCACAATCTGTTCTTCGCCGTCCGCTCCGAGTCTATAATGAATCTCCTTCACTCCGGAGTGGGCATCTGATGCGGTAAGAGAGACCGTAACATCCGTGCTGTTCCAGCCCTTCTCATTCGCTTCCGGACTTAGAATACTGGCGATAAGCGGACCACTCTTGTCAATTTGCACTACTACCGTGCGGGGAGCTTCAGCATTCCCGGTTCTGTCCACTGCCCAGTAGCTGACGGTAGTCGCTCCTTCCTGTTCCAGCTCCAGCGCCGCGCTTGGGCCGGCAGTTCTCACGGTATCGCTCCCGCCCAGCTTGTAATAGATCGCTTCCACACCTGAATATGGATCTTCAGCGGTAAAATGCAGCGCAACCTTCCCCCGGCTCCAGCTGCCGGATTCGGCACCTGTTACAGCTACTTCTGTAACCGGAGCGCTTTTATCAATATGGATGGGACCGAAGGTTGCGATGGAATAATGGTTCTTATCCTCATCACTGGTAGCCGCACTGTCAACAGCCTTGCCCGTTGCCGTCTGGCCTGCTCCTTCAGCGGTGAATTTCTGATCCGGGGTCAGGGATTTGATCGCTGACAACGTATCCTCTGCCGTATAATGTACCGTCACGGAATGACTGGTCCAGGTCCCGGCAATGTAAGGAGCACCGTTATCCGTTACCGCCGTTGCCTTGATGGAAGGCGGCGTCGTATCGATCAGGTTAGAGCCTACGGCACCGACCTCTACCTTGAAGGTAACCGGCTGAAGACCGGGAACGGTAGCTTTTACCTCCATGGTCTTAATGACCCCGGTTCCCTTCGAATAGACCTGATAGCCTTCTCCTATATATCCTGTGTAGTTGTTAGCCGCAGATGCATATCCGTTCGCATCCGACACAACTGTAATTCCAGTACTATTAAGCCCGCGCATGACCGCAGTAATTGTACTGTCCTCCGAGACGGTGAACGTGACGGGAATACCCGGCAGCGGATTACCCGCCGGATCCTTGACAGCCACCACCTGCGGAAGCATGAAGCCGCGCCCCCCTGGAATCACCCCCGAGGCCTGCGACAACCGGATCTGCTGCAGCAGCGGCGACACCGGGCTCATCGACCCCTCGACATTACTTACAGCCATCAGGTTCATCTGATAGACTCCGTGGTTCAGAATTACTCCCAGGGTAGGGTCTATCTCATACACCGATTGATAGACGGAGCCATAGACCGAATTCTTAACCGTTGCCGCCTGATGAAGCTGTGGTATTGGCGGCTCATCCTCGTACACTGCCGCGGTGACAGTGTCCGCCTCAGGGCCCGGAAGAATGTTGTGGACTATTTTCCCCGACCCGAATACAGCGCCTGGCGCCAGCATCAGAATTAGAAGCGAGAGACACAGCCATCTGCTGATTATGCCTAACCGTCCTTGCTGCACAAGCTTGCATTTCCTTTTTGAATGTTTCATCATACATCCCCTAACTTTTTAGTAATGAGCATAGTGATCATGGTGAAGCCTGGACCTCCTTTACTAATCAAAGGGAAACCCGGATGGGTTTTTACAACTGTTTATTCCGGTTCACACAAACTTCGATTTTCGTCTCGAGCCATGCTTCGAGGTCGCCGATCACAAGACTCAGCTCCTTCCGTGCGGTTTCTCCCAGGATCGCTATCGCCTTCTCTTTAGCCAGCAGAAAAGATTTCCTCATCGCCTCCGTGTCGAAACTGCCTTGTTGCTTGAGCGTCTCCACGAACGTCTGATTGACGGCAATTACAGCGGATTCAACAGCATCCCCCGCCCGCTGAAGCAGGCTGTTCACTGCCTCATTCTCGATTCTCTGCTCAAGCCCGGCAATTTCCCGCCTGATATAAGCAATTAGAGACCTCGCCAGCAGCCCGAGCAGCGGAATAATCAGTACGGTCATCAGGGTGCTCATCATCTCAGGTGTTACATAGTCACTCATCGTCATCGCCTCCTAAATGGGAATTTCGACAATCTATTGTCTTGTATTCTCGTAATACTAGGTAATCCAGAAATAATTATTACAACTTTCGCAAGAAAAATAGTATTCTTGTAAATTTTTGTTTTTGTCAGTTGTGGAATCTATGGAATATTTTACTTGTTATATGAGAGGATCAGCGATTGATTAGGTCAGGCCTGGGGGAACGGGCTCCGCTGAACCCTGGAATGAAGGTACTACTGAACATGGGGAGGAAAATTCATGGTTACCTGTGATGACGAATTAGTTGAAACCTGCAGGAAATTATTAAAACGCTCAGCATGGAGAATCCAGTACAAGACTCGCATTCAGCTGATACGGGAAAGTAATCCGCTCTACGATAATGAATGCTACGACAACAGCTTTGAAAGTATGGTCGTTTCTGAGCTGTTCGTCGATGAGCTTCTGGATATGCTACCATGGGCAAAATGCAGGTATATTATCAAAAAAACAGTCATAGAAGGAATGGCCGAACAAGAAGTAGCAGCCGAGCTGCAAATGACTCAACAGGGGGTTAGCAAATGGAAACGCAAGGGACTGGAAGTCCTGAAGGAAAATCTTATCCATTCATCGAGACCGTAAAAAAAGCACAAAGCGGAGATAAAGCGTCCATGGAGGATATCCTAAGCCTGTTCTCGGTGGACATCGAATATTTATCCCGGTTCATTATGCTGCCGCGGGAAGAAGCCATTCAGACCTTAAAGATTGAACTCATAAATATTGTTTATCAGGATTTGTAAATTCAGCAGGAGCACCCCTTGAACATACATATTTTTCAGCAATAGCTAAATCAAGTGATTATTCAATGCAGATAGATTCCCTTACTTTTTATGTACAATGTCTAGTCAGCAATAGTCAGAGCTTCATATTATAAATAGAGAAGTATGACTAGCAGCTATTCAAGAGAAAGGAACACTGGAGAGTATGAATACATTCGATCCTTCGAGTGAATATCCTATAGTATTTTTGAACTCGGTCCCCAAGAGCGGTACTCATCTGATGAAGCAGATCTTAGAAGGCATTCCGGGGATGACGCAGAACCCTTATGAATTCTATGAAGGCTATCCGGAAGACTCCGGCCTCCACTATCAGCGGCTGCAGCTCGTCCGTAGCGGACATTTCACAGCAGGGCATGTGTACTATTCACCCCGGTGGTCTGGCATGCTTCGGGAGCTGAAGATCAAGCCGTTATTTCTTAACCGTGACTTAAGAGATATCGTCATCTCGTATACGTATTTCATAACAGACAAATACCCTAATCATCCGCTGCGCCCCTATCTGCTCTCTCTACCGGACCGCAATCAGCAATTTCTGGCTTTAATCCAGGGAATACCAGAGCTCCATTACCCGAGTATAGCCGCGTGGTATGGACAATTCGCCGGATGGAGCGGGGAAGCAGACTGTTTGCAGATCGCTTTTGAACACTTGGTAGACAGCCACAGCTCACGCCGCCGGACCATGGAGCAGCTGATTCGTTATCTCTGGGCTGACAAGCCGCTGCCATTACCGATGCACACAATCCTTGACGCCATGGAGCAGAACATTAATCCTAAGGCCTCCTATACCTTCCGCACCGGCACAACCGGGAACTGGCGGACCGAGTTCAATGAAGAGGTGAAGACTTGCTTCAAAGAGGTGGCGGGCCACCTGCTCTTCCCGGCAGGCTATGAGACAGATTACAACTGGTAACCTAATCGTTTGAAATGGAAGGTGGTGCTGCACATTGCATACGGGGGTAACACTGTGGTTCACCGGCCTGTCCGGCTCTGGAAAAACCACGCTCTGCCGCTGCCTGAATCAGAGATTGCAGCATATGAACGTGAGGACCGAACTGCTCGACGGTGATGTCTTGAGGAATCAACTGTTCCAGGGGTTAGGCTTCTCCAAAGAAGACCGGTCTCTGAATGTAAGAACCGCAGCTTATCTGGCGCAGTTCCTGACCCGGAATGATATCGTCGTCCTGGCTTCCTTCATCTCCCCATACCGGGACATGAGGGCGCAAATCCGGCAGAGCATCCAACCTTTCGTAGAAATCTACGTCAAATGCTCCTTCGAGGAATGTGCAAGAAGGGATGTCAAAGGCTTATACCGCAAAGCGCTTTCCGGAGAGATTCCGCATTTTACCGGCCTGACTGCCCCCTATGAGGAACCTCTCCAGCCCGAGCTTATTGTGGATAATGAGCTTCATAGCGAGGATCAATCCACGGAGCTCATTCTTGCCTACTTGATAGAGCATGGTTATATCTATTAATTCCATTGGTTGTTACATGAAGAACCCCCTATCCTTGGTTAAGGACAGAGGGTTCTTCATGTACAGCTGGCTTACACCTTGAACAGAATCACAATCTCAGTAAGCAGAATCAGTCCAGCCGCTGACACGCCTAGCGAATTAATAATGGTCAGCGCATCCGGGTAGTTCTCCTTACGGAACTGGGAGCAGAGTGACACCGTCCATAACACGCTGAAAAAAAGTCCGGTGCTTCCGCAGCCCCTCTCGTTCAGAAGCCGCCTTCTGCGCCGAAAGAATCTGCCGAGCCCGGCAAAGGTAAGCACCATATAAAGGATAAGCTCAGCGGATGAAATCACAATCACCTCACCTGCAGATAAGAGATGCATCAATGCATACTGAAGGCTAAAACCGATAAAGACAAGCATGTTAAAGGAAATCTTATGGGTACTCAAGCCGTCTTCCTCCCTTTGCGTATAAATGAACACGATCATTAGATAACGCTTACATTATAATTGTAATCGTTTTCCTTTTCTGTGATTTATGACGCTTTCGGCCTATAGGAAGATATGCCTTGCGGGTCTTCCCGCCCCTAATATGCACGCAAAAGAACCGGGCTGCTTCGAGATTAGCCCGGTTTCTTCGCTGTTTACACTCATCCCTACTTCAGACTCATAAAGCATTCAGATAATCAATAACGGCCTGCGTCCGCTTATCCCCGTTCTTCTCTACAAGCAGCAGGAAATCATCCAGCTGAGTCAGCAGTCTGCTGCCCTCGATTCTCTCGGGGCCTGCCTCCGACAGTGTATTCTCATAAGCGATGGCTGCCTTTTCAAGAATGACCTGTGTCTTCTTGTCGAACAGCGGTGTCTTGGTTGTGCCGTTGAACACAATCCGCTTGGCCCGTTCCAGCACTTCTGTCATCGCTGCAGCACGGTTAGAGGTCTTATACGTCTGCACAAAATCCTCGTATTGCACAGCCCGCTCTATGATCTGGTACCAGTCCACCATCAACCTTTCGCCTGCCGCCATCGGCTGCTCCGACTCTGTCGCCATTAAGTCAATATAGACCTGCAGATCCTTACTGACATAAGGTTTGAAAACTTTGAAGCTCTTATAAGGAAGGCCGGGCATGAATCCGCCATCCTGCACCAGCTTGTAGCCCATCCCCTCCAGGTCTTGGAGGACCACACGGACCTCGGCCTGTCTCACCTTGGAGCGTGCCAGCGCCATTGGCATCCCGGGCGTATAGATGTTCTTGATATTCAGTTGAACGACAGGCGCATTCATACGTTTGGTTGCCGTAGGCAGGTAAGCCTTCAGTGCATTCTCCAGATGCAGCACAGCCAGATTCGCTTCGAGCTGCGTCATCTGGCCGATCCGGTTGACCAGCGTGGCTTGGGCCAGGCCAAGGGACGAAGGCTTTTGCAACCTCTGTTCAAATAAAGCGAAAGCTGTTGTAGGCTTCACCGCCGCTGCCTCGATCTTCTGCGGGAAAGCGCTAAGAACGGTAATTCCGGTGCTAGTCAATAACAGTGCGGAGGCAAGCGCGGCTGCCAGGTTTTTGGTTAATCTCTTCGGCTTCATAGGCACACCCCTTCAATAAATAGACGTAGTGCTTATATTTTACCATACATTAACAACCGGGTTCACGGTTATAGACAACCCGATTATATGATCGCATAATAATAGTATGAAATATTGCCCATGAATAGGAGAATCATCAATGAACTTATCCGAACCTTTTACAACGGGCCGTCTGCATTTCCGTCTGCTGAATCAGAACGACACCGATGCCGTCTACAAGCAATTCTCGGACCCGGACATGTGCAGATACTTCAGTGAGCCGCCCTGCGATTATAACGAAGCTGTGGAGATTATTGAGCATTACGCCCAACCTGAAGGCAAAGGCCATCACCGCTATGGGATGTTTGACCGGGAGACCGGTTCCTTCATTGGCACCTGCGGATATCATTATTGGGACGCTGAGCGGAAGCAGGTGGAGATCGGTTATGACATCTGGAAGGACTATTGGGGGCAAGGTTATATGTCGGAGGCCCTGCCCGTACTTCTCGACACGTGCTTCACACAGCTTGATGTGGACTCTATCTATATCCTGACTCATCCGCATAACGCTGCTTCGATGGCAACTGTCCGAAAGTTTGGGTTTGAGGTGTGTGCGCCTTGCAGGGAAGTGGAGGAAGAGCCTCAGGTGTGTATGAAGCTAATGCGGGAGAACGCAGCTGCTGCCAAATAACAAATCAAGAGCAACAAGGGCTCCCTCCCCCATTGAGCTTTTCCAGATAATCTGTCATTTGATAGGACATATATAGCCTCAGTACCTGATCGATCTGGCGCAAATCAAGCTGAATCAGTTCGTCGATCTGGCGTAAGCGGTACCGCAGGGTGTTGCGGTGGACGAATAGTTCGTCGGCGGTTTTTTGCAGCTGCTGGTTGTTCTTCAAATAGCAATAGAGGGTATGATACAAGTCGGCATGATGCTTCTCATCGAATACACGCAGGACCGTAAGCGCCGGATGGGTGACATCCCGGGAATCATGCTGCGCATGCGGGGACAACAGATCATACAGCTGCACATCAGCATACAAGATGCGCGGTTCCGCAGGCCAGACGATCCGCCCGATCTCCAGTGCCTTGAGCGCCTGCAGATAATATTTGCGGCAGTCTGTAAGGTCGGTGAATTCCCGGCTGATTCCCAGACGGATCTGATGGCTGACGAGAAATTCCCGCAAGCTTGGATCATACTCTCTTGACCTGGACGATGCAGTATCACCCTCACTGACCCCCACCATATACTCATGGTAAAAGATCAGCCGCTCCTCCCCGAAATGCAAGTGCAGCTGATCCCTTAAATAACCAGTCTGTTTGCCGGAAGCAGAGGCATCGTACCCCGCAAGCTCCAGCACCAGAATAGACAATCTGCCCTTAGGCAGATGCACTCCGCTCCGCAGGCTCTCCTGAATTAGTTGTGAACCGTTCTCCCCATTCTCCAGCAATTCATAGATCAGCTCTTCATATTCCGCCTGGCTTGAATTCCTGTAAAAGCTGTTCTTCGCCAGCTCCGCCGCCACCAGCCCGGCCGTAAAACCCGCCACCTCATGATCCCTCCGCTCAATCGGGCGTGTGTCGCCCAGCACAATCACATTCCCGACAGGCTTGCTGCCGATCCTAATCTTGGCGACCAGCTTGGTCACCTGGCTTCCGCTGCATTCCACTTCGTAAGCCTCCAGCGACTCTATGCCGGTCTGCACACTCTTCAGTTGGTGGACGGCAGCTATGAAATCATAGGAACAGTAGCCTTTGCGCAGATTATCGCTCCAGATGGGATCGGTAACCCCGCTATAATCCGAAGCAGCCAGAACCTTATAGCTTACATCAATGATAATTACCGGATTGCCCATCAGCTCTGCCGCCGCACAGACGATTGCATCCAGTCCTTTGCCGGCGACACAGGCCTCAAGCATTCGCCCCTTAGCCTGCTCCCGTTCAACCTCTTCCAGGAACAGCCCCCGGGTCTGATTATAGAGCTCGAATACATCTTCCCCTGCCCCGAATTCCATACGGTTCTGTCTGCTATATATCTGCTGATGCTGGCCTGAAGCTGGCTCCACAGTATCATTAATCAGCATCAGGCTGGCCTGCTCCAACCCTTCTGCGTGATCCGGTAATCCGGACCGGTAGCCTACATAGATAAATTCAGGGGCAAAATGCGTCAGGCTCTTCGTAATCAGCATCGTATCTGAATATGCTGTCGTTATTGCTTTGTTCCACTGGATATGTAGGGCCTGCTTACTAAATTGTCTGCTAATCTGTTCAAAGGTTACATTCATCGCTCTCCCCCCATGATTATTATAGTGCGCCGCGCACAATTTTCCCATTTATTTTTATATTTTCCATATATATAATCACTGGAATAGTCATGTTACATTATTCGTGACCCTATAACACAGGAGGAGATTCAGATGAGCAGCTTCGTAAAAGATGTGAATGAGATTACCAAAAGAATCAATACACCTACGACCTTCTATAATGCCGAGACACTTACAGTCTATTGGGAGACCTCGCCCGAAGTGATCCGCAGCATTCTGCCCGCGCCGCTTACGCCGGGTCCAAGACCGCTTGTGCACGCTTTTGTTGCTAACTATCCCCGAACCAGCTTCTGCGAGCCTTACCGTGAAGCCGCGGTCTTCGTCCTGGCAGCCTACAACGGGCAACCGGGCACCTACTGCCTGTCCATGCCGATCAGCGATGATATCGCTATGGGCCTGGGGCGTGAGATTTATGGCTTCCCGAAGAAGATGGCCGACATCAGTCTCCAGAAGGAGGATCACCATATAGCAGGCAGCGTATCCCGGCGGGGTACAGAATTCTTCCATGTAGAGGCTGCGCTTAGCGGGAAAATGAATGCCGGGAACGGACAGCGCATCATCTCCGAGCATTACGGCGATGGGCTGCCTGTCTTCAATATGAAGTATTCCAAGTCTCCGGATGGCCGCGGATTCGATCTTGGACCGCTGCTGATCCGGCAGACAGCCTCGATGGATATCAGTGTGCGCACGGCGGCAGAAGTAGAGATTCACCTGCATGACTCTCCGCATGACCCTTGGGCCGAGCTGGAAGTCGTCCGTATGCTGGGCGGCATCTACACGGTCAGCAATACCGTCCTTGAACGCGGTGAGGTCCTGACGGCTGTAGATCCTGAACAGTTCCTTCCCTACTCCAACTTGCGCTGGGATTGGTGGAATTAATGGAGGTGCGCCGGTGAGAAATCCATTTGATTTGAGCGGAAAAGTGACGGTGGTGACGGGCGCAGCCGGGGGAATAGGGGGGGAATTGGCTCAAGCTCTGGCCGGGCAAGGGGCGGATGTAGCCCTGTTAGATGTAAGAGTGGACGAGCTGGAACCGGCGCGGCAACAGATTGAAGCCCAGGGCTGCCGGGCGCTTCCGCTCCAATGTGACGTAACCCGAGGCGCGGAGATTGAAGCGGCGGTAGCAAGCATTCTGGAGCATTTCGGACGGATAGATATCCTGGTGAATAATGCCGGAGTTGCATCCACAGGCTCTGTCGAGGAACTGGCGGAAGCGGAATGGGACCGGGTGATGGATACCAATGTGAAGAGTATTTATCTCATGTCCAAAGCTGTGATCCCGGCCATGAAGGAGCGCAAGGCGGGCCGCATTATCAACCTTGCTTCCATCTGCGGTGTGAAGGGCAGCAAGCTGGCCGCCCTGCATGCCTATAATGCCTCCAAAGGCGCAGTCGTGAATCTGACCCGGGGCATGGGCGCGACCCTTGCTCCTTACGGAATCACGGTGAATGCGATCGGACCCAGCCTGTTCCCCAGCCGGATGACCCGCGCGCTCTACCAGGACCAATTTCTGGAGCAGTATAATACGCTATGCCCCATGGGCCGGCCCGGCAACCCCGATGAATTGAACGGCGCTGTCCTCTACTTCGCCTCGGATGCTTCCAGCTACACGACAGGCCAGACGCTATATGTGGACGGGGGCTGGACAGCCGTCTGAGCCAACCGTACCCCTGGTACGCTATCCCCTGCGTATCCGCCGCATTATCGCCGGAATTGAATAAGGAGTTGTCTTCAAAGCCATGAAATGGCTGTAAGACAACTCCAGCTTTTGCAGGAAGAGATCCACCTTTATCCAAGGCCGCTTCAGAACAATTCCAGCAGCCCGTCCAGCCGGTCGATCACATAATCATAACTGCTCACTTCGCCGAATCCATAACTCGCGTACACAAAAGGAATCCCCGCGAACCCTGCCGCCTTCCTATCCCCTTCGATATCGCCCACATAGACAGGACTCATCAGATGATTGCGGTCCATGACCAGCCTGATGTTCTCTCCCTTAGATAGTCCGGTTCTCCCCGGATTCTCGTAGTCTGTGAAATACTTCTGCAATTGATGATATTCATAAAAAGCCTCGATGTACCCCGCCTGGCAGTTGCTTACGATGAACAGCTTGTATTTAGCCGATAATGCCTGAAGCACCTCTTCCACCCGAGCATACAACCTTCCGCCTTGCTGCGACAGAACGAGACACTCCATATCACAACATTCATCCATAATCTTCTGCCGAGTATCCTCATCTGCATCAGGAAACAGCCTTCGGCCAACCTCCGGCACCGGCAGCCCCATAATGCCTTGTAAATTGTCTATCGTTACCTCTTTGGCTGCTCCCGTATAGCTGCTAATCACTTGATTCCATCCACCCACTACAGTCTCCGTCGGGTCCCATAACGTACCGTCCAGATCAAAAATAATACTATCCATTTCGCATTCCCCTCACCTTCAGATCATAGTTGTTGTTCCTCAGGTCCCGCCCAGATCAAATGCACCATATTCAGCGAATAGCTCTCCACTCTAGTGATCTACATCCCCGACTCCCGGACCAGTCCGAGAATATCCCGGGTCTGATGGCATCCATAGATGCGGTACAGGAGCGGATTCAGCGCCCGTTGCAGTGTAGTGACCAAGAGGTTAGAACCAATTCCATGCTCCAGGAGCAGGATGGTGCCGTCCGGCTTACACCAGCGGTTCAGCTTCACCAGCAGGTTCAGCGGGTTCTTATAGCTGCATAAGGACAGCGTGGAGACAATCGTATCGAACGAATGCGCGGCAAAGCTCATGTCTTCGATATCTGCACATATACAATCGGCTTCCAGTCTGTACTGTCCGGCGGCCCGTCTGGCCTTCTCAACCATGGCTCCGCTGAAGTCCACAGCCGTGATCTTGACGCCTTTAGGATAGAACGGGAAGTTCGCCCCGGCTCCGACGGCAAGCTCCAGCACCTCACCCTTCGCAGAACCGATTAGCTTCTGGCGCCAGCGCCGCTGCTTCGGATCATCTCTTTTACGGTCATAATCCGTGGCCTGCCTGTCAAAAATCCGTATCAGCCTCTCTGTATCCATCCCCGTTATTCACTCCCCTACTTAATACAGCCGCTTCACGTAGCTCTCCTCTATACCTCGCCGCACCACTTCCTCCGTGAACTCCGCTGCATTCACATGAGCGGCGATGATGGCCGGAGCAGACGGGAGCAAGGCTTCAGCAGGCCAGGTGCCGGAGTCCCAGACCTGCGATCTTTTGAAGGCCTTGGCACAATGCATATAACATTCCTCCACCTTCACCCCGATCCCCAGCGCAGGCCGCTTGCCTCGGGCTCGCATCCGATCCAGGATAGGCTCGTCCTTAATGATATAGGCTTGCCCGTTAACCCGCAGTGTCTCTTCAAGCCCCGGGATAATAAAAATCAGACCGATATGTGGATTAGCCAGGATATTCAGCAAAGAGTCCAATCTGCGGTTCCCCGGACGTTCAGGAATGACCAGATGCCCTTCATCCAGCACCAGCACCGAACCGGGCGCATCCCCGCGCGGAGAGACATCGCATGAGCCGTGTTCATCTGCCGTAGACAGGAATAATAGAGGGGACATCGCTATATAATCACGGCAGTGATGATCCAGCTGATGGATCGATTTGCGCTTCACCACTTCACTCGGATAGCCCAGAAGCTCTCTGAGCTCATTTTCTGACGTCAGCATTTCATGAAAAGGTTTATTCATCCCGCATCCCCGCTTCTGATTATTATATGGACCCCACTCCGCCTAACGCCAGACCTGCATCCGTTCATCCAGAGTGGAAGTATGCAGCTCCAGCTGAATTCCATCCGGGTCCAGGAAATTCACCGACCAGCCGGTTCCCCGCTGAACAGGTCCTCTGACGATCTCAACGTGATGCTTCTGCAAGATGCCGACAGCTTCATTGAAATCATCCTCTGCGATATAAAAAGCAACATGATCCATTCCGGCAAATTCGTCTAAGGGCTCCTTGGTAACCATTCGTTCAAGCAGACAGATCCAAGCGCTGCCCCACTCCAAATAGGCATCTATTCGGCCACGATGTCTAACGTTCATCCCCAGAATACCCTGATAGAATTCCAATGAAGCCTGAAGGTCGCGTACCTGGAGTGTGATGTGACTGAATCCGGAGACTTTCATTGATTAGTTCCTCCTATTCTCCATCCCTTAGTTAACTACAGCCATCTCACAAACTTCTTATGTACCACTTCGATCTGGTGCCGCTCCGCCCATTCCGTTAGCAACTTTATCCCTTGATCTTCCTGCTCGGGGAATCGAAAACAGTATTTATAAGTAACCAGCAGATTGGCTCTGGGCTTTACTGCGATCACGGGCAGCAAGTAGCCTTTGATGAAAATACACTTGATAGTAGAGGCTTCAATCTCTATATTCTTGATCTGCAGGGCTTCCGGCTTAATCTCTATGTTGAACGCCCTGCTAAAGGTAAACAAACGATATACCATAATCCCTGCAACGGCTATTGCAATTCCGATGACGAGATAGGTCACAATCTGCTCCAACAGAGTCGTTTTATCGACCCGAAGGAAAAAGCGTATCCAGAATAACATAAGGGCAACCACGCTTATAGTAGCCGGCAACTCAGCAGGACGTTTGCCTTTGAACCCGATCCTCTCCTCCATCCCATAACCCCATTCTCATTTATTTTGAAGAACAACAAGCTTCTTCTATCATACAGGGAAATGCTGGAATGAGGAAGGGAGCCCTACTCCTTCACTATTCAACACCTCCCATTGTGACGGTTAATCCAATTTATTCATTAAAATTTTTGACTCTCCTGCGGCTACAAGATATTATGGAGGGCATTAGGGCTGACATAGATCAGGAGGACGAACCATGGATGTGTTTGCAGAGTATCTAGCGAAGATCGATAATCCGGTCCATCAGGCAACGGTGGAGGAAGTACTCGCCTGGGTGTTGCAGGAGTTCCCGCAGCTCGAACCGAGAATTGGCTGGAACCAGCCGATGTTCACCGATCACGGAACATACATTATCGGCTTCAGTGTAGCCAAAGGGCATATGGCTGTTGCCCCGGAAAAAGCAGGCATGGATCATTTCGAGGAAGTCCTGAAGCAAGGCGGAATAGATCACACCAAGCTGCTGATCCGCATGAAATGGACGAATCCGGTGGATTACGGCCTGCTGAGACAGTTAATCGAGTACAATATTGCCGACAAGGCAGATTGCACAAGCTTTTGGCGGGTGTAGCTGCGGCTAATCATCCGCTCCCGGATACAGAAAAGGACATGCGCGGGTAGCATGTCCTTCTTTTTTGTCACCAAATCACGCCACTGACAATCTTGCGGTGATCTGACACATACGCTCTGAATTTATGCTCCTGTGCGGCATCCTCGAACGATTGCTTCGCAACGAACCAATACTCCTGTGGCCCATGGAACAGCAGATAGTAGCTCTGGTTCTCCCATACCCGGGTGAAAGAGCCCCAGGTCATGACGGACGCGTCCTTCTCCGGACTGAAATTGATCCCCTCTGCATCGAAAAGATATTCAAATTCCTTATTGTACCTTGTATCTGCCGACAATATCTTCGGTAAAAGCAAGGTGCGCATCACGATTGACATTCCCATGGTCAGAACCAGCGTAATCGATATGCCGAGCAAAATGACCGACTGGTTCTGAGTATACAGAATCATGCACACCGCTATAAATACCGCTTGAACGCCAATCGATAGTATAGATTTCCACGAGTGGAAATATAATGCCCGCGCCACCTTGGAAATATGCCGTCCATAATGAAAGCTGATTGTCTCCATCCTGCCACCCTCTATCTCTTCACTTCATCACTTATAGTAGTATAGCATCCAACGCGTAGAAAATCCTGCCCCGTTCACACTTCGCGTGTCTCTTCGGGATGATACAGGATTCGCTGGTAATCCCAATCCTTCGTATCCATATCGCCCAGATACATCCGTTCATGCTCCGGCACAAGCTCATATTTGATTCGAAGCTGCTCCCGGTAGTATTCACCCGGATTCTCCAGATAAGCATAATAGGCAGCCCGGCACGCTTCATGCGCCGTTTGCTCGCCGTTCAGCTGCTTGTGGAGGTTATGCAGCTCTTTGAGCTTCTCCTGTGCATCGGCAGAGTATAGGGCTTCGCCTAATGTAACCTCGCCCAATTGCAGAATATGTACCGTTACAGGAGTATCCATTGTCGTGAAGAAGGTCTTATCTGCAACAAGAGCGTCCAGCTCTTCCAGCGTATATTCTGCGTCAGCAGGCAGGTTATAGACCGCTACCTTTCCGTCCTTGTATATCACAACATCGACCAGGTATACTGCGCCGCTATTCTTCATGAACAGATGAACACTTTTGCCCTCCGTCGTCTGGTAGAACATTTCGCTGTTGACATAGAATTCCGTAGAGGAAGGTGAATGCGCAATCCGGCGCGCTTCACTCTGCTCCTGCTCCCGGTCCGAAATCTCATAGATATTCGTATGGTCCGGGTTCAGCAGGCTCACTGTTTCCTGAATATGCTGGTAATAGCTTGCAGCGTTGTAAGTCCACTTTGCCGACTCTACCGTATACGCACCCAGTCCATGAATGGACAGCTGCTTCCCGGAGGGGACGGCCGGCGTTAACCAGCCTGAATTTATTTTGCCGGATAAGCCCTTAAGATCTGTAAGCTCCCAGCAGTTGACCATGCCGTCTTCGTACACATCTACATTAATATAGAAGTAACTTCCTCCGTTATGGATGATTCCGGGAATGGAAGTCCCTTCCACCGTCTTGGTTCTTCTAATCGCTCTCAAGTGTAATCCCCCTTAGCTAGGATTTGGCAAGTGGTTCGACGACTGGCTCCGGTCCAAGCTTCACGCACAGCGTTGCAATCAGGGCAATCAGGAACCCGGTGGTACATGCGATCAGGAAGCCGCCGAAACCGTCCCCCAGATAAGCAGGCAGCGTCGCCAGCCCCGGAAAAGCAAACGAAATCGCAGACGAGCCGAACATCCCGACCATCCCGCCGCCAATCGAGCCTGCGCAGCAGACAATAATCATCGGCTTACGCAGCGGCAGATTGACCCCGAACATTGCAGGCTCCGTCACACCAAACAAGGCCGATATCGATGCCGACAGGCTTAAGGTGCGGAACTGCTTGTCTTTAGCTTTGATGAATACTGCCAGCGCTGCTCCCGCTTGGGCAAAGGCGGCGGGACCCATCAGCGCGAGGATCGTGTCTGATCCACCCGTGCTGATGTTGTTGATCGCCAGCGGCACCAGACTCCAGTGCAGGCCGAAGATGACCATCGGCTGAATGATCGCCCCCAGCACCATTCCAGCGCCGACTGAACTGAGATTATACACTGTACGGTACCCGTCTGCCAGGGCGTCACCGGCCAGCGCCCCCATCGGTCCGAATACCAGCAGCGTCACCGACGATACCACGATCACGGAGATCAGCGGAGTGAAGAAGCCGCGGATGACCTCAGGTAGTATTTTGACACAGAATCGCTCGACATAGACCAGCAGACCTACCGCCAGGATGATAGGAATAGCGCTTGCAGGATAATTCACCGGCTTGATGCTCATGCCCATAAACTCAATGACTTCGTTGTTCGCAAATAGTGTAGTCAGACTGGGATATAGCATAACCCCGCCTATAACGACCGCCGTAAAAGGATTGGCCCCAAATTTACGGGCTGCCGTAAACGCCAGCAGCAGCGGAAGGTAATGGAACAGGCTGTCCGCCATGGCATTCAGCACCGTATAGGTGCCTTCGGTCTTGCTGATGAGCTCCAGCGCAACCGCACCTGCGAGCAGACCCTTCATGATTCCTGCCGCGCTCAATATATTAACTATAGGAAGAAAAATACCAGAAATGCCGTCAATAATGATATTGACCAGACTGCGTTTGGATGGCTTCACGACTGTCTCCTCATTCACAACGTTCATAGGTTCCCCCTGCATTCTTACTCACTCTTATGTAAATGACCCGTAAGAGTCACTTTTCGCAAAGTTCCCCTCCTACGGGTCAAACCTCAGACCGGCATCAGTGCCGGCTGTCCTAGAATACTTTGGTTGTCCATGATTCGCAGTTCCAGGTATCGGTCACGATATCGCGGTAAAATTCAGGCTCATGCGAGATTAGCAGAATGCTGCCTTTATAGGCTTTGAGCGCACGCTGCAGCTCTTCCTTCGCATCGACGTCGAGATGGTTGGTCGGCTCATCGAGTACGAGCAGATTGCTCTCACGGTTAATCAGCTTGCAGAGACGCACCTTGGCTTTCTCGCCGCCGCTTAAGACGGCAATTTTACTCTCAATATGCTTGGTGGTCAGGCCGCACTTCGCCAGTGCTGCACGAATCTCGAATTGGGAGTAGGACGGGAATTCGTTCCAGATCTCCTCGATACAGGTGTTGTAATTCGATTCCTTCATTTCCTGCTCGAAATACCCGATCTCCAGCAGATCGCCAAGGCGGGCTGTGCCCGAGATAGGCTGGATCTGGCCGAGAATGCTGCGCAGCAGCGTGGTTTTACCGATCCCGTTCGCACCGACGAGGGCAATCTTCTGCCCACGTTCCATGCTGAGGTCCAGCGGACGCGACAATGGGGAATCATACCCGATCACCAGATCCTTGGTCTCAAAAACCATTTTGCCGGAGGTCCGCCCCTGCTTGAAGTTGAACTGCGGCTTCGGCTTCTCCTTGGCAATCTCAATGACCTCCATCTTATCCAGCTTCTTCTGCCGGGACATTGCCATGTTGCGGGTAGCTACGCTAGCCTTGTTGCGGGCCACGAAGTCCTTCAGATCGGCAATCTCCTGCTGCTGGCGCTTGAACGCGGATTCCAGCTGCGACTTCTTCGCTTCGTATACCTGCTGGAAATACTCATAATCGCCCACATAACGCGACAGTGACTGATTCTCCATATGGTAGATCAGGTTGATGACGCTGTTAAGGAACGGAATGTCATGCGAGATCAGAATGAAGGCATTCTCATAATCCAGCAGATAACGCTTCAGCCAGTTGATATGCTGTTCATCCAGATAGTTCGTAGGCTCATCGAGCAGCAGAATGTCGGGCTTCTCCAGCAGCAGCTTTGCCAGCAAGACCTTGGTCCGCTGACCGCCGCTGAGATCGTTAACATCCTTGTCCAGACCGATGTCGGTCAGACCGAGTCCACGCGCGGTTTCATCGATTTTGGCATCAATCATATAGAAGTCCTGGCTGGTCAGCATGTCCTGAATCGTTCCGACATCCTCCAGCAGCTGCTCCAGCTCCTCAGGGGTCACATCCCCCATCTTGCCGTACATGTCGTTCATCTCTTGTTCCATATCGAACAGATATTGGAAGGCCCCGCGCAGCACATCCCGGATGGATTGCCCCTGCTGAAGCACCGCATGCTGATCCAGATACCCGGCGCGCATCCGTTTCGCCCACTCCACCTTGCCTTCGTCCGGTTGAAGCTTACCAGTAATGATGTTCATGAAGGTCGATTTCCCCTCACCGTTAGCGCCGATCAGACCGATATGCTCACCCTTCAGCAGGCGGAAGGAGACATCCGTGAAGATGGCCCGGTCGCCGAAGCCGTGACTAAGCTTTTCTACATTTAATATGCTCATGAAGTTACACCTTTTCCTTTATTCTATATTCTCGTCATATTATAAAGGCTAACGCGCCACAACTCCAGAAGGTTTGTAAAAAAAGCCGCTTCATTTGTATCTTTTCTCAACATATCCAGGTAATTTGGCGGAAAACCGTGTACCTCCGGTCCCTTTATATGCTTATACTCTACAAGCTCAACTTGCGAAGATGAGATTCTATAAGTGAACAAATCCTCTCCCACACTGATATGTGGTCCGACTGTAGGGAAAGCCCTCAGTGTAATCCGAAAGCCAAAGCTGCGGAAACCGTTCACCCGCTCTATGTGTTCCACTTGAACCAAATACGGATAAAGTTGAGGACTTGTGATCAAAAGACTGAAATAAGCTGTCTTCAACCGATCATTCATATAGGGCAGCAATTGCAGCACAAGCATGTCTTGCAGTTGCAGCTCTCTGGAGTCAGCCTGCGGATTCTGTAAATGTGATGGCGGTTCTGCTGCGGTACATGGAGCCGGTGCAAGCCCGTCTGTTATAAGCGCGATAATTAGCAGTATGGTAATGACTCGTAGTGTTCTTTTCACCAGATTCTCCCCTTGGTCAATAGGTATAGTATTAATTTGTCTAAAGGGGGATGAAGTATGTAAAAGCATATATTATATTGGTTAGAGGGTATTCAAATAATATAGCTCATAACAAAAAAGTGACAATAGCACAACGGGAGAATCACATCATTATGTGGAGGTAAGGATGCGGGAGATTACAGGAATAGGAATTAGTGCCGTTAAATACGCAGTCCTAAATTTTGTTCTGGTCCTAACAAATTTATTGTTATATGCTTCAGGACCGGATGGGGGCGGAACCGGGGACCGTGAGGAAGGGATGATGTTCTATCAGATGTACTTCATCTGCCTGCTTGCGGGATTTGTCATCTATGGAGTATGGTCCGTTACAGCAGGCAGATATGAGAAAAAGACAAGAGGTCTAACTGCTATTCCTGTGTTATTATCCTCCGTTTGTATCACCAGTGTATTAATTTATGCTAACCGCAGGTACAAGAACCTGTATGATGGCGAGTTTGTGAATGACGCAGGGTCCAAGGTCCTGGCACTCTACGCCGATACTTCCCTGTACCTCGTATACTTCCTTCTGCTGTTCGCTGTTTGCATCAGCGTGCTTGGAATTGTTAAGCGGAACAAATTATCTATACTGGGGCTTTTGCTGAATCTATCGCTGCTAGTACTCTTAAACCTAATACAATTTGTATAAAACAATACTCTCCATTCTCGCGGAAATCATGGCATGCTACGATGAAGCTACGCTCATTTGGAATCATGGAGGTGTAGAGATTGTATATGCAACAAGGTAACTTGGTCATCCGGGATGCAACTGTAGCCGATGCAGAGCTGTTATGCAGCTGGTGGAACGACGGAGCAGTCATGGCACATGCCGGATTTCCTAAGGGCTTAGGAATTACTGAACAAGAGGTGTTAACCCAATTGCAGACCGGGAGAGACTCTGAACGGAAAGGCCGTTTGATTCTGGAAATCGATGGTGCTCCTGCAGGAGAAATGAGCTACAGTGCGGTTTCTGGACATGTGGCGGAGATGGGGATTAAAATCTGTGATTTCAATCAACAAAACAAAGGGGCAGGCACACAGTGTTTAGAAATGCTGATCCGTTATCTATTTGAAGCCCAGGGATTTCATAAGATTATACTGGATACAAACCTAAAGAACACCAGAGCACAGCATGTGTATGAGAAACTCGGCTTCCGTAAAATAGCGGTACGAAAGAATACCTGGGCAGATCAGGATGGGGAATTACAGACTTTTGTTGACTATGAGCTATCCCTAACGGAATGGACTCAAAATTCCTGAACGTGACTGGTCACATTGTGTTCGGTTTTTCGCATACAAAAAAACGCCAACAGATGCATCCCTGCATTCGTTGACGTCTTTCTGAACCAGACTTACGTCCGGCGCATATACGCACGCACGGTAATCGGAGCGAAGACCGCTACAATCACAGCGGCTCCGATCAGGGAGTAGACCAGATCACTACCTACCGTTCCATGGTTCACCAGTTCACGGACAGCAGTGACCAGATGTGAGATCGGATTGTTATTCACGAACCACTGAAGCCATTTCGGCATCGTATCAACCGGCACGAAGGCATTCGAGAGGAAGGTTAGCGGGAATAACACGATCATTGAGATCCCCTGAACACTGGATGCTGTGCGGGCGATCACACCGAAAAAGGCAAAGATCCAGCTGATGGCCCAGGAGCATCCGATGACCAGAACCGCCGCCAGGGCAACCCCGCCGATGCCGCCTTCCGGCCGCAAGCCCATGATGTAGCCCATTACGAAGGTGAGTACCGTAGCAATCGTGTAACGTATAGTATCTGCTAACAGTGCCCCTGCGAGAGGGGCAATCCGGGCAATCGGCAGCGATTTGAAGCGGTCGAACACCCCTTTTTCCATATCCTCCCGTAGCTGGACACCGGTAACGACGGAGGTCGTGATTACGGTCTGTACCAAGATTCCTGGAATAATTACCGGCAGATAACTTGCCACATCCCCGGCAATCGCCCCGCCGAAAATATACGTGAACATCAAGGTGAAAATAATCGGCTGAAATGTGACGTCAAACAATTGCTCCGGTGTACGCCGGATCTTGAGCAGTCCTCTGTAAGCCATCGTAAAGGAATTACGTACCACTTGGCCGAAGCTGGTATGGTTTTTCAAATTACGGTCTACACCCGGCTTAATTAAAGTACTCATGCTAATACTCCCTCCTTCTTCTGCGTACTATCCGGGACAAGCCCCGCATCTTCCTTGACGCCATGACCGGTTAGGGTCAGGAATACTTCATCCAGCGTTGGCTTCTGCACACTCATCTCAAGCAGCGGTATACTTGCTTCACGAAGTGCGATCAGCAGATCGGTTACCCGGTCCACGTTCCCCATCGGTGCGATAATTTTGGCTGCTTCTGCCGACAGGTTAGAGCGTACCTGAAGCACCTGCTCCACAATCTGCCGCGCCTTCAGCAACTGCTGTGGATGGACCACCTTCAGGTGAAGCGAGGAGTTGCCAACCGAGCTCTTGAGTTCATCAACTGTTCCCTCTGCGACCACCTTACCGGTATCAATCACGGCAATCCGGTCCGCCAGTTGATCCGCTTCTTCAAGATATTGGGTCGTCAGCAGGACCGTTGATCCCGTATTCACCAGCTTGCGGATCGTCTCCCACATCTGATTGCGCGTCCGGGGATCGAGCCCCGTTGTCGGCTCATCCAGGAAAATGAGCGGAGGCTGCGCAATTAGACTAGCCGCCAGATCCAGCCGCCGGCGCATCCCGCCGGAGAAATTCTTCAAGGGGCGCTTGGCGGCTTCCGTCAAGCCGAATTCCTCCAGCAGGTCAGAGGCCTTGCTGCGAGACTCCGCACGCCCCAGGCCATGCAGCCTGGAGAAGATGATCAGATTCTCAGTCGCGCTAAGCGACTCATCCACTGACGCATATTGACCCGTCACTCCGATTAACTGACGCACGATCTGCGGTTCTTTTGCCACATCATGTCCGAAGATACGCGCCGAACCTGCGTCAGGCCGAAGTAGGGTCGCCAGCATGCGAATTACGGTTGTCTTCCCGGCACCATTGGGACCCAGCACCCCATAGATCATTCCTGTGCCTACTTTGAGATCTACACCATCCACGGCCCGGTTGCTCCCGTAGATTTTGACCAATCCTTGCGCCTCAATGGCATAGCTGCCGCCCTGCCCTGCTGATTGTGTCTGCTTCATGCTTTATTCCTCCTTGATTGCTGATTCTATAAGGATAGTAACCGACATATTTAAACTGAATTTAAACCTCCTTCTACTCTGTCCGGTTGCTGTTTCCCTATCCCATTAAACCAAAAATCCGATCCTTTGGGATCGGACTTGCGGAGTACGCTTGCAGTCGTACCTCTATATGCAGTTCTCCTTAGTCATAGCCGCCTTCAGCTTCGGGCAATGCCTGGTACTCTTCTTTACCGGCTACGATGTCCGCAATGAAGGTCCGTAGCTCCAGCAGTTGCTCTGCATCTTCCGTGAGCTCACAATTCTCGCCGGACCAGGACCAGTTCCGTGTGAACCCGTTTACGGTGATCCTCCAGCTGTCTTCCTGGTAAGGGACCACCGCGCAGCCCTGTTTGAGGGACACAAGCTCCAGCTTCCCCATGATTCGGATGCCTCTCATCCGCTCATAGATGCTGCGCATTTCATCTTCGGTCAACGTAATATCCGCTGTGGCTGTTCCGTTCATGATCAGATCTTTTACCACGGTATCCTGATACGTATTGATCTCATTCTTGGTGACCTCCCCATACCCGTACCGGACGAGAAAATCGAAATCAGCAGGCATGTCTTCAGGCATCTCTCCCAATACCTCCGGCCGCTCAGGGGTAAGTTGTGTCTCCTTATTCGTGTTACAGCCAGCTATGAGCAGTACGACCAGCAGTAAGTAATATATGTGCTTCAGGTCGGTCCCCTCCACAAGTGAATTTTACAAAAAGTACAGCATCCATTCTTAGGTATTATAGTTGTAGGCGGCTAAATATTTCGCAATGACTTCCTTACTCTCATGCCACCACAGAATAGGAACTTCGCCAACCTTCACTAGACCTAACTTAGCGGCCAGATGATTGGAGCCAGTATTGCCGTTATCACAATCCCAATATATTGTTAGCTGCCGCTGACGGCTAAGCGCTATGAATTCTTGACACAGTCTGAACGCCAACCCTTGATTACGGTATTCCTTGTGCGTGATGATATCCGGTTCAATATAGCCGCCACCCACATAAAAAGTATTACAAGCGCTTACAAATCCGCTCTCATTCAAATAACAATAACCAAATGCCCTGTCGAGATAGGTCTCAGCCGAAGTCCACAGTAATCGGTAACTATCGTCCATCTCCTGAATGTAGCGTCCAAACAACTGCTCATCGATGCTAGTTAAAACAAATTCTCCAGAATCCTCCTGAATGTCAGCAGGAGCTTTAGCGTTACTGTTCATCTTATAATGTGTTCTACTGAGCTCCACTGTGTTGTCTTTCAAAGGTTCTTTCAGCACCGCAAGCCATTGACTGGAGGAGAAGTACAAATCATAGAAATTCGCGTGATTGGCCGGATTGGCTAAGAAATCAAGTATGCTTCGATTGAACTGCTCATCATCTTCCTGCCCGAACAGATAGTATTTTCCGCCTCGGCTTGCGACAAGCCCTGCAGTCGGCTGATCTAACTTATTCACAAATATTCTGCCTGGCTGATTAAGATCTATAACCCCATGAACAAATACAAAGATGAATTCTCCTTCTCTATGCGCTAAAAGATGCTTGATTCTACTATACTCACTAGACTGTAATTCAATCATTCTATTCCTTCCTCTCAGTTAATTACCTGTTATGTATATCTGCCCTTCCGCCCTTCTCCTAGTAAAAAAGGCCGGGGCCACAGTCACCTGTGTCCGCCAGCCTAGTATATCATGCCTACCGCCAATTCTTCACTTCTACCCACGCGGCACCCGGTCCGCTCCGTTCAAACGCTGTACCCACAGCTCCTTTAAAAGGCTCCAGCAAGCTCGGGTCCCGGTCGATCAGATCATACACATTCATGATGGCCGTATTCTTCGGGTCGCTCAGATAAGCGTTATCTTCTTCTCCGGTGAACAGCCGCCAGCCGCTGTCCTCCTCACGGGTAGGGGCCTCCCGGTACATCCAGCGCACACCGCTTCCTGGCGTCAGGCATTGCCTGGTGACCATACCCGCCTTCTCCCCGGCTTCGACCCATGCCGGATCTCCTTCTCTAAGAATCGTCTGGGCGATATGTCTGGGTTCGAACTCTACCGGATCTCCGAGCTGGAGCGACTGGATAACCCCCGGTGTATTGGTCAACAGCCCCGTGTACCGCCCGGTAACCGGATCTCTCCCGGTGATCTCGACCCACATCCGTTCAGCCCGTGGCTGCCCTTCAGCCGGTTGGGTCAACATGAAGTGCAGCCGCACCATTCTCCCCGTCCCCTGTGTCTCCCGTTCCTGTCTTGCAGGAATAAAGAACGACTCAGGATGTAGCCTGCTCGTCTCTTCCACATCTTCCAAAGTCCACTCCATGAAGTATGCCTCCTAGTTAGTTATACTAGACTACCATTACCCGATTGTAGGAGGCGCTATTCATTCTGACTGGAAGCCCCGTCCGCTCTGGATGAATACCTGCACCGTTAACGGCGCACTGCTTCCCGCACAGGAATCCATATTTCACTTTTAAAAGTTGGTGAGTGGGTATCCTTGCTTTCGTTCCACAGAAGCTCCGGCCCTTCGACCTGCTCGTAATTGGAAGAGGGGAACCATTCGGAGTAGATCCGGCCCCAGACATTCTGGAGCGTGCCCGGAAAGGGACCCACCACTTCGAACACGGCCCATGCAGACGCTGGAACCTCCAGCTTGGCGTAGGACGGCGGGCATTCCTGCGTGGTAGCCACTCCAATATAATGATCCAGCTCCCCCCGTTCCTCCATCCGGCCTTCGGAGAAATTCACCGACGAGCTGATTAGCCCTGACGGAACCATATCCGACAGCCCCTTCAGCTCCCCTATCATCTCCATGCTCAGACTCTGCCACATGGCCGCGATCTCCGGGTTCACCCCGCTGAACTGGATAGCTACCCTTTTCTTGAGTCCAACGATCCGAAAAGCCTCTTTCTCCTCAATGCGGTAATTCATTTCACTGCCTCCTCTAATGGTTAACTGAAAAGTCATTCGAGGAAAGGCCTTCAGGGGTGTCCCTGCCGTTCTTGCTTCTGAAGGCGTTACGCCATGAAGCTGCTGAAAGGCTTTTGTGAATGCATCCGGCGAAGTGTACCCGTACTCCAGGGCAACATCAATAATCCGGTGCTGGCTTCCCTGCAGCTTGAAGGCAGCCAGCGTAAGACGTCTGCGGCGGATATATTCCGAGAGCGGGATACCGGCCAGGAAGGAGAACATCCGTGTAAAATGATACTCCGAGCATAACGCGAAGCCCGCAGCCACTTTTATATCGATCTCGTCGTCCAGGTGCTCTTCAATGTAGAAGAGTGCAGCATTCATATCTTCCAGCAGGTTCATCGTGTCCCTCCCTTTCCTCCCCATCAGAGTAACAGCTACGCAGGAAATGCATCCGACAGTTCCTGCACCATATTAACGGGTACTTTCTTATTCAAGACAATCGGCAAATTTAGAGGCATAATGAAGCATAGAATATATACGAATAAGCTAGACAGGAAATCCCCATTACACGGTTAAAAAGGGAGGTTGCCATGAAGCTTGTCCCCAACTGCATCACGCTCAGCCGAATCGGGCTGGCTCTTCTGCTGCTGTACCTGGCGCCGCTGGGCACGGGCTTCACTTTAGTCTACCTCCTGTGCGGAATTACCGATATGCTGGATGGCCTTATTGCCCGAATGACCGGTACGGTTAGCAGCTTCGGTGCCAAGCTCGATTCCGTGGCCGATATGACGCTGGCAGGCACTGCACTCTATACCTTATATCCGTTCCTTGGTCTGACCCTCGGCCTCATCCTGTGGATCGCGCTGATTGCCGTCATCCGGGGAGCCTCCATCCTGACCGCTCTGCGCAAATTCAGCACCTACGGCAGCATTCATACCTACGGCAACAAGCTGGCCGGACTGCTGCTATTCCTTACACCTTTGCTGCTTCCCTATGTGAATCAGGCAATCTGGACAATAGTTGTATGCTTAGTAGCCACTCTATCAGCAATCGAGGAACTGATCCTGCTTCTGATCTCAAGTGAGCTGCAGTTGGACCTTAAGGGACTGTATGTGCGGCGCTGATTAGCATTCTGCAAAGCGATGAAGCAACTCCTTGACCTGCCGCCTTGTATTTACGATCAGCACTTGCTGGTGAGCTCCGGTCTGCTTGAGTCTCTCCAGGGTGACAGCACGGCTTCGTGCCTTATAGTTCCAGACCCATTTCACAAATGCCCAATCGAGCTTCTCCGGGCAGCCTTCGTTCATATCCGGTCTAGTCTGGTTATGGTACATAAGACGACGCTTCACAATCCGGTACATACACAATATCCGGGGTAAATCCAGAAAAATAATGACATCCGCACGCTTAATCCTTAGCTCCATGGTCCTTGAATAATTACCATCTATAATCCATTGCTCCTGGTCGGTGTATTGCCGCACCAGTTCGTCCCACTCTTCTTTTGGCTTAGGAACCCAGTCCGGGTTCCAGAAATGGGCATCCAGATGTACGACCGGCAGATGAAGAAGGCCGCCAAGCTGACGGGCCAGGGTAGACTTGCCTGATCCTCCTGATCCGAGAATTAAGATCCGGTTCATAAGCTTCTCCTTGTGCATTTTGACATCGTGGTGATCCATCACTCCAGCCCTAAATACTCTCTTATCCCATCTACAACAGCGGAGGACACGCTCTCTTGGAACCCGGAGGTCCACATCTTCGCCTCGTCACCGGGATTCGTTAAATAGCCCAGTTCCAGCAGCACCGACGGCATTACCGTATCGCGCAGAACGAAGTAATTCCCTTTCTTCACGCCGCGGTCTTTGAGACCGGTAGCTTGAATGACATGCTTATGTATAGTCTCGGCCCAAGCCAAGGATTCTTCATGATAATAAAAGGTTTCTGTACCCGATGCTGATGCCTCCTCATAGGTATTGCCATGAATGGAGATGAACAGGTCTGCGGCCAGGTTGTTGGCGAACTGGGGCCGGAACAGCTCTTGTGAGGAGATAAAAGCATCCCCGGTCCGGGTAAGCAGAATCTCAAGCTGCGGGTCCTGCTCCACCCGGGCTGCGATTTGCTCTGACAGGCTAAGATTGAAATCCTTCTCCAGGCGTCCACTGACGGAGACTGCCCCGGGATCTTCACCGCCGTGACCCGGATCTACCACAACCTTATAGACCTTGCCCAGGTAGGGCTGGCTGCTGCTCTGCGGTTGATCCGATCTGGCAGCATGCACATGGAGCGCTGCATCCTCAGCCGGACCTGCACTTAGGCTGGTATCGGCAATCCTCCCGCCAGAACCGCTGCCGGTGCCATCGCTACATGCCGCCAGCAGTAATAGGCTGAGCCATATGGCAGCTATCAGGTACATTTTCCTCATTCCGGTTGCTCCTTCTCGCTCACTTCCTACACGTTGCCTACTTCCATTTCAGCATACCGAAGGCTTGTTAAGCAAGACCTAATTCTCCGTAGCTTCAGGGGCGTTTTCCCCGCCAGCCTTATCCGGTGAATTCAGCAGCACCAGACCCCCGATAATAATCAGCAGACTAATGCCGGTGAGCAGATTGAACGGATCATTCCAGATCAGGATGCCGATCAGTGCTGTCAGCGCTGTCCCCACGCCAGACCAGATGGCATAAGCCAGGCTCAGAGGTATGGTGCGAAGACTGATCGATAAGCAGTAAAAAGCCAGGCCCATTCCAAGCACTACTCCGATCGACGGCAGCACACTGCTGAATCCATCGGAGAGCTTAAGCATAGTCGTACCGAAGATTTCTGAAATAATAGCGATGCTTAGCGCTAAGTAACCTCTCATCTCTACACCCCCGTTGACAGCTTCAGCAGAACCACACCGCCAATGATGAGGATTAAGCCTGCTATTTTTCGCACATTCAGACGTTCCTTATAGACCAGCACGCCAACCAATGCGGTTAACGCCGTTCCCACGCCAGACCAGATGGCATAAGCTGTCCCGAGAGGGATTTCTTTCAGCGCCAGTGACAGATTGAAGAACGCCAGGCCCATGCCAGCGACCACCGCAATGGAGGGAAGGAGCTTTTTGAACCCGTTGGATGCCTTAAGCATAGAGCTGCCGAAGACCTCACTCACAATGGCTAAGGATAGTAAAACATAAGCATTCAATGGGACTACCTCCTTAATGGATCATTTCATATAATTTCCGGATGACCTTATCACGCATATCATCGCTGATCTCGCCGATCCCGAATACCTCCGATAACCACAGGCCGTCTACAGCCAGCCGGACAATGGAGCCAATTACCGGGTCCAGCCCGTCATTCTCGATGTTCTCTTGCCAGACGGTATAATGCTTCCTTAATTCATCCAGCAATTCACCGTTTGTAAAAAGCGCTGCGTTAAGCGCAACATTCATGTCCTGCCCATCCTGATCGGCTTCTACGGTAGACTGCAAATAAGCACGGCTCCACTTCCCTTGCTCCCGTGTATCCTGGGCCGCCCTCTTCTGGACATCCGCAACAAAATCATTGGTGATGCCCGAAACCATACTGTAGATTAATGAGTCTTTATTCGGAAAATGGTGCAGCAAACCGCCCTTGCTCACTCCTGCTTCAGCAGCCACCGCTTCAAGTGTAAGCTTCTCAATTCCGCTATTCTTAACAATCGTTGAAGCTGCAGCCAGAATCAGACTGCGTTTGGAATTACTGTTCACAATCATCACCTCGTCATTTACGATACCGTCCAGACGGTTTGTTTGTCAAACAGATTGCAGCACAAAGCGCCCATCAGCTGATGAGCGCTCCCGCAACTTATACTGTTCAATGGATATGCCGTTACAGTTAAGACCCTGACAAAAGCCCCCGGATATAGCCGCTTAACTCCCCGGCAGTCTGCTCGTGCGCCGGCAGGCCCGGATGGGTTCGCGCTCCCATCGTTTCATTCGTCACATTCGGCAGCTGGAACACCGACACGTTCTTATCGCCTGTAGACCTCATGTATCCATCCACCGCGCGGTAGATCGCCGGCATCAGGGAGAGGCCAAGCATTCCATACACCCAGAGAAGATGCGCCCCGGGGTTATAGCCTCTCAGCTTCGCCAGGAACCTCGTAACCGCGGCCTCGAAGGCGGCCAGATCCTCCTCATGATAGCTTCCGTCTTCATTCAGCCGCTGCTTATAGATACGTCCGGTACTCTCATCCAGCCATTCGGGGGAGTTGAACGCACCGTCATCATTAGTACCCAGGTTAACTACCACCACATCCGGCTGCCAGGCCGCAAAATCATTCATCTTATGCGCACCAAGCGCTTCATTATGCGGGCCGGTCAGCAGACCGCAGACCTGCTCATAGATGTCAGGAATATTGCCCCCCGGGTTATTATCCCAACTGGAGAGCACGCCCCATCCGCTCTGTGAGATCACCCGGAATTCGGCCTGCACGGCCTCGGCAGTGATCGCTGTGTAGTTATGCACGCCACTGAACCAGGCGGGAATCCAGTCCTCTTCGCTCTTGGCACCAACGACGCCCTCACCTGAGGTGATACTGTCACCGATGAACTCCAGCCGGTACGGCTTCGCTTCAACAGGCAGGAAGCTGCCGTCTGTGCGGACCGCGTGGAACTGAAGATAGGCGCCGGGGTCGCCGCTCATCGCCTGGACCTCTTTTACAATCCGGATATTCTTCACCCGCTCAGGGTTCATCCCTCTGAATACGCAGATCCAGTGCCTTCCGGCATTCACCATCTGTCTGCTGACAGGAACGGAGTTGATCAGCACACTGATCCAGGATTCGTGATGATCGTAACCGGACTCTACTTCAAGCCACAGCTCGGAGGCCCGGAGGTTCACTTCTATCGCACTGCCCGTCCAGAATAACGTCAGGGGGTTAAGCGCTCCGGTCGTTCTGCCATGAATCTTCAGATGCTTGATCTCTGTCAAAGGCTGCACCTGTAACTGCAAATGGGAATTGCTGCTCATTCTGAACCCTCCTGTTTGCTGGCAATCGAGAAGCTGCGGACCTTCATCCACTTCCCGCCTACCCATTCGTCAACGGTGCCTTTCCGCGTTCTGACACAGAACTTATGCGAGGTACCGCGGTCAAAGCCCGTTGCTTCATATAACAGGTCCTCGCCCTGCTGTCCCTTGAAATACACCTGCTTCAGGCCGAGTCTGTTCAATAGTTCCTGCTTCACACTGTCTGTATATTGGCGCGAGAATTCTTTGGTCATTATTGTTCCTCCTGCTTCGTTTATCAACGGTTCAACTTCCCGGATGCTTCTTAGAGAATAACGTATATGCGGCGAACTTTCACCTTTATTTTTCACCAAACTGCCCTTAAATACCGGTTGATTTTGAACTCGGCCCTGTAATAGAATTAATGGATTATATAGAAAAGGATGCGCATACGCAATGCCTTACAAGGAATCACGTTCGCTTCGAAAAAGGTCGATTCTGTTCTTCTCGCTGATCATGCTGGTGAAGAGTTATTTCGCCTGGTATTACTTATTCGAGGACGGTCCAACCTGGACCACCTGGCTGAAGGAAATCCCGTTCGTGCTGCTGCTGTTCTGCCTCATCGAATGGTTCGCCACCAAGCACAAGGTCGCCATCTATCTGATCGTCAATCTGCTCATTACTGTACTGTTCTTCTCTCTCATCGTCTATCATAATCATTTTGGTATGATTGCTACGTCTCAGGTCTTCGGACAGGTCAAACAGGTAGGCGCCGTCAAAAAAAGTATATTCGCCGTCGTGCATCCGCAATATATGCTTATCTTCGTAGACATCATTATTATCAGCCTGATCATGCTCAGACGCAAAAAAGCGCTCGCCTGGAAGCATTCCATGTCCCGGCCCAGCAACCGCAAGGCAGTGGCTATCCTGTTCTGCATCTCGCTTACGCTGTGCATGATGAATATCTTCCCCAATAAAGCCAGTATGAATGAGAATGTCAAGGCAGAGCAAATGGGCATTCTCAATTATGAAGCCTACGCCCTGCTGCGTGAACCCGCAGAGGAGCCTATGGACCCTGCGCAAATCTCCCAGGCCGGCATCGACATGACAAAGGGCATTCAGCAGAAGGCTAATCCGGTCTTGTTCGGGGCTGCCAAGGGTAAGAATCTGATCATCCTGCAGATGGAGTCGCTCCAGAACTTCCTGATCAATCTGTCCGTGGACGGAACCGAAATCACACCGAACCTGAATAAGCTGGCCGGCGGGAGCTACTATTTCCCCCGGTTCTTTCAGCAGGTAGGCCAGGGCAATACCTCGGATGCCGAATTCATCGTCAACACTTCCTTTTATGTGCCGCCGGACGGTCCGGCCACAGATAAGTATGCTCCGAAGGAGCTGCCGAGCCTGCCGAAGCTGCTGGAGGCACAGGGGTACGATACCGCGACTTTTCATACCAATAATGTAGAGTTCTGGAACCGCGGGGAGCTGTACAAGGCGCTGGGCTTCAATCAATATTACGACAAAACCTACTTCGGCGAAGAGGATGCCGTCTTCTATGGCTCCTCGGATGAAGTCCTGTACAGAAAGACCTCTGCGGAGCTTGCGCAGATGGATCAGCGTGAACAGCCCTTCTATGCCCATGTCATCTCGATGTCGTCGCATAATCCGTTCTCGATCCCGGAGAGCAAATACAAGATGACCTTGCCGGAACGGTACGAAGGGACGCTGGTCGGTGACTATATCCGGGCTGAGAACTATGCGGATTATGCGCTGGGCCAATTCATAGAAGAGCTTAAGAGCAGCGGTGTGTGGGATAACAGCATAGTGGTCCTTTACGGCGATCACCGGGGTCTTCCTATATTCTCGCTAAAAGAGGCAGACAAGGTCCTGCTGGAGGAGATTCTGGACCATGAATATAATGAGCGTGATCTGATTAATATACCGCTGATCATCTCAGCCACAGGCATTACCACACCGGCACTGAAGGAGCAGTTAGGCGGCCAGGTGGATATTTTGCCGACCGTTGCCAATCTGCTCGGGGTTCCGCTGGACTATCATATCCACTTCGGACAGGATCTGCTTAACCAGACCGCGTACAACCTGCTGCCGCAGCGCTATTATCTGCCTACGGGTTCCTTCGTTAATAATGAAGAGCTGTTCCTGTCAGGCAGCGGGTTCGAGGACGGCCAGCATTACACCCTGTCCGGTGACGGCACGGATCTGCTTCAATCGACAGAGGATGAATTCACCCGGGCGCTGGAGCTGCTCCGCATGTCCGACAGTTATGTGACTCAGCTGCCTGACCGGGTAGTTGAAGATCCGCCGGAGGGCGAATAAGAACTGAAAATAGGCACCATCCTGCACACAGCAAAGCCCGGTTCGGAGTCCTGTCTCTGAACCGGGCTTCTTTATATGCTTGGTAGGGTTAGAACTGCTTGTCCAGAAAATCCCGCACAGCCTGACCCGCCTGAAGCGGAAGCTGCATCCAGACATACGCATGAAGCGAATCCGGGATCAGCGCAATTTCATAGCTGTCCAGCAGCTCTGCGAAGGCATTCAGACTGCTGCGGACCCGTTCATCGTTCCATTCCGCTTCGCTGGGCAGGAATAGGACCGGGCATTGTATTGTCTGATAATAGTGTTCAAAAGACAGCTCCCAATACTTCACTATGTATTCGATTCTGACACGGTTCGGATAACAATAGATATACTTGCCGTCTGGATGCTGCTCCAGACTATGCGTATAGAACGCACAGAAATATTCATTCCACAGGCCCTCCGCAGTCAGCTCAGCCCGCTGCTGGGCTACATACGATTCAACGCTGTCATAGCACGGTTCCTTCCATTCCTCCAGTTCTGCCCGAAGCTGCACTTTCCTCTGCTCCACCGCTTCCGCCGTGCCGTCAAATATACCATATTCGCCAAATTCGTTATTCAGCGCACCTTCGCACACCAGAGATAATACAAGCTCCGGATAGGCTGCTGCCAGACTGACCGCTACCTGCGCCCCCATGGAGCTTCCTACTACGTGGCACTTGTCCACCTGCAAATGCCTCAGTAACTGATACATATCCTCTGCCATCTCGTCAATATGATAGCCAGTCTCCGGCTTGTCCGACCGGCCATGCCCCCGGAGATCCGGTGCAAGGATGCTGTAGTCCTGCTCCAGTTGCGGGAGAACTCCATCCCACATATGCAGGTTTCCGCCGCTGAAATGAAGCAACAGGATGACAGGCTTGTCTTTTAAAGAATACTTAGCATTAATGCTTATCTCCCCAAGCAGGATACGTTCCTCGACCATTTCGATTGCTCCTTTGATTCCAACACACACTTTCGTTGCGTCATATTCTGAATTACATACATTGGTTAATCGGTTAGAGATAACTCTAACTGTCCAGCCCCTAAATCTCCCGCAGCAAGTCCATATTATGGGTCTCGTACATAGCCACCTTCAGATCAATAATATTCAGACTTTTCTTCAGTTCCTCCATCTGCCGCAGCACTTCCTTCCGGTGTGCAATCATCATCCCGCGCCGCGTTTCCCTGGTGCTGTCGCCTTCTATTACCAGATCAATATACCTTTTGATCTCTTTAATGGGCATACCGGTGTTTTTCAGGCAGCAGATGACTTTAACCAAAAGCAGATCCCCCTCCGAGAAGGTCCGGTTCCCCGCCTCATTGCGTCCGACAAAGGGCATCAGCCCTTCCTTATCATAAAAGCGGAGCGTATGTGCTGTTACCTCACAAATCGCCGCTACCTCATTAATACTGTACATCAGCTTTTCACCTCACCATGGGTTTTTGAAAGTGGCTTGACTTCGATAAATCTCTAAGTATTAGCATGGAGTATAACAAACCGCGGGTCAACTATGTATTAATGCACCTGGCGGACAAACAAAGGAGAGAGCATAAAATGGACAAATTCCCCAGATGGACAGCTGCCCAGATTCCTTCCCAGCAGGGGCGTTCGGCCGTTGTTACCGGTACAGGCGGACTCGGCTACGAAACCGCGCTTGAACTGGCGCGGCACGGGGCAGAGGTTATCCTGGCGGGCCGGAATGCAGCGAAGGGAGCTGAAGCGGTTAAAAGGATCTCCGCAAGCGTTCCTTCAGCCAACATACGTTTTGAGGTGCTGGATCTTGCCAGTCTGGCTTCTGTGCAGGCATTCGGCACAAGAATGAATACTCAGCGGCGCAGTCTTGATCTCCTGATTAACAATGCTGGCGTCATGACTCCACCTGTACGCCAAGTCACCGCAGACGGGTTCGAGCTGCAATTCGGTACGAATTACCTTGGACACTTCGCGCTCACTGCGTACCTGATGCCCTTGCTGCGCCAAGCAAAGGAGCCCCGGGTGGTCAGTCTAAGCAGTATTGCCCACCGGAGTGGCTCCATTCATTTTGACGACCTGCAATTTGAACGCCGTTATCATGCCGGGCAGTCTTACGCCCAATCCAAAATAGCGATGATTATGTTCGCTCTTGAGCTGCAGCGCCGCAGTGACCTGGGCGGATGGAACCTGCTGAGCCTACCGGTTCACCCGGGGATATCACGTACGGACCTGCTGCTGAATGGGGCAGGACCAAACAGCGCTCCCGGCATTCTCCGCAGACTGCTTGGGCCAATCTTGTTCCAGCCGGCGGCCCAAGGCGCACTTCCTGCACTGTTTGCCGCCACATCACCGGAGGCCAAGGCGGGAATCTATTACGGTCCCGGCAGATTCTCTGAAACCAGAGGCTTACCAAAGCCTGGCAAGATGGCTCCGCAAGCACTGGACCGGGCTGCCGCATCCAGGCTGTGGGAGGTCTCACGACAGCTGACACAGGTGGATTTCGAGGCCATTGTGAGTGGCTGACGTTTCTCTTAAGCCAGGTCTCGCTGCCCGCTAGGCACCAATCCCGCCTTCCCATCATACACAGATATAAAGAAAGGCGGGATGCAGAATGAGTACCATGACAGGTGAGGCGGAATGGGCGATTTTTCTGGCGGCTGTCTGCGGACAGACCTATACCCAATTTGCCAATGCGGAGGGTGCGTTCGTGGTACCGGCGGACTTCTCGGCCGTGCATAGCTTCCAGGCGAAATCGATGGGGAATGTGTGGGAGCTGTTCGGCTTCATTCTGGAATCACCGCAGGAGATCATTATTGCCTGGCGCGGAAGCATCTCCACCAATGACTGGCTCTCGAACATGAATGCCGCGCAAAAGAAATTTAAATACATCCAGGAACCCTGCATGACCCATCGGGGGTTCACCGATATCTATGCATCCGCTCGGGATGCCATTCTCTCCGTGCTTGGCACTCTGTCTCCGGAGAAGACGCTATATGTAACAGGCCATAGCCTTGGCGGGGCACTGGCTACTCTATGTGCGCTGGATGTTGCTGCCAACTCCGCCTTCACCACCCCCCGGCTGTATACTTACGGGTCTCCGCGTGTAGGCGACCCGGATTTTGCCAACGCCTTCAGCCGGTATGTGCGCAGCAGCTACCGCTATGCCAATCTTTTTGACGTCACTACGTATGTTCCGCCAACCGTCTACAAGCTGCCTAAGCAGAAGACCAAATACTATTACACCCATGTCCAGACCCTTAAGTCCCTATCCTTCCAGAATGGCAGCCCTGAGCTGAATCATGTCATCCGTAGTTATTTCGCTGTGCTGAGGAAGACACGGCCCGACTTCACCACAGCTCTGTGCACCGCGAACCCTGGGTTCTGTCCGGTCCCGGAGCTGGTCACCTAGTTTGCCAGAATCTGATTCAGACTCTCCTCCAGCCGCTTAAGTCCCGCTTCGGGCTGTATCCGGTTGCGCACGATATGCTGCAGTTCCTCGGACATTGCAGTGAACAGAGCTGCATATTTATCCGTCTGCGGGGCGAATTTGACCTGATCTTTTGCTTGAATAAACCGCTCCCGGTAAGGCAGCTCCCGGTACATCCGGCTCTGTTCAACAGTAGAGTTCGCCGGAACATGCCCCGCCTCGCCCCAGATCATTCCGCCCACCTCCGAGAAGTATTTCATGAAGTCCAGGGCACCTGCCTGCTTCTCCACGGTGGTATAGGCCGGAATCACCAGGGTGTGGGAGCTTCCCCAATGGTCTGCGCTGCCGAAGATCGGCGGAAGAGGCATAATCCCGATATCCAGCGCCTTATTGTCCAGATGATGGCCTGCTTCCCATACTCCGCCGAACCATAGGCCCGCCTGCCCTTTGTCAAAAGAATCCCAAGGCGTATTATCGCTTAAATCGCTTAATCCCTCGTCAAACAGCCGCTGATAGAAGCTAAGCACCTCTACGGACTTCTCATTATAGATGGCTGCCCGCTTGCCGTCCCGGCTGAGCAGCTCTCCACCCGCCTGATAATACAGATCGAGGAAGGATTCCTGGAAATAGGGGGTGTTCACCGCCATAGGCTGTACAGCCGGTACCCGCGCAGCAATCTGCCGCAGCAGGCGGATGAATCCCTCCGGTGTAGTCTCTTCCAGCAGCGGTGTTCCGTCAGCAGATAATACACCGGCCTTGGCCAGGATTGCTTTGTTATAGTAGAGCATATGGAAATGGGTATCCAGAGGCACTGCATAGTATTGCCCGGCATAGCTGACGCTCTGAAGGTTCTGCTCCCCGATCTGATTGAACTGGAATCCGCCCTGCTGTGCAAGAGCATTGAGCGGAATGATTTGCTGCGCTTTGATGAACGGAGACAGCCGGTCAGCATGGATGACCGCCACATCCGGCCCCTTGCCGAAGGACAGAGCAGTGCGGAGTCTCGCATAATATTCGTTCGATTCCAGTCTGAACTGCTTGACGAACACTTCACTCTGGGAAGCATTATAGTCATGGATGATCCGCTCTACGAATTCGCCCTCTCCCCCTCCGAACGGATTCCAGAAGGAGATCGTCACAGCCGTGCTGCGCTCCGGCGGCTCCGTATGCCTGGAAGAGAAATCCGCGCAGCCCGTGAACAGCAGCAGACACAGCAGCAGAACAGGCAGGATCAGCTTCATCTTTCTCCTCCTCCTTGAAACATAAATCAATCTAACGGACGAATAATGCAAGAGTTATGCTCCTTAATTGTTCGTTCGGGCATCATTCTGCGAATTCAGGTGTACTTGTGCTCTTCACCAACATTACTTAGCACCACCAGAGGGACAAATCCCTTTCACTTCACTTAACTGGCTCACCCTGACTCTACTTTCCTGTACATGCTACCTAAATATTGTAAGCGTTTGCAATAAGTTCCGCCTCGAGGCTCCCTTACCGCTCCTTGCGGACCAGCGCGCGGTACTCGGAGGGAGATACGCCTGTGATTTTCTTGAATACCTTGGAGAAATACTTCGGGTCCTGGATGCCGACCAGACTGCCTATGTCGCCAGCCTTCAATTCGCCGGTCAGCAAGGTCTTCGCCTTCTCAATGCGGATGCGGGTCAGATACTCCAGGAAGCTCTCCCCGACTTCTTTGCGGAACAGATTGGCGAAGTAGTTCTTGCTCAGATGGACCAGCCCGCTGATCGACTGCAGGGTAATCTCCTGGTGATAATACTGCCGGATATACTGAGTCGCCTTAATAATACTGTTACGGTCGCTATTATACATCTCTTTCATATGTGCAACAAGCGCCTGGAAGGCCTGCAGGAACCACTCGCGGCTCTCTTCCAGCGTCTCCAGCTTGGACAGCTCGTCAAAGTACTGCTTCTTCAGCTCAAGCACCTGCTCTGCATCCTTCGACACATCCGGCCACAGAGTGGTTAGAATCATCAACAGCTCCAGTGAAATAATCTGCACCAGCTCCGCATCCCTGCGCACAGCCAGCTGACCAAACAGCTGCTCCAGATATTCTTCCAGCTCCCGCGACTGAAAAGCATAGACCATCGACTGAATCTGATGGCTGCTAATCTGGAGCGATGGCGCTAGTGTAGTCCCTGACTGTGTCATTTGATGCTGCGCTGTGTCAGGCTGTGCAGCGTCAGACTGCGGCCCTTGTGCCAGCAGTTCACCGCTACCGTGAACCAGCACACGCCCCGTTCCCATGAACAGCTTCATCCTTGCAGCGCCTGCGGCCTGGACATACGCATTTTTCAAATCCGCCCACTCCCTGACTTCTCCGCTAATGCCAATCGTTACAGTCCAGCCGTATTGTCTGGATAGCCGGAGAATCAACTGTTCACTGGAGCTGAGTAAGCGGTCCATAATCGCAGCCTTACCGGTCCGTACCATTACCTCTGAGGTTACAATTACATGCAGTACACCTTGTCTGTCACGAACCAGCTCATAGCCGAGAAAAGGATCGTTAAGACCTATCTCTTCTAGCAGGCTGCGGATTACCGCTGCTCCCTGCCCATACTCCGGCTCTGCTCTGCCCCCCGGCAGAATTTGCAGCACATAAAGCGGCCGCTTCTCCGCAAGCCCTGCCCGCGCAAGTGTATCGTGTTCGATTCTGCCTTGAACCGCCCGAAGCTCCAGCAGCTCGATCAGGAGTTTCTCCTTATGCACCGGCGCAATTTGAGCTGGCGCAGACTTTTGCTCCCAAGGCTTCTGCGCCCCTTCGAGGCTGTCCTTCAGCTTAAGCAGTACCTGCTCGAAGTCGCGCGGCATCATATCCGACTTGATGATATAGTCGGAGACATTTTGCTTAATCGCTTCCTTGGCATACTGGAAGTCCTCCAGATTGCTGAGGATAACAATCTTTAGGTCCAGAGAAAGCTTGCGCACCTCGGCAATCAGCTCAATGCCGTCCATGACGGGCATTTTGATATCCGTAATCAGGATGTCGGGCAGTCCGGTTGCCATCAGCTCCAGCGCCTCCCGGCCGTTCCCGGCCTCCCCGGTGACCTCCATCCCGATGGCTTCCCATTCAATCATCGACCGGATGCCATATCTCACGATAAATTCATCTTCTACGATAATGACCCGGTACATATCAGTGGTTCCCCCTTGTGTCGTCTGTGATAAGCGGCAGCTTGATCCGGATAGACGTCCCTTTTCCCGGTTCACTGCGCAGGTCCAGCCCGTACATTTTGCCGCAAATGAGCTTGATCCGCTCGTCCACATTCGCCAGCCCGATGCCTCCCGGCTTCTCCTCCTCCCGCGCCTGCCCATCCAGCAGACTACTGGCCTGCACAGGGTCCATGCCCTTGCCGTTGTCAGTGACCTCGAACCACAGCAGGTTGCCCGGTGCCTTGGTGCAGGAGATACGGAGCATACCGCCGGACTCCATCTCCCCAAAAGCATGGATGATCGCATTCTCGACAATGGGCTGGAGAATCAACTTCGGCGTACGCAGGCGGCGGACGTCTTCATCCATCTCAATGATAGTGTCAATCTTGAAGTTGAACCGGAACTTCTGTATGCCCAGATAACACTGTACATGCTCGATCTCTTCCTCCACCGTCACCGTCTCTTCCCCCCGGCCCAGGCTGATCCGCAAGAGACGCGATAATAAGCTGACCATCTCCGCCGCGTTATTGGCCTTCTGAATGAGCGCCGTCCATTTAATAATATCCAGCGTGTTGTATAGAAAATGCGGGTTAATCTGCGCCTGCAGCGCCTTGAGTTCAGCCATCCGTTTCCGGTCCTGCTCCAGATATACCGCTTTCAGGAGTCCGTCGATCTGCACGACCATTGCGTTGAAGTTGTCGCCGAGAATATCGATTTCATCATGCCGGCTTTTGGCCTTGTAGCGGACGCTGAGCTCGCCGGACATCACCTGCCGCATCAGCCGGATCATTTTCAGAATCGGGTTCGTAATCGAGTTCGCCAGCACCAGCGCGGCAATGACCGAGAAGATGATGCAGAGCAGCCCGACGAAGATGAAAATCTGCAGCAGGCGGTTGGAATCCTGATACAGCGCCGCCTTGGAGATCACATTGACGACCACCCAGTCATTCGTATGCAGCTTCTTGGCATTCACGATCAGGCTGTCTCCCTTGTAGCCAAGCGGGAACCTCGTTTCCTCCTGTCCGGTACGCATGAGCTGCTCATACCCTGCCTGTCCCAGGACCTCGCTCACACTCCGGCCGATCAGCCCGCTGTCCGGGTACGAGACGAGCCTGCCTCCGCCGTCTATCACGAAGCTTTGCAGGTCACGGTTATTGCTGACCGCCTTCGAGACCAGCTCCTTAATCACATCCTCTCGGATATCCAGCACGGCAACAATCTTCAGGGGACTGTCATCGGATATTTTGTAGAGCTGCTTGGCGACTGAGAAAACATGGGTGCTCTGGGAATTGAGGCTGTCCACATAAGTGCCGTAGCGGGTCGGATACCAGCGGAAATTGCTGCCGCCCTTAAGAGTCGCAAGGAACGGCTCCACCTCGGCGGGCGTGCGCGTGCTCCAGCGGTAGATCCCTTTGATATAGTGCTTATCCGAGACGAAGGAGATGGACTGTACATCCTGATTAATTGCCACAATCGTGGACAGCTTCGTCGTCAGAGACAGACTATCCACATCATAGCTGGCCGGAGTGGTCCCATCAAGAGCCCGCAGCATTCCCACAATCTCATGATTGTTCAGCACCTGCATCAGCATATCCTTGTAGATGCCCAGGCGCGTATCGAGATTATCAGCGGTCTGATTGAGCAGATGCTCCGAATACTCGGTAGCCTTGTCGTTAAGGGTTGATTTCGAGATGGAAAAAGAAATAATCCCCATGACCACCAGCGGTGTCAAGGAGAAGAGAACAAGCAGCAGCATCCACTTATAGCGCATGCTGCTCTTCATTTGTATGATCCAGGATAGCAAGCGCAGCCGCAAGGACCTGGCAGAACTCTCAGGAGATGTACGCATGCTCTATATCCTTTCCCGTTATATGATCTGGTTCAGGCTAACCCTTGACCCCCGACATGGCTACGCCCTGAACAATCTGACGCTGGAGCAGAATGAAGACAATGATCGTCGGAATCGCCGCCAGGGCGCTGGCTGTCATAATGAGATTGAGCGACATATTATTATTCGACAAAAAGGTGGGCAGCCCTGCCGACAGGATCATATTCTCCTCCGAGGTAATCGCCAGATAAGGCCAGAGGAAATTGTTCCACGAGAGGATGAAAAAGAAGATCCCGACAGACACCATCGCCGAGCGCGTCAGCGGCAGGCAGATACTCCACCAGAGCCGGAAGCTGCGGCTGCCGTCGATTTGCGCGGCTTCAATATAATCCTTAGGCACGCCGTCCATGAACTGCTTCAGCAGCAGAATACCGATCGGGTTGGTCAGTCCCGGGAGGATAATGGCCCAGATATTATCGATCAGCTCCAGATGCAGCGCAGTCTCATAGAGCGGAATCAGAATAGCTTCTGTCGGAATCAGCAGGCCTGAGACAATGAGCACATAGAAGATGCCCCTTGTGCGGAACGGCAGCTTGGAGAACGAGAAGGCTGCCAGCGAGCTAAGCAGAATGGAGATCAGGGTAGTGAGTACGCCGATCAACAGACTGTTCCAGGTCCAGAGCAGAATCTGCGAATCTCTAATGACCTTGACATAGTTACCGGTATTCAGATCCGACCAATCCACCCAATCGGCCAGCGTATAGACATTCACTCCATCGGGCTTCAGGGAGGTGAGAAACATCCAGATCAGCGGAAAAACAAACAGCAGGGCAAGCACAATAGCCACAGTATTTAAAGCAAGCTTCTTCATGAATCTTCTCCTCTCCTATCCGTCCTTGCGGTCTGTAATTTTGAATTGAATCACGGCGATCAGCAGCATGATGAAGCAGAACACCATGGACTGCGCCGCAGCCATGCCGAACATATCCTTTTTGAACCCCGTGACATAGATATAGCGGATCATCGTATTCGTGGAATCGCCCGGACCGCCGCCGGTCATAATCTGTACCTGCCCGAACAGCTTGAGACAGTTAATAATCTGGTAAAAGATCTGGATCTTCATCACACTGGACAGTCCCGGCAGAGTAATGCTCCAGAACCGCTGCCACGCGTTCGCACCGTCAATCTTCGCCGCTTCATAATGGTCGGCCGGAATCTCCTGCAGACCTGCCAGGAACAGCACCATAACGAATCCGACGCTCCACCAGTCAGTCGCTATTGTAATTGCCCACCACACGAACCTGTGATCCGTAAGCCAGTTAATGTCCGCATTAATGCCAAGCATATGTAAGGCTGCATTGACCGGGCCGTTCTTCGCATCCAGCAGCCGCAGCCAGATGAAGCTGACTACAGAGACCGACAGGACATACGGCAGGAAGAACACTGAGCGGATCAGGGTTCGCAGCCAGATTCTCTGATTAATAATAAGGGCCAGCAGCAGGCCCAGGATGATGACCGTGGGCGCGCACAGCAGCACGAAATAGAATGAGTTCCACAGGTAAGCATAGAAATCTGAATTCTGCAGTATTTTTGCATAGTTCGCCAAAGCCACATACTTCTGCATCCCTTGAATGCCCCACACATGCAGACTCATCCAGGCTCCGCGGATCACCGGCCACAGATAGAACACCGTGAACGGGATCAGGAACGGGATCAGGTACAGAATAGCCTTCAGTTCAGTCAGCAGGTGTACAGGCTCTGCTCTGCGAAGAGCCGCAGCCGGCCTTTTCTCACTCAAGCTCCGCTCCATCATTATCTCTCTCCTTCAGTTGAAATGAATCATGAGCCGGATTGGGACTGACCTGCCTCTGGCAGTAGTTCATCCCAATCCAGTCAGATAAGGCTAGTTCTCCAGCACTTCGTTAATCTGTTTCTCCAGCTTAGCCAGGCCATCCTCCGGCGTCTCGCTGCCAAAAATTATGTTCTGCAGTCCTTCGGAAACGGTGGTGATAATCGTCGTATATTTATCGGTTGGCGGCGCGAACTTCACCGTCTTCTGCGCCTCGATGAATTCGCTGCGGTAAGGCAGACTTTTGTAGGCTTCACTCTCTGTAATCTTGCTGTTCGCCGGCACATGACCCGCCTGTCCCCAGATCTCCCCGCCCACTTCGGAGAAGTACTTCATGAACTTGGCTGCGGCTTCCTGCTTCTCCGGCGTCACGTAGGACGGGATGACCAGCGTATGGGAGCTGCCCCAGTGCGTCTGGCTGCCGAAGATCGGGGGCAGCGGCATAGCGCCGATGTGCAGCGATTCATCCCCCAGCAGCAGCCCTGCTTCCCATACCCCGCCGAACCAGAAGGCGGCTTTGCCGTTATGGAAGGTATCCCACGGCGTCTTGTCATTGAGATCGGCATATTTTTTATTGAAGACATCCATATAGAAGTTCAGCACATCCAGTGCCTGCGGGTTGTTAATGCTCGCCTTGGTCATTTCCGGGTTCAGCAGCTCGCCGCCCGCTTCATAATAGAGATTGAGGAACGGCTCCTGGAAATACGGGGTATTCACCGCCATCGCCTGGACATCCGGCACCTTGGCCTGAATCTCAGAGAGCGTCTTCTCGAAGCCTGCCGGGGTCATATCATCCAGCTTGGGCGTACCGTCCTCGTTCAGCAGATTGGCCTGCTTCAGAATGTCCTTGTTGTAGTAGAACATGTGGAAATGGGTATCCAGCGGAACCGCGTAAGGCTTACCGTCATAGGATACACTCTTGATATTGGAATCCGAAATCTGCTTCAGATCAAAGCCTGCCTTGGAGGCCAGCTCATCCACCGGCACAATCTGCTGGGCCTTCACGAACGGCGAGATCCGCTCCACGTGGGCTACCGCAACATCCGGGCCTTTGGAGGACGACAACGCTGTGCCGAGCTTCGCGTAATACTCGTTGGATTCAAGACGGAGCTGTTTGACCTTAACCTCCTGCTGCGAGTCATTGTAGCCCTTGATGATCTGGTCCACGAATTCCCCTTCCCCGCCGCCGAACATATTCCAGAAGGAGATCTCCACCGGACTGCCGCCTGCGCTCTCTGTTGCTGCGGGCCCGTTCGATGCCTTGGCCGCTCCGTTCTCTGTATTTCCGGAAGAGCATCCCTGCAGGACCAGCGCCAGTGTCAGCCCCGCCGTTACCATACTTGTTAAGCCTTGTTTCATCTTCATCTGTACAACCCTCTTCTCCGTAAAGTTTGTGCGAGGAAAGCCGTCACACTTTGATGTAAGGGCTTTCTTATCTATAACTCTACAGCGAACACCGCCGTGCTTGAACCGACAAACCGCCGTTCCTTGGTGAACAAACGACAGATGTAACCCGGCCGGAAGCCCTGGCAGGTAGACGATCTTACGCAGGGTGGAGAATCGACAGATCATGAACAGTCGTCTGCGCACGCAAAAAGGGACCTCTTGAGAGGCCCCCGTGAAATTCCAGTCAATTCACTGTAAAATTGTCAAAGCTGACACTGTTGCCGAAGCCGCCGCGAACACCTACTGTGCCTGAAGTAAAGACGGCATCATTCTTGTCAATCTTGGGCACCGTCATATCTCCCACATAAACCTTGATGTTTCCGTTATTGACCACAACTTTCATGTGGTACCAGGTGTTCACGGCAATAGGAGTATTTACGGTCTGGAGAGAGGTCCAGTTATTATTGAACCGTCCAAGCCACACCTCACCGGCAGAGTCAATCCCTGCTGCGTAACCCTTTTGCAGATCAGCCCCGGTCCCCGGCCTGGTCACATTGAAGAGAAGACTGGCCTGACCTGCATTATTCAGCCGGATGTCTCCCTCCAGCGTATAATTCATTTTGGAAGGATAAGGGGTTAACAGCGATTTGTCGGCATTCACTGAATTCAGGTTGTAGGTTCCGCCGCTTACCGCCCAAGTCCCAGCATAGCGGGCCCACCCGTTGTCATTTGCTGCAAAATCATTGCTGTACGTGCCGCTGAGCGTCCCGAACCGCACCTGGACATTATGCCCGCCGACACTCCGGTCCACCGAATTCACGAAGGCAATCTCATTCGCTCCCGTCTGGTACATCGCCGTCCACCATGAATTTCCGAATGCCGGAATATCATTGTCCACCCAGGTGTTCCCGTAATCGTTGCTCAGGGACAGCACGTTGGAATTGGAGCTGAGCAGGAGACGCCCGTCCGCCAAGGACAAGATGTATGGTCCGCCTTGCTGGTTCGTGGAGACCTGGGTGCCGATGCCGCTGGACCAGGTTTTGCCGTCAGCACTTTTTTTGGTGAAAATTCTGCAGCTCTGCGTCCCGCACACCTCAAAGGCTACAATATACTGCCCGTTCGCCATCTTGGTCCAGACCGGCATCCCCGGACGCGCGCCTGAATTGGAGGGGTCCCAGGCGACATAGATTTCATTCCCCCAGCTGGCTCCCCCGTTGGTAGAGATCTTCTGGGAGATGATCTGGCTGTACGACGGATTCTCCGTCACATGCTTCTCGCTTGCATACATTACGGCGACTGAGCCGTCATTCAGGAGCTGCATATGCGGCTCGTACACGCCTTTGTCGGGATTCCCGAGCGCGCCGGGAGCTCCGTTGTTCTCGTCGATGGTGCTGAGGAAGCTCCAGTTCGCGCCTCCATTCACGCTTTTATACACTCTGAGCTTGTACGATTCCTGCCAGCGAACAGACCGCATCGCCAGCAGAATCTCGCCATTCGCCAGCTGGATGAGCTGCCCGTTGTCCAGGTCACGCCCATCCTCCCATAGGGTGGACATCAGCGACCAGGTGCGGCAGTTGTCGGTGCTGCGGAAGACCTGCAGCCGGGTCCCGCCCCAGGAGACCTTGGTATAGCCGTTGTTGTCGTAGATGGCGGCGACGGCCAGCCAGTCTCCGTTCGCCAGCTTGATCATCCGCGCATATTCCGCGCCGAAGGTTCCGGGTCTTAAGCCCCGGGCATCGGGACCGGCATCGGTGAACGTGTTGATATTGGTAATGGTGGAGGAACTCCCCCACACCACCGGTCCATTCGCGGCAAACACCGGGATAGCGGCAAAAATCAGCAGCAGACACAGGGAAGCAGACAGCGAGGTAAACACTTTTTTTAACACATAAGCCCCTCCTCTTAATCTTGAATAGGTGTAGCCTGTTGAACGCACTTATATGTAAGTGCTTTCACCAAAGATTCTAAAGGGCTTCCCGTGGTCGTAGAACCGATAATTCACCGCTATTTAGGTCACAATGTTACGATTATTTCCTCGCCTGCCGGTTGATCTTACGAATCTCGTCCAGCGGAATCTTCGGTGTCCGGTCTGCCGTAAGTAGCCCATTCACTTCCTGCTGCACATCCGTAACCTGAGTATAGCAATAACCGCAGATGTAAGGTGTATCCTTGATCGCCTGCGTGATGCTGCGGAACCGTTCAATGAAGGCTTCCGTGCTGCTGACCTGCTCCCCATAGCCCCACCCCTCGCCGGTGTTGAAGGCAATGCCCCCGAATTCACTGACTATGACAGGCTGACCCCGGTATTCGTAGCCCTTGGCCATCGCGTATTTCCAGTTATTAAATGAGGAGCTGCCGCCAAGCACACTGTCGGAGTCTGCATACCGCGCAAACAGCGTTGCACCGCTCTCTTCATAATCATGCAGGGTAATAATATCGCTGATCGTATGCTCCCAGCCGTCATTGACAATCACCGGACGATCCGGGTCCATCGCCTTAGTAAGATGATAGATGCCCTCAGTGAACTGCTGCTGCCGCTTGTTCGTGTAGACCTGCGGAATACCCCAGGATTCGTTAAAAGGCACCCAGGTAATAACCGAGGGATGATTATACTGCTGCCGGACAATCTCTGTCCACTCCTTCGTGAACTGCTCCACAGCCTCATCATTGAACTCATAGGTGGCCGCCATCTCCGACCAGACCAGCAGTCCCTTCACATCACACCAGTACAGAAAGCGTGCATCCTCAATCTTCATATGCTTGCGTACCCCGTTGTAGCCCATCGCGAGAATCGCATCAATGTCAGCAATCAGCGCCTCCTCCGAAGGCGGGGTCAAATGGCTGTCCGGCCAATAGCCCTGGTCCAGAATCAGCTTCTGGTACACTGGCGTATTGTTGAGCAGCACCTTGCCTTGTTCGATGGAGATTTTGCGGAGTCCGAAGTAGGAGTAGACCTGGTCGATCATGTTGTCCCCTTCGTACAGAACGAACTCCACCTCATACAGCACCGGCGAAGCGGGCGACCAGGACTGGAGCTTCCACGGGCCATTCGCTTCATGGGTCAGCTCTACATCCAGCTGCTGCCAAGACCGGTCGATATGCAGCGAGACCTGCTTGAAGGTCTTCTCCTGCATGCTGATCCGGGTCTCCAGCCGGAGATTCGGGGCTGCCACCTGAGCCTCGTATTCAAAGCGGACCGAGCGGTTATCGAGATCCGGAGTGATTTTGACAGACTTAAGATACGAAGGGGATACATACTCCAGCCACACACTCTGCCAGATTCCCGTGGTCTGCACATAGAAGCACTCGAAATTCTCATCCACCCAACGCTGCTTGCCCCGTGGTTGTGTACAGCTCTGGCTATCCTCTGCCTTGACGGTCAGACGGTTCAGCGCTCCGGCACCTGTGTTCAGATAATCTGTGATATCCAGTGTAAAAGCCGCGTACCCGCCTTGGTGCCCCCCGGCATAGCTGCCGTTCACCCACACCTTCGCGATATGATCCACCGCCTGGAAATTCAGCAGCACCCGCTTGTTGCCCAAGGTGTCAGGTAGTTGTACCTCCCGCTCATACCATACATACGGATGGAACGTGGTCTCGCCGATTCCACTCGCCACCGTCTCATACGTGAACGGAACCTGAATCTTCAGATCGCCGTGCAGCTCCTCATGCCATCTCTCCCGCTCCCCCATGTTGTCATCGTCATACCGGAAATCCCATTCCCCGTTCAGGCTCTGCCAGGCGTCACGGACGAACTGCGGCCGCGGATAATCCTTGATATAGTGCCGGGTTGTCATTATAATGCGCACACTCCTTAATAACAATATTTTTGTTTTAATACAATAAATATGTATCAATTATTGCAGAATCCGCTGAAATGTCAATGGTGACGCCAAAAAGAACCTTCGCCGTAAGCAGCAGGTTCTTTTCCGAAAATAAAATCTTACATTCACCTTACTTCTAGACTAAGGCTCCACACTATAAAAAATCTTCATCACCAGATCCTGCTCATAATCGCCGAATTTTTTGCCGAACAGGTTCATACCGCCCTTGAAGACCGCATTCTCCTTCACGCCCAGCCGCAGATCCACGTGGTTCTGGCCGGTGAGGTTCAGCTGCTCCAGATTAACAGCAGATAGCTCCTGATGGTCGATAGTGCTGCGGGTATTATCTACGCTCCAGGTCTTGAGTGCGCCGAACTGGGTTCCCGTATCAATCCACCACGAGGGATTCAGCTTCCCGCGTCTGCCGCCGAAGTCGCCGGGCGAGGTCCAGGTTCCCACCTCCACCTGGTTAATCCACAGTGTGATATCCGAAGGCCAGTCATTCTCGTAATTCGGTGCCTCTGAGCAGATCTCCATGGAGAACTGAATCCGGTGAAGCACCGCTCCTTGTGGAATTTCCAGCGGATAGCGGTATTCGAGATACCCTTTGCGCAGCCAGAGCAGTTGGGCTTGTACCCTGTCCGGATGGAAAAATCCCGCCGGTGAATCCTCCGTTATAATCGGACCGTTCTCACTGACCATCCCGCAGGTAGGCGCCACTTCACAGGCTGTAAAATTGCCGATCGGCATGGAGATCTCATAGCAATATTCGCCTTGACCGGCTTGCAGGCGGCGCTGCGGGGCATTGATCGTGATCTTGATATCATCATAGATCCGGCTGCATACCTTCATCGCCCCGCGTGAAGCAGGCAGCAGCTCGGTCTCAATCAGCCCTGCCTGCTCCAGTACCTTCACGTTGGAGGCTGCCGTAGATACCGGAATTTCCAGCGCTTCAGCCAGCTCCGCTACATTCATTCTCCGGGTGTTAAGCAGCGCCAGCATTCTGAGCCTTAGCTCTGTAGAGAGCGCATGTGTCACCTTCACCAGCTCATCCGCATGCTCCATGGACAACTCCAGCATATCGTTCACCCCTGTCCAGCTTAGTTATCCAGCATATGAACCTGATCGCCCAGCCGAACTTCTCCCGTGCGGATTACAGAAGCATAGACGCCGAACTGCTGCTTAAGCTCTTTATATACTTGCTTCAGCAGCGAACTGTCCCGTTCCAGGGTATCCGGGTCTGTCGTAATCATTACGCAGCGCTCGCAATAGCTATCCACTTGCAGCACTGTACTGCCTATCGACAGACGGCGGCCGAGCCACTCTTCCTCCCCGAGCGAGTCCTCACTCACTTCCACGAGAAAGTTGCCGCGGAAGCGGCGCTGGTCAATTGGCTTGCCCCACATCGCCTCCAGCTTCTTCAAGCTCTTATCGGTCACCAGCAGAATACTTGCCCCATCTACCGATAATAGCTCCGGGTACTGCTCCTCCGGGTGTGGTGCCTTGAACGCAGACATCGTAATTTCGGTAGAGGTCAAACTCTGTATTTCGTCCAGCAGCTCCTGGTCCCAGCCGAACACCCGGCCATCCGCAGCCGTTACACGGATATCTTCCCCCGTATACTCCGCCATATAGGACATCATCTTCGGAATCTTCCGGGCAGTGATATACTGGGACCAGTCTTTTTTGGTCATATCATAAAAGGAACAATACCGGTCCCCCTCCACTCCGTAAGATACAACCTTACAGGCCTCCAGTGCCTCACCTGCAAAGGATTTTACCGGATAACGGTTAATCGATTTAATCTCCCCAACTGTAACTGACACGCCCCCACCTCTTCTGTCTATAGTCTGAAATTTCCTCCTTATTATACCATTATCGCTGCCTGTTTTGCGTAAGGCAAGAGCTGAGAACTTTTGGATGAAATCAGCAGTAGTATAATCCTCTAAAAAGAAAAAGGACAGCCCCAAGGCTATCCTCATCAGTACATATCTTTACAGTGACTCCCGGATTACCCGCTTGTAATACAGGACGGACAGGATGCCGAAGATCGAATACAGCACGGTATAGACCCCCATAACGACGAACATTGGAGTCAGCATTTCGGTCCCGAAGAAAAACCAGCCGGATTTCACCGCAAAGTAACTGTGGCACAGCCCGACAATCAGCGGAATACCGAAATTGAACAGCTGCTTGAACTGGATGCCGCGCAGGAGATCCCCTTGGGTGAAGCCCAGCTTGCGCAGGATCGTATATCCCTCCCGCTCCTCCTCGCTCTCATCCATTTGCTTGAAATAAAGAATACAGCCGGAGGTGATCAGGAACGTCAGGCCCAGGAAGCCGACAATGAACATAATGAGGCCCATATTGGTCCGCTGGTTGAACTCAAATTCATATTGCGAGAAGCTTTGCAGCTCCGGCTTCTGCTGCTTATAAATCTCATAAGCCTGCTTGGCCTGCGAGGACCCGGTAAGATTGATACCGTAATAGATTCCTTCGCCGCTCACTCTTTTTTGCTCATCCGGATCTTTATGCTGAAGCAATTCCTGGAAGACTGAATCATCCACCACGAACACCCCCAGAACACCTCCGCCAAAATAATACGGCAGAACAGTCTCCTCTGACAATCCTGCGAGCTGCTGCTTCATAACACCATCCTTGGTGGAGAAGGCGAGTTCCCCCTTGTTCTTGAGCTGATGCATGGTTTGCTTCGTAGTTGTGTATCCCATAATCCGTACCTCGCCCGGCTGCAAATCCATGTTTTTCAGACTGCTCTCACTAATCACGGTAGCCAATAGACTGGTGTCATTGTTGGAGAAATTTTTAGTATCCAGGACCTCCTTAAGATCCACCTCTACCTGCACCGTTGGAATCTCCAGAGTGGTATAACCTATGCCGGCCTTGTCGAGCGCCTCCCGGAATCCGGCCTCATCCGCCTTCTGAAGGAAGCCGTAATCATGCGGCGAGCTCTCGCGCGCGGAGGACTCCACCGAATAATATGAGATATAGCTCAGAGAGAGCAGGCCGATCGCCAGCGCGGATACCGTGGTGATGACCGTCAGCAGCAGGGCATTCGATTTCATCCGGAACATAATAGAAGAGAGCGATAATACCTCCCGAATGGACAGGTAGCCCTTCTTCCTGCGGCGGATGAGATTGAAGAGGAAGCTGACCGAGCCTTTGTAGAACAGATAAGTCCCGATAATCACCAGTGCGAGGATAGCAATCATCGCATACATCAATCCGCCCATGCCCGTGAATTTGCCGCTGAACAGCTCCCCGGAGATATAGTATCCTCCACAGATACTGATCATCCCGAGCACGCCGATCACAACCTCCCACAGCGACATTCTCTGAATGCGCGTCTGGGAAGTGGCCGTAGCCTTGAATAGCGACAGAATGCTCTGGGCCCGGATGAAGGTGTAATTCATAATCATAATCAGCACGTACACGGCGGCAAAAACCAGCACCGTCCGCTGCAAAGCCTCGGGGGAAAAGCGCAAGGCCGCCAGCTGTTCGACCTCCAGGATTTTGAACAGAATCATCAGGATCAGCCGCGACATCACGAACCCTGCACCGATCCCCGCGAACATCGATCCGAAATATAGAATCAGATTCTCGGCGCTCAGCAGCACGAAGATTCTGCTCTTGGTCAGCCCGATCAGCTGAAACAGCCCGATCTCCTTACTGCGGCGCTTGATGAAGATAGTGTTCGCATACAGCAGGAAGATGGCCACAATCGCAACCAGCAGCACTGAGGACGCGCCAATGGCTGCCCCGCCTTTGATTGAACCGCTGACCTCGTGCATGGCCGGGTCGAACTGCAGCGTCACGAAAGAGAAATACAGGGCCACACTGAAAATAAGAGCAAAAACGTAAAGATAATAGTTCTTAATGTTCTTTTTGAGGTTCCGCAGGATAATATAATTCAGGCTCATTGTGTGACACCGCCAAGTACGCCCTGGGTGCTGATAATATCACCCAAGAAGGATTGCCGCGATTCCTCCCCCTTGTTCAGCTGGGTGTAGATTTGCCCGTCCCGGATGAACACCACGCGGCTGCAGTAGCTGGCGGCCACGGCATCATGCGTAACCATGACAATGGTAGCTTCACGCTTGCTGTTCATGGCAGCCAGCTTGTTCAGCAGATCGGACGCAGATTTGGAATCCAAGGCTCCCGTCGGCTCATCGGCAAAAATAATACTCGGATCATGCACGAACGCCCGTGCCGCAGACGTACGCTGCTTCTGCCCGCCTGAGATTTCCGCCGGATATTTATCCTTCAGCTCATAGATTCCCAGCTCGCCCGCTACCTGGTCGAATTTCTGGTGCGCCTCCTTCTTGGACATGCCTGTAATCGATAGCGGCAGCATGATATTCTCCTTGACGGTCAGCGTGTCGAGCAGATTATAATCCTGGAAGATGAACCCGAGGTGATGCTTGCGGAACTCGGCGAGCTGCTTCTCCTTCATCCCGGTGAATTCCTTGCCCTCAATTTCGATCGTGCCCTTGCTTACCCGGTCAATGGAGGACAATACGTTCAGAAGCGTCGTTTTGCCGGACCCGGACGGACCCATGATTCCTACGAACTCACCCTTGTCCACCTGAAGATCAATACCGCTCAGGACTTCCTGTTTATTGAATTTGTTGCCATAGGTTTTATAGATTTTGTTAGCTTGCATGATAAGCATCTGTTCCCCACTCCTTTTCTATAGCTCTATCATAAGCGGGTGGATGATCATTTTCCTGCGCTTCGCCGAACAAATGGAACAGGCATGTGACACTATTGTCACATGCCTGTTAGCCGCTGAAAGTCATTCTCCCTTGGAAAAGTTAACGTAAACACACTCCCCTGCCCAAGCACGGAAGCAGCGTGAAGTCTGATCTGCAGCGGCTCCGCAACCTGCCGGGTCAGATACAGCCCCATGCCGGTGGCTGCCCCCTCCTGGCGGAAGCGCGATGAGGTGAAGCCCTTATCATAGATGCGCGGCAGATCCCTGGGATCTATCCCCTGTCCGCTGTCTTCAATGACAAGCACGACATGGCCGCCCTCTTCTCGGCTCCGGATGAGGATATCGGAGGCTTCGCTGTATTTCACGGCATTGGTCAGGAGCTGTCTGAGCATGAAGGCCAGCCATTTGCCGTCTGTCAGCACGGTCTCGGCCTCAAGCTCTACGTCGAACCCGATGCGTTTGGAGATGCACCAGGATTTCAGTGCCCGTATCTCCTTATTAAGGATAGGGGCAAGACTGACCTTTTCAATGAACAGATCATTACGGATGAAGGGAATCCGCTTCTGATGCAGCTGCTGGTCGAGCAGATGGTGAATGCGCAGCCATTCGTACATCATCTGTCTTTGCAGGGTCTCGTCCGGCAGGCGCTCTATCATGAGCTGCATGGCAGTAAGCGGGGTCTTGACCTCATGGATCCAGGCCAGCAGCTCGTCCTTCTCCGATTCCAGCAGCTGGACATTCATGAAGGATTCGCGCTTGTAGCGGTCTGTCTGGGCGCTTACCGCCTCATGGACCAGCCGCTCCATCGGACTACCGGGATCGAGGACCGCCTGCAGCTCATAGATCTGATCCCAGGAGGCAAGGCTCTTATAGAACCGGGTCTCCCGGGAATAGCGCAGGAAGACGAAGGCCAGACAGAGCAGCGTATTCAGCAGTACAATGTATAGGACTGGCAGCAGCGGTATGGCAGAGTCAATAAAGGCCACGAAAATAATAATCAGCTGGAGGGCGGCCAGCAGGAGCAGCCAGCTCCGCTTCTCGGTGATGTATTTCCTTATCATTCTGCCGCCTCTTCAGTCGCTATATACCCTTGCCCCACCTTAGTCTCTATGTAGGCATCCAGACCGAGCGGCTCCAGCTTCTTGCGCAGCCGGTTCACGTTCACAGTCAGCGTATTATCGCTGACAAAATGCTCGTTGTCCCACAGGCTGGTGATGATCTCCTCACGTTCCACAATACTGTTCTTGCGCTCCAGCAGGATTTTGAGAATCATCATCTCATTCTTGGTCAGCAGGGCCGCTCCCCCGCTGCCCGTGACCGTATTCTTCACGAACTCAATCGCCGCTCCGCGCCAGGTCTTCAGCTCCGTGCCTTCCTTGGCGTAATTATAGACCCGGCGGAGGATGGCCTGAATCTTGGCAATCAGCACCTCGAAATGGAACGGCTTCTGAATGAAATCATCGGCCCCAAGCTGCATCGACATCACCATATCGCTAGGATGGTCCCTGGAGGAGAGGAAAATAATCGGCACCTTGGAGTGGCTGCGCAGAATCCGGCACCAGTGGAAGCCGTCGAACTGCGGCAGCTGGATATCAATCACTACCAGGTCGGGCTTTACCTCCGAGAACTCCTGCAGTACCTTACCGAAATTTGTAATCCCGTACACCTCATAGGACCATTGGGCAAGCCTCTCCCTGATCTCCCCGAACAGGGTGATATCATCTTCGATTAGCATTATTTTGAACACAAAGGACTCTCCTTCAGAAGAAATACTATCGCACTATTATACTTCACATCGCTGAATTGACAAAGGTTGGGACATGTCCCGTCTTTCCTGGTCCAGAACCGCAGGGAGCTTCGATTTATCTTAAGTGTACCTCAAACCGCCGCAATCCGTTAAGTTGAAGATGTACCTTATGGCTTATTTCAGTCCTGCTGCGATTTCTTCGCTAGTCCGGATACGTCCTATTCGCGGGAAGATCGTCCGGCAGACATAATCATGCTCTTCCCTTGTGCCTGCTGTCATCGCGTCCTCTGCGAATACTTGCTGATAGCCCAGCTGATAGGCTTCTCTGGCTGTAGTATCCACGCCAATGCTGGTGGAGATGCCGCAGAGTACCAGGCTCTGAATGCCGCGGAGTCTCAGCTGCAGGTCCAGATCGGTGCCGAAGAAGGCTCCCCATTGCCGTTTCGTAACCGTGTACGTATTCTTGAATCCGGCAAGATCCGGTACAATCTGATCCCAGCCTTCAGGATAATTCACCGGTGCTGCTACGGAATCGGTCACAACTCTGACCATATCCCTGCCATCCAGGCTGGATACCCTGACAAGCACCACAAAGGCGCCTTTCTGTGTAAAAGCATCCACCAGCTTTACCGCATTCCCTATCACCTGATCAGCTGTATAAGGAGCAGCCTGACGGCCGCTTGCGGCGATGCACAGCTGTACCAGCCCGGCCAGCTCCGGCAAGGTTACAGTAGTGCAGACATGCTCCTGCATGTACCCGATGAGCTTCTCAACCTTCAGGGAGGTGGAGAAATTCTGATGACTCCGCTTGTTGTTCTGGTAAATGGCAATCAGGAGCTGCTGCAGTGCTGTCTTCGCGGCAAATTCATATCCGGGCAGCTTGGCATTCCAGCCTTCAACCAGTCTGCTGAAGCTCTCTTCAATCTGATAATAATCCTTCAGATCCTGCGCGGTGTGCAGCGGGAGCGTCTCCGGCTGTTCTCCCAGTGACCACTGTCCCTCCATCAGCTGGACCTGTGCATAACTGAAATGTACAGCCAAGAAGTAGATCGGGTCCTCCAGATCGAACTCTATCGAATGAAATACACCGGGGCGGATATAGAACAGCATTCCTGCCCTGAACGGATGCTTCTTATGGTCCACCATCACACTGCCCCGTCCCCCAGTGACCAGGATCAGCTCATGATGATCAAGGGTCCGGGCAATCCGCTTCGAATAGGTCCGTGTATCCTTGAATCTTCTGAAGTATTTGTCCCTCCGTATGTCCAAGTTCAATCTATATAGTATAACAATGCGCTTCACTCGCTAGTTCAGTGCATTCATTTTTGCTTATTATAAAACTTTCCTAAGCCAAGTGACGTATTAGTTATTAACGGCTGAAATTTTGAACATACAGGGGAGCTGATGATCATCGGAACTTTTGATGGAATTATCATATTGCTGTTAGGAATCGGAATCAATGCGTTTGGACTATATGTCCGCCGGAATCCCACCTTCACCTGGCAGGCGAGTGAGAGCTGGAAAACGAAGGGCGACGGGGAGCCCAGTGACGCCTATATCAGCTCCATGCGCTTCAGAGGAGCAGTTGCCCTATGGATCGGATCCTTCGTTATGGTAATGGGGATATTGAACCTGTTGTAGCACTCCCTTATAACGAAGCAGCTTCCTTCATCTTCGTCATAGTCATTACGGTGATCGGTTTCCGGCATTGACTATATCATGCTGTATATCAAGCCTGCCCGGATGGCAGAAATTCTGGGCAAACAGGAATTGCGTTTCACCGCTCCTATCGTATATGACAGGGAGCTGGCGCAGAGTATCTGTACTCTCAGTCACGCTGTCCAGAGCGGGGCCGACGAGTCACTGGGCAGCGAAATGCTTATTCAGCTGGTTAGCCTCTTGTCCCATACGGAAATACAGACCGCGCAGCGGATTGACAATGCTTTTGTCGCCAAAGCCAAAGAAATGATGTACTTCAGCCTGGACCACGTACTGAAGCTCGGCGACCTTGCGCGGGAGTTCAACCGGTCCAAATACCAGTTCATCCGCGAGTTCAAAGCCCATACCGGAACCTCACCCTATCAATTCTTCCTGAACTGCAAGGTCGAGCATGCCGGACAGTTCATCGAGAAGAATAAGGATATCTATGCCGCTGTGGCCGAATTCGGCTTCACGGACCTGACCCATCTGAACCGGCATTTTAAAAGCGTCTTCCGCAATTACAGCTTATGAGTATATGTCGCAGTTGACATAACTGTTCCCTGTCTCCTCATTAAAACTCTTCCAAAGCCGCAACTCGGCGGTCGAACTGACTCATCCAAGTCCTGTGTAGGACTTCCGGTGAGGCAGTTTTTTGGCGTTCCACCCGTTAGCTGAATGAAACTCATCTAATTCCTACTTTACAAACTCCAGTTTTTAGCTTATTTTAACATTAAGTAAAAATTGAATGTTACTTATAAATAATTAATATTCAATTTTTTTAAAAATAAAATATAATCGGGAGGAACAAATGAACTATTCTTTGCAAGAGACACTACTGAAAAATATCCGTTTTGCGTACAACGAGGCGATTGAGTTTATTGTTTCCATGGGAATGTTGGCCTGTGAGGATCAGCTGGCAGATCTGGCAGCGGAATATAAAATCGAAATTGATGAGCTGCTGGGGACTTATTTTGAAGATGCCCGAAAGTTATTGTCACCTCATTTCACTCGTGAGCTGATGTTTTTTTTCCGTCACAACTTTTTTCATAATGCTCTGGATTTCCCGCTATATGAATCCGCCTGTTCCTATCCAGAAGCGCAGACTGCCGAAGAATGGATCAACCGACTGGAGGATAGCCCCGCTGAGCATATCGTTTCAGAGATGGTATATGGCGTCTACCACGATAATTTGGAGGCATTGCTGAAGGGCAACGATTGGGAGGTGGTCAAAAAGGATCTCAATAAACTCTTAGAACTTGCTTCGGACACGCAACCTCAGCCTGAGGTGGTAGAAGCCCATGGTCCGCTGCTTGAATGCCTTGCGCGTCCGCAAGAAACCAAGCTGCGTTACATACAGCTCCTGCGTCAGTTCCATCAGGATGTTTTCATTCAATGGAAAGACCGGATTCAAGCAATTTCTGAACAGGCCTCACTCCGTTATGAGACACAGTTCCGTAGTAACCCGGAGGTTTTTATTCGTGAACTTCATAAGAATGAGCCTGCAATCTTTGACTTTCCTGCCACCTTCCATGTCAGCTTTGTTTCACAGGTGAACAACAGCTTCTACAATTTCCATACGGAAACCGGGCAGATAGGCTGGGTCATCTTCGGCGTACACAATGACCGCGTATACGGACCCGTTGCCGACCGGGAGAAGACCGAGCTGTTCCTCAAGGCCTTCTCGGATAAACGACGCCTGGATCTCCTTCTTCTGCTCAAACAGCGGCCGCACTATGGTAAGGAAATCGCAACTGCGCTTGGCATCACACCTGCAGCTGTGAATTATCATGCCAACTTCCTGTTTTTCCTGGATCTTTTGGACATCGAACGGGTAGATCACCGCCTGTATTATGTGCTCAGAACCGATACTTTGCGCAATCTGCTTGCCTTAACAACAAAAGTCATGCTGGATTAAGACCCAATTATTAACTGGAGGGGTTCCCCTTGGATCGGACCACTAATACCGGAGCAGTACCACTAGATAAACAGCCCGCCGCTGCCCAAAATATCTTTATCCGTTTGCTGAAGCTAGGCAAGCCTTATACTGGCTGGTATATCATCCTTTGTTTTTTTGCAGCCATCATCTCACTTACAAACATAGGTTTTGCTGAAACTCTACGGCGTATTATTAATGCGGCTACACACCATGACACTTCCGGTCTTGCAGCCGCGATGACTCTTGCCGTTGTCATTATAGTTATTGATGCTGGAGTCCACTTTCTGAATACATATCTCTCAGGACTGCTGGAGATCAAATCCACCTCCAGGCTTCAGGTCTCACTGCTGACAAGATTGATGAACGTTCAGATGAAAGAGCTAGACCGTTATCATTCCGCCGATCTGATCAGCCGGATGAACGATTCTGTACCAGCCGCCCAGCAAGGAATTAACAGGAAGACCATCGAACTGATCAGCAATCTATTGCAAATCGCATTTCTGCTGACTTATCTTCTGTCTCTGCAGTTTGTTCTAACCTTGGGTACTATACTCATCTGTTCGCTGGTCCCGCTGGTCATGCTTCCCTTTACCTTCCGGCTTCGCAAGATGAATGAGCAGCGCCAGAGTATCGAGAGCGAACAACAGGCATTCGTTCAGGATTCGATACAGGGCGCTGAGGTCGTGCGTGCCTTCTCCCTTGCTTCCCGCCTGCTAGGGCAGTTCAACCATAGAGTCCGACAATTTAACACCGTTCACTTGTCAGTATCACGAGTTGAAGCCGTAGGCTACAATATGCCTCTGGCTGTTACCCTCGGCGGATTGCTCTATGTCCTCTCTTATGGTGGCTACCTGGTAGTCGGAGGCCGGCTTGATGTAGGGGCCGTTGCCGCTTTTCTTATCTGTTTTGAGCAAATTTCTAACCCGATATCCAAGCTTGCCAATCTATGGACTGAATTACAAGCTTCACTGGCACAAGGTAAACGTTTATTTGAGATTATGGATCTGCCCTTAGAAGGCGAGAGGCCGGCTAATACAGACGCTGCAGACCAGCACCCTGAAGCATGGACTGAAGATAATCAGCCTGTAGCCGGTCAGTTGCCCCTTATATTCCGTAATGTCACCTTCGGGTACGGACAACACAATGTATTATCCGGCATCCATCTGCGGATTGAGCCCGGAAAGGTAACTGCCTTTGCAGGTGCCAGCGTCAGCGGCAAGAGCACCATTCTTCAGCTAATGCTTGCAGCTTATGTGCCTGATGGAGGGAGCATTCATCATGGCGGCATGCCTTTACATACGATTCCACCGCATAGCTGGCGCAGACATATCGCCTACGTATCCCAGGAGCCTTATCTATTCTCCGGTACACTATACGAGAATATTGCCTGGGGGCGACCCGAAGCGTCACGTGAAGAGGTTATCTCTGCTGCCAATAATGCGGGTATCCACAAGTTCATTATGGGAACCCCCCTGCAATATGAGACGACTATCGGTGAAAGGGGGCTTACTTTATCAGGGGGTGAACGTCAGCGGCTATCCATTGCCCGGGCCTTCGTCCGTGAACCAGGGCTGTTGCTGCTTGATGAGCCTACCGCTGCCCTTGACAGCCATAATGAGGAGGTTGTTCAGCAGGCTTTGCAGGTGCTGATGATGAACCGGACCACGGTGGTGATTGCCCATCGGCTGTCAACCATCAGGCATGCGGATCATATTTACTTCATGGAAGCAGGAGCGATTGTTGAACAAGGAACCCATGGGGAGCTGATGGCCATGCAAGGCAAGTACCAAGCCATGGCCCAGGCAGGTGTCCAGACAGAGGTGATTGCCGGAGGAGGATTACAAAAATGAATGATAATTCATCTTTAACTAGCCGAATCCGGCTTCGGGAAGCGCTCAAGCGGCTATTCCCTTATGTCAAGCCATACCGGCTCGGATTTCTGACAGCTGTGGTATTGCTCACAGCCAAGCTTGCCCTGGATGTCGGGTTTGCCACGATTCAGCAGGTTTTCATTGATACTATTAACAATACCGATATGCTGTCCTTGACAAGGATAACCGTAATTTGTTCCCTGGCTTGTCTAGTGACTATCATCTGTCTTATGCTGCAGCATTACCTCCGCTTCACCGTTCACAGCCGTATGTCCTGGGATTTCCGGGCAAAGCTTTTTGATACCAGTCATCGGCTGCCTTACAGCCAGCTGGAAGCTATGCACTCCGGCGATCTGACCTCTCGTAATACTAAGGATGTGGGTGCAGCCATGGGAATGATCAGTAGTCTGGTTTACGATCTGGGTTATAATCTATTGCTCTGCTTGGTAGCATTTCTGTACTTAGCCAATATGGATGTATGGCTCGCACTGCTTGCACTTGGCACGGGACCCGTGGTCTTTCTGTCAGGACGTTTCTTTGACCGCAAACTGCGCAAGCTGTTCACGCAGATCTATGCCCAGGAAGCCCTGTTACGGGGAATTCTGCAGGAGACTACCCAAGGGATGAAGGTCGTCCGTTCATTTTCACTGGAGAATATGCTGCTCAGCAGGTATGCCACTGAACGCGGAAAGCTGAACCAGCTTCAAAAGCAAAGAACCCTGCTGAATGCCCTGCTCTGGCATTCTTCCGCTTTCATCAACAACGCTGTAATGATCAGCTGTGCTGTACTTATTGCAAGATCAGCGATGCGGGGAGAGACCACAGCAGGTGAAGTGCTTGCCTTCATCCTCCTGATGGGACGAGTTCAATGGCCGTTCGTCGAAATGTCGCAGACCTGGGGCGGGGTACAAGAATCACTCGGTGCAGCTGATCGTGTATTTGAAATTCTTGATACTACTCTGGAAGGTGAAGTCTCTACATACAGTAACCGCTTCTCTTCCCCTGGAGAAGTTGCCATTGCTGAGGAGAGTGTATTAAGTATACAAGGGCTGTGCTATAGCTTCGCTGGGCCGCAGTCCAAGGAGAGGGCCGGCTTATCAGAGATTAATCTCCAGCTAAAGCATGGCGAGACCGTCGCTATTGTCGGACCAAGCGGCTCGGGTAAAACAACCCTAGTGCGCTTATGCTGCGGACTGTACGAACCGCAAGCCGGCAGTATCAGCGTGTGCGGTAATGCCGTAAACGGTCAGTTGGAAGAGGCCCGCCGGATGATCTCCTATGTACCGCAGAACCCCTACTTATTCGCCGGCAGTATCCGGGAGAATATTGCATTCAGCGTGGCTGAGGCAAGTGACGGGGAGATACGAGAAGCCGCCCGTTTGGCAGGTGCAGATGAATTTATCATGCGTCTGCCGGAAGCCTATGACACGATGATTGGTGAACATGGCTCCTCCTTATCCGGTGGTCAAAGGCAACGTCTGGCCATCGCCAGAGCATTCCTGCGTAATGCACCGCTGCTACTGCTGGATGAAGCCACATCAGCACTTGATAATGAGTCCGAACGGCTGGTGCAGCAATCACTCGAACGGCTAATGACAGACAGGACCACCCTCGTGATAGCCCACAGATTGTCAACGGTACGGGATGCCTCACGGATCATAGTTCTTGACCAGGGGACCATCGCCGAAGAAGGGACACATGATGCACTTCTGGAGCACAACGGACTCTATGCTAGCCTCTACCATAAACAATTCAGCTCTACAAAGGCCGGGACCATGGGTTCGGCACTACTAACAGAATCTCTTACTGCAGAATGACTCGAAGTCTATCAACATTCCTCCTTTGGAAATTTATCTATTTACCCGGGACATAATCGACCCGCTCCTCCGGACATCTGTAATGATCTTAGTAACGGATACTTATGCTAATTCGCTGAACCGAACGAAAAAACTCCCCTTTGAAACGGTCATGCTGATCCTGATCTTCATGGGCGGTAACAGCCTCTATAAGGAACTGCTGGAATCGATTTTCTGGCCATGCAAGAGAACCTATTTTACCCGATTTCCTTTCGGGCAGTTCGTTTCCTCCTGCCCAGTGGCGCTTATGAAACCTTCATTACCAATCTGTTCGCATGAACATTTTTTGAAGTGGATCTTCCATCCGCTTTTTCTTCCTTATACCAAAAACAAAACGGCATGGGGTTTTTCCCCACACCGTTTTGGATTCCGTTTTTAATTCCAAACTTATCTTTAATTATCTTAATGACATTGAGGGCAGCCCTTCCTTTATAAGCTTACTGCTTGATAATCATCTCGCCGCCTTCCGGCCGGCTTGTATAGCTATGATCCTGAGAAGCTTCCTCGATTTGATGGAACGCCCAGTGGCTCGTCGGCACATCCGTCCATACTGGTATGCTCTCACCGTATAGCGGTCCTCTTTCCAAGATACGGTTAAACACAGTAACTCCCTCAGCACGGGTCAAGGCTTTGTTCGGCTGGAAGCTGCCATCCAGCATCCCTTCCATATAACCAGCGTCTTTCGTTTGGCCGATTGCTTGCTCTGCCCAATGACCAAGAGCGTCGTTATAGCTGTGTTTCCCTGTGCCCGTGAGTGATTTCCAGCGTGCAATGACAACTGCCATTTCCGCTCTGGTAATGCTCTGCTCCGGTCTGAAGCTTCCATCGGTCATGCCCTTCATAAGTCCGGCAGCAGTAACCTGACGAATGGCTTCTGCGGCCCAGTGGCTGCCTGCTACATCCGAATAACGGGCTGCTGTCCCTGTACCCTGCAGCTCCAGCACCCGGTACAGAATCATGGCTACCTGCGCCCGGGTCATCGCGTTCTCCGGCTTAAACGTTCCGTCCGGCATGCCCACCATATAAGCTTGGTGGCTTTCGGCACCCCCGTTATCCAGATTAAGAATGGTGAAGGTGCTGAACTTCCCGATGGTGAAGGTCAGGCCCAGCTTGTTGTCTCCATACGTTACAACTGCGGGCTTCACCAATTCCCGTTCTCCGTCACTGTGCTCAATGAACACAGCCAGCTTCGACAGATAAGCTTCCCTTGCACTTGCCTCTGCCGGTACATGACTGCTGTCGAGCGGCAGGGTGATTGTTACCGGGCGGCTGGTCATATTGGTCTCAATCGTAATTGGACGGTCCACCACGTAGACGTTGCCGTTGTTCAGTACCTTCCGGACAATCTCCTCTGTTCTGGCCCGTTCTTCTACCTGCTTGCGCTCGCTTTCCTGTTTGACAGGAACGAGGTGGAAATACAGATTCGGATTCAGTCCGTTAAGCGAGGCATTCGGAATGGTAATGATTCCGTTATCCGTATAGATTTCCAGGTTGAGTCCGGCTTCCTGCACAGCCTTCAGTGCAGCATCCGGCAGCTCCACACGGACATCTTTTACGACATCCTGTTTGTCCGGAATGACAATGCGTACGCTTGGCGAATGGGCAGCCAAGGTCTTTTCAACCGCTTCAAGAGCTTTGGCCGTTGTAAACGTCACTTTATCGCTCTTGCTGCCATCGTTGTTTGTCGTTCTTTCGATTTCTGTTTTGACAACAATTCCATAGCCTATGGCCTCAACATCTACTGTTATTCTCTCTATTACCGGCAGGGCCGGTGTAGGTGTGTTAGAAGGGACATAAGGCGTCTGGGAAGGCTCAGTAGGCTCAAAAGGTGCGGATTGGCGTCTCACGGTAACCGTGTACGTTTTTTCGCTGCCGTCCGTTTCCCGAACTACGATGGTTACGGTATTATCGCCTACATTCAGTGTCACCGCAGCACTTGCTTGCCCTGTCCCGGCAGCCTGGCCGTTAACCGTAATGGCCGCGTCCGGATGAGCGGCTGCCAATGTCAGTTGAAGCTCGGAGACCTTGTACTCCACATTAAGACTGTATTCGTACACACTCGCCGTCACATTGGGTTGAATCACACCTGCAGATGGCGTAATGCTTGCCAGAAAGCTCTTCGGAACCAATGCCCGGTAAGCCGCCTGCAATGCTTCCAGTGCTGCGTCCACTTCGGCCTGCGTGGCAGTAGCACTTGCCAGTACTGCTTGCGCGTCGGTCAGTATGGACTCGTAGCTCGTCCAGCTTGCTGACGTGTAGGTCTCCTTGTCCAGAATAGCGGACAAGTCCACTTCTGCTTGCAGCTTGCTCTTATCCACTACTGGCACCACTGGTTTCAGCACCAGCGCTTCACGCGCTGCGCTTAGCTCTGCCAGTGCCGTGTCCACTTCGGCCTGCGTGGCCGTCGCGTTACCCAGCACCGCTTGCGCAGTCGTCAGCTTGGACGCGTAACTCGTCCAGCTTCCAATGGTGTAGTCTTCCTCATCCAGCTCGGAAGACAAATCCACTTCCGCTTGCAGCTTGCTCTTGTCTGGTTTCAGCACCAGCGCTTCACGCGCTGCGCTTAGCTCTGCCAGTGCCGTGTCCACTTCGGCCTGCGTGGCCGTCGCGTTACCCAGCACCGCTTGCGCAGTCGTCAGCTTGGACGCGTAACTCGTCCAGCTTCCAGGTGTGTAGTCTTCCTCATCCAACGTAGAAGACAAATCCACTTCCGCTTGCAGCTTGCTCTTGTCCACCACTGGCTTCAGCACGAGCGCTTCACGCGCTGCGGTCAGCTCCGCCAGTGCCGTGTCCACTTCGGCCTGCGTGGCCGTCGCACTCACAAGCACCGCTTGCGCGGTGGTCAGCTTGGACTCATAACTCGTCCAGCTTCCAGGTGTGTAGTCTTCCTCATCCAATGTGGAAGACAAATCCACTTCCGCTTGAAGCTTGCTCTTGTCCACCACTGGCTTCAGCACCAGTGCTTCACGCGCTGCGGTCAGCTCCGCCAGTGCCGTGTCCACCTCGGCCTGCGTGGCCGTGGCGTTACCCAGTACCGCTTGCGCGGTGGTCAGCTTGGACTCGTAACTCGTCCAGCTTCCAGGTGTGTAGTCTTCCTCATCCAACGTAGAAGACAAATCCACTTCCGCTTGCAGCTTGCTCTTGTCCACCACTGGCTTCAGCACGAGCGCTTCACGCGCTGCGGTCAGCTCCGCCAGTGCCGTGTCCACTTCGGCCTGCGTGGCCGTCGCACTCACAAGCACCGCTTGCGCGGTGGTCAGCTTGGACTCATAACTCGTCCAGCTTCCAGGTGTGTAGTCTTCCTCATCCAATGTGGAAGACAAATCCACTTCCGCTTGAAGCTTGCTCTTGTCCACCACTGGCTTCAGCACCAGTGCTTCACGCGCTGCGGTCAGCTCCGCCAGTGCCGTGTCCACCTCGGCCTGCGTGGCCGTGGCGTTACCCAGTACCGCTTGCGCGGTGGTCAGCTTGGACTCGTAACTCGTCCAGCTTCCAGGTGTGTAGTCTTCCTCATCCAATGTGGAAGACAAATCCACTTCCGCTTGCAGCTTGCTCTTGTCCACCACTGGCTTCAGCACCAGCGCTTCACGCGCTGCGGTCAGCTCCGCCAGTGCCGTGTCCACCTCGGCCTGCGTGGCCGTGGCGTTACCCAGTACCGCTTGCGCGGTGGTCAGCTTGGACTCGTAATTCGTCCAGCTTCCAGGTGTGTAGTCTTCCTCATCCAATGTGGAAGACAAATCCACTTCCGCTTGAAGCTTGCTCTTATCCACCACTGGTTTCAGCACCAGCGCTTCGCGCGCTGCAGTCAGCTCCGCCAGTGCGGTGTCCACCTCGGCCTGCGTAGCCGTGGCGCTCGCCAGCACTGCCTGCGCGGTGGTCAGCTTGGACGCGTAGTCCGTCCAGCTTCCAGGTGTGTAGTCTTCCTCATCCAGCGTGGAAGACAGATCCACTTCCGCTTGAAGCTTGCTCTTATCCACCACTGGCTTCAGCACGAGCGCTTCACGCGCTGCGCTTAGCTCTGCCAGAGCCGCGTCCACTTCGGCTTGCGTGGCCGTGGCGTTACCCAGCACCGCTTGCGCGGTAGTCAGCTTGGACTCGTAACTCGTCCAGCTTCCAGGTGTGTAGTCTTCCTCATCCAGTGTGGAAGACAAATCCACTTCCGCTTGAAGCTTGCTCTTGTCTGGTTTCAGCACCAGCGCTTCACGCGCTGCGCTTAGCTCTGCCAGAGCCGCGTCCACTTCGGCTTGCGTGGCCGTCGCGTTACCGAGCACCGCTTGCGCGGTGGTCAGCTTGGACTCGTAACTCGTCCAGCTTCCAGAGGTGTAGTCTTCCTCGGCCAGCGTGGAAGACAAGTCCACTTCCGCTTGCAGCTTGCTCTTGTCCACTACAGTAATTGTTTTGGAGGCCATGTTGGTTTTTCCGTTTTTGGCCGAAGTCACTTCTACCGTGTATTTGCCATACGGCAGTGCAGCTTCCGGCTTAAAGCTCCATGTGCCATCCGCATTCACAGTAACTGCGGGAGTCCCGATGGTTTGACCGTCCTCATCTTTGATGACTGCCGTTACTGTAGCTCCAGGATCTGTCGTTCCCTGGAACTCCGGCTTGGGATCGGTTACCGTCTCCCCGCCCGGAGCTGTGATCTCAATTGCGGGCACGGGAAGATTAACCGTAATCCCCTTGGTGGCAACTGCAGATTTCACACCTTTGATTGCTGTCGCCTCAACGGTGTACTCCCCATCGTGTAAGTCGCTGCCTGGGGTGAACGACCATGTCCCGTCCGCTTCAACGACAGCATTTCCGCCTACGCCAGTTACGATCTGTCCATCTTTATCCCTGATTACAATTGCTACCGCAGAACCCTCTTCAGCCTCTCCTGTAATCTCAGGTTTAGGTACATTGACCGGACTTCCCGCAGGCTGGGTGATCTTAAGTGAATCAATGAATTGATCCCTTGGACTCACCGTAAACGGCTTAGCAGGAGCTCCGTAAGTGCTCTTGAGCGAACCCGTGCCATCATAGGCTACGTTAACCGTTTTCCCTTTAACATCCGTTCCCTCAGGCAGTGTCAAAATCAGCTTCTTGGAATCGGCAGAGTCCACTCTGTAGGTGAGGCTGCCTATAGGCACGGCTGTGCCTCCAATCTGAACACTGAAGCCTGCCAAATTGCCCGTGGTCATCTCCTGGTCGAAGGCCAGCACGATCTCATGCCCATCCTCCGCAATTTGTTCCAGCAGTGCATACTGAAGCTCAGGAGCCTCTGCTGCAAAAGTGAAGTATTGTCCATCCTTCAACGTCAATTTGACAGCATAATGAGCTGCATTGCCAAGCTGGATCGGATTTAGAGCATACTCAGTAGCTTGTGAGAAATCGGTGTCGCTGTCACTCACCAACAGCTTTACCTTTTCCGGTGCAGCCGCAGCAGGGATAGCGATCTCCACCTCTCCCACATCTCCATTATTCTGAACCTTCCAGATCCGCTGGGCCAGATACCAATCCGTCGAGCCACGCTGCTCAGTGAACTTAAGCAGCTTGCCGTTATCGCCCCAGATGAGGTATTGCCTGTTCGCAAGCGCAGCCGTATTTCCGCTGTTTGCTTCAGCAAGTCCGCCCAGACCGATTGCGACTTGTGTGTCTTTATTAATGCTCCGGCTCTGTTTCTGGTTCAATTCCTCCAGATTATCTTTGCCGAGGCCCGCCACGTTGTGATGATAAGCCGCGTTGGCTGTTTTGTTCCACAAGAGAGCACCATCTGTACCGATATAATCATGGTTTAAGGTGATGCCATATTTTACAGCCAGATATGTCTCAATCTTCGCTGCATCAGCACTTGTAATCGTGTCATATAGAATAATTTCCGCCACTTCCGCATTCAGACCTGACCAGTTATACTGGGCAGGCGCATTAGTCGCTCCAATGGAAGGAGTGAATGAGAATGGGGTGAACGACCCTCCTGAAACACCTGTACTTTTCCCATCAATGCCAGCGGTATGACCCGGTTCTCCTATTTGATAATTCACAAGCTGATGCCTGTCCCTAACCGTGGAAGGAACATAACTATATACATTTGCCAGACCCGGACCGGTACTGACATTATTACCGTAGCCGCCCATAACGATTACACCGTTGGAACTCTTTTGATCCGAACTGCCAACGAGAGCCCCTGCACTTCCATCCTCCGGCCATTTATACACCGTATACCCTGAGCGGAATGTAATCGCTTTATCACCCAGCAGCTTCGCCGACGAATTATAATGATATGCGCCTAAAGGATTCGCAAACTTCACACTCGGATATTCACTCCGCTTTCATTGTACTGCGGTACTTTTGCCCCATTAGGAAGGTCGAGCGTGAACGCCACAGGGTTAGGAGAACGATCCTGCCAGCCTGTCAATCCTCCATTTGCAGCCGACGCCCCATCATCAGCCTTCAGCCATAATACCGGCTCCTGAACACTACCGCCCGGAGTACCGCTGGCCGCTTCTGCCTTCGACGCTGCACCTGCCGCCGAGAAACCGCTGGCCACCAGTGTCAGCGACAGCAAGGCTTTTGCCGGCCTGCTCCACCAGCCTTTTCGTTTTGCATGAGATTCCATTGTTAACTTTCCGCCCCTTCTATAGTCCTTGTCTACAACTCGAGGAGCTAAAAGGCAGACGGTTCCTTTTGGTAAATCACCATCTCGAGTTCCAAACAGAACTCTTTGTAATAGAAATACAAGTCTGGCCATTCGAAATCTGCAAATTTCTGAATCCATATGCAAGCTATGCTATCTTCCGTCAACAACAGTGCTGTCCTCTTCACTACCAGCACTCCAAGATCGCTCTCTGAATCCCTCCTTTGGCTTGCCATGTAAGAACTGCTGACAGTCTGTCAGACTGCTCAAGGGGAGAAAACTGACGTTCAATCCCTACATTCAACGGGCGCCAGTTCCCGGACCTAAGCTATCCTGGCACACAGAGTTGTGCCTCCAATCATGTTAATAAGGGCATGTGAACAAAATCTGAACATTTTCGACAAAATGGTGGTTTTTTATACCAAAATCTCATATCTCCCGATGAAATATGCGCTAAAACACTAGAAAATGATTCGAATTATATTTTTGTCATTTATTTTTGTCACATCTGCCGATAAAGATTTTTACAGACAAAAACTCCGGCAGTCCGCATAAATGCAGATCCGGAGTCTTCGTCATTCTTCCCTATCATAAATACCAGAACTAATCGCTCTACGCCAATCCTATACATGAATGATTCACTTGCTTGAATCTATTGTCCCACTGCCCCGGACATCTGTAATTACCTTGGTAACAATAATCTTCCCGGCCTGATCCAGTCCTTCGATTTCGAACGGAACGCCCGCCGTCGCCGCTTGAAAAGCAAACCAAATCGTCCGGCCCTGCGACGTCTGAATCAGCTTTGCCTCGGACTTATCGGTCCCGGTCTGCTTTTGCTGAACGATGATCTGCTGAATGGACGGGTCTAGTACCTCACCGAACACCATAGGAAACGGAGTGGAGATTTGCTCCAGCTCTGGCAGCCTCATATAATTCATTGCCGACACGGAAGGGTCTCCGTCCATCCCGTAGCCCGCCCCCCAGACCCACTTCCAGCCGATCCAGGTTTTGCGGACATATTCGACTTGAAGATTGCTGCGGTCCTGATCACCCGAACGGGTCAGAAAAACAAGCTTCCCCCTGCCAACAGTCTCCTCATGTACCACCGTCATGGAATCAGACTCACGGAATAACCGTACGGCCTCCTCCGGACTTGAGCCCAGAGGAATCTGGAGCGACTGATTCATTCCCAATGAGCTGGACATCCGCTGGTCCGACCACCCGCCGGGTCTTTCATACATATATAACAATAAATAGAGTACCGCTACAGAAGCCAGAATCACTCCCGCAGCCATCCCCCATCTCCGTGTAGTTTTCATGAGAGCATCTCCCGTCCCGATTGTTTGCGCTTACAACAGCTTCCATTTAACTATAGATGATTTCGGTCCAGATTACAAAATCCCCCCATAACATATAAAAAGCCTGTAGCGCAAGCCCCTACGGGATCCTGTCTACAGGCTGTATTTCATTATAGTATTGAATGGATTCCAATATACTTATTTTATTTTACTTCAGTAGCTCCGGTAACTTTACCTTCAAGCACAGCCGTTGCCTTCACATCTTCGCTGGAGAAGTACAGGTTGCCGTCGATTGTAGCATCCTTATACAGGTTGAAGCCGTTAGCTTCTACATATACATCACCTTTGATCGTACCGCCTTGAACGCGGAAGTTCTCGCTCTGTACAGTTACTTTTGGTGCTGTAAGGGTGTAAGTAGCTGTAACTTTGTGGTCTGCATCCTGTGCGTACAGGGCCAGCTTGCGGTAAATCTCCTTGCTGGCATCGTTCTTGTCATGGAACTGGCCTGCTACCACTACATCCTTATCCACTGTCAGGTCGTTCAGAATAGCAACGATCCAGGTTCCTTTGTCGCTCACTGCACTAATGAAAGCATCTGCCTGGTTCACGATTGAAGCCGAGGTAACTGCATCTGTCTGTTCTGTTGCTGGTGCAGTTGTAGCTGCTGCCCCTTTGTCTGCATTGTTTTTATCCGATCCACAACCCGACAACAAAGCTACCGATACCCCTGCTACTACTAATACTTTAAATAATTTCATTTTAATTCCCCCTGTTTCTTTAAGTTAACTTTATTATATATTAAAATTTTATGAATACAACGTGATAATTTTCACGAATTTGTGTCTTTTTTCACAAACATTCATATTTACTCTCTCAACGTATCCGCCCTCTACTTCTATTACCCAATTGTTCCCACAGCCTGGGCAGATCGCCTTCAGCTATTGGAAATTAAGGAATACAGAATGTACAGGTTACTGTAAACTTTTCAAGGAGCTTGGCGTTGTATAGGGGAAGGGGGCAAGACATGGCCAAAGAAACCATTCATCACTTTCTGCAGCAAGCGGGAACTTTGCTATACCGGTACTTGAGGAAGCGCGGACTTGCCCGCGAGGACGCTGAAGATATCGTTCAGGACACCTGTTATAAATATCTGGTCTATCAGGACGGAATTGGCTCCAAGCAGGTTATGGGCTGGATGTTCCGTGTCGCGACGAATCAGTTCTATGACCTTAAACGAAAAGACAAACGCCATCCTACGGTTGATGTTGACGATATTCAGCTTTTTTCCTTGACCCATCTGCCGGAAATCCAGCTGCTGAGGCGGGAAACCGCACAGAATATCCGCGACACCCTTGCTTTACTCTCTGAGCAACATCAGGAGCTGCTGATTCTCAAATATGAGCTGAACCTTACTTACAAGGATCTCTCGTCCTTGTACGGTATGAATGAGAACACGCTCAAGACTCATGTCACACGCGCCAAAAACCAATTCATCAAACATTATAAGGAGGGTATTTAAATGGAACAGAATCAGGAGCAGGACCAGTTTATACTCGGAGGGAAAAAGGCTCAGCAGCTCATCAGAAAAGCCAGACTCCGCTCCACCCTGAAAACCATTGGAATCATTATGGTTGTGACCCCGGTTATACTTGCCGTTATTTGGTATGGCCTCTACCACTTAAGACTGAGCCAGGGAGACAAGGTACAATCTGAAATTCTCTGGAAAAACGAGATCAGTGCCCCAAATGTGCACATCAGCAACCAGTCATTGAAATTGGATAGCTTTGGAGGTGAAACATACAATCAGACTTACAAATGGCTGGGAAACCAACCTTATATTTGGGAGACCGTCGAGGAATCCTATAATTTATGGGGCCGATCCACCGGAAGATACGGCGCATCTGGAGCGATTTCGCCGCCGGAAAAGCTGCGTTCTTCCTCCTCATACCACCGTTACAACTCTGCTACCGGTGACCGGCAAATGGTCTTTTATCATCCTGAGATCCAGTATGATTCGTATGAGGACAGCATCAGTCTGCTGAAGCAGCTCGGAGATAATACATTGGTGGAGCTGGCCTTGTCTTTTGACCATGCCTACACGCTGGAGGAGACGCAGAAGCTTCTACCTGCCGGGCTGCAGCCTGTCTGGTTCTGGGCGGATGCCTATACTCCCTCTTATAAAAAATACCTGAAAGAAACGCACCAGACCATCGCAGCCGATTCGATGATCATCTACGGATTTCACGGAGAGCAGTTTGCCCCCTATGGCGGTGTGAACTCCTTCATTAACAGTGTCGAACAGCTGCGGAAGCAGGGCAAAAACTTCACATGGGAAGCAGATCAGGTTCATGAGAGCCTTGCCGGGGATAATGATATTCTGGAACCGGATGATATTACGATTATTGGTGTAGTCGTAACCGGTACTGCTAAACAGCTGGAAGCTCTGCAGAATCAGGCTTATATTAAAGGTTCTACCTTCGGTGTGGTCTTTAATGCAATAGCGCTTCCTAACTAAGCTGCGGCTAATAGAGATCTCCAGTCAAGGCGAAGCATGAATTGGACATCCATTCGTTAGACTGAGATAATACAGGGAAATCCATCAAAGGTGGTGTATGCAGATGCCGGCAACCTGGACATGTCATGCAAACAGAATCAGAGTATCCCCTACTGTTAACTAATCATTTACAGGGGGAATGAACAGTGAGAATTTCTGATCGGTTATTGAAGCAATATCTGAAGCATGTGTACTGGATCTGTGGAGGACCCTGCGGGGGTAAAAGCACTATGGCAGAGCTGATATCAACCAGGCGGGGAATGATTTTCTATTCTTCCGATGAGCATGCATTTGAATATAAGCAGCTGGCTAATCCGCAGGACCATCCGGCTATTCTAAGGTATTTCGTAGACTGGGAATGGTATTTCCTCGGTCAAGGCAACGACAGGAATCAGTGGCTGGTGTCTGCGGCGGAGGAAAGCATCGAATTCATCCTGCTGGAGCTGCTGCAGATGGGTAACAGCAAGCCGATAATAGTGGATACGGATATAGCCCCGGAGTTCCTGAAGAGTATAGCCGATAATAGGCAGATCGTGTACTTATATGCGGAGGATGAATTGATTCGCCGGGATTACTTCAACCGGGATCATGTGCGGGGAATGCTGGATCTTTTCCCTACCCTGTCAGACCCGGAACGCGCCAAGCGCGAGACACTGGACGGAATCATTGCGAATACCCGCAAATCTTTACAGCAAGCAAGACAGCAGCATGTCCCGTATTATATAAGAAATGCCCGGACCACCAAAGAAGAGATGCTCACCAAGATTGAGGCGCATTTCGGATTAGCATAATTGCTGGCTTGTCCCCCCTTCAAGTGCCATTCCCAGATGAAGCTGGAGTTGTTCATTCGGGCGTTTGGCAAGGCGTAACGGACTGAGGCGCACGTATTCCGGATGAAAGTCACCGCTTGGGCAAAGGAACGGACCCCATGGAGCTTATTCTTGGAATTTCTACTCTTAAACCTCTCGTAGAGAGACGATAAGGTCCACTCGGTCCGTTACACCGCAAAACGTGGTGTTTTCCGGGGAATAGGGTCTCTCAGGTCCGTTAAGAGCAAACTCGGCCGGGCGCCGTAGTTCCGTGGTTTGGAGTCTCCGGGATTCAACCCTATTCACAGAATTAAATCTGATATCTATTAGAACCGCACGGCCACCGTTCACGCGGTGGCTGTGTATATTACCGAAAGGAAAATTCCTCTATGAACTTGTCCACCCTATCAGCCGCGCTTGCGCCGCTGAATCTGCGGAGCTGTCTGATTCAGCAGCAAGGCAGGCTGATCTTCGAGCATTATAGAGATCAGCGCACGGCCTCCGAGCTGGCGAAGATCAACTCCTGCACCAAGAGCATCCTCTCTGCGCTGATCTGCATCGCCATGGACCAGGGGCTGCTGCCCGGCCCTTCGGCTCCGCTCAGCAGCTTCTTCCCGCAAGTCCTGCGCGATAAGGACGCACGAAAGCCGAACATTACGCTCGAACAGCTGCTGACTATGTCCGCAGGCTTCCGCTGGACGGAATTCGGCGGGGCCAATTCCTTCCCGAAGATGACCCGTTCCCCCCATTGGGTGAATTATGTGCTGGAGCAGCCGCTCGCAGATGAGCCGGGCACCCGGATGGAATACAATTCTGGAATCTCGCAGTTACTGTCTTCGATTCTGGTACAAGCCACAGGACAGAGCACAGCCAGCTATGCCGAACAGGTTCTCTTCGGACCGCTCGGCATCCGGGACTATGACTGGGAATCGGACCCCCAGGGCATCCATACCGGCGGCTTCGGTCTGAAGCTGCAGCCTGTAGACCTGCTGAACTTCGGACAGCTCTATTTGCAGCAGGGGATATGGAAGGATTCGCAGATTATCTCCGGCAGTTGGGCTGTACATTCGGTACAACCAGTCATGCACACGGAGCCTCCCCGCCACGGCGGATACGGCTGGCATTGGTGGACAGATGCCCTGTCCTGCAGCTCAGCAACCGGAGAATCCAGTCTGGTGGATTACTATTACGCCCGCGGGTATGCCGGACAATTCATATATGTAGTGCCGGAGCTTCAGCTTGTCACTGTGCTGACCCAGGATAACAAGCGCGGGAAGAATAATCCGCCGCCGGATGTGTTCCGTGACTATATCGTGCCTTTACTGGGATCTATTTAAGCTGGCTCCTTAGCTTACCGGCAGCATACCATAGCAGCGGACACAACAGATTGAAAAAGAGTGGAAACGGCTTTGCTTTGCCGTTCATTATGTACAGACGCACAAATCCCCGCTGCCTGATTGCTTAAGGCCCGGGGATTCATGTGTTGATTACGCTATTCAATTCAATCATTTCCTCCAAGTAACAAAAGCCATATCCCTGACATGGTGATTGTTCTCAATTTCATGTTCACTTCATGCTTCCGTGTTGCCCGTTCGCTCCTGTCCGGAGTGTTGCTCCATGTCCTGCATATGGGGTGGATTCCCGCGTACACGATTTCACGAAAAACGTTTTCACGGACGTTTTCCCTACTGTGAGGAATCGCAGTTGTACGCTTCGCTAACCTTTTTCATTGGAATCACGCTCTTTCTTCCGCAAGAGACTTCTCCTGCTTGAATGATAAGCTTCGTTCTTCTTCCAATTAAAGATTTGCTTCTTGGGTTCCCGCATACCCACGATCTGCCAGAAGGTGTTATCATCCACCTTCTTCATCAGCAGCCGATTCCGGCATGCTTCGCTAACGCTAGTACATCGGGGCTCTCTCCTTTCCTTCATTCATTGCTAAATTTAGGAATGAGACCATCACCTGCGGTACCACCTGTAATGCTTGGTGCTCTTGATGCTGTGGTTCCTGTGGTGATGTCTACATTATACCTGAGAAACGCTTAAATTTAAACTTTCAAAAACCTGCATATCCCCGCAGAATCTGCGATATTCCAGTAGGATTGCAAATAAAATGCCCATCTCTAAACATTGCTCCGTTTACGGATTATTTGCTCCCGTTAGCTGATCATTTTCATGTATGCGCTATCATTTCACATGAAAATGAATGGCCAGCCTGAGGAATTCCTTCCCCGGACTGGCCGGTGTGTCTACAGGGTGAAACTATGATTTCTGTGCTTGCGGCTGAATACCACGAGCAGATAAATTCCATAGAGCAGATACAGAATATTAAGAATGGAGACGATGAGTACCTCATGCTCCAGATTCTCATTGCTGACCATGGCCAGTGCATCGTAGATAAAATGGAACGCGATCAGCGGAACAATATTCCGGCCTGTCTCCATCAGCAAGGCGAGCACACAGCCCAGCAGCAGCGCATTGATAACCTGGAGAATCGTATGTATGATATCATTTCCGCCAAAGGCGTTGGCCATATGCAGAACCCCGAAGAAGATGGAGGAGAACACAATATAAAAGACCGGACCTTTGGATTTCAGAAGATTCCAGATCACCCCTCTAAAAATGGCTTCCTCAGTATAGCCCACCAGCAGGGTCATAATGACGATGCTGATTATTTCAGGCGCTCCCAGTTCAACGTTGATTCCATTCATCAGCGGCTGGGCCACCGCAATAATGAGCAGCGGGATGTAGAACAGCACCGCCCGGGACGGACCAGCCTCCAGCTTGCGGAAGCCGAAGCTGACGAGCGAAGAATCCTTTCTTTTCATATAAATGGTTACAATAATGCCCATAACCAGGAAGGCGCAGGCCTGGGCATTGCGTATCCCCATATCGCCGAACTCCTGAATGGTAGCGACAGCAGCGGCTATGGATACCATTAGAGTCAGGACTACTCCCCATACCAGCGAGTAAACGAGCGGATGTCTTTGTACAGCAGTGTTTTTCATTTCAGATCTCCTTTATAGTAGGCTAACGTATTGCCGCTTCAGGACAATAATGGTTTAATTTTATGCTATGATGCCAAATTATACGATATCTATATAATCTTCCAGTGGGCATTGCGGTCTGTACATGCTATAATCTCTGAATCCTACAATGAGAATGGAACAACAACATGAACAGTCCTATCAAGATCTTCAAAGTGACCGTGCAGCTGGAAAAGGATGAATATGGTCTTGAGGTTAGCCATTGGCGTCTGCTGGTGGAAACGAACCGCTATTATGAGATCAAGCCGGAGAGCGGACCGGTTAAACGGATCTACAAAGAAAAATTAAATACGGTAGTGGATGACACCAAATCCTATACAGATGGCTATCTGGCCTGTTCAGCGTTCTGTAACGAGGACCGTATAGATGATATGCATACTGAAATGCTGCATGCGCTCCAGCTTAAGATCAAGGCCTATATGGACGAGCTGCATCTGAACCAGCAGGCTCTTGAGCTGCAGTTCAACCGCCCGAAGCCTCTGAGAACCGAAGAACAGACCTCCTGACCGTGGCACTACAATAACAAATAACCGGAAGAGTCGCAGGCTTCTGCGGCTTTTCCGGTTATTAGGCGTTGCTATTCCTTAGAGCAGTTCCGCATTCTTCACGGCGTGTTCCCAGCTTGGAAAATAATACAGCGCACTTCTCATCAGCTCGGGCTCCTGCTGCTTGATCTGCTTCTTGTTCATCTTGCCCCCACCAGACTGAAGCTGCTTGATCCTACTGATAACTTCATCTGAAGCCATTGTAATATCCAACTCTTCACCCCTTTCCGGTGTTTCTTTCCATATTTTTCACCATTGCTGCCGGTTCTATACCAGACTGTGATAATGGAAAGTAATCAGTGGCTAACGAGATAAGAGGCATCCAGAATCAGAGCGACCCGGCCGTTACCCAGGATCGTTGCCCCGGACAGATGATTCATCGTCCCTAGATACGCGCCCAGGGACTTGATGACCACCTCCTGGTTGCCGATGATCTCATCGACTGCGAACGCAGCGATCCGGTCAACAGATCTTACAATCACGAGCGGAATCGTCTTGGAACGGCGCTCTGTGCGCGGATAATGCAGCTTGTCTCTGAGCCAGGAGAGCGGAACAATCCGCCCGTGGTTGATAATCGCCTGCTCCCCTTGAACGACCTGTATCTCTTCGGGGGAGATCCGCACAATCTCAGCCACATTATACATCGGTAGAATCAGAACACGCCCGGACACCTTGACCAGCAGCCCCTTGATAATAGCCAGCGTAAGCGGCAGACGGATTGTAAACAGAGTCCCTGCCCCCGGCTCGGTCTGAATATCTATGATTCCGTTGAGACGTCCAATCTGACTGCGGACAATATCCATCCCCACGCCCCGTCCAGACACTTCACTGACCTCAGAAGCTGTGGAGAAGCCTGGCTCGAAGATGAGACTAACGGCTTCCTGTGCAGTTAAATACCCTGCCTGTTCTTCTGTTATGATCCCTTTGCTGAGCGCAGAGGCTGTAATCCGGGCGGCATCGATGCCCTGTCCGTCATCCTCCAGACGAATCACGACCTGATTCTCCTCATGAAAAGAAGTAAGCGTAATTCTGCCCTTCGGAGCCTTGCCCTGCTGCACGCGCACCTCTGGACTCTCGATTCCGTGATCGGCGCTGTTACGGATCAAGTGGATTAGCGGATCACTCAGCTCTTCAATGATCATCCGGTCCAGCTCGGTCTCGCCTCCCTGAATCTGCAGCTCAATATCCTTACCCAGCTTCTGGGCCAAATCCCTGACCAGCCGCGGGAAACGGTTAAACAGCTGATCCATCGGCAGCATCCGGGTCTTCATGACTCCTTCCTGAAGCTCTTTGATAATTCCGCCCATATGATCCGATATCGAGCCGATATCAGGCAGAACCTTGGCGGGATCCGTACGTTGTCCATTAGCGCTCAGATCGGCCAGAGAGGTCTGCTCAATCAGCAGCTCCCCCACCAGATTCATCAGATGGTCCAGCCGCTCCACACTTACCCGGACGGTTGACTGTACCTCATGGGATTTCCCCTTGCCAGGAGTAGAGGACGAAGGTTCTGCAGGCACCGGTCCGGCCGTGGTCTGGACGTCAGTCCCGGCTGCAGGTGCGGGCACGAATGGTGTAATGACAATGCTCTCGACATCGGTCTCCCCTGCCAGCTGCTCGGACACCTGCCGGAGCTCGCGCGGGGAAGCAGCAATTACAGCAAATTGGCTGTAGCGGGCGTCTTCATCGGCTCCCGGCGCCGCCGGGGGCGCCAGGGCAGCAGCAATCACCGGCCCGCAGACCTCTTCGATACGCTGCAAGAGGATATAATGCCGGGCCGCCTTCATCTGGCAGTCCTCTCTCAAGGTGACTACCAGAGCCAGCAGCGAGTAGCCCGCTGCCACGGCCTCTTCCGCCTGAAGCAGCTCCGCTGCATTTAAGACCGGAAGCAGTACCGGCTGAAGTTCAGCCGGCTTATTAATCAGCGCCTTGATCTCCGCAACCACAGCTGAGCAGTCTGTAAATCCCTCCCCGCTGACATACTGAGTGCGCAGCAGCTTCATCGCATCCAGCGCCCGGAAGAGCGTATCAATCAGATTACCGGTAATCTCCGGCTTCTTCTCCCGCACCCACTCCAGCGCATACTCCACCTCATGCGTGAGATCGCTCATCTCGCGGAAGCCCATCGTGGAGGCAGAGCCCTTGATCGTATGGGCTGCGCGGAAGATCGTCTGAATCAGCTCAGCGGTTGGAGCATGCTCCAGCGCAAGCAGGGACTGGTCGATCCGCTCTAATTGCTCGTTCAGCTCTTCTATGAATATATCGCGGTAAGCCGACAGTTCCATCATCATTGCTTGTTCCCCTTTTTACCCGCCCAATATTTCTTCGAGCTTCAGAATACCGATCAGCTGGTCATCCCGCTGCCCCACTCCGTGGAACACCGCATCGCGGCTGCGGTTATGTCCGCCTGCCGGCGGATGAATCTCGGCGTACGTAGTCACCTTGTTCACCTTATCTACAATCAGTCCGACGAATTCCTCGCGGTAGTTAACCACAATAATTCTTGTGCTCCGGGTATAAGGCTCATCCGCCATTCCCAGCAGATTGCGCAGGCTCATGACACAGACCACCTTGCCGCGCAGATTGACTACACCTTTGACTTCATTCCGGCTGAAGGGGATATCTGTAATGCTGAGCATTTTGATAATCTCATGAATCTCTTCAATCCGGATGGCACAGGTCTCGGCTCCTACCGCAAGCTCGATATATTGTTCCTTCTGTAAGGACGACATGGCTTCACCTTCCGTCTGTTGAATTAATGGGTCTTGAATGCGGCTGCCGATTGGGCCAGCTCTTCAGACAGCAGGGCCAAAGCCTGGCAGGTTGTCGCTGTCTCTTCAGAAGCCGCTGCCGATTCCTCGCTGGAGGCCGCAATGGACTGAACCGAGTCCATCACTTCAGCAGCCTGGGCGGACTCCTCTTCGCAGGCGGCAGCAATCTCGTTGACCTTGAGTGAAGAGGTGTTGACCATCTTAATGATTTGCTCGAAGGCCTGGCTGGTCATCGAAGACTGCTCTACACTCTCAGCTACTGCCCTCACGCTCTGCTTCGTATTCTCCTGCATGACCTTGATAATCTTCGTAATCTCCTTCGTAGCATCGCTGCTGCGTTCAGCCAGCTTGCGGACCTCGTCCGCCACTACGGCGAAGCCGCGCCCCTGTTCTCCGGCACGCGCCGCTTCAATCGCTGCGTTCAGGGCCAGGAGATTGGTCTGCTCGGCAATATCGTCGATCACTTCGATGATATCCCCGATTTTGCTGGAGTCGTCTTCAAGCTGCTTCATCTGGTGGTTCACCGTCTGCATTCCTTGCAGGGAAGTCTCCACCACATATCCGCCTTCCCGGGCGGTCCGTACGGTATCATTGGAGAGCTCTGCCGCTTCCTCGGCACTGGAGGCCACAGAATCAATCGCCAGCGACAGCTCCTTGAACAGCTCGGTGATATTGGTCGCTGCCGCCGACTGGTTCGTGCTGGTGCTGGCAATCTCCTGGGTGCTCGCTGAGATCTGTTCGGAAGAGGCGGCAACGCTCTGAGAGTTCATCACAATCCCGTTGATTAATTCCTTCAGGTTATGAACCATCCGGTTCAGGGCTGTGGCAAGCTGTCCGACTTCATCCTTAGTAGATATATCCGCTTGCTGCGTCAGATTTCCATTAGCCACTTCTGTAGCTACATGCAGCATCTGCATCAGGGGTCTGGAGATCGATCTTGCGATCAGGTAGCCGATCATAATACTGAGGATGACCGCCGCAATGACTACCGAGATTGTAAGGATGAACGCCGAGGAATAAGCGGATTGTGAATGGTTGTTCGCCTCATCTGCCAGCTCAACATTCACTTTGATCAGACCATCCAGATTGTTCAGCACATTCTGCCCCTGGACGGTCAACTGTGTAGTCAGAAATGTATTAAAAGCAGCCGCATCATCTTGCTCCGCCAGAACCAGCGCCTGATCGAACAACTTCTCATAGCTTGCATACTCCTGGTCAAACGAGGCCAGCAGTTCCTTTTCACGGGCAGTGGTCGCCAGCGGACGGTAGTTATCCACCTTTTGGACAATTTCCTGACGGCCTGAGGCAATCTTTTGCTTATAATCGGTAATTTTATCTGTATCTGTTGTATTGCTCATATCCCGTGTATAGACCCGGTTAAGCTGATAGCTGATCTCGGCGGCAGACAAATCTCTGACCGAGATCAGGTTATTGCTGTACATTTCCTTCATATTCTGATTGCTGGTGCGCAGGGATAAGACCGAATAGACTCCAAGTCCTGCCAGGATTAAAGAGACGATCAAAAAAGCGGAGACGATCTTTGTAGCTGTTTTCAAATTCCCGAACCATTTCATGTGGCTTCCCCCTGTGGTTAACATCTTAGCGTCCTTCTTGTCGGCGTTAATCTTACACTCCCCTATCAGCCGGCGGGACATCATTAGCTATATTTCGACATTTTATATCAAAAAAATTATATTCTAATTTGTGTTTTTCATATTTTTTTCGTTTATCTCAGTGTAAATTTCCCCTTTACAAATCGAAATGTTTACTATTCCGTAGTTTGATGCAGAATCCGCTTGACAGAACATAGAAATAAGTTATAAATAGACATAATTAGTAAACGATTCAATCCCATTTTATCCCCCGCGAAAAGAGGCTTGTCATGTCAGCAAAAGTACCTGTGGCCGAAAAACTGGTGTTCTCAGGCGGTCTGCTGGGCCAGAATATGCTCTACAGCTTCATGTCGATGTACATCCTGTTCTTCTATACGGATCTGCTGGGAATTCCGGCAACCACCGCCAGCGTCATTCTGGTCGCAGCAAGTATTATCGATGCTTGTCTTGATCCGCTGATGGGCATGATTACCGACAAAACACGCTCCAGATGGGGGAAATTCAGGCCTTACCTGCTGTTCGCCCCTTGTCTGATCGCGCTGGCGACCGTCCTCTGCTTCTGGGACTTCGGCGGTTCCCGGACTGTGACTCTTGTAATCGCTACTGTCTCTTACCTGCTATGGGGAATGCTGTACACGGTCTGTGACACGCCGCTCTGGGCCTTGTCGTCCGTAGTCTCCACTGATCCGGGGGAACGCACCTTATTCGTCACACTGGGCAAAATCGGCGGAACGCTCGGCGCAGTCGTTATCACCATCGGCGGTATCCAGCTTCTGCTCGCCTTCGGCGGAGAACGGAATACGCAGGCTTATCTGTACTCGGCAATCATTATCGGGGTCATTGCGGCGTTATCGATCTTCCTGACCGGGATGCTCACCAAGGAACGGGTCGTCCCTTCCGCTGAGAAGATATCCTTCCGCCAGAACCTGCAAACGGTGTACAAAAACAAGCCGCTGCTCACCCTGCTCGCCTCTCTCTTGATTATCAACCTGGTCAACGGTATCCGGCAGAGCATTCAGCTCTATTATGTGGTCTATGTCTGGGGGGACGCGGGGTATGCCACGCAGGTCGGGATCAGTCTGGTGGCCGGTATGCTGCTGGGGATGATCGCTACGCCGCCGCTGCTGCGCCTCTTCGCCAAGAAGAAAATATTCATTGTCTCCTGCATTCTGGGGAGCGTAGCCTGCATCCTGCCTTATCTGCTGGGTGACCATAATGTATTGAACACCCTGGTGTTCTTTGGGGTCAGCTTCTTTTTCTCGGGCATGACGACGATTGTCAGTACCTCGATGCTGCTCGATACGATCGATTATTCGGAATGGAAGCTGGGCTTCCGGGGCGAGGGCATTGTGTTCTCAACGAACACTTTCATTACCAAGTTCAGCGGAGCGGTATCGCGGATGATTATCGGAGCCAGTCTCGGCCTGCTAAGCTATGTGGAGAATCAGCCGGCGACTCCGCAGCTCCAGCACGGCCTTAGCTTCGTGATGTTCCTGCTGCCTGCACTCTGCTTCCTGGCCGCTATTCTGCCGATTCTCTTCTATAATATAACGGAGAAGCAGCGGGTGCAGATCCTGAGCGATCTGAATCACAGCCGGTCCCTGTAGTGGGGTCCCATGCTCATGTTCTCTAACTTGCCCTTCCGGCTCCCGCTTCCTTTTGTTTTTCCCTGATTGAATCGTTCATGGTCAGGGGGGCGGCAGGCGTAACGGACTCAGTTGCACTTACTTCTGGCAAAAGCCACGATTGGAGCAAGTTACGGACCCTACGGCCTTTATTGCCGGATTTTCTGCGCCGTAACATTGATTATGGAGCGAATAAGACCGCCTCAGTCCGCAAGGCAACCCAATAGGCTATTTTCTTGTAAATAACGGCTCTCCGGTCCGTAAGGAGCAGGCCCGGTTGAGTGATTTCTCTTCACCCAACCTACAGAGGGGCTAACTGTACCCTCATCACAGATTAATAGGGAGGTATTTGGATTATGGATATATCCACACTAGCAGCGCTGATGTCCCCTCCGGATCTTAGCGGATGCCGGACGGCATTATGTATACAGCCGCACCCGGACGATAATGAGGTGGGCATGGGCGGCACGATCGCCGCATTCGCCGAGAGGGGTTGCGAGATTCACTATCTGACGATCACGAACGGGGATTTGGGCGCGGTGGACGAGCAGGTCTCTTCCGCCGAGATCGCTGCCATCCGCGCAAGCGAACTCGAAGCGGCCGGAAGATCGCTGGGGGCCACCGTGTTCCACCAACTGGACCATGGCGACGGTACACTGGAGCATATCCCAGCCCTCGCGGGGGAGATCGCCGAGATCATCCGGACGGTTCAGCCGGACTTGATACTGTGTCCTGATCCTTGGCTGAGCTATGAGGCGCATTATGACCATATCGTTACCGGCAGGGCCGCAGCCCAGGCTGTGCTGTCCTCCGGGCTGCCCCTGTATCCGAGAGGCACCCTTACCCGGCCATGGCAGCCGAAGGCCATCGGCTTCTACTTCACCGCTGAGCCTAATACGGTCATCGACATCACGGATCACTTCGAGCGCAAGTTCGCGGCCATGGCTCTGCACCGCAGCCAGTTCAATGAAGAGCAGCTGGCCATGTACCGGTTCTATTTCGGCGAGCAAGGCCGCCAGCTGGCCGAAGGCAGGGGCTTCGAGCTGGGGGAAGGGCTGAAGGTGTTGTCACCGCTGCACCTGCACTGCTTTGTGGATGCCCGCCGGATATGACGGCTGAGTGCTGGGGCATGTGCTGGCGGGGGCGCTAGGTTGCAGGGGTTTGAGTTGGCGGGGCATGAAGTGCTGGGGCGTTGAGTGGCTGAGAAGCTAGGCTAACGGAAGTTGAGCCGATATTGCGCACGCCACACAATTCGCAGGTGCCCCCACCTTCCCTTCAACAAACTAGTGGAAAAACGTATCTTAATTCAGCAATTCCCGGCATTTGCAGGTACACAAGTGGAAAAACAGCATCTAATTTTGTCTATTTCCCCATCTAAGCGGAAGTGCGATTTATTAAGTGCCGTTTTTCCAACTATGGTCCTAGCAGTCGCCAATCATTCATCAGCAAGTGTAGAAAATCCACCTATTGTACCGCCCATGTAACGCAAATGAGCAGCAATCCCCCATCTATGCGGAGATTTGCTGCTCTTTGTTAAGCGGGAAGCTCGGACAAACGGTAGTAGGGGATGTTCAATGCAGGCTTGAAGCCCAGCTTCTGCGCCAGTCTGTACGAGCCCACATTCTCTTGGCGGCAGCCCCAGACAGGCTCCAAACCCTGCTCCAGACAGTAATCGATTAGCTTGCAGCACACTGAGAAGGCGAAATACTTTCCCCGGTGACCCGGTGCCGATTCGATTCCAATCTCCAGTTGATCCGTTGTCCGGTAAGCCGAGAAGGCGCTGGAGGCCTGCTTGCCCTCCCACAATAAAGTGTATCCTCGGCCTGAGGTCAGGAAGTGCTCCGCGTCACGCCAGAAATACCGGGGAATCACCGCACCCGTCTGCTCGCCGAATCCTTCGCCGTCCATCTGGACAATCTCAGCATCCTGCCGGTACCATTGCGCCTTCGCGCGGTAATAGACCTCCGGATCGAACATAAAATTCACCCGGGTCTGTATGTACATTCTGCGTGTATCGTCCGCGTCAAGCCGTGCATTATGCTCAGGAAGCATAGCTTCAATCAGCCGGTCCCAGTCCCCTGCCGGATCAGCCTGCAGCCATTCCGCTGAATGCCGGTGCCCCGCCTTGTTCGTAATATAGTCCGATAAGCTCCGGTTAAACTCCTCATTGCCCGAATCCCCATAGACCAGCGACATCCCGTATTCATGAGCCACGTAGAAGGTACGCGGGTTATGTACAGAGTCCACATACACACTGCCTGTCGTCTGCCCGCTCAGAACTCCTTCAGCGAACAGCGTGTTGATCTTGACTTCCTTTAACAGCGGCCAGGCAAGGGCGTAATCCCGGCTATCTAGCTTCAGCATGCTTATCTCCCTCTTTTCTTAGGATCAGTATAGGTATTGAACAACCAGCGGAAATTCCACTCGAAGATATGAGACCCCTCCCATGTATCAAAAGGCTCAGGGATTCCCTTGGCTATCCAGTGCTCTGCACTTTCTCTGCTTCGGGCTGCCGTTGCAGCGTACTCCTGAATCTCTTTGAGGTAGCGCAGCATGTCAGGGATACTCTCCCGTCCGGCAACATCTCCATGTCCTGGAATCAGCCGTGTGAAATCAATTTCCCCGCCAATCTGCTCTATAATAGTTGTCCATGCTTCTGGGAACCCATGGAGCATCGCCGGGTGGAACCTGTTCAGGACCAGATCCCCTGCGATCAGCACCTGAACATCTGCAACGTACACCATAGCATCGCTGAGGGTATGACCGCCGCCATACGTGAACAGATGCAGTGAACGAGCTGATCCGTGAATATCCACACTATCCTTGAAGGTCACCGCTGCTGTCACTCTCCGGATTGTTGGCGTAGCCTCCAGCAACGCCTGTTTGTCCGATATTTCATTAATGAGCGCCTGCCGTAGACGGGAATCCGTAGCAGTATTTCTTTTCTCCTGTAATCCTGTGATCTGCTTCCGCAGACCATCCTGCCATTCCTCCAAAGCGGGTGGCGCATGCGTTCTCAGCACCTCACGGGTAAGCTCTGTCGATAGAATGATACTGTCCGAAAACTCCTGATTGCCGTAATGGTGATCCCCGTGATAGTGAGTATTAATTATGTATTTGACCGGCTTCCCTGTCAGCTTCTCTGCCTTTTCCCGCAGCAGTCTGGCTGCTGCCGGCAGGTTGAAGGTATCCACTACGACTGTAGAATCCCCAAGATCGATGATTGACGCATTGCCTACCGCGCCCAGGCCCGGAATAACAATCGCGGCCCACACTCCCTGCGCTACTTCCTCTACCCTGAACATACAGATCCTCCCATTTATATTTTCACACTTATTATACCTTAGTATGTCACCCATAGAGGAATGAATGTTATAATACTCTCAATGTCATGCGAATGACTGAATTCTGGCTCAACCTGAAAGGAAACAACCTATGATGAATACTATTCCCGAAGTGAATTTCACCGCTTCCCCTTACTATAATCCCGGCCTCAAAAATGTAGTCATCCTCGCCACCGGCGGTACCATTGCCGGCAGCGGCGAAGCTCATAAAACCTTGAATTATGAGCCCGGCGCCCTGCCCGTGCAGGATCTGCTGGATAGTGTACCACACCTGGAACGGCTGGCGAATTGCGCCGGGGTACAGGTCAGTAATCTGTGCAGCGCCGATATTACCAGCGAACACTGGCTTACCCTGGCAACGTACATTAACACGCTTGCCCTACGGGAGGATGTGCACGGATTCGTCATCACCCACGGCACCGACACCCTCGATGAGACGTCTTACTTCCTGAACCTGGTGATTAAGACCGACAAGCCGGTAATCATTACCGGATCTATGCGCCCGGCTACCGCAATCAGTGCCGATGGACCCCTGAATCTGTATCAGTCCGTAGCACTGGCGGCGAATCCCGAGGCTTCCGGCCAAGGCGTGATGGTTGTGTTTGCTGAGGGCATCTATAGCGGGCGGGATGTACAAAAGGTGAACACCTTCAAGGCCAACGCCTTCGATGAGCGCGATTTCGGCTGCCTGGGATATATGCGTGACAGCCATGCCTTCTTCTATACGCGCACCTTGAAGCGGCATACCACCGCAACCCAGTTCGATGTATCTGTTATGCAGGAGCTGCCGGAAGTATCCGTAGCTTATTTCCATGTGGATGCCAATCCCGGGATTCTGGATTATCTGGCCACGATCTCCAAGGGGATTGTGATTGCCGGTGCAGGCGGAGGCATCTACAGCAAACCGTGGATTGATAAAGTCGGCGAGCTGAAGAATAATAATATCCCTGTTGTCCGCTGCTCGCGGATTTCCAGCGGAATTACACTCAAGGATTCCTACATTGATTTGTCCGCCAATTCCATTCCGTGCAACAGCCTGGTCCCGCAAAAAGCCAGAATCCTGCTCTCCCTAGCTCTGACGCAAACCACCGGCTACGATGAAATAGCCGCAATGTTCAACGAGTATTAAACGCTGCACGCAGATGGCGTGAACTCAAAGGTGAAGACTGCGCCGCCCTCCGGACGGTTCCGGGCACTAAGCTCTCCGCCGCAGCGTTCCACAATAGCACGTGCGATGGCGAGTCCCAGCCCGGATTCGCCATTTTTCCCTTTGACGAACCTGTGAAACAGACTGGACAGCAGCTCCTGCGCAATACCCGGACCATCGTCAGCAACCGTTAATGTAATCCTTCCCCTGCTTGTATGCACCTCTACATCAATACGCTTCTCGGCATAACGGGCCGCATTGGATAATACGTTCAGCAGAGCTTGCAGCAGCTTATCCCGGTCCGCTCTTACCATCCCCCCATGGTCCCCGGAGACTATCGGATGTAGCGACAGCTTCCTTGCCGCCAGTAGCGGATTGACCCGCTCCACCGCCTCGCTCAGCAGCTCCTCCAGATCCGTATCCTCAGCCTGGTAAATATCCTCTTCACTGTCCAGCTTCGCCAGAAGGGTCATTTCGCTGACCAGATCACGTAAACGCCCGCTTTCACTCAGAATAATATCCAGTCCTTTACGGACGCCCTCTCCTTCAAATATCCCGTCCCTAATGCCCTCCGCATAACCGGCTATCGACATCAGCGGAGACTTCAGCTCATGCGAGGCATTCTGGAAAAACTGCTTCTGCACCCGGTTGAACCGGTGCAGCTCACCGGCCATCTCGTATACTGCCCTGGCGACAGAACCGATTTCACCTCCCGCCCGGATCAGATTCACCTCGGCAAACCGGCGGCTTTTCACTTTGTGGAGCTCCTGACGCAGGCTGATCAGCGGATCAATCAGCTTCCGCGTAATGAACAGGCTGAACAGGAGCATCGCTGCCGCTCCCGCAGCAAAGACAAGGATCAGCCGCTTCAGCAGCGACTGCTCGATGACCTTGATTCTGCTGACAGGCGTTAGCAAGGTGAGTTTGCCTTGGGGGAGCGTGTTGACTTGCACCAGATAACGCGGATCATTGCCGTCCCATAAGCTCTGCAGGCTCCCCTGCTCTATAGCTGTGATATCCACTGTTACTCCGGACTGCACGGGCAGGGCCGGGATACTTCCCGAGACCACATTCCCCTGCTGGTCGCTCACGATGGCCTGTACTCCGCTGTAGAGCGTAGGATATGGAGCCGTAAGCGGCTCGCTTTTTCCCACTGTGAATGCCCCTCCTTCCGTGAATGGAGCCCGCTGCAGACTCGCTGTAAGGGAAGCGCCAAGCGTCCTTAATCCCTCTTGCTCCTTGCCAATGAAATGGTCCATCAGCACATAATGGATCATCACTCCCGTGATAGACAGGACCAGCAGCAGAGACAGCCCAAAAGCAAAGTTGATCTGATGCACCAGCTTCAGCTTTTTCATCCGCTGGTTTAGCCTTTCCGCCATACTCTTCATTTCTGCACCTCTCTCATACGGTAGCCGTGACCCCAGACCGATTCCAGCGGCAGGCCGTCCATTTTTTTGCGGATGCGCTTGATCAGATGGTCGACAGCGCGGTCGCTGCCGAAATAATCCTCTCCCCAGACATGGCCCAGCAGCTCTTCGCGCGTAAAGGCCCGGTTCGGACTTCCCGCAAAGACCATCAGCATCAGGAACTCCTTGCTGGTCAGCTCCACTTCAGCTCCCCGCCAGAAGGATCTTCTCTCCTCAGGATGCAGCAGCAGACTGCCCAGCTCTAGCCCTGTATGCACAGCAGGCAGAACAGCAGCAGACCAGGAGGGGTGAAGACGCTCCCACCTTTTCAACTGGCGGTTGATCCGGGCTACCAGCTCACGGGGACTGAAGGGCTTGACCAGATAATCGTCGCTCCCAAGCTCAAGACCCAGGATTTTATCCACTTCACTATCTTTAGCAGAGATCATAATGATCGGCACCTCCGCTTCATCACGGATACGCCTGCACAGCTCATAGCCGTCCATTCCCGGAAGCATAATATCGAGCACCCACATGCCGGGAGGATCATTCTTCCATAAATCCCACGCCTCTTCGGCACTTCCAAGACCAATCGTCCGGTAATTCTCCCTATGTAAATAAGCTTCCACCAGATTGCGTATATTCTCGTCATCGTCCACAACGGCAATGACCGTTTGATTGTTCATCCAGGTACCCTCCATGATTTTCTCTTCTCCATTATAGCAAGCGGCTGAGCGGGATAGGGCACTGCCATTGTTTTTCCACATTGCTGACCCTCTCCTGCCACAGAAGCCCGCTATAGTGAGAGCTGTAAGACAAACCACCTGAAGGAGTGTTCGTATATGAATCGTCTAATCGTGAAAAGAATGGCTCTATCCACCCTGCTGCTGTCCAGTATCGCCACCCCGGTCTTCGCGGATACGGAAATCGCACCGCACCCGGTACAGGGACCCACTGCCATTATAAGCACGGCCGCTGCAGCCACACCAGACAGTAAACTGCTCCCCATGCTTGAACCACAGGTTCTGAGCCTGGTGAACAGCTATGCACCGGAAACATCCCAGGACTGGCGGGATACGCTCAGCCGATTCCATGATTTTACAAGCACGAAGGCGCTTAACGTGGTTCTCACCACGCCAATGTCTGCCGCTCCATGGACAGAAAAAACCGGCATTCTGGATGTGCAATTAGCCATGCCTGGAACATTGACGGACGCAGAAACGGTTCCGCTTGCCACTGTGCCGGAATACGGGACAACTGGGGGCAGTGTTAAGGCAGTTCCGTCCGCCTCAGCAGCTGCAAACCTCACACTAACGGTACCTGACTCTCTGGAATCCGGCAAGCTTGCCAATGTGGTAACCTTACATGCGGCGTATATCGACGGCCTTTTCAAAGCACAGGTTGCACTGGCAGAGGCTGCACAAGCCACAGATGCAACAGCAATTAAGCAGGCACTGTCCGAACTGCTGAGTCAATATAAGGACCTTAACCACAAGCTGGAAGAAGCGAAATAAACCACGCACACCCTGTATTCCATAAAAAAGCAGACCAAGGAATTTCTCCCTGGCCTGCTTTTTCTTTTCAGATCATTAATACAGCGTAGCCACCGCCTAGCGGCGCGGATACATCGGATAAGGATAGAATGCCGCCGCAGGCTGCTGGGCTGCGTAGGCGGGCATGCTTTTGGCGGGCGGGCCTATGTTCATTCCCCCGGCAGACCCTGCCACGGCGCAGCCCGGAGGCGGTCCAAGAATAATCGATTCCTTCAGCGGGGCCACGGCCTTGGCGTACTCTTCTTCATTGATACAATAGGCGCGCTGGATTACCTCTGCGGGAACAGCCCGCAGGAAGTCTGAACCAAACACAATATCCGGTGTCGGCGCATCGAAGATCGTCAGGAAATGGGCTTGTTCGCTCTCAGCCAGAATCCAGTGGAACCAGCCCTTCGGGAAGACAGCGATTTGTCCGGCCTGCAGATGATAGGTCATCAGCTTCTGGGTGAACGGATCGAACACGGAGGTAATCAGCTCACCGCTAATCACGAAGACCATCTCTGTCACATTCGTGTGCCAGTGCGGCTGGACGATGAAGCCTTTGCTCATATGGGCATTGAAGAACCCGTTACGTATCGCCGGAAGCTGCTCTCCAAAAAGCTGCGTAATATAATTGTTCGCATCCCGCTTATAATTAAGCACCTGGTTAGAATCGGCGGCAAGCTTCAGGTCCGGTGCCTGCAATACTGGATCAAGCATGATTTGTTCCTCCTCAGACTGGATTATAGCCTTAAGTAACACTGGGCATTCGTCCAGATACTGTATGCAGGGGAGGAACTCTTTGACACTAGAGACAGGTGCGGATTAGATCAGACGAGCGATACTCTCAATCTCCACGGCGGAGGCTGCAAGCTGCTGCATCGAGGCGGTGATCTCCTCTGTGGCTGCGGCCTGGCGTTCGCTTTGCGCCAGACAATCTGTAAGCACAGCATCCATCTGGTTAATCTTCTGCTTGATCATCTGCAGAATGCCGGCAATATCCTTCGCCGATGAAGCACTGGATACCGACATTTTGCGGATCTCCTGGGCCACGATGCCGAAGCCCCGTCCATGCTCAGCCGCATGGGCCGCTTCAATCGCTGCATTCAGCCCCAGCAGATTGGAGTTGTCTGCCACCTTGCGGATGAAATCCAGAATCTCGTCCGTCTGCTGCAGATCCTCAACCACCTTCTGGCCCAGCTCCTTCAGATCCCCGACGGTATTCGCCAGATCCGAGGCCGTGCCCGCAATCTCTACCGAAGTCGAGCTGATCTCGTCAGAGGTCACCGCCAGCGCATTCGCTGCATCGCTGAGCGTTACCTGATTGCTGAGGCTGATTCCAATCGTAAATACGCCAATTACCGCCCCGTTCCGGTCACGGACCGGCATTGATGAGGACTTGAAGGGTATCCCGTAGACTTCTTTGGGAATAGTGGCGCTGACTTCTTCTCCACTCTCCAGCGCTGCCCGGATTCCCCCACTTGGCGGAATGGGACTCCCATCTCCGACCCGGGCATGGAGCTCTTTGCCCGGCAGATGATAGATGAACTTCTCCACATCGGTTAAGGCAAACATTACATCCAGTGGAAAGAGACGCTGCACCAGCGGCAGAGATATTTTTAGAGCCTCCAGCAACTGGTCCATTTCTGATTCTTTTTCTAATTCGTGATCGGTACTCATTGCTTCAACAGCTCCCTAATCCTATTTATTTATGTACATCTCTTATCGCTTGAATCTTATCGCTCGAACAATGTAACACAGTTGCGGCCTTCCGCCTTGGACTGATACAGCGCATCGTCGCCCAGCTTGTAGATATCCTCCTCGCGCAGCCCGTCCACAAGCACGGCGGCTACGCCGATAGAGACGGTAATTCTGCCGTATTCGGGACTGAGATCATGCTGTATCCCCAGCTCCGCGATGCTTCGTCTGATCAATTCGGCGAACACACGGGACTCTGGAGGGGTCAGTCCGGCGGCCACAATCCCGAATTCCTCCCCGCCCAGCCGGAACGCGGTTCCTTCCGCCTGTTCAGCCAGCTCCTTCAGTACCCCGCCTATTCTGCGCAGTACCGTATCGCCTTCATAATGCCCGTAGGTGTCATTGAATTTTTTGAAATAATCAATATCCAGCATCAGGTAGGTTAAATACCGTTTGCTGGCAGCAGCCTTGTCCACCTCATCCAGGAACAGCTTATTGAAGTATCTGCGGTTGTACAGCCCGGTTAATTCATCGGTGATCGAGATCTTTTCAATCAGCCCGATATATTTGCTCAGCTCCCCGTTGTTGAACTCCAGCTCCTTCGTCCGCTCCGCCACCAGTTCCTCCAGATGCTCCTTGTGGCGCCGCAGCTCCTCCTCCGCCTTCTTGCGCTCAGTTATATCCTTGATCGTTCCCTGAATCGCCGGCTTATTCTGATACATAATTCTGACGACCTTGTGAATGGCGATGACTTCAGGGGACTTATCCTTATGCAAAAGCCTTGTCTCGTACTCTTCCGGTGCCTGCTTGCCCTCGACTCGTCTGGCATAATAATGCATCACCTTCTCCCGCTCCGGGGGGGTAATGAAATTCCCGAAGGGCTGCTCCAGCATCTCGCCCGGCTGATAGCCGAGCATCTGCTCCAGCGCCTCATTAACATAGACACACCGCATATCCTGGACCACGAACACCCCGTCCTGCAGGTTGTTGACCAGTTGGCGGTACTTCTCCTCAGAGCGCTCAAGCTCATTATACAGACTGGCATTCTCAAGCGAGAAGACCATCTCTCTGGACAGCAGATTGATAATCTTCATCCGTTCCTCGGTGAATACGCCGGTCACCAGATTATTCTCCAGATAGATAATGGCAATCGTCTTATTCTGGTTAATCAGCGGCATGCAGACCATCGATTTCGGCTGCTGCCTCACAATATAGGGATCATTCACGAATGAAGTCTCGGAATAGGCATCATTGTAGATCAGGCTCTCCCGGCTCTTCTCCACTTGTCTGATGATGGCGACAGGCAGATTGTCCAGCTGATGCGACTCATGAATCGCCACGGAGATCCGGTCTGTGTCCGCTTTATATTCCCCTTCGACCAGAAGATTGGCCTTGGAGGTCATCAGGATACAGCCCCGCTGCGCCCCGGCATTCATGATTACAATCTCCATCAGCGCTTCCAGCAGGTGGTTCAGCTCAATTTCTTTGGAGATGGCCTGCGAAGCCAGAATGATGGAATTCAGATCAATGCTCTCGGTATAATCGGACACCGTCCTGCCGTGCATGAACTCCTTGGTGCTGATTTTCTGGGCAAGAGCGGGGTATCGCTCCTTGATGAACGCGATCTTCTCCTTGGCCCCCCAGACCGAATAATAGTATTCGGATTGTCTGAGCAAATAGGCGGCGAACTCGTTGAAGCCCTTGTCCATATAGAACCGGGCCGCCAGCTCGTTGCAGAGTGCCTTATAGCGGACGAAGCTGCCCTGCTCGCTGGCCTCGATCGCCAGATCATAATAATAGCCTGCGCGGGTGCTGTTCCCGGAGATCCGGGCCCATTCGGCCCTCATCAGATATTCATGCTGCCGGAAGGTTCCCGGTGCATTGCTGGCCCATTTGCGTACCCGGCCGAGCTCCTTGCGCATTTTGGACCTGGCCTTCCGCTTGCCGTTCACACCCAAATCCTTGTAAGCATAAGCCAGATTTAGGAAGGTATACAGCGCGAACTCCTCCATAAAAGCCGATCCGGCCAGCGTCCCGATAATCGGATACGCCCGCTCGATGTACTCCAGCGCTTCATCATGCTTCTCGTAGAGAAACAGCAGCTTCATTTTGTAAATATAATAGATCGCAATTCCCGAATAATATCTTGCTTCCTGCAATTCGTGCAGATAGACCTCTTCGCTGAAGGCTTCATTGTTGAATGAGGTACGCTCCGGCAGCTCTCCGGCAAGACTGAGATAATACTGGCGGGCCAGCTGCGCTGTGGCAAGCGACTCCTTGTACTTCGTGTTCTCGATCATAGAGATCGTACGGTCACTTTCCTGAAGCAAAGCCGGGATGTCCATCGACGGATTCCAGAGATTCACATAGAAGGCGGAATGGGCCAGGTAGAGCAGATCGCCTGTCCGCAGACTGGCTTCAATGGAGGTGCCGAACCAGTCCTGCAGCGTATCCCAAGGCTCGGTCCAGGCGTGGCTGAACAGCGTATACAGGACATGCGCCGCGCCTTTCCACTGCAGATCATTGAATTTGTCGTTAATTCTGATCCCGAGACGTCCATAAGCGAAGGCACCCCGGGTATCCCCGAAGCCGGACAAGAGCATAGCATAGCCGATAAAAGCAAGCGCCGACTCCGGCGAATTCCCGTATTTCAGCGTCAAGCCCACCTTCTTCAGCACCACCAGACCAAACAGCGAGGTCTCCCCGGAGATAAATGCAGGCGGTATAAAGTTAATCAGCAGCCGCATCACCAGCTTCATCTCCGGGTCCTGCATCTCCGGCAGTGCAAAAATCGTCTCCGGTGTTCTCCCCCGCAGCGCGGCCTTAACGACCAGCAGCTCCTTAAGGACGGCGGGCATTCCAACCTTGGACGGAATCTTAATGCCGAGCGCCTTCAGCCCCCGCCTCCCCGAAGCAATCGATTCGGGCATCATGCCCAGATACATATAGTGATTGGTCTGCATCTCATAGATTTCCGCAATAGCCATCCGCTCCGTAGTTTGCTCCAGCAGCAGACGGCAAGCCTGATCCCCCTGATCGATGTGATGGGTGAGATAGCTGCATTCCGCATACAGCCTGTAGATCTCCGCCGCCTGCCCCGGGTCTGTACTCCAGATCTGCTCCGGGAGCAACTCCATTGCCGCTTCAAGCAGTAGGAAGGCCGAATCATACCCGTATCCTGCTTTGGCCTTGTAGGCTGCCCGCAGATTCAGAGCGACGATCTCACGCGCCTCCGAGCTGTCAGTGATTAATTCCAGCCCTTTATTAATATGGGTTGCAATATCGACCAGCTTGTCCGCGATTTCCTCCTCTCCAAGATTCCGCAGCAACAGCCGGCCGATACTAAGATGAAGCCTCTTCCCCCGTTCAGGATCAAGCAGCTGGTAGAAGGCCTGCTGAATCCGGTCATGGGCAAATTTCAGCCGGATGCCAATCTGCGCAGCCTCGCAGCCAGATTCGGCCAGCGTAGCGGAGAATATGGCGTACTTATGGTCGGCAGGGACAATATACTCTTCCTGAACCGCCCGGGTAATCGCGGCGGCAATCACCTCCGGCGCTTCCTCGCCGATTAGTGTCAGCATCCCGTAGTCGAATACGCTGCCGGCCGCCGAGCTAAGCATCAGGATATGACGGACCTCCCCCGGCAGATGCTGCAGCTGTCCTACCAGGAAATCCACCACACTGTCATGGACCGGCAGTGCCTCCAGCTGCTCCAGGCTCCAGCTCCATTCCCCGTTCTGCTTGTCGAAAAAGATAATCCCGCGCCGGTGAAGATCCTTCAGCATTTCCGTCAGGAAAAAGGAATTCCCCTTCGACCGCTTGTATAAATGTCCGGTTATCCCTTCGACCCGTTCCATGCTGCTGTACAGCGTGTCAGCCACAAGGCTTTGCACATCCGTCTCTTGCAGCGGCTGAAGGTGAATACGTCCAACTTCACGATTTTTGCCGATCTTAACCATCGCGGAGAACAGCGGATGACCTTCGTGGATCTCATTCTGCCGGAAGGAGCAAATCACAAACATCCGCTGCAGATGGTTATCCAGCACCAGCTTCTCCACCAGCTGCAGGCTGGAGTAATCCGCCCACTGGACATCATCCAGGAAGAGGACGAGCGGCCGGTCCGGATGCGTCATGGCCTGCACGAACTTGGCAAAGGTCAGGAAGAACCGGTTCATCTCCTCGGCCGGACTCAGCGGTTCCGGCTCAGGCTGGGTCCCGGTCCAGACAGCAAGCTCAGGGATTAATCCCGTAATCACACCGCCGTTGCCGTCAAGCAGCCGGGTCAGCGAGCGGCTGACCTCACTCTTGTAATCCTCATCCGGACTCTCCAGCAGCTGGCTGACCAGCCTGCGAAAGGCCTGGATGAGCGCACTGTAAGGAATATTCTTATTGTACTGGTCGAACTTCCCTTCCGCGAACAGCCCCTTCTCCCGGCTGATTGTCCGGTGCAGCTCATGAACCAGTGCCGTTTTGCCTGCACCTGCATCACCGGAGACCAGCATGACCTGTGAATTCCCGTTGACACTGCTGCGGAAGGCCGTCTCCAGGGTGGACAGCTCCTGCTGTCTGCCGACTACTTTTTGCGGAATGCGGAAGGTGTTCAGGAGATCCTCCGTTCCAATCACGAAATCCTCCTGCCCGGCCAGGCATTTCTTCAGATCGGCCTTGATGCCGTGCGCGCTGCGGTACCGGTCCTCCGACGACTTCTCCATCAGCTTCATAATGACCGCCGACAAGCCGCTGCTAACCCTGCCTCCGGTTGCATGGTAAGGGGAGACGGCTTCCTTTGCAATAATGGAATAGATCTGCTCCATCATCTCGGACGATGGATACGGCATGATGCCGGTCATCATCTCGTACAGGACCACACCTAGTGAATAGTAGTCACTCCGGTAATCTATATTCCGGTTCATCCGGCCGGTCTGTTCCGGTGAGATGTAAAGCAGACTGCCCTCCAGCACGCCGCTGTTCTGGAAATCACGCCTCTCCTTGGACAGCTTCACTGCAAGATCGAAATCAATCACCTGGACAATTTCCCGCTCCCGGTTCCAGATGATATTCGACGGCTTGATATCCTTATGGATCACGTTCTGCTCATGTATGGAGCCCAGAATATCCACAACCTTGACCGCCAGCTTCAGCAAAGCCTCCTCCCCCGGCTGCTCTTCCGCCAGAATCCGCTTGAGCGAACGTCCGGCGATATCCTCAAGAACCATGACGTACAGACCGTTCTGCTCTTCGAGCCTCAGGGGACGGATAACCCCTTCTGTGCTGGTGCTGAGCTCTGTAAGCAGCTTATATTCCTGTTTGAAGCGCATTACGGCTTCGGTGCCGGCAAACTCCGATTTTAACACCTTGAGAATGACCGTTTCTGCGGAGGAAGCCTCCGTGCACCGGTACACGGCTTTTATAGGATTATCTGAAATGGTCTCCAGGACCTGATAATGGTCATTAGCAATCATTGTACTCCACCTTTAGCCTTGTTCTCCCGTAACTTCAATATCGGCATCGAATTTAAATACATAGGCAGCGATCAGCCAGATAATCCAGCAATTCAGCCCAAAGAACAGATAACCGAAATAGCCCAGAACCGGCATCTCGGAGAAAATATGAAATTTGTCCAGATAAGGCACCGAGTATTTCCAGTAATTCGGATTGGTAGGAACGTCGTCATGGAACCACTCACTGCCAAAGTTCCAGAACTCCCAGAAGAAGCCGTTGAACACCGTAGCCAGCCCCACCAGAATGACCTTGGACCAGTCTCCGTTCTTCACCGGGGTGAAGGGGGTCCAGTAACCGGCAAGCGCCATCGCTGCGGACAGCATCGGAACCAGCGCAACCCACAGCACCCAGAACAGCAGATACGGATAATAGCCCATGCCGAAGGCCAGGATCAGCCCGAGAATATAATAGACGATCAGCCACATGCGTGACACCTTCAGCCTAGGCCCATGGCTATAACGGTTGCGGAACAGACGGAAGGTCTTGAGGAGTAAGTACCATTCGAAGATGGCCGGAAGAACCGTTGTATAGGATAAGGAGAACCAGAACACATTGCCGAAGTTAGAGAACACTTCATTATTGGGGTAATACCAATTCTCCAGGACGAAGAAATTCAGGTATTCAAAAGCAAACCAGCTGAAGCAGGACACCACCGCCAGCAGCTGCATCACATGGGGCTTGCGCGAGATGATCGAAGCTCCGTGATTTCTCCGGTAGACCAAACCGTCCAGGATCAGAATAAAGGACCACCAGAGGGGAACAAACGTGTAATGCTCCAGCGAGACAAACAGCTTCACCCGGGCCCACATCAGGAACCAGCTAAGCGCAAGCACCGGCAGGCTCCACCAGAACCAGATAGGGAAAGGGGTGGCCGCCCCCGATTTCCGGGGTGCCTCCTCCGTCTTCTTGAAGCCGAACCATCCGGGGAATACCAGGACCAGTGTGATGATCAGGGCCACAACGCAGGCGAGCGAGAAATACAGCAGGCTGAACCCGGGGTCAGCTTCGACCTTCTGGGCCGGGAAATCCCCGTAACCCGGGGGCATCCCCTTCCATTTCGCCAGACTTCCTAGTAACGGGAGCAGAAAGATCAGTCCGAAGGTAACGATCAAGAATACTGTCTTTTTCCATGTTTTCATTGCGCAAACCCCCGCGTATGTATGTAGTTGAAAGTCGAATTTTGTTGATAATCGCTAATATTCGATAACACTCCAGTTTATTCCTGCTGACTGCACACAAAAAAATGCCCCACCGTCCATTTCCATGACGTATGGAGCAACTGTGCGAGGCATAATGCAGGTGAAAACGGGCTTCAGGCGAATTCTATTACACCAATTATTAAATCCATAAAGTCTACTTAAATGAATGATATGCCTAACACTGTAACTAATACACCTGAATAGAGTGATGTATCTTATATAAAAGGAGGGGTTATATTGTCACAGCCTAATCTGCCCAATATCACGCCAACGATCACTTTATCTCGAGATGATGTGCTTAACCTATTATTTTCTTCCATCGCAATGGAAGAGTTGGGCTTAGCGCATGTTATAAATGCCCAAGGGGAAAACATCCAATTTGCCTTGGGCACACTTCCGGGGAGCACACCTGCTACGTTGGGTGAGGTTCTTCAGATAAACAGCAGTGCTCAATCGATGCTCGATTCCGTATTCCGCACCGAAATGATGTTGGATTCAAAACTCACCTCCGCTTCCGATATTCCATCATTAGTCGGACCCACAGGAGCCACGGGGGTAACCGGCGCTGCCGGTGCAGTAAACAGCGTCAATGGATTGACGGGCGATGTTGTGTTGAGTACAGAGGCTGGTGTCTTTCCGATCAGTAATGATGAACCACCCACCCGAAATTTGGACATATTAATCAATGCTGGGGTGTATAGCTCGGGAAATCCAAATGGAGGAGACCCGGAAAATGGTCCACTAGGAGTTGACCATCCTCCGTCATGGACGATTTACGTCTCCCAGGTAGGGCCTTATATCCAGCAGTTGTATATTTCCAACCTAGCATTATATTACCGCAGTAGTCCAGACAGTGGCCAGAGCTGGTCAGATTGGCAAGAAATCGGTGCTCGCGGGCCAACCGGAACCACCGGTGAGACTGGGGCCACCGGCGTCACCGGAGCCACCAGTGAGACCGGAGCTACCGGGGGGACGGGGGCTACTGGTGTGACGGGGGCTACTGGCGTCACCGGGGCTACTGGATTGACAGGAGCTACCGGCGTTACCGGGGCTACCGGCGTTACCGGGGCAACCGGCGTTACCGGAGCCACGGGCGTCACCGGCGCTACCGGACTCACTGGAGCGACCGGTGACACCGGGGCTACCGGCGTCACTGGGGCTACCGGCGTCACTGGGGAGAGCGGGGTGACTGGGGCTACCGGACTCACCGGAGCCACTGGACTCACCGGGGCTACTGGCGTCACTGGGGAGACCGGGCTAACTGGCGCTACTGGTTTGACAGGGGCTACCGGACTCACCGGGGAGACCGGGGGGACGGGGGCTACCGGACTCACCGGAGCCACTGGCGTCACCGGGGCTACTGGCATCACTGGGGAGACCGGGCTCACTGGCGCTACTGGTTTGACAGGGGCCACTGGACTCACCGGAGCTACCGGCGTTACGGGAGCTACCGGCGTCACCGGGCCTATTATTGTAACTAACAATGCGATGTTTGAGCCCGCAACGGCTGCAGTCGCTTCGACCTTAACACCTATTGTATTTCAAGAAATTTTTATTAATGGCAGCGGAATTGAACTTGGAACGCCCCCAAGCAATATCACGGTGCTCCCAAACAGCTTATATTATGTTTCGTTTACCATAACTATTGAGCTCTCTGCTGAAACAAACAATGTAACCAGTTCTGAAATTATAGTTAGATTGAACGGTAATGTCCAGCCTATAACGGTTACCGGACAAAAAAATGGCGGGACCGGAGCTACCGTGTATTTCTCTCTAGAAGGAAATGGTTTTCTTCAGACCGGCCCCACTGACAATACCATGACTCTCGATGCTACTTATAACCTAAGCGCCGGTACGGGAACTTATGTTACGGATCGGTCTAACCTGAGTATTATCCGGTTCCGTTAAACGAACAGATTCCGCTTTTTGAGGAGGATTAAGGGATGAGCAAGGGGGCAAGAGCCCCCTGCCCATTTTGTAGATAAGGAGGGAATCACTTGTCAAAACCGAACCTGCCCAATATCACCCCAACGATATCCATATCGCGGGACGATGTAATTAATCTATTATTTTCCTCTATTGCCATGGAGGAATTAGGACTGGCGCATATCCTCAATGCTGAAGGAGAGAAGATTCAGTATGCGGTCGGCACCCTTCCAGGAACCACTCCCGTTACACTTGCCGAATTAGGTCAGGTCAGCAGCAGTACTCAAGCTATGTTGAAAAAAATTATCCGCCATGAAATGATGCTGCAATCCAAACTCCAGACAGCTGCAGATATTCGACCGGTTGTTGGTCCTGCTGGACCTATCGGAGCTCCGGGAGCAGAGGGTGGAGCACTTAGTGTCAATGGGTTAACCGGAGATGTGGCGCTCGGTGTAACAGCCGGTATCTTTCCAATCAGCAATGATGAACCATCGACCAGCGATCTGGATGACATTCACTTTAGAACTGCCGGTGTATACAGCAGCTCGGGAGTACCCGCCGATCCGGCTGGCCCAGTGAATGGTCCTCCGGGAGTCGCACACCCGTCGGTATGGACGATTTATGTATCACGTGTCGGAGATTATGTACAACAGCTATATTTCTCCGATTCGGCTTTATACTATCGCAGCAGTCAGAATGGCGGGGTGACTTATCCCCAAGGGTGGCTCCAGGTTGGAGTGCAAGGTGCAACCGGGGTGACTGGGCCTGGTGTAACCGGAGCAACCGGCGTTACTGGCATGACCGGAGCGACGGGTGCCACGGGCATAACGGGCGCAACCTTGGACACAGGTGCCACGGGGATCACCGGCGCCACAGGCGTGACCGGTGCTACCGGAGTGACGGGTGCCACAGGAATCACTGGCGCTACCGGCGTCACTGGCGCTACCGGCGTAACCGGCGCTACCGGACTTACCGGTGACGTGACTGGCATGACGGGCTTGACGGGCTTGACGGGTGCCACAGGTCTAACGGGTGCTACCGGGGGTACCGGTGAGGTCACGGGCATGACAGGCGCGACCGGGCTTACCGGTGAGGCGACAGGCATGACGGGCTTAACAGGTGTGACGGGTGCCACGGGTGTAACGGGCGCGACCGGGCTTACCGGTGAGGTCACGGGCATGACGGGCTTAACCGGGGTAACTGGTGCGACAGGGGTTACCGGCGCGACAGGTTTAACCGGTGAGGTCACGGGTATGACGGGCTTAACCGGGCTTACCGGCGTGACGGGTGTAACCGGCGAGACAGGCGTAACCGGCGAGACGGGCCCAACCGGGCCAGTGGCCAACAATGCCAGTTTTCACCCTTCGGGTCCAGTAACAGCAACGCCTACGAATATTACATTTGTACAAAATTTTATTTTTGGCTCAGGTATCTCCCTTGTGAACGGCGGTCAAGGTATTCAATTACAACCCAATAGCTTCTACTTCGTTTCTTTTAATTTGAGAATTCGAATAACAAATGGGAGTATCCCCGTCGTTGCTTCGCAAATATTGGTTTTCCTCGACGGCGTTCAACAAAATATAAGCACTGGCACGCAGAGAAATGCAGCTGGTGCTGGTTTAGCCGCCTTCACCCAGGAATCCAGCGGTTTAATCCAGACTGGCGCCGGCCCTAATCCAACGTTAACCTTGACGGCTTCTATCACTCTTGCTTCGGGCACTGCCGAGTTTAATCCCCCTACTTGGTCAAATTTGAGCATTTATCAGGTCCTGTAATTCAAAGGTAATAAGGCAAGAGCTATAAAAGCTGATGTCCTTAGGTAACTCTCCTTTTCAAAAGCGGCTTAGGATATGTCGTTTCTTCCCCTGGAAGGACGGCGTATCCTTTTTTGCATGGCCCGGCCAATCCTGCCAGACTAAGAGATGCCCTGTTTCTCTCACCGGATGATTATGAGCGTTCTGAAGCGTTCCGGCAGATTCAGGAAGAGCTGGATTATATGGTGAAGTTACGCCCGGACTACGTATTATTTCATTATCCCAAGCCGGTTATCCTAGATCCTCAGGTAGACTGGAGCTCCTGGTGATTTGCTGACAGCAAGGAATATGTTTATGAGAATGACCTCTCTCTGAATGAACTGATACAGCACAGTAAAGTTCTCTTCGACTGGCTTAGCCGAAAGGGCCGGGAGTACCAGTTTCAGCCCATTCTGGAGTTCAATGGACTGAACAGTTATGTCTAACCGCTCAGACCTCATCACAGCCTGCCCCGAATATTTGTGAATGCACAGGCACATGCTACAATGGGACCGCCGTCCTTGCCTTAATTTAACACAAGAGGAGTGACAGCTGTGGCAATCAATGTGTACCTGAATTTCAATGGCAATACCCGAAAGGCTGTAGAATATTACGCTGAAGTGTTCGGGACCGAACCTCCGCATATCATGACCTTCGGCGAGGCTCTGCCAGATCCATCCCATCCTGTTCCGGAAGAAGCCAAACACCTCGTCATGCACACCAATCTGATGATTGCCGGCAGCCCGGTCATGTTCTCTGACGTATTCCCCGGCATGCCGTTCACGGAAGGGAATAATATCAGCCTAACGGTGACGGATACCGATGAAGAGAAGATTCGTCTCTGGTTCAATAAACTCAAAGAAGGCGGCACTGTACACATGGAGCTGCAGGAGACCTTCTGGAGCAAGGCCTACGGGAACCTGATGGACAAATTCGGCATCCAATGGCAGCTTAGCCACGACAACGGCCAGAACGGCTAACTCCCTTAGGTAGTTTCCTATTCACAAAAGCGCTTAGGATATGACAGTTCTTCCCCTGGAAGGACGGCATATCCTTTTTTCTGTGGCCTCATATCCGCAGCGTAACCGCAACATCTCAAAGTTGTAACCTGATTTTTAATGCGCTTACATCCTGTTCTATGTTTTAATTGTAATAACCTTATGTATTTCATCCTACTGTAAAGGAGACTAACCTATGGAAATATCCTCATTTTTGCTGCCCAAGGATCAGGTTGCGTACATCACCTCCTCGATCTCCATGCGGGAAGCGCTGGAACAGCTGGAGAATCATTATTATTCGGCCATTCCGATTATTGACGATGCCGGTAAATATGTTGGGACCTTGTCGGAGGGCGATCTGCTATGGAAGCTGAAGAATACCGACGGTCTGAGCTTCGCGAATATGAACGAGGTGACCGTCGGCACCATTCAGCGTCATGTGCATAACGAGAGCGTCGAGATCCACGCGCAGATGGAGGATATGCTGACCCTGGCAGCAGACCAGAACTTCGTTCCGGTAGTGGACGACAGCGGAATCTTCCTCGGCATCATCCGCCGCAAGGATATCATCGAGTATTACACACGCAATATTACCGATTAACTCAGGTGAAGCTGCAGCAAAGGCAGGACTGTCCTCCATGGACGGCCCTGCCTTTGCTGCGTGATGCGGGTCTTTAACCCCTTAATTCTTCTATAGCTCTGTCAGAATAATCGTCCCCTGCGGAGTTACCGCCAGTGTATGCTCATACTGGGCTGACAGGCCTCCGTCAATAGTGCGTGCAGTCCATCCGTCTGCATCCACCTTGGTCCGGTAGCTGCCCGTGTTGAGCATGGGCTCAATGGTGAACACCATGCCTTCCTTAATGCGCGGGCCTTTGCCGGCCGGGCCGTAATGAGGCACTTCAGGCGCTTCGTGCATCTCCGAGCCAATCCCGTGACCGATAAAGTCCCGGACGACGGAATAACCGTTAGATTCGGCATAGACCTGGATAGCATGCGCTACGTCGCCTATGCGGTTGCCGGCTACAGCTTGCTCGATACCTTTGAATAGAGATTCCTTGGTCGTCGCCAGCAGCTTCTCCGCCTGCTCGCTAATTGTACCCACTCCGTAGGACCAAGCCGAATCCGCCAGCCAGCCATTCAGGTTGACTACCATGTCAATCGTTACAATATCTCCATCCTTCAGCTCCTCATGCTTCGGGAAGCCATGACAGATGACATCATTCACAGATGCACAGGTGGCATACGGGTACCCGTGATAGCCTTTTTGCTCCGGGGTTGCTCCTTGGGAGAGGATGAACTTCTCGGCAAACTGGTCGATCTCCCAGGTCGTAATTCCCGGCTTGATCAACCCGGCAATCTGCCGGTGGCATTCCGCCAGGATTTTGCCGGCTGCCCGCATCTTCTCAATCTCTTCCATCGATTTCATAATGATCATTCAATTCGCCTCTTCTGTACAGAATCCATTACTCACTATATATAATGGCTCTTGGTTATAATGGTGTATTGCTACTCTATATTATGAAAGAAAACCGCCGAAAATCCAAATAAACAAACAAAATAAACCTGTCTCCCGCAAAAACACCAGAAAACAGGCTCTTGATTTGCATTCACGTGATGGCTAATCTGTACAAGTTATTGTTAACTACGGCATATGCAGACCGCCAGGCATCAGCCGTTAGTCGTGGAAATTGAGCCCCGAAGTAACGGCCTTGACATATCCGCTGCGGATCACATAATCGCCGAAGTGCTCACCGGCAAGGCGCTCTCTGGCATAACCATGAATAATCGGCCCGAGGGTGTCCAGTATCTCCCGCTCGTCAATGTTCTCCTTGTACAGCTTGTTCAGCCGGTCTCCGGTAAAGCCAGCACCCAGGTACATATTATACCTGCCCGGACCTTTGCCGATAAAAGCAATCTCGCCGAGCGCCGGTCTGGCACAGCCGTTAGGGCAGCCGGTCATACGGATGATAATCTCTTCATTGCGCAGCCCGGCTTCATCTATGATAACCTCCAGCTTATCGAGCAGGTGCGGCAAATAACGCTCCGCCTCCGCCATAGCCAGCCCGCAGGTCGGCAAGGCTACACAGGACAACGCACTTCTGCGCAGTGCAGAATGATGGGCACCGTCCGTCAGACCGTATTGCTTGGCAAGCTCTGTAATCTTGCGCTTCTTCGCCTGGGTCACACCGCCGATAATCAGATTCTGGTTCGGGGTCAGCCGGAAGTCTCCGCTGTGAATCTTGGCGATCTCACGCAGGCCGGTCATCAGCGGGTAGCCCTCCTGATCCTGAATCCGTCCGCTCTGGATATAGAGCGTCAGGTTCCATTTGCCGTCCATCCCCTTTACCCAGCCATACCGGTCGCCATTATGATCGAAATGATAGTCGCGCGCCGGCTCCAGCGTCCAGCCCAGCCGTTCGTGCAGCTCTCCCTTGAACCACTCCAGCCCGTGCCGGTCGATCGTGTACTTGAAGCGGGCGTTCTTGCGAACCGAACGATTGCCGTAATCCCGCTGGATCGTAACCGTTTTCTCCGCCAGATCAATCATCTGCTCCGGACGGCAGAAGCCGATGATCCGGCCCAATTGGGGATACGTATTCATATCGCCGTGCGTCATTCCCATGCCGCCGCCAACCGAGACATTGAAGCCGGCCAGCTTGCCGTCCTCCAGAATGGCGATGAAGCCCAGATCCTGGGAGAATACATCTACATCATTGGATGGAGGCACCGCCAGGCCAATTTTGAATTTGCGGGGCAGGTAGACCGGGCCGTAGATCGGCTCAACCACCTTGCTGTCCACGACTTTTTCCCCGTCCAGCCAGATCTCATGATACGCGCGGGTACGCGGGGCAAGATGATCGCTGATTTTGTTGGCCCACTCTTGAACCTCGGCATGAACCTCCGACTGATACGGGTTCGGACCACTCATCACATTACGATTTACGTCACCGCAGGCCGCAAGTGTGGTCATCAGGGTGTCGTTGATCGTTCGGATCGTCTTCTTGAGATTCCACTTGAGCACCCCATGCATCTGAAAAGCCTGCCGCGTCGTCAGGCGCAGTGTCCCATTGCCGTACTTATGGGCCAGCTCATCCATGACAAGCCACTGTGCCGCAGACGCCACACCGCCGGGCGCTACTATCCGCAGCATGAACTGGAAAGCCGGCTCCAGCTTGGAGCGTTCCCGCTCACTGCGCAGATCGCGGTCATCCTGCATGTAGCTGCCGTGGAATTTCAGCAGCCGGTTGTCATCCTCCGGCAGCCCTCCTGTAATCGGATTGCTGAGGGTCTCGACAAGCGCCCCGCGCAGATAATTGCTCTCCAGCTTGATATGTTCAACATCACTCGGTGGTCCGCCAATCGGCTTCACCGCTGGTTCATTGTTTGCCATTGCTGATTCTCTCCTCTTTCGCTTGAATCCCGCTTAATAGACATCCCGCTGGTAACGCTGCTCCTGCTGAAGGGTCTCCAGATAGGCGGCAGCCGCTTCCGGGCTTAGTCCGCCCTCTTCCTGGATCACTGTAATCAGTGCCGAATGCACATCATGGGCCATATGCTTCTCATCGCCGCACACGTATACATGCGCTCCTTCCTGCAGCCAGCGGTACAGTTCCTTACTCTGCTCCAGAATACGGTGCTGTACGTACACCTTCTCCTCTGTGTCGCGGGAGAAGGCCACATCCAGCCTGCTGAGGACACCGTCCTTCAGCATCCGCTGCCAGTCCGTCTGGTAGAGGAAGTCTGTAACGAAATGACGGTCTCCATAGAACAGCCAGCTTGGACCCTCAGCCCCCTGCTCTTCACGCTCCTCCAGAAAGGAACGGAACGGGGCAACGCCCGTACCCGGACCGATCATAATTACCGGTACACTGGAATCAGCGGGCAGCTTGAAGTTCGGATTGTTCTGGATATATACCGGCAAGGTGGCACCCGGCTGTACACGCTCAGCACAGTGTACCGAACAGACACCGTAACGCTCACGCCCATGTGACTCATAACGCACAGCCCGCACCGTGAAGTGTACTTCATCCGGGTTGGCATTGTAGCTGCTGGCAATGGAATACAAGCGGGCCGGAAGCTTGCGCAGGATGGTCACGAAGATGCTGGCAGGAGCATTCCAGGGTCCATAGTCCTGAATAAGATCCAGCAGATCCCGGCCCTGGATATACTCCTTCAGCTCCTGCTGCCGCCCGGGGGTCAGCAGTTCCTTAAGGGCAGGTGCGGAGGTAAGCCCGGCAGCCTGTTCCAGGAGGGGCTTTGTCAGCACCGTAATTTCGTAATGCCGCAGTAGCGCCTCCTGTAGCGTGCCTTCTTCCCCCTTCTTGTTCAGCGGAACTCGTTCATTCGCATCCCAGCCCATAGCGGCAATGATATCTTCTACCAGCTGCGGATGATTCTCGGGATAGACGCCAAGAGAATCCCCCGGCTCAAAGGTAATATTCGATCCGGCTAGCGACAGCTCCAGATGGCGGGTCTCGCGGTCTGAGCCGCGGCCGTTCAGATTCAGATTCTCCAGTACTTCGGCATGGAAAGGATGATTTCGTGAATAGGCGGATTCCAGCGACTCTGCGCTCTCAGCAGCCTGAACCGCTGCATCCGCAATTCCTGCAGCATTCTGCGCGCCGTTAAGAGCGCTGATGACCTGGCCGAACCACTCGGCCACCGGCTCATCATAATCGAGGTCGCAATCTACACGCGGGCTTAACCGCTGTGCGCCCAGCTCTTCCAGCTTCTGATCGAAGTCTTTGCCTGTCTGGCAGAAGAATTCATAGGAGGTATCGCCCAGCGCGAGTACCGAGAAGCGCAAGCCTGGAAGCTGCGGCGCTCTTTTGCTGTAGAGGAATTCATGGAAGGCACGGGCATTATCCGGCGGTTCCCCTTCGCCATGGGTGCTGACCAGCAGCAGCAGGTTCTCTGTCTTCTTCAGTCCATTCGGCTTGAAGCTGTTCATCGCGGACACCGTGACCTTGAAGCCCTGCTCCTCCAGCTTGCGGGAGAGGCTCACGGCGAGCCGCTGGCAGTTGCCGGTCTGGGAGCCGAACAATACGGTCACTTCACGCGACGCTTGCTGCGAAGCGGCAGTTGCCGGCTCTGCTACTACTGCTGGAGCAGCGGGGGAACCTGCATGGACGCTTGATCCCTGGCTACCCTGCAGCGACAGGGCAGATAAGTACCCGCTTAACCATACCTGCTGTGAAGGTGTCAGCGTGGGCAGAAGCTGATTCAGCAGCTCTGCCTGGTTCTCATTAAAAGGACTGTTTGTAACTTGTAGTTGCAACAATATCGACCTCTCCTTAGCGTGCAATCTTCTTTCCTCTTAATATCATGAACTCAGGCTAACACAATACCGGCAAACGATCAACGAATCATATAACAGGCATCATATTCTTTAAAAGGTAAATACTTGCATAAAATGCACAAAACCCGGCTAAATCATAGTAAAATGCTCTGATTTAGCCGGGTTCATTACTAATTATGATAAGTTGCATTAGATAAAATGATAGACCGGAGATGTCTTTGCCTGCCATTTATAATAGTCTGCGGGTTGCTCTGTGCCGGAAATGGTCCACAAGCAGGTAGAGCAGAATCAGAAGGCCTCCGGCATTGATCGCCAGATCGGCCAGATTCATAATCCCGCCATGATTCCCGAAGACCAGGAAATCTGTAACCTGGTGATAAAGTGCCCGGTCAATGGCATTGCCGACAGCCCCGCCGACCAGGAAGCCGCTGGCTGCTTCGAGCAGAGGGCCGCGGATTTTACCCTGACGCCGGTAATAGAAGATTGCTGCTACAAAAATCACGGCAACAATAGCAAAATACTTCCCGAATCCCTGAAAGGAGCTGAAGGCTGCACCGCTGTTCTCATAGTATACAAACCGCAAATGCGGCGTCCAGGAAGGAAGCATCTCCCCAAGCTCCATATGGGTACGCACTATCCACTTGGTCGCCTGATCTAGCATCAGGACGAAGACAGCTATCAGATAAAAAAGCATCGGCAGTTCCCCTATCTTCTCTAGTTGTTCAACTCATGATCAGGGTCATAGTCATAGTCAAGGCCGTGGTCAAGGTCACTGTTTGTCACAGAATCAGTCTACCATATTCATCTGGATACTTACAAAAATATAGCCGGACTATCCCGTCAGGGACAGTCCGGCTGTTATTCGTTAGATCATTGCGTAGGGTATTCCGCTTCGAGATGTACAAGGTTCAAAGCTCTGTTTACCAGGCGTAGGCTTCCGGTGCTGGTTTGCCCGGTCCCGGGAAGATCTCGTCCAGCTTCTTCAGTGTGGCCTCATCCAGCGTAATCTCGGTCACCCGCAGGGAGTCCTCGAACTGCTGGATCGTACGCGGCCCGATAATCGGTGCGGTCACAGCCGGATTCGCCAGTACCCAGGCCAGAGCGACCTGATCCTCATGCTCGCCCAGCTCCTTGCAGAGCGCGGAGAACTGCTCCAGCTGGCTGCGGTGCTGCTCCAGCTTGGCCGAACGGGCGCTGCGCACCCCGGTCTTCGTGAGCGCATTGCGTCCCAGCAGGCCTCCGGCAAGCGGACTCCACGGAATGACACCCAGGCCCAGCTCCTGTGAGGCAGGCAGCACTTCCAGCTCCGGCGCCCGTTCCAGCAGGTTATAGAGATGCTGCTCGGAGACAAGGCCTAGGAAATGGCGCTCCTTGGCCTTCGCCTGGGCAGCAGCGATATGCCAGCCTGCGAAGTTGCTGGAGCCGATATAATCGGCTTTACCCTGGGACACCAGGATCTCGAATGCGCCCCACAGCTCGTCCCACGATACGTTCCGGTCGATATGATGCATCTGATATAGTTCAATATGATCGGTCTGCAGGCGCCGCAGCGATCCTTCAAAATGCCGTCTAATCTTGTAGGCAGACAAGCCTGAGCCGGAATTGGGACCGTCCTGCTCGTCGAACATGTCATTGTAGACCTTGGTGGCCAGCACTACCTTCTCACGCCGTCCGCCGCCCTGCTGAAACCAGCGGCCGATAATTTCCTCTGTCCAGCCCCGCCGGTCCTGGCCGCCGTACACATTCGCCGTATCGAAGAAATTAATGCCCGCATCGAGGGCCGCATCCATAATCCTGAAGGCTTCCTTCTCCTCCGTCTCCGGTCCGAAATTCATCGTCCCCAGACACAACTGGCTGACCTTTAACCCCGATTTACCCAAATAACTGTACTTCATCGCAATTCCTCCCTTTCACTCCTGCTAGATTGGCTGCTTCATATTCACTATAACCCTTAGAGCCTACTCTAAAGCAAGTATTGCTGGGATACTTAAGACTAGAACTCAAAGCTTGGTCGTCGCTGCGGTGAACATTTGGCCCTCCGGCCGCTGCCCAGTTTGGAGCACAATGTCTGCTGTTTTTCACATACAATGTAGTCGGTTTTTCGATTACATTCGGCCCACACGCTTCCGTCACGCCCAATGTAGTCGGTTTTTCGATTACATTTGCACCGCACGCCTCCGCCAAGCCCAATGTAGTCGGTTTTTCGATTACATTTGCACCGCACGCCTCCGCCAAGCCCAATGTAGTCGGTTTTTCGATTACATTCAGCCCACACGCTTCCGTCACGCCCAATGTAGTCGGTTTTTCGATTACATTCGGCCCGCACGCCTCCGCCAAGCCCAATGTAGTCGGTTTTTAGCATACATTTGGCCCCCTCCATTCATTCGCCCTTTCGCTCCCCATCGTCCCCTTCCCCCACCCGGGAGAATCCCCAAATACACAAAAAAACAAGCCCCAGAAAGAGACTTGTTCCGCTATAATTATAATCGATCATATTATTGCACTACCCATGTACCTACTAAGCAGATACTCAGCACTTACTCGATACTCACTCTAACCCTCACCAAGCGCCGCTCCATGCCCGGCTTCACCGTTATCCGGGAACAGCACCTCGCCTGTCTTCAGTTGAATGTCCACAATCTCCTGCAGCGTACCCGACAGCTCGCCGGGCGGATAGGGCTTGGTCAGATATTTCTGCACATTGTCCATCATGCTCTTATCATCCTTGTCCAGCGCCGAGGAGATGACAATCGGCACCTTCTCGGTCCGGGGATCGTTCTTGAGCATGCGGATCAGATCCCAGCCGTCCAGCTCATCGCCCAGCATCAGATCGACAATGATCGCTACGAAGGGCGTTTTAACAGCCTGGTCAAAAGCTTTTTGCGGATGATAGTGATGGGTGACCCGGAAGCCCTTGCCCTTCAGCTCCTCCGAGAGCAGCAATGACAGGCTGTAATCATCCTCCACAATCATCACATCCGGCTTCTGCTCCTTGCCAGCGCTCCATCTTAACGAATGTTCCTCCTCCGGGTGGCCGGTCTCTGCCTGCATCACCGGAAGACGGAACCATACCGTCGAGCCTTCGCCCTCCACGGATTCAATCCCGATCGTTCCCTTCTGCTTCTCAATAATCTCCTTGCAGATGGCCAGCCCGAGACCTGTACCGCCAATTCGCTTGGAGGCACTGTTGTCCACTCGTCGGAATTTCTGGAACAGCTGCCCGATCTGATTCTTCGGAATCCCGAGTCCGTGGTCCTGAATCCGTACCATAATCGATCCCGGTTCGTTATGAAGCATGACCTTAATTTCACCTGCGCCCGGCGAGAACTTGATCGCATTGCTCAGCAGGTTGGTCAGCACCTGGATAATCTTATCCTTGTCTACCTCAACCTCGGGATTCAGCGCCTCGTCCTCCAGAAGAATGTGGTGGGTACCGCTCAGCTTGTACTGATCGATGACACTCAGGACCGTCTCGCTAAGGTTAACCTTCTCCACATTATACAGCTGTGTGCCGGACTCCATCCGCTGCAGGTCCAGGAAGTCGTTAATCAGCTCCGTCAGACGCTTGGCTTCCTTATGAATCGTCTCCAGATATTTCAGCTGCTTCTCCGGCTTCATGGTTTTGGACAGGAGCAGCTCCGTGAAGCCCAGTACACTCGACAGCGGCGTCCGCAGCTCATGGCTGACGGTGCTGACCAGCTCTGACTTCATCAGATCCAGCTCATACTCGCGGGTAATGTCACGGTGGACGAACAGCGTCCCTACCCGGACCTCCCGGCGGAAGACCGGTATGGCATAGGCATCCACATGCTTCATGTCTTCCTTGCCGATAGAATACTTCATCGCACTGGACTCAGTGGTATGCTCGGACATCGCCTTCTGGTAAAAGCGACCCAGCTCTTCCGATTCATTCACCCGGAGGGTGAAATGCTCCATCCAGCGCTCCTTGGGAATCAGCATGCCTTCCGTCCAGTCCTCATAGCTGAACAATTGGCTCAGTGCCTTGTTGATGTGCTGAATGACGCCGTCCGTGCCAACGAACTGGATGCCCTCATTGACATTGTTCACAATATCCTGATTCAGCTTGCGGCCATTCTCAATCTCCTCGTACATGAACAGGCGTTCAATGGCCAGGGCGACCCGGTTCATCATCCCCTGGATTTCGTCGGTCTCTTCCTCCGTGAACGGGTGCCCGATGCGTGTTCCGCAGAAGACTGCCAGAATCTCATCCTCCGCATTTACCACAGTCGTATAGTAGTCGTAACAATACACCTCATTGGCGGAGATCCCCTGCTCTCTGACCGAGCCCACCCGCTTCACCATATACGACTTTTCCACGCTCAGGCGGTACAGAATCTCTTTGCTGCCCTCACCGATGTACCGCCCCACATTCTCCGGCGGAACCCCTTTGACTACGGCTATCTTATCCTTGACCAGCAGAAAAAGGCTGGAGTCGAACGAGTACAGACGGTTCATGAATTGGTTGAACTTGTCGGCAAATTCCTGCTTGTCCAGCGTATAGGTGATCTCATGATTCAGCTGATTGTTAAGCTCCAGCATCATGGATGTCTGCTCCGTGCTTTTCAGCGTCTCCGCCAGCTCCTGCTGCACATTCTTCATCGAGGTGATGTTATTCGCAATCAGGATATACTGGTAGATCTGGCCTTCATCGTTCAGGTAAGGCATGATTGTCAGCTGCAGCCAGAGCGGCGAGCCTTCCTTGGTCGCCAGCTCCGTCTCTCCGCTCCACACGCCGCCGGTCGATAGCTTGCGGATCATTTGCTCTACCTGCAGTTCTGCAATATTATGCAGCTCAAACAGCCGGTAGGTGTATCCGATAATCTCGGAGCTCTTGTAGCCCGTGTAGACGCTCAGATTATCGTTCACGTAGGTGAACACGCCTTTGTTCGACAGAATGCCGACGGCAGAGGTCTGATTCAGCGCCTTCATCATGCTCTCGATTTCACTGAGCGACCGCTCCAGCCTGAACTGCTGATCCTGAAGCTCGTCCTGCTGGGCATGCAGCTCTTCATTCTGCATCATCAGCTCTTCCTCTTTATCCTGGATGCTGTGGGCCATATTCAGGAAGGCCTCATAGAGCCGTCCGATCTCATCCTGCTTATGCAGCTTGCCGAGCATAACCGCCTCGCCGGCCGCCAGCGAATTCGTCGCTTCCTCCAGCTTCACAATCGGATCGATGATAACTTTGAGCATCCGCCAGATCAACAGCGTGAAGAACAGCAGCAGCAGGGTGCTAAGCAGAAAAGCAACAAAAGTGAACGTATCCGCCTGCCTGATGGAGCGGGAGTTCAGCTCATTCAGCAGCGCATCCGAATTGGCTTTGAATTGCTTCGTGTAGCTCAGGAATTCGTTCACAGCCCGGGTACTGCCGCTTTGGGACAAGTTCCGGATTCCCTCGTAATCATTATTCTTCACTAAGAGCATCACTTCAGGCAGGGTCTGGCTCTTGTACTGTTCATAGAACACCTTGAGGTCATCTCTGTACCGGACTTCTTCAGCCGACAGCTTCAGGGAGGAGTACTGCTCCAGAATGCCGTCAAGCCCCTTAACCGCAGCGTTCAGCAGCGCAAGCTCGTTCTCACTCTGAGTAGCCACATAACCTCTCGCCCGGAAAAAGACCTCGCTTAGCGTCACCGCCAGCTCGTTGATCGTCGCCGTCTTATGTTGCAGCACTTCACGTTTCTGATCCAGCTGTTCCTGCTGGGCATTGATATAGAAGACAAGCCCGATTCCTCCGGCCATAATGGCAACGAACAGCAGCAGAAGAATCCGGTAATATTTCGTTTTGATGCTCCGGTCTTTAAGCTTAAGGTTTCTCACTCAGAATATCCTCCACGAGCTGAAGCAGCTCCATCGGGCTGAACGGCTTGGGCATGAAATAACGGGCTCCCGCCTCCCTGGCCCGGTTACGGTCCATCTCCTGTGCCTTGGCGGTCAGCATCATAATCGGCGTCTGGCTCTTCAGCTCCCCGTCCAGCTCGCACAGCACTTCAATGCCAGTCATGACGGGCATCATGTAATCCAGAATCACCAGGTCGTAAGGTTCTGCCGCCAGCCTGGCGAGCGCCTCGCCCCCATTCTCGGCAGTATGGGTCTCCACATTCTCGAGATCCTCCAGGGTATCCTCAATCAGCATGCGCAGAACCTCTTCATCATCTACAATCAGTACCTTTTGCACCATAGCTCACTCTCACCTTTCAGTCATCCCTGCTTGGGATGCATTGCATTTAGAACAGAAACCGGTGGGCCAGACGCTCAATCCGGGTCAGCAGCTCCGGCAGATGGAACGGCTTAATGACATAATCATCCGCCCCCATCTGCAGCGCATGGACAATGTCCCGCTGGTTATTGCGGCCAGTCAGCATGATCACGAGAATGTTCACCTCAGGATAGCCGCTGCGGATCTTCTCCAGCACCTCAAGCCCGTCAAGCCCCGGCATGACGCCGTCCAGCAGAATCACATACTTCTCTTCAGGAGCATACCAGTCCGATTTCAATAAAAGCGCGCCGTCCGCGTAACTCGTAACCCTCACTCTGGCGTTAGTCCCGGGCTGCCAGGCAGCGAAGTGGGTCGTCACCATTCTGCGGATCAGCGGATCATCATCCACAATAATGACATTCAGCAGCGTCTCGCGCTGGCCCAGCAGCAGATCCTGGCTGTAGAGGGTGCTCTGGTTCCTGCCGTTATGCTTGCTGGCATAGAGCGCCAGATCCGCTTCCTCTACCAATATATCGGCATCCTGTACCTCTCCGTTAACCTCGGTCACTCCGCAGGAGAAGGTAACATGGAAGCTCTCACGTTTGGCCTGGAATTCCCGGGCCGCGAAGACCTCCTGAATCCGCTCCATCACAAGCAGCGCCTGCTCCGCAGGCGTATTCGGCATGAACAGGGCAAATTCCTCGCCGCCATAGCGGCAGAAGGTATCCTCCGTGCGGATGGACTGCTTCACCAGCTCCGAGAAGCTCTGCAGCACCTCGTCCCCCATCAGATGCCCGTAAGTGTCGTTAACCTGCTTGAACAGATCCAGGTCCAGCAGAGCGAGGGAGAAGGTCCGGCCAGTCCGTCTGAAATCGGAGATCAGCTGCTTCATCGTCTGGTTGAAGTACTTGCGGTTGAACGCCCCGGTCAGCTCGTCGACAATGATCGATTCCTGCCACTCCTTTTTCAGCTCAAAGCGGTTCTTGATCAGCACCAGGAATAAATCGATGTCCACCGGCTTCTGTATGTAATCCATAACACCCAGCGAATAGGCATACTTCTGAACCTCTATCGAATGCTCTCCGCTGATCATAATGATCGGAATCCGTTCTTTCTTAGCCTTGCCGATAATCTGCTTCAGTACATCAATCCCGCTGCGGTCCGGCAGCAGAATATCAAGGAGAATCAAATCCGGCTTGTTCTCATAAAAAAGCTTCAGTCCGCGTCCGGCCGACAGCGCAATACTGACATAATAGGACTCCCGCTCCAGCGATTCCCGCAAAAAAGCAACCAGCTCCACATCATCGTCCACGATCAGAATCTCGTACTGCTGATGGACAATGCCGTGGGATAATGCAATCCCGGGAGTCAACGGGGGCACCGCGCCTTTCGATTCCGGTTCGTTAAAGAGCTCCAGCACCGGATAGATATAATCGCCCCATTCTGCTTCCGTCCAGCTTCTATGGTTATCATCCGAGAAATAGAGCAGCGCATTACCCGAGAAAGCCTCTACGGTATCGAGACCCACAGTGCCCGAGGTGCCCTTCAAATTATGCAGGAAACGGTAAATATCCTTCTCCTCGACTGCTGACTGTTCCGACCATTTCTGCAGAGTTTCTCTCGTGCGCTCTTCAACCAGCTCTTTATATTTTCTCGTTGTCATAATAGCTCCTTATATCCGGCTTATCGTTCAAAACTCAAATAAATCATATTTCACATCAAGTGTCAACATTATTATACGCTCAGGAAAATGCAAGCTCAAATCTCTGATCAGCCCGACACAAAAGCTTTGGTTGATAACCTATCCTTGATTTGACATAATAATTAAAATCGTTCATTCCGTTAATGCGGCAATGAGCGAAGATTTCAGACCATGGATAACGGGAGGCTTTTCAATTGAAGGGGATTATTACGGTACTCGGAAAAGACAAGGTAGGCATTATCGCCAAAGTGTGTACATACCTCGCAGAGCACAATCTGAACATTCTGGACATCTCCCAGACGATTGTGCAGGATTATTTCAACATGATGATGATCGTGGACATCTCTGCCCCCAGCAAGTCCTTCGAGGAGATTGTGGAGGAGCTTCAGCAGGTAGGGGAAGACATCGGTGTGGAAATCAAGCTGCAGCATGAGGATATCTTCAATATTATGCACCGGATTTAACCGGCGAGGGAGGAGCAAGGCTAGTGATCTCGATAGTAGAAGTTCAGGAGACGAATAAAATGATCCGGGAAATGAACCTGGATGTCCGCACCATTACGATGGGCATCAGCCTGATGGACTGCGCCCATACCGACATGAAGGTGTTCAACCAGAAGGTATATGACAAAATTACCCGCTCTGCCGAGAAGCTCGTGAAGACCGGCGAGGATCTGGAGCGCCAATTCGGGGTGCCGATTGTCAACAAACGGATCTCCGTAACGCCGATTTCGATTGCTGCGGGAGCTGTACATACCGATACCTACGTGCCTGTCGCCCAGATTCTGGACAAGGCCGCTAAGGAGGTAGGCGTCAACTTCATCGGCGGGTATTCCGCGCTGGTGCAGAAGGGCTGTACGAAGGGCGACCGGATTCTGATTGACAGTATTCCGGAAGCGCTGGCGGTGACCGAGAGAGTCTGCTCCTCCGTCAACGTCGGCTCCTCGCGGAGCGGCATCAACATGGACGCCGTGAAGCTGATGGGCGACATCATTCTCCAGACGGCGGAGCGCACCAAGGACCGCGACTCCATCGGCTGTGCCAAGCTGGTTGTATTCTGCAATGCGGTGGAGGATAACCCGTTCATGGCCGGTGCCTTCCACGGGGTGGGCGAACGGGAGTGTGTGATTAACGTTGGCGTCAGCGGTCCGGGTGTAATCAAGCGGGCGCTGGAAGAGGTGAAGGGTCAGGACTTCGAGACCCTGTGTGAGACGATCAAGCGTACAGCCTTCAAGGTCACCCGTGTCGGCCAGCTGGTCGCCCAGGAAGCCTCCAAGCGCCTGAATGTACCCTTCGGCATCATCGACCTGTCGCTGGCCCCTACGCCCGAGATCGGCGATTCCATCGCAGAGATCTTCCAGGTGATGGGCCTGGAGGAAGCCGGTGCTCCCGGCACCACAGCTGCACTGGCCATCCTTAACGACAATGTCAAAAAAGGCGGAGTCATGGCCTCCTCCTATGTCGGCGGCTTAAGCGGCGCCTTCATCCCGGTCAGTGAAGACCACGGCATGATCCAGGCGGTCCAGCGCGGGGCGCTGACTCTGGAGAAGCTCGAAGCTATGACTTGTGTCTGCTCTGTAGGCCTGGACATGATTGCCATTCCCGGCAGCACCAGCAAAGAGACCCTCGCAGGCATCATTGCCGATGAAGCCGCCATCGGCATGGTCAACAACAAGACCACAGCGGTCCGCGTCATTCCGGTCATCGGCAAGGACGTCGGTGAAATGGTCGAATTCGGCGGCCTGCTCGGATATGCTCCAGTTATGGCTGTCAACCCGTTCAATTGTGCGGGCTTCGTCAACCGCGGCGGACGGATTCCCGCGCCGATTCACAGCTTCAAGAACTAAGTGAGCATGCAGGCTTAATTGCATTCTGTACATCTAAACCTCCTGATTTTCAACCCATTCTGCGTTTAGTTGTATATCGTACATGTATAAGGCCGTTTTTTCTTACTACTCACCCTTTCAGGCAGAGTTAGTTGTACAGACTACACTTAGACGTGGCATGTGTGAATTTTTGCTGTTTTTAAGTGTACGTTCTACAACTATCCCTAAATTTCACTTGGAGCAAAAGACTTCCATCGAGGAAATGGGTGAGTTTTATTATTTTCTTTAACAACCAATAAGACACGCTGCCTTCCCTCTCCGGGGGCAACGTGTCTTATTGGTTGTTGTGCCGGGCATCAAGAAGCGGGCATCAGCGCTGCGGCAGCTCTGGCGGTACGATAATATGGGACAGCTTTGCAGGGTCCATCAGAAGATACAGGCTCTGAATCCGTTCCCCGCTGGAATCCGTACTCAGGCAGAGCACGCACTTCACCACTCCCTGATCGGTGAAAATCAGACCCGGCTCGCCGTTCAGCAGTCCGCAGGAAGGCTTCCACTCCCGCAAATAGTGCATAACCCGCTTCGAGGTCAGCAGTGCAGTAACTCCCCGGCGGCCGGTCATCGGCCGGAGAATCGTATGCACCTCGCGGCCTCCGCCGTCGGCAACCAGTACCGGATGCTCGCCCAGCAGCTCCAGCATGCCGCCAACGTCATAGGAGGTGAACGCGGCAGTGAAGCGCACCAGCAGATTCTCGGTGACTGCTCCATATCTGAGCGAGGGTAACCGGGAAGCCGGCTCTGTCTGCAGGATACGCTTGGCCCGGCTGAAGATCTGCCGGCAGTTGCTGCCCGACTTGCCTACCATTCCGGCAATGGCTTCATAGTCGTATTCGAAGGCCTCCCGCAGTACGAATACCGCACGTTCCGTGGGAGACAGACGTTCCAGCAGCACCAGAAAAGCATACGACAGATTATCCTTGCGTTCTGCCGCCGCTTCCGGGCCGTCATATCCCTCGCTTACCGGCTCAGGCAGCCACTCCCCGATATAAGTCTCTCTGCGGCTGCGTGCCGAGTTCAGCATATTGAGGCAGCGGTTGGTCACGCCTTTGGCCACATAGGCTTTGATATTCTGAATGCCGCTCCGGTCCCGGTGCTGCAGCTCGGCGAACATATCCTGCACCGCATCCTCTGCATCGGCAATCACGCCAAGCATCCGGTAGGCAATGGAGAAGGCATAGCCTTTATAGCTCTGATACAGCTCCTCCATACCGGGATTCTCCGCTGCAGGTGTCTTGGCCTGAGCCGTTATTTTACCCCTGTCCACTTCATGCCTCCCCCCTTCCTTACGATTCCGGCTGCTTCATTAACCAAAGTTAGCCGAAGCAGCCCGGGAACATCCCGGTTGTAATGGCAATCCGGTTCCAGCTGTTGATTGTATTGATCGCCATAATCCAGTCTACCAGTTCCTCTTCGCTAAAGTGCGTAAGCATCTTATGGTACAGCTCCAGCGGAACGCCAGCTTCGCTGATCAGCGTGACCTGCTCGGCGAATTCCAGCAGCACACGTTCCTTCGCACTGAATAACGGCGCTTCGCGCCACACACTCAGCAGCAGAATATGATCAGCATAGTTGCCCAGCTTCATCAGATCCTTGCCGTGCATATCCAGACAGAACGCACAGCCGTTGATCTGGGAGACCCTTATTTTAACCAGCTCATACAACACCTTATCCTTGCTGCGGCTTCCTGCATGCTGCTCCAGCGCCATCATTGCCCGGAATGCCGGGCCGTTAACCTCACGATAATTCATTCTTAGACTCAAATTAGGTCGCCTCCATTATGGTTGTATTGCTCTTCATAACTGTAGACAAGATAGAGCCGGAGATTGTGACACAATAAAAGCAGGACAGCGAAATTCCGCAGCCCTGCCCGTTTATTCATGTTATGCGCTCAGACTCTTGGCCCTGCGCGAGGAGAACAGCCGCCAACCGGTCAGGAGCGCCGATAACAGGCAGATCCCAGACGAAGCCAGGAAGACTGCATGCATCCCCGAGAGGAACAGCTCCGGACGTCCTTCTACCAGCCCGGTTACCCGGTAGCCCGCCTTGCTGCTCATTACATTGAACAGGATCGTGGTCGCTAAGGTAATTCCGACGACCATCCCCACATTACGGACCAGCGAATTCACGCTGCCTGCCGAGCCTAGCTGTGTTCGCGGCACCGTGGACATAATCAGCGAGTTGTTCGGTGAGCCGAACATCCCGCTGCCGATGCCGAGCATGGCGATCCAGACGCCGACCAGAATAACCGGACTGCCTTCATGCAGCCGGGCCAGCCCGAACTGGGCAACCACCATTACGATCAGCCCTGCGAAGGTGAGCAGCTCCGAACCGATTTTGTCCGACAATGCCCCGCTTAACGGAGCGACTATCACCATGCAGATCGGGTAGAGCATCAGCAGGAAGCCTGCATCAAAAGGGGACATGTTCAGCATATTCTGCGCATAAAACGGCGCGATGATATTGAAGCAGAAGTTCGAGACGAACACCAGAAAAGCACAGAATATGCTCAGTGAGAACAAGGGATTCCTAAACAGGGTAAGCTGAAGCAGCGGCTGGGCGCTGCGCTGCTCCACAATCAGGAAGACGATGAAGGTAATCACCGCAGCGGAGAGAGCGGCAATGATCCGGGTATCCCCGTATCCAAGCTGCTGGCCGAGCAGAAGTCCGGCGAACAGAGCGACAATGAAGACAGCAAACAGCAGGCTGCCGGGAGCATCAATCCCTGACTTCACGCGTACCAGATCCTTCGGCAGTACCTTCCAGCCCAGCGCAATCGCCAGAATCCCAATCGGCACATTCACCCAGAAAATGTACTCCCAGCCCATCGACGATACGATAATTCCGCCTAAGCTGGGCCCCGCTATACTGCCGAGGGACACGAAGGTTCCAATCAAACCGAGAGCCTTGCCGCGTTCCGTAGACGGGAAAATATCCGTAACAATGCCCTGGCTGTTCGCCATGGTCATCGAAGCACCGACCGCCTGCACTACACGGGAAGCAATGAGCAGCGGCAGGCTGTGGCTTAATCCGCAGAGCAGAGAGCCGATGGTGAAGACGACCATGCCCAGCTTGAACATCTTGATTTTGCCAACAATGTCACCCAGCTTCCCGAAGAACAGAATCACTGAACAGATCGCCATCAGATATCCGGTAGTCACCCACTCCACCTGGGCTACCGGCAGCCCCAGCTCCTTCACCAGCACCGGCAGCGCAATATTCACAATACTTCCGTCCAGTGTAGACATAAAAGTAAACAAGTTAAGAACGATCAGAATCAGCCAGCGCTTCTTCTGTATCCCGGCATCCTCCTGATAGGTCGCCTCTAAGCTGCTCATCCACTAACACCCTCTTGTATCAAATGTAATCTAGTTGCACACGCAACAAACTAATCCTTCACAGTGTACTGCAAATTAGTTGCGTGCGCAACAAAATTACGGTAAGATCTGAGTCAGGGCGGTATGCCTTAGGCAGGCTGCCGTTATAATCCTCAGCGAGGTGTCCATTGTGACTTTAAATAGAGAACCCATCGGGAAGCTGATCTCCCATCTTCACCGTCAGAACCAAAAAATACTGGCCAAGGAGCTGCTTCCCTACGGCATCGGCAGCGGAGGCCAGCATAGCTTCTTAAAGCTGGTGCTGAGTCATCCGGGGATCACCCAGGATCAGATGACCAGCCGGATTAAATGCGATAAAGCGACAACTACACGCTCCGTCAAGCTTTTGGAGGCCTCGGGATATATTGAGCGCCGGACAGATCCGACCGACCGGCGCTCCTTCCTGTTGTATCCAACTCCCAAGGCGCTCGATTTCGCCCCCGCCTTCCAGGCGCTGCTGGATGACTTCAACCGCGAGCTGTCCATGGACCTCACCGAGAGTGAGCTGGATACGCTGATAGATCTGCTCCATAAGGTCACCCGTAACTCAGACCGGCTGAACGGGCAGGGCTGAGCGTATTCATTAAGTGGAGAAAATCCAGCAGTCACTGCTGTCCCCCGTGTTTAGCCGCGAATAAGGCGCCTTGAAGCTGGCCTTCTGCGCGGAATTCACTCGGCAGCTTGCCGACATGCTCCCGGAACAGCTTGCTGAAATAACGGTCATCCCCGAAGCCGGACCGGCAGGCAATTTCACACACCGGGACAGGGGTCTCCAGCAGCAGTGCTTTCGCCAGCTCCAGGCGCATGCGCCGCAGGCATTCCCCGAAAGTCTCACCGGCAAAGCGGGCGAAGCACCGGCTGAAATAGCCGCGGCTCATATGGATAGCAGCGGCAACATCGCCCTGATTGATTTTATCGCCGGCATGGCTCTTCATATAACGCACAGCGCTAATCAGGCAGAGCATCACCTCTTGGCTCAGGCCCAGCTCAATCATCCGGCGCTGGACATACCCCGTGAACTGATGCAGCCAGACTTGCCAGTGCCGCCAGTGCCGGTTGCACTCTGCCGCCAGCGCGAGCTGCTGTGCTTCCTCCGCCGTAAGCAGCAGCCGGCTCCAGCCCCGCAGCAGCTCCAGGCCAAAGTCCACCACTGCCGCAGGGTCCGGCTGCTGCATCGCAACCCCGCTGAGGAACAGATCCCACTCTCTCCGCTCCAGCGTCCAGCGTAGATTCTGCGCCTGTACCAGCGCGGAAGGGACGCCCGTCTCCGGCCGTTGCCGCGCGGCCAGCGCCTGCAGTTCACTATAGTGCAGCCTCGGGAGCGCCTGGCCACCCGCCGCATAGAACAGCGCCTGCCGGGCTGACTGTTCCAGCACCGCAGCGATTCTCTTCAGCGGCTGACCGCGCACCCCCTCCAGCAGCGCCGCTGTCCAGCTTGTCCCAAGCACCGCTCCCAGCTCTCCTCCGATCCGCGCTGCATCCATAGGATACGGCAGCGGAGACAGCCACATCCCCGGCACAGCATGCAGCGTGGAATTCCTCACCAGAGACAGCGCATACAGCTGCTCTTCCTTCAGTTCCGGCGTAAGCGGCACATATAGCAGTGCTTTGTCCTCAGCGATTACTTTTTGCTCTGCCTTTGAAGGGGTGCTCTTGTTTCCGTCCTCCCACCTGATCCGCTCCACCAGTCTGCGGATAATTTCATCGGCATTCTCCGGCTCCAGCAGCGTTTTGACAATGTAATCCACCGCTCCCAGCCGCAGCGCCTCCTGCACATCATCGAATTCATGATGGCAGGTCAGCACCACGCAGCGTACCGCGGGATACCGCAGCCTCACCTCCCGGATCAGCTCGAACCCGGTCATCCCCGGCAGCGACAGATCCACGAACAACAGATCCGTCTCCTGCTCGCGCAGCAGCTCCAGTGCGGCATGCCCGTCTCTGGCCTCTCCGGTAATCACCACCCCGAAGGACGGCCAATCCAGCAGTGAGATGAAACCCTTGCGCACCAGACGCTCATCGTCTACGACAACAGCCTTAATCATCGAAGTCCTCCTTGCTTTTGATAGGAATAATGATGGATACCGGGTTCCGTCTTTCTCACCGCTCTTCGTGAAAGCGTTTCAATATATAGATACAATACCATATTTTGTTTATTCTGAAAATAAAAAGGCATGCACTTCAAGGCTTGAACTCGATGCTTGGTCGTCGCTGTGGTGAACCTCTGACTTCCGGCCGCTGTTGTCCACAGATTTCATGATTCTATACAACATAAAAAGAGCTGCTCACAGGCAGAATATCCGCCTTATAAACAACTCCGCTTGTATTTCTACTTCGCTATTTTAATCCTTCAGGCCTCATCATGCCCAACCACAATTTAAAGACTGATGCTCTACTAGGGCAAGCGACCCGCCCGCCTACCTTCACCTAAAAAGCCGCCCGATTAGCCTCCCGGCCCCTCACTCCCGGCTTGAACCGGAACAATCCGCCCGCCTGCGGCCAGCGTTCCTGCTCTTCTGCACTCATGTATCCGCGTGCCGTAGTGATGTATAGTTCGTCCAAATTCCCGCCGCCGAAGGTACAGGAGGTTACATAATGCGCCGGAACCTCAATTTTCTCCAGCTGCTCGCCTGTATGGGGATTCCACCGTGAGATACAGCCCCCGCGCCAGTGGGCGACCCAGAGCATGCCTTCACTGTCGATCGTCATGCCATCCGGCCAGCCTTCGCCTTCCGCCAACCGGATGACTGTCCGGCGCCCGCTTACCGAGCCGTCTGCCAGCGAATAATCCATTACATCGATCCCCTTGGTCAACGTGTCAATATAATACATGACCCCCAAGCTGTCGTTCCAGGCCAAGCCGTTGGAGATGCCGATCCCAGTCAATACCTGCCGGACCTCACCGGCGGATTCCATTACATACAGGCTGCCCTCTCTTCCCGTAAACCTTCTGTTCATCGAGCCGAACCACAAGCGTCCACGGCTGTCGCATTTGGCATCATTCAGCCGGTTACCGGGAATTCCGGTCTCCACCGCTGCCAACAGCTCCACAGGCTGATGCTCCATATATCTGTAGATCCCGTCCTCCATCGTCAGAATCCAGCCGCCGCGCTCCGCCGGTACGGCTGCACTTACCTTTCGCTCAAAGGAATGAATATCATCCGTCCCCTTGCCAGGGTCATAGAGATGTAATTCATTGCTGTCAACATCCATCCAATACAATCTGCCCTTCCTGTGATCCCAATGGGGACCTTCTCCGAGTGCCGCCTTCGCAGCAACCACGCATTCCATCGTTCCGCTCAACAAAAATCCTCCTCTACTAAATACTCTTTCTATGTACTACTGCTCTTCAGCCTCCAGCCGCCAACCTGACATACACCTGTCCGGTTCGCATGCTATGCTGAATGCAGCACAATCCTATGAACTGAGGTGACCTATATGAAATTCGAATGGAGAAAACAAGACAAAGCCCTATACCTCCCCCCTGCCGAACCGGGGCTGATTCAGGTACCCGCCTTCCCGTATTTCACCCTGCAGGGTGAAGGTAATCCCAACGGCAGCGCATTCGCAGAAGCAGTCGCTGTGCTGTATTCCTTATCCTACACAGTCAAAATGCTGCCGAAAAAAGGCCCCGCACCCGAAGGCTACTACGACTACACCGTCTTCCCGCTGGAAGGAGTATGGGATCTCAGCGAAGCCGGACGCCGCTTAGCCGCTCTTGATAAGAACGAGCTGGTATACACCATAATGATCCGGCAGCCGGATTTCCTGACCCCTCTGCTTGCTGCAGAAGTGCTGGAGCAGGTCAAGCGCAGCAAGCCGCACCCGCTGCTGGACAAGGCCGTCTTCGCCCGCATCGAAGACGGCCTGAGTGTACAAATGCTGCATATCGGCCCCTATGATGATGAACCGCACAGCTTCGCCAGAATGGAGCAATTCTGCTCTGCTCAGGGCCTGCTGCGGGAGTCTCACCTGCACCGCGAAATCTATATCTCGGATGCCCGGCGTGCCCGCCCGGAGAAGCTGCGAACCGTGCTGCGCTTCAAGGCCGCCCGGCAGGATTAACGCTACATTTTCACCGCATTCCTTACCGTTGAGCTCTTGTGCACCTCCAGCAACTCCCGGTACTCCACCGTCTCAATCTCGCAGCCGGGCCCGATCACAACGCTTCCGCCCCGGACGGTCTGCGCCTGCGTATGCTGAAGCTCGATCCGATCTCCTTCGATCAGCCGGGCCGCGAAGCTCATCTTCTTCCCGGGTCTAAGCAACGCGCCGGAACGGCTGCGCTTGATGGAGATGCTGCCGCCGCCGACCGTATCCGCCCTACAGGGGCCGAATAACGTCAGGTCGAGCCTCTCCGCATTTAATAGTCCGCTGACCTCCAGGACTCCGGTAATCTGCACCTGCTCTGCTTCACAATCGCCCGTAACTATGATCCCGCCGGTCAGCTTGATATCCTCAATCCGCAGCCCGCCGCCTGCCGTAAGCTCTCCTTGTCCGCGCAGGCTGGCTGCGTCTACCCGGCCCTTCACCTTGCACTCCCCGGTGATTTTGATATCCTGTACCCGAAGATTTCCTTCAACCGCTACCTCTCCGGTCTGCGCAAGCTTATGGCAGTCCACATCCCCGCTAAAGGTACATTCTCCCGTCACCTTTACATCCTTAAAAACTCCGCCGACAGAGCTTGACGTTCCGAGTATCTTCAGATCATGGCGTTCTACCGCTTCATTCACCGGTCTTCTCCTCCTTTCCCACCTGGGCACCGGGATGTACAGTCAGTCCCGTTCTATACTCCACCCGGCCAATCGAGCAGCCCTGTCCGATAATGACCGTACCGCCCCTCACTACATCTGCACTCGTGTATTCCAGATCTAGCGTATCTCCCTCGATGAGCTTGGCCCGCAGCCCGATTTTGAGCTTGGGGATCATTCCGCCGAGCAGTCTGCCCCAGGCCGCGTTACCTTTTTTGCGGATCACCAGGCTCTCCACGCCAATCTCCCCTGCCTCAGACTGACCCTGTAGCCCGAACTCCATCCGGCCCGCACTCAGCAGGCCCCCCACCGTGAATACCCCTTCACCGGTCAGCTCCTCCAGCTCACAATCGCCCTTCAGCTTCAGCATGCCGTCCATTACACAGCGCTCTCCCCGCAGACTGCCTTCTCCGTTCACTACTCCATTCAGCTTCATTTCACCAACCTGCAGATTGCCCTTCAGATTGAGAGTTCCGTTCATCTCCAGCTCATCGGCCGTGAGGTCACCCTTCTGCTTCATCACGCCGTCACAGCTATAGGTATGTGCGTGGAGCGCTCCGTTCATCTTACTGACACCGTTGATATTAACTTTGTTATATCTGCCTCCGGCAGCTGTGTTGACCCCATCCATCACCAGATCCGGCAGTTCATTCTTCTCCATGGTCCAGCCTCCTGTGGTTTACTGTTCCTTACTCTATAAGCCGTCTTCAGTCAAACGTCTATTCAGTAGTTCCGCCAGATCGGCAGAGCGAAGCCTGCTCACCAGCCGTACCCCCTCTTCGAAGGCCAGCCCCGCTCCCGGCAGTGCCATAATGAAGAAGCTAACCCCCATCTTCCGCAAAAAAAACAGCTCCCACCCCTTCTCCCCGTACCCCGGCGCATGACTCTCCAGCGTCTGATAGAGCCGGTCTGCTTCCTCCCAGCTGAGCTCCCCCTTACTGAGCAGCCAATCTGCCGCAAATACATTAAGAATCTGCTCGAAGCTCAGCGGTAAGCCCTCGGCCTCCGGTCTCCCGAACCGCTCCAGACTACCCGCCGAAACAATGTTACGTTCCTTTAGCTGGGATACAGTTAAGCTGATTCTGTACGAGGATGCCGGCTCTGACAGCTTATCCGCCAATTCATCCAGGGAGAGATCATCCTTCTTCTGTAAAATATGCTGTACCCGCCCCAAAATCCGCGCCCGCGGAAAAAAGGTCTCTTGTCCCGTAAAGGTAGATTTGCGGATGAACCATTCCTCAGGAATCAACTGCTTCCGCTTCCAGCGGTACAACTGCCCGTAAGAGATTCCTGTCTCATCGAGCAGCTCCTTTTTGGAGATTAAATCCTCTTCCATATCACCACTCCTTGCGCTCATCGTAACATAACACTGTTACGTTATAAACTGACAAGCTGCCTAAATCGCTCCCCTCCAGTGCAACAGCGCCTCCTCCTATCCACTCCTTCATAAAAAACAGAGCAGACCCTAGCCCTTACCGGCTTCGGATCTGCCCGCTATACTTCATTCTATGAACGCACAACGCCCTTCTGCCGGGCTTCACGCAGCCATTTCGGGTACTCGTTGAACAGCCGGTCATACAGGTCCTCATCGCTGACCTCGTCCAGATCATCCAGCGCGAAGAAATCGGCATTATCCACATAACGGCCCCGCAGATCGTCAAGCTCACGGAGTACGCCATAATCCGCATTGCCCAGTCCCACAAACTGCCAGAAGATATTATGCTTCGAGCTCTGGATCAGCAGCTTCGATATTTTGGGCGTCTCATAGATGCCCCCGTCGCTGAAGAAGACCACATATACCGGCAGGTCGCCCGGCTCCTCCTTCGTATATTTCTTGATCAGATCCGCCATAACCACCGGCTCATTGTTCCCGATGCCCAGTCCCCCGAACATCTTCGGTCCCGGATAGGTCCGCTTCACATAATCCTCATATCCGTGTTCATTCACGCTTGGCATTCTCTTACTCTTAGTGGCGAAGAACCAGACATCCAGCATTCCGTCATCATCCATCTTGGCAGCCACAGCCAGCACCCGTTCAAAAGCCCGCTGCACGACTCCCTTCGCATATAATTGCGCCATGGAGCCAGATGCATCGAACACCACGGCCACCCTTGCCTTCTCCTGGTCAAGATTCTTCTTGCGCAGTGAAATTCCGACCTGCTGCTTCAGAAGATCAATCTTCGTCAAATTCAGGGCAGGCCGGGGAGCCTCCTCCTGGACTGCTTCCTTAGGAGGTCCGCTGTATGCAGCCGCTGCTTCCGTATGGCCTGACACCGGTTGAGCCTCTGCTCCGCTGCCGTTCTCCGGCGCTTCGTCTTCCACCTCGACCCCGTGCGCTTCCGCCAGCGGCTTAAGTCCGCCATGAAAGCCCCGTCCAACCGCGCGCAGCTTGAAGCCCCCGCCATGGCGGTACAGCTCTGCCAGCACTAGCGAGGTCTCGGCGTTACCGTCCATAATTTCATATACCAGCTCCGTACCCTTCCCCGCCGCGCTGATTCTGCAGCCTCTGACATCGGCGAAGGTTCCGGGACCGTCCAGCGTAGCCGCGAAGACGCATTTATCAATGCCCGAGGCGCTAAGCGCACGCAGATCAATGGCGAATTCCCCGCTGTATTTATCGATAGGATTGAATACGACCGTGTGCTTAGGATCAGCTGGCTGATTATAAAAGATAAAGAAATCATCGGACGGAACCTTCCCGTTCCCGCCCACCATGAAGCAGCTGATATCCAGAATCGCCGGAGAACTGCTGCAGGATATCTTCACGGTTGCCTGGGTGGAAGCCTCGTCCAGCTTCGCATTGGAGCCGCTTACCAGCTTGATTATATTAGGATTCATGAATGCACTCTCCTACTCTCATATGTAATACCAGGATGTACCAGATTCCGCTTCCGCAAAAAGGAGCAGACCATTCCCTGCTAAGGATATGTCTGCTCCTGGTTGATCAAAGATTATGACTCTCCATATACAGCCGTTATCTCAGGCTGTCTGCGGAGTTCTCTGCATATAGAGATGCGATGGCTACAGCCAGAAAAGTCTTATTCTTCAGACTTCTCAGCTTCGGCTGCTTCCTCAGCTGGTGCGGCAGCAGCTTCATCAGCCGGCTCCTCCATCACGAGCGGAGGCGAGATCCGCACGATCAGCGTATCTTCAGGGGTAAGGATCTCCCAGCCTTCATGCTTCGGCAGATCGGACACCAGCAATTGATCACCGATATCGAGGCCGCTGATATCTACTTCGAGGTTTGCTTCCAGCTTGTCCGGCAAGGTCCGGATATCCAGCTCATACAGCTCCACCTGCTGCACGCCGCCGCTCTTGACGCCGATAGGATCACCTGTGAAGTGGAAGGCTACCTTGGTATCCAGATCAGCCTTCATGTCAATCTGCTGCAAGTCTACATGAAGCAGCGTACGGGATAACGGCTGGCGCTGCACTTCCTGAATAACCGCATTCTTCGAGCCGGAGCCCGGGAATTCCACCTTCAGGATGGCACGCGGATTTTTGCCGAGAATATCATTAAGTGTTTTGGCATCTGCTGAGAAGGACTGGGTATCTGAACCTGCACCGTAAACTACAACCGGTACAAAACCTTTGCTGCGCTGGGATGAATTCGATCCGGATCTTTCAGTCAAGCGTACTGTGGTATTCATGATATTTCCTCCTAATAGTTTTTTGAGCGCTACGCCCTTCGTTAAGAAAGCCGGGCAAGTTGCCGGGGGCGGCGTACGCCAAGTAGTGTCAGCATAGCTGCATTAAAAAACAAGACCAATTAGCTCTTATGTCTAATCAGTCTCTTATTAACCATATTTGCCCGCTATGGAATCAGTATAGCACCGGGAAAAGAACAAGTCAAAATAGGGTAAAATTCAAATCCAATCCATATTTATAAATGATTACGCTAAAATCACCTGCTGTAAATGACCTATGGTACCTCTCTTCCCCTTTCTCGCTTTTTGCCGCACAGGGTAGTAAAATAAAACCACTATACCCGAATGGAGTGAAGATACATGGAACAGATTGCTAAGGGAGAAGAACGTTTCTATATCGCTGGTGACGGGAAGGACCTGGCTGAGATTACATACAGAACTGAAGAGAACACAGGGAATCTGGTGATTGACCATACCTTTGTCTCCGAAGATCTGCGCGGCCAGGGGGCTGGAGAGAAGCTCGTGCGGGCGGTCGTTGACCTGGCCCGTGAGCAGAGTGTCAAGATTGTACCGGTGTGCCCGTATGCGGCCCATCAATTCGAGAAGCACGAGGAATACAAGGATGTGCTCAAATAGGAGGAAGAACGTTTGACGAATACAGATACACTGAAACAGATTGAAGAGCTGCAGCAGCGCTGCGAGCAATATGAGGGCATTGCCTTGAAGCTGAACTGGGACATGCTCCGGCATCCAGGAGAAGCAGGCGGTGCGAAATACCTGGTGACCTATGAAAAGGATGTGCTGACCGGATACATCGGCCTGTACGGCATCAGCGGTGATCTGGAAGTATGCGGCATGGTTCGGCCGGGCTACCGCCGCCGGGGGATCTTCAGCGCCCTCTGGAAGCAGGCAGAGACCATCATCCGGCAGGAAAAAGTGAAGACGCTGCTGCTGAACACACCTGCGGCTTCGGCTTCAGGCAATGCCTATCTGAAGACCTTGCCGCTTGCCTTCAGCCATTCGGAGTTTCAGATGAAATGGGATGGTAAGGGCAGCAAGGTTAGAGCCTCAGAGGCCAGCTCGGCCTCAGGCAATGTCATGCTCCGGCCTGCACGTCCGGAGGAGACCCCGCTGCTCATCGCCTTCGACTGCGACGGGTTCCAGATGACCGAAGAGGATGCCGCAGAAATGTATGTGCAGCACGAACAGGAAGGCTCCCAGGAGCATATCATCATTGAGCTCAGCGGCCAGCCCGCCGGCAAAATGCGCCTGTGGTCCGAGGACAACGAAACCTGGATCTACGGATTTGTGGTAGACAAGAAGCTGCGCGGTCTCGGCATCGGCCGGAGTGCCCTGCAGCAGACCATTGAGCGGGAGCAGCGGAATTATAACGGGGTGAACCTGGAGGTTGCGCTGGATAACCCGAATGCGCTGCGGCTCTATGAGAGCTGCGGATTTGTCGTTCAGAGCCAGCAGGATTATTACACCTATCCTTTGAACAGCTAGCATTTGAATAAACAATCCAAAAAGCATCCCCTCACGGTCAAATGACCCTGAAGGAGATGCTTTTTGTATCGTCTCCAATTCCAATTCATCGTCTGCTTCTACATCAGTCCGTAGCCCCGCACCTGGGCTTCATCCCGGTCGCTGCGGCGGTTGCTGCATTTCACGCAGCCTGCTGCCTGTTCCTCCCGTTCCAGGAAGACAGACAGCAGGCGCACATAATCCAGCGATTCCTGCAGGGGCATTCCTGCCCCGTCATATAGCTGCCTGCGGCCATCCAGCAGCGAGTAGATGGCGATCGTCTCCGCCGGCTTCCCGTAAGCCTTATGGCAGAATACATTCGCCATATGCAGAAATCCGGTAATCACCTGCGGGTCAGCATGTACCATGAATTTCTGGATATTCAGACTGCGTCCCGTAAGCTTCGAATTCCAGGCCAGCTGAAAAATCACCGCCAGCTCAATCTCAAGCTCCCGGACAGGAACATGCCACTGTTCGAACCGCATCACCGGAATCTCTCCGGTGTAACTGCCTGCGACAATCCGCATCAGCTCATCAGCCACCGCCTGCTTGACATCCCAGTAATGCATCAGGGAAGGAAAAGCATTGCCCTTCGGCGGCCAGCGGCGCTCCAGCAGAAACTGGACAGGCGTCTCCCGGCGCACCTCGGGCCGCAGACTGTAGTAGTCATTAAGCGTATGTCCGACTGCAAATTGAACCTGTTGTCTCCAGCGGGGAAGTCCGGTAGCGGGAGCTCCGCTGCCGGCCGCCTCGGCCCCGCCCAGCATGATGTGCTCCATGCGGTAATCGTTCAGACGTCTGTACCGGCCAGCTTCAGCATCCGGCTTCGTTCCTGTGAAGTCTCCTGCCGCCGCGCCCATCCTTAAGAGACCGCCGCACAGATCTCGATGAACTGGCGCCCGTAAGTGCGGCAAGCCTCTTTTTCCGCTGCATTCGGACCGTATTCAATCTTCAGGCTGGGCTGCACAATCTCGGCCCCGCGCTCCTTCAGCTTCTCTTCAATCTGATCCACTGCTCCGCAGTAGATCGCATACCCGGTGTCTCCGCTTCCGAAGGCCGCCGCCTTACAGGCGCTGAGATCCAGCTCATCCAGCTCTTCATAGAAATCCAGGAATTCATCCGGCAGCTCGCCGTCTCCCCATGTGTACGCACCCAGCATTACAGCCTCATACGCTTTTATCTCATCCGCATTGCAGTCCATGACCGATTTCAGTACGGCCTCTCCGCCTGCCGCGCGTATTCCTTCCACGATCAATTCAGCGATTTCCTCCGTATTGCCAGTCAAGCTGGCATATGCCACTAGCACTTTAGCCATGACTTTTATCCTCCCAGGGTCCAAATGAAATGTATTCTCTATAATCCGGTCCCTTAAGCAGACCGCATCTTACTTACCTTAATACTGTGTTAATCTCATTCTATTTGATAATGATTATCATTGTCAATATTAAAAAAGCGATCCTTCTCTTATCCTGGCCACCCTTGCCGCATAATACAAGCAGCGCCAGTCCAGGACATAACTGCTGCCCGGAGCTGACGCTGCTTAGTATTACTATTATCATATGATGTGTGGAACGATTAATATCCGCCTTCCAGCAAGGTAATTGCGTTGCCGTCGGGATCACGGAAATTCATCTCTTTACCGCCGTACTCCATGGTTGCAGGAGGCTGGCAATCCAGTCCTTTCGCCTTCAGCTGCTCATACGTTTCGTCCAGACTGCCGCAGGAGAATACCAGATTAACGGTGCCGGTGGTAAGGTTCTCCCACTTGTCTGCGTTCCATATAATGATGCCGGGCTGGCTGGCGTCTATCGCAATTTTGGCCCCGCCAGCTTCTCCATAGCCCTCGAATGGAACCGGAATGCCCAGTACCTCCGAATAGAATGCTACCAGAGCTACGGGGTCTTTACTGTACAGGTTGATGCCGTCAAAAGCTGTAATCATAATGATATCCTTCCCTTCATTGCTTGTATTGTGATCGGGCTGGTGTCAGCCGTTCTATCCTCATTGTACTTCTGCCTGAATAGCTTGTATTGCAAAAAAACGACATCAGCGCCGGGCATGACTCAGCGCATCCAGCGGAGTTCTGCCTGCGAACTTCTTGAAATTGTTGATCAAATGCGACTGGTGGCTGTACCCGTAGGTGAACACCATATCCTGCATTACGCCCTTGGTCTGGGAGGAACGGTACAGGTCACGCCAGACATTCTGGAAACGGATAAGATCGGCCACCTTTTTGGGCGGAAGGCCGATATGCTCCCGGAACAGCCGTTCAAGCTGGCGGCTGCTTAAGCCCGAGCTGCTCTCCAGCGCCCCTGCCGTCATGATCCCACGTGCTGTAAGCAGCCTGTGGACCGCGTTCATCATCCCGTCACTGCTGCGGTTTCCCCGCTCCAATCTCCGCAAAAGGAATGCTTCAGCAGCAGCGATGCGCTCAGTCATTGTGCGGATATGCTGGAGCCTGTCTCCCAGCTCCTTACGGAAGGTTCTGAAATAATACTCTACCGGAACATGAACATTCAATACCTCCGTCAGCGGCTCGTCTGCGAACAAATGAACGGACCAGAAATGAAACCGGATGGCGAAACGCTCTGTCGTAACAGGTTGTGCTGCTTGTCCTGCCTCAAACGGAGTGTCGTTAATCCCGCAAAAAATCCCGCCGGACTCCCCTGTCCGCTCATCCCATTCCCATATGATGTCCATGCAGCTATCAGGTATGATAGTCTCCGTCTGCTGCGGCAGCCGGGGCTGTGCTCCTGATCCCCAGTAGCAGCGGATATACGGCTGAAGCAGCCTGCCCGGCAGATACTCGCCGCCCCCGGCCGGATTGGCCGTTATCGGATGATACAGCGCCGAAAGATTATACATCCCAGTGCAGCCTCCTTCCTTTGCTGTAACCTTGTATTCAGATCATACACAATCCCTGTACGAAGTGCCAGAACACCTGCTTTTCGATTGGCCAAGCCCCCTGCTTACTGAATGATTATGTTGCAAAATGATCTGCCCTGCTTTTCCTGGTAATATTATACGCCTCTTGCTTGTTGGCTACACTGGGAATAGTCGCTGCTTTGCAACCATTTTGTTTGTAGCTGCAGGCTTAAATGTTGTACAATAAAGGCTAAATGACTTTTTGAAGGATGGATTAATAATGTATCTAGCCAGTGATTGGAAAGACTATGAAGTGATCGATACCGGGGGCGGGGAGAAGCTCGAACGCTGGGGCGATATTATCCTGCGCCGGCCGGACCCGCAGATCATCTGGCCGCTGGCCAGCGAGAGCGCCAAATGGCGGGATGTACACGGACATTATCACCGCAGCTCCGCCGGTGGCGGGCAGTGGGAGATGAAGAAGACGATACCGGAGGACTGGAAAATCAGCTACGGCAAGCTGAAGTTCCACCTCCGTCCAACGAACTTCAAGCACACCGGGCTGTTCCCGGAGCAGGCGGCCAACTGGCGCTGGATGATGGACAAGATCGCAGCGGCTAACCGGCCGATCTCCGTCCTCAACCTGTTCGCTTATACCGGCGGAGCCACTGTTGCGGCAGCAAGTGCCGGAGCCTCCGTCGTGCATGTCGATGCAGCCAAGGGGATGGTTCAATGGGCCAAGGAGAATGTAGCCCTGTCCGGTCTTGCCGACAAGCCGCTCCGCTTCATTACCGATGATGTATTCAAGTTCGTCCAGCGCGAACAGCGCCGCGGCAGCAAATATGATGCTATTATTATGGACCCGCCGTCCTACGGAAGAGGGCCGGGCGGAGAAATGTGGAAGCTCGAATCCAGTCTTTATCCGTTCTTGGAGAGCTGCATGGAGATTATGAGCGACCGTCCGTTATTCATGCTGATTAACTCCTACACGACCGGCATCTCGCCAACCGTACTGCGCAACATGCTGTCAATGACGATGGGCAAGCGCTATGGCGGCAAGCTGAATTCCGGTGAGATCGGCTTGCCGATTACAGCCTCCGGCATGAATCTGCCTTGCGGGATTCTGGGCCGCTGGGAGGCGTAAGCCATGACCGGAACGAATAACGGCGCAGCAGGAGAATCCGGCAGCAGCCCCTCCCGGTTCGAGATTCTATATGAGGACAACCATCTGCTCGGCATTGTGAAGCCTGTGAACATTCCCGTTCAAGAGGATGCTACAGGCGACCCGGATCTGCTGACCCTGCTGAAGGAAGATGTGAAGGAACGCTACGCGAAGCCGGGCAACGTCTTCATGGGCCTGGTTCACCGGCTGGACCGGCCTGTAGGCGGTGCGATGATCTTTGCCAAGACCTCGAAGGCAGCCTCCCGGCTATCCGAGAGTGTGCGCACCCACGCCTTCCAGAAGGTCTATCTGACAGTGGTGCATGGTCAGCTTCCGGGCGCAGAGGCCCGGCTGGAGCATACGCTGCTGAAGGACCCTAAGAGCAATACCGTCCAGGCCGTCCGGGAGGGAACGCCAGGCGGCAAGCAAGCCATCCTTGATTATACCGTGATTGGTACGGCAGAAGGCTATTCGCTGGTGAGGATTGACCTGCTGACCGGCCGCTCCCACCAGATCCGCGTTCAGCTCAGCGATGTTGGATGTCCGCTATATGGAGATCAGAAGTACGGCGCGGCCGTGAACAGACCGGGACAGCAGATTGCCTTATGGTCTGCACTCACCCGGTTCCCGCATCCGGTGACCAAGGAAGAAGTCGAGCTGCTCTCCCTGCCTCCCCGTTCCTATCCCTGGAATCTTTGGACTCCGCAAATGCAAAAGCAGGCTATCCTTTAACGGACAGCCTGCTTTTTTGCATGATCATATAGGTTCTCAGTAGGTGCTTATACGGACTGTACCGAAGCTGCGTCATCCACGGCCGGGGCAACCGCCATCTTGCCCATGAGGTAGAGCAGCAGCTGCTGATTATGGGAGGAAATGGGGTCCAGCGCTTCTGCAAAAAAATCACTGCGGACCTTCAGTCCGCGCAGCGTCTCCCGCTGGCCTGTCTCGGTGATGCTCACCCAGACAATTCTGCGGTCTGAGGCATCGCGTTCACGGACAATCAGATTATGCTTCTCCATCCGGTCAAGCAGCATCGTTACGGCCGCCGGGCTGGTGGCCAGATGAGGGGCCAAATCAGAAGGCTTCATCGCATCACGCTCCTGCAGTAATTCCAGTACGGTAAGCTGGGCATCAGTCAGTGTAGGGGCAAGCTTGCTGTCCATATGTAGCTTATAGTCCTTTAATATCTTATGCCAGATTTTACTGAATTCAGTGGAGTGCACACTTATTCCTTCCTTTCCTGCGGATCTCTATAAGGTATATTTACTTTTTCGCCAGAAAAATTCCAAATCCTTCAAGGCCAAAAAATAAAATCATATCTGCAACTATTCCCCCCAAATTAAAAGCGCGGGCAGCCTGTTACTCCTGAGCTGCCCGCGCCGTTCCATGCGGTATTATATTTTACTTGACTGCCTGAAAAAGAATGGCGATCTCGTCCTTCTTCTCGACAGCAACCAGCTGCTTGCCTGTAGAACGGCGTTCAGCAATCGGTGCCGATTCGGAAGAGAAGGAATGTACCGCGCCGCTCTGGGTGATGGCGGTCACCTCCAGCGGCTCCTTGCAATAGAATGCGCCTGCCAGCCTGCTGCCGTTCGGGCGGACACGCTTGCCTTCCTTGAACTCGAAGGTTGGCATCCCTTTGCCTCCGCGGCTCTGTGAAGGATAATCCACCATCAGGGAGCGCTTGGCATAACCGATGTCAGATATCGCCAGGATCTCACCTTCATCCTCGCTGACCCAGAAGCAGGAGACCACCTCATCTCCTTCACGGAGCTGAATTCCCCTAACTCCTGTGGCCACCCGGCCCATAGGATTCACTTCATTCTCACGGAAACGGATGCTCATGCCCTCACGGGTAATCAGCACGATGTCCTTGTCACCCCTGCTGTGCGCCACTGTAATGATCTCATCGCCTTCGGCCACCTTACAGGCGGCAACGGCTCCGGAACGGCTTGTAGAGTACTCCTTGAGCTCGGTACGCTTCACCTGCCCCTTGCGGGTGATGAAGACCAGACTGGCCAGCGGGTCCTCCAGGTTGCCGACCGGCAGTACACTGACGACACTGTCTCCCTTATTCAGTCCGATCACGTTGACGATGGCCGTCCCCGAATCTTTCCATTTGAATTCTGGAATCTGGTGCACGGGAAGCAGGAAGTATTGACCCTTGCGGGTGAATACGAGCAGGCTCTCCCGGGTATTCAGATCCAGCAGCTTGACGATATGATCGCCATCCTTGACGCCTGAAGAGTGGCGCTCCCCGCCCGAACGGGTGAAGGACAGCATGCCGGTCCGCTTGATATAGCCGTCCGCAGAGAGCGCAACCAGCACATCCTCCGCATTGACCAGAACCTCCATGTTAACCTTAAGCTCCTCTACCTCTCCCTGAATCAGGGAACGGCGGTCGATTCCGTATTTGTCACGGATCTCCAGCAGCTCCTTGCGGATAACGGTAATCAGCTTCTTGTCGCTGTCCAGAATCCCCTGGAGCACAGCAATCCGGGCCAGCATCTCATCCAGCTCCTTCTGCAGCGAATGAATCTCCAGATTGGTGAGACGGTAGAGCTGCAAGGTGAGGATAGAATCAGCCTGTCTTTCGCTGAAGCCGAACATCCATACCAGATTATTCTGGGCATCCTGGCGGTTCTTCGATGCCTTGATGGCAGCGATCACTTCGTCCAGAATATTCAGCGCCTTGACCAGTCCCTCTAAGACATGGGCACGGTCCTCCGCCCGTTCCAGATCGAACCGGGTACGGTGAGTGACCACTTCGCGCTGATGGGCAATGTAAGCTTCAAGGATCGCTTTGAGCCCCAGCTGCTGCGGAGCCTTGTTAACGATGGCTACCATGTTGAAGTTGTAGGTGACTTGGAGATCGGTTTTTTTGAGCAGATAGGCTAAGACGCCTTGTGCATCTGCCTCCTTCTTCAGCTCCACCACGATGCGCAGGCCCTCACGGCCGCTCTCATCGCGGACCTCGGCGATCCCTTCAATTTTTTTCTCCAGACGGATGTTCTCCATGGAGGTCACCAGGCGTGACTTCACGATCTGGAAAGGCACCTCGGTGATCACGATCTGCTGCTTCCCGCCGCGCAGATTCTCAATCTCCGTCTTGGAACGTAGATAGATACGGCCTTTGCCGCTGCGGTAAGCATCCATAATGCCGTCTCCGCCCATAATGGTTCCGCCTGTCGGGAAGTCCGGCCCCTTGATGAAGGTCATGATATCCTCAAGCGCAATGTCCGGCTTCTGCATGACCGCGATGCAGGCGTCGATGACTTCCCGCAGGTTATGCGGTGGAATCTCCGTGGCGAATCCGGCCGAAATCCCGCTCGTCCCGTTCACCAGCAGATTCGGATAACGGGAGGGAACAACCACCGGCTCCTTGGCCGTATTATCGAAGTTGTCCTTGAACAGTACGGTGCGCTTCTCAATATCGCGCATCATCTCCATGGCAATCGGAGACAGACGCGCTTCTGTGTAACGCATCGCCGCTGCCGGGTCATCATCCATGGAACCCCAGTTGCCGTGTCCGTCTACCAGCACATGCCCCATCTTCCACGGCTGTGCCATCCGCACCATCCCGTCGTAGATCGAGGAGTCCCCGTGGGGATGGTAGTTACCCATGACATCACCGACGGTTTTGGCTGACTTGCGGTATGGCTTATCCGGCGTATTGCCGGAATCGTACATGGCATACAGAATCCGGCGCTGCACGGGCTTCAGCCCGTCGCGCACATCGGGGATCGCCCGGTCCTGAATGATATATTTGGAATACCGGCCAAACCGGTCACCCACGACCTCTTCCAGAAAAGCCGGCAAAAATTGCTCTGATAAACTGCTCATATCCTCTTCACCTTCTGTTCCTCATTCTGTCCGCGTTTTTAAAGCTTGATGATCTGACCGCTGCGCTCTTGCGTTATTGAATTCAAAAACCAAACAATATTTTGATAACAGGTAAGATCGTAACTGCGGTGATTTTGGACTTCCGGCCGCTGTTGTATTTAGATTTCTGATTCATAGGCCTAGCGGATGAAATCTAAATACAAAGGCGGACGCTGACGCTCCTACAGTTCCAAAATCCCCTCCGTTACTTTCCCTTGTATCAGTTTATCAAAACATAGTTCACAATCCATTGAATTCAAGAACCAGCCGCTATCGCTTAAACCGATCATCAAAAAATTAAAAACAGCGGAAGGTATCGTCACTTCCCACTACTACTTACGATCTTTGTTACTCCACGATCTCCGTGAAGTCGACGTTCTCGACAATCCAGCGCTTACGCGGGTCGACCTTATCGCCCATCAGCGTGGAGACGCGGCGCTCCGCCTTGGCGGCATCCTCGATCTGCACCTGAAGCAGCGTACGCGAATCGGGATTCATCGTAGTCTCCCACAGCTGGTCCGGGTTCATCTCACCCAGTCCCTTGTACCGCTGCAGCTCGAAATTCTTCCCGAATTCCTTCAGATAATTCTGCAATTCCTCATCGCTCCAGGCATAGCGGACCGTCTCCAGCTTGCCCGATTTACGTGTCAGCTTATACAGCGGCGGCTGGGCGATATAGACCTTGCCGGCATCGATCAGAGGCTTCATGTAGCGGTAGAAGAAGGTCAGCAGCAGCACCTGGATATGTGCGCCGTCCGTATCGGCATCGGTCATAATGATGATTTTGGAATAATTGCTGTCCTCCACGGCAAAATCAGGCCCGATTCCCGCACCGATTGCTGAAATGATCGCCTTGTATTCGTCATTCTTCAGGATATCAAGCAGCTTGGCCTTCTCGGGGTTCATCGGCTTGCCCTTCAGCGGCAGGATCGCCTGAATCTTGGAATCCCGGCCTTGCTTCGCGGAGCCACCGGCTGAATCGCCCTCGACGATGAAGATCTCGGTACGTGTAACGTCCTTGGACTGTGCAGGTGACAGCTTGCCGCCCAGGTTCGAGCTCTCACTGCGCTTCTTGCCGCTGCGGATCTCATCACGGGCCTTGCGGGCCGCTTCACGGGCCTTGGAGGCCTGGATCGATTTTTTCAGCAGACTCTGTGCAACTTGGGGATTCTCTTCCAGGAACCGCGCCATCCGCTCGGAGACGATGAAGTCCACGGCACTGCGGGCAGATGCGCTTCCGAGCTGATCCTTCGTCTGTCCGACAAACTCCACATCCGACATCTTGATACTGATGACCGCCATCATGCCTTCGCGCAGATCATTGCCCTCCAGATTCTTATCCTTCTCCTTGAGCAGCTGCGTGCGGCGGGCGTAATCATTCAGTACACGGGTATAGGCTGTCTTGAAGCCTGTCTCGTGTGTTCCCCCGCTGCGGGTAGGAATGGAGTTGACAAAAGAAGCGATCGTCTCCGTATACCCCGCATTATACTGCAGCGCGATTTCCACCTCAATCTCGTCCTTCTCGGAGCTGAAATGGATTACATCGTGCAGTACATCCTTGCCTTCGTTCAGGAATTGCACGAACTGGCTGGCGCCGCCTTCGTAGAAGAATTCATCCTGACGCCCGCTGCGCTCGTCGCTCAGATTGATTCTAAGCCCGGAATTCAGGAAGGCGATCTCCTGTACCCGTTCTGCAAGCGTATCATAGTTGAATGAAATGCCCGCAGCGAAGACGCGAACATCCGGCTTGAAGGTAATCTTCGAACCGGTCTTATTCGTATTCCCCAGTATCTCAAGACCGGTCACTGGCTCACCGACATGTTCTTTTCCGCTTTTGTCGACCCAGTATTCAAAGCGCTGACGGTGAATCTTGCCCTCGCGGTAAATCTCCACTTCCAGCCACTCGGACAACGCATTGGTTACTGAAGCCCCGACCCCGTGCAGGCCGCCCGACTTCTTGTAGCCGGAGCCGCCGAATTTGCCGCCTGCATGCAGTATAGTGAATACCACCTGCGGCGTTGGGACTCCTGTCTTGTGCATTCCGGTCGGTATTCCGCGTCCGTTGTCAATAACGGTCACCGATCCGTCTTTACGCAGTGTAATATCAATCTTCGAGCAAAACTTGGCCAAATGCTCATCTACGGCATTATCTACTATTTCCCATACTAAATGGTGCAGACCCGAGGAACTCGTACTGCCAATATACATGCCGGGCCGTTTGCGGACCGCAACCAGACCTTCGAGCACCTGAATGTCGTCAGCATCGTATCCAGTCCGGCCTGCTTCGCCGTTCTTAGAGACTTTTGCAAACATATCGATCTGTTCGAGCATTCATGCTCCTCCTTCACTTGTCTTCCTGTCTCTCTAAAAATGCAAACAAACGTTTTCGTTCACTTTGTACATTCTAATTCAAAATATCCCGTTTCGTAAAGACGGCGAATGAAATGATTACGGCCGCAAGTCCCCAAATGCCCAGAACCGCCATCGAAAAGCCTAGTGTCATGCCCTCTATCGGCGCGGGAGTGCCCGCTAAATAAGTCGTCAGCTCCATATTGACCATAAATAAATATTTGGCCGCCGTCCAGGCGGAGGCCATATTCGTCAGGATCGTTCCGGCAATCAGCGCTGCCATCATCACTACAATGCTCGCAGCCGTACTGCGGACCAGCACCGACACCATGAAGGCCAGCAGGGCCACCACGATGCTGACATACCAGATCAACCCGCCCTGCATCAGCAGATACTTCCACTGCTCCACGGCATGAACCTTCGTCATATCCACAGTATCACCGTTTAGCTGGAAGCCTGTAAAGACTGGAACATTGAACCCCTTATAGCCAAAAGCCAGCCCAGATATCAGATAGCTGATTACGAATACGGACAGGACAATCAGCGAGACGAACATCAGCAGCGCTACCATTTTGCTGAACAGTACCTTCCAGCGTCTGACCGGGCGGGTCAGCAGCATTTTGATCGTGCCTGTCGTCCGCTCCCCGGAGACCAGGTCGGAGGCAACCGCCATGATCAGCAGCGGAATGAACAGGGAGACGGAATTATTGACAAACTCCCGGGTGAACGTTACTCCGCTCGGCTCGTTCGGATTCACATCATGGTCCAGATAATACTGCAATTGCTGGAGAAAAATCCGCCGGTACGACTTCCATTCCTCCGGAATCCGGTCGCTGCCGAGCGAATTCTGGTTATCGGTAATCTGCTGCTGGATCTCCAGCCTCCAGTCAGAGTTAAATTTGTCACGGCTGCGCTCGGCTATGCGCATTTGCGCATAGGTAAACATTGGCACCAGCACAAGCAGGATGAGCAGGATGACATAGAAACGTTTCTTTTTAATAATCTTCAGGCACTCATTTCGGATGAGCGGCAGCAGGTTAGTCAATGGCTTCACCTTCCGTTAGCTTCAAGAATAGCTGTTCCAGTGTAGGGTTGATTTTATGCACAGCCCGGACTTCCACCTCTTGTGCAACCAGCACGGCAACAATCTCCGGGATCAGCTCCTCGTCCATCGCCGTAACGAGGGAATTCACGCCCATGCCTGCGATGACCGAGTCATCCAGGGTAACCTCGTCCAGATGAAGCAGCGCGATATCCGGCCGCCCGGCCATGATGTCTCTTGCCCGCTGAAGCGGCTCCAGCTCCCACAGGACATAAGGCGAGTTACGGGCAACCAGCTCGTCTACAGCGCCAACAGCGAGTACACGGCCTTTGCTGATAATGGCTACCCTGTCGCACAGCAGCTGAATTTCGCTCAGCAGATGACTGGACACAAAGACCGCCAGCCCTTCGTCTGCCAGCTTACGGATGAATTCGCGCAGCTCCTTGATCCCCTTGGGGTCCAGGCCGTTGGTCGGCTCATCGAGAATCAGCAGCCGGGGACGGCCGAGCAGAGCTTGGGCAATACCGAGCCGCTGGCGCATCCCCAGCGAATACGTGCTGACTTTATCCTGGATGCGCTGATCGAGCCGCACAATTTCAACGACCTCGGCAATCCGCTGCGCGTCTACTCCGGGCTGCATGCGGGCGAAATGCTGCAGGTTCTCCCAGCCCGTCAGATATGTGTAGACCTCGGGATTCTCGACAATAGAGCCGACGTATTGCAGCGCTTTTTCCGGATTCCGGTTCATATTATAGCCGCAGACGGTAATCGTCCCTTCGCTCGGGCGGATCAGGTCCACCAGCATGCGGATGGTTGTGGTTTTGCCTGCTCCGTTCGGACCGAGAAAGCCAAAGATTTCGCCTTTTTTCACATCAAACGTGACATCATTTATAATCCATTTGCGGCCGATTTTTTTACGGACTCCCCGGGCGGACAGAACGACTTCTTCCCCCGGTGCCTCATGAATGGTTCTCGCCATCTTATACAGCTCCTTGCCACAGTCATTTCTGTTCAAAAAAAATCATCCGATTCAACGAACCGCTTGTACAATGCGCTCGCTCATCCGCTGATAACCGTCCCCGTTCGGGTGAAAATGATCATTTGACAGATATTTCGCCAAATGACGGTCAAACAGGTCAAAGGTCGGGACCAGTGTCATGTTCTGATGCCTGTTGATCATATCCATCGCCGCATTATTCCACGCTGTTACCGCCTGATTGCCGGGAATTAGCAGCCCCTCGATATCTCCAAAGGGATTATACAGTCCGATGTAATAGACTTGGGCCTGCGGATTCACTTCTGCAACTGTATCCAGTATGCTGCCCAGCCGTTTGGCGGCCCCAGGCAGAGCGGAGAGAAGCGATTCCGGGGTCAGATCACCTGCAGACGCGGTTGGAACCGGAGTAGTGCCTTCTACCTTGTTATTGGCAGGGGCTTCTGTGCTCTGAGGTACCGCTTGCTCCGAAGGCTTCGCAGAGGCGGCTGCTTGTCCGCTGCTCCCGCCTGTGCCCAGAATATCCGAGCCCCGGAACAGGTCGTTCCCGCCGATGGAGATCAGGATGACATTCGCCTGACGCAGCGCGTACTGTACCCCTTCCTCCTGAAGCTTGCTCTGTAAAGCAGCTGTGGTCAAGCCGTTAATGCCCATATTGCCCAGCAGCTCTGCCTTTCCTCCATTGGCCGACAAGGCATCCACGGTCCGTTTAACGAACCCTTGCCCGGAGTTGTCACCGGTCCCTTTGGCCAAAGAATCGCCAAGCGCCAGGATCTTGTATTCGTCATCTGCCGCAGCTGTCGGTGCAGCCGTCTCCTGCGGAAGGGAGGAGAGGAACTGCTCCCCCTTCGGGTTCAGGATATCGCCCACTGCATACACAAATCCTGTAATCAAAAGTAAAGTTGCCAGGATGGACACCAGGCTTACTGTCCTCCAGGTCCATTTGGAATCCTTCAAAGCTATCCCTCCATCTGCCGTACTCTTCTGCCTCTTCCATCATTCACAACATTATTAACTATGTAGATAAACATAATTCTTCTTTGCACAATTTGCAAACCGTAGGGGGGTTTAGGTGGGGGCGCGGCTGCGGGGATTTTGGACTTACGGCCGCTGTTGTCTCCAAATTTATTGAATGAACCGTTATACGGTTAAAATTCGGAGACAAAGGCGGACGCATTCGCTCCTACAGTTCCAAAATCCCCTCCGCCGCTTCACACCTAAACGGTGGAAGCAGTAAGGGCGGCACGATGGCGCTGCGCTGATCGTGCAAGACCGCGGACTGCGGCACGATAGCGCTGCGCTAATCGTATCAAGACCAATATTACTTTAATATCCTAAAAACATAAAAACGCCCCCGGCAATGCCGGAGGGCGGAGTTAACGTAACTTTATTTACCGATGAATTCCTGGACCCAGTAATTATTATCGAAGCCAACACCGATATAGTTGAAATTCGCGCTCAGGATGTTAGCCTTGTGACCCGGGCTGTTCATCCAAGCCGTCATAACTTCCTGAGGGGTCTTCTGGCCCATAGCGATATTCTCACCAGCCGCCTTATACGTAATGCCGAACGCCGACATCATATCGAAAGGTGATCCGTAGGTCGGAGAAGTGTGTGAGAAATAGTTGTTCGAGCGCATGTCCGCAGCCTTCGCCGCAGCCACTTTGTTCAGGCTGTCCAGTGCGGAGACAGGGGCTAGTCCAGCTGCAGCGCGCTCTTTGTTCACCAGTGCGACTACTTGCTGTGTGTAGCTGGAGGCATTATTGCCAACTGCAGGAACCGCAGATGGGGCAGGGGTTACCACAGGTTTTGCAGTGGCAACGGGGGCCGGGGTTGGCTTAGCAGTTGCTGCCGGGGCCGCTGTAGCCACTGGTGCTGCTGTTGCAACCGGCTTAGCCGGAGCTACCGGCTGTGCTGCCGGGGCAGCTGCAGCTGGCGTTGTGTATACAAAGGTTTTAGTGACAGTGTACGTATTGCCACCCAGTACAAAGGTCTTCGAATTGTTCTGTGTGAAATAGTCCATGAGCTGTGCGAAATTCATATCTGATCCGGCTGCCGCAGGGGCACCGGCTGCTGCTGCGTTTGCTTGTAATGGAAGAGAAATGCCAAGCGCCATAACAGCGGCTACGCTTCCACCTATCATTCTTCTCAAAGTCTTGCTTTTCATTCTGCCATCTCCTTAATCTTCGTTGTGGTGTATCATGGGGACAAGGGTGTCTGTCTACATATGTTACAAAGTTGTAATCTGTTCCTAGGTCATTGTAACACAAAACTATCAGCTGTGCGCTTCTAAATTCTGTCATTTTATAGATAGAAAAGGCTTGTACCCTCCAGCAGCGGCAAAAGAAAACAGCATTGCCGTCCTTTTCAGGACGGCTGTGTCTATCCTATATATCGGCGATTCTATCGCTTAATTTAATGAAAGGACTGCCAGAACTCCCCTTCGGTCGAGATCAGGCCCATAATCTCAGCATACGGAATGCGGAAGGTTGGAAATCCTGCGGCGTACGGAGCAATCTCATAAGGTGCAAAATACAGGTACAGCGCCTCCGCATCCACATAAAAGGGCTGATCGGCTGTAATGCCTTTATACGTGTCAGGGAAAACATAGGAATACTGCGGATCATTCGCAATCTGCTTGCCGACAATATCACTGAGCTTCTGCACGTATTTGCTGCCGGGCTTGAACAGATCGCTGAGCGTGTAGAACTTGCCGGTGCGCAGGTTGATATGCTCATAGATCCGCGTAGGCATGCCGTGCGCAGCGCCGAACGGAAAATGATAACCGCTAAGCTCCAGCACCAGCAGATTCTTGCGGAAGAAGGATACGGCGAAATCTCCCGTATAGCTGAAATCCTGCGTGCCTCCCCCCGTCCCCGCCCCGTATGGGAGCGACAGGCCCCGCAGCTTGTCATTCACTGCCTTCGAGACCTCAGCAACCGCGATCCCTTCCACGACCGGATAATAGACCAGATAATCCCGGTTAGGCTTGTATTTCTTCTCCAGCACAGAGTATGGCGGTCTGAGCGGAATGACCCCGTTTTGCCGCCAGACCTGCTTGCCTTTACGGTCATAATAGGAGGTGCGCAGATCAATATCCGCGCGGATCAGGCTGCCGCTGAAGGACAGTGATCCTGAGCCTGCGATGACCGGGGGCTGGGCGGCTTTTTTCCCGCTGGTGTCAATAAAATACGTATCCTTCGCATCATACACCGACGCGAGTCCCTGCTGATAATTGTTCACGCCCAGCAGCGGGTGGGTGCTGAGAATTCTTCCAGTCAGCGCATCGGCGATGACATATCTGGAGCCTCTGTAAGGCTGATCCGCATACAGCGGGGTCCCAAGCGCCACACGGTTCTCTCCCAGCTGCTGCACCTCATAATAGACGGCGGGAATGATCATTTTCCCCTGCTTGTCGATCAGACCGTAGGCGTTGCCATAATCAGCGGCTGTGTTAATCACCGCCCGGCCCTCCGAAAACGGCAGAGCTGCCGTATACTGCGGCTGGATAGCAATCGTGCCGTCCGTGTGCAGATAACCGTATTTTCCATTCTCCGTCGCCTGAAAGGCCAGCAGCCCATCCCCCGGATACCCGACAAAAGGATGTTTGTACGTATGCAGCACCACGCCATGGAGATCAATCAGTGCATATTCCCCTTCGGTTATTTTGACCAGTGCAGTCCCGTTTGAGAAATCCCCGGCGTCCAGATAGACGGCTGGCAACACCTCTTTGCCCTGGGCATCCAGGTAGCCATACAGCGAGTTCCCCCCGGTAGTATTCTGCTTGGAGAACAGCGCACGGCCTTCGTGCAGCGAATTCAGATAGTCATAGCGCGCGGACGTCACCTCTTTGCCTTTTTCATCAATAAAAGTGTAGCCCTTCGCATCCGACACCACGGCCCGCCCCTCGGAAAAAGGACTAATAAAATTATAGACCGGTTTGACCCGCTCCCGCCCGGAGCTGTCAATCAGACCACTGACATTCCCCCGCTGCACCACCGCCAGGCCATTCTCCTGAAACTCCTCCGCATAATCATATCTCGGCTCAATCACAATCCGGCCGTCGTTGTTGATATACCCCCACAGCGTCCCGTCCTTAAGTTTAAAAGGAGCCGGATGCAGCAGCGCTGCCCGCAGGCCTCCCCCGTCATCCGGGAGCACAATGAGCGCCTCCAGGGGCTTTTTGGAGTAGTCTACACGGTATAAGCCCGCCTCTGCCGGGATAGTCACGAACAGCTCCTCTTCCGCCCGGATGAAATCCTCCTCCTGCTGCGGAATACACTCATTCCAGCCGATACCGTCCCACCGCCATACCTCTGTCTGAATCAAACCGTTGTCGTTCCCTTTTCCCAGCTCGTTCAGCTTAATCCTCAGCATGTTGTCGTTCTCCTTTACAAAGGCTTTTGCCTATAGACTATGAGAGTGAGGGGGAAAGGGTGTGTCTGTGTCTAGGAACGGCGGCTGGAGTTGAGGACTGAGGGATTTTAGGGATTAAAAATTACAAAGGCGATGCCGTAACTGCGGTGAGTTTTGGACTTCCGGCCGCTGTTGTCTCCCGATTTCCTGATTTAAACCGCTAATCGCGGTAGAAATCGGGAGACAAAGGCGGACGCTGCCGCTCCTCCAGTTCCAAAATCACCTCCGTTACTTCTGCCTTTCTGTTGGTTTAAACACAAACACACCCTTTTGGAGGGTGTGTGCCGGGTGAACAAGGGCTGCTGTGCCTGCCCTTGTAAGATGAGAATAATCCTTCTGCCGGGCGGGCAAAAGTTTAATAAAACTTTGTAAAGGATAGAGACATAAAACACTATTCATAAAATTGGTTAAATAAGTAAATTCGCATACGTATCACACCTAACCGCTGGCCTGACTGCTAACCTCTTGCCACTCGCTGTCCGCTGGCTGATTGTTAACTCCTTCCCCCTACTGTCTGCTATCTGACTGCTAACTACTTGCCTCCCGCTGCCTGCTGTTTGATTGCTAACTGCTTGTCTCCCACTGCCTGCTACCTGATTGCTAACTACTTGCCACTTGCCACCTCTCGCTCCTGCCGCCCACTCCCTGCTATCTGCGCCTCTGGAACAGAATAAAACTATTAATTAGTCACTATTAGCAGCGAAATCCTGCCCAAAATGTAACATTCGGCTACGTATATCGACTTTAAACTAACATTGTTGTATGAAAGGCAGCATTTGTCCGCCCGCAAGCCAATTAGAAGAGGAAATGTTGTAATTCGTGCAGCAACTATCCCCAGTTCCCCTGTTTCAGCCAGCCGGAATTGCAATTATTGCAACATTTCACGATCATGTGATATCAGGAGCGGAAGGGAATTGGGAAACGAAGGAGGGGTAGCATCCGGAAGCCCCAAATCCGGCAGGCACGTGTAATCAGGTGATTTGGAGCAACGCTGCGACAAATCCGGGCAAGCCAAAAAGCGTTTGCGATATACCGCAAACGCTCTTTGCCTGCCTTCCCCACCCTTGGTGAGGTGATAGGAGTACCGGAGGGGATGTGAGATTGGAGGTGCGTAAGCACCCGATGAGTTCTTGAATTCAATCGTAATGGAATTTGAACTATGAACTGATCCCCGGGTAGAAGGAAAGTGGCGGAGGGGATTTTGGAACTGGAGGAGCGGTAGCGTCCGCCTTTGTCTGCGGATTTCAACCGCTAATAAGCGGTATGAATCAAGAAATCTGCAGACAACAGCGGCTGGAAGTCCAAAACTCACCGCAGTCACGATCATACCTTCCACCCAAGATGCTCAGTTCAGTTCAAATTAAATGAACACTTGAATTCAATAACTTAGGAGCGACAGCGGCCGGAAGTCCAAACTCCCCGCAGATACGACTAATCACCGAACCCAAGCCTATTTTTTCGATGAATATTTCCGCATATCAAACGATACCGCAGCGATGATGATCAGGCCTTTGATGATCAGCTGGTAGTAAGGGCTGATGCCGATGAAGGTCAGGCCGTAGTTGATCAGGGTGAAGATGATAACGCCGACCAGGACGCCTGGAACGGTACCAATCCCGCCGGTAGTGGATACGCCGCCGACGACGCAAGCTGCGATAGCGTCAAGCTCGTACATGTTACCGTAGTTGTTGGTAGCGCCGCCTGTTCTTGCAGCTTCAAGCACACCGGCAAGACCGTACAGGGCACCAGCGATGGCGTAGATGTAAATCAGGTTCTTGGAGACATTGATCCCGGATACCTTGGCTGCCTGCATGTTGCCGCCGATGGCGTACATGTTCTTACCCAGCTTGGTTTTGTTGAACAGCACCCAGACTATGGCTGCAACTCCGAGGGCTATAAGTACGATGTACGGGATGGAATATTGGCCGCTGCCGATGAAGCCGGAGCCGATGTTGGTGAAGTCAGGACGCAGACCGCCGATCGGCTGGGACTGGTTAGGGTCCATATCGAAGTACAGGGAGTTCAGACCGTATACGATCAGCATCGTGCCCAGAGTGGCGATAAACGGCGGAACGTTCAGCTTGGAGACGATAATCCCGTTGACGAGCCCGCAGAGCAGACCGGCCACAATGGCGATCAGAATCGGCAGCCAGACCTGCACCTGTGGCAGATCGGGGAAGAAGCGGCGGGAGTAGTCGGGAATCTGCAGCATGGAAGCTGAGATGACAGCAGTGAAGCCGACCACCCGGCCTGCCGACAAGTCGGTCCCGGCGGTGATCAGGATAAAGGCCACCCCGAGCGCAATAATAACGCGTGTGGAGGACTGGATCAGTACATCCCGCAAGGTGTTGATCGACATGAAGCTTGGCTCGTATATGATGATCCCCATAATCAGCAGGATCAGTACGATGTAGATTGCGTTTTGAGTCACGAAGGACTGCGCTCTTTTAATAGTCATAATTGTGTTCCTCCTTAATTGTTACGCGAAGTTTAAGCATTCGCCGTCCTGTGAGTGCAGCTCCTGATTAATGCTGAGCAGCGAGTCGCATTACTTCGGTTTCTGTAGCCTGCGCACCTTCTAATATCCCAGTAAGCCGTCCTTCGGACATCACCATGACACGGTCAGACATCCCCAGCAGCTCAGGCATTTCCGAGGAGATCATGATGATACTCTTCCCCTGCTTCGCCAGGTCGGCAATGATTGTATAGATCTCGAACTTCGCACCGACGTCAATTCCGCGTGTCGGCTCATCGAGCAGCAGCACCTCAGGCTCAGTGAGCAGCCATCTGGCCAGCAGCACCTTTTGCTGATTCCCGCCGGATAGATTCATAATCTGCGTCTTGGTCGTTGGCGTTTTGGTGCGCAGCTTTTCAATCATTTTATCGACTTCAACCTTCTTCTTGCGGCCGTTCAGCAGCAGATAAGGCGTCTTGTAGCGGTCAAGGTTGGCAATGGCGCCGTTCTCATGCACAGACAGCACCGGGAAAATCCCCGTAACGCGTCGCTCCTCGGTCAGCAGGGCCAGGCCGTGTTTTTTGGCATCCTGCGGAGAGTTAATCTTCACCTTCTTGCCGTCAATCGAGATGGAGCCGGATTTTACTGCACGCAGTCCAAACAGCGCTTCTATAACCTCGGTTCGCTGTGCGCCGACCAGACCGCCGATACCCAGAATCTCCCCGCGTCTCAATTCGAAAGACACATCCTTGAAGGATCTGGGCTCGGGTGAGGTCAGACCTTCTACCTTCATGAACACCTTGCCTGGAACATTAGTACGCTCCGGGAAACGGTTCGTCAGATCACGCCCGACCATCTTGGAGATAATCAGGTCCGTGGTCAGTTCGGCCGAGGGCCAGGTGCCGATCTTTTTACCATCACGCATAATCGTCACTTCATCGGAAATCTCCAGGATTTCTTCCATTTTGTGAGATATATAGATAATAGCTACGCCTCTTTTTTGCAGGTCCCGGATGATCCGGAACAGATGCTCCACTTCCACGCTGGTTAAGGACGAGGTTGGCTCATCCATGACAATCACGCGGGAGTGAAAAGAGACCGCCTTCGCAATTTCGATGGATTGGATTTTGGATACAGACAGCTTGCCCACCAGTGTTTCGGGATTCAGGTCGATATCCAGATCTTTGAATAAGTTTTCAGTGTCGGTGAACATTTTTTTGTGGTCAATGAACTGCAGCGGCCCAATGCCTTTGGTCGGAAAACGTCCCAGCCAGATGTTCTCCATCACGCTGCGGAAAGGTACAGGGTGCAGCTCCTGATGGATCATCGAGATGCCGTGCTTCAATGCTTCGCTCGAACTCGTGATGGAGGCCTTCTGGCCATCCAGGAAGATCTCACCGGCATCCGGTGAATAGATTCCAAAGAGACATTTCATCAGTGTGGACTTGCCTGCCCCGTTCTCGCCCATAAGTGCATGAACCGAGCCCGGACGAACCTTAATGCTGACTCCATCCAGCGCCTTCACGCCGGGAAATTCTTTGGTAATGCCGTTCATTTCCAGCAAAAACTCCGTATTTGCCATGTTGTTACGCCCCCTACGCTTTTTGTCTTTTTCCATGAGAGGCGCAGCGGTTCCATCCTGCTCCCTACCCGTAAGGAATTCCGGAGAGCGCATTGCAGCGCCCTCCGGGACTGGTATCTATGGTACGTATCTGTATCTGTAGCCTTGCACCTGTTAACGGATTACTTGGCGTCTGCTACGTTGTCTTTGGTAATCTTTTTGTAGGAGATCCATACAAACTGGTTGTCTGTGATGTCGAAGCCTACGTTCTCTTTGGTTGGCGTTTCGCCTTTGGCCAGCAGAGCGGCCAGGGTGATCGCTGCTTTACCTTGGTTGTTGGCATCGTTCAGTACGGTACCGAGCATCGTTCCATCCTGCAAAGCTTGAACCGCAGGAGCTGTTGCATCCACGCCTACAACCGGCATGTATTTGTCGCCGCTGAAGTAGCCTTGAGCCTTCAGGGCTTCGATCGCGCCGAGTGCCATATCATCGTTGTTGGCCAGTACGGCTTCAATCTTGTCGCCATGGGAGCCGAGGAAGGCGGCCATTTTCTCCTGGCCTTTTACACGATCCCACATGGCGGTATCTTCAGCCAGCTTCTCCACCTTGATGCCTGCATCTTCAATTGCCTGGATGGAATATGTGGTGCGAAGTTCTGCATCCTGATGTCCCGGTTCGCCCTTCAGCATGACATATTGCAGCACGCCGTCGCCGTTCTTGTCCGCTTCAGGGTGTGCCTTCCAGTAGTCCACGATCAGCTGGCCGGACATGGTGCCGGACTCTTCAGCTTTCGCACCTACATAGTAGACTTTATCCCATTTCTTCATATCTTCCGGCAGCGGCTCGCGGTTCAGGAAGACCACCGGAATGTTCGCTGTCTTGGCTTTGTCAATGATGACGCCCGCAGCGGTGCGGTCTACCGGGTTGATCAGCATGCCGTTATATTTCTTGGTGATGAACAGATCCACCTTATCGTTCTGTGTAGGCTGGGAATTCTGGCTGTCTACGATATCAACAGTGGCAATGCCCTTGGCAGCAGCATCGATGGCGTTGCGGACACCCGTCATGAACGTGTCGTCGAATTTGTAGATCGCTACGCCGACCTTCGGAGTCTCAGCCGAGCCCGAATTCGCCGTGTTAGGCGCAGTTCCTGTGTTAGCAGGGTCAGCCGCCTTGTTATTGTTGCCGCCACAGCCTGCGAGAGCAGCACCCAGCAATGCACTTGCAAGTAGAACGGAAGTGATTTTTTTCATGTCTAATTGACCTCCTGAGGATATTTCTTTATTTGGGATGATCCCGGTGTGTCCCGGGTACATCCTTATTATGCCCTACGTGAAAACGGTTGCGAATATAAAATCCTACTCATTTCCATGAAAATTCTACTATCAATATCCATTGAACTAATGGTTTTTGGGATTAACCGTGACTCCAGAGAAGTTTTGGACTTCCGGCCGCTGTTGTCTCCAGATTTCTTGATTTATCCCGTTTTTAACGGTTGAAATCCGCAGACAAAGGCGGTCGCTACCGCTCCTCCAGTTCCAAAATTCCCCTCCGCCACTTTTCCTTTAACTTAAGTTTTTGTTCAATCTATATAGATCTTAAATTTCTGCTACCGGACAAACGGGAACAGCAGCTTCTGATTCTCAGGCCACAGCATATTTTCCAGATCGATGAGCTTGGTGCCGGTGTCCACACGTTCGGGAATATCCATGCCTTCGAGCGCCTCCACGGCATATTTTACCGCCAGATACCCGTTGCTGAACGGATTCTGAATGACGGTCGCCTGCACCGTGCCATCCTGAAGCGACTCCATCATGGAGGGCGAGCTGTCAAAAGCAATCATTTTCACACTATCCCTCTTAAGACCCTGAATCACCCTGGCCGCGCCTTGTGAAGCAATTTCATTCAGGGTGGCAATACCGCGCAGATTGGGATACTTGTTCAGCATCTCCCGGGTCAGATTTTCGGCGTCGGAGGTGCTGGAGGAGGTGTAGGCGATCTGTACGACCTTAACGTTAGGAAAGCGGGCGGCATAATTCAAAAAACCCTTTTCCCGCTCATCTGCATCCCGCGCACCATAGTCGATGCTGCCAGTCTTGCCGGAGTCCGGGGTAAGCGACGAATTGGTGAAGTTAATAATCCCGATCTCGCCATAGCCCTGGAGCAGTTGAATCAGCCGCTCGGCGGACTTCTGTCCGGCTTCGTAGCCGTTCGACCCCACGTAAGTCCGAACCTTGGCCGAGCCAACCTCCGCATCGACGGAGATCACCGGAATTCTGGAATACGCCGCCTGGTCCACGACCTGCGCCAGTCCCATATAGCTGCTGGCCGCGAGTATAATCACATCCGCCTTCTCCTGGATGGAATCCTCTACCATGACGACCTGCTCCTCAATATCACTCTCCGAATCCGGCGCCTTGAACGTCAGATTGACATTGAATTCCTTCGCCGCAGCCTCTGCTCCGAGCTTCAGGGTGTTCCAGTAATCCCCTTTGTTCATCTTGACAATCAGGTGGATATTCCGCGTCTTGCTGGTGCTGATATAGGCTGGCGAGGCATTGAAACAAGAGGACACAGAGATCCACAGCACTCCGCACAGCAGCACGGTGAGCCATACACGCAGGCTTTTCACAGGTTCGTCTCCTCCTTCTGCTCATCCATAGCCTCTCCCGCCGGGCGGGCCGGGAACACAATCGTAACAACCGTCCCCTCTTCCAGCTCACTCTGAAAAGCAAGCCCGTACTCCCGCCCGTAATACAGGCCGATCCGTTCGTGCACATTCCGGACACCGACCCCTGATCCGCTGGTGCTTTTGACGCTTCCGCTTAGAATGCCATTCACCGTCTCCTTGGACATCCCGAGGCCGTTGTCGCTGACCCTGATGATGATTAGCCCGTCCTGAAGCCCGGCGGTGATCGAGATCAGCCCCTCGTCCGGCATCATTTCGATCCCGTGATAGAGCGCGTTCTCCACGATAGGCTGCAGAATCAGCTTAATCGTCTGGCACTCTAGGACCTCTTCCTGCGCCGTGATCTCATAACGGAATTTATTCCTGAAGCGGAAGCTCTGAATCACCAGGTAATGGCGGATATGGTCCAGCTCTTCCTGGATGGTGATAATATTCTTGCCTTTGCTGAGGCTGATGCGGAAGAATCTGGAGAGCGACTGGATCATGGTGACGACTTCATCCGTTTTGCCGCGTTCTGCCAGCCGGATGACCGAATTCAGCGTATTGTACAGAAAATGCGGGTTGATCTGCGATTGCAGCACCTCAAGCTCACCCTTGCGCTTCGTCTCCTGCTCATAAATGATCTGCTCCATCAGCTGTCGGATACGCTGGAGCATCATGTTAAAGCGCCTCGACAGCTGCTCTACCTCATAGGCTCCGCTAACGTTAATCGGCGTATTCAGATCCCCCTCCGCCACCTGCTTCACGGTACGCTCCAGCTTGCGGATCGGGCTGGCAATCAGCCAGGACAGGAAGACCGACACCGCAATGACGCAGACCAGAACAACACCAAGAAACCACGCCAGGAACTGGTTCAGATCCCGCTTGGTGGTGACAATCTCATCGTAATAGGCGACCCCTACAATCTTCCAGCCGGTCTGCGCCAGCGTGCGTACGGTAATAAAGCGCTTCTCCCCGGTCGATTCGTCCAGATAGCTGCGGTAGGCGTATTCCAGCACCGGCTCCACATTCTCATACTTCAGCCCGGCGTAGATGAGCTGCTGCTGCGGATGATAGACGATATTGCCGAGCGGGTCGAGGATGTAGGCATAGCCTCTTTTGCCCAGCTTGACCTGCTTACTAAGTTCGTCAATCGTTCTGAAGTTGAAGTCCAGCAGCAGCACACCGGTTCTCAGCTCCCCGTTCTCCCTGTATTGAATCAGCTTGGAGATGGAGACCACCCACGTATACCTGCCCTTGAACAAATTCTGGATATGCGGTGCGGAATAGGAGATCTCCGAGGTACGCTTGGCTGTGGTGAACCAGCTCTGGCTCTCAAGCCCTGTGTTCATGCGCATCGTCTGCCCCGGCGTCCCTACGACATACTGCCCCTGCGGTGTAAAAACAGCCACAGACACCAGATCCTCGCGGCTGCTCATCAGTGTATCCATCCGTTCATAGAGCAGCGGGGAATCGATGGAGGGCGTAGAGGTAATCTGCTTCTCGGCGGTCGCAAAAATACTGCCCATCCCCTTCACATACAGCTCCAGGTTATAGTTCACCTGCTCGATGATCTGCTGCATGTTGAGATTGGCATTCTCCTCCGCCGTGTTGGCGAACTTGCCGTACAGCATCACACTGACGATCACGGCCACCGCCGCAGTCACCGCCATGAACGTCAGCGTGATAATCAGCTGAATACTCCGCAGCTTCGAGGACAGGCGCAGCCTGCCGCTCTTGCGGGACCCCGGCCGCAGCGGGAAAAAATAACCCCTCGGCTTGTTCATGGCTATTCTCCCCGCGCGCTGTTCTTATACTCTTTGGGGGATTGTCCGTATTTCTTGCGGAAGCAGAAGCTGAAATAGTTCGGGTCGGCAAAACCGATCCGCTCGGCGATTTCGAATGCCTTCAGCTCGGTGGAACGCAACAACTCCTTCGCGGCCTCCAGCCGGATCTGCAGCAGATAGCTGACGAAGGTCATCTTCATTTCTTTTTTGAAAATGCTGCTGAAATAGCCTGTGCTGATATGCAGATGCTGGCACACCCTGCCGATGGATATATCGGATTCTTCATAGTGGCTGCGGATATATTCCTTAGCCTGGTCAATGAGCTGCTTGTAGCTCGACTGGCGCTCCGAAGCGATGGAATCCATCAGCCGGCTGCATACGGTAATAATCCACTGCCGGGCTTCTTCCAGGTTGTTGAATTTATTCATATCGCTAAGCGAGGTCAGGCCGGGTCCGATAAAATCATTCGTTCCGCTCCCAGATTCCTTCGCCACCCGCAGAATGGAGGTAATGATCTCCAGCAGGAAAATCTGATAATCCTGCGCCGAGACCTGCTCCGTATCCAGTCCCCGGAACAGCTCGTCCACTACTTCCCGTAGCTCCTGAATGGTGCCCAGCTTGATCGTACGGATCAGCGACTGCTGGGTCAGCTCATCATAGTCCAGCATCCGGCTGGACCGCGATTCCACATCCTCAATCCAGATGACCCGGTTGTTGCCGAGGATCAGCCGGTAATCAAGCGCTTGCAGCGCATCCCCGAAGGAATGGAACAGCATGGACGGTGCCTTGCAGACGGTTCCGGCCCCGGCGGTTACGGTAAACTTCAGGAAGCGCTGCACATTCTGGCAGATCTCTTCGAGAATGGCGAAGGTTCTGGCGGTAATGTCGCTCTCCTCCGGGCTCTGGCTGACCGAGAGCAGCACAACATCATCCCGGTGGATGAATACCTTGCCGAAGCCATGCTTCTGGCAGATCTCCTCCGCGATGTTCAGCACAGCATAGAGCTGGAGATTACGGTCGCCGGTATCCCGCAGGGACACGGGCCGCTGAGCTTGAACGGCGGTAGAATGGTCCGGGCGGATATAATCGATGCTGATCACGGAGGACTGGAAGCATTCACCGGTGAGGGGGATGCCGTACTCTGTGCTTTTCTCAGCGATCTCTGCGGAACGCAGGCGGCGGGACACCAGGGTAGAGAGGAACTGCTCGCGCAGAACGGGCAGGCTCTTGCGGTAATGCTCGCTCAGCACGAACACATTCTCCTTCTCGGCGATCTCGGTCTCGATCGTGGCGCGAACCTTCAGCAGAACATCAATCAGCTCCTGGGACGAGAAGGGCTTCAGGATATATTCATCAATCTGCAGCTTAATCGCCTTCTGGGCGTATTCGAATTCATCATAGCCGGTCAGAATGATAATCTTCGTATTCGGATGGCGGCTGCGTATCCATTCTGCAAGCTGCAGGCCATTCATAAAGGGCATCTGAATATCAGTAACGACCACATCCGGCAGCAGCCGGTCGATCGCATCCGCCGCCTCCCGCCCGTTCTCAGCCTGCTCAACGACCTCGAAGCCGTACTGCTCCCAGTCAATCTGGGCGATAATGCCTTCTCTTACATCTTCCTCGTCTTCGGCGAGTATTAATTTGTACATGCTTCATCCCTCTTCGGCATAGAATATGGAGGTTCACAGAACTATAATAGCTGATTCAAATGGCCCGATCTATGTTTAAAATAGAGAAGGCTGCGGGTCTTGGGAGACACTTTAGTGGATGATAGAGTGACAACTGTAGTGAATAGGAGCAATTTACTATATAGCGTTGCCTGATATAACGCAAGCGGAAATTATGTACATAGGTTAGAGGCATTTAAGATTAGGGACACTCAAGATTAGAACTCAAAGCTTGGTCGTCGCTGCGGTGAACATTTGGCCCTCCCGCCGCTGCCCGGTTTGGATTTCTTGATTTTAACCGCTACTCGCGGTAGAAATCCAAACGCAGCTTTTCTTACGATGCGAGCTTTCCTTCGTAAAGCTTTCAGGCGGACGCTATCGCTCCTCCAGTTCCTAATTTCCCCTCCGCTTCTTTAAGTGCTAATTTATATAAACAACAAGTGGATTTTGTATACTTAATTTGATTATTTTAACCAATTAGGCTATTTTAAGTGGATAAATTACATTTATTTCTGCGTATTTACTCATAATGCGGGGATTATGGACGATTAGATGTACTTTTTCCAACTGCTAGTTTGGACACGGGAATTTCGGGCGAAATAGATGCTCTTTTTCCACTAAATTCCGGGGGTAGCCTCGGGGAGAAGGCGGAGCGGGGAGCATTCCCGACAAGCTGCGGCGGGGTTGGCGCGCTATCTCCAAAAAAAACCATCCCGATTACGCCGGGATGGGGATGTTCGGTTACACGTATAGGATTATAGCAGGGTTTTATTGAAGCGGTAGCCTGTTGTCTTTTCAAAGCCGATATGGCGGTAAAACGCATGTGCAGGTGCACGTTCAACGCGATTGCCGCTCCGCAGGAACAGCTGGCAGCAGCCCTGATGGCGTGCCCATTCTTCCGCTGCAGCTACGAGTCTTTTGCCAAGGCCTTGTCCTCTAAGCTCCTCTGCTACGATCAGCGCGGTAATCTCCGTAATACAATCGGCATGCTTGTAGTAGGACTTCACCTGCCGTAAACCGATCATTCCCACAACTTCGTTATTGAGCTCTGCGACGAGTGTGCAGTGGAACGGATCATGCTCCATGCCTTCCATTCTCTCTTTCATCACGCTAAGCGTTGTCGGATAGCCGAATTCACGCAAAAGGGCTGTCACTCTCTCCAGATCATTCATGCCGCATTTGCGAATTTGCAGTACCTGCTCCTGAGTACTACTGTTCATCCTTGTATACCTCCACTTGTAGCTTAGACGCAGCCTGCTTGGCCGTCATCCGCGCGATTTCAATATCTTCCGCTGAACTGAGTGTTACTGCCATCCGCCGTCCCGGGCGGATCTCCGGCTTGCCGAATATCCGGACCTGCGTGCGGGGAAGGGCCAGCGCTTCTTTAATCCCGGTCACCGCAAAAGCTTGTCCGGCTCCATCAGTCTTCAGGGTGGCCGAAGCTCCCGGTGACAACAAACGTACCGCTTCCAGCGGAAATCCAAGAATGGCTCTGACATGCAGAGCAAATTCCGACAAATCCTGCGTAATCATTGTAACCATACCTGTGTCATGCGGCCGGGGGGACACTTCACTGAACAGAACCCCATCCGCGGTGAGGAATAATTCTACTCCAAAAATTCCATAACCGCCAAGCTGATCGGTAACCTTCCGGGCGATGGCCTCAGCCTCTTCCAGCTGCGCCCCGCTCATCTGATGCGGTTGCCAGGACTCTACATAATCGCCATCCTGCTGAATGTGGCCGATCGGCGGACAGAATACGGTTCCGCTAACCGAGCGGACGGTAAGCAGTGTGATCTCGCTCTCAAACGTAACAAAAGCCTCTACGATGACGCGTGTTCCCTTCGCACGAGCGCCTTCGAGCGCCGTATTCCAGCAGCCTTCCGCATCCTCAGGTGTTCTGCACACGCTCTGGCCTTTGCCGGAAGAGCTCATGATCGGCTTAATGACACAGGGCGTTCCCAGCTCCGACACTGCCTGGCGTAGTTCGTCCAGACTGTCAGCGAATCGGTAGGCTGCTGTAGGTAGGCCCAGCTCTTCTGCCGCCAGACGGCGGATGCCTTCGCGGTCCATGGTCAGCCGTGCAGCACGGGCAGTAGGAACAACCAGGAATCCTTCTTCCTCCAGCTCCACCAGCGCTCCGGTAGCAATGGCTTCAATCTCCGGTACAATCAAATCGGGCTTCTCTGCACGGATAAGCTGTTTCAGTGCCTCTGCATCCAGCATGTCCAGTACATAAGAGCGGTGGGCGACGCCCATCGCGGGTGCCGCTTCATAACGATCCACAGCTACGGTCTCTACGCCAAGGCGCTGAGCTTCGATAATGACTTCCTTACCCAGTTCACCGCTGCCGAGCAGCAGCAGCTTTTTACTCCGGGCTGATAAAGGAGCTCCCCACATTGTCGACTCCAACCTCTTTTCGCAAATTTGTCTGCTGACTTCTCTGTTTCTGTAAAATGTCGCAGTTTGATTGTAAATTTTCAGTCTTCTTTATTTTCATCCATCATCCACCAGATTGCAAGCATTCTTCGACATTTTCCTACAAACTTCACAGATGGCTGTTCAACAGACTTGTGAAAACGGTTTTACTGTCCCTTTTAGGGGGCAGCACCATTTCATTGAGAAATACAAGGATATGTTATCAAGTGCATGGAACAAATTCATCCTAACGGATGAATGGGATTACCTGCGCTCCGGCACAATGTATGCTGTTTTTCACATACATTTGAGCCACGCGCCTGCTTAAGAGCACAATGTATGCTGTTTTTCACATACATTTGAGCCATGCGCCTGCTTAAGAGCACAATGTATGCTGTTTTTCACATACATTTGGGCCACGCGCCTGCTTGAGAGCACAATGTATGCTGTTTTTCACATACATTCCGCCTTTAGGTGAAGTCAGATACACTGCTGCTCCTCACGGCGAGTCTTCAGCCACATTCAGCCACAAAGTCACTCTACGCATCATTCAAAAACTCCTAACCACAAATTTACGCACACCTTGGCCACAACAGGAGGAAACTATAGTTCTTATACAACGACGAAAGCCTGCTCCTGAAGCCTCAATGCTTCTGCGATCTGGCCCCAATGCTGCGCACCATCACCCCCTTTCAGCAGCGCCGACATGGCTGCCTCCTGTTCGGACAGGCCTTCACGCAGCTGATCTGCAGCCTGGGATAAGGCGGCTGCTGCTGCATCGGTATAGAATGTCAACAGAGAGTCCTCCTGTCCTTGCGCCGCCGCAGCCACCGCTTCTTTGAACCACGGCTCGGCAGCCGCGCGGATCTCTGCCCGGCCCGGCCCCTCAAAGAAGTGGCGCGGAGATTTGAAGCGGCCCCACAGTCCGGCCCAGTCCAGCGGAGCCAGTACGCAGTCCAGCTTCGCCGGTGCCGGCCAGCGCTCATCCGGATTCTCCAGCAGCTTCAGCTCCTGATCCGGTATTGACAACTCGGCTGCCGCCGCTGTAGCCGCCTGGGTCACAAATCTGCGCCCTGCCGACTCCAGCCGCAGGGTCGTTGCCCACAGCTCCTGCTCCAGTTCACGCAGAATACTGCGCTCCAGCTCCCGCCCGCAGGCGATGAAGATGTCCTTCAGGTTCCCTCCGTCTTCCCGGAGAATGGAGGGATGGAAGGACTCCTGGAAGGAACGCCCGAAGGAAAAGGCAATCCGCTGCCGGACATGATAGAGCAGCTCCGCACCTTCTCGGCGCAGGTCCCGGAGCGGGCGGTCTTCCTTAGCAAGTGCGGCCAGCCGCAGATTCGCCGCTTCCCGGCGCTGGCGGAACTGCTTCATTCCTTCCTCCTGCTGGTCTGCCTCCATCAGCGCAAGGCGTTGCCATTCTTCCGCGCGCCCACGCACCGAGCTTAGGCTGTCCCTGGCTGCTGCCAGAGACAGTCCCGGCAGTTCATCACCAGCGAACGCGGAGAGTGCGGCTTCAAAGCTGCCGAATCCCGAGGCCTCGTAGGCTTCCGCCGCTCCGCTTGACTTACCCTCCAGCGCAAGCAGGCTGGACACGCTGTAGATCCGCGGCGAGGTCAAGCCTCCGGCCCGCAGATTTTGCGCCACATGCTGCTTCACCTCTTCAAGCTCCGCCTCGTCCGCTGCGAGGTCTGCGGCGTTGATGATGAAGAACATTTTGTCAAGCGCGAAGCTGTCTTTGATTCTACCCAGCTGGGCAAGCAGGCTGCGGTCAGCCTTGGAAAAGGCGTGGTTATAATAAGTCACGAAGCAGATGGCATCGGCGTTCTTCATGTAGCCGAAAGTTACACCAGTGTGCCGGGCATGTAAGGAATCCGCACCCGGCGTGTCCACTAGTACAATACCGCTCCGTGTCAGCGGACTGTCATAATACAGATCTGTGCTCTGCACGAAGCAGGCGCGCTTCTCGTCTGCGACCAGGCTGCGGTATTCCGCCAGACTGACCGTCCGCTCTGTTCCGAGCAGCGGACGGGACTCCTCCCATCCGGCGGCAGCTGCCCGCAGGAAGCCGGCATGCGGCAGCGCGGACGGATGGAGCCCGCCGGTCTGCAGCCGGGCCACGGCTGCGGTCCACGAGTCGTGCTGCGGCGTCGGCAGTTGCAGCACGCTGAAGGAATGGAGGATGTCCTCCCAGACCTCCTCCGCCCGCTTCATGGTGATGGCCGCCGTCCCGTGGGCGAAGCCGCCCTCCGGCGCCAGAATCCGCCCGACGGCAGCCGTTGCCGGATGCGGTGACACGGGCAGCACCTCTTCGCCCAGCAGGGCGTTGGCGAAGGAGGATTTGCCGGCGCTGAACGCTCCGAACAGCGCCATCGTGAAGCGGCCGCCGGCGAGATCCTCCGCCCGCGCCGCCAGGCTGCGCGCAGCCGAGGCCATGGCCGGCTCGCTCCGCAGCACCCCGGCCGCCGCGTGCAGCGCCGCAGCGGCCTGCGTCAGCCGGCGGCGCCCGCCCGCCGGCGTTGCCGTTCCCGCCGCCCAGGCCGGGGCGGCGCCGGGAATTTCCGCCGCTGCCACGCGCGGCGGCGTTTCCGGGCTGGCGGCGCTGAGCGCGCCAGCCGCCAAGGGCGGCACCCCCGGCAGCGCGCCGGGGGTGAGGGTGCGGCGCGGCGGCAGCAGCGCCGCAAGGGCGTCCGCGCGGGCGGCAGCCGCGCGGTCCAGGGCGGCCAGCGCGGCGTGGGCCGCAGCCTGCCGCCGCAGGGCAGCTTCGCGGCGCGCAAGCTCCGCGCGCCGCTCCTCCACAAGCGGCGGCAGCGCATCCAGCAGCGGCTCGCCGAAGGCCAGGACCGCGCGGCGGAACTGCGCCTTAATCTCTGCCGCAAGCGTGCGGCAGAAATTAAGCAGCGCCTCGCCCGAAGCCCCGGTCCCCGGCTTCACCTGATCCGCCAGCCACTGCTGGCTCACCGCCGGGAAAGCCTGCTTCAGCAGAGGCTCCGCCTCCTCCTGCCACAGCTCCAGGCCTTCCGCCCATTCGCGCACGAGCTGGAGAGTGTGCCACTCCAGCTGGGCAGTGATCTCTCTCTGCTGAAGGCTGTGCCAGTGCAGCAGCCGCGCTCCCTGCTCCTTCTCCCGCTTCGCAGCGGTGAAGAACAGGCCGCGCCGGAAGCCCGGCTGGAGGCTCTCGATGTATGCGCCCGCCGCGTCCCGCAGGTCGGCCGGCATCAGATTCGTATTGCCGAGCAAGGCATCCAGCCTGCTGCGCAGCTCAAGCCGCGCCTCTTCAGGCAGCTCCTCCAGCGATGCTTCCTCGTGCATCGTTGCCCGGATCTCTGCTTCCACAGCTTCCGCTGCTGAACCGCCTGCTTCTTCCAGCAGCACAGCCCGCTCCTCCTCCTGCTGCTCACGATAATCCGCCAGGACAGCATCCGCCGTATGATGCATGGAGCGGGACAAGCTGTACTCCAGCAGCCCCTGCCGCTGCTCCAGCAGACCGGAGATCACCGCCAACAGATCCTTCCACTGATTCAGCGGATGCTCCTCCACCTTAAGCGAAGTGAATAACAGTCCCGCGGAATGAATCCCCCATTCCCGGAAAGCGCTTTCCACTTGCTGCCGGTATTCCTCCAGCGGAATTTCCTGCTCCCTGTGCTTATCGATCTGATTGATGATCAGGTACAGCGGCTTGCCCCAGTCGCTAAGGCTTTTGGCAAACGCCAGATTATTCTCCGACTGTACATGATTGTAATCCATCACATAGAACACCGCATCCGCCAGATGCAGCGCCGAGCGGGTCGCCGCCTGATGGCCCTCGTCTGTCGAATCTACGCCGGGAGTATCCATCAGCACCCCGTGATTACCCAACACCGGGACATCCTCCCACACCTCTATCGCTGAATATTCAGTTCCCTGGCGGCAGTAATCCTGAAGCCGGTCAGGCGTAGTCTTGATCACGCCGGTATTCCCTCCGGTGCTTCCGTCCACCGGATGAAGCAGCACCTGCGGTGCTCCGCTGCGGATCGATACAATATTGGCGCTGGTTGGAACCGGACCCGAAGGCAGCACGGCCTTACCGCAGAGCTTGTTAATCATGCTCGACTTCCCCGCCGAGAAATGTCCGCAGAATGCGAGTGTCAGCTCATCTGCCTGCTCCTTGACCTTTAGATCCGCTACGATCTGCGCACTCTTCTGTTCTCCCCATTGCCTCAGCCGCTCCTCAAGCAGCCTAAGCGCTGACGACCCCGCTGTAACCTGCTTCACTCTTTCCCGTTCTGCTCCCACAACATCCCCGCCTCCGCTGCGATCTATAGCTTCTTTCATTATTATTACATTTGTATGATTTATCTCACTGCAAGAATAGAACAATTATATTTTATCATCAGATCGTCACAAATCAAATGTCCACATTTACAAAATCAGCTATAAACCTTCACGAAAAACAAGATTTCGCAGATGGCATTCAATCTCGCCCGTAACTCCTGCTTTTATGGGTTCGCAAAATAACCCCACAAAGTGGGGCTTTAGCGTAGGTGATGACTCAGGTACTTTGCGGGGACCCCAAAACATATACATTCTCATCTGTCAAAAAAAGAGGCTGCCCCGTCAGCCACTTGATGGCTATGGGACAACCTCTCTAATCAACTTCAACCAAATTAAGCTGTTTCCAGCACGGGAAGCAGGATTTCAAAGACTTTGCCGTGCTGCAGAATGGTCAGGCCACGGGATTTGTCTTTCATTACGACAACCTCTGGCTTCGCGGACATACGCTCCAGGTAGAACTCAGGCACATCGCCGGAATGGCTGATTGTGATGCCTTCCACTTCCTGCTCTTCGTTCTCTTCCATCGGGCTGTCCACAACGCGGTCAAAAATATCAGAGAACGCTTCAAAATTATCAGTATATACAGAAATGCACTTCATCTCTATCCCATCCTCTTCTTCTCTAATTCTTGGTTAGCTTTCGTATGATCCTTAGCTTTCCTGATTACAGCAGTTTTCATACGTTTTTTGCCCTCCCGGCATACATCCAGCAGCGGGCAGATCTGGCACCCGGGATTCTGAGCCTTACAGTGGTATCGCCCGAAAAAGATCAGCCGGTGGTGCGTCAGCGTCCATTCGTCACGCGGCACCGCCTTCATCAGCTTCTTCTCCACTTCCAGCACGGAATCTTTCCAGCCCGCAAGTGCGAGCCGTTTGGCTACCCGTTCCACATGAGTATCCACGGCAATCGCCGGAACGCCAAACGCATTGGAGACGACCACATTGGCAGTCTTGCGTCCGACACCAGGCAGGGTTACCAGCAAATCATGGGCCTGCGGCACTTCACCCCCGTACTGCTCAATCAGGATTGCGCAGAGGTTCTGAATATGCTTGGCCTTGTTGCGGAATAGACCAATCCGCCGGATATCCAGCTCCAGCTCTTCCAGCGGCACTGAGATATAGTCGATCGGAGCCTTGTACTTCTGAAACAGGTCCTCGGTCACCTTGTTCACTGTTGCATCCGTACATTGAGCTGAGAGCAGCACGGCTATAGTAAGCTCAAAAGCGTTGCTGTGATTCAGCTCACAATGTGCATCAGGGAACATGCCTCCGATAGTGTCCAGGATGTGGCGGACCTCTGCAGCTTTCATAGCGTCCCCTCCACGGAGCAGGTATGACTGCAAGTTCTCTTACAGCATATCTTCTCAAATCTGAAGAAATATAAGCAAAGATACATTATATCGTATACTTTCATAGCGTTCAAGCGAACACCCTGCTGCCCTTATATTTCAAAAAAAACGCCTTGATCCAAGGCAAAACCAAGGATCAAGACGGTGTTTCACACGGAAAATCACCAAAACGATTATTGTTTCACAATTTCTACAACCTTGCCGTTGTTGAAATACATTATAATATTATCATTTTCTTTGAGAGATTGCACGGATAAAGTCGTGTCACCTTGATGAATATATACATTTGGGGCAAGACCAAACGTATAATTCTCAGTCAGCGTGGCGCGTTTGGTCAATATTTCATTCGTTGCGCTCTCATAACGGGCGAACGTCCGGTTCAACTGACTGAACACGGAGATGATCACTACACCGCTGGCATCCTTACGCACCAATACCCGGTCTGCTGTGGTAAGTCCGCTTAGAGCGTTCGTTGCAACACCGTCCCGGAGGATTCTCACCCCGCTGCCCGCAGTGAAAGGCTGGGAGGCTCCCGTATAATCCTTCACGGTGAACGTACCTGCTGCGGCATCCACTGCCGTTACCTGTCCGGCAACCTGTTTAACCGTCTGCAGGGACAGCGGTGTGGAACCGTCGAAGCTGAGATTCACGAAATCTCCGGCCTTCAGCTCAGTCAGCGCGATCTTCTGGCCTGCTTCGTTGGTAAGCGGCACATTCGCCAGGTTCAGCTCGCTGCTGTTGCTGCCATCCTCAAGCTTCACGGTCATTTTATTAGTGCCCGCATTGATGGTAGCAATCTCGAACTGGGACGACCCGTTCACACGCAGCACAGAGATGAGCTCCTGATTGCTGGCAAGCACTGCCGTTACCGGCACATTGAGCGGAACATCGGTGATGACTGCCCCGCTTTTGCCAAACATTTCAATGGCCTGCGGATAAGACATCGTCAGCAATTGTCCGTTGCCCAGCTTGAACACAATCGTTCTGGCCGAAGTATTGATAGCCGTCAGGGTGCCGGAATATTTGGTCGTCAAATCAACAGACATTGCACGCTCATTAATGGAGGTCACATCAATCTTGCGGTTCTCCACCAGTCTGGACCCCATCGTGGTCAGCGAAGTGGTAAGCAGTCCGCCGTACGACATCTTTGTTTTCTCATCCATTTTGACCACATGAGCCTTGCCGTTATTGTCCGTGAAGGTCAGGTACTGGGTCTTAGTGTTATAATCCACAACGGTAGCAGCCGTGTACTGTTCAATCTGACGGCTCAGCACCTCAATCTTGGTCACCTGATCATTGCTGTTCAGCGTAAGCTGCACATTGTCTCCGCCTGTTTTGTCAGCAATCAGGTCAGCCATCACCGGACTTACGGCGTTCGGAATCACAATGGCCGGATTAGTAGCAAGAAGATTAACCTCACGGGTGCCATCGCTCTTCTGATAGACAATCGTTGAATCTGTCAGCTCATAGATGAAGCCCTTCACTATGCGTTCCACTCCCGAGGTTACTTCCACGGAACGGATCGCATTATCCTTGATGGTATACGAGACAGCAGCACCGGCTTTCAGCTCTGCGGGCTGAATAATAGAGCTCTGGGAGCTGAACAGCGTAGTCCCTTCTTCCCATTTGAAGGTTTCAACTGTGCCGTCGGCATTCTTGAATGTAATGCTCTTGGCAGCAGTGTCAACGCTTTGAACCGTGCCTTTAGCCGTCTTGTTCACAATACCTGAAGTGACCTGCACCTTCACAACCTTGCGGGAACCGGTGAAGGTTTCACGCAGCAGCGTAAGCTTGCTGCCGGCGGTAATCGAAGCAGGCTGAATAACGGCTCCATTCACATCCAGGAAAGCCGTGCCTGAATCGTAGGGATACTGATCATATCCGTTCGCGGAATCGACCCAGATGATACCCGGCGTATGCTTGGTGAATACACCTTCCGCCTGCTCAACCTGAACTGCCGGGTCTGTCAGCTCTACATATGCTGCGCTATAAGTAGCTCCAATTACAGTTACTTTCGTATAGGGCTGGATCTCGTTCAATGTGATGCGATTCTCGGAGGTACTGGTGTAGTAGGCGGTATTGGCATTCAGAGTGAATTCCAGCGTATTGCCGTTAGTGTACAATCCCAGCTTGCCGTCTTTGAGAGCACTTATTGTTCCTTTGAACGTATTGTCGTATTCCAGGCTATTATGCGCTTCAGCACGGCTGAAGAAGGTAGCCAGCTGTGCACGGGTCACAGCGCCTTGCGGATCGAAGCGGTTGCCGGTTAGCCCGTTAGCCAGTCCCAGCTCCACCGCTGTGTTAATATAGCCGCGTTTGTTCGCGGACACTTTGGCATCATCAGCAAAGCCTGTCGGCCGGCCCGCAGCCGCAGAAGCGGATGCACTCTGGCCAAGCGCACGGATCAGCAGCTCAGCGACCCATTCACGGCTGGCCTTTCGCTCGCCCCACGAGCTTTTTAGATTATCTGCAGCCATCTCCGTGGTCTTATCCAGCAGTCCTTGCTGGAAGGCCAGGATTACATATGGCTTATAATAGTTCGTAACAAGGAAATCATTAGGCAGCGCAACTTCGGTACTGGTGTTCACATTTCCCTGCAGCTTCATGAAGCGTAGCGCCATCAGCACCGCTTCCTGCTGGGTCACAGAATCGCCAGGACGGAACAGGCCGTTATTGCCGACCACAATTCCCTGGGTTGCCAGCTTATAGATATGCTTTTCGGCCCAGAAGCCCGTCTTGACATCACTGAAGATCCCTGAACCAGTTGCAGCCGTCTGCGAAGTCGCTGCAGCAACGGTTGCTCCGGTTGAAGCGTTGTCGGCAAAGGCAGCGCCTGCCCCGCCAAGCACCATCGCACCGGCCAGAACGGCAGATACCGCTTTTACAGAATAAGATTGAACCGTACGCTTTAATCGTTTTGGACCGGACAATTCGATATTCCCCTCTCTATGGCTTATCTGGATTTCTATGTTGTTAATTTCGTTAGCCATCCGGCTTATTCCTGCCAAATAGCCTACAATCCGTTGTTCTCGCGGGTGATGGGATGCACAAGATCCACATGCCCCATCAGACTCTCCACCTGTTCTCCGTCTACTAGCACATCGATATTCTTCACTTCATCGAACTGGAAGAACATCTTGGACAATGCGTCGATCGCCAGAGCCTCGCCGCCTGCGCCAAGCTGTGCCTCATCCGGCTTATGAATATCCATCACAATCTGTCCATTGGAGAACTCAAGTGATTTCAGTTCAATCTTGTTCCACAGCGGAATCTGGTCAGCATTATCGCTCTTCTGGAGTGTTTTGAAGGCTTCCTTATATTTCTCCTCCGCATTCTTGAAGGTGATGGAGACATCAACAGGAACCAAGTCGTTCTGTTGCAGGTCTGTATAATACGTCTTGATCTTAAGGCTCTGCTTCTCAGGCACTGACGGTGCCTCCGTAGCCGCCGGAGTGACCGTTGCTGCAGGCTCAGGCGTGCTTGTAGCTGCCGGTGTGGCAGCGGGACTAGCGGTACTGTCATTCCCGGCATTGTTTCCTTCAGCGCCGCTGGATACCGAGGTTGAATCCTGACCGGACGCATCGGCCGGTGCAGCAGTAGGTTTGTCGCCGCAGCCCGAAATTACGAGAAGCAGCAGCGCAGCGATCCCTGCATATGTCAATTTCTTGTTCATTTGATTAACCCCCTCAGATGAATATGGGCAGGAGGGACCGCAAAGTCCTTTTGACCGCAATATAGGGTCTTTATCCGACTCTGCGGCCCCTGCTGCCGCCTGTTGTTATTGAATCCCGAGATACTCTTTAATTCCGCTGACCATCGATGCGGCTACATTGTTCTGCAATGCTTCAGTGAACAGCAGAGCCTCGTCTTTCTTATTGCTGAGATAGCCCACCTCAAGCAGTACCGCAGGCATCTTCGTCTCGCGTATCACATGGAAGTTGCCGTAACGCACTCCCCTGTTGCTAAGCCCGGTCGCCTGCACAAGATACTTGTGCATCACATTGGCCAGAGCCTTGCTCGCGTCCCGCTGATAGTAGGTCTCCGTTCCGCTCGCAGCCGCTGATCCGCTGCTGTTGGCATGAACGGATATGAACAAATCTGCACCGAGGTTATTGGCGATTGCCGCCCTTTCCTTCAGTTCCAGGAAGGTATCATCGCTGCGCGTCAGCACCACGTCAATCTTGTTCTCCTGCCTTAGCAGCGCAGCCGCCTTCAGAATCACAGCCAGGTTGAAATTCTTCTCATATTTGCCGGTAACGCCTACAGCCCCTGAATCCTTCGCGCCATGTCCGGCATCGAGCACAACCAGCTTACGCCCGCTGTTGCCGGGCTGCGTTGAAGTGTCGCCTGGAGCCTGTGCGTTCAAATCAATGACAATGAGCTTGGAGGAATCTCCCGATACCTCTACGCTATAATTTTTGGGGGTATTAAGATCAATTACAAATCGGACAGTATAAGGATTAGTGCTATACAGCGAATAGCGGATACCGGAGACATCCGGATAATCCGTAACTGTCAGGTTCCCGTTCAGGTCAGGATCAAGTATTTGTCCTGTTCCGAATATATCCGAGAACGTGGCATTCGGCAGATCGACGATGATTCGGTCCGGTCCGCTGATCTTAGAGACCTTAGGCTCGGCATTGCCGTCTATGGCAATCGTGAACCGGTTCTCATTGAAGCTGATGCCGTTGATCATGCTCAGGCTGCTTGAGGGTTCTCCCGGCGGCACTACAACCGTCCCTCCGTCCCCATTACTTTGTTCCGGGTCAATGTTAGGCTCGGAAACCGGCGGGGTAATAAGATCTACAACCTTCTTCGTGTTATCCCATTTGACCGTAAGTCCGAACTGCTCACCAATGAACCGGATCGGTACGAGCGTCGTGCCGTTCCGCAGGAGAGGGGCCGTTGACATAATTACCGTCTTGCCATCGACGGATGCCGCAGTCTGATCCACGATCAGCTGAATGGCCTTTCCCTGCTGTTCAATCTTGATGGTCTTGCTTGTCTGATTCCAATCCACCTTGTATCCAAGGTTCTCAGCGATCATTCTTAGCGGCACCATGATGGAGTTATTTACATTTTCCACCGGAACGTCTTGTCCTGCATTCAGTTCCTGGCCATCCAGGAAGATCTTGTTCTGGCCAGCAGCGGCTTGTCCATGCCCTGGCAGCACCACAACAAAGAGCAGCAGCAACAGCATAAAAGCAAATTTCTTCATTCTTCACCTCTAAGACTCTAGTATTCCGCCCCCAATCGAGCGTTCTTGATGGCATGCCAACTGACAACCTTCGACATAGTGTAGACGCCTTTAGAACTTAAAAGTTGCGAATAAATCCCAACCAAAGTGGAAATGTCTGTGTATTCCCTATAGTTAAAAGGTATGTAGTGCGGTTTCAGACAACTCCGCTTATGCAGTGTTACAAACCAAGATATTCCTTAATTCCAGCTACGATTTCGCGGGCCAGATTATTCTGCAGTTGTTCACTATACAGGCCTGCTTCATCCCCAGCATTGGTCAGATACCCCGCCTCCAGCAGAATCGCAGGCATCCGGGTCTCCCGGGTGACATGCAGACTCTTCGAGCGGACGCCGTTGTCTTTGAAGCCGGTTCCCGCTACCAGATGCTTTTGCATAATCTCGGCAAGCGGCAGGCTCTCACTGCGGCTATAGTACGTCTCACTTCCGTTAACTTTGCTCCGGTTAGGATAGGATACATCCAGTGAATTCGCATGAAGGGATACGAACAACGTAGCATTCGCCGCTTGGGCAATCTTCACACGATCCTGAAGACCCAATGTAATATCCGATGTACGGGTGTAGACGACATCAGCCCAGCCTTCCTGCGTCAGAATAGCTCCGGCTTTCAGGATGACCGCGAGATTGAAGGTCTTTTCCAGCTTGCCTGTAAGGCTAACCGCACCCGATTGCTTTCCCCCGTGTCCGGCATCAAGCGCAATAACCGGTCTTCCGGTGAATCCCGGATTCACGGGTGCCCCCGTTTCGCTGCCCGTTACATTCAGATCGATTGTGACTAGTCCTGTACTCTCATCTGTACTTACCTGATAATTCTGGTAGCCCGTAGTCTGGATTACGAACCTGACCGTCGGGGGATTCGTACTGAATAATGCATAACGTATTTCAGTTACAAGCGGGTAGCCGCTCACATCCAGCTTGCCCTGCGGACTTCCTCCAGTAGATACGCCCGGGAAGCTCCCGCTGAAATCAGGGGCAAATGCCGCTCCGGCAAAATCCACTACGATCCGGTCGGGTCCGGTAACTCTCGTAACCGTAGCCTTGGCTCCTCCGGCAGCGGCTACAATCAGCCGGTTCTCGCTAAATACCGCCCCTTTCACTACAGGGGATGTAGCTGGCGGAGTCGGAGCAACTATAACACTTCCGTCCAATTCCTCCAGAGTCTCTGTGCCGCTCTGAGGCGGAGTGGTTGGTGACGGGGACTGAACTGCCCCTGGAGCCGCTTCGGTTGTTTCTGATGGAGCTGGGGTGGCTGACGGCAGCGGATCTGAAGCGACTGGCGCTGTCTCCGTTATTCCTCCGCTCAAGTACACCGTCTTATCCGTATTGTCCCACCCGACGCTAAGACCGAATTGCTCACTGACAAAGCGGATAGGCACCAGTACCGTCCCGCCGTTCTGCTTAGGCGCAGCATTGAGCGTTAGGTTCACTCCATCGGCTTGTGCGGTGGTACTGCCGACTGCAAGCTGTACGGATTTGCCGTCCTGCTGGACAGTTACCTTGCGGCTGCTCTGTTCCCACAGCACTTCGAAGCCCAGATTCTCCACCACTACACGGATCGGAATCATAACGCTTCCATTCACGTTCTCGAGGATTACCCCCTTAGGCAGTGCAAGCTCCTTGCTGTCCATCACGATCTTACCGGGGGTTGTTCCGGCTGCCGCAGCTTTGTGGCCGGCGAATGACAGGAGGAGCAGTGGCAGCAGCAGTAGAAGCAACACCCGTTGTCCGGCTTTCTTCATCCTTTCCTCTCCTTTGGTCCATTGATAGATTTGCAGATAAGATTAAGACGACAATAATCCCCAAAAGTTGCCTTCGCAGGCAATAATATCTCGATTATAGCAAAAAAACTTCTATTTCCGACACCCGGAAATAGAAGTTTTGTGTAAATACTAAGAATAAATATGCTTCAGCCGTTAACTTAACTTAGCTCTTAGGCAAAAAGCTTGGCTGCATGACGCTCTTCATAAGCAGCAATCTCATCGGCATGCTGAAGTGTCAGGCCGATATCATCCAGCCCCTGCAGCAGGAACTGGCGGCGGTGCTCATCCAGCTCAAAGGTGATGGCCAGACCATAATCATCACTCAGCTTGTTGTTCTCCAGATCCACTGTAAGCGTGTAGCCCTCATGCTCTGCCGTGCGGCTGAAGAGATCGTCTACTTGGGCCTCTGAGAGCTTGATCGGCAGAATGCCGTTCTTGAAGCAGTTGTTATAGAAAATGTCGGCATAGGATGGCGCTATGACCACTCTGAACCCGTAATCCATGATGGCCCAAGGCGCATGCTCCCGGGAGGAGCCGCAGCCGAAATTCGCGCGGGAAATCAGCACAGAGGCTCCCTCATAACGCGGTTTGTTCATCTCAAATGCCGGATTGTCATTCCCTGCTTCATCAAAACGCCATTCGTAGAATAGGAATTGGCCAAAGCCTGTGCGCTCGATCCGTTTCAGGAACTGCTTGGGGATAATCGCGTCCGTATCTACATTAACCCGGTCTACCGGGGCTACAATTCCTGTTAACTTCTTGAATTCTTCCATTGCTGAATCCTCCTGCTCTCTCAATTATTCTATGAGTTGACGGCTTCCGTCTTGTAGTTCCAGTCACGCACATCCGTGAAGCGTCCTTTGATGGCTGCCGCAGCCGCCATGGCAGGAGAGACCAGATGCGTGCGTCCTCCGCGTCCCTGTCGTCCTTCGAAGTTACGGTTAGAAGTAGAAGCGCAGCGCTGGCCCGGCTGCAGAACATCCGGATTCATCGCCAGGCACATACTGCAGCCGGCTTCACGCCATTCAAATCCAGCTTCGGTGAACACTTTGTCCAGACCCTCCTTCTCGGCCTGCATCTTCACGCGCCCGGAGCCTGGCACAACAATAGCTGTAACTTTGTCAGATACCTTATAGCCTTTGGCTACTTCAGCCGCAGCCCGCAGATCCTCAATCCGGCCGTTGGTGCAGGAGCCGATGAAGACATAATCAATTCCGATCTCGGAGATCGGTGTACCGGGAGCCAGATCCATATATTCAAGCGCCTTCTCGGCTGCTTTGCGTTCATTCTCGGTAGTGAAATCAGCAGGGTTCGGTACGGTGGAGTTGATATCCGTTCCCATACCAGGGCTAGTTCCCCAGGTAACCTGCGGGATAAGTGTTTCTACATCGAATTCGACCACAGTATCATACTGGGCGCCTTCGTCACTAACAAGGCCCTTCCAGGTCTCAACGGCGGCATCGTACGCTTCACCCTGCGGCACATATTGACGTCCGCGCAGATAGTTGAAGGTTGTCTCATCCGGTGCGATCAGGCCCGCTCTTGCTCCGCCTTCAATCGACATGTTACAGACGGTCATGCGCTCTTCCATCGACAGCTCACGGATAGCTTCGCCGGTATATTCGATAACATAGCCAGTTGCAAAGTCCGTTCCGTATTTGGCAATTACGCCGAGAATCATGTCTTTGGCAGTCACACCCGGATTACGTTTGCCGGTGAAGCGCACTTCCATGGTCTTGGCCTTGGATTGCTGCAGACACTGGGTGGCAAGCACATGCTCCACTTCGCTGGTGCCGATCCCGAACGCCAGTGCACCGAAGGCTCCGTGTGTGGAGGTATGGCTGTCCCCGCAGACAATCGTCTTGCCGGGATGGGTCAGGCCAATCTCAGGTCCCATGACGTGAACGACACCTTGGTCAATATCATTCAGGTCAAACAATCTTACGCCGAAATCACGGCAGTTCTGCGAGAGCGTATCAATCTGCTGCTTGGAGATCGGATCGGTAATATTGTAACGGTCCTTGGTAGGCACGTTATGATCCATTGTCGCAAAGGTAAGTCCCGGACGGCGGACTTTACGGCCGCTCAGACGCAGCCCTTCAAACGCCTGCGGAGAAGTAACCTCATGAACGAGATGCAAATCGATATAAATAATGCTCGGCTTGCCTTCTTCCTGATGAATAACGTGATTATCCCAAATCTTCTCAAACATTGTCTTGTTGCCCATGAATTTCACCTCATAATAGTAGAATCGTTCCTATGAAGAGAGCGTGGAGTCTCTCTTGAATGTTCTAAATATAACATCACCACGTTTATAATTCCAAGATATGATTTCTATAGCGCTGATAGGCTGTACCTATGAGACACAAGATTTTAACAAAAGGCTCTTGCAGGATTTCACTTCCTAATATTCATACCCTCACTAACCTTCTGAAGGAACTTGTCCAGCACCAGAGACCTTTTCCGCCTGCTTAAGGGAAGCAAGGTTCCATCATCAAGACGAATTTCAATATCATCAACCGAAAAAATATATTGAATATTTACTATACAAGTTCTATGTATATCAACAAAACCCTGCTCGCTATATTGCGCTATTAAATCTATAAATTTAAATCCGTGCAATAAGTAGGTTCTCCTTTTGGTATGTAAATAGCTTTTCCTGTTTACACTTCCAAAAAACATTATATCATTTAAGGGAACTTTGATTAACGCTCTTTTATCGCCTGTGATGGTAACTTTAAAAACTTGAAGTTGCGGGTTATCATCTTTTATAGCAGTTACCACACGATCTATTATTAAAAATAATCTTTCGTTCATGAGTCTTTTAGGTAAAAAACCGCTTATATCATACTGGAAGGTATTTAAAACCTCTTGTTCGGAAGAAGTAACAAATACCAGCTTGAATTTTTTATCGAAAAGGCGCAGTTTTCTCGCCACTTCTTTCCCATCCATTACCGGCAAGTCTAACTCCAAAAAAATGATATCGTAATACGAATGATATTGCTCAAAATCATCAATTAGTTTTTTACCATTTGTATAAGTGTAGATGGTTGTATTGACTTTTAGCCTTTTGAATATTCTTTTTGCTTCAGATACAATGCTATTCAAAAATTTAACATCATCATCACAAAATGCAACATTTAGCATTCAACCACTACCCTTCATTATTTTTGTGGCATTAAATTTGGTTCGAGTCGAATCTATTATTCTTCATCCATCTGCCATTCTTACCATATTTTCCTTATAATAATAGCATAAAATCAGAATCAACATTGGTCAAGATACTAGTCATAATTAAAGATTCTTAAGGAGGTTTTTTAGATTGAAGAGTAAAATTTTGCTCATTGATGATGAAAAAGGAATTATCTCTATTCTGAAGAATTACTTTGAGTCATCAGGTTATCAGGTATATTCAGCTCTTAGCGGAAATGAAGCACTTGAAAGAGTCCATTGTCAGCCCGATATTATCCTGCTTGATATCAATATGCCAGACATCGATGGTATTACAGTTTGTCAGCGAATTCGCAAGTATATTTCCTGTCCAATCCTTTTTCTAACGGCTAGAGTTGAAAGTAACGATAAAATTATCGGTTTTCGCGCAGGAGCAGATGACTATATCCTCAAGCCCTTTGATATTGATGAATTGGGGGCAAGAGTAGAAGCCCATTTACGTCGCGAAAATCGTATGCATAAGCAATCTATAATCCGTTTTTTTGGAGATCTTACCGTAAATTATTCTAACAGGGAAGTTTCTGTCTCCAGTTTTGTTGTACCACTGTCAAAGAGAGAATTTGAAATTGTAGAACTGCTTTCTATGAATGCCGGGCAAGTTTTTGACCGCGACCACATTTATGAAGCCATTTGGGGAACTGACGGAGAAGGAAGCAGCGATACGATTATGGAACATATTCGTAAAGTTCGTGCGAAACTCGCGGTATTTACTCAGAAAAGCTACATTGATACGGTATGGGGGGTAGGCTATAAATGGAACGGATAAACCATATGAGTTTAAAAAAAGCATTCTTTTTTCTATCGGCCATATTTTTACTTATCGCTTTGCTCCTGAGCGTCATATCAATTTGGGGGATCAGCGAAATTTCCAGGCATTATGGGCCGTCTATTGAATTAAAGATGGATGGCAATGATGTCAGAGCCACACCAGTGCCCCCAGAACCTGCTTACCCGGCATGGTATCACATTTTTAGCATCCTGCAATTTGCGCTTCCCACTCTATATGTACTAACAGGATTATTTTTAGCTGATTGGCTTTTTTATAGGATTAAGCTTAAAATGCCCCTGGCCGCTCTGCAAAATGGAGCCCGGCAAATTATGCACAACAACCTGGACTTCTCGATTGTATCTTCTGCAAGTGATGAGCTTGGACAGCTCTGTGACGCATTTGAAACGATGCGATGTGAGCTTCTGAAAAACAACAGGGAACTGTGGCGGCAAACTGAGGAGCGAAAGAGGTTAAATGCTGCTTTTTCTCATGACTTGCGGAATCCCGTAACCGTAATCAAAGGCTCGGTAAAGCTGCTTAAAATGGGAATAACAAGTGGAAAACAAACAAAAGAAGAGATCGGTGATACACTTTCATTACTTGAAGAGTATTCCGGCAGGATTGAAGCTTTTATAGAAACGATGAGCAGTGCCCAGAGATTAGAGGAAATGCAATGCAATTTAAAACAGGTTCAGTGGTCGGCTCTAATCCAAGAGCTTTCGGTAAGTCTGACGATATTACGTAAAGACAAGAAGCTTAATCTGCATGATAATAACGCCAACAAAAACGAGTGGATTTGGGTTGATCGGTCCATTGTTTATAATGTGGCAGAAAATCTCGTTTCGAATGCCGTCCGGTACGCCCGTAAGCAAATTAGTGTTGCTGTCACCTGCGATGATTCCAGTATGCTTCTTACTGTTCAGGATGATAGTGAAGGCTATTCTCAAAATATGTTATCCCGCGGTACAGAACCGTTTTTACGCGGAGATCATCCTTCTGGGGATTCAGGGCATTTTGGGATGGGACTGTACATTTGCCGGCTGCTCTGTGAAAAACACGGAGGCACCCTAGCCTTACAAAATACAGAAAATGGTGCAATGGCAACGGCTTCATTTAATATTTTGAAATCTTGAGCATTTTTTGAGATTTATATTCTACACTCTCCTTATCAATTGAAAAGGAGAGTTGTGTATGTATATTGAGGCAAAAGACCTTTCAAAACTTTATGGCAACGGCGAAAACAGTGTCATTGCCCTTAATCATGTTAATTTAGAAATTGCGCCTGGAGATTTCATTTCCTTTATGGGGCCTTCGGGTAGCGGGAAGAGCACATTGCTTCATCTGTTAAGCGGTCTGGACAAACCTTCATCCGGCAGTGTTATCTACGATGAGAAAGATATCTACCTCACCAGTGACAAGGAGCTTTCCGCTTTTCGTCGCCAGAAAATCGGATTTATTTTTCAACAATTCAACCTCTTACCTGTCCTGACCGCAAGGGAAAATATTATCATGCCTCTGCTGTTGGACAAACGCCAGGTGGATGAGGCTTATCTTAAAGACCTAACAGATATGCTTGGAATCAAAAGTCGAATGACCCACTTGCCCAGCGAACTCTCTGGTGGCCAGCAGCAACGTGTCGCCATTGCCCGAGCACTAATTGCAAAACCTGACATTGTCTTTGCTGACGAACCCACGGGAAACTTAGATAGTAAAAGCGGCAACGAGGTTATGAGTTTACTCTATGATATTTGGCGTACGATGCGCAAAACCCTTGTGGTTATTACCCATGACAACCAGATCGCACGCATGGCGGAACGACAATTTGTTATTGTAGACGGCCTCCTTTCGGAGGTGGCGGCGAAATGAAATCCTATCGTTCTCTTGTATGGAAAGAGTTGAATAACCAAAAGATCACTTCCGTCTTAATTTTAATTGCAATTATTCTATCTACAATTATGACTACGGTTATCGGCCAATCCCTTGGTATATTAAGTGCTTTGCGTCAACAGCAGGCTGCAGCACTTAATGGCAACCGTTATGTTACTTTTCATCAACTTACACAAGAGCAAAAAGAGAAGCTTAACTTCGATAATAGATTGTCGTTCTCAGGTAGCTTTATGAATATCGGCACCTCAGTAATACCGAATACTAAACTTTCTATTTGGCTTCGTGAATATGAAGATGATACACTTTCAGTCTACCCATCCATAACACAACTTTCATCCGGACGCTTACCTCAGTCACCCCATGAAGTTGCCTTACCACAAGATGCATTAAATCTATTGAATTTTTCCGGCAAACTTGGAGACCACATTACATTGCCGATCCGTATCTCGCTTATACGGGACGATCAGGCTCCCTTTGAATATAAGACTACCTTCACTTTAACCGGCATTTTAAAAAGTAATTACTTAGGGTATGTATCCGGCGGTGTTAACGGTATTGCCGGTCAAGGAACAGCGGAACAGCTGCTGCCGAAAAAATACCAACTGTACTCCACAGATGTTCGTATGATAAACAAAAATCACTTCCAGAACACGGTTGATGATATCGCCGCTCAATTTGCTCTGCCTGAATATTGCATTCAGTACAACGACATCCTTCTAGCAGCAGTGGGTATTGATTACACCCATAAGAGCGATGACTCAGACAATGGTTCCGGTTTTCCCTTTATGGCCGTTGCAAGCGTTCTCGTTGGTACTCTTGTTCTTTTAGCCTCCGGTCTTGTTATTTATAACATTTTGAAAATCTCTGTAACGAAACGCATCCGCGAATACGGTACATTACGCGCTCTTGGTGCGGAACGCAGTAAACTATATATATTAGTATCGCTACAGCTTGCCCTACTCTGTGGAATAGGTGTTCCTGCAGGGATCACTTTTGGCATATTGTTTGCCAAAGGAATTACCATCTCCGCAACCAGCCTCTTGTCTCCGGACCTGTTTCTAACAAGTTCATCGGAAGAATTAGCCCTGTTGATAGCCAAAAATAGTTCCGGGAAAATACTTCCTCTGCTCATCAGTACAGTAATTACATTATTGTTTGCATATCTTGCAGCATTCCCTGCCGCAAGATATGCGGCAAAGGTTTCTCCGACGCTCGCAATGTCAGGTCCGTCAATACGGGTTGGACGAAAAAATCGAAAGGCTCGGCGTATACGTTCCTTCGAAGCCTTCTACGCAAGAATGAATATGAAGCGAAATAAAGGCAGAACGACAATTACTATCTTATCATTATTTATGAGTATAACGGTATTTATAGCATTACAGAGTTTTTCCACATTATTGGATACGAGCACTGCCGTACAAAAAATGCATATTGGTGATTACTCCATTACCAATAAGACAACTGGTTTTTCTCCAGAAGTGGTGAAGGAACTCAAATCCTTAGCAGATATAACTTCCGTTTCCACCTTGAAATATAGCCTGTATACACAGGATAGCAAGGGGCAGATGCCAATTTCCACATCTTTTTCACTACAGCCAGGCGAGGCGCTGCATATTATTGGTGTTGATGAAGATCGGTTAAAAATGATCGCACCAGCACTTACCCAACCGGAACTCCAGGATTTAAAAGCAGGAAAAGCCTGTATTATCAAAAATCCCATCGCCATAAATTATGGAGATACCCGATTAAGCAGTACCTTAATTTCCGTAGGCGATAATATATCTGTCAATAACTTGACGTTACAAGTTCTGCATGAAAGCAGTAATTCAATCACACTGGATAATGACGGATTTGTAAACGGGGTTCAAATCATTGTATATGATACGATCTACGATCAGATTACAGAAACAATCAATTATTCGGAGTTGTATCCTGTCTTGTCACCCAACGCTGATAAGGAAAATGTTGAGAAAGTTATTACTCAAATAAGTGAACAAGCTGGAGGGGGCCAATGGCTTTCTTATCAAGATACAGATACACAGCTTGCAGAAAGCTATCAGCAGATCAAATGGTTAGCATGGGGATTGATTCTGTTTATCGGGCTTATAGGAATTCTAAATATAATTAATACCGTGTACACAAATATTCATACCCGTATTACTGAAATCGGGGTTCAGCGAGCGATAGGCATGAGCATTTCAAGCTTATACAAGACCTTCCTTTGGGAAGGCGCCTATTACGGAATTATCGCAGCTATCGCCGGTTCTATAGCAGGGTATTCATGTTCAATCTTTGTAAGTGCTGCTAAAACAGACACCATAGAGCTTATCCCCGTTCCATTTCTCCCCATTATGGGAGCTGCATTTATTTCTATTGTGGTTTGCTTAACCGCAACATGTATTCCACTCCGCAAAATCGCAGACATGAGTATTGTGGATTCCATAGAGACCGTTCAATAGCGGATGAACAACTTCAAAAATACATCAGCAGAAATACTCCTGATGTATTTTTTTATTCGTCATTCATTTCTTTAGTATGTTCAATAAATTTGGTTAATGTGCTTATTGAACTAAAAACTCTATAATCAACACCATTATAATTAATGCTGACACCTGTAATCGCTTCTATTTCTTTTAAAATCTCAAAAAAATCATTTGGATACAATAAATCAATTAATTTAGTGCTCGCTAGTTGCTCTGCGGTAATATCTCTATCTCTTTTCTTAAAATATGAGAACAATATTTCTTTTATTTCGTTATTTAGTTTGCTTTGGCCTAGAACTTCAACCGAATCGAAATTTAGTGTATTAGCACCAATAACATCGTTTGTTTTCCATAGTTTTCTTTCGGCAAATGTTTGCAATAATACTTCCAGTTCCTCGTATTTCAAATCAGGTTTCTTGATTAATATATTCAATACTATACCTGTAACAGTTGCGGTAGCCTTACTCGTTCCGCCAAACATTTTATATGAATCACTTATACTCTTTACTAAATTAGGCGTTTTATTAGCGATACATTGGATCACCTTGCTTTTATTGTACCAATAATCACTGTTCCCCTGAAGTATAGCACCATTTATACCGATTGCTCCATCGCATGCAGCTGGATAACCCAAATAACCTTGATTAGGTGCTGAAGATATTATGATCTTACCCTCACTCTTGAGTTTATGTATAATTGGTTGTAGCCTTGATCTGCTTTTTTTCTTAATTGTAGTTAAGCTAAGATTAATTGTCCGAATATTAAGTTTACGCGTATACTCCAAGGCTTCTATTAAGGTATCAAGTGAACTCTCCATATTTTGATTTAATGCTTTAATCGCAAAAATATTGGGCTGCGCTTCACACATTTGCGCTATTATATTCGCACATTGAGTACCATGACCATTATCGTCTTCGAAATCGCTATCTTCATCAGTCAAACCCATACCACCGATAACATTTCCAATGGAGTTCTCTTGAACTATTCCCGTATCAATAATGATTACATCAGGATTCATTTTTGATCTCCCTATAGTTGCATATAATAAGTATGGGTAGTGATTTTAATCACTACCCATTATATAAAAATAGACTAGGAATGCTGAAATGGTTTTTTTAAGTAAATTTACCTACTTGTTCACATTAAAATGCGCAAGTAATTTTACAGCTGAATGTAACAGAGCAACCTGCTGGGTTAGAGGCACTTTTTCCAGACCAATCGGCACAATCATCTTTACAACCTTGCCCTTTTACTTCTAATGCATTAATTTTGTCCGCAATTTTTTTAATCTTTAAACTCATAATAAGTCCTCCTTCTTCGCATTCCTAGCTACTTCTATCTCTAAACTGATTTTAAAAAACTATAATTGGCATTTTCAAAAGCACATATTGTTGCTGAAGGACACAATCCGTCATCAGTTAATAATTCATTGAGGTATCGGCATCTTACAGTAAGACAACTGCTATAATTATTGCACCCTTCACATTCCATCATGTTGCAGTCATTAATTCTTGAGATATCTGCTAAGTAATCATTATTAATTCCTCCTAGATGTACTGAACCGATTTTATATTTAGTATCTCCTACAACATAGGAACACGGATAAATCTCTCCGGTTGGGTCAATGTGAATACTGCTATAACCGCCAGAACACTTATTTTTCTTGAAAATATTATTTTCTAAGATTGGAATTTCCACATTTTTTTCATCTAACCTATTCCTTAAATAATATTCTTTCAACAAACCAAGCTGATCTAAATAAGCATCTATATGTTTCTCATCCCAACTCTTATCGAAATAGTCAGGGATACAGACAATCACTAAGAATCCCAATTCTATCAAATGTTTAATACTTTCAAATAAATGAGAAACTGTTTGAGCACCAAATGTAACTCTAGCCCTAATATTCTTCCTTTTTTCCAATGTCATATTAACCTTATTTATAATTGCATCATAAGAACCTGTACCATTTGAGAATAGCCTTGTTTGATCGTGAACCTTTTTATCGCCATCAATACTTATTGAAAAATCGTAATTCATATTTTCCGCCAAGAATTCAATCTTCTTTTTGTCAAGTAACACTGCATTTGTTGTAATACCAAACATAACTATTTTTTTATATGTGGCGAATAATAATTTCAGTCGTTCAGTAATGTATGTTATTAGGTCATAATTTAATAATGGCTCCCCTCCATGGAATTGTATAATTAATGGATCCTCTGACCAATTATCATTAGTACTATAGTTCTCTTGGATAAAATTAATTATTTGATCCGCAGTATTGCGATCCATATCTATTTCCTTTTTGTCGTTTCCTTCATAACAATAGCTGCATCTCAGGTTGCATGCTTTAGTTACCCAAATTCCTATTAACATTGCTCAATCCTCCCATACAATCCTTTGGAAGTTACGTTTCAGTTCTGGACAAACACTTTCATAAAAACCATCATTGCTCTCTATAAGATCTAAGTAATGCAAGCAATTCCAGCAAAATAAATTAACATCACAATCTTTACACTTTTCATGTTTATCAGGCTGTAAATACTCCCAATTTTGATATCCATCATATTTTTTAAATTCACCACTCCCCAGAAAACTGCTTAAATCTTCTATCTCCAATATATTGCCTACATAATATTTATCTCTCTCCAATAAACCGCAAGGATATATCTGTCCTTTACTATTTATATAAATCTCTTTAAATAACCCCCCACAGAGACAAATATGAACATCATCAATGTCAAGATTCATCATTCTTATTTCTTCAATTTGAACTTCTTTTTCTTTAGGCTGCAATGAATCTTTATTATCTTTTCCTCTTCCAATTGGGCTAAAAGCCCTTGCAATGCCACGGGTTCCTAATTCTTTATTTAATTCCTCAAATTGATTGCGTAATACATAGTTCTCCTTAGTCAAGACCATTGATAATGAAATTTTATCGAAATGGTGATTTTTTAATAATTCAACCGAATGCAAGACCTTGTTAAAAACTCCTTTTCCACGTATTGTTGAACATGTGTCTTCATTAACACCATCAATACTAAAATCTATTGCTGATACATGCGCCACTAGTTGTTTCACATTTTCACTATTAATTAATGTCCCATTCGTCATTACTCTGATTTCACCATCGTAAATATCATTCAGGTGAGATAGAATCTCAAAAAAATCCTTCCTAATTAAAGGTTCTCCACCCGTTAAGCAAATACTCTTGGGTTTTGATTTAACCACTTTATTCAAAACCGTTTTTAGAACATCCGTGTCCAACGGATCGCTCAAATTTGTTAAGTCAGAATCCACGCAGCAATGTTTGCATCTGAGATTACATCTGTTGGTAATTGCTATATCAACACTGAAATTTTTATCGAACAGTAACATCTCTTCCGTATCGGCCAGCAAATTTTCTTTGTACAAAAGTTGCAACAGCTCGAAGAAGTATTCCTTATCTTCCTGGTCTTCAAACGCTTCAATCAGTTCATTAGTCGTTGCGCTTTCCTGCATGGCAAGTTTAAGTATTTCATAACATTCCTGACTCATTTTCATCCATTTTCCATTCCTTCGATTCCCTAAAATCACTTTGTTTCCATGAGTCAAAACTTTAGTAAACTGACCTAACATAATATTCCTGTTCATTTTCTTGTTCCTCCGCTAGCATTATTTTTCTATCACATATATTTAAGATTTGCTCTCTATGTGTAATAATTAATGCTGTTTTTCCTTCTAGTTTTCTTCTAATCACATTGCAGATTACCTTTTCTGCTTCAATGTCCATAGCTGAAGTGGGTTCATCTAACAAGTATATAGATTTATTCTGAAGGAAGAGGCGTATTAACGCTATCTTTTGTACTTGTCCACCCGAAAGATTTAATGAATTTTCTTTAATCATTGTATCGAGCCCATCAGGAAAATCCTTTATTGCTAAGCAAAATTCCTTCATCGTCTCAATAATCTCATGATCACTATAGCGATTTTTAGTATCCAGAACATCCCTTAAAGAACCGCTTAATATAAATTCACTTTGTAATAAGCAACCGACTTGATGATGCAGATAATCCGTTTGGTAATCTCCAATAATCACTTCATCTATTAGAATTTCCCCTTTTTGAGGTACACAGAGCTTCGTAAAGAGTTTCATTAAGGTTGTCTTCCCGCATCCATTTTTGCCTACGATTCCTACTACTTCACCCGGTTGGACCTCCAATGATAACCCTTTCAATATTTGATTGGATTCTTCATAGCTAAAATCAATTCTATTCACACTAATCTTGCCTGATAGATCGAGGTCAGGGGTGTAATTTCCTTCTTGAATAACCTCTTTATTATCCAAAACTTCAAATATCCGTCTAAAAATAGGAATGTTTTTTTTGAAAGATATATACTCACTACCAATCGAATTTATTGGGCCAAACATTCTTTGTACATAAATGATTAAACTGAATAAAACACCTACTGTCATCGTCCCTGATAATACTCTTTGCGCCCCCATGAGCAGCACTACAAAAATAATGATTACGCTATAACTTGAAACAATACTAAACAACACAGTAATCATTCTTAATTGTTTTATTGCTTTTTCTACTACAGACCGGTTCTTCTTGCAGTAACCACAATAAGCACGTTTTACTTCACCTGCCATTTCAATATGATTCACATTATTTAGTATTTCATTTGTATAGGATGAGAAATCTGCAATTTCTTCTCTTAATGGCACCACATATGCTTCAATTTTTTTACCGTATTTTTTTTGAATTAAAGCAAATGAAAAAGTAAGCAATATTAAAATGATTCCAATAGTTTTATCTATGTAGATTAAATATGCGGAAATGCCTACTGCAATTAATGTATTGGATAAAATTCCGCTTATTGATTTTGTGAAAAGGCTTTCTATTGATGAGATGTCTTCTTCTAAAACTGTAAACATGTCTCCAACCTTATGCTTGCTCCAAAAAGCTACATTGGTATTCATTAATTTTTCAAAAACCATTTCTTTTATTTCAGAAACAAAGCGTTGTGAAAATTTATAGAAGCTAACTTGATATAAATATTGGAAAGCAACCATCGTACATCCTACAATCAGCATAGTAATAGTGTAATTGGCAATATCTCCAATGTTCCTATTGCTTATTCCTAAGTCAACTATTTTACTTATGTAACTTGGAAATATAATTGACGAAACACTATAAATTAAAACAAATATTATGCATTTTATTTGTTGAAGTGTAAAATCCAAATATCTGAGTCGACTAGAACCGTTTAAGTACTGTAAGCACTTTATCCAGTAATACATTTAGTTTTATCCCTTCGATTTGTGTATTATTTTACTTTTTTAACATTATTATTATCTATAAGACAATCATTTTCTTTCAATACACTCATAATAAACATAAATGTAGAAATATGCCATATTCCTCGACCGAATGGTGCTTTTCTCTCACCCAATGGTTGGTTATGCCAAATTTAAATCATTTCCCCAATATGACAGCTACTGCAACCCTTGTAAAAACCGATGTAATCAGACCGATTTATAGGATATACTTATAAGAAAGCGGATTACTATTGATGGTACCTAACCTGTAAGGAGGTTTGAAATGGAACTGCGTCAACTGCAATATGTCCTGCAAATTGCGGCTGAGCGTAATTTTTCCCGGGCAGCAGACAAGCTGCATATCGCTCAGCCTTCACTCAGCCAGCAACTCTCCAAACTGGAAAAAGAACTGGGTGTCCTTCTTTTCCAGCGCAATACCAGTTCAGTTGAGCTGACTCATGCCGGTAAGAAATTCGTCGAGCAGGCTCAGACCATCATTGATGCCGTAGAACTGCTGCGCCAGGAGATGTCGGATATATCCCAGCTGCGCACCGGACGGGTTGTGGTTGGCAGCATGCCGATCACCGGTGCGCATCTGCTGCCGCATGTGCTGCCTGCCTTCAAACGCAAATACCCCGAGATTGAAATCACGCTGCTGGAGGACTCCTCCATGAATCTTGAGAAGCTGACAGCCAGCGGCCAGACAGATCTCAGCCTGCTATCCCTACCACTGGAGATTCCGACTCTAGCTCATGAGGTTCTTGGAGAGGAACGGATCGACCTGGCAGTCCCGCCTGAGCATCCGCTGGCGGCGCGGATGCTGCTGGGTACACGAACTTCGCTGACCGAGCTTAAGGATGAACCGTTCATCGTGCTCAAAGAAGGACAGGGCTTCCGCAAAATGACGGTGGAGCTATGCCGTGGAGCCGGATTTGAGCCGCGGATTGTCTTCGAGAGCAACAATATGGAGACCGTCCAATCGCTTGTAGCCACCGGAATGGGCGTAACGCTCGTGCCACATTTCATTGCACGGGCACCGCGGAGTGAATTCGTGCCTGTCTACCTGCCTTTGGCTGAACCGGTACCCAGCCGTACTCTGGTTGTCGCTTACCGGCGCGGACGCTATTTGTCCCGTGCTGCGGAAGCTTTCATTGAAACCTTCCAGACAACGGTCGCCGGACTGGCAGGCGAATAAGCCGGCGGAAACAAATGCCCATCCAGCTCTTATCATGAGGCCGGATGGGCATTTGCTATATTTTGGCAGAAGCAATTATTTATTTGCGCAAATTATACTGCGTGATCATACGGTTCTGGTCATCGGGCATACGGGTAGTACTCTCGTCAACCGGTCCTTCTGTGCGGGAATCTCCGGCTTTTTCCTCGACAAATTCTCGGATCGCTTTGTTTTGAAATTCGGCGGCTTCTTTGGAATTCTGATTCTGTTCCTGTCGGACATTAGTCTTCTTACTCAATTCAATCCACCTCCTGGTAACTGATTATAAATACTTTACCCGTTCCCCTGAAGGACAACCAGGAAATCCGCTCCCTGCCCCAGCAGAAAAATATTCGTCCGGAGCTCTTTGCAAACCCTGCTTCCGCATGGTATTCTAAATGACAAATAGTGAAACGTGCTGACGGGACCAGTAAGAATGGACGTATATTCGTGTGCAGAGAGTAAATTCCTGAAGGCTGGGAGAATTTACCGCGAAGGTCATTCTGAATCCTACCCCTGAGCGGCCTGCCCTGCAGGACGGATACTCCCGTTATGAGAATGAAGTCGGATGAACCCTCATCAATGAAGGTGGTACCGCGGAAGTTAATCAAGCTTTCGTCCTTTGCTAAGTCTAAGGATGGGGGCTTTTTGTCATTTCCGGGTGTTACAGGCATTTCAATTCGAGAGGAAAGTGAAAGACAATGACGTCAAGAATTGTGGTCAAAATCGGCAGCAGCTCACTCACAGGTCCCGAAGGCGGCCTTAATCGTGAGGCGGTCGCCTTCTTCGCCGCCGAGATTGCAGCGCTCCGCAAGGACGGCTGTGAAGTGCTGCTGGTCACCTCCGGGGCGGTCGCAGCCGGCTTCCGGGGCATCGGCTATGCTTCCCGCCCAAGGCTGCTGCATGAGAAGCAGGCGGCGGCGGCGGTAGGACAGGTTATGCTGATGCAGGCTTATCAGGAGGCCTTCGCAGGCCACGGTATACCCACTGCTCAGATTCTCCTGACCCGTACGGACTTCTGCAGCCGCCGGGCCATGAACAACGCCATGATGACGGTTGAAGAATTGCTCCGCCAAGGCGCCGTGCCCGTGTTCAACGAGAACGATACTGTATCGGTGGATGAGCTGAAGTTCGGTGACAACGATACCTTATCGGCGCTGGTTGCCAATCTGCTGAAGGCCTCACACCTGCTGGTGCTGACCGATATGGACGGCGTCTACAGCGGCGATCCCCGCAAGCACCCGGATGCTGTGCGGTATGAGCATATAGAAGAGATTACGCCTGAGATCTATGCCATTGCAGGCGGTGCGGGCTCAAGCGTGGGCACCGGCGGCATGCGCTCCAAGATCGACGCGGCCAAGATCGCCACGCGGGGCGGCGTTCCGGTCTTCGTGGGCCAGGTTAAGGAGCCAGGGGATTTATCACAGGCCGCAGCCGGGACGGGCAAGGGCACTTATTTTGCCACCACACTCTCCTCTCTGCCGGTCAAAAAACAGTGGCTGGGCTTCATGTCTACCCCGCTCGGATCACTGTATGTCGATGACGGTGCTGTTGAAGCGCTGCTCCACGGGGGCCATAGCCTGCTGCCGGTCGGGGTTAGACGGATTGAGGGAAGCTTCCATTCAGGGGATGTCGTCGAAGTGCTAGGCCCGGATGCGAAGCTGCTTGGGCGGGGCATCGTCAATTATGATGATAGCCAGCTCCGCAGCATTCAGGGGCTTCCGAGCCGCGAGATTGTGCCCAAGCTCGGTGAAGTGCACCGGCTGGAGGTGATCCACCGGGACGAATGGATCACACTGCGTTAATCTTGCAAATCCTATTGTATATCCATATGCCAACATAATTTTTTTGAGGAGGAATTGCCATGAGTGAAGTGGTTAACAAGACAACGCTAGCCAAAGCAACCACAGGGGTACTCGCAAGCCTGACTACCGCCCAGAAGAATGAAGCCCTGCTGGTGATGGCTGCCGCCCTGCGTGCCGAAGCTGATTACATTATTGCCGCTAACGCCGAAGACCTGGAGCGCGGCCGGTTGAACGGGACACCGGAGTCGATGCTCGACCGGCTGGCCTTGGATGCGGGACGGATTGACAGCATAGCCGAAGGCTTGCAGCAGATTGCCGTTCTGCCTGATCCGGTTGGAGACAATCTGGAGACGATCGAACGGCCAAACGGCCTGCACATTGAGAAGGTACGGGTTCCGCTTGGAGTCATCGGCATTATCTATGAAGCACGCCCCAACGTCACCGTTGACGCTGCTGGACTGTGCCTTAAGACCGGCAATGCCGTGGTGCTGCGCGGCGGCTCCTCCGCCCTCTCCTCCAACCGTGCCATCGCCGAGGTGCTGCACCGCGCACTTGCAGGTACCGCCCTTCCGCCGGATGCCTTGCAGCTGATCGAAGATCCTAACCGTTCCTCCGTGGATGAAATGCTGAAGCTGAACGGACTGCTGGATGTCATCATCCCGCGCGGAGGAAGCTCTCTGATTCAGAATGTGGTTCTGAACGCCACCGTACCGGTTATTGAAACAGGAGCAGGCATATGTCATACTTATCTGGATGCAAGTGCCAATCCGGAAATGGCCCGGCGTATTAGCGTGAATGCGAAGGCCCAGCGGCCTTCGGTCTGCAATTCAATGGAGACACTGCTGGTTCACCGTGCTTACGCCGAAGAACACCTCGCCGCACTTGCCGAAGCCTTCCGCGAGGCCCGTGTGGAGCTGCGCGGCTGCCAGGATACCGTTGCTCTTATCCCTTGGGCTGTGCCTGCCACACCAGAGGACTTCGCTACAGAATACAACGATTATATTCTAAATATTCGTATCGTTGACACGCTGGAAGAGGCTCTCGGACATATCGCGGAATTCGGCACCAAGCATTCCGAATGTATTGTAACTGAAGACGCGGCGAATGCTGCACGCTTCCTGCAGGAGATTGACGCTGCAGCGGTATATCACAATGCATCTACCCGGTTCACGGACGGCTTTGAGTTCGGCTTCGGTGCCGAGATCGGCATCAGCACCCAGAAGCTCCATGCCCGCGGGCCAATGGGACTGCCTGCATTGACTTCAAGCAAATATATGATTCACGGCTCCGGCCAAATCAGGGGTTAACTCACTCAACTTATAGGGGGACTGCCAGCCATGTGCCAGCAACCAGCAATTCCGCTCATCAATCATAATATCGTTTTTTACGGCGCAGGCTCGATGGCTGAGGCCATTGTGCGGGGATTGATCGCCCGTAATGTAGTGGAATCGGGCCGAATTATTATGCTGAACCGCAGCAGCAGCGAGCGCCTGGCTGAGCTCCGCAGCCGTTACGGCGTGCTTGGCTATAATGCTCCCGAGTCCAAGCTCGAGGCTCTGCGCTCTGCGCCGGTCATCGTTCTAGCCATGAAGCCCAAAGACGCTGCGGAAGCGCTCCGTTCACTGGGACCGCTGCTGTCGCCGGATCAGCTCGTCATCTCCGTCATTGCCGGGCTGACCATCCGTACGATGCAAGGCTTACTGGGTAATCCGCAGCCTGTGGTCCGCACCATGCCGAACACCTCTAGCTCCATCGGCCTTGGTGCTACCGGGATTGCCTTCTCCAAGGAGGTTGGCGAAGACAGCCGCCGTACAGCGCTTAACATCTTCGAAGCGATCGGCCTGACGGCGGTCATTGACGAAGAACGGATGGAGACCTTAACAGGGATCTCCGGCAGCGGACCGGCTTACATCTATTACATGATGGAAGCGATGATCGCTGCCGGTATCCGCGGAGGGCTGCCGCTTGCGCAGAGCCGTGAGCTGACCGTCCAGACCGTGCTTGGCGCAGCCCGGATGGTGCAGCAGACCGGTGAAGAGCCTGCCGCCCTGCGCAAAAAGGTCACCTCGCCGAATGGATCTACCCAGGCGGCCATTGAAGTACTGGAGCGCGGCGATTTCTTCGAGACCGTCATTTCCGCCGTCAACCGCTGTGCGGAACGTTCCCGCGAGATGGGCTCGGCTCTGGAGCAGGAGCTGCACTAATTTTTCGGCCTAGTTATTGATATTCTTCCTACAACATAACAGCCCGCAGTTCCTTCCATGTGAAGGAATTGCGGGCTGTTCGCGGGTTGTGAGGCATAATCCCGCCAGCTTCAAGTGCATTTATGCCCTTCATTTTGCTCAATAATCCACTTTTGCTCAAATCAAGTGCATTTATGCCCCTCACCCCCGCTCCCCGCCCACTCTCGGCCAACTCATTAGCAACAAAAGTAAAAAAAGTGCCCCTTAAGCCACATACATGACTTAAGGGACACCTTAACCGGCCGGGACTTGCCCAGGACCGGCGTATATCACTAACTCGCTCCGCTCATCTGCCTCCGCCCCGGAATTTCTGGGAATAGGCTTTGACATCCTGGGCATTCTTCACCCGGTTGCGGGCCCATTCCAGCAGAATGCGGTCAATGTAACGGAAATGAACCTTTCCTGCAAAGACCGACTCCTTCAGCGCGAGCAGAATCAGCTCCTCGGGATAGCGGTCTTCATCCACCCAACCGGAAATAGATTCACATTCCATGGGGGACAGCGGACGTCCGAATTCCTTCTCGAAAATGCTGAACAGACTCCGTCCGTCTTCTGACTCCTTGTCAACCGGCACAGCCGGGCGGCCATAGCCGCCGTCCGGTGCGGTAGCCCCGGAGTGATGAGCCACTGCCCGGGCCCCCGGCTCCCGCCCGCTCTGGCCGGGCTTCTCCTGGGCATTCTCCCGCGAGAGTTCTGCCAGATAAGCTCCCAGCTTCGCGTACAGGCCGGAGAAGTTATAGCGCTCATAATGGATGTCCCTCAGCTCGTCGTTTTCTCCGTCGATGCTGATGAACCCCTCCTTCATGAGCTTCTGCAGCTCTCCGGCAATCACCGGAATACTGCGCCCGGTTACTGCCTGCAGCTCCTCCAGGGAAGGGAAATCAATCCCCTCTACCTGTCTGAAGGAGAGCAGGTGAATCAGCAGCATGGATTCACTGCCGGTCAGATTCAGCTTCCGGTAATATTTCAGGAGTGCATAAGGAATGACGGCCATTCCGTTCTCCAGGCCGAAGGCTACGCCCTCGCCCCAGGTATTCCAACCTTTTCCGTCCATACTTAAGCCCCCTTTCCCTATTCTTTAAGGGTAAAGACGGTACAGTGTACGAGGGAAGGCAATCGTCTCACGAACATGGTCCAGACCGCAGATCCAGGCTACTGTACGCTCCAGCCCCAGACCGAAGCCGGAGTGTGGAACCGTGCCGTAGGTGCGCAGATCCATGTACCATTTGTAGGTGTCCATCGACAGGTTATGTTCCTTGAAGCGGGCTTCCAGCAGCGCCGGATCATCAATACGCTGTGATCCGCCGATGATCTCGCCGTAGCCTTCAGGAGCGATCATATCCGCACACAGCACCACTTCCGGACGATCAGGATGCGGCTTCATATAGAAAGCCTTGAAGGAAGCCGGATAGTGGGTAATGAAGACCGGTCTGTCGCTCATCTCGGCAATCGCCGTTTCATGAGGAGCCCCGAAATCATCGCCCCAGGCAATTTCGTAGCCTTTTTCGTTCAGGAACTTAATCGCATCGTCATAGCTGATACGCGGGAATGGTGCTTTGATGTTCTCAAGCTTCGAGACATCGCGGCCCACTGCTTCCAGCTCGGCGCGGCAATTCGTAAGCACGGACTGCACGACAAAGCTGATGAAATCCTCCTGCACGCATAAGCTCTCTTCATGATCGGTGAAGGCCATTTCCGGCTCAATCATCCAGAACTCGATCAGGTGGCGGCGGGTCTTGGATTTCTCTGCACGGAAGGTAGGGCCGAACGAATAGACGCGTCCCAGCGCCATGGCTGCGGCTTCCATATACAGCTGCCCGCTTTGGGTCAGATAGGCGTCTTCATCAAAATACTTGGTGTGGAACAGGTTGGTCGTGCCTTCTGCTGACGTTGGGGTCAGAATCGGCGGGTCCACCTTCGTGAAGCCGCGCTCATTGAAGAACTGCTGAACCGCGCGGATAATCTCCGCACGAATGACCATGACCGCCCGCTGCTTGGAGGAACGCAGCCAGAGATGACGGTGATCCATCAGGAAATCGACGCCATGCTCCTTGGGTGTAATCGGGTAATTCTCGGTAATATGCAAGACTTCGATTCCTGTAACCGTCATTTCAAAGCCTGACTGGCTGCGGGGCTCCTCGCGGATAATTCCGGTCACGTACAGCGAGCTTTCCTGGGTGAGGCTCTTGGCATCATCCCAGACCTGCTCAGGGACTTCCGATTTCACCACAACCCCCTGGATATAACCGGTACCGTCGCGAAGCTGCAGGAACTGAATTTTACCGCTGGAGCGCTTATTGTTGACCCAACATCCGATGACAACACTCTCTCCAACATGCTCATTCACGTTCTTGATTACACTCTTGTTAGCCATGCCTGTAATCTCTCCTCTAATTTAGCTGTTAATTCCTTGCACAATACGATAGGTATCACGTGCAATCACCAGCTCTTCGTTCGTTGGAACCACAAGTACCTGTACCTTGGAGCTTGCAGTAGAGATACGGCGCGGATCGCCCGAACGAGCCTTGTTGGCTTCAGCGTCCAGCTCAATACCCAGATAGGACAGGTTGCGCAGGACCTTCTCGCGAAGCAACGACGCATTCTCCCCTACACCGGCAGTGAAGACGATAACGTCTGCACCGTTAAGTGCTGCGGTGTAAGCCCCGATGTATTTGCGGAGACGGTATTCGTACATTTCGAAGGCCAGCGAAGCATTCGGCTCGCCCTTCTCGTATCCTTCGATAATTTCCCGCATGTCACTGCTGATCCCGGAGATCGCCAGCATACCGCTGTGCTTATTAAGCATAGAGTTGACTTCACCATGAGTCAATTCTTCCTTGTTCATGACGTAAGGAACAATAGCAGGGTCGATGTCACCGCTGCGTGTACCCATCATCAGACCTTCAAGCGGAGTCATCCCCATCGAAGTATCTACAGAGATACCGCCATCTATAGCCGTGAGGCTGGCACCGTTACCGATGTGGCAGGTAATGATCTTCAGCTCTTCCAGCGGACGTCCGACAAACTCAGCCGCAGCCTTGCTTACATAATCATGGGAAGTCCCATGGAAGCCGTAACGGCGGATCTTGTATTTGCTGTACAGTACTCTTGGAATAGCGTACAAATATGCTTTCTCAGGCATTGTGGAATGGAAGGCCGTGTCGAAAATAACGGTCTGCGGCACACCCGGCATATTGCTCTCAGCAGCCAGAATACCAAGCAGCGCGGCAGGGTTATGCAGCGGAGCCAGGTCGAACAGACGGCGGATTTCGGACTTGGCTTCCGTAGTAACAAGTGCGGATTCCTTAAAGCTCTCTCCTCCGTGTACTACGCGGTGGCCTACAGCATTAATCTCGTTAATGGATGCAATGACTCCGTGTTCCTTGTCAGTCAGATTCGCCAGAACCTTGCGGATCGCTGTAGTGTGCTCCAGAATTTCGCTAACCTCGGTAACTTCCTGTTTGCCGGTTGGTTTGTGGGTCAGAATGGAGGAATCCATACCGATACGCTCAACCAGACCTTTGGCAAGTACGGATTCATCCGTCATGTCATAGAGCTGATATTTCAAAGAAGAACTGCCTGCGTTAATTACTAATACTTTCATATCCGGTCACCATCCTTGTCATACTTGAAGAAGCCTTCGCCCGATTTCGCACCCAGTTGTCCTGCACGCACCATCTTCTTGAGAATGGTCGAAGGACGGTACTTGAGCTCGCCGTATTCACGGAACATGTTCTCCAGTGCGGCAAGAACGGAATCCAGACCGAAGCGGTCTGCCATTTCAAGCGGCCCGTTCTGGAACTGGTAGCCGATGCGCATAGCGTCATCAATATCTTCAGGAGAGGCAACCCCTTCCTGGAGCACATGCATAGCCTCGTTAATGAACAGGCAAATGAGGCGTGAAGATACAAATCCGGGGGATTCGTAGATCATAACGCCTTTTTTCTCAACAATCTCATCGACAAAGGCTTTGGTATCTTCAAATGTGCTGTCCGAGGTTTTCAGACCGCGCACGATTTCAACCAGATCCACTTTACCTACAGGGTGTATGAAGTGCATGCCGATAACGCGTTCCGGATACATTGTAGAGCTTGCAAGCTCAGTCAAGCTAAGCGTTGACGTATTGCTGGCAAGAATAATGTGGCTCGGACACACCTGATCGAGCTGATTGAATACCTTTTGCTTAGCTTCCAGATCTTCAACGATGGTCTCAATGACCATATCGCAGGAGCTCAGTTCAGCGAAGTGTGTAACCTTCTGGATACGGGCCAGGATGAGCTTCTTCTCCGCCTGGGTAATCGCCCATTTCTCCAGCTGCTTGTCGAGACTGGTCTCGATCATTTCGTAGGAGTAGTTCAGCCGTTCTGCAGTTTTTTCCACCAGCATGACATCCAGGCCTTTGGCTGCCAGCATTTCAGCAATCCCTTGTCCCATTGTGCCTCCGCCGATGACACCGATCTTCTTAAAATTCATGTAAAAGTCTCCATCCTTTCAGGTATCTATACTTCTGTATTGTACCTTGTCTGTCGAAAAAAATAAGTAGCCCGACATATAATGATATCTTAGCATGTCTGAAAAGTAAAAAAAAATAACCGGCATAAAGAATTATGCCGGTAAAAGGACACTGTCACGAAATTGACAACGAAATTGCTCTCCGGAGAGGACTTCTTCCTTCATTAAAATGTCAAGGGAGTAATCAAATATATTTCTCTGCTTGTCCAGCAGGTCATTTGTGCGGATCATAAGATCATCCAGTATTTTACTGTTTTCCTTCATTAATTCTTCGGTGGTAACCATTTGCAGATTCGCAATACCCAGCGAAGTGAGCCCTGACTTCATCATGGTCTCCACGATATTCAGTGCCTGATCGAAGTCTCCACGGGAACCGGTACTGCGTCCGCCGTAATACATCTCTTCGGCAGCCGCTCCTCCAAGAGCAATCATGATCTGGTTCTCCAGGTAATCCTTCGTGTACAGATACTGCTCGGTCTGCGGATTATGCCGGACATACCCTAGAGCCTGACCGCGCGGGGTCAGTGTGACCTGGCTAACGCTTCCGGGACGCAGCAGTTCAGCCATAATAGCATGTCCAAGCTCATGGATCGCTACCCGCTTCTTCTCTTCATGGTTGGTCTCACGGTCGGTCTTCTCACCCATCATGACCTTGTCGATCGCCATCGACAGATGACGCTGCTCTACCAGGGTCAGATTCTCGCGCATCATGTAGATCGCGGCTTCGTTCATCACGCTCTCCAGCTGAGCACCCGAGAAGCCGTAAGCTTCTTCGGCGATTTTATCCAGATCCACGGTATCATGCAGCGGCTTGTTCTTGGCATGCAGGTCGAGAATCGACTTGCGGCCCTTCTTGTCAGGCATATCCACCTGAATATGGCGGTCAAAACGCCCCGGGCGCAGCAGCGCAGAATCAAGCATCTCCTTGCGGTTCGTTGCGGCTACCAGCAGGATGCGCGGGGTATCGTTGTTATAAATTCCGTCCATCTCCGTCAGCAGCTGATTGAGGGTCTGATCATATTCGCGCTGTTGTCCGCCTTCGCGCTTCCCGCCGATGACGTCGATTTCATCAATGAAAATAATGGCGCTTTGCTTATTCTCCTTGAGTGCGCGTGTGCGGGCATCCTTGAACAAATCGCGTACGCGTCCCGCACCCACACCGACATACATCTCAACGAATTCACTACCCGAGGCAGCTACAAACACGGAGCCCGTATAATGCGCCGCAGCCTTGGCCATCAGCGTCTTTCCTGTTCCAGGAGGACCTGTAAGCAGAATCCCCTTGAGCGGGCGAATCCCGAACTTGCTGATTTCTTCATGCCGGATCAGGAAGTCCAGCGCTTCACGCAGCTCCTGCTTGGCATTGTCCTGTCCGCCGATCTCTTCAAAGGTCAGCTTGGAGGGGCCGTTCTTCTTACGCTTCTTATCTGCACCTGCATTGACGGTCAGACCGCCGCGGGCATGGGCAATGAACAGGAGCGCGGCCACCATACCCATCGCTATGATTACAGGGAAGATATTAATCCCCACAAAAGCCATAAAAATCAGCATGACCGGAATGAATCCAGCTACAACCTCTTTCCAGTACTTAGGCATTGTTCCACACTCCCATCTTGGCTGCTGCACGCGGCAGAATGATAAATTTGCTCTCTGTGCCGTTGCTCAGGCTTACATATACATTATTGTCGTCAATCTCTGTGGTAGCTGTAACCCCGCTGTACTTGCTCTCCTGCTCCTTCAATCCGTCCAGCTTGGCTGGTATCAATGTATACTTCCGGCTCTCCATCGCTTCTGCTACAGAGAACATCGCTTTATCCCAATACTCATCCAGCAGTTCACTCGGCTTCTGTTCCACATCCAGCTTCAGGGTCCGTCCGTCAATAGCAGTGCTGCCTTCTCTTGATACATACTGCACCAGTTCACGTAATTTCGTGCCCGGCTGCAAATCCAGTTTCAAAGTGACCTCATTGCGTTTAATAGTAATATGGGAATCCTTCACTCCCTCGTAGGATGATACCAGCTTCTGCAGCGGCTCCTGCACCGCGAATGTACGGTAAGAATACCAGCCACCAAACAATAATGCAGCAGACAGCAGAGACGTTAGCAGTACAGGCACAAGACGAAGTTTCAAGAAACGTCCTCCTCTCAATAATGACCGAGCATAACTCTATAATAAAGACCAGCCAGCGTGTCTAGCGCCCATCCGAGACTGACATGCTCTTAAGCATGTCTTAGTACAAGTAGTAGTATATCATAGGTGTATATACGATTTTACATAAAGTTGTGAATATATTTAAAATTTTTGATACTAATTTCTGGATGTTTCAATAGATAATCATTTTAGACCGGCCAACTGTTACTCCAGATTACGCTTGATTTCAGCCATCATATATTCTGCAAAATCAGTTAATTCGCGCGGTTCATAGCCTTCGGCGACTGCCGCACCGCAATATTCCTTCAGACACTGTCTAAGCAAGCCGTGATAGACTTCCGGCAACTGCTGCAGCCCCCACTCCCTGGTGATTTCTTAATATGCAAAATCCGCCGCCAGATCAGCATCCTCAAAGCCGCCGCACACATAATTCTCATCAGTTCTGTACCGCTCTAAATGCGCTTCCGAATGACGATCAGCAGATCAATTTCGCTTTAATCATCCAAATGTGCTAAAATTTCCTATTTCATCTTCCTCGACATATATGTAGGTTAGCGCTAGCAGACGAGGTATACACTCCGTATATCAATTGATGTATCTCAAACTTTTCAACATGATGGATAAAAAAACGGAGGAACAGATAATCTGTCCCCCCGTTTTTATTCTGCCGCTCACCGCTTAGCTTAACGGTTCGGCAGGCTGTACCCCTCACCGATGGCGCTGCCATCCTTGAAGCGGTAGAAGTTGTAATAGAATCGCCCGTCTTTTTTGTAAAATAGCTGCCAGGCATATTCCCCGTTGTATACACCGGGCAGCAGCCGTTCGATCGTAATATCCGGCAGCTGGGCGGCTATGATTCCGCGCATTTTCTCTTCTGAGGTGCCATTGCTCAGTTCCTCAGCATACAGGTCGTTGTCGCCTCCGGCAGGCTTGCCCTCCAAGGTGAAACGGACCCACACCATCAGCTCGGTCCCTGCTTCATTTTTACCGGTCAGCACCCAATAGATCTCATTCTCATTCCAGACAGATTTCTGAGCCTTGGTTACCTCTGTTAGTCCGGCACGCGCCCGGGCCAGCTCCTTGGCCTCACTCCGCTCGTTCCACTGGTCCTTCATAATGTAGGCATAGAACTGGCTTAGTCCGAACAGAAGGAGCAGCACCACGGTAATCCCCAGCCAGATCCATTTTCTCCTCTTCTTCTTCACCACGCTGCTTCCTTTCCCGTTCCCCTGAATTACCGTTTAAGCAGGCTCTCGAACGTCTCCTGTGCTTTGCGGCGGATGGCTTCTTCATCAAGTGTCAGGCATTGTCCATGCTTCACAACCTGCTGGCCGTTCACCCATACATGCTCCACATCCTTGGCACTTGCCGAATATACGGCATGGGAGAGCAGATCGGTATGCGGCAGCAGATGAGGCTGGTCAATATCAAGTGCGATGAAGTCGGCCTTCATTCCTGCTGCAAGCCGGCCTACCCCGCTTAGGAAAATAGACTGAGCCCCATACTCCGTAGCCATCAGAAGCGCCTCAGGAGCCGGTACCGCTGTAGGATCACCGCTTACACCCTTGTGGATCAGAGCCGCCAGCCTCATCTCTTCGAACATATCCAGATTATTGTTACTTGCCGCTCCGTCTGTACCCAGGGAAACCTTAACCCCGGCTCGCAGCAGCTCAGGAACACGCGCAACACCACTCGCCAGCTTAAGGTTACTGCCGGGGTTATGCGACACGCCAACGTTATAGCGGGCCAGAATCCCAATCTCTTCATCATTCAGATGAACCCCGTGGGCAATGAGCGAAGGACGGGTGAACATCCCGAGCTTCTCCAGATGCGCGACCGGACGCAGGCCGTAGTCGGCCACGTTCTGTTCCACTTCATGGCGCGTCTCGGACATATGGGTGTGCATTGGCAGGTCCAGATCATGGGCAGCCTGCACAAACTTCATGAAAAACTCTGGAGGACAGGTGTACGGGGCGTGCGGTGAGAGCATGGACGTAATTCTGCCGTCAGCCTTGCCGTGCCAGTTACGGGCAAAAGCAATCGCCTCAGCGAGCTTCGCTTGCTGTACCTCTTCCGGGCACAGCCCAATTACGCCGCGCATTAACACCGCACGAATACCGGACTGCTCGGTCACTTCCGCTACCCGGTCCATATGATCATACATATCGAGGAAGGTGGTTGTGCCGCCCTTCAGCATCTCCAGCACGGACAACGAGGTTCCCCAATATACATCATCACCAGTGAATTTCTCTTCCATCGGCCACATCTTCTCCTGCAGCCAAGTCTGAAGCACCATATCGTCGCCGTACCCGCGCAGCAGTGACATTGCAGTATGACCATGGGTATTGACCAGACCAGGCATGAACAGCAGACGGCTGCCGTCTACGACCTGTGCGCCATCCTCCACTACCGGCTCAGCTTCACCTATGTAAGTAATCAAATCATTCTCCAGGGTCATGTACCCGCTCAGTACCGGCTTGTCACTGCCCGGAACCAGGAAGTGCCCATTCTTGATTATCGTGATCTTACTGCTCATCTTCAGCCTCATCCTTTCCATCATGCAGATAATAGGCCAAGCTCTGCAGATCTGTGGTGAAATCTGCGGCATGAATCCGGATATTGGCAGGCGTCTTGAGAATAACCGGTGCGAAGTTCAGAATCGCCTCGATACCGGAATCGACAAGAATATCAGCTACGTTCTGGGCTTCGCTGTCGGGCACGGTAATAATCCCGATCCGGATGCCCTGCGAGCGGATTGTACTGCTTAGCTCCTCCATCGGCTGCACAACCAGCGAGTTGATCTGCTGGCCCACCTTCGGCGGGTAGGCATCGAAGATGGCAGTAATCTTCATCGTATCCTTCAAGTAAGCGTTGTAGTTAGACAAGGCATGACCGAGATTACCGGCTCCAACCAGTGCAACATTAATTTGCTGGTCAAGCTTCAGGATATGGCGGATCTTCTCAATCAGATAAGATACATCATAGCCGATGCCTTTTCTGCCAAAATCACCGAAATAAGCCAAATCCTTGCGGATCTGGGCGGGATTCAGATCAAGCTTCTGGCCCAGCTCCTGAGAAGAGACTGTGGAGATTTCACGTTTTTGGAGATCGTTCAGGAAACGCAGGTACACTGGGAGCCTGCGCACGACGGCCTCCGATATTTTATCCGATTTCATGTATTCTCCTCCTTAAAAGTTTTGTTAGCCTACACTTCATTCCGTACAATTATAGCAACCGTGCCCCGCCGCCTGCCGGAGTGGCAGGACAGGCGGGAACGGATCTTCAGGATAATCATGACTTATTAATAATAGCAATAGCAGATGAATTAGGAAACCCCGCCGTCATCCAGCCATTCGGCAATTCTCGGGACCATCTGCTCGGTGAGCATATGCTCCATCTTGGGACCGGGGAGCGAGTACAGGAAGTACTTTCCGTAATGCGATTCAATGACTCTGGTATCGTACACAATTACGATGCCCCGGTCCTGCGCCGTGCGGACCAGCCGCCCGAAGCCCTGCTTGAAGCGGATGACAGCCTGCGGCACGGACAGCTTCATGAACGGATTCTTCTTCTGTGCCTGAAGCAGCTCTGACTTCGCTTCTGCCAGCGGGTGATTCGGCGGCTGGAACGGCAGTCTGACAATCGCCAGGCAGGTCAATGCTTCTCCCGGGATATCCACCCCTTCCCAGAAGCTGCTGGTACCCAGCAAGACCGAAGCCGGGCTGTCCTGGAAGCGGCGGATCAGCTTGCTCCGGCTGCCGCCTTCCACACCTTGTCCGAGCACCGCGATATCCTGTGAGGCAAGTGCCTCCTTCAGCGGTTCATACACCTGACGCAGCATCTTGTAGGAGGTGAACAGCACCAGCATCCGTCCCCGTGTAGTTACAGCTGTCTCGGCAAGGGAGTGCACGAGGGTGTCCACAAAGCGGGCATCCCCAATACTCCCCTTGACGCTCGGGAAGTCCCGGGGGATGACCAGGAGAGCCTGCTCACGATACTTGAATGGCGACGGAAGCAGTGCAGTCATCAGACGCCGCTGCTCTGCAGCCTCGCCAAGCCCCAGGTTATCAATCATGAACTGGAAGGATTTATCCACGGATAAGGTGGCCGAGGTCAGGATAATGCTCTTCTTCTTATCGAAGAACAGCTCCCTGAGCTGGGTGCTGACATCTACAGGAACAGCATACATTTGCAGCGACTTGCCCTTATAATTACCGCTTCCCTCCAGCCAATACACGATATTCTCATCGTTCAGACTCATGAAGAAGCGGATCTGCTCTCTAATGGATGCCAGATCCTTGAATAACCCGCCGATATCGGTCACAAGACTGTCTGAGGAGGATTGGCTGTCCGTGTCTCGCATCTCACTGAGCATTTTGTCGCCCTTGCGGATGATATCGCTCAGACTGAGGTTCAGTGTATTCTCAAGGGCAGCCAGCTCCTCCCAATCCTTCGGCTTCTTGCCCGGCTGCAGGCGTGCCACCAGCTGGCCTGCTTCACCGGCCCCGGCATCGCTGCGCTCAGGCAGCAGGCTGAAGAGCCGGTCGCTGAGCGCATCCCAGGACTCCTTCACCGTCAGCAGATCGGGATAGATCCGGTCGATCACGCCGCTCCATTCGGAAGCCTGCTCACTGCCCGAAGACTGCAGACTCTGGCGGAGGGCAGGCAGCTGCCCGCTCCGGCTATCCTTATAGAGTCGGGTGAGGGTATGGGCGAATGTGAAATATTTCATCTGCATGCCAAGATGCTTGCCGGCAATATCCTCCAGATGATGGGCTTCATCAATTACAAGATGGTCGTAAGCCGGAAGAAGCTGATGCCCGGCTTTGACATCTGCGAACAGCTTGGAGTGATTGGTGACTACCACATCGGAGATCCCGGCTTCATGCTTGGCCCGGTGGTAATAGCATTTGCGGAACCAGGGACAGGCGCGTCCCAGGCAGGAGTCAGTATCACTGGCTACAGTCTCCCAGAAATCGCCGCCCCGTCCGCTTAAGTTAAGCTCCTCATCATCGCCGGTCGTCGTCTGAGTCAGCCAAACGAGCATTTGCGCAGCGGTGAGCGCTTCTTCCCTTGGACTCGTAAAGTCCTTTTTGTTCATTCGATGTTCGAACTTGCGCAGACACAAATAGTGCCCTCTTCCCTTAAAGATGGAGGCCTTGAACGGGAACGGCACAACGCTGGTTAAGAGCGGAATATCCCGCTCCCGCAGCTGGTCCTGAAGGTTAATGGTATGCGTGCTGACCATCACCTTCTGATCACTTTTCACACTATGGTAGATGGCCGGAAGCAGATAACCCAGCGATTTACCGGTGCCTGTTCCCGCTTCAATCAGCAGATGCTTGTCCTGCTCAAGCGCTGTAATGACCTCATGGATCATCAGCTCCTGGGCTTCTCGGCTCTCATACTGGGGAAGAACAGCCTTCAGCCGCTTGGTTACCTCATCCATATATTCTTCAAAGGTAATATTATCCAGAGGATTGACGCTTCCTTCTTCCCGTGGCGTAGCCAGCTCTGCCCAGTCCCCCACAGCCAGCGCTAGCTGGCGGTAGAAGCTCAGCTCACCTTCCGGCTGAAAGGTCTCCATCTCCCGCTCCCGCAGCAGCCCGTCGAAATACCAGGCCAGATCACTGTCTTCGTCCGCGAACAGCTCATTCAGCCGCTGAATCGTCAGCAGCGGCAGACTCTGCAGCTCTTCCAGACATTTGAGCAGCACAATAGCCGTGGCAAGCGCATCACTGTCCGCCTGATGGGGACGTTCATGCGTAATGCCGAAGTGGCTGCTTACCGCGCCAAGCTGATAGGTGCTCAGCGAAGGAAAGCATATTTTGAGAAAATCGATCGTATCCAGAATCCGCCCCTGAAACGGCAGGTAGCCGCAGCGGTCCAGCGCATTCTGCAAAAAATGAAAATCAAACGCGACATTGTGTCCGACGAGGACTACATCATCCAGCAGCGGTACCAGCTCCATCATCATCTCATCGAGCTCCGGCGCATCCTGTACATCGCTGTCTGTAATTCCGGTCAGGCCCGTAATAAAAGGAGGAATTGGCGCTCCGGGCTTGACATAGGAACCATACACCCGGGAGATCGTCCCGTCTTCTTCTATAATGGCAAGGCCAACCTGGATGATCTCTCCCACAGATTGGGTTCCCGTAGTTTCAAAATCAAGCACGGCAAATTTCATTATAAGTTCTATTCCCTTTCACTTGAGACTCTTTATCAGCATAACAGAAGTTACGAAAAAAGGCGATGCACACCCCGGGAAGTGGGGCGCATCGCCTAAAGAAACCGAGGATAAATTATAAAAGCGAAACCAGCTGATGGCCAAACTCCAGCTTCCCGCCCCGTCTGCGGCACACCTCCAGATTCACGTTCGGCTCCGGCAGATCAGGATCATGCAGCAGCGACAGGCTGAACAGCTCACTGGCTTCATTGAAGCGTTCCTGGGAAGCCCGGATACAGCCCAGCGCATTATAGATCATCGCCTTCAGCTTCACCTCACGGATCAGGCCCAGCATGTGATTCAGATGTCCCCAGGCGGTATCTCCTTCTCCCTCCTGCAGATAAGCCATGGCCAGATACAGGCGGGCAGCGAGGCTGTCCGGGTACTGTGCCGTAACCTCCCTGAACTGTTCAATGCACTTGCGGTACATCAGCAGCTTATAATAGCCCTGGCCCCTGACAAAAGCATCCATCCCAAGCTCAGGGGCCTCCTCTTCCGGCAGCTCCTCCGGCTGAACCTGAAAATCCGCCTGTTCCCGGAACTCGCTTAGCTTCTCGGCGAAGACCAGCCATTCGTCCATTACATTATCACTGATGCGGTGGAGCATATTATACTTGGATAAAAGATCGCTTCGGCGGGCACCCTCCGCAGTAGGATAGTCGGCTTTGATCTCCTGGAGCATCTTGTTCATCTCAGCAAATAAATGTTGAAACACCGGACATCCCACCCTTACTGATAATGAAGTCAGCTTAAGCTTGCCTTACTTCATTATCAGCAAGTACAGGGGTCTTCATCCCTGCCATTGATTACATGGCTCAAAGCTCAGAATTCAGGCAATCGTCGCGTGAATCTCATGATCCGCCAGCTTCACCGGCTTGTTTCCCGCATCAACGAACACTACAGTCGGCTTGTGCGCCGCCAGCTCCTCGGAGGACATGACAGCGTAGGATATAATAATCACTGTATCGCCAGGCTGTACCAGACGCGCCGCTGCCCCGTTCAGACAAATGACGCCGCTGCCGCGCGGACCTGGAATGACATAAGTCTCCAGACGGGAACCGTTATTATTGTCCACGATCTGCACCTTCTCGTTCTCCAGCAGGTCTGCGGCTTCCATCAGATCTTCATCAATGGTAATGCTGCCCACATAATTGAGATTGGCTTCAGTGACCGTTGCCCGGTGGATTTTGGATTTCATCATATGTCTAAACAAGAGCGTGTGCCTCCTTAGGAATAAATACATTATTATCAATCAGACGGGTTCTGCCGAACTTCACAGCCAGAGCCATTATAACCTCTCCGCCCGCATCCGTCAGCCTGCTGCCGCCTTCCAGCTCTTCCAGATCAGGGAAGGTTAGAATCTCCGCATAATCAATGACCGCAAGCGGCGATTCAGAAATGACCGAGACCAGCAGAGCCCGTGCTTCATCTACGGTACGAATGCTGCCCTCTTCCATAGCCTGGCGCACCTCGCGCAGGGAACGAGACAATACCAGCGCCTGTCTGCGCTCCTCGCTGCTCAGATAGACATTGCGGGAGCTAAGCGCCAGCCCGTCTTCCTCGCGCACAATAGGACAGGCGATAATGTCCACGTTCATGTTAAGGTCAGACACCATCCGGCGGAGAACCGCTACCTGTTGGGCATCCTTCAGTCCGAAGAAGGCGTAATCCGGCTGCACGATATGAAACAGCTTGCTGACCACAGTAGTTACTCCGTCAAAATGTCCCGGACGCGAAGCGCCGCAGAGCTGCGACGTAAGCGAGGAGACCGATACGCCTGTACGGATCGGCTGCGGATACATCTCTTCTACACTTGGTATGAACACCAGGTCCGCACCTTCACGTTCAGCCAGCGCCAGATCACGCTGCTCATCCCGCGGATAGGAAGCAAAATCCTCATTCGGGCCAAATTGCAGCGGATTGACAAAAATACTCATCACCACCGTGCCGCTCTTCTCCCCTGCCTTACGCAGCAGACTGGCATGTCCTTCATGCAAATATCCCATGGTAGGCACAAAACCAACAGGGCCATGGCCCCCTTGACGCATATATTCGAGCGCTTCGCGAAGTTCAGCAATCGTTCGGATCACTCTCATTTTATTTCACTCCTTTGCCGGCATTGCCGTATAAAGATTCCAAAACGGTCTCATCCGCGCGAAACACATGCTCTTCCGCAGGGAACGAGCGGTCCTTCACTTCCTGTACGTAGCTGGTGATGCCTTCACGGATCAGGGAGCCTACATCGGCGTAGGTTTTGACGAACTTTTTCTCCCGGTAAGGTGAGGCATACCGCAGGACATCATGGAAAACCAGAACCTGTCCGTCACAGTAACGCCCGGCACCGATGCCGATGGTCGGTATGCTGACAGCCTTGGAGATGGCTTCTGCCACTTCCTCCGTGACCAGCTCCAGTACAATACCGAATGCCCCGGCTGCTTCCAGTGCCTTCGCTTCGTCCATCAGCCGCTGCGCATCCTTGGCATCCTTCCCCTGAATTCGGTAGCCGCCGATCATATTGACCGACTGCGGAGTCAGGCCGATATGGCCGAGCACCGGAACTCCGGCTGCTACTACAGCCGACACTGCGGAGCAGATCTCAAGACCGCCTTCCATTTTGACCGCATGGGCCTGGCCTTCCTGCATCAGTCTTCGCACACCGCGCAAGGTCTCATCCACGCTTCCGTGGTAGGTCATGAACGGCATATCAGCCACTATAAAAGTATTAGGCGCCCCGCGCTTCACCGACCGGGTATGGTAGACCATATCCTCTATGGTAACCGGCAGCGTGGTGTCATAACCAAGCACGACATTTCCCAGGGAATCACCGACCAGAATCAGGTCGATTCCGGCTTCTTCCGCCAGCAAGGCTGAAGGGTAGTCATACGCGGTCAGCATGCTCAGGGGCACCCCGTCCGTTTTCATTTTTTTCATTTTGATAATATTCAGTGCGTGTTTGTCTGCCATGTCGCTCTCATTCCCCTTTTCCATAAAATACGCGGTATCCGCGCAAACAAAAAAACCCTTTAGCATGGTCCGCTAAAAAGGTCCGAAGGGCAAAAAAGAGTCACTCGCGATCGTCCCTTCTGTCTCGGTCCTTACGGCTCAGAGCAGAATCCAACGTAACCGTTACATCCAGTTATGAAGGTACATCCGGTAAATAGGTGTCCTATTAAAGATACAATTGCGTGAGTACAGCTCGCCATGCGATGCCGCCTCATGAGGACAGTATACCAAAAAAACACAAAAATAAACACCTTAAAATATGACATGGCCGCTCCCGTGGTCGTGAGGAGCGGCCTTGTTGACAATTTTCGAACTATATAAATTGCAAAATAATTTCAGAATGTGATGGTTGTGACTCCAGAGAAGTTTTGGGCTTCCGGCCGCTGTTGTCCCCAGATTCCCTGATTTAAACCGCTGTTCGCGGTAGAAATCCGGTGACTAGCTTATGCTTACGATGCGAGCTTTCCTACGGAAAGCTTTCAGGCGGACGCTACCGCTCCTACAGCTCCAAAATTCCCCTCCGCCACTTTTCCCTATCTGTTTAAACATTCTAAAATCCTCTAAAATGCGGCAGTTCCAGCCACCTAGTAGTTCATCAGATCTATACGTATGAGAAATACTTTAACTAATGGCTTGCTGAGGGTTTACCTCACCCTGATTAAGGTGCACGGAGTAGTCTTAGTTGTAATTTGTACAACTAAATCGCCGGATGTGCTGCCGAATCTCTGTTTAGTTGTATTTCCTGCAATTAAAATGCCTCTATTTCTGGATTTTCGCCAATCCGAGCAAATTTAGTTGTACAGACTACAATTAGAAGAGGAAGTCTACCCGTTCCACTGTTTTTAGTTGTACAGAATACACTTATCCCTATTTTTTCGCTACGAACGTAGCTTCATCCCTTTATGGAATGAAATCACTTGTTCAATTCTGATGGTCTACTAGATCATTTCAATTTCTCCGGACAGTACGCTCACTACCTCACCCGATTCGTTACGCAGCAGCAGCCCGCCGTTATCGCTCAGTCCGACAGCAGTGGCTTCGGTGCGGCCTTGGGGAGTATTCACGTATACCTGACGCCCCAGTGTCACCGACATGGACTCCCACAGCTCCTTCACGGGCTGGAAGCCTTGCTCCATATATACATGATACAAATATTCGAGTTCCTCCAGCACGGCTTCCGCAAGCCTCTTGCGGTCTACAGGAATGCCCCCGCCTTCGATCAGCAGCGATGTACCAATTCCCCGTAGCTCCTCCGGGTAGTCTTCCTCCGTCAGATTGGCAGCAATGCCGATACCGGCGATGCAATAATGCAGTCCGCCTTCGCGAAGCGAGGATTCCAGCAGGATTCCGCAGATTTTGCGGCCGCCGGCCAGCAGGTCATTCGGCCACTTGATGCCGGCCGGCACTCCGGTAACCTCACGGATGGCTGTGCATACAGCCACTCCGGCCAGCAGCGTCAGCTGCGGAGTCAAGGCCAGCGGCAGAGCTGGACGAAGCACCAGGCTCATCCAGATTCCTTTGCCGTGGGGGGAGTGCCATTTACGGCCCATCCGCCCGCGCCCGCCGGTCTGCGCTTCGGCCATGACCGTTGTTCCCTCCGGGGCGCCGTCCTCGGCGAGTAGTTTGGCTTCCTCCTGTGTGGAACCGACAGTATCCAGCCGCTGAATGCCTTTGGCCCAGCCGGGAACGAACGCCTCCCGCTTCAACACACCGGAATGCTGCGCATGACCGCTATTCATCTCTATCCATCCTTTGCGCTGCTTGCAGCAGTAATTGGTTGTCATTGGCAAGGTCACCTGCCGCGACAGCCAGAAGAAGCTGGTTCAGCAATACGCCCAGCCACGGGCCGGGACGCTTCTCCAGCGCCGCTGTCACCTCATGGCCGCTCACCGCCAGCTCAGCGAGCGTACGGATCGGCATCTCTGCGGTCCAGGACCGCAGGAGTCTGGTGGTTACAGGGGGGATTGAGCTTGCCATTGTAGGCGCGTCAGGGACGCCTGCCGATCTGGCGGGTGCGCCAGCATCTCTGGCAGGGGCGTCCTCCGCCGTGGCGGGTGCGCCAGCATCTGCGGCAGGGACGTCCTCCGTCGTGGCGGGTGCGACCGCGGCAGTGGCAGAGACGCCTGCGGCCGGGCCGCGCGCACCTGCGCCAACAGCGGACGCGGCGTCAGGCCCCGCCGCCTCAAGCAGCGTCAGCCACCCTTCGGCGGCTGACTGGCCATGGCCCAGCACGGCGGCGATCCACCGCCGCCGCAGCCGCTCCCCGGCGCCGGAAGCCTCCGGCCGCGCCGAGGACAATGCCGCGTCCCATGCTTCGCGGACGCGGAGCACGGCGACGATGCCAGTGCGCGTCGCCCCCGGGAACGTCCATGCCCGCAGGAGCTCATCGGCGCACTGCGCCGACGATCCCAGGGCATGCAGCAGGAGCGCCCAGCGCAGGCGGGCGCTCTCCAGGTTCCCGAGACCGGCGAGGCGGGCGGCGGCAGCCGCCAGGTCCCGGCCGGTCCAGGGGAACGGCGCTTTGCCGCGCGGCAGCAGGCCGCTGCGCAGCAGGAGCCCCAACCCGCGCTGCGGGTGCGGGCCTTCCAGGATGCGCTCCACCTCGGCGCGCACCCGCTCCACAGCAATATGCGCCAGCTTGTCACGCTGGCGCAGCAGACCGCGCCAGGTATTCTTCGCAATCGCGAAATCCAGCACGGAAGCAAAACGTACGCAGCGCAGCATCCGCAGCGCATCCTCCTCGAAGCGTTCCTCCGCTTCGCCTACACAGCGGATCACGCGGAGCTTGAGATCCCGCTCCCCCCCGAAAGGGTCAATCCGCCCGCCGTCAAGGCCGCAGCAGATGGCGTTGATCGTGAAGTCACGGCGGCGGAGATCCTCCCGCACATCCCTGACGAATACGACATGCTCCGGACGCCGGTGATCGGCATAGCCGCTCTCCGTCCGGTAGGTCGTAACTTCCAGGCTGTAGCCCTCCTGCAGCACAGTGATCGTGCCATGCGCCAGTCCGGTAGGGACGCAGCGCGGAAACAGGGACATCACCTCCTCCGGCAGTGCGGAGGTAGTGATGTCTATATCATGCACCGGACGGCCCAGCAGCTCATCGCGCAGGCAGCCGCCGACGAAATAAGCTTCATGGCCGCCTGCCACTAGGCCTGCAACAACTGTCCCGGCGGCTTCAGCCATACCGGGTGGTGCCATTCTCCATTCCATATCGTACTCCTTACCCCAGAATCGGGTCTAATCCGGATACCTTGCGCCCGAGCACACGGTAATAAATATCTTCATATTGATTGGTGATCATATCTCTGCTGAAATCATTGCAGGACCGCTCCAGGCATGCGCGCCGGAAGCTCTCAGCCATCGCCTCATCCGAGAGCAGCCGGACGGCATATTCTGCCATCGATTCCGTATCGCCGACTGGCGCAAGGAATCCGGTCTTGCCATGCTGAATCAGCTCCGGAATCCCACCGGCCTGCGAGCCAATGGTCGGAACGCCGCAGGCCATCGCTTCCAGGGCGACCAGCCCGAAGCTCTCCTTCTCAGAAGGCAGCAGCAGCAGGTCCGCCAGCGAGATCACCTGGGCAATCTCGTCCTGCTTACCCAGGAAACGGACATGATCGTCGAGGCCCATCTCGCTGATCTTGGCTTGAATCTTAGGCAGGTCAGGGCCTTCGCCGACCAGCAGCAGCTTGGAAGGCACCTGCCGGTTCACCTTGGCGAACACATCCACCACATCACTCACCCGCTTGACCGGGCGGAAATTGCTGATATGCATCAGAATCTTCTCATCCGGGGCCGCGAAGTCGCCGCGCAGATCCGTTACATCCCGGGGATAATAGACACGCTTATCTACGAAATTATAAGTCAGATCAATTTCACGCGTAATATCAAGCGCCTTGCGGGTCTCCTTGATCAGATCACGGGAGACTGCGGTCACCGCATCACTCTCGTTAATGCCCAGCCGGATCAGATCCTTCAGGGATTCATCCTGGCCCAACACTGTAATATCCGTACCATGCAGCGTGGTAACCACTTTGATATCATTACCAAGGATCTGCTTGGCCAGAAAAGCACATACCGCATGCGGAACTGCATAATGCACATGGAACAGGTCCAGATTTTGCATTTTGGCTACCTGCGCCATCTTGGTCGCCAGCGCCAGATCATATGGCGGATAGCGGAATACATAATAATCGTTAACCTCTACCTCATGGTAAAAGATATTTTTCTGAAACGTTCCCAGCCGAAACGGGATGCTGTGTGTGATAAAGTGAACCTCATGGCCTTTTTCAGCCAATAGTTTGCCCAGTTCAGTTGCCACCACGCCCGAGCCGCCTAGAGAAGGATAACAAGTGATGCCTATCTTTAGCCGCTCCATAGCTCCGCCCCTTCAATTTTAACTTAAGTCTATTACTTCAAGTAACGATATGAATTAATTATAGTTGTTTTCCGGGCGTTGTCGAGTGGCAACCTCTATTTGCGGGCAGCATCGAACAAATCTACGGTATACGGAACCTTGCCGACGAACCCTTCGGCATAAGGAATGAGCCTCCGCTGACCGAGCAGCATGTCTCTGGAACGGACGCGTTCGATATACCCTTCCGTCAATGGCGTTGCAACGGCATCTTCACCCGGAGCGAGTCCAAATTGGGAACGGTAGCAGGACAATGCCTGCTCCTTCAGCGGATACTGCGCAGTCACATCTACGATTAGATCCGTCCGTCCAAGATCATTAATAAAGTAGAAATATAATTCAGGCTCGGGGATAGCGGGCTTGTCCGGCATATATTTGCGCAGCTTGGCATTAAATACCGCTTCCTCCACCAGCTTACTGCAGGCAATATGATCAGGATGGCGGTCTTCCCAGTAAGGGGCAAAAACCATAGACGGGGCATAGCGGCGGATTTCCGCTGTTACTGCCGCCAAATGGCCCTCTGTCATAGACAGGCCACGGTCAGGCAGCCCCAGATTCGTCCGCACCGCAGCGCCCAGCACTGCGGCAGCCTGCTGTGCTTCCTGTTCCCGCAGCTCCACCGTGCCGTTCGAGGACATCTCTGCCCGGGTCAGATCGCACATTCCTACCTTGAAGCCGGCAGCAGTATGCTTGGCAATTGTCCCTGCCATGCCGATCTCGGCATCATCTGCATGCGCGCCGAATACCAGAATGTCAAGCTTCATGACTCGTCCACACCCGGCTTGTATTTATGTACCAGCTCACGCCAGCCGAAATCTCCCCGGTCAATAGCCTTCACCAGAATTTCTGCTGTAGCAATATTCGTAGCCACCGGAATCCCGTACACATCGCACAGACGTAGCAGCGCTGTAATATCCGGTTCATGCGGCTGGGCCATCAGCGGGTCACGCAGGAAAATAATTAAATCTAGCTCATCCGTAGCCACCATCGAGCCGATCTGCTGGTCGCCGCCAAGCGGCCCCGACATGTAACGGTGAATGGAGAGCTTGGTCACTTCCATGATACGCTGGCCCGTGGTTCCGGTGGAGAATAATTTATGCCCTTCAAAAACATGCTCATAAGCAGTTACGAAATTAACCATTTCATCTTTTTTGCGGTCATGTGCGATAAAAGCAATTTTCAACATTCTGTTTCTCTCCCCGTCTATTCTATAAAATGCTCAAAGCCGTAAATCAAGCCGGTATAGCCCATCACCTTTTGAATCCCGAGCTTGACTCCAGGCATATAACCCGCGCGCTCATAAGAGTCATGACGGATCTTGAGCGACTGTCCGAACCCGCCGAATACAACCTCCTCCTGGGCAAAAACACCCGGAAGACGCACGCTGTGAATACGGAAGCCGTTATAATACCCGCCGCGTGAGCCTTCAATAATCTCTTCTTCCTCCGGATGTCCCTGGCGGAGCTCCTGCCGCGCCTCAGAGATCATCTCTGCCGTCTTAATCGCTGTTCCTGACGGAGCATCCAGCTTCTGGTCTCCATGATATTCGATAATTTCGAGATGAGGGAAATACTTTGCGGCCTGGGCAGCAAATTTCATCAGCAGAATCGCACCGATGGAGAAGTTAGGCGCAATCAGTCCGCCGATTCCCTGCTCCTGGCATTGCTTGTCCAGCCCGGCGATCTGCTCCGGCGTGAAGCCGGTGGTACCGATAACCGGACGGACGCCGTATTTGACCGCCAGCGCAGTATTGCTATATGCAGAGTGTGGAAGCGTAAAATCAACCATTACATCCGCCTCTGTATCTGCAAGCGCAGTCTCTAGATCCGGAGTCACAAGTACACCGCAATCCTCAAGGCCAACCAGCCGTCCGGCATCTCTGCCATGTGCAGAGCGGTCAACCGCTGCTGCCAGCTCGAGTTCATCATCCTGCAATACCAGCTTCACAACCTCTTTGCCCATTCTGCCTCCGGCTCCGGAAACAATAATCCTGATCTTGTCACTCAAATGAATTCTCCCCGCTTTCCCTGGCTCTGTTATTATTGTATATAGTGTTGCAGCGATTTCTGCAGATCCTTCATCAGCAGACGCAGTCCGCTGTCATCCGGGTGCAGCGACATAACTTCTTTCAATACCGCAATCGCCTGCAGATGTTCATTCATCCGGCTGTGCGCAATTGCCAGCCATACATAAGCATCCCCGTAGAGAGGGTCAAGCGATACAGCTTCCTTAAGCAGCGTAATCGGATGGTACGGATTCACACTGTCCGCTGCGTCATCCTCCAGCAGCCGCTTTGCTTCCTGCACAAGCTTAAGAGCCTGCAGATGCTGAAGATGCAGCTGATACTCCGGTTTGGTTCCATCCAGTCTGCGTGCGGCTACAGCATGTTCAAGCGCTTTGTCCAGCATGCCGCTGCGGGCATAGGTAATAGCGCAGCGGTATCTGACTTCCGCATCATCGGGACTTGCGGCAATGGCCGCCTCGAACAAGGTGATGGCCTCAGCAAAGTCACTGCGGAGTATTGAGCGGTAGGCCGCTTTTACATAATCATTATGGTCCATATCCTCACCATCCTTACGGCTAAATCCCGTTCGTTTGGTACAGCATATGTAGCATAGGCCTAATCGGTGTTTTTGGGCGTCCAGCGCCCGGCATCACGTGTATTGAATTTGTGCATAACCTTATTATGAGCCTCAGTTAAGTCGATACCGAGTGAATTGGCGAAACAAACGGTAATGAAGAGAATGTCGCCCAGCTCCAGCTCAATCGAATTATCAGCTTCATCCGCTTTTTTCGGCTTCTCGCCGAATTGATGGTTGACTTCGCGCGCCAGCTCCCCGACTTCCTCGGACATCCGGGCCAGCATCGACAGCGGACTGAAGTAGCCTTCTTTAAACTGTGAGATATAGGCATCTACCTCACGCTGAATGTCACCAAGACTTTTATCCATAAATTGCCCTTTCACCCCCGTGTGTTCTTGCCTTCTGTTTGCCCCTATGTTATCGTAAAGACGTTTTGAAGACAAATCTTTTTTGCAATGCCGCCTGGAGCTTGTGTGCTCTCCGGGGGGATCATTACATATAAATTGCCCATTTAGAGGCGTAGGCGAGGGATGTTATGAGTTCAACCATTAAAATCAGCACAGTCAGCAAAACAGTGGCCCCCATCATGCTGGGCACGGCCATCTACGCATTCGGACTCCTGTATTTCATTATTCCCAACCAGCTGATGGAGGGCGGAGTTACCGGGATTACCATCCTGCTCAATTACGCCTTTAACATCCCTATCTTCTTAACCACACTGCTGCTGAACCTTCCGCTCTTTCTGCTCGGCTGGAAGGTGCTCGGGGCGAATCAGATCGTCTATACCGGACTCGGCATCGGCTCCCTGTCTTTTTTCCTCTGGTTATTTGAACGGATGATTAAGGCAGGCTGGATTGTAACGTTCAGTACAGAGCATGATTTTATTCTTGCTTCATTATATGCAGGGGTAACCCTTGGTCTGGGCTTGGGGATTGTCTTCCGCTTCGGGGGCACCACCGGGGGTGTAGATATTGTGGCACGGATACTCGGACGCAAGTTCGGCTGGAGCATGGGACAGATTATTCTGGCCGTGGATATCATCATTATCGGGGCTTCCCTGCTCTACATTCCCCGCGAAAAAATACTGTATACGCTCGTGGCAGTCTTCATCGCCTCACGCGTCATTGATTTCATCCAGGAAGGAGCCTACGCCGCCAAAGCCTTCACCATCATCAGCGACGAGGCTCCGCAGATTGCCGAGCTGATCACCGTAGAAATGGATCGCGGCGTTACCTTAATCCCGGCGATCGGCGCTTATTCCAAGCAGGCGAAGCATATGGTCTATTGCGTGGTCTCCAGACAGGAGATCCGCCGGCTAAGCCTGCTGGTGAAGTCGGTGGATCCTAAAGCCTTCGTCATTATCAGTGAGGTTCACGACGTTCACGGGGAAGGCTTCCGGGAGACCTGAACTATACACACATAAGGGCGGACCCCACAAGCCGGCAATGGCTGCTTGTGGGGTCCGCCCTCTTTGTATCCTCTGTTGCCGCCGCTCAAGCCTACACGGGTTTTAGATTCTGCTTCTGGCCGCGGTACTTACGGTAAGCCGTATACACGAGCACCGTAAGGATGAACGCGCCTGCCAGCAGGGCCCAGCCCCCGTATTGCTGCGGAGCCAGCGGCAGAGACAGGACCGGCTCGCTGCGGTCCTTGCCGAACATCACTCTTGCTGCATCCTGCCCATAGGATACAATCTCCAGCAGGCGGGCCCGTTCCACGGGCTGCTCCGAGCCTGCCACCCCTCCTGCGTAAGACATCCAGGAATCAAAGGTGCTCACCGCCTCAGCAGGCCGGGAGATGATCACCGCAGGCCGGATATTCGCATACCGGCTCTGAAGTCTTGCCAGGGCCGCTGTCCAGCTCTTCAGATCATTCGCGGCAGCGCTTTGCTCCATATCGTTCAGATCCTCACGGACCAGCTTATAGTACTGCAGCCACATGGGCTGGCGGGGGTGATTCAGGCTGTTAGCGGCAAGCCGCAGCTTCGCCGCTGCCGCTTCCCATCTCTCCGGGGACGGCTGGGCCGCAGCCAGTGCCGACTTCATGTCCAGGATCACAGAGGATAGTGCATTGACCCCCTCCACTGAGGTCATCCCTTCAAAGGACGAAGAGATGAAGATCTGCGAGACCTCCTCTGCCTCCTGGCGGGCCTTCAGCACATCGCCTTCAAGCACATAGCCGTATAGAGCTTCTGCAGCCTGCTCCAGCCGCTGTGCTCCGCTTCTGGCCGTGAGAGCAGCGGGATCACTGGGTACACTTCCGGCTGCTTCTATGTAAGCCGTACTTCCCTGGTCTGCAGCAGCATCCCCTGCTTCAGCCTGAACGCGGCCTCCGCTGATACCGGCCAGCAGCCAGCACAGCAGAATTCCTGACAGTATGAATACTTTTCTGCGCGGCATAAGACATCCCTCCCACCTTAATGTATGGCGGAAGGACAAGAGTTAGAACAGAGGCTCAGTGCTTCATGGCAGTGCTGTCCGGTAGTGCCGGACGCCTTGTCCGGCCGCAGAACAGCCAGGCAGCAGCCGTACTGAACAGTGTAAGCCCCATGGTGAGGTACTGAACAGCGATAAGATCATCATCAAGCACAGAAGGCAGCCATGGATACACGCCTTGTGAATAATCCACTATATCATTAGCGAATGTCCACGCAAGCGCCACAGGCAGCATTCTCCGGAAGGTGAAGAACCGGGCATAGATCAGAGCTTCCACAGCCATTCCGGTATGGGAGATCATCAGCATCCAGTCCTTCCAGGTGATGGAATCTCCCTGATAACCGCCGGCCACAATGATGCTGACCGCCCATATTCCGTACTTCACAGAGGTTAGGACTGCCAGCGCTTCAATCAGCTCACGTATCAGCGTCCCTGCAAGCCCTCTTGGCGGATACAGCAGCAGCAGTAATGCAGCCGTGAAAAACAGACTGGCCGTAGGGCTGTCAGGAACGAACGGCAGTAGCCAGAGCGGTTCAGTCTGCGCCGTGAACGTGAGCTGGTTGCCATACCACATATATCCGTAGACCGTTCCGAGCAGATTCACGATAAACAGCAGCCATATTATTCTCCGGTCCCTAAATAATTTCTCAAACCAATGACCCGGCATACAAACTACTTCCCCCCGACTGTAGCAGCTTCATTTCAATACAACACTGATTTCATTACAACTCTTATGACATAACAAAGACCTGAGCGCATACACGATCAGGTCCTGCGTTACTGTTATTTTACTGTCCGCTTTTTTGTTTGGCAAGCCAGCCGGCCAGCTCATCGATATCCTGCTCGGTCAGCCCTGCTCCCATAGCCGTCTCCACCATTGGCGGCATCTGACCCTTACCTTCTTTTATAATAGTAAGAATCGCCGCCTTATCATGCTTATCGCCTACACCCCGAAGCGAAGGAAAACTGCCGGAGCCCTTCATATCTACCGCATGGCAGGTTATACAGGTTGCTTGCTTATAGAGTGCCATCGCCGGATCATCCTTGTCCACAATGGCAATATCCTTCGGCTTGACGGCACTTGTGGTTGGCAAGCCCGCCGCCCTGTTCTCGGCCGCTTTCTCCTCGCGCTGTACATCCTCTGGAATCTGGCCGGTTTCAGCCATCTCATGCTTGTATTCTGTCCAGGCTGTGTTGGTCAAATAGACGATTGCTGCGAGGGACAGGAACATCAGCGAGGACGCAATCGGTCTGCGGTAGAACCGCCGCTCGGGGCCGGTATCTAGGAAAGGCGCCAGCAGCAGCGCCCCGAAGGCCACCCCAGTCACACCAAGCGTTCCCAGCACGATATAGTCACCTGATGCATAAGGAAGCTTCAAATACTGATAGAGGAAGAGAAAATACCAGTCGGGAATCGGAATTACCGTTGCTGCCGGATTGGCAGGGAACCCTAGCGGAGCCGGCTCTGAGATGGTCAGAACCAGAATTCCCACCAACACCACTACACCAACCATCCATTCCTTGAGCAGAAAGTTAGGGATAAAGGCTTCCGATTTGCCCGGATACGCCGTATAATCCGGCGGGGTAATGAATCCGTTTCCTCTGCGGACCCGGGAATCCCCGACGAATATCACCTTCTCTTTGGAGTCGTCTCCGTGTGCCATGACCGTGCCTCCTATACGTTATTTTACAGCGGACCGGATATGCCTTGTCTGCGGATCATAATGAAGTGCCCGACAAGCAGTATAAGCAGAACCGCCGGGAGGAAGAATACATGTAAGGCGAAGAACCGGGTCAGCGTCTCGGCGCCGGCAATACTGCCGCCCTGCATCAGCTCCTTGAGCACCGGTCCCATGAACGGAACCGAATTGGCGATCTCGAGCGTAACCTTGGTGGCGAAGTACGCCTTATTGTCCCATGGAAGCAGGTAACCGGTAAGTCCCAGTCCCAGCATGACAAAGAAAATCAGCATCCCCACTACCCAGTTCATCTCGCGCGGAGCCTTATACGAACCGGTGAAGAACACACGCATCGTATGAAGGAACATCATGACAATGACGAGACTCGCGCCCCAGTGGTGCATGCCGCGGACGATTTTACCGAAGGCGACCTTGGTCTGCAGATATTCTACGCTGGCGTAGGCATTAATGATATCCGGGACATAATACATGGTCAGAAACATTCCTGAGAGTATCTGGATTACAGTGATGAAGAAGGTTAGTCCGCCGAAGCAGTACACAAAGGCTGAAAAGTGGTGTGCGGGATTGACATGCTCGGGGACCTCGTGGTCGGCAACATCTCTCCAGATCGGTGTAATATCCAGACGTTCGTCAATCCAGTTATATACGTTTTTGAACACGCCGTTCACGCCTCCTTCGCCGAAACAGTATTAGGGACGATTTCACCGAGATATACCCAGCCTCCGTCAATCTTGGTGGTGTACTGGTCCAGGGGCTTGGCAGCCACGGCCAGTTGCCGGCCCTGCTTCGTATAGCGGGCGCCATGGCAAGGGCAATGATATTCATCAGGATGCGCCTTGTTATTATTCCAGCCTACGGTGCAGCCCAGATGCTTGCAGATCGGTGAAAGCGCATAAATATCTCCGTTCGCGTCTTTACGAATCCACGCCGTAAGCATCGCTGTACTGGCATACCATCCGTCCTGCTGCGGAAGCTCGAAGGTGAACTCCTGGGGCTCTTCGGTAATTTTGGACGCTTCCGCTACCTTGATGAATTCTCCCTCGCCTTTTTTCTGCAGAATCGGATCTACAGCAAACCGGACCATCGGCAGGATAACTCCGGCACCCATAAAGGCGGTAGCCCCTCCTAGTGTGTAGGTCAAAAACTGTCTGCGTGACATCTCGTTTCGGCTGGGCGGTTCTTGCGGAAGTGATTCTTCTTCTTCATTAAGGCTGCTCATACTGTATGTAACCCCCTTTTCAAAATGTGAGAAGGCACCTGCAGAGTTGTTGCATAGGTTTTTTAGGTAAAAATTCCGTTTTCAATGAAAAATATCACAGTTCATATAAGTTCATCCTAATCATAGCTTAGGGTCTAAAACCCGTCAAGAATATTGTCTAAATTGTGACAGGCGTTTAAGGTGCTTTTTTGATAAATTGTTGATTTTCCGTCACATTTAACTCATTTTCCATTCTCCCATAGGGCCTGGATTTCACTCAGCACATACACGCTTACCGAGGCTCTGGAATCGGCCGCTATCTCAGGCAGGCAAAGGAGTAAATCGCTTTCAAATATCTCCTCCCTGCGCAGCCCCTCATTGGCAGACATCACGATGGCGTACTGGAAGCCGCTGGATTTGACTTTTCGGCAAAGCTCATTCATCAGTGCTGTCATTCCAGGCCCTGCATACTGTACCGCCGGATAAGTCACGACCCGCCCTTTGTACGGTTGCTCGGCCAATTCCAGGAAATCACGCTGCCGTTCAAGTAACTTAACTGTCTCAGGCGGAGTCTCCGTGCCTTGAAGTCCGCTGTACGGAATGATGCAGGTATCATAGTATTGTCCATCGGTCTCCCAGGCTCTACTGTCAAAATCACTGAATTTCATAGATTCGCCCCCTCTAGCCGCATCCCGCAGCATGCATTTAACTTTAAAAGCATCATAAACAAGTGTATACGGCTTGGCAATCCTTAATTTTGAGAAAAAAAAGAAATGCGCCAGGCGCATTTCCTATGCCAAACTTTTCAGTTCTTCAGTCAGATTCCGGAAAGCCGCCTCATCACCAGCAGCCAGCGCCGTGTCGATCTTCCGGTACAACATGTCGGTACGACGCTTTCTTAACGCTTCATCCCACACCATTTCCGCAGCCAGCCCCAGCATCACTTCATAAGTAGCCTTCATTTTGTCCATTCGATACACCTCCGCTGTTTAAGAAATTCCGTATTCCAATGCTTTTTTCACATAGCTTTCACTTGTGCGTGCCATCCTCAGCAGATCCTGCTCAGTCAATTCACGGACCACTTTGGCCGGTATGCCCAAGGAGAGCGTATACGGAGGAATGATGGTATTCTCGGTTACAAGGGAGCCGGCTCCTACTAAAGCATATTCACCAATCTCTGCTCCGTTCAGTACAATTGCACCCATTCCGATTAATGTGCCCTTGCCTATCCGGCAGCCATGGATGATTGCTGAATGCCCGACCGAGATGTCATCCTCCAGCATCAGCGGCAATCCGTCCGCCACATGGCCGACCACACCGTCCTGAATATTGCAGCGCTCCCCGATGATCACCGGCGCCAGGTCACCGCGAAGTACGGCGTTGAACCAGACACTGGATTGTTTGCTTATTCTTACATCGCCAACGAGCTTAGCGCCTTCCGCCACATAGACTGTCTCGTCAAGCTGCGGTATGTAACTCCCATAGGCAATCCGCATCTCTCTCCTCCTTACCTGAGCAGATGCTTCGGCACAGCCGCCTCACATCCCCAGGGTGTCATCATGACCACTGTTCCTGCGGGTTCCTCACCAAGCTTAAGCATGCCCAGATGCAGCATCATCCGCAAGATTCGCTGTTCGAGAATGGAAGCGGCATCATCGTAATAAAAGGGCTTGATCAGCCAGCCGATTCCTTCTGACAGCGAGGCTGTGGTCACCCATCTGCCGGCACTTAGACTAATCCAGTAGACCAGCGAAGGCAAATTGGGAATAGCCCCTTTATACAGTCTTAACCAAAAGGAGAATAACTGCATCAGCTTTTCCGATTTCCCCTCCGCCAGAAAATGCCCGCCTGCCGCTGTAAGCTGCAGCCTGTAGCCCTCCTCGGAGATCCAGCGGCGGTGGCGGGCATAATCGTACAGCAGGGCAAATCTCGGCGGATAATGCTCACAAGCCCTGCCGTAGCCGAACCTCCAGCCGCCCTTGCCGAGTAAAGGCTCTGCAATCTGCAGCGCATTCATCACTCCCTGCTGATTGCGCTTATAGAGCGCGCCTTCCTGGTTCAGCTCAGGCTCATTCTCCTTCACATACCGCAGGAACAGCAGCAGATCTCCGGCCAGCAAATCCCCCTCCCCCCTGTACACCGCCGGCTCCGGGCCCGGAACAATCCGCTCCTGCAAATGCTGGCCCATCTGCTCACGGAAGCGCTTCTTCAGATCCAGCGGCACCTGGAACAAATACCGGCTCTGCTGGGAAGCTCCGCTGAACAGCCAGCCGCTATTCTTAAGCCGGCTGACCAGCTCGCGGTAGTCACCGCTTTTGCCGGGCGGGGCATCGAAGGAAGCCTGCCTGGCTGCAGCCAGCAGATCCTCCAGGCTGAAGTGGCTGCGTTCATCGAAGAGCAGGCTGTTCAGCAAACGCAGCTCCCCCGGAGAACTCCCCTTAATATGGGACTCCATGAACTCCCGGCTGCCCAAGGTGATCAATATACTCTGAATCAAATCATGTTTGGAATTCCGTTTGCATTCACACTGATAGCGTCCCGCAATGGCGGTCAGCTGACCAATGTCTGCATAAGTGAGCATATCCGCCAGATTCATCTCTCATCGCCTCACTGTTTTACTACCATTATGGGAAATACAGCCCTTTTTATTCCTTTCGCCGCAAAAAAAAATAACCCGAAGGGTCGGGTTAATGCTGTTTTTGTAAAATATGACGGGTACAGTTGTACAATAAAGGATTCCATTCCTGCTCGTTCTTCTCCAGAATCGTGAGCGAGAGATTGCCGAGCCGTTCCGAATATTTGTCTTTGTAGAGTGCGGTGTAGAGCTGTGCAAGGAATCCTCCATGGGAGATGACCAGGACATTCTTACCCGGGAACCGGGCCGTAATATCCTCCAGGAACGCAAGCCCCCGGACCTGAAGTGCCTCATCACTCTCCTGTCCCAGAGACAGCAGCTTCCAATCCTTGCCCCACTTGGCTTCACGGGCTTCGGCTGTCATGCCCTCCACCTGGCCGTAGGCACGCTCACGGATACGGTCATCCGGCTCAAGTAAAGGAATGCCCAGCTTGGCCGCTACGATCTTGCCGGTCTCTGCTGCACGGGACAGACTGCTGGTAATACAATAGTCCCAGTGATAAGGCTCCTGCAGCAGCCGGTCACCCAGCATCTCAGCCTGCCGCCTGCCTTCATCATTCAGCGGAATATCACTTTGTCCCTGAATTTTACCTACTGCATTCCAATCCGTCAGCCCATGGCGTATTAAGCCGATCAGCATCGCCTATCACCGTTCCCTTCCCTATTTATGTTTGCTTAATAATGTAACACGAATGAAAACAAATGTCTTCTTTTTTAGAACAAGTAGAAAACACATACATTCTTGTATTCAAATCAAAAACCCTCTTCTCCATGCTCGGGAAGGGGGTTCTCATTGTCTGCGGTACCGGTTCAGACGGACCAGCAGGAATATGGATAATCCGACGCCCAGCGTCGACAATACCATCCAGTACTGCGGATGTGCAGGGCCCATATTGGCCACCAGCGGCTCAATAATCCCGCCCTCAGACTCCACCGGATATGAAGATGACCAGTCCAGGGTTAAGCCTGCCACACCTGTCTCGACGATCCCGCTCTGTGCCGCCGTCGTATTCGAGGGGGTCTTGAACACGGTGAAATATAAGAAGCTTGAGATAAACACGGCTAAAAAACAGGCAATCCAGAGGCTTAAGCGATGCCGGAATACTGCAGAACTCCCCGCAGACTTCCCGTCACCGGGCATAAGCCAGGGGCTCTCCAGATAGATCCGCTCCATAACCTTACTGTTAATCGCTTCTGCCCGCTCATCGCTGACATCGAATCTTGTATCCTGCATAAGCTCACTGGTCTCCTGCCACAGCGCCCATTCGGCACTGCAGTAGGAGCAGGTTGCGATATGTCTCTCAAGGCTAATCCGCCTGGGATCTGTGGGGGGAGCGTCCCACAAGTGTGGAATGGAATCCTGCGCTTCCCTGCAATTCATAGGCCTTACACCCTCTCAGCCTGCTCTTCAAATTCAGGCTCATAGAAATAGGATTCGAGCTGGAGCTTCACACTGCTCCTTGCCCGGAACAGCAGTGACTTCACTGAGCTGACGCTCTGATCCAGAATCACGGCAATTTCCTGATAATCCATCTGATCATATTCACGCAGAATCAGCGCGGAGCGCTGCTTCTCCGGGAGATTGTTAATCGCTTCGCGAACGAGCTCCATCCGTTCCTTGCGCAGTGCTGCCTGTTCCGGGGCAACATCAAGCGGTGCCACAGGTGTATAGCCGCTCTCTTCAAGCGACACATTCCCGGCACGGTTCTTGCGAAGCTCACTGAGCACTGTATTGCGGGCAATGGTGTACAGCCATGTGGAGAAAGAAGCATCCACTTCCCGGAAGGAATGAAGACTCCGGAAGGCTTTGTAGAAGGTCTCTGAACAGAGGTCTTCGGCAATCAGCTCCATATGGGAGTTCTTCAGCATGTGGTACACAAAAGCCAATATTTTGCGTTGATATCGTCGCATGAGTTCCGAATATAATTCTGTATCGCCTTGCTTGATTAGCTGGATCAACTGGGAATCCGTCATGGTGAGTCGGCCCTCCTCGCCCTTGCACGTGTAATCCCGTCCGGTCCGTATCTACTTATACCGGGCAGGTAACAAAAAGTTGCGGCATACCTTCATTTTTTGCAGCACAAAAATCCAATCTTCCTATGTATATTCAACTTACCGTTATTTAAGGCTTCCAACCTTCAATTCCTTTTGTAAGACAGAAGAATGGCAGCATTCTCCTTACAGGACAACACAGCCCGTCTCCACTTGTTCAGCAAGCGGTTACCTATACTTGGAAGGAATCTATAAACATACTTAACCCAGTATAGCATAGTTTCTAACGGGAGGAAATTAATAGACTTTGAGAGACGGGCAGACAGTCCGATGAAAGCGGTCTTATTTTCTTTAAATAAAGTGTTGACAAAATGTAAACGGATACATATAATAAAAGTACAGTATGGTTTCTCTCCACTCCTATCCAAACACTACACGGTTCCAAGAAATTGTGAACTGTAACCGCTTATTATGTAAGCGGTCTTTTTTTTGTCCATTTTTACGAACATTTGGGTATTTACTGGCCGCTTGTTTACTGCCGCAGCCGGAGCGCCACCTGATAGCAGTAATTGGATTTCCTACAGTTATTTAGGATATGTTATTCTTTTTCGGCACAATAGTTGGACAAACAACACTTATTTCCTCGCCTCTCCCACAGCATGGCGGAAACTAGCAATATTAGTTGCTGTTTTTCCACTTGCTTCCTGATATCCGGCAACTATTGCTGAATTAAGTTACGTTTCTCCACTTACTTCCTGGAGGAAGCTGTTAATTTCAAAAAATAAGAGCCGGGGCATCCGTCCCCGGCTCTTATTTTGCTTTCTACATATATTTTACATATATACGGTATAATCATTCTCCTGCAGCAGAATTCTGGCCCGCTCCATATCGTTCTCCTGGCGGAAGGACAAGCGCATGATCCCGGGAACATCCTCGCGGCTCTCAATAATCTGCACGTTGCTAAGGTTGATGCCCTGGTCGCCCAGCTCCGTAGCAATCCGGCCGATAATGCCGGGGTGATCGGGAACATCAATATGCAGATCGAACAGCGGAGTGATCATGCCCTTGCGCCGCTCAGGAAGCTGGCTGCGGAATTGATTCGCCTCCTGGAAGGCCGACTCGATCCCTGCGCCATCCCCGCTCTCCAGCAGATGGATGAACGAGGACACCTCATCGTTCCAATCCTTCAGCAGCCGCAGCATCACAGAGCGGTTATTCAGCAGAATATCGCGCCAGATGATCGGATCGCTCGAAGCAATGCGGGTAATATCACGGAAGCCCCCCGCAGCCAGCGTGCTGTACAACGAGTCCGAATGATCGTATGCATGAATCTGATTGACCAGGGCTACCGCAATAATATGCGGCAGATGGCTGATCGCTCCAACAATCTCATCGTGGCGCTCCGGATCAAGCCGGACTATCTGCGCTCTCGTATGCAGCAGGAGCGACTCCAGAGCCTGGTAGGCAGCTTCCGGCACGCCAGGCGGAGGTGTAAGCACGTAATACGCATTCTCAAACAGTAAAGAGGAGGCTGCCTCTACGCCTGAACGCTCCGATCCGGCCATAGGATGGCCTCCGATGAAATGTACACCGGGAATATCCAGTGTAAGGGCACACGCGGCAATGCTGGCCTTGGTGCTGCCAACATCCGTAATAATGCAGCCCGGCTTCAGCGGCAGCTTGCTTAACCGCTGAAGATAGTCCTCAAGCATGCCTACCGGCACACACAGAAAAATATAATCCGCATCCAGTGCAGCTTCCTCAAGTGATAATGTAGCCTGATCAACCACACCTCTGCTCACATATTTAGCAGCAGATTCAGGGCGGTGGGCATGGCCTACAACGGTCAGACCCTCCTTGCCTTTGAAGCAAAGGGCCAGTGAGCCGCCGATCAGGCCGACACCGAAAATTGCTATTTTTGTCGTCATGTTCTTAGTACTACCTGCCTTCTGTGGTATCGTCAATCCAGCTGCTGAGCCCTCACGGTTATGCGCGAACTTCCTGCTCCTTCAGCGCCTGCTCCAGGGCAGCTACGAAGGCTGTGTTCTGCTCGGCGGAGCCGATGGTCACCCGCAGGTAGGTCGGATACCGGTGGAAGCCTGTTCTGACGATGATTCCCTGACGCAGCAGCGTATCGAAGACTTCAGCAGCCGGCTTGCGTACATCCACCATAATGAAGTTCCCGTGAGCCGGGAACGACGTAAGCCCGAGACGCGCGAATTCCGCCTCAAGCTGCACAATCCCTGCACTGTTAAGCGCACGGCACTGCTGCACATATTCCTGATCGGAGAGTGCTGCCACCGCCGCCACCTGAGCCAGGCGGGTCGTATTGAACGGCTCGCGCACCTGATTAATCAGGGAGATTACCTGGCTGCTGGCCACACCATAGCCGATACGGAGCGCCGCAAGACCATAGATCTTGGAGAAGGTACGAAGGACTACCAGATTAGGGTATTTGTCGATCAGCTTAATGCCGTCGGTGTAGCTGAGATCCGTTACATATTCGTAATAGGCTTCATCCAGGACTACCATCACGCTGGCAGGTACTGCATCCAGGAACGAAATCAAGGCGTCCTCGGGCACAATGGTACCGGTTGGATTGTTGGGATTACAGATCCAGATGATCTTGGTCCGGTCTGTAATCTTCGCCAGCATTGCATCCAGATCATGCGTTCCGTCTTTAAGCGGGACTTCTATAGTTATAGCCCCTTCGATATCCGCATTGCTCTTATATACGGAGAAGGTCTGATCGGCCATAATCGTCTCGTCACCGGGCAGGAAGAAGGCACGGGCAATCAGAGCAATAATCTCATCAGATCCGCATCCGAAAATAATACGCTCACCCGCCACGCCCAGATGCTTAGCCAGCGTCGCTGTCAGCTCAGCGGCAGAGCCGTCCGGGTATAAAAAGAGATTATCCAGCTCCGCTACAATAGCGGCCTTCGCACTTGGTGCAGCCCCGTAAGGGTTCTCGTTGGATGCCAGCTTAATGACTTCGCTTAAGCCCAGCTCCTTCTTGACTTCTTCAATCGGCTTCCCCGGCTTGTAGACAGGAAGGTCAACGATATTCGGTTTTGGATTCATGGGTGATCCTCGCTCTCCAATTATTAATTAGGTCTTAATTGTGCCACAAATTCACGAATTTGCAACAGTCCGGCGCTTCTCGTCTGCGGCTGGGACAGCAGGGGAATAACCTCCTCCACCTTGCGGACAATGGCGCTTCCGACTACTACACCATCACAGATCTTCGCAAAACGGGATACCTGTTCTCCAGTGGAGATCCCGAATCCTACAGCAACAGGCAGGTCCGTAGACCGGCGGACGGACGCAATGAACTCATCTACTCCGTTGTGGAAGCTTGAGCGCTCCCCGGTTACCCCGAGCGAGGATACGCAATAGACGAAGCCGCTCGCGCCGGATACGATCCGGGCAATCCGTTCGCTGGAGGTCGGAGCCACGAGCGGAATAAGATTCACTCCGGCGGCACGGCTGCGTGCACGCAGGTCCTCCGATTCCTCCACCGGCACGTCAGGGATGATCAGCCCGCTGATCTCATGGGCATTCAGCTCCGCAAAAAACGTATCCAGCCCCAGCTGCATCACCGGATTGTAATACGTGAACAGGATGAACGGCAGTTCACTGCCTGCCTGCCGGGCCTTTAGCGCCGTCTCCATGCAGGTGCGCAGATGAACCTTGCTGCGCAGCGCTCTTGCAGACGCCCGCTGGATGACCGGACCGTCGGCCAGCGGATCGGAGTAAGGAACGCCCAGCTCCAGAATATCCGCTCCCGCTGCCTCCAGCTCGGCAATAATATCCAGCGTCGTCTCAAGATCAGGATCGCCTACGGTTAAGAACGGAATAAGGGCAGTACGGCCTTCCGCCTTCAGCCGGTTAAACGTCAGGTCCATCCGGTTCGTCGTTTCGGTTGTCATTGCTGCTCCGCCCCTTCCGTATAAGCCATAATGGATTCCACATCTTTGTCGCCGCGTCCTGACAGGCAGATCACCACAATATCATCCTTGGTCAGCGTCTTGCCAAGCTTCACCACATGGGCAATGGCATGAGCCGATTCCAGGGCAGGAATAATTCCTTCCGTCACGCAGAGCAACTTCAGCGCATCCAGTGCTTCCGCATCCGTCACCGGCACATACTGGGCACGGTGAATGTCCTTGAGATAGGAATGCTCAGGCCCCACGCCCGGATAATCGAGTCCGGCCGATATGGAATGGGCCTCGATGACCTGTCCATGCTCATCCTGCAGCAGATAGCTCAGCGAGCCCTGGAATACGCCATGGCTTCCCTTGCTCATGGTTGCTGCATGGAACGGAGTGTCTACGCCTTTACCGGCGGCTTCAACACCAATCATCGCCACCTGCTCATCCTCCATGAACGGGTAGAACATGCCGATAGCATTGCTGCCTCCGCCTACTGCGGCAACCAGCAAATCCGGCAGACGCCCTTCCGCCTCCAGAATCTGGCGGCGGGTCTCATCCCCGATAATCCGCTGGAAGTTGCGGACCATCATCGGATACGGATGGGGACCAACCGCAGAGCCAAGCACATAGAACGTATCTTCCACATTGCTCACCCAGTAGCGGAGCGCCTCATTCCCGGCATCCTTCAGCGTTCTGGAGCCGGAGGTCACCGGAATAACCTCTGCCCCGAGCAGCTTCATGCGGAAGACATTCAGCGCCTGGCGGCGGGTATCCTCTTCACCCATGAACACCTTGCATTCCATACCGAGCAAGGCGGCTACCGTAGCTGTCGCTACTCCATGCTGGCCTGCGCCGGTTTCGGCAATCACCTTGGTTTTACCCATCATTTTGGCCAGGATGCCTTGTCCGATAGCGTTGTTGATCTTGTGGGCGCCTGTATGATTGAGGTCCTCCCGCTTCAGATAGATCTTGGCCTCGCCAAGCTCCTTGCTTAGCCGCTCTGCATAATATAGCGGGGTCTCGCGGCCCGAATACTGCTTGAGCAGATAATCTATTTCCTCCTGAAAGGCCGGGTCTGCCGAGAATTTATTGTAAGCCTCTTCCAGCTCGATCAGTGCAGTCATCAAGGTCTCAGGAACGAAGCGGCCTCCAAAAGAACCAAAACGTCCATTTTTGTCCGGTACTTGTATCATGATTGCTTCACCCTTTCTACGAAAGCTGTCATTTTGGCAATGTCCTTACTGCCGTTACTCTCAACTCCGCTGGAGACATCCACGCCATAAGGAGTGTAGCCGTCCAGCAGCTCGTTCACATTGTCCGGATGCAAGCCTCCGGCTATAAATAAAGGCAGCGCATGCTTCGCCGCCGCTTGCTGGTATAAGGGAATCTGCTCCCAATCAAATGTACGGCCCGTACCGCCGCGCTCCTGCGGATCATAGGTGTCCAGCAGCAGAGCATCAATGGTGCCCGCATAGCTGTCCAGCAGAGGCTGAACCTCATCCCCTGCTTCAGGATTACGTCCGGCTACCGAAAGGGCCTTCCAGACCTTAACCTGGGGAAAAGCCGCCTTGACCTCCGCACAGAACTGTGGACTCTCTTGTCCATGAAGCTGCACAACATCCAGCGGTACAGTTCTCAGCAGCTCTGCCAGCTCGGAAAGGCCGGGGTTAACGAATACGCCCACCGGTCGGGGCGCAGGCTCAGACTTCCAGTTGCCCAGCTCTGCAATCAGCTCCGTAGCCGTTTGCGTTGTAACCCTCCGGCGGCTGGGCGCAAACACCAGACCCACATAATCGAGCGGCAAACTATTCATAGATTTTAGCACTTCAACGCCCTGAAGTCCACAGATTTTTACGAGGGGTTCAGTCACGATGCACACGATCCTTCCCGGCAGGAAGCGGACCGAGCAGCTGATTGACCGCCTGCTCTACATCCGGCTGGCGCATCAGGTATTCTCCGACCAGCACACCGGTTGCCCGTGTCTTGCGGAGATACGCAATATCCTCCGGCCCTGTAATCCCGCTCTCGCTGATTACCGGAAGACCGGCGGGCAGCAAGGCTGCCAGCTCCTCCGTAGCGGAGAGTGAGGTTTCGAACGTCTTGAGATTCCGGTTATTGATGCCCAGCAGAACCCCGGGATGTTCAGCCTTACCAGTAGACAATACCGTCTCCAGTTCAGTGCGGTCATGGACCTCAATCAGGATATCGAGTCCAAGCGCGGCAGCGGAGTCGGTGAACCCTGCGAGCTGCTGCGGGGTCAGAATGGCCGCAATCAGCAGAATCGCATCCGCGCCAAGCAGGCGGGCCTCGTAGATCTGCTTCTCATCGATAATGAAGTCCTTGCGCAGCAGCGGAAGCTTCACCGCCTCTCTTACCTGCTGCAGATACACGCCGCTGCCCTGAAAATAATCCTTGTCCGTCAGCACGGACAGGCAATCGGCTCCTGCCGCTTCATAGCCCCGGGCAATCGTCACCGGATCAAAATCGGCCCGGATCAGCCCCTTGGACGGCGAGGCCTTCTTCACCTCGGCGATCAGCCCCATCTCCCGGTTCCGGCGTTCAGTCAGAGCGCTGCGGAAGCCTCTGGTAGCAGGCAATGCGGCAATGGAGCGCTCCGCCGCGGCGAGCGAGAATTGCTGGCTTAACGCTTCTACCTCTTTCACTTTCGTGGCAACAATCCGGTCAAGATACATAATCAAGCTCCTTTGTCATCGCTTTTAACTGTTCCAGCTTGCGCAGGGCCGCCCCTGAATCCACAACCTCTCTGGCACGGTCCACGCCTTCCTTAAGTGTATCCGCCAGACCGGCGACATAGATGCAGGCCCCGGCATTCGCCAGTACGATATCACGGTACGGATTGATATTACCCTCCAGTACTGTAGTGATAATCGCCGCATTCTCAGCAGCATCGCCGCCCATGACGTCCTCCAGCGGATGCTGGCTGAGGCCAAGCTCCTGCGGTGTAATTTCGTAAGTGGTGACTATGCCCTGCTTCAGCTCGGAGACCTGCGTCGGTGCCGAGATGCTGATCTCATCCAGGCCGTCCAGGCTGCTCACAATCATCGCCCGCTTGGAGCCGAGCTCACCCAGGACCATGGCAACCGTCTCTGTCTTATTGCGGTCATAAATGCCCATCAGCTGCCGGTCTGCTCCGGCCGGATTGGTCAGCGGGCCCAGCATATTGAAGACCGTCCGCACACCCAGCTCACGGCGGGGAGCAGCGGCATGCTTCATGGACGGATGATAGATTTGAGCGAACAGGAAGCAGATGCCGATACTGTCCAGACATTGCCGCGCCTGCTCTGCATTCAGATGAATATTGACGCCGAGCGCTTCCAGCACATCTGCACTGCCCGCTCTCCCGGACGCCGAACGGTTGCCATGCTTCGCCACTCTTACAGAAGCAGCGGAAGAGATGATCGCCGAAGCTGTGGAGATATTGAATTTATGAATACCGGAGCCGCCCGTGCCGCAGGTGTCCAGCAGCTGGCTCCGCTCGGTAAGCACCTGTGTGCCGAAACCGCGCATCGCCTCTGCGAAGCCGGTGATTTCTTCGACGGTCTCGCCTTTGATCCGCAGCGCGGTCAACAGCGATCCGATTTGTGCGGGTGAAGCTGCACCTTCCATAATCGTGCCCATAATCTCGCGGGCCTGTGTACGGGTAAGATCCTTTCCCTCGATTAAACCGGCAATTCCTGATTGTAGTAACTGGCTTGCGTCCATAGTTCATGTCCTCCTAAAATTTTTAAGTTTTATGGAGCATTCTCTGCTCTTCTGATCTCGTCTCTGCTAATTCCCGGTTCACGGGGTATATTCATACATATAATCCTGGTTAATGACCTGCTTCTCCTTCATTTCAGCGGGGAACATCGCTTCCGCCATTCGGATTGCTTTCAGCATTCCCTTGGCCTTGTTCACTGTCTCCTCATATTCCTTCTCCGGCACAGAATCCCAGACGATTCCTGCTCCGGCCTGCACATAAGCGCGGCCTTTGCGGAAGATAATCGTACGGATCGTGATGCAGGAATCCATATTCCCGGAGAAGCCGAGATATCCGATCGCTCCGGCATAAGCCCCGCGGGCTTCCCGCTCCAGCTCGGCAATAATCTCCATCGCCCGCAGCTTCGGCGCTCCTGATACCGTACCTGCCGGAAGGCAGGAGAGGAAGGCATCGAAGAAATCCTTATCCTCTGCCAGCGTTCCGGTCACATTCGAGACCAGATGCATGACATGCGAGTATTTCTCAATCTCCATGAATGTATTGCATTTCACGCTGCCGAATTTCGAGACCCGGCCCAGATCATTGCGGCCCAGGTCTACAAGCATCAGATGCTCAGCACGTTCCTTCTCGTCCTCCATCAGCTCTGCGGCGAGCTGATGATCCTCTGCCGCGCTCGCTCCGCGCGGCCGGGTTCCGGCAATCGGCCGGGTCTCCACCCGTCCGCCGTCCACCTTGACCAGCGCTTCCGGCGAGGTGCCGACGATGATCTCCTCATCCATTTTGAGATAATACATATAAGGGGATGGGTTCAGAATGCGCAGCATCCGGTACACATGCAGCGGAGAGACCTCGGTCTCGATATGCATCCGCTGTGACAGCACCACCTGGAAGATATCTCCGGCACGGATGTATTCTTTGGCCTGCTCTACGTTACTTATATACTGTTCCTTGGTGAGATTCGAGTGAATCTCACCCAGCTCGATATCCTGCGGAATGCTGCGGCGGTTGACGTTCTCCTTCGGGCCTTCCTTTTGCAGCTCCTCTGCCAGACTCACTAAGCGATTGCTCAGTTCCTCGTAGCCCGCCCGGATATCCGAATCCGTATCTCCATCCTTGATATGAAGATTACCCACCAGCAGGATCTGCTGCTTCACATGATCGAAGACGATAATGCGGTCACAGAACATAAAGCGGATGTCATCCATATTCAGGTCATCTACCGCATGAGCGGACAGCTTCTCATAATACTGCAGCAGATCATAGCCGAAGAATCCGATGGCTCCGCCCGTAAACGGCGGCATACCGTCCAGCTTGGGACTACGGTAGGAACGGAGCAGCGCTTTGAGCTCCTCGACAGGTTTGCCGGACAGCTGTTTTTTCTCGCCGCCGACCTCCACCTGGATCTTCCCCTTTTTGCCGGAGATCATCAGGAACGGATCACTGCCGATAAAAGAATAACGCGCCCATTGAATGCCGCCCTCTACACTCTCCAGCAAAAATGCGCGATCCTGCTCTGCAAACCGCTGGAACAGCCGGATCGGCGTTTCCATATCAGCCAGCAATCTTGTTACAACCGGGATCAGATTGTATTCGCGCGACAGCGACACCACTTCTTCAATGCTCGGATTCGTCACTTGGGTAACCTCCTAGGGGATAACGGATATTGTCCGAAATACAGAAAAACCTCTACCGGAGTAGAGGTTTGTTGATAGTCAGTATGTGAATTAGCGCCTCGGACCGGCATGAACCCAATCGAATGCTAGAGATTCCTCCATGGATACAGGAATAGCGCAGATGCAACTCATCCTAAGTTACGGCTATACAGGTATACCAAAAAAGAACACTGACAATCAAGGGTCTGCTCTGCAATAGGTCCTACACTCAGCTCAACTATACTCTACTCAACTCATTCTAAACTCTGCTTTACTCGGCTAACTTCACTATACATGATGACGGTAGTCATTGACAACCCCGCGGGCTATAATTTATTACTTGCTCTGTGAGAGATCCGGGCGAAGCCGCTGGGCTTCATTCAGATACACATGACGGATATCGCGCTGGGATTTGTCGGTGTTCACCTGCACCATCAGGCGGATGCAATTCGGCAGGCTGCCCTTCACAGGGATCTCCACGGAACACATCAGCGGAACCATCTCCCAGCCTTCAATCTCACGGATCGCCCGTGCCGGGAAGGTTGCATCCAGATCAGCAGTCATCGTAATCCACACACTGCAGATATCCTCTGCGATCACATCATTGCGCTCCACAATTTCCCTCAGCAGGATCACCGTTTCACGTAAAATTTCCGTCTCTTCATTCTGGGTTACGGTCGTTGCACCGCGTATGCCCCGGTTCACCATGGGCTCCCCTCCTTCTTAAGCTGGGCTATGACTTCTGAGACATCGCTTGCCTGCACATCACTGATGATACTTACTTCACCAATGGCCTCCGGCACGATAAAAGTCATTCGGCCTTCCTTGAATTTCTTGTCATGCATCATCGCTTCCATCAGTTCTTCCCCGCTGTATTGCGAAGGAAGCCGGGTAGGCAGCGACAAGGCGGTGAGCATGGACACTGTGTCCTCGTAGATCTGTCTGTCCCGGCCCAGCTTCGCTGCGAGCAGAGCAGATCCGGCCATCCCGATCGCAATCGCCTCTCCATGCAGGAAGGTACCATAGCCGCCGACAGCTTCAATGGCATGTCCGATGGTATGCCCCAGATTCAGAATCGCACGCTGTCCGTGCTCGCGTTCATCACCGCCGATGACCTCCGCCTTGATGGCACAGCCGCGTTCCAGCGCATATCCCAGCGCCTCGGGGTCCAGTGCCAGCAGCTTGTCTGCATGCCCTTGGCACCAGTAAGCGAACTCACGGTCCAGAATCAGCCCGTGCTTGACCACCTCAGCCAGGCCTGAAGCGACCTGCCGGGGTGGAAGCGTAGCTAAGGTGTCCAGATCATATAACACCATAGATGGCTGATAAAAGGCGCCCAGCATATTCTTGGCCAGCGGATGGTTAACGGCCACCTTGCCGCCTACACTGCTGTCATGGGCGAGTATGGTCGTTGGAATCTGCATGAACCCGATTCCCCGCATATAAGATGCAGCAACGAAGCCGGCCAGATCGCCAACGACTCCCCCGCCAAGCGCCAGCACGGCTGAGCTGCGGTCCAGACCTCCTTGAATCGCTGTGGTAATGACTTCTTCATAGACGGCTAGTGACTTCGAAGCTTCACCCGCCTGAATGACATGGCTGACCACCGTATATCCGCTGCTGCGGAGGGAAGTCTCCACCTGCTCCAGATAACGCGGCGCTACTTCGGTATCACTGACCACCAGCAGCGGGCTGCGCTGCGCGAATCCGGCTTCGGTGCAGCGTTCGCCGATACTCTGCAGCAGACCGCTGCCGATATAAATCGGATAAGAACGTTCCCCTAAGTCAACAGTAATGCTGCGCATCTTAGTAGCTCTCCAGCTGAGCCAGGTAATTATTGTAGTTCGCGCGGATCTCTTCCAGAGAGTCACCGCCGAATTTATCCAGGAACGCCTTGGCAATCTCCCAGGCTACTACACTCTCCAGTACGACACAAGCTGCCGGAACGGCACAGGCGTCTGAGCGCTCCACCTGGGCTGTGAACGGCTCCTTTGTGTCGATATCCACACTCTGCAGCGGTTTGTACAACGTCGGGATCGGCTTCATTACCCCTCTGACGACCACCGGCATTCCATTGGTCATTCCGCCTTCGAACCCGCCCAGCCGGTTGCTCGCCCGGAAGTAACCCTGTGAGGCTTCATACATAATCTCATCATGGACCTTTGAGCCGCGCAGCTTCCCGGCTTCGAAGCCGATCCCGATCTCCACGCCCTTGAAGGCATTGATCGACATCACGGCTCCGGCGATGGCACCATCCAGCTTGCGGTCGGACTGTACATAACTGCCAAGGCCAATAGGCAGACCTTCGACAATACATTCCACAATCCCGCCAATGGAGTCGCCTTCTTCCTTGATCTTGTCTATGTAAGCCTCCATCTTCTGCTCCGTCTCCTTGTCCACTACCCGCACAGAGGATTCTTCAGTCCGGGCAATCAGCTCATCGATAGGCAGATCGTTAGCCGGTGCTTCAATCTCTCCGATCCGGACGACTTGTCCGGCAATCTTCACTCCGAAGGCTGCAAGCAGCTGACGGGCTACTCCGCCTACGGCTACTCTTGCTGCCGTCTCACGGGCGCTGGAGCGCTCGAGCACGTTACGCAGATCGGTATGATTATACTTAAGTCCGCCGTTCAGGTCCGCATGACCGGGACGCGGACGGTTCACCCGGCGCTTCTCTTCATCACTGCCCGGAATTGGCTCAATGTTCATAATGTTCTTCCAGTGTGTCCAGTCCTTGTTCTCCACAATGAGCGCTACAGGAGCTCCGGTAGTATAGCCGTGGCGTACACCGCCGGCAATCTGGGCAGTATCCTTCTCAATCTGCATCCGGCGTCCGCGGCCGTAGCCCTTCTGTCTCCGGTGCAGCTGGAAATTAAGCTCTTCAAAGTCAAGTGTCAAATTACTGGGCAATCCCTCAATAATGGCTGTAAGCTGGGGGCCGTGCGTCTCCCCCGCTGTTAAATAGCGTAAACTCATGCTGCGTTCCCCCTTCACACTTTTGGACTGTAAACCGCTAAAATGTTAAATGTCTTTGCTTATTATAGTATAGGCTCTCCGCTTTGACAAGAAAGCAATAGCCCGGCCCGCTGCTTATATTTGAACAAAACAAGCGCCGCTCCTGCTCTTTCGAGTAGAAGCGGCGCTGCTGTGCTCCCCCGTTCAGGAGCCTGTCTCCAGACTCTCGCTGCCTGGTACCGGAAGGCGGCCGCCGGTTCTGCCCTCTTCCGCAGTAAGCAGGCTCTGGAGCTGCAGCTCCTCGATGCCGAGAATCTGCCCGCATTCGCGGACGGTGAGGAATCCCCGCCGGTAGGCGGTGATGACCTTGCTTTTGTCCATCTGGGTTAACGACCTTTCACTTGGCGTTAGGTTTCTTCCTACTTCCCAGTATCACTGAAAAGCGCCTAAAGTATACCCTGCACCAAGGGAGACTCCACCAGACTACGACTATTTCTTGCGGTAAAAGAAGGTTTCGGTCGACTCGAAGCCATACTGCGCCGGTGTGAAGATCTGCTCCGTGCTGCCCACGAACAGATAGCCCCCGGGCCGCAGACTGGCCGAGAATTTGTGATACAGCTTATTCTTGGCTTCTTCGGTGAAGTAGATCATGACATTGCGGCAGATAATCAGATCGAAGCCTTCGTCGAATTTATCCAGCAGCAGATTCTGCTTGCGGAAATCGATATTCTTCTTCAGTCCTTCACTGACCTTGAAGACCGGGCCTTCCGGTGTAAAATACCGGTCTGCCACATCTTTAGGCACATCCTTCAAGGAGCGCTCCAGATAGATCCCCTGCTTCGCTTTGGCCAGCGCCCCGTCATCAATATCTGTAGCCAGAATGCCGGTCTGGGCCAGAATATTCTTGTCCGAGAGAATCATCGCCAGCGTATAAGGCTCTTCTCCCGTTGAACAGGCGGCACTCCATAGCTTCAGTCTGCGGCCGGAGCGCTGAAGATCCGGCAGAATCACATCCCTCAGCACTTCCCAGCGGTTCGGATTCCGCCAGAATTCGGAGACATTGATGGTCATGCGGTCCAGGAACTCATAGAACAGAGCCTTGTCCTTCATCATTGCCGCATAGAACTCGTTAAAGGTATTGTAGCCGTTCTTCATACGGAGCGTCGTCAGACGCCGCTTCATCTGTGCTTCCTTATACTGCGCAAGGTCAATGCCTGTGCTTTGTTTGATATTATGAATAAATCCGGTGTAATCAGGGTCCGGGGTTAATGAGGATTCTTCACGTTCAGCCATAATAATCTCCTGTCTCCTGCCCGGATGCTTACATCCAGGCCGCGATGTCTTTATGATACTGTGCCAGCTCATCCGGAGCGAAGAAATTGGCGATCTCACGTGCTGCACTGTCCGGTGAGTCCGATCCGTGGATCAGATTAAGCGGAGTATGGCTGGCATAATCCCCGCGGATGGTGCCCGGCAGGGCCTCACCGACTTTGGTTTTGCCGATCAGGAGACGGGATAATGCGATGACATCATCGCCTTCCCACACCATGGCGAACACAGGGCCGGAGGTAATGAAGCTTACCAGCTCCGGGAAAAAATCCTTGCCGTCATGCTCCGCATAATGCTTCTTGGCCTGCTCCTCAGTAACGGTAATCAGCTTGGCAGCGACCAGCTTGAATCCCTTGTCTTCCAGGCGGGCGACGATGCGTCCGATTAGTCCGCGCTGTACACCATCCGGTTTGATCATCAGATACGTTTGTTCCATAGAGTCACTCTCCAATTTCCCTTATTCTAAATGAATGGGCTGTTTATGGTCTGATATTATCAGAAACCCCGGCATCTGTGAACGTAAATTTGCAGATAATTTCTTATATTTTCAATAAGCCCGGCCTGTTACGAAAAAGGCGATATCGCGCAAATTGCGCTTGGTCCGGTTGCTTGGCAGCTGCTCCAGCGCATCCAGCGCCTTGGCGATATAGCGGGAAGCCAGCTCCTCCGCACGGGAAATCCCGTCGCCGGAGAGAATCAGATCAATAGCGCGTCCGACCCCTCTGTTCCCTTCACGAATCGCTTCAAGCTCTTCCAGCAGGCGGCCGCGGAGCCGCTCATCCTGCAGACTGTAGATGACAGGCAGAGTGATATTCCCCTGCCGCATATCGCTTCCGGGCGGCTTGCCAATTTGCTTCTCCGTTCCGGAGAGATCGAGCAGATCATCACGGATTTGAAACGCCATCCCAACGTTATATCCGTAATTGTAGAGGAGCCTGGCAGTACCCGGCTCCGCATCTGCAGCCAGAGCGCCAAGCTGACAGCTGACGGCAATCAGCAGCGCTGTCTTACGGCGGATTCTCCGCAGATAATGGCGCACGCTCTGTCCGCTGTTGAAGAAGTCGCGGATCTGCTCCATCTCTCCGATGGACATCTCTACCATGGCTTTGGAGAGAATCTGATGAATCAGGGGATTTTTCAGCCCTGAAGTCATCACGAGTGCCTTGGCATAAATATAGTCGCCGGTGTACATGGCGATCTTGTCGCCCCATTTCGCCTTGACGGTAGGCTCTCCCCGCCGGAGCTCCGCATCGTCAATGACATCATCGTGGACCAGTGAGGCGCTGTGAATCAGCTCCAGCGGAATCGCGACGCGCTTCAGCTTATCGAGATCATAGGTCCCGAATTTGCCGCCCATCAGAACGAATACCGGCCGGAGCCGCTTGCCCCCAGCTCTCAGCAGATGCAGCGAGGTCTCGCTCAGCAGGTCATCATCCCCCTGGACACTGCGGTACAGCTCTTTCTCAATCTGATCCATATCTTTGTTCAGCAAGCCGAATATTTGCAGTCGCTTCATTCTTTCACCCGTGTCAGCAGATTGTGGCTCCAAAGCTCCATCTTCACTTCCTGCGGCAGCAGGCCCATTTCATAGGCATAGCGGAAATAGAGGTTCAGACCTTCCTGCTGCCTTTCCCCAAAGTCATAACATAAATTACGGAAGTAATCTCTCCAATAGGAGGCCGTGCCCCCGATCGTGCAGCAGGCTTCGTGAATTACCGGTCCCAGCTCATTCAGGCCGCGTCTCTTGCTCCGCTCGAAGGCTTCAGCAATCTCGGCAATGGCCTCAGGATTCAGGGCTGCAGCCCTGCGGTTGACCGCCCACACAGCAAAGGTCATACTGTGGCCCGTCCATTCCTTCCACAACTCGCCCAGATCCGTTACTTCATAGCCCTGATCCTGCCAGGAGGCGCGGATGGCATGGTCTCCGATCAGGAGCCCGGCATCCGCCTGCTGCATCATAGTGTTCAGATCGGGATCGCTGCTAATGTACTCCGGACTAGTGCCTAAGGCCTTGTGCATCAGGATCTTCAGCAGATTGACCGAGGTAGCCGAAGTATTCGTCACGGCTATCGTTCCGCTGCCAAGCTGCTGTAACGGCTTTTTGGAGAAAAGAAATATTGACCTCACCGGACCGTCCGCGCTGACGGACAGACCGGGCAGCAGCAGCAGCCGGTCGCTGGCCGCTGCATAAGCAAAGGAGGATAAAGCCCCAACATGAATATCTCCTGCTGCCATGCCCCGGTTAAGCACAGCAGGCACCTCACTCACCATTTCAGCAGGAAAGCTTAAAGAAGAGGGATCGAAATAATGATAGACCGGCCATGAATTGGTATAGCTGATTTTGCCGATGACGGTGTGTTCCAGGTCTGTCACCCTTCATCCCCCCATCTGCGAAATAAAGTATGCTCAATCCCGAAGCTGTCGAGCACCTTGCCCACCATGAAATTGACCAGATCATCCATGGTGGCAGGACCGTAATAGAACGCCGGCATTGCCGGAATCAGCTTGACGCCCATCCGCGACAGCTTCAGCATATTCTCCAGGTGAATCGCATGCAGCGGTGTCTCCCGGGGCACCAGAACGAGCGGACGGCCCTCCTTCAGCATGACATCCGCTGCCCGTGTCATCAGATTGTCCGAGCTGCCATGTGCTACAGCAGACAGTGTTCCCATCGAGCAGGGCATAATAATCATCCCCTCTGTCCGGTAGGAGCCACTGGCAATCGAAGCGCCTATATCCTGTACCGGGTGATACAGAAGAGAACCGGGATAGCTGCCGAACTGCTCATACAGCAGTCCTTCCCGGTCAGTTACGGCATAACCCAGCTCCTCCTTGAAGACACGCCAGCCTGCATTACTGACAACCAGATGTACTGTATAACCGAGGGACAGCAGGGTCTCTGTCAGCCGGATGCCGTAGATCGCCCCGCTCGCACCGGTAATGCCAACCACGAAGTTCTTAGGCTTAAGTTCGGTCATTTGTAGAACTGCACCACCAGGTCAATCAGAGTAAAGGAAAAGACCACAATGCTAAGTACACCGTTCATGGTGAAGAAGGCGGTCTGCAGCTTGCTTAGATCACCCGGAGACACAATGTAGTGCTCATAGAACAGAATAATATAAGCAATCACCATGCCGGCCACATACCACCAGCTCAGTTCCGTGATGAACAAGAGAGAGATGAAGCCCAGGGCTGTCAGCAGATGAAAGACCTTGGCAATCCCCAGCGCACGGGCCACCCCGAAGCGCACCGGAATCGAATACAGTCCTTCCTTGCGGTCGAAGTCCACATCCTGGCAGGAGTAGATGATATCAAAGCCTGCTGTCCAGAATACGATCGTGAAATAGAAGATCATAGCAGTCAAGTCCACTGTTCCTGTAACCGCAACCCAGCCGCCGAGAGGCGCAAGGGCAATGGTGAGCCCGAGAATCAGGTGACAGGCCCAGGTGAAGCGTTTGGTGAAGGAATAGAGGACCAGCAGAAAAACAGCAATCGGCAGCAGCTTCGCTGACAGCGGATTGAGCTTGAAGGCTGCCCAGAACAGCAAAAAGAACGAGAACGCGATGAACAGCGTTACCTCTCCAACCTTCAGTAATCCTGCCGGAATGGCTCTGCCCGCTGTCCGCGGATTCTTCGCATCACTGATCCGGTCGATCAGCCGGTTAAGCCCCATAGCCGCGCTGCGTGCGCCGAACATAGCAACAACCACCCATCCGATCTGGCTCCAGGAGGGCAGTTCCCCAAACATAACTACTGAACCCAGCAAGGCCCCCATAAAGGCAAAAGGTAAAGCAAAAACCGTGTGTTCGAATTTAATCATTTGTAGAAAAATACCGATTTTCTTAAACATTACAGTTCTCCTTGAGTCCAAGATGTAACGCCGCGATGCCACCGTTCAAGGGGAACGATTCCACTTTTGTAAGACCGGTATCCCGGAAGATCTCCTCTAATTGCTTCCTGTCCGGGAAGAGTGCCAGTGATTCAGGAAGCCATTTATATTGCTCATACCGCTTGGCGAACAGCCTGCCGAGCAGAGGAAGCACACGCTGGAAATAAAAATAATAAATACCTTTGAACGGCTGCTTCATCGGCTTCGACAGCTCCAGGCAGACCACCATACCGCCGGGCTTCACCACGCGCTTCATCTCATTCAGCACCTGTACGGGATCAGGCACATTACGAAGTCCAAAGCCAATCGTGGCGTAATCGAAGGAATTATCACCGAACGGCAGCTCCATCGCATTCCCTTGAATCAGGGAGATGCGGTCCTGCAATCCGCGCGCTTCCACCTTACGCCGTCCCACCTCCAGCATGCCTGCGCTGAAGTCCAGTCCCATGACATTTCCGGTCTCGCTCGCATCCGCGAGGGCAATGCTCCAATCACAGGTACCGCAGCACAGGTCTACTGCCGAGTCCCCGCGCTTCATGCCCATCTTGCGCATGGTGAACTTCCGCCAGGCCTTATGACGCCGGAAGCTCAGAATATCATTCATCAGATCATACTTGCCGGCAATGCTCTCAAATACCGAATGGACAAACTGCTCCTTCGGCTTGTCGCCCTGCCCACCTGTTACGGTAACTTTATCTACTGTCATTCTCTAACCCTCCACGGCAGCTTGTCCGGAAATTTTCATTTGCAGAAGCAGGCGGTCCAGTGCAGCTCTAAGCTGACCCGCCAGATCCTCGTCCCTGATCCCCTGCAATAACGACTGAATGGACGCGAGCGAGCTATGCAGCTTGTCCGTCAGCAGCGTATCGCATTTGCATCTCAGCTTCAGCTTCTGCCAATCCTTGGGGTCCAGAGTCTGCCCCTTAAGCTGCTGACGCTCCTCTTCGGTCGCCGACTCCATCACCTTCCAGTAAGCATAGCCCTCCAGCGCACTTGCCGGAGCTGTCCCCCGGCGCAATTCCAGGGCTGCTGTCTCACACTGGCTGAATTCGGCGAGCAGCTTCTGCCAGATATCTCTAAGGGACTCTTCAATCATCGGTGTAAAAGAAAGAAACAGCCGCATATTGAGCTGTACCGTGTGCTTCAAGTATTGTTCGGCCGGGACAAGCGTTCCGCTCATCTTGCCGTAAAGATTGGCCTTCATCACATTGAAATCAGCGATAGCTGCGCTGAGTGTGCCAACCATTTCAACCTGACCGTGTCTCGCGAGCAGATGGTAGAACCAGCTGCTGAAATAATCACCGGCCAGAACCTTCAGCTGGCGGGTGCGCATCATATCGCCGCCGGGCTCTTCATGATTCCGGTCAATGCTCTCATGGGTATCCAGTCCAAGCTGGACGAGTCCGGTCACCAGGGTGAACAGCTCTGCCTGCTGGAATTCTGCCCCCCGGCCCCTGCTGAGAAAAATATATAACAAATGACCCCGCCCGTCTGAGAACGGCGGCAGTTCCGTATGCCGCTGAATCATATCGTAGTCGGTGTAGGGTTTAGCCAGTTGCGGTATGCGGTACGGTTTCATTTTAGCCTCCGAAGCCATTGACGTTTGTCAAACTCATTGTTCACAATCTTGTCTATTATATCACATGTTTTTTTGTCACGCACGGGTGAAGCCTTCTAGTTTCAATTACCCGGTTCAGGGATAAATGAACTGCTTTTTCCACAGCTCGCTTTCGCTAATGCGGAAGCCGTTCTTCAGCGAATCGGGAAGAGGCGAATTGCCTGCGTTCTCCAGCGCCTCCTGCAGCAGGGGGCTCCACTCGCTGCGGCGGATATCACCGGCAAGGAGCAGGCGGCGGGTATCCAGCCACCTATCCTCTGCCACCACACGCAGCAGCAGCTGGTCTACGTTCGAAGTCTCCTGAATCGCGAACCCGATAGCCAGAGCCATGTTGCGGTACAGCTCCTGCGGTTCGTGGGCATCACCGTTCACCTTGAGATCCATAGACAATACCCCGTTCTCCCAGCCTGCCTTGTCAATCATCAGACTGAAGGGGATCTCACTGAGCGCATCTACCAGATTGTCATTCTCCAGTACCAGGCCATCCGGGCCTATCGTCTGTACTGCGCTATAGTTACTCTGGGCAGTTATAACGTTGCCGGCCAGTTGCGGCAGCAGCATGGTAGTAGCTGCACTAAGCAGCAACGCCGTTCCGATCAGCCAGCTCCGGTTCATAACATGCCTCCCTACTCATAGTTTCCGCTGCTATGCAGGATTATACGGCACCGCAGAGCGGCCCATATCTAGTTATATTTTGAAAAAAAGCAGGCTATGCCTGCTTTTCAGCTTTCACTCTCTAATTGTCCGTGTTTGCTCCAGATTTCAGCCTTGCCGCGGATTTTCATTGCTGAGGTGTGATCGGTGAATTGGGCAATGAGCACCTCGCCTTTGTCCAGCTTCTCCGTATGGTGAAACCGTGTGTCCAGCCCTCTGGTCAGCCCGATGACCTGAACACCGTTCTCCTTGGCCTTGACTACGATATAGTCGCTGCCGGACGGTGCAGGATTCACTTCATTCTTCTTCTCAGTCATTGTAATCCTCCTCAAAGTTTATGAGCCTCTCTCAAAAACAAATGCCGCCCTGGAAGGCGGCATCGTTGGTATTCAAGGACTATGGGGCAGATATGTAGAAATCTTTATTTGATTCCGTCTTTCAGCGCTTTACCGGGTTTGAAAGCCGGTACTTTGCTTGAAGGAATTTCGATTTCTTCACCAGTCTGCGGGTTGCGGCCTTTACGTGCGGAACGTTCGCGCACTTCAAAGTTTCCGAAGCCAACCAGTTGAACCTTATCGCCGCTTTGCAGTGCACCTGTGATAGCTTCAAAAACAGCATCTACCGCTTTCGTAGCGTCTTTTTTGGGAAGTTCAGTTGCTTCTGTAACTACGTTGATCAAATCTGATTTATTCATGTCTTCTCACCTCCCTGGTTAAAAGTTCCGGTATCATACACTCTTTCCGTTTCAACGTAAAATATACGTGATAATCCCGTTTAATGCTAGAAACTGGCACCTCTCTTCTAGAAGCGCAACAAACTTATAGTAATACAGCCCAACCATAATATCAAGGCGTTCCTCAAAAAAGGAGCAGAAAGTAGCAGGTTTCCCTTCATTCCGCTGCAATTGCGCAGTCTATTACTACCAGTTATGCCGTAAAAGCGGAAGCTTTCCAGGGAGAATTCCCCTTTTTCACTCTAGCAGCGAAAGGGCCCGGAAAGAGCAAAAGAGCGGGAAAAGCTCCCGCTCCAAAGGACAAGCCTATTTCATTTAGAGGATGATGGCGATCAGGCCGCCTGAACCTTCGTTGATAATCCGGCCCAGCGTTTCCTGCAGCTTGTAGCGGGCATTGTCCGGCATCATCGCGATCTTGCCCTGAATGCCCTCACGGACTATGGAATGCAGGGACCGGCCGAAGATATCGGATTCCCAGATTTTGATCGGGTCATTCTCAAAGTCCTGCATCAGGTAGCGCACCAGCTCTTCACTCTGCTTCTCTGTACCGATAATCGGCGAGAACTCCGACTCGACATCCACCCGGATCATATGGATCGACGGCGCCGTAGCCTTCAGCCGGACTCCGAAGCGGGAGCCTTGGCGGATCAGCTCAGGCTCATCCAGCGCCATCTCGGCCAGAGAAGGTGCGGCGATGCCATACCCCGTGGTCTTAACCATTTCCAGCGCTTCCGAGAAGCGGTCATATTCGCGCTTGGCGTGGGAGAAGTCCTGCATCAGCTGGAGCAGGTGATCCTTGCCGCGAATCTCGACCCCGACTACCTCCATCAGCACCTGATCATACAACTCTTCGGGAGCGTAGAGGTCAATCTCGGCTACCCCCTGGCCCATGTTCATGCCGCTGAGGCCTGCCCGGTCGATGAAATCATATTCGGTAAACTGGGAGACCAGGCGGTCCACATCGCGCAGACGACGGATATCCTTCACGGTATCACGGACAGAATTCTCATAGCTGCTGCGCAGCCAGTGATTCTCGCCCAGCACCATCACCCAGCTCGGTAGGTTAACATTAACTTCATGTACAGGGAATTCATACAGTACTTCGCGCAGGACACCAGTCACATCGTCCTCGGTCATATTCGCAGCGCTGAGCGTCATCACCGGAATATCATATTTGAGGGCAAGCTCACTGCGGAGCTGCTGGACTTCCTCACTGCGCGGCCGGGTGGAGTTGATGACCAGCACGAACGGCTTGCCGACCTCCTTCAGCTCTGCGATCACGCGCTCTTCGGAATCGACATACGAGCTCCGTGGAATCTCGGCAATCGTACCGTCGGTAGTCACTACCACACCCAGAGTCGAGTGCTCCTGAATGACCTTGCGTGTCCCGATTTCAGCCGCTTCCTGGAAAGGAATCGGTTCCTCGAACCATGGGGTCGAGATCATCCGCGGACCATTCTCATCCTCATACCCTTTTGCGCCTTCCACTGCATAGCCTACACAATCGACCAGCCGGACGTTAACCTCCAGGCCTTCGGCCACCTTAATCTGCACCGCATTGTTGGGTACGAATTTAGGCTCGGTAGTCATAATAGTTTTGCCTGCCGCACTTTGCGGCAGCTCATCGACCGCTCTTACCCGGTCTGCTTCACTCGTGATGTTCGGCAGAACAATCGTTTCCATGAAGCGCTTGATGAATGTCGATTTCCCCGTGCGAACCGCGCCGACGACGCCAAGATAAATGTCTCCGCCGGTACGCTCGGCAATGTCCTTGAAAATATCCACTTTTTCCAAAAGAGATCCCCTCCTCATATTACTCCGAAGAAAAAATGCCTGAAGAGCATCGACTTCGCGTTCCGCCGGCAAACTGACCCTTGCAGGACAACCACCGGACTAAGCTTTGCCCGCCCGAAGCCTAGCTTACTTGCCTGAGGCGAAGCAAGGTTGCCCCGCGCTAAACTCCGAATGCTCGGACATGCATTTGGACTAGTATCATCATATGTATCCGTAACGGATTTATGACCAGCGTCCGCGCATTTTTGCATCTGAAATTTCGTATACCCGCTCTAGCTCGCCACTGCGTCAAGACACCCGGAAGTCTTCTCATCAAGTCTATGAGGGCGGCTTGCGGCCTAGAACTACTATCCATTCTGAGACTCCTCATACAAAAAAGCAGCAACCCCCGCTCTCGGAGAACTGCTGCCTTAATTTAAAATAGTATATTGCTATTCCTGCGGAGCCTGCGGGACGGGACGGCCATCCACCCACAGATAAGGGAGAGACTTGACGGGGACATAATAGGAGGCCTGCGTAAGCTCCAGACGCAGGTCACGGTCTGCCGCCGGACTGCTGCCATTCTTATCAATGGCAGAGAAGATATCCGCACCGTAATCAACATAGACTGCCCCGCTGCGATCCATCAGGAGCCCGAGCGGCTGGCCCGAATATACGCTGCTTAGCTTGATTGTCCCTGTCCCTGCCCGTTTGGCATCGATAGATACAAGGCCCGGATACAGCTCCTCCCCTGCCGGAAGCTTCCCGCCGTGCGCAGACTTATAGAGGTTCACCTTGCGCTGGATATCGTTAACTTTCTGCACGGTCACCAGGTCCATTAATTTGACCTGTGGGTCCGTCTCCTCATCCAGCACCAGAAAATGGGCGCTCCCGCCCTTCTCGAACGCTGCTGCCGGGATCTCGTCCAGGTACCCTTCCTGCTGCAGCTTATTCAGGTCAATCACGAATTTCTCGTATCTGGGCGTGTCCTGATCGCTGGTCAAGATCGGCAGCAGCCCCTTCTGCTCCTGATAATCATCGACCGCCGCCTGCACCCGCTTCACACTCTCGCGGTAACTGCTGCCGGGCTGCTGCTGCTCCCGGGGATACATGCAGCCGGTTAGAGACAAGATCAGCAGGACAAGCAGCGGCAGCAGCATCGCAGACCTGTGCCGGCTCTGCCGGAGCTTCACCAGATGCATGGACTCCACTCGTAGGGCTCCTCTCTGTTCGTTTAGGGTTGCATTTGCGCCGGGAGTAACCATCACCATAAGTCCTCCGATTCGCCACGTCGCGCCGCTTCCAGTCTGCGGCGTACAGCCGCCTTCAGCGGGTCCTCGGGAATATGCACTTGGACGTCGCCCCATACAGCGGCCTGACAGGCCAGGCGGACGCCTTCATCCAGCAGGCTGCCAAGCTTGCGCTTCTCCGCCTCCGCAGGAGGTCTGAGTCCCACGGCATCCGTACGCTCTACGGACACTTTGCACATCATGCATCCCGCCTTGCCCCCGCAGCGGGTAGGCAGGACGATTCCGGCTTTGCGCACAGCCTCCAGCAGCGTAACACCATGCTTGACAGAAGCTGTGCGTTGTTCCGGAAGGAAAGTGACCGTTATTTGCGATTTCGCATTCATCTTACAGCCTCCTTCCTTGGAATCAGGTTATATACGTATAGATTCGGATATCCCCAGCAGCTCGTCCAGCCTAGACTGCAGGCCGTCGGCTTCCAGATGATTCTCCTCAATGAGCTGCTCCAGAAGCGGCAGATGACCGACTACATCCTGTTTCATCAGCTCCGCAATCGCCCGGCAGCGTTCTTCCCTGCCGCGCAGCAGATTGAAGATCAGCTCATGGACAAGCGGCATCAGGGCCAGGCGGCCGCTCCCTTCGAATGTACATTCCGGGGCATAGGACTGCAGCTTGCTGATATCCACTGCATATTGCCCGGAGCCGCTGCCGATCCTGAATCCGCCCACCAGCTCAACCTTCACCTCCCCGATGAAGTAGAGCCCGCGCAGAGAGTAACAGCCTCCGCTATAATCCTCCTCCGGTGCGCAGACAGTGTATCTCAGCAGTGCCCGATGAAGCTGCGCGGTATCCTCCAAATCACAATAGAGGTCAATATCGCGCGGAGCAGCACTCAGCTGAACCCCGTGCAGCAGCAGACCGCAGCTTCCCCCCAGCAGCCACACCGGCGGCTTACCCGGCCCGATCACATCCAGCTCCCGCGCTATGCTGCCCAGTGCCGTCTCCAGCACATAAGGAATTCCTGAACCGGCCATCAAACTACACACGCCCCATTCCTGTAAAATCAACTAACGATTCTGTCAGAAACACGTCTGCCTGAGTATAATGTAAATGCTTACATAATTGAAGCGGCCCCGCCCAGAACTCCGATCAGCAGGATGACAAAAGCAATGACCGATAAAACAGCTCTTAGCAGTCCCTTCGTCTTGCTGCGTGCAAAAGTAATCAAAAAAACGGATAAGCCCATAATCAGTACCGCAATCAGAGACAGCCACATTTTTGTCATCGGGTCCATAGGTCATGCGCCTCCATTTCACTTTTCCCGGATTGCGACTATTATAGCGTGAAATCCGTCATTTTTTAAGTATTAATTTACAGATTAGCCCCTGCCGATGGAAAAAAGGGCATCAACCACGGAATCAGCTTACCTTCCGGAGTTATGCCCAGTCTGAAAAAGAGCCATCCCGGCAGGAATGGCTTACTTCACGGATATGCTATTTTTTCAGCATCATTTTCATTAAAGACTCCATCGTACCGGAACCGGCGCCGCCTTTTTTAACAGCATTGACGATCTCCTGCACTGTAGCCTCGCTGACCGGCACTTTAGCCATAGCTGATACCTGTTTAATTAACTGGCGGAGCTGGGCTTCATTCTGTGTGGTGCCCGGCTTAACCGTACCGGCCAGCTTTTTGATGGCACCTTCCGAAATGTTTTTGCCCGTCTTCTTGTTGATGGCGTTCAAAGCATCCTTGGAAAAATCTCTGCTCACTGTTCATCCCTCCTCCGTCAATCCCCATTAACAACATATGAGATATTCCGGCAAAAGGTGAACGTGATCAGGAATGCCACTGCTCCCAGGTCTCCTGGGAGATGGCCTCCATCTCCGTCTTACGGTCACGGCCCATCAGGGCTTCCACCGCATTACGCGGTGTTCTGCCCTTGAACAGCACATGATAAATCTGGTCGGTGATGGGCATCTGTACGCCCAGCTTCAGCGAGATCGCATAAGCCACCTCCGTCGTCCGGATGCCTTCGACAACCATCCCCATCGAGTCCAGCACCTCATTCAGCGGCTGGCCCTGGCCCAGCATGGAGCCGGCGCGCCAGTTGCGGCTGTGCTGGCTTGTTGCCGTTACGACCAGGTCACCAAGTCCGGCAAGGCCGGAGAAGGTTAAGGGATTCGCACCCATCTCTACCCCGACCCGGGAGATCTCGGCCAGGCCGCGGGTAAGCAGTGCCGCCTTCGCATTATCCCCGAACCCCAGCCCGTCGGACAGCCCCGCACCCAGCGCGATAATATTCTTCAGTGCACCAGCCAGCTCTACCCCTAGCTGATCCCTGTTGGTATACACACGGAAGTCGTTGTTAATGAACAGCCCCTGCGCCGCCTTGGCACGGCTCTCATCCGGCGAAGCCACGACGACCGTGGTCGGACAGAGCCGTACCACTTCTTCAGCATGGCTCGGCCCGGAGAGCACCACAATATCGCCTTCGCTGCAGCCCAGCTCTTCCGAGATCACTGTGGACATCCGCTTCATGGTCTCGGTCTCGAAGCCCTTGGTGGCGTGAATGCAGAGCATATCTTCCTTCCAGAACGGCTTAAGGCTATGCGCCACCTGGCGCATTCCGGAAGAAGGCGCCACAATGACTACCGCCTTCGAACCGGAGACGGCAGTCTCCATGTCCGTGGTGGCAATAATATTTCCAGGGAGCTCAATCCCCGGCAGGAAATGATGATTCGTATGTGCTTCGTTAATCTCGGCAGCCTGCTCAGGCTTTCGCGTCCACAGATAAACCTCCGAGTGGTTAGCCGCCAGCACAGTAGCCAGCGCAGTTCCCCAACTGCCCGCGACCAGCACGGTTACTTTATCAGACAACGCGATTCCCCTCCTTGGCTTTGGAGCCGATTTTGTTCTCACGGCCCTGTGAGATCTTCACGATGTTGCTGCGGTGACGCCAGAAGGCGAACACTACGATGACCAGGCTTCCCCATAGCTCCGGGGTCGTATGCTCCGTGAACAGCAGACACACTGGAGTCAGAGCCACAAAGATCAGCGAGCCCAGCGAGACATACCGTGTAAGTATAATAGCGAGAATGGCAATCGCCCCGGCAATCAGTGCAGGCCAGAATACCAGTGTAGCCATCACTCCAATCGTCGTTGCAATCCCTTTTCCCCCGCGAAAGTGAAAATAGACCGGCCAGTTATGCCCGATGATGGCAGCCAGTCCGCAGACCACTGCGACCCAGCTTCCCCATCCCCCGGCCCATGTGCCAAGCCAGACTGCGGCAATTCCCTTCAGTACGTCCAGAAACAGCACCAGTATGGCCGGTCCCTTCCCCATCACACGCAGTGTATTGGTCGCTCCCGCATTGCCGCTTCCATATTGGCGGATATCAATCCCCTTAAGCAGCCGGGCGAGCAGTACACTGAAGCTGATGGAGCCAAGCAGATAGCTTATAACGATAACCAGAAGTTCAAACGCCACTACTCTTCTCCCCTAACCTTCGTTCTCGGATTTGCGCCGTGTAAAGAGGCGGATCGGTGTACCCTCGAAATTGAACGCTGCACGCAGCTTGTTCTCCAGGTAACGTTCGTAGGAGAAGTGCATCAGCGAAGGATCATTGACGAATACCACGATGGTCGGCGGCTTCGTTGCCACCTGGGTGACATAGTTAATGCGCAGACGGCGGCCTTTGTCCGTAGGCGGAGGATTAATCGCCACGGCATCCGATACCACATCATTCACCAGATGGGTGGTAATCCGCAGGGCGTGCTGTTGGGCGACATGCTGCACGACAGGCAGCAGCTTCTGCAGACGCTGTTTCGTAAGCGCAGACAGAAATACCACCGGCGCATAGCTCATGAACAGGAAGTGATCGCGGATGTTGCGTTCGAAGTTCTGCATCGTCTTGTCGTCTTTCTCAATGGCATCCCATTTGTTGACAACAAAGACCGAAGCCTTGCCCGCATCATGGGCATACCCGGCAATATGCTTGTCCTGGTCGATGATGCCTTCTTCCCCGTTGATTACAACGAGTACAACATCAGCACGCTCAATCGCCTTCATGGCTCTCATTACACTGTATTTTTCCGTGTTCTCATAGACCTTGCCGCGTTTGCGCATGCCCGCTGTATCGATCAGCACATAACGCTGGCCATCCCGTTCGAACGGCGTATCAATCGCATCGCGTGTAGTCCCCGCAATATCACTGACAATAACGCGTTCTTCGCCCAGAATTGCATTAACCAGTGAGGATTTACCCACATTCGGACGTCCGATCAAGGCTACACGGATGACATCTTCATCATATTCCTCATCCACTTTATCCGGAAGACGTTCAACAACCGCGTCCAGCAGATCGCCGATTCCGGTTCCGTGACTTCCTGAAATGCCGATCGGATCACCGATTCCAAGGGTGTAAAATTCATAAATATCTTCGGTGCGCTTCATGTTATCCACTTTGTTGATAGCCAGAACGATCGGCTTGCCGGAACGGAACAGAATCTGCGCCACTTCCTCATCCGAACTCGTGAGTCCGCTCTTCGCCTCGCACATGAAGACGATCACATCCGCTTCCTCAATCGCCAGCTCCGCCTGAACGCGGATGGATTTCAGAATAGCGTCTTCTCCGTCAATCTCAATCCCGCCAGTATCAATGACACTGAAGGATTTGCCGTTCCAGTCGGAGACTCCATATATCCGGTCACGTGTAATCCCCGGTTTATCTTCTACGATGGCCAGTCTATCGCCAATCAGCCGGTTAAAGATCGTCGACTTTCCGACGTTAGGCCTGCCGACAATGGCCACTACGGGTCTTGCCATATTCATTCCTCCTGTCTTCCTTACGTTACTCATCATAGCAAAAAACATTCCAATTGGCTAACCGTCTTACCCATGTATTGCCGCTATCCTGTATGCCCTGGAACAGACAATCGGCGAACCCTCTGATCGAGGGCTCGCCGATTACTTTACCCGTTATGATGAGATAACAAAGGGATTAGTTGTTACCCTTGAATTTGTCCAACTTGTCGCCGAAACGTTCAGCCAGTGTGAAGCTGAGGCCTTCGTTGCTGAGCGATACGTTAGGATTGTTCAGCACTTCCTTAGGCGCTCTGTCTCTGCTGTTGCTGCGTTCTGGTCTGGCCGAAGGAGCCGGAGCTTCTTCAGTTTCCTTGATGCTCAGGCTGACGCGCTTCTCGGATGGGTTGAAGTCAAGCACTTTCACTTGTACTTCCTGTCCTTCCTTGAGCACTTCATGCGGAGTGCCAATGTGCTTGTGGGAGATCTGGGAGATATGCACAAGGCCTTCAACGCCTGGCAGCAGTTCAACGAATGCGCCGAAGTTCACAAGGCGCTTAACTTCGCCTGTAACTACATCGCCGATGTTGATCTTGCCTGCTGCGGAATCCCAAGGACCCGGAGCTGCTGCTTTGATGCTGAGGCTGATTTTGCCCTTTTCAGGATCAACCTTAAGTACTTTCACGCGAACCTTGTCGCCTTCGGATACAACATCGGATGGCTTCTCTACGTGGTTCCAAGCAATCTCGGATACGTGAACCAGTCCGTCTACACCGCCAACATCAACGAATGCGCCGAATTGAGTCAGGCGTTGAACCGTACCTTCGATGATTTGGCCTTCAGACAGCTCAGCCATAATCTTCTGCTTGTTAGCTTCGAATTCTTCCTCCAGAACTTCTTTGGCGGAGAGAATTACCTTGCTGTTCTCACGGTCAAGCTCTTTCACTTTGACACGCAGTGTGCGGCCCTTGTAGTCGCTGAAATCTTCAACGAAGTGACGCTCAACCATGGAAGCCGGGATGAAGCCGCGTGCGCCAACGTCAGCCACAAGGCCGCCTTTGACAACATCAGCTACAGTAACTTCGAAGGATTCCTGGGAAGCGAAATACTTCTCCAGATCTTCCCATGATTTCTCGCTGTCGATGGCACGCTTGGAAAGCACCAGGCTCTCCTTGTTGTCGTTGATGCTGACAACCTTGCATTCCACTTCCTGGCCGACTTCTACCGCTGCTGCGGCATTGTCCAGCTGAACGGAAGACAATTCGCGAATAGGAATAACGCCGTCGTATTTATATCCAATGCTTACATAAGCTTGGTTATCTTCAATTTTGACGATTGTTCCTTTCACGGTATCGCCTTTTTTCAGAGAAATGATTTCCAGACCTTCCTGGCTTGTCACTTCTTCTTCATTGCTGGCAACAACTTCTGCAGATTCGGTAACAGCGGATTCTACAGTTTCTGCCTTATCTACGGTCTCGTTATTCTCAACGTTATCCGCAGCTTCTTGATTCTTGATTTCTTCAGACATGTGATTACCCTCCTCGATTCAAAACCCCATTTATTTAAACCCGCGTAGAGCAGGGTTCAAAACAATCATTGCTTCGTTAAACCATTTCATTTTGTTGATTAGTATGTTCCAAAAAATAGCGGTTATGCTGTAATTTATAAGCTATTCACAGAAACAGAAGATTGACTCCCGGACTTACCGCGAACTGGGCTTGCCGGTACTGATCATTTCATGGATGCGTCCCATAATAACATCGGTTACAGCGTCCAGAGAATCACTTCCCGCACCTTCAAATGCGCTGAGGTCTATGGGCGCCCCATATACAACAGTCATCCGGCGGAACGGCTTGTAGGACCCGATAATGGCTGCCGGTACAACGGCTGCGCCGCTGCGGAGCGCGAAGCTTGCCGCACCCTTCTTGGCTGAACCTGAATCGGAGTTCCGCGTTCCTTCCGGGAAGATGCCCATCACATGTCCGCTGCGAAGCGTATTGAGGGACGTCTTAATGGATTCTTTGCTTACGCCGCCACGCTTGACAGGAAATGCGCCCAAATGCTTAATGAGCCAGCCCAGCACCGGAACATTGAACAATTCCGCCTTGGCCATATATCTTACCTGTCGCTTCAGCTTAATGCCGATCGTCATGGGATCAAGCAGGCTGATGTGATTCGCGCAGAGCAGGACTCCACCTTCCTTCGGCACATTCTCTCTTCCCACAATCTTGAGCGGGAACAGTATGGCATAAATCATACGAAGCAAGGCCACGCAAAATGCATAAATCATAGATGATTTCTCTCCCCGTTAACATAGGTTCTGCAGTGGGAGACGATGGCTTCCACGGCCTGAAGGATATCCATATGCGTCGTATCCAGAAGAATAGCATCCTCTGCACGGCACAGCGGTGAAATCTCCCGGCCTTCATCAAGCCGGTCCCGCGCTGCAATATCATGTTCAAGCTGCTGGAGAGTCACTGTTTCCGTATCCTTCAGTTCCTTGTAACGACGGAGAGCACGCTCCTCCACACTTGCCGTCATGAAAATCTTCACTTCGGCATCCGGCAGTACGGTTGTACCGATATCCCGGCCATCCATCACGACTCCCTTGCGGAGCGCCATCTGACGCTGCAAGTGACTCAGTCTGGATCTAACACCCTCAATCTTCGAATACTGCGACACCTGGCCGCTGACCTGAAGACTGCGGATATGCGGGGTCATGTCTTCCCCATTAATCAGCACTTTCTGCACATCTTTCTCAGGCAGAAGCTCAATCGCCATATTCTGGACCTTCCGGTCCACCAGCTCATGATTCTCTGCAGCTATGCCTTCACGAAGCATATACCAGGTGATTGCCCGGTACATGGCACCCGTGTCTACATAAATGTAAGACAGCTCCCGTGCTACCAATCGGGCTACAGTGCTCTTGCCTGCCCCGGCAGGTCCGTCGATGGCGACGTTAATTCGGTCGTTAGTATGTGTATCCTGCCTGTCCAACGGGGCATTCCTCCTCAAACACTCTTCCGCAGAAATACGCATATCGACATATCTCTCTTGGAACTTGCTGATATTCTCAAGAAAAAAGCAGGCATTGCCTGCGACTTATAAAATTATACCACAGTTTGAACCCCAGTGCAAAATGACATTGAGGTTTTTTAGGGAGAAAAAAGCTGATTCAGGGCCCTCTTGAAGATTCCTGCACAAGGAATCAGCGGTTGCGGAAATCGAATTGGCGTTCAAAGCAGTACCGGATAATTTTTTGCCGCTCCGAATCGGAAATGGCCGAGAATTTAACCATGACCAGATTCCGTCCGGTCTCCAGCGGTTTGATCCGTACAATCTCGCCTTCGAAATTAACATGCTCCGTGCTTCCGTTGCGGTAGGAGACGAGCAGCCAGCAGGCCAGCTTGTCGGCCACCTCTAATGTAATTTTGGCATCGCTTAAGAATGATGTCCCGCCGCCGCCGATATCCTCGGTGCGCACCAGAAACCGGCTGCCCAGGGCATCCTTCACGGCCAGCTCCAGCTCGGCATTGACGCGGAAGAAGCTGCGGCGCTGAATTTTGAAGATGGACTCCGCCGCAGGCTTGCGCAGCCGGACCATCCGGATGACATCTTCCTTGAAGCCGAGTACATGAGTATTGAAGTAATTTTTGATGCCGCCCTCTGTGAGAAAATAGACCGACAGCTCGTCACCGATAAACAGCTTCTTAAGCCGGCCGTTACTCTCCTGCATGGGGATTTCTATCAGGATGCTCTCGTCCTCCATATCAGCAATCCTTGCCCGGTACTGGATCTCAGACTCTGCCGCATCGCTGGATGCGACCTGGAGGTATAGATATTCATTGATTTTGGGATACAAACCTGTCACCGCCGCTTGAGTTAGTAATAAATGCTAAACCGATTATAGCATGCCCTCTTGAGGCAGGTCAGAAATATTATTAGGCGTTGAACACCAACAGCCGCAACCGGCGTGCAACCTATATTTTCAGCATCAAAAAAAAGACGCCCTCCGTTTCCGGAAATGCGCCTTCTTTATAGAGCCGGTTTTAGCTGTCCCCATGGAAAGTCCGGCTATTTATCCTGTGCCCCCGAAGAGGTGCGCACCTGCTCCACCGCTTCCTCATTGCCGTCATCGGCGTTCAGATAAATCCTGAACTGTGAGCCGTTGATTTTGCCGCCGAATTCATACGTCAGCAGCTCCACCGCATCTTCATTCTCGATCCAGGCCAGCCGGTTATAGAGCTCCTTGAACTCCGGGTTAAGCATCGCTCTGGCTTCCGCCAGGGACAGCTTCGGCTTCGGCAGCACACGCTTCTCCTTATGCTCATTCACATAGTCGCTTGCCTGAAACCCTATGGCTTCCCCCGTATCCAGCCCGACACGAACCGTCATTTTCTCGGGATAGATAAGAACGCCGTCCTGGCTGCTGACAAAGGTCAGATTGCCCAGATTATCGTACCGGTCCGCACTGACTGCGGTCATGCCGGGATAGCCCTTCTTCTCCAGGAACTTACCCGCCTTCTCCACAGCCTGCTTAATGGATACTTTGGCCGGCCCTACCTCGCGGTTGTCGTTGTAAGAGATCAGCAGTCCGCCTTCCGCCGTGAAGTCCATCGAGACCGGCTCCTTATGGTCACTGGAAGTCACAGTGGCAGTATAAGAAGCCCACTCCGTTCCCTTCCCATTCTCCTGAATCTTCACCTGTGCCTTCCCGCCCAGCTCGGCGAACTTCATCGCCTTGCCCTTGATCTGGTCAGCGGTAACCGGCTTGCCGCCCAGCTTTTTCACCGACCGCTTATCATAGATACTTGCAACCGAAGGGCCGTAGTCCAGCTCCGGGTATGCCGCCACGCGTTTATCCACGGTTTTGAATCCGTCGATGATCGTGTTGTCTTCGGCCTTCTGCTCTGTAGCCAGTGCAGTCTCTACATCCATCCAGCGCAGCTTTTTGCCGATGACCTTGTCCTGAACCTTCTGCAGGTCCTTGGAGATTTCAGCCGAATTCTGGTAGAGCGTCTTCAGATTCGCCATTTCCCCCTCTGTCAGCGGCTTCTTCGTGAAGTCACGCACCGCAGCCTTGTAGGAGAAATTAGAGATCTTAGAGAGGAACTCCTCCGTCTCACTGAACGGCAGCAGCGTCAGCGGCAGCTGATTGATCTCGTTCTGCGCCTCGCTGGTAATCCGCCATACATTGACCAATCCCTTGCGGTGCATTCCATTAGAGGTAGTGTTCACCGCAAGCGTATTGCCCAGCTCGCCGTGAAGCCGCTCCACATGGAAGGAGAGATCATGGAACGCGCGCTGATACTGGTTCTCCGCTTTGATCAGAATCGAATTCTTCTCCTGATTCTCCTGATACCCCCAGACGAGCGCTCCAAGCAGCAAGAGTGCAGTAAGCGGGAACATTATGGCACTTAATCTTTTGTACATAGGTCCGCATAGCTCCTTTCAGTAGCTTATTGCCGTTAGTTTGACAATAACTGAGAAGTCTTATGCACTTTTTCAAGAATCCGGTCTTCAGGCCCGTTCCTCAATCTCAAAGCCGCTTACACAGCTGCACAGACATTGCTTGAAGCCGGTCTGGACAACACCCTGCTCCTTGTTCCCTCTTAATATGTAGGTTTCGCCGCACTGCTTGCAGACAATCCGAACTTTTACTCGCAAAAAAAGACACCTCTCTCTCCTTTCTGGAATTCCTCGCCTTAAGGAACTGCCCTGTAGGATTAAGTGTGTCCATCTCGATTATAGGTTAACCTCTTCCTCACGCTTCAAAAAGCGAAACGGGGAACGGCTGTTGGCCCGCGCTACCTTCCCCATGCCTCTGTACCATAAAACTGCCATCAGGGGCACGATAAACCAGATCCAGTAGTTAGCTGTCGTCGCGAGCAGAAAATCATAGATTCCATGCCACAGCCAGGGCAGAAGCAATGAAATCAGCAGAATCTTACGGGTCTTGACCCCGCCGGAGAACTTGGCTCTGCCCATATGGTAGCCCATAATCACTCCGAACATGGCATGTCCGGAGACTGGAAGCAGCGCCCTTAGAATCATGGTGCCGATTGAAGCATTGCTGTACCACGCATACATTACATTCTCTATTGTTGCGAAGCCGAGCGAAATCGCTACGGCATATAGTATTCCATCATAGGGCTCGTCAAATTCGGTATGATTGTAAATCATATGGTACAGCACAAACCACTTCAGGGCCTCTTCCACCCCGGCTGAGATCAGAAAGGAATCCACATAAGGACCGCCGTCCAGCCCCAGCACAAGTCCCCTCTGGATAATCATCACCGGCAGCACGATCATCAGGCCAAGCAGGAACACCTTAAGCACCATATGGAGCGGTTCCTGATCATACTTGTCTTTCAGATAGAAAAAAGTCAGCAGCGCAAGTCCCGGTGCAACTGCTGACGAAATGACCGATAACAAAAGCACCGAATAGCCTCCCTTGCGCTAATACCTAATCTCTGCTGAAGCCGTTATGGCCGGACTGGTACCTTCCCACTATCTCTTATTCCTGGCGTTTGAAATGATTGCACAGCGTCTGAATCGCATTCTCCGCCATAACCGTCTTGCCGTATTCGGCCAGAACAGCCTGAGTTACCGGAGAGGAATCTCCGAATTCAGCGAGCACGCCTACCAGCCCTGACAGTGCAGCCTCTTCAAATTCCTTCGGATCGAAGTAGAGGTACCATTTATCATTATAAGAATACAGTTGTCCTTGAGAAGTAATATTGCCGATGAGCACATGAGCCGCTTCCACCAGAACCTCGAAATCGCGGAATGCATATACAATGGAGTCGCTTTGTTCAAGAGTAACTTCCATTTCATAAATCTCTTCAGGCAATTCATCTTCCCCGGCCCCACCGTACTGATGGTGATCATATTTCCCCCGGGTCACAATAACGACCATGCCTTGCGCGGGCAATGCGAACACTTCCACGGCAAGCGGACCCGTAGCGTCAAAACCAAGCTCGCTGTACGCCTGATCCATCATTTCCGTAAAGAGGTCGTGCACCTTGGGAACCTCCTGCCACATGTCTTCCTTCTGGATGCCCCGCTCGCTCAGGTCGTCAAAAGTGAGGAAAATCCGTATCTTATCTTGACTTAATCGCTCTATTCTCATGACAGGATCCTCCTTTTGCAAGCTCATTTAATATTAATGTATGATGAGTCCCGAGTAATGAGCCAAAAATGGTTACTATGTATGTATGTTATCATTTTGAAGCTACAAATGCACGTAAATAAATATAGATTCAGCCCAATTTGCTGCCCATTATATGTAAAGCCATATTAAAAAAGAATCACTTCAGCGATGCCGGCATCGCCAAAATGATTCTGCAGCGGTTAAATCCGGTTACAAACCCGGTATGGCGGTATGAGTATCTTTGAGAATCTGCTCGACTTCATGCTTCACATCAGGGTTGCTGCGGATGAAATCCTTCAGCATGTTCAGATTTGATTCTTTGGACTTTAACGGGGAATCCTCTTTATGATCGCCACCGCCGGATACATGTGAGCCGGAGTGTTCATGGCTGCTGCCCGCTGCCGTGCTGCCGAAGCCGGTCATGGCCATTCCCATAATTTTGTCCTTGGCCTTGTCACCCGCATTATAGGAAGAACCATTCGAGTGAAGTAAGGCAGACATCATGGCACTACGTTTTTTGGACATAATCATACTGGCGGCTGCACCAATCAGCACCCCGCACAGAAATGACGAAGTATTCATATCTCCAACCTCCTTGTATGGTAAAATCATGCTTAGTGTTCGCGGAAAGGTAGCCGCTCATACAGCCAAACAACAAGAAAGCGAGATGAAAAAAGTGGGTAAAGCAACAATAACGCTGCTTTTGGCGGCTTGTCTGCTGTCAGCTTGCAGCAACAGTGGAAATACAGGCAGCCAGGCGGCGGAGAAGACGCCACAGCCTGCGGCAGCAACAGAGGCGGCAGAGACAGCCGCATCTCCTGCACCTGAGGTAACAGCATCAGCTGCACCTGAGGCAACTGCATCACCGGAGGCCACGCCTGCGGCAGCCAGCGATGCGCAGGTGCCGCTGCTGTATCATATGAACAAGAATTATGACATTGTCCCGAACGATCCGGCCACGAATAAGAAGGTAGTCCTGCTGACCTTCGACGACGGGCCGAAGGAAGCGGAATTAATCAATCCGCTGATGGATACACTGGACAAGCACAAGGCCAAAGCGATCTTCTTCGTCAACGGGTACCGGGTGAAGGAGCATCCCGAGCTGCTGGAGCTGATCCACAAGCGGGGCGGCGTACTCGGCAACCATAGCTGGGATCACATCGTGCTGAAGGATAAGCCGGAAGCCGAAGTGAAGAAGCAGATTGAGGATGTTCAAAGAATCGTCAAGGAAATCACCGGTGAGACCCCTCACTTCTTCCGTCCGCCGCACGGTGCCGGCGGTGATGTAGGCAAAAAAATCGCCGCTGCAAACGGCATGCTCTATATGACCTGGTCCAATGGCTCCCTTGACTGGGAGATGAAGGCCAAGGATGCAGGAAAAACGGAGAAGCTGATCAAGAATGTAACCGATCAGCTGCATTCCGGCAGCAATATCCTGATGCATGAGCTGCCTTGGACGGTAGAGGCACTTGACACTCTGCTGACTACGCTTGAGGGCAAGGGCTACAGCTTTGTAGATCCGCGCAGCATTGAGCTGAAGATGCGTTAAGATCTGAATGAACAAGCAAAACCGGCTGCCCCGTTAGGAGGGCAGCCGGTTTTTTGTCATGCTTATGGGTTCATGACATTGAATCTCTGCGATCCGGAATGCTGCTGTCCGCAGCGCAGGGTCAGCACATGCATCTCGGCCGGACTGCGCCAGCGCAGCGGCAGATGCGCCGTACCGAACCCCCGGCTGATCAGCATCTTCAGCGGCGGGAGACCCGCATTATAGCTCCGGGGGATCTCATACATCCCCGCATTATATTGGCGGTAGAACTCATCGGTATGCCGGTTCCCGATCAGGGGCAGTACAACCTGGCCTCCATGGGTATGCCCGGCCAGAATCAGGTCAGCCGGAATCTCCTGCTGCCGGGACAGCCAGAGCGGATCATGCACGAGGATGATCCGGAAGGCTTCCGCATCCGCCACAGCTGGCAGAGGCCCGTAGGCCTTCTTGCCGCCTTGCCGCGGGAAATCCACCCCGGTCAGAATAAACTGTGCGCCGTCCCGCTCAATGACGCAGTTCTCATCCACCAGCAGCCTGGCTCCGCTTCCCCGGATGATGTTATCCACCAGATTGATGTTCGCCCTGTAATCATGATTCCCATGTACGGCATATACAGGCGCAACCGAAGCGGCCAGAGTCATATTGTTCAACAGGCGTTCTATGGGAGCGCCCTTCTCCGTCATATCACCGCCCAGGAAGACAGCGTCCACCTTCCCCCGCAGCGGGGTCAGCATCTCCTCCGGCAGACGGCGGCGGTGAATATCCGTAATGAGCAGTATCCGGAAGCCGTCGAACGCGGCAGGAAGCCGCTCCAGTACAATATCCTGATGATTCAACCGTTTTTTGAAGGCAGCAGCAACCATAAGGAGACCCATCCCCCCTGCTACCCCAAGACTCACACCTAATAGAATCAGGAGCACCGCAGTCAACTCCATAGGCTGCCCAGATCCGGCGCCCCGTTAATTCCCCACCACAGGAGGAAGCCCAGCAGCATCAGAAATACAACAATCAGCGAATTGATGAACATTTTGCTGAACCGGATTCTCTCTGACGGATAGCTCTCCGCACGCGAAGGAGTCTGCTCCCCTTCCTGCTGTGCCGCCTCACGCTCCGGCCTCCCGGAGGCCCTGCGCCCGGATAAGCGCTCCTTTCTGGACAGGGTCCCTGCCACCGGTACCGGACTTCCCGCACGCTCTTCTGCTGCCCCGGAAGCCGGCTGACGCTTGCCCGCTCTGGCCGGAGGATGTTGTTCTCTCTTCTGCTGTTTCTGGCGGGACCTTACCCGGCTTAATTGTTCTGTCATGATACCCTCCTGTAACGAATAACCATACCGGAGAACAAATCTATTAGGAAATGGCACAATATAGGTGCCCACAGACTGCCCGAATGGATGTAGATAAGTCCAAGACCATAGCTGCTGAGGAAGACCCAGCCCGTTGGAATCCAGTGCCGCAGATAACGGACATGAATAACGGCAAACAGTATACTCGTCCAGTACGGCCCGAGAGAATGCTGGATCGCTCCGCGGAAGAGCAGCTCCTCACACACCGCAACCACCGCCGAAATGACCACAATATGCCACAGCGGCCTTTTGCCGAACAGCAGTTCATTAATCCCCCCGTCATCCATGCTGTCTTCAGGAACAATATGGGTCAGCAGGAAGTCAACAGCAAGCATAATAACTGCAAGGCCAAGGCCCCAGTACACGAAATGTACACTATCCGGAAAATTTAATATGTGAATAGGATTTCTTTTCTGTAATAATATCCATATCAAACCGATAAATAAGGTAAGGCCCTGAGTAATGTACAGATTAATGAGTAACAGCTTGTCTGTTAACTGCTGTGGATCGGCCTTTTTAATTTTGATGTCACCCAATTTGAATTTTTTCATTATAACCTGCCTGTTCTATAAATGTTTTTACATAAGTTAATTTACCTATACGAAGGAGCACTTAATCATGAACAGCCGTACCTCCCGCACTCAAATGATGTACACACTAGGGTTTTTGTTTTTTCTAATATCCGCATTCGCTTCATTTTTCACGGGAGTCAAGGTTGGAGCTGACAAGACAGAGGCCAAGTATTCACAGCTGAAGGACCACCCGAGCGCCCAGGAATTCTCCGGCTCCTACCAGCAGCAGGATCTTGTCACCTTTTATCATAACGTATTTTTGCCTTACCGGGAATTCAAGCGCAATTGGAACGAACAGGTGGGCGTTCTTGCCCGCAGCACGGATGCACGCCAGAATGCGGCAACACTGAAGAATCTGAGTATTCTCGCGGACAAGCAGTATGATAAGGTAACCCAGGATTCGCTCTTCACCAATTCGCCGATGCTCTATGAATCCCAGCTCAATATTCTTAAGAGTCTCACACTCTTCTCCCAAGCCTCCAGTAAGGTGACTGCGGGAGCTTCCGGCGCCGAAGCCGCAAAAGTGCTGAGAAGCGACAACTTCACAACCAGTGCCGTGAGATTCGGGCTGCTCGCCCAGAAGAACTTCTATGATTCCATGCTGAAATGGGGGTCGAAGACCCACCCGTCCATTCCGCAGCAGTCCAGTGAGCTGAAGACACTCTCTTTCATTCAGTGGAAAAAAATGCCGCTCTTGCTCAAGAATGCTTCCATCGCCAATATCATGCTCAACCGCGGCATCTACGCCGGATATGATCCGCAGGATATCACTGCCAAGATTGATGACATGATCTATTCCGGGACCGCCAGCTCGCTGAAGCTGAATGATATCCAGTCCTCCGTCACCCTGCTCATCTCCACCGGTGCGGTGCAGGAGCAGGACTTCATCAAGTGGCGGGAACAATATTACGGTAAAGAGATCATGCCGCAGCTCCCTTTCTTCTACGAGTAGGACCAGTTATTGCATCATAACGAAATTTACGGTCCACTTCAAGGCGGACTCGCGCAGAAGAATCCTATTGACACACTTGGCATCACCATGTTACATTATGACAAATTAATCAAGAAAAACCGATGATGGAACAAAGATTACTTGCAGTCTTCAGAGAGCCGGTGGGTGGTGAGAACCGGTGGCGGACATTAATCTTTAGCGCTCCTGAGATATTGTATTGAACACAAGAGTAGATACAATCGGATCACTCCGTTACCAGTGTGGCCTTTGCAGGCCAATGAGGCTGCTTCTTAACCGTCGCAGTGAATTAGGGTGGTACCACGAGAACTCTCGTCCCTTACTACGGCAGTAGTATGGGGGTTGGGAGTTTTTTTATTGCCATCTACCCGTGAATCCGGTACTTCTGCATGCTGTTTCTTTTGTGCGACAGCGCGTTACCCCGTTGTCAAGCTGCTTATTACGCTCTTGTAAGTTCTGGTACTGCGGATTGCCTTACCCGGTGATCCTTGGCATATACAATAGCTTTCCCATTTGAAGGAGGACAAGAGACCATGTTTAAAGTATTAGTATCGGATCCGATCAGCGATTTGGGCATTCAGCAATTGATGGACGCAAGCGATGTGACTGTAGACAAGAAAACAGGACTAAGTGAAGATGAGCTAGTTGCAATCATTGGCGAATATGACGGCTTACTCGTTCGCAGCCAGACTACCGTGACGGACAAAATTATCGCCGCCGGTACTAATCTCAAGGTTATCGGCCGGGCCGGAGTCGGCGTGGACAACATCAAGCTGGAGTCCGCCACGCAGCGCGGTGTAGTCGTTATCAATGCTCCGGACGGCAATACCATTACGACCTGTGAACATGCTTTTGCCATGATGATGGCCTTGGCCCGTCATATTCCTCAAGCCTACGCGAAGACGATTTCCGGCGTATGGGACAGAAAAACCTTCCTCGGCGTAGAGCTGCGCGGCAAGACACTGGGCGTACTCGGCATGGGCCGGATCGGCAGCGAGGTGGCCAAGCGCGCCAAAGCCTTCGGCATGAGCATCCTGGCCTATGACCCGTTCCTGACAGCTGACCGTGCAGAGAAAATGGAAGTGAAGCTGGCTTCGGTAGACGACATTGTGCGCGGTGCAGACTTCATCACCGTTCACACACCGCTCACCCCGGAGACCCGCCACATGATCTCCCGTCCGCAATTCGAAGTGATGAAAAAAGGCATGCGCATCATCAACTGTGCCCGCGGCGGTGTCATCGATGAAATGGCGCTGGTAGAAGCGATTGACAGCGGTATTGTAGCCGGTGCTGCGTTCGACGTCTTCGAGAAGGAGCCGCCTGAAGCAGACCACCCGTTCCTTACACATCCGAAGATTATCGTGACTCCGCATCTGGGCGCTTCGACGATTGAAGCCCAGGAGAACGTAGCCATCGATGTATCCGAGCAGGTCCTTCATATCCTGCGCAACGAACCGTTCATCAACGCGGTGAACATTCCGCCGGTTGCACCTAGCGTGATGAACAAGCTGCAGCCGTACTTCACCCTCGGCGAGAAGCTGGGCAGCTTCGCTACGCAGATTACGGACGGAGCGATCCGCGAGATCCATGTGGAATATGCCGGTGATCTCTCGGATGTGGATACCCAGCCGCTTACCCGCTATGTCGTCAAAGGTGTGCTCACCCGCCACTTTGCCGGAGATGTGAACATCGTCAACTCGATGCATCTGGCGAAGACCCGTGATGTGAATGTAGTGGTGACCAAGGCTTCCAAAACCAAAGGCTTCACCAACCTCATCACGGTAACACTCAAGGCTGAGCATGATGAAGAGCGTCTGGTCGCCGGTACCCTGCTGCAGGGCTATGGCGAACGGATTGTTAAGGTCAACAAGTTCCCGGTCGATATTGCTCCGGAAGGCCATCAGGTTGTGATCTCGCATAATGACAAGCCGGGTATTATCGGACTCGTCGGCACCCTGCTTGGCGAGAACGGCGTCAATATCGCATCCATGCAGGTTGGCCGTACGATCATCGGCGGAGCTGCCATTATGCTACTGACCGTTGATAAGGGTGTGCCGAAGGAGGTCCTGGTGAAGCTGGCCGGACTGCCGGAGATCAACACCGCTGAGGAGATCATTCTGCTCTAATTCTTATTTCTTCACAATAAAACACTCTTCGGGAGTGCAGGCCCCAGGCCGCGCACTTCCAAAGAGTGTTTTTGCGTTATACTATGAAATCCGGTAGGCTGGCACCTGCCGGCCATCGGTGTCCGTAAAGCCATATTTCCGTGCCAGGTCCCCTACCTTCTGGGGAGTGCCAGTCATGGATATCACTTCAGGATCAGCAGCAAGCGCTGCAACTGCCCGTCCGATATAAGCGGTTGATTCAGTGGTCTGAAGCCCCTCCTCCTCCTGCCAGTGCTCCTCATCTGTGCCGAAGCTGTCCAGGACCAGCTCGGTCCGCATCCAGCCGGGAGAGACGGGAATCACCGCGATGCCATCCGCAGCCACCTCTAGGGATAATCCGTAGGCCATGCGCACCAGTGCATTTTTGGACAGATCATAATAGAAGTTCCCCGTGTACTTGTACTCGTCCCAGAAGGTTGTATGGACGATTAATTTACCCGCCCCCGCTCCTTCCCTGCGCATCAGGGGTACAGCATAATAATTAGTCATTAGCTGCGCCCTCACACCCGCAGTGAACATATGATCCCAATGCTGCACCGGCTGCTCCCAGAACGGTTCATTCTCGATAGGGAGAGTATTGCCGCCCCAGACGTTATTGACCAGAATATCCAGTCTGCCCTGCTCAGCGCTAATCTGCCGGATTACGGCCTCTGTCTCGCTGTCATTGGTATGATCACAGCGGATCACGGCTCCGTCCCCGCCTAAGCGGCGGATCTCAGCCAGCACCCCTTCAAGCGTTCTTGCCTGTCCCTCCTGCGGCATACCGGCATTCCTGCCCGTAATGTATACATAGACACCAGCCTTCGCCAGCTCCAGTGCAATGCCTCTGCCCGCTCCCCTGCTCCCGCCTGTTACCAATGCCACTTTCCCTTGCAGATTTGTCATTTGATCCGCTCCCTTTCATCTATCATGCCCGGATTAGATGATCATTTGCGCTAATCCGTACTCTTGTCTAATATATACCTTATACATGACAACCATTGACATATATAAATAATACATTCAAGGGAGGTTGCAGAATGAGAGCGGATCGCCTGATCACTATCGTTCAACTCTTACAGAGCCGCGGGAAAATCAGCTCCAAAGAGCTGGCGCAAACGCTGGAGGTATCCGAACGTACAATCTTCCGGGATATGGAGGCACTAAGCTTCTCCGGCATCCCCGTGCTGGCGGAGCGCGGCCGGGAAGGCGGCTGGAAGCTGGCTGAAGGCTACCGGAATTCCCTGACCGGAATGAACACCAAGGAGATTGCCGCGCTGCTGGTGCCCGCTGATCCGGCGATTCTGCACGCTCTGGGCATTCAGGAGGAGTTCTCCTCGGCCGCCCGCAAGCTGCAGGCCGTCGCTACCCGGCAGCCAGTCACCCCCTTCAGCTTCCTCAGCCAGCGGATTCACATCGACGGAGCCGGGTGGCATCCCTCCGGGGAGACCTATCCCTGCCTATCCGCTTTGCAGGGAGCCTTATGGGAGAACCGCAAGGTGAGCATCACCTATCTGCGCGGGGAGGACGCCGCCGAGCGGCTGGTTGCACCGCTGGGGCTGGTAGTCAAGCGCGGCGTCTGGTACTTGGTCGCGGGGCATGACAGCGAGCTGCGGACCTACAGGGTCTCCAGAATCACTGAGGCCAAAGTCACAGATGAGTCTTTTGAGCAGCCGGAGGATTTCCACCTGTCTGAGTACTGGGAGACCTCCACCGCCGCATTCAAGTCTGCCTTGCCCAGGTACCCCTCCAGCCTTCTTGTAAGAGAGCAAACGATGAAGGAGCTGCAGAAGGAGCGATACGTCGCCCTGTTGCACCAGGAGCCTGCTGAGGCCCCGGGCTGGATCAGGGCCGAGGCCGAGTTCAACACGCCGGAGTCTGCGTGCCGGATCATCCTGTCCCTGGGTCAGGGTATCAAGGTGACGGCACCGCCTGAGCTTGCGGATACGGTTGCTGCGGCTCTGCGTGAAGCGGCAGCATTATACGATTTTTAATAATAGACCAAATGCACTAGTATCCCCTATAATATTACAATACACATTATTATTTATAGGGGGACTTTACATTATGGACTGGATGAACAAGCTGCCGTTGAAACAAAAAATCGTCACCGGATGTTACCTGGTTGCCGCTTTATTCGCTGTCCCTGTCTTAATCACGCTAATCCTCATGGACAGGCTGTTCATCGGCATTATTCTTGTCGCCGTCCTGGCAGCGCTGACTTACCCGCTTGCGCGCTTCATTGAGAGAACGCTTACATCTTCATTTGAGGATATCTCCAATGTGACGCACACGATTGCCAAAGGCGACTTCACCAGCCGTGCCGATGAGAATGGCTCCATGGGCGACATCAGCCGCTCCTTCAACACCATGATTGACAAGCTCAAAAAAATCCTCACCGATGCCTCACAGATTACCCGTCAGGTTATGGACGCCAGCCGCGGGATTGAAGACAAGAATCAGAACCTGAAGTTTGTCATGGCGCAGGTGGCCTCCTCCTCCAATGAACTGGCCCTCGGTGCTAACGAAATCTCGGTGGATATCGCTGATATGACCGAATCGATCAAGGATATCGAAATCAAAGTCTCCAATTATACGAATTCCACCAAGGAAATGAATAAAAGGTCTGTACATACGCTGGAATTGGTAGAACAGGGACGGCAATCGGTGGATACCCAAGCCGAAGGCATGCGCAAGAACATCCAGGCTACCCAGAAGGTGGCGGATACTATCGAAGCCCTATCGCATAACGCACGAGGCATTACGATGATTACCAAGACGATTACCGAAATTGCTGAACAGACCAATCTGCTGTCGCTCAATGCTTCTATTGAAGCCGCCCGTGCAGGCGAGCATGGCCGCGGGTTCGCCGTTGTTGCCCAGGAGGTCCGCAAGCTGGCCGAGGAATCCACCGCTTCAACCAAAGAGGTGTTCGGTCTGGTACGCAGCATCGAAGCGGATATCAAGCAGGCTATCGATAACATCGCCATCAATGAAGAGGTAGTCCAGGTGCAGAATGAGATGATTACGGAGACAGCCAACATTTTTGCTCAAATTGTGCATAGTGTCCAATACATAACCGAGCAGATTGCCTCCTTTTCCGCAGAGAGTGACCTTATGCTGGAGAGCGCGCTCAAGATCTCCGGGGCGATCGAGAATATCTCAGCCATCACCCAGGAGACCGCCGCAGGGACGGAAGAGGTATCCGCAGCGATGAACGAACAGATTCATGCTCTTCAATCCGTAGCTGAGGAGACAGAGAAGATGACCTCCGCGGTCTTCAACCTGCAAAAAACAATTCATATTTTCAAATTTTAACCTCAGCACAAAGAGACACGCCTGCGGAATTTTCTGCGGGAGGTGTCTCTTTTTTTGGGCAAAACAAAGATTGTTATGTAATATTCACAAATTGTTGAAATTGTGCATAAGGGTAAAAAACGTGCTTTGCACTTCTTTACTATAGTCGTTCTATTGTCATGGCTTGTCTATAAGCTAATATCTCACATCACTATTACTTAAGTCCTATCACCGAAATATGTAATGCTGTATATCTAGTGAATTCTTAATGTTTTGCAGTAAATCAGGAATGTAATGAGGCTTTGTGCTCACTTCCCACATTAATCAACCTAAACGGCCATTTGCATTTTAAGACTTTAGTCTTCCAGGGACAACCATTTTCAAAAGTTTGAAAATCCAAATATTTAGCCATTTCCACTCCTGAATATTCGTCAAATTCCGAGTTTCTTCTCACAGGGGTTATTGACAAAAGCGGAGCAAGGAATATATTGTAAAGGAAAATTCTCCACAAATTCATTTATAACCGCATACCGGCAAAATTCACCGAAAGGGAATGACGCAAAGCCATGGATCTACAGTCTCATTTCTGAAGTGGGATCATGACAGCCAGGTTGCTGAAAAACTGTGAACGCCTTAGGTTTCGCGTTTGATTATGGTGATTCGTGCAACAGACCTGTGCTCCAATGGTGAGTACAGGTTTTCTATTGCTGACGTATACAAATAACAACTTGCGGGGTGGATGTTCTGAAGACAGTTGCAGATTATATGGCGGAAGCATTACACGATCTGGGAGTCACTCATTCTTTTGGAATCATAGGCAAGTCTATTTGCCCCATCGCTTTGAAAATGGTTGACTACGGTATAGAGTTCATCCCCGGCCGGCACGAATCCAGCTCCGGCTTCGCCGCCGGCGGTTATGCTCTGAAGACCGGCAGTCTCGGGGTAGCCTTCGGCACCTCCGGTCCGGGGGGAACGAATCTGCTCACCGCAGCAGCGCATGCCAAGGCCAATAATCTTCCCGTCCTCTTCATCACCGGACATCAGTCCATCAAGGAGCTGGGCATTCCCCAATGTCAGGATTCCACTTCCTACCTGGCTGATTTGGCGGATATGTTCCGGCCGGCCACCCTCTTCAGCAAGCTCGTTGAACGCGGCGATCACTTCAGCACGATTTTCAACCATGCCCTATCCATCGCCCTCGGTGACCAAAAAGGTCCGGTCCATCTCTGCATTCCGTTTGATGTGCAGACAGAGCGGCTCGCGGAATGCCGGATTGTTCTGCCGGAACGCGAGGGACTAGTCAGTTATCAGAACTATGACCGGGTCATCTCGGCGATTAATCAATCCGCTAGGCCGCTGATCATTGCCGGTAAAGGCGTCAACCGCTCAGGTGCCCATCAGGAACTGGTTCAGCTGGCCGAAACCTTCAACATTCCTGTAGTCACCTCTCCAGGCGGCAAAGGTGCAATAGCTCATGATCACCCGCTCTACCACGGTCCTGTCGGCGTTGGCGGCTCCTCGCACGGCGATGAATTGCTGAACAACAGCGACCTGTTCATTGTTCTGGGCTCCCGCCTGAGCGACATGACCATCTGCAACCTGAAGCCGGAGAATCATCCGCCGCAGCTGATCCAGTTCGATGTAGATCCAACCTTTGTCGGCAAAATACTGTCCTCATCCACCATCGCTGTCGGCGGGGACTTAAGGGACAACCTGGCACTGTATCTTCAGAAGCTGGACCCCTCTACGGTCACCAAGCATGAAATCACAATCTCCAATGCTTACAATGACGAGTTGCCCGTGCTGGCGGGGCTCTCTCTGGCTTCGGTAATGAGCACGATGAGCGACTTGATTCCTTACAACAGCAGCGTGTTTGTAGATGACGGCAGCCACGGGTTCAATGCTGTGAAATGGTTCAATGTCCGCAGGCCCGGCAGCTTCATATTCGATGCCTACTTTGCTTGCATGGGCAATTCAATTGGCATGGCGATCGGCGCCAAGACGGCTTCTCCCGGAGAGACTGTCTTCTGCATTACCGGTGACGGCTGTTTTATGATGCTCGGAACTGAAATAAACACAGCCGTTTGCAAGGACATTCCGGTGATTTTCATTGTGGTGAACAATAAGCAGCTGGATATGGCGCTTAAGGGTATGGAGAAAACGACTGGCCGGATTGACGGTACGATCTTCGAGGTTCCGATGGATGCCGTGAAATTCGCCGAATCGCTGGGTGCAGCCGGCTTCCGCTGCGAGACGCAGGAGGAGTTCGCTGCCGCAATCCAAGAAACTGTGGCACTTAACAAGGCAGCTGTAATTGAGCTGCTGACTGACCGTGATGAAATGCCTCCTACGGCCCACCGCACGCTGGATCTTACGTAAGGAAGCCGTATCCGCACACCTTTTCTAACCTACTATCAGGAGGACATATCGTGAACAAGAACATGAACAGCGGACTCGATCATTTCACTGATCTCTCAGGAGATTATGGGGCCAAGGCCCTGGCTCCGATCAAAGAGCATTTTCCGGAATTAGCCGAATATATCATGGGCAATGCCTATGGCGATATTTTTCAGCGGACCACGATTGGCTCTGACTGGAAGGAGATCGCGGTGATCTCGTCGCTGATTACGATGGGACAATATGAACAGCTGGGGGTTCATTATGTAATGGCGCTCCGCGTTGGCATGACCGTCGAGCAGATCAAGGGCGTGCTGCTGCATCTGACCCCTTGCGTCGGTGCCCCCCGGGTGATTTCGGCCTTTAATGTGCTGCTGGATACTCTGGAGGAAATCAAAGAAAAATCTTCATAAATCTACAAATTTCGACTTTTGATTGCACGTTTCAGTATGATCTGGTTATAATGAAGGCAAAATATCCCAAATCGAATTGCGGTTTTGTCGAATATAGTCGCAGGAATAACGTTTTGGAGGTATTGGAAATTACACTTAGGGAGAGATCAACATGGGACAATTTATTTTGAAGACAGATACTGCGAAGAAAGTAATCAATATTGAGCTGGAGGGAACCTTCTCTAACGAGGACGGGCTCAAATCTATACAGGCTTACCAGCAGACTATTAACCCGATCAGCCCTGCTGAATATGCACTAGAGATCGACTGCCGCAAGCTGAATGTAACCGCTCCTGATGTTGTACCGCTGCTTGAAGGCTGCTTCATCATGTTCAAGGCTGATGGCTTCCAGAAAGTGAGTCTTACCCTGGAAAATAACCCGATCCTCAAAATGCAGCTGGCACGCCTGGGCCGCAAAGCAGGACTTGAGAATCTGGAGATCACTTCAACCGTACAAGCTTAATAAATACAATTTAAACCTAAATCAGCCGCTTGAAACGCACAGGTTCATTCATTAAACCGGCTGCTAATGCTGGAAGAGAGTTTTGTAAGAAGCAGATTCGTGAGAAGTATAGCTAACAAAACTTTAGGAGGTCTGTACTATGGCGGGGATTCGCATTAAGGACATTGATATCTACCATCCAGACAAAAGAATCGGCAATGACTTTTTCATTCAGCATTTTGATGACAAAGGTATTGATATCCGTGGACTGCTGGCTACTCTGGGCCGTGAAAACCGCTACAGCATCGACAGCCCGGATGAGAATTCCCTGACAATGGCTTTTGAAGCCGCAAGTAATGTTCTGGAGAAGACCGGTCTTACCGGCCCTGACATTGACCTGATCGCTTATGCAAGCCAAACCCCTGAATATATATTTCCTACGAACTCATTGATGATTCACCGCCTGATTAACGGAGCTTCGCATACCATCTGTATTGACAGCAATGCCAACTGTGCCGGAATGACCGCCTCGGTTGAGCAGGTCAGCCGCCAGATGATGGCGAACCCGAGAATCCGCCGCGCCCTGGTCATCGGCTCCGATTACGTGGCACCGCATGCGGACAAGAATGATCCGGTATATTACGCGAACTTCGGTGATGCCGCTGCCGCTGTTATTCTGGAGCGCGATGAGCATTCGGTCGGCTTCATTGACTCTATCTACCAGACAGACACCTGTGTGTACGGCAACTCTCTGTTCCCGGCAGAAGGCCTGGCTAAGCTCGGACGCACCGGTGTTGCCGCAGGAGAGTTCAATGTGAAGTTCATTCCATTCGATGATTCCATCTGTGTGGATGCCGCTTCCGAATCAATCAACACTCTGCTGAGCAACAACGGGATTGCCCCTGAATCGGTCAAGGCTGCCTGCTTCTCACAGCTGTCTCTTCCGAACATCCAGGCCGTCTCCGGCAAAACCGGTATTAACCCTGAGGCCGCAGTCTACATAGGCGATGAGTTCGGCTATACCTCGACCAGCAGCCCGTTCATTGCCCTTCACAGAGCCGTCACTACCGGGCAGCTTGAACGCGGAGACAAGGTCCTGTTCTGGACCGTGGGCGCCGGATGGCAGAATGTCGCATTTGTAATGGAGTACTAATCTTACTGTTCATTCTGTTCCAGAGTAAAAAACGGCCCGCAGCAGAGTTTCTGCCTGCGGGCCGTTTCTGTTCTTAATGCCTCTACTCCGCTCTAAAGTCTGCCTTCGTGCTTGCCCTCATGCTTCTCCCAGCCCATCGTGCGCGACACAGCATCCTGCCAGGCACCGTATCTGCGTTCCCGCTCCTCCGGCTCCATCTGCGGCGAGAAGACCTTCTCGGCCGTATTGAAGCTCTCTAGCTGCTCACGGGTCCATACCCCGGAGGTAAGTCCGGCTAGCAGCGCAGCGCCAAGTGCTGTAGTCTCCGCGTAGGTTGTACGTGTCACTTCGCTGCCCAGAATATCGGCCTGGAACTGCATCAGCAGATTGTTGCGCACCGCACCGCCGTCTACCCTCAGGCCGGTGAGCGGCATGCCGGCATCCTTCTGCATTGCGTCGATGACATCGCGGGACTGGAAGGCCAGTGATTCCAGCGTCGCCCGTACCAGATGTGCGGAGGTGGTGCCACGCGTCAAGCCGAATATGGCGCCCCGCGCATACATATCCCAGTAAGGCGCACCCAGGCCGGTAAAGGCTGGCACTACCACAACCCCCTCACTCTCGTCCACCTCGCTGGCCTTCTCTTCCGAGTCGGCGGGCGCGACAATTAGCCCCAGCCCCTCCTGCAGCCACTGCACAGCCGCTCCAGCCACGAAGACACTGCCTTCCAGTGCATAATAGAGCTCATCCCCCATGCCCCAGGCTACCGTAGTCAATAGGCCATGACTGGATGCCACAGCTTCAGTGCCTGTATTCATGAGAATGAAGCAGCCTGTCCCATAGGTGTTCTTAGCACTGCCTGCCTCCAGGCAGGTATGACCAAACAGCGCTGCCTGCTGATCCCCCAGCACCGACCGGATAGGAATCTCCAGACCGAACCACTGCTGGTCACAGACACCGAAATCTCCGCCCGACATCCTCACCTCCGGCAGAATGGACGGCGGAATACGCAGCGTGTCTATCAGCTCTTCATCCCACTGGCGCTCATGCAGGTTATACATCATCGTTCTTGAAGCATTAGTAACGTCTGTAGCGTGTACCGCACCCCCGGTCAGCTTCCAGATCAGCCAGGTGTCTATCGTTCCCGCCAGGAGCTCTCCCTTGCCCGTACGCTCTCTTGCTCCCGGTACATGATCCAGAATCCATGCCAGCTTGGTCGCCGAGAAATACGCGTCGATGACAAGCCCCGTCTTGTCCGCAATGACTCCGGCCATCCCCTGCGATTTCAGCTCCTCACATTGGTCTGCTGTCCGCCGGTCCTGCCAGACAATTGCCGGATAGATCGGTTCGCCTGTAATTTTATCCCAGATAAGTGCAGTCTCCCGCTGGTTGGTAATCCCGATTGCCGTGATGTGATTAGCCGGTACAGAGCTTGCTGCAATGGCATCTCTGGCTGCGGCAAGCTGGCTCTCCCAGATCTGCTCCGGGTCATGCTCCACCCAGCCTGGGCGGGGAAAGGATTGCTTGATCTCATATTGCCCCTGCGAAATCACTTCCGCCTCTGTATCAAAGAGAATTGCCCGTGAGCTGGTAGTACCTTGGTCCAAGGATAAGATCATAATGCCCAGCCTCCTGCAAGCCTTAGCTTGAATATATGTTTCACGATGAACAATATTAATGTGGTGATTTCAACAAAAAGCACCTCTGCTCTCAGAGGCGCTGTCATGCATGGTCTTGGTTTACTGTTTTTCGACAGGAAGCCGCAGGGTAAATGTGGTGCCTTCTCCCAGCTTGCTGGAGGCATAAATGCTGCCGTGATGCGATTCGACGATATTCTTCACAATAGCAAGACCAAGCCCGGTACCGCCCGTCTCCCCGCGCAGGCGGGCTTTATCCGCTTTGTAGAAGCGTTCGAAGATAAACGGCAGATCCTCGGGGTTAATGCCGGCCCCCTGGTCTCTGATCGCGATCTCCACCAGACTCCTGCCCTCCAGTACTACTGTGCCTGCCAGAATAGAGATTCTCCGGTCCGCCGGAGTGTGCCGGAAGGCATTATCCAGCAGATTGGTCAGCACCTGCTCCAGCTTGTCTTCATCGGCTGCCCCCAGCAGCAGTTCCTGTTCAGGCTTCTTAAGCTCCAGCATGATATCCCGCTCCTTGGCTCTGACGGAGAACTTGCGGTATACCCGCTCCAGCAATTCTCCCACATCCACCCTGGCCTTCAGCATATCCGTATGTCCTGCTTCCATGCGTGCCAGGTCCAGCAGATCCTTCACCAGACGGCCCATACGCAAGGATTCATCATGAATGACCTGAACCAGCTCACTGCTCTCCTCCGGAGAGGAAGCCATTCCGTCTAGTAGTGCTTCACTGTAGCCCTGCATCATGGATAGCGGGGTGCGGATCTCATGGGATACATTGGCCACGAAATCACGCCGCATCTTCTCCAGACGTACCTCTTCGGTCACATCCCGCAGAACGGCAACAGCTCCGCGCAGATGATCTTCGGAATAGAGCGGTGCCATGTGCACCGACCATACCCCCTGCCGGACATGGACATTGGAGCGTTGATCGCCCCCGCCCTCAAGGGTGCTGAAGAACAGCGGGCGAAGCGGCGGCGGCACCTCACTGGAAGCGGCGGCCTTCGGAAGTAAGCCGTTATCCTCTTCTTCCTCCCAGGCAAGATCACTCCAGGTTTCGAGGAGGGTCTGGCCATGCGGATTGGTGAGGATGATCCGGCCTTCGATATCGAAAGTGATTACCGCATCGCTCATGCTGCGCAGAACACTGGATAAATGCCCTTTTTCATTATTCAGACTGCGTATATTCTCTTCCAGCTCTTCCGCCATGTGGTTAAACGATGTGGCGAGCTGGCCGATCTCATCGCTTGTGACCAGGGTCAGTCTTGTTCCATACTCGCCGCGGCGGATGTCATTCGCTGCCTCAATAACCTGCTGCATCGGCTGGGTGATCTTCGTGAACAGGAACAGTGCAAAGAAGGTGGTCAGAGAGAACCCTATCATGCATGTATACATGAACAAGCGCTTGATTGCACCGGAATTGGTGAAATTACTGTCGATGTAAGGCAGCAGGAACAGCCCGAGTGTAATGAGCACGACAGCAACCAGAAAGATGATCGTGATCCACAGCTTACCGACAAGGCTTCTCCAGAAGTTCACTTATTTAGGCACCTCTAGCTTATAGCCTACTCCCCATACCGTTGTAATCATCGCTGCCGATTCCGGGGATACCTTATTCAGTTTTTCACGCAGACGCTTGACATGGGTATCCACGGTGCGCAGATCTCCGAAGAACTCATAATTCCATACATCCTTCAGCAGCTCCTCACGTGAGAACACCTTGTCCGGTGAGATGGCCAGATAATGCAGCAGCTCGTATTCCTTGGGCGTCAGACTTACCTCTTGGCCCCCTGCGCTTACGCGGTGTGCATCATGCTCAATAATCAGGAACGGGAACACGATATTGTTGCTTGAATTACTCTCTTTGGACAAAAATGCCGTTGCGGAAGAACGGCGCATGATCGCCTTGACCCGGTAGATCACCTCGCGCGGACTGAACGGCTTGACGACATAATCGTCTGCCCCCATCTCAAAGCCCTGCACCCGGTTAATCTCCTCACCCTTAGCGGTAAGCATCAGGACCGGTGTGGACTTCACCCCTCTTAGCCGGGTCAGCACTTCAATCCCGTCAATACCCGGCAGCATCACATCCAGCAGAATCAGACCGTAGTCATTGGCGGTTGCTTTGCGCAGGGCGATTTCCCCGTCCTCCGCCTCATCAATCTCGTAGCCTTCTTTTTCAAGATACATTTTGAGCAGGCGGCGGATACGTTCTTCGTCATCCACCACCAGAATTCTATTCAAGTGCTCAGCCATTTACACAACAACCCCTTCATCAATTACAGTAGAACGTCACCCTGGATCATACGCATGCCCGAAAGAAGCCTGAGCTTATCAGTCCGTTCCCGCATATGAATGAAGTCCGGCGATAACCAGGTTAACGCCGACCAGGGTAAACATTACGATTAGAAAGCCGAGTACAGCGAGCCAAGCGGATTTGCGTCCCTGCCAGCCGCGGGCCAGCCGCAAATGGAGATACGCACTGTAGAACAGCCAGGTGACGAGAGCCCAGACTTCCTTGGGGTCCCACCCCCAAAATCTGCCCCAAGCCACCTCGGCCCATATCATTGCAAAAATCAAAGCCCCCAGTGTGAAAATCGGAAACCCGATGGCGATCGCCCTGTAGGTAATCTCATCCAGGTCATTCTCGTCAATTCCATCAAGTACCGGATGAAGAGCCTTCCCTAGCGGCTTACGCACGGCCAGCCGAAGAAGCCCGTACAGGAGCAGTCCGGACAGCAGTGACCAGATCACAGTGTTGAACTTGCGCCCTGCATTGACGCCATTCATCCAGGATGGTGCTTGAAACAAAGGCTTCTGAAGCCCAAGAAACGGCTGGAAGCTCTCAATTTCGCTATGGTACGGTGCCACAATCGGCGGCATTTTATAACTCACTTTCTCTATTGTACTATCTTCCTGCCCGGGGCTGTCAATCGTAACGTTCGAACGGACAAAAACAGATTCATAGCCCGCGCCGCGGAAGGCAAATACAGATCCAAGAAACCCAATTATAACAATGATCGAGAACAGAGTAAATTCGACCAGCCGCTGCTGCTTGCGGTCACTGCGTTCCTTGCTGTCAAATTTCACTGTCCGCAGCAGATACATCAGCCCGGCGGCAAAGCCAACCGCGAAGAAGGATTCCCCGAGGGCAGCAAGCGTGACATGAATATTCAGATAGATCGATTTGAGCGAAGGAATGAGCGGCTGCACTTCCTGCGGAAATACTGCTGCATAGGCCATCACAACAATGGAGATTGGAACCGCGAATACCCCAAGAATCATCTTGCGGTAAATGGCGAAGATCACCGTAAAAGCCACCATCACCATCATCGATAGGAAAGTCATGAACTCATACATGTTACTTACCGGAATATGACCGGCCCCCATCCAGCGGGTAATGAAGTACGCCAGATGGCAGAGCAGCCCGAGTGAGGAGGTGATAAAAGCAATCCGGCCCCACCGTGCAGTATGCTCCTCCGGCTTCCTGCCCGACCATTTGCGGCCCATAATAGCAATGGTGAACAACATGAAGGCACCGCTGTATAAGAAAAATGCGGCTATAAAGACGTCACTGCTGAAATCGAGCAAGTTCATGCCATGCCTCCTCCGTTGTCCAATGATTTGTCATCGACTGTCATGTCTATCTGCTCCAGAATAGAAACGAGCTCACGGCGGAAGCCGAACCAGTTCTTGTTCGTGTGGCCTCCAAGCACCAGCTGTCCATCCTCAACGATCAGCCAGATGCGTCTGTGCTGCCAGTAGAAGCCGAGAATCAGCCCCAGCATGACAATACCCGCACCAATCCAGACGAACGGCATGGCCCGGTCCACACGTATATTGAGATAGGTGGTGGATTCCGAGAAATCCACATCCGTCATACTGCCCACCTCAAGCTCCAGAAACCGTGTGCCGCCTCCAAGCTTGTCGTTGATGGCCTCCTGCTGGAAGCGCTCCTTGTCCACCTGCTTCGGGAAATAGAAATATTGCTGCCCCTCTGCCGGCAGATCCGGACCACGGATCAGGAAGAGAAACGCCGGAGCGTTCGGATAAGGGGAGGTGGAGACCGGACGGCCTTCCTCATTCAATCCGAAATCCATATACTTCTCCTTCAGTTCAAGCGTGTACGGTCCGGCCTTGAAGCTGCGCTGCGGATTCTTCATATCCAGTCTGAACTTGCCGTAGCTCTCGCCGGTTGAAGCATTGACCAGATCAGGCTGCACGGAACGCAGCACAGGCGTAAGGTCATAGTCAAACTGATACGCTTTCATTCCTTGGTAGCTTAGAGGAGAATTCACCTGAATGTCGTGTCTGGCCACTTCCGCAAGCTGAGGCTCCTTGGAGGGATCGCTGCAGTCTGCCGTACATTCATATAGAACCGCCTTCGTCTCATAGAGCTTAGGGAGAACCTTCTTGCCCCGGAATTCCTCGGGCATCTCTTCTTCACTATAGAATTCTACCGTGAATTTCTCGTTCTTCAGGTACATGCTGGTGTCCGGTATCTTTACTGTCTCTCCCTGCGGGAAGGCAAGATGCTGATCCATATTCAGACCCGGCAGTCCCCTGGCAAGCACAGCAAGCAAAAATATAATCAGGCCGATATGTATTACATAAGGTCCCCAGCGGCTGAAACGGTGTTTCTCGGCCAGTAAAGCGCCGCCCTCCGTCCGCACGCGGTATCCTTTCTTCTTAAGCGGCTGAACGATCCGTGCCACCCATTCCTCCGGCTCCCCCTCCACCTCTGTATTCAGCGTAAGCTTTTGACGGGTAAGGAACTGGCGGTGCTTGCGGATCTTCTGCCGGGTTAGTGCCTTGTAGAGCGGAAGCACGCGGTCCAGGCTGCAGATGACCAGAGAAGCTCCAATCATGACCAGCAAGGTCACGAACCACCAGGATTCATAGGTATGCGAAAGGCCGAGTCTATAATATATATTCCCGGCTGTTCCATACGTTTGTTCATAATAGGTTGAAGCGTCAATATTTAAGAAGGTGCTTTCTTGCGGAAATATCGTACCGAGCATCGCACCCAGCAGCGTCAGCACAATCAGGTAGATGGCTATTTTGACGGAGGAAAAAAAGTTCCAGACCTTGTCGATCACTCCCGGGCTTACCCGCTGTGAACGGCGGGCCACCCCATCGTAGCGCATCTCCAGGTTCCCCGAAGCGTTCTCTTCCTTCTCATCCAGCGGCTTGCCGCAGGCTTCACAGAGAACCGTTCCTACAGGATTCTGGTGACCGCATTCGCATTTGGTGTTGCTGATCAGCGGCTCATGCTTACTCATGGTCCCACCAGCTTCCCGATTTGCTCGTCAAGCGAGTTCAGATCCAACTGGCCGATATGAATGCTGTCCACCCTGCCCTTCGTATTAATGAAGAAGGTAGTGGGCAGCGGGGAGACCCCGTAGCTGCGGACCGCGTCGCGTCCCTTATCCATCACAACCGGAAAATCAATATCCACGAGCTTCACGAAATTGTCCACCGTCATCTGATCCTCGCCCACATTCACGCCCAAGACCACGACACCCTGGTCCTTCCATTTCTCCCACTGTGCCTGGAGGGCAGGCATTTCCTTCACGCATGGTGCGCACCAGGATCCCCAGAAGTTCAGTACAACCGACTTCCCTCTGAATTCCTCCAGCGTATGGGTCGCACCGTCCAGCCCAAGCAATTCAAAATTTGGCGCTTTCCCGCCTTCTTGAGGCTTGCCGTCTCCCCCGAACACAGAGGAGCTGATGGCATAACCCCCAAGCAGAACAATTAGAAATAGTATCACGATTTGGATTGGCTTCCTGGCTTTGCCCATACAGGGGTACCCCCTTCTGTGACGCAACTCATTACTTTAGTTGTAAGGTGTGAACATCCTATGAACATTATAACGAATATTGTCACAGTTTTAGGAGGGGAAATTGTGAACTTTATGTGTCTTTGCGTGTCTGATTATCCCGAAGCATTCCCGCTTTGGCAATTTGCTGCAGATGATTGATCTCATCCTTGGTCAAATGGCGGTAAGAGCCGCGCTTGAGATTCTGGAGCAGGATATCCCCGAAGGAAATCCGCTTCAGACGGATAACCGGATGCGACACCGCCTCGAACATCCGCCGGACCTGGCGGTTCCGGCCTTCATGGATGGTGATGCTGATTACCGCTTCTTTATTGGCTTCATCAATATCCTTGTATTCGACTTCCGCTGGAGCGGTCATGCCGTCTTCCAGCTTAATGCCTGCTTTCAGCTTGTCCAGCGCTGTACCATGCGGCACACCCTTGACCGTAGCCAGATACGTCTTCGGCACATGATGCTTCGGATGCGTGAGCAGGTTGGCAAACTCACCGTCATTCGTCAGCAGCAGCAGCCCTTCCGTATCGTAGTCCAAGCGGCCTACAGGGTATACGCGCTCTGTGATTCCTTTCAGGTAATCCGTTACTACCTTGCGGCCCTTGTCATCCGAGGCGCTTGTAATTACACCTTTGGGCTTGTTGAACATAATATAGATTTTATTCTCGCCCCGGATCAGTCTGCCCGAGACTTTAATAATATCGGTTGCGGGGTCCGCCTTTGTGCCAAGCGTAGTTACGAGTTCCCCGTTGACTTCCACTTTACCGGCCAAAATCATTTCTTCACACTTGCGTCTGGACGCAACACCTGCTTGCGCCAATATTTTCTGTAATCTTTCCATTTTCGACTACTCACCTCAGGTTAATGATAACCATCAGAGGCATAAATCACAAGATCATTCCACGGAAAAAATGCGCCGGGGCAAGTTTCACTATGCGGCTCCACCGTAAGCGGCGACATTTCATAGCGCCCGGACAGCTCCAGTATCAGCTTCCCCGCCGCAAACAGCTGCTGCTGGCACTCCGGAAGCTGTGGCAGCTGCTCCGCTTCCCCATAGTTGCCCTCGAGGCAAATATGAATATGCTCCGGGTCTGTCAGCAGCGGCGCCGCATAGACCGAGCCGTTCAGTCCGACCCAGAAGTCGAATCCTTTGCCGTTAATAGACGGACAGCGGGAATGATGCAGAATAAAGCCTTTGTAGTCCACCCTTTGTCGTCCTCCCTCCGTATTGCTGAAATAGCATATGAAGTGGGGGGGCGGGCGGTGAGGACTGTTTGTTAAAATGTTTGGGGAGCGGGGCCGAAGAGAATAAAAGCGTTGACTAATCGTAACTCCGGGGAATGTTTGGACTTCCGGCCGCTGTTAAAGTTGGATTTCCTTGATCTGACTGCCCTGCGGCAGTAGAAATCCAACTTTAAAGGCGGACGCTAGCGCTCCTACAGTTCCAAAATTCCTCTCCGTTACTCCATCAACGCAGGGGCAAACCTAATAAAAAACAGTCCTCACCTCCCGCGAGGGGGTGAGGACTGTAGGGAAGCGGCAAGCGGCTGCGGGGCAGCGCTTGGGGACCACCACACCACCACCACCGGCTGCGGGGCAGTGCGTGGGAATAAGTACTACCTTCTGAGCCCGCCTTGGTTTCTGGCGGCCTGTCCGGATAATCAGGTGCAGTTATACCCTTCTTTTGCTCTTTCCTGAAAGCAAACAATTGGATAAACGTATCTTAATTTATGCGATTTGGGGAAATTAGCTGAAGCAAGTGGAATTAGGGCATTTAATTTGTTTAATTTCACTACTTTGGCGAGAATACGTTTAATTAAGCAGCATTTTTCCAACTGTTGTCTCCATGATGCTTATTCGTCTAGCAGCAGGCGGAGGAAATCCACCTATCCACCTACCCACCCACCCATCCATCCACTTATCCATCTACCTTCTGCTCCTGCCCCGCTACCCGAACACCAGCAGACAAACGGCAATGGCAGCAATGAAGCCGACGACGTCCGAGAACAGGCCCACCTTCAAGGCATAGCGGCCGTTACGGATGCCTACAGCGCCGAAATAGACAGTCAGCACATACAGAGTGGTGTCTGTGCTGCCCTGTATAGTAGAAGCGATCATACCGATGAGAGAGTCCGGGCCGTGGACGCGGATCAGGTCTGTAGTATAGGCGAGTGATCCAGTGCCCGTCAGCGGGCGCAGGAGACCGAGTGGAAGCACCTCTGACGGAATACCCAGTCCCTCCATCAGAGGGCTTACAAAGCCCATCAGGAAGTCCAGCGCACCGGACGCGCGGAACACACTGATCGCCACCAGCATGCCGACCAGATGGGGGATAATGGCAATGGCGGTACCGAAGCCGTCCTTCGCCCCCTCCACGAAAGATTCATAGACTGGAACCTTGCGCGTGAAGGCATACAGCGGAATAAAGGTAACCATGACCGGAATCGCCCAGGCAGAGATCAGACTGATCAGTTGTAACACGGACGGTCACCCTTTCACCGAAGAATGTGGGAGCGCCCCGCTCCCGTTTGCCGGGCCGGTACCGGCGTTCAGGACCGGCGGCGGTCCGGGCGGCCTGCGGAGCAGGGTGAGGCGGCGGAACAGCCTGTCCGCAGCAATCGCCGCCAGGGTAGCCACTGCCGTCGCCGCCAGGGTGGTCCCGACGATGGCCGCCGGGTCCGCCGATCCGTAATTCAGCCGGATCGCGATCAGAGTCGCCGGAATTAGAGTGATGCTGGCAGTGTTCAGCGCAAGCAGCGTACACATGGCCGGCGTTGCGGTCTCCTTATCCGGGTTCAGCGTCTGCAGCTCCTGCATCGCCTTGATGCCCATCGGAGTGGCCGCATTCCCAAGACCCAGCAGGTTGGCGCTCATATTGGAGAGAATGTAGCCGATCGCGGGATGCCCTTTGGGCACATCCGGGAACAGAAAGGAGACTACGGGACCCAGCACTTTGGAGATTTTTTTCAGCAGGTCGGCATCCTCCGCAATCCGCATAATGCCCAGCCAGAACACCAGCACACTGATCAGCCCGAAGCTGACGGTCACCCCGCTCTTCGCGCCATCGAATACGGCGGCCGTGAACTCGTTCATCCGTCCGTTAACTGCCGCAAAGCCAAATCCGATCAGGATCATTCCGAGCCAGATTCCATTTAACATACCTACCCCTCCCCCGGTTCATTCTGAATACTGTTTGTCTATCTACCCGTTATTCCCCCGTGCGGAACAACGCCCGCAGCGCACTGCCGAAGGCCTGCAGCCAGTTGCCCGCCGGATAGGCGGAGGCACTCGCAGCGTTATATTTTTTCTCATACGGTGAGGTCTCCGGCGGGAGCTGGCCAGGCGTGTACACCGGTACCCGCCCGATCTCCTTATCTCCCAGCTGCAAAATAATCACACCCCTGAGCCCGAAGTTAACATCGCCCTCACTCCCGTTGGCATTCGCGCTTGCCCTGCCCGCACCTGCACTTACACTGGAGCCTGCAGCTGTACTCCCCGTTCCCGCAGCATTGCCACCCGCAGAGGCCTGCGGAGCTGCACTAAGCACCAGCTTGTTGACGAGCCTTGCTTCCTCCCCCTGACCAAGCGGATATGCGAAGGCCTTGCCGGTCACCAGACTGTAGCCTTTGACGGCCTCGCCCCGCCCGACCAGCGTCTTCAGAGGATAATGGTTGAAGCCGAAGTCCAGCAGTGAGGCATGGTCGTTCCAGTCATTGCCGTCGTTCAGCGTAACCGCCACGAGTTGCTGCCCGTCCCTTGTAGCGGAGCTAACCAGGCAGCGCAGCGCTTTTTTGGTATACCCCGTCTTCACCCCGTCCGCTCCTTCGTAGAGGCGCAGCATCTTATTTTTGTTGCTCCATTTATAGTCCCATTTCTCATAGGGATTGTCCGCCGTCTTCTCTTTGGTAGCTACGATCTCCTTGAATACCGGGTTATGCATCGCATATGCGGTCAATACGGCCAGATCATTCGCGCTGGAAAAGTGGCCTTCTGCATCTAATCCATGCGGATTGGCAAAATGCGTATTTTTCAAATTCAGCTCTTGTGCCTTGGCGTTCATCAGGTAGACGAACCCCTGCTCCGAACCGCCGACATGCTCGGCAATTGCAGTTGCCGCATCGTTGCCGGAGCGCAGCATCAGCCCGTACAGCATATCCTTCAGCGTCATCTCCTCGCCCAGCTTCAGGTACAGGGAGGAGCCCTCCTTGGCAAAAGCATTTTTGCCGACCTTGACCTTCGACGTTATGTCGCCGTTCTCTATCGCCACAAGGGCGGTCATAATTTTGGTCAGACTGGCAATCAGCATCGGCTCATCTCCGCGGCTGCTGTACAGAATTCTTCCGGATGTCACATCAATCAGCGCCGCCGCCCTCGCATGCGTGGAGATCGAAAGGTTCTCCGCCCGGACAGCGGACAGCGGCACCAGCGCAAGCAGCAGCACACACAAAAGTAAGGACAGCATAGATTTTCGGGTTAGTGTCTTCATGTTCATCCTCCGGCTTCTTATCCGTTCCTTACGCAACGGTTCATCAGTCTTGCCTGGTTGTACAAGTGTATGCGGGGCATGAGGCAGGTATGTCCTATCCTCCAGCATCCGGCAAAAAAGGGATACCACCCGCTAAGGTGATATCCCTGCTAATTTGTCATTTCCCTGTATCCTAATGTGTTGACGAATGGTCAGACGAGCCGGTCCCGGTCTCCACAACGGTTTTGGTTACCTTGGAGCCGGGAATATCTGAAGCTTCGGGAACCATACCGGGCTGGAACATATTCTGAATTTTGTCGAGTAGATTAGGCGTGGCATCAATAATTTTCTCGAACAGATGGGTCTGATTATCCAGCGGCACAATATGTACCCCTTCTCTGCCAACGACCAGAAAAGCGATTGGACGAATAGACACGCCGCCCCCGCTGCCGCCCCCGAAGGGTAGCATTTTGACACCGGACCCGCTGCTGTTCACACCCGGACCATCATCCTCCACCCTGAAATCACTGCCGCCGGCTGCGAAGCCGAACGTCACCTTGCTGATCGGCAGAATGACGGTGCCATCGGGCGTTTCAACCGGATCTCCTACAATTGTATTTACATCAACCATGCCTTTAATATTTTCCATTGCGGTCTGCATGAGACCTTGAATCGGATGATCTGACATTGTTTGTCTCCTCCTCGTGTGTATATAAATGTACCTGCAGTATTTATCTTGCCCACTATAGATTGGAGTATGTAGATTATTTAGGAACGTTCACGGCTGAGCAATCTCTTCCACCGGCCCAGACCGCCTTCCACCTTCGACACACGCCGCAGCAGGAGAAGCCCCGCATAGAGCGCATATCCGGCGGACAGCTTGCCGCTACAGACGGCTTCCGTTGCAAAAGACGGCTGATCCCGGAAGACAGGTGCAACGAATATTCCCGGCTTATGCACCAGTCTGACCATACGGGAGAGCACGCCGATCATCGTCCACTTCAGTCCCCATAAGGCCCCCACCGCCGTGGCGGTCGTCGCAGCCTCTCCCAGTGAGAAGTCCGTGGACCAGTCCAGCTTGGTGATCTGAATATGGGACAGGGTGTCTTTAATCCATTTTTTCAGACCGCGGGTGGCATGTAACGCAGTGCGTATATCCTTTAGCCATTGCGTCACAGATTCTTTATCGACCTGCCCTTCCTGCTCGCTATCCAGCTTCACTGGTGCGATTCCGCTTTTCTCCACCTTGAGCTTAATACCTTGTTCAAGGCTCTGGAAGACCAGCGCAGGCACCTCATAATGAAATTTAACGAGGCCATATACAGCTTTGATGTCGAATTCGATGCGGTCATCCTTACCGAGCCTGCGGACACGCAAGTGAAAATGAATCGATGACGCCAAAACCAGCAGGAACAGCAGAACTACGAGCAGCAGCAGGATTAAGGGTATTGCCAGCCATAACGTCACACGGTTAACCTCCAAGCAGACTTTAGAATAATAAACATGGAGCCTCTGGATTAGTATGGCAATTACGGCTGGATAACATTCGGTGATTTCGCAAACTTCTCCATTTTTCACAAGTGGAAACGGATTTGCCGTCCTTTTAAAGGACGGTACCGTTTCAGCGAGAAATAGAAGGATACTTTATCGTGTGCAACATATAAAGTCTTATATTTTGAAAAAATGCCGCTGCCCCCGAAGGGACAACGGCATTTCAAGAACAGCGGCAATCCGCTGCGGTTATTCTACCTCATCGAAGGTCATCTGGCTGTCCAGCTTGCTGAACAGCAGCTGGGTCTCCTCTTCCAGGCCCTCCGAGGTATCGAAGCTCGACGGCTCCGGCAGCTCCTTCAGGCTGGCCAGCCCGAAGCTGTCCAGGAAGGACTTGGTCGTTCCATACAGAATCGGACGCCCGACAGCCTCCGCCCGGCCCACCTCGTGGATCAGATCCTTGTTGCCCAGCGTGTGGATGGCCCGTTCGGATTTGACACCCCGGATCTCCTCAATCTCCACTCTCGTGATCGGCTGGCGGTAAGCCACAATGGCAAGTGTCTCCAGCGCCGCCTGGGACAGGGACGACCTGGAGGGCGAATACGCCAGACGTTCAAAATACTGAGCATGCTCCGGGAGTGTCGCCAGCCGGTAATTCCCGGCAATCTGGACCACCTGAAGGCCACGGCTCTGCGAGTGGTAATCCTCTCTTAAGTCATCCAGCGCTCTTGTAGCCAGATCAGGCCGCTGCTCGGTAATCTCGGCAATCTGCCGGACCGACAGACCTTCATCCCCTGAGAGAAACAGCAGGCCTTCAATAATCGATTTCAGCGTGTTGTAGTCCACTGACATCCTCTCCTCCTCTCCACTCCATAACAATATCCTCAAATAATTTCTCCTGATAGCAGTAAATGGCCTTCATCTTCATCAGCTCCAGGATGGCCAGGAAGGTGGTCACAATCTCATGCCGGTCCATCTCCTCATGCAGCAGGGCAGAGAAGCGCAATCTGCCGCCGATCCCCTTGCGCTGGAGCGCTTCGGATACATCACGGATGCGGTCTTTTACCGAAATCTCATCTCTGGTGATCCGCTGGTACGAGGTGCGCCGGGCAGCCTTGCTTAGCGCCTTGCGGAACGCTGCGATCAGATCGGCGGTATGCAGGCCCTTCAGTGTATTATCCGTCTGCGCAGGGACGAAGGGGCCCAGATCCTCAGGCTCTTTCGTAAAAATCAGGCTGCGCTCGCTCTCCATATCCAGCAGCTGCACCGCGATGCTCTTGAACTTACGGTATTCAATCAGGCGCTGCACCAGCTCCGCGCGCGGATCATAGCCGTCATCCTCATAATAATCGAAATCCTCGATTTCAATGACGGGCGGCTTCGGCAGCAGCATTTTGCTCTTAATCGACAGTAGAGTGGCCGCCATCACCAGAAATTCACTGGTGATATCCAGCTCCAGCTCCTTCATTCCCTGTAGGAATTCCATATACTGCTCGGTGATCTCGCTGACCGGAATGTCCTGGATGTCGATTTCCGCCTTGTCAATCAGATGCAAGAGCAGATCGAGCGGACCTTCGAACGTCTCCAGCTTGTACAATACAGTCACGCGGTTTCCTCCAGCCCAAAAAAAGTAAAGTGCAGCGCCGCAAGGACGCTACACAAGTAGAAAGATCTATTTTCATGCTTTCTTCTCATACCTATAAATAAGCACGATTTACGCTCTTTCGTCAAGAGGTGTATTATTTGAACATCTTATTCAGGTTAGCCATTTCGATCGCGGCAGTCGCTGCATCCCAGCCTTTATTGCCGGCCTTGGTTCCTGAGCGCTCAATAGCCTGTTCAATATTCTCCGTCGTAACCACACCAAAAATAGTCGGAACACCCGTCTTAAGATTAATCGCCGCCACACCTTTGGCCACCTCGTTGCACACATAATCATAGTGTGTTGTAGATCCGCGAATGACTGTACCCAGCGTGATAACGGCGTCATATTTGCCGCTTTCGGCCATTTTTTGGGCAATCAGCGGAATTTCGAATACGCCCGGTACCCAGGCGACATCCACTTCATCATCGGCAACCCCATGGCGCTTGAAGGCATCGAGTGCCCCGGAGAGCAGCTTGCTGGTAATGAACTCATTGAAACGTCCTACGACAACCCCATATTTCAAGCCCTCAGATACTAAATGTCCTTCAAAATAATTCGGCATACTACTCATCAACCCTTCGTGTATAGGATAGGTAATCTATGATTAAATTTTGGTATTCTCATTCTGTTCAATCTTGTCAAAATTCAGCAGATGCCCAAGCTTCGCCTGCTTCGTATGAAGATAATTGGTATTGTCCTTGTTCTCCGGCATCTGGATCGCTACGCGCTCCACCACCTCAAGGCCATAGCCTTCCAGCCCCTTGATCTTGCGCGGGTTGTTGGTCAGCAGCCGGATCTGGCGGATGCCGAGATCCTTAAGAATCTGTGCCCCGATGCCATAATCCCGCAGATCCGCCGCGAAGCCCAGCTTCAGGTTGGCATCCACAGTATCCAGCCCTTCTTCCTGCAGCTTGTAGGCGCGCAGCTTGTTGATCAGGCCAATGCCCCGGCCCTCCTGGCGCATATAGAGGAGTACACCTCTGCCGGCTTCTTCAATCTGGCGCAGCGCCGCTTCGAACTGCGGACCGCAGTCGCAGCGGTGCGAATGGAACACATCGCCGGTCAGGCACTCGGAATGCACACGTACGAGTACCGGCTCATCCCCGGAGATATCGCCTTTAACCAGGGCAACGTGCTCCTTGTCGTCCACCTCATTCGTATAGGCAATGGTCTGGAAATCACCGAAATCCGTCGGCAGATTCACTGCTACCTCACGGGTAACCAGATGCTCCTTCTCGTTACGGTAGTGAATGAGGTCCTTGATGCTGATCAGCTTAAGGTCATGCTTCTTAGCGATCTCAATCAGGTCAGGCAGGCGGGCCATCGTACCGTCCACCTTCACCACTTCACAGATGACACCTGCCGGATAAGCCCCGCACATGCGGGCCAGATCAACAGCAGCCTCCGTGTGCCCGGAACGCCGCAGGACTCCGCCTTTTTTGGCGATCAGCGGGAACATATGCCCCGGTCTGCGGAAGTCGGCCGGCTTCGCCTTCGGGTCTAGCATGGCCTTAATCGTCTGGGAGCGTTCACCGGCCGAGATGCCGGTCGTCGTATCCGCGTAGTCAATAGATACCGTGAACGCCGTACCATGATTATCGGTATTCTGGGACACCATCGGATGCAGGTCCAGCTCCTCTGCACGCTCTGCCGTAATCGGTACGCAGACCAGGCCGCGTCCTTCAGTAATCATGAAGTTAATCACTTCCGGGGTAGCCCGTTCCGCCAGAGCGACGAAGTCTCCTTCATTCTCACGGTCTTCATCATCTACAACGATAACGACCTTACCGCGCATTAAGTCGTAGATCGCATCTTCAATCGGGTCTAGAACACTGTCCTTATCAGCTTGCTGGCTCATATTACCGTCCTCCTAATGGCTATACGCTTGCCTGACGGCTTGCCGTATGCCTGATCTATAGATTATACGAACCCGTTGGCCGCCAAAAAATCATGGCTGATCTTCGAGCTTCCCCCATCATCTTCATTGCCCGCACGCGAACCGTAATGGAGCAGATGGTCCACGTATTTACCGAGCACATCACATTCGATATTCACCCGGTCTCCCGCCCGCTTGTGGGCCAGCACCGTCTCTCCCAGCGTGTGCGGGATAATCGATACGGTGAAGGTATCGGCTTCCGTCCTCACAACCGTAAGGCTGATGCCGTCTATCGTAATGGAGCCTTTGGGAATGATGAATTTGAACAGGGATTTGCGGTCCGGGGCAATCTCGAACACCACTGCATTCTGATCGCGCCTGACGCTGCGGATCTCAGCGGTTCCATCCACATGCCCCTGGACAATATGCCCTCCGAAGCGTCCGCCGGCAGCCATGGCGCGTTCCAGATTCATTTTGGACCCGGTGCGCAGCTCCTTGAGCGTACTGTTGCGGTAAGTCTCAGGCATGACGTCAACGGTGAAATGATGGTCGCCGAGTGAGGTTGCCGTGAGACAGACTCCATTGACCGCCACACTGTCGCCAATCTTCAGATCTCCCATAATGAGCGAGGCGCCGATATTCAGCACCATCATCTCCCCGCCGCTGGTGACGCTGCGCAGAACTCCCACCTCTTCAATTAAGCCGGTAAACATACCATCCCTCCTTCCTGAATATTCGGTTACTGCTGAGGAACCGGGGTGCCGCTGATACACACATTATCCCCGAGCAATTCCACTTCCAATCCTTCAAGCTGGATGGCATCACGCATCAGCTCCACACCCCCGAAGTCGAAGGTACCCGCTGCTTGCGCGCCGCCGCCGACAATCTTCGGAGCGAAGAAGAGAACCACCCGGTCAACCAGTCCCTCTGCAAGCATCGCCCCATTCAGCGTTCCGCCGCCTTCCAGCAGAATGGACCCAATCTCCATTGCACCGAGCGCAGCCATAGCCGCCTGCAGATCCACACGCGGACCGCTGCCCGCAGCAATCACCTCTAACCCTGCAGCCAGCAGCGCTGCTCTGCGGTCAGGATCGGCTGCCTCTGTCGTCACAACCACCGTAGGCGCGAGTCCGTCCTTGACCACAGCGCTGTCCAGCGGAAGGCGCAGCGAGGAGTCAATGATAATCCGCACCGGATTCCGCCCGGGTACATTCAGTCTAGTCGTCAGCGAAGGGTTATCGGCAATCACCGTATTCACCCCGACCATAATCCCCTGATGGCGATGACGCAGGGTATGTACGATCTCCCGTGCCTCAGCATTCGAGATCCACTTGCTGTCTCCGGTCCGGGTGGCGATTTTGCCGTCCAGTGTGCTGGCGCTCTTCAAGGTTACGAACGGCTGCTTCGTCAAAATATACTTGATGAACTTCTCGTTCAGCCGCAGCGCCCGGCCCCGCAGCAGACCTACTTCAACATCAATCCCTTGCTCGCGCAGCATCGCAATTCCCCGGCCTGCCACCTGAGGGTTGGGATCCTCACAGGCGACAACCACCCTGGCCACGCCTTCATCGATCAGACGCTGGCTGCAAGGAGGCGTAATGCCGTAATGACTGCAAGGCTCCAACGTAACATAGGCTGTACTCCCTTGCGCTTTACCGGCTGCCATATTGAGCGCATGCACCTCGGCGTGTCCGGTTCCGCGCTGCAGATGGGTTCCAATCCCGATCATGGCGCCGTCCTTCACAACTACGCAGCCGACCACAGGATTAATTCCCGTCTGGCCCTGTGCCCGCTCCGCCATATCCAGCGCAAGGGACATGTAAAACTCATCGTTCATCTTATCCATGTCTTGCCTCCTATCCCAAGGCTGTAGTCTTTATGTGTACCAAACTATAAACAGAAAAACCCGTCTCAATCTCCAGGAGGAGTTCAAGACGGGATATACGAGAGGTGATCGCAGCAAAGAAAATATGCGTAAATAAACGCCGGACCTCCGGCATTGTGAAAGTTCGCACATAAGTTCCGAAAACACTGCTGCTCGGCCGCCTGTTGCAAGCGCGGCGCGTGAATCTCTCCTTCTTCCATCCAGACTATACTGTCGGTCCCGGAATTACACCGGGTCCACCGTCCGTATCTATATCATACGAAGCGGGTAGCGGACTAAGCACCGGAACCAGCTATATTCAGCCAGATCCGTCAACATCACCGCCGGTAGGGAATCACACCCTGCCCTGAAGGATTGATCTATTCAGTTCAATACCAAGTTACGCCTACAACAAAATTATCACTTCACTGCGGGAAATGCAAGTGTGCTTCGGAAATTTACTATATTTATGTAACTTAATTCCCTTATACACCCGTCTCACGCTGCTTGTCCGCTCTCAGCAGATCGCGGATTTCCGTCAGCAGGACCACATCCGGTGCCGGAGCAGGTGTCTCCACAACCTCAACTTTGACGGTCTCCTTACGTCTGAACCGGGTACTCAGCTTCACCACCATGAAGATGGAGAAGGAAATAATGAAGAAGTCGACCACGGTCTGCAGAAACATACCGTATTTCACCTCAGCGTCTCCCGTTCCGAAGCTAAGCTCCTTCAGATCAATCCCTCCGCTAATCAGACCGATAAGCGGCATAATGATGTCTCCCACCAGCGAGGTAACAATTTTGCCGAATGCCGCTCCAATGATTACGGCAACCGCCAGATCAAGTACATTCCCTTTCATGGCGAAGCTTTTGAATTCCTTCCACATGACGAACCATCCCTCCGAAACTTTGAATTTGAAATTATTATAGCATTTATAGCAACCTGCAGGCAGAAAAATGTATAAACGGTATATAGTTTGCGATACAGCCGCTATATATTCCAAAAAGGTACGGGAACGCTGAGCGTCCCCGTACCTGCTGTACCCTTATTCTGCTGCTCTAATTCTGCCTAGTCCTGCTTGCGTGTTCTGCGGAATACCCGGCTGAGGATGAAGCCGCCCAGAATCAGGGCTGCACCCGTCAGGTAGATCGGCAGCGGGCTGCTCTCGCCGGTCTGCGGCAGTCTGCCGCTGCCGTCGTTTGTACCCGAGACCGTCCCTTGCGGAACCGGATCGTCTTCAACATCTACTTCCGGATTGCCCAGCGGGATATTATCGTCGATTGGCGTCACCACTTCAGGTGCTGCCGGTCCCGGAGTCACAGTTGCTGCCGGAGCCGAGGGCTGCGGAGTTCCCGGCAAGCCTGGTCCTGCAGGAATCTGCGGATCATCGATAATGACTCCCGGTTCGAATGTACCGGCAGGTGTGGGAACCGGAGTAAATACCGGACCTCCAGTAGGTGATGTCGGAACAGGTGTAGCCTCTGGCCCCGTAGAATCTGTAGGCACTGGCGATGGAACTGTAGTCGGAACTGTAGTCTCTACAGGTCTCTCAGTCGGCACAGGAGTTACAGTCGGTGTCGGTGTTACTGTCGGCGTTGGCTGCTCCGCCAGCTTATTATACAAGGTAAGATTCAGCACGGCCGATGAGCCGATTGTCACCGGATGCTCGGTGGAATCAAGCACATAGCCCTGCGGTGCTATTGTTTCAATCAGTACATAACTGCCCAGCCACAGGTTGTTGAACGCCGCGATGCCTGCTGCATCAGTGGTGCGGGTATTCACTAGCACCCGGTCATTTCCGTTCAGACGGTATAGCTCATAGGTAGCTCCCGCCAGCGGTTTTGCAACATTGCCTGCTTCCAGCTTGAAGACATTAAGCGTCCCTCTGACGCCGCTGCCTGTTCCCGAACCGCTGGACACTCCTACGATAATCTCCTTGGTCGTCTCCTTGGTGATAAGCTTGACGTTATTGCCGCTGAAGCTCACAGAGTTAACCAGCTTATCGCCAGTGTTCGCAACGATCAGCGACTGATATTCCAGCACATAAGCGGAATGGATGTCACCAGGGAAGCTTAAGACGAAGGATTGTCTGCCCTGTGCATCGGCGCTGATAGTTAAGGTGTAATCGGTATCCTTCACCAGCGGAGGGCCGCTCTTCGTGACCTCTCCGTTCACGGCCGTAACCGTACGGTAGAGCTGGAAGCTGTCCGGCAGCAGGATCTGATTCGTGCTTGGCACATCGGTGATCACGGCATCTTTTACATGGGACTGGGTCCGGTTGATCGCAATGGTCCAGTTCAGCTTATCTCCGTTCTGCGCGCCGTCCTTGAACACATATTCATCCCCGTGCGGGATATCTACGCTGGCCTTCAGATCCTTCGATACCTTCTTCGTGCCATCCAGCAGGTTCGCTGTATTGGCTACCTTGGTTCCAATTAGCTGTCCGGCCAGACTGGTCTTGAACACGATATAATAAGGCGAATTAATGGCTTTGTCAAAATCAACTCTCAGCTCATTGCCGCTTCCCACGCTATAGCTGAACTCAGTACCGTCCACCTCAGCGCCAGGACTATGCGTTCCATCCTTGGCAATATTCATCTTGTATACCTTAAGTGAGCCAGGTACAAGGGACTGACCATCACCCAGTATATCCGTTACTACAGGATCAGCAATGGATTTGCTGTTGTAATTAACACCTACGGTCCAGGTCAGCTCTTTGGCAGAAGCATCATACGTTCCTGACTTGAACCCGTTGTTCTTCACCTCGGAATTAGGAATGAACTTCCCGCTGGCTTCAGTCCACTGTGGCTTGTTCTGGCTGTCCTTCCAGTCAATCCGGGCCACGTTGATGAAATCATTCGTATTGCCGGTAAGCCAGTCATTGCTGAATTCCGTCTGATAACTAATGGTATAAGTGCCTGTAACCGGTGCGTTGAACTCCACCTGGAAGCCTTTATTAGGCTGTGCCGGTGAATTCACAATCAGGGTATAAGCCGATGGAGGGATCACTGTGCCGGAAAGAGTACGGACCACCAGTGAACCTGAGATGTACTTCTGTCCTCCCTGCGGGAAGCTGTCGGTAACCACTACTTCGTTCATTGGATAATTGTCACCGTTGAACGTGATTTTCCAGTCTGTCGTGTGTTTGTTGTAATCCACCCCGGACAGATTCTTATAGATAATAATAGGCCGGATCAGTTGAGTAGCGTTGCTGCTATAGGTACTGTCAGAGACAGTGTTGGTAATCTTCGTATCGCCAAACACACGGTCTGCGGCTTTGGTCGTATATTCGATCAGATAAGCTGATTTCACTGTATTCTTGAACTCCAGTCTGAATCCGTTGCCGGATTCGCCGCTAACAGGCGTTACTGTGTAATTACTGCCTGCATTCAGTGCCGTGCCCTTAGCAGCTTCTCCGGCTGCATTCAGCGTAACCGGATAGATCCGCACCGAGTTCTCCAGGAGCACCTGGGAGCTGTTGAACACATCCGTCAACACCGCGTTCTCCGGGGAGATCGTCCGGTTATTGTAGTTGTATTCGATAGCCCAGTTAATGGTCTGAGTGCCCCAGTCATAACGGACGACTTTTTTGTTAAGGCTGCCGCCTCGTTCAATGACTACTGTATCCGATGCGCTTACCGGATCACGGCCGTCCCCTGTGAAGGTTGCCTGGTTGGTGAAGCTGGACAAGTTATCACTCACTACCTGCGTGGTATAAGCGATACGGTATGCCCCTGTAATCACAGAGTCCGTGAACTGAAGCTTCAGCGTCCCGCCGGAGACACCGGCAGTATATTTGCTGCTGTCTACCAGCTGGCCTTGCGTAACTGTGCCGTCAAGCTGAACATTCAGCTGGTAGACGGCAAGTGTAACCGTGCTGTCCAGTGCCAGCCCGGCAGGAATCGGGTCGGTCACAGCAGCGCCGCTTACCGGCTCCAGTCTTTTGTTCACATCGACGGTCCAGTCAATATGATCCGCGTTGAAGCCGCTGGAGATTCCCTTCTTGGTAATCGTCGAGCCTACAGTGGGCTTGAACGATACCGTAACCGTTTGGACTCCGCCGTTCACCGGGAACAGAATCTGCTGGACGGTGCTGCCGCTGATCACTTTTTTATCAAATTGGGTATTAATACGTAAGGTCCCCTGCACATTGGCATGACTCTCGATGTAATCATTGAAGGTCATCACCACCTGATGGGTAGCCTGGCTGACCGTGAATGTGCCTACCGTCCCATCGTCCGATTCCAGTCCGCCCTGAATGTCATTGAAGAGCTGGAACTGCTCGGGAAGCTGGAAAGCAAAAGTGTCTCCCTGGCTATAGCCGTGGCCGTTAGGAAGCGACCAGGTATAGTCCAGCCTCACGGTGGAATCCACATCATACACACTGCCTGTCACCGTCTGTCCATCCGGACCATATACCGCCATGGATACGCTCGTAATAATGTCCCGGTCCTGTTCAATGGCCGCCGCTGTAGCCTGCCGGGTGAAGCCCAGCCCTGAGACCAATTGCACAAATAACATGACCAGGACTACTGCCAGGCTTGTTCTTTTTTTCACCATTTCCCATAAGCCCCCGTTCTTTCGATTGAATGATTTGAAGCATACCTGCAAACAAAGATGGCTGCTGAACGCACCGGTAAGGACACACTCCACCTGAAGTTTCGTTATGTATACGGGCTAAGAGTCCATCTTATGTAAATAAACTAGTAAACCTGACTTTTCTGCCCACTACAGACGATATATACTTATATCACCTAAGAGTAGAACTTTAGAATCAGAAATGGTTAAAATTAAAGAAATTATTAGGCAACCCTTACTTCAGGATTCAAGGAGAGATTTCAAGTGAACCGAACTTTATTCTGGGAGCGTGCCCGTGACAGCGATTTCGTCATGCTATCCGCCTCTCATCTCGTTGCCCTGTCTGTCATTGCGCTATGCTGCCTGGCGCTCTTTGGGGCCCGCTTCGCCCTGCGCATCCGGTCCGGCCTGCGGTTAGGCGTACGCCTGCTGCTGATCCTGCTGCTGGCTGCTTCTGAGGGAGGCCTGCATGTCTGGTATCTGTCCCATGACAGCTGGAGCCGAAGCTCCTCCCTGCCGCTGGAACTATGCGGAATTACCCTGCTCCTGTCGGTCGTGATGCTGCTCACGCGCAGCAGACTGCTGTACAGCTTTCTATATTTTGCCGGAATCGGCGGTGCATTCATTGCCCTGCTTACCCCTAATCTGGTCTATCCGTTTCCGCATTTCCGCTTCCTGCTGTTCTTCATCGCCCACGGGTCGATCATACTTGCATCCCTGTACATGACCTGGGTCGAAGGGTATAAGCCCAATTGGCGCTCGCTGTTTTTCACCATGCTCTGCCTGAACCTTGTCGCCGCGTGCGTCTACGCCGCCAATGTCCTGCTGGACTCCAACTATATGTTCCTGATGCACAAGCCCAGCACGTTCTCGGTACTGGACTATTTCGGCCCTTATCCTTACTATCTGCTGGTTGAAGAAGCCTTCGCCTTCGTCATCTTCCTCCTGATGTTCCTGATTTTCTTCAAGCTGCCGGAGCTGTACACCGCCCGCCGTGCCGCAGCCCGCGGGAAACTTGGCAGGTAAACGGAGGGGATGGATTCAGGGGCACTTGTGCTCCTCATTCCGGCTAAGCGCCGACTTTCTGCGGATTCAGGGGCACATTAGTTGGAATAACGTATCTTGTTTCGGATGATTTGGAGCTTTCGAGGAAATTAATTGGATAAACGTCATTTAATTTCGTGTATTCACTCCACTCTGTTCGATTTGCAGCATTTTAAGTGCTGTTTTTCCAACTGTTTCCTGACAAGTTTTCCTCAGCTCCTGAGCAAGTGGAGGAAATCCAACTGCTATTCGTACAATTCTCCGTACGGCAAAAAGCACCCGGCTGGATACCCAGCCGGGTGCTTCGGCGATGCCTTAGGAAGAGGAGAACCTCCCCCTATAGCGTCAATGGAGTACTTGTATTAAGCTTCTACAATTTCAACGGTGGTCATCTTGTCGCGGCCTTTGAAAGCGTCAACCAGATCCATGCCTTCAACCACTTTACCGAATACTGTGTGTACTCCGTCAAGGTGCGGCTGTGGAGCGTAAGCGATATAGAACTGGCTTCCGCCTGTGTTCTTGCCGGCATGGGCCATAGCCAGGGAGCCGCGCTCGTGCTTGTTCGGGTTGATCTCGCAGTTGATGGTGTAGCCAGGACCGCCGGTGCCTGTTCCGTTCGGGCAGCCGCCTTGTGCTACGAAGCCTGGAATCACGCGGTGGAACAACAATCCGTTGTAGAAGCCGTCTTTTGCCAGCTTCTCAAAGTTTGCTACTGTATTAGGCGCATCCTGATCGAACAAGTCGATCAGCACAACGCCGCCGTTTTCGAGTGTAATTTTCGCTTGCTTAGCCATATGTAAATGACCCCTTTCGAAATGACAAATGTAGAACACGTTTATTAGTTTACTATGAAACGGAGCACAAAGCAAAGCAAGCGGGATGTCTTCCCGCCTGCCGCTATAGCACAACCCTATAGTCTTCTTATTTCGTAACGGCTTGTTTGGCAATCCGTGCAGGCACAATATCATTGGCAACAATGTCCTGATGGGACTCGCGGCGTACAACCAGATCGCTCTGCCCGTTCTGCACGAACACCACCGCCGGACGGCGGATACGGTTGTAGTTGCTGGCCATGGAGTAATTGTAGGCGCCTGTGCAGGCCACAGCCAGAAGATCGCCGCTCTCCACCTTAGGCAGCTCAACGTCCCAGATCAGCATATCGCCGCTCTCACAGCATTTGCCGGCGATGGATACCTTCTCCACGTTAGGCTCAGTCGCACGGCTTGCCAACAGCGCTTCGTACTTGGATTCATACAGGGCCGGACGCGGATTATCGGTCATGCCGCCGTCAACAGCTACATATTTGCGCACTCCCGGAATTTCCTTGCTGGTTCCAACCGTGTACAGAGTCGTTCCGGCATCCCCTACGATACTGCGGCCCGGCTCTACCCAGATCTGCGGCAGCGAATCGTTAATGCCAGCGAAGTGGGTCTTCACTGCATCTGTGATGGCTGCGACATATTCGGACACCTGCAGCGGCGTATCGCCGTCCACATAACGGATTCCAAAGCCTCCACCCAGGTTGACTACAGGGAAGGAGATTCCCAGCTCTTCCTTGACGGTACGGGTGAACTCGGCAATACGTTCAACGGCAAGCTGGAAGCCCTCGGTCTCAAAAATCTGCGACCCGATATGCGAATGCACGCCGAGCAGGTTCAGATTAGCCAGGCTGTCAGCCAGACTGACCGCTTCACGGGCCGAGCCGTTGCCGATATCAAAGCCGAATTTGGAGTCGGTCTGTCCTGTCGATGCGTAGGCATGATGGGCATGGGCTTCCACTCCAGGCGTAACGCGCAGCAGAATATTAACAGTCACTTCTCTGCGGGCGGCAATGGACTGAAGCAGACGGAGCTCCACCAGATTATCGGCGACAAAGCAGCCAATCCCTGCATCGATCGCCATCTCAATCTCATCCGGTGTCTTATTATTGCCGTGGAAATGAATGCGTTCCGCCGGGAAACCGGCTTGCAGCGCAGTATACAGCTCTCCATCGGAGACCACGTCCAGCGACAGGCCTTCCTCATCCGCAAGCCGGCACATCGCCATTGTCGAGAACGCCTTGCTGGCATAAGCCACCTGGAACCCGAGACCGGAAGCTGTGAACGCCTCCATATACTCGCGGCAGCGGCGGCGGACCAATTGCTCGTCCACTATATATAGCGGTGTCCCATACTCCGCCTTCAATTCGGTTACATCACATCCGCCGATCTCCAAATGCCCTGCATCATTGATTCGGCTCGTCCCGTGTAAAAACATTGCGCAGTCCTCCAATTTCTGTGGAATCATCCGTTCCACCCTGTCTAGTATATGATTTGGGGCCCCGATGCGTTCCTGAAACAGATGCTCAGAATACAGATCCGGCTTATTGCGGGGCTGTTCAGTATATTCAGTATAACAGACAGAGGGAACACCATTGAATGGACTTTTTTGCAGTTGATTTGTATTTTCCTACGACTTGCGCGGGGCATCCTTATGCTCAGGCATCCGGGTGCTATCTCTTGTTTTGTTGAAGGATGGCCTTGTTTTGGAGCTGAGCACCGGCTGACGCAGGAGGATCTCCGCCATGGCTTTTGCATTAAATGGTATAAACGGCCACATGTAAGGAGAGTTATACGAACGGTGCGTGGTCAGCAGCACCACCAGCAGCGTCGTCCCGATCATGAAGCCGGGGATGCCGTAAGCAGCCACCGCCAGCAGCAGCGCAAGCCGGACAATCCGGTTGGCCAGCCCCAGCTCGTAGCTCGGCGTTGCAAACATCCCTATAGAGGCCACCGCCATATAGAGCACCACTTCATTGACAAACAGCCCGGTCTGTACGGCGATATCACCCACCAGAATGGCAGCGATCAGCCCCATCGCGGAGCCGAGCGGCGTCGGTGTATGCACTGCAGCCATCCGCAGCAGGTCTACCCCCAGCTCAACGATCAGGAACTGGGCAATGAGCGGGAGATTGGCTGATTTTTGCGGACCGATGAAATCAAGCATGCCGGGCTTCAGCTCCGGATGGAGAACCATCAGCATCCATAGCGGAAGCAGGAACATCGATGCAAAGATCCCGATGAAGCGGACCCAGCGGAGATAGGTTCCCATAAAAGGCGTCTGGCGGTTCTCTTCCGCATGCTGGCACAGATCAAAAAACGTCGTCGGCAGCACCATGACACTCGGAGAAGTATCGACAAACACAACCACCCGGCCCTCCAGCAGATGGGAAGCGACAATATCCGGCCGTTCCGAATAACGGACCAGCGGATAGGGGTTCCAGCCGCCGCCGACAATCGCTTCCTCCAGCTGCTTGTCCGCCAGGGGAATGCCGTCGAGATTGACGCTTTTCAGCTTGTCCGTAACGGCCTGCACCTGGGTCTTATCCACGATATCATCGATGTAAGCTAAGCAGACATCTGTCCGGGTCCGCCGTCCAATCTGATGCATCTCCAGCTTCAGCCCAGGGTCGCGGATACGTCTTCTAACCAGAGCCACGTTGCTTAGCAGCGTCTCTGTGAAGCCGTCCCGCGATCCGCGGACCACCCGCTCAATCGACGGCTCATCCGGGCTGCGGGAAGGATACGAACGGGTATCCATGATGATAACCTGCGATTCCCCTTCAATGAAGAACGCGCTCATGCCGGCTAACACTTTGTTGATGCTCTCGCTGAACAGCTCGCCTTTTTCCACCTGGACATGGGGAATATATTCACTCATGAAGCTGGCGAGTACATCTGTCGATACATTTTCGGGGGTCAGATACGTCAGGCGCTTCAGAATTTCATCGATAATCGTATCCTTGGCGAAGCCGCTGATGCAGAGCAGCGCCGCACTTTTCCCGCCGAAGGACATTTCCCTGAACACAATATCGAAGGAGGAGCCCAGCCCAAGTACCTCGGTCAGTGTATTCTTCGCATCAGCCAGGGATTGCGGGATCTTGTCGTTGCCTTGCCAATAAGTAATCGACTGCTCCAGGGAGTCAGAGCGTTCATTGTCACGTTTTTGCTGCAGAGGGTCATTGGACTTGCTTGCAGAATCCGCTCCCTGACCGGCTTTGGCCTTCTTAGGGGCGGACTTCTTAAGGGCAGACTGCTTGGGGGCAGACTGCTCCGGCTGCTGGGGCTGACCAGCTTCCTGACCGTCCTCCTGATCCTCAGGCTCTTCATCATCTCCAAATAATCTGGCAAAAAAGCCTTTATGGCTCTTATCCTGCGTCTGAGCCCCCAACTCGTCCGAGGTTTCCATATCCTGAGACTGGCCTCTGCCGTCTTCATGGGCTCCCTGTCCCGCTCCGGAATCCGCAGCTGAATGATCCGTTCCTGAATGATCTGTCCCTGCCTGTGCAGCTCCGGTCTGCCCGGGTGCACCCGCACCTTCGGAATCTGCTGATTCCGGGCCTGCAAAACCGGCGGAGGCAGAATCTTCTGCACCTTGTATTCCCTGCTGCGAATCGTCTGCTGCCTGGTCTCCCGTACCGGATTCCGCAGATGCTTCCTCCGGCCCGGCATCGTCGCCGAACAGACTGCTGAAGAACCCTTTGATTCCTCCGCCGGACGATTCCTGACCGTCTCCGTTCTCGGAGGCGGGATCATCGCCGGGACTGGCCTCATTATCTGTAGCCGCAGCATCTTTCCCGCCGACAGCCCCGCCATCTCCAGATGCAGCGTTCTTACCGCTGCTATCCTCACCTTCTCCAGTTGCTGCGTTCTTACCGCCGCTATCCTCACCTTCTCCAGTTACTGCGTTCTTGCCGCCACCAGTATCCCCGCCACTATTTGACGGAGCAGCATCCAGGCCCGACGGGCTCTCCTGCCCGCCCTCAATCGGGCGCGTCACCGCGCCCAGCTCCGCTGATGCCTCCAGCTCCTTTCCTATGTCGCTCTGGGATGCAGCCGGTTGCTCTTTTTGCTCCGGCGGCTTCTGCCCCGTCACCGCGCCCAGCTCCGCTGACGCCTCCAGCTCCTGTCCTATGCCGCTCTGGGACGCAGCCGGTTGCTCTTCCTGCTCCGGCGCCTTTTTCTCCGGCGATTTCTGCTGCGCAGAACGGTCCTTCTTTTGATCCGTCTCTATCTGATCACCGCTGTGAATATACCTCACTCCCCAGCCCCCTTTACTGTTGATATACAAAAAAGTCGAACAACGACCCCGCTACCTTGCCGCATACCATCGCCATTAAGAGACCAAGCAGCAGATGGGTCATATGCAGACGTTTAGCCAGGATTGGCAGGACATTCAGCACCTCCGTCAGAGCCGCCGCCAGCATGCCGATAAATATGCCGTTGAACAGGCCGACCCCCAGCTCAATCAGCGGGCCGGCCGCCATTTTCCAGTTCCAGAAATCGCTCACCGTCCCCAGCAGGGAACCGCCGACCATCGCTCCCTCATACCAGTGAACCTTGTCATAGGAGGAGGTAAGCTGCGCCAGCCGGGGGATGAGGTCCAGCACTACGAATAGCGCAATCACCCCGCCGCCCACTGCGATTCCCCCGGCAATCCCAAGCAGCAGATGAAGTCCGAGTGACATTGGTGCGGTCATGTGCTCCCCTCCCGGCTGCCGGGCGCCTCGTCCCTGCGGCGTTTCATTTTGCGGTACTCCTCGTTGATTACATATTGATCGATATTCTTCTGATACAGAAACATTTCCACCTCAAGAGGGGTAGGCTCCTCGTTCCATTTCTTTTTGAACAAATGATTGAAAAAAATCACCATCCCAAACCCGATGCCCAGCGAATAGGCGATCTGAAACAGATAAGGATGCTCGTCCTTGTGGCCGGTCAGCATCTCCACAATCCGGATCTGTACCTCCAGCATGCTGACATCGGCATGGAAATTCATAATCGTCAGCGCCGAGCCGAAGAACAGCAGCAGCCAGACCAGCACGAACAGGGCTATAGAAGGTTTAGCAGCCGTAGACGGACCTTCAATCTGGACAATGGTGCGGCCTTCGCCAATCGGCTGAATCTCCGCATCGGGGTACACATCCTGAATCCGGGGAATGACGGTCAGCAGATCAATCAGGATCAGATTGCCGTCACTCTCCTTCGGCTGAAGCACAAGCAGTGTATAGAGCGGCTCCCGCCACTGCGGATCAGTGATCAGATAAGCGACATCGCGCAGCAGCACCCCCTTGCCCTTGGGCACCGTCACCCGGTTCTTAAGCTGGATATATATGCATGTAGCCGGGGAATCAGTGTTCATCTGCGGGCCTCCTTAAGCTCAGGTGTGATGCGGTCCTACGGCAAGAATAAGGGTAGTATGGGAAAAAAGGCTTATTTTTACTCTTCTCCTCCGCAATTCATCGTGACTTACGCAGGACCACCGAAACTTTTCCTGCCTCAGGGCCGTCTATAGTTACAGTTATTTACACAGAAGGGATGGAAGTTCATATGAGACAAGCATTGCACCACTCCTTACGGATGGTTCTCTCTGCATCGATGCTTCTGGCATTCGCTGCGCCGCTCACAGCACATGCAGCCGAGAAGATCGAGGTATACGATTCCTATACCAGCAAGAGCAGCAACGTCCAGCTGTATTCGGTGAGTCAATTGGACGGGAACCAGTTCATCAATGCTGTCATTGCCCGGCAGCCGGATGGGACATATAGTAAATGGCCGGAGGCTTTTCCACATTTCCGGAAGAGTGACAGCGGGAACTTGCAATTGACGGGGATGGATGATCCGGAGCAAGCCTATGTCTATGATACGCAGAGCCAGTCCATTATGCGCAAAAGCGAATACGCCCTCTCTCCTGATGGCCGCTGGGGTGTTCTGGAGCGTTCCCGTTATGAACGGCAGCCGGACGGCTATATCGCGAAATTCGGTGATCAGTATTTGAAAAATACGGCGACTGGCAAAGTATCTGTCTATTATGCTACTCAGCGGTACTACAATGCCCGGTGGATTAACCAGCATACGCTGCTTGAGAGCGGATATAATGAGGCTGCCAGGCAGAATGTGATCAGTACGTACGATCCGTCCACCGGGAAGCGGCAGGAGCTGCTGAGGGGGACCTTGAACAACTGGAACTTGTCGAAGGGACTGCTGCAATATGTCAAAAACGAGCCCAAACGCCTCCCATGGATCTATAATCTGAAGGACGGATCGTCACGGCTGGTCAAGGATGCCCGCGAGCTTGAAGCCTTGTTCCCTGCTGCTCCATCTTCAAGACCGGAAGTCACATTCCCTAAGGGGATGCTGCTGAAAGAGCTGCCTGTCACGGAGATGCCGATCACCTTAGCCTATGAACACAACCTGAATCTGGACGGAAAAAGTGTGGATGTATCCACCATATTCACTAAGGGCGGACAAGAGTGGATACCGGTGAAGCCGCTTGCAGCGGCCCTCGGCTGGAAGATCGAAGTCATGAACATTAGCGCAACAGGCGACCCTTCCGCTGCTTACATCTTTAAAATTACAAACGGTAGCAATCACGCGGTCCTCACCCCTGTGAACAGCTTCAATTCGGCAAGCAGACTGTATATCGCACCAGCGCAGCTTAAGGAGCTTGGGTACAAAAGCATTAAGGTCACTCCATATGTGAAATAAAATCACTCCAGCGGCGGCCCCCCTGCCCCGAGTCTGCCTATACAACAAAGAGGATGTTCCCGGACGGCGCGGCCGTGTAGGAACATCCTCTCTGTATGTTACGCCAGGTCCTGGGGTATGTCCCCTCAGACTGTAGCGCTATGAAGTTAATTCTATTTGGCCGGCTGCAGCTGATCCCTCTGCTGACTGGAGATGAAGAACAGCGCCGTCCAGATCAGCGCGAAGCCGACAATCTGCGGCAAGGTTACAAGCTGCTGATAGACCACCCAGTTAATCAGAATACCGGTCATCGGGAAGCTGAGTTCGGCCAGGGTTGCTACCGAAGCTTTGGTCGTATTCAGTCCCTTGTAGTAGAGCAGCATGCTGAGCAGTCCGGGCAGCAGCGCCTGCAGCAGCAGGTTAATGGCAACTGCCGCCGAGCCGCTGACTCCGCCGCTCATCTGCCACGGGGCGCCTTCCATACTTGTAATTACGAACAGCAACGGGAGCGCCAGAATGAAGCGCAGTGAGGTTACTGTCTCATATTTCATTGAGCCCAGCAGATAACGGCCCATGACTGTAGAGCCGCCCCACAAAGCAGCAGCGCCCAGCGCCATCAGGCTTCCTATGCCCATGAAGCTGTTCACATGGCCGAAGGGAATCGTCCAGCCGAAGGTCAGCAGGTACGTCCCGGCCAGCGCAACAATAAGCAGCGGTGCGAAATTGCGCGGCAGGCGTTCTTTTAGAATAACAGCGGCAAGACCAATGGCGAACAAGGGCTGAAGCTTCTGGAGCAGCAGCACGGCATTGAAGTCTCCGTTGGATAAGGCCTTGGTGAACAAAATGGTCGCTACGGCTGAGCCGCCCCACGATACCACGAGCAGCGCTGCGGCCTGGCGCAGACGGACACCCTTCAGCTCTGCGCGATTGCGCCACATTACCGGAGCGGCAACCAGGAAGAGCACAACATGCTCAAGCAGTACAATCTGGGACGAAGTCAGGGATTTCAGCAGGATAATGCGGAACAGCGGGTCAACTCCCCATAAGGCCGCCCCCAGAACCACCAGCCAGAATCCGCTGCGCACCGGTGCGGTACGCACGCCTTGGGATGAAGCAGATACATTACTCATCTTTCATTCTCCTTGTCGATACAAACCCTCGATAGAGACCAAAAACCCCCGTGAGTCCTGAGAACAGGACAAACATCGGGGGCGTTATCAATAAAGACATACGGAATAGACCCGCCTGCCTTTATCTTATGATCCTCTCCCATCCGGACTTTACCGTCGGCTCTGGATTGTCACCAGATCAGTCGCTTCCTCTTGTGATAGAGTAACGAGTCGCGGGCTTAGTTCTCACGAACATCACCGCCGGTCAGGAATTTCACCTTACCCCGAGAATCTTGTATTCTGTTATTATTTTCACAATCCCAGAATACCTCTGATTATTCATTTCGTCCAGCTTTTTATGAAAATAATCATTATATTTCATTAAATAATCATTAAAACAATCATTCTGCCAAGCAAATCTGCGTACCGTATCCAGGTTCTGGTTCGTTTGGCAGAAACGGCGGCTTGCGATACACTATAGTATGAGCATTAATCATACCCATTATAGAGATTTTATTTGGAGGTCATCATGAAAAGAAGCTTTCCGACCAATCTGCTGTATTCCATCCTAGCTCTGGCCGGCCTTGCCATCCTCGGCTTTATGGCTTATGTTGTCGCCGCTTTTACAGGAGGGATGCTCTTCTATGGTCCGCTGGCCCTCGTCGTCGCTTCAGGGCTGGCTGTACTCTCCGTGTTCAGCATCTTTGGCCTGTTCAGCAGGAAGGTACGGCGGATGATCCTGGCCGCTTTTGCCGGAATCTGTGTGCTGACAGCCGCAGGCCATGAGATCAGACAAGCGTATGTGAACAGCCTTGCGGAAGTGAGGGAGCCGGAGGTCGAGCTGTTTGACTATGCCCCCTTTGAGGCGAATACCAAAGCTGCTTCCCTCGATCACAAGGCGTCCTATCAGCTTACGGAGCAATTGCCTCGTCTGGATGGTGCAACTGCGCTGTATCCGCTGTATTCCGCTTTTGCCCAGGCCGTGTATCCGCAAGGTAACTATACTCCCTACATTGAGAAGGACGGGACAGATTTCGTTGTGTGTACCAGCACCTCCGAGGCCTACAAGCGGCTCATTACGGGACAGGCCGATATCATCTTTGCTGCAGCCCCTTCGGCCGCCCAGACTAAGGAGGCGAAGCTGGCAGGCCGGGAGCTGAAGCTCACTCCGATCGGGCGCGAAGCGTTCGTCTTCTTCGTCAACAAGCGCAATCCGGTGGACAGCTTAACGGTAGAGCAGATTAAGGATATCTATTCCGGCACCGTCACGAACTGGAAGGAGGTTGGCGGCAAGAAGGCGTCTATCCGTGCTTTTCAGCGGGAAGAGAACAGCGGCAGCCAGACCAAGCTGCAAAAAATCATGGAGGACCGCCAGCTGATGGCTCCCCCGAAGGAGAATGTCGCGGATGTGATGAGCGGGATTATCAGCCTGACCGCCAGCTACCGCAACTTCAATAACGCGATCGGCTTCAGCTTTCTGTTCTACGCCTCACAGATGAATGCCAGCGATGAGATCAAGCTGCTGGCTATCGATCAGGTGCCACCCTCCAAGGAGACCATCCGCAGCGGCGAATACCCGCTCGCCGTGGAATTCTATGCCGTAACGGCCGGCAGCACCAACCCGAACATTGAGCCCTTCCTGGACTGGATTCTGTCCGCCGAGGGCCAGGAACTGGTGGAGAAGACTGGGTATACTCCGGTAAAATAAGCAGAACACCAGCATCCTTACGGTGTAAGGGGATGCTGGTGCCTGGGCCTCATCGCTATCTGATGGCATACATTCACCCGCACACCCCCGCGCTTGCCCATTGTATTCGGTTTTCCGCATACATTGGGCCCGCACGCGCTCAGCCATCACATTCTGTTCGGTTTTTCGCCTACATCCGGCCCTCACACAGGCAGCAGCCCTCCCGGAGGTCTTCCTCCGGCGAGGGCTGCATTTGTAAACTTATCCCGTATAATACTCGAAAATCCGTCTGCGCTTCTCCCCGTCCGGGTCGTTCACCACGCCCGAGGATTGGTCAAATATCATGGTTGCCCGCGTCTGCGGTGTGTACTGCGGCCAATCCAGTCCCGGCGCTGCCGGATCTCCACCATGGGCGAAGGCTGTCCAGGCGGTCTGCATTGCCTCCGCCACTGCCTCCATGTCTGGCGTCACGTTCAGGCCATACTGCTTCAGCAGCGGGAGATTGTTGAAGACATATAGAATCTCCGCTCCGTGAATGGCCTTCTCCAGCAGCGGATGCCCGGGCACCGTCCAGTCGAATCGGTACATCCAGACGGGGGCATGTCCCTGCTGCTTCTCCGCGAACGAAATCGAGCTGGCCCAAAAGAACAGGTCGGTCAGCACCTCCGCCTGTCCTTCCCAGGTATGGCTGTAATCCGAGGTCAGCTCGGAGAGGTCGTCTACTCCCATCAGCTGCTCCAGCGCTTTGAGCGATTGCTCGAAATTATCGGCCTTCTGCCCCTCGCGGAAGAACAGATTGCCTTCGTGCAGATTCGTTCCGATCAGCACGGGAATGCCGCTGGCGGCTCCAGCCGCAATGGCCTGTACCGGCTCAACCGGCAGGGTTCCCGGCTCAACGACCGGCTGGAAGAACATATTCATCGAGTCTCCGGACAGCTTGTACGCCATCCGGCCTGCGGCTTCCATAATCTCTCCGGCCGGGAGCTTATGCAACAGCTGTGTGTCGCTGCCGGGCTGAAGACCCAGCTCGGCCAGCAATGCGGCGGCAATCTGCCCGCCCTGCTCCCCATTCAGCGTCTGCGCCGCCCCGCTCTCCATAATAGCCCGGGCGAACAGTCCCTTCGCCGCAGGCATCGCCAGCAGCGCGGCAATGCTCATGCTTCCTGCCGATTCACCGAAGACCGTGACGCGCGCCGGATCACCGCCGAATGCAGCGATATTCTGCTGCACCCATTCCAGGGCAGCAATCTGATCCAGGAGCCCCAGGTTACTGCCCAGCCCTCCGCCCAGCGGAGACAGATGCAGGAACCCGAGCGGACCCAGCCGGTAATTCACGGTAACCACCACGACGTTCCCGGAGACAGCCAGTTTGCTGCCCTCGAACATCGGCTGGCTGCCTGCGCCGGTAACGAAGGTGCCGCCGTGAATCCACATCATTACCGGCAGCGCCCCGGTCTCCTCCGCTACCGCCGGGGACCAGACATTCAGATATAGACAATCTTCATCGTAGACCGGGGTGGTCCCACCGAACCGCGTCCCGCTGGTGCTGACCGGCTGCAGGCTGACCGGTCCGAACTTGATGGCCTCCCGTACGCCGCTCCAGGACTCCGGCGGCTGCGGTGCCCGGAAGCGCAGCTCTCCGAGCGGCGGGGCAGCGAACGGGATGCCGCGCCACACGTTCACGCCGTTCCCCGCTTCTCCCTTCAGTTGCCCATAAGCTGTATTCACCAGTTGTCCTGACATTGCACTCATTCCTTTTCGCTTTATTCCTCAGTCTTTTCTTCAATGACTCTGTAGAGCCCGGAGCGGAAGCGGAACCACTGGAAGATATGGGTCATTACCACTTTAAGCACGGCGTAGCCCGGAACCGCCAGTATGATACCGAGTACACCGAACATTTTTCCGGCAAAAATAATCACAAAAATAATCGTAATCGGGTGAATCCTCAGCGATTTCCCCATAATCTGCGGCGAGATGAACTTCCCTTCGATCAGTTGAACCGCGGTCCAGACAATGACCATCTTCAGCAGCATAAACGGTGAGGTAACCATCGCCACGATCAGCGCAGGGGTAATCGCAATGGCCGGCCCCAGATAAGGAACTACAGCCGTACAAGCGGCAACGATCGCCAGAACCAGCGAATACTCCAGCCCGATAATCAGGTACCCGATATAGAGCAGTGCTCCGATGCAACAGCTGACAATAATCTGGCCGCGGATATACGATGCGATCTGGTTATTCATCTCCTGCATAACCATCCGGGACTGCGGCCGCAGTGCGGTAGGGATGAGTCTCATGAGATAGTCGGGCAATCTTTTGCCGTCGCGCAGGAGATAAAAGAGAATGAATGGCGTAGTCACTACAGCCAGCACAATTTCGGTCAGTGTTCCAACGAAGCTGCCTACGCCGCTGACGGCATTATTCAGGAAGGTTGTGGCCCAGGTCGTCACCTTGCTAGTGATATCACTAAGGTCCGTGCCTACGCTCGACTGAATCTTATTGAACAGTTCACTGCCGGTAAGCTGGAGGAATTCCTCCTGGATCTGCTCACTGTAGACGGGGAAGTTATCAATCAGGCCCATAAGCTGGGTGCGGATGATCGGGATGACCATAAGCAGAACCAGGGTAATGATCCCCATGATGATCAGATACAGAATGACAATGCCATACGCCCGCTTCACCCGGCTTCTCTTCTCCAGACGGTCCACCAGCGGATTCAACAGATAATAGGCGATCCCTGAGAGCAGCAGCGGCGTTGCCACCGTATGCAGAAGCACAGACAGCGGCTTGAACACAAACGGAATCTTTGAGAATACGAGTATCGTTAAGCCCACCAGCAGCGCAATCAGCAGACCCACCACAAACTTGTTGTTCAGAAAAAACTTCTTGAATTTATCCGGCCATACCTGCCGTCTATCCATATCCTGCCGCCCCCTAGCTGCAACTCTTACCTGTTAAGTGTGATTATTTGCACTATGTATAAGCATAGTAACCCTGTGGCTGCAAGTCAAATCAGGGACAATCAACGCAAATAGCAGCCATTGTTAATATCAAAGGTGGCTCCTGTATAAGCTCTGGCTCTGCTGCTCAGCATAAAAATCACCGTATCGGCAACATCCTCCGCCAGCAGCGGCTCAGGATTTAACTGGTGTTCCCGGTATTCCTGCTGCCTCCAAGCGGGGATATGTCCCATCATCGGGGTGTCCGCCATGGTCGGAGCCACTGCATTCACGCGGATCAAAGGGGCAAAATTCATTGCGCAGCTCTTGGTCAAGCCAAGAATAGCAGCCTTCGTTAGACCGTATACTGCATCGGAGCTGCCTTCCTGGCCGGAGACTGATGACATGTTGACGATGACGCCCTTTTGCTTCTGCTCCAGCAGCATGCGTCCGAAGGCCTGGGAGAAGTAGACATACCCTTTGATATTGATATCCATCACCCGGTTGATCTCCTCCGGTGTATAATCCAGCAGGCTGCGGCCCAGATAGATCCCTGCATTGTTGACCAGCCCGCTCACATCGGCATGCTCTTGCTGAAGGGCTGAGAAGAAGTGCTCCACCCCGCTGTAATCGGCGACATCCAGCCGGTAAGTGTAGAGCTTATCCGAAGCGGTTTCGTGCTTCAACTCCTCCAGACGGGGACCATCCAGGTCACAACCAATGACCTCAGCTCCCGCCTCCAGACTATGTCTGACAATGGCCTTACCAATACCTGAAGCAGCACCGGTCACTATTATTTTCATTCCTTGCAGCATCCTTTGACATTCCTCCTTGTAATAGACTTAATAATTACAACCTTACTGAAAGCGCAAATCAACAATGCTTCCGGTCCGCTTGAAGCCCACCGACTGATAGACCTTATTGGAATCGGGATTCGCCGCATCGGCGTAGAGCATGGGCGTCACGCCCTTACTGAGCAGTTCGGCACACAGGGCAGCTACAGCCGCACTCGCATACCCGTGCTTGCGGAACTCACGCGGAGTGAACACTTCATTAATCCGCGCTTGCCTGGCAGACTGATGGGCCAGATTAACCATGGACACCGGCTGTTCCCGGTCAATCCATAGACGGAGCTTGCCCGACTCCGTAACCGCTGCGGCATAGTCCAGATGATCCTCTGCTGCACTCTCCGTACCGAAGCAATCCTGCACGAATCCGGCTAAATACCCCGCGATGAGCGGGATATCACCTGGCCCCGCCTGCTGCAGCCTGCCGCTGACACCATGCGGCAGCTGCACCTCCGGGCAGTGATAGGCCTCCATCATCATCCGGACCTGATAAGACTTGCCGGTAAGCTTGCCGTACGCATCGGCGAACAGCCTCCCCGTCTCCAGCGTTCCGTTAACCCCCGGCAATTCGCGGTCCTCCAGCATTTCCGCCAGCTCCCGGACAAGGGAACGGCGCCTCTCTTCAGCCAGCTCCGGTGATAACCACAACCACGAGTTACGCCCGGCGGCATGGGCGAAGATGAGATCATTCTCCTCTGTCCTGAGCCGCAGGGCTTCCTCGTTCTCGACAATCAAATGGATGAGATTATATTCCACCTCTTCCTGCATGAACTGCCCTGTGTGCAGCACATCATCCCCCGGCCCGAAGCCTACGAACATCCCGCTTCCCCCTCTTAGACTTTTCTATCTATTGTAATGCTCCCCTTGGAAAAAATAAACAGCCCTTAGCCGGAGAATTCCAGCGGCGGACTGCACTAATCGCTATACTATCATTTCTTCTTCTTACCTTTGGCACCCTTGGGGGTAGCGGCCTTGAAGCCTTCTTCATACGTATAGAGCAGATTCTCTTCGAGCTGTTCTCCCTTCAGCACCTTGCGCACCAGGCTTTTAGCAGATTTAGGGGTGACATCCCTGTACCATACGCCTTCCGGGTAAGAGATCACGACACAGGCATCCGAGCATCTTCCGTTGCAGCGGGTTACTGTTGTATGTATCAGCGCATCTGCCCCTTGCTTCGTAATCTCATCCTCAATCGCTTCCGCTACCTCTTCACCCTTATGCTTCTTGCAGTCACTTCCGTTACAGATCAGCAAATGGCTGACCGTTCCTTGCAGATTCCAGGTTGTCATGGCCTTCTTCGCCCCCTCTAATACAACTATACCCTGCTTGTCTCTGACCCTAAACTTTACCTTCCTATTCGAGGATCGTCAATAGCAGGAAAGACTGTTATACTATTACTGAGAATGATTATCATCCAAGAAAAGAGTGACTTGTAACATGCAGACGCGAAATGCCGGCAGTTCATTGCCTACTCCTCATAGCTTTTATATTCCGGTACATGTAACGGCACTGGATCAAGCCTCCTTTAACCGGGAAAATCCCATTCCCCCCTTCACCTCATTCCTGGTAGTAGTCACCGGCGGAAGCGGAGTCATCGGGCTAAATGGAGAACGTATCCGTCTATCCGGCGGTCATATTGTGTGCAGCGACAGTCCGGTGGATATCAGGCTGCCCCGCAGCCATAAGCTGCAGGGTGTGTGGATCGAATACGCGGTGATCTCCGGCAACAGGCGGCCCTTCAGCCCGCTGAACCATGATCTGCCGGTCCGAAGCTGCCCTCCCCATGTAAGCACGCTTGCTGTGCAGCTTCTTAGCAGCTGGAACCAGCCGGAGCAGCGCACGCCATTTGCCTTACAAGCTCTGTTCACAGAGCTGCTCACTGAGCTGCACAATAGTGCTGCTGAGTACAAAGAACCGCAGGCTCAGTGGATTGACCGTGTACTACATCATATAGAGTCTAATTATAATGAAGATTTGACGAGAGAACAGGCTGCCGGACTTGCCGGAGTCACCCCGGAGCATTTCTCCCGTGCCTTCCGCAGATTCACCGGGCAGACCTTCAATCAATATATAACGCTGCTGCGCATTCGTAAGGCCCAGCAGCGTATCCTTACAGGAGCCCCGAATCTGAGTACGCTGGCGCTTGAGGTTGGTTATAGCGAAGGAACCTATTTGAGCCGCAAATTCAAGCAGGTTGTAGGAATTTCGCCTTCAGCCTATCACCGTAAGAGCAAATCCGTAGTCTCGCTGAACTTCAATCATACGGCCAGCCTCCATGCGCTCGAAGTCGTTCCCCGGCTGGGAGTCTATTCGTCCTGGATGGAGAGCATGCAGCCCGTTCCCTCCAGGAAGCTGCTGGATGAAGGAATCGGCTCCGCAGGTCTATACGAACGTCTGTCGTCAGCCCGGCCGGATGTCATTATCAGCTACTCCCTGCCTGACAAGAGCAAGCAGCTCCTGTCCGTCGCACCGGTAATTGAGATTCCCTTCATGCAAATGGACTGGCGGGAGCAATTCCGGCTGATTGCCGAGGTGACTGGGCGTCAGCCTCAGGCTGAGGCCTGGCTAAGCCTCTATGACTGGCATTGTTACCAGGCTAATCAGCTGCTGGACCGGCGGATCGGTGACCGTGGAACCGCCATAGTCCTGGAGCTTGGCGCAGAGACGTCCTACTGCTTCAGCAGCAGCTACGGGCGCGGGACGCAGATTCTGTATCATGATCTTGGCTTCCGCCCGCCGCTTGGCCTCGTTGCCGAGGGACTGCTGGATAAGGGCTATCTGGAGATTGCCTTCCATAACATCGCCCGCTACCCCGCTGACCATATCTTCATTACCTCAAGCAGGGAGGCTGCTGAAGCACTGGAGCCGCTGCAGAGCTTTCTTCACCCAGTACAGCAACATTATATCGGTGACTCTTCAGGCGGAAGAATCTATTACCTGAATCAGCCTGGCATGTTCTACGGGTTCGACCCGCTCTCCTCCGAGGCTCAGCTGAAGGTCCTGGTGCAGGCGCTGACATCATAAATTTACATAGCCGGACATCACATTCAGCCATAGTCTAATCATAGCAAACTCTGTAAAGTGTTATTGAGAATGATAATCGTTCTACATTAAGGAGGCTGCATCTTGAAAATCCCGTATTTACGTTCTCGCCGCATTCACCCGAAGGCTTGGATGGTCCTGTCTCTGCTTCTGGCATTGACTCTTATCGCCTCGGCTTGTGGAAACAACACTTCTAATAGCAGCAATGGTGCTGCTTCAGCTAAGGCTACCGGAACACCCGCTTCCTCCACTCAGCCGGAGAAGGCTGCTGCAACCGCAGCTCCCGCCTTCCATACTGTGACAACTGTGAATGGAGATATTGAGGTGCCGGCAGCACCGCAGCGGATTGTTGCCGAGGAATATCTGGGCAGCTTGATTGCCCTGGATACGATTCCGGTCGGTGCGCCTGGGCTTACACTGGAGAATATGTACTTCAAAGAATTCCTCACAGGAGTCGCCGACACCGGCACATACGGTAAAATGTCACCGGAGAATATCATCGCGCTGAATCCCGACTTGATTATCTCCGGCAATGCAGACAGCTATGCGGCGCTCAGCCAGATTGCCCCAACGGTCATTGTGCCATATGGCGATTTGAAGAATGCGCATGAAGAGCTGACCTATTTCGGCAAGCTGCTGGGCAAGGAGCAGGAAGCAGCAGCCTGGCTGGCTGATTACGATAAGCGTATTGCTGACGCCAAGGCCCGTGTGGATGCAGCCATTCCTGCCGGGGCCACCTTCAGTATTCTGGAGCATGCAGACAAGTCCACCTGGGTCTATGGGGATAACTTCGGACGCGGAGGACAGCCCATCTATCAGGCGTTGGGGCGCAAGCCGTCCACTGGAGTGGCTGCTGAAATTATGGAGAAACAGTGGGCTGAATTATCCGCTGAGACCCTGGGCAAGTATGCGGGTGATTATCTCGTCATTACCGACAATACCTGGACTGCTCAAGACTTCCAGGCAGACCCGATCTGGGGCAGCCTGCCGGCAGTCAAGAACGGGAAGATCTACGTATGGAAAGAAGATCGCTCCTGGTACTATGATCCGATTGCCGTTCTGGCCCAGACGGAGGAGCTGGCCGATTGGCTGACCGGAGTACAACAATAATGGAGTCATGAATAAGCTGCCTGGAGCCTTGAATGGCTTCCGGCAGCTTTTGGCGTTTACCCTATCCATTACTCGGAGATAATATCTGTAGCCCGCCGCCACCGGAACCGGTGAATTATTCTTGCGGTGCACAAGGAGACCTCCATGAAGATTATCAGTATCTATGTCCTGTTAGCTGTTCTTACGCTTACGTTAATAGTCATCATTGATGTGATGTCCGGCATCAGCCTGCGTGCATCCATTCATTCGCTCTCGACCATCTTTGCTACAACCACACTACAGGAAGCCATATGTATCACAATCTTCCTGCTTCTCCCGTTCGTTCAGGTAGCCGTCCATGTCTCTAAGAAGCGTCAATCCCGCCGGAAACCGTCTTAATTCTTCTAACGGTACAATCCGAACTTGCGCCGGACAAGATGAATCAGCAGCAGCAGGATTGGAATCACCGCACAGAATACCGGCAGAATCGTCTGCAGAAAAGTCTTCCCGTCATTCATATGCTCCGAATAATTCTGCGCGCTGACAAAAGAGCTGAACAGCATAATCACGCCTGCCGGAATAACCAGCCTGCTTGTATCATTTACCTTGAAAAGATCGTTGGCAATCGCAACAGCAGCATAACAGTAAACGGTCAGCTTAAAGAACGCCCCGATAATCAGTGTAAGCATAACAAGGGCATCCAGCCGTTGAATGAAATTGGCCATGTTCACAAGGGTAATGGTTGTAAACATGGGAAAGGCGGTACGGCTGTACAGGTTCTCGCCAAGCACAGACATTTCGATTGCATGCGTGAAGCTGAGCAGACAGGCGCTGACAATGATTGCTGCGATTCCGGTCTTCTTAATTTTCAGGGATTTATTGAAGTGGGGCAGAATGGTAGTGAAGCACATCAGTTCGCCGAACGGAAAGATCAGGATGTTGGGATAGGCTGATTTCAAGGCTTGCTTGTAATCATTCATATGAAGCGGAAACAGATTCTTATACTCCACCAGCCCGGCTGAGATTACAGCAATAATACAAATGCACCCCATAATGATCACGATCCACAGGACAATCTCGGCAGTCCTCGCGAACACTTCTATCCCTTTGCTCAGGATATACATCACTGCAATAATCATGATTGAATTAATGATCAGAATCGGGGTTTTGTCATAGGAGGCCGAGATCAGCAGATCACCCGCTTCCCGCAGATTTCTGGAGCCGTTATAGAGAAGCACCGGCAGGAACAGCAGACTTACCGGCCAGCCCAGCCATGGCCCGAGAATAGAACGCGTATACCCGCTTATGATCTGGTTCGGGAATTGGAGATAGAGATGTGCGAACACCAGATACAGCACAATGCCCCCGGGAAGGGCAATCAGAATGGCGAGCCAGACTGCATGTCCGCTCTCCAGGCCAATAGGTACAAGCACGGCGGTTCCCAGCTCAAACAGAATGATCAAGGCAAGCAGTTGATTGGGGCCGATCATTTCTTTTTTCATAAACATCAATCACCTGATTTCTGCGGTTAAGCCAATTATTTACCTTCGGGGATATAAGGTTTCAGACTCATGCCTGTACTGCGGATGTAAGCCTTGATCTTGAGGTCCAGCTTCCCCTCCGCGAAGATCCGGCCCCAGTCCCCGTCCAGCGCCGCCCATTCCTGCGGATTCGTCCGCTTCAGCTCATTGCCGAAATTGAAAATATCGCTCTCCAGCTGTTGTCCCTTATGAAAAGCCTGCATCACTTCAGTCCTCGTTTTCTTCTCCAGCTCTTGTTCAAGCTTCATGATCTCTTCCCGCTTGCTGAGATCCACGAAGCTGTCCGTTTCATTGACGCTCCCCTCCTCTGCAATCGTCACATGAAAGACCGGAAGACCATCCTCAATCGCGGTCTTTACCTCCGTTCTGGAGTAGATGATATTGACGGCAACGGATTCTTTTTTATCATCTGCATCAATATCCAGCACTGTTTCTTCTATCTGGTTAAGCAGCCACTCGGTTCCCCTTGCTTCGGAGTCCTTCATCCAATAGAGCAGCTTACCCTGCCTGAAGACCCCAAGCCCGCTCATCACCGTCTCGGTCAGGGTCTCAGACCCCTCCAGATTGCTTTTCTTCTTCCCTTCCTCAGCATCTCCATTGATCTTCACCGCATTGATCGTCAGATCGCCTTCTCCTGTAATGCCGTGAATGACATCGAAGACACTGATCGGCCGGTTCTCCCCCCAGACACTGGAGGTATTCTGCGCTTTTTTGACCAGCCCCAGAGCCGGCAGACTTTCTACAGGAGTCAGCAGCTTCAAGACAGAGGCGGCATCGCTGCCACGGGCAACCAGTATTTCTGAATTGAGCCGCAGCTCATGGGACCGCTCGAAGATGTCGAAGATATCGTTAATCCCATCCCGCGCCAAGGGCTCTCCAAGCACAATAAGCTGGGTATGGGCAAAAAAAAGCTGGCGGGTCACATGCTTTGACGCCCGCCGCAACGCGCCGAACATCGTTTTGTCTGTGGCTGACACCACCACTACAGCAGGCTTGCCGCTCCCGGGAGAGGTACTCGTCGATGTGGAAGACGGATTGACCAATTGAAAGGTGACCCGGTATTCATCGGTCTCCGGAACAAGATCCATCCCTATACCGCTGACAACGGCCAGCTCGTTCAATTCCCGGCTGTTCCAGCAGCCGCCAAGCGGCAGGACCAGCACCGCTATAGCGATCAGACGCAGCAGTCCCTTACCGTTCATCGGCTTTCCTCCCGGCGGCCCTTTTCCCTGCGGGAGAGGCTGAAGAGCGGTTGCTGTTGTTGACGAGCCGCTTTCTAAGCCTCGTGAAGCTCTGGGGAGAGCGGATGAAGGTATCCTTCAGATTTCCCGGAACAAAGGGACCGATGGGCGTCATGTAAGGAACACCGAGTGAGCGCAGACTGCACAGATGGGCAATCAGCATAATAGTAAATATAGCGATGCCATACAGCCCCATAAATGCGGCAATCGCCATGATGATGAACCGCAGCATGCGGATGGAGAGCGCCATGTTGAAGGCAGGTGTAGCAAAGCTGGAGATTCCTGTGAGCGAGACCACGATTACCATCGCCGGCGAGACGATCCCTGCCTGAACCGCCGCTGTCCCAAGCACCAGACCGCCGATGATGGATACGGTCTGGCCGATCGGCGAAGGCATGCGGACCCCTGCTTCCCGGATAATCTCGAAGGTAACCTCCATCAGAACCGCTTCTACAAAGGCAGGGAACGGCACCCCCTCCCGCTGTGACGCCAGATTGATCAGCAGCGGGGTCGGAATCATCTCCTGATGGAAGTTCAGCGCCGCGACGAAGATCGCCGGACCATACATTGAAATGACCAGGCACACAAAGCGGAGCATCCGGATCAGCGAGGAGATATCATACCGCTGATAATAATCCTCGACCGTATGAAAGAACATGAAGAAGGTAGTCGGGGCAATCAGCACAAACGGAGTACCGTCTACGAAGATGGCAATCCGTCCATCAAGCAGATTGCCCGCGACACTATCCGGGCGCTCTGTATTGAACATCGTGGGGAACGGGGAATATTTATTGTCCTCCACGATCTGCTCAATATATCCCGACTCCAGAATCATATCGACCTTAATCTCCTGAAGCTTATCCTTGAATGCCTGAATCGTCTCTTCGTCGGCAATGCCGCGGATATACATAATCGTGATATCGGTGTGGGTCACATCGCCCAGCTTCATGGTTTCGGTCCAGAGGTCCGGGTTCTTGATGATTTTGCGGACCAGGGCAATATTCGTGCTGATGGTCTCCGTGAAGCTTTCTTTGGAGCCGCGGATGGCGACCTGGGTGCCCGCCTCAGTAACCGCGCGGGACTCCCCGCCGCAGGTGCTTCCACTGATGCCTCCCCCCACTCCGTTCACCAGAATAACCGTATCGCCCGAGAGCAACGCCTCCAGCAGTCCGTTAATATCTGTAACCAGCTTCTCCTTGCCGATACTAAGGGCATTCTCTTTAATATAGCTGTAGACTTCCTCCGGGGTTACCGCAAGCCGCGCACGGTCATTCAGAGCTTGAAAGGACATCACATGCGAGATGTAGTCATCGACCATCACTCTGTCGGTAATGCCGGCGATATATATTGCAGCCACACGGGCTGTTCTATTAATTAATTCATAGATGCGTATAACCAGATCGGGACTGTTCCCGAGCCTTGCTTGAATGGTACTGATGTTGTCTTCCAGCTTAGGGGAGACCGGCGAATTTATATTCTCCATATCCGCACCTCCTGGCTCTTACTATTCGCCCGCTATCCTTTTTTTATACAGCATATGGAATATGTAAAAGCAGAACAAGCTGCCCCCGGTACGGAATAATCCGTGTAAGGGACAGCATGTGCAGATACAGCTTATGGTATAGCGCCGGTACACCGGCTGATATCTCTGAAGGAGGAATGCTAGTGGTTATCTACTACGCCAAGCGCCTTGTTCTTCTCCTTGAACCGGTCATTATGGGAGGAGACGTAGGCCACCTTCTCAGCGGTAGGGTCCATGTACAGCTTCGCGCTGTTCAGGGCAAGCACCGCATCAGTGAACGTTCCGGCAATGAGCCGTACCTTACTCTCATGATCCACGAAATCTCCGGCAGCGAAGATACCCGGCAGATTGGTCTCCAGCTTACCACTGACGTTCGCACACCATTCTCCCATATCCAGTCCCCAGTCCTTGAGCGGACCGAAGTCGCTTCTCAGCCCGTGGTTGACAATGACGGCATCGACCTCAAGCTGCTCATGCTCTCCGGTCTGAATATGGCAGACGGTCACCTGATCGATCTGCTCTCCGTCACTGCTGTGCAGCTGGCTTACCGCACAAGGCACGCGCACATCCACCGAGGAGGCCTTCATCCGGGCAATATTCTTCTCATGCCCGCCGAACTGCTCCCGGCGGTGTACCACAGTTACACTGGCGGCAATCCCCTCCAGCTCATTCGCCCAGTCCACTGCGGAATCTCCGCCGCCCGAGATCAGCACCCGCTTGCCGCGGAAGGGCTCCAGCTCCTGTACCGTGTAGTGCAGATTCGTCACCTCATAGCGGTCCGCGCCTTCAATCTCCAGCTTCGCCATCTGCAGAATACCGTATCCGATGGTAAGTATGACGGTACGGGTCCAGTGCTGCTCGCCTGTGGCTGAGGTCAGGATATACGTTCCGTCCTCCTGGCGGGCCTGGTGAACAATCTGCTGTCCGAATACAAGGGTAGGATCGAAGGTGCGCGCCTGCTCTGCCAGCTGATCAATTAACTGGCGGCAGAGAATAGGTGTTACTCCTCCCACATCCCAGATCATCTTCTCAGGATAGATCAGCATTCTGCCGCCCAGCTCATCCTTCGCTTCAATCAGCTTAGTCTTCAGATCCCTCATTCCACTATAGAACGCTGTATACATACCTGCGGGGCCGCCGCCAATAATCGTCACATCGTATAATTCCATTGCTTCATTCATTGATATCCCTCCAAGGTCTGGTTGTATTTAAGATTTGGTACGGGCCAGAAGATACAGAAAGTATGGAGCACCGATGACAGCTACCACAATGCCGGTAGGAATCTCGGACGGCTGCAGAATCCGCCGTCCTATTGTATCGGCTGTAATGACAAGCAGCGCGCCGATCAGCGCAGAGGCGGGCAGCATCAGCTGATGCTTCGGTCCGACCAGCCGCCGCGCCAGATGCGGGCCGACCAGCCCGACGAAGCCGATGCCTCCGCTGACCGCTACGCTGGAAGCCGCAAGGCCGACCGCTGCTGCCAGCAGACGGAACTGCTCTCTGCTCACATTAGCACCGAGTCCTGTCGCTGTCTGCTCGCCCAGATTAAGTACATTCATCACCCGTGCCTTGTAGATGACATAAGGCAGGAGAATCACGATCCAGGGCAGCAGGGATAAGACAAACTTCCAGCTTGTGCCCCAGATGCTGCCCGCCAGCCACGTGGCAACGAACTGATACTTGTCCGGGTCGAGGCGAAGCGTCAGCACGATCATCGCCGCGCTCATGCCTGCCGCCACTGCGACCCCGGTAAGCAGCAGCCGGATCGGCGCAATGCCCTGATGCCGCTTGTATGCGAGGCTGTAGATCAGAGCAGCAGTACAGGCCGCCCCGGCAAAGGCAACCACAGGCAACAGATAGACCGGTGCCGCCGAGGTCGTCGGATAGAAAGAGATCAGCAGCATAACCATCAGTCCGGCCCCGGCATTAATGCCGAGAATACCCGGATCGGCCAGATCATTGCGGAAGACCCCCTGCATCACTGCGCCGGATACGGCAAGTGCGGTACCAATTAACAGAGAAATGACAATCCGCGGCAAACGGAACTGGAACAGAATCAGCTCCTGCTTCTCCGTCCCCTTGCCGACCAGCGTATCCAGCAGTTCAAGCGGAGTAAGTCTTATGTATCCTGTATTCATACTTATAATGAACATTATCACAATCAGAACGGCCAGCACGCCGATCACCCTCAGGCCATACTTACGCCTTGCATCTTCTGAAGAAATTCTCTTATGGCTCTGCATCTTTACAGCTCCCTTCTTTCTTTTCGGGCCAGATACAGGAAGAACGGTACCCCAATCAGGGCTATAATCGCACCCACCGGCGTTTCATGCGGCGGATTGATCATCCGTGCCGTCAGATCGCCCCCGACCACCAGCAGCGCACCCAGCACCGCAGAGCAGGGAATAATCCAGCGGTAATCCACACCCACCATATAGCGCGTCAGATGGGGGATGATCAGGCCGACGAACCCAACAGCTCCCACTACAGCTACCGAGGCTCCGGCTAGAATCAGGACAATTAGCGTACCAGCTAATTTCACCAGTCCTGTACGCTGCCCCAGCCCCTTGGCAATATCCTCACCCAGGCTGAGCATCGTAATCGAACGGGACAGCACGATGGCTCCCAGGATAGCCGCTATCACCCATGGGGACATGATCTGCAGCTGGAACCATTTCGTTCCTGCCAGACCACCGGCATACCAGAAGGCGAGATCTTGTCCGATGCGGAAATAAAGGGCGATGCCTTCGCTTAGCGCAGAGAGCAGCGCACTGAGAGCAGCACCTGCCAATACGAGCCTGGCCGGGGTTAGTCCGCCCTTCGCCAGCGAGCCTACACCGTAGACAATTCCCGCTCCGGCTCCGGCGCCAACGAAGGAATAGAGAATGAGATACATGAACGGCAATCCCGGAAAAAATGCAAAGCAGACAGCCAGCGCAAAGCCTGCTCCAGAGTTAATGCCCATCAGTCCCGAATCCGCCAGCGGATTGCGGGTCATCCCTTGCATAATAGCCCCTGCCACAGCGAGGCTGGCTCCCACCATTACGCCGCCCAGCACACGCGGCAGCCTAAGCTCGCGGATGATCTGATGCTCGGTAAGTTCGGGATTGAAATGAAAGACTGCGGTCCATACGACCGACAGCTTAATATCTGCGGCCCCGAACGATACGGAAATAGCGATACCCAGCGCCAGCGCAATCAAACCGCCAATAAGAATTAATGTTGCCGCCCAGGGACGGGACCGCAGCTTCAGCCGCTTTGCCTTCTGATCCAGCCCGCTCCCGGACACTGCCTGTTGATTCATGAATGTCACCTGTTTCTTTGAAATTGATTCTCATTATCATTATAATATTGTAAAGGAACAGGTCAAGGTTTGGCAATGGACAAAATAAAAATAAGAAAACCGCCTTCGTTGAAAAGGCGGTTTATTGCTATCGGCCGTAACGAAATAATGAGCCTAATCCGACAGTGCCCGCATGATGTTGGATTTCGCCTCTGCCGCAATCGCTTCATTCCCGTCATCGACCGCTTGCATTAAGATCAGCATGGGGATGTATACCGCCATCAGCCGCGCCAGCAGCTTCGTCTCCTCGTCCGCTCCTCCGTACGTTTCGAAAAACACACCGCGGGCGTAAGGTGGTAAAAAGCTGTAAGCAACGCTCAAATCGCAAGCCGGATGGCCTACGCTCAGATCGCCCCAATCAATGATGCCGGAGACAATCCCGTTCTCATTCACAAGCATATTTTTGAAATGAAGATCGCCATGCAGGAGTGCATTCACCGCCTCGACACGGTCCTTTTGCAGACTGTTAATATACGCTTCGATCACACCGGACTCCTCCGGCGACAAGTGTTCAACCAGCTTCGATAGAAAGCCCTCCAATTTCACTTTGCGTGATGCTATGTCCGTCAAGCTTCGATGATCTTGCTGAACTCCGCACTTCAGCGCCGCCTGCACCGGGAACTCATGCAATCTCCGCAAAAATGCCGCCAGCGTCTCTGCCGATAAAGCCCGGCGTTCTTCCGTCAAACCGATTGGGAAATCTCCTGGCACGTGGGCATAGCCAAGAAATGGTGCCGGATATTCGTCACTTGCTTCGCCATAAAACAACGGTTTCGGATAGGGGATGGTCACATATGCCTCCAGCTTCGGCAGCAGCTTCCCTTCCATACGAATCGCGCCAACGGCAAACGTTCTTCTTGGAAACCGGAACACGTACTCGTCACCGATGAGAAAAACCGTATTGTCCCAGCCCCAGCCCAATCGCTTCACTTGCTTCGATGACAACTGAGGGAATTGTCTTCCGATCAGCGTCCGCGCCTGCTCTTCGTTAACCTCCCACTCCGCATCCCATACATTCGTTCCTCCCATGAATTGTCTGCCTCCTCGTTCCTTACTTTACTTATCCGAATACGTCCACGCCCAAGTACGTGAGTTCTGCTCTTGAATTTCATCAATAGCTCAACAAATTTTAACACAGCCATATTTTTAAAAACAGCCTATCCTCCCGGTTCCATCCTGTTAGAGATGTAGCTGGAGTATAGGCTGTCAGATTGGCTGTTAGTTGAGTTTTATACATTCTGAAGCGTACCGCCGAATATTTTGCGGATGTACCCTTGCAGCTTGCCGATATGCGGCACGAAGAGGCTTTTGTCATACACATAATTGGATTGGGTTACCAGCTGTGAATAGAGCAGGAAGAGGATGGCCGCGAGCTCCCGGTCAATCTGCCGCTCATGCTCCATCAGAGCATACGTCTCATCCAGCGCCACATAGAGCTGAAGCAGAGCCGCCTCATTAATGATCTTACGGCGCAGCGGTACAAGAATATCTGTAGCAATAGCATCAATCCGCAGAATAACAGCCGCCAGTCTCTCGTTCACACTATTCTCCTCCTGCAATGACTGAATGGTTAAGCGCTTGCTTATTACCATCCTATGTCTGCCGGACCCCAGGCATGCCTGGGCAGCGGAATCAGCTACCTCGTGTAATCCTCGTATTCGTCTCTAGACCATTTTCGAGAGTACCGTTCCCGCCAGCAGCTCCCCAAGTGTCTTATCCAGCGGCAGCGGCTTGTTGCCCAGGCAGGTGCGGAGCGCGGTCAGCAGTACTCGGACATCATATTTGCTCGGATGGACGGGAATCACTTCTTTTTCCAGCTTCAAAAGCTCATATACAGCCATCATCGCGGAACGGACCGAATACTCCACCGTGAACACGCAGTCGTCCGGGACTTCGGCGAACTGGCCAAGGAAGGCCAGATTCACACTGCCCTGCGGCACGACCTGCGGACGGTCACCAAGAGCGCGCGGCATGAACTGTGCAGTAATATAAGGCATCATACAAGGGATGACGTTAGTGGTATGCTCCAGAATCTTGGGAATACGGTCAACAAGTCCCATATGGTAGCACAGTTCCTCCAGCAGCTCGCGTCCGGTGCAGTCGCTCATTTTTTTCTTGATATAGTCGCCTTCGGCATCCGGGAACAGGCCATACGCCCACAGTACCTTCACATTATCCGGCTGGTTGATGAAGTGAGGCTGCTTCGGTGCGGTCCAGGACATCATCCAGCTGGAGTCTTTGATCGTAACTACACCGCCCATGCCGGGAGCATCACCCGTCAGTTCCAGCAGATAAGGGAATACAATCTCATCATCGGTAAAAGTCATTGTGAACGACAGCCATTTGGACTTGTCGATATCCCCGCAGAACACTTCAGGGCGGCCGAAATCCGGGGATTTGGCAGCAAGCTTCTCCCAGAGGCTCCAGCACCCGCGTTCAGTAACGGACCGGTTCAGCACCGCCGGGTGGTCCAGATCGCCAAGGGTAGAATTCTCTGTCATTGAGCCGTTCGTGACCATGACCAGATCCAAGCGTGTCACCGGAATCGTCTTCGGGGAACCATTAACCTGCACCTGAATCGCGGTTATAACCTTCTCATCACCGTTGATACTAAGCTCCAGATCCGTAACCTCATGCCCTTTGTCAAAATGAACGCCCTCACGCTCCAGCCATTTCATCAGCGGCAGGATCAGCGAGTCGAACTGGTTGTATTCGGTGTGCAAAATTCCTTTCAGCTGGTTCATCCCCGAGATCAGGTGCATGAACCGCTCCATATAACGCTTGACCTCCACCACACTATGCCAATTCTCGAAGGCGAACATGGAGCGCCAGAAATACCAGAAATTCGTCTCCAGAAAGCTCGGGTCAAAAAACTGCTCAATCGTCACCGTGCCCAGTCTCTCTTCGGTAGCCAGCGTCAGCTTGCCTAATTGCAGCGCATGTGCGGTAGAGAGTCCAAGCGATGAGAAATCGGCGGGGGTGCCTTGCTTTTCGACCAGACGGCAATGCGATTCAATCGGTTCAGCCAGGTTCAGCTCCCGGAATTCATCCAGCACTGTCCGGTCCGGATTGGTCAGGGAAGGGATGAAGCCGAACAGCTCCATGAAGCACTCGAAGTGCTCTTCAATCTCGCGTCCGCCCCGGGCGCTGTAACCGTCCTTGGCATTGCCCGCCCCGTCCATGGAACCGCCGTATACAGATGATTGCTCCAGAATATGAATATTCCGGCCGGGCATATGCCCGTCACGGATCAGAAATGCCGCCGCCGACAGGGAGCCGATCCCTCCTCCGACGAGATATGCCTTGCGTGAAGCGATGCCTTCCTGTACCTGCGGATGAATTCTTTGATATGTACCCATGTGTCCTCTTCCTTCCTTGATCAGGGGATAAGTGCCTGCTAACTGCCTTCACTATAACCGCCGTGAACCAGGGATTCTATGGACAGCCGGACGCAACTGTCTAGGGATTACACATCCGCCCGATATTGTGTCATGACTTCACCGGATGAACTGCAGACTGATAATGCTCAAGCCCCCGGGCAATGCATCCGTCCATAATCCGTGATACCTTGTCCACCACTCCGGCCGGATCTGTATTCGCCCCGGCTCTGAGCCAGTGGATCACCTGTTCAAGGATGGCCAGCGTGTAGAAATCGGCTATATCGAGTCTGGCCTGCATTCTCACAGGCTCCGGAATCTGCTCCTGTCCCGGCCACGCCTGCCCGTCCAGCTCCTCCACTACGCTGATCATGACGCGGTAAATTACCCCGTACAGGAATTGCTCCAGATGCTCGCGTCCCAGCGAATGGAAGGTATTCAGACAGATGGTTTTGTTATTTACGGTGTAACGCAGGACGCTTAAGAATCCTTGCTTCCAGCCCGCCCAGCAGCAGTATTGGTCCAGTCCTTCAATCACTTCTGACTTGTAGATCCAGCCGAGCAGCTCATAGATATCCTGAAAATGATTATAAAACGTATGGCGGGTCACCCCGCAATCCGCTGTGAGCTGCTGGATCGTTATTTTGTTCAGCGGCCTTGTGAGCATAAGCTTCTTCAGCGACCGGGCTAACGCGTTCTTCGTTAAGAGTGAACTCGACATCTCTTCCTCCTGAACTCTTGGATTTGATATTCCAATTATAACCAATTAGGAGTTAGTTTTCATCCCGTCTGCTCGCAGCTCTTGTTACTCCCGCTCCCCCAGCTTGACAGCATAGGTCTTGTATCCTGCTTCGCTAATCTCAAGGCAGTTCAACTGCTCCCCGTACACGCAGCCGCCGTCGATGCCAATTTTGTCGCCCAGCGGACTGAACCAGACTCCTGCGCCGTCCTGCAGATCTACCGTAGAGGTATGGCCGAAGACGACCGTCTTCTCCGTAGCAGTAACAGGATGATTGTAGAAAGGCTCCCGAATCCAGATAAAATCATACTCCCGCTGGGTCCGCCAGTCGGCAAGGGAAGGATCAATGCCCGCATGAACGAACAGATGGGTCTCCGTCTCATAGTAGTAGGGCAGCGAACCCAGGAAATCCAGATGCTCCTTATACTCCGTAGCCATGAACCTCTTCATCTCCGTATAATCCCTCCACCCTGAATCCGGGTGCAGCAGCACCGAATCCCGGCCTCCGCAATAGCTCAGCAGGGTGTGGAAGCCCCCATTCGTAATCCAGTGGGTATCCCGCTTATCATCCTCTCCCGCCAGCGCATCACAGGCCATCTGATCATGGTTGCCCCGCAGCACAATAACCCCCTCTGCTTCAGCAAGCCGCTTCACCTGCTCCACGACCGCTCTGCTGTCCGGCCCTCTGTCTACATAATCGCCCAGCAGGATCAATTGATCCCTGGAGGGGTTATACTCCGCCCGGCGGAGCAGCAGGCTGAATTCCTCTATACAGCCATGAATGTCACTGATCACTAATGTTCTGATGCCGCTCTCCTCCTTCTTCACTTGTAACTGTCTTGACCTGGAGTATTCATTATACTATATAGGCATAAAAAAGAGGTTCACCCGCCAAGCGTTCAGCTTAGCAGGGAAACCTCCTGGTTACATTCTATTCCATCCGCGCGGATGGCGGGTGCTGTACCGGCCGTTCCGCAGCACGGTCCCAGCGCCAGGGGGCGTCATCCCCCTCCAGATGCAGGCCGCCGTACCATTCATCGATACTTTGCAGCTGTAGCCGGTCAGCTGCTCCGGCCAACACCTGCTCTCCCCATGCAGTCAGCGTAACGCTGCGATTCAGGAATTCCGGTACTTCCCTGTAATCTGTTAGCTCTGCTACACCATCGATCTCAAGCAGAGGTTTCGTCCCGGCCGTCAGTGTGCGCAGGATCTTCCAATATTCCGTATCGCCCATGCCAAGCCGGTGCAGCTCATCCGTCACCTGCCGGAACAGCTTAAGCGGCGTGTCCATTCCATTAGCCACGGCTTGAAGGGTGGTCTGTTCGACGATCCCGAGACCATTCTCTACGGAAGGCAGACGGGAGAGATGGGCCATGAAGGCGTCATAGGCAAAAGCAAGTGCGCCCCCTGCCAGCTCCTCCCGCTTCGCCGCAAGCAGGTCCGCGAGCTTCCGGGGATCGGAAGCGGCGTAAGCCTCCCACAGCAGGCTTCCCAGCTGCAGCTCCTTGCGGCCGATAGTCCGCCAGGTTCCCGGCAGGGTACTCAGCTGAGCTTCCGTCAGCTGTCCCAGACCATGGAACAGCTCTATCCCGGGGAATTCTCCGATGCAGAGCAGGCTTAGCTTGGTTTTGCCCAGCTTTTGCCCATTGAACCAATGCAGTAGATAGGCCAGCATACTCTGGTCGAACAGATCATGCTCGAACCACAGCACCACCTCATCATACTGACGGAATCCGCTGATCCTCTGCTCCTGCTCCGCACAGCCCGCCACATATTCAGCTGCCGGAATGCCCATCGTGGCCTGCAGCACCTCAGCCCGCAGCAGCCGCTTCTGCTCTGCCGCCGGATCTATGAATATCGGTCCCGCCGAATAGATCTCTCTCCACACCAGCACCTCCCCCTGGACAATCCCCTGCTTCAGCTTGTCTCCCACCGTGTCACCATTCACAATATGCAGCATTCGCTGTCCTCCCTCATGTAACAAATGAAATGCAGCCGCCAGATCGACAACAGGCAATGCCCCCTTCAGCTTGCGTCTGCCGTCATACAGCCTTTTCTTCAGCGTAGCAACGGAAAGGTCCAGATACACGGAAATCTCCTGAAGCGAGTACCCGTAGAAGTAGAACAATTGCAGTGGTACCCGCAGCTTGGCAGACAATTCCGACACTGACCTGTGGAGCACCTGCGTCCATTCTCTATGTTCGGCAATCTCCGCAACCCCTGGAGAAGAGCCCGCGACATGCACCGCCGCCTCCAGAGGCAGCAGGGCTTGACGCTTACGCCGCAGCAGCCGGTGACACTGCCTGACCACAATGGTTTTGAACCATCCCGGAAACGCCGCAGGCTCCTGCAGGCTGGCAAGGTTCATATACGCCTCCAGCAAGGCTTCCTGTACCGCATCTTCCGCGAGCTGCACATCCCCGAGCATATCGTAGGCTACTACGTAAGCCATCCCCCGCACATGCCCGCTAAGCTCCCGGAAGGCTTCGGCATCGCCCTTCTGCGCTTGTTCAATCCAATGCAGCATACGTCTGCAAACCTCATTTCTGTATTTTTATCGTGTTCTAATGATAAGTGCCGGTCCGGGAGGAAAAGGTTACAAAGAGGGTGCAGAATGTATTGACCAGTATTATATTTATATTTTGTTAAATTAAATTTGCAATGATTATATTTATTTAAATCAATTTCAAATGATATGTGTTACTATTATTTCATTTAGCCAAGCTCGGAGGCCAAAACTGTTGCCCGGAGGATATTAAGTGATACCCAAGGCCTATATCAGCGAAGACAATACACTTTCAGGAGGCTTAATATTGAACCATACACCGGGCAAGCTTTTTCTCTCTACACTAATGATAGTAACTGCACTATATTCTTCTGCCGGAACAGCTTTTGGCGCAGCAGTTCCTCAATTAACTGGAATCACAGGCCACTGGGCACAGAATGAAGTTACCGACTGGGTTGACAAAGGGCTCATTCAGGGATACGCCGATGGCAGCTTCAAACCGGACAATAGTCTGAAAAGATCAGAGTTCATGGCGCTCATCAACCGTGCCTTCGGATTCACCGAGACGGCACCTGTTGCCTATAAGGATCTCTCTACAAGCAACTGGGCCTACACCGAGGTTGCCAAAGCCGTGAAAGCCGGATATATCAGCGGATATTCAGATGGTACCATCGGTACCGGCAAGACGATCAGCAGACAGGAAGCCGCAGTGATCATCAACCGGTTATTGAAGCTGGATGCCGCGCAGACCGGCGCTCTTTTCAGCGATTCCAAGGATATTGCCGCCTGGGCAGTGAATTCGGTAAATGCCGTAGCCGCAGCAGGAATCATGAAAGGGTATTCCGATGATAACAGCTTCAAGCCCGGCAGGGAAATTACCCGTGCGGAAGCAGTAGTATCCTTAACACGGACCAAAGCTATTGAGGAGGCTCCGGCCAATACTCCTGGAAATGTTGGAGGCACCCCTTCAGCAACCATCTCTCCAGCAGCTAGTCCAACTGCCACACCAACTGCTACACCTACGCCTGTCCGGAGCACCTATGTCCCTTCCGATCCAACGGCTACGCCTACAGCTACACCAGTACCTACAGATATACCAACACCTACACCTACACCTGCAACTACGCCGACGCCTACAGTCACACCTACTCCTACGCCGACACCTACTCCTGATCCGGGTGATACGTCAGCCCCTATACTCACAAGTGTGACCCTTGGAGCGGTGACTGTAGGAGACAATGTATATGGAACAAGCAACGAAGCGGGTTATTTGTATCTGGTCCCTTCCACAGTAGTCGTAACTACAACAGATCTGGAAGCTTCCATTCATGCTGCTCTGGGTAAAAAGCTGGCGGTAACCGCCTCCGTCTATTCCCCGCTGAACACGCAGGGTCTGCCAGCCGGTCATTATGTTGTGTATGCTGTAGATGGCTCCGGCAATATCTCGGCCCCTTCCAGCACGATTGAGGTTAAAGCGATTGAGCTGACTATAGGGTTTCCCGCCTCCTTGACGGAGTCCAAAACCTATGACGGCACTGCCTCAGCAGCAGTAACCGGGGGCTCGCTGTCCGGTGTATTGGCCGGAGACACAGTTAATGTTCATGCCTCTGCTTCCTACAGCAGCTCGGCGCTTGGGGTGAACAAGACTATAACCGTTACCTACACATTAAGCGGAGCCCAGGCAGCCAGCTATATCGCACCCGCTCCCTATATCGTGAATACGGGCAGCATCGCACTCCATCCATTAACCATCGAAGCTCCGAATTTGACCTTGGCGAAGTTCAAGGACGGAACCACGGCAGCGGCGGTGACTCCCGGACAGCTTATTGGGGTAGTTCCCGGGGAAAATGTCACTGTGAGCGCCGTTGCCAACTATGACACATCATCCATTGGGACGAACAAGACCATAACTGTAGTCTATACACTTAGCGGAGCAGATGCGGGCAACTATATTGCACCTGTGAGCTACATCACCACCAATGGCGAGATTGACCGGGATCAGATCACACGCTCCAGAGTCTATGACGGAACGACTGCGGCAGCGGTAACCGTTGGTGCGGTAACCGGTATTATCGACGGGGATGATGTGACTGTGCATGCAGCCGGAACCTATGACACTCCTAACGTGGGAGTGAACAAAATCATCACCATCTCCTACACCTTAACAGGAGCAGATGCAGGTAACTATTATCCACCTGTTAGCTATACCATTAACACAGGTATTATCACTGCCTTGCAGTTGGACATTACAGCACCAGTGATCACAGAATCCAAGACCTACGATGGAAATACATCGGTCCAGATCACCCCGGGTACTCTGACCGGAGTCATTCCTGGCGATGATGTTACAGTCAGTGCAACAGCAACCTACAACGATGCTGCTGTCGGCAGCGGCAAACTTATCACCGTGGTCTACACCTTATCCGGCGACGATGCTGGTAACTATGCGGCACCGGGAAATTATATGATTTCCACGGGTGTGATTGTAGCACCTTAAGAAGATATCTCTGAACACAGGGTATGAATAAAAGCGTCCCGCGAGCCGTGAACCGGCTGGCCTGGGGCGCTTTTGTTGTGGTTGGGGTTGGTTAGAGTAGGCTACAAGTCAGCAATAAATTCGGGCGGAATATAGTCCGCGAGCCAGATATTATGATTTCCGTGGTAGAACTTGATTCCTTCCTGTGCGGCCCGCCCGGCATCGATGGTTAAAATCACAGGACTTGAGTCCTTGCGCCCTCCCACCAGCTTGGCTGTAGCCGTATCCACCGAGAAATGAACATACTGCCTCTTCATCGGTTTCAGTCCTTCGTGCAGAATCGTCTCCACCCATTGCCTGGCTGTACCGTGGTACAGAATAGGGGGCGGCGTTTCAGCCTGCTTGATTATTTTTTGCGGGACCGAGTGACCATATAGCGCCCTTATTCTGCCCTCCGCAAGCTCATGCCGCTGCTTATCCGATGCTGCGATCATTTTGTCCAGATCCTCTGCACCGACTGTGTCCCACTTCTTGTCCTGATGCAGCGAGTGGAGCAGCTGTTCAATATCCACCCACCCCTGTTCATCCAATTCCAGTTCATATTCCCACGGCGCGTGACGCAGGGCGTAGGAGACCTCTTTGCTGAGCTTCGCATAATCCATTGAGTTTAGCCCTCCATAGTCATTTTGCATTGTTGTTAGTATTCAAAATCATCGATTGTTACGAGTTTAGCCTAGTTTAGCATATATGAAGCTTCCGGTATAACCATGCGCTAGACCATGGGCGTGCTCCATCGGTGGGGTCTATCGGTGGGGCTCCATCGGCCACGGAATTGGACTGACATTCCGCTATTTCTGCTAATCCGGCGGATATGCGAAGTGCGCGGACTCAGAATCCGCTAAGTGACCAGATTCCACTACATCAGGGGCCGAAAAGACAAGATAACGGAATCTGAGTCCGTTTCAGGCTCAAAAAGAGACGATTCGGCCAAATAAGGGAATCTGAGTCCGGTTAATAAAATAATCGGCAGTGGGGTGCATGGTCACTTTGAGCGCACGCAAAAAGCCGCCCCTCTAGGGGGCGGCCCCCTTGCACCCGTCACTTTACATCACATACTTAACTCTTGCTAAGCACCACAGCTAACCCGACTGCTGTATCGAACTTACTGAGCTGCGGCAGTATCAGCCGAGACGCGCTGTAACTTCCACCGCTACTGCGCAATCTGCTCGCGGATGTTCGCGAGGATCTTCTTCTCCAGCCTCGACACCTGCACCTGCGAGATGCCGAGGCGGCTGGCGACTTCCGACTGGGTCTGATCGCGGTAATAGCGCAGATACACGATCAGACGCTCGCGCTCGGTTAGCGCACCGATGGCCTCGTTCAAGGCCAGCTTGTCGAACCAGCGCTCCTGCGACTCGTCGGCGATCTGGTCGATCAGCGTGATCGGATCGCCGTCGTTCTCGAAGACGGTCTCGTGGATCGAAGTCGGCGGCTTGTTGGCTTCCTGGGCGAAGACGATTTCTTCGGGCGTGACGCCCAGCGCTTCGGCCACTTCACCGATGGTCGGGAGGCGGTCGAGCGTTTTGGACATCTCATCCTTCATCTTGCGCACCTTGTTGGCCATCTCCTTCAGCGAGCGGCTGACCTTGAGCGTGCCGTCATCGCGGAGGAACCGCTGGATCTCGCCGATAATCATCGGTACCGCATAGGTGGAGAACTTGACCTCATAGCTGAGGTCGAATTTATCAACGGACTTCAGCAGTCCGATACAGCCGATCTGGAACAAATCATCCGGTTCATATCCGCGGTTCATAAACCGCTGCACCACCGACCAGACGAGGCGGATATTGCAGTTGACCAGCGTGTCGCGGGCCGTATGGTCCCCGGCTTGACTGAGCGCGATTAGACGTTTGACCTCCGCATCGTCCAAATAGGTCGGCGGAGCTTTTTTTGATTCTGCATCCATGGCTCCAACCCCTAATTGTATAAAGCTTTTTTCGAGACGATGGTTTTCTTCATGGAGATTGAGGTTCCGCGTCCCGGTTCGCTGATAACCTCGAATTCATCCATGAAATTCTCCATAATGGTGAAGCCCATACCTGACCGCTCCAGCTCCGGCTTCGAGGTATACAGCGGCTGCTGGGCCAGCTCCAGATCCTCAATGCCCCGGCCCTTATCCTCAATCGTCAGATGCACGGTCTCATTCTCAAGGGAAGCGGATATGCTGACAACACCTGCGGGATCACTGTCATAACCGTGAATAATACAATTGGTGACAGCCTCCGAGACTACCGTCTTCAAGTCATTCAGCTCCTCCATCGTCGGGTCGAGCCGGGAGACAAAGGCAGCCACTACCACACGCGCGAACGATTCATTCTCCGACAGCGCAGCAAACTGGACACTCATGAAGTTACGAGCTTCGCTACTAGTCATAACGCGACCTCCAAATCCGAGAGTGCAGCGCTCTCGTCGTCATATAGGGGCATGATTTTGAACAGGCCCGACATTTCCAGCAGGCGCTTCACAGGCGCTGTGGCATCGCAGACTGCCATTTTGCCGCCCTTACTGCGGATCAGCTTGTACCGCCCCAGAATCACTCCGAGACCCGAGCTGTCCATGAACTGCAGCTCCTTCAGACTCAGGATCAGATGCTCCACCTGGCCCCGCATAATCGCTTCATCCATATCCATACGTACATAATCGGCTGCGTGATGGTCCAGTTCCCCGGACAACCGGACAATCAGCACACCCCGGTGATGCTCCATCTCCACATGAGAATTCATGCTTGCCACTCTCCTCTTCGTTGCTTGGACAACCGCCCTGTAACTATTTCTTTCCCCTACAAGGACAAGGTTTCTACACCGCAATTGAGGATTCCTGCCTCACGACAAAACTAGAAGAAAACCCCTAAGAACTTACACAAAGCCCCTGGTTCAATCTACAAAATGCAAGAAATTAATCATTCGTAAACATAGCGCCCGTTGCCCGCTTGAACAGCTTCCACCAGCCCGCCTTGGCTACCGTTTCGCCTGCCTTCAATTCGTATTCCTTCAATACATCGTTCCCCTGGTAGACTACCAGCTTGCCGACCGTCTGGCCTTCGGCCACCGGAGCCTTCACCTGCTCATTCAGCACCAGCTCATGGCGGATACCCTCCTGGGTTACTCCTTTGCGGAGCAGGACACTATAGTCTTCCTTCGCCACCAGCGGGAGCTGCGACTTCACGCCCTTCTCAATCCTCACCGTGCCGATGGTGTCGCCTTCCTTGTGAATCGTATGCAGTTTATATTGGGAAAAGAGGTAGTCGAACATCGCCGAGACCTCGCTGTTGCGGGTCTTGGTGTTTGGCTCGCCCAGCACCACCGCTACAGCGCGCAGGCCGTCTCTGGCCGCCGTCGCCGACAGGCAGAATTTCGCTTCGGACGTATATCCCGTCTTCAGCCCGTCAGCGCCCGTGTAGAACCGCACCAGCTTGTTGGTGTTCACCAGCCAGAACGGCTTGGTGGAATCCTTGCGCAGGTAATCCTGATAAGAGCCGGTGTATTTGATAATCTGCTCATGCTTCAGCAGTTCCCGGCTAATGACGGCAATATCATGCGCGGAGGAATAATGATTCGCAGCCGGCAGGCCGTTGCAGTTGGCGAAATGAGTATCCTTCAGGCCCAGGTCCTGCGCCTTCTGGTTCATGAGATCGACGAAGGCGCTCTCCGAGCCGGCGATTTTCTCCGCCATAGCTACGGAAGCATCATTGCCGGAGGCCATCGCGATACCCTTCAGCATATCGTCAACCGTCATTTCCTCACCCGGCTCCAGAAAAATCTGTGAACCGCCCATCGATGCCGCATACTCGCTGGTCCGCACCTTGTCGGTCAGCTGCAGTTTGCCCTCATCCAGCGCCTCCACCGTCAGCAGCATGGTCATAATCTTGGTAATACTGGCCGGCGGAAGTTTATCATGGCTGTTCTTCTCATAGATGACCGTGCCCGTGCTGGCATCCATCAGAATGGCAGAACGCGCCCCTGGCGCAAGCGTAGCAGCCGCCCCTCCGGCATTGCCGGAATTTGCGGTGCCTTTGGCTTTTTCCTCGGCCCAGGCTCCGGTAGCGCCTCCCAGAACCGATACAGCAATGCACAGCACAAGCGTTACATAACGAATTTTCCTCACAATGGTTCCCCTCCTGAACTTAACCTTCATTTCACAGGTACTGTGTTCCAGTTTCGTCAGAAAGGCAGGAAATTATTCCATTTCACGCACAAAAAAAAGAGCCTCCCCCGGTATCTTCACAGATACTTGAGAAAGCCCCTTTCCGGTACTGCTATGAATAACTTAGCCGCCGATAGCCAAAGCGCTGAAAATAACAGGTCCCACCACTGTGGCAACGGAGCCGACATCCTGGTTCTCTACAATCAGCTGATAGTTCTGGACACCGGCCGGGACGTTGATATCTACCATATGCAGCGAGATAATACCATCGTCATTGAAATTCTCCTCCAGCTCTACCAGTGCATAGAAGATTTCGGTACCTGCCCGCCAGATGCGGACCAGCACATTGGGCGTATCCAGAGTAACATCCACGCCGATGGTGGCTTTCAGTTCCACCTTATTGGGGAAATGTCCTGGAACTGCGGGATCGATATACACCGATGTTCCTGCAATCTGTATACCAGCCGGAGAAATAGGAACAGGGATGGAGACCCCGTTAGTAATAGGTGTAACTACGGATGCGTTATAATCCAAAAGTGTTTTGGCCATGCGTTATCACTCCTTTTCATATTCTACTAAAGTATATGAAAGATATGAAAAAGAGCTTGTGCATTTCTATTACTAGTCCACCTATTTATTAACGTGCGTTGCTATAATTCACTGCCGGACGGCTGCCGCCCTTATGCCCGAGATACAGTCTGGACAATAGAGGAGAACGCACCGCCCAATTGGCGGCCAGCAGCGGCACCCCCACTCCGATCAGCGTAAAGGGCAACAGCCCGTAATCCGTCCCGAGGAGATATTTGAGCCCGTAATTCAAAGGCAAATGCAGGTACATGATCGCAATGGAGTTACGTCCCAGGCTGCCCATCCAGTCCAGCGGAACAAGCTTCGAGAGACGGTACACAGCGGCGCAAATAGTCAATGAGATAAGCAGCGGCACGGCCAGATCGAGCAGCAGCGAAGTATACTCCTTGTATTTCATATTCAGGCTGTATTGAAGGACACCGGTCCGCTCCAGCAGCAGCACAAGAGCACATAACGGAAGCAGCACCGGCAGCGCCGAATAGCGGCGGATGAGCGCAGGGATCACCTGTTTGCCGTAGAATCCGATCGCATAATAAGTAATGGCGAGCAGGGACACATCTGCATTCCAGGGAAGATTGAAGTTCCTGAGCGCGGTCAGGGAGATGAGATGTGACAGGAGATAAGCAGAAGCGATCAGGAGAAATTGCGTGCGGCGGGAATAACGGACAATGTATCCGAAGAGCAGCTGTGTGAACAGCAGGCAGGTGATGAACCAGAACACCCCGTAAGGGCCCGTGAGCGACAATCCCCCGTAGAGCAGTCTCGCTACATTCTCGGCGAACCCTCGTATACTGAAGTTGAACAGCAGCAGCACGGAAGCAATCAGGAGTCCGTAGGCAAAATAGGGAGTCATCAGCCCCTTGGTCCGTTTGACCGCCCAGCCCAAATACCGCCCGGGTTCAACCGGCTTAAATACAAGTCCGCTAAGCATGAAGAACAAAGGCATCCGGAACCAGGACAGATAATGATTCGCTGCCGCATCGCCGGAGTGGCCCATTACTACAAAAATAATACTGAATCCCTTGGCGGCATCAATCCATAATTGTCGTGGTTTGTTCACGTTATCCTCCCATCTCCTCCCAAATCAGTTTTAATTTAATACAATTATAGAAGGGTTTATTTTTCTTTTCAAATTTCAATGAAATATTTCAGCGTTATTTCTGAAAGAATATTCACTTAACAACGGAGCAAACTCTGCAAAAATAAGTCATTCTGCCTAGACGGGGGACGTTGTCCCATCCGGTTAATAAATAGGGCTAAAGTCCGGCAGTGTTGCCGGTGACGTAGCGGGCAGGATAAGCGTCTGGTATGGTGCGGGGAAGTAGGAGGCGGGAGGCCGAATGTGGTCGGTTTTCCGATTACATTGGACCCACGCAACTCCGCAGCGCCGAATGTGGTCGGTTTTCCGATTACATTGGACCCACGCAACTCCGCAGCTCCGAATGTGGTCGGTTTTCCGATTACATTGGACCCACGCAACTCCGCAGCGCCGAATGTGGTCGGTTTTCCGATTACATTGGACCCACGCAACTCCGCAGCGCCGAATGTGGTCGGTTTTCCGATTACATTGGACCCACGCAACTCCGCAGCTCCGAATGTGGTCGGTTTTCCGATTACATTGGACCCACGCACCTCCGTAGCGCCGAATGTGGTCGGTTTTCCGATTACATTGGACCCACGCAACTCGGCAGCGCCGAATGTGGTCGGTTTTCCGATTACATTGGACCCACGCAACTCGGCAGCGCCGAATGTGATCGGTTTTCCGATTACATTGGACCCACGCAACTCCGCAGCGCCGAATGTGGTCGGTTTTCCGATTACATTCGGTGCGACCCCCTTATCCCGGAGTCCTCCGTATAAAATCAGCACTTGTCGTAGATATGCTCTTTATTTCGCTTTTTCTCTCGGCCAGAAGAAGCGGGAGCGGTCTTCTAGGGTCAAGACCCATTCCGCAAAGGTAGCTGGCGGCATGTTCCGAAGGCTTGTATGCATTCTGCGATTGTTGTAGAAGTCCATGTACCGGTCCACGGCTTCATAGGCCTCTTCGAACGTCTCGAAGGCCTCTTTGCGGAACAAATCCCGATCGATATTACTGTGGAACGATTCAATAAAAGCATTTAAATCCGGCGTTCGAGGCGGAATGCGTTCATGGGTCATTTCCCAGCTTTCACACATGTCGCCAAACAGATGGCTGACGAACTGTGGACCATTGTCGGTGCGGATCACCGGGCGTGCGCTGTCAGGGGCGCAGTGTTGCTCCATGGCGCGTCCCAGCGTCTGGCAGGCGTGCTTGGCTTCACACGACGATCCGCGGTGGTAGCCGACGATGACACGGGTAAAGACATCGATAATACTCAGGACAAAGAAATGCCTGCCCTGGCCCGCCACGTAACCGTACTTAATGTCCATCTGCCAGAGCTGACCCGCCCCTGTAATGACCCGGTTCTCCGGCAGCTTCCGAGGATGCTTAAAACGCTTGTGACGCTGCGGCTGTAGGATATCCAGCGCCTGACACAGCCGGTAGCTTTTCTTGTGATTGAGCCTCAGCCCGTGCTGGTTCCACAAGCACTTGGCCAGCAGTTTGTACCCGTACACGTGCTCCTCTCCAGCGATTAATTCCAGCAGCCATTCCTGGATTTCCTCGTCGCTAATCTTCTCTCCAGACTCGGTCAGGGAATAGCCGGGTACGGGTCTTCCGCGCCCCTGGGGTACGGCCTGTACATCCTGCTTCTTGCGTTTCTTACGGTCGTAATACGTAGACTCTGCTAGCCCCACGAGACGTAGTACCAACGCTGCGGTATTCCCCTGCTTAATGAACATGTCGGCTACCTCGATTTTTTCGGATAAGCAGGGGTTGGCTTTTTTAGCAGTTCACGCAGAATCTCGATCTCTAACTCCTTTTCGCCGAGGATCTTGACGGCCTTCTCGTATTTCTGCTCCACGTCCAGGAGGCGCTTCAGTTCCTCCACCTGCTCCTGGGGATACGGATGATCTTGTTCCCCATGGGCCTCTCGGTAGTCCCTCACCCACTGATTCACCGTCGATGGGGTCACCCCATACTTGCGGGCAACCACCGCTGCCTTAATGCCAGACAACACCTCTTGCGCTGCCTTCTCTCTTGTTCCTGTTAAGTGTCCCATACCGTTCATCCTCCTCCTATATCTAGTCTACATTTTTGTGGGGGAGGACTCCAACTTCTTTAGGGGGCTGTGGAGCATTGGACCCACGCAACTCCGCAGCTCCGAATGTGGTCGGTTTTCCGATTACATTGGACCCACGCAACTCCGCAGCTCCGAATGTGGTCGGTTTTCCGATTACATTGGACCCACGCAACTCGGCAGCGCCGAATGTGGTCGGTTTTCCGATTACATTTGGACCACGCGCTTTCACGCCGCCAATTGTAATCGGTTTTTCAATTTGGGCAGATTTAGTTGTACTGGAGGCGCTGATTAATGAGTACCAGGAGTGTTGATTGGAAGGTGGGGAGCGCTGAGTACTTAGTGCCGGCAGTGTTAGGCTGGTGGAGTGTAGTTAGCCCGGAATTGCGCGGTTAGTGCGTTAGAATGGCGTGGTATCAGTAGCCTGGCAGACAGCGCAAGAGCCACCCGCTGCCGGATGGCCCCTCCTCACACTGCACATATACTTAATACAAATGACAGGCCACCTGATGGCCTGAGTCCAGCTCCCGCAGCACCGGCGCTTCCGACTTGCAGCGGTCCATCGCATGCGGACAGCGGGGGTGGAAGGCACAGCCTGTGGGCGGAGTCTCAGGGTTCGGAACATCCCCCGTCAGGACGATGCGCTGCTTTTTCAGGCCCGGATTCGGTACCGGAACGGCAGACATCAGCGCCTGGGTATACGGATGCAGCGGCTTCGCGAAGAGTGCCTTCGTCGGCGCCAGCTCGACAATCCGCCCCAGATACATGACGGCCACCCGGTCGCTGATGAACTTCACAACCGACAGGTCATGCGAGATAAACATATAAGTCAGGCCGTATTGCTCCTGCAGATCCTGCATCAGATTCAGCACCTGGGCCTGGATGGAGACATCCAGTGCCGATACCGGCTCATCGCAGACAATGAACTTCGGATTCAGCGCAAGCGCACGGGCAATCCCGATCCGCTGCCGCTGGCCCCCGGAGAATTCATGGGGAAAACGGTGGGCCTGATAGGGGGACAGACCCACCACCTCCATCAGTTGCTCGACCCTGCTCTTCAGCTCGCCGGCGGGAGCCGATCCGTGGGTACGGAGCGGTTCCTCCAGAATGCGCTGGACGGTCCAGCGGGGGTCGAGCGATGCGTAAGGGTCCTGGAAGACCATTTGCATGTCGGTACGGAACTTGCGTAGCTGCTCGGTATTCAGGCTGCGCACATCGGTGCCGCCGAACATAATCTCGCCTTCAGTCGGCTCAATCAGCCGCAGAATGGCCCGTCCGGTGGTCGATTTCCCGCAGCCGGATTCTCCGACCACTGCCAGCGTCTCTCCCTGCTCTACGGATAAGGTTATGCCGTCAACGGCTTTGACTGCACCAACCTGCTTAGAGAAGAAGCCCTTGCGGATCGGATAATGCTTCTTCAGATTGCGCACTTCCAGTAATGTGGTCATAGAACCCCCTCCTGCTGCAGGATACAGCGGCATGTGTGGCCCGGCTGCACCTCAAGCAGCTCCGGGAGCTGCTCCCGGCAGCGGTCCACCGCTACCGGACAGCGCGGTGCGAACCGGCAGCCGGGCGGCAGGCTGGCCGGATTCGGCACCTGGCCCGGTATCGAGCTGAGGCGGTCCTCATCCCCTGCCAGCTGAGGCAGGGAAGCCAGCAGCCCTTGAGTATACGGATGCAGCGGCTGGCTATACAGGGTAGCCACATCTGTCTCCTCGACAATCTGACCCGCGTACATGATGACGACCCGGTCACACATCTCGGCAACGACCCCCAGATCATGCGTGATCATCAGGATTGACATGCCCTCGTTCTTTTGCAGATCCCGCATCAGATCAAGGATCTGCGCCTGAATTGTCACATCCAGCGCTGTCGTCGGCTCATCGGCTATGAGCAGCTGAGGATTGCAGACCATCGCCATTGCAATCATCACCCGCTGCCGCATCCCGCCGGAGAGCTGATGGGCATACTGCTGGGCAATCTTTTCCGGCCGGGGAATCCCTACCTTGCGCAGCATCTCCACCGCCCGCTCAGCCGCCTCCTTCTTGCTCAGCTTCAGATGGTAACGGGCGGATTCGGAGATCTGGCGGCCGATCTTGAACACCGGATTCAGCGAGGTCATCGGCTCCTGAAAAATCATCGCAATCCGGTTCCCCCGGATATTCCGCACCTCATTCATCGACATCTCCAGCATATCCTTGCCCTCGAAGCGGATCTGGCCGGAAGCAATCCGGCTGATCCGTTTGGGCAAGAGCTGCATGATTGAGAGTGAGGTAATGCTTTTGCCGCAGCCCGATTCGCCTACAATGCCCAGTGTCTCTCCCTTGCGCACTGACAGACTGATGCCGTCCACCGCACGGATTGTACCCGCCGCTGTCTGAAATTCGGTGCATAGCCCTGATACTTCCAGCAGTTCTGTCATGATTGCCCCTCCCTCCAGTACCCCACAAAGTGAAGTATTTGCTTCGATGATTAGTCAGGTACTTTGCGGGGACCCCAAAAAACTCCCTACAAAATATCCTTTTAAATACTATTTCTCTTCTTCTACACCCAGATATTTCAGCGCCGTTAAAGCATACACCTTCGCACACTGGATAATCTGCCAGACAGGAGCTTTCTCGTTGAAATTATGAATGGTGGACAGCTCGGCCGGGCCGTATTGCAGAACGGGAATGTTATGAGTGCGGAAATGGCGCGCGTCGCTAGAGGCCCATTGCAGCACACCGTAGGCTTCTTCCCCGCTCACCTCACAGATACTCTCAACCAGGTCCTTGACCACCGGCTCCTCATTGGAGGTCCAATTGGCATTGCCCTGGAAGCCGAAGCCCTTGACCTCGGATTCAATGCCGGCTTCAAGCAGCAGGGAGCGGGCACGGTCCAGCACATCCCGGTAGTCTACCCCGAATGGTACGCGGGAATCGACCTGAATGGTGCAGCGGTCCGCCACCACATTCACCTTGGTTCCGCCCTGGATCGTTCCGATGTTGACCGTCACATGGTCGAATACCTGGTAGGCAAGTGAATCTCTTTCTTCGCTGCCTTTCACATACTCCTGCGAGATGCGAATGATCTCCTGGACCTCCTCAGGCACTTCAACCTTAATGTCCCAAAGCCGCTGTAAGGCTTCAATCCCTTTGGCGGCCTTTACAATAGCACTGTCTCCAACCACTGGCGACAGGCTGCCGTGACCCGGTGTGCCTTCGACGGTGAATTCAAACCAGCAGCTGCCCTTTTGCCCGATGGTCGGGTTCAGCGGGCCGGAAGGCTCGGCAATCACAGCAGCGGTTCCGGTAATCAGGCCGCGCTCCAGCACCCAGGGAACCCCGAGATGACCGCCAGTCTCTTCATCTGGCACGATCAGCAGGGAGAGATCTCCTTTTAGCGGAACGCCCAGCTTCGACAGCAGTGCAGTGACGTAGATTAACCCGGCCAGGCCTGCTTTCATATCCGAAGCGCCTCTGCCCAGCAGATAGCCGTCCACGATATCGCCGCAGAACGGATCGAAATCCCAGCGCGAGCGGTCTCCCGCCGGAACGACATCGGTATGTCCGCAGTAAATCAGCTTTTTGCCGGTGCGCTCCTCCGCGCCTGCACCCAGTGTGGACACCAGATTGAACATGGTTTCGGTGGCCGGATAGATCGCCGTATCGATCCCGGCTTCTTTCAGATAACCAATAATATAAGCGCTGATCTCCCGTGAATCGCCCGGCGGATTCTCCGAAGGGTAACGGATCAGCTGAGAGCAGAGCGCAAGCAGTTCCTCCTGCCCGGCATCAATGGCCTCCAGCACCTTGCTTTTCCAGTCTGTCATGGGTTACGAATTCTCCTTTGTGTTCCAGGCTGCACGCCTTGCGGCTGGCAGGAGGAACTGTGAATTTGTGACAAAGAAGAGGGACAAGGCCTAAGGCCTGCCCGCTCTCTTTTAGCCAAACCTGCTTATTCTGTAATCGACAGCGGATAGAAGCGGATGACTTCGTCTGGATAGAAGGCGTAGCCGCTGATCTTGTTGCTCATGCCCACAATGCGGTTGTATTCGTAGAGATACGCCCAAGGTGCTTCTGTCGTGATGATCTCCTGAGCCTGCTTGTAGAGCTCTGTGCGCTTCGCCGTATCTGTCTCCAGGTTCGCCTGCTCCCACAGCTTGTCTACTTCAGCATTCTGGTAGTTGATGTAGTTGGAAGAGCCCTTGCCGTACAGCAGGAAGCCGAGGTGATAGCCGGGATCATTGACGAAGGAAGTCCATTTGGAGATATAAGAGGTCAGATTATTGGTCTTCTGCTGCTCCAGGAACTGGGCGCGGGCCAGCTTGTTGATCTTCATGTTGACTCCGATTTTGGCCAGCTCAGCCTGGATCAGGACCGCATCATCTTCCCAGTCATCGAAGCCGGAGCCCAGCGTGAAGTCGAAGTCAAAGCCCTTCTCATAGCCTGCTTCCTTCAGCAGCGCCTTGGCCTTGTCCAGATTGTACTCATACACATAGCCTGCATCGGTGAAGCCCGGCGTGTTGCTGGCTACTGCACTCTTCATCTGCTTGGCCTGGCCGTACATCACCCCGCTCAGCAGCTGATCGTAGGGAATCGCATAGTTGATCGCCTGACGGACTTTTACATTGTCGAACGGCTTGACTTTGTTGTTCATGGCGAAGAACAGAATCCGGTTACTTGCATTGGAAGCGACAGTCAGCGCCGAATTGCTCTCCAGGGTGGATACATCCTTCGGAGGAATCTCAATCGCCATGTCTACATCGCCCTTACCCAGCAGCAGCACGCGGTTCGAAGCTTCCTTGGTGAACTTCAGGGTTACCTTGCCGAGGCTTGGCGCACCCTGCCAGTAGCTGTCATTAGCTGTGAAAACAGCTTCGGTAGCCGGGTCCCACTTCGTAAGCTTGAACGGGCCGGAACCGGCGGCATTCGTCTTCAGGTAGTCTGCACCCTGTGCTTCTACCGTCTTCTGGTCCACGATGGAGAAGGTGTACATCGCCAGAATCTGCAGGAAATTATGATTGGCATTAGTCAGAGTAACTTCAACGGTCGAAGCGTCTTTTACCGTCACTGATTTAATTGAAGCCATGCCGTAGAGGAAGCTGCCGGAGCTGGACTTCGCCACACGTTCAAAAGAGTACGCTACCGCCTCGGCATCCACCGGATTGCCGCTCTGGAAGCTCACGCCGGATTTCAGCTTGAACGTATACACAGTGTTGTCAGCATTCACTTCCCAGCTCTCTGCGAGCATGGGCTTGATGTCTTCGGTATTGGCGATGCTGGCGCCATTCTCGGTCTTGATGCCGTAGGTGACCAGCTGATCATAAGCGGCCAGCACAAGCGTATCGGAGGTCAGATCATTGGCTTCCGCCGGGTCGAGCGTGGTGCCGCCCTCGGAATAGGCCACCGTAAGGTTCTTTTTGACCGGGGCTGCTGTTGCTGCAGTATCCGTTCCTGCCGAAGTGGCAGCAGGGGTCTGCGGATTGGCGCTGCTGGCGCATCCGGCAAGCATGATTGAAAAAGCGACGAGTGTGGACAACAGTTTAACTTTTTTCATCGATAATTCCTCCCTTTTCTATATCCTGCCTGCATAACAACTACTTGTGCTGCTGATGATTGTCTGCCGCTTGCGCTCCAGCTGACGTTAATCTATCTATTTCTATCGGGACGGGCGGCCTTGGGGGATTCCCCTGCTCGCCTCATTTCCCCGAACGCAACCGCGGGTCAAGCACATCCCGGAAGCCGTCTCCGAGGAGATTGAAGCCTAAGATGGAGGTGGCAATGCCGAGGCCTGGAAAAGTAACCAGCCACCATTGCCCGGAAATGATATATTCCCGGCCTTCGGAGATCATCGCGCCCCATTCGGCAATCGGGGGTCTGACCCCCAGCCCCAGGAAGCTGAGACTGGACGCGGTCAGGATGGCGAAGCCCATCCCGAGCGTAGCTTGCACCATTAGCGGCGCCAGGGCATTCGGCAGAATGTGCCGGTACAGAATGACTCTATCCTTCACACCAATGGCCCGGCTGGCTTCGATATACTCCTTCTCCCGCAGCGAGACCGTCTGGCCGAACATCAGCCGGGCGAATTCGGGGATGCCGACAATGCCGACGGCGATCATTGCGCTGCTGAGTCCGGCGCCGATCGAGGCGGCAATCGCCATCGACAATACCAGTGACGGGAAGGACAACAATACGTCCATGACCCGCATGATGATGGTTCCGGTCCGGCCGCCGTAGTAAGCGGCAATCCCGCCCAGCGGCATCCCGATCACGAAGGAGATCGAGACCGCGATCAGGCCGGTCCAGATGCTGATCCGTGCGCCGTACAGCACCCGGCTGAGGATATCCCGGCCGAAGTTGTCGGTTCCGAACCAGTGGCTGCCGGAGGGCGGCTGCAGCTTATTCGCCATATCTGTGACGAACGGATCATGCGGAGCCAGCCAGGGGGCAAAAATGGCTACCACGGTCCAGATCAGGATGAAGGTCAGCCCGATGGCCGCCAGGCGGTTGTGCAGCAGCAGGGATAATAGGGTCCGGGGCTTGGCCGGTGCGGGCTTCGCCGGGCTGCCCTGTGCTGAATGTGCTGCAGTGCTCACAAGCAATCTCCTCCTCTCACACAAGCTGTTCTATTCATAACGGATTCTCGGGTCAATGAACCCGTAGATCAGGTCGACCGCCAGGTTAATTCCGCAGTAGAGCACGGCACTGACCAGGGTGAACGCCTGGATCGGCGCGTAATCCGCTGCCAGTATGGAGTCGGTGACATAGCCGCCGATTCCCGGCCAGGAGAAGATCGTCTCCGTGATGACCGCGCCGCCCATCAGGAAGCCGAACTGGAGTCCGAGCACCGTTAGCGTGGGAATCAGCGCATTAACCAGTGCGTGCTTGTAGATGACGGCCGATTCCCGCAGCCCCTTGGCCCGGGCGGTGCGGACGAAGTCCTGATCGACCACCTCCAGCATGCTGGAGCGGGTCATCCGGGCGATGATCGCCATCGTACCGGTACTGAGGCAGATCGCCGGGAGCACGAGATGCGCGAGGCTGCTTTTAAGTGCAGCAGTGTCGCCGGAGAGTATACTGTCCAGCACGTACAGCCCGGTGATATGCACCGGCGGGTTAAGATCCCCGCTGATCCGGCCCATCGGTGCCGGTGCCCAGCCCAGAATGGAGTAGAAGATATAGATGAACATCAGTCCGAGCCAGAAGATCGGCACACAAGCACCTATCAGGGAAAATACACGCGAGATGTGATCCAGCAGCGATTCCTTACGGGTAGCGGCCACAATGCCTACCGGAATGGCGATTAGAATTGCAATCAGGATGCTGGCCAGGGTCAGCTCAATCGTAGCCGGGAAGCGCGAAGCCAGGTCACTGGCGACCGAATGTCCGGTGTGATAGGCATAGCCGATATCGCCTTGCAGCAGTTGCCCGATATAAGCGAAGAACTGGATATACAGCGGCTTGTCCAGCCCCATATCCTGGCGGATCTTGTTCACAATCTCCTCCGGAGCCTGCTCTCCGGCCAGCATAATCGCAGGATCGCCCGGCAGGACTCTCGACAGAATGAAGGTGATGACGATAATGCCGAGCAAGGCTGGAATCATCTGCACAAGTCTTTTTAATGTATAAGCAAACAATGAATCAACCCCCTTACGACTTCGACTGCTGTGCCTCTGTGACGGAATTCCGCTCTCATGTCAGGTAATACGTGTATGCTGTGTCTTATTAAAGTGTTGAGCTAATTCTACATAGAATTTCACAGCCCCTCTACGTCCCGTTCAGCTAAAAAAATGCACAACCGTTTGTCGATTGTGCACTATCAAGGACTATGAATGTTAGATTTACTCACACGACATTCCAGAAATCTTCCAAAGCGCCCTATTTTTCCTGGAGGTAATAGTAAATCAGGCACAAATGGCAGACGAACTGTTCGCGCGGATCATTCAGATCGAAGCCAGTGATATCCCGAATCCGCTCCAGCCGGTATTTGACGGAGTTGCGGTGGATATAAAGGCTGTTCGCCGTCTCAATCAGACTGCCCCGGCACTCCAGATAATGATAGAAGGTCAGCAGCATATTGCTGTCATGCTCCTGGTCATATTGCAGCAGCTTGCCCAGCTTGCGCTCGAACAGCTTCTCGAACCCCGGACCGCCCAGCCCCTCCAGCAGATGATAGACCTCCATCTCTTCGTAGCGGGTAATCCCGCCGGGGCCTTGTCCGAGTCTTCTGGAGATGGACAGCGCTTTGCGCGCCTCGTTATAGCTGGTGTGGATGTCCCAGAGATATTCCGAGGTGCCGATACCGCAGCGGTAACTGCTTAAGCCTTCTGCCTTGTCCTGCAGCCAGCCGCTCAGCGTCTTCTCCCACGGCTCCTCCGCGTCACCGCCCGGCGTGAACCTGCGCCCCTCCTGCGTAGGCAGGAACAGCACCGCCCGGCTCGAACGGTACTCGGCGTGCGGCGTGACGCCGCGCTTCTTCGCCTCCCGCTCCAGCAGCCGGTTCACCGTATCCTCGCTCGGCGCCGTCTCCCCTTCGATGACGGCCACCTCCCACTTGTGCTCCGGGTTCATCCCGAGCTGGCGGGCCCGCCGCTGCACCTCATGCCTCGACGGCAGCGGCGGGGTCAGCAGCTCATCGATGAAGTTGCCGCGCAGACGGAATTCCGTATCCTCGGCTACCTTACGCCGCATTATTTCAAGGGCAAACACAAGCCGGGCTTGCTCGATGCCCACCTCCTCCATATCATCCAGCCGCTCCTTGTCGACGAGCAGCCGGGCAACCGTCCGGCGGTCCACATGGATGTTCCAGCTAAGCGGAGAGTCGCTCTGCGCCCAGTCATAGTCTGCCGGGGAGGATACGATAATTTTCCGCTCCGTATCCACGAGTGCTACCGGGGCCTTCAGGAACTCGGCCACGCTGTCGCTGACCGCCTGAATGCCGCTGTTCTCCAGCACCATGGTGGTCAGCGTGCGGTAGACCTCCTCCGCCCGGCGCAGCAGCATCGCCTGCCGTCCCAGCAGCAGCTCCATCACCGGCTGGGTGATATCCGTGTACGGAATCTCGGGCGGGATCTCCACAATCGGCAGACCGCAGGCATTGCTGGCCTCGATGGCCCCCTGGGGGATCTCCTTCAGGAAGCGGGCCGGCTTGATCGCCAGCGCCGCTGCGCCCAGATTATCAAGCGTATAGATCACCTCAGTCAGCAGCGAAGGATCATGGCGGATCGAATAGGCTGTCGTCAGCAGCATCACCCCTTCGCTGATCCAGCCCTTCAGATCCGGAACCTCCATAATATCCACGAACCGGACCACCCGGTCCAGCCCTTGCTCCCCGCTGATGACCTTCGCTTTCCCAAGAACCGAGAGCTCCATTAGCTCCCGCAGCGTAATTCCTCGTGTATTCACCCTTCCGCCTCCCTCTGCTGTCTTCAGTATTTCATGATTTTTCCTGAAATATGCCAATATACCATGACAATGCCGCCAGCCGACTTTTTGCGTTCCCGCTAGTTTATCAGAGATTCCCGCCGAGCCACAGGAAAATCATATCCAGTTGGCGATATTTTCGGATTTGTACGGGGGATGCTTGCTGGGCGGTGGTGAGGGAGCTGGTTGTAGGGAGAGGTGGAATGGGGGGAAGTTAAGGGAGTGGGACAATTCAATGGGATCTATCAGCTTGCAGTAAAATCAGTTACACTAGTGCTCCTTCTCCACCTCATTCTCACCTTTTGCCCGTATAGCCTGAATTCAGGTGCACTTATGCACCTCATTTTCACCTTTTGCCCGCTTACGCTGAATTCAGGTGCACTAATGCACTTCGCCCCCTCGTTCCCTCGTTCAGTCGTATAGACCACTCCCATTCGAATCTTGAAGGTCTTCACCTCTATTCCCCTAACAACAAACAAGCGTCCCCCGGGCCTGAGCCAGGAGGAACGCTTTAAGGAAATCATAGCTATTAGTTTGCCGCACCTTAGTTTTCACGCATTAGTTTTCACGCATTACTTGCCACACATCGCCTACACACGTAGTCTGCCCCACACCTACAGGAACGGCGAATTTCAGCAAACTGCAATACCACCCAAGACAAGGCTTTGCTACGAGCGATGCACCTCTCCCGCAGCAGAAGCTCCCGTACCAGAGGCTGACGCAGCGGCAGCGGCACCAAGGCAGAGTATGGGATCGAACGCCCGAATGCCGAGCTGTTCTTCCAGCTCCGCCGCCAGTCCGATGGTCGCGAAGCCGGTGCAGGCCAGCACCAAGACTTCAGCACCGCGTTCTACGAGCCGGGCGGCCCCCGCCAGCGCGCCTGCCCGTCCGGCGGGTGTGTTCAGATCCAGCGTGGTCGTCACGCCGTCGGGGCGGTCCATGCCAATGTAAGCCCCGCCGAGAATACCGCGGATGAGCGGCGGCACCTCTTCCAGAATCGTCAGCACGCCCACCCGGTTGCTGTAAGCCATAGCCATATGGGCCGCGCAGGAGCCCGCTCCCAGCACAGGAACATTCACCACTGCCCTGGCTTCCAAGAGTGCCGGATCGGCAGCACAGCTGATGCCGATAGCCGTGCATCCCTGCTGCTCCAGTTCCCCGGCAAGCCTTATAATCTTCGGAATGGATTCCGCCTCAGTCTGCGCATCATACACACCCCGGGGCTGATCCGGGATGCAGCGGCTCATCACCGGCAGACCATACCGCCGCTCAATTAAATCTCCATGTAACTGGATTGCAGAGTTCTCCTGCAATGTAATGACACGTATGATTCCAAGCATCCTATCTCCTCCTGACCGCCTTGATTTAGATGCTGCAAAAGCATAACCAGCCACCCTATTTCAGCCGTAAACAGCAATAGCAGCCGGAAATCCAAAGGTTCACTACAGTGGCGATTGCACCCACCGTCCAAATCTGTGGTGCGGCTTATTTAACCTTGCAATCAGCAGCTTCCATTCTGCTTACAGCAGCTCCCCAGCTTGCATAATCAGCTTGTCGTCGATATACACATCCGGCTTCATGACCACAGCATCAATATGCACGCCAGCCGCAACGACCCCGCCAAACGTATTATTGCTGCCAAAAGCAACATGGATCGTCCCGTACACCTTCTCATCTTCCAGCACCACGCCTGTAATCCGGGCCTTGTTATTGGTCCCGATGCCGAATTCGCCCAGCAGCCGGCCATCGCCATCGCCAAGCATGTCCAGCAGCTTGCCGCCATGCTCCCCGCCGGCATGGATCAGCCGTCCATCTTCCACGGTCAGCACCATCGGGCCATCCAGTGCGCCAATCCCTGCTACCGAGCCATCCACCTTAATCTGGCCGGTAGCTGTACCTTCCAGCGGTGCAATATAAGCTTCACCTGAGGGCAGATTGCCTGATTCGCCCGGATTGAGGTATAGCCCGGTGCTGAGAATGCCATCCCGGCCGTCAATAGAGAAACTAAGAACCATCCCTTCCTTCTCCACACGCACCCGGCTGCCCGCAGACAAGAGCGCAGCGACCTGCTCGGTCAGCGCCTTCACCTGCCCATAATCCGCAGTGATCGCGCCGTGGCTGAACATATCATCGGTGATCCCCGGCATGGTCGCTACCCGGGTTCCTGCTGCGGCTGCCTGCTTGCGTGCTGCTGTATGTGTCATCGAATGGGTCGTGATGCATACAGCCACATCCGCCTTAGCCATAGCTTCGGCAACCGGGGCTGGAGGCTCCTCCCCCGATCTGCTCCGCGCCTGCATGACCAGCAGCATCGATTCCGCTCCCAGCCTTTTGCCCGCCTCATAGACCGACTCGGCCAGATCACGCTTATCATCGTCGGCTACTACAGCCAGCAGTTCTCCGCTGACAAGCCCGAGACAATCCTTAAGAACATTCATGCTAATTCTAATTCTTGCTTCACTCATCTTCATTTCCTCCCGAATTACACCATTTCTGCTACCAGCTTGCCCATCAGGGCATTGGACAGCACGGCGGGCACTCCTGCGGAGGCCGCCCACTGTCTATGCTGCTCCACATATCCCATACAGTCAAGCACTAACACATCCGCATGACCGCTCAGACGCTCTGCTGCGGCGCGAAAATCCGCTTCCGTACCCGTATAAGGTGAAGCCGCAGCGAACGGCAGCCGGGCTCCGGCGCCTGCGAATTTCTCAATCATTGCGTCCTCCTGCTCCGGCAGAGGGCCAATCAGTCCCAGACGGCGCCCGTCCAGCATCGCCTGCACGACTGGAGGAATGATCCGGTCCGGCTCAATCAGATGGGCAGCAGACGTATGCAGTCCCGGAAAAACTCCCGTACACGCCAGCAGGATCGTCCGAATCCCAGCGGCTTCCATAGCATCAATCTTCCCTTGGAGAACGGACTGTATCCGCTCCCGTGAGATTACCGCAGCGGACCCGTCCGCCATGCGGGTGGTCAGCACATACTCTCCCGGCCCTGGACTGTAGAATTCACGCACCTGTTCAGCCGTGAACCCGTCCAGCACCCCGGACTGAACCAGTCCCGCCTTGCCTTCCAGATATTTCTCAATGATGGGCGCGACATCCTGCCTGGGTGCTTGCCCAATCGTAATCAGCCCGATATTCTTCATTCTTGTCCCTCCAGACGCTATGGGTTACAGCCAAGCTGTTGTGCTAATAGAGCAGGCGCTGAAGGAAGCTCAGCGCCTGACTGTAATCGTACATCTGTTATCCTGTTATTGAGAAGTGACTGCCGGTTTACCAAGCGTCTGCAGTACGCTCATGGAGCCGTACAGCTCAGTAATTTTGGCAAACTCTGCTTCGTTGTAGAAAGAGCATGTTCCCTGCGTTACTTCCTTGGCCGTCTCGATAGCAAAACGCACCGCCTGAGCAATATCCACCTCATGGCTGGCACCAGTACCGCAGCCCGGAACCATAGATTGGGCAGTAATCGCGAGACCCACCACCGGAGCAGAGGTAGCTACCGCAGGCTGAAGAATGGAATTGATATGATACAGCCCGTTGCCGTAAGGGGTAATATCCTGAGTCGTCACCGGAAAAGTAACCGGATACTGTCCTGTCGTCATCTCCTTGATCCGCAGCAAATCTTCGCTGACCCGCAGAATATAGCCTTCTTTGACCGTCGGCGAGATGGCGATCCCTTTGTGGTTAACCACACGGTTGCCTTTGGTCGTATCAATCGATAGAACCGCTTCCATCTCCGGCAGCACTTCATGCTCATTCATCTGCAGAATATCTACAGGGGAATCCATGAAATCCACCGGCTCGTGCGGCAGGGTTGGAGCATCCGGGCAAATATGGGTGGTCACCAGCACATCTCCCAGCAGCACATCCCCTTTGGTCTGCATGTCTGCCAGCTTCAGCGCAGAAGCAATCGCCGCTACCGCACCGTCTGCATCAGAGACCAGGCCAATCCGGCTCGGGCGCGCCCCGATCCCCCCTAGTCTGCCGACAATGCCGAACGTTGGTGCAGATCCGCCGCCAAGCTTGCCTTCGCTGCCCGGGATCGTGATTTTGACGAATTCTGTGCTGCCCTTCTCCCCTTCCACCTTCTGAATCTCAACCTTAACCGCAGGATATTCTGCGAATAACTGCTTGACCTGCTTACCGTTAACATAAGCGCTGTCCAGTGCGTTCAAGACTGTAATCGTTTGATGAAGTGCCATTCTAATTCCTCCCCGGATGCATGCTCATGTTTGTCATGTTTGCATTTATACTATCTCATCTCGCAAAATGTCCACAATGTACCGCCCTGCCAAACTGGAACAGCATTTCTTGTCCTTTGCAGATAAACCTTACGCGCAGAGTACACTCTTACGGCTTACCGCTAATGAATAAAGGTTAATTCTCCCAAGCAGCGAAATATAACAGGGTAATGGTGCTTATTTTCAGACAGGAGGTGCTTCATAGGATGAAGCCTGCACATCAGATTAATAAGGACAAGCTGGTCCAGATTATCAGTGAAGAGGCCCGGCGGACGGGGTTCTCAGGGGTCGTACAAGTGACGGAACGGGAGCATGTCCTTGCAGCCGCAGCTTTTGGGATAGCTAATATCGGGGACGTACGGCTCAACCAGGCCCACACCCGCTTCGCCATTGCTTCCGGCAGCAAACTATTTACCGCCATTGCGGTCTGCCAGCTCGCAGAGCAGGGTTTGTTTTCTTTTGACGCCAAAATACTGGACATCCTGCCGAAGCAGGAATTCCCATTGTTCGATCCAGCGATCACCGTGCATCAGCTATTGACTCACAGCTCGGGCATACCGGATTACTTCGATGAAGAAGAGATGGAGGATTTCGCGGCACTGTGGAAGGAGACCCCGATGTACACGCTGAGGCGGCCTGGAGATTTCCTCCCGCTGTTCGCCGGACTTCCTATGAAATTCGTCCCAGGCGGGCGTTTTCACTATAACAATGCAGGATATATCATGCTTGCTATGCTCGTAGAAGCCGTCAGCGGGCAACCGTTCACGGAATATGTAGAACAGTATATTTTTCTGCCTTGCGGGATGAAGGATTCCGGTTACTTCGCGCTTGATGCGCTTCCGGCCCACACCGCTCAGGGATACATCGACAACAGCAATGGGAAAAAGACCAGCAACATCTACTCCATTCCGGTGGTCGGAGGCGGGGACGGAGGGGCATTTGTTACGGCGGCGGATATGCATAAGCTGTGGAGCGGCTTGCTTGAACACAAGCTGTTACAGGCAGAGATCACGGCTCTGCTGCTGACACCGCATATTTATGAGCGAAAGGACAGCTATTACGGTTATGGCGTGTGGATACAAGTCGGCCCCAGCGAGAAGGTGCTAAAGTACCACATTATGGGCTACGATCCCGGGATCAGCTTCCACTCCGCATACTATCCCGAACGCGGCATGACCATTACTGCTCTCTGCAACAAGAGCAACGGGGCTTATATGATGATGTCTGCCGTGGAGGGCTATCTGCCGGTGGGGTAGCGGTATGTTCCGTTTAGCAGTTACGGAGTATGATTCAATTGTCCTCAGATGCATTTATAGCCTTAGCTCAGTTTCTGGGCTAAGGCTATTTTACTTTTAATCTGCTGGGTGGAGCGGAATTAGGGAGTGAAAGTAATAATATTGAGATTTCGATTGATAACTGTTGCTGAGGTTATATTGCTATCCGTGGTAACAATTGCACGAACTTGGTAGGATATAGAAGCAGTAGCCGGAGCTGTATCAACATAAGTGTCCGCAATCGGAAAACGTTGCGTTCCCGATGCATTTCCGCTACGGTTAAGTGTTCTGGTAGAGATCAAAGTAGCAGAGCGGTAGATACGAAGTTCAGCAACAAGTGACCAGTTAGACGAAGTGATCGCTTCTAATGATATAGCGTAATCTATTTTCAGCTGCTGAGAGATCACTTCGTTCTGAGTCACCGAAACAACAATGACTTCTGTGTTCAATGGCGGATAGACCGCTATCGAGCCTGCAGTATTGGAAAATGCCAGAGTAGGTGTACCCGTAGCTCCGGTAGCACCTGTTGTCCCTGTGACTCCTGTTGTTCCTGTTACACCAGTTGCTCCTGTGACTCCCGTTGTTCCTGTTACACCTGTCGCTCCGGTTGCTCCTGTAGCTCCCGTTACACCTGTCGCTCCTGTTACTCCGGTTGCTCCTGTGATTCCCGTTGTTCCTGTTACACCTGTCGCTCCGGTTGCTCCTGTAGCACCAGTGACTCCCGTTGCGCCTGTAGCTCCTGTTACTCCGGTTACTCCCGTTGCCCCGGTGATTCCCGTAGCTCCCGTTACACCTGTGGTCCCAGTCTCCCCCGTTGTCCCCGTAATTCCAGTCGCTCCAGTTACTCCCGTTGCCCCGGTGATTCCTGTTGTTCCTGTTGTTCCTGTTACACCTGTCGCTCCGGTTGCTCCTGTCACTCCCGTTACACCTGTGGTCCCGGTCTCCCCCGTTGCCCCCGTAATTCCAGTCGCTCCCGTTCCTCCCGTTGCTCCTGTGATTCCCGTTGTTCCTGTTACACCTGTCGCTCCTGTTACTCCGGTTGCTCCAGTGATTCCTGTTGTTCCTGTTACACCTGTCGCTCCGGTAGCTCCTGTAGCTCCAGTGACTCCTGTTGCGCCTGTAGCTCCTGTTACTCCGGTTACTCCTGTCACTCCCGTTATACCTGTGGTTCCGGCCTCTCCCGTCACCCCCGTAATTCCTGTCGCCCCGGTGATTCCCGTTCCTCCCGTAACTCCAGTTGCCCCGGTGGCTCCCGTTGCGCCTGTAGCTCCTGTTACTCCGGTTACTCCTGTCACTCCCGTTATACCTGTGGTTCCGGTCTCTCCCGTCACCCCCGTAATTCCAGTCGCTCCCGTTCCTCCCGTTGCCCCGGTGATTCCCGTTGTTCCTGTTACACCTGTCGCTCCGGTAGCTCCAGTGGCTCCCGTTGCGCCTGTAGCTCCTGTTAATCCGGTTACTCCCGTTATACCTGTGGTTCCAGTCTCTCCCGTCGCCCCCGTAATTCCTGTCGCCCCGGTGACTCCCGTTCCTCCCGTAACGCCTGTCGGCCCCGTCACTCCTGTTACACCACTCACTCCCGTGGCACCTGTCACGCCCGTTACGCCAGTCGCCCCGGTGACTCCCGTTCCTCCCGTCACGCCTGTCGGCCCCGTCACTCCTGTTCCACCACTCACTCCCGTGGCACCTGTCACGCCCGTAACTCCAGTTGCCCCGGTGGCTCCCGTTGCTCCCGTAACGCCTGTCGGCCCCGTCACTCCTGTTACACCACTCACTCCCGTGGCACCTGTCACGCCCGTTACGCCAGTCGCCCCTGTGGCTCCAGTTACACCAGTCGCTCCCGTTACTCCAGTCACGCCAACGGCTCCAGAATAACCTAATAATTCTGCTGAGACTAGGCGATGAGGCGTAGTTAGCTGTCCTGAGCTTCCTTTTCCCCATACGGATATATCTGTATTTTCTACAGCTCCGCCAGTGATTGTAAATACAAACTCAAAGGAATTAAGATTACTATAATAATTCTTTGAAAACACCGTATTCGGCAGAATCTCATCCTGACTCAAGATAAATAATGCTCTGGTCCCACTGAGATTGTATCCCTGTGTTAAGACAACTGCGGTTTGAGTTGTACTTTCATTGACGATGATTATAGTCGTTGATACCGTTGGTCTAGAGCCGTTAACAGCGTTATTCTCAATAGGCCCTGTATTCCATACCGCCATTACCCGCCCTCCTTATCTAGATTGAACTACACATTCATCCAGAACCTATCGGCTCCTTCTATATGAATCCGGTAATAAAATAGTATGTAGTCTATCCTATTCATGCTAATTCCAACTGCGTATGCCGTTGACCCTAGTAACCAGATTTTTAGTTCAATTCGTACCAGGGTTCAGGCTATGTATAAAGGAGTTACTATGTATGTAGGGAACAGACGAAGGGGTAAGCCGGATCGCTTCAAAAAAAACAAGCCGTACGCCAGCAATCTGCTGATTCGTACGGCTTGTTTGTATAAACGTAGATTCCAAAGTGTACTCCGGTCCGGCTAGTAACGCGTTACCCCATCCTTGGTCACCAGCGCAAAAACCAGCGGCTGCGGCGGAACCGGCTGGGCGGAGATGCGGTAAGCCTCCAGCACTTTGGCTTCGGCCTCCTGCACCTTGCTCTCGCTGGCATCGTTCACATGCAGCACTGCCAGCGTATCGCCTGCGGCCACCGCGTCGCCGACCTTCAGCGAGAGCTGAATGCCGACCGCCAGATCGATCACGGACTCCTTCGTCTCGCGTCCGGCACCAAGCAGCATCGCAGCCACACCGATCTCTTCAGCCTGGATGCTCTCCACATAGCCTGCGGTCGCAGCCTTCACTTCAATGAATCTGCGGGCAGCGGGCAAGGTGTCAGGAGAATCAATCTGTGAGGCATCGCCGCCCTGGGCCGACACCATCTGCTTGAACTTATCCAGCGCACTGCCGTCCTCGATATGGGACAGCAGCATGGAACGTGCTTCTTCTTCGTCCTTTGCCTTGCCGCCAAGTACGAGCATCTGGCTGCCCAGGATCAGGCAGACCTCTTGCAGATCCTTCGGCCCGTGGCCGTTCAATGTCTCGATGCCCTCCTTGATCTCCAGGGCATTGCCGATGCCGAAGCCCAGCGGCTGGTCCATATCGCTGATGACCGCAACCGTGTTGCGGCCAAGGTGAGTGCCGATATCTACCATCGCCTGGGCGAGCGCAATGGAATCCTCCAGCGTCTTCATGAACGCGCCGCTGCCGGTCTTCACATCCAGCACGATGGCGTCCGCGCCTGCGGCAATCTTCTTGCTCATGACGGAGCTGGCAATCAGCGGGATCGATTCCACCGTGGCTGTCACATCACGCAGGGCATACAGCTTCTTGTCCGCCGGCGTGATGTTGCCGGACTGGCCGATCACCGCCGCGCCAATCTCGCCCACCTGGGCGAAGAACCGTTCCCGGTCCATTTCCACCGAGAATCCCGTAATCGACTCCAGCTTATCCAGCGTGCCTCCGGTGTGGCCGAGACCGCGCCCGGACATTTTGGCTACCGGAACTCCGGCAGCCGCGACCAGCGGTGCCAGCACAACTGTCGTCTTGTCGCCCACGCCTCCGGTAGAATGCTTGTCCACCTTGATGCCCGCAATCGGGCTAAGGTCTACCTGGTCGCCGGACATCGCCATCTCCAGGGTCAGGTCGCCGGTCTCGCGAGCGTTCATTCCGCGGAAATACACAGCCATCGCCCAGGCGGAAATCTGGTAATCCGGGATCTCTCCCTTGCTGTAGCCTTGAATCAGAAATGCTATTTCTTCGCGGCTAAGCTCACCGCCGTCTCTTTTCTTCTGAATAAGATCAACAGCACGCATTAGATCTGTACCTCACGGACGAAGGAGCGCACCAGTCCGATGAATTTTGGCTTGGTCAGGTTCGCCACTTTTACCACCTGCTCATGGGTGAGCGGCTCCAGCTCATCGCCAATCGCCATATCGGTGATACAGGTAATGCCGAGCACACGCAGCTTGCTGTGACTGGCCACGATAACCTCCGGCACGGTGGACATTCCCACGGCATCGCCGCCGAGATAGGCCAGCATTTTCAGCTCAGCCGGGGTCTCATAAGTAGGGCCGCTGATGCCGGCATATACGCCTTCCTGCAGGACAAGCGCTTCACCGTCCACACCTGTAACTCCGCCTGCAAGCTTTTTCGCAAGCTGGATATATTCAGGGTCATAGGCACTGGACATATCAGGGAATCTTACGCCCAGCTCCGGATCATTCGGTCCGATCAGCGGGTTGTCTCCGGTCATATTGAGGTGGTCGGTAATCAGCATCAGGTCGCCTGCCTTGAACGCTCTGTTCATCCCCCCGCCAGCGTTGGTAATGACAAGGGTGCCGATGCCCAGCTTAGCCATTACATAGACCGGAAGAACTACCTTGCGCATCTCATAACCTTCATAGTAGTGAAAACGGCCCTGCATGATCATAACATCCTTGCCTTCCAGCTTACCGATCACGAATCTTCCGGCATGGCCTTCTACCGTTGAATGGGGGAAATGCGGAATTTCTTCATAAGGCAGGTAGACTGCATCTTCGATCTGATCGCCCAGGTCGCCAAGACCTGAACCCAGAATAAGGCCGATTGCCGGTGTATAACCGCCGAATTTGGATTGAATATATGCAGCGGCTTCCTGAACCTGGGTACCGTATGGGACTGTTGTTGGTGTTGTCATAGGTTGATCCTCCCGGATATGAATTGTGTATAGAATAACGCGTATGTGAAGCAGTACCTACATCTTGGGAATAAAAGCAAGCACAAGCTTCAGGAACTGCTCGCGCACACGCTCAGCGGTCTCCATCACCTCTGCATGATTCAGCGGCTGTGGAAGAATACCGGCTGCCATGTTGGTGATGCAGGAAATACCCAGCACTTCAATCCCGGCATGGCGGGCAACGATGGTCTCGGATACGGTGGACATGCCTACGGCATCTGCTCCCTGGCGGCGCAGCATCACGATCTCAGCAGGTGTCTCATAGTTCGGTCCGAGCAGACCCGCATATACGCCTTCCTTGAACTCAAAATTCAGTGCGGCAGCAGCTTCCTTGGCAGCTGCAATCAGACGCGGGCTGTAAGCCGAGGACATATCCGGGAACCGTACGCCCAGCGCATTGTCATTCGGTCCGCTCAGCGGATTGCGGCCTGTAAGATTCAGATGATCCGTGATCAGCATGAGATCACCCGGTGTGTATTCCGTGTTGACGCCACCGGCTGCGTTGGTGACCAGCAGGCTGGTTACGCCCAGCTCCTTCATTACCCGTACCGGGAAGGCTGTAACCTCAGGGCCGTAGCCTTCATACATGTGGAAGCGGCCCTTCATCATGACCACGCGGCGGCCTTCGATCATGCCGATCAGCAGCTCGCCTTCATGTCCTTCTACCGTGGACACCGGGAAATGAGGAATCTCATGATAAGGAATAACGACTTCATCTGTGATCAGATCCGCCAGAATGCCTAGGCCGGAGCCCAGGATCAGCCCGATTTCAGGGGCGACGGTGCATTTATCTTTGATATATACGGCGGCTTCTTGAATTTTGCTTGAGGTTATAGTAGTCATGGGTTACACTCCTTCTTTTTTTCAAAAATCCAGTTCAAGCTGTGGTGTGATTACTGTAATTCAGACAAAAAGCTTGTCCCGTACTGCGGAGCCTTCGCCCCGAAGTTATCGGCGATTGTCGCGGCCACATCCGAGAAGGTCTGGCGGATGCCGAGGCTGCCTGGTGTCTTGAATCTTGGGCTGTAGACCAGGAGCGGCACATATTCGCGCGTATGATCTGTTCCTGCATGAACCGGGTCATTGCCATGGTCTGCGGAGATAATCAGCAGATCATCCTCACCGAGCGTACTGAGCAGTTCAGGCAGCGCCTGATCGAACACCTCCAGCGCACGGCCGTAGCCTTCCGGATCACGGCGGTGGCCGTAGAGGGAATCGAAGTCCACCAGATTGGTGAACAGGAATCCGTCGAACGGTTTGCGCAGCTCGTCAATGGTGATCTGGATGCCGTGTTCATTGCTTTTGGTCGGATAGGTTGCGGTTACCCCTTCACCGGTAAAAATATCATTGATCTTACCCACAGCAATCACATCCTTGCCGATATCCTCCAGCGCATTCATCACCGTAGGCTCCGGCGGCTTCACCGCATAGTCATGGCGGTTAGGTGTACGCACAAAATTCCCCGGCTCGCCGACATAAGGGCGGGCAATCACACGGCCTACGGAGAACTCGGGAGCCATCGTCAGCTCACGGGCGATCCGACAGGCGCTGTACAGCTCCTCCAGAGGAATAATATCTTCATGTGCCGCAAGCTGGAACACGCTGTCCGCCGAGGTATAGACAATCCATGCCCCCGTCTTCATCTGTTCCTCGCCATATTCCACAAGAATCTCCGTGCCGGAGGCCGGCTTGTTGCCGATGACCTTGCGTCCGGTAGCCGCTTCGAATTTCTCGATCAGCTCCGCAGGGAAGCCATCAAAGTAGGTGTTAAAAGGAACCTCGATCTTCAGCCCCATCAGCTCCCAGTGGCCGGTCATCGTGTCCTTGCCTACAGATACCTCCTGCATTTTGCCGTAGTAGCCTGTAGGGGCGGTTACCGGTTCAAGCGGTGGCAGCGGTGCGATATTCGCCAGCCCGAGCTGCTGCAGATTCGGAAGCTTAAGACCCGGAACCCGTTCCAGAATATGGCCCAGCGTATGGGAGCCTGTATCTCCGAAATTAGCGGCATCCGGCGCTTCACCGATACCTACACTGTCCAGAACAATAAATCCGATGCGTTTAAATGAGGACATTGCCGTCTTCACTCCTTTTATAGTTTGCCTAATCTTGTCGTCTGCTCTAAGCATGAAGAAACTCCGGGAGAACCTCTCCCGGGAGCGATTTCTTCAGTATGATTCCATCATAACTTTCTTACTCACAAAAAGCATCTTTTCGGCCCAATCCGATCCGCCCGCCCGTATTCCTAAGGTCCCTCATCCCTGCACAACCGGCTATTTCGCCCGGGGATGATGATTCTCGTAGACCTCCTTCATATTCTTGCGGGCAATTCCGCTGTATATCTGAGTGGTCGAACTATCGGAATGGCCCAGCATCTGCTGCACAGAGCGCAGGTCCGCCCCGCCTTCAAGCAGATGCGCAGCAAAGGAGTGGCGCAGAGTATGCGGTGTGATGTCCTGCTCAATCTGAGCTTCACGCGCGTATTTTTTGATGATTTTCCAAAAGCCCTGACGGGTCAGCCGTCCGCCCAGACTATTCAGGAATAGCGCAGGCTCCTCCCGGCTCGCACGCAGCAGCTTGTCCCGCATCCCTGAGGTATAACGGGCTACGCAATCAGCCGCAATCACGCCGATCGGGACCACACGCTCCTTGCCGGAGGCGCCGCTGCAGCGTGCGAACCGCAAGGATGTGTTCACATCCTCCACATTCAGCGAGATCAGCTCCGTCACACGGATACCCGTCGCATACAGCAGCTCCAGCATAGCCTTATCGCGCATCCCCTGGGGAACAGCTTCATCCGGAGCCGCCAGCAGACGCTCGATCTCCTCAATGCTGAGAATGATCGGCGGCTTGTGACTCGGCTTCATGGCTTCCATATCCAGCGTAGGATCTTGGACAATAAGCCGTTCCTTTAGCAAAAAATGAAAATAGGCGCGCAGCGATACCGTATTCCGGTTCACCGTGGCTGCTGCCTTCCCTGCTCCGCGCAGGGCACCCAAATAGAGCATAATATGCGTTCTTCTAATCTCTTCGGCCGCGTCCAGGCCCCGCTCTTCCGTAAACTCCAGAAACTGCGAAATATCCCGTCCATAGGATTCCAGCGTACTAGGAGACAATCCTTTGTCCCCGGACAAATACTGCATAAACGGCTGTAAGTATGACTTCATCAATTCACGCTCCTGTCAGACTCAGGCTGCTTCATGCGGCTTCGCAGCGGGTTGAGATCCAGCAGCCGGAACAGCGTTGTTCCATGACATGCTATAGATTGATTCGACATACTTCTCCCTTAATCCTGCAATCCGTCCCGTTACTCCCCGTACCAGTAAAAAAGGCGCAGGCGATCCCCTGCACTTATCCCCTGTTCACCGTACTGGACATCCTGAAACGCCCGGACGGCGGTGCCTTCCGGAATCTCAACATTGCGGGCCGGACTGATCCATGCGCTGACCCAGCTCAAAACATAATACAGCACACAGCTTACCGCCACAAGCATCGTCATGAAATACAGCCGGCGCACCGTGCGGGGCAGAGAAATAATCATCCAGGCAGCCTCCTCAAAATGATATCAGCGTCTGCATCAGCATTCTGCATATGATCCCCTTCTGCTGCGCTTGGGTAAGCGCACGCAAGTGCGGAGAGTAGAAAGAATGCGGGCAGAACTCGTCCTTCACTTTATGCGCCGGAGGGCCATGTTATGTATGTTGGAGGACAAATTAGCCTGAGGTTAGTTAATCTACCTGCTGGCTGGGATGGCGGCATCCGGGTTAATGCTCATATAGCCTACATCTGCTGAATTCAGGGGCACTTGTGCTCTTCATTTACTCTACTTCAACTACCCGTCCAGCTCAATTTCAGCGAATTCAATGGGATATATCCCTTTCATTTCCCCGACCAGCCCACTTTCAGCGAATTTAATGGGATTTATCCCTTTAATCTCCCCGTCCAGCACATCTTTCAGCGGATTTAATGGGATTTATCCCTTTCATTCCCTCATTCAGCACACTTTTCAGCGGATTTAATGGGATTTATCCCTTTCGTCCCCCCGCTACAGCCCACTATCCTTGCTCTCCCGGCAATCAAAAAGCTCCCCTCCAGCCATTCAGCCGGGGGAGAGCTTGCGCGGTCATTCCTCATTTGAAGATGAACTTAGGAAATCCGCAATGAAGCATTCTTAAGTCCACATTCTATATACGCTTATTCTGGAGTATTGTCCTCTGCCGGGTTCTTATCCTTGCAGCGGTGGCATATTCCGTGAAAATCAAGTCTATGATCAACCACCGTGAAGTTGTATTCCTGTTCCAGCCGGTCTTCCAGCGGTCCGAGCCAATCCTCACGAATCTCATCCATACTTCCGCACTGCACACAAATCAAATGATGGTGATGATGCTTCGCCGTATCCGTACGCAGATCATAGCGGGCCACACCGTCTCCGAAATTGATTTTCTCCACGACATGAAGCTCGCTAAGCAGTTCCAGGGTACGATACACGGTGGCAAGACCGATCTCGGGCGCCTTTTCTTTTACAAGCATAAATACATCTTCCGCACTTAAATGATCATCCTCGTTCTCCAGGAGAACTCTTAAGGTCGCTTCCCGTTGAGGTGTAAGCTTGTATCCTTGGGATTGTAGTTGTTGCTTAATCTTGTCTATTCGGGCTTCCATTGTCTGCCTCCCCCTTGGAAAATTACCACACCGGGCTTCAAGCCACTTCTTCCATTATAGGGGGATTTCCTTTGAGAAGTCAAACGGTTTTAGCATCTCGATCGGGCTGGCCCGCACATTCACAGATCCTCCATATTTGAAAATTCTTCCTCACCCGGCCGACACCAGAAGCGGCGTCACCCAGCGCATCATCACCGGCGTCACCCAAGCCTCGAAGCCAGAGACCCCCATCACCAGCAGCGCCATCCCCAGCGAGAGCAGCGTATACATCATGAACGGATGAGTCACCTGCGTGCGGCGCTGCTGTCCCAGTACCCGGCTGCGGATCATTAGCAGGGAGAAACCGAGGGCAGCCGCGCTGCATACCAGCAGCACCGGAATCAGCACCAGATTATGCGGAGCGACGGAGACCAGGGCGAACAGCATACCGTGCCAGGAATATTGACTGACGAGAGTGCCGACGGTGAAGCCGATCAGCACGCCTTTGAGAAAATCCAGAATCAGAATGCCCGGAAGTCCGATCACGGACAAGCCGAGCACCCAGATCAGGCCGACCCACTTCAGATGAAAAGCGGCGATGCTCCAGTATGAATCCTGCGCGGCAGGCAGTCCCTGCTGATCGACCGTCACGAAGAAATTGCTTAAGTAATCTCCCAGCTCCTGCTGCTGATCCAGCGTAAGCGCAGTGACGATAAGCGCTCCGAAGACCACCCCGACCAGAAATAATACCGCGACAAAAATATAAAGAGGCGTCTGTTCCTTCACCATCAGCTTTAGACTGCGCACCCTGACATTCCCCTTTCCGGTCACATGTTACACCATATGAGGGAATGTCCTGATCTATGACTTGTCCTTAGTTCTTGAGCACCTTGCCATAGGTGCCTCCGCCACCCGAGGAGAGCACGAGCTGTCCTGTACGGGCCAGCACGATCAGCCCTGCCAGCTCTGCCCCCGCTACAGCGGCAAGCTCGGCTGCCGCAGCCCGGTGCAGAATGTTCATCTCTGTGCCAAAAGCCTCCAGCAGCAGGTTCAGCTTACGCTTGCCGAGGCCGGGAATGAACTCCAGCGGCACCTGATAATGATACGGAGGCCGGTAATCCGGAACCTGCGGCAGCGAACGGTCGGCAATATGCAGAATACGGTCCAGCACACCCTGGACCAGCTTCGGACTGCCGCAATACGGGCAGCGCTCCGAGGTGCTGTAGGCTTCATCGATGATGCTGCCGCAGCCGCCGCAGTAGGTCCGGTGATATTTGCCCAGCCGGGGATTCAGCCCGAAGTTGGCACTGACCCGGCGTCCTTCCGAGCGCCGGAGCGCCAGCTTCAGCTCCTCGAAGGAGGGCTCGCGCATCTCGATGACATTGTACTCGCGGCCGATTTTGCCGAGGGAATGGGCATCGGAATTGGTCAGGAAGCTGTAACGGTCAAGCTCCGAGATATATCCTGCCATCTCTGAATCCGCACTGAGACCCAGCTCCACGGCTGCGATGCGGTCCAGATCGAATAACTCCGCCATCCGCTCGGCCGCGCAGCCATAGAGCCCCTTGTGAGGCGTGAAAATATGGGCCGGGATCAGCAGCCCGCCCCGCCCGGTAATCTCGTCCTGAAGCACCCTTGAAGGGGCGTACAGGCGCTGTGAGCTGAGACTCACATTACGCATATGGGCGCTCATCCAGGTGCTGAAATCCTCCATCGTTCCAAGGTCCGGCATGAAGGCCAGGACATGGCACTCCCGCCGCCCGGGCTCACGGATCTCAATCTCGGTTCCCAGCAGGATCGTTGTCCCCCGGTATGCAATTCCGCCGCCTGCGGCTATCGTCATTTCACCGGAATCCAGCGCGGTATGAATATCACGCAGCACGCCCGGTGAGTGGCTGTCGATAATGCCGATCAGGCCAATCCCCTTGCGCTCCGCCGCTTCCCGGGCAATCCCGGCGAAGGTCAGATCACGGCTGCCGCTGATTTTGACCGCCTGGCCCTCCGAAGTCCGTCCGATATGCACATGCAGATCGCAGTAGACGCTGCTGAGCTCCTCCGCTAGTGCCATTGGCCTGTCAGCGTGTAAAGATGCCAGGCATAGACCGCCATCATCGTCTTGGCATCGGCAATACGTCCGTCCGCAATGTACTGGTAGGCTTCCTCCAGCGTCAGCTCGGAGACCTCCAGGAACTCATCCTCATCCAGTGCCATCTCGCCCGGCTGGGCATCCTCGGTCACATAGAGGTGAATGATCTCGTCGGCGAAGCCGGGCGAGGTGTAGAACGACTTCAGCAGCTTCAGTCCCCCGCTATGAAAGCCGGTCTCCTCCTGAAGCTCACGGCCCGCAGCCGCCAGCGGATCTTCTCCCTGATCCAGCTTCCCTGCCGGAATCTCCACCTCGGTACGGTGCATCGGCTGACGGTACTGCTCTACGACAAGCATTTTACCCTGATTCAGGGCCAGCACGGCTACAGCTCCAGGGTGCTTCACGACCTCGCGGGTTGCGGTGTTGCCGTCAGGAAGCCTTACGGTATCCACCTGAAGCGAAATAATGTGGCCTGCAAAAATCGGCTTCGTTGACAATGTTTCTTCATCCAATGCGGGGTTGCGGTTTATTTCATCTTTTTTCATAGATTTGTGGTCTCCTTTGGCATCGTTATGCATAGGGTGTATTATAGCAAACTTAAGAAGAAAGAAGGAATGCAGGCATGAATAACATCCTTGTCCAAGCAAGCTCATCCGCAGTTACAATGGTAGGTAAACCGGAACAGATTATGGCCGTAATGGCCGGGTGGATGAAGCAATACGGGCGCGATATGCCCCTGGCTTACATCCTGCTGCTCCAGGCAGATTCGCGGATCAAAGCTTCTAAGGCTGGATAATGCCGCTTCGTTCTTCCGGTCAGCGTCTATGATATTCCAGGGTATAAGAAGGAGCTGTCTCCCGGATCATCCCGGAAGCAGCTCCTTTAATGTTATTCTTAAGCGGCAGCAGACCGTCTCAGCAAAAGCCTTGCCCTGGCCGGTCCCTGCACAGCCTCTTATTCGGCTTAGCCCTTCTGGCTCTCGGCCACAATGGCTACAACCAGGCTGGCCACCTTGACGATGTCTGCGGCCTTGATCCGCTCCTTCGTGGTGTGGATATCCTCGTAGCCAACCGCCAGATTCACAACCGGAACGTTCAGACCGTTGAACACATTGGCATCACTGCCGCCGCCGGAGGCGAACAGCCGGGTAGTCAGGCCCAGCGAAGTGATCGCCCGGTCAGCCAATTGAACAACCGAATCATTTCCATTAAAGCTGAACGCCGGATAGATAATTTCGCTGCGGAATTCACTCTGCGCGCCGTGGTCGCGTGCGGTAGTCTCCAGCGCCTCCCGCATGGAGGCAATCTGCAGTTCAACCTTCTCCTGCACAATACTGCGGGCCTCCGCATCCAGCTGCACATGATCGCAGACCACATTCGTCGGTCCGCCGCCGGCGAACTTGCCGATATTCGCTGTCGTCTCGTTATCGATCCGTCCAAGCTTCATCGCCGAGATCGCTTTGCTCGCTACCTGAATGGCGCTGATGCCATCCTCCGGGTTCACGCCTGCATGGGCGGACTTGCCGAAGATCTGCATCGTTACCTTCGCTTGTGCCGGTGCTGCAATCGCGATGGCTCCCACTTCTCCGTTGGAATCCAGCGCGAAGCCCATGTCTGCATCCAGATATGCCGGGTCCATCGCACGTGCGCCCATCAGCCCGGACTCTTCGCCTGCCGTAATGACGAACTGAATCTGGCCGTGCGGCAGCTTCTGCTCCTGAATGACCCGGATTGCTTCGAACAGGGCAGCCAGTCCCGCTTTGTCATCCGCTCCAAGAATGGTGCTGCCATCACTTCGAATCCAGCCGTCTTCCCCCAGGGCAGGCTTGATCTTCTGGCCGGGCACCACGGTATCCATATGGCAGGTGAACAGCAGCTTCGGCGCGCTCACTCCGCTGTCCGCAGGCCAGGTGACGAACAGGTTGCCGGCTCCGTGCCCCGTTCTCTCCTGCGAATCGTCCTCCACCGCAGTCAGCCCCAGGCTGCTGAACTTCTCCTTGAGCACATCGGCAATCTGCCGTTCATTCCGGGTCTCACTGTCAATCTGGACAAGCTCCATGAACTCATGGATCAATCGGTCTTCTGATATCATATGGACTTCCCTCTCTTTCTCAGATACGTTACAATGGTTGTACTGCGTTCAATTGTGGGCTTATGCTCATAACTTAAACTAATCTCAAAGGAGTCACTCATGCAACGACAAAAATGGTTTCGCATTATCATCTACATCATGCTGTTCGCTATGATCGCCTCTACGGTGCTGTTCGTCATCGAACCGTTTATGGCCGGTTAATCATGCTTAGCGCTAATTAACAGCGTCCGGTTCCCCGGGCGCTGTTTGGCTATACGGAAACTGCTCCAGGAAATAAGGCACCAGCTCTTCAGCAACCGTCCCGATGTCAAAAGCGCGCCCTGTGCATTCCTCAAGCGAGGTCACTCCGTATTCCGCAATACCGCAAGGGATAATGCCTGTGAAGCCGCTTTGCCCGATCCCGGCCGATACGTTGAAGGCGAAGCCATGACTGGTGACAAACCCCCGGCGGAATTTACACTTATTGAACTTTACGCCGATTGCACAGATTTTCTCATCACCGACCCACACCCCGGTATACCCCTGCTTGCGGGTTCCCGTAATGCCATAGGCCTCCAGATACGCTATAATCACCGACTCCAGCTTGCGCAGATAGCCGTGCAGATCAACCTTGCCGTTCTCGCCCAGCTTCAAAAGCGGGTACCCGACCAGCTGGCCGGGCCCATGATATGTAATATCTCCCCCGCGGTCAATCTCAAACAGCGCAATGCCCTGCTGCCTGAGCTGTTCCCCGCTGAGGAGCAGATGCTCCGGATGATTCTGCGAACCGATGGTGTATGTGGGCGGATGCTGCAAAAGAATCAGCTGCTCGGAAGCAGTGCCCGCGTCAATCGCATGCACCGCTTCCTTTTGCAGCTCCCAGGCCGCCCCGTACTCCATCACCGGAAGAATGGTAACTGTAAGTTTGCTTAGGTTCAGGTTCTCCATCATCATAAGTTCCCCCTTTGCTTCTCATTCTCCCTGTCCCAGGGGTCCGCAGCCGCCTTACTTAGTAGAGCTTCGTCTCAGGGGTGTAGCCTTCCACATTATCCTTCACGCGCTGCAGGAACCGTCCGCTGATGACTCCGTCCAGAATCCGGTGATCGAGCGACAGGCAGATATTAGCCATCGAACGTACGGCAATCATATCATTGATGACGACAGGCTTTTTGACAATGGATTCAAAAGTCAGAATTGCCGCCTGCGGATAGTTGATAATCGGGTAAGACAGAATCGAACCGAACGAGCCGGTGTTGTTCACCGTGAACGTGCCGCCCTGCATATCGTCCAGGCGCAGCTTGCCCTCCCGTGTCTTGAGTGCCAGTTCGTCGATCTCGCGGGCCAGCCCGGCGACATTCTTCTGATCGGCTTTTTTGATGACCGGCGTCATCACGGAATCCTCTGTGCCTACGGCCAGCGAGATGTTGATGTCGCGTTTGACGATGATTTTGTCAACGGCCCAGACGGAGTTCATGATCGGGTAATCCTTGATCGCACTGACCACAGCCTTCATCAGAAAAGCGAGATAGGTCAGGTTAATGCCCTCTTTGCGCTTGAACTCATCCTTCAGCTTGTTGCGCAGCACCACCAGATTGGTCACATCGACCTCGATCATCGTCCAGGCATGCGGGATCTCTGAGACGCTCTGGCGCATTCTTGTAGCGATCGTATTACGAATCGGCGTAACATCGATCAGATATTCCGAGCTGCTGCCCCGTCCGCCTTCGATCTCAATCGTCGGAATCTTCGGTGATTCGCTAAGGTGCAGGCCGGAGTTACGGACCTGCTGATGCTCATCATGTACCGGCTGGAACACAGGCTGCAGCGCAGCGGGTGCAGGAGCGGCGTCAGGTACAGGCGCAGCTGCAGGGGCTGCTGCGGGTGCCGGCGGCTGAACGGAGGCGCCGTTCTCCAGGAACGTGAGCACATCCTTGCGTGTGATACGTCCGCCCAGGCCGGTGCCCGGCACGGCCGCCAGGTTGATGCCGTGCTCGGCGGCCAGCGTCTGCACAGCCGGAGAGTAACGGGCCCGCATTGGAGCTGCGGCGTCATAAGCCGCAGCGGGCATGGGCGGCCGCGCGGCGGCGTGGGCCGCCTGCGGGGCGTTGCCGGATGCCGCAGACGGGGCAGCGGCAGGTGCAGTGGCGTCGCCGGAAGCTGCCGGTGACGGGGCCGCAGCGGCTGGCGCAGCGGAGCCAGCCACTGCGATGCGGGCGATGATCTCGCCGACGCTGACCGTCTGGCCCTCTTCGGCCAGCAGCTCGGCCATGGTGCCGTCTACCGTTGCAGGCAGCTCCGCGTTCACCTTATCCGTGATCAGCTCGCAGATCGGCTCATATTGCTCTATCGAATCACCCGGCTGCTTCAGCCACTTCCCGATAGTCGCTGACACCAGCGATTCAGCCAGCTGCGGCATAATTACATCCGTCAGCGTTGTATTGTCAGACATAATGTCACTCCTTAATGTTTTGTAAGCGTGGACTTCTTGAATTTGCTTCGTACAAAACTGCTTCGGAAGCATAGGCTTAGTTTTGTAAGCGTGGACTTCTTGAATTTGCTTCGTACAAAACTGGCTTCGGAAGCCAGCCATGAAATCCTGCACTTAATACAACATTCGCTCATACAAATCTGCCCAAAATCAAAAATGTTGCTCAAAACGCAGCAATTCTCTTCATTCGGGCGGCTGAGCGGACATATTGTTGTATTTCGTGCAGCAATCTTCCCAATTCACTGTATATTTCATATCCAAGTTGCACTTTCTGCAACATTCTTGCTCGGGTCCCGGTCGCGGTGTCCGGGGAGGATGAATTATTGAACTTAATACTGCGCCAGACGCAGCATCTCAGCCTTGACCTTGTCCTTGCTGAGCAGGAAGAATTTCTCCATCGGCGGTGAGATCGGCATCGCCGGGACATCGGGTCCGCACAGGCGGAAGATTGGGGCATCAAGGTCGAACAGACAATGCTCGGCGATGATCGCCGCCACTTCAGCGCCGATGCCTCCGGTCTTGTTGTCCTCATGGACAATCAGCACCTTGCCGGTCTGCCGGACAGCGGCAATAATCGCTTCCCGGTCAAGCGGTTGGAGCGTGCGCAGATCCAGGATATGCGTGGTGACGCCATGCTCCTTCTCCAGCTCCTCCGCTGCCTGCATCGCAAAATGCAGCGGCAGGCTATACCCGATCACCGTAATATCGCTGCCTTCACGCAGCAGATTCGCTTCACCAATCGGCACCGTGTAGTCGCCTTCCGGCACATCGCCCTTGATCAGCTTGTAGCATTTCTTGTTCTCGAAGAACAGCACCGGATCAGGATCACGGACAGCGGCCTTGAGCAGTCCCTTCGCATCTGCAGCCGAATAAGGAGCCACAATCTTAAGCCCCGGCGTGCCGAAGAAGATCGACTCCGGGCACTGCGAATGGTACAGCCCGCCGAAGATGCCGCCGCCGATCGGCGCACGGATGACGACTGGACAGTTCCAGTCATTATTGGAACGGTAGCGGATTTTGGCTGCTTCGCTAATAATCTGGTTGGTTGCGGGCAGCATGAAATCCGAGTATTGCATCTCGGCAATCGGCTTCATGCCGTACATCGCAGCGCCGATGGCCACCCCTGCAATAGCAGATTCCGCAAGCGGCGTATCCAGTACCCGTTCTGCGCCGAACTGCTCCTGCAAGCCTTTGGTCGTTGTGAAGACGCCGCCCTTCACGCCGACATCCTCACCCAGCACGAACACCGACTCGTCACGTTCCATCTCTTCCTTCATTGCCAGCCGGATTGCATCGATATATTCCATCATCGCCATGGCTTAAGCGCCCCCCTTCAGGCCGGATTCATCGTAGACATGCAGCAGCGTATCTTCCGGTTTCGGGAACGGCGCATTCTCCGCGTAGGTTATAGCCTCTTTCAGTTCAAGATTATATTCGGCAGCCAGATCACGCTCCTGCTCGTCACTCCATAGACCGAGTCCGGTCAGATAAGTGCGGAACGCGGCGATGCCGTCTTTTTTCCAGTTCTCATCCACTTCCTCCTGGGTCCGGTAAGCCAGATCATTGTCCGAAGTGGAGTGCGGTGACAAGCGGTACATCATCGCTTCAATCAAGGTCGGGCCTTCACCGGCAAGCGCACGTTCCCGGGCCTCCTTCACCACACGGTAGACCTCCAGCGGATCATTGCCGTCCACCCGGATGCCGGGGAAGCCGTAGCCGAGCGCACGGTCGCTGACCTTGCCGCCAAGCTGCTTGTGAGCAGGAATCGAGATCGCATACTGATTGTTCTGGCAAAAAATAATCATAGGCAGCTTATTCACACCGGCAAAGTTACACGCTTCATGGAAATCCCCCTGGTTGCTGGAGCCTTCCCCGAAGGTAACGAAGGAGACGAACTTCTTCTTCTGCATCTTCGCCGCCAGCGCGAAGCCTGCCGCATGCGGAACCTGGGTCGTGACCGGGCTTGAGCCCGTTACAATCCGCAGGCGCTTGCTGCCGAAGTGGCCCGGCATCTGCCGGCCGCCGCTGTTGGGATCTTCCGCCTTGGCGAAGACGGAGAGCATCAGCTCGCGCGTGGTCATTCCGACAGAGAGGACAAACGCATAGTCCCGGTAATAGGGCAGGAAATAGTCATTCTCCCGGTCCAGTGCAAATGCCGCCGCGACCTGTGCCGCCTCCTGCCCGATGCCGGATACATGGAAATTGATCTTGCCCGCACGCTGCAGCAGCAGACTGCGCTCATCATATTTCCGTCCGAGCTGCATGAATCTGTACATATCGATAACCTGGCCGTCTGTGAGTCCAAGCTGCTTATGTCTGTTAACGGTGTCTACAGTACCTTGGGATTCCATATAAGAGGTACCTCCTAAAAAGTATTGCCGGCGCTCAGCTTCCAGCCCCGCTATCTCTAACAGGTTCAGGATGCGTCCGCCAGGCGGGTTGACCCTAATACTAAATATATATATGCCCTGATCCTATCACCAGGTACTAAATCCATTATAATCTTTTTCGCGGCAAAAAGAAAAGCCAAAATCCCTCCGCCAAGGCAGGGCTCTGGAACCGAACAAATATAGCCGGTATGGAGCGATATCAGCGCATTACGCGCGTTCAGCTCCCTCCGGCCTTCTTGTTAAGCTCTCTATCGCACGCTAGAATCCGATTGCTCTTCCATCCACCGCCAGCATCGCCTCGCCCAGCACCTCCGACAGTGTCGGATGAGCATGTACAGCCTCCCCGACCTCCCAAGGTGTAGCATCCAGGATCTGGGCCAGCGCCGCTTCGCCGATCAGATCGGTCACATGCGGGCCGATCATCTGCACGCCGAGGATATCCCCGTTCTTCGCGTCAGCCACCACCTTCACGAAGCCGTCCTTCATGCCGTAGACAATGGCTTTGCCGATGGCGGAGAACGGGAATTTGCCGGTCACCGTCTCACGGCCGAGCTCCTTCGCTTCCTTCTCTGTGTAACCGACGCTTGCCACTTCCGGCCGTGTATAGACACAGCGGGGAACCAGATGAGTCTCATAAGGATGGAGCGCTTCGCCCGCCAGATGGTTGACCGCACGGATGCCTTCATGGCTGGCGGCGTGAGCCAGCTGCAGTCCGCCGATACAATCGCCAATCGCATAGATATGCGGCTCACCCGTCTGCATATTGGCATTTACCGCAATGACACCTGTATCGAAGCGGATATCTGTGTTTTCCAGTCCGAGATTCTCGATGTTCGCCACGCGTCCCACGGATACGAGCAGCTTATCAGCCGACAGACTCTGGCTCTGCTCCCCCTTGCGGGCTTCAATCGTAATCCCTGTCTCCGACACTGTGCAGGTCTCGGCATCCACCGTTGTTCCGGTGAGCACCCGGACTCCGCGTTTCTTCAGCAGACGCAGCAGCTCGCGGGCCACCTCTTCATCCTCCTGCGGCAACAGCTGCCCGGCTGCCTCGACGACAGTCACCTGCACTTCGAAATCAGCCAGCATGGATGCCCACTCCACTCCGATTACCCCGCCGCCCACAATAATAATCGAGGCCGGTAGCTCCTCAAGCGTAAGCGCCTCTTCACTGCTCAGAATCACCTTGCCGTCAGGCACTAGGCCAGGCAGAATGCGCGGACGCGAGCCGGTAGCGATGATGAGATTCGTGGAGACCACGGTCTCCATCTCGCCATTCTCCAGTTCTACAGCTACAGCACCGCTTCGCGGGGAGAAGATCGAAGGCCCGATGATCCGGCCTTTGCCCTTTAGCACCTGAATCTTGTGCTTGCGCATCAGATACTGCACCCCCTGATGTAGCTGCTCTACTACCGCTTCCTTGCGCTGCTGCACTTTGGGGAACACCAGCTTGGTGCCCGTAGTCTCTATACCGTAGCTTTCGCTCTCGTTGATTTCAGCCAATACCTCTGCACTGCGCAGCAGTGATTTGCTGGGAATACAGCCGCGGTGCAGGCAGGTTCCGCCCAGCTTGTCCATTTCAATAACGACAACGGATTTGCCCAGCTGCGCAGCGCGGATCGCTGCCACATAACCGCCGGTGCCTCCCCCAAGTATCGCCACATCACAGGTCATTGTCATGATATGTATCCTCCAGTCATTCCTCTTGAATTCAGTTCAATCTATTATATTGTACTCTCTTTCGGGAGTAATTCAAAACTTATAAACGTCATGTATTCATGGACTTTTGCAGGTTAAAGCGTTATCATATGGGTGAATTCAAACGGCTGCGAAGAGGAGCGACTGTGATGAAACTGCTGATTTCACGCTTCATTGCCATCCTTATTCTGGTGATCCCCGGCCTCCTGGCGATGACGGGCTTCCTGATGATGAAAGATGATCTGTTCAACTATTTCGCGATGCATGGAGACGACTCGGTCGTTCCGGTGTTCGCGTGGCTGCATTTCGGCGGCGGCCTGCTTTTATTCTTGGCGGGCATGACCTTCCTCGGCGGTTGGATTCTGGCCCGTGACCGCAAAAAAAACTACGTTGGCCCCCGCTTCCGGGAGAAGCAGCAAGCACAGCAGCCCCCTTCCTCCGAAGCCCGCTCCTAATTATATTCCATTGAAACAGGGGATGCCTCAAGCCATGAACGAACCGGCTGCTGAGGCATCCCCTTGTTAGTAGCTATCGAACTTTTAACTGGAGGACTCCCGATCCACGCCAGACACCGCGTGAACAGCACGCTGTACTCTGTGAGAGTGCGCTACGAGTCTATCGTTCAAGCATTACGTGCCTGTTACTCAAGTGCTAAGTGCATTTTGTACAACTAAAATGCTCGGATCAGGCCCATTGTGAGGTTTAGCTGCACTTCGTACACTTATAAATCTCTACATTGCGTTTAAAGACTAATGTGCCTGATCTTAGTTGTACGGAATACATCTATGCCAGCTTATTCGTTAATCCGCAGCATTATAGCTGCACGAAATACAACTATCCGCGAGATAAGAGATACGGTTCACAGGTATGTGATACGATATTAGAGCTTACGAACAGCACAATTGCACAATGTACAACAGAAAAGGGTAATCTCCAGCAGAATTCAGAAGCTATTGCACTTCGTACAGTAGAATTCGAACAACCCCCACTTTTCTGCTCAAATCAGCAAAATCTAATGTACCAAATACAGTAGAATACCATTTTCCACTCAAAAATCAGATTTCTACTGCACAAAATACAGTTACCTTACCAATTCCACCGCCGTAGCCTCTACGTACAGCCTTCAACGCAAGTGTGAGCATTAGCGTGAGCATCAGCATTAGCGTGAGCATCAGCGCCAGCATCAGCGTTACACTTCCCGTGCTTCACCCTCACCATGCCTCACTCATGCCTCAACCATCTCTCATCCTTACTCCCCGGCCGCGTCCTTACTTCCCCGCACCAGCTGACTATAGAGGCCGCCCTGCCGGAGCAGCTCCTCATGCGAACCCTGCTGAAGCAGGCGTCCGCCCTCAAGCACCAGGATGCGGTCGGCTGCGCGGATCGTGCCCAGCCGGTGGGCGATCACGAAGCTGGTCCGGCCGCGCATCAGCGCCTGGAGCCCTTCCTGAATTTTGATCTCGGTCACCGTATCGATGCTGCTCGTCGCCTCATCCAGCACCAGCATAGACGGATTCGCCAAAATTGCCCGGGCAATAGCCAAGAGCTGCTTCTGTCCCTGGCTGATACCGCTGCCGTCCACAGACAGCATCCGGTCGTAGCCGTCCTGGAGTCTCATGATGAAGGCATGGGCATTGGCCAGCTTCGCAGCCTCCTCCACCTCTTCATCGGTTGCATCCAGCCGGCCGTAGCGGATATTATCGCGGATCGTACCTTTGAACAGGAAGGAGTCCTGGAGGACGAAGGCCATATGGCTGCGCAGACTCTCACGGGTGACCGTTGACAGCTCCCGCCCGTCCAGCGTAATGCTGCCCCGGCTCGGATCGTAGAAGCGGGACAGCAGGCCGATTAGCGTCGTTTTGCCAGCACCGGTAGGTCCGACCAGCGCAATCATCTCACCGGGCTTCGCTTCAAATGAAATATCCTGCAGCGTATCTGCCCCCCCATCATAGGAGAAGGAGACCTCCGAGAACTTCACAGCGCCCTCAACATGCGCAAGCTTCACCGCCGCGCCCTCATCCCGGGCCTCGGTCTCTTCATCCAACACCTCGAAGACGCGCTCCGCACCGGCGATCGCCGACAGCAGCGTGTTCCATTGGTTCGCCAGATCATTCAGCGGCCGGGTGAACTGGCGGGCATATTCGGCAAAAGCGATAATAATCCCCACCGTCACCAGCCCGCGGATTGCAAGCAGCCCCCCGACTCCGGCCACGATGGCAAAGCTCAGATTGTTCAGACCATTCATCAGCTTAGGAATGAAGCCCGAAATCGATTGCGCCCAATACCCCGACAGCATAATCCGTGTATTGCGCTCTCTGAAGCCGGTAATTACCCGCTCCTCCTGCGAGAAGGCTTTGATAATCCGCTGTCCAGACAAGGTCTCTTCGATGAACCCGTTCAGCTCACCCATATTCCGCTGCCGCTCCTTGAACAGCGGGCCGGTCCGCCGGGTGATCCAGCGCATCCCCAGCATCATCAGCGGCACCACAATGAAGGTTAGCAGCGTCAAGAGCGGACTGAGCCATAGCATTACGCCAACCGTTCCCACCAGCGTCAGGATACTGGAAAAAATCTGAATCGCCGAGCTGTTCAGCGTCGAGCTGATATTCTCGATATCATTGGTCAGACGGCTCATAATCTCTCCCTGCTGCCTGCGGTTGAAGAAGGAGATCGGCAGGCGGTGCAGGTGTGAGAACAGATCCGTCCGCATCCGGTAGACCGTCTCCTGGGCCACTTCGATCATCCAGACATTTTGCAGCCAGGAGACCAGGGAATTCAGCAGGTAGACGAGCGCCAGCACCAGCAGGAAGAGGCCCCACGTTCTTCCGCCCTCCCCGCCCAGATAGTCGTCCACTGCCCGGCTGATCAGGTAGGGTCCAAGGAGCGACAAAGCTGAGCTTAGTAGAACCATGAACAGCACCAGTAGCAGCTTTGTCCGGCGTTCAGCGAGATAAGTCCATATACGTCCTAATGTGCCAGACCAGTTCTTGGCCTTCGCCTTCGGCTTCCGGCTGCCCATCGCCCCGAAGACCTTGGCTTCACCGTGGCCTACTTCCAGCTTCGGATAGCGGAACGGCTCAATGAGTGCTTTGAACATGCTGCCCCTCCCCTGTCTGCGATTGATAGATTTTGCGGTACAGCGCGGACTCATCCATTAGTTCGGAATGGGTCCCCTGCGCAATGAGCCGGCCTTCGTCCAGCAGCAGAATTAGATCCGCCGAAGCAGTGGAGCTAATTTTCTGTGTGATCAGGAAGGTCGTGCAGGACAACTTCTTCAGCTCTGCCAGCAAAAGCCCCTCCGTCACCGCATCAAGCGCACTGGTGCTGTCATCCAGAATCAGGATCGCCGGTCTGCGCACCAGCGCCCGTGCAATGCTCAGACGCTGCTTCTGCCCGCCCGACAGATTAACTCCGCGTTGCCCAAGGGCAGTATCGTAGCCCTGCGGCAGCCCGGCAACTGTGTCATGAATCTGCGCTGCCGCTGCTGCCTGCTCAATCTCTGCCTGACTCGCCGCTGCATTTCCCCAGGCTATATTCTCCCGGATCGAGCCGGTGAATAGCAGCACCTCCTGAGGTACATAGCCAATCGAGCCCCGTAAGGTCTGCATATCCATCTCCGTATGCTTCTGTCCGTCCACCAGGATGCTCCCGCTGCCGCATTCATACAGCCTGGGAATCAGCGTTACCAGAGAGGATTTGCCTGAGCCGGTCGCGCCCATAATCGCCACGCGTTCCCCCGGCTGCACCGTGAAGGAGATATCGTCAAGCACCTTAATATCACTGTCGGGATAGCTGAAGCTGACCCGCTGGAATTCCACCTTGCCTTGAACAGCTGACGCAAGACCTTTTCCAGAAGTCATACCCAGCTCGCCCGGGCCATCGCTTGCCGCCATCACTTCAGTGACCCGTCCCGAAGACGCCCGTGCGCGGGAGAAGCTGACCATAATCCAGGATAGCGCTGACAGCGCTCCCATCGTCCGCAGCGAGTAGTTAATGACAGCAACTGTCTGCCCCAGCGTCGCATCCCCTGTAGAGATCTCTATCCGCCCAAACCATAACACGGCCAGAATACCGGCGTTGACGATGATCATAATGAACGGGGTTGAGGTCTCGGTAAGCCGCAGCGCAGCAATAGTCGATCTCATCAGCTCTCCGCTGAACGTTGCGAACCGCCCGATCTCATGGCCCATCCGCACAAATACACGAATCAGCCGGATACCGGTCAAATTCTCCTGAATCACACCATTCACGCCGTCGAGCCGGCTCTGCACATTGCGGAACAGCTCGGACGCTCTGCGCATCAGCCAGATCATGAAAATCACCAAAAACGGCAGCGTCACGGTCAGCAGCAGCCCCAGCTTGATATGTACCACAAGCGCCATAATCACGCTTCCAATCACAACCAGCGGAATACGGGTCATGAACCGTAGCCCCATGAATATCGTATCCTGAATTTGTGTTACATCCCCGGTAAGGCGGGTGATCAGAGATGAGGTAGGGAAGCGGCTAAAAATATCGTAAGAGAACGACTGTACCTTTTCATACAGCTTGTCACGCAGGTCGAATGCGAACCCCTGACTGACATGCGACGCAAAAAAGGAGCTGAGTATTCCCGCCAGAAACGCCACAGCGGCACTCCCTACCAGTACACCGCCCCACAGCCAGACGACAGCCGTGTCCTGTTGCCGGATACCGTCATCAATGATTTTGGAGATCAGCAGCGGCTGCGACAGCTCCACGGCCAGCTCAATCAGCATCATGACCAGCGCGGCAATAGCGGCGACCCGGTATTTTTTAAGAAAAGTCAACATTAGCTTCATCGAAGATACCCCATTTGCTTATTCGTAGAGCGCATCCCGCAGGCGGGTAGACATGGCAGAGCCTTGTCCCGACTTCAAAATGACCCGGCGCAGTGCCTTGTTGCTGCGGTTCAGCTCGGTGAGCTCGGCCAGCATGTCTTCCAGTAAATTCTCCGTATCGGGGATGAGCTCCCCCTTCTCCCGCAGCGCATTAATCCGTTCCTTATATTGCTCCAATTTCTCTGTCACCTGACTAACTTCCCTTCTGTTCACTATATTCTCCTGCTGAAGACACAATTGCGTTCATTATAGCACATCCCGGGCGGAAGCAATGTTTGCACTGGCTACTCCGGCCCCGAGTATGATACTCTAGAAAGGTCGATTTTTGGGTCGTGTTGCAGATTAGCTCAACAGTGAAAGGATAGATGGACGTGGCACAATTATTTTTCAGGTATGGAGCTATGAACAGCGGCAAATCCATTGAGATTCTCAAGGTTGCACATAATTATGAAGAGCAGGGCAAGTCGGTGCTCCTCTTCACACCTTCCATTGATAACCGGGATGAAGTGGGATACATCTCCTCCCGGATCGGACTGCGCAAGCAGGCTATTCCTATCGACGAGCAGACCGATATCTACAGCATTGTCAGCTGCAGTCTGCCGAAGCCGCACTGTGTACTGATAGACGAGTGCCAATTCCTGAGCAAGGACTGCATCCTGCAGCTGGTGCGTATTGTGGATGAGCTTGACATTCCGGTGATGGCCTTCGGCCTCAAAAATGATTTCCAGAACAATCTGTTCGAAGGCAGCAAATATATGCTGATCTACGCCGACAAGATCGAAGAAATGAAGACCATCTGCTGGTTCTGCGCACGGAAAGCCACCATGGCGCTGCGGGTCGAGAACGGCAAGCCGGTATACAGCGGCAAACAGATCCAGATCGGCGGCAATGAAGCCTATTACCCGGTCTGCCGTAAATGCCACAAGAATCCTCCATTGTAAAATACCCTAAAACAGAACATTAAAACGCACTCCAGCCCTCAACAGGCCAGAATGCGTTTTTTTGTGTTCCAGTCTATTGAACCGCTTGAAGCGCCCTGTGCTCATCCTCCTTGCGGACGAACAGATCATGCTGGATCGTAGCCTTCCCGCCGAAGTCAGCACGCCGTGTGGTCTCTCTCATTCCGCCATTAATCCGGGAACGGTGCGGGATGCCAGCTGCTGCAAGGCGGCTTTTGACCCGGAGATATTGTCCCTGATCGAACGTGGTGTACACTAATGTGCGCTCCCTCGGGACGAAGACATGCCAGATACCTCTAAGCAAGCCCACATGCGTCTCCTCCCTTTAGTTCAGATAACGTTCATGAAGAACCCGCAGATGATGCCGTTCATGTCCGATGATCAGAGCAATCTGCGCTCTAACCGACATCGCAATGCCATTGGAGCTGCCTGTACGGGTATAATCATTATCCACCAGACTGTCTACCAGCGCCAGGGTGGACTCCCGGACGATCCGGTAATGCGCAATCATCTCTTGCAGCGTGAAGCGGTCGAACGCCCCGGCAGCCGCATAATCATTCTCTTCATAGCCCGGCAGCGGCGCCTGTTCTCCCCTCGCAAAACAAAGCAAGCGGTAAGACATAATGCGGTCATTATCCGTCAGATGCCCTAGCATTTCCTTGATACTCCACTTCCCGGGGGCATAGCGGTAGGCCCCTTGCTCCTCTGTCAGCCCGCCGAGCAGAGCCAGTACCTCCTGAGTCTGCTCTCTTAGAATAACGCCCAGTGCTCCTTCCGGCGGCACCAGTGTAATATATCTGGACTGAAATTCGGTATACTCTCCTTGCGCAGGACGCTGATTCATGGTAAAAACCCCTCTCCAAACCAATTTTCAAGAAATATTTGCCGGATTGTGTCAAAACCTGTTGTTGTATCTTAGCCTATTATGTATAATATCACCAGGATTACAGATTTGTTAATCTATTTCCCGGGAGTGTAAGCATGCTGGATTTTGTGCTTTATATGGTGTTTTCAGTTTTAGAGAGTTCTGCCTTATTCTATCTGGCATTTAAAATTTTCAAACTCGACATTTATCCAAAAGAAATTGTGTTTGCAGGCTTAATTATGGCATTCATTTCTTACACCCTTCGTAATAATTATGGGCTCTCTAAAATAGACGTTTTTCTCCAGTATACTTTAACTTTCCTATTTATTTGGCTTTTGTTCAGGATTCATATATTTTTTGCTGTTATTGTAACAGGCGTTGCTTATCAAGCATATATGTTAATTCAATCAGTTCTATATTTATTTATAAATAGTACCGGTATATATGAACTGAAATTCCCTTCCATATCTATAGGGATATATATTTTGCAGATTTTAACTTCTGCAGGAGCATTCATTGTTGCTTACAATATAGGCGTAAAAAGAAAAGGCTTTGATTTCATTCCTGATAAACCTGAGGGAAGAGTTACAATTAGCAAAAGTGATAAAATATTATTTGCTTTGTGTATCCCTTCTGTTCTTGTAGTAATACTGATGCTTTACCTTATTGAATATTTACCTCACTTTTTCTTTGTTATACCTTTATTTTATGGTTTTCTATTATTTGGATATCTCTATTTATCAAGTCAAAAAAATCGTGGTGGAATATATTGAACACTCTTGCTTTTAAAATTTCGACGGCTATTAAGAACGCAAATCCAGAAGAAACAGGTTCTATCGAGGTCTTGCAATACTCTCTCAATATTATTCTAAATACTTTTCTTATTATTACCTGTTCTTTATTTTTCGGCTGGTTGCTGAACAATACAGCAGCTACGCTATTGTTTTTCGCAAGCTTCTCCGTACTAAGAATTTTTTCTGGCGGATTTCATTTAAGAACAGCTACTGCATGCAATATAGTGACCACCCTGCTTTGTGTGCTTACCCCTTACTTTTTTATTTTAACGGGCTCTTTTCTTCTGATGGCTTTCAACATGATTAGCTTTATTATAATGTGCTTTTTTGCCCCTAATCCAGATAAAAATGCCCGAATTCCATATCATTGGTTTCCTCATTTAAAAGTTATCTCTATTTTTCTAGTAGCATGTAATTTTTTTATTGGCTCATCGGTTTTAGGACTGGCTTTTTTTGTTCAATCATTAACCGTATTACCCTGGAAAAGGAGGTTGAAATTATGAAAGCCATGACAGCTAAATACGTTTCAAAAGCGTTAGAATCTTCCGCACGCTTCTTTGTTTCCGTTATGAAGATTAGTCTGCACAGCCCTGAAGCTCCTCAAGAACTGCGTAAGTAATCATACAAGGATGGGGAATACATGCGTGTTCTACTAAATGACGGTTCTTCCCGCGATATCCTGGAAGAAGATATATTGTATTTCTCTAATTATAAAAATACAATATTCGTCCATACGAAAGAAGGCGAATTTGTTTTCCCCACCACTCTTTCCGATCTCTTATCAGCTTATAGGGATGAAGGGTTCGAACGGCTAGATCGCAGTAATGTAGTGAGTCTAAGCAACATTGAAGCTTATGATTCGGAGCGTAAGATCGTTCTGTTTAATCAAGGAAAACAGTTTGCCCATGTATCGGAGTCCAACGAATCCAGAATTAAGAAATACTTGACTAATCGCGAATTCGATGATTAATTCACCGTAGAATGTAAAGAGAGCAGCGATCCTTTTTATAGGTTCGCTGCTTTTTTGTAGTCATATATGGCTAATAAAAACAAAATCAATCATTATCACATATTATCCAACTTATGTAAAGTAAAATTCAGAGGGCGAATGACAGCAGACGGATTATATTCCAGATGGTACCATTTACATAGAAGCATTTCATTAATATCTTAATTATCTTTTCCACTACTCTCAACCATGATGGAGGAATACAATGGATACTTACTTTCATCCTTCTCCGCGCCCCTCATCACTTGAGCTATTGTCTAACGAACAATTAATGAACATCTACGAATTGGCGCTGGAAGCCAAGGCTTCACCGGATTTTATCCAGATTATCAGGAATGTTCTCACCACGCGGAATCTTTCAGGTACCCAACATCATTAGAATGCGAAGCTCTCCACCCATAGGATATACCTCCACAGATGCCAAAAAACCATCCTCCACAATGTGCGGGGATGGTTTTTGGTGAGCAACAAGCTTACGCCTACTCGATGATTTCGGTCTTGAACACATTCTCCAGCTTCCCGCCGAGCCGCTTCTTGAGGGGAACCTTGATATCGCGTCCCAGCTCCTTGAAGAAGGTCTCGGCATCACATTTGACGTTCTGGGCCATAGCAATGACAGTTCCATCGGCAACGATATTCTGATTCACTTCAAGCGGCACATCTACTTCAATATCGTATTTTTTGGTCAGTGTCTTGATGTATCTTGCAAAAATCTCCAACAGCTCTTCGTTGTTGAAATTCTCGATAGCCGCTTTCCCTTTGCTGGTGAACTTCATATTGATTCTCATGATTCTTATCCCCTTTTCTGTCTAACCATTTGTAGTTTGTTTATGGATCAAGATGAATAGATGGCTGCAAGAAAGGGCAACATTATTCATTTTGCAAGCACGCTAAGCCGGGCCCTTCTTTACTTGTACACGCCCTTGATCTGTTGTACTTTGAACTGGGTGAATTCCTTCAAGGCCTGAATGACCTGATCCTGTTCCTCTTCCTTCAGCTCGAAGATACCTTCACGCAGCCATTCTCCGAATAAGTATGCCTGACGCCCTTGGCGCGGCTGCCTGCGGAGACTGTCCAGACTTCCCTCGAATATATCGTTAAGCACATCGGTCAGGTTGTACTTCTCGATCTTCTCTATAACCATTCCTGCCCCATATTCCGTCTCATAAACGATGACCTCGTCAGAATCAAAGGAAACATATGACGTTTCTTTGTCTTCCTTCGCCCGGAATTCCTTCAGCTTGTTGAACGCCGTCTCGTAAATGTAGTCCTGGGACTGATTATGCTTAGGCAGCTTGTAGCCCTGCTTCAGCGTCTTGATGTACTCAATATCAGGCATATAGTCGGCCAAATGATACATCCGGTTCTTGAGATCCCCTCCGAGTGCTTCAATGATCTTATCCAGGTTATCCTTAAGCGGGATACTCTCTCCCCGTTCAATCTTGCTGAGCTGTGAATAACTGATGCCGCTCTTCTCTTCCAGCCCCCTGAGGGTTAACCCCCGGGCCTTCCTGAAGTGCCGGATGAAATTCCCCAGCTCATCGGGGTAATTATCGAAATCGTTCATAAGAGCCACCTCTACCTATATCATAACACAAGACAACAATTTGTGTTTCATAATAACAATTGTTTGTGTAAATTCTTTAGGCGAGAAGCGTAAAACCCTCCATATCCCCTTAATATATGGGGTTAATTCCCATAAATGAGAACCATTCTAATCCGTTTTCCTTATTCTCTCAAATAGACCCCAATCTTATCCGATATAACCTAATGTAAACTTAATACCACAACTGGAGGAATGTTCATGTCTTACACAATGGAAGTCAATCTTGCAAAAAACCAGGTGATCGTCAGAGCCTACGGCCTGACTGAGAGTGACGTACCCGCCTACATAGCAGATTTTGAAAATGCTCTGAAGCAGCTGAAGCCAGGCTTTACCGGAGTAACTGATGTGACCGGTTCCCCAACCGTGCTCTCTCCTGAAGTAGCCGCAATGCTCGCTCCCACCGGTGACCGCGCGGTAGAAGCAGGAGTAGGCGGCTGGGTATACGTTGCAGACTCCCCGGTCTGGAAAATGCAAATGAAAAGACTGTTCGGCAAATTCGCCGTGCATTATCCTACATATCAAGAAGCCGATGCTTACCTGAGCAGTCTGGGCAACCAGTCCGTTAATTAAGGTATATGAAATATAAGCTTATATTTATAACAAAACCGACCAAGCAATGGCTTGGTCGGTTTCTTTTACATAACAGTAGCAGCCATTCCGGTAACTAGCGCCTATAGATTCACCACATGTAATGACCCAGGTGCTTTTTGTTATTCCTTAATACCCCGGTCAAGGACGCCGCACACAATATAATATAGAGTCCCAGGAAAAGCGGCATGGACAGGACCGCCTTACGCTCAACAATCCCCATTCCAATAAAAGTCATCCCTAATATGAGATAGGGCAGGACCATCCCTCTTTGAAAAGAGGCCCGCTCCTCCTTACTCAAACTATCCCTAACGGATTGCCGAAGGAACACATCAAGTCCAAAAAAGTGACAAGCCGCTTGTGTGAGCATCCAGATCCCTAAAAGAATCTGCGCTATGATTTCTCCCACCTCCTTTGCTTATCCCTTCATTATAAACTAAAAAAAGCCACTCCATGAAGGAGTGACTTGATTTACTACCTATTTGTCGTACAGTCTAATGAATGGCTAAGTATCTTTATTGCCTTCGTTGCAATGTATGTATGCGCTTGTAACTGGTGTTTTCAGACTCACACGCAAGTCATGATCCAGACGCGGCTGTTAATCAATGGGGACTGTCTCGGGCTCATCCTAAACGAGAGAACATACAAGAACAACACTCTAACGGGTAAGGATGTGGGTACCTTCCTTTCATGACGGGTGCTCCCGCCTATCTGTCTCCAATTCTGAGAGTTTTTTCTCACCGACCGCTTGTATGGAGCCTGATTGTTGCACATTTTGCAGGATTACACTTAAAAATATTAATGGCCACGGTGCATTGTTGCATTATTTGCAGTAATTCCGTTGTTTAGAGCAAGTTAGCGCTGGCTTTGTTGCATTTCATGCAGGATTTCAGCATCGGTCGATTCTATTGGGCAACATTGCTGCACTTCTTGCAGGATTTCTCTACAATGTTACGGGCTGTGAAGCATTAGGCCCATACATCATCGCAGCAGTATAAATTGTATTCGGTTTTTCGCATACAAACTACTTGGGTGTAGTAAAACAAAATACCACTTGCTATTGGGGAATACAATTTCCCATTAGCAAGTGGTATTTATTATTATGCTATTCCGGTATTTTTAGGCTCTAGACTACTTAACCCTTCACATATCCAGCCCCTAACCCTTTCAAGACACCTTATGCTCAATGCGCAGCTTATCCGCTACCATGGCAATAAATTCCGAGTTAGTTGGCTTGGATTTGGAGATATTAATGGTATAGCCGAACAGGTGGGAGATGCTGTCGATGTTGCCACGGGTCCAGGCGACTTCAATCGCATGGCGGATGGCGCGTTCTACACGGGAAGGCGTGGTCTTGAATTTCTCGGCTATAGCCGGATACAGCGTCTTGGTGATGGCACCAAGGATCTCAATGTTGTTATAGACCATGGTGATGGCTTCACGCAGGTACTGATAGCCTTTGATATGCGCAGGGACGCCGATTTCATGAATGATTGAGGTAATATTCGCATCCAGGTTCTTGCCCTTGGACAGCGGAACCACATTACTGGAAGATCTGGAAGAAGAATAGCCGGACATGCTTCCGGAAGTGCTCATACTGCCCTGCGTGCCAACCAGCTGGCGCACACGGTTCGCCAGAACCTCCATGTCAAACGGTTTCAGAATATAATAAGAGGCGCCAAGCTGAACGGCTCTCTGCGTAATATTCTCCTGGCCAAAAGCGGTCAGCATAATGATCTTGGGCTGCGGGTTCAGATCCATATCACGCAGGCGTTCCAGCACGCCGAGGCCGTCCAGATGCGGCATAATGATATCAAGAATAAGGACATCAGGGATCTTACGTGCTCCGCTGAGCATCTGTAGTACCTCTTCCCCATTATAGGCAATGCCTGTTACGGTCATATCTTCTTGTTCAGTAATGTACTCGGCGAGCAAGTTCGTGAACTCCCTGTTATCATCGGCCAACAACACTTCAATATTCTGCACTGGCTACTTCCTCCTTATATATCTGCTATTCAGAAAATAATGATCATCTTCTCTCCCTATAACTTTCGACATCAGGTTTGAATATCCTTCTGTCGAAAATTATTTTTCTTTATTTTTTTTCGGTGTTGATTTATAATTAAATATTTTGTTTCACGTTTCGAGGATAATCGCTGCCCTTCGACAAAAAAATCTTAAGGCTAAACCGCCTTAAGATTGTATTGAGGCTCCTGATCCTGTTGAACCACACCGGAGTCCCTGAGCATCCACTCAATGAAGCAGCCATACCCTGACTTGGGATCATTGACGAACACATGGGTCACTGCACCGATTAGACGGCCGTTCTGGACAATCGGGCTGCCGCTCATTCCCTGGACAATCCCTCCGGTCTTATCAAGCAGACGCGGGTCGGTGATGCGCAGCACCATACCCTTAGTAGCAGGGGTCTGCTGACGGGCCACATGGATGATCTCTACGTTGAAGCGTTCGACCTGCTGACCATCGACAACGGTAAGAATTTGCGCCGGTCCTTCCTTCACTTCAGTGCTCATGGCCACCGGAATCGGCTCCTGATATAGGCTGTGCTCAGGATTACGGGTCATTTTACCGAATATTCCGAAATCCGTGTTGCTCTCCACATTCCCGAGAACCTGGCTTTCCTTCAGAAAATGGGCCCGTTTCTCCCCAGGATCGCCATCCTGGCTCTTGGAGATTGAAGTGACGCTGGACTGCACGATATGGCCGCTGCCGACCACAATCGGCGTACCTGTGTTCATGTCGGTGATGACATGCCCAAGGGCCCCGTACACACCCTGCTTCGGGGCGTAGAAAGTGAGGGTCCCTACACCTGCTGCGGAATCCCGGATGTAGAGCCCGAGCCGCCACACCTTGTCTGTGCGGTCATAAGCGGGCTTTAGCTGAGCTGTGTGCTCTTTACCGCCGCGTTTGTAGACGATGCTTAAGGAATCATTGCTCCGGCCGGCTTGCTCGACCAGCCTTGCTACCTTCGATACCTCGTCCAGCTTCACCCCGTTAATGGAGATCATCAGATCGCCGGGCAGGATGCCGCTGTTCTCGCCTGGTGAAATCTTGGACTGCTCCGATACTTCAATCAGATGATGACCTACCACCAGCACGCCTGCCGACTTCACCTTCACGCCAATCGTCTGACCTCCGGGGATGACCTTAAGTTCACTCTCGGTTCCCTGTACCGCCCTAAGCGGCTGATGTTCAAGCGGTGCTGCGTGGATCTGTGAGGGTCCCGTTATGCCTGATAAACTGAGAAAGAAGGCAAATAAAAGGCCGGGCATTAACTTCCTGAGGTTAGGCTTCAATGGCTGTCACACTCCCTTTTGCTTCTTTCGCTTGACGAAAAAGGTGGTCGCCAATTGCGTACCTATAAGATAACCTTGCCCTCAGGCTTTTATTACTGTCAATCATTGTCCCGCTTAGCTTGCAGCTGCCTTGCTGGCCTCGGCCAGACCCAGCATCTCCTGCGCGTGATGCAATGTTTTTTCGGTAATTTCCACACCGCCCAGCATTCGGGCCAGCTCCATTACGCGGCCTTCGGCCGAGAGCGAGTCCACCTCAGTCATCGTGCGTCCGTCTTCGACTTTTTTGGCAATCAGATATTGATGATCTGCCATACAGGCCACCTGCGGCAGGTGGGTAATGGAGAATACCTGGCAGGTGGAGGACAGCTTATACAGCTTGTCCGCGATGGACTGGGCCGCCCGTCCGCTGACCCCGGTATCCACCTCATCGAAGATAAGGACAGGAATCGCATCATGCCGCGCAAAAATACTCTTCATCGCCAGCATGATCCGTGACAGCTCTCCGCCTGAGGCGATCTTGCCCAGCGGACGCAGCGGCTCGCCGGGATTCGGGGAGATCATGAATTCAGCACTGTCGATCCCCTGCCGGGTCAGACGGTACCGCCGTCCCTGATACTCCATACCGCGCGGATCTTCTAGCGTCTCCATCTTCACCTGGAGGGAGGTCCGCTCCATCTGCAGATCCTTCAACTCCCCTTCGACCTGTGAAGCAAGCTCAGTTGCGCACTGCCGCCGCGCTCCGCTCAGCGCTTCAGCTGACTCCATTAAGATATGAAGCAGGCCATCGCGTTTGGCCGTTAATTTCTCAATATATTCGTCCTTATTCTCCAGAAGATCCGTCTCCCGCTCAATCTGCTGATAATACTCCAGAATCTGCTCCACGCTATCCCCGTATTTGCGCTGCAGTCCGGTGATCAGATCCAGCCGGTTCTCAATATCCTCCAGCCGTGCCGGATTGAATTCGATCTCTTCACGGTAGTCGCGCAGCTGAAACGCCGCATCCTCCAGCTGGTAATAAGCCGACTGCAATTGCTCGAAGACTGCCCGCAGACCCTTCTCGTCATACCGCACCGCATCTTCAAGCCTGGAGATTACATTGCCAATGGACTCCAGCCCTTGCCTGTCATACAGCAGCTCGTATGCGCCGGATACTGAATCCATCATTTTCTCACTGTGGGATAGTTTTACCCGTTCTTCGGCAAGTAATTCATCTTCTCCCGGTTTTAGTCCCGCAGCAGAAATTTCCTCCAGCTGAAAACGGTACAAATCCAGCATCTGATACGCCTTTTGGCTGGATTCCTGAAGTTCCCGGAGTTCTTTTTCCACTTTAGCGAAGGCTGTATATTTATCCTGATAATCCGCTTTGAGCGGTCCGATTACCGCCTCCCCATAGGTATCCAGCAGACCCAAGTGACGTTCAGCCTTCAAAAGGTTCTGATGCTCATGCTGTCCATGAATATTGACCAGCTGCTCCCCGATTTCGCGCAGCATGCTCAGATTGACCATCTGGCCGTTCACGCGCGAAGTACTCTTGCCCTGGGAGGTGATTTCCCGGCGGATGACCAGATGCTCCTCACGTTCTGCCCCGATGCCCAGCCGCTCCAGCGTATCCCAGACCGGGTGACTTCCCGGCAGGCTGAAAAGCGCTTCCATTTCGGCCTTCTCACACCCATACCGGATGGAGTCAGCGGAACCGCGTCCCCCGGCAATGAGTGCGAGCGCGTCGATGATAATTGATTTTCCGGCACCGGTCTCCCCTGTAAGGACATGGAACCCCGGATAAAAATGCACATCCACCGCCTCAACCACGGCCAGATTGCGTATAGACAATGTCTCTAACACGAATACAGCACCTCCGACATGATGATTGCCTGTCTGCCCGTAAGCAGAACTACGATATATAGCCCATAATTTGTGAAATAACGTCCTTGCTGTCCTCCGGCTGGCGGCAGATTATCAGAATAGTGTCGTCTCCTGAGATCGTACCCATAATTTGCGGCCAGTCGATATTATCGATCAGCGCAGCCACGGAATTGGCCGTTCCCGGCAGACATTTCATCACCACAAGATTCGCGGAATAGTCGATTTGTACAAAGTTGTCCACCAGCACCCGCTTCAGCTTCTGGGTCGGGTTGTAACGCTGGTCGGTGGGCAGGGAATACTTGTAACGCCCGTCATCCATCGGAACCTTGATCAGCAGCAGTTCCTTGATATCACGGGATACGGTAGCCTGTGTAACTTGAAAACCCGATTCACGCAGTGCCTCCACCAGATCATCCTGGGTTTCGATTTCCTTTTGCGAGATAATCTCTCTAATCTTGATATGCCTGTGTCCCTTCATTGTTGCCTCCCGTATTTATATAGTGCTTAACTGGATTCTCCGTCGTCCTTGCCGAAATTAATTACATGAATGTTGGAATTCACCGTATCCACATAGAGTACCCCGCTACAATCCGGGTAGATCAGCAGATAGGGGAGGATATGGTCCCGGAGTCCACTGCCGGTGAATTCAAGCTCCTTGCGGGGGCGGGACAGGATGACCAGATAATAATGCTCCTCATTCCTGGTCGCTACATAATCAATGAACAGCCTGCTGTACATCGGTGCCCCATTCACCTGAAAAGACAGCGGAATCTTCAGCTTACCGCCAATGACCTCATATCCCGCATCCTCCAGCAGAGCGATGGACGGATGGGACTGAATGACCTTGTTGATCGGCACCCGGTCCTTCATGAAGGAACCCGGAGACCCCTGCAGCCAGATATAGATTCTATAAAGGATAAAGATTGCCGCCGCCAGTCCCATAAGTGCCACTACAGCCTTGTCCGAGCTCGCCACTCCCATCACCTCGGTGAATCTATTCGCGCGAGGGCGGGCGAAATCCTGCTTCGGTCTGACAATCTGCCGTTAATTTCCGGTTCGGGGAGACCTGTAATTTCTTATATTGGCAGCAAAAGAAACTCATCTCTTAGATGAGTTTCCATGGCCCGCAGCGCTGAAGGTTGCATTCGCTTCCTTAATAACCGAGTCGGCAAGCGCGGCGAAATTATTCGGCTGTGCTTCAGCCGCAGAAGTCTGCTGCACTGAAGGCTGCTCCGCAGCCTCAGCAGGCAGCAGCTTCCAGTGTGCCAGAAATTCAATATTACCTTCCCCGCCGGTAATGGGGGAATACGTCAGTCCTGCAAGCGTGTAGCCCAGTTCGGCTGCCATGGACAGTACGTTTATCAGCACCTCCCGGTGAACAGCAGGTTCGCGCACAACTCCAGACTTGCCCACCTTCTCGCGCCCGGCTTCGAACTGCGGCTTAATCAGCGCAGCGATATCAGCAGGACGGTTCAGCAGCGCCATAAGCGGCGGCAGGATGATCTTCAGTGAAATGAAGGAGACATCGATACTTGCAAAGTCAGGTACCGGTCCCTTCAAATCGGGCGGGGTCATGTAACGGAAGTTGGTCTGCTCCATTACGGTTACCCGTTCATCATTACGCAGGCTCCAGTCGAGCTGGTTATGTCCCACATCAATCGCGTACACATGAGCCGCTCCGTTCTGAAGTGCACAATCGGTGAAGCCTCCTGTTGAGGAGCCGATATCCAGCATATTACGGCCGGTCAGCTCGATGCCGAACTGCCGCAAGGCCTTCTCCAGCTTCAAGCCGCCGCGGCTGACATAGGGGTGCAGTGCTCCCTTGACTCTTAGAATAGAGCTGCGCAGCACTTTCATCCCCGGCTTTTCTATCCGTTCTTCGTTCGCAAGCACAAGCCCCGCCATAATGGCAGCCTTGGCCTTCTCCCGGCTGTCGTAGAAGCCTTGCTCCACTAACAGCACATCAATTCGTTCCTTAGGGTGTTCCATGTTCATCTCCCGATCACTTCGGTCCGCCTTCCGCCCCTGCTCTTACGAGGTGGAAGTTGACTTATAGGTATAAGTGCTAAGACCCTTCATTGACTTTATACGTGCGCACACGGCTTCAACGGTAAGGCCGGTTTCCTGGCGTTGCTCCTTAATCGATCCATGCTCGACGAAAATATCCGGCACGCCCATCAGGTGGACATGCGTATCATATATCTCATGCTCTGCAAAGAACTCCAGCACCGCACTGCCAAGGCTGCCGGCCTGGCTCGCTTCTTCCAGCACCACCATCCCCGTTCCGGCATGTGCCAGATCAAGCAGCATGGTGTTATCCAGCGGCTTCAGGAAGCGCGCATTCACCACACCGACCTGAATCCCTTCACGCTTCAGCACTTCTGCCGCCTCTTCAGCAACCTGAACCATCGGGCCGCAGGCAAGCACGGCGTAATCCTCACCAGGACGCAGACGTTCCCAGGTGCCGATAGGCAGACTGTGCAGCTCAGCATCCATAGCCACACCCGTGCCGTTAATCCGCGGATAACGGTAAGCAATCGGTCCTTCATTATAGTCCAGCGCCGTCTTCATCATGTGGCGCAGCTCATTCTCATCCTTCGGCATCATAAGCACCATGTTCGGGATATGACGCATAAAAGCGATATCGTACACGCCCTGATGGGTCTCCCCGTCCGCGCCGACGAAGCCCGCACGGTCGATGGCGAACATAACATTGGCATTATGGCGGCAAATGTCATGAACGATCTGATCATAGGCACGCTGCATGAAGGTGGAATAGACGGCAAATACCGGCTTCATGCCTTCCATAGCCAAGGCCGCACATAATGTGGCGGCATGCTGCTCCGCAATCCCGACATCAATCATCCGGTCCGGGAATTCCTTGGCGAACGGGAAAAGTCCCGAGCCGCCCGGCATCGCCGGTGTTACGGCAATCAGCCGCTTGTCCTGATGCCCCAGCTCAATTAACGTCTGTCCGAAGACTTCCGTGTACATCGGATTGCCGACCGCTTGAAGCACCTGGCCAGATTCGATTTTGTAGGGGGAAATGCCGTGCCATTTATAGGAATCGACTTCCGCCGGTTTGTAGCCCTTGCCTTTGGTGGTAAGCACATGCACCAGCACAGGCCCAGATACATTATCCGCCTGATGGAAGGTGTCGATCATCTTCTCCAGATCATGACCGTCCACGGGTCCCAGATAGGTAAATCCGAGTTCTTCAAACAGAACACCGGGCACCAGCATGTTCTTCAGGCCATCCTTCACATTCTGCGCAGTCTTCGCCAGACGTCCGCCGATGGCCGGAATTTTCTTCAGCAGGCCTTCGACCTCGTCCTTGGCCCGCAGATAATGACGGTCTGAACGAATCTTGCTTAGATAGTTATGCATTGCCCCTACATTCGGAGCAATCGACATTTCATTATCATTAAGGATGACCATCAGCTTGCGGCCCTCATGTCCAATATGGTTCAAGGCTTCAAAAGCCATACCGCCGGTAAGGGCACCGTCGCCGATCACGGCAATTACCTTATTGTCTCCGCCCTTCAAATCACGGGCCATCGCCATACCCATGGCTGCGGACAAAGAGGTACTGCTGTGTCCGGCTTCCCAGACATCATGCTCGCTCTCTGTACGCTTGACGAAGCCGCATAATCCGCCGTGCTTGCGCAGTGAATCGAACCGGTCCTGGCGGCCGGTTAATATTTTGTGGACATACGCCTGATGCCCTACGTCATAAATCATTTTGTCCCGTGGACTGTCATAACAGTAATGCAGGGCCAGTGTAAGCTCCACGACGCCCAGATTGGATGCGAGATGCCCCCCTGTTACAGACAGCTTCTCGATCAGAAACTGGCGGATCTCCTCCGCAAGTGCAGCCAGTTCCCCGACTGATAGAGATTTAAGTTGCTGAGGATCATTTATTTGTGGAAGCAGCACGAGTATTCCCCGCTTTCCTAGATGTTGTAAAATATAAACCCCATTATAACACAAACGAAACGGCTGTCGAAACACAGCCGTTTGCGAAACTTCATTTAGTGATCGCGTGACATCAAATAATCGGCAATTTCCAGCAGCCGGGAAGGGTCCTGGAACCCACCCTCAAGGATCGCATGACGCGCTGCTGCGGTCAATTCCTTGACCTCCGCGCGCGAAGCTTCCAGCCCGATGAAATACGGATAGGTTACTTTTTGCTGCTTGATATCACTGCCGGTTTTTTTGCCCAGCTTGCTCTCATCGCCGATGAGGTCCAGAATATCATCCTGAATCTGGAAGGCCAGGCCAATCTGTGTGCCGAAGCGGCGCAGGGCTTCCAGCTGCTGCTCATTCGCACCGGCGATTCTGCCGCCCGCAAGCAAGGAGAAGATCATCAGATCGCCGGTCTTGTGCAGATGAATGTACTGAAGCTGCTGCAGATCGGTCATTCCCTGCTCGCCTTCCATATCAGCTACCTGACCGCCGACCATACCGCGCGGGCCGGCCATCTCGGCCAGATCCTCCACGATGGACAACACGCGCTCTGCCGGAACCCCATGCTTACGGGAGGCTTGTACCACACTGTAGAACGCATGGGTCAGCAGCGAATCCCCGGCCAGAATGGCCATCGCTTCCCCAAAGACCTTATGGTTCGTCAGCTTGCCGCGCCGGTAATCATCATTATCCATCGCCGGCAGATCGTCATGAATCAGAGAATAGGTATGCACCATTTCAATCGCTGCTGCTACAGGCAGCGCAGCTTCACGGCTGCCGCCCAGCGCCTCGCAGGCAGCGGTGACCAGCAGCGGCCGCAGGCGCTTACCACCAGCTTGCAGTGAGTATTCCATCGACTCTCTTAGGACCCGGGGGACGTCCCACTGCTCCGGTACAACTCCGCTGAGAGCAGCGGCAACCCAGCGGCTAACGTCTGCTATATATTCCTCCAGCGGTTCGCGGCCCTGCGCCGCTGCCGAACCGCCCGATGGCTCAAGCTCAGAATGACTCATCGCTATCGCCTTCCAGCCGGTTGCCGAATGGCTTCTTGCGAAGTTCGCCATCCTCCACAGTGATCATTTCAATCTTGCGTTCCACTTGCTCCAGCTTACTGCCGCATAGCTGCGAGAGCTTCATTCCCTGCTGGAATAAATCAATCGCCTTCTCCAGGGGAACGTCACCGTGTTCAAGCTCACGCACGATACCCTCCAGGCGCTCCATGGCTCCCTCAAAATCCAGTTCAGCTTCCTTCGCCATTCGCTTTGCCATCCTCCTTCATTCCCCATACTTGGCAGTTTAGTTGTCCGTCATTAAGCTTTATGTTGACCACATCGCCAAGCTCTACTTCCTTCAGCGATTTGATTAAATGCTGCTCTTTCTCGTCATACACAAGGCTGTAGCCCCGTGACATGACCTTAAGCGGGCTGAGCGCATCCAGATGGCGCAGCTCTGCCCCGAACCGCGCGCGCTTATCTGCAAGGCGCGCCTGCATGGCCGCCGTCAGCTCACGGGTGAGGCCATCCGTGCGCCGGCGGGCAGCGCTGACGCTGCTAAGCGGATGGAAGCGCTGCAGGCTCTGGTGCAGCAGCGCGCTGCGCCCCTGCGCGCGGCTGTGCCTTGCCTCTGCTGCGCGGAGCAGGGCCGCGCGCAGCATATCCAGCCGCTGCGCGTGCTGGGCCAGCTGCCGGCGGGGGCCGGCCAGCGCCAGCGAGCGCTGCAGCGCAGCGAGGCGTTCGCCGCCGCGCTGTGAGCGGCGCAGCAGCCCTTGGCGCAGCCGCTGCCGGGCCATGCGCAGCTGCCCGGCCAGCTCGGCTGCGCTCGGCACAGCGAGCTCCGCCGCTGCCGTAGGGGTGGCCGCCCGGAGATCGGCGGCGAAATCGGCGATCGTGAAGTCGGTCTCGTGGCCAACGGCCGAGATGACCGGAATCCCGGAGGCCGCAATCGCCCGGGCAACGGCCTCTTCATTGAAGGCCCACAGCTCCTCCAGGGAGCCGCCGCCGCGCCCGACGATCAGCACATCGGCCTCTCCCATGGCATTCAGGTTCTGTATGGCCTGTACAATGGACGGTCCAGCCCCCTTTCCCTGCACTAGTACAGGGTGGAGTACAATCGCAACCTGCGGGTAGCGCCGCTGCAGGGTGATGATGATATCCCTCACAGCCGCTCCTGTCGGGGAGGTCACAACCCCGATGCAGCGCGGGAATTGCGGCAGCGGACGCTTGCGCTCCGCTGCGAACAGGCCTTCCTTCTCCAGCTTGCTCTTCAGCTGCTCGTAAGCCAGATACAGGCTGCCGATTCCGTCAGGCTGCATATGTGTTGCATAGAACTGGTATTGCCCGTCCCGTTCATATACAGTCACATTTCCCCTGGCGATTACCTTCGTGCCTTCCTTCGGCACGAACGGCAGCCGCGAGTTATGCGAAGCGAACATGATGGCTTTGATCCGGCTGCTCTCATCCTTCAGCGTGAAGTACATATGCCCGCTTCCGTGATGGGTGAAATTCGAGATTTCACCGCGAATCCATACGTCGGACAGCAGCACATCCGAATCCAGCTTCATACGGATATATTTGTTAAGCTCCTTGATGGAGTAGATCTGCCGCTCTGCCGCCATAAGTCCGGCCTACTTCAGGCCGCGGCGGCGTTTGGCCGCGATCAGCGTGTTGCTCATCAGCATGGTGATGGTCATCGGTCCAACTCCGCCCGGCACAGGCGTAATGAACCCGGCCACTTCCCGGGCACTCTCATAATCGACATCGCCGGCAAGCTTGCCGGTATCCAGACGGTTCATGCCAACATCAATCACAATCGCACCCGGCTTCACGAACGAAGCATCGATGAAGTTGGCCCGTCCAATCGCTACCACCAGGATATCGGCCTGGCGGCTAAGCTCAGCCATATTCGCTGTGCGCGAGTGGCACATCGTTACTGTGGCATTCTCCCGCTGTAACAGCAGGGATACAGGCTTGCCGACAATATTACTGCGGCCGATCACTACCGCATGCTTGCCGGAAATGTCCGTACCGGTCCGCTTGATTAGTTCAATAACCCCGGCAGGTGTACAGGGAAGCAGACTGTCGTCCCCGATGACGAGGTTCCCCACATTGACCGGGTGGAAGCCGTCCACATCCTTCTCTACCGAGATGGCGTCAATCACAGCCTTCTCTTCAATATGCTTCGGAAGCGGCAGCTGAACGAGGATGCCGTCAATATCGCTGCGGCCGTTCAGGTCCGCCACCAGTGCCAGCAGCTCCTGCTGGGTGGTAGCGGCATCCAGCCGGTGCACCTCGGAATGGAAGCCCAGTTCAATACAAGACTTCTCCTTGTTGCGCACATAGACCTGGGAAGCCGGATCTTCACCGACCAGAACGACAGCCAGACCCGGCTTCACGCCGCGCTCCGCTAAGTCTGCAACCTCCCGGGCAATCCCGATCCGAATGTCGTCCGATACCTGTTTACCGCTGATAATCGCTGCTGTCATGTAAGTCTCTCCCCTATTGTCTATTGAAGGCTTATAAGCCTGTTACTGCCGCATGCTGCTCAACCTGAATCGAATCTGAAGCTGAACTACAGCTCAGCTCTAAGCGTGTCCACATCCTGAATCATTTTGCCGAGAACACCGTTTACGAATTTACCGGAATCCTCTGTGCCGAAATGCTTGGCCAGATCAATCGCCTCATTGACAGACACCTTGGCCGGCACATCGCTGGCGAAGATCATCTCGAAGGTAGCCAGACGCAGAATCTGACGGTCTACACGTGACAAGCGGCTCATCTGCCAGCCCTTAAGATAATGCTCCAGCATATCGTCAATCGCCATTTTGTGCTCCCACACGCCGTTGACATGCGTAACTACATAAGCCTTCAGTTCGATCTCATCCGTAATGACACGCTCGGTTTCGTTCTCATCCGCCGCTTCTTCAATCAGCATGTCAACCGCTTCGGTAACCTCTACATCGTTCATTTCCATCTGGTACAGGCTTTGTACAATAATTTCTCTCGCTAAACGTCTCTTCATGTGTTCCTCCTACGAACTAACCTCTTGTTTTGGTGTTACAGATTACAACGATTATAACCGGACCAGCTTCTATACTACATTTCCTCACATAAACAGCCGCATAGGCTGATATAGGAGCATTTATACCCTTAATTTTCTCAAAAAGCCCACTCCGGGCAATTTATATTGCCTTTTCAGCAAAAAACCGCGCAGCCTTTCTTCCGCAGGTCAGCAACTCAAAGTAACGGGTTCCAGGCTTCCGGGAGAAAGACTATCGCGGTTCATTTGAAGGGACGCCAGCGTCCGGACAGCCGCTCTGCGATCTCCTGCCATTGAAACAGGGGACCCTGCGCGGTATCCTTTCGTTTGCCGAACGTATATCCGATGAACACTACCAGTGCAAAGAACAGCATATCCCAAAAACCGCTAATCAGATAAATCAATCCGAGAAAGACACCGAAGGCAACTCCGGTAATTCTACCCCCGTGACTTTCCCATACTTCTCTCCAGGACATAAGGGAAACTCACCTCTATTCCACTCGACTTTTGAAGCTTGGTGCCTGTGTGAGGTTAGCAATGTATACAGACACATCTGCAACCGGAATTCCGGTTGTCTCCTGTACGAAATCATGTACCTGGCGCTGTACATCCGTAGTAAGCAGCGGCAGTGAATGCTCACCGTCGACGACCGCCCGGATCATAATCTCAAGACCCGCCTGTGAGACACGGATGCGCGATTTCAGGTCGCGGATGCCCTTCACTTTGCCCGCAGCCTTCAGACTCAGGTTCTCAATGGTCTCCATTGAGATCTGAATATCCCCATACTCTGTACGCTGATCCACAGACGGCAGGGAAGCGCGGTCACGGCGCAGGGAGATGTAGAAGAAGCGGATGCTCAGCAGGAACAGAATGACCGCCACCGAGATCGCAGCGATATAGACCGCCGGTCCGTCCGAAATCTCATACTTGTCCGGAATGACACCGCTTAAGAGGAGGATGGCAGTTACAGATAGTATTCCAATGCTTAAGCTGTACAGGAACAGCAGAAGCCTGTCCAGAATTTTGGCCACGAGTCTCACAACCTCCTTAAATTAAGGTAAACCCTCGACGCACTGTCGGGGGTTTATGGAAGAACTGAACCCTTACTTCACGCGGATAACCGCATCCGTGTCCTCGCTCTTGTCAATGCTTGTATTGCTTTTGAACTGCACATCATGGATATGCACGTTCACTTCCACAACGGTCAGACCGGTCATGGTTTCGATGGAACGCTTAACATTGCGCTGAATTTCAGCAGCCACTTCCGGAAGACGGTAGCCGTATTCGATAATTACGGACACATCCACCGCAGCCTCGCGCTGTCCAACCTCAACCTTAACCCCTTTGGACAGGTTCTTGCGTCCGAGAAGCTCCACGATTCCGCCGGCGAAACCGCCGCTCATTCCGGCCACACCTTTCACCTCAACGGTTGCCAAACCGGCGATAACCTCGATCACCTCTGGAGCGATCTGGATTTCACCGATTTCCGTACGTTCAAATTCTGTCGGCAATGTACTCATTTGGACTTCACACCTTTCCAGCAAAAAAGTTGTAGGGGCACTTCAAGCGGGCAGTACGCCTCTTATTAAACATACTATATCATTTGACGAACTTTATGACAAACCATGAGAAGCCGTCCTAAACTTCATACTCCTCAAGGAACTTGATATCGAAGTTCCCGTCCAAAAACACCGGATGCTCCAGCAGTCTCTGGTGGAATGAAATGGTGGTATGTATGCCCTCCACCGCAAATTCAGCCAGTGCACGCTTCATCTTGGCTACAGCCTCTTCCCGGGTCGGTGCCCAGACGATCAGCTTGGCAATCATGGAGTCATAAAAAGGTGAAATGGTATAGCCCGGATACGCCGCGCTGTCGACCCGCACCCCAAATCCGCCCGGTGGCAGATAGAAGCCGATTTTGCCCGGAGACGGCATGAAATTACGCTCAGGGTCCTCGGCATTAATGCGGCATTCAATCGACCAGCCGTTGATCACAATATCCTCCTGGGTGAAGGAGAGGGGATTACCTTCCGCTACTGAGATCATTTCCTTAATGAGATCGACACCGGTGACCATCTCCGTTACCGGATGCTCCACCTGAATCCGTGTATTCATCTCCATGAAATAGAAATGTCCGTCAGGACCCAGCAGGAATTCCAGAGTACCCGCCCCCGAGTAATTAACCGCCAGTGCAGCCCGTACCGCCGCTTGGCCCATCGCATCGCGGACCTCCGGGGTAAGTACCGAGCAAGGCGCTTCTTCGATCAGCTTCTGGCGGCGGCGCTGCACAGAGCAGTCACGCTCGCCCAAGTGGACGACGTTGCCGTGATTATCGGCGATGATCTGAATCTCCACATGCTTCATGCCGGTCAGGAATTTCTCCAAATAGACTCCGGCGTTGCCGAAATTCTTCTGCGCTTCCTGCTGGGCAGCGGTAATCTGCTTCACCAGTGACTCTTCATCCTCGGCGATGCGGATGCCCTTGCCTCCGCCGCCTGCCGTAGCTTTGACGATAAGGGGGTACCCGATATCACGGCCGAGCATCACTGCTTCCTCTAAGTCACCGACAATCCCGTCCGAGCCCGGAATAATCGGAACTCCGGCCAGCTTCATCGTTTCTTTGGCAACAGCCTTGTCGCCCATCCGGGTAATCGCATCCGGAGACGGGCCGATGAAGGTAATGTTACAGGATTCACAGATCTCGGCGAAATCCGCGTTCTCGGCCAGGAAGCCATAGCCGGGGTGAATAGCATCGCATTCCGTCAGCGTGGCAACGCTCATAATATTAGTAAAGTTCAGATAGCTGTCCTTGGCGGGCATCGGTCCGATACAGTACGCCTCATCCGCAAGACGTACATGCAGGGAATCGCGGTCCGGCTCCGAATAGACAGCCACGGTGGCAATACCCAGCTCGCGGCAGGCCCGGATAATGCGGACCGCAATCTCGCCGCGGTTGGCAATCAACACTTTTTGAATGTTCATGCGTTTCCTCCCAAAGTTTAGCGAAGCTTGAAAGCTCCTCTTCATTCTCGCGGCAATTATTCCGCTCTCACCAGAAACAGCGGCTGACCGTATTCCACCAGTTGGCCGTTCTCAACCAGGACAGAGACAATCTCGCCCTTCACTTCGGCTTCCAGCTCATTCATCAGCTTCATCGCTTCAATGATGCAGACCGTAGATTTCTCATTCACCCGGTCTCCGACATTAACAAAGGAAGGCGTCTCCGGTGAAGCGGCACTATAGAAGGTCCCAACCATCGGCGAGACGATTTTATGTAATGCGCCTTCAGCGGAGGTTGCGGGCTGCTGCGCCGCAGCAGGAACTTCACTAACAGCCTGAGGGGCAATAATCTGCGGACTTTGCGGCTGCGGGGCTGGCGTAAAGGGGTAGGTATAAGGAGCCGCCTGAATTACTGTTCCTTCAGCTTCAGAGCGATCCGGTTTACGGATAGCCAGCTTCATACCTTCGCTTTCAATCTCCAGCTCGTGCACGGAGGAAGTCTGGTCCAGCAATTGAATCAATTCCTTAATCTCGCTTAACTTGAACATTGGGTAGTTCACTCCTTCAGCTTTCTCTCGAAGCCATTTTGGGACGCTGGCTGAGCAGGGTACGATATCCGTTCTGACAAGCATACCCGTAACGCGGGTCTGCCCTGTAATTCTCTTGAATCGCTACCTTGTGTAACCGCTGCCTGCGTAATCTTCTTTTTCTATGCATCGATAACTTTATGTATTATATCACAAACGCTAGAAATGGAAAGAGCCTGGGACGCGCCCGGGCTCTTTCGGCATTTTATTCTATTTTCCCTGATTTTATTCAGCCGGCTTACTGCTCCGAGACGTATTGGACCTTAATCTTGTCCTGGGTAACGCTCAGTTCCTTCATTACAAAATCCACGATACCGACCGCCTGCTTCACATCCAGCTTATCGCTAAGCACCACGATCGTGTAGGCGTCACCGGCTTCTTCTTTCACAATGGCCTCACCGTATTTTTGTTGAAGCTTCTCTTCAATCCCGGTGATCTTGGACTCTTTCTCTTCCAGCTTGCTGAGCTGCTCCTGGGCTGCTGCATTCTCAGCCGGTGTCTTATCCATATCGTTAATCAGCGCCAGCAGATCATTGTGATCCTTCAGGTTCTTCTGTTCGCGTTCGTACAGGTAGTTCGTGAACAGGCTGCTCGCCGATACGCTCTGCGAAGCCACTTCATCCAGAATCGCCTCGTCGTCCTTCGCCGGAGTCTTGTCTACAGCGGCTGACGTATCCTTGCTGTCTTTGCTGTCCTTGGTATCCTTGGTGTCCTTATTTTCCTTGGTATCCTTGCTGCCAGCCGTATCCTTACCTTTATCAGCTGTAGTAGTGGCCGCCTTGTCCGTTGCAGCAGTTGTATCCTTGGCAGTGTTACTGCTGTCAGCAACCACACTGCTGTCATCTATCACGGCCGGAGTCGTGCTGTCATCCGTTGCCACTGTCGATGCCGCTTCATCCTTGGTGGTCTTGCTGCTGTCATCCACGGTTCCTACTGCAATTCCTTTGTCCGTGCTGACCTCTTTGATGACAAGTCCGCTGTCCAGCGTAGTCGCAGTTCCGCCGCCCGTTCCGTCTTTTATAGTGTCCACCTGGATGCTGCCTGCAGTTTCTTTGGGGATGGGAGCCCCCGTATCTTCCGTGAACAGATAATATGCAGAGAGCACTACCATCAAACTGAGCATAGAAACCAGCCAAATCGTTTGTCTTTTGCCCTTCATTGTTTATACCTCCTATAATTTTGTTGCCAGCCCTCTTGTCGTCTGTGCCCGTGTGTATCGTACAAGCCTCTTCTGTTAAAGCATATGCCGGGGTTGCCGGAGACATGCCTATTCCTGCTTGCGCGGGACAACAGAAATCCGGTAGACCGGTACGTTAAGCCCTTTTTCAACCGCCTGCTCAATCAGACTGCGCACGACCTTGTTCTCTGCCCCTTTGGCGACCACCAGCACTCCCCTTACCTGAGGCTTCACCCGCTTGGTGATGATCGGAGCCTCATTCCCTGACTGGCTGTAAGTGACGATCTGGCCGTCCCTGGTGTACTGGGTGGTATGGCGTTTACCGCCGCTGGCATCTGTTTCTTCACTTTGCTGCTGCGAGTCGTTCATATTGCGCTGCACGATAATCTCCTCTGTGGAATCTACGGTGACCATGATATCCACAGTACCGACCCCCACGATTTTCTCCAGAATCTCCTTCGTGCGGTTCTCCATCGCCAGTTCGATGCTGTCAAAAGAATTCGCGCTCCCGGTCTCCTGCTGCAGGACTGTCTGCGAGGTCCCGCTGTCCGGCGGTTCACGCCCTGTGTTCTCGTTGTCCAGCTTCTTCACATTCACGAAGGAGTTGAACAGCATAATTGCAACACCCAGCAGGCCGATAATGATTAGCCATCGGAAGGTGTGGCTGCGCTTCGGGCTGCCGTTGCCGCCTCCGGCCCACTGCTCCAGCTTTTTCAGCCAATTGCCCATTGATTTCCCTCCTTCAATTATGATTTCACGGTACCGCCCCCGCTGCTTTGCACCTTGATCAAAGCGGGGTCCAGGTTCCAGTTCTTCTCCAGCAGCTGGATAATTGTTCCGGCTTCTTCCGCCTGGGTCTCCTGCACTCCCTCAGTGCCGCTCCCGGAAGAGGAGGACGCCGGAGCCGAACCACCACCTGAGGATGACGCTTCCTGCGCTTCACCATCTCCCCCGCTGCCTTCCAGGCTGACCTGGACCGGCTCCACAGGGTTAATCTGTATCGGCCCGGCTGACGGGAGGGATGATGCGCCCCCACCCTGGACAGCGCCTCCAGAGGCGCTCTGCTCCGGCGGAAGCGCTACTGTGACCGAGGAGATCAGCGGCACCTCCTCGCCGAGCGGCGCATTTGGATTCGGGCCCATGGCCAGGGCCACCGTTACCTTCACCCCGCCGAGCCCGGTGCTCCCGGCAATTTGGTCGCGCATCTGGCCGGCGATTTCCTCGGCAGCCAGCTTCAGGCTCTGGTCGCGGGCTCCGGCAGCCAGCATCCGCCCGTCCGCCAGAATCTTGTCCAGCGAATCCGGTGCACCCTCCGCTCTGTTCAGCAGCCCCCCGCTTCTTTCCTGCTGCTGCATCGCCACGGTCAGCTCCTTGCTGGCATCCCCTTTCAGCAGAGAGATTATCGGGCTTAGCATTGTCAGCAGAACCAGCAGGCTGAGCACCAGTCTGGCGTAGCGTTCCATGGATTTGCTGGGCAGCAGCATCTCCACGAATGCAGCCATCAGCACGACGAGAATCAGCTCATGGAGCCAACTGCTGAGCCAGGACATGGCGCACCTCCTTGTCATTTCGTTCTAGCGCATCATTACGGTCACATTGCCCGCAGTCAGCATAATGGTTACTGCCAGGAAGAACATCAGCGAGACGGCGGCCAGCGCCGCGAAGACATAAATCATGCTTTTGCCGATCGTCTGCAGGCAGGTCACAATCGGTGTCTCGCCCAGCGGCTGCATGACAGCGGCGGCCAGATTGTAGATCAGGGCGAGGATCAGAATTTTGATTGCCGGGAACGCACACAGGAAGAGGATAATGATCACTCCCGACAGCCCGATGGCGTTCTTCACCAGCAGTGAGGCCGAGATGACCGTGTCGGTGGCATCCGCGAACATTTTACCGATCACCGGCACGAAATTCCCTGTAATATATTTGGCCGCGCGTATGGTCACTCCGTCTGTAACCGAGCTGGTAATCCCCCGGACGGAGATCACGCCGAGGAACACCGTCAGCAGCACCCCGAGCAGCCCGGCCCCGATATTGCGCAGCAGATTCGCCAGATGGGTCAGCTTGTATTTCTCCGACATGGCGCTCACCAGATGCAGCACCGCCGAGAAGAACAGCAGCGGGAAGACCAGCGTATGAATCAGCGTGCCTACGGTATGGATCATGAATACGATCAGCGGATGGGTCACCGACACCGTGACGATATTGCCCATTGAGGCCAGCAGCGCGAACAGCAGCGGAATCATAGCCATCATGAAGTCGATCATCCGGTCGATGGCATCCTTGGCATAGCCGATAGCGACATTGAAGCTGTTAACGGCGATGACCAGCACCACCATGTAGCAGAGCATATAAGCAATCTTGCTGACAGATTTCCGTTCAAAAGCGGTCTGAAGCGTCTCCAGAATCATACTCAGCACACTGATCATCACAATCGTGACCAGCAGCTTGCCGTTGTATAGCACCTCATGCCACATGAAGTTCATCAGGCCGGACAATACGCTTTTGAAGCTTAAGCCCTTATCTCCCGGCAGCAGCATATCCATCAAGGAAGGTGTCCGTCCCTCCGGGAAAAATCCCCCGTAATCCTTCATCAGCTGGTCCCAGTAAGACTCGACTTTGTCTTTTGGCAGATGCTCCACCTGCCCTTTCACCCACTGGTCAACAGGAGATGCCAGACCTCCGCTGCCGCCTGTAGCCGGAGCTGAAGGAACAGGGGACCCGCTTGCAGTACTTGCCACACTTCCCGCGCTTGCAGCATTCGCAACACTTGCCGCACTTGCCGTGCTTCCACACAGCAGAAGCAGCTGGAGCACCAGCAACAGGGCTGGCAGAAGCAGGAGCGCCTTTCCCCCTTTTGGCGGCCGAAAAATACTATGCTCCTGCATTCCCCTCACCTCCGCTCTACTCCAACTTGTCCGGCATGTCCGCTGTATCAGGCTGGCAGCAGCTTCATGACCGTTTCAATAATAATGCTGATAATCGGAACAGCCAGCACCATGATCAGCACCTTGCCGGCCAGCTCAATCTTGGAAGCAATCGATTCCTGCCCGGCATCCCTCACGATCTGCGCCCCGAATTCCGCAATATAGGAGATGCCGATGATTTTGAACACCGTTTTGATGTGGATCATTTCCATCCCGGAGGACTCCGCCACCCGCTCCAGCGTACCGAGAATCGTTCCGATCTTGCCGATCAGGAACAGGAAGATCAGGATGCCGGCCGCAGTGGTCAGCAGGAAGGCGAATACCGGCTTTTGTTCCTTCAGGACGAGGATAAGGACCGTCGCCAAGATGCCGATTCCCACAATCTGAATGATTTCCATAACCTCAGCCTATTGAAAAAGAAAAATCGTTTTGATTTCCTGCAGCAGCCCATCCAGCATCCGGATGACCATGAACAGGACGATGATAAAGCCGACAATCGTTACCCAGTGGGCGATATCCTCTTTGCCCATCTGCTTAAGCACCGTATGGATCATGGCGATAATGATGCCGATGCCGGCAATCTGAAAGATCGCGTTGACTTCAATATTCATTCCTGGCACCTCGCTAAAAGATCAAAATGACGATCAATGCTCCAAGCAGCAGACCCAGGCTTTTACTCACCTTCTCATACTTGCCCTGATCTTCTCTGGCCGCTGTCTCCTCCTGCTTCAATTGCTGTAAAGCCAGTGCAATATGCGTGCTCTGATTCGGACGGTCACTGGTTCCGAGCGTGCAGCTTAGCTGCCGGATGATCTCCTTCTCCGTGCCCCGCAGCGATGCGCTGCTCCAGTGGGCTTCCATCGCCCGCCGGATGGCCTCTTCCGCACTGTAGTTATACGGCGGGTTCATCTCCTCCGCCGCCGTAAGGAAGAAGGCCCGCAGCGGCTCCTTTGTCTGCATTCCAATCCGGCGCAGCGCCTCCGGCAGCGGCGTGTAGCCGTACTGGATCTCGGTCTCTAGCCGCTGGAGCGCTGCAATCAAGGCCCGGATATGTCTCGGCCGGTCGGCATACTGGGCCGCCCGCTTGAAGCCGGCCAGGGTTCCCGCCAGCACGATCATTACCGCGCCAAGCAGCTTAAGCATGGCGGTCACCCCCTGACACCGGCTGCTGCTCCGGCGAGACCAGCAGCAGACCCCGCTTCTGGGCGTCCAGAATGCGGAAGGACAAGCCAGAGGCTCCGCGGTGCAGTATCACATACCGCTCGAACATCCGGTGCTCCAGCAGCCCGCCAAGTCCGGGCCGCCGGGCAAGCTCGGACACTTCCTTGCCGTGCGCAGAAGCAACCACCGAGATCCCGGCGTGCAGCGCCTCGGTCACCGCCTCTGCGTCCTCCATGCGGCCGATTTCATCGGCGATCAGCACATCGGGCGACAAGGAGCGGATCATCATCATCATGCCCTCCGCCTTGGGGCAGCCGTCCAGAATGTCCGTGCGCGGCCCGACATCGAAGGCCGGAATTCCCCGGCGGCTGCCTGCGATCTCAGAGCGTTCGTCGACGATGCCGACCTTCAGCCCCGGCCGGCTGCCTTCCCGGCCGCCGCTTGTACCTGCCGACAGCTGCCTGGCCAGATCGCGCAGCAGCGTGGTCTTGCCATGCTGCGGCGGGGACAGAATCAGCGTATGCATCACACGCTGCCGCCCCCGGTCCAGCAGATACGGCAGTACGCCGTCGGCGATGCCGTGCACCTCACGGGCAATCCGCACGTTGAAGCCGGTAATATCACGCAGATGCTCCACGCCGCCCCCGCTCAGCACCGTCCGGCCGCAGAGACCGATCCGGTGTCCGCCGGGAATCGTGATGAAGCCCTTGCGCAGCTCCTCTTCCATCGTATAGAGGGAATGATTGCTGATGAGGTCCAGCAGCCGGTGCGTATCCTCCCGGTCCGGCCGGTAAGCCTCGCCGGGAAGCTGGGTCAGGGTGCCGCCGGCACCGATGAAATGATACTTGCCGGAATAGTTGATCTCTAGCGGCCGTCCCTCACGGACGCGAATCTCCTCCACCTTGTCCAGGAGCGCAGCGGGGAGGCCGCCGAGCAGCGCTCTTACTTTTTCGGGAAACAACAAAAGCCAGTCATTTGCCATACCAGGTACCCCCAAGCTGTCCTCTACTAAATAGCTTTATCTCATATTTATGCTTGTACTTATGCTTTATGCCTATCATCTATCATTTCTTGAGAATCCCGAATAAGAGAATAGCCACCCCGCAGCCAATCCAGCCGAGCTTCCCCCAGGACAGCTGCTCAGCCATCCCTGTAAGGCCCACAGCCGTGGTCAGAATGAGAATCGTAGGGCCGACAAGCGCCAGTCCCGAATTGACAGCCAGTGCCTTATCCACCTGATTCAGCTTCAGCATAATCAAAGCCGCCGCAATTTCTACACTGCCAGACAGCAGCCGCAGGGCCGACATCCAGCTTACATACTTGTCCAAATATCCCATCTCCCTTTTCCAAATCTATGGGCCCGCCCGCCATTTCACTGCAAATCAAACAAGCTGTTATCCATGGATATGCGGAAGGGGGTGACTTTAGACAAGAAGAAATGGGGATACTAGCACAGATTTCAGGAGGTGTGAAAGATATCATAGTGCCGCCCTCCATAAAAAAATATCATCGGTATGATAAAATTAATTTTTCCGCATCCAAAGATAACTGAGCAAAGAAGGGGATCACAATCATGCAAGTTCGTAATTTCGTAGTACCGCTTGTATCAGGAACGATAGGCAGACAGGTAAAAGAGGTAGCTATTATTGTATTTTCAGCCTTTCTGGTAGCAGCCGGGCTCCGCCTGTTCCTGATTCCGCATCAGCTGCTCAGCGGCGGTGTAGCCGGGACAGCTTCCATCATCGGGTATTTGACCCATCCAAAGTATATTTCGTTGTATTATTTCGCCATCAATCTCCCGATCCTGATCTGGGGCTTCGTCGCCGTGGGCAAAAAGTACATCTGCTATAGCATGCTGTCTGTACTCTCCACCACCTGGTTCCTGAACGTGATCCCTGTGGTGAAGCTTACCAAGGACCCGATTCTGGCCAGTATCTTCGGCGGGGTGATTATTGCGGGAGGGGTTGGCTTCTCTCTGCGGGCGGGAGGATCTTCCGGGGGCTTCGACATTCTCGGCTCCATCATCACCCGCAAGCGGGATATTCCCATGGGGACGGTGCTGTTCGTAATGGACGGTCTCGTCATTCTGTGTCTGGGCTTCTTCAAAAGCTGGGATTCCGCGCTGTACGCGATGCTCTGTATCTTCGTCAAAAGCCGGGTGGTGGACATGATCCACATCCGCCATATCAAGCTGACCTGCTTCATCGTCACGAAGGAGCGCGAGAAAATGCTGAACCGGCTGACCAGTCTGCCGCACGGCATCACGGTTGTGAACGCCGAGGGCGGATACAGTCACGAAGGCAATACGATGCTGATGACCGTAACCACCCGCTATGAGCTGGCAGATCTGCGCAAGACGATTCTGGAGACCGATCCGAAATCCTTCGTTAACGTGCTGGAGACCGTGGAGATTATGGGCAGGTTCCGGCGGCTAAGCTAAGCAGGAGCGAGCTTGCTGCCGCCCGCCGGAGCGTCAGGCAAGTAACATATTTTGCGGCAAAAGAAAAGAGTGCTGTTCTCCGCTTTTGCGGGTAACAGCACTCTTTTTAACTTAAGATTAAGGGAGCGGTTGTTCACTGTGTCTTTATCTTATACATAAACCGCTTTACGACGCTTACGTCGGTACAGATCCGGCTCATTTAGCTTATCGTCAGTATAATGTATTCGGTTTTTGACATACATTCAGCCCGCCTAGCCTGTCGCAGGCCTAATGTATTCGGTTTTTGACATACATTCGGCCGTTTAGCCTGTCGTAGGCATAATGTATTCGGTTTTTGACATACATTCGGCCGTCTAGCCTGTCGTAGGCGTACTGTATTCGGTTTTTGACATACATTCGGCCGTCTAGCCTGTCGTAGGCGTAATGTATTCGGTTTTTGACATACATTCGGACCGCCTAGCCTTTTTCGGGCATGTACAGGACTTTCCCTAATCCGAAGAGGACTCCCCAGCCGCCATACGCCGAACAGGGATGCCCGCCAGCCTTCCGGCTGAAGAACATCCGCGATGTATTGTTGTAACTAACTATCCAGCGGCTTAGCGGCGGTCCTGTGGACCTCCAACGAAGGCTTGCTCTTGTGTATCCAGGTTATAGGCGGTATGCAGCGCCTGGATGATCTGCTGCAGGTTGCCGGATTCAATCACACAGGATACCTTGATCTCGGAAGTGCTCACCATCTTGATGCTCACGCCTTCATTCGAGATCACCTCGAACATTTTGGCGGCAACCCCCGGGTGGCTGACCATCCCGGCGCCGACAATCGACACCTTGACCAGACTGTCCTCGGAAGTCACTTCACGGTAAGGCAATACGCTGTGCAGCCCTTCGATGACCTCTTTGGCCTTCACAAGATCTCCAAGCGCTACAGTGAAGGAGAAGTCAGCCGTCTTGTTCTGCACTCCGCTCTGCACGATAATATCGACATCCACACCTTCATCGGCCAGCTTGCCGAATACCTGGGCGAGTACCCCCGGCACATCTGGAACTCCCAGAATACTGATCCGGGCCACATTTTTATCATAGGCAATTCCGCTAACTACTACACCTTGCTCCATGCTTGCTTCCTCCTTCACCACAGTACCTTCATTATGGTTAAAGCTTGATCTTACGACCAGCTTCACTTGATATCGTTTGGCATATTCCACGGCACGCGGATGCAGTACGGCTGCCCCGAGATTCGCCAGCTCCAGCATCTCGTCATAGGAGATTTCCTTCAGCTTGCGCGCCGTCTTCACAATCCGCGGGTCAGTAGAGTAGATTCCGTCTACATCGGTATAAATCTCGCAGACATCCGCCTTGATGGCTGCAGCCAGCGCAACCGCTGTCGTATCTGAGCCTCCTCGGCCCAGCGTAGTGATCTCGCCATCCAGCGTCATGCCCTGGAAGCCAGCTACAATCACAATCTGCTCCCGCTCCAGCGACTCCAGCACCCGGCGCGGAACAATCTCACTGATCCGTGCCCGGCCGTGGGTCTCATCGGTGCGGAACCCGGCCTGCCAGCCTGTATAGGATACGGCATTCCGGCCGATCCCGTGAAGCGCGATCGACAGAAGCGCTACGGAGATCTGCTCCCCTGTAGTCATCAGCATATCCATCTCGCGTGCGGGGGGCTGACCGTTCAGCTGATTCGCCTGATCGATCAGATCATCTGTGGTATCTCCCATAGCGGAGACCACCACAACGCAGCGATGTCCTTCATCCTGCTTGGCTGCGATCCGCCCGGCGACCCGCTTCATACGTTCAATGTCGCCGACGGAGCTGCCCCCGAATTTCATGACATAAAGTGACAAAGTTCCATTCACTCCCTATTTCGCTCTAAAGTAGCTTAAATTTTGGTTAATGCTTTAACACAGTATAATACGAAAATCATAACATGCGTTAATGGTTTCACAAAATAAAATGCCCATTTTTGATGAACCCGGCCTTAACCCCGAACCCGCACGGCCGGAATCAGGTGCACTAATGCTCCTCATTCGCTCATCCAGCCCGCTTCGGCCCAATTCAGGGGCACTAGTGCACCTAATTACTCTCATCCAGCCCGCTCCGGCCCAATTCAGGGGCACTAATGCTCCTCATTCGCTCGTCCAGTCCGCTCCGGCCCAATTCAGGGGCACTAATGCTCCTCATTCGCTCATCCAGCCCGCTCCGGCCCAATTCAGGGGCACTAATGCTCCTCATTCGCTCGTCCAGTCCGTTTCGGCCCAATTCAGGTGCACTAATGCTCCTCATTCGCTCATCCAGCCCGTTTCGGCCCAATTCAGGTGCACTAATGCTCCTCATTCGCTCATCCAGCCCGCTTCGGCTCAATTCTGATGCACTAGTGCACCTCATTACTCTTTCACTCCACATTCCGCCCCACCGGAGACGTCCGTCAGAGGGTTTTATCCCTTTGTTTCCCATTATGCCGTACGCTTTCTGCAAATCTAAGGAATTTATCCCTTTAATCCCCCCGTTCAGCTAACATTCCGCTGAATCAGAGGGATTTATCCCTTTCAACATTTTCATCCCCTTTCCCTTCACTTCTTCCTTCTCTCCCAGCCTGACACAGCAAAAAGACCTCCGCCGCATCAAGCGGGGAGGTCCTCAAGTTACATCTGAAATCCAAAAAGGCTCTACGCGCGGGAGATATATTTACCTTCGCGGGTATCGACCAGAAGAACATCTCCTTCATTGATGAACAGCGGTACCTGGACCGTATGACCGGTCTCCAGAACAGCGGCTTTGGTCGCGCCTTGAGCCGTGTTGCCCTTCACGCCCGGTTCGGTCTCAGTTACCTTCAGCTCTACGCTGGTCGGCAGGTTGATCCCGAGGATTTCGCCCTGGTAGCTGACGATATTCACGGTCATGTTCTCTCTGAGGAAGTTAAGCTCCCATTCAAGCTGCTTGGCTGTCAATTCGAACTGGTCATAAGTCTCGTTGTCCATAAACACATGTTCAGAGCCGCTTGCATACAGGTACTGTACGCCACGGTTCTCGATGATGGCGCGGCCAATGGTTTCACCGGCACGGAACGTGCGCTCAACCGTATTGCCGTTACGCAGGTTCTTCAGCTTGGAGCGGACGAAGGCTGCGCCTTTACCCGGCTTCACGTGCTGGAAATCTAGGACGGTGAAGATGTCCCCTTCTACTTCTACGGTCAGGCCTGTCTTAAAATCGTTAACTGAAATCACAAAAAATCCCTCCTGGAATCCATAAATGAACTGAATGATAGTGTCTTACAGTACCAAATAATCCTTCGATGAATGTGTCAGCAGCATGATGCCGCTCTCGGTAATGACAATATCATCTTCAATCCGTACGCCGCCAAGGCCCGAGAGATAGATTCCCGGTTCTACAGTGACAACCATCCCCGGCTGGATGACTTCATCTGCCAGCTTGGACAAGCGCGGCCATTCATGTACTTCCATCCCGAGACCATGGCCTGTGCTGTGGCCGAAGTATTCACCATACCCGTAGCGGGTGATGATATCTCGGGCCAGGGCATCACATTCACGGCCGGTCATGCCGGGCTTGATATGCGCCAGCGTATGAAGCTGCGCTTCAAGCACAATATCGTAGATCTCCTTCAGCTTAGGGTCCGGTGATCCCAGAGCAATCGTGCGGGTCACATCGGAGCAGTAACCGTCCAGGAGCGCGCCGAAATCGAAAGTGACGAATTCGTTGTTCCCGATAACCTTGCTGCTCGCTACACCATGCGGCATAGCTGAACGCTCACCGGAAGCGACGATTGTATCGAACGAAGACGAAGTTGCACCATGCGTACGCATGTAGAATTCCATTTCCAGATCGACATCGCGTTCCGTCATGCCCGGCTTGATCACATTCAGGATATGACTGAAGGTGGCGTCTGCCAGATCGGCAGCCCGCTGCATCACAGCCAGCTCTTCCTCGTCCTTGAACATGCGCAGGTTCTCAACAGCCTTCGATACCGGTACCATGGCTGCCGGGGCAAGAGCCTCCGCATAAGCGGTGTACGCACTGAAGGTCACATCATCCTGCTCGAAGCCGACACGGACTTGTCCGCCCTTCGGCAGCAGTTCCCGCACGGTGTCAATGAATTTCGAGTCATGCTGTACCACCTTGAGGCCATTCACCTGTTCCGAGGCCTGTGTCATATACCGGAAGTCCGTCAGCAGATAACTGTCATCACCGGTAACCAGTACGTACCCGGAGGAGCCGGTGAACCCACTCAAATAGCGGCGGTTATATCCGTTGGTAATTAACATCGCATCCAGTCCCAGTTCCTGCAGAACCTTACGCAGCTTGGAGACGCGCTTGTTGCCCATTTTCATTCTCCTCTCGAAATAGCCACATTGTATTTTACCATAGCGGCAGGCCAACTGAGAAGTTTTTTCGAAGGGCCTAGGCCAGCTTCGTCTGCTGTTCGCGTTTGCGTTCATCCGTATACTCGATTGCCGCTGTATATCCGATGAATAATCCCCAGAGCAGGAAGAGACAGAATTCGCTGATCACCGTGTCCCACGGCAGCTTGAACGGCGGCTGGAGCAGGAATAAGCGCGAGCAAGCCAGGAACAGGACCGACCACCACAGCACCCCGTATATCATCCCAGGCCAAGGTCCGTTAAGCTTCCGGAGAATAAACACGTAGATCAGGGAAGCTAATACGGAGAGTACAATGAAGCATAAATATCCGAGCAGATGCCCGGCAGGGGTCAGCAGAAATTCATGCTTGAAAAAAGGCTCCGCCAAAAATCCCGGAATGACCTTAGTGAAGTGCAGAACATACATCAGCCAGTGCAATCCTCCCCAGATTAAACCGGCGAAATAACCCAGTTCAATGGAGAAATAAAAAGGATTCGTCTGGACACTCTTAGGCTTGCTTGAAGAACTCATAGAGCTCCCTCTCTTTCGGTATGGGGTTAATCCGGTTTCCACTCCGCTCTCTACAGCTAGTATGTACAGCTAACGGCAATCCAACTAGTAATGTGTTTAAAAATTAGTTACAATGTATTATATAAATCATATCAATATACGGGAAGGTGAATTGGTTGTCCCAGGAAACTCCCAGTTACGGCGGCCAAGCCGTCATCGAAGGCGTCATGTTCGGCGGCAAGCATGTCAACGTAACAGCCGTAAGACGAAAGAATCAGGAGATTACATTTTTGGAGGTGCCGAAGAGCGATAAGAGCTGGGTCCTTAAACTGCGCAAGATTCCGCTGCTTCGCGGCATTGTCAGTATTATAGATTCCAGCGCCAAAGGCTCGAAGCATCTGAACTATTCGGCAGAATCCTATGCCGAGGATGAGACGGAGCCGGAAGAGCTTGCCAAGCAGCAGGCGAAGAACAAGAAGAAGGACGAAGGCTGGAGCCTCGGAATGATCTTCGGCGTAGCTATAATGGGGATTCTGTCTTTCCTGTTCGGTAAGCTGATTTTCACGCTGGTCCCGGTATTCGTAGAAGATTTTTTGTTCAAAAATGTATTTGACAACTATATTCTGCACAACCTTGTGGAAGGCGGCATCAAGCTGATTCTCCTGCTCGTCTATCTCTGGGCGATCTCGCAGACGCCAGTGATCAAGCGGCTCTTCCAATATCACGGAGCTGAGCACAAGGTCATCAGCGCCTTTGAAGCCGGTGAAGAGCTGACCGTAGCGAACGTACAGAAATACAGCCGTCTGCATTACCGCTGCGGAAGCAGCTTCATGATGCTGACGATTATCCTTGGTGTAATTATCTACTCGGTCGTCCCGTGGGATTCCCTGATGGAACGGGTGCTTCAGCGTATCGTTCTTTTACCGGTGGTCATCGGAATCTCGTTCGAGGTACTGAAGGGCACGAATGCGGTAAGAGATATTCCCGGCCTTAAGTATCTGGGATACCCGGGCCTGTGGCTGCAGCTGTTGACTACCAAGGAACCTAAGGACGATATGGTAGAGGTGTCGATCGCTTCCTTCAACCGGATGCGGGAGCTGGACGCTGCAATTGAAGCAAAAGGATATTCGGAGGCAAGTGTGTCAGGCGGCATTTTGGATCCTGCGAAAGGATGATTAGCCAATGATCAGACATGCTTTGATATTTTGGATTACGACAGCTCTTGCCGTATGGGGCCTGGTGCTGGATATTATGGCACGCGGCCTGGCGGCCCTGTCCTTCTTCATCTTCCCCCTGATTCTGCTGGGACTGTTGTATTACGCCTACAAGATAGCCCCCGGCAGAATGGGAGGCGGACCCGGACGTCCGCGCACTAAGGTTAAGCCTTCGGCCAAGACGATGTCCAAGGTTGCCGGCATTCGCAAGACCACTGGCTCACAGGGCAAGCGCAAAAGCTATCCCTTCCAGGTCATCGAAGGCAGTAAGGGTAAGAATGACGATCAGTTGCCCAAATATCACTGAATACTGAATGTAACGAAGCAGAGCTGCAAAAGGCATCCCCACGTGATTTCATCACGTGGGGATGCCTTTTTTCTGGTAAGATAAAAATTTATATGTTGTGGTTTAGTTACCGTCTTGGACCTGCGGCCTGAAGGGGTGCCCTCCTGGTGTAGGACGGCGGTGCCGGACGATAGTTAGCGAAGAACTCCTCTCCGGCTGCGATGCCCGCCGTATACAAGGCGTCCGTCTGTGCCTGTGTGATATGAAACTCGGTAGTGGAGATGCCCAGCGTAGGAATTTTGACTGTACGAACGAATTTATCCGTCTCAATATACCGTTCATCATGCGCGGAGAGCATCGTCTCCACCATCGCCTCCAGCATGCTGAACGGACCCGTAATATGATGCGGCTGCGGAGCTGCCTTCCCAATCAGCTGATAGCCTATGGTTGGTGTCCTGCGCAACGGTGAGAGGAAGCCGTCCTTCTTCTCATCAAACAGCCAGAGCGGAAAATTACTCAGCACTCCCCCGTCCACCATATAGACCAGCTGCCCGCTGAACGATTTCCCCCGGGCCGCCTCTCCGGCCAGCCGCAGGATCACCGGATCGAAGAAATACGGAATGCTGCAGCTCATCCGCACCGCCTTGGCAACTTCGAAGCTGTCAGGCTCGATCCCGTACAGCACCAGATCATCTGGCAGCACCACAATCCGCCCGTTGGTGATATCTGATGTAATCACCCGCAGCTTGCCGCGCGGCAGATCCCGGAACGTAACAACCCCCTGCTCCAGCAGCAGATTGCGTATCCACGCTTCCAGCGCCTGGCCTGAGTACAGCCCCTTCTTGAGCAGCACACGCAAGGCCGGCCCAACGAAGGCGGTGTTGTAGAGCGCTCCCCGCTTCAAAAAGGAGGTGAACGGTGTCCGCCGGATAATCCGGCTCATGGTCTCTCCGCTGTACCCCGCTGCCAGCAGCGAGGCAATGATCGAACCGGAAGAGGTTCCTGCTACCCGCCCGAAGGTACGGCCCGCGCGTTCCGTCGCCTCCACCGCACCTGCCAGGGCAATTCCTTTGACTCCCCCGCCTTCAAATACCGCGTTAATCTCCATACATGGCAAACCCCCGTTCCATAGAATGTATTGTTATCTATGAGCACGGGGGACTATTCATGACTTAACTCTTGAAATAGAAGCTGAGCAGACTGGCTAGCCCGTACGGGTCACGGACTACAATATCATTCGCCCGGAACAGGATGCTGCCAGCCACCTCATCGTATTTCTCATTATATTTGAGCTGGTTGATAATCTGATCTCCGCTCTGCCATTCCGCAGTCTGCTTGGTATCCCCTACCTTGTAGGAGGCAAGACCGATATACAGCTTAACCTTCGTTCCCTTAACCTCGTTCACCCACCAGTCCACCAGCTTATCATAACGGGCGGCGCTGAAGGAGAGGCTCCAATAGACCTGCGGGGCAACATAATCGATCCAGCCGCTCTGAATCCAGGTGCGCACATCCGCATACATGTCATCATAGGCTGACACCCCTGCTGTAGTATCTGAGCCGGTGCTGTCCGCTTTTTTGTTGCGCCATACCCCGAACGGGCTGACCCCGTAAGATACGGACGGCTTCGCTGCATGAATCTCCTGCCCCAGCTGACGGATGAACTGGTTGATATTATCCCGCCGCCAGTTGCCTTTGCTGCTAATCCCTTGTGTATTGAAGGTCTTGAAGGCCGTATCATCGGCAAAAGCTACATTGGACGGATAGAAATAATCATCCAGATGTACCCCGTCGATATCATACCCTCTGACCACCTCCATCACCGTGTCAATAATATGCTGCCGAGCTTCCGGAATTCCCGGGTTTATGTACAGCTTGTTCTCCGCCTTGACGATCCAGTCCGGATGAAGCTTGGCTACATGGTTAGGGGCAAGGCCTCTTATTGTGGCATCTGTAGCGTCTGTCGTAGCCCGGAACGGATTGAACCAGGCGTGCAGCTGCATTCCCCGGCTGTGGGCACTGCTAACCATATAGGCCAGCGGGTCGTAGCCGGGCTCCTTACCCTGAGTCCCGCTAAGCACCTTGGACCAGGGCACGATCTGAGAAGGATAAAGTGCATCTCCAGACGGTCTGACCTGGACGAATACACTATTGAATCCGGCCGCCTTCAGCTTGTCCAGCAGGCTGTCGAACTCCTTTTTCTGCTTGTCGGGATTGCCTGCCGAAGACGTTGAGGGCCAATCCAGATTATACACGGTGGATACCCAGGCGCCCTTCATCGCCTTACTGGTCTTGGCACCAGGAATGGAAGGTACGGTTGGTGACGGTACCGTTGGTATTGGCACAGATGGCGTAGGTACAGTTGGTGTAGGCACTGACGGAACTGTCGGCGTCACAGGTGTAGAAGGGCCGCCGATCTCCATGCCGGAATATAAGGAGATATGCTTCGTAGCCTGATCCCAGAGTACTTGAAGCCCAAGCTGCTCGCTTACAAACCGCAGCGGCACCATGACCCGGCCCTGTGTGATCTGGACAGAAGTATCCAGACGGACGGCTGTACCGTTAACGATAGCACTTGTTTTGCCGCTGGTCAGCTGCAGTACATTATTATCCTTGCTTATGGTTGCTGTCTTACTGGCCTGATCCCATTTCACACCGGCCCCCAGTCCCTGGCTAATCACTCCAGCCGGCACCATCGTAACATTAGTACGTGTAATATACGGCGGCACATCCGGGTTCAGCGTCTCCCCATCCAGTTCAATGGTGATTTGCACAGAAGCTGCGCGCACACCCGGCGTCCATACAGGCAGACATAGCATAATCACGAGCAGTCCTACGATCCATTTACGGTAATTCATAATTCCTCCCAGGTCTTGAAGTTGTATAGACAAAAAAATAGCCCTCTCGTCCTTGGGTCAGGGAGAAGGCCGTTCTTTTGTAAACGGAATCCTTCCTTAGTGAAAAAGGAACGGTATCCGTTTTGACGTAAAAAAACTGGAAAGGTTGCGCTAATCAAACAAAAAAAGCCACGTTTATGAATCGCTGGCTATCTCATGGTGAATATCGTACAAGGTCTGCACACGCGCTTCATCCCGGCGGAAATACTCCACCAGCGTTTCGATCCGGGTGATGGAATCCCAGCTCAAGTGATGCTCAATGCCTTCAACATCCTTATAAATATGCTCTTGCTGTACCCCAATAATCCCGAGGAACTCCTCCAGCAGCTGATGGCGGTCCACAAGACGTTTCCCCACTTTTTTTCCTTTGCTTGTTAGGACAAGCCCACGATATTTCTCATAGATGAGATATTCGTCCTTATCCAGTTTTTGGATCATCTTGGTCACAGAGGAGGGATGGACTTCCAGCCCCTCGGCAATATCCGAGACCCGCGCATAACCCTTCTCGTCGATGAGCTTATATATGCGCTCCAAATAATCCTCCATGCTGGGTGTTGGCATTCTAGCTTACCTCTTTTCTATAATGAGCGTAACGGTGGGACCGGGCCTTGCTCTAACAATGATACATGCTTCTGCCGCTCCTTGGCAAGTCCTGCCGGTCATCCGCTTCCCCGCTTAGTGATGTTTACCATGATTCCATTCGCCTGCGGATTGGCACAATAACGGTATCCTCATCCCTAAGGAGCGTGAAATTATGAGCATAGTCACACCCGAACGCCCTCCTGCTAAAAGAACGCGCAAGCCTACCGGCCTGTTCATCCCAGAGCTTGTCTTCTTTGAACCTGATGCGCTGAATTATCCCAAAGGGGAGCGGATTATGGAATGGGTCAAGTCCCGCAATATTCCCTACCGCATGACCACCTCGCATAACCGGATTACCAATCTGCCGGGCGAGACAGAAGTCGAGCAATACAAAATCGCCAAACGGACACTTGTGGTCGGCTTGCGCAAGACGCTCACTTTTGACCAGTCGAAGCCATCGGCTGATTATGCGATTCCGATTGCCACCGGGTGCATGGGCCACTGCCATTATTGTTACCTGCAGACTACGCTTGGAGCGAAGCCCTACATCCGTGTCTATGTCAACACCGGGGACATCATCGATGCCGCCAAAAAATACATCACCGAGCGTTCCCCGGAAATCACAACGTTCGAAGCGGCCTGTACCTCAGATCCGCTCGGCCTTGAGCATATTACCGGCTCGCTGACGGAACTGATCGAATTCATGGCGGAGGAGCCGCTCGGGCGCCTGCGCTTCGTGACCAAATACCAGCATGTCGAGCCGCTGCTTAAGCTGAAGCATAACGGTCATACCCGTGTGCGTTTCAGCGTGAATGCCGACTATGTGATCAAGAACTTCGAGCCGGCCACCTCACGCTTCGAGGAACGGATTGAGGCCGCCGGACAGATCGCCCGTGCCGGGTATCCGCTGGGCTTCATCATTGCCCCTATTATCTGGCATGACGGCTGGGAAGACGGCTACAGCGAGCTATTAGAGAAGCTGGCGCATGCCCTGCCGCCGGGGATTGGCCAAGGGCTGACCTTTGAAATGATCCAGCACCGCTTCACCAAGACGGCCAAGACCGTCATCGAGAAGCGTTATCCGAAGTCGAAGCTGGAGATGGACATCGAGAAGCGCAAGAAGAAATGGGGCAAATGGGGACAGAACAAATATGTCTACCCGGACGAACAACAAACCGCCCTGCGCGAATTCATCACAGAGCGGATTTTTGAACATTTTCCGGAAGCGGCTATTGATTATTTCACTTAAGCTTAGAAAATTAGCCAGCGCGGCGTGATGCCCTGCAGCCAAATCGTAATGCGGAACATCTGGTCGGTGAACAGCAGGATGCCCATGAATACCATCAGCCCGCCGCCCAGCTTCATCAGCAGGTTGGAGTATTTCAGGATCTTGCGCGCCCCGCCCAGGAAAAAGGCCAGTCCGAAGAACGGCAGTGCAAAGCCGATACTATATGCCGTAATCATCGTGAACCACGTTCCCGGATCACTGGCCGACAGCGCGATAATGGCTGTTAGAATCGGGCCGATACAGGGCGACCAGCCTGCTGAGAACCCGATGCCGAAGATGAAAGAGCCCAGGTACCCGGCAGGCTTCCATCTCAGCTCCAGCTTGCGTTCCCGGAGCAGGAACTGCGGCTGGAATACCCCCAACAGGAAGAGCCCCATGACAATAATAAGGATCGCCGATAATTGACGGATCAGATCCCGCTGGCCGTTGAAGAATTCACCGAACAAGCCGGCTCCAAAACCAAGCGTATAGAACACTGCCGAAAAGCCCAGAATGAACGCCAGCGTATGCGAGAGGGTCCGGAGACGGACCTCTTTGCTGTTGCTGCCGCTCTTCAGCTCCTGCACCGATAAGCCAGTAATATAAGATAGATAAGAAGGATAGAGCGGCAGGCAGCAAGGCGATATGAATGACGCCACTCCGGCGGCAAAAGCGATTCCTGCATTCAGGTTGGACACGGGCGCATCTCCTTCCATAGTCGGGGTCACTCGGGTCACTTCATGTAGCAGCAGTACAGATACAGTTATGTAGTTGGTGCTAAGGGCGGCCGGTTATACGCTTGTTTGTTAGGCTGGCAGCCCTTTTTTGCCGATGAGAGTTAGGGTCAATAGTGCAATTAACAGCAGAACAATCGTTGCTCCAGGAGCCAGATTCCATACTCCAGCAATGACCAGTCCGCCAATAACGGCAATCTCGGCAATCGCCACGGACAGAATAACCGAAGACTTGAAGCTCCGTGACAGCAGCAAACTAATGGCCACAGGAATGGTCAACAGTGCAGAGACCAGCAGCGAGCCGACAATCTTGATCGCCGTACTGATTACCAGAGCCGTTAACACCGTAATCAGCATATTGAGCAGCTTCACCGGAAGTCCGCTGACACTGGCCGCGTCCTCCTCGAAGCTGAGCAGGAAGAATTCCTTGAAAAATAAGGTTACGACGACCACAACGGCAATCGTTACGATTCCCACCACGATAAGATCAGTAGTATTGAGCGTATAGATGCTGCCGAACAGATAGCTCATTACATCTGCATTATACCCTTTGCCCAGGGTGAAAAAAAGGGAGGCCAGCGCTACACCGCCCGACATGATGATGGCAATGGACAGCTCGGCGTAGCTTTTGTAGGCTTTGCGCAGCTTCTCAATCGCAAATGAGGCCACAACCGCAAAGACCAGCCCCGCCCCGAGCGGATAAAAACCCGTCAGAAAGCCCAGCGCTACCCCGGCAATCGTAACATGCGCCAGCGTATCTCCGATCATAGACAGACGCCGCAGCACCAGAAAAACGCCGATCAGCGGCGCCGTAATGCCAATCATCAGCCCGCCGGCCAGCGCCCGCTGGAAAAAATCACTATACAGGATTTCCAAGATGTATATCTCCTTTACAATTATAAAACCTTTTAGGGTAAAAGCTTTATCGAAACCTTTTTCGAAACTTTTTCGATAACCTTTTTCGATCCCTCCTAAACCCTCCCTTCCCGAAGGGAGGGCCCCAAGGGCTCTGCCCTCTGGACACCCGCTAAGTGCAATTGGCGTGAGAGGACCGATTTGCGGCGCTTAGAGACGTTTGCGGAAGGATCGCTTTGCCTCCCTTCGGGATACGCTTCACAGCAGGCGGGATCAACTTACATTACAATACTTTTCCCCATATATTTGACCTACTGGCCTTATCATGCCACTCTACTATTTTATTTCCATAAATACAGTAAGGATGAAGCTGCGTTCGCAGCGAATAATCAGAGATAAGTGTAGTCTGTGCAACTAAAAACAGTAAAACGGAAGGCTTTCCTCTTCTAATTGTATTCTGTACAACTATATTTGCCCGGATGGCCGAAAATCCAGGTACGAAGGCATTTTAATTGTACGAAATACATCAAAACAGAGATTTGGCGGCGCATCTGACGATTTAGTTGTACGAATTGCAATTAACCCACCCTTTCCCCCTTATCTGGGCACGGCAAACCCTCAGCAAGCGGGATTTAAAAGTAATCCTCACACGTTTAAAACTGATTGCAGAATGTACAACAGAACTATCACTTTTGAGCGTATAATCAGATTCTGTTGTATTTCGTACAATTGATATTGG